>NZ_JACTGR010000009.1 GCF_014489075.1 Sphingomonas sp. JC676 | reverse complement strand
AGGCATGACCCAAGCCGCCGCCAACGTCCGGAACCAGGACGCTGAGCTGCCGATCCGTCCGTCTTTCGTCTTCGACAAATCGTGCTGATGGCCTAGACGGGCGAGCGGCAACAATAATCTCAGTGATCGGCCTTAGCTCATTCCTTGGCTTACAGCCCCTCTGGCTGTAGAGCCGCCGGGTTCGACCAAGCGTCAAATCAGCTGGAAACCAAGATCGCATGCAGATAATCGTCCGCGACAACAACGTCGATCAAGCCCTTCGCGCCTTGAAGAAGAAGCTGCAGCGCGAGGGTGTTTATCGCGAGATGAAACTGCGTCGGCATTACGAAAAGCCGTCGGAAAAGAGAGCGCGCCAGCACGCGGCAGCGATAAGCCGTGCGCGAAAGGCCGATCGTAAGCGTGCTGAACGCGACAAATAATGACGAACGACCCCTCCCGGCACTCCGCAACCCGAACGGAGGGGGAGGTTCTGGCAGCGGCGGAGGTTGCTGGTTACGCCGCAGCGGCGGGTCCGATGTCGCGACCTCGCGCTAGGCTCGTGTCCCACACTACCCGTTGAAAGGATTCGCGTGTCGCTCGACGGTCCCCGCCTCGTCGCCCTCTCGGGCTCGAAGCCGAACGCCCTCGTCATCCTGATCCATGGCTACGGATCGAACGGAGACGACCTGATCTCGCTGGCCCGCATGATCCAGCCGGCGCTCCCCCACGCCGCATTCGTAGCGCCCAACGCACCGTCGCAGATCTCCCGGATGGCCGCCGCTTACCAATGGTGGCCGATCGAGACCTTCTCGATGGCCGAGCGCGCCGCCGGCGCCGCCGCAGCCGCGCCTGCTCTCGACGCCTTCATCACGCACGCGCTCGAAGACGCCGACCTGCCGAGCGATCGCCTCCTTCTCGTCGGCTTCAGCCAGGGCACGATGATGGCGCTGCACGTCGGGCTGCGGCGCCCAGAGCCTGTCGCGGGCATCGTCGGGATCTCGGGCATGCTCGTCGCACCTGAGCGGCTGCACGCGCAAATCAGGAGCCGTCCACCGGTGCTGCTGATCCACGGCACCGAAGATGATGTCGTACCGTTCCGCTCGATGGAATTGGCGTCGACCGCGCTGACCGCATCCGGTGTCACGGTCGAGACCCACGTTTCGCCAGGCGTGGGACATAGCGTCGGCCAGGACGGGCTCGCCGCTACCACGGCATTCGCCGTCCGCGTTCTTGGCTGATCCAGCAGCTTCGCGTTTCGTTTGAACGTCGGGCCTTTTCGATGGGCTGCCCAAACTGTCCAATGACAGGAATTAGGGCCATCGCTGTCCACAAACCACAGAATTGATGGAAATCGTTCGGGGTTGCTCGACTTCCGAATTGCCGAGGCTGATGGGCGCATCCGTGCTAGAAGCAGTGAAACGCCTTCGCAAAGGCGCCGCAGCGGGGATCCGCGCGCATTCCACCTTCCGCGACCCTTCGACACCAGGCGCTCTCGAACCGCCCGTTTGGTGCCCTCACCAGAGGTAAAGACGTGACCCATCCAGATCTAGACACCTTCATCACGACCCGAACCGGCCACAGATTTCATGTCCGCGCCGCCCGTCCCGACGATGACGGCACGATCAAGGAATTCTTCGGCCATGTGAGCCGTGCCGACCTTCGGTTCCGCTTTCTCACTGGCATCAACGAGGTGTCGCCCGGCCAGATCTCGATGCTGACGCATCCCGATCACCAATATAGCGAGAGCTTCCTGGTGTTCACGGCCGACGGCTCGATGATGATCGCAACGGGCATGCTCGCCTGCGACATGGCCTTCGATCGCGGCGAGGTCGCGATCGCGATCCGCGACGATCACAAGCACCAGGGCATAGGCTGGGAGCTGCTCGCCTATATTGCGCGCTATGCCGAGACCAAGGGACTGCGGACGCTCGAATCGATCGAGAGCCGCGACAACCATGATGCCATCGAGCTCGAGCGCGACATGGGCTTTGTGGTTCGCGAATATCCCGGAGACGCAACCCAGGTGCTTGTCAGCCGCTCGCTCGATCGACATTGATGCTCGCGAACAGGCACGCGACAGGAGCCAGGCACAGTCTGTTCTGGCATGCAGCGGCTCTGCTGCTGACCACGGTTCCGCCCGCCATGGCGCAGGCCGATCCGGTCGCCGCCGATGGCGCCATCGAGCGGCTGAAGCCGGGCGAATTCCTATGGGCGCCCAATATTGCGCCCGAAGGACCGGTGACGTTGATCGTGAGCCTCAAAGCGCAACGCGCCTTTGTCTACCGCAACGGATTACCGATCGGCGTATCGACAGTATCGAGCGGCCGGCCGGGCCACGATACGCCCACCGGCATTTTCACGATCCTGCAGAAGGATCCGGATCACAAGTCGAACCTGTACGCCGATGCGCCCATGCCGTTCATGCAGCGCCTGACCTGGGGGGGCATAGCCCTGCATGCCGGCAACTTGCCGGGATATCCGGCGTCCCACGGCTGTGTCCGGCTGCCATTGGCATTTGCGAAACTGCTCTATCAAGTGACCAAGCTCGGGCTCACCGTAATCATCACCGACGATGCGGTTGCCCCCGAAGTTTCCGCTGCTCCGGTCGCTTTGGCGGCCGCAGAGGACGGACACTCGAGCCCCGAGAAGTATGTCTGGCGGCCGGACAGGTCGCCGGGTGGCCCCGTCTCGATCGTGGTCAGCGGGAAGGACAAACGGATTCTGGTTCTGAGAAACGGGATCGAGATCGGTTCGGCGGACATCGGCATCGATGGTCCGATCGAGACGACCGAGGCGTTCACGCTGGGTGCAAGCACTGACGGCGAGGTGCACTGGCTCCGCCTCGCTTTGCCCGGCCATATTCCAGGCGCAATCGCCGAAATGACGCGCGGCGAGCGCGCGCGCGCCCATCTGCCGGACGGCCTCCGCGAGCAGATCCTTGGTGTTCTGCGTCCGGGCACCACGCTTCTCGTTACACGCGATTCCCTACGCAGCAGCGGCACCGGCCGCACGCTGACGGTGATAGTGACCGACGCCAGATGACGGGCGTGACCGTCGCCGCGTAGGGCTCGGTTCAACTCGTTCAAACGCGCGGCATGCCCGAGATCAGTATCGAGCAGACACTGCTGAAGTGGAGAAGGTGCGGCGCGTACCTCGGGGCAAATGCCGGCAGGCCTAAGTCGCGCAATCATGATTGGACTCCCAAATTGGCTGATGTACAGTTCAGCTTCTCGTGGATGGGAGACGGGTCATGGCGCGGTTTGATTTGCCAGATTTCGATCCAGAGATTTATCAGTATTGGCGGTGTGCAGCTGATGCGCGCCTGTGGGATCCAGCGGATGCTGGCTGGATTGGGCGAGATCGCCAAGCCGCTGGCAAAAAGGGCCGCCTGATGGCGAGTATACGCACTTTTCGGGGATCGCTTTGCGCCGTCCTCGCGCTTGCCGCATGCGGGTTACCACTGGCGCAGGGGCAGGCGCAGGTGTGGGAGGTAGTCGTCCAGCAGGGGGGCCACAAGGTTGCGCGCGGGGGGATGCACGGTGGGGCCGGCCTGATGCGGGGGATCGGGCTGACCTGCGAGCGCAACGTCCCAATCATCGCAATCGGCCTGGCACGCGCGCCGGCACGCAATCCGGCGCTGCTAAGCTTTAGTGATGGCAGATCGACCGGCAAGCTCGGCGTGGTTCGTAACGGCGCAAGCAATGTCTGGGCCGGGCCGGTGCGCGACACCCGCGTCCTCGACATGCTGGCGCGCGCGGAAAGCGTCGAGGTCGCGATCGACGGCGTGCGCTACGGGACAGTGTCGCTCGCGGGGGCAGGCCAGGCGATGCAGGGGGCGCTGGGCGGGTGCTACGCTGCTGCTGCTATACCCGCCCGTGTGCCGGTCGCCGCACACGCAGCGACAAGCCGCGCGGTTTTCGGCGATACGACGCTCCCACCCGTCGTTCGCCGCGACTTGACCGATTTCGATCAAAGCTGCGCGGCACCCAATCCCTTTGACGACGGACAGTACCCGACGGGGCGCGGCACGGGCCTCGCTGCGTTGAATGCCATCAGCCGCGCCGACTTCAACGGCGACGGTGTCCAGGATTTCGTCGTCGATACCAGCAAGCTTTGGTGCAGCCTGGACCCACGAAGCGACAATTCGGGCGCCGGAACACTTTTCATCTACACCTCGCTGCCCGATGGCAGCATCGTGTCGTCGCTCGCCGTGCCGGTGGACCGCTTCACCGTCATAGCGAACAAAAAGGCCACGCTGCGCATCCACCAGGATGCCGTGACGGACGAAATCGAAGACGACAATCATCCCGAGATCAACGAGATTCTGACAATGGTTTCGGCGACACGGTGGAGCCGAAGCGAAGTTGCCACAGCGGATTGGCGACTGGGCGCGCTCGACAAGTTTCCGGTCGAAGTGAAGTCATATTTTGCCGAGTTGGACCGTCGATGCGCGGAAGCGGGCCGACGGTTGACGGGTGTTCGGGAGTCGCTCGCCGCGGTGAACAGTCCAGATATGATTGATCACGATGAGCCGCCCGTGCGTCTCGATTTCAATGCCGATGGTGTGCTGGACCACATCGTCGATACCTCAAACCTGCAGTGCGGCATGTTTGGCGTCGAGCCGAAAGCATGGCCGAAGCCTTGCGGACCGAATTGCGTACTGGTTGCTTTCGTCTCAAAAGCGGGCGGCGGCCATCTTGTCAGCCCCGTGCCAGGTTTCGGGAGCTTTAACGGAAATGGCGATCCGGATTACCTTGGGAAGATCGGCAAGCGCGACGTGATCTGTAGCCTCCATCATCAGAACTTTGAAAATGACAATGCCACTACCTATGAGCGCTATAGCTGGAACAGTATAACCGGGCAGCGGACAATCGTCCGAAAGGGTCAAGGATGCGGATGAGGCGGCGGTTGCGGTTCCGCCAAACGGGGCAGAAGGTTGGCCAGACCCGTTTTCGTGGGCATAAAGGAGGATGAAGAACTCGCTCTTTTTGAACGCGTTTGGCTCGCATGGCGCGCGCCGAGCGGCTTTGTTGCGACCTGGCCAAGTCTTTATGCGGATTTATGTAAAGCCGCCGGCAGGCCTAGGCGGCGTGGACAAATTCGGCCGCGTGGGGAGCCGCCTAGCTCTGCACTTAACGGCGAGCGGTGGTGTTCGACTTTCGGTTTGATTTCCCGATGGGCCTGGTTGCTGGCGTGCGCCACGTGCTGCTGCGTTCGAGCCCGCCTCAGTCCGCAGGTCGGCGGCGCAGTCGCCCGTCTTCCAGCGGGCGGGCGCCCTGAATCTTGGAGCTGCGTTCCTTGAGCCACGTCTCTGCAAATAGATCCCGCTTCGCGATATGTTCGCTCAGGTCCTTGGCCACGCGTGTAAAGGCACCGATCAGGATGCCAGGCTCCAGAAAGGTGATGTCGTCGCCGAGCTCTTCGTTCAATTCGCTCATCGCTATCATAAAAATCGTCATGAGCTTGTTGTCCGCGCAGCGCAGCGCGAATTCTGGCGACTTGAGCGCAAGCACCGCGATGATGGCGAGGGCATCGCTGTTCGTGACTTCGGCGAACCGTACGAGCCGGTCGAACGTGAAGCGGCCGCGGCCAGACTCGAAATGTTCATAGGACCTGAGCGGCATGCCCATCGCGCGTGCAACCTCGCTCGACCGCATGCGTCGATCCCTCCGGATCCCTTTTAGCGCGGCCGAAAGGAGATCGATATCGGCTCTCTCCTCTTTGCTCTTCATGCCGTACCTATGCTCCCCCTCGCGAGCCTAAGACCGAGAGGCCGAAGTCCCAAGCTCATGCACGTGGTCCCTTGCTCGGCCGCCGGCATATCAGTTGCCGGCAGGGCCAACCCTTCGAGTCACTGCGCGCGCCTTGCCGATAGTCGCACGATTTCCGGCGTGAATCTCGCATCATTCTAGTAGGTTTGCGCCGATTCTGCCGATCTCCAAGGGGATTCAGGCATTCCTTTCCAAATTTGCGGCCTCACTACGAGAAAGACCGCACCATTCTGGATTATTCATCGCGAACTGTAATGCTTCTCGCGTGAGTGAAGTGTCGCTGGCCCCACCCGAACGACGGGATCCCTATCTACGCGCCTATCAAAGCTTGCGACGCGACTTGGTCAGTGGGGCACGACAACCCGGCGATCAGATTATCGTTACTGAGGCGGCACGACATCTCGCGATCAGCCCCACGCCGGTTCGGGAGGCTCTCGCACGGCTTGTCGGTGAGCGTCTGGTCGACGACCGGCGGCATCACGGATATTTCGTGCCTCTGCCGTCCTGGTTCGACCTGCTGGAGCTCTACGAGCTTTGCGAGATGTGTCTAGTATCGGCGCTTCGCAGCGTCGAGCGCCGGCGGCAAAGCGCTGGGAGGGCAAGAGCCGACGCCGAAGGCCCGGCAAACCGGGCTGTGCTCTCCACATCGCCCGATGATCCCTTTGCCCGGCTGCATTATGCAATCCTGTCCCGCGCGCCCAACGCGAAGCTGACAGCGACAGGCTGCTTGGTCGTGGATGCCCTCGCGGCGGCTCGCCGCATGGAGGCGGAGATCTATCCCGGGCCGGACTTCGAGGTTGCCAGGCTCGATTTGCTTGCCGATGCCGACGCAAAGCCCCTGCTGTCCGCGGTGCGTTTGGAGTTCCGCCTCCGCCGTCACCGGGCGGAGCCCGTGGCCTACGCGCTGGCAGCGCGTCACCGCGCAAAAAATAGACTGGATATGGTTTGAGAATAGAAAGCGGGGCGCGCCTCCTGCGTTTGCCGCATTCCGCGGCTGGTACGACTGGAGGTCGACAATGAAGACTTCATCCAACCCGCGCCTCGTCTGCATCGGACGGGTCAGCACGCTCACCAAGGCGATCGTGCTCTTCCCGCCCAACGAAGGCGGGAGCCTGGTCCTCGGCATTCCGACGCCGTGAAGGACGCATGGGGGACAGCTCCCTGAGTTGCCCCCCATGTCTGGAGAATCTGAACTGCGACGGAAGATCGAGAATGAAGACAGGAATATCCCTGCGCTTCGTCTGCGCCGGAAAGGTCACAAGTTGCACTCAGGCCGTTTTACCCACGCCGCCATTTGAGCCAGGCAGCCTTTTGCTCGGCTGGCCCGCTCCCTGAGCAACCAGCGGTCTGGATTTCTGGAATCACCTCTCCGAGGAGTCCGAATGTTCTACGGAATGCCGCCGGGTGTCTACCTGGCCGACGTTGATGGTGACCTCGTGCTGCTGGACGCACGCCGCAACGCCTATTTCTGCCTGCCGCGAATGCATGCCGCGGGGCTGAAGACCGCGCTCACGAACAGCAACCGGTTTCGGCCCGACGTCGCCATGCTAGATGAACTCGAGGCCACGGGGCTTTTCTCGATGATCGAGGCGCCTTCGCGCGCCACGGCACCGGCAATGACTGCCGAAACCGACCTGTTCCAGGTGCGGGGCGCAAAGGCTCGGCTGACGCCGGCAAGATTGCTGCGACTTGTTGCTGCTGCCGGCACCGCCTATCGCGATATCTGGCTCGCGAAGCCGCAGCGCTGGTTCCGCAAAATTGCCGGACGAAACGCGCGTAGCGCCCGCGATGACCTGACGACGCTGTATGCACTGGCGCGCCTTGCCTGGGACGCCCAGCCATTCTTTCCCGGCACGGCGCGCTGCCTGACGAGCTCGCTCTTCCTCCTTCATTTCCTACACGCGCAGGGCTTTGCCGCCCGATGGGTGTTCGGGGTGAAGACCTATCCCTTCGAAGCGCATTGCTGGGTCGAGCACGGCGATGTGGTTCTCAACGACAGCCTGGAACATGTCCGTAGCTTCACCCCCATCGTCGCCATCTGATCCCGACATCGGTCCGGGCTATCTCGCTTTGTGCTGGCGCGGTGCTGAACCGCCCCGGTGGGTGGAGAGATTGCCCGCGGAACTGTCCCGGCACGCGCCCGGGCTGCGACTATGTGTGACGAAACCGGGGCTCATGATCTTCGGTCGGGACGGCGAGCCCCGTTGGGAAGTGTCGAGCGATCCTCAAGCCAGGCTGACGCTGATCGGGACCGCGTTCGACCGGGAGAGCCTGAACGAGGAGGGGGCCGAGCCGATCCGTGCGGATCAGGTGATTCGCCTGGACGATGATGCCTTGCTGGGGCGGGTCTGGGGCAGCTTTATTGCGATACGATCCTTCGGGACCGCGCCGTCCTTGCGGCTGATCCGAGACGCGAGCGGAAGTCTGCCGGCCCTCCTGGTCGAGGCGGGTGATTCTCTCCTCATCGCGCCGAACCTGCCGCGCTGGCTGCGCGACCTGGCCGGCATCAAGCCTCGGATCGACAGGCATGCATTGGCCTTGGCTCTGGCCAATCCCTTGCTGCTGACGCATCGGGGGCTCCTTTCCGGCGTGCATCATCTGCCGGCGGGCGGGGCATTCGATTGGGACGGTTTCGTGCTCACCGGCCCCAGCATGCTTTGGCCGTTCGCGGACATCATTGCCGAGCCGGCACGGGACGACCCCCAGGCCGCCGAGCGTCTCCGCAGAACGGTCTCGGGATCCATTCGCGCGCTGGGCGCGCGCCATGGCCGGGTCACGCTCGAACTCTCAGGCGGCCTGGATTCCGCGATAGTGCTCGGCGCCTTGGCGAGCAGCCCTCGGCCCGTCGACATCAGCTGCGTCAATTTTGCCATCACGCATGCGGGTGGCGATGAGCGCGTCGAGGCCCGCGCGGTTGCCGAGCGTTGGCGAATGCGGCTGGTCGAGGTCTCGGCTGGTGCGGAGGAATTGCGCTTCGAGGACTTGTTCGGCGGAGAGCAGCCGGTCGAGCCCATTCTCTATGGGCTGGATGCAATCCTCGAGCGGGCGAGCCTCGGCGTGACCCGCGCATTTGACGCGCGAGCGATCTTCACCGGCCAGGGTGGGGATGCCGTCTTCTGCAATATTCCGACCGCGCTCGTCGCGGTCGATTATGCCCGGGCCTTTGGTTGGCGGGCGCACTTGTCGCGGATCGCTTACGAGGCGGCCCAGCGGGCCTATCGATCGATCTGGCATGTCGAGTGGCTGATGCTGCGCGATCGCCTCGCCGGAACGCGCCAGTTGATCCCTCAATTGCCCGGGCAGCAGCTTGGTGCCGCAGCAAAGGTTGGAAGCGTCGGTGGCACGCGGCATCCATGGCTTAGCGGGGATAACGTCATCGCGCCGGCGCGTCGGATGCAGTTGGAGGCCGTTGCCAATTGCCAGCATTTCTTCGGACCGACCTGGCGGGGGAACGAGGCGGCCTTGGTCCATCCTTTATTGTCCCAGCCGATTGTCGAGACCTGCCTCGGAATCCCGACCTACCGGCTCGCCACGGGAAGCGGAAACCGCGCGTTCGCGCGCGGGGTCTTCGCGGACTGGCTTCCCGACATGGTGCGCAACCGGCGCAACAAGGGCGAGGCGACCAATTATTATCGCCGCGCGATTGCCGAGAACCTGCCCTATCTGCGCGACCTGCTGCTGAACGGGACGCTGGTCGCGCACGGTCTGCTCGATGACGCCGGAATCGACGCCGCACTGCGCGACGAGAGCCTCATCTGGACGGACCAGTCGCGCATGATCGCGGCTTATGCGAGCTTCGAAGCCTGGGCCCGTTATTGGGGCCTGGAATCGGAAGCCTGATTGTCGCGCAGGAAGGCGAATACGTGCGACCAATAGTCACGGGCATTTGCCGGACTGGTCAGGCTATGAAATTCGCCGCGATAGCGCAGCAATTGCGCGTCCTTTCCCAGGCGATAGAGCGCCATGAAGGCCCGGTCAGCCTGGGCCTCGGGCACATAGTCGAGGTCGGCGGTGACCAGAAGGATGGGTGTGCGCACATCCTTGAGATGGTAAAAGGGGCTGTTGCGGGCGTAGCGCTCAAGCGCCGCCCATGGGGGGACGCCCATCCGGCCCTGGCCGCCTTCCGACCATCCGATCGGAATGGTGAGCGAGATGCCGATTTCGCCATAGTCGAGGCGTGGATCGGTGGAGCCGTAAATCGCGGCGATGTCGTAGGGACCTGAGACGGCGACGACCGCTGCGAACCGGTCGCTTAGCCCAGCCATTCCCAGGACGGTATACCCGCCATAGCTGTGCCCCAGCAGGAAGGGCTTTTCTTTCGAAACAAGTCCGCTCGCCTGGGCAGCATCGAGCGCTTCGAGAAGCTTATCGCGAATTGCGGGGAGGGGGTCGCCGGGCGTGTCCGCAAGCGGAATGCTCGGCTGCAGCACGGCATAGCCTTGCCCGGCAAGCAGCATTGCCTGCGTCATGACCGCCGGCGTCGAGGGCAGCGAATCGTAGGGCGGTGTCTCACCGTAAGTGAAGCCGGCATAGGGGACGACGACGAGCCGGGGCGGCGGTCCGCCGCTTGCCGCCGGCAGAAGCAGCCAATGGTTGAGCTGTTTGCCGTCGGCGGCCTTGCTGTGAAGTACAACGCGCCGCACCGGCTCGACATTTGCGAGATGCGCGTTGATCCGGTCTACCACGTCGCGCTCGCCGTGCCGGACCAAAGCCAGCGCGCCGGTGCCCTGTTCGTCCTCGCTGAACACGAGAAGCTGCCCGGTCGAGGTCGTTGCCAGTACCTTGTCGCTTTTGGCGAGCGGCTGCACATCGAATCTTCCCGTTTCGTCCTCGACGATCGCGGTAGATTCCGTTGGTCCGGTCTGGACCGCAAAGGCTCGGCCCGGGATCTCGTTGAACCAGGCACGCGTGCCGAGGCTGTGGCCGTCCAGCGCGACGGTGCGAACCTCCCTGACCGGCCCCTCCGCGACCTTGGTCAGCCGGCCTTGCCAGTCGCCTTGCCAGAGACCCTCGGCATTGCCGGCGACGAAGCGATTTGCATCGATTGCCGCCAGATCGGCCGGGACGGCCGGAAGCGAGGCGGTCAGGGCAAGCGGCGAACCATCTTGTCCGATGAGGTACCAGTCGCGGCGGCGGTCGGAAGCACGCTCGGCAAGGACGAGCGCGCGATCACCCGCCCAGGCCGCGCGAGCCAGGCGCCCATTGCCGCCGGCAATCTGCAGGACGGGCTTGAGCGTTTCGGGGAGCGGCGTGCCCAAAGATCCGGATCGCCTGTCCCAGATATAGAGATGGCCTGCGGGCCAGTCCTCGCCATCGCCGCGTGCATAGAAGAGTAAACGGGCGCCCTGGGGTGACCAATGCAGCAGGCTCGCCAATATGTCGCACGAACAGGGCTCGCGGCGCGTCCCCGCGGCCAGGTCGATGATGGACAGGCGCTGGCGCCGCGGTTCGAACCCGGGATCGATCGGCAGGTTTGGATCGGGCTGCACCGCGGGCCCTTTTGTCAGGACAGCCAGCTCGCTGCGGTCGCCCGACAGCGCCAGGTCGAGCACGTCCCCCTTGAACAAGCTCCGCGTCATATTGCTCTTAAGGTCGAACTCGACAATTTGCCGCGCGCGATATCTCGTGCCCGTTGCGAGGTACCGGCCGCTTCCGAGGATATCGGACGAAGGGATCTTGCCGGCCTCGGCATCGGACCAGCCACGGATGGACGCGCGCTGCGCATAGTTCCCCGCCTGGAAGAGGGCGGGCAGTCCGCCATCGTCGAGCGTGACGACCAGGAGGCGATTGTCGTCGAGCCAGATCGGCGCGGGTCGGGCGTCGGGCAGGTCGGGGACGAGCTGGAGCCAGTCTACCTTGCGGGTCGCCATCTCGACCACCCCGATCTGGATATGGTCCTGCCGAAGCCGGAAGACCGACAGGCGGTCGCCCGAGGGCGAGAAGCTGCCGATCCAATAGCCGGCTTGCCGGTCCTGGGCGAAGAAAGGGACTGCGCGACCCTTTTCGTGAAGGTCGACCAGCATCAGTTTCGACAGCAGCCGGCGGACCCAATAATCGTAGCGATAGCTCGGCGCCGAGTCATAGCGATCGCGACGTTCGACGACCGCCCACCGGTTATGCGGGTCGACAACGGCCTGGCCATAGCTCTCGAGCCGGAGAAGGTCGTCAATCCCGTAGGGGTGAGCGGATGTGTGCGGCGCTGCCAACAGGCACAGCGCTGCCAGCCAGGTCTTACGCATGTGATTGGCTTTCAATGAGGGGAGTGGAGTGCGGGCGCAGGCCCGCGTCACCATCGCTTGATGATCTGCAGCGAGACGTAACGTCCGATCGGGTCCGCGTTTGCGGCGCCGTATCCGAACCCGCTCATCTGATCGACAAAGGGCGGATCCTGGTCGAACAGATTCTGGACATTGAATGCGAGGCTGAGCCCCTTGTTCTCGAGCGTCCTGGGCTGGAAGCGCAGCTGGAGATCAACCGTCGTCCAGCTGTCCACCTTTCGAGCGGGCACACTGACATCGTCGAGATAGGAGGCGACATAGTTGATCGAGGCCGAGATCCCGACCGGGCCGGAATCCCAGGCTCCGCTCGCCCGGACCTTCCATTCGGGCGGATTGGAGAGCGTGCCGACGCGCTCCGTCAACGGCGCCTTGGGCGTGATCCTGCGTTGATAGTCGAGCATGTGCGATGCGTTCACGCTGACCGATCCCGTGCCCCCTGCCATCGGAAAATCGCCGCCGACAAGCAGGTCGATTCCTCGAACGATGAGTTCGGTGGAATTGACCAGCCGGCCGTCCAGGATCGCCCGGAAGAATTCCGGCGGCAGGAGCCCAGCGATCTGTGATCCCGGATCGTTGATCAGTGCCAGCAGGCGCGCGCGATCGTCCGGGTTATGCGCGGCATCGACCCGCGTGATGAAAGGCGAGAATATCGCGTTCGACAGCGCCTCGCCGAGATTGTCTGCCGCCGGGTGTTCGATCCGGTTGCGGAAATGCGTCTGGAAATATGTGGCATCCAGGTGCCAGCGCCTGGCCCGGCCCGGCGTCATATGGCCGGTGAGCGTGAAGCTGTCCGCGGTCTCGGGCTGCAGGTTCGGATTGCCCCCGAACATGGTCAGTACCGGCGTCAGCACCCCTGCCGCATCGCGCAGCTGGACATAGGATACGAGCAGCGGGTCCCGCAGTTCGCGCAATACCGGCGCCCTGAATGAAGTGCCCCAGCTGGTTTTGAAAACGAGGCCCGCAAGCGGCTCCCACATCAGCCCGAGCTTGGGATTCGTCGTGCCGCCAAAATCGCCATAATGCTCGTAGCGGACTGCGCCTGAAAGTTGCAGGCGCTTGAGGCCGGGCAGGGCGTTCTCGGGACCGAAGAGCGGTATCGCCACTTCGCCGAACAACGCGGTGATGCCGCGGCCGATGTCCGTATCGTGCAGGGGTGTCGGCTTGGTGCCGTAGAAGAAGTTCTCGCCGCTGCGACCGAACTGCTCGTGTCGGTAATTTGCGCCGATGGCGATCTTGAGCGCCCCGCCGGGCAGGCTGAGCAAGCTGCCATCTGCCTTCAGATTGGCCGAGGTCATACGGCTCAGGGTCAGATTATGTGCGAAGCCCTGGTTGACGAAGTCGAGGACTTTCCGGCTGTTAACCGGCCCGTCGCCATAGGGGTTAAAGAAGCCATCGGTCGCCGTGTTGTACGGTGTGGCCGGGTCGTCGGGCGTCGTTCCGAGTGCTTCGGCGAAATAGGTCGCGTTGGCGATGTTGTGATATTCGGTTTCGGTGCGCTCCGAGGCATGGGTGACATAGGCCTCGATTTCCCAGCCCTTGCCCGGCGCCATTGTCAGGCCGCCCGTGGCTGTCCAGGATTCGACCGAGCCCGGCTGCGCGATCGGCCCGATCTCGCGCAGGAAGCTGTACGCGATCAGGCTGTAGGGCGCGCCGTCCGGGCTCACGAAATGGGGATTGGCCGCAGTAACCTGCGCCAGCCCGGTGCTCGCCTGGCCATAGCTGAGGAAATCGCGATGCGCGTAGCGGCCCTCGGCGAAGATGCTGAAATGCGCGCCGATCTCCTGCTCGGCGGTGATGTAGCCGCTGTGCCGGTCCTGGCGCGGCAGGATGTCGGTGCCCTCGCGAAAATTCTCGTAATTCTGGCCCGGCTTGAAGTCGGAGGGCTTCAGTCCGGTGCCGTTCTGACCAGTCGGGATCGCATAAGCGGGAACCAGCGCGCCTGCCGGACTGATCGTCATGATCGTGCCGGGGTTCGAGAAATAGGAACGCCAGTCGCTTCCTCCCAACGGTCTGAGGTCGGCGGAGCGGGTGAACGCGCGCTGGTCCGCGTGCAGCGCGTCACGGTGCACGAATTCATAAGCGGCGAGCACATGCCCGGTGGTCCAGCTGGTTCCGAGCACCTGGCCGAACTGGACTTCGCTGGCGCCGCCCTGAGTCGCGGTCCCGACGCGAAGCCGGGTCTCGCCCCCGGTGAAATTCTTGCGCATCAGGATGTTGATCACGCCGCCCACCGCGTCCGAGCCGTAAAGTGCGGAAGCACCATCGGTCAGAACCTCGATACGCTCGACCGCCGCCAGCGGGATCAGCGAGATGTCAGTGAAATCGGCCTGGCCGCCCGAACCCGCGAGCCTGCGACCATTTACCAGGGTCAGCGTCGCGTCGCTTCCCAGCCCTCGCAAATTGGCGCTGGTACCAAGCCCGATATTCTGGGTGCTGTGGTCGGCACCGGTCAGGCTGCTGTCCTCGGTGCCGGTTCCACCGAAATTCTGGGGCAGCGCAGCGATGGCCTCGCCAACCGTGCCATGGCCGGCGCGGTCGATATCGCTGCGATCCACGGTTATTACCTGCGAGGTGCCTTCCGAGATACCGCGGATGTTCGAGCCGGTGACCAATATCTCCTGCGCTGCCTGATCCTCCTGCGCCCCGTTCGAGGGCGTCCGGGGCGCAGGAGGCACGGGCTTGGCGCGCCGCTGCTGCGGTCGCGTGGGGGTCGCCCGCGATTGGGGTAGGGGCGGTCCCTGCACCAGCACGAACGCGCGGCCCGCCCTGCGGACCTGGATCCCTGTTCCGGCGAGCAGGCGCTCCAACGCCTGGTCGTCGTCAAAGGACCCCTCGAGCGCAGGCGCGCGATGCCCTGCAACGAGGTCGGTCGTGTAGAGCAGCTGGCGATGCGTCTGGCGTCCATAGGCGGCCAGCGCCTGGTCGAGCGGACCTGCAGGGATGTGAAACTGCTGAACCTGGCCCGCTGCGCGGACCGGCGCCGGAGCGGCAAATGCGCTCGCGGCGACTGCCGCCAGCCACATGGATCGCTTGCCCCCGGCGATTTTTCCTCTTTTCCCCACGACCTTCTCCCCCGCGTGCCGGGATATCCGGCCGTTCACCCAGATCGCTCGACGATGCGGCGATTGGAGAAGCAACGCGGTGGCGTGCGGCGGACCCTAACTGCTTCGCGAAATAATTTTCGCCGGGCCCAATTGGGTGTCAACTACGGGAGAGAAGAATCTTGTTTTCCACAGTTTTTGCCTTCAGCGAGAATAATGCCGAGACGGCCGCAATGAAGGAGTCCATATCGCCGGTTTCGAACGTGCCATCGACCTTCGCTTGTGCCAGGCCAGGGTCGCCCAGCTCGATCCGGCGCGTGCTGTAGCGATTGGCCTCGGCGATGGCTTGCTCCAGCGGCGTCGCGCGGAAAATGAGCCGACCAGAAGTCCAGCAGGTCGCTGCCTCCAGATCGACCCGCTTGGTCGCGACGGTCCCGTCGGCACCGACGATCGCAGCTTGCCCCGGGGTGCTGAGGCGGGCAGGGGCCTTTCCGTTCGAAGGATCGACCGCGACTGCACCTTCCGCCAGCACCACCAGGACCTGCTCGGGCGCCATGCGAACGTCGAATTCGGTGCCCAGCGCGCGGACCGCGACCTGGCCCGAACGCACCTCGAAGGGCCGCTCGGGATCATGCTTCACCTGGAAGAAGGCCTGTCCGCGGTCGAGCGTGACCCGGCGCACCTTGTGACCCAGGAGCACCCGCAGCGCGCTGTCGGTGTTGAGGCGGATCCGCGAGCCGTCGGATAGCGCCACCATGAGCTGCTCGCCGGTCGCGGTTTCATAGGCACGGCCGCCCTCGCGAAGCAGCCAGGTCGCTCCGACCGCGAAGGGCACCAGTCCGGCGCCCGCCAGCACCATGCGCCGGCTGGGGTGCCAGAAGCTGCGCGCAGTGCGCGGACGGCCGAGCGCCTCGCGCACTGCCGTCGCGATTTCAGGATCGTCCCCGAGCGCGCGCGATTCACGCCAGAGCGCTTCGGTGCGGGCATAGCGATCGGCATTGCCCGGCTGGCGACGCCAGGAGTAAAATGCTTCGAGTTCGTCGGTCGTGACCGATCGCATATTGAGCCTCGCGAGCCACGAGGCGGCTTGGTCGTCTGCGCGCTCTTCGTCCGTGCCCATGATGCCCCGCAGGTTAGTCGCGTAGCCTGGCGGCACACATCGCCAATGCCCGGCTCATCCGCCACTCGACGGTCTTCACCGAGATACCAGCATGGCTCGCGATCTCTTCATAGGTCAAACCGGTAAAGCGGCTGAGCACGAATACGTCGCGATAGATTGGCGGCAGCGCGAGGATTGCCTGTTTCAGCTCGAGCGCTTCATGCTGATCGGGTGCGATCGCGCCGTATCCGGCGTCGTCCTGTTGGTGCGCACCCTCGGCGAGGCCACCGCGTACGACGTTTCGCCGCATATGGTCGCGCGCGAGATTGACCGCGATCCTGAGCAGCAACGCCCTTGGATGGCGCGGCGCCTCTTGCGCCGCATAGCGCGCCATTCGGACATAGGTTTCCTGGACGATGTCATCGACATCGAGCGGCGTGGCCCTGAGCCGCCACGCCAGCATCCGCCCGAGCCACCCCGCGTGGCGCCTGTATAGTTCGTCGAGCGCGGAACTCGTCTGCGCTCCACTCGCTACGGGCCGCTCTTTCTTGTCAGGCCCCGAACCGGCCATGGCTGCTCTCCCAAACGGACAAGGGGACCGGCAGAGCCGCTGGTGGAGAGCCTGTGCGGTTGCGCTACCAACCGGGTGGGGCCGGTGCGACAAACACTTGCCCGCGAGGCGTATGAGGCACGCGGGTCTCTTGATCCTGCACAGGGGTTTCCACGCCCCTGCCGCCAATGCTTCGGCGGCCAGGTCATGCTGGCGCATCCCCGGACTCGTGGCAAGCTGCCGGGGAAAGGGGGGTCGGGTGTTGGAAACCTTTGTGCAAGGCCCGCTATTTAGGGCTGATCCGCTGCCATAACCCCGGCTCCAGAATCGCCCCTGATTGACGGCACCCGACCGGGTCAACCTGCCCGCGGTGCCGGAACCGGGCAAGGGGCATGGCTGGCGTTGCCGATCTTATGGCTGCGACGCGAAAGTCGGCGGCCGGACGGCAGTTCGAACTGGGACCTTGGCCGCGCCACGCCGAAACACCACCTGGTTTCTGCGCATAATTGCGCAAGTTTTTGCGTGTTCTCGCGACGGCCGAGTCGCGGCGCGATTCGTTAACCAATTCGCTGGAGCCCGCATGATCGGCTGGCCTCGTCATTATAGACGGGGAGCTGCTTATTCCTGCGAATGCGAAGCCGGATTGGCGCGATAACGCTGATTACCGACCCTTGCTTGCGCTAGGTCGGCCCGGCTTCGCCTGGGAGTTCCTGCGGCGGAACCCCGTCTATCGCGCCGAAGCCCGCCGCGCGCTGCGCATGCGTGCCCGGCGGTCGCGCTCTGGCCCGTTGACGATCGATGCGCCGCCCGGAGGTGCGGCGCGCTGGGGCCTTTGCTTTCCAGGAACGACCCGAACGCGATGCCCGCACCGCCTGCACGGTGTGGCATGCGGATCATGATCGAGGCGTAGTGACCGTCGATGCCCATTCGGCGAGGGAAGGCCAGCCTGACAGTCTGGATATCCGTACCGCCGGTGTCGAGGTGACTCTGCTCAACATATCGGGGGCCGAACAGCATCTCGTGCTCAGCGAGGGCGCGCGGCAAATCCATTTGGCAGTTCGCAGCGGCAGCCTGCTCGAAGGGCCGGTGCGCCTCCGATACGCGCTCGACGGCTTTGCGGACCTGGAGACGAAGCTTCTGACCCTGCGTCGTCTCGCGGCCTTGTGGCGGCTTGGTCGCATGCCCGCCGAACTCTTTCCTCGCGACACGCGGGCACCGCGATGGATCGAGATGCTGCGCACGATCGATGCATTACAGGCGGGCGCCGAGCAGCGTGAAATCGCCGAGGCGCTGTACGGAAGCAGTGCCGTCCGGGAAGAATGGCGGGGACGGTCTGACTATCTTCGCCTTCGGGTGCAGCGGTTGGTCCGCAGCAGCGAGGCCATGGTCGAGGGTGGATATCTTCGCCTCGTTTCCATGAATGAAGTCTCCAGGCGCTGATCAGCGGAGAGAAGTCCGGTGGCGATCATCTGGTCACGTCTGAATCCTGACCCTCGAGCAAACCGCTCGCCAGCAGATAGCTATCTGATCGTGAGATGCCCGGAGCGGACGTTCCGCTTGCAAACCTAAGAGCACAGACGGCCTCGGCACGCGCTTCCCGCTCGTCCAGCGGTCCTATGACCTGCAGCCGGAGACGCCGGTAGGGTCAGGCTAATCTTCAGACAGGAGACGGCCGTTCACGCCTCAGCAGATCGCCGCAGCGTGAGCGGCAGGGCCGCGACCAAGGGTTTAATCGGTCGACTTCCTCGGCCGGCGCCGCGGGAGGGCGGCACCGGGGAAATTCAGTTTATGGGACGCAGGACGTGATCTGGGTCGCTCTTTGAGCACTAACGCCTGCGCGGGTTGGCTATCGACCTGGAGCATATCGACGCGACGGTTCGGATCATCGCCCCTGAAATGGCGGTGGAGGCGATCAAGACCAAGGCGTTCCGCCCGCCTGCCGATTGGAGCAAGCGCGGGGAAATGACGCGCATGGTGCTGTCTATCCTGCGCACCGCCCGCAATCCCATGGCCAGCCGCGAGATTGGCGAGAGAATGGTCGTAGAGCGCGCACTGGTCGCGGACGCTGCAACTCTCAACAGCATGGGGCGCTGCGTCTCCTGCGCGCTTAGGACGCAGCGAACGAAGGGTGTGGCGCAGTCTCAGGAAGGTGAGACGGGGTTCTGGAAACTTTGAGAAATCGCTCGGTAAATGAGCCAATTTGGATTGGTCTGTACCTATTGGGCTTGTCCAGCGCTCACCGCCATTTACTCAGTCACTCCGTAGCCGCAGCGGGACTGGTGCGGGCGCGCCGGGGGGTGAGCCAACCAAGGCAATTCATCCTCTACCTACCGTCTCCCGTGTGGCGCCGGGACACCCCGCGCTTGGGGCGGCTACGAGAGGGCATTCCACACGCATAAGCCCAGCGCCAGCAGGCTCAGGCCCACCAGCGTGGCTAGCTCTATGTGTAGGAGCGCGGGCGGCGTATCAATGAGGTAAGGCCTTGCCGCCTTGTTTGAACTTCGCAAGTTTTCGAGTGGCGACCGCGTCGGCACGGTCCGTGCGGAGCGGGGGGTCAGCTTGCCGAACAATGTCTCAGCGTCGCGCGGCGCGCCCAAGCGGGGCCTGGTCAACGTCATGACATTGGCGCGGCGCGCCGGCGCAGCGCGATCCGGGACGCAACGAGGAACGCTACTGAGCGGTGGCACTCGTGCTTCCAACACGAGAACGGGACCCAAGGCATGCTCTCGCCCAAGGGCCGCCGGGTTGCCAACTTCGCCATGCGGATCGGTCAAGGACAGCCCCTGTCCGCGGTGCCTGTGTGCCGGGCCCGAGGGCCCCACATTCACATCACTCGTAGCGCAGGGCTTCAACCGGGCGCCGCCTTGCGACATTCAATGCCTGCAGACCCGAGCTGCCCAGCGTGATGGCCAGGGCGACCAGCGCCGCGGCGGGGAACAGCCATAGGTCGAGCGGCACGCGGTAGGCGAAGCCGTTCAGCCAGTTTCGCATCATCCACCACGCACAGGGCCACGCGATGAGGTTCGCCCACAAAACCGGACGGCTCAGCCGGGCCAGCAACAGAATCAGCACTTGGTCCGTCCGAGCACCGAGCGCCTTGCGGATCCCAATCTCCTTGGTGCGCCGTTCCGCGGTGGCGATCGCCATTCCAACAATGCCGGTGGCGGCGAGCAGCGCTGCGACGCCGGAGAAAAGGCCGAAAATCCAGGCGCCGCGGGCAAGGTCGCGATACAGTTCTTCGACATGATCGGAGGCGAATTTCCGCTGGATCGGCTCTTGCTGGCCGGTTTCGCGCCACAGCCGATCGATCGCCGCCAACGTCTCGGGGATGTCATGGCCCGCCAATTTGATCATCACCAATCCAGGCCCACCCGGCGCATGCGGCATGTCGAGATAGATGGTGGGCTTGATCGGTGCCTCAACCGACAGAAGGCTGAAGTCGGGTACAACCGCGACGATCCGTGAGCCGATCTCCTGCCCGGAAGGACCGGAGGGAATAGGTACGGTCTTGCCTATCGCGGCGCTCGCACTGCCAAAACCGAAGCGGCGCACCGCCGTTTCGTTTACGACGATGCGTTCGATCACCTCCTCGCCCTCCGGTGGGAGTAGGGACAGGGATCCCGCGACCGGTGCGATGCCGAACAGCGGAAAGCTCGACGGCAGCATGGGGATATTATCAGTCGGGATATGCTCGTTGCCGATCGAAGCGAAGAAGAAGGTCGGATATTCTAGGAGCCCACGCCCGGCGCACGACGTGGCGCGCACGCCGGGGAGCTTCCCGACTTCCTGGCGAAAGCTCGCCGGACAGGGTGCATCGATGACGAGCAGCTGATCCACATCGAGCCGCAACGCGTCGGTCATCGCGAAGCGGCGTTGTTGGTAGACTACCGCCAAGGCAATCATCAGCCCGATCAGGATCGCGAACTGCACCGTGACGAGCAGATCGGTCACCACCGATCGTCCCTTCATTGCGACGCCGCGATCGCGCAGCAAAGCGGCGGGCGACAGGCTGGACAGTACAAAGGCCGGATAGGCTCCGGCTGCAA
Organism: Sphingomonas sp. JC676; assembly: GCF_014489075.1. Taxonomy (GTDB): domain Bacteria; phylum Pseudomonadota; class Alphaproteobacteria; order Sphingomonadales; family Sphingomonadaceae; genus Sphingomonas. Next base: position 22,093 of record NZ_JACTGR010000009.1, on the reverse strand, counting down.
GGCCAAGCACCACTCCACCGGCGACCAACCACAACAGCAGCATCGGATGCGTGAGATAATCGAACGTCGCCTGAGTCTGGAACAGCGCGTTGAGGCTCGGGAGCGTGAGTTCAACCAGGGCGGCACCGAGCAGAGTGGCGAGTAGCACCGTCGCCACCGCCTCGGCGAGGAATTGCCCCGCAATCTGGCCACGGGTGGCGCCGCACGCCGCGCGGACGCCGATCTCCCGCCAGCGGCGCGCCGACAGGGCAGTGCTCAGGTTCACATAATTGGCGACGGCGATGAACAGGATGAAGGCGGCCACCAAGCTGCCCACTTCCAGCCGTTCGCGCGCGCCGGGACGAAGGCCTGGATGCAGCGCGAGCGCGTCGATCCGCACGAAACGCATGGAATAGGAACCCCGCATCATCGCCGGCAACAGGCCGTCAATCAACGGCGCAAGCCGGCGCTCTGCCGCCGCGAGAGAGGCCCCCTCCCGTAGCCGGAGATAGGTGCGCGCGCCGATCGAGAAGGTGCCGGGGGCGTCAGCCCCCCAATAAAACAGCGCCTTCGCGGATTTGCCGGACGCGAAGATGCCCGTGTTGAGATCGGTCATCCGGGCTGGCAGATCGGCAATCACCGCGCGCAGAACCATCGGCGCGCCATCGACCTCGATCACAGCACCAAGCGCGTTCTCCCGCCCGAAATGCCGGATCGCCTCGCTTCGGGTCATGACGACACCATCCGGCGTATTCAATGCCGCCTGAGGCCGACCGGCTATAACCGGCAGCCGCAGAACATCGAATATTTCGGGGTCCGCCCAATAGATATTTGCACGCGTCGTCTCGCCATTGCGGCGCAACGCCACCTCGGCCTCAGACAGCCGGCCGACGGCATCGACATCGGGCAGGTTCGCTCGAATCAGCCCGGCCGCGCCGCTATTGTTCGTGTCGTTGACCACGGGCGCCATTCCCGGCCCGCTCAATATGGAGATTCCCAGATAAGTACGTTCGTGGTCCGGCACGAAGGCGTTAAACCCGAGCGCGTCGCGCGCAACGAGCGCCAGCATGAGCGCCCCGGCGAGCCCGACCGCCAGCCCTGCGACCGCAATCGCGGACAGCAACCGGGTCGCGCGAAGATTGCGGACATAGGCCGTCGCGAAATGCCGGCTCCGGGCCCAAACGCCGACCCTCCCGCTCACAGCCGCGTCTCCCCAACGATGCGCCCATCGAGCATCTGCACGATACGCTGCGCGGCCGCGGCATCGCGATGCGAATGGGTGACCATGACCACCGAGGTTCCCGAGCGGGCGACTTGCTGAAGCAATTCGATCACCTGCTCGCCGTTGGCACTGTCGAGATTACCGGTCGGCTCGTCCGCCAGGATGAGGCTCGGATTGCTGGCAAGTGCCCGGGCGATCGCCACGCGCTGCTGTTGCCCCCCGGACAATTGCTGCGGCCGATGATTGGCTCGATGCGTCATTCCTACCTGATCCAGCACCAGGCCGATGCGATCCTTCGCCGCCGCCGAGCCGCGACGGTACAGGAGCGAGACCTCCACATTCTCCGCCACGGTCAGATCGTCGATCAGGTTGAAATTCTGGAAGACGAAAGCGATGTGCTCGCCGCGCAGCCGCGCTAGCTTCGCGGAGGGCAGACCGATTACCTCGCTGCCGGACAGCCGATAGGATCCCTGCGTCGGCCGGTCGAGCAGGCCGAGCACATTCAGCAGGGTCGACTTGCCGCAACCCGATGGCCCCATCACCGCCAGGAATTCCCCCTCGGCCACCTCCAGTGAGACGGCGTCCAGCGCGCGCGTCTCGATCTCCGGCGTGCTGTAGGATTTGGTGATTTCGGTCAGGGTCAGCATTGGCGTTCCACGAGAAGGCATCGCATCAGGATAACCGAATAACCGCTCTATAAAAAACTAGCTTATACAGATAGTTACCCGGATCGCTTTGGGCGGGCGCGGCGATAGGCGTCCGATTCCGGACGGGTTTGACGGCGCCCCGGCGCCCGCTAACCTGAGGGGCATGGAACCCACGCCATCCGTGCTGATCGTCGACGATGATGCCGATGTGCTGGAGGCGGCACAGTTGGCGTTGTGGAATCATGCGGTGCGAATCGACGCCGCTTCCTCGCTCGACGTCGCCGAGGATTACCTGCGGCAGATCGCTTATGATTGCGTGCTGCTCGACATGAACTTCGCCGCGGGCCGGCGCAGCGGAGCCGAAGGAATCGATGCCCTGGAGCGGATCGGCACGATCGATCCGATGGTCTCGGTGGTCGTGATGACGGCCTATGGCGCCGTCACGCTGGCGGTCACGAGCCTGAAGGCGGGAGCGCACGACTTTCTGCTGAAGCCGTGGAAGAATGACAACCTGATCGCGGCCGTGACCACGGCTGCGACGCGGACGCGGACGATGCGCGCGCCGACCACGCTCGATGCGCTCGAGCGTTCGGCGCTGATCGAGACGCTTCAGCGCCACAAGGGCAATCTCACACAGGCGGCGCGTTCGCTGGGCCTGAGCCGACCTGCGCTCTACCGCCGTATGGCCAAGCATGGCCTCTAGGCCGGAGGCACGCCTTGCGCGGATTTCCGCGACCGGCTGGCGGCTGCTCTTCATCGCGATCCTGACCGCAGCGCTCACACGCATGTGGATGGCACAATATTATCTCGCGGCCCTGGCGATCGTCCTGACGTCGGCCCTGATCCTCTTCGATCTCTGGCGGCTGCTGAAGCGCGAGACAGACACCGGGGACGTGCCGATCGAGCCTGCGGTTCTTCGGGCACCCGCGCAGCTCGAGGCTGCGCTGGCGCTGATCGACACCGTCACTGTCTCGCTGTTCGTAATCGGGCCTGACAATCGCATCCGCTTCATGAACCGCGCGGCACGCCTCCTCGCCCGACAGGACGCCGGGCGGCTTCAGGACATTGCCGCGTTGGGAGAGGCTGGCGCAGCGGCAATCCTGAAGCTCCCCGTCGGCGGCCGACAGCTGATCGCCGGCGAGGACGGCCGCTCGTTGCTGGCCTGGGTCGGCTCGATCCGCCACGCGGGGGCCGAGCCGCAACGGCTGGTGTCGCTCCAATCGGTGGTGGGCGAGTTGGACGCTGTCCAGGTGAGTGCCTGGCATGCGATGACGCGGGTACTGGCGCATGAGATGATGAACTCGCTCACGCCGATCGCGTCGATGGCGGAGAGCGTCGAAAGTCTCGCCGCAGCGGGCGATCGCGGTCCGAAAATCGCGAGCGCAGTCGCCACGATTGGCCGCCGCAGCCGGCATCTGATGGATTTCGTGGAGCGCTATCGCGCTATAGTCGACCTTCCGCGCCCGATTCTCCAGCAGGTTCGCGTCGCCGATTTTCTGAACGAGATCGACCAACTGGTCGGACCCGATCTGAGAAAGCGAGGGATAATGTTTGCCGTCACAGCGCCTCATGACCGACTAGCCAGCTTCGATCGCGCTCTGGTCGAGCAAGCCATCATCAATCTGATCAAGAATGCGGCGGACGCAGTCGAAAATGCTGCCGAGCCGGTCATAGGGCTGGTCGGACTTAATGATGCAGATGCGCTCATTATCGAAGTGACCGACAATGGGCTCGGGATCGAAGACGATCTGCTCGAGGAGATCTTCGTGCCCTTTTTTACGACCAAGCCCGGCGGAGCGGGCATCGGGCTCGCTCTCGCCCAACAAATCGCACTCGCGCATGGCGGTGGCCTCACCGCATATCGGGCTCACCCAGCCGGCTGCATGTTCAGACTTCGGCTGCCGGCTAACTCATAAGCGGATTTGAGCTCGCAAGCCGTCCCATCAGTACGAATGACCGGTTCCGGGAACTAACGCAGCAACCGCGAACGGCTGCTGTTGGGCGCATTCCCGCCTGGCGGCTTTTGGGCCGTTTGCCAACTGTCTGCTTGCAAGGGCAAATGCCGGAAAGCGGACATTCGCTCGATATCAGTGGCGGAGGGCGGCTTACGACCCAATTGCCGTTGCAACGTCCGTCGGCTTGCTCGAACTCAATCATTCGGTCAGCCTCGCCGGACGAGAACCAGCCGAGGGGAATTTCGATGAAGACACGGCTCGCTGCAATTCCGATTGCGCTCGCCTTGGCCACGTCGGTCGGCGCTCAGGAACATCATCATCCCGCGCCGGAGCATCTCGGCAGGGCGCATCTCGAAGCGAGTTGCGCGCCGACAGTGAAGGCGGCGTTCGAGCGTGCTGTCGCGCTCCTGCACTCCTTCGCTTATGAGGAAGCCGACATGGGCTTCGCCGATGTCGCCGCGCGCGACCCAACCTGCGCGATGGCGCATTGGGGCCGCGCGATGACCCATTATCACCAATTGTGGGAGGTCCCAGCTGGCACCGGGTTAGCCGCCGGCGTTGCGGAGATCGGCAGAGCCGCCGCGATGGGCGCGGCCACGCCTCGCGAACGGGCGCTTATCGCCGCGCTGGACGCCTATTACGCGGATGCAGGTCAAGTTCCTGCGACTACGCGCGCGATTCGCTATTCGGATGCCATGGCATCGGTCTCACGCGACTATCCGGACGACGACGAGATCGCGACCTTCTACGCCCTGTCGCTGGTCGCAACCGCGCCGCCGACCGATCGCACGCACGCGCGGCAGAAGCGCGCTGCCGACATCCTTGAGCCAATCTGGAAGCGTCAACCGGACCATCCTGGCGTGCCGCACTATCTGATCCATGCCTATGACAGCGCCGAGCTGGCGCCGCGTGGCCTGCCCGCGGCGCGCGCCTACGCCAAGATTGCGCCCTCCGCGCCCCATGCGCTGCACATGCCCTCCCACATCTTCACGCGGCTGGGCCTGTGGGATGATTCGATTGCGTCGAATATCGCGGCGCGCGATGCTGCCCGCGCGCAGGGGGACGTCGGCGAAGCGCTGCACGCCATGGACTATCTCACCTACGCTTATCTCCAGCGAGGCCGGACTGCCGATGCAGTGCGGGAGGTGACGAATCTCAAAGCGATGACCGACCTGTCCGCCAGTGGATTCAAGATTGGCTATGCTGGCAACGCGATGCCCGTCCGACTGGCGATCGAGACCCGTGACTGGGCAGCGGCCTCGCGGCTCAGCCCGATGCCAGGTTCCGCTCCGCAGGTCGCCGCGATGGTTTGGTGGGCCCGAGCCCTGGGCAAGCTTCGCGCGGCAACTCCCGGATCCGCCGAGCAAGACATCGGCGAGCTTCAGGCCTGCCGTGATTCGCTGCGCGCAGCGAACGACACGTACTGGATGGTGCAGGTCGATGCCTTGCTCAAGTCGGCGCAGGCCTGGCAACTTGCTGCGGCGGGCAATGGTGAAGCGGCGGTGCGAGCGATGCGGGCGGCTGCGGACGAGGAAGACGGGCTTGAGAAGCTTCCTCTCACGCCTGGACCGATCGTGCCCGCGCGCGAGCAGTTAGGCGAGCTTTTCCTCGTTCTCGGGAAACCACGGGAAGCGCTCGACGCGTTTGCCTCCGCACTGGCGCTGTCTCCTGGCAGGCTGGGCGCGCTGCGCGGAAAGGCTGAGGCGCGGCGCCAGATTGACAACCATGGCACCTGACCGCCTCGCCCGCCGGTGTGTAACCGCCGAACGAGGCACGCGGTTATCGCCACAATCGGCAAAATCAAAAGCAACTTCATTTATTATTGCGAGCCGAACTGCATGAGGGTTACGGTGCTGGCTGCGGGCGGTTTCGCTTCACCGGCGCATCGTTCTGATGGAACCGAGCGGCACTGCCTGCATGAATACGCTCTCCTGCATGGAGACGATCGAGCCATGGGAGAGACCTGATGCGTAGATTGCCGTTTGCGGGGCTTTGCCTGCTGGCGCTGGCGACCGCGCCGGCGCTGGCCGGCCAGATGATGCCCGCGCCCAATACGCTCACCGCCCGGGAGCGCTCCGAAGGCTGGCAGCTGCTGTTCGACGGCCGCGACCTGAACGGCTGGCGATCCTTTGGCGGCGGTGCCGCGTCGCGCAACTGGGTAGTGCGCGACGGGGCGCTCGTCCTGACGGCGAAGACCGGCGAGATGAGCGGGGGCGACCTCGTCACCGCCGACACGTACGGTGCCTTCGAGCTGACGCTCGACTGGAAGGTCGAGCGCGGCGGCAACAGCGGTGTCTTCTATCTTGCCCGCAATGTGCCGGGGACCAAGAACATCTACGAGACCGGCATCGAGATGCAGGTCCTCGACGATGACGGCCATCCCGACGGCAAGATCCCCTCGCATCGCGCCGGGTCGCTCTACGACATGACGGTCCCGCCACCCGGCGCGGCGCGGCCGGCGGGGAGCTGGAACCATGCGCGGCTGCGGGTGGAGCCAGGCCGAATTCGCCAATGGCTGAACGGCACGCTCACCGCCGACGTGCCCTTCGGCAATGACGCTTGGCGCAAGCGCGTCGCGGCGTCGAAGTTCGCCTCGATGCCGCTGTTCGGAACCTTTCCGAGCGGCGTGATCGGCCTGCAGGATCACGGCGAGCCGGTGGCATTCCGCAACATCAAGGTCCGCAAGCTCGGCGCGAGCGCACAATGACGGCGGCTGGCTTCGATCCGGCGGAAACGCCGGCCGATGTCATCATCGTCGGCTCGGGCGCCGCGGGGGCCATGGCTGCCTACAGCCTGACCAAAGCGGGCTTGCGCTGCCTGATGCTGGAGGCCGGGCGCGACTATGATCCCCAGGCTGAAGTCAACATGATGGCACCCGAGAGCGATGCTCCCCTGCGGGGGGCGTCCACGCCCGACAAACCGTTCGGCTATTTCGATGCGACCGTGGGGGGCGGTTGGGAGGTCGATGGCGAGCCCTATACCATGCGCGAGGGCACGGATTTTCGCTGGTATCGCTCGCGGATGCTGGGCGGGCGCACCAACCATTGGGGCCGGCATGTGCCGCGCTGGGGCCCTTATGACTTCAAGCCCTTCTCGCGCGACGGGCTGGGGGTGGACTGGCCGATCGGCTATGACGATGTCGCGCCTTTCTACGACCGCGTCGAACGGATGATCGGGGTCAATGGCGGGCGGATCGAGCTGGAGAACCATCCCGACTCGCCTCCGGGTTGTCTGATGCAGCCCCCCGCGCCGCGCATCCCCGAGATGCTGATCAAGGCGACATGCGAAACTATGGGAATTCCGGTCCGGGCGGCACACACGGCGGTCCTGACCCGCGACATGCCGGATCCCGTTGCACCGCGCAGCGCCTGCTTCAACGCGACGCCCTGCACCCGCGGGTGCACGATCGGCGCGATGTTCCAGACCACGACTTCCCTCCTCCCGATGGCGAAGGCCACCGGCAGGCTGACGATCGTGACCGACGCGATGGTCTCGCGCGTCGTGATGGCCAATGCGGGCCGCGCCGCCGGCGTCGAATATGTCGACCGCAAGACCGGCGCTCGTCACCAGGTAAAGGCTCGCGCGGTCATATTGGCGGCGGGCACCTGCGAGACGACGCGATTGCTGCTCAATTCGGGCGACACGCCCCATGGCCTCGCCAATGCCTCCGGCCAGCTCGGGCGCAACCTTACCGATTCCACCGGCGCGTCGTTCCGAGCCTATGTGCCAGCGCTGGCCGACCGTCCGCGCTACAATGAGGACGGCATCGGCGGGCAGCACATCTACATCCCCTTCTGGCTCTACCAGGAGCAGAAGCGCGGCGAACTCGACTTCGCGCGGGGCTATCATTTCGAGATTGGCGGCCGGTTCGGCGTTCCGCCCGCAGCGGCGCTGCCGCGCGTCTGGGGCGCGGAATTGAAGAAAGCGGTCCGCAGCGCATCGGGCGCGACGATCGGGATGACGCTGCGCGGCGAGATGATCCCCAACAAGGATACCTATTGCGAGATCGATCCGGCGGTGAAGGACCGATTCGGCATCCCGGTGCTCCGCTTCGCCTTTCGCTGGTCGCAGCACGAGCTCAACCAGGTCGCGCACGGGCAGCGGACCGCACATGCCGTATTCAAACGGATGAACGCCACGATCCTCGATCCCGAGCTGCCACCCGAGAAGCTCATCACCGCGGGAGGGGAGATCATCCACGAGCTTGGCACCGCCCGGATGGGCGCCGATGCGCGGTCGTCGGTGGTCGACAGCTTCGGCCAGGCCTGGGATGTCGGCAATCTGGTGCTGATGGACGGCGCGATCTTCGCCTCTGGCGCCCACAAGAATCCGACCCTCACCATCCTCGCCCTGGCGCTGCGTGCCTCCGAGCGGCTTGCCGCGCGCTTCAAATCGGGAGCCTTCGCATGACCCTGTCACGCCGCGAAACGCTGCAGTGGATGATGACCGCGGCGGCGCTGCCGCTCGCCCGCTGGACGCCGCCAGCGATGGCGGCCGGACAGGGCACACCGCCACCGTTCGATGTGATCGTGGACTGGCCGGTCACACTGCCTCCACCGCCGCCGGCCTCGGGCTATGGCCGCGATCCGGACCTGATGGCGCCCAAGGTTCCCTGGCCGCTTACGCTAAGCGAGGCGCAGCGCGCTACGGTCGAACTGCTGGGCGACATGATCCTTCCCGCCGACGAGCGCTCGCCAGGTGCCGGCACGCTGGGCGTGGGGGCGTTCGTCGACGAGTGGATCAGCGCGCCCTATCCGATACAGCGCAAGGACCGGGAGCAGGTGCTGGGGGGACTGATATGGCTCGACGCGCAGGGCAATGCCGCGCACGGGGCCGTGTTTACCGCGCTCACGCCGCCGCGACGCGCTGCGTTGCTCGATGCGCTGACCGCCACGGCGCCCGTGGCCGGGATGGCGAAGCCCGTCGCCTTCATGGACACGCTGCGCTATCTCTTCGTGCTCGGCTTTTACAGCCTGCCTGAGGGGAAGGCCGATATGGGATTTATCGGCGACCAGCCGACCCCTGGGCTCTATCCCGGACCGCCGCCGGAGGCGTTGGCGCATCTCAAGCGCATGCTTGTCGGGATGGGTTTGGCGGCCTGATAAGTCGGGTTGCGGACGGGCAAAAAAGCCGGCGCTGGTGATATCGGCGTCACCGGATCCGGACCAACCTCGGTGAATGGGTCGCTAACACTCATTCGGAGGAAGCTGAATGAATGTCCGCTTTCAGGCTCCCCGCGAGCGCGCTGAATGACCGGAAATGGGCCGGAAACTGACCGTCCGCTTTCGGGAGATGAACCGCGATTAGCTGCCGTTCGCGAAACTCGGCGTGGAATGGCGGCTAGCGCCCCAACAGCAAACGCGGCGTTTACCGATTTTCAGCATCGCATCTCATACCGTTCGGGTTCCAGGTTGCGGGTGACCGCATAAGGAAGGTGAGGCGGTAATGGTATGCGGAGAACGCTGAACGATCGCTGGTTGTTAGTCGTCGTCGTGGCGATTGCTCCGACCCTAAATTCGTGTGCATCGGCAGTCTCGGATGTCGGCACAGAGAGATATGCGGCATCGGCTCCCGCGTACCCAAAGGTATCGCGGACACGCCCCGCTGGACCCAATGCAGAACGGGTTATTGTCGATCGCTTTCCCGGCGCCACCGTCCTGAGCCAGGTTGAGTTTGCCGACACAATTGTCCGCAAGAATTTCCATTACCGCGAGGTCGGAAGCGACATCGTGGTGGTGTCGCCCGGGGAGTATTATTCCGAGGATGGCCGATATTCGACGGGACATCGCGTAGTCTCCGTGGGGACGTACTCGTTTGAACGCGGCCTTCTCTCCATCGACTGCATCGATTGCCGCCCATCGTTTCTGGGTTTGGGCCGACAGCGCGTTCTCTTTCGTCAAGATGGCAAGCTGCTGATGGCAAACGCTGATGGCCGTGGAGGTACAATTGAAATGATCCCCTCACCGTGACGGTGCAAAATGGATCATGCTGCCTGGCATCGCGAACGTCCGCTTCTCAGCCAATACGTCCGAAAGCTGTCGGGGCCCTAACCACCAATCTCTGCCAATCCAGGCGTCGAGCGATTGGCCGCTTACGCCCACTAGCGGAGGTTCCACCGGATTCGCGATTAACCCGATAGCGGACGGCCTCTCAACTGCGTATCCTGCCGGCATGGGGAAACTTATCGTTCTTGTTGCCGGGGTCGCGCTGTGCGCTTGTGGCCAAGTGCCCGAAGTTACCGCCACGCGGACTGCGGCACGGGAGATCGAGCCTGCGCGCCTTCCGCTCGACAACACTACCGGGTTCCTCGATGGCTATTCCTTGAAGGTTACTCGGGAAGGTGACCTCTTGTGGAATAGCGCACCTGTCACTGACATTGTCTTGAAAGACTACCTTCGTGAGTGGGCGGCTCGCCCCCGTGACGCGGGTCGCCTCTTTGTCGCATTTGAGCCCGGTGTCTTGCCGACACGGGCCGCATGGGTTCGGCGGCAAGTGATCGATAGCGGTCTTTGCGAGCAGCGGCGTTGCTCGGAGGTCGGGTGGGGCGTGAAAAGGCCGGTTGTGAACTGACCGCCTTGCGCTGGTCCTGCTCGGAAGCGACCGTCGTCTAACCACCCACTCCCCGCCGTCGCCAGCGCAAAATGGACGCCAGAGCGGGCAGTCGGCAAACGCCCCGGTTGCTGACGGTGATGACCTATTCCATAATTACACGATGCATCCTGACTACAGCGATTTCCTCGACCGCATCCCGGAAGCGCCGCAATGGTGGTTCAACGGCGTGCCGCGCTACAATCCGTTCTCGCCACTGGACCTATCGGTTCGGCCCCGCGAGGTCGGGCTCGCGCTAGTTCGATGCCAGGATTGCGGGACCGAGTTTAGCATTGGGATCGAACCCACCCTCTTTGCGGAGGGCTCGATGTTCGATCAGATCGCCTTGGACCATTTCAACTACGACGATCCGCCCCGACATGCGTCTCCCGATGGATCGCGCTGCGCTGGAGAGACGATGGGCGCAACACCAATTTGCTTGCTGGAAGCTTGGCAATGGGAAAGTGAGGCGATGGATTTCGTTCGCCAACCTCAGCTTGAAGGTCCGATCGTCATCCCCGAATATCGTGTCCACAGATGGTTAGCTGCCGTTGGCTCCGCTTCGCGCCCATCCATCGAGGTAGTCGGTCCCGACAATTAGATTTGAGCGTTCCTCAATCACAGCAAGCAACGTGTCAGGCGAAGTCGGCGGATCGTCCTCATGCCGCAAACAGAGAAACGCTTGTCCGTCAAATCCAAAGCTTACGGCACGACAAGTTGAGATTGATCTCACGTCTCCCCCGCCCGTCCCGTTTGGATCGATTGATCGACAAAGCCACTCTCTCAGAGCCTCGTCTGTGTGCAGCTGGAAAACGTGAGGTTGCGCAACATCCTCGTTCCAGATGCTACCCGGCTCTTCGCCAGGATTTGCCCAAACCACGGCGTATTGGAACGTGTCACCCCCACGCCGCAGGCATCCAAACACAATTTCCGCAATAAGGTTGATCGCAACTGACGTTCGACCGCCATCTGCGCCATACATCTCGAACGGTGCTCTTATGACGTAGGCCTTCACTCGCTCATTCTGCCAACCACCTTCAATGTCCGCAACTCCGCGGTAGCGGTCGCTCGCATGAGCAGGTTGCCGAATGGCAGCTATCGCCGGATTCGCCCCAGAAGCTGCCGGTCTCATTTCCACCATTTCTCGTCGTCCAGGCTGCGCCGGGGCGCGAGGCTCAGCTAAAAGCCGACAGGCAGATTTCGGGGCGAAAAGCGGTCAGGCAGCAAGCGCCCCGCTTGCGGTCGTTCCGCCAATGACCGATCAATCCCGAATGCGAACCATCTACATCGACTGTAACGGCGCGAAATCTCCCGCAGAATTTTGGCAGCGTTACGTCGATGCTATTGCCCCCGAAGACGCGCACTTCTTCGGACGCAATCTTGATGCATTCTGGGACGCGGTTGAAGGGGGTGGCCCTGGCTGGCCCGGCGAAGTGAAGCTGGTCTTCACGGATTCGGCGGGATTGGCGGCGTTTCAGGTCGGCAGTGGATTATCCCTATTGGATGGGCTTCGCCGAATAGCAAACGACGCGACTCAAACGGAGATCGAGTTGGCGTAGCGGCAACGTCTGCTGGCGTGCGGCACAACCCGAAACCGGACTATCCGCTTACCACCAAATTCCGCCGTTCATAGAGTTCCACAGCGGCCATGAATCTTCGGTGCAGAGCAGTTCAGGGACGCGGTTGCGGCGCTCCCAGATAGGCATCGAACCAGGCGTTCGTCTCGGCAAAGATGCTGCGGATATTGGCGGGCGATTGGGCGAGGCTGTGGCTTTCGCCCTTATAGCGGAGCAGCTTCGCCGTCTTGCCCTGGGCGTAAAGCGCATAGAAGAATCGCTCGGCCTGGGACGGCGCACCGCGCATGTCGAGGTCGCCGTGGATCAGCAACAACGGTGTGGTGACGCGCTCAACGTGGGAAAGCGGAGAGACGGCGGCATAGCCCGCCGCGTCCTGCCAGGGTGGCGTGGTGCGACCGGTTATCTCCATCTCGGCCCAGTTGTCGCTCTTCTCGTGCGCGATGCCGAGATAGCCGACCGCGCCCGGATCCATCTCGCCATAAAGGCTGGAGACGTCGCTGATCCCCGCCATCGCCACCCCCGCCTTGAAGCGGCCGCCCTGCGTGAGCAGCGCGAACACGCTGTAGCCGCCGAAGCTCTGGCCGAAGACGCCGAGCCGATCCGGATCGGCGATGCCGAGCTCGGCGAGCTTGTCGATCGCCGGCATCACACCATCGCCGATTCTGGCATAGCTATTGGCGTCCTCGCGACGGTTGCGGAGCGGCATCGAGGGTACCAGCACGACATAGCCGCGCGCCGCATAGAGATGGAGATTGTAGATGCCCGGCATGAACGGGTCGGTCATGTAATCGTGCTCGAGATCGCGCACCGTGTACCCGCCATAGACCCAGACGAGCACCGGATAGCGGCGGTCCGCCCGATAGCCGGGGGGCAGGATCGCCACGGCCTTAAGCGGCTGGCCGTCCTTGCCGGCGTAGTCGATCAGCCGCGTCTCGCCCCAATCGACCGAAGCGAGATGGCCATCGAGGGTCAGAAGGTCGCGCGTCGTGTTGGTCGAGGCGTGCGAGATGTGGAGGGTGAGGCCTGAACGGCCGCTCTCGCTCCATAGCACTGTGTCGAGATCGGGGCGGTCGTCGAGCAGCGTGCCGTCCGCCGGCATGGCGATATTGCGCTCGACCGGTTCGGGGCGGGTGCCCTTGGGCTCGGGGGCGACGCCGCCATCGTTCGATGCGAGAAAGGGCGCGGCCTCGCTCTCGCGCTGGCTGCCCCTGGCGGAATAGGCGATGCGGCCATCGGCGGTCCAGCCGGACAGGGTGAGCGGAAGGCGGGCCTGGGGACGTGCCATCACCCATCGGACCGGTGCGTTCGGCGCGATGTCGATGAAGCCGAGGCGACGCTCGACCGTCCAATTGTCGTCCGTGTTGTTGGGCAGGAGCCGTCCGGCCTCGGGCTGGAGCGCGCCCAAGGTGGCGAGCAGCGCCAGCCGCTTGCCGTCGGGCGACACCCAGAGGCTCAGCGCGCTGCGGAAGGGATAGGTGGGAACCGTGGCGATGGTCTGGGCGCGGCGGGTGGCGACGTCGACGACGCGCAGGATCGCGCGGTTGGCATCGCCATGCGGCAGGCGAGCGTCGCCGCTGCCCATTGCGAGCGCGGTCGGCTCGGTTCCGGCGCGCAGTCGGGCAGCGGTGCGCGCCGCGTCGGCGAAGGGACGGCCGTATTGATCGAGAATCCCCGACACCTGCCCTTCGGGCAACGTCACCACCAGCAAGCGATGATCGTCCAGCCAGAGGAAAGGCGCGCCATCCTCGCCGAGATTGCATGCATGCGGCTTACTGCGCCGAATCGCGCCGCCGCGCAGATCAAGCTTGTCGAGCGCGCCGCCATAGCGGGTCTGGGTCATCACCGCGGTGTCGCCCATCCGCGTCACCGCGCCAGTGTCGCGATTCCAGACATAAAGGCGGACATTGTCGCCGCCGCGCGGTTCGCCGCGGTCGGCCTGGGTGGAAAGCAGGGCGAGGCGGCGGCCATCCGGCGACCAGCCAGCGCACCAATAGCCGGCGGCATCGGCCGCGCCGCTGGTGAGCGCGCGGCGCTTGCCGGTTTCCGCGTCGATCAGCCAGACGTCGCTGCGGGTCGGATCGGTCTCATAGGCGGTGCGGCCGTAGACCTCCCCTGCGCGCGCCGGACGCTGAATGACCGCAGCGACCCATTTGCCATCGGGCGAGAACGTGGCCTGGTCGATCCGCTGGACGTCAAGGACGTCGTCCAGCGTGAGTGGGTGGCGCATCTGCGCCATGGCCGGCGATGCGAGGAGACAGAGTAACCCCGCCAGCACCGTATGCCACCGCCGCACAAATCCCATTCACCGCTCCCGTACTAGAGAAAAGCGTGGTCGGTGAACTTCTTGTCGAAAGTCAGGCCGAAAACCGGACGATGTCGCCCCGGTCAGTCAGTCAGGGTGAATGATGCACGGAGAACGAGATATTTGTAATCCCCGAGCGGACGACATCTGGCCTTGCATGAACAACGAAGCGTGGAGCCCCGGGCCCAATGGTTTCAAAGCTTACCGTAATCTCGCGCAATACTTCTGTCGTGCCCGGACCAGTTTGGCTATCCAACCTATCGGTGGTGGTGCGCGATCTGTCTATGTTCCAAGTACCATTCGTTATGGTAATGCCCGGCGCAACGATCTCGCATATTCCATCATTGTTCTGATTCACAAACACGGCCTGAGGACCAGTTGAAGCCCGATTGATGTTGAATTGGACCAGATACGTGGACGCAGAACCAGGGGATCCGGGTACGTTGTAAAAATCGACCTGAAAATGTGGGTTATAGCAGTCCAAGTGGATATCGCTCACAACTGGCGAGCTGTTAGATGCTAGGAAAATGCTAGCGACGAGAAGAGTGATACTTTTCATAGATACCCCCATCTCAATCCTTGGGATACACGAAACCCTTCGAGTCGAACGCAAAAGAATACTATCACGATCCGCATCCTTACGAACATGAAATCGTGATGGTTGCGCGTGCTGCTTACCGAAGCGTCTAGCCAGCACGCGCGCCGAAGGCGCCCTACGTAGCGACGCTGTACGAAGGATGGTCCGCTTCGGGTTGACCGCATTGGTCGCTGAATGACCGGAATGGGGCGCGTAAGAGCCGCGTAGTTTGTCTGAATCGCAGCGAAAATAGCGATGCCCGTCTTCTTCATTCTGGAGGAGAACGACGCCGATTGGCGGATGAAGATCGGGCGCGCGACGAACCTTAGGCCGTCGAGGCGCCTTGCAGACCGGCAACTCGCGCCCGCTAAAGGTCGTCGGGTGGATCGAAGCGGAAAATGAGGCCGAAACGGAAAAGCGGCTCCATGCGAAATATGCAGCGCATAACATCGGACGGCATGGTGGAAGTAGCGCCAGAGAGTGGTTCTATCTTCAACCCGCCGACATTCTCGAGGATCTGCAACGCGCGGGCATCGACGGGTTTCCACCCACTCCTGGACATTCGCAGCCGATCGCCGGCGTGGCCGCCATGAACGGCGGGAAGTGGTGGAAAGCGGTCATTCGCCAAAGGTGCGTGTGATCGCTTGAAGATACCGATCCAACTCAGCGTTCAATCGGAACCTTTCTTCCTGATTCTCCCGCCAAATACCGAAATCGGGAAGTCCACGTGCGAAATTCATCATCGCCACCCAAGCCTCTTGAGCTTCATTGAAGCTGCTTGGTTGAGTCTCTTCCAAGATGGCGAGGATATTTTCGACATTTCTCGCAAGGTCATTCCGCCGCTCGCGGAGCAGGATCGCTCGCAGGGCGACGAGCGGCTCGAAAACTTCGTGATGTTCGTTCATGTCGCCACATTGCGGCTCGTTCTGAATGTCCGCAACTGGGGCGCTATCGGTCATGCGCGCCGACCGGCCCGCAACGGCAGCTATCAGACCTACCGTTCCCAAAAGCTGCCGGTCCGCCTACGGCCCAAAGCCGGTCATTCCGTATGCAACTATCGAATGGCTGGAAGTGGGCCGTAAGCGGCCATTTCGCCGCACCGTCGCGAGCAGCCAGGAGGGTGGCACACCCTTCGATCTTCGCGCAGCAGTCGGTCAAGTCCCTAAGGAATGGGCGGCAGCAATATGTAAACCTGAAAAAATTTTGTTTTCGATCTACAAATCGTGGCGCGATCGCAACGTATTGTCTACGAGGCCCCGGCAGGACGCTCACCCGAGTTTCGCTGCATCATAGCTAGCCGGGGCGCAGGTGCTCTCGTCCAACACCGCGCCCCGGTTCAACGACCAGGACCACCTCGGGTAACGTCCGCTTATGGGCCGGAAGCTGACCGTCCGCTTTCGGGAGATGAACCGCGATTAGCTGCCGTTCGCGAAACTCGGCGTTGAATGGCGGCTAACGCCCCACTTGCAGACATAACGCTGCATCGGCACACCGGCGATATGGAAGTCACCCCAACTGCCAAACTAGCGGCGAAAGAATTGTTTCGGACTTGGGGTCGGAAACCGCGCGTAGTGCGCCATTGGGACGAGCGCGAAAATTACTCGATCGCTGTCGCTGAATGTGAGAACTCGCCGATAGACGGCGTTACGGCGGTGGGCACGGTAGGCCTTTCCGATCACGATCTTGGCATGGGACCCGTTCGCGTCGAACTAATCGGCGCTTTCCCGGCTGTCTTCGAGCATGGCCCAAATGTCGCTGCCACTTGCGCATTCAACGCCTTCAAGGACGGGGTCCATACTCGCCCCGATGCCATTCACCGGCATGTCTTGTCGCTCTACATGCCCAAACCGATGCTCCCGCACATCATGATGATCGATCCATTCCTCTGGCACGAGGGGCCCGAAACGCTTGTATGTGATGACTTCCAAGTCGCTTGGCTGATGATGATGCCGATATCTGAGAAAGAGCGCCTATTTGCCGAGCAAAAAGGTCCTGATGTGCTCACCAGCTTATTTGAAAAGCACCAGATCGATATTTACGACCTATTCCGAGCGTCCGTCGCCTAGGTCCGCTATCCACCCACTTCCTGTCATTCGCAGCGATGGAAGGCCGCGGCCTGCGCTAACGTCGGGGAAAGATGGTTAGCGCACCTTGCTGGTTCTGGAACGATATGGTCCAATCGAGTGGTGCATCACCTCAAAAAAGCCGTCGCTGCCCTCGTTCTTATAGCCCCTCGCGCTGCGCTCGCTTGTCCCGAACCGTCGGCCGAGAGCTACGTGATCAGCGATGTCCAACCGTTGCGCGTTCCGCCAGGTTTTCTGCTGGTGGAAATCGAGCGGTCCACGACCGGAGACCCATCGCCCGGGCAATGGGACGATATTGATGTTGCTGTGATCCGTGTCGTCGTCGGCGCTTTCGACGGGAAATCTATTCGCTTGTCGAACAATCGCTCTAGCGAAGGAACGCGGATCTACAGCGACTGCAGGCATCTTGGGTTTGCTCGCGGTTTCGTACTCGGAGTGCTGAGATTTGATGCCGAGGGTCGTGCGGTGTTACAGACCACATTCCAGCCTGGACGTCGCGGCCGTCCCGATCTGTGGCGTCGGCCAACGATCGAGCGGTAGTGGGGCGATAGCGGTCATTCCCGGAGCGTCGACCCGAATGGCAGCTATGACACCTTCGGCGCCCAAGTGCCGCCGGTCCGCTTTCCACCATTAGCCGCCGTCCAGCCGCCGCTTGAGCGAACGACGGCTTTCGGGGCGGCCCGCGGATCGTTCGAACGACTGCAATTGGGCGCTTAGCGGCCCATCGGATCCAGATCGGCGTGGATGTCAGCCTCCGCCCCAGTTGCGGACATTGGTCACCACCGGCATGATCTCTCGCAGGAGATGCGCCAATGATGCCGTGCGACTATTTGGCTTTGGATGGTAGTTCGAGCGTGCTTGACCTTGATGCCGTTTACGACGTCGTGAATGGGAACAGCGGGAAGCGAGCCGAATGGTCCGCGCTTATCGTTTTTGATCCCAAAAGCAGCAGCTTCGTAGAGCTTCGATCATCGCCACCCGACATTCGAGGTGGAAGCGCAGACGAGGCGGAAGCTGTTTCAGAGAGCTACGTATCCGATCAATTCGGCCTTGCCGCCGAACAGTTAGTTGCGGTGCGAAGTCGCCCGACAGTTTGGACTTTCTTGGATCGTCGCACGAGGCCGAACGGCAACTAACCACCCAGCAACTGCCGTCCAACCGCTGCTTGAACGAACGACGGCTTTCGGTATGGCCCCCGTGGATCGTGCGAACGACCGTTATTAGGGCGCATAGCGGGCGCAACTCGACAACAGATTGAGTCAATTCAAAGACCTGTTGCTAAAGCGCTATCCGCGCGGGCGCTTGGCGTCGCAACCATCGGCATGCGTCATTGGGGCGTTTCAGCGTACCGGATGATGCTCTGATTTTGAACGCTGGCGACAAGCTCATCGGCGCGCGACAATAGTCGCTGCAACAGCGGTGATGGATTTGCCTCGGAGTATCCGAGAGTCAGATCGACGGTTGGGTTATCACCCTCTAGCGCTCTGGCAACGACGTTCGGCGTCAGCATGTTCTGGGCGTAGAGAGGAACCAGGGTAATCCCGCCGCTAGAGGCGACCAGCGACATGGCCGAAGATATGTTCTCGCCTTCATACATTGGCTTGAGGACGATCCCCGACGCTGAGGCGTAACGGTCGATAACAGACTGCAGCACCGGCGACGTTCTCGCCGAACTTACATACGTTTCGCGAGCGAGATCCTGCGGCGTGATTCTCCTGTTGGACGCCAAGCGATGACTTGCCGGTAGGACGGCGATCAGCGGCTCTTGCGCAAGCAGTTTGAACGAAATTCCCAGGCTCTGTTTCTCCGGCCGAAGAAAGGCCATGTCCAACTTTCCGCGCATCAATGCGAGCGCAAGGTCGGGAGAGGACAGGCTACAGAGCGTAACTTCGGTTTCCGGTGCTTCCTCGCGAATTATACGCAAAAGATGCGGGAGCCAAGTGACCTCTAGCCCAACCAGAAACCCGATCGAAAGTACTGGTCTCTTCGGCCGTGCCGCTCGTTGCGCTCCATCGATGGCCGCCTCAACCTGCAGAATGGCGAGCTTGGCGTGATCGAGAAAGACCCGGCCGGCGGGCGTGAGTGAGACGCCCCGGGCTTGGCGTTCCAATAGGTCTACCCCGACCTCGAGTTCGAGGTCACGGATCTGACGGCTCAGCGACGGCTGCGACGTATTGAGACGTTTCTGAGCAGCGTTGAGGAGGCTGCCCTCCTCCGCGACCGCCACGAAATACCGCAAGTGACGAAGCTCCACGGCCACTCCTCCTATGCCTCGCAAGCATAAGTGAGGCGTACAAAGTCTTTGTGGGGTTTTGAAGCTGATTTTACCCAGGGCTTCTCCGAACATTCACGGCTCATCGAGGGACCAAGCAATGCCTACGATCACGACACAGGACGGCGTGAGCATCTTCTACAAGGATTGGGGATCGGGTCAGCCGATCGTTTTCAGCCACGGCTGGCCATTGTCGGCGGACGACTGGGATGCCCAGATGCTGTTCTTCCTTCGCCAGGGTTACCGGGTAATCGCCCATGATCGGCGCGGCCACGGCCGGTCCGACCAGCCTAGCACCGGCAACGACATGAACCATTGGGTTGCCGACCTCGCGGCCCTGACTGAACACCTCGACCTGCGCGACGCGATTCATATCGGGCACTCGACCGGCGGCGGTGAGGTGGCGCGCTATGTCGCCCGATACCAAGAGCGCGTCGCGAAGGCGGTCCTGGTCGCATCCCTCACACCGAACATGTACCGAAGCGAGGATAACCCGGCCGGTCAGCCGCCCGAGTGGTTCGAGGCGATCCGGGAAGGCGTGCTGGGCAATCGGTCGGAGTTCTTCCGTTTCGTCCCCGAAAATCCGTTCTACGGCTACAATCTCGATGGGGCGGAGCCTTCGGAGGCGGTCATTGCGAACTGGTGGCGCCAGGGCATGGCTGGCGGGGCGCTCGCTCACCTGGCGACGGTCAACTCCTGGCTCGAGGACTACACCGAAGACCTCCAGAAGATCATCGTGCCGGTGCTGGTGATGCATGGCGAGGCCGATCAGGTCGTTCCGTTTGCGAGTTCGGTGCCCCGTGCGGTCGACCTGCTCAAACAAGGGTCGCTAAAGACTTACCCGGGACACCCCCATGGCATGCTGACCACGCACGCGGATGTCCTCAATCCTGACCTGCTCGCGTTTATCAGGTCCTGACGACATCTTGATCCGTCATCTCCTGCATGGTGGGCGGACGGCTGCTAATCAAATTAGCGACTGTTCGCCGACCAAGCTGGTCTTACGGCTGCTTTCAGGTCTTTGCCGAACGCTGTTGGATGACCGAAACTAGGCGCGTTGCTGTCGGGCAGCTTTTGGGCCGTTTGCGGTCTGGCTGGTTTTCGGTCGTCGACTGCCAAACGCTGCCATTCATTCAATACGCGGGGTACCCAGTAGCGCCGTCAGTTCCTGATGCTGCGGAAATTCCTCAAGTGCCCCGTCTATGAGGCTTTTCGCGCGAGATGCCCACACCGTCGCTGCCGCGGCTCAGGATCCTTAGGGCAGAACCATTTTGGGAGACCAACTTTACAAGCACGGACCACTACGGCCGAATTGACGCCCGTCACGACACCGTTCTAAAGTCATGCCAGGGGGGCGCACTTAGTTATGGACATGCGCATTACAGGGGCAGTTGCGGCAAGCCTAATCCTCGCGGGATCGTGTAGAAATAAAACTTATGAAGAGATTATAGTTAAGGCCCCGTTCGAGATTGGCCTAGGCAGCACCCGGATTGCCGTTTCACCTAGTTCGGAAATCTCGGACGCGAGGGCACTTAAGCGCTCTAATGTTGTTGAATACGCAGCATTGACCGCTTGCTCCGCAAAATCTTCTCGGGATGTCTCCACTTCGTGTATTGTGCCGGCCGCGCTGGGAAGCAATAGTTCCGGTATATCGATATTTCTGTCAGCCGTCAGGCCTGGGGTGAATTACCAGCTCCTACAACCTAGGACACGAGCGGTTACCAAATCTCAAAGTGCGCCGGTCCCTCTCGATATCGAGCCTTTTCCAGAAAAGCTTGAGCTTCATCGCATAACCTCAAATATGTACTCAAAACAACTTGTGACAACGAGCGCCCATTGGCCGGTTGCCACTTGTGGCAGGTCCAGTCAGCGGCAGCCACTAACCTGCAAAGTGGGCATCGTTACAAACGGCTTGTTTGTCGAATCTACTTGGTTCCTGGCGAACAAGGACAAGGTAAGCCAAGACGATTTAGAAAGAATGGGTAACTATTTAGTAGATTTGGTCGGAAGGCTGTTGGAATAGATTTTTGGGGGTGCTAATCACATGTCTCTAGATTTTTCGCCGACGGACAGGCTTTGCGCGCGGATACGGCTCGATGTCACCTTACCGGGCACTGGGAGGAGCTATCCGCCAACGGCCTGAAGCCGGTCCCGCTGCTTTCAACCACCTATCGCCGCTTAGGGCGGCCAAGTCGATGACCGCCTGCTAAGCGCACACATGCTTCTGACAAGCGAATAGCAATCGTTTGCGAAGTTGAAACGCCACTTGGCCACTTTGAGCAGTTTACGGCAGCTTCCGGGATTGCCGCGACCATTCATGCGCGACCGCTACTGGGCGCTAAGCCGCCGCCCTGCGGCCGCGCGCGATCGACGTCCGCTTGCGCCCCAGTTGCGGACATACACGGCAAGCTGCAGGATCGCCAAAAGCGGACACAAGGAGCGCCCGGGAATGTTTGCGAAGGATGATGCCGAACATCCCATTCCGCCGGAGTGGCATGCCATCTTTCGCGAGATTGCCGACGCCTTTGTGGCGGGGGACTACGCTCTGCTCGATCGAACTATTGTTGGCGTCTCCCCGATCAATCCCTCTACGGCCCGGTTCATTGCCGACAGCGTCTTGGCCTATGGTGACAGTCTGGCTCCGCTACATCCGTCTGTATGGAAGAGCGCGGTCTATCGATGGATGGACGGCTATTGGCAGTTGCTCGTCGATCTGACGACCACGAAGGAGCAGGTGAGCGACCTTACGCTCCACGCCAAGCTATATGATACTGCCGGCCCGACCCTAGAAATTGAATCCGTTCACGTCCCCTAACGAAGCTTCCTTCCCAAAAGCCCGCCGGTCCGCAATCCACCACCTTCGGACATTCGCGATTTATGAGTCTACAGC
>NZ_JACTGR010000008.1 GCF_014489075.1 Sphingomonas sp. JC676 | reverse complement strand
AAGGGGGCGGCAACTACAAGCCGACCGAAGACAAGAACAAATATGTCGCCAAGCTCTTGCCCCAGGTCTTCGACTGGGCGCGCAGCGTGGATCCGATCCAGCCGCTCACCTCGGGCGTGTGGCTCGGCGATCATTGGGACGATTTGACCAAGGTCGATGCGGTCGAGAAGACCCAGATCACCCAGTCCGACGTGATCAGCTTCCACGATTATAGCTGGCCCGAAACCTTCGAGAAGCGGGCGATGCAGATGCTCGGCTATGGCCGCCCGGTGTGGTGCACCGAATATATGGCGCGCGGCAACGGATCGACCTTCGACGGGTCGCTCCCGATCGGCAAGCGGCTGAACATCGCGATGTTCAACTGGGGCTTTGTCGACGGCAAGACCCAGACCCGCCTGCCCTGGGACAGCTGGAAGAAGCCTTATACGTCCGACGAGCCGACGATCTGGTTCCACGAGGTGTTCCGCGCCGACGGCAAGCCCTACCGCCAGGCCGAAGCCGACCTGATCAAGCGGCTGAGCGCCGCGCCCAAAGGCACGGTACCCGCGGGCCGGTGATGCGCGCTGGGCGATAGCCGGTACCCTAAGTCACAAAGGTCGCAGGTTCCTCGCGCACGAGCGCGGGGACCTGTCGTTTGAGGGCTTCGCGGAACATTGCAAGCGCAGCCCCGCCTGACCAACGGGGGCCATTCTCGTGCTCGTGCGAAAGCAGGAGCCCAGAGCCGCAAGGGAATCGTCCCTGATCCTGGGCTCCTGCTTTCGCAGGAGCACAATTGCGGCTCGACTGTCCCTAGCCCTTGGTCGTTTCGACGTGCTCGATGAGATCGAGCACGTCGCCGATCAGCGCGCGCATCGCGGTGCGCGCGGCATCGGGATCGCGCGCTTCGATCGCGTCGCGCACCGCAGCGTGATCGGCGACATTGGCGGTGCGCCCCTTGATGCGGTTGGTGAAGCGGATCGAGGTGCTGAGCGCGGTCGCCACCATGTCGCGAAACTGCGCGTAGAACGGGTTGCCGGACGCACGCAGGATCGCGACGTGGAAGGCGATGTCGGCGTCGAGCGTGTCGTCGTCGCCGCGTTCCGCCGCTTCCATCCGCGCCAGGCCGGCGGAGATCTGGGCGAGGTCCCTCTCGTCCCCGAAGCGTGCGGCGAGTGCGGCCGCCTCGGGCTCGATCGCGACGCGGAGCTGGCTGAACTGCTTGAGCAGGTCGACCGAGAATTGCCGCTCAAGCAGCCAGCGCAGCACATCGGTATCGAAAAGATTCCACGAAACCTGGGGCTGCACCACCGTGCCCTGGCGCGGCCGCGCACTGAGCAGGCCCTTGGCGGTGAGCATCTTCACCGCCTCGCGCGTCACCGATCGGCTGACGCCGTGCTGCTTGGCGAGCTCGGCCTCGGTCGGGAAGGCCTCTTGCTCGTAACGCCCGGTAACGATCGCCCGGCCCAGGCTATCGAGCATGCCATAGGTGAGGTTGCGGCCGAGCAGCGACCGTGCTTCGTCCGCGCCGGGGTTGGGATAATTTGTCATGCCTTTTGATGCCCCCTGTGCCCGGTAATGATACCGATATCCCAACCCAGCATTTGCCCGCTGTGTTGGACCCAAATTAGCCGACCCACCGCGCTGGACAAGTCCAATAAATAAGATAAATGAACAAGGCCGTCGGGGAAGGCGGGAAGAGCAGGCGAGCGCAACGTCTGCAAGGGAGTGGGAATCGCATGAGTCTCTCGCAGATCGATCTGATCGTCGTCATCGTCTACGCCATTGGTATCTTCGGCCTGGCCCAGTGGGTCAGCCGCGAGAAGGCGGGGCACGAAAAGGATTCGAGCGACTATTTCCTCGCTTCCAAGAATCTCCCCTGGTGGGCAATCGGCGCGTCGCTGATCGCGGCGAACATCTCGGCCGAGCAAATCGTCGGCATGTCCGGTTCGGGCTATGCGATCGGCCTGGCGATCGCTTCCTATGAATGGATGGCGGCGCTGACGCTGCTGATCGTCGGCAAATGGTTCCTGCCGATCTTCCTCGCCAACCAGATCTATACCATGCCGCAATTCCTGGAGCAGCGCTTCGGGCCGACGATCCGCACCGTGATGGCGGTGTTCTGGCTGATCCTCTACGTCTTCGTGAACCTGACCTCGATCATCTGGCTGGGCTCGATCGCCGTCACCCAGGTGGCCGGCGTGAACCAGGACGTGGCGCTGATCGGGCTCGGCACCTTCGCCCTGCTCTACCAGATCCGCGGGGGGCTGAAGGCAGTGGCGCTGACCGACATCGTCCAGGTGACCTTGCTGGTGCTGGGCGGGCTGGTGATCGCCTATCTGACGCTGAGCAAGATCGGCGGCGATGCGGGCGTGTTCGCCGGCTTTGTCGAGCTGACGCACCGCGTGCCCGATCATTTCGACATGATCCTGTCGCCTGACAATCCGCACTATAAGGACCTGCCCGGCATCGCCGTGCTGGTGGGCGGCATGTGGATCGCGAACCTGAGCTATTGGGGCTTCAACCAATATATCATCCAGCGCGCGCTGGCGGCGAAGAGCCTGGGCGAGGCACAAAAGGGCGTGATCTTCGCAGGCTTCCTCAAGCTGCTGATGCCGGTGATCATCGTGCTGCCGGGCATCGCCGCAGTGGTGCTCGCGCCCAACCTCGCGAAGCCCGACCAGGCCTATCCGACGATGATGGCGCTGCTGCCGACCGGGCTGCTCGGCCTCGTCTTCGCGGCGCTGATCGCGGCGATCATCGCGTCGACCGCGTCCAAGATCAATTCGATCGCTACGATCTTCACGCTCGACATTTATGCCAAGCTGAAGGGCGTGCAGACCCGCGCCGAGGACGCCACCGGCAAGCAGGCGCATGAGCGGCAGCTCGTGCTGGTCGGACGGATCGCCGCGGTGGTGGCGATCATCCTGGCGATGCTGACCGCGCGGCCCTTGCTCGGCAGCCTCGACCAGGCATTCCAGTATATCCAGGAATTCTCCGGCTTCGTGACGCCGGGCATCACCGTGATCTTCCTGCTCGGCCTGTTCTGGCCGCGCGCGACCGAAGCTGGTGCGCTGGTGGGCGCTATCGCATCCGTCGTCGTCAGCTTTATATTCTGGTTCCCGGCCAAATGGGGCGGAGTTGAGACGCTGAACGCGGTACCCTTCATCAATCGCATGGCGATCGTGTTCTTCATCGCGCTGGCGCTGGCGGTAATCGTCTCGCTGGCCAGGCCGGCGCGCCGCGAGAGCAACCTGATCACGATGCAGGGCGTCTCGTTCCGCACGACGACCGGCTTCAACATCGCGGCGGCGATCATCGTGGTGATCCTCATCGCATTGTACGCGACCTGGTGGTGAGCTTCGGGGCGCACTTCCTCGCGGTCGACTGGGGGACCACCAACCGGCGCGTCTTCCTGATCGAGGACGGCCGGGTCACGCAGACCGAGCGCGACGACAAGGGCGTAACCTCGGTCGAGGATTTCGCCGGCGAGGCGGCGGGAATCCGCGCGCGCTTCGGCGACCTGCCGATGCTGATGGCGGGGATGGTCGGCTCCAATATCGGCTGGCGGCCCGGGCCCTATGTCGCGGCGGCGGCGGGATTAGAGGAATTGTCCGCCGGATTGCTGTGGATCGACGAGCGGACGGCGATTGTGCCGGGGGTCTCGACGCTGGCGGAGGGGCGGCCCGACGTGATGCGCGGCGAGGAAGTCCAGTTCATCGGCGCGGTGGCGGCAGGGCTGGTGCCGCGGGACTCGCTGCTCGTGCAGCCGGGCACGCATTGCAAATGGGCGGAGATGGAGAACGGACGGATCGCCGGCTTCACCACCGCGATGACCGGCGAATTGTTCGCACTGCTCCGGCAGCATGGCCTGCTCGCCGCGCAGCTCGGCAGCGACGTGACGCCCGGCGCGGCGTTCCTTGCGGGAGTCGAGGAAGGGCGTTGCCTCGATCTCGCCGCATCGCTGTTCGGCATCCGCGCGGCCAAGATGCTGGGCCTCCGCGACGACAAAGATGCGGCATCCTATGCCAGCGGGTTGCTGATCGGCGGCGATGTCGCGGTGCGCCTTAGCCATGCCGGGCACGACACCGTCCATATCCTCGCCGACCCCGGGCTCGGCGGACTCTATGTCGCGGCGATCGAGGCACATGACCGCCGCGCGCAACTGGTCGACAGCCACTCCGCCTTCATCGCCGGTATCCTCGCAATCGGAAAGCACATCGCATGAGCCATATCGCTGCCTTCGACGCCGCCTTCGCCAAATGCCCGCTGATCGCAATCCTGCGCGGGGTGAAGCCCGATGAAGTGGAGGCTGTCGGCGAGGCGCTGGTCGAGGCTGGATTCACGTTGATCGAAGTGCCGCTGAACTCGCCCGATCCGCTCGACAGCGTCGCGCGGCTGGCGAAGCGTTTCGCGGGGCGGGCGGTGGTGGGTGCGGGAACGGTCCTGCACGAGCATCAGGTCGGATCGGTATTGGCGGCTGGTGGACAGATGATCATTTCGCCCAACGCGAACCTGCATGTGATCGGGACGAGCGCGGCGGCGGGGCTGGTGTCGCTGCCCGGCATCGCCACACCGTCCGAGGCATTCGCGGCGCTCGATGCGGGGGCGACCGCGCTCAAGCTGTTTCCGGCCGAGGCGGCGACGCCCGCCGTCGTGAAGGCGATGCGCGCGGTGCTGCCCAGGGACGCCCGCGTGCTGCCGGTGGGCGGGATCGCGCCGGACAATATGCAGCCCTGGCGCGATGCCGGCGCGGCAGGCTTCGGGCTGGGATCGGCGCTCTACAAGCCGGGCATGAGCGCGGCGGACGTGGGCGCCAATGCCCGCGCGTTTGTCGCGGCGCTCAAGGGATCCTGACGCCTTTTCAGTGCAATGCGAGCGGTCAGCGCCGCCTTCGGTGTGCGCCGGATTCCCTTAAGGTGCGCCGGCCGGACGAGGTAATGCCAATGCCGATCCTGCGGGTTTCGCGAAGACCGGCCTACCCTCCCTGTCCCATTCGACGCGCTGGATCCGCGGCGAGCGCTTGGGGGTGCATTGCATGCCCGGACCTGGATTGGCGTGATAGACGATCCAGGTTTCACGATCCCCCGGCGTTGTGAAAAACCCGTTATGTCCGGGCGCATAGACGTCTTGTTCCGGCGACTTCGCGATGACCGGATCGGGAGTCTTCGTCCATGCGGTTGCATCGAGCGGATCGCTGCCCGCCGGCGCGCTGAGCAGCCCGATCGCATAGTCGTCGGACCAGCACGCGCTGCCCGAATAGGTGAGATACAGTTTGCCGTTCGGAGCGCGGAGAAATTCGGGACCCTCCAATATCTGGCGACCACCCTGGCGCTCCCACGCGCGATCGGGCCGGGCGATGATCGTTTCCTTGCCCTGCAGCGTCCAGGGGTTGGCCATGGCGACGATCGCGAGTTCGCTGTCCGGGCCGACATAGGCCGAATAGGCGAAGTAGCGCTTGCCGGAATAGACGAAGGTCGTGCCGTCGATCCCGGTATGCTCGGTCTTCAACTGGCCCCGGTCGGTCCATTTCCCGCGCGTCGGATCGCGGCCGGCATTTTCGAGCACGAAGATGCCGCGATGGGCATCGTCATCGTGTCCGCTCGCGGCGGCGGTATAATAGATGTACCATTTGCCGTGGATCCGGTGCAGTTCCGGCGCCCAGATGGACTGGGCGTTCGGCCCCGCAGCCGGCGGAGTCCATACCGTGATCTCGGGCGCATCCGCCAACCGGGTGATGTCCTGGGTCTTGCGGATCGCCAGCCGATTGCCCTGCGTGTTCATGTAGTAATAGGTGGAGCCGTCGCGGACGATCCAGGGATCCGGACCGGACGGCAGCAGCGGATTGACGAAGCCTCCCGCTTCTATTGCGGTGCCCGTATTGGTCTGCGCCGTTGCCTCCGGGGCTGCCGCAAGACAGCCGGAGAACGCGGCGAGGAGAAGGATGGCGCCCCGGCTCATGGATTGGGGAACGCGTTCAGGAGCGCATCATATTGCTGGCGCGTGATGCCGATCATCGATCCATGCCGCGTACCCGCCGGCATCTCGTACCGGTTCCATTCGGGAACGCCGCTATTGCCCGACACCTGATACCAGGGCCCGTGCAAGGTGGGCGCCATCGAGAGACCGTAGCTCGTGCCCGCATACTGCTCGTAATAGAGCAGCCAGTCGGCAGCATTGGGTGCGCGGACCAGCGTCGGTGCCTCGCGGAAATTGGGGCTGAGCGATGCACCGGGCAGCGGGTACGGCCCGAGCAGATTCGCAGCACAGCTCATCCGCACGGTCTTGCCGGTCGTCCAGTCATAGGAGGGATAGCGCTCGTCCTTGATGATAGCGCAATAGCCGCCCTTGTCGTCGGGCTGGATGATCGTGTCGATCGTGGCCATGTCCCAGGTGAACAGGCGGCGCGGCTTCTCGTCGAATGTCTTGAGGTCCTTCGACTGGACATAGAGCGTCCGCTGGCTCGCCCAGTAGCGCTCGGGATCCTCGGGCGTGCCCTCGATTGAGGGCGTGTGCCAGGTCAGCAGGAACTGCCCCGAAGGCTTGTCGAAATAGAGCTTTGGCGCACCGATCCGCTGCAGCGCATGCGGGTGGTCGGGAATGTCCTTGAGGTCCGGCCGGTAGGTGCCGAACGGAGTCCAGCGGATCAGGTCGTCCGAGACCCAGAAGCGGATCAGCGGGTCGTCATCCCCCTTGTTGCCGACCAGATAAAAGCGCCCATCGCCGCCTCGCGCGATCGAGGCGTGGCCGTGATAATCCTGGGAAACCGGCCGTCCGCCGTTGATCCTTGTCCAGTGCAGCCCATCGAGGCTGACCGAATAATAGAGCACCCCATAATGCTCCTTGGTCATGTGTGCGAAGAGATACGCCTTGGCAGGATCGACATAGGGCGTGACCGGCCCGCCCGGCGCCACCTGCGCGACCGCGACCGGCGCCAGAAACCCCATCCCGATCGCAAGTCCAACACGTCGAATCCATCGATAGGGCTTCATGATTCTCTCCTGCGATTTGAAATCATATAAATAGGACAAAGTAGGCTTGTCCAGTGTGCCGCCGCGCGGTCCGCTACACGGAGATCAAACCTTTCTGGTCGGCCCGGGCCCGGCGAAATGACCCGCATCAAGCGCCTCGAAGAGTGTGAACCGGCGATGTACGTGGTATGACAAATAATACTTGTCTCATTTGACCGACGAATGTACCCGTCGCCCGCAACCGGATGTGAAAAGCCGCTGGTTCCACCGTTTCCAGGAGAGGTAGAAATGATCTCGAGATTTTGCGTCCTGTCATCCGTGTCGATGCTCGCCCTTTTGGGTGCGACGCCGGCCATGGCGCAGAACCAGTCCCCCCCGGCCGATGCGAGCGCGCAAGATCAGGGCGACGAGATCGTCGTCACCGGCATTCGCGAGTCACTGGCAAAGGCCGCCACGATCAAGCGCGATTCCCCGAACGTGGTCGATTCGATCGTCGCGGACGATATCGGCAAGTTCCCCGACCGCACGGTCGCGGCAGCGCTGCAGCGCGTGCCGGGGGTCCAGGTCACGGTTGGCGACAATAACGAGATCGTCAATCCGATTGTCCGCGGCCTGCCCGATATCCTGACCACCCTGGACGGGCGCGAAATCTTCACCGGCGTCGGCCGCGGCTTCTCCTATCAGGACCTGCCCGCCGAAGCACTGGCGGGCGCCGATGTCTACAAGTCGACCTCGGCCGACCTGATCGAAGGCGGTGTCGCCGGCCAGATCAACCTGCGGCTCCACAAGCCGTTCGACTTTGACGGCTTCACCCTCGCGGCCAATGGCCGCGCCATCTATACGAGCAACACGCAGGAGGTCAGCCCGGTCCTGGGCCTGCTCGTGTCGGATCGCTTCGATACCGGCATCGGCGAGATGGGCCTGCTGGCCGACGTCTCCTACGCGCTCAACCATTTCAATCGCCCGATTGCGTTCAACTGCGATTTCCGCAGCGGCACCCAGGGGCCTCCGGGCGCGGCCGGCGTGATTGCGCCGACCTGTGTCGGCGGCCTCAACAACGAGGGCGATTACGAGCGCAAGCAGGCGAACGTGGCGTTCCAGTGGAAGCCCTCGCCCGAGCTCCAGATCTACGCCAACGGCCTGTATACCGCCTATGAGAACAAGTCGGCCTCGTTCTTCCTGATCGACGACGTCTTTGGCGGCACGTTCAGCAACGTCACGCCGACCGACGAGTGCAAGGACTATGCGGTCAACAGCGCCGGCTTCTACGATCCGAAGGGCACGGTCCAGCACCTGTGCACCGCGCAGTCCTTCACCTCCACCAACCATGGCGGCTTCACCAGCACCCAGGCGCACCACGACAAGACCATGGTCTATGTCATCTCGGGCGGCGCGAAATATGATTCCGGACCGCTCTCGCTGGCAGCCGACATCTCGTACCAGCGCTCGCGTGTCCGCAACCAGAACTTCATCCTGGACATCTTCAAGGCCGGCAACGGTATCACCACCAACGTCAATACCAATGTCGGCGGCGGCACGGTCTATACCGACACCGCCAACGGGCTGACCGATCCGGCCAACTTCGCTTTGTCGCCGCTCAACCAGGACAATATCCGGGATCGCGGCAAGGAGTTCGCGGCCAAGGTGGACGGCGTCTATCGCCTGGACAGCTTCCTCGACAATATCCAGTTCGGTGCCCGCTTCGCCGATCACACCGCGACCCACGAACAGTCGCTGGGCGGCACCTGCGGCACGGTCTGCGGCACGCTGATCTCGGACGTGCCGTTCCTGGGCGCCGGCTTCCTCACGCATTCGTCCGGCATTCCGAGCGTGAACAACGGCTTCGGCGTGATCGTCCCCAACCAGGACCAGCTGCGCAATCCGGCGATCCAGGACCAGCTGCGCAAACTTTACGGCCTGGGCGCGGGCTTCCCGGACTTCACGCCGGACCGTTCGTTCGACGCCGCCGAGAAGACCTATGCCGGCTATGTCCAGGCGGCATACAAGGTGCCGCTCGGCGGAGCTGTCCAGCTCGATGGCCAGGTCGGCCTCCGCTACACGCGGACCGATCGCTCGATCGCCGGCGCGTCGTTCGTGACGCCGGCGGCGACTCCGGGCAACCCGAACCCTGCGCCGGTGCTGACCCCGTTCAGCGCGAAGACCAGCGACGACAACTTCCTGCCGAACGCGAGCGCCCGGCTGAAGTTCGGCGGCGGCCTGCAGGCGCGCTTCAACTATTCGCGCGCGATTTCGCGGCCGAGCTTCGGCGATCTCAACCCTGGTCTCAGCTATCTGATCTCGACCAACATCCTGATCCTTCCGGCTGGCTCGGGCGGCAACCCCGATCTGCGTCCGCAAAAGTCGGACGCGTTCGACGCCACGCTCGAATATTATTTCTCGCGCAACGGCTTCATCGCGATCGGCGGCTATTACAAGAACATCAAGGACCGCGTGATCAGCCAGAGCCAGGTCGAGACGATCGACGGCTTCGACTACAACATCACCCGCCCGCGCAACGTCGGCAAGGTGTCGCTGAAGGGCGTCGAAGTCAGCGCCCAGACCTTCTTCGATTTCCTGCCCGGCGCGCTCAGCGGCTTCGGCGTGTTCGGCAACTACACCTATGCCGATAGCAAGGTTAAAACGCCGGGCGATCCGCTGTTCGGCCAGCAGCTCCAGGGCGTTTCGAAGCATAATTTCAATATCGGCGGACTGTACGAGAAGTTCGGCCTGACTGGGCGTGTCGTCTACACCTATCGCTCGGGTTATTATGACGAGAATTACGGCGGCACCAACGTCCGCCCCGTCGGCCAGACGCTCATCCTGAACCAGGTCCGCCCGAACG
The DNA here is from genome assembly GCF_014489075.1 of Sphingomonas sp. JC676. Taxonomy (GTDB): domain Bacteria; phylum Pseudomonadota; class Alphaproteobacteria; order Sphingomonadales; family Sphingomonadaceae; genus Sphingomonas. The sequence goes on along the minus strand of NZ_JACTGR010000008.1, from coordinate 140,427 downwards.
GCCGCCTCGACGCCAGTGTCGGCTACGAGATCAGCAAGGGCATCACCCTGACGCTGGACGGCACCAACCTGACCCACGCCAAGTATCGCAGCTATTACGGCGACCCCGCTTTGCCGCGCGACATGCGTTTCGACGATGCATCCTATTCGTTGGGCGTATCTGCCCGGTTCTGACCGAAACCTTTCCCGACGGGTTGGCTTCCTCCGGCCAATCGATCCTCAGCGGGCCCGCTTCACAGCGCGGCCCGCATTTTCTTGTCGGTATGACCAGCAGGAGTCGCGCCGCGGCTCGGCTTTGGCGAGGCGGGCGGCGTGCCCCTTCCTGCGCGCTGATCGCCGACACCTTCCCGCCGGGCCGCCGCGGCTCGCGTTCGGCATCTTCAATCTCGGGCCAGCGATCGGCGCGGCGCGCGCGCTAGGTACAAATCTGGCCAATCGCAGTACACATTCAGCGTGCAGCCCTTGAGATCGTCGGGCCAGGCAGCGGCCACGGTAATTGACGGCGGACCGCGGATAACGCGAGCCAAGGCGCCTTTAGCACCGAGCCTTCACAAAGGCTCACCGACAATTCTTGTTGAACCACCGATCTACTCCATCCGCTCATCAGCAGGGAGTGGATTCCGCACTGACGCTCAGAAATCGTGATTCAAGCGAGCAACCCCTTGCGCGAAGGGGCCATTCGGCCATCGTGCAGCGATGCTCTGGTCTCGCGGACCAGCGGAAACTCTATCACGCTGTCGCATAGTGCCAAACTCTCGCGCCGATGCGCGGCCAGCAATATCGTGACTGCTCCGGCCATACTCGCGAGACGTTCGAGAATCACGCGCTCGCCAGCGATGTCGATGGCATTGGTTGCCTCGTCGAGCACCAGCACGGCGGGTCGTCTGAGTAGCGCCCGTGCGAGCGCCAGCCGCTGTCGTTCGCCGGCCGAAAGCATAACACCACGCTCACCGATCCTGGTGTCAAGGCCGCTGGTCAGCCTCCGCACGAGCCGATCCGCGTCAACTTGAGCAAGAGCCGCCCACATCTCCGCCTCGCCGATTCCCTCGCGTGACCAGGCGAGATTGCGTCGAATGGTGTCGTCGAACAGGAACGGTTCTTGTGCGACATAAGCCAACCGCTCGCGAAACCGCTGCAGCGTGGCGCCCGACAGCGGGTGTCCTCCCAGCGAGATTGAGCCGGATTGCGGTACCAATAGCCCGGACACGAGGTCGAGCAGCGTTGTCTTGCCCGATCCCGACGGCCCGCGAATGCCAATAAATGCGCCCGCTGGAATAACCAGGTCGACAGCATCGAGCCCCACGGCTTCAGCGGTGTGGTGGAAGCATACGCCACTGAGTGTGATCGCTCCCGCCGGCCCGTCAACGTCCGTGCCTGTGTCCGCCAGTTCGTCGACTGGTGCGGTCATCTCGAGTTCGCGCTGAAGGTCTTCTACCGCATCGAAGGCGGGTAGGCTGTGTATGATATGATGAGCCGCCTGCTGGACGATCAACGCCGGTGCGGTCGTCCGCGACAAGGCGAGGAGCAGCGTCAGCAGGACGGAGGCGGGCAGGTGAAACGCGCCCACGCCGACGAACAACGTTGCCGCGCCAACCAGAGCGGCGAGCGCCAGAGTCGCGTTGCGACCCCTGACTTGGAACTGGAGGAACAGAAGCCGGCTCCTCATCGCCGCTGCCGAGTTGACGCGCTGCTCCGCGATAAAGCCGTGTTCGAGACTCTGCGCGGTGGCGAGTTTCAAGCCGGCGAGGAATGCAAGTGCGCTGCCCGTCAGGCCAAGATTGGCGTCGGTGACGGCGCGGCCGAGGACGCGGGTGCGTCGCAAATAAGGGCTGCAGGCGAGCATTCCGAGCCCAGCGAACGTGAGTGCCAGACCGCCCGCCAAGGGTGACAGCATTGCCGCCAAAAAGGCATTGGCGACCAGCATGGTCAGCGCGACGGCACCCAGCACCACCCAATTGGCAGCGATCCCGATCTGGTGGATCTCGCCGCTCAGCGCCTGGACGATGCGCGGATGGCTGACCTGTATCAGGCGTTGCCAGCCGGCCGAGGCTAACCGCTCAATCAAGTCGAGCCGAATCGACTCAACGAATTCGAGTTGCAGGCGGCTGATATGATGGTCGCGCGCGGCTTGAACCACGCTCCTGGCAGCCATCAGCGCCACGAACAGGCCGAGCAGCAGCGACAGGCGTGTCATCTCTCCATAGCCGTCAACCAGCCGGATAAGCGGCGCGGAAATCCCTCCACCTTGGAGCGGTGCGCCTGACGCATGGATAGCGACATCGAGAATCGGCACCAGCATCAGCAACCCGACACCATCGAGCACTGCTGCCAGTGCGAGCAACAGCGCCCCCAACGCGGCTTGCCACCGCGCGAACCTCAGAAATGCGCGCGCGAACGCCAGCGCGCTATCGGCGCTCCTCGCTCTCCGGGAAAATCCGCTCGGTTCCGCCTGATGCATCGAACCATAAGTGCCGTGATTCCCGCAAGGCGTTCAATGCGGGGAGACCGGCTAGGTTAAACATTCCGAGGCTGCGCGCTAAGCATGATTTTTGGCTCGGTGACGGCTTGCGATTGAACCATCGCTCGTCCGCGACGCACTCACGTGCCGAACCTCATGACGGACCAGGGGCACACCATTCCGCTCTCTACACCTCGACCGTCGGGGCGCCCCCGTGCGCTTGTCGTCGGCGCCAGCGAGACGGCAGCATTGCTGCACCTGCCGGTACTGGCGCGGCTCCGCGATGTCGGGCGAATTGACCTTGTAGAGATTTGTGATCTGCGAGCTGACGCCGCCGAGGCAACGCGGCGCAGGTTCGGCTTTGCCAGCGATAGCGGCGACGCCGTGGCGGCGATCCATCGGCCCGACATTGATCTCGTTTACCTGCTCGGCAATGCACAGCAGCATCACGCACTCGGCATCGTCGCGCTGGCGGCAGGTAAGCACCTGTTCGTCGAGAAGCCGATCGCGCCTGGTTATACCGAAGCGTGCGCGCTGGCCGACGCCGCCCACGCGCGTGGATTGGTCGCGGTTGGCGGGCACAACCGTCGCTTCCTCGCCGCGCTTGCGAGGCTCCGCGCGCTGGCCGGCAGGGGCGGCTGGACGTATGCCGAAGCGGTCTTCCACAAGCCCGAATATGGACGCCCCCCGCCGTTCGGCGCGGCCAGCTGGCTCACTGCCAACGGCATTCATGCGCTCGATGTACTCGTCTATATGATGGGTGGCCTGCCCGACCACGTCACGGCCCAGGCTGGCGGGCCGGGAGCCTGCCCAAGCACTTTTTCGGCGCTGATGCGGTGGCCCGGTAACGCGCAAGCCGTCTTTCTGTGCGACAATTCGGCGGGCGAGAGGCGCGAAGGTTATACCTTCCATGCCCCTGGCGAGAGTTGGCGCGTGACCGAAGCGGGCTTGTCCGGGCGGCGCGACGGCGGACGACCGCCGGTGGAGTTCGACCTGTCCCCGACTGGTGACGGCTTTGCCGCTGAACACGACGCGTTTCTCGCCGCCGTCGCGGGCGGGCCGCCGCCGCCCAATACGATCGCGGCGCTTGCGCCCTCGCTGTTCCTCGCCGAGCTGATCGAGGCGGGCTATCACGGCCCTGTGCGGCTTCCCAAGCCGCGCGCGCCGGCGCGCCCGGCCCGCCGTTCCACCGTGCTACTGGCTGGCGCGGATCGGCTGCGTGGGGCGCTCGGCACGATGCCGGAGACATGGCGATTGATCTCGTCCGTGGATCTGGAGCACGCCGCGACACCGTATCCGGACGTCGTTGCCGCGCTTCTCGGCCAGGGTGCGGATCCGCTCAGCGAGGCAGCACTCGACAGGCTTCCCAACCTTGCGGTGGTCGGCACCGTCGGCCTGTCGCTCGTCCGCTACGGGCCCGACCGACTGCTGGCGCGAGGCATAACGCTGGTGAATGCCAGCCAGGCTTACGCCGAAAGCGTCGCCGAATTCGCGCTCGGCCTGGCGGTTCTCGGCCGCCGTCGCGCCTTTGTTGCGAGCCGCGCGATGCAGCGTGGCGGCTGGGGAACCGCGCAGCCCCCAACCGGTGCACGCGGCATGATGCTGCGTGGCGTCCAGGCAGCGCGCCCGATCGTCGCCGCGCTAGGGATCCAGGGGCCGGTACGACGCTTGCGGCGGCACCGGGCGCTGGCGTCGCTGTCGTCCTACACGGGGCCGAGCCGCGACCTCGCCGGTGCCCTGGTGGGGCTGATCGGCTGGGGCGCCAACGCCCGTGCCTTCTCACAACGGCTGCTCGCCACCGGCGCGCATGTGATTGTCTATTCCGATCATGCCGACCCCGTTGAGATACGCGCCGCCGGCGCCGAGCCCGCCTCGCTCGCGGCCGTGCTGGCGGCGGACATCGTATCGTTGCATCGCGGGCTGACGCCCGGCACACGCCATTGCCTCGGCGCGACCGAACTCGACCGGCTGCGGCCGGGAGCGGTGCTGATCAACGTCGCCCGCGGCGCGTTGATCGAGCCCGCTGCGCTCGTCGCCCGGCTACGCCGCGGCGACATCACCGCCTGTCTCGATACGTTCGAGCAGGAACCGTTACCGCACCGGCATCCGTTGCGGCGGCTGCCCAATGTCTTCCTGACTCCGCACATCGCCGGCGGCTCGCCCGACATGCATATCTCCGCAACGCGCGAGGTGATCGCCAAGATCGCCGCGCATCTCGACGGTGCGGCGGTCACCACGGTGACGGCCGACCGCCTGGCGACGATGACATGACGAAACTCCACCACGCCGAAGAGGGGGATGTCGATCGCCACGCGCGCAGCGCTCGCGAAGATTCCTCAGCGACGCCGCTCCAGCGGCGATACCTGGCGCTGGTCGAGGACATTGAGCGTAATTTCCCGGTGGCGCAGTGGAGAGCGGGCGACGTCGATATATGGCCGGTCGCACGTATGGACCTGTTCCTCGATATGTTCAGAACGAGTGGCGGCGATACGTCGCGACCGGCTCCGCCGTTCATCTGGCGCGCGATCACCGGGTTGGCGACTCCGCTAACCAATGTCTGGAAAAGTCGGCGCGACCTTGCCCATTGGCGGCCCTGGCCGAGACCGGCGTTCGCGGTGGTGCTCGGCGACGGCGTTTCGCTCGATCGCATCACTGGCAGTTGGCAGGATCGATTTGCCGAGCCGCTGATCGCCGCCATGGAAAAGCGTGGTCAACGCACTTTCCTGATGCAGAGCACCAATCTCAGCCGCCTTCCATGGCGCCGTCCGACCTTTGCCGCGAATGTGGTGTCGGCCTGGGGCGCGCTCGCCGGGGCACTCAGCCGGGCGCTCTCACCACATTTGCCGGATCATGAGGCAGTCCTCCGATATTTGGAAGCGCGCGGTATAAACGCCCCCTCGCTCAGCGGCGATCGGCTGGCGCGGCGTGCTCGCTTCGTTGCTCATACCGCTTCGGTTTTCCAGAAGATCCTGCGGGTTGCGAAGCCGAAGGTCGCCTTCATCGTTACCTATTATGCGGGCCTGGGCCATGCTTTCGCACTTGCCTGTCGCCGCCAAGGCATCCTGTGCGTGGATCTGCAACATTGCCCGCAGGACGGCGCGCACAAGGCGTACACCTGGTCCGCCTTGCCCGAAAATGGCTATTCGACGCTTCCGTCGCTGTTCTGGACCTGGAAGCAGGAAGATGCCGGGCATATACGGAGCTGGGCCGCAGCCTTGCCTCTGCCCTGGCATCAAAGTCTGCATGGCGGGCACACGCAACTCGCGCCATTTCTCGATGACGAAGACGAAACCACACGGATTTGGCATACCGCCTACCATGCCGTTGGCGACGGCGCAGAGTATGAGTGTGATGTTCTCGTCGCTCTACAACCGATCGGTGGGCATCGCGCGACCTGGAATGCTCTTGCGGCGCAGATCGAAGCAGCACCGCGGCGCTGGCGTTGGTGGCTCCGGCGCCATCCCTCAACAACGCCCGTTCAAGACGCCGAATATGGACGCCTGCTACAACTGCGCCAACCAAATATAGTTATTGAAGAAGCAGCATTGTTTCCGCTCCCGGCCTTACTGCCGCACATGCGCGCCATGGTCTCGCTGGCGTCCGGGGCCGCCGGAGAGGCGGCGGAATTCGGAGTGCCGGCACTATTTCTCAGCCCCGAGGCGCGGGGGCCATTTTCCGGTCTGATTGATAGCGGCCGAGCAACCATCATCAATGTCTCCACAGTTGTTGTTGAAGTCGGACGCCTTCCTGCGACCGCGCAGCGGCCAGCACCAGCTCCCGTCCCGGATATTGGTGAAACCCTGCTGCGCATTGAACAGATAGCGGAGGACTATGCCCAACTATGCGCGATGTCGCGCAGCAAGCTCACGCGCTCGTCCCATCGCGACCCCGACGTGAGGCCGTCAGCGAGATGTTGAGAAGTCTCGCACTCCCGCCGATAACAATCGATGATCAGTGTAATCGCGCTGTGGGCGTGTCGGTCATACAGCAGGCGGCAGGCGCATTGACGCTCTTGGCGGATAGCCTGGATATCAGTTTCGACCTCGCTGTCCGCGCGATCCTCGCAACCCGGGGCAGAGTGATCACGACAGGAATGGGAAAGGCCGGTCATATCGGCCGCAAGGTTGCCGCCACGCTTTCCTCTACAGGATCACCTGCAATTTTTGTTCATCCTGGTGAAGCCGCCCATGGTGATCTCGGCGTCGTGCAGAACACCGACAGCCTCCTTGTTTTGTCGAACTCAGGAGCGACGATCGAACTGTTGCCATTGCTGCACCATGTGCGATCGCTCGGTTTGCCGGTGCTGGCAATCACCAGCCAGCGGTCATCGCTGCTGGCAACTTATGCAGACATTACGATGCTGCTTCCTGAAGTCGACGAGGCCTGTCCGGAGGGGATCGCACCCACGACGTCGAGCACAATGATGCTTGCGCTGGGCGATGCCCTCGCAATTGCCACGATGAACGCACGCGGATTCTCTCGCACTGAACTTACCGGATTACATCCTGGTGGCGCGATCGGCTGGAGATCACAGCCGATCGGACGACTTATCCGAAACGGCTCGCCGCTGCCACTCGCGGCACTCGACACTCCGCTTCAGGACGTGATCGCGCAGATGACCGAAGCAAGCAAAGGCGCAGCTGGGATCGTCGATCCGAACGGCATTTTGATAGGCGTTATAACCGACGGAGACCTTCGGCGCGGTTTCGACGCGATCCCATCCTGCTCCGCCGAGCAGGTGATGACCCGAAACCCGAAGACGGTGGCCGCAAATGTGACCGTTGGCGACGCCGCCGCACTAATGGCGGAAGCCAGGATCACGGTGATCTTCGTGACCGATCCGGTTTTGGCGGGCCGCCCCATTGGCCTCGTTCACTTGCTTGATCTGGTGATGCTCCCATGACAGCGCCGGTCTTTGAAGTGCGGAAAACAAGCCGCCTGGAACGCGCAGGTATCATCATACCAGCACGTTATGGCTCTACTAGATATCCGGGAAAGCCTCTGGTCGGCCTGATCGGAGCGAACGGAACATCACGCACCCTCGTCGAGCGTAGCTGGCGAGCGGCGAACATGGTGCCTGGTGTCGATTTCGTGGTGGTGGCCACCGACGACACTCGTATCGCGGAGGAAGTCCGCCGCTTTGGCGGCGCTGCGATCATGACCGCGGAGTCATGCGCCAATGGCACGGAGCGTTGTGCTGCGGCAATTGCGCAAATGGCCGATCCGCCCACCATCATCGTGAACTTCCAGGGCGATGCCCCCTTGATGCCGGCTTATGTGGTTTCCAGCTTGATCGAGCGCCTGCGCGATGACCCGGCGATTGCCGTCGCTACGCCCGCCTTACGGTGTACGCCATCACTCTATCGCCATCTGAGGGAAGACGAGCGCGCCGGGCGTGTCGGCGGAACCACCGTTGTGTGCGATGCCTGGTCCAAGGCCTTGTACTTTTCCAAACGAACGCTCCCTTTTTTGCCGGAGAACTGGCGGGGTGGGGATGAATGCCCAGCGTTGCTGCATTTGGGTGCCTATGCCTATCGTCCAGCATCATTAGCCGACTATGCAGCATGGCCGCCTTGCTTGCTGGAGCAGGCCGAGGGGCTGGAGCAGCTTCGCTTTCTACACAATGGCGTCGGCATAGCGGTCATCGAATGCGATGTACCGGACTGGGAAGTTGTCGAACTCAATAACCCCAGCGATGTGCCCGTGGTCGAGGCGATGTTGCGTCGCCGTGGGCTGGACTGAGGAGACGAGCTCGATGAAGCTATGCACCCACGATATCGGTTTGGGCCTGCGTCCGTTTCTTATTGCTGGGCCCTGTGTAATCGAAAGCGAGGCACTGTGTCTGGCCGTTGCGGAACGATTGCGTGCCTTGGCTGATCGATATTCGATCCTGGTCCTGTTCAAGTCGAGCTTCGACAAGGCGAATCGCACCTCGGGCACTGCGTTCCGCGGCCTGGGCTTGGTGGAAGGTCTGCGCGTGCTCGAAACGGTTCGACGCGAGACTGGTCTTCCGGTGTTGACCGATGTCCACACGGTAGACCAGTGCCGACCGGTCGCCGAGGTTGTCGACATGCTCCAGACGCCGGCATTCCTCGCGCGGCAGACCGATCTGATCGAAGCTGCAGCGGGGAGCGGGAAGCCGGTCAATTTCAAGAAGGCGCAGTTCATGGCGCCAGGCGATATGGCCCCTCTCGTGGCCAAGGCGCGCGGCGCAGCCCTGCACGCGGGGTTTGATGAGGATCGCTTCACCGTTTGTGAACGGGGTACCAGTTTCGGTTATAACAACCTGGTCGTTGACATGCGCAGTCTCGTGCAAATGCGTGATACGGGATGCCCGGTGGTGTTTGACGCGACTCACAGCGTGCAACTTCCAGGTGGCATGGGCGATAAATCAGGCGGGCAAAGAGAGTTCGTGCCTTGTCTTGCGCAAGCCGCCGCCGCGGTCGGAGTTGCCGGCTTTTTCATGGAATGCCACCCCGAGCCAGAAAAGGCGTTGTCTGACGGGCCGAACATGCTTCGAATGGAACAGGTGGAACCGTTGCTGGCGAAGCTGCTCGCGATCTCAAAGTGCGCGTGACCTGCTGGCTCGCGAGGCTGGCGTATCGATCGTCCTGCCGATCGGTCAATCCGGCCCCTTTAGGTCGGAAACAATCCAGAGACATCTCGGTGCAGCGCGGATTTCGCGGGGGCCAGCGCGACGCGATGCCCAGCGGCCTCGAACGCGTTGAACAGCGAATTGGCGAGCAGCAGCGCCCGGTCCGCCAGCTTAGCCTACAGGACTCGACAACTCAGCATAAAACCATTGAGTTAGAGCGATTACTTTTCATACCCGAAATTCAAAAGTCCCCTCGTGGTCCACCGCCAAAAGTTGGTCCCCTGATCGGACTCGAACCTGCGACGGAGTGGGATTCAATGGGCCGATTCGCGACAAAAAATCCGAAGCAAAAACCGTGAGAGCCCCTCCACGCGAGGGCCTCGCCCTGTTCATTCGGTGAGAAGTTCGGTCGGGATCAACCTTTGGGGCAATCGCCGACCTCGTCTGCGCCCGAAAGCTGCCGTCCGTCCAGGAACATGAATGCTGCTTTGGCACGACGGGATAAGGGTGGCTGCGCTCGAAGGTCTGCCCTGGACGCATCCGAGCGCAAGGGGGAGTGACTGCTCCGTTGTCGGCTCTGGGAAAGCCCCAATTGGGGCGCTGTCGGACTGAGCTTTCAGGCCAGCATTATCCACCGTTCCCCGCGGCCATCTTAAGTCCGATGACACCTGCGAAAATCACAAGGATGCACAGGATTCGCGCCGGGGCGGCGGATTCACCGAGCACCGCCATTCCCAGAATCGCGGTGCCGGCGGCGCCGATACCGGTCCAAACCGCGTAACCGGTGCCGACCGGCAGCGTGCGCAGCGCGAGTGAAAGAAGGAAGACGCTCGACACGCCGGTGGCGACCGTAAACAGCCCGGGCATCAGTCGCGTGAAACCTTCGGACCATTTCATACCGAAGGCGAATGCGATTTCGAGAACGCCGGCGATGCAAAGCAGAGCCCATGCCATAGGAGTAGATCCGTTCATTGGTGCGCCGTATCCGGTCGCATGGAAATTAGGGTGAGCGCCCGCCGACGCGGACGGGGAAGCGGGCGCCAACGAATGGAATGTGTCGCGCCCGCTTCCGGTGGTTCAAGCCTTTGCCGCAGCGGCCGGCGGCGTGCGGAAGGCGATTCCGAACCGATTAAAGGCGTTCATCAGCCCGATCGCATAGGTCAGGTCCGCGAGTTCCTTTTCGTTGAATTCGGCAGCCGCGGCTTGATAGTCGGCATCCGGAGCGGCGGTTTCGGCGATGCACGTCACGGTCTCAGCCCAGGCGAGCGCGGCCCGTTCGCGGGCACTGAACAGTTCACCCGCGTCGCGCCACACGGCCACCAGAACAAGCTTGTCCACCGCGATGCCGCCCTTGAGAAGGTCGCGCGAGTGCATATCGATGCAATATGCGCAGCCGTTTATCTGCGAAACCCGCAGGTGGACGAGGTTGACCAGCTCTTGCAGAAGGCCGGATTTCTGAACGGAGACGTAGACGCCTCCAAAGGCCTTGAAGCCTTCCGGCGAAACCTTGGCGTATTCGATGCGATTGCTCATGACGAAATCCTATCTCGTTGAAGGACTTCAATTTGGCGCGTCTTGGCCCAGTTCAGAAGGTCCATGAAGCATGTTGAACACTAGTCCATGATCAGGACGTCGCCGATCGCGCGGCAATGCGATACCCTCTGGGGCCACCGTGCGCTGCACCTCGTGATCGCGTGAAGGAGAGCCCATGCCCGTGACGGACATCGCGAGCCGGACCTATGATCACAGCTGGCGGCTCGATCCGATCATACGCAGCCTGCTCGACACCGATTTCTACAAATTGCTCATGCTGCAGATGATCCGTCATCTCTATCCGGACGTGACCGCCACCTTTGCGCTGATCAACCGGACCAAGACGGTGAGGATCGCCGATTGCATCGACGAGGCGGAGCTGCGTGCCCAGCTGGATCATGCACGAACGCTACGCTTTACGCGCAAGGAGCTGATCTGGCTGTCCGGCAACAGCTTCTACGGCAGGGAGCAGATGTTCAGCCCGGATTTCATCGCGTGGCTCGCCGGGTTCAGGCTGCCGGAGTACGAGCTGCGCAAGGTCGACGGCCAATATGAGCTGCGTTTCGAGGGTGCCTGGACCGAAACGACGATGTGGGAAATTCCGGCCCTCGCGATCGTCAACGAGCTGCGTTCGCGCGCGGCGATGAAGGGTCGGGGGCGCTTCGAGCTGGATGTGCTGTACGCGCGCGCCAAGGCGAAGCTGTGGGGGAAGGTCGAGCGGCTGCAGCGTTTGCCCGACCTCGCGCTATCGGATTTCGGCACGCGCCGCCGCCATGGCTTCCTCTGGCAGCGTTGGTGCGTGAATGCCCTCAACGAGGGGCTCGGCGCGCACTTCATCGGCACGTCGAACGTGCTGCTGGCGATGGACAACGACCTCGAAGCCATCGGCACCAACGCGCACGAGTTGCCGATGGTGCTGGCCGCGCTCGCGAAGGACGACGCGGAGGTCGCGCGGGCGCCCTACCGTGTGTTGGAGGATTGGCGCGACCATTACAGCGGCAATCTGCTGATAGCCCTTCCCGATGCGTTCGGCACCACGGCATTCCTCGACAATGCGCCCGACTGGCTTGCCGACTGGACGGGGTTCCGGCCGGACAGCGCGCCGCCGATCGAAGCGGGCGAACAGATCATCGGCTGGTGGCAGGAAAAAGGGCGCGATCCGCGGAAAAAACTGCTGATCTTCTCGGACGGAATGGACATCGACACGATCGAGCAAACCTACCGGCACTTCGATGGCCGCGTGCGAATGAGCTTCGGCTGGGGAACCAACCTCACCAATGATTTCCGAGGCTGCGCGCCGTTCGAGACCGATGCGCTCGATCCCATTTCGCTGGTCTGCAAGGTCGTCGCCGCGAACGATCGGCCCGCCGTAAAGCTGTCGGACAATCCGACGAAAGCGACCGGCGAGGCTTCGGAGATCGCCCGCTATCTCGCGATATTCGGCAACGCGGGACGAAAGGATGCGGCCGTTACCGTCTAGAGGAAAACCCGGTTCCGACGGCGCGGACCGTCACGCCTCGATCTCCGGGCCGATTTCACGCTTGATCTGATCCGCTACCAGCAGAAGCGGATCAAACTCCTTGGGATAGATCGACTCCACCGATGCGGGCGGAAAATCCCTGCTGTTCCAGAATGCTTCCAGGTTCAGCTTGAATTTCGCGACCAGTCTGCGGCCGAAGTCCATCTCCTGATAGGCGTGTCGTCCATTCGGGTCGTAATCGGCGATCTCCGGATATTCGCCCAGGAGGAACCCCTCCTGCATGTGCGGGCGGACCGCCTCGGGCGGGCATGCGCTGGACAGGCATATGATCTGCAACCCGGATTCGGAACTGGCGGTTACCGCGCCACTTCGGTTTGGTACGCCCAGGACGTAGAGATAGGCATCCCCGGATCCATTCTTCCGGGCGGCGAACGAAGCCGCAATCCTCAGGGACTGGGACAAGTCCAGCAGCGGGGTCCTGCAAACATCGTAATGCTGGAGGATCGACCATCTTATGGTCCGATGCCGCACAAGCCGATCGATCCCCCGCAGGTTCGCAGCTCTATACAGGCGGACAAGATGCGCTTCAGCGGCTTTCAGGCGTTCGAACCGCGCCTGCAGAATCCTTTGGATGGCGGAGCGCTTTCCGCTCAGGCGGAAAAGCGTCGGATTTAGCATCGTGCCGGTCGGCGACATATGGTCGTTGGTCTGCCCTCGAAACAGCATCACGTGGTTCCGGTTTAAGAACTGAAGCTCGGCCACCTTCATTGCCAGCTCGAAAAAAGTGAAGACGGTGTGCCCTTCGCCGGTGCGAATCCTGCGGTTCGACACGGGGCGCGCCTTCTCCGCATCGTCGAAGTAAGACCAGATTTGCTGAGGCCCGATCTTTTCCATTCAAGCCTCCCGTGCATCCGGCACGTCCCGCAATTCGGCGACGTACCTCAGGCTCAAGCCATTGGCGCACGCGCAGTGCGCCAATCCCACGGGTGCCTTTACGATACGATTTCTCATGACAAATCCTTGTCTTGAAGGATTCTATCGTGCGGCATCTTGGCCCAATTCAGAAGGTCCATGAACCGTCTTATATCCTATGCCACGATCCTCCAGTCGCGCGCGATACACTCCGTTACAACAGCTTCAGGATACGCCTTCCGAAATCCTCTGCGACACGCTGAGAGACGATGTTCGTGAAATTGAGGAGCAAGGCAGAGGCGCCATCACCGGGATCCGTCCAATCCGTCAGGGCTTCGGCATACAGGCCCTCTTCCCGCATGCGCGCGACGAGCCGCCGATCGGACTGCCGGCCTTGCAGCCGCAAGATCAGGTGCATGCCGCCCGGCTGGGAATCGATGCGCATATGCTCACCCAACACGCTCGCCAGACCCGCCGCCGTCGCCTCCCGACGCTCGGCGTAGAGCTTTCGCATGCGCTGGATGTGGCGCGCGAAATGCCCTTCCGCGATAAAGGCCGAGACGATCGCCTGCGTGAGCTGGGGGCTGCCCCCTGCGAAAACCTGGCTGATCTGCTCGAACCGCTCGACCTGCGCTTCCGGCACGACGAGATATGCAAGCCGGATGCTCGGGAACAGCACCTTGCTGAACGTGCCTGCGTAGAGCACGCGTCCATCGTGATCCAAGCTCTTCAGCGCCGGCAGAGGCCGGCTGACGTACCGGTACTCGCCATCATAATCGTCCTCGATCACCCACGCGTCGTTTCGCGCCGCCCAGTCCAGCAACGCCAGACGCCGCGGCAAGGATAGGGTCACGCACAGGGGACTTTGATGCGCAGGCGTCACCACGGCTGCGCGCGCGCGTGGCGCCGCCTTGATACCCTCGGAAACGACCAGGCCGTCCTGGTCCACCGGTACCGGAACCGCTTCGACATCCATATGGCTCAGCAGTTCTCGCGTGGGCGGGAATCCAGGGTTTTCCGTCCAGACGCGATCTCCCGCCTTTATCAATGCGTGCCCGATCAATTCCAGCGTGTGACGGTATCCCGACGTCACGAAAACCTGCGAGGCGGAGCAGTTGATCCCGCGCGAAACCTGGAGATATGCGGCGATCTCGGTCCGCAACGGCCACGAGCCGTATACGGACGGATGCGCCATGTCGGAGGGTTGCATCGCGCGTACGCATCGCGCGCCCAAGCGTGCCCAGATCTTTCTAGGAAACGCATCCAGGGAGGGTAGGCCCATCTGGAACGGCAGGATCGAATCCGGACGAAAACTGGCCGCGGGAATATCGCTGTCGGGGGGTGTCGTCGTGCTTGCCACAGGCATTCGCGCGTCGAGGCCCGGCGTGACTACGGTTCCCGCCTGACCGCGAGGCTGAATATACCCCTCGGCGGCCAGCAAGGAATATGCGGTCTCTATGGTGCCTCTCGCCAGGCCAAGTTCCTGGGCCAGCGCGCGCGCCGACGGAATTCGGTCACCCGGCTTCAATGATCCACTGGAAATGGCACCGCGAAACCGATCGTAGATTTGCCGGTAGAAGGGCCCGGCCGCCGATGGATCCAGCGGCGAGATATTGCGGGTCTTCGCGCCTGTCATGGCCTCGTCGATTTGCACTCGATTGAAAGGGCTCTGACGCCGTGGCCTGGAAGTATAAGCGACGCCAATTCCCGCCAGGACCCCCATCCACTCGTGCGTCCCTTGTACCGAGCAGGTGCGGCAATAGCAATCATGGCCCGGTTCCAAGATCCATTCATGGATCTTTGTTGTGATCCATGCGGCTTATAGAATGTCGACGACCCTGAAGAACCCGGAATTGGATAAGTAATGAACATCCTCCATGTCAGTTGCAGCCCGCTCGGGCAGGCCGCCGAGAGCCATAGGTTGTCGCAAAGAATTGTTGGCTTCCTGCTCGCGCGCGAGCCGGGGGCGACGGTGACAAATCGCGTGATCGGTGACGGCACCATCCCGCACGTCGACGAAAATTACGCCATCGCCCAGCAGTCGACCGCGGATCCATCCCAGGAGGGTTCGATCGCCCTGTCCGAAGAACTCATCCAGGAAGTGGAGCGCGCTGACTTCGTGGTCATCGGGACCCCTGTGCACAACTTCACTGTCCCCTCCGCGCTGAAGGCATGGATAGATCTTGTCGTTCGAGCCCGCCGGACGTTCGATGTGACCAAGGATGGGAAAATAGGCAGACTGCGTGACCGTCCAGTTTATGTCGCGGTGGCGTCGGGCGGCAGATATTCTGGAGAGCGCGCGCGCCAGCCGGATTTTCTTACTCCGTATCTGAAAGCCGTCCTGGGCGTCGTCGGACTACGCGATCTGACCTTTTTCTCCGTGCAAGGAACAGCTTCCGGTCCGGATGCCGTGGCCGAGGCCAAAGCCAGCGCGGATCAAGCTGTGCAAGACCATTTTCATTCGATGTGTTTCACCGACCGCTTGCGGCCAGTTTTCGCCATAGCGGTCTTGAGCAACTGAATGACTGGAAGAGGCCGATGCTGTTGAAAAGTCGGCGTTGAAATGGTGGCGATGATCTGATTCAGCGTTGTGTTGCTGACAGGTGACGCGCGATGATGGGTGAGCGGCGGGTGGTGCAGGAGCCGCTCTTCTATGGGTTCAACCTTGAGCGGCATGTGCCGGCGGACCACCTGCTGCGGTCGATCGACCGGTTCGTCGACCTGTCGGGTCTGCGTGAGCAGCTGGCGCCGGCCACGTAGCCTCCATCTTAGGCTAATTCCTTGCGTTCGGCCTGTTCCAGATAATCAGCGCACTATTGCATCATCGGCCGCCGATGCGCGAGATTGACGACCGTCGCATTTTCCACGACCCTTCGAAAAGACACCGGTGTCCAAATGCGCAAACGCGCAGCTTCGCCAGTTGGGAAGAGGTCCGTCGATGATGAAGTCGGTTTCCGGACTGGATCGGCGTGCAGTGCTGGCGGGTGGCTGCGCAGCGATTGGGGCATCGGTGGGAACCGCGGTTGCGGCGCAGAGTCCCGCCGCATTCTGGGATCCCTGGTCAGAGGCGGCGGCAATTCGCGCGCGGATCCGCGCGCCCACTTTCCCCGCCGAGAACCGATTCCCGCTCACGCAATTTGGCGGTGTCGGCGACGGGACGAAGCTCGCCAGCGAGGCATTCCGCAAGGCGATCGCCGCCGCCTCCAGCGCGCCGGGCGGTGGCACCGTCGTCGTCGAAGCCGGGGTCTGGCTCACCGGCCCGATCCACCTCCGCTCGAATGTCGAGCTGCACGTCACGCGCGGCGCTACGATCCGCTTCGCCCGCGACCCGGCCCTGTACTTCCCGCCGGTGCTGACCCGGATGGAAGGCAATGAACTGATGGGCATCTCGCCCTTCCTATATGCGCTCGACTGCGAGAATGTAGCGATTACCGGGCACGGCATCCTCGATGGCCAGGCCGACGAGGCGCATTGGTGGGACTGGGTGCGCCGTCGGCCTGATGGCGGCGAGAGCGACGGCGCTCGCCTGAAGCGGATGGCGGAACAGAGCGTGCCCGTCGCAAGGCGGGTGTTTGGCCTCGGCTCGACGATCCGGCCGCAATTTATCCAGCCCTATCGCTGCCGCAACGTTCTGATCGAGGACGTGACGATCATCCGCTCGCCGATGTGGGAGATCCATCCCGTCGAGTGCGAGAATGTGACCGTGCAGCGCGTCACCATCTCGAGCCACGGGCCGAACAATGACGGGTGCGATCCAGAATCGTGTCGGGACGTCCTGATCGAGGAGTGTCACTTCGACACGGGCGACGACTGCATCGCGATCAAGTCGGGGCGCAACGCCGATGGTCGGCGGCTCAAGCGGCCAACCGAGAATGTGATCATTTCCGGCTGCACGATGCTCGACGGCCATGGTGGGGTCACGCTCGGTAGCGAGATCACCGGCGGCGTACGCAACGTCTTTGTCGAGAACTGCCGGATGGACAGCCCGCAACTCAACACCGCGATCCGCTTCAAGAACAACGCCGCGCGCGGCGGCACGCTGTCCAACATCCATGTCCGCGACGTGACCGTGGGTCAGGTCGGCCGCGCGGTGATCACCATCGACTATAATTACGGCGAAGGCGCCAAGGGGGACTATACGCCCGTGTTCGACGGCCTCACCGTCGAGCGGCTGCTCGTCGGCCGCTGCCAGCGCGTACTCGACCTGCAGGGCTTCCCCGACGCGCCGATCCGCAACATCACGCTGCGCGACTGCGCGATCATCCGCGCCGGCGAGCCCGACATCGTCTCGCATGTCGAGAATCTCCGCTACGACAATGTCCGCCGCAACGGCAGCCCCGTTGCCGGTCCGACACCCGGCGGCGTTCCCACCCCTGCCGACACCTCGGGTTGAAGGGATGCCTGGCATACGACACTCGTTCCGAACCTTGGCGCTCGCGCTATGCATGGCCGTTGGTCTCACCGTGCAGACGGCATCGGCGCAGACGCAGACCGCGCGTGACCGCCTCGTAGCCTATCTCACCGAACTCGCCCGAGAGCAGAGCGCCGCCCGCGCCGCGACGGTCGCCGCGCTCGCTTCATCCGACGAGGCGCGCCTCCGCCAGCTGCGCGTGCGCGCGACGATCGAGGAGCTGGTCCGGCCCGAGCGCTTCGGCGGCCCCGTTACGGCGGCGATCACCCGCACCGCCACGTTCGATGGCTACACCACTGAATCCCTCTGGTACGAGAGCCTGCCCGGCTATCGCGTCACCGGGATCGTTTATCGCCCCGCAACCGGGCGCGGCCCCTTCCCCGCGATCATCCTGCAGCCGGGCCATGGCAGCGAAGGCAAGCTCGGCAATCATCTCTTTGCGGCCAACTTCGCGCGCGCGGGCTTCATCGTCCTATCGATCGACATCGTCGGCGAAGGCGAGCGGCTCCAGCATTATGATCCTGAGATCGGCGCGTCCAAGGTGGGCCGCCCGACCGGCGAGCATTCGATGGCGTTCGGCCAGGCGCTGCCCACCGGCGGGCATGTCGCGCGCTATTTCCTCCAGGATGCGGTGCGCGGCGTCGACTACCTGATGAGCCGCGCCGACGTCGACGATCGCCGGATCGGCGCCTTTGGCTGCTCGGGCGGCGGTACCATGACCGCCTATCTTGCAGCACTGGACATCCGCATCCGCGCCGCGGCGGTCGGCTGCTATGTCAACGATTTCGATCACCTACTAGCGACGGGCGGCCCCGGGCCGCAGGATGCCGAACAATCGATCCCCTTCTTTCTCGAGCGCGGCCTCGACCTTCCCGACTGGATCGAGCTCGTGGCGCCGCGTCCCTTCGCGATCCTCTCCACCACGGGCGACATGTTTCCAATCGCCGGCGCACGCGCCGCCTATGCCGAAGCCGGGCGCTTCTATGAGTTGCTCGGCGCGCGCGACCGGCTAGCGATGATCGAGGGGCCGGGCGGGCACGGCAATCTTGCGCCCATGGCATCGCGAATCATCGGCTTCTTCAATCGCTGGCTGAAGGATGTGCCGGACGAGGCGCCCTTTGCCCCTGCTCCCCTGCCCGATCCCTCGGCGCTGCTGGTAACGGATACGGGGCAGCTGGCCACCTCCGGCGGCGGCATGACATTGCAGGCAGTCATCGCCCGCGAGGCCTCGCGCCAAGTTCCTTCCGCCAGGCCAATTGTCGCGCAGCTGCGCGCTGCCATCGCCCAGGCGGCGCGAACGAGCGTCACTCCCGGCGCCGCGGCGCCCGCTATGCGCGAAGGCGCCCGCCAGTCACTGGATGGCTATGGTGTCACACCGGTGCAGTTCGATGCCGCGCCCGGGCTGCATGTCGACGGCCTGTATGCGCAATCGGCGAAACCGGGCAAACGACCCACCCTGTTGTACCTCGCCAGCCAGCCGCTGCGGCCGCTCTCCGCGCCAGGCGGAATGCTGGAGCACTGGACGCGCGGGGGATGGAATGTGCTGGCCTTGGAGGCGCGCGGGGCGAACGGCACCGAAGAGGTCAAATCCTCGCTCACCGGCGACTGGACCTTGCTCTCGCTGCGTGCGCTGCTGGTCGGCAAGACGCCGCTCGGCATGCGCGTCGACGATGCGATTTCCGCGCTCAACTGGCTGGCCGAACGCCCGGAGGTCGATCGGAGATCGCTGGAAGTCTATGGCCTCGGCGCGCTCGGCCCGGTGGCACTGCACGCTGCCGTGCTCGATCCGCGCGTCGCGCATGTCGTCAGCGACGGCGCGATCCTCCGCTATCGCGATTTTGTCGAACGTCCGGTCAGCCGCGACATGGCCGAGGTGAATCTACCCGGCGTTCTCGAGCAATACGACATCCCCGACCTGATCGCCGCGCTCGGCGAGCGGGTCACCCTGGTCAATCCGGTCAACGCCGTCGGGGAGCCCCTAAGCCTCAGGGATGTGCACGCAATCGCCGGGGCCGCCGTGCGCCTGCGCTATCGCGGCACCCGGGACCCGATCGCCCCTCCCTCCGACCGATGAGCATGCCGATGTCGCCCGACCGCCGCACATTCCTCGCCGCCGCCGGTTTCGGCGCGGTCGCCGCAAGTCTCGCGCCCCTCGCTGCGCGTGCGCAGACGATCCCGGCGATGCCGAGCCCAGCCAAGGCTCCCGGCAACGGCGCCCGCCTCGATCCGCGCGACTATGGCGCCAAGGCAGACGGCACGACCAAGGACACCGAGGCGGTCCAGCAGGCGCTCGACCGTGCGGCGGTGCTCGGCGGCGGCGAAGTGGTGCTTGCCGGCGGCACGTTCCTCGTTGGCGCGATCCGGATCGGCTCGAACACCATGCTGCGCATCGAGCAGGATACGACACTGCAGGGCTCGCCCGATGTCGCCGACTATCCGGTCACGCAGGTCCGCTGGGAGGGACGCTGGGTTCCGGGCCATATCGGCCTGGTCTGGGCACAGGACGCCCGCAACGTGACGGTCACCGGCAAGGGCCGGATCCTCGCCTCCGACGCCATCCACAAACGCGTCTCGGACTCCGGACTGCGCCACCCTGCCCTGCTCGAGTTCGTCGAGGTGCGCGGCCTGTCCGTCACCGGCCTCTACACCCAGCAGAACGACATGTGGTCGATCCACCCCGTCTATTGCGAAGATGCAATGTTCCGCGGCCTTACCGTCAAGGGCGGTGCCGATGGGATCGACGTCGATAGCTGCCGGCGGGTGCTGATCGATCGATGCGACTTCGACACTATCGACGACTGCATCTCGCTCAAGTCGGGACGCGGCATGGAGGGCAACGCGATCGGTCGCCCCACCGAGGACGTGACGATCACCAACTGCAGTTTTCGCGACCATCGCTGGGCGTGCATCGGCATCGGCAGCGAGACATCGGGCGGGATTCGGCGGGTACTGGTCGAGCGCTGCCAATGCCTGCTCGCACATACCTTCGCGATCTACCTGAAGAGCCGGCCGGGGCGCGGCGCGTTCATCGATGATATCACGATGCGCGACCTCGAAGTGTCGGGAGCCGGCTACGGCTTCCTCCGATTGAACTTTCTCGACAGCGGCAAGCAGGACCAGTTTCCGGTACCGGGATTGGAAGGTGTCCCGCGCGTCCGCAATCTCACCTTCGAGCGCATCCGCGTGAAGGACGTCCCAATCCTCGTCGACGCCGTGAACATCCATCCCGACAAACCGCTCGAGCGCTTGGTGTTGCGCGACATCAGCGGCACTTGCGGCAGGGGTATCACGCTCGCCAATATCCGCGGAGCCCGGATCGAGGGGGTCGCGGTGAGCGTCTTTTCGGGCGCGAAGATCGCAGCCGACAACGTGACCGGGCATGGCCTCGAAGGCGCTGTGCGGCTGGTCGCCCTCGATCGCCCGCCACCGGTTGCCGCTGCGACGCCCGCCTATCGGCTGGGGATGAGCTCCGGCGGACCGAACTAAGCGACGCGGCGGCGCGTGCGCGGCCTGCGATGTCCACCCTCTCGCTAACCCGCCGACCAGCCCCACACCTGCTCCAAGACTACGTCCCTTGAGCCGTATCCGGTACTCGGACGGCCTTTTGGCGCGATCCTTGCCGGCGAGATTGCGCCCATCCGCTCTGAGAACATCGGAATTGACATATCTATGATACCTACTGTTATATCAGATAGGCGAAAGTCGGCGATCGGCTGAGGAGTGGGATGGGTATGAGGCTCTGTATTGCGATCGTCTTATGTGCGAGCGCCCCGTCCGGCGCGGCTCTGGCGCAGGAGCACGCGACGACCAGTTATTTCGTTTCGCTCAGTGGCGATGACAGAGCGCCTGGTACCCAGGACAAGCCCTTCCGAACGCTAAAGCGGGCGCAGGCCGCACTGCGGAGCGCCAACCAGGACCACGACGTGGTCGTGACCGTGATGGATGGCGTTTATCGGCTTGATGCTCCGCTTGTGCTCACAGCGATGGACGGGGGCCTGAACGGACACAGCGTCACGTGGAAGGCTGCCGACAATGCCCACCCGGTGATATCCGGCGGCGTTGCCGTCGATGGCTGGACGCTCGCCGACCGCGCCCGCAACCTTTACGTCGCCTCGGTACCCAAGGGCGTGGACTCCCGCCAGCTCTGGGTGGACGGACGCCTTGCCAAGCGCGCGGCTATCGAGATTCCGCGCTCGGCAGTGACCTTCACCGACGCCGCGCTGGAGATCAACGATCCCGCATACGACTACCTCGCCAAGCTGCCCGATCAGCGCCGCGTGGAGGTGGAAGGTCTGGGCTACTTCACTGACCGCTTCGCGCCGGTCGAGCGGATCGAGGGCCGGCGGCTAATCATGCAGCAGCCGGCTTGGGACAACAACAATTGGGGCTATGACACGCTGAACAAGCCCTACGGGCCCGAATTCGCGCACCTCTATCTGGTCAATTCGCTCGCCTTCCTGACCCAGCCCGACCAATGGTATCTCGATCCCGCGGCGGGCAAGCTCTATTACCGCCCCCGGCCCGGCACCGACATGGCCAAGGTCCGCGTCGAGCTGCCCCGCCTGCCTTATCTGATCTCGATCAGCGGCAGCTACGACCGCCCGGTCCGAGACATCAGCTTCAGCGGCTTTCGCTTCTCCCACACCAGCTGGATGGGGCCTTCGACCCGCGAGGGCTATGCCAATCAGCAGAGCGGTGCGTTCCTCGCCGGCGTGTCGCGCAGCCGACCGGTCGATGCTCTCAAGAGCTGCTCCTGGGGTTGTCCCGGGTTCGAAATGCGGCGCAACGAATGGTCACAAATCCCCGCCGCGATCCAGGTGTCCGCCGCACAGCGGATCAAGTTCGAGCATAATGTGTTCGCCCATCTCGGCCAGGTCGCTCTCGGTATCGGCAACAACCCCGACGCGAACGCCAGCGGCACCGGCTACGGCGCCCAGGCAATCGAGGTCTCAGGCAACGTCTTCACCGATATAGCTGCCGGCGCAATCCTCGTAGGCGGCGTGCGGCGCGAAGCGCATCATCCCGCAAGCGAAGGCCAGACCAATCGGCAGGTGATGATCCGCAACAACCGCATCTCGAAGGTCAGCCAGGATTACCGCGACAACAGCGCGGTGCTCAGCACCTATGTCGACCGCGCGCTGATCCTGCACAACGACATTTCGGACGCGCCTTATGACGGCATCGATATCGGCTGGGGCTGGGGATTGAACGACCCTGGAGGTAATCCTTCGTACCGCACGCGCCAGCGCGGCTATTACGACTATGCGCCCAACCTCGTCTATCACGAGCCGACGACGCATCGCGACGTGATCGTCGCCTATAACCGCATCCACGACGCCAAGCAGCATTTCGAGGATGGCGGCGCGATCTACAACCTATCCGCCAGCCCGGGCACGGTGATCGCCGAGAATTACGTCTATGACATCCCCAAGAAGATCGCGCTCTATCTCGACGAGGGTTCGCGCTACGTGACCGTGCGCAACAACGTGGTCGACGGCGCGGCCAAATGGCTCAACGTCAACACGGTGCGCGGCTCCTTCCCCGAGCGGATCAGCCCCGACAACACCGCCACCGGCAACTGGCACAACACCACCGAGATCGGCGGGATGTGGGATGCCTATCAGAACAATCTGATCGTCGACGATCACTTGGTGAAGGGCACCGCCTGGCCCGCCGAGGCGCGCAAGGTGATGGACGCCTCAGGGATCGAGCCCAAGGCGGGGACCCCGAGCTATGATCCGGCGACCGGAGCGGTGAAATGAACGGCGCGCCAACGCGATTGCTGGCCGAAGCCGAGCTGAGCCGCCGTGGCGCCGTGATCGGCCTGGGGGCTGCGCTGCTCGCGCAACCGGCGCTGGCCCAGACCGCGCGCATGCTTGGCGCGTTTTACGACGTGCGGGGTTACGGCGCCAAGGGCGATGGAAAGGCGATCGACAGCAATGCGATCAACCGCGCGATCGAAGCCGCGACCAAAGCCGGCGGCGGCACCGTCGTCGTGCCGCCGGGACGCTATCTGTGCTTCTCGATCCGGCTCAGGAACAATGTCACGATCGTGCTGTCGGCGGGCGCCGTGATCGAAGCCGCCGACCCGGCGGTGCACAAGGGCGCTTATGACGAGCCCGAGAATGACATGGAGGAGCAGTTCCAGGATTTCGGAATCACTCATGTCCATAACAGCCTGATTTATGGCGACGGCGTCAGCAACATCGCGATCGTCGGCCGCGGCATGATCCATGGTCTGGGCCTCAATCGCGACGGGCCCGGCGACCGCTGGCACAACAAGCCGGATTGGAAATCGCCGAAGGAGCTCGGCATCACCCCGCGCGAGGCGCGGCTGCGCGATCCCAAGGAACGCGCCGTGATCGGCCGCGCCAACAAGTCGATCGGCCTGCGCAACTGCCGCAATGTGGTGCTGCGCGACTTCATCGTGCTGCAGGGCGGCCATTTCTGCGTGATCGCGCATGGCGTGACCAACATGACTATCGACAATCTCACGATCGACACCGATCGCGACGGAATAGATATCGATTGCTGCCGCGACGTCCGGGTCTCGAACTGTGTCGTGAACGCGCCCAAGGACGATGCGATCGTCCTCAAGAGCAGTTACGCGCTCGATCGCAAGGTGATCTGCGAGGACGTCACCGTCATCGGCTGCAAGACGATGGGCTATGTGATGGGGTCGCTGCTCGACGGCACCTATCGCAAATCGGACTATAACAGCGTCGACAGCGTCGGGCCGCTGGGCCGCATCAAGCTCGGCACCGAGAGCAATGGCGGCTTCCGCAACATCCAGATCACCAACTGCACCTGCGAGAACAGCCGTGGCATCCTGATGGGGGTGGTCGACGGGGGGACGCTGGAGGATGTGATCGTCTCCGACATCACGATGCGCAATCCGGTCAACCATCCGTTGTTCATCCACCAGGCCGCGCGGCTGCGCGCCCCGGCGGGCACCACGGTCGGCAAGTGTCGGCGCGTGAAGTTCAGCGACATCAACGTCTCGGGCGCCGATCCGCGCTATCCGTGCGGCGTCGCGGGGATCGTCGATGGACCGATCGAGGATGTCAGCTTCACCAATATCGATGTCACCCATCGCGGCGGCGGCACCGCCGAGGATGCCGCTCGGGTTCCCGAGGACCGCCGCGTGAGCAGTCTCGAGGTGAGCTTCATGGGTACGCTTCCCGCGCATGGCTTCTTCGCGCGGCATGCGCGCCGGCTGATCCTGCGCGAAATGACCTTCCGGACCGATGCGCCCGACGCCCGCCCGACGATCGTGCTCGACGATGTGCGCGGCGCGATCATCGAGGGCATCGTCTCGCAGCGCCCACGCGCGACCGCGATCGACGCGCGGGGCAGCAGCGACATCACCGCCGGCGACATCCGCAGCTTCGAATAGGACGAGGCACATGGCTCTTCCCCGCGTGCTCGTCACGCGCCGCCTGCCCGACGCAGTCGAGCAGCATCTTGCGGCGCATTTCGATGCGACCTTCAGTCCGGACGATAGGCCGCTCGAACCGAATCAACTCGCCCGGACAATGCGCGACTATGACGCGCTCTGCCCGACGATCACCGACCGACTGAATGCGGAAATCCTGGGCGTTGCGGACGCGAAAGTCCGCATCATCGCCAATTTCGGCGCGGGTGTGGATCATGTCGATCTGGCGGCGGCGCGGGCGGCGGGCATCGTCGTCACCAACACGCCCGACGTGCTGACCGAAGCGACCGCGGAGCTGGCGATCCTGCTGATGCTGATGGCCGCGCGGCGGGGCGGCGAGGGCGAGCGCGAGGTGCGCGCGGGCGAATGGAGCGGCTGGGCGCCGACCCACATGATCGGCCAGAGCATCGTCGGCAAGACTCTGGGGCTGGTCGGCTTCGGGCGGATCGCGCAGACGACCGCCGAGCGCGCCCGTGCGGGCTTTGGCATGAAGATCGCCTATTACAGCCGGAGCCGCGCACCCGCCGAGATCGAGGCGAAGCTCGACGCGCGCTACGTGCCCAGCCTGGAAGCGCTTGCGGGCGAGGCGGACATTCTGTCGCTCCACACGCCGGGCGGCGCCGAAACGCGGCATTTGATCGACGCCGCACTGCTCGCCCGCATGAAGCCCAGCGCGATCCTGGTGAATACCGCGCGCGGGACCGTGGTCGACGAGGCGGCACTGGCAGAGGCCCTGGCAGAGCGGCGCATCGCCGCTGCCGGCCTCGACGTCTACGAGAAGGAGCCGCAGGTGCACCCTGCCCTCCTCCAGCTGGAGAATGCGGTGCTGCTGCCCCATCTCGGCAGCGCCACCATCGAGACCCGCGTCGCAATGGGCATGCGCGCTGCCGCCAATCTTGAAGCCTATTTCGACAGCAGAGAGCCGCGCGATCGTGTCGCCTGAACTTCCATCGGCCGCAAGGATCATCGAACGGGACATCCGCGACGCCTTGGCGCGCGGGGACGGACGGCCGATCGTCATCGGCCTGTGCGGAGCGCAGGGAAGCGGCAAGAGCACGGCGGCGGCACAGGTGCATGCAGCCTTGACCGCCGACGGCATCCGTTCGGTGGCACTGTCGCTCGATGATTTCTACCTGACGTCGGCGGAGCGGACCGCGCTCGGCGAGGCCGTGCATTCGCTCTTGCGCACCCGCGGCGTGCCCGGCACGCATGACGTGGCGCTTGCCATGACGATGCTCGACCTGCTGCAATCGGGAGAGCCGGTGCGGCTCCCGTGCTTCGACAAAACACGAGACGAGCGCGCCACGACCGCGCAATGGCAAGTCGCGCCGGCCGGCGTTCAGGTCATCCTGTTCGAGGGCTGGTGCGTCGGCGCGCGCCCCCAATCCGACGCGGCATTGGCCGAGCCGGTGAATGCACTCGAAGCGGAACAGGATCGCTCGGGCAGCTGGCGCCGCTTCGTCAACGATCAGCTCGCCGGCCCCTACCAGCGATTGTTCGCACGCCTCGACCGGCTCGTTCTGCTGGAGGCGCCCGGGTTCGAGGTGGTCGGCGCCTGGCGCACAGAACAGGAGGAGGGTCTGCGGCGCGAAACCGGAAACGGGGTTTGGGCCGGGATGAGCGATGCCGAGATCCACACCTTCATCCAGCATTATGAGCGCCTGACCCGTCACATCCTCGACGAGATGCCGCGGCGCGCGGATCTTGTAATCACCCTGGACGAGAAACGCGCCGTAATCAGGGCCAAGCACGCCGCCTACATCTGATATCTCTGTTGCGGCTTCTGATCTATTTGAGTAGGCAATAGGCCGCAGGCTGCCGTTCAAACGGAGGAAGAGGACATGGTCGAGCTTTTCGGCCGATCGATATCGGCGCGCGAGGTCGCGGAGCATGCCGGCGCGCTGTCGCAATTCGCGGGTGTCCGGCTTATGACGCTCGGCGATGGGATCGAACGCGGCGTCCGCATGCTCGAGTTCCGCACAGGCACCGGCTTGCGCTTCACCGTCCTCGTCGACCGCGCGATGGACATCGCCGATTGCGAGCATCGCGGCCGCGCGATCGGCTGGCATTCCCCGGCCGGCTTTCGCCATCCAGGCCTGCACGAATATGAGGGCGAGGGCGGGCTCTCCTGGCTGCGCTCCTTCTCTGGCCTGATGGTCACCTGCGGGCTCGACCATATCCTGTTCATGGATGAGGACGATGCCAGCCATTATGTCTACGGGCCCCGCGAGACGGTTTCGTCGTCGCTGCACGGTCGTATCGGCACCATCCCGGCTCGCCTGACCGGCTATGGCGAGCGCTGGGAGGGCGACCGCTGCTTCCTGTGGTGCGAAGGCGTAATCCAGCAATCGACGGTGTTCGGCGAGGACCTGCACCTGGTCCGCCGGATCGAGGCCGAGATCGGCACCGACGAGATCCACCTACACGACCGGGTCGTCAACCGCGGCTTCTACCGCACGCCGCACATGTTCCTCTACCACATCAATATCGGCCACCCGGTACTGGCCGAGGGTTCGCGCTACCTTGCGCCGCTCAGCGACGTCGTCTGGGCCGCGCATGCCGGGCCGGACTACGCGAAGAGCGGCGTCGGCTACCGGACCCTGCCGCGCCCGCAGCACGGCTTTCACGAGCAGGTCTGGCAGCACGAAATGGCCGCCGATGCCGATGGCCGCGTGCCCGTGGCGCTGGTCAACGATGCGCTCGGCTTCGGGGTGCTGGTCGAGACACGCAAGAACCAGTTTCCCTGCCACTATGAATGGCAGAACCTGCAGGCCGGCCAGTACGCGCTGGGCATCGAGCCCTCGACCAACCACGTTCTCGGCAAGCAGTTCGCCCGCCAGCGCGCCGAGCTGATCTGGCTCGAGCACGGCGAGGAGCGCCGCTACGACACGGTCTTCCAAGTGCTGGACGGCGCCGACACGATCGCCGCCGCCGAGGCTCGCATCCGCGCGATCGGCGGCCAGCCGGACGAGGATTTCCCCGCGCCCAGCGGCAATTATCCCCGTATTACTGGACGGGAGGCCAGGGCGTGAGCATCACCGGCCGCACGATCCTCTATACAGGCGCCGCGGGCGGGCTCGGCCTGCCGACGACGCTGGCCTTTCTCGAAGCCGGCGCGCGAGTGGTGGCGGTGGACAACGATCCCACCAAGATCGCGGCGCTCGAGGCCGCCGCGCCGCCCGAGGCGCGCGAGCGGCTCGTTGTGCTCGCGACCGACCTCTCGGATCTTGACCGCTTCCGCGCCGACATCGTCCAGGTCGCGGAGCGGACCGGCGGCTATGACGTCGTCATCAACAATGCCGCGATCTACCCGTCCAAGCCCTTCGAGGACTATACAATCGAAGAGCATCAGGCGGTGCAGAAGGTGAATGTCGACGCCGGCATCGTCGCCGTCCAGGTGGCGCTTCCCGGCATGCGCGCCCGGCAATGGGGCCGGATCATCAACATCGCGAGCGTCACATTCTATGGCGGCTGGGCCCTGCTCTCGCCCTATGTCGCCTCCAAGGGCGCGCTGGTCGGGCTCACCCGCGCCTGGGCGCGCGAGTTCGGCGGCGACGGCATCACCGTCAACGCCATCTCGCCCGGGGCCTTCCCCACCGATGCCGAGAAGATCCACCCCGATCCGGAGGGGTATACGCGTTTCGTGCTCGATCATCAGGCGGTCAAGCGACGCGGCACGCCCGCCGATATCGCCAAGGCACTCGCCTTCCTCGCGTCCGACGACGCGGGCTTCATCACCGGCCAGACACTCAATGTCGACGGCGGCTGGGTCATGCACTGAGGACGTAGAATATCATGGGTATCTTGAGCGGCTATCGCGTACTCGATTGCTCCATCGCTATGGCGGGGCCGTTCGCGGCGCAGCGGTTGGGCGATCTGGGCGCGGACGTGGTGAAGGTCGAGCCGACCGGCGGCGAATGGCAGCGCTTCCGCGCGGCGGGCGGCGCGACCGGCAATCGCGTCAACGTCTCGTTCCTCTCGCTCAACCGCAACAAGCGCAGCCTGGCGATCGACCTGAAGTCCGAGGACGGCAGGGCCGTGCTGCTGGAGCTGGTCAAGACAGCCGACGTGTTTGTCCAGAACTATCGCCCCGGCGTCGCCAAGCGGCTGGGCGTGGACTATGAGACGCTGTCCGCGATCAACCCCAAGCTGATCTATGTCTCGATCTCGGGCTATGGCGAGAGCGGCCCCTATGTGAGCCTGCCGGGCCAGGATCTGCTGCTCCAGGCGATGTCGGGTGCGATGCTCTCTTCGGGCCGCGAGAGCGATCCGCCCGCGCCGGCAGGCCAGTATCTCGCGGATGCCATCACCGCTTATTCGGCGTTCGAGGGCGTGCTCGCGGCGTTGCTCCACCGCGAACGAACCGGCGAGGGCCAGCTGGTCGAAGTCAATATGCTCGATGCGGTAGTCACCATCCAGATGCAGGAGCTGTCGGTGTTCACCGTCGGCCACAAGCCGCAGACCCGCTCGGCCGAGCCGCACGCCCATTGCTATATTCGCGCGCCCTACGGCGTGTTCGCCACCGGCGACGGCTTCATCGCCTTGGCCTTCGCCAACCTCCAGAAGCTGGGCGAGCTGATCGGCGAGCCGGGCTTCGCCGGGATGGACGACGAGAGCGACAGCTGGACGCATCGCGACGCGATCTTCGCGGCGGTCCGCGAGCGGCTGACCGCCAAGACCAGTGCCGAATGGCTTGAACTGTTCCGCGCCAACGATATCTGGGCGGGACCGGTCTATAGCTACGAAGACTTGGTCCAGGACCCGCAGATCGCGCACAACGGCACCTTCGTCGAATATGATCATCCGAGCGAAGGCCGGGTAAAGACGCCAGGCTTCCCGATTCGCTTCTCCAAGACGCCTTCCACGGTCGAGCGCGGCGCCCCCCAGATCGGCGAACATAGCCGCGAAGTGCTGGCGCAGGCGGGCTTCGACGACGCTGCGATCGAACGGCTGCTCGCGAACGGGGCGGTCCGGCAGGACTGATGCGATACCGTGCACTGACCTGGGACCACCCGCGCGGCTATAATGCTCTCGCGGCAGCGGCGGCGCAGCTCGACGAGGCGCGCGACGGCCTTGCGATCGAATGGGACAAGCAACCGCTCGAGGGGTTCGAGGCGCATCCTATCGCGGATCTCTGCGCCCGCTACGATCTGGTGGTGCTGGATCATCCACATGTCGGCGAGGCAGTCGCGGCGGGATCCCTTCAGCCATTGGAGAGCCTGTTCAGGACCGACGAGCTGACCCAGCTGGCGCGCGACACCATCGGACCGAGCCTGGCCAGCTATCACTATCAAGGCCAGCACTGGGCATTGCCGCTCGACGCCGCCACCCAGGTGATGGCCCTTCGCGCGGACCTGCTCGACGGATCGCCTCCGGCTACATGGGGCGAAGTCCGGGCGCTGCGCCAGCCAGTGGCGCTTTCGCTCGCGGGTCCGCACGCCGCGCTCAGCTTCCAATCGATCGCTACGGCGTTCGCCGATCCACCGGCAGAGGCTAATCCCGAACGCTTCGTGAGCGAGGCCGTGGGCCCGCGCGTGCTCGACCTCATGGCCGATCTCGCTGCTCGCACCCCCGCATCGGTCAAGCATCTCAACCCGATCGGGCTGCTGAGCCATATGGCGGCGGATGACGATGTCGCGCTCTGCCCGCTCGTCTACGGCTATGTGAACTATGCCGCGCCCGGAGCGGGCCGGGCGATCACCTTCGCCGACGCGCCGCGCGCCGAAGCCGGTGGCCGGCCGGGCTCTACGCTCGGCGGAACCGGCATCGGCATCTCGACCCGCGCCGAGGTCACGCCAAAGCTGCTGGATCATCTCCGCTGGCTGATGAGCCCCCAGGCACAGGAGGAGTTCATTCCCGCGTGTGATGGACAGCCCAGTCGCCGATCTGCCTGGCACAGCGACCTGGTCAACGCCCGCTGGGGCGGTTTCTACCGCGATACCGCCGAGACGATCGAGCGCGCGTTTGTCCGACCGCGTCACGATGGCGCGATCGCCTTCCAGACCGCAGCATCGGCGCTGATCCGCGATGGGCTGGAAGAAGGTCGGCCCCACCGCGTCATTCTCGACGCCCTCCAATCCGCCTATTCCATGAGCCGCACGCCCGGCACCGAACGCTAAGGAAAAGCCATGACCGACAATCTGCTCTTCGCGATCGAGGGCCATGTCGCGACCATCACGCTCAACCGGCCGGAAAAGCTCAACGCCGCCACGCCCGCCATGTCCAAGGCGATCGTCGAGGCAACGGAGGAATGCAATCGCAACGACCAGGTGCGCTGCGTCATCGTCACGGGCGCCGGCCCCAAGGCGTTCTGCGCCGGCTCCGATATCGCCGAGCTCGACAGCTATGCGACCCCCTGGGACTTCCGCAACCGCGCCGATTATTGCGATGCGATCCACCATCTGCTGAAGCCCAGCATCGCCGCGGTGAACGGCTACGCATTGGGCGGCGGGCTGGAGACGGCGCTGTCATGCGACATCCGCATCGCCGCCTCAAACGCCAAGTTCGCGGCGCCGGAGATCAAGCTGGGCTGGATCGGCGGCGGCGGCATGGCCGCGTTCCTTGCCCATTCGATCGGCATGTCGAACGCGGCGATGATGATCATGACCGGCGAAGCGGTCGACGCGCAGCAGGCGCTCGCCTGGGGGCTGGTGAGCGAGGTGGTCGAGCCCGAGGCGCTGATGGACCGTGCTCGCGCGCTCGCCGAGACGATTGCCTCGCGCGCGCCGATCGCCGCCGAGACCGCCAAGCTCAACCTGCGCGCCGCCTTCTCAATGCCGCTCGACAAGGCGATGCAATATGAGCGCGACCTGCAGACGATCTGCTTCGCCACGGAGGATGCGCGCGAAGGCCGCGCTGCGTTCAAGGAGAAGCGCGCGCCGGCGTTCCGGCGGCGCTAATCTTACTTCACCGAGCGGATCGGCCAGACGAAGAAGGAGCCGGCGAACACGAACACGATCGCCGCGATGAACAGCGCGCCATAGTCGTTGCCCGTCGCCTTGAGCAGCATGACCGCCAGCACGGGCGCGATGATCTGCGGGATGTTGATCGCGGTTGTGAGCAGGCCCAGGTCCTTGCCGGTCGACTCGTCGCCGTCTTCGCGCTTGGGCAGCACCTGCGTCATCAGCGCCATGTCCACGGACATGAAGGCGCCGTAGCCGAGCCCGATCAGCACGGCATAGACATACATTCCCTCGATCGTCGGCATTATCAGCGGTGCGACCAGCGCAAGCCCCATGATGATGCTCGATGCGAACACCAAAGGCTTACGACGCCCGATCCGGTCCGACAGGAAGCCTGAAGCGAAACCCGAGATCACCAGCGCGACGAACGTCACCGAGGAAAGCGCGGCGATCGTCCGGTTCGCCTGCTCGATCGACAGATGGATGTGATCCTGGAGGATGTAGAGCAGATAGGTAACGATGCCCTGATAGCCCATGTAGATCGTGAAGCGCCCGAGGAACGCCCAGCCGAAATCGGGATATTTGCGGGGGGAAACCCAGAAGCTCTTGAGGAAAGAGTCGAGGCGGAAGGGCGCCGGTTCCGCGACCGCGGCTTGGGGCTCGGGATTGAGCAGCACGAATAGGAGGCACACCACGGCGATCGCTGCCGCGAACAGGCCATAGGCCGCCACCAGATTCGAGGCCATCAGGCCGGCCACGACCGTGCCCGCGGTGAGCCCCGCCGTCATGCCCGCGCCGACAAAGCCCGAGACGGTGCCGCGCTCATGCTCTGGAAAGCGATCCGCGACGATTGTGGTGATC
Organism: Sphingomonas sp. JC676; assembly: GCF_014489075.1. Taxonomy (GTDB): domain Bacteria; phylum Pseudomonadota; class Alphaproteobacteria; order Sphingomonadales; family Sphingomonadaceae; genus Sphingomonas. Next base: position 107,841 of record NZ_JACTGR010000008.1, on the reverse strand, counting down.
GCGGCCTGCATCGAATTGAGCGCGATCGCCGCCGCCACCCAAAAACCGGTGATCGCCCAGAAGCCGTGCATCTGCGACACCGCGAACAGACTCGCCGCTCCGATCAGCGCGCCGATCACGATCCAGGGCGTCCGCCGCCCGAAGCGGCTCCGCGTCCGGTCCGACAATGCGCCGGCGATCGGCGTGGTCAGCGTGCTGAACACCGAGGTGATCGCGAACATGATCGCGAGATTGCCCTCCTTGTTCGCCGGATCGAGCAGCTGGATCTGGTTAGGCAGCAGCACACCCAGCACGCCCGCATACAGCGCTAGCAGCAGGAAGAAGACTGCCGTCAACGAGCCCATCAACAGCCATTTACGCGCGCCCACCGCGTGCGCGGGGCTGTGCATCAGATTGGCGAAGCTCTCTCCCGACGGCGGGATGGCGATCTCTTCCATACATTCTCTCCGATGCCGCCAGCGCCTCTTGATGGGCGCCTGGCCGGCGGTACGTCCCCGGGATCAGCCCAGGTAAATCTGGCGCGGTGCCTCGCCGAGCTCGCCCTTGTCGAGGATTTCGGGACAGTGCCAGTCGCGCCGCGCATCCTCGCTCAACACCAGCCCGTGGCCGGGTGCCTGCGACACATGGATGTTCCCGTCGCGTATTGCGAAGGGCGCCTCCACAAGATGGTCGAAATTCTGGTAGCTGTACTCGACCCAGTCGACCTCGGGCAGCGCCGCCGCCATATTGACGCCGATCTCGAGAAAGCTGTTGCCCATCGTGACCGGCACCCCCAATTCAGCCGCCAGCCAGCCGATCCGCATCACATCGGTGACATGACCGTGCACGTTGAGCAGATCGGCACCGCCCGCCTGGAGCAGCTGGCGCTTGCCCGAAGCGTCGAGATATTCGCCCGAATTGATCAGCGTGGCGCCCGCGCACTGGCGCAATAGCTTCAGCCCTTCGAAATCGTGGCGCAGTACCGGATCCTCGACCCAGAAGATCTCGTGCCCCGCGCGGCGCATGGCTTCCAGGTTGGCGATCGCCTGCTTGGGCGACCAGGCCTCGTTGGCATCGATCATCACGATCGCATCCGGCCCCACGGCCTTGCGGAGCAGATCGAGGCGATGGATGTCCCGATCGAGATCAGGATGCCCGACCTTGATCTTGAAGGCCTCGAAGCCTTGCGACAGCGCTGTCTCGAACAGACCCGAAAAAGCATCGTCGTCCAGGTGGAAATCGAGCCCACTGGCATAACCGCGGACGTGATCGCGCTTGCCGCCCAGCAATTGCCAGAGCGGCATTCCCACCGACTTAGCGAAGAGATCCCAGACCGCCTGTTGGAGCGCTTCCTCGAACGGGACGGAGAGACGGCGAATGTTGCCGCCGCGCGGGCGCGTGACGCGGTGCGCTAGCGCGCCGGCCGGCTGGCCGTCGAGACCCGGCCAGACCTCCTCGCGAAACACGCGGGTGAGCTCCGCTTCTGAGGCAAGCGGATGGAACAGGCTCTGCACGAAACCGAGTCCGACCTCGCCTTGCTCGCCGATCAGCTCGAGCGCCGCGACGTGAACATCGTCCGCGCGCACCTGGCTGTCACCGATGACTCGATCGCGCCTGAACTGGAACCGCGTGATCCGGAAGTCGACTGTGCGCATTTTCCCCACTACACTCTAGGCATTGGACAGGTATTGAAATATCAGTTACCTGCTGAGATATGACAGAGGGCACAATGACGCAAGCGGCTTCTTTGGCTAGTTCAGCTAGCCCTCGAGAAACTCCTGATTCCCGACGCCTCAGCGACATCGCCTATGACAGAGTGCTTGAAGGTCTTTTCGACCGGAAGGTGCCCGCGGGGGCCTTCGTCTCGCAGAATGACCTGGTAAATCTGCTCGATATCCCGGTCCAGCCGTTGCGCGACGCGCTACGCGTGTTGGAGGCGGAAGGCGTGCTCACCATCCATCCACGCTCGGGCATCCAGTTCCTCAAGCCGGACCTCGAACTGGCGCGCAGCACCTATCAGTTCCGCACGATCATCGAACGCTCGGCCGCGCGCACCTATGCCGAGACGGCGGGCGTCGAAACTGTGGTGGCGCTGATCGCCGACCACAAGGCGCTGATCGACGATATCGAACGGGACGGATTCGACGCCAGCATGATCGAACGGCTGGGCCAGCTTGAGGAGCGGCTTCACGGCGGCATGATCGCCAGTCTGCGCAATCCGCTGATCGAGACCACCGCGCGCCGCCTCAAGAACTATGTGACGCTGATCCGCCTTGAGCGGCTCGTCACGCAGCCGCTCGCGCTGCGCACATTGCGCGAGCATCTCGAGATCCTCGAAGCGGCGAAGGCGCGCGACGCGTCGGCCGCCGAAGCTGCGGTCTCGAACCATTTCCAGGCGGCGCTTCAGCGAATCCTCGGCATGTTCTGATGCGTGTTTTCGACGCGCATCAGCATTTCTGGAAGATCGGCGGGCCCGGACAGAGCTGGCCGGATGCCGAGTGGCCGGCGATCTATCGCGATTTCCTTCCTGATGACCTGCGCGCCGCAGCCGAGGACTTCGAACTGGTCGGCAGCGTCCTCGTGCAGTCGCAACCCGCCGATATCGACACCGATTGGATGTTCGAAACGGCCGGCGCCGATCCGACCGTCAAAGCCATCGTCGGTTGGGTTGATTTCGAGCGCGCCGGTGCCCCCGAGCGCATTGCCGCCCTAGCCGCCCGGCCCAGGCTGCGCGGCCTCCGGCCCATGCTCCAGTCGATCGAAGACAGCGCGTGGATCCTGCGCGCCGAGATCGCTCCCTCGATCGAGGCGATGCTTGCGCATGGCCTACGCTTCGACGCGCTGATCGAGCCGCGCCATCTGGGGCCGCTCCACCAGTTCGCCACGCGCTGGCCCGACCTGCCGATCGTGATCGATCACGGTGCCAAGCCCTTCGCGGCGCGGGGCGAACTGGATCCGTGGCGCGACGACATCGCCGCGCTCGCCACGCTGCCAAACCTCTATTGCAAGCTCTCGGGCCTCAGGACCGAACAGTCGGCGGGGCGGCCTGCGAGCGACCTGGCGCCCTATGTCGCGCACCTCGTCGAGCTCTTCCCGACCCGGTTGATGTGGGGCAGCGACTGGCCGGTGCTGCTCCATACCGGGGACAGCTATGCCGATTGGATACGGACAGCGCTCGACCTTGCTGCACCCTCAACCGAGGACGCGAAAGCCGATCTTTTCGAGCGTGTGGCGACTGGATTCTACGGCATCGACGATTGACGTCTGACGTATGAATTGCTTTATCTGATATATCAGATAGCTTAGTCAGGATTGCCCCAATGGTGAATCTCAATGCGCTCGGAACGCTCGGCTTCGGAGCCGGGGCAATCGGCAACCTCTACCGCGCGATGCCTGAAGAGAATGCCGCGGAAACGATCCGCAGCGCCTGGGACGCCGGCATGCGCTATTTCGACACCGCGCCCCATTACGGCTTCGGCCTGAGCGAAAAGCGGCTTGGCGTTACGCTTCCGGAGATCGATTCCGGCGAAACCTCGATCCTATCAACCAAGGTCGGCCGACGGCTCGATCCGGTGCCCGCGGGCACCGATCTCGGCGCGCTCCGCCAGGGGTTCGTCACGCCCGAGCCGGTCGAGAGCGCGTTCGACTACACCTATGACTCGATCATGCGGTCCTACGAGGCCAGCCGTCAACGGCTCCACCGACACCGGATCGATATCCTCTACGCGCACGATATCGGCCGCTTCACCCATGGCGACGATCATCCGCGCCGCTTCCGCGAGTTCATGGACGGCGGCTATCGGGCGATGCGCGAGCTCCGCGACGGCGGGGCGGTCGGCGCGATCGGCCTCGGCGTCAACGAATATCAAGTGTGCGAGCAAGTACTGGCGGAGGGAGATCTCGACGTCGTCCTGCTTGCCGGACGCTACACCCTGCTCGAGCAGGAATCGCTCGCGACCTTCCTGCCGCTCTGCGAGCGGCGCGACGTCAAGATCGTGCTCGGCGGCCCCTATAATTCGGGCATCCTCGCCAAGGGCGTGCGCCACGGCGGCGAGCTTCACTATAATTACGAGCCGGCGCCCCAGGCGATCATCGACCGCGTCGGCGCGATCGAGAATGTCTGCGAGCAACACGGCGTGCCAATGGCGGCCGCCGCGCTGCAATTCCCACTCGCGCACCCCCAGGTCGTCTCGGTGATCCCCGGCATGAACAGCCCGCGCCAGGTGGCCCAGGCGGTTCGGCTCATGGGCCTAACGATTCCCCCGGCGCTATGGAGCGACCTCAAGGATCGCGGTCTGATCCGGGCCGAAGCCCCGGTGTCGCAGCCCGCACCCGCCACTCTCTGAACGAACAAGAAAGTACATCCAATGGGACGTCTCGAAGGCAAGATCGCCGTGGTCACCGCCGCCGGCCAGGGTATCGGTCGCGCCAGCGCAGAACTGTTCGCGCGTGAAGGCGCGCGGGTCATCGCCGCCGACATCAACGAAGCGACGCTGGCGACGCTCGCGGGCTGCGAGACCCATGTCGTGAACCTGCTCGACGGCGACGCGATCCGCGCGTTCGGCGAGACGGTCGGCGAGGTCGACATCCTGTTCAACTGCGCGGGCTTCGTCCATGCCGGCACGATCCTGACGACCGACGAGAAGGACTATGACTTCTCGTTCGATCTTAACGTCAAGTCCGCCTACCGGATGATCCGGGCCTTCCTGCCCGGCATGATCGCGCGCCGCGGCGGGTCGATCGTCAACATGTCGTCGGTCGCGGGATCGGTGATCGGCGTCGCCAACCGCTTTGTCTATGGCGCGTCCAAGGCAGCGGTGATCGGCCTCACCAAGTCTGTCGCCCTCGATTATGTGACGCAGGGCATCCGCTGCAACGCGATCTGCCCGGGCACCGTCCAGTCGCCCTCGCTCGACGAGCGCCTCGCCGCCACCGGAGACGCGGACAAGGCGCGTGCCGATTTCGTCGCGCGCCAGCCCATGGGCCGGGTCGGCAAGGGCAACGAGATCGCCGAGCTCGCGCTCTATCTCGGCAGCGACCTTTCCTCCTACACCACCGGCACGATCAACATCATCGACGGCGGCTGGACCAACGCATGACCCCCAAGGAGACCCGGCGCATCTGCCTCGCGCTCGACCTGATCGACGATGCCGAGCTGATCGCGGAATATGAGCGCTGGCACCAGGTGGGCAACACCTTCCCCGCAGTAACCCAGTCGATCCGCGACGCCGGCATCGAGAATATGGAGATCTATCGTGCGGGGAACCGCATGTTCATGATCATCGACGCGAACGATTCCTTCTCGGAGGAAGAAAAGGCAAAGATGGACGCCGCCAATCCCGCGGTGATCTTGTGGAGCGAGCGCATGAAACGGTTCCAGCAGCCGATCCCCGCGGCCGGCCCCGACGGCAGCTGGTATCCGATGGACCTGATCTTCCGCCTGACCGAGCATAAGGGCCTCACGCCCGAATGATCATCTCCTCGACACTCGATTTCCGTGAAGCGGCCAGGCGGCGCCTGCCCCGCTTCCTGTTCGATTATGCCGATGGCGGCGCCTATGCCGAGCGAACGCTCCGCCGCAACGTCGACGACCTTGCCGATATCGCCTTGCGCCAGCGCGTGCTGAGCGGCGCGGCCGAGATCGACCTTTCCACCACCTTATTCGGCCGGCGCCAGGCGCTCCCGGTCGCGCTCGGGCCGGTCGGGATCAGCGGCATGTTCCGTCGCCGCGGCGAGGTGCAGGCGGCGCGCGCGGCATCGGCGGGGGGCATCCCCTTCTGCCTCTCGACCGTATCGATCTGCTCGCTCGGCGAAGTCACCCGCGCAGTGCCAAGCCCGATCTGGTTCCAGCTCTATGTGATCCGCGACCGCGCCTTCATGCGCGACCTGCTCGCAACCGCGCGCGACCAGGGCGCCGAGGCCCTGGTGTTCACCGTCGACATGCCGGTGCCGGGCGCGCGCTATCGCGACGCTCATTCGGGCATGTCCGGTCCCAATGCCGCGCTCCGCCGCATGCTCCAGGCGATCGGCAAGCCCGGATGGGCCTGGGACGTTGGCCTCAACGGTCGCCCGCACCGCCTCGGCAATCTAGAGCCAATGCTTGGCAAGGCGAGCGGCATGAACGATTACATGGGCTGGCTCGGTTCCAATTTTGATCCGTCGATCACCTGGTCCGACCTCGACTGGATCCGCTCCGAATGGAAGGGTCCCCTGATCATCAAGGGCATCCTCGATCCCGCCGACGCGCGCGAGGCCGCCGCGATCGGCGCCGACGGCATCGTTGTCTCGAACCATGGCGGCCGCCAGCTCGACGGGGTGCGCTCCTCGGCACGCGCGCTCCCCGGCATCGTCGAGGCGGTGGGCGATCGGCTCACCGTGCTGGCGGATTCGGGCGTGCGCTCGGGGCTCGACGTGGTGCGCATGCTCGCGCTCGGCGCTGAGGGCGTGCTGCTCGGCCGTGCCTGGCTCTACGCGATGGCCGCCCGCGGCGAGGCCGGCGTGACGCTGCTGCTCGACCTGATCGCCAAGGAGATGAAGGTGGCGATGACGCTCACCGGCGCGCGCAGCATCGCCGAGATCAACCGCTCGCTGCTGGATTGATCACCAGTGTTCCTGCGAAAGCAGGAGCACTGGAGTCACGATCGGATCGTCCGGTACCCTGGCCCCCTGCTTTCGCAAGGTACCCGGTATCGCAAGGAATCAGAGCCCCACCACGTCGATCGCGGAGACGAGAGCCTCGCCCGCCTTGCCCGCGAAATCGAGCCGCAGCGTGCCGTCGGTGACGGTCGCAGGCAGCTCGAGCGTGGTCGCGGTCATCCCCGCCCCGGCCTTCGCTACGATGTCGACCGTCACCGGCTTGCCGCCACCGGCCGCCACGGTGAAGACCCTTTTGCCCTTCTCGGTCTCGGTCGGCTCGAACAGATGCAGCGTCACCTTGTAGCGGCCGTTGGGCAGCGGCAGCGCGTAGCTGAAGCGCGTGCCGGAACGCCAGCCCGCGTAGAGATCGGGCTGCTGGGTGCCCAGCACCTGCCGGCTGCCCTTTTCGGGCTTCGGCATCACGTAGAGCGCGTATTTGTAGGGGTTGAGTGTGGCGCCGATGCCGCCATCGAAGAAGTCGTCCGAACCGTAGCGGGTGCCGTCGGCGAGCGTCGCGCCCGTCAGCGTGCCCGCGCGGATATGCAGCGCACGGTCGGGGCCGTTGTAGCGCCACGTGATCTGATCCTTCGCACCATCCACGCTCGCCGCCAGGACATTGTCGCCGCGATCGAGCCGCACGCCGGGCCAGGCGCAGACATGGTCGGCACAGGCCACGCTGCCGATCGCGCGGCCGTTCAGCGTCAGGCTGGCCTTCGCCGCGTTGCTATAGGCCCGGACATCGACCACCGGATAGGCGCGATCGACATAGCGGCGGCTGGTCAGGTAGATCATCGGCGCGGTCGTCCACGCCGCCTTGTAGAAATAGAAGGCGTCCTTCCGGATCTTGCGGTCGAAGGTCACCAGCCCCTTGGTGTTGATGTCGGTGCTGTCGCCTTCGAAGCGCAGGTCGCTGGTCGCGTCGAACATCTGCCAGACATAGGTGCCCCAGAGGAAATTCTGCGGCGCCATGCCCTTCCAGGCCAGCTCATGGACCCCGGCCTCATATTCCTCCGGCTGGGGCCGGGCGATGCTCTCGACCTTGCCGCCGCGGATATTGTCTGTGTGCTGGGTCACCGCGCCGCCCGCGCCATATTCGCCCACGCCCACCGGCTGATTGGGACGCATCTGGTGCAGCCCCAGCATCACCTCGGCAAACCGCGCGGCATCGTCGACCCGCCCGGCACCGTACCAGCCGAAATAATGGTTGTATCCCACCGTGTCAGCGGTGCCCGAGGTGGTGTCGCGGCCGTCGTCCTTTTGCCCCGGCAGCGTCTCGCAGCATACTGCGATCGAGGTCGGGCGCGTGCGGTCCTCGGCATGCGCGAGCGCGTCGAGCGCGTTCATCAGCGGCTGCGCGTTGGAGGGCGTGATGCCCTTGGACGCCCAGTTGGTGATCTCGTTGCCGATCGACCAGACGCCGACCGAGGGGTGGTTGTAGTTCTGGCGGATCAGCTCGACGAGCTGCTGCTCCGCGCTCGCCTTCATCTCCGGGGGCGTATCGGCCTTGCCCGGGATCGAGGCGAGGTTGACCAGGCCCAGCTCGGCCCAGAGGATCACGCCGCCCTTGTCGGCCAGGTCGTAGAAGGGCTCGGCGTGGTTGTAGTGCGACAGCCGCACGCTGTTCGCGCCCATCTCGCGGATCAGCGCCATGTCCTCGGCATGATCGGCGTTCGAGAGCGCCCAGCCTTTGTCCTGCCGATCCTGGTGGCGGGTGACGCCGTTGAGGCGCAGCGGCTTGCCGTTGAGGATGAAGCCGCGGTTCGGATCGATCGCGACGGTCCGCAGCCCGAGCGGCTGCACCACGCGATCGAGCACCGCCCCCCTCGCGTCGATCACCTCGACGGTGGTGCGGTAGAGATAGGGATCAGTGGTGCCGTTCCAGCGGTGTGGCGAAGTGATGGCGAGATCGGCGCGGCTCTCGCCCGAAGTTCCGGCGGCGAGACGCACGCGCTGCTCCTGCCGCGCGACTTGCTTGCCCGAGGCATCGGCCACCGTCGTGCGCACGGTGAGATTCGCCGCGGACGCTGCTTCATTGCGCAGGCGGGTGAGCACGGCGACGCCGGCGCGGGCGTCGGTCAGGCTGGTGACATGGTTGTAGATGCCGGGCCCGCCGGAATCGAGCAAGTCGACATGCGCGGCCCCGGTCACGATCAAAGCGGCCGGGCGATAGAGCCCGCCATACATGAAGAAATCACCCGAGATCGGCACAACGAACTCAGTGATGCTACCGGGCTCGGGCTTGGAATTGTCGACCTTGACGGTCAGCACATTTTCGCTGCCCCGGTGGACCGCGGTGGTGGCATCGAGCCGGAAGCGGCTGAACGCGCCCGCATGCCCGCCGAGCTTGCGGCCATTGAGCCACACCTCGGCGACGATGCTCGCTGCGTCGAACTGGAGATAGAAGCGCTTTCCGGCATCGGCCTGAGGTGCCTGAAACTTGAGCCGATACCATCCAACGCCGCGGGTAACGTTGGCATCGGCGCGGCGGCTCTCGCCATAATTGCCCACCTTGTTCCAGGTGTGCGGCACCCGCACGCGCTCCCAGGCGCTATCGTCGAACGATGCCGAGGTGGCATCGCCCTGCACGGCACCGAGATGGAAGCGCCAGCCCTCGGCCAACGCGATCTCGCTCCGGCCGGGAGCGGCAAACGCATGCGTGGTAGCCAACACCAATATCGCGCAAGCTAGCAGCGCCGGAACCAGCCAAGACCGCGCGAACCCCATTTCTCTCTCCATTTTTCTACAAATCGGACGCGGCCTTTGGCGCCGCATGATGATGTCGGCCCGCACCTGCGATGTCGCCCGGCTGGTTCAGCAAGCGCCAACTTGGCTGTCTTACAGGTTAGTGTCAACGCGGCCGTTGGGGCAGGAAGCGATTGGCGAAGCGGATGTAATTGTCCCAGTCCCAAGCGGTGATGCCGTGGGGGCCCATGCGCAGATGATAGGATATTCGCGACAGGATCGCCTGACCCGGCGCCGGCATCGCGTCCCCCGCCATCCCCTCGACGCCGAGCAGGCGATAGACGGGTTCGGCCGCCTTGGCCGCGAGGAACATACCGAGCGGATCGGCCCACAGATCCTCGCTCGCCGCTCCGATATAGACCGGGCGCGGCGCCACCAGCGCGATCAGTTCGTGGGCGTCGACCGGCAGCTCCGCCTCGCGCTCGGAAAAGGTCTTGTAGTTCGGCGCGAACCAGTAATTGTTCATCACCCGGATCGTCTCGCCGAAGTTGCGGCGGTACAGCGACGCCCCGCCCTCGCCGGAATCGTTCGAGATCACCGCGGCGAAGCGCGTGTCGCGTGCGCCTGCCCACAGCGCAGCCTTACCGTAGCGCGAATGACCCATGACGATGACGCGCTTCGCGTCGACGGCCCGGTCGGTCGCCAGATAGTCGTAGACGCGGCTCAGCCCCCAGGCCCAGGTCGCCACCGCCCCCCAATGGTCGGGCGCCGAAGGGCTGGTGCGGTACCAGGGCTGGATGCTCTGGGCATATTGGGTGTCGCCATCGGGATAGAGATCGCCGGTGAAATAGGTCGCGACGCCATAGCCCGCTTTCAGAATCCGTTCGATCGGCCATTCCGAGGCGTCGGTCCCCCGCGCATGCAGCGTCGCGCGGTTCTTGTTGATACCTTCGGCCGGCGTGACCCAATTAGGGGTGATCGCGATCTCGGGATCGGCGGAGACCGACTGGTTGCCATGGAAGTTCGGCCCCACGAACATCGGCATGGGCGCGCGCGCGCCCGCGGGCAGGTAGATCAGCACCGACATTTGCGGCCCGCCGGACGTGCCGTCGAGATAGATGGTGACCTGCTTGCGCACGGCGATGCCGCCCAGCGCGTTCGCGCTCGTTTCCGTGACGACGAAACGCATATGCGTCGGGCGGGCCGGACTGATACCGTAGATATTGCGTTCGAACAGCCCCACCAGCTCGGGCCGGCGGAGCTTCCACCATTGCTGCGCCGTGCGCACCGCCGTCCCATCGCCCATCACCAGCGGATCGGGCAGGCGATAGGGCGCGACCTGCGCCTCGACGAAATTGCCGTCGAGCTGGGCCCGGGCTGGCGCGACATGGAGCGCAGCAAGCGCCGCGAGGAAGAGAGCCGTCTTGCGCATCATGACAAAAGGGCCGGAAGCGTCTCCACTCCCGGCCCTTCCCTTTTCGCTGTTGTTCCGTTCAGAAGTTGACGTGCACGCCCAGTTGATAGGCTCGGTCGAGCTGGTTCGCCACGGTCGGAATGTCCGGCGTGCCGTAATATTGATACTGATACGCCGAGGTCAGGTTCGTAGCGTCGAACTTCAGCGAGACATGCTTGTTGAGGTTGTACGTCAACGAAAAGTCGAGCGATTGCTGCGGGGCGTTCCACAGGGTGCGGCTGAAATTGTCGGCGAAGTTGGTTTGCACGCTCTTCGACCGCCAGTTGTACGAGGCGTGCAGCGAGATCGGCCCCTTTTCGTAGATCGCGGTCAGGTTGTACGAATATTTGGAGAGCAGATCCGCAGGCACCGTTATCGACTGCCCCACTACCGGCAGCGCGCTGTCGACATAGGTGTAGTTGCCCTGGAAGCCGAGGCCGCTCAGAAAGCTGGGCAGGAAATCGAAAAACTGCTGATAGGTGACCTCGAAGCCCTTGATCGTGCCCGAGCCGGTGTTGCGCGGCCGGCTGATCGAATAGACCTGTCCGTTGATCGTCTCGTTGACCGAGAATTTCTGGACGAAACCGGTCACGTCCTTCTGGAACAGCGACCCGGCGATGTAGTTCGATTTCCCGAAATAATATTCAAGCGAGGCGTCATACTGGTTCGCCTTGGTCGGCTGCAGGTCCGGATTGCCACCGCTGCCGGTGAGCTGGAGCTGGTTCAGCACCAAAGCCGGCGAGAGGTTGCCGAAGTCCGGTCGCGTGATCGCCTTCGAATAGGCCAGGCGCAGGAACAGATTGTCGGTGAACTTCGCGCGGATGTTCACGCTTGGCAGCCAGTTGTTGTAGCTCGCCTCGCCCGAGACAGGGCGCAGCGTGGCGTCGTACACGCTCTGGTGGTTCTTGGTGCTAACGTAACGCAGGCCGAGATTACCGTCGATCGGCAGACCCAGGTTGAACGCGAAATTGGCCTGGCCATAGACCGCCCAGACATTCTCGAGATAGTCGTAGTGGTTGGTCAGCGGATAGGGCTGATCGACTGCCGAGACACCGGCGAGCGCGCGGGTCTGATCCTGATTCATGATGTAGCGGCTCTGGATCGCCAGCCACTGGTTGATCGGCACATCCTGGTTGGTGAACAGGTCGTTCGGCGTCAGCTGCGTCACCGACCCGATCGGCTGGGTCAGCGTCACCGTCGGCCCGATGCTGTAGACGTCGTTGATCGCGCGGTGGCGCGCGTAGCGCATGCCGACCTGCAGAGACGTGATCGGCCCGTTCAGCTCGTACGTGCCGTCGAGTCGGAACGAGGGCTCGCGGCCGATGCTCTGCTGGCCGAGGTCCGAATAGGTGACCGAGCCGGTATAGCTGCTCGCCGCGGTCAGATCGACGCCGCTCACCGCGACCGTCGGCGTGCGTCCGGAAAGATCGATCGTGGCGGTCGGCGCGCGGGTCTGGATCGCGATGCTGCGCGAATAGAACGGGCCGGAGCTGTCGATATAGGCGGCTTCGCCCGACAGCTTGAAGGGACCGGAATGCCAATCAAAGCCGACGCCCACAGACAGCGTGTCATAGGGATTGTCGGAGGCACCGGTGACCGAGCGCACCACCGCATTGGTGAGCGTGTAGCTGTCAGGAACGTTGCCGTTCGGGGCGTCCTTGTAGACGAACGAGGAAGGCGTGCCGCGCGTCGCGCCATCGGTCTGCACCGAGAGCTGCTGGGTGAAGCTGTGGCCGCCCGAATGGCTCTGGGTCACGTCGGCATGGATCGTGAGATCCGAGGAGGGCGCCCATTGCACCGCGCCGTAGATCGTCGAGCGGACACGGTTGCCGGTCTCGTAGCGCGGGCGGACCTGGCTCGGGATCTGGACGGTGTCGCCGGAGTCCGCGGGAGTGACGTTGAATGTGCCGTCACCGTCGCGGTCGTAGAGGCTGGTGGTGTTGGTATAGGCGTTGGTCGAGACCTGATAGCCGCCCGAATAGACGCGCTCGAACTGGCCACCGATCAGCACGCCGATTTCGCCCGCGCCGGTCTCGAATCGGTCGCTGACAACTCCTGAAAGCCGCGGCGAGATCTTGTTCTGAAAATCGCTATAGGCCGCGGCGCCGGTCGCGGCGATGTGGAAGCCGTCAAAGTCGAACGGCCGCGCCATGTGAACGTTGATCAGCCCGCCAAGGCCGCCTTCGATCTGGTCGGCGGTCGCGGTCTTGTAGACGTCGAGGCCCGACAGGATGTCGGCCGAGAAATCGAGCAACGTCGCGGTGCGGTTCGTCACGGTGAAGAGCTGGCGCCCGTTCACAGTGGTCATCACCTGCTTCAGGCCGTGAACGACATAGCCATTGCCCTCGCCGCGCGTGTTGCGGGCGATCTGGACGCCCGGAATCCGCTGCAGCAGCTCGGCGATGTTGGTGTCGGGAAGCTTGCCGATATCTTCGGCGACGATCGAATCCTGGATCTGGTTCGAGCTGCGCTTGAGGTTGGCCGCATTGCTCAGCGAACCGCGAAGCCCGGTGACGACGATCTCGTCGGCGGTCTGATCGTCGACCGACTGCGCGTCCTGCCCGGCGGGAGCTGCGGCAGGGGCCGCTTCCTGCGCGAGGGCCGGTGACCCGATCGCCACCGCGAGGAACGCAGCCGTGCTCAGAAGCGAAAATTTATCTGACATCTAACCCTCTCCCAAAGACCCTTTGAGGCGCTTTTCGCGTCCTTCTTGTGATTCCGTTATCGATATCAATCCGACCAACTGGTATCTCAGTCAAGCACTTTCATACACAAAAGTTACTTTCCAAGGCGTGTTGCCTGATTACATCGCTGCGCAGTGCGTGCGCGTGCGACCGGGCGATCGAAATCAATCCAGGCGCAGCGAATCGATGGCCAGATCGGCCCCGTCGGGAATCTCCAGGGCGGCGGAATAGTCGCCCGCATTGATCATCGCCGCCGTCTCGGCCGTGACGAGCCGCCAGCCCTCGCCGCCTTCGAACCGGACCGGTGCCGAGGCGGTCACGATGCCGCTTGCGTCGCGCAGCACGAGCCTGGCCTCGACCGAACGGCCTTGCGGCAGCCCATAGCGGATCGCGAAGCGATGACGACTTGCGAGCCCGGTCTGGATCTTCCAGCCGAGCCGAGCCGAGCCCGTGCCAAGCAGGACATAGCCCTGCCCGCCATAGCCCTTGATCGCGGTGCGGACGGTCCCGTTCGTCGCGGTGACCGCGGCTACCTCGGCTTCGGTCAGACCCTTGTCGCGCGCGAAGCTGAATGCGCCCGGCGCATAGGGCGACAGGAGGTTGCGGCGCACGAGCACCGGCGTGCCGGCCGGCACCTGCACCGCATCGCCGGCGCGCGCGCGGCGTGTCGCGAAACGGTGCGGCTTGCCGCCGATCGAGCCAACAAGGGACGAATCCTGCCAGCCCGATGGGGTCACAGCGCCGGCCGCGATCGGAAGGTAGAGATTGGCATCGAGCCGAACGGTCACCGTGGCAGTACCGTCCTGTCCGGCGGCAGGGCGCAGCCAGTCGCTATCGAGCAGTTCGTGCGACAGGCCACTCCAACGTTCGCCACCTTTAACAAAAGCGATGTCGCCATTGTCGAGATAGCTGCGCGCCTCGCCGGCCGATGGCGCGGGTGGGGCGATGAGATCGGTGCCGTCCGGCCGCGCGGCGGGCAATGCCATGTCCGACGAGATCGCAACGGCCGACAGGATTGCCTGTCCCGCCGCGACGCGGGGGAAGTCAATTACCAGCCGACCGCCCTCCGCTCGGGCCGTGACGACCTTCTTGAGTGCACGGTCGGAGCCCACCTCCTTGAAGATATCGAGATCGCGGATCAGCGTGCGGCCGTTCACGGCGACATCGAACTGGCGCCATCCGCGCGCGTCAATTCCCGCGCGACCGTACCAGGGCTCAACAAAATAGAGCTCGACGCGATAGCTGCCGTTGGGCACCGCGAAGCTGTAGCGCAGCTGGTCCCGGCCATAGCGGAAGCTCTGGAACAGCGCCTGGGCGTCGGCGCCTTCGATCCGGTCGAAGGTCTTGCGGCGGCTGCCGAGCTGCGGATCGAGATCCGGATAGGTGTCAGCCCAGCTCTGCCAGCCCCAGCTCGCGCCGGCAACGAGATGCCGATCCCCCAGCCAGACATTGCCGGCGGCATCCACCGTTTCCGGCCCGCCGACATTGACACGATACATATAGTGCCTGCCCGGCTCGCCCGCGGTGATCGCGGGAGCCGGCGGGGCAAATGTGTCCGGCGCCTGCGGCAGGTTGTTGAGTATGATCGCGTCGCGTGCCTTCACCGCGCCGCCGACCAGGCAGGTCGCCGCGAGCATGTCATAGCGTATCTCGACGCCGTCCCAGCGAAACCGCTCTTCGCCGTCGCGCCGCTTGCGGCCCAGGCTGATCCGCCCGGCGGAATCGTTGAACAGCTCGACCTCGTCGCAGTTCGAATAGACTTCGACGCCCGATTTCACCCCTGGCCCGCTCCAGCGGTCCGGCCAGGTATGCGAGACGATATAGACCATCGGCGACCTGGCGGCCGGCACCTGCCGCGCGCGAAACATGTAATAGACGTCGAGCGGCTCGCCCCACAGCGTCATCAGCCCCTTGTTGTTGGCCGGACCGATATGATCGAGCTCGCGCACCCCGTCCCAGATCTGGGTGCCGTCGGAACGCATCGGGCGGCCCGGATTCTCGTGGGTGACGAGCAGCCAATGGAATTCGCCGACACTGCGATCGGCGACGCTCTCGGCGAGCCGCGCCTTTTTCTGCATCAGTGCAGCCATGCGCGTCTCCGACAGCACGCCATCGGCATAAGGCGGTTCGCCGTGCAGCTCGAGTGAGCGCCATGCGCCATATTCGCCGACCAGCGCCTGCTTGACGAGCTCGTCGCCATATTTGTCGGGATCGCCGCCATAGGTGCCCGACCAGTTCTGCGGCACGTCCCAGTCCGCGCCTTGCCCGCCATTGCAGGTGGTGATCAGCCGCTGCGTCGACGCGGTGGGATCGAGTTCGCGGATGATCGCGACCGCTTCCTGAGTAAATTCCCTGGGCAGCCGGCTCTCATTTTGCAGGCCCCAGAGGAATACCGCCGGATTGTTGCGCCGTTCGCGAACCCAGTCGGCCATCAGGCTCTTGAAATTGTCGCGGAATGCCGCGTTGTCGAACCAGAGATGCGCGCTGAACTGCGTCCACCACAGCACGCCGTCGCGGGCGAGCTTGTCGCCATAGCGGAAATTGTGCGGGTAGTGGCCGTCGCGAAAGGCATTGAACCCGGCAGCTTCGACCTGCCCGACGCGCGCCGCGATCTGCTCCGGCGAAAAGGCGTGCGAGCCGCCGAGCAAATGCTCATATTCGGCGATGCCGCGCACGACAAAAGGGGCGCCGTTCAGATAGAGGCGGCGGCTGCCGTCGGGCTGGGGACGTATCTCAAAGGTGCGGATGCCGTAGGGCGTGCTCGCTTCGTCGACGACGCGGCCATTCTCCACCAGCCGGGTACGCAAGGTATAGAGTGTCGGTGACACCGGCGACCACAGCCGCGGGCGCAGGATCCGCGGCAATGCATGATCGAACTGGCCGCGCTCGCCCGGCGCCAGCCGGTGCTCGGCGCGCCGCTCGGCGACCACGCGCCCCTCGGGATCGACCATCTGGTTGACCAGCGCGAAATCTCGAGGCCGCGATGAGAGATTCTCGATTTCGCTGCGGGCAGTGAGATCGGCGCGCGTCGCATCGATGCTCCGCAGATCGCCCCAGGCGTAGATGCCGAACGGCCGCACCCTTAGCGAGGCGGTGCGGATCACATGGACCGGCCGGAAGATACCGAAAGGCTGCGACCCTTCGCAGCACCCGCCATCGACACTGTCATCGCCCGAGGTCCAGGGCAGGTCCTGGATACGGGCGGGATTATCGGTGCGCACCGCGATCAGATTGTCGCCGGGCTTCACCGCGTCGGTCACGTCGAGCGTGAAGCTCACCAGCCCGCCGCCATGGCGGCCGACCAGCCTGCCGTTGAGCCAGACGCTAGCGTAGCTCGCCGCACCTTCGAACATCAGGAAGACGCGCTCGTCGCCCTTCGGCGCGGCTATCTGCACATGCGTGCGATACCAGGCGGTGCCGTGCCGCGCGCCTTTCACAACCTGGCGATTGTACGAATAACCCTGCCAATTGTGCGGCACCGAGATCGCCGTCCAGCCGCGATCGTCGAATTCCGCGCGCTCGAACCCGTCCGCTACGGGCAAGCGTCCCTCGGCATCGGCGTCGAACACCGCCGAGCGCCAGCCGCCTTCGACCAGCCGATCCTCACGGACATCGCGCGCCTCCGCCGCCAGCGGCAGCACGAGCAGCGCCAGCAGCAGCGCCGCCGCGCGAAGCAGTCGCGCCGGGCTTACCAATTCCAGAGCGTGCCGTCGGTCAGCCGCGCAACGGGCAGCTGCATCGGCTTGTACGGGTAACGCGCCGCCAGTTCCTCGTCGATGTCGACACCGTGCCCCGGGGTCTCGCCGACCCGCAGATAGCCGTCGTCGAAGCTGTAGTCGTGCGGGAAGACCTCGTCGGTCTCCGGTGTGTGACGCATATATTCCTGGATGCCGAAATTGGGCACCCAGGTGTCGAAATGCAGCGCCGCGCCCATGCACGCCGGCGAGAGATCGGTCGCGCCATGGCTGCCAGTGCGTACCTGATAGAGCGAAGCGAGATCGGCGATGCGGCGTAGATGGGTGATGCCGCCGGCATGGACCACGGTGGTGCGGATATAGTCGATAAGCTGGTTCTGGATCAGCTCGCGGCAATCATGGATCGAATTGAAGATCTCGCCCACCGCGAGCGGCGTCACGGTATGCTGACGGATTAGCCGGAACGCTTCCTGGTTCTCGGCCGGCGTCGAATCCTCCATCCAGAACAGGCGGAATGGCTCGAGCGCCTTACCCAGCCGCGCCGCCTCGATCGGGGTCAGACGATGGTGGACGTCGTGGAGCAGTTCGATCTCGGGACCGTGCGCCTCGCGCAGCCGCTCGAACAGCTTGGGCGCGTGGTTGAGATAGGCGCTGGTCGACCACAAGGTCTCGGTGGGGAGCGTGCCGTCGGCCGGCTCGTAATAGAGGTCGCCGCGGCCGACGCCATAGGCGCCCTTCACGCCGGGAACGCCGCTTTGGGCACGCACCGCGCGATAGCCCATGCCGATATAGCGCCCGACCTGGTCGACCGTTTCCTCGATATCGGCGCCATTGGCGTGGCCATAGACGAGCACGCCGTCGCGCGAGCGGCCGCCCAGAAGTTGGTAGAGCGCCATGCCCGCCGCCTTGGCCTTGATGTCCCATAGCGCCGTATCGACCGCGGCGATCGCCGTCATCGTCACCGGCCCGCGTCGCCAATAGGCGCCGCGATAGAGGAACTGCCAGATATCTTCGATCCGGTGCGCGTCGCGGCCGATCAGATTGGGGACGACATGATCCTGCAGATAGGAGACGACCGAGAGTTCGCGCCCGTTCAGCGTGGCGTCGCCGATGCCGTACACGCCCTCGTCGGTCTCGATCTTCAGCGTCACGAAGTTGCGCCCGGGCGAGCAAACGATGACGCGGGCATCACGGATCTTGAGCGTGCCGCCGGCGACGACAGCGGATTCGAACGACATCGCACCTCCTGCGCGGTCGAATCGGCAAAGACCTGACCGCCTTTCAAAACTGGTGACGGGCCTTGCACCATCAAATATCACGTGGCAAGACAGAGATATCACACAGCCGACAAGCGCTGTACTACGCGCAGTATATTGGAGGTCGGCATGGATATCTCACGGCGAGAAGTGCTGGAGGCGGGTCTTGCCGCGACGCTGACTGCAACAGCGACCCGCGGCGCAGCGGAGACCTCGACGGGCGACCGGGCTCCGGGGGACTTGAAGCCAGAACGCTGGAGACTGTGGCACAACAAGCCGGCGGGTAGCTGGCCCGAGGCGCACCCGGTCGGCAACGGCCGCCTTGGCGCGATGGTGTTCGGCAACATCAAGCTCGAGCGGCTCCAGCTCAACGACGGCAGGTTCTGGTCCGGCGGTCCCTATCAGCATCTCAACCCCGCCGCGCATGACGCATTGCCCAAGGTGCGCGAGATGATCTTCGCCGGCAAATATGCCGAGGCCGAGGCCTATGCGGAGAAATACATCCAGTCGATCCCGATGCGCGAGATGTCCTATCAGTCGCTCGGTGATTTGTGGCTGGATCTCGTCGATGTCGAGGAGACACCGGTCGAGGAATATCGTCGCGAGCTCGATCTCGACGGGGCGATCAGCCGCACGCGCTTCGTCTCCGGCAAGGTCACCTACACGCGAGAGGTCCTGAGCTCCGCGGTCGATCAGGTGATCGCCATCCGGGTCAGCGCCGAAGGCGGGCCGGTGGCGCTCAACTGCTCGTTCGGCACTGGCCAGCGCGCCACCGCTACGGTCGAGGGCGATTCCACCCTGGTGCTGAGCGGCATCAACAATTCCGACCGCGGCATCCCCGGCAAGCTCAGCTTCGAAACGCGTGCGCAGGTCGCCGCCGACGGCGGCACCGTCAGCCATGACGGCCCGATCGTGCGGGTCCGCGGCGCGCAAGCGGTCGTGATCCTGCTGGCCGCGGCGAGCAGCTTCAAGTCGCCGGTCGACGTCTCGGGCGATCCGCAGGCGATCGTTCGCGCACAGCTTGCCGTCGCCGCGCGCAAGTCCTGGACGCAGCTTCGCGACGACCACATGGCCGAGCATCGCCACCTGTTTCGCCGCGTGTCGATCGATCTCGGCACCAGCCGTGCCGCGGCGCTAGCCACCGACTCGCGCGCCGGCCATGCGCTCGACCGCGCCGATCCCGAGCTCGCCGCTCTGTTCTTCCAGTTCGGCCGCTACATGCTGATCTGCTCATCGCGCGCCGGTTCCGAGCCCGCGAACCTCCAGGGAATCTGGAACGAGAGCAACCTGCCGCCCTGGGGCTCCAAATACACGATCAACATCAACACGGAGATGAACTACTGGCCAGTCGACACCGCCAATCTGCCCGAATGCATCGATCCGCTGGTGGCGATGGTCGAGGAGCTGGCGGTCTCCGGTGCCTATACCGCGAAGCACATGTACGGCGCGCGCGGCTGGGTCGCCCATCACAATACCGATCTGTGGCGCGCCTCGGGCCCGATCGACCATGCTCGCACCGGGCTGTGGCCGACCGGCGCAGCCTGGCTCAGCGTGCAGCTATGGGACCATTACGACTTCCATCGCGACAAGGCCTTTCTGCGCCGCATCTATCCGCTGCTGCGCGGCGCTTCGCTGTTCTTCCTAGATACGTTGGTGAAGAACCCAGCGAGCGGCTGGATGGTCACCAACCCCTCCTGCTCGCCCGAGAACGACCATGGCCATGGCAGCACCTTGTGCGCGGGGCCAGCGCTCGACATGCAGATCCTGCGCGACCTGTTCGACCGCACCGCCACGAGCGCCAAGCTGCTGGGCCTCGATGCTGACCTGCGGCCCCAGCTCGCCGCGATGCGCGCCAAGCTTGCGCCGCATCAGGTCGGCAAGAGCGGCCAGCTCCAGGAATGGCTTGCCGATTGGGACGCCGACGCGGTCGAGCCGACCCACCGGCACACTTCGCACCTCTACGCTGTCTATCCCAGCCAGCAGATCAACGCTGAGGGCACGCCGGACCTGCTGCGCGCGGCGCGGCGCTCGCTCGAGTTGCGCGGGACCGAGGCGACCGGCTGGGCGCTTGCCTGGCGCACCGCGCTCTGGGCCCATTTCCGCGATGCCGAACAGGCACATCGCATGCTGCTGCGCCTGATCCAGGCCGATCCGGGCGGCCCCGGCATGCTCGGCCATCACGCCCCCTTCCAGATTGACTGCATCTTCGGCGGCACCGCAGCGTTGGTTGAGATGCTGGTGCAGAGCCGCGGCGATTTGATCGACCTGCTGCCTGCCCTGCCCAAGGCCTGGCCGACCGGCTCTCTGCGCGGCGTGCGCGCGCGCCGCGGCTGCACCATCGATCTTGCCTGGAAGGACGGCGCGCTCGATTCGGTCACGCTGCACCCCCAAATCGCCGGAAAACGCATCGTCCGGGTAGCGGGCCGGAGCAAGGAAATCGCGCTTCAGCCGGGGCGCCCGATGACCCTTATCGCGTCCGATTTGAACTGATCATACAGGTTTTTGTTGCACTTCCCGATACGCGTTGTACCTTGAAAGCAACTTTTATATGTAAAAGAATGCAGTTGCGCCGGGGAGAGTGGGATTATGAAGGCAGTCGTCTGCGAACGACCGCATCAATTAGGCTTGGCCGAGCGGCCACTTCCCGTCAGGAATCCAGGTGAGGTGCTGATCCGCATCCGGCGGATCGGCCTGTGCGGCACCGATTATCATATCTTCGCCGGCGACCAGCCCTTTCTCAGTTATCCACGTGTGATGGGTCACGAGCTCGCGGGCGAGGTAGCGGAGGTCGATCTAGGCAGCGCCTTCGCGCCGGGCGACCTCGTCACGGTCAACCCCTATCTCGCCTGCGGCACCTGCATCGCCTGTCGCAAGGGCAAGCCGAATTGCTGCGTCTCGATCCAGGTGCTCGGCGTCCACACCGACGGCGGCATGTGCGAATATCTCGCCGTTCCCGAGCGGGCGGTGATCGCGGCGGGCGCGCTCACGGCAGACCAGGCGGCGATGGTCGAGTTTCTCTCGGTGGGGGCGCATGCCGTGCGCCGCGGCGAAGTGCAGGCGGGCGACCGCGTTCTCGTCGTCGGCGCCGGCCCAATCGGGGTCGCCGTCGCGCTGTTCGCCGCGCTGGACGGCGCGACGGTGACGCTTGCCGATACCAGCCGCCAACGCCTGGACTATGCCCGCGACGCGATGGGCATCGCCGATATCGTGCCCGTCGACCAGGAATTCGAGGCGGCGCTCGCTGCGCGCACCGATGGCGAGTTCTTCGATCTGGTGTTCGACGCCACCGGCAACAGCCGCGCGATGGAAAAGGGCTTTGCCTATGTCGCGCATGGCGGCAGTTACGTGCTGGTGAGCGTGGTCAAGCAGGACATCACCTTCGCAGACCCCGAGTTCCACAAGCGCGAGATGCGGCTGATCGGCAGCCGCAATGCCACCAACGCGGATTTCCGCGCCGTGATCGCCGCGATCGAGCAGGGCCGGATTCCCACCGGGGCGATCATGACGCATGCCTTCCCGCTCGCCGAGGCGCCGGACCAGATTCCCAATCTGATCAACGACCAGGGATCGGTGCTGAAAGCGATCGTGACGCTATAGGATCGGCGCGGAGACCCCGCGCGACATGCCCGCAGATCCGAAGACGGACGGGGCGAGGAGAGGAAAACGATGGCAGTCACCAGTCCGATCGCCGATATCGGCGTCGCCGACACGCCCGCGGGCGGAGCGTTTATCACGCGCGGCTATGTCGCCGGCTTCGTGCTGGTGACAAGCCTGTTCTTCCTCTGGGCGATCGCCAACAATTTCAACGACATCCTGATCCGCCAGTTCCAGAAGGCGCTGGACCTCGATCGCGCCCAGGCGGGCTTCATCCAGTTCGTCTTCTATCTCGGCTACTTCACCATGGCGCTACCGGCGGGCCTGCTGATGCGCCGCTTCGGCTACCGCGCGGGCATCCTTGCGGGACTGGGCCTCTATGCGATGGGCGCCCTGCTCTTCTATCCCGCCGCCGAGCTCCGCCACTATGCGGTCTTCCTCTCGGCGCTGTTTGTCATCGCCTCCGGGGCGGCGTTCCTCGAGACCGCCGCCAACCCCTATATCGTCGCGTTCGGCGACCCCAGCCGCGCCTCGCAGCGACTGAATTTCGCCCAGGCCTTCAACGGCTTCGGCGGCTTCATGGCGCCGATCATCGGCGGCCACTTCATCTTTTCCGGCATCGAGCACAGCAAGGCCCAACTGGGCGCGATGGCGCCCACCCAGCTCGAAGCCTATCGCCTCGCCGAAGCGCGGATGGTGCAGCTCCCTTATCTGGTGCTCGCAGGCGTGGTCATCCTCGTCGCCATAGCCGTGGCGGTGGTGCGGCTGCCCGATGTGCGCGCAGGCGAAAGCGCCACGGAAGGACCGCGGCAACGCACGTCGCTGTGGCAGGTACTGCGCACTCCATGCCTGGCCGGCGCGGTGATCGCCCAATTCTTCTATGTCGGCGCGCAGGTGGGCATCTGGAGCTTCTTCGTCGATTTCGTGAAGGAGCTGGTTCCGGCCACACCCGAGAAGACGGCCGCCTATCTGCTCTCGGTCAGCTTGATCCTGTTCATGTCCGGTCGGTTCATCGGCACGCTGCTGATGCACAAGATCCCGGCTACGCGGCTGTTGTTCGTCTTCGCGCTCGCCAATATCGGGCTCACCGCCACCGCGGCGCTGACCCATGGCTGGGTCGCGGTCGGCGCGCTCGCGCTCACCAGCTTCTTCATGTCGATCATGTTTCCGACGATCTTCTCGCTGGGCGTCAAGGACCTGGGAGACAAGGCGATGCTGGGCGCGCCGCTGATCATCATGGCGATCATCGGCGGCGCGGTCTTCCCGCCGCTGATGGGGCTGGTCTCGCAGATGGCGGGCACGATCCAGGTCGCGATCATCCTGCCGTTCGCCTGCTTCGTCGCCGTCGCCGTCTATGCCATGCGATGCATTCGCACCGCGCGGATGGAAGCAGCGCTCGGCATTGCCGCCTCGCCGCTGCATTGAGCGCGCCTTGGCAGCGACGCCCTCGCGAGATAGCTGATGTATCTAGTGTTCCACATGACGGGAAAGCGATGAAGGGCGAACGCGAGCCGAAGCCGCTCAAGAACACCTATTCGGCGCCGGCGCTCGAGAAGGGCTTCGACGTCCTCGAACTGCTCGCCGACCATCCCGACGGCCTGACGCTGACCGAGATCGCCTCAGGCCTCGACCGCTCGATGAACGAGCTGTTCCGGCTCGTCGTCGTGATGGAGCGGCGCGGCTATCTGCGTAAGATGGCCGAATCCGATCGGTACCGCGTCACCTATCGCGTGCTCGACCTCGCCTATCGTGCGACGCCGGTGCAGGACCTCACCCATATCGCCGCCCCGGTGATGTACGACCTAGCGCATGCGGTGCTGCAATCCTGCCATCTCGTCGTACCGGCGGAGGGCCGCGGGCTGGTGGTGCTCCGGCAGGAAAATCCCGGCCCCACCGGTTTCAGCGTCCGTCTGGGCGCCCAGATAGATCTGTTCCGAAGCTGCTCGGGAAACGTCCTCCTCGCCTTCACCGATTCGGAGCGCCTTCATGCGTTGCTGAGCTCGCGAAGCGAAGAGACGCAAGAGATGGTCGAGGCGGCCGGGACGGTCCTCGCCGCGATCCGCGTGCGGGGCTTCGAGCAACGCACCAGCCCGATGACGCACGGCGTCATCGATATCAGCTACCCGATCTTCGGCTTCGACGGACGGCTGGCCGCGACCCTCACCATTCCGTTTCTCGAACGCATCGATGGTTCCCAGCCCGTCGCGATGGACGCGACACGCACGATGCTCGCCGAGGCCGCGAAAACCATCTCGGCGAAACTGGGCTGGTACGACAGCAACGACGCCGACTGAACACTCGATCCTTTGCATCCTGGTTCGGTACGCGCGTCCGAAATTTGTCAGATATCCTTCCAAACTAGGAACTGGGCATGGACCGTGACGAAACCCGCACACCTGGGCTTGGCGGGCCGTTGGATCGCCGCACCATGCTGGCAGCCGGCGCTTCGATCCCCCTGTTTGGGGTGCCCGCCGCCGCGGAAACGACGCTGATCGAAGATCGTGTCGACTGGGCCGTCTTCCTTGCCCGCCACGACCTGATCTGGGACCGGCTGCCGCGGACATGGGGCGAGGCCCCCTTTCTGGGCAATGGACGGCTGGCCCTTTCGATGACCGAAGCCAAGGAAGGCGCTGCGCTCCGCTTCGCGGTCGACAATGTCGACGTCTATGACCGGCGCGATTTCAGCTGGGGCTGGCACGCCTATTCGCGCGCGCGCTACCATGTCGGCGATTTCCTGCTCCGGCCCGTCGGCCGCATCACCGGCGCGAAGCTGCGGCTCAACCTCCACTGTGCCGAGCTCACCGGCGAAGTGACCACCGATCGCGGCACGATCCGCTTGCGCGCCTTCGTCCATGCCGAGCAGCCGCACATGGCGATCGAGGTCGAGACCTCGGGTGACGAGGCTGGCTGCGGCTGGACCTGGCACCCCACACCCGCGGTCTCGACCCGTCCGCCGATCCGCACCGCGGCAGATGCCGCCAAATATGAGCGCGACTATGGTCAACCCGCGCGCATCTGGATCGACAATCCGCCTGGTGAGCGGCGCGATGCCGACAGCGTCAACCGCTGGTTCCAGCCGCTGCTGGTGGGCGGCGGCTACACCACCGCCTGGGTGGAGCAGATGGAGGCACCGAACCGGCGCACGCTGATCCTCAGCAACGCCATGTCGTTCCCGGATACCGGTTCGCTGGAGACCGCGACGCGCCAGGTTCGCGCCGCGCTTGCCGGTGATCGGGAACAGGCCGGTCGCGCGCATCGCCGCTGGTGGGATGTGCACTACCGCGCCAGCTTCCTGTCGCTCCCCGACACGCGGCTGGAGAGCTTCTACTGGATCCAGATCTACAAATATGGCTGCGTCGCGCGGCCCGATGGCGGCGTGATCGACACGCACGGCCCCTGGCTCCAGCCGAGCAACTGGCCCTATCTGACCTGGAACCTCAACGTCCAGATCAGCTATTACGCACTCCAGCCGAGCAACCGGCTGGCGCTGGCCCAGGGGCTGTTCCATGCGCTCGATACGCATCGCGACGCGCTGCGCCGCACCGCCGCCACTGTCGCGCCCGGCGCCGCCGCGATCGGCCATGTCACCCAGCAGGACCTGGAATCGCCGATCGAGGTCGACCGGCGCTACGAGAAGGAATGGGGCAACCTGCTCTGGATCTGCCAGCTCTACTGGCTGCAATATCGCTACACGATGGACCGGCGGATGCTGCGCGAACGGCTGCTGCCGCTGCTCGCCGAGGCGGTCGCGCTCTATGATCCGATCCTGACCGAGAAGCCCGACGGTCGGATGCATTTGGGCGTGACCTATTCGCCCGAGATCGGCAGCACCAGCGACTGCAACTATGATCTCGCGCTGCTCCGCTGGGGTGTCGGCGCGCTGATCGAGGGGCACCACAGGCTCGGCACGACGCATCCGATGCTGGCCAGATGGCGCGACATCGCCGCGCGCCTCACGCCCTATCCGATCGACGAGCATGGCTACCGCGTCGGCGCCGACATGGCGATGAAACCGCACCGCCATTACTCGCACTTGATGATGATCTATCCGCTCTATCTCGAGAACCGCGACACGCCGACCAAGCTGCCGCTGCTCGAAAAGTCGATGGCGTACTGGCTGGATACCGCCGTGGCCGCGGGTCAAGGATCGGGCTGGTCGCTTTCCGCAGCCGCGTCCTTCTACGCTGCCTTCGGCAAGGGCGACGCGGCGCTCGATAGCCTCAAGGCACTGGTCGCGGGAAAGAGCGGCATCGGCAAGAGCTTCGCCAACACCATGTATGCCGAGAGCGGCCAGAATATCGAGACGCCGCTCTCCGCCGCGCAATCGATCCACGACATGGTGCTGCAGAGCTGGGGCGGCGCGATCCGCGTCTTCCCCGCGATACCCGCCGCCTGGCCGGAGCTGGTGTTCGACGACTTCCGCGCTGAAGGGGCCTTTCTGGTAAGTGCGCGCCGCGTCGATGGACGCACGGCCTGGGTGCGGGTGAAGAGCCTCGCCGGCGAACCCTGCGTGATCGAATGCGACTGGGCCGGCGAGACGCCGGCCCACAGGGGCGCCGGCACGATGCGGCGGCTGGGCGATCGCCGGATCGCGCTTTCGCTCCGCGCCGGCGAGGAAGCGGTGCTGCAGCTGCCCTCGCTCACCACCCGTCTCGTCGCCCCACTCCCGGCCCAGTCGGGCGCGAGCAACAGCTATGGCATTCATAACGCGTGACCATTGATATATCTGATACAATAATTGATATTGACCATCCCCCTATCTGATAAGTACCGTCTAGTAAAATAGAGAGGGGATGGAGCATGAAGCGGCGTGACCTGCTAAAGAACGGTGCTGCCATCGCAGCGTTCGCCGGTGTCACCCCGCTAGCGAACAGTGCCGAGGCCCAGACCGGGTCCGCCAGCGCGCCGCCGATTCCTCCGACGCCACCACAGCCGAACATCACGGCCCGCCCGCTTCCCGCCGGGCTCGAGCGCGAGCTGCTGCCCAAGCCGCCGCTGCCGCTGCCCTCCAAGGGAACCGGTCCCAAGGTCACCGCCATGTCGCGCCGCGAGCGCCTGCGCCGCAATGCCGTGCCGCGCCGGGGCGTGTGCAGCATCGCCCCCGCCGCCGGCTTCCGCGATACCCTGCTCTCCGGCAACGGCCCGATGTATCTTGAACTGACCGGCGCGCCCTATGCCGAGCAACTCCAGTTCCGCCACGAGCGACTGATGCTGCCATGGCGGCGTCCGTTCGAGGCGCCGGATGTCGCAGCCGAACTGCCCGGTATCCGCAAGCTGCTGCTGGCCGGCAAATATCGCGAGGGCGTGAACCACGCCTTCGAGGCGCTCACCGCGGCAGGCCTTCCGGTCAACACCAAGGCGCACCCGACGATCCCGGCCTTCAGCATGAAGATCGAGATACCGGAGGCGCCCGCCGTCAACGACTATCTGCGGACGGTCGATTTCGAGAGCGGCGAGATCCGCGTGATGTGGCACGACAATCGCGGCGATTGGGTGCGCCGCAGCTTCGTGTCGCGACCGGATAATGTCGCGGTGCAGGAAATCCGCGGCCCCGGCGGCAAGCCGGTGAGTGCGACGATCAGCCTCGAAAAGCCCCCGGTCGGCCGGCACGATGGCCCGGTCACCTTCCAGCAGGAAGGCGATGCCGAGCATCTGATCCTCACCGGCCGCTTCGATCCTTCGATCAATGGCAACGGCTATGCCGGCGTGGTCCGCGTGATCCGCAAGGGCGGCACCGCGCGGCGCGACGGCAACAGGCTCGTCATCGATAATGCCAGCTCGATCGTGCTGCTGACGCGCATCCAGTGGTTCAAGGATTTCGCCAGGGACTTGGTCGACGGGCTCGTCGCAGGCATGGCCGGACTCGACGGTGACTATGACACGCTGCTCGCGCGCCACCGCCCGATCCAGTCCGAGATCATGAACCGCGTCACGCTCGATCTCGGCGGCACCAGCCAGCGCGCGCTTTCGGGCGAGGAACTGCTCGACGACCAGCGCACCCGCCCCGATTACGCGCCCGCCATGCTCGAGCGGCTATTCGACATGGGACGCTACTGGATGCTGCTCTCGTCGGGCGAATTCCCGGTCCAGCCGATAGGCGGCGAGGTCAACATCAACATCAACCTCCAGATGGCGCCCGGCGCTATGGGCGACCTGCCGGAGGTGATGCAGCCCTATTTCAACTGGATCGAGGGTATCCTCCCTGACTGCCGCAACAACGCGAAGAATATCTTCGGCGCGCGCGGTGCGGTCTATCCGCTGATGCCCAACAAGGAGTTCGGCGTCAGCTATCATTATGCGACGACCGAGGGCGCCGGCATCTGGCCGCACCCCTATTGGATCTCGGCGGGCGGCTGGCTCTACAGCCCGTTTTGGGACTATTATCTCACCACCGGCGACACCCGGTTCCTGCGCGACCGCGTCGTACCCGGGCTCAAGGAGCTGGCGTTGTTCTACGAGGACTTCCTCTCGGTCGAGGACGAACGCGGCAACTATGTATTCGTGCCGAGCTTCTCGCCGGAGAACTGGCCGCTCAACGCACAGCCCCTGCCGACCGACGCCTGGCCGCTGACCCCGTACGACGCTTTCCACATGGCGCCGCCGGTACCGTTTGTGATCAATTCGGCGATGGACGTGATGGTCTGCCGCGAGGTGCTGACCCATCTGATCGAGGCGTGCGAGATACTGGGGAGCGATAGCGACCAGATCCCCAAATGGAAGGCGATCCTGTCCAAGATGCCGCCCTATCGCACCACCGATGACGGCACGCTCAAGGAATGGGGCTGGCCAGGGCTGGACGAGAATTACGACCAGCGCCACGTCTCGCATCTCTATGGCGCCTGGCCTTCGGACGAGATCCAACCGACCCGGTCGCCCGATCTCGCCCGTGCTGCGCTGCTCGCCGACCGGAAGCGCGGCCCCGCCAATAGTTCGGCGCACGGCCTGTGCCACCGCGCACTGGCCGCGGCACGGCTCAAGGACCCGTATCTGGTCGACTGGGAGATCAAACAGCTGCTCAATCAGGGCTATTTCAACCAGACGATGCGCAGCTCGCACAATCCCTATGGCGGCCCGCAGCCGGACGCGCAGGGCGGCCTGCCCACCGTCCTGATGGAAATGCTCTGCTATTCGCGGCCCGGCCTGATCGAGATCCTGCCCGCGCTGCCCGCGGACCTCCGGCGCGGCAGCATCAGCGGTATGCTGGCGCGCAGCTTCGCGCGCATCGACCGGCTGCGCTGGGACTTGGACGCGCGCACTGCCGAGGTCCAGATCACCTCGCTCCGCCCCCAAACGATCACGCTGGCGGCATGGCACGGCATCGAATCCGCGAACGTCTCGGGCGGCACCCTGAAGCGTGCGCCCCGCGCCGGGGAAGACAGCTGCGAGATCGCTTGCGAAGCCGGCCGCCCGGTTACCGTCGCCTTGCGCCTTGCCTCCGCGAGCCCGCGGCGCTGGACCCAGCCAAGGGAAAACTGAGCTCCCCCTGGGGCGGGCGCTTCGACAGTCGCGCCCGCCCATCTTTTCGGACCCGGAGCAACCAAGTTCCCTGCAGTCACCTCAGGTGACGGTGCCGACCCCGTAGCGCTTCCATTCGGGCCGGATCAGGTGATGGTCGACGAATGCCGGGCCGTCGCATTCGATCTCGATCACCGTGGTCGGGGAATCGGGCGCCGCATCGGGCAGGCCGGTCAGCCGCAGCGCGACGCCGTCCTGGGTGAACTTGACCGGCTGCCCGGTCTTGAGCACCCGCGCCGTAAGCACCTTCGATCGCACTCCGCCCACCGCGACCACCGTCTCGGATTGGTAGAAGTCGAGCCACTGCGCGGCCGGGGTCCTGGACGGCCAGAAATAGACATGGACGTAGAGCTTGTTACCGGCCCGGGTGAAGTTGGTATAGTTGCCGAACGCGTCGGCCGCCTTCCCTTCGGCGCCGTAGATCGACGCGCCGTTGGTGCGCAGCCACGCGCCTACCTGCTCGAGCACCTCGACCGATTCGCGCGGAACATTCCCCTCCGCATCCGGCCCGATATTGAGCAGGTAGTTGCCCCCCTGCTGTACGCAGAGCGTCAGGTCGTTGACGATACGCTTTGCGCTCTTCCACTCGTCGTCGCTGCGCTGATAGCCCCAGCCGAGATTCATCGTCTCGCACGTCTCCCAGGCGCGCTGGTCGGCGGCGACCTTGTGCTCGGGAGTCGAGAAGTCGCCCGCCAGCCCGTTGCGGTTGTTGACGATGATCTCGGGCTGGAGATCGAACACCATCTTGTTCATCTCCTCCGCGCGCCATTGCTCGGGCGTCAGCGGCCAGGTGACGTCGTACCAGAGGATGTCGATCTTGCCGTAGTTGGTCAGCAGTTCGCGGATTAGGCCGTGGGTATAGGCGACGAACCGCTCGCGCGCTGCGGGATCGCTCGCACAGATCGCGCCGTCCGGATGATGCCAGTCCATCAGCGAGTAATAGAGGCCGACCTTGAGCCCCTCGGCCCGGGCCGCCTCGACGAACTCCCGCACCAGGTCACGCTTCAGGCCCTGCCGCGCCGCGTTATAGTCGGTGAGATTGGTATCCCACAGGCAGAAGCCTTCATGGTGCTTGGTGGTGAGCACCATGTATTTCTGCCCCGCACGCTTCGCGAGCCGAGCCCATTCGCGCGCCGCGCCGGGCCTTGGCGTGAAGTGCTTCGCCAGCTTCTCATATTCTGGGATCGGGATGCCCTCGGATTCGAGCACCCATTCCTGGTGCCCGATCACGCTGTACAGGCCCCAATGGATGAACATCCCGAACTTGGCGTCGTGCCACCAGCGCATACGTCGCGCGCGGCTCTGCTCCTGATATTCGAGCAGCGCGGGTCCGGCGTCGGCCTGCGGCGCCCCATGCTCCTGCGCGCCGGCGGGACCTATCGCCAGAGCTCCCGCGCCCATCGCGGCTCCACTGAGGAAAGATCGCCGCCCGAACCGTGTTTCCATGCGCAACCTCTCCTGGTGTTTGATCGGGCAGCGTCGGGCTGACCCGGGCAGATCCTCCCCTTGAGGAGGAGGATCTGCGAAGCTTATTCTCCCGACCAGGCGATGAATTCCTGTTGCTGCTCGCCCAGCTTCTCGATGCCGAGCCGCACCACGTCGCCCGCCTTCAAATACCAGGGCGCTGGCTTCTGCCCCAGGCCGACGCCCGGCGGCGTGCCGGTGGTGATGATGTCGCCGGGCTCCAGCGTCATGAAGCTGCTGATGTAGGAGACGAGCCTGGCGACGCCAAAGATCATCGTGCTCGAGTTGCCGTCCTGCATGCGCTTGCCGTTGACCTCGAGCCACATGTCGAGATTCTGCGGATCGCCGACCTCGTCCGCGGTCACCAGCCATGGCCCGACGGGACCGAAGGTTGGAAAGCCCTTGCCCTTGTCCCAGGTGGCGCCGCGCTCGACCTGCCATTCGCGCTCGGAAACGTCGTTGATCACGCAATAGCCGGCGACATGGCGCAGCGCATCGGCTTCCTCGACATAATTGGCGCGCGTGCCGATCACGACGCCCAACTCGACCTCCCAGTCGGTCTTCACCGATCCGCGCGGGATGACGACGGGGTCGTTGGGCCCCTGGAGGCAGCTCACCCATTTGTTGAACACCACCGGCTCTTCGGGGATCGGCAGGTTCGATTCAGCAGCGTGATCGGCATAGTTGAGGCCCACCGCGATGAACTGGCGCGTGCCTGCAAAGGGCACGCCATAGCGCGGGTTGCCCTCGACGCGGGACAGCAGCGCAGTGTCGAGCAACTGCAGCTCCGCCAGCTTCGCCCCAGAAAGCGTGCCCGGGGTGATGTCGTCGATCACCCCCGACAGGTCGCGAAGCGATCCGTCCGCGGCGATAATGCCCGGCTTCTCAGCACCTTTCGGACCGTAACGACAAAGCTTCATGATCCCGTTTCCTTCGTATCTGAAATGTTATAATGCCTAGTCTGAGATATTAGACTGGCAGCTCAGCCAGCGTCAAACGCTCCTTGAGTCGAGGGTGGAAATGGCGAGGCTGCCCGAAGACAAGACGGTGCTCGTGACAAGCGCATCGACAGGTATCGACCGCGCCGCCGCGAACGGCGCAGCGCAACACGCGAACATCGCGATCACCTATCGCCGCGACGATGCGGGCGCTGGGAGCTGCGTCACGAAGACCGAGAAGCTCGGCCGGCTCGGCATCCGCTCCAACCCGGTGCTCCCCGGCACGGTCCTGACCGAGATCAACAAGGAGGATCTCGCCACGGCCGAGCGCAGGTACTTGGAAGGCCGCGTGCCGTTCGGCCGGCTTGGCCAGCCCGAGGACATGATCGGGCCGATTGTGTTCCTCGCGTCCGACATGGCCGAGTACGTTACCGGGGCGGCGCTGCTCGTCGACGGTCACGCCTTTCGTCAACCTGCAATAGCCGCATTCCCCGACCCTTCGGAGACCCCATGAATCGTCGCCAGCTGCTCAATCGCAT
This sequence comes from Sphingomonas sp. JC676, assembly GCF_014489075.1. Classification (GTDB taxonomy): domain Bacteria; phylum Pseudomonadota; class Alphaproteobacteria; order Sphingomonadales; family Sphingomonadaceae; genus Sphingomonas. Next base: position 75,406 of record NZ_JACTGR010000008.1, on the reverse strand, counting down.
CGCCGTCGCCACCGCCACGGCAGGCCTACCGCGCTTCGCCTTTGCCCGGACATCGGACGCCACGCTGTCGCTTGGCGCCAGCGCGACCGGCCCCGCCATCCCCGCGGACTATGTCGGCCTTTCCTATGAAGCCGCCCAGTTCGCCAACCCGGACTTTTTCGCACCCTCGAACAAGGCTCTGATCGCGCTCTTCCGCGAGCTCTCGCCCTCGGGCGTGCTCCGCATTGGCGGCGGTTCGAGCGAATATACCCGCTATTCGGACCAGGATCCGGTCGGTCCCCCGCCCTTCGAGGTGTTCGGACCGGATACGTCCAAGACCGTGAAGCACGGCACGGTCACCACCGCGCTGGCGCTGCGCAACCTGCGCGGTTTTCTCGACGCGACCGGGTGGAACTGCATCTGGGGCCTCAATTTCGGCCAGGGCAGCAAGGAGAATGCCGCCGCCGAGGCCGCGGCTGTCCAGCGCATCCTGGGACCGCGCCTGATACTGCTCCAAATCGGCAACGAGCCCGACAGCTTCCGCACCCGCTATCGCCCGGCGACGTGGACGCCCACCGACTTCATCCGCGAATGGAACGACTTTCACGATGCGGTCGCCGCCGCGGCGCCGGGCGCAAAGTTCGCCGGGCCGGACATCTCGAACAAGCTCGATTACCTCACCGCCTTCGCCGCGGAAGCGCCGAAGCATCGCGACGTTGTCATGCTGACCGGCCATTATTACGCGATGGGCCCAGCCGGGAATCCGGAAGCGACAATCGCCCAGTTGATGGAACCTGATCCCAGCACCACGACGATGCACGCCGATCGCTTCGCGGTGGTGCAAGCGGCGGTGAAGACCGCGGGCCTGCCCTATCGCCTGTCCGAGGGGAATAGCTGCTGGAACGGCGGCCAGGCGGGTGTCTCCGACACCTTAGCCTCGGCGCTATGGTGCGCGGACATCATGCTGCGCTTCGCCCAGCTCGGCTGGATCGGCGTCAACTGGCACGGCGGCGGCAATGGCCATTATTCGCCGATCGTGGGAGCCCCCTCGACCGGCTTCACGCGCCGCCCGGAATATTACGGCATCCGGTTCGCGCAGCTGGTCACCGGCGCGACCTTCATTCCGGCGACGCTCAGCGGCGCCAGCCGCTTCGTCAACGCTTATGCGTTCGAGCACCGGGGAACCCGCCGGATCGCGATCGTCAACAAGGATCTGGTGCCCGCGACCATCACCCTGCCCGCGCCCGCCAGGCGCGATGCGATGCTGCTGACCGGGCCCGCGCGCGACGCGAAGGACGGCACGGCCCTGCGCGAAACCGTGGTCAAGCCCGGACGGACGGTGACCGTGCCGCCGCATTCCGCCATCCTCTATACGCTCCAGGAGCCCGCGCGATGATCGTCCGCCTGTCACTGTCCCTCGTGGCCCTCACCGGCTTCGCTTTTCCAGCGGACGGCGCCCCCACACGGCTGAGCGTGCTGATCGTCGACGGAATCAACAATCACGACTGGCCCGCCACCACGCCGGTACTCAAGCGGATCCTGGAGCAGAGCGGTCGCTTCGACGTCGACGTCTCGACCAGCCCGCCGCGCGGCGCCGCGCCCGCCGAATGGGATGCATGGCGCCCCAAATTCGCGCGCTATGCCGTCGTCATCAGCAACTTCAATGGCGGCGACCATGGCGCCGACGTCATCCAGTGGCCCAGCGCGGTACGGGCCAATTTCGAGGCCTATGTGCGGCATGGCGGCGGCTTTGTGAGCTACCACGCCGCCAACAATGCCTTCCCGGGCTGGCATGCCTATGAGGATATGGTCGGGTTGTTGTGGCGGCCCAATAGCTTCGGACCCGGCGTGACCTTCGATGCGCGCGGCAAGCCGGTGATCATTCCCGCCGGCACTAGCAACAATCCCAATCATCCGCGCCGCCTGGACTTCGACGTCACGGTGCGCGACCGCACCCATCCAATCACGCGCGGCTTGCCTGCCGACTTCACGGTCCAGTCCGAGCAGCTCACCTATGGCCAGCACGGACCGGAAGCGGTCGTGCGCAGCGGCGCGCTCACCTACCTGACCTATGCCTGGTGCGAGGCGGTTCAGGAGCGCGAGCCGATCGATTGGATACGCCGCTGGGGCAAGGGCCGTGTCTATGTCACGATGCTCGGCCATACCTGGCGCAACGAGCCGTCGCCCGATCTCGCCAACCCCTGGTTCCGCACGCTGCTGCTGCGCGGGACCGAATGGGCCGCGACCGGCAAGGTGACGATCAAGGTCCAGCGCTAAACAGGGAAAGCCCGACCCGGGGAGGGTTGGGCCGGGCTTCCCCCTTTTGGCGCCTCGGCGCTTCCTTAGAACTTGAACGCGACGCCGGCGGAGAACTTCCGTCCGGTGAACGACGTGTAATAGGGATCCTGGCGGACCGAATCGTAATAGAATTCGAGTGCCTCGTTGGTGAGGTTCTGCGCCTCCAGGCGAATCTGGATCTGCGGCGTCACCTGATAGGAGGCAGCCATGTCGACGAAGATCGTCGAGCTCGCACCCTGGACGTCGCTAGGCAGGCGCGAGGTCGGCACCACCAGCAGATACTTATCGCGATAGGTCGCCGTGCCGCGGATGCTGAACTTGCTGTCTTCATAATAGAGCGTGCCGCTCAGCGTATTCTTGGACAGGTTCACCAGGTCCCGGACGACCGTGTTGGTGCCCGTGCAGGGCGCGTTCGACGTCAGGCAGTAGGTGATCTTGGAGTCGACGAAGGTATAGTTCGCCAGCATGCCGAAGTTCTTGAGAAAGCCCGGCAGGAAGTCGAAGCCGGTCTGGACGTTGACCTCGATGCCCTTGAGCGGGCCGCCCGGCGTGTTCTGCCGGCCGCTCACCGTGAATTCGGTGTTCGCGTCCCAGGGCGAACCCGCGATCAGCGAAAGCGGCAGCCCGGTCTGGCCGAACGTCATGGTCTCCGACAGCGACTGGATATAGCTGTCGATGTCCTTGTAGAAGCCGCCCACCGCGATTAGCCCGCGCCTTCCGAAATAATATTCGAGCGAGGCGTCCACCGTCTTGGCGCGGATCGGCTCGAGATAGAAATTCGGACCCGAGATGGTGCGCGTGTTGAGCGCGATGCTCACGCCGGCCGGCAGGATATGGTTGAGCTCCGGTCGCGCCATCACCTTCGCCGCGGCAAGGCGCAGGATCAGCTTGTCGGTGAGGTCCGCGGTGATGGTCGCCGAGGGCAGCCAATCGTCATAGGAGCGCGACAGCGCGCGCGTTACGCCCGCCACCGTGCCCTGTCCGCTCTGGTCCGTGTGGACATAACGCACGCCGATATTGCCGCGCAGGCGCACCGGCAGCGCGTCGGTGTCGAACTCGACCATGCCATAGGCGCCGGTGACCGCTTCGTTGAGGCGGTCCCGTACCGGGATCGGCGCGAGCGCATAGGGGCCCGACGTATCGTTGGTGAAGTCGATCAGCTTGTCGATCGCGTCATAGTCGGGCGCCAGCCAGGATCCTCCCACATTGCCCGGCATCGACTGTCCGAAGCCGTCGATCAGCGTCATCACCGAGCTCATCGCGGTTCCGGGAGGAAGCGACCCGGTGGTCACATTGCCCGCGCGAGTCCGCGAATAGCGCTTGTAATTGCCTTCGCGATATTGAGCGCCGGCGCGGACCTTGAAGCCGTCGAAGAGCGCGTAGCTGGCGTTGAACTCGGCGGTGATGTTCTCGGTATCCTCGCGGTTGTCGCCCTTGTTGAGCAGGTTCCGGAAGATGGTGACGCCCCCTGCCGCGACATTGGGCGCGAACAGATAGTTGGCCGCGTTGGTGGTATCGAAGCCCCAGTCGACCACCGGCACGCTGCCGCCGCCGCGGAAGTCATAGGAGAAATTGTTGACGTCGTTGGCGAAGAAGCTGATCTGCGTCGAGACCGGGTTGGCAAGCGTGGAGAGCGAAAGGCCGACATAGCCGTCGATCGTCAGCTTGCCCAGTTCCTGCGATACGGACATGTTGATCTGGCGGAAGGTGGTCGTGTATTTCCGCAGCGCGATATCGTTCGAGATATCGACGCCGTTGAACTTGCCGTATTGGATACTGCCGAGGGAATCGACCGCGATATCGGCGACCGATGTCATGGGCTGGCCGTGATTGGCGGTGCCGCGCGCGAATGAGTTCGCAGCGAAGGAATAGTCGCGCCGGGTCACGTCATACCGCGAATAGAGGCCGTCGATCGCGACCTTGGTCCCTTCGGCGGGTTCCGCCTCCAGCGTGACCGTCGCGCCGAGCCGCGAATAATCCTGGTCCGAACGCAGCCAGCGCGGGCTGCGATAGATGAACGCGTTGCGCGCAGTTTCGTAATTGGCGACGTTCTGAGTGGTATTGGGCAAACGCGGCATGCCCGTCGCGCAGTTCAGCCCATCCGTGCCCACCGCCGCGTTGTTTCCAGGGTTCTGCGTCGGATAGCCGACCGGCGAGCAGAAGCCGCCCTGCTGGGTGCCGCGATACACCTCGACCGCGGACCACGCCTCTTCGCGCGTGTACCGCTTCGTATAGGCGACCGACGCGGCGATGCCGAAGGTGCCGTCGAGAAACTTCTGGGAGATCAGGCCGGTGACGCGCGGGCTGACGCGTTCGCGCAGGTCGTCATAGGTGCCCTGCGCGCTCGCCGCGAAGGTGAAATCGTCCTTGTACGACAGCGGCCGCGGCGTCTGGAGATCGACCGTGGCGCCGAGCGAACCTTCCTCGACATCCGCCGAATAGGTCTTGCGCACGGTCAGCTCGCTGAACAGCTCCGACGCGAACACACTGAAATCGAACGAGCGCGAGGAGTTGAAGCCGGAGCGAATGTCCGACGAGTTGGTCGAGCTCGAGCCCTGCATGCCATTGAGGCGAACGCGGGTGAACTGCGCGCCAAGGCCGCGAACCGAGATGGTCTTGCCTTCGCCGCCGTCGCCGCGGGCGAGCGCGACGCCCGGCAGGCGCTGCATCGATTCCGCCAGGTTTGAATCGGGAAACTTGCCCACGTCCTCCGCCGAGATCGAATCGACTACGCCGGTCTCGTTGCGCTTGGTCGCGAGCGATCGCTCCAGCGAGCCGCGGAAGCCCGTAACGATGATCTCGTCGGACGCAGGCTCTTGCGTCTGCTGGGCTTCGGCTTGCTGCTGGTCCTGGGTGGTCGTGGTAGTGGTGGTCTGCGCCATGGCCGGCGTCATGCCCGTCGCCAGTGCCAGTGCCGAAACCATGCCCCCGCGCGCGGCAAAGCGCCGCGTAACATATGCCATCATTATCCTCCCTCTATGTCGGTTCTTGCCTTTGAGGTGGACAAACCTGTAAGACAGATGAACCTGTAAGACAAGATCAAAGCCCATCGCGGGACAAAATGTTTCGCGAATGTGGCTGAGCCGGAGACGGAAAGGGTTGGGAATGCACCAAACACGACGCGAGATGCTCGCCGGGCTGCCCGCGGCGGGGCTGCTATGCGCGCTGCCTGCCTTTCCGAGCATGGCGACAGCGCCCGCGCGGCGCTTCGTCATCACCCGCTACGGCGCCGTCGCCGACGGCAGCACGATTAACACCAGGGCGATCCAGGGGGCCATCGACGCCTGCGCGCACGCCGGCGGCGGCATGGTCGTAGTGCCGCACGGCACCTTCCTGAGCGGCTCGATCGTGCTCAAGGACGGCGTGGGCCTGGAGCTGCGCGAGGGCGCGGTGCTCAAGGGCTCGCCCAACCTCGAAGACTATCCGCTGGTCCTGCGACGCTTCGTCGAGGTGTACCCCGAGGCGCTGCGCATGGCGCTGGTGAACGCGACCGGCAACAAGGGCCTGCGCATCGTCGGTCCCGGCACGCTCGACGGCAATGGCGAGCCGTTCTGGCGCATGTTCTTCGACGCGCCCAAGGAAAGCGTCGAGGGCCGCCCGGTCCAGTATCACTTCCCCCAGCTCGCCTTCCTACAGGATTGCGACGACCTGTTGGTGAGCGGAGTCACCTTCAAGGATTCGGCCTTTTGGAACCTCCATATGTTTCGCTGTCGCCGGGCGGTGGTGGAGGATTGCCGCTATCAGGTGCCGCACCATATCCGCGCGCCGAGCAGCGACGGCATCGATCTCGACAGCTGCCAGGACGTGACGATCCGCCGCTGCCATTTCTCGGTCGACGATGACTGCATCGCGCTGAAGGGCACCCAAGGCGCCGGCGCCGCCGCCTATGCCGAAGCGCCGCCCACCGAGCGCATCCACATCCATGACTGCGTGTTCACCGAGGGGCTGGGCTGCGTCACCTTCGGCAGCAACGGCACGATCATGCGCGACATCAAGGTCGAGCGAATTACCAATGTCGGCGACATGCCGACAATCCGCTTCAAGATCCGCCCGGACACGCCCGGCCAGGTCTATGAGCGGCTTCACGTCAAGGGCATTCGCCTGCAAGAGGCGTCGACCCCGGCAAACCATTGGCACAATGGCGAGGTCTTCTACGGCCTCGGCCATCCCGAGAGGTTCGGCGCCGACGATCCCGCGCTCGGCCTGATCGTCAACGCCCGGCTGACCCATGGCACGAAGGTTCCCGCGGCCCCTCCCGGCGGGATCATCCGCGACATCGTGATCGAGGATGTCCGCGGCACCACGCGCGGCTTCGGCAACATCTCGGGCAACGCGACCACGGCGATCTCGAACTTCACGCTGCGCGACATCGACGTGACGCTGACCGATCCCAAGCGCACCCACCTGATCGCACGCGGCGTGCCGGGGGTGAAGCTGGAGAATGTCCGGGTGAACGGCGCGCCCGCGGCGGTGGAGGGGTGATGTCTTACGTCCTTCCCCTTTGACGGGGGAGGGTTTGGCGGGGGTGACCTGTCCGCGATCGATATCGCCGCGAGCATAGCGCACCCTTACCCTCTCACGCCCTCCGGGCGCCGGGCCCCTCCTTCTCCCATCAAGGGAGAAGAAAGTTAGAGCCGGTACGCCACCTTCACCAGATTATAGGCCAGGTCCTTGGCGACCGCGAACGCCTCGTCGCGCTCAAGCCGGTGCTCGGCGACCAGCTGAGCCAGGAAGCCGCAGTCCACGCGCCGGCTCAGATCATGCCGCGCGGGGATCGAGAAGAAGGCGCGCGTGTCGTCGTTGAAGCCGACCGTGTTGTAGAAGCCGCCGGTCTCGGTCACCTGCTCGCGGAAGCGCTTCATCCCCTCGGGGCTGTCGTGGAACCACCAGGCGGGGCCGATGCGCAGCGCCGGGTAGTGGCCGGCGAGCGGCGCAATCTCGCGGGCATAGGTACTCTCGTCGAGCGTGAAGAGGATGATCGTCAGGTCTCGCTCGTTGCCGAAAGCGTCGAGCAAGGGCTTCAGCGCATGGACATAGTCGGTACGCGACGGCCAGTCGTCGCCCTTGGCCTCGCCGAAGGTCCGGTTGATGTACGGATTCTGGCTGCGCAGCGCGCCGGGATGGAGCTGCATGACCAGCCCGTCCTGAAGGCTCATCCGTGCCATCTCGGTTAGCATCTGCCCGCGGAAGCGCTCGGCGTCGACGGGATCGCCCTGGCCCGAGGCCACGCGCGCGAAGAGCGCCGCCGCATCGGCTTGGGACAGATTTTCGGTATGCGCGGTCGGGTGGCCATGGTCGGTCGAGGTCGCCCCGCCATGCTCGATGAAATAGCGCCGCCGGTCGCGCAGCGCGGCGAGATAGCCTTCCCAGCTGCCGACGTCGTGCCCGGTGATCCGCCCCAGCTCGGGCAAATCCTCACGAAAGCGCGGATGCTCGGGATCGGTGACATTGTCCGGCCGGAAGGCGGTCATCACCCGGCCCGACCAGCCGCTTGCCCTGACGGCCTTGTGATGACGCAGGTCGTCGAGCGGGTTCTCGGTCGTCGCGATCGCTTCGATGCGGAAGCGCTCGAACAGCGCGCGCGGCAGGAATTCGGGTCGCTTCAGCTGCGAGTCGATCTGGTCGTAGATCCGGTCGGCATTGGTCGACGAGAGCCGCTCGGTGATGCCGAGGATCTCGTGGAACGCATAGTCGAGCCACATCCGGCTCGGCGTGCCGCGCAGCAGGTGGAAATTCTCGGCGAAGCGCCGCCAGATCTTGCGCGTATCGGTCTCGGTCCAGCCGCCGTCGATCCGCGGAACGCCCAGTTCCTCGAGCGGCACGCCCTGGCTGTAGAGCATCCGGAAGATGTAATGGTCCGGGATGATGAAGAGCGTCGCCGGATCTGGGAAAGGCTGGTTCTCCGCAAACCAGGACGGGTCGGTATGCCCATGCGGACTGATGATCGGCAGGTCCTTGACCGACAAATAGAGCTCGCGCGCGATCGCACGGGTCTCGGGATCGGCGGGAAGCAGGCGATCGGGATGCGGCGCGAGCGGCGCTTCGCTAGTCATTGCATCAGAATCCTTGAGAGGCGCCGCCGTCGATGGGCAGCAGAACACCGGTAACGAACTTGGCGGCGGGCGAGCAGAGATAGACCGCGGCCCAGCCGATATCCTCGGCCTCGCCGAAGCGGGCCATCGGCGTGCGCTGCAGGATGCGGTCCGAGCGCGCCGGATCATTGTCGAGCGCCTTGCGCAGCATTGGCGATTCGATCCAGCCGGGCGCGATCGCATTGACCCGCACCCCCTTGCCCGCCACTTCAACCGAGAGCGCACGGACCATGCCGACATAGGCCGACTTGGCCGCCGAATAGGCGATCACGCCGGGCATGCCGAGCATCGAGGTCATCGAGGCGGTGAACAATATGCTGCCATGCCCCGCCGCGAGCATCCCGGGCAGCACCGCACGGGTCAGCGCGTGCGCGGCGAGCACATGCGTGTCGAGCATGTTCGAGAATTCGGCGACCTCGGTGTCGATCGCGAGCTTCTTGAAGTTGATCCCGGCATTGTTGAGCAGGATCGAGATCTTGCCGGTCTTCGCGATCACCCGCTCGACCAGCGCCGGCACGCCATCGAACGCGGTAACGTCGGCCGCTTCCCAATAGGCGCCCTCGCCCAGTTCCTCGGCGGCGGCCTGCACAAGCTCGGCGCGGCGCCCGACCAGCACCACCTTGGCGCCGGCGGCATGCAGCGCCTTCGCCATGCCCAGGCCAAGGCCCGAGCCGCCGCCGGTGATCAGCGCGACCTCGCCCTCAAGGTTGAACGCCCGCGCGGCATCAAGCGACATTGCGGCATCCCCGTTCGAGATCCGGCGTGTCCTGGTGCTTGTACATCACGAAATACTCCCTGTGGCCGAGCGCCTCTGGCTTGCTCGGCATGCCCTCGGCTACGTCGGCGACCATCGCGCCGAGCTCGGCCGCGCACTCGTCGAGCGTCAGTTCGCCCGCCAGCACGCGTCCCGCGTCGAAATCCATGTCCTCGTTCATACGATTGTAGGTGCGGCTGTTGCCGGTGACCTTGATCAGGGGCGACACCGGCGATCCGATCACACTGCCGCGCCCGGTGATGAACAGCACGATCTGGCTGCCGCCCGAGATCAGATCCATGATGCCTTCGGTGTCGTTGGGATTGGTGTAGCCGAACTGCATGAAATGCTCGTCGGGCACCGAATCCATAACCCACATGCCCGGCCAGGGCGGCGCCTCGCCGACCTTGATCACGCCCTGGATGGCACGCGAACCGCTCTTGGCGAAGGCGCCCATGCTCTTCTCTTCGATCGTGGTGAGCCCGCCGGCGAAATTGCCCGGCGAGATCGAATATTGCCGCACCTCGCGGCAATAGCGCTCGGCCTTGGCATAGGCAGTCTCCAGCTCGGCGCGCGCGCGATCGTCGGCGGCGCGCGCCAGGATCACGTCGCGCAGGCCGATCATCTCGACGATCTCCTCGCAAATCGCCGAGCCGCCGGCATCGACCACCCGGTCGAACAGCCGCCCGACCGCGGGATTGCCCACCAGTCCGCTTGTCCCGTCCGATCCGCCGCATTCGGCGCCGAGCGTCAGGTCGGCGAAGCCCATGGGCACGCGCGGCGTCTCGCGCCGGATTCGGTCGCGCAGGCTCCGGACGATGTCCTTGCCTTTCTCCGTCGAGGAGCGGGTACCGCCTACATCCTGGATGAAGAAGGATTCCGCCGGCCGGCCGCTCTTCGCCACCGCCTCGGCAATCCGCGCCGGCTGGGTATATTCGCAACCGAGCCCGACCGAGAGCACCGCGCCGACATTGGGATGCCGCGCAAGGCTGAGCACCAGCCGGATCGCATATTGATTGTCGTAGCAGCCCGGGAAGCCGATGACCTGGACATCGTCCTCGCCCGCCGCAATCGCATGGGCGACGAACGCGGCGCACTGTACGGTGTAGATCACCAGTACGAGGTTGCGGATGCCCTTGCGCCCGTCGGGGCGCTGATAGCCGGTCCATTTGCGATCGAACGGCTCAATCATAGCTCGTGTCCTTTGCCACGCCCGTCACCACGTCGAAGCTGCCCGAGCGCTCGTCGAAGCTGCTTTCAATATTGTGGAGATGGACCCAGTCGCCTGCGCGGATCGGCCCGCTCGCGGTGCCGATGGTGATGCCGAACTTCACCACCGGCGCGCCGCTGCCGATATCGACGAGCGCGACCTTATGGCCGAGCGCGATCGGCTCCCTAAGCGCCAGCGTGCCGCCACCCTCACCGCGCAGCTCGACGCTGTCCTCGGCATCGCCGAGCAAGGTCGCGACATTGTCCGCCGCGTGGATCCTAAATGCTGTCGTCATGGCTGCCGCTCACAATATCCCGTATTTGGCGAAGGCATCGGTGCTCGACATGCCGGCCTCGATCTCCTTGCGCACCAGTTTCTCGCCGCGCACCTTCTCCAACGCGCGCTCGACCACCTCGGCCTCGTGCGCCCTGGGAATGACGATCACGCCGTCGAGATCGCCGAACACCAGGTCGCCCGGCTCCACCGTCACCGGCCCCACCTCGATCCGGCAGCGATAGTCGATGACCTTGGTGCGCACTCCGGAATCCTGCGCGAAGCGACCGCGGCTGAACACCGGCCAGTCCTGCTCGAGCACCTTGGGCGTGTCGCGGTGATAGCCGTTGATCACCGCGCCGGTCGCGCCGCGCATCCGAGCGGTAGCGGTCAGGATCTCGCCCCAATAGGCGCAGCGCATCTCACCGCCGCTGGCGAGATAGATGTCGCCCGGCTGAAGCTGGTCGAGCGCCTCGGTGAGCTTGCCGAAGGGCTGGTCCTGAGGGCCATAGACGTCGATCATCAGCACCGGCATGGCGCGGCCGACCAGCGTCATGTCGGTCGTCATCGGCTGGATCGGCGCGGGCAGGAACTGGTGGTACAGCCCCAGCGTATCGAGAATGTCGCCCACCACCGGCGTGTAGAGCTCGGCCCGGAACAGGGCGAATAGCGCAGCGTCGTTCATTGTTGCTCCATCAAGACCGGTCGCAGTCCATCCGCGGACGTCCCCGCCGGCGGCGAGGGCCGCCGCAGGATCAGCGCCATGACGAGCACCGCGAGCGGATATGCCGCCGCGGCGCCTATGAACAGGACCATGTAGTTTCCGCCAGTGGCGTCGAGGATCCGTCCGACCGCCATCGCCACGAACATGCCGGTGACGCCGGCGGCGAAGCCGCCGATACCGATCACCGAGCTCACCGCGCCTGCCGGCAGCGTGTCGGAGACGATCGTGTAGAGATTGGCCGAGAGCCCCTGGTGCCCCGCCGCCGCCAGCGCGATCAGCAGCACGGCGGGCCACATGCCCGACACGCCCGAGACCAGCGCCACCGGGATCGGGCACACCGCCATGCACAGCATCGCGATCATCCGTGCGCGCAGCACCGGCATGCCGCCGCGGATCAGCCGCGACGAGATCCAGCCGCCCGCGACGCTGCCGATGTCGGCGATCAGGTAGATCGTCACCAGCGGCGCTATCGACGCCATCATGTTCACGCCGAAGCGCTGGTGGAGGAAGCCGGGGACCCAGTTGAGATAGAACCACCAGACCGGGCTGGTGAGCAGCATGCCGAGTGCATAGGCCCAGGTGCCGCGATAGGCGAAGAGCGACAGCCACGGCACCTTGGCCGGCTCGGGCGCGTCGCCGTCGCCCGACCGGATATAGGCCAGCTCCGCGGCCGAAAGCCTCCGCCGCCGCGCGGGTGTCTCGTAGAAGCGCAGCCACAGCGCCACCCAGATCAGGCCGAGCGCACCCGCCAACACGAACGCCGCGCGCCAGCCGACCAGCGCCACCACGAACGGCAGACTGATCGGCGTCACGATCGCGCCGATATTGCTGCCCGCGTTGAAAAGTCCGGTAGCGAAGGCGCGCTCGCGCGGCGGGAACCATTCGCGCACCGCCTTGATCGAGGCCGGGAAGTTACCCCCCTCGGTCAGGCCCAGCGCGCCGCGCGCGAACTTGAAGCCCAAGGCCGTCGTCATCAACCCGTGCAGCGCCGCGCTGATGCTCCAGCCGGCGACCGCGAGCGACAGGCCCCGCCGCACGCCGATCCGGTCCATCAGCCGCCCGCCGAACAAATAGCCGCAGGCATACATCAACGAGAAGGTGGCGATCACGTCGCCATAGACCGTCTCGGACCAGCCGAGCTCGAGATCGAGGGTCGGCTTGAGCAGCCCGAATATCTGGCGGTCCATGTAGCAGAGCGTCGTCGAGGCGAAGAGCAGCGCGCAGATCACCCAGCGATACCGGCCGGCAGACGCCGTGGCGCCGGCCGCGTCAGCGGCCGCGCCGATACTCGTGGTCATGCCTCAGCTTCCTCACGGGATTCGCTCTCAGGATCTTGTTCGCAATCCTGTAAGACAGGTGCTACCAGTTTGCACCGAAGCGACGCAAGCGGCTTTTTAAGAAACGCCGGGCAGGGCCCGCTTGCCCTGCGGCGGAATCTGCCGATAGATTACGCACCAGGAGAACATATTGTGCAGGCGACCAGCAACGAGGCCGAAGCCGGCGGCGCGAAGACCGGTCTGGTCGAACGTGTCATCGACTATCTGCGCGATCATGTCGCAAGCGAGCAGCTTCGCCCGGGCGCCAAACTGCCGAGCGAGACGACGATCAGCGTGATGCTGGGGGTCAGCCGGCCCGTGGTGCGCGAGGCAATGCGGGCGCTCGCCGGCACGGGTCTTGTCGAGATGGCGGTCGGCAAGCGCGCGACGATCGTGTCGGTCGATGGCGAGATGATCTCGCGCGTGATCAAGAATGCGGTCTTGATCGGCCAGGCCGAGGCCCGCGACATCCTCGAGATGCGCCGCGGCATCGAGATCGCGATGGTCGCGCTCGCCGCCGAACGCCGCAACGACGCGGACGCAGCCGAGCTGCAGGTGATCGTGGCCGAAATGGCCGAGCATCTCGGCAATGCCGAACGTTATTCGAGCCTGGATCTCAAGCTGCACATGACGCTCGCCCGCGCGACCGCCAATCCGCTCTACCCGCTGCTGATCGAGGCGTTCCGCCAGCTCATCGAAGCCTCGATGCTCGCCGGCATCGAGCGCTGGTCGGCCACCCCCGAGCTCAAGCGGGTGCAGGACTTGCACGAGGATATCGTCCGCGAGGTCGTCGCCGGCAGTCCGGGCGGTGCGGCCGCGGCAATGGCGCAGCATTTCGACGACGCGCTGGCGGCGATCCTTGCGCCGATCGTCGCGGGCGCGAAGGCATAACGGCCCGGAGCGAGACTCAGCTTACGAGCTTCGCCACCGCTCCCACCACCACGTCGCTGCTCGCCGTCGAACCCACCGCTTTGCCCTTGTCTGCGCTCGAGCGCAGCCCGTCGATCCGCGCGCCGACAACATCGTCGAGCAGGATCGCCGGCCGCGCATCAGCCCGCTCCGCAGTGAAGGTCACATCCTTCGCCGCGATGTTGCGGGCGTGGCGGACATAAAGGCCGAACGCGGGCAGCGCGCCCATGAAGCTCGGCTCAAGGCTCGAGTTGCGGCGCTCGGGTGGCACGCGCGCCGCATCCTCCTCGGTCCCGCCACCATTGCACGCGACATGGACGCCCTGGAGCGACACATCGTCGATAGCCTTGTCCGCAATGCCGACAATGCCGCACGGATAGCGTCCGTCTGCACCCGACACGTTGATATCGGAGAAGCGTACCCGCCGCACCGTGCCGACCGGGGCGCCCTCCGGCGCCCGCTGCCGCGCGGAGAGCCGGACGAACAGCGGATGGTTGACCGGGTTGCGAATCGTGATGTTGGAAAAGGTCACGTCCTCCAGCGTTCCGCCGTCGATCGCACCGAGCTGCAGTCCGCGGCTGTTCTCGCAGGTACAGTCGGTGATCAGCGCGTTGCGGAAGCCGCCGATCGAATCGGTGCCCAGCTTGATCCGCCCGAGCACACCGATCTTGTCCGTCGAGAGATAGGGCGATTTCTGATAGCTGCCGTCGAGCACGGTGCCGAGCAGATAGCCGCTGGTCTTGCAGCCGATCACCGTCACGTCCTCGCAGATGATCCTGCGGTCCATGCCCCAGCTGCTCTTGAGCACGATCGCATCGTCCTTGGGCGCATTGACGATGCAGTTGCTCACCCGGACATTCTGGCAGCAGTCGATGTCGATGCCATCGCGATCGGTGTCGACCGTCAGATTGTCGATGGTGACGTTGCTGCAGCCGAGCACATAGACCGCGAAATGCCCGCCCTGCAGGATCGCGAAGTCGCGCAGCAGCACGTTGCGGCATCCCTTGAGCCCGATCGCCTTGTGGCCCCGCCCCTGCTGCGCCTGCTCCTTCGGGTCGAGCAACCGTGCCGCTTCGGGCGTCAGGCCCTGCGACCGGGGCGACTTCCATCCCTCGACGCCGTGCCAGCGCGGCCCCGGCCCTTCGCGGTCCAGCCCCAGACCGTGGATCAGCCCCTTGCCGATGATCGCGATGTTGCGGAGGCCATCGCCATAGATCAGGCTCGGACGCTGATGCACCACGCCGAAATCGTTGAACTGCTCTTCCTGCGCGCCCTCGGGCAGATCGTAATGCGCACCATGGGTGTCGGGATCGGCAGCGATCAGCACCGAGCCCGACGAGAGCACCAGGGTGATGTCGTCCTTGAGCCGAATCGAGAAGCACAGATATTTGCCCGGCGGGACCACCACCGTGCCGCCGCCGGTGCGGGACGCGGTCTCGATCGCCTTGTTGATCGCATTGCTGTCGATCGCCCTGCCGTCGCCTTTGGCGCCATAGTCGCGCACGTCGTGGAAGGTCCGCAGCCCGCCCGCGGCACGCAACGGCATCGCCGCCAGCGCGAAGGCCGCACCCATGCCCAGCGTGAACGCGCGCCGGCTGAACTCCGCATTGGCCAACAGCAATGGCGATGCGCCCGACATCATCCCGCTCCCCGTCTTGATTGATATTGTCGGGAAGGTGTAGCCGCCGTATCCTGTAAGACAAGTTTAAAGAGAGGATGCCGAATGCGCGTCGAGAAGTTCGAGACCTGGATCTGCAAGCGGCCGAACGGTCTGTTCGACGAGGAGCGCGAAGGCGCGGCGCCGATGCCGTGGAGCTACGGTGTCGGCCGGATCACCACCTCGGACGGGATCGAAGGGATCGCGACCTTCTGGGCGGCGCGCTCGGGCGCGGTGACCGACGCCTATCTCGCCGACGTGATCGCCCCGGTGATACTGGGCCGCAGCATCCATGACCGCGAGAAGATCTGGCACGATTTCTGGAACATCGACCGGCACGGTGCTTTCTTCCCGGTCTTCCTGCCCGGCCCGATCGATGTCGCGCTGTGGGACGCCGCGGCGCGCACCGCCGGGCTTCCGCTCCACCGGTATCTCGGCAGCTACCGCACCAGCCTGCCCGTCTATGCCAGCAGCCTGTGGTTGCCGGCGATCGAGGACTATGTCCGCGAGGCGCTCCACTACAAGGAGCGCGGCTTCAAGGCGTACAAGGTGCATCCCTGCGGCCCGAGCAGCATGGACATGGCGATCCACGCCGCGGTCCGAGAGGCGGTGGGGCCAGACATGATCCTGATGACCGATCCGGTCGCCGAATACACGCTGCCCGAGGCGATCCGCGTCGCCCGCCACCTAGAGCAGCTTGGCTATTACTGGTTCGAGGAGCCGTTCCGCGACTATGAGCTCGACAAATATGCCAAGCTTGCCGCGGCGGTCGACATCCCGATCGTCGGCACGGAGACGACGCGCGGCGGCCCCTGGGGCGTCGCCCAGGCGATCAAGGCCGATGCGCTCGACATGGTCCGCGCCGATGTCTCGTGGAAGGGCGGGATCACCGGCACGCTCAAGGTCTGCCACCTGGCAGAAGCGCACGGCATCAATTGCGAGCTGCACACCACCACGATGGGGCCGATGGACGTCGCCAATCTCCACGTCGCCTGCGCGGTGCGCAATTCGGAATATTTCGAGCTGTTCGTCCCCGAGGACACCTTCCAGCTCCCGATGAAGCAGAGCCTGCGCGACCTGATGGATGCAGACGGCAACATCCACGTGCCCGAAGGACCGGGCCTGGGCATCGACATCGACTGGGACGTGGTCGACGGCAATTGCACGTCGCACCGCGTCTTCGACGCCGCGAAGACGGCGGGGGCCTAGTCCCTACAGGTGCGCGTGCCGCGCGGAGCGGCGGCGCGCCCAGGAGCCTTCGATATGCGCGCGCATCGCCTCAGAGGCGGCTTCGGCATCGCCGGCGGCGATCGCGTCGAAGATCCGCTTATGGCCTTCGTGCGTCTCCTCGATATGGCCGATGTTGAGCTTGCCGCTATAGCCATGGGTGCGCAGCGCCTCCGACTGGACGCCGTCGATCACCGCCTTGCTCAACCGGTCGCCCGACATGCGCATGATGATGTCGTGGAAGCGCACATCCTCGAGCACATAGGCCGCCGGCATGTCGATCAGCGCCTCGAGCCTGGCCATCTGCGCGGTCAGGTCGGCAAGCAGTGCGGCAGGACGGCGGCGGGCCGCCTTGGCCGCCATCGCGCCTTCGAGCAGCGAGCGGATCTCCGACAAATTGTCGAGATAGCTGAGCCCGTCCTCGCGCAGGAACAGCGCCGCGAGGATCATTGGATCGAGCATGTCCCACGCGCTGGATTCTCGAACGATCGTGCCGCGCCCCTGCTGTGAGACGATCAGCCCCTTCTCGGTCAGGGCCATCGTCGCCTCGCGGATGACCGTGCGGCTGACCTGGTATTTTTCGCCGAGCATGGCCTCGGGCGGCAGCGCGGTGCCCGCGGGATAAGTCTCGGTCACGATCGCATTGACGAGACCCTCGACCACGGCCTCCGCCAACCGCGGCCGGCGGCGCATGCGCAGATGCTCGGGGAAGGACGAAGTCATGGTGCGGCTCGTCAAAGCTCTCGTTGCCAGGTGCAGATCGCGCGCCGCGATCGAACTCGATCGGCGCCAGTCAGTCAATGGCCGCGCTCCTACACCGGTATAACATATGATGTATGATGATTAATTGACATATCAGTTGGCCTTCGTGCAATATTAGAAAAAGCAGGGAGAGGATCACCATGAATTTTTCCGATCGGCAGGTGCGCGCTGCGCTGCTCTCCGCCACCGCATTCGGCGCACTCCTGTGGAGCGGTGCCGCGCTTGCGCAGAATGTCGAGCCAGCGGCCCAGGCGGCGGAGCCGCAAGCTGCCAGCGATGACGCGCAATCCCCGGATTCGGCGCAGGAAATCATCGTCACCGGCATCCGTGCCAGCGAGCAGGCGTCGATAGACATCAAGCGCAATGCGATCGGCGTGGTCGATTCGATCGTCGCCCAGGATCTCGGCAAGCTGCCCGACCAGAATGTCGCCGAGTCGCTCCAGCGAATCGCTGGTGTCACGATCGAGCGCAACCGCGGCGAGGGCCGCTACGTCACCGTCCGCGGCTTCGGGCCCAAGTTCAACGCCGTGACGGTCAACGGCCGCACGCTCGCCACCGACAATAACGGCCGCGAATTTTCGTTCGACGTGCTGCCTTCCGAAGTGATCAGCGGCGCGGACGTGTACAAATCGCCCCAGGCGAATATCAACGGCGCGTCGATCGGCGCGACCGTCGACGTGCGGACGATGCGGCCGCTCGACCAGAAGCAGCAGTTCGTACTGGCGGGCTCTGGCAGTGTCCAATGGGCCGAAGTCGCGGACCGCTACAATCCCGAGGTCTCGGCGGTGATCGGCTGGCGCAACGCGGACCGGACTTTCGGCGTCTCGCTCTCCGCGGTCTATACCGATCAGAATGTGCGCGACGACGAGTTCACGATCGGTGCCGGGCATGTCCATCGCTCGAGCACTGACTCTTATTACAATCTGAACGGCGTTCCCGGCGGGCGCATCGGGCCGAACGTTGCGCCCTTCAGCAACGTCTCCATGCCCTCGAACCTGTCGCCCTTCTTCTTCGAGCGCACGCTGAAGCGCTACGGCTTCACCGGTTCGATCCAGGCCAAGCCGACAGATACGCTGACGATCACGCTCGACGGCCTCTATTCGAAGGCCAAGTTCACCGAGCAGCAGACCGGCCTCGCCTATGACTTCTCCGGCGGAATCCTCGTCGACCAGGTCGTCCAGGGTGGCGAGGCGGTGTATCAGCGCTACCAAGGCGGGTTCGTCGACGAGATCATCCAGTACGACGTGCGCGACGTGACGACGGACCAGTACGGCCTCAACGTCGCCTGGGAACCGACCGACCGCTTCAAGATCAGCGTCGATGCCTCGCAGTCCGCCGCGCGCCGCCGCGGCAAGGACGACAGCCTGTTCACCACCATCCGCCGCAAGAATGTCGACCTGTGGTTCGACCGACGCTCGGGCAGCCCGATCTATGATTACGGCTTCACCAGCCCGAACTATGCCAATGCGGCGACCAATGCTCAGGGTCTGACTGCGCATTATTACATCTGGGGCGGCGGCACCGATGTCGACGACGAGATCGGCGAATATCGCGCCGATGCGCAGTGGAAGCTCGCCGACAATTTCACCGTCGCGGCGGGCGGCATGTATGCGAATCGCAAGAAAACGCTGACCGGCAACAACATGCCGTTCGGCCAGCAATGCGCCTATTGCGGCTCGGACCGGGTGCTGCCGACATCCCTGTTCAGCCCCACCAACCGCAATTTCTTCTCGGGCGGTGGCAGCGACAACATCATCCGCGACTGGATCAGCTACAACCCGCTGACGCTGGTCCAGCTGATCGACCAATATGCGGCGCAGGACGGCAAGGCCTTCGATCCGGCACCCGTCGACGCGGCATCCTCGTCGGTGGTCGATGAGCATGTGAAGATCGGCTATCTGATGGGCACCTGGGACACCCGTCTCGGCGGCATGGCGCTGACGGTGAACGGCGGCCTGCGCATGGAAGACACGGTCTATACCTCGACCGGCGCGTCGCAGACCGTGTTGAGCGCGGTCCCGAACGGCCAGGGCCAGAACATCATCACGCTATCGCCGGTCGTCCCGGTGGGCTTCCGCGGCCATTATCGCGACTGGCTGCCGTCGCTGAACATCCGCCTGTCGCTCACCGACGACCTGATCCTGCGCCTCGCCGGTTCGCGCGTAATGACCCGTCCGACGTTGTCGGACCTGTCGCCACGGCAATCAATCCAGACCAATCCTGGCAACGAGACGATCCGTCGCGGCAATCCCAATCTGCAGCCGTTCCGCGCCAGTCAGGTCGAGGCCGGCCTCGAATGGTATCTCGCACGCGGCGCGCTGCTCAATGCCGCGGTGTTCTACAAGAAGATCGATTCGTTCGTGACGCTGGTGACGACGCCGCAGCTGGTCGATCAGGTCACCTTCCAGGTGACCGTGCCGGACAATGGCCAGGGCGCGACCGTGAAGGGCTTCGAGGTCGGCTATCGCCAGGCGCTCACCTTCCTGCCCGGCGCGCTGAGCGGCTTCGGCGTCCAGACCAGCCTCAACTATACCGACTCCAACGCCAACTACCGCAACACGGTCGCCAATGTCAGCTTCGGGCTCGAGGGGCTGTCGAAGTGGTCGTACAGCGCCGTCGGCTATTACGAAAAATACGGCGTCCAGGCCCGCGTCGCCTATACCTGGCGCGACAACTTCCTGCAGGTGGCTTCAGGCCGCAACGGCGAGCCGGAATATTTCGACGCCTATGGCCAGCTCGATGCCAGCCTGTCCTATGACGTGACGCCGCAATTCACCTTCTTCGCGGAGGGCACCAACCTGAACAACGCCAAGGAGTTCATCTATTCGGTGACCCCGGACCGCACCAAGGAGTACCGCCAGACCGGCCGGCGCCTGACCGGCGGCGTCCGCTTTCGCTTCTGACGCATCGCCGGCGCCCTCCACTGTTCGGAGGACGGGCGTCGGCGCCGCTTTCCAGGCCTATAGAACCCGACAACCCTGGATAAGCTATTGAAGCAAATCACTTAACTTCTAGACCCAATATTCAAAGTCCGCATAGGTCCACCCCCAAGAGTTGGTCCCATGCTCGACTCGAACTGCGACATTGCGGGATTTCGTGGGCCGATTCGTTACAACCCAATCCGCCGCAGTTTGACTTGGATGGGGCGCCGACCGGTCAGCTACTCGACGACGGCACTGGCGTGGTTAGCCCAGCTCCACGCTTGGGATTCGAAACAAGCTGGCCCCCCTTCGGCTCTTCGAAATTGCGACCGACCTTCGTACCGCCGCCATCCTCTGACGCCACCCAACTCGCCTTCGATCCCGAATGAAATGCTCGCATAGCACTCGCAGATACTTCCGATCCAACCGTGTCCATTTCGGATATATTCGCACGAAATTGTTCGTGATCGGGCAGAGATAAACTATCGTCAACAAATCGCTCTTGCCGCGATGAGTCGCGCGTTCCTCGTTGCTATTCGGGGGAAGGACAATGAGCGGGACGTCTATGCGCACAATCGCTTTGGGAATGCTGCTCGGCATGGCGCCGACCGGCAATGCCGCCTTGGCGCAGCCGGACGGCGCCTATCTGCGCGTTGTCGATGTCGGCAACGGGCTGTGCGTGATTGCGCGGACACCCGACGGCAGGGTCATGCTCTTCGACGCCGGCGATTGGAAGTATCCGGGTCGCGTGTCGGGCCAGGGATATTGCATTGCGGCCTTGGACGAGATTGCACCGCACAGGCCGCTCGACCTTGTGGTTCTCAGCCACTCGGACGGCGATCATATCGGAGAGCTGGGCTACATTCTCAAGCGTGGCGCCTTGGAGATATTCCATCCTGGGGACGCGCATCGGCCAAACCCGGACGCAACCTTGATCAAGCAGGCGCGCAACGCGATCGATCACAGCGGCGCCGTGGTCCATGACTTGCGCAAGCTTCAAGGCGACCGCTTCACGCTCTCAGGCCCAGGACAATATGCGGAACAGGCGGGTCCCAATAACATCGATGCAATTCGGGTCGTGCCCCTGGGAGACGCCACCGTCACGCTACTAGCCGGCTGGGGCGATGCGGACTGGGTGGTTGGCCCACAGGAGGAGAAGGCGGGCCAAGACGGGCAATCGCGGGTACGCGCGGCATTGGAAGACGGTGAACACAATAATGCCGTGAGCCTGATCGTCCGCTTCGAATATGCCGGGCATTCGGTCCTGCTGACCGGCGATACGGTGGGTCGACATATTCGAGATCCGAGGAACGCCTGCAAGTTCGCCGAACGCATCACGGTCGCGAGCGCGAACCCGGCCTTGGTCGACAGTGACGTGCTCATTGGCCAGCACCACGGCGCCGACAATGCCTCCTCACAATGCTTCATCGAGGCGGTCAGCCCGCGCTACGTCGTCTTTTCCGCCGGCCACAAAGATTATCGCCATCCGCGCAACTCGGTGATCCGGCGACTCCTTGAGGCCGATCTGCAGCCAAAGCTCGGACCGGACAATATCCTGCGCACCGATCGCGGGGACAGCGAGCCTCCAAAGGGCACCACATGGGGCGATCAGGAATGGGTCTATGGCAGCTTCAAGGGCTGCGTTGATCCCATCGGTGATGATGACGTCGAGATCCTGCTTCCAAGCGATCCCGCGGCCTCTGTTCGCGTCAACTATCGGGTCGAGAAGCATAGCTGCTGAGGCATGCGCATCAGACGCGTCAGCAAGAAGGGGGAAATTGATGCGTAGGTTCGCTTCGCTCCTGGTCATCGCAGCGCTCGGCGGCTGCTCGTTCCCGCATACGATCCAGCGGATCAGCGTGGACTATAACAGCGCCGTGTCGGGAATGGCGAACGAGCTGACCCTGCTCAACATCGTCCGCGCCAAGGAAGGCATGCCGCTGCACTATACCTCGATCAGTCAGCTGAGCGGGTCGCTTTCGGTCAAGGCATCGGGCAGCCTGAACGGCCAGTTTCGCGGCTCCGGCGTGACCGACACGAACAAGACGACGACCGCCACCGCGACGACGACCGAGGTGACGAAGCAGGTTGCCGAAGGCGTCGACTTCTTCTCGCCAACGGTAGGCGGCGAGGTGTCGTCCGGGCCCACCTTCCAGGTCGGGATCTTCGACACGCAGAAGTTCTACCAGGGGGTATTGAGCGCGGTTCCGGCATCGACGGTGGAAAACTATCTCGACCAGGGTTTCGATAGCCAGCTCGTGATGCGCTTGCTCATCGAACGTGTCGAGTTCGTGCTCAAGGAGACGAAAACGGGTGTCCCCTTCAAAGTCGGCGACGTGGTGGGCACCATTCGCAATCGGCCCTGGGGTGCTGATGCGGCCGGCTTTGCCGGCAACATCGCCTGCTATTCTCTGGACGGTGCCACGACCAAGCCCGACGGCAAGCGGGTCATGGCCCTGTCGCGCCTGACGCTGGGTGCAGACGGAAAGGCGATCCCCGTCGCACCGGCAACGCTCGCCTTGCTGGATGGGCAAAAATTCGACGTCAGCGCGCCGGTCGGCAGCGACTCGCATGGGGACGATCAACTGTTCATCGTGCGCCCGGCGAGCGAGAAATCCGCGGTTCGCCTGGTGCCCAAGGCGAAATGCGACACGGTCGAGCCCATCAAAGCCAAGCCTCCTGCGCCGTCGGTCATGTCCCCGAAGCCCGGCGCACTGCCGGATGGGCCGCCACCGTCTCCCATCTACAAGCCGGGAGAGCTCGCGATCCCGGGACGGCTTCCCGGCAAGAACTATGACCAGGAGATCTGGGTCAATGTCGATGCGCAGGTCTATTTCCGCTCTCCGGAAAGCGTCATCCGGTTCCTGGGCCAATATCTCGAAGGCAGCGAGAAATATCCCACGGACACCTACAAGCTCGGCACGCATCCGCTGTTCGCGGTCACGCAGGGCCGATCCTTCAAGTCCGTGGTGAGCACCAAGCTGCTCGGCAAGCACTATTATATCGCCGACGACGATGATCGCGCGGACTATATGCGCATCATCGCCATAGCGCAGCAGCTGATCAATTTGCAGAAAGAGTCGTCGGATAAGCCGTTCACGACCCCGGTGCAGGTCATTCAGTGAGCGAGACAAATCAAGGAGATTTGCAATGCCGCGGCTAGTGAAATTCCCAAAACACTTTGTCTTCGAAGCGGAGACTCCGGAAGCCTATCCGGACGCGCTGACTCCCGAACAACAGGAACTGTCGAATGTGACCTGCCAGTTCCTGGGAAAGACCTACTATCTGAATGACAAGATCTGCTACAAGAACGCCATCTGGGTCTGCAAGGAAGGCGGATGGAAGGGGCCGGGGCAAGCCTGCAGCTAGAACCGGCCGCGGCGGCGGATAGCGGTCGTTCGGCCGGCGTGACGAAACACGTGCCGGGCGTCACGGCCGCGCATTCGTATGCGCCGCGGCGCAGCCTTTGCCTGAACTTCGATGAAGGCGGCCACCGGCGTGCGCGACCCGGCGGGCCGCTCGGGCGGCTTCGCCGGCCACCAGTTCGAGGCGCGGCTGCCCTACCGGATCGTGCCGGCCCGGCTCAGGTTCGAGTTCGACGGACTAGTGCTGGCGAAAGGCCGCTTCCTGCGCGACGCGCCAATGCCCCGCGCGCGCCTGGAGCGCAGGCGTAGCGCTGGACCCTTGGCGTCGGTGATATGCTCGAACGCCGATCGCTGCTCGGCGGAAAGCGCCAGCCCGCGCCGCTCGGCGCTGACGATGGCATGCTCGCGACCGCTCTCGGCGACGCGATGGTGCTCGCGATCCGCGAGCGCCTGCGTCTCCCGCGCGAGGCGCTGCTCGGTCTCGATCATGTCGCGGCTGGTGAACCGATCTTCGCCGCGCCCGTCATTGCCGAGCGCCACCAGCTCTGCGATCCGCGCACCCTTATCGCTGCTGTCGAGGTGAGCGACAATTCGACAAAGGAGAGTTGGCGCAAACGCGGCGTCGCATTCTTTCAAAGCAGGGCACGCAAGAATGGCGGAGCTGGTCCGCAAGAATCTGGCGGAAACCCAGCGCGCGGTGGCGGCCCGGCACCCTCTGCAAGCGAAGATCGCGCGTGACAACAAGCGGGCCTGGGTCATGAAGCGTCGGGAGCGCACGCGCCAACTGATCGAGCTGGGCGGGCTGGTTGCAAAGGCGAGTTTGATCGACCTGACCGAAGACGATCGCGCCGTGATCTTCGGTATTCTGGTCCAGGCCGCTGCGACGTTGCGCAGCGAAACTCGCGAGCAAGCTCTGGTTGTTTGGCGGCGGCGCGGCAGGCGCGCCTTCGACGAGTCACTATCCAATGCTGACACGAAGACTGGCTAACAGCCCGCTAGTTGCTTTTGATCCATTTTGGAGGAAAGGAAGCTGCGGGTTGAACTTCTCGCCCACAAGTACTGGGAGTGCAGGATGTCGGACGAAAATCTAAACTCGGTTGAACTGGCCACCGAACTCACGATCGCCTGGCTGGGCAATCAGAACAACCGCGTTGCCGCTGAAGACGTACCGGCGTTCCTGCGCACGATGCATGCGACGATCAATGAGCTTTCAACCGCTGCTTCGGCCCCGGCCGAGGTAAGCGAAGATACTCCAGCTGAGCAATTTACGCCGGCGGTGACGGTGCGCAAATCCCTGGCGTCCAAGGATCACATCATCTCGATGATCGACGGAAAGCCGTACAAGACTCTGCGCCGCCATCTTTCCACGCATGGCATGACCCCTGAAGACTATCGCGCGCGCTACAATCTGAAGGCCGATTATCCGATGGTTGCTGAGAATTACTCGGCCGCGCGCCGTGCGATGGCGCACAAAATCGGCTTGGGCTCGAAGGGCCGGCAGGCCAAGGCCGCCGCCGCGACACCAGCGCCCAAGCGCGCGCTGCGTCGTACCGCAAAGCCCGCCTGATCTATTACGAGCGCCGCGCGGTCAGTCGCGCGGCGCGAGCCGCTCCTCGCACACGGCACGGACCAGATCGCGTAACACTGCAACCCGTTCGCCAAGCCAGGCCAACTCCTCGGCAGTGATTTTGTAATGCGGCGAGTAGCGCGCGTTCACATAGGCCTGACGGAGCAATTCGAATCGCCTACGGCTGTCCTTGTCATCGCGCGGCCATACCTCAATGAGTGACGGCGCGATGTCCTCTGCGCGCGAGCGCAGGAAGTTCAGCTTATGTGATTTGGGGCTGTAGAGATTCAAGACCAGCAACGTGCAGTGATAGAAACGCTCCGCCGCCTGATGCAGCATGAACGCGGCGTCTCTAAAAACCCCATTCTCAACACTGGTATGTGCGAGCTTGATTGCGTGCTCGCCTAACGGAAACCAGTAGTCGAAGTGCTCCTGCGCTTCTGCCTTCGCCTCCTCAGGCGGAAGATTCTGCGGTGCAACGAATGGAAACCCCTCAGCCTCGTAGAGCGCGATCCCTTGCTTCAGGATATCGACAAAGAAAGGCCGTCCGCGCTCGAGCTGCTTGTTCACGTCGGTGAGCGTGTGGACGATGAAATTGACCGGTGCGCTGAGCGTCTGGGCGATCGTTACCTCGCGCATCAGCCGATCGTCGGCCGCGCCCCAATATTCGGTCACATCGGTCAGCCGCTCGTCGTTGACGACGACGAGGATGTCATAGTCGGAAGTGTAGCCGCCGATCGGATCGTCGACCCAGTCGCCGCGAGCATGGGAGCCGAACAGTACCAGCTTGAGGATCCTTGCCGCCTTCTTCTTCGGGTCGGTAGTCCGCGCGGTGATCTCCGCGAACTCCTCGAACAGGATGCGCACGACATGGGCCAGCTCGCGTTGCTTGGCTTGCGGCAGATGATCGAGATCGTTTCGCATGGGACCCATAACCTGTGGCAGGCGCGGACCGGATGGCAAGACCAATCCGATCCGCAGCTTATGCGCCTGGTTTCATTGCTGGCGTTGGTGCTGATCGGCCAGGGCGAGCCCGAGCAGATAGTCCGCCGCCTTGCTGGCAGCGCTCGCCGCGCGAAAGATAAGCTCCCCCGACCATGACCCGCAGCCCCGTCGAGCCCTCGATGGGGCTTTTTCATATCTGGATCCGCATGTGCTTCTGACCACCACCACCACGCACCGCCCCGCGACCGATCTCGGATTTCTTCTGATGAAGAACCCGGCGAACGTGCATGCCGTCGCCCTGCCTTTGGCGACGCCACGCTTTTCTACCCGGAAGCGAACAAGGAGCGCGCCGCGACCCCTCGATGACAGCCCTCCGGGTCCTGCTGGAGTCCGCTGTCACTGTCGTTCGGCAGGATGATCAGCCTAGCTCCCGGGATCATTCTCCCGGCCTGGCCCTCCGGGTTCAGTCGGCATTGGGCGACGCGGGAAGCGCTTGTCCATGTTCGCCGCGTTCCAGAGGAAGCTTGCGAGAATGATCGAAGCCTGGCGCATATCGTCGGGATCGAGATGATCGAACGTGTCCATCGAAGTGTGGTGCATGCGGCCATAATCGTTCCAGTCCTGGATGAACTGAAACCCGGGCACGCCGATCAGCTGCATATATTCATTGTCGTCGCCGGTGCTCTCCGATGCAGCTACCATCGTCGCACCCATCGACGCGAAGGGTGCGAGCCATTCGCGGAAGATCGGCATGGCCGCCATGTTGCGCTGGGCATAGATGCCGCGGATCTTGCCCGAACCGTTGTCGAGATTGAAATAGACCGACAACTCGTTCCAGGTCGGCCGCAGGACGATCGGCCAGCTGCTCGACTGGAACCAGAATCGTCCGTTGGAAGTCACCTTGGGCTCGGTGGGAAGCACGCGCTTTCCCAGGCGCTGCTCGACATAGGCCGAGCTGCCGATCATCCCCTGTTCCTCCGCACCCCATAGCGCGAAGCGGATCGTGCGGTGGGGACGCGGCATCTTGGACAGGATGCGGGCGGCCTCCATCACCATCGCGACACCGGCGCCGTCGTCCGCCGCGCCGTCTGCCGCCGGGGAACTGTCGAGATGTGCGCCCGCCATCACATAGGCCGCCTTGGGGTCGCTGCCGGGAATCTCGGCGAAGATGTTGTAGGCCTGTGGATCGCTGTCGTCATAGTGGACCACGCTCTCGATTGCGAGCGTCGGCTCCCGCCCGGCATCGGCGAAACGAGCGAGACGCCGATAGTCCTCCGCGGCGATCTCGACACCGGGCAAGGGAGATTCGTCGCCGGGCGCGTAGCGATAGCCGTCGCCCATGACGATCTTACCGTCCCGCTTGGTGATCCGCGCATAGGCGAGCGCGCCCTCGGCCTTTAGGAAGTCCTCGGTCTGGCGCGGGAAGAAATAGGATCTGTCTAGCATCGCCGCGCTGTCAGAAGCGAATTTAGGCGGTTCATATTTCTCCATCCTGGCGAACTCGTCCGCGGAGAGTCGTGACGCGGCCGGGAGCGTCATGACGCCGTCAGTCGGCGAGATGAGGACGATCTTGCCCGCCAGCTTGCCCTTCCATTGCGCGAGATCCGCCCGCGTCCGCATCGGCGCGAAGACGATCGGCGCGGTGATCGTGCCGTTTGTCGGCGGCGTCCAGCTGATCGGGATGGCGTTGAGTGCCAGCGGCCGCGGCGTGACCATCCGCACGCTCGAGCGCTCCATCCACCAGCCGCGCCCGAAGAAAAAGCCTTCCTTGCGGACGTTCCAGAGGCCCCAGCCGCGGAATCGCTCCTGGGTCCAGGCCTCGGCCTTGCGCGCGGCGGGCGAATTGGTGAGCCGGCCGCCGATCTCGTCGCTCAGATATTGGGCGATCGCCATCACCTCGCTGCGGCGCTGGCCTTCATCGACGATGCGATCGGTCATGCCGAGATCGACCGCCTGGGCATGCGCCCCAGATTGTAGCATCCCGAGCGCCAGAGCGAGCGCTGCGCTGGCGCACCGGCCGGAAAGGATCGATTTGCGGTTCATGTCGTCACCATGCCTTGCGCAGCGAGACGCTGACGAAGCGACCCAGCGGCGAATAGTTGGTCGAATCATAGTTGATCGTGGTGTCGTCGAACGGTGCGAGATAGGGCGGCCGCGCGTCGGTGAGGTTGGTCACATAGAGCCCGATCTCGAAGCCCTTCAGCGGCCCACGGGACGCCGGCGCCTTCCACATCAGCGACAAATCTAGCGTGGTCATATCGCCCCTCTGCAGCGGCGGAGCCACATTCAGGTCGGTGATCGGTCCGGTGTAGTTCAGGAACAATACGGGCGTGAAAGCTCCGAAATGACCGGTCACGCCACCGCGCGCACGGAAGCGCGGCGGATTGAAGTTGGTGCCGGCTAGCGTGATAAGCGGTGCCTCTGTGGTATTGCGCTGATTGCTGCGCAGCCAGCTCGCCTGCCCCGAGAGCGTCACGTCGCCGGTCGAGACCGGGATCCGGTAGCTGCCGACCAGGTCGACGCCCCTGATCCGCTGGCGCGCCGCGTTGACCAGCTGGTTGCGGACGATCGCCACCACCTTGGCGGGATCATAGGGAACGCCGAGATAATTGCCGAGGCCATTGGCATCGCGGGCGATCACAGCGGCCTGCTCGGCGGGCGTGGGACTATAGTCGATGAATTCCTGTACCGCCGGATTGTCCAGCACGCTGAGCGTGGCGTTGCTGACCGGCTGGACGACGCGATCGGTATAGTCGATGTCGAAATAGCTCAGCGACAGCTTCAGCCCGGGCAACGGGCGCGGGTGCAGGTCGAGCGTTGTCGACCAGGTTCGCGCGCGTTCCGGCTTCAGGTTGCGATTGCCGCCCGACGTGAACAAGACCGTCGCGTCGGCCGGATAGTTGCCGCCAAAATAGAAGGCCGGCTGCAACACGACGGCGAACAACTGATACTCGTTGCGCAGCGTCGGTGCCTTGAACGAGCGGCCCCAGGAGAATTTGAGGTTCAAGTCCGGGGCTGGCGCATAGACCAGGCCGAGCTTGGGCGTGGTGACGCCGCCGAAGCGGTCATATTCCTCGTGGCGCAGCGCAGCGGAAAGCGAAAGCTGGCGAAGCAGCGGCATGGCGTTGGCGGACGAGACCAGCGGCACGGAGAGCTCGCCAAAGCCATAGGAATTGCCGCGCCCTCCCCCCGTCCCGCTGGTCGCGGCGGAATGGACTTGCAGATGGTTGAAGCGGTAGCCGCCCCCGAAAGCCAGGCGCACGTCTCCACCGGGAATGGCGAAAAGGCGGCCCTCCAGATCCAGTTCCCCGCCATAGGCGTAGTTTTCGTAGATGCTGTCGCCACCCAGATTCTCGCCGGTCGCCTTGTCGATGAAATCGTCGAACCGATACGTGTCGTTGGCGCCGTAGGAGCCGCTGAGCGAGGCCGTCCAATCGCCCGGCAGCCGCAACGTCACGGTGGGCGAGATCGCGTAATTCTCGTTGCTGAAGCGCGTCGTCGCGGCGTAATCCTGGGTCGAATATTCGGCGCCGTTGCTGTAGCGCCAGCTGTACAGCGCATCGATACTGACGCCGAGATTGGCGGTGACGTCCTGATGCGCGGTGACGAGGCCGCTGAAATGCTCATGGGCGTCGAGCAAAGTGTTGGGCCCCACGACATATCGGGTATAGTCGCGCTGGTCAGAACGCACCGTGTTCTGCCGGTCATATTGCAGCGCGACAAGCGCCCCGCCATTGCCCCAGCGCTTGCCGCCGACGGCGTTATATTCCTGAAGGAACCCGCCGCCTTCGGTCGCCGCACCGAAACGCAGCAAGGTGGCGATCCCGTCAAAGTCGCGCCGCAGAATGATGTTGGCGACGCCGCCGACCGCATCCGATCCATATAGCGCCGACGCACCATCGGGCATGACCTGGATCTCGGCCACCGCATCGAGCGGGATCGCCGAGACATCGACCGCCTGGGCGGCGCCGTCATAGGGCAGCCGGCGGCCGTTCAGCAGCGTCAGCGTCGCATCCGGACCGAGCCCGCGCAGATTCAGCGCGGATGAGCCGGAAGCATTGGTGTTTCCCGTCGTACCCGCCTGAAATCGCGCGCCTGGATTCTGGCCGCCATTATAGTTGCTGGGGATGTTGCGGATCACCTCGCCCAGGTCGCGTTGGCCGGCTTCGCGCATCTGGCGCTCGGTGATCCGCATCACCGGCGAAGCGACGGGGGCGCCGACGATGTGCGTGCCGGTGACGACGATATCCTGTTCAGGCGGAATGGCTTCGTCCGGATCGGACTCGGCGACCTGCGCCGTAGCAATCACGGCAACCACGATGAATATCCCGCGCGGGCTGCGGGAGACGCTGAGGCCCGAGCCCCGGATCAGCGCGGCGATCGCCGCGTCGGGCGTATAGGAGCCGCGCAGCGCGTTGCTCCGCTTGCCGCGCATGACGTCGCTGCGGAACACGATCTGCTCGTGCGTCGCGCTCGCGAGCGCCTTGAGCGCGGATTCCATATCCTGCGCGGGAATGTCCAGCCGATAGCTGGCCTGACCTTGCGCCGATGCCGGTGCGAGATCGCCGCACAGCATCGTCATGGCAAGGCCGATACGAAGCAGCGTGATGGAACTCATCATCCCCGTCCCCCTTTTCGCTCCTACTTGACGGGAGCGCCTGGAAAGAAAGACGCACGAGCGGCGATATCGCGAAATGCCTATCGCGCAGCAGGTTCGAGGACGATGCTGTTGTTGTGGCGCAGCTTGCGCAGGCCGTAGAGTGTGGCGACTCCGTCGACGAAGCCCTCGGTATCGCCTGCGTTGAACGTGCCGCTTACCGGTAGCGCGGCCGTGGCAGGGTCTTCGATCAAGAGCCTGGCGTCGGAATAGCGATTGACCCGTTCGACAGCCACGCCGAGCGGCTCGTCCGAAAAGACGAGCTGGCCCTGTTCCCAGGACGCGCTGCGCGCCACGTCGACGGTTTCGAGCCGCGCCGCAACGGATGAGCCGGCCGGAACGATCAGCGCGGTGCTCGGCGTCAGCATCCGGTCCGCCGGTATCCGACTCTTTCCAGGTAGCAGGACGTGACGCGGTGCCTGATCCGCGGGGCTATCCTCGAGCACCGAGACCGAACCTTCGTAGAGCACTACGCGCATCTCGGCATGGAGCAGCTCGACGCTGAACGCAGTGCCCGTCGCGACCACCACCCGGCCGCCGGCGGTAACGGTGAAGGGGCGCCGCGGATCCTTGGCGACTTCGAACCGCGCGCGCCCAGCGAGCAGGCGGAGCGCGCGGCGCTCGCCGTCATAACGCACCTCGACCGCGCTGGCCGCGTCGAGCGAGAGTTGCGATCCGTCGTCCAGCACGATCACGCGCCGCTCGCCGACCCCGGTCCGATAGGTCTCGCCGCCGGAGTAGAAATAGAATGTGGCGGTGACGATCAGCAACAGGCAGGCGGCCAGTGCCGCCAACGCGTAGGGCAACCCCAACTGGCGCCCCTGCGAAGCGCGGCGGCCGGCGTCGCCCATCGCTTTCAGCGCATCCGCGCGCGCTGCAATCAGCCCCGGAAGATCCGCGGCCTCGCCCGCCATGCGCCATGCCCGCGCAACTCTCGTCATCGCCTCACGATTGGCGGGATGCGCCTCCAGCCACAGCTCGAGCTCAAGCTCTTCCTCCAAGCCGACCGGCCCTTCATGGAGCCGCATCAACCATGCCGCCGCTTGTTCGCGGGCGGTTTGCGGATCGGTTTCGGCGCTCACCGGTCCTTCTCCACACGGCTGGCAAGTATCACCAGCGCGCGCTGCACATGGATCTCGACCATGCGGACCGACAAGCCGAAGCTTTCCGCAATGGCGCGCTTGTCGATGTTCTCGATGCGATACAGCGTGAAGATCCTTCGGGTTTTCTCGGGTAACTCGGCGAGCGTGCGAGCGACGAGCTTGAGATTCTCCCGGCTCTCGACAACACGATGCGGATCGAGCGGGTCAATTCCCAGAAAATCTTCGAGTGCCCGTGCTTCGCGGTAGCCGGCGCGGACCCTTTCTCGTCGCCCCTTGTCGCGCAAAAGATTTGCTGCAATCCGGAAGACATAGGCATCCGCCATCGGCGCATCGGTCTTGCCGCTACGCGCGATGCGCACGAAAACGTCCTGAGTGAGATCCTCGGCCTCGGAGAGGGTTTGAACGCGCCGCGCGAAGAATGCGATCAATGCCCGGCGCAAGCGCCGGTCGATTGCAGTCAACTCTTCATGGTCCGCCTCGGTCAAAAAACCTCCCTCCGCACAACATTAACGCGCAGCTTGGCGAAATCCGAAAAGGGAGAGTCGCAGAGCCCCACCGGCCGGAGGAGACGAGATGGACGTTATCGGGCATCCTGGGCTGCGCGCCCTCGCGGTTCCATCGGCCGCCTGATCCAATGAATGACGGCGATCGTCCAACAAGCGATCTTGCGAAAGGCAGCTATCCCGCTTCCAATCCGAAAACCTGCGAGGCCGAAAGCGGCCAATTGCAGTCATCCTAGGCCCTCTTGCGAAATTTCCCCCTGATCACTTTGCCGCCAACGCGAAGCTGATCGAGATAGTCAGACCACCACTGCGCCATCCGCACACGCTCGGCCCAGTGTGCGCCGCGATGATATGCAGCGCGGACCTTGTTCTTCTCGCCATGGGCAAGTGCGCGCTCGATTGCATCCGGATGCCACAGCCCCGATTCATTGAGGAGTGTGCTGGCCATAGCCCGGAAGCCGTGACTCGTCATTTCGTCGCGCTCATAACCCAGACGTCGGAGTGCGACATTCAACGTGTTCTCGCAAATTGGCCGCTTGCTGGTGTGCAGCGAGGGAAACAGGAATTCGCTGCGGTTGCCGAGCGCCCGCAATTCATTGAGCAGGAAGATTGACTGTCGCGACAGCGGCACCGCGTGCGGCTGCTTCATCTTCATGCGCTCGGGCGGGACCCGCCAGACTTTGTCGGCGAAATCAATCTCGGTCCATTTCGCCTGCCGCAACTCGCCGGGTCGCAGGAACACATGCGGCGCCAATCGAAGCGCCAGGACGGTCTCCGGTCGTCCCTCGTAGGTCTCCAGGTTGCGAAGCAAGTCGCCTACCTTTGCCGGTTCGACGATTGCGGCGAGGTGCTTGACCTTCGGGACGATGAGCGCCCCGCGAAGGATGTCGGCCGGATTGCGGTCTGTTCGCAGGGTCGCAAAGCCATAGCGGAACACGCGGCCGGCGAATGCCCTTAGTCTCAGCGCCGTTTCGTAGTAACCTCGCCGCTCGACACGCTTGAGCGCGTCGAGCAACTCGTATGGCGTAATGGCAGCGATCGAATGCTTTGCGAGGCCGCCGAGAAGTTCGAGAAACCACCGGGCCTTTTTGATTGTGGCGGGCGACTTCCCTTCCCGCTCCATCTTCTCGATGAATTCCTCGGCGACCAGCTTGAAGGTGGTCTTGGCCGCGAGCTCTGCCTCGATCCGCTTCTACCGCTTCTCCTGAACGGGATCGATGCCATCGACTACCGGGCGCGCAGCTCGTCACGCTTCTTGCGCGCCTCCTGCAGCGACACATCGGGGAAAGTACCGATTGCCATCTTCCGGTCGGATCCGAAGACCTTGTAGCGGAACCGCCAGAGGAGCGAACCGCTCGGTTGTACCAGCAAAAACAGCCCGACCGAATCGGGAACCTTGTACGGGCGCGCCGCGGGTTTCAGCGCTCGAATCTGCACCGTTGTAAGCATGATGGGCCACGCCTCCTTAGACGTTCGTGGCCCCCCGTTTTTTGGCCCATTTTTGGTGGGCCACAGTGGAACAAAGTGAGATTTCGTGGGACCGACAAGAGTCAATTTACCGCAGATTTCTGCGGTTTTCTAGACCTGTTCTCGGTATGTACTGGTGCCGCCTACAGGACTCGAACCTGTGACCCCCGCATTACGAATGCGATGCTCTACCAGCTGAGCTAAGGCGGCCCGTCCGAAGCGCGTGGAACGCCCGGAAGAGCGGCGCGCTTACCAGCATGATCCTTAGCTGACAAGCGTTGCGAAAGCCTTTCGCCGTTTGCGCCTTCCACAGCGCAGGGCCGATCCTGAACTCGGCTTTTACGCGTCGTTTACCATGTGGGGTGCAAAAGCGTTCCACTTGGTATCGGGCAATGGCCCGTAGTGGAGCACGCGCATGGACATGGCTCGCGGCATCAACGACCCGCTTGATTCGCTCGTCGACAATGATGAGCAGGACAATGCGGTCTCGGATCGCCCGCTGGATATCGGCACCGATGAGCGCCGCATGCATGTGCGCGCCTATAATCACTGGGTGTCGCTGCTGCGAGGACGCGCCTATCCGTCGATCGAGGATCTCGATCCGGGCAATATCGCCGATTTCGGCCCGCACAGCGTGCTGCTCGATTTCTCCAAGGGGATCGAGGATCCCGCGATCCGCTATCTCGGCCGCGCGCTCCGCGAGGAATGCGGCGTCGATCAGTCGATCACCCATGTCGGCCAGGTGCCGACTCGCTCGCTGCTGTCGCGCCTCACCGACCATTATCTCCAGATCATCGCGAATCGCGCGCCGATCGGCTTCGAGGCCGAGTTCGTCGGCCAGCGCGGGCACAACACGCTGTATCGCGGCATCCTGATGCCCTTCTCGTCGGACGAGGAAGGCATCGACTTCATCTACGGCGTGATCAACTGGAAGGAATTGGTCGACGCCGAGACCCAGGCCCGGCTGAACGCCGAGATCGAGGAATCGCGCCGCTCGGTGCCGCACAATCCGGTCGCCGCGGCGGTCTGGGCCGATGGACCGAGCG
Organism: Sphingomonas sp. JC676; assembly: GCF_014489075.1. Taxonomy (GTDB): domain Bacteria; phylum Pseudomonadota; class Alphaproteobacteria; order Sphingomonadales; family Sphingomonadaceae; genus Sphingomonas. The sequence goes on along the minus strand of NZ_JACTGR010000008.1, from coordinate 40,631 downwards.
CCGGCTTCGATTCGCCGTCCGAGCCGATCGTCGCCGAAGCGGGTGACGACACCAATCTCGCCGATCGCCTGACACTGGCGCGCGAATCGGCCAATGCCGCGCTCGCCGCCGATACGCGCAGCCGCGCCGCGCTCTATCGCGCGCTCGACCGCGCCTATGATTTCGCGCTGGCCGCCGAGCAGGACGAAGAGGCCTATGCGGTGCTCCTCGCCGATGCCGGCCTGACCATCCAGGCGCGTGCCCCGATGACGCCGGCGGTCAAGCTCGTCTTCGGCGTGCAGTACGACAAGACGCGGATCACCGAATTCGCCGCGGTGCTGAGCTATGCCAAGCGCCGCCACGTGCCGCAGGGCGGGCTCGACGCGTTCCTCGAGATCTCCGAGGGCGGCATCAAGGGCGTGGTCAAGGCCGAGCGCGAGCTCCGCCGCCCCGCGCCCAAGCCCGACATGTTCGCCGAGGCCACCAGGGAACTCCGTACCCGCGCACCGCTCGCGCATGTCTCGATCGAGGCCGAAGCGAACGAAGGCGACTTCGTGGTCCTGCTCGCCCGCGCCGGCGCGACCGGGCTCGATATCGTCGCGCGGCTGGAGGACAGCCCGCTTACCGAACGCGCGATCCGGCAGGCTGCCTCTTAGGTCAAGCGGCACCAGCGGAGCGCAAGCGAGTCCGATAGTCTCATCTGTTACTTTTATGCCGCCTCGAGTCTTGAGGTCGCAACCTCACAGGCGTAGGCGGCGTTTCCATGAAGAACATGATGACGTCGCTGACGCAGGCGTTCGAGGCGCGGTTGCTCGAGGGAGCGCTGCCGGGAGAGTTGGAAGATTTCGGCGAGGCCGAGCGTGCGGAGGCGGCGAGCTTTGTCGCCGAGACCGCCGCGGTCCGCCCGCCCGGCACGCCGCGCATCACCCTTGAGACCTATCTCGATGAAGAGCGCCGCCGGATGCGACTGGCGGTCGTCAACGACGACATGCCCTTCCTGGTCGATTCGATCTCCAGCGCCATCGCCGCGCACGACATCTCGGTCCTGCGCGTCATCCACCCCGTCATCCCCGTCGAGCGCGATTCGGACGGCAAGCTCGTCTCGATTGGCGAAGGCCGACGCGAATCGATGGTCTATATCGAACTGGAACGCGCCGACGCGAAGGGCCGCCGCGCGCTGATCGCCGAACTCGAGCGCACTTTGGAGCAGGTCCGCGACGCCGTCGACGACTGGCGCGCGCTGCAGACCGCGATGGCCGCCGATGCCGCCGCGGTAAATTCCCGCGAAGGCGCCAAGCTGCTCCGCTGGTTCCACGACGGCGCGATGACCTTGCTCGCGCATGAGAATTGGCGGACCGACGGCACCACCAGCGAGCAACTCGGCCTGTGCCGCTACACGCTGGAGACGCCGATCCTCGCCGAAGCGTCGCGCAAGGCGGCGGTCGAATATTTCCGCAAGGGCGGCGAGGCGCCGCTGCTGCTCAAGTCCAATTCGATCTCGACCGTGCACCGCCGAGTGCCGCTCGATATCGTCGTCCTGCCGATCCTGACCGGCGCCGACGTGATCGGCCTCTCGATCCACGCGGGCCTGTGGACCAGCGCCGCCCTGTTCGCCGCGCCCGAGGAAGTGCCGGTGCTCCGCGCACGCCTCAATGGGCTCGAGCAAAAGTTCGGGTTCGATCCCAAGGGCCATACCGGCAAGGCGATGACGCACGCGCTCACTGCGCTGCCACACGACCTGACGACCGCGTTCGATTCCGATTCGCTCGAGAATCTTGTCCTCACTTCGATGTCGGTCGCCGATCGCCCGCGCTCGAAGCTGGTGCTGGTGAAGAGCCTGCTCGGTCGGCATCTGTTCGCTTTCGTCTGGCTGCCACGCGACGAAGTCTCGACCGGCCGCCGCGAGGCGATTGGCGAAATGCTCGCCGACGCCTCCAATGCCCGCATCATCAACTGGTCGATCGCGCTCGAGGACGGCGTCGTAGCGCTGTTTCGCTACACACTTGATCTTCGCGAGGGCGGCACGATGCCCGATGCCGATGCGCTCGACCAAAAGCTCGAGCGGATGGTGCGCGGCTGGGTGCCCGCGGTCGAGGCCGCTTTGGTCGAGCAGACCGGCGCCGCCTCGACGCGCCTCGCGCTGCGCTTCGCCCAGGCCTTTCCCGTCGCCTATCGCGCCACCAGCACGCCCGAAGAAGCCGCGCGCGACATCGTCCGGATCGCCACGCTGGAGAAGCCCGGCGACCGCTCGGTCCGCATCACCTCGGTGAAGCGCAAGCCGGGCGAATATCGCATCAAGCTCTATGCCCAGGGCGGCGCGCTCACGCTGTCCGATGCCGTGCCCGTGTTCGAGAATTTCGGCTTTCGCGTGATCGAGGAAGTCCCGGCCGAACTCGCCGGCGGCATTTTCGTCCATGATTTCGAAGTCTCCACGCCTCAGCTTTCGGGCGACGTCGCGGTCATCGAGGATGCGATCGCCGCGGTCCTCGAAGGCACCGCCGAGAACGACACGTTCAACCGGCTGATCGTCGAGGGCGGCATGCGCCCGGAATCGGTCGTGCTGTTCCGCGCCTGGTTCCGCTATCTGCGCCAGACCGGCCTGACATATGGCATGAGCACCGTGGTCGACGCGCTGCGCCGCGCCCCTGCCGTTGCCGCTGCGCTGATCGAGCGCTTCGCCGCCGCGCACGATCCCTCGCGCGTGGGCAATGCCGAGGCAGTCGAAGCCGCGACCAAGGCGATCGATACCGGCCTGGACGCGGTCTCGGCGATCGATGACGACCGCATCCTGCGCACGCTGCGCGGCGTGGTCACCGCGACTTTGCGCACCAACGCCTATGCGCCCGCCGCGAAGGAAGCGCTGGCGTTCAAACTCGATTCCAAGCTCGTCCCCGGTCTGCCCCAGCCGCTGCCCTGGCGCGAGATCTGGATCTATTCCCCGCGCGTCGAGGGTATCCATCTGCGCGCCGGCCCGGTCGCGCGGGGTGGCCTGCGCTGGTCCGATCGCCGCGACGATTTCCGCACCGAGATCCTCGGCCTGATGAAAGCACAGCGCGTTAAGAATGCCGTGATCGTGCCGACCGGCGCGAAGGGCGGCTTCTATCCGAAGCAGCTCCCCTCCCCCGCCACCGATCGCGACGCCTGGTTCGCCGAGGGCACCGAGAGCTACCGCATCTTCATCCGCGCCTTGCTATCGGTCACCGACAACATCGTCGCGGGCACGGTCGTCCATCCCGAGAGCGTCACCGTGCTCGACGGCGACGACCCCTATTTCGTCGTCGCCGCTGACAAGGGCACCGCGACCTTCTCCGACGTCGCCAACGCCATCGCGATCGACCGCAACTTCTGGCTGGGCGACGCCTTCGCTTCGGGCGGCTCGCACGGCTATGACCACAAGGCGATGGCGATCACCGCACGCGGCGCCTGGGTCTCGGTCCGCCGCCACTTCCTCGAAATGGGCGTCGACATCCAGTCCGAGCCCGTCACCGTCGCCGGCTGCGGCGACATGTCGGGCGACGTCTTCGGCAACGGCATGCTGCTGAGCAAGGCGATCAAGCTGGTCGCCGCGTTCGATCACCGCCACATCTTCCTCGATCCCAATCCGGATCCGGCGAAGAGCTGGGAAGAGCGCAACCGCATGTTCGCGCTGCCCCGCTCGAGCTGGGCGGATTATAATCCAGAGCTGATCTCGAAGGGCGGCGGCGTCTTCCGGCGCACGGAAAAGAGCATCCCCTTGAGTCCCGAGATCCAGGCCGTGCTCGGCCTCGCGGTCACCGAGATCGACCCGACCAGCCTGATCTCGGCGATCCTCAGGGCCCAGGTCGGCCTGCTCTGGTTCGGCGGCATCGGCACCTATGTGAAGGCCGGGTCCGAGAATCATGTCGAGGTCGGCGATCCCGCCAATGACCGGTTGCGCGTCAATGCCGAGGAAGTCCGCGCCCAGGCGATCGGCGAAGGCGCGAACCTGGGCGTCACCCAGGCCGGGCGTATCGCCTTCGCGTCGCATGGCGGCCGCATCAACACCGACTTCATCGACAATTCGGCCGGCGTCGATTGCTCGGACAACGAGGTCAACATCAAGATCGCGCTCAACCGCGAGATGATCGAAGGCCGCCTCGCCTTCGAGGACCGCAACAGCTTCCTCGCCGAGATGACCGACGACGTCGCGCATCTGGTGCTGGAGGACAACCGCCTCCAGACGCTCGCGCTCTCCTTCATGGAGGCCGATGGCGCGGTGGCGCTGCCCAGCTACGTCCGCGTCATCGAGATCCTAGAAAGCGCCGGCCGTCTCGACCGCGCGGTCGAGGGCCTCGCCTCGAACCAGGACATGCTCCGCCGCGCGCAGGAAGGTCGCGGGCTTACCCGGCCCGAGCTCGCGGTGCTGCTTGCCTCGTGCAAGCTCGCGCTCCAGGACGCGATCGAGCAGGGCCATCTCGGCCATGATCCGGAGCTGGAAACCGATCTCCGCGCAGCCTTCCCGGCGGCGATGCAGAAGCGCTTCGGCAAGGCGATTGACGAGCATCGCCTGCGCAACGAGATCGTCGCCACCAAGCTCGCCAACCGCGTGATCAACCGCCTCGGCGTGCTCCACCCCTTCGAGCTTGCCGAAGAAGAAGGCGCCTCGATGACCGACATCGCAGCGATGTTCGTCGTCGCCGAGCGGCTCTTCTGCCTGCCGCAGATCTGGCACGCTGTGGAAACCGCCGAGATCGGCGAGGACGCCCGCTTGGCACTGCTCGACGAAGTCGCGGTCGCCGCGCGCGGCCAGGTCGCAGATCTTCTGCGCGTCTGCCGCCCCGGCGCCAGCCCCGCCGAAGTCATTGCGCGCCTCAAGCCCGGCATCGACAATCTCGATCGCCAGGCCAAGGCGCTGCTGCTCGACGAAGTGAAGGCACAGAGCGGCCGCATCTCGGGCAAGCTCGAAGCCGCCGGCGCGCCGAAGGAGCTGGTCGCCAAGGTCATCCGCCTGTTCGAACTCGACGGTGCCGTCGGCCTTGCCGATCTCTGCCAGCGCCGCGGCGTGGACGAGACGGTGCTGACCCGCGCCTTCACCTCGCTCGGCCAGGCGCTCGGCCTTGACTGGGCCCAGTCCACCGCCGCGCGCATCACCACCGGCGATGTGTGGGAACGGCTGCTGATCGCGGGCCTCGCGCGCGACTTCCAGCAGCTCCGCCTCGAATTCCTCGGTCGCGTATCGGACAAGGATCCGCAGGCCGCGGTCGATGCCTGGCTGGCGCAGAACAGCGACCGCGTCGCCCAATTCGCCAATCTGGTGAAACGCGCGCGCCAGGCCGCCGTCCCCAACGCAGCGATGCTGGCCCAGATCGCCGGCCAGGCGCGGGTGCTGCTCGGGCGCGAATAAGCGGACGAACACGCCTTCCTCGTCATCCCGGCGAAGGCCGGGATCCAGGGTCACCCCGCCGTGTCGCTTGTGCTCTGGATCCCGGCCTTCGCCGGGATGACAAGATAGATTGCTCCACCCAAGCGTTTGCAATTGCGAATCGTTCGCGTTATCGCCGGCCAACCCGAATCGTCCGAGACAGTCCCATCCCCATGCACGGCACCGTCCCTCCGGCTACCCGAAAGCGCAGCCGGAAGAGCTTCTGGCTGAAGCAGCTGCATACCTGGCACTGGATGAGCTCAGCGATCAGCCTGATCGGACTGCTGCTGTTCGCGATCACTGGTTTCACGCTCAATCATGCCGCCGATATCGAGGCCGCGCCGAAATCAGTCGAGCGCGCCACCCAGCTCCCGGCCCCGCTGCTCGCGCAGGTGAAGCCCGACGACAAGCCCGACAGCAAGAGACCTTTCCCCGACCCGGTCGCGAAGTTCATCGAATCCAAGCTGCCGATGACGGCCGATGGCGTCGCCGAATGGTCCGCCGACGAGATCTACCTGGCCAAGCCCCGACCGGGCGGTGACGGTTGGATCTCGATCGACCGCGAGACCGGCGCCGTCACCAGCGAGACCAGCTCGCGCGGCTGGATCGCGTACCTCAACGACCTCCACAAGGGCCGCAACGCCGGCGCCGTGTGGAAGTGGTTCCTCGACGTCTTCGTGCTCGCCTGCATCATCTTCTCGCTGACCGGGCTCGTGCTGCTCTGGATGCATTCGAAACACCGCAAGAGCACCTGGCCGATCGTCGCGATGGGCCTCGTCATCCCGGCGCTCATCGCAATTTTCCTGATCCATTGAGAATGAGGTCGACATGCAGTTTCGCCTGACTGGATTGACCGCCGCCGCGATCGGCGCCGGCAGCCTGTTCCCCGCCACTGCGGTTGCACAGACGCTCGACCTGTCGGTCGACATCCCCAAGCTGAGCGTCGCTGAATATCATCGCCCCTATGTCGCGGTGTGGCTCGAGAAAGAGGGCGTCGCCCCCCGCACGATCGCGGTTTGGTACGCCGTCAACAAGGCCAAGGGCGAAGGTACCAAATGGCTGCGCGACGTGCGCCAATGGTGGCGCGCCTCGGGCCGGACGATGAGCTTCCCGGCCGACGGGATCAGCGGCGCTACCCGCGCGCCGGGCCCGCAGAAGCTGCGCCTCGTCGCCGGCCGCGGCGGCATGCCCGCGCTGACCCCGGGCAATTACACCCTGGTAGTCGAGGCCGCCCGCGAAGTCGGCGGCCGCGAGGTCGTGCGCCTGCCCTTCGCCTGGAACGGCAGCGTCGCCTCCGGCTCGGCGAAGGGCGCCAGCGAACTCGGCGCTGTTTCCTTCAATCTCAAGCGCTGATCCGGGAGATCGAGTGATGAACCTACGCAAGCCGCTGATCGCCATCGCCGCCGTCGCGGCGATCGCCGCTCCCGCCGCGCTCGCCCACCGCATGTGGATGCTGCCCTCCTCGACCACCGTCTCGGGCACCGACAATTGGGTGACCGTCGATGCCGCGGTGTCGAACGACCTGTTCTTCTTCGATCACCAGCCGCTGCGCATCGTGCCGGTGGTGACCCAGCCCGATGGCAGCCAGGGCCAGGTCGAGAACCATAATGTCGGCAAGTTCCGCGCGACCTTCGACGTGCACCTGACCCAGCAGGGCACCTATCGCATCGCCGTGATCAACGAGGGCGTGTTCGGCAGCTACAAGCTGAGCGGCGAGACCAGGATGATCCCGCGCGGCACCACCAAGGCGACGCTCGCCGCAGCCATCCCCGCGGGCGCGACCGATGTCGTCACCTCGGAGAACATGACCCGCAACGAGATCTTCGTGACCCAGGGCGCACCGACCAGCACGGTGTTCAAAACCAGCGGCAAGGGCATCGAGCTGGTCCCCGTCACCCATCCGAACGACCTGGTCGCGGGCGAGGCGGCAACCTTCCAGTTTCTGCTCGACGGCAAGCCGGCGGCGGGCATGTTCGTCACGGTCGTGCCGGGCGGTAACCGCTACCGCGACACGCTCAATCAGATGGATCTCAAGACCGATGCCCAGGGCAAGGTCGCGATCACCTGGCCCACCCCCGGCATGTACTGGCTGAACGTCACGCCGACCGCGCCGCGTCCCGAGGGCGAAGGCCAGGGCGGCCAGCGTCAGATGGGTGCGCAGGGCGGCGAAGGCGCGCCCCGCGCCATGCCCGCCGGCCCGCAACAGCGCCGCGTGAGCTACGTCACCACGCTTGAGGTTCTCGCGCCCTGAGTGCCGAGCCGCGGATCGCCATTCCGGCCACTCTCGCGCCGGCGGCCTTTTACCGCCGGCGCGAAGGCGCGCCCATCGCTAAGCTCCGCGGCGAGACGATGGGAACGAGCTGGTCGGCGCATATCGTCGATGCGCCCAGGCGGCTGCGCCGTGATATCAACAGCGTGCTCGCCCGCATCGTCGACGAGATGAGCCACTGGGAGCCGGACTCCGATATCGACCGCTTCAACCGCAGCATCGTCGGACGCTGGCAACCGTTGCCGCCGCAATTCGTGCAGGTGCTGTCGGCCGCGCTCGACATCGCCGAGGCCAGCGGCGGCGCATTCGATCCCGCGATAGGGCTGCTCGCCGATATCTGGGGTTTCGGCCCTGCCGGCGCGCGCCAGGACGTTCCGGGCGCCTATGCGATCGCCGAGGCGCTTGCGGTTTCCGGCCGCCAGCATATCGAGTTTGATCCGTCGATGCGGCGCGCACGGCGTCTCGCCGCCGCCCAGCTCGATTTCTCCGGAATCGCCAAGGGCTTTGCCGTCGATGCCATGGCCGAACGCCTGCTCGGCGTAGGGCTGACCGATTTCCTGGTCGAGATTGGTGGCGAGCTGCGCGGCGAAGGCATCAAACCCGACGGCCAGCCCTGGTGGGTCGATCTGGAAGCGATCCCCGGCGCGGGCCTCGCCCCGATCCGCGTCGCGCTCCACGGTCTCGCGGTCGCCACCTCAGGCGACTATCGCCGCGCCTTCACGCATCAGGGCAAGACCTTTGCCCACACCCTCGACCCGCGCACGGGTCGCCCGCTGGCGAACGGAGTCGCCTCGGTCACCGTCCTCCACGCGCAGGCGATGTACGCCGATGCCTGGGCTACCGCGCTGACAGTGCTGGGTTCGGAAAGCATGGAACTGGCGGAGCGGGAAGGGCTGGCGGCGCACATGGTCGTACGCGAAGGGACACACTTCACGGAGCGCCTCTCATCCGCTTTGCAGACGATGCTGGCCTAACCTCTTCCGTCACCCCGGCCGAAGTGCCGGGGTCCACTCATCCGCGCACGAGCCGCTAGAGGCTCCAACAACTCGCCCAAGCGCCCAATGGACCCCGGCACTTCGGTCGGGGTGACGAGAAAGCTCTCAGGCGTCAGCCCATTTCCGGAGCAGATTGTGGTAGACGCCGGTCAACTCCACCACCTGCGCATGCCCCTGCCCCAGCTCGCCCGCCAGCCGCTGCGTCGCCTGGTCGAGATCGAACAATATCCGCCGCGCGCCATCGTCGCGGACCATCGACTGGATCCAGAAGAAGCTCGCCACCCGCCGCCCGCGCGTCACCGGCGTCACAAGGTGTAGGCTGGAGGAAGGGTAGAGCATCGCATGCCCCGCCGGCAGCTTGACCGATTGCTCGCCGAACTGCCCCTCGATCCGCAGCTCGCCGCCGTCATAGGCGTCTGGATCCTCGAGGAAGACCGTCATCGACAGGTCGGACCGGATGCGGAAATCGCTGCCCCGCTGGATGCGCACCGCATTGTCGACATGCGCGCCGAAGGCCTGCCCGCCGGCATAGCGGTTGAACAGGGGCGGAAACACCTTGAGCGGCAGCGCCGCAGCGACGAACAAGGGCGACTGCGCCAGTGCATCGAGGATCATCGCCCCGGCCTGGACATGCGCCGCGCCGCCCTCGGGCAATTGCTCATTATTCTTGGCCAGCGCCGATTGCGCACCCGAGGTAACATTGCCGTCCACCCATTCGGCGGCATCGATGATCCCGCGCAGCCGCGCGACCTGGTCGGCGGAAAGCAGGTCGGGGATTGCGATCAACATCAGGCCACCTTCATCGCATCGCGCAGGTCGGGCCAGGGCGAGGCCGCGAGGAACGCCCGTGCCTTGCCGACAAAGGCCGGCGTCGCCGTCTCCGCGCAGCGCGCGAGCCATTCGCGCGCCTCGTCCAGCCGTCCAGCCTCCGCCAGCATCCGGGCATGGTTGAAGGCGCCGCGAAAATCGCCGCCCTCGGCGGCTCTCGCATAGCATATCGCCGCCCTGGCCATGTCCTTCGGCACCACCCAGCCATCCTCGTGGAAGCTGCCGATATAGTTGGTGGCCTTGGCATTGCCCATCGCCGCCGCCTTCTCGAACCAGGCGAGCGCCGCCGCCTTGTCCTCGGTCAATCCATCGCCCAGCGCCAGCGCGGTCGCGTAATTGTACATGCCCCATTCGAGCCCGCGCTCTGCGGCGATGCGGAAACATTCGGCCGCACGCGCCTTGTCGATGGCGATGCCCCAGCCGAGATCGTAGCAGCGCCCGACCATGTTGAGCGCCATCAGATGGCCCTGCGCCGCCGCCTTGTTGAACCAGCCGAAACCGGTCCGCGCATCGCCCGCATCGAGCAGCATCTGGCCGTACACCGCCTGCGCTTCCGCCACGCCGGCCTCGGCGCCGTCGCGAATCAGCGCCGCCCGCGCGTCCGGCGAACCGGACAGGCGGGCGGCGATTTCGTCGGCCGAAAGCGAGTCGATCGACTGGTTCAGAACTTCACTCCGACAGTCGCGAAGGCCGAGCGGCCCGGCGCGATCGAGGCATAATGGGAGCTATAGACCTGGGTGAAATAGGTCTCGTTGGTCAAATTGTTCACGTTGACGCTCAGGTCGATATTGTCTGTGACCTTGTAGCTCATCCGGGCATCGAAGCGCCAATAGCCCGGAATGGTGCGCGAAAGCACCTTGGTCGCCGGATTGACCGTCGCCACGCCCGCCGCGTTCTGCGTCGCACTGCGATTGTCGGCATAGCCGCCGAACTGGCGCCCCGAATAGAAGGCGCCGCCGCCGAAGCTCAGCCGCTCGATCGGCTTGACGTCGGCCCAGAGCGTGAAGCTGTCCTTGGCGGTCTGGGTCGCCTGGCGCCCGGTGGTGACCGACTGGACGAGCACCGTCTTGGCCGGCTGGATGGTCGCGCCGCCGACTACCACTGCGGGCGCGGTTAGCGCCGTGAAGCCGCCATCGACGATCTTGGGATCGAGGTGCGTGTAGCCGCCGAACACCGTCAGCCATTTGGTGATGTTGCCGTTGAACGTCGCCTCGATGCCGCGGATGCGACGGCTGCCGATGAATTCGATATTGCCGTCCGGGCCGGTGGTGCGGGCATTGTCGGTATCGGTCTGGAACGCGGCCACGCTCAGCGCGAGCTGTTCGTCGAACAGGTTGGCCTTGGCGCCGACTTCGTACGACTTGGTCTTCTCGACCTTGAGGCTGTCGAGCAGCGCCAGCGCTGCCGCGGTGTTGGTGGTGCCGAGGCTGTTCGGTTCCTGGCCTTCGCCGAGCAGGCTGTTCGGCGGCGTCGCCGCGGTCGCATAGCTGGCATAGAGGCTGGTGTTCGCGGTCGGCTTGAACACCAGGCCCGCCTGCCAGTTGATCAGGTCGTCGGTGCGCTCGAGGCTGAAGCTCGTCGTTGCGGGCGCCACGATCGGTGGCGTCACCTTCGACTTGAAGTGATCGTAGCGCAGCCCGAGGTTCAGGATCAGCGACGGCATCAGCGTGATCGAGTCGAAGCCATAGACCGACATGGTCTCCGCCTCGTTCTGCGTCTCGCTGCTCGGCAGACCCTTCACGATCGGCGTCTGCACCGTCGAGGTGTCGCTGGAATAATTGACCCAGGGATCGTTCGGGTTCGGATTGAACAGGCTCGTGCAGTAATAGCGTGCGATCGTCGCGGCGTTGCAGCGCGGGCTGACAGTCGATCCGCTCGCCGATACGAACGCGCCGCGGCGCGCCTTCTCGAAGCTGAATTCCGCACCCACTGCGAAGCTATGCTTCACCGATCCGGTGTCGAACGTGCCATACAGGTCGGTCTGGTTGGTCAGCGCGTCGGTATAGCCGTAACGCGTGTTGCCGCGGCGCCAGACATAGCCGCCGGTCAGCACGTCGCCGCGCGTGCCGGCTGGGCCGGTCGTCGGGTTGGTCGCGGCGGTGCCATAGACGTTGCCCTGGCTGTCGTCGGGCAGCAGGAAGATATAGCTCTGGTCGTTGCGCGTGAAGCGCGAGGTGTTGCGCAGCGTGACCGTGCCGAAATCATGCTCGACCCGCATCGTGACCTGGTTGGTCGTGGCGTCGCGGAAGTCGCGACTTTTCAGGCCGTAGAAGGTGTCGCGGCTCACATGCCCCTTGGTGCCGCCGGCCGTGGTGATGTCGCCCAGCGCCGGCGTGGTCCAGATCTCGCCGGTGCCGGGCGCGTTGCCGATCGTGTAGAGGAACGGGATGCCGCTGTCGGGCAGCTCATGGCTTTCGAGATAATAATAAGAGAGCGTCAGCCGCGTGTCGGTGCCGAGCCCTAAGGTCAGCGACGGCGCCACGCCCCAGCGGCGCGCCCAGATCGCGTCGCGCTCGGCAAAGTCCTGATCGTGCCACATCGCCGCGACGCGGAAACCGATCGTGTCGGTCAGCTTGCGATTCACGTCGAGCGTGACGCGCTTGTAATCGTCAGTGCCATAGCTGCCGGTCGCCCGGATGAAGTCCGTCTCCTGCGGGAGCTTGGAGATGATGTTGATCGAGCCGCCGGCGCTGCCGCGCCCGCCCAGCGTCGAATCCGAGCCGCGGACGATCTGGACCTGCTCGGTGGCGAACACCTCGCGGGTCTGTGCGGCGACGTCGCGGACGCCGTCGACGAAAGTGCTGCCCTGGCTGTCGAAGCCGCGGATGAACGGACGGTCGCCGATCGGGTTGCCGCCTTCGGCCGCGCCGAAGGTGATGCCCGGCACCGTGCGCAGCGCATCGGCGAGCGAGGCCGAGCCGGTCTGCTCGATCACCTGGGCCGGAAGCACCACCACCGAACGCGGCGTGTTGACAACCCTGGCGGTTGCCTTGGGGCCCTGGAGTTCCTCCCCGCGTTCGCCGGTGACGATGATCTGCTCGTTGCGGTCCTGCGCGGTGCGGTCCTGGGCAGCCTTGTCGTCGTCCGAGGCATCGGCTGGAGCAGTATCGGGCCCTGCGGCATGCGCGATCGGCGCCGAGGCGATGAAGCCCACGCAAGCCAGCGCAAGGAAAGCAGGCGCGCGCCCGGGCTGGGCGGCGGTGGAAGAACGCTTCACGATAATCCCCTTATGGTGTCGTTTCGCGTCCAGCTATTGCGAGGCGTTCGCAGAGTCAACGCTAATGCGAACGGTTTGCAAAAAATCGGTCAAGCGCGGGGGGTCGCGCGCCTCTTGGTGTGGCGCTTGCAATGTAGGATTTGGCCTGCGACGCCGTCCGGCCTCTTTCTCAATGTGGACGTCGCTTGCATCGCCGAAAGCGACATTTTCGCCGACAGGTCCGTTACCTTCATTACCTTTGCGCCGCTGGTCAGCCCCGGCTGCGCTCCGCCATCAGCCAGATTCGGATCGCACTGGCGAGGTTGGGCGGATTTTCCGCACTGATCCGCGCATGGTCGATCGCCGCGATCAGCGCGTTGAGCGGCAGCGCGCGTTCGGCCGCCGCCGCCTCCAGCGCCTCCCAGAAGATCGGTTCGAGGCCGATCGAGGTCTGGTGCCCCGCGATCGTCACCGATCGCTTGAGGACGGGCCGGAAGCCGCCGGGCGGCGGCGCGATCATTCGGTGTCGAACAGCGCGGCGAGCTGCTCGACCATCGTGCCGGCAAGCTGATCGGCGTCCATGATGGTGACGGCACGCGCATAATAGCGCGTCACGTCATGGCCGATGCCGATCGCGACGAGCTCGACCGGCGAGCGCGTCTCGATCCAGCCGATCACCTGGCGCAGATGCCGCTCCAGATAGGAGCCCGAGTTCACCGAAAGCGTCGAATCGTCAACCGGCGCGCCGTCGGAGATCACCATCAGGATTTTGCGGTCCTCGGGTCGTGCGATCAGCCGCTGATGCGCCCAGAGCAGCGCCTCGCCGTCGATATTCTCCTTGAGTAGCCCCTCGCGCATCATCAGCCCGAGCGACTTCTTGGCGCGGCGCCATGGCTCGTCGGCCTGTTTGTAAACGATGTGACGGACGTCGTTGAGCCGGCCCGGCTGCGCGGGGCGCCCGTCCGTCAACCATTTCTCGCGCGACTGCCCGCCCTTCCAGGCGCGCGTGGTGAAACCCAATATCTCGGTCTTGACGCCGACACGCTCCAGCGTGCGCGCCAATATGTCGGCGCTGATCGCCGCGATCGAGATCGGCCGCCCGCGCATCGATCCCGAATTGTCGATCAGCAACGTCACCACGGTATCGCGGAAATCGGTGTCGCGCTCGACCTTGTAGCTCAAGGACAGCATCGGATTGACCACCACCCGCGCCAGCCGTGCGGCGTCGAGGATGCCTTCCTCCTGGTCGAAGTCCCAGCTGCGGTTCTGCTGCGCCATCAGCCGCCGCTGCAGCCGGTTGGCGAGCTTGGTCACCACGCCCTGCAGATGGACAAGCTGCTGGTCGAGATAGGAGCGCAGTCGGTCGAGCTCCTCGGCGTCGCACAAATCGGTCGCCGCGACGACCTCATCGAACTGGGTGGTGAACGGCCTGTACTCGAACTGCGGCGGCAGGTCGCTCCACGGGCGGTTCGGGCGGACGGGCATCATGCCGTCCTCGCCTTCGTCGCCGGGCTCGCCGTCGCCATCGTCCATCGAGTCGGACGCCTGCTGCTCGCCGTCCTCGCCCTGGTCGGACTCGCGCTGCTCGCCGCGCGCCTCGGTCTGACCTTCCCCCTGCTGCGACTCGCTGTCGCCCTCGTCCTCGCCGGACTCGTCCTGGTCCTCGGTGCCTTCGTCGTCGCCGCCGTTCTCGTCGCTCTCGTCGGGCAGCAACTCGCCCTCGACCAACTCCAGATCCTGGAGCAGTCGCGTGGTGAGCGTGGCAAAGGCCTTCTGGTCGTCAATCGCCATCGACAGCGCATCGAGATCGGCGCCGGCGCGCTCCTCGATCCAGTCGCGGACCAGCGCCAGGCCCATCGCGGCGGCGGCGGGCGATTCGCGGCCGGTCAGCCGCTCGCGCACCATCAGCCCCAACGCGGTCGAAAGCGGCACCTCGTCGCGGTTGCGCGCCCGCGCGATCGGGTCCGATCGCAGCTTCAACCCGAGCGCATGGTCGAGATTGTCGGCGATGCCGGCATAGCCGCGCGATCCAAGCGCCTCGACCCGCGCCGTCTCGACCGCGTCGAATACCGCGCGCGCCACCGCCTCCTTGGGCGCGCCGCGCAAATGCAGAGCATTGTCGTGGTGTCGCATGCGGAGCGCGAAGCTGTCGGCAAAGCCGCGCGCCTCGGCCACCTGATCGGCGGGCATCGTGCGCGACGGCATCGGCACCCGGATCTGCCGCCCGGACTGGACCGGCGCATCCGAGGTGAAGCTCAGTTCCGCTTCCGCGTCACCCGAAAGCGCGCGGGCGGCGCCGCCCAACACATTGCGCAAGCGTTCGATGGGAGTGTCCTGCACCATGATTCCTGCATGGGCAGCGGCTCGCGGATGTCAAGGATATCGCCCTATTGGCCCTGCGCGACTCGGGATTTAAGCTTGCAACCCCCGTCATGTTCAAAGTGGATCATTTCGGAACACGGATGGCACGGGAAACATACGAGACACAAAATCTTACCTGCATCCTGTTGAAAATGCGCACTTATTCAACTTGGTCGCATCGTCTGCACTTTCGTCGCAAGTCGTGCCGGGAATGACTAATTTTCGGTAAATTCAAGGAAATAACAAGGGTCGTGAACACGTCCGGCGCATCCGCGCCCTTGAGGGGAATTATCCATAATGATCAAGCATCTCGCGCTCGCCGCGGCACTTCTCGCGCCGCTTCCGGCGCTGGCCCAGGAGTCCGTCACCAATGGCGATTTCGAAGCCGGCAACACCGGCTTCACCAGCGAATATTCCTATGTCGGCGCTCCGGGGCCGAATGCGCTCTATGCCGAGTCGACCTACACGGTCGGGACCAACTCGGCCGACTATCACAACCTCTGGGCCAGCGTGCTCGGCCATGGTGGTTCGGGCAATTTCCTGATCGCCAACGGCGTCGCCAACGGCAATGCCGCCGCGTTCAACGTGTTCTCGCAGCAGCTCACCGGCCTCGCCGTCGGCCAGACCTATCTGTTCAGCGCTTGGGCGACGAACACCTGCTGCAATGCCGATTTCACCGGCACCAACGGCTCGCCGTTCCTGGTCTCGGTCAACGGCTCGCAGCCGCTGCCCAACTCGATCCTGATCGCCTCGACCACCGTCGATACGAGCCAGACCGGCGTGTGGACGCAGTTCAGCGGCAGCTTCGTCGCGACCGCGTCGTCGATGAATCTGTCGATCTACAACAGCACGCCGGAAGCATCGGGCAACGACTTCGGCCTCGACGACATTTCGGTCGTCGCGGTTCCGGAGCCTGCTGCCTGGGGCATGATGATCGGCGGCTTCGGCCTGGCCGGCCTGGCGATGCGCCGCCGCGTGCGGACGACCGTCCGTTACGCCTAATCGAGAATTCGGAACAACAGATGGGCGATTCTTCGGGGTCGCCCATCTCGTTTTGCATCTCGGCAAGAACACTGCCGGCCGTGAAATAATTTTGTAGCCGAACATCCGCGATTCTGTAGCAATATTGTCAAATATTATCCTGTGTCATTTCTATAACGTCATGGGTTATTTCTAACACTTGTCCGACAACAATGGTTAATTTATTGACCATATCGCGACTGCGAAATGTGATTCGCGCGCCAATAGCCTGATAAGTCGCAAACTACCGATCTAAGTCGTTGCACCATTTCGCAATTAGGGGATCAAAGATGCGCAAGTTCATCATTACGGCGCTGCTCGCCAGCAGCGCGTTCGTCGCAACCTCGGCTCAGGCCCAGGTCACCTATTATACCGACCAGGCTGCCTTTCTGGCCGCACTGGGCGGCACCGCGGTTACTGAGGGCTTCGAGGACACTACCCTCGTCCCCGGCCTCACCTTTGTCTCGACCGTCGGCTCGATCGGCGGCGGCCTGTTCAACGATCAGCTTGCTCCGTCCTCGCAGACCACCACCTTCTCGTTCGGCGGCGCGATCAACGCGTTCGGCGGCTTCTGGGATCTGACCCCGGGCGGCGCCGGTGTCGGCATCACCTTCACGCCGGCGCCCGGCAGCACGCTCACCGTGGAACTACCGCGCACCTATAGCGGCCAGTTCTGGGGCTTCATCACCACCAACAACTTCTCGTCGCTGCTGCTGACCGCTGGCACCCAGGCGAACGGCGTCGAGACCTATAATCTCGACAACCTCACCTTCGGCACGGGCGCCGCGGTTCCCGAGCCTGCAGCCTGGGGCATGATGATCGGCGGCTTCGGCCTGGCCGGCATGGCGATGCGCCGCCGCGTGCGCACCGTCACCTTCGCCTGAACCTTTCGGGATTTGGAAACGATCGGGGCGGCACCTGCGGTGCCGCTCCTTTCTTTTCTTCAGGCCTTGGTGACGACGCTCTCGGGCAGGTCCTTACCGAACACCCGCTGGTAATATTCAGCCACCTGCGCTCGCTCGGCCTCGTCGCACTTGTTGAGGAACGACAGACGGAACGCGAAGCCGACATCCTTGAAGATCAACGCATTCTGCGCCCAGGTGATGACGGTACGCGGGCTCATTACGGTCGAGATGTCGCCGTTGATGAAACCGCGGCGGGTCAGGTCCGCGACGCGGACCATGTTCTCGACCGTCTCCTTGCCGTTCGGGCTGTCATACTCGCCAGACTTGGCGAGCACGATCTGCGCCTCGACCGCGGCGGGCAGATAGTTGAGTGTCACCACCACGTTCCAGCGGTCCATCTGGCCCTGGTTGATCTGCTGGGTGCCGTGATAGAGGCCGCTGGTGTCGCCCAGGCCCACCGTATTGGCGGTGGAGAACAGGCGGAACCAGGGGTTCGGCCTGATCACGCGGTTCTGGTCGAGCAAGGTCAGCTTGCCTTCGGTCTCGAGCACGCGCTGGATCACGAACATGACGTCGGGCCGTCCTGCGTCATATTCGTCGAAGACGAGCGCGGTCGGGGTTTGTAGCGCCCAGGGGAGCAGGCCTTCGCGGAATTCGGTGACCTGCTGGCCGTCCTTGAGCACGATCGCGTCGCGGCCGATCAGGTCGATGCGGCTGATGTGCGCGTCGAGATTAATGCGGATGCACGGCCAGTTGAGCCGTGCCGCGACCTGCTCGATATGCGTCGACTTGCCGGTGCCGTGATAGCCCTGCACCATCACCCGACGATTATAGGCGAAGCCCGCCAAGATCGCGAGCGTGGTGTCCGCATCGAACACATAGGCTGGATCGAGATCGGGCACGCGCTCGTCCGCCTCGCTGAACGCGGGGCATTCCATGTCGGTGTCGAGCCCGAACAGTTCGCGCACCTTGACCGTACGGTCGGGCGCGTCGAGAATCGTGGTTTCCCGGCTGTCGGGCTGGGTGTTGGGGATATCGGCCATAATCAATCCGGTCGCATCAAAATGAGTCGGCACCCGACTAGGCGCTGAGCCGCTGCGTCGCAACACGCGATGCGCGATCAGCCCCCGAACGTCGGAAGCGCGAACAGATCGACGAAACGCTGGCCGAGCGACATATCTCCCGAGACCGCGACCTTGCCCAGTCGCTGGGATTCGGCAAGCGAATCCCGGCCATAGAAGACCGAGGCGAGCGGCGAAGGCTGGCCGATAAGGACCAGGTCGGCGCCATCAGGATCGACGCGGTCGATCTCCAGCATCCCCTCGACGATCCTAGCGCGAAAAGGCTCGCCACCGACGCGGAAGCCCAGGTCGACCGACGGCATCGTCCGCGCGCCCTCCCGGTTCATCATCGTGCGCAGCGAGAGCATGAAGGCGGTGTTGCTGAGCGGCAGCGTCGTATCGTGCGCCGGCGAACCCGCTGCCCAGCGGCTCAGCGCGAAGATCGGCTCCTCCGCCGCCTGCCCCCATTTCGTCAGCCCATAGACCTGGGCATTCGAAGGGGACGGCAACTGGCGCCGCTCGAGGATGCCGGCCTTCTCCAAGCCCTCCAGCCTTTGGGTGAGGATGTTGGCGCTAAGGCCGACCAGCGCGCCGCGGATCTCGCCGAAACGACGCGGCCCAAGCAGCAATTCACGGATGATGAGCAGCGCCCAGCGCTCGCCCACCAGATCCATCGCCAGCGCCGTCCCGCAGGCATCCTGATACCAGCGGCGCGACTTTCCGAAATCAGAGTTAGTTATTTTTTGTGACTCCATGGTTGCTTTTTGTAACTCGACGGGGCATCAAGATCAAGAAAGCGATTCGCAAGTCGCTCCAACCGGAGGTTTAATCCGATGGCACTGGTACCTGCAGGAGAGCTGGCCGCCCGCGAGATCGCGCGCTGGCCCAATGAGAGCCCAGAATATCGCGAAGCGCGCACCGCGCTGCTCGCCGAGGAGATCGAACTCCGCCGCCACCTTGAGCGCGTCGCCGAGCAGCGCCGCGCGCTCCCGCCTGGGCCGCTGGTAGACGGCGACTATCGCTTCGCCGGCGAGAACGGCCCGACCTCTTTCGCCGAGCTGTTCGGCGACAAGGATACGCTTGTCGTCTACACTTATATGTTCGGCCCGCAGCGCGAGCGGCCCTGCCCGATGTGCACCTCGCTGCTTTCGGCCTGGGACGGAGAAGTGCTCGATCTGCAGCAGCGTGTGGCGTTTGCGGTTACTGCGCGGTCTCCGATCGAGAAGCTCGTCGCCTTCAAGAAGGAGCGCGGCTGGCAGCATATTCCGCTCTATTCGGACACGGATCAGGCGTTCAGCCGCGATTATCACGCGCTCGCCGACGATGGCGGCGACATCCCGCAATTCATGGTCTTCACCCGGCGGGATGGGACGATCCGGCTTTTCTGGGGCGGCGAGATGGGCGAAGCGAGCGCCGATCCCGGCCAGGATCCACGCGGCGCACCCGATCTGATGCCGCTTTGGACGATTCTCGATTCCACGCCCGAGGGACGCGGCGCAGACTGGTACCCGTCCCTCACCTACTGATCGCAATCAAGGAGAGAAACCATGCCGCAGATGATCTTCGTCAACCTGCCCGTCAAAGACGTCGCCAAGTCGACGGCATTCTACGAGGCGATCGGCTGCACCAAGGACGAACGGTTCAGCAACGAGCACGCGTCGGCGATGCAGCTGAGCGACACGATCGTGTTCATGATCCTGTCGCACGATTTCTTTAAGGGCTTCACTCCGAAGCCTATCGCCGATGCCCATGCGACGACCGAGGTGCTGATCTGCATCTCGCGCGACGGCCGCGCAGAGGTCGATGCGATCGTCGAGAAGGCGGCGGCTGCGGGCGGCAAGGCAGACATCCGGGAGAAGCAGGACATGGGCTTCATGTACGGCCGCAGCTTCGAGGATCCGGACGGCCATATCTTCGAGCCGATGTACATGGACGTCGATGCCGCGATGGCGGCGTTCGCCGACGACAGTCAGCATGTCTCCGCTTGAGGAGGAACTACCGTGTCGTTCCAGGCTTATCTCACCAATATCGAGGCGAAGACCGGCAAGAGCCCTGCCGATTTCCGCGCCTATGCCACCGCCAAGGACTGGCTCGCCGGGGGCAGCCTGCGTCCGGACGTGAAGGCCGGCACGATCGTCGCCGCCCTGAAGCAGGAATTCGAGCTCGGCCATGGCCATGCAATGGCGATCGTCGCGCTGCTGAAAGGCATCAAGAAGGAAGGCGACGCCTGATCGTCGCACAATCGAGGAGAGTTTCGATGCAGAAGATCACCCCTGTCCTCTGGTTCAACATGAACGCCGAGGAAGCCGCGAATTTCTATGTCTCGCTGTTGCCCGACAGCCATGTCGACAACATCATCCGCGCGCCAGCGGATAATCCGAGCGGCGAGGAAGGCTATGCGATGCTCGTAGATTTCACGCTCGCCGGTCAAAAATATGCCGGGCTCAACGGCGGTCCGCACTTCACTCCGAACGAGGCGGTGTCGTTCCAGATCGTCACCGAGGACCAGGAAGAGACGGACCGACTGTGGAACGCGATCGTCAGCAATGGCGGCGCCGAGAGCATGTGCGGCTGGTGCAAGGATAAATGGGGCTTCAGCTGGCAGATCTCGCCACGCCTGCTGCTCGAACTCCTGACCGACAGCGATGCCGGCCGCTCCAAGCGCGGGTTCGAGGCGATGATGACCATGAAAAAGATCGACATCGCCGCGATCGAAGCCGCCGCCGACGGCGTTCCCGCCCACACCTGAACCGGAGCGCACCTGAGATGAGCATCACCGTCAGTGCCTATAACTGGGTGCCAGAATTTGCCCGCGGGCTGGTCCGCGACCTCCGCGTGCGGTGGGCGCTGGAAGAGGCAGGACGCGATTATTCCGTGCGCCTGCTCGACGCCCGTACCGCACGTCCCGCGGACTATCTGGAGGAACAGCCCTTCGGCCAGGTGCCGAGCTATTCCGACGACGAGGTACGCATGTTCGAGAGCGGCGCGATCCTGCTGCATATCGGCGAGACCTGCGAAACGCTGGTACCGCACGATACCGAGGGTCGCGCCCGCGCAACCAGCTGGGTGTTCGCCGCGCTCAACAGCATCGAGCCGTTCGTCCAGCAACTCGCTGCGCTAGACCTGTTCTACGCAAAGGAGGACTGGGCCAAGGCACAGCGCCCGAAGGTCGAGGAAATGGTTCGCAAGCGGCTGGGCCAGCTCGCCGAGGCGCTGGGCGACAAGGAGTGGCTCGAAGACCGCTTCACCGCCGGCGACCTGATGATGGTCACGGTGCTGCGCAATTTGCGCCAGACCGACATCCTGGCCGACTATCCGAACCTCGCCGCCTACAAGGCGCGCGGCGAAGCCCGGCCGGCCTTTGGCCGGGCGCTCGATGCGCAGATGAGCGCGTTCGAGGATCTGGCCCCCGCGGCCTGAACCAACACGAAGGAGAGAGACGATGGCGTATCTGGATGGATTCGTAGTGGCCGTGCCCGAGGGCAACAAGGAAGCCTATCGCGAGATGGCGGCCAAGGCCTCCAAGGTCTTCGTGGAATATGGCGCGATCCGCGTGATGGAAGGCTGGGGCAATGACGTGCCCAAGGGCGAGAACACCGATTTCTACAAGGCGACCAAGGCCGAGGACGGCGAGGTCGCGGTGTTCTCGTGGATCATCTGGCCTTCCAAGGAAGCCCGTGACACGGGCTGGGAAAAGGTCATGGCCGACGAGCGGATGAAGCCCGATTTCGCCAACATGCCGTTCGACGGTAAGCGCATGTTCTGGGGCGGGTTCGAGCCGATCGTCGACGAAGGCCAGGGCTGAAGCCCTTCCGCATCCAAGGAGAGACATCATGCCGAACCCGCACGGAAGCTTCATCTGGTACGAACTGCTGACCAAGGACCCCAAGGCCGCCAAGGCCTTCTACGATGATGTCGTCGGCTGGAACATCGATGCGGAACGGCCGTCGGACGACATGGATTACCGCATGATCGTCGCGCCGGATGGCAATGTCGGTGGCGTTATGGGCCTCAATGCCGATATGCTCGCGAATGGCGCACAGCCAGTGTGGCTTGGCTATTTCGGCGTCGACGACGTCGATGCTTCGGTCGCCTCGATCGTCGCAGCCGGCGGCCAAGTGCACCTCCCCGCGTTCGACATTCCCGATGTCGGGCGCATCGCGATGGTCACCGATCCGCAGGGCGTGCCCTTCTATGTTATGCGCGGAGCGAGCCCAGAATCGAGCACCGCCTATCAGCGTCGGGGCATGGGCCATGTCAGCTGGAACGAGCTGCTGACCCCCGACGACGCGGCGGCGCTGGCCTTTTACGACAAGCAGTTCAACATCAAGAAGATCGGCGCGATGCCGATGGGCGAGATGGGCGATTACAGCTTCATTGCGCACGGCAACGACCCGCAGATCGGCGCCGTGATGAAGACTCCGCCGGGCGCCAAGTCCGGCTGGGGCTTCTATTTCCGCGTGCCCGACATCAACGCCGCCAAGGCGAAAATCGAGGCCGCCGGCGGCACGGTCCGCCAGGGGCCAATGGAAGTGCCGGGGGGCGAATGGGTGCTGAACGCCACCGATCCCGAAGGCGTCACCTTCGGCCTGGTCGCACCCGGCAACGAGGGCTGAGGCGGGTGACAGCCACCATCACGGCCTTCGAGCGGTCGCCCGATGGCGGCAAGGGACTGGCGCGCGACACGCGGGTGCGCTGGGCGCTTGAGGAAGCGGGCCAGCCCTATTCGGTCCGGCTCGTTTCCTTCGACGCGATGAAGGAAGCCGCGCATCTGGCGCTGCATCCGTTCGGCCAGATCCCGACCTATGAGGAAGGCGATCTCTCCCTGTTCGAGACGGGGGCGATCGTCTTCCACATTGCCGAGCGGCATGCTGGCCTGCTGCCCGACGATGCCGATGCGCGGGCGCGGGCGATCACCTGGATCTTCGCCGCGATCAACACTGTCGAGCCTCCCATCCTCGAGCTCACCACTGCCAAGTTCGTTGAGGGCAACAAGCCCTGGGCCGAGGAGCGCCTGCCCCTGGTCATGGATCGCATCCGCGACCGGCTGAAGCAGCTCTCCGCGCGCCTCGGCACTGCCGACTGGCTCGACGGCGCGTTCAGCGCGGGCGACCTGATGATGGTGTCGGTGCTACTCCGGGTGAAGCCGTCGGGCGTCCTGGCCGAATATCCGAACCTCGCCGCCTATGTCGCCCGCGGCGAGGCGCGCCCCGCCTACCAGCGGGCTTTCGCTGCGCAACTGGCGGTCAATACACGCTGAGCGACGTTCAGGCGAAGGCCGGCGAGCTCCTGAGCTGCTGGTACGCCTCGATCACGCGCTGGAGCCGGGCTTCATGGCTGCGATCGCCACCATTGCGGTCGGGATGATAGCGGCGGACCAGCTCGGAATAGCGTTTCCGCAGCGCCATGCGATCGGCATCGACTTCGAGCTCGAGCGTCTTGAGCGCGTCGCGATCCTTGCCCGAGAGCGGCTTGCCGTCCTGGCGCCCGGCCTCCTGCTTCATCCGGTCGCGGAAGCGCGCCCCGATCGCGTCGAGCGGATCGGAGAAATCGGCCCAGCGCGGCGGGCGGTCCGCGCCGCCGGTGGTGTTGAAGGCGCGCGTCTCGCGCTCCCAGCCGGCGAGCGGGCGCTGGGCGTCGTGGATCTCGTCGGGGCTCATCCCCGCGAAGAAGTTGTAGCCCGAATTGAAGGCGCGGACATGATCGAGGCACAGCCAGCGGAACTGTGGCGGGCCGTCGCCGGTGAAGCCGGTGCCCTCCAGCGGCGGCGCGCGGAATTCCCCGGCCTCGGCGCAGCCGGGTTCGGCGCACTTACGCCCCTCCGCCTCCACGCGACCGTGGAAACGGGCATTTGGACGATCCTTCTTGGGTTGACTGCTGGCCACGCGACTCTCTCGAACAATCGCCCTATATAGTCGCGATGACCGACCTCGCCACCGGCCCGCTGGCCGATCTGATCGCCGCCCGCCTCACCGCCGCGCTCGCCCCGACGCAGCTCGATGTCAGCAACGACAGCGCGCAGCATCGCGGCCATATGGGCGACGACGGCACGGGCGAATCGCACTTCACCGTCACGATCGAGAGCGCGGCCTTTGCCGGCGTTTCGCGCGTTGAGCGCCAGCGATTGGTGAACCGCGCGCTCGCCGATCTGCTCGCCGAGCGCATCCACGCGCTTGCGATCAAGGCCCGCGCGCCGGGAGAATGAGATGGCGTACGACCTCTGGTATTGGAGCGGGATCCAGGGCCGGGGCGAGTTCATAAGGCTGCCGCTGGAGGCGGCCGACATCGCCTATCGCGACCGCGCCCGGGAGGAAGGCGACGACGCGCTGATGGCCGACATGGACGCGCGCGTACCGCGCCGGCCCTTCGCCCCACCCTATCTGGTGACGGGCGACCGGGTGATCGCGCAGGTGGCCGAGATCCTGTTGTTCCTCGGCGAGCATGAGGGGCTCGGCCCCTCGGACGAGGCCGACCGGCTGTGGCTCCACCAGGTGGAGCTCACCATCTCCGACTTCATCGCCGAGGTGCACCAGGTTCATCATCCGGTGGGTCTCGGCCTCTATTACGAGGACCAGAAGCCGGAAGCGGCGCGCTTCGCCGAAGAGTTTCGCGAGGAGCGCATGCCCAAGTTCCTGCGCTATTTCGAGGATGCAGCCAGCGCGAACCCGGGCACCTGGCTGGTCGGCGAGCGCTGGAGCTATGGCGATACCAGCCTGTTCCAAATCGTCGAGGGGCTGCGCTACATGTTCCCCCGGCGGATGGGTGCGATCGAGCGAGATTATCCGGGCGTCCGCGCGATCCACGCCGCGGTGGCGAAGCTGCCCGGCATCCGCGCCTATCTCGCCAGCGACCGCCGCATCGCGTTCAACACCCAGGGCATCTTCCGCCACTATCCCGAGCTCGATGCGGAATAGGTCCGTTTCCCGAAACCACCCCATAGAATGATTGTCCGGGCCTCCACCGGCGCGCTATTCCGGATGCGAACGGAGAAGCCCCATGCGCGAAGACCTGGTGATCCAGACGATCGAACCGACCACCCATGACCTGGGCGGGTTCAAGGTGCACCGCACCTTGCCCTCGCGTCCCCGGACGATGGTGGGACCCTTCATCTTCTTCGACCAGATGGGCCCGGCGCATCTGGAGGTCGGCACCGGCATTGACGTGCGCCCGCATCCGCACATCAACCTGGCGACGGTCACCTATCTCTTCGCCGGCGCGATCGACCATCGCGACTCGATCGGCACCTTCGCTACGATCGAGCCGGGCGCGGTGAACCTGATGACCGCCGGGCGCGGCATCGTCCATTCGGAGCGCTCGCCGGCCGCCGAGCGCGCGAAGGGTCCTGAGCTTTCGGGCATCCAGACCTGGATCGCGCTGCCCGAGGCGATCGAGGAGAGCGATCCGGCATTCGAGCATGTCGGCGCCGCCGACCTGCCGGTGCTCGAGGCGCATGGCGCGACCGCGCGGGTGATCATGGGCGATCTGTGGGGCCTCTCGGCGCCGACCACCACCTACGCCCAGACCATCTATGCCGATATCGCGCTGACACCGGGCGGATCGATCCCGATCGATCCGAGCGCCGACGAGCGCGCGCTCTACGTCGCGATGGGCGAGGCGAGCCTGGACGGGATGCCGCTGCTGCCGATGACAATCTATATCCTGCGCCCCGGCATCCACGCGACTTTGCGCTCGGATCGCGGCGCCCGGGTAATGCTGTGCGGTGGCGAGGCCTTCACCACGCCGCGGCATGTGTGGTGGAACTTCGTCTCGTCGAGCCGCGACCGAATCAACCAGGCCAAGGAAGACTGGACGGCGGGCAATTTCCCCAAGGTGCCCGGCGACGACAAGGAATGGATTCCGATCCCCGAAGTTCCCAGGACGGTGAGCTATCCGTGAGGGCGGCGGGGGGTCGGCCGGTCTAAGTTGACAAAACTGACACCTGCAATGTCAAAAAGCCTGGTGGTGCGATCGGAGGCGACCGTAGCGATCCGACGATGAGAAAGAGCCGGCGCAAGGGTTGCAGGCGAAATCCTACATTGTCAGCGGTTTGCACGGATGGATCGAATGGCAGCTAGCGCCCCAATCTCCGCCGACCAAGCCGCCTCGACTGAATTCCAATTGCGGACGTTCATACTGGTGCATAGGCATGCCACATGCGTGCGAATTTCCAGACGGTTTTCGACCTAACGTCGCAAACCGACCTAATTCATCCGGCCTACTGGATCATCGGGATCTTCGTCGCTGCTGGCATCCTCCTCGCCGTTCTGGCGTGGTTGGCAGTCCGGCACCGTTGGCGTTGGCGTCGTTCACTCCCGATCTTCGCGGCCTTATGGACTGTCATCTGCACATACATAATCGTCGCCGACATTCGGGACACGGCTGCCATACGGAGCGCAGTAGAACGTAGTGAAATTCAAAAAGTAGAAGGCTGTTTAGATTACTTCCGTCCCGGTACTCCGTACGGGACAAAGACAACCGCAGGCAACGAGGAATGGAGCGTAAATGGCCTCGTGTTCAGCTATGGAGCGGGAGAGGTCCGGCCTGCCTTTCACCTAGTCTCGACTGCTGGAGGTGGAGTCCGAGCGGACTCACGAGTGCGAGTTGGCTTCGTCCTGAGCCCCGAGTACGGCCGGCGTGAGATTATCAAGCTTGAGCTTGCGTCTCGGGCCTGCCCAGCGGCGCGTTTAGTTAAACCCCTTGCGCAGCCGTAAAGCCATCTCCGCTTTTCTCCATTGTGGGCTGGAAGCGGACTGACTGCTTCCCACCCAATTGCAGACATTCCCATTTTCGAGCCCAGGCCCTAATCCTCGCTACAGAACCAGCCCCGGCAAGCGCGGGGCGAAGGGAGATGGGGAATGTCGGACTTCGAACTTCAGCGGATTCCCCTGCCCACCGGCGTCGAGCTCGACGTCGCGATTGCCGGAAGCCCAGCCAATCCCGCGATCATCCTGCTCCACGGCTTTCCGGAATCGCACCGCACCTGGCGGCACCAGATCCCGGCACTGGCCCGCGACCATTATGTGATCGCGCCCGATCAGCGCGGGTTCGCGCGGTCGTCCAAGCCCGAGGGGGTCGAGAATTACGCGCCGGCCAGGCCGGTCGCGGATCTGCTCGCGCTTGCCGATCATATCGGCGTCGGGCGGTTCACCCTGGTCGGCCATGACTGGGGCGGGGCGATCGCCTGGATGGCGGCGCTGCAGAACCCCGATCGGATTTCGCGGCTGGTCATCGTCAACGCGCCGCATCCGCTCGTCTTCCAGCGCTCGCTGTTCGACGATGCCGAGCAGCGCGCGGCGAGCCAATATATCCGCGCCTTCCGCAACCCCGATATCGACCGGCATATCGCCGCGCTCGGCGTGGAGGGGTTTTTCGACACGACCTTCGTGCGACACGCCGACCCGGCGCTGCTCGCGCCCGAACGCGCCGCCTATATCGACGAATGGAGCCAGCCGGGCGCGATGACGGCGATGCTCAACTGGTACCGCGCGAGCGCGATCCAGGTGCCGGCGATCGACGAAAACCCGGAGCGCCCGGCCTGGCTCGACGCGCCCTTTCCGCCGATCACGCAGCCGACGCTGGTGATCTGGGGCATGCAGGACAAGGCGCTGCTGCCGAGCCAACTCGACGGGCTGGATGCGCTGGTGACGGACCTGACAATCGTCCGCGTCGAGGATGGCGGGCATTTCGTGCCCTGGGACAAGCCCGAGGCGGTGACGGCCGCGATGCGGGAGTGGCTGGCCGCGCGGGGCGGCTAGGCTCGCTTGCTCCGCATGCCCGGCGTCTTGGCGACGGTGGGGTCGT
The DNA here is from genome assembly GCF_014489075.1 of Sphingomonas sp. JC676. GTDB lineage: Bacteria > Pseudomonadota > Alphaproteobacteria > Sphingomonadales > Sphingomonadaceae > Sphingomonas. The sequence goes on along the minus strand of NZ_JACTGR010000008.1, from coordinate 12,836 downwards.
CGAGCATGCGCCGATAGACGTCGCTTTCGATGCCGACCAACGCGATCCGGCCTTCGCCATCATGATGCACGCCCCAGCCGAACTGCTTGACCAGCGGCGAGGCTCGCAGGCAGGCCTGGGGCCTGGCGAAGAACTCCTCGCGGCTCTGATCCCCGCCGCGCGCACGATGAGTTTCGAAGAGCAGGTCGTCGCTCGTCATCGCATAGGGTTGGGCGAGCAGGCCATATTCGACCGCCGCAATCGTGCCGTGCTTCTCGGGAATCGTGCCCGTGGCAACCGGGCAATCCGCCGATACGGTGACCAAGGTATCGCGATAGTTGGTCGAGTGCATCTCAATAGGCCCGCATCACATAGGGCCGGGTCTCGTAGGGCGGTTCGAGCGCTTCGACCCAGGCGCCGTGGGCGTGGGTGAGCGCGACCAGTTGCATCGGCGTGTCGCCCGGCCAGCCGCGCACGCGGACTTCGTGGCGGTGGAGATCGCGGTTGGGCTCCATCATCACCCAGCCGAGCGGGCGCTCCGCCGTGGCCAGCGTGCCGGCCGCCTGCATCGCATCGGCGATCCGGTGCTGGGTGGCGTTGGGCAGATATTGCCAGACGACCGAATGCATCAACACGCGCATGACGCCCTCCGCCTGCGGCTCGGCGAGGCGTGCCTCGACCCAGTCGGCGGCGTCCCCCTGGACCAGATCTACGCCCTCGGCGCGAACCATCGCGATGGTCTTTTCGAGCCGCGCCTGGCGCTCGACATTCTCGACCCAGCAATAGGCCTGGAGCCGCTCGGCGTCGCGGGAGCCCGACAGATCGAGCGGCTGGATGTCCATGCCACGCGAGGAGATGATCTCCACCGGCACGTCGGGCGGCGGCGGGCCGCGCCATTCGGGCTTGATCTCGACCGGCGAAGCGGTCGGCCCCATGCGCACGCCGCCCAGATCGAAGCGGTAGCGGCCGATCAGCAGGTTGAGGCCCGCGCTCGAGCCGATCTCGAGTATCTCGACCCTGGGGCCGTAACGCTGGGCGAGGTGGAGGATGCCGGTCATCAGGCCCGCCGAGCGGCCGGCCTCGTTGGTCTGAGGCGGACCATCCAGCCAGGGTAATAGTTCGGCATCGTGCGCGACGAACACGTCCTGAAGGATCGCGCCGACGGCGTCCGGATCGGTGACCCCGCCGGTGAAGATTGGGGCAAGCTCGGGCACGCCGCGTCGGTGCAGCGCGTGCAGTCCGCCGATCAGGCGCAGCACCAGCGCATCGGCCACCGGCTCGCCCGGCCAATCGAGCACGCGGCGGCCGGTCTCGCTGTCGCGCGTCATGGATTTGCCCAGCACGGTGGAGACGCGCGCGGTGATCGGCGCCTGCATCGCCGAACAATAGCCGGCCTGGATATCGAAGCTCTCACGGTTCGCCTGCTCGTCCGCCATCGCCACCTCCTGCGCGGCGTCTGTTGCGCCCGGGGGCACCCCCAAGTAAAGCCCCGCCACTCATGCATGAACCGCTGATCCTTGCCGTGCCGAAAGGCCGGATCCTCGACGAGGCGCTGCCGCTGCTGGCGGGCGTCGGGATCGTGCCCGAGCCGGCCTTTTCGGACGACTCGTCGCGGGCGCTGCGCTTCAAGACCAACAGCCCGAGGATCGACCTGATCCGGGTGCGCGCGTTCGACGTCGCCACCTTCGTCGCGCATGGCGCCGCGCAGCTCGGCATCGTCGGGTCCGACGTACTCGCCGAGTTCGCCTATTCGGAGCTGTATGCACCGGTCGATCTCGGCATCGGGCATTGTCGGATTTCCGTCGCCGAGCCCGCCGACATGGCCGAGAAGGACGATCCGCGCGGCTGGAGCCATGTGCGGATCGCGACCAAATATCCGCACATCACCCGCGCCCATTTCGAGGCGCGTGGGGTCCAGGCGGAATGCGTCAAATTGAACGGCGCGATGGAGCTGGCGCCGGTATTGGGGCTGGCCCCGCGGATCGTTGACCTCGTCTCCTCGGGCAAGACGCTCAAGGAGAATGGCCTGGTCGAGGTCGAGGTGATCGCGCAGGTCACCTCGCGGTTGATCGTTAATCGTGCGGCGTTCAAGACGCGGGCGAGCGAAGTCGTGCCGCTGGTCGATGCGTTCCGGAAGCTGGTCGCATGATCCGGCTCGACGCCTCTGCGCCCGGCTTCGGCGACGCCTTCACCACGCTGGTCAATGCGCGGCGCGAGGCGGACGACGATGTCGCGCGCAACGTGACGCACATCATCCAGCGTGTGCGCGACGAAGGCGATGCGGCGCTGAAGGATCTGACCCGGCTGTTCGACAAGCACGACCTCGACCAGACCGGCTGGAAGATCGACCGCGCCGACTGCGTGGCGGCCTGGGAAGGGCTGAGTCCGGAGCTGCGCGGCGCGCTGGAGCTCGCGGCCGAGCGGATCGCGACCTATCACGCCAAGCAGCGACCGGCCGATACCGACGAGATCGACGCGCAGGGCATCCGCCTGGGCGCGCGCTGGAAGCCGGTGGATTCAGCGGGCGTCTATGTGCCGGGCGGCCGCGCCGCCTATCCCAGCTCGGTGCTGATGAACGCCCTGCCCGCGCGCGCCGCGGGCGTGGGCCGGCTGGTGATGGTGACGCCGACGCCCAATGGCGAGGTGAACTCGCTGGTGCTCGCCGCCGCGCACCTCGCCGGGGTGGACGAGATCTGGCGCGTCGGCGGAGCGCAGGCGGTGGCGGCGCTTGCCTATGGCACCGATCGGATCGCTCCAGTCGATGTCGTCACCGGCCCCGGCAATGCCTGGGTGGCCGAAGCCAAGCGCCAGCTCTACGGCGTCGTCGGCATCGACATGGTCGCCGGCCCGTCCGAGATCGTCGTGGTGGCGGACGCGGAGAACGATCCCGAATGGATTGCCGCCGACTTGCTCAGCCAGGCCGAGCACGACCCGACCAGCCAGTCGATCCTGTTCACCGATGATGCAGCGTTCGCCGATGCGGTGGCCGAGACCGTCGACCGGCAGATCGCGGAGCTTGCCACCGCTGAGACCGCGCGGGCGAGCTGGGATGCGAACGGCGCGATCATCCTCGTGGCCGACCTGAACGATGCGGTGCCTCTGGTGGACCGCCTCGCCCCCGAGCATCTCGAGCTTGCCTGCGATCGCGCCGAGGCGCTGTTCGAGCAGGTGCGCCATGCCGGCTCGGTGTTCATCGGCAGGTACACCCCCGAGGCGGTCGGCGATTATGTCGCCGGGCCCAACCATGTCCTTCCCACCGGCCGCCGGGCGCGCTTCGCCTCGGGCCTGTCGGTGCTCGATTTCATGAAGCGCACCAGCTTCCTGTCGCTCGACCAAGCTGGCCTTGCCGCGATCGGCCCCGCCGCCGTCGCGCTGGCCGAGGCGGAAGGGCTCCCCGCACACGCAAAGTCGGTCGCGATCCGGCTTAACCAGAAGAAGAACCATGCCTAGCCCCAAAGCCCGTTCCCGTTCCAAGGCCCGCGCCGCCGCGCGGCTCGCCGCCGTCCAGGCGCTGTACCAGCAGGAGATGGAGGGCACGAAGATTGTCGCTTTGCTCCACGAATTCCACCAGCACCGGCTGGGCGCGACGATCGAGGAAGTCGAATATGCCGACGCCGATGTCGCGTTCTTCGACGATATCGTGAAGGGCGTGGACGCGCGCCGCGAAGAGATCGACCGGCTGATCGCCGACAAGCTCACCGCCGACTGGGCGCTGGACCGGCTCGACAAGCCGATGCGCCAGATTTTGCGCGCGGGCACCTATGAGCTGCTCGCACGGCCCGACGTGCCGGTAGGCGCGGTAATCAGCGAATATCTCGACGTGACGGATGCGTTCTACGACCGCCGCGAGAAGGGCTTCGTCAACGGCATCCTCGACGCCGTCGCCAAGGAGGCGCGAAGCTGAACGAAGCCGAGTTCATCGCCGCGTTGCGCACTTTGCCGCTCGATCCGGGCGCCAGAGAGCTGCTCGACGATGCGGCGGTACTGGGCGAGCTGGTGCTGACGCACGATATGCTCGCCGAGGGCGTGCATTATCTTGCCAGCGATCCGCCGCAGGATGTGGCGTGGAAGCTGGTGGCGGTGAATCTGTCCGATCTGGCCGCCAAGGGCGCGAAACCGCGCGGCGTGCTGCTCGGCTATCCGCTGGCGGGCGATGGAGCCTGGGACGCGGCGTTTCTCGAAGGACTGGGCGAGGCGCTGGCGGCGTTCGGCTGCCCGTTGCTGGGGGGCGACACGGTTGCGCTTGCGCCAGGCGCGCCGCGCATCCTGTCGTTGACGGCGCTCGGCACCAGCGCTTCGGCGCCGGCGCGATCCGGCGCGAAGCCGGGCGACGCCTTGTGGGTGACGGGCACGATAGGCGATGGCGGCGCGGGCCTGAAGATCGCGCTGGGCGCCGAGGGTCCCCCCGAGCTTCTCGCGCACTATCGCCGCCCCGCACCGCGCCTGGGCGAAGGACAGGTGCTCGGCCCGCAGGCGCATGCGATGATGGACGTGTCAGACGGCCTGCTGATCGACGCGCGACGGATGGCCGAAGCCAGCGGGCTGGCGGTGACGATCGATCTCGCCGATGTGCCGCTATCGGCCGGCTATATCGCCTTTGCCGGGAATGATCGCGACGCGCGGCTGGCTGCGGTAATAGCGGGCGACGACTATGAACTACTCTTCGCCGCGGCCCCGGATTTCGACCCGCCCGTCCCCGCCACGCGGATCGGGAGCTTCGCCGCCGGCGCGGGCCTGAGCCTCACCGACAAGGAAAACCCTGTTCCCCTGCCCGAACGCCTCGGTTTCGAGCACGGCTGAGGCGTTCCCGGCGCGGCTTGCGCTCGCCTCGCATTCCTATACCTTCCGCCCGCGCAACAGACCGGTGGCAAGGCCGGCATCGCGGAACCTCAGAAAGTTCAAGGGGAAGGACTTCACCAGATGACGATAGTTTATCTCGCCATCGTCTGCGGCCTGATTGCCGTGGCCTATGGCTTCGTGACCAGCCAGCAGGTGCTCAAGGCGCCCGCCGGCAACGAGAAGATGCAGGATATCGCCGCCGCCATCCAGGAGGGCGCCAAGGCCTATCTGGGCCGGCAATACCGCACGATCGCCATTGTCGGCGTGATCGTCGCGGTGCTGATCTGGGTCTTTCTCGACCAGATGGGAGCGCCGCTCTCGCTCGTGTCCTTCCTCATCGGCTCGGTCCTTTCGGGCGCGGCAGGCTTTGTCGGCATGAACATCTCGGTACGCGCCAATGTGCGGACCGCGGAAGCCGCGCGGACCAGCCTGCAGGGCGGACTCACCCTCGCCTTCCGCTCGGGCGCGATCACCGGCATGCTGGTGGCCGGCCTGGGCCTGCTCTCGATCTCGGTGCTGTTCTGGTACCTGGTCGCGCAGGCGGGCTATGCCCCCAACGCCCGGCCCGTGATCGCGGCGCTGACCGCGCTCGCCTTCGGCGCCTCCTTGATCTCGATCTTCGCGCGTCTCGGCGGCGGCATCTTCACCAAGGCCGCCGACGTCGGCGCCGACCTGGTCGGCAAGGTCGAGGCAGGAATCCCCGAGGACGATCCCCGCAACCCGGCCGTGATCGCCGATAACGTAGGCGACAATGTCGGCGACTGCGCCGGCATGGCGGCCGATCTGTTCGAGACCTATGTCGTGACGCTCGGCCTCACCATGGTTTCGATCGCGCTGCTGATGAAGGATGTCGGCACCGAGATGCTGACCAAGCTGATGACCTTGCCGCTGCTCGTCGGCGGCGTGTGCATCATCACCTCGATCATCGGCACCTATATGGTCCGGCTGGGCAAGAGCCAGTCGATCATGGGCGCGCTCTACAAGGGCTTCTGGACCACCGTGATCCTGTCGATCCCGGCAATCTATTTCGCGACCCAATATGTGCTGGGCGACATGCATGCGACGATCGGCGGCATGGCCGATCCGAGCACGCTGACCGAAGGCTTCAGCGCCGAAGCGGTCGCCGGCCTGATCGCCAGCCCGCAATTCACCGGCATGAGCCTGTTCCTCTGCATGATGATCGGCCTCGCGGTGACCGGCCTGCTGGTGTGGATCACCGAATATTACACCGGCACCAATTATCGCCCGGTCAAGTCGATCGCCAAGGCTTCGGTGACCGGCCACGGCACCAACGTGATCCAGGGTCTGGCGATCAGCCTGGAATCGACCGCGCTGCCGACCCTGGTGATCGTGGTGGCGGTGATCGCGACCTATCAGATCGCGGGCATATTGGGCGTGGCCTTTGCCGCGACCTCGCTGCTGGCGCTGGCGGGCATGGTCGTTGCGCTCGACGCCTATGGTCCGGTGACCGACAATGCCGGCGGCATCGCCGAGATGGCGGGCCTGCCCGACGATGTGCGCCACCGCACCGACGCGCTCGACGCGGTGGGCAACACTACCAAGGCGGTGACCAAGGGCTATGCGATCGGCTCGGCGGCGCTCGCCGCTTTGGTGCTGTTCGGGGCGTACACGACCGACCTGAAGGAGTTCTTCCCGAACGTCGTCGTCGATTTCTCGCTCAGCAATCCGTACGTGATTGTCGGGCTGCTGCTCGGCGCGCTGCTGCCCTATCTGTTCGGCGCGTTCGGCATGACCGCGGTCGGTCGGGCGGCGGGCTCGGTAGTCGAGGACGTCCGCAACCAGTTCAAGAACAATCCGGGGATCATGGAGGGCACCAGCCGCCCCGATTATGCCCGCACCGTCGACATCGTCACCAAGGCGGCGATCAAGGAGATGATCGTTCCCTCGCTGCTGCCGGTGCTGAGCCCGATCGCGGTGTATTTCATCATCACCGCGGTGGCCGGCCAGCATGAGGGCTTCGCGGCGCTAGGCGCGATGCTGCTCGGCGTGATCGTCTCCGGCCTGTTCGTCGCCATCTCGATGACCTCGGGCGGCGGCGCATGGGACAATGCCAAGAAATATATCGAGGACGGCAATTTCGGCGGCAAGGGATCGGAAGCCCATAAGGCCGCGGTCACCGGCGACACGGTCGGCGATCCCTACAAGGACACTGCCGGCCCGGCGGTGAACCCGATGATCAAGATCACCAACATCGTGGCGCTGCTGCTGCTCGCGGCGCTGGCGGCGCACGGCGCGGGGTGATCATCGCTTCGGACTAGAGAACTGGCCCCGTCCGGAGCGATCCGGGCGGGGCTTTTCTTTATTTGTGCAGATAGATGCGGTGCATCTTGCTCATTGGCCGAACTTGGCCCTAGCCTCATCAAAACGACGTGGCGGCCAAAGGGGGTTCATGGCCATGCGCTCATCATCCATTCTTGCGGCAGGCGCGGCGCTGTCGATTCTTCTGGCGGCACCAGCGGCCACCCGGCCGCCCAGCCCCGGCTCGGACGCCGCCACGGTGCCAGCGGCGACCTTCGCGGACCAGCCGGTGTTCGAGAATCTTTCGCTTTCACCGGACGGCACCCGCATCGCTGCGGTGGAGAATAATGGTGGCCGCTCAAGACTGGTCGTCTTCCTGGCGACCGGCGCTGACCGCAAGCCGCATTATTATGAGGTCGGCGGCCGCAGCATCACCTCGATCGAATGGGCGGGCTCGAACCACGTCCTGATCGAGCTCACCCTGACGCTGAACCTGTTCGGCGTGGTCCTGCCAACCTCGCGCCTGACCGCGATCGATCTGGAGACGCACCAGCACCACGATCTTGACGCGGACAATCAGAGCTTCTTCGCTGGAAGCGTGCTGTACGCCGATCCCAAAGGGGAATGGCTGCTGATAGCGGCGCAGAAGACGATAAGCGGCACGCCATGGGTGCGGCGGATCGACCTGAAGACCTATGAGACGACCATCGTCGAGAAATCCCGGCCGAACATCTGGAGCTGGTTCGCCGACGGCAACGGCGTGGTGCGCGCCGGGATCGCCTATGACGATGACCGCTGGACGATCTGGTACCGCAACCAGCCGGGTGCGCCGCTTGCCAAGGTCAAGTCGCCGACCGTCAAGGGCCTGGCGGGCACGATAGACGGCATGTACTTCTTTCCCGGCGAGGATTCCGGCGCGATCGTCACCAACGCCAAGTCCGATCGCTTCGCCGCCTATCGCTTCGATTTCCGGACCGGGGAGATCGGCGACGTGATCTTCCAGCACCCCCAGGTCGACGTGACCAGCATCGTACCGAACCCGATCACGCGCGGCGTAGGCGGCGTTTCCTATGAGGACGATCGGGTACATGTCGCCTGGTCCGATCCGGCGATGCAGGCGACCCAGGCGCGCCTGGACAAGGCGTTCCCGGGCGCCGACAACATGGTCGTCGACCGCAGCATGGATGGCAATCGCCTGCTCATCTGGTCGGGCGGTGCCTCCGATCCGGGAACCTATTATCTGTTCGACCTGGCCGCGCGCAGGCTCGAGCCGCTTGTCCAGCCTTTCGAGAAACTGGCGAAAGTGAAGCTCGCGCCCGTCCAGCCGATACGCTTCGCGGCGCGCGACGGTCTTTCGATCCCGGGATATCTGACCCTGCCGCCCGGCCGCCTGGACCGCGGCCTGCCCCTGATCGTCATGCCGCATGGCGGACCCTTCGTCCGCGACAGCTGGCGCTATGATCCGTTCGTCCAGTTTCTGGCCAGTCGCGGCTATGCCGTGCTCCAGCCGAATTTCCGCGGTTCCACCGGCTATGGCAAATATTTCGTCGAGCAGGGCTATGGCCAATGGGGCCGCAAGATGCAGGACGATGTCGACGACGGCGTCGACTGGCTGGTGACGAAGGGGACGGTCGATCCCAAGCGCGTCTGCATCATGGGCGCCTCCTATGGCGGCTATGCCGCACTGTGGGGAGCGATCCGCAACCCGGAGAAATATCGCTGCGCGGTCAGCCTGTCCGGCGTGACCGACCTTCCGGGCATGCTCAAATATGATCGCCGTGCTTTCAACGCGCCGCGCTATTTCAAGCAATGGGAAAGCCGCGTGCGCGGGGAAAAGGACACCGACCTCGAGGCATTGTCGCCGCTGGCGCAGGCGAGGCGGATGACCGTCCCGGTGCTGATCGGCCATGGCGAGCTCGACGACAATGTCCCGCCCAGGCAGGCGCACAAGATGGTCGAGGCGCTCGCGGCGCGCAAAGGAACGCAGCCCGAGGTTGTGCCGATATTCTACAAGGACGAAAAACACGGCCTGAGAAAGGCCGCGAACCTGGCCGACTTCCTGACACGGCTGGAAACCTTCCTCGCCAAGTACAACCCGGCGAGCACCGCGGAGACCAAGGCGCCCTGACCGTCCTGCGTTACTGCCGCGCGCGGAACGTTACGCCGATGACCCGCGGATCGCTGGGTGTGGCGAGGATCAGCCCGGAATTGCCAGCCTGGATCGTGACGTTCTGGATATAGTTCTTGTCGAACAGGTTGCGGGCGAACACCGCCAGCTCCCAGCCCTGCGCGGCGCGGAAGCCGATGCTGGCGTTCACGTTCGTATAACCCTGAATCACCGTGTAGCGCGAACCCGTCGGATCGCCGAACTGCCTGGTCTTCGAGATGGAATCGGCATGGAGGAACAGGCTGCCGTCGAGCGGGGCGACCGGCACCGCATAGTCGCCGCCCAACGCGACCGACCATTTGGGCAAGCCGGGCAAGCCGACACCGCTCAAATTGCAGGCGGTGGTGGCGTTGCCGATCGCCTCGATCGGGCACGGGCCGGCGGGATAGCTGGCATATTTGCCATCGGCGTAGGCGACCGAGGCGCGCAGCGAGAAATCGCGGGTGATGAACGCGTTCGCGTCCGCCTCGAACCCCTTCACGGTTACGCGCGGGATATTGGCGAGATAGGTGCGCAGCGCCGCAGCGGCGCGCGTATCGGTGACGTTGGACTGGAAGTCGGTGACGCGGGTGTAGAAGGCGTCGATGTTGAAGATCAGGCGGCGATCGAACAGCCGCGTCTTCAGCCCGACCTCGTAATTGGTGTTCTGTTCGGGCCGCACCACTGCCGTGCCGAGCGCGGGCAGGTTCTGGTTGTCGAGCGGCAGGCCCGACATGTTGATCCCGCCCGACTTGGCGCCGCGCGCGAAGCTCGCATAGCCGAGCACGCTGTCGGTGAACTGATAGGCGATGTTGGCGCGGCCGGTGAGGCTGCCATTGTTGACCTTCGCGCATCCTATTTGCCGATCAGGACGTCGCTTGCCTTGATGAGCACGGTGACCTGATCCCCCTCGGCAAGTGCCAGATCGGTGATCGCCTCCTCAGTGATGCTCGCGGTGACGGTCATGCCGCCGCCGATATCGACCTTCACCATGCCGTTTACGGCGCCCGGCCGGATGGCGACGATCCGCCCCGGCAGCTGATTGCGCGCACTGATCTTCATCCGAAAGCTTCCGATTCCGGCACGAGAATAGCATGGCGGGTGAAGAACGCATCACCCGGCAAGCACCGGCAATGCAAACACCCATGGCGTTTCCGGCCGAAACACCCTACATCAGATCGAGGAATCCGCATGTCTTCGCGCGATTCACCCACCTTCCCTTTTGCGCCGCGCCGGAGTAAAGGCACCGCCACTTCGCGGGCGCTCACCAGAGAGGCATATTTTTGGCCAAAGAAGAACTGCTTGAAATGCGTGGACAGGTTGTGGAGCTTCTCCCCAACGCCATGTTCCGCGTGAAGCTCGAAAACGATCACGAGATCCTGGGCCACACCGCCGGCAAGATGCGCAAGAATCGCATCCGCGTGCTGGTGGGCGACGAAGTGCTCGTCGAACTCACGCCCTACGACCTGACCAAGGGCCGTATCACCTACCGCTTCAAGTGACCCGCGCCATGGGAGCGGGTCATCCCGGCGCAGGCCGGGATCCAGGCAAATAGGCTCCCCGTGCAGCTCGTCCTCGCTTCCACTTCCCCGCGCCGCCGCGATCTGCTGACTCGGATCGGCGCCGCGCCCGATCGCATCGCCGCGCCCGATATCGACGAGGCTGCCCGCCCCGGCGAGCTCCCCCGCCCCTATGTGCTGCGCATTGCCATCGACAAGGCGCGCGCGGCGGAGCGTGGCCCCGGCGAGATCGTCCTGGCGGGCGATACTACTATCGCGGTCGGCCGCCGCATCCTCGCCAAGCCGGAGGACGAGGCGGATCTGCGCCGCATGCTCGGCCTGCTTTCCGGCCGCCGCCATCACTGCTTGTCCGCGGTCTGCGTGATCGATACCGCGGGCAAGGCGCGTACGCGCGTCTCTGACACGATCGTCACCTTCAAGCGGCTGAGCGACGCCGAGATCGACTGGTACGTCGCCAGCGGCGAGGGCATGGGCAAGGCGGGCGGCTATGCCATCCAGGGCAAGGCCGAAGCGTTTGTGCGCTTCCTGTCGGGCAGCCATTCGGGCGTGGTCGGGTTGCCGGTGTTCGAGACGCGCGCGCTGCTCGAGGCGTCCGGGTACCAACTTGGCTGAATGGCTCTACGAGGCGGGGATCGGCGAGAACCGCGCCGCCCTGGTCTCGCGCGGTACTATCTGGAAGGCGCGGATCGAGCTGGAAGGCGGCGGTCCGCGCACCGGCGGCGTCTTCGACGCAAGGCTGGTCGACCGCAACACAGGCAAGGTGGCGCTGGCGGGCGGCGGCGAGGCCTTATGCGATCCCTTGCCCAAGGGGATCACCCAGGGCGGCACGCTGCGCGTGAAGATCGTCCGCGAGGCGATCCCCGAGCCGGGCCGCGCCAAGCTGCCCAAGGCGGTGCCGGCGCCCGCCGATGCCGCACCGGGCGACGGGCCCGACCTGCTCGGTCGCATCCACGCCACCGGACTGCCCGTCCGGATGCTGCGCGCGCATGAGCCAGACCTGCTCGAAGAGGCGGGCTGGAGCGAAGTGCTCGAAGAGGCTGTGACCGGCGAGATCGTCTTTCCCGGCGGCGCACTGCGGCTTTCGCCGACGCCGGCGATGACCCTGTTCGACGTAGATGGTCCGGCCCCGTTGGAGCCGCTCGCGGTGGCCGCCGCGCATGCCGTCGCGCGGGCGATCGAGCGCCACGGCATCGCCGGCTCGATCGGGATCGACTTCCCGACGCTTTCGGGCAAGGCGGCACGCAATGCCATCGCCGAGGCGATCGACGCGGCTTTGCCCCAGCCGTTCGAGCGGACCACCGTCAACGGCTTCGGTTTCCTCCAGATCGTACGGCGCCGCACCCGGCCCTCGCTGCCCGAATTGCTGCGCGCGGACCCGATCGGCGCGGAGACGCGGGCCGAGCTTCGGCGGATGGAACGGCTTCCCCCGCCGCCGCCCGATACCCATATGGTGAGCATGAGAATCGCCCGCCGTATGGCCCAGCAACCCGGCTGGAGCGAGGAACTGGCGCGGCGCACAGGCGGCACGACGCGATTCGTGTCCGCGAAGGAGCAGAATCTTGAAGCGTGACACCTGCCCGATCTGCGGCAAGCAACCCGAGACCGAGTTCAAGCCCTTTTGCAGCCGCGGCTGCAAGGATCGCGACCTGCTGCAATGGCTGGGCGAGGGCTATCGCGTGCCCGGAGAACCCGCCGATCCGGACGCACAAACCGGGCTGGACACAGGCGCGGGCCGCGACTAAGAGGCCCCCTCCCCGGCGATCGCCGGGTCATGCCCGGGTAGCTCAGTTGGTAGAGCATGCGACTGAAAATCGCAGTGTCGGCGGTTCGACTCCGTCCCCGGGCACCATCCACCCCTCCGCCAACATCCACAGACGTCCGATGTCGTTTCGCTCATAAGAGGTGAACTTCGTCCCCAAAAGCAGTCAACTCCGCACGTTCCCTAGTGATGGAGTTCGGTAGCCGTGGTTCGCGTAATCATCACTTATGAGAAATGACGGTCGCACCGGCCTGAGTCGGCCGGAAACCTTGAGTCCCCTGGGCCGATTTCACGCACATCGTCAAAAACGGGCGGCAAGCGGCTTATTTTGGCC
>NZ_JACTGR010000007.1 GCF_014489075.1 Sphingomonas sp. JC676 | reverse complement strand
TGGACTAAAGGGAGCGACGCCCAACCCGCCAGATCGAGTGCCGGAGGCAACGCCGCCGCGCCGCGCGGCGTCCACCGCGAAAGCAGCGCCAGCGCTGCCCGGCTCCGAGGGAGCCCAATAAAGACGCACACTCGATCCGGCCGGCCGTCAGGGCGGCGTGCGCGCGCGCCCGTGCGCCAGCCGCCGCGCGGCCCTGCGGCCAATCGAGTGCCACGCGGGCAACCAAGGTGCTGCGAACCCTGGTGGCTTCCGAAGGAAGCCCGCCAGTATACGCTCCATCTACCCGCGTTCCGCTGGCCTTCCTTGTTCGAATCTCCCGACCAACCAATCATGCCTCGCCCCTTCTTGATTGATTGTCATCAGATCTCGACGTGAAAATTTGCTTGCCACCGTTCTCGGATATTCGTTGGCGATTATCGGAGTGGCCGCCTCTGAACGGAAGGAAGTGGTGTTCAACACCTCCACTCTGGCACATCGATGCCGTCGGGGGGGGCGTCCACCCCGTCACCACTTTCGGACATTCGCCATTTAGAAGTCTACACCCCTAGCCGAGGCCGGTCCCGCGCGGTCGCCGAGTCTTCGCGTTTGGGGCGCGCTGGCGGCGGCAAGGATCTTCTCCGCCATCATCGTCCAGTCGGTGAAACCCCATGCGGCGGGCTCTTCCTCGCTCAGGATCTGGTCGTTCGCGAGACTGTCGTCGATCACCACTTCCACGCCGGGCAGCATCACGCGGTCTCGCGTCGAGAAGAAGGCCAGCACCCTGGGCCGCGACGCGCGCTGGCCGTTTTCGAGGACAATGCCGAGCCGGTTGGAACGCAGGCGCACGAGCATGCCGGGCGAGAAGACGCCGATGCTCTGCATGAACTTGAAGAGCAGCTCCGGATCGAAATGCCCCTGCCAGCCGCGCATCTTCACGATTGCCTCGTCGGGCGCCCAGGCATTCTTGTAGCTGCGGTTCGAAGTCAGCGCGTCATAGACGTCGCAGATCGCCCCCATGCGCGCGGCCAGGCTGATCTGGGAGCCCTGCAGCTTGAAGGGATAGCCGGTGCCGTCGACGCGCTCGTGATGATGCAGGCAGACGTCGAGTGCCGCCTCGGGAATCCCCACCGCATTCTGCAGCAATTGATGTCCCTGCTGCGGATGCGTCCGGACGATCGCGAACTCCTCGTCGGTGAGGCTGCTCGGCTTGTTGAGCACGAGATCGGGCACGGCCATCTTGCCCACGTCATGGAGGAGGCCGGCCACCCCGAGCGCGTGCACCTGGCCATGATCGAGATCGAGATGCTTGGCGAGGTTCACCATCAGCGCGCACACCGCCACCGAATGGAGATAGGTATATTCGTCCTTGGACTTGAGCCGCGTCAGTCCGATCAGCGCCCGGGAATTGCGGCTCACCGAGGCGGAAACCTCTTCGACCACCGGCACGATCACTTCGGAGCGGATCGCCTTGCCCAGCCGTGCCTCTGCGAACAGCGCCCTGATGACGCGCTTCGAGCGATTGATGACCTGGGTCGCGCGCGCGCGCTCCTCCGCTGCGCTGCAGGGCCGCTCGATCGAGCGCTGGATGGCGATCGCGACGGGCCGGATCGCCGATTCGGCGCGGGGCATCGGCTTGGCGGAAACCGGTTCGGCCTGATTTGCCGGCGCGGGAATGGTCAGCGGCACACCGCGGCTCTCGTCGATCACCAGCGTTACAACGTCTGAATCGAGCAGAGTCGTCAGGTCATCCGGCGAAGAAAGCAGGAAGCGGGACCGCCAGAACGGGTGGCTGAACCAAGACCCGTCCAGGGCATGAATATACATGCCTAGCCGCGTCTGATCCCGGGAAATTCTTCGCAGCAAGTGACCGCCCGCGTAAAGTTGCCTCCACAATGGACCTACGCAAGAATCATTAATGCATTGCGAATCCCGCCAAAGACTAACCTGGATCAATTGCAAGCGGTGCAAATCGACTTTCAATCGCCTGCCGCGGGATGCCATCTCTATTGGACAAAGCAATCCTATTCGTTTCGGCAACGCAACCTGCGGTAATCGCGCCGAAAACGATCCCGCCAAGCAACGCCCGGCAAGTCGACTGACTCCGGGGCAATTCTACTTGTGAAGGATCGCTAACCTGCCGATGCTAGTGCGCACGGCAGCGATTGACTTAGCCCTCTTCGACGGGCGCGTCCGGGCCGTTCTTGATGATCGATTCGATCGCATTCTTGGCGCCGGCCTTGCTCGAATAACCTTCGGTCCAGAAGATCACTTCGGCATTATATTTGAACTTGGCCACATATTCACCGGCCTTGTTCTGCTCGATCACGAACTTGTGCGCCATACGACTCTCCTTCGTTACGAGAGGGCAACATAGGTTAGAAACGGGTGGGCGAATAGCGGGCAGCGTCGATATGAGCGACCGATGCGTCGGGTGCGTGCCCGAGCAGAAGTGCGGCTGCGAGCCGGGCGGCGGCGGGCGCCGTCTGGATGCCGAAGCCCCCCTGCCCCGCGCACCAGAAGAAGCCCGGGACCTGGCTGTCGAAGCCGTAGACCGGGCGCCGATCAGGGGCGAAGCTGCGCAGCCCCGCCCATTTATGCTCGAGCGCCGCGACCTGCCAATCGACGACATGCTCGAACCGGTCGATCGCTATGGCCACATCGATCTCCTCGGGCGCGGCGTCGCACGGATCGGTGGCGATCTCGTCATGCGGGCTGAGCCACAGCCGCCCGCCTGCCTCGGGCTTGAAATAGAAGGTACCGCCGATATGCGCGACGAGCGGGCAATCGGCGGGCGGCGCGGGATCGGTGCGCAGTTGCGCCATGGTGCGGCGATAGGGCTGAATGCCGAGCGGGCGGACGCCGGCCATCGCCGCGACGGAATCGGCCCAGGCGCCGGCGGCATCGACCAGGATATCGGCTTCGAAACTGCCGGCGTGAGTCGCGAGCTTCCAGATGCCGGCGGCGCGCTCGGCGGCTTCGAGACCGGTGGAGAGCCGCAGATCGGCGCCGGCGCGCTTCGCGGTGGCGAGGAACGCTGCATGGAGCCCGGCGACATCGATATATTCGCAGCTCGGCTCATGGACGCCGAGCGTCCATTCCGGGCGAAGGCCGGGGATCATCATGTGCGGATCGACGGCGCGGAGCGCCACGCCGCTGGCTTCGAACTCGGTGAGCAGCGCATCGATCGCCGCGGCTTCGTCCCGCCGACCGATATGGAGCGATCCGAGCGGTTCGAGGAACCCGCCCGCCCGGAGCGGCTGGCCCGATGCGGTGGTGAGCGGCTGGATGTCCGGCCCGCCATAGGTTTCGGACCAGAAAGCGGCGGAGCGGCCGGTCGAGTGATAGCCGGGCCGGTCCTCGCCTTCGAGGATCAGCACGCGCACATGCGGCGCGAGTTCGGCCGCAAGGCTGGCGCCCGCGATGCCGGCGCCGATGATGGCGACGTCGTAGGCGCTCAATTCTGCTGCGCTCTCGCCGCCAGGAAGGTGTCGATCTCGCCCAATGCCCGATCGCGGACGGCATCGGCCTCGCGGAGAATTTCGTGCGCGCTCTCCTTGCCGAAAGTGACGATGCGGGCGTCGGCCAACCTTGGGCCAATCCGGAGCGCGGCACGGGCGTCGACCAGCGCGTCCGCCTCGGCGACGAGCATCAGCACCGGGACCGGCATCGTTTCGAGCTGCGGATTTTCCTCCAGTTCGCGCATCGACTTGAACGCCTCAATCACCCAGCGCCAGCTCGGCGGCCCTGTGAGGATCGCCGGATCGTGCTGCTGCCACCAGATCTCGTCGGCATAGCGGTCGGCATCATGGGTGAGGAGCGCGGCGCGGGTCTCGGTGGTGTAGGGCTTTTCATTGCCCTTCCATGCGCGGCGCGTGGGATCGCCGAGATTGCCCAGGATGCGTGCGGCGCGCTCGGCGTAGCGACCGAATGGGCTCTTCACGCCGAGCATCGGCGCGATCAGCACGGCGGCGTCGGGCCGGATCGCGCCCTCGACCAGCGCGCGCAGCACCAGATGCCCGCCCATCGAATGCCCCATCACGACATGCGGACCCGGCGTTCCGGCGATCCATTCGGCGTGGAAGGTTTTGAAATCGGCGATGAACTGGTCGAAGCTCTCGATATCGCCGCAATTGGCGGCCTTGGTGAGCCGGCCAGAGCCGCCCTGGCCCCGCCAATCGAACGACGTGATCGTCCAGCCGGCATCGTGCCAGTGCGCGAAGCTCTCCAGATATTTTTCGAAAATGTCGCCGCGGCCGCCCTGGAAGAGGATCGATCCGCGCGGAGTATCCGTGTCGGCTGGCCAGGTTAGCGCGCGTAGTTGCCATCCGTCGGGGGCGGGCCAGTGATGGATTTCGGCGCCGGCGGGGAAGGCACGACGGTCGATTGCGGAAACTGCCATGGGGACTGGTTACGTTTTGATAAGCCGTCCCGTCTAGGCATTTGCCTGATATGGGGGCTTTTGGAGCAACATTCCTGCTGGGCACGCTGGTGCTGCTCCTGGTTTCGGCCGGGGTCCAGGACGCGCGTTTCCGCGAGATCGCCAATTGGAAGAACATCGCCATCGCCCTGCTCGCGCCGCTCTGGTGGTGGGCGAACGGGCTGGCGCTGTGGCCGGACATGGCAATCCAGCTCGGCGTGGCGGCAATCGTCTTCGCTTTCTTCGCCGGCGCGTTCGCGATCGGCCAGATGGGCGGCGGCGACGTCAAGCTGATCGGCGCGCTGGCCTTGTGGCTTCCGCTGCAGCCGCTCGTCTCGATGATGATGACGATGGCGCTGATCGGTGGTGGACTGACGCTGCTGATGGTCGCGGATCAATGGGTGCGTCGCGGACACGGCATGCCCAAACCGAAAAAAGGGGCACTGGCGGTTCTGCTGGTGCTCGGCATCGGCATCGTGCTGCTGTTCCAGCCCGGTGTGCTGGACTGGCTGCGCGGGCAGCCGATGCTGTGGCTACTGACGATCATGGCACTGCTGTGTGGCGTCAGCCTGTTGCTGTTGCTTGCGCTGGGCTCAGCCCGTCGCCGTGGGATCCTGCCCGAGGTCCCCTACGGCGTAGCAATTGCGATCGCGGGACTTTTAGTTCTTCGCGAACCTATTCTTAACCAGTTCGGGTGATGATTAACAACGGCGCAACCGGGGCCGCCCAAGTATTATTCGAGAAGGCTTGAAGCGAAATGGATGCACGCAAGCTCATTCTGCTCGTCGGCGCGCTAGTCGTAGCCGCGATCACCGCGTTCATGGCGCGCAACCTTATGGTGGGTGCTCCGGCGCCTGTCGCCGGGGCGGCGCCTACATCGGCTTCGGCGCCTGAAAACACGACCGAGGTGCTTGTCGCCAAGCGCGCGCTGCCGGTCGGCACGATCCTCGACGCGAGCGCGGTGGAATTCCGCCCCTGGCCAAAGGAACTCGTCGAGGGCGCCTACTATGTGAAGGGCGAGGCCGAGCCGGGCAAGATGCAGGGCACCGTGGTGCGCTTCGCGATTCCGGCAGGCCAGCCGCTGACCCAGGGCGCGATCGTCAAGCCAGGCGACCGCGGCTTCCTGGCGGCGGCGCTCGGACCGGGCATGCGCGCGGTCACCGTTCCGGTTTCGACGCAGAGCGCTGTCGCCGGCTTCGTCTTCCCGGGCGACCGAGTCGATCTGGTGCTCACCCAGTCGGTCTCCGGTGGCGGCGATGGCCCGCCGCTCAAGGCTTCCGAGACGATCCTGCGCAACCTGCGCGTTCTCGCCACCGACCAGCGCACCGACAAGAATACTGACGACAAGGGCAACACCGTCGTCAGCACCTATTCGACCGTCACCGTCGAGGCGACGCCCAAGATCGCCGAGAAGATCGCGGTCGCGCAGACCGTCGGCAGCCTCTCGCTGTCGCTGCGCTCGATCGCCGACAATCAGGGCGAGCTCGAGGAAGCGATCGCCAGCGGTGAAGTCAATGTTCCAGCCAATGGCGACGCCAAGGCCGAAAAGGCAATGATGGCGCGCGTTTCGGCGCGGCCTTCGGAGGGCGTGCCGACCTTCGCCACCGGTGCCGACGTGTCGCGCTTCCAGCGCAGCACCGTGCCCGGCAAACCCGCCGCCGATCGTCCGGCGATGGCGGCACCGGCGCCGTCCGGCTCGCCCTATCCGGGTGGCGTTGCGCCGGTGCAACAGGGTCCCACGGTGCGGATCGTACGCGGGAGCGACACGAGCGTCGTTTCCGTCGGGGGGAAGAATTGAGATGACCATCAAGAAGCTCGTCCGCGTCGCGCTGGCGACCTCCGCCTCGACGGTGCTCGCGCTCGGCGCGCCCGCTCTGGCGCAGAACGCGCCCAAGCCGACCGCCCGCGTCGCTCAGCTCCCCGCCGGCACCCAGCGCCCGACCACCGAGGTCCTGCTGTCGATCGGCGAAGGCGAATTGATCACTTTGCCCGCCAACGCGGCTGCGATCTGGACGTCCAATCCCGGCGTGGCAGACGTCTATGTCTCCAACCCGCACCAGATCCATCTCTATGGCAAGGAATTCGGCGAAGCGACGGTGTTCGCGACCAGCGCGAGCGGCGCGGTCATCTATGCGACCAATGTCCGCGTCAGCCAGAACATCACGTCGATCGATCGCATGCTCAAGCTCGCAATGCCCGAGGCGGACATCAAGGTCACCACGGTAGGCCAGATCGCCGTCATCAACGGGACGGTCGCGTCGCCGGCCGACAGCGAACAGGCGCAGCGCCTGGTCACGTCGCTGCTCAATCCCGGGGTCGATACTTCCTCCCCCGCTGCGATTCTCAAGATCGGCGTGGTCAACCGCCTGCGCACCGCGACGCCGCTGCAGGTCAATCTGCAGGTCCGCTTCGCCGAAGTGACGCGCAGCTTCATCAAGAATGTTGGCGTCAACATCCTGACGCGCGACCAGACCAGCGGCTTCCAGTTCGGCGTTGCATCGGGCACGCGAGCAAACTTCGGCACGATCGGCACCCCCGACATCTCGAAACTGCCGGTGCTCGACGCGTCGTCGAAGTTCGGCTTCCCGGCGGGCACGATCAGCCTGCCCTTCGATCCGGCGCGCGGCGACTTCATCTATCCGGGCACGGGCAGCACCTATAACTTCACCAAGAGCCCATCGGCGAACACCACGCTGGGCCTCGCGGGCAAGCTGCTGGGGCTCGACGTGCTCTCGGCGATCGATCTGGGCGAGCGCATCGGCCAGGTGACCACGCTGGCCAATCCCAACCTGACCGCGCTTTCGGGCGAGACGGCGACCTTCCTGGCCGGCGGCGAGATTCCGATCCCCATCGCCCAGGGCCTGGGCACCGTCGCGATCGAGTACAAGCAATATGGCGTCAGCCTGGCGTTCACGCCGACCGTGCTGGCTGATGGCCGCATCTCACTACGGGTGAAGCCCGAAGTTTCCGCGCTCGACGCCTCGAGCTCGGTTACCTTCGGCGGCACCACCATTCCCGGGATCAGCACGCGGCGCAGCGAAACCACGATCGAGCTCGGCTCGGGCGAGAGCATGATGATCGCCGGGCTGCTGCAGAACACCCACAACAACAGCTTCGACAAGGCCCCGGGCCTGGGCGACGTGCCGATCCTCGGCGCATTGTTCCGCTCGAACGCCTGGCAGCGCAACGAAACCGAGCTGGTGATCGTGATCACCCCGTATCTGGTGAAGCCGGTCAACGCGAACCAGATCGTCCTGCCGACCGACGGCTACAAGGCGCCGGACGACCTGCAACGCCTGCTCGGCGGCCAGCTTGGCGGCGGCAGCAGCGGCGGCGATCGGCCCAAGCCGATGATGGCACCCAGCGGCGAAACCGGTCCCTCGGTCGGCGCGATGTCGCCGGTGCCGGTCACGCCCACTGCCCCTGCCGCGAGCCAGCCGGCAAAGGCGCAGCCCAAGTCGAAGAAGGGCGCCGTCAGCGCCGCCCCGGGCTTCGGCCTGTAATGTTTCGAGGAGACCAGATCGTGTCGCGTTTCAGTCCCCTGCTCCTCGCCCCAGCGCTGCTGCTCAGCGCCTGCGGCACCTATAATGGCGGCGTCGAATCGGTGTATCAGCCGGTCGTCCAGCGCAACGACTATGTCCTCGATCTCGCGACGTCGGGTTACGCTCTGGCGCCGGGCGAATCGCAGCGGCTGGCGGGCTGGCTGCAGTCGATGCGCCTCAGCTATGGCGATCATGTCGCAATCGATGACGGCGCCGACGGCACCACTGCCCGCGAAGAGATCGGCGCCCTCACCGGCGGCTATGGCATCCTGCTTTCGGACAAGGCACCGACCACCGTCGGTCAGATCGCACCGGGCACGCTCCGTGTGGTCGTCACGCGGATGACG
This sequence comes from Sphingomonas sp. JC676, assembly GCF_014489075.1. Lineage (GTDB taxonomy): Bacteria > Pseudomonadota > Alphaproteobacteria > Sphingomonadales > Sphingomonadaceae > Sphingomonas. Next base: position 224,693 of record NZ_JACTGR010000007.1, on the reverse strand, counting down.
GCCACCGTGCCCAAATGCCCCGATTTCTCGCGCGTCTATCAGCCCGATCTGTCGTCCAGCACGACCTCGAATTATGGCTGCTCGGTCAACGGCAATTTGGCGGCGATGATCGCCGATCCGGCCGACCTCGTCCGCGGCGAACCGGGCTCGCCCACCAGCGATGCGAACACCGCCACCAAGGCGGTGCGCGCGCTGCGCGCCGCGGCGCCCAGCGGCGCCGGCGGCACGACGATCAAGTCCGACTCGGCCAGCGGAGGCCCCAAGTGAACATGCCTTTCAACCCGGGCCGCACCGCCCATCGCGAACCGTTCACTGCATTCGTCTGCGACGAGGCGACGGCGGAAACGCTGCGCCCGATCGCCGTCGAGCTCGGCTGGTCGCCCGAAAAGGTCAACAAGGGCGGCCTGCGCAACGCCGTGCAGACGCTGTCGGTCTCGGCGAGCCCGAACATCCTGTTCGTCGACCTCTCCGAATCGGGCGACCCGCTCAACGACATCAACGCGCTCGCCGAAGTCTGCGAGCCCGGCACGATCGTGATCGCATCGGGTCAGGTCAACGACGTCCGCCTCTATCGCGACCTCGTCGCCAGCGGCATCCACGACTATCTGCTCAAGCCGCTCAACCCCGATGCGCTGCGCGATACCTTCGCCCAGGCGCAGTCGGCGCTGAATGCGCCCAAGCTGGCCGAGCCCGGCACCGAACGCCCGCATTGCGCGGTGGCGGTTATCGGCACGCGCGGCGGCGTCGGCGCATCGACGATCGCGACCTCGCTCGCCTGGCTGATGAGCGACAAGCATACCCGCTCGACGGCTTTGCTCGACCTGGACGTGCATTTCGGCACCGCCGCGCTGGCGCTCGACCTCGAGCCCGGCCGCGGCCTGACCGACGCAATCGAGAATCCGAGCCGCATCGACGGACTGTTCATCGAACGCGCGATGGTGAAGGCATCGGAACGCCTGGCGGTGCTTTCCGCCGAGGCGCCGATCAATTCGCCGGTGATCAGCGACGGCGCCGCTTTCTACCAGCTCCAGGAAGAGATGCGCAGCGCGTTCGAATGCACTGTCGTCGATCTGCCGCGCGGCATGCTGGTCAACCACCCGCATCTGATTACCGACATCCAGGTGGCGGTGCTGGTGACCGAATTGACCCTGGCCGCCGCGCGCGACGCGATCCGCATCCTTTCGTGGTTCAAGTCGAACGCGCCGCAGACCCAGGTGATCGTCGTCGCCAACAAGGTTCCGCAGGCGGCGCTGCTCGAGATCAGTCGCAAGGATTTCGAAGGCTCGATCGAGCGCAAGATCGACGTGCTGATCCCGTTCGAACCCAAGGTCGCCTCGCAGGCGGCCAAATTGGGCAAGCCCCTGGCCGAAGCCGGCAAGAGCACCAAATCGCTCGCGCCGATCAGCGACCTAGCCGCACGCATCACCGCCATCACCGATTCGGGTGAGCATGACGACAAGGTCGAGCGCGCCAAGGGTGCAGCAAAGGCGAATGCGCGCGGTGCTTCGCTGCTGAGCAAGCTGACCGGCTTCAAAAACAGGATGCCGAAAAAGGCAAAGAAGTAACCCCTGCCCATTAGGGTGGCGGATCATAGTTGATTTGGAGGCGTACGCGGCGTGACCTTGCTGCCGGTATTGATGCTCGGTGGGGGTGCCTTCATGGTGCTCGCGCTCATGATCCTGGCCTTCTCCGGCCCTTCGGCGGAGCGCGCGGGCGCGCGCCGGCTGACCGGGGTGCGCGAGCGCCATGTCGTCAGCGCTTCGGGCAGCAATGCGATGGAGGCACAGCTCCGCCGTGTCTCAGCCGCGCGCCAGAGCAACATGGACGCGACCGCTTCGCGCTTCCTTCCCAATCCCGCGCTGCTCCAGAAGCGGCTGCAGATGACCGGCAAGTCCTGGACGCTCAGCCAATATAGTCTGGCGACGCTGGGGCTCACGCTGGTGCCCGCCCTGGCATTGTTGATCCAGGGAGCGCCGATCTGGCTTGCCGTGTTCCTGGGGCTGTTTGTCGGCCTGGGCCTGCCGCATTTTGTCGTCGGCTTCTTCATCAAGCGCCGCATCGCCAAGTTCACCGCCAAGTTTCCCGACGCGATCGAACTGCTCGTGCGCGGCCTGCGCTCGGGTCTGCCGATCACCGAGACGATGGGCGTGGTGGCCCAGGAGGTCGACGGACCGGTGGGCGAGGAATTCCGCTCGGTCTCCGACAAGATGAAGATCGGCCGCACGCTCGATGCCGCGCTTCAGGAAACCGCGGACCGGCTCGGCACGCCCGAATTCCAGTTCTTCACGATCACGATCGCGATCCAGCGCGAGACCGGCGGCAACCTCGCCGAAACGCTCTCCAACCTGGCCGACGTGCTGCGCAAGCGCAGCCAGATGAAGCTCAAGATCAAGGCGATGTCTTCGGAGTCCAAGGCATCGGCACTGATCGTCGGCGCGCTGCCCTTCATCGTGTTCGGGCTGATCTGGTTCATCAACAACAAGTATATGATGAACTTCTTCATCGACGAACGGCTGATGGTCGCCGGCGGCGGCGGCATGATCTGGATGGCGCTGGGCGCCTTCATCATGGCCAAGATGGTCAATTTCGAGATCTGATGCGATGATGGCTCCTCCTTCCGGTCCGACGATCCTTGGCGTCGATGTGCTCTGGGTGGCGACGTTGCTCGCCGCCGTGGCTGCATTTGCCGTGCTGCTCGCAGTCTATGCCGCGACCACCGTGCGCGATCCGATGGCCAAGCGCGTCAAGGCGCTGAACGAGCGCCGCGAGCAGCTGAAGGCAGGCATCACCGCATCGACTTCGAAGCGTCGCGCCAAGCTGGTCCAGCGCAGCGAGGCCACCGACCGTATCCGCAACATCCTCTCCTCGCTGAAGGTGCTGCAGGAGAGCCAGGTCAAGACCGCGCAGACCAAGCTGCTCCAGGCGGGCATCCGCCGCAAGGAATTCGCGGTCGCGGTCATTTTCGGCCGGTTGGTGCTGCCGATCGTGATCGGCGGACCCGTGCTGTACCTGGTCTATGGCACGACGATGTTCGCCGATTGGTCGCCGATGAAGGCCTATGGCCTGGTCGCCATCACCATCATCCTCAGCTACAAATTCCCCGATCTCTACCTCAAGAACAAGATCACCAAGCGCAGCAACGCGATCCGCAAGGGGCTTCCCGATGCGCTCGACCTGCTGGTGATCTGCGCCGAGGCAGGCCTGACCGTCGACGCCGCTTTCGGCCGCGTCGCCAGGGAATTGGGCAAGGCCTATCCGGAGCTGGGCGAGGAATTCTCGCTGACCGCGATCGAACTGGGCTTCCTGACCGACCGCCGCCAGGCGTTCGACAATCTCGCCAACCGGATCAATCTCGACGCGATCCGCGGCGTCGTCACCACGATGATCCAGACCGAGAAATACGGCACTCCGCTCGCCTCGGCGCTGCGCGTGCTCTCGGCCGAGTTCCGCAACGAGCGCATGATGCGCGCCGAGGAAAAGGCCGCGCGGCTGCCTGCGATCATGACGATCCCGCTGATCTGCTTCATTCTGCCGGTGCTGTTCATCGTGATCCTCGGGCCGGCGGCCTGCTCGATCAACGACTCCTTCATCAACCGATAGGAACGGGCGCCCGCCGGAACCCGGCGGGCTCCGAAACGCTCTCCATCATTCCGGTGGCGTCGCACGCAAGCGCGCGATAGCCTTCCGGCGAAGACATGGAGAGGGCGACCGATGCAGGACCTGCCGTTCACCACGCCGACCCAGATCGTCGCGCTGGTTATCACGCTGATCGCCGGATGGGCCTTCGGGCTCGCCACTTCCTCGGGTGGCAAGCGCTGGCGCGAGCGCTATCAGGACGAACAGGCCGCGCGCGGGCGCGCCGATGCGGCGCTCAAGGCCGCCAACCAGCGGATCCGCGAGCTGGAGGCCGAGCGCGACAAGCTGCGCGGGCCGGTCGCGGCGACCGCGGTGGGCGCCACCGAGCCGGCCTGGCGCGGCTGGTTCGGTTGGGGGCGCGACAATCTCTCGCGCATCCGCGGAGTCGACATCGCCCGCGAGCGCCAGCTCAACGACATGGGCGTCAAGACCTATCGCGAGATCGAGACGATGACGGGCGACGAGGAAGCCGCGCTGGAGAAGCGGCTGGGCATCCCCAGCGGCACCATCGCCAACGAACAATGGCGCGAACAGGCCTCGCTGCTGCAGAGCGGCAACGACGAGGAGCATCTGCGCCGCTATAGCTGAGCGGCGCTCTATCGGCCGAAGCGGCGCTTGCGTTCAAGCGCCGGCGTCGCGGCCGTGATGCGCGGAAATGTGCTGAAATTGCCAGAACAGACGGGCCCGATCAGGTCGCCCTGCAGCGTGCCGGGCTTGACCGGCGCCATCGGATTGACCGCCTCGATGCGCGAGAGCTGCTTGTCATCATGTAGGATCACCTCGCGGATGCGCTGTCCGGTCTTCGCGCGGCAATCGAAGCGATAGGTCAATCGGATGACGTTGTACGGCTTGATGTCGTCGGTCTGGATCGTGCTGTAGAAGGAGGAGACATCTACGGTCCGGGTGTCGCGCGTCGGGCTGAGAAGCGAACGCCCGTCGACCAGCAGGAGCGCCCGGTCGCCCGGCTTGCCCATCTCCATCATGACGCGCCATTCGGGCGCCTGCGCCATCGCGGCGGGAGCGGCGGCAAGGCCGACAAGGGACGCAGCCAAGTGGAAAAGCACCCGGCCTGGTCCCTTGCGCATGGCTATTTCCTCAGAGCAGCCTGTGCGGCGGCGAGCCGCGCGATCGGCACACGATAAGGCGAGGCGGAGACGTAATCGAGTCCCGTCGCCTCGCAAAAGGCGATCGAGGCGGGATCGCCGCCATGCTCGCCGCAGATGCCGAGCTTGATGTCGGGGCGCGTCGCGCGGCCGCGCTCGGCGGCGATCGAGATCAGCTCGCCCACGCCTTCGACGTCGAGGCTGACGAAGGGATCCTTCGCGTAGATGCCTTTCTCGACATAGGTGGTGAGGAAGCGCGCGGCGTCATCGCGGCTGACGCCGAGCGTGGTCTGGGTCAAATCGTTGGTGCCGAAGCTGAAGAACTCGCCGACCTCGGCGATCTCGCCGGCGCGCAGCGCGGCGCGGGGCAGCTCGATCATGGTGCCGACCAGATATTCGATGCGGCGGCCCTTCTCGGCGAACACGGCCTCCGCCGCCTTGTCGACGACGATCTTCATCAGCTCGAGCTCGCGGCGCGTGGCGACGAGCGGGATCATCACCTCCGGGATCGGCGCGGCGCCCGATTTCTCCGCGACCAGGATCGCGGCCTCGAAGATCGCGCGGGCCTGCATCTCGTAGATTTCGGGATAGGTGACGCCAAGACGGCAGCCGCGATGGCCGAGCATCGGGTTGAACTCGTGCAGCTCGGCGGCGCGGCGCTTGAGCGTCTCGACATCGACCGAAGCGGCGGCCGCGACTTCGGCGAACTCGGCCTCCTCGTGCGGCAGGAATTCGTGGAGCGGCGGATCGAGCAGGCGGATCGTGCAGGGCAGGCCCGCCATCACCTCGAAGATCTCGACGAAATCGCTGCGCTGCTCGGGGAGCAATTTGTCGAGCGCGGCGCGACGGCCGGCCTCGTCCTGCGCCAGGATCATCTGGCGGACCGCGGTGATGCGCGCGGAATCGAAGAACATATGCTCGGTGCGGCACAGCCCGACGCCCTCGGCGCCGAAATCGCGCGCGGTGCGGCAATCGAGCGGGGTCTCGGCATTGGCGCGGACCTTGAGCCGGCGCTTGGCGTCGGCCCATTCCATCAGCGTGCCGAAATCGCCCGAAAGCTCGGGCTGCACGGTCGGGACTTCGCCGGCCATCACTTCGCCGGTGGAACCATCGATCGTGATGATATCCCCCTCGCGGACCTCACGGGTGCCGACGCGCATGATCTTCTCGCGCGCGTTGATCGCGAGCGTCCCCGCGCCCGAGACGCAAGGACGGCCCATGCCGCGCGCCACCACCGCGGCGTGGCTGGTCATGCCGCCGCGCGCGGTCAGGATGCCCCTGGCGGCGTGCATGCCGTGAATGTCCTCGGGACTGGTCTCGACGCGGATCAGGATCACCGCATCGCCGGCGGCGGCGCGCTTTTCGGCCGTATCGCTGTCGAACACGGCGAGGCCCGATGCCGCGCCGGGCGATGCCGGCAGGCCCTTGGTCAGCACGTCGCGCGGCGCGTTGGGATCGAGCGTCGGGTGGAGCAACTGGTCGAGCGCCTGCGGATCGACGCGGAGGATCGCCTCCTCCTGCGTGATCAGCCCCTCGCTCGCCATGTCGACCGCGATCTTGAGCGCCGCCTTGGCGGTGCGCTTGCCCGAGCGGGTCTGCAGCATCCAGAGCTTGCCGCGCTCGACGGTGAACTCGATGTCCTGCATGTCGCGGTAATGGCGCTCGAGCTGGTCGAAGACCCGCGCCAGCTCGGCATAAGCCTCCGGCATTGCCTCTTCCATCGACAGCGGCTTGGCGCCGGCGGTCTCGCGCGCGGCCCTGGTCAGATATTGCGGGGTGCGGATGCCGGCGACGACGTCTTCGCCCTGCGCGTTGATCAGGAACTCGCCATAATAGGCATTGTCGCCCTTGGCCGGATCGCGGGTGAACGCCACGCCCGTAGCGCTGGTGTCGCCCATATTGCCGAACACCATGGCCTGGACGTTGACCGCGGTGCCCCAGTCGCCGGGGATGTCGTTGAGGCGGCGATAGACCTTGGCGCGCTCGGACTGCCACGAACCGAACACCGCGCCGATCGCGCCCCAGAGCTGGTCGTGCACGTCCTGGGGGAACGGCTTGCCCCACAGTTCCTGGACGATGGACTTGTACTCGACGACCAAAGCCTGCCAGTCCTTGGCCGAAAGCTCGGTGTCGAGATAATAGCCGCGGTCTTCCTTGGCGATCTCCAGCGCTTCCTCGAAGCGGCCATGATCGAGCTCGAGCACCACGTCCGAATACATCTGGATGAAGCGGCGATAGCTGTCCCAGGCGAATCGCTCGTCACCGCTGACCGTGGCGAGGCCGACCACCGTCCGGTCGTTGAGGCCGAGGTTCAGCACCGTGTCCATCATGCCGGGCATCGACACGCGCGCGCCGGAGCGGACCGAAACGAGCAAGGGATCGGCGGCATCGCCGAACGTCTTGCCGGTGATCCCCTCGATATGGGCAATGCCGGTGGCTACTTCGGCCTTCAGGCTCTCGGGGAAGCTCTCGCCCTCGTCATAATAGACCGCGCACATCACCGTGCTGATCGTGAAGCCCGGGGGCACCGGCAGGCCGATCGAGGCCATGCCGTCGAGATTGGCGCCCTTGCCGCCAAGCAGATTCTTGTCCCCCGCGCCGCCATCCGAAACACCGCCACCGAAACGATATACGTACTGCGTCATTCGAGGTCCCTTTATCGTCGCCGCCCGCGGGCGACTGAAGCCGCCTATCGCAGGTGCGAAGGAACGGAAATGGCTGACTGCGTTGTCAGGCGGTAACTTTCATTTGTCAGATCATTCGAAAGCTTAGGAAAACTGCTTCGAAGACCCATCTTCACTTATCCCTCGATCTTCGAGAAGTCCGCAACCTTGTGCACCGCATCACGCATACGCGCCAACAATGTCAGGCGCATCTCGCGCTTGAACGCGTCGGGGTCATTGACGATGACCTGTTCGAAGAACGCGTCGATCGGCCCGCGCAACGAGGCAAGCGCGGCCATCGCGGCCTCGAAATCCTCGTCGACGATCGCCGCCTCGGCTTTGGGCTCGGCGTCGTCGAGCGCTTCGATCAGTGCCGATTCGGCGGGCTCGGCCTCGTACATCTCGTTGTCGGCCACTTCGCCGGGGACGAAGCTCTCCTTCTTGAGGATGTTCGCGGCGCGCTTGTAGCCGGCGAGGAGATTGGTGCCCTCGTCGGTGGTGACGAACGCCTGGAGCGCCTTCACCCGGGCGAGCAGCCGGACGAGATCGTCCTCGCCGCCCAGCGCGAACACCGCGTCGATCAGGTCGTGGCGGACGCCGGCCTCACGTTGCTGGACCTTGAGGCGGTCGGCGAAGAAGTCAATTGTTTGATCCGCACCATAACGTGGCCCGAGATAGACATCGTTCTTCTTGTCCAGCGATTGAGTCCCATCAGGCTGAAGAAGCCAGGCATTATCGCTGCAAACATACTTCAAAGCGCCATCGAGATCAGCAGTGCTCAAACTTCGATGCAGATCAATCCATTGGCCTCTGTCGTCCTGAATCACTCGGTCGACAATTTTCTCATAGCGAATTGGCCGGCCCCAGTTTTGTCGGGGACGAACGTATCGAGTCACGAGCGCGTAAATAATCTTGAAAGCGCTTCCGACTTCAAGACGAACGTTGTTCGTTATCAGAATTAGAATGATGGCCAGCGCAGCTCGACGAATCGCAAACGGATCCTTCGACCCGGTTGGGCGCTCATCTACGATTAGAAAAGCGACCAACGTGTCCAACTTGTCCGCCAGCGACACCGCCACCGTCACCGGTGCGGTCGGCACGTCGTCGCCCTGCCCGACCGGCTTGTAGTGGTCGCGGATCGCCTCGGCGACTTGCGGGTCCTCGCCCTGCGCGGCGGCGTAATAGCCGCCCATCAGGCCCTGGAGCTCGGGGAATTCGCCGACCATGCCGGTGACGAGGTCCGCCTTGGCGAGCCGCGCGGCGCGTTCGGCGAGGGCGGCGAGACGCTCCCGATCCTCTATGGCGAGTGTCGCTAGAATTGCATCAACATCAACCTCGTCATCCCGGCGAAAGCCGGGATCCAGGGTTTCGGAGGACTGCCCTACTTGGCTCTGGATCCCGGCTTTCGCCGGGATGACGTTGGAGGGGGTGGTAGCGGAGGAGGGACTTGAACCCCCGACGATCCCCTCTTCCACCAGCCAGCGGGCGAGCTTCGCCACGCGCTCGACCTTGTCGGCGACTGTGCCGAGTTTCTCGTGGAAGACGATCTTCTCGAGCTTCTTCGCGCTCTCCGCGAGCGGCACCTTGAGATCGGTCTCGTAGAAGAAGCGCGCATCGCTCAGCCGGGCCGCGAGGACCTTCTGGTTGCCCTGGACGATCCGCTCGCCGCCGTCGGCCGCGTCCACGTTCGCGACGCAAACGAACGCGTTCGCCAGCTTGCCGTCGCCATCGCGGCAGACGAAGTATTTCTGGTTTACGCGAGCCGTGAGCTGGATCACCTCGGGCGGGACCTGGAGGAACGCGTCATCGAAGCGGCCGAGCAACGGCACCGGCCATTCGGTGAGCCCGGCATTCTCGTACAGCAGCCCATCATCCTCGATCAGCGTCAGGCCGGCCTTCTGCGCGGCCATCTTGGCGCCCAAGGCGATGATGCCGCGGCGCTCGGCGCCGTCGACGATCACGTGGCACATGCGCAGTTTCTCGACATAATCGTCGGCGCTGCCAATCGTGATGACACCGGGATGGTGGAAGCGATGCCCCACCGTCTGCGCGCCGCTCTTGAGGCCGGCGATCTCGATCGGCACCAGCTTGTCGCCGAGCAGGGCGACGATGCCCTGCAAGGGGCGGACCCAGCGCAGGCTCTCGGTCGAGATCGACTCCGCGCCCCAGCGCATCGACTTGGGCCAGGCGAAGGCGTGGACCGCATGGCTGACCGCGCTGGCGAGCACAGAGCCCGCGACCACGCCGGGCCGCTCGATCACCGCGAACAGCACCTGCCCGCCCTTGCCATCGTCGCGCGCCACAAGTTGGTCGCGGGAAAGGCCGGTCGAACGCAGGAAGCCCTGGATCGCGGCGTCGGGCGCGTCGGCGCGGGGTCCCTTGCGCTCCTCGGTCATCGCCGTGGTCGTCTCGGCGACGCCGCGGACGATCAAAGCGAGCCGGCGCGGCGTGGCGTAGCTTTCGATGCTGTCGAAGGCGAGGTTGAGCGCATTCAGGCGCGCTTCGAAGAGCGCGGCGAGATCGGCGCGCGCCTTCTCCTGCATGCGCGCAGGGATTTCTTCGGAGCGGAGTTCGAGGAGGAAGTCGGTCATACCGTCCACTCCGGGTATTTCGCCCTCCATTCCGGGGTCATGTGCGCGATCCACGCCTCGCAGCTGCCCTTAGCCAGATCGCGGACCCGACCGATATAGGCCTGGCGCTCGGCCACCGAGATGACCCCACGCGCCTGGAGCAGGTTGAAAGTGTGGCTGGCCTCGATCGCCTGCTCGTACGCGGCGATCGGCACATTCTGCGTCAGGCAATTCTCGCATTCGGCTACAGCCTTGCGGAAGCCCTCGAACAGCGTCTCGGTATCGGCGACCTCGAAATTATACTTCGACATCTGCTTCTCGTTCTCGAGAAACACGTCGCCATAGCTGACGCCCGCATCGTTGAAGGCCAGGTCGTACACACTGTCCTTGTTCTGGATGTACATCGCCAGCCGCTCGAGCCCGTAGGTGAGCTCGCCCGCCACCGGCTTGCAGTCGAAGCCGCCCATCTGCTGGAAATAGGTGAACTGGGTCACCTCCATGCCGTCGCACCAGACTTCCCAGCCCAGCCCCCAGGCGCCGAGCGTCGGGCTCTCCCAATCGTCCTCCACGAAGCGGATATCGTGCTGGGTGAAGTCGATCCCGATCGCGGCGAGGCTGCCCAGATACAGTTCCTGGAGATCGGGCGGGCTCGGCTTCAATATCACCTGATACTGGTAATAATGCTGGAGCCGGTTCGGGTTCTCGCCATAGCGGCCGTCGGTCGGGCGGCGGCAGGGCTGGACGAACGCGGCGTTCCAGGGATCGGGGCCGAGCGCGCGCAAGGTCGTGGCCGGGTGGAAGGTGCCCGCGCCCATCCGCATGTCATAGGGCTGGAGGATCAGGCAGCCGCGCTCGCTCCAGTAATGGTGGAGCTTCAGGATCATGTTCTGGAAGCTGAGAGGCTGTGACACCGGCACCCCAAGTTATACGTATGCGTATGCGCATATCGCAGGCGCTTTGACGCAGCGTGCCGGGAGGGTCAACCGTAGTGGCGTTGACTCCCTCCCCTCGCGCGATCCAAGGCGGGGCATGATCCGCGCGCTCCTGCTCTCGCTGCTACTCGTGCTGGGAGGCTGCGGCAGCAAGCCCGCGCCTCCGCCCCCCGCCAAGGATGCCGATCCCGCGCTCTGGGTGGTCCGCGACGCCGACACGACCATCTATCTGTTCGGCACCGTCCATCTGATGAAGCCGGGGCTCACCTGGTTCGACGAGGGCGTCCGGAAAGCCTTCGACGCGAGTGGCGAGCTGGTGCTCGAGCTGGCGATGCCGCCCGAGGACCAGATGCAGGCGCTGATCGCCGAGCTGGGCACGGCCAAGTCCGGCCCTCCTTTGCCCGCCCAGCTGCCGCCGACGATCGCCGGCAAGCTGCATGCCGAGCTTTCGCGGCTCGGCCTGTCGGCGGATACGCTCGACCGTAGCGAGCCCTGGCTGGCGGCAGTGACGCTGTCGGTGCTGCCGCTGCGGCAGCTCGGCTATGACGACAAGGACGGCGCCGAGCAGGTGCTGAGTGCCGCCGCCAAGGCCGCGGGCAAGCCGGTCCACGGGCTCGAAACCGCGCGGCAGCAATTCGGCTATTTCGACAAACTCTCCATGCCCGCCCAGCGCCAGCTGCTCGCGACGACGCTCGACGACCTGCCCAAGATGGGCGCCCAGATCGACGCGATGGTGAAGGACTGGAGCGCGGGCGATGCCGATGCGCTGGCGAAATTGCTCAACGAGGACCTGGATCGCACGCCCGAGCTAAAACAGGCACTGCTGGTGACGCGCAACCGCACCTGGGCGAACTGGATCGCCCAGCGGTTGAAGCAGCCGGGCATTGTGTTCGTCGCGGTGGGCGCCGGGCATCTCGCGGGGGCGGAAAGCGTCCAATCCGAGCTGGCGAAGCGTGGGCTTAAGGTGGAGCGGGTGCGCTACTAACCGGCTTGACTCCGCTTCCGGCTTTATTTAACCGATAGGTTATTAAACCTAGAGGTTACGAATCATGAGTCCCCAAGCCGATCCGCTCAGTGCGACCTTCGCAGCGCTTGCCGATCCGACGCGGCGCGCGATCCTGGCGCGGCTGTCGCTGGGCGAGCTCTCGGTCGGCGAGATCGCCCAGCCCTTCGCGATGAGCGGCCCGGCGGTGACCAAGCACCTGAAGGTGCTCGAACGCGCCGGGCTGATCTCGCGTGGGCGCAGTGCGCAGCAGCGCCCGGCCAAGCTCGAGGCGGAAGCGCTCAAGGCGGTCGACGCCTGGCTCAGCGAATATCGCCGCTTTTGGGAAGCGAAGTTCGATGATCTCGACGCATATCTGAAGGAACTGCAGCAAGAAGGAGACAAGGCATGAACACGACCACCGTGGGCGTTGGCACTGAAGTGACGATCGACCGCATTTTCGCCGCGCCGCGCGCTTTGGTGTTCGACTGCATGACCAAGGCTGAGCATCTCGCGCGCTGGTGGGGCCCGCACCATTTCGACGTGCCCTTCGCCGAGAGCGACGCGCGGCCGGGCGGCAAGATCCGCATCGATATGCGCGGACCCGAGCCCTATGGCATCAACGAGGTGCACGGCGAATATCTCGAGGTCGAGCGCCCCGATCGCCTGGTGATGGTGCTCCGCGCGTTCCAGGATGCCGATGACGGTAGCTGGGGGATCGAGCATGTCACCACGATGGAGTTCGTGGACGCCCCCGGCGGCGGCACCGCGATGCACATGACGACATTGGTCAAGCAGGTGAGCGAGGCACTCCTCCCCGCGCTTGCCGGCATGAAGGAAGGCTGGAGTCAGAGCTTCGAGAAGCTCGACACGCTGCTGCCCGAACTGGTCTGATCCAAATCCTCCCCGAGCTCGCCTCGGGGAGGGGGACCGTTCGCGTAGCGAATGGAGGAGGGGCGGCGGTGGCACACCGCCGTCTGCGACGGCGACCCCTCCACCATGCTTCGCATGGTCCCCCTCCCCCAGCGAGTTGGGGGAGGATCTAAGCATCCTTGCCTTTTCCTCCATCCGCCGCTATGCGCGCCCGTTCCGAGCCAGGGTCATCCCTGGAGGCCTGGCCGGTGACCGTTTTAACTTATCGCATTGGAATCGACACATGAGCGAAGCGCTTACGCTGTCGGCCGAGACGCGCGAACAGGTTGGCAAGGGAGCCTCCCGTTTGCTTCGTCGTGAAGGCCGCGTCCCCGCCGTGATCTATGGCAACAAGCAGGATCCCGCGAGCATCCACGTCAACGAGCGCGAGCTCATGAAGCTGCTGATGACCGGCCACTTCATGAATTCGGTCGTGATGGTCAACGGCGAGCGCACGCTGCCGAAGGACGTCGCGTTCGATCCCGTCAGCGACCGTCCGGTCCATGTCGATTTCCTGCGCATCTCCGAGCATGCCAGCGTCACGGTCAACGTGCCGATCATCTTCGCCGATGAGGAAGAGAGCCCCGGCATCAAGCGCGGCGGCGTGCTCAACATCGTCCGTCACGACCTCGAGCTGGTCGTCGACGCGGCCGAGATCCCCGACGATGTGACGATTTCGCTCAAGGGCGTCGATGTCGGCGATTCGATCCACATCTCGAACATCACGCTCCCCAAGGGCGCGACTTCGGCGATCACCGATCGCGACTTCACCATCGCCACGATCGTGGCGCCGTCGGCGCTCAAGTCGAGCGAAGGCGATGTGGAGACCGAAACCCAGACCGAAGCGCCCGAGGCCGAAGGCGGCGAATAAGCCCCTTCGAACTTCGAGGTTCAAAAAATCGCCTCCGCGCCCTAGGTGCGGGGGCGATTTTCTTTTTAGGGGTTCGAGCGATGCAGCTCTGGGTCGGTCTGGGCAATCCGGGCCCCACATATGCGATGCAGCGGCACAATGTCGGGTTCATGGCCCTGGACGCCATCGCCGAGGTGCATGGTTTCTCCGCGCCCAAGAAGCAGTTCCAGGGATGGACCCAGGAAGGGCGGATCGGACCCGAGAAGCTCGTGCTGCTCAAGCCCGGTACGTTCATGAATGAGAGCGGCCGCGCGGTGCGCGGGGCGATGGACTTCTACAAGCTGACACCGGCGGACGTCACCGTCTTCCACGACGAGCTCGATCTGGTCCCGTTCAAGGTGAAGGTGAAATTGGGCGGTGGCACGGCGGGGCATAACGGCCTGCGCTCGACCGACGCGCATATCGGCCCCGATTTCCGCCGCGTTCGGATCGGCATCGGCCATCCCGGACACAAGGACCGTGTCACCGGCTATGTGCTGGGCAATTACGCCAAGGCCGAGATCGAACCGCTGAGCGACATGCTCGGCGCGATCGCCGCCGAGGCGCCCTGGTTGGCGGAAGGCAATGACGCGCGCTTCATGAGCGAGGTGGCGCTCAGGCTTCAGAGCTGACGCAGCTCAGGGGAGATTCCCAGCCAGGAGGAAATGCCGCAGCTGCCGCCTTCGATCGGCGCCGCAATCCAGGCGCTCGCGCGCACGACACAAGCATGACCGTCGGTGCAATCGATCTCGGTTCGCGCAAGCCAGCCCGCGTCGTTCCGCCACGAGGTGATGCTGTGATATCGCACGCCGATCTCCGCCGCGCGAAAATGGCTACTGCCGCGCTTGCGGCAGTAGCGGAGCAACCGGGCCATCTCCGCACGGGCGTCCACCGAGAAGCGCTCCGCACGCGCAGCCGCGGCCATGCGGCCACTCGGGACGTACCAGGTAACTTGCCAGCCGAGGAACATCGCGACGACGGCGATCGGCCCAAGGACTAAACCGATCAGGAATTTCTTGCCGCCGTCCATCGCGCAATTCTGCACGGATCGGTTTCAACAATCGGTTACGGCACAAAGAAAAGGGCCCCGGTCTCCCGGAGCCCTACATCCTTCGTCCTTGTAGGGACGCTTACTTCTTGCCGACGATCTCGCCGATCAGGCGCTGGTTGGCACCGCCGACCGTGCCGGAGGCGGCGAAGACGATGCCGATCTGCTCGCCCTGCGAACCGAAGAACCCGCCCGCGATCGTGCCCGACAACGGACCGCCATTGGTGAGGCTGCCGCTGAACTGGTTCTGGCCTGCGAGGATCCCGCCCTGCGCGGTGAGCGTGATATAGGGGGTCGCCGCACCGCCCGCATCCAGCGTCGTCAGGGTCAACGTCGTGTCGACCAGGCCGGTCGAGAAGTTGACGCTGGTGGTCACCGTGCCGGACACGCGCGAAATCGTGGTGGCGCCGCCCGCGACGCTGACCAGACGGCCGACGACGCGCGTATTGTAATTGACCGTGCCGGTGGTCGGCATGTCGGTCAGCACGGTCGGATAGCCGAAAATCGTATAGGTGAGGCGCTTCTGGCCCGCGGTCGAATCGCCACGCCACCAATTGCCGTAGCTCAACCGGGTAAGCGCCAGGGTCGCGTCGCTGGTCACCACCGATGGGCCACCTGTGGTCTGCGGCGGGATGGTGTTGTTGAGGAACTCGACCTGCGAGAATTTGCCGGCGGTCGCCGCATCGGTGGTGCGGAAGACATATTCCGTCACCGCAGGGCTCGGCGCAGTGATGAGGTTCGCATTGACGAACCGCGATTCCTCGGTGTTCTCGTGGAACACGTAAGTGCCAGTGGCGAGCACCGAATCGAGCGCCAGATTGACACGGCTCGTCGCCATCTCGGTAGCAACCACGCCCAGCGTGACCGCCCCGGCGGCCGGATCACCGGTGTAGCTGGTCCCTGCGTTGAATGTGGTGGTGAACTGCGTCGCGGTGGAAAGCGGCAGCGCGACATAGGTGGGCGACGGCGTTGGCGTCGGCGAAGGGCTGGGCGTCGGTGTCGGGGCCGGATTGGAATCGTCGCCGCCGCTGCAGCTCGAAAGCGCAAACGCAGCCAATGCGGCGCTCATGATGATGTGACGGCGAATCATTCCGAAAGCTCCTCGTGATACTCAACTGCCGAAAGGGCGTGTCGCCCCTGTACCCCAGATGAACGGGTCCTCGTCAAGCGACGAACGGCGCGGTTATTCTTTCGCGAGCGGTGGCGCGTCGCGATGCGCGTATTCCGGATGCAATGCGGCGATTTCAGGGCTTGCGGGGCGCCGAGGACGCGCCCCGCGCGTGTTTCACACGCCCTTGTCCTTCAGCTGGCCGCGCAACGCCTCGATTTTAGTCGCGCGTGCGACCTTGTCGCTGCCGGCCAGCGCACCCTTCCCCGCCTCGGCGACTTCCAGGACACAGCTCGCGACCGTGTTGAAGCCGGCACCATTGCGTTCGGCGCTCGAGACAGTGCCGTCACCGTCCGCGTCCTTGCCGGCAGTGAACTTCGTCTTGACCAGATCGGGATAGGCCCAGTCGAGATAATCCTGCGTCGTCGAACGCGTGAGCATCGGCGCCGGCGGTTCGCTGATCATCTGGCTCCCCAGCGCGGTGTCGAGCTTCTCGTGGAAATAATCGTCGTAGATCTTCAGATCGCCGATACCCGCGGTCGAAAGTGCGGCCTTCTGCCAGCGCAGCGCGGTGAGGCAGCCTACATTGTGTGCGACCCGCTCCTTGGTCTTGGCGGTCTTTTCGGCGGCGGCCGCATTTGCCTTGGCTTCTGCATCCGCCTTGGCGTTGGCAGCACTATCTTCGCACGCTGCCAGTCCCAGCATCAGTCCCATCGCTATCAAGATCGTGGGTTTACCCGTTCTGATCATGTTGCATCCCTCTCCTGTTTTATGAAGGAATTCTGACATGGGCGCGGGACAAGTCAAACCGGCAGCGAAACATGGCTCCAGACCGGATGTTTACCTTGGGGCATGCTGGCAGCGCGCGCCGACTGGAAACCGCGGCGCTTTGCGCCTATCGAGCGCGCATTCATGGGAAGCCCGGCGGCTCCCACACATCACAGGATCATTGCACTCATGGGTTTTCGCTGCGGCATTGTGGGCCTGCCCAACGTCGGCAAGTCCACGCTCTTCAACGCGCTGACCGAGACCGCCGCGGCGCAGGCGGCAAACTATCCCTTCTGCACGATCGAGCCGAACGTCGGTAACGTCGCAGTGCCCGATCCGCGGCTGAACAAGCTCGCCGAGATCGCCAGCTCGCAGAAGATCATCGAGACGCAATTGGGCTTTGTCGACATTGCCGGGCTGGTGCGCGGCGCGTCCAAGGGCGAAGGTCTCGGCAACCAGTTCCTCGGCAACATCCGCGAGGTCGACGCGGTCGTGCACGTTCTGCGCTGCTTCGAGAATGGCGACGTCACCCATGTCGAGGGCAAGGTCGATCCGATCGCCGATGCCGAGACGGTCGAGACCGAGCTGATGCTCGCCGATCTGGAGAGCCTGGAGAAGCGCGTCCCCAATTACATCAAGAAGGGCCAGCAGGGCGACAAGGAGTCCAAGATCGCCGCCAGCGTGCTCGGCCAGGCGCTCGAGCTGCTGCGCGAAGGCAAGCCGGCGCGGCTGACAATGCCCAAGGATGATGAGGAGAAGCGCGTCTTCTCGCAGGCACAGCTCCTGACCGCCAAGCCCGTGCTCTATGTCTGCAACGTCAACGAGGAAGACGCGGCGCACGGCAACGAACTATCCGCGCGCGTTTTCGAGAAGGCCAGGGCCGAGGGCGCCGAGGCGGTGGTCGTCTCCGCCGCGATCGAGGCCGAGATCGCGACGATGCCGCCCGAGGACCGCGGCGAGTTCCTCGCCGAGCTGGGGCTGGAGGAGACCGGCCTCGCCCGCGTCATCACCGCCGGCTACAAATTGCTTCACCTGCTGACCTTCTTCACCGTCGGCCCCAAGGAAGCGCGCGCCTGGACCGTCCATACCGGCGCGACCGCGCCCGAGGCGGCGGGCGAGATCCACAGCGATTTCGAGAAGGGCTTCATCCGCGCCGAGACCATCGCCTATGACGATTACGTCACCTTGGGCGGCGAAGCACGGGCACGCGAAGGCGGCAAGCTGCGCGCGGAAGGCAAGTCCTATGTCGTCCATGACGGCGACGTGATGCACTTCCTCCACAGCTAAGGGACGGCAGCGGCGCGAGGGAGTTTGCGCCGAGCTGACCCACGCGTCGTCGTCACACCTGCTCAAATATGATATAGATCGGGCCATCGATGATCCGCTGAGCCGCACCCGCGGCGGGAGGCATGCGATGGCTACAACGATTGACGAAGCAAAGCTGAACGCCTTTGTCGGCAAGATGCTCGGCGATCTGGGCGGCGCGATGAGCGTCCCCACGGTCCGCCTGGGTATGCGACTCGGATTGTTCGAAGCCCTCCAGCAAGGGCCGGCGACCGCGGCTGAGCTGGCAGCACGCGCGGGCGGGCTGCACGAGCGCTATGTCCGCGAATGGGCGCTGGCACAGTCGGCCAACGGCTATATCGACTATGACCCCGCGGCCGAGCGCTTCAACCTGTCGCCCGAACAGGCGATGGTGTTCGCGGTGCCGGACAGCCCGGTCTACCTGCCCGGCGCCTTCGAGCTGGTTGCGGCGATGATCGAGGCCGAGCCGAAGGTCGAGGAGTGTTTCCGCAACGGCAGCGGCGTGCGCTGGGGCGATCACGCCGGCTGCCTGTTCTGCGCTACCGGAGCCTTTTTCCGCCCGGGCTATGTCAACAACATCGTCCAGGCATGGATCCCCGCGCTGGACGGCGTCGAGGCGCGGCTGCGCGAGGGTATCAAGGTCGCCGATGTCGGCTGCGGGGTCGGCTTTTCCACGCTGCTGATGGCGGAGGCCTATCCCGAGAGCCGTTTCGTCGGCTTCGATTTCCACGAACCGTCGATCGAGGAAGCCCGGCGTCATGCCCAGAGTCACGGCCTGGGCGATCGCGTCCGCTTCGAGGTCGCCAAGGCCAAGGAGATCGCTGAGAGCGGCTTCGACCTCGTCACCATGTATGACTGCCTGCACGACATGGGCGATCCGCGTGGCTGCGCGGCGCATATGCGCCGCATCCTTGCCGAGGGCGGCAGCTGGATGATCGTCGAGCCCGTTGCCGGCGATTCGCCCGCGCAGAACATGAACCCGGTCGGCCGGCTCTATTACAACGCCTCGACGATGATCTGCATCCCCACTTCCCTCGACCAGGAAGTCGGCGAGGGCCTTGGTGCGCAGGCAGGCGAGCCACGGCTCAGCGAAGTGATCCGCGACGGCGGCTTCGCCACTGTGCGGCGCGCGACCGAGGGGCCGTTCAACATGGTGCTGGAAGCACGCTGAACCTGCGCGCTGGCCGGGCTCGAAGCCGGTCAGCCGTGCTCAAAAGCAGTGATGATCGGGCAAGGACCCGCCGCCCCTGCACCGCACTCCTTTGCCAGCCTGGTGAGTGCATCGCGCGCGCGCGTCATCTCCGCGATCTTCACCTCGAGCGCCGCGATCCGCTCGCGCGCCAGCTCACGGGCACGTGTGCGGTCATCGGTGGCGTCGAGCGCAAGCAGCTCGGCGATCTGATCGAGGGTGAAGCCCGCCGCCTGGGCCGAGCGGATAAATTTGAGACGTCGCACATCGGGCTCGCCATAGCGTCGCACCCCGCCATAGAGATCGGCGCGCTCGGGCGTATCGAGCAGGCCGCGGCGCTGATAGTAGCGCACGGTCTCGACCCCCACCCCACCTTCATTCGCCAGTTTTCCGATTGTCAGGGCCGCCATCGCTTGACTCCGTACTATGGTACGGGAGCTATACCGCCGGCGGATCCAGGGACACAAGCATGACCGCGACACATCAGAAGACAGCGCTCCTCTTTCGTGGAGCACCGCTGGCATGACGATGCCCGCTCCCCGAATGCTCGCACTCGCAGGCGCGTTGATGTTGCCGATGGCGGCCGCGGCGCAGGACATGCCGGGCATGAAGATGGACCCGCCCGCGCCGGAGCAGGATCCACCACAGGACCATTCCGCGCACCACGACATGGCGGGCATGCAGAGCATGGACATGGCCGAGTCCGCCAATGCCTCACCCGGATCGGGCACCGCTTTGCTCCCGGGCGCCGAGGGCGGCATGCGCGGCATCCATATCCCGGCGGGCGACTGGATGGTGATGGTCCATGGCGCGCTGACCGGCGTCTACACCGATCAGGGCGGGCCCCGCGGTGAGGACATGGCGTTCGTCGAATCGATGGCGATGCTGAGCGCCAGCCGCAACCTGGGCGACAGCGCGCGCCTTGAGTTCCGCACGATGATGAGCCTCGAGCCCGCGATGGGCCAGAGCGGCTACCCCAACCTCTTCGCCAGCGGCGAGACGGCGCATGGCCAGCCCTTGGTCGACCGCCAGCATCCGCACGACCTGTTCATGGAGCTCTCGGCGCGCGTCGATGTCGACATCGCCAAGGACACTAGCCTGTTCGTCTATGGCGGGCCGGTGGCCGAGCCGGCGCTGGGGCCCAGCGCGTTCATGCACCGGCGATCGGCGCGCTATCTCGTGCTCTCGCCGATCAGCCACCATTGGTTCGACAGCACGCACATCACTTATGGCGTGGTCACCGCGGGGGTGAAGGCATCGGCCTTCCAGATCGAGGGATCGGCGTTCAACGGCCGCGAGCCTGACGAGAGGCGCTGGAACATCGACACCCCCCGGTTCGACAGCTGGAGCGTACGCGCGACCTGGACGCCGACGCCCAACTGGGCGGTGCAGGTCAGCACCGGGCGGCTGCAGGAGCCCGAGGCGACGCATCCGGGCGAGGACGAGCGGCGGACCACGGCGAGCGTTCATTATGCACGGAAGGGGCTCGCGGCGATGATCGCCTTCGCCGCGAAGGACCGCGTGCCCGGCGAGACGCTGACCGCCTGGACCGGCGAGGCGACCTGGGACCTATCGCGCCATCACAGCATCTTCGGGCGCGTCGAGAATGTCGCCAATGACGAGCTCTTCCCCGATCATGCCGCGCCGCTGCACGACGTGAAGTTCCGCGTGACGCGCTTCGAGGGCGGTTATGCCTATCGCATCCCGCTCGGCGAGGCCGAGCTGGCGCTGGGCGGTTCGCTCGCCGCCTATGCCAAGCCGGCGGCGCTGGACGCGGCCTATGGCAAATCGCCGCTGAGCTACACGCTGTTCGCGCGGTGGGCGCTAGGGCAATAGGTCTTTCCCTCGCAACAATTGCGGAGCATGGGGCGCACCATGCGCTGGTATTCGAAGATCGCCGCCGCGGCGCTTGCCGCCCTGCTCCAGGCCTGCGCGACCGCGCCGGCGCTGACGCCGACGCCTCCGGTTGCCGCCGAAGTCCGCGCGCCGGTGACGATCCTCGTCTCGATCGACGGCTTCCGGCCCGATTATCTCGAGCGCGGCGTCACACCCAATCTGTCGCGACTGGCGGCGGAGGGCGCGAGCGCGGCGATGCGGCCGAGCTTCCCGTCCAAGACCTTTCCCAATCACTGGACGCTGGTGACCGGGCTCGTTCCCGATCATCACGGCATCGTCGCCAACAAGATGGAGGATCCGGCCCGACCGGGCGAGACCTTCACCATGGCGACCGACGATCCCTATTGGTGGAGCGCCGCCGAGCCGATCTGGGTGGACGCCGAGAAGGCGGGCATCCGCGCCGGCACCTTGTTCTGGCCCGGATCGAATGTGGCGATCGGCGCGACCAAGGCCGATAAATGGCCCTATGAGCTCAGCGGCGGCACGCGGCCCGAGGATTGGGCCCAGTTCAACCAGGCGTTGACCGGCAAGCAGCGGGTCAACGGCCTGCTCGACTGGCTGCGCCGCCCCGCGGCGATCCGGCCGAAATTCCTGACGCTCTATTTCGACACCGTGGACAGCGCCGGCCATAGCTACGGCCCGATGGATTCCCGCACCACCAAGGCGGTGGCGGACGTCGACAAAAGGATCGGCGAGCTGATGGCGGGGCTGGAAGCGCTGGGCCAGCCCGCGAACCTGGTGGTCGTCGCCGATCACGGCATGGCCGCGACGAGCAGCGACCGCGTCGTGCTGCTCGGGCTGCCGGCGGACAGCTATCATCTGGTCGAGAGCGGACCCTATGCCGTGCTCAATCCACTGCCGGGCAAGCAAACCCTGGTCGAGACGGCACTGCTGGGGCATCGCGATCACATGGATTGCTGGCGCAAAAGCGAGATCCCCGCGCGCTTCCGCTACGGCACCAATCCGCGCATTCCGGCGATCCTCTGCCTCGCCGAGACCGGCTGGCAGATCGCCGAGAAGCCGCCGAAGGAGAAGTCCTCGGGCGGCAACCATGGCTATGACAACCAGGCGCCGGACATGGCGGCCTTGTTCATCGCGCACGGACCGGCGTTCCGTCCCGCCAAGCTGGCGCCGTTCGACAATGTCGATGTCTATCCGCTGCTGCGCGACCTGCTGGGGCTGCCGGCCAAGCCCGGCATCGACGGTACCGACACGCCGTTCAGGGATGTGCTGATCCGCTAGGTCTTGCCTTGGATGCGTTTCCATACGAAACTCATCTGATGCTGTACCTGGACGATATCGAAGTCGGCGCGAAGCGGAGCTTCGGCCGCTATGAAGTGACCCGCGAGGAAGTGCTGGAGTTCGCGGCGAAATATGATCCGCAGCCCTTCCATCTCTCCGATGAGGCAGCGGCCGAGACCCATTTCGAGCGGCTGGCGGCAAGCGGCTGGCACACCTGCGCGATGACGATGTCGATGTTCGTCGCGGAGATGAAGGAGCATCCCCAGGCGAGCCTGGGCGCGGCGGGCATCGACGAGCTGCGCTGGTTGAAGCCCGTCTATCCGGGCGATGTGCTACGGTGTGAGAGCGAGGTGCTGGAGGTACGGCCCTCGCAGAGCCGGCCCGGCATGGGCAGCATCAAGAACCGGATGACGACCTTCAACCAGCATGGCGAGCCGGTGCTCCGGTTCGTCGCGCTGGGATTGATGCGGACGCGGCCCGCTTAACGGCGGCTGGGGCGCCCGCGCCCGCGGAAATCGTGCCAGTTGTTGCGCCAAGTGGTATTGCCGCGCCAGTTGCCGCGCCGGCCCTCCCAATAGCCGCGCTGGTTGTCGTTCCAGGCGTGGCGGCGGTGATGCCGGTCATAGACGTAGACGCCGGTGCCGGGATAATAATAATCGTCGTACCAGCCCCAATAGGGATCGCCCCAGGCGGCGTTGTAGCCGACCGAAACGCCTGAATAGCCATAACCATCCTCGGCACAGCCACCAAGCGCGGCGGCGCCGATCAGGGCGGTGGCGAGAAGTGCGGGTTTGAAGGGAAAGCGCATTGCCGGTCACTCCTTAGAGCCGGGAGTGCAAAGCGCCGCGAGGGCGAACTCCGCACCCCCTGATCACCGAATGCTCGAAGCGTAAGGCGGTTCCTCGCCCCGGCTCAATGGCCCTCGAACGCAACCAGCGTGCTGACCGCGATCCCATCGCTGCGCAGCGCATCCGCGCCGCCAAGCTCGGGCAGGTCGATCACGAAGGCCGCCTGGGTAACTTCGGCGCCAGCCTTGCGCAGCAGCCGCACAGCGGCTCGGGCCGTGCCGCCGGTAGCGATCAGATCGTCGACGAGCAGCACCCTGGCGCCGGGCGCACAGGCATCGGCATGGATCGCGATGCGATCGGTGCCGTATTCGAGCGCATAATCCTCGGCAATCGTAGCGCCCGGGAGCTTGCCGTCCTTGCGGATCAGCAGCACCCCGGTGCCGAGCTTCACCGCCAGCGCCGCGCCGAACAGGAAGCCGCGTGCCTCGATCCCCGCGACCAGATCGACCTTGCCCTCGACCTGCGCGGCCATGCGCTCGATCGTCAGCGCCAGCCCCTCTGCATCGAGCAGCAGCGTGGTGATGTCGCGGAACATGATGCCCGGCTTGGGAAAATCGGGGATCGTGCGGATGCGCCGCCTTATGTCTTCGTTGGCGTCGGTCATGAAGCGAATTCCCAAAAAGGAACCCCGCCAAGCTGCGCTTCGGCGGGGTCCCGTTAGATCAGCGTCGAAAGTGAAGCTCTTAGTGCTTCACGCCCCGCCACACGGTCAGATACGCGCCATAAGCGAGGATCGTCGCGAAGAGCAGGAAGCCGACCACCGCGAAACCGGTCGCGTGGCGGGCCTGCATCGTCGGTTCCGCAGTCCACACCAGGAACGCCGCGACGTCCTTGGCCATCTGGTCAACCGTGGCGCGCGTACCGTCGGTATAGGTGACCTGGTTCTCGCTGGTGAGCGGCGGCGGCATCGCGATGTTGAGGTTCGCGAAATACGGGTTGTAGTGGCTGTTCTCGGGCGTCTTGGCGCCCGGGAAGTGCTGGAGCAGCTCAGCGGGCTGCTTGTCCTGATAACCGGTCAGCAGCGAGTAGACATAAGCGGGGCCATCATGCCGCGCCTTGGTCATCAGGCTGAGGTCCGGCGGCGTGCCGGTGCCGGCATAATAGATCTTGGGCAGGCGATCCGCGGGCGTGTTGTCGCGCTCGCCCCAGGTGCCGGCCTTCTCGTCGAACACGGGCTGCTTGATGGCCCAATCCTTGGCGATCTTCTTCACCTCGGCGTCGTTATAGCCGAGGCCTTTCAGGTCGCGGAACGAGACGTTGTGGAGCGAATGGCAGTTCGCGCAGACTTCCTTGTAGACCTTGAAGCCGCGCTGGAGCTGCCGGGCGCTTTCCTCGGTATGGGTAAATTGACCGAAAGGCCCGTCCGAGGGAAGCGACAGCTCCTTCGGGTGCTTGTGGAATTCATGCTCGGCGGTCGGCTGCGGGGGTTCCTTGATCAGGCCGGTGATGGTGCCGAACAGTGCGATCATCAGCACGAAGGCAAAGCCTCCGCCGATGATGAACTTGATCGAGCGAATGAGCAGCGAAGTCATTGATCCAAATCCCCCTTACGCGCTCACGGCCGGTTCATGCGTGCTGCCACCGAGCACCGCTTCGGTGATCGAGTTGGGCAGCGGCTTCGGGCGCTCGAGGCGCGAGATGATCGGCACGACGATCAGGAAGTGCACGAAATAGTAAGCCGCGCAGATCTGGCTGAGGATCACATAGACCGGCTCGGCGGGCGAACCGCCGCAATAGCCCAGGATCAGCACGTCGAGCACCAGCACCCAGAAGGCGATGCGGTACATCGGGCGGTAATTGCCCGAGCGGACCGGCGACTTGTCGAGCCATGGCAGGAAGAACAGGATCAGGATCGATCCGAACATCGCCAGCACGCCCCACAGCTTCGCCGGCAGGATGAAGTCCGCGGTGAAGGCACGCAGGATCGCGTAGAACGGCCAGAAATACCATTCGGGCACGATGTGCGCGGGCGTCGAGAGCGGGTTGGCCGGGATATAGTTGTCCGGGTGGCCCAGATAGTCCGGCAGGAAAAAGACCAGGATCGCGAAGACGATCATGAAGATGCCGACCCCGAAGCCGTCCTTGGCCGTGTAATAGGGATGGAACGGCACCGTATCCTGCTCGCCCTTCACTTCCACGCCGGTCGGATTGCCCGAGCCGGGGATGTGCAGCGCCCAGATGTGCAGGATCACCGCGCCGACGATCACGAACGGCAGCAGATAATGGAGCGAGAAGAAGCGGTTCAGCGCGGCGTCGTCCGGCGCATAGCCGCCGAGCAGCCAAATGCGAATCCAATCGCCCACCACCGGAATGGCGGAGAAGAAGCCGGTGATCACCTGCGCGCCCCAGAAGCTCATCTGGCCCCAGGGAAGGACGTAGCCCATGAACGCGGTGGCCATGGTCAGCAGGAAGATGACCACGCCGAGCAGCCACACCATTTCGCGCGGCGGCTTGTACGAGCCGTAATAGAGGCCGCGGAACATGTGGATATAGAGCACGATGAAGAACATCGACGCGCCGTTGGCGTGCGCGAAGCGCAGGAACCAGCCCGCGTTGACGTCGCGCATGATGCCGACATTGACCGACTCGAAGGCGCCCGCGGCGCTCGAATGGAAGTGCATCGCGAGCACGATGCCGGTGACGATCTGGCAGACCAAAGCCACGCCAGCGAGCACGCCGAAGTTCCAGAAATAGTTGAGGTTGCGCGGGACCGGATAACCGGCGCCGACGGCGTTATAGACGAAGCGGGGAAGCGGCAGACGTTCGTCCACCCACTTCATGACCGGATTCTTCGGCTCGTAATGGCGTGCCCAGGGAAAGCTCATGCTCGTCTATCCTCAACCGACCACGACGACAGTGGGCGACGTGAATGCATATTTCGGAACCTCGAGGTTCTTCGGCGCCGGACCCTGGCGGATGCGGCCGGCGGTATCATAGGCCGAACCATGGCAGGGGCAGAAATAGCCGCCGAAGGGCCCGCGATTCTCGCCCTCGCCCGCGCCCAGCGGCACGCAGCCGAGATGGGTGCAGACGCCCAAGGTGATCAGCCAGTTGGTGTGGCCCTCAAGGGTGCGCTGCTCCAGCGTCTGCGGATCGCGCAGCGACGAGACCGGAACCGCGTCCGCCGCGGCGATTTCGGCCGGGGTCAGGTTGCGCACGAAGAGCGGCTGCTTGCGGAACGACACCTTGACCGCCTGGCCCGGCTCGATCGCGGAGAGATCGACCTCAGTAGACGATTGTGCGAGCGTCGCCGCGTCAGGATTCATCGAATTCACCAGCGGGAGCACTACCACGCCGGCACCCACGACCGCGACCGATACCGCAGCATAGGTCAGATAGTCGCGACGTCGCGGATTCTCGAGAAGCTCGCCGCCGGGACCGACTGTCTGGTCGGGAGGAACACCATCTTCAAGCGTTGCCATGCTTCAGCCCTTGCACTTCGAAACTAGCCGCGGCGGACGCGCGGTATAAAAACGGGACGCAGACGCATGCGCGCCCATAGCCGCCCGGTGCCCCCGGTGGCTGGCCGGCCTGATAGACGCGGGAAAGCGCCTTTGCCAACAAGGATTTTGCCCCAAGGGCGACTGGAGCCCCTGGCCCCCTCTCCCACACCCGTGAAGACCCGTCTAAAGCGCCCAAAATGCGCATCGCTCTCTTCCAGCCCGATATCGCCGGCAATGTCGGCGCCGTACTCCGTCTCGCGGCCTGCCTGGGGGCGGGTGTCGACCTGATCGAACCGATGGGATTCGCCTGGAACGACAAAGCCCGCCGGCGATCGGCGATGGATTATGAAAGCCATGTGGAAGTCGTGCGGCACGCCGATTGGGAGGCGTTCGCCGCCGAGGTGCCGGGGCGGCTGGTGCTGTTCACGACGCGCGGCGAAGTTCGCCTGCCCGAAGCACGGTTCGAAGCCGACGACACTTTGCTGTTCGGTTCCGAAAGTGCCGGCGCGCCCGATCTCGTCCACACCCGCGCGGATTTGACCGTGCGCATTCCCCTGCGGCCGGGACTTCGCTCCTTGAACCTCGCAGTGACAGCGGGCATCGCGCTCGCCGAAGCGCTGCGGCAGACCGGAGGATGGCCCGAATGATCGAACTCGACGAACAGCAGCAGCGCGCGCGCACCTGGTTCGAAAGCCTGCGCGATGCGATCTGCGCCGAATTCGAGGCGATCGAAGCCGAGGCGGGATCGGATGCGCGATTCGATTACCTTGCCTGGGACCGCGTCGATCCCTCGGGCGCACCGGGCGGGGGCGGCGTACGCGGCGTGATGAAGGGCAAGGTCTTCGAGAAGGTCGGCGTTAATGTATCGACCGTCGGCGGAGCGCTCGAGGGCGAGTTCGCCAAGACGATCCACGGCGCCGGCGAGGATCCGAGCTTCTTCGCCACCGGAATCAGCCTGGTCGCGCATATGGCCAATCCGCATGCGCCCGCGGTGCACATGAACACGCGCTTCCTGACCACGACCAAGCGCTGGTTCGGCGGCGGGGCGGATCTCAACCCGCCGATTCCCTATGAAGAGGACACAGAGGAGTTCCACGCGGCCCTGAAGGCTGCGTGCGATGCGCATGATCCGGAGCATTATCCGCGGTTCAGGAAATGGGCCGAGGACTATTTCTATATTCCCCACCGCAAGGTGCATCGCGGCGTCGGCGGCATCTTCTACGACCATCTGGAGAGCGATTGGGAAGCGGATTTCGCCTTCACCCAGGATGTCGGCCGCGCGTTTCTCGATGTCTTTCCCCGGCTGGTGCGGCGGCGGATGGCGTCGGCATTCACCGAAGCCGACAAGGCGCAGCAGCTCGAATGGCGCGGCCGCTATGCCGAGTTCAACCTGATCTATGACCGCGGGACCCTGTTCGGGCTCAAGACCGGCGGCAATGTCGATGCGATCCTGATGAGCCTGCCCCCGGTCGCGGCATGGGGCTGACGCCGGTCCCCAACGACCAGCTCGCGACGATCGTCACGTCGCTGGAGATGCGCGCCAGGCCGCCGCTGCGCCCTGCCCGCCCCTCGCCGCTGGCGCTGGTGCGCTGGCCGGCGCCGGCCAGCGAGCGCTACCGCACGCTGTTCCGCCGGGTGGGCGGGCCCTGGCTGTGGTTTTCGCGGCTGGTGATGGCGGAGGATGCGCTGCGCTCGATCCTCGATAATCCGTCGATCGAAGTCTATGCCGCCACCGATCGCGCCGGAATCGAATTGGGCATGCTCGAGCTCGATTTCCGGGTGCAGGGCAATTGCGAGATTTCCTATTTCGGGCTGGTCCCCGAGATCACCGGCAAGGGCAATGGCCGCTGGATGATGGCGCAGACGCTGGCGCTGGCCTGGCGCAAGGGCGTGGAGCGGGTGTGGGTGCATACCTGCACGCTCGATCATCCTTCGGCACTGGGCTTCTACCGGCACCATGGCTTCACGGCGTACAGACGCACGATCGAGACCTTCGCCGATCCGCGCGGCAGCGGGATCCTGCCCGCCGACGCCGCACCGCACATTCCCTATCTGGGCTCGGTCAGCCGATAGGCGGCGACGCGAAGCACGGTCACCGCGGTCCAGGCGAACCCGCCGATCAGCGCGATCGCGAGATAGGAGAAAGCGACCACGATCTGGCTGCCCCCCGTCATGACGTGCAGGCTGCCCAGGATCGCGCTCACCGCGACGACCGCGCTCAACGTCGCCAGCATCGTCAAGCCCGAGACGCCCAGCAGGATCAGCCAGACGAACCCGCCGCTGCGCGTCCATCCCTGCCGGAACGCCTCGATCACGCCCTGCTCGGGTCGAGCGGCATATGCCGGGGCCGCCAGCCAGGTACGCGCCAGCGCGAACAATCCGGGCAGGACGAACAGCGACAGCCCGACCGCGAAAGCGAGGTTGCCGAGCAGGTCGATTGCCAGGAACGGCAGAAACCGCCGCAACGTGAGCATCAGCACCTCGCCCAGCGTGCGGCCGCCGCCCTGGAGGAAAAGGTTCAGGATCGCGAACGTCCCGAAATCCATGGCGGCAGTGATGAGGAGGATCGCCAGGAGGTTGTCGCCATAGAAACGGTTCAGCGCCTCCCGCATCTGTTCGGGTGGCGTGCTCTGCATCACGCCGCTAGCGCCGAGCAGCATCACGAAACCGAGTATCGGCACCACGTAGAACACGCCTGCGATGCGCGTCAGTAACTGGCGTTCGCCCCGCCAAATCGCACCGGCGTCGGCAAAAACGCCGGCAAAGCTCAGCTTCATGGCGTCTGTACGTGCGTACGCAGGTCTGCCTGGGCGGAAAGCGCCAGATAGAGCTTGGCGGTAAACGCAGGCAACAGCACCAGGAACGCGGTCTGCACTGCGCCGGTGACGATCGAGGTGAGCACGCCCGCCAGCGAGATGCCGCCCTCGCTGCCCCCGGCCACCAGCGCGAAGATGCTGCCGAACACGGTGTTCGCGGCAAGCGCCGAGACGGTGGCGACCACGACGAACAGGATCAGCACGCCGATGATACGCCAGGTGCTGCCGCGGGTCAGCTGCCAACTCCGGGGGATTGCGCTCAACATGCGCTGCTCGCGCACGACGACCGGCGTCGTCACGATCAGCCGCGCGCCGATCCAGATGAAGGCGATCGAGAGGACCATGAAATAGATCCAGACGAAGCCCGCCACCGCGGGGCTGATATCGACCACCTCGCCCCGCGCGATCGCCGTCAGGTCATAGCCGCTCGCCGCCAGGAAAAAGGGCACGGGCAAGGTCAGCGCGATCATCGCGATACCCAGCACCACCGACACGGCAAGTGCGGGCAGCAGCCGGCGACGCGCAATCACAGCCGCCGGCTCCCCGCTTGCCCCCTCCAGCGCCATCGCGACGATGACCAGCGATCCCCAGACCGAAAGTATTGCGAACGCCAGTTGGACCAGCCGCAGCGCCAGCACCACGCCGGGCGTGGCGGTAAGGAAAACCGTCGCGAAATTGCCGCCGATCGATGCCGGCACGAAAAAGGCGATAAGCGCGATCGGAACGATCGCTCCGATATTGTCGCTTAGAAACTCCGCCGTCCGATCCCAGACGGTACTCATCTTCACCATCGCGTCGCCATCCCCTCCGTCGCAGGGGCCGTGTTAGCGGGTGCACAACGCATTGCCAATGCTTGCGCATCGGCGCCAACGCGCGCAATCGCGCCGGATATGGTTGAAGATATCGAATGGCGCGTCGAGCCACGACCGATCGACTATGCCGCGGCGCTGGAGATTATGGAGACGCGCGCGGGCGCCGTGACCAGACATGAGGCGCCCGAGCTCGTCTGGCTGCTCGAGCACCCGCCGGTCTACACCGCGGGGACCAGCGCCGACG
Source organism: Sphingomonas sp. JC676 (assembly GCF_014489075.1). GTDB lineage: Bacteria > Pseudomonadota > Alphaproteobacteria > Sphingomonadales > Sphingomonadaceae > Sphingomonas. The sequence goes on along the minus strand of NZ_JACTGR010000007.1, from coordinate 194,287 downwards.
CAGCCGAACTGCTCGACCCGCGCTTCCCGGTGCACCGCACCGGGCGCGGCGGGCGCTACACCTATCACGGCCCGGGGCAACGGATCGGCTATGTCGTGCTCGACTTGCGCAAACGGCAGAAGGACGTGCGGGGCTATGTCCATGCGCTCGAGGGCTGGGTGATCGCGGCATTGGGCGAATTGGGGATCGAGGCGTTCCGCGCGCCCGGCCGGATCGGTATCTGGACGCTCGATCATGGCCAGGAAGCCAAGATCGGCGCAATCGGCGTTCGCATCCGCCAATGGGTGACGCTGCACGGATTCGCCGTGAATTTGAACCCGGATCTCAGTCACTTCGCCGGCATCGTGCCGTGCGGCATCCCCGAATTTCCGGTGACCAGCGCCGCTGCATTGGGCTTGGATATTGCGGCAGACCGTTTTGATGCGGCGCTTTCTGCCACATTTTTGCCATTTTTGGCGGGTCTGACCCGCGACGGGTAAAACGAGTCTTGAGGCCGTGCCCTGAACCGTCTAATGTCCATCACGGTTTGGGTATTAACGGCGTAACCGTCATCCAAATCCACTATCTAGGGAGCAATTTACATGCGTGCAGTCCTTTCGAAGATCGTTGCAGGTTCGATGATCGCCGGCGCGGCCCTCCTGGCCTCGGCGTGCACCAGCAACGAGAGCACGACCAACGTCACGAACACCACCGAAGTCGTTCCGACCGAGAACGTGACGACCACGGACACGATGGTCACCAACATCGACACCGCGGCGCCCGAGAACGGCACCGTCGTCGAGAACACGACCACGACCGAGACGAACACCACGAACGCGATGTAATCATCGCGCGAAAGCGTGTTTTCGAAAGGGCCGTCCGGGCGACCGGGCGGCCCTTTTCCTTTGGAATCACGGCGAAATGCAGCGCCCTCGCGTCGCTCTTCCAAAAAAAGGGTTGGGTGCGGAATCGAAACACCGTAACCACCAAGCGGACGTAAAGCATAAGAGGGCAGGATGCTGGTTCCGCGTATTGTTATCATCGCCGCCGGTATCGCCGGCCTATTCGCCACGGCACCGGCCTCGGCGCAGTTCTTTTTCAAATCGGCCGATCTGACCGGCGCGCGCGTCACCGGCGAGGAGCCGGGCATGACGGGCCCTATCTTGCCCAGCGCGACCGCTCCGGAACTGAGTGCGGCGCTCGTTTGGAACTTGCGCGCGGCGCTGAATGTCGCTGCGCTGCAGTGCGGATTCGAGCCCACCCTGATGACGCTCGCAAACTATAATGCGTTCCTCAAGGATCACGACACTGAACTGGATCAGTCCATGGCAGTTCTGGACAAATACTTCTTCCGAATGACGAAGAACAAAAAGGCCGGCCAGACCGAGCTCGATAAATTTCTCACGCGCGTATATTCGGGATTCTCGACCGTAGGCGGCCAGCGATCCTTCTGCCAAACTGCTGCCTCAATCGGCCATGATGCAGTGTTCGCTAGCCGCGGCCAGATCTATGAACTTGCCCATAGCCGCATGCGCGAGTTGCGCGCCAGCCTGGCCGCCTGGGGCGAGCAGCAGTTCCGCGCGCGCACCATCGGCAGCGTGCTGACTCCGGCCAGACCGCTGCCGCCCTTCGGCAACCCCAAATGCTGGAAGAAGGAACGCTACCAGGAGAAGAAATGCGGACCGCTGCAAAGCTGGGGCTGATACCCTAGCGCAGCCCCAGCAGCTTGTGGGTCTGCAGCGTCAACCGCCATTTGGGACGATCGAGCGCGAGCGCCACAGCCGCGCGGGTGTTCGCCTCCGCCTCGGCGCTGTCCATCGGCTGGACGAGGAAATGGGCGAAGTCCCATGTCTCCAGCACGTCAAGATCGGTGCCTGCCTGCGGCCAGACCAGCTTGAGTTCGTCGCCCGAGCGCTGAACGACCGCGCTGCCCGCCTTGGGGCTGATGCACACCCAGTCAATCCCTGGATGCGCCGGCAGGGTGCCGTTGCTCTCGATCGCGATGCGGAAGCCGCGGGCATGCAGCGCGTCGACCAGCGCGTCATCGACCTGGAGCATGGGCTCGCCGCCGGTGAGCACGACGAAGCGGGCGTCCGTCCCCTCCCCCCAATGGCCAAGGACCGCATCGGCCAGCGCCTGTGCATCGGCGAACTTGCCGCCGCCCAGCCCATTAGTGCCGACGAACTCGGTGTCGCAGAACTTGCAGACCGCAGTCGCCCGATCGGCCTCGCGGCCCGACCACAGGTTGCAGCCGGCGAAGCGCACGAACACCGCCCGCGCGCCGGCATTGACCCCCTCGCCCTGGAGCGTGAGGAACATCTCCTTGACCGCGTAGCTCATCGTCGGCGCTTCAGGCCGGCACGGCGTAGCGCGTGGGATCGGGCAGGCCAGCCTCCTCGAAGCCCTTGGCGCGCAGGCGGCAGCTGTCGCACAGGCCGCAATGCAGGCTGCCGAGCGCAGGATCGTAGCACGACCAGCTGATCCCCGCGTCGAGGCCGAGGCGGGCCGCCTCGCGGACAATATCGGCCTTGGTCATGTGCTGGAGCGGGGCGCGGATATGGAAGGGCTCGCCCTCCACCCCGGCCTTGGTCGCGATCTCGGCCAGCTTCTCGAACTCGGCGATGAATTCGGGGCGACAATCGGGATAGCCCGAATAATCAAGCGCGTTGACGCCGATATAGATGTCGCGGGCGCCCGCCGCCTCGGCCCAGCCGAGCGCGAGGCTGAGGAAGATCGTGTTGCGCGCGGGCACATAGGTGACGGGGATATCGTCGCCCACGCCCGTCTTGGGCACGTCGATCTCTGCCGTGAGCGCCGATCCGCCGAACGCGCGCAGGTCGAGCGGGAGGACGACATGGCGCTCGGCACCCAGCACCGCGGCGATGCGGCGCGCGGCGGCGAGTTCGACCTGGTGTCGTTGGTTATAGTCGATCGAGAGCGCCAGCAGCCGGTGCCCGTCCTCGCGGGCGCGGGCAGCCGCCACCATCGAATCGAGCCCGCCGGAAAGCAGGGCAATCGCAATGCTTTGAGTCATGCCGGCACGGCTAGCGCTTTTTGGAAGCGCGTACAGCCCCAAAGAAAATGGGCCGCCCGAAGAGCGACCCAAGGGTTTGGGAAAACCAATGCCAGAGAGGAATCCGCTCCGCGAAGGAGCAGCCTCTTATTAGCGCATGAATGGTTAAGAACGGGTAAACGCGCCATCAGCCGCAGGTGCCGACCCGGCGCCCCTCATAGTCCTCCGAGAAAGGCGCGCCGTCGAGCACGCCCTGGGTATCGACATGAACCAGCTTGCCGGTCTCGACGCCCACCGTGGTGCGGCCATGGCCGTGGCCGGGACAGGTGTAGCGGATCGTGATCGAGCGCTGCGTCTGCTCCATCACGAAATGCTCGCACTGCGCCGCGCCGTGCATCACCTGGAGCAAAGCCGCGGGATCGGTGAGGCAGAGCTTGCGCTCGCCATCCACGCTCTTGAGCTGCCATTGGCCGCGTTCGAGCCCGCTAAGCGGTGCAACTTGATCACCGCGCTGGGCGGATGCGCCGCCCGCGCCCAAGAGGAGCAACACGCCGGCCACAACCGGGCGTGCGATACGCCGAGACTCCATTCCCAACTCCCGTCCGGGGTACAGGCACCGCTCCCCAGCCGGACCGCCTGCTAGTCACGCGCAGAATATCGCGGGTTTCTGCCGTTTTACAACGGGGGTGGAACAAAATCCGCGAGCGGCACCGGGAATTTGGTCGAGCAAAAGGCACAATCGACGCTGATCACGCCATTCTCGTCGGCCATTGCGGCCCGCTCCTCCGCGGGAAATTTTCCAAGGACTTGCATGATATAGCTGGCGTCGCAGCGGCACCCGCGCGCAAGATCGGTGCCGGCGAGCAGCCGCACCTCCGGCTCCTCGTTGAACAGCCGCCAGACCAGATTCTCGAGCGGGATCGAGGCATCGGCGAGCTCGTCCGGCCCCATGGTCGAGGCCAAAGTCTCGACATGGTGCCATTCGGGATGGTCAAGCTTGGTGTGCAGCCGCTCGCGGCCTTCCTCGCCCTCGGGCAGGTGCTGGAGGAAGATGCCACCCGCGATCAGCTTGCCCGCCTCGTTGCGGTGCATCCCCAGCCGCACTAGGCTCGGGATCTGCTCGGACTGGAGGAAATAGCTCTCCGCCGCCGCCGCCAGCGAGGCGCCGTCGAGGGGCACGATCCCCTGATAGCGCTCCTTGGTCAGCGCCTGATCGAAGGTGACCGCCAGATAGCCCTTGTTGAACAGGGCATAGAGCGACGGGTTCTTGCCGAGCATCGCCAGCCGCTCGGCGTCATACTGGACATAGCCGCGCAGCTCGCCGCCCTTATAGTCGCACACCAACAGGCTGACGATGCCGCCCTGGGTCTGCGCCTGGAGCGTCATCTGGCCCTCCGCATCCTTGAGTGTCGAGCCGAGCAGCGCCGTAAGCGTCAGCGCCTCGGCGAGCAGCCGCTCGATCACCGGCGGATAGGCGTGCGCCGACAGGATCTCGTCGAGCACCGGCCCCAGCCGCGCGACGCGGCCGCGGGCGTGGCGTCCCGGAATGGTGAAGCCGATCACGCGATCGAGATCGGTGGGGGGACGGGTATCAGTCATGTCAGTCTCCACCGCTCGCGGCACGCGGCATCGGTTCCGCGCGGGCCTGACGAACGGGTTGTTCGGGTTCCGGGGCTAAATAGGGAGTCGCGGCTCCGAAACAACTCGCGCGGCGCGGCGCGCGGCGATCCGCGATGCGATCCACAGCACCCAGCCAATGAGGAGCGCAAAGCTTCCACCCCAGAATGGTACCAGGAGCGCCGACAGCGCCGTGTTGAATCGAGCGAAGATATCCTCGATGTCATCGCCGCGAGGCAAAATCCCCTCGACCCAATAGGGACTGGTTTCAGCAGCCAGCATCGCCACAACCCCGACCATGACCAGCAAAAGCCCGGTACTCGCAACCCTGCTCCGGCGAGCCCGCGCAAAGGCAGCCACCAAGCCGGCATTCACTGCCGCGATCAGGAGCAGGAACAACTGCCCGCCATCATCGATATCGCGGACGAAGACCAAGACCACAGCCAGCCCAAAGGCCAGGATCAGAGCGGCAAACGCGACAATCCGGACCAATGGCATGGCGCCCCTCCTAGATCTGTCCGAAGCACCACCTTAACACGGACTTCTGCGCATGCAGCCGGTTCTCCGCCTCCGCCCAGATCAGCGATTGCGGGCCGTCGATCACTGCATCGGTCACTTCCTCGCCGCGATGCGCGGGCAGGCAGTGGAGGAACTTGGCGTCGGGCTTGGCCTCGGCCATCAGCGCCTCGGTGACCTGGAACGGCATCATCGCCTTGAGCTTGGTCTCGGCATGGGCCTGACCCATCGAGATCCAGGTATCGGTGACGACCACGTCCGCGCCCTCGACCGCCTCTTTCGCGGTCCCGACGACGCGCGCGCGGCCCCTGCCCCGCGCGACATCCGCCTCGCTCGGCTGGAAGCCCTGCGGACAGGCCGCGACCACGTCGAAATGCATCAGCCCGCCGGCTTCCATGATCGAGGCAAGGACATTGTTGCCGTCGCCCAGCCACGCGACCTTGAGACCCGGCAGCGATCGCCCGGTCTCGAGGATGGTCAGCAGGTCCGCCATGATCTGGCAGGGATGCGAGGCGTCGGTGAGCCCGTTGATCACCGGCACGCTGGCATAGCGCGCCATGTCGACCACCTTCTGGTGATCGTCGGTGCGGATCATGATCGCGTCGCAATAGCCCGAGAGCACGCGCGCAGTATCGGCGATGCTCTCGCCGCGCCCGAGCTGCATCGAGCCTGCGTCCATCACGATGCTGGTGCCGCCCAGCTGGCGGATCGCCATGTCGAACGAGACGCGGGTGCGCGTCGAGTTCTTCTCGAAGATCATCGCCAGCACGTGGCCGGCCAGCGGCGCATCGGCATCTGCCTTGCCCTTGGGCCAGCCTGCCCGCGCCGCCTTGCGCTGAAGCGCATCGGCCAGCATCGCGGCGATGCCGTCGGCGCCCGCGTCGGACAGGTCGAGGAAATGGCGCGGCTCAGTCATCGCTGGGGATGCCGAAGGTCCGCGCGCCCTCGCTCAGCCGCTCGACGCATTCGGAGATATGCGCTTCCTCGATGATCAGCGGCGGCAGCACGCGGAACACGTTCTCGCCCGCAGCCACCGTCAGCAGCCCGTGATTGTCGCGCAGATGCGCCACGAAGTCGCGCGACACCGCCGGCTCCTTCATCTTGATGCCCAGCATCAGCCCCTTGCCGCGGATCTCCTCGAACAGATGATCATGGTTCGGGATCATCTGCTCGAACGCCTGGCGCAGCCGGTCGCCCATCTTGACGACATGCTCGAGAAAGCCGGGCTCGAGCATCACGTCGAGGATCGCCTGGCCCGCCGCCATGGCGAGCGGATTGCCGCCATAGGTCGAGCCGTGGGTGCCGATCACCATGCCCTTGGCCGCCTCTTCGGTCGCCAGACAGGCGCCGAGCGGGAAGCCGCCGCCGATGCCCTTCGCTGCGGTCAGGATGTCGGGGGTGATGCCGCAATGCTCATAGGCCCACATTTTGCCGGTGCGGCCGTAACCGCACTGAATCTCGTCGAGGATCAGCAGCAGGCCATGCTCGTCGCACGCCTTGCGCAGGCCCTGGATGAACTCCTGGGTTCCGGCGGTCATCCCACCCTCGCCCTGCACCGTCTCGACCAGGAAGCCGGCGGTCTCGTCGTCGATCTTGGCCAGCGCGCCTTCGAGATCGTTGAACTTCACGTAGTCGAAGCCCGGCAGCAGCGGCTCGAAGCCGTCGCGCATCTTGGGCTGATCGGTCGCCGAGATCGCCCCGATCGAACGACCGTGAAAGGCGTTCTTGAAGGTGATCAGCTTGTGGCGCTGCGGGTTGCCGTTGACGTAATGGTAACGGCGCGCGGTCTTGATCGCGCACTCGATCGCCTCGACCCCCGAATTGGTGAAGAACACCGTGTCGGCGAAGCTGTTGTCGACGATCCGCTGCGCCAGCGCCTCGCCCTGCGGCGAGCCGTAGAGATTGGAGACGTGCATCAGCGTCGCCGCCTGATCGGCGATCGCCTTGGTCAGATGCGGATGGCCGTGGCCGAGCGCATTGACCGCGATGCCGGCCGCGAAATCAAGATATTGCTCGCCGCGCTCGCCATAGAGATAGACCCCCTCGCCTCGCACCGGCCGCACGCCGCACCGTGGATAAACGGGCATGAGCGGGGTGATGGCCACGGGTCATTCTCCTTCAAAAAGCAAAAGGCGGCCCGTTCCGGAGCCGCCGGAGCGCGCTTTTACGGTTCGGTGAAGGGACGCGTCAACCGCATGAGTCGTGGATCGTTTCGGACGGCACGCGGGTTGATCGAAGGATGGAGGTGACGATGCCCGCAATACTCGAGAAATGGGAAATCATGCCGCACGATGACCTGGTCGAGGTCGATGACGGCGTCCTCACCGTGGCCGGCAAGATACGCATGCCGCTGGGCAATTTTCCGCGGCGGATGACGGTGGTCCGGCTGACGGCCGGCCGTACGGCCATCTACAGCGCCATCGCGCTCAATGAGCCCGAGATGCGACGGATCGAGGCGATGGGAGCGCCCGCCTTCCTGATCGTGCCCGGCGACCATCACCGGCTCGACGCGCGAATCTGGAAGCAGCGCTATCCGGACATTCGCGTGATCGCGCCGCCGGGGGCGGTCGAGGCCGTCGAGGAAGCGGTCCATGTCGACGCCACCGGCGACATATTGGACGATCCCGACACCAAGCTGGTCATCATGCCGGGCGCCGGCGGGCATGAGGCGGCGCTGGAAATACGCCGCGCATCGGGGCTGACGATCGTCGCCAACGATCTGATCGCCAATGTCGCGCATCCGCACGGCATCGGCGCGCAGATCATGGCGCGGCTGATGGGTTTCGGCGTCTCGGAGCCGCAGATCCCGCGCGTCGTCCGCCACCTGATCGTCGAGGACAAGGTCGCGCTGGCCCAGCAGTTCGCCGATTGGGCAGCGGAGCCCGACCTGCGCCGCATCGTCGTAAGCCATGGCGATGTCATCGAGGGAAATGCGGCGGAGGTGCTGCGCACCCTCGCCGACGCGCTCAACTAGACGCGGGTCAGGCCTTGGGTGGAGGGCTGTACCCGAGCGCCTTGCTGACTTTGTCGGCGATTTCGGCGACATGATCGACGACCTCCACCACCACGGCGTCGGTCAGATAGTGGGCAGCGCTGGCGATGCTGATCGCAACGCAGATATTGCCGTTCGCGTCGCGCACCGGCGCCGCAATCGAGCGCACGCCGTCTCCGATCGGGCTGTCATGCAGGACGATGCCGCGCGCGACATGGGCGCGCATCGCAGCGAGCCAGGCCTCCTCGTCGACCGGATCGGAGCTCGCCGCTGCGGACAGGCGATAAAGCTTCCTGAGGCTTTCCTCGCCGTCATCGAACAGCAGCGCCTTGCCCAGTCCCGTCTCCGCTATCGGCCGCTGGTCGCCCGGCGCCGTCGCGACGCGAAGTTTCTGCCGCCCGGTCGCCCGGTCCAGGTGCCGCGACCAATCGCCTTCGCGCTTGCCCACAAAGGCACAGAATCCGGTGCTCTCTGACAGTAGCTCGAGATAGGGCCGTGCAACCCGGACATAATCGACCTGCTCGTTGGCGACCGCACCGAGCTGGAGCAGCTTCGGACCGAGCGCGATGCCCTCGGCGGTGATCGACAGATAGCCGCGCGAGCGTAGCGCATGCGCGAGCCGGTGCGTGGTCGTCTTGCTCAGGCCGAGCTTGGTCGCCACCGCCGACATCTTGGTGGGGCCCAACAGCGTCTCGTCCAGGATATCGAGCCCGCGCATCAGCGTCTGCGCGCCCTTGGGAATATCGTCTTCGCTTGCCATTTATTTCCTTCCGGATCGGCCTATTTGCACTCTGATCCGGGCAATCTCAATGCATTCGGATGGATGGGTGGACGCGCCTCAGTTCTTGAGCTTCCAGCCGGTGCGCAGCAACGTGTAGCAGAGCAGCCCCAGCGCGATGTCGATGCCCAGGATCACGGCGCTGCCAAGCAGGATCGGCGAGTCGGCGACTCCGAGGAAGCCGTAGCGGAAACCTGAGATAATGTAGAAAAACGGGTTCGCATGGCTGATCGCGCGGAACGCCGGTGACAGGCGCTCGACCGAATAGAAGGTGCCCGACAGCAGCGAGAGCGGCGCCACGACGAAATTGGTGACCGCGGCGGCGTGGTCGAACTTTTCCGCCCAGATCGAGGTCAGCACGCCCAGCAGCGCGAGGAACAGCGAGCCGAGGAACCCGAACCACAAAACCGCCCAGAAATGGTGCGGCCAGACATGGACGCCCGGCCAGAACTGCATCGCCAGCCACACCGCGCCGCCGACGCAGAAGGCGCGCGTCACCGATCCGCCGGTGAGCGCCGCGAGCAGCTCGGCGGTGGAGAGCGGCGGCATCAGATAATCGACGATCGTGCCCTGGATCTTGCCGACGAGCAGCGAGAAGCTGGCATTGGCGAAGGCGTTCTGGAGCATGCCCATCACGATCAGGCCCGGCGCGATGAAATCGGCGAAGTGGATTTGCTGACCCTGGAGCGTCACCATCCGCCCGCCGCCACCCAAAGCGACGGTGAAAATGACCAGAAACAGGAGAGTCGTTACCGCCGGCGCCCATATCGTCTGGAGCTGCACCTTGAAGAAACGGCGCACCTCCTTGATATAGAGCGTACGCAATCCTCCCCAATTCACGTTGCGAATCACCGGAACGCCGGGTTCTGGGAGGTTCGAACCGATTTCAGGGTGGCTGCTCATCGCGCGTTCGCGTAACCGCTGCACGCGCCGCCCGCAAGTTGAAGGAAGATCATGAGCTGGACCGACGAGCGTATCGAGACGCTGAAGAAGATGTGGGATAGCGGCCTTACCGCCACGCAGATCGCCGAGGAGCTGGGCGGCGTGAGCCGTAACGCGGTGATCGGCAAGGCGCATCGCCTGGGCCTGCCCGCGCGCCCGTCGCCGGTGAAACCCAACGAGCCCAAGGCCCAGGCGGCACCGAAGCCGGCGCCCGCACCGGTCGCGGCTCCCGCCCCGGCGGCGCCCGCACCTGCGCCCAAGGCTGCAGCCGTCGAGCCCGAGCCGCGCGAAGCCGCGCCGGCCCCCGAGCCCAAGCCCGAGGGTCCCGTGCTCCGCTCGGTCGGCCCCGGCGGCTTCCTGCGCCAGAATCCCGGTGAGCAGGCCGCGCCGATCACTCCGGCCCCGCCGCGCCGCCTGGTGCCGGCCAAGCCGAGCGACGCGATCGCGGGCAAGACGACCCTGCTCGATCTCAACGACCGCATCTGCAAATGGCCGCTCGGCCATCCCGGCGAGCCCGATTTCCACTTCTGCGGCGACAAGGTGAATCCGGGTTTCCCGTACTGCGTCGCGCATTGCGGCCACGCCTATCAGGCGCAGCTCCCGCGCCGCGATCGCCGCCCGCCGCCCCCGATGCCGTTCGGCGGCCCGCGCGTCCGCTGACATTGCGAAAACCGTCGCTCCCGCTCGCGGGGCGACGGAAAATGCCGGTGGCGACGCCAATAGATCCATTGTGGTTCACAAGGCGCTAACCATTTCCGGCTAGTCGGGACGGTATGTCCCTGCGTTTCTCTGCAGCCTTCTTTCGTCACGCTGTGGCCGCTCAGATCGCGTGCGTTGTGGGCGCGATGCTGTTCGCCGCGCTCTATCCGCCTGCGCGTGGCAAGATGATCCTGATACCGATCTGGCCGGGCGCGGAACGTGGCATGCTCGCGCTTGCAATCGATGAGCACGCCTTGCTGATCGGCCAGGGGCCCCTGTCTAACTCCTTCGTCGTCTTCGGAGAGCGCTCCGCCATCGCCGCGGGAATGCTACGCCGTGGCGTGCTGGTGCTCGCCGCGCCGCCCGCCGCGTGCGGCGAGCGCGGGAGGCTCGCATGATCTCGGACATCGATCGCCTGCGCCTGCGCGGAATCGACTTGCTGGTGGCGTCTGCATGGGCGGCAGTCGTTTTGCTCTTCCTGCTCGGCATCTGTCTGGGCGGCGACCGGCCCCTCGTCGTCGCCATGCTCGGCATCGCGGCCAATATCGTGCCGACGCTGATGATGCTGCGCCGCCGCCACGACGCGACCGCGCGGCTGGTGATCGGCTCGCTTGCCGCGATCCATCCGGCGCTGATGGTTTATGCGCTTGCCGGCCATGGCTGGCAGATGGATGCGCATATGTACTTCTTCGTCGCGCTCGCCGCGCTGACGGTGCTGTGCGATTGGCGCCCCATGGCGCTCGCCTCCGCGCTCATCGCGGTCCACCACCTCGTTCTCGACATCCTTGTCCCCAGCTGGGTCTTTGCCGGCGGCGGGGATTTCGGACGCGTGATATTCCATGCGGTGGCGGTGAGCATGCAGTTCGCGGTGCTCAGCTATATCAGCATCTGGCTCACCCAGTTGATGCGCGCGCAGGCCGAGGCGCGCGGCGCCAGCGAACGTCTCGCCCAGGCGGCCGACGCGCGCCGCGACGAGATCGAAGCCGCGATGGCGGCGATGCGCGCGGCGGAAACGCGCGAGCGCGAAGAGCGCGCCCGGCGTGAAACCCTGGAGCGCGACACCGCCGCGGCACGCCGCCGCGAAACGCTCGCGGTGGCAGCGGCATTCCAGGCTTCGGTCGCGGATGTCGTCGGCGCGGTCACGCAATCGGCCGGCGACCTCGATCGATCCGCGCATGCGTTGAACGACCTGGCTCGGCGCGCGAGCGGCGAGCTGAGCGAGACCGCGCGCATCGCTTCGCATGCTTCCAATACAGCGGCGAGCCTGGCCACCGACGTGCATGACCTGTCCGCCTCGATCCTCGCGATCGCGTCCAGCGTCGATCAGCAGGCGCGGCTGAGCGACGATGCCCGCAACGTTTCCGCATCGGGTGAATCGGCGGTCCATGCGCTGTCGGGCCAGGCCGGCTCGATCGGCGACTTCGCCCAGTCCATCCATGAGATCGCGGCGCGTACCAACCTGCTCGCACTGAACGCGACGATCGAAGCCGCGCGTGCGGGTGATGTGGGCCGCGGTTTTGCCGTGGTGGCGCACGAGGTGAAGCAGCTCGCCGGCCAGGCGAGCGGTGCCACCGAGCAGATACGCTCTCTCGTGGGAACGGTCGCCGGAGGTGTCACGGTGGCGCATGACGCGCTCGCCGAAATCGCCGCCACCGTCGCCGAAGTGGCTGGGGCGGCGGAGGCGATCCGCCTCGAGGTCGATCGCCAGCGTCACTCGGCACGCGCGATCGAGGGCACCGCGCGCGACACCGCACAGGGCGCGATCGAGATGGCCGACCGGATCGGCGCCGTGGCGGCAGTGGCTGGCGATACCGAACACCTCTCTGGACGCGTCTCGGATGCCGCCACCACCCTGTCGCATACTGCGCGGGCCTTGCAGCAAGCTACCGAGCATTTCGTCGAGCAGTTGCACGCCGCCTGATCGCGAACGTCCGGGCCAGCCTTGCGCGCCCGACTGGCCCGACCCTATAGCTTGGCGATGTCCGAAGACCTGTTTGCTGCGCCGGGCGTACCCGCCGGCACCTACGATGCCTCGTCGATCGAAGTGCTTGAGGGCCTGGAGCCTGTCCGGCGGCGTCCGGGCATGTATATCGGCGGCACCGACGAGCGCGCGCTGCATCACCTCGCCGCCGAAGTCCTCGACAATGCGATGGACGAGGCGGTGGCGGGGCACGCCACGCGCATCGAAGTCACGCTGGAGCCCGGCAACCGGCTGACGATCGTCGACAACGGCCGCGGCATGCCGGTCGATCCGCACCCCAAATTCCCCGACAAGTCGGCGCTCGAAGTGATCCTGTCGATGCTCCATTCGGGCGGCAAGTTCGACGGCAAGGCCTATGCCACGTCGGGCGGCCTGCACGGCGTGGGCGTAAGCGTGGTCAACGCGCTTTCGGTCGATACCGTGATCGAGGTCGCGCGCGACCGCCAGCTCTACCGCCAGCGCTTCAGCCAGGGGCAGACCTTGGGTCCGCTCGAGCACCTCGGCGGCACGCCGAACCGGCGCGGCACCTCGGTTGCGTTCACGCCGGACCCCGAGATCTTCGGGCCCGAGATGCACTTCAAGCCGGCGCGGCTCTACAAGCTGGCGCGCTCCAAGGCCTATCTGTTTGCGGGCGTCGAAATCCGCTGGAGGTGCGACCCGTCGCTCCTCACCGACGAGACCCCGCCCGAAGCGGTGTTCCAGTTCCCTGGCGGCCTCGCCGATCATCTGAAGGAACAGATTGCCGGGCGCGAATGCGCCACCGCCGATTTCTTCTCGGGCAGCCAGGATTTCCCGGGCGAGGCCCAGGGCCGCGTCGAATGGGCGGTCGCCTGGCCGCTGTGGAGCGACGGCTCGTACAGCTGGTATTGCAACACCATCCCGACGCCCGACGGCGGCACGCACGAGGCCGGCCTGCGCAACGCCCTCACCCGCGGCATCCGCGCGTTCGGCGAACTGGTCGGCCAGAAAAAGGCCAAGGACATCACCGCGGACGATCTGATGACCGGATCGGAGCTGATGCTCTCGGTCTTCATCCGCGATCCGCAATTCCAGAGCCAGACCAAGGACCGGCTCACCTCGCCCGAGGCCACCGCCATGGTCGAGCGCGCCGTGCGCGACCATTTCGACCATTTCCTCTCGGACCATATGGACCGCGGAAAGGCGCTGCTCGGCTATGTGCTTGAGCGGATGGACGAGCGGCTGAAGCGCAAGGCCGAGCGCGAGGTGAAGCGCAAGACCGCGACCTCGGCGCGCAAGCTCCGCCTGCCGGGCAAGCTCACCGATTGCTCGTCGGACGATCCTAAGGGCACCGAATTGTTCATCGTCGAGGGTGATTCGGCCGGCGGCTCGGCCAAGCAGGCGCGCGACCGCAAGACCCAGGCGATCCTGCCGATCCGCGGCAAGATCCTGAACGTCGCCAGCGCGACCAGCGCCAAGATCCTGGCCAACCAGGAAATCGCCGACCTGATCCAGGCGCTGGGCTGCGGGACGCGGAAGGACTGCGACGCGGCGAACCTGCGCTACGAGCGCATCGTCATCATGACCGACGCCGATGTCGACGGCGCGCATATCGCGACCTTGCTGATGACCTTCTTCTTCCAGGAGATGGCCGACATCGTCCGCAACGGGCATGTCTATCTGGCCCAGCCACCTCTCTATCGCCTGACGGTAGGTGCCAAGAGCCTCTACGCGCGCGACGATGCGCACCGCATCGAGATCGAGGCGAACGAATTCAAAGGCAAGAAGGTCGAGGTCAGCCGTTTCAAGGGCCTGGGGGAAATGAACCCCAACCAGCTCAAGGAAACGACGATGGACCCCAAGACACGCGGCATGCTGCGCATCACGCTGCCGCAGGAATATGAGGAGCGTGCGGGGGTAAAGGACCTGGTCGACCGGCTGATGGGCAACAACCCGGCGCACCGCTTCGCCTTCATCCAGGAGAATGCGGCGCGGCTCGACGAGGAAGTGATCGACGCCTGAGCCGTTGTGCGAGCAGGATACGACGCGATAGCTTTGCTCCGGCGGCGTAGGGCCATACTAGTCGATAACAAACCGCACCTTTGGACGAGGTTTCCGATGCGCACCCTCTTGCTGTGCCTTTCCTCCCTCGTGCTCGCTCTGCCCGCTTCGGCGCAGACCGCGCCGGCTCCTGCCGCGGCGGTGGTCGAGGCGGCGCCGGCGCTGAAGGCGCGGCTCAAGGAGCTTGTGACCATCCTTGCCGGCACCGGCAGCTATGAGAGCTTCTTCTCGCCCAGCTTCCAGGCCCAGGTGCCCAAGGCGCAGTTCGAGGCGATCAACGCCCAGCTGACCGCCGCCAACGGGCCGGTGGTCGGTGTCGAGGGCATCCAGCTCGACACGCCCTATTCGGGCACCGCCACGCTATCCTTTCGCGACGCGATCGCATCGATCCTGATCGTCGTCGACCCGAACGAGCCGCATCAGGTGGTCGGGCTGCTGATTAAGGGGATCAGCGCGCGCGAAAAGTCGCTCGACGAGGTGACCGCCGCGATGAAGGGCCTGCACGGCGCATCGGGCTTCGCTCTGGCCAGGCTCGGCAGCGGTGCGCCGCAGCTGCTGATCCAGCACAATGCCGACCGGGCCTTCGCGATCGGATCGGCGTTCAAGCTCGTCATCCTTGCCGAACTGATCCGCGAGACCAATGCGGGCACGCGCAAATGGGACGACCTCGTCACGCTCGACGGATCGCCGCTGCCCGGCGGCGGCTACAACCTGAAGCCCAAGGGGACCCAGGTCAGCCTGCGCGAGCTCGCCACCCAGATGATCTCGATCAGCGACAACAGCGCGACTGACATCCTGCTGAAGACGCTGGGCCGCGAGAAGGTGGAGGCGATGCTGCCGGTGCTCGGGATCAGGGACGCGGCGCGCAACCGGCCCTTCATGGGCGCGCTCGAAATTTTCAAGCTGAAGGGCATCGAGAAGGGCGCGCTGGGGAAGCGCTATCTCGCGCTCGACGAGGCGGGGCGCCGCAAGATGCTGGACGGCGAAGTCGCTTCGGCTTCGATCTTTACCGTCGATCCGATGCTGTTCCGGGACGGCAAGCCGGTGATGATCGACACGCTCGAATGGTTCGAGACTCCGGCCGACCTGGTGCGGGTGATGGACTGGATCCGCCGCAACACCGAAGGGCCGAAGGGCGCCGATGCCCGCGCAGTGCTCTCCAAGAATGCCGGTGTCCCGCCATCGGCCAAGGAGAAGTGGCAGTTTGTCGGCTACAAGGGTGGATCGGAGCCGGGCGTGATCAATATGACTTTGCTGCTCCAGGCGAAGAGCGGCGACTGGTATGTGCTGACCGGGAGCTGGAACGACACCGAGCGGGCGGTGGAGGAAGGCCGCTTCGCCGGGCTGATCGGTAAGGCGGCGGAACTGGCGGCGCCGGCGCCCTAGGGACGCTTTCTCTTCGTCACCCCGGCCTTGTGCCGGGGTCCACCGAGCGTCTGGGCGAGACGTAAGAGCCTAGAACGGCTCGCGTCCGGCACGGCGGACCCCGGCACAAGGCCGGGTGACGGAGGAAGCAAGGCCCGGAGGCTTTCTACCGCTCGCGCATCCGGAGCGCGTGATAACGGGTGCGGGCGGCGATGCCGGTGATCATCAGCATGATACCGGCCCCGAGCACGGACGCCGCCAGCCACATCGGCATGTCCAGCATCCCGCGACGATGAAGCGCCACCAGCACCGCGCCCAAAGCGGCGAGGCCGATGCCCGACAGCCTTATGCCGCGCGCCACCCCGGCCAGCTCGCGGCGATAGGCGGCGCGCTCGGCCGGGTCCTTCAGGTTCGGCGGGGCCATTGCCAATCCTCACGCAGCAGCCCGTAGAGCGTGGTGTCGCGCACGCCGATATGCGTTTCCCATTCGGCGCGCAGATGCCCTTCCAGCTTGAACCCCAGCCGCTCGAGCAGCCCGCGTGACTGGACGTTCTCCGGATCGGTATCGGCGAAGACGCGGCGTTGACCCTCGGCAAAGATCTGGTCGATCACTGCCGCCACGGCTTCCGCCGCGATGCCGGTCCCCCAATGCTCGCGGGAGAGCATATAGCCGATCTCGGTAACGTTGCCCTGGCGCTTCTCCCCGGTCGCGACGAAGCCCAGCGCGGTGTCGTCACCCTTGCGCGTGATCGCCCAGGCGCGCCAGTCACCGCCAAGGCGGGCGAAATCGGCGCGCGTTTCCTCGACCGAGCCGTGCGGCGCGCTCGACCACCAGATCATCAGCTCGGCGTCCGAATAGGCGGGAAACATCGCCTCGGCATCGTCTACCTCGCGCGGACGCAAGCGGAGGCGCTCGGTCTCCAATACCGGCGTGCCGCGCGCCGCGCCCCTCGGGGCCTCAGCGGTTGCCACCGATGAAATCCCCCAAGCCTCCCAATACGCTGCCTTCGCCGCGATTCTGGCCGCCATAGCCGCCCGCCGCCGCGAGCATCCGCCCGGCGAGCCGCGAAAAGGGCAGCGACTGGATCCAGACCTTGCCGGGCCCGGTGAGCCGCGCGAAGAACAACCCCTCGCCGCCGAAGATCACGCTGCGCACTCCGCCCGCCGCGACCAGGTCAAACTCGACGCCGGGCGTATAGGCCGCAAGGCAGCCGGTATCGACGTGGAGCTCCTGGCCCGGCGCCAGCTCGCGCTCGACCACGGTGCCGCCCATCTGGACGAACACCCAGCCATCGCCCTGGAGCTTCTGCATGATGAAGCCCTCGCCGCCGAACAGGCCGGTCATCATCCGGCGCTGGAACTGGATGCCGATCGACACGCCCTTGGCCGCCGCTAGGAACGAATCCTTCTGGCAGATCAAAGTGCCGCCATAATCGGCGAGGCGCAGCGGCAGGATCGATCCGGGCGTAGGCGAGGCGAAGGCGACGCGCGCCTTGCCCGAGCCATTATGGGTGAAGACGGTGGTGAACAGGCTCTCGCCGGTCACCAGCCTTTTGCCGGCGCCGAGCAGCTTGCCCATGAAGCCGTCACCCTGGCCGCCGCTGCCGTCGCCGAACACGGTGGTCATGCCGATGCTGGCGTCCTTCCAGACCAAAGCGCCCGCTTCCGCGACGGCGCTCTCGCCGGGATCAAGCTCGATCTCGACGAACTGGAGCTCCTGCCCCTTGATCTCGAAATCGATGTCGTCGGCAACGCCCGACTGGCGGTGATGGGACCAGGGACTGGACGGCGGCATTGGCATCACTCCCGAAGTTGCAGCCGCCTGATAGCCGAGCGTGCCGGGGCGTTGGAAGGCGGAAAGGCGCCAGGACGAGCACAGATCATATCGACGATCTCCGCGACCCCGACCGCACGCCGGACAACGCTTTTCGCTCCTCCTCGCTTGCCAAGCCGGATCAATGAGATATTGTCACATCATAACAAGGGGGAATTCCATGTTGAGAAGCGCAATTCTTGCGGTGGCTGCGGCTATGCTGATGACGCCCGGCATCTCGGCGGCGCAGCAGATGCGCACGATCGAAGTGCCGGCGAGCAAGAAATGGCAGCATGCGGCTACCGGCTTGATCGTTCCGCAGGCGCTGGGAGGCATGGCGCGCACCGGGATTGGCGACACCGGCAATCAGGAACTGGACGTCGTGGTGCAGTTCAGAGACGAGGACGACACGCGCGGCACGCTATACCTGTTCCGCCCGGCGCTGATGAACGTCCCGGTCTGGTTCGATCGGGTCGAAACCCAGATTTTCGGCAGCGACGCGATGGGCGATCCCACGCCGACCGCGGCAACCCTGGCCTTCGCTCCACCGCATTCCAGCACTGCGGGCGCGCTCCGGCGAGTCTACAAGCCCAGCAAGCCGCCCTTCAGCGCGACGGGTGCCGCGATTCTGCCGCTCGGAGAATGGCTGGTCGTACTTCGGCTGAGCTCTCCGACGCTCGATCCGGCAGCGCTCGACGCCAAGCTCAGCGAGGCGATCGCTGGGCTCGGCTGGCCGACGCCCAGGGCGGGTTCGGTCGAGGCTCCGGCTTCGGTGCCGATCGAAGCTTGTGCCAGCCCGCTCGCCTTTGCGAACAAGGCCAAGGCCAAGAAACCCGACACGTCGATGGCGCTGCTCGGCGCGATCATGGCGAACATGGCCCAGGACCCGGAGATCCAGGAGAAAGCCGCGAAGAGCGGACCCGTCAGCTTCTGCCGCGAAGGCAACGGCGAACGGCAGCTCGGCGCCTATCGTGCGCTGCCGCTTTCGGGAGACGCCTATGTCATCGCAATCGCGGACGCGGGCCGCACGATCGATGTCAGCCCCGAAATCCCGCTGGACGGAAAGCGGGCCGGCTATTCGGTAACGCTCAACGATCTCGCGACGTCGCTTGTCTACCCGTCGTTCGACAAGCTGCCTGCACCGGCCAAAGTGTTCGATATGATCAGCAAGACGGGGCCGATCTCGTCCACGACGCGCAACGGCAAGGACACGAACATCACGATCAATACGCCGTGACGACGCGCTTCAGGTCCCCAGCGCCTCGACCAGCGCCTTGACCTTCTTCTGCCGCCATTGCGGCAGCGGGGCGACCAGCCAATAGCCGAGCCGGGACGAGCGCGCCTCGCCCACCATGACGACGCGGCCCGAGGCGATGTCGGCGCGGGCGATCAGCTCGGGGACGGTGGCCTGGCCGAGCCCCTCGGCCGCGGCGTCGACCGCGAGGCCGGCATCGGCGACGCGGACCGACGAGCCGGCGTCCTCGGCGAGGCAGCCTTCCCAGGCGATCTTGGTATCGATGCCGCCGCCGGGGCGCTCGACGGTGACCATGCCGTCGCTTTCCAGCGCCTCGCCCTCATGCTCGCCCGGGCCTTCGCCCCAGCGGATCGCGAGATCGAGATTGGCTTCGGTGAAGTCGATCGCCTCGTCGGCGGGGACCAGCATGAAGCGAAGCTCGCCATCGGCACGGGCGATCTCGGCGAGCTTGGACATCAGCCACTTGGCGGTGAGATCGCGCGGCGCGGCGATCGTCAGCGACTTGGAAGTCTGGCCCGCCTGCATCGCGCGGACCGATTCCTCGAACTGGAGGAAGCCGGCGCGGAGCGCCACAAGGCCGGCCTCGGCTTCCGGCGTCAGCTCCAGGCCCTTGGTGGTGCGGCGAAACAGGACGACGCCCAGCGTATCCTCCAGCGCGCGAATCTGCTGCCCAACCGCGGCGGGGGTGACCGCCAGCTCGTCCGCGGCGCGGGTGAACGACAAGTGCCGCGCCGCCGCATCGAGTACGCGCAGGCCGTTCAGGGGGAGATGGGTGCGCTTCACCCGGTCACCGCCGGCGCGATCAGCGAGAATTTGGGAATGGCGACATCGAACGCCGAACCGTCCTCGCCGATCATGTGATAAGTGCCCTGCATGTGCCCGGTCGGTGTCGAGAGCGGGCAGCCCGAGACGTAGTCGAAGCTGGCGCCGGGCTCGATCATCGGCTGCTCGCCGACTACGCCCTCGCCCTCGACCGAATGGCGCGCGCCGCGGCCGTCGGTGATGATCCAGTGGCGGGTAAGGAGCTGGACGGTGAACGGCCCCTCATTCTCGATGCGGATATGATAGGCCCAGAACCAGCGGCCGCGCGCGGGTTCGGACTGTTCGGGCAGATAAGACACCGACACGCGGACGATGACGCCGCGCGTCTCCGCCTCGTCGGTGAACAGGCTTTTCACAGCCCGACGCCCGCCAGCGCCTGATCGAGATCGGCGATCACGTCGTCCGGATCCTCGAGGCCGACATTGAGGCGCAGCATGCCTTCGGTCACGCCCATCTCCAGCCGCTTCTCTTCCGCCACGCCCGAATGCGTGGTCGAGGAAGGATGCGTCATCAGCGAACGGGAATCGCCGATATTGTTCGAGATGTCGATAAGGCCGAGTCCGTCGAGCAAGCCGTGCGCCTGTTTGCGGCCGCCACCGACCTCGAACGAGAAGATCGGGCCCGCCGCCTCCATCTGGCGCATGAAGAGATTGTGCTGCGGATGGCTGGGCAGTGCGGGGAAGTTCACCTTGGGCACGCGGCGTTCGAGGAAGGCGCCGACCTTCAGCGCATTCTCGCTCTGGCGGCGGATGCGGAGATCGAGCGTCTCCAGCCCCTTCAGCACCACCCAGGCATTGAACGCCGACAGCGTAGGGCCGGTGTTGCGGGTGAAGGGCAGCAGCGTGTTGGTGATGAAATCCTCGGTGCCCGTCACCGCGCCGGCGAGGACGCGGCCCTGGCCGTCCATCATCTTGGTAGCCGAATAGGCGACGATGTCCGCACCGAACTCCAGCGGGCGCTGGAGCGCAGGGGTGGCGAAGGCATTGTCGACCACGGTCTTGATGCCGTGCTTGCGGGCGATGCCGCACACGGCCTCCAGGTCGACGACGTCCATCGTCGGATTGGCCGGGGTCTCGAAGAAGAACAGCTTGGTGTTCGGGCGGATCGCGTCCTGGAACTGCTGCGGATCGCGGGCATCGACGATCGTCGTGGTGATGCCGAACTTGGGGAGCAGCGAATCGGTGAGCCAGCGGCACGAACCGAAGGCGGCGCGGCCCTGGACGAGATGGTCGCCCTGTTCGAGCTGGCAGAGCAAGGCGGCGGTCATCGCCGCCATGCCCGTCGCCATGGTGCGACAGGCTTCGGCGCCTTCGAGCAGGGCGATGCGATGCTCGAGCATCTCGACCGTCGGGTTCTGGAGGCGCGAATAGGTCATGCCGACCTGCTCGCCGGCGAAGCGGTCCGCGGCGTCGGCGGCGCAGTCATACGCATAGCCCGAGGTGAGGAAGATTGCCTCGCTCGTCTCGCCCCATTCGGACCTCGCCGTGCCGCCGCGCACCGCCTGGGTGGCGGGCTTCCAGTTGCGGGTGACGCTCGGGTCCTGGCCGGTATGACGCTTCATGTTTTTCGCTTTGCCGGGCGCGGCGCCCCTACGTCAACCAAGTCCGGCATGACGCGCGCGAAATGATCGTTTATCGAGCCGTCATGCTCGATCGCATCAAGGCTCTGCAGAGTCGCCCCTATGTCGTTGCGCTGCTTATCGCTTTGGCTGCGCAATTGCTGTTCACCCTCCATATCGACCAGCCCAGCCGAATCATGTTCGACGAGGTGCATTATGTGCCCGCCGCCCAGGCGCTGCTGGACCTGTCGGCGCCGCGCAACACCGAGCATCCGCTGCTCGGCAAGGAGCTGATCGCGGCAGGCATAATGGTGTTCGGCGACAACCCGTTCGGCTGGCGGATCATGCCGACCCTGGCGGGAACAGCCACCGTGGTGGGCGTGTTCGCGTTCCTGTGGCTGCTGCTGGGCGGGAAGATGCGGCCGGCGCTGGTGGGCACGGCGCTGGTGGCGCTCAACCAGACGCTCTACGTCCAGGCGCGGACGGCGATGCTCGACGTGTTCCTGGGCGCGTTCATCGTCTGGGCGATGGTGCTGATGCTATGGGCGATGCACGGCACGCCGAAGCAGGTGCGCTGGCGTTGGATCGGCGCCAGCGTGCTGCTTGGAATGGCGACCGCGGTCAAATGGGCGGCGGTGCCCTATGTCGCGCTCGCCGCGCTGGCGTTTGTCGCGATCCGGATTTGGGATGCCCGCAAGGCGAAGAAATCGCTCGACCATGCCTTCTGGATCAAGGACCAGCCGCATTGGCCGGGGCTGGCGACGATCCCCGGGCTCGCCATTCTGGGCGTGGTTAGCATTGCGACCTATTTTGTCACTTTCGCGCCGGCATTCTTCTACGCCAACCTCCCGCTCACCCTGCCCGGCCTGTTCGAGCTCCAGCGCGGCATGTACGAGCAGCAGACCCAGGTGCTGAAGCACCACACCTACCAGTCCGACTGGTGGAGCTGGCCGCTGATGATCCGGCCGATCTGGTTCTTCTACGAATGGGACATGGGCGCGCAGCGCGGCGTGCTGCTGATCGGCAATCCGGTGATCATGTGGAGCGGGCTGATCGGGGTGATCGCCTGTCTCGCGGCCTGGTTCCGGTCGAAGGCGATCCGGCCGCTGGCGATGGCCTTGCTATGGATCGCATCGGTCGCGATCTATGCCGTGATCCCCAAGTCGCTGGGCTTCTATTACTATTACCACCTCTCGGGCATCTTCATCTGCCTGGTGCTGGCGGTAGCGTTCGACCATTTCGACCGGGGCAGGAACAAGGGCTGGGAGGAGTGGTTCACCGCCCTCTCGCTGATCGCCTTCGGCTATTTCTATCCGATCCTCGCCGCGGCGCCGCTGCACGACCCGCAATCGTTCAACTATTGGATGTGGTTCAACAGCTGGCGATGAAGGCCCCATTTGTGCTCCTGCGAAGGCAGGAGCCCAGGGCAACACGCGATTCCCTTGTGACTCTGGGCTCCCGCTTTCGCAGGAGCACGAGCCGGCCAATCTCTCCTCAAAGCTCCGCCAGCACCGCGTCGCCCATTGCGGTGGTCGAGAGGCTGCCGCCCAGATCCGCCGTCCGCGCGCCCTTGGCAAGGGCCGCCGCGACCGCCGCCTCGATCCGACGCGCGGCCGCATCATTGTCCAGCGAATGGCGGAGCAGCAACGCCGCGGAGAGGATAGCCGCGCACGGATTGGCCTTGCCCTGCCCTGCGATGTCTGGCGCGCTGCCATGGATCGGCTCGTACATGCCGTTGTCGCCGCTCCAGGCGCGGAGCGACGCGGAGGGCAGCATGCCGATCGATCCCGCGCACATGCTCGCCTCGTCCGACAATATGTCGCCGAACAAATTGCCGGTCAGGATCACGTCGAACTCGGTCGGGGCGCGCACGAGCTGCATCGCGGCATTGTCGACATACATGCAGGTGAAGTCGACTTCGGGATAATCGATCGCGACTTCATTGACCACGTCGCGCCAGAGCTGCGAGGTCTCCAGCACGTTCGACTTGTCGACCGAGCAGAGCTTGCGCTTGCGGCGCTTGGCCATCTCGAAGCCGACGCGGGCGATGCGCTCCACCTCGTTCTCGTTATAGCTCATCAGGTCGAAGCCCTGGCGCAGCCCCTCGACATTTGTGCGGCGGCCCTTCTCGCCGAAATAGACGTCGCCGGTCAGCTCGCGGACGATGACGATGTCGAGGCCCGCGACGATCTCGGGCCTGAGCGGCGATGCGTCCTCAAGGCCGGGGAACAGGATAGCCGGGCGGATATTGGCGAACAGGCCGAGTTCGCGGCGGATCGCGAGCAGCGCCGCTTCGGGGCGCAGGCGGCGCTCCAGCGCCTCGAAGCGCGGATCGCCGATCGCGCCGAACAGCACGGCATTGGCGCGCTTGGCGAGCGCGAGCGTATCGGGCGGCAGCGGCCGGCCCGAGATCAGATAGGCGGCGCCGCCGATCGGCGCCTCCTCGAACTGGAGATCGAGCGCGAGCGCTTCGAGCACACGGCGCGCTTCGTGTGTGACTTCAGGACCGATCCCGTCGCCGGGCAGAACAGCAATCAGCGGCATTTCCGCTCCCAATAGCTCGAAGACCTTGTCGCTTTGCCCCCACCGCGCGCCTTAGGCAACTGCCCGCAACAATCGATCGACCAGCCGTGCCCGGGCGGCGAGCGTATCGGCACCCTTGCCGATCAGCAGATCGCGTTCGAGGAAATGACCGGTGAGCTTCAGGCCTGCGAGGATGTCGTCCCAATCGGCCTCGCCGCCTTCGATCAGGAAACGGGGCAGCGCGAGCAGCCGTTTCTCATAGCCCTCGGCGCCCAGTCGGCTGACCGCGACGCCGCTCTTGGGGCTGACAAAGGCGAGATCGTCGTTGCGCCCCGTGGCGGCGCAATGTTCGAGATCAAGACCGAAGCCGAGCTCGGCGAGCAGCAGCAACTCGTAGCGGACCAGCGCGACCGCCCAGCCGCGCGCCGCGGGCGCCGCCTCGATCGCGGCGAGCACGCCGTCGAGTGCGGAATAGAGATGGGGATAGGGCTGGCCGTCGGGCAGGGTCGCGGCGGTGAGCGCGGTCGCCCATTCGAATGCCGCGGCGGGCAGTGGCTCGCCGAACATCGGCGCACGGCTGTGGATCAGCTCGACCGTGAGGCCCGCGAGCTGCTCGTCAGTGCGCGAGCGCCATTCGCCGAGCACCTGGTTCGCCGGCTGGAGGATTGGCCGGAGAGCGCGCGAGCGTCCGCCGCGGACATAGCCGGGCTGGAGGCCATCACTTTCGGTGAGCGCACGCACCACCGCGCCATGCTCGCCATGCGCGCGGACGCTGAGGATGATCGCTTCGGCGCGGAGATGCATTCAGGGGCATCTAGCGGATGCGGGCCGCTCTGTGGCGGAATTTCATCGCGAGGGGACGGTTACCGCGTCCCGCGAACCTTCGAATAGGCCCACCAGACCGCCACAAATTCGAGAACGGCGATTCCCCGTATCCGTCCCGTTATCTCGACGAAGTTCAAGATGGCGCCCAACATCAGCGCAAAGGCCGAAAGCACGGCGAAATTGGGCAGTCCGAAATATTTGTAGATCCTCGGATTTCCGGCCGGCGGAAGCAGCAGCTTTTCTGCCTCCACAGCGAATATGGGCGCCAGGATACCCAAAATCAGGGTGATCCCGGAGAGCAGCAACAGATCGCGGGGGCC
Source organism: Sphingomonas sp. JC676 (assembly GCF_014489075.1). Lineage (GTDB taxonomy): Bacteria > Pseudomonadota > Alphaproteobacteria > Sphingomonadales > Sphingomonadaceae > Sphingomonas. The sequence continues at coordinate 169,270 of NZ_JACTGR010000007.1, read as the reverse complement.
GTGCTGCGCCGTGAGCGGGCTGAGCGGCCCCGGGGTCACCCCCGCCGCACCTTCTTTGCCAGCCTCTCCAGCCCCGCTGCATTCACGACTCGCTTGGCCAACGCCACGCTGGCGTTGAAGGCGCCGAGCGCCGTGGTGGTCAGCCGGTTGACCAGGCTCGGGCGCAGCAGCAGCAGGTCGACGCACGACACGCCACCGGTGGCGAACTGGCGCTTGTGCTGCCCCTCGCCCTCGGTGAAGTCGAACCGTCCGAAACGCGCTTCGGCGAACAGGTCGCGCATCGCTTCGAGCTGGAGCACCGCGCCCGGCGAGAGATCGTTGAACGCCGGATCATGGCCGACATGCGCATAGATCACCGTGTCGCCGACCACCGGGCAATAGAGATAGGCCACCGGCTCGCCGGCGATGTAGAGCAACCACGCGCGCGCGCGATCGGCCGCGCCGAGCGCCAGCATCTCCTGGATGAATTCCTGGCTTTCCGGCAGGCCCGAGCCGAGCAGGCGCTCCTGATAGGTGCGCGACGATATCTGCCGCGCGACGGGGTGGAATGCCTCCAGCTCGTCCGGGGCGCTGAAGCGGCGCACATCGAGTTCGCCCCCCGCCGCGATCTTCTTCGCCTTGCGCTTCAGGCCCTGGCGCGCGTTCGACGAAAGACTCCCGAACCACGCATCGAAGCCGATCTCGAAATCGAGGAAATAGCGCGTGTAGCGCTGCCGCACGAAGGGCAGCATCCCGCCTGAGGCGAAGATCATCGCCGCCTGCCGGTCCTCAGGCAGCGAGGTCACCGAATAGCCATGCGCCTCGTGCTCCAGCGGCGGAAGCATCGGCAGCCGTCCCTCGCGCGCTTCCTCCAGCGTCAGCGGCACGCGCGCCAGCGAGCGCTGGACCGCCAATAGGGTGCGCGCGCCGATCTCGAACTTGAGCGGCACCGGGCGAGCGGGATGCACCACTGTCACGCCGCCCGTTCCTCGACCAGGTTGGACCAGAGCTGCTCGGCTTGGCGCAGCCGGGTGCGGATCACGCTGGGGCCGAGCGGCGCATCGGGCCGATCGAGCGGCAGCACGGGCAGATCGCGGAAATGGGTGGTGACCAGCGCCTCGCGGCGCTTGCCGAGCAGGCGGCACAGAGTCTCGAAGCGGCGGACATGGACGGCGTTGGGCCGCGTACCCGCGCGATTGGCGAGCTCGAAGCTGTGCCCCACCACCGTCACCGCGGCATGGCGCGCGCGGGCGGCGTGATCGAGCGCGGCCTTCATTTCGGCAGCCGACAGCGCGCAGATCTGGAAATGGCGGAGATGGCCCTTCTGGTCCTCGATCAGCGTGACCGGCACCTCCACGATCCCGCGATGCTCGATCGGCGCGATCTGGCGCGCATCAAGGTTGATCGCGCTGGGCCAGGGATGTTCGGAGCCATTATGGCTCGAATCATAGCGAAAGCCGAGCTCGGCAAGCGCCAGCAGCGTGTCGTCGCTCGCCGAATAACTGCCCGACCGGAACGCGACAGGATCGGGCGCGCCCGCCGCGACGAGCATGTCCGTGGCGCCAGCGAGCAGCTTGATCTGCTCGTCCAGGCTATAGTCGATCAGTTCGAACGGGCCATAGGTCGCGCCGCCGTCGCCAGCATGCGCGCCCGTCCAATTGGGGTGGAGATGAAGTTGCACCTCCTGCCCCGCCTCGAGGATCGCTCCCACGACGCGCTTGATCGGATCGAGGCCGTAGACCAAAGCCGGCATCGGATCGACGAAGAAGGTCGCCTTCAGCCCGTGCCTGCCGAGCTGCTCGAGCTGCCAGCCGATCCCCACGCCCGCCGGCTCGAGCGAGCGCTGGACGATCGTTTCCATGTCGAGACCCGCGACGTGGTGGCGCCACATCAGCTCGGTATCGATCGTCAGGAATATGCGGGTCGGCATGGCGCCGGGAGTATCGCGCCCGCGTGAAGAAACTCCAAATCCTGCAGCGGTTCAGGGCTTGATGCCGTAGCGCCCGAAACTTTCGTCGATCCGCGGCGCGATCATCCTGGCGGCGGCTATGTCCGCATCGGCTCCCACCGCATTCGTCCGCTTGCGGATCACGCCGCGCATATAGAGGCTTGCCGCTTGTTCAGGGCTATAATCCAACGCCGCATCGAGATCGGCGAGCGCGTCGTCGAGCCGGTTCATCCGGAAATAGACCATCGCCCGGCTGTCGAGCGCCGCGGCGGGTGACTCGCTCAGCTCGATCGCCTTGGAGCAATCCTTGAGCGCTGTATCCAGCGCGACGTTGCGCGTGCCCTTCATCCAGCAGCGCGAATTCATCAGACCGGCATTGCCAGGCGATTTCGCGATGAGTCCGTCGAGCAACGCCAGCGCCTCGTCGGTCCGGCCGCCGTCCGCGAGCAGGTCGGCCTGGCCGGAAACGAAGGTGTTGCGCTCGTCGCCGCCCTGCGCCGCATGTTCGGCCAGGGCATCGATCGCCGCATCACGCTTGCCATGATCCGCCTCCAGCGATGCGACCATGCCGATCGCTGCGCTCGAGCTCGGATCGAGCGCCACGGCTGCCTGCGCATCGGCGAGCGCCCGTACATCGTCATTGATCGCGGTATAGAGCCGGGCGCGGCGCAAATAGGTGCCGACGTCGGGCTCCAGCTCGATCGCCTTGGTCAGATCCTTGATTGCCCCGGCGCGATCATAGATCCGCTCGAAGAACCAGGCCCGATCCGTATAGCTGCCGACTTCATCGGGCTCCTCGGCGATCTGCTTGTCATAGACGGCCAGGATCGGCGCCAGCGCCTTGGTCCGCTTGGCCGCATCGAGCTGGGCAAGAAATGTCGGATAGTCCGCCGGAGCGATCGCCTTGAGCAAATGTGCCTTGGCCTGGGTCACTTTTGCGCGTGCCGCGGGAATGTCGGCGGGGGCGATCTCGACGATTCCATCGACGATCCGGTCGTCGACGGTGACGACGCCGTGGGGATCCAGCGCGGCGGTGCGCGTCAGCATCTTCCCGCCCAGGCTCGCGGGTAGCGTGGTGGCACCTTCCAACCCGAATCCCTTGCCGCCATTGGGCAGACGGATGCGGGTGCGGACGCGCGTATCGTCATAGTCTCCGCTCGCGACCGGAATAGTGCGCCATGCGGAGCGCGCGCGGTCCGGCGAAAACTCGATACCGTTCACCGTCGAATCCAGCGTCGTCTCGAAACGGCCGTCTGCCTTGCTCCAGTCGGGATAGGTCACCCCGTGCGCGGTGATGGTGGCACTCGCAGTCGCATCGTCATATTTGATCGCGCGATCGACTGCCTCATTGGCACCGAGCAGGCTGGACAAGAGCCGATCGACGGTCTTGTTGGCTTCTTCCTTGCCGCTTTGCACCGCAACGACACGCAGCGTCTCGGCGGTGGCGCCGCGCACGACGATGCGCGCGGTGTACGGCATCGGCAACGAGACTCCCGCCGTCGCGTCGATATCGATCTCGGCATCGTTCATCGACCGCGCATTGGGACGCATCGGCATGTCGATCAGCCCCGCGCCTGCCACGCGCAGCGGCAACGCGTGGCGAAACGGCGGCACATCGCCAATATCGGAGAGGCGCGCGCCCAGCCCGGTGCCATCCAGCCACAGGCTCTCGCCGCCCACGGTCGCGTGCACGATCACATGGTTGAACGCGCCCGGCATCGGCAACCGGACGGAGACGAGATCGCTGAGCTCCGTGTTGACGACCACCGGCTCCGCTTCGATCCCGAGGGCGCGCAGGATTGAGAGCAGCAGCAGCGATTTCGCCTTGCAGTCGCCGTAGCGCACCGACCAGGTCAGCGCGGGCGCCTGGGGAACATAGTCGCCATTGTCCATGCCCCTGAAGAGATAGCGGACCTTGTCCTGCACCAGTTGCAAGGCCATGGCCGCGCGCGTCCGCGGGTCCTGGCTCGCCGCGGCGATCTTGGCCACTTCGGCCGCTAGCGGGCTCCCCGGCGCGATCGCACCCTCCGTAGCGTATAGGGGCGCCATATCCTTCGATACTTCCGACCAATCGGCATAATTGGTCGCATCGAAGATCGGCAGCATCTTGAAGCGTCCGGGCGCATCGGTCGGCATCTCGGCCGGCTTGGCGATGGGCAGCGTCAACGACATTTCGCGAAGGCCATCGGCGCGATCGCTGGGCTTGAGTTCGACACCCTTCACATAGGCCCGCATCTTCAAGTCGACAGACTTGGGCCACAGCAGCCGCGACCGGCCGAACTGCAGGCGCAACGGCTCGGGAAGGAGCACCGCGACCGTCTGCATATGCCCGTGCAGTGCGGGATCCTTGCGCGTGATCGAAAAGCTCACGCGCAATACGTCGCCGACGCGGAGGCCCTCAACCGCAAGTGTCGCCGTTAGCGTGCCGTTGAACGCAGCCCGTTCGAGCTGCTGCTCGCGCTGGATCACGTTGAAGCGCGCGCCCGCCGCCAGCGCATCGATATGTTCGGCGCCGCGGATGATCTCGACGCGGTGAATGATAATGTCGCCCTTCGCCGGATCCCAGGGCAGCGGCAGCGTTCCTGCCTGTGTGAGGACCGCCGGCGACGCGATCCGCATCGCCATGTCCGAATAGGCCCAGACCTGGCCGTCCTGGAGTCTTTGCTGCTGATCCATCACCAGCAGCACCGGATCCGCGTCAGTCAGGTGCGTCGCATCGATCGGCGGCGCGGGCTGGACCCAATCGGGCGCCGCCGCATAGATCGGCTTGTCGCCGGCATGCGCGACACCCCCGACGCACAGCAACGCCGTCATCAAAGTCACTCGCCCGAACATTGAAACCCCCCGTGCAATCGCCCTGAATCTAACGCTTTCCTGAAGCCACTCAATAGCCGATTCGGAGCATTTCCGGTGCAGGTGAGATGCAGTCGCGCGGGCGCCTTTCAGCGCGAATGGAAGTAGTCGTAGAGCTGCTGCGCTACCGTCGCCGATACGCCTGGCGCCTTTTGCAGATCCTCCAGGCTGGCGCCGCGCACGGCACGCGCCGTGCCGAAATGCATGAGCAGCGCCTTCTTGCGCGCGGGGCCGATGCCGGGAACCTCGTCGAGCGGGCTCGCGCCGATCGCCTTGGCGCGCTTCGCCCGGTGCGCGCCGATCGCGAAGCGGTGCGCCTCGTCGCGCAGGCGCTGGAGATAGAAGAGTACCGGCGAATTGACCGGCAGGGTCAGCTCGCGACCGTCCATCAAATGGAACACCTCCCGCCCCTCGCGGCCATGGTCCGGCCCCTTGGCGACACCGACCAGGCAGACATCCTCGATGCCGAGATTCTCAAGCACGCCTTTCACCGCATTCAGCTGCCCGCGCCCGCCATCGACCAGCACCAGATCGGGCCAGGTGTCGCCCTGACGATCGGGATCCTCCTCCTGCGCGCGGGCGAAGCGGCGGCCGAACACTTCGCGCATCATCCCGTAATCGTCGCCTGCGATCGTCTCGGCACGCTTGATGTTGAACTTGCGATACTGGTTCTTGCGGAAGCCCTCCGGCCCCGCGACGACCATCGCGCCCAGCGCATTGGTGCCCTGGATATGGCTGTTGTCGTAGATCTCGATGCGATCGGGCGGCTCGGGCAGCTCGAAGATGTCGGCGATCTCGGCGAGCAGCCTGGCCTGGGTGGTACTCTCCGCCAGGCGGCGGTCGAGCGCCTCCACGGCGTTGCGCTGCGCCTGTTCCATCAGCCGGCGGCGGGCGCCGCGCTGGGGCACCGACAGCACGACCTTGAAGCCCGCGCGCTCGGCCATCGCTTCGGCGAGCAGCCCCGCTTCTTCGAGCTCGCGGTCGACGAAGACGTTCCGGGGCGGCGGCACTTCCTCGTAGAATTGCATCAGGAAGGCGCTGAGCACTTCGTCCTCGGGCACATCATTGGTGTGCGCGGGAAAGAAGCTGCGATGACCCCAATTCTGACCGCCGCGGATGAAGAAGGCCTGGATGCCCATCACGCCGTTCTTGTGCGCCATCGCGAAGATATCGGCGTCGCCGACGCCCTCGGCATTGATCGCCTGGCTGCCCTGGATGAAGGTGAGCGCCTTCAGCCGGTCGCGCAGCACCGCGGCCAGCTCGAAATCGAGATTCTCCGCCGCGGCCTGCATCTGCTCGCCGAGCTTGGCCTGGACCTTGGTCGACTTGCCCTGGAGGAAATCGCGTGCGTCATGCATCAGCTCGGCATAGCCGGCCTCGTCGATGCGCCCGACGCACGGTGCCGAGCAGCGGCGGATCTGGTAGAGCAGGCACGGCCGGTCGCGCGTGGCGAAGAAGCCGTCGGTGCAACTCCTGAGCAGAAACAGCTTCTGGAGGGCGTTGAGCGTCTTGCGCACCTGCCCTGCCCCGGCGAACGGCCCGAAATAATCGCCCTTGTAGCGCCGCGCGCCGCGATGGAGCTGGACGCGGCCGAACGCATGATCCTGCCGCAACAGGATGAACGGGAAGGACTTATCGTCGCGCAGCAGCACATTGTAGGGCGGGCGGAAGCGCTTGATCAGCTGCGCCTCGAGCAGCAGTGCCTCGGCCTCGTTGTTGGTCGTGACGATCGTCATCGACCGGGTCTGCGCGACCATCCGCTGGAGCCGCTTCGAGAGTCGCTGGACCTGGGTATAGTTGGTCACCCGGTTCTTGAGCGCCCGCGCCTTGCCGACATAGAGCACGTCGCCGCGCGCATCCTGCATGCGATAGACGCCGGGCCGCGCGGGCAGGGTCTTGAGCACGTTGCGGATCGCGGCGACGCCCGCATCTAGATCGGGCGCGCCTTCGCCACGCACGGCGTAGGTGGCCTTTTCCTCGTTGAAGCGATTGGGGGAATTGGGATCGGACATGTTCGGAGGGGATTTAGGCGCGCTGCCGAGTCCCGGCAACTTGAACGACCCGGTCATTGTGACATAGTCAGATGAAACACTATGGGAGAGTCGTCATGAAGTTGGCCTTGTTCTCTGCCGTCGCGCTCATCGCGCTGTCCGTCCCCGCTACCGCCCAGACCGTTTCCGCGCCGATCAAGGCGGCGCTTGCCGATGCCGGGCGCCCTGCGACCGATACCGAGCGCGACGCCGCGCGGCATCCGGGCGAGATCCTCGCCTTTGTCGGCGTGAAACCCGGCGACAAGGTCGCGGACTTCATCATGGGCGGCGGATATTGGTCGCGGATCCTGTCGAAGACCGTCGGCCCCAAGGGCAAGGTCTATGCCTATCAGCCCGAGGAGTTCATCAAGTTCAGCGCGGATTATGGCGTGCAGCTGAAGGCGGTTACCGACGCTTATCCGAACGTGGCCGGATCGAGCGCCTCGCTGGCCAGTTTTTCGTTTCCGGAGCCGCTGGATGCGATCGTGACGGTGCAGAACTGGCATGACCTGCACCTGAAGATGTCCCCGCCGGGCTTCGCCGGTGTGGTCGCGAAGAAGCTCTACGATTCGCTGAAGCCCGGCGGCGTGCTGCTCGTCGTCGATCATGTCGCCAATGCCGATCCCGAATTCGCCGTGCCCGAGGCGCTGCACCGCATCGACCCGGCCGCCGCGCGTGCCGAGATCGAAAAGGCCGGGTTCAAGTTCGAAGGCTCGCTGCCGCTGCTCGCCAATTCGGCGGACCCGCACACGGCAAGCGTGTTCGACCCGTCGATCAAGGGCAAGACCGACCAGTTCGTCTTCAAGTTCCGCAAGCCTAAATAAGCCGGTTCAGGGCGCGGCGGCCTGGTTCTCCAGCCGCTGCGCCTCGGCCTCGATGCGTTGCATCTGCGCCTCGGCGCGCGCCTTGATTGCGTCGGCGCTATTTTCTCGTGTTGTCGAGCGCCAGGCGACAGCGAGCATCGCCACGATCAGCACGATCACCAGCACCGTGCCGATCCGCAGCCAGCGCATCCTCAGGCGTCCAGCACCTGGCGCACCTTGGCGGCGAGCTGCGCGATGGTGAAGGGTTTGGGCAGGAATGCCACGTCGTGATCGAGCATGCCGTTATGGACGATCGCGTTCTTGGTGTAGCCGGTGGTGTAGAGCACCTTGAGATCGGGACGCTCCAGCCGCGCTGCCTCAGCGAGCTTGCGGCCGTTCATGTCGGGCATGATGACATCGGTGAAGAGCAAATCGACGCGCGGCAGCTCGGCGATCATCATCAGTGCCCGCCGGGGGCCGTCGGCGTGGAATACGGTGTAGCCGAGCTCGCGCAGCGAATCGACCGAGAGCAGCCGCACGCGCTCATCGTCCTCCACCACCAGCACGGTTTCATAGCCGTTGGCGCGCGGCAGCTCCGCATTGTCAGCGGCGGCGCTCGGTACCTCGGCGACGCCGAAGTGGCGCGGCACGTAGAGCTTGACCGTGGTGCCCACGCCGGGCTCCGAATAGATCTTCACATGGCCGCCCGACTGCTTGACGAAGCCATAGACCTGGCTGAGCCCGAGCCCGGTGCCGCTGCCCACTTCCTTGGTGGTGTAGAAAGGATCGAAAGCGCGCTCGATCACCTCGGCGGGCATGCCGAAGCCGGTATCGGTGACCGAGACCATCACATATTGGCCTGCGCTCACCTCGTTGTGTTCGGCGGCATAGGCTTCGTCGAGATGGGTGTTGCTGGTCTCGATGGTCAGCCGCCCCCCCTCGGGCATCGCATCGCGGGCGTTGACGCAGAGATTGACCAGCGCGTTCTCGAGCTGGCCGGCGTCGATGAACGCCGGCCATAAACCACCCGCGAGCACGGTCTCGAAGCGCACCGTCTCGCCGATCGTGCGGCGGAGCAGCTCGGACATACCGCCGACCAGACGATTGGCGTCGATCGCGACCGGTGCGAGCGGCTGCTGGCGCGAAAAGGCGAGCAGGCGCGAGGTGAGCTGGGCGGCGCGCTCGGCGCCTTGCATCGCATTGTCGATGCATGCTTCTGCCCGCGCGCGATCCTTGGACAGGCGCCTTTTGGCGAGATCGAGCGATCCGATCACGATCGCGAGCATGTTGTTGAAGTCATGCGCGATGCCGCCGGTGAGCTGGCCGATCGACTCCATCTTGTGCATCTGACGGACCTGCGCCTCTGCGGCCTCGCGGCTCGTCGCTTCCTCGATCAGGCGGGCATTGACCAGCACGAGCTGATCGCGCGCTTCCGCCGCAGCCCGCGCCCGGCGCCGGGCGTCGCGCGTGACGAACAGCGCGAGCAGGGCGACCGCCGCCGCGCTCAGCAGCAGCCATCCGGTCAACAGCATCGATTGCCGCTGCGCAGCCCGAGCGCGGGCATCGAACAGGCGCTGTTCCTCGGCCTTCATGGCGGCGATGATCTCGCGAGCCCGATCCATGAGGCCCTTGCCGACCCCGGCCCGGATCGCTTCGGAAGCACCGATATATTCGCCCTTGCGGACGAGCTCGATGCCTACCGAGAGGCGCTTGACGCGCGCTTCGGCGAACTCCTTCAGCTCCTGGGCGCGTGCCAGCTGAGCGGGATTGTCGGCCGTCGCGGCGCGAAGACCCTCGATATCGCCGGCCAGCAGGCGGGTACCCTCGAGATAGGGCGTCAGATACTGCACGTCACGGGTGATGATATAGCCGCGCTGGCCGGTCTCGGCGTCCTGCAGGCGGGAGAGCACGGTATTGAGCCGGCCCTGCACCGTCAGCGTGTGGATGACCCAGGCCTGGGCGCGCTGCTGGCTCTGGAACAGCAGCAAGGTGCCCAGCACCGCCGCGGCGAGGATGCCGAACGCGACGACGAGAGCGATGATTCCGAAGTCGCGGCGGGATTGCATCGCGCTGTATTACGGGATTTTTCCGGCCCGGCAACGGGGCTTGGCGGCCCCTGTTCCGAAACGGTTCAGTTGAGCCGGCCGAGCCCCGAAATCGTCTTGTCGACCAGCGCCTTGTCGGCATCGGCGCCGTGCTTCTCGGCGATGATCGCCGCAGCCGCCTTGGCCGCCGCATCGGCGGCCTTGGCGCGAATCGCCTGGAGCGCGGCACGCTCGGCGGCGCCGATCTTGTCCTCGGCCATCTTGGCGCGGCGCACGGTCAGTTCCTTGGCGTCGGCTTGGGCCTTGGCGAGCACGCCCTTGGCCTCTTCGTCGGCATGCGCGAGCAGCGCCGCGGCCTCGGCTTCGGCGCCGGCGATCTTGCGCGCATATTCGTCGCGCAGCGCCTCGGCCTCGGCCCGGAGCTGCTTGGCATCCTCCAGCCGCGTGCGGATCGCCGCGATCTGGTTGTCGAGGCCGCGGGTGACCAGGCCGGGAACCTTCTTCCACAGCAGGATCAGGATGAACGCGGTCATCGCGATCGAGACCCAGACGGTGGCGTCGAGGCCGAATACCGACGGATCGGCGTGATGGCCCTCGGCGGGCGCCTGATGCTCGACCGTCGCGGTGGTGGTGGCCGTGTCGGCCGCCGGGTGCGGATTAGCCATTGAGCGCCGCCTTCACTGCCTTCTTGGCCTCGTCGGCCGTCACCTTCGCGCCCGACAGGCGGGCGACGATATCCTTTGCCGCGTCGGCCGCGACCGCTTCGATCTCGGCCATCGCCGCGAGGCTCGCATCGGCAATGCGGGTCTCGGCCGCGGTCATCCGCGCCTCGTTCTCCGCATTCCCCTTGGCAAGAGTCTTCTCGGACGCTGCCGCACCCTTGGCACGCGCTTCGGCGACGCGCTTCTGCGCTGCCTCGCGCGCGGCATTTTCCTCGGTCCGCCAGTTCTCCTCGGCCTGATCGGCCGCCGCGCGGGCCGCCTCGGCCGCCGCGAGATCGCCGGCGACCGACTGGTCGCGCTGGTCGATCGTCGACAGCACCTTGGGCACCATGCCCTTGCCGATGGCGAAGAAGACAAAGCCGAAGGTCACGAGCAGCCAGAAGATCTGCGACGCGAAGGTTTCGGCGAGCTGGGAAATCTGAGGCATTGCTATCCCATCCAGATGCGGGCCGGCGCGGGGCCGGCCCGAACCGGAAAAATCAGGCGACGAAGATCAGGATCATCGCCACGACGAACGCGAGCAGACCGAGAAGCTCGGCGGCCGCGAAGCCGATGAACAGGCGACCCTGCTGACCGTCAGCCGCGCCCGGATTGCGCAGCGCGCCCTCGAGGAAGCTGCCGAACACGTTGCCCACACCGATGGCGGCCATGCCGGCGCCGATCGCCGCGAGACCTGCACCGATGAGCTTTGCTGCTGCTGGATCCATTTCAAAAACTCCTGCTTCTAATTTCTTGGTTGGTACGAAAAAACTCAGTGCAGATGCTCGGCGTCGTTGATGTACAGCGACGTGAGCAGCGCGAAAACATAAGCCTGGATGCCGGCGACCAGGATCTCGAGCGCCGAGATGCCGATCATCAGCGCGAAGCTGGGGATGCCGACGCCAAGGCCCGGGATGATCCCCGCATTGCTGGCGTTGATCACGAAGCCGGCCAGCACCTTCAGGAGGATGTGCCCGGCGATCATCGCGACGAACAGTCGCAGGCCCAGCGAGAAGGGGCGCACCAGGAACGAGACGAGCTCGATCACCGGGATCAGCCAGATCAGCCACAGCGGGGTGCCGTGCGGCACGAACAGCGAGAAGAAGTGCAGCCCGTGCTTCCAGAAGCCGACGATCAGCACGATCGAGAAGCTCATGATCGCCAGCACGCCGGTGACGGTGAAATGGCTGGTGAAGGTGAAGGGATGCACGCCGACCAGGCCGAAGGGCAGCAGGCCGATCACGTTGCCGAACAGGATGAACATGAACAGCGAGAAGATATAGGGAAGGTACTTCCGCCCTTCCTTGCCGATGTTCTGCGCGAGCAGCGAATCGATGAAGCCGACGAAATTCTCGACCAGCATCTGGCCGCGAGTCGGGATCACCTGGCGCTTCATGCCCATGAGCATGAATGCCCAGAGCGCGAGGGCAGCCACGCACATCCACAATGCCGAGTTCGTGAAGGCGATATGGTGCCCGGCAATGGAGAAGCCGGGATCCCAGATCGTCTGCACCTCGAACTGGTGCATCGGGTCGATCTTGCCTGATTCAGCCGCCACGCTTGTTCGTCCGCCTTATTAGCCAAAGCGCCCGAAGAGTCACTTCGAGCGCTTATTCGAAATCCGAATGATGTTCCTGAACGCCGCTATGATGCCCAAGAAGAGCAAAGCGAGCAGGAGCCATGGGGAGGTTCCCAGGAACCGATCGAGTACCCACCCGATCAGCGCACCTCCGGCCATTCCGCCGATCAGTTCGGCCAGCACGCGATTGCCCAGGTTGTAATCCGCCTGGCCTTTATCGGTGCCCCCGCCGTTCCTGACCGCCTCGTCCGATTTTGCTTGCCGCAATCGCTCGTCGAGCGAGTTGAGGCGGGCATCCTCTTGGAGGGGTTCCAGTCCGGGCTCGTTTTCGGCCATTTCGCCTCTCCTTAGCGCCGTTTCCGGCAGGGTTAGCGCATGTACCAAGGGCGAGCCCGCCAAGGCAGGGGCCGTTTAGGAAGGGGGGACCGGTAAGTCAACACTGGGGATAGACCGGGCATTTCGGACGCCGGGGCGACACGGGAAAGATGTTTCATCGCCCGTAAAGCCGCCTCGTGGCGAGGACGCAATCGTCGGGCCGAAGTTGACACGGTTGACACCTGCTATGTCGAAAAACCTTCCTTCCTGAAAAATGGGACTTTCCGGACCTCGACGATGCGAAGCGCCGGTTCCTCGATCGCCTTTGAAACCGTCGTTCGCACCCCGGCGAGCGGTATCGGGATACCCTAAAGTCGCAAAGGTCACAGGGGCATCGCGCACCCGCGCGAGGCTTCGGATCATATTCGCGATGAGAAAGAGCCTGGGCGGGATTGCAGGCGAAATCCTACATTGCAACGATGGCGCTGGATCCGGAGCACGGCTTCCCGATCAAAAGCACGCTGAGCGCGCGGCCGGCAGTAACCTGCGCGGACGTTATGCTGTAAAGCGGTACCACCGACAGCGGTCTCGTGAGTCGCGATCGCTGGCGAGCAATTCCGCAGCATCCGTTTTCGCGCCCCTCACTGCGTTCGGAATCGCGGCAAGTCATCCAAACCAAGGAGTTTGTTATGACCACAATTGAAGCACCCAGCGAAATGACGATCGAAACACCGAAAGCGCAATCGATCGACATGAAACTCGAGATCGTCGTCATTCCCGTTTCAGACGTCGATCGCGCCAAGCGCTTTTACGGCGACCTGGGATGGCGGCTCGATGCCGACTTCGCCCAGGGCGACGATTTTCGGGTGCTTCAGTTCACGCCCCCCGGCTCCTCGACCTCGGTCATCTTCGGCACGAACGTGACCGCCGCGGCTCCCGGCTCCGCCCAAGGACTCTATCTTATCGTCTCCGACATCGAGGCCGCACGGGACGATCTGCTCCGCCGCGGGGTCGCGGTCAGCGAAGCCTTTCACGGCGGCGACAGCGTCTATTCCGGCACCGACGAGCCCTATCTGTTCGGGCGTGTACGCGTGGGCGGTCCCGATCCCGACCATGGCAGCTACCGCTCCTTCGCGTCGTTCCGCGACCCCGACGGCAACGGCTGGCTGTTGCAGGAGATCACCACGCGATTGCCGGGCCGAATCGACTCGAGCGTTACGAGCTTCGCCTCCGTAGCGGATCTGAGGAATGCGATGTGGCGCGCAGCTCTCGCGCATGGCGAGCATGAGAAACGGATGGGCGGCCAGCATGACGAGAACTGGCCCGACTGGTACGCCGCCTATATGGTGGCGGAGCAATCCGGGGCGCCACTGCCGTTGTGAGCGACGGCAGGAGGTTCTCGACGCTCGCCTGAGCGACCGTGGCCAAGATCCAAGGTCAATGGCCGGACCGCTTTCGTCTGAAATGTAAGCCTGACGTCAATAGCGGTGGTGGGGACCGGTCATCGGGCGCGCCCATGCGGAGGCATAACGAGTTCGGCAATTATAGTCGCCGGGCTTCGTGCGAAACGCCTTCCTGTTCCGAATGTTGCCGATCTGTTATTATTCTCGAGTCAGATCGTGAGTCGGGGAAGATTCACACAATCTGAAACTCGGCGTCGGTCCCAAGCAAGATAGACAGTGCCGAAAGCGCGTGCGGACCTTGACTAGAAAGCGACTGCGACCGCGCTTTTGGTGCGGGTGCAATCCAGCAGCGGAGTCAGATCATGGCAACGTCTCAGATTATCGTATCTCGCCAGGTGCGTGTCCAATTGCCGCCCGGGCAAGACTTCGCCACGGCCGGCGGCAAGGAAGATCTCGAGATCATACTCGACGAGGGCCGGCGCGTCCGCCTTCCCGCCGGGCACGAGAAGGCGGCGGCTTACGCGCAGATCCTCGCCGGTCTCGAGAAGTTGCGCCAGCCGGTCTATCTGGAGGTCGACCCCGACACCGAAGCGATAAGCCTGTTGCGTGTGCCCGATCTCGGCCGCGTACGAGAGACGCGCGAAACGCGCGAAGGAATCGAGTTCGAGATCGATTCCTCGCACGCGCGGTTCCTGCTCGGCAAAAGCCATGAGCGGTTCGGCCAGCTTTCCGAAATGCTGCGGGAAGCGGCGCGCAGCAAACAGCCTCTCATCCTGGTCACCGACGATCGCCGCGAGGTCATCGAGGCGCGTTTTTTTGAACCGGGCCCGGACGACGGGCCGCTTCTCGACTTCCCGTTCGAGCACCCGCGCCCGACGCTCGACTGGTACGGGTTCCTGCGCTGGTGGATCTGGCCGTGGAACTGGTGGTTTCGCGGCTGCATCTCGGCAGGGCACGCGCAGAACGTCTTCGATCAAATGAGCGCGACGAGTTGCGCTCCCCTGACCGTGCCGGCGCCCTGCATTCCATTCCTGTACCCGGACGACGGCTGCTGGGCGCGCGCGCATGAAATGTGCCGGCTCATGATCGCCATGGGCCTGTCCCCGCGCAAGGTCTGGATCCAGGGATCCCTGCATACGCTGACCCGCAACAATCCGGCCTGTTTCGTCAATTGGGGCTGGCATGTCGCGCCGACCTTGTGCGTCCGGCGGCGATGGTCGTGGCGGCGGCTTTGGTGCACCCAGAAAATGGTCATCGATCCGTCGCTCTTCACCACCCCGGTGTCCGTCAGCCAATGGAAGTCCGTCCAGGGCGATCCCGGCGCCACGCTGACCTATACGGACGCATCGGACTATCTGTGGGGCCAGACCGATCCCGGCTATGTGAAGACGAACGACCGCCTGGCTTATTATCGGCTCAGGCTGCAGGAGCGCGCGATCAACTCCGGTCCGCCGCCTTATGCCAACTGCCCGTGATGCAGGACACTGCAATCGAAAAAGGCCCGGAAAGCGATCAGCTTTCCGGGCCTTTTGAAATGGTGGGCGCGGCAAGGATTGAACTTGCGACCCCTGCGATGTCAACACAGTGCTCTACCACTGAGCTACGCGCCCGAATGCCTCTCGGCTAAACTCGGGAAGCGGGCCTTTAGCGAGGGAATCCCACGCTTGCAACCCGCCGATCGTCCGAAATCAATTGCGGGTGGGAATGCTCTCCGCCTCGAACAGCCGATCGACCTCCAATACCAGGTCGCGCAGGTGGAACGGCTTGGACAGCACGCGCGCCTGCGGCACCTGTTGGCCGGCGCGCAGCGTGACCGCGGCGAATCCGGTGATGAACATCACGCGCATGTCCGGCGCGATCTCGCTAGCCTTCTGCGCGAGCTCGATGCCGTCCATCTCAGGCATGACGATGTCGGTGAGCAGCAGATCGAATCGCTCGGTCTGGAGCAGCGGCATCGCCTCAGTGCCGCGATCGACCGCACTGACCGAATAGCCCGAGCGCTCCAGCGCCCGAGTGAGGTATTCCCGCATCACGCGGTCGTCCTCGGCCAGCAAAATCCGGATCATCGTTACCCCATCCCACGCAAGCGAGCATCTTATGCTGGAAGCGATTAACATTTTCCAGCTTTGAGCGCGCGCCATTGCCGAATTCTTGACGCGGCCTTAGGCAAGAAGCGTGACGGCAACGCCCTCTTTCCTGCGGCACGGGCCCCTGGAGCCGATCAGCCCGGTGGTGCTTTCGGTGCCGCATGCCGGGCGCGAATACCCCCTACCCCTGCGCGCCGCTCTGCGCGTTCCGCTGGCCGCGCTCAGGGGACTCGAGGATCGCCATGCCGATACGCTCGGCCTGCAGGCGCGGCGCGGCGAGACCCTGTTCGTCGCGGAGCGCGCCCGCGCCTGGATCGATCTCAACCGCGCCGAGCATGAGCGCGACCCGCGACTCGACGATGGCGCGAGCTCGCTCGGCCGCCCGCAATCGGCGAAGCTGCGCAGCGGGCTGGGCCTGGTACCGCGGCGCGTGGGCAATTCGGGCGACATCTGGAGCCGGCGCCTGTCGAGCGAGGAAGTCGCCGAGCGGATCCGCGCCGATTACCGGCCCTATCATGCGGCGGTGGACGCGGCGCTTGCGGCAGCGCGGGTGCGATTCGGCGTGGCGGTGTTGCTCGACATTCATTCGATGCCGCCGCTCGGCGATCCGGCGACCGCGCCGCGGCTCGTGCTGGGCGACCGATTCGGCAAATCCTCGGCCGCGCGCTTCATCGGGCGAATCGAGGGAGTCGCACGGGCGCACGGAGTCGCGATCGGCGCCAACACGCCTTATTCGGGCGGCCATATATTGGAACGCCACGGCGATCCCCGACGCGGGGTGCATGCGATCCAGCTCGAATTCGATCGCTCGCTCTATCTCGATGCGGCGCTCGACCAGCCCGGTCCAGGGCTGGCGGCCACGGTGGCGCTGCTCCGCGCGATCATCGATGCGGTCGCCGACGAGGCGCTCCCCGTGGCGATCGCCGCCGAATAATCCCATAAAAAAACCACCTCGCGGTTACCCACGAGGTGGCCAAGGTTCAGGGAGGAGACACGCCCGAAGGCGTGCCGCACGGCCCAGCGAAAGGGGGGACACCAGACCGTACAAACCAGATATAGTTGAGCGACAAAGGAGTTCAAGGCCCGATGCCGCGCCGCGACAAACTGCGACAATTCTCTCGCGATGGCGGTCAGCGGCGGCGCGAAACCCATGGCAGCATGCGGGCCAATACCTTGTCACGCAGCAGGAAATGGTGGCGCAGCGCTGCCGCGATATGGATCAGCACGAGCGCGGCCATCAGATATCCAAGCAGCTCGTGCGCCTCATGCGCGTTCCGCGCGATCACCGGAGTCGCGGGCAGCATCGGCACGTCGAACAGGAAGAACCAGCTGAACGGCCGCGGCCGCGCGGGATTCGACGAAAGCAGCCAGCCGGTGAGCGGCAGGATCAGCAGGAGCGTGTAGAGGACGAGGTGCACGCCCTTGGCGACAGCCTTTTCCCACCCGGCCATCAGGTCGGGCAGATGCGGCGGACGATGCGTCAGCCGCCAGGCGATCCGGCCGAGCGTGAGCACCAGGATGGTGATGCCAACCGACTTGTGGACCGGGATGACCTTCCACTCGCGCGGAAGCGAGTCGTGGAACAGGCCGAGCCAGAGATTGAAGAGCACGAGCGCGGCGATCACCCAGTGAAAGGCGATCGCCCCCCGGCTGTAGCGCTCGCCGCGCGCGAACCCGGTTGTCATCCGACGAGCTGGGGCTCGGGCATCTTGCCCATGCTGACCTGGCGCGAGAAGATGTCGCGCATCAGCTGCAGCGAGAAGAGATGCGCATAGATGAGCGGCAGCATGCCGTTCTGGACGATCTTGCGCAGTTGATCGCCGCGCAGCTCGTTGAGCTTGGCTTCGTCGACCATCATGAAGCCGCGATAGATGAAGGGTTGCGCCGCGCCATCGGGCTGGATGCTGACTTCGCCATCGATGAGGATGCCGAGATCCTTCAGCTCCTTCATGAACTGGGTCGTGCGGGCGCCGGCCTGCTCGAACTGCTCGTTGAACTGCAGGATGTTCTTGGTGAGCTCGCTCGGCTGGCCGTCCTCGAACAGCTTCTCGCCATCCTCGAACGCACCGACGATGCCCGAGGTCGGATCGAAGCAAAGCGACAGCTCATCGGCATCGGGGCGGAGCCGCGCCAGCAGATAGGGATAGCGGCGGACATAGGCCGGCACGTAGAAATTGGTCTCGAGCAGCTTGCCTTCATCGTCGACAAAGGTGTTGATGCCCTCGTTCAGGCCCATCAGCGCGAGCGGCACGGGGTCGTCGCCGACCGAGAAGACGATCGGCATGAAGCGCTGGACCAGCGGGAATTCCTCGACCGTGATCGGAACAGCATGCTGGTTGGCGAGGAACGGCGCCTTGTCGAGGATACGCAGGCGGAAATCGGCATGCGTCTGGCTCGAAAGCGGCTCGAGGCCATTGTAGAACAAGGGAAGTGGCTGCTGTGGCGCGCTGGCCATCATACTCTCCTGAAAATTGCTGAATGCGTGAAAAGTTCGGGCGCGGGTCTATGGCTTGCCCGGGCTCGGCGCAAGCGCCACCAGTTTGCCCGGGTTGAGAATCCCCTTCGGATCAAGCGCGCCCTTGATGGCGCGCAGCGCGGCCATTCGCGACGGCGCGCTGAGCCGGGCGAGTTCGTCGCGCTTCATCTGGCCGATGCCATGCTCGGCGGAGATCGAGCCATGGGCCGCAACAACCATGTCGTGGACGAATCGGCTGATCACGGGCCCCTCTTCTGCATACCAGCGCGCCGGATCGGAGCCCTGCGGCGCGCGGACATGGAAATGGACATTGCCGTCGCCGAGATGGCCGAAGGCGATGGCGTGCGTGCCCGTAAACCGCGCTTCGGCCGCGGCGGCACCTTCGATCATAAAGCGCGGCATATCGTCGACCGGCACCGAGATATCGTGCTGGACGGCGGGCCCCGCCGACCGCTCCGCCTCCGAGATCGCGTGACGAATCCGCCAGAACGCCTCGGCCTGCGCCTCGCTCGCGGCGATCACGGCATCCTCGACCAGGCCCGATTCGAACGCGGGCGCCAGCAGCCGCTCGACCAGCGAGGCGGGGGGCTCCGCATCCGCATCGGTCGCGACCGCCTCGATCAATACGTGCCAGCGATGCGTGCCGGGCAGCGGCTGACGCGTGCCGGGCACATGATGAAGCACGAGCTGCAACGTGTCGTCTGGGATGATCTCGAAGCTCTCGACCGCGTCGGTCCGAGCCTCGATCGCCCGGAGCAGCGCGAGGCCTCGCGCGGGACTTTCGACGCCCACCCACGCCACCGCGCGCGCGACCATCCCCGGCACGAGCCGCAGGCTGGCGGCGGTGATCACGCCCAGCGTGCCCTCGGCGCCGATCAGCAGCTGGTTGAGGTCATAGCCGCGATTGTCCTTCTTGAGCGCGGCGAGGCCGTCATGGACCGATCCGTCGGGCAGCACCGCCTCGACCCCCGCGACCAGGCTGCGCATCGTGCCGAATCGCAGCACCTGAACACCGCCGGCATTGGTGGAGACGAGCCCGCCGATCGTCGCGCTGCCGCGCGCGCCAAGATCGAGCGGGAAGCGGCGCCCGGCATTCTCAGCCGCGTCGCGCAGATCGGCGAGGATCACCCCGGCCTCGGCTACGGCGAGATTGCTCTCCGCCGAAAGCGCGCGGATGCGGCTCATGCGGCGGAGCGAGAGCAAAAGCGCCGAACCGTCCATCGGGGGCGTCGCGCCGCCGACCATGCCGGTATTGCCGCCCTGCGGCACGACCGGAACGCCCGCCTCGGCCGCGAGGCCGATGATCGCGGCGACTTCCTCGGTCGAGCCAGGCGACAGCAGCGCGGGGACCGCGCCGTGGAAGCGTCCGCGCCAATCGGTCACCCAAGGCGCGATCGCGTCAGGATCGGTGGTTACGGCCTTGAGACCGAACCGTTCCAGGACAGTCTCGACAATCTGGCGTTGCTGGGGCGTCATGACGGTTGCGCGATAGCATGCGCTGCGTCAGTTCATCCACTGTTCAAGCCTGTTTCGTAGAAGCGTGTCCCAACCATGCTGAATCCGCTGTTCGCCGCCTCCGGTCTTATGTTGCTGTTCGCGGCGCCCGCGGTCGCGCCCGAGCCGCCCGTACGGCATGGCGCGGTCGCGATGTTCCAGCAGCAACATGTCACGATCCACGTTCCCCGCATGACCGTGACCAGCACCACGATCATCCTGCGCCAGCCGCGCTTGCCACCGGTGACCGAGAAAAAGACGTCGGATTGCGTGAAGCTGGACAAGATTGCCGGCTTTACCGTCAACACCACCGACAGCGTCGATCTGGTGCTCAACGACGGATCGCTGCTGCGCGCCAAGCTGGGGTCGGAATGCCCTGCACTCGGCTTTTATTCGGGCTTCTATGTGAAGCCGACCGAAGACAAGAAACTGTGCGCAGGCCGCGATTCGCTCCGCTCGCGTTCGGGGCGCGCATGCCCGGTTCAGGCATTCCGCACGCTCGTAGTAGCGCGCTAGACCTTGACATCGGGCCGCAAATCCGCAAGCGCGTGAAGGCTTTTTCGAGGCTGCGAAGGACGCGGCCTCCTTTTCCGGACAACCGCATGAGCTTCGCCGATCTCGGCCTTTCTGACGACCTTCTGCGTGCCGTGACCGATGCCGGCTACACTGAGCCGACCCCGATCCAGCGCCAGGCGATCCCCTCTGTCCTGATGGGCAAGGACATCGTCGGAATCGCGCAAACGGGCACGGGCAAGACTGCCGCCTTCGTTCTCCCCATGATCGACATCCTCGGCGAGGGGCGCACCCGCGCGCTAATGCCGCGGTCGCTAATCCTCGAGCCCACCCGCGAGCTAGCGGCACAGGTCGCCGAAAATTTCGAGAAGTACGGCACCAACCACAAGCTCTCGATGGCGCTGCTGATCGGCGGCGTGCAGATGGGCGACCAGGTCAAGGCGCTCGAAAAGGGCGTGGACGTGCTGATCGCCACGCCGGGCCGGCTGATGGACCTGTTCGGCCGCGGCAAGATCCTGCTCACCGGCTGCAACCTGCTGGTGATCGACGAGGCCGACCGGATGCTCGACATGGGGTTCATCCCCGATATCGAGGAAATCTGCACCAAGCTGCCCAAGCAGCGCCAGACCCTGCTCTTCTCGGCGACGATGCCGCCGGTGATCAAGAAGCTGGCGGACAAGTTCCTCAACGAACCCAAGCGGATCGAGGTCGCGCGTCCAGCCTCCGCGAACATCAACATCCGCCAGTGGATCGTGCCCGTCTCCGCATCGGACAAGCGATCGGTGCTGCGCGACCTGCTGCGCGCCGACGACGTGACCAACGCGATCGTCTTCTGCAACCGCAAGACGACGGTGCGCGATCTCAACAAGAGCCTGCAGAAGTCGGGCTTCCGCTCGACCGAGATCCATGGCGACATGGAACAGTCGCAACGCATCGCCGAGCTCGAGCGGTTCAAGGCGGGCGACGTCAATATCCTGGTGGCATCCGACGTCGCGGCGCGCGGGCTCGACATCAAGGGCGTCAGCCACGTCTATAATTACGACGCGCCCTGGCATCCCGACGACTATGTCCACCGCATCGGCCGCACCGGCCGCGCGGGCGCCACCGGCATCGCCTATACGCTGGTGACGCCCGAAGACGCCGAGAATATCCAGAATATCGAGAAGCTGACCGGCCATAAGATCGAGCGCACCACGGCGCCGTCCGGCAAGGGCACCGAGGAGCGCGAGGCCGCGCCTCAGGAACGCAAGGCCGAACCGCGCAAGCGCGGTGGCGGCAGGAAGCGCGACGCCGAACGCGAGGTGCACGACGCCGAGCCCGAGGCACGCGAGGCGGAAGCTGCCCCGAAGCGCGAGGCCGAGCCTGCGCCGAAGCGCGAACGTGGCCGTCGCGACGAACGCCCCGCTGCCGAACCGCGCGGCGAGGCACGCCCCCGCCGCGACGACGCGCGCCGCAGCGAACCGCGCCGCGAGGAGCCGCGCCGTCGCCAGCCGGCCGATGACGGTCCGGACGATGGCTGGAACGGCCCCGTCCCCGACTTCCTGAAATTCACCCTCGGCAGCTGACCATGCGTCGGGGGGCGCTGGTCGCGGCGCTGGTGGTGGCGGTCCCGGCGCTCGCCGCACCGTCCGG
The DNA here is from genome assembly GCF_014489075.1 of Sphingomonas sp. JC676. Lineage (GTDB taxonomy): Bacteria > Pseudomonadota > Alphaproteobacteria > Sphingomonadales > Sphingomonadaceae > Sphingomonas. The sequence goes on along the minus strand of NZ_JACTGR010000007.1, from coordinate 147,412 downwards.
CACGGCGCCGCGGCTCGGCGCGCAATCGCTGCTTCAACTGCCCCGGCCGCTGCCCTCGCCCTATGATTCGCGTGCCGATGCGGCGAGGGATTTCGAAGCGGCACTGGCGCGTGCGAAGAAGTCGGGCAAGCCGGTGGTGGTCGATTTCGGCGCCAATTGGTGCTTCGAATGCCGGGTGTTCGCCGGCGTGCTCGCGCTCCCCGACATGCGGCGCTACGTGGCGCGCAATTTCGAGCTAGTGATAGTGGATATCGGGCGGTTCGACCGCAATCTCGACATCGCCGCCCGCTACGGCGCGAAAGTGCGCGCAGTGCCGGCGGTGCTTGTCGTGGATGCGCGAAGCAGCAAGGCGCGTAACCCGCGAACCCTATGGCTTGCCGACAGCGTGCCGAGCCACAAGCCCCAGGAAATGGCCGACTGGCTGGCAAAATGGGCGAATTGAGCGGCGAACGCCGAATCCCCTCGCCCTGCACCAATGTCTGTGTGCTCGATCACACTACCGGCTGGTGCCGGGGCTGCGGCCGGACGATCGACGAAATCACCCGCTGGGGCAATGTGGACACTGCTGACCGCGCCGCAGTGGTGGCCGCGCTTCCCGAGCGGATGCGCAAGCTCGCCGGGCTTTAAATTGTGCTCCTGCGAAAGCAGGAGCCCAGAGTCGCGATCGGATCGCCTGTGATCCTGTGCTCCTGCTTTCGCAGGAGCACAGCCATCCGATCAGGACAGTCTCTAGAGGCCTCAGGCCGGCGCCCGCTCCGCTACCAGCGCATCGTCGAGCTGCGCCGCGCGCCGGAAGGCATCGCGGCCGCTCAGCCGGGCAAAATAGTCCGTAAAGGGCTGGCGCTTGGGCAAGGTGCCGAACATCGTGCCCCAGCCAACCGCCGAGCCGACATAGACGTCCGCAGCGGTGAAGCGGCTGCCTGCGATATAGGGATTGGCGCTTACCGCCGCTTCGAGCACGTCGACGGTGAGATCGTAATTGCCATAGCCGAACATCCGGCCCTGTTCGGGCTTGGGCACGAACTGCGCGGCATGATTGGTCACCGCCTGCTCGACCGGGCCGGCGGCGAAGAACAGCCAGCGGTAATAATTCGCGCGCTCCTCGGGCAGCGGCGCGAGGCCGGCATCCGGAAACGCCTCGGCCAGATAGGCGCAGATCGCGGCGCATTCGGTGACGGTCTGGCCGTTGTGAACGATCGCGGGCACCTTCCCCATCGGATTGATCGTCAGATAATCCTCGCCCTTCATCGTCGTGCCGTAATCGACCACCTCGGTCTCGTACGGCGCGCCGGTTTCCTCGAGCATCCAGCGGACGATGCGCCCGCGCGACTGGGGATTGGTGTAGAAAACCAGTTCGTCGGCCATGACAGTCTCTCCCAAAGTCAATGATGGTCAGAGCGTGGCGAAGGTAGCGAGCAGCCTGTCCCAGGCACGGTTGGCCTGGTCGGGATTGTAGACCTGGCTGTCCGGCGGGCACCAGCCATGCATGGTACCCTTATAGACTTCGATCTCGGCGGGCTGGCTGTTCGCCGCAAAGGCCGCCTTGAGCTTGTCCTTGTCGCCAGGCGCGCGCGCATCGTCATTCTCGGCGATCGCGATCAGCCAGCGCGCCTTCATCTGCGGCACCAGCGCGATCAGTCCGTCGGCCGCGAGCCCGCCGCCATGGAAGGTCGCGCCGCCATGGACGCGCGCAGGCGCCGCGGCGGCGGTGTACATGACCATCGGGCCGCCCATGCAATAGCCGGTGCTGCCGATGCCGCGCTTCCTGTCGACTTCCTTTTGGCTGTCGACCCAGGTGACGAACGCCTTGGCGTCGCGCGTCGTGGCATCGGGGGTGAGCAGTTCGCGCCACGGCCCGACCTTGCCTCTGAGCCAGTCGTCGAAGCCCTGGCCGGGCGTGACGAAGGGCGACTTGGTCGAGCGGTAGAACTGGTTGACGGTGAGCACCGCATAGCCAGACTGCGCGAGCCGATCGGCCATCTGGCGGAAGGCGGGGCGCAGGCCGAGGATATCGGGCCAGACGATCACGGCGGGATGCTTGCCGGTGGCGGGCGCGACGAAATAGGCGTCGCAGGTGCCGTCCGGGGTGGCAATGGTGATCTCGCGGCCCTTGATCTCGGCCGCGTTGGCGGGGACCGGCAGCAGCACCGCCATGCCCGCCGCCGCGGCGCCCGCGCCGAACGCGCGGCGGGTCATCAGGAAGCGGTCATTGTCGGCGGCGGTCAGCTCGTCACACATGGGTTTCTCCACGCTTTCGCAGGCGCCCCGGGGGTCCGATTCGCCGGCGCAGGCTAACCCCAAAGCCCTGCCCGCGCCACGCCGTCACGCGACCAATCTGGCGTGCTTCGCGAAAGGGCTGAGCCCCAGCCAGCGCTGCATCTGATCGGCAATGCGCGGATCGCCGGTGACGATCAGCTTCTGACGATCGATTGCATGTCGGACCGTCTCATAGCCCATCCAGACCGCCGTCATCGCGCGCAGATCGGCCGAGACATAGAGATCGACGTCGAAGCCCGGATCGATCGAGCAAAGGTCCACGCCCTGGTTCGGATCGACCAGGAGCCACCAGCGGCGGCGCGCATCGGGCAGTTCGGGATAGGCGATCTGGATCACGGTGCGCGCCGCGGGCAGCGGCGTGGGATCGAGGTTGCGGCGCATGTCCCACATCAGCAGCTGGGCATCGAGATGTTCGAGCGACAGGTCGCTCTCCACCCAGCGCTGCCCCCAGATGCCGAATGCCTCGATGATCGGCTGCAGCTCCAATCCGGCCTCGGTGAGCCGATATTCCTGCGACGCCTCGCGGCGCACGATCCCGGCGCATTCGAGCTCCTTCAGCCGCTGGGAGAGCAAGGCAGGCGACATGCGCGGAACGCCGCGGCGCAGATCGTTGAAGCGAGTCGAGCCCGCGAACATCTCGCGCAGCAGCACGATCGTCCAGCGGGTACACAATATCTCCGCCGCCATCGCCACGGGGCAGAATTGCTTGTAGCTGCCTTGGGTCATCTTCACTCCTATGAAGATGCTACAGCCTAGTTCAGTATCTGTATCAGGCAAGTTCAGTTTCTGAACTGGAAGCGCCGGTGCAAAATCGGAGATTGGATCCGCCGAAGCAATAGCGGAGAGTATGATGCTTACGACCGAGAACACTGAGAACAATGTCCTGGCGCGCGATTGGATCGCGAAGGCGCAAGCCATCGCCGCCAAGATCGCACCGATCGCGGATCTGCACGATGCAGACGAAAGCTTTGTTTCAGAAGGATTCGAATGCCTGAAGGCAGCCGGATTCTTCAAGGCGCTGGTGCCCGCCGAGCTGGGTGGCGGCGGAGCGGACGTTGCCGAGATCTTCAGCGCGATCCGCGTGCTGGGCGCCGCCTGCGGATCGACCGCGCTCGCCTTCTCGATGCACACCCACCTCGTCGCCGCGGCGACATGGCGGCGCGAGCATCAGAATGCGCCGACCGAAGGGCTGCTCCGCCGAGTCGCGGCCGAGGATCTGATCCTCGTCTCGAGCGGCGGATCGGACTGGCTGGACAGCGCCGGCACCGCCGAGAAGGTCGAGGGCGGCTTCCGCATCACCGCGCGCAAGGCCTTCTCCAGCGGCTGCCAGATGGGCGACCTGCTGATGACCAGCGCGATCTATGATGATCCCGATGCGGGGCCGACGGTGCTGCATTTCGGCGTGCCGCTGCGCGCCGAAGGCGTGACGATCAACGAAACCTGGCACGTGCTGGGGATGCGCGGCACCGGATCGCAGGACGTCGTCCTCGACCGGGTGTTCGTCGCCGATGCGGGGATCGCCGGCCGGCGGCCGCAGGGCAAGTGGCACATGCTGTTCCATGTCATCAGCAAGATCGCCTTCGCCTCGATCTATGCGGCCTATGTGGGCGTGGCCGACGGGGCCCGGCAAAGGGCGCTGGAGATCGCGTGCGGGCGCAAGCCGAACGCCGATCTGATCCGGCTGGTGGGCGAGATGGAGAATGCCCATGCGCGGGCAGAGATGGCGTTCCGCGAGCTGGTGTCGATCGCGATGACCGCCGAGCCCGGACCCGAGACGACCAGCCGCGCGATGATCCGCCGGACGCTGATCGCCCAGGCGGCGATCGAGACGGTAGAAAAGGCGATGGAAGTCGCCGGCGGCGCGGCCTTTTATCGCAAGACCGGGCTGGAGCGGGCATTCCGCGACGTGCAGGGCGCGCGCTGCCATCCGCTGCAGGAAGGGCCGCAGCTCGCGCTGGCGGGCCGCGTCGCGCTGGGCCTCGATATCGACGCTTGAGGTTTCCGGCCGTCACGCCAGGCCCTGGCCAGGCGTGACGGCAACCGGGATCAGTTGCTGCGGAAGAGGTTCTCGGCGGTGCGCTCGACCGGCGCTGCGTCTTCGCCGCTCTCCGCCAGGTCGGCCGCATGCGCCGCGGCCTGGCGCTGGGCGCGCAGTTCGGTGATCAGCGCCTCGCGATCGCCCTCGAGACGGTTGTCAACGGGCGCCTCGATGCCGGCGGCCTTGGCGGCCTTGGCGACGAGCGCGTCGAGCTCACGCTGGGTGGTGAGACCGAGCGTCACCGGATCCTTGGGCGTGATGTTGGCGATGTTCCAATGGCTGCGGTCGCGGATCGCCGAGATGGTGGTGCGCGTGGTGCCGATCAGCTTGCCGATCGCGCCGTCCGAGACTTCCGGATGGTGACGCAGGATCCAGGCGATGCCGTCGGGCTTGTCCTGGCGCTTCGAGACCGGCGTGTAGCGCGGCCCCTTGGTGCGGCGGACCTGCTCGGGGCCCTTGCTCATCTTGAGGCGATAGTCGGGGTCCTTCTGACCCTTCTCGATCTCGTCCATCGTGAGCTCATGGGCGCGAACGGGGTCGCGGCCGGTGAGCTTGGTGGCGGCGGTATCATCGGCGATCGCCTGGACCTCGAGGATGTGAAGGCCGCAAAAATCGGCGATCTGCTCGAAGGTGAGCGAAGTCTGCTCGACCAGCCAGGAAGCGGTCGCATGCGGCATCAGCGGCTGGGCCACGATATTCTCCAGAAACAATAAGGGCCGCCCTTCACGGGCGGCCGTAACCGGTATGACTTACTGCGAGATGCGGCTCGGAGCAAGCATAACGATCCTCAGCATGACGCTAAGGCTTGTCAGGCCGCCGCCTTCTCCCCGCCCATCGGCACCAGGGCATTGAGGAACTGGCGCGCGCTGGCCTCCCAGGTGAAGGTGCGGCCATATTCGGCGCACCGCGCGCGGTCCCTGGTCAGCGCCTCACCGATCGCCGCGGTCAGATCATCGCTCATCGCGCCGGTCTCGGGCGTCAGGACGTCGACCGGGCCGGTGACCGGATAGGCCGCGACTGGCGTGCCGCAGGCCAGCGCCTCGATCATCACGAGCCCGAACGTGTCGGTCCGGCTGGGGAAGACGAACACATCGGCGGCGGCATAGGCCGCGGCGAGATCGTGCCCGAAGAGCGGGCCGAGAAACTTCGCCTCGGGATAGCGCGCCTCGAGCGTGGTGCGGGCGGGGCCGTCACCGACCACGACCTTGGTGCCCGGATGATCGGTCTTCAGGAAGGCCTCGAGATTCTTCTCGACCGCGACCCGACCGACATAGAGCTGCACCGGCCCTTTCAGCTCGGCCATCGCCGGCAGCGGATCGAGCCCGGGATGGAAATTGGCGAGATCGACACCGCGGCCCCAGTGGCGGACCTGCTTGAGGCCGTGCGCGACCAGCGATTCGCGGATCGAGGGCGTCGAGGCGAGGATCGACGCGCTTGGCGCGTGGAACCAGCGGATATAACGCCAGATCCATTCGGCCGGGACGCCCGAGCGCGCCGAGACATAGTCAGGGAACTGGGTGTGATAGGCCGTGGTGAACGGCCGCCCCCGCCTGAGGCACCAGCGCCGTGCGGCGACGCAGAGCGGGCCTTCGGTGGCGAGATGGATCGCGCTCGCGCCGAACTCGTCGATCATCGCGCCGACGCGATTGACCGTGGTGAGCGCCAGCCGGATCTCGGGATAGGTCGGGCACGGGAACGAGTAGAACAGGTCCGGCGAAATCACGAGCACCTTGTGGCCCTGTGCCTCCAGCACCCGGCGAACCGATTGGAGCGTGCGGACGACTCCGTTCACCTGGGGCTCCCAGGCATCGGTTACGATTGCGATACGCACGGTCTCGGCCCCTGCCGCTGCCGTCACGCCGCCGCCAGTCTGACCTCGGACGCTTCGCCGCTTTCGCGTGCTGCCATCTCCTCGGCCCAGTGGAGAATTTCCATGGTACCGTCGTAGTGCTCGACGAGCGCGGTGCAACCCTCCACCCAATCGCCGTCGTTATAATATTCCACGCCCTGGATCGTGCGCATCTCCGCTTTGTGGATGTGACCCGCGATCACGCCGTCGATTCCGCGGGCGCCGGCTTCATGCGCGACGATCTCTTCGAACTTGGAAATGAAGGACACGGCGTTCTTGACCTTCTGCTTGGCGTATTTGCTGAGCGACCAGTAGGGCAGTCCGAACGCACGGCGGGCCATGTTGAGCCAGCGGTTGAGCGCCATCATCATTTCGTAGGCATAGTCGCCCAGATGCGCGAGCCAGCGGTGCGACATGGTGATCGCGTCGAACTCGTCGCCGTGCAGGACGAGCAGGCGGCGGCCATCGGCGGTGGTGTGGATCGCCTGGCGCTTGATCTTCACGCCGCCGAAATCGAGGCCGCTGAACTGGCGGAACATCTCGTCGTGATTGCCGGGGATGTAGACGATCTGGGTGCCGCGCTTGGCGCGCTTGAGCACGCGCCAGACGATGTCGTTGTGCGTCGCGGGCCAGTAGAAGCGCTTCTTCATCGCCCAGCCGTCGATGATGTCGCCGACCAGATACATGGTGTCGCTGTCGACATGATCGAGGAAGTCGATCAGCATCTCGGCATTGCAGCCGCGCGTGCCGAGATGGACGTCGGAGATCCAGATCGTGCGATATTTCCGGCGCTGCGTGATCGCGCGCTCCGGAATCGACGGAGTGGATGCGTGGAAGTCCGCGAGTTGCGCCGTATCGAACGGAAGCCTGGTGATCGTGGCCATCGGCCCATTTCCCCGTGCATTGCCCTTGCCCGGGTCCGCCCTATGGCCACACTATGTTACATTTGGAATCGTTCGGCTTTCATCTAGTTGTCATAGTTCACTTATTCGGTGATCGCGATATGCGCGGGATGTGCCGCGACGCGGGCGAGCCAGGCGCGGACATTGGGGTAACGCTGCAAATCGAAGCCGCCCTCTTCGGCGACGTGGGTATAGGCGTAGAGCGCGATGTCGGCGAGCGTCAGGCGGTCGAGCACGAAATAGGCCCGGCCCTCCAGATGCTCGTCCATCAGCGCGAGCGCGGCCTCGCCGGCGGCGACGCGCCCGGGCAACTGCGCGCGCTGCATCTCGGTGAGATTGTCGAAGCCGATAAACGCCTGCCAGAAGCGCATCGTCGCGACATTGGGCTCGTGGTTATACTGTTCCCAGAACATCCAGCGCAGCATGTCCGCCTGCTCGAAGCGATCGGCGGGGATCAGGTGGCTGCCATGCGCGAGATAGAAGATCGCGGCGTTGCTTTCGGGCAGGAAATCATCGCCGGTCTGGAGCACCGGGATGCGGCCGTTCGCATTGACCTCGCCCAGGAACTGCGCGGTCCGCGTTTCGCCCTTCATGATGTCGTATTCGCGCCGCTCGAGCGGAATGCCGACATGCGCCGCAGTCAGGCGGATCTTGTAGCAGTTTCCCGAGCGGGCATATTCGTGAAGGACGAAGGGCCCCATAATGTGCTCCCATTTCCAATGGTCGCCGCCCTTCTCGCGCTTCGAAGGGCGACGTCAAACAAATAGGCGCCGGGATGCGATAAACGGGGCTTATCTGGACGATCCTCGCTTTTCGCTCCCGCGAATATGCTGCGCAGCGTGCATCCCGGTTAACGGCGGCGACACCAATGAAGTGAGCAGCGAAATCCGTAGCGGCAGCAATCCCTTCTACAATTGAAGGAAGGGAGTGTACCATGTCTTTGACCGTGCTGTGCGACGGGCACCGCGAACTGCTTCGCCTGATGAACGATGTGATCGATGCGGCCGGGCATACCGGCGCCACCGAAGAGATCGCCCAGGCGCGCCGCACGATGGCGCAGGCGGCAGCCCGGCACCTCGCCAAGAAGAACATGCTGGTGATCGCGCCGCTCAGCCGGAGCCCCTGCCCCGAACATCGCGAGCTGGCACGCCGGCTGACCGACGAGACCCTCGCCACTCGCCAGGCCGCCATCGAGCATTACGGCATCTGGACCCTCGCGACGATCGAGGCCGATCCGCGCGAATTCCGCATGACCGTGCGCGGCCTGCTGCGATCGCTGGAGAAGCGATTCCAATATGAGGAGGAGGCGGTCTTCCCCAAGGTGATCGAGGCGATGCAGGCAGTGGCCGCGCAGCGGGCCGCCTGATCAGTCGGCGGCCGCGCCGATCGTCAGCACGATCTTGCCGACATGCTCGCCCGATTCCATCCGCGCATGCGCCTCGGCGGCGCGAGCGAACGGATAGGTCGAATCGATCACCGGCCTGAGGCGTCCCTCGACGACATGCGGCCAGACGATACGGTGGAGCTCGTCGGCGACCAGCGACTTGAACGCGGTGTCGCGCGGGCGCAGCGTCGATCCGGTCAGAGTCAGCCGGCGGCGCATGATCTCGAAGATCGGGATCGTCGCCATCACGCCGCCCTGCACCGCGATCGAGACGTGGCGGCCGTCATCAGCCAGGCACTGGAGGTTGCGCGGGACATAGTCGCCGCCGACCATGTCGAGGACGATGTTGACGCCCTTGCCGCCAGTGATCTCGCGCACCCGCGCGACGAAATCCTCGGTCTTGTAGTTGATCGCGTGATCGGCGCCGACGCGGCGCGCGGCTTCGCATTTCTCGTCCGAGCCGGCAGTGACGAGGATCGTCAGCCCGAACAGGTTGGCCAGCGCGATCGCCATAGTCCCGATGCCGCTGGTGCCGCCATGGACCAGGATCGTCTCGCCTTCCACGGCGTAAGCGCGCTCGAAGACGTTGGTCCACACGGTGAACAGCGTCTCGGGCATCGCCGCGGCCTCGACCATCGACAGAGCGGGCGGCACGGGCAGGCACTGGCCGGCGGGCGCCACGGCATATTCGGCATAGGCCCCGCCCGAGATCAGCGCGCAGACCTGCTGGCCGAGCATCTCGCGCGCCACGCCCTCCCCCACGCCGACAATCGTGCCGGAAATCTCCATGCCCAGGATCGACGGCGCGCCCGGCGGCGGCGGATAGAGCCCCTGGCGCTGCAACACTTCGGGCCGATTGACCCCGGCGGCAGCGACTCGCACCAGCACCTCGCCCGCGCCGGGACTCGGCACGGGACGTTCGACGGGCACCAGCACTTCTGGACCGCCCGGCGCATCGGGATCGATGGCCAGCATCACTTCGGGAGCGATCATCCGTGCGTTGCTTTCAGATTAAGGATAAACCCAAGGCCTTATTGACATCACCCCGGCCAGGGTCAACGTTTCGCCACATGGACGCCGACGAAAATCTTCCGCGTCGCAAGGACGATCTTGTCGTCCAGCTGGCGAAGCAGGATCTCGATCCCTATTCGGTCGAGGAGCTCGAAGAGCGAATCGCGCTCCTCGAGGCCGAGATCGCACGGAGCCGGACGAAGATTCAGCGTGCCATTAATCATCGCGCAAGCGCAGACGCTATATTTAAGAGATGAGCGCGACTGCACCGGACAAGGGGCGATACGCCGCTGAATTCCGGTGCCGGGTCGCAGCGCTTGATGCGGAGCCCAACTCTCCCGACATAGGGGAAGACGGGCCGCGTATCCTTTCGGCCCGACTGGAGTTGTAACCGAATGCCTAGTTTCGCCTCCGCCCTGGAATCGACCCTGCACAAGGCACTGGAGGCTGCGTCCTCTCGCCGCCATGAATATGCGACGCTCGAACATCTGCTGCTGGCGCTCGTCGATGACGAGCACGCCTCCAAGGTGATGAGTGCCTGCGGCGTCGATCTGGGCGACCTCAAGAATACCGTCGCGCAATATCTCGACACCGAGCTCGAGGCGCTGAAGGTCGAGAACGCGACCGACCCCTCGCCCACCAGCGGCTTCCAGCGCGTCGTCCAGCGCGCGATCCTCCACGTCCAGTCCTCGGGCCGCGACGAAGTGACCGGCGCAAACGTGCTCGTCGCCTTGTTCAGCGAGCGCGAGAGCTATGCCGTCTATTTCCTGCAGCAGCAGGACATGAGCCGCCTCGACGCGGTCAGCTTCATCAGCCACGGCGTCGGCAAGGGTTCGACGCCGACCGAAGCCTCGACTCCCAAGGGCGCGGACGAGGACAAGGCGGCCAAGCAGGAGACCAAGGGCGGCAAGGGCGAAAGCGCGCTCAAGCAGTTCACCGTCGACCTCAACGAGAAGGCCAAGAACGGTAAGGTCGATCCGCTGATCGGGCGCTCGGCCGAGGTCGACCGTACGGTCCAGATCCTGTGCCGCCGCAGCAAGAACAACCCGCTTTATGTGGGCGATCCCGGCGTCGGCAAGACCGCGATCGCCGAGGGCCTGGCGCGCAAGATCATCGAGGGCGACGTGCCCGAGGTGCTCAAGGAAGCCGTGATCTATTCGCTCGACATGGGCGCGCTGCTCGCCGGCACGCGCTATCGCGGCGATTTCGAGGAGCGGCTGAAGCAGGTCGTCAACGAGCTCGAGAAGCTGCCGCACGCGATCCTGTTCATCGACGAGATCCACACGGTGATCGGCGCGGGCGCGACCAGCGGCGGCGCGATGGACGCGTCGAACTTGCTCAAGCCGGCGCTTTCGGGCGGCACGATCCGCTGCATCGGATCGACCACCTACAAGGAATTCCGCAACCATTTCGAGAAGGACCGGGCGCTGCTCCGGCGCTTCCAGAAGATCGACGTCAACGAGCCGACAATCGAGGACACGATCAAGATCATCACGGGATTGCGGACGGCGTTCGAAGGCCATCACCACGTCAAGTACACGCCCGACGCGATCAAGTCGGCGGTGGAGCTGAGTGCGCGCTACATCAACGACCGCAAGCTGCCCGACAAGGCGATCGACGTCATCGACGAGGTCGGCGCGATGCAGATGCTGGTGCCGCCGAGCAAGCGCAAGAAGGTGATCACCGTCAAGGAGATCGAACAGGTGATCGCCACCATGGCGCGCATCCCTCCGAAATCGGTCTCGACCGACGACACCAAGGCGCTGGCTAACCTGACCACCGACCTGAAGCGGGTCGTGTTTGGCCAGGACAAAGCGATCGAGGTGTTGAGCTCGGCGATCAAGCTGAGCCGGGCGGGCCTGCGCGATCCCGACAAGCCGATCGGCAATTATCTGTTCAGCGGCCCCACCGGCGTCGGCAAGACCGAAGTCGCGCGGCAGCTGGCGGACATTCTGGGCATTCCGCTCCAGCGCTTCGACATGTCTGAATATATGGAGCGGCACTCGGTCTCCCGCCTGATTGGCGCGCCTCCGGGCTATGTCGGCTATGACCAGGGCGGTCTTCTGACCGACGCCGTCGACCAGCAGCCGCACTCGGTGCTCCTGCTCGACGAGATCGAGAAGGCGCATCCGGACCTGTTCAACATCCTTCTCCAGGTGATGGACAACGGCAAGCTGACCGACCACCACGGCAAGACGGTCGATTTCAGGAACACGATCCTGATCATGACCACCAATGCCGGCGCGTCCGACATGGCGCGCGAATCGATCGGCTTCGGCGAGAGCAGCCGCGAGGACGTGCAGGAAGAGGCGGTGAAGAAGCTCTTCACCCCGGAATTCCGCAACCGCCTCGATGCGATCGTGCCGTTCGATTACCTGCCGAGCGAGGTCGTCGCGCGGGTGGTGGAGAAGTTCATCCTCCAGCTCGAGCTGCAGCTCGCCGATCGCGGCGTGCACATCCAGCTCGACGACGAGTCGAAGAAGTGGCTCACCGAGCGCGGCTATGACAAGCTCTATGGCGCGCGGCCGATGGGCCGCCTGATCCAGGAGAAGGTCAAGCAGCCGCTCGCCGAGGAGCTGCTGTTCGGCAAGCTCGTCCATGGCGGCGAAGTCACCGTCAAGCTGAAGGACAATGCCCTGGCCTTCGAGGTCACCCCGGCGGCGCCCAAGAAGCCCCGCAAGGGCGGCGGCAAGAAGACCGAGGCGGTGAAGGCGAAGTAAGCCTCACCTCAGCCAATGCGATACGGGCCGGGATGCATAATCCCGGCCCGTTTTCGTATCAGTAGCGCCGATAGACCGGTGGCGGCCCGTAGACGATCGTCACGATGACCGCGGCCATTGCCGGCGGTGCCGGTGCCAGTGCCGGTGCGTAGTCGACTGGCCGAGGCGGTGGCGCGCAACTCCGGCCGCCGCAGGACATCAGCTCGGCCGCATGTTCGTCGGCCATGCGGCGCATCCATTCGTCATGGCTCACCACCCAGGCAACCTGACCCTCGGTGCTCGCCCAGGCTTCGTCCTGGCACTCGCGGTCGCTGCCGCAGACGCGACGTACCGCACGACCGATCCGGCGCGAGAGTTCGTCCACGCCCGCATCGGTGGACAGGTCCAGCGCGGACGAATCGACGGTGATCGAGCGGGTTTCGCGGTCGCGCCAATCCTCGGCACGTGCGGCGGGCGAAAGCAGCGCGCCGGCGGCGCAGGCGGCGAGAAACAGACCCCTTGTCATCGAAGCGCCTCCCTGTAGCCGCCCCTGCATAACACACGAAGCAGGCGAGTGTGCCGGAAGTTATATTCGTCGCAACTCTGTCGCTCGGTCGCACGACGATAGTTCCCGCGAAGATCGGGAGTAGGTCGCGTGCAGCAAAGGGCTCGACCCCGAACTGGAGAGACCGAGATGACCGTCAATCGCAGAGTGCTGATCGGCAGCGCAGGCATCGCGCTTACTATGATTGCCGCGACGACCGCCGGCATCGCCCAGAACGGCAATACGGTGCCGGAAGAGTACCGTTATGTGGACATCGGCGCGATCGCGGGAGTGACGGGCCAGGACGGGCAACTGGAAAAGAAGTGCAAGCCCAAGGGCACGCCTCTCGAGCGGACGATTTTGGGCAACAGGGCCTGCTAAGCGCGGTTCGCGCCTCTCCCGTGCGGGGAGACGCCCGCTGCTCGCCGGCCCCCTGTGCCCCACCAACAAGTGGAAGAGCAGTATGAAACCGCGTATCATGAGACTGGCAGCCATAAGCGCGATTTTCGTCGCGCTCATGGCCTGTGCCGCGCCCGATCGCCGGGCGGGAATCTCGCTCGACATGCACCGGATGGGCGACGCGACGCCGCGCCATTTCGAAGCCGAGATCGACTTCGGCGTCGTCGCTTTGTCGCTACGCCTGCGCTGGAGCGCCCATGCCTGAGACCCGCCGGCGGAACGGCACGTCGCTGCTCCAATAGGTGAGCGCGCGCCACACCCATTCGATCGGGCCATATTGGAAGCGCGTCAGCCAGGCCGCGGCGAACCACATCTGGAAGGCGATAGCGGCCAGCGCGACGAACAGCCGCGTTGCCTGGCTCCAATCGTCCCACAGCCCCAGGCCGAAGCCGTAGAAGACCGGCACGAAGATCGCCGACTGGGCGATGTAGAAGGTCAGCGTCAGCCGCCCGGCGGGGGCAAATGGCTGGACGAGCCAGCGCAGCCGGCTCTCGTACAGTGCCATGAGTAGCAGCGCCCAGGATGCGGTGCCCGCCAGATCGAGCCAGCTTCCGGTCAGCGTCCAGAAGGCGCGCTCGGCCGCGGGGCCATAGCCCAGGGTCGCGAAGGCGAGGCGCAGCGGCTCGCGGCCGAAATGGAGCGCCACTGCTACAACCAAAGCGATCGCCAGCGCGATCGCCCGCTGCCGCCGGAACTCGCGCAGCCGGCCGAAAAAGCCGATCCGTCCCAGCACCATGCCGAGCAGGAACAGGCCGAGGATCTGCACCAGCCGGCCATATTCGATAAAGAACCAGTATTTGGGCACCTGACCCGCCCACAGATTGACCTCGAGCGCCTGCAGCCAGGTGCCGGAGAGGTAGATCGGCATGCCGGGGTCGCTCGAAGACATCGCGGCGCCGTTTGCCCAATCCGCACCCGAGGCGGCGGCGATCATCTGCACGATCAGCGACGGGCCGGCGAAGCAGAAGATCGCCGCACCGATCAGCATGCGATTGCTGCGGACGCGGTGCGCGAGGAGCAGCAACAGGCCCATCGCGGCAAGCGTCTGGATGATGTCGCCGCGATAGATCAGCGAATGGAGGAAGCCGATGGCTTCGAGGATCAGCAGCCTCCAGGCGAAGCGCGCGGAAAAATCTGTGCCGCGCTTGGCGGCGCGATCCATCAGAATGAAGAAGCTGAAGCCAAAGCAAAGCGCGAGCAGCGAGAAGCTTTTGCCCATCAGCAGCAGGAATACTGTGTCGGCGATCAGGCCCGGCTTCGGACTGACCCAGTAAAGCTCATAGCTTTCGATCATATGGACGAGGAACAGCCCCATCAGCGCGAAGCCGCGCAGCACGTCGACAACCTGGAGGCGCGTATCCTGATCGCGCGGCTGAATTTCTGTTTCTATCATTCCAAACCTTAAACGCTGCGCCGGCTCCTCGGGATGCATCGGCGCAGACGGAATCAAATTTCATCTGCCTCGCGAGACATTTACGTCTTGTTTGTCATAGCGCGCGTACCGACGGCACCATGGTGAACGTCCGGCTCAAACGCATCCTGCTAGCAGCGATTAGCCTCGTCCTGATGGCTGGCGCATTGCCGGCGCATGCCCAAGCAGGGATCGCGGGTCAACCATTGGACGTGTGCGTGCTCCGCGATACGGGCCAGAACGTCGCCGAACTGATCCATCATCCCGAGCAATTCGATTGCACCACGACCCAGTACAAGCTTGGGCGGGGCAGCTATTGGGCGATAACCCGCGATATCGGCCAAGCCTCGACCGCGAGCAATCCGCTCGTGCTGCGCTTCGCCAGCCTGTGGCAGGGATCGCTCGCATTTCACTTGCTCTATGCCGATGGCAGCATCCGGTCCTCGGTCACCGATCGGCGCGGAATCACGCCGCTGATCCAGTTGGGCGCGATCGCCGAACAGCCCATCCCCGTCGCCCAAGCGCCCGCGGTGCGAGCGCTCTGGCACGTCGAGGATGCGGCGAATGCCCGCGGCATCATGATGGGCGTGCTGGTTTCAACCGCGCATGAAAGCGCGACCGCCAACATGGCGATGGCGGCGCTCTATGCCGGTTTCGGCGGCATGTGCCTGGCGCTGATCGTCTACAATTTCGCTTTGTGGTGCGCGATGCGGCACCGGTTCCAGCTCCATTATTGCGCGCTGCTCGCTGCGATGATGGCCTATACACTCAGTTCCTCCGGCGCGCTCGCCTGGCTCGCGCCCGAGATCGCCAACAACGATCGGCTGCGGCTCAACTATCTCTTCCTTGGCCTGGCGGGCGGCGCCGTCGCGATGTTCACGCGCAGCTTCTTCGAGGAGCGCGTGCTCTCGCCCTGGCTCGACCGGATCACCCGCGCGATTGCGGCGATGGTGCCCGTGGCGGGCATCATCGTCTTCCTGTTCGGTGCGATCAATCTGCGGCTGGTGGACTTTCTCTACACCTGCACGATCATGGGGCTGATCGCGATCGTCGTGCCCACTTTGTGGCAGGCATGGACCCGCCGCTCCCATTTCCTGTGGCTGTTCAGCATCGCCTGGAGCGCACCGATCGCGCTGGCGGTACTGCGGATCCTCGCCAATCTCCACATGATCGGCTGGAACTTCTGGCTCGACAATTCGACCGTCGTCTCGATGATGTTCGAGGCGCTGACATCCGCGCTGGCGGTCGCATACCGCATCAAGTTCCTGCGCGAGGAACGCGACGAGGCGATCACCCGCGAAGTGCTGACGCGTCGGCTGGCCGACACCGATCCGCTGACCGGGCTGCTCAATCGGCGCGCCTTCCTCGACCAGGCGATCGGGCGCAGCGGCCCGCAGCAGCTGCTGATCGCCGATCTCGACCATTTCAAGCGCGTCAACGAGACGCTGGGGCATGACGGCGGCGACGAAGTGCTGCGCAATTTCGCGCGGATGCTGCGGAGCGTGGTTCCCGCGACCGCTTTGGTCGCGCGCCTCGGCGGCGAGGAGTTCGCGATCCTGACCAATGCCGGCGAACCGGTAGAGCCCAATTCCGTGCTCACCAAGCTCAGGTCAGCGCGCATGCCGTTCGACCTGAAGGTCACTGCGAGCATCGGCGTATCCAGCGGCCCGCTGACCAGCGATGTCGACTGGAAGCTGCTCTATCGCGGCGCCGATTCGGCGCTGTTCGAGGCGAAGTCGGCGGGGCGCGACCGCGCACGCGAAACCGGCCGCCGCGCCGCCGCCTGATCCGCTTGCGGCGCTGCTGGGCCGGTCGTATAGCCCAGCCATCGAGGAGACGTGGTATGATCGGGCGCAAGCGCAGGATCGTGATGGCCGGAACGGCGGCGCTGATGCTGCTGGCAATGGCCGCACAGCATCCTCGCGCCAATATCGAGATATTGACGCACCAGGCGGGCGATCTTTCGCCACAGAAGCTGCAGGCCGTGATCGATACCGGCGTGTTCGCGGTTTCCGTGTTGGTCACGTGGAGCCGGCATTTCGCCCAATGATTTCGCCGGGTGACGGTTGCTTCGTTTCGAGGGCTTGCTTACACTCGTGTCAATGATTGATCCCGAGCACGCCTGGCGCACCGCGTTTCGTCATCCGGGCGAATGGGACCAGACCTTCCCGCCCCTCTCGATGGTCGATCTGTTCGAGAACAGCGCGCGGGCGCATCCCGATGCGCCCTTGCTCGATTTCCTGGGCCGTAAATACAGCTATGGCGAGACGATGGACGGCGCCAATCGGGTGGCGTGCGGACTGAAAACATTGGGTTATGGCCCGGGCGACCGGATCGGGCTCTTCCTGCCCAACGTGCCGCACTATGTCGCGGCCTATTACGGCATCCTCAAGCTCGGCGCGACGGTGGTCAATTTCTCGCCGCTCTACACGGTCGACGAGCTATCCGGGCAGGTGGCCGATTCGGGAACCAAATTGCTCTTCACCCTCTCGGCCGCGGCGCTGCTGCCGACTGCGCTGGCGGTGCTCGAGAAGAGCCATCTCGAGCGGCTGGTGGTGGGATCGGTGGCAGGCGCGCTGCCGGGCGCCAAGTCACTCTTCTACCGGCTGTTTCGCGGCAAGGAGGTGGCGCAGCGGCCGCACGACCGGCGCATTCTCGCCTTCTCGAAGCTGATCGCCAATGCGGGCTTGTGCGAGACGCCCCCGATCGATCCCGAGCAGGATCTGGCGCTGATCCAATATACCGGCGGCACCACCGGCACGCCCAAGGGCGCGATGCTCACGCACCAGAACCTTTCGGCCAATGCCCGCCAGGTGGCACTGCTCGATCCCGATATGGGCAAGGTGACCGACCGCATCCTAGGCGTGCTCCCCTTCTTTCATGTCTTCGCCAATACCTGCGTGCTTAACCGCACCGTGGCGACCGGGGGCGAGATCGTCATGCTGCCGCGTTTCAACGCCAAGCAGGCGCTGGCCGAGCTCCGCCGCACCCAGCCGCGCGCGATGCCCGGCGTGCCGACCATGTATCAGGCGATGCTCGACGCACCGGGGATGAAGCCGAGCGATTTCAGCTCGCTACGCTTCTGCATCTCGGGCGGCGCGCCGCTGCCGCAGCAGCTCAAGGAAAACTGGGAATCGATCACCGGCGCCCGCGTGATCGAGGGCTATGGGCTTTCGGAGAGTTCGGGCGTGGTTTCGACCAATCCTTATCAGGGGCTCAACAAGCCCGGCACGATCGGCCAGCCGATCGCGGGCACGCGCGTTCGGCTGGTCGACAAGGAAGACCCGACGCGGCCGCCGCCCGAGGGGGAGCCTGGCGAGATCGTGGTCTCGGGTCCGCAGATCATGAAGGGCTATTGGAACCGGCCGGATGCCGATGCGACGATCTTCGTCGACGGGCATTGGCTGCGCACCGGCGATGTCGGGACGATCGACGAGGACGGCTATATCCGCATCGTCGATCGGCTGAAGGACATGATCGCCGTCGGCGGCTTCAAGGTGTTCCCGAGCCAGATCGAAGCGGTGCTCTACGCGAACTCCGCCGTGAAGGAGGCGCTCGTACTGGGCCTGCCTGACGCCTATCACGGTGAACTTCCGCACGCTTATGTGACACTAAACGAAGGTGCGGAGACGACGGGCGAGGAACTTGCCCGCTGGCTCAACGCTAGAATCGGAAAGCATGAGCGGGTGGCCGAGGTGGTCGTGCGCGATTCGCTGCCCAAGACCATGATCGGCAAGTTGAGCCGCAAGGATCTGCTGCGGGAGATTCAGGGCGGGGGCTGAGCCACGACGGAGTATCGCAATGTCCCTGTTTCGCCTCGCTTTTCCCATCGCCGCATTTGCGCTTACCGCTTCCGCCCAGCCGCAGCGGATCGACGTCCAGCTCTCCAACTTCAAAATCACGCCCACGACGATCACGCTGACCCATGGCCAGCCTTATGTGCTGCATTTGTCGAGCAGCGGCGGACACAGCTTCGCCGCGAAGGCATTCTTCGCCGCCGCGACGATGCCGGCGGCCGACCGCGCGAAGATCCAGGGCGGCAGCATCGAACTGGAGGGCGGCGAGAGCGTCGATATCCACCTGACCGCGCCCGCCGCGGGCAGCTACGAAACGCATTGCACCCACTTCATGCACTCGACCTTCGGGATGACGGGCAGGATCGTGGTGAAGTGAGCAAATATAAGCCCCTCCCCTTCCGGGGAGGGGGAAGGAGTGGGGTGGTGTCTCACCGAGACCGAAACCGCGAAGACTCCTCCACCCCAACCCCTCCTCCAAAGAGGAGGACTAAAAGGCTCAATCCCCCGCCATGCCCTCGCCGTACATCACGGCCTTGAGGTTCATGAACTCGTGCATGCCCCAGGGCCCAAGCTCGCGGCCATGCCCCGATAGCTTGACGCCGCCGAACGGTGCCTCGGGCGTCGAGGCGAGCAGCGCGTTGACCGCGGTCATGCCGGCCTCGATGTCGCGGGCGAAGCGCTCGATCTCGGCTTCGTCGTTGGTCCACACCGCCGAGCCCAGGCCATAAGGCACGTCGTTCGCCAGCGTGATTGCCGCGTCGATATCCGCCACCTTGTAGACCGCCGCGACGGGGCCGAAGATCTCCTCCTTGGCGACAGGGCTCTCGGGATCGAGATCGGTGAGCACGCCCGGCGTCATCCACGCGCCCTCGCGATCGACCTTCTCGGCGCCGAAGTGCAAAGTCGCGCCGGCGACCTTGGCACGCTCGACCTGCTCCAGCACGGTGTCGCGCTGCTGGACGCTGGAGAGCGGACCCATGCCGGTGTCCTTGGCCATCGGATCGCCGATCTTCACGGCCTTCATCCCCGCCTCGAACCGCTCCATGAAGGCGTCGTAGACATCGGCATGGACGATCATCCTTTTGGCGCAGATGCAGCTCTGCCCGGCATTCTGGATGCGGGCGGTGACGGCGGTCTTCGCAGCGAGATCGAGATCGGCGGAGGGCATGACAATGAGCGGATCCGATCCGCCCAGCTCGAGCACGACCTTCTTGAGCGCCCTGCCCGCTGCCTGCGCCACCTTGGCGCCGGCGCCTTCGCTGCCCGTCAGGGTCACCGCGACGACGCGCTTGTCGGCGATGATGTCCGAGACCTTGTCGGACTTGATCGCGAGGTTCTGGAACAGCCCGTCGGGCGCGCCGGCGGCGCTAACCAATTGCTGCATCAGCGCGCCGCAGCCCTGGACGCTGGATGCGTGCTTCAACAGCGCGACATTGCCCGCCATGAGCGTGGGGGCGAGGAAGCGCACCACCTGCCAATAGGGGAAGTTCCACGGCATCACCGCGAGCACCGGCCCCATCGGCAGCCAGCGCGCGACCGCATGACCGCCCGCGGTCTTGACCGTCGTCGGCTCCAGATAGGCGGGGCCGTTGGCGGCGTAGTGGCGGAAGCCGGCGATGCATTTCTCGACCTCGGCAATCGCGGAGACGAGCGTCTTGCCCATCTCGCGCACCGCGGTTTCGGCAAGGTGCTGCTTGTTCGCCTCCCATTGATCGGCGATCGCCGAAAGCAGTTTGGTGCGCTGGTCGAGGCTCGAATTGCGCCAGGCCTTGAACGCGGTCGCCGCGCGGGTGAGCGCCAGCTCGATCTCGTCGGCGGTGAGTTCGGGGATGCCCTCCGCCGCTTCGCCGGTTGCCGGGTTGATGCTGGTGAACATGGGCCTCTCCTTGGAATCCTGGCCCCAAACTAGGAACTCCCCTCCATGAAAGGGAGGGGTTGGGGTGGGTTTAGCGACGGTCGGGGCTCGATGCCCCGGCCGTCGCTGTTTAGGGATGGCGCAGGAGGCTCGCATTCGCTCGCCACCCATCCACTACCCCTCCCTTCCAGGGAGGGGAGTTGATTGTCCCACACCCGTGCCGCATAGCGCGGGCATGGCAGAAGAAGCGGATATCGAGGCCCTTTCGTTCGAGGATGCCCTCAAGGAGCTCGAGCGGATCGTCGGCCGGCTGGAAAGCGGCGAAGCGCAATTGCAGGAGGCGATCGACCTTTACGAGCGCGGCGACCGGTTGCGCCGCCAATGCGCCGCCCGTCTGGACGCGGCGCAGGCACGGATCGAGGCGATCCGCACCGATGCCGAAGGGCGCGCCGCTGGCACCGCCCCCTTCGCCGCGGTCTGAGTTGGTCAGCGTGCCGCACGCTTCGATCGCGCTGCAGGCAGCGCTCAACGAAGTATCGACCGAGATCGACCGGCAGTTCGACAAGCTGCTCGTCGTGCCGGCCGATCCGCGTGCGGGACTCTATCAGGCGATGCGGCACGCCGCGATCGGCGGCGGCAAAAGGCTGCGGCCGCTGCTCGTCTTCGCGACCGCCCGACTGTTCGGCGTCGATCGCAACGTCACCGCCCGCGCCGCCACCGCGCTTGAATGCATCCATGTCTATTCGCTGGTCCATGACGATCTGCCGGCGATGGACGATGACGATATGCGCCGCGGCAAGCCGACCGTGCACAAGGCGTTCGACGAAGCGACCGCGGTGCTGGCCGGCGATTGCCTGCATGCGCTGGCGTTCGAGATCCTGGCGTCCGAGGCGACGCATGCCGATCCGTTCGTTCGGATCGAGCTGACCGGCGAGCTGGCGCGCGCCGCCGGTCCCGCCGGCATGGCGGGCGGCCAGATGATGGACCTGGAGGCGGAGAAGACGAGCTTCGACCTGCCGACCGTCACACGGCTCCAGGCGATGAAGACCGGCGCGCTGATCAGTTGTGCGGTCGAGTTCGGCGCGATCCTCGGCCGCGTGCCGCCCGAGGGCCGCACCGGCCTGCGCGGCTATGCGCGCGACGTGGGCCTCGCCTTCCAGATCGCCGACGACATCCTCGACGCCGAGGGCGACGAGGCGCTGGCCGGCAAGAAGCTGCGCAAGGACGGGGATGCGGGCAAGGAAACCTTCCTCACCCTGCTCGGCCTCGACCGCGCGCGCGCGCAGGCGCGAATGCTGATCGAGCAGGCCGTGTCGCACCTCCACGCTTATGGCCCCGAGGCCGACCTGCTGCGCGACATCGCGCGCTTCACTTTGGAACGCGACCGCTAGGAGGCTCGCTCATGATCACCCGCACCGGCGTCTATCCCGGCACCTTCGATCCGATCACGCGCGGCCATATGGACATCATCCGGCGCGGCGCGAAGCTGGTCGACCGGCTGGTGATCGGCGTGACCACCAACCCTTCCAAATCGCCGATGTTCACGATCGAGGAGCGGTTGGCGATGGTGAAGCGGGAAACCGCCGACATCGACGGCGAGATCCTGGTCGTCAGCTTCGATTCGCTGCTGATGGACTTTGCCGAGCGCGAGCATGCCGGGCTGATCATCCGCGGCCTGCGCGCCGTGGCGGACTTCGAGTATGAATATCAGATGGCGGGAATGAACCAGCAGCTGAACAGCCGGATCGAGACGGTCTTCCTGATGGCCGACGTCTCGCTCCAGCCGATCGCGAGTCGGCTGGTGAAAGAAATCGCGCTCTATGGCGGCAAGATCGGCAAGTTCGTATCACCCGCGGTGGAGGCCGATGTCTCGCGCCGCGTCTATGAGATCGGCCGCAAGGGCAGTGCCTGAACGGTCGGTGAGTCGCGGGCTTTGCGGCGCAGGCCGATTGCTCTAGACCGCCGCGCTTAGTTGCAAGCGAGTGGGGAAGTTAATGCGTTTCGTTGCCGCGCTGGCCGCCATGGCCGCCACCTTGATCGCCGTTCCGGCACTCGCCCAGGGCAAGGCGCCCAAGCCCGAGGTCCAGCCGCTGGCCGGCGTCACCGCGGATTCGACGGCGGCGGTTCCCATCGTCGTGCCGGCGGACCCGGAGAATACCTGGATTCTCGATCTTTCGACCGGCGGACGCGTGATCTTCCGGCTGCGCCCCGATGTCGCGCCCAAGATGGTGGAGCGGGTCAAGACGCTGACGCGGCGACATTTCTACGACGGCATTACCTTCCACCGCGTCATCGATGCGCCCGAGAACATGGCGCAGTCCGGCGATCCCAAGGGCGACGGCACCGGCGGTTCGGATCTGCCCGACGTCCCCGCCGAGTTCAACAACCTGCCCCATGTCCGCGGCGCCGTCTCGGCCGCACGCGCACAGGACGTCAACAGCGCCAACAGCCAGTTCTTCATCATGTTCGGCGCGCATCTGGGCTTCGACCATAACTATACGGTGTTCGGCCGCGTCACCTCGGGCATCGAATGGGTCGACAAGATCGAGCGCGGCGAGCCCCCGGAGAGCCCGACGCGCATCCTCCACGCCTATGTCCAGGCGGACAACCCGCCGCCCTATGTGGCCGAGGTCGCTGCGCCCGTGCCTGCGGCACCGCTGCTGATCCCGACCGCGCCCGCGCCGGCCGCGCCCAAGCCGGCCCCGGCCAAGAAGCCGGCTCCGGCGAAGAAGAAATAAGGGCGGCGGCCCGCTACCCGAATCGTGAACGTAGACCTTTTCGATTTCGAGCTGCCGGCGGAGCGGATCGCGCTGCGGCCGGCGAGCCCGCGCGATTCCGCGCGGATGCTGGTGCTGGACGGCGCCGGCACGCGCGACGCGGCCGTGCACGACCTGCCGGGCCTGCTGCGCGCGGGCGACCTGCTCGTCTTCAACGACACGCGCGTGATCCCGGCGCAGCTCGAGGGCAAACGCGGAGAGGCGAACATCGGCGCGACGCTCCACAAGCGCGAGGGTCCGCGGCGCTGGCGCGCCTTCATCCGCAACGCCAAGCGGCTGCGCGAGGGCGACACGATCGATTTCGGCGAGGGCGTGACCGCGCACGCCTCGGACCGCGCCGAGGATGGCAGCTTCGCGATCGACTTCGCCGGCGACGAGCCGGTCGAGCTGCTGCTCGCGCGCTGCGGACGGATGCCGCTCCCGCCCTATATCGCCTCCAAGCGACCGACCGACGCGCGCGACGCCGAGGATTATCAGACGATGTTCGCGAGCGAGCCCGGCGCGGTCGCGGCGCCTACCGCGGCTTTGCACTTCACACCCGAGCTGATGGCGACGCTGGAGGCCGCGGGGATCGGCCACGCCACGCTCACGCTCCATGTCGGTGCGGGCACCTTCCTGCCGGTCAAGGCCGAGAACACCGACGCGCACAGGATGCATGCCGAATGGGGGCGGATCGACCAGGACACGGCCGACCGGCTGAACGCGGTGCGCGCCGCGGGCGGCCGCGTGATCGCCGTCGGCACCACCAGCCTGCGCCTGATCGAAAGCGCCACCGGTGAGGATGGCGTGATCCGCCCGTTCGAAGGCGACACCGCGATCTTCATCACCCCCGGTTATCGCTTCAGGGGCGTGGACGGGCTGGTCACCAATTTCCATCTGCCGCGCTCGACTTTGTTCATGCTGGTATCGGCGCTGATGGGGCTGGAGCGGATGCAGGCGGCGTATCGCCATGCGATTGCCACAGACTATCGCTTCTACAGCTATGGCGACGCGAGTCTGTTGCTGCCCTGATCGAAAGGATCTCCATGCGCTTCCTTCTGCTGCTCGCGGCGTTCATCGCGACGCCGGCCTTCGCCCAGGATCGCGTGGGCATTCCGGCGGGGAGCGGTAACAGCGCCAATCCGATCGGGCAGAGCACTCGCGCCCAGCCCGCCGCCACCGTGATCGTCGAGCCGGTGGCGATGATGATCGCGGCGTTCGATGCGGACGGCGATGCCAAGGTGACGCGCGCCGAATTCGACGCGGGGCTGCGCCACAGCTTCGACAGCGTCGACACCGACAAGAAGGGATCGATCGGCTATATCGCCTTCTCCGACTGGTCGGAGCGCTGGCTGGGCGACCGCAACACCCTGCCCAGCCCGTTCGAAGTCGATCGCAACGGCGACAACCGGATCAGCTTCGCCGAACTGGCCGAGCGATTCGACCTGCTCTTCACGCGCTTCGATGCCAACAAGGACGGCGTGCTGGTGCGCAGCGAGTTGGTGACCATCCGTCCGCCGGCGTTCAATCCGGGCCGTGGAAAGCGCGGGCGCGGCAATCCCGCCAATCCCGGCAATTGATGTCCTAGCATCTCATGCGCGAGCCCGGCTAAGAGCGGAACGAATGGCCGCGCATCACGACCACCACCATCATTCCCACGCGCATTCCCACGCGCCCAGGGACTTCGGCCGCGCCTTTGCGATCGGCACGCTGCTCAACCTCGCCTTTGTCGCGGTCGAGGGGGGTGCGGGCGTGTGGACGGGGTCGGTCGCCTTGCTCGCCGATGCCGGGCACAATCTGTCCGACGTGCTCGGGCTGCTGATCGCCTGGGGCGGTGCCGAGCTCGCCAAGCGGCCGACCAGCAAGCGCTTCACCTATGGCCTGCGCGGATCGTCGATCCTGGCGGCGCTCGCCAATGCCTTGCTGCTGCTCGTCGCGGTGGGCGCGATCTCGCTCGAGGCGGCACAGCGCCTCGCCGATCCGCACCCGGTGGCCGGCGTGCCGGTGATGATCGTCGCGGCGGTGGGCATCATGGTCAATCTGGCGACGGCGATGCTCTTCGCCAGCGGCCGCAAGCACGACATCAACATCCGCGGCGCCTATCTCCACATGGCCGCCGATGCCGGCGTCTCCGCCGCGGTGGTGGTGGCGGGCGCGATGATCTATTTCACCGGGCTCGCCTGGATCGATCCGGCGATCAGCCTGGTCGTCGTCGCGGTGATTCTGTGGAGCACCTGGGGGCTGCTCAAGGAATCGATCACGATGGCGCTCCATGCGGTGCCGCAGCGGATCGATGCCGAGGCGGTCGAGCGCTCGCTGGCGGCGCTGCCGGGCGTGACGCGGGTCCATGATCTCCACATTTGGCCGATGAGTACGACCGAGGCCGCGCTCACCGCGCATCTGGTGATGCCGGGGGGCCATCCGGGCGATCTCTTCCTCAGCGACCTCCAGCACCGGCTGGCGCACGACTTCCGGATCGACCATACGACGGTGCAGATCGAATTGGGCGACGGGGCGGAGTGCCGGATGCATGGCAATGGAGGGGGGCATGGCTGAGGCGGCGCGCACCTCCACCGCCGCGCCGGTCCGGCTGGTGATCTTCGATTTCGACGGCACGCTGTCGGACAGCGGCGACTGGTTCCTCTCGGTGGTCGACCAGCTCGCCAAGCGCTTCAAGTTCCGCACGGTCAAGCAGGGCGAAGTCGAGATGCTGCGCCACAAGAGCTCGCGCGAAGTGATCCAGTATCTCGGGATCGCGCGCTGGAAGCTGCCGTTGATCGCGCGCCATGTCCGCCGGCTGGTGGGGCGCAACGCGCATGAGATCGAACTCTTCCCCGGCACGCCCGACCTGCTCGAGCGGATCGCGGCGATGGGGGTCAAGATCGCGCTGGTGACCTCGAACTCGGAAGCCAATGCGCGCAAGATCCTGGGCGCCCAGCACGCCGCACGCATCGATTGCTATGCCTGCGGATCGTCGCTGTTCGGCAAGGCGCCCAAGTTCCGCCGGGTGCTCAGGAAGATGGGTGTTCCCGCTTCGGACACGCTCTCGATCGGCGACGAGACCCGCGACATCGACGCCGCGCGCGAGACGGGGATGCGCGCAGGTTCGGTGCTGTGGGGCTATGCCAGCGAAGAGGTGCTGACCGCGCTGGGGCCGGACGCGCTGTTCCGCACGCCGCAGGACATATTGGACTATGTCGCGGCGCATTCGGTAGATACTTGACTTCGTCAACTATCCTATAGCATCCTTGATCGATGGATCAGGCCATCGATCGCTTCCGCGCGTTCAATCGCGTGCATACCCGCTTCGCCGACGTGCTCGCGCCGCATTATATGGGCTCGGAGATGAGCGTCGCCGAGGCGCGCCTGCTCTATGAAGTCGCCAAGCGCGAGCCGGTGCTCGCCGCCGAGCTGCAGGAGGTGCTCGGGCTCGACGCGGGCTATGCGAGTCGGGTCCTGAAGCGCTTCGAGCAACGCGGCTGGATCGAGCGGAAGCGCGGCGCCGGCGATGCCCGCCAGCGGCCGATCGCGCTCAGGCCGCCGGGCCGCGCGGCGTTCGAATCGCTCGATGCCGAAACGCGCTCGCATACCGCGCGCCAGCTCGAGTCGCTCGGACCCGCGGGCGGCCCGTTGCTTGCCCAGCATCTCGATGCCGCGCGCGCGCTGATCGAGCAAGGCACGGCGGACTGGGCGATTCGCCCGTTCAGGACCGGCGACATGGGCGTGATCGCGAGCCGCCAGGCAGTCCTGTACGCCGAAGCCTTTGGCTGGGGCCGCCCGATGGAAGTGCTGCTCGGGGAGGTAACCACCGCGTTCCTGCGCGACTTCCAGCCCGGCCGCGAGCAATGCTGGGTGGCGGAGCGCTGCGGCGCGATGCTGGGATCAATATTCCTGGTCGACGGCGGCGACGACGTGGCGCGGCTGCGTCTGCTCTATGTCGAGGAAGAGGCGCGCGGGCTGGGGATCGGCGCGGCGCTGGTGCGCACCTGCCTCGGCTTCGCGCGCGATGCCGGATATCGCAAGGTCGTGCTGTGGACCCACACCGTGCTCGCCAGCGCCCGCCGGATCTATGCGGCGGAGGGCTTCGCGATCGTCTCGACCGAAACCCATTCCGAATTCGGCGAGCCCGTGCAGGGCGAGACCTGGGAGCTCGTCCTCACCCCAGATGGACCGCCAGCCATACCGTAGGGCGGTCCCTCGCGGTCCAGGTGACCCAGTGCCTCTGCCCCGCCGCGATCCAGACATGGTCACCGGGGCCGAGCCGCACCTCGTCCGAATCCTCGATGCGCAGCCCCGCGGCGCCTTCGAGGAGGAGCACCCATTCGTCGCCATCCTGCACCATCGGCTCGGCTTCGGGCGTCGCCTGGCCGCGCGAGACGATGCGCTCGACGCGGATTCCGGGTCGAGCGAACAGCTCGGTAAAGGCCTCGGCGCGCCTCGCGGCGGGCAGCTTGGCGAGGAGATTGTCGACCTTCACCTTGAAGCGCGGCTTAGGCTTCGGGGCGGGCGCCGGCTTGGGCTTGGGTCGCGCCTTCACCGAGCCGGCCGACTTTCCCCAGGTCTCGCGGGTGTCGCCGCGCAGATGGTCCTCGATCTCGGTGGCCGTGGCGACGAGCCGATCCTTGTCGAACCCGAACACCGCCTCGCCCTTGGCATCCTTTAGGCCGAAGCGTCCGAAGTCACCGCCGGGCTTGCGGCGCCGCGACTTGACCAGCTTCAGCCCGCGATGCGCGGCCATTTCGCGCAACTGGTCGTCCTGCTCGCTCATCCGCGCTCCCCTCGACTTGGCGCCCTCAAATCGGCAAAGGGCAACGCCCATGCAAACGCCAACGCCCCGTTTCCAGTTCACCATACACGCCACCGACGGCAAGGCCCGGCTCGGCAGCATCGCGATGCGCCGCGGCGAAATCCGCACGCCGGCCTTCATGCCGGTCGGCACCGCCGCCACCGTCAAGGCCATGAAGCCCGCCGATGTCCGCGCGAGCGGCGCCGACATCATCCTGGGCAACACCTATCATTTGATGCTGCGCCCCGGCGCCGAGCGCGTCCATCGGCTGGGCGGACTGCACGGCTTCATGGGATGGGACCGGCCGATCCTGACCGATTCGGGCGGATACCAGGTGATGAGCCTGTCCGAGCTGACCAAGCGCAGCGAGGAAGGCGTCGCGTTCAAGTCGCATCTCGACGGATCGAAGCACCTGCTTTCGCCCGAGCGATCGATGGAGATCCAGCGGCTGCTTGGTTCCGACATCGTCATGGCGTTCGACGAGCTGGTGCCGACCACCTCGACCCGCGAGGTGCAGGCGGCGGCCATGGAGCGCTCGATGCGCTGGGCGAAGCGCAGCCGTGAGGGCTTCGATTCGGGCGGCGAGCATGCCGCGAACGCGGCTTTGTTCGGCATCCAGCAGGGCGCGCTCGACGAAGGTTTCCGCAAGGCGAGCGCCGACGCGCTCAAGCAGATCGGCTTCGACGGCTATGCGGTGGGCGGGCTCGCGGTGGGCGAGGGCCAGGAGGCGATGTTCGGCGTGCTCGATTATGCGCCCGGCCAGCTCGATACCGAGAAGCCGCGCTATCTGATGGGCGTGGGCAAGCCCGACGACATCGTCGGCGCGGTCGAGCGCGGGATCGACATGTTCGATTGCGTGCTGCCGACCCGTTCGGGGCGCACGGGGCAAGCGTTCACGCGCTCCGGTCCGATCAACATCCGCAACGCCAAATTCGGCGAGGACCAGGGGCCGCTCGACCCCGTTTGCTCCTGCCCGGTCTGCGGCACCTGGAGCCGGGCCTATCTCCACCATCTGGTCCGCGCCGGCGAGATCCTCGGCGCGATGCTGATGACCGAGCATAATCTCTGGTTCTACCAGCAGCTGATGGCGGACCTGCGCGCGGCGATCGGCGAGGGCCGGCTGACCGCCTTCGCCAACGATTTCCGCACGCGCTATTACGGCGGCGAGTGACGGCGGAAAATTACGTTAACCATCAAGTGTTTCGCCCCGGGACAGGGCCAAATCCATTGGCGCGGCAGTAACCCGAATCAGCTAGATAGAGCGCCTTCTCTTATGAGCGGGTGGGCGGTTTCTTGTTCTGGCGGCGTTTCACGCAGATGCAGATGCGCGGACTGGCGGCGGCGGCGCTCGCCTCGCTGATCGGCGCCGGCTTCTCCGCCCAGGCATTGTCACCCGCGCCGGCCAAGCCCGAGCCCGTCCCGACGCCGACCGGCTATGAGGCCGAGGATCATTTCCCCGGCGCCGCCAATTATACCGCGATTGCAGACGATGCGGCGGTGACGCCCGGAACCACCGGCACGATCGAACTGCCGACCACGCCCGTTCCCGAAAACGCCGTGGTCGATGCCTCGATCCAGGCGGCCAAGCCCTTCGTTCTGCGCGGCACCGGGCTCGACAAGGCGCGCGCGCTCGAATGCCTGACCGACGCGATCTATTACGAGGCGGCGCGCGAGCCCGATGACGGCCAGCGCGCGGTCGCCCAGGTGGTGCTCAACCGCGTGCGGCACCCCGCCTTCCCCGCCTCCGTATGCGGCGTCGTGTACCAGGGATCGGAGAAGCGCGGCTGCCAGTTCAGCTTCGCCTGCGACGGCTCGATGACACGCGGCGTGGCGCGGGCCTATTGGCTGCGCGCCCAGAAGATCGCCGCGGCGGCGCTGAACGGAAACGTGTTCGCGCCGGTGGGCGAGGCGACGCACTATCACACCTTCGCGGTCACCCCGAGCTGGAACCGCAGCCTGGTGATGACCGGCGTGTTCGGCGCGCATTTCTTCCATCGCTGGAAGGGCTATTGGGGCACCGCTGCGGCATTCAACCAGGCCTATCGCGGCGGCGAGCCGTTGCCCCAGCCACATCCGAGCCTGGAGCCCCTGCCCGTCCCCACCCCGACCCCGCTGCCGGTATCGCCACTGGCGGCAAGCACGCCGACGCCGGTGGCTCCCACCGCACGCGCGGCGATCCAGCCGGCCTATGCCGATAGCGGCGCGCCCACCCGGACCTATGCCGCGCCCGTCACGGCAGACTCGCAGGTCCTCGACAGATGGAAGGACAGCGGCAAGCCGCTGCGCTGATACGAAAACGGGCCCTGCCTTTCGGCAGAGCCCGTCTTCATTGGCCTGTCGCCCAGGGGTTAGCGACGGTGGCCGTTGCGGTCGTTGCGATCATGCTTCTCGATCATCACGCGGGCCGACAGCGCATCGAAGCGGCGGTCGAGGTCACGGCGCTCGGCCATGGTCAGGCCGGGACGCGAGCGGCGATACTGAGCCTCGAGGCGCTCCAGCGAACGAAATTCGGCGCGGAGCTGGGTCGCTTCGCGGCGGCTGAGCGCGCCGGAGCGGATGCCCTGGTTGATCCGCGCTTCAATCCGCGCCTGGCGGGCGTTGATGTTCTGCCAGCCCTGGTCATAGCCATAGCGCGGCGCGGGAGCCGGAGCGGCGAATGCGGCGGCGGGAATGGCCGAGACGGCGATGCCCAGGCCGGCGATCATCAGCGAAAACTTCTTCATGGTGACACTCCTCTTTCAAAACTGGACCGTCCCTGCGGTCGACTGTCTTTATGGGAGGGGCGTGTCTCGAAGGTGTGACGGCGAAGGCGTTTTAGTGTCACGCTTTGTCGCAGGTCCGAGAGCTTCGTTCAGGAACGTTAACGCCGGTCAGGCGGGCTCGAGCAGCCGTTCCGCCTGGGCACGTGCCTCGTCGGTGATCTGCGCGCCCGAAAGCATGCGGGCGATTTCCTCGCGGCGCTGGACGGTGTCGAGCGGCGTCACGCCCGTGCGGGTGACGATCCCATCGTGGCTCTTGGCGATCAGCAAGTGGCGGGCGCCGCGTGCCGCGACCTGCGGGCTGTGCGTGACGACCAGCACCTGCGCGGTGTCCGCCAGCCGGGCAAGACGCTCGCCGATCGCGCTCGCTACCGCACCGCCGACGCCGCGATCGATCTCGTCGAAGATCAAGGTGCGCGCGCCGCCTTCCTCGGCCAGCGCGACCTTCAACGCCAGGATGAAGCGCGACAGCTCGCCGCCCGAGGCGATCTTGATCAGCGGCGCGAAGGGGGCGCCGGGATTGGTCGAAACCTCGAATTCGACCCGGTCCATGCCCGAAGGCGACCAGTGCGCCTCGTCGAGCGGCTCGACCACGGTGCGGAAGCGGGCGGCGTCCAGCTTGAGCGGCTTGAGCTCGGTCTCGACGGCGGCATCGAGCCGTGACGCGGCCTGCGCGCGCGCCGTGGAGAGAGCGCGCGCCGCCTCGCGATACATGCGGTGGGCTTCCTCGGCCGCGAGTTCGAGCCGGGCAATGCCTTCACCGCCGCTGGTCAATCGCTCCAGGCGACCGCCCAGTTCCTCCAGCAATGCCGGCAGTTCCTCGGGCTGGACGCGGTGCTTCCGCGCGATCGCTCGCAATTCGAAAAGCCGCGTCTCGTCTGCCTCGAGCGCGGCGGGATCGAAGGCGAGTGCCTCCGCCGCGGCATCCACCCGCTCCTGCGCCTCGGTTCCTTCGGTGAGCGCGCGGTCGATTGCGGCAAGCGATTCGCCCAGCGCGGGGTGATCGTCGGCGATGCGTTCAAGAATGCGCGCCGCCTGGCGCAGTCGGGTCAGCCCGCCTTCCGATCCTTCGAGCAGATCGGCGATGCCCTGGAGCTCGCCGGCGATCCGCTCACCGCGCTGCATCGTGGCGCGGCGCTCGGCCAGCACCTCCTCCTCGCCTTCCTCCGGCGCCAGCGCGCGCAGCTCGGCGACGGCATGCTCCAGCCATTCGCGGTCGCGCTCGGCGGTATCCTGCTCGGCACGGGCGACGGCGAGCAGGTCCTCGGCCTCGCGCCATGCCCGATGCGTGATCGCCACCGGCCCGACATCGCAGCGCCCGAAGGCGTCGAGCAGCGCGCGATGTCCGCGCGGATTGAGCAGCCCGCGATCGTCGTGCTGGCCATGGATCTCGACGAGATGCGGCGCCAGCTCTCGCAACAGTCCCGCGGACGCCGGTTGATCGTTGAGGAAGGCGCGGCTCCCACCGTCGGACTTGACGATGCGGCGAACGAGCAAGGGCTCGCCCGGCTCCAGCTCGAGACCGTTCTGCGCGAAGAGATTGGCGATGGCGCTGTCATGCGCGAATATTTCGAATGTAGCGGTGACCACGGCCTGGCCGGCGCCCTGGCGTACCAGGCCGCTTTCGCCCCGGGCGCCGAGCGCCAGCCCCAGCGCATCGAGCAGGATCGACTTGCCCGCGCCGGTCTCGCCGGTCAGCACGCCAAGGCCGTCGCCGAACTCTAGGTCCAGCGCCTCGATCAGCACGACATCTCGGATGGCAAGCGCAGTCAGCATGCGCCTACCCTATCGCAGGAACGGACGACGAACGAAAGTGCGGATCAGTGCGCCGCGGGCGCGGCCGCGGTCGCCTTTTCAACCTTGCCCTTATTCTTCTGAATGAGGTCATAGGCATGCTGGTACCAGTCGGTGCCCGGATAGTTGGCGCCGAGCACGGCGGCCGATTTCTGCGCCTCTTCCGGCACGCCGAGCGCAAGGTAGCATTCGGTCAGCCGCATCAGCGCCTCGGGCACGTGCGTGGTCATCTGATAATTCTCGACCACCGCGCGGAAGCGGATCACCGCCGCGAGCCACTGGCCGCGCGTCTCGTAGAAACGGCCGATCTCCATTTCCTTGCCCGCGAGGTGATCGCGGACCAGGTCCATCTTCAGCCGCGCGTCGGCGGAATATTTGGTGTTGGGATAGCGGCGCGTGAGCTCGCCCAGCGAATCAAGCGCCTGCTGCGTGATCTTCTGATCGCGCGTCACGTCGCTGATCTGCTCGTAATAGCTCAGGCCGATCAGATAGTAGGCATAGGGCGCGTCGCGATTGCCCGGATGGACCGCCAGGAAGCGCTGCGACGATGCGATCGACTGGGCATAATCCTGGTTCAGATAATAGCTGAACGCGCCCATCAGCTGTGCGCGACGCGCCCAGACCGAATAGGGATGCTGGCGCTCGACTTCGTCGAACAGCGCGGCCGCCAGCTTGTACTGGTGCTGGTCCAGCCGCTGCTTGGCGGCAGAATAGAGCGTGCCGACGTCGCGCGCGACATAAGGCAGGTCTTTGTTTGCACCACGCTTGGCGCAACCGGCGACGGAAACGGCGAGCACCGGAATGAGCGCGAAAGCAAGCGCGCGAGGCAGGGGGATACGCATAGGACGCGGTCTTAGCCCGGTCCGGTGGCTGCAAACAATCCTTTTCGCGGCGGGATTAGGGCGGATCGCATCGACGCGAAAATGCGTTAGGTGGGACGAACTTCCTGTTGAGAGGGATTCGAGTGACCGCGACGCTTCTTGCCACCCACCGCGTGGAAAAACCCTGGGGCCGCCACAAGCTGTGGCCGGGCTTTGCCGATCCGGCCGCCGATGGCGATCCGGTGGGCGAGATCTGGTTCCAGACGCCGGGCGACAGCACGCCTGACCTGCTGATCAAATATCTGTTCACCAGCGAGAAATTGTCGGTGCAGGTCCATCCCAATGACGAGCAGGCACATGCCGCGGGTCTACCGCGCGGCAAGGACGAATGTTGGGTGATCCTGGATGCCGAGCCCGATTCGACGATCGCGCTGGGGACCAAGCAGCCCGTCGACCGCGAGACGCTGCGCGCCGCCGCGCTGGACGGATCGATCGAGGACCTGCTCGACTGGAAGCCGGTCAAGGCCGGCGACTTCCTCTATTCGGGCTCGGGCACGATCCACGCGATCGGCGCGGGAATCACGCTGGTCGAAGTGCAGCAGAACAGCGAGACCACCTATCGCCTCTACGACTATGGCCGCCCGCGCGAGCTGCACCTGGACCAGGGCATCGCGGTCGCGGAGCCGGTGCCCTATGTCCCCAATCCGATGCCGGGCAAGGTAGCGGACGACCGCGCGATCCTGGTCGAAGGGCCCAAATTCGTGCTCGAGCGCTGGGAAGGCGGGCACCGCAAGGTGAAGCTGCCCGAGGGCGTCACCGGCTGGCTCGTGCCGCTGAAGGGCGAAGGCGTGGCCGACGGGGTGCCGTTCCGCGCCGGCGACTGCCTGACGCTCGAGGGCGGAGCCGAGCTGGAGGCCGCAATGGGTAGCGACCTGCTGTTCGCCTATCCGGGGAACCGCCGTATCTGAACAAATGGCCATGCGATGAACGCAAGGTAGTTTGCCATTCACGCAACTTCACCATGCTTCGATACGTTGGATCGAATAGCTGAAACAGCAGGAGTGGAACTATGCGTATGATCTTGATCGCCGCAATTGCCGCGGTGACATTGCCGGCAATGCCGGCGGCGGCCCAGCGGCACAATAGCAATACACGCGAAGCGCAGCGCGACTGTGCGCGTGACTTGCGAAATTCGGACAGCCGCGGCGAATATCGCCGCGAGGCACGCGATTGCCGCCAGGATATTCGCGAAGCCCGCCGGGACGATCGCCGTGAATGGCAGCGCGATTGGCGCAGGTATCGGAATTACGACTATAATCGGCTGCCGCGCGGCGAGAGTGGCTACTACGCCGACCAATATTATCGCGACGGCCGCTATTATCAGGAGCGCCGTCTGAGCCGGAACGACCGCGTCTATCGCGGCAATGACGGACGTTATTATTGCCGCCGCAACGACGGCACGACCGGCCTGATCGTCGGCGGCGTCGCCGGCGGACTGTTCGGCAATGCGATCTCGAACGGCCGCAACGCGACCCTCGGCACGCTGCTCGGCGCGGCTGCGGGTGCGGCGATCGGCCAGTCGGTCGACCGCGGCAATGTGCGCTGCCGCTAACAAAGCTTGCCACGCAGGCAGGAAGGGCCCGGCGCTTGTCGCCGGGCCCTTTTGCGTTCGGCTTATGGACTAACGCTCGTCCGCGCGATCAGGCGGACTGCTTTCCAGTACCGCGGCGACGACCAAATCTGAGCCATATCTTGAGCGGCACCGCGATCACGACGAACACCATCATCGCGCCGAATATCCAGACAAGTTCGGCGTCGCCTTGCAACACGCCAACCGCGATCAGGCAGGGAACCGCAATAACCGGCGTGATCTTCGACGCCCACCAGAGCGCGGCACTCCACCGCGCGTGGAACCAGGTGTCCCTGTCCCGCGGCAGCAGGACGACCGTCGCGACCAGCTTCAGGCTCAGGAGCAGTATCGCCGTCCAGGTCAGGAAGTCGACAAGGGTCGAGAAGCCGAATGTCATCTTGATCCCGTGCGGGCGATATGGGCGGGAAGACGCTTAGATGATGCCGCCGGTGAGGAAGAGGCGCACGCCGCTGATCAGCAGCACCACGATGTTGAGGTTGCGCCCCGCCGTGCCGCGCGAGAGCAGCCCGAAGGCCAGGCCGACGACCGCGACCGGGAACGCGATCCAGTTGACCAGCGGGAGGAGCGGGATCGGCAGGATGCCCACCATTGCGATCAGCAATGCGACGAGGCCGATCAGGATCGAGATCAGGTTGAACATGCACCCTACATGGCGATTCCGGGGTGTGTTGGCAAGATAGCACAGTTTGTTCGCCAAACGCTTATTTAACCTTCCTGCGCCATCACTTCAGCGCCCAAAGGAGCGTTGAATGGCCCGCAGCCGAGCTTTCCTACCCCTAGTGATCCTGCCGCTGGTGCTGGCCGGATGCGCTGGCCCTGCGCCCGACAACAGCGTGGACAACGGCGCCAACGCCGCCGATCCGGCGCTGACCAGCGCGCTCCAGGACCAGATCATGGTCGACCCGCAGCTGGGCCGCCAGGCGAACAGCGACGCGGTGCGCCCGCCCAGCCAGCCCTATTCGGGCGGCGTCCCCGCCGACGGCGTCGCCGCGAACACCGATACGGTCGACAACGGCCAGCTTCTCCACGCCCCCGCCCCCATTGCCGCGACCAAGGACTGCACCCAGTGCGCTGCGGCGCGCGAGGCGGTCACCCTGGG
Source organism: Sphingomonas sp. JC676 (assembly GCF_014489075.1). Classification (GTDB taxonomy): domain Bacteria; phylum Pseudomonadota; class Alphaproteobacteria; order Sphingomonadales; family Sphingomonadaceae; genus Sphingomonas. Next base: position 111,520 of record NZ_JACTGR010000007.1, on the reverse strand, counting down.
AGGCCTGGCGCAGCGCCAGAAGAACCCCAGGACCAAAGGCTGCGCATCGCAGCTCACTTATTCCGCGGGCTGGGCCCAGCGGCTTCCCGCCGATCTGCCGCTCTACCCGCAGGCGCGCGTCACCGAGGCGGCGGGCACCGAGGGCGGCAAGTGTCAGCTCCGCGTTGTCAGCTTCTCCGCTGCCCAGCCGATGCAGACGATGATCGACTGGTACTACACCAAGGCGATCCGCGGCGGGTACACCGCCGAGCACCAGATCGACGGCCAGGAGCATATCCTGGGCGGCACCCGCGACAAGGACGACAGCGCCTATGTGCTGTTCATGACCGCGCGCAGCGATGGCGGCACCGACGTGGATTTGGTGGCGAACAACGGCAACTAAGCGGTCGGTCCCCGCAGTCGCGGGGAGGAATGGTCAAGTCGGACTTTCCGCGCTACCGGCATCCACATGCCAAATCTTCTTCTCGTCATGCTCGGCGGCGCCCTCGGGTCCGGCGCGCGATACCTGACCGGACGGGCGACGCTCGGCTGGTTCGGGCCGGGCTATCCCTGGGGCACGCTCGCGGTGAACCTGATCGGCGGCTTCCTGATGGGCGTTCTCGTCGGCAGCCTCGCGCGGATCGGCGAGGGCGGCGAGCAGTGGCGGTTGCTGATCGGCGTCGGCGTGCTCGGCGGATTCACCACCTTCTCTGCCTTCTCGCTCGACGCGATGGTCATGATCGAGCGCGGCGACTGGGTTTCGATGCTGGGCTATGCTCTGGTTTCGGTGATCGGATCGATCGCGGCGCTGGCGATCGGCCTGCAGCTGACAAGGACGCTGGCATGAGTGCCGAGAACGAAGTCCGCCAGTTCATCGTCGCGGCCGATGACGACGGCATCCGGCTCGATCGCTGGTTCAAGCGGCATCTGGAGGATGTCAGCTTCAACATTGTCTCGCGCTGGGCGCGCACCGGCCAGCTCCGCGTCGACGGCGCGCGGGCGACGCCGGGCGATCGTCTGGTCCAGGGCCAGACGATCCGCGTGCCACCGGCCGAGCCGGTCAAGCCCGACACCGTCAAGGTCAAGCCCGATCGCCCGCCGCTCAGCGACGACCAGATCGCTTTCATGCGCGAGATGGTGATCCACCAGGACGCCTCGGCGATCGTGCTCAACAAGCCACCGGGCCTGGCGACGCAGGGCGGCACCAAGACGCACGAGCATATCGACGGACTGCTCGACGCGCTCCAGTTCGACCTGGAGGGGCGGCCCAAGCTCGTCCACCGCCTCGACAAGGATACATCCGGCGCACTCCTGATCGCCCGCACCTCGCGTGCCGCCGCCTTCTTCTCCAAGTCCTTCTCGGGGCGCACCGCCAAGAAGATCTATTGGGCGCTCGTCATGGGCGTGCCCGAGATCGAGGACGGCATCATCGATCTGCCGCTCGCCAAGCAGCCGGGCACCGGCGGCGAGAAGATGCATGTCGACGAGAAGGAGGGCGCGCCGAGCCGCACCCGCTATCGCGTGATCGAAGCGGCAGGCAACAAGACCGCCTGGGTCGAGCTCCAGCCCTTTACCGGGCGCACGCACCAGCTGCGCGTCCATATGGCGGCGATCGGCCACCCGATCGTCGGCGACGGCAAATACGGGCTGCAGGAAGCCTTCCTGACCGGCGGCATTTCGCGAAAGATGCACCTCCATGCGCGGCGCATCCGTATCGATCATCCCGATGGCGGCAAGCTCGACGCGACCGCCGAGCTGCCCAGCCACTTCGCCGAATCGATGAAGACCTTGGGCTTCGATCTGTCGCTAGGCGACTGGATCCCGCTCGACGACGGCCCCGTGCCGCCCACCCGCGAGCAGAAAAAGGCGATGGGCCGGGCCCATGCCAAATCGGTGCGCAAGGAACGCCGCGGCGAACGCGGCCGCCGGCGGGGATGAACCGACTCGCGCTCTTCGATTGTGACGGGACGCTCGTTGATTCGCAGGCGAGCATCTGCCTGGCGATGGAACATTGCTTCATCGGCCAGAAGCTCGAGCCGCCCGCGCGCGAGGCGATCCGGAGGATCGTCGGGCTGAGCCTGGTCGAAGCGATCGCGCGACTGCATCCCGAGGCCGACGACGCGTTCCACCGCGTGATGGCCGAGGACTATAAGCGCGCCTATTTCATGCTCCGCACCGAGGGAAAGATCGAGGACGAGCCGCTGTACGACGGTATCGCGCAAGCGATCGACACTCTGGATGCCAATGGCTGGGTGCTCGGCGTCGCCACCGGCAAGTCCGATCGTGGACTGCTCCGCGTGCTTGACGCGCACAGCCTCAGGCATCGCTTCGTCACGCTGCAGACCGCCGACCGGCACCCCTCCAAGCCGCACCCCTCGATGATCGAGACGGCGATGGCCGAGGCGGGGGCCGCGCCCGAGACGACGGTGATGATCGGCGACACCAGCTTCGACATGGCGATGGCGGTGAATGCCGGCGCACATGCATTAGGTGTTGCATGGGGCTACCACACCTCGCATGATTTGATCGCGGCGGGCGCGGCCCGCGTCGCCGATCATGCGAGTGCCCTGCCAGGGCACCTGGAGGCCCTATGACCGAGGAAGATCGCCTCGCGCGGAACCGTTACTATATCATCGCCGGCACCAATCTGGTGGCGACCGCCGGTGCCGTGCTGGGATTGCTGATCGCCGGGCGATCGGTGACGACCGAATATACCGTGCTCGGCGGCGCGCTGCTCCTCGCCTCGCTCTACATGATGGCGGTGGTGCCGCGCTGGCTCGCACGCCGCTGGCGGACGCCGCCGCAGCCGTGAGACGCTTCTGGAAGGACGTGACCGTCGAGGGTCGCGAGATCGCGCTCGACGGCAAGCCGGTGCGCACGCCCGGCCGCGTGCCGCTCGCTTTGCCCACCCCCGCGCTTGCCGAAGCTGTCGCCGAGGAATGGCGCGCGGTGGGCGAGACGCTCGATCCGCGAGCGATGCCGCTGACCGGGCTGGCCAATGCCGCGATCGACCGGATCGCGCCGGATACCGCAGCCTTCGCCGCCGGGCTTGCCGCTTATGGCATGAGCGACCTGCTCTATTACCGCGCCGAAATGCCCGAGCCGCTCGTTGCGCGCCAGCAAGCGGCCTGGGATCCGCTGCTCGCATGGGCGCGCGGCCGCTACGACGTGCATTTCGAGACGACCGCCGGGGTGATGCACCGCGCCCAGCCGCCCGCCACGCTCGCGCGGCTGGCGGAGGCGGTCGCGGCGCTCGACGCATTCCACCTCGCCGGGCTTTCGCCGCTGGTGACCGTCAGCGGATCGCTGGTCGCAGCGCTGGCGCTGCTCGAGGGTGCGGCGGACGCCGATACGGTGTGGAACGCCGCGCATGTCGACGAGGAATGGCAGGCCGAGCAATGGGGCCATGACGACCTCGCCATCGGCGCCCGCGAGGCGCGCCGCGCCGACTTTCACGCCGGCGCGCGCTTTTTGTCCCTCCTCTAGAGTCCCTCGTTTCAGCCAGTGCTCCTGCGAAAGCAGGAGCCCAGAGTAACGAGCGCATCGTCTGCGGCTCTTGGGCTCCTGCTTCGCAGGAGCCCAAGCTCTACCGCTTCCGTTCAGGATAGACCTAAGCCCGCACCACCACCGGCTTGGGGAGCGCCCAGGCGATCACCGCGCCCGCCGCGATCCACGACGCGACGTCGCTGATCCACAGATAGACGAAATAGCCCCAGGGCATGTGGTTGAAGATCGGCTGGCCGATATCCGAATAGGCCGTCACCGCCAGCGCGGCGATCCCCACCAGCCACAGCCGCTGCGCGAAGCTCAGGCCGCTTGCGACCATGCGGAGCGCGAACCCCATCAGCAGCGCGCAGACGATCGCGAGCACCAGCCCCCCGATCAGTGCGCTGGTATCGGGAATCGCGAAACCATGGCTGTTGAAGAAGACCATTGCGGTCGGCCCCTGGCCGTAGAGCTGCGTGCCGGCGGCCGTGCCCTGCCAGGGGATCGGATAGGCACCGGTGCCGAGTGCCCCCAGATGCTGGGCTAGTGTCTGCTGGATCGCCGCGCTCGCGGCATCGTCGGTACGCGAGAGCGCGATCAGGCTGAGCGGCGTCCCCCAGAAGAGGAAGCCGACGAACCACATCGCCAGCCCGCCCAGCACGCCTCCAAGCAATAGTCTCGTCATCACAACCTCCCCTGTTAGGAGGCTACTTATTCAACCCGCGGATGAAACCGATCAACCCCGTCTGGCGCGAGCGCTTCAGGCGCTCGGCTTTCAGGATCGTGTGGACCGATTCATAGCATTGATGCGCGTCGTCATTGACCAGCACATAGTCGTATCCGTCCCAGTGGCTGACTTCGCTGGTGGCGCGGGCCATGCGCGCGTCGATCACTTCGTTGGTGTCGGTCGCGCGCCGGATCAGCCGCTCGTGCAACTCGGTGAGCGAGGGCGGCAGGATGAAGACGCGGACCACGTCGCCGCCGGCGAGCTGGAACAGCTGCTGCGCACCCTGCCAATCGATGTCGAACAGCACGTCGCGGCCGGAGGCGAGGATCTTGTCGACCGGCGCCTTGGGCGTGCCGTAGCGATGGTCGAACACATGCGCCCATTCGAGGAACTCGTGGTTCGAGACCATCTCGCGGAACTTATCGAGGTCAACGAAATGATAGTCGACGCCGTCCACCTCGCCCGGCCGGATCGGCCGTGTCGTGTAGGACACCGACATTTCAAGATAGGGATCGGCGGCTAGCAATTTCCGCGCGATCGTCGATTTGCCCGCGCCCGAGGGTGAGGACAGGACGAAAAGCACGCCGCGGCGGCGGAATTTGTGGGGATCGCTCTCGGGGGCGTGGGGCATGGGCGCCTTTGGCGTGCGCATACCCCTCGCGTCAAGCCTTGGGCGGACGCGTCACAGCCGACAGCGCTGCTCAGGGCACCAGCAGCGGGCGCATATCCGGAACCGAGACTGCGAGCGCGTCTACGAGCATTTTGGAGAAATAGTCCGCCCCCTCGGGTCCGAGATGGGTGTAGTCGAAGGCGAGCTTGGCATTGCCCATCGGCTCGACCGCGGCATTGTTCTGGGGGGCCGGCGCCGTTGCGGGTGCGCCCGACTTGGCGGCGATCGTCGTGCCGGTCAGCGCAGCGGCAGCGACTTCGGGCGAAGGTGGCACCTGCGCGAAGCGATTGGCGGCGCTCGGCCCCATCGCCTCGACCGCATCCGCGCTCGCCTTGTTGAGATCGACCAGCGGCACCTTCATCTCCTCCGCGACCTTGCGGATCGCCGCGCTCCAGGGATCGAGATCGCGGTCGAGCTTGCCCGCCTTGAACTGGCGGCGCGTGAGCGGCGTCAGCAGCACGGGCTCGGCGCCGGCGGCGCGCGCTTCCTCGACATAATGTCTCAGATTGGCCGGGAATTCGGTGCCAAGATCGGTCGAGCGGCCGGGCTTTCCGGGCTGATCGTTATGGCCGAACTGGATCAGCACCCAGGTCCGCACGAAGCCCGGCGTCTTCATCTCCGCTAGTGCCAGGTTCCAACTGCCCTCGGCACGATAGCTATAGGTGCTGCGTCCGCCCCGGGCGAGATTGACGCACGCCATCGCCGAGGTGACGTGCCGCGCGCAGAAGCTCCCGCCCCAGCCGCTCAACACCTGCGTGGTCGAATCGCCGACCAGAAGGATCTTGGAGGCCCTGATCGGCATGGCCGGCGGCCGCTCCGCGTTGGTCTGCTGCGCCAGTGCGGCGCTGGGCGCCATCGCCGCGAGCGCCAAAGCCGCGCCGATCCACCAGCGCTTCGTCATGCATCCTCTCCAATCATTGGCCGGCTGACTGCGAGGGCACGGCCGGCTCGAGCGGCGGCAAGGGCAGCGGCGAATCGTCGAGCGGGATCGGCACGCGTTTCGACTTGTCGATCTTCGGCTTCTTGCCAAAGGTTCGTTTGAGCACCGAACCCATGTCATTGACCAGGCCGACCGGATCGGTCGCCTCGCCGGGTCTGTCGCAGCAGCTGTCGGGATCGATCAGCTTGCCGGCGGCGCGGACGAGGAAGGTGGTGCCGCCGAACAGGTCGATTCCGGTGGTGCAGCCTTCCGAGCGCGTCGCACAGGGCGCGGACGCCACGTTGAGCGCGCCGATACCGCTGCGATCGGGGTTGCTCGGGCTCGGCCGGTCGGGGGGACCGCGTTCCTCGGGCAACGGCAGGCGCGGATTGGCGGCCGCGCTTTGCCCGCACACCACGATCTCGTTAGGGCCGCCATTCGCGGCGGCGCAGGGATCGGCGAGGATCGACCAGCGCTGGGTGCCGTCGGCATCCTGTTGCGGAGGCGGCGCCGGCACGTCCTGGATGGCTCCGAACGCCAGCAACGTCATGATGAGCATGCCTGACTCCGCTTATCCGGTCGCCGGGCAGCCTAAGCGCGGTATCGCGGCATGGAAAGCCGGAAGCGCCGGGAGGCCCTCCCGGCGCTTCGGAGACTCAGGCCGCCTGCTTAGCCCGCGACGCCTTCTTGCGCTCGTGCGGATCGAGGTGGCGCTTGCGCAAGCGGATCGACTTGGGCGTGACTTCGACCATTTCGTCGTCGTCGATATAAGCGATCGCCTGTTCGAGCGTCATCTTCTTCGGCGGCGTCAGCCGGATGGCGTCGTCCTTGCCGCCCGAAGCGCGGAAGTTGGTGAGCTGCTTCGCCTTCATCGGATTGACCTCGAGGTCATCCGGCTTGGCGTTCTCGCCGACGATCATGCCCTCGTAGAGGGCCTCGCCATGGCCGACGAACAGGACGCCGCGCTCCTCGAGCGGACCCAGCGCATAGCTGTTGGCCTCGCCCGAGCCGTTCGAGATCAGCACGCCGTTCTTGCGGCCTTCGATATTGCCCTTGTGGGGGCCGTATTTCTCGAACAGCCGGTTCATGATGCCGGTGCCGCGCGTGTCCGACAGGAACTCGCCATGATAGCCGATCATGCCGCGGCTGGGCGCGGAGAAGGTAATGCGGGTCTTGCCGCCGCCCGAGGGACGCATGTCGGTCATCTCGGCCTTGCGGATGTTCATCTTCTCGACGACCGTGCCCGAATATTCCTCGTCCACGTCGATGATGACGGTCTCGTACGGCTCGGTCTTCTTGCCGTCTTCCTCGCGGAACAACACGCGCGGGCGGCTGATGCCGAGTTCGAAGCCCTCGCGGCGCATCGTCTCGATTAGAACACCGAGCTGGAGCTCGCCGCGGCCGGCGACTTCGTACGAATCGCGGTCATCGGCTTCGGTGACCTTGATCGCCACGTTCGATTCGGCTTCGCGGAACAGGCGGTCGCGTATCATGCGCGACGTCACCTTGCTGCCCTCGCGGCCCGCCATCGGCGAATCGTTGACGGCGAAGCGCATCGACAGCGTCGGCGGATCGATCGGCTGGGCGTGGAGCGGATCGCTGACGCTGGGGTCGCAGATCGTGTTCGAGACCGTAGCGGTGGTCAGGCCGGCCAGCGAGATGATGTCGCCCGCCTGCGCCTCTTCGGTCGGCACGCGCTCGAGCCCGCGGAAGCTCATGATCTTCGACGCGCGGCCGGTCTCGACGATCTTGCCATCATTATCGAGCGCATGGATCTGCTGGTTGGTCTTGACCGAGCCGGAGAAGACCAGGCCGGTCAGGATGCGGCCGAGGAAATTGTCGCGGTCGAGCAGGGTCACCAGGAACTTGAACGGACCGTCCGGATCGGCCGACGGCGCCGGCACATGCTCGACGATCTTGTTGAACAAGGGCGCCAGCGTGCCTTCGCGCAGGCTCGGATCCTCATTGGCATAGCCGTTGCGGCCCGAAGCGTAGAGCACCGGGAAGTCGAGCTGCTCGTCGGTGGCCTCAAGGCTCACGAACAGGTCGAACACTTCGTCCAGCACTTCCTGGATGCGCTCGTCGGGACGGTCGATCTTGTTGACGACGACGATCGGGCGCAGACCCAGCGCCAGCGCCTTGCCGGTGACGAACTTGGTCTGCGGCATCGCGCCCTCGGACGAATCGACCAGCAGGATCACGCCGTCGACCATCGACAGGATGCGCTCCACCTCGCCGCCGAAATCGGCGTGGCCTGGAGTATCGACGATGTTGATCCGCGTCTTGTGCCCGGCATGGTCGTCCCATTCGACCGAGGTGCACTTGGCCAGGATCGTGATGCCGCGTTCTTTTTCGAGATCGTTCGAATCCATCGCACGCTCTTCGATGCGCTGGTTGTCGCGGAACGTGCCCGATTGGCGGAAAAGCTGGTCGACTAGCGTTGTCTTGCCGTGATCGACGTGGGCGATGATCGCCACGTTACGAAGATTCATATTCTGTCCTGAATGTCGCGGAAGCGCGTATCGCGGGCGCCCATAGCCGAATTTGTGCGTTGCGGGAAGGGGATGTGCCGCTAGGAAGTTTCCCTATGACAGAACCCCTCAACATCCACGTCATCATCGGCAGCGTGCGCGAGGGGCGGATGGCATTACCCATCGCCAACTGGGTGATGGAGCAGGCAGCGCTGCGCGACGATCTCGCCTGTGAGCTGGTCGATCTCAAGGCATGGGAGTTGCCTTTCTACTGGCATTCCCGGGCACCGGCCGCGGGCGCCTATACCGATCCGCTCCAGCAGCGTTGGGCCGGGAAGATCGCTGCGGCGGACGGCTATATCCTGGTGGCGCCGGAATATAATCATTCGCCGAGCGCCGTCCTGAAGAACGCGCTCGACACCGTCTATGCCGAATGGAACCGCAAGCCGGTGAGCTTCGTCGCCTATGGCGGCGTTGGCGGCGCGCGCTCGGTCGAGCAACTGCGCCTGACTTCGGTATCGCTCGAGATGGCGCCGCTCAGCAACGCCGTCCACCTTGTCCGCCCCGGCGGCAAGCGCCGCGACGACCGGTTCGAGGGCGATGAGCATGACAACAAGGCGTTGGCCCGGGTGTTCGACGAACTGGCCTGGTGGGGCCGCGTGCTCAAGGCGGGGCGAGCGGGATAGAAGACGTGCCTGCGGTTTCGCCGCGGCCGTTCCCACCGCGCGCTTCGGCGCACGAGAAAAATTGCAGAACCATGTCGATTTCCGACAAACTCGTTCGTCGTCCCGATGAGACGCCAAAAGGGCCGGCTCACATAAGGAGACAGACGATGCGCGTGATGGTGTTTGCGATGGCCAATGAGAACAGCCAGACGGATTTGACCCCCACGCCCGAGATGCTCGAGGCGTTCGCAGCGATGGACAAGTTCACCGAGGAGTTGGTCGCCGCCGGCGTCATGGTCGCCGGGGCCGGTCTCAAGCCCACCGCCGAGGGCAAGCGCATCGTCTGCGAAGGTTCCAGCCGCACCGTCATCGACGGGCCGTTCGCCGAGACCCACGAGATGGTCGCCGGCTTCTCGATCTGGGAGGTCAAGGACATGGACGAAGCCGTGGCCTGGGCGAAGCGCAGCCCCAATTGCATGCCGGGCCGCAGCGAGATCCAGATCCGGCCGTTCTACGAGGCGGCGGATCTGGCCGATTTCGCGACGCCCGAGGAACTCGCGACGCCCCGTGAGGGCGAGCGCGGCAGGCTCGGCGTCGCCTGAACCCGTCGGTTGAGCCGGCGGGGCTCCCCTGCGGCGCTGGCCGAAAGACGGTGTGACCGTAGGGGGCGCACCAGGCGAGGCCTCGATGAACGAGGCCCCGCCTGCGGCCGGCGTGTCAGTAGGCGGCCGACAGCGTCAGGAACCATTGGCGCGGCGCGATCGGATAGGCCGAATAGCTGTTGGTCGGCGATCCGATCGAAAGGCTCGACCAGCCTTTCCGGTTGGTCAGGTTGGTGACGTTGAACGCAATCTCCGCCTTGCGCAGCGGCAGGATGTTGTCCGGCACCCGCAATGCGACACGCATCGAGGTCAGGAAATAGGACGGTACGCTGGCGTCGTTGGTAAAGGTGGAGAAGCGGCGGCCCACAAGATCGCCGATCACCTGCACCTCGACCGGACCGTTCGACAGCGACATGACCGTCTTGTTCATCCACTTCGGCGTGCCAGGCAGCTGCTTGCCGCAGGTCGGCACGACACCGCCGACGACGAGGAAGCCGCCGATGCAGGTATCGGTGGCGCCGCCGATGCCGGTCGCCGCCGACGTGTAGTCGCTCTGATACTTGGACAGATTGTAGGAGATCGCATTGTAGAACGAGAAGTTGCGGCCGATGCGCAGCGTGAACGCGGCATCGACGCCGTCCGTGTGCACGTCACCGACATTGACCAGGATCGACGTGCCGCCGGTGATGCCGCTGCCGGCGATGCCGCCCGGATTTGTCGAGATCGCCAGCAGGCGGTCGTTGAACACGACGTGGTAATAATTGATCTGCGCCTCGAGCCCGATCTCGTGCGCGAAGGTGCGGTGGGTGCGCAGGCCGCCTTCATAGGTCCAGCTGCTCTCCGGCTTGCCCTGATCGGCGAAGGCGTCGAACGCCGCCTGACTGCCGGTGAACCACGGACCGCCGCCGCCGGCCAGATATGCCTGATACTGGCGCAAATTCTTCTGAACGTTGAAATAAATCTCTTCGTGACCGTTGAAGTCGTAGGTCGCGCCGATCGCGGGCAGGAACCAGCGCAGCGTGTTGATGTTGCCCTGCGGCAGGCCGCCCGAGAGGCCCGACAGGGAGCCGGCCTTGGGCTGCACCGGGAAGCGACCATCCGCCCATTGGGCGCTGGTCTTGAAGCCGATCTGGACGAGCAGCGGCTCGAATACCTGCCAGCTATCCTGGACATGGAGCTGCAGCTCGTTGATCCGGGCCTCGCCCTGATATTGGGTGAACAGCGGCTGCGCGACGTCGAGCGGGCGGATATAGGGCGTGCTCGACCCCGGATTGTTGACGTCGACACCGTACCAGCGGCGCCACTGCGTCGTGCTGTTATGCTCGAACCAGCCGCCGATCTCGATCTTGTGGGCGCCCAGATCCACATTGAGCGCCGTGATCGCGCCGGCGCGATCGATACGATATTCGGTGGTGCGGGTGATCAGGCCCGATCCGCCGGTCGCCTTGACCAATGCCGCGCCAGCCGCCGCCGCTTGGGCGTCGGTCAGCGCCGTGCACGCGGCCGGCCGGATCCCGTTGGCGTTGCCGCCGAAACGGCAATTGGTCGGAAGGCTCGCATAATTGGGATCGAGATAGGGCTGCGCAGTCGTGATCGACTGGCCCAGCGGGCCGGCGACGACACCGGCGCCATCATTGTGATGGAAATAGACGGTGTTCGACAGCGTCACATTGTCCGCGATGTGCGCGTCGTAGCGCGCATAGCCGAGATAATCGGTGCGCTGCGCATCCGAATAATAGTTGCGATAGTTGCTGCCCACAGCGGCCGGCGAATTGCCCAGCGCGCTCAGGTAAGATGTCCGATACCCGCTGAAATCCGGATAGAAGAAGGGCTTCGTGTAAGGCGTATAGAGCTGGACAGGGGTCGCGGTGCCGCCAGCGGAAGGCTTGAAGATGACGGTGGCGTCCTCGTTCGGCTGCTTCATGTCGTTATAGTCGAAGAAGAGCGTGAGCTTGCCGACCGTATCGTCGTGCACGAACTTGGCGTTGGCCTGCCAGCCGCCCTGATCGCCATCGAAGTCCCAGGCGCGCGCATGCTGGCGCGCCACCGAGACATAGCCCGAGTTCGCTCCGCCAAAGGTACCGCTGTCGATGCGTGCGTACGTGCGCGACGTCTCGTAGCTGCCGACGGTCTGCGCGGCCTGGATGCCGAACTTGTCCAGCGGATTCGACGAAAAGGTTTCGACGGTGCCGCCAAGATTGCTGTTCGATGCGGTGGCGAGATCGCCGGCGCCTGTCGCCACGACAACGCGACCGACATTTTCCGAAATGACCGCACGCTGCGGAGCGAGGCCGTTATAGTTGCCGTAGCTCTGGTCGCCCAGCGGAATGCCGTCCATGGTGTAGCCGAGCTGGTTGGCGGCGAAACCGTGGATGAAGATCTGGGCGTTCTGCTCGTTATAGCCCCAGGGATCGGCGGTGATGTAGAGCACGCCGGGCAGCGTCTGGATCGCCTTCAGGGGCGAGACGCCGGGCAGGATCTTCTGGATCTCGCTTTGGGGGATCGCGGTTGCCGAGCGCGTCGACTTGGCAGTGACGACGATCGTCGTGGCTTCATCGGATGCATTGTCGCCCGCGTCGGCTTCGGCCGTTTGTGCGAAAGCTGCATTGGCATAGAGAAGCGCGCCGGCGAGCGCGAGCAGGCTGGAAGCAGATCGGATCACGTTGTTCCCCTTGACGCGGCCGTTGCTGCAGTGCCGCACGGCCGCCCTGTGCCCCGGGACAATGCCAATCTCGCGACATTTTCATTGCGATGGCGTTACATGGAACGATTGGAGCAACGCCCCAGACACGCCCGGCTTTCGGGTCCACTTCTGGAGCGACGCCGCGCGCCCTTTCCGCCTGCCCTTGGCGAAGCGCGTCAGGTGTACTATTTAACTGACACACTTGGATAGAAGCGGCAAAGCCCCTATTGGTGGGAGCAGCAGCTTTTGGAGGGATTGCATGGCGACGGAAACCGCGACGGCCGAACAGGACCTGGTGCTGACTCCGCCCGAGCCGGTAAAGGTGGTCGCGCCCGAAAAGGCGGCAGGCCTGGTGCCGGTGGAGGACAAGAAGCGGACCGAGCTCGAAGCGCGGGTCGATACCTTCATCGACGATCTGGTGGCGCAGGACGTCAACTCGCCCGAATTCGGCAAGCGCGTCGATGCGATCGCGGCGATGGGCCAGAAGGAGATCCGCGACGCGGCCGGCCAGTCGAACCGCTTCCTCGACCGCCCGGTCAAGGCGATCGGCAACGATACCGGCGTCGGCGCCGACCTGCTCGCGCTGCGCAAGACCGTCGAGGATCTCGATCCCAGCAAGAACGGCCGGCTGGTCGGCGGCAATGACGGCTTTCTCAGCAAGCTGTTCGGCGGCGGCGGGCTGAAGCAGTATTTCCGCAAATATCAATCGTCGCAGAGCCACATCAACGGCATCCTGAAGAGCCTGTCCAACGGCAAGGACGAGCTGCTGATGGACAATGCCGCGATCGATACCGAGCGCGCCAATCTGTGGAACTCGATGGGTCGCCTCGAGCAGATGATCTACCTGTCCAAGGCGATGGACGCGAAGATCGAGGACAAGGCCAACGAGCTCGATCACACCGATCCGGCCAAGGCCAAGGCGCTGCGCGAGACCGCGCTCTTCTATGTCCGCCAGCGCACCCAGGACCTGCTCACCCAGATGGCGGTGACGGTGCAGGGCTATCTGGCGCTAGACCTGGTCAAGAAGAACAATGTCGAGCTGGTGAAGGGTGTAGACCGCGCTTCCACCACCACTGTCTCGGCGCTGCGCACCGCGGTCACTGTGGCCCAGGCGCTGACCAACCAGAAGCTGGTGCTCGACCAGATCACCGCGCTCAACACCACAACGGCGGGCCTGATCGATTCGACCGGCCAGCTGCTCAAGAGCCAGTCGGCGGCGATCCATGAGCAGGCGGCGAGCGCGACGATTCCGGTCGAGACGCTGCAGCGCGCGTTCCAGAACATCTACGACACGATGGACGCGATCGACACCTTCAAGCTCAAGGCGCTCGACAGCATGAAGACCACGGTCAACACGCTTTCGAGCGAGGTCGAGAAGTCGAAAGGCTATATCGCCCGGGCCGAAGGCGCGGCGCAGAACCAGAGCGGCGCCGCGACCGACAATTTCAAGCTGGAGGCGATGTAACCGGCCATGCCGACCGACGTCGACCATCAGCTCGCGCGCGCGGGCGAACTCCTCGACCGCACCCGCGAGCGCTATTCCTCCGTGTCGAAGCGCACCGCGCAGCGGCGCAATGCCGAGGTGGTGCGCCGCGTGGGCCGGGTCGTCCTCGCCGATACCGCGATCGTGATCGCGGCGATCGTCGCGGGGCTGGTGCTGCCGAACGGCATCGGCATGTTCGGCGCGCTGGGCGTGATGCTGCTGCTGATCCTCGCCACGCTGTTCTTCACCGTCTTCCCGCTCACCGCGGCGCCCAATGTCGAGCAGCTTGCCCAGGCGCCGCTCAAGGCATTGCCGCTGACCACCGAGCGCTGGCTCGAATCGCAGCGCCTCGCGCTCCCGGCGCCGGTCCGGACCCTGGTCGATTCAATCGGCGTGAAGCTGGAGATTCTGGCGCCGCAGCTCGCGACGCTGGACGATAGCTCGCCCGCCGCCGGCGAGGTGCGCAAGCTGCTGGGCGAGCAATTGCCCGAGCTGGTCAAGGGCTATGGCCGCGTGCCCGAGCCGCTCCGCCGGGTCGAGCGCAACGGGCTGACCCCGGACCAGCAGCTCGCACAGGGGCTGCAGGTGATCGACGAGGAGATCGGCCAGATGTCGGCGCAGCTGGCGCAGGGCGATCTCGACCTGCTCGCGACGCGCGGGCGCTATCTCCAGATCAAGTATCGCGACGAGGATGGCCCGAGCGCCTGAGGCGCCGGACCTCCCCTTCGCCGCGCTCAGGGCGCTTCGAAGCCTTCGCTGTCCCAGTCGAGCCCTTCACCGGGACGCTGCTTGTTCGCCAGATCCTCGCGCGCATTCCAGGCGGAGATTCCCAGCTGCTCGGTCGTCGACAGGCTCTCGTCGGACTCGGGTGCCTTGCTGTCGGCCGGGAAGACGTCGCCAAGCGCCCCCAGCGGCGCCGGTTCGGCAGCGGCGACCACGAACACGCGGTCGCCGTAGCGCTGCCGGACCGTCGCCAGGCCTTCCAGCTCGGCAGCGGTCCGGCCCTTGGCCAGGATGATCAGCATCTCGCCCATGGTTCAACCCATAGCGCCGGTTCCGCCGGTGTCGAGATCGGCCGCCCCGCCTTCGCCGATACCGCCCAGCCCATCCGAGCTGTCCGCCCCCTCCGGGCCGTCATTGGCACCTACGGGCGTCGATGCGCCGCCAAGGCCGCCGAACCCGCCAAAGCCGCTATCGGGTGCTCCGGCGCCGACGGGCGCCGATGTGATCGGCCCCGGTTCATAGGATGCCGTGCCCGGCGCACCCCCTTGGGACATGCCGCCAAAGCCATTCTCGCCGTCCCCGGGCGCCGCCGCCGCGGCCGCCGCCGGTTCGCCCGCGAACATCGATCCGGTATCGACGTCCGCGCCGGAATCAGCCGTCCCGTCGGTCCCGAAGATGCCGCCATAGCCGTCGCCGCCATTTTCATCGGCTTCCAGTCCGAGCGCCAATGCGCCGGCGCCCACCTTGACCTGGGCATTGGCGGTATTGGCGGGATCGGTGACTTCGACATCGATGAGGCGCAGATTCTGCGCGCTCCATTCCTGCCACTTCGCGCTGAAGCTGGGGTAATTGGCGTTGACCCACAGGCCATAGCCGTCAGTGCCGCCGCGGAAGACCCCCGAGTAGCGGCGCTCGCCGCCGAAGCTGGTGACTTCCAGATCGACCAGCCGGAGATTCTGCTTCGACCATTCCTTCCACTTGGCCTCGAACGATGCCCAGTCGGTGTTGACCCACAGGCCATAGGCATCGGTGCCGGCGCGGAACACGCCCGAATAGCGCCGGTCATTGCCGAAATTGGTGATGGTGAGATCGACGAGGCGCAGATTCTGCTTCGACCATTCCTGCCATTTCGCGGTGAAGCTCGCCCAGGTGGCGTTGCCCCACAGCCCATAGCCGCCGGTGCCGGCACGGAACACGCCCGAATAGAGGTTCTGGTTGCCGACGCGCACCACCTCCATGCAGACTAGGCGCAATCCCTGGGCCGACCATTGCTGCCACTTCGCGGTAAAGGCATTCCAGTCGGCGTTGAGCCACAGGCCATAGGCATCGTTGCCGGCCATCCAGACGCCGTTGTAGCGCCGTTCGTTGCCGACCTGGACGATGTCGAGATCGACCAGCCTCAGCCCCTGCCCCGCCCATAGCTGCCACTTCGCGACGAAGCTGTCGTAGCTGGCGTTGAGCCACAGCGCGTATTTGCCGGTGCCCGCGCGGAAGACCCCCGAATACCGCTGGTCGGCCAGCGGGAATCCCAGATGATAGGGCGTGACCGAGCACATCTCCCAGTCGTTGGACTTCATCAGGCATTTGACGCCACCGCCGGGCGCGCAATTCTCGCAATTGCTGTTGGGCTTGCCGTAATAGCCCCAGGAGCCCCCGCAGGTGCAGCCGCTCGATGCATATTCGTCCGGCGCGCCGAAGATATGGCCGCTCTCATGTGCGAACACCCGGTCGATATTGTCCGGGCCCCAGCCGTCATTGGCATAGTCCATGATGATGCGCGGACCGCCGATCGAAGCATAGGCGAAATGCCCCACCGGATATTTGGTGAAGAAGCCGACATAGGCCCAGTCGGTGCCGAGCTTGGTGCGCAGGTCGTTCGCATATTTGGTGACATTGGCGAGCCCCGCGCCATAGCCGAGCGTCGCCATCGCCGGATCGCGGAAACGGTTCTCCATCGCGTCGCTCGAGGGATTGCCCGTCAAGGGGGTCGCGGTGATCGACGGCGTGTGTATCTCGTAGAAGAAGCTCACCGCGCCGGCGGCATTCTGCGCGCCCAGCCAGCCCAGGCCGTTCTGGACCTCGGCAACGACCTTGGTCCGTTCCGCAGCGGTGAATTTCAGCGCCGCGGTCGGCCCGTCGATGATGATGATCGCCACTGCGACCTTGCCGGTCAGCCGGGCGCTGAGCGGCGGCGCCCCGGCCTCTGAGGCGAGCGCGCCTTCCACATGGGCATGCCCGCCGGGATCGCGCCCCACATCCATGCAGGTGAGCGGCTGGACGTCGCCCGGGCCTTCCCACGACGCACCCTGATGCGGTCGCGATGCCTTGGCCTTGGCGTATTTCGGGGATTGGCGGAGCGCGAACGCCTCGACGCCCAATTTCTCCGTTTCGGTGAGATCGTCCGGAGCGGCAGCTTCGGCAGTCGCCATGTCGGGCGCGCGGCCATCCAGCGACAGCCGGGTTTCGGCGCCGGGCGGCACTTCGGCGAGGAGAACACGATCGCCATAGCGATGCATGATCCGCCCGCCGCTCTGCCCGAGCGAAGCCGCCAGTGCCTGAGGGCTGCGCAGCAAGGACTCCGCGCCGCCCGCCTTTGGCAGAATAATTAGTTGTTCTCTGATTCCGATATCACCAGCCATCTTTCTCTCCATCGATTATGTTGTCGAAGAAAGTGCAATAATTCTGTCACGCCAGAGATAGTATCTCTGACGACAGTCTGGCGACCTCGTTGAATAGTTTTGATTTTTATCTGAGCGACTCTGCGATGTTTACATTAACATTTTCCGGCACAAGCCACAAACGCGATCGGTCCGATTTGACCCAATCTCGATGCTTTAACTTTGGACTCGATATCGACTTCGCCGCGAAATTCCAACGCTTCGCCGCTGGTGGAAGAAGGACGGTAATCGGTAGCCAACGGCGCAGAAGCCGGCCCGGTTCGCGCACGGGCGATCCCGATTTGCTGGCGATGAGGAAATGGGCAGGAGCCAGGGGCCCCGGCTCAGGACTCCGCCGGGTGGAACGTCCGGATGACCTCGTACATGCCGGGATCGAACCGGGCGATCGTCAGCGCTTCCTCGAGGAAAGGCCGAGGTCCAGGATCACGCCGCATCGCCTCATAGTCCTCGACGCTGCGCCACTGCGCGACCATCGTCACCTTGGTGCCATCCGTGCTTCGGTGCAGCGTCGAGGACAGAAATCCCGGCGCATGAGCGACGAAATCCTCGGTCGCGCGCGTAAGCAGATCGACGACGCGCTGCTGGTTCGCGGGATCGACCGTGAAGACATTGATCAGGACGATGCCCGGCTGGTCCATGACCGCTATCGCTTTACGCTGGCTGCGGCACGCTCGGCCAGGCGATCCACTGCCGCGGCGTGGATCCCAGGTGCGGTCGCCAGCACGCCGAATGCCTCGCCCGCCGGGGTATTGAAATGGAGCGCTCCGCCCAGTGCATCGGTCACCGTCGTACCGGCTTCGCGCGCGAGCAGCACGGCGGCGGCGAGGTCCCATTCATGGCCCCAGCGCAAAGTCGCGACGAGGTCAGCCTCGCCGGCGGCGACCATCGCGATGCGCAGCGCGATCGAATTGGGCTTGGCGACCATCGTCAGATCCTGGTCGACCTTGGGCAACTGATCGGCGGGCACGCGCGCACCGGCCAGTTCGCTGCGTTCGGCAGTGTGGAGGCGCTGGCCGTTGCGCCAGGCGCCCTTGCCCGCCTCGGCCGTCCACACTTCGCCACGCGCCGGCGCATCGAGCACGCCGAATACAGGCTGGCCATGCTCGACCAGGGCGATCGACACCGCCCAGCCGGGCCGGCCGCGCAGATAGTCGCGCGTGCCATCGATCGGATCGACCACCCATATGCGGTCCGACTGGAGGCGCGCGGCATTGTCGATCGTCTCTTCGGAGAGCCAGCCGGCATCGGGCAACAGGTCGTTGAGCCGAACCCGCAGCATCGCATCGACTTCGAGATCGACCGCGCAGACCGGATTGCCGGGCGATTTCTCCCAGCGCTTGAAGTCGGTCTGCCAGCGGTCCATCGCGAGCCGCCCGGCATCGGCGGCGATCGCCGCGATCTGCTGGGCGAGATGAGGGTCCAAACTAGTCACCGGCAATCGTCATCCCGTCGATGCGGATCGTCGGTGCGTTGATGCCGAAGCGGAATTCGAGGTCATTGGCGGGGGTGAGCGCGAGGAACATGTCCCTGAGGTTGCTCGCGATCGTGACTTCGGAGACCGGGGTAGTGATCTCGCCATTCTCGATCAGGAAACCCGCTGCGCCACGGCTATAGTCGCCGGTAACGCCGTTGACGCCCTGGCCGATCAGCTCGGTAACGAGCAGGCCGCGGCTGATCTCACCGACCAGGGTCTCGGGTGGGATATTGCCCGCCTGCATGTAGAGATTGCTCGGCGCGACGCCCGGCGCGCCCGCGATGCCGCGCGAGGCATGGCCGGTGGGCTCGAGGCCGAGCTGGCGGGCCGAAGCGCTGTCGAGCAGCCAGGTCTCGAGCATGCCTTCGTCGACCAGCTTCACCGGCAACACCGGCAGCCCCTCGCCATCGAACGGACGCGAGCGCAGCCCGCGCGGGCGATGCGGATCGTCGCAGATGGTGACGGTGCGCGCGAACACCTGGCTGCCCAGCGCATCCTGTAGGAAGCTGGTCTTGCGCGTGATCGCCGAGCCGCTGATCGCGCCCAGCAGATGGCCGAGCAGACCCGCCGAGACGCGGCGGTCGAACACAACGGGCAGCGCGCCGCTGGCGATCTTGGCGGGATTGAGCCGGGCCACCGCACGTTCACCGGCGCGGCGGCCGATGATCTCGGGTGCTTCCAGCATCGCGGCGTGGCGCGCCGAATGATGCGCATAGTCGCGCTCCATGCCGCTGCCGGTGCCGGCGAGCACGCTCGCCGACAGCCCGTGGCTGGTCTGGGCATAAGCGCCGGTGAAGCCGTGACTGGTGGCGAGCGCCATCACCGATCGCGAACCGCCCGCGCTGGCGCCTTCGCTGTTGGTGATGCCTTCGACGGCGCGCGCGGCATCCTCGGCTACAA
The DNA here is from genome assembly GCF_014489075.1 of Sphingomonas sp. JC676. Taxonomy (GTDB): domain Bacteria; phylum Pseudomonadota; class Alphaproteobacteria; order Sphingomonadales; family Sphingomonadaceae; genus Sphingomonas. The sequence goes on along the minus strand of NZ_JACTGR010000007.1, from coordinate 92,060 downwards.
GCGCCCTTTGCTTCAGCGCCGTGGGCTCGATATGCGCGCCGTCGTCGAGATCGAGATGCGGCGGCGCACCGTGCATCAGCCGAGCCTCGGGGGCGAGCCCGGCCCATTTGTCCTCGGGCGCCTCGCGCGCCATGGCGAGCACGCGATCGACCAGCACGTCGATCGCCTGGGAGCTGAGATCGGAGGTCGAGACGCTGGCCGAGCGTTGGCCGACGAACACGCGCAGGCCCAGTTCCTCGCTCTCCGAGCGCTCGACATCCTCCAGCGCGCCCATCCGCACCGAGACGGAGAGCGAGCGATCGGCGGCGAACACGGCATCGGCAGCGTCGGCGCCGGCTTTCCGCGCGCGATCGACGACGTCGCGGACGCGTTCGCAGGCTTGTTCCCTATTCAGCATCGCTGGCACTTAGGTACGCGAGGGGCCAACGTCAAAGCGTCTGGCCGATAACGAAGCACGCCGCGAACATCAGCAGCCCGGCGTTGCGGTTCGAACGGAAGCGGGCGAGCGCGTTGACACCGTCCGCGGGCACCAGGGTCAGCACCTGCCAGGCAAGATGGAGCGCCATCGGCAGCAAGGCGAGGAGCGCGAGCGGATCGGAGCGGAGCTGCCAGAAGGCAGCGCCCCACAGCGCCAGCGCGACCGCATAGAAAGCGGCGACGCCCGGCCGTACCCGGCTTCCCAGCCGGCGCGCCGAGGAACGCACGCCGACCAGCGCATCATCCTCGACGTCCTGCAGCGCATAGATCGTGTCATAGCCGATCACCCAGAACACCGCGCCGGCATAGAGCAGCAGCCCGGGCGTGAAATGCATGTCCGGAGCCTCGGCCCAGCCGACCAAAGCCGCCCAGGAGAAGACCAGGCCCAGCCAGGCCTGGGGCCACCAGGTGATCCGCTTCATGAAGGGATAGGCGGCGACCAGCACGAGGCTGGCGAGCGCGACCCACACCGCGAAGAGGCGAAGCTGGACGAGCACGACGAGCCCGACCAGGCACAGCGCCACCAGCCACACCCAGGCGGCCTTGAGCGACACCGCGCCGCTGGCGAGCGGCCGGCTGCGCGTGCGCGCCACCTGGCGGTCGAGGTCCCGGTCGACAATGTCGTTATAGACGCAGCCCGCGCCGCGCATCGCGATGCTGCCGAGCAGGAACCACAGGATCAGGTCCCAGCGCGCCAGTGCCTGTCCCGACAGCGCGATCGCCCAGGCGCCGGGCCAGAACAGCAACCACCAGCCGATCGGCCGGTCGAACCGCGCCAGCAGCGCATAGGGCCGCGCCGCGATGGGAAGCAGCCCGACCAGGCCGCGATGCTCGGTATCGGGAACGATGTCGGGCGCGGGTGAGGTCATGCCCGCCCTGCTGCCACACCCCCGGGGCGTCGCAACAGGATTTTGTCGCGCCAGGCACATTCTTGCGACAATTCGGGCCTAGCGGGCATTATGGGGACCCTCATTTTCCAAGGGCGAGCGATGCGTATCCTTCTCTTCTCCAGCCTGATCCTGACCGCCACCGCCGGTGCTGCGGCCGCCGCGCCGCGCGAGCAGCTCTTCATCAGCCCGATGGGCGAGCCTTTCCGCTCCGATTCGGGCGGCACGATGCCACAGGACCTGTGGTTCAACGCCGCCGACACCGACCATGACGGCGCGCTCAGCCGCGCCGAATTCCAGGCCGACGCCAAGCGCTTCTTCGCGATCCTCGATCGTCGGCACGACGGCGAGATCGATCCCGACGACATCGAATATTACGAGACCGTGCTCGCGCCCGAGATCCGGGTGAGCGATTTCGGCGGCGGCTCGCAGCGCAGCGCCGCGACCGAGTTCGAAGGCGGCGAGGACACGCCGGCGCGGCGCGATGCCAGCGCGGCGCGCGGTCGCCAGGGCGCGGCGCGGTTCAGCTTCTTCGACTATCCCGAGCCGGTGGTCGTGGCGGACCGCAACTTCAATCGCGGCGTCGACACCGCCGAGTTCGCCTTTGCCGCCGACAAGCGCTTCGACATGCTCGACAAGAATGGCGACGGAAAGATCCAGCATGACGAACTGCCCAAGATCGTCGCCGGGCCCGCTCCCGGCCGGGGCGGCGAAGGCGGCCGCGGCGGACGGCGTGGCGGCGGTCACCGTGGCGGCGGCATGGGACGCGGCGGCGGAATGGGCCAGGGCGGCATGGGCCCCGGCGGCATGAGCTCGGGCGGCGACGGTTATTGATCGCGCGGGGGTGACGCGGCTGTAGCGTGTCCCGTCGAGCTTGAACGGGCTCCTGCGAAAGCAGGAGCCCAGGATCCCAAGCGATTCCCTCGTCACTCTGGGCTCCTGCTTTCGCAGGAGCACGAGCTTCCATCTGATCGGGACAAACCCTAGAGCTGCGCCATGCCCGCAACGCCCGCCTGGCCGCCCCAATCCACCCCGCGCCTGTTCGTCGAAGCCGAGCTCGCGCCCGGCGAGATCCGTATCGACGGGCCCCAGGCGCATTACCTGCTCTCGGTGATGCGGATGAAGCCGGGCGCGGTAGTCAAGCTGTTCGACGATGCGACCGGCGAATGGCTGGGCGTGGTCCGCTCGGCCGGCAAGCGCGACCTGGTCCTCGACGTGACCGAGCGGCTCCGCGAGCGCGAGGCGGTGCCCGATCTCTGGCTGTGCGCCGCGCCGATCAAGAAGGGCCGGATCGACTGGGTGGCGGAGAAGGCGTGCGAGCTGGGCGTCGACCGGCTGGTGCCGGTGCTAACCCGGCGCACCGTGATCGATCGTCTCAACCTCGAACGCCTGCGCACCCACATGATCGAGGCGGCCGAGCAATGCGGGCGCACCGCGCTGCCGCAGCTGGCCGACGCCGTGAAGCTGCCCGCCCTGCTCCGTGACTGGCCCGAGGAACGCGCGTTGTTCTTCGCCGACGAGGCCGGCGGCATCGCCGCGATCGAGGCGATGCGCGCCCGGCCCGGACCCGCCGCGATCCTGATCGGCCCGGAGGGCGGCTTCGACGATGCCGAGCGCGAGGCGATTCGCGCACTGCCCCAGGCCGTGGGCATTGCGCTCGGCCCGCGCATCCTGCGCGCGGAAACTGCGGCCGCGGCGGCGGTAAGTCTTTGGATGGGCACGGTTGGGGATTGGTGACCGAGCGGTATGGAAAGGCTCTGGCGCAGGTCCGCGCCCGCCGCTACATGCGCGCCATGAGCACGAAGACCGTTTCGGATAACAACGCACCGGTCATCGAGGACCGCTCGCAGCTGGTCGACTATTTCGCGCGCGGCGAAAAGCCCCGCGAGCGCTGGCGCATCGGCACCGAGCACGAGAAGTTCGTCTATTGGAAGTCGCCCGATCACCGCGCCCCCAGCTATGAGGAGCCGGGCGGCATCCATGCGCTGCTGATCGGCCTCACCGAGTTCGGCTGGAAGCCGGTCTATGAGGGGGGCAATATCATCGCGCTGTCGGGCCCCGACGGCGCCGTCAGCCTCGAGCCGGCCGGCCAGTTCGAGCTTTCGGGCGCGCCGCTGGAGAATCTCCACGAGACCTGCGCCGAGACCGGACGCCACCTGCAGCAGGTCAAGGCCGTGGGCGACAGGCTCGGCATCGGTTTCCTCGGCCTCGGCATGTGGCACGACAAGACCCGCGCCGAGCTGCCGATCATGCCCAAGGGCCGCTACGAAATCATGCTGCGGCACATGCCGCGCGTCGGCAATCTCGGCCTCGACATGATGCTGCGGACCTGCACGATCCAGGTGAATCTGGACTATGCCTCCGAAGCCGACATGGCGAAGAAGTTCCGCGTCGGGCTGGCGCTCCAGCCGCTCGCCACCGCGCTCTTCGCGAACTCGCCGTTCCTCGAGGGCAAGCCCAACGGCTATCTCTCCTATCGCAGCCATATCTGGTCGGACACCGATCCGGCGCGCACCGGCATGCTGCCCTTCGTCTTCGAAGAGGGCTTCGGCTATGAGCGCTACGCCGACTACGCGCTCGATGTGCCGATGTACTTCGTCTACCGCGACGGGAAATATATCGACGCCGCCGGGCAGAGCTTCCGCGACTTCCTGAAGGGCGAATTGCCCGCTTTTCCCGGCCACAAGCCGACGATCGACGATTGGGCGGACCATCTCTCCACCGCCTTCCCCGAAGTACGGATGAAGCAGTTCCTCGAGATGCGCGGCGCCGATGGTGGCCGCTGGGGCCGGATCTGCGCGCTGCCGGCGCTCTGGGTCGGCTTGCTCTACGACGAGGCCGCGCTCGATGCGGCATGGGACCTGGTCCACGACTGGACGATGGAAGAGCGGCTGGCGCTCCGCAACGCAGTGCCCAAGCTGGCGCTCGACGCGCCGATCCCGGGCGGCGGCAAGCTCAGGGACATCGCCGGCCAGGTGCTCGACATCGCGGCGGCCGGCCTGAATGCCCGCGCCCGGTTCAACGCTTCGGGCGACAATGAAAGCGGCTTCCTCGATCCGTTGCGCGAGATCGTCCGCACCGGCAGGGTCCCCGCCCAGATCCTGCTCGATCGCTTCAATGGCGAATGGAACGGCGATATCAGCCGGGTGTACGAAGAGGCGAAGTTCTAGCGTCGGCGACTACCGTCCTCGATCAAAAACAACTTCCTCGCGCGCAGTCCATCCCGAGCCAGAGGAACGAGATCGACCCCACCGCATATACTGTCCCGACGACAAGTTGCGCGGAAGCGGGCCACCTTGATGTCACGACCGCACATAGACCTCCAGCAACGACCGCGGTGACCACCAATGTGGACAACGCGGCGCTCTCGATCAGGTGAGGCGCAAGGCGGAGAATGGCTTCAAGGGCGAGTGAGGGGAGCAGCAGCAGAATAAGCAGCGTGCGAATCGAGAGTTTCATCGCACGATGATCCACCATTTTGCGACCGCCGCAATGAAGAGTGGAAGGACTTCACCCGGGTCTACGAAGAGGTGAAGTCCGGCTCTTGAGCGCGCGATCGACGGCCGCCCGCGCCAACGGGGTCATGATCTCGAAGCCCCGTCGATTGGGATGGAGGCCGTCATTGGACAGGCCGTCCCGTATCCCGAGTTTCCCGTCCTCAAGCGGCCCGTGATAGTCGACATAGATCAGGCCGTTCTTCCCGGCATAGTCGCGCAGCCAGTGATTGAGCCAGACGATATGCGCACCGAAAGCCTTGTCGAGCGAACCCCGGAACAAGGAGGACGGCGTGACCGCGCCCAGGATCACCGTGATCCCGCGCGCCCGCGCCAACTCGACCATGGATTCGATGTTCGACCGGGTCAGCGCGGTGCCGGGCGGGCTGTGGATGTCGTTGATGCCGCCGAGGATGTGGACGACCGCGGGATGCAGGTCGATCACGTCGGTACGGAAGCGCGCCAGCATCTGCGTGGTCGTCTCCCCCGAGACCCCGCGATCCAGCACGTCGCCGGTGAAGAACGCGGGAATGGACGGCTTCCAGGATTCGGTTATCGAATCCCCCAGGAAGACGACGCGGTGATCTGTGGCGGGCGGCAGCGACCGGTTCGCCTCGCGATACCAGCACACGCCTTCGGGATCGATCTTCGACCAGCGCGCGTAACTGGCGCGGTCCGTCTCGCTTGCCGGCGGCAGCTTCGCGATGTGGGGCTCGGGTTCGACGATCAGGGTCATCCGCTCGGGGCTGATCACCGGCATCGGCGGACACGGTATGTCGTCCAGCGTGCGCGGCGGCGAGGTCGCCGGGCTTTCCTGGGCATGGAGCGGCGCGGCCGCCAACATCGCGACCAGTCCCGACAGTGCGATGGCGATCTTCATTTCCACTCCGCGAATGTCTTCGCGAAAACCTAGCCGAACCGCGCGCCTTCGCAATCTCGGTCGTTGGCGGCGCTCCCCACCTTGCAATGTAGGATTTCAAAGCCGATCGAAGGACCCGCTCTTTCTCATCGTCGAAGTCCCAAAAGCCCCGAATTTCGGGAAGGAAGATTTTTCGACATAGCAGGTGTCAACCGTGTCAACTTCGCAGTCGACCGAACGCGCCCCTAAAGCTCTGAAATCTGGGGATTTCCCGGTTTCGCATTATTTCCGCAGCACCCACCGGAAAAACCGCGACACGGCCCCGTTGCGCGCCATCCAGTCGCTATAGTCGCGATAGGCCGGATCGGCGCCGAGATGCTTCTCCTCGGTCCGCGCACGCCAGTAATAGACGCCGCTGACGCACGCCATCACCGCGCCGTTGCGAATGCCGTCGACCCAGCCCGTAGTCGCCAAGAACGGCAAGGTCGAGAGCCACCAGAACAGGTTCTTGGAGAGATAGGCCGGGTGGCGGCTCCACGCGTACGGCCCATGCGTCAGCACGCCGCGATGCGTGAGGTTCGAGAAGCGCATGCCGAACGCGACCGTCGCCCAGGCATAGATGGCGGTGAGCCCCACCAGCACCACACCGATCGCGCCGAGCAGCCAGGGATGGCCCGCATACCAATAGGTCCAGTCGGCCGAGCCCTGGTGATAGTCCAGCGGCCCGCCATCGGCCATCAGCACGAAGGGCGGGTAGCAGATCAAGGCCGCCGCCCAGGCGCCGGCATAGGGATTGGCGGTACGGATGTGCGAATCGAGTGGGCGGAAGGTGAGGATGTAGCCGGCGGTCGCGAAGGCGACGTCGACCAGGAACATGAAGGTGATGCAGGTGTTCGCCAGCGCCACCGGATCGCGCCACACCTGGCTATAATCTGCCGATACGAACTCGCCGAAGCCCGGCGGCACGATCGAGAGCATGAAGGCGAGGAAGAAGCCCTTCACCGTCCAGCTGCGCAGATGGTTCCAGATCGCGTCCTTGTCGATCGCGTCGCTCGATCCCATCAGCCAGGCGCCGAGATGCCAGGCGCCGTCGCGCGGCTGCACCAGCCGCCGGTCGAGCCAGAGGACATAGGGAATGGAGAGCAGGAATAGCGCCGGCGCAGCGACGCTGAAGCACCACATCGCGAACGGGAAATTGGCGTAGCGGGTTTCCCACCAGAAGCGGCCGAGCGCATAGATTGCGGCGATCCCGCCCCAGGTGAGCCAGAGCCCAGCAAGCTTGGTCACCGACAGGTCGAGCGTCTCGCGCCAGGGCCGCACCACCTGCCAGTCGATGCCGGTCGAGGGGTTGCGATGGACCTTATCGACAAGCAGCGACCACAGCACCATCGGCAGCGCGCAGGCGAGGACGTTGATCAAAGCCGCGTAGGGGCCGTCGAGCCCGAGCAGGTGCGCGGCGACGATCCAGCCGGTCATCCCCACCAGCCCGGCGAATCCCACACCAGCGCTGACCGCCGAGCGCGGACGCGGGTCGGCCTTGGCCAAATTCGCCAGTTCGGGATCGTGAAACATCCCCGAAACCTAAGCCCGGAATGGTTAGGGAGCGGTGAAGGATGTGCTCTTTACCGCCTTCCCACCTGCGGCCTATGACCGCCCGTCGCTCCAGACCCGAAGAGGTTGTCCTTGATGAAGCCCATGCTGCCGCTCGCCGCCCTGCTGCTCGCCACCACCGCGCCCGCACTCGCACAGAATTCGGCGCCGCAGCCGGTGTTGCCGGTCAACACGATCCCCGAAGCGCGCGACGTCCCCTATCCCGGCACGCTGCAGCTCGACATCGACGCGACCAATACCCAGCAGGGCATCTTCAACGTCAAGGAAGTGATCCCCGTCGCCAAGAGCGGCCATATGGTGCTGCTCTTCCCCAAATGGCTTCCGGGCAATCACGGCCCGCGTGGCGAGATCGAGAAGCTGGCCGGCCTGCAGATCCGGGCGAACGGCAAGCGCGTCGCCTGGACGCGCGATCCGGTCGACGTCTACGCCTTCCATATCGACGTGCCGGCGGGCGCGAAGAAGCTCGACCTCGAATTCCAGTTCATCTCGGCGACCGTCGCCGATCAGGGCCGCATCGTGATGACGCCTGCCATGATGAGCCTGCAGTGGAACTCGATGAGCCTCTATCCGGCGGGCTATTTCACCCGGCGCATCCCGGTGCAGGCGACGGTGAAGTATCCGACCGGCTGGTCGGCGGCGTCGGGCCTGCCCTCCAAGGCGACCGGTTCGACCTATACCTATGACAAGACGACCTATGAGATCCTGGTCGATTCGCCGGTGCTCGCCGGGCGCTATTACCGCCCGATCGAGCTCAGCCCGCGCGTCACGCTCGACGTCTTCGCCGACTCGCCCGAGGAGTTGGACGCCAAGCCCGAGCAGATCGAGGCGCACAAGCGGCTGGTCGAGCAGGCCGTGAAGACCTTCGGCACGCAGCATTACGACCATTACCATTTCCTGCTCTCGATCAGCGAGGAACTGGGCGGAATCGGGCTCGAGCATCACCGCAGCTCGGAAGACGGCACCCGCCCCGGCTATTTCACCAAGTGGGACGAGAATACGGGCAGCCGCAACCTGCTGCCGCACGAATACACCCATAGCTGGGACGGCAAGTTCCGCCGCGGCGCGGATCTCTGGACCCCCGACTATCGCACGCCGATGCGCGGGTCGCTGCTCTGGGTCTATGAGGGCCAGACCCAGTTCTGGGGCTATGTATTCCAGGCGCGCTCAGGCCTGGTGAACAAGGCCGATACGCTCGAAGCCTATGCCGCGATCATGGCGAGCCTCGACAATCGCCCGGCGCGCGAATGGCGCCCGCTGGTCGACACCACCAACGATCCGGTCATCACCGCGCGCCGGCCCAAGGGCTGGGTGAGCCAGCAGCGCTCGGAGGATTATTACAACGAAGGCCTGCTCGTCTGGATGGAAGTCGATTCGATTCTCCGCGAGAAGTCGGGCGGCACCAAGTCGATCGACGATTTCGCCCGCAGCTTCTTCGGCTATCGCGACGGCGATTTCGGCGAGGTGACCTATACGCTCGACGATGTCGCGAGCACGCTCAATTCGGTCGTGCCCTGGGACTGGAAGTCCTTCCTCAACGAGCGGCTGAGCGCGGTGACCGAGCGCGCGCCGCTCAAGGGCTTCGAGAAGAACGGCTACAAGCTCGTCTATACCGACGTCCCCAACAAGGCGGGACGCGGCGCCAAGGACGCGGCCGACTTCACTTATTCGCTGGGCCTGACGATCGGGCCCAAGGGCATCACCAACGTCACCTGGGACAGCGCTGCGTTCAACGCGGGGATGGACCTGGGCGACGAGATCGTCGCGGTGAACGGCCGCGGCTATACCGGCGACCGGTTGAAGGACGCGGTGAAGGCGGCGAAGGGCAGCAAGGAGCCGATCAAGCTGCTGCTCAAGAGCGGGGATCGCTACCGCGAAGTCGCCATCGACTATCACGAGGGCCTGCGCTATCCGCACCTCGTCAAGACCGTCGAAGGAGAGGCTGGCCTAGACAAGCTGCTCGAGCCCCGCTGAGACGGGGCCGGACGCCAACCCAGGGTTAGAAATATGCGTATCGATTTGATTCCTGTCGGCGACGATCCGCCGCACAGCCTGAACGTGATCATCGAGGTCCCCACCGGGGGCGAGCCGGTGAAATATGAGTTCGATAAGGCCAGCGGCGCGCTGTTCGTCGATCGCATCCTGCACACGCCGATGCGGTATCCGGCGAATTACGGCTTCGTGCCGCACACGCTTTCGCCCGACGGCGATCCGCTCGACGCGCTGGTGATCTCGCGCTCGCCGTTCGTGCCGGGCTGCGTCGTCCGCGCGCGTCCGATCGGCGTGCTCAAGCTCGAGGACGAGGCCGGCGGCGACGAGAAGCTGATCTGCGTCCCCGTCGACACCACCTTCCCTTATTACTCGGATGTGGGCGAACGCGGCGATCTGCCGTCGATCGTGCTCCAGCAGATCGAGCATTTCTTCAAGCACTACAAGGACCTGGAGTCCGAGAAGTGGGTGCGCATCGGCCAATGGGGCGATGCCGAGGAAGCACGCAGGACCGTGCTCGAAGCGATCGCGGCGGCCGAGAAGGCCAAGGCCGCCTGACCGGGACGCTGGCCTGGCGCGCCTGTGCGCTCGCCGGGCTGGCGACCTTGGTTGCCTCCACCGCGTTCGGCTGGATTTCGGGGCTGGTGGCGTGCGGCGATACGCACGGCGCCGGCCCGATCATCGCGTTCGAACTCGCCCGCACGCCGGATGCGGTACGGGCGCTGTTCGGCGCCGAGCCGTGCCTCGGCACCTACGCTCAGGCACAGCGCGACGGATTGTGGCTCGACCTGCTGGGATTTATCCCAGCCTATTCCGCGTTCCTCGCTCTGGGTGCGTTCGCATTGCGCGGGCAGGCCTCGCGCCTGGCCCTGGTGACGGCCGCCATCGTCCTGCTCGCCGGGCTGCTCGACGAGGCCGAAGGGCTGGTGATGTTCCGCATCCTGGCCGCGCTGCCCGGCACGCCCGAACTGCTTCAGGCGCTGTTCTGGACCGTCCGACCCAAATTCGCGCTGCTCGGGCTCGGCGAGATTCTGCTCGCCCTGATGCTGTGGCGCGGACCTTTGCTCGGCAAGGTCGCCGCCGGTCCGCTGCTCGCGGGCGGGCTCGTCTCGATTGGTTTCCTCTTAGCCAATCCGCACAGCCCGACGATGATGAAGGCGCACAGCTATGCCTGGATGGCGCTGCTGCTGGTCGCGCTGGTCGCCTCCGTTCGGCCGGCACTGGTCGCCCGCGTCCAGCCGCGCTAGGCTTCGGCATGAGCAAGTCACACAAGCGCGGCATCGGCAACGTCATCGCCCCTCCGCGCTTCCTGTTCTTCCTTACGGTTGCCATCACCACGGCCTGGTTCGCCATCCCCGCGTTCGGATGGCGCTTCGGGACCATGGTCGCCTTTGATCTGGGCGCGGTGCTGTTCCTCCTCGCCTGCTTGCCGATGCTGGGCAATGAATCGAACCAGATGCGCGAATCCGCGCGCCGCAACGACGCCAATCGCGTGATGCTGCTGTTGCTCAGCACCGCGGTAAGCCTGGCGGTGCTGGCAGCCGTGGCGAGCGAATTGATGCAGGGCGAGGCGCCGCATCTGCCGACGCTGATCCTTATCATCGGCACGCTCGTGCTGAGCTGGATCTTCAGCAACTGGGTCTATTCGGTGCACTATGCGCACCTCTTCTATTCGAGCGATCCCAAGACCGGGGGCGACAAGGGCGGACTCGAATTTCCCGGGACGTCCGAGCCCGATTATTGGGACTTCGTCTATTTCGGCTTCTGCCTGGGCATGACCTTCCAGACCAGCGACGTGAGCGTGACCAACGGACGCATCCGCCAAGTCGTGACGCTGCAGTGCCTGGCTGCGTTCGTGTTCAACCTGGGCGTGATCGCCTTTACGATCAACGTGCTGGGTGGGTCTTCGTCCTAGGCTTCTTCTTCGGCGCGCGCTGGCCCGCGGCGATGCCGTGCGCGGCCCATTCGCGCATCGCGTCGGGATCGTCATAGACGTCGGCCGGGGCGCGGCGATAATTCATCGTATCGACCATGCCGCTGGCGAAGGTGACAGTGAAGCGCTCGGTATATCCGGCCTCGTCCCACAGCGCGTTGCTCTCGGCATCGGCCTTGAACCAGATCTCGTCGTCGGCGACGATCGCGAAGATCGTGCCGTCGAGATAGAGCGTCGCGCCGCCCATCATCCGGCGCATCGTCACGGTGCCGAGCGGCTCCAGCGCTTCCCGCACCCATTCGACGAGGCCCGCGTCGAACGCCATCAGTGCGCCGTGATCTTGAGCCCGGCGATGCAGGCCACCACGCCGAGGATCAGCAGCGAGCGGATTACCGTGAACGGCTCGCCGAACCAGATCATCCCGACGATCACCGTGCCGAGCGCACCGATCCCGCCCCAGACGGCATAGGCGGTGCCCATCGGGATGCTGCGCGCCGCCACCTCCAGCAACCCCATCGACAGCGCGACCGAGGCGAGGAAGCCCAAAGTCCAGGGAATATTGCGAAACCCTTCGACGAACCGAAGGCAGGTGGTGAAGCCCACCTCGAAGAATCCGCCCAGGATGAGGAGCGCCCAAGCCATCAGCCGCGCCCCGCGAGCTGCACGAGCGCGTCGCCGGTGACGCGTTGCACGGTCCATTCGTCCATGCCGACCGCGCCCATCGACCGGTAGAAATCCACCGCCGGCGTATTCCAGTCGAGCACCGCCCATTCGAAACGGCTGCAGCCGCGATCGAGCGCGATGCCGGCGAGGTGGCGAAGCAGTGCCGTGCCGACGCCCGCGCCGCGCGCATCCGGCGTCACGTAGAGATCCTCGAGATAGATGCCGGGGCGGCCGGTCCAGGTCGAGAAATTCTGGAAGAACAGCGCGAAGCCCTGCGCAATACCGTCGATCTCCGCGATCACGGCTTCGGCAGCCGGGCGCTCGCCGAACAGGGCGGCCTGCAGCATCGGCTCGGTCGCCTCGACCGCATCCGGCGCGCGTTCGAATTCGGCCAGCTCGCGGACCAGGCGGAGGATCAGCGGCACGTCTGTCAGGATAGCGGGACGGATCGAGATCATGAAAGCGCGGGCTCCACTGGGTCGGCTTGGCCGGGCTGGCCGCGAGCCGCCATCAAGCATCCTGCAACGATCAGCAAGGTCCCAGCGACCGTAACCGGGGTCAGCGCCTCGCGGAAGAACAGCCAGCCCATCAACGCGGCCCAGACAAAGGCGGTATATTCGACGGTGAGCAGCACCTGCGCCTCGGCGCGGGCATAGGCCCAGGAGAGCAGGAGCAGCGAGACGATGGCAAGGCTCGCAGACAGCAGCACCAGCGGCCATTGGCCCGGCGTCGGCACGGTCAGCAGCCAGGGCGCAGGCAGGCAGAACATGGCGAGAATGAACCAGTTCTGGAAGAAAGCGATCTCGATAGGCTTGGCATGCTGCGCCTGATGGCGCGCGATCACGAGGTTGACCGCGTAGAACACCGCCGAGGTGAGCACCGCTACCATGCCAAGCGCGGCATCCGGACGATGCGGCGCGCCGAGCTGGCCGACCAGGATGATACCAACACCCGAAAGGCCGAGCAGTGAGCCGAGGATCGAGCGGGGGCCGATCTTCTCCTTGAGGAAGATCGCGGCGAGGCCGAGCGCGATCAGCGGGGCGATGAAGGTGAGCGCGATCGCCTCGGCCAGCGGCACGCGAGCGATGCCCCAGAAGAATGCGATCGCCATGACCGCGATGACCATGCTGCGGACGAAATGGACCCTGAGGATGCGCCGCGCCGGCATGCGCGGACCGGTGGCGAGGAAGATCGGCGTCATGATCCCCACCCCCGCGACCAGCCGCCAGAAGATCGCGGCATAGGCACCGATGGCTAGGCTCAGCCCCTTCATCACCGCGTCCATCACCGAATAGAGCGCGATGCCCGCGGCGGCGGCGAGCAGGGCAGAGGTGACGGAGGGGCGCATCCCTCGCGCATAGCGGGGACTAACCGCGTCACGCCACCCTTATCGGAGCCGCATCTCCCCGCCGCTCATCTGAACCGATTTCAGGTGGCGCAAATAGCTCTGGCCGAGCAGCGAGATGTCCAGATCGCGGATCACCGCGCCATGCACATCGTGGGCGCGCTTGCCGTCGAGGGAAATCTCGTCGATCACGACATTCTGACCCAGCACGTCGCCCGAGGCGCCGCGCGCCACGACTTCGAACCGGTTGGGATCGAAATCGATCTTGGCGCGGCGGGCATCTTCCATCGTCAGCGCGACCATGTCGGCACCGGTATCGACGACGAAGCGAGTCGCCTCGCCATCGACCTTCGCGAAGGTAATGAAATGGCCGTTGCTGTTCGGTCGAACCACGGTCTCGACCGGCGGCTCGACGGCCCCGGCCTCGGCGACCGCGATCACGGGTGCAGGCTGGCGCTTCACGGGCACCAACACGCCGATGGCGCCTCCTATCGCAACTACCAGTATCAATGCCCACCGCATGGGCCAAGACTAACGCTGGGCTCGTTACCAAGCGCCTAAGCGGAAGCCCTTATTCCGCGGCCTGCGCCGCGGCTTCGCTCGCGGCCTCGATCTCCGCCGCCTTGGCCTCGACCAGCTTGACGATGTGATCGACCATGTCGGCGTCCTGGACATGATGATCGGTCACGCCCGAAAGGTAGACCATATGCTTGCCCGCCCCGCCGCCGGTGATGCCGATATCGGTCTCGCGCGCTTCGCCGGGGCCGTTGACGACGCAGCCGAGCACCGAGAGCGACATCGGTGTGCGAATGTGCTGGAGCCGCTCCTCGAGCGCCTGGACGGTGCGGATCACGTCGAAGCCCTGGCGCGCGCAGCTCGGGCAGGAGACGACGCGAACGCCGCGGTTGCGGATGCCGAGCGCCTTGAGGATCTCGAAGCCGACGCGGACCTCTTCCTCGGGCTCGGCCGACAAGGAGACGCGGATCGTGTCGCCGATGCCGAACCAGAGCAGCGAGCCGATGCCGATCGCCGACTTGACTGTGCCGCCGACGAACCCGCCCGCCTCGGTGATGCCCAGGTGCAGCGGGCAATCGACCTGATCGGCAAGCTGCTGATAGGCGGCGACCGCGAGGAACAGGTCGCTGGCCTTCACCGCGACCTTGAATTCGTGGAAGTCGCGGTCCTGGAGCAGCTTGATATGGTCGAGCGCGGATTCGACCAGCGCCTCCGGGCACGGCTCGCCATATTTCTCGAGCAGGTCCTTCTCGAGGCTGCCGGCATTGACGCCGATGCGGATCGCGCAGCCATTGGCCTTGGCGGCGTTGACGACTTCATTCACCCGCTCGGCCGATCCGATATTGCCAGGATTGATGCGCAGGCACGCGGCGCCGGCATCAGCGGCTTCGAGCGCGCGCTTGTAGTGGAAATGGATGTCGGCGACGATTGGCACGCGGGCGGCGCGAACGATCTGTTTGAGCGCCGCAGTGCTTTCCACGTCGGGGCACGACACACGGATGATGTCGACGCCCGCATCCTCGCAACGGCGGATCTGGTCGATCGTCGCCCTTGCGTCGGACGTCGGGGTGTTGGTCATCGTCTGCACGGTGACGGGCGCATCGCCGCCTACGGGGACGTTGCCCACCATGATCTGGCGGCTGGGCCGCCGGACGATATCGCGCCAGGGTCTTACGGACATGGCAGCGCTTATAGGGATTGCGATCCGCTACGACTAGGCCGAGCGGCAAAATCGGCGAAATCCCCATGAATCTGCATCATTACGCAGGAAACCTTTCCGGACACCGCTCCTTTGATGTAAACGTCGTTAACCAGTCACACGAAGGAGCAGATTTATGCGTCGTTTGGTGAAGTTGGCGGCTTCTTTGATGATCGCGGCCCTTGCGAGTTCAGCAGTCCAAGCACAGACCTATTCGGGAACCTTCACCGGGGTGGTCACCACTTCACAAATAGTCGACCATCCCTTCGTCACCCCCGACATCGTCTACGACTTCAACGGCCAGACGATCACGGGCACTTTCTATGTCGATTTCACCGGCGGTTTCACCAACGGCAATTATTCCGGCTCTCTGCCCACCTTCGGCTTCGGTGGTTCGGGCAGTGATTCGGACGACGACAGTTTCGACTGGGCCAGCTTCTCAGCGCTCGGGGGGATCGGGTCGCTCCGCGTCGATCCCGATCTGATCGGGATCGACAGCGCCGCCTCGTTCACGATCGACTTCAATCTGTCCGCGCTGAACAATCCAATGATCCCGCTGATCGGAACCGGCAGCTACAATTTCTACTATAATCAAGGCGGATCGACCGGCGGCGACCTGGACGGCTTTATCAATTTCGCGTTCACGGGCGGCACGCTGGTGGGGGTCGTGC
This sequence comes from Sphingomonas sp. JC676, assembly GCF_014489075.1. GTDB lineage: Bacteria > Pseudomonadota > Alphaproteobacteria > Sphingomonadales > Sphingomonadaceae > Sphingomonas. The sequence goes on along the minus strand of NZ_JACTGR010000007.1, from coordinate 76,420 downwards.
CCGAGCCGGCGGCCTGGGCGATGCTGATCGGTGGCATGTTCCTGGCGGGTGCCGGAGTGCGCCGCAGAGCGCAAGCGACGATCCCGGCCTGATGCGGGTCCGGCTCCGGTCGGACATCGCTAACGCTTTGCTTACCGCAGCTTGCCTATAAAGGCCGGCCCGCGATCGTGCGGAGCGGTGCCTGAGGCGGGAATCTGTCCAATTGAAAATGGCGCCGGCCGCGACTTTTGAGAGGCCCTCCGGTCAGCGCCATTACGGGATGGACTGGCTGCGTATCACCGCGTTCGCTCTGCTGATCTTCTATCATATCGCGATGGTGTTCGCGCCCTGGCCCTGGGTGATCAAGACGGCCCACAGCTATCCCGCGCTGATCCCGCCCATGGCGCTGCTGACGCCCTGGCGGTTGCCCTTGCTGTTCGCGGTCTCGGGCTATGCCTCGCGCAAGCTGTTCGACCGTTCGGGCGGCGCGCGCGCCTTCGCCCGTTCGCGCGCATCACGACTGCTGATCCCGCTCGCTTTCGGGATGGCGGCGATCGTGCCGCTGGAGATGTGGGTGCGCGTCGCCGAGCGCGGCTATCCCTTCGGCTATCTCCATTTCTGGGCGCTCGACTATTGGCGGATCGACAGCCTGAACGGCATTGCCTTTCCGAGCTGGGAGCATCTCTGGTTCCTCGCCTATCTCGCCACCTACACCTTCCTGCTGACGGCAGTGCTGGCGTGGCGAGGGCCGCAGGTGCTGGCCGGGCTGGACCGGCTGGCGAACTGGCTGACCCATGAGCGGCGCCTGCTCTGGGTGCCGATCGTCGTGCTCGCCACCGCGCGCCTCTCGTTGCTGTTCGTCGCGCCCGAACATCAGGGGCTCGTGAGCGACTGGGGCGGGCATTCGCAATACCTGCCCGAATTCCTGTTCGGCTTCATGCTGGCCGGCGCGCCGCAACTCTGGCCGGCGCTGGCGCGCGCGTGGAGGCCGGCGCTGCTGGTTGCCGCACTGGCGGCGGTGCCGGTGCTCGCGGTCGAGATCAATTTCCCCGGCGCCGCCGTGCCCTCGCACGAAGTGATGGCGCTCGATCGTGCGGCGCGCGCGGCGATGGCATGGGCGATGATCCTCGCATTGTTCCACATCGCCGAGACCTGGTGGAACCATGATCATCCCTGGCGCAAGACGCTCGCCGAAGCGGTGTTCCCCTTCTACATCGTTCACCATCCGGCGATCGTGCTGATCGCCTGGTACACGATGCCGCTGGGCCTCGCGCCGGGCGCGCAGTTCGCATTGCTGCTGGGTGGCACCGTCGCGACCTGCCTCGCCACCTATCTGATCGGGCGGCGGATCGGCTGGCTCAGGCCGCTGATCGGACTATCCCCCAAGCTCGCCGCGAAAGCGCCGGCTGCCGCGAAGTACCACCCCGCCCGCTAGCGTCACGGTGAAATCGCCGCTGCGGTCGGTCTCGATCCGCTGGATCGCGGCGCGGCGGACGATGCGCCCGCGATGGATGCGCACGAAGCGCGGGCCCAGCACCTCGCCCAGCGCAGCGAGCGTCGAACGGTGGAGCAGGACGCGCGCGCCCCATGCGATCTCGACATAATTTCCCGCCGACGCCGCCCAGTCGATCGCATCGACCGGCACGTGGTGGGTGACATTGCCGTCGGGGACTAGGATGACATCTTCCGGCGCCTTTGCCGGTTCGCCGCGCGACAGCCACCAGATCCCGAAGGCGAGGAAGGTCGCCAGCAGGACATAGGTCGCGGCATCCTTGCGATATTCGTAGAGCAGCCGCTCGCCGATCTCGCCGAAGCCATATTCCTCGCCCATCGCGCGGTAGATGCCGACGCGCAGCGCGATCATGCCCAGGACATGGGCGATCGAGAGCGGCACCGTCGCAGCGGCATGCACGGCGATCGCCCAGGGCCAGTCGAGCCGCGGCGGCCGGGCGCGGGCGACGATCCAGCCGATCACCGGGAGCAACGCGATCCACAGGGACACGCTGGTCAGTTCCCAGGTCAGGACGTGGAGCACCGTCTGCGGGCGCCCCGCTCCTGCGAAATCGGCGAGCGAGGTCGCGGCGTTCACATAGACTTGGAGGCTCGTGAAGGCGACGAAGCCGAGCGCGAGCAGCGCGATGCGATTCCGGCGTGCACCGCTCGTCCCAATCCACCCGCCGTTCGTCCCTGCCGGTTTTTCTGTCATCCCGCGCTGCCCGCCACTCCTCCCTTCCCGATACCGGGCCCCTGCCCTCGCGGCTAGCCATCGCGAGGTCAGAAGGAGGTTCGCGATGGAACGGCATTACGGAATGGACTGGCTACGGATCGGCGCGTTCGCGCTGCTGATCCTGTATCATGTCGGCATGGTCTTCGTGCCCTGGGGGTTTCATGTGAAGACCGCGGCGCCCGCTGACTGGGTGGCGGTGCCGATGCTCTTCACCAACGCATGGCGGCTGATGCTGCTCTTCCTCGTTTCGGGCTTCGCCAGCCGCACGCTGCTCGCCAAGTCAAACGGGGTGCGCGGCTTCCTGCGCAACCGTAATGCGCGGCTGCTGATCCCGCTCGTCTTCGGCATGGCGGTAATCGTGCCGCCGCAGAGCTGGGTCGAGCTGGTCACGCAGCATGGCTATGCGCACGATCTGGGCTGGTTCTTCGCGCACGACTATTTCCGCTTCGGCGCGCTCGACGGGATCATTATGCCGACCTGGAACCATCTGTGGTTCGTCGTCTATCTCTGGGCGTACACGCTCGTGCTTTGCGTGCTGCTGATGCTGCCGCGCCCGGAGCGGCTCCAGGCCTGGTTCGACCGCGCGTTCGGCGGCGGTGGGGCGCTGTGGATCCCGCTCGCCTATCTGCTGCTGTTCCAGGTCGTCCTGTTCCGCCGGGGCGAGGAGACGCACGACCTGGTCCGCGACGGGGTGGCGCACCTCGCCTATTTCCCCGCCTTCCTGTTCGGCTTTGGGCTCGCCGGATCGCGGCGGACCATGGCCGCACTGGCGCACGGATGGCCGCTCGCGGCGCTGCTCGCGCTCGCCGGCTATGCGGTGGTCGCGGGGATCGAGATCCGCTGGCCCGGCGACACCGTCGCCCCGCGCTCGGTGGGCTACATCTTCCGCACCGCCCGCGAGGTACAGACCTGGGCGAGCATCGCCGCGCTGATCGGGCTCGCCGAACGCTATCTCAACCGCGACAATAACTGGCGGGCGACGCTGACCGAAGCGGTGTTCCCCTTCTACATCATCCACCAGACCGTGATCGTGCTCGTCCAATATGCACTGCTGCCCTACGGCCTGCATCCGGCGATCGAGTTTGCGATCCTTGTGGCGGCAACCGTTGCAGGATGCTGGCTGTTCTATCTGGCGGGCCGCGAGATTTCGTGGCTGCGCCCGCTGATCGGCCTACGTCCCCGTCTGGCGGCGCGCAACCGATCTGCTAGGGAGGCGGCACCAACTCTCGGAGTGCCCTGATGCGCCTCGCCCTCATCCTGCTCGGAGCCCTGCTCATGCCGACCGCCGCCCATGCTCAAGACAAGCCCAAATGGACGCTCGTGATCCATGGCGGCGCCGGCATCATCGAGAAGGACAAGATCAAGCCCGAGCAGGAAGCGGGGGTGAAGGCCGGGCTCAACGCCGCGCTCGATGCCGGGTCGAAGGTGCTGGCGGGCGGCGGCACCGCGCTCGACGCGGTGCAGGCGGCGATCCAGGTGCTCGAGGATGATCCGCACTTCAATGCCGGGCGCGGCGCGGTGTTCACCTGGGATGCGAACCACACGCTCGACGCCGCGATCATGGACGGAAGCACGCGCGCGGCCGGCGCGGTCGCGGGCTCGATGACGACGCGCCACCCGATCGGGCTTGCGCGCAAGGTGATGGAGAACAGCCCGCACGTTCTGCTCGCGGGAGCCGGTGCCGACCAGTTCGCCAAGGAGCAAGGCCTGGAGCAGGTCGACAATAGCTGGTTCGACACGACAGAGCGGCGCCAGCAGCTCGACAAAATGAAGGCCAACGACAAGCTCGGCTGGTTCGACGTCGACCTCAAATACGGCACGGTGGGCGCGGTGGCGATGGACGCGCACGGCCATGTCGCCGCCGCTACCTCCACCGGCGGCCTCACCGGCAAGCGCTGGGGCCGGATCGGCGATTCGCCGATCATCGGCGCGGGCACCTATGCCGATGACCGCGCCTGCGCCGTCTCGGCGACCGGTGCTGGCGAGTTCTTCATCCGCGAGGGCGTGGCGCACGAGATCTGCGCCCGCGTGCGCTTCAAGGGCGAGAGCCTGAAACAAGCGGCGGACACGGTGATGTCAGAGACCAAGGCGCTGGGCGGCACCGGCGGGGTGATCGTCACCGGTCCGAGCGGCGAGGTGGCCTGGAGCTTCAACACGCCTGGCATGTATCGCGGCAAGGCATCGTCGGGCGGCGACCGCATCGTCGCCTTTTACGGGGACGACAAGTGAAGCGATTTCTCGTCCTTCTGGCAGCGCTGATCGGCTTCGCCAGCCCTGCCCACGCCTACTGGGAATATGGCCATGAGACCGTGGCCGCGATCGCCTACAAGAACGTGACCCCGCAGGTGCGCGCAGCGATCCGCCGCATGCTCGCCGAATCGGGGCCGTTGCTCGAGACGCCCGAATGCCCGGCCAAGACGATCGAGCAAGCGAGCGTGTGGGCGGATTGCGTCAAGAAGCTCGGCGACCGATTCCGCTATGCCTATGCCTGGCACTTCCAGGACGTGAACATCTGCCGCCCGTTCGACCTGAAGACGCCCTGCAAGGACGGCAATTGCGTGTCGGCGCAGATCGAGCGCGACGTGCAGATCCTGAAGAACAAGCGGGCCGCGAAGAAAGACCGGGTCCAGGCGCTGGTCTTCCTGATCCACTTCGTCGGCGACCTGCACCAGCCGCTCCATGCCGGCGAGATGGACGACCAAGGCGGCAACAAGCTGAAGGCCAGCTACGGCATCTATTCGACCGAGCGGCTCAATCTCCACTCGATCTGGGACGGACTGCTGGCGGAGCGCGCGATCTCGACCTCGCCTTCGCCGGTACGCGCCTATAGCGCCGCCGAGCGCCGGCCGATCCAGGCCGGTTCGGTAGAGGACTGGAGCCGCGAGAGCTGGAAGGTGGCGCACGACGTGGTCTATCAATCCGCGCTCGGCCATGACCCCTGCATCGGCTCGGAGGGGCGCGCAAAGCTCGACGAGGCGACGATCGCTTCGCTGGTTCCCGCAGCGCGGCTCCAGGTCAAGCGCGGCGGGCTGCGGCTCGCCAAGCTGCTGAACGAAGCACTGAGCTAGGCCGAATGCGGCCCAGCCCGCGCCCGGCGTGCGGTGAAATTAAAATCTTGGATAGTCAGCGCGTTTCCGGGATTCCGGCGCGTGGCCATCCAATCGTAAGTTGACACGGTTGACACCTACTATGTGGAAAATCCTTCCTTCCCGAAATTTCGGGCGTTCCGGGACTTGGACGATGAGAAAGAGCTCCCCTGGATCGCCGTTGAAATCCTACATTGCAAGCCGGTCGGCCCTCACTCCGGATCGCCCCAACGCCAGCGCCAGCCGCCATCGGTCTTAGCCCAGCACAGCCAGAGAAAGCCAAGCACCAGCGGGACCAGCAGCACGAGGAAGGCCGGCCGGCCATGCTCAGCGAGATTGGCGAGCCAGGCGCCGATGCCGACCAGCACCACGGTGGCGAGCCAGCCCTGCCACGTCACCGGCACTGCGCCGAGGCCGTACAGCTTGGGCTTGAACCAGTAACCGGGGCGGACGCGATAATAGTCGCGGACCTGGTTGAGCTTCATGACAGCGATACTCCGATACCGATCGTGAGCAGGACGGCGGCCACCGCCAGCAACCAAGGGCGCCGCGCGGGATGCGTGAAAATGCCGATCATCTTCCGTTCTCCTTGTCTTCGAGCGGCGCCGACATACGGAACGCGAGGACCAAGAAAATCGCGGTCATCGCCAGCAAGAGCACGGCCCAGATGATCCAATGGACGGTGGAAGGCGGTTGCGGGCCCATCAGCAGAATCGCGAGGGGCGACACCGTCATCAGCACCGTATATCCGATCAGCCCCCACCAGCCTTCGGCCGAGCATGGGTTGATCTTGTAGCTGGTGCGCGATCGTGTCCGCACGAACCAGGCCTTGCCGCCGCCGGGCAGCCGATGCTCGCTCATTCACCTTCCTCCCGGGACTTGGGCGGGCGCCCCCGCTTCGCCCGCACCGGATCGGCCAGCTTGACGCCGCGCTTGCCCAGCGCCTCGCGCAGCAGGCATTCGACCTGAGCGTTGACGCTCCTGAGGTCGCTCGCCGCCGAGCGCTCGATCGCCGCGTAGAGCGCGGGATCGAGGCGCAGCGGAAACGCCTTTTTCTGCGGGGGGACCGACACGGTTCAGACCTTACTGATACAGCGAGCCCGCATTGACGACCGGCTGGGTGTCGCGCTCGCCGCACAGCACGACCATCAGGTTCGAGACCATCGCCGCGCGGCGCTCGTCGTCGAGCTCGACCACATTCTTCTCGCTGAGCAGGCCGAGCGCCATCTCGACCATGCCGACCGCGCCCTCGACCAGGGTGGTGCGCGCCGCGACCACCGCCTGCGCCTGCTGGCGGCGCAGCATCGCGCCGGCGATCTCCTGCGCATAGGCCAGGTGCGTGAAGCCGCATTCGTCGACGGTGATGCCGGCGACAGTGAGCCGCGCGATCAGCTCCTGGCGCAACTCGACGCCGACCTGATCGTGATTGCCGCGCAGCGTGATTTCCTGATGCTCGAAATCGTCATAGGGATAGCGCGAGCCGATCGTACGCACCGCCGCCTCGATCTGGACCATTACGAACGCCTTGTAGTCATCGACGTCGAACAAGGCCTGCGCGGTGTCGGTCACGCGCCACACCACCTGCGCCGCCATCTCGATCGGATTGCCGCGCAGATCGTTCACCTTGATCTTGTCGGAGATCATGTTGTTGGCGCGCACCGACAGCTTCTTCTTGCCCAGCCACAGCGCCGCCCAGCGCAGTCCGGTGTTGCGATCGGTGCCCTTATAGTCGCCGAACAAGGTGATCACGACCGCCTGGTTGGGCTGGAGCAGATAGAATCCGGCCAGGACGAATATGAAGACCAGGATCGAGGCGAGCAGCCAGCTCACCACGATTACGTCCGCCATGCGATCGATCTGGGTGATCGAGGCGATCCCGGCGACCAACGCGATCAGCAGCACGAGCAACATGCCATAGCCGCTCATCGTGCTCGCCGGCGTCTCGTTGCTTTGTCGCAGTGCCGATGCCTGTGCCCGAACGTCCGTCATCAAACCCTCCTGTAATTATGATATCGTATTTATATCGCTGGCGGGCGAGTCGCAAGCGGAATCGGCGGGCGTGATTTGCATGGAGTTCTCGCCTTTCGACTGGAACCGTCATCCCGGCGAAAGCCGGGATGGCGATCCTTTTCGAAGGGCGCACGAAAAGGCCGCCGGAGCGAACTCCGACGGCCCTTTCGTGCAGTGGTTGCGTGATCAGTTCAGGACGATCGTCACCGCGCGGCGGTTCTGCGCCCAGCTCTGCTCGTCCGATCCCAGCGCGATCGGGCGTTCCTTGCCATAGCTGATTGTCGTGATCCGCGAGGCCGCGACGCCGCGCGCGGCGAGATAGTTCTTCGCCGAATTGGCGCGGCGATCGCCGAGCGCGAGGTTGTACTCGCGCGTGCCGCGCTCATCGCAATGCCCCTCGATCGTGATGCGCACGTCGGGATGTGCGGCGAGCCAGGTCGCCTGGCTGTTGAGGATACCCTGCGCCTCGGCGTCGATGTCGTACATGTCGAGCCCGAAATGGACCGTGTCGCTGGTTACTTCGCGGCGGAACTGCTCGGCGAGCGAGCTCATCGTCTGCCCTTCGTTATTGCCGTAGTCGCCTTGCGGGGTCGTCGGCTGCTCGGCCGGCGCCGGCGGCAGCGTCTTCGGCGGCTTCTTGGCGCAACCCGCGGTTGCAATGAGCGCCGTCGCCATCAGCAGGCTGGTGGTCATCCTGGCCATTTCGTTCCTCCTTCTTGTTTGGATAATTCGTTTCACCTGCGCAATACGCGCAGGTTTCAACTTTTGTTTCAGGGCCTGAGCGGGCCCCAATTCGGATCCGATCCGTCGAGCGGCGTCGGTACCTTGCGGGCGTTCACTCCGGTGAGATCGACCGACCACAGATCGGGGCGCCCCGAGCCCTGTGCCGCACGGAAGAACATCAGCACGCGGCCGTTGGGCGACCAGCTCGGCCCTTCGTCGCCCCAGCTGTTGGTCAGCAGGCGCTCGCCGCCGCCGCTCGGGTTCATCACACCGATGCGGAACGCGCCGCCGCCGATGCGGGTGAAGGCGATCAGATCGCCGCGCGGGCTCCATACCGGCGTGGCATAGCGCCCGCCGCCGAAGCTGATGCGGCGCTGGTTGCCGCCGTTCGCGTCCATCACATAGAGCTGCTGGCTGCCGCCGCGGTCGCTCTCGAACACGATCTTCGAGCCGTCGGGCGAATAGCTGCCGCCGGTGTCGATACCCGGCGAGGTGGTGAGCCGCTGCGGATCGCCGCCGCTCGATGCCACGCGATAGATGTCGGTGTTGCCGGCTTGCGCCATCGAGAAGATCACCCAGCGCGCGTCGGGCGACCAGTGCGGCGCGAAGTTCAGGCTGACATTGGAGACGAGGGTACGATCGCTCCGCGAAGCCAGATCATAGATGTGGATCGACGGGCGATTCTTCTCATAGCTCATGTAGAGGATCGCGTTCTGCCGGGGCGAGAGCCGGGGCGTCAGCACGATCGACTGGCCGTTGGTGAGGAAGCGGTGGTTGGCGCCGTCCTGGTCCATGATCGCGAGCTGCTTGCGGCGACGGTTCTTGGGGCCCTGCTCGGCGATATAGACGACCTGGCTGTCGAAATAGGGACCCTCGCCCGTCAGCCGGGTGTAGATCGCATCGGCGCATTTGTGCGCGGCGCGGCGCCAGTCGCCCGGCGAGACGACAAAGCCCTGGCGGATCAGCTCGCTCTGCAGCGCAACGTCGTAGAGATAGCAGCCGACGGTGATGCTGCCATTGCCGTTGGCGCGGACATAGCCCTGCACCAGCGCCTGGGCGGAGCGCGCGCTCCAGTTCGCGTAATTGGGCGCGGTGACTTCGGTATAGGCGATGTCGCCCACCGCATCCGGCCCCAGCGTCTTGAACAGGCCGGTATTGCCAAGATCGTCCACGATCACCTTGGCCAGCCTGCGGCCAAGCTCGTCCGTCGGACCGGCGGCGGTCGCGGTGACCTGCGCGGTCGGCATGGCCGGGATGATGAGCACCATGTCTTGCGCCGCCTGATTGGTCACGTCGACGCGCAGCACCGATTGGCCCGCATCCTGCGGCTGGCCGGCGTCCTGCGGCTGACCCGCGGGCGGCGTCTGCTGCGGCGCGGTCTCCTGCGCGTGCGCGATCCCGGCGGATGCGACCGCCATCAGGAATGCGGCGCCAAATCGGAAGGCCTTCATGATCACAACCCCTCGTAAAGTGTCGGTGCTATCGTTTTCCACGCGTCGTAATATTGCGCCGGAAGCTTGAACGGCGCGGCGAGCTTGACCGCGCGGATCGCGCGCTCGCGGTGCAGCGCAGCCTGTGCGCGATTGCTGTCGGTGATCCCGGTCTGGGTGACGCGCGGTTCGCTCGCGATCGAGCCGTCCTGGTTGAGCGAGACCTGCACGGTGGTGCGAAGCTGATCCGAATCGGCGCCGGTCGGCGGGCTCCAGCGCGGCTTGATCTGGCGCATCACTTCGGCCTGAAGCGCGGCGCGAACCTGCGGTCCTGCGGTCGCTGCGGGCGGCGTGGTCGATTTGCTGGTGCTCGGCGTGTCGGAAAGGCCGCTGACAATCCCGTCGAGCCGCCCGGTGGGCGCGGTGGTGCGCCTAGTGACTGGCTTGGCAGCCGCCGCCGCGCTGGTCGCCTTGGGCGGTTGTGGTACCGGGCGCGCATCGGGCGCCGGCGCCGGCTTGGGCGGCGTGGGCTGCGGCTTGGCTTCGGGCTTGCTGTTCTCGACCGGGGTGGGCGGCGCCGTCTCGGGCTCGATCGGCGCTTCAACCGGAGAGAGGCGTGCGGCGGGCACCTCGCTCGTCGGCACCGGCGAGGTGCTCTCTAGCGCGACGTCGTCGGACAGCGACACCTCGATCGGCGCGCTTTTGGGCGTCACGGGAGGGGGCGGCGCGAGGGCGGCGAGCGACAGCATGCCGAACAGGGCGACATGCCCCAGCACGGCAAAGCTCAGCCCAGCACCCTCGGAACGATCGATCACGGATTGCTCCCCGGATCGGTGAGCAGCGAGACGCGGTTGAGTCCGGCGCGGTTGAGCTCGCCCAGCACGCCCATGACCCGGCCATAGGTCAGGCTCTTGTCGCCACGCAGATAGACCGCCGCCGGCTTGCCGTCGGGGCCGAGCTTGGCGGCGATACTCACCAGGCGCGCGGGCAGCGCATCGTCCGCCACCTGGTCGTTGTCGAGGAATATCTGGCCCTTGTCGTCGATCGAGATCTGGACCGGCTTCAGCTCCTGATCGAGCGCCTTGGCGCGGCTCTCGGGCAGGGTCACGGGTACGCCGGCGGTGAGCAAGGGCGCGGTGACCATGAAGATGATCAGCAGCACCAGCATGACATCGACCAGCGGCGTCACGTTGATCTCCGCCATCGGCTGGCGCCGGCCGCGGCCGCGATTGGAGGGGAGCATGGCCATGCTCTAGGCCTCCATCTCCAGCCGGCGGCTGAGCGTGGCGTGGAAGCCGTCGGCGAAGCGGTTGAGGCGCTGCTCGACGCGGTTCACGGCGTGGCTGTAGCGATTGTACGCGATCACCGCGGGGATGGCGGCGAACAGGCCGATCGCGGTGGCGAACAAAGCCTCGGCGATGCCCGGCGCGACGACGGCGAGCGACGAGCTCTTGGCCGCAGCGATGCCGGTGAAGCTGCGCATGATGCCCCAGACCGTGCCGAACAAGCCGACGAACGGCGCGACCGCGCCAACCGTGGCGAGGAAGTTCAGCCGGTCCGCGAGGCGATCGATCTCCTGCGCCACCGTGGCGCCCATCGCGGTCGCCAAGCGCTCGCGCGTGCCCTCACGGTCGATCGACTTGCCCGAAGTCGAGCGGCGCCATTCGGTGACGCCGGCGCCGAAGACCCGCGCGATCGGCTGGTCACGCCCGGCAGTGCGACGGTGGAATTCGTCGATATCGTCGGCCTCGCGATACTCGCGCTCGAACATGTCGATCGCGCTGCGCACGCTGCTCGCCCGGAGGGCGAAGCTTATGATGATCATCCAAGTCCACAGGCTGGCGAACAGCAAGCCGATCATGACGATCTTCACAACAATATCGGCCTGCAGGAACAGGCCGATCGGCGACATCGTAGTGGCGTCGGTACTGATGAAATCCATGAGGGCTCAGTTCTCCTTCCAGATCAGAGGTTCGAACGCCGCCACCCATCCGGGAGGCTGACGCCTGGGCCGCCCGGATGGAGAGACGAACGCCGCCTCGACCTCCGCTTCGGCCAATATGATTTCGCCGCGCATGACTCGTTGCTGAATATGAACGGACGCGGCGCGCAGTCCCACAAGACGGCTGACTACGATAAGTTCCTCGCCGAGCCGTGCCGGGGCACGATAGCGGATGCGGATGTCGCGCACGGCATAGGCGCCCTCGCCCGCCTCGAACGCAGCGCGCTGGTCGATACCGGCGCGCTCGAGCATGTCCGAACGGGCGCGCTCCATGTAGCGCAGATAATTGGCGTGATAGACGACGCCGGTCAGATCGGTGTCCTCGAAATAGACGCGCAGCGCGAAGCGATGCTCGAGCCCGTCGAAGCGGCCGGCGGGTGCATGGTCGGCGCGGTCCATGGCGCGGCTCCTAACCCAGCGACTCCGCGAGAGGAACCCCGCAAAGGCCTTTGCATCCAGGTAACCTACAGGTTACATGTAACCTATGAGTTACTACAGGAGGGACTGATGACGACGGGAAACGCAGATATTGCCGAGCGCGCCGCCTGGGGGCGGGCCCGCGCGGCCACGGTGATGGCGATTGTGTTTGTCGCGGCTCAAGCGGGCAGTTTTCACGATGACCTGCCGCTCAATCGGCCCCAGGCGCTGCAGCTTTCGGCCTGGATCGTGTGGTCGGCCGCCCTGCTCTTCTTCCTGGTCTGGGGTGGCGGATTGCTCCGCGGGGCGAAAATGCGCGCGGTGCTCAACGACGAGACCACGCTCGATCATCGCCGCCGGGCGATGGTGACGGGCTTCTGGGGCGCGATCGGGACGGCGTTCCTGGTCTTCGTCGCGAGCTTCTATGAGCCGATCACGGCGCGCGAAGGCGTGCGGCTGGTGATCACCCTCTCGATCGCGCTGGCGCTGATGCGCTTCGGCACGCTGGAGCGGCGTGCACTGAAGGATGGCTGAAGGCCTGCATAATCGGCTGCGCGAACTGCGCGCGGCGCGCGACCTGACCCAGGCCGCGCTTGCCGAGATGGTGGGCGTAAGCCGCAAGACGATCAACACGGTCGAGAATGGCGTGTTCGTGCCCTCGACCACCCTCGCCCTCAAGCTCGCCCGCGCGCTGGGCTGCCGGGTGGAGGACATCTTCTCGCTCGAGGGAACCGAATGATGCAAGCCAACCTCCAGGACCGGGCCGAACGCGCGTCGCGCGCGCGGGCCGCCTTGCTCGCGATCGGCGCGGCGGTCGTTACCGTCACGGCGTTCCTGCGCACTACGGACACGTCAGCGACCGCCGAGGGGCTGGGGTGGATCCTGCTCATGGCCACCTGGTCGATCGTGCTCGCCACCGGCGGCGGGCTTGCGCTGAGCCGCCAGATGCGGGCGCTGCTCAACGACGAGCTTTCGATCGCCAATCGCGGCCGGGCGATCAGCTGGGGCTTCTTCGCGGCGCTCGGGGCTGCAGCGGCGGTGCTCCTCGCGGCGCCGCACGTTGCGATCGACCTGGCGGGCGGCATCCGCATCGTCACGGCTGCCGGGCTCGCCGTGGCGATGCTGCGCTACGCCATGCTCGAATGGCGCTGAGCGCCTAGTCGAACAGCCCGTCCTGGGTGGAGGCGGGGGGATTGAGCCCCAGATGCTTCCACCCGGCGGCGTTGAGGCAGCGCCCCCGCGCGGTGCGGGCGATCATGCCGATCTGGATCAGATAGGGCTCGATCACTTCCTCGATCGTGTCGCGCGGCTCGCTGAGGCCCGCCGCCAGCGTCTCCACGCCGACCGGGCCGCCCTTGTAGATATCGGCGATCATCAGGAGGTAGCGGCGATCCATCGCATCGAGGCCGAGCGCATCGACTTCGAGCCGGGTGAGCGCCGAATCCGCCACCTGAGCGTGGACCGTCTCCTCGCCCAGCACGTTAGCGAAATCGCGCACCCGGCGGAGCAGCCGCCCGGCGATGCGCGGCGTGCCGCGCGAGCGGCGGGCGATCTCGTGCGCGCCGTCCTGCGCCACATGCAGGTCGAGCAGGCTCGCGGCGCGGGTGACGACTTTGGTCAGCTCCTCGACCGTGTAGAATTGCAGGCGGATCGGGATACCGAAGCGGTCGCGCAGCGGCGTGGTGAGCAGGCCCTGACGGGTCGTCGCGCCGACCAGGGTGAAGCGCGGCAGGTCGATCCGCACCGATCGGGCGGACGGCCCTTCTCCGATCATCAGATCGAGCGCGCGGTCCTCCATCGCGGGGTAGAGAACTTCCTCGACCGCGGGCGCGAGACGGTGGATCTCGTCGATGAACAGGACGTCGCCATCCTCGAGATTGGTCAGCAGGGCAGCGAGATCGCCCGACTTGGCGATGACCGGGCCGGAGGTGGCGCGGAACCCCACCCCCATCTCGCGCGCGACGATCTGGGCGAGCGTGGTCTTGCCGAGGCCCGGGGGGCCGAAGAAGAGGACATGATCGAGCGCCTCGCCGCGCGCCTTGGCGGCCTGGATGAACACGCGCAGATTCTCGCGCGCGGCCTTCTGGCCGACGAACTCGTCGAGCGACTTGGGACGCAGCGCGGCGTCGATATCCTCGGGCTTGCGCGCGGGGGCGAGGATGCGATCGGCGTCGGTCATGGTGCACGGCCATAGTCGGGCTGTCCCCAAGACACCCGAAATTCCTCAAGCATCGCCAGCGCAGAGCCGGTGAGCTTGGCACGCGCCACACGCTGGGAAGCCGCATCGTCATTGAAGAGTTCCAGCGCACCGATACCGAGGATTTCGCGATCCTCGGTATCCGCTCGTTCCGCGAGCCCATTGAAATAGGCGAAAACCGCATCTTCCTGCTCTGGCGGCAACCGATGCTCCTTAAGGAGGGTTGCCGTTCCGCCGAAGATCACAGTCGCCAACGCAAAATCCTCCTCGTCGAGCAGTTGGACTTCACGCAAAGGCGCCGCAAGGAACGGGCAGTGCTTCAGCAAGTCCGCTACGCGAGCATGATAACCAGCGTCGCTCATCCGAGCAGCCCGCTCAGCAGCGCCGGGTGGAACCCCCAGCCCAGAAACCCGCACAGCCCCATGAACAGGCCGAACGCACCGAACGCCCAGGCCGCGCCGAGCAGCCAGCCGCTCTCGGCCAGCGCCGAGACCGCCGCGATCGAAATGGCGGTGGAGATCGCCGCATCGCTGGCATCGAACTGGTCGTCATGGACGTTGAGCGCGTCATACTGGTCCGACTGCGCCTTGGCCTGGGCGGCAAGGCGCGGCGCCTCGGCCCGGTATTTGGCGATGTCGCGATCGATGGTCGCGAGCACCGGCGCGGCCCTGACCGGATCGGCGGCGAGCGCAGCGATCTGGACACGGCTGGTCTCGGCGATGTGCAGCTTGGTGCGGGTCGCCTGATATTCGTTCCAGCCATCGACCGACGCGGACTGGGCGGCCTGCATCGCCTGGACGATATTGCCGTCCTTGATCCCGCACAGGCCCATGAACACCGACAATATGACGACGGTGATCGCCACGTTGCGGTTGAGCGACTTGTCCTTGGCCTCGGCGCTGACTTCGATTTCCATGGTTATTTCGCTGCCTTACTGCACGCCAGGCGCCGGGCGATGCTACCGGCGTCAGTCATAATGCTCGAGCCCCTCGGCATGGATCGTGACCCATTCGTGCTTGCGCTGCTCCCACACGGAATAAAGCGGCGCCGGAAAGCGCGGATCGGCGAAATTGCCGACCGGGACCGCGATTAGTTCGGGCATCACGCCGCCCTGAAACCAGCCGGTCGATCCGCATTTCGGGCAGAAATGGAAGGTCATGGGAGGTCCTCCGTCGGGGACGGGGACCCATTCGATCGATTCGCCGCGGGTGGTCACCGCCTCGGCGGGAAAGCGCGCCTGGGCGGCAAAGGACGAGCCGCTGCGCCGCTGGCAGTTCAGGCAATGGCACACCGAGACGCGCACCGGCTCGCCGGCGCATTCGACCTCGAGCTGTCCGCAGCGGCAAGTAGCGATACGGACCGTCATTTCGCAGCCTTTCTGAGCGCGAGGCGCACCAATGCGTCGAGCGTGGCGCCGGGTCCCAGCTCGTCATTCGCCGCGCTCACCGCGCCCGATGCCTCGGCAGGCCTGAAACCGAGGTTGAGCAGCGCGGAGACCGCGTCCGCCGCTGCCCCGCCGGCAGGCACGGAGGTGGCGCCGGCGCCGCCCAGAGCGATGCCGCCGGCCTTGTCCTTGAGCTCGTTGACAATGCGCTGGGCGAGCTTGGGCCCTACCCCGTTGGCGCGGGCGATCATCGCGGCGTCGGCGCGGGCGACGGCGGTCTGGGCCTCCTCGGGCGAAAGAATCGAGAGGATCGCCAGCGCGACCTTGGCGCCCACGCCCTGCACGCTGGTGAGCAGGCGGAACCAGTCGCGCTCCTCGGCCGAGGCGAAGCCCATCAGGCGGATCGAATCCTCGCTGACCAGCATCTCGGTATGCACCGTGACGAAATCGCCGGTGATGCCGAGCGCGGTCAGCGTGCGGGCCGAGGCGCCGAACAGATAGCCGACGCCGTTCACGTCGACCACGGCATGGTCCGCGCCGATCGTGGCGAGCTGACCCTTGAGGTGCGCGATCATCGCCGGGCCTCCCGCGTCAGGTTGACACGGTTGACACCTGCTATGTGAAAAAAAGCATCGCTCACGGATACGCGGACACGGCGCCGCGAACGGCGGACGGGCGCGCAGGCGTAGCGGAAGGCGTGCAGCATCACACCCGGTACATAAACAGAACAAGTCCTACGAAGGAAGCGAAAAGCGGCAACCGCTCCCCGCTGGCGCGGACGATCCGTCCGGCGGCGAGGAGCGGCTCAGCTCAATAGAAAGCGCCGTAGATCACGTCGACGACGCGCCGCGTGCGGATCTGGACGAGCAGCAGATCCGGCCCATAGCGCACCCAGCGATAGCCCGGCGGCGGCGGGCCGACACCCAGGTCCGCATAGCTGTTGTAGTAATAGAGGTTGGACAGGAAGATGCTCGGCAACAGCAACCCGATCGTCCAGCGGCGATAGCGATAGCCGCGGGGATAGTGGAAGCCCGGTCCGTGGATCGGCCGGAAATTCGGCGGACGGCCGGCGCCGGGACGATGCGGCGGACGGACGGGCGGGCGGACCTGTGGCGGGTGCGGTCGCTGCGGCGGACGCGCGACCGGTGGGCGCGGGCGCTGGACGGGCGGTCGAACCTGGGGTGGGCGCGGTGCCGGCTTGGTAGGCTGGACCTGGGGCGGGCGCCCAGGCCTGTCCGGCCTGTTTGGCCTCTGCGCGGGTGCCGCCTGCTGCGCGGCGACCGCGATATCGGATGTGGTGATCAGCGCCATCGTCGCTGCGAGAAGAAGCCGTTTCATCGTGCGCCTCCATCTACCCCCAGGGCGCGACGCTAATCCGAAAATCCGCCGTCTACAATGATGGTAGCGGCGGTAGCTCAGCCGATGCGGCGCGCACTCACGAGGTGATGGGCGTGACAGATCGCGACCGCCAGCGCGTCCGCCGCATCGGGGCCAAGGATCTTCGCGCCGGGAAGCAGTCGCATGACCATGGCATGGACCTGGGCCTTTTCGGCGGCGCCGGTGCCGACCACCGCCTTCTTGACCAGCCGCGCGGCATATTCGCCGACCTCGATCCCGGTGCGCGCCGCCGCGCAGATCACCACGCCGCGCGCTTGGCCAAGCTTGAGCGTCGATTGCGGATTGGCGTTGACAAAGACCTCCTCGACCGCGGCGGCATCGGGTGCGTGATCGGCGATCAGCGCGGTCAGCATCGCGTCGAGATGGGCGAGACGGCGCGGGAGCGGCGCCTGGGCGTCGGTCTTCAGGCGGCCATTGGCAAGGTGGCTCAGGCGATTGCCCTCGGCGCGGATCAGGCCCCAGCCAGTGGTGCCGAGGCCGGGGTCGAGGCCGAGGATGATCATATGAAATTACTCCTCGAGCTTGCCTCGGGGAGGGGAACCAGCCGCAGGCTGGTGGAGGGGCCGGCGCGGCACGCCCCGGTTGCACCGGCACGCCCCTCCACCACGCCCTTCGGGCGCGGTCCCCCTCCCCGAGCGAGCTCGGGGAGGAATTGGCTCAACCCAGCCTCTCCATAACTTCATCGGAGACTTCGTAATTGCCCCAGACGGTCTGGACGTCGTCATCGTCTTCGAGCGCGTCGATCAGCTTGAACAGCGTGGCAGCGTCGCCTTCGTCCACTTCGACCACGGTCTGCGGCTTCCAGGCGAGCTTGGCGCCTTCGGCCTCGCCGAGCACCGGCTCCAGCGCCTTGGCGACTTCGTGGAGATCGCCCTGGGCGGTCCAGATCTCATGGCCGTCCTCGGAGCTCGTCACGTCCTCGGCGCCCGCCTCGAGCGCAGCCTCGAACACCTTCTCGGCATCCCCGGCACTGGCCGGATAGTTGATCAGGCCCATGCGATCAAAGGCGTGGCTGACCGAGCCGCTGGCGCCGAGATTGCCGCCATTCTTCGACACCGCGACGCGGACATTGGTGGCGGTGCGGTTGCGGTTGTCGGTCAACGCCTCGATGATCAGCGAGACGCCGCCGGGGCCAAAGCCCTCGTAGCGGATTTCCTCGTAATTCTCGGCGTCGCCGCGGCTCGCCTTGTCGATCGAGCGCTGGATATTGTCCTTGGGCATCGACGCGGCCTTGGCCGCGTTGACCGCCGCGCGCAGGCGCGGGTTCATGTCCGGATCGGGCAGGCCCATCTTGGCGGCGACGGTGATTTCGCGGCTGAGCTTGGAGAACATGCCCGAGCGCTTCTTATCCTGCGCGCCCTTGCGGTGCATGATGTTCTTGAATTTGGAATGGCCGGCCATTGCACTCTCGTTTGAATCTGTGCGGCGTCTCTAGGACGGTCGCATGGGCGGGTGCAATGCCCGCCCCTTCCCGACTCAGTGCAGCCCGAGCGCGTTGCGATAGGTTTCGAGCAGCGCGTCGGCCTCGTCGCGGTGATGCTTCTCCATCTTCCGCAGCTTGACGATCGAACGCATCGTCTTGGCGTCGAAGCCGGTCGACTTGGCTTCGGCATAGACATCCTTGATGTCGTCGGCGATGCCCTTCTTCTCTTCCTCGAGGCGTTCGATCCGCTCGATGAAAAGGCGCAGCTGTTCGGCGGAAATCGAATCGGACAATGAAAGTCTCCTGAGTTGAAGCGGGGCGATTAGAGAAGCGCTGCCTTGGGCTCAAGTGGCAAGGGGCCGGCCACGGTTTGCGTCGGCGTGCGCCGCGCCCTAATCGAGCCGGCATGACCAGATTGCTGCTGCTCGCCGCCCTGCTTGGGGGATTCACGCCTCTCTCCGCACCGGCCCAGACCGTTGTACCGCCGATACCGGCCGTAGCGGCGCCCTTTGCCGACGAGATCGCCGCGTTCGAGGCCGCCGACAAGATGGCGATGCCGGCGCCCGGGGGCGTGCTGTTCCTCGGCAGCTCGAGCATCCGGTTCTGGTCGACCCTGGTCGAGGATTTTCCCGGCGTACCGGTGATCAACCGCGGATTCGGCGGATCGCTGATCGCCGACAGCCTGCGCTATTTCGATCGCATCGTGCTGCCCTATGCGCCGCGCACGATCGTCTTCTATGCCGGCGACAACGACATCGCCGCGGGCCGCTTGCCCGAGCAGGTGCTCGCGGATTTCCATGCGCTGGTGGTGCGGGTGCGCGCAAAACTGCCTGAGACGCGCATCCTGTTCATCGCGATCAAGCCGAGCATCCAGCGCTGGGCGATGGTGGACCGGATCCGCGAGGCGAACCGGCTGGTCCAGGCCTATGCGGCGACGTCGCCCACCCTTGGCTTCATCGACATCTTCCCGGCAATGCTGGGGCCAGACAGCAAGCCGCGTCCCGATCTGTTGCGCGCCGATGGCCTGCACATGACGCCCGCAGGCTATGCGATCTGGCGCGGTGCGGTGGCGCCGTATCTGAAGCCCTAGCGGCCGGGTTCGGACATCGAGGGCGGATCGCTGGCGGGGAAGCTCTCGTCGAGGGCTTCGTCGAGCGCCTCTTCCTCCTGCTCGTTCTTCGCCATGCTGGCCTGCATCCGCGCGATCTGCTCGGGCGTGGCCTCGCTCTGGTGCTTTGCCTTCCACTCGCTGAACGGCATGTCGTAGATGATCCGGCGCGCCTCGTCCTTGGCGATGTTCGGGTCCGCCTCGACGATCCAGTCGGCCAGGCAATTGCGGCAAAAGCCGGCCAGGCCCATCAGATCGATATTCTCGGCGTCCTTGCGGTGGCGCAGATGCCGGACGAGCCGACGGAACGCCTTGGCCGCTGTCGCGTCGTCCAGCCTGTCTAGATCGTCCATTTCGTAACCTCCGGAGTTGATTGGCCCGCATTAAAGGTTAGAGGCAGCCACGCACAAGCCGAGGATGACAGCGATGACAAAGGCCATAAGCCCCCGCTCCAGAAAGGTGCGCATTCTCGCCACCCTGGGACCGGCGAGCAACACGCCCGAGATGATCGAGAAACTGTTCGAGACCGGCGCCGATGCGTTTCGCATCAACATGAGCCATGGCGACCAGGCATCGAAGGTGCCGGTGTTCGAGGCGATTCGCGCGCTCGAGAAGAAATTGGGCCGTCCCTCGACGATCCTCGCCGATCTCCAGGGACCCAAGCTGCGCGTCGGCAAGTTCGCCGAAGGCAAGGTGATGCTGCACGCCGGCCATGAATTCGTCCTCGACCGCGATCCCACTCCGGGCGATGCGACTCGCGTCGAGCTGCCGCACCGCGAGATCTTCGAGGCGGCGCATACCGATGCACGGCTGCTGCTCGACGACGGCAAGCTGGTGCTGCGCGTGATCAGCGCGTCCGCCGACCGGATGACGACGATCGTCGAAGTCGGCGGGATGCTTTCCAATTCGAAGGGGTTGAACGTCCCCGACATGGTGTTGCCGCTGGCGGCGCTGACCGAGAAGGACCGCAGCGACCTGAGCTTCGCGGTCGAGATGGGCGCGGATTGGATCGCCCTCTCCTTCGTCCAGCGGCCCGAGGATCTGATGGAGGCGCGCCGCCTGATCGGCGGCAAGGCGGCTTTGCTCGCCAAGATCGAGAAACCCAGCGCCATCGCGCGGCTCGACGAGATCATGGAGCAGTGCGACGGCGTGATGGTGGCGCGCGGCGATCTGGGCGTCGAGCTGCCGCCGCAGACCGTGCCGCCGCTGCAGAAGCGCATCGTCGAAACCGCGCGGCGGATGGGCCGGCCGGTGATCGTGGCGACGCAGATGCTCGAATCGATGATCGAATCGCCCTCGCCCACCCGCGCCGAAGTCTCGGACGTCGCGACCGCAGTCTATGACGGCGCCGACGCGATCATGCTCTCGGCGGAGAGCGCGGCGGGCAAATGGCCGATCGAATCGGTGGCGATGATGGATTCGATCGCCGATGCGGTGGAGCGCGATCCCGGCCATGGCGATCGCGTCCACTTCACCGTCACCAAGCCCGATCCCACCACCGCCGACGCGCTGGCAGAGGCGGCGAAGAGCATCGCCAAGACCGTGTCGGCGGCGGCGATCGTCTGCTTCACCCTGTCGGGATCGACGGCACGGCGCATCGCGCGCGAGCGGCCGCCGGTGCCGATCATGGGGCTGACGCCCAAGCTGGAGACGGCGCGGCGGCTGGGGCTGCTCTGGGGCATGCACGCGGTCCACGCCCGCGACGTCGAATCGTTCGAGGAGATGGTCGAGAAGGCCAAGCGGATGGTGCTACGCCACCATCTGGCGGCCGCGGGCGACCGGGTGATCATCTGCGCGGGCGTGCCCTTCAAGACGCCGGGATCGACCAATGTGCTCCATGTCGTCACGATCGTCGGCGACGAGCTGAAGACCTATCGCGGGCCCGAGGGCGGCTGAGGCTAGAAGCAAAGAGCTTGTGCTCCTGCGAAAGGAGGAGCCCAGGCAAAGGAAATGCCAGGCCACCCTGGGCTCCTGCTTTCGCAGCAGCGCCCCCGTTGATGTGGTGCAGCCTAGAGAAGGCCGAGGCGGACCAGCTCCGCCCGGAAATCCATAGCGTCGGTGAAAAGCACAGCATGGATGCCGAGCTTCGCAGCGCCTTCGACATTGGCGGGGCTGTCGTCGACGAAGACGGCTTCCGCCGCTTCCAGCCCGAATCGCTTCAGCGCCAGTTCGTAGATCGCCGCACCGGGCTTCACGAGCTTCTCGTCGCCCGAGACGACCACGTCGCGGAAGCGATCGAAGATCGCCGCCTCGCGGTCGCGGAAGGGCGGCCAGAACTCGCCGGAGAAATTGGTGATGCCGAACAGGGGCACGCCGCGCGCGTCGAGATCCTCGACGATCGCGGCCATGCCTGGGACCATGCCGGGCAGCGTGTCGTGGAAGCGCGGCCCCCACAGTCCGATCAGATCGGCATGCTGCGGATATTCGGCGCTGAGTTCGACCGAGGTCTCGGCGAACGGACGGCCGGCGTCGTGCTGGAAGTGCCACTCTTTGGTGACGACTTCGGCCATAAACGCGTCGAGCGCCCGATCGTCCCCGATCAGGCGCTCGTACAACCTACGCGGTTCCCAGGAGTAGAGGACGTTGCCGACGTCAAAGATGACGGCGCGCGGCGTCCCCACGTCCGAGTTCAGCCCTGGCGGGCCTTGAACCGACGGTTGGTCTTGTTGATCACGTAGATCCGGCCACGGCGGCGGATCACGCGGTTGTCGCGGTGCCGCCCCTTGAGCGACTTTAATGAATTCACGATCTTCATGACCGATTCGCTTCTCGAATTATCTGGAATGCCGGAAAAGAGGCGCCCGCCTATAGCCGAGCCCCTTCCAAGTCAACCCACAGCGGGTCCCTTTAACGCATGCCGGAACCGACTCGGCAAGGTTCGGGTTTGTCGCCATAAGAGCCGTTCCGTTCGCGAAACAGGAGGTGTGCCGTGTTTAAACCCATCAGCTTAGCGCTAGTAGCAGCCATGGGGCTGGCCGGTTGCACCACTACCGCGCGCACCGGGCCGATCGACGTGACCCGCTATCATCTGGGCCAGCCGATGGAGCGGACCAGCGTGTCGTTCGAGCCGATGAGCGGCGCGGTGCAGGTCAATCCCGAGTACCAGACCTATGCCGATGCGGTGCAGACCGAGCTGGAACGGCTGGGCTATGTCCGCGCGACCAACGGCACCGAATCGGGCTATATCGCCGGCATCTCGTTCACGCGGACGAGCAAGGGATTCGTCAAGGATCGCCCACCGGTGACGATCGGCCTGGGCGGCGGCAGCTTCAGCGGCGGCGGTCGGCGTGGCGGCACCGGCGTGGGGGTCGGCGGCGACGTCGCCTTCGGGATCGGCGGCAAGACGCGTGAGGTGTTCACCGGCGAACTCTGGGTGCAGCTACGCCGGCGCGCCAACAACAGCGTGATCTGGGAAGGCCGTGCACAGACCCAGGCAGTCGGCATCGAGAACGCCCAACCCGGCCAAACGGCCGCCCGACTCGCCAGCGCGCTTTTCAAGGACTTCCCCGGAGAGTCCGGCGTCACTATCACGGTTAAATGAGCATCAGCATCAACGCCGCGTTCGACGCCGGCAACATTCGCGTCGTGGCCATCGAGGGCGACCTGGCCGACCTCGAGATCGTGAAGGACCATGAGTCCGATTTCTATCAATGGTTCCATTTCCGCGTGGCCGGAGCGAAGGGGCGCACGCTCACCTTCCGCATCCTGAACGCCGGGGGCTCGGCCTATCCGTTCGGCTGGCCGGGCTACAAGGCGCGCTGGAGCACCGATCGCCAGACATGGCGCCAGACGCCGGAGACCAGCTACGAAAACGGCGTGCTGAGCTTCACGCACCGGATGGACGACGATCTGGTCTGGTTCGCCTATTTCGCGCCCTATTCGATGGAGCGCCATCACGACCTGGTCAGTCGGATCGCGACGATGCCCGGCGTCACCCACCGGGAACTGGGCGTCACGCTGGACGGCCAGCCGATCGATTGCCTCACCCTGGGCGAAGGCCCCAAGCAGGTCTGGCTCTATGCCCGCCAGCATCCCGGCGAGACGATGGCCGAATGGTGGATGGAAGGCGCCCTGGAAAAACTAACTGACGCCGGTGACGCGACTGCCACGACGCTGCGCGAAAAGGCGACCTTCCACATCGTGCCCAACATGAACCCCGACGGCTCACGCCGCGGGCATCTGCGCACCAATGCCGCGGGCGTGAACCTTAATCGCGAATGGCATGCGCCGACGCCCGAGAAGAGCCCCGAAGTGCTCGCGGTACGCAATGCGATGGACGAGACCGGCGTGGTGTTCGCGATGGACGTGCATGGCGACGAGGCGATCCCCGCAAATTTCCTCGCCGGCTTCGAGGGCATTCCGAACTGGACCGACGAGCTGGGCGAGAAATTCTACGATTTCGCCCGCGCGCTGGCCGAGGCGACGCTCGAATTCCAGCTCGACCTGGGCTATGAGAAATCCGCGCCGGGCCAGGCCAACCTCTCGATGTCGACGAATCAGCTCGCCGAGCGCTACGGTGCCGTGTCGATGACGCTGGAAATGCCGTTCAAGGATCATCAGGCGAATGCGAACGCCGAATTCGGCTGGTCGCCCGAGCGCTGCAAGGTGCTGGCGCACGCATGTCTCGATACCCTTGCCGGCATGATCGACCGGATTTGATCGAGATCCGCGAAGGCGGGCTGGACGAGCCAGAGGTGCAGGCGCTGCTGCGGCTGCACCTCGCGGCGATGCATGCCAACTCGCCTGCGGAAAGCGTGCACGCGCTGGACCTGAGTGGGCTGCGCCGCGACGACATCACCTTCTGGACGGCATGGGAGGACGGGCAATTGCTCGGCTGCGGAGCGCTGAAACAGCTCGATCCCCAGCATGGCGAGATCAAGTCGATGCGGACCGATCCCGAACGGCTGCGGAGAGGCGTGGGCGCCGCATTGGTTTCCCACATGCTGGGCGTCGCGCGCGAGCGCGGCTATCGGCGCATAAGCCTGGAGACCGGATCGGGGCCGGCATTCGAGGCGGCGCACGCGCTCTACCGCCAGTTCGGCTTCACCGAATGCGGCGCGTTCGGGGACTATCCGGCCGACGATCCGTTCAGCCGCTTCATGTCGCGGGTGCTCTAGCCCAGCAGCTTCGCGGCGAGCGTGGCGAGGCCCGCTACGACGATGGCGGCGCCCAGCGCACGCTCGGCGGGGTTGACGATCCGTTCGACTGGGATGGCGATGGCTTTGGCGATCTTCTTCATGTGCGGGATATAGGGATGCGCGCATCGCATTCCCACGAACATTCCCGCTCAGAGTGATGAAGTCCGTCACTTGCGGCATGTGACGAGTCAGATTCCGCCAGATCGCTCTAAAATGAGCGTATATGCACAAGGTCTCCGCCATGCCATCCGCTGCTGAGCCGGTAAAGCTCATCATCTGGGATCTCGACGACACGCTGTGGCGCGGCACGCTGGCGGACGGCGATGCGGTCGCGTTGCACGCGCACCGCGCCGAAATGATCCGCGCCTTCAACGCCCGGGGCGTGGTTTCGTCGATCTGCTCGAAGAACGACTTCGAGACGGCACGGGCAAAGCTGGTCCTGCTCGACCTGTGGGACGAATTCGTCTTCCCGCACATCGCCTTCACCCCCAAGCCCGAAGCGATCCGGGCGATCATCGAGGATATGCAGCTTCGGCCCGCCAACGTCCTGTTCGTCGACGACAATACGGTGAATTTGGGCGAGGTCCGGCACTGCCTGCCCGGCATCCAGACGCTCGACATCACCGACGCGGATGCCGACGACCATCTCGCGGGCCTGCTGGCGCTCCAGTCGGGACGCCGCAACCGCATCGACGACTATCGGATGCTGGAGCGCAAGCAGCGCGACCGGGGCGCTGCCGCGCTATCGAACGAGGATTTCCTGCGCTCGTGCGAGATTCGGGCGTGTGCGCCCTTCCTCATGGACAATCTCGATTTCGCCGGACGCATCGCCGAGCTGATCAACCGTTCGAACCAGCTCAACTACACCAAGTCGCGGGTCGAGCAGGAGGCGCTGGAGCGCGACATCATGAATGTCGCGCGCTTGGTTAGTTGGTCGGTCTTCGTTTGGGATAGATATGGCGATTACGGGCTGGTCGGCTTCGTGATGATCGACCTGCACGAACGCACGCTCGTCCATTTCACCTTTTCGTGCCGCGTGATGCACATGGGGCTGGAGGAATATGCGCTCGGCAAGGTGCTCGCGCGCTGGCCGGATATCGACATCTCTCCGCTGGAGGGCCGCTTCAGCCGCACGCCGCCGGACTGGATCGAGGATTGCTCCTTTGACGATCCCGCGATCCGCGGCCGGCTGCTAGCGGAGCAGGTTCCTGTCGTCGCCGAGCCTGCGCTGCGGATCATGTTCGGGTGCCAATCGGGCGGGATCGCGCATTTCAGCCATTTCCGGCCGGCGATCGAGTTCGACAACAATCCGCGCATGTTCGAGCTGCGCATGCTCGACGACGCCAGCCATCTCGAGCAGCATTTCCCGCCATTCCTCGTCTATGGCGCGACGATCGACTATCTCGACATGCGCTGGCCCGGGAAATGGCATCTGCTCGACATCGGCCTGTACGAGAAATGCGTGATCCGGATGTGCATCTTCCTGCTCGAGCGGGGGCTGCGCATGCTGGTGGTGCTGCCGCCCGAGGATGCGCCGGACGACAAATATCGCGTCGTGATGAACCAGACGCGCGCGCGGACGCAGCATTTCAACGCGCTGTGGCGGAAGGCGGCGCGCGAGAATCCGGAGCATGTCTGGATCCTCGACGTGGCGCATCTCGTCGAGGGCGACGAGATGGCCGACGTTACGCATTATTATGCCGGGCTGCTCCAGAAGATCGCCGGGCAGATCGATTGCTGGGTCCAGGACGTGGCGCTCGGCGGCGGCGCACAAGCCGAGGCCGCCTGAGCGCTAGGCGAACACTTCCTCGAGGAAATTGACCATCGCCTGCCAGCTGCGCCGATCGGCGCGGGGTTCGTAGGCGACGCGCGGATTGTCGCTCTTGCGGCCGAAATCGGTGAAGGCGTGGCCGGCATGGCCATAAGCGTGGAGCTGCCAGTCGGCGCCGGCTTCGGTCAGTTCCTGGGCGAGCGCGACGGTCTTTTCGGGCGGGGCGATCGGGTCTTCCCAGCCGTGGCAGACGAGCAGCTTCGCCGCGATCGGCGTGACGTTCGCATAGCCCGGCCGGTCATAGACGCCGTGGAACGAGACGCCGCCGAGGATCGGCAGTCCGGCGCGGGCCATGTCGAGCACGCACTTGCCGCCGAAGCAGAAGCCGATCGCGGCGACCTTGTCCGGATCGGCCTGGGGAAGGCCCTTCAACGCCGCGAGCGAAGCGCTCAGGCGATCGCGGAGCAGCGCGCGGTCGGCGTTGAGCTCGTTCATATATTCGGCGGTGTTTTCGGATTCGTGCGTCTTGCGGCGGCCCTGGCCGAAGACGTCGGCGGCAAGCGCGACATAGCCGAGCTTCGCCAGTTCCTCGGCCTTCAGATTATCGGCTTCCTTCTGGCCGAGCACATTGGGGATGACGAGCACCGCGGGGCGCCGGCCCTCTTGCCGCTCGTCCCACGCCGCGACGCCCTCGAAGGGGCCGCCGGGGCCGTCATATACCAGGGTCTGCCGAACGATCGCCATTGCGTTTCTCCACAAGCTTGCCCCTGCCGGCATTGCCGCTAAGGACCTCGCCAAGCAGTTGCAAGGAGTGTCGCGATGCCCATGCTCGTCCTGATCCGCCACGGACAATCCGCCTGGAATCTGGAGAACCGTTTCACCGGCTGGTGGGACGTCGACCTGACCGAGCAGGGCGTGCAGGAAGCCTGGGCGGCGGGCGAACTGATGAAGGCCAAGGGCCTAGACTTCGACATGACCTATACCAGCTTCCAGAGCCGGGCGATCAAGACGCTCAACCTGGCGCTGGAGGCGATGGGGCGGCTTTGGCTGCCGACCGAGAAGGACTGGCGGCTGAACGAGCGGCATTATGGCGGGCTGACCGGGCTCAACAAGGCCGAAACCGCGGCGCTGCACGGCGACGACCAGGTCAAGATCTGGCGCCGCAGCTTCGACGTGCCGCCGCCGATGCCCGAGGAAGGATCGCCCTGGGACCTCGCCAAGGACGAGCGCTACAAGGGCGTGGCGATCCCGCAGACCGAGAGCCTGAAGGACACGATCGCGCGGGTGCTGCCATATTGGGAGAGCCGGATCGCGCCCGATCTGAAGGCCGGCAAGCGCGTGCTGATCGCCGCGCACGGCAATTCGCTGCGCGCGCTGGTGAAGCATCTTTCGGGGATTCCCGACGACGAGATCACCGAGCTGGAGATCCCGACGGGGCAGCCGATCGTGTACGAACTGGACGACGCGCTGGTGGCGACGGATCGGTATTATCTGAGCGAGCGGTAAAATATCCTTAGATTACAAACGTATGTTAAATCCGCCGTAATCGAGTTCGAGACCTGCATGCAGCTGGTGGCCCTCTTCAATTGGAGGGTCACATGTTCAAACATCCGTCTCGGCGATCACAGCTGCGCTCGCGAGGGCTCCAACGCCGCGACAACTGCGTCATTCCGATGCGAGGCAGGTGTTGCTCTGCCCCGCCCGCCTCTCTAACACACGCGCTTCCTGAACACGGGGCATACATGTCGGGCGCACCTCTAGTCGGCATCATCATGGGCAGCACTTCCGATTGGGAGACGATGCGCCATGCCGCGCGGGTGCTCGGCGAGCTGCGCGTCGCGCACGAGACCAAGGTCGTCTCCGCGCACCGCACGCCGCAGCGGCTGTACGACTATGCGACCGGCGCCGATGCGCGCGGGATCAAGGTGATCATCGCGGGTGCCGGCGGAGCGGCGCATCTGCCGGGCATGGCGGCGTCGATGACGCATCTGCCGGTGCTGGGCGTGCCGGTGGAATCCAAGGCGCTGAAGGGCGTGGATAGCCTGTACTCGATCGTCCAGATGCCGGGCGGGGTTCCAGTGGGAACGCTGGCGATCGGCAAGGCCGGCGCGCTCAATGCCGGGCTGCTCGCGGCCGCGATCCTGGCGATTTCGGACGAGGCGCTGGCCGGGCGGCTCAAGGCGTGGCGCGCGGCGCAGACCGACGGCGTGGCGAACGATCCCGAATGAGCGCGTCCAACGGTCCCTTGGCGCCCGGTTCGACGATCGGCATCCTAGGCGGCGGGCAGCTCGGGCGGATGCTCGCGGTGGCCGCGGCACAGCTCGGCTACCGCACCCATGTGCTCGCACCCGATGAGGAGAGCGTCGCGGCACAGACCGCGTCCAGCTTCACCCGCGCCGATTTCCACAGCCGCATCGTGCTCGACGAGCTTGCCGCGCATGCCGACGTCGTGACCTATGAGTTCGAGAATATCGCGCTCGGACCGGTCGAATATCTCTCGGGCAAGGTGCCGGTGCGGCCCGGCCCGCAGAGCCTGTCGATCGCGCAGGACCGTGCGCGTGAAAAGGCATTCGTCGCGGCTTTGGGCGGCCGAACGGCGCCTTGGGCGCAGGTCTCGACCACCGAGGAGCTGGAGGCGGCGATCAAGCGGATCGGCGCGCCGTCGATCCTGAAGACGCTCCGGCTCGGCTATGACGGCAAGGGCCAGGTGCGCATCCGCGACGCCAAGGATGCCGCGACCGCCTGGGCCGAGATCGGCGAGCGACCGGCGATCCTCGAGGGGTTCGTCGAATTCGACCATGAATTCTCGATCATCACCGTGCGCGGGGCGGACGGGTCGCTGGCCAGCTATCCGCCGCCGTGGAACGAGCATGTCGACGGCATCCTCGCCCGCTCCTCGCTCCCCGCCCCCGCCGAGATCGCGCGGCACTGGACCGAGGCGGCGACGCTGGCCGGACGTGTTGCCGAGGCGCTGGACCATATCGGCGTACTGACGCTGGAGTTCTTCGCGACCGACAACGGCCCGGTGTTCAACGAGATGGCGCCGCGCGTCCATAACAGCGGCCACTGGACGATCGAGGGCGCCGAGACCTCGCAGTTCGAGAACCATATCCGCGCGATCTGCGGGCTGCCGCTGGGATCGACCGCGCTGACCGGCAGCCATGTCGAGACGGAGAACCTCATCGGCGACCAGGCCGGCCGCTGGGCCGAGCTCCTCGCCGAGCCGGGCGCGCATCTGCACCTTTACGGCAAGGCGAATGTTCGGCCGGGGCGCAAGATGGGGCATGTGACGCGGGTGAAGCGGGACTGACCTATTGCGGGAATTGCGGCGGCGGCGAATAGTCTCGCGATGGTCCCGCTGCTCCTACCCGCATTGCTGCTCACCGCTCCGGTCCAGCGCGATCATCCGGTGACCTATCTCGCTTCAGTCTCGATCCCGCTCGGCCCCGACGAACGGATCAGCGCCTTCGCTTTCGACACCTGGGGCGTGCAGTTCAAAGCGGTGTGCCGCATCCCGCCCGGCTGGCGGATCAAGGCGGGATCGAGCGCCACGCCCAACGGCACCTTCGAAGGCGAAGCCAGTCACGGCGTGACCTGGATCGGGCGCGAGCGGATGCGCGAGCTCGACGCACTCGTGCTGGTGGTGCTTGTCGCGCCCGTGCAACGGCACGAGATCCGGGACGCCACGGGCGTCATCCCCGCCACCTTTGCGGGCAAGGCCGTGATCGAGACGACCGATGACCAGCGCGAGCCGCGGATCGGCGCCGACAACATCAAGCTCAGGCGCGCGACGCGCTGCCCCTGACGCGCCTCAATGCGCCTTCTTGCGCGGGATCAGGTGCAGCACGCCGACGATCGCGCCGCCGACGATCAGTCCCAGCACGCCGGCGCCAAGCGCGCCGACCAGCCATTCGACCAGCCCCTGCCCGACCGGCACGGCATGGCCGGCAGCCTCGGCGGCGTGGTGCACGGCGTGGGGAACCGCGCCCAGCCCGAATGCCTCCAGTCCGTGCAGCAATATGCCGCCGCCGACCCAGACCATCGCCGCGACACCGATATGGGAAAG
This sequence comes from Sphingomonas sp. JC676, assembly GCF_014489075.1. GTDB lineage: Bacteria > Pseudomonadota > Alphaproteobacteria > Sphingomonadales > Sphingomonadaceae > Sphingomonas. The sequence goes on along the minus strand of NZ_JACTGR010000007.1, from coordinate 46,061 downwards.
CGCCTGGAGCAGCACCGGCATCGCGTGGACCAGCCCCATGCCTAGCCTCCGCGCAGCCGCCGAGGGGCGACGGGCGAGGTGCAGGCCGATATCGTCCATCTTCACGATCAGCGCGACGACGCCATAGACGCCGACGGTGATCGCCACCGCCACCAATGCGAGCGCGGCGGCGCGCATCGCCAGCGAGAGCCCGGGCAGTTCGGCCAGCGCGATCGCCATGATCTCTGCCGAGAGGATGAAATCGGTGCGGACGGCGCCAGCCACCTGGCGCTTCTCGAGCGAGACGGCGTCGTGGATGTCCGCGACCTCCTCCTCATGATGATGACCGAGGAGCGCCTCGACGATCTTCTCGACCGCCTCGAAGCAGAGATAGGAGCCGCCGATCATCAGCAGCGGAGTCAGCGCCCAGGGCGCGAACGCGCTCAGCGCGAGCGCCGCCGGCAGGATGAAGAACAGCTTGTTGCGCAGCGAGCCGAGCGTGATCTTCCAGATGATCGGCAGTTCGCGATCCGGCGTGAGCCCGACGACATAGCGCGGCGTCACCGCAGTATCGTCGATCACCACGCCGGCGGCCTTCACCCCGGCGCGACCAGCCGCCGCGGAGACGTCGTCGATCGAAGCCGCCGCCAGCTTTGCGAGCACGGCGACGTCATCCAGCAATGCAACCAGACCGCCCGGCATGATTCCCCCATATCGCCCGCGCACCGCACGGAATGAAAAGCCCGCCCAGCCCATAGCGGAACGGACGCTTCTTGAAAGCCGATTGCGCCGCGTGTGCGGCGTGCCGAACGCCTATTTCACCAGCGGCAGCGCGATATAGCTCTCGCCCGGGCCGGCCACGGTCACCTTCTGCATGGCCTTCTGATAGTCACCCGGCTTGGCGAAGAAGATGTTGGGCACGAACTTCTGCGGGTTGCGGTCGTAAAGCGGGAACCAGCTCGACTGGACCTGCACCATGATGCGGTGGCCCGGCAGGAAGACATGGTTGGCGTTGGGCAGCGCGAAGACATAGTCGAGCGGCTTGTTCGCGGCGATCGGCTTCGCCTCCGCCAGTGACTCCCGGTAGCGGCCGCGGAAGATGTCCATGCCGACCGCGAGCTGATAGCCGCCCATCGCATGATCGAGCGGCACCTGATCGGGATAGACGTCGATCAGCTTGACCACCCAGTCGCTGTCGCTGCCGCTGGTCGCGGCGTTCAGGTGCACCATCGGCTGGCCGGAGATCGTCACCGGCGCGGTCAGCGCGTCCGAGGTGAAGCTGAGCACGTCCGGGCGGCTCGAGGCGTTGCGCTGGTCGCTGGTCAGCCAGGCCTTCCAGTGATCGTCCTCATAGCTGACCGGGCGAACCGGGCGCGGCACGAACGTCACCGGGTGCGCGGGATCGGAGACATAGTCCGCGGTCTCGGCCTTGCCGCCCGCCGGCTCGAAGCCGACCGCCATGTCTGGCTTGAGGTACAGCTTCGCCGTGGCGGGCGCGCCCGGCCAGTCGCTGCGGCGCTGCCATTCGTTGGCGCCGCTCTGGAAGACGGTGACCGGCGCCACGTCCATCGGCGTGCCCTTCAGCCAGTGCGACAGGAACGGGGCGAGCACGTGCCAGCGCCACCATTTCGCGGTGTCCTGGTCCCATTTGATGGCCCCAAGATTGCTGCCCTGATCGATCTCCTGGCCGTGATACCAGGGGCCGAGCGTCAGGAAGACCCGGTCGTTGGCCGTGTCCTTGGGCTCGATCGCCTTGTAGACCGCAGTGGCGCCGTAGATATCCTCCTGGTCCCAGAGCGAATGGACCAGCATCACCGGCACCTTGAGCGGTTGCTTCGCCAGCACGGTATCCATCGCCTGTTCGGACCAGAAGCTGTCATAAGCGGGATGCGCGGCGATCTTGCGCCAGAAGCCGATCTGATCGAGCCCATGCGCCCGGGCGATCGCGCCCGCCGAGCCGCCCTCCATCGCGTCGTCGTAGCTGTCGTAATGATTGTCGGTCCAAGGGCTCGAATTGTCGCGGGTGGCGATCTGCTCCCAGACATAGTCGAGGCCCTGGCGGAAGGCGCCGTTGTGGAACCAGTCGTCGCCGCGCCAGCCATCGACCATCGGGTTCATCGGCACCGCCACCGCGAGCGCCGGGTGCGGGTTGATCAGCGGCATCAGCGCGGTGAAGCCGTCATAGGAGATGCCGAGCACGCCGACCTTGCCGTTCGACTGGGGCAGATGCTTCACCAGCCAGTCGATCGTGTCATAGGCATCGGTTGAATCGTCGGTGTCGGTGGGGTTCCACTGGGTATGCGCCAGCGCCGGGTTCATCATGTAGATGCCCTGCGAGCCATATTTGCCGCGCACGTCCTGGACGACGCGGATATAGCCGCCCGCGACGATCACGTCGGTGGCGTTGTCATAGCCGTCGAGCACCGCGTCCATCCGCCCGCTCTTCTGCTGCATCGTCATGCCCTCGGCATTGTAGGGCGTGCGGGTGAGCAGGATCGGCGCGTCCTTCGCGCCGCTGGGGATCAGGATGACGGTGTGAAGCGTGACGCCGTCGCGCATCGGGATGTCGACGCTGCGGCGCTCATAGTTCCAGCCGGGGGTGGGCTGGGTGATGGTGGCGGGGCGTTCGTCGGCGGTCTGCGCCGCCGCGGGGCCGGCGAGTGCCGCCACGAAAATTGTCGCCGCCAACCAGTCGCGCATGTCGCTTCCCCCGAGTCTGTCGAGGCGCAGGCTGGGCGGCGCGGGGGCGAATGTAAACGGCCCAAAAAGCAAACGGCCCGCTTCCTTTCGGAGGCGGGCCGCTCGTTTCAGCCGTAGCGTATTTTAGGCGCGCGTACCGGTGATCGGGAAGCTGCCAAAGGCGCCCGCGGTCACGGTGCCGTTCAGCGCATCGCCGTCGACCGTCGCTTCGCAGGTGAGCGTCATCGGCATCGGCACGGTGATGTCGAGCGACCAGCTGAGCGTGTCGCCATCGATCTTGCCGTCCTTGATATCGGTCGTGCCCATGCCGCCGACAAAGCTGCCGGTGAAGCTGTCACCGCTGCTCGCAATCGTCAGTACCGCCTGCTGGTCGCCCAGCGGGGATTTGGTCACCGTGTTCCAGCTTCCGTCGACATTCGCCATGACTCTCTCCTGATCAGTTGGCCGCGGGCTTTGCGGGAGACGCTACCGAGGCCGCGGAAACCACCTCGACAGGCAGGCCGAGGCTGTCAAGCTGCGGCTTCACCTTGGCGGCATCGCCAACCACCACCCAGACGAACCTGTTCGGATCGAGAGCCCCGCGTGCCGCAGCGTCAAGCTGGGCCGCGGTCATGCCGCGATATTTTTGCGCGATGGTGGCGTAGAAGTCGTCCGGGCGATGCCGGATGTCGTTCTGCTGCATCGCGCCGAGCACCGCGCCGGAGGTTTCGAATCGGCCCGCAAGACCGCGGACATTGCCGTTGATCGTCCGCTCGAGCTCGGCATCGGTGACGCCCTTGCTGGTCAGGAACTCGCGCACGTCCTGGCGCAGCGCCTGGATCGACTCGCCGGTCTTGTCGGCCTGGACCGGCGCGCGGATGACATAGGGCACCGCCTTTTCCAGCCAGGTGAAGCCGCCGTTCACGCCATAGGACCAATGCTTCGCCTCGCGCAGATCCATGTTGATCCGCGACAGGAAATCGCCGCCGAGCACTTCGTTCGACGTCATCGCGACGAGCAAATCGTCGGTGGGACTGAGCGGGGTCATCTGCGCGGCGAGGATCACCGACTGGGGCGAATCCGGGCGATTGACCAGGACGATCCTGGGCGAGGCCTGCACCGCCGCCTGGCCGAAATCCTTGACGCCGGCGGCGCCCTCGCCCCGCCAGTTGCCGAAGCGCGCCTCGAGCGCGGCCTTGACCTGGGCGAGCGGGAGATCGCTGACGACGAAGATCTTGGCCTTGTCCGGGCGGATCCATGCCTTGTGGAAGGCGACGAGATCGTCGCGGGTCAGCGCCTTGATCGCCACCGGATCGCCCGAGCCCGCGGCCATCTTGGCATAGGGGCTCGCGGCTCCGTAGAGCAGAGGCGGCAGCGCGCGGCCGCCCAGTCCCTCGGGGCTGGTCAGCTCCTGGGCGATACCGGTCAGCGTGCTCGCGCGGATGCGCTCGACCTCGGCGGGCGCGAAGGCCGGATGGCGCACCACATCGGCGAACAGATCGAGCGCGCCGCCAAGGTTCGCGCTGGGCGCGCCGAGCGTCAGATAGGTGCGGTCAGCCGAGCTGCCGCCGCCGATATCCGCGCCCAGCCGCTCGCGCGTCTCGGCGATGGCGGTCGAATCGAGGCTGGTCGTACCCTCGTCGAGCAGCGACAAAGCCAGGCTCTGGGTGCCAAGCTTGCCCGCCTGATCGGCGGCGACGCCCGCATCGAAGCTCAGCACCACCTGCGAGATCGGCACCGCGGTGCGATTGGCGTAGATCAGCTCGACGCCGTTCGACAGATGCGTGCGCTCGACCTTGGGGAAATCGAGCTCGCCGATCGGGCTGACCGGAGGTAGCGGACCGCGCGTGCCCTTGACCGCTTCGGCCTTGGCACCTGCGACCGGCTTGGCGACGGGAACTGTCGCGGCTTCCTGATAGGCTTCGCGCTGGCCGGGCTCGACCGTGATGGTCACCGATGGGCGGGTCAGCCATTTGGCGGCGGCGGCCTTCACTTGCGCGGGCGTGACGTTCGCCATCGCCGCGAGCTGCTTCTTGAAGAAGGCAGGATCGCCCGAATAAAGCTCGCCCTGGGCAAGCGCGACCGCCTTGCCGCCGAAACCGCCGACCGATTCGAGACCGGCAATGCGATCCGAGACATTGGTGGTGGCGACGCGCCGGACCTCGTCGGCGGTCGGGCCGTTCTTGATCAGATCGGCCATGATCTCGTCGAGCCGCTTGCCGACCAATACGGGATCGACGCCGGGCTTCACGATCGCCTGGACCTGGAAGATCCCGAGCTGCGCCATCGACTGGACGCCGGCCGAAACCTGCACGGCCACCTTCTCCTTGCGGACCAGCGCATTGTCGAAGCGCGAGCTGGCGAGGCCGCCGAGCACCTGGCCGAACACGTCGAGCGGAACGGCATCGGGATCGTTGAGGCCCGGCACCGCCCAGGTGCGCAGGATCATCGTCGCGGCGACATTGTCCTTCAGCACCGCGCTCTTGCTCGCGGTCAAGGTGGGGACCGGCACCTTGGGCAGCACGCTCTTGGGACCGGCGGGGATGGCGCCGAAATATTTCTCGACGAGCGGGCGCGCTTCCTTGGCGTCCACATCGCCGGCAAGCACCAGCACCGCATTGTTCGGGCCGTAATGCGAGCGGAACCAGTTCTTGACGTCGGCAAGGCTGGCGGAATCGAGATCGGTCATCGAACCGATCGGCGTGTGGCCATAGGGATTGCCGGCGAGCAGCTCCTCCAGGACCTTGTAATAGATCAGGCCATAGGGGCGGTTGTCGTTCTGGCGCTTCTCGTTCTGGACGACACCGCGCTGCTCGTCGAGCACGTCCTGGGTGATCGCGCCGGTGAGCCAGCCCATGCGGTCGCTCTCGAGGAACAATGCGCGATCGAGCGCCGGGCGGGGCACGGTCTCGAAATAATTGGTGCGGTCGAAGCTGGTGGTGCCGTTGAAATCGGTGGCGCCGACCTGCTTCAGGGGTTCGAAGAAATCGCCGGGCGCATTCTCCGACCCGTTGAACATCAGATGCTCGAACAGGTGTGCGAAGCCGGTCTTGCCCGCCGGCTCATGCTTGGAGCCGACATCGTACCAGGTCGAGACCGCGACGATCGGCGCCTTGCGATCGGTATGGACGATCACGCGCAGGCCATTGGCGAGGGTGAATTCCTGGTACGGCACGTCGACCTGCTTGACGAGATCGGCCACCGGCGCCGGCTTGGCCGACGGCGCGGGCGCGGCCACCTGCTGGGCGGAGACGGGTACGGCGACAGCCAGCGCACAGGTTGCGACGCTGCAGAACAACAGGAACGATTTCATGGATGTCGGAAATCCCGCAAAAGGTTGCAGATGAAACAATAGCGCGGCGCTCGCGGCTCGCAACTGAAACCCGCGCGCTTGCGGACCCAGTTTTTTGGTCTAGCCTGAGCGGCTTGCCTTTCGCTTTTCAAGGACCCTTGATGCGCCTGTCCCTGTTTTTCGCCGCGGTTACGCTCGGCCTCGCGCCGGTGGCGCTCACGCAGTCCGCGGCCCAGGGGCCGACCGCGACCGACGAGCCGCAATTCAGCGCCGATCGCGTCCGCGCGGACGTCACCTATCTCGCGGACGACAAGCTCGAGGGCCGCTTCACCGCCAGCAAGGGCTATCTGACCGCGGCGGCCTATGTCGCCGAGCGCTTCCAGGCGCTGGGCCTGAAACCTGGCGGCACCGACTATCCGTGGTTCCAGCTGGTGCCGATCCGCCTTCCCGCGGGAAAAGTCACGCGGACCTATAAGGCGCCGAACGTCATCGGCATCCTGCCTGGGTCGGACCCGGTGCTCAAAAACGAATATGTCGTGCTGAGCGCGCATCTCGACCATATCGGGGTGGATCCGAGGCCCGGAAGCGACAAGATCTACAATGGCGCGATGGACAATGCCGCCGGCGTCGCGACGATGCTGGAGGCGGCGCGCGCCTTCATGACCAGCGGCAAGCCGCCGCGGCGATCGATCCTCTTCGTAGCGCTTGCGGGCGAGGAGGAAGGGCTGCTCGGCTCCTCCTATCTGGCGAAGAACCCGGTGATCGGCACCGGACGCGTGGTCGCCGACGTGAACCTCGACATGCCGATCCTGCTCTACGATTTCCAGGACGTGGTCGCGTTCGGCGCCGAGCATTCGACCTTGGGGCCGATCGTGGCGGCGGCGGGTGCGAAGATGGGCGTGACGCTGTCGCCGGACCCGATGCCCGAGGAGAATTTGTTCGTCCGCTCGGACCATTACAGTTTCGTCCAGGCGGGCGTGCCGTCGGTGTTCCTCGTCACCGGATTCAAGAATGGCGGCGAGAAGGCGTTCCGCAGCTTCCTGAAGACCCATTATCACCAGGTGTCGGACGACCTGTCGCTGCCCTTCGACTGGAATGCCGGCGCAAAGTTCGCGAAGCTCAACTATCTGATCGCCCGCGAGATCGCCGACGGCGACGTAGCACCGCTATGGTATGACCGGGACCCGTTCGGCGAACGCTTCGCGCCCAGGGCGCCAAAGGCACCGAGGCCGGCTCCGGCGGCAAAGCTCTGACGATCAGGGCTTCGGCGGCGGCTCGCTGAAAAATCCGATCCGCACCAGACCCGCCATCTGCAGGCGATAGATCGTACCGCCGATGCAGCGATACGGTGTCCGGTCCGTGCCGCGCAGCGACACCTCCCGCTTCTCCCGCACCCATTGCCGGGCGCGCCGATCGAGATCGTTCTCCGTGATCGGAGTGCCGCCGATAGCCGCGCCGCAGGTCTCGCCGTCCCAGGTAATGTCGATACGGACGGGCTCCGCCGTCTGAGCTCCGGCCAGCAGCGCGGAAAGCAACAAGATCATGGCCGGTAGCTTCGCTCGATATGCCCCTTCAACTGCGCGGGATCGAACCAGACCGGCTTGAGCTTATGCTCGACGAACAGCTTCGCCTGATCGGTATAGTGCGGCGACTCCGGGCGGGTGCTCGCTGCACCGAAGGGCTGGATCGACTGCGACGATACCTTGCCCGCCTTGTCCCAGGTGATGAACATGATGAAGCTGTCGCCATGCTTGATCGCGAGGCGGCCGTCGGGAAGTTCGTCATAGCTCGTCGCGGCGCGCAGCGAATCCGGGCCGCCGTCGAGCGGCAGATCGACCTTGCCCTGCTGCAGGCGGATGAAGTCGCCGAGCGGCAGGTCGAGCCGCCCGAAATGCTTGTGGAGATAGCTCGCGGCTTCGACGAGCACCTTGCGCGGATCGGGCTTGGGCTTGCGCTCGTAATGCCAGCGATTGGGGACGCGCAGGATCGAGAAGGCGAGGCTGTCGGCCGGTCCCTTGCCGTCGAAGTTCCAGTCCCACTGCGCCAATAACTGATGTGCGCGGGCGAGCAGCGGATCGCCCTTCGGATCGACCGCGAGCAGCTCGCTGTACCAGGCACCGAGATACCCCAGCCGGCTGACGCCGCTGTCGAACTTGATCCGGTACAGGTCCTCGGCGCGGATCGACGGGTTCGCGCCCATCAACTCGAGCGCGCGGGTGCCGCGATTGGTGGTGTCAGTCTCGACGCCCAGCAAGGGTGGTTGCCGCGGGATCTCGGAGCCCTGCCCCGCCGCCTGATAGGGCGAATTGTTGGCGTTGATCAGGAAGCCCGAGGCGGGGTTGATGTTGCGCGGGACCATGCTCCACGGAACGGTGCCCGGCGCGTAGGCCTTCGAGGTGTCACCCGGCAGGACCTGGGCATAGTTGAAGCCCGGCTTCCGATTGGGGAAGCTGGCATTGTAGAAATAGGCGATGTTGCCGGCGGCGTCGCCATAGAGGAAGTTGGTGCCGGGCACCCCCTGGATGGCCAGCGCCGCCTGCCACTGGGCGAAATCCTGCGCGCGGTTCAGCCGGTAATATTCCTCGACCATCTTGAGCTGGTCGGCGCCACCATAGCGGAGCGCGTAGCTGCCCTCCCTGTTGCGCACGACCGGACCCTGGACGGCGCGGGAGACGGTCTTGGGGACGGGCAGCACGAACGGCCCCCACAATTTCACCGGCAGCCAGACGGTCTGCTTCTCCAGCGGCCGCCACTCGCCGTCGAAGCGATAGCGATCGCCATCGGTGACCAGCTTGTAGACGTCGATCATGTCGGGGCGGTTGACCGTGTTGGTCCAGCCGAGATGCTCGTTATGGCCGAGCAGCGGATAGGGCGCGCCGGGAAACGTGGCGCCGGCGAAGTTCCACCCCGCCTGGGAATGCACGACCAGCTCGTACCAGGCGGCGCCGCCGCGCCAGGGCTGGTGCGAATTGGAAACGAGCCTAGTGAAGCCGTCCGCCGAGCGCTTCGGCGCGACGACGAAGGCGTTCGATCCGGCTTCCTGGGGGTTGGGGCCGAGCGGGGTGACGTCGGGCGCGTCGGGCTGCGGACCGGCACTCTCGACGGGAAGCGGCTTGTCCCCCGCCAGCGCGCCGAGCACCGCATCGAGTCCGAAGAAGAAGGGCGAGCGCAGGACGAAGCCGGTGGCGATGTCCTGGCCGTTGACAGGGAAAAGGCGGGAGAGGCGGACCTCGCCCGGATGCTTCTCGGCGTAACGGTTGAGGCCCGCAGCATAGCCGTCGAGCAGCGCGCGCACGTCCGCGGGCTGCTTGTCGTAATCGCGCGCGACCGTGGCGCGGGCGCCGAGCAGATGGACGACGAAATCGGTCTTGGCGCCGTCCGCGCCGGTCATCGCGCCCAGCCGGCCGCGCGTCATCGCCACCACTTCCTGGAGGGTCGAGAAATCGTCCTCGGCATGGGCATAGGCAATGCCATAGGCGACGTCCGGGTCGGTCTTCCCGAAGATATGCGGCACGCCGAAATTGTCGCGGGCGATGGTGACGTCGTAGCTGTGCGCCGGCGGCGGTGCCGCGCGGGAGGCGAGCAAAGGCTCCCAGCTGGCGAGCCCGATCGCGACGAGAACGACCAGGACGAGCACCGTCAGCCCGATACGGCGGAACCATTTCATGAGCATCCTCCCCCGCGCCGTTCCGCGCTTCGCGCATCTTGTCGGGGAGGTCGCGGAACAGGTCAATGCCGGGCGAGCGGTCTCCCGCCCGCCCGGTACCCGATTTAGAAGCCGGCCTTCAGCGTCAGGAAGAACTGCTGCGGCGCGCCGGCCATCAGCGTCTGGTTGTCGCCCGAATTGCCGAAGCCGTTCGTGCCGATCGTCGAGACGTACTTCTTGTCGAACAGGTTGGTGACATTGCCCTGGAGCTCCAGGTCATGGCCGCCGAGATCGAACTTGTAGCCGAGCGTGGCGTCGACGATCACCCGGCCCTCGACCGACTGGTCGTTGGTGTAGGTGAAGTAGCGCTTGCTCATATAATTGGCGCCGATCCGGACGTTGAAGCCCGAATTGTCATAGGTCAGCTCGCCCTTGAGCATGTGCTTCGGCGCATCGACCACGGTCTTGTCGGCGGTGGGGACGACCACCTTGGTCGGCACGCCGGCCACGATCGAGTTGGTGATCACGTCGTCACGATAGGTCGAGTCATTGTAGCTGTACGAGGCGAACAGGCCGAAGCCGCTGCCGAGCTTGAGGTCGCCGGTCGCCTCGACGCCGACCGAGCGGACATCGCCGACATTCTGCAAGATCGGCGGGTTGCCGACGATGCCGGCGCCGACGGTGACCGCGAGCAAACGGTTGCGGAAGTTCACATAATAGCCGGCGAGCGAGCCGGTGAAGGCGCCGCGATGGAAGCGGCCGCCGATCTCATAGGTGTCCGACTGTTCGGGCTTGAGCTTGGTGGCGCCGCCGAGCAGCGCGTTGAAGCCGGCCTGGGTGGTGGCGAACGGGCCCGTCGTCGCCGAGGCGACATAAGCGCGCGTCACCTGGGTGAAGCCGCCGAACAGCTCGGCACCGGGCATGACCTCATAGGCGAAGCCGGCATGTGGCTGGAACCAGTCGGTCACCTTGATCTCGCCGCCGGCAAGTCCACCGCCAATGATCGGATTGGCGCGATCGGTGACGCTGAAGCCCTTCCAGCCGAGATTGACGGTGAGCGGGCCGAAACCGAGCTTGTCCTCGACATAATATTGGAAGGTTTCGGTCTTGTACTTCCAGTCCCACTGGGTCGCGAACGAATCGCTCTGGAAATCGAGGCTGTCGCGACCCGGATCGGTGCGGCTGGTAAGGCCGTAGAAGCGCCGCGCCTGGCGGAAATCATTATTCTCGTACCAGCCGCCGACGGTCAGATCGTTGAATGCCAGCTTGGTGCCGATATCGCCGAACACGCCCTTGCGGCGGATGTCGTACTCGGTGGTGCGGATGGAGATCGGCACGCCCGAGGGCGAGGCAGTGTATGGGGTGAACCAGATGCCCTGGCCATGGTTCGAATGGTAATAGCCCTTGAGCTGGCCATGCACGTCGCCGGTCGCTTCCACGCCCAGCGAGGCGAGATAATCCTGGCGCAGGCCAGCGGCGTCGAAATAGGCGTCGTCGGGATTGGCGAAGGGTGCCGGATAGACGGTGCCTGCCGCCGGGTTAGTTGGCGTCACGCCCGTATAGCCGGTATTCGCGCCGACATCGGCGACCTTCACCGCCAGCGCATAATCGTTCGAGATATTGTCCCAATCATAGCCCAGGCGCTTGATCATCCCGAGCGACATGTCCTGATAATCATTCTCGCGGCGATCCGAGAAATCGAAGGTGCCGACCGCGCGGACCGTGTCGTTGAACGGCATCACCGCCTTGGCATTGACCTGGTTGATGCGCTGCGAGCCCCAGCCCTTCCACTTGTCGGTGTCCGAATGGACGAAGGAGACCGAGACGCTGGGCCCGCCGGCGCCGAGCTCGCCGGTGTCGAGCCGGCCGAACACGCGCCAGAAGCTGTCGCTGCCGCTGGTGGCGTTCACGTCGACGCCGAATTCGCGCGAGGGATCGCGCGAGAAGAATTCGAGCGTGCCGCCCAGATTGTTGGTCGCCTGCGTGCCGATCGAGCCCGACCCCTGCGACACGCGCGTCTGCGCGATGTTCTCGCTGATGATCGCGCGGCTGATGTGCAGGCCGTTGACGTTGCCATAGCTGGCGTCGCCGAGCGGGATGCCGTCGAGCGTGAAGCCGAGCTGGTTCTGGTTGAAGCCGCGGATCGAGACGCGCTGCGCCCATTCATAGGCACCGAAGGGATCGGCGCCCTGGAAGTTGACGCTGGGAAGCTTCTCGATCGCCTTGAGCGGGCTGGTACCGGGCGTGAGCTCGGCGAGATCCTGCTGGCCGAGTTCCTGGACCTGGCGCGTCTCGCCCCTGCCGATCACGACGATGTCGCCAGAGCCGCTATCGTCGGCCGCGGGCGCCACATCGACTGCGGTGACCGCGCTTTGCGCGAACGCTGTACCGGAAATGAAAATCGACGAGCTGGCCAACAGGGCGGCTGCAACCTTGCGCATGCGCATGTTCCTCTGGGAAATGGCGTGGACCCTTCGCCCACGTCCGCCGCCGCTAGGCCTTGTGCATTGCAGCATTTGGTGAGTTGCATGGCAGTTCGGCTACGATCGCGAGACAGGTTTCGGACAGGCGGGAAAGCCGTTGGATTTCCGCGACCAATCTCCCCATGTTGCGTTCGGGGGCCGCGCAATGCGCCTCTTGTGTGGCCAAAATGCCACACTATCTGCTGGCAATCAGCAAACAGGGACGATCATGAATCTCGAAAAATTCACCGACCGCGCAAAGGGTTTCCTGCAATCGGCGCAGACGGTCGCGATCCGGATGAGCCATCAGCGGATTTCGCCCGAGCATCTGCTCAAGGCGCTGCTCGAGGACGAGCAGGGCATGGCCAGCGGGCTGATCTCGGCCGCGGGCGGCGACGCCAAGCGCGCGGTGACCGAAACCGATCTCGCGCTGTCGAAGATTCCGGCGGTATCGGGCAGCGGCGCGCAGGCGACGCCGGGGCTCGACAATGATCTGGTGCGGGTGCTCGACCAGGCTGAGCAGATCGCCACCAAGGCCGGCGACAGCTTCGTAACGGTCGAACGGTTGCTGGTCGCACTGGCCCTCGGCTTCAACACCGCGGCCGGCAAGGCGATCAAGGCATCTGGCGCGACCCCCGAAGGGCTGAATGCGGCGATCAACGAGATCCGCGGCGGCCGCACCGCCGATACCGCAGGCGCCGAGGACCGCTACGACGCGCTCAAGAAGTTCGCGCGCGACCTCACCCAGGCGGCGCGCGACGGCAAGCTCGACCCGGTGATCGGCCGCGACGAGGAGATCCGCCGCACGATCCAGATCCTGGCGCGCCGCACCAAGAACAACCCGGTGCTGATCGGCGAGCCCGGCGTCGGCAAGACCGCGATCGCCGAGGGGCTCGCGCTGCGCATCGTAAACGGCGATGTGCCCGACGGCATCAAGGACCGCACGCTGATGGCGCTCGACATGGGCGCGCTCATCGCCGGCGCGAAATATCGCGGCGAGTTCGAGGAGCGGCTGAAGGGCGTGCTCGACGAGGTGAAGGCCGGCGAGGGCCATATCATCCTGTTCATCGACGAGATGCACCAGCTGATCGGCGCGGGCAAAAGCGAAGGCGCGATGGACGCGGGCAATCTGCTCAAGCCCGCGCTGGCGCGTGGCGAGCTGCACTGCATCGGCGCGACGACGCTCGACGAGTATCGCAAATATGTCGAGAAGGACGCGGCGCTGCAGCGGCGCTTCCAGCCGGTGTTCGTCGGCGAGCCGACGGTCGAGGACACGATCTCGATCCTGCGGGGCCTGAAGGACCGGTACGAGGCGCACCATCAGGGCGTCCGCATCACCGACGCCGCGATCGTCGCCGCCGCGACGCTTTCCAACCGCTACATCACCGACCGTTTCCTGCCCGACAAGGCGATCGACCTGATGGACGAGGCCGCCTCGCGCATCCGCATGGAAGTCGAGTCGAAGCCAGAAGAGATCGAGACTCTCGATCGCCGGATCATCCAGCTCAAGATCGAGCGCGAGGCGCTGCGCAAGGAAACCGATGCGGCATCGAAGGATCGGCTCGCCAATCTGGAAGCCGAGCTGGTCAATCTCGAGCAGCAATCGGCCGAGCTGACGACACGCTGGCAGGCGGAGAAGGACAAGATCTCCGCCGAGGCGCAGCTCAAGGCGAAGCTGGATGCCGCGCGCACCGAGCTGGAGCAGGCGCAGCGCGCTGGCGACCTCGCGAAGATGAGCGAGCTCAGCTACGGGACCATCCCCGCGTTGACGAAGCAATTGGAGGAGGCGCAGGCCACCACCAAGAGCGCGATGCTGCGCGAGGAAGTGACCGCCGACGACATCGCCGGCGTGGTCAGCCGTTGGACGGGTATCCCGGTCGACAAGATGCTCGAGGGCGAGCGCGAGAAGCTGCTTCAGATGGAAGAGGCCCTGGCCAAGCGGGTGATCGGCCAGGCCGATGCAGTGAAGGCCGTCGCGACCGCCGTCCGTCGCAGCCGCGCGGGGCTGCAGGATCCGAACCGGCCGCTCGGCTCGTTCCTGTTCCTGGGGCCGACCGGCGTCGGCAAGACCGAGCTGACCAAGGCGCTCGCCGAATTCCTGTTCGACGATTCTTCGGCGATGGTGCGGATCGACATGAGCGAGTTCATGGAGAAGCACTCGGTCGCGCGGCTGATCGGCGCCCCTCCCGGCTATGTCGGTTATGAGGAAGGCGGCGTTCTAACCGAAGCGGTTCGACGTCGGCCTTATCAGGTCGTACTGTTCGACGAGGTCGAGAAGGCGCATGGCGATGTATTCAACGTGCTCCTCCAGGTGCTAGACGACGGGCGGCTGACCGACGGCCAGGGCCGAACCGTCGATTTCTCGAACACGATCATCATCCTGACCTCGAATCTCGGCAGCCAATATCTCACCAATCTGGGTGAGGGGCAGCGGGTCGAGGATGTCGAGCCGCAGGTAATGGACGTCGTCCGCGCCCATTTCCGGCCCGAATTCCTCAACCGGCTCGACGAGATCATCCTGTTCCACCGGCTGGCGGCGGATCACATGGCGCCGATCGTCGACATCCAGGTCGGGCGCGTCGGCAAGCTGCTCGCCGATCGCAAGATCAGGATCGAACTCACCGATGCGGCGCGGGCCTGGCTCGGGCGCGTTGGGTATGACCCGGTATATGGCGCGCGCCCGCTGAAGCGCGCGGTGCAGCGCTATCTGCAGGATCCGCTGGCCGACATGATCCTGCGCGGCGACGTGCGCGACGGATCGACGGTGAAGGTCGACGAGGGCGACGGGGCGCTCAAACTGGCCGTGGAATAGCCGCGGCCGAGCGCGGCTTGCGATCGGCGCTGCTGAAAATGGGCACAAAAAAGGGGCCGCTCCCGAAGGAGCGGCCCCGATCTTTTGCGTCCGTTCGGCTTAGAAGTTGAACTTCGCGCCGGCGCGGAACATGCGGCCGTAAATGCCGTTGCCCGCCTGGACCGGGTTGTAGAGGAACGCGCCGTAAGTGACCGCGTCAACCGGCGGCATCTTGTCGAGCACGTTGAGCACGTTCGCGTAGAAGGTGAACTGGTCGTTGACCTTCACGCTGCCGCTCAGATCGAACGTCGTGTAGCTCTTCACGCGGCAGGGCACGTAACCGGGCGAGAGACCGCAGTCACCATAGCCCGTGCCCTGGTCCATCGCCGACAGGTCGTAACCCGAGGTGTAGTTGACCACACCGGTCAGCGTGAACGGACCCGAAGCGAACGAGTTCACCCAGTTACCCTTCCAGCGGAAGGTACCCGAGCCGGCCGTCAGGTTGAAGTTGCCGAGCGTGTCGACATACGTCTCCTTGGTGCCGTCCGGGAACGTCGTGCTCAGCTCGAGGATGAGGCTGGCTTCGAGGTTGCTGGTCCAGGTGACCCCGCCGATGTCGAACTTGGCGTTGGCGCCGAAGTCGATGCCTTCCGACTTGATCGTGTTGGCGTTGATCAGCTGCGATTCAACGAACGCGATCTTCGGACGGGCATTCGGGTTGTTGGGATCGACCGCGTCGGCAACCACATTGTAGCCGGCGGGGATCGCCGTGCCGGCATAATATGCCGCAACGGCAGGCGCCGACGACGGCGCGGTGATCGCTCCGGTCTTCTTGATGTTGTAATAGTCGACCGTGAGCGAGACGTTGTGGATCGGCTCGAAGTAGATGCCGGCAGTGAAGCTGCGCGACTTCTCAGGCTTCAGGTTCGGCGAAGCCAGCGTGGTGAGACCGATCGAGTAGGTGGTCAGGTAGGTCGGGCAGCCCGGGAGGTTGCTGGCCGAGCAGACACCGCCGGTGGGGGTGCTGTACTGCGCCAGGAATGCCGCCGGGATGTTCGAGATCGACTGCGACACATAACCGGTGGTCGGCAGGGCGTTGGCCTCACCGAACGACGGGATGCGGAAGCCCTTCGAATAAGTACCGCGGAGCGAGACCTGCTTGATCGGCGTGATCTTCACGCCAACCTTCGGCGAGAACGCGCTCTGACCCGACGAGTAGTGATCGTAGCGGCCCGAAGCGTTGACTTCGAGCTGGTCGAGGATCGGAGCGTTGATTTCGCCGAACGCCGAAGCGACCGTACGATTACCGACGGTACCGAACGCGTTGAGCACGAAATAGCGCTGGGTCGGACCGTTATAGTCGGGGTTGCCGCTCGGCGAGTCGACGGCTTCGTAGTAGATCGAGCCACCGACACCGATCTGGAGCGGACCGCCCGGCAGATCGAACACCGCCTTGTTCACGCTCAACTGCGCCTGATACAGATCCGACGAGTTGAAGCCGACGTTGCTCGGCGTCAGATAGTCCATCACCTTCTGGGTGTTGGCCGACGGATTGACGAAGTTGTAGCTGCCGTCGGCGATCACATCGAGCAGGTGCTGGATGTAAACATAGCCTTCCTGGCGACGCTTCAGGTCGGTGTGCATTGCCGTCGCGTCGAAGCGATAGTCCCAGTCACCGAACACGGTGCCGCTGATGCCGAACGCCGCACGATACACCTTGCTGCGGGTCTCGTTGAACGTCGGATCGGGCAGACGGCCGGTGATGCGCGCGATATTGCCTGCAGCGGCGAACGGGTTGTTCGGGTTGAGGACGCCATTGGTCGCATCGCAGTTCACGCGCTGCGGGCAGACATAGACCGGCAGGGCGAGAATGCCCGACCCGGGTGCCGACGGCGGCGCGAATGCTGCCGAGGTCGTGAAGCGCGGATAGTCGATGCCGGTCGGCGCGTTGCCGCGGATCGTGCCCGGGAAGCCGTTATAGTTGACCGTGCTCTGCTGGAAGTTGAACGCCAGATAGGCTTCCGACGAATCGCCGATGCGGGCGGTGAAGCGCGCCGAACCGCCGAAGCGCTCGATGTTCGGTGCAACCGCGCCGTACTGGCCGGTCAGATCTTCCTGGCAGACGAACGTCGGCGTCACGGCCGAGGCGGCCAGATCGGCTGCGGTCGGCGTGTACGACATGCCGCTGATGCAGGCCGAGTTCGGGTTCAGCTTCTGGTAGCGGCCAACGGCGACGCCGCCGTTCTGGACGCCGTTCGAATAGCCGACATTGGTGTACGGACGGACATAGAAGTCGGTCGGGATCGCGAAGCCGCCATAGTGGCCAGCCTGGTCGAGACCGTTGATGATGCCGTTCGGACCGCAGGTGCCGTCAAAGCAGATGTTGCGCTGGTCGTCCGTGTTGAACGGTGCCGGCAGATCCTTGTTGTAGACTGCTTCGCTGCGATAGAAGAAGCCGCTGAGATAGGCGTTGTAGCCCTTCTCATCGAGGTCGCCGGTGCCGGCGGTCAGCGTGAAGCGCTGGTTCGCACCGAAGCCGCGCTCCGCAATGCCCGCTTCGACGCGGCCCGCAACGCCCTGGAAGCTCTTCTTGGTGATGATGTTGACCACGCCCGCGATCGCGTCGGCGCCGTAGCTCGACGAAGCGCCGTCACGCAGAACTTCGATACGGTCGACAATGTCGTCCGGGATCGTGTTGAGGTCGACGAAGTTACGCGAACCGTCGTCGGCGAGCGGGTAGTAAGCGGCGCGCAGGCCGTCGAACAGAACCAGCGTCGAGTTGGTCGACAGACCGCGCAGCGAGATCGACGATGCACCGCCGGCGAACGCGCCGTTCGCGGTGAACGAGTTCGTCAGCGACGGACCGTTGTTCGACGAAAGCTGCTGGATCGCGTCCTGAACGGTGTTGATGCCGCGCTGATCGAGCGATTCGGCGGTGACGGTGGTCACCGGCGACGGCGTGATCGTGCTGGTCGAGAACAGCGAACCAGTGACGACGATGTCCTGGCCCTGGCCCGCATCCTCGGTCGCGGGCGCGGTCTGCGTTGCCGGTGTCGTGGTATCCTGCGCCATCGCAGGCGCAGCAAACAGCGCCCCTGCGCCGATCAACGCGAGCGCCGACAGAGCCGTGCTCCCGCGCAAAGTGATTTGCGTCTTCTTCATGGAATTCCCTCGCTTTTCCGGCCGTTTTGCGATGTGCCCCGGGCCGGGATGTCTCCCCGCTAAGCCGGATGTGCGCAGCGCGCACGTCGGGCAAAGCTTGGAGCGATGGATAAGCGAGACCTGCGCGCTGTAAAGCCGGCATTCATGTTTGTGCGGTGCGTTTTGAAGAACTGTAGCCAAAAAGCCACATTTCGGGGTCGAATATTGCGCCCGCGCCACCAGCGCTGTTCGATTATGTTGCAAACGCGAAAACCCATGCGCGTTTATTTGGCAGAAGGCATCGGTCCCGCGACGAGAAGCGGGTCGATCCGGGCATCGCGCCACTTGAGACCCCAATGAAGATGCGGTCCGGTCGCACGTCCCGTCATCCCCACCGCGCCGATCGACTGCCCCCGCCGTACCCGATCCCCGATTCGCACGTCGATTCGCGACAGGTGCATGAAGGCGCTGTTGAGCCCCATGCCGTGATCGATCATCAGCAGGTTGCCTTCCAGCGTGAAGGGCCTTGCCGCGGCCAGCACGACGACACCGTCCGCGGGCGCCAGCACGATCGTGCCGGTCGCGCGGGCGATGTCGATTCCGGCATGATAGGCGCCCGGCTCGCCGGCATAGATTCGCTGCGAGCCGAACCGCGTCGAGATACGGCCGGTGAGCGGCCATTGGAACGTCTGGCGCCAGCCCTCCGCATCGGTCCGCATCGCCCGCGCCGCCTCGAGCTCGGCGAGCTCACCGGGACGCACCCGCTCGAATTCGGGGGCGGGCACGGGAAATCTCGGGAGCGTGGGGAGCCGGGAGATGTTCCAGGCGCGCGGGGCGATGGCCAACGTCTCGCGCACATCACCGCCGTTCGCCAACTCTGCGACCAGGGTCGCCGTCGGCCCCGCATCGCGATCGAACGCGATCAGGAAGCGGCCATCGGACGCGACCGGAATCGCGATGCCATCGAGGTTGAGCTGGCGCGTGCCCGGCGGTGCGGTGCCGATCGCCATGCCGCCCTGGATCAACGAGCCCTGCAGCCGGAACGCGCCGGATAGCGGGGCGACCTGCGCCCCGATCGGTTGGAGGGGAACTGCGAACGGCACCAAGAAAAGCGCGGCGCACAGCCGCGCGAAGGAACTCATTTTGCGTGGATCGTCCGCATCGCGATCTCGGCGCTGGCATAGGGTTCTTGGGCGGAGACGCTCCAGTAGCGCAGCTCGTCGAGCGGAATGCGCTCGCCGCTCGCCACGCAGACGACATGATCGCCGGGTGAAAGCACGCGGAAGCCGTTCGCCATATAGTGAAGGCGCGCCGCGCGGGCGGTGGTGTTGGACATCAGCATAAGCGCGCGATCCTTCGTCTATTCACAACAGGCTGGGCTGTTCGGGCTTGGTTGTAACATAGGATTTGCCGGCGGGACGCTCAACCCGCGCGTCGACCGCGCCGTCTCCAAAATGGAGCGTCACGGCCTGCGCCGCGCGCGCGCCCTCAGCGCTGCCGATCACCTTGCCGGTGCCGCGCGCCTCGACCCAGGCATAGCCTTTCTCGAGCGGGCGATTGGGATGGACGAGATCGAGGTGCCGGCCCATCGCCTCAAGCCGGTGCTGCGCGGCGGCGAGACGCTGGTCGAGCATCGCGGGCCGGAGCGCACCCGACGAGCGATCGAGCTGGCCGCGCGCCAAGGTCACGCGGCGTTCGAGCGCGCGATCGAGCCGGCCGCCGAGATCGTCCATCTTCTGGCGCTGCGGCCCGAGCAGCGCATCGCGGCGCGGCAGCACGCGGACCAGCGCCGCCAGCCGCTCGCCGGCGCGCTCGTGATAGCGGCGGGCGCAGCGCTCGGTCCTGAGCGCTAGCGTGGCGATCGTATTGGCGACGTCGGCGAGCACCGGAACCGCCATCTCCGCCGCCGCGGTGGGCGTCGGCGCGCGCAGATCGGCGGCGAAATCGGAAAGGCTGGTGTCGGTCTCGTGCCCCACCGCCGAGATCACGGGGATCGAACAGGCGGCGATCGCGCGGACCACGACTTCCTCGTTGAAGGCCCAGAGATCCTCGATCGATCCGCCGCCGCGTGCGACGATTAGGAGATCGGGCCGCCTTACCGGACCATCCTCCGGCAACGCATCGAAGCCACGGATCGCCGCGGCAACCTCGGCCGCGGCGCCGTCGCCCTGCACCTTCACGGGCCAGACGATGACATAGCTGGGGAAGCGATCGGCGAGGCGATGCAGAATGTCGCGGATCACCGCGCCGGTGGGCGAGGTCACCACCCCGATCGTGCGCGGCATATAGGGGAGCGGCTTTTTCCGCTCGCGATCGAACAGCCCCTCGCCCGCCAGCTTGGCCTTCAATTTCTCGAACAGCGCCATCAGCTGGCCTTCGCCGGCCAGCTCCATCCGCTCGATCACGATCTGGTATTTGGAGCGGCCGGGATAAGTGGTGAGCTTGCCGGTGACGATCACCTCGATACCGTCCTGCGGGGCAAAGGCGAGTGCGGACGCGGCACCGCGCCAGATCACCCCGTCGATCACCGCATCGGCATCCTTGAGCGCCAGATAGGCGTGGCCCGAAGCCGCGCGCTTCCAGCCCGAAATCTCGCCGCGGAGGCGGACATGGCCGAACTCGCCCTCCACCATCCGTTTCAGCGCAAGCGAAAGCTCGCTGACACTGAGCGGAGCCGCGTTGTCGCCGGGCACCGCCTCGGCTACGAGCCGCCCGGATGACGTATCGGGAAAGGGGTCGGCCATGAACGTCCTGCTATTGGGATCGGGGGGTCGCGAACATGCGCTTGCCTGGAAGCTTGCGCAATCGCCGCTGCTGGACAAGCTCTATGCGGCACCGGGCAATCCGGGAATAGCCAAGTATGCCGAGCTCGCCGATATCGCGATCTCGGATCAGCGCACCGTGATCGATTTCTGCCTGCGCCATTCGATCAGCTTCGTCGTAATCGGACCCGAGGCGCCGCTGGTCGCAGGGCTCGGCGACAATCTGCGCACCATGGGTATCGGCGTGTTCGGGCCCAACAAGGCCGCGGCGCAGCTCGAGGGATCGAAGGGTTTCACCAAGGACCTGTGCGCACGCGAGCGCATCCCGACCGCGGGCTATGTCCGCGTCGAATCGCGCGACGGCGCGCTCGCCAGCCTCGAGGATTTCGGCCTGCCGGTGGTGATCAAGGCCGATGGCCTGGCCGCCGGCAAGGGCGTGACCGTCGCGTTCACGCATGAGGAAGCCGAGGAGGCTGTGCTGGCGATCTTCGCCGAGCCGGGCGGCAGCGCGGTGATCGAGGAATTCCTGGAAGGCGAGGAAGCCAGCCTGTTCGTCATCACCGACGGCACCACGATCCTCCCCTTCGGATCGGCGCAGGACCACAAGCGAGTCGGCGACGGCGACACGGGGCCGAACACCGGCGGAATGGGCGCCTACAGCCCTGCCCGCGTGCTCACCCCCGCGCTGGAGCGCGAGGCGATCGAGACGATCGTGCGGCCCACCGTGGAAGCGCTGGCGCGTGCCGGCATGCCCTATTCGGGGGTGCTCTACGCCGGGCTGATGCTCACCCGTGCCGGCCCCAAGCTGATCGAATATAATGCCCGGTTCGGCGATCCCGAATGCCAGGTGCTGATGATGCGGCTGCAGGACGATCTGCTCGAACTGATGCTCGCCACCGGCAGGGGCGAGCTCGCCGGACGACCCGCCCCGCGGTTCAGCACCGAGACGGCGCTCACCGTCGTGATGGCGGCGAAGGGCTATCCCGGCACGCCCGAGACCGGCGGCGCGATCCGCGGGATCGACGCAGCGGAGGCGACCGGCGCGCGCGTGTTCCAGGCCGGCACCCGGCTGGACGGCGACACGCTGGTGGCAAGTGGTGGGCGCGTACTCAACGTGACCGCGATCGGCCCCAATGTCCGCACTGCCCAAGCCGCCGCCTATCGCGCTGTCGATGCGATCGACTTCCCGACCGGCTTTTGCCGTCGCGACATCGGCTGGCGCGAGGTCGCGCGGGAAAAATAAAGCCGCTCGGCGCGGCGCTTCGACCGCATCGCCGTTGGACGCATCTCCAACCGACGCTATGCAGGGCGCGAAGTCCGCTTCTGGATAGCGTCGGGAGGGCGCAGATGAACGATATGGCAACCCCGCCCGCCGCCTTGCTGAACGGCGACCAGGGATGGCTGACCCTGCCCTTCGCGTTGATCGCGCTCGGCGTGCTCTTCGCACTCTACATCATCGTCTGGGGAACGCGCCTGGCGATCCGCCGTCGCCATGCGCGGGACGAGCTGCAAGATCGCGGCGAAGCGCATTTCCCAGACGAGCCGGTCCCAGCACCGCCTTCCGCGCCGACACCGCCGGTCGCGCCTGCCCCGCCGCCGATCGCCGAGGCGCCGCTTCCGGCGATGCCGCCCGCCCCGCCCGAACCGGAGATCGCACCCGAGCCGCCGATCGCCGACGAGCCGATCGCCGCCGCCGCGCCGCTCGATGCATCGCCGGCCTCGCTCGCCGCCGACGTTCCTGCGCCTCCGCCCCCTTCGGCTTCCGGCGGCGACGATCTCACGCGGATGAAGGGCGTCGGCCCCAAGCTGGTCGATCGCCTGAAGGAGCTGGGCATCACCAGCTTCGCCCAGCTTTCGACGATGAGCCCGGACGAAGCCGCGGCGCTCGACGCGCAGCTCGGCAATTTCCAGGGGCGCATCCACCGCGACCGCTGGATCGAGCAGGCCCGTTTCCTCGCGGCAGGCGATGTCGCGGGCTATGAGGCGACGTTCGGGAAGCTCTGAGCTCCTACGCGGATCGACATTGGCGAGTGGTTGGCGTGACGACTGCCTAGCGCTCGTCGCGCACCAGCAGCTTGTCGATCTTGCGGCCGTCCATGTCGACGATCTCGAAGCGCCAGCCCTGCTCGGCGAACACCTCACCCTCATTGGGCAGATGCTTGAGCACCGCAAGCGCGAGACCCGCGACGGTGGCGTAGTCGCGGTCCTCGGGCAGATCGATGCCGAGCCGTTCGGCCAGTGCATCGGCGGGCATCTGGCCCGAGACGAGCAGCGAGCCATCCTCGCGCACCACGACATTGGGGTTGTCGCCGGGATCGGCGTCCGACGCGAACTCGCCGGCGATCGCCGCGAGCAGATTGGCCGGGGTCACGATGCCTTCGAAATGGCCATATTCGTCATGGACCAGGCCCATCGGCACTTCGGCGCGGCGCAGCGCCCCTAGCGCGTCCATTGCATCGACCTGATCAGGCAGGATCGGCGCGGCGCGCATCAGCTTGCGGAGATCGAGCGCCTCGCCGCGGAACAAAGCTGCGGCGATGTCGCGCGCCTGGACCACGCCGATCACCGAATCGACCGATCCCTCCGCCACCGGCAGCCGCGTGTGCGGGGTCGCGAGCAATGCGTCGCGAATACCGGCGCCGTCGAGCGACACGTCGAGCCAGTCGACCTCGGTGCGCGGCGTCATCACTTCGCGCACCGGGCGATCGGCCAGGCGCACCACGCCCGAGATGATCGAGCGCTCATGTTCCTCGATCACGCCCGACTTGCTGGCCTCGGCGACGATCAGGTGCAGCTCCTCCGCCGTCACGCGATTCTCGGATTCGCGCTTGAGGCCGATCAGCCGGAAGATCAGCGCGCTGCTCTTGTCGAGCAACCACACTACCGGCGCGGTGATCCGGCTGAGCCACAGCATCGGCAGCGCCATGATCGCCGCGATCGGCTCGGGCGAGCGCAGCGCGAACTGCTTGGGCACCAGCTCGCCGACGACCAGCGAGGCATAAGTGGTGAGCGCGATGACCAGCGCGATGCCGACGGTATGCGCGGTTTCGGGGCTGAGCCCGGTCCAGGCGAGGCGCTGCGCCACCGGCTCGCCCAGGCTGGCGCCCGAATAGGCACCCGCGATAATGCCGATCAGCGTGATGCCGATCTGGACGGTCGACAGGAACTTGCCGGGGTCGGCCGCGAGCAGGATCGCGGTCGCCGCGCCCTTGTTGCCACTCCGCGCAAGCGCCTCCAGCCGCGCGGTGCGCGCGGAGACGATTGCCAGCTCGGACATCGAAAAGACGCCGTTCACAGCGACGAGCACGAGGATGATCGCTACGTCGATCCAGGGAAAAGGGGCGTTCATGATGAAGCCGACTCCATATCCGCACTATGCCGCTCACTACAACCGGCAGTCGCGAGACTTTCGGTGCAGAGGCGCAACAGGCGTGCGCAATTGCGTCAGCGCCGCTCCCGGAAGAACTCCCTGAGCATATTCCCCGCTTCGACCTCGCCAATGCCCGAATAGACTTCGGGGCGATGATGGCAGGTCGGCTGGCCGAAGAAACGCGGGCCATGCTCGATCGCGCCGCCCTTGGGATCGCCGGCAGCATAATAGAGGCGCCCGATCCGCGCATGCGATATCGCCCCGGCGCACATCGCGCAGGGCTCGAGCGTCACCCAGAGGTCGCAATCCTCCAACCGGTCCCGGCCGAGTATTCGCGCCGCCTCTCGGATCGCCAGCATCTCCGCATGCGCGGTGGGATCACGGAGCGTGCGGGGCGCGTTGCCGGCGCTCGCGACGATCTCGCCCTTCCACACGATCACCGCGCCGATCGGTACCTCGCCCTGCTCGGCGGCGGCTTGCGCCGCCTCAAAGGCGGCACGCATCGGTTCGGGGAGCTGGAACATCGGACGCGGCTTAGCGTCCTCGCCCCGATCAGGCGAGTGCCGGACGATTCTCCGGCCGCAGCACCGTCCAGAGCGCGAACGCCATGCCGGGAAGATATCCGAGCACGGTCAGGATGCAGTCAATCAGGAAATCCCGCCCCGGCCCGCGCGCCAGATAGACGCCGAGCGGAGGCAGCAGCAACGCCGCGGCGATTCGGCCGGGCGTCGCACTCATTGTGCCGGGGTCGGCTTGGCGGCCGGCTTCACGTCGATCGTGGGCGTCGTCACGGTGGTGTTCTTCATCTCCACCGTCGGCACCTGCACGGTGGTATTGGTGGTGCCCAGGCCGATCGAGCCGGTCTCCGCCTTGACCTTGGGCAGCTCGCCGCCCTTGGTGTTGACCGTGACCGTGGGGAAGCTGCCGCTCTGCATCTGGAGATTGAGCATCCCCAGCGACATGAGTATGACGACGACGACGGCAACAAGGCCGACCAGCACCAGGATTGCACGCATCGTTTCTCTCTCCGATTGAATCGCTTGCGTAATTAACGCCGCATCTGCCCACTCGGTTGCGTCGAAAAGAGTGAATCGGTTGACGTGGCCCGCCAATGGGGTTATCGGCGCGGCCTTTCCGGCTTCGGCCAAAATTCAGGATTTCAAGCGATGTCGCGCATTTGCGAGCTGACCGGCAAGGGCCGGCAGGTGGGAAACAACGTTTCGCACGCCAACAACAAGACCAAGCGCACCTTTCTGCCCAACCTGCAGAACGTGACGCTGATGTCTGACGCACTCGGCAAGAGCGTGCGCCTGCGCGTCTCGACGCACGGCCTGCGTTCGGTCGAGCATGTCGGCGGCCTGGACAATTGGCTGCTCAAGACCAGCGACGAGGATCTCTCGCTGCGCGTCCGCCGTCTGAAGCGCGAACTGCGCAAGAAGACCGCGGAAACCGCCGCGGCCTGATTCGGCCCTAGCGATGACGGCATAGGCCCGCTCCCGCTTCGCGTGGGGGCGGGCCTTGCCGTGTCTGGCCGACTTACAGATCCAGGCGGAATTTGAGCAGCAGCGATTGCTGCCACCATTCATTATTGTCGTCCGAGGCGATCCACAGAATCGTCGTGCCGCTCTCGCGCGTGATCGCCAGTGCTTCGAAATTGTCATGCTGCACCGGCGCCGCGAAGGTGGCGATCTCGGCGCCCCGCAATACCGTCCCCGCCTTGGCGCCGCGAATATCGACCACGGTCAGCTTGGCGGTGAACAGATCGCGCAGCGTGATTCGCCGGTTCACCACCAAAAGGCGGCCATCGGGCAGTTCAGCCGCATCGCTCGGGTCATATCCCTTGGGCGGCACATAAGAGAGAACAGCAATCGGGCCGGCAGGATCGGTCGGATCGCGGGCAAAGATCAATGCCACACGCTCGCCTCGCCGATGCCCACCATCGGGCCGGGTCGTCTCGCTGATCACCATGAAGCGACCGTCGTGCAGCCGCACCAACGATTCGGCTCCGCCACTTCCAGACCAGTCCCTCATGACCGGTGGCCGCGCCGCACCTTCGCCTTTCAGAAAATTGCCATCGTAGCGCCAGATCGCATTGCGCTGCTCGAAACCCACCCAGAATTTTCCGGCCACAGGATCGTACGTGAGCGATTCCGAATCGCGATCCTCCCTGAACGCGCCGGTGCCCGGTCCGCTCGGCAGATCGGCAAAGCGGATCTCGCGAGCCCGCCAATCGCTGCCCATGCGGAACTGGACGATGTTGCCGCGATCGCTGAGCAGCGTGAAGCGGTCCCCCAGCACCTGCATCGCCGAAAAGCCGCCAAAGACCCGATCGCGACTGACGAGGCGCGCACCGCCTAGATAGGTGAGCGCGCCGAGCCGCGTGCGCGCGGGATCGGATGGATCGAGCGGCACGCGAACCGTGCGCATTTCGGGTACGCTGCCCAGCCTGACGCGCAGCGTGTCGCTGGACGAATCCGGTATCAGGGCCAATAGCAGGACGCCGAATTTCAGGAAGCCGAACCGCATCCCCTACGCTCATACCCGTTATGCGGAGGGCATCCAGCGATCAATTATGAACGCCAGATAACCAATTCGTTCAGCTTCAAATCAACGGAACCCCGGTAGAAGGGGCTCGTTGTTCGCGTATCGATCCCTCGCGTAGCGTATCGAGGGCTGGGGGCCGGTTCGAAAGAACCGGCCCCCATCGACTCTCAGTACATATGCTGTCCGCCGTTGATCGACAGGGTCGATCCGGTGACGAAGCCCCCTTCTTCCGAGCACAGGAACACCACACCGCGGGCGATCTCGCTCGCCTGGCCCAGTCGGCCCACCGGGATCTTCGCGACGATCTTCTCGAGCACTTCGGGCGGTACTGCGGCGACCATGTCGGTATCGATATAGCCAGGCGCGATCGCGTTCACGGTCACGCCCGCGCGCGCGCCTTCCTGCGACAGCGCCTTGGTGAAGCCATGGATGCCCGATTTAGCGGCTGCGTAATTGACCTGGCCATATTGACCCGCCTGCCCGTTGATCGAGCCGATATTGACGATCCGTCCCCATTTGCGGCTGCGCATGCCCGGAAACGTCGCGTGCGCCATGTTGAAGCACCCGCCCAGATTGACGCGGATCACGTCCTCCCACATGTCCCGGCTCATCTTCAGGATCGTGCCGTCGCGGGTGATCCCGGCGTTGTTGACGACGATATCGACAGGACCCAGCTCCGCCTCGACCTGGGCGACTCCCGCGGCGCAGGCATCGAAATCGCCTACGTCCCATTTGTAGCTGGCGATGCCGGTGCGCTCGGTGAAGGCATTCGCCTTCTCCTCGTTGCCGGCATAGTTGGCGGCGACCGTTACGCCATGCTCCTTGAGAGCAAGGCTGATCGCCTCGCCGATGCCGCGGGTGCCGCCCGTCACGATCGCTACGCGTGCCATATGCCATCCTCTCCTTTGGTTTTCCGAAACGCTAGGGCTGTGCGGTCCATCCGGCAAGTTCCCGGCCGACGATCTTCTTGAGCATTTCAATGCCGGGATCACTATCGTTCAGGCAAGGCAGATAGACGAAATCGATTCCGCCTGCAGACATGAAGGTTTCGCGCCCGCGGATCGCGAGCTCCTCAAGTGTCTCGAGGCAATCGGCCGAGAAGCCCGGCGCGACGATCGCGATGCGCTTGATGCCCCTTCCCGGCAGCGCCGCCAGCGTGGTGTCGGTCGCGGGCTCGAGCCATCTGGCGCGACCGAAGCGCGACTGGAAGGTTACGATCAGCTCGCGGCCTCCCAAAGTTTCCTTGAGCGCCTCGCCCAGCAGCCGCGCGGTCTTGCGGCAATGGCAATGATAGGGGTCGCCGAGATGCAGCGTACGCTCGGGCATGCCATGGAAACTCGCCATCACCGCGTCAGGGGTGAAATCGAGCGCGGCGAGCGAGGCTTCGACCGAGGCCTTCAAGGCGGCGATATAGTCGGGATCGTCATGATAGGGCGGCAGCGTGCGGAGCGCCGGTTGCCAGCGCATCGCGGCGAGCGCGGCGAAGCCGGCATCGTTGGCAGTGGCGGTCGTCGCCGCGCAATATTGCGGATAGAGCGGTGCGAGCAGAATGCGGTCGCAACCCTGATCCTTCAGCGCCCGCAAGCGGTCGGCAATCGCGGGACGCCCATAGCGCATCGCATGGTCGACGATCACCTCCGGCCCGAACGCACTCTCTAGTGCCCTGGCCTGGAGCTTCGTGATCGCAGCGAGCGGCGAGCCGTCCTCGCGCCAGACTTGGCGATAGGCATGCGCAGACTTCTTGGGACGCGTGCGCAGGATGATGCCGCGCAGGATCGGCTGCCACAGGATCTGCGGGATCTCGACGACGCGGCGGTCCGACAGGAACTCCCCGAGATAGCGCCGCACCGCCCCCGCCTCGGGCGCGTCGGGCGTGCCCAGATTGACGAGCAGCACGCCGATGCGGCGCGGCCGCACCGCCGGATGATCGGGGGGAAGGCTCATTCGGCGTCCGATAGCAGCGGAAGACGGCGGAAGCGCACGCCGGTCGCGGCCTGCAATGCATTGGCGATGGCGGGCGCTACGGCCGGGACGGCGAGCTCGCTCGCCCCACCGGTGTCCGAACCGCTGCGGATGATCTCGACCGTCACATCGGGCGCATCCGCCAGCGTCGGCAGGGCGAGATCGGCGATCTCGCGCGCGTCGGCGACATTCTCCGTGAATCCGGTGCTGGCGCCCAAAGCCGCCGCCATGCCGAAGATCAGCCCGCCCTCGATCTGCTGCGCGACCAGTTCGGGATTGACCACGCGTCCGCAATCGACCGCTGCGACCAGCCGGTCCACCTGGATCTTGCGGTCGCCGGTCAGATGCGCCTCGGCCATCACCGCGATATGCGATCCACGGAAGCTATGGCACGCAACGCCCTGCCCGCTCCCCGGCGTGCCGCCCTGCCAGCCGCCGAGCTGCGCCGCGGTCTGGAGGCAGCGCGCGAGGCGCGGCTGCTGGCCCAGCATCGCCATGCGGAACGCGACAGCGTCGATCCCGGCGACGTGCGCGAGCTCGTCGATGAAGCTTTCGGTGAAGAAGGCGGTGTAGCTATGCGCCCCGCCCCGCCAATAACCGGTCGGGATGCCGTAGTCGGCGGGGTGGTGATCGATCGCATAGTTGGCAATCGCATAAGGCGGGGTCGCTCCCGCGATCGCCGAGGGGTCGCCATTGCCGGGCAGCGCCAGCGACGCGGCGATCACCGGATCGCCGCCGAGCAAGCGCCTGGCAAGCTCGCGCCCGGTCTCGGGCGCGGCAATCTTGGCGAGCCATCCGGCGATCTGGCCGCGTTCGTTGAGCTTCGCGCTCAGCCGCCCGGCGGCGGCGGGGCGATAGCGGTCGTGCCGGAAATCCTCGCCGCGCGGCCAGGTGAGCTGTACCGGGCGGCCGATTTCCTTCGCGAGCAGCGCCGCCTGCGCCGCGACGTCATGCTCGAGCTTCGCGCCGAACGATCCGCCGCCCATCATCGGATGCACCGTCACGCGCCCCTCGCCGATGCCCGCGGCGAGCGCCGCCGCCCGGCGCGCCAGTCCCGGCGCCTGGGTCGGCAGCCACAGCGCCAGCTTGCCGTCGGCGAACGAAGCGGTGCAGGTCATCGGCTCGAGCGCGGCGTGGAGCGCCAGCCCCACCCGATATTCGGCGAAGATGATCTTGGCGCCGCGGAATTCTGCCGCGAGATCACCCGCCTGCGCGATCCGCGCGCCTTCGCCGTCGAACGCCTTGCCGAGTGCCTCCTCGATCGAATCGTCGTTGATCACCGGATCGGGCACCTTGAAGCGCGGGCGCATCGCCTCGATCGCGCGATCCGCCGCCCACCAATTGTTGGCGACCGCGGCGACCCAGTCCCGGGTCGTCACCACCTTGAGCATGCCCGGGATCTTGTCGGCCGCCGCGCGATCGACGCGCACCAGCTCGGTCGTGCCGACCGGTCCCTGGCGGATCGAGGCATAGACCATGTTCGGCAGGCGGATATCGGCAGCGAAATTGGCGCTGCCGTCGACCTTCGCCGGCGTATCGAGCCGCGGAAGTGGCTGGCCGTAGAGCCGGTTGTCGTCGCCGGTACGCAGCGGCACCGGATCGGGCGCTTCTTCGTCGGCCGCCTCGGCGGCGAGCTGGCCGAAGGGCAGCCGCTGATTGCCATGGACGACGAAGCCGTTCGCCGTGCCGCAGGCTTGCCAATCGGTATTCCAGCGCCGCGCCGCCGCCTTGCACAGCAGCACGCGCGCGGCGGCACCGGCATGGCGCAGCTGGTCCTCGAAATAGCGGATCGAGGTCGAGCAGCCGGTGAGCATCAGCCCGGTGCGCGCCGCAAAGGTGCGCTGGAGCTGCTCGGGCATCGAGCCCAATGCGAGCTCGAACAAGGTCGCCGCCGCCAGCGGATTGGCATAGAGCGGATTGAGCGGCGCCGGCTCGACGCCGACCATCTTCCAGTCCGCACCCAGCTCGTCCGCGACAATCTGCGGCATCGCGGTGAACACGCCCTGCCCCATCTCGGCCTGGGGGACCGCGACCGTGACGTGCCCGTCGGTGCCGATCTTGAGCCAGGCGCCGTACAGGCTCTCGCCCGGCGACGCAGTGAGGTTCGGCAGATAGGTGCGCGGCCACACCGCCCAGGCGACCACCAGCCCCGCCCCCACGCCGCCGCCGATCAGCAACGTGCGCCGGTCGAGCTTGATCCGCGCCTTTGGGTTCGCCGTCATCGCCCCCGCTCTATCGCGGGCGGGCGCGGTGCGCCAGCGCGCTAAGGCTGTGTGCTCGACACCCAGGGACTTGGGTTTGACGCGCGGCTGCTCTATCGGTGCGCCGGACACTCGCCGGGGATCGATCGATCGTGCTTTTCACCACTCTGGCCGCCGCTGGCGACCATCTCCATTTCGACAGCCTCGGGCTGAACCCGGTCGCGCTCGATCTCACCTTCTTCCAGATCAAATGGTATTCGCTGGCCTATATCGCCGGCATCCTGATCGGCTGGTGGTATCTGCTCCGCCTGCTGCGCGAGCCCGGCGCACCGATGGCGCGGCGCCACGCCGATGATCTCGTCTTCTATGCGACGCTCGGCATCATCCTGGGCGGGCGGCTCGGCTATGTGATCTTCTATGCGCCCAGCATGCTCGAGCACCCGGCATCGGTGCTCAAGCTGTGGGACGGCGGCATGTCGTTCCATGGCGGCGTGATCGGCACCACGCTGGCGATCATCCTGCTTTCGTGGCGCCAGGGGCTCAACTGGCTGAGGGTGCACGATTATGTCGCCTGCGTCGCGCCGTTCGGACTCTTCTTCGGCCGCCTCGCCAATTTCGTGAACGGCGAGCTCTGGGGCAAGCCGGCGGACGTGCCCTGGGCGATCGTCTTCCGCGGTACCGTCAATGGGGTTCCCGAGCCGGCCCGCCACCCGAGCCAGCTCTACGAGGCGGGGCTAGAAGGCATATTGCTGTTCGCGGTGCTCTGGTTCTTCTTCTGGCGGACCAAGGCGCGCTACGAACCGGGCAAGCTCGTCGGCATCTTCCTGCTCGGCTATGGCCTGTGCCGCTTCTTCGTCGAGTTCTTCCGCGAGCCCGACCGCCAGCTCGTCTGGCTGGTCGAGCAGACCGGGCTCCACATGGGACAATGGCTGTGCCTGCCGATGATCGCGCTGGGCATCTACTTCATCGCCACCGCCAAGGGACGCCGTCAGCGCGTCGAGCCGATCGCGGGCAGCGAGAGCGTGGCCTGAACGCGCGTGCCTGACGACAATCCCCTGTCGGCGGGGGCGCAGGAGCGCGCGGAAAACGCCGCGGAGCCGCTGCTCGCCGAACGCCTCGCCCGTGCGATCACCATGGCTGGGCCGATCCCGCTGTCGCAGTTCATGGGCGCCGCCAACGCCCATTATTACGGCACGCGCGATCCGCTCGGCGCGCGCGGCGACTTCACCACCGCGCCCGAGATCAGCCAGATGTTCGGCGAGCTGATCGGGCTATGGCTTGCCGATCTATGGGATCGCGCGGGCCGCCCCGCGGCGCGCTATGTCGAGCTGGGGCCGGGGCGCGGCACGCTCGCCGTCGATGCGCTCCGCGCGATGGCGAAGGCCGGACTGACGCCGCCGGTCGATCTGATCGAGACCAGCCCGACGCTGCGCGCCGCGCAGGCCGAGCGCGTACCGGACGCCGAATGGCATCTGGGTTTCACGGGCATCTCCGAAGACGGGCCGCTGCTCGTCGTTGCCAACGAATTCTTCGACGCGCTGCCGATCCGCCAGCTCGTCGCCACGAACGAGGGCTGGCGCGAGCGGCTGGTCGCCTGCCAGGATACCTTGTTCCTGCCGATCGCCGGCGACCGCAGCTTCGACATGATCATTCCGCCCGATCTGCGTGATGCGCCGCCGGGATCGATCCTGGAAACCTCGCCCGCCAGCGTGGCGATGCTGCGCGGCCTCGCCCGGCGCCTGCTCGGCCAGGGCGGTGCGGCCCTGATCATCGACTATGGCTATCAGGGTCCCGCGATCGGCGACACGCTGCAGGCGGTGCGCGGCCACCAATATGCCAACCCGTTCGAGGAGCCGGGCGAGGCAGACCTCACTGCGCATGTCGACTTCGCGACGCTGCGCGAAGCCGCCGAGGCCGAGGGGCTGGTCGTCTATGGTCCCGTTACCCAGGGCGTTTTCCTGACCGCGCTCGGCATCGACGCGCGCGCCGAAGCCCTGGCCAAAGCTAGCCCCGAGCGCGCGGAGGATATCGCGCTGGACCGCGAGCGGCTGACCGGAGACGAGGCGATGGGTGACCTCTTCAAGGTGCTTGCGATCACCGCGCCCGACTGGCCCGTGCCCGCGGGGTTCGCATGATCGAATATCGCGACGCGACGCTGGCCGATGCCGAGGCACTCAATGCCATGGCGAAGCAATGCGCGATCGACACGTTCGCCAGCGAATATGAGCCCGACGACTTCGCCGTCTATCTCGCCCAGGCCTATGGTCCCGAGGGCCTCGTCGCCCACCTCGCCGATCCGGCGATCCGCTTCCGTATCGCGCTGGAGGATGGCCGGATCATCGGCTATTCGAAACTTTCCCGCGTCGCGCTGCCGGCACCCGATCCGCAGCCGGGCGCCGCCGAACTCCGCCAGCTCTATGTGTTGAAGGATTGGCACGGCGCGGGCGTGGCTACCGCGCTGATGGACTGGACGCTCGACACCGCAAGAACGATGGGCGCGCCCGAAATCTATCTGGCCGTGTTCGCGTATAATCACCGTGCCCGCGCCTTCTACACGCGCTACGGTTTCGTCGAGATCGGTTCGTTCGATTTCTACGTCGGCACCCGCATCGATTGCGACCGCATCTGGTGGCGCACGCTTTGACCATCGCGTATCGCGCCGCCCTGCCCGCCGACGGGCCCGCGCTCTCGGCGATGGCGAAGCGCGCGTTTACCGACACGTTCGGCAGCCTCTACCGCGCCTCCGATCTCGCCGCGTTCCTCGACCGAACCTTCGGTGCGGACGGGCTGCCCTCGCAACTCGACGATCCCGACTATACGGTGCGCCTCGCTTGCGAAGGGGATACCATCGCCGGCTTCATCAAACTGGGTCCCGTCGACTTTCCCGGCGATTGGGATGCCGGTGCGATCGAACTCCACCAGCTCTACGTCCTTGGTCGCTGGCAGGGCGAAGGCGTGGCACCGGTGCTGATGGACTGGGCCATTGTCACCGCCCGCGCGCAGGGGGCCACGCAGATGCTGCTCAGCGTGTTCGTCGAGAATGTCCGCGCGCAGCGATTCTATGCGCGCTACGGTTTCCGCGAAGTGGGCCGCTACGAATTCCGAGTCGGTGACCAAATCGACGACGACCGCATCTGGAGCCTCGATCTGTGATCGATATCGACGTCACGCGTGCGAAAGCCCTGGACGGCATCGCGCACGGCTTTGTCGGCCGGCGCGGCGGCGTCTCGAGCGGAATCCTGGCAGGGCTCAATGTCGGCACGGGGTCGCAGGACGATCCCGCGCTGATCGCCGAGAACCGCCGCCGCGCGACCGAAGCGGTGCTGCCCGGCGGGCGCCTGGTGACGGTCTTTCAGGTCCATTCGCCCGATGCCGTGATCGCAACCGAGCCCTTCGCCGAACGCCCCCATGCCGACGCGGTGGTCACCGATCGCCCGGGCCTGGCGCTCGGTATCCTCACCGCCGATTGCGCGCCCGTGTTGTTCGCCGACGCGCAAGCGGGCGTGATCGGCGCGGCGCATGCAGGCTGGAAAGGTGCCGTCGGCGGCGTTACCGATTCGACCATCGCCGCGATGGAAAAGCTGGGGGCAAGGCGCGAGCGGATTGCCGCGGCGATCGGACCCTGCATCGCCCGCGCCAGCTATGAGGTGAACCAGGACTTCTTCACCCGGTTCGCGGAAGCCGATCCCGCCAATGAGCGTTTCTTCGCCGACGGCAAGCCGGGGCACTATCAGTTCGACCTCGAAGCCTATGTCGCGCACCGCCTCGCCGCCGCGGGCATCCGCACCGTCGAGGCGCTGGGACTCGACACTTATGCGCACGAGGATCGTTTCTACAGCTTCCGCCGCTCGACCCATCGCGGCGAGCCTGATTACGGACGTCAGATTTCGATAATTGGTATCAATTGAGACCTTCTTTCGGCTAGAGCCGCCGAAAGAATCAGGAGAGCCACATGACCGACGAAACCGAAGCCGATCTGACCGGCGGCGCGCCCCGCCGTCGCCCCAAACCCTCGGCCGACAGGATCGGCGATCGCAAGCTGAAGCCCAGCACGATGATGATGGGCCATGGCTATGATCCGGTGCTCTCCGAAGGCTCGCTGAAGCCGCCGATCTTCCTCACCTCGACCTTCGTCTTCCCCAATGCCGCTGCGGGCAAGCGCCATTTCGAGGGCGTCACCGGCAAGCGGCCGGGCGGTGCTGAGGGGCTGGTCTATTCGCGCTTCAACGGGCCGAACCAGGAGATCCTCGAGGATCGCCTCGCGGTGTGGGAAGAGGCGGAGGACGCGCTCGCTTTCTCCTCGGGCATGTCGGCGATCGCCACCTTGTTCCTGTCGATGGTCAAGCCCGGCGATACGATCGTCCATTCGGGTCCGCTCTATGCCGCGACCGAGACGCTGATCGCGCGCATCCTGGGCCGATTCGGCGTGCATTGGCTCGATTTCCCGGCGGGCGCGACCCGCGCCGAGATCGACGCGGTGCTGAACCGCGCGGCGAGCGGCAACGTCGCTTTGATCTATCTCGAAAGCCCGGCCAATCCGACCAATGCGCTGGTCGACGTCGAAGCCGTCCGCGCCAGCCGCGACGCGATCTTCAAGGGCGCCAAGCCGCCGATCGCTATCGACAACACCTTCTTGGGGCCGCTCTGGGCGCAGCCGCTCAAGCAGGGCGCCGATATCGTCGTCTATTCGCTCACCAAATATGCGGGCGGCCATTCGGACCTGGTCGCGGGCGGCGTGCTCGGCAACAAGGAGCACATCAACACGATCCGGCTGATGCGCAACACGATCGGCACGATCTGCGACCCCCACACCGCCTGGATGCTGCTTCGCAGCCTCGAGACGCTTGAGCTGCGCATGAGCCGGGCGGGCGAGAATGCGGTCAAGGTCTGCGAATATCTGCGTAGCCATCCCAAGGTGGAGAAGGTCGGCTATCTCGGCTTCCTCGAGGGCGGCGACGACGAACGCCAGGCCGACATCTATCGACGCCACTGCATCGGCGCCGGATCGACCTTCTCGCTCTATCTGAAGGGCGGCGAGAAGGAGGCTTTCGCGTTCCTCGACGCGCTCAAGATCGCCAAGCTCGCGGTCTCGCTGGGCGGCACCGAGACGCTGGCCAGCCATCCGGCGGGGATGACGCACCTGTCGGTGCCCGAGGCGCGCAAGCAGGCGCTGGGCATCACCGACAATCTCGTGCGCATCTCGATCGGCGTCGAGGATGCCGACGATCTGATCGCGGACTTCGAAGAGGCGCTGAAGACGGTCTAGCTGCATTGCGCGGTACGGAGCGGCGGCGTAGTTTCGCGATCTTCGGTTCTTCGCGGGAAGACCAATGATTCGAAGCCTGCTGACGCTCTGTGCCGCGCCGATCCTTTTAGCGGTGCCGCCCGCTACCGCGCAAAGCGGCGCGCCCGCCGATGCGATGGCGGGCATGCATCACGGCTTCCCGCAGACGCTCGATGACTGGGCGCATGGCGCGCAGCTCTTCGAGGGGCTGGGCGACTTCCACCGTCCGGCCGGCACTTCGTCGAAAGAGGCGCAAGCCTATTTCGACCAGGGCATGCGTTTCCTCTGGGCGTTCAACCATGACGAGGCGACGCGCTCCTTCGCCCGCGCGGCCGAGCTCGATCCGACCTGCGCGATGTGCTTCTGGGGCGTCGCGCTGACGCTCGGGCCCAACTACAACATGCCGATGATGGCCGAGGCGCGCGCCAAGGTCGGCTTCGATGCGATCCATCGCGCCCAGGCGCTTTCGGCCAAGGCCTCGCCCGCCGACCAGGCGATGATCGCGGCGCTGGCCAAGCGCTTCGATGGCGCCAAGGGACTCGATCCTTCCAATGGCGGCCCGTCGCTTCTCGCCTTTGCCAACGGCATGCGCGAGGCTGCGCGCCGCTTTCCCGACGATCTCGATCTGCAGGTGCTGTTCGCCGAATCGATGATGAACCTCAATCCGTGGAAGCTGTGGAACGCCGATGGCAGCCCGGCCCCCGGCACGCTCGAGATCGTATCGACGCTGGAGGGGGTGCTCGCCAGGGCGCCCAACCATCCGGGCGCCAACCATTATTACATCCACGCCGTCGAGGCATCGAAGGATCCGGGCAAGGCGATCGCATCCGCCGAGCGCGTCGGCGGTGCAATGCCGGCGGCTGGACACCTGGTCCATATGCCGTCGCACATCCTGCAGCGTGTGGGGCGATATGCCGATTCGGCGGAGGTCAATCGCCTAGCGGCCGCGGCGGATACGGCCTATTACGCCAAGACCGCGGCGATCGATTATTACCCGATGTATTCGGCGCACAACTACCAATTCCTCGCCGCAGCGGCCGCCATGGAGGGACGCGGTGCCGAGACGGTGAAGGCACTGCGTGACGTCCGCACGACGATGTCCGACGACATGGTCGCGGGCATGCCTGGCATCGACTGGACGATCGCCTTTCTCTACGAATCGCTGCTGCGCTTCGGCATGTGGGACGCGATGCTCGCCGAACCCGCGCCCGATCCGCGGCTGACCGGCATGGTGATCAACTATCACTCTGCGCGCGTCATCGCCTTCGCCGCCCAGGGCCGAGTGAACGAAGCCACCGCTGAACTCGCCGAGACCGAAAAGGCGGTGGCGGCAGCACCCGCCAACGCGGCCGCCGGCATGAACGCCGGACTGCCGCTCTACGAGATCGCGGTGTTGCGGGCGAAGGCGCGCATCGCCGGTGCGCAGGGTGACTACGCCACGGCAATCGCGCTGCTCACCCAGGCCGTCGCCAAGGAGGACACGCTTTCCTACAACGAGCCGGCCGATGAGTTCTTCCCGACACGCCATTTGTTGGGCGCCGCCTTGCTCAAGGCGGGCAGGAAAGTCGAAGCCGCATCCGTCTATCGCGAGGATCTGAAACGCAATCCGGCGAATGGCTGGGCGCTGCTCGGCCTCGCCCAGGCGCTGGAGGAACAAGGCAGGACGGCGGAGGCCGCTGAGGCGCGCGCGCAGTTCGAAGCCGCCTGGAAGAGCGCTGACACGAAGATCGCCAGCTCGGCCTTCTAGCTCCAGAGCCGGGCGCGATAGGCCTCGAAGCAGCGCGCGCCGCAACGGAGGCGGATCAGCGCGCCTTCAGCCATCGCGGTGGCGCGCGCCGGGTCTTCCTCCACGGCGGGGCGGATCGCTTCCTTGTTCCATTCCACGCTGTGCTTGATGTCCAGCACCGCGTGCACGGAGAAATAGCGGCGCTCCTTGCCCGAGAAACCCAGCCGCTTGAGCCCTTCGGCGACCATCGCCGAGCGGCCCGGCGCGGTCAGCTCGATTGCGCCCAGTGCCCCCACCGAATGCCAGGCGTAGCGCCGGCTGGTCGCCATCGCAGTCATCGCATTGGCGAGCGCGAGGCTCTCCCACACGGTATTCTCGATGACGGGATTCACCTGCAGCGTCTCGACCAGCGCATCGAGCATCGGCCCGTGCATGCCGGCATAGGTGCCATGCCCCATCTCGTCCCAATAATTGCGGGCGAGCTCGAGCTTGGGGCGAACGGGCAGCTTGACCTGCGTCATTGCGACCAGATCGTCGAACCCCGCCTCGCCGGCCGCTTCCTGCTCGAAAAACCAGCGCAATTCGTCGATGCCGGCCTTGGCGCACAGCCAGGGGAAAAGCGGGTCGCCCTGCCCCGGACCCGTCGCCGCCAGTTCCTCGAACCAGGCGATGAACCCGTGGGCATCGGTCGGCGCCTGCGCGGCCTCTTCGATCACGTCGGCGCGCAGTTCCTCGAGGAACGCGCCTTCCAGTCGCTGCATCTTCGCGTCGCGATCGAAGATGCGCTGCCAGTCGTCGCTCGGAAATCCGGGTGATAGCCGTTCGTGATTCCAGTGCGCGAGGCCGCGCTGGAAACTGTCCTTGAGAAATTGCGAGCCGGTATCGTTCGCGAAATCGCGTGCTCTAGTCGCCATGATGGATTGCTCTCCTGCCTGGCCGTAAAAACCGGCAGAAAAGCGCGATGGTTCCGCTTCAAAGCGGGCACCTAACTTCGATCAGGACGAATCTTCAGACGAGCGGCGCATCCATCGCGTCGTCGAGCCGGCGCAGATCGCCGCCACGCGTTTCGCGCCCGAACCAGGCGACCAGCCCCAGCGCCAACAGGGTCGGCACCAGGATTATCCCTGCCACGACGCCCATCGCCGGCACCAATGCGGTGATCGACAGGGCCTGCGCCAGCACGCCACCACCCTTGGTGCAGGCCGCCACCCATCCCGTGGCGCGACCGCGCACGCGCAAGGGGAAGCTTTCGGCGGCATAGGGCAGCAGGATCGCGATGATCCCGTTCGATCCGACGATCAGCAGCGCGACCGGGAGCACCGGGCTGCCCCCGCCGCCGGTCTCGAGCCGCAACACCAGCGCAAGACCCGCCAGGGTGACAGCAATCGCGCCGACGAGCGACCATTTGGTGCTCCAGCGGCTGTACAGCAAAGCCGCGACGAACACGGTGGGGAAAGCGATCAGCGCCGATTCGGCAAGCAGCTTGCTGGCCACCGCGATCGAATAGCCCTTGGCGGCGAGATCGGCGGGCAACCATAGCAGCAGCCCGAAATTGATCAGGCCCCAAGCGATCGCCGCGATCGAAAGCGCGGTGAGCTTGCCGATCAGCTTGGCGCCGGTGAGTGGCGTGTGCGTCGATTTCTCGCGCGCCCCGGGCGCAGCCTCGGCCTTGCGCACAACCGCTCCGAACCGGCGCATCACTGCCTGCGCCTCGACCGCGCGGCCGCGCGCGAGCAGGAACTTGGCGGATTCGGGGATGAAGGCGCCGAGCAACACCAGCGCCAGCCCGGTCGGCAGGTTGAGCAGCCACAATATCCGCCAGCCGAACACCGGCTGGAGCAGCGCCGAAAGCCCGCTTGCCGCAAAATAGCCGCCCACCGCGCCCAGCCCGCCGACCAGCACCAGGCTCCAGCCGCGATGCTTGTTGGGCATCATCTCGGCGAGCAGCGCATAGGTCACCGGCAGCATGCCGCCCGCAGCCAGCCCCATCATGAAGCACATGCCGATATTCCAGGCGAGACTGGGCATCGCGCCGCAGATCGAGGTGCCGACGAACATCACCGCGGAAAGCAGGATCGTCGCCTTGCGGCCATAGATGTCGGCAAGCACGCCCCACACCACCGATCCGGTCATGGTCCCGATCAGCGCGAAGAAGGGCACCAGCGACACCGTCGCCTTGGGCACTCCATATTCGCCGACCATGCCGGGCACGGTGAAGCCGAGCGAGGCGGGCTTCATCGTGTCGATGATCAGCGCCAGCACGAGCACGAAGAGCAAACCCCAATGCGCAGGCCCCAGCGGCGCATCCTCTGGAGCGGCGACGATCAGATCGACGCTCGCCGCGCGCTGCGCGGCGACGTTGCGCGGCAGCAGTCCCCAGGCGGCGACTAGGCAGCCGATGATGATCAACCCCATGCCGGCGACCATGTCCCAGCCCATCGGCATGCCGGCGAGCATGAAATGCATGTCGCGGCCCATCAGGAACATCGGGATGTGCATGAGCACTCCCGCGGTGACGGCCACACACCCGATGCCGAACGCCCAGATGCCCTGCCGATCCGCCAGCGTGTTGCTCTTCATTCCCCGGTCTTCCCCTGCCCCATTTGTCTGTGTTAGCGCTAACTTCGATGCGCGGGAACCAACCTGCCACGAAGGAGAGCGCCGTGAAAGCCAAAGCCGTTCAACGCCTGATCTGCGCCTGCCTGCTCGCCGGAACCGCGCTTCCCGCCGATGCGCAGACCGCGCTGCGACTTGGCGATGCGGGCTATTTCGAGAGCCCCGGCGTCAACGTCCTCGTCTTCTCCAACTGGTATGACGGGCTATTCGCGGACTCCAAGATCAGCGGCGTCGAGATCATCCAGCAGGGCGAGCGCACCGCGACCAACGGCGATGTCCGCCTTTCCGCCACGCCGGGCCAATGGGATCCGATCGGCCGGATGGTGAAGCGCGATGTAGACCCCAAGACCGGCACGATCGAGGTACTGCTCGAATATCCGGACTATAATTTCCAGTACCGCATCCGCGCCGAGCGCCGCGGCGGATCGGTGATCCTCTCGGTCCTACTCGACAGACCCCTTCCCGAGGCGCTGGTCGGCAAGGCCGGGTTCAACCTGGAGTTCATCCCCTCGGCCTATTTCCACAAGAGCCTGATGGCCGATGGCAAATCGGGCAGCTTCCCGCTCTATCCGTCCAGCGACATGGTCGCGGGCGGCGCGCGCAACGCCGCCAGCGGGCGTGACATCGGCCCCGGCGCCGAGCCGCTGCCCTTCGCCGCCGGCAAGACTTTGGTGCTCGCGCCCGAGGATCCGGCGCGCCGCGTCACGATCACATCTACCGCTGGCGAACTCGGCCTGTTCGACGGCCGAGACCAGGCGCAGAATGGCTGGTTCGTCGTCCGCAGCGCCATCCCAGCGGGCAAGACCGGCAAAGTGATCGAATGGACGCTGACGCCGAACAGCGTGCCCGGCTGGGTGCGCGCGCCGGTGATCGGCCATTCGCAACTCGGCTATGCGCCCGAGCAGAAGAAGCTGGCGGTGATCGAGCTCGATCCGGCGATGACGACCGCGCCTGCCACCGCGCGGCTGCTGCGCGTTTCGGAAACCGGCGCGATCACATCCGTACTCAGCGGCGCGACCAAGCCCTGGGGCAGATATCTGCGCTATACCTATCGCACCTTCGACTTCAGCGGCGTGCAGCAGCCCGGCACCTATCTGCTCGAATATGGCGGCAGGCGCACCGCGACCTTCCGCATAGC
The DNA here is from genome assembly GCF_014489075.1 of Sphingomonas sp. JC676. Lineage (GTDB taxonomy): Bacteria > Pseudomonadota > Alphaproteobacteria > Sphingomonadales > Sphingomonadaceae > Sphingomonas. The sequence continues at coordinate 4,468 of NZ_JACTGR010000007.1, read as the reverse complement.
GTCCGACCTCTACGACACCGCCTGGCATCCGAGCCTCGACGTCTACATGCCGGTGGCGATGGACCATATGCTGGTCAACGAGGCGTATCGCGTGTGGCACAGCGACAGCCACCGCGACGATGCGCGCCAGGCGCCGGTCAACCACGAGCATATCGATCTCTATGCCCAGGGGCCGACGACCGACACCAAGTTCAAGCCGGGCGAGCACATCCCGGGGCTCAATATCGGCGGCTGGCTCGACGCGGGCGATTTCGACATCCGCACCCAGACGCAATATGCGGTGATCCGCACGCTGGTGGGCATATGGGAGGATTACCGCCCCACCCGCGACCAGACCCTGGTCGACCAGAAGCTGCGCCACGTCGAAATCCATGTGCCCGACGGCAAGCCGGACATGCTCCAGCAGATCGAGCACGGCACGCTCTATCTCACCTCGATGTACGACGCGGTCGGCCATGCGGTGCACGGCGTGGTCGAGCCCGATGTCGCGCAATACACGCATCTGGGCGATGCCGCGTCCAAGACCGATGGACTGATCTACGATCCCGATCTCGCCTATGGCGAACGCAGGGACGGCAAGAGCGGCACGCCCGACGATCGTTGGGTGTTCACCACCAAGGCGAGCGCGCTCAACTATGGATCGGCGGCGGCACTGGCCGCGTCGAGCCGGGCGCTCCGCGGCTATAACGATGCGCTGGCCGACAAGGCGCTCGGCCTCGCCAGGCGCGTCTGGGCGGAGGAGCATAGCCATGCGCCCGACACCTACAGCCATGGCAACACCACCGGCGGCTGGCTGCCGGGCGAGGAGTTCGCTGCCGCGGTCGAGCTGCTCGTTACTACCGGCGACAAGCAATATGCCGATCGGGTCGCCGCACTATGGCCCGAGATCGCGACGCGCTTCGGCCAATATGCCCAGACCGCGGTACAGGCGCTGTCGCGCATGCCCGCCGGCTACAGCGTCGAGGTGGAGAAGGCGGCGCGTGCCTGGAAGGCGGCCCAAAAGCCCGACAATCCCTACGGTGTGCCCGTCACCACCGGCGGCTGGGCGGGCAATGGCGCGGTGATCCAGACCGGCATCACCGACTATGTGCTGCACAAGGCGTTTCCGGCAGTTACCGACGGCAGCCTAGCCTATCGCGCGCTCGATTTCCTCCACGGCACGCATCCGGGATCGGACATCTCGTTCGTGTCGGGCGTCGGCACCGTCTCGAAAGAAGTCGCCTATGGCAGCAACCGCGCCGATTTCTCGTTCATCGCCGGCGGCGTGGTGCCCGGCGTGCTGATCCTCAAGCCCGACTTCCCGGAGAATAGCGAGCATTGGCCGTTCTTCTGGGGCGAGAACGAGTACGTCATCAACATGGGGCCGAGCTATATCGAGCTCGTCCAGGCCGGCATCGCGCTGGGGAAGGAGAAGCGTTAGGAGCGGCCATCGGCAGCTCCCTCTTTTCGGACGTTCGAGGGACCGATCGCCCGAAAGGCTGTTAGCGACCCGGTAGCGGACGTTCCGTTGGCGACGTAACGTAAGCCATGAACGCCAAACTCACACTGCGATACGAATTTAGTTCTGATGACGGCGACTTCGGGTGGCTAGCGGCCGAGGTGGAGACCTATCCGTTCTCGGGCCGGGGTGGGTTCTGGGTACAATGGCAAGACGTCGAGGCGTGGGCCGGCAAACTCGGTTCCTACCCTATCTCGACTGAGAACCCATGCGTGGCGGAATGGGGACAGTGCCAGAGCGACGGCTCCAACTACGAGGTGATAATCGGCGTCTCCATCTTACCGGCCAACAAGACTGGTGACCTCGACGTTCTTGTGAAGGTCGGCGACCTCAACGACGCGCGGCAACAGTGTCAGGCTGTCTTTCGCACAAACTATCCTGATACAGCGCGGTTCGCTGCTGAGATGCAGGCCATGATGCGGCGTGAAACAAATGTAGCGAGGCTGCTGGGACGGAACGTCGACTAACCACCGATCCTCGCCATTGCCCTTTGCCCCGCGCGAAACAGCCGTTACCGCTGCGCGCCATGATCGCGCATCTTCGCCGGGCGACGCTCGCCCTAACCGCCGCCGCCCTGGTCTCCGCCCCGCTCGCCGCGCAGACCGCGTATGAGAGCGTCGATCCGATGATCGGCACCGGCGGCGAAGGCCATACTTTCCCCGGCGCGGTCGCGCCGTTCGGGATGATGCAGCTCAGTCCGGACACCGATACCGGCTGCGAGATCCGCCAATGCTATGGGCATGCCGCGGGCTATCGCTACGACGACCCGACGATCCAGGGCTTCTCGATGACCCATTTCTCGGGCGCGGGACATTCTGACCTGGGCGATTTTCTGATCATGCCGGTGGCCGGCAGTGATGTGGCCCTCGAACCCGGCGATCCGAAGAAGCCCGGCTCGGGCTATCGCTCGCGCTTCGGCCATGCCGACGAGACCGCGCAGCCCGGCTATTATGGCGTCACCCTGTCCGATGCCGGCATCCGCGCCGAGTTGACCGCGGGCCAGCGCGTCGGCGTGCAGCGCTACGCCTTCGCTGCAGGCAAGGCCGCGCACCTGGTGCTCGATCTGCGCAGCTCGCTCTACAATTATCCGGGCAAGATCATGTGGTCCTCGGTGCGCATCCGCCCCGACGGCACGATCACCGGCATGCGCGAGACGCGGGGATGGGCGCCTGCGCGGAAGCTCTATTTCGCGATCCGTCCCAACGCGCCGCTCGCCGGCCATGCCTTTTTCAACCGCGAGGAGAAGGTACCGTACAAGGGCTTCCAGGGGCCCAGCCGCGGCGCCGATGATTCCGCGCAGCTGGAAGGCCGCGCTTTGGTCGCCCGGCTCGATTTCGGCGCGCTCGACAAGCCGCTGGAAGTGAAGGTCGCGATCTCGAGCGTCGACGAAGACGGCGCGATCGCCAACCTGGCAAGCGAGCCCGGCGATTTCGATGCGATCCGCGCGAAGACCCGCACGGCCTGGGAGCAAGCGCTCGGCGCGGTGGCGATCGACGCCGCACCGGAGGAGAAGAAGACCGTCTACACCGCGCTCTATCACAGCCTGATGGCGCCCAGCATATTCTCCGACGCGGACGGGCGCTATCGGGGACCGGACGATCAGGTCCACCAGGCCAAGGGCTTCACCTTCCACTCGACCTTTTCGCTGTGGGACACGTTCCGCGCCGAGCATCCGCTGCTCATGCTGGTCCAGCCCGAGAAGAAGAACGCCGATTTCATCAACTCGCTGATCGCCAGCCAGCAGGCGAGCCCGTTCGGCATCCTGCCGGTCTGGCAGTTCCAGGGCCGCGAGACCTGGACGATGATCGGCTATCATGCCGTCCCGGTGATCGCCGACGCCTATATGAAGGGGCTCAAGGGCTTCGATGCCAAGGCCGGGCTCGAGGCGATGGTGAAGAGCGCGACCTATGGCCCCTATGGCGGGCTCGATTGGTACATGAAGCTCGGCTACGTGCCGATCGATAAGGAGCCGGAAGCGGCATCCAAGACGGTCGAATATGCCTATGACGACTGGACGATCGCGCGGATGGCCAAGGCGATGGGCCAGACCGACATCGCGACCGCGTTCGAGAAGCGCGCCGCCAACTGGCGCAACAGCTTCGACGTGAAGACCGGCTTCCTGCGCGCCCGCAAGGCGGACGGCAGCTATCGCACGCCCTTCGATCCCACCGCGATCAACTATGGATCCGACTATACCGAGGGCAATGCCTGGCAATATTCGTGGTTCGTGCCGCAGGATCAGGCCGGCATGTTCGCGCTGCTGGGCGGCGACGCCGCGGCGGTGAAGAAGCTCGACGCCATGTTCGACTTCGACAATTCGAAGATCGACTACAGCCATGCCGAGGATATCGCCGGGCTGATCGGCCAGTATATCCATGGCAACGAGCCCAGCCACCACGTCGCCTATCTGTACAGCTATGCCGGCCAGCCCTGGCGGACGCAGGAGCGGCTGAAGCAGATCGTCGACAGCCAGTACAAGCCGACGCCCGACGGGCTCTCCGGCAACGACGATCTCGGGCAGATGTCGGCCTGGCTCGTCTTCACGTCACTGGGCTTCTACCCCGTCGCGCCCGGCTCCAACGAATATGTTATCGGCCGACCTTTCGTCGATCGCGCGGTGCTCAACCTGCCGAACGGCAAGCGCTTCACGATCTTGGCGAGCAACCTGTCGGACGCGAACCGCTATGTCGGCCGGGTGACGCTCAACGGAAAGCCGCTCGACCGCGTCTATATCCGCCACGAGGAGATCATGGCAGGCGGCGAATTGCGCTTCACGATGCAGGCGACGCCGAACAAGGCATGGGGGGCGAGCAAGAAGGCGCGGCCCTTTTCGATGAGCGCCAACTAGGACGGAGACTCATAAAGCGGACGGTCTGCTAACGCCCAAATCTTGGACGCTCAGTCGGCCGTTTCGCCATCCCGAAACCGGCCATTCGGCACGGCGCGAAGTGCCGAAGACAGTCATTGCCT
>NZ_JACTGR010000006.1 GCF_014489075.1 Sphingomonas sp. JC676 | reverse complement strand
CAATGACCGACAATGGGCGCAAAGCGGACATGACCGGTGCCGGGTCGCCTCATAAAATCTCACGTCTTGTGTGGGGAAAAATGTGGGGTAGCCGCCCCTAGCTGCAAAGATTTCGCTGAAAAATCAGATCACTATCTCAGAATCTGAGATTCCTCCCGCTCCGCCACTTCCCTGTTTATTTGCCGCCGTTCCCTCCCCGGGCCGGCATCGCGATCAGCGCGATCGGGATGCCGACGAGCAGGATATGGATCCCGAGCGGCGTGAGCACCGATGCGAGGGTGACCGCACCACTTCCCGGAGCGGGCGGGAAGCGCAGCGGCAACACGATCCAGTACATGATCCCATAAAGCAGCGCGCCATAGACCCCGCCGATGAGCAGGCGCGGCCCCCGCAACCAAGGCAGCAGGTTCGTCACAGCGACAAACGCGGCGACCATCGCGGCCATGATGGCGACGTGCACCGCGAGGCCCGTAGCAGCGCCCGCCCAGCCGCTTGCCAGCGGCCATTCCCCGAACGGACCTGAGGCGATCCCTTGCAGCATGCGCGGGACCGATTTTCCGCGCAGCAGCGTCATGCCGATCGCCGCCGCGATATCGAGCGTGCCCGCAACCAGCGTTGCAACGGCGATCAGCTTCCCGCGCATATCGTTCCTCCCTCTCGTGCGGGCGGGGTGACCGGCGCGACCCGGTTTCGCCAGCCGCATGCAGCCCGGCGAAGCTGGCTGGCCCTGTGAAGCGGGCGAACGTCGGAAATTCGCAGTCGAACGTCGTCAAGCCGATGGGGCGGCTCGTCGGCAGCTAGTCGTGTGCGTTCGCCCGCTGGCGAATTGGAATGGTGGCCGCCTTCTCCTTTTGTGGATCGGATAAGCAAAAGGGGCAACTTCATGATCATCACTACTCGTGCACGCCTTCTCGCGACGGCCGTCCTGTTGTTGAGCGCGGCGACACCCGCGTTCGCCCAGGATAGCACCGCGACCGCTCCCCCAACCCAGGCCGATAGCGGCGACACCCAGGAGGAGATCGTCGTCACCGGCTCGCTCTTCGCCAGCTCCACGATCACGCCCTCGCCGGTCACCGTGCTGAGCGCTGAGTCGATTGATCAGCGTGGCCTCAACACCGTGCAGGATGCCGTGCAGCAGCTATCGTCGAACAACGGCCCGGCGCTCACCAATTCGTTCACCGCGAACGGCGCTTTCGCCGGCGGCGCCTCGGCGGTGTCGCTGCGCGGTCTCTCGACCAGCTCGACCCTGGTGCTCTTCGACGGCCTTCGCGCCGCCTATTTCCCGCTGGCGGATGACGGCTCGCGCAACTTCGTCGACCTCAACACCATCCCCGACGACATCGTCGACCGGATCGAGGTGCTGCGCGACGGTGCCTCGTCCAGCTATGGCGCCGATGCCATCGCCGGCGTCGTCAACATCATCACCAAGCGCGATTTCAAGGGATTTGCCGGCCGCGCGGAGGCGGGAATCTCCGAGGACGGGCTGGGCGCGAACCAGCGGCTGACGCTCACCGCCGGTACGGGCGATCTCGATAGCGACGGGTACAACGCCTATCTCAGCGGCTTCTATTTCCGCACCGAGGCCGTCTACAACAAGGACCTGCGCGCACCGTTCAACTCCGACGACCTTCGCGGCATCTGCAGCGACCGCACGGGGTCGCAGCATTGCGGCCCGAACAATGTGATGAACGGGCTCGACGGCGACGGCCATTTCCCCAATCTCGGTTTCGTCGTCGGCGCCTCGACCTTCTTCGTGCGCCCCTATGACGCGACCAACTCCGCCGCGCTGGGTCGCTACCAGATCCTCAACGCCGCCGCCGGCTGCCGCGTGGGAACTTCCTACAGCCCCACCGCGGCGGAGCTCGCCGCGAGCAACAACGGCTCGGTCCCGACCAGGCTCTGCCAGCAGGACACGACCAACGCCTATGCGCCGGTCTCGCCCAATATCGAGCGGTTCGGCGCCTCGGCGCGCTTCACCACCAAGGTGGGCGACAATGCGGAAGCCTATCTGCTGTTCAACTTCCAGCAAAGCACGACCAATTTCACCGGCGGCCCGGCGGCAATCCGCGCCAACGCCAATACCGGCATCCGCTATCCGCGCTTCTCGACATCGACGGCGGCCGGCGCGGTGGCGCCGGGTTCGGGCATATTGACGCTTCCAGTCTATGTGTGCCCCCAGGGCGTGGGTTCGGCGAATGGGCTGGGCACCGGCTGCAACGCGGGTAACGGCGTGCTCAATCTGAACAATCCATTCGCGGCCCAGGGCCAGGTTGCCCGCCTGGTCGGCACGCTGGCGGACACCCGCACCTTCAACGAGACGCGCAGCAAGGTGTATCGCGCGGCCTTCGGGATCAGCGGTACGGCCTTCGACGACTGGAACTACAGCCTCAACGCCACGGCGATGCACACCGACCTGCGGCTGCGCACCGCCGGCTTCGTGTACATCCAGCATCTGCTCGATGCGATCGCGCAAGGGACGTACAATTTCGTCAATCCGGAACGGAACAGCGCCGCGATCCGCGACTATCTCTCGCCCGAGAACATCACGCACGACAGCTCGGACCTCTACCAGGCGCAGTTCACCGTGGCCAAGAAGCTGCTCGACCTGCCGGGCGGTCCGCTCCAGCTCGGCTTTGGCGGCTCGATCTTCTACGAAGCGGTCGACGCACCGAGCGCGAACGACGACTATAACGGCCCGACCCAGCGCTATTTCACGCTCAATGCCTTCGGTACCAAGGGCAACCGCACCGTCACCTCGGCCTTTGGCGAGATCAACGCGCCGATCCTCGACATGCTCGAGGTCAACGCCTCGGGCCGCTACGACCATTATTCGAGCGGGCAGAGCAATTTTTCGCCCAAGATCGGCGCGAAGTTCACGCCGATCCGCGAAATCGCGCTGCGCGGCACCTATTCGCGTGGGTTCCGCATTCCAAGCTTCGGCGAGGCGAATGCGCTGCCGACGACGGGGTTCGTCTCGCAATCGGTCGCCAATATCCCGGCGAACTTCCTGGCGCAGTATGGCGCCGCCTGCCGGCCCGACAATGCGGCCGGCTGCCCCACCTATGTCACCGCATATTCGATCGGCCTGACGACGCTCGCGTCCCCCAATCTGAAGCCCGAAAAATCACGCAGCTTCACCGCCGGAATCCTGTTCGAGCCGATCCGGAATCTCTCAGTCACGGTTGACTATTTCAACATCAAGAAGACCGGGGCCATCACTGCGCCGTCATCGGATCCCGCAATCTCGGCCTATTATGCCGGCGCCGCGATCCCCGCGGGCTATAACGTTATCGCCGACGCACCCGATCCGAACCATCCCAATGCGCTGCCCCGGATCGCGTTCGTCGAATCCCAGCTGATCAACGCCAATACGATCAAGTCCGAAGGCTTGGATTTCGGAGTCAATTTCACGCACGATTTCGGTGGCTTGCGCTGGACGAGCAATCTCGACGCGAGCCTGATCCTCGAGCTCAGCACGACGTTCCCGGACGGCAGCAAGGAAACCTATGTCGATACGCTCGGCAACTTTAACCTGACCGCCGGATCGGGCACGTTCCGCTGGCGCGGAAGCTGGATGAACACCATCGAAAGCGGGCCCTTCGCCGCAACCGGCACGGTCAACTACACTTCGGGCTACGATATGTCGGCGATGGACCAGGGCACCGATTATGAGGATTGCGGCCTGGCGCCCGACTATGTCGGCTGCCGCGTCAAGCGCTACATCACGGTGGATCTGAACGCGACGGTGAAGGTCACCGACCATTTCAGCTTCTACGTGAACGCGATCAACCTGCTCGACGCGATGCCGGGCATCGACCCGGTCACCTATGGCGCGTTCAACTACAATGCCGTGCAGGTCGGCAACAACATCCTCGGCAGGCAATACCGTGCGGGCGCGAAGTTCCGCTTCTGACATTTGGAGGGCGGCGGTTCCGACCCGCCGCCTTTCCTACGCCTGGTCGCGCAGCATTTCGCGCAGACGCCTGGCGTAGACGCGGCCCGTGGCGATCCGCGTGCCGTCGCGCAGGATGATGTCGCGCCGACCGGTGGTCGACTGGCGCAGCTGCGCGATCGCGGCCAGCCGGACCAGTGCGGCGCGATGGACGCGGACGAACTTCGCCGAATCGATGCGCGCCGAAAGCGCCTTGATCGAGATCCGCAGCAGATGCGAACCGGTGGGCGTGTGCAGCCGCACATAATCGTCCTCGCTGCTGACCCAGTCGACCTGGTCGAGCGCGACATGGGTCAGGCTGCCGCTGATCCCGCGAATCCACAGCTCGGTCTCGTACGGCGAAGGGCGGCCGGCATGGAACTCGGCGCGGAGGTCGGCGATGATCCGCCGCATCTCCTCGATCTCGCGCGAGGAATTGTCCGCCGACAGCCGCTCATGCGCACGCCCGATCGCCTCGTGCAGTCGCACCGCCTCGATCGGCTTGAGCACATAATCGACCGCCGAAACCTCGAAGGCGCGGATGGCGAAATGATCGAACGCGGTCGTGAAGATGACCGCGGGCCTCACCCCGGACGGCAATTGGTCGAGGATATCGAAACCGGTGCCGTCCCGAAGGCGGATATCGAGCAGGACGACATCGGGCCGCAACTCGACGATTGCGCGAACCGCGTCGCGGCAGGAGGCGGCCGATCCGATCAACCGGACGCCGGGCATCGTCTTCAGCACGATCTCGAGCCGCCGCAGCGCCAGCGGCTCGTCATCGACGGTGAATATGGTGCAGTCGGTCATCGCGTGAAGGCCAGCGGCATCGTCACCCGTGCCGCGAACGATCCTCTGGCAGGCGTGAGAGTGAGGCTCTGCGCATCTCCGAAATATTCGGCGAGCCGTTGGCGCACATTGGCGATGCCGATCCCCTCGGCCCCCGACAGCTTGCGCTCGACTTCGGGGTTGCCGGCATCCTCCACCAGGATCGACAACCTGTCGCCGATCCTTTCGGCGGTGATCGAGATGCGCGTCGGTGGGCGGGACAGCGCCACGCCATGCTTGATCGCATTTTCGACCAATGGCTGGATGATCAACGCCGGCACTGCGGCGGACCGCAGCTCGTCCGGCAACACGATCTCGACGGTCAGATCGGGATAGCGCATCTGCTCGATTGCGAGATAACGCTGGTGCAGTTCGAATTCCCGATCGAGCGGCACGTCCATCAGCGGATCGATCGCAAGCGTCGTGCGGAAGAAGGTCGAGAGGCGCGCCAGCATGCGCTCCGCCTCCTGCCCGCGGCCGTCGAGGATCAGCGCGGAGATCGAGTTCAGGCTGTTGAACAGGAAGTGCGGGTTGATCTGGTTCGACAGCGCCCGGAGCTTGGCGGTATGCGCCATGCCGCGCAGTTCCGCCGCACGCTGCGCCTCGTGGCGCGCATCGAAATTATACTCGATCGCCAGATAGAGCCCGGTCCAGGCGATGAAGAACCAGGTCCACATCGACAGCACATACACCGCGTCGTTCCAGTCGACGATCACCAGTCGCGCGGCGCGGCCATACAGTGCGGCGAAGGCGAAATAGTTCGCCCAGGCATAGGTCTCCGCAACAAAGGGCGCGACTGCGGACAGGACGATCGCGCGCGTGCGGAACGAACGATGCGAGAGCCGGCGCAGCAAACGGTGGAAGCCGTAACAGATCGCGATGCCGACCGCCGACATCGCGATCCGAAGCACGGCCGCGTCGAAGGCCCTGTGGCTGCCCTGCAGGATGGTCCCGAGCGTGAAGAGCGCGAAACTCGCGCCCCACATGCTGAGCGTGAGCGTCAACTTGGCCCATATCTCGGCGCGTGCCTGTGGCCGTCTCGCGCCGGGGCCCACCTCCTCGACGAGAAAGAATTCGCGTTGGTCAGCGGGCATGGGAGCGTCCACGCCGCTTTAATTGCAGAACGGCCCAGACGTGTCGACATACGCTCAGCCGCTCAGAATCGACGTTCGGCCTCCCGTCCCGATATGGGCGCGGCAGCCGGCCAGGCCGAGGGATCGCCGAACTGGCAGCCGCGCTGCTCCGCGTTTCCGATCCACAATGCGGTCGATCCGCGGGCGTCGGGCTCCACCCGCAACACTAGGCCCCAGCCGCGACGGGCTTCGATCGGATCGCTGGCGCCGGCGGCCGCGAACTTGCGGCGGATACGATAGGTGATCACGTCCAGCGAAGCCGCGCTGGCCCCGGCCCCGGCCAGCGCCTCGGCGATATCGCGATGCGCCGCTCGGCCGCGCCGGACCAGCAAGGCCATCAATGCCGTTTCCGCGGGTGACAATCCCATTGCCGTGCCATGCACGAATATCTCCGGCGGCTCGGTCGTCACCGCCAGCGCGCCGCGCCACAACAATGCCGGTTGCTCGCCCGGATGGAACGAGACGAAGCTGCGCTCGATCATGCCGCGTTGGTAAGGTCGATGGCGCGGCGCGATCGAGTGCGCCGCTGCCGAACGACTTGTGGAAACAGCCCAACGGCGGTGGGGCGATCGAACGCTCGATTCCGACGGGCCGGCCGACGCTCTCCTACCCCTTCAGTGCCTGTACTCGCGTCATCGCCAGCGCCGCAAGCAGCAGCGAACCGGCGGCAAAGGCCATCGTCCAGATCGGCTCGGTGGGGAAGAAATACTTGGTCACCGAGCCCATCACCGTGGCCACGAGCAGCTGCGGCACCACCACGAAGACGTTGAACAGCCCCATATAGATGCCGAGCTTGCGCTGCGGCAGGCTGGAGGCGAGGATTGCATAGGGCATTGCGAGGATCGAGGCCCAGGCGATGCCGACGCCGATCTCGCTGATCAGCAGGAATTTGGGATCGCGGATCAGGAAGAAGCTGGCATAGCCCGCCGCGCCGCACAGAAGCCCGAAGATATGCGTGCGCGCCTGGCCGATCCGGCGCGACAGCAGCGGCAGCAAGGTGAGCGCGGCGATCGCCGCAACGCCGTTATAGGTGGCGAACAGCACGTCGACCCAGTTCGCCCCCTCCTGATAGAGCGGGCTCTTCGCGTCCGGCGCGCCGTAGAATGCGCCGGCGACGATCGGCGTGGTGTTGATCCACATGATGAACAGCGCGGACCAGCTGAAGAACTGCGCCAGCGCCAGCCGCTTCATCAATGGCGGCATGCCCGAGAAATCGCCGACGATATTACCGAGCATGCCCGCGGTTCCGCCCCGCTTCACGCTGACGATCGCGATCATGCTGGCAAGTCCATAAGCGGCGAGCAGCCCGCCCAGGAGATAGACCTCCTTCTCGAGCCCGAACGCCACGACCGCCGCGATCGTTGCCGCCCCCGCGCCGATCCAGGCCAGGCTGGGGCCGAAACCGCGGGCGGCGAGCGCCTGCACGGTGTCGCCACTCTCCTCGACGGCATCGTGGTGGAACCCGGCCATCTCGTCGGGGGAATATTCACGGGTGGTCAGCACGGTCCACAGCACTGACAGGAACAGTGCCGCGCCGCCGAACCAGAAGGCGTAGCGCACCGTATCGGGAACGCCGCCACCCATCGCCTGGTTCGAGACCCCGAGATGCTCGAGCGCCCAGGGGAAGATTGATCCGACCACCGCGCCGGTACCGATGAAGGCGGTCTGCACGGCATAGCCGGCGGCGTGCTGGTCCTTGTCGAGCATGTCGCCGACGAACGCGCGGAACGGCTCCATCGAGATGTTGAGCGACGCGTCCAGCACCCAGAGCATCACCGCGGCGAAGAGCAAAGCCGGGCTTTCCGGCATCACCAGCAACGCAAAGGCCGCGAGCAACGCACCGGCGAGGAAATAGGGGCGGCGGCGGCCGAGCCGGCCCAGCCAGGTGCGGTCGCTCATATGCCCGATGATCGGCTGGACCAGCAGCCCGGTGAGCGGCGCCGCGACCCACAAAGCGGGCAGATCGTCCAGGCTGGTGCCGAGCGACTGGAAGATGCGGCTCATGTTCGCATTCTGCAGCGCAAAGCCGATCTGGATCCCGAAGAACCCGAACGAGATGTTCCACAGCCCCGCCCAGCTCTGGCGCGGTCGGCGCGTAGCGGCCTCGTCGGTCATGTTTTCCCCTCCCGTTTCGCGCTTCATGCGGTTCGCTCCGCCAGCACCATCGCATGATCGCGGAAATTGAGCAGGCAGCCGTCGAGAAACGCATCGATTCCGGCCAGATCGGCGACCGGGGCCGAGGGGCGCAGCCGCGCGGCATCGGGGAAGGTGCCGTAACCGGCGAGCAGCACTTCCCACGACATCGGCGCATAATAGCCGGCAAGATCGCGATCGGTGACCACCGCGCCCACGTCGCGGCCGGTGAACCAGGCAGTCATGATCGCCTTGAGATCGTCGGACAGCCGGTCGTTGGCGGCATTGTCGCTCCAATAGGGCGTGTCGGCGCGCCGGTTCATCCGGTAATGCGCGACGATATAGTCACGCACGCCTTCGTAGCGCCGGGCGATGCGGGCGTTGAAGGCGTCGCGCTGCGCGGGCGTGAAGCCGCCTTCGGCATAAGCGCGGATAAAGCCTTCGACCGTCGCCTGGACGATATGCAGCGCGGTTGCCTCGAGCGGCTCGATGAATCCCTGGGCGAGCCCGATCGTCAGGCAATTGGCGGCCCAGCTCCGCTCGACCCGGCCGACCTTCATCGTCAGGCGCCGCGCGGTGACGTCGCTGTCCAGCAGTCCGAGATGCGCGCGCAGCTCGGTCTCTGCCGCGTCGTCCGAAAGATAGGAGGATGCATAGACATAGCCGTTGCCGGTGCGGCTGGTGAGCGGGATATCCCATGCCCAGCCGCACGAGAGCGCGGTCGAGGTCGTATGCACGTTGAGGCTTTCGCCGCGCGGCGTCGGCATCACCACGGCACTGTCGTTGAACAGATTGCTGGCGAACGGGAGGAAGCGCACGCCGAGCGCCTCCTGCGCGATCACCGATCGGAAGCCGCTGGCATCGACGAACAGGTCGGCGGCGAGCGGAGCGCCCTCCTCCAGCTCGAGCTGCGCCACATTGCCATCCTCGCCCAGCACGACTTGGGTGACACGCCGCGCGAGATGGGTGACGCCCCGCGCGACAGCATGATCGCGCAGGACATGGCCGACCTTATGCGCGTCGAAATGATAGCCATAGCCGATCGCGAAGGGGAAATTGGGCGGCGCCAGCGGCGCGCGGCGCGCGGCGGCGATACGGCTGTTGAGGAAGAAGCGGTCGGGCTGTGCGGGGACGTCCGCGCCGGTGCGGCGAGCGAGCGCGCTTGCCTGGAAGGCGGGCTGCGTATGGAGATCGATCCCGCCCGCGAAGGGGTGGAAATAGCCGGGTGTGTCGGCTGCCCAGCCATGGAACGCGATGCCGGCCTTGTAGGTCGCGTCCGCCGCCGGCATCCAGCCTGCCTCGGCGATGCCCAGCGTGTCGAACAGCGCCTTGAGCTGTGGCGTCGATCCTTCGCCGACGCCGACGATTCCGATCTCGGGGGATTCGACCACGGTGATCGCGGCGCCCGGCCATGCCTGAGCCATCAGGCATGCCGCCATCCAGCCGGCGGTGCCGCCGCCCAGGATGGCGATGCGGAGGGACGACGGCGCCGCGGAGGCACCGCCGTGCGCGGTTGTCACCGCCGCCTGGCCTTCTTGCCGCTCGCGACGAAGCGCACCGCCTCGCCGCCGCCCGGGGCCAGCTGCAAGCTCAGCTGCTCGCCCTTCTTCACCTCGCGCCGCTCGATCGTGATCGAATGCTGCGCGTCGGTGCGATAGTCGGCGCCGGGGCCGTCGCGATAGATCTCGGCGGTATAGCTGCGGCCGGCGTCGAGGAAGTCGAGCGACACGGTGAGCGTGCGCGCATTCTCGTCGGTGACGCTGCCGAGATACCAATTGTCCGATGCGCTGTCCTTGCGGGCGACGGTGACATAGTCGCCGACCTCGCCGTTCAGCACGCGCGTATCGGACCAATCGACCGGAACGTCGCGGATGAACTGGAACGCGCCCATATGCTTGGCGTAATTCTCCGGCGTATCGGCGGCCATCACCACCGGGGAATAGATGACGACATAGAGCGCGAGCTGCTTGGCCTCGGTAGAATGGATGCGGCTTCCGCCCGATCCGGTGAGGCTCAGCACGCCGGGGGTGAAGTCCATCGGGCCGCCCAGCCACTGGGTGAAGAACATGTTCGCTTCGTGCTCGGGCGGATTCTTCCCGGCCCAGCTGTTATATTCCATGCCACGGCCGCCCTCGCGGCTGACCCAGTTCGGATAGGTGCGGCGGAGCCCGGTGTCCTTGATCGGCTCGTGGCTGTCGATTGACACCTTGTACTTCGCTGCCGTCTGGACGACGCGGAGATAGTGGTTCGACATCCACTGGCCTTCGTGCCACTCGCGATGCTTGCTGCCATCGGCGTCGACACGCTCGATCTGGCCGGCATCGGTGACATAGCCGGTCTTCACCACCGGGATGCCATGGTCCGCCGCGAACTTGAAGGCGCGGTCCAGCTGGTCGTCATAATGGCTCGCCGATCCGCCGGTCTCGTTATGGCCGATCAGGTGCACGCCCTTCGACTTGGCATAGCGGGCCAGCTCGGTGGCATCGAAATCGGGCGTCGGCGTGTCGAACTGCATGTCGTTGCCGTTGCCGAACCAGTCGCCGTCCCAGCCGACATTCCAGCCCTCGACCAGCACGCCGGGAATGTTGTTGGCGGCAGCGAAGTCGATATATTTCTTCACGTTCGCGGTGGTGGCGCCGTGCTT
The DNA here is from genome assembly GCF_014489075.1 of Sphingomonas sp. JC676. GTDB lineage: Bacteria > Pseudomonadota > Alphaproteobacteria > Sphingomonadales > Sphingomonadaceae > Sphingomonas. The sequence goes on along the minus strand of NZ_JACTGR010000006.1, from coordinate 363,774 downwards.
GGGCCCGGTCGCCCAGGTCCATTCGCCCTTGATCATGTTCCACCACACGCCGACGAACTTGCCGGGCTTTATCCAGCTGACATCGCCCAGCTTGTTCGGCTCGTTCAGGTTGAGCTCGATGTGCGACATGTAGAGCCCGGGTGCGTCGTCGGCTAGGATCACGGTGCGCCACGGCGTGGCGAACGGGGCGTCGCGGCTGACCTTGGGCGCGCCGGCGCCGGGGGTGAGCACCGCGGTCAACGTGTTGCCGTCGCTCCGCTGCAGGTTCATCGCCGAATAGTCGACCAAAGCCGCCTCGTGCACCGCCGCGTGCGTGCCGTCGGCGAGCTTGACCGTGAACACGGTCTGCGCGGTGCCGACCGCGTTCAGCGGTGTCCGGTTGTAGACATATTCCTCGCGGTTCCACCCGAAGGCTGGCTTCCACCAGGCGGTGCCGTCCTGCGCGAAGGCGAACTGGGTCAGCTCCTCGGCGATGTTGGCGTGGTGGAGGTTGGGCTGGTCGGGGAAGGAGTAGCGGAAGCCGATCCCGTCGTCGAAGATGCGGAACGTCACGTCCATCTCGCGTTTCAGACCGGTCTTTTCGCGGAAACGCAGCGCGAATTCGGTGTGATTGTCGCGGATGGTCTTCCACTCGCCATAAGGCTGGGCCCAGCTCGTATCGCTGGAAGTGGTCGATTTACTGATCAGTTCCACGTTGCGCTCGATCTTGGGCGCATCGGTGAACATCATGCCCAACCGGCTCTCGGCCAGGATCGGCTTGCCCTTGCGGGCGACGGTGTAGGAGGGACGGCCATCGCCATCGATGAAGATCGAGACGGCAATCGACTTGTCAGGAGAGGTCGCGGTGGCGAGCGGCTTGGCGGCGGGGGCTGCGGCCTGCTCGACCGGATTGGCATCCTGCGCGCGCGCGCCGGTCGCGGCCAGCAGCGCCAGCGTGATCGCTGCGCCGATCGTCGGGTTCTTCATGATCCTCATCCCAATTTCGTTGTGACCAGGGCGCCATAGCCCTCGAAGTGCCAGCTTTGCACGCCGGTTTCCATGACCGGCCGCCAGCGATCCGGCTGGGACGGGCTCCAGATTTGCGGTTCGGGCGACAGGTTGAAGACGCAGAGCAGGGTCTCTTCGTCGCTCAAACGCTCGAAGGCGAGCATCGCCTCGCCCGCTTCCACCACGCGGATGTCGCCGGTCAGCAGCGCTGGATGCTCCTTGCGCAACGCAAGCACCTGCCGCGTCCAGTTGAGGAGCGAGTCCGGATCCGCCTCCTGCCGGTCCACCGCCAGGGCAGTGTGATCGGCGCCGACCGGCAGCCACGGATCGACCGAAGAGAAGCCGAGCTGCGCCGCGCCCGACTGCCAGGGCATCGGCGTACGCGCGCCGTCGCGGGAAAGGGTGCGCGGCCAATTGGCGATCGCCTCGGGATCCTGCAGATCATCGAACGGCACGTCGACCTGGGTTAGGCCGAGCTCCTCGCCATAATACAGGAAGATGTTACCGCGCAGCGCGGCGAGCAGCAGCATCTTCATGCGGGTGAAGCGCTCGCGATGCTCGAGGGACGCCCATCGCGACACGGCACGGGGAGCATCGTGGTTCTCGAACGCCCAGCTGGGCCAGCCCGTGCCGGGGCGCTCGGGCCATTTCGCCACCGCGTCGGCAACCGCTTTGGGCGTGAGCGCCGGCGCATAGAGGAAATCGAAGCCATAGGCGCTGTTGAGGCGGCGGTCCTCGGCAGTGAACAGCTTCATCTCGCCGTCGCTGTTCGGGCCGCCGACTTCGGCGACGGTGAAGCGGGCGTCATATTCATCGAACACGCCGCGGAGGCGTTCGAGGAAGCCGGGGATCGCGGCGTGGCTCTGATTGTATTTGTGGAGCTGGAAATCGAACGGGCGCGTGCGCGGCTTGCCATTGTCGGGCGCGGGCGGATTGTCGCGGAATTCGGGATCGAACATCATGAAATTGATCGCGTCGATGCGAAACCCGTCGACGCCGCGATCGAGCCAGAAGCGGGTGATGTCGATAAAGGCGGCCTGCACGTCGGGATGATGGCCGTTGACCTGCGGCTGCTCCTTGAGAAAATTGTGCATGTAATATTGGCCGCGGCGCGCGTCCCAGGTCCAGGCCGGACCGCCGAACACCGATTGCCAGTTGTTGGGCGGCGAGCCGTCCGGTTTGGCGTCGCGCCAGACATACCAGTCGGCGCGCGGATTATCGCGGTTGGCGCGACTCTCGACGAACCAGGGATGCTGGTCCGAAGTGTGCGCCCAGACCTGATCGATGATGAGCTTGAGGCCCAGTTCGTGCGCACGCGCAACCAGCGCATCAAAATCGGCGAGCGTGCCGAAGATCGGATCGACGTCGCGATAATCGGCCACGTCATAGCCGAAATCGGCCATCGGCGACTTGAAGAAGGGCGACAGCCACACCGCTTCGACGCCCAGCTTCGCGACATAGTCGAGATGCGCGGTGACCCCTTGGAGATCGCCGATGCCGTCGCCGTTGGAATCGGCGAAGCTGCGCGGATAGATCTGGTAGATCGCGGCACCGCGCCACCATTCGCGGTTGGCGCCGGACTGGGTAAGCGGAACTGGAAGGGTCATCGAGGGGCCTTCATGGCGCATACGGCATAGCCGAACGGCGCGAGGGTGATGGTCAGGCTGCCGGGCGCCGAGGCGCGGGCGGCGCACCCGGCGCCGGCCAGGGTTTCGGCGGAAACGGCTTCGGCGCCGATCTCGACCTGGCGCTGGAGCGGCACGGCGGAGGAATTGAACGCCAGCAATATTTCGGTCCCCGTCGTCGGATCGAAACGCGACAGCGCGAGCAGACCGGGCGCATCGCTGCGCGCACGCAACATCTCGCGACCGCGGGTCAGCGCCGGCGTCGCGACGCGCAGGCGGGCGAGTTTGGCGATTTCCTGGAACAGGGGATTGTCCTGCCCGAAATGTGCCGTCGCAGTGGTGGTATCGGTCCCGAGCAGGCGGTTGTCGTTGTAGCTGGCGACCTTGCTGGCGAACATGTCCTCGCGCGCATCACGGTCGCGCCCGTCGCCCACGAAACCCTGCTCGTCGCCCGCATAGATGGTGGGCACCCCGCGCAAGGTCAGCAGCATCGCATGCGCGAGCTCGACCCGCGCCAGTATCTCGGCCTCGCTTGCGGCAGGGAATGCCTTGCGCACGAAAAAGGCGAGCCGGCCGTCATCGTGATTGCTGATAAAAGTCGGCAGCTGTGCGGCGGTCTCGAAGCCGTTCGGATAGAGCGCGTCGCCATTCACCAGTCTGTCCCAGGCGCCGGGCTCCTGCGTGCCGGTGACGGTCTGCAGGATCGCCTGGCGCGTGGCGAAATCGAGTACGGCCGGCAGGCGATCGACCAGAGTGTGCCGCGCCAGCATCCCGACATCGAGCGTCTGCAGCGCGACTTCGCCGAAGATGTGGAAATTGGGGATGCCCTTGGCCTTCGCCCGGGCCAGCATCGCCGGCACGAACGCCTGCCAGAATTCGGGCTCGACATGGCGCGCGGTGTCGATGCGGAAGCCGTCCACGCCGTAGCGGTCGATCCAGCCGCCGAAAATGTCGATCATGCCCTGCACGACGCGCGGATTCTCGGTCATCAGATCGTCGAGGCCGGAAAAGTCGCCGAGCGTGCTGCTCTCGCCCGCAAAGGTCGAGTTGCCGCGGTTGTGGTAATAGATCGGATCGTTGAGCCAGGCCGGCGCCTTCACCGTTTTTTCCGCGTCAGGCACGAACGGCGTGTAGGCGTAGCGCGGATCGGTGAGGTGCGCGAAATTGGCCGCGCTGCGGTCGTCCTCGCCCGTGAAGCCCGGATTGATCGGCGCGCCCGCAATGCCGCCGCGGCGTCGATAGGGATAGTTCGCGCGATCGCGATACGGGCAATCGGCCCCCGGCGGACATTCACGATACTGGATCACGTCCGCCGTGTGGTTGACGATGATGTCCATATAGACCTTCATCCCCCGCGCATGCGCGGCATCGACCAGCGCGGCGAAATCCTTATCGGTGCCGAAATGCGGATCGACATGGGTGAAGTCGGTGATCCAATAGCCGTGATAGGCGGCCGATTCATGCCCCGGCGGGCCCTGCACCGGCTTGTTGCGGAAGATCGGGCCGACCCAGATCGCGGTCGCGCCGAGCGCCTGGATATAGTCCAGCCGGCGGATCAGGCCCTTCAGATCGCCGCCGTGATAGAAGCCCGCGGCGGTCGGGTCGTATCCCGTCTTCAGCCGGTCGCCGGTCTGGCCGCCGCGATCGTTGGACGGATCGCCATTCTCGAAGCGATCGGGGAGCAGGAAATAGATGATCTCGTCCTGCGGCAGACGCGCGCGGAAATCCGGCGTCTGCTGCGCGCGCGCGGGATTGCTCCCCATGCTGCCAAGCAGAAGGGCAAGGATCGCCGCCGTTCGTATCGCCAGACCGTGCAAGCGCTCCCCCTTCGCAGGCCCGGTCTGCTGCCGGGCATGTCGCGCGCCGTTCTGGGTGCAGCGGCGCCGGAAGCCAAGCGCATGGCATACGTATTCAAGATCGCTTCCCCCACCCCTCCACCTGCTGTATTCCATTGTGATGGAAGCCAAGCTCAAGGCACGCGGCACGGCGGGAGGCAACGTCAAGCCGACCTCGTTCGATATCGCTGCGCTGGCCGGGGTCTCGCAGCCGACCGTCAGCCGCGCGCTGCGTGGCGATCCGACGGTGAGCGAGGCGACCCGGATGCGCGTCGAAGTGATCGCGCGCCAGCTGAACTACACGGTCGACAAGCACGCATCGTCGCTCAGGCGCGGGCAGAGCATGACGCTCGCCTTGCTGTTCTTCGAGGACCCGCTGCCCGACGACAGCTATATCAACCCCTTCTTCCTCTCGATGCTCGGATCGATCCTGCGCGCCTGCGCAGCGCGCGGCTATGACCTGCTGACTTCGTTCCAGCAGCTCTCGGCCGACTGGCACATGGATTATGAGGACAGCCGCAAGGCTGACGGGATCATCCTGCTCGGCTATGGCGATTACGAGCTCTACAAGTCGCGGCTGGAAGCTTTGGTCGCGCAGGGCACCCATTTCGTGCGCTGGGGTTCGGTCGATCGGCTCGGCCTGGGCACTACGATCGGCTGCGACAATCTCGCCGGCGGGCGCACCGCAGGCGAGCATCTGATCGAGCGCGGACGGCGCAGGATCGCCTTCCTGGGGCATTGCGACGATCATTATCCCGAGTTCCGCGACCGCTATAGCGGGTTGGTCGAGGCGATGCGCGCCGCGAACCTGCCGGTCGATCCGGGTCTCCATGCCGATTCCTTGTCGGTCGAGGAGGACGGGTATGAAGCGACGCAGCGATTGCTGGCGCGCGGCATCCCGTTCGACGCGATCTTCGCCGCATCGGACCTGATCGCGCTGGGCGCGATGCGCGCGCTGACCGAGGCGGGATTGCGCGTCCCCGACGATGTCGCGATCGTCGGCTTCGACGGCATTCCGGCCGCGGCGACCACCCAGCCGCCGCTCACCACGGTCGCGCAGGACTATCGCCACGCCGGCGAGCTGCTGGTCGATGCGATCGTGCGGCAGATCACCAACAAGCCGGCCGACACCACGCTGTTGCAGCCGCGCCTGGTGGTGCGCAATTCGACCTAGGACGGCGGACGCCGAGGAGCAGCGCTCCATATCTGTCACCCCGGACCAGTTCCGGGATCCACGCTTCCGCGAGCGAGCCGGCAGAGGCCCGGTGCATTCGTCTGCCCCCCGGTGGGCCCCGGAACCAGTCCGGGGTGACGAAGAAGAGAAGGTGCTCGGAGCCTGGGACGTGGACTCGTAAAATGGACTGTCTGCTAACGCCACATTTTGCAGAAATTGACGGCTTCTCCTTTTGCGGACAGCCTGACGGGATGAAGCGCCGCACCCTGCTCATCGTCATCGCAACGCTGCTCGTCGGCATCTCGGTAGGTTGGACAGGTCGCGGCTTTATCGCGAGCGACCGCTGCCTGGACCGCGGTGGAGCTTGGGATGATGGCCTCGACGCCTGCAAGCTGCCAATTGGGAATGGCCGCTAACCACCATCTCCGACATTCCGGGTTTATGTTCACAACCTAGCCCTGCCGCGCCGCACAGTTGCGCGCGATGAAATCGGCATGGCCGGGCAGCGCCTCCGCCTCGCGCCGATAGAGCAGTTCCAGCGTCTCCATATATTCGGCGAGATCCGCCGCCGGGATCTGATCGGCCAGGGGATGATGGCGCCGCGCCTCGACGCCCTGCCCAGCAAGCACCTGCAGCCACCCATCCTCGGTGAACAATTCCTCATGCTCGCGCACGATCGTGCCGGCGTCGCGCCAGAGCTCGATCTTGGCGAGCAACGTGTCGGGCAAGGTCATTTCGCGGCATGCCTGCCAGAAAGGCTCGGGCCTGGCGTTCGCCCAATAATGCAGGATCAGGAAGTCGCGGATCCGTTCGATCTCGAAATCACTCTCGCGATTATATTCGTCGCGCAGCGCATCGGCGACCGGCAGCGTCGGCAACAGCTTGAGCAGCCGCGAGACCGCGGCTTGGATCAGATGGATGCTGGTCGATTCGAGCGGCTCGAGGAAACCGCTGGCAAGGCCCATCGCCACGACATTGCGGTTCCAGGCGCGCCGGCGCCGGCCGGTGACGAAGCGCAGTGGGCGCGGCTCGGCCAGCGGCTTGCCTTCCAGATTGGCGAGCAAGACGTCCGCCGCCGCCTGGTCGCTGGTGAAGGCGCTGCAATAGACATGGCCGTTGCCAGTCCGGTGCTGGAGCGGGATTCGCCATTGCCACCCCGCTTCGCGCGCGATGGCACGGGTATAGGGAAGCGGCGCACCGACATTGGCGGTCGGCACCGCGAGCGCGCGGTCGCAGGGCAGCCAGCGCGACCAGTCCTCATAGCCGGTCTCAAGGGCTCCTTCGATCAGCAGCCCGCGAAAGCCGGTGCAATCGAGGAACAGGTCGCCATCGATGCGCTGGCCCGATTCCAGCACGAGCGCGGCGACGTCGCCATTCTCGACCCGCGCCACCTCGGCGATCTTGCCCTCGATCCGCTCGACGCCGCGATTTTCGGCGAAGCGGCGCAGGTAGGCGGCGTAGAGCCCGGCGTCGAAATGGAAGGCGTAGGGAATGGGCGGGATCGCCGCGGCGGTGAGCGGACCACCGCGATGCATGCGGCCCGCGCGGGCCGCGGTCTCGTTCATCGAATAGGCGTGGAGCGGCTTGGCGATGCCCAGACCGCGCGCCCGGAGCCAGTAATGCTGGAAGGCGATCAGCCCGACATCGCGCCCGATATCGCCGAACGCGTGCATGTAGCGATGGCCGGGCTCGGTCCAGCCGTCGAACTCGATGCCCAGCTTGAAGGTGCCGCCGGTTGCGCGCAGGAACGCGTTCTCGTCGAGCCCCAGCGCCTCGTTGAACAGGCGGATCTGGGGGATCGTCGCCTCGCCGACGCCGACCGTGCCGATCTCCTCGGATTCGATCAGCCGGATGCGGTAGCCGCTTTCGAGGAAACGCCCGAACGCCGCGGCGGCCATCCAGCCGGCGGTGCCGCCGCCGGCGATGACGATGGTGACCGGGTCCTGCTGCATGCTTCAGCCTCGCGCATCGAAGAAAAGGGCTGCCGCCGCGTGATGCGACGGCAGCCCTGTATAGCCGGGAGGGGCCGGGATCAGAATTTGTAGGAAAGGCCGATATAATAATCGCGGCCGTAGCGCTGGTAATCGATCACCTGGCGCGGATCGTTGTTCTGATAGGTGACGAACGGACGGTCGGTCAGGTTCTTGGCCTGGGCCAGGATCGAGAAGCCCTGCAGGAAGCCGGACTGGAACTCGTAGCCGATCTGGGCGTCGAGAATGCCTTCCGACTTGGCGGTGCGATAGGTCGGCGCGGCCGAGAGGCCGGCGACTTCGGCCAGGAACGACGAGCGATAGCGGTAGCTGGCGCGCGCCTGGAAGCCCCATTTCTCGAAATAGGCGGTGCCGCTGAGCGTCCAATCCGAGAGACCCGGCAGCGTGATCGCCTGGTTCGGATTATTGGCATATTTGATCGACGAGTAGGTGTAGTTGCCGGTCGCAAACACGCCGAACCCGTCCAGCGCGCTGGTCATCACCTTGAACGGCAGCGAGATCGTGGCTTCGCCGCCCAGCACCTGGCCGCGGCCGGTATTGGCCGGTGCCGCGACGGTGCCGAGGGTGAGCCCATTGGCGATGACGATCGCCTGCTGTGCCGGCGTCAGTGCGCCGAGCAGGCCCGAGAAATCATAAGGCAGCTTGTTGTTGGGATCGACGAAGTCGGTCAGGTCCTTGAAATAGCCCGACAGCGCAACATAGCCGCCGCCCGCGAAATATTTCTCCACCGACAGGTCGATGTTGGTCGATTTGTACGGTCGCAGCGCCACGTTGCCGCCGGTCGACGTGAACACCGGGTTCAGCCCTGGATTGGTGTTGTTGAGCTGGATGTTGCCGAAGTTGATCGCCACGTCCTGCGTCACGCGTTCCTGGTCGAGCCGCGGCCGGACCATCGTCTGCGACGCGCCGAGCTTGATGTAGCCGCCCGGGATCAGCTCGACCGACATGGTCGCGCTGGGCAGGAAATCGGTATAGGTCACCTTCTCGAACGCGGGTGCGATCGTGACGGCGCCGTTGTTGACGCTGGCGATCTGACCGTCCGAGCTCTGATCGCTATGGACCACCTGCAAGCCGATCGAACCCTTCAGCGCCTTACCACCTACCGTGCCGTCGATGTTCAGCTTGCCATAGCCGGTCCACACCTTCTCCGTCACCGTATTGTCGCGCACCAGCGACACGGGGCGGCCGTCGAACGCGGCGTTGAGCGCGTTGTGGTAGACGTAGAGCGGATCCCAGGTGAGCATCTTGGGGATGCCCAGATAGTCGAGCGGGATGTTCTCGCCCAGCAGCGCGGCGGTGGGCAGCGGCGCGGACAGCGGCGTGCCGCTCGCAACCGTGCAGTTGGTGCCGCCGCCGGTGGGGCACAGGAAATAGGAGGTGAAGGCGCTGGTCTTCTCGCGCTGCGAATAATTGCCGCCGACTTCCCAACCCCTTATTGCGCCGCCCCCGAACTCGCCGTTCAGGCTGGCGCGGAGCGACTTGAGATCGTCCTTGAAGCTCGGGCGGTTGAGGAAGCCCGACTGGACCACCTGCTGCGTGCCGTTATTGCCCCAGCCCTGCGGGTCGGTCAGCTTGAAGATGTTGGTGTCGGTATAGTCGAGCGTCGGCACGATGCGATAGGTGCCGTTACCGTTCTGGGTGACGGTGACGGTGTCGGGCAGGCCGCTCTTGGCGAAGCCCGAACCGGTGTTGGTCTCCAGCAGGAAATCGGTGCGGGTGGCGCGCGACCAGCTCGCATCGACGTTGAAGTGGATGGTGTCGGTGAGCCTGAAATCGTTGTTCCAGCCCAGCGAGATGTTCTCGGCCTTGCGCTGGTTATAATCGTTGCGCTGCACCGCGAAGACATTGCTGAAGGTCGTCTTGGTCGCAAAGCCGTCGTCGACGGTGATGCCGCTCTTCACCGGATCGGAGAAGCCGAGCGGGAACTCGATGCCGCGCAGGAGCTGCGTTTCCTCGAAATGCGAATAGAGCGCGTCGAAGGTCGAGTGGAAGCTGTCCGACGGCTCCCATTCGATCGTGCCGACCGCGCCATAGCGCTTCAGCTCGTTCGACTGGACATAGGGCTTGGCGCCACCCAGCACGAACGGGTCGGCGGCGGTGCCGCTGCCCGCATAGCCCCAGGCATTGTAGCGCTCGTCCTGCGACGGGGTCTTGGTCGCCGAGACGCCGATCGCGATGCCGAGCGTGTCGTTCGCGAACTTGTCGACATAGGTCGCCGAGGCGCGATAGCCGTAGCGCGAGCCATCCGGATTGAGCTTATCGATGCCGTTCATCTGGCCGCGCACGTTGATCGCGATGATCCGGTTGGGCTGATCGAGCGGACGCAGCATGCGCAGATCGACGGTGCCCGAGATGCCGGCCGCGATCAGCGAGGCGTCGGCGGACTTGTAGACATTGACGTTACGGAAGAATTCCGACGGATACTGGTCATATTCGACGCCGCGATTGTCGCCGACGGTGACCTGTTCGCGGCCGTTGAGCAACGTCGTCGAGAAATCGGGGCCGAGGCCGCGGATCGACAGGCGCTGATCGCGGCCCTCGAGCCGCTGCGCGGTGACGCCGGGCAGGCGGGCAAGCGCGTCCGCGATCGAGACGTCGGGCAGCTTGCCGACATCCTCGGCGGAGACCGAGTCGACGATCAGCGTGGCGTCACGCTTGATCCGCGCGGAATTGGCAAGGCTGGCGGTGATGCCGGTGACGACGATCGCGGTGCCGTCATCGACAGTGTCGTCGAAGGTCTGCTGCTGGCTGGCTTCCTGATCGGGCGTGGGGTTCGCCGCGGGCGCCGGCGCCTCTACGGTTGCGACGGAAGTAGGATTGGCGTTCGGTGACTGCGGGTTCGGCGCTTCCTGCGCGAACGCGGCGCCGCCGGTGACCAGGAAGATGCTGCTGAGCGCAACGGTGCTGGAGCGCAGCGCGAGACGCGCGCGCGCTGAAAAACCGGAATCGATATGGGACACTGAAATCCTCCCCTGTCGGTGTCATGCCCCCGCCCGCTCCATCACGGACGATCGACTGACCCATTCCCGGCGCTTGTGGACGGGGGGGTGCCTAGTGCCAAGTCGGCCACATACGTATTCAGTTGGCAGCCATGCAGGGCGTTGTTTTTCCGCAACAGCAGCGTGTTACCGCGCAGCATCCAGGAAGGTGTTGACCGTCAGCCGCCCGACGGCCGGGTCTTCACTCAACACCATGGCCTGCGGAATCGCTGCGCAATGGAGTGTATTCGAGCGATAGAGGATCGCGCGATTATAGTGTCCTTGGTGCATCGCAATCTGTTCGAACAGTGGCGTGTCACCGGCGATGTAACTTGCGTCTGGCAGGCCCGCGCGCGCGATGTCCGCCTGCAGCGCGGCGCGATATTCGGGCAGGCGCGCGGCATGGATCGATTCAAAACCGGTGCTGCGGTGCCGGTAGAATGCGGTCCCGCTGCTCTCGTCGCGCGACAGGAAATGCAGCAAGGCGAGCCGGCTCGGCGATACCTCGTCGAAATGCGGCAGCCGCTGGATCGGCGTGAGCGCCGATCCAGGCCTGGTCACCAGCGAGTAGAATGCGTCGACGATCTCCAGCTTCGCGATGCCGAACACGCTTTCGGCGATCGGCTCCAGCTGCACCAGCAGGTCGCGCAGCATCGCGGGCGCGACGGCGGCGCGCACGCCCGGATAATGCTCGCCCATCGGCCGCAGCGACAGGAACGAGACATCGTCGAGGAAGCGATCGGCATCGGCGAACCGGTCGATCACGACCACCGGCTGCTGCTCGATGCCATGCGGTACGACGGAGACTTGCCAGGACATGGCATCGCTGTGGCATCGTCGGCCTTGCAAGATCAACCGGGATCGGAGCCGAGCGCACTTCCCGCCCGGCCCCAGCTGCGCTATCCTGCGGCTCTCGCGTGACTGGCGATCTGGATGGAGCACCATCGGGAAGCGCGGGGTTTTCGGCCGCGTCGCCTGGGCACCCTTCCCGACGGAGGATCGCATGCCCGAACCCTTGCACATCGCCTTCCTGCTCTTCCCCGACGTCACCCAGCTCGACCTGACTGGCCCCGCGCAGGTCCTGTCCCGCCTCGGCAACGCCAAGCTCGATCTTGTCGCGAAGACCCGCGATCCGGTGCGCACCGACGCGCAGTTCGCGCTCCTGCCCACCGCCACCCTCGCCGAAATACAGCGCACCGACATCCTCTGCGTGCCGGGCGGCTTCGGCACCGTCGCGGCGATGGAGGATACCGAGACGCTCGACTGGCTGCGGCGCATGGCGGCGGAAGCCCAATGGGTGACGAGCGTCTGTACCGGATCGCTGCTGCTCGCCGCCGCGGGGCTGCTGACCGGCTATCGCGCCGCCTGCCATTGGGCGTCGCGCGAGCAGCTCGCCTGGTTCGGCGCCGAGCCGGCGGCCGAGCGCGTGGTGTTCGACCGCAACCGCGTGACCGGCGGCGGCGTGACCGCGGGGATCGACTTCGCGCTGGCGCTCACTGCCGCGATCCGGGGTGAGGCGCATGCCCGCTTCGTCCAGCTCAGCCTGGAATATGATCCCGCACCACCCTTCGACAGCGGCTCCCCTGAGCGCGCCGACGCGGCGACGCTCGAACGCTATCGCACGATGGTCGAGAAGTTCGCGCCCGGGCGCGCCGAAAAGGTCCGGCGCATCGCGGAGTCGCTGCGTGGCTGATCCGCGTTTCGTGCCCGTCCATCCGCCGCGCCCGGCGCAGATGTCCTCGGCATGGCGCAGCCTGTTCAACGAGCATGCCCGCAATTCAGTCGCGGGCTGGTCGCAGCTCGCCTTCACCGAATGGCATACCAGGCGCAACGTGCTGGGCACGATCGTCCATATCCCGCGCCACCCCGCCGCGATCGAGCGGGTGCTGCTCGGCAACGCCGCCAATTACGAGAAGCCGCGGCTGGTCAAGCGCGTGCTGGCGCCGCTAATCGGACGCGGCCTGCTCAGCTCGGACAGCGAATTGTGGCGCGCGCAGCGCCGCATCGTCGCGCCGAGCTTCGCGCCCGGCGCCGTCGCCCAGCTCGCCGGCCTGATCGCGCAGGCGGCCGAGCGGCGCATGGCGACATGGCCCGATCGGGGCCGGCTGGATATCGCCGCGGCTGCCACGGGCACCACCATGGCGATCATCGCCGATGCTTTGTTCTCGGGCGATCCGCGCCTCACCAGCGGCGCGGCGGCGCGCAACATCGAAGCGGCACTGCTCGCCGCGGGGCAGGTGCGGATCACGGCTTTGCTCGGCTTTCCCGGCATCCGGCTCAACCGCACCGCATGGCGCGGCGAACGCGGGCGGCGCTATCTGCGCGAGACGCTCGCCGCCATCGTGCGCGAGCGCGGGCCCGAGGGCGGTGACGATTTCCTCGGGGCGATGATCCGCGGGCTGCACGAACGCTTTCCGTCCGAAGAGGCGATGGCGCTCGCGACCGACAATGCGGCCACCTTCTACGTCGCCGGCCATGAGACCACCGCCAATGCGCTGGCGTGGAGCATCTATCTGCTCGCCGGCGACCAGGCGGTGCAGGACCGGGCACGCGAGGAGGTGCGCGCCGAGATCGGCGGCGACCCCGAAACGCTGGCCGATCGCCTGCCCTATCTGCGCCAAATACTGGACGAGGCACTCCGCCTCTATCCGCCTGCGCCGCGTTTCGAGCGCGAGGCGATGGCCGATGACGAACTGCACGGCGTTCCCATCGCCAGGGGCAATATCGTCTCGGTCTGGCCCTGGCTGGTCCACCGCCACCGCAAATTATGGGACGATGCCGACGCGTTCGACCCGGATCGCTTCGCGCCGGGCCACGAGGCGGGGCGCCACCGCTTCCAGTACATCCCCTTTGGCGGCGGCCCGCGCGTCTGCGTCGGCGCGCGCTTCGCGATCGTCGAGGCGTTGGTGATCCTCGCCCACTGGCTCGCCGCGCGGCGCTTCACGCTTGCCGATGGGTTCGCGGTCGATCCGCTTGGCAGCGTCACGCTGCGTCCGCGCGGCGGACTGGTGGTCGAGGTGTCGCCGGCCTAGTCCAGGCTGGTCTTGGCCGTCTTAAGATCCTCGACGAAGCGGCCAAACTCGTCATCGGCCTCTCCACGATCCTGGATGCGCAGCAAATAGCTCGGATGGATGGTGATCCAGCCCAGGCCACCGCCTGGCAGATCGATCGGCTTTCCGCGCTCGCGCCCGATCGTCACCGTCTTGCCGAGCAGCGCCCGCGCCGCGGTGGCGCCCAGCGCGACCGTCACCTCGGGCTTCACCAGCAGACTCTCCCACTCGATCCACCAGCGGCACGCGGTGATCTCGCCGGCGTTGGGCTTTGAATGGATGCGGCGCTTGCCACGCTGCTCGAATTTGAAATGCTTGACTGCATTGGTGACGTAGACGCTGTCACGCGCGATCCCCGCCCCCGCGAGTGCGCGGTCGAGCATCTGCCCCGCCGGGCCGACGAATGGTCTGCCCGCCAGATCCTCCTGGTCACCCGGCTGCTCGCCGATCAGCATCATCCGCGCATCGGCCGGGCCTAGGCCGAAAACGATTTGGGTAGCGCGCTTGTAAAGATCGCAGCGGGTGCAGGACGCGGCCTCGTCGCGCAGCGCCGCCCATGCCGCCGCGATATTGCTACCCTGTCGTGTCCGCGCCGCTTGCGCCATCGCCGTCTCCCGCGCCCGCCCGGAAGCGGCTCAACGCTTCGGAGCGGCTTTCGGCATCGAATCGATCCACTGACGGATCAATGCCACGCCTTTCTTGTGGACGGTCGCGCGGCCCAGTTCGGGCATGGCGATGCCGGGATCGGTCGATTCCATCCGGAAGGTGAGGATCGAGGCGTCGGCCGCGCCGGGCACGATATCGAAATCGCGCGTGCCGCTGCCCCGTCCCGCCGCCGTCGGCCGCTTGAAGATGCCGCGCGATTCGGCATCGGTACGGGCCAGCTCAAGAAACAGGCCCGAGTTGGACGCTGCGCCCGCCGGGTTGTGGCAATGCGCGCAGTTGATCTCGAGATAGGCGCGCGCCCGCGCTTCGAGCGGTGAGCCCGCCTCGTCCCAGCGCGCGACGCGTGGCGCATCGGCCGGCAATCGGTCCAGCATGCCTGCCGAGAGCAGTATCTCGAGCTGCCCGCCATGGTTGAGGTACCGCGCCTTCACCCCGATCGGGGTCACTTGGCCGGCGAGCCCGTGGCAATCCTTGCATTGGTTCTGATTGGGCACGGCATAGCTGATATCGTGCGGTTCGCCCGCGTTGTCGGTGAAATGGACCGGGATGCGCGTCCCGGCGCGCCGCACGTCCGCATCGGTGCCGTCAGCATTCCAGACATAGGGTATCGGCACCCAGCCCTCGGCGCGATGGAGAAGCACGCGCGTCTCGAGCGGCTTGAACGCACCGTTCACCTGATAGCCGAAGGTCTTCACCAGCGCCGAGCCGACCGGCAGGTCGAGCGCCTTGTCCGGCTCGTACTTGGCCTGCTTGCCGGCGGGGACGTAGATGTACCGTTCCTTCTCGGCATAGTCCGAGAAAAGCGCGGTCTCGAGATCGTAGCGCATCAGGCGCTGCGCGGGCGCGCGCGCCTTCAGATCGGTGAAGAAGTCGAATTCGGAAAGATGCGCGGGAAAGCCCTGGCCGGTGATCGCCGCGTCATTGACACCGCCCGGCCGGCCGAGCAGCGCCGCCGTGAAGATCGCAATCGCACCCAGCAACAGCTTCATGCCTTGGACCTCACCGGGCAGCCGCCTCCATCGCATCGGACAGCTTGACCGGCGGCAGCGGCGCGGGCGCGGCACCGGCAAGCTTCGGCATGTCGGGCCTGGCGGTCTCGATCGGCGCACCAAGCGCGAGGCCGAGCGAGAGCACCGGCACGGAATCGTTGACGACCAGCTTCACCTCCGCGCCGCCGGTGCCGTCCCAGAAGATCGGCGGCAGTGTGCCGCCTAGCGCCGCCGCGAGCTGGACGCCGCCCGGCATCGCCGGCGCGAAACCGGCGCGGCCATGCTTGTTGGGCTGGATGGTGATGTTGCGCGGGAGCGGATCATAGCCCTTGTCCTCGAAGGGCTGGCGATAGGCGACGACCATGATGTTGGCGGTCCCGTTTCCGCTCAGCTCGTTGTTGGCGACCAGCACGTCGTTCTCGGCCATGATCAGCACGCCGGTGCCGGTCGGCACGGTGGCAACGGTATTGCCCTTGGGCGCGAAATTGGGCGTGTCGTTGTCGACTACCTTGTTGTTGCGCACCGAGACATGCCCCTCGCCGCGCCGGGGCAGCGCCGGAAGGTCGAACACCAGGATGCCGCCGGTATTGTGCGTGGCGAGATTGTCATGGACGTCGGCATGGCCGCTATTCTCGATCTCGATGCCGGCGACATTGAACATCGCCGTCGAGTTGCGGACGATGATCTTGTTCGACTGGCCGACATAGATGCCCGCGTCCGAAGCACCCTTCACGGTGACGCCGTCGATCAGCACGTCGCTGCTCTCGACCGGATATACGCCGTACGCGCCGTTGCTCGCCTTGGGCCCGCCGGTCCATTCGACGCGGACATTCTTGTAGACGATGCGGTCCGCACCCTTGGACTTGATGCCGTCGCCCTTCGAATCCTCGACCGCGAAGTCGCGCAGCACCACATCGTCCGAGGTGACGAGCAACCCTTCGCCCGCGCCCAACTGGCCCTTGAAGCTGAGCACGGTCTTGTCGGGGCCCGCGCCGCGCACCGTGACGCCGCGCACGTCGAGGCTCAATCCGTCGGTCAGCTCGAACCGGCCCGCGCCGATCCGGACGACATCGCCGGGTTTGGCGTCGAGCAAGGCACCCTGCAGCCGCTCCTGCGCGTTGGGCCCGGCTTCCACGGTGATGTCGCGCGCCAACGTCGGAGTCGCGGCCAGCAGCGCGGCAAGCGCACAGAGTCGAAGCATCCCTCTCTCCCTCGGGTATTTTTCGGCGATGATACGCAAGCCCGGGGGAATTGACAGTCCTGTCAGTTACGCGCGCCAATCATTCGCGTTGGTCGCCTGGGAGATGCGCCTCGGCACGCGCCAGCTCGCGCGGCTTGCGCTCCTCGAACACCTTGCCGAGCCGCTCCTCCTCGGCGCCCGACAGCTCCTTGGCCGCGGTGGGGAACATCTCTTCCTCCTCCTCGTCGATATGATGGGTGTAGCGGTGGCGCATTTCCTTGAATTTCGGCAGCCACGCACTCGAGTGCATCTCCATCTCGACCAGTTCGCCGAGCATGTCGTCGACTTCCTTGTGCTCGCTCACCGAATGCCGGGCGTCCTCGCGCAGATCGGGCCTGGCGAGCATCGTCGCATAAAGCGATTCCTCCTCGGCGGCGGCATGCGCCTGCAGTTCCTTGCGCAGCGTTTCGAACAGTTCGCGCCGCTCCGCGCTGTCGCCCGAGGTTTCGGCCAGCCGCGCCATCAATGCGCGTTGCCGGTCATGGTCGGCGATCAGATCGGCAAAGATGCGTGCGTCGGCCATGGTTCGTTCTCCCAGTTTCGCCTGTCCAACGGATCGCGCGGGAAACGGTTCAAGCGTCCGGCGCTTCGCTGACCGATCGGCGCGATGGACGCTCGCCGCCACGCCGACTAAACCGCGCGCGATAAGGGGTGGGAAATGCGGCGTGCGATCGATCGGCAACTGATCTGGCTGGCGCTGGTGCTCGCTATCACCTGCACCCTCGGCTGGCTGTTCAAGGCGCATTGCACGCCCGGCGGCTGGACCGACGGCGAGCAATATACCACCGGCTGCTACAACGACGCCCTGCCCTTCTGGCGGATGCGCGGCGTCGACAAGGGGCAGCTCCCCTATCTCGAGGCGCGAATGGAGTATCCGGTGCTGACCGGCGCCCAGATCTGGGTGGAGGGGGTTGTCACCCACGCGTTGTTCGGTTCGAAGGCGCATGATTTCCAGTTCCTGGCGGTGGTGAGCGCGGTCAACGCGCTGTTCGCCGGGCTGATCCTCTGGCTGTTCTGGCAGGCCGGCATGGACCGGCCAAGGCTATGGGCCTGGGCGGCGGCGCCGCCGCTGATCCTCTATCTCGGCCATAATTGGGATCTGGGCGCCGGTGCGCTTGCGGTGGGGGCGATGCTGCTCGCGCGCAGCGGCAGGCTGGTACCGGCAGCAGCGACGGCCGCGCTGGGCGCCGCCGCGAAGCTGTTTCCGGTGCTAATGCTGCCGCTGATCGGTCTGGGCGCAGTGTTCGGCGAAGGCGATTGGAAGCGCCGGCTGCGTCGCGCCGCCGCGTGCACCGCGGCCGCGCTCGCCGCCTGGGGCGTGGTCAACCTGCCGATCGCGCTGATCGCGCCGGCAAACTGGTCCGAATTCTATCTTTTCTCGCAGGAGCGCCCGGGCACCATGGCCTCGATCTGGGCGATAGCGGGCAATATGGGCTGGTGGGGGCCCAGCATCGCCGAGCGCAATTTCTACGCCGCCGCGCTGTTCGTCGCCGGCGCCGCGCTGATCGTCGCGCTCGGCTGGCGGCAACATCGTACGCATCTCTGGGTGCTGTTCACCCCGGTGCTCGCCTGGTTCATGCTGACCAACAAGGTCTATTCGCCGCAATTCGACCTGTGGCTCTATCCGGCGCTGGTGATGACCGCGCCGCGGCTGTGGCCGGTGGCGCTGTTCGTGGCCGGCGACATCGCCGCCTATTTCGCGGAATTCTGGTTCTTCGCCGGGATGGAGAATGCCTGGCCCTACGCCACGACCACCGACATCGCCATGTGCGCTGGTTTCCGCGCCGCTGCGATACTGCTGATCATCGTCGATGCCGTGCGGCGCGATCCGCCGAAGTGGCTCCTGCGCAAGGCCTGAGTGCGCTCAGGGCAGCGGCAGGGTGGCCTCTTCCGCCTTGCGCGCCTTCACATCGGCCTTGGCCTTGGTCGCCTGGCGGACGAAGCAGCCGGTGCCGCCGCCAGCGCCGACCGTGGAGCAGCTGCCGGTGCCGAAATTGCCGGCTTCCAGCGCATCCTGCGAACGCACCGCCCAGCTCTCGGTCTTTTGCGGAGCCCCGGGCTGGTCGCGCAGCGTCTTGGGGATGCGGAAGCGCTCGGCCTCGTCGAGCCGCTGGCAGACGACGATTTCCTCGCCATTGTCGTTGGTCGGGCACTTGTCCTGGCCATAGATGATCAGGACGCCGTTCTGCGCGGCATTCTGCGCGTGCGCCACACCCGGTATCAGCATTGGCAGCGCGACGGCGCCGGCCAGGAACGCGATCCTCTTCAGCATCGGTCTTCTCCTCGAAAGTCCGAACCCGGGCATTGTACATGCCCCGATTGAACAGCGCCTGTCATATACGTTTGGACAGCGCAATTGCGACCCGGCACCCCGCGCGGATCATACCAGACAGTAACGGATAGCCCGGCGTGGTTTCCGCGCCCGCGGCGATCGCCGTGTCGCGATGCTCCAACTCCTCGTCCCGAAACTCGGCCACCGCCTTGCTCAGCTCGGGATCGCTATCGCCGAGCAGATCGAGCTGGCTGCGATAATGGCGGTCGATCTCGGTCTCCACCGCCGCGGTGCACGCCATCGCCGCGCGCGGCCCCATTGCCGCCGTCACCGCGCCCAGCGCGAATCCCGCGACGTTCCAGAACGGCTGGAGCACGGTCGGCCGCACGCCTCTTCGCGCGATCATCGCGTCGAAAAAGGCGCGGTGGCGCTCTTCCTGATTGGCCATGCCGGCGATCATCCGCGCCGAAGGCGTGCGATCGCCCATCACGGCGAGCTGCCCGGCATAAATCCGCGTCGCGCCATATTCGCCGGCCTGGTCCACCCGGACCATCGCGTCGGTCGCCTCGCGTCGGTCGCCAGGCTTCCAGCTCATCTCAGGCCCCTGCGCACCGCCAGCGCGAAGATCGCCACCGCGCCGCCGAGCGAGAAGATCGCGTTGAAGCCCGCGAGACTGATTCCGAACAATTGCCATTGCGGTACGTCACAACGCACGAGCGGCTTGCGCAGTGCCTCGTTCAATATGTCCATCGGGTTGCCGGCGGTCAGATTGGTGGTGCAAGCGGTGATCCCCTGCCACCATTTATACTCGACGCCGGCATGGAAGACGCCGATCGCCCCGCTCAGCGCGATCAGCGCGCCGGCGACCAATACGAACAGCATCGTCACTGGGCGCGGGCGCACCACGAACGCGAGCAACGCGACCAGGATCGCGGCATAATGCGGCCAGCGCTGCCACATGCACATCTCGCAGGGCACCAGATGGCCGATGAACTGCGAACCGAGCGCCCCGGCCATCAGCGCGAGCGGGAGGAGGAGCGCGATCCACCGCGCCGTGCGAAGGCCGTCCGAGCGCATCGCCTTACTTGCCCTTGGTCGCGACCTGCGGCTTCGGCCCCAGTCGTGCGATCGTCTGGAGGGCGTAGTTGAGCTGGAAATCGTCGATGCCCTGCTTCTTCAGCTGTTCCGGAGTCGCCGAGAAGCGCGGATCGGCGCGGACATCCTCTTCGAGGACGCTGTCGTCCACCTTCTCCTGGTTGATCAGGTGGCGGCGCAGATCGGCTTCGCGCACCACCGGCCGGTCCTTGTAATCGGGATCGGAGATCTGGGGGACGAGAATGTCCGGCTTGATGCCGCCTTCCTGCACCGAATGGCCCGAAGGCGTGTAGTAGCGCGCCGTGGTGAGGCGCAGCGCGGCGCGCTGGCCCATCGGCAGGATCGACTGGACCGAGCCCTTGCCGAAGCTGCGCACGCCCATCACCAGCGCGCGGTGATGATCCTGGAGCGCGCCGGCGACGATCTCGGACGCCGAGGCGGTGCCCGAATCGACCAGCACGACCACCGGCAGCCCGCGCGCGAGATCGCCCGGGAACATGGATTCGGCATAATAGCGCTCGATGTCGTTCTTCTCGCGGCCACGCTGCGAGACTATCTCGCCATGGGTGAGGAACACGTCGGACACACCGATCGCCTCGCTCAGCAAGCCGCCGCCATTCTCGCGCAGATCGACGATATAGCCGAGCGGCTTGTGGCCCAGTTTCTTGTCGATCGCCTGGATCGCCAGCGCGGTGTCGCCCGCGGTCTGCGCGGTGAAGGTGTTGATGTTGATATAGCCGACGTTGCCCTTGATCTCCCACTTCACCGGCTTCTGGACGATGACTTCGCGCACCAGCGTGAACTGGAGCGGCTTGTCGGCGCCCGGGCGCACCACGGTGAGGCTGATCTTGGTACCCGGGGCGCCGCGCATCTGTTCGATCGCCTCGTCCAGGCTGCCGCCGACGATGAACTTGCCGTCGAGATGGGTGATGAAGTCGCCCGACTTGATGCCCGCGCGTGCCGCCGGCGTATCCTCGGTCGGCGCGATCACCTTCACCGCGCCGTCGACCTGAGTGACGGTGAGACCGAGGCCGCCGTAGTTGCCGTCGGTCTGGATCTTGAGATTGTCGAAATCGAGCCCGTCGGCATAGCTGCTGTGCGGATCGAGCGCCGAAAGCATGCCCTGGATCGCGCCCTTCACCAGCGTCTTGTCGTCGACCTTGTCGACGTAGTTCGCCTTCACCTGGTTATACACCTCCATGAAGGTGTCCAGCTCGCGATAGCTGTTGGTGTCGACGCCCGCCATGGCGCCCGAGGCAATCGGCACGAGCGCGAGCGCGCTGACGGCGGCGGTGACTTGAAGGAACGAACGCAGCATCAATTGGCTTTCTGGAAATACGCGTACTTATCTAGTGCAGGATAGCGGCTTTTCCACGGCGGGCAAACCAGAACCCCAGCTCGGGGCCCTGGCCTCAATCGAGCAGCTGGGTGAGGTCCATCGGTGTGCCGCGGCGGCGCAGCTCGACGGTGACGCGCGGCGCATCCCCGCCCGCGGCGCGACCGATCGCGCGGCCCTGCGCGACCTTGTCGCCGACGCGCACCGAAAGCGCCCCCAATCCTGAGACCAGACTGGTCCAACCCTTGCCGTGATCGATGATCACCACCCCGCCATAATCCCGGAATCCCGCAGCATAGACGATCGCGCCGCCCGCAGGCGCCACCGCCTGCGCGTTCGCGGCGCAGGTCAGGGTCACGCCCCGCGCGCGCACGCCGGTGGCCGAAAGCTCGCCCAGTCCGGTGACGACACGGCCGGAAACCGGCAGGCGATACGCCGCCGACCCCTGCCGCTGGAAGGCGGCCGGCCCGGCCTCGCCATTCTGCGCCGGGCGCGGCAGCGGACCCGGCAGCGCCGCCAGATCGGCCTGGACTTCGCTCGCCGCGCCAGCGCTCTCCATCTGGTCGACAATATCGCGCGCGCGTTCGCCGAGTGCCATCGCGCGGTCCGACTCGATCATCGCGCTGCGGCCGAGCTCGCTCGAGCGCAGGCGATGCCGTGCCTCGAGCTGGACCAGCGCATTGCGCTCGCCCTCCAGCCGCACCCTGCCTTGGCGCAGGCTGGCGACCGCCGTCTCGGCCGCGATGCGCAACCGCTTGACGCGGCCGAGCTCGGCGCGAACATCGGCGGTGCGCGCCGCGACCACCGGCATCGTCGTGCCGAGCACGGCGCGGACATGGACCATGTCCTCGGTCGATCCGGGCTGGACCAGCCCGAGCACCGGGGGGCGGCGCGCCATTGACTGCAGCGCCGCGATCAGTCGCACGACCGGCCCCTGCCCGGCGGCGACGCGCGCGCGTTGCGCCGCGAACAGCCGGTCGACGATCGCGATGCGCGCCTGCGCGGCCTGGATATCGGCCTCGGCCGCCTTGATCCGTTCGGCGGCGGCGGCCTCCTGGGCCCTGGCCTGCACCGCGCGGTCGCGCTCGCCGGCGGCGGCGCGCTCCAGCGCCTGCGAGCGCGCCTGGGCGGCCTGGGACTGGGCCTGCGCAGCACGAAGCCGTTGCTGCTGGTCCGCGATCCCCGGAACCTGCGCACCCGCAAGGCTGCCGGTCGCGAACATCGCGGTCAGCGCGGCGGCGAGAGCGAGGCTGCGCGCCGGTCCCATCAGCCTTCGCGATGATAGGGGTGGTTGGCGAGGATCGAGGCCGCCCGCCAGAGCTGCTCGGCGAGCATCGCGCGCGCCATCATGTGCGGCCAGGTCGCGCGGCCGAAGGACAGGAGGAGATGCGCCTCAGCCCGCTCGGCATCGCCGAAGCCGTCCGCGGCGCCGATCAGGAAACGCGCCTCGCGCACGCCATCGTCGCGCCATGCGCCCAGCCGTTCGGCGAACACGCGCGACGGCAAATTCTCGCCGGTCTCGTCGAGCAGGACGATTCGAGTCGCCGGCTCGACTGCGGGCACGCGCCCGCCGGTATCGGGAAGTTCGGTCACGCGCACCGGCCAGGAGACCCGCTTCAGATAGCGGTCGACCAGCTCCGCCTCGGGGCTGCGCCCGATACGCCCGCGCGCGACGATATGGAGCAGCATCTAGGCGGCTCCGACGGGAATCAGGCCTGGCCCGCGGCGGCCGTGTCTCCGAACGCCCACATGCGCTCGAGATTGTAGAAGCTGCGGACTTCGGGGCGGAACAGATGGACGATCACGTCGCCCGCATCGATCAGCACCCAATCGGCGGTGGGCAGGCCCTCGACGCGGGGGCTGCGGCCGAACTCGGCCTTGATCTTCTCGGCGAGCTTGGCGGCCATCGAGGCGACCTGACGCGTCGAGCGGCCCGAGGCGACCACCATGAAATCGGCGATGCTGCTCTTGCCTGCAAGCGGGATGGAAACCGTCTCGACCGCCTGGTCATCGTCGAGCGACGCCATCACGAGTCTATGCAGTGCTGCAACGCCGTCGGCGTCGGTCGAGCGCTGCACATTGGGGGAAGTGGCCAAGATAACTCCTAGGGTTGAACGCGTTCTGTGCCGAGGTGTGGATACGGCGCCGACCCCTTCAAAACACGGTTCTGAAGCAAGCCGAGGAATCGCCGGTGCCAGACGGGATCGGCGGCCCGAAGGCGTGTCGCCGAGGTAGGATCGGGGCGGAAGCGCAACAGCACGAGTGCCGGCAATCTCCATCGCGTCCAATTCTTTGCCTGACCTGCGGGCCGCACAACGCGCCGCAGCCAACCCATCGCAGGACTTGCGTGGGCCTGACGATCATAACCCGGACGGGCGATCACCGCAATCGGAACCTGCCGGGCGATATGGCGCCAGCGTTCCCAGCGGTGGAACTGGGCCAGATTGTCCGCCCCCATCAGCCAGATGAAGCGGTGGCGCGGATAGAGCCGCGGCAGCTTGGTGAGCGTATCGGCGGTGTAGCGCGTCTTCAGGCGCTTCTCGATCGAAGTGACGCGGATCGGCGCATGGCGCGCCATCGCCCTGGCGGAAGCCATCCGCGCGGCGAACGGCGCCATGCCCTTTTCGGGCTTGAGCGGATTGCCGGGCGAGACCAGCCACCACACTTCGTCGAGCTCGAGGGCGCGCAGGGCATGGAGCGAAAGCCGCCTATGTCCCTCATGCGCCGGATTGAACGATCCGCCGAGCAGCCCGATGCGCTTCAAGGTCGCGTCTGACCCGTGCCGCGAACGACCCATTTATAGGTCGTCAGCCCCTCGAGCGCGACCGGGCCGCGGGCGTGGAGGCGGCCGGTGGAGATGCCGATCTCGGCGCCCAGCCCGAACTCGCCGCCATCGGCGAACTGGGTCGAGGCGTTCCACATCACGATCGCGCTGTCGACCTCTGCCAGAAAACGTTCAGCCGTTGCCGCGTCCTCGGTGACAATCGCGTCGGTATGGTGCGAGGCGTGCCGGGCTATATGCTCGATCGCGCCGTCGGCGCCGTCGACCAGCTTCACCGACAGGATCGAGTCGAGATATTCGGTGTCCCAGTCGTCCGAATTGGCGGCCTGGGTGCGGGGTTCGATCGCACGGATTTCCGGATCGCCGCGCAGCTCGCAACCGGCATCGGCGAGATCCGCCAGGATCGGCCTGGGATCGGCGAAGCCGCGGTCGATCAGCAGCGTCTCGGTCGCGCCGCAGATGCCGGTGCGGCGCATCTTGGCGTTGAGCGCGAGCGAGCGCGCCATCTCCGGATCGGCGGCGCGATCGACATAGGTGTGGTTGATGCCGTCGAGATGCGCGAGCACGGGCACCCGCGCCTCGGCCTGGACGCGCGCGACCAGGCTCTTGCCGCCGCGCGGCACGACCAGATCGATCAGCCCCTCCGCCGTCAGCATCGCGCCCACCACCGCGCGATCGGTGACCGGGACGAGCTGCACCGCGTCGGCAGGCGCACCGCCCGCTTCGAGCCCACGCGCCAGCGCCGCGTGGATCGCGCGGTTGCTGCGGATCGCTTCCGAACCCCCGCGCAGGATTGCGGCATTGCCCGCCATCACCGCGAGCGCGCCGGCATCGGCGGTCACATTGGGGCGGCTTTCATAAATGATGCCGATCACCCCGATCGGCACGCGGATCCGCGTCAGCACCAGCCCGTTGGGGCGCTCGGCACGGTCGATGAGCTGGCCGACGGGATCGCTCAGCCGCGCGACCGCCTCCACGCCCGCGGCCGCCGACTCGACGCGGCCGGCATCGAGCCGCAGCCGATCGAGCAGCGCGCCGGAAAGGCCCGACGCCTCGGCTGCCGCCATGTCCTCGGCATTGGCGGCGACGATTGCGGCGCTGTCCTCGCGGATCGCTGCGGCGGCGGCGAGCAACGCCCGGCTCTTGGCGTCCGTCGGCATCGCCGCGAGCACGCGTGCGGCGGCGCGGGCGCGCTTGCCCATTTCGGCGATCAGCATATTCGTATCGGCATCAGCCATGCTGCACCCGCTAGCACGGCTGGGGCGAAGCTGGTAGGTCTTGGGCGCATGGGGGATTTTGACGCAGCAGGGGAACTTGTGACGGGCGGGCTGCTGGGCCGCGCCGTCGAGCCGCATCATGGCGAAGGCCAAGGCCAGGCCGGCGGAATCTGCCTCAATTGCGGCACCGCACTGATCGGCCCGCACTGCCATGAATGCGGGCAATCGGGCCATATCCACCGGTCGCTCGGCGCGATCGGGCACGAGATCCTGCACGGCGTCGCGCATTTCGAAGGCAAATTGTGGAAGACGCTGCCGCTGCTCGCCTGGCGGCCGGGTGACCTGACCCGGCGCTACATCGCCGGCGAGCGCGCGCGATTCGTCTCGCCGATGGCGATCTTCCTCTTCTCGGTCTTCACGATGTTCGCGGTGTTCCAGATCCTCGGCATCTCGACGCCTGCCGAGCTGAACACCGTCAACGGCAAGCCCCTGGCCACGATCCAACAGACCCGGCAGGAAGCCGTCGAGGAGCGCCAGGATGCGATCAAAGAGCGTGACGAACGCCCGGTAGGCGATCCGAAGCGCGCCAAATATGAGCGGCGCATCGCCGAGGCCGAGAATGACATTCGCGGGCTGGACACGGCCGCCAAGGCGATCGGGGAGAACCCCGTCAAGGTCACCACCAAGCTGACCGGCTGGCACGCACTCGATCACGGCATCGAGAAGTGGCAGAAGAACCCGGCGCTGATGCTCTACAAGCTGCAATCGAGCGTCTACAAATTCTCCTGGTTGCTGATCCCACTATCGCTACCGTTCGTCTGGCTGCTGTTCTTCTGGAAGCGCCAGTACAAGCTCTATGACCATACCGTGTTCATAACTTATTCGATCGCGTTCATGTCGATGCTGTTCATCGTGCTGACCGTGCTGGGCGCGGTGGGCGTGAGCACCGGCTGGCTGGTGACCGCGGGAATGCTGGTCCCGCTCGTCCATATGACGCGGCAGATGAAGCAGGCCTATCAGCTCGGCTGGTTCTCGGCGGTCGTCCGGACGCTGATCCTGTCCTGGTTCATCACCATCGTGATCACATTGTTCGTCAGCCTGCTGGTGCTGATGGGCATGTTCGGTTGAGCGCCTAACAGGGATAGCGGCGCTTCATGATCGCGTAGAAGGCGGTCTTCATGCTCATCCCGCGCTGCTTCGCCGGGATCTTCTCGAGCTCGGCGATCAGCTGGCTGCTGTCCATCTTGACCTGGCCCTTGGGTGGCGGACAGCTGTGCGGGGCCTTGCCGGCCGCGCGCGCGGCCTGGAGGTCGGCGCGATAGACGGTGCTGATATCGGCCATCTCCTTCTGCAGAAGACCGAGATCGGACGACAGCAGGGCTAGCGCCCCCTTCGCCTTCAGCGCATTGGCCTTGGCCAGGAACTCCGCCACGCTCATCGACTGGACCGGGCCGGCCAGAAGCGAAAACAGCGCCGCGGCGGCGAACAGCCGCATCATGCGAAAAGCCCTCCCTCGATCGTCTCGAGGAAGGGCTACGCAGTTTTCGTGTCCGTTGGAACCCGGGTTCAGGCGCCCTGGGGCGTCGGATTGCCGAATGGGCCCTTGGGGCGGCGGATCTTGGGGATCGAAGTGCCGCCGGTGGGAACCGGCGCAGCGCGCGTGCTCGCATCGTCACGACCGATATCGTCGCCCGCGATCAGCCGCTTGATCTCCTCGCCGGTCAGCGTCTCATATTCGAGCAGCGCATTGGCAAGCCCGTGGAGCTGATCGATATGGTCGGTCAGCAGCTGCTTGGCGCGGTTGAGACCGCCCTCGACCAATTTCTTGATCTCGGCATCGATCAGCAGCGCGGTCTCGTTCGACATCTGCGCCGCACGCGCCATGCCATAACCAAGATAATTCTGCTCATCCTCGGCATATTCGAGCGGACCGACCGCATCGGACATGCCCCAGCGGGTGACCATCGACCGCGCGAGGCGCGTGGCCGACTGGATGTCGCTCGACGCGCCCGACGAGACGCGGTCGTAGCCGAAGATCAGTTCCTCGGCGACGCGGCCGCCCATCGCGATCGAGAGATGCGCATACATCTGGTCGCGGTGCATCGAATTCTGGTCGCGCTCCGGCAGGCGCATCACCATGCCCAGCGCGCGACCGCGCGGGATGATCGTCGCCTTGTGAATCGGATCGGACGCGGGCTCATGCATCGCGACGATGGCGTGACCGGCCTCGTGATAGGCGGTCATCCGCTTCTCATCCTCGGTCATGAGCATCGATTTGCGCTCGGCGCCCATCATGACCTTGTCCTTGGCGTCCTCGAATTCGCTCATCGCGACGAGGCGTTTGCCGCGACGGGCTGCCAGCAGTGCTGCCTCGTTGACGAGGTTCGCAAGGTCGGCGCCCGAAAAGCCTGGCGTGCCGCGCGCGATGACGCGGGCATCGACGTCGGGCGCCAGCGGCACCTTCTTCATATGGACCTGGATGATCTTCACGCGGCCCTCGATGTCCGGGCGCGGCACGACGACCTGGCGGTCGAAGCGGCCCGGGCGCAGGAGCGCGGGATCGAGCACGTCGGGACGGTTGGTCGCGGCGATGATGATGATGCCTTCGTTCGCCTCGAAGCCGTCCATCTCGACCAGCAGCTGGTTCAGCGTCTGCTCGCGCTCGTCATTCTGGTTGCCCAGACCCGCGCCGCGCGAGCGGCCGACCGCGTCGATCTCGTCGATGAACAGGATGCACGGCGCGGACTTCTTGGCCTGCTCGAACATGTCGCGCACGCGGCTCGCGCCGACGCCGACGAACATCTCGACAAAGTCCGAACCGGAGATGGTGAAGAAGGGCACGCCCGCCTCGCCCGCGATCGCGCGGGCCAGCAGCGTCTTGCCGGTGCCGGGCGAGCCGACCAGCAGCGCGCCCTTGGGAATCTTGCCGCCCAAGCGGGCGAATTTCGACGGGTCCTTCAAGAACTCGACGATCTCCTGCAGCTCCTCGCGCGCCTCGTCGATGCCGGCGACGTCGTCGAAGGTGACCTTGCCTTCCTTCTGGGTGAGAAGACGTGCGCGCGATTTGCCGAAGCCCATCGCGCCCGAGCCCGAATTCTTCTGCATCTGGCGCAGCACGAAGAAGGCAATGCCGAGGAACAGCAGGAAGGGCAGCGACTGGACCAGGATATACTGCCAGATCGAGGCCTGCTCTTCCGGACGCGCGTTGATCACGACGCCCTTGTCGCGCAGGCGCTGGGTAAGTTGGGGATCGTTGGGGATGTTGGTGCGGAACTTGCCCTCGGTCATGGTGCCGGTCACCACCCCGGTGCCGACCGAGATGTTGACTTCCTTGACGTCGCCCGCCTCGACCTTGTCGAGGAAGGTCGAATAGGGAATCGTGTTCCCCGCCGGCTGACCGCCGCCCGGGCGATCGAACAAGGTGACGAACAGCGCCAGCGCCGCCAGGATTCCCACCCAGATCAGCAGGCTCTTCATCCAGGGATTGCCGCCCCCATTGTCCGGACCCTGCTGCTTGCCGTTGTCGCTCATATCCTGCCCAACACCTTTCAGAGGCTAGTAGATAGGCATGTGGACGTTAATGACAATGGAACAACGTCGATCAGAGTGATCGGCGCGGCGGAGACATGCGGAAGGTTGCAAAGGTTGCGCGGGTGCGGGCCTCGATTCCGGCATGCGTGCCTCCCGAAGCGTTTTCCAACTGGTCCAACAAGGCTTCGATGTTTGCACCGTCGGGAAAGGCGGGCGTCGTGATTCCCGCCCGGCTCCGCATCTCGCGAATCGCGCGGCGGACGAGGCGGCGGCGGATCTCGCGGGGGAGATCGACGATCTCCAGGCGAATCTCGTCCGCGGCGACCGCGGCGCGCTCCGCCCAGAAGCGATCGGCGAGCGCGGCGAGCGTCGCCTCCGCCTCGGCGGCATAGCGCGCGGCGGCGGCGAGCGCGCGAACATCGAGCTCCACATTGTTCGCCAGCAGCGCGCGGAAGCGGGTGCGGTCGTGGCGATCATCGGCGTTCGAGGGATCGTCGACAAAGGGCAGCCCCGCCGCGACTGCCAGATCGCGCAGCTCGGCGCGGCGCCAATCGAGCAAGGGGCGCAGCAAATTCAGGCCGTTGGCGCCCAGTTCGCGCCGATCGCGGATCGCGGCGAGCCCGGCGACTCCCGAACCGCGCGCGGCGCGCATCAGGAAGGTCTCGGCCTGGTCATCGGCGTGGTGCGCGGTCAGGAGCGCGCAGCCGCGAACTTCGGCGGCCCAGTGTTCCAGAAGAAAATAGCGCGTTTCCCGTGCCTTGGCCTGAATGCTCGCGCCTTTTATCGGCGAAGCTGGCACCAGCACCCAATGCGGCACGCCAAGCGCGGCGCAGGCTTGCGCAACCATCGCCGCCTCATCGGCGGACGCCGCGCGGAGGCGGTGATCGACGGTGGCGGCGACGACCGCGCCCGGAAACGCCGCATGCGCCAGCGCAAGCATCGCCATGCTGTCCGGCCCGCCCGATACGGCGAGCGCGAGCGGCGCATCGGGCGCGGGCGCGCGGCCCGACAGCGCCAGCAGATCGGCGCGGAAGCGCGCCGCCCGGGGCCCTAGCGGATCGGCTAGAGCGTCACTGGCACTTGTTGGCGGCACGTCCCTGAGCGACCCCGGCCTTCATCTCGGCGTTGAGCCGCTCGCCATAGAGTTGGGTCAGCTCGGTATAGACCTTGCAGATCTCGCTCGACGGCTTCTTCAGCTTGGTGAGCGCCTGCGCCAGATAATAGAGGCTGTCGCCGGCGCGCTCGCCATTGGGGTTCTTCTTGTAATTCTCGTAGAACGCCACCGCGGCGAGGCTGGGCGCCCCGGCGTCGAGATAGGCGCGGCCGAGCAAGTTCTGCGCATAGCTGGCGCGGCGGTGCGTCGGATACTTCGTCGCCACCGCCTCGAGCTCGCGGCGCGCCTCGGGATAGAGCTTGGCCTGCCACAGGCGGAAGCCATAGGCATAGCCGTCCTCGGCGGGATCGCCGCTATTGGGTTTCTCGATCGCCGCGACCTGCTCCGCGCGCGGGCCGGTCGGCTTCGCGGCGGGCTTGTCGGCGGCGGGCACGACTCTGGTGAAGGGCTTGTCGACCGGCTTCGCGATCACGGGCAGCGGCGCGTCGATCACCGTGGTGCCGCTCGCATCGCCCATCGCGTCGCCGGCGGGCGGGCGCGAAGCGGTCTCCAGCGTGGCGAGCCGCGTATCGGTGGCGCGCTTATAGGCGTTGAACGCCTCCTCGAGCAGCCGCAGGCGATTCTGGTCCTGCTCGATCTGGCCGGTCATCTGCTGGATCTGGCCCTCGAGCGCGCCGACGCGCTGAGTGAGATCGGCGAGCGGGGTATCGACCGGCGAGCCGGGGACGACCGTGCTGGTCTCGGGCGTGATCTGCGCCTCGACCGTCTTGCCGGCGCCGCCGGGGAATATCTTGCGCTGCACGGCACGCATCTCGCGCTCGAGCCGGTCGACGCGGCCCTCGACCGTCACGATCGCCGTCTGCGCGGCGGCGGTGCCGCTCACGCCCATCGCGGCGAGGACCGCCGCAGCCATCACGAAACGCATAGTCAAACCCCCGGGTGGCGCAGTTTCAGCCGGAAAAACAAAGAAGACACGAATATAGCGAAGTATCGACGCCAGCCTCAAGGCGCGGCGCTCGAATTGGCGGGCGTCGAATAGTCCAGGCCTGCCGGCGTGGGCGGGCCGAGACGGCGCTGGCCGGTGCGCGCGGGCGTGGACGTGGCGCCGGGCGTCGGCGTTGCGCCCGGTGCCGCGCGGGCGCGGAGCGCGGCGGCGCTGACATCGACGCTGACCGCCTGATCGCCGGCGCCGAGCGGCGGCACGTTCGAACCGTTGATCGTCACCTGGAGCTTGTCGGGCCGGCCGATCCGGGCAATCGGATGCGCGACTTCGATCGGCACCTCGTAGCGCTCGCCCGGCGCCATTTCCTTCTCGAACAGCCGCTTGCCGGTCTCGTCGCTGACGCGCAGCCAGACCGTGTCGAGCGCGACGAGCGTGACATGCTCCTGGCCTGCCGGAACCGGCACGGCGGCGGTGCCGTTGTCGGGCGCCGGCGTCGCAGCATTGTCCTGGACCTGGACCAGCCCGTCGGTTGCGGGCGCGCCGCCGCGGAAGAGATTGGTGCCGTACCAGAGCCCGACGCCGACCAATACCAGCACCGCGACGATCAGCCCGGCCCATGCGAGGCCGCGCGGCGGCACGCGGCTGGGGTCGTCGAGAGGATATTCGGCCATCGGCGCGGCGCGCTCATACTGGCCGAGCTCGGCGCGCACATCGCGCGCGATGTCCACTTCGTCGGCGCCGATCGCGCGGGCATAGGCCTTGGCGAAGCCCATCGCATAGGTGACCGAGGGCAAACCGGTATAATTGCCCTTCTCGATCGCTTCCAAATGCCGGAGCGGGATGCGTGTGCGGTTAGCGACCTCGGCGAGATCGAGTCCCTGCGCCTCACGCGCGGCGCGCAGCTTCTCGCCTACCTTGGCGGGAAACAGCGTCGGGTCTTCGGCGTGCTCGCCTTCCATCAAATACCTCCGGTGAACGGGTCTTGCCTGTGTGCCGCGCACCTGTTGCTGGGCGGTGTCGGCCAGCGCGCAGCGAGTGTCAACGCTGCCCGATGCCCAATCGCCCGCAGATCAGGCCAGTTCGACCGAATGTTCCTGCGCCCAGGCTTCGAGCGCGGCGCGCAGCGAGGTGCGCGGGTCGGCGAGCTGGATCTCGACCACCTTCATCAGGCTGGCACGATCGAGCGAGCGGACCATCGCCTTGATCGGGCCGACCGCCGCCGGGGTGATCGAAAGCCGATCGATGCCGAGCCCGATCAGCGCCATCGCCTCGAGCGGACGCCCGCCCATTTCGCCGCAGACCGCGACGGGGACGCCGGCGGCGTGCGCCTGATCGGTGACGCGCTTGAGGAAGCGCAGGATCGACGGGCTCAGCCAGTCATAGCGCAGCGCCAGCTTAGGATGCGCGCGATCGGCGGCGAAGAGGAACTGGGTGAGATCATTGGTGCCGATCGACAGGAAATCCACCTTGGGCAGCAGCAGATCGAGCACTTCGGCGAGCGCGGGCACTTCGAGCATCGCGCCGTAGCGGATCTCGGCGGGCATCTTCTTGCCGCGCGCCGCGAGCCAGGCGCGTTGCGCCTCGAACAAGGCGCGCGCCTCGTCGAATTCCCAGGGTTCGGAGACCATCGGGAACATGATGTTGAGCGTGCGGCCGGCGCCCGCCTCGATCAGCGCGCGCGCCTGCGCCTTCATCAGCCCGCCGCGCTCGAGCGCGAGGCGCAGCGCGCGCCAGCCCATTGCCGGGTTTTCCTCGTCGCCTTCCTCGTCATGGTCGAGATAGGGCAAGGCCTTGTCGCCGCCGATATCGACAGTGCGGAAGGTGACCGATTTCTCGCCGACCCCCTCGAGCACATCTTTGTAGAGCCGGCGCTGCGCCTCGCGCTGGGGCAGGGTCGCCGAGACGAGGAACTGGAATTCGGTGCGGAACAGGCCGATGCCGTCGGCGCCGGTCAGGTCGACCGCGGCGATATCGTCGCGCAGGCCTGCATTGACCATCACCGTGACGCGGTGGCCGTCAAGCGTGATCGGCGCCTCGGAGCGCAGCCGGGCGAATGCGGCGCGACGCTTCTGGCTGAGCGCGAGCTTGGCCTCGAACGCCTCCTGCATCGCGCTGCTGGGGCGGACGAGCAGGCTCTCCTCGCTGGTATCGAGCAGCAGCATGTCGCCTTCGGCGATCAGCTGGCGGACGTCGCGGACGCGGCCCAGCACCGGCACGCCCATCGCGCGGGCGACGATGGTGACGTGCGCGGTCAGCGAGCCTTCCTCGAGCACCACGCCCTTCAGCCGGCGGCGGTCATATTCGAGCAGTTCGGCGGGGCCGAGATTGCGGGCGATCAGGATCGAATCCTGGCGCAGGCCCATCGACGCTGCCGTGCCGAGCTGGCCCGAAACCGTACGGAGCAGCCGGTTGGAGAGATCCTCCAGGTCGTGCATCCGATCGCGCAGCAGCGGATCGTCGATCTCGCGCATGCGCTGGCGGGTGCGCTGCTGGACGCGCTCGATCGCCGCCTCGGCGGTCAGGCCCGAATCGATCGCCTCGTTGATCCGGCGGCTCCAGCCTTCGTCATATGCGAACATCTTGTAGGTCGCGAGGACCTCGTCATGCTCGCCGCCGCCGCCGAATTCGGCCTGGCTGGCCATGCGCTCGATCTGCTCGCGCATCTTGTCGAACGCGGCATAGACGCGGTGCCGCTCGGCCTCGATATCCTCCGCGACGGTGTGCTCGATCGTGATGCGCGGCTGGTGGAACACCGCGACGCCGGCGGCCATGCCCTCGACCAGCTTGAAGCCCTGGGCATGGGTCGCCGCGGTCGATTGCGGGCGCGTCGTGCCGCCGCCGGTGGAATCGACCAGATCGGCATTGGCGATCAGCTCGGAGAGCACCATCGCCACGGTCTGCAGCGCCTCGATCTCGACATCGGCATAGCGGCGCGGTTCGGCGTGCTGGACGGCGAGCACGCCCACCGCGCGCTCGCGGCGGATGATCGGGACCCCGGCGAAGCTGTGATACGCCTCTTCACCCGTTTCGGGGCGATAGGCGAAGGCCGGGTGCATCTCGGCCTCGTCGAGATTGAGCGTCTCGACATGCTGGGCGATCGTGCCGACCAGCCCCTCGCCCATTGCCAGCTTGGTGACATGGACCGCCTCCTGCGCGAGGCCGCGCGTGGCGAACAGCTCGAGCACGCCTTCGCGCAGCAGATAGATCGAGCAGACCTCACTGTGCAGCACCTCGCCGATCGTGTTGACGACCGAATTGAGCTTCGACTGGGCGGGAAGCCGTTTCGCCATCACGTCGTGAAGGCGTGTGAGGATTTCCCGGGCTGAAGCAGCGGCAGTGAGGGCCATGAGGGGGCGCTAACAGATTGTGTCAGCGCACGCCATTACTCGCGCGTGAGGGAGCGCGGCTTAGTTCAGCGGGCGCCCGGGCTGTCCGGAACCGAGGCCATCGCCATCACCGACGATGCCGCGCCGCTGCGCCATTCGGCATAAGCGGTGCGATACGCGTCGTAATCGCGATAGAAATCGGTGAACGGCGCCTCGAGCCGCGGCAACGCCGCCGAGGCGAAGGCCGCGAAATCGCCGGGCCGCACCGTCTGCGCCTCGGCCAGCACCGCGCGCGCCACTGCGCAGAAGCGCTGCTGCGCCGGGGGCTGGGCGAAGAAATTGTAGAGCCGGGTCATGTCGCGGTCGTGCATGGGCTCCCAGTCGGCGCCGTAGCGCGCGCGATAGCCGGTCTTCACGCCCGAAGCCGCGGCGGCGAGAA
Source organism: Sphingomonas sp. JC676 (assembly GCF_014489075.1). GTDB lineage: Bacteria > Pseudomonadota > Alphaproteobacteria > Sphingomonadales > Sphingomonadaceae > Sphingomonas. Next base: position 329,184 of record NZ_JACTGR010000006.1, on the reverse strand, counting down.
CCACGCTGTTCCGCGCGATCAGCCGGTTATAGGCGGCGACCGTCGCGCGCTCCGCAGCGTCGCGGCAGCCGAGCGCGGCGACATTGAGCGCGGCGCGGACGTGCCAGCTGGTCTCGTCCTGGCTCAGCCCCTGGTTGAGCGTGACATAGCGCCCATCGGGACCCAGCGGCGGGACCGCCTGGTTGGACGCGGCGCCGGCGGGCGGGCGTGGCGGCTGGCTCCAGCCCTGCGCCGATGCGGGCGCGGCGAGAAATGCGATTGCGCTCAAGGTAGCCAGCGCGATGCCGAATCGAACCATGAATCACCCCCCGTTGGGCAGCGCGACTCCCCCCGCGCCCTCATGATTTCCTTATAGAGAGAATAAGTATCTCAGGGGTTTACACCCGGGATTCCCCGGAGTGCGGTTATACCTTGCATCGCACGGTACTGTGTGTCATATAGTGTATGTCATACACGATGCGAGACATAGGCCGTGCCAGTCGAAGACGATCTGTTCGAGAAATTGCGCATCGAGCTGCGCCGGGGTTCGCTGGTGCTGGCGGTGCTCGGGGCGCTGCGCGAGGAGCGCTATGGCTACACGCTGCGCGTCAGCCTGGAGGAAGCCGGGCTGCCGATCGAGGAGGGCGCGCTGTATCCGCTGCTGCGGCGGCTGGAGACGCAGGGCCTGCTCACCAGCGAATGGCGCGAGGAGGAAAGGCGCAACAAGCGCTTCTACCGGCTGAGCCCGGTGGGCCTCGCGGTGCTCGGCCAATTGCTCGCCGAATGGAACGCGATTTCGGAATCGATCCTACGCCTTACCGAGAAGGACAAGTGATGGACCTGCTGGACCGTTATCTGGCGGCGGTGCGCCGCAACCTGCCGGCGAAGGACGCCGACGACATCATCGCCGAGCTGCGCGACGTGCTGCTCGCCCAGGCCGAGGAGCGCGAGGAGCGCACCGGCCATGTCGACTGGACAGGGCTGCTCCGCGAGTTCGGCCATCCGCTGACGGTGGCGGCGCGCTACCGGTCGCAGCAATGGCTGATCGGGCCTGAGCTCTACCCCTTCTACCTCTATTTCCTCAAGATGATCGGCGCGATCGTCGCGGTGGTGGTGATCGTCACCGCGGTGGTGAAGGGCGTGGTCTATCAGGGACCGCCAGGGCCGATGATCGTCGACATGCTCGGCTCGCTCTGGTGGTCGCTGGCGGGGACGGTGGGATCGGTGACGATCGTGTTCGCGATTGTAGAGCGCTATGGCGGCGTCGACCGGTATTTCCGCAACTGGAAGCCGGGCGAGCTGCCCGAACTGCCCGAGCTTTCGCAGCTCATTGGCGACAAGCCCCGGAAGCGCTGGGAACATGCGTTCGAAGTCGCGGCCGGCGTGCTGATGCTGTTGTGGTGGGTGGGCGCGGTGCAGCTGCCCTTCGCCACGCACAGCGCCGATTTCCGGCTCGAGCTCGCGCCGGTCTGGACGCAGCTCTACTGGCTGATCCTGGCGCTGCTCGCCGGGCGGCTGGTCTATAATGTGCTGCGCTGGCTCCGCCCGCAGGCGCGCTGGCTGGTCGGGTTCTTCGGCATCACCACGGCGGTCGGCGGCGTGATCCTCGCGGCACTGCTCCACCGCGCCGGGCAATGGGCGACCGTGGTGCCGCTCACCATGCCCGCCGAGCAGGCCGCCAAGCTGCAGGAGAGCCTCAACCTGGCGCTGGGCATCGCGATCATCGCGGTGGCGGTGATCTGGACGCTGCAATGCCTGGGCGAGCTGTGGCGCTGGATGCGCGGGGGGCGAGGCTAGCGCTTTTAGGCGGCGCCGGCCCGCAACCAATCACGCCGCGCGCTTCTCCAGCGCGTGGGCCGCCTCGGCCATCAGCGCGGCGATGATCTCGGCGACGGGCTCTTCCTTGTTGACCATGCCGACCGACTGGCCCGCCATCAGCGAGCCGTTCTCGACATCGCCGTCGATCACCGCGCGCCGGAGCGCCCCGGCCCAGTAATGCTCGATCTGGAGCTGGGCCTCCATCATCTCGACCTTGCCCTCGTCGAGCAGCTGCGCGACTTCGCGCTGCTTGGCGGTGAACAATTCGGTCGAGCTGTTCTTGAGCGCGCGGACCGGAATCACCGGCAGGCGCGGATCGATCTGGACGCTGGCGATCGCATCCCTTGCCGACGCGCGGATGAACGCCTTCTTGAAATTGGCGTGGGCGATGCTCTCGGTCGCGCAGACGAAGCGGGTGCCGAGCTGGACCCCGGCGGCGCCCATGTCGAGATAGCCGGCGATCGCCTCGCCCCGGCCGATGCCGCCGGCGACGAAAACCGGGACCTGCTCGGAGACTTCGGGAAGGATCTCCTGCGCGAGCACGCTGGTCGACACCGGGCCGATATGGCCGCCGGCCTCCATCCCCTCGACCACCAGCGCGTCGACGCCCGAGCGGATCAGCTTCTTGGCGAGGCTCAGCGCCGGGGCGAAGCAGATCAGCTTGGCGCCGTTCGCCTTGATCGCGTCGAGCGACCCCGCGGGCGGCAGCCCGCCGGCGAGGACGACGTGGGTGACGTCATGGCGGCTGCACACTTCGATCAGCTCCATGAGCTGCGGATGCATCGTGATCAGATTGACGCCGAACGGCTTGTCCGTCAGCGCCTTGGTGCCCGCGATCTCCTTGTCGAGCAGCTCGGGGCTCATCGCGCCGCACGCGATCAGTCCGAACCCGCCGGCATTGGACATCGCCGCGACGAGGTTGCGCTCCGAAACCCAGGACATCGCGCCGCACATGATCGCGACCTCGGAGCCCAGAAATTCGCACCCGCGCGCCATGCGCCGCTGAAGGCGCTCGGCGCCGATCGTGGAAACCATGTTCATGGGCCGAGGGCCTAGCCGCGCCTGGGGGCATGGGGCAAGGGCGCCCTGTTCGATCGCCGGCGGACGCCGGTCCCGGCGCGCCGGCACGCGACGCATTCGGAGAGCGTCCGGCGGGATAATCGCCGAATCGGACCTTAATCCGCTCGATCAAGGCCGAATAACTCCCCAAATCGGTTCAGTAACTTCACCTTCGGCAACAAATTGCCGCTACATCTAATTCCACGGCTATGAGCAGTACGGTCTGCTGGTCGCCGGTACGCGTCATATACGTCACGACTTGCGCGAACGCGCCTATTACATCTGTTGAATGGTTCGAAATCACTGCATGGAATTGCGCCATTTCGGCGCATATTCCTTGCGGATGGCGATATATACTTAAATCACGGAGCTTTATATGCCAACCCAATACAAGATCTATCTGATCAACCAGTCCTCCTCGACGCAGACCTTCTGGTGCTTCCTGTCTCGCCCCGCGGAGCTTGCCAGCGACCCGAAGGTGTTCGCGAATTCGAGCGCGACCCTTGCCATCGACCCGAACGATCCGAGCACCAACTCCTTCACGATCCCGGTACAATATGTCGTTGGCGCGGGCGCCAGCAACGATGCCGTCGGCCTGAACGTCAAGGTCGATTCGATGATCACGCAGGACACCGATCTGGGCCAGGTCTGGGATGCGGCCTATGCCAATGTTCCGCCGAACAAAGGGCCCAAGCTGACGCTGGACAGCGGAACCGCCCCCGACAAGATGCTGAAGATCATCACGAATCCCTTCGACCAGGAGAATAACGAGGCTAATGGCTGGTACAGCAACCAGTCGTTCGGCATCATGACCGCCGCGGGCTTCATGGGCATGACCTGGTCGCCCTCTCCCAATCAAAGCAGGACGCTGACGCCGAAATTGACCTTCTACGTGAACGTCGGAGATTTCGGTTCGTCGACCCTCGCCGATTGGACGAACGTGGGCAACGACGCGGCGGTCGTCAGCGTTCCGGGATCCTTCATCGCCGGCGCCTGCACTGTCACCTTGCTGAACAACGGCAAATGGAAGATCGATCCCGGCAAGCCGCCGCAGCTGGCGATGCTGGAGAATCTGCCTTTCCTGAAGTCGGATGCCCATCGGCAATTGATGGCGATGGCCTATCTCGCCGATGGAACCGTTCAGAAGGAGACGGTCAAGTCCGTGCACTGGAACGGGTCAGCTCAGGCCGAGGCCGTCGAGGAAGGCGAAGGCGCCCCGATGACCTTCCTCACCGGCTCGATCACCGTCGGCGTGGCGCTGACCGCGACGTTCGCCTTCTTCGCGCTGTCCGGGGTTTACTTCACCGTCACCAGCGTGACCGGAGGAACCACCGTCAATTTCACCTACAACGGCACCCAATCGGCGCAGGCCATCCACGACCTGCTCGTGACCGGCGCTCAAGTCATCTTCGGCAAGTAATGATCCGAAGACGCTGAAACGCGATGCAGCCGCCCTTTTCGCCAAATCCCCCGGGAGAGGGGCGGTTGAATCCGCGTTTTCCGCCCGTGACAGCTGCCGGGGATTCCCTGGCCGTCGCCACGGGCACCGCGCTCGCCGCCCTGGATGCGCCCGACACGAATGTCGAGATCGAGCCGGCGCAGGACTATGCCATCGAACTGGTGGCGACCTTCTGTCCCGCGGCGGCCGCCCAATTCGACAGCATGCGGCTGGTGGCGGGCCTGCAGACCGTCGACTCCAACGTCTATGTCGATTTCAAGCGCAGCCTGCCGCTCTGGTGGCTGGGATCGGTGTACAGGACCGGCGAGGTCAGTCCGAACAGCCAGGTGTTTGCCTATACCAGCCATACCGACAGCTTCAGCATGCCGATAACCAAGGACATCACGCTTACGCATGATTCCGGCGGATGGAAGGTCCCGCTCTATGATGCGACAGATTATAGCGTGATGGTCGGGTTCGGGCTGGGCGTCGATCTCGTCTTCCCGGCCTATCTGGCCGAAGCGCCGCCGGCTACCCTGCTCACAGTCGCAGCGGGCGGCTATCAGCTCGCGCGATCGGCAGGCGCGCAGACGATCGGAGACGTGGTGGCTTCGAACCAGGAAGCCTGGTCGATGCCGCTGGGAAGCGCATACCTCCTGACGTTCGACGCATCGGGGACCGGGCATTTGACCAAGAGATGATGCGAGCGCGGCGGCCCATCCGGGATGGGCCGCCGTCTCGGCTGGCGGATCAGGCGAGCGCGAGATCGACCTGGGCGCCGTTGCGGGTCAGTTCCGAATAGGGGCAGACCACATGCGCCGCAGCGATCAGCGCTTCGGCGGTGTCCTTGTCGACCGCCGGGATCGAGACCCGCAGCGCGATCGAGAGGCCGAAACCGGCGCCGTCGTCGCGCTGGCCGATGCCCACCTGCGCAGTGACCGAAGGCTCGCCGAGCGCGATCTTCTGCTTGCCGGCGACGAACTTGAGCGCGCCGAGGAAGCAGGCGGCATAACCGGTCGCGAAGAGCTGTTCGGGATTGGTCCCCGCGCCGCCGGCGCCGCCAAGCTCCTTGGGCGTGTCGAGCGTGACTTCGAACGCGCCGTCGCTCGAGCGCGCGGTTCCGGTGCGGCCGCCGGCGGCGGTGACTTCGGCTTTGTACAGGACGTTCATGGCAGGGCTCCTTTGATTGAATAGCGCGATAAATATTATCGCGATATGGATGTGATCTAGGTGGCCTGGTGGAGGATGTCCAGTATAAATTTATCGCGATATGCATTTTTGCGACAAGAGAATGCCGGACCTCGTCCCTTTGCAAGCCGATGCGAAGGCCTTTAGGCATTGGGGCCGTGGGAGCCCTTCTGGAAATTTGCGTCGACGATGCCGCGGGGATCGACGCGGCCTGCGCAGGCGGGGCGGATCGGATCGAGCTCTGCTCCGCCCTCGAACTCGGCGGGCTAACCCCTTCGGCGGCATTGATCGAGCAAGCGGTCGGGTCCGGCTGCATCACGCATATGATGATCCGGCCCCGTGCCGGCGGCTTCGTGCTCGAATCGGGCGAAGCCACGCTGATGCTCGACGAGATCCGGCTGGGCCTCGCGCGCGGCGTCGCCGGCATGGTGGTCGGTGCGCTGCGGCCGGACGGAAGCCTGGACTGCGACGCGCTGGCGCGCTTCCGCGATGCCGCACAGGGCGCGACCCTCGTGCTGCATCGTGCGATCGATCTCGTCCCCGACCCCGTCGCGGCGGTGCGCGAGGCGGCGGCGCTCGGCTATGACAAGGTCCTGAGCTCCGGCGGCGCGGCCACCGCAGTGGAGGGCGCGGCGACACTCGCCAAGATGGTCGAGGCGGCGGGCGACCGGCTGGCGATCATCGCCGGATCGGGAGTCACGCCCGAAAATGTCGCGTCGCTCATCGAACGCACCGGCGTGCGCGAGGTGCACGGGTCGGCCAGCCGCTTGGGCCCCGATCCCGATGCCGACACGCTGCGGCTCGGCTTCGCGACCGGTCCGCGCCGCCGGACCGACGAGACCATCGTGCGGCGATTGCGCGCCGCCGTCACCGATCAAGGGAGACCAGCATGACCGACGGGATTTCGCGGCGCAGCGCGATCGGCCTTGGCGCCACGGCGATGCTTGCGGCGCGCGCGGCCCGGGCTGCGGATGCCGCCGATCCGGTCGCAATCCTCTCCACCTGGGACTTCGGCAAGGCGGCGAACGCGGCCGCGCTCGCGGTGTTCAAGGCCGGCGGCAGCGCGCTCGACGCGGTCGAGGCCGGCGCCAAAGTGCCCGAGGCGGACCCCACCAACCATTCGGTCGGCTATGGCGGCTATCCCGACCGCGACGGCCATGTGACGCTCGACGCGATCATCATGGACGAGAATGGCGGGGTCGGCGCGGTCGCAGCGCTCGAGGATGTGGTCCACGCCATCTCGGTTGCGCGGCTGGTGATGGAGAAGACCCCGCACACCTTGCTGGTCGGCGAAGGCGCGACCCGGTTCGCGCTCGACCAGGGGATGCAGCGTACCAAATTGCTGACGCCCGAGGCCGAGAAGGCCTGGCGCGACTGGCTGAAGACCGCGCACTACCAGCCCGTCGCCAATAGCGAGAACCGGCTTCCCGGACCGCCGGGCTCGAAGCTGAACCACGACACGATCGGCATCATGGCGCGCGGGCTCGACGGGCGGATGGCGGCGGCCTGCACCACCTCCGGCATGGCATTCAAGATGCGCGGCCGCGTCGGCGATTCCCCGCAGGCCGGCTGCGGCCTGTTTCTCGAAAAGGGCGTCGGCGCGGCGGCCTCGACCGGGGTGGGCGAGGAAGTGACCCGCATCGCCGGCACCGCGCGGGTGGTCGCCTCGATGCGCGCCGGCCTTTCGCCCCAGGCGGCGTGCGAGGAAGCGGTGAAGCATATCGCGCAGCTGCGCGGCGACGCGATCAAGGGGCTGCAGGTCGGCTTCCTCGCGCTCGGCCAGGATGGCCGACTGGGCGCCTATGCGCTGCTGCCGGGCTTCACCTATGCGGTGACGCGCCATTCGGGCGCGGCCGAGATACTGCCCTCGGCGAGCCTGTTCAGCCAACCGGCCTGAGCCGGTTCAGGCCGCCGCTTCCTCGGCGTCCAGTCCGTAAGCGGTGTGGAGCACGCGGACGGCGAGCTCGGTCTCGTCCTCGTGGATCAGCACCGAGACCTTGATCTCCGAGGTGGTGATCGCCTGGACGTTGATGCCGCGATCGCCCAACGTCTTGAACATCTGCGCGGCGACGCCGGCATGGCTGCGCATGCCGACGCCGACGACCGAGATCTTCGAGACGCGCGTGTCGTGGATCAACTTGTCATAGCCGATCGAATCCTTCGCCTTCTCCAGCACGTCGAGCACGCGGGCGAGCTCGGCCTGGGGGGCGGTGAAGGTCACGTCCGTGGATCCCGTCGAGTGCGCGACGTTCTGGACGATCATGTCGACATTGATGTTCGCCTCGGCCAGCGGCGTGAAGATCGACGCGACCGCGCCCGGGCGATCGGGCACCGCGGTCAGGGTGATCTTGGCTTCGTTCTTGTCGTGCGCGATGCCGGTGATGAGCTGGCGTTCCATTTCGTCGATCTCCTCTTCGCCCACGATCAGCGTGCCCGGCTCGCTCGCGCCATCGGCATCGACGAACGAGGACAGCACCTGGATGCGGACGCCTTCCTTCATAGCGAGTCCCACCGAGCGCGTCTGGAGCACCTTGGCCCCGACGCTGGCGAGCTCGAGCATTTCCTCATAGGTCACGCGCTTCAATTTGCGCGCGCGCGGCACGATGCGCGGATCGGTCGTGTAGACGCCGTCGACGTCCGTATAGATGTCGCAGCGGTCCGCCTTCATCGCCGCGGCCATCGCCACCGCCGAGGTGTCCGATCCGCCGCGGCCCAGCGTGGTGACGCGCTCGCCGGCGGCGACGCCCTGGAAGCCTGGGATCACCGCGACTTCGCCGTTCGCAAGGGATGCGTTGAGCGCCGTCGTGTCGATATCGGCGATCCGCGCCGAGGCATGGCCGTCCGAAGTGCGGATCGGCAGCTGCCAGCCCATCCAGCTGCGCGCCGGCACGCCGATCGCCTGGAGCGCGATCGCCAGCAGCCCGCTGGTGATCTGCTCGCCGGCCGAGACGACGACGTCATATTCCTTGGCATCGTAGAGGGAAGAGGCCTCGCGGCAGAAGCCGACCAGCCGATCGGTCTCGCCCGCCATCGCCGAGACGACCACCGCGACCTGATTGCCCGCGTCGCGTTCGCGCTTGACGCGTGCGGCGACGCTGCGAATCCGCTCGATGCCTGCCATCGAGGTGCCGCCGAACTTCATCACGATGCGTGCCATGGGTGGTGCTTGGGCCTTGGGATAGAAAGGACGGGCTGATAGGAGCGCGCCATGGCGAAGGCAACCAAAGCAACTATTGACCCGCGTGAAGCTGAGCATTTCGGCCGGCTGGCGCGCGATTGGTGGGATCCGAAGGGATCGTCGGCGATGCTCCACCGGCTGAACCCGGCGCGGCTGGCCTATATCCGCGAGAGCGTCGATGCGCATTGGGGCGGCGATCCGGCCTCGTTCGCGCCGCTGGCGGGCAGGACCGCGATCGATGTCGGCTGCGGCGCGGGGCTGCTGGCGGAACCGCTGGCGCGGCTGGGCGCACAGGTGACGGGCGTCGATGCCGCCCCCGAGAATATCGGCGCGGCACGGACGCATGCCGAGGCGGCGGGGCTCGCCATCGACTATATCGCCGGCGGGATCGAGGATCTGACCGGGCGGCGCTTCGACCTGGTCGTGTCGATGGAAGTGATCGAGCATGTCAGCGATCCCGCGGCGTTCGTCTCGGGACTCGCCGGCGCGCTCGCCGAGGGCGGACTGATGATCCTCTCCACGCCGAACCGCACCCTGCTTTCGCATGTGGCGATGATCGAGATCGGCGAAGGCCTGGGCGCGATCCCCAGGGGAACGCATGACTGGGACCGATTCCTGACCCCCGACGAGCTGGAGGCGCTGCTGACCATGGCTGGGCTGAAGGTGATCGGCCGGCGCGGGCTGTCTTTCTCTCCGGCGCGGGGCTTCGTCACCAGCGGCAACGAGGCGCTCAACTATCTGCTGACCGCGGTGCGGGCCTAATCCCCGCCCTACAAATTGAGATCCAGCAGGAAGATCGGCCCGAGGTCGATCACCTGCTTGCCCGTCGCCAGGTGCATCGCGACGGCGAGCTCGCCCGCGGCATAGTCGCGGTCCGCCACCCCCTCGACGCTGTAGAGCTTCCATTCCGGGCCGATATCGACGCCCTTGGCGAAGAAGCTCGTATAGGGCGCGGTGGCGAGCTGGACCGAGACATTGGCGATGGTGACGCTCGTCCCCTCGGCCTTGTCGAAGCGCGCCCAGAAGGCGAGGACCAATTTGTCGCCCTTCCGAATCGCTTTCTTCACCGGCGCCGACAGGCCGACCGCATAGGGCGTCGCGCCCTTGCCCGGCACCGCGACGCGCAGCGCCTGGCCGCCTTGCACGCTGGCGTCCTTGCGAACCTTGGGCTTTTCGGGGAGGCCGTAGATCGTGAAGGCCGCGGGCGACGGTTCGTTGATGATCTGCTTCGCGATATCGTCCTGCGCCGCGGCGGGCACCGCCGCGAGCCATGCGGCGCCGAGCACCGCAAGCCATGCCTTCCTCATCAGCCTCTCCCCCTTATGTCGTTGTGGGGAAGCTATAATGCGCCGCGCGTCAGAACAAGCGCCCGCCATCGGGCACAGGGACGCTCGGGTGGAACAGCACGACCTTGCCCTCGGCATCGGGGAAGCCGAGCGTCAGCACTTCGGACATGAACTTGCCGATCTGGCGCGGCGGGAAGTTGACCACCGCCGCGACCTGCCTGCCGGGCAGCTCCTCCAGCGTGTAATGCTCGGTGATCTGCGCCGAGGAGCGCTTGCGGCCGATCACCGGGCCGAAATCGATCACCAATTTATACGCCGGCTTGCGCGCCTCCGGATAAGGCAGCGCCTCGACGATCGTGCCGACGCGGATATCGACGGCGAGGAACTGATCGAAGCCGATCGTCTCCGCCGGGCCGGCTGCATTGTCGTGCGTGACGTGCATGATTAGCGGCTCGCCCCGTCATAGTGATGGATCTGGAGCGCTTCGAGGTCGATGCCGTCGGCGCAGCGCAAATTGATCGCCATTGCCGGCTTGCCGTCGGGCCCGGTGCCTTCGCTGAACGGCGCGCAGCCACAGGTCTTGCAGAACTGGTGGCGGATATTGTGGGTCTTGAAGGTGTAAGCCGTGATCGCGTCGCGGCTGGTGTGGAGATCGAACCTGTCAGGGGTGGTGAAATGCAGCATCGAGCCTTTGCGCCGGCACATCGAGCAATTGCACGTCACCGCACTCGAGGGCGCTTCCTCGTCGAGCGTATAGGCAATCGCGCCGCAATGGCAGCTTCCGGTGATGGTCATGCGCGGCGGCTCCTTTTAATTTGCCCTCTTCTGCCACCTGGGACTTGCGGCGGCCAGCCTTGCGTCGATTGGCGGCCTCGTGCGTTCCAGCGCCAGCGGAGGCGGAAAATGGTTGAACTGGAACGATTCGAAGAGGCGCAGCGCGAGATCTATCCGCGCGCGCTGGCCGAGCTGAAGGCGGGGCGCAAGGCCAGCCACTGGATGTGGTTCGTCTTCCCCCAGATCGCCGGCCTGGGGCGCAGCGCGATGGCGACGCATTATGCGATCACCGGGCTGGACGAAGCGCGCGCCTATCTGGCGCATCCGGTGCTCGGCGCGCGGCTGCGCGAAGCCGCCAAGGCAATGTGCGGGCATGCCGGGCTCTCGGTCGAGGCGATCCTGGGCGGAATCGACGCGGTCAAGTTCCGCTCGTCGATGACCCTGTTCGAGGCCGCCGCCCAGGGCGAGCCCAAGGCACTGTTCGGCACCTGTATCGACGCATTCTATGGCGGTGCGCGCGACCCGGCGACCTTGGAGCGGATCAAGCGCGATTGACTATTGTTCCTGATATGTTCTAGTCTCCCGGCATGCAGCTCGGCTTCTTCGGACGTGGCGACCTCGAGCATTGGCGCGCCGGACTGGCGGTGCTGGGCACAGCACTGCCGCCGCGGCGGCGCAAGCCGGTGGGGCAGTTGGTCAAGTCGCTGATCAGCGGACGCACCCGCGATCCCGTGTCGCTCGCCGCCTATCACCGGCTGCGCGACCGGTTCGGCTCGGCGCGCGGCATCGCCGCCGCGCCGGTGCCGCTGATCGAGGACGTGATCGCCGACGTCACCTTCGCCGATTCCAAAGCCAAATGGCTGGCGGCCGCGCTCCGGCGGATCGGGCGCGAGCATCCGGACTTCGACCTGGATTTCCTCGGCGCGCCTCCGCTCGACGACGCGCTGGCCTGGCTTGAGCGCTTGCCGGGCGTCGGGCGCAAGGTCGCGGCTGCGACGCTCAATGCCAGCACGCTCGGCCGGCCGGTGTTCATCGTCGACAGCCACGTGCTGCGCGTCCTCCGCCGGCTGGGTTTCGTCGGTCCCGCCGCCGAGGCTTTTGCCGCGAGCGAGGCGGTGACCGCTGCGATGCCGCACTGGACCGGCGACGATTTCCTCGGGCTTCACATCGCCGCCAAGCGGCTCGGCCAGGTCGCCTGCCATGTCGAGGTGCCGGCCTGCGCGCGCTGTCCGCTTCGTCGCGACTGCCCGTCGCGCGATTGACAGCGGGCCTGCGCTTTCCGAGAGCAGGCGCATGGGAGACGTCAAGCTGCACCCGAGCTGGCTCGCGCCGCTCCAGGACGAGTTCGCCGCGCCGTACATGGCCGCGCTCAGGGACTATCTCGTCGCCGAAAAGGCGGCGGGCAAGCGCATCTTCCCGGCGGGCGGCGAATGGTTCCGCGCGCTCGACCTGACTCCGCTGGAGAATGTCCGCGTCGTGATCCTCGGCCAGGATCCCTATCATGGCGAGGGCCAGGCGCACGGGCTATGCTTCTCGGTGCGCCCCGGCGTCCGCACTCCGCCGAGCCTGGTCAACATCTACAAGGAGATGGAGGCGGACCTCGGCATCCCGCCCGCGCGCCACGGCTTCCTGGAGCATTGGGCCGAGCAGGGCGTGCTGCTGCTGAACGCGATGCTGACCGTGCAGATGAGCATGGCGGCGTCGCACCAGGGCCGCGGCTGGGAGCGGTTCACCGACGCGGTGATCCGGCTGGTCAACGCCAAGCCCGAGCCGGTGGTGTTCCTGCTCTGGGGCAGCCATGCGCAGAAAAAGGCGGCGTTCGTCGATTCGATCGATCGCGGCGGCCGGCATCTGGTGCTCAAAGCGCCGCACCCCTCGCCTTTATCGGCGCATTCGGGATTCTTCGGGTGCCGGCATTTCTCCAAGGCCAATGCCTTCCTGGAGAGCCACGGCCAGAAGCCGATCGACTGGGCGCTGCCCGCGCTGGCGCAATAAAAAACGAGCCGGGCAACGCCCGACCCGTCTTTCCCCCTTCACGATGGATCAGGCGGCGTAGGCCACCGAGACCTTCTGGCGACGGCGCAGCGCGAAGCCGGCCAGCGCGAAGCCGCCGATCATCATGCCCCAAGCCGCCGGCTCGGGAACTCCACCCACCCCATCGGTGGTGAAGGTCAGCGTCCAGCCGTCGAGGACGGTACCGCCATCGGCCGGGAACACGTCGTCGACATAAAGCGTCCACAGGCCGTTTGCGCTGAAGCCGCTGAAGTCCGCGAACGCCGTGGCATTGTCGAAGAAGCTGAACTCATACTGCCCATAGTTCGACGGCAGATAGGTGCCCGAGGTGATCGCACCGCCGACGAACGATTCCGGCAGCTGGCTGCTGGCCGCATCGCTGAAGGTCAGGTTGACGCCCGAGATGTCGGTGCTGCCGCCGGCGCCGCTGAAGAACACGAAGCCGAGGCCGAGGCTTTGGTTGAGCACGCCGAATACGAGATCGTCCGGATAGGTATGGCTCAGGCCGTTCAACGACAGCGTCATCCCGGTGATGTTGCCCAGGCTGCCGGTGACGTTGATATCGCTGGTGGTTTCACCGCCATCGACGACCGTGATCGTGTTCGGATTGGTGTAGGTCTGCGCCAGAGCCGGCGAAACGCCGACGGCAGTGAGCGCAAGTGCAGCAAGCAATGTCTTCATCATTTGTCCCCTTTTGATGTCAAACGCTTGGAGAGGCATGCTCCCGTTCATCAGGGGTAGAGTCAACGGTTTGTTAATCGGTTCTTTCGCAACTGCATCCAAAGTCGAGGGGCTGCGCAATTGTTTCCGAAAGCCCGCGACAGAATATGCGCAAATTCGCAGAAGCCCGTGTTTGATTCGGATTCGTAACGACTTGGTGTGCGCCGCAGAAACATTCCGATCTTGGCTCGCCGGGGCGCGGAGGCGTGATGCGGCGAACCTGATGTCCCGAATCAGAACAGCCGCGCCCGACTCGGCGCCGAACCCCGCCGAGACTCAGGCCGCCTTGAGCAGCGGCCATTCCTCCGCCATCGCCCGGGCGATCGAGGGCCGCGCGCGCATCCGCTGGCGATAGGCGGCCAATACCGGCCAGTCGGCGATCGGCACGCCGGCGCTCTCGCACCAGTTGAGCACCGCGAGCAGATAGGCATCGGCGACGGTGAAGCGATCCTGAAGGAACTCGCGGCCTTCCAGGTGGCGCTCGAGCACGCCGAACGGCCTGACGGCACGGCCGAGCGCCGCGGCGCGCTCCTCCTCGCCGGCGCTCTTCCCGAGCAAAGGCGTGAACACCGATTTGTGCAGCTCGGTCGAGGTGAAGTTGAGCCAGGCGAGCATCCGGTAATGCGCGTCGGAAAAGCCGGTGAACGACAGCGCCCCCTCAGGCGCCAGCTCGGCGATATAGGTGAGCACCGCAGGTCCTTCGGTGAGCGTGAAGCCGCCGCGCGTCTCGATCGCAGGGACATAGCCCATCGGACTCACTGCGCTGAAAGAGCGGCCGTCGGGCAGCCGGCCGTCGGCGGGCACAGGGATGAATTCGGCGTCGAGCCCGGCCTCGTCCAGCGCGATCCGCGCGGCGAGTGAACAGGCGAAGGGGCGGAAATAGAGTTTCATGACAGGTCTCCCACTTGATTTCTGTACGATCTCGCACAAAAATGAGTCGGTCAAGGAGTTTCATGCGAAACAGTACAAAAATGCCGGAGCCGCGCCCGCGCGGCCGGCCCCGCAAGTTCGACGAGGCGGTAGTGCTGCGCGCCGCGCTCGAACGCTTCCGCACGCATGGCTTCGCGGCGACCTCGCTCGACGACCTGGCCGAAGCAACCGGGGTCAACCGCCCCAGCCTCTACGCCACGTTCGGCGACAAGAAGGCGCTGTACCTCGCCGCGATCGCGCGAACCAAGGCGGGGGTCGAGGCGCGCTTCGACCAGCTGATCGCCGCCGACTATGCGATGGAGAAGATGCTCAAGGCGCTCTTCATCGGCACGATCGAAGGCTATCTGACCGGCGAGAACGGCCCTTCGGGATGCATCGCGATCAACACCGCGGCAACCGAGGCGGTCACCGATCCCGACATCCGCGCCGCGCTTGCCGGGTTTCTCGCGGTCGAGGACGAGAAGATCGAGATATTGCTGCGCCAGGCGGGCAGTCCCGCGCCGCAATCCCGTGCGCGAATCCTGGCGGCGATGCTCCATTCGCTGAGCGTCCGCGCCCGCGCCGGCGAGCCGCGCGCGGCGCTGATCGCACTCGCCAAGGATGCGTCGGCGCTGGTGGGCGGCGTCCCGCAAAGGGACGGCTGAAATCGAGGCGGCAGTAAGAAATCGTTAAAATCTGTCCCGTTGTCACGAGAGTTGCACACTCCCCGCCTACCCGCCCTCTCGCCACCCGGCAGTTCAGGTAAAAGGGGTTACAACTTCATGAAATCGCAGATTTTTGCGCGCCGCCTGCTGGCTGGCGCTGCGCTGACGCTCGTCTCGGCTCCGGCATTCGCGCAGACCCCGGTCTCGCTCGGCCGCACGACCTACACCCAGGATTTCAATGGCCTCGCCGCCAGTGGCACCAGCAGCGCGCTTCCCGCCGGCTGGGCGCTCAGCGAACAGGGCACCAGCACCGTCGGCAAGGACAATCTCTATGCGGCCGGCACCGGCAGCTCCAACCAGGGCAACACCTACAGCTTCGGCAGCGCCGGCAGCAGCGATCGCGCGCTGGGCACGCTCACCTCGGGCACTGCCACGCCGCTCCAGTTCGGCGCGTTCTTCACCAACAATCTCGGCGGCACGATCGAGTCGATCTCGCTCGAATTTTTCGGTGAGCAGTGGCGCCTGTCGAACGGCGCCGGCGACAAGCTGAGCTTCGAATATTCGACCGACGCTACCGCGCTGTCGAACGGCACCTGGACCATGTTCAGCGCGCTCGACTTCGCCGCCATCCTCAGCAACGGCACTTCGGCCGGCGCCGCGCTCAACGGCAATCTCGCCGCCAACCGTAAGGACATCTTCGCGATGATCACCGGCCTCTCGATCGCCCAGGGCGGCAGCTTCGCCTTCCGCTGGACCGATCTCGACGTCGGCGCTTCGGATCAGGGCCTCGGCGTGGACGATCTGACGCTCACCGCCGGCCTGCAGACGCCGCCGACCAGCCCGGTTCCCGAGCCTGCCGCCTGGGCGATGATGATCGGCGGCTTCGGCCTGGCGGGCGGCGCGCTGCGCCGCCGCGCTTCGCGCGTCACCTTCGCCTGACACGGCTTGGAGGGAGCGCTCGTCCCGCTTTGAGGGCGCTCCTTCCCGGCGGAGGAGGTGAGGAAAACCCTCCCCTCACCTCCTCCGTCTCCCGTCCTCCCGGATGTCAGGGCTCGCATGGAGCGGCGATAGCATCGCCTGTCCATTTCAGCCGTCGTGCAGGGTCGACGCCCGATACTGCTCGGCGATCTCGTCGCTCGTGGTCAACCAGACGCCCTGGTGCGACGCGACATAGTCCAGCGCCTTGTCGAGCCATTTCGCGCGGAACGGCTGGCCGACGACGAAGGGATGCAACGCCAGCGCCATCACGCGCCCCGAGTCGGCGCTGTCGGCAAAGAGCTGATCCAGTTGATCGACCACCGTGCGATAGAAGTCCTCGCCGGTCATGCCTTTCACGCCGAACAGGCTGAGGTCGTTGAGCTCCACCGAATAGGGCACGGAAAACATGCCCGGCACATTCAACGCGAAGGGTTGATCGTCCGCGGTCCAGTCAAGAACGTAGCTATAGCCGAGCGCCTTGAGGATCTGCGGCGTCTCCAGGGTCTCGGTCAGACCGGGACCCATCCATCCCTTGGGCCGCTGGCCGGTCGCGCCTGCGATGGCTTCGGTCACCTCAGCGAGAAACCGACGCTCCGCTTCGGGCGCCATGCCGGTATGGAGCATCGAGTTGGTCTTGCCGTGGGCAAGCCACGCCCAGTCGCGTGCGTTGCCCGCCTCGATGATCTGTGGGTAGTGATCCACGACGTCAGAGTTGAGCAGCGCGGAGGCGCGGATGGCGTGTCGGTCGAAGCTCTCGATCATCCGCCAGATCCCGACGCGATTGCCATAGTCGCGCCAGCCGTGATTGAGCGGGTCTGGCGAGAGACCGGCGGTACCTTCCCAGATGGTCGTTGACGGCTTGCCGAACTCGAAATGCTCGATGTTCAGTCCCACGTAAAAGGCGACCCGAGCCCCGTTGGGCCAGCTGATCTTCGGCCGATCGACGATCGGGGAATAGGGGTAAGGGGCGGTGTCCATTCTGCGCTCCTGCGAAATCCATATATCGAGTCGTGCTGCCCTCGACTTCGTGCGCTACAGTTGGCGGCTTCCCCAATGTCAGACAATTGAGCTACAATTCCGATTATTTCGGACAAATATTCCTGAATGGGACGGGCATGGACAAGATCGGCGCGTTGAGTGCTTTCGTGGCCGCAGCCGAAGCGCGAAGCTTCACGATCGCGGGGCGGCAGCTCGGGCTTTCCGGGTCTGCCGTCGGCAAGGGGATCGCGCGTCTCGAGGATCGGCTTGGGGTGCGCCTCTTCCACCGTTCGACCCGCTCGATCACGCTGACCGAAGAGGGAGCGATGTTCCTCGAACGATGCCGGCGCATCCTCACCGAGGTCGAGGCCGCGGAAAGCGAACTCGCGCAGACCAGTGGTACGCCGCGCGGCACGCTGCGCGTCAGTCTGCCCATCATCAACGCCGTCACGGAGCCGGCGCTGCGCGGGTTCATGCGCGATTATCCCGAGGTTCAGCTCGACCTGGACTTCGGCGACCGGTTGGTCGATGTCATCGAGGAGGGCTTCGATGCCGTCATTCGGGCTGGCGAGGTTTCCGACTCGAGGCTCATGAGCCGCGTCCTCGGCGAGTTCCGCCTCAAGCTCGTCGCCTCACCCGATTATTTCGCGCGGACCGGCACTCCTAAGGTCCCGGAGGACCTTGCGGCACATGCCTGCCTGCTTCACCGGTTCGCGACGAGCCGCAAGTTCGAACGCTGGCCGCTCGTGCGCGGTGGCGAGCCCATCGACGTGCCTCTCGGCACTGCCGTGATCGCCAACACGATCGAACCGCTGCTGCTCATGGCCGAGCAGGGCCTCGGAATCGCATGCCTGCCCGATATGCTGATCCGCGATCAGCTTCGGACCGGCAGGCTGGTGACGGTTCTCGACCCGTTCGTCAGCCATGTCGGTCTGATGCGCATATTATGGCCGGCAAGCCGCTATCCTTCTCCAAAACTGCGGGCGTTCGTCGATTTCATGACCGGGCACCTGTTCGGCCAGCCCGCGCTCAACATCTGATTCTCAAAGTTCGCGCCGCCATTCCCCTCCCTTCGCACAAGCCCTAGAACGCCGCCATGCTGCTCGCCATCCTCGCCTCGGCGCTCGCGATGACGCTGATCGTCGGGGTGCGCTATCTCGCCGCCTCGGGCGGCTTCGCGCTGGCGACGCGGTTCCGCCATCCCGGCCTCTATGCCGGGCTCGACGTCCAGATCCGCCGCGAGATCGGCTGGAGCCTCGCGTCCGCGGCAATCTATGGCGTTCCCGCCGGTGTGATCGCCTGGGGCTGGGCCAATCGCGGCTGGACGCGGATCTATGCTGACCTCCACGCCTGGCCGCTCTGGTATCTGCCGGTCTCGGTGTTGCTCTACCTGCTCGCGCACGATGCCTGGTTCTACTGGACTCACCGGCTGATGCACCGCCCCAGATGGTTCCGCATCGCCCATGCCGTCCACCATGCCAGCCGGCCGCCCACCGCCTGGGCGGCGATGAGCTTCCACTGGATCGAGGCGCTGACCGGCGCGGTGGTGATCCCGCTGCTGGTGTTCGTGATACCGATCCATGTCGGCGCGCTCGGGCTGGTGCTGGCGATCATGACGGTGATGGGCGTCACCAATCACATGGGCTGGGAGATCTTCCCGTCCTTCGTCTGGCGCGGGCCGCTGGGCGCGTGGCTGATCACCGCGAGCCACCACCAGCGGCACCACGAGCACTACCAGTGCAATTACGGCCTCTATTTCCGGTTCTGGGATCGGCTGTGCGGCACCGACAAGGGGTTGGGCAGCTTCGAGACGCCGGGCGATAGCCCTCGCCGCCGCGTGCGCGTGCATGCTGTTACGGGTGGGGATCCTTCGCGCCGTCTTTGAGGCAACGCACGACGGGACCGATGCCGAAAGGCAACAGGTTCGGATTCGCTACCTAATTCAGGAACCCCGGCGGTCAGGGGGCGTTTCGCGGGTGCAACATTTCCTTCGGAGCCGCTTCATGTTCGTCCGTACCGCCGCC
The DNA here is from genome assembly GCF_014489075.1 of Sphingomonas sp. JC676. Classification (GTDB taxonomy): domain Bacteria; phylum Pseudomonadota; class Alphaproteobacteria; order Sphingomonadales; family Sphingomonadaceae; genus Sphingomonas. The sequence goes on along the minus strand of NZ_JACTGR010000006.1, from coordinate 310,177 downwards.
TTCCTGATCCCCCTGCTGCTCGCCGGCCCTGCGCTGGCACAGGAGTCGAGCGCCGATACGATCGACCCCGCCAAGCTGGACGGCGACCGGCTGACGATCGGCCTCGGCGCCGCGGTGGTCCCGAGCTATGAGGGCTCGGACGAGATGGTGATCGCCCCGGCGCCGGCGGCGATGGGTCGCGTTTCCGGCATCAACTTCACGCTGCGCGGCAACCGCGCCTGGGCCGATGTGATCCCGACGCCGGGCGGCCCGGGCTGGGATTTCCAGCTCGGCCCGCTCGTCTCGATCAATTTCAACCGCCATTCCCAGATCAAGGACAGCCAGGTCGAGGCGCTGGGCAAGATCCCCATCGCGATCGAGGGCGGCGCCTTTGTCGGCATCGGCCGGCAGGGCGTGTTCACCAGCGACTATGACAAGTTCAGCATCAGCGTCGGCTATGTCCATGACGTGGGCAAGGTGCACCGCAGCTATGTGATCACCCCGTCGCTCGACTATGGCACGCCGCTCAGCCGCAAGGCCTATGTCGGGATCAACCTGTCGGCCGATTATATGGGCGAGGGCTATGCCGACACCTATTTCAGCGTCAGCCCCGCTGGCAGCGCCGCCAGCGGCCTGCCGGTCTTCAGCGCCGGCAAAGGCTGGAAGGACTGGAGCCTGGGCGCGGTCGCCATGGTCTCGTTGACCGGCGACCTGACCGGCGGCCTCCAGGCGGTGGGCGGCGTCAATTATCGCCGGCTGCTCGACGACGCGGGCGACTCCCCCGTCACCAGCATCGCGGGCTCGCGCGATCAATGGGCGGGCGTGCTGGGATTGGCCTATACTTTCTGAACCGGTCCCCGATCGGCCAGTATCCAGACATGACGGCGCATCCCGATCCAGTTTCGGGACGTTAACCGCAAAAAGTACACGGGTGTCAGTCTTCAAAAGGCAAGTTAGTCCCCAGCCAACAGATCAAAGGGGACTGAAATGAAGCTCAACCTGTTCATCGGCGCCGCGGCCCTCGCACTCGGCCTCGCTTCCGCACCTGCGATGGCGCAGGACATCGACACCACCGGCACCTATGGCGGCGACATCAGCAGCTTCGGCACGCCCAACACCGCGACCTATGGCCAGACTTTCACGGTCGGCGCCGAGAACGCGCTCAATTCCTTCACCATGTACCTCGACAGCGGCTCGGGCGGCGCGCTCAACTTCCAGGCCTATGTCTATGCCTGGACCGGCAGCCGCGCGGTGGGCAACGCGCTGTTCGCCAGCACCACGCAGCAGTTCAACGGCTCGAGCTACGGCAATCCCGTCGCGTTCGACTTCAACACCGGCAGCCTGAACCTGGTCAGCGGCCAGCAATATGTTGCCTTCGTCACCACCGCGGGCGTCGCCAATAGCGGCTATGCCTCGGCCTATATGCCGTTCAACGGCTGGGGAACCGACACCTATGCCGGTGGCGACTTCGTCTATTTCAACAATGGCACCGACTTCGCGCAGCTGACCGCACGCAACTGGGACTGCACCGGATGCGGCTTCGGCGACGCCCATTTCAAGGCCGACTTTACCGCCGGGATCAGCGCGGTCCCCGAGCCTGCCGCCTGGGGCATGCTGATAGGCGGCTTCGGCCTGGCCGGTGGCATGATGCGCAGCCGCGCTCGCAAGGGCCGTACCGCGATCGCCTGATCCGGCAACGAAGCGACCAACCTGGGCGCGGCGGACGAGTTCGCCGCGCCCTTTTCTTTGCGCCCGACGCCGCCGATTTGCCGCTTCCCCTCGCGCCGGCCGCGGACTAAGGTCCCTGCCATCCCCGGGGGACCGCTGATGCGCGGTTGAGAGGGAGGCCGCAGCCTCCGACCCGCTGAACCTGATCCGGTTGAGACCGGCGGAGGGAGGGAGCGGCTTTCATCCGAAAACCGTGATCTCGCTCCGGCATGATTGGAGCGACACGCACATGGCCGACATCCCCGCCAAGACCGAAATCGGCGTCACCACCGGACCGATCCGCGGCTCGAAGAAGATTTACGTCGGCCCCAATCGCGTCGCGATGCGCGAGATCCATCTCGATCCGCATTCGGGCGAGCCGCCGGTCCGCGTCTACGATACCTCGGGCCCCTATACCGATCCCGACGCCCGCATCGACATCATGGCCGGCCTGCCCCCGATCCGCCGCGACTGGATAATCGGTCGCGGCGATGTCGAGCAGGTCCAGGCCAGGGACGTCCGCCCCGAGGATAACGGCCAGCTCGGCCCCGATCGCTCGGGCGGCGTCCAGCCCTTCCCCAATGTCGTCAAGCGCCCGCTGCGCGCCAAGCCGGGCATGAACGTCAGCCAGATGCACTACGCGCGGCAGGGCATCATCACCCCCGAGATGGAATATGTCGCCGAGCGCGAGAATCTCGGCCGCGCCCGACTCGCCGAATACACGCGCGACGGCGAGTCCTTCGGCGCATCGATCCCCGATTACGTCACCCCCGAATTCGTCCGCGACGAGGTGGCGCGAGGCCGGGCGATCATCCCCAACAACATCAACCACCCCGAATCCGAGCCGATGGCGATCGGCCGCAACTTCCTCGTCAAGATCAACGCCAATATCGGCAATTCCGCCGTCGCCTCCAACGTCGCGGCCGAGGTCGACAAGATGGTCTGGTCGATCCGCTGGGGCGCGGACACGGTGATGGACCTCTCCACCGGCCGCAACATCCACGACACCCGCGAATGGATCCTGCGCAACGCGCCCGTCCCGATCGGCACCGTCCCGATCTACCAGGCGCTGGAGAAGGTCGGCGGCGTCGCCGAGGAGCTGACCTGGGAGATCTTCCGCGACACGCTGATCGAGCAGGCCGAGCAGGGCGTCGACTATTTCACCATCCATGCCGGCGTCCGCCTCGGCTATATCCCGATGGCCGCCAAGCGCGTCACCGGCATCGTCTCGCGCGGCGGCTCGATCATGGCGAAATGGTGCCTCGCGCACCACAAGGAGAGCTTCCTCTACGAGCGCTTCGACGAGATCACCGAGATCATGAAGGCCTATGACATCGCCTATTCGCTCGGCGATGGCCTGCGCCCCGGCAGCATCGCCGACGCCAACGACGAGGCCCAGTTCAGCGAGCTCTACACTTTGGGCGAGCTCACCCACCGCGCCTGGAAGCAGGACGTCCAGGTGATGATCGAGGGCCCCGGCCATGTGCCGATGCACAAGATCAAGGAGAATATGGACAAGCAGCTCGAGGTCTGCGGCGAGGCGCCCTTCTACACGCTCGGGCCGCTCACCACCGATATCGCGCCGGGCTACGACCATATCACCAGCGGCATCGGCGCCGCGATGATCGGCTGGTACGGCACGGCGATGCTTTGCTACGTCACCCCCAAGGAGCATCTGGGGCTCCCCGACCGCGACGACGTCAAGGTCGGTGTCGTCACCTACAAGCTCGCCGCCCATGCCGCCGATCTCGCCAAGGGCCATCCCGCCGCGCAGGTCCGCGACAATGCCTTGTCAAAGGCGCGCTTCGAGTTCCGCTGGCGCGACCAGTTCAACCTGTCGCTCGATCCCGACACTGCTGAACAGTATCACGACCAGACCCTCCCCGCCGAAGGCGCCAAGACCGCGCATTTCTGCTCGATGTGCGGGCCCAAATTCTGCTCGATGCAGATCAGCCAGGAGGTCCGCGCCTTCGCCAACAAGCAGAACCAGGGCGTCGAAGGCTTCCTCGCCACCGGCCCCACCGGCGCGGAAACCGCCGCCGCCAGCAAGGCCGCCGCGCTCAAGGGCATGGAAGAGATGAGCAAGGTGTTCAAGGAAACGGGGAGCGAGCTGTATATGGGGGCTGGCGGGCGGGAGCATGACTGACCCGCGAAAATGACGAGTTGAGCCGTTACTTGAGTTATTTCTGCGCATAGATTACTGTTCCCTAAGTGTTCTTAGGGGGTTAAGAATGGTCGCGCAGGCTTTTGGAGACGAGCACACGCGTCGCAAACTGGAGACGGTCGAGAAGTATCTCGCGGCCTATACCACCGCGCTCAAGCTGCAGGATTTTGAATTGCTCTATGTCGATGCCTGTGCGGGTTCTGGGGCGTCGATCCCACGTTCCGCACTGGCCGACCGTGAGGCCAAGGACAATGGGCAGACTTACCTTCTTGATAGCAACCAAGCCGTAGCCGATGCGGACCAGATTATCGTCGGGTCGGCTCTTCGGGCGCTGAAAGTAGGACCTTCCTTCGACCGTTACCTACTGAACGATGTGAAGAAATCGAACGTGGATGCTTTACGCGCCGCAGTAAGCTCCGACTTTCAACATCTCACAGATCGTATTCAAATCACTAAGTTCGATGCCAACGAGATGTTGCTCGACCTGTGCAAGCGCACAAACTGGAAAGCTACCCGAGCAGTCGTTTTCCTTGACCCGTTCGGGTTGCAGATCAAGTTTTCGACGTTGGAAGCGCTAGCGCGAACATGCGCCGTGGATGTTTGGTATCTCGTGCCTGTCTTTGCGATGTACCGGCAAATCCGTCATGATGGAGAGGTCTTGGAGGACGGCGGTCGGAGCGTGGATGAGGCGCTCGGAACGACTGAATGGAGAAACGTCGTGGCAGTCGAAGAGAAGGGGCAAATAGACTTGTGGGGCGCGAGTCAGCCCGTGTCCCGGCGTGCGGTAGATGTGAAGTGGTTTGAAACCGTTGCGAAGGAGCGTTTGAAGCATGCGTTTCAAGGACGGGTCATAGATCAGGTTCTGCCGCTTGGTCGCAATGGCTTGCACGAATTCTCTTTGATGTTTGCTTGGGCGAATCCTAGTGAGCGAGCAAAGTTGGCGTCGAAGCTGGCAAGCGCGGTTCTAAGGTAATGTCTGGCAATTCATCAATCGAATGGACCGACGTGACATGGAATCCGGTCGCAGGGTGCAACATTGCCTCTGCAGGATGCTCCAACTGCTACGCTATGCGTATGGCTGCTCGGCTTCAGGCAATGGGGCATCCGAAATATGAAGGCACGACTCGTAAGAGTGGGAGCCGCACGGTGTGGACGGGACGTGTAAATGTCGATCACTCGAGTTTGAATGATCCCGTTGGATGGAAGCGTGGCAAGCGTATTTTCGTCAATTCAATGTCCGATTTGTTCCATGAGGACGTGCCGGATGCCTTTATCACAGCCGTCTGGGCCACGATGAAGTTATGTCCACAGCATCAGTTCCAAGTTTTGACAAAGCGGCCGGATCGTATGGCTGCAATGTTCGCCGAGAAACAACTGCCCATTCTCAATCAAGTTTGGATCGGTACTTCGGTCGAAAATTCCGAGGTTGTTGATCGCATCGATCATATTGTCGGTATCGCGGGAATGACGCGCTTCGTTTCCTTCGAACCGCTCATCGGGTCTATTGGTCCGATTAAACTTGATGGCATCCATTGGGCCATAGTTGGAGGGGAGTCGGGACCAAGCGCCCGGCCAATGGAAATCGATTGGGTCGAAGATATCCAAACAGCTTGCCGCAGGGCGAATACCGCCTTCTTTTTCAAGCAATGGGGCGGCCGAAATAAAAAAACTACGGGCCGGAAGCTGCGTGGCCGGACTTACGATGAGTACCCGCACGAATTGTCAGCCTAAATTCGCCATGCCCCACCTAGCCCATATCGCCCTCCTCGTCCGCGACTATGACGAAGCGCTCGCCTTCTACACCGGCAAGCTCGGCTTCACCCTGGTCGAAGACAACTACCAGCCCGAGCAGGACAAGCGCTGGGTCACCATCCGCCCGCCCGGCGCGCCGGAGAACGCCACCGCTATCCTCCTCGCCCGCGCAACCACGCCCGAGCAGGAAACCGCCATCGGCAACCAGGCCGGCGGCCGCGTATTCCTCTTCCTCGCCACCGATGATTTCGACCGCGACTTCGCCGCCTACACGGCCGCCGGCATAAGCTTCGTCCGCCCGCCGGCCGTCATGCCCTATGGCAAGGTCGCGGTGTTCGAGGATCTCTACGGCAATCGCTGGGATCTGGTGGAATACCGCTGATCCCGCCCTCCGCCCGTCCCGCGCCCGCAACGGGGAATAGATTGAGGACTGGCTCGCGCTCCCAGCGACGCGCTATGCGATCACGAACCCGGCAATGCGAGAGTTCGACCCGATGACATCCCCGGACGCCCTCCAGCTCTTCTACCACGGCACCCGCGCCGATCTGGTACCGGGCGATCTGATCGCCCCCGGCTACAGCTCCAATTATGGCCAGCGCAAAAAGGCGTCCTGGGTCTATCTGACCGGCACGCTCGAAGCGGCGATCTGGGGTGCCGAGCTGGCGGCCGGCGAAGGGGCGGGGCGGATCTACATCGTCGAGCCGACCGGGCCGATCGTCGACGACCCCAACCTCACCGACAAGAAATTCCCCGGCAACCCCACCCGATCCTACCGTTCGCAGGCGCCGCTGCGCGTCACCGGCGAGGTCGCAGAGTGGCAGGGCCACCCGCCCGAACAGCTCCAGGCCATGAAGGACCATATCGAGCGGCTGCGCGAACAGGGCGTCGAGGCGATCGACTGACTCCGCGACGCAGGCGAACCACCCGCCGGTCGCGCGGCGGTTGACATGGCCGCCCGGGCACGGCCTCTTTCGCTTCCCGGCTGAAGGAGTCGTCTCATGGCGCAGTTCACCGTCAACCCGACGCGGTTCGATCCCTACAAGAACTTCAAGTTCCGCCTGCAATGGGATGGCCGCGTCATCGCCGGCATCTCGCGGGTCAGCGGCCTGCGCCGCACCACCGAGGTGATCGAGCATCGTGAGGGCGGCGATCCCTCCACCTCGCGCAAATCCCCCGGTCGCACCGAATATGAGCCGATCACGATCGAGCGCGGGGTCAGCCACGATCCCGAGTTCGAGCGCTGGGCCAACAAGGTCCATAATTTCGGCGCGGTCCCGGGCGAGGAGGTCTCGCTCAAGGATTTCCGCAAGGACCTGCTGCTCGAACTCTACAACGAAGCGGGCCAGGTGGTGCTCGCCTACAAGATCTTCCGCGCCTGGCCCTCGGAGTTCGAGGCGTTGCCCGATCTCGACGCCAATGCCAGTTCGGTCGCGTTCCAGCGGCTGGTGCTGCAGAACGAAGGCTGGGAGCGCGACTATGACGTGCCCGAGCCCGCCGAGCCGAACTATAACGAGCCGAAATGAAGGACCCCGCCGCCAAGGTCGACGCGCCGGCGCCGCACCCGCTCGACACGCCGCAGACCACCCGCGCCACGATCCGTTTCGGCGACCGGTTTTTGATGGAATCCGAGGTCCGCATGACCCCGCTCGGGCTGCTCGCGGTCGGCGGGATGGTCGCGGCGATCCTGCTCGCGACGGCGCCGCTCGTCCACGCGCGATACGCCCGCAAGGCGCTGCCGCCGCCGCGAAGCTGACGGCCCTTCCAATGTAGGATTTCGTCTGCTGCAGTCCCCCGCATGCGCGGAATCCGAGGATCAGCACCCATGCCCGTCGCGGCACCCGGCGCCGCCAGACGCGGCCGCATGCGCACCGTCGGGGCGATGCTTTTTTCACATAGCAGGTGTCAACCGTGTCAACTTGATCGCCTGTGCGACGGCTGCCAGACGCTGCGCCTCACTGCATCTTCAGGTCCGCGACGATCGGAAAATGATCCGAGGTCCATACCGGCCCCTTATGGTCGGTCAGCGTCTCGGCCCGCAGCGCGGTGAAGCCGTGCACGAAGATCCCGTCGATCCGGCCGTCGGGCTTGCCGGTAAAGGCATGCCAGGTCCCCTCGGGCCCCGTGCGGGTCGGCGCGGCGGTGCGCGTGTCGGTCAGCGCCCCCGCCAGCACCTTCCAGGCCGGGCTCTCGGGCGTGGTGTTGAAGTCGCCGGTCAGCACGGTGGGCAGGTCGGCGCCGGGCAGCGTGCCGAGCCGGGAGACGATCAATTTCGCCCCCTTCTCCCGCGCGACATCATCTTCGTCGCGATAGGGGAAATGGGTGTTGAGCAGCCGGAAACGGCGGCCCTTGTCCGGTCCCTTGCCGATGCGCTCGAAGATCGCCCAGGTGACCATGCGCGGATAGAGATTTTTCCAGCTGATGCTCGCCACCATCTCGGGCGTGTCCGACAGCCAGAACTGGCCGGTCTGGACCAGCTTCAGCCGTTTTGTGTCGTAGAGCACGCCCATATGCTCGTCGGCATGGCCGCCGCGCCGGTCGATCCCGAACCAGGCAAAGCCGGGCAGCCGCGCGACCAGATCATCGCCCTGGCGCTGGAACAGCTCCTGCGTGCCGATCACGTCGGGATGCTCGCGCCGGATCATCGCCGCAGCGAGATCGCGGCGGGCCTCCCACAGATTGGCGCCGTCGTCCTTGGACGGGAAACGAACATTGTAGCTCATCACCCGGAGCGGCTGCGCGGCGGCGGGCACCACGCTCCCCAAAGCGAGGGCGAGGCCGAGGAGCAGCCGCACGAGCAAGGTCGGGCGGAGGGCGGAGCGGTGTCGGGCGAATCGCATGGGCGCTTGGTAAATGCTGGCCGCGCGATCTCCAAGGATCGCGCACTTGACAAGCATGGAACGTAAAGTGAACGTTCCGCGCATCCATTCCAGGGAATTTTGCATGCCGTCCACCGATCACTCGCCCGATTTCGATTTCCAGATCGGCCGCTGGCGCGTGTCGCATCGCCGGCTCAAGGCGCGGCTGGCGGGTTGCACCGACTGGGAGGCATTCGAGGGGACGAGCGAGATGCGCCCGGTACTCGGCGGCAACGGCAATGTGGAGGACAATCTGCTCCACATCGCCACCGGCAGCTACCGTGCGATCGCCATCCGCTCGTTCGATCCGGCGAGCGGCGCCTGGGCGATCTGGTGGCTGGACTCCCGCGCGCCGCATGCGCTGGACGTGCCGGTCGTCGGCCGGTTCGAGAACGGCGTCGGGACCTTCTACGCCGATGACATGCTGGACGGCCGCCCGGTACGGATGCGCTTCCTGTGGCTGCGCACCGATAGCGATGCGCCGCGTTGGGAACAGGCGCTCTCGGCCGATGGCGGGCAGAATTGGGAGACCAACTGGACGATGGACTTCGCGCGGGCTTGAAGCGGGCCGCTAGTAGCGGCTGACCTTCGACGGATCGGCCTTGTCGATCTTCACCTGGATCACGTCGCCATAGTGATAGGTGTAGAATTCGTCGTCGCGGCCGGTGAGCTCGATGGTGCCGGTGCGCTCATATCGCTCGCCCGGGGCCATATAGGAGAGCGTCACCTTCGCCTTGCCCTTCAGGTCGCGGGTGCGGTCCTTGGCATGGTCGCGCATGCCCTCGAAGGTCTTGGTGAGGTTGCAATCGGCCTTGAGCGTCTCGCCATAGCTGTGGCGCACCACGGCGGTGTATTCGCAGGTGCGGTCGATCGAGGCGATGCGGGCCTTGACCGGCACCTTGTTGCTCGTCGCGACCGAGAAGGCGGCGGCCAGGAACGGCAGGCATCCCACCACGCCGCCCGCCAGCAGATAGTTGCGCATCGCTCGTCCCCTAAGCGATTGGAACCGCGCCATCCTAGCGCAGCCCCGCTTGCCGAAGCGTTAAGCGCCCGCGTGCGCCCAGCCGAGTGCGCATTGAACCAACGCCCCGCAGCCGGCGTTGCCCGATTACGAAACGTCTCAGGAGAGCCTCCATGCGCATCCTTGCCGCCGCCCTGTTGCTCCCGCTTGCCGCTTATGCCCAGACCCCGCCTCCGGGCACCGCGGTGGAACGCGTCACGCTGCATCCGGGCGAAAGCGTCAGCTTCGTGCTGGCGCCGGGTAAGGACCACCAGCTGCTCAACCGCGTCGACGCCCGGACCAAGGGGGCGATCACGATCCGCTACGGGGTCACTAACGGCATGTCGACGATCGTCGCGACCAGCGGTACCGGATACGACACCCGCTTCACCGTGCTCGCCGATCCGGACGGCGATGGCGGGTTCGAGCCGGCGGGCGATGTCGCGCTGCCCGGCAACGGCACGCCCGCCTCGCGCGGCTGGCCCAAGCTGCTCGGCACGATCAATGTCGGCGATTTCACCGGCGGCCCCCACGGGACGCATGAGCACGTACCTTCCGGCGAGTGACCGGCGGCCCTTGCTTGGCGCGTGACAACCCCCTGCAATGGGTGCAGCCTCCTTCCACAGCATTTGGAGGAGGATGCCATGTCGGCCGAGAATGTCGCCGTGATCCGGGCGATCTATGATGCCTTTGCCATGGGCGACGTGCCGGGCGTGCTCGGGCGGATGGCGGCGGGCATCGTCTGGAACGAGGCCGAGAATTTCCCCTATGCCGACGGCAATCCCTATGTCGGGCCCGAGGCGATAGCGGGCGGCGTTTTCGCACGGTGCGTGGGCGAGTGGGACGGGTTCGCGGTGAAGATGGACGACCTGCTCGATGCCGGCGACCGCGTCGTCGCGCTCGGCCGCTATGCCGGAGTCAACAAGGCGACCGGCCGGTCGATGCATCCGCAGGCGGTGCATGTCTGGACGCTCGAGGACGGCAAGGTCACGCGCTTCCAGCAATATGCCGACACGCTCGACGTGGCGCGGGCTACCGGCGCCTTCTGAAACCCACCCGATGCTCGGGCGTTTTGCCCGGCATGATCCGCAAGCTCGCCTCGGGCGAATATCGCCTCTATTCGCGCAAGAAGGACCCGGATACCGGCAAGCGCCGCAACCTGGGCACCTTCGATACCCGCGCCGCCGCCGAGAAGCACGAGCAAGACGTGCAATATTTCAAGCGACATTGAGCCGGGCGCTCAGCGCTTCTTCACGAACTCCGCGCGCAGCACGAGGCCCTTTATGCCTTCATATTTGCAGTCGATCTCCTGGCGGTCGCCGGTCAGCCGGATCGACTTGATCAGGGTACCGCGCTTGAGCGTCTGGCCCGCACCCTTGACGGTCAAATCCTTGATCAGCGTCACTTGGTCGCCGTCGGCGAGCAGGTTGCCCACCGCGTCGCGCACTTCGACCGCGCCCTCGGCGCCTGCCTTGGCGGCTGCTTCCGCCGCGCTGATCCATTCGCCGCTCGCCTCGTCATAGACGAACGCGTCTTCTTCTCCGCTCATTCGGTCCTCAACGCTGCGATGCTCAACTCTTGATCGTCACCATGTTCACCGGCTTGTCCTTGGTGGAGGCATTGGCGGCGATCGTCTTGGTCTTCTCCGCCTTGGGCTTTCGCACTTCGCGGTTCGACTTCTTCTGACTCTTGGCCATGACCTGTCCTTCGGGGGCCAGATGCCCCGCTGGCGCTGATAGCGCGAAGCTAGGCCGAACCCCGCATCAATTCGCGCGAGCCGAGCCTGAGCGGCGACCGGCGCCGCCGCGCGGGGTTTCCCCGACCGGCCGCATGGGCTAGGCGGCGTCGAATGCCGTCCACCATCAGTTGCGACGTCGCCATAGTCGGCGGCGGACTTGCCGGCGGGCTCATCGCCCTGGCGCTCAAGAAGAAGAAACCCAATTGCGACATCCGCCTGATCGAGGGATCGACGCGGATCGGCGGCAACCATCTCTGGTCGTTCTTCGGCAGCGATATCGCCACCGCCGACCGCTGGCTGGCCGCGCCGCTGATCAGCTATGGCTGGACCGGATACGATGTCGCCTTTCCGGCGCACGAACGGACGCTGAAGGCGCCCTATTATTCGATCGAATCCGAGCGGTTCGATCGACTGGTGCGCGCGGCGCTCCCCAAAAAGGCGCTGATGATGCGGCGCAAGGCGATCGACGTGACACCCACCGCGGTCGCGCTTTCGGGCGGCGACCTGGTCCAGGCCGATGGCGTGATCGACTGCCGTGGCACCGGCGATCTTTCTAAGCTCGACCTTGGCTGGCAGAAATTCCTGGGGCGCGAGCTCGAGCTCGCCGAGCCGCACGACCTGGAGCGCCCGGTCGTAATGGACGCAAGGATCGAGCAGCTCGACGGCTACCGCTTCGCGTATTGCCTGCCCTTCGCGGCGACGCGGATGTTCGTCGAGGATACTTATTACAGCGACACGCCCGAGCTGAAGGCGAAGGAGATCGGCAGGCGGATCGACGCCTATGTCGCCGAGCGCGGCTGGCAGGTCGATCGGGTGACGCGCGAGGAATCGGGCAGCCTGCCGGTCGCGATGGGCGGCGATTTCGAGGCCTATTGGGATTCGGGCGGGCGCGGCGTTGCCAAAGCGGGAATGCGCGCCGGGCTGTTCCACCCGATGACCGGCTATTCGCTGCCCGATGCGGTGCGGCTGGCGTCGATGATCGCCAATGCGCACAGCCTCAGCGGCGCGGCGCTCCACACGCTGACTCATGACGCCGCCCGGAATGCCTGGCGCAGCCGTCGCTTCTACCGCATGCTGGCGGCCATGCTGTTCCGCGCCGCCGACCCGCACGAGCGCTATCTCGTGCTCGAACGCTTTTACCGGCTCGACGCGGGGCTGATCGCACGCTTCTATGCAGGCCAATCGACGCTGTTCGACCGGCTGCGCGTGCTGAGCGGCAAGCCGCCGGTGCCGATCGGGCGCGCGATGAAGGCAATGCGGAGAAATATCGCATGAAACGAGTCGCGGTGATCGGCGCTGGGATTGGCGGGCTCGCGCTCGCCATCCGCCTGCAATCGGCGGGCGTCGACACCGTGCTGATCGAGGCGCGCGACAAGCCGGGCGGCCGCGCCTATTTCTGGGAGAAGGACGGCTTCACCTTCGATGGCGGCCCCACCGTGATCACCGATCCCGCGGCGCTGGCCGAGCTGTGGCGGCTGTCGGGGCACGATATTTCCGAAGACGTGAAGCTGGTGCCGGTGACGCCCTTCTACCGCCTGTCCTGGCCCGACGGCGAGCGCTTCGATTATTCGAACGATGATCCGGTGCTGAACGCCGAGATCGCGCGGCTGAGTCCCGAGGATGTCGGCGGCTATGCGCGCTTCCTCAAATATTCGGAGGCCGTGTACCGCGAAGGCTATGTGAAGCTCGGTCAAGTCGCCTTTCTCGACTTCAAGTCGATGCTGAAAGCGGCGCCGGCGCTGATCCGGCAACAGGCCTGGCGATCGGTCTATTCGATGGTCTCCAGCTATGTGAAGAACGAGAAGCTCCGCCAGGCGCTGTCGTTCCACACATTGCTGGTCGGCGGCAATCCGATGACCGCCAGCGCGATCTATGCGCTGATCCACAAGCTCGAGCGCGACGGCGGCGTGTGGTGGGCCGAGGGCGGCACCAACAAGCTGGTCGCGGGCATGGTCCGGCATTTCGAACGGCTGGGCGGTGTGGTGCGATTGGGCGATCCGGTGACTGCTATCGACACGCTGGGCGATCGGGTCACGGGGGTGAAGACCGAAAGCGGCTTCGAGATGCAGGTCGATGCGGTGGCGAGCAATGCCGATATCGTCCACAGCTATCGCGACCTGCTCAAGGGCTCGCGCAGCGCGCAGCGGACCACGTCCAACCTGCTCCGGAAGCGCTATTCGCCATCGCTGTTCGTCGTGCATTTCGGCGTGAAGGGGAATTTCCCCAACATCCCACACCATTCGATCCTGTTCGGCCCGCGCTATCAGGGGCTGCTCTCGGACCTGTTCGACACTGGCGTGCTGCCCGAGGACTTCTCGCTCTATCTCCACCATCCGAGCGCAACCGACGCGGGTATGGCGCCCGAGGGGCACGCGGCCTTCTATGCGCTGGCGCCGGTGCCGCATCTCGGCAAGTTCCCGGTCGATTGGGACCAGGTCGGGCCGGTCTTGGAGGCGCGCATCCTCGCCGAAGTGCAGCGGCGCCTGATCCCGGACCTGAACGAGCGCATCGTCACCAAGTTCAGCTATGCGCCCAAGGATTTCCGCGACGATCTCCACGCGCATCTCGGCTCGGGGTTCAGCCTGGAGCCGATCCTGACGCAGAGCGCCTGGTTCCGCGTCCACAATCGCGACGACGCGATTTCCAACCTCTATTTCGTTGGTGCGGGCACACATCCCGGCGCCGGCATTCCCGGCGTCGTCGGCAGTGCCAAGGCGACGGCCGCGCTGATGCTGGGAGAGACCAAGTGAAGCGTATCGCAGTCTATTGCGGGTCGGCGAGCCCGGCCGATCCGGTCTATATCGAAAGCGCGCGGACGGTTGGGCGGACGCTGGCCGCGCGTGGCATCGGCGTGATCTATGGCGGCGGCAAGCTGGGATTGATGGGCGCGGTCGCCGATGCGGCGCTAGCGACTGGCGGCGAAGTGATCGGGGTGATCCCGACCGCGTTGGTCAACGCCGAAGTCGCGCATCGCGGGCTGACCGAGCTCCACGTCGTCGACACGATGCACGAGCGCAAGGCGCGCTTCACCGAACTGGCCGACGGCTTCATCAACCTGCCGGGCGGCACCGGCACGATGGACGAATTGTGGGAAGCGCTGAGCTGGGCGCAGCTCGGCTATCATTCCGATCCGATCGGGCTGCTCAACATTGCCGGCTATTACGACAAGCTGATCGAATTCTGGGAGCATATGGGGAAAGTCGGCTTCGTACGGGCCCAGCATCAGAGCCTGCTCATCGTGGCGAACACCGTCGACGATCTGCTCGCCAGGATGGCCGATTTCGAACCGACCGTGCCGATCATCCGGATGAAGCGCGAGGATCTGTGACGGCTCTGCCCGCCCGCGACGCGATCGTCGCCACGGCGGGCGAATCGATTGCGCGCGGATCGAAGAGCTTCGCGGCGGCGAGCCGGCTGTTCGCGCCGGCGGTGCGCGAGCGAGCCTGGCTGCTCTATGCTTGGTGCCGGCGCTGCGACGATCTCGCCGATGGGCAAGACCACGGTCATGATACGACCCCGGTCGCCGATCCCAATGCGCGGTTGGCGGGGATCCGCGAGCGGACCGCGGCGGCGCTGAACGGGCAATGGGTGGGCGATGCGGCGTTCGATGCGCTGCGCATCGTGGTCGGTGAAACCGGCATACCGCAGCGGCTGGTCTGGGACGTGGTCGAAGGCTTCGCGCTCGACGCTGCGGGCTGGCGCCCGGCGAGCGAGGCCGATCTGATGCGCTATTGCTACCATGTCGCCGGCGCGGTCGGCTGCATGATGGCGGTGGTGATGGGCGTGCGGCCCGACGACGACGCGCTGCTCGACCAAGCCTGCGACCTGGGGCTCGGCTTCCAGCTCGCCAATATCGCGCGCGACCTGGGCGAGGATGCGGAGGCAGGGCGCTGCTATCTACCCGCCGACTGGCTGGCCGAAGCAGGCATCGCACCCGACGCGGTGACGGCGGATCGCGAAAAGCTCGCCGCGCTGGCGGCGCGGCTCTGCGCGATGGCGGAGGCCTATGAGGCGAGCGCGCGGCGGGGCACGCCCGCGCTTGGGTTCCGATCGGCATGGGCCGTGCTCGCGGCGACTGGGATCTACGGCGATATCGCGCGCGCGGTCGAAGCGCGCGGACCGGCGGCGTGGGACCGGCGGGTATCGACCTCGGCGGGGGCGAAACTGGGCTGGATCGCGCGCGCGTTCGGCGAGGCGCGTCTGCGCGTTCGCCTCTATCCGCCTCAGCCGAGAACAGAAAATTTGTGGACCCGGCCACGTTAACCCTGCTCGGAAAGCGGACTGCAAGCACCCACTAGGCAAGAATTGCCTATGACCATGTTGTCGCTCAAGCTTTCAAAGGCCCTCGCCAAGGGCCGCGCCGCGCCGGCCCGCCCCGATTCGCGCGAGGAGCTGCTGGTGACGCTGCTGCGCAAGCGCGCCGCCGCGCACAATATCGGCGCCGAAGAGCTCGAGACATTATTGCGCGATCAGATCCGCTGGGCGCTGCCGATCCACCACGGTGCGGTCAACGACTGAGCTTTAGCCGCCGCGGCGTGCGCGTGGCGCGTCCCGATGACCATGCGCTTGCCCTGGCGCTGGCAGGCCGCGCTGATCACCGGATAGGAAAGGTCGGCGTTGCGCTGGAGGGCGGCGGGCATGGCCTCCTGGCAGGCGACATAGGAAGTGTAGCGCACCGGCTCGACGCGCGCCTGGCTGCACGCGAGCGAATCGTCGCTACAGCCCATGATCGCCAGCACGTAGAACACCTGGTCCATCGCCCATTGCCTTCCGACGCTCGAACGAAACGCGGGCGCGCTCGTTCCGGCAAACCGTTGCATCCGCGCGCCCGACGCCCCAAATCGAGTAGGATGCCACCTCAGACCCCGTCTTCCGCGCCCGAGCGGCCGTTGCTCGGCACGATGAAGCGCTTCCTGCCTTATCTATGGCCGAAGGATTCGCCGGGGCTGCGCATCCGCATCGTCATTGCGCTGCTGCTCGTCGTCTGCTCAAAGCTGGTCCAGGTCTATGGCGCGCCCTTCGCGCTGCAGGGCGCGATCGACCGGATGGCGAGCGGATCGCGCGACGGCGTGTGGCTGGTCGCGGCCTTGGTGACGGGATATGCCGCCGCGCGGTTGGGCGGCGTGCTTTTCGACAATCTGCGCAACGCGGTGTTCGAACGCGTCGGCCAGGACGCGACGCGGCGGCTGGCGTCCGACGTGTTCCGCCATCTCCACCAATTGAGCCTGCGCTTCCATCTTGAGCGGCGCACCGGCGCGATAACCAAGGTGGTCGAGCGCGGCACCAAGAGCATCGATACGATGCTCTACTTCCTGCTGTTCAACATCGCGCCGACTATCCTCGAGCTGGCGCTGGTGGTCGGCATCTTCGCGACGCGCTTCGGCTGGTGGCTGGTCGCCGGCACGCTGACGATGGTGGTGGTCTATATCGCCTTCACCCGCTGGGTGACCGACTGGCGCGCCAAGCTGCGCGAGCAGATGAACAATCTCGACACCGGCGCGGTTGCGCACGCGGTGGATTCGCTGCTCAACTTCGAGACGGTGAAATATTTCAACGCCGAAGGCCGCGAATCCGCGCGTTACGACAAGGCGGTCTCCGATTATGCCGATGCGGCGGTCACTTCGGAGAATTCGCTCGCCTGGCTCAATATCGGCCAGGCGCTGATCACCAACCTGATGATGGCCGCGGGGCTGGCGCTGGTTGTGTTCGGCTGGGCGGCGGGCAAGTTCACGCCGGGCGACGTCGTATTGGTCTCGACCCTGCTCGCCCAGCTCTTCCGCCCGCTCGACCTGCTCGGCATGGTCTATCGCACGATCCGCCAGGGCGTGATCGACATGGCTGCGATGTTCGACCTGATCGACACCGATGCCGAAGTGAAGGACGCGCCCGGCGCGCCGCCGCTGGTGGTGGGCAAGGGCCATGTCCGCTTCGAGGACGTGCATTTCGGCTATGAGCCGAGCCGCGAGATATTGAAGGGCATCGACCTCGACATCCCGCCGGGCGCGACCGTCGCCGTGGTCGGCCCCTCGGGCGCGGGCAAGTCGACGCTCGCGCGGCTGATGTACCGCTTTTACGATCTGACCGGCGGGCGGATCACGATCGACGGGCAGGATATTTCGCAGGTCCAGCAGGCCACGCTGCGCGCGGCGATCGGCATCGTCCCGCAGGATACGGTGCTGTTCAACGATACGATCGGCTACAACATCGCCTATGGCCGCGAAGGCGCCGGACCGGAGGAAGTCGCCTCCGCGGCGCGCGGGGCGGCGATCGCGGGCTTCATCCAGTCGCTGCCCGAGGGCTTCGACACGCGTGTCGGCGAACGCGGGCTCAAGCTCTCCGGCGGCGAGAAGCAGCGCGTCGCGATCGCGCGGACGCTGGTGAAGAATCCCCCGATCCTGATCCTCGACGAGGCGACCAGCGCGCTCGACAGCCGAACCGAGGCGGATATCCAGGCGACTCTCGAAGCCATCGAGCATGGCCGCACCACGATCGTCATCGCGCACCGGCTCTCAACGGTAGTCCATGCCGACCGCATCATCGTGCTCGAGGCCGGCCGCGTCGCCGAACAGGGCACGCATGCCGAACTGCTCCGCAAGGGCGGCCTCTACGCCGACATGTGGGCCCGCCAGGCGCAGGAGCGCGAGGAAGGCGAAGAAGTCGCGGCCGAATAAATGGTTCAGCGCGGCGCGAGAATGAAATCGACGGTGACGCGGGCGCGCGTCACGACCTCATTGTCCGGATCGCCCATCTGCATCGCAAGCATCGTCTGAATATAATTCGGATCTTCTCCGGGGTTCGACGCGAAATTGGATAGCTGCGCGATGCCGGCCACGCGCAGGCCCAGCGCCGACGCATAGATGTCCGCCTCCGCACGTGCGCGCGCCAGCGCGTCCGTCGCGGCCGCCCGGCGAGCCGTGCTGTCATTCTTGAGCGACAACAACGGCGGCAAGGACATCGCTTCGCCCTGGCTATCGAGCACGGCTCGCACCGCCTCGATGCGCGCCGGATCGGACAATTTGATCTGGAGCATCGCGGACGACCGTTTGGCGCGAGGCGCGGGGACGTCCATCGTCACGTTAGGCAGTTCGACATTCTCGGAAACGTACGCTTCGTTTCCGACAAAGCCGAAAGGCTGGCGGACGTTCGACACCGTTATCGAGCCGCGATCGACGCCGGCGGCGACCAGTGCCTTGGTAAGCGTCTCAAGCTTGGCCGCAGCCGCGCGGCGCGACGCCTCGGCCGTGTCGCCGGACCCAGTGACAGAAACAATCAAGGTGATATCGTCGGCGCGCGTCCGAGTGCGCCCTTCTGCTGCGATATGGAAGACAGTCTCGCCGATTGCCGCGGCGCGAACCCCGTTCTGCGCGAGCGCGTGCGGAGGAAAAAACACAGCCGTAAGCATGGCGGCAGCGATCCGGACCTTCATGCAATCCTCCCCTTTTGTCCGGCGAGACTGGAGCATGGGGCGGCTTCGGTCGCAATCCCGTCCGCGACGCGTTCATGGCTTTCGCGCACGATCAGGCTATCGTCGCACTGAAAACGGAGAGGACGCGATGCTGATACCCCTGGGAATTGTCGGAATCGCCATCGCCGCGCTCGCCGGATGGTCGGCCTATGTCGGCCGCAAGGTCGAGGAGGCGGTGCCGCCCGACGGGAGCTTCGCCGATGTGGCGGGCGCGCGGCTGCACTTTCTCGACATGCGACCCGAGAACGAGAAGGGCCCGCCAATCGTGATGCTCCACGGGCTGATGGGGCAGATGCGCAACTTCTCGCATTCGCTGGCCGGGCGACTGGCCATGGACCACCGCGTGATCCTGATCGACCGGCCGGGCTGGGGCTATTCGAAGCTCACCGGTCCCCGCGCGGGCGTAGCCGAACAGGCGGCAATGATCGCAGCGCTGATCGGGCAGCTCGGGCTGGAAAAGCCGTTGTTGGTCGGCCATTCGATGGGCGGCGCGGTGTCGCTCGCGCTTGCGCTCGACCATCCCGAACTCGTCCGCGGGCTCGCGCTGATCGCACCCTATACCCAGCCGGTCGACCAACCGCCCGACGTGTTCAAGGGGCTGGTGGTACCCAGGGGTCTGCGCGGGCCGCTCGCCTGGACGATCGCGGTGCCGATCGCGATGCGGACGGGCAAGCTCAGGAGCACCCAGGCCTTCGCCCCCGATTCGGTGCCATCCGATTTCGGGACGCGCGGCGGCGGCGTGCTGACGGTGCGGCCTACGTCCTTCCTGCAGGGCACATTCGAGATCGGAATCGGCAAGACCGAGATGGAGCGGCTCACGCCGCGTTACGGCGAGATCAAGGTGCCGGTGGCGATCCTCTATGGCCGGCAGGATGCTTTGCTCGATCCCGCGCTGCACGGCACCAAGACGGCGGAGGCGATCCCAGGCGGGACGATCGAGATGATCTACGGCGGGCATATGCTGCCCGTCGCGCATGCCGCCGAGACCGAGGCCTGGCTGCGCAAGGTGCTCGCCGCCTAGCCGACTTCGGCGGGCTGCGTCGTCCAGCCGAGTCGAGGGATGGTGATCGAGCGCTTGCCCGACAGATCGACGCGGGTGACGAACAGGTCGCGGCTCTCGATATAGGTCATCAGCCGGCGGACGCGGCCAAGCGAGCTGGTGCCGTAGCTCGCGGCGATCTCGGTATCGCTCGGGCAGGGCAGCCCCTCGCGCGCGGCGCGGGCGACCAGCAGGAACGGGCCGAGCATGTCGTCGGGCAGCGCGCCGGCGGCGTCTAGCGCCTGGCTCCAATCCTCGTCGGGATCGCCATGGATGCCGGCGCGCGCCGCCGAGAGCCGGCGGACGAAGTTCGACAGATCGAGCGGCGGGCGGGCCAGCCCGACCATCCGGCAGCGGACGAGGAAATCCTGATAGAGCACGGCGGGCGAGCGCAGCGCGGATTCGCCATCGCCGACGATGTCGCGCAGCACGTCGGCGATCAGGCCCGCGGTTTCCTCGGGATCGCGGTCCGGCTCGGGCTCCGCGGCCACCGACGTGGAGCGCGCCAGCGCCTCGATCAAGGTCTCCGATGCCAGCGGCTTCGGCGCAGGCGACGGCGCGGGCGGCGTCCATGTCGGCTCGGCAGGGGCGAGCAGCATGTCCTTGATTCCCTCGGCCGGCGCCTGGGGCAGCGGCGTGAGCTTGGGGCTCGAGCTGCGCGCGCTGGTCTCGACCGCGCCGATGCGGATCGCGACCGGGCGCCGCGCGACGGCGGGGCCGAGCGCGAGGAAGGTGCCGCGCTCGAGGTCGCGGATCGCCTCGGCCTGGCGGCGCTCCATGCCGAGCAGATCCGCCGCGCGCGCCATGTCGATGTCGAGAAAGGTGCGGCCCATCAGGAAGTTCGACGCTTCGGCCGCGACATTCTTGGCGAGCTTTGCCAGCCGCTGCGTTGCGATCACCCCGGCGAGACCGCGCTTGCGGCCGCGGCACATCAGATTGGTCATCGCGCCGAGCGAGGCGCGGCGGACCTCCTCGGCCACCTCGCCGCCGCCGGCGGGCGCGAAGAGCTGCGCCTCGTCGACCACCACCAGCGCCGGATACCAGTGATCGCGCGGCGCATCGAAGAGCCCCGAGAGAAACGCGGCGGCGCACTTCATCTGCCCTTCCGCCTCCAGCCCCTCGAGACTGAGCACGACCGAGGCGCGATGCTCGCGGATCCGCGCGGCAAAGCGCGCCACGTCGCGCTCCGAATGATCGACCGCCTCGATCGCGACATGGCCGTAGCGGTCCGCCAGCGTGACGAAATCGCCCTCCGGATCGATCACCACCTGCTGGACATGGCCGGCCGACTGTTCGAGCAGGCGGCGCAGCAGATGCGACTTGCCCGAGCCCGAATTGCCCTGGACGAGCAGCCGCGTGGCGAGCAGCTCCTCCAGGTCCATCGACACCGCATTGCCGGTGCCGTCCACCCCCATGTCTACGCGAACCGTCATCTGGCGCGGCTTTGCAGGATCAGGGGCACAAGGGGCAAGGTCGGTTCGGCGAAAAGCTGTTAGCGTTTCACCGCGCGGGGCATCGCGTTCGCGCAATCGCCTCGACAGGCCGCCCGCCGCACCGCTAGGCGGGGCGGGATGGCCGATCCGCTCGAAATCCTGCACACCACTTTCGGTTTCCCCGGTTTTCGCGGCGTCCAGGACCAGGTGATCGGTCGCGTGATGGCCGGCGCGAACACGCTGGCGGTGATGCCGACGGGCGCGGGCAAGTCGCTTTGCTATCAGGTGCCGTCGCTCGCGCTTGAGGGGACCTGTGTCGTCGTCTCCCCGCTGATCGCGCTGATGCACGACCAGCTCCGCGCGGCGGAGGCGGTGGGGATCAAGGCCGCGACACTGACCTCGGTCGACGACAATCGCGAGGAGACAATCGCGCGCTTCCGCGCCGGCGATCTCGACCTGCTCTATATCGCCCCCGAACGCGCGTCGGGCGAAGGCTTCCGCAACCTGCTGGGCCAGGCGAAGCTATCGCTGTTCGCGATCGACGAGGCGCATTGCGTCTCCGAATGGGGGCATGATTTCCGCCCCGACTATCGGCTGCTGCGCCCGCTGCTCGATCGCTTTGCGGACGTGCCGCGGCTCGCGCTGACTGCCACCGCCGATGCGCATACCCGCGCCGACATCCTCGAGCAGCTTGGCATCCCGGCCGAGGGACTGATCATCGCCGGCTTCGACCGGCCCAATATCCGCTACGCGATCACCCCGCGCGAGAACACGACGCGCCAGGTGGCCGACCTGATCGCCGAGCAGCCCGGCCCAGGCATCGTCTATGCCCAGACGCGCGCGGCGGTGGAGAAGCTCGCCGAGAAACTGGGCGAAAGCGGCCGGCCGGTGCTGCCCTATCATGCCGGGCTCGATCCCGCGGTACGCCGGCGCAACCAGGCGGCGTTCGTCGCGTCCGAAGAAATGGTGATCGTCGCCACGGTCGCGTTCGGCATGGGGATCGACAAGCCCGACGTCCGCTTCGTCGCGCACGCCGGGCTGCCCAAGTCGATCGAGGCCTATTATCAGGAAACCGGCCGCGCGGGTCGCGACGGCGATCCGGCGGTGGCGCATCTCTTCTGGGGTGCGGACGATTTCGCCCGCGCCCGCCAGCGGATCGGCGAGGTCGAGCCCGGACGCCAGGCCGGCGAGCGGACGCGGCTGAGCGCGCTTGGCGCGCTGGTCGAGACTGGAGGCTGCCGGCGCCGCATCCTGCTCAAGCATTTCGGTGAGGGGGACACCCCCGAACAATGCGGCAATTGCGACAATTGCCTGACCCCGCCCGCCGCGATCGACGCGACAGTGACCGCGCAGAAGTTCCTCTCTGCGGTGTTCCGCACCGGCATGAGCTTCGGCGTGGGCTATATCGAGAGTATATTGCTCGGCCAATCGAGCGAGCGCAGCCTGATGAACGGACATGAGGCGCTGTCGGTGTTCGGCATTGTCGACGGCGACGAGGCAGCCTTGCTCAAGCCGGTATCGCGCGCGCTGCTGCTGCGCGATGCGCTGCGGACCAACGAGCATGGCGGGCTCGAATTCGGCCCTGGCGCGCGGCCGATCCTGAAGGGCGAGGCCGATCTGTCGCTGGTGCTGCCGCCCAAACGCGAGCGGCGCTCCAGGCGCGGCAAGCCGGGCGCCCCCAATCCGATCGGCAATCCGCTGTTCGAGGCATTGCGCTCCCGGCGCCGCGAGATCGCGCAGGAGACCGGGTTGCCGCCCTATGTGATCTTCCACGATTCGGTGCTGCGCGACATGGCCACCACGCGGCCCGCCAGCCTGGCCGAGCTCGGCAGGATCGCCGGCGTCGGCGCGCGCAAGCTCGAAGCCTATGGCGAGGATTTCCTGACGGTGATCCGCCAGAACTGAGCGCCTGCGGTTCTTCGCTTTCGGACCAGCGCCCTCCTGGTCTAGGCTTGTGCCGAAGCAGGAGCATGCCATGACCAGAACCATCGACGACCGGATTTCGGTCGCCCCCCAGATTTCGCCCGAGGACATCCCGGCGCTCGCCGCGGCGGGGTTCAGCTATGTCATAAACAACCGGCCCGATGACGAGGAAGCCGGCCAGCCATCGGGCGAATCGATCGCGCGGGCGGCGGCCGCAGCCGGGCTCGGCTACGCCGCGATTCCGGTGACGCCGGGCGGCTTCTCGAGTCAGCAGGTCGAGGCGATGACCAAGGCATTGGCCGAAGCCAACGGCCCCGTCCTCGCCTTTTGCCGGTCGGGCACGCGCTCGTGCAATTTGTGGGCGCTCGCTGCCGCGCAAAGCGGCGGCACGCCCGACGAACTGATCGAGAAGGCGGCCGGCGCGGGCTATGACATCTCGGGAATCCGCCCGCTGCTCGAAACGCTTTCGGGCGACAAATGAATCAGTTCGCGCTGCTCGGCGGTTCGCTGGCGGCGATCCTTTTGCTCGCGCTGGCGGCATATCTACTGCGGCTCGGCGGCGCACGGCTGGCCGGCGAGAACGAAGCTTGCGAAATTGCGGAAACAACATTTGCGGATTTCGAGGCGGACCGGGCCTGGCTCGATATGGACGGCCAGAGCGCGATCATTGCGGGCAAGGATGGCAGCCATGCGCTGGTCCGCCGCCACGGCGCGCGCTTCGTCGCGCGCAAGCTGGTCCCGCCGGCAGAGGTTTCGGCGGAAGGGCCGGTGGTCATCGTCGCCAGCGGCGAGCGGCTGCTCAAGCCCTTCGTCATCACACTTGAATCTGCGGACGAAGCGCGCTTACTTACATCCCTGTTAGGAAGCACCACGCCCCATGCCTGATCTGCCCAATCCCGTCGACCTCGCCATACCCGGCTTCGTGCTGCTGGTGCTGGCCGAGATGGTCGTCGCCTGGGCCAAGGACCGTCGGCGCTATTGTCCGCGCGACACGCTGACCTCGCTGGCGCTGGGGCTGGGCAGCACCGTCGCCGGGCTCATCACCGGCGGCGCGGTGTTCGCGCTGGCGATGTGGGTATGGCAGTTCCGCCTCTTCGACATTTCCTATGCTTGGTACTGGTTCGTCATCGCCTTCGTGATCGACGACCTCGCTTATTATCTCTTTCATCGCTCGGCGCACCGGGTGCGGTGGTTCTGGGCGAGCCACGTCATCCACCATTCGAGCCAGCATTATAATCTGTCGACGGCGCTCCGGCAGACCTGGACCGGCTTCATCTCGATCGGCTTCCTGTTCCGGCTGCCATTGTTCCTGATCGGCTTCCCACCGGCGATGGTGTTCTTCGTGGCGGGGATCAACCTGATCTACCAGTTCTGGATCCACACCGAGGTGATCGATCGGATGCCCAAGTGGTTCGAGGCGGTGATGAACACGCCGTCGCACCACCGCGTCCACCACGCAACCAATCCGCGCTATCTCGACAAGAATTATGCCGGCGTCTTCATCGTCTGGGACAAATGGTTCGGCACCTATGAGCCCGAGCGCGGCGACGACCGGCCGCGCTACGGCATTGTCAAGAATCTCGGCAGCTTCAATGTGCTGTGGGCCGCCACCCATGAATGGATCGGCATCGCGAGCGACGTGTGGCACGCGCCGAGCTGGAAGGCGCGCTGGCTCTACATCGCCGCGCCGCCGGGCTGGAGCCACGACGGCAGCCGCGACACATCCGAGACCATAAAGGCGCGTTGGCAGGCGCGGCAGGAGCGGGGGGCCGAATGGAAGAAGCCGATATCGTCGTCATCGGCGGAGGATCGGGCGGGAGCGCCGCCGCAGGCCGCCTGAGCGAAGGCGGCCTTTATTCGGTCGCTTTGCTCGAGGCGGGCGGACGCAACACCGGACTCAAGACGATCATGCCGGGCATGATGCCGTTCCAGGGGCCCGCGACCAACTGGGCGTTCGAGACGGTACCGCAGGCGGGGCTGAACGGCCGGCGCGGATACCAGCCGCGCGGACGGGGGCTGGGCGGATCGAGCGCGATCAACGCAATGCTCTATGTCCGCGGAATTCCGGCGGATTATGACGAGTGGCGCGATCTCGGTTGTCCCGGCTGGGGCTGGGACGATGTGTTCCCCTGGTTCACGGGCACCGAGCACAACACGCGCGGCGCCGATGCTTTTCACGGCGATGCCGGGCCGCTCTGGGTGAGCGACCAGGCCTATGCCCATCCCGGCAGCCAGGCGTTCATCGATGCGGCGGCGGCGCTGCAGATCCCGGTCAATCCCGATTTCAACGGTGCGCGGCAGGAAGGCGCCGGCCTTTACCAGGTGACGCAGAAAAATGGCGAGCGCTGGAGCGCGGCGCGCGCCTTTCTGAGCGACGCCAAGGATCGCGCCAATCTCGAGATCGTCTGCGACGCGATGGTCGACCGCATCCTGTTCACCGACGGACGGGCGACCGGTGTCGCCTATCGCCGCGGCGGCGAGGCGCGCGAGATCCGGGCCAAGCGCGCGGTGGTGCTGGCGGCGGGCGCCTTCCAGACGCCGCAGCTGCTGATGCTGTCGGGCATCGGCCCGGGTGCGCATCTGCAGGAGACGGGGCTTGAGGTGCGGATCGACCGGCCCGCAGTGGGTGCCGATCTGCAGGACCATGTCGACTATGTCGCCAGCTTCGAGACCGAGGGCAGCTTCTTCGTCGGGCGTTCGGCGCTGGGCTCGCTCAAATCGACCGGTGCGCTACTGCGCTGGCTGTTCACCCGCAAAGGCGGGATGACCACGCCCTATGCCGAGGCGGGCGCTTTCCTACGCACCGACCCGGCCGATCCGCGCCCCGACATCCAGCTCCACTTCCTGATCGCGATTGTCGAGGATCATGGCCGCACCGCACTCAAGGGCCATGGCTTCAGCTGCCATGCCTGCGCATTACGCCCGGAAAGCCGGGGCACCGTGCGGCTGCAATCCCGCCACGCCCAGGCCGCGCCGCTGATCGATCCCGCCTATCTGACCGCGCCGGCCGATATCGAGAATCTCAAGCGCGGCACCCGCGCGATGTACCGGATCATGGAGGCGTCGCCGCTCGCGCGGTTCAACGGCCGCGACCGCTGGCCGGTCGATCTGGCCGACGATGCCGCGCTCGAAGCGGCGATCCGCAACCGCGCCGACACGATCTATCACCCGGTCGGCACTGCGCGGATGGGCAATGACGGTGAGGCGGTATGCGATCCCCGTCTGCGGGTGCGCGGGGCGGACGGGCTCTACATCGCCGACGCATCGGTGATGCCGCGGCTGATCGGCGGCAACACCAATGCCCCCACCATCATGATCGGCGAACGCTGCGCCGCGTTCGTCCGGGAAGACCTGCGCTAGCGCAAAAAAAGAGGGCCGGTGGGGTAAACCACCGGCCCAGTCGTCCGCAGGAGGAACATCGTGTGGGCGCCGCGCTCAGGAGAGGCGAACGCGGCGCCCGAACTCGTCAGTAGTTATAGGCCCGCTCGCCATGGTCGTTGATGTCGAGACCCTCGACTTCGACCTCGGCGCTCGGCCGGATGCCGATCGTGACCTTGAGGATGTAGAACAGGATCGCCGAGACCAGGCCCGACCAGACCAGCGTGATCGCCACGGCCTGCACCTGCACCCAGAGCTGGGCGGTGATGCTGTACGCCTCGGGCGTGACGGCGACGGCGGGGAACTTGGTATAGTCGAAATAGCCCTGACCGCCGAGCTTGGGATCGGCGACAATGGCGGTTGCCAGCGCACCGACGATGCCGCCGATGCAGTGGACGCCGAACACGTCGAGCGAGTCGTCATACTTCAGCCGGTTCTTCACCGTGGTGACGAAGAAGAAGCAGACCGGCGAGACGACCAGGCCGAGCACGACCGAAGTCATCGGTGCGGCGAAGCCCGAAGCCGGGGTGATCGCGACGAGGCCGGCGACGGCGCCCGTGGCCGCACCCAGCAGCGACGGCTTTTTGTGGATGATCTGCTCGATCACCGCCCAGCTCACTGCCGCCGCGGCAGTCGCCACGAAGGTGTTGATGAAGGCAGTCGCGGCGACGCCATTGGCTTCGAGGTTGGAACCGGCGTTGAAGCCGAACCAGCCCACCCACAGCAAAGAGGCGCCGATCATGGTCATGGTCAGCGAGTGCGGTGGCATCGGCTCGGTCTTGTAGCCGATCCGCTTGCCGATCACGAGGCAGCCCATCAGGCCCGCGATGCCGGCGTTAATGTGGACGACGGTGCCGCCGGCGAAATCGAGCGCGCCCTTGGCGAACAGGAAGCCGCCATCGGTCGGCGCGTCCGGAAGATAGTCCGGGCCCGCCCAGTACCAGACCATGTGCGCGATCGGGAAGTAGACGAGCGTCAGCCACGCGATCACGAAGATGATTAGCGGCGTGAACTTCACCCGTTCCGCAAAGGCACCGACGATCAGCGCCGGCGTGATGCAGGCGAAGGTCATCTGGAAGCAGATATAGGCATATTCGGGGATGTAGACGTTGTTCGAGAAGGTCGCCGCCGACGTGGTCGCGCTGACTCCCATCAGGAACGCCTTGGAGAAGCCGCCGAAGAAGTGGTTGTCGCCACCGCTCGTGAAGGCCATCGAATAGCCGTAGCAGACCCACAAGAGCGCTGCGACGCAGACGATCATCAGCACCTGCATCAGCACCGAGAGCATGTTCTTGGTGCGCACCAGGCCGCCATAGAAGAGCGCCAGGCCCGGCACCGACATCATCAGCACCAAAGCCGAGGAGACGAGCATCCAGGTGGTGTCGCCCTTGTTCTGCATGGCGAGTGCGGCCGCGGCATCGGGCGCCTTGACCGGCCCCCCTTGCGCGAGCGCGGGCAGCGCCACGAACAGGCCGGCGATCGCCGCCGCGCCTGCGAATTTCATTGCTTTGTTCATCGTGACCCCCTTCATCACAGCGCGGTTTCGTCGGTCTCGCCGGTGCGGATGCGCACCGCCTGACCCAAATCGAGGACAAAAATCTTGCCATCGCCGATCGCGCCGGTGCTGGCGGCCGCCTGGATCGCCTCGACGACGCGGTCCGCGACGTCGGAGCCGCATGCGACCTCGATCTTGATCTTGGGCACCATGTTGGTGCTGTATTCGGCGCCGCGGTAAATCTCGGTCTGGCCCTTTTGCCGGCCGAACCCCTTGACCTCGGTAACGGTCATGCCGGCCACGCCGACCGCGGTCAGCGCTTCGCGGACCTCGTCGAGCTTGAACGGTTTTATGATGGCGATGATGAGTTTCATTTCGCCCCCTTATGGCGGTTGTCCCGGGGGCTAGTTCAGCAAGGGGCGTGCCATACGCAGGAATCCCACGATTCCGCGCCTTTCGCGCAATGAAATATTACCGAAACGTGAATTTTTGTGCAGTTGCGAAACGCTGCTCAAAAATCAGGCAGAAGTCTCGACCAATTTGCGGGCGGCCGCGAAGTCGTCGTCATCGACCATCACCCGTACCGGGATCAGGAAAGCACTTCCGTCGGCGATGCTGGCGCCGGCATCGAACACGAAGGAGGGAATGCCCTCTGCTTCGAGCCGCGACTGGACGATAAAGGCTTCCTGCCGGTCGAAGCGGCCAATCTCTACAAGTGCCATCAGACTTTCCTTGGGCGGCGGGGGACGCCGGGGGAGCATTCGAGGGTGGCGCGGTCCCAGCCGGCCAGATCGGCGGCGGCGGCATAGCTGGCGTGGAGGAATTCCAGCAGCATCGCCTCGGGATCGGGCGCGGCGCGAACGGCGTCATAGTCGAGGATGAACTCGCCCATGTTGCTCTCGAAATAGGCCGGCGCCGGCACCGCGGCGGCGCCGTACCCAGCCGGGGCCGGATAGGCATAGGCGTAGAAAGCGGGCTTGGGGAAAGCGTCGGTGCCTGGCCAGAAGCCGGCGCTGGCTTCCTCATGACTATAGGCCTCGCAGGTCACATCGTCGGGCAGGCCAGGAAAGCCGCCGGGATGCCTGGGCGCGCTGCGTCCCGAAAAGCGCGTCACCGCGAGATCGAAGCTGCCCCAGAAGAAATGGACCGCGCTCGCTTTGCCGAGGAAACCGGTGCGAAACTGCTGGAAGACACGAACGACCGACAGCAGCGCGCGGTGGAAGCGTCGCACGGCGTCGGGATCATAAGGACGCTGCGCGCTGTCCTCGGGAAAGGGCAGGGCGTCGGGCATTTCGCTGGGCTGGGTGACGATGTCCACCCGCGTACCGAGCCGATCGAGCGCGGCCATCACTGCCGCGTAGAAATCAGCCATGCTGCCGGGCGCCAGTTCGATCTGCTCGATCGCGTCGCCGGTGGCCAGCGTCAGATGACTCGAGACCAGGTCGAAATCGAGCTGCAGCGTCTTGCCCTGGACCGGAATCGGCCCCGTCGTCATCCCCCGCGCGGTGGGAAAGAGGACGACGTGCCAGCTATGATTGAGCCAAGGCGTTTGAGCGAGGCGGATCTTGCCCGCGACCTGCGTCATCAGATGCAGGTGCTGCGCCGTCTCGCGCCACGCTGCCCAATCGAGCTTGGGCCAATCAATCCTGCCGTCCATCAATGCACCCTATACTCGCTTTGGACCAGACCGCCCGGATAGGAACGGGTGGCGACATGATCGAGCCGCACATCGTGCGGAAGCGGTCCGAACAGCGGAATGCCTTCGCCGATCAACACCGGCACACGCGTCATGATCAATCGTTCGACAAGGCCCGCGCGCAGGAAATCCTGGATGGTGATCCCGCCATCGACATAGAGATGATCGATCCCGCGGGCGGCAAGCTTCGCGACGATTTCGGCGGGCGCACCGGCCATCTGCTCGGCCGTGCCGGGCACCGCCGACAGATCGAGCGGGCGGCGGCTCAATATCACGGCCGGCTTGCTGCCATAGGGCCAGGTCTCGAACGCCGCGACGATCTCGAACGTGTTGCGCCCGATCACGAGCGCATCGACCGTCTCTAAGAATTCGGCGTAACCATGGGGTTCGCCGCCGCCCTCGGGCAACCAGTCGAGCCCGCCGTCGGGACGCGCCATGAACCCATCGACGCTGATGCCGACAAATACGGATACCGGCATCGCGCGTCCCTCCTAGGTTGCGGTTCCACCCACCGTGAGCCCTTCGACCAGCAAGGTCGGCTGGCCGACGCCCGCCGGCACGCTCTGCCCGCCCTTGCCGCACATGCCGACGCCTTCGTCCAACGCAAAATCGTTGCCGATGCCGGTCACCTTGTTGAGCACGGTCGGCCCATCGCCGATCAAGGTAGCACCCTTGATTGGGCGGCCGAGCTTGCCGTTCTCGATGCGATAGGCCTCGGTGCAGGAGAAGACGAACTTGCCCGAGACGATGTCGACCTGGCCGCCACCAAAGCTCTTGGCATAGATGCCCCTCTTCACCCGGCTGAGCAGCTCGGCGGGGTCGTCGTTGCCGCCGCGCATGAAGGTGTTGGTCATCCGGGGCATTGGCGCGTGCTGGAAGCTTTCGCGTCGCCCATTCCCCGTGGGCGCGACGCCCATCAGCCGGGCGTTGAGCCGATCCTGGATATAGCCCTTGAGGATGCCGTCCTCGATCAGGATATTCTCCTGGGTCGGCGTGCCTTCGTCGTCGATCGACAGCGAGCCGCGCCGCGCATCGAGCGAGCCGTCATCGACCACGGTCACGCCGGGCGCGGCGACGCGTTCGCCGACGCGGCCCGAAAAGGCCGAGGTGCCCTTGCGGTTGAAATCGCCTTCGAGCCCGTGACCCACCGCCTCGTGGAGCAGCACGCCGGGCCAGCCGGGGCCGCACAGCACGGTCATGTCGCCGGCCGGGGCGTCCTCGGCATCGAGATTGACCAGAGCCTGACCGAGCGCCTGGTCGATCGCGCGGTTCCAGGTCTCGGGCAGGAAGAGATTGTCATAGAGCGTGCGCCCGCCAAGCCCGAAGCTGCCGGTCTCGCGGCGGCCATTCTGCTCGACCACGATCGAGACGTTGAGCCGCACCAGCGGGCGCACGTCGGTGGCGACGAAGCCGTCGGGGCGGACGATCTCGACCACGCTCCACTGGCCTGTGAGCGACACTGAGACCTGCGCCACTCGAGGATCGCGCGCCCGCGCCGCCGCGTCGATCGACTGGCACAGATTCACCTTATCGGCGAAAGGCACCAGATCGAGTGGATCACTATCGGTGTAGAGATGACGGTTGTTCCGGCGCGGCGGCGCGGCCTTGGGGCCGGTGGCGGGATCGATCAGCGCCATCGTCTCCGCCGCGCGACGAATCGCCTCAGGCGTGATCTCGTTAGCGTGGGCGAAGGCTGTGGTCTCGCCCGAGACCGCGCGCAGCCCGAAGCCCGATTGTGTATCGAACGATGCGGTCTTGAGCCGGCCATCGTCGAAGCCGAACGCCTCGGTCTTGCGATACTGGAGATACAGCTCGCCATCCTCGGCATTGCCAAGCGCCTCGGCGGTCAGCCGGACGGCGGTGTCGGGATCGAGGCTGTCGCGATAGAGGAACGCGCGGGGATCGGAGGGAAGGCTCATTCCACCGATATAGGAGCCTTAAATGCTTGCGCCAGCCGGGTGATCGGGAAGCGTGCTCTGATCGGCGCCGTCGGCGACTCCGCCGATCAGGACGAAGCGGCGGTCGCAATAGCCGCAATCGACATAGCCGTCATTCTCGTCGATCTGCAGGAACACGCGCGGATGGCCGAGCGCGGCGGGCACGCCGGGACCCGACCCGTCGCAGGAAACGCGGGCATGGGTGGTGCGGATCAGCTCGGGCGGATGGCTCATGGCGCCCGGTTAGCAAAGCCGGAGGGGGCTCGCAATCGTTCGCGCGCGGTCCTATGCGGGCGCCATGACCCAGGCGGCAATCGAGATCGACGGTCTGTGCAAGACCTATCAGGGCGGCAAGCGGGCGCTGGACGGCGTCACGTTCGACGTCCCCCGCGGCCAGATCTTCGGGCTGCTCGGCCCTAATGGCGCGGGCAAGTCGACGCTGATCAACATATTGGCTGGCCTGGTGATGAAGACCGGCGGCCGCGCGTCGATCTGGGGCTTCGACATCGACCAGCATCCGCGCAACGCCAAGGCGAGCATCGGGATCGTCAACCAGGAGATCCTGTTCGATCCCTTTTTCACGCCCAAGGAGACGCTGGCGATCCAGGCGGGGCTCTATGGCGTCAAGAAGGGCGCGTTCGACCCGATGGAGCTGCTCCGCGCCGTCCATCTGGAGGACAAGGCCGATGCCTATTCGCGCACGCTTTCGGGCGGCATGAAACGGCGCCTGATGGTCGCCAAGGCGATGGTACATTCGCCGCCGGTGCTGGTGCTCGACGAACCGACCGCCGGCGTCGACGTCGAGCTTCGCCAGCAGCTCTGGGCCTATGTGAAGCAGCTGAACGCACGTGGCGTGACGGTGGTGCTGACGACGCACTATCTCGAGGAAGCCGAGCAGCTCTGCGACCGGATCGCGATCATCAACCATGGGACGCTGATCGCCAACAAGCCGACCCGCGAGCTCGTCGGCATGGCGCAGGAGAAGCTGGTCGAAGTAACCGTCGACCGCGACGTGATCGCGCTGCCCGACAATGCCTGTTTCCAGAAGATCGAACTCAAGGGCGCACGGACGCTGGTCATCACCTATCGCAAGGACCAGGCGAATGCCGGCGAAGTGCTGGGGGCCGTCCAGGGCAGCGGCTACGGCATCGTCGACGTATCGACCCGCGAGGCCGATCTGGAGGACGTGTTCCTCAACCTGACGCGGGCGGCAAATGGCTGAGGCGCACATCAGCGAGGTCCTCGTCATCGGCTCGGGCGCCGCGGGGCTTACCGCTGCGCTGAACCTGGCCGAGCGCTTCAAGGTCACCGTGCTCGCCAAGGGCGCGCTCAACGAAGGCTCGACCGCCTGGGCGCAGGGCGGCATCGCCGCTGTGCTCGAGCCCGGCGACACGTTCGAGAGCCATATCGAGGACACGATGATCGCCGGCGCGGGGCTCAACGACCGCGCGACCGTCGAGATGGTCGTCGAGAATGCTCCCGCGGCGATCCAGCGGCTCGCCAAGCTGGGCGTGCCGTTCAACACCGAGGGCAATACGCTCCATTTGACGCGCGAGGGCGGGCACAGCCATCGCCGGATCGTCCATGTCGACGACGCGACCGGCTGGGCGGTGCAGGAGGCACTGCTCAACGCCGCGCGCGCCAATCCCAACATCACCTTGGTGCCCGATCTGGTCGTGATCGACCTCGCCACCAGCCGGCACGAGATCCGCTATTCGGGCGCGGGCCAAGTCTGGGGCGTCTACGCCTTCAACCGCAAAACCAACCGCGTCGAGCTGTTCACAGCGCGCGCGACCGTGCTGGCGACCGGCGGCGCGGGACGCACCTATCTGTTCTCAACCGCCCCTCGCGGGGCAACCGGCGACGGCATCGCGATGGCGTGGCGCGCGGGGTGCCGCATCTCCAACATGGAGATGATGCAGTTCCACCCGACCTGCCTCTACAATCTCGAGGTCAAGAATTTCCTGATCACCGAGGCGGTGCGCGGCGAGGGCGGACACCTCAAGATTCCCGGCACCGGCTATCGTTTCATGCCCGATTTCGATCCGCGCGCCGAGCTGGCGCCGCGCGACGTGGTGGCCCGCGCAATCGATCACGAGATCAAGCGGCTCGGCCTCGATTATGTCCATCTCGACATCAGCCAGATGGGCGCGGAGTTCGTGAAGCATCACTTCCCGACGATCCATGCCCGGCTGCTCGATCTCGACATCGACATGACCAAGGAGCCGATTCCGGTCGTCCCCGCGCAGCATTACACCTGCGGCGGCGTGGTGATCGACCGAGACGGCCGCACCGACCTGCCCAATCTCTATGCCGCGGGCGAAGTGAGCCAGTCGGGCCTGCACGGCGCCAATCGTCTGGCGAGCAATTCGCTGCTGGAATGCTTCGTGTTTGGCGAGGCCGCGGCGCACCACATCGCGGCGCATTGGGGCGATTTCGCGCCACCGCCGGCGATTCGTCCCTGGGACGAGAGCCGCGTGGCAGATTCGGACGAGGAAGTCGTCATCAAGCAAAACTGGACCGAGATCCGCCGCTTCATGTGGAATTATGTCGGCATCGTCCGCACCACCAAGCGGCTCGAGCGCGCGGCGCACCGGATCAAGGTGCTGCGCGACGAGATCAACGATTATTACGGCCATTTCCGCGTGACGCCCGACCTGATCGAGCTGCGCAATCTGCTTGAATCCGCCGACCTGATCGTACGCTCCGCGCTCCACCGCAAGGAGAGTCGCGGGCTGCATTACACGCTCGATTATCCCGAGACGCTCCCAGTGGCGGTCGACACCATCCTGATGCCCTGAAACGCCTTCTCCGGACATCTACGATCGGCTTTGTTTTCCGTAGGTTCACGCTTCGTCGTTATACTGACTCGGTTCGTCGCATCGGCGCACCTATATGCTTTGATGCGCGCCGCAGGCGCCGCATGTTGGAGAAGGGCAAGGGGTTGTAAGTTTGAGTAAATTCGGTTTCTCGAGCGTCGAGCGGGCATTGACCGTCGCAGGGCTGGGCCCTGCGATGCTGCTCGGTTGCGCGGTGCACGAGAATCCGCAGCTCGCCGCCTTTCTGCCGGCGCCCAATTACCGCGTCCTGCTGCCCATTCCGTCGGCGACCGCCGCGCCCGTCCATCCAGTGGTGCCCGCCCCCGAAGGACTTGTCTCGTCGTTGGGCACGATCACCCGCAATTTTGATGGCGTCGTCGGCATCGCGATCACCAGCGTCGATGGCGGCTGGATCGCCTCCGCCAATGGCGCCCGGAAACTGCCGCAGCAGAGCGTGAGCAAGCTCTGGGTGGCGATGACCGTGCTTGACGCGGTCGACCAGGGCCGAATCCGGCTCGACGATCCGCTCGTCATCACCCGGTCCGATTTCACCTTGTTCCACCAGCCGATCGCGGCGCTGGTCAAGGGAGACCAAGGTTATGTCAGCACCGTCGGTGAGATCATGCGCCGCGCGCTGACGATGAGCGACAATACCTGCAACGACAAATTGCTCCGCCTGGTCGGCGGTCCCGAGGCGGTGCGCTCGTTCATCGCGCGCAACGCGCTGGGCCCAATCCGCTTCGGCCCGGGCGAGAAGCTGCTCCAGGCGAATACGGCGGGGCTGCAGTGGCGCCCCGAATATTCGATGGGCAACAGCTTCGCGGTGGCCCGGGCGCAGCTGCCGCGCGCGACCCGCGTCGCCGCGTTCGACGCCTATGTCGCCGATCCGCTCGACGGTGCCGCGCCGCTGGCGATCGCCGGCGCGCTGGCGCGGCTGAAGCGCGGCGAGTTGCTCTCGCCCAGCTCGACCGCCTGGCTGATCTCGACGATGCAGAGCTCGCACACCGGCAAGCAGCGCCTGCGTGGCGCGGTGCCCCCGGGCTGGCAGTTCGGCCACAAGACCGGCACCGGCCAGGACCTGTTCGGGCGCACCGCCGGATACAACGATGTCGGCATCCTCACCGCGCCCGACGGCCGCTCCTATGCGCTCGCGGTGATGATCGGCGATACGCCGCGCCCGATCCCCGAGCGGCAGCGGCTGATGCAGGCCGTCGTCCAGGCGATTATCGCGCAGCACGGCTGAGTTCGGGCGCAATCCGCGGGACGCCTGCACCGGCTGGTGCGGCTAGAACCGGCGCCATGACCCGAACCGAACCCATCGACTGGACCCGAATCACAACCGAGCTCGACGCGCGGGGCTGGGCGGTATTGCCGCGCCTGCTGGATGCCGCTGAATGCGTCGCGACGGCGGCACTCTATGACGAGGAGAATCGCTTCCGCAGCACCGTGGTGATGGCGCGCCACGGCTTCGGTCGCGGCGAATATCGCTATTTCGCCGATCCCTTGCCCGATCCGGTGGCGCGGCTGCGGCACGATCTCTATCCGCCGCTGGCGCAGGTCGCCAATCGCTGGGCCGAGCGCATGGGGCGGTCCGAAATCTATCCCGCCACCCATCAGGCCTATCGTGACCAATGCCATCTGGCGGGGCAGATGCGCCCAACGCCGCTGCTGCTCCGCTACGGCCCCGGCGACTATAATTGCCTCCACCAGGACCTGTACGGCGCGCTGCATTTCCCGCTCCAGGCCGCGGTTTTGCTCTCCCAACCCGGCAAGGAATTCACCGGCGGCGAATTCGTTCTGAGCGAACAGCGCCCGCGGATGCAGTCGCGCGTCGAAGTCGTGCCGCTGTCACAGGGCGATGCCCTGATCTTCGCAGTCAATCATCGCCCCGTCACGGGCACGCGCGGCGAGTATCGCGTGACGATGCGCCACGGTGTCAGCACGATCCGATCGGGCCGGCGCCACACGTTGGGGATCATCTTCCACGACGCCACCTGAAAGGCTTTGTCCGGCGCAGCGCTTGGGCTATCCCCAGCGCGCAATGCCTCATCTCTATCTCGTCGACGGCTCCGGCTACATCTTCCGCGCCTATCACCGGCTGCCCCCGCTCACCAACAAGCATGGTGAGCCGGTGGGCGCGGTGTATGGCTATACCACGATGCTGTGGAAGCTCGTCGATGCGCTGAACAAGGCCGACGGCCCCACCCATATGGCGGTGATCCTCGACAAGTCCGAGCACACCTTCCGCAACGATCTCTACGACCAGTACAAGGCGCAGCGCCCGCCCGCGCCTGAGGATCTGGTACCCCAGTTCCCGATGATCCGCGACGCGACCCGCGCCTTCTCGCTCCCGTGCATCGAGGAACTGGGCTGGGAGGCGGACGACCTGATCGCGAGCTACACCAAGGCGGCGCTCGCCCAGGGCTGGCAGGTCACCATCGTCAGTTCCGACAAGGACCTGATGCAGCTGATGACCGATCCCTCGGTCGAC
Source organism: Sphingomonas sp. JC676 (assembly GCF_014489075.1). GTDB lineage: Bacteria > Pseudomonadota > Alphaproteobacteria > Sphingomonadales > Sphingomonadaceae > Sphingomonas. Next base: position 273,306 of record NZ_JACTGR010000006.1, on the reverse strand, counting down.
ATGCTCGATACGATGAACAATCGTCGCCTCGGGCCCGAGGCGACGATCGAGAAGTTCGGCGTGGGTCCGGAGAAACTGGGCGAAGTGCTGGCACTGATGGGCGACAGCGTCGACAACGTTCCCGGCGTTCCCGGTGTCGGTCCCAAGACCGCCGCCAAGCTGATCCTCGAACATGGCGATGTCGAAGCGGTGCTCGCCGCCGCGCCCACGATGAAGCCGGGCAAGCTGCGCGACAATCTGATCGAGCATGCCGACATGGCCCGCCTCTCCCGCAGACTCGTTGAGCTCGCCTGCGACGTGCCGCTGCCCGACCCGCTCGATGATCTCGAGCTCAAGGGCATCCCGGACGCACCGCTGCGCGCCTTTCTCGAGCATCACGGCTTCCGCACCCTGCTCAACCGTCTCTCGGCGGTGGCCGATGCGCCGGTCGAGACGCACGAGACGCCGGGGCTGGAGGAAGATCCGCCGTGCGATCATGACGCATACGAAACGGTCGTGACCGAAGAAGCGCTCGACCGCTGGATCGCCGAGGCCGGTCACCAGGGCTGGGTGGCGATCGACACCGAGACCACCGGAGTCGACGCGACCCGCGCCGAGCTGGTCGGCGTCAGCATGGCGCTCCAGCCTAACAAGGCCTGCTATATTCCGATCGCGCATGGCGGCAGCGACATGTTCGCCGAAAAGCCGGTGCAGCTCGACCGCGACACGGTCCTTTCACGGCTGAAACCGTTGTTCGAGGATCCGGCGGTGCTCAAGATCGGGCACAATCTTAAGTACGATATGATCGTGCTCGGGCGCTGCGGCATAGACGTCGCGCCGTATGACGATACGATTGTGATGAGCTTCGATCTCGATGCCGGTCTGCATGGCCACGGCATGGATGAGCTCGCCGCCACCCATCTGTCGCACAGCTGCATCGCCTACAAGGACGTGGTCGGCACCGGAAAGAGCCAGCTCGGCTTCCACGAAGTCGATCTCAAGGCCGCGACGCGCTACGCCGCCGAGGATGCCGACGTCACGCTCCGGCTATGGCGGCGCTTCAAGCCGCGGCTCGCTTATGAGAGCGCGACCCGCGTCTACGAGATGGTCGATCGGCCCCTGGTAAACGTGATCGCGGGGATGGAGCGCGCGGGCGTCAAGGTCGACGCGCAGGTGCTGTCGCGCCTGTCGGGCGAGTTCACCGAGCAGATCGCCAGGCTGGAGGAGGAAATCCACGGGCTGGCCGGGTTCAAGTTCACCATCGGCAGCCCCAAGCAATTGGGCGATGTGCTGTTCGACAAGATGGGCATCAAGGGCGGCCGCAAGGGCAAGTCCGGCGTCTATTCGACCGACGTCAACGAGCTCGAGCGTATCGCCGCCGACAAGGATTCGCCGGGCCGCGAGATGGTCGTCAAGGTGCTCGACTGGCGCCAGCTCTCGAAGCTCAAATCCACCTATACCGACGCGCTCCAGGCGCAGATCAATCCCGAGACCGGCCGCGTCCATACCAGTTACAGCCTCACCGGCGCCCAGACCGGCCGCCTGTCCTCGACCGATCCCAACCTCCAGAACATCCCGATCCGCACCGAGGTCGGCCGCCAGATCCGCGACGCCTTTGTCGCCGAGCCGGGCAATGTCATCCTCGCCGCCGATTATTCGCAGATCGAGCTGCGCCTCGCCGCGCATATCGCCGACGTCCCCGCGCTGCGCGACGCGTTCGCCAATGGCGACGACATCCACAACATGACCGCGATGGAGCTGTTCGGCGAAGTGAACCGCGACACACGCGGGCGTGCCAAGACGATCAACTTCGCGATCCTCTACGGCATCTCGCGCTGGGGACTCGCCGGACGGCTCGACGTCACGCCCGACGAGGCGCAGGCGATGATCAACCGCTATTTCGAGCGGTTCCCGGGCATCAACCGCTATATCGCCGACACGCTGAACGCCGCCAAGGAGAAGGGCTACACCACCACCCTGTTCGGCCGGAAGACGCATTTCCCCCGGCTCAAATCGCCCAACCCGAACGAGCGCGGCGGCTCCGAACGCGCCGCGATCAACGCGCCGATTCAGGGCACCAGCGCCGACATCATCAAGCGCGCGATGGCGCGGATGGGACCGGCGCTGGCCGAAGCCGGCCTGCCGAACGTCCGCATGCTGATGCAGGTGCACGACGAACTCGTGTTCGAGCTGCCACAAGGCGATGTGGAGAAGGCGCGCGAGGTGATCGGACACGTGATGGCGACCGCGGCGGAACCGGCGATCAAGCTGACCGTGCCGCTGGGCGTCGAGATCGGCGTGGGCCCGAGCTGGGGCGCCGCGCATTGAGCCAGCCGGCCGCTACCGAAGACATCAATGCCCTCGCCAAGGGCGGACGCACCAACATGCTCGGCTTCATGCTGCGCCTCGCCGCGCGGCTGCCGTTCCTGTTCATCGCGGGCCGCGTCTATGGCCCGGATATTGTCGGGCGCTATGCGATCGCGGTGCTGGTGATCGAGTTCGCGGCGCTGGTCGCGACGCTCGGCCTCAAGCGCGGCATTGCCCAGGCGATGGCGAACACGGATCGGCCTCAGTCGCATGTCGCCTATGACGCGATGATGGTGGCGATGCTCGCATCGGCGATCGCCGCCGGCCTGCTGATCGCATTTCCGCAAGCGCTGTTTCCCAATAGTCCGGTGATGGGGCTGGAACGGCTGCTGCCGCTCGTCATCTTCGCCACCGCCGCATCGGACGTGGCGCTCGCCGCGCTGGCCTATCGCCATAATATCGGCGCTTCGGTGACTGCGCGCGCGATCGTCGAACCATGGACGATCAGCATCGCGGCCTGGGGTTTCGCCTATGTCTCGGCGCGAGATGGACTGCTCTATGCCTATGTGCTGTCGATGTCGGCGGCGCTGATCGCGTCGATCGTGCCGTTCCTGCGCGAATATGGCCTGCCCAATGGCTGGCGGCCGCAGCCTGTCCAGATCTGGTCGCTCGCCCGGCGCAACGCGCCGCTGGCGGGTGCAGACACGATCGAATGGGCGACGCGCAACGTCGATCGATTCATCCTCGCATTGCTCTTCGCGCCCAGCGTGGTGGGCATCTATTACATGGCACAGCAGGTCGCATCGGTGCCGCAGAAGCTGAAATCGAGCTTCGACCCGATATTGGGCCCGGTGGTGACCCAGGCGCTGGCCGTCGGGGACCGCAAGGCAGTGGCGAAGCAGGTGCGCCAGGTCGGCTTCTGGGTGACCAGCGCGCAGGCAGCGCTGGCGGTGATGGCGTCGATTCCCGCATCGGGCGTGATGGGATTGCTCGGCCCGCAATTCGTGCCCGGCGCGCTGGCGCTCTGCATCCTGCTCGTCGCCGAGGTGCTCGCCTCCACCGGCGCGGTCTGCGAGACGGGCCTCGTCTTCATGGCCCGGCATCGCAACCTGATGATCTCGGGCACGGTGTTGCTGCTCCAGATCGCGCTGACGTTCGGCCTGCTCCTGCTGGCGCGCAACCATGATGCGCCGTTGCCGATCCAGGTGGCTGCGCCCGCCGTGGCATTGGCGATCTCGCTGACGATCGGATCGGCTGCCAAGGCATGGTTGCTCTATCGGCTGACCGGGGCGAGCGTGCTGAGCATCCGGCCGAGCTTCTTCGCCGCGATCGGCGTCGCCAGCCTGGTCGGCGCGGCGTTCATGTCGCTGCCGCACCAGTTCGAATGGGCCGAGCTTAGCCTTGGCATGCCGGCGATCCTGGCGACCTATCTGTTCGTGATCATCAAGTTTGGCTTCGGGCCGGAAGACCGCTCGCTGTTCCGCAAGATGCCGGCCGCAGGCGCGCCGCTCCCCGCCGAGAGCGTCGCCTAGCGCCTCAATGCCGGAAGTGGCGCATGCCGGTGAAGACCATCGCCAGCCCGGCTTCGTCCGCAGCCGCGATCACATCCTCGTCGCGGATCGAGCCGCCCGGCTGGATCACCGCGGTCGCGCCCGCCTCGACTGCCGCCAATAGCCCGTCCGCGAACGGGAAAAAGGCGTCCGACGCGACCGCCGAGCCGATCGTACGCGGCGTTGACCAGCCGACCTTCTCGGCGGCGTCCTTGGCCTTCCACGCGGCGATGCGCGCGGATTCGAGGCGGTTCATCTGCCCCGCACCGATGCCGGCGGTCGAACCGTCCTTGGCATAGACGATCGCGTTCGACTTGACGTGCTTGGCCACGGTCCAGGCGAACAGGCAGTCGGCGAGTTCCTGCTGGGTCGGCTGGCGCTTGGTGACGACCTTCAAGTCCGCGCCCGTGATGATGCCATTGTCGCGGCTCTGGACCAGCCAGCCGCCGGTGATCGACTTGGCCATCATGCCGGGACGCGCCGGATTGGGCAGGTCGCCGGTCAGCAGCAGGCGGAGATTTTTCTTCGCCGCGAACAGCGCGATCGCTTCCTCGTCGGCATCGGGCGCTACCACGACTTCGGTGAAGATTCCGGTGATCGCCTCGGCCGTCGCGCGGTCGAGCGGGCGGTTGACCGCGATGATTCCGCCGAAGGCCGAGACCGTGTCGCAGGCGAACGCCGCGGCATAGGCCTCGGCGAGCGATGCGCCGCTCGCGACGCCGCACGGATTGGCATGCTTGACGATCACCGCGGTGGGCGGGCCGTCGCGGAACTCGCTGGCCAGCTCGAGCGCCGCGTCGGCGTCGTTGTAATTATTGTAGCTGAGCGCCTTGCCCTGCACTTGGCGCGCCTGGCCGATGCCGGACGAAACCGGGCCGGCATGGCTGTAGAACGCCGCCTGCTGGTGCGGGTTCTCGCCATAGCGCAGCGCCTGGCCGCGCTTGAGCGAGAGGTGAATCGTTTCGGGGAAGGCCTCGCCTTGGTCGGCCAGCGCGAACCAGCTGGCGATCATCGCGTCATAGGTCGCCGTCGCCGAATAGGCCTTGGCCGCGAACTTCCTGCGCTGCTCCAGCGTGGTGCTGCCGCCCGAGACCAGCGCATAGTCGGCCGGATCGGTGACGATCGCCACCGAATCGTGGTTCTTTGCCGCCGAACGAACCATCGACGGGCCGCCAATATCGATATTCTCGATGATCGTGTCGCGATTGGCACCGCGCGCCACCGTCTCGGCGAAGGGATAGAGGTTCACCACCACCAGATCGATCGGGGCGATGGCATGATCGGCCATCGAGGCTTCGTGATCTTCGTTGCCGCGAATCGCGAGCAATCCACCATGCACCTTGGGGTGGAGCGTCTTGACCCGCCCGTCCATCATCTCGGGAAAGCCGGTCAGATCGGAGATGTCGCGCACCTCGAGCCCCGCCGCACGGAGCACCTGGGCGGTGCCGCCGGTGGAAACGAGCTCGATGCCGTGCGCCGCCAGCGCCTGTCCGAGTTCGACGATGCCCGTCTTGTCGGAGACGGAGAGAAGCGCGCGGGTGATCTTGACCTGGTCCATGGCGCGCCCTCTCCCGGATCAGGGCGGCGCGGGCAAGCCCTTATTTCGCCCACATTACTTGGCCCGGTGGAACACCCAGCTCACGCTGGTGCCACCCGCTGGCGTGTCGCCGCTGATCACGAGCTGCTCGGTCGATTGCGGACGTCCGCGCGCATCGATCCACAGCGACGCCTCGACCGCGAGCGTGCCGCCCTTGCAGCGAAACTGCCATAGCGCGCCGGATGGCGTCCGTAGGATCGCGGCCTGGCCATCGGCGGTCGGCGCGACCTCGATATGCGGCGCCAGGTGAAAGCGCACCGCGAAGCCCGTATCGCCGCGGTTGCGCCGGCGATCGGCGGGAAGCAGCATGTCCTCGCCGCGCACGTCGCGCCCATCGTGCGACAGCGCGATCAGGCGGCGGTGGAGAAAGCCATACCGCCGCGCATAGCCGTCATGGCTCGCCTCGATCCGGCTGGAATTGTCGGTCTCGTGCCGCGCCAGCTCGACCTCGCCGACGCCGCGCCCGAGCGTGCCGTCGGCATGGATCGCGGTCGAGTTGCTGTCGCCGATCACCAGGGTCGAATGCGCCGCGGTGGTCCGCAGCCCCCCGACAAGCTCCGCCGGAAGCTGTGCATCGGCCATCCACGCGCCGCCGCAATTGACGACGATCCGGTGCGCGCCGTCCGAAAGCTCGAAGGCGAGCGTCGAGGCGCAGCCGCCCTCAACCATCCGCGCGACCGGCGGCGGTGCGGCGTCCATGATCAAAACCGTATTGCCCGCCGAAAGCCGCTGATAGCCCCAGTCGCGCGCCTGCTTGAGCGGGCGGGTGCGCACGCCGGTCGCCTCAATCGTCTGGGCGATCACGTCACCGGGTATCGGTCCCGATCCCTGCCAGCTCGAAAGCCCCTTGTCGCCATGACAGACGCCGAGCAGCGCCGTGACCATGCGATTGAGCGCGGCGGGCACGAAGGCCGGCGGATCGAAACGGCGCGCGTGATAGGCCTGGACCAGCATCGTCAGCAGCTGGATCGCCTCGAGCTGGCCCGCGGGCGAGCGGCCGACGGTGCCGCCATCCTCGAACACGGACTGGGCGAGCGCGCGGGTGAGCCCCGCTTCGCCGAACGTCCGGCGGGGATCGCCGCCCGGCAGCATCAGCCCGGCCGCGAGCACGCCGCACCAGGCCGCCAGCCGCGGCACGCCGGCCTGCGCCTTGTCGGCCGCGCGATCGATATGCCGCGCACCCCGCGCGAGCGCATGCAGCACCGAGGAGCGATAGACGAGGTCGGTGCTCGACAGGATCAGCGGCGCGTGCGCAGTCCAGAACAGGATGCGGCGACCCCACAGGTCCGCGCGCCAGGCCAGGTCGGATACCTTCTCGCCATGCGCCGCCAGCCAGCGCCGCATGATTTCCTCGGCGATCGGCGCGGCATGGACGCGGGTGGTGACGCTCGACAGGTCGCGCAACCAGGCGAAGCTCTGGAGATAGTCGCCGAACCGAGCCGACCAATCGGGATGCGCGAAATCGATCGCGTCGATCGCGCGACGCTCGCCTCGGAACTGGACCATGCCGTCGAGCAGCGCATTGCCGCGCAGCACGTCGCCGAAAAACGGGTCCTCGGCGACCGCGATCAATTTGAGCGGATGGCGCCCGCGCAGCCGCATCGTGTGGAGCGGGGTGCGCCAGGCGAAGCGCTGGAAGCGTTCGGAGATTCGGTCGGCCAGCGACAGGCCGCGATCGCCGCCCAGTCGAATCAGCCGCTTGCCTTCCTCGACTCCGTCGGCACCGGAGCCGGGAGTCAGGTCGTTCAACTTCCTCTTAGCGCGGCGATATTGGCGGCATATTGGCCGTGGCCGCCGGTAAAGGTGGCAGTGCCCGCGACCAGCGCGTCGGCACCCGCCGCGATCGCCCTGGGCGCCGTCTCGCGATCGACGCCGCCATCCACCTCGAGATCGATCGCGCGGCCCGACGCGTCGATGCGACGCCGGAGCTCGGTGATCTTGGGAAGCTGGCTTTCGATGAACTTCTGTCCGCCGAATCCCGGATTGACGCTCATCACCAGGATCAGATCGATCATGTCCATGACGTGATCGACGACGTCGACCGGAGTCGCCGGATTGAGCACCACGCCGGCGCGCTTGCCCAATGCCTTGATCGTCTGGAGCGTGCGGTGAAGATGCGGCCCGGATTCAGGATGGACCGAGATGCAGTCGGCGCCGGCATCCGCGAATGCCTGGAGGAACGGATCGACCGGGGTGATCATCAGATGCACGTCGAACGGCTTGGCGGTGTGCGGGCGCAGCGCCTTCACCACCGCCGGCCCGATCGTGATGTTGGGCACGAAATGCCCGTCCATCACGTCGACATGGATCCAGTCGGCGCCCGCTTGGTCGATCGCGCGTATCTCTTCGCCCAGTCGAGCGAAGTCGGCGGAAAGAATAGATGGGGCGATGCGGACTGCGGACATGACGAGTCCTTAGCATGGCCCGAATCGCGCGCAACGCGCGATTGCATTTCAGCCGACTCGACGCAGCCTTGCGATGAAAAAACCGTCCATCCCGCCGGCATCGGCAAGCGCACCGGGAAGAAGGCGCAGCGATCCGTCGGCGCGCGGCGCCACTCCGTCGGGAAGTTCCTCGGCGCGGACCGGCTCGATCGCGAAGTCCGGATGCGCGGCAAGGAAATGCGCGAGCTGCGCCTCGCCTTCCTTCGGCTCGAGCGAGCAGGTCGAGAAGACGAGCACGCCGCCGGGCTTCACCCAGGGCGCGGCGCGGGCGAACAGCTTGGTCTGCAATTCCGCCATTTCGGAGATCAGCGAGGGGCGGACGCGGTGGAGCACGTCGGGGTGGCGGCGGAAGATGCCGGTAGCGCTGCACGGCGCGTCGAGCAGCACCGCATCTGCGGGCTCGGCGGGTGCCCATTCGAGCAGATCGGCCGCGACGATCTTCGCCGCCAGCCCGGTGCGATCGAGATTGTCGCGAAGTCGCGCCAGACGACTTTCCGAGACATCGACCGCGGTCACCTGCCAGCCATTGGCCGCAAGCTGGAGCGTCTTGCCCCCCGGCGCGGCACACAGGTCGAGCGCGGTGCCATTGCCCTTGCCGATCAGCCGGGCGGGAATCGACGCAGCAAGATCCTGCACCCACCAGCCGCCCTCGGCATAGCCTTCGAGCCCCGGCACCGAGCCCTTCTCGTCGAGCCGGAGATGCCCCGGCATCAGACTCGTGCCGGCGAGATCGGGCGCCGCTTCGGGGTCGCGCAGCGTCAGGTCGAGCGGCGGCGGCACCGCGATCGCCCGCTCGGCATCCTCGATCATCTGGTCGCCCCAGGCGGCATGCCAGCGCAGCGCCACCGCATCGGGCAGCGACGGCGGTTCGGGCAGCAGCACCCCGCTGCGCACCAGCGTGCCGAACACGCCATGCACTAGTTTCCGTGGCCCGCCATCGACCAAAGGCAGTACCGTCGCGATCGCGGCGTGGCCCGGCGTGCCGAGCACCAGCGCCTGGACAAGCGCGATGCGCAGCGCGAATCGCGCCTTGGCGTCATCGGGCAGCCGCTGCTTGGTTGCGCTGTCGATCAGCGCATCGAGATCGGGGAGGCGGCGCAGCGTTTCCGCCGCGATGGCGTGCGCCAAGCCGCGATCGTTGGGCGCGAGGCCCTGCGCGGCATTGTCCATCGCCTGTTCGAGCGCGAGCCCGCGGCGGAGCACCGCGTCGAGGAGCTTGAGGGCCGCGCGGCGCGTGGGAACGCCCGGGGCATCGGCGTTCTGCACGCGCCCGGCTCGACTTTGTTTATCTTGACCTTGCTTCATTGCGCGCCGATTTGGGCGTCATCGAGCTTGAAGGCAATGCCATGGGCCAGCGCCCCGAACATCTGAAGCCGCCCGCACATCTGACGCCGAGCCCCCCGGTGCCCGAACCCGCGCCGGCAAAGCCGACCGAGGATCCGCTCGGCAAGGACCCTACCCGCTATGGCGACTGGGAATTGAAGGGCGTGGCGGTCGATTTCTGACCGCCACGCGCCGCCGTTCGTCAGAAGCTTTCGCCGACCCACGCCTCCGTCTTGGCCCAGAGCGCCTTGGCACGCTCGGGGTCGAGCGCATAGGGGCGCACGCCTTCGCTCACCGGAGTGATAACGCCGTCGGTGATCAGCGTGGTGACGTGGCAATTCTCGCAATAGCGGCCGCCCACCTCATCGGCCCGCGCGACCGCACCCGCCCAGACCGAGGTCGCCGCGCCCTGCGGAATCGTCTTCCACTGGAAGGGCGGCTCGCCCAGCTTCGCCAGATCGGCATTGATCGACGCAAGCATCGCATTCAGCGTCTCTTCGCCGACATGGCGACCCAGCTCCGTCTGGATGCCGCCGGGATGCACCGCGGTCGCGCGGACGCCGCGCTCACGGTGGCGCCGGTCGAACTCGACGGCGAACAGGATGTTCGCGGTCTTGGAGCGGCCATAGGCAACGCGCGGATCATAGGGGGTGCGCTCGAAATTCGGACCGTCGAGATCGACATCGGCGTAGCGATGACCCGAAGAGGCGAGGTTCACCAACCGGCCACCCGACGCGATCAACGGTGCGATGCGGTTGACCAGCACGAAATGGCCGATGTGATTGGTGCCGATCTGCGTCTCGAAGCCGTCGATGGTATGCCCGAACGGCGTGGCCATCACACCGGCATTGGCGATCACCAGGTCGAACGGCTTGCCCGAATCGAGCAGCCGGTCGGCGGCGGCGCGCACGCTGGCGAGCGAGGCGAGGTCGAGCTCGACCAGCTCGATGCCGCCCCCGTTCGCGGCATCGGCCCGAACCGGCGCGGTCGCCGCTTCCGCCTTGGCGAGATCGCGGGCGGCGCCCACCACCTGCGCCCCGTGCGCGGCGAGCGCCCGCGCCGTCTCCACGCCCAGCCCGGCCGAGACGCCGGTCACCAGCACGCGCTTGCCGCGCAAATTCACGCCTGCCAGCACCTCGTCGGTGGTGGAGGTTGCGCCGAATGAATCAGCCATGATCAACTCCTTGAATCCATGAAGCAACACGCCGCCTCTGCCGGAAACGGCATTGTCGTCCGGCCTGTTGCGATATAAAGGGAGGGCAGCTCCGCTTTTAATACGGAGGAACCCTCCGTTTTTCAAGGGATGCGCGAAGAAATTGTCTGACGCGAGCGCTCCGAACTCCCGCAAGCCGCGCGCCGATGCCGAACGCAACCGGCTCCGGCTGCTCGAGGCGGCGAAGACGGTCTTTGCCGAAAAGGGGGCGGACGCCAGTCTCGAGGAGATTGCGCGCACCGCCGGCGTCGGGATCGGCACGCTCTATCGCCACTTCCCGACACGCGACGCGCTGGTCGAGCAGGTCTACCGGACCGAATCGGCGCAGCTAGCCCAAGCCGCTGCCGATCTCGCCCGTATCCACCCGCCGGTCGAGGCGCTGCGGCTGTGGATGCGACTGTTCGTCGATTATCTCGCCACCAAGCAGATCATGTCGGAAGCGCTGAACGCGATGGTCTGCGGACCTGCCGAACTCTATGCCGCGTCGGGCCCGCCGCTGAAGGCGGCTCTCGCCCAACTCGCCGAACGCGCGGTGGCGAGCGGCGCGATCCGCCTCGATGTCGATCCGCTCGACATGCTCCGGGCGCTGGTAGGGGTGGCCCAGCCCGAGGCTGGAAACGCCGGTCGCGAAACCGCCAAGCGCCTGGTCGACATCATGATCGCCGGCGCGCGCCTGGAAGCTGTCGGCTAGGCTGCCGGGACTATCCGTCCGCCAGCATCGCCGCGAGCTTGTTCACCGTGTTCCAGTTGCGCGCCGTTGCGATCTTCGGGAATTTCGCCTTCGCCATTGTCTGGAGCAGCTTCGAGTCGCGCATCGCCTGCTGGCTCGTATAGTCGACATAGAGCTCGCGCCCGATCGCCTGCATTCGCTCGGGGCCGGCGTGAATCTCCGCGTGGCGCTCGAGCGGTCCTTCCGGAAAGGGATCGCGGTGGAACGTCACCAGCATATGACTGGGATGATCGATCGCGGCCTCTTCATAGGGATTGGCGGCGATCGCCGCGCGCATCTCGTCCAGATCGCGGACGATCACATCGGTCTTCAGGCCGTGCTCCAGGAAGGCCGCTTCCAGCCGGCGCTCGATCTCGGGGCCGCTTTCCGTACTGTCGAAGACGACATTGCCCGAAGCGAGCAACGTCTCCACCCGCTCATAGCCCAGGCCCTCGGTGATCGCCTTGAGATCGGACGAAAGCAGCTTGCGCCCGCCCAGATTGACGCCGCGCAGCAGGGCCGTCCAGCGCTTCACACCGCCTCCGCGCGCAACGGCCGGCTGAGCAGCGCCTCGACCACCGCGCGGACGTCCGCGCCTTCGAGCAGCGCGTTGACCGCCTCGGTGACTGGCATGTCCACACCCGCTTCCGCCGCCGCTTCGCGAAGCACCGGCGCGGTGAACGCGCCTTCCGCCACCGTCTTGCGATCGGCCATCAGCTCGACGGCGCTGCGGCCTTGGCCCAGCCCGAGCCCCAGCGAGAAGTTGCGCGAATTGGTCGACGAGCAGGTGAGGACCAGGTCACCCAGGCCCGAAAGCCCGGTCAGCGTCTCGGCCTGCGCGCCGCGCGCCAGGCCGAAGCGCGTCATCTCGGCAAAGCCGCGCGCGATGAGCGCGGCGCGGGCGTTGAGCCCCAGCCCCGCGCCCTCGACCACGCCACAGGCGATCGCGAGCACATTCTTGACCGCGCCGCCGATCTCCGCGCCAATCACGTCGGTGGAGGCATAGGTGCGGAAGGCAGGACCGGCGAGCCGAGCGGCGAGCCGCGCGCCCAGATCCTCGTCCTCGCAAGCCAGCGTGACCGCAGTCGGCTTGCCCGCCGCGACTTCGCTGGCGAAAGTCGGTCCGGAGAGCACCGCAATCGGCGCGCCCGGTGCCGCCGCGCGGGCGACTTCACCGACGAGCAGGCGCGTGCCCGCCTCAATCCCCTTGGCACAGAGCACCAGCGGCGTGCTTCCCACCGGTGTCGCACCGAGCACCGCGCGGACATGCTGGGCAGGCGCGACGACGAGCAGCGCGTCGAGCCTGGCGAGTTCGCCCAAGTCACCCGTCGCCCGAATCGAAGGCGAAAGCGGCACGCCTGCGAGGAACTGGCTGTTCTCGTGACGCGCGTTGACGCTCTCGACGACCTCCGCCTCGCGCGCCCAGAGCAATACCGACTGCCCGCCCCGCGCCGCTACTGCCGCGAGCGCCGTGCCCCAGGCACCGCCGCCGATCACGCCGATCCTCATGCTTTCACTCCCGCGCCACGCACCTTTTCCGCATCCGGATCGAGCGGCCAGCGGGGGCGTGCCGGGAAATCGAGCGGGTCGGTAAAGCCGGCGGCAAAGCGCTCGGCCCCCGCCCAGGCGATCATCGCGGCATTGTCAGTGCACAGCCAGAGCGGCGGCGCGACGAAACGCAGGCCGTGCTCGGCGGCCAGGCCCTCGAGCGCCGAGCGCACCGCCTTGTTCGCCGCGACGCCGCCGGCAACAACCAGCGCGGTGGGATTGACCCCGGCGAGCGCGCGGCGGGTGCGGTCGATCAGGCAGTCGACCACCGCCTGCTGGAAGGAAGCGGCCAGATCCTCGGCTTTATGGTCGTTCACCGCACGCGCGACGGCGCTCTTCAGCCCCGCGAAGGAGAAATGCGGCTCGGCCGATCCGACCAGCGGGCGCGGCAGCGGAACTGCCTTCGGATTCCCCCGGGCGGCGGCTTCCTCGACCGCCGGCCCACCGGGAAAGCCCAGGCCGAGCAGCTTGGCAGTCTTGTCGAAGGCCTCGCCCGCGGCATCGTCGATCGTGGTGGCGAGCCGGCGATAGCTGCCGACGCCCTCGACTAGCAGCAATTGGCAATGTCCGCCCGAGACGAGCAGCAGCAGATAGGGAAATTCGAGGCTGGGATCGCTCAGCCGCGGTGACAGCGCATGGCCTTCGAGGTGATTGACCGCGACCAGCGGCTTGCCACTCGCCAGCGCCAGCGCCTTGCCGGTCACAAGCCCCACCATGACGCCACCGATCAGCCCCGGTCCCGCCGTCGCGGCGATCGCGTCGACGTCGGCGAGCGTCACGCCCGCTTCCGCCAGCGCCGCTTCGACCAAGGGCGCCAGCACCTCGACATGCGCGCGCGCCGCGATTTCAGGAACGACCCCGCCATAAGGGCGATGCGCCTCATCCTGGCGCGCGAGCTGGTGCGCGCGGATCGTGCCGTCGCTTTCCACCAGCGCCGCCGCCGTCTCGTCGCAGCTCGATTCAAGCCCCAGGATCAGTGCCATCGCTTCCATCTAGGCCGCCCAGCCGCTAGCACAAGCCATGCCTCCGTTCCGCCTCGGTACCCGCGGGTCTCCGCTCGCCCTTGTCCAAGCCAATATCGTCCGCGATGCGCTGGCCGCCGCGCATGGAATCACGGCCGAGATCGTCGTGATCCGCACCACCGGCGACAAGGTGCAGGACCGCGCGCTCGCTGAGATCGGCGGCAAGTCGCTCTGGACCAAGGAGCTCGATCGCGCGCTGCTGGGCGGCGATATCGATTGCGCGGTGCATTCGATGAAGGATGTCGAGACCTTCCGCCCGGACATGATCGCGATCGCCGCGATCCTGCCTCGCGCCGATGTGCGTGACCGGCTGGTCGGCGCCGATAGCATCGCGGCGCTCAGGCAGGGCGCAGTGGTCGGCACCGCATCGCCCCGCCGCGCGGCGCAGTTGAAACGGCTGCGGCCCGATATCGAGACCGTCTTGTTCCGCGGCAATGTCGATACCCGCCTCGCCAAGCTGGCGGCGGGCGAGGCCGACGCCACGTTGCTCGCCGCGGCGGGTCTGGAGCGCCTGGGACGTCATGACGTCGGATTTGCCGTCCCCACCAATGTGATGCTGCCCGCACCGGCGCAGGGCGCGGTCGGGATCGAAGTGCGTGCGGACGACGCCCATGCCCGCGCGCTGATCGCAGCGATCGACGATCCGCACACCCGTGTCTGCGTCCTTGCCGAACGCGCGCTGCTCGCGGCGCTCAAGGCCGATTGCCATTCGCCGGTCGCGGCGCTCGCCACGCTGGAGGGCGCGATCCTGACGATCGAGGCGGAGCTCCTCTCTGAGGACGGCGGCGCGCATGTCCATGGCCAGATCGAGGGCGCGCCGCTCGATCACGACCTCCCCGCCGCGCTCGCCCGCGACCTGCTCGACCGCGCGCCGGAAAGCGTGCGGCGGTTGTTCGAGGGATGAGTCGCGCGATCGCGGTGCTGCGGCCCGAGCCCGGCAACCGCGTCACCACGGCGGCGATCGAGGCACGCGGGCGCCGCGCGATCCGCCTGCCCTTGTTCGAAGCGCGCGCCGTGGCGTGGGAAGTGCCCGATCCGGAACGGTTCGACGCCCTGCTGCTCACCAGCGCCAATGCCGTGCGCCACGCTGGAGCGGGCCTGACGCAATTGCGGGAATTGCCCGTGCACGCGGTGGGTGACGTCACCGCCGAGGCGGCGCGGCGGGCGGGCTTTGCCGTCGCATCGATCGGCGAGTCGGGGGCCGAGGCGCTGGTCGCGCGGGCGGAAGCAATGGGCGTACAGCGGGCGCTTCATCTCGCGGGGCGCGAGCGGACACTGGAGATCGGCGGCATTATCGCGGAGGTGGTGACCATCTACGTAAGCGAGGCGCTGCCGATCACCGCGGACATGGCAGCTAGGCTCGCGGGTTCGGTCGCGCTGATCCAGTCGGCGCGCGCAGGCGCCCGGCTCGCGGAGATTGTCGCGCTCGCCCAACGCAAGGACATCATTCTGGTCGCGACCAGCGAACGCGCCGCCGCCGCCGCGGGAGCGGGTTGGGAGCGCGTTTTGGTCCCTCCCGAATTCCGCGGAACCGCGCTGATCGACGCCGCAATCGCGCTCGCCGATTGACCGGGCCGACCGGGACGGCGAAAAGGGCCCTATGAGCGACGAGCCCCTCGCCCCGCAGTCTCCGCTGCGCAACCGGATACTGATCGGCGGCCTAGGCTTTCTGGGCGGCGTGGCCCTGACCGCGGGATTGATCCAGCTGACCGGCATGCCGGCGCTTAGCCCCGCCAAGGCCCCGCCACCCCAGAGCAGCCCCCAGCCGCAGCCTTTGGCCGTGCCCGCGCTCCCCCCGGGCACCGACATGGCAACGCTGAACGCGCGCGAGGCCGAGTTGGCCGGCAAGCTCGACCAGCTCGAGCAGCGCATCGCCGACACCAATGGCAGCGCGCGCAACGCCGCTTCCTATGCCACCCAGGCCGAACGACTGATGATCGCCTTCTCGGTGCGCCGCGCGATCGAGCGCGGCCAGCCACTCGGCAGCCTGGAGAACCAGCTCCGCGCTCGTTTCGGCGAACAGCATGTTGAGGCGGTGGCTGCGATCGTCGCCGCGGCGGCGCAGCCAGTGACGCTCGAGGATCTGCGCCTCGCGCTCGACACGATCGGGCCGCGGCTGGCGAGCGGTCCCAATGACAGCCTATGGGCGCGCTTCCGCGGTTTCATCGGCGACATGATCGTGGTGCGCCAGGCCGATGTGCCGAGCCCGCGCACCTCCGATCGCCTGCGTCGTGCCCGGCGCGCGCTCGATCAGGGCGATGTCGAGGCGTCGCTCGCCGAAGTCGCGCACCTTCCCGGCGCCGCCAATGCCGAGAGCTGGACCGGCGCCGCGCGCCGTTTCCTGGCCGCGCGCAACGGCCTGAACGAAATCGAGCGGGCGGCCGTGGAGACCGCCCCCGCACAGCCGGCACGCCCGGCGATCTGAGGAACTGATTATGGCAGAGATGGGCCGGTTCGACTGGCAGGATCCGTTTGGGCTCGAATCGCAGCTCACCGACGAGGAACAGATGGTGCAGGCCGCCGCGCGCGATTACGCGCAGGGCGAGTTGCTGCCGCGTGTGACCACGGCGTTCCTCGAGGAGCGATTCGACCGCGAGATCATGTCCGAGATGGGCGCGCTCGGCCTGCTCGGGCCGACCATCCCCGAAACCTATGGCGGCGCCGGTCTCGGTTATGTCGCCTATGGCCTGGTCGCGCGCGAGGTCGAACGCGTCGATTCGGGCTATCGCTCGGCGATGAGCGTCCAGAGCTCGCTCGTGATGCACCCGATCTATGCGTACGGTACCGAGGAGCAGCGGCGGAAATATCTGCCCAGGCTCGCCAGCGGCGAATGGGTCGGCTGTTTCGGCCTGACCGAGCCAGATGCTGGCTCGGACCCCGGCGGGATGCGCACCCGCGCGGAGAAGATCGACGGCGGCTATCGCCTTACCGGCACCAAGATGTGGATCACCAACTCCCCGATCGCTGACGTCATGGTGGTCTGGGCCAAGTCCGATGCGCATGGCGGCGGGATCAAGGGCTTCGTCCTCGAACGCGGCATGAAGGGGCTTTCGACACCCAAGATCGAAGGCAAGCTAAGCTTGCGCGCCTCGATCACCGGCGAGATCGTGATGGACGGCGTCGAGGTGGGCGAGGATGCGCTGCTGCCCGAAGTGCAGGGCCTAAAGGGTCCGTTCGGCTGCCTCAACCGCGCGCGCTACGGCATCGCCTGGGGCACGATGGGCGCGGCCGAGGCCTGCATGCACGCCGCCCGGCAATATACGCTCGATCGCGCCCAGTTCGGCCGCCCGCTCGCGGCGACCCAGTTGGTCCAGCTCAAGCTCGCCAATATGGAGACCGAGATCGCGCTCGGCCTGCAAGCGGCTTTGCGCTGCGGGCGCATGTTCGAGGAAGGGACGCTCTCCCCGGAGGCGATCTCGATCATCAAGCGCAACAATTGCGGCAAGGCGCTCGACATCGCCCGCGTCGCCCGCGACATGCATGGCGGCAACGGCATCTCGGCCGAGTTCCATGTGCTGCGCCACGCGATCAACCTCGAGACGGTCAACACCTATGAGGGCACGCACGACGTGCACGGGCTGATCCTCGGCCGGGCGATCACCGGGATCGCCGCCTTCTGATGGATCTGCAGCCGACTCTGACCGGCGATCTCGTGGTGCTGCGCCCGACCGTCCCCGAGGACTGGGACGCGATGTACGCGGTCGCCTCCGATCCGCTGATCTGGGAACAGCATCCGGCCAACGACCGCTGGCAGGAAGACGAGTTCCGCAAATATTTCGCGGACGCACTGGCATCGGGCGGCGGCCTGACGATCCTCGACAAGGCGACGGGCGCGATTATCGGTGCCAGCCGCTATTACGGCTATGCGCCCGAACGCGACGAAATCGAGATCGGCTGGACCTTCCTCGCCCGCAGCTATTGGGGCGGCGCCTATAATCGCGAGGTCAAGCGGCTGATGGTCGATCACATCCATCTCTATGTCGGCTGCGCGATCTTTCTGGTGGGCGAAGGCAATCTGCGATCGCAGGGAGCCATGGCCAAGATCGGCGGGGTCCGCCGCACCGAGATGCTCAGCCGCGAATATAACAGCGGCGTCCACCCCCAGGTCGTGTTCGAGATCCGTCGCTCCTAAGCCAGCCGCCGAATCAGCTCCTGCGCCGCGGCCGGCGCGCGGACTTTGCCGCCATGGATGAAGAAGACGAAGGTCTCGCGCGGAGTCACTGGCGGCACCTCGTCGCTCGCATAGGGCAGGCCCTCGGGCCGCCCGCCCGCCGCCCAGCTTTTCACCACCTCGGTCCAGCGCGGAAAATGCGCCCCGGGATAGCACAGCGGATTCTCGTCCTCGCCGGCCTCGAGCCGCGCATAGACGAAGTCCGCGCTGATATCGGCGATCGCGGGATATTGCGGCGAATCGGCATAGACGATCGCCACCCCCGCCTTGCGGCACATCGCGACGAATTCGGGCACGTGGAAACTGTCGTGCCGCACCTGCACGGCGTGACGCAGCGCCACGCCCTCGTGCTTGCGCGGAAGCAGGTCGAGGAACGCCTGGAAATCGGCGGCGTCGAACTTCTTGGTCGCCATGAACTGCCAGAAGAGCGGCCCGAGCTTGTCGCCCAGCTCGACCAGCCCCTGGCCGACGAAGCGCTGCACCGATTCGCCCGCTTCTGCCAGCACCTTGCGGTTGGTGCAGAAGCGCGAGCCCTTGACCGTATAGACGAACCCCTCGGGCGCCGCCGCCGCCCAGCCGGCGAAGCTCGCGGGCTTGAACGTCGAATAATAGGTCCCGTTGATCTCGATCGCGGTGAGCGCGCGCGCGGCGAACTCCAGCTCCTTCTTCTGCGCCAGGCCCGGCGGATAGAAGGTCCCGCGCCAGGGCTCGAACGTCCAGCCGCCGATGCCGACATGAATAAGTGCGCTGCTCATGCCCTGCGGCATAACGCGGCCAGTCACTCGATTCGAGTCCAGGTCTGCGATTTGCACCCGATCCCGAACGCCAGACACCCCTTTCCGACGATCTTGTCGGGGCCGACCAACGTCACCGTGCCTGAAAAGGTCTTGTTGATGTCGGGGACGAACACCTTGCCCTTCCACACGCCGGGACGGATCAGCTTGAAATTGCGGAACAGCTGCGTGCCGACCAGGTTCTTCGTCCCTCCGCGCGCCGCATCGGCCTTCGCCTTGTCGTTCGCCCAGACGACGGTGCCGCACATCGCCTGTCCGCCGCATGGGTGCGAACGGATGTGCACGCTGTTGCTGGGATTGGCCCAGACCTTGGGCGTCGGAAGTGCCTGGCCGGTAAGCGCCAGGAACAAGCCGGCGATCGCGGCAGGGATTAGGCGTGACGGCATTTGGCTCTCCCGATTCGGTCGCGCCCATATTGCCGCGGACCCGGCCAGGCGCGAAGCGCGGTTAGATGGATCCTGCATATCGGTTGGACAGATTGCAGCAGTATTTGCTTCTTTGGCCACCAACGCTTCGATCTAACCGGTTACTTGGCAAACTTGTCCTACCAAAGCGATGATGGCGGGTCGCGGCGCACTGGCGCTGTCCGTCGCTGCGCGGTATCATTTTGGCGATGACGGAGCGCCGCCCCATGCCGGAAGTCGATCGCCGATGGGGCGAAGGCCGACTGGCGGATCGCGCTTATTCGCGAATCGTCGAGATCATCAACGACGACGATCTGCGCGTTGGCGATCGACTCCCTTCCGAATCGCGGCTCGCCGAGACCTTCGGCATGTCGCGCACGATAATCCGCGAGGCATTGGTCCGGCTCGCCGCCGACGGCATCACCGAGGCGCGGCGCGGCGCCGGCTCCTATGTCATGCGTCGCCCGTCTGAACGGCTGGGTGCACATATGCCCTGGTCGGATCTGTCGGCGACGCTCGGCACCTATGAGGTCCGCTTCGTGCTCGAGGCGGAGGCCGCGCGGCTTGCGGCGATGCGCCGGTCGAGCGAGCAGCTCGCCGCGATCGAAGCCGCGCTGGAGGATCTGCGCCGCGCATTGCTATCCGACGCCCCCGCGCATGACGAGGATTGGGAGCTCCACCGCGCGATCGTGCTGGCGACCGCGAACACCGCGTTCGTCTCGACGTTTGAGCATCTCCATGAGGAAGTGTTGCGTATCCTCAAGGCTGGCGTCGACATATCGCGCGCGCGGCCGCCCGAGGCGATCGGCGCGATGATGCGCGAGCACGAGATGGTGGTGGAGGCAATACGCGCCCAGGATGCCGATGGCGCCGCGCTCGCGATGCGCTGGCATCTCACCCAGGGGCGGAAAAGGCTGATGCCCTGACGGTTTGGGTCGCGGCGAAGCCATGCCGTCGGTCGTCGCTATGCGACGCCGACCGCGCTTCGCTGATTTTCGCGATTTAGCCGCACTAAATCGCGCAGCGAAGCTGGAGCGGGCGAAGGGATTCGAACCCTCGACCCCGACCTTGGCAAGGTCGTGCTCTACCCCTGAGCTACGCCCGCTCTGGCGTTGCCCCGTGCCGCCGAAGCGCACCGGGCGGGTGAGGCGCGGCCACTAGCAGCGGGTCACACCCAACGCAAGCCCCTAAGCGCTCTCCCCGAAAAGGCTTGGCGCCGTGGGCGCAAACCCCCACATAGGCGGCTAACCCCACCAATTCCCAGGAGCACCCCGTTGGCCACGCTTGGTTTGAGCCCCGCCGAGAAGGAAGCCGTCGACGCATTCCGCCGCGACATCGTCGAGCCTTCGATGACGAGCCTCGTCATCCTCGATTTCTGGGCCGAATGGTGCGGGCCGTGCAAGGCGCTGAGCCCGGTGCTCGAAAAGGTCGCCGCGGAATATGCGGCGAAGGGCGTGACGCTCGCCAAGATCGATGTCGACAAGAACCAGTTCATCGCCTCGCAATTCCAGGTCAAGTCGATCCCGACCGTCTATGCGATGTTCCAGGGCCAGCTCGTCGCCGATCTGACCAGCGCGCGTACCGAGACCCAGGTCCGCACCATGCTCGACCAGATCCTCCGCCAGCTCCCGGTGCAGAGCGAGGAAGCTCAGGTCGAGGCCGAGCTGGAGCCGCTGATCGCGATGGGCGAACAGGTGCTGCAGGACGGCGACAATGAGCGCGCGCTATCGATCTTCGAGCAGCTGGCCGAAATGGCGCCCGAGCATCCCACGGTGATCGCCGGCCGCGTCCGCGCGCTCGTCGCACTGGGCCGTACCGACGAAGCGGCGGCCGCTCTCGCCGCGCTTCCCGAGGAAGCCGCCAAGGCCCCCGAGATCGAGCGCGCCCGCGCCGCGCTGACGCTCGCCCAGGAAGCGCAGCCGGTCGCCGATCTGTCCGGCCTCGCCGCACAGGCGGCCGCCAATCCCGAGGACATGGATGCGCGCTACGAACTCGCCGGCGGCCAGATGGCGGCGGGAGACCGCGACGGCGCCGCCACGACCCTGCTCGCGATGGTCCAGGACGATCGCGACTGGAATGAAGGCGCGGCACGCCAGCGACTTCTCAAGCTGTTCGAGGTTGTCGGGCTCGAGGATCCCTGGGTTTCGGCGCAGCGCCGCAAGCTCTCCGCGATCCTGTTCGGATGAAGCCGACGCGGCTTTCGATATTCCCGCTGGGGGGCGCCTTGCTGTTTCCGCGGATGCAGCTGCCGCTCCACATTTTCGAGCCGCGCTACCGCGCGATGATCACCGATTCGCTGGCGCGCGACCGGCGCATCGGCATGATTCAGCCGCGCGACGCGAACGAGCCGCCGGCGCTGTTCGACGTGGGTTGCGTCGGCCGGATCGCCGATGTGGAGGCGCTGCCCGACGGCCGGTTCGACATCGTGCTTGAGGGGCTGGCGCGCTTCACGATCCTGCGCGAACTCGACGTGACGACGCCGTTCCGCCAGGTCGAGGCCGAGCTGGAAGAAGGCCGTGAGGACGAGTTCCTGTCGCTCGGCGAGCGCGCTTCGCTCGAGATGGAATCGCGCAGGTTCGCTGACGGGCTCGGCTATGCGGTCGATTGGGAAGCGGTGACGCGGCTCGACGATGAAGCGCTGGTCAACGGCATCGCCCAGATCGCTCCGTTCGACGTGGCATCGAAACAGGCGCTGCTCGAAGCCGATTCGCTCGGCGACCGCGCCCGACTGATCGTCCAGCTGATGCAGTTCTTCGGCCGCCACGGCGACGACGGCGGCACGCTGCAATAGGCGCGTACGTTAACAGGATCGTCGCCGGTTCGCGCTAGCCATGGGCGCGATGGGGCAACATCATTCCGAGCGGAATCGCGAATCGGAGGCGGTCGCCGACGAGCGATCGCTGCCGAGCACGCCGGACCTGGTCTTCACGACCGGGTTGTCGCTGGCGATAGTCGCAGGCCTGGCGCTCGGATTCATCTTCCGCTGAGAAGGCATTCCGTCATAGCCGCGGCGCAAGCACAAGACACATCGCAACAGCAAGCCAGGCGAGCGTAACGGGCCATATTGCCAATCTCGCGTTCAAAACTGCCTTGGTGACGACAGGATCGCCGAGCTTCCGATGTCGGCCGCTCCAGACGTACCCATTCATATGAGCACAGCCGAGGCCGATGCGCTGAAGTAGGGAAAGCGAAGTGCCGTTTCGATCATGGAGCGCGCGCAGGACTTGCTTCAGCCTGTGCTCGTAGAAGCACATAGCGACGATGAAGGCGCCCACGCCGATCAGCAATGGCACCGTCATCACACCGCCACGCCCTGCAGCAGCTTGGGCACATCGCCGCTCTCACCGCGCGCCTCGCCCATGAACCAGCGCTTCAGGGGTGGCATCTTGTCGACCGCGGACAGGCCAAAGCGCCGCACCGCGTTCGCGGTCCTGCCGGGCACACCGAACAAACGGGTCAGCCCGTCGGTGGCCGCGGCGACCATGAACGTGTCGAGCCCGCGCCAGCGCTGGTAGCGCGCCAGCAACTGGGAGTCGCCCAGGTCCATGCCCAGCCGCTTTCCGTCGACGAGCACTTCGACCAGAGTCGCGACGTCGCGGAAGCCGACATTGACGCCCTGGCCCGCGATCGGATGGATGCCGTGTGCCGCATCGCCGACCAAAGCGAGGCGGTCGGCCGTGATCCAGGCGGCGTGGTGAAAGCCGAGCGGATGGCTGAAGCGGGTCGAGAGCGGACCGAGCTCGCCCAGGAAGCCGCCCATCCGTTTCTCCGCCTCCGCCAGATAGGCGCGATCGGAGATCTTGTTCATCCCCGCCGCATCGCGCGCATTGACCGTCCAGACCACCGCCGAGCGATGACCATTCTCGTCGTCAAGCAGCGGCAGGATCGCGAACGGCCCTTCGGGATAGAAGATCTCGAACGCGATATTCTCGTGGCTGCGCTCGTGTCCGAGCGTGGCGACCATCGCGGCATGGTCGTAGGTCCAGCGCGCGACCTTCAAGCCCGCGGCGTCACGCGTCGGCGAATTGCGGCCCTCCGCGGCGACCAGCAGCTGGGCACGCACCGTCACGCCCGAATCGAGCGTCGCGGTCACGCCGAATTCGCCGCGCTCGACGGAAACGGCGCGCGTCTGCATGCGCAGATCGACGCCGGGCGCCGCCCGCGCCGCCTCGAGCAGCGCTGCGCGCAGCACGCGATTCTCGAACATATGGCCCAGCGCGCCTTCGCCCTCGTCCGGCGCGAAATCGAGCTTGCCCGGCGCCAGCCCGTCCGAGACGCGGATGCCCTCGATCGGATTGCCCTTGCCGGCCAGACGTGGCGCGACACCAATCGCCTCGAACATCCGCATCGGCGCGCTGGCGATCGCCGAGGCGCGGCCATCGAAGCTCGCGGCCAGCGTCTTTTCCAGATCGGCGGGATCGATCACGATCGAGGTCAGGCCATGCGCGTCGAGCGCAACCGCCAGCGCGCTGCCGACCAGCCCGCCGCCGAGGATGAGTATGTCCGCTGAATCCATAAGTCCGCACTAGCACTTTCGCTCGGCGGTGCCAGCCCGCCGAGCCGGTACAAAACAGGTCCATCTTGACGCCGGACTCGGCAAAGGCGATGGTTGCGCCGCACCCCTGACAATCTGGAGGCTGGGCCATGGCGTCCCGGGCACAAGCGCCGCTGTGGCGCGACACGATGAAGGCTGGTGCGCGCCGCAGCGGCGCGCTGATCGGCGGAACCTTGCTGTTCCTCGCCACGATGGCGCTTATTTTCGCATTGCTGACTTATCACTCCTCGGATCCTTCGCTGAACACCGCCGCTGCGGGTCCGGCGCGCAACCTACTGGGCGGCGGCGGCGCCTGGGCCGCCGATCTGCTGCTCACCGCCCTCGGACTGCCCGTGGCTCTGCTCGCGCCGGTGGGGCTGATCGTCGCGCACCGGCTGTGGCTCGATCGGCCGATCGGCCATTGGGTGAAGATGCTGCGCGGCGCGTTGATCGGCGTGGTGCTGATCGCCACCGCGCTCGCCTTCTTCTCCAGTGACGCGGTGCTCTCGCTGCCCGGCGGCTGGGGCGGCCTAATCGGGCTCAGCATCGCCGGCCTGTTCAACTGGCTGATCGGTTTCGTCGGCGATCCGACCGCCGCCTTCTGGGCCGGACGCGGCCTCGGCCTGATCTTTGCGCTGGCCGGTGCCTTCCTCTGGTGGCGCAGCCTCGATTTCACTCTGCCCGAGCGCAGCCGCGGACCCGTGATCCGCATGCCGAGCCTCACCGGGCCCGCCAAGCTGCCGCTGCTGCGCGGCCCCGAGCCCGAGGAGCGCATGCCCTCGCGCGAATCGCGCGAGCCGCGCAAGGTGGTGGTGCCCGATAATCGCCCCGGCCCGGTGATCGCCGATCGCTCGATCTCGCCCTCGCCCGCCAAGGCCAAGCCGCCGGTCCAGTCGTCGCTCGATTTCAAGGACAGCTACAAGCTGCCGCCGCTCGACCTGCTCAAGGCCGCGCCGGTCAACAAGAATGCCGGGATCGACAAGGCCGCGCTGGAGCGCAACGCCCGGCTGCTCGAAAGCGTGCTCGACGATTTCAACGTCAAGGGCCAGATCGTCGAGGTCCGCCCCGGCCCCGTCGTCACCATGTATGAGCTTGAGCCCGCTTCGGGGATCAAGGCGAGCCGAGTCATCCAGCTTGCCGACGACATCGCCCGCAACATGAGCGCCATCTCGGCCCGCGTCGCAACCATTCCCGGACGTAGCGTGATCGGCATCGAGCTGCCCAACGCCACGCGCGAGCCGGTCAATCTCCACGAGCTGGTCGGCAGCCAGAGCTTCGAGGATCAGGGCGCATCGCTGCCCCTCGTCCTGGGCAAGAACATCGCCGGCGAACCGATCATCGCCGATCTCGCGCCGATGCCGCATCTGCTCGTCGCCGGCACGACCGGCTCGGGCAAGTCGGTGGGCCTCAACTGCATGATCCTGTCCTTGCTCTACCGGCTGACGCCGGATCAGTGCCGGATGATCATGATCGATCCCAAGATGCTCGAATTGAGCATGTACAAGGGCATCCCGCATCTGCTCGCGGACGTCGTCACCGATCCACCCAAGGCGGTGCGCGCGCTCAAATGGGCGGTCGAGCAGATGGAGGACCGCTACCGGATGATGGCCTCGGTCAACGTCCGCAGCCTGGCGAGCTTCAACGACAAGGTGCGCCAGGCGAAAGCGAAGGGCCAGAAGCTCGGCCGCAAGGTCCAGGTCGGCTATGATTCGGACACCGGCAAGCCGCTCTACGAGGAGGAGACGCTCGATCTCCAGCCGCTGCCGCAGATCGTCGTGATCGTCGACGAGCTGGCGGACCTGATGATGACCGCGGGCAAGGAAGTCGAGTTCCTCATCCAGCGCCTCGCGCAAAAGGCCCGCGCGGCGGGCATCCACCTGATCATGGCGACCCAGCGCCCCTCGGTTGACGTCATCACCGGCGTGATCAAGGCGAACCTGCCCACCCGGATCAGCTTCCACGTCACCTCGAAGATCGATTCGCGCACCATATTGGGTGAGCAGGGCGCTGAGCAGCTGCTCGGCAAGGGCGACATGCTCTACATGCCCGGTGGCAAGCAGATCGTCCGCGTCCATGGCCCGTTCGTCAGCGACGACGAGGTCCAGGCGGTGTCGGACTTCTGGCGCTCGCAGGGCGCGCCCGACTATATCACCGCAGTCACCGAGGAACCCGAGGACGGCGGCTTCGCGCTGGAGGGCAGCCCCGACGGCGACGACAGCCCCGAGGAACAGCTCTATCGCCGCGCCACCCAACTGGTTGCCGAAAGCCAGAAGGCATCGACGTCATGGCTGCAACGCCAGCTCCGCGTCGGCTATAACAGCGCGGCGCGCCTGATCGAGCGGATGGAGAAGGACGGGCTCGTCTCACGCCCCGATCATGTCGGCCGCCGCGAAGTGCTGATGGATACTGACGGAAGGCCCCTCTAAGGGATCGAATCGCGGGCGCAGCGGGTTCAGGGGACATTCAATCCCCGCCGCCTAGCGGCATCAGCCTGCAATTGGAGAGATTTCACGTGTTTGCACGGCCCCTCGCCTTCACCCTCGCCCTCGCGGCGCCGATGCTGGTCTCCGCCGCCGAGCCTGAGCTCCTGCAGGTGCAGCAACACCTTCAGGGCGTCAGCTCGATGGTCGCCAATTTCGCGCAGACTGACCGCAACGGCCGCACGCTGACCGGCACGATGACGCTCAAGCGCCCCGGCAAGATCCGCTTCCAGTATCAGAAGGGCGTGCCGCAGCTGATCGTCGCGGACGGCTCCAGCCTCTATTTCATCGATTATCAGGTCCGCCAGGTCGATCGCTGGCCGATCGGCAATTCGCCGCTCGCGGTGCTGCTCAATCCCAAGCGCGACATCACCAAATTCTCGAAGCTGCTGCCCACGCGCGATCCCAACGTGGTCTCGATCGAGGTGCATGATTCGCAGCATCCCGAATATGGCCGGATCACGATGATCTTCCAGAAGCAGCCCGGCGCTCCGGCGGGATTGATGCTCCAGGGCTGGGTCGCGCTCGATTCGCAGAACAACCGCACGACGATCCGTCTCTCCGATCAACGTTTCAACACCAACGTCTCGGACGGTACCTTCCGCTGGAACGACCCACGGCCGCAGGGACGCCGCTGACCGCATTCTGTGAATATCTGTGAATATCGTTCATGTGAGCGACAGGTTCGGGCACCTAGAAGGGCAGTCGCGGAAGTGGGGATCAACCCCAGGATTTTCCCCCTGTTGCCTGGGTGGCTCCATTTCCTGCCTGCGTGACGAACGCTAGGTCGGCCCTCGCTCCATTGCCCCCGGAGCGGGGGCCTTTCCTTTTTTGGCGTCGCCCCGACTGGCACTGCTTCACAAAAACGCTACATCGCAGCGATGAAGATCGCCTCGTGGAACATCAACTCGGTCCGCTTCCGCATCGAAATCGTCGAACAGTTCCTGCGCGAGGAATCGCCGGACATATTGTGTCTCCAGGAGACCAAGGTGATCGACGGCGATTTCCCCGAAGCGCCGTTTCGCGCGCTCGGCTATGACCGCGTCATCAAGCACGGCCAGAAGATGCACCATGGCGTGGCGATCATCAGCCGCGTGCCGGTGGTCGAGGACGACCGGTTCGACTGGCAGGCCAACCAGGAAGCGCGCCATGTCGGCGTGCGGCTTCCCAACGGCGTGCGGCTCGAAAATGTCTATGTTCCCGCCGGCGGCGACATCCCCGATCGCGAGGTGAACCCCAAGTTCGGCCAGAAGCTCGATTTCGTCGAACGGATGACTGAGTGGGCGGCCGATCTCAGCGTCCCCACGATCCTGACCGGCGACTTCAACATTGCTCCGCTAGAATGCGACGTCTGGAGCCACAAGCAATTGCTCGATGTCGTCAGCCATACGCCGATCGAGGTCGAGGCGCTGGGCCGACTCCAGGCGGCGCATGACTGGGTCGATCTCGGCCGCCGCTTCATCCCTGCGCCCGAGCGCAACTTCACCTGGTGGAGCTACCGTTCCAAGGACTGGACCGCGAACGATCGCGGCCGCCGGCTCGATCATATGTGGGCAAGCCGCGAAGTCGCCGACAAGGCGACCAGCCATAAGGTGTGCGAGCCGTGCCGCTCCTGGCTCAAGCCGTCGGACCATGTCCCGATCATCACCGAGTTCGACTTTTGAGCGGCGCCCGCGCCGCGGCCGAGGCAGTCGACGCGCTCCGGCGCGGCTGGCCGATCGCGATTCGCGGGAATGGCGGTACGCTCCGACTCCTCGCGGTCGAGACCGCCGATGCCGAGCGGCTGGCGGCGTTCGATCCCGACGCCCATGCGCCCGTGCTGCTCTCCGCCGGCCGCGCGGCGACGCTCAAGCTCTCCAACCAGCTCGAGGCGGCGGCGCCCGATTGCCCGGTGCTGGTCGAGCGCGTGCCCTGGCTTGATTTCGACACCGCGACCGCGCTTTCCGATCCGCAATTCGATCTCGCCACCCCGCTCAAGGGCCCCTTCCGCGCAATTCCGGTCGAGGCGCCCGACGCGGCCGAGGCCGCGCTCCGTCTTGCGCGGATCGCCGGGCTGCTCCCCGCCTTCTTCGCGATCGCGGCCGAGGATGCGAACGCGATCACCCTCGCCGATATCGATGCGCATGAGGACGCCGATCGCCTGCGTATCGTCGGCCGCGCGCGATTGCCGATCGAGGGGGCCGAGGAAGCCGAGATCGTCGCCTTCCGCACCGACGAGATGCCCGGCGAGCATGTCGCGCTGCTGATCGGCCAGCCCGACGGCAAGCCGCCCTTGGTGCGGCTCCACAGCGAATGCCTGACCGGCGACGTGCTCGGCAGCCTCAAATGCGATTGCGGGCCGCAGCTCCAGGGGGCGATCGGCGAGATCGAGAAGAGCGGCTGGGGCATATTGCTCTATCTGCGCCAGGAGGGCCGCGGCATCGGCCTGATCAACAAGCTCCGCGCCTATGCGCTACAGGACCAGGGCTTCGACACGGTCGACGCCAATACCAGGCTCGGCTTCGCGGTCGACGCGCGCAACTTCCGCATCGCCGCGCGGATGCTAGCCTTGCTCGGGCAGCGGCAAATCCGCCTGCTCACCAACAATCCGCAAAAGGTCGAGACGCTGCGCGCAGCCGGCGTCGACGTGATCGAGCGCGTGCCGCACATCCTCCCCGCCAATCCCCACAATATCCGCTATCTCGCCACCAAGCGCGACCGGACGGGGCATGATTTCTAGCGGCGCGCGCACGAACCTGATCGCGCAGGACCGGCCCCGGGGATTGACACCATCGCCTTCCGCATCTCAGCTTCTGCCATGCTTCGATTGAGCGCTTGGCTGGTTCAGGTTCGCGGTGCCGGGTGGTTCACCCGCGGCGCATCGGGTTCGCTGTTTCCCTTCCCGTTCCTCTGGCAGGGCTGGGCGCTGTTCGGCGGATTCCTCCTGTTGTTGGTCGGCACGATCCTGATCCGGGGCGGTGACATCGCCTGGCCGATGAGGATCCTTGCCGTCCTCGCCTATCTCGGCATCGCTTATTGGACGATCGAGCCCGACCGCTGACCCTCGCCGCACGCGCAATTTTCCAGGGGCAATCGATGCGCTACTTCCTCGACACCGAATTCAACGGCTTTTGCGGCGATCTGATCGCGCTGGCGCTGGTGCCTGAGGACGCGGCGCTGCCGCCCTTCTATGCGGCGCTGGAATGCCCAAAGCCCACCCTCTGGGTCGCCGAGCACATCCTGCCCGTCCTGAACACCGAACTCGTATCGCGCGACACGCTCGGTCATGGCCTCGCCGCCTATCTGAGCAACGATCCCGAACCCTTGCTCTTCGCCGACTGGCCCGAGGATATCGCCCATGCCGCGATGATGCTGGTCGCTGGCCCTGGGCGGCGATACGCGATCGATCGCATCAAGTTCGAGCTGTGCGACGCCTTGGGCTTCGATTCGGCGGCACTCAGCCAGGTACCGCACAATGCACTAAGCGACGCCACAGCGCTGCGCGCTTTCATCCTGCGGCGGGAGGGGCGTTAGGGGCCTTGCGATGTAGGATTTCACCTGCAACGCCGTGCAGGCCCTTTCTCATCGTCAAAGTCCCAAAAACCCCGATTTCGGGGGAAGGTTTTTCGACATAGTGGGTGTCAACCGTGTCAACTTCCCCCGCCGGCGAATCGCGACTCGAGCCCTCAGGCGATCAGTCGAGCGACCTCATCGAAATCATGCGCGATATCGCGAACGCCCAGCGCCCGCAGCCGATCGGCATGGTCGGGCGCGCAGTGCGATCCCGCGCACAGCCCGATGACATGCGCGCCGGAGGCGACTGCCCCGGTCACGCCCACCGGCGAATCCTCCAGGATCACGCAATCGGCGATGTCCACGCCCAGCGCCGCGGCCGCATGCAGATAGAGATCGGGCGCCGGCTTGCCCCGCGTGACATGCTCACGGCCGCTGAAGATCTTGTCGCCGAACGCATCGCGGATTCCGAGATGCTCAAGATGGCGACTGATCCATTTGGTCGAGCTGGACGAAGCGATGGCGCGCGGCAGTGAGGGTGGCAGCGAACAGACGAAGCGGATTGCCCCCGCCACCTCGGGCAGTCCCTCCTCCAGCACGCGGCGATCCTCATCGGCGCGCGCGGCGTGGAAATCGTCGGGAATCGCCCGCCCGATCCAGCGCTCGATCGCGGAGAGAAAGTCCGCGCCCGCCAGCCCCATGAAGTTCGCCATCGAATCTTCAGGGCTCGTCGGATGGCCGATGCTGGTCAGATATTCGGCGATCTGGCGGTTGCCGGCATATTCGCTTTCGAGCAGCACCCCGTCGAAATCGAACAGAATCGCGCGGAACCGCGTGGCAAGCGGCACGATCGGCCGATTGGGCTCGTCGAGCTTCATGTCCGTGCTCCGAACAAAGCAGTGCCGACGCGGACATGTGTCGCGCCGATCGTCACCGCGGTCTCGTAATCGCCCGACATGCCCATGCTGAGGCAATCCAGCCCGTGGTCGCGCGCCAACTTGGCGAGCAAGGCGAAATAGGGCGCGGGCTCCAGGTCGGCCGGCGGCACACACATCAGGCCGGCGAGTGGCAGGTCGGCAGCGCGCGCCTCGGCGAGCAACCCGGGCAGCGCCGCGACCGCGCAGCCGCCCTTTTGCGGCTCGTCGCCGATATTGACCTGGACGAAGCAAAGCGGCCGCTTGCCCGCTCTGTCCATCGCATGCGCGAGCGCGGTCACCAGCGAGAGACGGTCGACCGAATGAATTGCGTCAAACAGCGCGACCGCCTCGTCCGCCTTGTTCGACTGCAGCTGACCGACCAGGTGGAGCGCAAGTCCAGAAGTCGTCTCGCGCAACTCCGGCCATTTGCCCGCGGCCTCCTGGACGCGATTCTCGCCGAAGGCGCGCTGGCCGGCGGCGATCAGCGGGCGGATCGCATCCGCATCGTGCATCTTGGAGACGGCGATCAACGTCACCGCCTCCACCTTCCGGCTGGCAAGCTCTGCGGCGCGGGCAATCGCGGTGCGTACTTCCGCGAGCTGCTGACTGGCGTCGTCACTGGGCATGCGCGGCGCTATAGGCAGGGCGATGCGCCGCCGCTACCCTCTCCCGCAGCTCTGGCTGATGACCGATGAGCGGATGGGCGAGAAATTATGGCTCGCGCTCGAGCGGCTGCCGCCGGGCAGCGGCGTGGTCTTCCGCCATTATTCGCTGCCCCTCGCCGAGCGCCGCGCGCTGTTCGGCCGCGTCACCCGCGTGGCGCGAAGGCGGCGGCTGGTCCTGCTGCGCGCGGGATCGACGCCTCTCGGGCGCGACGAGACGGGAACCCACGGCACCAATCGCCGCCGACAGGGCCTCCATACCCGCTCCGCCCATTCGCGGCGCGAGGCCGTTGCGGCCCAGCGCGCCGGCGCGGACGCGATCTTCGTCTCGCCGGTCTTCGCCACCCGATCCCATCCCGGCGCCAGCGCATTGGGGCGGGCCCGATTCGGGTTGCTGGTGCGAAACCTGGACGTTCCGGTAATCGCGCTGGGCGGCTTGGACGCCCGGCGCGCGGCCGGGCTCTGGCAGATCGGGCCTTATGGCTGGGCGGCGATCGACGCCTGGACCGCTTGACGATCGCTTAGAAGCGGAAGGCCGTTCCCACATACACCGCCTGGCTGTCGCGGCGGTTGTCGGTGATCTTGGGCAGGCGATCACGCTCGCTCTTGTAGCGCACGCCTGCGGTCACATCGAGATTGCGGGTCAGCGAATAGGAGCCGCCGAGATCGACCGAATAGCTCGGCTTGTCGCCGATCAGGATCGGCGTGTCGACCAGCGGACGATCGCTGGCGGCCTGGAGACGGCCGCTGACGCGCTTGCCGGTGTAGCTCACACCGACATCGGCATGCTCGCGGCTGCCCGGCTGGGTAATCAGGTCGATATGCGCGACGTCGCCCGAGACGGCGAAGCGCTTCCAACCGACCGAGACGCCCAGATTATAGGCGATCGGCGCGAGGCTGACCGAAGGCGCCGCTGCGCCCGGCACACGGCTGGCGCTCTGCAGCGCACGAGTCGAACGGGCGCGGACCGCTACCGTCACGGCGCGACCGGTGCCGCGACGCGACTCGGCCGGCGTGAAGCGGAAGCCGTTGTCGGGCAGGCCGCTGCGCGCGAGGATCGCAGCTAGCTTGGGATCGGCGGCGGCGGGGGTGAAGGCTCCCAGCCCACCCAGAACCGCCTCGCTCCTCTGAGCGACCGCGCGTTCGCGGTTCCGCTCCTGTGCCTGAAGCGCGGGCGACGCGACGATACCGGCGGCGCAAATGGCCCCCAGTCCCAGTCCCGTCATCCAGCGTCCAACACGCATTTGCATCCCTCTTCTATGGTGAGCGCTACCATGATTCGGAACCAAGGTTCCACCGGTGGCACAAATATAGTGCGAGTGTTGCCGGACTCACACAGATTCGCGGCGCCTTGCTCCCGCCACACGAGCCCCTATAGATGCTCTCCGCTAATCCCTTGCCCTGTAGGAATCTACCGATGAACCGCCTGTTGCGCACCGCGATCCTGGGGTCGCTCGCTCTTTCGATCACCGCTTGCGGCGGCAAGTCACGTCCCGAAGCCGATCTCGCAGCCTCGAAGGTGACGACGATCGGCGTCAATTCCTATCTGTGGCGCGCTACGCTCGACACGCTGAGCTTCATGCCTTTGCTCCAGACCGATTCCAACGGCGGCGTGATCGTCACCGACTGGTACGTGAACCCCAACACGCCGACCGAGCGGATGAAGGTGACCGTGACCGTGCTCGACCAGGATCTGCGCGCCGATGCGCTCCGCGTCGCCGCGCTGCGCGAGATCAACCGTTCGGGCGCCTGGGTGGCGGCTCCGGTGCAGGCAGCGACGGTGCAGAAGCTTGAGGATATCATCCTCACGCGTGCCCGCGACCTGCGCCGCGCCGCGATCGCAAACTAACGGACAAGCCCATGGCGTCGCGCTTCAACCCGCTCAAGGCGGACGCGACGTGGCAGAAGGCGTGGGAAGAACGCCGCACCTTCGCCGCGCGTGACGATTCGCCCAAGCCCAAGAGCTATGTGCTCGAGATGTTCCCGTACCCATCGGGCCGCATCCATATGGGGCATGTCCGCAACTATACGATGGGCGACGTGCTCGCGCGCTTCCGCCGGATGCGCGGCATGGAAGTGCTCCACCCGATGGGCTGGGACGCGTTCGGCATGCCCGCCGAAAATGCCGCGATGGAGAAGAAGGTCCATCCCGGCACCTGGACCCGTGCCAATATCGCGACGATGAAGGCGCAGCTCAAGCGGCTGGGCTTCGCACTCGACTGGACGCGCGAGATCGCGACCTGCGAGCCCGAATATTACGGCCACGAACAGGCGCTGTTCCTCGATTTCTTCGAATCCGGGCTGGTCTATCGCAAGGAATCGGCGGTCAACTGGGATCCGGTCGACATGACCGTGCTGGCCAATGAGCAGGTGATCGACGGGCGCGGTTGGCGCTCGGGGGCGCTGATCGAGCGGCGCAAGCTCAGCCAATGGTTCCTCAAGATCACGCAGTTCGCCGACGAACTGTTGGAGGGCGTCCAGGCGCTCGAGCATTGGCCCGACAAGGTCAAGCTGATGCAGGAGAACTGGATCGGCAAGTCCGAGGGCCTGCAGTTCCGCTTCAAGCTGTCTGACGGCGGCGAGGTCGAGGTGTTCACGACGCGCCCGGACACGATCTTCGGGTCTAGCTTCGTCGCGATCGCGGCCGATCATCCGATCGCGCAGAAGCTAGCGGCCGGAAATCCCGAAGCTGCTGCGTTCATCGAGCTGTGCAAGCAGGGCGGCACCACCGCGGCCGAATTGGAGACGCAGGAGAAGCTGGGCTTCGACACCGGCATCCGTGCCACGCATCCCTTTGATCCGGCATGGGAATTGCCGGTCTATATCGCAAACTTCGTGCTGATGGACTATGGCACCGGCGCCGTGTTCGGCGTGCCGGCGCATGACCAGCGCGATTTCGAGTTCGCGACCAAGTACAAACTGCCGATCCGTCGCGTCGTCTCCGAAGGCGACAAGACCGATCCCGAATTCCACGACAACGAAGCCTATACCGGCCCGGGGACGCTGGTGAATTCGCATTTCCTCGACGGGATGGACGTGACCGACGCCAAGCGCGCGGTGATCCGCCGCGCCGAGGAGGGCGGCTGGGGCACCGGGACCACGGTTTGGCGCCTGCGCGACTGGGGTGTGAGCCGCCAGCGCTATTGGGGCACGCCGATTCCGATCATCCATTGCGAGAGCTGCGGCGTCGTCGCGGCCCCGCGCGGATCGCTGCCGATCAAGCTGCCCGAGGATGTCAGCTTCGACATTCCCGGCAATCCGCTCGATCGCCACCCGACCTGGAAGAATGTCGACTGTCCGAAATGCGGCGCGCCTGCACGGCGCGAGACCGACACGCTCGACACCTTCGTCGATTCATCCTGGTATTTCATACGCTTCGCCAGCCAGCCCGACGACAAGCCGTTCGACAAGGCGGTCGCCGAGCAATGGCTGCCGGTCGGCCAGTATATCGGCGGCGTCGAGCATGCGATCCTGCACCTGCTCTATGCCCGCTTCTGGACCCGCGCGCTCAGCCATCTCGGCAAGCTCGACGTGGCCGAGCCTTTCTCGGGTCTGTTCACCCAGGGCATGGTGACGCACGAAACCTACAAGTCCCTGGATGGTCGCTGGCTCTCCCCGGAGGAAATCCGCAAGGACAGCGCCGGCGTCCTCGAAATCACCTCGGGCGAGCCGGCGGAAGTCGGCCGCATCGAGAAGATGTCCAAGTCCAAGAAGAACACCGTCGATCCCGAACCGATCGTCGACCAGTATGGCGCCGACGCAGTGCGCTGGTTCATGCTCTCTGACAGCCCGCCCGAGCGTGATCTGGAGTGGAGCGAGAATGGCATCGAAGGCGCCTGGCGCTTTGTCCAGCGGCTATGGCGGCTGTTCGACGGGCTCGAAGATGCTTCGGGCGAGGACAAGGATCTCGACCGCAAGCTCCACCGCACGATTGCCGGCGTCGCCGAGGATATCGAGGCGCTGACCTTCAACAAGGCGGTCGCCAAGCTCTACGAGCTGGTCAACGCGATCGAGCGCGCCGATCCCTCCGCCTCGCGCACCAATGCGATCCGCAGTCTCGCCCGCGTCGTTGCGCCGATGGTGCCGCATCTCGCCGAGGAAGCCTGGGCCGCGATGGGCAATGCGGAGATGATCGCCGACGCGCCCTGGCCCGAAGTCGACCCCGCCCTGCTCGTCGACGATGAGGTGACGATCGCAGTGCAGGTCAATGGCAAGCTGCGCGATACGCTGGTGATGCCAAAGGGTGCGCCACGCGATATCGTCGAGGCCGCGGCACTTGCGTCCGACAAGATCGTTCGGGTGCTCGAAGGCAAGCCGCCAAGGAAAGTGATCGTCGTGCCCGATCGTCTGGTGAATCTCGTCGCATGAAGCGCGCCGCGCTCCTGTTCATCGCCATGGTGGCGCTTTCGGGCTGCGGCCTGCGCCCGCTCTATGGCGGCGGCTCGGCGGGTACGGTGCAATCGACGCTAGCGGCGATCCAGGTCGCGCCGATCCAGGGTCAATCGGGCTGGTTGGTCGCAAACGCGTTGCGCGACCGGCTCGGCGCCGGCGGCGAATCGACTGCGCGCTATGAGCTTCAGGTGCGGCTCGACGATTCCATCGCCGGCCTGGGCGTTCGGCGCGACGATTCGGTCGCCCGCGAGCGCCGCACCCTGCGTGCGCGCTACCAGCTCATCGATCTGAGCAACGGATCGGTGGTGCTCGATGCAACCGCGGGCTCAGACGCGGGCATCGATGTCGTCGGGTCCGAATATGCGACGATTGCAGCCGAAAAGAGCGCGCTCGAGCGGCTTTCGGGCATCGTCGCCGACCAGATCATCGCGCGCGTCGGCCGCTACGCCCAGTCCCGCGCTGCGGCGCCCGCCGCACCGCAATGAAGGCAAGCGCGGTCCAGATCCGCGCTGCTGTCGACGCGCCCAAGCCGGAGACGCGGCTTTATCTGTTCCACGGCCCCGACGAAGCCGGCGCCTCCGATCTCGCGGCGCGGCTAGCGCGCGCGCTGGGGCCCGAAGCCGAGCGGATCGACATCGACATGAAGGCGCTGCGCGAACAGCCCGGCCGCCTCGCCGACGAGGCCGCGTCGATGTCGCTGTTCGGCGGCGTGCGCTATGTGCGCGTGCAGGGTATCGAAGAAGGTGCGGCTGAGGCGGTTACGCTGCTGCTCAACGCCGAACGCGCCGGCAACCCGGTGGTAGCGATCGGTCCCGGGCTCAAGGCAAGCGGCAAGCTGGTCAAAATGGCGATCGCCGCCCCCGCCGCGATGGCGCATGCCTGTTATGTGCCCGAGGGCGTGGATGCAGCACGGCTTGCCTCGACCGTAGCGCGCGAACATGGCTTGCGCCTCACCGGAGATGTGCCGCAAAGGCTGGCTTCCGCCAGTGGTGGCGACCGGGCGATCCTAGCGCGCGAGATTGAGAAGCTAGCGCTCTATCTCGACGCCGCACACGATCGACCGCGCGACGCCGACGGCGTGGCGCTCGATGCGATCGGCGCCGATCTGAACGATGTCGAACTCCATCACGCCATCGACGCGGTGATCGATGGCCGCGTCGCCGACATCGGTAGCGAACTCGCGCATCTGAGCGAAGGAGGCGGATCGGCAATTCCCCTGCTCCGCCAACTGGCGCGGCGGCTGATGACGCTGGCAGAGCTGCGCAGCGACATGGACTCCGGCATAAGTTCCGATGAAGTTATTGAAAAACATAGAATTTTTTTCAGAGAAAAGGCTGCCTACAGCCGTGCCCTACGGCGCTGGAATTCCCCCCAGATCGCCCGTGCTCTTGATCGCGTTCGCCAGACAGAACGCGCGCTAATGCATTCCGCCAGCGCAGGCGAAGTCCTTGCCGATGCCGAATGCACCGCGATCGCCCGGGCCGCGGCGCGCGCCCGGGGCTAGATCCGTTCGCCGCTGAGCCGCTGGCAAACCATGTCAAGCTGATCGAGCGTCGAATAGCTCAGCGTCAGCGTGCCGCCCTTGGGGCCATAGGACACCTTGACGTTCAGGCCGAGCACATCGCCGAGTTGGCGCTCGAGCGCCGCGATATCGGCATCGCGGCCGCTGATTTCCCCGTCGCCGCGTTTCGTCGAAGGTTTGGCCGCGCGCGCCAGCTTCTCGGTCTCGCGTACCGACAATCCCTTGGCCGCAACTTCGCGCGCCAGCTTCTCGGGATCGGGCGCGCCGAGCAGCGCCCGGGCATGACCCATGTCGATCTCGCCCCGAACCACCATCTCGCGCACCGCAGGCGGCAGATCGAGCAAGCGCAACAGATTAGCGACATGGCTACGGGATTTGTGGACGATCTTACCCAGCACTTCCTGGGTATGGCCGAACTCGCCAATCAGCCGGGCATAGCCCTCGGCCTCTTCGATCGCATTGAGATCCTGCCGTTGGATATTCTCGATCAGCGCGATCTCGAGCGCTTCGACGTCGCTCAGCTCACGGACGACGACTGGTACTTCGTGGAGTCGCGCCCGCTGTGCCGCACGCCAGCGGCGCTCGCCGGCGACGATCTGATAGCTGTGCCCGTGCGGCCGCACGAAGATCGGCTGGATCATCCCGCGCGCCGCGATCGACTCCGCCAGGTTCTGAAGCGCTTCTTCATCGAAATGACGGCGCGGCTGGTTCGGATCGGGAACGAGTGAGCTGATCGGCAGCATGCGAATGCCCGAATTCGCTTCGGGCGTGCCGGCGATCGGCTCTTCGCGGATATTGTCGCCGAGTAGCGAGGAAAGGCCGCGGCCGAGACCAGGGCGAGGCTTGCGGGAAGCGGCTGTCGGTTCGGTCATGCGGCTTTCTTCAACTTAGGCAGTCGATCGATCACTTCGCGTGCGAGCGCGATATAGGCCTCCGAGCCCGCGCATTTGTAATCATAGATCAGCGCCGGGACGCCGTGGCTGGGCGCTTCCGACAAGCGCACGTTGCGCGGAATCACCGTGTCGAACACCACCTTGCCGAGCACCGCGCGCACGTCGTCCGAAACCTGGTCGGTCAGCCGGTTGCGGCGATCATACATGGTCAGCGCGACGCCGAGGATAGACAGGCCAGGGTTGAAGCGGCTCCGAATGCGCTCGACGGTGTTGAGCAACTGGCTGAGCCCCTCCAGCGCGAAGAACTCGCACTGCAGCGGCACGAGCAATGCGTGCGCCGCTACCATTGCGTTGATCGTCAGCAACCCCAGCGACGGCGGGCAGTCGATCAGCACGACATCCCATCGATTAGCGACGTGACGGGCAAGTGCGGCATCCAGCCGGTGCGTGCGCGCATCGAACTCTATCAGCTCGATTTCCGCACCCGACAGATCCTGCGTCGCTGGGATGATATCGAGCCCAGGAACGCGCGTGCTGATGACGACGTCCTCAAGATTCACGTCGCTCACGAGCAGATCATAGCTCGATCGTTCGCGCTCCGCCCGGCCAATGCCGAGCCCGGTCGACGCATTGCCCTGCGGATCGAGATCGATCAGCAACACGCGCATTCCCGTAGCGGCCAGCGCGGTGCCGACATTGATCGCCGTCGTGGTCTTGCCGACGCCACCCTTCTGGTTCGCGATCGTGATGCAGATCATCTTGGGCGTACCCCTTGCGCGATCACGATTCCCGAATCTGGCTGCGTGATGCTTGGTTCCACGTGAAACGAACCTTGCCAGTTCGAGCGCGCTGCTTCCACCTCCGAATGCGCATTCCGACCCTTTGGCAACAACCAGACTGTGGATGAATCTGTGCAGTGTTGCGTGGATAGGATGAGTTGAGACAATTCGGCGACTGCGCGCGCCGAAACCACTGCCGCGCGATTGACAGGATGGTAGCTTTCGATCTTGCTCCCCTGCACCGTGACGCGCTTCTCCAGTCCGAGCTCGGCGGCAGCCTCGCGGAGAAACGCGACTCGCCTGGCACGCGGTTCGACGAGCACTAGCGGCCGGTCGAGCAAAATCGCCACCACCAGTCCCGGCAAGCCCGCACCGCTTCCAACGTCGACCCAAGCGCCCCTGCCGGCACCAACCGCGAGCGGCACAAGCTGCGCAGAATCGAC
Organism: Sphingomonas sp. JC676; assembly: GCF_014489075.1. GTDB lineage: Bacteria > Pseudomonadota > Alphaproteobacteria > Sphingomonadales > Sphingomonadaceae > Sphingomonas. The sequence goes on along the minus strand of NZ_JACTGR010000006.1, from coordinate 234,131 downwards.
GAGATGTCGCGCCCACAGCGTATCCAGTGTCGACGCCGCGATCAGATTTTGATGCGTTGCTTCGCGTCGCAAGATCACATCGAAGCGCTCTAACAGCGTTTCACGTGAAACACCGAAATTTGTGCGAACCCATTCGCGCGCGTCGCCCTCGGTCACGCGGCGAACCGACGCGCATGAAGCAGGATGGCGCTTAGTGCAGCGGGCGTAATGCCCCGGATCCGCGATGCCGCGCCCAAAGTGTCGGGCCTAGCCGCGTCCAGCCGCTCGACCATTTCATTCGAGAGCCCGGGCACGGCGGCATAGTCTATCGTCTGGCTGAGCCGAACATTGTCATTTCCGCGCAACTCCGTGACCTCGGCCTGCTGCCGCTCCAAATAGGGCGCATAGCGCGCATCCTCGACGAACTCTGCGAGCATCGCGGGGTCGATGTCGGTCTCGATGCCTACATGCTCCAGCGACACCATCGGAAAGCGCAGCCAATCGCGCGCGAACCGCCGCGTTCCATCCTGCGCCACCACCGCGCCACGTGCGCGAAGCACGCTCGGAGTCAGCTCGACCGAGAATGCCCGATCCAAGTCCGCGCGTTGCACCGCTCGGTCACGCTGCCGTTCGATACGCTCGGGCCCGAGGCAACCCACCTCCCCGGCGAGCGGTGACAGCCGCGTCTCCGCATTGTCGGCGCGCAGCCGCAGGCGGAACTCTGCGCGGGCAGTGAGCATGCGATAGGGCTCGGTCACGCCCTGCAGGACGAGATCGTCGATCATCACGCCGAGATAGCTGGTCGCGCGGTCAAGTAGTAGCGGCTCGGTCGAAAAAGCATGGCCCGCCGCATTGAGTCCGGCCACCAGGCCCTGCCCCGCCGCTTCCTCATAACCGGTCGTGCCGTTGATCTGCCCGGCAAAGTAGAGCCCGGGGATCGCGCCGAGCGCCAGCGTGCGATCCAGTGCACGCGGATCGATATAGTCATACTCGACCGCGTAGCCCGGCACGACGATCTCCGCCCGCTCCAGACCCGGAATCGAGGCGACCATTGCCCGTTGGACGTCAACCGGCAACGATGTCGACATCCCATTGGGATAGATCAGATGTGTGTCCAGGCCTTCGGGCTCGAGGAAGATCTGGTGCCCGTCGCGATCGCCGAAACGATGCACCTTGTCCTCGATCGACGGGCAATAACGCGGGCCCTGCGCATCGATCGCGCCGGTGAACAGCGGCGAGCGGTCCAGGCTGGAGCGGATCGCATCATGTGTGGCGCCAGTGGTTCGGGTCACGGCGCAGTGCAGCTGCGGCAGACGACGCGCCCTCGACACCGGCGACATCGTCCACGGATCGGCGTCGCTCGGCTGCTCGGCGGTGCGCGTCCAGTCGATCGTGCGACCGTCGATTCGCGGTGGCGTCCCCGTCTTGAGTCGCCCCATCGGTAGCGTAAGTTCGCGAAGCTGCTCGGCGAGACGCACCGCTGAGGACTCGTTGACGCGTCCACCTTCGAAACGCTCCTCGCCGCGAAACATCCGTCCACCCAGGAAAGTGCCGGTCGCCAGCACGATGGCCCGAGCGCGAATCGACGTGCCGTCCGCAAGTCTCACCCCCGCGATCTTCCCGCCGTCGATCAGCAATTGAGCAGCTTCGCCGGGCACGACGCGCAGATTTACTGTTGCCGCCAGCATCGCCTGGATCGCGGCGGCATAACGCGCCCGATCCGCCTGGACGCGCGGACCCTGGACCGCAGTTCCCTTGCTGCGGTTGAGCATGCGGTAATGAATGCCCGCCAAATCAGCTGCCCGAGCAATGAGCCCATCGAACGCATCTACCTCGCGAACCAGATGCCCTTTGCCCAACCCGCCGATCGCCGGATTGCACGACATCGCGCCCAGCTTGGACAGGTCGAAGCTCAGCAGCGCCGTGCGTGCGCCGCGCCGCGCTGCCGCCGCGGCTGCTTCGGTGCCGGCATGCCCGCCGCCGATGACGATAACGTCGAATTCCATGCCGGCTCGCTAGTGGCTCATGTTCGTCGCGTCAAAACTGTTCCATGTGGAACGTGTCTATTTTCCAATACAGAACCGCGCGAACAGCGCGTCGAGCACATCCTCGGTCCCCGCCCTACCTGTGATTGCATCCAGCGCCGCGCGGGCGGCGCGGAGCTCCTCCGCGAAGAATAAAGGATCGAACTGGAGCGAAGCGCGCTCCAGTGCCCCACGAGCGCGTTGGCATAGTGTCCGCTGCCTCGCATTGAGCGCCACCAGATCGGGCGGCGGCAACAGCCCCCTCGCCAGCGCACCGATGCGGTCCCAAAGCTCGGTCAAGCCGGTTCCTTCGATCGCTGAGATGGAAACATCCTCGCCAGCGGCCGGAGCACGGCCCGGTGCATCCGCACGCGCGCGAACCCAGATAACGCTCGGCAGCCCCTGCGGCGGCGCATCCCCCAGCCAGAGAACGATGTCCGCCGCGTCCATCGCATATAGCGCGCGCTCCACCCCGATCCGCTCGATGGGATCGGAGGTCGCATCCGCGAGGCCCGCCGTATCGGTCAGCACATAGGCGATGCCATCCCGGACCACCGGTGCCTCGATCCGGTCGCGTGTGGTCCCCGCTATCGGAGAGACGATCGCGGCATCGCGCTCGGCGAGCGTATTGAACAAAGTCGACTTGCCCGCATTGGTCGGACCGGCAAGCACGACCCGCAGCCCATCACGCAGCCGTTCCACCGGCGGTCGCGACGCAACGACCGCAATCGCCTCGGCAAGTTGCGATGCTCGATTTTGCAGGCCGGCCAGCGGATCGTAGCGCGCAACATCATCTTCGTCGCCATGATCGAGCACCGCTTCGACCCGCGCCGAGAGCTCGAGCAACTGCACAGTCCAGCCCTCGACCTCACGCCGAACCGCGCCTTCCGCCGATCGCACTGCCGCGCGGCGCTGTGCCTCGGTCTCTGCCATCAGCAGATCGCCGAGTCCCTCGGCCTCGCTCACATCGAGCCGTCCGTTCATGAGCGCGCGGCGCGTGAACTCGCCCGGCTCAGCCGCCCGTAGCCCCGGCATCGCGCCAAGTCCGGCCTCCACCGCCCGCACAACGGCGCGTCCGCCATGCAGATGGAGTTCGACAACATCTTCCCCGGTCGCGCTGAGCGGCCCGCGGAAGCAAAGCAGCAACGCGCGATCGAGCAGTTCGCCGTCGCGCGGATCACGCAGCGCGCGAAGTCCCGCCTGGCGCGGCTTGGGCAACGGACCAGCCAATGCCTCGGCTGCGGCGAACGCGACCGGTCCGCTCAGCCGCAGCACCGCTATCGCAGCGGGCGGCGCTCCACTGGAGACCGCGAAAATCGTGTCCATTCCGTCAGCTGCCGGACTTGGTCCCCGCGCTGGCGTCGAACAGCCCGCGCCAGAAATTCATGCCCGCCTCGCCCATCGGTGCCCAGCCACGCATCATCTGCTCGAAACCTTCAGGAGTTCCTTGTTTCTCAATAGCTTCTACCATCATTTTGACATATCGGTCGTGCACCGGAGCAAGATCGGGCAGTCCCATAGCGCGGCGAGCCTCTTCGGGCGTGCATTCGACTTCGACGTTGATCTTCATGGAAATGCTTCTCCGCTTGAGCGCCATACCGGGCGCCTGCTAGGGGCCTTGCGTCATGTATGCGCGCGACCATGCCCTGATCGCAACGCCTCTCGGCACGATCCGACTCGAGGGCGACGATGCGCAGATCATTTCGGTGCGGATCGGTACCGGCGAAACTCCTTTACGGGGCAATGCCGCCGCGGTGCGCGAGGCGACCGAGCAGCTCGAGCAATGGTTCGCGGGCGAACTCTATGATTTCTCTATCGCGATGGCGCCCGCTGGCACACCGAGAGGCGAGGAATTGCGGGCCGGACTGATCGCGGTCGGTTATGGTGATACCCTCAGCTATGGCGCGCTCGCCCGCCAGCTCGGATCCAGCCCGCGCGCGATCGGCCAGCTTTGCGCGCGCAATCCCTTCCCGATCCTCGTCCCCTGCCACCGTGTGCTCGGCGCCGGCGGCGCGCTCGGCCATTATTCGGGTGGCGAGGGACCCAAGACCAAATCCTGGCTGCTCGAACATGAGCGGCTTTTCTCGTCGAAAGGCACCCTGTTATGAGCGGCACCATCAGCATCGACACGATCGACGGCAGCGGCAGCTTTGATGCCTATGTCGCCGAGCCCGAAGGCGCGCCGCGCGCGGCGATCGTCGTGATTCAGGAGATCTTCGGCGTGAACCCTGGGATCCGCGCCAAGTGCGATCACTGGGCGGCGGCTGGCTATCTCGCGATCGCGCCCGACCTGTTCTGGCGGCTCGAGCCCGGCATCCAGCTCGATCCCGACGTGCCCGAGCAGTTCCAGCAGGCACTCGCATGGATGGGCAAGTTCAACCAGGACGCCGGCATCCGCGACATCGAGGCAACGATCCGGGCCGCACGCGCGAAGCTGAGTGGCGGCAAGATCGGCGCCGTCGGCTATTGCCTGGGCGGCCGACTGGCATTCATGACCGCGACACGCACCGATATCGATGCGACGGTCGGCTATTACGGCGTCGGGATCGACAATCTGCTCGGCGAGAAGCACGCCATCGCCCATCCCGTGCTGCTCCACATCGCCGGCGACGACCATTTCGTGACGCCCGACATCCAGGCTAAGATGCACGAGGGCCTTGACGATCATCCCAAGGTGACGCTGGAAACTTATCCGGGCGTCGATCACGGCTTCGCGACCGAATCGGGCAAGCGCCGCAGCGATGAAGCGGCGAAGCTGGCGGACAAGCGGACGGCGGAGTTCTTCGCGGCGAACCTCGCCTGAAGGATCAGACGAGCGCGACCAGCCCGGTCTCGTGGTTGACCACGCCTTCATAGACCATCCGCACCGCGACCCACAGGATCACCGCCAGGCCGACGAACCCGATCCAGCGGTAGCGATCGATCACGCGCGCGATGAAATTGGCGGCGAGGCCCATCATCGCGATCGAGAAGAGCAGGCCGAAAACGAGGATGCCGGGGTGCTCGCGCGCCGCCCCGGCGACACCGAGGACATTGTCCAGACTCATGCTGACGTCCGCCAGCGCGACCGACCAGGCCGCGGCCAGGAAGCTCTTCGGCGGCCTGGTCGTGATCTCCTCGTGCTGGTTGCCGGCGCGCAGCTCGCGCCACATCCGCCACGCGACCCAGAGCAGCAACAAACCGCCGGCAAACAACAGGCCGACGACCTGGAGCAGCTGCGTCGCGACCAGCGCGAAGGCGATCCGCATCACCAGTGCAGCACCGATCCCGACCAGAATGACCTGACGCTGCTGCTTCGCCGGAAGGCCCGCGGCGAGCGCCCCCACCACCACGGCATTGTCGCCGGCGAGAACGAGATCGATCACGATCACTTCACCGAGCGCCTGGAGCGCATCGGGCGTCAGAAAGGAGGCCAACATACGCATGCGGTTACGAACGCACGGGCTAGACCGCAAGCCTCAGACGAGCAGATGAAGAATGCCGATCTTGTTGTCGACGATACCTTCATAGATCATCCGCCCAGCGACCCAGAGGATCACGACCAGCCCGATATATCCGATCCAGGGATAACGCTGGATCAGCCGCGCGACAAAATTGGCGGCCAGACCCATCAGCAGTACCGAGAAGCTCAGGCCGATGAACAGCAAGGCAGGATTCTCGCGCGCGATCGACGCGACGAGCAGGACATTGTCGAGGCTCATCGACAGGTCGGCGAGGGTGATCTGAATCGCGGCCTGGAGGAAGGTCTTGGCGACCTTGGGCGGCGCCGCTTCCCCAGCCTCCGCCGCGTGGCTGCGGTGCCGCGCCTCGCGCAGCTCACGGAACATATTGTAGGCGACCCAGAGCAGCAGCAGTCCGCCCGCCAGCACCAGTCCGGTCACCTGGAGCAGCTCGACCGCGATCAGCGAGAAGCCGATCAGGAACACCAGTGCGATCCCGACGCCAAGCAGCAGCACGCGCCGCCGATCTCGCTCGGGAAGGCCCGAAGCCAGCGATCCCATCACGACGACATTGTCGCCGGCCATAGTCAGGTCGCCAAGGATGATCTGGCCCAGGCTGGCGAGGCCGCCGGGCGTGGCGATGGCTGCGAAGTTGAAGTGCATGGGATAGGCTTAGCCACAGCGCTCGCTTCGCTGCAAGCGAATGACCCCACGGAAACGGCCGGAGCGTTACCGCCCCGGCCTTTCCTGAATTCCTCGGTTTCTTCCCTCGCGAAAAGAAGACGGCGCTACTGGTTCATGCTGTCGAAGAAATCCTCGTTGGTCTTCGAATCCTTCATCTTGTCGAGCAGGAACTCCATCGCATCGATGGTGCCCATCTGCATGAGGATGCGGCGCAGCACCCACATCTTGGAGAGCTTGTTCTTGTCGACCAGCAGCTCCTCCTTGCGGGTACCGGACTTGCCGACGTCGAGCGCCGGGAAGATGCGCTTATCGGCCACCTTGCGGTCGAGGACGATTTCCGAATTGCCGGTGCCCTTGAACTCTTCGAAGATGACTTCGTCCATGCGGCTGCCGGTATCGATCAGCGCGGTGGCGATGATCGAAAGCGAGCCGCCTTCCTCGATGTTGCGCGCGGCGCCGAAGAAGCGCTTCGGGCGCTGCAGGGCGTTGGCGTCGACACCGCCGGTCAGCACCTTGCCCGAGCTGGGCACGACGGTGTTGTAGGCACGGCCGAGACGCGTGATCGAATCGAGCAGGATGACGACATCCTTCTTGTGCTCGACCAGGCGCTTGGCTTTTTCTATAACCATTTCAGCAACTTGCACATGGCGCGTCGCAGGCTCGTCAAAGGTCGAGGAGACGACCTCGCCCTTCACGCTGCGCTGCATGTCGGTGACTTCCTCGGGCCGCTCGTCGATCAGCAGCACTAGCAGGAACACTTCGGGATGGTTCTCGGTGATCGCGCGGGCGATGTTCTGGAGCATCACCGTCTTGCCGACGCGTGGCGGCGCGACGATCAGCGTGCGCTGGCCCTTCCCCTGCGGGCTGACGATGTCGATCACCCGCGCCGACTTGTCCTTCTGGGTCGGATCGAGCGTGTCGAGCGTCAGCTTGCTCTCGGGATAGAGTGGGGTCAGGTTGTCGAAGTTGACACGGTGGCGCACCGCATCGGGATCGTCGAAATTGACCGAGACCAAGCGGGTCAGTGCGAAATAGCGCTCGCCGTCCTTGGGCGCGCGGATTTCGCCTTCCACGGTATCACCCGTGCGCAGGCCGAACTTGCGGACCTGGTTGGGCGAGACATAGATGTCGTCGGGGCCGGCGAGATAATTGGCCTGCGGGCTGCGCAGGAAGCCGAAGCCGTCGGGCAGCACTTCGATCGTGCCTTCGCCCATGATCATGTCGCCATTCTCGGCCTGGGCCTTGAGGATGGCGAAGAGCAGGTCCTGCTTGCGCAGCGTCGACGCGCTTTCGACGCCAAGCTCCTCGGCCATCGTGACCAATTCGGCGGGGGGTTTTTTCTTGAGGTCCTTGAGATGCATTTAGGGAATCCGGAACTTTGGGGGGAGCGTCGGCCGGCGAATTGCGCACGAGAAACGATGCTGGAAGGAAGGATGCCGCCGGCGAACCGGGACACAGAGCGGAATTAGGTGGGGGCTCCCCTCAAGTCAACCGACTTAGAAGGGTTTCACCACTACCACGATGACGATCAATATCACGGCGAGCGCGGGCAATTCGCCGACCATGCGTAGCGTACGCGGAGACAGGCTCCCCTGGCCCTTTGCGAGCTTCTTCGAATAACCGATGGCCCAGCCATGGAAACCCGACAGCAGCACGACCAGAAACAGCTTGGCATGGAGCCATCCAAGGCCCGCCCCGCTATCGAAAAGACCGATATTCACGGCGAGACTGAGACCCAGGATCCAGACGAGAACAATCGAGGGCGACAGGATCATCCGACGAAGCAGCGCCTCGCGTTTCTCCCAATCGGCCGCTTGGGGCGTCCCCAGCGCCTCCTGATGATGCACCAGATAGCGCGGCAGCATGAACAGACCGGCCATCCAGAAGATCACGAAGATGATATGGAACGCCTTGACCCACAGATAGGCGCCGCCCAGAAATCCGCTCATGCTCGCCTCCGCTCGCGGGCGCTCATCGCGATCCCCTCAGTCGGGCCAGCAGCCGCTCGACATGCTCGATCGGCGTGTCCTGCTGGATGCCGTGACCCAGATTGAAGATGTGGGGACGATCGACGAACGCGGCAAGGATGCGGTCGACCGTCTGATCGAGCACCGTGCCGCCGGCGATCAGCGCAAGCGGATCAAGATTGCCCTGCACCGGCAGGTCGGCGGGGAGCGACGCATGTGCCCAGGCCGGATCGACGGTCTCGTCCACGCCCACCGCATCAATACCCGTTTCGCGCGCATAGGCGGGTAGTTTCCCACCCGCGCCCTTAGGAAAGCCGATCACCGGCACCTGTGGCGCCTTGTCCTTGAGCGCCGCGACGATCCGCACGGTCGGCGCGATCACCCATTGCTCGAATTGCGCGGGCGAAAGGCTGCCCGACCAGCTGTCAAACAGCTGCACCGCCTCGACGCCCGCCTCGATCTGGCCGAGCAGATAGGTGATCGTGCAATCGGCGATGCGATCGACCAGGTCCTGCATCAGCGCCGGATCGCGATAGGCCAGCCGCCGCGCCTCGCTCTGCTCGCGGCTGCCCTGGCCGGCGATCATATAGGTCGCCACGGTCCAAGGGCTGCCCGCAAAGCCCAGGAAGGTCGTTTGGGCAGGAAGCGCCGCCGCGACCTGCCGAACCGTCTCATAGACCGGGGCAAGTGCTTCAGGCGCCAATTGCAGGGCCTCCAGCACCGCACGCGCCTGCACGACGGGCGCCAGCCGCGGTCCCTCGCCGGTTTCGAACCACAGGTCCTGCCCCAGCGCCATCGGGACGATCAGAATGTCGGAAAACAGGATCGCGCCGTCCATGCCGAAGCGGCGGATCGGCTGTAGCGTCACTTCGGCGGCGGCTTCGCTGTCGCTCACCAGCTCGAGGAAGCCGCCCTTCTCGGCCCTCAGCGCACGATATTCGGGCAGATACCGCCCTGCCTGGCGCATCAGCCAGACGGGTGGAATCTGCTGCTTTTCGCCGCGCAGCGTCGCGAGCAAGGGCTTGGGAGACGGGGAGATCAGGGCCTCTATCCTAACTCTATAAGATAAGAATCTAAGGATTGTTGGAGTCAGTTGGTGCGTGGAAGCTGGGGCTTATGCGCTTGCCCTGGACTTGCCAACAGCTTGACTCCGCGGCCCCCACGGCGCCGCCCGGATTCGAACTCGCCGTCCCCGTTTTCCACAGATTGTGGATCGAGACGCTGGACTGGGGACGCCGCTGTGGACGAATCACGCGTGGGAGTCCCGGTTTCCGCCGCTTGGCCGACGCGCCCGGTTGCGCTAGCGCCTGTCCATCATGTTTTCCACAGAGTCCCCCACGGCCTGATGCGGCTCCATCTCCACCTTCTCTCGGATTCGACCGGCGAGACGCTGGAGAATATCGCCAAGGCCGCGCTGGCGCAGTTCGACGATGTCGAGACGTTGCGTCATTTCTGGCCGATGGTGCGCAGCGAGGCACATCTCGAGCGCATCCTGCTAGAGATTGCGCAGAATCCCGGTCTGGTGATCTTCACCCTCGTCAACAGCGAGATCCGCCGCACATTGGAGAGCCGCTGCCGAGCGATGGGCTTGCCGGCGATCGCGCCGCTCGATCCGGTGAGCCATGCGCTGTCCAATCTGCTCGGCCAAGAAGCCAAGGCGCGCCCTGGTCGGCAGCATACGCTCGATGCCGCTTATTTCGCCCGCGTCGACGCGATCCAGTTCACCATCGCGCACGACGACGGCATCCTCGCCGAGGATTGGGAGGAAGCCGATATCGTGCTCGCGGGCGTCTCGCGCTCGTCCAAGACGCCAACCTCCATCTATCTCGCCAATCGCGGCTACAAGACCGCCAATATCCCGATCGTCGTCGAATCGCCACCGCCGGCCGAGCTGTTCTCGCTCAAGAATCCGCTTATCGTCGGCCTGACAACCAGCGCGGATCGTCTGGTGCAGATCCGCCGCAACCGGCTACTCTCGCTCAACCAGGCGACTGAGACCAATTATGTCGACCAGGATTCGGTCCAGCGCGAGCTCGCCTTTGCCCGCCGCATGTTTGCCGATAATGGATGGCCGGTGATCGACGTGACGCGCCGCTCGATCGAGGAGACCGCAGCAGCGATCATCCAGCTCGCCAACGAGCGCACGCTCCAGGCCAAGGGCGCATGAATCTTGTCCTTGCTTCGCAAAGCGCGTCGCGTCGGGCGATGCTGAGCGCGGCCGGCGTGCCGCACGAGGCGGTCGCCGCGCAGGTCGACGAGGCGTCGGTCAAGGATTCGTTGGTCGCCTCGCAAGTCGCGCCGCGCGACTTGGCGGACGCACTGGCCGAGATGAAGGCGCTCAAGGTCTCGAGTCTCGCACCTCAGGCTTTGGTGCTGGGCTGCGATTCCGTCGTCGCGCTCGACGACGGCACTCTACTCGACAAGCCGGTCAGCCGTGAGGATGCCGCCGATCATCTGCGCCGCATGTCGGGCCGGCACCATGATCTCTACAGCGCCGCGGTGATCGCCGAGGGCACCCGCCCGGTATGGCGGCATGTCGATCGCGCGCGGGTACATGTCCGCACGCTCTCCGAAGCCTTCATCCAGGAATATCTCGATATGGAATGGCCCGCTATCAGCGGCTGCGTCGGCTGCTACCGGATCGAGGGCTTGGGCGTGCAACTATTCGCGCGCGCTGAGGGCAGCCATTTCACCATATTGGGCCTGCCATTACTGCCTTTGCTCGATTATCTGCGCGTCCGCGGAGTGATGACGTCATGACACCCTATGCCGAGGTGATCGGCGATCCGATCGGCCACACCAAGTCCCCGGCCATCCACGGCTTCTGGCTTGATGCACTCGATATCGACGGCGAGTATCGCGCGACGCATGTCATGCCCGACGGTCTGGCCGCCTATTTCAACGCCCGACGCGCCGATCCGGCCTGGCGTGGCTGCAACATCACGATCCCGCACAAACAGACGGCGCTTGATCATGTCGAGGATCGCGGCGGCGTCCGCATGACGATCGGCGCGATCAACACGGTGATCCGTGCCGAAGACGGTGCCTTGATCGGAACCAATACCGATGCCGGCGGCTTCTATTCGCCGATCGCAGGACTCGATCTCGAAGGATGCCATGCGGTGGTGATCGGCGCGGGCGGCGGCGCCCGCGCGATCCTGTTCGCGCTGTCGAAGGTCGGCATCGGCCGCGTGACATTGTTCAACCGCAATGTCCTCAAGGCCGCGGGCTTGCTGGCGAGCTTCGGGCTCAAGGGCGACGCACTCCCGCTCACTGCGCCGCTCACTGCGCCGCTCCCTGCAGCCGCATTAGTGGTGAACGCCAGCCCGCTCGGCATGACCGGCCAGCCAGCGCTCGACATCGACCTGTCGCCGCTTCCCGAAGACGCTGTGGTCTACGACATCGTCTATGCCCCGCTCGAAACCCCTCTGCTCGCCCAGGCCCGCGCCCGCGAGCTCGACACTGTCGACGGCCTCGACATGCTGATCGGCCAGGCGGCGCTCGCCTTCGAACTCTTCTTCGGCGCCGAACCGCCGCGTGACCGCGACGAGGAACTACGCGCTCTGCTCACGTCATGATCGCGCTCACATGATCACCTTGGGCCTCACCGGATCGATCGGCATGGGCAAGTCGACCGTCGCGGCGATGTTCGAGGCGGAAGGTATACCGGTGTTCGATGCCGATGCAGTGGTGCACGAGCTCCAGGGTCCCGGCGGCGCGCTGGTGGCGGCGATCGAGGGCGAGTTTCCAGGCATGACGACAGAGTCGGGCGTGAACCGCGCTTTGCTGCGCGAGATGGTGCTCGGCGACGATGCGGCCCTTGCCCGGCTCGAGGCGCTGGTCCATCCGGGGGTGGCCCGCGAACGCGATAAATTCCTTGCCACCAACGCCGCGGCCCCGCTCGTGGTGCTCGACATACCCTTGCTCTTCGAAGCCGGCGGCTGGCGCAATGTCGACAAGATCGCCGTCGTCTCCGCCCCGCCCGAGATCCAGCGCGAGCGCGTTCTCGCTCGCCCCGGCATGACCGCCGAGCGATTCGAGGCGATTCTCGCGCACCAGATGCCCGATGCCGAAAAACGCGCCCGCGCCGATTTCGTCATTCCCACTGGAGGTACGCTCGCGGAGACACGCGAACGGGTAACTAGTCTCATCGCTTGCCTAGCGCCGCGCGCGGGAGGATAAGCAGGACATGCGCGAAATCGTGTTCGACACCGAAACGACCGGACTCAGTTTTTCGGGCGGCGACCGGCTGGTCGAGATCGGCTGCGTCGAGCTGGTGAACCGGGTGATGACCGGCAACAGCTTCCACGCCTATATCAATCCCGAGCGGGCAATGCCGGCCGAGGCGTTCAATGTCCACGGTCTTTCCGAGCGCTTCCTGTCGGACAAGCCACTGTTCCACGACGTGGTTGAGGACCTGCTCGAATTCATCGGCGAAAGCCCGATGGTCGCGCACAATGCCGGTTTCGACTTCAGCTTCCTCAACGGCGAGCTCGGGCGTTGCGGCCGGCCCCAGGTCGATCTGGCGCGGATGGTCGACACGCTCGGGCTTGCCCGTATCCGTCATCCCGGTGCGAAGCACTCGCTCGACGCGCTCTGCGCGCGCTACGGCATCGATCTCAGCCAGCGCACGCTGCACGGCGCGCTGCTCGACGCGCAGCTGCTTGCCCAGGTCTATGTCGAGCTCACCGGCGGCCGCCAGATCACGCTCGGCCTCGCGGTCGATGCGCCGGTGATGCGTGAGACGCCGGCCGAGGCGCGGAATCGAGTACATGTGCGTCCGGCGCGACATTTCGCTGCCGATCCGGCGGAACTTGAACGCCACGCAGCCTTTCTCAAAGCCATGGAGGAGCCGCTCTGGGGACTGGCCGCGTCAGGTTGACGCATATGGGCCGCATCCCTAGGTGCCGCCCCTCTCTATTCTAAGTGGAGGTTTTGTCATGGATATCCGCATCTCGGGGCATCAGGTCGATACGGGCAGTGCGCTCAAGGGCCAAGTAAGCGACCGACTCCAGGGTATCGCCGACAAATATTTCTCCCGCGCGATTTCGGCCCAGGCGACCTTCGGCAAGGGCCCGCACGACAATGGTTTCACCTGCGACATCGTCATGCACGTGATGCAGGGCCTGGTCCTGAAGGCAACCAACAGCGGCAACGAGGCGCATGGCGCGTTCGACGGCGCGGCCGATCGCATCGACAAGCAGCTTCGCCGTTACACGCGCCGGCTCAAGGACCGCCAGAATGGTGTGGTCAATGCGCTGGCCGAGGAAGGCGCCTATGACGCCGGCTACACGCTCTTCCAGGAGCCAGCCGCCGAGGAAGAGCCCTCCGATGCCCCGCTGATCATCGCGGAAACGCGCGTCGATGTGCCAGAAGCTACCGTTTCGGACGCGGTCATGATGCTCGATCTGCGCCACACCAATGCGCTTCTCTTCCGCAACACCGGTACAGGTGCGTTCAACATGGTCTATCGCCGCGGCGACGGAACGATCGGGTGGGTTGAGCCCAATCGCGCACAGGCCTAAGCGCATCCCGCCGGGCGGACCAAAGCTTTTGGATTACCGATGACCGATTTGAGCGATTTGCTCGTGCCGGAGGCGGTGCTCGCCGGCGTGACTGCAGGGAACAAGAAGGCGCTGTTCCAGCAATTGGGCGCGGCGGCGGCACGCGCCTATGCCCTCGATGCCAAGCTCGTCGCCGAGCGGCTTAGTGAGCGCGAGAAGCTGGGATCGACCGGCTTTGGCGGCGGCATCGCGATTCCGCATGGCAAGCTGGACGGGCTGAGCCATGTCGTCGCGGTGTTCGCGCGGATGGCGCAGCCGGTCGATTTCGCCGCGGTGGATGACCTGCCGGTCGATCTGGTGTTCATGCTGCTCTCGCCCGTGGGCGCGGGCGCCGATCACCTGAAGGCGCTGGCGAGCGTCTCGCGGCGGCTGCGCGACCGCAATTTCGCAGCCAAGCTGCGCGGCGCGGGCTCGCCCGACGCGCTGTTCGCGCTTCTCGCCGGCGTCGAAGCGCGTGACGCTGCCTGACTCCAAGCCTGATGCCGAGCCGACCGGCGCCCAAGCCCATTTTCGTGCGCTCGAATCGCTCTATGCGGCGGCGCCGATCAACCGGCTGTTCGATTCCGTCCTCGAGATTCCCGAGGGCGGCATCGCGCGGATTCGCTTCACGATCGACGAGCGCCACTTCCATGCCGGCGGCGCGGCGCACGGCACGAGCTACTTCAAGATGCTCGACGACGCCGCTTTCTATGCGGCGAACAGCCTGGTCACCGATCGATTCCTGCTGACGACGGCGTTCAACCTGCTGTTCACCAAGCCGTTGGGCCCAGGTCCGGTGATCGCGGAGGGCCGTTGGGTGAGCGGCCAGCGCCGCGTGTTCGTCGCGGAAGCGCGGCTGATCGACGCGAGCGGCGAGGAAGCGGCGCGCGGTACCGGTACGTTCATGCGCTCGCGCATCCCGCTGGCGTCGCTTCCGGGCTATCGGGCGGGCTGATGGCGCGGCTCACCAGTGCAGTGCTCGTCAGCGCGCTGGTCCGCCGCGTCAACCAGGAGGGCGGGTCGGCGATGATCCTCGCCCGCGGCGACGAAACTGCGGGGGCCATCCTGCTGCTGACCTATGAACGCGGCGCCAATCCCAGGTTCCTGGAGCGCGGCATCGGACCGGAGGGATCGCCCGCCTTGTTGCCCGCCGGTCCGGCCCAGATTGCCGACGAAGGCGAGGTCACCGCCTATTGGCAGCGCCGCCGATCGCGCGATTCGGATCTGTGGGTGGTGGAACTGGATATCGCAGGGGCAGAACGGTTCGCCGCTGAAACGATCGGTATCGGTTGACGCGCGCGCCCTTGGCGGGCACAGGCACTTCACTTTCCATAGCGTTGTGCCGCTCGGTGTCAGAGGTCGAACGGTTACGCAGTCGGGGGGAAGCCCGGCGGTCCTATTTTTTCGGGGCCGGTCGCGCACCAACCGCACAGTAATGAATCTCAATGAAGTTTCTGCCACGCGCCGCGACTTTCGCGGCTGTGACTTTTTGCGCTGGCGCACTTGCGAATGCAGCCACGCTCGATGCGAACCCGCTTCCCGCCTCGCAGGATGCGCCGGTTCAGCAAATTAACGTCTCGCTCCGGCAGGATGTTCCCGCGCCCCAGGCGGCAGCGGCTTCCCAGCAGGACGCTCGTGAGATCGTTCAGCCTCTCCCCCAGGATCAGATCGAAGAAGACGCCGATTACGCGTCGCTGTCCGCCGCCGTCGCTTCGCAGGAAGCCGACCAGGAGGTTTCGGACCGAGAGCTGACCTGCCTCGCCACCGGCATCTATTACGAAGCCAAGAGCGAGCCGCTCGCCGGCCAGCTCGCTGTGGCCGATGTTATCCTCAACCGCACCACTTCGGGGCGTTTTCCCAAGTCGGTCTGCTCGGTTGTCACCCAGCCCGGCCAGTTCTCGTTCGTGCGCGGCGGCAAGCTTCCGACCCCGCCGGCCAACGCGCAGTGGCGCAGGGCGCTGGCGATCGCCCAGGTCGCCAAGAAGGATTTGTGGGAAAGCCCCGCCGGTGACGCGCTCTATTTCCACGCGCGTTACAGCAAGGCGAGCTGGAATCGCGCGCGCGTCGCGACCGTGGGCAACCATATCTTCTACCGCTGAGACGGTCGCGGGCCGCCTCGGGGGGCTTTTCCGCGTTCGTGAAATGTTCTAGCGTTCGGGGATGCGCACTCAGCCATCCCCGGCTACGGCCACGTCGGTCGCACCCCCCCTATTGGCGGCCGACGTGGTTCGTGGTGTCACCCGCATGCTGTTGCGCCATGATTGCGTGGCGATCCCCGAAGTGCCGCTCGAAGGCGGGCGCCGCGCCGATCTGATGGCCCTCGACGCGCGCGGCAACATCGTCATCGTCGAGATCAAGGTATCGCGCGCCGATCTGCTCGGCGACTGCAAGTGGAACGACTATCTCGCGCATTGCGACCGCTTCTTCTGGGCGGTGCCGGCCGGATTCGACCTTAGGCCCTTTGAGCAGGAGGGTTTCCTGCCCGATCGTGCCGGGCTTATCGTCGCGGACCGGTACGATGCCGCGGTGGTACGCGAAGCGGCGATGGTGCCACTCGCCACACCGACGCGCAAGAAATGTACGCTCGCTTTCGGCCGGCGCGCCGGGCGCCGGCTAATCCAGCTCGTCGATCCCGAAGCCGAGCAGCCTTTTTGACCGCTCGGCCGTCCGGAATTCAGAGCCTGGGGCCAGCGACCGCCCTCGATTTGACCTTGGGCGCATCGGCCAGCAGCTTCGCGATCTGCGGATAGCGCGCCTCCTGCCGGGCATAGTCGCGCGCCGACAAACCGCCGCCGAAATCGGCCTTGTCGGGATCAGCGCCGGCGTCGAGCAGTGCACGCACGATCTCGATATCATGAACCTGCACCGCGCGGATCAGCGGAGTAACGCCACCCATATTGGCGAGATTCACATTGGCCTTCTTGGCGATCAGCGCCGTGACGCCCGCGTCCCAGCCGCGCTCGGCGGCGACCAGCAACGGCGTGTTGCCCTCGCGGTCCTGGATGTTCACGTTCACATCGGGCTGGTTGATCAGCACGGTCAGATAGGTCGGATCGCTGCGCTTGACGACGATGTGCAGCGCGCCTTCGCCGGTGTTGCGGTCCTTGGTGTTGACGATGCGCAGAGTCTTGTCCTGGAGGAAGGTATTGACCTTGTTGCCGTCGGCTTTGCGGACCGCTTCGAGGAACTGGTAGCCGTCGGAGAAATGCTGCGCTGCGGCTGGTGTGGCGGTGAGAACGAGCGCGGCCATGGCCACAACGCAAAAGACACGGACCTTCATGATACGCGGAAACCCTTTGATGGCAGGAATTCTTGCAAGCGCGTCCCTATCAGATCATGGCTGGCGGTGCCATGAATAGGATGTTTCCCGCCCTGACGCTGCTCTTGTCGGCCAGCTCCCTCGCCGGATGCGGCCAACCCCAGCAGCCGCCGCTCGCCGGCGCGACGATCGGCGGTCCCTTCGCGCTGACCGATCAGAACGGCAAGACGGTGCGCGACACCGATTTCGCCGGCAAATATCGCATCGTCTATTTCGGCTACACCTATTGCCCCGATGTCTGTCCCACAGACATGCAGAAGATCGGCCAGGCGATGCGCATCCTCGACAAGAGCGATCCCAGGACCTCGGACAAGATCGTGCCGATCTTCATCAGCGTCGATCCGGAGCGCGACACGCCGCCGGTGCTCAAGCAGTTCGTTGCCAATTTCCATCCCCGCATAATTGGGCTCACCGGCAGCCCGGATGCGATCGCCAAGGTCGCCAAGAGTTACGCCGTCTATTTCAAGAAGCAGCCGGTCTCGGCTGGCGGAGGCTACATGGTCGATCACCTCGCCATCGCATTCCTGATGGATCCGCAGGGCAAGCCGATGGTCTCGCTGCCGATCGACAAGGATGGCGAGGCGGTCGCCGCCGATCTCAGGCGCTGGGTCCAGTGAGCGAGCGCTTCTGGGAGGATGTGCCGCTCGACAAGCTCGATCGCGCGCAATGGGAGGCGCTATGCGACGGCTGCGGCAAATGCTGCGTCCACAAGCTCGAGGACGAGGATACCGGCGAACTACACGCCACCAACATCGCCTGCCGCCTGCTCGATCGTCGGATGGGCCGGTGCAGCGACTATAAGCATCGCCACGCTTATGTCAGCGAATGCGTGCGGCTGAATACCAGGAACGTCCACGAGATCGAATGGCTGCCCACCACCTGCGCCTATCGCCTGCGCGCGGCGGGCGAGCAGCTTCCCGAATGGCATTATCTGGTCTGCGGAGACCCTGAAGCCGTGCATATCGCCGGCCAGTCGACGCGTGGCTGGACGATTTCCGAGGACGATGCCGGCGATTTCGAGAACCATCTGGTGGATCGCATCTTGTGAGCGAGGTCGAGGTCGTCCGTCACGCCCGGGCGCGGCGGATGCGCCTGGCAGTCGATCCGCGCAGCGGCAAGGTGCGCCTGACGCTGCCGCCGCGCGCCTCGCTCCAGAAGGGGCTGGCCTGGGCGCATGAGCAGCATGCCTGGATCGCCACCCAACGCGCCGCGCTGCCCCAAGGCAGGCCCTTCGCGCCCGGCGAACGCTTCTCCTTTTGCGGCAGCGAGATCGAGATCGTCTGGCCCGCGGGCAATCTGCGCACGCCGCGGCTGGAGGGCGATCGCCTGCTCTGCGGCGGTCCGCGCGAGGGGCTGGAGCGCCGAATCGAGCATTGGCTGAGGCGCGAGGCGTTGCGCGTGCTGAGCGAGGAGACCGCCGAATATGCCGATCGCGCCGGCGTCACGGTCAGCCGCGTGTCGGTGGGGGATCCGCGCGGGCGCTGGGGAAGCTGCGCCTCGTCAGGAGCGATCCGCTATAGCTGGCGGCTGATCCTCGCGCCCGCGTTCGTCCGCCGCGCAACGGTCGCCCACGAAGTCGCGCACCGCGTCCATATGAACCACGGCCCGGCATTCCACCGGCTGGTCGAGACTCTGTTCGAAGCCGATCCCACCCCCGCGCGCGCCTGGCTGCGCCGCAGCGGCGCAGCGCTGCACTGGATCGGCCGCTACCCCTGAGGCCGTTATTCCTGCGGGCTGCGATTGTCGCGTGGCGCGCGGTCCGGCAACGGCTGTACCATCGGCGGCTGGCGCGGCGCATCGCGCGATGGCCCCCGGTTCGGTGTTGGCTGCGGCGTTGGCCGGCCCGTCATCCGATCGATCCAGCCCTGGTCGAGCTTGTCTTCGGGCGGCGGCGCCTGATCATCCGGCTGTTGTTCGGTGCCGTCGGTCTGCGGCTGCTGGTCCTCGGGAAGCGGATTGCCGTCCGGGTCCACGAACATGCCGTTGTCGGGCATGCCATAGGCTTCGTTGTCGGGTTCGAGCTGATATTCGGGCAGCGTCACCTGGGTGTCGAACTGCTCGGCCGGGCGATTGGCCACGGCCTTGCCCATGAAGGCGGAGAAGGCGCGCGCCGGCGCGGTGCCGCCCTGCAGTCCGGGTACCACCTTGGCATCGTCGCGGCCCATCCACACGCCGGTGGTGAGCCCGCTGGAGAAGCCGACGAACCAGCCGTCCTTGTTCGACGTCGTCGTGCCGGTCTTGCCCGCCACGGGCCGGCCGATCTGCGCGGCCTTGCCGGTGCCGGTGTTGACCGCCGTCTGGAGCAGGTCGGTCATCTGTGCTGCGACATAGGGCGCGACCAGCACATGGCTGGTATCGACCTCGTGCTGATAGATCACCGCACCGTTCGCGGTAACCCGCGTGATTCCATAAGGCGTCACCGCCACGCCCTTGCTCGCGACCGAGGCGAAGGCGCGCGTCATGTCGATCAACCGCACGTCTGAGGTGCCGAGCACCATTGCCGGATGCGTGTCGACCGGCGTGGTCAGCCCGAAGCGCCTGGCCATGTCGGCCACGGTGCCGAAGCCCACTTCTTGGCCCAGCTTCGCCGCGACCGTGTTGATCGAATAGGCGAACGCCGTGCGCAGCGTCATCTCGCCGCTATTGTGGCCCGAACTGTTGCGCGGGCTCCAGCCACTGATGGTGACGGGTTCGTCGACCAC
Organism: Sphingomonas sp. JC676; assembly: GCF_014489075.1. GTDB lineage: Bacteria > Pseudomonadota > Alphaproteobacteria > Sphingomonadales > Sphingomonadaceae > Sphingomonas. Next base: position 214,473 of record NZ_JACTGR010000006.1, on the reverse strand, counting down.
CATGTCGTCGGGCTTGTGGCCGGCCTCCAGCGCCGCGAGATAGACGAAAAGCTTGAACGCCGAACCTGGCTGGCGCGTCGCCTGGGTTGCGCGGTTGTAGATGGAAGCGACATAATCCTTGCCGCCCACCATCGCGCGCACCGCGCCGTCGCGGTCGAGGCTCACCAGCGCGCCCTGCGCATTGCCCGGCGCGTTCCGCCGGATCGCGTCGTCGGCGGCGCGCTGCATACCCAGGTCGAGCGTCGTCCAAACCTCAAGCGGCGCATCGGTCTCGTCGATCAGCACTTCGAGCTGGGGCAGCGCCCAGTCGGTGAAATAGCGGACGCTGTTCTGCTTGGGCTCGGGGGCGAGCTGGACCGACTTGGGATCGGTTGCCTGCGCCTCGGCCTTCGAGATTTTGCCGGTCTCGGCCATCACGTCGAGCACGACGCTGGCACGGTCCACCGCGGCCTGCGCATCGGCGGTCGGCGAATAATGCGACGGGGCCTTCACCAGGCCGGCGATCACCGCCGCCTCGGCCAGCGTCAGGTTGGTCGCGGGATGGCCAAAGAACTTCCGGCTTGCCGCATCGATGCCATAGGCCCCGCCGCCGAAATAGACCTTGTTGAGATAGAGTTCGAGGATCTGGTGCTTGGAGAATTTCTGCTCCATCGCCAGCGCGAGGATCGCCTCGCGTCCCTTGCGGCCGAGATCATATTTGTTCGACAGGAAGATCGTGCGCGCCACCTGCTGAGTGATTGTCGACGCGCCCTGCATGCGGCGGCCCGATCCGCGATTGACGAAGGCGAATCGCGCGGCGCGCATCAGGCCCATCGGATCGACGCCCCAGTGCGATTCGAATCGGCGATCCTCGACGGCGACGATCGCGTCGCGCATCACCTTGGGGATCTTCTCATACTGGATCCATTCGCCATAGCTCGGCCCCATCGACACGAGCACGGTGCCGTCCGCCGCATGGACGCGGATCATCTGGCCGTTGGGCGAGGATTTGAGCTCGTCGAAGCTCGGCAGCGAGGCCTTGGTCGAATAGATCGCGATGCCCAGTGCGACCAGCCCGAGCAGCGCCAGAGTGCCGCCCGAGATCGTGATCCAGAGGAAGAGGCGCTTCCACCAGGAGCCGCGGCGCCACCAGGACTTGCCGGAAGATTTGGGAGAGACTGCCATCGAAGGGTGGTCGGATACCGTCTATCCGGCCAACTCACAAGGATTAGGAGTTGTCCGAGTTGCCGCCGCTAGCGGGTTCTCCGTTGCCGCCACGTGAACGGAACTCGAGGCTGACCGAATTGATGCAGTAGCGAAGGCCCGTCGGCGGCGGTCCGTCGGGGAAGACATGGCCGAGATGCCCGTCGCAACGTGCGCAGCGGACTTCGACGCGCCGCATGCCGTGGCTGACATCGGCATGCTCGACGACATGGTCGGCTGCGATCGGCTGGGTGAAGCTCGGCCAGCCCGATCCCGAATCATATTTGTCGGCGCTGTCGAACAATTCGAGCTGGCAGGCGGCGCAGCGATAGATGCCGTCGGCCTTGTTGTTGTCGTAACGCCCTGAAAAGGCGGGCTCGGTGCCGGCTTCGCGCAGGACATGGAACTGCTCCGGGTTCAGCCGCTTGCGCCACTCGGACTCGGAGAGATTCAAATGCTCCATAACCCCGATGTGTGCCCAGCCGGGGTCCCCGTCAATCCGCGTTGACGCCAGGCCGGACCAGGCGCCCGCCTTCCCTCAGCCGGGTCTTGAGGATGTCCGCGCGCGGCGCCCAGAGAAATCCGAAGCTTACCGTGCCTTGCTTGCTTTCCACGGCGTGGTGCAGCCGGTGCGCCTGGACGATCCGCTTCATATAGGTCGAACGCGGCACGTAACGGTGGGCCACGCGGCGATGGACGATGACGTCATGAAAGCAGAAATAGATCGCGCCATAGGCAGCGATCCCTGCACCGATCCAGGTGAACCCCGGCCACCAGCCCAGCTGGACGCCACCTAGCAGCAGAACGATCGAGGGCGCAGCGAAGATCGCTGCATAGAGGTCGTTGAGCTCGAACATGCCCGTTCGCGCCCGGTGGTGGCTCGCGTGCAGGAACCAGCCGGGCCCGTGCATCACCCAGCGATGCGCGACATAGGCGACGCCTTCCATCGCGGCGATGGTGGCAGGCAACAGTATGATTCCGATTGCGGGGTGCATGAAGCCGATATAGCGGCTTCGCGCGATGGCTATAAGAGCATCGATTCCGCTGGGCCTGGCCCTGACGCTCGTCGGCTGCGCCGTGCCCGAGGCGCGGCTGCGCGCCGGGCTGGTCCGCGCCGGCCTGCCAAAGCCGTTATCGGCCTGCATGGCCGAGCGGATGGTGGATCGCCTTTCGCTCAAGCAGCTGATGCGAATCGCCGATCTGCCCAAGGCGTCGCGCTCCGAGTCGATCGAGCAGTTCCTCCACCGCGTCCGCGCGCTGGAGGATCCGGAGATCCTGGGCGTCACCACCAGCTCTGCCGCGCTCTGCGCCACGGGCCTCGCACACTAAGATTTGCTCAGTCGCGGGCCGGTGCCCGATCCTGCGAAGCCGCAAACGCCCGACTCGGCGGGGTGGATTCGCCTGTCCGCCTGTGCTTAAGGCTCAGCCAAACTCCCTATCTTCGAACCAAGGGGCTGCCCTCCCATGAACATCCACGAATATCAGGCCAAGGAACTCCTCGCTAAGTTCGGCGTGCCCGTCCCCGCCGGCTTCGCCGCGCTGAGCGTCGAGGAAGCCGTCGAGGCTTCGAAGAAGCTTCCTGGGCCGCTTTATGTCGTGAAGGCGCAGATCCATGCCGGCGGCCGCGGCAAGGGCAAGTTCAAGGAGCTTCCGCCCGAGGCCAAAGGCGGCGTCCGCCTGGCGAAGAACGCGGAAGAGGTGCGCGCCGCCGCGGTCGACATGCTCGGCAACACGCTGGTGACGATCCAGACCGGCGAGCATGGCAAGCAGGTCAACCGCCTCTACGTCACCGACGGCGTCGACATCGCCAAGGAATTCTACCTCGCTCTGCTCGTCAACCGCGCCAGCGGCCGGATCGGCATGGTCGTCTCGACCGAGGGCGGCATGGACATCGAGACCGTCGCGCACGACACGCCCGAGAAGATCCACACGATCGACATCGATCCCGCGACCGGCTTCATGCCGCATCACGGCCGCTCGGTCGCCAACGCGCTCGGACTCAAGGGCGATCTCGCCAAGCAGGCGGCGTCGACCGCATCGAAACTCTATGACGCGTTCCTCGGTACCGACGCCGCGCAGATCGAGATCAACCCGCTCGCCGTCACCGAGGACGGCAAGCTGATGGTGCTCGACGCCAAGGTCGGCTTCGACTCGAACGCGATGTTCCGCCACAAGGACCTGATGGAGCTGCGCGACGAGACCGAAGAGGATCCGATGGAGCTCGAGGCGTCGAAGTACGACCTCGCTTACATCAAGCTCGACGGCGATATCGGCTGCATGGTCAACGGTGCCGGCCTGGCGATGGCGACGATGGACATCATCAAGCTCAACGGCATGTTCCCGGCCAACTTCCTCGATGTTGGCGGCGGCGCCAACAAGGAGAAGGTGACTGCGGCGTTCAAGATCATCCTCAGCGATCCCGCGGTAAAGGGCATCCTCGTCAACATCTTCGGCGGGATCATGCGCTGCGACATCATCGCCGAGGGCATCGTCGCTGCGGCCAAGGAGGTGAACCTCCAGGTTCCGCTGGTCGTCCGCCTCGAAGGTACCAATGTCGCCGAAGGCAAGGCGATCCTCGCCAATTCGGGCCTCGCCATCGTTCCCGCGAACGATCTGGGCGATGCCGCCAGGAAGATTGTGGCCGAAGTGAAGGCCGCCGCCTGAACCTTCTCCTCCCCAGGGATGGTTTGGAACGCAGGAGAGTGGCATGAAGGTGTTGGTGCCGGTCAAGCGGGTGCTTGACTATAACGTGAAGCCGCGGGTGAAGGCCGACGGGACGGGTGTCGATCTGGCCAACGTCAAGATGAGCATGAACCCGTTCGACGAGATCGCGATCGAGGAAGCGGTGCGCCTGAAGGAAAAGGGCGTCGTGACCGAAGTGGTGGTGGTGACGATCGGCGTGCCCAAGGCGGAGTCGGACGTGCTGCTCACCGCCCGCGCGATGGGCGCGGACCGCGCGATCCTGATCGCGACGGAGGATGAGGTCGAGCCGCTGGGCGTCGCCAAGCTGCTCGCCAAGGTTGCCGAGGAGGAGCAGCCGGGCCTGATCATCCTGGGCAAGCAGGCGATAGACGACGACAGCAACCAGACCGGCCAGATGCTGGGTGCACTGCTCGGCTGGCCGCAGGGCACCTTCGCCTCGAAGGTCGAAGTAAATGGCGACCGCGTCGCTGTCATCCGCGAAGTCGATGGCGGCCTCGAGACGGTGGATCTCAAGCTCCCCGCGATCGTCACCACCGATCTGCGCCTCAACGAGCCGCGCTACGCGACCCTCCCCAACATCATGAAGGCCAAGTCCAAGCCGGTCGCGAAGAAGACCATCGCGGATTACGGCGTCGACGTGTCCCCGCGCCTCAAGACTCTCAAGGTCGTCGAGCCCGCCAAGCGCACGGCAGGCGTCAAGGTCGGTTCGGTCGACGAGCTGGTGGAGAAGCTCAAGGCTCTGGGAGTCGCGAAATGAAGACGCTTGTCTGGGTCGAGCACGACAATAGCCACGTCAAGGACGCGACGCTCGCCGCGGTCACCGCTGCTTCTGAGCTCGGTGAAGTCCACCTTCTCGTCGCGGGCAGTGGCTGCGCCGCGGTAGCCGATGAAGCCGCCAAGATCGCCGGCGTCGGCAAGGTCCATCTCGCCGACGACGCGGCCTATGGCCACGCACTGGCGGAGAATGTCGCGCCGCTGATCGCCAGGCTGATGGAGACGCACGACGCTGTGCTGTTCCCCGCCACCACCAACGGCAAGAACATCGCCCCGCGCGTCGCCGCCTTACTCGACGTGATGCAGATAAGCGACATCCTCTCGGTGGAAGGGCCGGACACGTTCACGCGTCCGATCTATGCCGGCAACGCGATCGCCACCGTCCAGACCGCTGACAAGAAGCTGGTGATCACCGTGCGTGGCACTGCTTTCGCCAAGGCGGCGACCTCGGGCGGCTCGGGCATGGTCGAGGCCGTGAGCGGCGAAGGTGACAAGGGCATCTCAACGTTCGTTTCGGCGGAGATCGCCAAGCTGGAGCGTCCGGAGCTCACCAGCGCCAAGGTGATCGTCTCGGGCGGCCGCGCGCTGCAGAACAGCGAGAATTTCCACACGCTCATTGAGCCGCTCGCCGACAAGCTCGGCGCCGCGGTCGGGGCATCGCGCGCGGCGGTAGACGCCGGCTATGTGCCCAACGACTATCAGGTCGGCCAGACCGGCAAGATCGTCGCCCCCGAAGTCTATATCGCGATCGGCATCTCGGGCGCGATCCAGCACCTTGCCGGCATGAAGGACTCCAAGACCATCATCGCCATCAACAAGGACGAGGATGCCCCGATCTTCCAGGTCGCCGACATCGGCCTGGTCGGCGACCTGTTCAAGATCGTTCCGGAGCTCACCGAAAAGCTCTGAGCGTGACGCTCACGCTCGAAGATCATGGGGCGGCCCGCCGGCATGGCGCGGCCGCCCCTTTTCTGCCCGGGCTCCACGCGATCGCAGCCGACCTGCCCAGCGATCGCGCCGGCATCCGTCTCCACGGCATCGCTGCGCTCGCCAATCTGCTCGGGGATCAGGCGCTGGGCAACGAGGCGGCCCGGCACCTCGGCCCGAACGCCCGGCCGGTGCGCGTCATCCTGTTCGACAAGACGTCCGCGGCAAACTGGGCGCTGGGCTGGCATCAGGATCGCACCATCGCGGTGCGGGCTCGCGCCGACGTTCCCGGTTTCGGTCCCTGGTCGGTCAAGGCCGGAATGATCCACGTGGAACCGCCTTTCGCGCTGATCGAACGCATGTTGACGATCCGTATCCATCTCGATGCCGTGCCTGACGGCAACGCGCCGCTACTGATCGCGCCGGGCTCGCATCGGCTCGGCAGAATCGCCGAGGCCGATCTCACATCGGTGGTGGAGCGATGCGGAATCGCGACCTGCCTCGCCGATCTGGGCGATATCTGGGTCTATGCCACGCCGATCGTCCACGCTTCCGCCGCATCGAATCGCCTAGGCCACAGGCGCGTGCTCCAGATAGACTATTCGGCGGACTCGCTTCCGGATGGTCTCGAATGGCTGGGAGTCTGAAATTCAGGCCAGCGCCCCGCGATTGGCGAAGAAGCGGGCGGGAGATTCGCCGAAGGCGCGGCGGAACATGGCGATGAAATTGCTCGGGCTGGCATAGCCCACCGCATCGGCGACTTCGCTCACCGGCTCGCCGCGCGCCAGCCGTTCCATCGCACGGGTCAGCCGCATCTGCTGGCGCCAATGGCCGAAATGCATGCCGGTCTCGGCATGGAAGACGCGTCGCGCCGTGCGTTCGGAAAGTCCGGCCCAGCGCGACAGCATCTCAAGCGTGTCCGGCAAGTCCGGGTGCGCCACGAGCCGCTCCGCGATGCGCAGCGCGCGCGGATCCCGCGGCATCGGCAGGTGCAGCGGCTGGCGTGGCGCCATGCGGATCTCGTCGAGCATCACCTCGATCAGCCGTGCGCGGTCCGGCGTCACCTCGGCCGGATCCGTCCAGCCCGCGGCGCGTTCCACCAGCGCGCGCAGCAGGCCGCTCGTCCCCATCACGCAGGGCTCCGCGGGCAGGCAGGCGCACAGATCGGGACGCAGCAACACGCCCCAGCCGCGCAGCGTGCCGCTGATCGCGATCTTGTGGTCCAGATAGGGCGGCATCCAGCCGAGACGGTGCAGCGGGTACAACATGGCCTCGCGCCGGGTCTCGACGCGCACCAGCCCGTCCTCCACATAGAAAAGCTGGCCGCGCACATGCGAATGCCAGTCGACTTCCATATGGTGCAGATGCAGATCGCTCTCCGGCACTTCCTTGCCCCAGAAAGCGACCAACGGCGGTCCATCGGCGATATCGAAATGCTCGAAGGCTTTCTCAATCGTGTGGCCGCTACCCATTATTTTTTGTCCAGATGCCGTTATCAGGTCAGATAACGCCCGTCCTACATCGACCACAAGGAGATTCGTAATGTGGCTCGATCCCGATCGTTTCCGGTTGCACGACGTTACCGAATTCCCGCTGATCTGGACAGGCGCTCCCGTGCGCGATGAAGTGAATGCGCGGCGATGGCAGGTCGAGATGGACGCACTGGTGGCGCAGGGCTCGCCTTTCGTGATCCTGCATCGTATCGACGGCCCGGAGCCAGCTGAGGCGCGCAAGGCACGGATCTCATGGCTCAAGCACAACAAGCGCGCTCTCGCACAGCTCTGTCTTGCGGTGGTGGCGATCGAAGTCGATCCGATCCGGCGCACGACGCTGGACGCGCGCGTAGCCATCGCCAACCAGAGCTATGGCGTGAAAGCCGCGGTCGTGGCGTCGGCCGAGGAAGGGGAGGACCTCGCCTGGGAAATCCTCTTCTGCACGCCCAGCAACCATGGCGCGCTGGGTGTGTTTCCGGCGGAATAGATAATCGCGCTCGAGCGCAGCGCGGTCAGCTTGCCAGACCGGGTTGTTGGCCGATAGTTCAATGGGATGGCGAACGGCGTTTTCATCCACCGAGAGGATTCCATTTACCGCGACACGCTGGCGGTCCGCTATCATTTCCCCAAGCAATATCTCGATCGTGCTCGTGCCTGTGTGGAGGATTGGATTCTCTACTACGAGCCGGTGAAGGTTCCGCAGACACGAGGTTATTGGGCGGTGGCGAAGGTCCAGTCGATCACCCCAGATCCCGATCAGCCCGGCATGTACTATGCGATGATCGAGGAGGGCAGCTTCCTGCAGTTCAGCACGCCGGTGCCTTTCGTGGTGGATGGCGAACAAGTCGAGCGTGGCTTGCTCAACGATCAGATGAAGCTGTCGGGTCGCGCACAGGCGGCCGTGCGGCCGATTTCCGCTCGGGATTTTGTCCGGATCGTCAATTTAGGACTGCGCGAAGACGAACAGCTTCTACCGCGCAGTGGAATGCCGCCCCCGGAAAATCGCGTCGGCGATCAGAATATCGGGTTTGATTTCGGGGAAAGGGAGCGCATTTCTCAGCTCGTATCGCGGCCCGTGAGGGATCGTGCGTTTCGCAAGACGGTCCTCGAAGCCTATGACTCGCGATGTGCGCTGACCGGGCTGAAATTAATCAACGGTGGTGGCAGAGCCGAAGTCGAAGCTGCGCATATTCGTTCGGTAGAGGCGCATGGCCCTGACATCGTGGCAAACGGGTTGGCGCTTTCGGGCACGGTACATTGGATGTTCGATCGAGGTCTCGTCTCGCTAGAGGACGATCTCCAGATCCTGGTCTCACGGCATGTGAACGACCGAGACAGCGTATCCGCGCTTCTCAATCAGTCGGGATATGCGCACGGGCCCAAGCGGCCGGCCGACCGTCCGCATCCGCTCTTCCTCGCCTGGCATCGCCAGCATTGCTTCAAGGCCTGATACAACAGCATTGACGCTGCACTGCAGCATGGCCACTTGGGGGCCATGCACGCCCCTGCTCCCGTCCGCCCCGCCGCCCCGGTCGCGCTTGTCCATTTCGCGCTGGCGATGGGTGGTTTCGCGATCGGGACGACCGAATTCGCGACGATGAGCCTGGTGCCCTATTTCTCCGCGGGACTTCATATCGACGAGCCAACCGCGGGGCATGTGATCAGCGCCTATGCGCTCGGCGTGGTGGTCGGTGCGCCGCTGCTTGCCGTCGGCGCGGCCAAGCTCTCCCGTCGAACCCTCCTGATTCTCCTGATGACCAGCTTCGCGTTGTTCAACGGCCTCAGCGCGCTGGCGCCGACCTATGGCTGGATGCTGCTATTCCGCTTCCTGAGCGGCCTGCCACATGGAGCCTATTTCGGCATCGCCGCTTTGGTCGCCGCTTCGCTCGTGCCCTTCAACAAGCGTTCGCAGGCCGTGGGCCGGGTGATGCTCGGCCTTACCGTCGCCACCGTAATCGGCGTACCGCTCGCCAATTGGCTTGGCCAGGCGGTCGGCTGGCGCTGGGGCTTCGCGGTGGTGGCGGCGTTCGCGCTGCTCACGGTGGCACTTGTCGGCGCCTTCGCCCCGCGCGACCGAGTCCATGCCGATGCCAGCCCGCTCAAGGAACTCGGCGCGCTCGCCAACGGCCAAGTGTGGCTGACATTGAGCATCGGCGCGATCGGATTCGGCGGGCTGTTCTGCGTCTACACCTATGTCGCCTCGACTCTGCTCGAAGTGACGCGCACGCCCGCGACGACGATCCCGCTGGTGCTTGCGGTGTTCGGCATCGGCATGACCGCGGGCAACCTTATCGCGCCGCGCTTCGCCGATCGCGCGCTGATGCCCACTGCCGCCGCGCTGCTGATCGGCAGCGCCGTCGCGCTCGCGCTCTATCCGTTCGCGGCGGGCCAGCTCTGGTCGATCTGCCTCGATGTGATCGCGATCGGATTCTGCGGCGCGCTGGGCGCGGTGCTCCAGACGCGGCTGATGGATGTCGCCGGCGATGCCCAGGCGCTGGCGGCCGCGCTCAACCATTCGGCGTTCAACACCGCCAACGCGCTCGGCCCCTGGCTCGGCGGCATCGCGATCGCCGCGGGCTATGGCTGGACGTCGACCGGCTGGGTAGGAGCGTTGCTCGCGCTGGGTGGGCTCGCGCTCTGCGTCGTCGCAATGCTTGGCGATCGGCGCGGCGCGAAGCGCAGTACCAGATAGCCGGCTAGTGCGGAGAGGATCGAGCCGGCCAGCACACCGATCTTCACTTCGTCGACCAGTTCGGGCCGTCCCGGAAAGGCCAGCCCGCCAATGAACAGGCTCATCGTGAAGCCGATGCCCGCCAACAGCGCCACGCCATAGATCTGCGCCCAGCCCGCGCCGCCCGGGCGCTTCGCGAAGCCGGTCTTCACCGCGATCCAGATGCTGCCGAAGATGCCAATCTGCTTGCCCAGGAATAGCCCCGCCGCGATTCCAAGCGGCAGCGGCGCCAGCAGCACGCCGGCCGACACCCCCGCCAGCGAAACCCCGGCATTCGCGAATCCAAACAATGGCACGATCAGATAAGCCGACCAGGGATGCAGCCCATGCTCTAGTCGATGCAGCGGCGAGTGTGCATCGTCCCTGCGGATCGGTATGGTCATCGCCGCCGCCACGCCCGCGATCGTCGCATGCACGCCCGACAGGAACACCAGCACCCAGAGCAGTGCCGCAAGTATCAGATAGGGCAGCAGGCGCGTCACGCCGAGCCGGTTGAGCATCATCATCCCAGCCAGCACCACCGCCGCGCCGGCCAGCGCGAGGAAGCCGATATGCGCGGTATAGGCCAGGGCGATGATCGCGACCGCGCCCATGTCGTCGACGATCGCCACCGTGGTCAGGAACAGCTTGAGGCTCGCCGGTGCGCGGCTTCCCAGCAGCGCGAGCACTCCGATCGCGAAGGCGATGTCGGTCGCCGCCGGGATCGCCCAGCCCGCGCTCAGCTCCGCCTTCCCCTGGATGGTCGCCAGATAGATCAGCGCCGGCACCACCATTCCCGCCGCCGCAGCGATAAAGGGCAGCCGCCGTCGCTCCCAGGTGGCGAGCTGCCCATCGACCAGCTCGCGCTTGATCTCCAGCCCGACGAGCAGGAAGAACAAGGCCATCAGCCCGTCATTGATCCAAAGATGCACCGTCATCGGCCCATGGCCGAGATCGGGTCCGGTCTCCAGGTGCAGCGTGTGGAAATAGGCTTCGGAAATGCCCGGCAGATTGGCCGCGAGCATCGCCAGCGCCGCGGCGGCGATCAGGAAGATCCCGCCCGCCGCCTCGCTCTTCAGGAAATCGCGCAGCACCGAGTCGGGTTTGCCCTCCGCCTCGGCACCATGCCCGCTCATGCCTTGGCCAGCGCCTCTGCAATCAGCCTGCGGCTGTTGTCGATGCCGTAGAGCGCGATGAAGCTGCCCATGCGCGGCCCCTGCTCGGATCCGAGCAAAGTCTCGTACAGCGCCTTGAACCAGTCGCGCAGCGCTTCCTTGCCGAAGCGCGCCTTGCCGATCTCATAAACGATGTTCTGCATGTCCTCGGCGCCCGTATCGGCCGGCAGCGCCGCCAGTTGCGTATCGAGATCGCGCAGCGCTTCGATTTCCACGCCTTCGGGCGCCCGGCGCACCGGTTTCGCCGCGATGTCGCGGGTAAATGCGATCGCGAACGGCACCATCGCGTTCAGTGCGGGATGCTGCTCCGCGGCCGATTCCGGTAAGTAGCGCGCGAGATAGCCGCGGACCTGTTCCTCGGTCGCGCCGCTGCCGAGCACGCCGACCAGGTTCAGCAGCAGCGAGAAGCTGACCGGCGGCGTTTCGGCCGGCACCGCGCCGTTATGGATATGGTGCGCCGGGTTGCCGAGCCTCTGGGCGACGGGCTGCTCGGGATAATCGGCAACCGCCTTCCAGTAATCGTCGATCGCGCGCGGGATCACGCCGAAATGGAGCTGCTTGGCCTTTCTCGGCTCGCGATAGGCGTAGAAGGCGATGCTCTCCTCAGGCCCATAGGTCAGCCATTGCTCGAGGCTCAAGCCGTTGCCCTTGGACTTGGAGATCTTCTCGCCCTTCTCGTCGAGGAACATCTCATAGTTGAAGCCCTCGGGCGGGCGCGCGCCGAGCACGCGGCAGATCTTCGAGCTCTGCGTCACCGAATCGATCAGGTCCTTGCCCGACATCTCGTAATCGACGCCGAGCGCGACCCAGCGCATCGCCCAGTCGACCTTCCATTGCAGCTTGGCATGGCCGCCCAGGATCGTCTGGGTGATCCGCTCGTCCTCATCGTCGAACGCGATCAGGCCGGCCTCGGCATCGATCACCTCGACCGGCACCTGCAGCACGATCCCACTCTTGGGGCTCACCGGCAACACCGGCGAATACGTCGCGCGGCGCTCCGCGCCCAGGGTTGGCAGCATGACGTCAAGGATCGCCTGATAGTTGCGCAGCACCGCCTTCAACGTCTCGTCGAAACGCCCGTCGGCGTAATAGTCGGTCGACGAGGCGAACTCGTATTCGAAGCCGAACTGATCGAGGAACTGGCGCAGCAGCGCATTGTTGTGCGCGGCGAAGCTCTCATGCGTGCCGAACGGATCGGGGATGCGGCTCAGCGGCTTGCCGAGATGCTCGCGCAGCATCTCCTTGTTGGGCACATTCTCCGGAACCTTGCGCAAGCCGTCCATGTCGTCGCTGAACGCGATCAAGCGGGTGGGCACGTCGGACATCGCTTCGAACGCATGGCGCACCATTGTCGTGCGCAGCACTTCGTTGAACGTGCCGATATGCGGCAGCCCCGACGGACCATAACCGGTCTCGAACAGCACATGGCCCTTGGCCGGCGCGCCGTCTGGATAGCGCTTCAGCAGCTTGCGTGCCTCTTCATAGGGCCAGGCCTTGGAGTCGAGCGCGGCGGCGCGAAGCTGAGGATCGATCGTCATGTTGCAGCGCGTCTAACCGAGAGCGGCGCCCGCCGCCAGTATTTGCGGGCGGAGGCGGGCGTCGAACCATTGCTTGACTCCGTACTTAGGTACGGAGCGCATACAGTGATTCGCCCATTCCCGGGTGAAGGAGAAAGACAATGACCGACGCCGTTCAGGCCGATGCGCAGGCCGCCAACCGTTGCCAGTGCGTCAATTGCAAGTGCACTGACTGCGGTTGCTGAGGCTATCGGGCCGCATCCGGAAACGGATGCGGCCCTCCTCCTGAAATTCCCGTTTTTGGCGAAGAAGTGCGAGGCACGCGCGCCGCACGCCAATGATCGCGTGAGGCCCCTGCGCCGATCCTAACTGCCGACATATTATTTGGCGCTTGCCGCTTCCTCGATCAGGGCGGCGACTTCCTTGGCATGTGAAATGAAGGCGACGTGGCTAGCATCGAGTTCGGTGGTGAGAGCGCCGATCCGCTTGGCGTAGAAGCGCTCGAGATCGGGACTCAGCGCGTGATCCCGCGACGAGACGACGTACCAGGACGGGATCGCCTTCCACGCCGCGTGTTCCGGACTGGCACCAAAATTGTCGCCTTTGATCGGCTTCTGAGTTGCCGCTGCGACCGCAGCCTGCGCGGCGGAGAGATCGGCAGCGAACACCTGGCGGAACTTGCTAGGATCGACGGTCACGAAGCCGGCAGAATCTACCTTTTGTGCTTGCGCAAGATCGGTCGGATATTTGCCGAGAAAGGCCGCGATCGGCTCTCCCGCGTCGGGTACGATCGCGGCGAGATAGACGAGCGCCTTTACATTGGGCTTGCCGGCCGCGGCCTCGGTGATGACTGCGCCGCCGTAGGAATGTCCGACGAGCACAACCGGTCCGGTTTGCGCGTCAAGCGCTCGCTCGGTTGTTGCAACGTCGCCGGCAAAGGATTCGAGCGGCTCTTCGACCGCGGTTACCTGATAGCCGTCCTGCTGCAGAATGGAGATTACGGGTGCCCAGCTGGCGGCGTCGGCGAACGCGCCGTGGACCAGCACGATGGCTGGTTTCTCGGCACTTTGCGCAGCGACCGGCGTGGCGTTAAGCGCTTGCGCCACGGCAAGCGTCAGCAGGCTGGATGCTTTGATATTCATGTTCATTCTCCCGGATTAAGGCACTGGGCCGGGACTTAAGCGTGATTTCAGCCGCCAGCAGTCAGCCGAAACGATAGGGTGCCTCTCATGGTGCTGAGCGGCAAAAGTGCACGAATGCAGCGCGCGTCCGCGCACTTTGCCGTCGACCGGGCTGGTCAACCGGAACGAAAAGTGTACGGAATCATGGCGTGTCGATGATGCCGGCTTTCCCCTATCCTGCGCTGCACGCCAGCCATGGTGGCATCTGGATCGCCACCGCCGAGGAAACCCGCGCGGTGAGCCGGGGCGAGGCGATCCGCATCGCCGCCGATACCCCCATCCTCCTGCTCAACGCCCCGCTGATCGGCCAGCGGCTCGGCCACCCCGAGATTTCGGGGCTCGATCTGCTCGAGCTCTTCGCCTTCCTCCATCCTGCGCGTTTCATGGTGCCCACGCCCAAGGGTCTAGCGCGCGTCACCGGCCTGGACGTGCCGGCGAACGATTCGGAAATCGCCGGCTTCCTCCGTCGCGCCGCCGAAAAACTGCTGGCGGTACCCGGAGGCGATTGGCTCGAGCGCGAGGGTGCGTGGAATTCGCTCCAGTCGCTGTTCCGCCTGCGCTGGTCCTGGGCGCCCGCGCTTTCGCAACAGGTCGCCAAGCCCGCCCAGGCCGAGCGCTGGCTGTTCTCGAAGCTCCCCGAATGGGAGGAGCACGCGCCGCGCGCCGCGCCGCGTACCGTGACACTCCACGATTCGGACGTCGCCGAACGCCTCGCCCGCCTCACCGGCACCAGCGCCGAGCGCCGCCAGGGCCAGCGCGACTATGCTGCCGCCGCGGCGAACGCCTTCGCCCCGCGCGAAGTCCGCGATTCGCCCATTCTGGTGCTGGCCGAGGCGGGCACCGGCATCGGCAAGACGCTCGGCTATCTCGCCCCCGCCTCGCTATGGGCCGAGCAGGCCGACGGCACCGTCTGGGTCTCCACCTTCACCAAGGCGCTCCAGCGCCAGATGACGCACGAAAGCGAGCGGCTCTTTCCCGACGAAGCGGTGCGCAAGCGCAAGATCGTCACGCGCAAGGGTCGCGAGAATTATGTCTGCCTGCTCAATCTGGAGGATGCGCTGCAAGGCGGGTTCGCCGGTCGCGCGGCAATTCTCGCGCAACTGGCCGCGCGCTGGGCCGCCTATACCGCCGACGGCGACATGATCGGCGGCGATCTGCCCGGCTGGCTCCCCACCTTGTTCCGCCGCAACGGATCGACCGCGCTCACCGATCGCCGCGGCGAATGCATCTATGCCGGCTGCCCGCACTACCGGAAATGCTTCATCGAGCGCGCCGCGCGGGCGAGCGCCGAGGCAGACATCGTCATCGCCAACCACGCCCTGGTGATGGTCAACGCCGCGCGCGGCCGCGAATCCGCCAATCGCCCCACCCGCTATGTTTTCGACGAGGGGCATCATCTGTTCGATGCTGCGGATGCCATGTTCTCCGCCGCGCTCACCGGCCAGGAGGCGATCGAGCTGCGCCGCTGGATCACCGGCCCCGAATCGGGCGCGCGCGGGCGCCGCCGCGGCCTCGCCGCACGGCTTTCGGACGTCGCTAGCTATGACGAGGAAGGCGGCCGCGCGATCACCGATGCGGTCGATGCCGCGCGGGCCATGCCCAGCGACGGCTGGCTGCAGCGCCTGGGCGAAGGTGAACCGTTCGGGGCGGTCGAAGCCCTGCTCGCGGCGGTGCGCGGGCTGGTCTACGCCCGCGACGCCAATGGCGCTGCCGACGCGGGCTACGGCCTCGAGACCGAGCTCGCCGAGCCCGATGCCGCTTTGGTCGAGGCGGCCGGACCCGCCGGCGCTGCGCTCGATGCGCTGGTCCGCCCGCTCGTCACGCTCGGCCGCCGCCTCGAAGCCGTGCTTGCCGAGGCGCCCGACTGGATGGACGGCCCGGCGCGCGCCCGGATCGAGGGTGCGATCGCCTCGCTCGGCTGGCGCACCGACACGGTCAGTGCCTGGCTGGCGCTGATCGCACGTGTGGGTGGCCCGGCCGATCCCGAATATGTCGATTGGCTAGCGGTCGATCGTGTCGAGGGCCGCGAATATGATGTCGGCCTGCATCGCCACTGGCTCGATCCCTCGCGCCCCTTCGCCAAGACCGTGCTCGAGCCCGCGCACGGCGCATTGGTCACCTCGGCTACCTTGCGTGCTGGCGGCGACTGGGACGTGGCGGAGGCGCGCTCGGGCGCGCAGCATCTGCTCCGTCCCGCCCAGCGTTTCGAGGCGCCGAGTCCGTTCGATTACGGCACCCAGGCCGAAGTGCTGATCGTCACCGATGTGAAGCGCGGCGACCTGCCCGGGCTCGCCAATGCTTATGCCCGGCTGATCGTCGCTTCGGGCGGCGGTACGCTCGGCCTGTTCACGGCGATTCGCCGGTTGCGTGCGGTCCATGCCCGAATCGCCGATCGGCTGGCGCGCGAGGGCCTTCCCTTGCTTGCCCAGCATGTCGATCCGATCGACACCGGCACTCTGGTCGACATTTTCCGTGACGATCCGCGCGCCTCGCTGATCGGCACCGATGCGCTTCGCGACGGCGTCGACGTTCCCGGCGATTCGCTGCGCCTGGTGGTAATGGAGGGGGTGCCCTGGCCCAAGCCGACCGTGCTGCACGCCGCGCGGCGCCTGGCGGGTGGCGGCACCGCCTATGACGATCGCGTTGTCCGGGCGCGCATGGCCCAGGCGTTCGGCCGCCTGATCCGCCGCGCCGATGATCGCGGGGCCTTCGTTCTGCTCTCCTCGGCGATGCCGTCGCGTCTGCTCGGCGCGTTTCCGCAGGGGACACCGGTCGCGCGCGTCACGCTCGATGAGGCGGTCGAGCGGGTTCGGCTTTCCTTGGGGCACGGGTTGCGGCATGAGGCGCCCGAATCCGCCCGAGCCCCTGGGGACGCATGAAGACGCTGACTCTGCTGCGCCACGCCAAATCCGGCTGGGACGATCCGGTCGCACGCGATTTCGATCGGCCGCTCAATCCTAAGGGCCAGCGTGCCGCCGCGATGATGGGGCGGCACATGAAGAGCCTGGGGCTCGCCTTCGATCATGTCATCGCCTCGCCCGCCGTCCGCGTGGTCGAGACGTTGCAGCATGTCAGCCAAGGCTATGGCGACGAACTTACGCCGGCCTGGGAGCAGCGCGCCTATCTCGCCTCGGCCGCCACGTTGCTCGACATGGTCCGCGAATTGCCCGACACGATCGAAAGCGTGCTGATTTCCGGGCACAATCCCGGTCTCGAAGAGCTGGTGCTGCTGCTCAGCGGCGCCGATGGGTCCCTGCGCGGCCAGGTCGAGATCAAATTCCCGACCGCCAGTCTTGCGGAGCTGCGTTTCGGCGTTCGCCGTTGGGGAGATGTCGCGCCCGGGGAAGGTGTTCTGGCGCGCTTCGTGCGACCCCGCGATCTGGATCCCGGCCTTGGCCCCGACGCGAACTAGGTCGGAGAGTCAGGCTTTGTCGGCTTCTAGCGCGTCGGAGAGTGAGTCGCGGATTTGCTTGAGGCCCTTCGCGGCGCCCTTGGGCCGCGCGGCCTTCTCCTCCGCCAGCAGCTTTTGCACGCCGCGGATCGTATAGCCTTCGTCGCTCAGCAGATGATGGATGCGGCGGACGAGCGCGACGTCGTCGGGCCGGTAGTAACGGCGATTGCCGGCGCGTGTGAGCGGACGAAGCTGCGGGAAGCGCGTTTCCCAATAACGAAGTATATGTTGCGGCCGGCCGATCTCGTCAGCGAGCTCGCCAATAGTGCGCAAGGCGCCAGCGGCCTTTTCGGTCGCTGGCATCCGCGTATCAGCTTCCAGCCACGATGCGGTCACGCATCATCTGGCTGGCCCGAAAGGTTAGGACGCGGCGCGGCGCGATCGGTACTTCGACGCCGGTCTTCGGATTGCGGCCCACGCGCTCGCCCTTGTCGCGCAGGATGAAACTGCCAAAGCCCGAGATCTTGACGTTCTCGCCCTTGGACAGCGCTTCGCACATATGTCCGAGAATCTGTTCGACCAACCGCGAAGCATCTGCGCGCGAGAGCCCGACTTCGCGGTGAAGCGATTCAGCGAGATCGGCCCTGGTCAGTGTGCCCACAGCAGTCATCTTGGCAAGTCCCCAATTGATCTATGTTGATCACGCTCTAGCCAGATTGTGTTTACGTAGCAAATCACTAGGCCAGCTGTCTAGCAACAAACAGACACGTTACAGAAACATTTAGAATCGGACGACCGCGGCACCCCAGGTGAAGCCGCCACCCATGGCCTCGAGGACAATCAGATCGCCCTGCTTGATGCGTCCGTCCCTCACCGCCGCATCGAGAGCGAGCGGCACCGAGGCCGCCGAAGTATTGGCGTGGCGATCGACTGTGACGATCACCTTCTCGGGCGCGAGGTTGAGCTTGCGCGCGGTCGCATCGAGGATTCGCGCATTAGCTTGATGGGGTACCACCCAATCGACATCCGCGGACGAAAGGCCGACGGCGCGCAGCGATTCCTCCATCACCGCGGCCAGATTGACCACGGCATGGCGAAATACTTCGCGGCCTTTCATCCTGAGCTTGCCGACGGTGCCGGTCGTCGAGGGGCCGCCATCGACATAGAGAAGATCGTTGTAGCGCCCGTCGGCATGGAGCTTGGTCGTCAGGATGCCGCGGCCGTCCTCGGCCACGTCCTGGCCCTCGAGCACGATCGCGCCGGCGCCGTCGCCGAACAGCACGCAGGTCGCGCGGTCCTCCCAGTCGAGGATCCGGCTGAAGGTTTCGGCGCCGATCACCAGCGCGCGCTTGGCCGTGCCGGCGCGGATCATCGAGTCGGCGATCTGCACCGCATAGAGAAAGCCCGAGCATACCGCGGCGACGTCGAACGCGACGCAATCGTTGATGCCCAATGCAGTCTGCACGCGAGTCGCGGTGGCAGGAAAGGTCTGGTCCGGCGTCGCAGTCGCTAGCACGATCAGGTCGATGCTCGCCGCGTCCACACCCGCCGCCACCAGCGCGGCCTTGCACGCGTCGGTCGCCAATGTGCTCGTCGTCTCGTCGGGGCCGGCGATGTGGCGGAAGCGGATGCCGGTGCGCTCGACGATCCACTCATCGGTCGTCTCGACCTGCTCGGCCAGCTCCGCATTCGACACGCGCCGCGGCGGCAGTGCCGATCCGGTGCCGAGAATCACCGAACGCACAGTCATTTCACGCCTTCCATACTTGTCATTACGCGGCCTTGGCCTCGAAGTTTCCAAGGTCTTCGGCAATGCGCCGGGTCAGATCGTCGCGCAGCATCTTTGCGGCGAAGCCGATCGCCGTGTCTACGCCCAGTTCGTTGGCGCTGCCATGGCTCTTCACGACAATGCCGTTGAGGCCGAGAAAGACCGCGCCATTGTGGTTGTTGGGGTCGAGATGATGCCGGAGCAGCTCGGTTGCGGGCCGCGAGATCAGGAAGCCGATCTTCGAGCGAGTCGAGCTGCTGAACGCGCGCTTGAGCAGATCCGCGACGAACCGCGCGGTGCCCTCCACGGTCTTGAGCGCGATATTGCCCGAAAAGCCGTCGCACACGATCACGTCGACTTCGCCGCGCGACAGCTTGTTGCCTTCAATGAAGCCGGTGAATTCAAGCGGGAGGTGCGTCGCGGCGCGCAGCTGGGCGGCGGCATCACGGATGATGTCGGTGCCCTTCATCTCCTCGGTGCCGATGTTGAGTAAGGCGACGCGGGGACGATCGAGATCGAGCGCGGTGCGCGCATAGGCGGCGCCCATCACCGCGAACTGGACGAGATTGCGCACGTCGACTTCGGTGTTGGCGCCCAGGTCGAGCATCACCGTGTCGTTTTCACCCAGGCTCGGCATCAGGGCAGCGAGCGCGGGGCGGTCGATCCCCGGCATGGTGCGCAGGGAAAGCTTCGCCATCGCCATCAGCGCGCCAGTGTTGCCCGAGGAAACCGCGGCGCCGGCGCGGCCCTTCTTCACCAGGTCGATGGCGATGCCCATCGACGTGGTCTTTGCGCGGCGAATCGCCTGGCTCGGCTTTTCGTCGGACGCAACGACCTGTTCGGCGTGGACGATCTCCGACGCCGCTGTCAGGTTGGGGTGGGTCTTCAGGCCTTCTCGGATTTGCGCTTCGTCGCCGACAAGGATGAATTCCATCCCCTCGAATCGACGGCGCGCACGCGCGGCACCGGCCAGCATGACGGCGATCCCCTCGTCACCGCCCATCGCATCGACGGCGATTCGCGAGGGAAAAGTCATGCCGGCACGCCCCCGTTAAACTCCGTCGCTCAGCCCTCGACCGACGTGATCTCGCGGCCGTTATAGTGGCCGCAAGCGCTGCACAGATTGTGCGGACGCTTCAACTCGCCGCAGTTCGGGCACTCCTGGAATGCCTCGACGCTCAGCGCATCGTGCGCCCGGCGCATGCCACGCCGCGAAGGCGAGGTCTTTCTCTTGGGAACGGCCATTCGGCACCTTTAAAAGACTATCAGAATCAAAGTCGCGATAAGCCCACAGGATATTCCAGGCAAGCGACGGCTGGGCCGGCCGCTCGCCGGACCAGCAGGCAGGTCACGAAGCGAGCCCGCGCGTATAGCGATTCTTGCTCGGCATGCAAGGCCGTGTAGGGTGCGGCCCCAACAAAGGGGGACGTCCATGCTGCTACCTGTCGCACTCACCACCACCGGTGCCGCCGCTCTTATCAATCTCTGGCTGGGAGTGCGCGTCAGCCGCATGCGCATATCGGAAAAGGTCTCCGTCGGCGACGGCGGCAACCCCAAGCTGATCGCCCGGATGCGCGCTCAGCTCAATTTTGCCGAATATACGCCGATCGTGCTGATCCTGATTGCGCTGATCGAATTCGGCGCCGGCACGCAGCTGTGGCTATGGGCGGCAGCGGCGCTCTATCTGCTCGGGCGGCTGCTCCATCCCATCGGAATGGATGGCTGGATGCCGGGGCGGACGGTTGGCATCGCCACGACGATGATCGTCATGTTCGGCCTCGGCGTCTACGCGGTGTTCCTGGCCAGCCAGTACAGCAATCCGCTGCGCTAGCCGCGCGCAAGAACCGAATCGGCGACATAGGGATTGGTCCGCCGCTCATGTGCGAAATTGCTAGGCTGGCCATGGCCGGGGACGAACACGGTATCGCCGCCCAGCGGCCATAGCCGTCCGGTGATCGCGTCGAGCAGGTCCTGGTGATTGCCCATCGGGAAGTCGGTCCGCCCGATTGATCCCTGGAACAGCACGTCGCCGACCAGCGCCAGCTTCGATTCGGGATGGTGGAAGATGACGTGCCCGGGCGTGTGCCCCGGGCAATGATAGACGTCGAGCGTGAGGTTGCCGACGGTCACCTGGTCACCATTGACCAGCCAGCGATCGGGCTCGAACGGCTTGCCCCGTACGCCATAGTTGCGCCCGTCATCCTCGAGCCGCGCGATCCAGAAACGGTCGGCCTCGTGTGGCCCCTCGATCGGCACGCCCAGTTCCTTGGCGAACTCGCCGGCCGAGCCGCAATGGTCGATATGGCCATGCGTCACCAGGATCTTCTCGATGGTGACATGGTGCTGCTTCGCCGCCGCACGCAATTTCTCCAGGTCGCCGCCCGGATCACAGAATGCGCCGCGCATCGTCTTGGTGCACCAGATCAACGTGCAATTCTGCTGGAGCGGCGTGACCGGCACGATCGCCGCGCGCATCGGGGGAGATTGGGGAGGAGTGGTCGGTTCGGACATGGCGCTCAGGTAGTTGGCTCGGGCGGCCACGGCAACACGGGCTTGCCGGATGCGGCCGGGGGCGGCATGCCCGAGCGAGCATGCGTTTGCCCGTACCGCCTTTCGTGCTGCTCGACGATGCCCGTCCGAACGGCACACCCGCGCGCCTCTATGCCAATCCGGTCGAGATCGTCCGCGCCGACAGCCTCGATCAGGTCCGCCCTGCGCTCGAAGTGCTCCGCGCCGCCCGTGCGCGCGGCCTCGATGCCGCCGGCTATATAGCCTATGAAGCCGGCGCCGCGCTCGAGCCCGCTGCTTCGGGACATTCGGGCAGCGCGCCCCTGCTCTGGTTCGGGCTGTTCAGCGGTCACGCCGAAATCCCTGCGGACCAGGTCCCTGCGCTGCTGCCCGATCCCGCCGGCGCCTGGGCAGGATCGCCCGAGCCGAAGATCGGGCGATCGGACTATGATGCCGCGCTCGCGCAGGTGCTCGACTATATATCTGCGGGCGACATCTATCAGGCCAACCTCACCTTCCGCGCCGTCGTTCGTACCGCAGGCAGCGAGCCGTCGCTCTACGCGCTGCTCCGCGCCCGCGCCCGCGCCGGCTATGGTGCATTGGTCGCGACCGGCAGCGAATGGCTGCTCAGCTTCTCGCCGGAATTGTTCTTCTCGCTCGACAAGGGCCGGCTCACCGCCCGGCCGATGAAAGGCACCGCGGTCCGCGGCGCCGACCCGGCAAGCGACCGCGCCCATGCCGAATCGCTCCGCAGCGATCCCAAGCAACGCGCCGAGAATTTGATGATCGTCGATCTGATGCGCAACGATCTCGCCCGCGTCGCGCGTCCCGGCAGCGTGTCGGTGCCCAGCCTGTTCGAAGTCGAGACCTATCCGACCGTCCATCAGATGGTGTCCTCGGTCACTGCCGAACTCGCCGACGGGCTCGATCCGGTCGACGCCCTCATCGCGCTGTTCCCCTGCGGCTCGGTCACCGGCGCGCCCAAGATCCGCGCGATGCAGGTGATCGCGGAGGTCGAGAAAGACGCGCGCGGTCCCTATACGGGCTCGATCGGGAGGATCGACGCCGATGGCGACGCCAGGTTCAATGTCGCGATTCGCACTTTGGTGCCCTCGGCGCCCGGCCTTGCGCGCCTCGGGCTCGGCTCGGGCGTGGTCGCTGATTCGAATGCCGCAGCCGAATGGGACGAATGCCTCGCCAAGGGCGCGTTCGTGACGGCCGGCGAAGTGCCCTTCGATCTGATCGAGACGATGCGCTTCGATCCCGAGCAGGGCGTGCCGCTGCTCGAGCGCCACCTCGCCCGGATCAAGGCGAGCGCGGAGGCCTTCGGGTTCGTCTTTGATCGCCATGGCGTGCGCAACGAGCTCCAGGCCGCGACCTTCCGCCTGCGCGAGGCGGCGCGCATCCGCCTGCTGCTCGGCCCTTCGGGGGCGATCGCGATCGGCGTCGCGCCGCTGCCCGCTACCCCCGCCGAGCCGGTGGAGGTGGCGATCGCCCCGCTCGAAGTCGCGCCAGACGACTTCCGCCTCGCTCACAAGACCACCCGCCGCGCCTTCTACGATCGCGCGCGTGCCGCCGGCGGTGCCTGGGAAATCGTGTTCACCGACCCTGAAGGCTTCCTTACCGAAGGCAGCTTCACCTCGATCTTCGTCGAGCGCGGCGGCAGCTTGGTGACGCCGCCCTTGTCGCGTGGCCTGCTCCCCGGGGTGCTCCGCGCCGAGCTGATCGATAGCGGCCGTGCGGTCGAGGGCGACCTCACACCCGCCGATCTCGAAGGCGGTTTCTTCCTCGGCAATGCGCTGCGCGGTTTGGTATCCGCCGTTACAGTTGCGAAAAAGCCGTAGCCGGACCTATAGGCGCGCGTCCCTCCCGGAAAAGGCGCCTCCCATGCAGACTTCCGCCGCGCTCCAGCGCATCCAGCCCTCCGCCACGCTCGCGATGACGAGCCGCGTGTTCGAGCTGAAGCGGCAGGGGATCGACGTGATCGGTCTCGGCGCCGGCGAGCCCGATTTCGACACGCCTGATTTTGTCAAGGAAGCCGCGATCGAGGCGATCCGCGCGGGCAAGACCAAATATACCAATGTCGATGGCACGCCCGAACTCAAGCAGGCGATCGTCGCCAAGTTCGCCCGCGACAACAACCTCGCTTATGCCGAGAACCAGATCACCGTGAACTCGGGCGGCAAGCACACTTTGTTCAACGCCTTCTGCGCGACGATCGATCCGGGTGACGAGGTGATCGTGCCGGCGCCCTATTGGGTGAGCTATCCCGACGTCGTCGAATTCGCGGGCGGCAAGCCCGTCTTCGTCAGCGCCGGCGCGGCCCAGAACTACAAGATCAAGCCCGAGCAGCTCGAAGCGGCGATCACGGCGAAGACCAAGTGGGTGGTGCTAAACTCGCCGTCGAACCCGACGGGCGCGGCCTATAGCGAGGCCGAATTGAAGGCGCTCGGCCAGGTGCTCGAACGGCACCCGCATGTGCTGGTCTATGCCGACGACATGTACGAGCACATCCTCTATGACGGCTTCGAATTCCGCACGATCGCCGAGGTGTGCCCCTCGCTCTACGATCGCACCTTGACCGCCAATGGTGTGTCTAAGGCCTATGCGATGACCGGCTGGCGGATCGGATATGCCGGCGGCCCGACCTGGCTGATCAAGGCGATGGGCAAGCTCCAGTCGCAGTCGACCTCGAATCCCAGCAGCATCTCGCAGGCGGCATCGGTCGCGGCATTGAACGGCGACCAGAGCTTTCTCAAGGAGCGCACCGCCGCCTTCCAGGCCCGCCGCGATCTCGTGGTCTCGATGCTCAACCAGATCAACGGCATGCATTGCCCGCGTCCGGAAGGCGCCTTCTATGTCTATCCGGAATTCTCGGCGCTGATCGGCAAGACCACGCCCAAGGGTCAGCTGATCACCACCGACGAGGAAATGGTCACCTATCTGCTCGACGAGGCGCGGGTTGCGGCAGTGCACGGCGCCGCCTTCGGCTTCTCGCCGGCGCTGCGCATCAGCTATGCAACGTCGGAGGATCTGCTGACCGAGGCTTGCACGCGCATTCAGACGGCCTGCGCCGCCTTGCGCTAGGGCCTGAGGGCACCGACATATCGGCGATGCTCAGGATCGCCCTCCCCGTCGCCGCTCTTGCCGGTGCGTTGCTGTTCGTCTCCGCCGGCGCCAGCAGCGCCGAGCGTGCTGTGCCGATCCCCGCGCCGGCCGCGGACGTTGCGCCGACCAAGGGCCCCCAGGTCGCGGTCCTCGCGGGCGGCTGCTTCTGGGGGATGGAAGCCGTGTTCCAGTCGGTGAAGGGCGTCCAGTCGGTCACCAGCGGCTATGCGGGCGGCGCGCGCGGCACCGCGACCTATGACCAGGTCTCGACCGAGCGCACCGGCCATGCCGAGGCAGTCCGCATCGTCTATGATCCGCACAAGGTGAGCTACGGCACGCTGCTGCGGGTCTATTTCTCGGTCGCGCATGATCCGACCCAGCTCAATCGGCAGACCCCCGATGTCGGCCCCAGCTATCGCTCCGCGATCTTCCCGCAGAATGCCGATCAGCGCCGCGTCGCCACCGCCTACATCGCCCAACTCACCCGGGCAAAGGCCTATCCCAAGCCGATCGTCACCAAGCTGGAGACCGGCGCCTTCTATCCCGCAGAGGCCTATCATCAGGACTTTTTCTGGCGGAATCCGACGCACCCCTACATCGTGCGCTGGGACAAGCCCAAGGTGACCGCGTTCCGCAACGCCTTCCCGCAGCTGGCGAACTAGCCCGGCCGGCTTGACCCCTTGAACGGCCTGTGTCTCCTGTCGCCATCCAGGCGAGGGGGTCGCGTTCGATGAAGTTTTATGCCGCAGCCCTGGCTCTGGCTCTGTCCTCGATAGTCGGGCCCGCTGGCGCCCCTGCGATGCCGGCTTCCGATGAAGAGGCACATCAGGCGCAGGTCGAAGCGCGCGCACCATGGGAGCCCAATGTCGTCCGCGGCAGCGACGGCAGGCAGCACCTTGCCTATGAGCTCCACATCACCAGCTTCGATTCCGGCGACGGGCCGCTGACGCTGGAGAAGGTTTCGGTGTTCGCGGATGGCGGATCGCAGCCGCTGCTGACCGTGCAGGGGCCGGAGATCAACGGGCTCCTCGCGAAGCCGATGGACGAGGAACACGTCGCCCGGGGGATTTCGATCGAATCGGGGCGTCGCACGGTCCTGTTCCTCTGGCTGACCTTGCCTGGAGACGCAGCGCCCCGAACCCTCCGTCATCAGCTCGACTTTCGGACTGCCGGCGGCAGTCTTCAGCGTGCGGCGGGAATAGTGGGCCGCGTCGCCGATCGGACCCCAATCGTGCTTGGACCGCCCCTACGCGGCGGACTCTGGCTGGCGGCGGAAGGGCCCGGCAATGCACATTCGCATCATTGGGGCAGCCTGGTCGCCGTCGATGGAATGCTCACCATTCCCCAACGCTTCGCGATCGACTGGTTCGGGCTGGATGAAAACGGCCATTCCGTGCGGGGCCGGCACCAAAGCTTGGCAGCGACGACCGATGGCGACTGGATCGGCTTCGACCATGAGGTTCTCGCGGTCGCGGACGGCGTGGTACGCGATGTCCGCAACGATGCGCCGGACGGTACGCCGCTCGCGCCGCTGTCCGTGCCGGACGATCTAACGGTGCGCACCCTGTACGGCAATTTCGTGGTGCTCGAAGTCTCGCCGGGCGTGTTCGCCCATTACGCGCATCTTCGGAAAGACAGCGTCACGGTGAAGGTCGGGGACCATGTCCGGCGCGGCGCCGTGATCGGGCGTCTCGGGCAGAGCGGCGCGGCCGGCGCACCGCATCTGCATTTCCACGTCAGCAATCGGATGACCTTCGAGGAATCCGAGGGTCTTCCCTATCTGATCGACAGCTTCTCGCTGCTGGGCAAAAGCGCGATCGAGCAGACGTTCGATCCTTCGGTCCCGGTGGCGCTCAGCGCCCCGGCGCCGGCCGGCCGGCGCGGGGATATGCCCGTGGACCAGGACGTGGTGCGCTTCCCCTAGATCAGCCCGAGCCCGGCGAGCTCGCCCACCAGCCCTGGTGGCAGCTCCGCGATTCCCGCGCCCGCCTCGCCCAGATCGGTCGGCGCGTCCTTGCCCTCCAGATAGCGCCAGCCCTGGTGCGCCCGCTTGGGCCGCGCCTGGACGAGCACCAGCTTGGGCTCGAGATAGATCGCGACGCGCCCGCCCTCGGCTTCGCCGAAGCCCAGGATCGGCGACCGGCCGATCAACTGGTGCTTGATGATCCAGAACAGCGATCCTCCCGCGACCTCCTCGTGCCGCTTGGGCATATAGCGCGTCGTCAGAAAGGCCGGCTGGTGCGCGGCCTTGAGCGCCAGGCGGTCCTGGAGATATTCGATGCTGTCGCAGCCATAGGCGACTTTGGTCAGATGTAAGGGCACACGCCCGATCTGGGGCTGCCGGCCGCGGCGATCAACCCACCAGGCCGCTTGCCGTCGCGAGACCGAGAAAGGCGAGGAACCCCATCGAATCGGTCGTCATCGTCACGAAGATCGACGACGCCACCGCCGGATCGGCGTTGAGCCGGTCGAGCGTCAGCGGCACGACCACGCCCGCCAGCCCGGCGATCACGATATTGGTCAGCATCGCCGCGGCGATCACTGCGCCCAGCGCGACATGACCATAAAACAACGCCACTGCCGTGCCGATCACCACCGCCACGGTCAGGCCGTTCAGCACCGCGATCGAAAGCTCGCGCCGGATCGCGCGGACCGTGTTGGACTGGGTCAGCTGGTTGGTGGCGAGCGCGCGCACGGTCACCGCCATGGTCTGGGTGCCGGCATTGCCGCCCACGCCGGCGACGATCGGCATCAGCGCCGCCAGCGCGACCATGCGCTGGATCGTGCCCTCGAACAGGGTGATGATCGTCGCCGCCACCAAAGCGGTGGCCAGGTTGGTGATCAGCCAGCGCACGCGGCCCTTGTAGCTGTCGAACACCGGCTCGTTGATGTCGCCTTCGCCGGCGCCCGACAGGCGCAGGATATCTTCGCCCGCCTCTTCGGAGATGATGTGGACCACGTCGTCCACGGTAATCATGCCGACCAGCCGCCCGCTCGAATCGATCACCGCGGCGGAGATCAGCGCATATTTCTGGAATCGGAGCGCCACTTCCTCCTGGTCCATGTCGACCGGGATCAGCGTCTGCTCGCGCTTCATGACGTCACCGATCGAGACCGAACGGGGCGTGCGCAGGATCCAGGAAAGCGCGCAGGTGCCGATCGGCTTGTGCGAGGGATCGACGACGAAGATTTCCCAGAAATCGCTGGTCAGATGCTCGCTGCGGCGCAGATAGTCGAGCACGTCGCCGACGGTCCAATGCTCGGGCACGGCGACCAGCTCGCGCTGCATCAGGCGGCCGGCGGATTCCTCGGGATAGGAAAGCGCTTCCTCGATCGCGGCGCGGTCGTCGGGATCGAGCGCGCGGAGCACCTCGCGCTGGTCCTCCGCGTCCATGTCCTCGATGATCGCGACGGCGTCGTCGGTGTCGAGCTCGGCGGCGATATCGGCGACCTGATGCGGCTCGAGCGCATCGACCAAAGCCTCGCGCACCCAGTCGTTCATCTCGGCGAGCACGTCGCCGTCGATCAGGTCGGCGATCGCGGCGGCCAGCGCCGGGCGCAGTTCGGACGGCGTGAGCTCGACCAGGTCGGCGATGTCGGCGGGATGGAGCGGCTCGGCGAGCGCATGCGCCGCCTCGGTATCGCCGGCCTCGACCGCCTCGAGCACGGCGCTGACGAACTCGGGCTTGAGCCGGTCGTCCTCGTCGAGCTCGCTTTCGGACGCGTCTTCGCCCGGATGAAGTTCGGTCTCGCTCATCGTTCGACCTCCTTCGCCGGCCCCGTGCGAGGCGCTGCCACCGCAGCCTTGGATTTGCAAGTCGCGGGCTGCATGCCTAGGTGGCGGTCAAATCCTTCCTCAGGAGTTATCAATGTCCGATCCCACCAGCCTCGTCATGACCCTCGAGTCCGGTGACGTCCGCATCAAGCTGCGTCCCGATCTCGCCCCCCTCCATGTCGAGCGCATCACCAGTCTCGCCAATGAGGGCTTTTACGACGGCGTCGTCTTCCACCGCGTGATCGACGGGTTCATGGCGCAGGGCGGCGATCCCACCGGCACCGGTACCAGCGGCTCGGACAAGCCCAATGTTCCTGCCGAGTTCAGCCGCGAGCCGCACCTTCGCGGAATCTGCTCGATGGCGCGCACGATGGATCCGAACAGCGCCAATTCGCAGTTCTTCATCTGCCTCGACGACGCGACCTTCCTCGACGGCCAGTACACCGTCTGGGGCGAAGTGACCGAGGGCATGGAGCATGTCGACGCGCTTCCCAAGGGCGAGCCGCCGCGCAATCCCGGCAAGATTGTCAAGATGCGCACCGAATAACCACCGCTAAAAGCCCCTCCTCTGAGGAGGAGGGGCCGGGGTGTAGGACCTTTCCCTGGCCCGACGCTGGGACGGCCTACAGGTCCTTCGCCGCCACCGATTCCACCAGCCAGTCATGGAAGATCTTGACCGGACGCTGCGACAGCGCGCGCGGACGGCACACGAACCAATAGCTGTAGTGGCTCTCCACCGTCAGGTCGAAGAGCTGGACGAGCCGCTCGTCGCGGGCCGCCTCGAAATGCGATTCGAGCATGAAGGCGACCCCCAGTCCTTGTGCCGCGGCCTCGAGCATCAGATTGCCCGAATCGAAATGGTCGATCGCGGCCGGCTCGAGGTCGGGAAAGCCCGCCGCCGCGCGCCATGCCGTGAAGGTCTCGGGCATGTCGCGATGGACCAAGGCGGTCAGCCGGCTGAGATCCAGCGGTTCCTTCACCGGATTCGGCCCCTCGATCAGCGCGCGCGCGCCGATCACATGCACCCGGTTGCGATCGAGCCGGCGCGCATAGAGACCAGGATCGATGTCGCGCGCGATCACGATCGCCGCGTCGAGCCCGTCGCCCAGCCGCGCCATGCCGTGCCCCGCGGTATCGACGTCGAGATGCAGCTCGGGATGGCGACGCTTCAGTTCGGGCAGCTTGGGCAGCAGCCGCTGCGTCGCGAACAGCGGCAGCACGCCCAGCCGCAGCCGCAGCAATTCGGTCCCGCTCGTCATCGCCTCGACCGCGTCGGTCATCGCGTCGAGCGCCGGCGCGATCAGGCCGAGCAGCCGCTCGCCATCATCGTTGAGCTTGAGCGCCTGGTGCCGCCGCTCGAACAGCGGCTTCGCGATGAAGCGTTCGAGCGATTGGACGCGCCGGCTGAGCGCGGGCGAAGAAAGTGCGAGCTCCTCGGCGGCGGCCTTGATCGAGCCGAGCCGGGCGACCTGGACGAAAGCCTCGATGGCGGTGAGGGGAGGAAGGCGGCGCATTCTCTCTCTTCTTTGTGCAGTGCGTCACAAAATTGGCAAGTGATTCCGACTTGGCAAT
Organism: Sphingomonas sp. JC676; assembly: GCF_014489075.1. Lineage (GTDB taxonomy): Bacteria > Pseudomonadota > Alphaproteobacteria > Sphingomonadales > Sphingomonadaceae > Sphingomonas. Next base: position 184,689 of record NZ_JACTGR010000006.1, on the reverse strand, counting down.
GGTGTTCCTACTCTGTGGAGCGACTATCGTTCCGGTTAAGAACGATTGCAAGATGTGCAATCGGAGATAAATCTTTTCGCACTTGCACAATTTCGTACCGCACTGCACATATGTCCTGCCTTTCAGGCATCCTCTCCTAAAACTTTCCAAGGCCGCCCTACGGGGCGGCCCTTTTTTTTGCGTCCACCGTGCTTAGGTTCTCCGTTCCACGCCAACGGGAGAAAAGAATTGGCGGACGAAGAACCACAGGTGCGCAAGCTGCAAGTGGCCAATGCCCGGCCCGAGGACAGCGGACGCGGCCTGGCCCATATCCCGCGTTCGCTGATGGCCGCGCTCGGCATCACCGAAGGTGATGTGATCGAAATCGTCGGCAAGCGGACCACCCCCGCGCGCGCGGTGCTACCCTATTCGGAGGATGAGGGGCTCGAGCTGCTCCGCATCGACGGTCTTCAGCGCGCCAATGCCGGCGTTGGTTCGGGCGATTTCGTCGAGGTCCGCCGCGCCGAATCCAAACCCGCGACGCGCGTTGTCTTCGCCCCCGCACAGGAGAATCTGCGCCTCCAGGGTTCAGGCGAGGCGCTGAAGCGCACTTTCTTCCAGCGCCCGCTCACCGCCGGCGATACGATCGCCACGGTCGGCCACCAGCGCGCCGACGTGCCGCCCAATGTCGCCCAGTTCGTCCGCGCGCCGGCCTATGCGCTCCAGGAGATCCGTCTCGCGGTGATCTCCACCACGCCGCGCGGCATCGTCCATATCGACGAGAATACCGAGGTCGAGCTGCGCCCCGAATATACCGAGGCCGCCGAGACGCGCCGCGCCGACGTTACCTATGACGATATCGGCGGCATGGCCGGCACGATCGACCAGCTCCGCGAGATGGTCGAGCTGCCCTTGCGCTATCCCGAGCTGTTCCAGCGTCTCGGCGTCGATCCGCCCAAGGGCGTGCTGCTGCATGGCCCGCCCGGAACTGGCAAGACGCGGCTAGCCCGCGCGGTCGCCAACGAAAGCGACGCGACCTTCCATCTGATCAACGGGCCCGAGATCATGGGCTCCGCCTATGGCGAATCCGAATCGCGGCTGCGCCAGGTGTTCGAGGAAGCGGCCAAGACCGCGCCGTCGATCGTGTTCATCGATGAGATCGATTCGATCGCGCCCAAGCGCGGCCAGGTCTCGGGCGAGGCGGAGAAGCGTCTCGTCGCCCAATTGCTCACGCTGATGGACGGGCTGGAGGCGCGCGCCAACATCGTCGTCATCGCCGCCACCAATCGCCCCGAGGCGCTCGACGAGGCGCTGCGCCGTCCCGGCCGCTTCGATCGCGAGATCGTCGTCGGCGTGCCGGACGATCGCGGCCGCCGCGAGATCCTCGGCATCCATACGCGCGGCATGCCGCTTGCCGATAATGTCGACCTGAACGAGCTGGCGCGCACCACTTACGGGTTCGTCGGCGCCGATCTCGCGGCGCTCACCCGCGAGGCGGCGATCGAGGCGGTGCGGCGGCTGATGCCGCAGCTCAATCTCGAGGATCGCAGCATCCCGCCCGAGGTGCTCGACACGTTGTCGGTCACGCGTGAGGATTTTCTTGAGGCGATCAAGCGCGTCCAGCCTTCGGCGATGCGCGAGGTCATGGTCCAGGCGCCGCAGGTTCGCTGGGAGGATGTCGGCGGCCTCGACGATGCGCAGATGCGCCTCAAGGAAGGCGTCGAGCTTCCGCTCAAGGATCCCGACGCGTTCCGCCGCCTCGGCATCCGCCCGGCCAAGGGCTTCCTGCTCTATGGCCCGCCCGGCACCGGCAAGACCCTGCTGGCAAAAGCGGTCGCGCGTGAGGCCGAAGCGAATTTCATCGCCACCAAGTCGAGCGACCTGCTCTCCAAATGGTATGGCGAGTCCGAGCAGCAGATCGCCCGCCTCTTCGCCCGCGCCCGCCAGGTCGCGCCCTGCGTGATCTTCATCGACGAGCTCGACAGCCTGGTGCCGTCGCGCGGTGGCGGGATGGGCGAGCCTCAGGTCACCGAGCGCGTGGTCAACACGATCCTGTCCGAGATGGACGGGCTCGAGGAGCTGCAATCGGTGGTGGTGATCGGCGCGACCAACCGGCCCAACCTGATCGATCCGGCACTGCTCCGCCCAGGCCGGTTCGACGAGCTCGTCTATGTCGGTGTGCCCGACAATGCGGGCCGCGAGCGCATCCTGCGCATCCAGACCGCGAAGATGCCGCTCGCGAGCGACGTCGATCTCGCGGCGATCGCCGAGCGGACCGAGCGCTATACCGGCGCCGATCTGGAGGACGTCGTCCGCCGCGCCGGCCTGGTGGCGCTGCGCAGCTCGCTCGACACGCGCGAAGTCACCGCGGCGCATTTCGCCGAGGCGCTGAAGGATTCGCGCGCCACCGTCACCCCGGAGATGGAGGAGGAATATCAGGCCATGTCGGGGCGGCTGAAGCAGCAGGCATCGGCGATCCAGCCGATCGGCTTCATCGCGCCGGGGATGCTCCGCGGCCATGGCCCGAAGGGCGAAGATTGAGCCAGGCATAGACAAACAGGCAAGCGAGCCAGCTGGCGGCCGTGAGATAGGGTAGCGGCCGCCACAGCTCATACAGCCCCACCCCGATCGACGGCCCGAGCACGAACGCCGCGCCGTTGACCGAGGTGACCTTGCCCGCCACCGATCCCTGGTGGTGCGTATCGACCGCCAGCGACGAGCCCGCGGTGAAGCCCGGCCGCGCGAATCCCATGCCGAGCGCGGTCAGCGCATAGCCGAGCGCGATGCCGTAGAGCGAGGTCGCGCTACCCGTCGCCACGCAACCTGCCGCTCCCAGCGCCACGCCGATCAGCACCAGAGCGCGCGGCTTCAGGTCGAACAGCGGAATCAACCCCCATTGCACCATGAGCGAGGAAACCGCGCCCAGCATCAGCACCAGCCCCGTCGGCTGGAGCGCGTCGAGCGGGGTCACGTGCAGCCGGTCGATGATCAGGAAGCCGATCGCCTGCCCGGTCATCGCCTGAGCATGGCCGATCACCAGCCCGCAGATGATCCAGGCGCGGACGCGCGGATCGAAATAGCCGACCGGCTGGCTGGGGTCGGCGGTGGCGGCGGTAACGCTCGCCCCCGAACCCTGTCCGCCGATCGAGGGATAGGCGACCGCCGCGCCGTGCGACGCAGTTTCCTCGCGCGGCAGCAGCCGGGCGACTGCGATCCAGATCACCGCACCGATCGCGCTGCCGGCAAAGGCCGGCCCCGCCAGCCCGATCTGTGGCCCGCCCTGCCACAGGCTTCCCATCACCAGATAGGGTGCGATCGCCGGCCCCAGGATCGTACCGAGTCCGAAAGCGGAGGCGAGCAGGGTCAGCGCCTTGGTCCGCTCGTCGCGCGTGGTGCGCCCCGCGACCAGCGCCTGCACTGCCGGCGGTGCCGCCGATCCGAAGATGCCGTAGAGCATCCGGCCGGCGATGAAGGCGACGAAGGTGGTGATCGGCCCGAGCACGCCGTTGATGCCCAGCACCAGGAAAAGCCCGCACAGGAACAGCGAGGCGGTGAACCCCGCGACTCCGAGCAGCACCATCGCGCGCCGTCCATGCCGGTCGGATCGGTTGGCCCAGAACGGCGCGCAGATCACCCAGAGTAAGGCGGAGACCGAGAAGACCGCCGCGACCGCGCTGTCGGCGGCGCCCAGCGAGCGGCCGAGCGCGGGGAGCACCGATTGCAGCGCGGTATTGCCCGCCGCGATCGCGAGCATCACCGTGAAGAGAAGCGCGAAGGTCCCGTCGATGCCGCGGACCTTCATCCGCGTTCCCAGCTATAGCTGCGTCCGATCTCGGCGACGTGGAGCATGTACCAGTGGTACCAGCGTCCCCGCCCCATCTCGCGCGTCGCGGCGTGCTCGGGATGCCTGCGCCACGCGATCGCGCTCGCCTCGTCGGCCCAATAGCTGACCGTGATGCCGATCCGGTCCTCGCCCCGCGCATCGTCCACGCCGCGATAGCCGGGTTGCAGGGCGGCGAGCGCGTCCATCGCCGCCGCCGCTTCTGCATAGCCGGTATCGTCTTCGAACGTGCGCTCGGAGACGAAGATCACTGCGATCTGTCCGCTACGGTCCTCGGCCATGGCTTTCCGCTTAGGCATTTTGCCTGCGGACGCAAATCCGCAAGGCGCGGCCCATTGCGGAGCTTCGCCTCCAAGGGCATCGTCCGTGCCGAAGCGCGCGGGCCGCGCTGGGCAATTGCGGGGAACTAAATTGGACAATTCGACGCCCGCTCAGTTGCGCGCGCGTGTCGCGCTCGCCTTGGCGATCGCACTCGGCGCCCTGTGGATCGGCGCCGCCTTCGTTCCCGCGATCCTGTGGGCTGGCGTCGTCGCTATCGCCGTCGAGCCGCTGCGCCGGCGCCTGCTGGCCCGCTGGCCTGGCCACGAGACGCTCGTCGCCTGCCTGATCACGTCTGCCGTGCTGCTGATCGTCGTTGTACCGCTCGTGATCGCTCTGGCGCGCGCTGTGGTCGAGGCGCAGGGCGTCGCGCTCTGGCTGGCGGACGCGCGTGCCCATGGCGTGCCCGTGCCGGCCTGGGTAGCAAACCTGCCGATCGGGTCGGCCCAGATCACGGCCTGGTGGAATGCGCATCTCCTCACGGCTGCCGGCGCTTCGGAGCAGTTCGCGCGTATCGACACCGACCTGCTCCTCGCACAGTCCAGGACCCTTACGCACGACGTCATCAGGCGCGTCGTCGTCTTCGCGTTCACGATCGTCGTCCTGTTCTTCCTGATCCGTGACCGCGACACCGTCGTGCAGCAGCTCGAGCGCGGCGCGACCCGGGCGTTCGGCGATGCCGGTGGGCGCGTGGGGCGCCAGATCTTCGCCTCGGTGCGCGGCACGGTCGACGGGCTCGTGCTGCTCGGTCTCGCCCAGGGCATCATCATGGCGGTGATCTTCGCCTTTGCCGGCGTACCGCATCCGATCCTGACGGGCCTCTTGTCTGGCCTCGCCTCGATCATCCCGTTCGGCCTTGTCGCCGTACTGCTGGTGGCGCTCCTGCTGCTGGTGATCCAGGGCGCGGTGGTGGCGGCGATCATCGTCGGCGTGCTGGCCTTTGTGATCAACTTCGTGATCGACCATTTCCTGCGCCCGGGCTTGATTGGCGGCACGACGCGCCTGCCCTTTGTCTGGGTGCTGATCGGCATCGTCGGCGGGGTCGAGACGATCGGTCTGCTCGGCCTGTTCGTCGGGCCCGCCGTGATGGCGGCGCTCGTGCTGATCTGGCGCGAATGGGTCGACTCGGGCGATATCGGCACGACGACCGATGAAGCCTGAGTTCCCGGGAGCTTCGCCTGGCGGCATGACGTCATGATCACCGACTGGCATTTCTACGCGCTCGCCATTCCCGCGGTCATCCTGCTCGGCCTGTCCAAGGGCGGCTTTGCGGGGATGGGCGCGTTGTCATTGCCCTTGCTCGCCTTCGCGATCGATCCGGTGCGCGCCGCCGCGATCACGCTGCCGATCCTGATCACGCAGGACGTGGTAAGCGTGCTCGCGTTCCGCCGCACGGTCGACTGGCGGCTGATCGGCTGGATGCTGCCGGGATCGGTGATCGGCATCTGGCTCGGCTATGCCTTTGCCGCCAGCGTCTCGCCGGTCGCGGTGATGGCGGCGGTCGGCTTGATCTCGATCCTGTTCGGCGCGTACCGGCTCTGGGTCGATGCGCATGCTGTCCCGCGCGACGCGGCGCGATGGCCCGAATGGGTGGGATCTTTGTTCGGCATCGCCTCGGGCTTCACCAGCCAGATCGCGCATGCCGGCCAGCCACCCTTCCAGCTCTGGGTACTGCCGCGCAACCTGCCGCGCGACGTGCTGGTCGGCACCACCGCGATCTATTTCGCCGCGACCAACTGGCTGAAGGTGCCCGCTTATGTCGCGCTCGGCCAGTTCAGCCGGGCGAACCTGCTCACCTCCGCCGCGCTGCTGCCGCTCGCTTTGGTCTCGACCCTGGCCGGGGTCTGGCTGGTCCGCCGCGTCTCGCCAGAACGCTTCTACACCGCGATCTACTGGCTGATGATCCTGGTCGGCGCGGCGCTGGTCTGGGAGGCGCTGGCCTAGTCGAACAGGCTGGAGACCGAGCTTTCGTCCGCGATGCGGCGTACCGCCTCGGCGAGCAGCGGCGCAATCGTGAGGTGCCGGATCTTCTTGCTGTCGGCGATCACCGCGTGGTTGCCGATCGAATCGGTGATGACGAGCTCGGCCAGCGCCGATCCGTCGACCCGCGCCACCGCGCCGCCCGAAAGTACGCCATGCGTACAATAAGCGACCACGTCCTCGGCGCCCGCCGCCTTCAGCGCGGCGGCGGCGTTGCACAAGGTGCCCGCCGAATCGACGATGTCGTCGATCAGGATGCAGAAGCGCCCCTCGACCTGGCCGATGATGTTCATCACTTCCGATTCGCCCGGCCGCTCGCGGCGCTTGTCGACGATCGCCAGCGGGGCATTGTCGAGCCGCTTCGCCAGTGCACGGGCGCGGACCACGCCGCCCACGTCGGGCGAAACGACCATCCATTGCTTGTCCGGGAAGCGGGTATGGATGTCGGCCGACATCACCGGCGCGCCGTAGAGATTGTCGGTCGGGATATCGAAGAAGCCTTGGATCTGCCCGGCATGGAGATCGACCGAGAGCACGCGGTCGGCGCCGGCGACGGTGATCAAATTGGCGACCAGCTTGGCCGAGATCGGCGTGCGCGGGCCGGGCTTCCGGTCCTGGCGGGCATAGCCGAAATAGGGGAGCACCGCGGTGATCCTTTTGGCCGACGCGCGCTTGAGCGCGTCGATCATGATCAGCAGCTCCATGAGATTGTCGTTGGCCGGATAGCTGGTCGACTGGAGCACGAACACGTCCTCGCCGCGCACATTCTCGAGGATCTCGACGAAGATCTCCTCGTCGGCAAAGCGGCGCACATTCGCCTTGGTGAGCGAAATCTCGAGATAGTCCGCGATCGCCGAGGCGAGCGGCAGGTTCGAGTTGCCGGCCATCAATTTCATGTGCGTGATCTCCCGTCCGCCCGCCTCTTAGGCGTGGCCGTCCAGACAGGTAAAGGGGCATTGCCGCTTGCGCCCTTGCGGCCTAGGTCCCGGCCATGACGGTCACGACCCGCTTCGCCCCCAGCCCCACCGGCAGCCTCCATGTCGGCAATTTGCGGACCGCGCTCCACAATTGGCTGTTTGCGCGCCGGCATGGCGGGCGCTTCCTGCTGCGCATCGACGATACCGATCAGGCGCGATCGGAAGAGCGCCATGTCGATGCGATTCGAGCCGATCTCGCCTGGCTGGGCCTCGCGCCTGACGATGAGGAACGCCAGTCGGCGCGCTTCGATCGCTACGAGGCACGCTTCGCCGAATTGGTCGCCGCGGGCCGCGTCTATCCGGCGTACGAGACCGCCGAGGAACTCGATCTCAAGCGCAAGGTCCTGCTCGGCCGCGGTCTCCCGCCGGTCTATGGCCGCGCCGCCCTGACCCTCACCGACGCCGATCGCGCAAGGCTGGAAGCCGACGGCGTCCAGCCGCACTGGCGCTTCCGGCTCGATCATGACGCGGCAATCGAATGGGACGACCTCGTCCGCGGCCATCAACGCTTCGATCCCAGGACGATGAGCGACCCCGTCGTCCGCCGCGCCGACGGATCCTGGCTCTATCTGCTTCCCTCGGTGATCGATGATGTGGACATGGGGATCAGCCATGTCGTGCGCGGCGAGGATCATGTCTCCAACACCGCGTCCCAACTCCAGATGTTCGAGGCGCTGGGCGCGTCGCCGCCCGCCTTTGCGCATGAGGCGCTGCTGACCGGCAGCGAAGGCAAGCTCTCCAAGCGGCTCGGTTCGCTCGGCGTGGCGCATTTCCGCGAGATCGGCATCGAACCACAGGCGCTGATCGCATTGCTCGCCCGGCTCGGCACCAGCGATCCCGTCGAACCCTTTGCCGATCCCGCGCCCTTGATCCAAAGCTTCGACTTCGGCCGCTTCGGCCGCGCCCCGGCGCGCTTCGACGAGACCGAGCTGGCCCAGCTCAACGCCCGCATCCTCCACCAGCTCGATTTCGTGTCGGTTGCCACGCGCCTGCCCACCGGCATGGACGCCGCGGCATGGGACGCGATACGCCCCAACCTCTCCACCGTCGCCGAATCCGCCGACTGGTGGACCGTCGTTCAGGGCCCGGTCGATTCGCCCGCGCCCGCCGAAGAGGATCGTGCTTTCCTCGCCCGCGCCGCCGCGCTCGCCAGCGAGATCGATTGGTCGGCCGATCCCTGGCACGCGCTCACCGATGCGCTCAGGGCCGAGACCGAACGCAAGGGCCGGGCGCTGTTCCTGCCGTTGCGCCAGGCGCTCACCGGCCGCGATCACGGCCCCGACATGGCCGCGCTCTTGCCGCTGATCGGCAAGGATCGTGCGATCGCGCGCCTCTCCGCCGCCTGACCCGGAAACCATTTGCCATTAGCATGTAATGATGTATCATCACTAAGTCGGCGCTAAAGACCGGCAACAGGAGATGGAGTGCACAGCATGTACGCCAATCACAGGTACCAGCCTCCGCATTCGCGCGGCTTCAGCTTCGGCGCCGCACTCGCGATCAACGCCGCGATCATCGCCGGCCTGATCTATTCGGCGCCCAACATTATCGGCAAGGAGCCGATCAGGTTCATCATCAACGACTATAAGGATCCGCCGGTCCCGCCGCCGGTCGAGCAACCGAAGCCGCAGCCCAAGACCGTGAAGCGCGACGTGGCCCGCGAACCCCTGCCGACCGCGCCGAAGCCCGAGGTGTTGACCAAATCGGACAACACGTCTGCCACGACCGACGTCATCGATCCGCCGCAGCCGTTCCAGCCGAAGGTCATCGAAACCGGTCCGCCCACGACGGTCGAACCGCCCAAGGTGCTGCCGCCGTTGATGGGCGCCGAGCAGGACCCGCGCTACCTCAAGGACTTTCAGCCCGAATATCCCTCGTCCGAGTTGCGCGCCCAGCGCGACGGCCAGGTCCGCGTCCGCGTGCGGATCGGCGTCGATGGCCGGGTCAAGGAGGTTCAGCAGCTCGGCACCACCAGCACGGCATTCTTCGAGGTCACCAAGCGCCAGGCGCTCGGCAAGTGGCGCTTCAAGCCCGCCAGCCGCGGCGGCGTTCCGGAAGAGAGCTGGAAGGTCATGAACGTCCGCTTCGAGCTCGAAAACGCCCGCTGACGGGTGTTGGATGCGGGGGCTGGTCCCTGAGCCCTCGCATCCCTATCTTGCGCCCGAGATGACGTTCCTGAGATCCCTGTCCCCGCTCCGCGCGATTCGCGACCTGCGGTTCTTCCTTGCGCAGCGCAAACCGCATGAGCTCTGGTTCATGATGCTCTCGATGGCGATCACCTTCGCGGTGCTCTTCGTGTTCGTGAAGGATTCGCGCGTCGAGACGCCGTATGAGCGCAACATCATCTACGCCGAATCCTGGCCGCTCACGCGCACCGACGCGCAGATCAAGGCCCAGCAGAAGATCGACCAGGCCAAGAAGCACATCGCCGAGGAAGCGCTCGAAAAACGACGCAGGGCGAACCAGGCCGAGTTCAAGAAGGTCGACGATTGGCTGACCAATCACGGCTTTTGACCGACGCCCGCTGGATGGCGGCGGCGCTCGCGCTCTCTGAGCGCACCAAGGGGCGCACCGCGCCCAATCCCAATGTCGGCTGCTTGATCGTGCAGCCTGCCCCCGCGAAGGCGGGGGGCCGCGTCGTCGGGCGCGGATGGACCCAGCCTGGCGGCCGTCCGCATGCCGAGGCGATGGCGCTGGCCGAGGCCGGCGAAAAGTCGCGCGGCGCAACTGTCTATGTGACGCTCGAACCCTGCGCCCATGCCTCGCCACGCGGCCCCGCCTGCAGCAACCTGCTGGTCGAAGCCGGCGTCGCCCGGGCGGTGATCGCGCTCGGTGATCCCGATCCCCGCACCGATGGCCAGGGGATTGCGCGCCTCCGCGACGCCGGCATCGAAGTTTCACAGGGCATCGGCGAGAGCGCCGGACGCCGGGCGATGGCCGGATTCCTCACTCGCCGCGCCAAAGGCCGTCCCCAGGTCACGCTCAAGCTCGCCACCTCGCTCGACGGCCGCATCGCGCTCGCTTCGGGTGAAAGCCGCTGGATCACCGGACCCGAGGCCCGCGCCCATGCCCATCTCGAACGGTCGCACCACGAAGCGATCCTGGTCGGGCGGAGAACATACGAGGCCGACGCACCCAGCCTCGACGTCCGCCTCGCCGGTCTGGAAAGCCGCTCGCCGCGCCGCCTGCTGCTTTCGACGGGCGCGGCGCCTGAAGGCTGGGAAGCGATCGCCTCTCCCGAGCGGATCGCCGAACTAGAGGGAATCGATCATATTCTGGTCGAAGGCGGCGCCGAAACCGCCGCGGCCTTCCTCCGCGCGGACCTGGTCGATCGGCTCCTTCTCTACCGCGCGCCGATCCTGATCGGCGCCGGCAAGTCCGCGCTCGCCGATATCGGTCTCGCAGATCTCGCCGCGGCACATAATCGCTGGACCTTGTCAGACGCACGTATGCTTGGCAGCGACCGGATCGAGGTTTACGAGCGCGCCTCATGAGGAAAAGCGGGAACCGGTTTTCCGCCCGCATGAGGCGCTGTAGGGACTCCTGATGTTTACTGGAATCGTCTCCGATATCGGCACAATCGAAGCCGCCGAGCGCCAGGGCGACCTGCGCGTCCGCGTCTCCACCATCTATGAGACCGACGCGATCGATCTCGGCGCCTCGATTGCCTGTTCGGGAGTGTGCCTGACGGTGGTCGACAAGGGGCCGGGCTGGATGGCGTTCGACGTGTCGGGCGAGACGACCTCGCGCACCGCCGACGGGCAATGGACCGCCGGCCGCCGACTCAATCTCGAACGCGCGCTGCGCCTTGGCGATGAATTGGGCGGCCATATCGTCACCGGCCATGTCGACGGCATCGGCACGGTGAAGGACGTGCACGAGGAAGGCGGCTCGCACCGCGTGACGATCGCCGCGGGTTCCGAAATCGCGCCCTATGTCGCGCCCAAGGGCTCGATTACCGTCGACGGCGTCTCGCTGACCGTCAACGACGTGCGTGACACCGAAGACGGCGTCGAATTCATGCTCAACATCATCCCGCACACCGCGGCTGTCACCACCTTCGGCGATCTGAAGCCCGGCCAGGCGGTCAATCTCGAGATCGACGTGCTCGCACGCTATCTCCAGCGTATGGAGGCGCTTCGTGCCAAGTCCTGAACTGGCGCGCCTGCGCCACGGCTTCCTCTCGACTCCCGAGGAACTGATCGACGAGGCCCGCAACGGCCGGATGTTCATTCTGGTTGATGACGAGGATCGCGAGAATGAAGGCGATCTGGTCATCCCCGCCCAGATGGCGACGCCCGATGCGATCAACTTCATGGCGAAATATGGCCGCGGCCTGATCTGCCTGGCGATGACCAAGGAGCGCGTCGACGCGCTCGGCCTCGAACTGATGAGCCGTGCCAACGGCACGCGCCACGAAACCGCGTTCACCGTCTCGATCGAGGCGCGTGAAGGCGTCACCACCGGCATTTCGGCGGCGGACCGCGCGCGTACTATCTCGGTCGCGATCGATGCGTCGAAGTCCAAGGAAGACATCGTCACGCCCGGCCATGTCTTCCCGCTGGTCGCGCGCGATGGCGGCGTGCTGGTGCGTACCGGCCATACTGAGGCGGCGGTGGACGTCGCGCGGCTCGCGGGCCTCAATCCCTCCGGCGTGATCTGCGAGATCATGAAGGATGACGGGACGATGGCGCGGATGGACGATCTCGTCCCCTTCGCCCAGTTCCACAATCTCAAGATCGGCACGATCCGCGATCTGATCGCCTATCGCCGCCGCCACGACCATCTCGTCGAGAAGCGCGCCGAAGCCCGCTTCATCAGCGAATATGGCGGCGAGTGGGCCGCGGTAACCTTCTGGAACAAGGCGACCGCGAGCGAGCAGGTCGCTTTGGTCAAGGGCAAGGTCGATCCCACCAAGCCGATATTGGTCCGCATGCACGCGCTTTCGCCGTTCGGAGACATATTCGGCGAGGAGGGCGCGCGCGGCGGGCTGCTGCGCCGCTCGATGGAGATCATCGGCCAGGAAGGCGCCGGCATCGTCGTCGTGATCAACAAGCCGCGCCCGGACCAATTCACGCTCGCGCTCCAGGCCAAAGCGGGCACGATCGCTCCCAAGGACATGGACGAGCTGCGCGATTACGGCGTCGGCGCGTCGATCCTCACCGAGCTCGGCGTGCAGGACATGGTCCTGCTCACCAACACCCACCACACCCTCATCGGTCTCGACGGCTATGGCCTGTCGATCGTCGGCGAGCGGCCGATCGATATGGATAGCTAATGGCCAGGATTCTCATCGTCGAAGCGCGGTTCTACTCGCATCTGAACGATCTGCTGCTCGCCGGAGCGCGCGCCGCGATCGAGGAAGCGGGGCACAGCCACGAAACGATCACCGTCCCCGGCGCACTCGAGATTCCCGGTGCGGTTTCGATGGCGGCGGAGAGCGGCCGCTATGACGGCTTCGTTGCGCTGGGCGTGGTGATCCGCGGCGAGACCTATCATTTCGAGATCGTCGCGGGCGAAAGCGCGCGCGGGCTGATGGCGCTGTCGATGGACGGCGTATGCGTGGGCAACGGCATTCTCACAGTCGAGAACGAAGCCCAGGCGCTGACGCGTGCCAAGCCTGACGAGAAGGACAAGGGCGGCGAAGCGGCCAAGGCGGCGCTGGCGATGCTGGCGCTCAAGAGCCGCTTCGGCTGACGCATATGCAGATGAAGCCGCCGCCCACCCGCTATCGCGTCGTGGAAAAGGGCCGGCGGCTCGTGGTGATCGATACGCTGACCGGCGCGCCGGTGCACGAACATCCCGCCAGCGGCGCTCCGGCGCAACCGCCGGTCCAGCGCAGTCCCGCCGGGGTGGATGATGGCTCGGTCTTCACCACCCAGCCCTGGTTCGACGAAAAGGCGCCGCGCACCGTGCGGCTGAACCATGCGTCGCGGCAGCAGATCAAGAATCTCCGCTTCGCGGTCGCCATCGTCGTCGCGGTCTGCGTCGCGCTCAGCTTCCTGCTCTGGCCGTTCTTCCCGATCCTGCTGTTCGTGCTGCTTGTGCAGCCCAAGCTGCACAAGCAGGCGCGCGCCGGCGTTACCAGGTGGGTCGACGGCTTCGATCAGGCGGCTTGAGCCTCGTCCCAGTTCGGATAATCGGTATAGCCCTCGGCCCCGCCGATATAAAACAGGTCCTCGCGCTGCGGGTTGAGCGGCAGCTTCTCGGCGATCCGTCGCGGCAGGTCCGGATTGGCGAGGAAGGGTCGGCCGAACGCGATCGCATCGGCCTCGCCCGCGTCCAGCGTCGCCTGGGCGTCGTCGCCATGATAATCGGCGTTGAGTGCCAGCGGACCCTTGAACACTTTGCGCATCACCGGATGCACCGGCGGATGATCGGGCCTGCCGCGCGTCCCGTCGGGCCGCGGCTCGCGCATCTCGAGAAAGGCGATGCCGATATCGTCCAGCGCTCCGGCCGCCGCCTCGAACAGTGGCGCCGGGTTGCTGTCGTTGACGCCCTGCACCTCGCCATTGGGCGACAGGCGCACGCCGGTGCGGTCGGCGCCGATCGTGTCGGTCACGCGCTGGGTCACTTCGCGCAGCAGCCGGATACGGTTCTCGATCGACCCGCCATATTGATCGTCGCGGAAGTTCGAATTGTCGCGCAGGAACTGGTCGATCAGATAGCCATTGGCGGCGCGAATCTGCACCCCGTCAAAGCCCGCGCGGATCGCGTTGGTCGCGGCGTTCGCATAATCGTCGAGGATGCCGGGAATCTCGTCGGTGCGCAGCGGCCGCGCTGGGCCATAAGGCCGCTTGGTCTCGCCCGCATGCTCGCCGGCATAGGTGCGCGTCCCGCCCGGCGCGGTGGTCGCGGAGGCCGAGACGGGCGGTTCGCCGTCGAGGAAATCTGGATGGACCAGCCGGCCCATATGCCAGAGCTGCGCGACGATCCGGCCGCCGGCATCGTGCACCGCCTGCACCACCGGCTTCCACGCCTCGGTCTGCTCGTCGGTCCACAGCCCCGGCGCATAGGCCCAGCCCAGCCCCTGGCGGCTGATGCCGGTCGCTTCGGAGATGATCAGCCCCGCGCCGGCGCGCTGGGCGTAGTAATCGGCCATGATCGGCGTCGGCACATGCTCGCGGGTCGCGCGGCCGCGGGTGAGCGGCGACATGAAGATCCGGTTCGGCGCGTGGATCGCGCCCAGCTGGATCGGATCGAACAGGCTCGGCATATCGGGATAAACCCCTTCTGTTGTGACGCAGCGAAAATAGGGCGCTACAGGGCGCCATGCACGATTCAGGGTCCCCAAGAAAAACTCTCACGAGCGAAACCGCGCATATGTTGCCGTTGGCGGCTTTGCTCTGCGGCAACATCGCGCTCGCCTTCGGCCCCTGGTTCGTGCGGCTCGCCGATGTCGGGCCGGTCGCGGCGGGATTCTGGCGGATCGCGCTCGCCGCGCCGCTGCTGGTCATCCTCGCCTTTGCGACCTCGCGGCGGCCCTTCGCCAGCGCGCGCGGCCTGTGGCTGCTGATCGCGTTCGGCGGTATCGCCTTCGCCGCCGATCTGGCGAGCTGGCATCTTGGCATCCTGCGCACCACGCTCGCCAACGCCACCTTGTTCGGCAATTCGGCGACCTTGATGTTCCCGATCTACGGCTTCCTCGTCGCGCGCGCCTGGCCGACGCGCTCGCAGGGCTTCGCACTGCTGCTCGCCGCGGCCGGCGCCGCTTTGCTGCTCGGCCGCTCCTACGAGATGTCGCCCAAGCATCTTGCCGGCGACCTGCTCTGTCTGATCGCGGGCACGCTCTACACCGTCTATTTCATCCTGATGGCGCGCGTCCGCTCGGCGATGGCGCCGATTCCCGCGCTCGCTCTGTCGACGCTCGCCAGTGCGCTCCCGCTGCTCGTTGCGGCCTGGGTGCTGAACGAGACGATCTGGCCCGAGAAATGGGGTGTGCTCATCGGGCTCGCGCTGGCCAGCCAGGTGCTGGGGCAGGGCCTGATGATCTATGCGATCGGCCATCTCTCGCCGCTCGTTGTCGGCATTGCGCTGCTCACCCAGCCGATCGTCGCTGGAACCGTGGGCTGGTTCGCCTATGGCGAGCGCCTCGGCGTGCCCGATTTCATCGGTGCGGCCCTGGTCGCGGCGGCGCTGGTGCTGGTCCGCGCCGGCGGACCGCGGGTTGCTTCGCCGGCTCAGGAGCCTAAATCGGCGTAATGGACCTGGCCGACGCGACTCTCGACGAACTCCGCTCCGCTTTGGCGCCCGCTTTGGCTGCCAATGCCGCATTCGACGGCTGGAACGCGCGTGCAGTCGATGCCGCCGCCGATGCGGCGGGCGTTGACCGCGACGTCGCGCATCTCGCCTTCTCGGACGGCCCGGTCTCGATGATCGATGCCTGGTTCGCCACGATCGACGCCGCGATGCTGGCGCGTTTCACGCCCGAGCAGCTCGCCGCGATGAAGATTCGCCAGAGGATCACCGCACTGGTCGAGGCGCGCCTCGATCTGGTCGCCCCGCACCGCGACGCGCTCGGCCGCGCGCTCGCGATCCTCGCCATGCCCCAGAATGCGGCCAGGGGTGCCCGGCTCGGCTGGCGCGCGGCCGATTCGATGTGGCGCGCCGCGGGTGACACCGCGACCGACTATAACCATTATACCAAGCGCGCGATCCTGGCGGGCGTCTATGGTGCGACGGTCACCGTCTTCCTGGGTGACGAGAGCGAAGGCCATGCCGATACCCGCGCCTTTCTGGGCCGCCGGATCGAGGGCATCATGCGCTTCGAGAAGGCCAAGGCGCAGTTCATCGCCCGCACCGAGCATCGCCCCAGCCTGTCGCGATTCATCGGCCGGCTGCGCTATCCGGTCGCCTGACTGCTATAAGGCTAGGGTAAGCCACCACTAGCGCGGTCCCGATGTTATTGATAATGAATCGCAGCATGAATGCCCCCGCTGCGATTCCCGTGCCTGTTCGACTCGCACATCTACCGCGCCAACGCCCCGGAACGGTCTCGGCCGTCGATTGGGACGCGCTCGCAAAGCCCGAGGCGCGGCGCCTGCGCGAGCTCGGGTTGGACGAGGGAGTCGAGGTCGAATTGCTGCATCGCTCGAGCTTTTTCGGCGGCGGACCGATCGCCTGCCGCATTGGTCGCATGACCGTGGCGCTGCGCCGCCATGTCGCCGCCGCGATCCACGTCACTCCGGCCGCCTGAGATGAACCCCGCCCCGCTGGTTGCGCTGGTCGGCAACCCCAATGCCGGCAAGAGCGCGCTGTTCAACGCGCTGACCGGTGCCCGTCAGAAGGTCGGCAATTATCCCGGCGTCACTGTCGAGCGCCACGCCGGCCGAATGGCCCTGCCCGATGGCCGCCCGGTCGAGCTGCTCGACCTGCCCGGCGCCTACAGCCTCGATCCGTCGAGCCCCGACGAGGCGGTCACCCGCGACGTGCTGTTCGGCAAGCAGGAGGGTGAGCGGCTGCCCGACGCGATCATCACCGTGATCGACGCGTCGAACCTCGACAATCACCTGCGCTTCACGCTTCAGTTGATCGCGCTTGGCCTGCCGATCGTCGTCGCGCTCAACATGGTCGATCTCGCCGAGCGCGACGGGTTGACGCTCGATGCCGATGCGCTCGAGCGCGAGCTCGGCGTCCCCGTGGTGCCTACCGTCGCCGTACGCCGTCGCGGTCTCGACGACCTCAAGGTCCGGCTCGCCGAAGTGGTGAAGGGTGTCCACAAGATCCGCCCCAGCGCCGGCGTTCAGCACGATATCGTCGTGCTGCAGCGCCGCGCCCGCCAGATCGCCACCGCGGTCACGGTGTCGGAGACCGCCGCGCGCCGCTGGACCCACCGTCTCGATGCGATCGCGCTTCATCCGGTCTCCGGCCCGATCATCCTGCTCGGGCTGATGTTCCTGATGTTCCAGGCGGTGTTCGCCTGGTCCGAAACCCCGATCGGCTGGATCGAGGCGGGCATGGCAATGCTGTCCGATGCGGTGGGCGGCTTGTTGCCCGCCGGCTTCCTCCGGTCGCTGATCCTGGACGGCGTTATCGCCGGCGTCGGCGCGGTGGTGGTGTTCCTGCCGCAGATCCTGATCCTGTTCGCCTTCATCCTCGTGCTCGAGGCGACAGGCTATATGGTCCGCGCCGCCTTCCTGATGGACCGGGTGATGGCGAGCGTCGGCCTGTCGGGCCGCGCCTTCATTCCCTTGCTTTCCAGCTTCGCCTGCGCGGTTCCCGGCATCATGGCGACCCGCACTATCGCGGACGAGAAGGACCGGCTGACGACGATCCTGATCGCCCCACTGATGACCTGCTCGGCGCGGCTGCCGGTCTACACGATCATCATCGGCGCGCTGATTCCCGATCGAAACATCCTGCCCGGCATCGGTCTGCAGGGCTTCGTGCTCTTCTGCCTCTACATCTTCGGCATCGTCGGCGCGTTCGGCGCGGCGCTCGTGCTCCGCCACACCGTGACGAAGGGCGCGACCTCGGGCTTCATGATGGAAATGCCCAAATACCAGCTGCCGCGCTTGCGCGACGTGGTGCTTGGGCTGTGGCAACGCGCGGAAATCTTCCTCAAGCGCGCCGGCACGATCATCCTGTTCACCACCGTGGTGCTCTGGGCGCTGCTCAGCTTCCCCAAGCCGCCCGAGGGGAGCAACATCTCCAAGGTCGATTATTCGATCGCCGGGCGGATCGGCAACGGCCTCCAGGTGCTGGTCGCGCCGATCGGCTTCAACCGCGACATCGCGCTTGCGCTGATCCCGGCAATGGCGGCGCGTGAGGTTGCGGTCGCGGCGATCGGTACCGTCTACGCTGTCGATGATCCCGAAGGAGACGCCGGTAAGGCGACGATCCGCCAGAATCTACAGGCGCACTGGTCCCTGCCGACCGCGCTTGCCTTCCTGATGTGGTTCGTCTTCGCGCCGCAATGCATCTCGACGATCGCCGTCACGCGGCGCGAGACCAATGGCTGGAAATGGCCCGCCTTCATGGTCGGCTATCTGTTCGCGCTCGCTTATGCCGCGGCGGGGATCACCTATTGGAGCGCGGTGGGGCTGGGGCTGTAGGGCCGGCCAGGCCTTGCAATGTAGGATTTCGGAGCCGATCCGGGGGCGGCTCTTTCTCATCGCGAATATGATCCGGTCACGCGCGCAGGCGCGCGAAGAACCTGTGAGTTTGGGACGTTAGGGTATCCGGCTACCGCTCGGAGCGCTCGCTACGACGAAAAGTCGGGGAAGAAGATTTTTCGACATAGCAGGTGTCAACCGTGTCAACTTATCCGGCGCCGAGCCGGACTAGTCTCGCTTCGAATCGTCCAGCAACTGGCCGATCCTCGCGGTTTCGGCAGCATCCCCCGCCTTTTGCGCCTTGGTCCGGCCGAAGCGCACCCGGTTCTCCTCGGCCTTGGCACTTTTCTCTGCGCGGGCGCGTTGCTTGCGGGCTTGGTTAAGGTTGATGATGTCCGCCATCGATAGTACCCCGTTCGTTCGCGCGCCTCTGGGCGCCTCTTTTATTGATTGCTAGGCGGAGTTTCCATGGCGGGCAGTGTTAACAAGGTGATTCTCGTCGGCAATCTTGGCCGGGACCCGGAATCGCGCAGCTTTCAGAACGGCGGCAAGGTGGTCGAACTGCGCATCGCCACGTCGGAAAGCTGGAAGGATCGCGGCACCGGCGAGCGCAAGGAAAAGACCGAGTGGCATACGGTAAAGGTCTTCAACGAAGGCCTCGCGACCGTTGCCGAGAAATATCTGCGCAAGGGCAGCAAGGTCTATATCGAAGGCGCGCTGCAGACTCGGAAATGGCAGGACCAGTCGGGTGCCGACCGCTATTCGACCGAGATCATCCTTCAGGGCTTCAATTCGGTGCTGACCATGCTTGACGGCGCACCGGGCGCGGGCGGCGGCGCGTCGCGCGGCGGCGGCGCCGAGGATTGGGGCGGCGGCGATGAATTCGCCGGCCAGTCCTCGAGCCGCGGCGGCGGCAATTTCAACAGCGGCGGCCAGCGTGGCGGTGGCGCCGCCGCTGGCAGCGGTGCTCTGGGCGGCGGCTTCCCGGACGATCTCGACGACGACGTCCCGTTCTGATTCTGTGAGGGAGAGCTTCATGCGACAGGCAGTGCTGACGGCGGGGTTGCTCCTCGCCGCGTGCGGCGGCTCTCCCAAGACCACGGATGATCCGGTCGGCCAGAATGTCGCGGCGGCCGCCGCCGAGGGCAAGCCGGCAGCGCTGACCGCGGCAACCGATTGCGGCCAGGCGCCGCCCGATTTCGTGCCGCTTTATACCAATGCGAAGATCATAAGCTGCGTCTCCGGCCCCGATGGGCAGCAGGATCATGTCAGCGGCACGATCGTCTATGTGACCAACGCCAAGCCGGCCGAGGTGCTTGGCTGGTCGCGCGGACAGGCCAATGCCTCGGGGCTCGCCCAGCGCATGGCGACCGACAAGATGTACTCGGCGGGCGAGGAGCGCCGGCGCAGCCTGATGGTGGTGGTCGATACGGTCGACGGCCAGACCCGGGTAACCGTCAACTGGGGCAAGGATATCTGAGCCGCCCTTCGGCGCGGCTTGCAATGTAGGATTTCACCTGCTCGGTTCGAAGCGTCGCCCTGTGCGGCCGCTCTTTGAAACTTGATTCGCGACGAAACAAAATTTCACAATTGCGCGCGTTGGCGCGAACTTGGTTATTTTGGAGGTCGGGCTTCGACGATCTCCGCTACGCCGAACTTGCCCGCCTGGTAATCTGCATAGGCCTGTCGGATCTCCTCGATCGTGTTCATCACGAACGGTCCGTGCGCGGCGATCGGCTCGTCGATCGGCTCGGCATGGCCGAACAGGAACAGCGCCGGCTCGTGCGCGGCTATCGTCACCGCGCCGCCATCGCTCAGTTCGGCCAGGTTGAACTGCGGCACGCGCGTACCCGCCACGTCGATCGCGCCGCGCGCGGAATAGAGGAAGACGTCGCGGCCGCGCAGCCCCTTGAAGGTCAATTCGGCGCCCGGTCGCGCCTCGACCCAGGTCATAAACACGCCGCTGATCGATTCGATCGCGCCGCCGTGGCCCGCATAGTCCCCCGAGACAAGGTGGATCTTGGCGTGATCCGCCTCAACCGTTGGAATCGCTTCCGCCTGCACGCCCACATAGCGCGGACTGGTCATCTTCAGCCTCGCGGGCAGGTTCACCCAGAGCTGGAGGATCTCCATCGGCCCGCCGTCGCGCCGGAAATCGGCGGGCGAGATCTCGGCATGGACGATGCCGCTGCCCGCGGTCATCCACTGCACGCCGCCCTTGCGGATGATGCTCTCATGGCCGGCGGAATCGGTGTGCGCCAGCTCGCCGTCGAGGATGAAGGTCACCGTCTCGAACCCGCGATGCGGATGCGGGCCGAAGGGCAGGCCGCGATTGTTCGGCGGATAGAGCTGCGGCCCGTGATGGTTGAGGAACAGGAACGCGCCGACATTACCGATTCTAGCGCCGGGCAAGGGCCGGTGGGTCACCAGGTCGCCGATATCGTCGCGGATCGCGGAGTGCAGGCGCGTAACAGTGCGGCTGGTCATGAATCCTCCTTGCTGAGCAGGAACACCGCATGCTCGGCGAACAGGTTCGCCATGGCGGAGCCGGTGCCCTGGTCTCCGCTAAGGAACCAGCAGCCTTGAATCGCGATCCCGCGTTCCTTCAGCAGGGCGCGAAAATCATCGACGGTTACATGGTGGATGTTGGGCGTGGCATACCATTTGAGCGGCAGCAGCCGGGTCACCGGCATCCGCCCTCCGAACAGCAGCGATGCGCGCACCCGCCAATGCGCGAAATTGGGGAAGGAGACGAAGGCTTGGCGCCCGATCCGGAGCAGCTGCTCGAGCACCCAGTCGGGTCGCTTGGTCGTCTGGAGCGTCTGGCTGAGGATCGCATAGTCGAAGCTGGCATCGGGATAGTCGGCCAGGTCGCTCTCGGCGTCGCCCTGCACCACCGAGAGACCCCGGGCCATGGCGGCGGCGACATTGTCCGGATCGATCTCCAGCCCGCGCGCGTCGCATTGCCGCTGGTCGCGCAGCGCCGCCATCAGCGCGCCGTCGCCGCAGCCGACATCGAGCACGCGGCTGCCCGGCGCGACGTTGGCGGCGATGATCGCAAGATCAGGGCGAAGGCTCATCGCTCGTATAGATCCACTTCGTGCCGCTCCATGCAGCGCTCCGGATGTGGGATCGGTGTCCAGCCGAGCTTGGCATAGAGTGGCTGCATGTCGCGGGTGAACAGCAGCCAGCGGCGCAGGCCCTGCAGCTCGGGATGTGCCTGCAGCGCCTCCAGCATCTGCCGCGCCAGCCCTTGGCCGCGATGCTCCGGCAGCACGAATACGTCCGCCAGATAGGCGAAGGTCGCCCGGTCGGTGATCACCCGGGCAAAGGCGACCTGCTCATTGTCCTCGTCGTACATGCCGACGCTGAAGCTGTTCGCAACCGCCGCCTCGACGATGTGGCGCGGAATCCCCTTCGACCAATAGGCGCCGCTCAGGAACGCATGGATCAGGTCGATCTGCTGGTCGGCAGGGTCGAACGAAAGCCGGTACGCCATCAAGCCTCTCCCGCGCGCAGGAAGCCGCCGATCACCCGGTCGAGCTCTGGGCTTTCGAGCAGGAACGCGTCATGCCCGAACGGCGATTTGAGTTCGACGAAGCTCGCCCGGGCGCCGGCCGCGTTGAGTGCATGGACGATCGTGCGTGATTCGGAGGTGGGATAGAGCCAGTCGGTGTCGAAGCTCACCAGGCAGAAGCGCGGCGGATTGTACCGGAATGCGCTGGCGAGCATCCCGCCATGCTCCTCGGCCAGGTCGAAATAGTCTAATGCTCGCGTAATGTAGAGGTAGGAGTTGGCGTCGAACCGATCGACGAAGCTCAACCCTTGGTGGCGCAGATAGCTCTCGACCTGGAAATCAGCGTCGAAGCCGAAGGTCTTGCTCTCCCGGCTCTGCAGCTTGCGCCCGAACTTGGCGGTGAGCCCCGCTTCGGAGAGATAGGTGATATGCGCCGCCATCCGCGCCACGGCGAGGCCGGCTGTGGGCGGGTCGTTGCTCTCGTAATAGTCGCCGCCGCGCCATCTGGGATCGGCCATCACCGCCTGGCGCCCAACTTCGTGGAAGGCGATGTTCTGCGCCGAATGCCGTGCGGCGGAGGCGATCACCACGGCCGAGGCGATGCGCTCCGGGAAAGTCGCCGCCCAGCTCAGCGCCTGCATGCCGCCCATCGACCCGCCGACCACCGCGAACAGCTGCTCGACGCCGAGATGGTCGAGCAGCATCGCCTGGGCGCGAACCATGTCGCGGATGGTGATGACCGGAAAGGCCATCGCCCAGGGTTTGCCCGTCGCCGGATTGATGCTGGCAGGCCCCGAGGAGCCCAGGCAGCTGCCGAGCACGTTCGAGCTGATCACGAAATAGCGATCGGTGTCGATCGGCTTGCTCGGCCCGACCATCCGCGCCCACCAGCCGGGCTTGCCGGTGACGGGGTGGGTGGAGGCGACATGCTGGTCGCCGGTCAGCGCGTGGCAGACCAAAATCGCGTTGCCGCCGTCGGGCGCCAGTGTGCCATAGGTCTCATAGGCAATGTCGACCGGCGACAGCAGCACGCCGCCATCGAGGCGCAGCGGCCCCGGCAGCGTCACCGAGCGGGCAAGGCCGAAGCGCGGGTCACCAGACATGGCGCCTGACTAGGGATGCGCGAGGCAGGGTTCAAGCCGCGCGGCGCATCCTCCGTTTGCCGGTGACCGCCTCTGCGGCCAGCCGCCCGGTCTGTGCCGCGCCGTTCATATAGCCCGGATAGGCATCGGATAGGTGCTCGCCGGCGAACAGGATGCGGCCCGCTCCGGCGACCTGGGAGGCTCCGCCATGCGCGTCCTCGAGCCACATCAGATGGCCGAAGCGGGTGAGCTGGCCCGGCGCGAAGGTTGAATAGGCACCGAGCGTCAGCGGGTCGCGGTGCCAGGCGGTGCGCCGGAAGGGGCCCGCTGTCGAGGCCGCGCCGATGCCGGGGATCGCCTTCTCCGCGCTCGACGCGAACGCGGCCGCCAGCGCCGCTGCCTGCTCCGGCGCGTCGACTTCGTTGCCTCCGAGAAACCAGGTCCATGCATGATCGATGCGATCCGGAAGGTGGACGCTGCCGTCCCAGCCCAGCGCATAGCCCGCAGCCGCATCGGTCTGCCAAAGCTCGCCGCCCAACCCCATCGGTTGCTGCCAGGGGAGCTTCTGCGTCGCCACTTGGACCTTCTCGCAGCGTCCGAGCGCCATCTCGGCGATATAGGCGCGCCACAGCGCGGGCAGCGGCACCGCGAAATCGATCTGACGGGTGAGGGGGGCGGGGACGGCGACGATCACCGTCTCGGCCTCGACATGGCTGCCGTCGAGGAAATCGAGCCGCATCCCGCCACGCGCCGAAGCGATGCGGAGCAGGCGCTTGCCGGTCTCGATACGATCACGGTGCTTGTCGGCGACCGCCCGGGCCAGGGCCTCGCTGCCGCCTTCGATGACGAAGCGTTCGTCCGATTCGCCGAGCACTTCGATCCGCTTGCCGTCCACGGTCGGCAGGTTCCAGATCAAAGTGACCGCCGATGCCTTGTCGGGCTCGACGCCATATTCGGTGCGGCTCGTCGCCTCCAGCAGACCGCGCAGCCAGGGATCGCTGGTCAGCGCCGTGTGCCGGTCGAGATAGTCGCGGATCGAAAGCCGGTCGAGTTCGGCGAATATCCGCGGGCTGGCGTCCATCCGCTTCGAATCGCGATCGATCTGATCGGCGATCGGGCGCAGCGCCTCGGTCAGCGCGTCCTCGGCGATTTCGCGGTCGCCGGACAGGATCAGCGTGCGGTGCGGATCGGCCTTGCGGTCGATCAGGCCGATGCCGAACGCCTTGGCGAGTTCGTGCATGTCGGCATGATCGGTGTTGACCAGCTGACCGCCCACTTCGAACGCAGGCCCCTGGGCGGGGCGATGGGTGAACATCCGCCCGCCGATCCGGCCACGGGCTTCGTAGATCCGGGCGTCCACGCCCTCCTCGCGCAGCCGGTGGAGTGCGCTGAGCCCAGCGATGCCGCCGCCGATGATCGCCACGCGCCCGCCGCGGAAGGCATGCGCGGGGCGGGAAAGGGCGGGGACCAGACCCGCGGCCAACATGCCCTTGAGCAGCGCCCGCCGCGTCGCCCCCGGGCTGCCCGTTGCAGGCAGAGCCTCGCCGGCCGCACCGAGATTGCTTCGCCGTGCCGCCTCCAGCGCGCGCCACAAAGTACCGCTCCCCCGCATGTCGCCCTCCTTGCAGTTTCGTGCAGCTTGCCATTCGCCGGCCGTTCCGCCAATCCGCCGCCCATGACCGCACCCGTTCCCAAGCCCTGGATCATGGAAATCGCCCCCTATGTGCCGGGGCGGTCGACCACCGATGACGGCCGCAAGGTCCACAAGCTCTCGTCGAACGAGAACCCGCTCGGCACCTCGCCTAAGGCACGTGAGGCGTTCCTGACCGCGGCGACCAGCCTGGAGCGCTATCCCGACGCGAGCGGCACCGAACTGCGCGAGGTGCTAGCGGCGAAGTACGACCTCGATCCGGCGCGGATCATCTATGGCAACGGATCGGACGAAGTGCTCCACCTCGCCGCCGGCGCGTTCGCGGGGCCGGGCGACGAGATCATCTACGTCCATTACGGCTTCACCGTGTATCCGATCGCCACCCGGCGCGTCGGCGCGACCCCGGTGGTGGCGCCCGACAAGGACTATGCGACCGATGTCGACGCGATCCTCGCCTCGGTGACCGACAAGACGAAGATCGTCTTCGTCGCCAATCCAAACAACCCGACCGGCACCTATGCGCCGCGCTCGGAGATCCTGCGCCTGCACGCCGGCCTCCCGAACCATGTCCTGCTCGTGCTCGATCATGCCTATGCCGAATATATCGAGGGCGACGATGACGATGGAGGCATGGAGCTCGCCCGCACCGCGTCTAACGTGCTGGTGACGCGCACCTTCTCGAAGATGTACGGCCTCGCCGCCGAGCGGATCGGCTGGGGCTACGCCTCGGCGCCGATCATCGAGGCGATGCACCGCATCCGCCTGCCCTTTTCGATCACCATCGCGGGCACCGCGGCGGCGGTCGCGGCTTTGGGCGATACTGATTTCGTCGCCCACACCAAGGCGCACAATGCCGAGTGGCGCCGCTGGTTCGCGGACGAGATCGCCAAGCTGGGCAATGCGGGCCTCCGCGCGGTGCCCAGCCAGGCGAACTTCGTGCTGGTGCTGTTCGAAGGCCAGCTGACCGCCGAGGCGGCGTACAAGGGCCTGATGGACGCCGGCTATATCGTCCGCTGGCTGCCGGGGCAGGGGCTCCCGCACGGGCTGCGCATCACCATCGGCACCGAGGACGAGACGCGCGGCGTGATCGCGGCGCTCCGGAAGATGGCGGGCGCCTGATGCTGCCCTTCGCCCGCGTCACCATCATCGGTCTGGGCCTGATCGGCTCCTCGATCGCCCGCGCGGTCCGGCAGCACATGCCGACGGTGCGGCTGACCGGGTACGACATGGATCCGGCGGTGCGCGAGACGGCGGTGCGGATCGAATTGTGCGACGATGTCGCCGACAGCGCCGGTACGGCGGTGATCGATGCCGATCTCGTCATCCTGTGCGTGCCGGTCGGCGCTATGGGCGCGGCGGCGGCGGAGCTGGCGGCGGACCTGCCGGCCGAAGCGATCGTCAGCGATGTCGGCTCGTGCAAGGCGATGGTCATCGAGGCTGTGGCTACCGCGCTGCCCAATGCCGTGTTCGTGCCCGCCCATCCGGTGGCAGGTACCGAGAATAGCGGGCCAGAGGCCGGCTTCGCGACCCTGTTCCACCATCGCTGGTGCATCATCACGCCGCCCGAGGGGACCGATGCGCTCGCCATCGAACGGGTGTCCGAATTCTGGCGGAGGCTGGGCGCGCTGGTCGAGACGATGGCGCCGGACCATCACGACCGGGTGCTCGCGGTCACCAGCCATCTGCCGCACCTCATCGCCTACACGATCGTCGGCACCGCATCGGACATGGAAGAGGTGACCCAGTCCGAGGTGATCAAATATTCGGCGGGCGGCTTCCGCGACTTCACCCGCATCGCCGCATCCGATCCGACGATGTGGCGCGACGTGTTCCTCGCCAATCGCGAGGCGGTGCTCGACATGCTCCAGCGCTTCTCCGAGGATCTGAGCGCGCTGCAGCGGGCGATCCGCTGGGGCAAGGGCGACGAATTGTTCGACCTGTTCACGAAAACGCGCGCCATCCGCCGCTCGATTATCGAGCAGGGTCAGGACGATGCCGCACCCGATTTCGGCCGCTCGCACGAGTGAGCGACGCCCGGCTAAGTTGACACGGTTGACACCTGCTATGTCGAAAAATCTTCTTCCCCGATTTTCGTAGTGCGACCGCGCCTGAACGGTAGCCGGTTACCCTAAAGTCTCAAATGTCACGGGCTCCTCGTGCGCGCGCGAACGGATTATATTCGCGATGAGAAAGAGCCTGGTCAGGCTCCCAGACGAAATCCTACATTGCAAGCGTTGGGCTCCCCTCGGTCTTGACGTTATGTTGTATATACACCATAATTGACCCATGACGACGAACACGAACAATCAGAGTGCCGGGGCGTCCGTGGTGGCGGAAGTTACCCGCGATTGCCTATTGACGCGCACGCGCCGGATCTCGCGCGTCATCACCAGCTTGTACGATGCTGCGATACGGCCCCTCGGGATCAATTCGACGCAGGTTTCGCTGCTGGTGACGATCGCCAAGCTCGGCGGGGCGAGCCGCGCCGAGATCGGGCGGGCCAATTATCAGGAACGCTCGACCCTGACGCGGAACCTCGCGCTTCTGCTAAAGGACGGCTGGATCGAGGAGTTGGCGGCGGAAGGCCGCAGCCGACCGATCATCCTGTCGGAGGCCGGGCGCAAGCTGCTGGTCACGGCCGCGCCGGCATGGCGGGCGGCGCAGGAAGAGGCACACAAGCTGCTCGGCGATCAAGGCGTTGCCGCCCTGATCGGCGTGGCGGACAACCTGCCCATCCATGAGCTCGCGGACTGAAGCTACTAATGTTGTATATACAACAATAATTGCCCCTACAAATCAAGGACAGTGATATGACTTCCCAACCTTCGCACGACCGGCCCATTCTCGTCACCGGCGCGGCCGGTGCTGTCGGCGCCATCGGCCGCCACCTCACCGAAATGCTGCTCGCCAAGGGGCACAAGGTTCGCGCCCTCGTCCGGCGCGAAGACGAACGCGCCGAGGCGCTCCGCCGGATGGGCGCCGAGGTGGTGCAGGGCGATCTTACCGATCTCACCGACATGCACCGCGTGATCGAGGGCGTTAAGCGCATCTATTTCGGCATGTCGGTGTCGGCGGCGTATCTCGAGGCGACCGTCAATGTGGCAGCGGTGGCGCGCCATCACCGCGTCGAGGCATTCGTGAACATGTCGCAGATGACGGTCTCGTCGATGAGCATCACCGAGACTACACCCAGCCCGCAGCACAAGCTGCACTGGCTGGCGGAGCAGGCGCTGGCCTGGTCCGGGCTCCCGGTCGTCACGGTACGGCCGACGGTCTTCATGGAAGGCTTTTTCGGGAATTTGGCGGCAGTCAATATCCTGGCGCACGACGAGCTCGCAGCGCCATTCGGCACTAGCAGGACCTCGCCGATCTCCACCATCGACGTGGCGCGCGCGGTCGCCGCGATCCTCGACGATCCGGCCCCGCATATCGGCCGGGCCTACGATCTGACCGGACCGGAATCGGCCGATCTCGACCATTATGCCCGGGTCTTCTCCGCGGTGCTGGGCCGGACGATCCGCTATCGCGACGTGCCGGTAGAAGCGTGGACCGGCAAGCTGCGCGAATATGGCATGCCGCCGCACCTGGTCAGCCATCTGGCGGTGATGGGGGATCTGCATGCGGCGGGCCTCTATGACCGCATGACCGACGATGTGTTTCGGCTCACGGGTGAGAAGCCGTTGAGCATGTATGATTTCGTCAAGCGCAACGCGGCCATGTTCACGAAGCCAGAGGCGGCAGCCTGAAAGGCCTGGCGCCTAGCCGTTCAGCCGGTTGATCCCCGCATGGACCAGAGCCTCGGCCTCGGCGCGGGGCAAGCCCGGGGGGATCGGCTCGCCAAAGCTGAAGGTGATCGTGCCGGAGCGCTTGTGCCCCTTGAGCGGCCAGACATGGCCGCTCTTCACCGCGACCGGGATCACCGGCAGGCCCAGGATCCGATAAAGGCCGGCAAAGCCCGAGCGCAGTTCGGGCGCCTCGCCGGGGTTCACCCGGGTGCCCTCGGGAAAGATCATGATCGACCGGCCCTCGGCGAGCGCGGCCTTGGCGTCCTTCATCATCGTGCGCAGCGCCGCGGCGTTGGCGCTGCGATCGACGACGATCACGCCGTAGCGCCGCGCCGCCCAGCCCCAGATCGGGATCGACGCGAGCTCGCGCTTCATCACCGTGGCAGGCGAGCCGAGCAGCCGGGTGAGCTCCATCGCCTCGTAGATCGATTCATGCTTGGCGGCGAACAGCACCGGGCCCTGGGGGATCGTCCCTTCGATCCGGGTGCGGATGCCGAGGATGGTGGCGGTGCACCAGCGAAGCACCGACACCCAGGCCATCGCATAGCTACGCAGCGCCTTGCGCCCGAACAGCCCGGCCAGCGGGACGAACAGCACCAGCAGCGCCGAGACGCCGTAGAAGACGATCGCAAACAGCAGCGAGCGCAGCCGGTTCATCGTCAGTCGGCGCCCAGCCACAAAGCCGCTCGTCGCACCAGGAACTTGTGATATTCGCGGAACAGCATGCCGTAGCCGGGCTTGCTGCGTACGCCGTCGCCGACGATCTCGACCTGGTCGAGCGTGTGCGAAAGCTCCATCCGTGCGCGCGCCATGTGCCAGTCCGACGTCACCAGCCGCACGCTCTTATAGCCGTGCTGGCGCACCCAGCGCGCGGTTTCCTCGGCGTTCGAGCGCGTGTCGACCGATTCATGGCCGAGGTCGACGCAGCAATCGAACAGCTTGCGATCGTTCTTGAACTGGGCGGCGAGCTCGTGCGGGCGGACATCGGGATCGACCCCGCTCACCAGCATCCGCTGGGCGTCGCCGGCGCGCAGCACGTCGAGCCCGCGCGCGATCCGTCCGGAGCCGCCGGTGAGTACGACGATCGCATCGGTCCTGCGCGCCTCGAGGGGCTTGCCGAGCGTCAGCAGGAAGATGCCGAACCCCACCGCCCAGGCGAGGATCAGCAGCACGACGAGACGCCAGATCACAGCGTCCTCCTCAGCGCGCCGAGCACCGCCAGCCGCGCCGCGACCGTCGCGAGCAACGCGAAACCGAGCGGGAGCAGCAACAGGAGGAACCAGTCGCGCTGCTGGAGCGCGACGCCGCTCATCAATTCGGAGCCGAGCGCGTCTATCCGCGACTGGAGAGCCCAGATCAGCGCCAGCGCGGCCACGGTGCCGCCCAGCCCGCCGACCAACGTGTCGAACGCGATCCGGCGCTGGAAGAGACGCGCGACCTGGATATCGGTGGATCCGAGCATGTGGAGCACTTCGATCGTGTCGCGGTGCGTGTCCAGCCCCGAACGTGCGGCGAGCAGCACGACGGCGGCGGTGGCGGTGGCGATCAGCAGCATCAGCCCGACCGCGAGCCAGGTCATCGTCGTCATGAAGGTTCGGACGGGGGAGAGCCATTGCGCATGGCGATCGACCCGCGCGCCGGGCGCGATCCGCCGCGCGGCCCGCTCGACCGCGGCACCGTCGCCCCCGCGCATATCGACGTCGATCATCGCCGGCATCGGCAGATCAGGATCGAGCCCCGCGTCGCCGAGCCAGGGCTTGAGCAGTTCGGCGAGATGGGCGCGGTCGGCCTCCTCAGCGCGGGTGACGCCGGGCAGCTTGCGCAATTCGGCGAGCACGCCGGCGGCCTGGCTATCGCGAAGCTGGGGATCGGGTTCGACGATCTGGACGGTCAGCCGCCCGGCAAGCTCGCGGTCGAGCTGCGCGGTGGCGGCGAACATGCCGAGCCCCAATGCGCCGGCGAGCACGGTGAGGAACACCATGATCGCCATGATCCAGGTCATCGCGCGGGTGCGCCGGCTCTCGTCGAGCAGGCGCCGATCGGCGGCGTTCGGATTGAGCCGGAGCCTCATGCCTCACCCGGCGGATTGCGCAGCGAACCGGTGGGATCGATCACCTGACCCTTTTCGAGCCGCATCATATGCGCGTTCGGAATGCGGTTGATCAGGTGGAAGTCGTGGGTGGCGACGACCACGGTCGTGCCCAGCCGATTGAGCGAATCGAACAGATGGAGCAGCCGCTCGGCCATGTCGGGATCGACGTTTCCGGTCGGCTCGTCGGCGACGAGGATCTCGGGCCGGCCGATCACCGCGCGGGCGATGGCGATGCGCTGCTGCTCGCCGCCCGACAGCGTCGGCGGCTTGGCGCGGCCGCGATCGGTGAGGCCCACCCAGGCGAGCATCTCGCGCACCGGCGCCTCGATATCGCTTTCGGAAACGCCGGCGACGCGCAGCGGCAGCGCGATATTGTCGTACGCCGAGAGATGCGCAACCAGCCGGAAGTCCTGGAACACGACGCCGATACGGCGGCGGAAGCCGGGCAGCCGCTGGCGGGGCAGCGCGCCGGCATCCTCGCCGAACAGGCGGATCACGCCGCGCGTGGGGCGCTTGGCGAGGTAGAGCAATTTGAGCAGCGAGGTCTTGCCCGCGCCGGAGGGGCCGGTGAGGAAATAGAAGGCGCCGGTGCGGAGCGTGAAGCTGACGTCCGAAAGCGTCTCGGGGCCCGTCGCATAGCGCAGGCCGACATTCTCGAATTGAACGATGTTCGCCATGCGCCGCTCGGCCGTCCTCCCTATCCGTTCGGCCGATCAGCCATCGCACAGCCGCCCCTATGGCTCAAGCGCAAGGGGAGGCGAATGTGTCTGCTGCGTGACACTTGCTGCCCCGATTCGATGCGTCTAGAATCACCACCAGTGGCCAATGGGGTTGCCGCTCAGCGAGAACAACCAATGATCCTGGAATGTAGCCAGTGCCGTACCCGGTACCTTGTCCCCGATAGCGCGATCGGCGAGGGGCGTACGGTGCGGTGCGCCAGCTGCAAGCATAGCTGGTTCCAGGCGCCCGAGATCCTCGATCTCGCCACCCGCGCCACGAAGAGCGACGGCCCGCCGACGCCCGCGCCCAAGCGCGAGGCGCGCCCGCCGGCCGAGGCGGCGCCGCCGCGCGTCTATGAGGATGCCGCAGTCTCGGCGCCCGCCGACATTGGTTATGATCCGTTCGCGCCGGAGCCGCCGTTCAAGCCGCGCCGCAATCCCGCGCGGCGCTGGACCGCCGCGGCGATCATCGCGGGCGTGTCGATGCTGCTCGGCACCGCCGCGATCCTCTATTCGGGCGCGCCGGGGATCGCCGCGCAGCTTGGGCTCGGCATCGGCGGCGAGGTCGAGACGCCGCTGCTGTTCACCGACAAGGCGGTCGAACGGCGGACCATGCCCAATGGCAGCGAGCTGTTCATGGTCTCGGGCAAGGTGGTGAACCCCACCGGCAGCAAGCAATCGGTGCCCGATATCCGCGTCGAGCTGACCGACGCGCATGACCGGCTGGTCTATAGCTGGCGGATCACGCCGCAGGTCCGCTCGCTGGGGGCCAAGGGCGCGATCGAGTTCAACGGCGCCAAGGTCGACGTGCCGGCCAGCGCCAAGGTGGTGCAACTCAGCTTCGCGAACGAAATCGGCGGCTGATCCACGCCAGGCGGCCGCCGTTGAGCAATGCCGCCACGACCATGCCGAGGCCCGAGGCAAAGACTAGCGCATTGGGGCCGATCCCCGCATGCACCAGCCATAGCCCGACGCCGCCGGTGATGACGAAGAAGGCGATGATGCCGTTGACGCCGGCCGCGACCTGGTCGCCGAGCGAACGCAGCGCATAGACGAACACCACCTGCACCCCGTCGAACAGGATGAACGGCGCCCAGACCGGCAGCATCGCGATCGCCATGGCATGGACCGCGGGCGTGGCGGGGAAGAGATCGACCAAAGGCGCGGGCGCGGCGATCAGCAGCAGCGCGAGCAACCCGGTGGAGACCGCCGCCAGCACGGCGGCGATGGTCGTGCGCCACGCCGCCGCCTCGGGCACGCCTTCGCCCACGGCATTGCCAGCGCGGACCCCCGCCGCCGATCCTAGCCCGAGCGCGACCCCGAAGGTGACGTTGTGGACCGAGAAGACGATCTGGAAGGCATGCGCCGTCGTCTCGCCGAGCTGGGTCGACAGCGCGATCAGGATCGCGAAGCCGGCGAGCTCGAGCCCCGACGCGATGGCGGGGACCGCGCCGAATTTCGCCAGCTCGACCGCGCCGCGTACCGTCTGGGCGGAGAACAGCTTTGCCATCTCGTGCACGCCGCGCGACTTGGCGCGCGGCAGCGTCCAGGCGGCGGCGAGCATGCCCAGCGCGCCCAGCGCCGAGGCGATCGCGGTCGCCGCCGCTGCGCCGACAGCGCCGAGCGCGGGCATGCCCAGATGCCCGCCCGAAAGCGCCCAGGCGAGCACCGCGTTGAGCGGCAGGGTCGACAGATTGACCACGGTCACCCGGCGCGGACGGCTGACGCCCTCGAGGAAGAAGCTCGCCGCGATGATGATGAGCTGGAAGGGATAAGCGAGCGCCATCACGCGGACGATATCGGCGGTGGCAGGGGTCAGCTCGGGCGTGACGCCCAGGCCGAGCAGCATCGGCTCGGGAAAGGCGAAGAGTATCGCAGCACTGACCAGGCCGAGGACGAGCGCAAGCAGCAGCCCTTCGTGGAACACCCGGCCGGTGCCGCGCAGATCGCCGGCGCCGTCGGCACGCGAGACATGGACGAGGATACCGGTGAGCGCGCCGAGCCCCATGACGATGCCGGGAAAGGTCAGCGTGCGGCTCGCGCCCAGCGCTGCGACTTCGTGCGTGCCGGTGAGGCCGACGACCACCACGTCGGTGACGTGCAGGATCGTCCAGTTGAGGCTGGTGAGCATCACCGGCCAGGCAAGGGCGAGGATGCGGCGCGTCTCGGCGGTCAAAGCGGGGGAGCGGAACATGAAGGGCCCACGCGCTTAGGCGTATCTGCGCAATCGGGAAAGCATGTCCACGCGGGTTGCCAGCACCGGATCGCTTTGCTAGGGGCCGCTGCCTTACCAGCCGTCGGGGTCCTCCGGCGGGGTTTCACGTGCGGCCGTGGCGGAACTGGTAGACGCGCAACGTTGAGGTCGTTGTGGGCGAAAGCCCGTGGAAGTTCGAGTCTTCTCGGCCGCACCACTAGTCCCCTGAGGGACAGGTAATTTCGGGGTCTCGTGATCGGGACCCCGGTTTCCCCAGATATCCAGAAGCTTCGCGGCGCCAGTGTTCGCCTGCGCGTGAAATATAGCTGTCGTCTTGATCGCCTAGGCCGCCCTCTTCCGCATCCGATGGGCGCAAGCTATGATCCTGACTCTCACCCGTCGTCACGTGCTGGGCGGGCTTGCCGCCTCGCTGGTGCCGCTGTCGCCGGGCTGGGCGCGGATCGGCGGCCCGTCGATGACCTTCCTCGTGCTGGGCGACTGGGGACGCTTCGGGCGCGGCAACCAGCGCCTCGTCGCCGACCGGATGGCGGACACGGCAATGGCGATCGGCGCCGAATATGTGCTGACCGTCGGCGACAATTTCTACGAGAACGGCGTGACTGGCATCGACGATCCGCACTGGCGGGGATCATTCGAGGACATCTATCATGCCCGCTCGCTCCAGGTGCCCTGGTATGCCGCGCTCGGCAATCACGACTATCGCGGCAACGAGCAGGCGCAGATCGACTATGGCGCGAGGAAGAACCGCTGGAACATGCCGGGCCGCTGGTATGCGTTCCGCAAGCAGGCGCCCGACGGGGCGACGGTGGAGTTCTTCGTGATCGACACCACGCCGATGATCTCGGGCTATCACGACCGCAAGACCAATGCGGGCGGCCAGGATCTGGAAGGGCAGCTCCGCTGGCTCGACCGGAGCCTGGCGGCGTCGCGGGCGCAGTGGAAGATCGTGATCGGCCACCACCCGGTGGTGCGCTACACGGCCGCGGAGAAGGCCGCCAAGGTCGACGTGATCGACCGGGTCGACCCGATCCTGCAGCGGCACCGGGTGCCGCTCTACCTGCACGGCCACAACCATAATTTGCAGCATGTGAAGAGCGGCGGGACCGACTATATCTGCGCAGGCGCCGGCTCGCAGAACGACGATCCGTGCAGCGACAATGGCGGCGATTTCTGCGCGCTGAAGCCCGGCTTCGTCGCCTGCGCGCTCAATCGCTCGGCGATCCGCATCGGCTATAGCGACGCCGACGGCAGCGAACTCCATGTCGTCCAGATTGACGCGGCATGATGCGATAGTCCCCTCCGGGAAGGTGATTCCCTAGGATTGCGCCCTGTTTCCGGCATTTTGCCGGAAGCTTGGTATAATTGTGCGACAAACCGTGTTTAGGCGGCTGCTTTGTTGCGGGTCATTTCGGCCCCGGTTCGGAGTGGGCGATGCGGAAACTCGGATGCGCGGTAGCGGGATTGCTGGCGGGCGTGTCGCCGATAGCGGCTTTCGCGCAGGCGCAGAAAGGCCAGGCGCAGGCTCCGGCCCCGACTCCCGCCCCCACTTCCGCGCCCGCGCAGGACGCGCCGATCGACGAGCAATCGGAGGACATCGTCGTCACCGGCGAGCTGCGCGGCGCGGTCAAGACCGATATCAAGCCCGAAGTCCAGCTCAGCCCGGCCGACATCCAGTCCTATGGCGCGTCGAGTGTCGGCGACCTGATCAACGCGCTGTCGGCGCAGCTCGGCAGCGGCCAGGGGCGCGGCGGCGAACAGCCGGTGATCCTGCTCAGCGGGCGGCGCTCGACCTATAACGAGGTGAATTCGCTGCCGCCGGAGGCGATCGAGCGCATCGACATCCTCCCCGAGGAGGTTGCGCTCCAATATGGCTACAGCGCCTCGCAGAAGGTGATCAACTTCGTGCTGCGCCGCCGCTTCCAGGCGCTCACCGCCAGGCTGGAGGGCCGCGCGCCGACCCAGGGCGGCAATTCCGGCCAGCAAGGCGAGTTGGACCTGCTCAAGATCAATCGCGACGGGCGCTTCGAGTTCAACCTCAACTACGACCATAGCTCGAGCATCCTCGAGAGCGAGCGCGGCGTCACCCGCGCGGGCACGTCGCTGTTCGATACGCGCGGCAACATCATCGGGCTCGATCCGATCACCGGCGTACCGGGCGGCGAGATCGATCCGGCACTGAGCGCGCTCGCCGGTTCGACGGTGACGGTCGCGGGGGTGCCCGATGCGGCGGCGGGCGGCGCGCAGGGCCTTGGCGCCTTTGCCGCAAATGCCAACGATCCCAATGTCAGCAACCTCACCCCCTATCGCACCCTGGTGAGCCCGCAGAAGAATCTGACGTTGAAGGGTGTCTATAACCACACCATTTCGCCGCACGTCTCCGCCACGGCCAATGTGCAGCTCAACGTGACCGAGAGCGATTCACTGCTCGGCCTGCCGGGCGTCACGCTCGAGCTGCCCACGGGCAATCCCTATTCGCCCTTCTCGCGCGACGTGCAGCTGCTGCGCTATCTCGACAATCTGTCGCCTCTGGAGCGCTCGGCCGATAGCCAGACCGTGCAGGGCGAAGTTTCGGTGAACGGCGACCAGGCGCCCTGGTCGAAGGATTGGAACTGGTCGTTCCAGGGCTCCTACAATCGCGCGACCAGCGAGACCACCACCGACACCAACGTCAATCCGGTCGCGATGCAGGCGCTGCTCGACGCGGGCGATCCGAGCTTCAATCCCTTCGCGGCGATCCCGGCGAGCCTGGTCACCGTAGCTGCCGCCGATTATGCGCGCACGACCACCAACACCGGGAATGTCGAGTTCCTGACCAACGGCCCGCTCTTCTCGGTCCCCGCCGGCAAGGTGAATGCGAGCATTCGCATCCGCGGCAACACCAACGACCTTTCGAGCGAGTCCTTCCGCCGGGGTCTGACGAGCAATTCGGACATCTCGCGCGACACCGCCGCCGTGCGCGGCAATATCAACCTGCCCGTCGCCAGCCGGCGCAATGCCGTGCTCGATGCGATCGGCGACCTGACCCTCAACGCCAATTTCGAGGTCGAGCAGCTTTCGGACTTCGGGCGGCTGGTCACGACCGGCTATGGCTTCAACTGGTCGCCGATCACCCAGGTCCAGGCGCGGGTGAACTGGGTCGAGGACAGCAACGCGCCGAGCCCCCAGCAGCTCGGCAACCCCACGATCACCACGCCCAATGTCCGCGTCTTCGACAATGTGCGCGGCGAGAGCGTCGACATCACCACGATCACCGGCGGCAACCCGCTGCTCAGCGCCGACAGCCGGCACGTTTTCAATGTCGGGCTCAACATCAGGCCCTTCGCCGACACCAATTTCGGGATCGTCGCCAACTATACCAACCAGCGCTATCGCAACACGGCCCAGGCCTTTCCCGGCGTGACCGCGGCGATCGAGGCGGCATTCCCCGACCGGTTCGTGCGCGACGCCGATGGCCAGCTGCTCAGCGTCGACTATCGCCCGGTGAACTTCGCTCGCCGCGATCGCGAGCAGTTCCGCTGGGGCTTCAACCTGTCGCTGCCGATCGCGTCGCCCCAGGCCACGCGGATGCGCGAGCGCCGCGAGGCGTTCCAGAAGGCGCGCGCCGAATCGCAGCGCACCGGACAGCCGATGCCGCCCGAATTCACTGCCCAGCTCGAGCAGTTTCGCCGGCTGGGGCAGCAAGGGAGCCTGTTCGGAAGTCCAGCCCAGGGCGGCCAGGGCGCCAATCGAAGGCAGGGGCAAGGTCAGGACCAGGGCCAGGGCCAGGGCCAGGGCCAGGGCCAGGGGCAGGGGCAGGGGCAGAACCAGGCCCAGGGTCAGCAGGGCCAGAATGGACAGCAGCCGCGCGGCGATGGGCAGGGCGGCGCCGGTGCGGGAGCTGGCGGCGGCGGCTTCCGCGGCGGCGGGGGTGGTGGCGGAGGCCGCGGTGGCTTTGGCGGCCGAGGCGGTGGCGGCGGCAACCGTCTATTCTTCAACGCCTATCATACCTGGGTGTTCAAGGACGATGTCGTGATCCGCCCCGGCCTACCGACGCTGGATCAGTTGAGCGGCGAGCTCTCGGGTCGCGGATCCCCGGCGCACCAGATCCAGGTCCAGGCCGGGATCAAGCGTGACGCGCTCTCGTTCCGGCTCGACGGCAGCTGGCAGAGCGCCACGCAGGCGTCGACCGGAACGCTTGGCAGCGGTGACGGGCTGACCTTTGCCAGCCTGACCAAGTTCAACCTGCAGGCCGAGGCCAATCTCGGGCAGGACGTGGATCTTCTGCTCAAGCACCCCTGGCTGCGCGGAACGCGGATCGCGTTCAACGTCGACAATCTGTTCAACGCCAAGCAGCGCGTGACCGACGAGAATGGCGCGACGCCCGCCGCCTATGCGCCCAATTTGATGGACCCGCTGGGGCGTGTCGTCCGGATCAGCGTCCGCAAGCTGTTCTTCTAGGCACAATTCTCGCCGGCATGGAGGATCGCCACTAGCGCGCGCCAGGTTCCAGGCGGCTCGAGAATTTGCCGCCCTTGAGCTTGCCGTCGCCATCCTGGTCGATGATCCGGCGGTAGAGCAGGGTGATCGCGACGCGGCGGTTGCGCGGATCGGTGGGGGTGTCCTGGATCAAAGGCTCGCGGTCCGCGACGCCCTCGATCCGCTCGAAGCGGGTCTCGGGCACGCCGCCCGAGAGCAGTCGCCTGCGCGTGGCTTCGGCGCGGCCGCTGGAGAGCATCCAGTTGTTCATGTTGCGCGGGTCGCCATAGCCGAGGCTGTCGGTATGGCCGCGGATCATGATCGGGTTCTCGAGCCCCTGGATCGATTCGGCGATCGTGCCGATCAGGCTGCTGGCATCGGGGACGAGCGCGGTCGTGCCTAAGTCGAACATCGAATAGTTCGCATCGTCGAGCAGATCGATCCGCATCCCGTCGCGCGTGGGGACGAAGCGGATATGGTTGGCGAGCTTGGCGAGCGCGGGGGTCGAGCGCATCCGCGCCTGGATGCGCTTGGTCGTCTCGCTGAAATTCTTCTGATCCTGCTGCGTCAGCGCACGCTGATCCTTGAGCGTGCCCTTGTCACCGGTGCCGACATCCTTGCCGCCGACGCCGCCCACCGGGATGGTCATTGACCGGGTGCCGGTCTGTCCGGACCGGTTCGGATAATTCTCCTGCGAATTGATCGCGTCACCGCCGAGCAGCCCGTTCGAGCCGGCGCTGTTCTGCTTGAACTGCACCAGCGTGGGCGCGAAATAATCGGCCAGCGCCTTGCGCTGCTTCTCGTTGGTGGCGCCGAGCAGCCACATCAGCAGGAAGAATGCCATCATCGCCGTCACGAAATCGGCATAGGCGACCTTCCACGCGCCGCCGTGATGGCCGCCATGCGCCTCGATATAGATCTTCTTGACGATGATCTTCGGCGGCTGGTTCGATCCGTGGGGTGCGCGCGCCATGGCTTAACGCCCGCGGAGACCGTCAAAGACTTCCGCGAAGCCCGGCTGGTTGGAATGGGCGATGCCCGAGCGCGCGGCCTCGAT
Organism: Sphingomonas sp. JC676; assembly: GCF_014489075.1. GTDB lineage: Bacteria > Pseudomonadota > Alphaproteobacteria > Sphingomonadales > Sphingomonadaceae > Sphingomonas. The sequence continues at coordinate 145,967 of NZ_JACTGR010000006.1, read as the reverse complement.
CACCAGCGGCTGCGGATGGCCGTGGAGTGATGCGATGATGATCTGCTTGACGGTGTGATAGATCGCGCCGTCGGCGTCGATCACCTGCTGGAGCCGGCTGGCGAGCGGACCGACGATGCCATAAGCGAGCAGCACGCCCATGAAGGTGCCGACCAGCGCCGAGCCGATCATCGCACCCAGGATAGCGGGCGGTTTGTCGATTGAGCCCATCGTCTTCACCACGCCGAGCACCGCCGCAACGATGCCGAGCGCGGGCAGCGCGTCACCCAGCGACTGGAGCGTCGTCTGCGGACCCTGGACCTCGTGGTGGTGGGTCTTGATGGTGCTGTCCATCACCTCTTCGACCGCATGCACGTCGAGCGTGCCCGACGACACCACGACGAGGCGCAGCGTATCGGCGATCAGGTTGATCAGCGTGTGATCGGCGAGCAGGCGCGGATATTCGGAGAAGATCGCGGAGGATTTGGGATCCTCGACATGCGGCTCGAGTGCGATGGGCCCCTCGGTGCGCAGCATCTTCATCAGCTTCGAGACGAGGAAGATGACGTCGAGATAGTCCTGCTTCTTGTATTTCGGGCCCTTGAAGACCTTCATGAAGCCGCCGCCGAGCGCCTTCAGCTCCTTCATCGAATTGCCGATGATGAGCGCGCCGAGCGCGGCGCCGCCGATGATGAGCATCTCGTGCGGGATGGCTTCCATCACCGGGCCCAGGGCACCACCTGTGATGGTGAACCCCCCGAACACCATCGTCAAAAGCACGACAAGACCAATCAGCGGATACATGCGCTCTGCGTTCCCCCGTCGCCGCGATCGGCCACTCTGTCTCGGTTAACGGCCGCTTCCCCGGTTTCTTGCGCGGGTTTAGCGCGTTAAGATGGTTAACGGAGGATTGGTTACTTCAGATAGTCGAACAGCGACATGCTGGAGAGCTTGGTGAAGCTCGCCTGGGTCGCCTGGAGCACCGTCAGCGTCTTCTGGAGCTGGGTGATCGCGGTCGGGATATCGGTGTCTTCCAGGCTCGAGCGCTCGCCTTCGCGCGCCTCGCCCGCATCGACGAGATGGTCGGCCGAAAGATCGAGCCGCGCCGCGCGCGCGCCGACCGAGGCGCGGGCCGCCGCGACGCTGTCCAGCGACGCATCGACGCCGGTCAGGGCATCGGAATATGCCTGGCTGATGTCGCCGCCGGCCTTGAGCGCGGCGGAAAGATCGGCAAGCACTGCGAACACGTCGCTGCTACCCGCCGCGAAGGCCTGTGCCCCGCTGATCGAAGGCTGGATGCTGTCGCCTTCGCCGATCGGAATCTTGGCCGGATCGCCGGTGCCGACGAAGCTGATCGTACCGTCGTCGGCCTTCACATAGGCGGTGTCGCCGGTCGAGCTGCCGAACAGCGGCTGGCCGCGCACGTCCTTGGTATTGGCAAGTCCGAACAGCGACTCCCGAATGGAATCGAGCTCTTCGGCGATCGCGGCCCGATTGGCGCCGGTCAGCGTGTCGTTACCGGCCTCCAGGGTGAGTTCCTTGACGCGCTGGAGCTGCGATTCGACGCTCTCTAGCGTGCCGTCGCTCTGCGCGAGCACGCCTTGGGCGAGCTTGATATTGGCACTGTAGGCGCCGTCGTCGGCGCCCGCACGGGCGAGTCCCTGGAGTCGCAGCCAGGCAGTCGGGCTGTCGGCTGCGCCACTGATCTTCTTCGTCGTCGCGATCTGGTTCTGCGCCTTGTCTGCCTGCGCCGAGAGTTGCGACATCAGCGACATCGGGCGATCGAACATCTGGCTGGTGGCTATGCGGATGGCCATGGCGTCACCGGATATCGAGGATGGACTGGAGCGTCTCGCGCGCGACCTGGATCACGCGGCTCGACGCCTGATAGGCTTGCTGGAAGCGCATCAGATCGACCGCCTCCTCGTCGATATTGACCCCACTCACCGAATCGCGCGCGGCGACCGCGGTGTCGCGGATCGCGCCCTGCGCCTCGGCGATGTTGCGCTTGGCGGCGAGCGCCGCGCCGTTCGACGCGGCCATGTTGGTGATCGCGCCTTCGACATTGCCGGTGCTGCGCAGCGTATCGAAGCCGGCGAGATTGCTGTTGTCGCGCGCGCCGGCGCCCGGAGCGGCGGCGGCGATGCCGCGCGGATCGTTCAGCACCATCGTCAGCTTCGAGGCGGGATCGCCGATCTCGAAGATCGGCGCGCCGGGCTGGCCGTTCAGATCGACGCCGGCGGCCTGGACCGCGTTGACGCCCTGGGCGAAGGCAGTCGCCTGCTGGTTGAGCGTAGCCTGCGCCGCGGCGATCTTCTGCGCGCCATCGGCATAGCCGGCGAACGCGCCGCCGCTGGGCGACAGCGTTGCGCTGGTGTTGCCGAGCCGGGCAGCGAAGGAGACCGCACCTTCGTCGTTGCGGACATAGGTAACGGTGGCGGACTCGACGCCCTGGACGAGCAGCGGCCCGCCTTCGCCGCCGCCGCGCACCGTGACGCGGCCGATCGCGTCGAACGAGACCGACACGTCGGTGATCGCGCTCATCGATTCGAGGATCTGGTCGCGCTGGTCGAGCAAGGCGGAGTTGGCCGCGCTGCCATCCTGGGCCCGGGCGAGGCCAGAATTGACCTTGGCGAGCGCCGCCGAGAGCCCGTTGAGCTGGGTGGTGGCGGCATCGGCGCTGGCGTCGAGGTCCGACGCGGCGGCCGAGAGCGCGGCGCCGGTGGCCGAGAAGGCGGTCGCGACGCTCTGCGCTGCCTCGAGCGTCGTCGCGCGCGGGGCGAGGGCGGAGGGATCGGCGGCGATCGCCTTGGTCGAGGTGAAGAAGGCGGTCAGCCGGTCACCGAGCTTGTTGCCCGAGAGCGCGCCGTCGATGCGATCGAGCCAGGCGGCACCGGTCTCGCTGCGCGCGAGATCGGCGCCTGCGGTGCGGACCTCGGCCGAGCGGTAGAGGTCGGACGCGCGGGTGACGCCGGCGACGACGACGCCCAGGCCGTTCGGCACCTTGGTCGTGGATTTCGAGGGCGCCGCGACCTCGTTGAGCACGGTCGTGCGCCGCGAATAGCCGACGGTGCCGGCATTCGCGATATTTTCCGAGGTGGTGGTCAGCGCCGTCTGATAGGCGCGAACGCCCGTGGCGCCGATCGTGAGGAGATCGCTCACGGCTTGGTCCCTTCGCTATCGGGATTTGCAGGTGCTTGGGCCGGTACCTGCGCCGCGGCTGCCCTGCCGAGGAAGTCGGTCATTGCCTTGCCGATGCCGATCGGCGCGTGCGCGGCCATGTTCTCGGCGAGCTTCTGGTCCTGCATGTCGCGGAACTGCTCCTCGCTCTTGCTGTCGAACAGGCCATCGCCGAGCTTCGCGGCGCGCATCGACTTGAGCATCATGCCGGTGAAGATCGATTCGAACTTCTGCCCCGCGGCCTGGAGATTCTCCTTGGACGCGAGGCGCGAGGTATCGAGCGAGATGCCGCTGGTAGCGGCAACGGTCGAAGGCGGGGCGATGGGCGTGCTCACAGGATGATCAGCTCGGCCTTGAGCGCGCCGGCTTCCTTGAGCGCCTCGAGGATGGCGACGAGATCGGCCGGCGACGCGCCGATGGCGTTCACTGCCTTCACCACATCGGCAAGCTTGGGTCCGGGCTGGAGCAGGAACATCGGCTTCTTCTCCTCTTCGACGCCGACGGTGCTGTGCTGCTCCGTCACGGTCTTCCCGTCAGTAAACGGCAAAGGCTGGCTGACATTTTGCGCCTCATCGATACGAACGGTGAGTTTACCATGAGTCACGGCCGCCGGGCTGACCCGGACGGCGGAATTGATCACCACCGTACCGGTGCGCGCATTGACGATGACGCGGGCGGGCGCCTCGGCGGCCTCGACCGTCAGATTCTCGATCTCGCTCATCATTTCGGCACGGACATCGGCGCCCAAAGGCGACTGCACTGCGATCGAGACGCCGTCGAGCGCGCGGGCGCGGCCGCCGCCGAAACGGGTGTTGATCGCGTCCTGCACGCGCTGGGCGGTGGTGAAATCGGCGCGAGCGAGGTTGAAGGTGAGGAAGGGCGACTTGTCGAAGCCGGTGTCGACGGTGCGCTCGACCGTAGCGCCCTCGGGGATGCGACCGGTCGAGGGGATGTTGACGACGATCTTCGAGCCGTCGGCGCCTTCCGCGCCGAGACCGCCGACCGCGAGATTGCCCTGCGCCATCGCATAGATCTGGCCGTCGGCGCCCTGGAGCGGAGTCATGATCAATGTGCCGCCGCGCAAGCTCTTGGCCTTGCCCATCGACGATACGGTGATGTCGAGCTTCTGGCCCGGCTTGGCGAAGGGCGGCAGATCGGCGGTGATCATCACCACCGCCGCATTCTTCAGGCCCGGCGCGACGCCCTGGGGCAGCTGGAGGCCGAAGCGCGACGCGACGCTCTTCATCGACTGGACGGTATATTCGAGATTGTCGTCGCCGGTGCCCGGCAGGCCGACCACCACGCCATAGCCGGTGAGCTGGTTGGTACGGATGCCCTGGAAGCCGCCCAGATCCTTGACACGCTGCGCCGCGGCCGGATGGACCGCGAGCAGGCAGGCGAGGAAGGCGATCGCGAGACGGATCATTGGGAAACTCCGCATCAGAAGGGGCTGAGCATCTGGAAGAAGCGGCTGAGCCAGCCCTGGCGGCTGGCGCGGGCGACATCGCCCTTGCCGGTATAGGCGATGCGGGCATCGGCGACGCGCGTGGACGGCACGCGGTTGTTCGCGTCGATATCGGCGGCGCGGATCAGGCCCTTGATCTGGATGAACTCGTCGCCGCGATTGAGCGTGACGCGCTTCTGGCCCTGCACCAGCATCGTGCCGTTGGGATAGACCGCGGCAATGGTGACGCTGATCTCGCCCGACAGCGCGTTGGACTGGTCCGCCGCGCCCTGGCCCTGGAAGTTGCGCGCGCCGCTGACGCTGGCGTCGCTCGGCTTGAACAGGGAGAGGTTGCCGGTCGAGGGCGGGGTGATCGAGAAGCCGCCGCCGCTGTCGAGCTTCGAGCTCGACGATTTGGAGGCGCTGGTCTTCTCAACGAGCACGATCGTCAGCGGATCGCCGACGCGGCGCGCGCGCTGGCCCTCGTAGAGCGCGGCATAGCCATCACTCGCCTGGAAGATGCCGCCATTGGCCACAGGCGCCGCGACGGGTGTCGCGGTGGGCATGGTGGCGGAGAAATCCTCCTTGGGCTTCTTCTTGCCGATGATGCCGAGAAACTGCGCCTGTGCCGGCGTCGCGCTCGCCGCGAAGGCGAGCACGGCGATACCGGCGGCGAGCCGCGTGAGCCGCTTAGATGTTCTGATTGACATATTTTTCCATCTCATCCGCGGCGGAGATCATCTTGGAATTGACCTCATAGGCGCGCTGGGTCTCGATCATGTCGACCAGCTCCTGGACGACATTGACGTTGGAGCCTTCGAGCATGCCCTGGCGGATATTGCCGCGGCCGTCCTGGCCGGCCACCCCCAGATTGGCGGTGCCGCTGGCGGAGGTCTCGACCAGATAATTGTCGCCGGTGGCCTGGAGGCCGGCCGAATTGGGGAAGCTGGCGATCTGGATCTGGCCGATCTGGGTCGCCTCGCTCTGGCCCGGCACGGTGGCGGAGACGGTGCCGTCGGTGCCGATCGTGATGTTGGTCGCGCCGTCGGGAACGGTGATGCCGGGCATCACCTGATAGCCGTCGCTGGTGATCATCTGGCCTTCGGGCGAGCGCGAGAAATTGCCGGCGCGGGTATAGCCGAGCGTGCCGCCGGGCATCTGCACCTGGAAATAGCCATCGCCGTCGAGCGCGAGATCGAGCGCAGCGCCGGTGGTCTGGAGCGAACCTTCGGTCTCGATCCGGCTCGTCCCCTGGACGCGCACGCCGGTACCGAGATTGAGGCCGGTCGCGTATTTCGTCTCCGCGGTCGAGGCGGCGCCGGGCGCGGTCACGACCTGGTAGGCGAGCGTCTGGAACGAGGCGCGATCGCGCTTGAACGCGGTCGTGTTCACGTTGGCGAGATTGTTCGAGATAACCCGCATGCGCATGTCCTGGGCGTCGAGCCCAGTCCGCGCGATGTGCATTGCCGATGAACCCATCGTCTAAACTCCCTTATGCGGGCATCCGCATCAAAGATGCGGCGCTCTCGTCCATGGTCTTGGCTTCCTTGAGCAGGTTCGCCTGCACTTCGTAGCTGCGCTGGTTCTCGATCATGTCGACCAGCGACTGGGTAAGATTGACGTTCGACTGCTCGAGCGCGCCGGCCTGGACCTTGGCGTCCAGATCCTCGGGCAGCACGCCGCCGCCCCGCACGTGGAGCAGGTTGTCGAGGCCCTTGGAGGTCTGGGTGCCGTCGGTGCTCGCCAGCTTGATCTTGTCGATCACCTGGGGCTGGCTGGCATCGCCGCCGGGAGGGACGATCGTGACGGTGCCGTCGCCGGCGATCGCGATCGATTGATAGGGGGGCACGGTGATGGGGCCCCCCGACCCCATCACCGGGAAACCGTCGCCGGTTTCCAGCACGCCCGAGGCTGCGACGTTCAAGTCGCCGCGCCTCGTATAGGCTTCGGTGCCGTCCTTGGCCTGCACCGCCATCCAGCTGTCGCCGGCCACCGCCATGTCGAGCGGGCGCCCGGTCTGGACGAGCGTGCCGGCGCGGCGATCGAAATCGTTGACCTCTTCCGACGCGAGCTCGCGGCTTTCGAAGCCGGTGCCCTGCAGGATGAGGCGATCGAAATTGACGCGCTCGGCGCGGTAGCCCGTCGTCGATGCGTTCGCGATATTGTTCGCGATCGTCGATTGCGCCGACATCTGGCTGCGAAGCCCCGAGAGCGCGGTGTAGACGAGCTTGTCCATGGTGGTTTCTCCTCAGCCCTTCTGCGTCAGCTGCGGATGTTGAAGATGGTCTGCGAGATCTGGCTCGCGGTATCGAGCGCCTTGGCGTTTGCCTGGAAGTTGCGCTGCGCCGCGATCAGCCCGACCAGTTCCTCGGTAATGTCGACGTTCGAGCGCTCGACCGCGCCCGACATCAGCGAGCCGAAGCCGTTCGAGTTGGGCTCGCCGAGGCGCGCCTCGCCCGAAAGGCCTGTCGCCGCCCAGGTCGAGTTGCCGAGCTGGCGGAGCCCTGAGGGATTGGTGAAGTTGGCGAGGATCACCTTGCCGAGCGGCTGGAGATCGCCGTTCGAGAAGCTGGCGTTGACGGTGCCGTCGTCGCCGATCGTGATGCCTTCAAACTGGCCCACCGCTGCGCCGTCCTGCGTCTTGTTGTTGACGCTGAAGGGCTGGCTGGTCTGGCTCGTCTGCGTTCCGAAATCGAGCGTGATCACCTGGTCGGCGGAGGCGCCGGGCGCCAGGAAGCCGCCGAAGGTGGTCGCGCCGGTCGGCGCGGTCATGTGGCCGGTCGCATCGAAATCGAGCGTGATCGGCTGGGTGCCGGCGGTCGTCGCATCGGAATCGAGCTGCTGGTCGCCGACGAACGAATAGACCTTCCAGCTGCTGGTCGCGTTGCCCGTACTGGGCGCGCTGTCGCGCACATAATAGTTGGTGAGCGTCAGCGCATTGCCGCCGGCATCATAGATCGTCGTCTGCGAGGACTGGTTGTAGGTGCCCGGATCGAAGCGATCAAAGGCATAGGGCGTGTCATCAAACCGCGCGGCATCCTTGGGGATCGCCGAATTGGCCGAGAGATTGAGCGCCAAGCTGACATTCTCGGTCGCCTGGGGCGTGCCGCTGGTCTGGGGCAGGCGCAGCGGGATCGCCGAATCGATGCCGGTCGCGACCACCGCGCCCGAGCCGTCGACCGGATAGACGAGCAGCTTGTTGCCCTGCTGGTCGGTCACGAAGCGGTCCGGATCCACCGTGAAGTTGCCGTTGCGGGTGAAATTGATGCTGCCGCTGCCGGCATCCGAGCGCACCGCGAAGAAGCCGTCGCCGGTAATCGCGAGATCGAGTGCCGAGCTCGACTGGGTATAGCCGCCCTGGCTGAATTGCTGGCGGATCGAGCGCACGACCGTGCCCGAACCGACCATCTGGTTGGGGTTCGAATCCTTGGTCGACGCGATCACGTCGGCGAACATGGTCGTCGAGCGCTTGAAGCCGTTGGTCGAGACGTTCGCGAGGTTGTGCGAGATCGTCGACATGTCGGTCTGGGCAGCCTGCAGCCCGCTCAGGGAAGTGTAGAAGGACATTCAAGATACTCCGGTTTTGAGTGGGGTCAGCCGATCTTGCGGACGGCGGAAACGGGGACCTGGCCGAGGCCGGGCAAAGTGAGGATCGGCGAGCCGTCGCTGCCGAGCGTGACGGAGGTGACCGGCGACCACACCAGAGGCGTGGCGCTGACCGAGCCGCCATCGGCGTTGCGCGCCGCGGCCTTGATCGTGAACGGACCCGAACCGGCGGGATCGGCGCTATCGGTGGTGCCGTCCCATTCGAAATCGATCGCGCCCTTGCTCTGCGGCCCGAGCGACACGGTCTTGAGCAGGCGGCCATTGGCGTCCGAGATCGACACGTTGACGTCGGTCGCGTCGGCGCCGAGCTCGATCGTGCCGCCGAGCGACCCGTCGGTGCGTGGATAGGCAGTCTCGCCCGGGGTCAGCACGGTGCGGCCGATCCACGACATCGCGTCGCCGGTCGAGGTGCCGTTGAGCCGGTCCGAGATCGCCTTCAGCGTGGTGTTCATGTCGTTGATGCCGGCGAGGCTCGAGAACTGCGCCATCTGGGCGACCATCTGGGTGTTGTCGACGGGCGCGAACGGATCCTGGTTCTTCAGCTGCGCGGTCATCAGCTGCAGGAAGTCGTTCTGGTCCATGTTGGTCTTGCCGAGATTGGAAGACGCCGCGGCCTGCTGTGCGGCCGAACCCGTGCGGTTGATGCCGAGATTGGCGAGTGTGCTATCGAAATCGGACATGATCAGCGGCCCAGCTTGAGGGTGTCGGTGATCAGCTGCTTGGCAGTCTGCATCACTTCGACATTGTTTTGGTACGACCGTGCGGTCTCGAGCATGTCGACGAGCTCGCGGGTCTCATCGACCGCGCTCTCCCAGACATTGCCTTCCTTGTCGGCCATCGGATTGCCGGGATCGTAGCGCTTGGTGGGCTCCGATCCGGCGGTGACGACCTGCTCGACATCGACCGTCGACATGCCGCTCGCTTCGTCGAACGCGGTGCGGAACACCGGCTTGATCGTGCGGTAGGCGGCGTCGGCGCTCGATGCGACCGTGCCGGCATTGGCGAGGTTCGACGCCGTGGTGTTCATCCGCACGAGCTGCGCGGACATCGCACGGCCCGAGACCTGGAAGATCGAAAGCGGCCGGTCACCCATGCTCATTCTCCCCTGAGTGCGCGCGTGATCTGACCGATGCGGCCGTTCAGGAACGACAGCGTGGTCTGATAGGCGACGGCGTTTTCGGCGAAGGCGGTCTGTTCGGTGGCGAGCTCGACGGTGTTGCCGTCCTGGCTCGGCTGCAGCGGCACGCGGTAGAGCGTGTTGCTGTCGATCGCATTGTCGACCGATCCGCCCTGTGCGTCGATCGACGCGAGCGCCGCATTGAAGTCGATGTCCTTGGCCTTGTAGCCCGGGGTCGACGAGTTCGCGATGTTCGACGCGAGCTGGCCCATGCGCTGCGAACGCAGCTGGAGCGCTGCGCCGTGAACGCCGAAAAGGCTGTCGTTGGACATGGGCAGTCTCCCGCACAAAAGTTCGTGCGCAAACTCTGCAATGGGCGTGCCAATTTGCCCGGGGAGCCGCGAAAGTGTCGGAATCTCTGGGAAAGCGGGGAAAGGCGGCAAGGTTTTGCCGGTCGGCGGCAAGCGGCTGCCGCACACCGGCAATCGGCTTGTCGCGTGCCCCCCGAACCGAAATTGGCCCGGCCCTTGCACACACGAGCGCATGGACTTTGCCAGCTTTCCCGGCCTTGCGCCTTTCATCGATCCGCTTGCGTTCGCCATTGTCGGCGGGGGCACCGCGCTTGTCGTGGTGCTGCGCACTCCGGTGCGCGACCTGGTGCGCGGCTTCGCGGCGCTCAGCGTGCTGCCGCGCCGCGCCTTCCGGGCCGAACCCTTGCTCGACCAGATCGGTGCACTTACCCGCATCGCCCGGCGCCACGGCGTGATCGCGCTCGATCGTTCGGTGATTTCCGACCCGGATGTTGCCGCCGCGGTAGCCGCCGCGGTCGATGGTGCGACGCCGGAGACGATCGAATTGCTGGCCGAGCAACACCGAAGCGCCCGGCTGGAGCGGCACCGCGCGGCCTGTGAGGTTTGGTCCGGGGCGGCCGAGATCGCACCGGCCATGGGCATGGTCGGCACGCTGATCGGGCTGGTCCAGATGTTCTCCTCGATGCGCGACACGTCCGCGATCGGCGGCGCGATGGCGGTGGCTTTGCTCACCACGCTCTACGGCGCGTTGCTCGCCAATCTGGTCGCATTGCCGATCGCCACGCGGCTCAAGCGGCGCGCACGCCACGAAGCGCTGGAACGCGCACGCCTGGCCGCGCCGCTTGCCGCATTGGGCGCAATCGAGCCGGCGGCGCGGCGTGACCTGCACGAGATCGCGGCATGACCTTCGACGACGATAGCCCCGAGCGCCCGGTCTGGCTGATCACGCTGGCCGATCTGTCGCTGCTGCTCGTCGGCTTCTTCGTCTTCCTCAAGGCGAGCGAGACCGATCCACGCGCACTCGCCGCGCAGATCCGTGCCGGCTTTGTCACCGAGACAGTGGTCGCGATGCCTGTGGACATCGCGGCCGTGAGCGGCTTCGCGGCGGGATCGGCAGAGATCGTCGATGCCTCGGCGGCGCTCGACTGGGCACGGGCCGCCGCGCGTGATCCGCGCACGCGGCTGCATGTCACCGGCGAAGTCGACGGCACCCCCGGCGATGTCGATCCGCTCACCGGAAGCGGGCCCATCCTTGCCGCCGACCGTGCTCGTGCCGTCGCCGCGCGGCTCGTCCGTTCGGGGGCGATATCGCCGGAGCGGATCCTTCTTTCCACCGGACGCGGCCAGCGCCGTACCGTCCTCACCCTCGGCTATGACGGGGGGCGGCAAGACCCTGCCGCCCGGCAACCGGCCATTGCCGCCCGACCGCAATAAGGAAGTCCGCCATGATCCTGTTCGCCGCGCTCCTCGCCGCCGCGCCCGAATTCCAATCGACCATCGTCCTCGACGCGATCGTCACGCAGTTCACCGGCAAGCAGGTCGGCGAGCTCGGCGGCGCGCGCGCGCCGGTCGATACGCGGCTGAAGCTCGCTTCATGCGCGGCGCCCCAGCTCGAATGGCGGAGCGAAGCGAAGGACGCGGTGCTCGTGCGCTGCATGGCGCCGGGCTGGCGGGTCTATGTGCCGGTCAACGCCGCGCCGCAGCCCAAGCCGGTCGCAGCCCCCGCCGCCGCGCGCGTCGCGCCAGCAGTGAAGGCCGAGCCGGTGATCCGCCGCGGCGATCCGGTCACGGTCGAGGCTGGAGCGTCGGGGTTTTCGATCACGCGCGAAGGCGTCGCGATGAACGACGCCGCGCCAGGCGCCCGGTTGCTCGTCAAGGTCGACGATAAAAAGCAGCCGATCCAGGCGGTTGCGATCGAGCAGGGCCGCGCGCGCCTGCCCGGCTTCGGGGAATGATTTTTTTGTTAAAGCTTGTCCGTGCCCTGCCGTTATTAGCAATGTCGGCACAGGTTCAAGGAACGCAGGCAATGGTAGACCCTATCGGCATCAAGACAGGCACGGTCGCTGACCGCCGCCCGGTGTCGGTCGGCGCTGCGCCCAGCGTCGCACCGATAAAGACGGTTGCAAGCGAGCCCCAGGCGGTCGAATCGGCCGCGGCAGAACTTTCGCAGACGATGGCGGCCCAGCCGCCCGTCGATTCCGAGCGCGTGGCGCGCATCCGCAAGGCGGTCCAGGACGGTCGGTTCCCGATCTATCCCTCGACGATCGCCGACCGGTTGCTCGCGCTGAAGCTCGAATGGAACCCCAATGCAAAGGCGTGAGGCCCTGATCGAAGTGATCGAGGCACTCCACGCCGAGATCGCCGCGCTCAAGTCCAACGACGTGCCCGCGCTCGAGGCGGCGACGCGCGCCAAGCTGGTCGGCATCGATACCGTTGCGCTCTATGACGGCGAAGCGCCGTCGGCCGAGGTCAAGGAGCTCGCCGCCGAGGCGCATCGGCTCAACGAGACCTGCCGCATCTATGTGAACCTGATGGCGGCAAATGTCCGCCGCCGCCTGCAACTTCTTTCCGGCAACATGGCGCCCGCCTACCGCCCCGGAGGCTACGCCTTCGCTTGAGATCTTCCCGCGGGGGAAGCGGTGGAGGGGATTACGGCCTGCCAAGCGCTTGCCGCGTGCCCCTCCACCATTTATCGAACTCTACCGCACAACTGGCACGGTCCTTGCTGATTACGCTCACACCTAGGGCAATCGGATCGGGGATCGATGAGCGTAGTTTCGGTCAACACCAGGGCCAGCGTCCAGACGGCGATCGCCGCGGCGAGCCGCAAGACCGGCGTGGACTTCAACTATCTGCTCGGCCAGGCACAGGTCGAAAGCGGCATGCGCGCCGACGCGCGCGCCGGAACCTCGTCTGCGGCCGGCCTCTACCAGTTCATCGACCAGAGCTGGCTTGGCGTGATCAAGCAGCACGGGGCCGAGCACGGCCTGGGCTGGGCCGCCGACAACATTTCGCGCACGTCGAGCGGGCGGTACGTCGTCAGCGATGCCGGCACGCGCCAGGCGATCCTCAACCTGCGGAGCGATCCGCAGACCTCGGCGCTGATGGCCGCCGAGCACGCCGCGGACAACAAGGCCGCGCTCGAAGGCTCGCTCGATCGGCCGGCCACCGGCACCGACCTCTATATGGCGCATTTCCTCGGCCTGGGCGGCGCGCGCTCGTTCCTGAGCACGATGGAGAATAATCCGGGCCGCACCGGCGCCAGCATGTTTCCCGCTGCCGCCCGCGCCAATCGCGGCATCTTCTATGCCTCGAACGGCCAGCCGCGCACGCTGGGCCAGATCTACGAGAAGCTTTCGGGCAAGCTCGATCGCGGCGCCGCTTCGGCGGGCGCGACCGGGCTGGCCTCGGACGGGCTCGATGCGCTGTCGCAGGGGCTCGACGATTTCGGCGCCAGCATCGGCGACGACAACAATGAAGTGATTCTGGGCAATGGCGCGGTCGGCGGCGACCGCCACTGGATCCAGAACACCCTGGCGCAGCTCAACACCGGCAATCAGCGCGAGGCGATCAATCCGCTCCGCCCGACGCCGGCGAATGCCAGGCTCGCCTATCTCATGCTCGCGAATCTGGGAGCGTAACCGCCCGTGAATAGTATGGCGCTTCCCGCGGGCTTCGGCCCGGCCGTAAAGAGCTTCGCACTGCCCGGCGCCATTCTGCTGCTGGTCGCGCTGATGGTGGTGCCGATCCCGGCATTCCTGCTCGACGTCTTCTTCGTCATGAACATCATGATCAGCCTCGCCGTGCTGATGGTGGCGCTGAACGCGCAGAAGCCGCTCGACTTCTCGGCCTTCCCGACGGTGTTGCTGTTCGCCACCTTGTTCCGGCTCGGCCTCAACGTCGCCTCGACACGCGTCGTGCTGGTGCACGGGCATGAGGGCGAGGCGGCGGCCGGGCACGTCATCGAGGCGTTCGGCACCTTCCTGATCGGCGGCGACTATGTCGTCGGCCTGTTCGTCTTCGCGATCCTGATCATCATCAACATGATCGTCGTGACCAAGGGCGCGGGCCGCGTCTCCGAGGTTTCGGCGCGCTTCACCCTGGACGCTCTGCCCGGCAAGCAGATGGCGATCGATGCCGACCTCAACGCCGGCCTGATCACCCCCGACGATGCCCGCGCGCGGCGCATCGAGGTTTCGACCGAGGCCGATTTCTACGGCGCGATGGACGGTTCGTCCAAGTTCGTGAAGGGCGACGCGATCGCCGGGCTGCTGATCCTGGCGATCAACATCATCGGCGGGCTCATCCTCGGCGTCGTCAGCCACAAGATGGCGGTCGGTGAGGCGGCGCAGACCTATGTGCTGCTTGCGATCGGCGATGCGCTCGTCGCGCAGCTGCCGTCGCTGATGCTCTCGATCGCCGCCGCCGCGATCGTCACCCGCGTCGCCTCCACCTATGACCTTGCCGGCCAGATCGGCAGCCAGTTCGGCAGCCATAAGACCTGGATGCCGGTCGCGGTGATTCTGGGTCTGCTCGGCGTCATGCCCGGCATGCCGCATCTGGTGATCCTGCCCGCCGCTGCCATTGCCGGCTTCGCCGCATGGAAGCTCCGGAGGATCGCCAATCGTCCGCCGCCGCCAGCGCCCGCCGCCGAGCCGGTCGATCTGTCGAAGATCGGCTGGGACGAAGTGACCGACAATATGCAGGTGATGCTCGACATCGGTTACGGGCTGGTCCCCCTGGTCGACGAGCGGCGCGGCGGGCCGCTGATGGGGCGGATCACCGGGGTCCGGCGCCAGCTTTCCAAGGATCTGGGCTTCGTCGTGCCGCAGGTGCGCGTGCGCGACGACATCAACCTGGCGCCCTTCACCTATCGCATCGTGCTCGGCGGCGTCGTCGTCGGCGAGGACAATGTCTCGCCCGACGAGATGCTCGCGCTCGATACCGGCCAGGCCTCGGGGCATCTGGGCGGCAAGCCGGTCAAGGACCCGACCTTCGGTCTCGACGCGGTGTGGATCCATTCCAGCGACGCCGATGCCGCCACCGGCATGGGCTATCTGGTCGTCGATCCGGGCACTGTGGTCGCGACCCATCTCAACCAGGCGCTGATCCAGAACGCATCCGACCTGCTCGGCCCCGACGAGGTCCAGTCGCTGCTCGACGGGCTCAAGGAACGCGCGGCCGCTTTGGTCGCCGCGCTCTCGCCGCAGCCAGTGCCGCTCACCACGCTCACCACGGTGCTGCGCGGGCTGCTGGCAGAGAATATCCCGCTCAAGGAATTCCGCCGCATCGCCGCCGCGATCGCCACCGCCGCGCAGAAGACGCTCGACGCCGACGAGATACTCGAGCTGATCCGCCCCGATCTCGGTCCGCTGATCATCCAGCGGCTGTGCGGCGTGCGCGAACCGCTGCGCGTGATGACGCTGGAGGGCCAGCTCGAGGCTTTGCTCGGCCAGGCGGTCCGCTCCGATCCGTCGCGCCGCCACACGATCGAGCCCGATCTCGGCCGCCGCATCGCCGACGCCCTCCAGCGCGCCGCCGGCCCGCTCGTGGCAGAGGCCAAGCCCTTCGCACTCGTCGTCCAGCCCTCGATCCGCGTCGCCATCCGCAAGCTGGTCAAGACCGTGCTGCCCGACACGCCGGTGATGAGCTTCTTCGAAGTGCCGGAGGACAAGGCCGTCGAGGTCGTCGCCGTGATCGGCGCGCCCGAGGCGCTGGCCGCATGAACGCTTACACCCCGAGAGATAGGTACGACATGGCTTCGCTGGCTTCGACTCCGCTTACCTATGCTCGCACGCCGCAGCGCGATGCCGAAGCGCTGGTGCGCAAGCATCTGCCGCTGGTGCGCCGCCTTGCCTGGCACATCCACGGATCGATGAGCACGATCGTCGAGATCGAGGATCTGATCCAGATCGGCATGGTCACGCTAATCGAAGCAGTGGGGAGTTTCGAGGATCGCGGCGCGGTGACCTTTGAGCAATATCTGGTGACCCGCGTGCGCGGGGCGATGATCGACGAGCTGCGCCGCCAGGCGACGCTGACGCGCGGCGCGATGCGCCGCCGCCGGGTGTATGGTGATGCGGTGTCGGCGCTCACGATCGAGCTCGGACGCACACCCACCGATATCGAGATTGCCGAACGGCTGGGCGTCACGGTCGAGAAGCTGCGCACCGAATATGCGACCGCGGAGGCGGTGCGCTTCGATTCGATCGACGAGATGTATTCGGACGAGTCGCCCTGGTTCATGTCCGACGATCCCGACGCGTTCGACCAGCTCGCCGAAAGCGACCAGCGCGAGGCGCTGATCGAGGCGATCACCGAGCTGCCCGAGCGCGAGGCGCAGGTGATCCAGCTCTATTATGTCGAGGAACTGAACCTTGAGGAGATCGGCCAGGTCCTCGGCGTCGGCGCTGCGCGGATCTGCCAGATCAAGGCTGCGGCGCACGCAAAGCTGAAGAAAGCGCTGCACAAACGCCTGGGATAGCCCACGCGAAACCGCGCGGTGTGTTGTCCCAGTTGCACACCGCCGCCGATTGCCGCATCACCCGCGCCTTCACGGGCGAGGGGGTATCGGTACATGTCCAGGCACTATCTATTGACGGCCGTCGCGGTGACGAGCCTGTTTTCTTGCCAAGCCTTTGCGCAGGAATGGACCGTGCGCCCCGAATGGGTGCGCGCGCATGAATCCTTCCTCGCCAGCGAGGCGTTGCAGGGGCGCGGCAGCGCGACCCGCGACGAGGCGATCGCCGCGGCCTATGTCGCCGCGCAGTTCGAGAGCTTCGGGCTGAAGCTGGCGCCGGGGATGACCGGCTATCTCCAGAAGGCCGAAATCATCCGCTTCCGGCTCGACGGCCCCCCGGTGCTGACCGTCGACGGCAAGACCGTCGCCGATCCCAAACTGCTCGTCGGGCGGACCGAAGCCGTCACCGGCAAGCTCCAGGTCTATATGGGCAAGCCCGAGGGCGTGCCCGCCGGAGATGTGGTGCTCGCCGGCGGCGATGCGCCGGCGATGCAATATTATCGCGCGGCCAGCGCCAAGAAGGTCAAATTGGTCATCGTCCGTGACAGCGAGGCGATCCAGGCCACCTATAAGGGCGTCGGCGGCAAGCCGCGCATGCCCGCCTATCTGGGCGGCGGCGACGTGCCCGAGCAGCGGACCGCGGTGATGATCCTGCCGGCCGCGGCGTTCGACGCGCTGGCGAAGAAGCCGGGCGCCGAGGTCTCGATGACGCTGCCGGGGCTCGCCAAGGACGTGGCGATTACCACCAACGCGATCGGCTATCTGCCCGGCACCGATCCCAAGGCGGGCGTGCTGCTGCTCAGTGCGCATCTCGATCATCTGGGCGTGCGGCCCGACGGCGTGATCATGCCCGGGGCCAATGACGACGCCTCGGGCACCACCGCGGTGCTCGAACTCGCCCGCGCGCTCGCGGCAGGCAAGCAGACCAAGCGCGGTATCCTGTTCGTCGCTTATGGCAGCGAAGAGATTGGCGGCTTCGGCTCCAAATATTTCGGCGCGCATCCGCCGGTGCCGCTCGGCGACATCGTCGCCAATATCGAAGTCGAGATGATCGGCGCTCAGGATCCCAAGCTCCCGGCCGGATCGATGATGATGACCGGGTTCGAGCGCTCGACCCTGGGCGAGACGCTGAAGGCGCACGGCGCGCTGGTGTCGCCCGATCCCTATCCCGAGCAGAACTTCTTCCAGCGATCGGACAATTATTCGCTCGCGGTAAAGGGGGTCGTCGCCCACACGCTTTCGGGCTGGGCGGTCACGCCGACCTATCACAGCGCGAACGACACGCTGGAGAGCCTCGACATCGCCTTCATGACCCGCGCGATCCAGTCGCTGGTCGAGCCGGTCCGCTCGCTGGCGGACAGCGACGCCAAGCCCGAATGGAAGCCGGGCGGCAAGCCCGCCGAATGAATATGGAAAACCCCGGTGGCCAATGACCACCGGGGTTCCCCGTGCGCCCTCCCTTGCGGGAGGTGACCGGCCGCAGTGCCTCGTCAGGGGGGTGACACCCCGACCGGCACGCGCTTAACGGAGCAGCGAGAGCACCGTCTGCTGGCTCTGGTTCGCCTGGGCGAGCATCGCCGTCGACGCCTGGGCCAGGATCTGCGCCTTGGCGAGCGCCGTCGTCTCGGCCGAGAAATCGGCGTCCTCGATGCGGCTGCGCGCTTCGCTCAGATTGGCGGTCGTCGTCGTCATGTTGTTGACCGTCGACTGGAGGCGGTTCTGCACCGCACCCAGATCGCCGCGCTTCGACGAAAGCAGGTCGAGAGCGGCATCGATCACCGTCATCGCACTGGAAGCATCGTCCTGCGACGAGATCGACAGCTTGGTACCGGCCGAAGCACCGCCCGGTGCGCCGCCCTGCTGGGCCAGGCCCATCACGCTGGCGTTGGTGCCCTCGACGCGGATCGGGCTACCGTCCGTGCTCTTGAGCGTCAGCGAGCCATAGACCGTGGTCGAAGCCGCACCCAGCGTCGCGCCATCGACGGTATCGACGAGATCGTCGGCAGTGTCGGTGATCACGATGTTGGCGCCCGAGGTCGAGGTCAGGACGAGGTGGCCCGATTCATCGGCCGTGGCAGTCACGCCGGCGCCCGCCGCATTGATCTCCGTGATCGTGTCGTCGAGCGTATCGGTGGCGGCAGGAGAGATGCTCTTGCCGTTGATCGTGAACTCCTTCGTACCGTCGAACGAAGCCGGCTTGAGAACCAGCACCGCCTTGGTGGTCGCCGAAGCGACGACGCCGGTGTCCGCGCTCTTGGCGTTGATCGCCGCAGCCTTGGCCGCCGCCGAAGCGTCGGTCGACGCGCCGATGGCAACGCCGTTGATCGACAGCTTGTCGGTTGCCGAGAAAGCCGCGTTGGTCACGGCCTTGCCGACGATGCCACCATCGGCCGACAGGTTGAGGCCGACATTGGTCAGCTCCGCCGCCGTGGCCGAACCACCGATCTTGAGAGCGCTGCCGTCCGCGGTGTTGAGCGAGACATAGCCCTGATAGGTGGCTGCAGTGAGACCCGCCTTGGCCGCGCCGCCATTGGCACCGGCATTGACGGTGATCGTGGCGCCGGTGTTGTTGCTGAGGACGATCTTGCCGTTGACCAGGCTGGCAGTAACGCCGGCCACGTCGCGGTTGATGTTCGACACCAGTTCTTCAACGCTGTTGGCCGCGCCGACATTGTCGCCGTTGATCTGGATGTCGTTTGCAGCCCAGGCCGAACCCGTCGGCGTGGTGCCGGTGACTTCGTTATAGGCAGTCGCCTTGACGCCGGTCGCGGCGGTGTTGGCGTTGACGGCGGCGGCGAAGGTCACTGCATCGCTGATCGTCGGATCGCCGGTGAAAGCGCTGACGCCGTTGAAGGTGATGTCCCCTGCCGCATCGACGTCACCCGAAACGCGGCCGGTGGTCACCTGACCGCCGACGCCCGAGCCGACCAGACCCAGCGCGGAGGCCGAGGTGGTCACCATGGCGATCGAGACCTGCTCGCCGGCGTTGGTGCCGGTCTGCAGTGCCAGCGACTTGGTCGAGCCGTCGAGCAGCTTGACGCCGTTGAAGTTGGTGGTCTTCGAAATGTCGTTGATCTGCGAAACGAGCTGATCGACTTCCGCCTGAAGCGCACCGCGCTCCGACGTGCCGAGCGTGCCGTTGGCCGACTGGGTCGCCAGTTCCTTCATGCGCTGAAGCATGTTGGTGACTTCGCCCAACGCGCCTTCGGCGGTCTGGGCCAGCGAAATGCCGTCATTCGCATTGCGGATTGCGACCGCCATGCTCTTTACCTGGCTGGTCATGCGGCTCGCGATAGCAAGGCCAGCCGCATCGTCCTTGGCGCTGTTGATCCGCTTGCCGGTCGACAGGCGCTCCATAGCGGTCTGCAACGACTGCGAAGCGCCCGCAGACGCATTCGCGGCGCGCAGGCTCGCGATGTTGGTTCCGATAACAGTCATCTCCGTTACTCCGTTCAAAGCTGGCGCTCCCGCCACCCCCCCATGCGAAGAGTCCGAGCCGCCAAGCCTGAGAACGGCCGTCCGGTTTTTTGATTAAGCAGAAAGTTTCGCTGTTCGGGCGCGTCTACGCGCGCGCGTAGGACGCGCTCGGACCTAGGTAGCAGGCCGCGTACGATATTTTACTGAGAGTTAACCATCAGATGCGCAAGGTGCGTCCAAAGGGGACATACATGCGCTCGATAGTTCCATCCGCGGCAGTACTTCGTCAGAAATATGCGCTGGTATCGGCACTGCGCGCGCAGGGGTTCGCGATCGATTCGTGCGAGGCCGGCAAGCCCGCGGCTTCCAGCCTCTATCTCGTCGCCGAAGGCGAAGTCTCGCCGTCGCCCGCCCGCACGCTGATCCTGGGCGAAGGCGAACGCAGCGCGGTCCCGTTCCGCGACGGCAATCCTGCCCGCCTCTCCTATGGCAGCGAGGACGCCGCGATCGGCAGCGGTTTCGTCGGCGCGATGCTCCGCGGACCCGGCGAGCCCGTTGCTGCCGATCCCGAGAGTCTGGCGCTGCTCGCGCTCGCCGAACGCATCGCCGCTTCCGACATCACCGTCCTGATCAACGGCCCTACCGGCACCGGCAAGGAAGTGCTGGCCCAGGCAATCCACATGGGATCGTCGCGCCGCGACGGGCCATTCGTCGCGATCAACTGCGCCGCTTTGCCCGAGACGATGCTCGAGGCGATGCTGTTCGGCCATCACAAGGGCTCGTTCACCGGCGCGTCGTCGGGCGGCCAGGGCTTCTTCCGCGCGGCCAATGGCGGGACCCTGCTGCTCGACGAGATCGCCGAGATGCCGATCCAGCTTCAGGCCAAGCTGCTGCGCGCGCTCCAGGAGCGCGAAGTCGTTCCGATCGGCGGCACGCTGCCCGAGAAGATCGACGTGCGGGTCATCGCCTGCGCCAATCGCGACCTGCAGGGCGAAGTCCTTGCCGGACGTTTCCGCGCCGACCTTTACTACCGCCTCTCGGTCTTCCCGCTCTCGACCAAGGCGCTGTCGGAACGCCCGGGCGACATTCCCGCGTTGGCCGCGGCAATGGTCGTGCGCCACGGCGGCGCGCGCGCCACGCTTCCCTGGATCAGCGCCGATGCGCTCGAAATCCTGATCGATCACGACTGGCCGGGCAATGTCCGCGAGCTCGAGAACGTCATCCAGCGTGCGCTGCTGCTGGCGCCGGGTGATGCGATCGAGGCCGAGCATCTGATCTTCGATCGACCTGCCGAGCGGCGCGTCGATACGGGCGGCTCGCTCAGCAACATCGTCCAGATCCACGAATTCCATGCGATCCGCGAGACGCTGGCGGCCTGCAACGGCAGCCGGATCGAGACCGCCAAGCGGCTCGGCATCTCGGAGCGGACGCTGCGCTATCGCCTCGCTAAGGCGCGCGAACAAGGTGATGACATCGCCCGGGCGGTATCGGCATGACCAGTATCACCGGCTCGATGAGCGTCGATCGCGTGATGGCGCTCCGCTCGCAGATCCTCGAGCGCAACGCCGCGCTCGCCCGTGCCAACCAGGCGCCCAGCGCCAGTCCCGCCACCGAGGCCAAGCCCGCCAGCTTCGCCTCGACGATGGAGGACGCGTTCAAGCAGGTGAACGCCAGCCAGAACGAGGCCGGCGCGCTTTCGGAAAGCTATGAGCGCGGCGAGACGGTCGACATCGCCAAGGTGATGCTCGCCCGCCAGCAGGCCTCGGTCGGCTTCGAGGCCACCCTGCAGGTCCGCAACAAGCTTCTCTCCGCCTATCGCGACATCATGAGCATGCCGGTTTGATATGAGCAACGCACTCACCCCCACCGACGCGGCTGTGCCCGCGAGCTTCAATCCGCTGCGGCAGATGGGCGACATCCTCGCCCAGCCCGCGGTGAAGCGGAGCCTGCCTTTCCTGTTCCTGGTCGGTATCGTCGCCGCGGGCTGGCTCGCCTGGTCGACGGTGGCGACCTCGCCGCAACGGATCCTGTTCGCCAATGTGACCGATTCGGACAAGGCGGCGATCACCAGCGCGCTCCAGGGCGCCAACATCTCGGCGAGCATCGACGATTCGGGCTCGGTCACCGTCGCCGAGGATCAGTATCACAAGGCGCGGATGCTGCTCGCCAGCCAAAACCTGCCAAAGGCGGCGCCCGGCGGCTATGCGATCCTCGACCAGCTGCCGATGGGCGTCAGCCGCGCGGTGGAGGGCGAACGCCTCCGCCAGGCGCGCGAGACCGAGCTGGCCCGCTCGATCGAGGAAATCGATTCGGTGGCCGAGGCGCGCGTGCATCTCGCCACGCCCGAAGCATCGGTGTTCGTCCGCGATCATGCCGAGCCCTCGGCTTCGGTGATCCTCAAGCTTCAGGGCGGCCGTGCGCTCAGCGAGTCGCAGGTCCGCTCGATCGTCAACCTCGTCGCCTCCTCGGTGCCGGGGATGCAGTCCGATGCGGTGACGATCGTCGACCAGATGGGCGCCTTGCTCTCCAAGGCAGGAAACGGCTCGGGCGGATCCACCGTCGGCGACACGCGGATCGATTTCCAGCGGCGCATCGAGGACAAGTATCGCACCCAGCTCATCCAGCTGCTCACGCCCCTGGTTGGTGCCGGCAATTTCACCGCCGAGGTGCAGGCCGATGTCGATCTGGACGAGAGCCAGGCGACGCGCGAGAGCTATGACAAGCAGGGCGGGGTAATCCGCGCCGAGCAGGGGGCCTGGACCGGCACGTCGAAGGACGGCGCGCAGCCCGGCGGCATCCCCGGCGCACTTTCGAACACGCCGCCGCCCGCCAGCACCTTGGTCGTGCCCAACGCGCAGGGCCAGGCTGCTGCCGCCGGCACGACCGTGCCTCCGGCCGGCGCCACGCCTCCGGGCACCCCGCCGGTCACGCAGAAGCAGAGCGACAGCTTCGCTCGCACCTTCGAGACGGGCAAGGAAATCTCGGTCACCCGCGCCACGCCCGGCAACGTCAAGCGGCTCTCGGTCGCGGTGCTGCTGCGCGAGGAGCCCGGCAAGCCGCGCGGCACGGTGGAGATCAACCAGATCAACGAGCTTGTGAAGGCGGCCGTCGGCTTCAACGCCGGGCGCCAGGACCAGGTGATGGTGGTCAGCCGCAAGTTCACCGCGCCCACCGAAGCGGCGACGAGCGGCCCCGCCTGGTACGATGCCGGCTGGGTGCCGCTGGTCGCGCGCAACATGACCGCGCTGGTGATCGCGCTGCTCGTGCTCTTCCTCGGCGTCCGGCCGCTCGCCAAGGCGCTGCTCAAGAAGCGCGACGATGCCTCGCATCGCCCGGCACTGGCGATTGGCGGTCCGGATGGTCCTGCCCACCATGCTCCCCCGGCGGTGAGCATCGACATGCTCCAGCAGGGCGGCAACGGCTATGACGACCGCGTTGGGCTGGTCCGTGGCTTCACGCGTGACAATCCCGCACGCGCCGCACTCGCGGTGCGCGACATGATCCGGGCGGACGGCCAATGACCGCGCTGCGCAGCTTCAACGGCGTCGAACGTGCCGCCGTGCTGATGATGCTGGTTGGCGAGGAGGAAGCCGCGGCGATCCTCCAGAAGCTCGATCCCGACGAAGTGCGCGATCTGGGCAAGGCGATGTTCACCGTCGCCGATGTCAGCGAAGCCGAGGTCGAGCAGGTGCTCGACGATTTCACCTACAAGGCGCGCGGGCGCTCGGGCATCCAGTTCGATCCGGCGCCGCGCATCGAAGGCATGATGAACCGCGCGCTGGGCGCCGAGCGCGCCGAGGGCGTGCTCGCGCGGATCATGCCGCCACAACCTTCGGCCGGCCTCGAGCTGCTGCAATGGTACGAGCCCGACGAGATCGCCGCGATGATCGAGGCGGAGCATCCGCAGATCGCCGCGGTGCTGCTCGCGCATCTCGATCCCGACATCGCCGCCAAGGTCTTCGAGCATCTGCCCGAGGCCGCGCAGCCGCAGATCCTTCGCCGCGTCGCGCGGCTCGGCCCGGTCCCGCCTGAGGCGATCGAGACATTGAAGGCAATGCTCACCAGCCGGAGCGGCACGCGCAAGAAGTCCGCCGGCCTGCAGATGGGCGGCACGCGTGAAGCGGCCAAGATCCTGCAGGGCGCGCGCAAGATCACCGGCGCGCGGGTGATGCCCAAGCTCGCCAAGATCGACAAGGAAGTCGCCAAGGCGATCGAGGAGGCGATGTTCGTCTTCGACAATCTGCTTGAGCTCGACGACAAGAACCTCTCGACCCTGATCCGCAGCATCGACAGCGAAGTGCTGGTCAAATCGCTGAAGGGCGTCGAGGAAGATGTCCGCAACCGCTTCCTCGGCTGCATGTCGAGCCGCGCGGCCGACGGCATCCGCGACGAGATGGAAGCACGCGGGCCGATGAAGCTCGCAGAAGTGCTCGAAGCGCAAAAGGCGATGATCGCGACTGCGCGCGCTTTGGTGAAGGAAGGCACGATCACGATGCCGGGCGGCGGAGGCGAGGACGATTATGTCTAGCTTCGCACCTGGTTTCGCCGGCCGCCACCGCGCGGCCGAGCATATCCTCCAGCGCGCCTTTGGCGATCCGGTGGCGTTCGCGGCGTCGACGATCGATACGATCGGACGCCGTACCGCGCCGGAACCGGCGTCCCCTCGCCACTTCGCGCCTGCCGATCCCACGGCCAACCCGACCGAGGGATGGAATCCCTTTGATGCGGGCGCCCAGCAGGCGCCTGCGCCCAGC
The DNA here is from genome assembly GCF_014489075.1 of Sphingomonas sp. JC676. Classification (GTDB taxonomy): domain Bacteria; phylum Pseudomonadota; class Alphaproteobacteria; order Sphingomonadales; family Sphingomonadaceae; genus Sphingomonas. Next base: position 121,639 of record NZ_JACTGR010000006.1, on the reverse strand, counting down.
AGCGCGTTCGTCGATCCGATCGCGGCCGCGCATGCCGCCGGGTTCGAGGAAGGCCGTGCCGCTGCGCTTGACGATCTCGAGGCCACCGAGGCACGCGAAGCGGCGTTGCTCGAACAAGTCTCGATCGCTTTGGCCACCGCCGCACATTTCGATCGCGAGCGCATGGCCGGGCATCTGCGCCAGACCGTGCTGCATCTCGTCGGCAAGATGGTCGGGGAGATCGGCGTTGCACCCGATATCCTGGTCGCACGCATCAATGCGGCTTCCGATCTGCTTGCCGACAAGGCCGAATCGGCGCTGCTCCGGCTGCATCCCGACGATGTCGCGCTGATCCAGGGCAAATTGCCGGCAACCATCTTTCCGGTCGGCGATCCGCATCTGGCGCGCGGCGCCTTCGTGATCGAGAGCGCCTCGACGATTGTCGAGGACGGACCCGATCTCTGGCTCGAACAGCTCGCCCAGGCGATCGAGCGCGTTCCGATCCCGCCTGCATGCTGAACCGCTTCACCGCCGATTACCTCGACAGCCTGGGCTGCCGGGATTTCGCGCCCATGCCAAAGGTCTCGGGCCGGCTCTCCTCCTATGACGGGCTGCTGATGGAAGCGGTCGGGCTGTCGCTGCCGGTCGGCACCATCTGCGCGATCGGCACGGGGGCGACGCGGATCGAGGCCGAAGTGATCGGCTTCCGCGCGGGCCGCACGCTGCTGATGAACCTGGGCGGCCCTGCCGCCCTGCTTCCCAATTCGCCGGTGCGGCCGATCGGGCCTCCGGGCGAGGCCGAAGTCGGCAGTGCGATGCTCGGCCGCGTGGTCGATGGATCGGGCAAGCCGATCGACGGGCTCGGGCCGATCCGGGGGGCAGGCAAATGGCCGCTCGCCGGTAAGCTCCAGTCGCCGCTGGACCGTGGAAGAGTGCTCCAGCCGATGGACGTCGGCGTGCGCGCGATCAACGGGCTGCTGACGATCGGCCAGGGCCAGCGCGTCGGCATCATGGCCGGATCGGGCGTCGGCAAATCGGTGTTGCTCGGCATGATGGTCCGGGCCGCGCAGGCCGATGTGATCGTCATCGGGTTGATCGGCGAGCGTAGCCGCGAAGTCGCGGACTTTCTCGAGACCAAGGTCGCGGGCGAGGCACGCGCGCGCTCGGTGGTCGTCGCCGTCCCTGCCAATCATTCGCCGGTGCTCCGCATCCGCGGCGCGCTGCGCGCCACCGCGATTGCCGAGGCGTTCCGCGCCGAGGGCAAGAAAGTGCTGCTGATCATGGACAGTCTGACCCGCGTCGCGCATGCCGGCCGCGAAATCGGGCTGGCGCTCGGCGAGGCGGCATCGGCGCGCGGTTATCCGCCCTCGGCGATTGCGATGCTGCCCAGCCTGATCGAACGGGCGGGCACCTGCGTGTCCTCGGGCGGCTCGATCACGGCGATCTACACGGTGCTCGCGGATGGCGACGACGGCAACGATCCGGTCGTCGACAGCGCGCGCTCGATCCTCGACGGACATATCGTGCTCAGTCGGGCATTGGCCGAGCGCGGGGTCTATCCCGCGATCGACCTGGGGCCCTCGGTCAGCCGCGTGATGACCGATATCGCCTCGAAGGAGCATATCCATGCCGCGCGCGTGTTGCGGCGGCATCTCGCCACCTATGAGGAAAATCGCGATCTTGTGCTGATGGGTGCCTATCGCCCCGGCGCCGATCCCGAGATCGACGCGGCGATCGCCTGCCATCCGGCGGTGATGGAATATATCCGCCAGGGCGCCGACGAGGTCGTGACACTCGACGATGCCGTTGCCGAGCTGACCGGCGTCTTCGGGGATGCGTGATGTTCTAAAGGCGGCACCAGCCCGCTCCCCCACCCGGCCACCCATAGAATACTGCCGTTGGGTGGCCGGGCGGGGGAGTGGGCCGGCGCCGAACGAACATGCCTAGGAGCGCGAAGAAGCTCGAGCGCTTGCTCCGCGTCCGCACGCTCCAGCTCGGGCAGGTCCAGGGCGACGAGGCGCGCGCGCGTGCCCGGGTCGACCAGGAGGAAGCGCTGCGCCAGCGCATCGCCGGCCTCGCCGCCAATGTCTCGCCCAAGGCCACCCCTGCGCCGACTTCGGCGACCAGCCTGATCGCCGCTGCGCATTATCGCGAGCGGCTCCAGCAATCGGCGCATGCCGCCGAACAGCGCGTCGCGGTCGCCGAACAGGGGCTCGACGTCGCACGTGCCGCCACCCGCGATGCGCGCCGCGACCAGAGCGCGATCGAGAAGCTGATCGCCCGCGAACAGGCCGATGCAGCGGTCAAGGCATTGCGCGAACTCGAACAACTCCCGCCTTCCGGAAGAAATCGGCACGATCTTTGCTGATGTCTTTGGTGAATGTATTTCACCGAGGATTTCGACGTGATCCAGATGTCGCCTGCCACAGCATCGCCCGCCCCAGCGGCGCCGCGCGCGGCGCCGGTTGCGGCTGCGGGCGTCAGCGAATTCGCGGTCGCGCTTGCGACGGTTCTCGTTCCTGGCGCAGCGGCCGAGGCCGGCGAAGCGCTGTTGCCCGGACGGCAGGCGCTTGCCGCGGGCGGCAAGAAATTGCCGGGTCTCGATGAAAAGCTGGGCGATAGCGAAACGGACCAGGATAGCGATAGCGACGCCGATGCGTCCGACGCGAGCTTTGCCTGGTTCGCCGCACCCGTCACGACCGACCCGGCGCGCACCGGCTTTTCCCAGGCGGGCAAGCCCGCGCCGCGTCCGATAACCTTGGGCTCCTCGCCGGACGGCAACACGCCGACCGGCGCGCCGCCTGCGCTCGATGCGGCCGCGCTCCAGCCTGGCGGCACGACGCCGACGAACGCCGACGGCACTGCCCCGACATCCAAGCCGGCACCGCAGCCAGTCGACGTACCGACCGTCAGCATCGTGTTGCCCACCGAGTCCAAGCCGGAGCTGTTTGCCAAGAGCGATGCGGCCACGACCGCAACACCGCCGCAGCCGGTGGCACTGCCCAGCGTCGAGGCCACGCTCGAAGTGCCCGCACTGGTTACCCGCCCGGTCTTGGCATCCGCGCTGGTCCTCTCGCCCGACACATCCGCGTCGCGCCGCCTGATCCGCGAGATCGCGGGTGCGACCTTCGCGCCCCCTGCGCCTGATGCCCCTTCGGCCCCGGCGATCGCCGCGGCGGCGGACATGCAGCAGGCCGCGCTCGACACGCGCCGTCACGAATGGATGGGCGCGATGATCGACCGGATCGAGACGATGCGCGACGCGTCGAACACCGGCGACACCCGCATCCGTCTGGCGCCCGCAGCGCTCGGCCAGGTCGATATCTCGATCCGGCACGAGGGCGATCGCATCCATGTCCATTTCGCGGCCGAGACCCAGGCCGCGCGCCAGCTGCTCACCGATGCCCAGCCGCGCCTGAACGAACTCGCCGAAGCGCGCGGCGTGAAGCTCGGCCAGACCACGGTCGACAGCGGCACCGCCGGTTCGGGCCAGCAACAGAACGCCGCGACGCACCAGCCGGTGCTGCCGCCCCCCGCCAGCGTCGCGACGACTGACGTCGCGGGCGACACCGATCAACGCATTGCCTGACACAGGAGACCTTAATGGCCGACAAGACTGACGACGCCGCTGCGGCGGCCCCCAAGAAGAAAAAGAAGGGCAAGCTGCTGCTGTTCGTCGGCCTGCCCGTGCTGCTGCTCGGCGGCGGCGGCGGCGCGGCCGCTTACGGCGTCAAGGCCGGCTGGTTCAACGCGGCTGGCGGGCATGGCGCTAATCCCGACGAACCGCAGCTCGTCCCCAAGAGTGACGAGAAGCGCGCCTCAATGAAGGGCGGCGAGGGCGGCGGTCATGGCGAGGAGGCCGGCACCGAGGTCCATGGCAAGGAAACGCCAAAGGGCGTGGGCGGCGACAAATATGCGTCGAACTATTATCCGCTCGAGAAGGAGTTCACCTCCAATCTCCAGGACAGCGTCCATTTCATCCAGGTCGGCGTCGCTGTCTCGACGCCCTATGACGAGCGCGTCCTCGAAAACATCAAGACTCACGAGATCGCGATCCGCTCGTCGATCCTGATGTCGCTCGGCGAGACAACCGAGGACGAAGTGTTCACGGCCGAGGGTAAGAAGCACATCCAGGACCGGCTGGTGAAGGCGATCAACGCCGTTCTTAAGGAAAAGGAAGGATTCGGCGGCGTCAGTAACGTCTACTTTACCAATTTCATTGTTCAGTGAACGGACATGGTTAACGCCCCTTCAGAACTTGCCGGCGATCGGCGCGAGCGGCCCCGGGCCAGCGCGGAACACGCGCCGGCGCTAGGGACGGTCAATTTGAATCCGTTCGGCGACCTGGTCACGCTGCAGCATCTGTCTGCGCGGCTGGCCAAGTCGCTGAAGGGCGTGTTCGAGGGCGTGCTGCGCCGGGAATTGCGCTGCTGGGCCGAGCCGCTCGTCGTCCAGCGCTTCGCTGACTACAAGGCCGAGCGCGGCGACGCGCTTGCCGCCTGGCAGCCACTGGCAATGGGCACGGCCAAGGCGCGCGCGCAGATCGTGATCGACGCCAAGCCATTGCTCGAGATGCTTGACGCATTCTTCGGCGGTGACGGCGAAGCGCCGAACCCTATGCCCACCGAATTCACGCCGGCCGCCGATGCGCTGCTGGCGCGGCTGGGGGCGATGCTCGCAGTGCCGATGGAAGCCGCCTGGGAGCCGCTGACCCGCATCACCTTCCGCGCCGAAGCATCGGCCAATATCGCCGCCGCGCCCGATCTTTCGGGCGAGGATCCGGTGGTAGTGACGCGCTTCGGGCTCGCCGTGGGCGAGGGCAAGCCCCAGCATATCGACATTCTCTACCCCGTGGCGGCGCTCAAGCCGCACACCAATTCGCTGGTCGCCAAGGTGCATGGCGCCGAAGTCGAGATCGAGCCCGAATGGCGCTCGGGCCTCACCCGCGCGGTGATGGGCGTGCAGCTGTCCGTGCGCTCGGTGCTTGCCGAGCCCGTGGTGCCGCTCGCGATGCTGCTCGATCTCAAGGCGGGCGACATCATTCCGATCGATTTCGGCCCCGAGGTTCCGGTGATGGTGGCCGATCGCCGCCTGGGCACCGGCCTTGTCGGCACTGCGAACGGCCGCGCGGCCGTCCGCCTCACCCAGCTCGAACCGCTCACCGAAGAGGATTTCCGATGAACGACATGACCGGCGGCTTCCCCGTCGATTCGTCCGTGGCGGCCAATTTCCGGCTGCTCCAGGATGTCGACGTCAAGCTCACCGTCGAAATCGGTTCGACGTCGCTTACCCTCCGCGAACTGCTCGCTTTGGGCGAGACGAGCGTGATCGAGCTCGATCGCGAAGCCAATGAGCTGCTCGACGTGTTCGTCAACGGCACGCTGATCGGCCGCGGCGAAGTCGTCACGGTCGGCGAGAAGTTCGGCGTGCGGATGACCGAGCTGGTTTCTCCCGAGAAGCGGGCCGTCAAGTAATGATGTGGGCCTATATCCTGAAGCTGGTCATCCTGCTTCCGCTCGTCTGCGGGCTGCTGATCGGCTGCCTCTATGCCTGGCGCAAGCTCGAGGCCCGGCTGCCCAAGAACCAGGGCGAGAAGCTGGTCCAGGTCAAGGAGACGATGATGCTCGCCCCCGGACTGCGCCTCGCCGTAGTCGATTTCGAGGGGCGCAGGCTGCTCGTTTCAGTGAGCCGCACCGGCGTCACTCTGGTCGACAAGGCCGGCTGATGCGCGCGATGCTTGCCATTCCACGCACGCTGGGCGGGCGGGCGGCGCTCTTCATCGGGCTGCTCGCCTTCCTGGTCCTGTTCGCGGCGCCCGCCTTTGCGCAGGGCGCGCCGCTTCCTACGCCGGCGGCGACGCCGGGCGTCGGCGATGCCGTCGATCGCGCGCTGGGCGACCTTGGCGGCGGCAATGCGCCGCTCAGCCTGTCGCTCCAGGTGCTCATCATCATGGGGCTGCTCTCGGTCCTGCCGGGCATCCTGCTGATGATGACCAGCTTCACGCGGATCGTGATCGTGCTGGCTTTGCTCCGCCAGGCCTTGGGCCTGCAGCAGACCCCGCCGAATCAGGTGCTGATCGGCCTGGCGCTGTTCCTCAGCTTCTTCGTGATGGCGCCGACGATCGCGACGATGAACACCAATGCGATCCAGCCCTATGCCGCCGGCAAGATCAACGCGACCCAGATGATCGCCGGATCGGGCGAGGCGCTGCACGGCTTCATGATCAAGCAGACCCGCAACCGCGACGTGAAGATGTTCGCCGACATGGCCAAGAGCGGTCCCTATGCGAAGCCGGCCGACGTGCCCTTCTCGGTGCTGCTGCCCGCTTTCGTCACGAGCGAGCTCAAGACCGCCTTCCAGATCGGCTTCCTCATCTTCCTGCCCTTCATCGTCATCGATCTGGTCGTCGCCACCGTGCTGATGAGCCTCGGCATGATGATGATGTCGCCGACGATCATATCCTTGCCCTTCAAGCTGCTGCTCTTCGTCTTGGTCGACGGATGGGCGCTGACGATGGGTTCCCTTGCTCAGAGCTTCGCGAGTTAGCCATGGACGCAGACTATTTCCTCACCGTCGCGCGCGAGGCCATGTGGGTGCTGGCGCTCGCCGCCGCGCCGATCCTGATCCCCGCGCTGCTTTCGGGCCTCATCCTGGGCATGATCCAGGCGGCGACCTCGATTCAGGAGCAGACGCTTACCTTCGTGCCCAAGCTGATGGTGGTGGGCGTCAGCCTGGTCATCTTCGGCAGCATGATCCTGGGCCTGCTCGGCGATTTCACCACGAGCATCTTCGAACGCATCCCGGACTTGGTGCGGTGACTTCTTTCCCCCCTCCCGCTTGCGGGAGGGGTCGGGGGAGGGGCCATCCTTCTCCGGCCATCCTTCCGATAGGCTCAACCCCTCCCCTAACCCCTCCCGCAAGCGGGAGGGGAACTCGATGATGGGCTTCGGCCTCTCGATCGAGCCGCAGCTCTGGGCGCTGCTGTTCGCGATGGTGCGGATCGGCGCGGCGTTTATCGCGGCGCCGGTGTTCAGCGCGGTATCGGTGCCGCTCCCCGTGCGCATCGCGCTGTCGGGGGCGATCGGCGTACTCGTGGTCAACACCGCGCATATCGTGGCGCCGCCCGAGATCTTCTCGATCAACACCTTCCTGGCGGTCGCCGCCGAGGCGCTGATCGGGCTCGCGATCGGTTTCGTGCTCCAGATCGCCTTTTCCGCGCCGATGATCGCCAGCGAGGTGATCGGCATGGGCATGGGGCTCGGCTTCGCCAATGCCGTCGATCCCAATAGCGGGCATTCGACGCCAGCGCTCGGCCAGTTCCTGTCGCTGTTGCTGACCCTGCTCTTCCTCGCGGTCGACGGGCATCTCGTCCTCGTCGACCTGGTGGTGCGCAGCTATGAGGTGATGCCGCCCGGCGCCTGGATCGCGCCGCAGCGGCTGCTCGGCATCGCGATGTTCGGCGGTTACGCCTTCCTCGCCGGGTTGCTGCTCGCGCTGCCGGTCGGCTTTCTCTTGCTCTGCCTCAACGTCGTCGTCGGCATGCTCAGCCGTGCCGCGCCCGCGCTCAACCTGTTCGCGATCGGCATCCCCGCCAGCCTCGCCATCGGCATCGTCGCCATCCTGCTCGCGTTGCCGGCGATGGGCGACTATATGCTCGTCATCATCCGCGAGGCGCTCGCCGCCGCGCCCAGCCTGGTGTTCGGCTGATGGCGGAGACCTCGGGCGAACGGTCGGAAGCCCCAACAGCCAAGCGCAAGCGTAAGGCGGTAGAGGACGGCCAACTGCTCAAGTCGCGCGATTTCGGCGCGGCGCTGATCATTCTCGCGGGCTGCGCCTGGATGATGTTCATGGGTCCGTCGCTGCTGCGCGCCTGTCGCGACGTGATGACCGCGAGCTTTTCGTTCAGCCATGCCGATGTCGAGGATTTCGAGCCCTTTCGCCCGCTCGCTTCGGCGGGTTGGAAGCTGCTGCCCTCGCTGGGCGGGCTCTTTGCCTTCACGATGATCGCGACGATCGCTGGCCAGGCCGCACTCGGGTCATTGGGCTGGAACAACAAGCTGTTCGCGCCCAAGGCGTCGCGGATCGATCCCGGCGCCGGGCTCAAGCGGATCTTCGGTCCCACCGGATGGATCGAGCTCGGCAAGTCACTGCTCAAGGTCGTGCTGCTCGGCGTGATGGGCGGCTGGATGCTGTGGTCGATCACCGGCAAGTCGATCGGCCTCACCTCGGCGGACCTGGACGGTGCGGTCGGCTCGCTCGGCGCGCAGTTCCTGACCTTGATGTTCGTGATGGGCGCCGGGTTGCTGCTGATCGCGGGCGTCGACCTGCCGATCCAGATCTTCCGTCATTTGAGCCAGCTGCGCATGTCCAAGCAGGAAGTGAAGGAAGAGCACAAGGAAAGCGAAGGCTCGCCCGAATTGAAGGGCGCGCAGCGCCAGCGTCAGCGCGAGATATTGAAGGGGGGCTTCCGCAAGTCGGTCGCCACCGCCCATGTCGTGCTCACCAACCCGACGCATTTCGCCGTCGCCCTGCGCTACGAACAGGGACAGGACCAGGTGCCCGTCGTGGTCGCCAAGGGTCGCGGGCAGACCGCGCTCGCCATCCGCGAGCTGGCCGGCGAGTTCGAGGTTCCGATCCTCGAATATCCGAGCCTTGCCCGCGCGGTCTATTACACCAGCCGCGAGGGGCAGGAGGTGCGCGACGACCTGTATCTGGCGATCGCGACCGTCCTCGCCTTCGTTTTCGGGGTCAATGCGCGCGCCGCCGGCATCCAGCCCTTGGTCAATGTGCCCACGACCGCGCTTTTCGACGAAGAAGGCAATCAAATCGGAGCTTCGGCCTAAAGCCGCCGCGCCCGCGGCCGCTTATCGGGACAGGGGGATTCCATGACGACCACCACGCCGACCACATCATCCACTTCGTCGATCACGACCACGCTTGGCGCGGGGTCGGGCATCGACATCAAGGGGCTGGTCGATCAGCTCGTCGCTGCGCAGTACGAGAACAAGAACAACACGCTCACCGCCAAGAACGACACGCTGACCGCACAGATCTCCTCCGTTGGGCAGATCAAGAGTGCAGTCGCGGCGTTCGACAGTGCGCTCAAGTCGTTGATCAAGGGCGGATCGCTGCAGACTCAGCCGGCCAGCAGCAACACCGGCATCGTCCGCGCCTCCGCGATCGTCGGCAAGACGATCGACCAGCTGTCGGGCACCGTGGAAGTGCGCCAGCTCGCTTCCGCCCAGGTCGCCAACGCTATGCCTGTCCCCGACAAGAGCGCGGCGATCGGCACCGGCAAGCTCACGCTCACCTTCGGTACCGCCACCGTCACCGATGGCGCGATGACCGGTTTCGCCGCAGGCAGCGGCACCCCCATCGACATCGACATCACCTCGGCCAATTCGAGTCTGCAGGGCATCGCCGACGCGATTAACGCCAAAAAGGCGGGCGTCACGGCATCGATCCTGACCGACGGCGATGGTTCGCGGCTGGTGCTGAAGGGCGCGACCGGCGCTTCCCAGGCGTTCACGCTGGCCGCGACCGAGGATTCGGGGGCGCCCGGCCTGGCGGCGCTCAATATCGGCGTCGGCGCGGCCGGCACGACGATCGGCACGACCGCGCAGGACGCGATCGTCGCGGTCGACGGCCTTGCGTTGAAGCGTCCCACCAACTCGATCGACGATCTGATCCCGGGCGTGAAGCTCGATCTCGTCTCGGCATCGCCGGGCACGAAGGTGTCGCTCGGTGCCATCGCGCCGACCGATTCGCTCAGCCAGGCGGTAGGCGATTTCGTCGACGCCTATAACCAGCTCTACGCCATGCTGCAGACTGCGACCGATTCGGTGACCGGTCCGCTCAAGACCGACAGCGCCGCCAAGGCGCTGATGCGCTCGATGAGCCAGCTTACCGTCAAGGACATGACGCCCGGCGCGGCCAACTCCGAGCCGCACACGCTCGCCGCGCTCGGCGTGGCGACCAATCGTGACGGCTCGCTCAAGATCGATGCGACTCAGCTCACCAAGGCGCTGGTCGAGCATCCGGCTGCGGTGGAGGCAATGTTCAAGGACGGCGCGGGCGTGTCGGCCGCGCTCGCCGGGATCGCTACCGCGGCGGCGAGCAGCACTTATGGCCTGGGTGCCAGCGAAGACCGTTACGAGAAGGCGCAGGCGGAGATTGCCGACGACCAGCAGGCCGCGCTTGCCGCCGCGGACGATACCCGCACTCGCATGACGCGCCAGTTCGCGAGCATGGACGCCATCGTCGCGAGCTACAAATCGACGCAGACCTTCCTGCAGCAGCAGGTCGATGCGTGGAACAACAGCAACAACTGATGGCACGCTATACAACGGCACTCGCCGCCGACCCCGCGGCGACCTATCGTCAGATCGACGTCGTCGGCCGCACCGCCGACGCTGATCCGCACCGGCTGGTCGCCTTGCTCTATGAAGAGGGCGTGGGCGCGCTTCGCGCCGCGGCCTGGGCGGCCGAGAACGGCAAGCCCGCGGTTAAGAGCGAGCGCATCGCCCGGGCGACCGCGGTGATGTTCGCGCTCGAAGCCGGGCTGGATTTCGCCAAGGGCGGCGAAGTCTCCAAGATTCTCGCCACCTTCTATCATGGGCTACGCAATCAAGTGGTGCAGGCGAGCCTGGGCAACAACCCAAAGCCGTTCCGCGACGCCGCGGCGAGCCTCGAGGAAATCGCCGGCGCCTGGTCAAGGGTCCGCGCCTGATCTGGCGCGCGCTGGCGCTTTGGGCTAGCGGCCTCTTATGAGCGCACCCCATATCGTTGCCCTGGGCGGAACGCTGCGGGCCCAATCGGCCACCGGCAAATTGTTGGCGGCTGCTTTGGCCATGGCCGAGGCGCGGGGCGCACGCACGACCTTGCTGACCGGCGATGCCATCGCCTTCCCCCACTATGAACCCGGCAATGCCGATGGGAACGAGGCGATCGCCCGCTACCTGGAGGCGTTGCGCAGCGCCGACGCGATCATCGTCGGCTCGCCCGGCTATCACGGAACCTTGTCCGGACTGGTCAAGACCGCGCTCGATTATGTCGAGCTGCTGCGCGGCGACGAACGTGTGTATTTCGACGGGCTTCCTGTCGGCCTGATCGCCACTGCGGCGGGTTGGCAGGCGGCGGTCTCGACGCTCCAGGCGCTGCGCACGATCACGCATTCGCTGCGCGGCTGGCCGACGCCGATGGGGCTGGCGATCAACACCGCCGAGCCCGGTGACGTCATCGTGGCGTGCGACGGCGCGATGCGGGTCATGGTCGACCAGATCTTCGACTTTCTCGGCAGCTAACAAGCGGTTTCCGCCGCCTTTACCCTTTGCTCAGGGCTTGGGGCTTAAGCCGGGTGCCTGGACGCCTGGGGACCGGAGGCAATGGAGCACGCTGCTGGTGGTGAGATGATGGGTACGCGCCGCCGCGCCGTGCCTGTGATACTGGCCGTCGACGATTGCCGATCGACCCTGAATTCGCTTGCCCATCGGCTGGGCCATCTCGGCCATCTCGTGGTGCTCAGCGATCGCGGCGCCGAGGCGCTCGATCTGATCGCCGGACGCGGCTTCGACCTGGTGCTGCTCGATACGCGCCTTCCCGACATGTCCGGTATGCACGTACTCCGCGAGATCCGCGGTTCGCGCGAGACCGCCGACCTGCCCGTCATCATGCTCACCGATCGCGAGAACGGCGCCGGGGCCGAGGCCTTGGCCGCGGGCGCCGATGATTATTGCGTCAAGCCGTTCGATTTCGAGATCCTCTCGGCCCGTGTCGAGCGCACGCTGGCGCGCGCCGGACGGATCGAAGAACTCAAGCGTTCGAACCTCGCGCTCGATGCGCGGATCGCCGCGCGCGCGATCGAGCTGGGCGAGGTCCGCGGCGAACTCGCCGCCACGCGCGCCGATCGCACCCGACTCGCGGCATCGATCCGCGCGCTCCACGACGAACTGGGCCGAAGCCAAGCCGCCTGAAAACGGACGCTAGCGCTCGAACCAGTGACGGCGGATGAAATAGGCCGCGATCGCCACCGCAAGCACTACGCATATCGCGACGACGGCGCCGAACGCCCAGGTTTCGTGCGCATAGGGAATGCCGGCGACATTCATGCCGAGTAGGCCGGTGATGAAAGTCAGCGGCAGGAACACCATCGCCACGATGGCGATGATCAGCGAGCGCTGGTCGATCTGCTCGGCACGGAGGTCGGTCAGCGTCTCGTGCGTCAGCGCGGCGCGCTCGCGGATGCTTTCCAGTTCCTCGGCCATGCGCGCGGCGCGATCGGCGGCGGCGGCGAGATGGAGCCGGTCGTCGTCGCGCAACCACTCGCCGGGCAGGTTCGCAAGCTTTTCGAGCGCGGTGCGCTGCGGCACCAGGAACCGCCGATAGCCTATCGCCTGAACGCGCACGCTATTGACCATCCGGCGCAGCTCGAACGCGTGGTGGGTGGTAATCTGCTCTTCGCAATCGTCGAGCGAATCGCCAAGCTCGGCGACTTCGGGATCGAGTTCCTCGGTAATCGTCTGCGCGATCGCGGCGATCAGATCGCCCGGATCGAGGATCTTGCCGCCTTCGATCTGCTCCCGGACCGGCCCGAGCGCGTTGAGCGGCTTTCGCGTGACCGAGAACACGTAGCCGCCCAGCGCATACATGCGGATCGACGCAAGCGGATCGGATGCCACCAGCTTTTCCGACGACAGGCCGCGCAGGTTGATGACGGCGCCTTCGCCCACCGCGTCGCAACGCGGGCGCGTCTCGGCCGCGGTCAGGGCATCGATGATATATTGCGAGAGCTTGGCCTCGCCGCTCAACCAGGCCTGGGCGCGCTCGTCATTGGTGCTCAGATGGATCCAGGTGAGCCCGGCGTCCTGGTTGCCCAGGGCAGCCTTGAGGATCGGCTTCTCGACCTTCCCGTCGCGCACCACATAAGCGAAGCCGCTCAACGCGCCATCTCCACCAGGATCGAAAGCCCAGCACCGGGATCGGTGGGCTGTTCGCTGCAGCGGATGCGCGGCGCATCGGCGCGCGCGCGGTTCAGGATCGCTTCTGGCACGTCGCCAAGATGGAAGACCCGATCGGCCTGCGCAAGGAGGCGTGCCTGGCGCAATGTCAGATCGTCGGGATCCGGAGACGGCAGCAGCAGATGGACCAGCGCCTGCGGCGGCGCGTCGCCGCTAGAAGCGATCCAATCGCCGACCTCCCCCGTGCGCCTTTCGGCAAGAGGATCCAGCGGACCGGCGAGTCCCACGCCCAGCATGCGTCGTCTCTCCGCCGGGTCGGGCCAGCGCGCGCGAAGCGCCGCCTTATGGCTCTCCAGGTCGAGGGCGAGCGGGCCCAGGCCTTGGGGCAGGACCGTTTCCAGCCGCTGGCGCAGTGCCGCCGCGAACCCGGCCGAAGCGCCGCCGGTGCCGACCGCAACGACCACGGGGTCGCGATCGATGATCGCCGGGAGCGTGAAGTCGCACAGATCAGGCCGGTCGGCGGCGTTGACCAGCACGCCGCGCGCTCGAAGCCGGGCCACGGTCTCTTCGGGTTCGTCGAGTGCCACGATCGCCAGCGCCGCTTCGGCTTCTTCGCCGACGATCATGGCGCCGGCGCGCTCCAGCAGCCGGCGCTTGGCCTCAGCTGCCTCGCCCTTGCCGATCAGGATCACCGGCCGCCCTGCCAGCCGCACGAAGATCGGCAGGGCGGGCAGGCTCATTTCAGCCAGTCCGGCACATGTTCCTCGGCCATGATCTGCTCGGCGGGGATACGCTTGGCGACGATCTCGAACCGGTCGTCGGACACCAAGACCTCGGGCACCAGTGGGCGGCTGTTATAGGTGCTCGCCATCGTCGCGCCATAAGCGCCGGCGGTCTGGAGCACGGCGAGATCGCCCTTTTGCATCGCGTCGATCTCGCGGCCCTTCAGGAACACGTCGCTGCTCTCGCACACCGGTCCGGCGACATTGGCGACCATCGTCTCGCCCGTCGGCTTCACCGCCGCGAAGCCGTGATAGGCATCATACATCGCAACGCGCACCAGGTCGTTCATCGCGGCATCGACCACTACCCAGGGATGGGTGACGCCGGGCTTCACCCACAGCACTTCGGTCACCAGCACGCCGGCATCGCCCGCAATCACCCGGCCAGGCTCGAACATCAGCTCGACATCCCAGTCCTTCGTCACGCGCGCGACCATCTCGCCGAACGCGGCGGGGGTCGGCGGCGTCTCGCCGGGGCGATAGGCGACGCCCAGGCCGCCGCCCAGATCGACATGGGTGACGGTGTGACCCGCGGTGCGGAGCTCCTCGACCAGATGCCCGATGCGCTCGAACGCGGCTTCCAGCGGCGCGAGGCCCAGCAGCTGACTGCCGATATGGACCGCGACACCATGCAGGTTCAGCCCTTCGAGGCGGGCGAGGCGATCGAAGATCGCCGGCGCCTCGCTGATCGGCAGGCCGAACTTGTTCTCCGCCTTGCCGGTCGAGATCTTGGCATGCGTGCCGGCGTCGACATCGGGATTGACGCGCAGCGCTGCGCGCACGCTCAAGCCCCGGGCCGCAGCCAGTTCGGCCAGCACCACGCCCTCTTCCTCGAGCTCGAGATTGAACTGGCCGATCCCGGCTTCGAGGCCCTGGATCAGTTCGGCGCGCGACTTGCCGACACCCGAGAAGACGATGTCCCTGGCCGGGATGCCCGCCGCAAGCGCGCGCGCCATCTCGCCGCCGGAGACGACGTCGGCGCCAAAGCCCTCATTGGCGAGCAGGCGCAGCACCGCGAGATTGGGATTGGCCTTGATCGCGAACGCCAGGTGGACGCGGCCCAACCGCGCGACGCCGTCGCGAAACGCACGGGCGTTCTCGCGCAGCCGCGCTGCGGAGTAGGCATAGACCGGCGTGCCGACGGCTTCGGCGATCGCGGAAATCGCTACGTTCTCGACGTGCATCTCGCCGCCGATCAATTCGAAATGGGTCATGGTGCTCGGAATCAGTGGGGAGGGGGCAGGTCGTATTCGTCGGTGCGGCGTTTGTCCGAACTTTCGATCAGGTCGTCGCTGCGCGCCGGTCGCGTCTGTGGGGGCGGCTTGAGCAAATCGCCAGGCCCGGGTGTCGATTTCGCGCCATAGGGCGTCGCGGGGGGCGCCTCGCCCTGCGGCAGCTTGAGATCGCCGCGCGCGCCGCATCCGCCCAGGATCAGGAGCAGGGCCGCTGCCGACAACAATCGCTTCATCGCCCAATCTCCTCGTGGCGCGCGCGCGCCGCAGCGATCGCCTCGCGCACCCGGACCGGCGACGTGCCGCCAAAACTGGTGCGGCTCGATACCGATGCGTCGACGCTCAGAACGCCATATACGCGTTCGTCGATCCGCGCGTCGATTTCCTTCAATGCATCGATCGATAACTGATCGAGCCGGATTCCATCCGCTTCGGCCCTGGCGACGGCGCGGCCGGTGATGTGGTGTGCCTCGCGGAACGGGATGCCGGCCTCGCGCACCAGCCAGTCGGCCAGATCGGTCGCGGTCGAGAAGCCGGCTTCGGCGGCGGCGCGCATCCGGTCGGTGCGGAAGGTCGCGCTCTCGATCATGCCGGTCATCGCCGCGATGCTAAGGCCGAGCAGGTCGTGCGCCTCGAACACCGGCGGCTTGTCGTCCTGCATGTCCTTTGAATAAGCGAGCGGCAGGCCCTTCATCGTGATCATCAGGCTCACCAGGCTGCCGACGATCCGTCCCGAATGGCCGCGCACCAGTTCGGCGGCGTCGGGGTTGCGCTTCTGCGGCATGATCGAGCTCCCGGTCGACCATTGATCGCTCAGGGAGACGAAGCCGAAGGGCTGGCTCGCCCAGATCACGAACTCCTCGGCTAGCCGGCTCAGATGCAAGCTGCACTGCGCGGCGGCGGTGAGATATTCGATCGCGAAATCGCGGTCGGAGACCGAATCGAGCGAATTGCGCGTCGGGCCGTCGAAACCGAGCGCGGAGGCGGTCGATTCGCGATCGATCGGAAAGCCCGTGCCCGCCAGCGCGGCCGAACCCAGAGGACACAGGTTCATCCGCGCGCGGGCGTCGGTCAGGCGCGAACGATCGCGCGCGATCATCTCATAATAGGCCATCAGATGATGCCCCAGCGTCACCGGCTGCGCGGCCTGCAGATGGGTGAAGCCCGGCATCACGCTTGCGGCATGTTCCTCGGCGCGGGCGAGCAAAGCGTCCTGCAGCACGGCGAGCGCACGGTCGGCCTCGTCGGTCGAATCGCGCACCCATAGGCGGAAGTCGGTCGCTACCTGATCGTTGCGCGAACGGGCGGTGTGCAGTCGTCCCGCCGTTGCGCCGATCTTGTCGGCCAGCCGGCTCTCGGCGAGCATGTGGATGTCCTCGAGCGCGAGATCGACCGGCACGCCGTCCGCATCGAAATCGGCGGCGACGAGTTCGATTCCCGTGCCGAGCGCAGCTGCGTCCTCGGGCGTGACGATGCCCTGTGCGCCCAGCATCGCGGCATGCGCCTGGGAGCCGCGCAGATCCTGTCGCCACATTCGCTTGTCGAAGGGGATCGAGGCGTTTATCTCGCGCATCACCGCAGACGGGCCTTCGGCGAAGCGCCCACCCCACATGGCATTGGAGCTGTCCTTGCGCTCGGCGATCGGTTTTCTCCTTCTGGGCGCGCTGGCAATCGGCGGCTGCGATAGGCAATCGCAGGCCCCTCAGCAAGCAAACGAAACTACGGCAGCGGCAAATGCGTCCGTTGGGTCCGAACCCGAATATGGCGGCACGCTCGATCGCACCCACAAGGGCGAGGCCGCTCCCGCGACCGAATTCACCGATCCGAGCGGCAAGAAGGTTTCGATCGCCAGCTTCAAGGGCAAGCCGGTGCTGCTCAATCTATGGGCGACCTGGTGCATCCCCTGCATCAAAGAGATGCCGACGCTCGATACGCTCGCCGGCGCCAACGGCGATTCGCTGCAAATCCTTACTGTCAGCCAGGATCTGAAGGGCAAGGAATCGGTCGACCCGTTCTTCACCAAGGCGGGCTACAAGCATCTGAAGCCCTATCTAGACACCGAGGCCGCGCTCAGCACCGGCATGGGCGCCAATCTGCCGACGACGATCCTCTACGATTCGGCCGGCAGGGAAGTCTGGCGGATGTCGGGCGACTATGACTGGTCGGGAGAGAAGGCCGCCGCGCTGATCGCCGAGGCGAAATGAGCGCGGGGAAAGCCTGGATGCCCCGTGAGGATTCGAACCTCAATTGACGGAGTCAGAGTCCGTAGTCTTACCTTTAGACGACGGGGCAACAGGCGGGTGCGTCTAAGCGGCGGAAATCCTCGGGTCAAGCTCCTCCGCAAGCCGCTGCGCGACATTCGCTTTGCCGCACATGCCGCATAATAGACGAATCGGGCGGATCATCGCTCCGATCGGCCAAAGAAATCCCATTTGTCGGCGGCCGGGGCGCCGCCTTGCCCCATGGAACCCCCTGCGCTAGCTTTGCGTCCAAGCACCGGCGGCCCGTATCGGCCGTGACGGAACAGAACATAAGCGAGTGAAACCATGGGGGATGGCTCCGCCAGAATGCCCCGCGGCCGGAATGCAGGCTCCGCCCGCCCCGTTAGTCCCTCCCTGCCACCCGAAAGACCGGTGCGCGCGCGCTGGCCCGAATCGCGTCATTATGCCGCGCTCGATCTGGGTACCAACAATTGCCGGTTGCTCATCGCGCGGCCGCAGGGTTCGGGCTTCACCGTGATCGACGCTTTTTCGAGGATCGTCCGGCTGGGCGAGGGGCTCGCCACCACCGGGCGCCTGTCCGACGCTGCGATCGAGCGCACGCTCGCGGCGCTGCGCATCTGCGCGGAGAAGCTCAAGCGCCGCAACGTCTCGCTCGCGCGTTCGGTGGCGACCGAAGCCTGCCGCCAGGCGTCCAACGGCGCGGAATTCATCGAGCGCGTTTATCATGAGACCGGCATCGCGCTCGACATCATCACCGCCGAGGAAGAGGCGCGGCTGGCCGTGCTCGGCTGCCACGCGCTGCTCGAGCCGGGTGACGGGCCTGCGCTCGTCTTCGACATCGGAGGCGGATCGACCGAGCTGGTGCTGGTCGATTCGCATGTTCCCGTGCCGCGCATCCTCGACTGGCACAGCGCGCCCTGGGGCGTGGTCTCGCTGACCGAGGCGACCGCGGCGGCGGGGCAGGACCCGGAAGCGCGCGCGGCCGTCTATGCCGATATGCGCGCGCGCGTGCAGGCGAGCTTCGCACCCTTTGTCGCCCGGCTGCGGCCGCCGACCGGCACGCCGCGCCTGCTGGGCACCAGCGGCACCGTCACCACGCTCGCCAGCGTCCATCTGGGACTACCCGCTTATGACCGCTCCGTTGTCGACGGCCTTATCGTTCCCGCCGCCGCGATGCGCGACGTCAGCCGCCGGCTCGCCGGCATGAGCATGGGCGAACGCTCGCAGGTGCCCTGCATCGGCAGCGAGCGCGCCGATCTGGTGGTGGCGGGCTGCGCGATCCTCGAATCGATCCTCGACCTGTGGCCGGCCGAGCGGCTCGGCATCGCCGATCGCGGCATCCGCGAGGGGATATTGCGGCGATTGATGAGCGGGGCCGGGCTGTGAGCCGTGGCGGCGGGCGCGGTCATACGCGCGTAAAGACCTCGCGCGGGCGGACGCCGCAATCCAACCGCTGGCTCGAGCGCCAGCTCAACGATCCCTATGTGAAAAAGGCCAAGGCCGAGGGCTATCGCAGCCGCGCCGCCTACAAGATCATCGAGCTCGATGAGAAGTTCGGCTTTCTCAAGGGCTCGAAGCGCGTCCTCGATCTTGGCCTCGCGCCGGGCGGCTGGACCCAGGTCGTGCGTCGGCGTCTGCCCAATGCGGCCGTTGTCGGCATCGATCTACTGCCGGTCGATCCGATCGATGGGGCGATCATCCTGCAGATGGACTTCATGGACGATGCCGCCCCAGAGCGGCTGATCGAGGAGCTTGGCGGCGCGCCCGACCTGATCGTGTCGGACATGGCGGCCAACACCGTCGGCCATCCGCAGACCGACGCGCTTCGGACCATGGGGCTGGTCGAGGCCGCGCTGGAGTTCGCGATCCAGGTGCTCGAGCCGGGCGGTGCTTTCGTGTCGAAGGTGTTCGCCGGCGGTGCCGATTCGCAGCTCGTCGCCGAGATGAAGCGCAATTTCACGACGGTGAAGCACGCCAAGCCCCCGTCGAGCCGCAAAGGATCGGTCGAATGGTTCGTTGTGGCGCAGGGTTTCAAGGGACGGTCCGAACCCGAGCCCGAATGAAAACGGCCCCGGATCGCTCCGGGGCCGTTTTCGAATTCAGTCTGTCGGACGATCAGCCGTCGTAATCGCCGCCCAGATTCTGGTTGCGCGGCGGCGCGGCGGCGGTGAGGCGTAGCGCCTCTGCCGATGCGGCCAGCGAGCCGACCTCGTCCGGTGCTTCCTCGTCGTCGACCTGGACGCGCTGGAGGCTGGAGACCACCGCTTCCTCGAGGTGCGTCGGGCGCACGGTCTCTTCTGCGATCTCGCGCAGCGCGACGACCGGGTTCTTGTCGCGGTCGCGATCGATGGTCAGCTCGGCGCCGCCCGAGATCTGCCGCGCGCGTTGGGCGGCGAACAGCACCAGGTCAAAACGGTTGGGAACCTTGTCGACGCAATCCTCGACTGTGACGCGCGCCATATACGCTTCCTTGGAATAACGGTGTCCGGGAGAGGGGCGGCACTTAAGGACGGCGCGTGCCAATGTCAAGAAAATCGGCCCCGGGCAGCGATGCGCGCGCCGTTGAACCAGTGCCGCGCTCGCTCGTTGCCCGTCGTTCCAGTTCCGTTACAGCCGGAGTCGCAATGCGCATGCTTCCCGACATCGAGACCCCGGCGCTTGCAGTGGCGGCGCGCGACCTGCATCTGAACGGAATGAAGCCCCTGTCCCAGCCCAGCTTTCCGGTGGAGGGCAACCAGCTTACCTTGCTCCCCGACGGGCCAGAGCGGATGACCAAGCTGCTCGAGCTGATCGGCTCGGCCCGGCAAAGCCTGCGCGTTCTCTATTATATCTATGTCGACGATGCCGCTGGAACCGCGGTGCGCGACGCGCTGATCGAGGCGGCCGGGCGGGGCGTCACGGTAAGCCTCATCGTCGACGGGCTGGGCAGCGAACATGCCCAGAGCCACCATTTCTTCGATCCGCTGCACGCGGCCGGCATCCATGTCTGCCGCTTCGTGCCGCGCTGGGGGCGGCGCTATCTGCTGCGCAACCACCAGAAGCTCGCATTGGCCGATGAGGCGCGGGTGATCATCGGCGGCTTCAACGTCGAGGACAGCTATTTCGGCACTGCGCAGGAGGGCGCGTGGCGAGACCTCGGCTTGCTGGTCGAGGGGCCGGCGGCGACGCGGCTCGTCGGTTACTTCGATGCGCTGGCGCGCTGGGCGCAGCATCCGCGCTCGTCGCTTCGATCGCTGGCGCGCCTGCTCCGGGCGTGGAGCGAACCCGAAGGTGCGGCGCGCTGGCTGCTTGGCGGCCCGATGCGGCGGCTCTCGCCCTGGGCCCGCATGGTCAAGCGCGACATGGAGTGCGCGCGCACGATCGACCTGATCGCCGCCTATTTCGCGCCCAACCCGGCGATGCTGCGCCGGCTCGACAAAGCGGGCAAACGCGGCCGGGTGCGCTTGGTGCTTCCCTCCAAGCTCGATCACGGTGCGGCGATCTGGGCGGCGCGATTCACTTATGCCGGGCTGCTGCGCAAGAACGTCCAGATCTACGAATATCAGCCGACCAAGCTGCACACGAAGCTCTTCGTCATCGATGATGTGGTCCATATCGGTTCGGCCAATTTCGACATCCGCAGCATGTTCCTCAATCTCGAGCTGATGCTGCGGATCGAGGATCCGGTGTTCGCCGCCTATGTCCGCACCTATGTCGAAGGCGAGATTGCCCAGTCCGAGCGGATCACGTCCGAACTCTACAAGGCGCGTACCGGGCCCTGGACGCGGTTCAAGCAGCTCGCCGCTTATTTCGTGATGGCGGTGCTCGACTATAACGTCACCCGGCGGCTCAATTTCGGCCGGCGCCGCTGATCCCTGCTACCCGATCGGAGCCGCGTGCTCCGCCTCGGTGGCGATCTGGCGCAGTGCCTGCTCGAACGCTTCGGACGGCTGGCCGCCCATGATCAGGTACTGCCCATCGATGATCACCGCCGGCACGGCATTGATGCCGCGTGACTGCCAGAGCTGCTCGGCGCTGCGCACCTCGTCCGCATAGCGGCCGCTCGTCAGCACCTCGCGTGCGGCCGCGCCGTCCAGACCAACCTTTTCGGCCGCCGCTACCAGCACGTCGTGATCGGAAGGATTCTCGCCAAGGGTGAAATAGGCTTCGAACAGCGCGTGCTTCAGCGCGGGCTGCCGGCCTTCGATCTCGGCCCAGTGGAGCAGCCGGTGCGCATCGAAGGTGTTGTAGATGCGGCTCTGGTCGGATGTCGCCATGGTGAAGCCGAGCTGCGCCGCGCGGTCATGGATCATCTTGCGGTTCTCCGCCGATCGCTCGGGTGTCGCGCCGTATTTCTGCGCTACATGCTCGACGATGTTCTGCCCCTCGGGCGGCATGTGCGGGTTGAGCTCGAACGGCTGGAAGCTGATATGCGCGTCGACCACGTCGCCGGTGCGCGCCAGCGCTTCCTCGAGCGCGCGCAATCCGATGATGCACCAGGGGCACGACACATCGGATACGAAATCGATCTTCATCGGCCGGGCCATGCGCAGTTCCTTTTCCAGCAGCTCGCACCCGATATTAGGATTGCGCCGTCGAATTGCATCGGCTGAATCGATCCGCATGGTCCTGATCACGGACGCAACACAGTGTTGCACGGCGTCACGCTGGCCGTCGCCCGAATCCATGGCAATAGAGCCTATGCGCGCCGAGGTGGCCGTGCGGAACCGGGCCGATTCTCCTTGTCGTGGATGCAGACCTATTCGCCACTGGCTTCGCCGATCGCATCCGTCGCGATATCGGCGTTGCCCATCCTGGCGCTGCTCGCCGCGATCGCCGTGTTTCGTATCCGTGCGCATCTCGCCGCCCTGCTCGGGCTCGGCATCGCGCTGGCGGTCGCGGTCTTCGCTTATGGCATGCCGGTCAAGCTCGCGGCAGGCGCCGCGGTGCTGGGCGCGGGATATGGCCTGCTGCCGATCGGCTGGCTCGTGCTCAACGTGCTGTTCCTCTACCGGCTGACCGTGCAGCACGGCCTGTTCCAGCGATTGCAGGAACAGGTGGGGGGAATCACCCCCGATAGACGGCTGCAACTGCTGCTGATCGCCTTCTGCTTCGGCGCCTTTTTCGAAGGCTGTGCCGGGTTCGGCGCGCCGGTCGCGATCACTGCGGCGATGCTGGTGGGGCTAGGCTTCGCGCCCGTGGGCGCCTCGCGGCTCGCGCTGATCGCCAATACCGCGCCGGTGGCGTTCGGGTCGCTCGGTACGCCGATCCTCGCGCTCTCCGCCGCTAGTGGGCTGCCGCTGATGCAGTTGAGCATGATGGTCGGCCGCCAGCTTCCCTTCTTCTCGCTGCTCGTCCCGTTCTGGCTGGTCATGGCCTTTGCCGGGTTCCGGGGCATGCGCGAAGTATGGCCGGCGATCCTGGTCGCAGGGCTGGCATTTGCCATTCCGCAATTCCTGGTCTCGAACTTCCACGGCCCGTGGCTGGTCGACGTCGCCAGCTCGCTTGCGTCGATCGGCTGCCTTGCATTGTTCCTGCGGCGCTGGCAGCCGGCGCGCATCTGGAGCGCGGTGGAGGGGCGTGACGGCGGCGAGCCGGTCGAGCATGTCGCGGTGCGGATCGACTGGCGCGCCTGGATGCCCTGGCTGGTGCTGAGCCTCGGCGTGTTCCTGTGGGGCCTGCCGGCCACCAAGGCATTTCTCGACGGGCTGTTCGCGCTGAAGCTTCCGGTGCCCTGGCTCGATGGGCTCGTCCTGCGCGTCCCGCCCGTGGTCGCAGCGCCGCGCGCCGAGCCGGCGGTGTACGTCTTCAACATCCTATCCGCGACCGGCACCGGCATCCTCGTCTCGGCGATCGTCGCGGGCTGGGCGATGGGGGCGCGCGCGAGAGAGATGGCGACGACCTGGCTCGCGACTTTGCGCCTCGCGCTGCTGCCGCTGCTGACGATCGCCTCGATGCTCGCGTTGGGCTACGTCACCCGCTATTCGGGCATGGACAGCGTGATCGGCCTGTCGCTCGCCCAGTCCGGCTTCCTCTATCCCTTTTTCGGGACCATGCTCGGCTGGCTGGGCGTCGCCGCGACGGGCTCCGACACGGCATCGAACGCGCTGTTCGGCGGGCTTCAGCGCACTACGGCCGAGCAGCTCGGGATCAGCCCGGTACTGATGGCGGCGGCAAACAGCTCCGGCGGGGTGATGGGCAAGATGGCGGATGCGCAGAGCATCGTCGTCGCTGCCACCGCCACCGGGATACGCGGCCGCGAGGCCGAGATATTGCGATATGTGCTGTTCCACAGCGTGGCGCTCGCGGCGCTGGTGGGACTGTTGGTGATGGGCCAGGCCTATGTCTGGCCGTTTACGACTATGGTGGTGAAATGAGGCAGAGTGCGCCCGGCGGGGCGATTGCGACAAGTGCGCCGCCGGCGCCGCGGCAGATGCTGACGGCGTTGTTCGAGAATGCGATCGCAGCGATTTCGGCGCGGCACGCGATGCCGCCACTGCCCCCGCTGCCGCTGCCCGGGCGAACGCTGGTGATCGCGATCGGCAAGGCGGCGGCGGAAATGGCCGCGGTTGCGCAAGAGCGGTTGACCGGCCCGGTGTCCGGGCTGGTGATCACGCGCGCCGGGCATGGCATCGATGGTGGCCGGCTCGATTCGATTTTCCGCTATGTCGAGGCGGGCCATCCGGTGCCCGACAGTGCGAGCATGGCCGCGGCCGAGGACGCGCTGGCGATGGCGCGCGGGTTAGGCGCCGGCGACCGGTTGCTGATGCTCGTATCGGGCGGCGGCTCCGCGCTGATGGCGTTGCCGGTTGCGGGCGTGACGCTGGCCGACAAGCAGGCGATTACCGGCATGCTGCTCCGCTCGGGTGCGATGATCTCGGAGATCAACTGCGTGCGGAAGCATCTGTCGCGGGTGAAAGGCGGCCGGCTCGCGGTCGCTGCCGCGCCGGCGAGTGTGCGCACCTTGGTGATTTCCGACGTTCCCGGCGACGATCCCTCGTTCGTCGCGAGCGGGCCGACGGTGGCTGATCCGTCGACACTGGCCGAGGCGCGCGACATATTGCGCCGCTATGCGATCGAGGCGCCGACCGCGGTATGGCGCGCGCTCGAGGATCCCGCCAATGAGACGCCGCCGCCCGATACGCTCGGTCTCGCAGGCAGCGACATCGCCGTGATCGCCCGTGCCCGCGACGCGCTGGCGGCGAGCGCACGGCTGGCGGAGAGCTTCGGCTACCGCGTCACCGATCTCGGCGACCGGCTCCAGGCCGAGGCGCGCCATCTCGGCGCGGGCCATGCCGGCCTCGCGCGGCGGCTGGCGGCGGATGGAATACGGCGGGTGATCCTGTCGGGTGGTGAGACGACGGTGCGCGTCAACAACGCCGCCGGACGCGGCGGGCGCAACCTCGAATATCTGCTGGGGTTGGCGATCGCGCTGGCTGGCGCGCCAGGTATCCATGCGATCGCATGCGACACCGACGGCATCGACGGGACCGAGGACGATGCGGGCGCGATCATCGGCCCGGATACGCTCGCCCGCGCTGCCGCTCTGGGCCTCGACCCGGCGGCGGCGCTGGCGAACAACGAGAGCTACGCGTTCTTCGCGGCGCTGGGCGACCTGGTGGTGACCGGGCCGACCCGCACCAACGTCAACGACTTCCGGGCGATCCTGATCGAGGGTTCAGGCTGATCGGCGTGGCGACCATCTCGCGGGTCTTGCGCTCGATCGACCAGAGCGTGGCGGGTTCGAAGGGATCCCAGTCGATCGCCTGGCCGTTCGTGGGGATCGGATAGGTCGCGACGAGCTCGAGCACATTGCCTTTGGCAGGAACGCGCAGCGCATAGAGTTCGGGCCGGTCGTGCCCGGTCACATAGAGCAGGTCGCCCTTCCAGCTCCCGCCCGAGCAGCTCTTCGGCGCGAAGCGCTCGAGCACGGCCTCGGGGAAAGTGAAGCGGCGCTTCTCGTGGAACTTGCCGTCGAGCTCGACCAGCAATGTCGCGCGATGGTCGCGGCCGGGGGCACCGCCGCGATCGTCATAATTGGCGAACACTGCCCACCAGCTCAAGCCGTGCCGGGTGAGCACGGTGAGCGATCCGGGGAAGGCACCCAGGGGAACGGTGCGCATGTGGCGGAGCGTATCGGCGTCGAAGAATTCGACCATCGAATGCTGCGGCACGTCGGGATAGTTGGAAGCGGCGCATGCGAGCTCGCGCCCGATCAGGCTGCAGCTGTTCATGTGCTTGAAGTGCGCGGGATCGCCTTCCCAGTGGAGCACGCGCTTGCCGGTGCGCTTGTCGTACTTGCCGATCTCGTGGTTCGAGATCGCATAGATGAAATGCAGCCCGGCGGCGACGCCCTGATTGGCCTCGCTCGCCGGGATGCGATGGGGAGCTGCTTGCGGCGCGAACGCCGCAAGCAGCAGAGGGATGGCAATCCGCATCAGAATTTCGCCGACACGCCCGCATAGAAGGTGCGGCCATAGCGCTCGTTCTGGATGAGCCAGTCGGTATTGTTCGACTGGTACTGGCGGGTCGGCTCGTCGGTCAGGTTCTGGGCCTCGAAGAACAGCCGGGCGCCCGGCAGGATCTTGAAGCTCGCCTTGGCGTCGAGACGGCGCAGGTCGTTGTTGAACTGGTCCTGGATGCCCGAGTCGAGCAGGCCCGCCGAGATCAGCTGTTTGCCGGTGTTGTGATAGGCGACCGAGGCCTCGACCCGGCCCTTCTGGTAGAAGAGCTTGGCGCCGTAGAGATAGTCCGACTGGCCGGGGAAGGTGCCCTTGGGCCCGTTCGGGATGTCGAGGTTCGATTCGGTCAAGGTAGCGTTGAGCGAGATGCCGAAGCCCGAAAGCAGGCCGGGCAGGAAATCGAACTGCTGCTGATACTGCGCCTCGATGCCCAGGATCTTGCCCTTGTCGGCGTTCAGCGGCTGCGAGAAGCTCGCGGTCTCATAAGGCTGGCCGTTGAAGGTCGTGTTGAACAGTGTGTAGGACTGGGTGAAGATCGGGTTCTTGATGAACTTGGCGAAGGCGCCGAAGCTCAGCAGGCCGCCCTTGGCGAAATACCATTCGGCGGTCGCGTCGAAATTGTCCGAACGGAACGGCTTGAGATCCGGATTGCCGAAGGAGACGCTGACGACCTGCAGGCCCGGCTGGGTGCCGTCGTCAACCGTGATCTCGCCGCCCGGGGAGAGGCTCGCATATTCCGGCCGGCCGATGCTGCGCGAATAAGCGAGGCGCATCACCATCTGCGACGAAGGCTCGATGCGCACGATCAGCGTCGGCAGGAAGTCGTTGTAATCGCTGTTGCGCGTCGCCGGGAGGATCGTCGTGCCGTCCTGCAGCTGGTTGCCGGTGATGTGCAGGCTGGTGTGCTCGAAGCGTACGCCCGGCGTCACCGTGACCATGCCGAGCTTGATGTTCGCCATCGCATAGGCGGCGGCCACGTCTTCGGTGAGATCGAAGTCGTTGAGCGTCGCGTTGGCGATCGAGGTGGGGGTGTCCTTCACGAAGAAAGCGCCGCCGATATTCTGCGCGGTGAAGTCCTTCAGCGCCGAGATGTTGAAGGTCGGGCCGTTGACGAAACCGCGGCTCGGATCGTCATTGTCCGGGTGGACGACGACGGCAGGGCCGTCGAGGCCGAACTGGCCCATGGTGAAGCGCGTGGCGTTGCTGCCGCCGCGTGCCCAGGTATCCTCGCTCGAGTCGAAATCGCGGTCGCTGGTGCGATACTTCACGCCCGCCTTGAGGAAGCTGTCGCCGCCCAGGTCGTAGGTGGCGTCGAAGCGGCCCTGCCAGATGCCTTCGGTGCCCGCCTCGTGATGGAAGAGGTACGAGCGGAACTGCATCTGGTTCGCCGTGCACTCGGTGCGCGGCGTGGCGCTGTAAATCGTGTGCGAGAAATCGAAGTCGACCGTGCCGGGATTGCAGCGGAACTGCCAGGTCGGGAAGCGATCGAGCACCTCGTTGTGGCTGCGCGCGCCCATATATTCGAGCTTGAGCCGGTCGAGCTCGGTCGAGCCGCCGACGATGCCGGTGAGCACCGTCTTGACCTTATAGTCGAGCCGCAGGTCCTCGCGGCGCTCCGGACCCGAGCCCGAGCCTACGCCGTTGGCGGGCGTCGGCGTGCCGGTGACAAAACCGGTCTCGCCATCCGGGTTCAGGTGGAAATTGGGATTGTTGACCTCCGGGTCGGTCAGCGTGTCGCCGACCAGTGCCTGGGTCGCGAAATCGAGGCGGTAGCGCGCGCGGATCTCGTTCTCGATGAACTTCGAATAGAGGCCGCGGACATAGAAGGTCTGGTGGTCGTTCGGATGCCAGTCGAAGGCGCCGGTCGCGCCGACGCGCTTACGGTCGAGCGAATATTCGGTGTATTTGATATTGGTCGGTGCGCCGCCGCGGGCGAAGCCGTCCACCGCACGCCAATCGTCGGGATAGAAGCCCTCGGACACGAAATCGCGGTTCGAATAGCTGACGCCCAGCACGACGCCGAACTGCTCGTCGGCGCCGAAGCGGCCGGCGATGCTGGCGTCGCCGCGTACCGGGACCTTCTTGTTCAGTTCCTGATAGCCCGCCTGCGCATTCACCGAGACGTTGAACGCGTCCCTATAGTCGAACGCGGTCTGGGTGACGAGGTTGAGCGTGCCGCCGATGCCCTGGCCGTCCATGTCGGCGGTCTTCACCTTGGCGATCTCGACGCGGTTGAGCAGTTGGCCCGAGACGACGTCGAGTGGTAGCGCGCGCGTATTGCCGTCCGGGTTGCCGATCTCGAGGCCGTCCAGCGTATAGCCGTTGAGCGCGGAGGGAACGCCGCGGACGGAGACATAGCGGCCTTCGCCCTGGTCATAGGCGACGCCGACGCCCGGAAGATGCTCGACCACTTCGGCGACGTTGCGATCGGGCAGCTGGCCGATCTCGTCCGACGCGGCAACGTCGAGCACGCCGATCGCGTCGCGCTTGATCTCGATCGAGCGCTCCTGCTGGGCGCGCTGGCCGGTGACGATGATCGCGTCTTCGGATTCGGTGGTATTCGCCGTGTCCTGCGCGAATGCGGTGTACGGGATGCAGCAGAGCACTGCCGCGCCAACAAGATATTTGTGCTTCATCTGGACCCACCCTTTGATTGTGCCTGGTCCGGCGCGGGGTGTTCCCCGCCCCCCGGTCGAGGCCCCACTGGGTGCGGCTGATGTTGCTTTTGTGACTCCACCGCGTCGCGGAATCGCAACATTGTGTTGCCATGGACGGGACGCCGCGCGCGGGGGTCCCTAACATGCTCGAACTCAACGATCTGCTGACCTTCACCAAGATCGTCGAGATGGAAAATCTCACCAAGGCGGGGCGCGCGCTGGGCGTTCCGAAGTCGACGGTCAGCCGGCGGATGACCCGGCTGGAAGAGCATCTCGGCACCCAGCTTGTACGGCGCAGCACGCACCAGGTGGTGCTGACCGACCAGGGCGCATTGTTCTACGAATATTGCCAGCGCTGCCTGGGACTGCTGCGCGACGGCGAGCGCGCGATCCAGAACCAGCACCTCAATCCGCAAGGGCTGCTCCGCATCGTCGTGCCGCATGAGCTCGATCGCTCGGTGCTCGGCCCGCTGATGCGCGATTATCTCGAAACCTATCCCGATGTGCGGCTGGTGAGCGTGGTCGCGAGCGAACAGGTGGCGCTGCTCCGCGACGGGTTCGACGTCGCGATCGTCGCCGGCGAACTGCCCGATGCCGGCTCTTCGTTCCTCGCCACCAAGCTCGGCGAGGCCGAATACGGCATCTACACC
The DNA here is from genome assembly GCF_014489075.1 of Sphingomonas sp. JC676. Lineage (GTDB taxonomy): Bacteria > Pseudomonadota > Alphaproteobacteria > Sphingomonadales > Sphingomonadaceae > Sphingomonas. Next base: position 92,720 of record NZ_JACTGR010000006.1, on the reverse strand, counting down.
GCGCCCAGCTATGTCGAGCGCAAGGGCATGCCGCAGAGCCATGTCGATCTCGCGCGGTTCGACCTGCTTGCCTGGGGCGAGACCGATATGCGCGGGCTGTGGCGGCTGCGCAGCGAGGCCGGCGAAGTCGCGGTCGAGTTCAAGCCCCGTCTGGTCTGCAACGATCTGATGCTTCTGCGCCAGTCAGTGCTCTCGGGGCTCGGTATCGCCGCGCTGCCCGCATTCATCTGCAAGCATGATCTCGCCAGCGGGCGCATCCTCGAAGTGCTGCCGGGCTGGCATGCGCCGCCGACGCAATTCTATGCGGTATTCCCGCACCAGCATGGGATTCCGCCGCATGTCCGGGCGCTGATCAACTATCTGGTCGAACGGCTGCGACCGACCTTTTCCTGGGACGTGCGACCCTCGGCCGGAATGCATGATCCGGTCTCGGGCGAGACGCGCGTGGCCGGGCGTGAGCCGGAATTCACCTGAAAGATCGGAGTTTCCTGCAAGGGAACACAGTGTTGCGGCAATGCCTCGCCGCTGGTCTTCAATCGGCAATCTCCCCGGCCTAGCCGCTCGCACGACTCGAACCGGAGACGCGGAATGACCGACCCTCGCCTGCACCTCACGCGCCGTGCGCTCGTTGCCGGCGGCATGGCCGCGGGATCGGCGGCTTTGCTGGGGATCGGTGCGCGCGCGGTGACGTTGCCGGCGGGCTATCCGTTCACCCTCGGCGTGACGTCGGGCGATCCTTCGAGCGACGGCATGGTGCTGTGGACGCGGCTCGCGCCGAAACCGCTCGAGGGCGATGGCGGCATGCCCGCGCGGCGCATCCCAGTGCGCTGGGAAATCGCCAGCGATCCGGATTTCCGCAAGCGCGTCGCCACGGGCAATGCCATGGCCGATCCCGAATGGGGCCATTCGGTGCATGTCGAGGTCGCCGGGCTGCAGCCCGACCGTGTCTATTGGTATCGCTTCCTCGCGCTCGGCGAAGCGAGCCCTGTCGGCCGCACGCGCACCGCGCCGCTGCCGGGCGCGCCGGTCGCCAGGCTGCGCTTCGCTTTCGGCTCGTGCCAGAAATATGAGGCGGGCCGCTATGCCGCGCATGCCCATATCGCGGCGTCCGAGCCCGATCTGATCCTGTTCCTCGGCGACTATATCTATGAGGGTGATCCGTCCTCCAAGGCGATCCGCCCGCACCTCAATCCGCAGCCCTTCGATGTCGCCGGTTATCGCGTCCGCTATGCGACCTACCGGCTCGACCCGCAGCTCCAGGCGAGCCATGCCGCCGCGCCCTGGGCGGTGATCTGGGACGATCACGAAGTCGCCAACGACTATGCCAACGCCACCGACCAGCATAACGGCGATCCCGTGGCGTTCCTCCGGCGTCGCGCGGCGGCCTACAAGGCCTATTGGGAGCATATGCCGCTGCGCCGCGCCGCGCGTCCCGATGGGCCAGCGCTCAAGCTCTACCGCACGCTTCAATGGGGCGATCTCGCCACCTTCCAGCTGGTCGACGACCGGCAATATCGCTCGTCGCGCCCCTGCCAGCCGCCCGAGCTGGCGCTGGAGCACAAGGATTATGCCTCCAACCTGCCGACCTGCCCCGAGCGCGAGGATCCCGCCCGCTCGATCCTCGGCATGCCGCAGGAGCAATGGCTGCACCAGGCTTTCTCGGCCTCGCGCTCGAAATGGAACCTGCTCGCGCAGCAGACGCTGATGAGCCCTTATCCCCGGCTCGATCCCAAGGCGCCCGATGCGCCGCCGCGCCTCTATGGCTTTGACGGCTGGGAAGGCTATCCGGCGACCCGCGAGCGAATCCTGCGGCATTGGCGGGATGCGAAGATCGCCAATCCAATGGTGTTGAGCGGCGACATCCACGCCTTCGTCGCCGCCGACATGCCCGATCCCGATCGGCCCGACGCGGCCCCGGTCGCGTGCGAATTCGTCGGCGGATCGCTGACGTCGCACGGCGACGACGCCAAGCTCAAGGCCAACACCGCACACAACCCCCGCTATCGCTTCACCGATGGCGCGGCGCGCGGCTATGCCAGCGTCGAGCTCGATCATGAAGCGGCGCGCGTCATCTTCCAGACCACGGCGGACGTGACCAGGGCCGATTCCCCCGTCACGCCGCTCGCGCGCTTCCGGGTCGGCGCGGGGGACAAGCGCCTCGAGGTGCTGGACTGATCAGCCGATCGCATCACAATTTCTAACGGCGGCCAACAAGCCCTCACGGGTTTTCTTGCATGCGCGTTCCTAACTGGCTGGGACAGCTTTGCCTCCCAGTCAGGAACGCCCATGACCGACACCAAAGTCCTCTACACCGCGCAGACCCACACCACCGGCGGCCGCGAAAAGGGCCATGCCCGCAGTTCCGACGGCCAACTCGACGTGCGGCTCTCGACCCCCGGCACCGATCGCCCGGGCACCAACCCAGAGCAGCTCTTCGCCGCCGGCTGGTCGGCCTGTTTCGAAGGCGCCCTGGGCGTCGTGGCGCGCAAGATGCGAGTCACCCTGCCGGAAGATCTGGCGATCGACGCGGAAGTCGATCTCTGCGCGAACGAGGAAGGCTATTTCCTTCAGGCGCGCCTCAATATCAGCCTGCCGGGAGTCGAGCGCGACACCGCCCAGGCGCTCGTCGATGCCGCGCATCAGACCTGTCCCTATTCCAAGGCGATCCGCGGCAATGTCGATGTGACGATCAACCTGGTCTAGGCATCGGTGCGACCCTTGCATGTTTTCTTCGCAGCATTGGCGGCCGGCGCGGCCGCGATCGGACTGGGCCTGGGCACGGGTCTCGTGCCTTCGCCCATGACGATAGGAACGCACGCTCCCGCTGCGCCCGCGGCGGGCTTGGCGAGTCCCTTGTCGTCGCTGCTCGGCGCGCGTCAGTGGCTGAACGGCAAGCCGCTCGGCGCCGCGGACCTGCGCGGCAAGGTCGTGCTCGTCAACTTCTGGACCTATTCCTGCATCAACTCGCTCAGGCCGCTGCCCTATCTGCGCGCCTGGGCCGAGAAATACGGGAAAAGCGGCCTGGTCGTCATCGGCGTGCATACGCCCGAGTTCGGGTTCGAAAAGGATCTCGGCAATGTCCGCAAGGCGATCGCCGCGCAGGGCATCCCCTATCCCGTAACGCTGGACAGCGACTTCGCCGTCTGGCGATCGTTCGGCAATCGCGGCTGGCCGGGCTTCTATTTCATCGGCGCCGATGGCCGGGTCCGCCATTATGCGCTCGGCGAAGGCGACTATGCCGCGTCCGAACGGCTGATCCAGAAGCTGCTCGCCGAAGCCGGCACGCCCGCTGATGGGCCGATCGCCGAAATTCCCGGTCAGGCCATCCAGGCAGCGGCGGATTGGGCCAGTCTGCGCTCGCCCGAAACCTATCTCGGGCATGCCCAGGCCCAGAACTTCGAGTCGCCGGGCGGGGCGCACGCCGATGTCTCGAGCCGGTACCGCGCTCCAGCGGAACTGGCGCTCAACCATTGGGGCCTGGCCGGCACCTGGACGATCGGCGGCGAGTTCGCGACGCTCGACAGCCGGACCGGCAGCATCCGCTACCGCTTCCATGCGCGCGATCTTCATCTCGTCCTGGGCGCTCCCGCCAAGGGGCGGTCGGTCCGCTTCCGCGTCACGATCGACGGGGTCGCTCCCGGCGCCGATCACGGCTTCGATGTCGACGCGGACGGCATGGGCGTTGTGCGCGAGGACAGACTCTATCAATTGGTCCGCCAGGCGCGGCCCGTTGCGGATCGGACCTTCGAGATCGAGTTCCTCGATCCCGGCGTGCGCGCATATGTCTTCACATTCGGATAGGGCGCCCGCAGCACGGCGTCACAAGGCAAGGACTTTCATGATGGACTCGACCCTTCCCGCGGATGAAATCGACCAGTTTCGCCGCCAGTTCTTCGGCACTGCCGCGCTTGGCGTTGCCGTGCTGCCTTTCGCCACGACCGCGAGCGCACAAACGGCCGTGCCCGCCCGCACTTCAGACGCAAGCGCGCGATTCGACACGGTCAAGCAGATCGATGCCGGCGTGTTGAACATCGGCTATGTCGATATGGGGCCCGCCAAGGGTCGGCCGGTCGTCCTGCTGCATGGCTGGCCCTACGACATTCACAGCTTCATCGAGGTCGCGCCCCTGCTGGTGGCGGCCGGCTACCGCGTCATCATCCCGCATCTGCGCGGCTATGGCACGACGCGGTTTCTCGCGGCCGCCGCGGTGCGCAACGGCCAGCAGGCGGTGTTCGCGCTCGATGTCATCGCGCTGATGGACGCGCTGAAGATCCCGACCGCGATCGTCGCCGGGTTCGACTGGGGGGCCAGGACCGCTAATATCGTCGCCGCATTGTGGCCCGAACGCTGCAAGGCGCTGGTCTCGGTGAGCGGCTATCTGATCGGCAGTCAGAAGGCCAACAGCATGCCCCTTCCGCCCAAGGCCGAGCTCTCCTGGTGGTATCAATTCTACTTCGCGACCGAACGGGGGCGGCTTGGCTATGAGGCCAACCGCCACGATTTCGCGAAGCTCATCTGGCAGACCGCGTCACCGACCTGGAAGTTCGACGACGGGACATTCGATCGCTCCGCGGCGTCCTTCGACAACCCGGATCATGTGGCGATCGTCATCCATAATTATCGCTGGCGGCTCGGCGTCGCGCAGGGCGAAGCGCAATATGACGCGCTGGAGGCGCGGCTTGCAGGGGCTCCGAGCATCGCGGTGCCGACGATCACGATGGAAGGCGATGCCAATGGCGCGCCGCATCCCGAGCCCTCGGCCTATGCGGGTAAGTTCACCGGCAAGTACAGCCATCGGCTGATCGACGGCGGCATCGGCCACAACCTGCCCCAGGAAGCGCCCAGGGCGTTCGCCCAGGCGGTTATCGACGTCGCCGGTTACTGACGCCCGAGATCTTACCCGCACGTTCCTGCGCCGATCGCCGCTGAGCGGCTCTCCAGGAACGCGGCGAGCGAAGCGAAGCACTCGACCTCCGCATCGAAGGGGCGCAGCAGCCGCTGAAGCGACGCGCGGTTCTCCGGATCCTCGTCGATGATGAAGATCGCGGCCTTGGTCGTTTTCGTCGGGGCGGCCGCTTCGTCGACCGGCCGAAACAGCATCGAAACCTTGTCCGCCGCAAATCCTTCGTCGTCCACGAACAGATAGCCCCTGCCCGGCACGGTCTTGATCCTGTCGCGGTCCTTGCCGAGCACCCTTCGCAGCACCGTCATCTGAAAGCGCAGGTTGCTCTCGTCGACGGTCGTCGAGGGCCAGACGCGTCGCACGATCTCTTCCTTGGAGACGATTTCGCCGCGCGATCGGAGCAGGACGATCAGCAGGTCGAATGCACGGCTGCCGATTTCGACGGGCGCGCCTCTGAACATCAGCTTGCGCGCGGCGGGTACGGCAAGGAACTCGCCGAACACGATCGGCCGGGCATCGTCGCGTTCGTGATGGTCGTCGGGCAGGAAGGGCCAGAGGGTTTCAGCCATTTGCATCGCTCGGTTGCTCATGTTCCACCTCCTTTCGAGAAGGGCGGTCTTCGGCCTTCTCGGCGCCGGTAACCATACCATGACGGGGCGCGCGGCGACTACACGATCGGGACCGCGCTCAGCCGGGCAGGTGCATGGTGCGGCGGCCGAACAGCCGCGCATCGATCGAGAACGCACCGGGCCCGATCAGCGCCAGCGCGGCGGCGTCAAGCACATGCGGGAAGAGGGACAGGGGCGGGGCCGCCGTCATGGGCCATATCATGATCGCGCAGGCCACCGCGCAAAGGCCCGCCACAATTCGCGTGAGATAGCCGGCGCTTATCAGGATCGCGGCAAGGCAAAAGAGGATGGCGATCCAGGAACTCGGAGCAGCCACGACCGCCGGCACCGTGACGACGAAAAGCGCCAGCGATGCGCGCAATAATAGCAGCGCCGCACCGGCAAATCCCCCCGGAAACGCGAAAAAGATATGTTTCATGGGCGTTTAGCTAGGCCGGTTGGCGGGCTGTCGGAAACATCAGAATAGGCTATGCTGCTCTAACCCTTTCGAGGGCTGCGCGCCTTGGCCGCTTGCGCGAAGCACCGGCGACGGCGCGAAACCAGGATCGCGCCGGGGAAAGGGGGATGCATGCGGCTGCTCAGGATGCTGCTCCCGCTATTGGGCATGGGCTGCCTGTTGCTGGCGATGCCCGTCGGTGCCGCGGACCCCGAGCCGAAGCCCGAACCCAAGATTATTGGATATAAGCACACCGCCTGGACCCCGGAGAATGGCGGCCCGGCCGCGATACGCGATCTCGCCCAATCTACGGACGGCCACCTTTGGATTGCGGCAGCCGACGGCCTGTTCCGCTTCGATGGGCTCATGTTCGAGAAGATGCCGGACTTGACCGATCCGGAGCTTGGCGAATTCCAGCCCCAGGTCCTTTACGCCGCGCCCTCGGGGGACATGTGGATCGGCTATAATCAGGCCGGGATTGCACGCTATCGTCGCGGCGAATTGCGCAGCATGAAGATGCCCAATGCGCCCGAGTTCGTCGTCGGGATCGTCGACGACGGAAGTGGCGGCCTGTGGATCATCAACGGTCGCGACAAGGCTTCGCTCACCCATTTCTCGAACGGCAAATGGCAGGAGATGGGCGAAGCCCAGGGGGTCCCCCTGGGCCAGGTGCGCAACCTCGTCGTGGGCCGAGATGGCACGACCTGGATCGTCGTATCGCGGAGGTTGCTCTTCCGGCGCAGCGGCGCGACGCGTTTCGAAACCACGCCCGAGCCGATTGGTATCGGCGTAGCCATCGCCGAGGATGCGCGTGCCCAGCTATGGCTGGTGGACACGCTCGGCGTTCGACGGGTCCCCGATTACCAGAACCGCGCGAAGGTACCGGCCGCTCCGGTCGTGCTTGCGCAAAGTGGTCCGCAACGTGCGGCAGTCTTCGACCGCGACGGGAATCTGTGGAGCACCGATCGCTCGACCGGGCTTTCGCGCATCCGTGCCTCGCAGTTCGGCGATCCAGCCCGCGCAAGGCCCGAATTCTTCCAGGAGGCCGACGGGCTGACATCCGACCGCGCCCGCCCGGTGTTGCAGGACCGCGAAGGCAATATCTGGGTCGGCACCGAAACTGGTCTCGACCGGTTCAGACCCGCGGTGGTCCGCCTCCAGGACGGAATTCCGCTGGCTTCTCCGACGGGGTACACCGCCGCCCGCGCCGCCGACGGCGTTGTCTACGTCGCGCTCGATACGGGCATATTCTCGATCTCGTCGCGCCAGCCCGCGAAACGCATCGCCGCAGTGTCCGGTATGCTCGCCGGTCCGTGCCTCCGCCGTGACGGCTCCGCCTTTGCCTGGACGCCGGGCACCTTCCTCGCGCTCCGGCCCGACGGAGCCAGTGCCGGCAAGGGCATCGACCAGCCGATCTACGACTGCGGCGAAGACAGATCCGGGCGGCTCTGGGTCGACACCGTGCGGGAGGGCTTGCTCTGGCGCGGCCCGGACGGATGGCACCCGCTTGCAGGACCGCCCGAGAAGGCGCTGAGCGACGGCCTGACGGTCGCGCCGTCCGGTGTGGTGCTGGCCAAGCTCGGATCGCGCTACCTGATGTCTCTCGATCCCGAGCGGCCCGTGCTCGAACCCGCTGCCAAATTCGGCGTGGGAGCCCTCGTCAGCGTCAACCGCGGCCAGCGCGACGTGCTGATCAGCGGCGCGCGCGGGCTGGCCCGGCTTCGCGGTGGCGTCATCCGAGTCCTGGACGGAAGCCGCTATCCCTGGCTGACCCACCTGCGTGGCCTGGCGCAAAGCGCGGCCGGGGATACGTGGATGCTCTCGCCCGCCGGTATCGTCCGCGTCGCCACGCGCGACCTCGATCAGGCCTTCGACCAGCCCGGGCGCTCGCTCTCTCATGATCTGTTCGATGCCGAGGACGGGCTCAGCGGCAGGATGCAGAAATATGGCTATTCGGGCGGCCAGGTCTTCGAAGGCGCGGACGGCGGCATGCGCTTCCTCACCACCGCCGGTGTGGCGCTGATCTATCCCGACACGATCAAGCGCAATACCGTGCCTCCCCCGGTCAGCGTGACTGCGCTGATCAGCCGCGGCACGAAATATCTCGACCCATCGAGCCTCGCGCTGCCCGCCGGCACATCGAGCGTCCAGATCGCCTATTCGGCGCTCAGCCTGGCGGTCCCCGAGCGAGTCAGCTTCCGCTACAGGCTGGAGGGTGTCGACGAGGACTGGATGGACCCGGGGATGCGCCGCCAGGCCTTTTACAGCAATCTCGGTCCCGGAACGTATCGGTTCCGCGTGATCGCCGCGAACAGTGATGGCGTGTGGAACCGCGAGGGCGCGATGCTCGCGTTCACCATTCCGCCCACCTTCCTACAGTCGATCTGGTTCAAGCTGCTCTGCGCGCTGGTGGCCGGCGCGGCGTTGTGGATCACCTATTCGGTCCATGTGCGCCGCGTGACCGCGCGGTTGCAGGCGGGGCTGGAGGTGCGGCTCGCCGAGCGCGAGCGGATCGCGCGCGAACTGCACGACACGCTGCTCCAGGGTTTCCAGGGCCTCATGCTGCGCTTCCAGTCGGTCGCCGATCGCATCCCGCCGGGCGAACCGTTGCGGAAGGTGGTCGACGAAGCGCTCGACCGTGCCGATGCGGTGCTGGTCGAGGGCCGCGACCGGGTGCGCGAGCTGCGCACCGTAGCGAGGACCGACGATTTGGCCCAGGCGCTGCTGGCGGCCGCGGGCGAGATCGCCATGGATCCGCCGGTGCGCTTCGACCTCACCATCGAAGGCAGTCCGCGCCCGCTGCATCCGATCGTCTCTGAGGAAATCCAGCGCATCGGCGAGGAGGCGATCCGCAACGCGTTCCAGCATGCGCAGGCGAGCAAGGTTGCGGGGACCCTCGCCTATCACGCCCATCAGCTGCGCTTCGATATCCGCGACGACGGGATCGGCCTGCCGGCCGATGTCGCCGCGGCGGGCGAGCGTCCCGGGCATTTCGGACTGACCGGCATGCGCGAGCGGGCGGCACGGATCGGCGGCATCCTCACGATCGTCAGCCGTGAAGGCGCGGGCACTGAAATTCTGTTGTCGATTCCCGGTCGGGCGGCCTATGTCGCGAAGCGCAGCCGGTGGCGCCTTCCGCGCCTTGGCGCCGGGAAGCCGAAAGGCTGAGCCATGCAGACACCCGACCCCGCACGCCCGATCCGCATCATGACCGTCGACGACCATCCGGCGCTGCGCGACGGCATCGCCGCGATCGTCGAGCTGCAGCCGGACATGCTGCTGGTCGGCGAGGTTTCCAACGGCGCCGAAGCGATCGCAGCCTTTGCCAATCTGCGGCCGGATGTGGTGCTGATGGACCTGCAGATGCCGGTGATGGGCGGCATCGACGCAATCGCCGCGATCCGCAAGGAATCGCGCAACGCCCGCATCATCGTGCTGACCACCTATGACGGCGACGTGCAGGCCGCGCGCGCGCTGAAGGCCGGTGCCGCAGCCTATCTGCTCAAGAGCTCGCTGCGCAAGGAGCTGCTCGATACCATCCGCTCGGTGCATGCCGGGCGGCGCTACATCCCGCCTGAGATCGCCCAGGAGATCGCGCTCCATGCCGCCGACGAGCCGCTGAGCGAGCGCGAGATCGGCATCCTCCAGCTCGTCGCCGCGGGCAATGCGAACAAGGAAATCGCCTGGCGCCTCTCAATCTCCGAGGACACGGTGAAGGCGCATATGAAGAGCATCTTCGGGAAGCTCGACGTCAATGACCGGACGCACGCGGTGACCGCGGCACTCAAGCGCGGCGTCATCGAGCTCTGACGGCGTAGCCGCCCGGATCGACAAGAAGCTGTTTCCGCCGCGGGTTTGCATTTCAGCCCGGGCGGTGGACCGCGAAACCCTGCCAGCTCTGGTTGACCGGCATCAGCTCGAGCGAATTGATGTTGAGGTGCGGCGGCAGCGTCGCGACCCACAGCAAGGTCTCGGCGATGTCCTCGCCGGTCATCGGATCGACGCCGCCGTAAAGCTTGTCCGACGTTTCCTGGCTGCCGGTGCGCACCAGGGTGAACTCGGTCTCGACCATGCCAGGCTCGATCGAGGTCACGCGCACGCCGGTGCCGTGCAAATCGGCGCGCAGATCGAGGCTGAACTGGCGCACGAATGCCTTGGTGCCGGCATACACATTGCCGCCCGGATAGGGATAGTTCGCCGCCACCGACGAGATGTTGATGATCGCGCCCTTGCACGCGATCAGTCCCGGCAGAAGCTTGTGCGTGATCGAAACCAAAGCCGTGATGTTGGTGTCGATCATCGTCGTCCAGTTGGCGAGCGACGCGTTCTGCGCGGGCTCCAGCCCCAGCGCGAGCCCGGCATTGTTGATCAGCAGGTCGATGTCGCGGAATTCGGTGGGCAGCGCATCGAGCGCCACGTCGCGCACGGCTTCGTCGCGAACGTCGAACACCGCGGCGTGGAAGCGCTCGCCCAATTCGCCCGCAAGCGCTTCGAGCCGGTCGGCGCGGCGGCCCGTGCCGATCACGTGCCAGCCCGCCTCCACGAACGCTCGCGCCGCCGCTTCGCCGATACCGGCGGTAGCGCCGGTGATGAGTGCAACTGCCATGAAAGTCTCCGTTATCCGCGCAGGGTGGCGCCAAGTTTGACGGCAGCCGCGACGACCTTGTCCGCAACTGCCTTCAACTCTTCGTCGGTGAAGCTCTTCTCGCCCGGCTGGAGTGTCACTTCGATCGCGAGGCTCTTCTGCCCCTCCGGAACACCGGTTCCCGTGAAGACGTCGAACAGCCGCGCATCGGTGATCACCGCCTTGTCGGCGCCCTTCACGGTGCGGACAAGATCGCCCGCCGCCAGATCCACCGGCACCAGGAACGCGAAGTCACGCGTCACTGCCTGCAACGCTGGCGGCGTATAGGCCGTGCGCATGAAGCCGCTGCCGCGCTTCGCCGGCAGGGCATCGAGATAGATCTCCACCGCAGCGACGTCGCCATCAAGGTCGAATGCCTTGAGCACGCTCGGATGGACCATGCCGAACGCCGCGAGCACGGATTTCGGCCCCAGCCGGAGCGTTGCCGACTGGCCGGGATGATAGACTTGGCCCGCCTCGCCCATCACCTGCAGGTTCGCAGTCGGAGCGCCGACGGCCTCGAGCAGCGCCAATGCCTCGGCCTTGGCGTCGAAAGCGCCGAAGCCCTGCACCTTGCCCGCGTGCCAGCCACGCGGCGAACGCGATCCGGCGAGCACCACGCCCAAAGTCAGTCGCTCCCGATCGGCCAGATAGCGCCGGCCGATCTCGAACAGGCGAACCGACGCCGCGCCACGCTTGAGGTTGCGCTCGGCCGCGGCGAGCAGGCCGGGCAGCAGCGAGGGCCGCATGACCTTCATGTCCTCGCTGATCGGGTTGGCGAGGCTCCAGGCCCCGCCGCCGAACGGCGCGGCCTCGGCTTCGGAGATGAAGCTCCAGGTCACCGCCTCGCTCAGCCCGCGCGCGGCCGCGGTGCGGCGCGCCTTGCGCTCCAGCTTCTGCTCGGCCGTCGCAGTCGGCCGTGCCACGCCGGGCGCGCGCTCCAGTGGCACCGGCGGCACATTGTCGATGCCCTGGATGCGGATCACTTCCTCGACCAGGTCGGCCGTGCCGTCCACGTCGCGGCGCCAGCTCGGAACGGTGATGTTCCAAGCCCGCGGACTTGATCCGGGGTCCACGGTGAAGCCCAGGCTCTCCAGGATTTCCTTCTGCCGCTCGTCCGCCACTGCGAGCCCGCCCAGCATCTCGGCGCGCTTCGTGTCGTAGCGATAGCTGCGCGGCACCAGCGGCGGCTCGCCCGATCGCGTCACCCCGCTTGCCGTGCCCCCGCAGATGTCGAGCACCATGCGGCTGGCAATGGCGAGACCATCGTCGAGGAATGCCGGATCGACGCCGCGTTCGAAGCGCGTGCGCGCGTCGCTGGTCAGCGTCAGCTTCTGGCCGGTCTTGGCGATATGGTCGGGATCGAAAAAGGCGCATTCGATCAGCACGTCGGTGGTCGCGTCGCTGCAGCCCGAATGCTCGCCGCCCATGATCCCGCCGATATCGTGGACGGTCTCGGCGTCCGCGATCACGGTCATGCTCGCGTCGAGCGTATAGGTCTTGCCGTTGAGCGCCAGCACCTGCTCGCCGTCCACGGCCTTGCGCGCGACCAGCCCGCCCTTGAGCTTGGCGCGGTCATAGACGTGCAGCGGCCGGCCGAGATCGATCATGATGTAGTTGGTGATGTCGACCAGCGCCGAGATCGGCTTCTGGCCGATCGCGGTCAGGCGCTTGCGCATCCATTCGGGCGCCTCGCCATTGGTCACGCCCGAAACCGACTGGCCGAAGAATGCCGGGCAGCCCGCCGTGTCGTCGGTCCGCACGTCCGGCCCCGCACCTTCGCCCGCAACCGGCTCGACCTTCAGCGGTTTGAGCGTCCCCAGCCCTGCCGCCGCGAGGTCGCGCGCGATACCGCGCACGCCCATGCAATCCTGCCGGTTGGGCGTGATCGAGACGTCGATCACCGGATCGTTCAGGTCGGCATAATCGGCAAAGGCCACCCCGACGGGCGCGTCGGCCGGCAGCTCGATGATGCCTTCATGATCCTCGCCGAGCTCCAGCTCGCGCGTCGAGCACATCATGCCATTCGATTCGACGCCGCGCACGGCAGCCACCTTGAGCTGCATGCCGTTGACCGGAACCACCGCGCCTGGGGTGCCAAGCACGCCGACCAGGCCCGCGCGCGCATTGGGCGCTCCGCAGACGACCTGGAGCACGCCCTCGCCGGTATCGATGGAGAGCACCTGCAATTTGTCCGCCTGGGGATGGCGCTCGGCGGTGAGCACCTTGGCGACACGGAAACCCGAGAATTTCTCGCCCGGATTCTCGACGCCCTCGACCTCGAGCCCGACGCGGGTCAACGCCTCGACCACGGTGTCGAGGTCGGCTTCGGTCTCCAGATGCTCCTTGAGCCAGCTCAAAGTGAACTTCATGCGCCCACTCCTCCGCTCAAAGTAGGCACGTCGAGCGCCGAGAAGCCGTAGTGCCGAAGCCAGCGGATATCGCCGTCGAAAAAAGCGCGCAGATCGTCCATCCCGTATTTGAGCATCGCCAGCCGATCGATCCCGCAGCCGAACGCGAAGCCCTGCCATTCGTCGGGATCGAGCCCGCATGCGGCGATCACCTTGGGATGCACCATCCCCGAGCCGAGCACTTCCATCCAGCCGCCGGAACCGCCGATCACGCGCTTGCCGTTCTGGATCGTGTAGCCGACGTCCACTTCGGCCGATGGCTCGGTGAAGGGGAAATAGCTCGGGCGCAGGCGCAGCTCGATGTCGTCGCGCTCGAAGAACGCCTTGAGGAAGGTCTCGAGCGTCCATTTGAGATGGCCGAGCGTGATCCCCTTGTCGATGACGAGGCCCTCGACCTGGTGGAACATCGGCGTGTGCGTCGCGTCCGAATCCGAGCGATAGGTGCGGCCGGGCGCGATGATGCGGATCGGCGGCTTCTGCGTCACCATCGTGCGGATCTGCACCGGCGAGGTGTGCGTGCGCAGCAGCATCTTGCGCTCGCCGCTGCCGTCCTCCGGGAAATAGAAGGTGTCGTGCATCGCCCGCGCCGGATGGCTTTCGGGGATGTTGAGCGCGGTGAAATTGTGCCAGTCGTCCTCGATCTCGGGCCCGGTCGCCACCGCGAAGCCCAGATCGGCGAAGATCTCCGCCAGCTCGTCCATCACCTGGCTGACGGGATGCACCGTCCCCGGCGGCTGGAGATCGACCGGCAGCGTCATGTCGAGCGTCTCGCTCGCCAGCCGCGCGTCGAGCGCCTTGCGCTCCAGCACGTCCTTGCGCTCCGCCAGCGCATTGGTCACCGCCTCGCGCAGGCCATGGATACGCGGGCCCTGGATTTGGCGCTCCTCCGGGCTCATCGCGCCCAGCGTCTTGAGCAGGCCGGTGACCGCCCCTGCCTTGCCGAGCGCATGAACGCGCAGCGCCTCGATGGCGTCCAGCCCCGTCGCGGCGTCGATGGCGCCGAGCAGGTCGGTGCGCAGCTGGTCCAGGTCGGTACTCATTCTCGTTCCCCTTGCGCCAGTCGAAGCGACCAGCAGATCAGTGCGCCGTCCTCATCGTCGTATCGTTCGCCGCTGCGCTCGAATCCGTTGCGTTCCAGCACCCGCTGCGATGCCCGATTGTCGATGCTGGTCTCGGCGGTCAAGCCGGCCACGCCATTTGCGCGCGCGAGCTCGGCAAGTGCCGCCACCGCCGCGATCGCCAGCCCGCGTCCTTCGCGCGCCGGCGCGATGCCATAGCCGATGTCGATGGCACCCGCCTCGTCGGGCGCGGCCTTGTAGCTGATCAGCCCCACCGCCTCGCCATCCGCCACGGCAAGCCAGGCCGATGCGCCGGAATAATGGGGCCGCACGCATGCCGCCATGTCCGCGACGATCGGCATCACCGCGTCCGGCGCCAGCCCGCCCTCGCAAACCAGGGGCATTCCCGCTGGCGCGGGCGCGCCCTTCAGCAGCCAGTCGAACACGGCCTGGTCGGCGGGAATCAGCTCCATTCTCGGCTCCGTCGGTCCAAATCAAAACAAAGGGCGCCGGTGTTGCCACCGACGCCCCAATGTTGCTTGCGCGCGTGCCCGGCTCAGGCGGCCTGGGGCAGCGCCGCCTTCGCCTGCGCGACGATGGCGGTAAACGCCTCGCCTTCGTGCATCGCGATGTCGGCCAGGACCTTCCGGTCGAGTTCGATGCCGGCGAGCTTCAGCCCGTGCATGAACTGCGAATAGGTCAGGCCTTCGGCGCGGACGCCGGCGTTGATGCGCTGGATCCACAGGCCGCGGAACGTGCGCTTCTTAACCTTGCGGTCGCGATAGGCGTACTGGCCGGCCTTCTCGACGGCCTGGCGCGCGATGCGGATCGTGTTCTTGCGACGGCCATAATAGCCCTTCGCCTGATCCAAGATCCTCTTGTGCTTCGCCTTGGTGGTCGTGCCACGCTTTACTCGTGCCATTGTCTAGGCCTCCCTTACTTCAGGCCGTACGGCGCCCACGCGACAACGCGTGCGACGTCAGCATCGGCGAGCACGGAGGTGCCCCGGTTCTGGCGGATATACTTTGCATTATGGCTGATCAGACGGTGGCGCTTGCCGGCGACGCCGTGCTTGATCTTGCCAGTCGCGGTGAACTTGAAGCGCTTCTTCACACCGCTCTTGGTCTTGAGCTTGGGCATTTTGGTCTCCTCGTAAGTCGACGATTGCGGACAGACGCGGCAGCCCTATTGGCCGGACGGTCCCTCGATCGCGGAAAGCGGGGCGCATAGCCGAAGCCTCGCCGCATTGCAACCAGCGCGGAACCCCAAGGGGTTGCGGGGCTTTTGAACGCAATGGCAGAGCCCGACGAACCCGTCCCGGAACCCGAAACGGCCGCCCCGCCCAGGCCCGCCCGCGCGCTGGGCACGCCCTTAGCCTCGACCATCGCTGTCGTCACCACCCTGCTCGGCCTGATCGTGCTCGCCTGGACGATCCTGTTCGTCACCAAGGGCCGCTTCCTCAAGCATAGCTTCGAGACCATCATCGCGAGCCAGACGCACCGCCAGGTCAAGGTCGCGGGCGACTTCCAGCTCTATTTCGCGCCCCTGAACGTCAAGTTCGTCGCGGAAGGGCTGACGATCTCGAACCCCGAATGGGCCGGCACCGGCAATTTCTTCTCGGCCAGGCGAATCGATTCGCGCATCTCCACCTGGAGCCTGATCACCGGTAAGCGCCGGATCAACTGGCTCGGGCTCCAGGACGGCCATGTCGATCTGCAGTGGGACAAGGCCCGCAAGCGCAACACCTGGACTTTCAGCGAAGAGAAAGGCGAGCCGCTCGAGCTGCCGCTCATCCGCAGTGCTATCATCGAGGGCACCCGCATCCGCTATATCGACCCGCGGATGTACATCGAGGCGGCAATCCGCGTTCAGACCACCGAGGCCAAGGATACGCGATTCGCAAGCGCGATTCGCTTCGACGGCAATGGCACATTGCGCGGTGCGCGCTTCACCATGTCTGGCGCGCTGCTCAGCCCCAATGCGACGATCGGGGGCGGCAGGAACCAGCTCCAGCTTCATGCCGAGGGCTTGCGTACTCGGCTCGACGTGTCGGGCACCTTGCCCGGTGCGACCGAGATCGAAGGCTCCGACCTCCACATGGAGCTGCGCGGCGGAAATCTTGCGGACGCCTTTACGTTGCTCGGAGTCGCGGTGCCCGACACGCGCGGGTATCGCTTCACCTCGGCGCTCACCAAGCATGGCGACGAATGGCGCTTCACCGGCCTCAAGGGCCGGTTCGGCGACAGCGATCTCTCGGGCAAGCTCACCGCCGCGATCCGCGAGCCCCGGCTCCTGCTCACCGCCGAGCTCTATACCAACGTGCTCGACATCATCGATGCCGGCCCGTTCATCGGCTATAATCCGGACAAGCTCGCCGCCCAGGGCGCCGCCGGCACGATCACGACCGTCGCGGGCACGCCGCGCCTGCTGCCCGACGCCCAGCTCCGCGTCGAAGCGCTCAGGAATTTCGACGCCAAGGTCGATTGGAGCGTGCGCACCGTCCGCGCGGACAATCTGCCGGTCTCCAACATCAAGCTCGGGCTCGACCTCGACGACCGGCTGCTCAAGCTCAGCCCGCTCAATTTCAGCCTCGCGCGCGGCACGGTCAGTTCGGACATCATCATCAATGCGCGCAAGGAGCCGGTCGTCACCGATTACGACATCCGCCTGTCGCCCACGCCGATGGGCGTGCTGCTCGCGGGCTTCGGCGTCGAGGAATCGGGCACCACCGGCACGCTCAAGGCACGCATCCAGATGACCGGCACCGGCAACAGCGTGCATGATTCGCTGGCCAATTCGAACGGCCGCATCGCCGTCATCCTGCCCAAGGGTGCATTCTGGACCCGCAACGTCCAGCTCGCCGAGCTCGATATCGGCACCTTCCTCCAGAAGATGTTCGAACAGAAGCTCAAGGAGCCAGTCCAGATCAATTGCGGCCTGATCGGCTTCACCGTGCGCAATGGTATCGCCGCCGCCGATCCGATCCTGATCGACACCCAGAAGAGCGTGATGCTCGGCCGCGGCGGCTTCAGCTTCAAGAACGAGTCGGTCGATCTCGCCTTCCGCGCCGACGCCAAGAAGTTCAGCATCTTCTCCGGCCAGTCGCCCGTCGGGATCGGCGGCTATTTCGCGCGACCGGGCATCGACGTGATCAGCCCCGATCTGCTCACCCGCGCCGGCGCCGGGCTCGGCCTCGCGATGGTCGCCAGCCCGCTGGCGGCAGTGATCGCGTTCGTCGATGTCGGCGATGCCAAGGCCGCCGATTGCGGCCCCGTGCTCTCGGGCGCCAGCGCCGCCGCCCAGCGCGACACCAAGGGACGGCCGCGCGACGATGTCGGCAAGGGCACGACCGCGAAGGCCGAAAGCGGCAAAAGCTCCCCGCAGGAGCGCAAGCAGCAGCGCAAGAAGTTCCTCGGCATTTTCTGAGCCAGGGGCTAGCCTGGGGCACATGCTGTTCCGCCACCTCGCCCTTCTGCTCTGGTTCGCGGCCGCCACCGACAGCGCGCCGCCCCAGCTCGTCGTCACCGATAGCGGAAACCACAGCGTCACCCGCGACATGCAGCCGCTCGCCGTCCATGTCGGCGGCCGCGTCGAGGTGTCGGGCCGCAGCTATCGCCATCAATGGCCGGGCGTCTATTTCGAGGCGGCGTTCAAGGGCGACCGCGTGATCCTCCGCTTCGACGATACGGCGAACGAATATCGCGCGCAGATCGACGATCTCCCGCCCGTCACGATCGCGCAGCCAGGCAAGGGCGACGTGACGATCGCCGCGCTCGGCGCGGGCGCGCACCGCATCCGGCTCGACAAGGTGACCGAGAGCATCAACGTCACCACCCTGTTCGGCGGCTTCTATGTTCCCGCCGGGAAAGCGTTGCCGGCGCCGCGTCCGCGCAAGCGCCAGATCGAATTCATCGGCGATTCGGCGATGACCGGCTATGGCGCGCGCTCGCCCAAGCCCGAATGCTCGGCGGAGGAAGTGCGCCTGCGCACCGATACGCCGCGCGCCTTCGCCGCGCTCACCGCGCGCCATTATGACGCCGATTACCAGATCAACGCGGTGTCGGGCCGCGGCCTCATCCGCAATTTCGGCGATGCCGTGCCCGACCTGGTCATGTCGCGGATCTATCCGCATCTGTCTCCCCGCGAGCCCGCACCCTATGCGGACAAGAGCTGGCGGCCCCAGATCATCGTCATCAAGCTCCAGGCCGATTTCGTCGGCTTCCCCGGCAAGCCAGAGCGCTGGAAGAGCCTCGATCAGGTTATGATCGACTATGCCAGGGCCTATGGTGCGTTCGTGGCCGATCTGCACAGACGCCAGCCCCAGGCGGCGATCCTGCTCTGGTGGTTCGGCCCGGACGCCTCGTCGAACCCGCAAATAGCCGCCGCGCAGGCCACCATCTCGGACGCCGCCGCAAAAGCCGGCGTGAAGTATTTCGGCTATCTCCCCTTCGCCAATACGGGCCTGGAGAGCACCGCCTGCCACAATCATTTCAGTCTTGCCGATCATCAGAACGCCGCCGAATGGCTGGAGCGCGAGATCGACGGGCATCCCGAATATTGGAGCGGGCGCTAGCCTGCTCGGGGACTCATCAAGAGCAGATCGCAAAGGGGGCGTGACAATGAAGTTCGTTCGGACATCGATCATCGCGCTGGCCCTCCTCGGTACCAGCGCCGCCGCGCAGCAGGCCGCGCCGCCGCTCGCAGCGATCCCGGTGACCCTGGCGCCCGCGATCCCCGGCCCCGAATCGGGCCGCATCATCGTCTTCGCCAAGCGCGCCGAACCCGGCGAGGCACCCGCGACGATGATCGATACCTCGCCGTTCGAGCCCAGCGGCACCGCCATCGCGGCGCGCGAGATCTGGTCGCTCACCCCCGGCGAGGTGGCGAGTGTCGATACCGAAACCGACACCTTCCCGGCCGCCTTCGCCAGCCTGCCGCCCGGGACCTATCGCTTTCAGGCCGTGCTCGATCGCAACCGCGATTATAATTATGGTGGGCGAGGGGGTGGCGACATCGTCTCTCCTATCGTCGAGGCGACCTTGCCCGGCCCATTGCCGCTGCTGACCCTGACCGACACCCTTCCAGAGCGCACCATGGAGGACGGCCTTGCCCGCGTGCCGGCGGAAACGGCGGCGATGCTGCGCGAGAATCTCTCCAAGGCGGAGCCGATCGACTTTGTCAGCCCCGCGCTCTCGGCCTTTTGGGGTCGGCCGGTCCATGTCCGCGGCTGGGCGGCGCTCCCTCCGGGCTATGCGAAGGGCGGGCCGCGTTTCCCGACGGTCTATTCCACCGGCGGCTTCGGTTCGACGCTGATGAGCGCGCAAGGCAATGCCGCGGCGATGATCGACCTGATGGCCAAGGGCGAAGCGCCCCCGATGATCTGGATCTATCTCGACCAAAGCTCGCCTACCGGCACGCACGAGTTCGCCGATTCGGTCAATAACGGTCCCTGGGGACAGGCGCTCACTGCGGAGTTCATTCCATGGATCGAGACGCAATATGCGATGGACGCCAAGCCGTCCTCGCGCTTCCTGACCGGCCATTCGTCCGGCGGCTGGGCGACCCTGTGGCTACAGGTGCGCTACCCGAAGCTGTTCGGCGGATCCTGGCCGACCTCGCCCGATCCCAGCGACTTTCACGACTTCACCAATGTCGACATCTATGCGCCGAGCGCCAACGCCTATAGCGATGCCCAGGGCCAGCCGGTGCCACTCGTGCGCGACAAGGGTAAGGTGATCGCGACCTTCGAACAGTTCGCCAAGATGGAACGCGTGATCGGCCCCTATGGTGGGCAGCTCGCTTCGTTCGAATGGGTATTCTCGCCCAAGGGGCCGGACGGGCGGCCCATGCCGCTCTATGACCGGCTGACGGGCAAGGTGGATCCGGAGGTCGCTCTATATTGGCGCGACCATTACGACATCGCCTATATCGTCGAGCGCGACTGGCCCAAGCTGAAGCGCGATCTCGATGGCAAGATCCATCTCGCCGTCGGCACGGCCGACACCTTCTATCTCGACGGCTCCGCGCATCGGCTGAAAGCGGTGTTCGACAAGCTCGGCGCGCACCAGGATTTCACCTTCATTTCCGATCGCACCCATTTCGACCTGTTCAAGCAGGGCGATGACGATCGCGGACTGATGAAGGAGATCGCCTGGGCGATGTATGCGAAAGCACGTCCCGGGGCGAAGCGGCCCGCCAAAGAGGGCCGTACGACCCCGCCGGTTTCGCTGGCAATGTAGGATTTGCGCTGCAATCCTCCGCCAGGCTCTTTCTCATCGTCGGAATCCTGAAACGCGCAAAATCCGGGAAGGAAGATTTTTCGACATAGCAGGTGTCAACCGTGTCAACTTGGCAGGCCGGAACTCCTCCGCGAGTAAACTTCATCAACCGACAGCTCAGTGCCCCCTGCAGGCCAGCGCATCGAGGATGTCGTCGATCCGCGCCGGATCGCCCGCCGCGATCACTTCACCGTTGCTGCCGGCATGGAGCGGATCGCCCTGCCAATCGCACATCCGCCCGCCCGCGCCCTCGACGATCGGCACCAAAGCGGCGAAGTCATGGAGCTTGAGCCCGGCCTCGACCACCACGTCCATCCAGCCGCTCGCGACGCAGCCATAATTATAGCAATCGCCGCCCAGCACCGTGCTCATCACCGCCGCGTCGAGATGCTCGAAGGCATGGAGCTGGTCGTCGCCGAACAGTGCCGGGGAGGTCGTCGCGAGGATTGCGCCCTTCAATTCGCGGCAGATCCGCGTCGCCGCCGGCTTGCCGTTGAACAGGGTTGTCCGCCCCGCTACCCCTAGCCAGCGCTCCCGGGTGATCGGCTGGTCGATGATGCCGAGCACCGGCCAGCCATCCTCGATCAGCGCGATCAGCGTGCCGAAGATCGGCCGCCCGGCAATGAAGGCGCGCGTGCCGTCGATCGGATCGAGCACCCATTGCCGCTTGCTCGTGCCTTCGCGGGTCTCGAACTCCTCGCCGATGATGCCGTCCATCGGCCGTTCCGCGATGATCAGCCGCCGCATCGCTTCTTCCGCCTCGCGATCGGCGCGCGTCACGGGGGAGAGATCGGCCTTGGCCTCCAGCCCATGCTCCTTGCGGAAATAGGGCCGGATCGCCGCGCCGGCGGCATCGGCGAGGCGCCCTGCAAGCGCGACATCTGTTTCGGAAACGGGCATGTGCTTGGCCCTAGCCCTCCAATTTTGACTCGCCAAGGTCACAATCGCCTGCCACTTCCCGCAGCAATGCGTCCGCTCCTCCTAGCGATCGGCTTGACCGCCGCCGTGCCCGCTGCGGCGCAGATCCGCGCGGTCCCCGCCCAGCCCGCTTCCGAACAGGCTGCCCTGCGCGGCGTCGAGGTGTTCCTGGTCAACGAGGGGCCGGATCCGATCGCCGATGCGGGTCCCCGCCAGATCGAGATCACCGCGACCGACGGCACCAAACTGATCCTCGAGCGCACTCCCGGCCCCATACCGACGATCGCCCCCGGCGGCTTCGCCAAGGCACGCTATGTCCCGGTCGGTGTCGCCGGCACGGCGATCCCACCCGGCGAGCAGCATGCCGCGGCCGAAATCCCGTCCGGCGAGACGATCGTGCAGACCTCGACAGGCGCATCCTCCGGCTTTCTCGACCGGTTCGAGCCGCACGAGCCGATCTACGGTGCGTTCGGGCTCAACGATTCGGGCGGCAAGCTCCAGGTCAGCTTCGGATTCCGTCCCTTTGCCGAGACTGCGCCGCTCCATCTTGGCAATCTCCGCTTCGCCTATACCCAGACGATGTTCTGGGCGATCGACCAGCCTTCGGGACCGTTCCGCGCGACGACCTACAGCCCCGAAGTCTATGCCGACATACCCTTCGACGAGACGACGCGCGTGGCTCTGGGTTGGCGCCACGATTCGAACGGCCGCGGACCGGCAGACTCAGTGGACGTCAACCGCCTGTTCCTGCGAGGTGAAAAGAGCTTTGATCTGGGTGGAGACTGGCGGCTCCACGTCGCCCCCCAGGCCTGGCTCTATATCGGCCGGCTCGGCGTCGCCCCCGACGTGAAGGACTATTTCGGCTATACCTCGCTCACCGCCGCCATCCAGCAGAAGGACGGCCTCAAGCTCTCGATCACCGGCCGCGGCAATTTCGAGACGGGGCACGGCGCCGCCGAAGCCTTTGTCTCCTACCCACTCGCCCCGATCGGCGGCGGGCTCGGCGTCTATCTGTTCGGACAGGTCTTCACCGGCGACGGCGAAGCGCTCGACGAATATCGCAAGAACGACACCCACGCCCGGCTCGGAATCGCTTTCACCCGCTAGCCACGCGATCGGCACAGGCGTAGGAGAGCAGCCGCACACCCTCCCGGAGTCCTGAGTCATGCGGATGAAGCTTCTTTTCGCGGCGCTGATCCTTCCCTTCGCGGTTCCCGCCGGCGCGGCGCTCGCGCCCGGTGCCACGGCACCCGACTTCACCGCCCAGGGCGCCTCGGCCGGCCAGCCCTTCACCGTCAAGCTAAGCACCGCGCTCAAGAAGGGGCCGGTGGTGCTTTATTTCTTCCCCGCCGCCTTCACCAGCGGTTGCAACGCCGAAGCCCATGCCTTTGCCGAGGCGCTGCCCGATTTCACCAAGGCCGGCGCCACGGTGATCGGCATGACCGCGGGCAATGTCGACCAACTCGCCAAATTCTCGAGCGAGCATTGCGCGGGCAAGTTCGCCGTAGCCGCCGCCAGCCCCGAAGTGATCAAGGGCTATGACGTGCTGCTCAAGAAGTCTGACGGCACGCCGACCACCATCACCAGCCGCACCAGCTTCGTGATCGCGCCCGGTGGCAAGGTGCTGTTCGCGCATACCGACATGAATCCGGCCGATCATGTCCGCCTGACGCTGGAAGCGGTGCAGAAATACAATCAATCCAAGCACCATTAAGGCGCTCGCCGCTAGCGTCTCCGAAACGGCGCGAACGCTGAAAAATTTCGGAAACATAGTGGCAAGCGCCTGTTTCTGCTCGTGAAAATAACTCATCATCCCTTCCGAGGGATGAATTCTTTACGTGTGCGAAACCTTTACACACCAGATTTTAGCTTTCTGTCCCTACCTCATCCGCATGCAATCGCGGCCTAGGGAGCCGCACCGCAGGATTGGTGGGGGAATTGGAGCTTATGTCGGTGGCGCGGGCAGTCCGGGCAGCTAATGCAAGCGATTCGACGCGCCGCCTGTACGAGCGGATCGGCGATTTCCTGTTCGATCAGCGGCTGGAGCCCGATCCGGCGAACTTCACCTTCGCCTATCATCTGCTGGCCGATCCCAACGGCCCGCTGGCGCGCGCGGTGCATGCGCTGACCGATGGCGGCGTCCGCCTGACCCAGCGCGACATCGAGACGCTCAACGTCGATGCGAAGCCCAATCACGACGTCAATGTGAAGGAGCGCGCCGAGGGCCTGGTCGCCCGCACGCAGATGCAGGTCGAAGGCTTTGCCGACATGGTCACGGCGATGCGCGCCGAGACCGCCGATTTTGGCCGTAACCTTGCCGCGAGCGCGGAAGCGATCTCCCGGTCGGTCGTCGAGATCAAGGACGAGGATGGGCTTGCACTCGACGAAGTGACCCAGATCACCGCCGCCATGCTCGCCCGCGTGCGTGCCGCCGAGGCGCAGCTCGAAAATGCGACCCGCGAAGCCAGCGACCTGCGCGAGAAGCTCGAGGAAGCGCGCGACAATGCGCGCCGCGATCCGCTGACTCAGCTCCCCAATCGCCGCGCCTTCGAGGAAGCCTTTGCCAACAAGTCGCTGACGCGCGGGCAGATGTGCATCGCAGTGTGCGACGTCGACCACTTCAAGTCGGTCAACGACCGCTTCGGCCATGCGGTGGGCGACCGCGTGCTGAAGGCCATCGCCGAAGCGCTGTCGCAATCCTGTGTCGGCCAGCTCGTCACGCGTTATGGCGGCGAGGAATTCGCGATCCTCTTCTCCGGCACCACGCTCGAACGCGCGCAGGAGACGCTGGAGACGGCACGCGTGTTCGTCCAGACCAAGCGCTACAAGCTGCGCGACTCCGACGAGCCGCTGGGCGAAATCACCTTCTCGGCGGGCCTTACCCCGGTTGCCGAAGGCGAGATGCACCAGACCGCATTCCACCGCGCCGACCGGCTGCTCTACGAAGCCAAGAACGCCGGCCGCAACTGCGTGCAGATCGGCGCTGCTCCGGATCGGCCGTCCCGCCGATAATTGGGGTTTTTCGCCACTGCCTCGAGAGAAATTTACCAACTCTCGATATCGGCCTCGAGCCCCGATACGCAATTTCAATTACTTAGAGAATTGGCACGCCTCCTGCAAAGCTCCAGGCATCGGCCGCCGGATGGTCCGGAAGCCGATCCGCAGGGAGTAATTGCAATGACCGTTCGTATCGACTCGCTTCACCGCACCGTCGCCGTCTTCGGCGCCTTTCTCTTCACCGCCGCTCTGGTGGTCTTCTCCACTCCGATCGTGCCGATTGCGTGATGTCCGGCAATAACGACAAGCAGGAGAAGATCTCCATGGCACGCAGCATACTCGTCGGGTTCGCGTCCTTCGCGCTCACCGTCGTCCTGATCGCCGGAAGCGGCTTGCAGGGTTCGGGCCTGATCGCCTGAACCCTCCCCGCCTCCGGCGGCGGAAAATACTCGGAACCTCCGGCGTTCCGCACCGGTTTTGCCCGCACATTCTTCCCTTTGTCAGGAGGTTAGTGCCGTGAGCGACACCGTAGAGATGATCCACGAAGACGCGCTGCCCGGGCATGAAAGCGCGCTCGAACCCAAACCCGATTGGGAGCCGCGCTATCCCGGCTCCGAACGCCTCCAGGGCAAGGTTGCCGTCGTCACCGGCGCCGACAGCGGCATCGGCCGAGCGGTCGCGGCGCTCTATGCGCGCGAGGGCGCCGACGTCGCGATCCTCTATCTTTGCGAGCATGACGACGCGGAGAAGACTGCCGGAATCGTGCGCGGCGAAGGCCGCAAGGCGCTGACCATCGCCGGCGATGTGGGCGACAAGGCATTCTGCGAGTCCGCGATCGAACAGGTCCTGTCCGAATTCGGACAGATCGACATATTGGTGAACAATGCCGGCGAGCAGCATCCCGACAGGGACATCACCGAGATCACCGAGCAGCAGCTCCGGCGCACCTTCCAGACCAACATCTTCGGCATGTTCTTCATGGCCCAGGCCGCGGTGCCGCACCTGAAACAGGGTGGCGCGATCGTGAACTGCACCTCGGTCACCATGTATCAGGGCGAGGCCGAACTGCTCGATTACTCGAGCACCAAGGGCGCGATCACCGCTTTCACGCGCAGCCTTTCCGAGAACCTGATTGGCAAGGGCATCCGCGTGAATGCGGTCGCACCGGGGCCGATCTGGACCCCGCTCAACCCGAGCGGCGGTGCCAGCCCCGAGAAGCTCGAGAGTTTCGGGAAAAAAACGCCAATGGGCCGTCCGGGCCAGCCCAACGAAGTCGCACCCGCCTTCCTGTTCCTGGCGTGCGAGGATGCGAGCTACATGTCCGGACAGGTGCTCCACCCCAATGGCGGGACGATCGTGAACGGCTGAGCGCCGACTCGGAAGGTAACGAAGTTCACGGGGATGACGCGCGATGTGCACCCCATTGCGTGGCGATCGACGGAGTCAAAGAGCGGTCCGGCACAGCCCCGACCGCGCGAGCCCAGCAGGCCAAATCCTACATTGCAAGGCCCGCTCTCAGGCGGGCACGCTCGCGCCCACCGGCCCGACCGGCGATTCCTCGCCACGCGAATATATGCCGGTCAACAGTCCGGCCGCCAGCACGCGGCCGGCCATCGCCTTGACGATCGCGCCGCGCCCGGGATTGTTGCCGGGATCGGGGCACGGGCCGAGCGCGAAAAGCTGGAAGGCATAATGATGCGCGCCGTGCCCGGTCGGCGGATCGGGCGGCAGCCAGCCTTCGCCGAAATAGCTGTTGCGGCCGACATCCTTGCCATCGGGGCTGCCCGCGCCGTCCGCGCGGATGGCACCTTCCTTCAGATCGCCTTCGACCGGCAGGCCCCAGACCACGGCATGGACCAAAGGCTGCGGGGCCGGGGCGTCGGGATCTTCGACGATCAGCACCAGACACTCGGTCCCCTCGGGCACCCCCGTCCAGAACAAAGGCGGCGACACCCCCTCGCCATCGGCGGTGAAACGCTCGGGCATCCGCGCACCATTAGCGAAGGCGGGGCTGGCGAGATGCAGCGATTCGAAGGTGCCGAGCTCGGGCTGGACGATCGCCAGCTTGCCGCTGCCCGCGCGCAAGCCCTTGAGCGCGCTTCCCAGCCAGTGCGGCACATGTTCGAGCATCGCCTTCTCCTCTCCCGCTCAACTCGCCAATCGCTTCGACGCTCCTAAAGGTCGAGCTTCTCGTAATCGGCCGGCGGCGGGATTCCCTCCATCCGCTCGGTCAGCAGCGGGCGGAAGCTCGGCCGGCTCTTCATGCCGATATACCAGCGCTTGGCCTGTTCATGGCTCTTCCAGTCGATCCCGCCGAGATAATCTGCGATCGAGATCTGCGCGGCGGCCGCCAGATCGGCGAGGCTCATCGTCGGCCCGGCCAGCCAGGTGCGGTGATCAAGCAGATAGTCGATATAGTCGAGATGGCCGACCGCGGCCTTCATCGCCTCGCGCAGCGCCTTGGCGTCGGGCGCCACCTTGTGAACGACGCGCTTGATCATCCGCTCGTGGAGCAGGGGCGCTGTGATGTCGCCATAGAAATGCGAATCGAACCACACGACCAGCCGGCGCTGCTCGGCGCGGTCGGTCGCGGTGCCGTTGAGCATCGCGCTCTTGCCGACGGTCTCTTCGAAGAATTCGCAGATCACGGTCGAATCAATCAGGGTCACGCCTCGCTCGGTATCGACCATCACCGGCACCTGGCCGGTGGGGTTCAAATCGAGGAATTCGTCGCGCCGCAGCCAGGGCGATTCGCGCACCGGCTCATAGCCCACACCCTTCTCGCCGAGCAGGAGCCGGACCTTGCGGGAGAAGGGGCAAAGCGGGAATTGATAGAGCTGCCACATGCGATCGGTCTTAGCGCGTGCGGGCGACGGGTAAAGCAGTCAGAAATCGGTTGAGCGAAGATAGCGTGTTGATGAATTCTGCTCGCGGGGGACGAAAATGCACGCCGACAGCTTCGAGACGGTCGCGATCACCTATCGCCAGCCACAGACGGCGGTGATCCTTTCGATGTTCGAATTCTATGGCATCCCCGCTTATGCACTCTGGGCGAACACGCTTCGGATGACACCCGGCGACACGATCGCATTCGGCGGCATCCGTATCCGGGTACATATCGCCCATGCGGACGAAGCACGGATATTGCTGCGCGAGGCCGCCGCACGCGAAGACGAAACGCCGCACGAAACCCCGGTGATGCGGATCAACAACGGCCTTTGGGCGCTGGCTTTGACTTTGGTCGGCGCGCTGCCACCGCCGCGACTGGGGCCGATTATCGTCGGTCGATAGACGGCGCGATCAGCCGAGTGGCCTGACAGGCCCGCTAATCGCCGCGGTGATCTTCGCGCGGTCCGCGTTGCGCCTCGGCCGCCTTGCGCAGCGGTTCGAGCGCCGCGCGCAGGCGATCGGAGGTCTCCTGCAACGACTTGCTCATCGTCACCACATCGTCCGCAATGATGCCGGCGCCCGCAACAGCGCGGCGGGTATCGTCGTGAAGCCGCTTCTCGAATTCGGGATCGCGGCGTCGCTCGATGTCGCGCAGCGTGTCGTTCGGGCGGATATCGTCCTCCGGATCGGCATAATGGGCGAGCGGACCGACCTTCGTGTCGAGCACGATGCCGGCTAGGTTGCTCATCGTCGCGGCGACGGCTTCCTGCACCATCGGATTCTTGAGCGCCTGCGCGACCGCGGCGCCCTGGTCGCGCGACTGCGCCATGGCAGGCACGGCGATGGTGCAGAGGATAGCGGCGGTGGAGACAAGACGCATGTTACGCTCCCGAGTCGTCAGGATCTGGCAGCGCTTATATCACAATCGCTTAGCCGTGGCTGAACAGTGTTGATCTACCTTTCCGTCATCCCGCGAAAGGGGGGACCCGAGCCAAGCGGGACATTGCCTGCGACCCTGGATCCCCGCTTTCGCGGGGATGACGGGAAAGCGGGGATGCCTATTCCGCCGCCACCGCCTCGACGCTGTCGTCGAGCGGATAGGGGAGGCGGGTCAGCATCTCCTTCGGCACTACCTGCCAGAACTGGCCGACCGCGCGATCCCATTCGTCGAGCAGCCCGCGCGACCATTTGCTGTCGGTCGCCTCGGCATGTGCCTCGACCAACGCGCGCAGCTTGCCCTCCCAATGCTCGGAAGCGAGCCGCTGCCAGACGATGTTCTCCGGGTTGGCGCGGCGCTCGAAGCTGCCATCGGCGTCGTAGACGAACGCCATGCCGCCGGTCATGCCCGCGCCGAAGTTCATGCCGACCTTGCCGAGTACAACCGCCGTGCCGCCGGTCATATATTCGCAGCCATTCGCGCCACAGCCTTCGACCACCACTTCGGCGCCCGAATTGCGCACCGCGAAGCGCTCGCCCGCCTGGCCCGCGGCGAACAGCCGGCCCGAGGTTGCGCCATAGAGCACGGTGTTGCCGATGATTGTGTTGTTCCAGCTCTCAAGCGGTGAACTGACCATCTGGCGCACGACGATGACGCCGCCCGAGAGCCCCTTGCCGACATAGTCGTTGGCGTCGCCGAACACCTCCAGCGTGATGCCCTTGCACAGGAACGCGCCGAGCGACTGGCCGGCGCTGCCGCGCAGCCGCACTTGGACGTGATGGTCGGCGAGGGTGGACATGCCGAATCTGCGCGTCACCTCGCTCGACAGCCGCGTGCCGACCGCGCGGTGGGTGTTCCGCACCGAATAGGTAAGCTGCATCTTCTCGCCGCGCGAGAAGACCGCCGCCGCGTCGTTGATCATCTGCGCGTCGAGGCTGTCGGGCACTTCGTTGCGGAAGGTCGACAGGCTGAAGCGCCGCTCGGCATCGTCGGCATCGACCTTGGCGAGCACCGGATTCAAGTCGAGATCGTCGAGATGCTCGGCGCCGCGGCTGACCTGGCGGAGCAGCTCGGTGCGGCCGATCACTTCGTCGAGGCTCTTGAAGCCGAGCTTGGCGAGAATCTCGCGGACTTCCTCGGCGATGAAGGTCATCAGGTTGATGACCTTTTCCGGCGAGCCGACGAACTTGGCACGGAGCTTCGGATCCTGGGTGCAGACGCCCACGGGACAGGTGTTCGAATGGCACTGGCGCACCATGATACAGCCCATCGCTACCAGGCTGAGCGTGCCGATGCCGAATTCCTCGGCGCCCAGGATCGCGGCGATGACGATGTCGCGCCCGGTCTTGAGCCCGCCATCGGTGCGGAGCTTCACCCGGCCGCGCAGGCCGTTGAGCGTGAGCGTCTGGTTGACCTCGGACAGGCCCATCTCCCAGGGCGTGCCGGCATATTTGACCGAGGTGAGCGGCGAGGCGCCGGTGCCGCCGACATGGCCGGCGACGAGGATGACGTCGGCATGGGCCTTGGCGACGCCAGCCGCGACCGTGCCGATGCCCGCCGAGCTGACCAACTTCACGCACACGCGGGCGCGCGGGTTGATCATCTTGAGGTCGTAGATGAGCTGCGCCAGGTCCTCGATCGAATAGATGTCGTGGTGCGGCGGCGGCGAGATCAGGGTCACGCCCGGCGTCGCGTGGCGCAGCTTGGCGATGAACTCGGTCACCTTGAAGCCTGGCAGCTGGCCGCCCTCGCCGGGCTTCGCCCCTTGCGCGACCTTGATCTCGATCTCGTCGCAGGCGTTCAGATATTCCGCGGTCACGCCGAAACGGCCCGAGGCGATCTGCTTGATGACGGAGTTGGCGTTGTCGCCGTTTTCGTAGGGCGAGTAGCGCGCCGAATCCTCGCCGCCCTCGCCCGACACTGCCTTCGCGCCGATGCGGTTCATCGCGATCGCGAGCGTCTCATGCGCTTCCGGGCTCAAGGCGCCTAGCGACATGCCGGGAGTGACAAAGCGCTTGCGGATCTCGGTGATCGCCTCGACCTGGTCGATCGGCATGGCTTCGGAGGGGAAGTTGAACTCGAGCAGGTCGCGCAGATAGACCGGCGGCATATCACGCACGCCACGCGAGAATTGCAGGTAGGAGGAATAGCTGTCGGTCGCGACTGCGGTCTGCAGCAGGTGCATCAGCTGCGCCGAATAGGCATGCGTCTCACCGCCTGCACGCTGGCGATAGAAGCCGCCGATCGGCAGCGTCGCGACTTCGCGGTCGAACGCCGCTTCGTGGCGCATCATCGCGTTCAGGTGCAGCGAGGCATAGCCTTCGCCCGAGATCTTGGCGGGCATGCCTGGGAACAGGTCGTTGACCAGCGCGCGGGAAAGCCCGACCGCCTCGAAATTATAGCCGCCGCGATAGGAGGAGATCACCGCGATCCCCATCTTCGACAGGATCTTGAGCAGCCCCTCGTCGATCGCCTTGCGGTGGCGCTTGAGGCATTCCTCGAGGCTGAGATCGCCGAACAGGTTGCGCGCATGGCGATCGGCGATCGAGGCCTCGGCGAGATAGGCGTTCACCGTCGTCGCGCCGACGCCGATCAGCACCGCATAATAATGCGTGTCGAGGCATTCGGCAGTGCGGACGTTGACGCTGGCATAGGAGCGCAGGCCCCGCCGCACGAGATGCGTATGCACCGCCGCAGCCGCCAGCACCCCGGCGATAGCGACCTTGTCCGGTCCGAGATGCTCGTCGGTGAGGAACAGTTCGGTGCAGCCGGCGCGCACCGCCTGCTCGGCCTCGTAGCGGATGCGCTTGATCGCCTGGCGCAGCTCGTCGGCGCCGCCGGTGACTGCGAAGGTGCAGTCGATCTCGGCGGATTGGCCGCCGAAATGGCTGCGCAGCCGCTCCCAGTCGGCATTGGTGAGGACCGGGCTTTCGAGCACGAGCACGCGGCTCGCCCCTCCCTGCGCGTCGAGGATGTTGGCGAGATTGCCGAAGCGCGTCTTGAGCGACATCACATGGCGCTCGCGCAGCGGATCGATCGGCGGGTTGGTGACCTGGCTGAAATTCTGGCGGAAGAACTGGCTGATCAGCCGGGGCTTGTCCGAGATGACGGCGAGCGGCGTATCGTCGCCCATCGATCCGATCGCCTCCTTGGCAGTCTCGACCATCGGCGCGAGGATCAGTTCCATGTCCTCGAGCGTCTGCCCGGCTGCGACCTGGCGACGAGTAAGCTCGGCGCGCTCGAAGCGCAGCGGATCGCCCTCGGGCGCGGGAAGATCGTCGATGCCCATGAACTCGCCGATCATCGAAGCGTAATCGGCCTCGCCGGCGATCCGGTCCTTGATCGCAAGATCGTCGAGCAGCACGCCTTCCTGAAGATCGACCGCGATCATCTGACCCGGACCGAGCCGGCCCTTGGCGACGACATTGCCCTCGGCGACCTGGACCATACCGGTCTCGGAGCCGACGATCAGCAGCCCGTCCGACGTCTGGGTATAGCGCAGCGGACGCAGCGCGTTGCGGTCCATGCCCGCCACCGCCCAGCGGCCGTCGGTCATCGCCAGCGCGGCGGGGCCGTCCCAAGGCTCCATCACCGAGGCGAGATATTTGTACATCGAGAGGTGCGTCTCGGGCGTGTCGTCGCCCATCGCTTCGGGCACGAGCATCAGCTTGGCGGTCGGCGCGTCGCGGCCCGAGCGGCAGATCGCCTCGAACACCGCATCGAGCGCGGCGGTGTCCGATGCGCCGGCCGGAATCACCGGCTTGATGTCCTCTGATTGCTCGCCGAACGCGATGCTCGCCATCTTGATCTCGTGGCTGAGCATCCAGTTCTTGTTGCCGCGGATCGTGTTGATCTCGCCATTGTGCGCGAGGCAGCGGAACGGCTGCGCCAACCACCATTGCGGGAAGGTGTTGGTCGAATAGCGCTGGTGGAAGATCGCGACGCGGCTCTCGAAGCGCTGGTCCTTGAGGTCGGGATAGAAGTCCGACAGCGATTCGGCGAGGAACAGCCCCTTGTAGATGATCGAGCGGCACGACAGCGAGCAGATGTAGAATCCGCTGATCTGCGCCTCGATCACGCGCTTCTCGATCCGGCGGCGGATCAGATAGAGATTCTTCTCGAACTCAGCGGCATCGACATCGCCCGGCATCGGTCCGGCGATCATGATCTGCTCGATCTCGGGGCGCGTCGCCTGCGCCTTGAGGCCGATCACCGAGACGTCGACCGGCACCTGGCGCCAGCCATAGATGGTGTAGCCCGCGCTGATCACTTCCGATTCGACCAGGGTGCGGCAGGTCTCCTGCGCGCCGAGATCGGTGCGCGGCAGGAAGACCATGCCGACCGCGAGCCGGTTCTTGCGCACGCGGTGGCCGCCCGCGGCGATCGCGTCGTCGAAGAAGCGCGCAGGCAGATCGACATGCAGGCCGGCGCCGTCGCCGGTCTTGCCGTCGGCATCGACCGCGCCGCGATGCCACACCGCCTTGAGCGCATCGATCGCCGACTGGACGACGCGGCGGCTCGCCTGGCCGTCGGTGGCGGCGACCAGGCCCACGCCGCAGGCATCGCCCTCGAACTCGGGACGATACATGCCTTCGCGCGCCATGCGCTCACGTTCGCTCTGGGAGACACCGGACATCGCTATCATTCCTTCTCGCCGTGCTCGGCGATGAACTTCTGGACCGTATCGATCGCAAGCTTCTGCAACTGCGCGCTGTTTTCGGATTCGTTCGCCCATTCGACCGCCAGCGCCTGGATGCGGGGCGCGAGCGCACCGGCCTTGCTGCCTGCCGGCGTGACCGCGAAGCGCACAACCGCGGCCTGTTCGTCGGCCGTCAGCCGGTCGCCGAGCTTGTCCATACCGGTCGTGAGACCTTTACGCAGCGAGTCGGTCGAAATCTTGTTGTCCTCCGACTCGATGGATTCTTTGACCGCGGCCGAGAAGTCGGTCTCAGCCGTCATGACCTGAATGACTTTCGCGCCCGCCGGCGAGCGATAAAATTGCAGGGCCGCGCGAATTTCCGCGTCGGTCAGGTTCTGCGCGTAGAGCGTACCTATCCGGTCCCATAGGAGCGGCAGGCGCTGGATCGTCTGCTCGAGCGCCGCCGGCATGACCGCGTCGAGCAGCGCCTTGATGACGCCCGGATAGGCCTGTTCGGCCATCTTGAGATCGGGATCGGCGGCCAGCGCCTGCGGGAAGGTCTGGGCAATCATCTTCGCGCCCTGCGCGCGCGTGATCTCCTCGCTGTTGAGCAACCGGGCCAGTTCGACACCCAACACTTTGCGCGCAGGATCGATGGCCTGCGCGCTGGCTGGCGCAGTGGCGACCACGGCATTTCCCGCAACCGCCGCCAAGAACAGCAACGCGAAGCGCACAGAGAAAGTGTCCGCGCTCATTTGCTCTTCGCCAGGAATTCGGCCGTCGCCGCTGCCGCGAGCTTGCGCAGCCGCGCTTCGTTGGCGGCGATCATCTGCGCCGTCCAGCTCTGGCTGGCGGCCGAGATCTTGGGCGTCACCGACTGCATCTTCTGCGCGGCGCTGCTTGTGCCGAACGCCATCAGCGCCGGATAGTCGTCGGGCGTCAGGTTCGTCATGGCCGCATCGACGATGCTCTGCTGCATCTCGGCCTGGGTCCGGTCCGGCCTGTCGCCGATCGACCGATAGATCTGCGCCTTCATCTTGATCCCGGTGGGACTGGAGAAGAAGGCGAGCGTGTCGGCGATCTCGCCCGCCGTCATTTCGGCGGTCACGATCGCACCCAGGTCACGCCGCAGATCGGGAAGCGCACGGCTGAGGATCGCCTGGAATTCCGGACGGACCTTTCCGGTGACATATTCCTTCATCCCGGGGTGCGCGTCATAGACCTTGCGGAGTTCGGGGTCGATGAGATCGCCCTGGTTCACGCCATATTCGAGCGCGCGCCCGCCTAGATCGAGAATATCGTCCTGCGAGGCCAGGATGCCGATCAGCTTCTCGACATCCGCCCGCGCGTCAGCCGCCACCGCGCGCGGCGCCGGATGCGCGGCGGCGTGGCCCGGGAACGCCAGGGCCAGCGCCAGCATGGCAACAAGCG
This sequence comes from Sphingomonas sp. JC676, assembly GCF_014489075.1. Classification (GTDB taxonomy): domain Bacteria; phylum Pseudomonadota; class Alphaproteobacteria; order Sphingomonadales; family Sphingomonadaceae; genus Sphingomonas. The sequence goes on along the minus strand of NZ_JACTGR010000006.1, from coordinate 58,570 downwards.
ACTTCATCGATTCCATTTCCTTCAAGCCGCCTGTGCGGAGGCATCCGCATGGGCACGCATCCAGGCATGCATGTGCGCCGCTACGTCGCGGCCGTCGCGAATCGCCCAGACGACGAGACTCGCGCCGCGTACAATATCGCCCGCCGCAAATACGCCGTCGAGGCTCGTCATCATCGTCTTGCCGTCGGTGCGCACAGTGCCCCAGCGCGTCACGCCAAGTCCATCGGCGTTGAAAAGCCTGGGCAGATCCTCCGCCTCGAAGCCCAAAGCCTTGATCACCAGATCGGCCTGGAGCTGGAAGCCGCCGCCGGGATCGAGCTCGGGCGCGCGGCGGCCGCTGGCGTCGGGCGCGCCGAGCCGCATTCGCGTGGCGCGCACGCCGGTCACCGCGTCGCCCCCATTGCCCTCGCTATCGAACGCCTCGGGCGCGGAGAGCCAGACGAACTCGACGCCTTCCTCCTCGGCATTGGCGACTTCGCGCTGCGAGCCGGGCATGTTGGCGCGGTCGCGGCGATAGAGGCACTTCACCGAAGCCGCGCCCTGGCGAACCGCGGTGCGCACGCAGTCCATCGCGGTGTCGCCGCCGCCGACCACGACGACATGCTTGCCTTCGGCATCGAGGCTACCGTCGTCGAACTCGGGCACCGCGTCGCCGAATCCCTTGCGGTTGGACGCGGTGAGATAGTCGAGCGCCTCGACCACGCCTGCGGCGCCGACGCCCGGCGCCTTGATCGCGCGGGCCTTGTAGACGCCGGTAGCGATCAGGATCGTGTCGTGGCGCGCGCGCAGATCGCCCAGGGTCGCGTCGCGGCCGACTTCGAAGCCGCGATGGAAGACGATGCCGGCTTCCTCGAGCCGTTCGACGCGACGCTGGACGACATACTTTTCGAGCTTGAAGCCGGGGATGCCGTAGGTGAGCAGTCCGCCTGAGCGATCGTGGCGATCATAGATATGGACGTCATAGCCCATTTCGCGAAGATACTCGGCTGCAGCCAGACCGGCGGGGCCGGCGCCGATCACACCGACCGACTGGCCCTTGGGCCGCCCGACATGGACCGGCTCGACCCAGCCCTGTTCCCAGGCCGTGTCGGTGATGAACTTTTCGACCGATCCGATCGTGACCGCGCCGTGGCCGGAGAATTCGATGACGCAATTGCCTTCGCACAGCCTGTCCTGCGGGCAGATGCGGCCGCAGATCTCGGGCATGGTCGAAGTGCTGTTTGACAGCTGATAGGCTTCTCGGAGGCGCCCCTCGGCGGTCAGCCGCAGCCAGTCGGGGATGTGGTTATGGAGCGGGCAATGCACCGAGCAATAAGGCACGCCGCATTGCGAGCAGCGCCCGGACTGCTCCTCGGCATCGGGTATTGCATAGCGATCGGCGATCTCGCGAAAGTCCTCCGCGCGCAGCTCCGCCGCGCGCTTTTCCGGATAGACCTGCCCGGTCCCCACGAATTTGAGCATTGCATCATCGGCCATGGCGCTCGCCTATCGCGCGAGCGGCAGAAATAAAAGGCAGTATTACTTACCTATATATCGATTCGGATTGCCGCGGCCTGATTTTCCGGCGTTTTGAAACAAAATAAGAGGCCGTAACGGACCTATCGGAGCGTCAGCCAGATCAAGGCGCTCACTCCCGCTACGATTCGATACCAGGCAAAAGGTGCGAATCCGTGCTTGCTGACGATGCCGACGAACCATTTGATCACCAGGATCGCGACGACGAAGGCGACCACGAAGCCCACGCCAATCTCGCTCCAGCCCACACGGCCTGAGGTGATCGCGTCGTGGTTCTTGGCGAGCTCGAGCACGGTCGCGCCGAGCATCGTCGGGATTGCGAGGAAGAAGCTGAACTCGGCCGCGGTGCGCCGCTCTACCCCCAACGACAGCGCACCCATGATCGTCGCACCCGAGCGGCTCACGCCCGGGATCATCGAGATGCACTGGATGAAGCCGATGCCGATCACGCGCACCAGCGGAATCTCGGCAATGCCGTGGATCGTGGCGTTCTTGATCAGCCGCTCGATCACCAGGATCGCGATACCGCCCAGGATCAACGCCCAGGCGACCACCTTGGGCGCGCCCAACATCGCCTCGATCTGCTTGTGCAGCGCCAGCCCGATTACCGCGGCCGGAATGAAGGCCACCACCAGGTTGCGCAGGAAGCGCCACGATGTCGGATTGCGCTGGAGCAGCCCAAGCGCGACCGCCCAAAAGGTGCGCCAGTAGAGCACCACCACCGCGAGGATCGCGCCGAGCTGGATGATGACGTTGAACATCGCCCATTGCGCGGCGTCATAGCCCATCAGCTCGCTGGCGAGGATCAGGTGTCCCGTCGACGAGACGGGCAGGAATTCGGTCACGCCTTCGACGATGCCGAGCAGGATCGCGACGAGAAGTTCGGTCATATGCAGGGGGCTCCGGTTGGACGCGGGTCCGTGGCCGGGGCGAACCCCTGGCTAGATGCAATATTCAGGCGGCCTCGCCCACACGGCCGAAACGCCCGTGGCGCCGGAAGCGGACGAGCCAGGCGGGCGCGACGCTGGCGAGCGGCGCCGGCGTGATGCCGAACGCGGTGATGCCCTCGGCACCCGCGGACGCGACATTGTCGTGCTGGAGCATGCGCCACTGGTCGCCGGTGATCGGGGCGCCAGGGAGGAAGCCGAACGCGGCGATCATGCCGCCGAGCGCATCGGGAAGCTCGACGAAGCTCCGACGGCTGCCGATCGCGTCGCCGATCCAATGGAACAGCTCGGACATGGTCAGCACGTCGGGGCCGCCCAGTTCATAGATCTTGCCGCCATGCGCGTCCGGATCGGCGAGCGCGGCCACCGCCGCCTGCGCGACATCGGCAACATAGACGGGCTGGAAGCGCACCGTTCCGCGCAACACCGGCACCACCGGCGTCGAGGCGATCATGCTGGCGAATCGGTTCACGAACGCGTCCTCGCGACCGAACATCAGCGAGGGACGGAAGATCGTCGCGTTCGGAAACGCTTCGCGCATGGCCAGCTCGCCTTCGGCCTTGGTGCGGCCATAGGCGGAGGGCGATTGGGGATCGGCGCCGAGCGCGGAGACGTGGAGCAGCACTTCGACACCCGCCGCGCGGGCCGCGACGGCGACGTTGCGCGCACCCGCGACATGCACCGCCTGGAAATCGCCGTTCAGGATGCCGACCAGGTTGACCACCGCGTCCGAGCCCTGCACCGCGCGCGTGATCGTCTGGGGCTGGGTGATGTCGCCGGCGACGAACTGGGTCTGGCCGAGCCCGCCCAGGGGCTTCAGGAACCAGGCGTCGCGGGGCCGCCGCTCGACCACACGCACGCGCGCCCCGGCGCGCAGCAGCTCCTGGGTGACGTAGCGGCCGAGAAAGCCCCCGCCGCCGATCAGGGTTACCAGCTTGTCCTTCATGCGTGCCTCGATGCGTCTGTCGCGAGCCGCCTCCCATGCCGCGCGGCGCCGCAAACGGCAAGCCATCGCGGCACCTTCGAATTTCGGCGAAGGGCGCGGTTGACAACCCGCCCGACGCTCCCCTAGAGCCCCCCGCCTACCCCGTGCCCAGATGGCGGAATTGGTAGACGCACCAGCTTCAGGTGCTGGCGGTCGCAAGGCCGTGGAGGTTCGAGTCCTCTTCTGGGCACCATTTTCCAGTCCGGGGACGCCTGCGAACGTCCCATAGACCGGTCGCAAAGCATTTTTGCTAACTCGTCGGCGTGGTTCGGACGGATCCGGCCGCAGATTACAACTATATTCTTAGTCGATAAAGCGGGCGAACTCCTGATTGTCGCGCGATGGGCTTCGGCCTAATCAGCGCCAGGCTTCGGGAGCGGCGAATGATCGAGATTGCGTCAGAAAATCTATCGGCAACGATCAATCCGTTCGGTGCCGAGCTCAGCCATCTGCGCGACGCCGAAGGGCGCGAACTGATGACCGATGCCGATCCGGCCTTCTGGACGGGGCGGGCGCCGTTGCTCTTCCCGATCGTCGGGCGGCTGGTGGACGACAAGTACCGGCTGGAAGGCGTGGAGTATGCGCTGCCGTCGCACGGCTTTGCCCGGCGACAGATGTTCGAGGCTGTAGAGCACGCGGCAGATCGCGCGGTGTTCCGGCTGGCGGACAATGACGCGACGCGGGCGGTCTATCCCTTCGCCTTTACGGTCGACGCAGCGTTCACGCTGGCGGGGACGACATTGTCGATCGACATTACCGTCACCAATCGCGGTGACACGGCGATGCCTGCGAGCTTCGGCTTCCATCCGGCATTCGCCTGGCCGCTACCCTATGGTCGGCCGCGCGGCGATCATCGCATCCTGTTCGAGAAGGACGAGCCGTCCGATCTCTCGGCGATCGTACTGGGCGGGTGGATCGACGAGCATGGCTGGCCGAGCCCGCTCGACGGGCGTGAACTCAGGCTGACCGACGCGCTGTTCGAGCGCGATGCGCTCATCTGGGCGAAGGTCGAGAGCCAGTCGGTGCGCTATGACGGCGGGGAGGGGCCGAGGCTGCGGGTCGATTTTCCCGATACGCCGAGTCTGGGAATCTGGACCAAGCCGGGCGCACATTTCGTCTGCGTCGAGCCCTGGCACGGCATCGCCGACCCGATCGGCTTTTCCGGCGGGATCTGGGACAAGCCCGGCATCCTGCGTTTCGAGCCTGGCCAGAGCCGGACCTTCAGCATGCAGGTGACGTTGGAGCCGTGAGCCGAGTCCTGCTGTCGCATCGCGGGCGCGAAAACCGGTTCCCACTTTTCGCTGCGATGCTCTAGAGGGCCGCGATGTCTGTTTCTGACCGCCGCACCTTCGCGATCATTTCTCACCCCGATGCGGGCAAGACCACGCTAACCGAGAAGCTGTTGCTGTTCGGCGGCGCGATCCATCTCGCCGGCGAAGTGAAGGCGCGCGGCGCTGCCCGGCGCGCGCGTTCGGACTGGATGAAGATCGAGCAGCAGCGCGGCATCTCGGTGACCAGCTCGGTGATGACCTTCGAGCGCGAGGGGATCACCTTCAACCTGCTCGACACGCCGGGCCACGAGGACTTCTCGGAGGACACCTATCGCACGCTGACCGCGGTCGATTCGGCGGTGATGGTGATCGACGTCGCCAAGGGCATCGAGAGCCAGACGCGCAAACTGTTCGAGGTCTGCCGGCTGCGCAACGTGCCGATCATCACCTTTGTCAACAAGGTCGACCGCGAGGGGCGCGAGGTATTCGATATCCTCGACGAGGTGGCGAATCTGCTTGCGCTTGACGTGACGCCGATGACCTGGCCGGTGGGCATGGGCGGGACGTTCGAGGGGATCTACGACCTTGCCAACAAGCGCCTGCTGCTGCCCGAGGGCGACAGCCGCGAATTTCACGGCAAGGTGATCCAGACGAGGGGGCTCGACGATCCGCAGCTCGATGCGATCCTCTCGGCGGACAATCTTGCCAAGCTGCGCGACGATGTCGAGCTGGCACAGGTCGGCTATCCCGAATTCGACGCGGCCGCCTATCGGCATGGCGACCTGACGCCGGTCTATTTCGGATCGGCGCTCAAGGAATTCGGCGTCGATTCGCTGATCAACGCGATCGCCGAGTTCGCCCCGCCGCCGCGCGCCCAGCCGGCCGAACCGGCGCCGGTCGAGCCGACCCGCGACGAAGTCACCGGCTTCATATTCAAGGTCCAGGCGAACATGGACCCCAACCACCGCGACCGCATCGCGTTCATGCGGCTGTGCTCGGGCACCTTCAAGCGCGGCATGAAGCTGACGCCGACCGGGCATGGCAAGCCGATCGCGATCCACTCGCCAATCCTGTTCTTCGCCCGCGAGCGCGAGCTGGCGGACGAGGCGTTTCCCGGCGACATCATCGGCATCCCGAACCACGGCACCTTGCGCGTGGGCGATACGCTCTCCGAGCGCGCAGACGTGCGCTTCACCGGACTGCCCAATTTCGCGCCCGAAATCCTGCGCCGCGTGGTGCTCAAGGACCCGACCAAGACCAAGCAGCTGCGCAAGGCACTGGACGACATGGCCGAAGAGGGTGTGACCCAGGTCTTCTATCCCGACATCGGCTCGAACTGGATCATCGGCGTGGTGGGGCAGCTCCAGCTCGACGTGCTGCTCTCGCGGCTGGACGCGGAGTACAAGGTCGCGGCGGGGCTCGAAGTCGCGCCGTTCGAGACTGCGCGCTGGGTATCGGCCGAGGACCCGAAGGATCTGCAAGGCTTCATGGAGCTCAACCGCGGCGCGATGGCCAAGGACCGCGACGGCAACCCGGTGTTCATGGCCAAGTCCGCCTGGGAAATGGGCTATATCACCGACCGCTATGCCAAGGTGAGGTTCGCGGCGACGCGGGAGCGGTAAAAGGAGCCGGACGACCTTCGGCCGTCCGGCTCGTGTTCCGTAAGGCCCCGCCCTCGGAATGCCTGCATAGAATCGGCTATTACGACTCCCTCCGCGATTCCGGGGCTTACCGACTCGGTAGACTACCTAGTCCACCCAGTCCTTCGCCAGCCGCCGGCTCGCCAGCGCCATCAGCGCGCCCGCGACGAGATAGAGGCACAGCCCGGCGGCGATCGCGTAGCGCAATGCGTCTGTGCCGTAGCTGGGCGTCAGATGGTCCGAGAGCGCGCCGATCACCCAGGAGCCGAGCCCAAGGCCGATCAGATTGTTGATCAAGAGGAAGCTGGCCGAGGCGGTGGCGCGCATATGGGCGGGGACGAGGTGCTGGACCGCGGTCAGCACCGGGCCGAGCCAAACATAGACAAGCGCCTGGGGCAGCAGGAACAGCGCGAAGGCGGCCTGCCAGGTGCCCGAGAGCACGCCCGCGATGAACAAGGGTGTGCCGGCGACATAACAGATTGCCGGGGCCAGCGCGTACCAGCGGCGGTTGTTCGGTCCCAGGCGATCACCGAGCCAGCCGCCAAAAAGAATGCCCGCCACGCCGCCGGTGAGAAGGAGCGCACCGAAGAACTGCCCGACCTGACCGACATTCAGGCCATAGTTGCGCATGATCATGCTCGGCAGCCAGAAGGCGACGCCATAGCCGCACATCGACCCAGCCGCCGCGCCGAAGGCGAGCAGCCAGAAGCTGGGCTTGGCGGCGAGGATGCCGAAAACATAACTCAGCGGCACCTGATCGGCGGGCGCCACGGCGCGCGGGCGATCGTGTACGATCCACTTGAAGGCGGGCGCGATGACGAGCCCGAGCAGCCCGACGACGATGAACGCCGTCCGCCACTCGATATTCTGGGCGATATAGCCGCCGAGCAGCGCCCCCAGGGCGGCGCCCACCGGGATGCCGAGCGAATAGATCGACAGGGCGCGGGCACGTTTCTCCGCCGGATAATAGTCACCGATCAGAGCATAGCTGGGGGCGACGCCGCCCGCCTCGCCTACGCCGACGCCCAACCGGAACAGGAACATCTGAGTGAAGTTCTGCGCGACGCCGCACAAGGCGGTGAACGCGCTCCACACGCCGAGCGAGACGGTGATCACCCAGCTTCGGCTGGTCTTGTCGGCCAGCAGCGCGAGCGGGATCGCCAGCGTCGAATAGAGCGCCGCGAAGGCGAGGCCGCCGAGCATGCCGAGCTGGGTATCGGTGAGGTGCAGCGACGCCTTAACCGGCTGGGCAAGGATGCTGAGGATCTGCCGGTCAAGGAAATTGAAGGTGTAGACCAGCAGCAGCATTGCGAGGACGAGGCCGCGAGGGGCGGAGGCGTTAGTCGAAGCGGGCACCGGTAGCCTTTCGCCAAAATGCCCTCTCTCGCTTGCGGGAGAGGGTTGGGTGAGGGTCTGTAGTGGCCTCACCCGATGCGCTCAATCTTGCACGATTCACTCTCACCCGGACCCTCTCCCGCAAGCGGGAGAGGGGGAAGAAGGAAGCTTAGAATTTCAGGCCGAACGTCGCGAAGATCTGGCGGGGATTGCCGTAGAAGGCGGTGGCGATGCCTTCCTTGCCCAGCGTGGGGGTATAACCGCCCTGGGCATTTTTGATCGGTACGCCCGCGATCGTCGTGCTGATATATTGATAGCCCGAGGTCTTGTAGTGCTCGTCGGTCAGGTTCTTGCCGTGGAGGCCGATCGAATAGCGGCCATTCTCGCCAAAGCTGTAGGTCAAATGCGCGTCGAGCAGCGCATATCCCGGCTGATCGAGGAACGGGCTCGCCGTTTCGAACTGGTGCGTCAGGCTGCGATAGGAGAGCGTGCTCGACGCGGTCAGATCGCCATCGCCCACTGGAAGCGCGGCGCCGAGCGTGCCCGACAGCGTCCATTCGGGCGTGTTCTGGAACACGCGGACATTGGCGATGTCGACGCCGGTCGGCCCGATGAAGCGCTTATACTTGGCGTCGATATAGCCGAGCGTGCCGGTGAAGGTAATGTTCGACCCCGGCCCGGCGAAGCCGCGCGAGAGCACGGCGTTCGATTCGAGCTCGACGCCCTTGATATCGGCCTTGGCCGCGTTGGTGGTGATGCCGCAGAAGGTCTGGACGCCGCCGACCAGGCAGCCGACCGAACCCGGGATCTGGACGTCCGAATAGTCCGAATAGAAGCCGTCGAGCGCCCAGCTCAGGCGATGGTCGAACGCCGAGCCCTTCCAGCCGATCTCGTAGCTCTTCACCGTCTCCGGATCGAACGAGAGGTAGTTGTAGATGTCCTGATAGGTACGGCCCGCCGCCGGATTGCTGATCGGCGCCGAAGTGCCGGAGCCGCGCGGATCGAAGCCGCCGCCCTTGAAGCCTTCGGAATAGGACGCATAGATCATGTGGTTGTCGCTCGGCTTGAAGGCGAGCGAGGCGCGCGGGGTAAAGCGCTTGAAGTTGGCGGTGCCGTCGAAATTGGTGGAAGGCGCGCCGAACGGAACCGGCTTGCCGCCGAATTCGGAAGTCAGGCCGATATAATTGGCCTTGAACACATGGCTGCGGCGCTGATCCCAGGTGTAGCGGCCGCCGACGGTAAGACTGATTTGCGGCGTGATGTCGTAGGTGAAATCGCCGTAAATCGAGCTGGTCTCGGTGCGCACGTCGCCCGCGGTATAGGCGTTGAGGCCCGCAAGCGTGGTCGACAGCAGCACGCCGAAGCCGGTCTGCGCGGTGGCGCCCAGATAATAGAAGCCGACAATGCCGTTCAGCTTGTCGCTGTTGTAGAGCAGCTGGAATTCCTGGCTGGTCTGGCTGTTCTTGTAGATCGCCGGCACGTCGACATCGACCGAGGGCGTCGAATCGAAATCGATCGGCGCGTGCGACGTATCCTCGCGGTACGCGCTGATGCTGCGCAGCGTGATGCGATCGGAAATGTCGGCATTGACCGCCATCGAGACGCCGCCCGCCTCGACATCCTGCTTCGGATTGGTGAGGCCGGCATTGGTGTCATAGACGTTCGGGAGATAGGGCGAGCCGGTCAGCAGGCCGGCGAACAGGCGGTGGCCGTTGCGCGGTTGCGACTTGTCATGGGTATAGTCGCCGGTGATGCGGATCGACATGCGCTCGTCGGGCGTCTCGAATTCGAGCGTGCCGCGCGCGGCCCAGACGTCCTTGTTGTAATTCTCGGTGCCGAGATACTTGTTCTCGCCGAAGCCGTCGCGCGTCAGCCGCGCGCCCGACACGCCGATCTTGAACAGGTTGCCCAGCGGCATCGAGGCCCTGACGATCACGTCTGCCTGCTTGTACGAGCCATAGGTGCCCTTGACCGACAGCGTCGGCTTGTCCTCGAGCTTCCTGGTGACGTATTTCACCGCGCCACCGATCGTGTTGCGGCCATAGAGCGTGCCCTGCGGACCGCGCAGGATCTCGATCCGGTCGACATCGTAGATGTCGAGCACCGCCGCCTGGGGACGGTTGAGATAGATGTCGTCGAGATAGATGCCGATGCCAGCCTCGAAGCCCGGTACCGGATCCTGCTGGCCGACGCCGCGGATGAAGGCGGCGAGCGTCGAATTGGTGCCGCGGGCGTCCTTCAGCGTGGTGTTGGGGGTCGTGTTCTGGATGTCAGTCAGGTCGATCGCGCCCTGCTGCTCGAGCGCGGCGGCGGAAAAGGCAGTCACCGCGGTCGGCACGTCGAGCAGGCGCTCCTCGCGGCGGCGTGCCGTGACGACGATTTCGCCGCTGTCCTGCACGGCGGTCTCGTCGGACCGCGCGGCTGCATCGGTGGCGGCGCTGTCCTGGGCGAAGGCTGGGGCGGCGCCCAAAGCGGCGAAGGCGGCCCCGACAAACAATAGGGCGCGTGCAGACGGATTCAGGCGTGACATTGTATATCTCCTCCCCGGTGGCCAACCCGTCGTTCGTGCGGGTTGTAAGCGGTCGCCGGACGCTATACTGAAACCTGAACCGGGTTTCAACTTGGATCAAGCAGGGAGAGAGCAACATGGTTGAAGGGCGTGGCAATGCGGCCACATCCTCTGGTGCGGGGCCCACGCCGGGCCAGCGCCCCAGCTCCTCCGAGGCCGCCAGCGCGGGCAAGGAACCGCGCACCGCGCGCGGGCGGCGGACGCTCCGCGCGATCCTGGATGCCGCGGCCGAGGAGTTCGGCGAAAAGGGATTCCACGAGGGCTCGATCAGCGGAATCACCCGCCGCGCCGGCGTCGCGCTGGGCAGCTTCTACACCTATTTCGATTCGAAGGACGATGTGTTCCGCGCGCTGGTCCGCGACATGTCCGAACAGGTGCGCGAGAATGTCGCGCCGGCGCTGAAGGGCGCGACGGGGCAGATCGCCGCCGAGCGCGCCGCGCTGCTGGCGTTCATTCGCTTCGCCCGCTCCCACAAGGAAATCTATCGGATCATCGACGAGGCCGAGTTCGTCGATCCCGAGAGTTTCCGCATGCATTATGCGACCACCGCCGACCGCATCGCCAAGCGTTTGCGCGCGAGCGCCGAGCGGGGCGAGGTACGCGAGGATGTCGGCGAGATCCACGCCTGGGCGATCATGGGGATGAACGTGTTCCTGGGGCTGCGCTACAGCGTATGGGACGAGGACGTCGATCCCGAGACGATCGCCGATACCGTCGCGACGATGCTGGCGCGGGGGATCGGCAAGGGAATTTGAGCCCGCGCAGATTCGTGGCCGGTCATGCCTTCGAGCGGTAGCCGGTTACCCTAAAGTCACAAACGTCACAGGGTCTACGCGCGCATACGCGTGAGGCAGTTCGATTTTATTCGCGATGAGAAAGAGCCGGTATCGGCTCGCAGGCGAAGTCCTACATTGCAACCGGCGGCGCGGCGCCCAGTGTTGCGAGGACGAAATCGGCGCGCGCTTCGACGTCGACCCTGGACAGCAGGTGCATGGTGTAGCCGAGCGCGCGATAGGCCCGTTCCAGCCGTGCATATTCCGCGACTGCCTCGGTGAATTCGAGTCGGCGCTCGGCGTCGTGGACATGGATCTCGGACCAGGGCGGGGCGAGAAAGACGTTGGCATTGTAACGATGGGCCGTGCCGAGCGGCATGACGGTGCGTTCGCCCGTGGCATGTTCGAGCGCGACGGCGGCATCGACGAGCCCGCGGTCGAAGAACACCAGAGCCTTGCGTGATTCCGCAGCGAGACGATCGGCCAGCGCCATCGCGATCGCCCGCCTCGCGAAGGTAGCCATGTCCGTCCAGGGCAGAGCGTTGCCGTTGCACCGCAGTTCCTCGGTGACGATACGGCGCCCCGGCTCGGGTACGGTGCTGAATCCCCGGCGCGCGAGTTCGGCCAGCAAGGTCGATTTGCCGCCACCCGAGCAGCCGGAAATGACAACGAATTGGTCCAGAAAATCTCTCAGCTCTTGTCGGGCGTGCCCCGGAGCGCGGCCAGCGCGCCGAACGGGCCGCTCTCCTCGGCCAGACGCTTCGCTTCCTCTTCGCTGAGCACGCCTGCCCGTTTCAGCGTCGCCTCGGCATTGGGGCTGCGCGGGAAGGGATCGAGCGCGAGCGCCAGCGTCTCGGCAGCCGCTTCGCCCAGGTCGATCGCGCTGCCGGTGTAGAACACCGTATCGCATTCGTCGGCGTCGAGCTCGATCTCGTCGTTGGGATCGCCTTCGGTCTCGGGGACGAAGCGGATCGCGAAATCCTCGTCGATCCTGGCGGGGACGGGATCGCGGGTGGCGATGCAGCTCTGCACGACGCTCGCCCGGATGCGGCCGCGGGCGACGATGCCGGTGGCGTCGCGGCGAATCGCATAATCGGCTTCGAGCGAATCGATCGCCGGGATGTCGAAACGCCTGGCGAGCGCGGCGCGCTCGGCCGGATCGGCCGCGACGTGGACCTGGCTTTCGCCGGCGCCGATCTGGTCGAGCCGGTGCGGGCGCGAGAATTCGGACGCGGTCATGCGGGCAGCTTCCCGGCGATGACGGAGGCGATCGGCGCGGCGGCGAGCTTGCCGCGGAACACGAGCAACTCGGCCTCGACATGCGCAAGCGCCGCGTCTTCGGGCGCGTGGCCGCGATAGAGATTGCGGACCAGCGCGTCCTGGAGCGACCCCGCAGCCAGCCCGGCGCGATAGGCGGTGAGCCGCCCGCCCAGCATGCCCATCATCCGGCCGATATGCTTGCCGACGACGATGTCGCCGATGCCGATCTCGCGCAGCTGGCCGTCCATGTCCTGGATGAAGCATTCGGCGAGCGCGGCGTTGGGGGCGGCGCCTTCCGGCTCGGCCTCGAGCCGGAGCAGCACGATCGAAAGCACCGCCGCGATCATGTCGAAGCGGCCGTCGATCGTATCGGGCACCTGCCCCGTCTGATACCAATGCGGCCGGCGCCCTTCGGCCACGACGGCCTGATAGAGAAGCGGCGCCGTGCCGCGATCGTGGCCGCCGAGCAGCCGCTTTAGCAATCGCATGGTCTGGTTCTGGTCCGTGTAATCAGGCGCGACCTTGTTTGGCCGCATTTTGCCGCATATTGAGGCGAACGGCCCGCGATGCAATGCGCGGTCGGGTTGCTTCTGCCTGGAGACCATCATGTCATTTCCCGTTCGCGCGCTTGGCGCCGTTGCGCTGCTAGCCGCCATGGGCACCGCCGCCTGCACTCCGGTGCGGACGCACCAAGGCTATGTCGTGGATTCGGCGCTGGTGGATGCGATCCAGCCGGGCATCGACAATCGCGACTCGGTCCTCCAGACGCTCGGCCGCCCGACGCTGACCAGCCAGTTCAACGAAGGCGAATGGTATTACGTCTCGCGCGACAGCAGCAACATGGCGTACCAGGGCCCGCGCACCAAGACCCAGCTGACGCTGCGCGTCCGCTTCGATGCGGCAGGCAATGTCGTCGGCGTCGATCGCATGGGCGCCGAGATGATCGCGTCGATCGATCCTTATGGCAAGAAGACCCCGACGCTGGGCCGTCACTCCAACTTCTTCCAGGATCTGTTCGGCAATATCGGCACGGTCGGCGCGCCGGGCACCGGCGGCCCGGGCGGCGGCGACAACACCGGCCCGTAACGATCCTTGCTCCCAGCTGACTGGCGCGTTCCCGCCGCGTTCAGCGCAGCTCCTCCATTCCATGCGCGTGCCGGCGGTTTCGCCGGGCCATGTTTGGAGGAAGCCATGAAGAAGTTCATCACCGCCACGCTGCTCGCCGCGGTCGCCATGCCGGCGGCCGCGCTGCCGACCGCGGCCTATGCCCAGTCGACTCGCGAGCTGCGCCGCGACCGCCAGGATATCCGCGAGGAGCAGCGCGAGCTGCGCCAGGCGCAGCGCCGCGGCAATCCGCACGAGGTCCGCGAGCAGCGCCGCGACGTGCGCGAGGCGCATCAGGAATATCGCGAGGACCTGCGCGACCGCAACCGCAACTGGGGCGACAATGACTGGCGCACCAACCGCGACCGGAACCGCGGCGTCTATTCGCGCGGCAACTGGCGTGCGCCCTTCCGCTACAATCGCTTCACTGCGGGCGCCCGGATCGGCGCTCCCTATTTCGGCTCGCGCTACATCATCGCCGATCCTTGGCGCTATCACCTGCCGCGCGCCGGGCGCTACCAGAGCTGGGTGCGCCACTATAACGACGTGCTGCTGATTGACACGCGCCGCGGCGTCGTGATCCGCGTGCTTCCCGGCTTCTACTGGTAAGTCGATTTTCGTCGGGGCCCGGGCGGCTTTTTGCCGCTCGGGGTTCGGCCGCGCCGTTGCGGCAGCGCGGCCGGTGCCCGTGAGCACGGCCCCGAAAGGGGGTGGGACCGACGCGTAAACGCCGGAAAAGCATTTCGGGTCCGTATTAATCCACCATATGTGAAGATATTTCGACGAGCCGTTCAGCGCCCGATCTACCGGATCGTGAATAGGATCTGGTCGACCACCTTCCCGCCCGGATCGACCAGCTTCAACCGGTGCTGACCCGGCGGCGCGAGCACCATCGGACGCGCATCCGCCGCGCCCAGATCATGGGTGTCGAGCAGGAGGCGATGGCCGGTCACCTCACCGCTCACCGATATGGCAAGTCGCTGATTGGCGGGCGGAATATCGGGATCGAGCGCATAGACGCTGCCCGCCACCGGATTGACGATGCGCGGGCGCCGGGCGGCTTCGGGCGCGAAGGCGATCTGGGTCAGCGCGGTGCCTTTCAGGAAGTATTCGCGGCGCGGCTGCTCGACGCCCTGGGCGAAGCGAATCTGGCGCATCTCGATACCGGCTGGCTCGGGCAGCGGCCTGCTCGGGGTTCCGTCGTGGAGCGCGAGCATCACGTCGCGCCAGACCGGCGCTGCGCCGCTGGTTCCCGAAACGGCGCGCATCGGATCGCCCTCGAGATTGCCGACCCAGACCGCGACCGTGAAGCGGTCGGAAAAGCCGATGCACCAATTGTCGCGCATTGCCTTGGAGGTGCCGGTCTTGGCTGCCGCCCAGAAGGGCAGACGCAGCGCTGAATCCGTGCCGAAGGTGCCGGCGCGGGCGTTGGGATCGGCAAGGATGTCGGCGACGATCCACGCCGCCTGGGGCGTAGTGACATGGCGCAACGGCTCGTGCGGGTCGTCCTTCGTCAGGCGGAGCGGCGCCCAGCGTCCGCCGAGCGCGAGGCTGCGATAGGCATCGGCCTGCTCCAACAAGGTAACTTCGGCTGAGCCCAGCGCCAGTGAATAGCCATAGTACTGACCGTCTTCGACCAGGCCGCGATAGCCCGTGTCCCAGAGCCGGTCGCGGAAGGAATCGACGCCGGTAAGGAGCAAAGTGCGCACCGCGGGGACGTTGAGCGAGCCGGCCAGGGCGACGCGGGCCGACACCGGCCCCTTGAAGGCGCGGTCGTAATTCTGGGGGACGTAGAGGCCCGAGGCAGTGTCGAGCTGGACCGGCGAATCGTCGAGGATCGAGGCGGCGGTGAGATAGCCCTTCTCGATCGCCTGGGCATAGAGGAAGGGCTTCAGCGTCGATCCGGCCTGGCGATAGGCGGCGGCGCCGTCGACCGAGGGGGCAGTCGATTCGCCGCCGATCCCGCCCACATAGGCGAGCACGTCGCCGCTTTGGTTGTCGACCACCACCACCGCGCCGTCGCGGGCACGGGTGCCGCCCAGGCCCTGGAGTTGGCGGCGCAACGCCGTGATGGCGACCGCCTGGATCCGCACGTCGAGCGTAGTGGTGATCCTGGCGCCGGGCTTGGTGAGCAGGCGGGCGGCGAGGTGCGGGGCGAGGCCGGGATCGAGCGCCAGGCTGCGCGCAGGGCCGAGCATCGAGGCGGCGGCGCCGGCGAAGCGGCTGCAATCCTTGTCATGGCTCAGCGCGCAGGCGCGTTGCGCCACCTTGGTGGAGCCCGCGCCGGGATCGGGGAGCAGCGCCGCGAGCAACAATGCATCGTCGCGGCTGAGCGTGGCGGGGGTCTTGCCGAACAGGCCGAGCGCGGCTGCGGCGATGCCCTGCGCCTCTCCGCGGAACCCGGCGAGGTTGAGATAGGCCTCCAGGATCTGGTCCTTGGTCCAGCCCGCTTCGAGCTGCGAAGCGGCGCGCATCTGGCGGAGCTTGTCCCAGAAGCCGCGATGGCCGGGCCGTGACAGGTCGGGCGCGAGATAGGCGGCGACCTGCATCGAGAGCGTGCTGGCGCCGCGGGCGCGCTTGCCCTCGGCCTTGTCGCGCAGCGACCCGGCGAGCGCCCACCAGTCGACCCCGCCATGGTCGCGGAAACGCCGGTCCTCGGCGGTGACGAGGACGTCGCGGGCAACGGGAGCGACGTCCTCGAGGCGAACCCAGGCGAGGCGGCGGGCCCGATAATCGATACGGGCGCTGTCGATCAGCCGACCGTTGCGGTCGTAGAGCCAGGCCTCGGACGGCTGCCATGTGGTGCGCACCGTGGCGTAGCCCGGGAGCGGCGGCGGCAGGGTGATCCAGTAGAGCGTGCCGACGCCGGCGAAGAGCAAGGCGCCGCCGCCGATGAGGATGCGCGGCGGCGTGAATAAGCCGCGCCAGCCGCGTTCGCGATGCGTGGCGCGGAGCGTGGCTACTCCGCGCGCGAGTGCGTCGGGTGCAGCATCGATGCGCCTTGCCAGCGATCGGGCGAAGGCGAGCAGGCGGGCGAGCGGCGTTCCCCCGTTCACCGCTCCGCCACGGTCATCACGGCATTGGGCAATTGGGCGCGGATCTCGGGCGAATACATCGCCTCGACCCGCGTCGCCGGCAGGTTGAATTTGCCCGCCGTGTTCAGCCGCATCACATAGGTGATGGTGAAGCTGCCGCGCGGCACCCAGCCATAATAAGCGCGGAAGGTGCCGCCCGAGCGCTCCAGATAACTCGGCCAGCTACCACCGTCGCTGCCCGCATCCTTGTTGAGCAGTTCGGACTGGCCGCCGAGATTGCCGAGCACGGTTGCGCCCGCGGGCATCGGATCGTTGACCACCACCCAGTTGCGCTCGGCTGAGGCCTCGACCGTGATGGTCACCTTGACCACGTCGCCGCGGGTCAGCGTGCCCGGGCGGGCGGCCTGAACCATCTCGACCTTCTTGGTCATCTTGTAGCCCGCCATCAGCGGCTGGGTGAGCGGCACTGCCGCCTTGACCCGGACGAACGCCCAGGGACCCGCGCCGCCGCTCTGGCCGAGCATCAGCGGGGTGGTCTGCGCGGGGAGCGGCAGGCTGAACATGCGCTGCGGCTCGAGCAACGGCCAGGTTCGGCTGACCGAGCTCGGGCCAAGCGTCGCGGTGGTGACGCCGGCGATCGCCTGGGCGGGGTACATCGCCATGAATTTCCGGGCGGCGATCGTGCCCCAGGCATTGGCGGTGGTCGTGTCCCAATGGCCGCGCTGCTGGCGCATCGCGACGCCGACCATCATCTTGGCATTCTCGTCGTTCCAACCGGGGCGGCCGAGCGTGGCGAGGACGGCCTTGATCGCGGCGCTGTCGTCCGACGCCATCAGCCACCAGGGCATGCGACCCTTGTCCGACAGATCCACGCGGGTACCTTCATAGACCAAGCGGGTGCGCAGCGTCTTTTCCGCTTCGGCGCGCAGCTGGGGACCGTTGGCGAGGCCGGGGACACTGCCGATCGCCGCGGCATAATCGGCAAGCGACGAAGTTGGCATCTCGGCTGGCGTAATGCCGAGCTGGCCGAGCATCGGCGCGGTCGCCGCGCCCTGCCTGGCGAGCGCGTTGAAGGCCGCGAGCCGCTGGAGGCGGACATCGCCATAGTCTTCGCGGCGCAGGCGGCCATCGAGCACCGACTTCATCGCCTCGATCATCTTGGCGCGCGGCGCTTCGGGCAATGGAAGCCCCGCCTCGGCGGTGACCGAGAGGATATAGGCGGTGAGCGCTTCCGAACCCGGCCAGTCGCCCGGGAAGTAGCGGAGCAGTCCGTCACCATCCTGATAGGACGGGATCTCGCCCGCGATCAGGTTCCACGCGCCGGTGTCGCCCAGGGCAATCGCCCTGGAGGTGCGTTGTTCGAGACAGCCATAGGGATAGGCGGCCATGTAGTCGCGGACGCCCTGGAGCGGCGGCGCGAGCGTATCGGCCAAAGTGATGTCGACCATGCCGCGGCCCGGCAGCGCGCCCATAGGCGGGGCGATGCTGAAGTTCGCCTGACCGACGCGGCCGAGGCTGGCGGCCCAGGTTTCGACTGGCACCGCGGGCACGACGTCCTGCGTCACCGTGATCTTGTCGGTCGACTTGCCGTCCGCCGACTTGGCGGTGACGGTCCAGGCGAGCTTGCCCTCATTGGGCGGCGCGGTGAGGTTCCAGACGATCGGTGAGGCGCCGCCCGGCGGGATGTCGACGGTCAGCGGCTTGCCCTGCGCGACATTGGGATTGAGCGCCACCGTCGCGGTGACGCGTATCGGCTTGGCCGATCCGTTGCGCAACGTGAACATCGCCCCGAACGTATCGCCGGTACGGATGAGCTGGGGGACGCCGGCATAGATGCTGAGATCCTGCGCGGTGCGCACGCTGGTCTCGCCGGTGCCGAAATATTGCGCGCCGTTGGTGGCGATCGCGACCAGCTTGAACGAGGTGAGCGCGTCGGACAGCGGCACCTGCACCCGGGCGTGGCCGTTTCTGTCGAGATCGACCTTGCCCTTCCACAGCAGGACGGGCTGGAAATTCTCGCGGTTGAGGCCCGAGAGATCGCCGCCGCCACCGCCGCCCGCCTCGACGGCCTTCTTGCCGTAATGACGCTTGCCGACGACCTGGGTCTGCGCGGTCGAGGTGAGCACCGAGATCGGGCGGTCGCCCATCATCGCGTCGAGCAGGTTCCAGCTGTCGTTGGGCGCGAGCTGGAGCAAAGCCTCGTCGACTGCGGCGAAGGCGACTTCGGCCTGGCGTGCGGGCGTGCCGTCGGGGTTCTTCACCTCGACATCGACATTGGCGATGTCGCGCGCGCCATAGCTCGCTTTGTCGGCCTTGACCGCGACGCCGAGGCGGTGGCCTTCCCAGCCCACCTTCACCTTGGCGAGGCCGAGGCGATAGGCGGGCTTGGCGAGATCGACGGTGGCGGTCGGCTTGCCGCCGTCCTTCGACCAGGGGACACCCCATTCGCGCGCCATGTCAGATCGCCACTGCGCCCAGCCCGAGACGCGGCCGCGCACCGCCATCACCGAGACGAAGACGTCGGGGGCATAGTCGGCGGGCATCGGCACTTCGACGACCGGGTCTTTGCCCGACAGGTCGACGACGAAGCTGGAGAGCACGCCCTCGCGCTCGACCGTGACCAATGCGGTCGCCTCGCGGAACGGCATGCGGACCTGGAACTTGGCGGTCTCGCCGGCCTTGTACTCGGTCTTCTCCGGGATCAGGTCCATCCGGTCGCCATTGTCGCCGCCGAACCACCAATCGTCGTCGCCGACCAGCCACACCGACTGCGTGGCGCGCGAGACATTGCCATTGGCGTCCTTGGTGGTGGCGACGGCATAGACTTCGCCAGACACGCCGGGATCGAGCTGGCAGGTCGCCAACCCTTGCGCGTCGGTGGTCGCCGAGCAGGTGGCGCCGAGCTTGGTCGTCTTCACCTGGTTGTCGTATGCGTAGAAGCCGCCGATCAGCCGGCGCCGTGCGGTCAGGATCTCGCGGCTGTAGAGCTCGATCGAGACCTGCTGGTTGGCGACCGGCTTGCCCGCGGTATCAAGCGCGACGAAGCGCAGGCGCAGATCGTCCTGCTTCATCAGCCAGCCATCGGTCTTGACGCCGAGCTGGATCGCCGAGGTGTAGAGTGGGATGCGGCGCGAAGCGGTCAGGATCTCGCCATTGGCGTCCTGATAATCCATCTCGACGAGCATCGAGGTGTTCTGGTCGAGCGATTGCGGGACATCGATCGCCGCGCGCGCGCTGCCCTCGCCGTTCAAGGTGACCGGTAGCGTCTGGGTCGGCGGGAGCTGGGGCGATTCCTCGTCGCTTTCATCATTGCCGTTGAGCGGCTTGGTCCCCTCGGCCATCGGGCGGCCGCCGAAGCTGTAGCCTTCATAGCCGTCGGGGGTCGGGAAGCTGTCGAAATAGCCGATGCGCAGCTCGACCGGCAGGTTCGACGCGCCGCCCCCGGCGAGATAGCCGACGAACAGATCGAGCGGCAGCGTCGTCGGGCGCACGGCCGGATCCTTGGGGCCGGCGACGCTCGCCTTCATTGTCGGAAGCTTATACTCGTCGACCTTGAACGACTGGCCGGTCCAGATCGTCTTTTCCTCCGCGCCCTCGCCCTTCACGACGAAGCGGATGTCGTAATCGCCCATCTTGGCGCCGCTGGGTGCGGTCCAGCTCGATTCGCCGATGCCGTTGGCGTCGATCGAGACCGGAATGTCGTAGACCGTGTCGTCGCCGCGATGTTCGAGGCGCAGCGTCGCGTCGAACGGCTTGGGCGCCTCGAAGCCCGCCGCGACGGGGCGGCGGATGATGTGCTTCATGTGGATCGTCTCGCCCTGGCGGACGAGCGCCCGGTCGAACACGGTGTGGTAGATCTCCTCGGGCGCGCTCCAGCCATAAGGCAGGTCGAAATCGTAGGGGCGGATGCCCTCGCCCCAATCGGTGAGAGTGAAGCTGAAATCGTCGGCCTTGCGCGCCGAGACCATCAGCGGCGAGGCATTGCCGTTCTCGCAGCTGGCATAGGTTTCGGGCTGGGGAAGCCCCTTGGGCACGCCGAGACGGCCCGAGGCATCGGTGGTGCCCTTGGCGAGCAACTGGCCGGTGCAGCTGTCGGTGATCCGCACCTCGGCGCCGCCGACGCCGGTGCCGCCGTCGAGCGAGGTCACCCAGACCAAGGAGGTCTCGCGGCCCCACTTGAAATGGACGCTCATGTTCGTGACCAGCGCGCCGGCGGCGACATAGCGCGGCGCCTTACGGCCCAGCAAAGCCTCGCCGAGCCGGGGGCTGGCGAGCTCGACGACATAGAATCCTGGCTTGGTGAGCGGGATGCCCACCACCTCGAATTCCTTGCCGCCGCCGGGGAGGTTGACCTGGAACGGTTTGCCGGTCGCGGGTGTCAGTAGCGGCTTGGCGCCGGTCTGGTTGATATAGACCGTCTCATCGCCGCGCTTGATCTCGTCGCTTTTGGTCTTCGCGGCGTCGTCGATCGCATGAAGCCAGTTGGCGATCTCGCCGTCGCCACCCTCGATGCGCAGGCTCTGGCCGTTGACGGCCATCTGGCTGCCGCCGAGCCTGGCCTCGACATTGCGGACGCTGACCGGAAGGACGCCGCCCTCCTTGGCTTCGAGGATGCCGAAGTTCGCGGCGAATTTCACCAAAGGCGGCGCTTCATCGAAGCGGATATCGAGCGGGAAGCGTTCGGCATTGGAGAGTTTGCGCCCGCTCTCGTCGGTGACGTCGGCGGGGAGGACCAGCTTGGCGGTGACCGGTCCGGCGGGCAAAGGTGCCTTGAACTTGAGATCGGCGACGGTTGCACGGGTCTTGTCGTCACCCTTGCCCTTGTCGTCGCCGAAGACCGGAGCCAGCTCCTTGCCGTCGGGCAGCTTGATGCGGACCGCCTTGGCCTGCGTCATCGGAATCGGCGCGGAGAAGCGGACCCATGCATCCTGCACCGGGTTGCAGCCCGCCTGCGGATTGACCCGCGAGCATTCGAAGCGCGCGGTGAAGGGCTTGCGGACGGTGAAGTCGTAGCGCTGGTCGGTGCCGGCGACGCGGCCCGAGGCGCTGGCGATGTCCTTGCCCCAAACGAGCGCCATGTCGCGGCCGGGGGGCAGCGGGCGGCGGCATTTGAGCGCTACGACGCTGGCGGTCGCCTTGGCGCGATCGGCGGCTGCGGCGGGAAGCGCCTGGGGCAGGCCGGCGTCGCTTAGGAAGCTCTGCACTTCCCAGCGATCGGTGCCGAGATCGGAGAGGAGCTTGGACGCGACATCGGCGGGCAGCACGTCGACCGGGATCTTCTCGCCGATACCGTCGACCGCGCAATAGGCATTGGCGGCGACCGAGGCGCGATCGGGCGCGAGATTGGCGGCAACGAGAAAGACCTGATCCTCCTCGATCTCGCTGCCATAGCGATTGGGCAGCACCGCGCGCGCGATCGGGCCGCCACTGTCGACGGTGAACTTGCTCTGGCCGGTAATGGCAAAGCCCGCGAGGCTCTTGAGCTTGTCCTTCAAGGTGAAGGTGCAGGTGACTCCTCCTGGGAGCGGGCTGGCGAATTCATGGACG
This sequence comes from Sphingomonas sp. JC676, assembly GCF_014489075.1. GTDB lineage: Bacteria > Pseudomonadota > Alphaproteobacteria > Sphingomonadales > Sphingomonadaceae > Sphingomonas. Next base: position 36,589 of record NZ_JACTGR010000006.1, on the reverse strand, counting down.
AAGGTCTGCTGGTCGACCCAGCGGCCCTCGCCGCCCACCGGGCATTCGACATCGAACGGCCCCGCCGCGCGCGGATCGCCCAGAGGCACCATCGGCTGGTTGAAACGGGCGGTGAAGCGCTCGATCGCGCCGTCGCCGACACCGGGGGTCGCCATTTCGACCTGGGGGCTGTTGTCCCCGAAGGCGACGACCGCGCCCAAGGGAGCAAGGACCAGCGCGAGAATACCAAGCCGGGCAACGAGCTTCATGGAACACCCCTCTCCAAGGCCGTGCGTGAAGATTTGCAGGGGGCGGGAATGCAAGTCCAGCGATGATTGGCGATGACGCGTGATTGTCGCACCCAGACCGGTTTACGCCAAAATGGATCAGATTGTGCCTTTCCGATAGGCGAAATGCCCCACGAATCCCGTGGTTTCGCCTTGATTGTTTCGCTCCCGACACGGGATAATGCCGTTTCCGAATCGGAGATATCGCCGTGGGGGATGGGGGCATCCTAGTTGCGATCGACGCAGCGGCGCGCGAGGCGACGCTGTTCGCGGCGATATTCTTCCTGCTCGGGGGGATCGACGATCTTCTCGTCGACCTCATCTATGCGGTCCGGCGCATAGGCGTGGCGCTGCGGCGATTGGTACTGCCCCGGTCGGAGGAGCAGGAGATCGCCGCAGCGCCGCCAATTCCGATCGCGATCTTCGTCGCGGCATGGGATGAAGCGCAGGTGATCGGCCAGATGCTGCGAAGCGCGCTCGGCCGCTTCGACTATCCCGACTATGCGCTCTATGTCGGCACGTATCCCAACGATCCCGCGACGATCGCCGAAGTGGCCAGGGTGGCGGAGTTGGACGAGCGGGTTCGGCTGGTGATCGGGTCCAATCCGGGGCCCACGACAAAGGCCGATTGCCTGAACGCGCTGTGGCGGGCGCTGCGGCATGACGAGGCGGCGGAGGGCCGACTGGTCGCCGCGGTGGTGTTGCACGACGCCGAGGATCTGGTTCATCCGTTCGAACTGCGCGTCTTCGCCGATTTCCTGCGGCGATACGGCGCGGTGCAATTGCCGGTGCTGCCGCTGCGGCATCCGGATTCGCGCTTCGTGTCGGGCCATTATCTGGATGAGTTCGCGGAGGCGCACAGCAAGACGCTGCTTGTTCGGCAGGCACTGGGCGCGGGACTGCCGCTTGCCGGCGTAGGCTGTGCGATCCGGCGCGACGTGCTGGGGCGCATCGCCGCGGCGCGGGGCGGGATGCCGTTCGACGCGACCAGCCTGGTCGAGGATTATGAGTTGGGGCTCGCCTTTCGCGCATTCGGCTGCGACTGCGTTCTGGCGCGGGTACCCGAGTGCCCGGGTGGGCGACCGGTGGCGGTGCGCGCCTATTTTCCGGCGACGCTGAACGCGGCCGTTCGGCAAAAGGCGCGCTGGATGACGGGGATCGCCCTCGCCGGTTGGGACCGGACCGGCTGGGGTCGGCCGGGCGATCTGGGCGATCACTGGATGCGGGTGCGCGACCGGCGCGCGACGCTGGCGATGCCGGTGCTCGCGATCGCCTATTGCGCGCTCGTGTTGTGGGGGGCGGGGCTTGCCGGGCATGCGGTTGCCGGCACGGTCGCGGCGTCGCCGTCGCCGCTGGTGCAGGTTCTGCTCTGGACGAATCTTGCGCTGCTGGGCTGGCGGCTGACGGTCCGCGCCGCGTTCGTGACCCGTGCCCATGGCTGGCGCGACGGGCTGTTGTCGGTGCCGCGGATCCTGGTCGCCAACTATATCGCGCTGCTCGCGGCGCGGCGCGCGATTGCGATCTATGCGCGGCTGCTCGCCGGCTCGGCGCCGCAATGGGACAAGACCGATCATCAGTTTCCGGATGCCGGGCAGGGCGCGGCGTGACCGGGCGCGGCCGTCCGCTGCGCTTTCTGGCGCTGGTGGCGGCCGGATGGATCGGCGTGCGCATCGCGATACTCTGGCCGCAGACGGGCTCGCTACCGGCGGCGATCGAGACTCTGGTCCCGCTGGCGCAGGCGAGCCGACCGGCCCCGGCGGATGCGGTGCTCCTCCAGGCCGCGCACGTCGCTGTCGAACGCAGGCACGCGAGACCAGTAGCGAGAGTGCATGACCGAAAGCCGCAGCCGGACCTCGCTGCGTCGAGACCGGCCGCCGATCCGGCGCGCATCCAGATGGCGCTGTTGGGGCTCATCCAATATGGCGCGCCCGAATTTCCCGGTACTCCTGTCGTGGCGCTTCCGACGGCTGCACAGCCGGTGACGATCACGCCGATGCTGTCGCGCTGGTCGGCGAGCGCCTGGCTGGTGGCGCGTCCCGGCAAGGGGCTGGGCGCGGCGCCGGGGGCCAGCCAGCTCGGCGGAAGCCAGGCAGGGTTGCGGGTTTCGTATCTGCTGGCGCCCGAGCGGCGGGTCGCAGCCTTCGTGCGGGTTGCTGCGCCGCTCGCGGGCAGGGGCGCGGAAGGTGCGGTTGGGCTCGAATGGCAGCCGACACGAGCGCCGGTACGGCTGGTCGCGGAACAGCGCTTCGGGCTCGACGGCACGCGCGGCGGGACGGGGCTGGGCGTGATCGCGGGGATCGACACACGGGTGCCCGCCGATTTCCGGCTCGAAGCCTATGGTCAGGCCGGTGCGATCCGGCGGGCGCGGATCGAGCCCTATGCCGATGGCGCAGCTCGGGCAACACGCGTCGTGGCGGAGCGCGGCGGCGTGCGCTTGTCGCTCGGCGCGGGCGCCTGGGGCGCGGCGCAACGCGACGCGCAACGGCTCGATCTCGGCCCCTCGGCGACGCTAGGGTTGCCACTGGGCCGCCAGAACGTCCGGCTCGCGCTCGACTGGCGGCAACGGGTGGCGGGAGATGCAAGGCCGGGTTCGGGGCCGGCGCTGACGATCGGCAGCGATTTCTAGCCGCACCCTTTTGCAGTGCTGCGCAAAAGCGGTAGTGCGGTGGGCGCATGGACCTTTATCTTCCCATCGCCAATCTTTCGGTAAACGCGCTGGTGATCGTGGCGCTGGGGCTCGGCGTCGGCCTGCTCTCGGGCATGTTCGGCGTCGGCGGCGGATTCCTCACTACCCCGCTGCTGATCTTCTACGGCATCCCGCCCACCGTCGCGGCGGCATCGGCGGCGAGCCAGGTGACTGGCGCCAGCGTATCCGGCGTGTTTGCGCATTTCCGACGGGGTGGCGTCGACGTCCATATGGGTCTGGTGTTGGTGGTCGGCGGCGTGCTAGGGAGCATCGCCGGCGCGGCGCTGTTCACGTCGCTCCAGGCGACCGGCGCGATCGATACTGTGATCGGCATCCTCTATGTCGTCATGCTGGGGTCGATCGGCGGGCTGATGCTGCAGGAATCGATCACCGCCGTGCGGGTGTCGCGCGGCGCGAGGCCGCCCAAGCCGCGGCGGCGGCGGCACCATCCGCTAGTCGCTTCGCTGCCGCTGCGCTGGCGCTTCTATCGCTCGGGCCTCTATATCTCGCCGCTGGCGCCACTGCTCCTGGGCTTCTGCACCGGCATATTGACCGTGCTGCTGGGCGTGGGCGGCGGCTTCATTCTGGTGCCGGCGATGCTCTATCTGCTCGGCATGGGCACGCAGGTCGTGGTCGGCACCTCGCTGTTCCAGATCCTGTTCGTCACCGCGGCGGCGACGATGGTGCACGCGACCACGACCAAGGCGGTCGACATCGTGCTGGCGGCGCTGCTGCTGCTTGGATCGGTGATCGGCGCGCAGATCGGTGCGCGGTTCGCGCAGAAGGTGAAGCCCGAATATCTGCGGCTAATCCTTGCGATCATCGTGCTGCTCGTCGCGGTGCGCATGCTGGCCGGCCTCGCCTGGCGGCCCGACGAGATCTACACGGTCGAAGTCTCGTGAAGCGTTGGGCTGTCCTCCTGCTCGCGCCGTTGCTGATGGGCCAGGCCAAGCCGGTGCTGGTGCCCGACGTTTCGCAGCGCGCCATCGAGATCGCCTATTCGTTCACCGGCGCCGAGCTGCTGCTGTTCGGGGCAATTCTCTATCCCGGCGGCCGCACGCCTGAGCGCGGCGAGAAGCCCGCGGACATCGTCGTGGTGGTGAAGGGACCGACCCAATCGGTGCTGGTCCGCGAGAAGGAAAAGGTCGCCGGCATCTGGATGAACGCCGAGCGGACGCGTTACCGGTCCGCGCCGAGCTTCTATGCGATCGCCTCGTCCAAGCCGATCCGCGAGCTCGTCGACGAGCGCACCAGGGCGATCTACGAGCTTGGCGTCGACAGCCTCCAGCTTTCGCCGTCATCGGGTGCCCAGCCGGAGGTGCAGGCGCGGTTCGACAAGGGGCTAGTCGACCTCAGGACCCGGGGCGGGCTCTATTACGAGGCGCCGGGCGCGGTAGAGATCACCGACGGCGTGCTCTATCGGGCGCGGCTCAACATCCCAGCGCGCGTGCCGGTGGGCCGCTTCACCGCCGAGACCTTCCTGATTCGCGACGGACGCGTGCTGGCGGCGGCAGTGCGGCCGATCGACATCCGCAAGTCCGGTTTCGAGCGATTCGTCGCCACTGCGGCGGAGGACCAATCGCTGGCTTATGGGCTCGTCGCGGTGGCGCTTTCGATCCTGCTGGGCTGGGGCGCGGGAGCGATCTGGCGGCGCTTCTGACACCGGCCGGCAAAGCATGGTAAACACCTGCGAACATACCCAATCTTTACTTCCCTGCGGCATGGTGGCTCCGATTCAAGGGAGTAGCCGATGGAAGGCCAGTTCGGGGCGCGTGGTTTCGAGAACGCGGCACCCATCGCATCGTCGGACATTCTGCCTGCGCACGCGCCGTCGCAACCGATCGGCGCGGTGCTGGAAATCGCCGGCTCGACGAGTCAGGTGATCTTCGATCAGGCGGCTCTCGAAACGCTCGCCGCCAGCAGCGATGCGGCCATTGCCAATGCCGGAACCGTCGGCAGCCAGGTCAAGGTGCGGGTGGGCAATACCTGGCTGATCGCCAATGTCCGCGCCCTCAAGCTCGAGACCGCCGACCGGATCGCCGCGCAGATCGACTTTCTCGGTGAAGGCGACGAAGAGAAGCTTACCGGCAAGCTCTACAAGTTCCGCCGCGGCGTGACGCGTTATCCGACGCCGGGTGCGCCGGTGTTTGCCGTCACCACGGCCGACCTCAAGCAGATCTACGCCTCGGACGATCGCGCGCATATCGAAGTGGGCAATGTCTATCCGACCAAGGATATCCGTGCCGCGCTCTATATCGACGCGATGCTCGGCAAGCATTTCGCGCTGCTCGGCTCGACCGGCACGGGTAAGTCGACCGCGGCTGCGCTGATCCTGCACCGGATCTGCGAGCTGGCGCCGCAGGGCCATATCCTGATGATCGATCCGCACGGCGAATATGCCAGCGCGTTCAAGACGATCGGTGCGCTGTACGACGTCTCGAACCTGCAGATGCCCTATTGGCTGATGAACTTCGAGGAGCATTGCGAAGTGTTCCTCACCACCTCCGGCTCGGACCGCCAGGTGGACGCCGATATCCTTGCCAAGTGCATCCTGCTCGCCAAGGGCAAGAATCGGCTGGCGCAGGAAATCGGCAAGCTCACTGTCGACGCACCGATCCCCTATCTGCTCTCGGACCTGACCCAGATCCTCCAGCTCGAAATGGGCAAGATGGACAAGGCGACCGACACGGCGCCCTATCTTCGGTTGCGCAGCAAAATTGACGAGATCAAGGGCGATCCGCGCTATGCCTTCATGTTCTCGGGCATGCTGGTGGCGGACAGCATGGCTTCATTCCTGGCGCGGGTGTTCCGCCTGCCGGGCGACGGCAAGCCGATCTCGATCGTCGACGTCTCGGGCGTGCCTAGCGAAATCACCTCGGTGGTCGTCGCGGTGCTCGCCCGGATGGTGTTCGACTTCGCGATCTGGTCGCGCGGCGAAACCAAGCGCCCGGTGCTGCTCGTCTGCGAGGAGGCGCACCGCTATGTGCCCAATGAGCGCAATGCCGATGGCTCGTCGGTGGGGCGGATCTTGAGCCGGATCGCCAAGGAAGGCCGCAAATATGGCGTGTCGTTGGGGCTGATCACGCAGCGCCCGTCGGATCTGGCCGAAGGGGTGCTCTCCCAATGCGGCACGATCCTGTCGATGCGGCTCAACAACGAGCGCGACCAGGCATTCGTCCGCGCGGCGATGCCCGAAGGCGCGCGCGGCTTCCTCGATTCGATCCCGGCACTTCGGAATCGCGAATGCATCGCGGTGGGCGAAGGCGTGGCGACGCCGATCCGGCTGCTGTTCGACGCGCTCGATGAGGGCAAGCGCCCGGCATCGGACGATCCGATCTTCTCCGAATTGTGGCGCGACACCGGCGGCGAGGAAATGATGCTCGAGCGCACGATCAAGCGCTGGCGATCGCAGGGCAAATAACTGGCGAACGGTAGCCGGTTACCCTAAAGTCACAAAGGTCTCAGGTTCCGCGCGCGTGTGTGCGTGAGGCGGCCGATTCCATTCAAGATGAGAAAGAGCCTGTGCGGGATCGCAGGCCAAATCCTACAATTCAACGGTAGCGGGCGCTCAGTCCTCGTCGCGCTGGGCGCCGTGGCCGATGGGCACCGCGAGGAGGGTGCTCAGCTTGGCCTTGAACGCGCCGAGCGCGCCCCCGGTAAGGCGATTCTCTACCGAGAAGGATACCGAGCGCGGGTTTACTGCCACGCCGTTCTTGTAGAGCTCGTAGTGAAGGTGCGGGCCGGTCGAGAGACCAGTGTTGCCGATAGCGCCGATCTGCTGTCCCTTGCGGACATGCTGGCCTGGCCGGACCAGGATACGGCTGAGATGGCCGTATCCGGTGCCGTAGCCGCCGTCATGGCCGAGCTTGATGAAGTTGCCATAGCCGGCGCTGCGTCCGGCGACCTGCACGACACCGTCGATCGCGGCATAGACCGGCGAACCCCAGGGCGCGGCGATGTCCACGCCCCTGTGCATGCGGGTATAGCCCAGGATCGGATGCATACGCATGCCGAAACCGGATGAGAAATGCCCGGCGGCGGGCATGCCCATCATGCCGGTCTTGTTGCCGCGGCCGGCGCCGTCGAACCATTCGGTCTTGCCCTCGTCACCCCAAGGGACGAGTTGGACGCTGTTTCCGCAACCGGTGACGCCGGCATACATCAGGCTGCCCATCTGCACCTCGCCGGTCGCAGCGCGCGCCTGACCGACGATGATGTCGAACTTGCAGCCCGATCCGATCTTCGAGACCGACACGCGGCTGGCGACGGTGCGGAGATAGGCCTCGACCGCCTTGGCCGGGGCGCCGGCGGCGCGGGCCGAGCGATAGAGGCTGGAGCCGACCATGCCCTGGATGCGCAGCGGCGTGCGGTCGATCGCGATCGGGATCTGCTTGAGCGAGAGCGCACCGCCGTTGCGCGCGACTTCGAGCTTCAAGTCGAACTTGGCGCGGAATTCGAGCTTCTCGAGGGGGCGCGGCTGCGACTTGTCGAGGCGGCGGCCCAGCGTGAGATCGAGCATCGTGCCCGGCTGGATCTCGTTCAACGCCATCGCCTTGGTGACGAGCGCGCCGACCTGGCCCGCATCGGTCTTGCCGACGCCCGAGCGCTGGAGCACGGCGAGCAGCGCCGTGCCGGATGAAAGCCTGGTCTCGTTCTGGATGATCGGCCGTTCGGGCGTGTCGGTGAGCGGCGCGACGAGGTTGGTCGCGGCGACATGATAGCCGCTGATTGATCCCTGGCCGAGCGGCTTGATCGCCTGCGCGCGCGCCGCATCCCATTCGCCGCCGCTCAAGGGGGGCGGCACGGTGCCGTAGATCGGGGCTTCGAAGCCTGGCGCCAGCAAGAGGGTAAAGGCGCAGAGGCCCACACAGGTCGCAGCACCGCGATACCAGGTGAGCGTGCCGATGCGCGAACCGAGATCGGGGGCGAGGTCGATATCGCCGAACCGCGCGAACAGCCGATCGATCAGCGTCCGCGGCTTCGGCACGAGCACCAGCGCGCGCGACGTGCCGCCGCCGCCCTCTCCGGTGCTCAGGTCCTCGCGCTGAAACAAGGCGTGGTGCCCCCAAAAATCGTCGTCGAGCTTGCCGCAACCCCCGGCATGGGTGCGATCACTGTGGAAGACAGGGTTTAATGTCAAATTAAGCAGCCTGATCTTTGCCGCATGCTGCGGCGACCTGTGCTGCACCCAAGATGAAGGGATTCAGCACCTTACATGATCAGGGAACCACCATGGTTAACAAAGATTCGCAATTGGGGGGAGTTGCTTAAGGGCTGACTCGGAACAATCTTGGCAATGCCATGAGCCAGTTCGCGCGTTCTCCCGTCACTGCGGTGCTGGGCCCGACCAATACCGGCAAGACCCATCTCGCGGTCGAGCGGATGTGCGGCCATGCCAGCGGCATGATCGGCTTCCCGCTGCGGTTGCTTGCGCGCGAGGTCTACGACCGCGTCGTCAAGATGAAGGGCGCGGCCAATGTCGGACTGATCACCGGCGAGGAGAAGATACTCCCCCCGAAAGCGCGCTGGCTGCTGTGCACCGCTGAGAGCATGCCGCTGGAGCGCGAAACTGCGTTCGTGGGGCTCGACGAGGCGCAACTGGGGGCGGACCCCGAGCGCGGGCATGTCTTCACTGATCGGCTGCTGCGCGCGCGAGGCCGTGAAGAGACGATGATCCTGGGTTCGGAATCGCTCAAACCCATGCTCAAGGCGCTGGTGCCCGATGCCGAAATCATCGGGCGGCCGCGCTTCTCGACCTTGAGCTATGCAGGCGCGCGCAAATTGTCGCGGCTGCCGCGGCGCTCGGCGATCGTCGCTTTCTCGGCGGAGGAGGTTTACGCGGTAGCCGAGGCATTGCGGCGGCTGCGCGGCGGCGCGGCGGTGGTGATGGGCGCGCTCAGCCCACGCACCCGTAACGCGCAGGTGGCGATGTTCCAGGCGGGCGAGGTCGACTATCTCGTCGCGACCGACGCGATCGGCATGGGGCTCAACATGGATGTCGCCCATGTTGCCTTCGCCTCGCTCTCCAAGTTCGACGGCAAACGCCAGCGGCGCCTGACAATCGCCGAGATGGCACAGATCGCCGGGCGCGCGGGGCGGCATCAGCGCGACGGGACGTTCGGGGCGCTGCACGAGCAGGGTCCGAACGCGTTTACACCCGAGGAAGTGCTGGCGATCGAGGCGCATCAGGTGCCGCGGCTCGAGCATCTCTATTGGCGCGAGGGCGAGCCCGATTTTGCCAGCGTGGACGCGCTGATCGCGAGCCTGGAGACCAGGCCGCACAACGACGCGCTGCGAGCGGCACCACAGGCGGTCGACCTGGCGGTGCTCAAGCGGCTGGCCGAGGAAGATTGGGTGCGCGCGCGCGTGCGCTCGCCGCTGATGGTCGCGCGGTTCTGGGCGGCGTGCGGCCTGCCCGATTTCCGCAAGCTCGGCGTCGATCCCCATGCGCGCTTCGTCGGGCGGCTTTTCGGGCATCTCTCCGAAGGCAATGGCCATGTGCCGCACCAATGGTTCGCCGACGAGATCCAGCGGCTCGACAATATGGGCGGCGATGTCGAGACGATCGCCGGGCGGATCGCGGCGACGCGGAGTTGGGCCTATATCGCGCAGCGCACCGACTGGCTGGAAGAGCCGCTCCACTGGGCCGAGCGGACGCGGGCGATCGAGGAGAAGCTCTCGGACGCGCTGCATGCCAGCCTGACCCAGCGCTTCGTCGACCGGCGGACCACGGTGCTATTGCGGCAGATCGGCGCTGATGCCTCGAACCTGCCGGTGACTATCGGACCCGAGGGCGAAGTGAGCGTCGAGGAACATCCCCTGGGCAGGCTGGAAGGCTTTCGCTTCACCGTGGCGCCCGATGCGCGCGCGGCGGACAAGCGCATGCTGCTCGCGGCGGCGGAGAAGCGGCTGGCGGGCGAACTGCGCCGGCGCGGCCAGGCGCTGGCGGAGGCGGGCGATGAGGATCTGGCGCTGAGCGGCATTACGCTGACGTGGCGGGGCGCGGGGATCGCCGAACTGCGCGCTGGCCAGCATCTCGCGCGGCCGCGGATTGTACTGGATCGCGCGCTCGACGTGCTTGATGCGCAGGCGAAGGCCGCGGTGCAGGCGCGGCTCGAACGCTGGTTCGCGGAACGGATCGAGCGGCATGTGCCGGTGTTCGCCAGGCTCGACGCGGTGACGCGCGACCTTGGCGCAGGCGCGCCGCTCAGGGCGCTGGCGAGCGCCCTGCTCGAAGCGGGCGGGTTGCTGCCGCGTCGTGCGGCTGCGGCCCTGGTCGAAGCGCTCGATGCGGATGCCCGGAAGAAGCTGCGCAAGGTCGGCGTGACGATCGGCACGCTCGACCTCTTCGCGCCGGCCCTGCTCAAGCCCGGCCCGGCGCGCTGGCGGCGCGAGCTGATGGCGCTGGCCGATACGCCGCGCGAGGGTGCCACGGTGCTTTCCCGCAACGCACCCGGCGCCGATCTCGCTTATGGTTTCCGCCCGCTGGGGCAGCAAGCGGTACGCGTCGACTTGGTCGAACGGATCGCGCGCGCCGCCCATGATGCGCGCAAGGGCCGCGCGCCGTTCGCACCCGATCCGGCGCTGGCGACGTCGATGGGGCTGAACGCGGACACGCTCTCCCGGTTGATGGCGCAGCTCGGCTTCCGCACTGCGCGCGCGCAGGAAGGGCAGCCGCCGCGCTGGATCTGGCAGGGGCTGGTGCCGGTGGCCAAGCCCAAGGCGCCACCCAAGGACAACGCCTTTGCAATGCTCGAGGTGTTGCGGCGTGGCTGAGCGTGACGGGACGATGCGGGTCGACCGCTTCTTATGGTTCGCCCGGCTGGCCAAGACGCGCAGCGCCGCGCAAGCGATCGCTGAGAAGGGCACGCTGCGCATCGACGGGCGGCGGATCGAGCGATCGGCGGCACCGGTGCGGATCGGCTGTGTGCTCGCCTTTCCGCTATACGGCCAGGTGCGCGTGTTGCGGATCGCGGCGCTTCCCAAGCGGCGCGGCCCGCCGGTAGAAGCGCTTGCGTGCTATGAAGATTTGATCACTGAGAACGTCTCGCAGGAAGCGCGCTTCGATTGACGCCGCGAATCTGCGCGCATAGCAGGGCAACGGAATTTCGTTCGAACAGAGGCCCGACCCATGACCTACGTCGTCACCGATGCCTGCATCAAGTGCAAGTATATGGACTGCGTCGAAGTGTGTCCGGTCGACTGTTTCTATGAGGGCGAGAACATGCTCGTCATCAATCCCAGCGAATGCATCGACTGCGGCGTCTGCGAGCCCGAATGCCCCGCTGAGGCGATCCTGCCCGATACCGAAAATGGCCTCGAGAAGTGGCTCGAGCTCAACAAGACCTATTCGGAGGAATGGCCGAACGTGACCCAGAAGGGCGACGTTCCCGCCGATGCCGACGAGCACAAGGGCGAAGACGGCAAGTTCGAGAAGTATTTCTCGGCGACGCCCGGCACCGGAAACTAAGTTTCTAGTTTTCCACGCCGAGATCCTTGACGGTCGCGGCGAAATCGGCTCGCTTGGCCGGGTCCGGATCCTCTTCGGCGGCGATACGCAACCAATGGACCGCATCTGACGCGGCGCTGCGGTCCACGACCTTGCCATCGGGAGCCGCGCGCTTGAACGCAGCGCGGGCGAGAAATGCGGCGGCATCCTTTCGGCCATTGTCATAGGCGACCTTCAACCACTTTGCGGACGCTTCCGGATCCGCGGCGCCGCCGTCTCCGTTCCACAGCATCTGGCCTAACAGCATCGCCGCGTTCGCCTGCTTCTGGCTTGCCGCGGCCGTGAACCAGCGCCATGCCGCAACCATGTCGCGGGACAACCCCTTCCCGAGCAGCAGAAAGGTGCCGTAATCGGTCTGCGCACTGGGGTTGCCCGCCTCGGCCGCCTCGCGGCACAGCGTTAGGCCCTTGCCGATGTCCGCCCGCCGCTGCCTGACACCAGCATCGTTCCTAGCGCGCACTTGGCCTGGATCCAGCCGAGGCTGATCGCCTGGGTGTAGAGCAACCGGGCGCGTGCCGCGTCCTGCGGGCGCCCGCGGCCGGTCTCGTGACATAGAGCGAGATTATGCGCGGAATCGCCCCGCATCGCGGCAGCGCGCTCGAACCAGTCGCAGGCCTTTTGCGCATCGATCGGCCAGCCGATGCCGCCGAACTGGCTGCCCTCCCCCGCCATCTCCGCTGCAGAGGCGTCGCCGCCCAGTGCCAGCGTCTCGACCTGACGGACGAATTCGCCGGCCGGCAGCGTCGCGCGCATCTTTAGCAGCCGCTCCATGGCCCGCGACAAATTGGCACCGGTGTCCGGTGCCGCCTGGGCTATCGCCGGACATAGAGGAAACAACATCGATTCATTTTCCACGGAGCTGCCGAAGGACGCGTGGTTTTACCCGCAATGCACAGCTTTCTGCGCGTTCGCGATTACGTTTGGCTGGTAATTTTATTACGAGCATGTTAAATAGGCGGAGACGGAGGCAGTAGAGTCGCCTTCGCACGGAGTCGCTTTAAGAAAAAAATTCGTCCCGATCCGCCTTGTCCATGCGCGTAGCGCGCCTGGGCGAGCACCGCAATCCATCGGGAACGGTAAATCACGAAAGGTTCCTCGCACATGGCTGCCAAGGCGCTGTCCTTCGATGTCGGCGATTATGTCGTTTACCCCAAGCACGGCGTTGGCCGTGTGATCGAGCTGCAAAAACAGGAAATCGCGGGCATGCAGCTCGAGCTTTACGTGCTGCGCTTCGAAAAAGAGAAGATGACGCTCCGCGTGCCCACCAACAAGGCCGAGAGCGTCGGCATGCGCAAGCTTTCCAGCGACAAGACGCTCAAGGAAGCGCTCGAGACGCTGAAGGGCAAGCCGCGGGTCAAGCGGACCATGTGGTCGCGCCGCGCGCAGGAATATGAGGCGAAGATCAATTCGGGCGACCTGGTGTCGATCGCCGAAGTGGTCCGCGACCTGTTCCGCGCCGAGGACCAGCCCGAGCAGAGCTATTCGGAGCGTCAGATCTTCGAAGCTGCCGCGAGCCGTCTGGCGCGCGAACTGGCCGCCATGGAGCAGATCGACGAACCGGCCGCGCTGGTGAAAATCGTCGACATCCTCAAGGCTGCTGCGGCGATCCACAACAAGGACAAGGTTCCCGCCTAACCGCGCGAAGCCGCGTTCGATTTCGAAAAGGGGGCGGACCGGCAGTGGCTCGCCCCCTTTTCCTTTGCCGGAAGATGGTGTATTGCAGGCGCAACACACATAGACATCCGGGAGATATCGATGCGCCTGTTCCTGATCGCCGCCATGCTGCCCGTCACCGCTTGCCACGCGAGCTGGGAGAAGGAAGGCCATGCCGCGCAGCCGAGCGGCAGCGGTGGCACGCGCAGCTTTGACGCGACTGGTTTCACCGGGGTCGATCTGCGCGGTTCGGACGATGTCGACGTCAAGGCCGGCAACAGTTTCTCGGTCACCGCCGAGGGCGATCCCAAGGTGCTCGACCAGCTCGAGATCAAGGTGGTTGACGGTACGCTGCGCGTCGGCCGCAAGTCGAACAACGTCAACTGGTCGGGCGATCATGGTGCCAAGATCCATGTGGTGATGCCCAAGTTGAACCTGGCGAGCGTGAGCGGGTCGGGCAATCTGACTGCCGACCGCGCCGAAGGCGATTTCACCGGTTCGGTCGCGGGATCGGGCAATCTCGACATCGCCGCACTCAACGCCAATGCGGCGAAGCTTTCTGTCGCCGGATCGGGCGACATGACGCTTGCCGGGACCGTGGCCAAGCTTACCGCTTCGATCGTCGGGTCGGGAGATATCGACGGCGAGAAGCTGACCGCCAGCGGCGCGAGCATCTCGATCGTCGGATCGGGCAATTTGCGCGGCATAGTGAAGGGCGGCGCTTCGGTTTCGATCGCGGGATCGGGCGATGTCGATCTGACCGGCGGCGCCAATTGCTCGGTCAACGCCGTGGGATCGGGCGAGGCGCACTGCTCGTAAGCGCTTGCGCCCGAGTGGCGGCGGGTGCGACACTCGCCGCATGCGCTGGCTAGCCATTCCCTTGTTCCTGCTGACCGCCGCTTCCGCGCCCGCGGAGCGCAGCTTCATCGTCGGCAGCTTCGAGCGGCTTCGCGTCGACGGGCCGTTCGACGTGACGGTGGTCACGGGGTCGCCGAACGCATCGGCATCGGGTGACACGCCTGCGCTCGACCAGGTTTCGGTGCGGGTCGACGGATCGACCTTGTTCGTGAGCCCCGGAGCACTCGGCGTGGGGCAGCAGGCGGCGATGGCGAAGATCACGATTTCGGCGCCCGCATTGCATGCCGTGCTGGTCAATGGCGGCGGCCGGGTAAGGATCGCCGAGATGCGCGGCGCGCGGGTCGATGTGGTGCTGAACGGCGCGGGCGCGCTCGACGTGAGGGCTATTCAGGCGGACGAGGCGAATGTGTCGCTGAACGGCACTGGCGCAGTCACGGTCGGCGGCAAAGCGGGGAAGGCGCGGCTCAGTTCCTATGGCGCCGGTTCGATCGACGGGGGCGGTTTCACCGCCAATGACGCGACGATACTCTCCCAGAGCAGCGGCGATATGCGCGTCGGGGTGCGCTACACCGCGCAGATCATTGCGGCGGGCGCGGGCGGGATCGGCATCATCGGGGCACCCGAATGCCGAGTGAGCGGTCCGGGTCGGGTGGATTGCGGCGCGGGCAAGCTGGTTCGGCGCTGAGGTCGGGCACCTACCTACGGCGCCGCCGCATGCCGGCTTCGCGCCGCGCAAGACCATAGTATTTGCGGATCTCCCGAGGCATCGCATCGACGATCGAGGCGCGCAGCATTTCGAGGCAATAGGAGGCGTCGAGCCGCAATTCGCCCGGAGTCACGTCCTTTCCGTGCCTTCGGCAGAATTGGCGCGCGGCCGCCTCGACCCGCTGGTGAAGCTCAGCCCGGCCCGCGGGCGCTTTGAACGTGAGATCGCCATAGGCAACACGCGCCGCCGGCTCGGCATATCTGCCGGGCGCGGGCGCCATGCATGCCCCGATCAGTGCCAGCGGTACGAATCTCAGCCACATCGTCAGCCTCCCCTGGTCGCCGGACAAGCCGGCGGTGTGGCGCGAAATCGCGCTCTCCATGCTTCGGTGCTTGGTGAGGTGTACCTAGCTCAGGCGATGTGCGGGCGGGATGAGCGGTCTGTGAGGCTTTGGTGGAGAATGCCGCCCGGGCGGGCCGCGTGCCTCAGGCGGCGAGCGGGAATCTCAGCAAGCGATCCTCCAGCGCTACCAGCGCCTGTGCGCCGCGTCCCACCGCGCGGACGATCTCGGGATGGTGCGCGTCGAGGCCGCCGGTGAGCGCGCCGAAGGCGGGAAGGATCAGCTTGGTCGCGGTGGCGACGAAGCAGCGCCGGGCGACCTGGCGGCCGCGCACCGATACGCGCAGCTTGGGATGGAAATGGCCGGAAAGCTCCGGGCGCGGATCGCCGGGCTCGGCTTCGTGACGCAGGATGAGACCGCCGACTTCCGCCTCTTCCAGGATCGTGCCGCCGCAATGATCGACCAGCAGGCTGTCGTGGTTGCCAGTGATCCAGCGCCAGTCGAGCCGCGCGGTAAGCGAGGTCAGCAGCGCGCGGGCATCGTCGGGCAGGCGCTCGCAGCCGGCGGAATCATGGAAGCTGTCCCCCAGGCACCAGAGCTCGGCCGCGCCCGTGCGGTCGATTAAAGCCGCCAGTTCGGTCAGCGTCGCCATGGAATCATAGGGCGGCAGCATCTGGCCCTTGCTCGCGAACCAGCTCGCTTTCTCGAAATGCAGATCGGCGACAAGCAGCGCGTTTCGCGCAGGCCAATAGAGCGCGCCCTCGGGCAGCACCCTCAAATCTTGGCCGGCGAACGAAAGGGGAACCATGTCGTTGCTATCCGGCCTCCGCGGGTCCGCGTCAACCGGAGCGCATGCGATTTCAGGCGGTTGCGGTCTCCGGCGCGGCGGCCGTCTTCATCGCGCCGAGCCGGTCGAGGATACGCACCCAGGAGCGGATCCCCTTGTGGAAGCTCTTGAGGTCGTATTTCTCGTTGGGCGAGTGGATATTGTCGTCGGGCAGCGCGAAGCCGACCAGCACCGTGTCCATGCCGAGGATAGTGCGGATCGACGTGACTACCGGGATGCCACCACCGCAGCCGATCAGCGCCGACTTGCCCCATTCCTGATCGAGCGCGGCGCGCGTCGCTTCGAGCGGGGGGCTGTCGCTGGCGACGGTGACCGCGGGGCTGCCGGGACCGCGCGAGGTGAATTTGGCGGTGCAGTCGGCGGGGAGACGCGCGCGGACATGGTCCTCGAACGCCGCCCATACCGCGTCCGGATCCTGGTGGCCGACGAGGCGGAAGCTGACCTTGGCGTGCGCCTCTGCCGGGATCACGGTCTTGAAGCCCTCGCCGGTATAGCCGCCCCAGATGCCGTTCACTTCGGCGGTCGGTCGCGCCCATATCTGCTCGAGCGCGTCGGTGCCGGCCTCTCCCGCGGGGAGGCGCAGACCCACCTCGCCGAGGAATTCGTTCGCATCGAAGCCGAGCGCGTCCCAGGACTTGCGCACCGCAGGTGCCACCGGATCGACCCCGTTATAGAAGCCCTTGAGCGTCACATGGCCGTCTGCGTCCTTCATCTCGCCGAGGATCGTCGCGAGGATCTGGATCGGGTTGCGCGCGGCGCCGCCGTACAGGCCGGAGTGCAGATCGCGGCGCGCGGCGCGGATCGTTACCTCGCCCGCCGCCATGCCGCGCAGGCCGATGGTGAGGCCGGGCGTTTCGGTGTCCCACATCAGCGTGTCGCAGATCAGCGCGAAATCGGCCTTCAATTCCTCGGCATTGGCGCGCAGGAACGGCTCGAGGCTCTTCGAGCCCGATTCCTCTTCGCCCTCGAAGAGGATGGTGACGCGGCAGGGGAGCTTGCCTTCGGTCTCCTTCCAGGCGCGGCAGGCCTCGACGAAGGTGCGCAGCTGGCCCTTGTCGTCGGATGCGCCGCGGCCGACGATTTCCTTCGCACCGTCGGCGCGGGTCTCGATCACCGGATCGAACGGATCGCGCCGCCACAGGTTGAGTGGATCGACCGGCTGGACGTCGTAATGCCCGTAGAAGAGGATGTGCGGACCGTCACCGTCGTGATGCGCGACGACCATCGGATGGCCCTCGGTCGGTGCTACGCGCGCCTCGAAGCCGAGTTCGGTGAGTTCGTCGGCGAGCAATTGCGCCGCGCGCTGGCACTCGGCGGCATAGGCGGGATCGGTCGAGACCGACTGCACGCGCATCAGCGCGAACAGGCGATCGAGGCTGTCGTCGAGGTGGTGCTCGGCATAGTCGAGGGCGGTAGTGGAGTCGGTCATGCGCTTGAGGTAGGCCCGCGAAACGCGCCCCGCAAGCCGGGCGGGATCAGCTGTTCCGGCGACTCTTCATCAGTGGCTGGATGCGTGTGCCGAAGGCCTCGACCCCCTCGATGAAATCGTCGAAGGTGAGCAGTACGCCACCGGTATTGGGCACCTCGGCCATTTCGTCGAGCATGCGCGCTACACTCTCGTAGCTGCCGACCAGCGTGCCCATGTTGATGTTGACCGCGCCTTCCGGGGCAGCGAGCTGGCGCACATTGGTGGTGGTGTTGTGCTTGTCCGCCGCGCCCTGGTCCTTGAGCCAGGCGATCGCATCGAGATCGACCCCGTCATTGTACGACTTCCACTTGGCCATCGCATCTTCGTCGGTCTCCGCCGCGATGATCATGACGAGGACGAAGACCGAGACGTCACGGCCGGTCTTGGCGGTGGCGGCGGCGAGGCGCGCATTGTTGAAGGCGAAGGCGGTCGGTGTGTTGACGCCCTTGCCGAGGCAGAAGGCATAGTCCGCCCATTTGGCCGAGAAGGCGAGGCCTTCGTCCGAGCTCCCTGCGCAGATGATCTTCATGTCGCCGGTCGGCGTGGGGCGGACGAGGCAGTCGTCCATCTGATAATATTCGCCCTTGAAGTCGCTGCGGCCGGTCTCCCACAATTCGCGCAGGATGCGGGCATATTCGTCGAGCATCTGGTAGCGGTTGCGGAAATGCTCGTCGCCCGGCCACAGCCCCATCTGGCTATATTCGGGCCGCTGCCAGCCGGTGATCAGGTTGAGCCCGAAGCGGCCGTGGCTGATCGAATCGATCGTGTTGCACATGCGTGCGGCGAAGGCCGGCGGGATCACGAGCGTGGGGCAGGTGGCGTAGATCTTGATCTTGCTCGTCACGGCGGCGAGGCCGGCCATCAGTGTGAAACTCTCCAGGCCGTACTCCCAGAACTCGGTCTTGCCGCCGAAGCCGCGCAGCTTGATCATCGAGAGCAGGAAATCCAAGCCGTGCTTCTCGGCGCGGATCGCGATCTCCTTGTTGAGATCGAAGCTCGGCATGTATTGCGGCGCGTTCTCGCTGATCAGCCAGCCATTATTGTTGATGGGCACGAAGACGCCGACTTGCATGGGGCTCACTCCTCTGGAATTTCGCCCGCCAGCCAGGCGAGCACGAAGCTGTTGAACGCGTCCGGATCGACGATGTTGACCGCATGGCCGCCATGCTCGGCGCGGCAGAAGCCGGCGATCGGCAGGCCGTTGGCGAGCGCGACGCCGGCATTGGAGGGAACGAGCATGTCGTCGTCCGAGCAGATCACCAGCACCGGGCGGTGAATGTCGCGCAGGCGGGCGGAGATGTCGAAGGCGGCGAGTGCGGCGATGCGCTTCTCCATCGTCTCGGCGCCGGGAAAATGTTCGAGCTGGACGGGCAACTCGGCTTCCAGCGTATCATGATGTGCCGAGATCCAGTTGGCGGGATAGAGGAAGATCGGCTGGGCGCGGAGATAGGCTTCGGGGCCACTGCCACGCAGCAATGCGAGTCTTGCGTCGAAGCAGCGCAGGAAATGCGGATCGGGCGCGGCCCAGCCGTTGACGACGATCAGCTTGTCGATCCGCTCGGGCGCCATCAGCGCCAGCGCCAGCGCCGCGACACCGCCCGCGGCGTGGCCCATCACATTGGCGCGGGCGATGTCGAGTGCGTCCATCAGCCCGAGGATGTCGGCGGCGAAGTCCTCGACCGTGACGGTTTCGGGCAGCGCGCGGTCGCTACGGCCGGTGCCGCGATGATCGTAGAGCAGGACGCGGTAGCGCACCGCAAGCGCGTCGAGATTGGGTGCCCAGTAGTTCGCCGACCCGCCTAGCCCGGGGGAGAGGATCAGGACCTCGCCATTCTCGAGGCCGCGCCATTCGTACCAGAGCCCGTTCGCATGCGGCATCAGGCGAGGTGCGCCACGGATGCGATCTCGACCAGGCAATCCGGCTTCACCAGCTCGGTCTTGATGCAGTAGCGCGCCGGCTTGGCGCCCGGGAAATACTCGGCATAAACCGCGTTGAACGCGGCGTAATCGGCCAGGTCCTTCAGGAAGATATGGTTCATCGCGACATCCGCCAGCGTCGCGCCGGCGGCTTCGAGCGTGGTCTTGATGACCTCCAGCACATGGCGGGTCTGTGCCGCCGCATCGCCGACATGGAGCACCGCGCCGCCCTCGCCGAGCGCGAGCACGCCCGAGACATAGACGGTGTTGCCGGCCTTTGCGGCCGCCGAATAGGGCGCGATCGGGGTGGGGAATTGCGGCGGATTGATTGGCTCGAAGGGCATGTTCTACTCCTGGGGAAGCTCTGTGGGGATTTGGCCGAAGCTGCCGCAGAAATCCTGGGTGGTGGAGACCCAGCCGAAGAATTTCTCGACATTGTAGACCGTGGCTTCCTGCATCATCGGCGGCCCGAGATGATGCGTCGCATCCTCCAGCATCACCCCGAAATATTCGAGGTGGAAGCCATCGCGCAGCGTGCTCTCGACGCAGACATTGGTGGCGATGCCGACAAAGACGATGTAGCGGATGCCCCTGCTCCGCAACGTGCTGTCGAGCTGCGAATTGAAGAAGGCGGAATAGCGCGTCTTGTGGAGCGAGATGTCGCCCAGCTGGGGCTTGAGCGCATCGACGATGGCATAGTCCCAGCCGCCGCGCGCGAGCAGCTGGCCCTGGAGCTCGGGGCGGGCGCGCATCGTCTTGAGCGCATTGGACTTGTGCCAGTTGGGCGAGCCCGGACCGCCCGCCTCGACATAATCGGGGTCCCAGCCATTCTGCAGGAAGATCACCTGCATTCCCGCGCGCCGCGCGGTGTCCAGCACGGTGGCGATCTTGTCGATCGTGCTCGCCGCGCCGGCGATGTCGAACCCCGCGAGATCGACATAGCCACCTTCGGAGGCATAGGCGTTCTGCATGTCGATCACGACGATCGCGGTCTCGTCGGCATTGACGCGGATCGGCTCGGGGCGGGCGGGCAGGGTCACCACGCGCGGTCCGGTCAGTCCGTGGCCAACCCCTGGTTCACCCTGCATCGCGCGCTCCCGTCATGGACGCGAATGTCCATGAGAAGCGGCGCGGATACAAGCGCGGCGCGCGCCGTCAGTATTCGACGTAATAGTCCTTCGGGAAAGGCTCGCCGGCGAACGCCTTTTTCGACGTCCAGGGAAGCTCGGCGCTGGTCCAGTAGCTGTTGTCCGCGGGGAGGCCGAGCGCCACCAGGCTCTCGGCGGCGAGATACATGCTGCCGGCGTTCGAATACCAGTCCGCCAGCGCCGGTTGGTGGCCGGTGAAGCCGAGGGTCAGATAGCCCTTGTCATCGAAATTGCTCGGGAAGCGGAAGACGGCGCGCTGTGCGGCGAGCGTTGCGCTGCGCACCTGACCCTCGGGCAGCGACTTAGGCAGTTTCTTGCGCCACGCGAGCAGGCCCAGGGGTTGGAACACCGCGGTGCGATAGGTGAGCGAGCGGCCGATCGGCGCATAGGCGCCGTCCGGCCCCACCAGCCGCTCGAGATGCTCGCCATAGCGCTGCATGCGCTTGTACGCCTGTTCGAGCAAAGCGGGGGCATCGAGGCTGTTGAACTTGGCCTTGGTGGCGACGAGCACCTCGAGAATCTCGACCAGCATCGGATGGATCACGTACGACCCGTAATGATCGAAATGGAAATGCGGACCATCCGAATACCAGCCGTCCCCGACATACCATTCGTTGATCTTGCGGACCGCCAGATCGATGCGGATCGGATCCCAGTCCTCGCCGATCGAGAGCAGGAACGCCTCGTTCATTGCGGCGAAGAGCAGCCAGTTGGTATAGGGCGGCGAGAAGCGGCGCAGTCCCTTGATCTCCTCGATCACGCGCTTCTTCGTCGTCGCGTCGAGCGCCTTCCAGAGCTGCGGTGCGCGCATGAAGGCGTTGGTGTAATAGGCCGAATCGACCAAAGCCTGTGGCGCCTCGCGCCAGAGCAGATAGTCCGGGCTGGATGGGTCGACCGAGTGTGCATAGCTCGCCACCGCCTGGCTGCGCAGCGTAGCGCGCAGGCGGCTTTCGGCGGATGCATCATCGGGAAGCGCGAGCCATGGCGCGATGCCGGCGATCAGGCGGCCGAAGCATTCGAGAAAGGCGACCTTGGGGTTGCGGCCATCCCATGTAGGGCTCAGTTCGGGCTTGAAGACCGCCTGCAACTTGCCTTGCGACATCGGCCCCAACACGGGCACGGCCATCTTCTCGAGCAGATCGAGCATGTAGCGCCGGTCGCCAGTGCTGCTTTCTGCCGAGGTGGCGGCCGCTGTGGCGCTGGTGCCGATCGTCGCAAGCGCACTCGCGCCGAGCGCCGAGGCGAGGAAATGGCGGCGTTCCATCAGGGTGTCCGATCGGGTTCGAGTGGGGTCAGTGGGCGAGGACGGCGAAGTCCACCGGTGCGGCAGCAGCGTAGCGATCCCAATCCTCACGCTTGCGGAAGCCGCCTTGGCCGAGGCTCCAGGCCGAGCCCGAATAATAGACGAAGGGCTTGCCGGGCGTGACCTTGAGCAGGACGAGGTAATTGTCGGCGTCGTTCTTCACCTCGGCTATCATCGCGGGATCGACGCGCAGCGCGATAGCCATGCGGCCGTGGTGCGGATCGTTCGGACCCCAATAAGAGAGGACGCCGTGTTCGCGGTCGACGGTGAGGTCGCCGCCCTCGCCGGTGGTGCGCTTGCCGATGCCGATGCCGACGATCAGCGGTCCGGGCTTGTCGGAGCGTATCGTGGATACCAGGCGGGTGAACTGGGTGCCGAGCGGCAGCGTGAAGCGCCGCGTTTCCCAGACCTTACGCGTCACGTCGACCGGCCAGGGGGCGTAGTCGACCTCGAAATCGGCGACGTCGGGGCCGTTCTTCAGGATGCGATAGGCGCGGAAGTTGCGCGAGGTCCAAAGCTTGTTGTCCTGCCAGATGCCCAAGCCGCCGGCGCCGCGGCCGGTGCCGACATTGTAGAAGTCCTGTCCCTCGCCATGATAGGCGTGCTGATCGCCTGAGCGCAGCTGGCGATCCATGAACGGCCAGGCGACATTCTTGCCCCAGCTGTCGATCCCCGAGCCCGAGGGCGGCTCGGCGGCTTCGAGCGCGCGGCCATAGATGCGGTGCGCGGTGCGATCATTCTCCCAAAGCAGATCGTCGTAGCGATAGTCGGCGAGCATCACCGTCGCACGCGGCGTCTTGTCCGGCGCGGGGGGCAGTGGTTTCTCGACTCGCGGCAGCGTCGCCTCGGGCACGTCCTGCGCCAGGGCGGACCCGGCGAGCAGCGCCGTGCCGGCGATCAGCGCAAGGCGACGATTCATTGCAATGCTCCAGCGTAGCGAGCGCATACCCTCTTCCTCCTCGGTTCTTTTCGCCGGATCGACTGGCTTGGCCATTGATGATAGACCTGACCTACATTTTGGAGATTCGTATGACAAGTCGGGTCAACGTAGCCCGATCATCGGAGGGGAATAATACAGGCGAGGATAATGCGCGGACCTCGTCGCTCACCGACGATCTGTTCACCAAGCTGGAAGCGCAGATCCGCTCGGGCGCGCTTGCTCCGGGATCGCGGCTGCCCACCCAGAAGGAGATCGCGCTCGCCGAGAATGTGAGCCGTACCGTGGTGCGCGAGGCGGTCGCGCGGCTTTCGGCGCAGGGGCTGACATTGTCGCGCCAGGGATCGGGCGTGTTCGTCGCCGAGAATGCCGAATATCGCGCGTTCCAGATCACGCGCGACGAGCTCAACGAACTGGCAGACGTGATCAAGCTGCTCGAGATGCGGCTCGCGGTGGAGACCGAGATGGCTGGGCTGGCGGCGGCCCGGCGCACCACCGCGGATATCGGCGCCATCCAGGAAGCGTTGCAGGACATGGTCGAGCTGAGCGGGGACCCGGTCGCCGCAGCGAAGGCGGACGGCGCGTTCCACCTCGCGATCGCCCGCGCGACGCAGAACGATTATTATGTGCGGCTGGTCGATTTTCTCGGCCTGCGGCTGGTGCCGCCGCGCAACCTCTATCTGCGCGACCAGCCCGACGAGGCGCATCAAGCCTATGCCGCGAAGGTGCTTGCCGAGCACGAGGCGATCGTCGATGCGATTGTCCGGATGGATCCGCAGCGCGCCCGCGATGCGGCGCGGCATCACATGCAGGAAAGCCTCAGCCGCCACTCGATGCTGAGCGCGTCGGCGCGGCTTCGCGACCGGACCGCCTGAGCTTCGCGCACGGCGCGTTGACCCAACTCGCTTAAGTTGTATGATAACTCCGTAAGCCGGGCGCCATGCCCGTGTCTCGGAGAGGGCGATGCGACAGTCGAGTATCCTGCCGGCCGCCGGCACCGCAACCCCCTCGCGCGCAACTGGGGATTTTCGATGATCCTGCGCCCGCTCGCTGCGCTCGCCGTCACGCACCTGTTCGCCATGCCTGCACTGGCTCAGTCGACGCGACCCGCGCCGCAGGTCCACAGCGCGCGCGAGGTGATCCGGCTCGCGACCGGTCTGGCGAAATGGCAGCTGGGGCGGATGGGGGATGCGCAGCATGTATCCCGGATCACCACTGAGACGCGCAACCCGCGCGCCTGGGAGCAGGCGGTGTTCTGGATCGGCATGACCGCGCTGGCCGATGCCGGCGGGCCGCCCGAGATAAGGCAATCGATCCTCGCAATGGGCCGTGCCAACCAGTGGCTACCGGCGCGCCGGCCCTTCCACGCCGACGATTTGGTCATCACCCAATCCTATCTCTGGGCCGCGAAGCATGGCGCCGGCGCGGGCGCGATCGCGCCGGCGCGCCAGGCGTTCGACTACATCGTCACCCATCCGCCGCGGGTCACGCTCGCATTCTACCAGCCGCCATCCGGCTATGACGACACCGAGTGCCTGACGCGCTGGTGCTGGTGCGACGCATTGTTCATGGCGCCGCCGGCGATGCTCGAGCTGTGGAAGCAGACCGGCGATCGGCGCTTCCGTAGCTATGCGATGCGGGAATATTGGGCGACGACCGACTTCCTCTACGATCCGGCCGAGCATCTCTTCTATCGCGACAGCCGCTTCTTCGAACGGCGCGACAGCAAGAGCCGCAAGCAGTTCTGGAGCCGAGGCAATGGCTGGGTTTTCGCCAGCATGGCGCGGATCATCCCGCTGCTCGAGCCCGGCAGCCCCGATCGCAAGCGGATGGAGGAACTGTTCCTCGAAATGGCCGCCAAGCTGAAGGGCCTGCAGAAGGACGACGGATACTGGGCGCCCTCGCTGCTTGCGCCCGAGGATTCGCCACCGGAATCGAGCGGCACCGGCTTCTACACCTACGGCATGGCCTGGGGGATCAATGCCGGGCTGCTCAACCGCCGCGACTATGAACCGGTGGTGCGCCGCGGCTGGGGGGCGCTCGTCCGCGCGATTCAGCCCGACGGGCGGCTGGGCTGGGTGCAGCAA
The DNA here is from genome assembly GCF_014489075.1 of Sphingomonas sp. JC676. Lineage (GTDB taxonomy): Bacteria > Pseudomonadota > Alphaproteobacteria > Sphingomonadales > Sphingomonadaceae > Sphingomonas. The sequence continues at coordinate 11,864 of NZ_JACTGR010000006.1, read as the reverse complement.
GTGAGCGACCGCCCCGAGCGCGTCGAGGCCAGCGACACGCAATATTACGGTGTCGGCGCGTTCCTGCTCGCCGCCACCGCCGTCGCCGCGCTGTGACCTCCGGCCGTCGCTGATCCTCCCGCTGGAGCGCTTCGTGTACGAAAAAACCTATTACGCCACGCATCCGGACATGATGGCGGGCGCAACCAATGCGGAACTGCGCGACCGCTATCTGGTGAGCGGCATCTTCCGGCCCGGCGAGATCGTGCTCACCTATTCGCATGGTGAGCGCTTCGTCATTGGCGGTGCCGTGCCCGCAGGTGCCGTGCTCGCGCTGCCGCGCCAGACCGAGCCCGAGAGCGCGGCGGGGCACCCCCTGCTCGAGCGGCGCGAGATGAGTGTCGTCAATATCGGAACGGCGGGCGCGGTGACGGTGGACGGGCAGCGCCACGCGCTGGAGCGCCGCGAGACGCTGTATATCCCGATGGGATCGCAGGACGTGACCTTCGAGGGCGAGGGCGCGCGTTTCTATCTGTTGAGCGTGCCGGCGCACCGCGCCTTTCCGCTGCGCAAGCTGACTCTCGCCGATGCCGCTCCGATGGAACGCGGCAGCCTGGAAACCTCGAACGACCGCAGGATCTACCAGCTGATCCTGCCGCACACCTGCGCCAGCGCGTCCTTGTGCCTGGGGATGACGTTGCTCAAGCCCGGCAGCGTGTGGAACACCATGCCGCCGCACGTCCATGAACGGCGCTCCGAAATCTATCTCTATTTCGACCTCGAAGCGGACGATCGCGTCTTCCACTACATGGGCGAGCCCGATGCGCTGCGGCACATCGTGATGGCCAATGAGGAGGTGGTGATCTCGCCGCCCTGGTCGGTCCATATGGGATCCGGGACGCGCGCCTATAGCTTCATCTGGGCAATGGCCGGCGAGAATCTCGATTACAACGACATGGACGTGCTCGACATCTGCCAGCTCGCCTGACCAATTTCGCGCGCTCGACGCAAGTGGTCAGACCAATTTGTGCTATAACATTGCGCGATTTTGTGGCGCGGCTACAACACTCCGATCGATGCGCCGGCCGCATTCATCCCATAAAATATCAATTAATCAATGTGTTAAAATACGAAACGTCACGTGTGCCCAATGCTGGCCTCCGACAAGTTTTAATAGTTATCATACAACTATTGCGGCGGATAATCGGACTTGGTACAGGGCGAGGAAGAGAAGTCATCAGACTCGAATTCCTGAAAATTAGGGGAGGCACCCATGAAATTTCTACAATCCACGGCTCTTTCGCGCGTGATCGCCGCCGCCGGCCTCGCGCTGGTCCCGGCCAGCCAGGCGTTCGCCCAGACGACCGAGCCGAGCGCAACCGCCAGCACGGATGAACAAGCAGCGAGCCGGGGCAATGACGAGATCGTCGTCACCGCGCAGAAGCGCGAGGAGCGCGTCCAGGATGTTCCGATCGCGGTCCAGGTGCTCGGCGGCAAGGCGCTCGAGGCGCAGGGCATCCGCGAATTTTCCGAACTGACGCGCGCCGCGCCGTCGCTGCTGATCCGCCCCGCCGAGCACCCGGTCAACGCTTCGGTCTCGATCCGCGGCATCGGCACCTTCGCCTTCTCGCCCAGCGTCGAGCCCAGCGTCGCGGTCCAGATCGACGACGTGCCGGTGCAGTTCCTCGCCCGCGCCTTCGCCGATCTTTCGGACATCGAGCGGATCGAAGTGCTGCGCGGTCCGCAGAGCACGCTCTACGGCCGATCGGCTTCGGCCGGCCTGCTCAACATCGTGTCCCGCGGGCCGACCGCGAAGCTCAGCGGCCGTATCGCCGGGATGGTCACCACCGACGACGAATATAGCGTCAACGGCGCGCTTTCGGGGCCGATCACCTCGACCCTCGGCTTCCGCGCCAGCGCCAATTATGACAAGTTCGAGGGCAATGTCCGCAACTTGTTCAACGGCGACAAGGTCAACGGACGCGAGATCTTCTCGGCGCGCGGCAAGTTGGTCTGGGATCCCACCGACACGCTGAACCTCACTGCGCAGATCGGCTATATCGACGGCCACACCACGATCGGCCGCCCGTTCATCCGCGTCTCGCCCAATGCGCGCCTGCGCGGAAACGCGGCCTATGGCCCCGCGGTGTTCGCGCCCGGCGTCACCTTCGGCGAAGACAATACCGACGTGGTGAACAACATCAATTCGGGCACCGACTATACCGATTTCTCGCAATCGCTGCGCGCGTCGCTGGATGTCGGCTTCGCGTCGATCGTGTCGATCACCGCCTGGGATCATTTCAAGCAGTTCGACATATTGGACCAGGACGAGTCCGCGATCGCCGCGCTCGACAACCGCCAGTTCGGCACCTTCAACACGCATGCCTTCTCGCAGGAACTGCGGCTGGTTTCGCCGGGCGCGAGCAAGCTGCGTTACACGCTGGGCCTGTTTTATTCGAACCTCAATCTGACGCGCGACTTCACCCGCGGGCCGTTCTTCTCGGTCGCGCGCTGGTATGCCACCAACGGCACCAAGCAATATGCCGCGTTCGGCCAGGTCGAATATGACGTGATCGCCGGCACGACGCTGATCGCCGGCATGCGCGCCGGCAAGGGCAAGATCGACTATACGTTCCTCGATATCGCCGCGAACAATGCCCATTTCGCCGGCGACGATTCCGAGACCTACCAGACCTACAAGGCCGGCATCCAGCAGCGCCTCGCGCCCGACGTGATGGCCTTCTTCACCTATGCGACGGGTCACAAGGGCCAGGCCTATGATATCGGCACGGGCTTCAACCTGGTTCGCCAGAATTCCGGCCCGGTGAAGCCCGAGACGTCCGAGGACTGGCAGCTCGGCATCAAGTCGCAATTCTGGGATCGTCGCGTCACGCTCAACGCGACCCTGTTCAACACCACGTTCGACAATTTCCAGGCGCAGGGCATCGAGACGCTGGCGGACGGCACGATCAACTTCCGCCTGGCCAATGTGGGCAAGCTGCGCACGCGCGGCGTCGAGATCGAGGGCAGTGTGCGCGCTGCAGACGATCTCAATTTCTCGGGCGGCGTTACCTATACCGACGCGACGATCCGCTCCTTCCCGCTCGCGCAATGCTATCCGGGGCAGACCGCGGCGCAGGGATGCGTCGGCAGTCCTTCGCGCCAGAACCTTGCGGGCTTCCGCCCGGCCCAGGCACCCGAATGGAAGCTGTCGATCGGCGGCGACTATAGCCCGGCGATCACCTCCGACCTCAACGGCGTGATCCAGGCGGCGTATAATTATCAGAGCAAGTTCAACTTCGGGATCAATAACGATCCCGAGTCGATCCAGAAGGGCTATGGCGTCCTGAACCTGTCGCTGGGCATCCGCAGCCACGACAGCAAATGGGAAGTCATCGGCTTCGTCAACAACGTGTTCGACCAGCAATATTTCTACAACATCGCCAACTCGTTCGGAAACCAGGGTAGCGCCCAGGCGGTACAAAGCTATGTTCCGCGCGATTTCCGCCGCTATGGCGGCGTGCGCGCGGCCTTCAACTTCTAAGGGACATCTTCCCCCCGGCGCGCGCCTTCACGGGCGCGCCCATTCTTTCGAGGCCGCTTCACAGGTTTTGGACTTATATTGTTGCCGTCATCCCCGCGGAAGCGGGGACCCAGGGTCACAAGCGATTCACTGATTGGCTCTGGGGTGCCGCTTTCGCGGGGATGACGACAGTAATATCAATGACTTGTATGAGTCTCCAACCTAGGCCTTGCTCGTCGCCGAGCCTGCGCACGGTACCTCATAGACATGGGTCAGCAGCCGATCGTCGGTGATCGAGATGCCCGGCGTCTTCACGATCGCGAAGAACACCGTCTGGCCGGTCATGATGTCGATCTCGGTGTGATCGGCCTTGCCGTCGTTGATCATCACCAGGCTGCCCTCGGCCAGCGCCGCGCGCCATTTCTTCATGTCCTTGTCCTTGGAGCAGTCCGGATCGCGGACCCGCACGACACCGGCCAGCTTGCTGCCGAACGCGTCCTGCCAGCGATATTCGCCCGGTTTGCCGAATGCGTGGCTGAAGCCGCATTCGTTGACCATGCGGTGGCTGTTGAAGAACTCCTGCTCGCCGACGACCGCGAACGGAATGTCGCCGCCGCCGTTCCACACCGCCATGTCGCCGACGGCGATCGTGATCGTCGCGGGCGTGACCGAGAATCCCTTGCCGTCGACGGCGACGCGCAGATTGTGCTGCGCCATCTGCCCATCGGTCTTGCCCTCGTGCTTGTCCTTGACATGCACGACGAAGGGATAGTCGGTCGAGAGCGCCTGGCCATGGCCGGGCACGACATTGTAGCGATAATCGCCGGCGCGCATGAAGCGCTGCGCATAGCAGTCCGCGCGTCCGAGGGCGCGACTGTCGAGCTCATTGTACATCGCGTGTCTCCTTGATTCAGGCGGGTGAGATGTCGGCGGTGAGCACGAGCTCGTCCTCGTCGGTCGACTCGACACTCGCCGCGAGGGCATCGATCGTGATGTGGACCGCCGGATCGATCGGACCCTCGATCGGCAGCACCTCGAAGAGCTGGGGCTGCTTGTAGATCGGGATCTTCAGCCCGCTGACGAAGGGAGTGAGGATCGGTCCGAGCAGGCCGATCAGCCCGGCCACCCCGATCAGCGCCAGGATCGTGTTGATCGCGACCGCAAGGAAGATGCCGATGAAGGGAACGGCGAGCAGGACCGGTGTGATCGCCGCGCCGATCGCGACCAGCAGCAGCGCGGTGGTCGGCCCGAAGCGTAGCGACGGCACGCCGACGACCACGCCCTCCACGTTCCAGATCCCGCCTGACAGGCTGATCGCCAGCCGGAAATCGGCATCGGCCTCGACAAAGTCGGAAAGCGGTACCGTTACCCCGATCGTCGGCCAGTCGATGCAGATGCGTGGCGTGCAGACCCGCCCGACGCACGGGATGTTGACGCAGACCTGGGGCAGGCAGAAGTCCGGCAGGATCGTGCTCAGATCGATGCCGATGCCGAGGGTGGCCGACCAGTTCACACGCAGATTGGCGACGCGGATGATGTCGGGCGCGATCAGGTCGATATCGCCGTTCGCCAGGGTCGCGGACACCGAATAGCTGGCGACAAAGGGTCCGAGACTGCCCGATCCGCTCGCCGATTGCGGGGGGATCAGTGCGATCGCGGTGTCGATCAGGGTGTTGGCCGCGGTTTCGTCAACGGCTGCGATAATTTCCGCCATGGCTTATCTCCTTGGCTTGGTGGTCACACGGTTCCGCGGACCTTGATCTGGTCGTCCTCGATGAGCGGGCCGACGACGGGAACGAGCTGGAATGCCCCCGCGCGCAGCGCCCTGAGCGGCAGGCGAATGCCGGCAAGCACCGCCTGCAGGATCAGGAACATCAGGCATTCGAGGAAGGATTCGAGCTCGTCGGGCTTGATGTCGACGATCTCCACGGCATCGACGGCGAAGGCGATTCCGTCCTCGCCGGTGGAGGTAAATACATGCTCGAGATGGCCCACCGCGAACACGCGGAGCTTGAAGCAGGTGAGCTCGCTCAGCGGATGCTTGTCGTCGCGCGGCGGTTCGTTCGGATTGTCGTTGCCGCGCCCCTTGTCGGGACGCGGCGGCTTGGGGTCGATCCGGATCTTGCGGCACTCGATGCAAAGCTCGGCATCGAGCTCGACGCTGAACTGGCCGGGCCCGAGGCTGAGTTCGGGGGGCAGCGCCTGGGTCTGCTTGAACAGATCGACCCGCGGGATCGACAGGCGCAGGCGCCACTGGATGCCGCCCGGCACACCGGGAAAGGCAATCGCATCCATCCGCGTCTCGGCCGCCGTCGTCACGGGGGTGAAGGCCGGCGAGCCGTAAGCGAGGTAACGCGGCCTGGCGGTGCAGAAGGCAGTGAGCGCGTCGTTGATCGCGTCTTCGTGCACGCTCGCGAACACGGTTTCGGCTTGGGTGAGACTCATCGGATTTCTCCTTGCGTTCCAGGCCCTTCAGGCGGGCGTGATGGCGAAGGCGCGCAGGCCGATCTGGCCCGGCGGGATCGCGTTGGGCGCGTCGAGACCGCTCAGCCGGCCATAGCCGTTGGTCGCGAGCGCATAGACGTATAGGCTCTCGCCGAAAGCGGCCCTGGTGCATGGCCCCTCCGTGGGTCCGAGCCCCTCTGCAAGCAGTGCCGTCACCGCCACGCTCTTGCTGAACTGGTCGCCGGAGCGGACATAGCCGTTGACGCTGGCCGCATCGGTCAGCCCCGCCGCGCTTGCCGAGGGCAGCCCTGTCGCGACGCGTGCAACGGCGAAGCCGAAGCTCGCGAAATTGCCCGGATGGCTGGCGCGGAAGGTGATCGTCGCGGAGGCGCCCGGCGCATATTCCAGGAAGCCGCACTTGGTGTCGTTCGCGCCGGGCGCGACCGATACCGAGTCGATCGTCCCGAAGCACGATCGGTTGTCGACATGGAGCACCAGCCGATAACCCACCGCATGCAGCGTCACCGGATCGATTAGCAGCCGATCGCTGGTGGCGGGCGTCGCGGTATAGGTGGGGCCGGTAAGCGGCGCGGGATCGAGGATCTGGTTGATCCCCACGCTTTCGGCGGTGAGGTCGACCCGCGTCATCGTCGTGCCGGTCTTGCGGAACAGCTCGAGCTTGAGCTCATATTTGCCGAGCAGCCCGGTCGTATCCCAATATGCGCTGGCAAGATCATAGCCTTCGTCGAGCACCTCCCAGTCCTCGCCCCCTGCCGGGAGCGCGGGCTCGACCTGGAAGAAATAGCCGCCGGTGATCGCCGGGTCGGGGCCAACGAGCGCCGATTTGTAGACGGTCGGATCCAGCGGTCCGGCAGGGATCTCGCGATAATGGCGCCGGACATCGGCCTGGATCGCGATCCAGTCGTCCTCGTCAGTCGAGCCGAGCGGGCGATACGACCAGCGATAATGCGTAATGCCCGCGGGCTTCAGCCCGTTGCCGAAATCGACGCGTGGCTCCAGCGTGGCGCCGAACGGCGATTCACGGCCGTAGCTGATCGAGAACATCGGCTGCGCGGTCCCCGCATTGGCCGCCGGCTCGTGGTTGATCTCGCCCATGCTGACCTCGCGGCCGATGGTCTTGACCACGACCTGCTTGCCCTGGAGATCGGGCACGTCGCCACAGCCGGGTACGCGCGGATCCGTCACCGTGATGGTCACCTCGGTTCCGCAGGCATAGTCCCACCAGACATGGCAGGGGATCGGCGGGCGATAGACCGGCGTCCAGGTGCCGCCGATCGCATACTCGACCCAGAAATACAGGTCGGGCTTGTCGCCTCCGCAGAGATACCAGATGCTGGTATCGAAACGCCCCTGATCGTCGGTCGTGACGACGCGCAGCTCGTCGCAGGTGTAGAACCAGCGATGCAGCCAGGGCCACCAGCAGATCCAGGGCCGGATCAGCTCGATATTGTCGAGCAGCGTGCGGCGGATGACGGCGGCTGCGTTCGAGCGAAGCGCGAATTGCGCGGCCTGCGGCAGGGCTCGGAAGGGGTCGCCGGGAGGATCGGGTTGCGGATTGAACGCCACGGCGTCGCTGGCCCGCCGCAATTTCCCGCTGAACGCCGGTCCTTCGACGGGCGGCAGAGGTTGCGGGTTGAGCGCAACCAGCTCTGTCGGCCCCGGAGGGAGCGGCTGAGGATTGAGCGCGACGCGATCGAGGGTGTTGCCCACCACCCGGCGCGCCAGCGCCTCGGGAAGCATGGCGATGTCGCGCAGCGGGCCGGGATCGGGCTCGGGCGGCCAGGGAATGGGCCGGCGGATGATATCGATCAGTTCGTCGCGCAGACGGAATATGTCGGGATCGGGGAGGCGCAGGATCAGCCAGGGCAGGCGATCGACTTCGCAGATATGGACGCGCGCGTTGCACACGGGAGCTTCGACGACGACGCCGTTGGGCGAGGTCTTGCGGACCATGATGCGCCCGCGCACGCGGCAACGGCATAGCGGCCAGTGCGGCCAGAACAGCTCAGGCACCTTCGCCAGATCATAGATGGAGATGTCAGGCCGGATCCGGATCGGCGGCTCAAACGCGGAAATGCGCTCCATCGTCGAGAGCGATGGCGGAGCGGCGCGCTCGGTCTTGTCCAGCGACGGGCCGACGAACACACGCGCGCCGCGCGGCAGGCGATCGAGCGCGAACCTGGCCTCGCCCTTCGCCAGCGGCGCGCTGGCAATCAGCGCCCCACCGCGATCGAACAGATAGACGGACGAATCGATTTCCCCGTCGGGCTTGCCTTCGAACCCGGTACGGATCGTCAGTTTGCGCGATTTTTCATTTGGTGTCGCCATGAGAACCTCCCGTTAAGCATCAACTCTCCGATCTGACAGTCATAGCGAATCGGCCGCAGGATGACGCACATCCTCGGCAAGCAGCGTGCATATGATCGACAGTTGCCGATCGCATGCAGCGGCAATATTCCTTAATAACCTGTCAGTGTGAATCGGATGGATACGAACGGCCCATGACTCCACCTCTTACTGGGCGGGGTCCCGTAGCTCCGATATTTCTCATATATATTCAAACGCCGGCGCAAATAGCTTTCCGGAGTCGAGGCGTAATTTATCCGATTCGTTCCAGAGGTGCTAGGATGAATCCGACATCGTCGACGAACCGGTGCGCACGTGCGGCGGTTCACTCGCTAGCCGGCAGCACTGGCGCAAAGGCAAAGTCTGAAGCTGGCGCACCCGACAGGATTCGAACCTGTGGCCTCTGCCTTCGGAGTGCACAGAAATGGGTGTTTTTGAGATTTCCTGAAATTGCTATCATACTAGGAAGTATTGATTTTATATCTCTGGTGATCTAACTATCTCCCACTATGTTTTCCGTACGTTTTCCGTACGGAATGAAAGGGAGGCCGGCATGGCGCTGGACCTGAGCAAAGTGAGAGAGCGGGAGGCGCTCCGCAATCAGCGCGAGCCGTACTGGCAGCGCATTCGGCCAGGATGCTTTCTCGGCTATCGACCCTCGGCACGAGAGGGGGCGGGAACCTGGATCGCTCGTGCTTACGACGAGGATCAACGCCGCTATCACCTCAAGGCGCTTGGCGACTTCGGCAAGGTTCCCGGCCGCGATCGGTTCGCCGACGCAAAGAGGGAGGCGGAAGCCTTCGCTGCCTTGGTGGAGTCGGGCGGCCAGATCGAGGAAAAGGTTGAGACCGTAGAGGAAGCGTGTGGCCGATATGCGGAGACGCATCCCGACGCTGCAGGTCGCTTCAAGCGCCACGTGTATTCCGATCCGATCGCCAAGGTGAAGCTGATCAAGCTTCGCCGACATCATTTGCAGGCCTGGCGCAAGCGCCTGGAAGAAAAGCCGGCGCTGGTCACCCGCCGCAAGAAAGGCCCGCAGGTCACCCGCGATCGCGCGCCCTCCTCGATTAATCGGGACATGGCGATGCTCCGCGCAGCATTGAACAAGATACTCGCGCCGGGCGCACCAGATACGGAAGCTGCGTGGCAAGAAGCATTGAAGGCAATCCGAAATGCTGACCGGCAACGGACGCTCTATTTGGATCGCGACCAGCGGCGCGCGCTTTTAGAGAAGATCGACACGGACGCTGAGCCCTTCGTTCGGGCGCTTTGCCTGCTTCCGCTCCGGCCGGGGGCGGTCGCCGGCCTGAACGCCGGGGATTTCGACAAGCGGACGTCGGAACTGACCATCGGCAAGGACAAAAGCGGCAAGCCTCGCCGTATCCTTATACCGGCCGCCGCCGCCAAATTTTTCGCGGCGCAGGCGAAGGGCAAGCTGCCCCATGCCCCGTTACTGGCGCGTGCCAATAGCAAGCCATGGGACAAGGAAACATGGAAGAGGCCGATCGCGGAGGCTGTCGTCGCTGCCAAGCTGCCGCCCGGGACGACCGCCTACACGCTCCGTCATAGTACGATCACCGACCTCGTGAACGGCGGACTGCCGTTGCTCGCCGTGGCGCAGATCAGCGACACGAGCGCGGAGATGATCGAACGGCATTACGGCCATCTCAGTCGGCATGCGGCAGCGGAGGCGTTGGCGGGTCTTGCCCTATGAGCGCGGTCTCTAAGAACGCATCAGCGGCCTAGGCGGCGTGAATAGATTCTGGCCGCGGCGGAATTGACTTCGATTGGGTAGAAGCGGTCTGGCGGCTTCTGGTGGTTTGCAGACCGGTCGCTTTTGGGGGTCAAAGTCTGATAGCCGCCGTTTCGGATCAAACTTCCGGGGACGACCGCTTCCGCCCCATTCTTTGCCGTTCATTGGCCGACTGGCTACTCCTGATTGCAGACGTTCTCGAACGATGGCACGCCCGTGGCTGGCAAGCGGAAAGGGCTTAAGCGTTGGAACTCGGAGATGCTGAAACGGGCCTTCTGGAAGACTGCCACGAGGACTGGCGGGCGTTGTGGGAAATACCTGCGGGGCCGCCGACTAAAAGCGTTGCCGAAAGTGTCGCTTTCCTGTTGCCGCTTATCCAGGGTGGCTACCTAACAACGCTTGCGGTTACTGCATGGGAGCAGGCGAGGGCTGCCGCCCCGATGAACCGGGACGATGCTTTGACTGCTGTCCGACGGAGCGAGAGTTACGCTCCACCGGTGGCTGACGGCGAGACCTTCTATTTGCTCTCCATCACGCCTAAAGGCGAAGCCGCCATCCCGCAGGGTGCGTTCCCGAACGATTGACCCATCCGGGTCCTTTTTGCCGGTTGCCGCGCCCGAAAGCTGCCGGACGGTTCACCACCCAATTCCCGGACTTTCGCAGGCGATCATCGGCGAGGCCGGCTCTGAATCGCGGTGGTTGTTAGCTGCCGTTCCGCTTTGAAAGGGCTGCGCTACGCATCATCGCCACCCACAACATCACGAGCATCGTGTAGGGAACCCACCATAAGCCGTGCCAGCCGGGCGGCGCACACACTTCACCCCACAATGATAGAACGCTAACAACGAGCGGTGGCAAAGCGCAGACGCTTACAAGCCCGCTCAAGACTGGCCGGCTTCCGTCCCATGCGAGCAGCTTCACAGGGGGCGCTGTTCCGCGAAGGCACAGCCAGCTTATCACGGCCACAACCGGCGCCATGACAGTGGCGAGAAAAATACTTTCCATCATCGGGATCAAGATCGTGTCGGCCTCGGGCGGCAAGACGCCAGCCTCTCCAACGGCGGGCCAATAGACCCAACTGGTGGCCGGAAATCCGACTACTACGAGCAACGCAAGCACCGACCCAATGACCTTGGGGGTTTGAAAGCGAACGTGGGACATGCGCGGTCCATGCCATACGTACTCTGCCCCGCAAGGGTGCTTTAGACGGGGCGCACTAACTCGACTAAAAACGAGCAGGAAATGCATATTTTCTGCAAGGTCTACGTCCGCAATTGGTGGATTGCGGACCGGCAGCTTTTGGGGACGGGGAAGCGCAATAGCGGCCGTTCCGGATGGGCTGGCGTGAACTTCTGGTAACGACCCAAACTGCGTCGTTCAGGTGGATCTCGGTCGTACCCACTAGCGGACACTCCAAATTCATCGTTACCATAAGACATGGAAGCACCTGACGACCTGACATGGCTGATGCAATGGTACCTCGCCCAGTGCGATGAGGACTGGGAACACGAGTTCGGCGTCACGGTGGACACCCTCGACAATCCGGGGTGGAGTCTGACCGTCGATCTTGAAAGAACTTCTCTCGAAGGCCAGCGTTTCTCGCCGATCTACGACGGTGTCTCGGCGCAGGAACAACCCGTTCAAGGCGGCGACGGTGACGTGCCATGGTTAGTTTGCCGCGTCGAAGGTTCACAATTCAAAGCTTGGGGAGGTCCGCGTGACCTTAGCCGGTTAATCCGAACCTTCCGGCGATGGGCGGATGAGAGCAGCCTGTCATCGAACGACGGCTAGCGCCCC
>NZ_JACTGR010000005.1 GCF_014489075.1 Sphingomonas sp. JC676 | reverse complement strand
AGCCGAACCGCCGTCTGCGAGCTAGGCATCGCCGACCTAGTGCGCTCCCGAGCCCCTTTGCATCGCCTGTCACGACTTCAGCCACGTGCAGCACGACCAAGTTTGCGCATGTCATCGCGCTAGGCCAAAGGAAGGCATCGTTGCGCACTTTGCAAAAGGCATCGCGGCCAAAACGAGTGGCCTCTCTCCGGTGCCTAGGTAACTGCAAATCGCTTCGGCACCTTAAGGTCTCCTTGCCGCAATGCTCAGCCCGCCCGAACAAGCCGTTATCAACCTCAGAGATGCGGCTTCCTTCGTGCTTCAGGACTTTCCTATCGTAGTATCCGTCGGCAGCTTGGTCTCAGCGCCGGCCAGCTCGGCCATATCCGACGGGCGCTAAAACGGGAAAAGGCCGCCGGAACGAGGCTGCGCAGGCTCCAGCCCGGCGCCACCGAGCGCGACCTGCCGATCAACCAATCGGTCCTGCCGGCCGGCTTGCGGAGGATCCTGATCCTATCCGGGTTCAAGACGCTCGGCGACCTCGCCGACAGGCTTGCCGATCCCAACATCCCGGAGCTCCAAACCCTGCCAGGGATCGGTCCGCACCGGGCTCGCCTGGTAAAGGATATGCTCGATGATTTCGGGCTCCTAGCCGGGACAGAAGACCTTCGTGCAGCTATAGAGGCGCTCTTTCCGGACTTGCGCGAAGGGCACGAAATCGCCGATTGAGTAGCTGTCGTGATGCGGGTCATGATCCCGAACAGGAGTAGCCATCTTGTCAGACGCCGACTTGACGCTTGCCGAGCTCGATGAGCGGATCGCGATCATCGAGGATAATCTGCGGGACCTGGTGGAACAGGCGGCGGCCTATTCGGGTGGGAATGACGAGGATCGTTCCTCGGATCGTATCGCCGAGCAGCAACAAGAGCTCGATGCCTTGAAGAAGCAACGCGACGCACTGGGCTGAGGTCGATCGATAGTCCACGCCGGCTAGGCGGCCAACGCGCCGCTTCCTGCGTGTGTGAGGCTGCCCCGAACATTGGCGACCCCATCGGTGATCTACCGGCTTTGGACCTAGCTGGGCCGGACCGGGCAGGCGCAGGCAATTAGGGTCGGGATCAGAAGAGCGTCGCCAGCCGGTTGCTGGTTAGCAATTTTGTTGGTTCGGGCTGCGTCCCAGCATCATCGTGAGTACCGCTGAGAGCGCTGGGAAGGGGTATGGTTTGTTGAGAACCGGACGCCCCGGATAGTCGACGCTCGCGCTCTTGTCGCTATAGCCGGTCGAGAACAGGAACGGCACGCCGCGCGCCGCCAAGGCATCGGCAACGGCATAGCTTTTCGTGCCGCCTAGATTAAGATCCAGCATGGCGAGATCGAAGACCTGAGAGCCGATAAGGGTAAGGGCTTCCCTTACCGTCGCGGCCACTGTCACGGAGCGGCATCCAAGCTCGGCGAGCATATTCTCGATCGACATCAGGACCATCATCGCGTCCTGGACGACGAGCACGCGTTGATCGGACAGGAGCTCATCCATCTTCTGATCCCTTCGGTGCTGGGTCCTAACCCTAGTCACTCCACGCAGCCGGTTCAGATAGCCTGTTCCCCTGCCAGTCCGAGCCGTTCGCTGCGCTTGAAGTCGCGTGACCGTACCTCCGCTACATCGCGCGCAGCTGGGGCACCGCTTCCGGCCAACTCTGGTTATTCAGAACTTGGCCGTCGTTAGACGTCTGCAACGCCACAAACCAATGGCGAAGTGCGATTCGGGCTCAGGACGTCCGAGAATGTTTTCCGTACATTTTCCGTACAGAGATTTGGAATGCAGCCTAAGTTATTGAAAAGCTGGCGCACCCGACAGGATTCGAACCTGTGGCCTCTGCCTTCGGAGGGCAGCGCTCTATCCAGCTGAGCTACGGGTGCCTGGAAACAGGCGCCTAGCAAAGCCGATCCGCCGATGCCAGCCGTTTCAGCGGCCGGCGGCAAGCGTCACAGGCTGGAACTTCCCGAGCCCGCAGGTCGCGCCCTGGCTCAGCCCCGGCGACACGAGCACAGTGATCAAGTCGACCGAGCAAAGTTGGTTGAGCGATGTCTTGTACGAAAAGCGCTTCTCGAAGCCGAGTTGCGGGCAGGAGCCATTCAGCGTGTTGCGATAGACCTTGTTGCCCCTGGTGATGAAATCGATCGTCGAATCGTCGCGTACCTTGGTTTCACGAATATCGATCAACCGAAGGCAATCGACCGGCTTGCCGGCTGGCGTCGCCGCCGGGACCTTTTCCTTGTGATCCTGGCTGGCGGTGCCGGGGGCGGCGAGGAAGAGCAGGGACGAAGCGGTGATCAGCAGGCGCATGGCGGCGATCCTTCTAGCTTGCGCCGAGCGGAGCTTTGCGGTTCGCGGGCGCAGGTGTCTTGGGCTTGAACGCGCAGAGGTCGGCAACGATGCATCGCCAGCATTCGGGCGTACGCGCCTTGCAGATATAGCGGCCGTGCAGAATCAGCCAGTGATGCGCATGGAGGCGGAAGGGCTGGGGAACCGCCTTGTCGAGCTTCAATTCGACGGCGAGCGGGGTCTTGCCGCGCGCGAGCCCGGTGCGGTTGCCGACGCGGAAGATGTGCGTGTCGACCGCGAAGGTCTCCGCGCCGAACGCCACGTTCATCACGACATTGGCGGTCTTGCGGCCGACCCCGGGCAGCTTTTCCAGTTCATCGCGGTCGGCGGGAACCTTGCCGCCATGATCGCGGATCAGCGCTTCGGACAGCGCGATGACGTTCTTGGCCTTGGTGTTGAACAGGCCGATCGTCTTGATGTGCTGCTTGAGGCCTTCCTCGCCCAGCGCGACCATCTTCTCGGGCGTATCGACCTCGGCGAACAGGCGGCGGGTGGCCTTGTTCACCCCGGCATCGGTGGCCTGGGCGGAGAGGACGACGGCGACGAGCAGAGTATAGTCGTTGACCGATTCGAGTTCGGTCTCGGGATGCGGATTGGCCTCTGCCAGCCGCGCGAAGAACTCGACAACCTGTGCCCTGTTCACACCGCCAGCACCTGGTCCATCGTATAGCGCCCGGACTGCTGGCCCGCGAGCCACAGCGCGGCCTGGATGGCCCCGCGTGCGAAGACGGCGCGATCGTCGGCGCGGTGGGTGAGCTCGATCCGCTCGCCGGCGGTCGCGAAGATCACGCTGTGATCGCCGACCACCGAGCCGCCGCGGAGCGACGCCATGCCGATCGTACCCGGTGCGCGTGCGCCGGTGAGGCCGGCGCGGGCGGGCACACCGGCTTCGGCGAGACTGGTGCCACGGCCGCGCGCCGCCGCTTCGCCGAGCATCAGCGCGGTGCCCGAAGGCGCGTCGACCTTGTTGCGGTGGTGCATCTCGACGATCTCGATGTCCCATTCGGGATCCAGCCGGAGAGCGGCCTCGCGCACCAGCCGCGCGAGCAGGCCGATGCCGAGCGAGGTATTGCCGGTCTGGAGCACGGGGATTTCGGCGGCGGCGGCGTCGATCAGCTGGTGATGGATGGGCCCGAGCCCGGTGGTGCCGATCACGACCGGCGTCCAGGCCGCGCGGGCTGCGGCAAGATGGGCTTCCAGTGCCGCGGGGGCCGAGAAATCGACCAGGACATCGGCCTTGCGCGCCAGCGCGGCGGGATCGTCGCCGATATCCGCGCCGCCGGCGAGTTGCGCGCCGAGTTCAGGGGCGATGGCGGCGATCGCCTGGCCCATGCGGCCCTGGCTGCCGAAGATGCCGATGCTCGTCATGCACCCGCTCTAGGCCAGCGATTTCGCGAGCGCCAGATGGAGGATGGGAGGTTATTTCTCCTCGGGCGTCGGCGCTTTCTTTTTGCCCAGCGGGATCTTGAGCGTGACCATTGCGGCGGGAACGCTGACGCCGCCCACGCCGCGCTGGGTGGCGTCCACCGAGGCCGTGCTACCGCCGGGCAGCGTGAATTGCGCGCGGCGCGCCGGGGTTTCATAACGCGGCGCGAGGGGCGCCAAGCGGAAGCGCGATTGATCGGGGTTGCCGCAGACGGTGATTTCGTCGGGCACGGTTTGACAGCGGGCCGGCCGGGACTCCGGTGCCGGTTCGTCGTCGGAGACCGGGCCTGTCGAGGCACGGTCTTGCGCGGCGACGGCGAGTAGCAGGGCGAAAGCGAGCATCGGTTCGGCCTCCGGACGGGACGGCGAATGCGTGGCCGAGATTTGCGGCGAGCGCGTGGCAGCGGCTAAAGGCACGGCATGCGCGATATCCGCAACATCTTGGTGCTGACCGGCGCAGGCATTTCGGCTGAAAGCGGCGTGGCGACCTTTCGTGGGCCCGGCGGGCTGTGGGAGGGGCACCGGGTCGAGGATGTCTGTACGCCCCAGGCGCTGCATCGCGATCCCGCGCTCGTGCACCGCTTCTATGACGCGCGGCGGGCACAGCTTGCCGGGGTCGAGCCCAATGCCGCGCACCGGGCACTGGCACGGCTCGATGCCCAATGGCCTGGTGCGTTGTTGATCGTCACCCAGAATGTCGATGACTTGCACGAGCGGGGCGGCGCGAAGCGGCTGCTGCACATGCATGGCGAGCTCAGATCGGCGCTGTGTGCCGACTGCGGGGCCCGGCGACCCTGGGAGGGCGCGCTGCCGCCGGGCAGCGAATGTCCGGCATGCGAGGCGGAGGCGCTCCGGCCCGACATCGTCTTCTTCGGCGAGATGCCGTACCGGATGGACACGATCGAGCGCGCGTTGGCAGGAGCGGACCTGTTCGTGTCCATCGGGACCTCAGGCGCGGTCTATCCGGCCGCCGGCTTCGTCCAGACCGCGCGCTATCACGGCGCCGAGACGCTGGAGCTCAATCTCGAGCCGTCCGAAGGCAGCGTCTGGTTCGCCGAGAGCCGGATGGGGCCGGCGGGAATGCTGGTGCCAGAATGGGTGGAGCAGTTGCTTAGCTGACGCCTATTCGGCGGCGATGGGGCCGAAATCCAGCTCGGCCTGCGCAACTGGCGCGAAGCTGCGGCGGTGGAGCGGCGTCGGCCCGAGTGTACGCAGCGCTTCCTGGTGCGTCCTGGCCGCATAGCCCTTGTTGCTCGCCCAACCATAGCCGGGATAGAGCAGGTCATATTCCAGCATCATGCAATCGCGGCGATGCTTGGCGACGATCGAGGCGGCAGCGATCGACAGGCACAGCGCGTCGCCGCTGACGATCGCGGTGCTGGTATGGCTCCAGTTCGGGCAGCGATTGCCGTCGACCAGCACCATCGCCGGCACCAGGCCGAGCGCATCGACCGCGCGTGTCATCGCCAGCATCGTCGCCCAGAAGATATTGAGCGTGTCGATCTCTTCGACCGTCGCCATGCCGACGCCGACCCGCGCGCATTCGAGCAGCTGGGCGCAGAGCGCCTCACGCTTCGCCGCGGTCAGCACCTTCGAATCGTCGATGCCTCCGGGGATGCATTTGGGATCGAGCACGACGGCGGCAGCGACCACCGGCCCGGCGAGCGGTCCGCGCCCGGCCTCGTCGACGCCCGCCACGGGCCCCTTGTGGCTGCGCTGGTAGCGGCGTTCGAACTTCAGGTCAGGCCCGGGATTCTTAGGCATCGTCGAGCCGCCATGGCGGAAAGCGCCGCATCTCGCCAGCCTGGTAGAGACGAACCGCATTGCCCGCCGGATCGCGGAGCCGCGCCTCGCGCCAGCCCCAGGTTTCGTCCTTGGGCTCCTGCTCGAACTTGAAGCCCTGTTGCTGGAGATAGGCGACCGTCACGTCGAGATCGCCGCATTCGAAATAGACGACCGGCGCGGTATATTCGGGATCGGTAGCGATCGAGAAGGTCGCGCCGCCTTCGGTCTCGAACCGGGCATAGCGGGGCGCAGCGCGGACGACCTGGCGGAGGCCGAGCAGCCGATAGAAGCGCTCGCTCGCCGCCAGGTCTTCGGCCGGGACGGTCACCTGGTTCAGCATCGGCTCGAAGAAGCTCATGTTGAGATCGAGCCGTACCGCCTGCTGCGCCATCGGGCCATGGCCGCGCCCCAGTCCCGTCGCTTCGCGCATTGCGATCCGGACGAAGCGGCGCGCGCGGGTCACCGCCTCGGGCAGGTCCCATTCCTGCGCCAGGCCGCAGGCGATCGCCGAAGAGAGCGTGCAGCCGGTGCCGTGGGTGCTGTCGGTCTCGATGCGGGGATCGGTCCAGTCTATCTCGGGCGGATCGTCGGGATTGGACGAATAGAGCGTGTCGATCACCTCCGGCCCGGTGCCGTGGCCGCCCTTGACCAGCACCGCGCAGCGATGCTCCGCGACCAGCTCCTGCGGATCGCGGCCCAGCGCCTCGAGCTCGGGAAGGTTGGGCGTGACGACCGTCGCGCGGTCCATCAGCCGCTCGAACGCGGCGATCGTCGCGTCGTCGGCCAGCGTGGCGCCACTGGACGCGGCCATGACGGGATCGAACACCACGGGAATCCCAGGCAGCTCGCCGAGCTTCTCCGCCACTGCCAAGGCGGTGCGCGCGGATCCGATCATGCCGATCTTGATCGCGTCGACACCCAGATCGCGCACCACCGCGTCGATCTGCGCGACCACCATTTCGGCCGGGACGGCATGCACCGCATCGACGCCCATCGTGTTCTGCGCGGTGATCGCCGTGATCGCGGTCATCGCGTGGCCGCCGAGCATGGTGACCGTCTTGATATCGGCCTGGATGCCCGCGCCTCCGCCCGAATCGGAGCCGGCGATGATCAGCACGCGCGGGGTCATGATACTCCCTTGAACCTGCGCTCGCTCGATGCCGGGTGGCGCTGGAGGCTCTTACCAGTTCGCGTCGGCCGATCCATCAGCTCGCCGCCGCAATTGGCGCACATATCGTCGAGCGCCTCGGCGCATTCGGCGCAAAAGGTGCATTCGAACGAACAGATGAACGCGCCCGGCACGTCGGCGCGCAGGTCCGCGCCGCAGCGTTCACAATCGGGGCGCATCTCCAGCATCAGGCGGCTGCCAGCCGGACGGCTTCGCATACGCGATCGACCACCGCTTCCACCTGGCCGCGATCGTCACCCTCGGCCATCACGCGGATCACCGGCTCGGTGCCCGAGGGGCGGATGACCAGCCGGCCCTTGCCTTCGAGTTCGGCCTCGGCCTCGGCGATCGTTTCCTTGACGCTCGCAACCTCCAACGGCTTGCCGCCCTTGAAGCGGACATTCTTGAGCAATTGCGGCAGCGGATCGAAGCGGTGGAGCACTTCGCTTGCCGGCGCGCCCGAACGCACCAGCTCGGCCAGCACCTGCAGCGCCGCGACGAGCCCGTCGCCGGTGGTGGCATAGTCGGACAGGATGATGTGGCCGCTTTGCTCGCCCCCGACATTATAGCCGGAGGTGCGCATCTTCTCGAGCACGTAGCGGTCCCCGACCGCGGTGCGCACCATCCCCAGCCCTTGCGCGGCGAGATGCCGTTCGAGCCCCAGATTGGACATCACCGTCGTGACCAGCCCGCCGCCGGCGAGCTTGCCCTGCCGCGCCCAGCCGCCCGCGATCAGCGCCATGAGCTGGTCGCCATCGACCACCTTGCCGGTCTCGTCGACGACGATCAGCCGATCGGCATCGCCGTCCAGCGCGATGCCGATCGCGGCGCCGCTGGCGACCACCGTCTCGCACAGCGTTTCCGGCGCGGTCGATCCGACGCGGTCGTTGATGTTCTTGCCGTTGGGCTCGACCCCGATCGCGACGATCTCGGCGCCCAGTTCCCACAGCGCCGAGGGCGCGACCTGGTACGCCGCACCATTGGCGCAATCGATCACCACCTTGAGCCCGTCGAGCCGCAGTTCCTCCGGGAAGGTCGACTTGGCGAAGTGGATATAGCGGCCGCGCGCATCCTCCACGCGCCGCGCCCGGCCGATCTCGGCGGCCGGCGCCAGCGCGACGTCGCCGTCGATGAGCGCCTCGATCGCCAGCTCGTCCGCGTCCGAGAGCTTGTAGCCGTCGGGACCGAACAGCTTGATGCCGTTGTCGGCGAAGGGATTGTGGCTGGCCGAGATCATCACGCCCAGATCGGCGCGCATCGACTGGGTGAGCATCGCCACTGCCGGGGTGGGCATCGGCCCCACCAGCACCACGTCCATGCCGACGCTGGTGAAGCCCGCGACCAGCGCATTCTCAAGCATATAGCCCGACAGCCTGGTGTCCTTGCCGATCACCACGCGGTGACGGTGATCGCCGCGCACGAAATGCGCGCCGGCCGCCATGCCAACCTTCATCGCCATCGCCGCGGTCATCGGCGCGACATTGGTGAGGCCGCGAATTCCGTCAGTACCGAAATATTTTCTTGCCATGTGCTGTTTTCTCGCGACCTTGCACGCCCTCAACCGCCATCGGATTAGCGCGGAAATTCTCAAAGGGCGAGCATGTCGCAACCAACCCGTATCCTCTTTTCCCTGATTGCGGGGCTGATTCTCGGCGCGCTGCTCGCCGCCTTCGCGCCGTCGGCCGCGCTGACCGCCGCCGACTGGGCGCAGCCGATCGGCCAAGCCTGGCTCAACGGCCTCCAGATGACGATCGTGCCGCTGGTCGTGGCCCTTCTCATCACCGGCGTCGCCGCGACCGCCGAAGCTGCCCAGGCGGGCCGGTTGGCGGGTCGCGCGATCGCGCTTTACGTGGTCGTACTGTTCCTTTCGGCCGTTGCCGCCGCGATACTCACCCCCCTATTCCTCCACATCGCGCCGCTGCCGCGTGAATCGGCCGAAGCGTTGCGCTCCGCGCTCGCCGGCGCCGAGAAGATCGGTCCTATCCCGCCGATCGGCGAGTTCCTGGCTGCGATCGTACCCTCCAACATCGTCAAGGCGGCGGCGGAGAACGCCTTCCTGTCGCTGATCATCTTCTCGCTGATCTTCGCCTTCGCGATGACGCGGGTGGGCGAAGAGGCGCGAACACTGCTGACTCGCTTCTTCATGGCGCTGCGCGATGTGATGCTGATCGTGATCGACTGGGTGCTGTGGGTGGGGCCGGTGGGCGTGTTCGCACTGGCGCTGGTCGTCGGCGCCAAGGCGGGCACCGGCGCGTTCGGCGCGCTGATCCACTATATCCTGATCGTCGCCAGTGTCGGCCTGGCCGTGACGATCTTTGCCTATCCGGTGGCGGTGCTCGGCGGACGCGTTGGCCTGGGCCGCTATGTGCGTGCCGCTCTGCCGAGCCAGGCGGTGGCGCTCAGCACGCAATCCTCGCTCGCGACGCTGCCGGTGATGATCGAGGGCTCGGCCAAGCTCGGCGTGCCGGTGGCGGTATCGGGCGTGACTTTACCCCTCGCGGTGGCGATCTTCCGGGCGACGGGGCCGGCGATGAACTTCGCGGTGGCGATCTATGTCGCCGAGTGGTTCGGTGTGCCGCTGAGCCCGACGACGCTGGCGGTGGGCGTGGTTGTCGCGACGCTGACCTCGCTCGGCTCGGTGAGCCTTCCGGGCACGGTCAGCTATGTGAGCGCCATCGCCCCGGTCGCCGCGACGATCGGCGCACCGGTGAGCCCGCTTGGGCTCCTCGTCGCGGTCGAGACGCTGCCCGACATCATGCGGACCGTCGGCAATGTCACCTGGGACATCGCCGCGACGACCTGGCTGTCGCGCAAGGCGGGCAAGGTGCCGCTGGACGAGGCGGACGCGATACTCGCCCACGACACCTGAGCGCCCGCGGGCCATCCACTTTCGGGGGAGTGACCGGCAAGGCTGCCCCGCAGCCTTCGGTCCACGCTTACGGCGTGAACTTCCCGGTCACTTCATCAGCACCAGCTCTTCCGACATGGTCGGGTGCAGCGCCACCGTCTGGTCGAACGCGTCCTTGGTGAGGCCGGCCTTGACCGCGATCGCTGCGGCCTGGAGGATCTCCGGAGCATCGGGACCGATCATGTGGAGGCCGACCACCTTCCCCGTCACGCCGTCGCAGACCATCTTGTAGAGCGCGCGCTCGTGGCGGTCGGCGAGGACGTTCTTCATCGCGCGGAAATCGGAGGTGTAAATCGCCACCGAACCCAGCTTGTTCTTCGCCTCGCTCTCGGTCATCCCGACGCCGGCCATCGGCGGGTGGCTGAACACCGCACTGGGGACGTTGGCATAGTCGACCCGGTGCGGCTTGCCACCGAAGATCGTGTCGGCAAAGGCCTGGCCTTCGCGGATCGCGACCGGGGTAAGCTGGATGCGGTCGGTCACGTCGCCTACGGCATAGATGCTGTCGACCGATGATTTGTTGTCGGCATCGACCTTGACCGCGCCCTTGGCGTCGAGCTCTACGCCGACATCCCCCAGGCCCAATCCCTGCGTATTGGGCACGCGGCCGGTGGCGAACAGCACGCAATCGACTTCGAAGGGCTCGTGCTTGGTCAGCTCGACGCGGAAGGCGCCGTTTTCGAGTTGCTCAATCTTCTTGAATTCCGAGTGGAAACGGAAATCGATGCCCTTGGTGATCGAGATCTGGAGCAGCCGGTCGCGGATCGAATGATCATAGCCGCGCAGGAGCACGTCGGTGCGGTTGACCAGGGTCACATGGCTGCCGAACTCGTTGAAGATGCCGGCGAATTCATTGGCGATATAGCCGCCGCCGGCGATCAGGATACGCTTGGGCAGTTTGTCGAGATGGAACACCTCGTTCGAGGTTATGCCGAGATCGCTGCCGGGGAAATCGGGCACGTGCGGATGCGCGCCGCTGGCGATCAGGATATATTTCGACGTGACCTTCTTGCCCGACGCCAGCGTCACTTCGTGGGGGCCGGTGACCGTCGCGTGCTCGAGGAAGATCTCGACGCCGTTATTCTCGAGGCCCTGGGTGTAGAGCCCATTCAACCGGTCAACATCGGCCATCACATTGTCGCGCAGCACCGTCCAGTCGAACCGGCAATCGGGCACGTCCCAGCCGAAGCGGCGGGCGTCCTTCAGATCCTCGGCGAAATGGGCGCCATAGACGAGCAGCTTCTTGGGCACGCAGCCGCGGATCACGCAGGTGCCGCCGACGCGATATTCCTCCGCTACCGCAACGCGCGCGCCGTGCGCGGCCGAGACGCGCGAGGCGCGCGTGCCCCCCGACCCCGCGCCGATGACGAACAGATCATAGTCGTAGCTCGCCACGTCGCGTCGCTCCTGCATTGGATAGTCGCCGCCAGATAGGACTGCCGGGGCGTGATGCCAATGCGGCGCGTCAACGCTGGGCGAGATCGATGCGGCGCGAGAGGAAATGGAGGATCCAGGCGATGCCGACCGCGCCTAGTGCGGCCAGGATCATGGCGGGCGACACGCTCTCGGGCGGAACGAAATGCTGGGCGGCCAGCATGAGCAGGACGAAGCTCCAGATCCATAGGTGCAGCGCGACGCGCCAGGGATTGCCGCGGCGGAAGCGCTGGGCGAGTTCGCGGGGCAGCGGCGTACGCCCGGCGAGTTCGGTACGGATGCGGGCGCGCAGATCGGCGAGGTCACGGCGGAAGCACCGCAGGCGCCATATCGACCAGGCATGCAGCGTGAACGCGCCGAGGGCGGTGCCGACCATCAGGGTCCTTCCCATCGGCACGCCGACGAAGCTGGCGATGGCGAACAGGCCGAGGGTCCACAGCACGAGCAGCACCATATGCTCGTATTTTTCGGCGCGGGTCTCCGCGATCCAGGCATCGATCCGCGCGAATGCCTCCGCCTTCCAGGCGGGTGCCGAATCGGCGGGAATCGGCAGGAGATTGCCGTCGCCGGGGTCGAACAGCGGCCCGAGCGGGCTCGGCGGGAACCAGCGCTCGATCGCCGCCCGCTCGCTTTCCCGCATTATCCGCTCGCGATCCATCGCCGCTCCCGCCCGCTTGCGGCGCGCAGCTTAGGCCTCGAAGGGTTGCCGATTGCTTTCGCGGCGCCTCAGCCGAACGCCCGGTGGATCAGATCGGTGGTGGAAGGATCGAAATCCTGCCCGCCTTTGTCTGCCGCCTTGGCCATTTCCTTGCCGAGCTCGACGCCGAACTGGTCGAACGGATTGATGCCGAGCAGCGCCGCGTTCACGAAGGTGCGGTTCTCGTAGAAAGAGAGCAGTGCGCCGAGCGTGCGTGGATCGAGCCGGTCGAGCAGCAAGGTCGCGCTCGGTCGGTCGCCGGGATAGGCGCGCGCCTTGTCCGTGGCATCACGCCCGGCCATCAGCGCGGCGCCTTGCGCGAACATGTTGATCAGCAGCTGGCGATGATGGTCGTCGGCCAGGCTGTCGCCCGGTTCAATCACGCCGACGAACTCGAGCGGCACGAGATGCGTGCCCTGGTGGAGCAGCTGGAACACCGCGTGCTGGGCGTCGGTGCCGACGCCGCCCCAGGTGATTGGCGCGGTCGGCCAGCTGACCAACTGGCCGTCGATGGTCACGCGCTTGCCGTTCGATTCCATCTCGAGCTGCTGAAGATACGAGGGGAGCAATCGGAGGCGCTCGTCATAGGCAAAGGTCGCCCGCGTCTCGCAGCCGCGCGCCTGGGTGTAATAGAGATCGGCGAATGCCGCGAGGACGGGCGCGTTGCTCGACAGCTCGGTCAGGCGGAAATGCCGGTCCATCTCAGCGGCGCCTTCGAGCATCTCCTCGAACGCATCCCAGCCCAGCGCCAGCGCGGCCGGGAAGCCGATCGACGACCAGAGCGAATAGCGCCCGCCGACGCTTTCCGCGAAGGGCAGCACGCGAGTCTCGTCGACACCCCATTCGATCGCCTTGTCGGGCGCCGCGGTCAGCGCGACGACGCGACCGTACGGATCCTCGACGCCGCCTGCCTGCATCCATTCGAGCGCGCTCTGGGCATTGAGCAGCGTCTCGGTGGTGGTGAAGGTCTTGGAGGCGACCGCGATCAAAGTCGCCTGCGGATCGAACCGGTCCGTCGCCTCTTCGAGCGCCAGCCCGTCGACATTGGAGACCACCGCCACGTCGTAGCGATCGGAATCACGGCCGAGCGCGTCGACCAGCAGCTCCGGACCCAGCGCCGAACCGCCGATGCCGATGTGAAGGATGTGGCGGACCGGCCCGAACGCCTCGGCTTCGATCGCGTCGATCAGCGCGCGCATCCGCAGATGATAGGCCTGCGCCCGCATGACGCTCTCGGGCGAACCCTCGCCGCGCTCGGCGGTGTGTTCGGCAGCGCGGCCCTCGGTCACATTGACCGCCTCGCCGGCGAACAGCGCGTCGCGCCTGGCGGCCAGGCCCATCGACTGGGCGAGCGACGAGAATGCGGCGACGGCATCGGCAGTCAGATGCGTCTTCGACCAGTCGAAATGCACGCCGGCGACATCGACCGAAAATGCATCGACGCGGCCGGCGTCACGGGCGAAGAGCTCGGCGAGCGTCGCGGATTCGAGTGTGCGGATCGGCGACCAGTCGGGCAAGGCCATGTTCATCTCCTCTTGGGCCATAAGCCCCTATCGTCCCGCCGAGGCCGCTGCCAGCCGGATTCATCGGCTTGACGCCATGCCCCGGCCCTAGCAGAGCAGACCTCATGGAGAATGCGCACCCCGCCGAGCCTCAGGACAAGGCAGAAGCCACGTCCGCCCCAGCCGCGAAGCCGGCCAAGCCCAAGTCGGAATGGCGCGATCTGGGGTCGTTCCTGATCAAGCTGGCGCTGATCGTCTTCGTGGTGCGCAGCTTTATCTTCTCGCCCTTTTCGATTCCTTCGGAATCGATGCTGCCGCGGCTGCTGATCGGCGACTATCTGTTCATTACCAAATGGAACTACGGCTATTCGAAGCATTCGCTGCCGTGGAGCCTGCCGCTGATCCCGGGCCGCATCTTCCCCGGCACGCCCGCGCGCGGCGACGTGGTGGTGTTCAAGGCGCCCAACCATAATGGCGAGGACTGGATCAAGCGCGTGATCGGCCTGCCTGGCGACACGGTGCAGATGATGGGCGGCCAGCTCGTGCTCAACGGCCAAAAGATCCCGAAGCAACATATCGCCGATTTCACTGTCCCAATCTCGCCTAACTATCCGGTGGCAACGCCGGAGAACGATTATCGCGGCTGCAAGAGCAGGTTCGTTACAACAGCCGCCAAGGGGATTCTGATCTGCCGGGTGCCGCAGTTCCGTGAGACGCTGCCCAACGGCAAGACTTACAATGTCCTGGACCAGGATATGCTCGATCAGGACAACACGGTGGTGTTCACCGTGCCCGCCGGCCATGTGTTCCTGATGGGTGACAATCGCGACAATTCGACCGACAGCCGCTTTTCGCAGCCACCCGAAGGCCCGGGCATCGGTTTCGTGCCGCTCGAGAATATCGAGGGCAAGGCAGTCGTCAGCTTCTGGTCGACTGACGGCAGCGCCAACTGGTTCCTGCCCTGGACCTGGTTCACCGCGGCGCGCTGGAGCCGCATCGGAGAAGGCTTCTGAGCACCCCCGACCTGGGGGGATGGATCGCTGAGGTTTTCGGCCGGCCCGCGCAGGACCTGAAGGCCTTCGAGCGCGCGCTGACGCATGGCAGCCAGGCCGCGGCCAATTACGAGCGGCTGGAATTCCTGGGCGACCGCGTGCTGGGTCTCGTGGTTGCCGAATCGCTGTTCGAGCGGTTTCCGAACGAGCCCGAGGGAGCGCTTTCGCGCCGTCTGAATGCGCTGGTGACCGGCCAGGTATGCGCCGAAGTGGCGCGCGAGATCGGTGTGGTGCCGCATCTGCGGCTGGGCAAGCAGGCGCGCGACGATGGCGCGGCGAACAGCGACAATGTGCTGGGCGACGTGATGGAGGCGCTGATCGGCGTCTTCTATCTCGAAGCGGGGATCGAGCCCGCGCGCGCCTTCATCCGCAAGGCGTGGGATGAGCGGATCGATGCGCACGCCACCGCGCCCAAGCATCCGAAATCGGCGCTCCAGGAATGGGCTGCCGCCCATAATCGCCGGCCGCCCGAATATGAGATAGTAGATCGCTCGGGCCCCAATCACGCGCCGCGTTTCACCGTGAAGGTCAGCGTGGGCAAGCTCGCCGAAGCGAGCGCCGAGGGCACGAGCAAGCAGGAAGCGGAGACCGCGGCCGCCGCGGCGCTGCTGGAGAAACTGGAAAAGTGACCGAAACCCAACATTGCGGCCTTGTCGCCGTCGTCGGCGCCCCCAACGCAGGCAAGTCGACGCTGGTGAATGCGCTGGTCGGCCAGAAGGTCGCGATCGTCAGCCCCAAGGCGCAGACGACCCGCGCCCGGCTGATGGGGCTGGCGATCGAGGAGCGGACGCAACTCCTGCTCGTCGACACGCCGGGCATCTTCACGCCCGAGCGCCGGCTCGACCGGGCGATGGTCGCCGCCGCCTGGGAAGGCGCCGAAGGCGCCGACCTGATCGCGCTGGTGGTCGATGGCAAGGGTGGCATCGGCCCCAAGGTGCACGCCATCCTCGAGAGCCTGGCCAAACGGCCCGAACCCAAGATCCTGATCCTCAACAAGGTCGACATCGCCGACAAGCCCAAGCTGCTCGGCCATGCCGCCAAGCTCAACGAGGCGCTGATGTTCGACGAAACCTTCTTCGTCAGCGCGCAGACCGGCGATGGCGTGCCCGAATTGAAGGCGGTGCTCGCCCGGCGGATGCCCGAGGGGCCGTGGCATTTCCCCGAGGACCAGGTCTCCGATGCGACCGACCGGATGATCGCCGCCGAAGTGACCCGCGAGCAGCTCTATCTCCAGCTCCATGCCGAGCTGCCCTATGCGAGCGCGATCGACACCGAGAAATATTCGGAGCGGCCCGACGGTTCGGTCGAGATCCACCAGCAGATCCTGGTCGCGCGCGAGACCCAGCGCGCGATCGTCCTCGGCAAGGGAGGCGCCCGCATCAAGGAGATCGGAGCCCGCGCCCGCGCCGAGCTGTCGCGGATCATGGGGGTGCCGGTGCACCTCTACCTCCACGTCAAGGTGAACCCGAAATGGGAAGAGGACCGCTCGCTCTACCGCGAGATCGGGCTCGAATGGGTGGAGTGACGCGGCGGGCGTCCTGACGTCGTGCCGCAAGAATTTCCCGTCGATTAACCTTTCGTTGCCGCCTGACCTCTAAAATACGGGAAAGGACAGGGGGCGTCTCGATATGTCGTATCTGGGTGCGGGGCAGGGCTTTATCGGCGCTGTGGAATTGCCGCATGTCGACGGTCTGATACTTGCGGGCCTGCTGAACGGTACTGGCATCGGGCAGGACAATTTCCATGAGATGGCGGCCATGGTCCGCTTCGCCGAAAGACGGGGCGCCGACCTGATCCAGTTTCACCTGGGTGACGACGATCTGAGCGATCTGCGGCATCCGCTGCACCTGGCGTTCCTCGAGACGCTGCGCGATCCGATCCTGACCAATCCCATCGTCGATCTGGGCGACATCGCGCCATGGCGTGAGCGCGCACTCGAATCGGAATTGCCCTCTGATGCGCTGGGCACCGACTATGACCGCGCCGAGCTGGACCATGCCATCCGGGCGTCGCTGCCCCAGGTCGAGGCACGCCTGGCGCTATGTGCCGCCGGCCATGTCCGGTTTCCCGAGGACCTCGAACTGTTCGGACGCGAGGCGCAGGCTTTGTACGAACTCGGCTTCCGCACCGAGGCGCGGGCGCGCCTTGCAGCATGCGTGGCGCTGGGCGGCGAGGCGATCGCGATCGGCTAGAACGAAAAGAGGTCGAACTGGCGGCGCACGAGCGGCCAGCGGCCCAGCTCTACGTGTCGCGTCGCGCCGACCACGCTGTGGATGAGTACGACGTCGCCAATATCCCAGGCGAGCGGCGTGATCGGCCTCAGGAACGAGAGCCCGGCGCGATAGCCGAGCGTCGCGTGCGGATTGAAGCTCCAGCCGGTCCGCATGAGGTTCCAATAGCGGAGCTGGTCGTCGATCTGTTTCTGGATCGCCGAAAGCGCCGGCGGCCGCTTGTTGGGGCGTAGCGCGATCGAGCGCTCGCTTCCCGACATCCGATCGAACGAGAGGGTGAACGGATTGCCGGCAAGATGCTCGCCGATGGTCGTCAATCGCTGTGCGACATCCTGCGGATAGGCCGCATAATCGGCGGTTATTCCGAGCGTTAGGTGCAATCGGGCATTGGCTACGGGATCCAGTTCGGGCGCGGCCGCGTCGCGGATCAGGCCGGTCAGATTCGCCTCGATCTGCGAGGGCTTGAGGGCGAAGAACAGGCGATGACAATGTTGCATGGAAACCTCCGACTCGGATAATGTTCCCATTATGTTCTTATCCTAAGCATGAGTCGAATCCCGGAGGTGAGTCTTTCGGGCCACACCCACCAGCGATTGCGCCTGTGGATAACTTCTTGACTCAACATCTGGGCGGGTGCCGAAATGTTCCGGCTGGTTAACGATTTAGCATCCATTTTCGTTAACCAATGTTTGCTTGACGGCGGACTCCGGCCTGCCTGAAGACGCGCGTCCGGCAAGGGAGCGGTTCGAATGGGGGTTCTGGAAAAAGTTGGTCGGCGCAAGGCGCTTGCTCTGGTGGAGCAGGCCGAACTGCCGCTCGATTCGATTCTGATGAGCGATTGCGTGGCGGCGATGAAATCGCTGCCCGCCAAGTCGGTCGACATGATCTTCGCCGATCCGCCCTACAACCTCCAGCTCGGCGGCGACCTGGCGCGGCCCGACGGCAGCCATGTCGACGCGGTGACCGACGACTGGGACAAGTTCGACAGCCTGGCGATCTATGACAAGTTCACCCGCGAATGGCTGACCGAGGCGCGCCGCATCCTGAAGGACGACGGCACGATCTGGGTGATCGGCAGCTATCACAACATCTTCAAGGTGGGCTCGGCGATCCAGGACCTGGGCTTCTGGATCCTGAACGACATCATCTGGCGCAAGGCCAATCCGATGCCCAATTTCAAGGGCACGCGCTTCACCAACGCGCACGAGACGTTGATCTGGGCGTCGACCGGGGAGAAGGCGCGCTACACCTTCAACTATCGCAGCATGAAGACGCTCAACGACGAGCTCCAGATGCGTTCGGACTGGGAATTTCCGATCTGCGGCGGGCCCGAGCGTCTGAAGCGCGATGGCGTGAAGGTCCACCCGACCCAGAAGCCGGAGGCTTTGCTCTATCGCGTGCTGCTCGCCTGCACCAAGCCGGGCGATGTAGTGCTCGATCCCTTCTTCGGAACCGGGACGACCGGCGCGGTGGCCAAGCGGCTGGGCCGGCGCTGGATCGGCATCGAGCGCGAGGCCAATTACTGCGCGGCGGCGATCGAACGGATCGAGGCGGCGCTGCCGCTCGACGAATCGGCGCTGAAGACGATGCAGGCGCCCAAGGCGGCGCCGCGCGTGGCGTTCGGCACGCTGATCGAGAATGGCTTCCTCATGCCCGGCGCGGTGCTGACCGATGCCAAAAGGCGGCACATGGCTGTGGTGGGTGCGGACGGATCGCTGCGCTGCGGCGATGCGAGCGGCTCGATCCACAAGCTCGGCGCGACGCTGCAGAATGCGCCGTCGTGCAACGGCTGGACCTATTGGCACTATGAGGCCAAGGGCGAGCTGAAGCCAATCGACGTTCTCCGCCAGACCTATTTGCTGGCGACCCAGCCCTAAGGGTCCGCACTCAATACCAGAGGCGGTCGTGATCGTCCGGTGCTGCTCTCCGGGCGACCGCTTCGTTGCCGCCTGACAGCGTCGCTTCGTCGGTCACGATGCTTCAGCATCGCTTCCTCCTGACTCCTCGTCAGCCGACAAAATCCGCTCCGTCACGATCGCCTCTGGTATTGAGTGCGGACCCTGATCCATTAGGGGCGCCATGCCCGTCAAAACCTATCTCCGTCCGGTCCAGTTCGTCGACACGCCGGTGGGCCGCGACGGCGAGGTCGCGCGGCTGGCGG
Source organism: Sphingomonas sp. JC676 (assembly GCF_014489075.1). Classification (GTDB taxonomy): domain Bacteria; phylum Pseudomonadota; class Alphaproteobacteria; order Sphingomonadales; family Sphingomonadaceae; genus Sphingomonas. The sequence continues at coordinate 435,948 of NZ_JACTGR010000005.1, read as the reverse complement.
GGGGGCTTGGCTGGTTCTCGGGCTATGAGCTGATCGAGGTCGAGGGTGGCAAGCGCATCTCACGCCGCACGCTCTCGGTGGCCGAAGCCGCTGCCGACGCGTCGCTGGCGCCGCTGATCGAGCGCCTCTCCGCGCCGCGCGCGCCGCTTAGGCTGGGGGAGCGCGTGCTGCGGCTCGATCAGCCGCTGGTGATGGGCATCCTCAATTTGACTCCCGACAGCTTCTCGGATGGGGGGCGGCATGCCGACGATCCTGCGGGTGCTGCTCAAGCGGGGGTCGACATGGGCATTGCCGGCGCGGCGATCGTCGATGTCGGCGGCGAATCGACGCGACCGGGCGCCGCGGAAGTGTGGGAAGGCGACGAGATCGAGCGCGTGGTGCCGGTGATCGAGCGACTGGCGCGCAGCGGCGCGGCGGTCTCGATCGACACGCGCAAGGCAGCGGTGATGGAGGCGGCGCTGGCCGCTGGCGCGCATGTCGTGAACGACGTCGCGGCCTTGCTGTGGGATGCGCGCGCCACGGAGGTGGTGGCCAAGGCAGGCTGTCCGGTGGTGCTGATGCATTCGCCCGATCCCGACAAAGGCGGGCATGGCGGCGACGGCTATGGCGACGTGCTGACCGAAGTCTATGACTGGCTGGAGAAAAGGGTCGAGGAGGTCGCGGCGGCGGGCGTCGATCGTTCGAAGATCCTGATCGATCCGGGCATCGGCTTCGGCAAGTCACTGCAAGAGAATCTGGCGCTGCTCAACGGACTGGCGCTGTTCCACGGCATCGGCTGCGCCGTCGTGCTTGGCGCGAGCCGCAAGCGGATGATCGGGGCGCTGTCGAACGAGGCGCCGGCGGAGGCACGGTTGGGCGGATCGATCGCGCTGGCGCTGAAGGGCGCGGAGCTGGGCGCGCAGCTGATCCGAGTGCACGATGTGTTCGAGACCGCCCAGGCGCTGCGCGTATGGCGCGGCATGAAGGACGTCGCGCTGACGGCGCTATAGGCCGACGCGTTTAGCGCTCAGCCCACGTCCTTCTTGACCAAGTTGCGCCCGTCCGCCGCGCAGCGGCCCATCAGCTTTTCCGAGAGGCTGGTTATCATTTTGCAGGGCTGCTGTGCAGAATCCGCGCGCCCAAATGCCTCCGCATCGCCAGATGCCGCCGGAGCGTGATGCCTCGCGGATCGATGAGGAGTCACGAAGATGAGCACCACGACACTGTATACTGCGAACGTCCACACCATTGGCGGCCGCGAAGGCGCGGCACGAAGCTCGGACGATCAGCTCGATATCAAGCTATCCACCCCCGGCGCCGGCCGCCCCGGGACGAACCCGGAACAGCTGTTCGCCGCCGGCTGGTCTGCTTGCTTCGAAGGCGCCCTCGGGCTCGCCGCGAGGGAGATCGGCATCGTGCTGCCGGCCGAGACTGCCGTCGATGCCAGCGTCGAGCTGCGCTACGGCGAGGCTGAGGGCTATTTCCTTACGGCGCGGCTTGAGGTCACCATTCCGGGCGTCGCCGGCGAGGTCGCCAATCGCCTGATCGCGCGCGCCCACGAGACCTGCCCTTATTCCAAGATGACCCGTGGCGGGATCGAAGCCAGCGTCGCGCTGCGCTGCTGATGCCTTCGGCACAGCGGATGTCGCTTCCGTCCGAAGAGGAGACCGACATGATCAGAACCTTGCACGAGGAGCCAGCGCCGGCATCTGCGCAGACGGCCGGCGAAACCGCGGTCGCCGAGGCGACGGGGGAAGGCCTCTATCAGGTCCGTGTCCGCACCGGCGGCCACAGCTTCCTGATGGACGAACCCATCGACTATGGCGGGCTCGCCACCGGCCCCAATCCCTTCGACCTGCTCCGTGCTGCCCTCGGCGCCTGCACGCTGATGACGATGAAGCTCTATGCCCAGCGCAAGGGCTGGACCCTCGATCGCCTCCGCGTCCACGTGACGCACAGCAAGGGTTCGGCGGGAGCGCGCGACCGCTTCGATCGCGTCATCGAGCTCGGCGACGTGACCGAAGAGCAGCGCGAAGGACTGCTCAGGATCGCGCAGCGCTGCCCTGTACACCTGCTCCTCGATCGGGGCGCCGACGTGACTGTCTCGCTCGCCGATGCCGCGGTGGCGGCCTGACCTTTCATCGCCCGGGAGGCTTCCTCCCGGCGCCGCGGTCTACCGGCACGCATTTTCCACCTCAAATTTTGAAGACCGCCCCCGTCGCGGCACAACGAAAGGACACTGACATGGCCACCGCAATCAAACCTTCAGCACCAAAGCCCTTGCCGGCGCCCAACGGTGATTTCTACGGCATCGAGCAGACCCTGAACGCCGAGGAACTGGCGATCCTCCAGAAGGTGCGCGCCTTCATGGACGAAAAGGTCGCGCCGATCATCAACGACTATTGGGTCAGGGATGCCTTCCCCTTCGAGCTGATCGAGCCCCTGAAAGCGCTCGGCACCGGCCACCTTGGCATCGGCCGCGGCGGGAGCCCGATGCTCACCGGCCTGATGATCATGGAGATGACTCGGATCGACCCCTCCTTCGCGACCTTCTACGGCGTCCATACCGGCCTTTCCATGGGCTCGATCGCTTTGCTCGGCTCCGAGGAGCAGAAGCAGAAATGGCTACCGGCGATGGAGCGGTTCGAGAAGATCGGCTGCTTCGCCCTCACCGAGCCGCTGGTGGGCTCCGGCACCGGTGGCGGCCTCACCACCACCGCGAAGCGCGACGGCGACAGCTGGATCCTGAACGGCGAGAAGAAGTGGATCGGCAACGCCACCTGGTGCGACATCTCGATCGTCTGGGCGCGCGACCTCGACGACAATCAGGTCAAGGGCTTCATCGTCGAGAACAAGACGACACCCGGCTTCGTGGTCGAGAAGATCGAGAACAAGATGGCGCTGAAGGTCGTCCAGAACGGCCACATCACCATGACCGATTGCCGGGTTCCGGAGGCCAACCGCCTCCAGAAGGCAAATTCGTTCCGCGACACCGCGTTCGTGCTGCGCGAGACCCGCTCCGGCGTCGCCTGGATGGCCACCGGCGTACAGATGGGCGCCTATGAACTGGCGGTCAAATATGCGCAGCAGCGCCTGCAGTTCGGCAAGCCGATCGGCGCGTTCCAGATGATGCAGGACCTGCTCGCGAAGATGCTCGGGAATCTCACGGCCTGCCAGTCGATGATGTACCGGCTCGCCGAGCTCGAGGAATCCGGCAAGCTCACGGACCAGCTCGCCTCGCTGGCCAAGGCGTTCACCACCCAGCGGATGCGCGAGACTGTCGCCTGGGCGCGCGAGCTGCACGGCGCGAACGGCATCATCGTCGACAACAGCATCGGCCGGCTCTTCTCCGATGCGGAGGCGCTCTACTCCTATGAGGGCACCTTCCAGATGCAGAATCTGATCATCGGCAAGGCCGTCACCGGGTTTAGCGCCTTCGTCTGAGGGCCCGCCCAGCTCGAACTGACACAGGAGACAAGACATGGCTACGCTTGCGGTTCCACCGCGGGCCGGGGACGCTCGTCCTCTCGCCCTCGAGAATCTGATCTACGAGAAGAAGGGCGCGATCGCCTATGTGACGGTCAATCGTCCGAAAGTGCTCAACGCGCTCAACGGGGCCACCTGGTCCGATCTTCGCGCGGCCTTTGAAGACGCACGGGATGACGCCGCGATCCGCGGCGTCATTCTCACCGGGGCGGGTGACAAGGCGTTCGTTGCCGGCGCCGACATCAACGAGTTGTCGCGCGCCACCGCGGTCGAGGCGGAGGCATCGAGCCGCGTTGGACAGGGGGTGCTCGATCTTATCGAGAATCTCGGCAAGCCGGTCGTTGCGGCGATCAACGGCTTTGCGCTGGGCGGCGGCTGCGAAACGGCGATGGCCTGCACGATCCGCATCGCCGCCGAGCATGCGCGGTTCGGCCAGCCCGAAGTGAAGCTGGGCCTGCTCCCCGGCGGCGGCGGCACCCAGCGGCTGCCCAGGCTGGTGGGCAAGGGCCGCGCGCTGCAGCTCATCCTCACCGGTGGCATGATCGGCGCCGAGGAGGCCCATCGCATCGGCCTGGTCAACGAGGTCGTGCCCGCCGCGGACCTGATTGCGCGTGCCGAGGCAATCCTCGCCGAGACCGGCGCCAATGCCCCGATCGCCGTCCGATATGCGATCGAGGCCGTGAACAAGGGCCTGGACGCCGACCAGGCCGAAGGCCTCGCCCTCGAGGCCGCCTATTTCGGCCTCTCTGCCGGCACCGAGGACAAGAAGGAGGGCACGTCGGCCTTCCTCGAGAAGCGCGCACCGCAGTTTCGCGGGCGCTGAAGCACGCGCCCACCCGAACATTCAGGAGACATTCCATGACGAACGAGAACATCTTTTCAGGACTGAAGGTCGTCGATCTGTCGAGCTTCATCGCCGGCCCCGGCGCCGCCGTGATCCTGGCCGATTTCGGCGCAGACGTCATCAAGGTCGAACCACCCGCAGGAGACTTTTGGAGACTCGGCAACAAGTTGGCGATCGAGCCGATTGCCGACGAGGCCTATCAGTGGCACCTGTCCAACCGCAACAAGCGCGGCCTCACGCTCGATCTCAAATCGCCGAGTTCGCGACAGGTCGTGATCGAGCTCGTCGAGTGGGCTGACGTGTTCATCGTCAACACGCCCCATCATGCGCGCAAGCATCTGGGCCTCGAATATGACGATATCGCCGCGTTGAACCCACGCCTGATCTACGCGGATCTCACCGGTTTCGGCGAAAACGGGCCGGACGCCAATCTGCCGGGATTCGACCTCACCGCCTTTTGGGCGCGCAGCGGCCTGCTCTCGATGATGCGCGACGAGGGTGCGCCGCCGACATGGCCGGTCAGCGGCAGCGGAGACAATGCCACGGCGGTCAGCCTCTATGCCGCGATCGCGACGGCGCTCTACCGCCGCGAGCGCACCGGCCAGGGCTCGTACGTCACGACGTCTCTGCTCGCCTCGGGCGTGTGGTCGGCGAGCGTCATGGTCGGCGGCGCGCTGGCCGGCGCCAGGATGCCGGCGATGCACGACCGCGCCCATCCGGCAAATGCCGGGGCGAACGTCTATCGTTCTTCCGATGGCGTCTGGTTCGTCCTCGTCGCCCAGACCAACAAGGTGGCGGACCTGGTCAAGGCGATGGACCGCCCCGACCTGTTGACGGACCCGCGCTTCACCGATCCTGCAAAACTCGCTGCAAACAGGGCCGTGCTCACCGCGATTTTCGAGGAAGTCTTCTCCGCGAAGCCGATGGCCTACTGGGCCGATCTGCTTGGCAAGATCAACATCACCTTCGGCACCGTGCACGGGCCGGAGGACGTGATCAAGGATCCGCAGCTAACCGCGAATGACATCGTCGTTTCGCTGGAGGGCGCGGGCAAACTGACGTCGACGATCAGCAGTCCCTTCCAGGTTCACGGCGTCGACAAGGCGCCGGCGCACCGTGGTCCGGGCCTCGGCGAGCACACCGAGGAAATCCTCCGCGAGCTCGGCTTCGACGACAAGAGCATCGAGAGCCTGCGCGAAGGCGGCGCGATCCCCGAAACAAGCAAGCGCGCCGCCTGAGCCGGCAAGAGCCTCACACAAGGAAGCAGACAATGAGCGACATCAATACCGAATTTTCCGAAGGCATCCTGCGGGTCGAGCTGAATCGCCCCGACAAGAAGAACGCCATGACCAGCGCCATGTACACCCGCCTCGCCGAGATCCTCGCCGAGGCGGACCGGGACGATGCGGTCCGTATCGTGCTCTGGCACGGCGCTGGCGGCTCCTTCACCGCCGGCAACGACATCCAGGATTTCCTGAGCAATCCGCCCGCGGCTGGCGGCTCGCCGCAGGGACTCCTGACGGACGCCTTCATCGCGTTCAGCAAACCGATCGTTGCGGCGGTGAATGGCGTTGCCGTCGGCGGCGGCACGACGATGCTGACGCACTGCGACTTCGTTTATGCCGCCGAGAACACGCGCTTCCAGATTCCGTTCATCAACCTGGCCCTGGTTCCGGAGTTCGGCTCCAGCTTCTCGATCCCGGCGCGCGTCGGCCACCTTCGCGCGGCGGAGCTGTTCCTGCTCGGCGAGCCTTTCACGGCGCAGCATGCAGTCGAGCTGGGACTCGTGACGCGCGTCGTGCCGGATGCGGATTTGCTGACGACCGCCACCGCAACCGCTCGGAAGCTTGCGGCAAAGCCGCGGGGCGCGCTCCGCGCATCCAAGCGGCTGATCAAGCACGCGTCGCTCGGCCCGGTTCGGGAAGCTGCGGGGATCGAGGGGCAGGAATTCGCTCAGCGCGTCCGCGGGGCCGAGGCCCAGGAAGCATTCTCGGCCTTCCTCGAGAAGCGCCCGCCCAACTTCAACCAGACCCCGGCGCGCGTCGCGGCCGAGTAGGCCCGCGTCGCCGTTGCCATAAAGGAGCATCTCATGACCGCTTACCAGCCAATCAGGTCCGCACCCGACCGCGTCCGATCAGGTCGCCTGTTCCTGCTCGAATTGAGCGGCGGCCGGATCCACACGATGAACCCCGACGGCTCCGACCGCCGGATGATCGTCAGCGATTGCCGTCTTCCCGACGGCATCGCGGTCGATGTCGAGGCCGGCCATATCTACTGGACCAATATGGGCGTTCCGAGCCGAAACGACGGCTCGATCGAGCGCGCCAATCTCGACGGTGGGAACCGCATGGTGATCATTCCGCCGGGGGTGGCGCACACGCCGAAGCAGGTCCATCTCGATAAGACCGGCGGCAAGCTCTACTGGTCGGATCGCGAAGGCATGCGCGTGATGCGCGCGAACCTCGACGGCTCGCATGTCGAGACGCTAATCGAGACCGGCCATGGCGACGCCGATCGCGCGGACCAGACGCGCTGGTGCGTTGGGATCACCGTCGATCCCGTCGGCGGCAAATTCTACTGGACGCAGAAGGGCGGCGACAACGCCAATGTCGGTCGCATCCTGCGCGCCAATATCGAGGTGCCTTGCGGCGAGAGCCCGGCCAGCCGTTCGGACGTCGAAACCCTGTTCGACGGCCTGCCGGAGCCAATCGATCTCGAACTCGATGTCGACAATCGCATTCTCTACTGGACCGACCGCGGCGACCCGCCGAACGGCAACACCGTAAACTGCGCGGCGATCGACGAGGCCGATGCGGCACCTCAGGTGCTCGTCACGCACCTGATGGAGGGCATCGGCATCGCCCTCGACGTTCCCGGCAACCGGATGTTCGTCACCGACCTGGGCGGCTCCGTCTACGCCGCCGATCTCGATGGATCGAACAAGCGCACGCTCCTTGGCGCGCAGGGCAATCTGGCGGGCATCGCCTACGCCGAAATCTAATCAAACATCGGAGACCTGACATGACCTACAACAAGCCTATTCACAGCATCACCGTGGTCGGCACGGGTGTCATCGGCGCGAGCTGGGCCGCCCTGTACCTCGCCAAGGGGTTCAAGGTGGTTGCGACCGACCCCGCGCCGAACGCGGAAGCAGCGCTGCGCAAATTCGTACAGGACGCGTGGCCGGCGCTCGAGCAGCTGGGGCTCACGCCCGGCGCGTCGCAGGCGAACCTCTCCTTCACTGCCGACCTCGATGAGGCGCTGGCCGAAGCCGACTTCGTGCAGGAAAACGGGCCCGAGCGGCTCGATTTCAAGCGGAAGCTATACGGGCAACTCGACGCACTGCTGCCGCGCGACGTCATCATCGCATCGAGCTCCTCGGGACTCCCCATGAGCCAGATCCAGGTCGGCGCCGCGTTCCACCCCGAGCGTTGCATCATCGGCCACCCGTTCAATCCGCCGCATCTCATTCCGCTGGTCGAGCTGGTCGGCGGGACCAAGACGTCGCCGGACGCGATCCGCCGTGCGGACGAATTCTACACCGCGATCGGACGGCGCACGGTGCGCCTCAACAAGGAAATGCCGGGCCATGTCGCCAATCGCCTCCAGGGCGCCCTTGCGCGCGAGGTCTATTACCTCGTCACCGAAGGCGTGCTGAGCGCCGCGGATGTCGATACCGCCTTGTCCTGGGGACCTGGCCTGCGCTGGGGCCTGATGGGCAATATGATGCTCAATCACCTCGGTGGCGGGCCGGGCGGCATCGAGCATTTCTTCGAGCAGTTCGCCGGACCGATGACGACCTCGTGGAAGAGCCTCGGTTCGCCGGAACTGACCCCGGAGGTCCAGCGCCGGCTCATCGACAGCGTCCATGAAGAGGTCGGGTCGCGCACCATCGCGGAACTCGAGGCGGAGCGCGACGCGCTGCTGATCGGCCTCCTCGAACTGCGCGCGGGGCATCCGCAGACCGTCGCGTCGCCAGACGCTAAGGCAGCCTGATCCCAGACCGAGCACGATGAGGAGCTTCACGATGGCGCTGTTGGACGATGTGATCGAGGCACATGGCGGACTCGCGCGGCGCAAGGCGTTCGAGCGGGTCGAAGCCACAATCGTCACCACCGGCGGGCTCTTCCCGCTCAAGGGCCTGCCGGCCGACACGACGCGGCGGCATATGACCGCCTGGCTGCACAAGCAGCAGGCGTCGGTGTCGCCATTCGGTGGGCCCGACCAGCGAACCAGCTTCACCGCCGACCGGATCGCCGTCGAAAAGACCGACGGGCCGGTCGTCGCTGAAAGTCGTGATCTCCCTTCGCTGTTCGCTGGGCATGGATTGAACACGCCCTGGGGGCCGCTCCATCGCGCCTATTTCAACGGCTATGCGATGTGGCTCTATCTCAACTCGCCTTTCCTCCTGGCGATGGATGGCGTCGAGGTCCGCGAGCTCGATCCCTGGCGCGAAGGCGAGGAAGAATGGCGCGTGCTGCGCGCCTTCTTCCCCGGCGGCATGGTCACGCACAGCCGGATGCAGGAATTCTATTTCGACGAGGCGCTCGATCTGAGGCGGCACGACTATCGCGTCGATATTGCCGGCGGCTTTCCTGCCGCCCAGCTGATTGGCAACTATATCGACGTCCAGGGCATTCGCGTCCCGACGCGGCGGCGCGCCTATGTCCGGGGACCGGAGGATCGGCCCGTCGACGATCTGCTGATGGTATCGATCGACATCGATAATGTAAGATTCTCCTAGAAATTTGAATGCCTTAATACCTTCTATCCGGCCTGCCCCGAAGGAGCTATTATCAGCCGGCATGGACGATAGAGGGCCTTATGGACCGTCTCGACGCGATGCAGGTCTTACTGGCGGTGGTCGACGCCGGCAGCTTGTCGGCAGGAAGCCGCAAGCTGAGCGCGCCACTGCCAAGTGTCAGCCGCAAAGTCGCGGATCTCGAGCGCCATCTCGGCACGCGTCTTCTCATCCGGACCAGCCGCAACGTCCAGCTCACCGACGCGGGCCGCGACTATGTCGATGCGGCCCGCCAGATCGTCGCGCAAATCGAGGACGCGGAGCTTCGGGCATCGGGTGAATATGAGACCCCAAGAGGCTCGCTGACGATCGCCGTGCCCACCTCATTTGGCCGGAACCATGTCCTGCCGCTGGCCCATGAGTTCCTGCACGAACATCCCGAGATCACGCTGAACGTTCTCTCGGTCGATCGCGTCGTGCATTTCGTCGAAGAGCGTGTCGATGTCGGCGTCGGGTGGGGAAGGCTTTCCGACAACTCGCTCTATGCGGTCAAAGTCGGCGATGTCAGCATCCTGACATGCGCCAGTCCCGACTATCTGGCGCGCAAGGGCCGTCCGTCGAGCCCCGAGGATCTCGTCGACCATGACGTCGCCACGTTCGACCAATTCGTCAACATCGCCTGGCCGGGCTGGGTATATCGCGCCAACGGCCGGAGAATCGAAGCGAAGCCGAATGTGCGCTTTTGCGCGAGCACGACCGCCGATGCGGTCAACGCCGCAGTGCGCGGCATCGGCATCACCCGCGCGCCCAGCTATCAGGTCGCGGGCCACCTGCGTTCCGGGGCCTTGGTCACCATACTCGACGAATATGCGAGCCAGTCGTTTCCCATCCATCTCGTCTACATCCGTCAGGGCCTGTTGCCACTGAAGGTGCGCGCCTTCATCGATTGGATGACGCCGCGGTTGCGGAAGGCTCTGAAAGACCTCGCCGACGTCACGCCGGCAGAAAATCGCCCGAAAGGTTAGACAGCCGCGCAATCGAAACCAGGGAAGCGCGCTCTCGCGCCCCTTCTATGCGTCTGGCGCCGATGGGACTATTGTCAGCCGGCACGGACGAATGAGGGCCTCATGGACCGTCTTGATGCGATGCAGGTGTTGCTGGCGGTCGTCGATACCGGCAGTTTGTCGGCAGGAAGCCGCAAGCTGAGCGCGCCACTGCCAAGCGTCAGCAGAAAAGTCGCGGAGCTCGAACGCCATCTCGGCACGCGGATCCTCATCCGGACCAGCCGGAACGTCCAGCTGACCGATGCGGGCCGTGACTATGTCGAGGCCGCCCGCCAGATCGTCGCGCAGATCAAGGATGCCGAGCTCCGCGCATCGGGTGAATATGAGGTCCCAAGAGGCACGCTGTCGATCACGGTGCCGCTGGCGTTCGGCCGGCAGCGCGTGCTGCCGCTCGCCTACGAATTTCTGGGCGAACATCCGGAGATCACGTTAAACGTACTATCCCTCGATCGCGTCGTGCACCTCGTCGACGAACATGTCGACGTCGGCGTCCGGCTGGGAAATCTCACCGACAGTTCGCTTTACGCGGTGAAGGTCGGTGACTTCCGCCTGCTGACCTGCGCGAGCCCGGACTATCTTGCGCGCAAGGGCTGCCCTTCCAGCCCGGAAGAGCTTGCCGACCATGATGCCGCCGCTTTCATCGGGTTGGGGGAGACGGCGTGGCTTTATGAGCGCGATGGTCGCAAGATCCAGGGAACGCCGAACATCCGCCTTTTCGCGAATACAAGCACCGCCGCGGTCGCCGCGGCGGTGCGCGGCTTGGGTATCGCGCGCGCGCCGAGCTATCAGGCCCTGAACGAGCTGCGGTCCGGTGCTCTGGTCACGATACTCGATGCATATGAGGGTCAGACGTTTCCCGTGCATCTCGTATATGTCCGTCAGGGCCTGTTGCCGTTGAAGGTGCGCGCGTTCATCGATTGGATGACGCCGCGACTGCGCAAGACCTTGCGGGATCTCGACGACCTCGCACCGGCGACGATCGCCGGCGAGAATCCGGCCGAATGATTGTCGGGGGTGGTGCATTTCGGCCTGCCCAGCACTAGGTCAGCCATTCAAAAAGTCGCCAGAGGAGGCGGTAGTGCAGATTGCGGTTCTGACGTTCGACGGGTTCAATGAAATGGACTCTTTCATCGCGGCAGCAATTCTCAACCGCATGAAGGCGCACGGTTGGGCAGCGCACATCACATCGCCGACCGAGCACGTTACCTCCCTGAACGGTGTTACGGTTCGGCGTCAGAAGCCTTTGGAATTTGCAGCCGAAGCCGATGTGGTCCTGATCGGCAGCGGAAACAAAACCCGCGACATCGCGGCCGACCTGGACCTGCTGTCCCGGATCAGGCTCGACCCTTCGCGCCAACTCGTCGGCGCGCAATGTTCGGGTACCTTGCTGCTCGCGAAGCTGGGGCTGATCGGCGACCTGCCTGCCTGCACCGACCTGACTACCAAACCCTGGGTGATCGAGGCGGGCGTGAAGGTGATCGATGCTCCCTTTGTCGCCCACGGCAATGTTGCAACCGCTGGAGGCTGCCTCGCCTCACAATATCTGGCGACCTGGGTGATCGCGCGCGGCGCTTCCATGCGCAATGCCGAGGAGGCGATTCACTATGCCGCACCGGTCGGAGAGAAGGCGTTTTATGTCGAGCGGGCCGTCGCTGCTGTCGCCCCCTTCATCACGCAAGCAAGCACTATCGCGGCTTAAGGCATGCTGTCGTGAACGTCCGATGAGGCGGCCTTAGTGTCCGGATAAGTCACTTTATCTGCGCTCGACAACGAACCGGGGAGTGGTGGGCGGTGACGGGCTCGAACCGCCGACCCTCTCGGTGTAAACGAGATGCTCTACCAACTGAGCTAACCGCCCGCGGCATTGCCGCTACCAAAGCGCGGCGATGCGCAGGCCGCGATGCCAAAGCCAGCGCCCAAGGGCAAGGGCCTCGTCGTCAAACCAGGCTCAGCCCCGCGCGTTTCACTGCGCTCACATAGCTGCGCATGCCGTCCATCGCCTTCTGGCTGAGCGCGATATAGGCGCGGCGGCGATCGCTTGGGTCGGCGTGCCGTTCGAACAGCCCCGCATCGTGCAGTGACCCGATCCAGCGCAGCGCGGTCGTTGGGGGCACCGCAGCGGCGATGCACAGGCTGGAGACCGAAACGCGCCGCCGCTCCAGTTCGGCTGCGAACAAGTCGAGCAGCATATCCCAGGCCGGATCGGCGAAGAGCTCGTCCGTGAAAAATTGCGCCCGCATCCGCCGCGAGCGGATCACGGCGCGGATTTCCCGGGCGGTTGCCTCGCCAGCCTTGTCTTCGTCCGGGCCGCGATAGCCGTTGCCCGTGTCGCGCACGCCCGCCCGCCGCTGGCCATCTTCGCCGCGTGTCAATCGCGCCAGCGTATCGGCGATCCGCGCGACTTCCTCGTTCAGCCGCTGGAGCCGCACCGACTCGGTGTCACGCGCTGCGTCGTTGAGCGCGCCACGCGCATACCATCGCGAGAGCGCGGCCGCACTCACGCGCTCCGATGCGCGCGGGCCGCATAGAAGCTGCGCCCTGGGGCCGCTCAGCTGACCTGCCGCGGTATCGATCTGTTCGGGCAATATCGTGGCGATAACCGCAAGCGCTCGCTCTCGCGCCACCGTGTCGGCGCGGGCGAATACGATATCGAGCAAGGCTTTGGGGGCGCTTGCAGCCTCGATCATGATCAGGTCGATTCCGTCATAGCTCGAAAGTTCGCGCGCGGCCTGCGCAAAGCTCAACCGCACGCGCGTGCGAAAACCGGCAAGCTCCAATGCTTCCTGCGCTGCGTCGCCCTCCACCTCGCCATCGGCGATCAACAGCGCATGCGGTATCGCCAGCGCGTAGGGCGGCACGGCGCCCTGCGGCGGAATCGCGAAGTTCGTCATCGGCACCCCAGAGTTCGTCTTCTGTTCCTTGATGCCGCATTCCTCCGAAATGGCGGAGTCGGATTTCCTCCATTTCGGAGGAATCCGTGCGTCCGGCGCCAGGCCGGATCGTCGAAATCTCCAATGCGGATCAGTCGATCTCAGCCGCGCCGGCTGAGATCGGGAAGCTGACCCTCCTTGAGCCCCAGCAGCTCGCGCGCCACGCTCGCCAGCGTCGCGGTGACGAGCACGAAGCCCAAGGCTATCAGGACAAACACCAATGCCATCACGATGATCTGCGACAGCGTCGACAGGTTCATCGCTTGCACCACCAGCATCATCATCACCCCGCCCAGCAGCATGTCGGGACTGAAATCGGATTGCAGCACCGCCTGCACGACCGGCCAGAAGAAGATCAGCATCACGATGATCCAGCCTGCAAGCAGCAGCAGCGAAATCGCGACAAAGGCACCGAACAGAGACCAGAAATGGCCGTGCGACAGCGTCCAGGCCTCGTCGACGGTGATCTGCTCGTAGAGATAGGTCAGTGGCAAGGCGATCGAGAGCCGCACCTGCACCAGGATCACCGCGCCCGCCACCAACAGGCCCAGGATCACCTGCGGCCAGCGTCCCATCGCCTCGGGTCCGCCGACGGCGGCGCTGATTCCCCACAGGATCATCTGACTGGCCAGGCCGAGCAGGAACATCGCGACCGCGCTGGCGATGGCCAGCATCAGCAGCAGCGCGAATACGCGCAGCTCGTTGCCGCCGAGCCGGAGATAGAATTTGCCGGTCTTGTAGGGGTGCAGAGTCGCCCGGCACACCGCCGTCAGCAATATCGCGATCAGGCCGAGCATCAGCAGCTGGGTGACGGTCGCCGCGAAGAAGCCGCTGAAACTCCAGTCGGCGCCGGTCGCGCCCGCCGGCGTCATGAGGACGCGCAGCAACCCGATCGCGAAGATTCCCACCAGATACAGGATCGCCCAGATCGCGACCGAACCCGGCCGCCGCACCACCAGGCGGAATGCCCCGCCGAGAATCGATCCTATCACGCGCGCCCCCCAAAGCCCAATCGAGCATCAGTCGAGCGACTTGACGATCTCCTCGACCATCTTCTTCGCGTCGGCCAACAGCATCATCGTGTTATCGCGATAGAAAAGTTCGTTGTCCACGCCCGCATAGCCCACGCCGCCCATCGATCGCTTGATGAAAAGGACGGTCTTGGCCTTCTCCACATCGAGCACCGGCATGCCGTAGATCGGCGACGACTTGTCGGTCTTCGCGGCCGGATTCGTCACGTCATTCGCGCCGATTACGAAGGCGACGTCGGTCTGCGCGAATTCGGAATTGATGTCCTCGAGCTCGAAGACCTCGTCATACGGCACGTTCGCTTCGGCCAGCAGCACGTTCATATGGCCGGGCATGCGTCCCGCAACGGGATGGATCGCATATTTCACGCGCACGCCGTGCGCCTTCAATTTGTCGGCCATTTCGCGCAGCGCATGCTGCGCCTGGGCGACTGCCATGCCGTATCCGGGGACGATGATGACTTGTTCGGCCTGGCTCATCAGGAAGGCGGCGTCCTCGGCACTCCCACGCTTCCACGGCCGATCGATCGCCTGGCCCGCCGCCGCGCCGCCGCTGTCGCCGCCAAAGCCACCCGCGATCACGCTGATGAAACTGCGGTTCATCGCGCGGCACATGATGTAGCTCAGGATCGCGCCCGACGAGCCGACCAGCGCGCCGGTGACGATCATTGCGGTGTTGTGCAGCGTGAAGCCCATCGCCGCCGCCGCCCATCCCGAATAGGAATTGAGCATCGAGACGACCACCGGCATGTCCGCGCCACCGATCGGGATGATCAGCAGGAAGCCGATGGCGAAGCTGAGCGCGGTCACCGTCCAGAAGATCCAGGGCGACTGGTCCTGGGTGAAATAGGCGATCAGGCCCAGGATTCCGGCGATCAGCGCCAGGTTGATGACATGGCGCCCGGGCAGCATGATCGGCTTGCCGCCCATGTTCCCGTTGAGCTTCAGGAAGGCGATCACGCTCCCCGAGAAGGTGATCGCGCCGATCGCGACGCCCAATCCCATCTCGATCCGGCTCTGCAGGAAGATCACGCCGTTGTCGGCGATGCCGAACGCGTCGGGGTTGAGGAACGCCGCGCCCGCCACCAGCACCGCGGCGAGGCCGACCAGCGAGTGGAAGGCCGCCACCAGCTGCGGCATAGCGGTCATCGCGATCCGTCGCGCGGTGACGATGCCGATCGTCGCGCCGATTGCGATCGCGGCGAGGATTTCGAATACCGTGATTTTGTCGATATATTCTCCAAACGATGCTGTGACGCCAACTAAGCCCGCGGCGAGGTCGGGCTCGCGGGTCGGCACATGCGTGATCAGAGTCGTCACCACCGCGATCGTCATGCCGGTCATGCCGAAGCGATTGCCGCGCTGGCTCGACACCGGGCTAGAAAGCCCGCGCAGCGCCAGGATGAAGCAGACGCCTGCCACGAGATAGGCGAGCGACGCCCATGGATTGACCGCGATATGCTCCATCAGAATTCGTCCCCTGTCGCGCCCACGGTCATTTCGCCGCCGGCCGATCCTTTTTCTTGTACATGGCGAGCATCCGCGCAGTGACGGCGAAGCCGCCGAAGATGTTGATGCTGGCCAACACGACCGCGAGCAGCCCCAGCCATTTCGACGTCGCACCGCTTCCGCCGACTCCGATCGCCGCACTCGCGATCAGCGCCCCGACGATGATCACGGAGGAGATCGCATTGGTTACCGCCATCAGCGGCGTGTGCAGCGCCGGCGTGACCGACCAGACGACATAATAGCCGACGAAGCAGGCCAGCACGAAGATCGACAGGATCGAGATGAAGTCCATGGTACGCGCCCCCTTTGTGCGCTCAGCCCAGCAATCGCTCGTTCACAACCTTGCCGCCCTGCGTCACCCGCACGGCGTTGCCGATCTCCTCGTCGAGCACCGGCTTGCCCGCTTCCTTGTCCCAGAATGCCGACAGGAAATTGAACAGGTTGCGCGCGAACAACGCGGAGGTGTCCGCTGCCAGTCGCGACGGCACGTTGCGATGCCCGACGATCTTCACGCCGTGCACCGTCACCACTTCGCCCGCCACCGCGCCCTCGACATTGCCGCCCTGCTCCACCGCGAGATCGACGATCACGCTGCCGGGCTTCATGCTCGCCACCTGCGCATCGCTGATGAGCCGCGGCGCCGGGCGCCCCGGGATCAAAGCGGTGGTGATAACGATGTCCTGCTTGGCGATGTGCGACGAGACCAATTCGGCCTGTGCCGCCTTGTATTCGTCGGACATCTCGGTGGCATAGCCGCCGGTGCCCTCGCCCTCGATGCCCTTCACATTCTCAACGAAGATCGGCTTGGCGCCGAGCGACTGGATCTGCTCCTTGGTCGCCGCGCGCACGTCGGTCGCGGAGACCTGCGCGCCCAGCCGGCGCGCCGTCGCGATCGCCTGGAGCCCGGCGACGCCGACGCCCATCACGAACACCTTGGCGGCACTCACCGTGCCCGCCGCGGTCATCATCATCGGAAAGGCGCGGTCATATTCGGCGGCTGCGTCGAGCACCGCCTTGTAGCCGGACAGGTTCGACTGCGAGGAGAGAATATCCATCGATTGCGCCCGCGTGATCCGCGGCATGAATTCCATCGCCAGCACCTCGGCACCGAGCGCGGCATAGCGGTCGATCCGCGCCCGCTCCCCGAACGGATTGAGCCCCGCCACGATCCATGCGCCCTGCTTCAGGCCTGCCAGGCTGTCGGGATCCGGCCCTTGCACGCCCAGCACGATATCGGCGCCGGCAAGCGCATCGGCGCGCGACCCGATTGTCGCGCCGGCATCGGCAAAGCCCTGGTCGGCGATCGACGCCGCTTCGCCCGCGCCGGCCTCCACCGCCATTTCGGCTCCGAGCCCGATGAATTTCTTGACCGTCTCG
Source organism: Sphingomonas sp. JC676 (assembly GCF_014489075.1). Classification (GTDB taxonomy): domain Bacteria; phylum Pseudomonadota; class Alphaproteobacteria; order Sphingomonadales; family Sphingomonadaceae; genus Sphingomonas. Next base: position 418,990 of record NZ_JACTGR010000005.1, on the reverse strand, counting down.
GGAGTCGCGGAAACGCGCCGCTCGCCGGCGGCGGTCTCCTTGAGCACCGCGATCTTCACGCTACTTCGATGCGATCAGGAAGACGACGAACGCGGCGATGATCGCCACCCCCAGAGTTCCCCATTTCATCATCGCAGTGAAGCCGTGCCAGGTCTGCTGGTGCGCCTGGAGCTCGACATTGCTATCGCCTATTTCGGCCATCCGTATCTTCCCCTGTACGCGTTTCTTCGCGTCGTCTTAACCGGCGCATCGCATCCTCTCAAGCCCGGGCGACACAGCTTGTCGATGGAAATGGCTCAGACACGCTTAAGCCGAACTTTACTCCTGCGCTCTAAGCATTGCGCCCTGAAACGGGACATTGGGGACAGAATGCGATGACTCGCAACGGGCAGAGACTGCTCCTGCTGATCGACGACGAGCCGGCACAGCGCCGCCTGGTCGCCGCGATCGCGTCGCGCCGCGGCTGGCGCACGATCTTCGCGGGCGACCCCGAAACCGCCATCGCCACGCTCGGCACCCCCGACGGCATGGCACTCGACGCGATCATCCTCGATCACCCCGCATCGGACAGCGATGCCGCCAGCCTGATTCTCGAACTGCGCGCGCGCCGTCCCCAGCTCCCGATCCTGGTGCTCACCGCCAATGGCTCGGTCTCCGCCGCGGTCGGTTCGATGCGCGCAGGCGCCACCGATTTCCTGGTCAAGCCGATCGCGTCCGAGCGCCTGCTCGCCGCGCTCGAAGCCGCGATGGGCGGGATGACCGCGGGCGAGCTCCGCCCGCTCACCGAAAAGCTAACCGCCACGCTCGCCTTTAACGAGATCGTCGGCTCGGCGCCGCAGTTCCGCGCCGCGCTCGCGATCGCCGCCAAGGCAGCGCGCGCGCGCGTGCCCGTGCTGATCGAGGGCGAGAGCGGCGTCGGCAAGGAAGTGATCGCCGAGGCGATCCACGCCGCATCCCCACGCAGCCGCAAGGAGATGATCACGGTAAATTGCGGCGCGATTCCCGCCAACCTCGTCGAATCCGAGCTGTTCGGGCACGAGAAGGGCGCGTTCACCGGCGCGTTCGAGCGCAAGATCGGTCGCTTCCTCGATGCCGATGGCGGCACCCTGTTCCTCGACGAAGTCGGCGAAATGCCGCTCGATGCGCAGATCAAGCTGCTCCGCGTCCTGCAATCGGGCGAGATCCAGCCGATCGGCGCGCGCCATCCGCGCGAGGTCGATGTCCGTGTCATCGCCGCGACCAACAAGTCACTGCTCGCCGAGGTCGAGGGCGGACGCTTCCGCGAGGATCTCTATTACCGCCTCAACGTCGTCCAGGTGACGATCCCGCCGCTGCGCGAGCGCGCCGGCGACATCCCCGCGCTCGCCCGTCATCTGCTCGCGCGCATCGCGGAGCAGCCCGGTCTGCGCCCGCTCGGCATCACCGACGAAGCGCTGGCGCTGCTCGGTTCCTATGACTGGCCGGGCAATGTCCGCCAGCTCCAGAATGCGCTGTTCCGCGCCGCCGTGCTCTGCGACGGTGACGGCCTGACCCGCACTGATTTCCCGCAGATCGCACATCTCGCGCTCGGCCGCCCCGCGGCGCCGGCAAGCCCGATGGGCCATGCCTCGGGCAATGCCGGGGTCACCTTGTTCGGTCCCGACGGCAATATGCGCCCGCTCGACGAGATCGAGGCCGACGTCATCCGACTCGCCATCGGCCATTATCGCGGCCGCATGACCGAAGTCGCCCGTCGCCTGGGCATCGGCCGCTCGACGCTCTACCGCAAGCTCGGCGAGTTGGGGATCGACCAGACCGCGGCGTAAGCCCGGCTGGCCGACGCTGTTCGCCGCGTACCGGGGACGCCATGTTCCTGAGGCATCCTTATCGGGCTGCGACCCTCGTCAGTTGGCCGTGAACGTCGGTGCGCCGGCCGCGTTGTACTTCACCGTGATATAGGAATTGTCGCAGACGTTGATGCTGCTCCACGTCGCGGAGGTGTCGTCCGTGAACGTGGCCTTGATGTCGTAGCGGCACTGGCTGCCGGCCTTGTCGAAATGCACGGTCATGCGCCCGCCAGCCTTGACGGTCGCATCGCGCTTCATGTCGGGATCGACCTTGTTCGGCTGCCAGGTGGCGCCACCGGCCGGCGAGACCTCGATCGCCTTGATCGACTTGCCCGAGCTGTTGATCAGAATGAAATCCCAGTCATCCGCAAACGCCGGCGTGGCAATCATCAGCGCCGCGGCCGCCGTGATCAGCGTGGTACGCATCGCATTTCCCCTCCTGTTATGGAGAGCAAATTGCGCCTCTCCGAAGCGTTCGGCAAGTGCGCAGAGTTGCTGCTTATAGTGCGCGGACGAGCCGCACCGCGCAGGCGATCCAGGGCGGATCGGCGACGACCTGTTGGCGGCCGCCGGCGCCGAGCGGCAGCAGATGCAGCTTGCCTTCCTCGCGGCCGATCAGGCGGCCGAACAGGAAACGCCCGGCGGGACGCGGCACCAGCACATCGCGATTGAGCGCGGTGGCGAAAGCCTCAGGCGCCAGCGAGGCGCACCAGATCGCGTCGCCTGACCGATAGTCGCCAATTCCGCCGGAGACAGTGACCGCGACCATGCCCGGTTCGCCGCGCGGCGGGACGACCGAGGCCGCGTGACGCGGGGCCTGCGCGCCGCCGCTGTCAAGCATCGCGGCGACCGGGATCTCCGGCCGATCGGGCAGACGGACCAGATCGGCGGCATCGACCTCGAGCGCCGCGGCGATGCGATTGAGCCAGCCGACGGAGACGGTGCGCGTCCCCGTCTCCAGCCTGCCGATCGTCTGCGCGGTAGTGGGGGGAGCACAGCGCTCGGCCACCTCCTCGAGCGTGAGGCCCTTGGCGCGGCGGACTTCGCGAATGGCGGTGATCATGGGTGTTTCCTAACCAGTCTGGTTTTTCGCTTTCCTACAGATGTGCCTTCATGGCAAGAGGTGCGAATCGGAACAAAAGGAGATCATATGCGCGAATTGGTGGAGCGGGAGATCGAGGACGGGCATCTCGCAGCATGCGGCGCACCGTCGCGCAGGCGGCGTAGCGTGACGGTCAATCTCGCCGAATCGCCGCTCACATGGTTGCGTGCGCGCGGCCATGTGAGCGCGCGGCAATATGAAGCCGGCGAGCGCGTGCGCGCCGATTACGAAATGGCAGCACTTGGACCGCGCGTCACGATGCGCTGGGACGCGGCGCCGACCGCGCGGGGCCGCCGGGGGCCTCCCGAGGGCATGGACCCGACCCTCGCGCAGATTTCGGCCAAGCGTCGGTTCGAGGGGGCGGTGGCGGCGGCAGGGCCGGGGCTTTCCGACATATTGTGGCGCGTGGTCTGTGCCGGCGAAGGGCTGGTCGCGGCCGAAAAGGCGCTGGGTTGGCCAAGCCGTGCGGGCAAGCTGGTTCTCGGGCTCGCGCTCGATCGGGTAGCCGATCACTACGGGCTGAAATGAGCGGCGTCAGACCTCGGCGGCAGGTACCTTCTGGGCCTGGCCGACGAAGCGACCATAGGCCCAGCCTATGCCGATCAGCGCAACGCCGAGCGCGAGGAAGGACAAGATGCGCAATATGCCGTCGAGCGCGGCGGCGTCGATCAGGAAAACCTTCAAGGTGACGAGGGTGAGCAGCGCCAGGCCGGCGATGCGCAGGTCGTGCGCAGTGGTGGCGATACCGCGCCACAACCAGAATAGGGCTATCCCGAGCAATATGGCCGAGTAACCGCCATTCTCCGCGGTGCCGACCGGGCCGGTGACGAGACTGCCATGCGCCGCCTGGCGTACCACAGCGAGTGCCGCGACCAGCGTGAGCACGGCGGCTGCGACACGCACCGGGGATTTGGACACGAGTGTCCATAGCCAGAAGGCGGTGAGGCCGGCGTGGATCACGGCGGCGTTGAGGAGCGGGAGCGGGCCGACCCGCTGATCGACCCAGACGGGGTTGAGCACGACGCAATCGAACCAGACGAAACGGCAGAGCCCGAGCGTGAGCAGCACGCCGCCCAGGCTTCGCAATTTCCCCGAACGCAGGAGGAACCAGCCCGTAGCGAGGCATGCCTGGGTAAGGATGGCGCGCTCGATGAAGCCCAGATCGACGAAGCGCGGGAGCGTGGCGATGGCGAGCAGATGCTTGGCCAGCCCGTAAAGCAGCAGGATGCCGAAGAGGATCGCAGCGGTGCCGGCAAAGCGCCGCGCACGGCCAAACTGGCGCGGGTCGAACAGGATCAGCAGCACCGCCGCGGCCGGCAGAGCGAGCGTGCGGAAGAGGGTGCCGAGCTCGGGTAGGCGGAGATAGGGGAGACGATCTCCGGCGATCGAGCCGAAGACGAGATCGGCCAATGCGCTGATCGGAAGCGCGGCGGCCAGCAGCGCGGCGACGAAGGGCAGGACGGGAAGTTCGAAAAGCATCGGCACGCGCGCGATGCGCGCCCAGGCCGCCAGCGCGACGAGAACGAGCGTGAGGGGGATCGCCAGCCAAGCATCGGGGAAGAACTGGGCGAGGCCAAGGGCTGCGAGCAGGCCGGCCAACGCGCTTGCACCGGTGAGGGCGAAATCGTGCTCCTCAACGCGCAGGCGCCAGGCCAGGCTGGCACAGGCTGCCGTGGCAGCCAGCTCCAACAGGCCCCAGGCGGGTGCCGAGAGAAGCGAGGACGCACAGGCATGGGCGACCAGCAGCGGGCCGGCGGTGCCGCCGAGCGCGAGCGCCGTCCATGCGCTTCGACGTGCCGCGAGAAAATGGCCTGGCAAGGCGAAGAGCAAAGCGGCGATCGCGGCGGCGACCGGCGTCGCGCTGCGTTCGGGCTGGAGCAACGCAAGGCCCTCGAGCACCAGCATGAAACCCAGCGCCGCGAGTGCACCCGGGAGATATACCGACTGGCGCCAGGACAGGAACAAAGCCGCGGCGGCGAGGATCAAGTAGAAGCTCCAGGCGAGGCCGTCGAAATCGAGCGCCGGCGCCAGCGCCAGCAGCTGGAGGAAACCGGCGGCCAGCGGGGCGACGCGCAGCCAGCGATTGTGCATGCCAGTAGCAGGAAGCGCGGCACTGGCGCCCGCTGCCAGCAGCATAGTGAAGGCGCCGACGCCCGAAAGATCGGCGGGCTTTCCCGCGAGCATGACGATCAGGAAATTGATCCAACCGAAACCGACGACGCTTGCCGCCAGGGCGAGCCAGCCCCAGCCGCGATGGATCGCGAGCCCGAACAGCGCGGCGGTGAACAGGGCGAGATAGACCAGCAACGGTCCGACCCCGGCGGCGTCGAATCCGGCAACCAGCGGCGCGGCAAACCCGCCGATCAGTGCCATCGCCGCAGTCGGCGGCCCGTGGCGCAACGACAGCGCCATCGCCACCGCGGTGACCAGCAGGACCGCGAAAAAGGCGGGGAGCGGCGCGATCAGATGATAGAGCGTGGCGGCCATGTAGAGCGTGCCGTAGAGGCTGGCGACGCCGGCACCGGCAAGCGCCTGGGCGACGCGCGGATCGTCGGCGGTGGCGGGCAAGCGGCGCGCGACTTCGCTCGCGGCGATCAACGCAATGCCGAAAAGCGCCGCCAATACGGTGCGCATGGCGGGGCCCAGCAACCCGCTTTCGATCGAATAGCGGACAAGGAAGAAGCCCGCGAGCACCAGCGCCGTGCCGCCGATCCAGATCGGCAGCCGCCCACCGATCAGCGATTCGAGGCTGATGTGCGGTTCCACCCTCGGTTCGGGACGGGTCGGCTTGGGCGCAACCTCGGTTGGGATTGCCGGTGGGAGTGCCGGTTCTTCGAGCCGCGGAGGCGCTGCGGCGTCCAGCGGCGCAGCGGCTTCATTTGGGGCGACCTGAGACGAAACCGCGCCGCCTTGTTCAAAGCGGGCAAGCTGTGACTCGACGCGGCGTACCTCATCCTCCAAAAAGGCAATGCGGCGAAAGATGACATAAAAGGCCGCGGCGCCCGCGAGCGCGAGGAGGAATGTGAAGGCGGTCATTCGACCAATCCTTGCACAGCACCACCGGACTGTCGCGGTAAACTCGGTTGCCCGTGTGACCGAAATACTAAGCCAGCGCCCATCGCGGGGAGGAATGTACATGATCGTCTTTGGTTCGACCCTGTCGCCATTTGTGCGCAAATGCGTGGTCTTCGGCCATGAAAAAGGACTGGAGCTCGAGGTGCGGCCCGCCGGGCTGGGCCGTGGCGGGCCGGAATTCGAGGCGGCGAGCCCGTTCCGCAAGATACCGGGGTTCCAGGATGGCGACTTCGCGATCAGCGATTCGAGCGCGATCGTCGCCTATCTCGAGGCCAAGTTTCCCGAACCCGGGCTGATCCCCACCGAGCCTTGCGCGCGCGCGCGGACGATCTGGTTCGACGAAGTGGCCGACACGATGATGATCGCCGCGGGTAGCGCGATCTTCGGAAACCGTTTCGTGCTGCCGCGCGTGTTGAAGCAGCCGTGTGACCACCAGGCCGCCGATGCCGCCGAGCACGAGCAGCTGCCGCCATTGCTCGACTATCTGGAAAGCGTGATTCCCGACAGCGGTTTCCTGGTCGAGGACCGGATAACGCTGGCCGATATCGCCATTGCAAGTCCCTTCGCGACCCTGGGGTGCATCGACGTGACGGTCGACGCGGCGCGCTATCCGCGCACCGCCGACTATGTCGCGGCGATCCTGGCGCGACCAAGCTTCGCGGCGGCCATCGCCAAGGACAAGGCAGCGGTGACGGCGCTCGGCGGACCCGTGTCGGCGACAGCGGCGGCAGCGTAGCCAAAAGCCGCTTCGCCTCTTAGATGGAGGCCATGCAACTCGCCTTCATCAAATGCCATGGTTCGGGGAACGATTTTCCGCTGATCGACGCGCGCGGACTCGCGCTGAGCGACGCCGAATGGGCGGGCATTGCCCGCGGGCTCGCGGACCGCGACGGGCCGGTGGGCGGCGACGGGCTGTTGCTGCTGACGGACGGCGACGACCCGGCTGCGTTCGGCATGCGGATGTTCAATTCGGACGGGTCGGAGGCGGAGACCTGCCTCAACGGCCTGCGCTGCACCGCTCGGCTAGGATTCGAGTTGCTCGGGATCGATGGCGCGCTGGTCGGGCTCAAGACAAGCGCGGCGGACGTCGCGCGCGAGGCGGCGCTGGCGCCCGGCGTGGCGACGGTGCGCACCACGGTGGGGCCGGCCTCGGTCTCCGCAGCGGACGTCGGACTGACGAACGGTATCGATTCCGTGATCGACGCGCCTATTGCCGGGCTGCCGACCGAGCGCGCTTTCACCGCTGTGGCGATGCCCAACCCGCATCTGGTGACCTTTGTCGAGCATGTCGACGAGGACGAGCTGGTGGCGCTGGGGAACTGGTGCGAGGCCGGACCGGCGCTAATCCCGGCGCGGGCGAACGTCTCGTTCGTCGAGCAACGCGGGCCGACGGACCTCTATGTCCGTACCTTCGAGCGCGGCGTGGGGCTGACCAACAGCTGCGGCAGCGCGATGGCGGCGTCGGTGCTGGCGGCAGGGCTGACGGGGCGGGTGCCGTTCGGCCGGGACGTGCGCGTGTTCAACAAGGGCGGGCTGGTGCGCGGGCGGGCCGACGTCGCGCGCAACGTGACGATCAGCGGCAATGCGACCTTTCTGTACGACGCCAGCATAGAGGTGGATCCCGCGACCGGCGTGGCGCAATCGCTGCTGATCCATGCGCGGCGCGACGACGAGGCGCGTGCCTGGGAGTCGGCGCTGGCGGAACTCGCCTAAAAAAGCGAGCTGCCGCGACTATTGCTGCGACGCACAATGAGCTAGGATGTGCTTCCCTTCGATGGAGGCACGCAATGCGGAAATCCTTCTCGTTCGCGTTGGCGCCCGAGCAATTGTGGCAGGCCATCAACCCCTGGACGTTCAACAGCCAGGGCGCGCAATTCGGGCTGATCAACATCGACATGGGGCAGACTGCCCATCCGGAAACCGAGCAGCGAATCCTCGACGAAGTGGGCAGCTATGGCCGCCAGCTTGGCCGCATCGGCGACGCGCTGGAGGTCCTGATCGATCATGTGAAGCTGGAAGGCGTGAGCCCCGCCGAGGCGGACACGATCGCGATATTGAAAGGGCAGCTGGCCGAAGTGCGCAAGGTGAAGGCGAAATCCGTGGCCGCAGGATCGGCCTGAGACGCCATATCACTGGTCAAACGGATCCGCGCTACGAGGCAGAAGGATGCGGAAGGCCGTCCCGCCCGCGTTGTCGATCAAGTCGACCGATCCGCCATGGGCCTGAAGCAGAGATCTGACGATCGGGAGACCAAGTCCCGTTCCACCTCCGGATCGGCGTGTCGTGAAAAAGGGTTCGAAGACGCGGAGGCGGTCGGGCTCGGCTATTCCCGGGCCGTTGTCGGAGACGGTGATCGCGATATCGTCGCCAGCGGTCTCCAAGCCGATCGTCACGACGGTAGCGCCCGCCTGACGGCTATTGGCGATCAATGCAGCGAGCACGGTCTCTATCGTGTCTCCGGGCGCGGCCGCGGTCAGTGTGGCCGGGTCGTGCACTACGACGTCGAACCCGGGGAAGCGCTCCGCGTCCGCGACCTTCGAAATGACCGGAGTGAGCGCGATCTCGGCAAGAATCGCAGATTGCGACATATCGGCTCGGGCCAGTTCGAGCAGCCGCGAGACGAGCAGGGTCAGCCGTTCGGCATCGGCATCGGCATTGGCGAGGAAACGATCACGTTCCTCGTCCGACATGGTGCCGGCATGATCGCGGAGTAGCTCCAGCGCGCCGCGGATGCCGGCCAGCGGCGTCTTGAATTCGTGGCTGACGGCATGGGCGAAGTCGCGCAGATAGCGCGAGCGGCGATCGATCGCCTGCGCCATGAACGCGAAGTCGACATAGAGGCTCTGGATCTCGATTGCTGCGGTGGGCGGGACCGCGGGCATGGCACCGCCGCCCGCGGATACGGCGCGCGTCGCGACGCTGAGTGCCTCGATCGGACGGGCAATGCCGCGCGAGAGCACGCCGCTCAGCACTACCAGGATGCCGAATATGACGAGGATGCCGAGCGCGATCTTGCCGCGGTCCTCATAGAGCCCTCTGAACAGCGCGCGTGCCGATCGCGACAGCAGCAGCACGCCGACGACACGACCGTTCACGACGATGGGCCGGGCATGATGCACGCGGATCGCGGCGGCGCGGGACAGCCATTCGAAGCGATAGACCTGGCGATAGGCGCCATTGCGGCGCAGCGCCGTGGCGGGCTCGCCGGCGAGCGCCGACTGGACCTCGGGAAGCGCGGCATAGTTTCCGCCGGTGCCCGGGCCGATCAGGATATTGCCGGCGCCGTCGAGCAGGATGATCGACGCCAGCGTAGTCTGGCGCGTGGCCGCGAAGATCGGAAGCAGGCGCTGCGCCGTGGCAAGCGTTGCGGGATCGGGCGCGCGGACGACGGGAGCGGGCGTCGGCCGTTCGGGCAGGATCGGCGTGGAATTCAGATCGATGCGCGGCGCCTCCGGCAGGAAACGGGAAGGGCCGAGTGGCGGCGTGGTGGCGCCCGGCCATACTGCCTGCGCGGTTGCTGCGAGCGCCGCGCCTTGCGCGACCAGCTCGGCCTCGGTCTGGCGAACCAGCGTGTTCTCATAGACGCGAAGGAAGATCGCACCGAACCCCGGAAGCGCGGCGACGAAGAACAGGGTCGCAAACAGGATCGTGCGCAGGCGCATGCGGGGCCAGCGCGCCTTCACCGCCTGTTTGAGCGCGCCGATCATCCGGCCTGGCCGGCGCAGTTCCCCAGCCGATAGCCGATTCCGGACCGGGTCTCGATCACGTCCAGCCCACCCAGCGCAGTGAACTTGCCGCGCAGATTGCGGATGTGGCTGTCGATCGTTCGATCGGTGATCGCAAAGCCGGGGCCGTGCAGGCGATCGATGATGGCGTCGCGGCTGAAGACCTTGCCCGGCGTGGATGCCAGCGTGCGCAGGATGGTGAACTCGCTGACGGTGAGCTGGACGATCTCGTCGTCCCAGCTCGCGTGCCAGCCGTCGAGATCGAGGGTGAGACGGCCCTGACGGATCGCCGGCCGATTCTCGTCCACCGCGGGCGGGCGGGAAGCGGTGCGGCGCAGGATCGCCATCGAGCGCGCCACGACCTCGCGCGGCGAGAAGGGCTTCACGACATAGTCGTCCGCGCCGAGCTCGATCCCCAGCACGCGATCGATCTCGTCGTCGCGCGACGACAGGAACAGGATCGGCGTCTCTCCTGCCGCGCGCAGGCGCCGGCAGACCTCCAACCCGTCCATGCGCGGCATGTTGATGTCGAGGATGACGAGGTCCGGATGGTGCCGCTCCGCCAAAGCGAGCGCCGCCTCGCCATCCTCCGCCTCGATCGTGTCGAGGCCCGCTTTGTCGAGCGCGAACAGCAGGAGCTGGCGGATATGGGGATCGTCGTCGACGACCAGGATGGTGCGCGGCATGGGGCACAGGATCATTGTTCTGCCTCGTTGGTCAACGGGGAGCGTTGGGACAGGTCTTCGGCCGGCAGAATTTCGGGAGCCGGCGGGGGGAGGCTGCCATCGCAATTGCGGCCGTTGGGAGCCGGTTTCGGGATGATCGGGTGGAAGCCCAGCGCGGCACGCGCGGAGGCGAGCTGGCGAGCGCCGCGCCAGCTCCAGCGATGCCAGTCGGCCTGTTTGTAGGCGAGATCGCGATACAGGTCGGCACGGATTGCGGCGATGCTGTCGCGCAGGACCGGCCCTTGCGCACGCTTCTCCAGATCGATGACCGGCAGCAGTGCCGAACTGCCGAGCCAACGTAGATAACAGAGATCGATCGCGTTGCCGCTCTGCCCGACCTTGTCGCTGTGCCGCACATTCCACCAGGCGGCGACCGCTCCCAGGTCGGCGATGCTCGCAGCGCTGAGCACGAGCGCGGCGGCGATGGCATTTGCGTTGAGCAGCCAGCGCGCGGAACGGTCGGCGATCAGCCGCCAGCAGATCAGGAAGAGGCCGACGCCGACCAGCGCCATCCAGGCGAGCGCGGAAATACGCAGGATGGTGAGCGAATAGGCTTCGACATAGTCCCAGGTGCGCAGGATGCTGGACAGCACCAGCAGGAGGTTCTGCGCGATCCAGAGCACCACCAGCCGCCGGATCATCGGCCTGCGCGCGGCCTCGCTGCCCGGGTGCAGGAACAGCAGCACGAACAGGCCCGCGAGCAGGGCGGTGACGATGAGCAGATAGGCGCCGCGATGCGCATAGTCGGCCAGGGTGATCGATCCGGGCAACGGCGCGCCGCTCCAGAGGAACGCGATGTCGAGCAGGTTCTGGACGAGGAAGATGGCGTTGAAGAGGAAAAGGGAGAGCGCGATCGAGCCCGGGGGAACTCCGTGGATCCTGGGCATGTCGAACGCCGGCGTGGCGGTCCCGGTTACGATCGTGGAGGGGCGCAGGCTTGGCCACACCGCGTGCGCGACGATTGTCCAGAACAGGAGATGCAGCAGAACGTCCGAAAGATAGGGCGGACGGATCGAGGCGAAGGCGTTGCCGATGATTGGATTGGCTCCGGCGAACAGCGCAATGAACAACGCGCCGCCGATGCAGGGCAGCGCCGCCGCAGCTGCGAAGCTGCCGAGCCGGGTGACGCCTTTCGAGCCAGGCAGCCGGCCGATGCGGGTCAGGTCCGCGATCGGCCGGGCGACGCCGAGAAGGACATAGGCCGCTAGTCGGAGCGCCCAGTCGCCGGCATTGTCGAAGCGGCGCCGGGCGAGCAATGCGGCGCTGGATATCGCTGCCCAGAACAACGTCCAGCCAAGCAGCGACGGCGCTTCGATCAGGATCAGCGCATAGAGGATCGCAAGTGCGGCGGCGAACCCGGCCTGGGGGTGCCGGCGGACGCCAACCACCGCGATCACCAGAGCTGCGGTCCACAGAAGCGCGAACCCACCCAGGGTCGCGCCTACGCCCTGGAAGTAGAACAGAATGTCGGCGGCTGCGACCAGCGCAACCGCCGCGAGGAGCTTGATCGCGAAGCTATGGCGTGACGCGATCGATGCGGCGACACGGCGAACCTGGGGCATTGGGGCACCTCCCTTGATGAGAGGCTGCTATTGGCGGTGGTGCATCCACCGCGAACGCTGGCGGCGCGGCGCTTTCGCGTCGATCGCGTGCAGAAACGGTGCAGACCGCGCCGGCGTCGCCAGATTAGGCCGTAGACTCATAAAATCGCGAATGGCCGGAAGTGGTGGAAAGCGGGCCGGCAGCTTTTGGGATTGCGTGCCGCTTAGCCGACAATTTTGAGATACAGATTATCAAAGACCGCAAACCAATCCGGGCCTGGAATAGGTCGCGTCCGGATGATTGCATGGCCATGTATTGCGAGGCCGTCTTTTCACTATCCCATTGCTGTGCATGATGGGCGGATGAAACGGCTCCTCCTTTTGTCCTCCCTCCTGTTTGCCACCGCAGCAGAAGCCCAAAGCCCCCGACGTGTTCCACTGACCGGGTATGTCGATCGCAGCGGTAACGTGGTGGAGCCCGCCACGTGGGAGGCAGGATCGCCTCTCTTTCAAGGCGATTGGGTTGCGATTTGGCGCGGAGGGAAGGCCGGTTATCTGAACCTGCGGACCCGTGCGACCACCGGATTGAGGTTCGACGGCGTCGCCGACGCGAGCTACGACCGTGCGCTTTTCTCGCACGGACCCGAGCCTGTCCTGGTCGGCGATAAATGGGGCTATGCCGACGAGACGGGGCGAATCGTGATTGCGCCCGGCTTCGCCGGAGCAGGAAGCTATGACGCCGACGGCCTCGCGATTGTGCAGATCCGCAATCCTTCGGGCTTTGGCCTTTCGTCGGGGATGATCGACCGTAACGGACGGATCGTGGTGGAGCCTCGCTACGACATTATTCGGCCTTTCAGGGGGGCCTCGCTGACCGGCGTCAGTCGTGCAGGTCGCTTCGGCGCGATCGATCGCACGGGAAAAGAGGTCATCCCGCTTCGCTTTGGTGGGATCGGCGCATTCGCCGTCAATGGCCTTGCTCCCGCGACGATTTCCGGGGGCTACAATTACAATAGCAGCGGGCGCTGGGGCTATGTCGACCGGACCGGCCGCTTCGTAATTCCCGAGCGATTTAGCTATGCTGGCAACTTCACCGGAGACCGGGCTGACGGCGGCCTTGATGCGCCTGCCGGGCTCGCCCGAGTCGGTCTTGGGTCTGGCGAGATCGCCTATATTGATGCAACAGGCCGGGTGGTGACGCGCTTCGCGCCCGGCGTGAACGCCTGGGGTGTCAGTGCTAACGGGCTGGTCCGCTTCCAGGATCAGGGCACCGCCCGCTACGGATTTGCGGACGCGAAAACGGGCGCGATCGTCATCCCTGCACGCTTCTCCCAGGTAGGCGGCTTCGACCAACACGGCCTCGCCGCGGCGAAAGAAGGCGATCAAGCGGGCTTCATCCGCGTTGACGGCCAGTGGGCGTTCCCACCGCGTTTCAGCTCCGCATCTGATTTTGATACTCGGGGCCACGCTCAAGTCGTTGAGAACGATCGCTCAGAACTAATCGATCGCAACGGCAATGTGGTGGCGACATTGACTCACGGCGAACGCTTTTTTTATCAAGGCAGCGATTTTGCCGCCTTTCGCGTATTTCCAGGTCGGGAGGACGCACCCACTCAGCGCTTTGGTGGTTGGTCACTCGACACGACGCTCTACGCCGTTCCCGAGACGCCGTCGTTGATGCCTACGCCGCTCGGGAGCATCCGGCTTGGCTTCGCCACCGATGATGGTCTCGTCCGCTGGCGGATCGAAACGGAGGGGTGGGAAGTGAGGGTTGTCAACGAGGAAGGACCGGCGGTCGAACCAGATATAACCCGCCAGAACCGGCTGACCGACTTGCCCAAAGACGTCGATGCGCTGATCGCGCTGTTCGCCCGACAAACTGAGGGTCGACCAGAATTCAGTATCGCGACCACGCTTCCCGGCGCAACGGCACAAGCCACGCAGGCCGAACGAGCCGGCCGTATCGCAGCCAATCGTACCCGCTATCTCGCTCAGCTCCATGCCTCGTCGCCGGACTTGAGGCACGCTCTTGCCGCGATGCGCAGCCGGATCGCTGACCAATTCGGTAAGTTATCCGGTACACCCTGCATGCCGCCTCAATGCGTCTATTGATGGATTATGGAGGGTCTTCCTCGGCGGGGCGTTTTTCTCTCCTTTTCGGCCAGTTCCTTCAAAAAGCTGGATACTGACGAACGACCGGTTGGAGCCGGCTCGATCAAACCGGCAGCGACCGATTGGGCGCAGCGGTCATTTTAGGGGTAGCAGAACGAACGACGGCTTTTAGGCGCTACCGAAAGCGCGCCGAACGACAGCAATTGGGGCGTTTGCTGCCATTCGCGGAGGCCCGATCAGGAACGACAGCTATCACGGCTTCGGCTCCTAAAAGCTGCCGGCCCGCAATCCACCATTCCTTGACATTTTCCGGCGATCGATTGCTGCGGCCTGCACCAACGTCTGAAATTGGTGGTCAGCGGACCGGCAGCTTTGCTCAGTCACCGACCGCGAACTGCCCATTCTCGCCGGGCACTACCGACACCTCGCGTCGCCATTCTCCTACCTTCGGAGAGCAAGGCATTCCCGCAGAGATTACAGGGTAAGATGAATTGGCTCGAACCTCCCGGACCACCCAACGCACTGACCACCACTTCTCGCCGCATCGGCACAGACCTCGTTCATCACTTTCTGCACAAGCGATTCCGAAAAGCGTATGCGCGCGTCGAACTCCAGCTTGTCGTCGCCACCGCCGACCGCCACCTGCGAGGTAACGTCATCGAAGTGCTTGCGCTCCAACGCCGCAAGCACCTGGCTTTTGTCGACGCTACCGGCCTCGATCCTTAGTTTGAGCTCAAGGGTCCGATCTTCCGCCGGAGGGGCGCGATCGCCGAGGATTTGCCGCTGAAGGTCTGCCTCCGAGGTGGCGCTCTTGGCGATGAACCGAGAGAAGTCGCCGATACCGATCGATCGGAGTCTGGCCAAGTCCTGGGCGTTGGCCTTGCTCAACGTAGCTTGCGGATATTGGAAGCGCGCGGCCAGCGCCTCATGGTCGCCGCGGAAGTAGAAACGGACGAGATCTCGGCTCGACGCGAATGCAACGAGATCCTTAGCCATGAAGCCGGAGTTCGCTTTCAAATACTTGTGCAGCGAATTCACGTCCTTTTGGGGGCTATTGCGGGCGTCCCCCGGATTGCTGCGATGGATCGTCACCAGGTTCAGCGGCTCCGCGTCGAGCGGAGCGGACTTCCTGAAATCGTCAGAAAGGTAGACGATAACGTCGCCAATGCCCTCTTCCACGATCCATGCCGGGTGCAGGCTAATCTCAGACGCCGCAGGCTGCGCCGATACGGGCGACGGCTGCAGCGCCATCAGGGACGCGCAAAGGGCCACAATAAATTCAAAGCGCACAACGACTCCCCCCCGTGAACCAGCACTGCCGCCAGTTTTGCAACTGTTGGTAAATCGATGACTTCAGTCAAGCCGGCCGGCAGGCGGGATGGCACGGGTCTGACCTTAATCGGTCGACGTTCGCCGGCTCCTGTGGCCAGGCGGTAAATCTCCGAAACGTCGTCAGCGTTGAACGTGTAAAGATGACCCTTGCTGTCGTCCAATGCCTGGCTGGGCGAACGGCGGCTTTCGGAATTCGCCTCGCCAGATCGAACGGCCGCTATTGGGTCGTTAGCGGTCATTCGCGTTTATGGGTTCACGACCTAGTCCAGCGAAGGCAGCGTAAAACAGACCGCCGCCCCGACTGCGCGGCCCGGTTCGCTCCAGATGCGCCCGCCATAGGAATCGACAATGGCGCGGCAGATCGACAGGCCGAGCCCAAGCCCGCCCTCCTTGGTGGAGGAGAAAGGCGAGAAGACGTCGCCCAGGGTGCGCGAAATGCCGGGGCCGTTATCCTCGACGCAGATCAGCACCATCCCGTTCGCTTCTCGGCGGCTGGACACCACGACGCGCGGCGCTTCCTGTGTCGCGGCCGCCTCGCACGCATTGCGCAACAAGTTGAGCAATACCTGCTGGATCTGCACCTTGTCCGCGGCGACGAGGCGGACTTCGGGATCAAGCTGCTCGGACAGCGCGGCGGCGCAATCGCGATTGGCGATCTTCACCAGCGCGATCGCGTCGTCGACGATCTCGGCGAGCACAGCGCTGTGCTCGCCGGCGGTCCCGTTTGCCACCATGTCCCGCGCACGTTCCATGATCTTGCTGGTCAGGCCGATCTGCTCGCCTGCCTTCACCAGCAGGGCGATCATCGCGGGATCGGCATCGGGGCGCTGGCGCGCGGCGATCCGGACCGCCGCAACATAGTTGGAAGCCGCCGTAAGGGGTTGCGCCAATTCATGCGCGATGGTCGCCGCCATTACGTTCATGGCTTCGACGCGGGACATATGGGCGACTTCGTCGCGGAGCTGCTGGTGGACTTTTTCGGCGGTTATGTCCTGTTCGGTGCCCATCAGCGTGTGGACGGTGCCGTCGGGGCCGAGCAGCGGGACGATGCGGATGCGGCGATACGAGATCGCGCCGACGGGCATATGGGTGACGATCTCGCAGCTTTCGGGGCGCCTGCCCTCGATCGCGACGCGGAACGCAGCCTGCAGGATCTCGCGATTGGGCTCGTCGAGATGCGCGAGCGCCTCGCCCGGGCCGACCAGATCGTCGCCAGGAGCACGCCCGTACATCTCGCACAGCTGATCGGAAAGGATCACCCGATCGCTGCGCAGATCATATTCCCAATCGCCGATCCGGCCGATCCGCTGCGCCTCGCGCAGCCGCGCATTGGCGCCGGCAAGGTCGCGCGCGGCACGCTCGCGGCGGAGGATGCCGAAGATGGCGAAGGCGGCGAAGGCGAAGATTGCCACCGTCAGC
This sequence comes from Sphingomonas sp. JC676, assembly GCF_014489075.1. GTDB lineage: Bacteria > Pseudomonadota > Alphaproteobacteria > Sphingomonadales > Sphingomonadaceae > Sphingomonas. Next base: position 402,133 of record NZ_JACTGR010000005.1, on the reverse strand, counting down.
GCCGCCATCGCCAGCCGCGACTGGCGCGCGCGCGCCTCGACATCGGCGAGAACATCGGCCTGGCCCACACCGACCGTGGCGAAGATGCCGTAGCGATCGAGCCGGCGATGGCTGAAATAGCGCCAGACCCCGTCGATCGAACTGGGCCCGAGATAGGTGCCGTTGGGCTGTGCCCGCTGGTGCTGCATCACCAGCTTGCCGCGCAGATCTTGGCCATAGCTGACCCGCAGCCCCTCGCGCCGCGCGAGCGTCATCCCGTCGAGGCGGATGACCGAGATCAGATCGAGCGGACGGATCGCCGCGCCTTCGTTGAAATCGGTCAGGCGTTCGACCGGGATGCGGACGATGATGCCGCCGCCGAACCTGCCGTCGGCGCGGCGGATCGCGCGCGAGATCGACATCAGCGGACGGTGGAGGAAGCGCGACATCTCCGGCGTGCTGAGCCACACGTCGCGCGGCGCCTTGCCGGCGCGGAAAGCCTTGAACGCGGGCTCGGCGGCGAGATTCATCGGCGGCAGGCTGTCGAGCGTCGACCAGCGGACATTGCCATTGGCATCGACGACCACCACGGACGCGAAGAGCGGGTTGGTCGCCACCGCGTCGCGGATCGTGCCGGGAGTGCCACCGGGCGCTACGGGCACGAGATCCTGGAAGCGCTGGGCCAGCGCGACCGCGGCGACGTTCGCGGCATCGAGCGTGCGCGCGACATATTGCTCATAGGCGATCGAGCGGTTGCGGTTCTCGCGGATCGCCGAGGCGATCGCGCGATTCTGCTCGGTGGCGATCGTATGCAGCGTCGCGGCCCAGAGCAGCATCGCGAGCAGCACGCTGCCGGTGCAGATCAGCACGATCACCGGACGGATCGGGCGCAGCACCGGATTGTACGTCGGATATTGGAAGCCCGATGGTGGCTCGCCGGACGACGCGGCGCGCTCGGCGTCGCGCGCACTTCGCCGCGCCCATGCGGTCAGCAAGTCGAAACGCGCGCTGTCACGGCCCGGCCCGCGCCGTCCCGTCCCTCCCGTTTCATTCCCCCCGGCCTTCAAAAAATCCGGCAACAGCTCTCGATTACGTAACGCTTTACGCGCATTCACTTCGATATCTCCGGCGTGCCGCGGTCGCTTGCGCTTGGCGGAAGACGGGTGAACGGCGCCCCCCGGCAGCCGTTCGGCGGTCAAAACGAGGAGATCCCGATCCTGCGAATCGATCGTGCGGCGATGCGCCCGCAACGCCGACCGTTCAAATACAAGATGTTATGGCTGGGATGCCCCGTGGCTATATTGTAGTTAACGGTAACAGCGTCAAGAAGCAATACGCTGCGCTGCAACATAACCATATCGGCACAAGTAACGCGAAGTTGTTGCGTGCTGACAGTACAAGTCTTTGCTTTTTCTTGTGTATTGGGTGAGCCAGGCTTGATGTCGGCCAACCCTCAGTCGAGCCGCTGCAGCTCGATGTTCCGGAACTCGATCTGATGGCCTTCGCTCTGGAGCGCGATATAGCCTTGGCGCAGCTCCAGCTTGCCCCCCGCCGCGGCGATCAGCGGTTGCGCGTCCTTGTCCGCAGGATCGAGCTCGGGCGCGGCGTAGTGCAGCACCGCCTTGCCGTCGATGAAATGGGTGATCTCGCCATTGGGCAGCACCTCCGCTTCGGCATGCACCCAGCGGCCGATCGGCAGCAAAGGCGAGGAGGACAGGATGCAGTGGCGCGGATCGCGCTTGCCGTCGATCTCCACCGTGGTGCCGGGCGTGCAGACATTGCCGGTCGGCTCCCGCGACGGGCGCGGAACGGCGAGCAGCTGCATCTCGAGGCTCACCGGCCAATCCTGATCGCGGCGCATCGTCTCCGGCGCCTGCGAATGGAGCATCAGCCCGGAATTGCTGGCCTGCCAGACCTTGATGCCCGGCAACGACTCACCGAAGAACCGGTAGTCGAAGCGGACGCGATAGGATTTGAGCGGCGTCTTCCAGAAGAGATGGCCGAACTCGCCGGTGAACGTCTTGTAATTGGAGTGCGAGACGCGGATCGCGCCGTTCTTCACGATGAACATGTGCAGCGGATCCTCGCCGACCGCGCGACCGGTGATCTTGGGCGTCCAGCCCGCGAGCGTCTTGCCGTCGAAAATGCGCTGCCACTTGGCCTCGGGCGCGGGGGCGGCGCCGAGCAGCGCCAATATGGGAAGAATGAAGAGTCTCATGACAGCTCCGTTGCCAGCGTTTCGACTTTACCGACCGGCTGAGATCGGCGCGGTCGGCGACCGCCGTCAGGAGGATCTGGGTTCGGGACGTTTGCAGTATCCATCGCGTGCGCAGCTTGCCCGTCGCCGGCCATGTCCGCAACCGGTGGTTTGCGGACGTCGACTGGTCGAGTCCCCGTCGGCTCGGCGCCCACTTCCCGTCGTTCATTGCGGATTTGACGATTCCTGAAAGCCGCGATTCGATCGTATGGCCTACCGGAAGAAATCAGAGCCTTGGGCGCCGGACAGATTTCGCCATGCGGAGCCATCGATCAGGCAAAACTCGGCACTTCCTCAGACAAATATCGGTTTGCCGTCGGCGCGCTTCGATTGCCCGGGGAGCATCATCACCCCGTTCGGACGCAATTCCACGGCAATGGGGAGAAAGTTCATGATGCGACTGCACCTCACGGCGAAATCTGCGCCGACGCGAAAAAGTGCGAAGGGGAAGAAGCTTGGCGCAGCCGCCATGGCAATCGCCCTGCTCCTGCCCGCACAGGCGTTGGCGCAAACCATCACATTCGAGAGCGATCCTATCCTGTACTGGAACGAGCGGGCGACCACATTGCTCGCCAGCGGTCCGCCGGCCCAGACGCGCACCCTCGCGATGATGAACATCGCGATGCACGATGCGGCCAATTCGGTTCTTGGCGAGCCGGACAAGGCGTATCTGAGCGGCGTTTCAGGTTCGGGGGGCGATGTCCGCGCTGCCGTGTCCCAAGCCGCCTATCAGGTGCTCGTCGCAGCCGACCCGACTCATGCGGCGGACTACCAGGCAGCGTTGAACCTGAGCCTTTCGCTCGTATCCAATCCGGCAGCCATGAACCAAGGCATCGCCACCGGTTCCGCCTTCGCCCAATCGATCATCGCCCTGCGCACGGGCGATGGCGCAACGGCCGTGGTTCCCTATGTGCCGACAGGCCTGCCTGGCAACTGGAAGCCTACGTCGCCCGCTCCGCCCGCATTTCCGCAATGGGGTGGGGTCACGCCCTTCCTGCTGACGTCGTCGGATCAGTTCAAGCCCGCGCCGCCGCCGGGTCTGGGTACTCCAGAATATGCGGCTGCGCTCGCCGAGGTAAGGGATGTCGGCTCGGCGACGAGCCTCACCCGCACTGCCGACCAAACGGCAAGCGCGCTGTTCTGGGACACGGCAAACGGATCGACATGGGTCAAGATCGGGCTCCTTGTCGCCGACGACGAAGGTCTTTCCACGATCGAGTTTGCTCGGGACTTCGCGCTGCTCAGTACGAGCCTCGCCGATGCGGCGATCGCCGGGTTCGACGCCAAATATGACTATGCGTTCTGGCGTCCGATCACCGCCATCCGGGAAGACCCGACAAATCCGGATCCCAATTGGAGCCCAGTGTTCACGACGCCCAACCATCCGAGCTACCCTTCGGCGCATTCCTTCTTATCGGGCGCGGGCTCTACGGTGCTCAGTGCCCTGTTCGGAGACGACGAAGGGTTCACCTTGACGATAGGCGGCGACACGCGAAGCTTCACCGGGCTCGAGCAGGCGGCGCTCGACGGAGCCAACAGCCGGCTCTGGGGAGGCATTCACTTCCGCTTCGACAATGAAGCGGGGCTCCTGCTTGGGCAGAACGTCGGCAATTACGTGCTCGCGGGCAGCACCTTCCAGGCGGCCGTGCCCGAGCCATCCGGCTGGATCATGATGATCGCGGGTTTCGGTGCCGCAGGTGCGGGACTGCGGCGGCAAAGGAGGAGGCAAGCATTCGCCTGAGTCGATAGGAATAGCGGCGCGGTGGACGGAGTCCCGATCGAAGCCGACACAGCGCCGTCTCCTGAAAGCATGTTGTCGATTATGCGTGCGCTTGATCGGTCCGGAAGTCGGGCTGGATGCCCGATTCGCGCCAATAGCGCTCCAGGCCCAGCATCCCCGTCAGGCGATTGAAGCGCGCGTCGGTGCGCATCGCCCGGGTTTGCGGCTGAAACAGGAACTCCGTTTCTCGTTCGTCCGGGAGGTGATAGTTGCTCGAACCGGAAAATCTCGCGTCCGGCACGACGAATCCGCGCGAGAAATAGAATGCGTCGGCGAGAACGAAGGCTTCGCCAATACGGCCGAGTGCGGCGGCGAACTGGATGGCGAGCTGGGCTCCCCCGCTGCCGTCGGCCGCCTGCGCCGACCACACTTTCATGGCGCGATCGATGTCCTGCGGAGCCCGGCTCTCGAACGCACGTGCGACATCGACATTGTAATCGAGCACCGCGCCGCTGACGCTTGGGCGGCCTTCCGGGTTCTTCAGCATTGCGATGGCGGCGTCGACGCGGCCGATGAACAGGTAAATATCGAAACGCTGAAACCAAAGTTCGAAAGAGCTTGGATAGAGCGATGCCGCCCGCTCGATATACCGTTCCATCTCCTCGAGTTCACCTAACCCCCAGAGCGTGGTGATCAGGGAGGCATAGGTGACGGGCTGCAGCGTCCTTGGCTGTTTCTCCTGGAGGACATCAAAGGCCTCCCGGTACCGGCCGATCATCCGCAGGATGCGCGCCTGGACGTTGGCGATGACTTCATTGTCCGGATTATGGAGCAGCGCCTTGCGCAACATGCTTTCGCTCACGCGCCAGTTGCCGTGCCACGGATCGATGATCGCAAGCGCCGCCTGGGCCAGTCCGTTGCGCGCATCGAATTGCATCGCCCGTGCGGCGGCCGCGCGGGCCCGGCTTCGCAGCGCTTCACCCTCCTCACGCCCTCGGAAATGAGCCGAATAGGAATAGGTGAAGGCAAGCGCGCCCCACCCATCGGCATAGTTCGGCGCGAGTGCAACGACCTGCCGGTACAGGCCCGCCGCCTGGTTGAGCCCGTCGAAATTGGCCTGGAACATCATCGTTCGCGCCTGAGCCATCAGCGACTGGACCTCGGGCGGCACTGCCGGATGGTGCAGATTGCGATAAAGCAGCGGTCCCCCGCTGGCGAGGGCCAGGAAACTGGCGGCCCCGCCCAGGACGACGCCACGCCGATTGACGGGGCCGCCGGCATTCGTCGCCTCGATTTCCGTGCCTCCGGAGAGCGTGCGCCCGACGTCACCGGAAGGAATGCGCCTTTCGACATGGGCGGACGTCAGGTCGCCGAACCCGCCAGGCGCCTCACTTCCGATCAGCCGATAGCCGATTTTCATTACCGTGCTGATTTCGAACGAACCGCGCCCGATCCCGCCGGCCAATTTGCGTAGACGGGATATCACGCGATTTATCGCATCATCGGTGACGGCGCGGCCATTCCAGCAAGCCTGCACCAGCTCATCGCGGGTAATGACATCGCCCCGCGCCTGCGCCAGCACGATCAAAACCTGCATGACGCGATGCTCGGTGACCTCCCGCATGCCGTCGTCGCGCATCAACTCGCGGCGAGTCGGCGAGACGCACAGCCGTCCAAGGGTAAATTCGGGCTCATGCGCCAGATCGACTTGGAGCGTCTCGATCAAAGCTCACTCCCGCGTGCCTTTGGATCGTATGCGAAAAGGATCATACTATTGCAGGCGAACTTCGGCAACGACAGTCCGAGCAATGTCGATTTCTTTGCGTTGCAGACTGAACGGTTGGCCGACCGACCCGACGCCGAACTGCAGCTTAGCCTTTGGTCATGCCGAATGAAGACAGGCAGCTTCTGGCCAAAGCCAGCCATATGCGAGTTGCGTATTCAATGTCAGTTATGGGGCCGTTGGCGGACATCCTGCCCGAGCTTCAGCAAATTGCCGTATCGGGCCCACTGAGATGCGAGGCCAGCGAAAACAAACCAAATGGGCACAAAATCCTTGACATCGTCGCGCTGATATGGCACATATCGCGCGATTATGTAGTTTACAAACCCACTCCGATGGTGCATAAGGATGGCATCAACGGAGCATCACCATGTCGGTTCTTTCTTCCTCGCACTTCCACGATGAAGCCAAGGCTTTCGCTTTCCTCGAAAGCATCGTGTGGGCCGATGGGATGACGTGCCCGCATTGCGGCGTGGTCGGTGGCCGTGTGTACGATCTGGCTGGTGTCCGCTCCAAGGCGAGCGTGAAGAACCCGGAAGGCGTTGTTCGTCACGGCCTCAAGAAGTGTGGCGAGTGCCGCAAGCAGTTCACTGTGAAGGTGGGCACCGTGTTCGAGCATGCCCGCATGCCGCTCCACAAGATGCTCCAGGCCGTGCACCTGATGGTGTCCAGCAAGAAGGGCATTTCCTCGCACCAGCTCAGCCGCGTTCTCGAAGTCCAGTACAAGAGCGCGTGGTTCCTCGCCCACCGTATCCGCGAGGCGATGCGTACCGGCGATCTGGACGTGCCTTTCGGTTCGGGCGGCGGCGCCGTTGAGGTGGACGAGACCTATTTCGGCCGCAAGAAGGATACCGGCGTTGCCCTTGGCGGCCATGCCCACAAGTTCGGCGTGCTGGCGCTGGTGGATCGCACCACCGGCACCATGCGCACCTTCACTTTCGACAAGTTCCGCGCCGATGCCGTGCACCCGATCGTGCGCGCCAACATCAGCCGCGAAGCCCGCCTCATGACCGACGAAGCCAAGATGTATAAGAAGATCGGCAAGGAGTTCGCCGAGCACGGCACGACCCTTCACGGCGCCAAGCAGTACGTGGACCGCAACGACCGCACGATCCACACGAACACCGTGGAAGGCGCCTTCTCGATCTTCAAGCGTGGCATGAAGGGCGTGTACCAGCATTGCGGCGAGCAGCATCTGCACCGCTATCTGGCCGAATTTGAGTTCCGCTATAACAATCGGATCGCCAACGGCGTTGATGACCGCCAGCGCTCGTACAACGCCATTGCGGGCATCGTCGGCAAGCGGCTGACCTATGCAAGGTCTGATCTCGGGGTCTAAGAGCGAGGCCCCGAAGGGAAGGCGGCGCGGACCGGGCTGGCGAAGGAGGCCGCGTAGAAGGTCGAGGCTAGACCATCGTGACAAATGCGGTAAGTAAAGGGAGTGGAGCCGGGGGGAATTGAACCCCAGGGGAGACGCTGCAAATCGTTCCTGGTCACCTGACCTCCGGCCCCACTACGTGCAGTGCCACGCGCGACTCGCCGTATAACGCGTGTGTTATAATGTCGCAACCCGATGCCCTTGTCCGCATAACGCAGAGGTGATATTGGCCTGGTTGCTGCTTCAGTGTGACAACCGGGTTGACGCCTTTCTTCTTGAAGTGGGTGTCGCTGCGGAAGCCCGCCTGAGGCGGGATTTGCGAACCTTGGCGAGTAAGGGAAATGCACTCCGGTACCCAAAAACTGACAGTTTGGGAGATGGTCTTTTTGAGTTGCGGACGGAAGTGGCAACCAACATCTACCGTAATATTTTCATTTTTAGAGGGTCCGTGATCATTGTTTTGGAATCTTTCCAAAAGAAGACCCCAAAAACTCCGAAACGGCATTTAGATGCGGCAAAATCTAGGCGGGACCAGATTGATGCAGGAACAATATTCCCTGGAGAGATTAAGCCGCATTGACCTGTCTATTGGCGACAGGCTCCAAGATCGCGACTTTAGGCGAGAGTGGTTTCGGGCGGAGCTCGAAGAAGAGGTGCCCGCCCTCTTTAGATCGCTGCGAGAACGCCGGCAGTTAACTCAATCGCAGTTGGCGATGGCGATGGGAACCAAGCAGCCCGCCGTCTCAAGGTTTGAGAAATCCTCAGAGGCCGTGTGGGAATTTGACTTCCTATTGCGGTTGGCCGAGGCGCTGGATGCTCGCCTTCGCCTCGTCGTGGAGGCGGCCGAAGATGTTGTAGATGAATACGACTGGAAACTTGGCGATCGCGCTGCCGCGTCTGCGCTAGATACGATTAAGTCCGGTGCGTCCAGTTGGGAGCAAGTGCAAACCACAAATTCTTTAGGCGCCATTCAATCTAGGAACTGGAATGGAACTGATCAATATAGAGCAGTCAAAGGTAATAGCTTTGGGCGGCTACCGCTTCACGAGGGGCAATCCGTTTTTCATAGATCTAGTAGGCGAGGTGACGGCGCGATATAACTTTCAAATACCGCCCGATCGAATACCGGACCCTTCTAGTGCGAATGGAGCCTCTATTCATCTGCGCGTCGGGAAGTGGGACAATGTACAGATTGATGAACTTGGTGTGTATTCAGACGGTTTTATCGTAACCGCAAAATGTAACACGTTTATATTAGATCAGTTCATTAATGATCTTCATGAGTATATTGAGCGCGAATTTGGAATTTTGCTGGCAAAACAGCCGGCCCCAGTCAGACTGTACGAAAGCCAAATCGTCGTAGAACTTCATACAAACTTTGAAGAAAAACTTAACGTGTTCAAGGGCTTATTTGACGATTTAGCGAAGCATTCGCTGGATTACGTGGGTCAGCAAGGCGAATACCGCATTGGCGGTTTTCATATCGAGAGTGACCCATTCGGCGCCGCCAAGAAACTTCCGAATTTCATGCTCGTAAGGCGGGTGGGGATTAGTTTTAATGAGGGGTACTGGTGGGCGACCTCGGGCCTTAAGACAGACGATCACATCGCCGTTTTAAAGAGCTTGGAAAAGAGATTACTCTCATGACCGACGAACCCAAAACCCAGCTCGACAAGTTCAAGGAAGCCGCGCGCGAGCTAGAGACGGACGACGATCCGGAGCGCTTCAAGCAGCGTGTGGGGAAGATCGCGCGGGCACGCCCCCGGGAAGAAAAGACCAAGTGACCGCTTTTCTGGTCCGGATAGCTTTGTTCGCTCTCGTCGCCATCGTCGCGCTCGGGCCGGACGTGATGGCTTTGTTCGCAGGCGGGCCTCAATCCGCGCTCATCAGAGCGGGCCTACTCGCTGGTGGGCTCGCCGGTATCGTTGCATCGGGTGGATGGGTTGAACGGCTGGTGAAGCATAAGCCGGTGGAGAAGCCGGAGTGAGCATTAGGGCTGTTGCTTGGCCTCTTGCGGTGCTGATGGGCGGCCTCGCGCTAGCGGGGCTATCAGGCGCGTATGTCGTGCTCGCGCCGGGAGGTCTGCCTTATGGCATAGAGACGCTGTTTATAGCTGGCATGATTGCAGCTTTGTTTGGCGGGTTGTGGCTCCTGGGCCTAAGCGTCAGGAAATTTCTTCGCCTTTGAGATAACCAGATCGGTTAAAAACGCTTGACTTATCGTAACGCTTGATGTAGAGCTTCAAGCAAGCTGGCGAATTGCGTCGAGGGGTTGGAGAAGCGGGAGTGATTCACGACACGACCGACCTGATATTCTTCGGGCTGGTCGGACTGCCGATCATGCTGGCGTTCGCGCTCATGCCGTTCGAGACGGTAAAGCGATATCACAACACGCGCGGCTGGGCTGTGCCATCGTACAGGACGGTCGTAATCGTCCGAACGATGGCCGTCATAATTGCAGGCGAGACTGCAATTTCCGCCCTTCGCTACCTGACGGGTTTGTAAACTACATATACGCCACATATCGGGAACGATGAGGAATTGCGAGTCGGGGCCTTCGGGTCTTTGGACGGGCCGGGCACCAGGGTGCGCCGGCCCGCTTGCGTTGGAGGTGCACATGGACGAGTTGCGTATCACTGGAAGCAAACGGCGCCCGCTGCAGCTGCAGCGGCTCAGCAAGACGCACTGGACCAAGACGAAGCGCGCGCGCTTCCTCGACGTGCTCGCGCTCAGCTGCAATGTGAAGCTCGCGGCACAGGAAGCCGGCGTCGTGCCGAGCTCCGCCTATCGGCTGCGGCGTCTCGATCCCGATTTTGCGGGGCTGTGGCGCGATGCGCTGCTCGCCGGGTATGAGCGCCTCGAAACCGAATTGGTTGGGCGCGCGCTCCAGTCGGTCGATCCGATCCTGCCGGGCGACGGGGGCGAGGAAGCGGCTGCCGCCGCCGACGCGGCGGTCGAGAAGATGGATGCCCGGACGATCCTGCAGGTGCTGGCGCATCGCCGCGCCACGGTGGAGGGCGGCATGCGGCCGAGCCGGCGCGACGCGCAGCGCCGCATCGCGGCCGAGGAAGAGACCAATGCGGCATTGCTCAAGAAGCTGGCGGTGTTCGAAAGGCAGGTCAGGGAACGGACATGACCGGGAAGGAAACGCCGCGCGATCCGATCGAACGGCTGGCGCGGCTGCCTGCGCTCTACCAACTGCGCACGCTGCAGTCGCTGAACGGCGCGCATCGGCGCGAGCTGGAGGGACGCTGGTGGCGCTGGGCGCATCCGGGGCAGAATGCGCCCGGCGGCGACTGGCGCATATGGCTGATCCGGGCGGGGCGCGGCTTCGGCAAGACGCGGGCGGGCGCGGAATGGGTGAGCGCGGTCGCGCGGTCGCGCCCGGGCGCGCGGATCGCGCTGGTGGGCGCGACGATCGAGGATGTGCGGCGCGTGATGGTCGAGGGGGCGAGCGGCCTGTTGGCGGTGGCGCGCGACCACGAGGCGATTCGCTGGTTCGTGGATAGCGGCGAAGTGCATTTCCCCTCGGGCGCGCGTGGATATGTCTTCTCGGCCGAGGCGCCGGAGAAGCTGCGCGGGCCGGAGCATGACGCGGCCTGGTGCGACGAGCTGGGCAAGTGGCGCGCGGTGAAGGGCGATGCGGCGTGGGACAATCTGCTGATGGGCATGCGCGGCAGCGACGATCCGCGCGTGGTGGTAACGACGACACCGCGGCCGGTGAAGCTGATGCGCCGCGTGATGGCGATGCGCGATTGCCATGAGACGGTGGGGCGGACGCGCGACAATCCGCATCTGCCGCGCAGCTTCGTCGAGGCGATGCTGGCCGACTATGCGGGGACCCGGCTGGGCCGGCAGGAGCTGGACGGCGAGCTGATCGACGATGTCGCCGGCGCGCTGTGGACGCGGACCTTGATCGAGCAGAGGCGGGTGCGCGCGGTGCCCGAGCTGGTGCGCGTGGTGGTGGGCGTCGATCCGCCGGCCAGCGCCGACGGCGATGCCTGCGGGATCGTCGCGGTCGGTATGGGCGACGATGGGCACGGCTATGTGCTCGAGGATGCCAGCGTGCATGGCGCATCGCCCGAGGGCTGGGCCCGGGCGGTGGCGGCCTGCGCGGCGCGGCACCGCGCGGAACGGGTGGTGGCGGAGAAGAACCAGGGCGGCGACATGGTCGCGAGCGTGCTGCGCGCGGCCGATGCCGGGCTGCCGCTCAAGCTGGTCCATGCCAGCAGGGGCAAGAGCGCGCGGGCCGAGCCGGTCGCCCTGCTCTACGAGGCGGGCAAGGCCTGGCATGTCGGCGCCTGGCCCGAGCTGGAGGACCAATTGTGCGGGCTGCAGGCGGGCGGCGGCTATGAAGGGCCGGGGCGCTCGCCCGACAGGGCCGATGCGCTCGTCTGGGCGATGAGCGCGATCCTGCTCGGGCGGCGCGGCAAGGCCGGGGTGCGGGGGTTCTGACCCCGCTTGCCTCAGCGCAGCTGGATGGGCGTGTCGCCGGGCTGGGGATCGGTGAAGCCGCGCAGGATGCTGAGCATGCCTTCGGTGCCGAAGAGCTGGTAGAGCGTATGCAGCCCCTGGGCGAGATCGCCGCCGAACTGGAACCGGATGCGATCCATCGCGCAATCGGACATCTCGAGCGGGCCGCCGGCATATTGGAAGACGACGTTGTTGAAGATGCATTTGCGATAGGCGTTACCGTCGAGCGAGAGGACGACGTCTTCGAACTTCTGGTCGATATATTCCATAAGCGGGTCTTTCCGATCAGGTGCTTTGCGTGGCGGCCCAGTTGCATTGTCCGCGCCGAACCGCAACGGGGGTGGGAGCAAGGAGCATGACATGACGCCCCGCGAACTGATCGATACGGCCGAGGTGCCGGGCGGCGAGCCGCTGCGGCTGTTCCGTCGCGGCGGCGATTTCATGATCGTGCTCGAGCGCAACGAGCTGATGAACAGCCGGATGAGCGGTTCGGAAGAGGCGCTGGCGGTGATGACGCTCGAGCGGCTGGCGGGGCGCGGGGCGCTGCACCTGCTGATCGGCGGATATGGCATGGGCTTCACTTTGCGCGCGGCGCTCGGGATGTTGGCGAAGGACGCGCGGGTGACGGTGGCCGAGCTGGTGCCCAAGATCCTGGAATGGGCGAGGGGACCTATGGCCGAGCTGGCGGCGGGATGCCTCGACGATGTGCGGGTGAGCGTGATCGAGGACGATGTCGGCCGGGTGATCCATTACGCGCCGGGGCAGTATGACGCGATTCTGCTCGATGTCGACAACGGCCCGGACGGGCTGACCCGGCCGGGCAATGACGGGCTCTATTCGATGCGCGGGCTGGCGGCGGCGCGGACGGCGCTGAAGCCGGGCGGGATATTGGCGGTATGGTCGGCGGCGCCGGATGAGCGTTTCGCGCGGCGGCTGCGCGAGGCCGATTTCGCGGTGGAGGAAGTGGCGGTGCGCGCGCGGCAGAACGGCAAGGGGCCGCGCCACGTGATCTGGTTCGCGACGCGGCGATAAGGGTGTATTGAATTGCTCCTAGCCCACCCCCTTGATGGGGGAGGGTTGGGTGGGGGTGACCTCTCCTCCTGGCGACGGCACTGCAGGAGAACTCACCCTCATCCTCCCACCGCCTTCGGCGGCGGGCCCCTCCTTCTCCCATCAAGGGAGAAGGGAAGCACTAATGGCCGCTGCCCCGGCCAAGTCCGCGACTAAAGGAGACTCACATCAAATGGTTCGGACGGAAGTCCGCGCGGGATGCCGCGCGGCTGCCTTTGTCGCGCGCGGGGACCTTCGCCGGGTTCGGCGAATGGCCGCGCAGCTATGAGGCGCAGGTGCGCGAAGGCTATTGCCAGAACCCGGTGGCGCAGCGCGCGGTGAAGCTTGTCGCCGAGGGCGTGGGCGGTGCTTCACTGGACGGAAGCGATCCGGCTCTGGTGGCGCTGGTGACGGCGCGCTCGGGCGGGCAGGCGCTGACCGAGACGGTCGCTGCCCAGATTCTCATGCACGGGAATTCCTACGTGCAGCTGCTCACCGACGATGCCGGGCGGGTGACCGAGCTTTATGCGCTGCGACCGGAGCGGGTCGCCGAAGACCAGCTGAATGTCAGCCGGGCGACCTTCCTGGCGGGGGCCGCGATGTCGGTGCCGCTGATCGAGATCCGCGAATGACCTGGCTGGAGGGGGAACTCACCACGATCGCCTTGTGCTGGCGGATCGAGCGTCGCGACGGCGTGACGATCGGACTGACCGCGCATGACCGCGACCTGGAGATCGATGGGCTGGTCTATCGCGCGGCACCGGGCATGACGCCGAGCGCGATCGTGCGGAGCGCGCAGCTGGACGCCGACAGCATGGATGTGACCGGAGCGCTGACCAGTGCGGCGATCAGCGAAACCGATCTGCTGGCGGGGCGCTGGGACGGGGCACGGGTGGCGATCTTCGCGACCGACTGGATGGCGCCGGGTGAGCAAGTGGCGCTGGGCGAAGGGACGATCGGCGGGGTCGAGACGCGGGGTGGTGAACTGACCGCCGAATTGCGCGGGATCGCGGCAGCGCTCGAGCGGCCGGTGGTCGAGGAGACATCGCCCGAGTGCCGGGCGGAGCTGGGCGACAAGAGGTGCCGCATCGCAATGGCGGGGCGGCGACGGTTTGCGCGGGTGATGGGCGTGGAGGATGCGGTGATAGCCCTCGATGTGCTGGAGCCGGTAGCCAATGCCTATGGCGGCGGGCGGCTGCGCTGGATTGGCGGCCCGAATTCGGGACTGGAGGATGCCGTCGCGCGATCCGAGGGCAGCGCCGTGACGCTGCGGCGGCCTCCCAGATTTGATGGCGTGGGCGCGCTCGTCGAGCTGATCGAAGGCTGTGACAAGCGGATCGCGACCTGTTCGGCGCGGTTCGGCAATGCGATCAATTTCCGTGGCGAACCCTATCTGCCGGGAATCGACCTGCTGACGCGCTATCCCGGCGGATGAGGCCGGGCGAGCGAGGCCTAGCGGCGGCGCGGGCCGCGCTGGGCGTGCGGTTTCGGTTGCATGGACGCGACGCAAGCGGGCTCGACTGTGTCGGGCTCGCGGCCCTGTCGATGCGAGCGGAGGGCTTCGAGGGCAGAGTGCCCTTGGGATACGCGCTGCGCACAGGGGATCCCGAAGCCGCGCGGCGGGCTATCGAGATTTCGGGACTGATCCTCGCAAACGGCGAACGGCCCGGGGATCTGCTGCTGGTCAAGACCGGCCCCGGACAATTGCATCTGGCGATCGCCGCCGAAGATGGGGTCATCCATGCCGATGCCCAATTGAGACGCGTGGTGGAGCGGCCGGGGCCGATGCCCTGGCCGGTCATCGGGCGGTGGCGCGTGACCAAGGGGGACTGACATGGCGACCGTGGTGCTGACGGTGGTCGGCGGGCTGGTGGGCGGGCCGGTGGGCGCGGCGGTGGGCGCGGCTTTGGGCAATGCGTTCGACCGCGAGGTTCTGTTCAAGCCCAAGGGGCGCGAGGGGCCCCGGCTGACCGAGCTGCGTATCCAGACCTCCTCCTATGGCACGCAGATCCCCAAATTGTTCGGAACGATGCGCGTCGCGGGCTCGGTAATCTGGGCGACCGACCTGATCGAGCATCGCAGCACGCAGAGCGCGGGCAAGGGCCGACCCTCGGTTACCAACTATAGCTACACGGCATCGTTCGCGGTGGCGCTGTCGGCACGGCCGATTTTGAGCATCGGGCGGATCTGGGCCGACGGCAAGCTGCTGCGCGGCGGCGCGGGCGACTTCAAGGTGCGGACCGGGTTCCGGCTGCATCCGGGCGGAGAAGATCAGGGTGTCGATCCGCTGATCGCTGCGGCCGAAGGAGCCGGCGCAGCGCCGGCGCATCGCGGCCTGGCCTATGCGGTTTTCGAGGATCTCGAGCTCGCGGAGTTCGGCAACCGGATCCCGGCCCTTACATTCGAAGTCATAGCGGATTCCGGCGCGATGGCGGCGGGGGCGATCGTTCGCGAGCTGGGCGGTCGCGCGATCGAAGCCGGGGACGCGACGCCCATGCTGACGGGCTTTTCCGCCTATGGTGCGAGTGTGCGGGCGGCGGTCGAGACGCTGGTCGGCGCCTCCGGCGCCTGGTTCCGCGCGGAGTCTGAACGTCTCGTGCTGCTCGCCGGTGGCGGGGCGGCGACCGCGCTGGAGGATTCCGGGATCGGATCCGTGTCGCGCCCGAACCTGCGCGCGGTGCGGACGATCGCGGCGCCCGACAGCGCACCGCGTTCGATGTCGCTCAGCTATTACGAGCCCGAGCGCGACTATCAGACCGGCGTACAGCGCGCGGTCCGCCCGGGAGCGGGGACACGCGAGGCGCGCCTAGAACTCGCCGCCGCGATGCCTGCGGGGGCGGCCAAGACGCTGGTCGAGGCGGGACTTGCCCGGTTCGACCTCGAGCGCGAGCGACGCGCGCTAGCGCTCGGCTGGAGCGCGCTGGGCGTGCGCCCAGGCGAGCGCGTGGCGATCGCCGGCGAGCCGGGTATCTGGCGGGTGGATCGCTGGTCGCTCGAGTCGATGGTCGTGACGCTGGAGTGCCTGCGGATCGCGCCGGCAATGCTCGCCGCCGAGGCGAGCGGAGGCCGGGCGCTGCCCGCGCCCGATCTCGCGATCGGAACCACGATCGTCCATGCCTTCGAGTTGCCGCCGATCGACGACATGCTGGCGAATGTGCCCCGGTTCGCGATTGCGGCGGCGGGTACCGAGCCGGGCTGGCGGAGCGCCGCGTTGCTGCTCAGCATCGACGACGGCGCGACATGGTCGCCGGCGGGGGCGACGGGGCTGCCGGCGGTGCTCGGGCACGTGGTCTCGCCGCCCGGTGCTGCGCCCGCGGGGCTGGCCGATCATATCAGCCGGATCGATATCGCGCTCGCGCACGCGGACATGCTGCTCGCCGACGCGGATGATACGGCGCTGGATGCGGGCGCCAATCTGGCGATGATCGGCGGGGAGCTGATCCAGTTCGCACGCGCCGAGCCGTTAGGCGGAGCGCTTTGGCGGCTTTCGGGATTGTGGCGGGGACGGCGTGGCACCGAGCCGGCGATCGGGACGCAGGAGGTGGGCGACCCATTCACGCTTCTGACCCGAGACGCGCTGGCGATGCACGATCTGCCGGGCATTTCGGCGGGATCCCGCATTCGCGTGCTGGGCCAGGGCGTTGGGGACGTCGAAGCGGCGGCGACATCGGCGGTGGCGACGGGGATTTCCCTCGCACCGCCTGCACCGGTGCATCTGGCTGCCGTCGAAGCGGCCGACGGCACGACTGAAATCCGGTGGGTTCGCCGCAGCCGTATCGGCTGGCGCTGGGTCGATGGGCTCGACGCTCCGCTGGGCGAGGAGAGCGAACGCTACCGCGTTACCATCGCTCCCACCAGCGGCGCCGAACGAATTGTCGAGGTGGGAACGTCCGGGTTCATTCTTTCTCCGGAAGAGCGTGGCGTGGGCAACTCCATCCAGGTGCGCCAGATAGGAACCCACGCTGTTTCACCCGCCACCGAGCTCTGGTTGCCGCCTTTGGGAGATAGCGCATGACCGATCTGCCTACCGCACGCCTTTCGCTGCCGCTGCTTCAGCCGGGGCAGGCGCAGAAGGAGATGTTCCACAACGAGGCGCTCGTCCGGCTCGATATTGCAGTGCAAGGTAGCGCGGTCGCTGCGGGCGCGAACATGCCCCCCGCCGATCCCGCCCCGGGCGATTGCTGGATCGTGGGCGAAGCGCCGGAAGGGTCATGGTCGGGGCACGCGAGTCAGGTTGCGAGCTGGACCCAGGCGGGATGGCGTTTCGTCGAACCTTGTGAAGGGATGCGGCTCTGGGTCGTCGCGGATTTGGGCTTCGCCTTGTTCTCGGGCGGAGAATGGGTGTCTGGCCGGAGCTATGGACGGCTCTTCGTCGATGGGTTGCAGCTGGTGGGGCCTCGCGTCGCCGCCATAGCGGAACCTGCGGGTGGCCCGGTGGTTGATGCCCAAGCACGAGCCGCAATCACCACGGTGCTGGAAGCATTACGTTCGCATGGGCTGATCGATACGGCCTGAAACTGTGACGTTCATGCAACAGTTCCCCGATTTGTGCGCTTGCGTGGAAACTTTCGTTTCGGTACTGAGTTTGCGCTGTCCGTATGGACAACCAAGAAAGGGGATTATGATGCGGAAGCTTGCCGTAACTCTGGCACTCGCAACGACCGCGCTGAGCACGCCTGCCTTCGCCCGCGACGACGCGTGGTACGTTGGCGTCGAAGGTGGCGCGATGCTCGTCGAAGACATCAAGTTCGATATCGGGCCGCTGACCGACGCAGGTAGCGTCGATCACAAGGCTGGCTGGGACGTTGACGGCGTCGTCGGCTATGATCTCGGCATTTTCCGTCTCGAGGCAGAAGTCGGCTATCGCAAGGCGAGCGTGTCGAAGTACACTTCGACCACGGGCACGCCCTTTGTGACGGGCGGCGGCACCACCGCCGTGGCTGGTCCGGGATCCTTCGGCTACGCCGGCGGCAGCTCGTCGGCACTGAGCTTCATGGTCAATGGTCTCTGGGACTTCGGCGATGACGACGGCGTCCAGGGCTTTGTCGGCCCGGGCCTTGGTGTTGCGCGCGTCAAGGAAAAGATTGGCCTGAACACCAACGGCAACTTCCTCGATGATTCGGACACGGTTGTTGCTTGGCAGGCGATTGCGGGCATCCGTGCCCCGATCAACGACAGGATCGACGTTTCGCTCAAGTATCGCTTCTTCAACGCCCCGGGCGTCGAGTTGCGCGATACGCTGGGCCGCAGCGTTCATGAGCGTTTCCGCTCGCACAGCATCATGGGCGGTCTGACGTTCAACTTCGGCGAACCCGCGCCGGTCGAAACGCCGGCCCCCGCGCCTGCGCCCGAGCCTGCCCCGGTCTACACGCCGGAGCCGGCCCCCGCGCCTGCGCCGGAAGTCGTGCAGTGCACCCCCGGACCGTACATCGTGTTCTTCGACTGGGATAAGTCGGACATCACGCCGGAGGCCGCGAGCATCCTCGACAACGCCATCAGCAACTACCAGAATTGCGGCAACGCAAAGGTGATGCTGGCGGGCCACGCCGACCGCTCGGGTTCGGCGAGCTACAACGTTGGTCTCTCGCAGCGCCGTGCGGACTCGGTGAAGGCATACTTCACTGCCCGCAGCATTCCGGACTCGGTGATCTCGACAGAAGCGTTCGGCGAAAGCCGCCCGCGCGTCGACACCGCCGACGGTGTGCGCGAGCTGCAGAACCGCCGCGTGGAAGTCATGTACGGACCTGGCTCGGGCAACTAAGCCCTGCCAGTCCGTCGCGACTGAGAAATCGGGGAGGCCGGGCAACCGGCCTCCCTTTTTCTTTGCCTTTGGGAACCGAGCCGAACGACCGCCCGGTACCTCAGCTAGCCCGCTGCGGCGTCCGCTCTCAGCGCGGCGGCGAGCCAATCGGGAACGAGCGCGTCGCCGAGCGCCTCGACCCGACGTAATTCGATCATACGGCCAAGATCGGGATAGACGGCGCGCGTGCGCTCGCCCGGCTCGCCGAGCGGCGCAACGATCAGCCGGCGATTGACCTTGGCCCGATAGTGCATGCGCGCGGTATTCTCCTGCCCGACATAGCATCCCTTGCCAAAGCTGACCCCGCCGAGCTCGGCTGCGTTGCATTCGAGCCACAGGGTCTTGTCCTGGCCAAGCTCGGCGACGCCCTCGGTGACGCCGAGGCCGAGGCGGTGGGCGAGCCAATCGGTGGCGATCTCTCCCGCTGACTCCCCCAGCCATCGATGTCCGAGCGCGGCGAGGCGCGGATCGGGTGCACCGGTGGCACTGTCGCGCGACCAATGGACTCCGCCGTCGATCGGCTCGATCGCGATCTGCCGGCGCAAGCGATAGATTGCGAGACGGCGGGCCAGCGCCTCGCGCTGGTCGGCTTCGCAATCGATCAGGATCGCATCGTCGGCTGCCCACAGGATGAAATCGAACAGCGCCTTGCCTTGCGGCGAGAGCAACCCCGCCCATAACGGCGCGTCCGGCGCCACGAGATCGAGGTCCTGTGTCACGAGGCCCTGGAGAAAGCCGCGGACATCCTCGCCCGAGAGGCGGAGCAGCGCGCGATCGGCAAGCCAGGTGCCGGGGGTGGTATCGGTCATAGCGAACAGGTAGGAGGCGGAGGCACTGGACGGAAGAGGCGGATATGGCGAGCGTCGATCTCAAGCTGACGGGTGGTCGGGTGCATTTGCCGGGCGGACCGGCGGAGGTGGCGATCGGAGTTTCGGGCGGGCGGATCGTGGCGATCGGCGATGTCGGCGATGCCGGCGAGACGATCGACTGTACCGGGCTCGATATCCTTCCCGGCGTGATCGACACTCAGGTCCATTTCCGCGAGCCGGGGCTCGAGGCCAAGGAAGACCTGGAAAGCGGCAGCCGCGCGGCCGTGCTGGGCGGAGTGACCGCCGTGTTCGAGATGCCGAACACCAAGCCCAATACCGACAGCGCCCACGCGGTGAACGACAAGCTCGCACGCGCCCGGAACCGGATGTGGTGCGACCACGCTTTCTATGTCGGTGCGACCAATCATAATGCTGCGAGCCTGGCCGAGCTCGAGCGCTTGCCCGGCACTGCGGGCGTCAAGATCTTCATGGGGGCATCGACCGGCGACCTGCTCGTCTCGGACGACGACAATCTCGCGCGCGTGCTCGCGTCGGGCAAGCGGCGCGTCGCGATCCACGCCGAGGACGAGTTCCGCATGCAGGAACGGCTCGGCGAGCGGGTGGCGGGCGATCCCGCCTCGCATCCGGTATGGCGCGACGACGAGAGCGCGATGCTGGCGACGCGGCGCATCCTGCGGCTGGCGCGCGAGGCCCGGCGGCGGATCCATGTGCTCCATGTCACCACGCCCGCCGAGCTCGAGCTGCTCGGCCAGAACAAGGACATCGCGACCTGCGAGGTGACACCGCAGCACCTAACGCTCGCGGGCGAGGACGCCTATCCTCGCCTCGGCACCTTCGCGCAGATGAACCCGCCGATCCGTTCCGGTGCGCACCGAGACGGGCTGTGGAACTGGCTTCGCCAGGGCGTGCCCGACGTCATCGGCTCGGATCACGCGCCGCACACGCGCGAAGAGAAGGCGCAGCAATATCCCGCGAGCCCGAGCGGCATGCCCGGCGTCCAGACATTGCTCCCGCTGATGCTCAACCATGTCGCCGAGGGGCGGCTGACCCTCCAACGGCTGATCGACATGACCAGTGCGGGCCCACAGCGGATATTCGGGATCGTCGGAAAGGGGCGGATCGCGATCGGCTATGACGCTGATTTCAGCGTGGTCGACCTGAAGGCGCGCTGGATCGTCGAGGAGAGCTGGCTGGCGTCGCGGTGCGGCTGGTCGCCCTTCACCGGCATGGCGCTGACCGGCCAGCCGGTGGGCACGATCGTGCGCGGCAGCCGCGTGATGTGGGACGGCGGCCTCGCCAATGCGGCAAGCGGGCAGCCGGTGCGCTTCGAGGCCGTCGAATTCGGGTGAGCAGGACTTGCAATTCGCGGGTGATCCGGGCGAATCCGGAAGCGCTGTACGGCGCGTTCGTCGATCCTGCGGCGCTGGTCGAGTGGCTGCCGCCCGGACGGATGACCGGGAGCATCCAGACCTTTGATGGCCGGGTGGGCGGCGGATACCGGATGTCGCTCCTCTATCCCGAGGACGAGCGGGAATTCCGCGGCAAGAGCGCCGAGCGAGAAGATACGGTTGAGGTGCGCTTCGTCGAACTGACGCCGCCCGCGCGCATCGTCGAGACGATCCGCTTCGCGAGCGACGACCCCCAATTCCATGGTGAGATGACGATGACCGCGACGTTCGAGCCGCGCGGCGAAGGCACCGAAGTCACTTTATTATTCGAGAATCTGCCGTCGGGCGTGCGACCCGCCGACAATGAAGAGGGTGCGCGGCTGAGCCTGGAGCAACTCGCGGCGCGCTTCGAGGCCTAGCGCGCGCGAAAGGCGAGGATCCGGCCGCTCGGCCGTTCGGCTCCGATCGCTTCCCGCACTGCGCGCCCCAATTGCCCCTCGCGGAACGGCTTGGCGAGGCGCGGGACACCGGCGGCGGCGCCATCGGGCAGTTCGGCATAGCCCGAGACCATCAATACCGGGAGCTCCGGCCACCCTTCCCGCACGGCGTCGGCGAGCTGCGCTCCGGTCATCTCGGGCATGGCATAGTCAGTGATGAGAAGGTCCACCTTCTCTTCGGCCAGCATCCGCAACGCCTGCCTGCCCGATACCGCCTGCAGGACCCGGTGACCGCCGTCTTCGAGCATGGCCGCGGTGTTGTTGAGCACCAGCCGGTCATCGTCGACGGCGAGGATCACCAGCCTTTCCAGCACGCCAATCACGTCACGTTCGCCTGGATCGGGCGCGGGGGCGACGCCGTCGTGCGAGACGGGTAGCCAAAGTTCAGCCGTGGTGCCTTCGCCGATCTGGCTCTTCAGAATGAGCCTGCCGCCGCATTGTTCGGCAAACCCGTGCGCCATCGACAGGCCCAGGCCCGTGCCGCTTCCCACGCCCTTGGTGGTAAAGAAGGGCTCCATCGCGCGCGCCAGCGTTGCCTCATCCATGCCCCCGCCGCTGTCGGTGACCGACAGGCAGACATAGCTTCCGGGCGCGAGCTCGCCGTGTCGTCCGATCTGCTCCTCGCGCGCGGCGATGATGATTCCGCCACCGCCGGGCATCGCGTCGCGCGCGTTGACCGCGAGATTGAGCAGCACGAGTTCGAGCTGCGCGGGATCGGCGTGGACCGATTTGAGCACCAGCGGAAAGCGCGTGTCGATCGTCACACCGGCGCCGATCGTCCGCTGAAGGAGTTCGGCCATGCCGCGGACCAATGCCATGGCATCGACGGTCTCGAGCTGCAGCTCCTGCTTGCGCGCGAAGGCCAGCATGCGCTGGGTGAGGGTGGCGCCGCGTTCGGCGGCCTCCATGGCATTGTCGAGGAAGCGCCCAATGTCCGCGCCGCCGCTCGCCATCCGCCGGCGCGCGAGATCGAGGCTGCCGATGATCACCGCGAGCAGATTGTTGAAATCATGCGCGACGCCGCCAGTGAGCTTGCCGATCGATTCCATCTTCTGGGATTGGAAAAAGGCTTCCTGCGCTTGCTCGAGGGCGAGCTGTGACTGGCGGCGCTCGGTCAGATCGCGAGTGATCTTGGCGAAGCCGATCAGGTCGCCGCTGGCATCGTGCACTGGATCGATAACGACGCTTGCCCAGAAATGGGTGCCGTCCTTGCGGACGCGCAACCCTTCGGCTTCATAGCGCCCCTGTGTCCGCGAGGTCTCCAGCGCCCTGGCGGGCAGACCGGTTTCGCGATCCTCGTCGGTATAGAAACGCGAGAAGTGCGCCCCGAGGATCTCGTCGGTGCGATAGCCCTTGAAGCGTTCCGCCCCGGCGTTCCAGCTCGCTATATAACCTTCGGGATCGAGCATATAGATCGCATAATCAGTGACGCTCTGGACGAGCAGCCGGAAACGTTCCTCGCTGCGGCGGAGCGCTTCCTCGGCGGCGCGCCGCTCGGTCAGATCGCGTGTGACCTTGGCAAAGCCGACCAGCGTGCCGTCGGCCTCGCGAACGGGATCGATGACAACGTTCGCCCAGAAATGGGTGCCGTCCTTGCGCACGCGCCAGCCTTCGGCCTCGAAACGCCCGACGCGCGCGGCGGTATCGAGCGCGATGGCCGGAATGCCGGCTTCCCGCTCCTCGTCGGTATAGAAGCGGGAGAAATGCTGGCCGATGATCTCGGCCTCGGTATAGCCCTTGAAACGACGGGCGCCTGCGTTCCAGCTGATCACGATCCCCGTGGGATCGAGCATGTAGATGGCGTAGTCGGTGACGCTCTGAACGAGGAGATCGATGCGCGGCCGCGCCACCTCGCCTTTGCTGATTTCAGACGTCATCCATTCCCCATAACCGCATCGCGGTTCCCGGCTTCAACCGGAGAGAACGGTCAGCCCGCGATCAAGTTCCGGGCAAGTCGTAGAGAAGGCGCGGAAACCGTATCAGAACGGGACGATGCGCCGCTTCTCGCTGAACTTCATATAGCCGGCATTGACGCCAAGCCGCCAGCCGACACCGAGCCGGACCGGGATCAGCACCACGTCGCCGCGGCGCAGATAGCTCGCCGAGAAGCCGCCGACGAAATAGACATGGCCCTCGCCCTGCGGGAAGCGCTTGTAGAGGTCCTGGCTGTCGTAGAGATTGTAGACCAGCACGAAGACCTTGTTGGCGTCGCCGCCCAGATCGAAGCCGATCGAGGGGCCGGTCCAATAAACCGTCCGCTCGCCTTCCACCTTATGGAACATCTCGCCCTTGCCGTAGCGAAGGCCTACGCCGACTGCGCCCGAGCCTTCGCTGCCGGCGATATAGGCGTTGGGCTGGCCCTGATCCTTCAGGATATCCTCGAGGATGCCGGCGAGACCCGAGGCACCCTTGCCGAACACGCCTTCGGCCGCGGCGACCACATCGTCATGCTGGAAGGTATTGGTCGCCTGGGTACGGGTGTCCACCGCGGGAGCCGGAGCGGGCGCGCTCTGCGCGGCAGCGACGGGTGGGGTGGCGTCTACCGGCGGCGCGTCGCGATAGGTGCCCTGGTCGGCGGGGACGCTGGGGTTCTCGATCGGGGGCGGCGTTTGAAGATCCGAATCGATCGCGCTGTTGGGATCGATCGTCGTCATCTGCGCGGCAGCGGGCAGCGCGCCCAACCCGAGCGCCGCGGCCGCGGCCCACAGCATCCAAACCCCGACACGCATCAGACAGTCTTCCCCGCACCCAATAATACCCCTCTGATGCTAGGCCCCAGGTCCTGTCCCCGCAATGAACGGACGACGACCCGAGTCGATTTCGCGCTCAAGCGGTTCTTCCGTTGATCCCTCCAAGGACCGTCGCTATAGGGCAGCGCTTCGGGCCCTTTTCCGGAGACGTGGGTGAGTGGCTGAAACCAGCGGTTTGCTAAACCGCCGTACGGGGATTACTCGTACCGAGGGTTCGAATCCCTCCGTCTCCGCCACCGCCGCCGGGCTAACGAGGAGCCGGATGACCGCCGCTCAGCCTCAAGCCACCGCCGCCAGGAAGCCGCGCCATCGCACCCCGCGCCCGCGTTCGCTTCGCCTGCACGGCACCGTGGCGCGCGATCTCGGCATCCGTATCGTCTCGGGCGTGCTCAAGCCGGGCGAGATCCTGGAAGGCGAGATTGCCGCCAGCCTCCAGTTCAACGTGTCGCGCACCGCCTATCGCGAGGCGATCCGTATCCTGGCCGCCAAGGGGCTGGTCCATTCGCGCCCCAAGATCGGCACGCAGGTGTCGGCGCGCAGGGAATGGCATTTGCTCGATCCCGATGTGCTCGGCTGGATCTTCACCAACGAACCCGAAGAGGCGCTGATCGAAAGCCTGTTCGAGCTCCGCCGCATCGTCGAACCCGATGCGGCGCGGCTGGCGGCGATGCGGCGCACCGATGAACAGCTCGCACGGATGAAGGCGGGGCTGGACGGCGTCGCCCAGCACGGCTTCGCCACTGAGGTGGGCCGGCGCTGCGACGAATCCTTCCATTCGGCGCTGCTCGAGGCGTCGGGCAATGATTTCATCGTCTCGCTGACCAGCGGCGTCGCCGCGGCGATCGCGATCACCACCGCCTTCAAGCAGCATCGCCTGCCTGCGCCGCACGACGCGCTGCCGGTCCACCTCGCCGTGTTCGAGGCGATCGCCGCGCAGGACGCGCAGGGCGCGCACGACGCGATGGCCAAGCTGGTCGACCGCGGGCTGACCGACACGATGGAGGCGCGCGACCCCGGCGGTCAGCGCGGACCGATCAGCGTGTGCTGCTGAGGATTGAACCGGAGGCCCTGCGCCCCTAAATCCGCCTTCATGTTACCGCTAACTTTGATTTGAATAGGAGAGCAGGCGTGGCGCTGACCGGGGAATTGTTCATCGCATCGACGCGCGTGAAGCGCGATGGCGAAGGCTTCAGGGCCATTGCGGCCGCGACGGGGGCTGAAATCGAGCCGGCGTTCAGCGTCGCGACCTCCGAGGACATCGAAGCGGCCTGTGCAGCTGCCGAGACCGCCTTTCCGATCTATTCGAACCTGCCCCGCGAAGATCGCGCCAAATTCCTCGAGGCGATCGCCGAGGAGATCGAGGCGCTGGGCGATACGCTGATCGAGCGCGCGATGCAGGAAAGCGGCCTGCCCCAGGCACGCCTGGCCGGTGAGCGCGGCCGCACCGCCAACCAGCTCCGCCTGTTCGCCAGGGAAATCCGCCTCGGCGAGTATCTGCGTGCCCGTGTCGATCATGCGATCCCCGATCGCCAGCCGGCGCCCAAGCCTGATCTGCGCCTGCGCATGATCCCCCTCGGCCCTGTCACGGTGTTCGGTGCCAGCAATTTCCCGCTCGCCTTCTCGGTCGCCGGCGGCGACACCGCCTCGGCGCTCGCGGCGGGCTGCCCGGTGATCGTGAAGGGCCATTCGGCGCATCCCGGCACCTCCGAGCTCGTCGCCGGTGCGATCACCCGCGCCGCGGAGAAGACCGGCATGCCCAAGGGCGTGTTCTCGCTGATCAACGGCGCCGGCAATTCGGTCGGTTCGGCGCTGGTCACCGATCCCCGCATCAAGGCAGTGGGCTTTACCGGCTCGCGCGGCGGCGGCACGGCGCTGATGAAGCTGGCCGCGAACCGGCCGGTGCCGATCCCCGTCTATGCCGAGATGAGCAGCATCAATCCGGTGTTCCTGCTTCCCGCGGCGCTCGAGGCACGCGCGGAGGCGCTGGGCACGGCCTATGTCGCGTCGGTCACAATGGGCGCGGGCCAGTTCTGCACCAATCCCGGCCTGGTGCTGGCGCTGCAGAGCCCCGCGCTCGATCGCTTCGTCACCGCCGCGTCCGATGCGATGACCTGCGCCGTGCCCCAGACGATGCTCACCCCCGGCATCCACAAGGCTTATCAGAGCGGCGTCGCCCGTTGGGCCTCGGCCCCGGCGATCAAGCTGCTCGCCGAGGGACAGGAGCCCACTGGCCCGACCAGCGGCCAGGGCGCGCTGTTCACGATGACCGGCGCGGACTTCATCGCCGATCCGAGCCATGCCGAGGAAGTGTTCGGCGCGACGTCGCTGCTGGTGCGCTGCGCCGATCTCGACGAGATGCTCAAGGTCGTCGCCTTGCTCGAAGGCCAGCTCACCGCGACCTTGCATCTCGATGACGGTGATACCGAAGTCGCGCAGAAGCTTGTCCCGATCCTCGAGCGGTTGGTGGGGCGCATCCTCGCCAATGGCTGGCCGACGGGTGTCGAAGTGACCGATGCGATGGTGCACGGCGGACCCTATCCGTCGACGGCGGACGGGCGCAGCACCTCGGTCGGCACGCTGGCGATCGACCGCTTCCTGCGGCCGGTGAGCTATCAGGATCTGCCCGCCGCGCTGCTGCCGGTGGAACTGCGCGATGGCGACGCGGGCATCCCGCGCCGCATCGACGGCAAGCCGACGCTCTGATTCGTTCCAATTGAAAGTGAGCCGTGCTCCTGCGGAAGCAGGAGCCCAGGGCAACATGGCGCGGCGCTTGTGACCCTGGGCCCCTGCTTTCGCAGGGGTACGTGCCAGCTTCAGGCGAACGCCTCCTTCACGGTAGCCGCCACGCGGAAGCGGAATGCCATGTCGTGCCGATAGGTCGCGCCCGGATCGAGCCGCGCCGAAGGGAAGCCGGGCTTGTTCGGGCTGTCGGGGAATTTTTGCGGCTCGAGGCATAGTCCGCCGCGCGCGGCATAGATGCCACCGCCGGTGCCGGGCGCGCCGTTTGCCAGATGGTTGCCGGTGTAGAGCTGGACGCCGGGCTCGGTCGATTCCATGTCCAGCACCCGGCCCGTTCCCGGGTCGAACAAAGTGGCGACCCGGCGCCGCTTCCCGAAATCGCCGTCGATTACAAAATTATGATCGTAGCCATGGCCCAGCCGGAGCTGTTCGTCCTCGGCGCCGATGTCGCGGCCGATGGCATGGGGCGTGCGGAAGTCGAACGGCGTGCCGACGACCTCGCGATAGCCGCCGGTCGGGATCAGCGTGGCGTCGACCGGGGTCATCCGGCTCGCCGGGATCTGCAGCATATGATCGAGGATCGATCGCCCGCTCGCCTCGCCGGCCAGGTTGAAATAGGCATGGTGGGTGAGGTTGACGATGGTCGGACGATCGGTGGTCGCGGTAAAGGCGATGGCGAGGCCGTCCTCCTCCAGCGCGTAGCGCAGCTGGGTATGCAGGTTGCCGGGAAAGCCGTTGAAGCCGTCCGGGCTCAGCAGCCCGAAGGTCACCGATGCGGCGTCGTGGCGCTCGATCGTCCAATATTGCTGGTCGAAGCCGAGCGGGCCCGAGTGCAGGCTGTTCGCGCCATTGTTCGCGGCGACGCGATGCTCGACACCGTCGAGGCTGAACCGCGCCCCGCCGATGCGATTGGCATAGCGGCCCGCGACGGCACCGTAGAAGCGCGGATGGCCGCGATATTCCTCCAGGTCGCGATAGCCGAGCACGACGTTGGCGGCCGCGCCGTCGCGATCGGGCACTTCGAGGATGCGCAGCGCCGCGCCGAGATTGAGCAACTGCGCGCGGTACGGCTCGCGCGCGATCTCGATCGTCTCGATCGTGCCGCCTTCGACCAGCCAGCTCACTTGCCGGGGCACACCGAATTGTTGGGATCCGAGAGGATCCGCACATCGGCGATCGAGACGCTGAACGGCCCCGACGCCTGGAGGGCGAACGGCGCGGTCACCCTGCTCAGGTCGATGCCATATTGCTGATAGCATTTGAGTAGCACCTTGGCGGTACGCCAGGTGCCGGTCGCCCCGGTGAACAGGCTGCTCGCGTCGATCGCGCCTTTATTGGCGCCGCCTTCCATGAGCAGCTTGACCGGGCTCGTCGGCGCGGCATCGACGCGGTAGCTGATCTGGAGCGACAGATCGGCATTGGCCTCGCGCATCAGGTCCGCAGGCGCCCCGCCGATACGCAACGTTGCGGGGCCCGCGGGCCAGGTGAATTGCTGTGCGCCTTCCTGCGTCGCCGGACCTTCCACCGTCTTGCGCGCGATATGGCTGTCGGTCGCGAACGAAAACGGCGCCTGCACCGTCCCCTTGGCGAAGAAGACGCTGGTGTTGGCCAGCGACGCATCGACGCCGGGCTCCTCGCTCAGCTTGGGCACGGTGCCGCCCTTGGCGTAGGACAGGCCATAGCCCAGCGCGAACAGCGGGTCATAGCCGGGCTTGCCCTTGTTGAGGGTGAACTGCCCCGCGGTCTTGGGCCAGCTGAACGACAGGCGCCCCTTGAAGTCCGTGCGCGGCTTGCCCGCCTTGTCGCCGATCAACACATCGGCCACGCCGCCGCCCTCGGTGCCCGGCAGCCAGGCCGCGACAAACGCATCCGACGCGTTGAGCTCGGGATTCACCCAGAGCGGCCGGCCGGAGAGGAACACCGACACCACCGGCACGCCGGCGGCCTTGAGCTTCTTCAGCAGCGCCAGCGCCTGCTTGTCGCCGGGCTGGAACTCGAGCGTGCGGATGTCGCCGCGCATCTCGGCATAGGGCTGCTCGCCGAACACCAGGATCGCCACGTCGGGCTTGGCGGCGAAACTGCCGTCCGGCGACAGCGCCGCGGTGCCGCCGCCGGCCTCGACCGCTTTCTTGATGCCGGATAAGATCGTCTCGCCATTGGGGAACAGCTCGTTGCCGTTGCCGTCGCCCTGCCAGCTGAGGGTCCAGCCACCGGTCTGCATCCCCAGCGAATCGGCGCCGGGGCCCGCGACGAGGACCTTCGCGCTCGCCTTCACCGGCAGCACGCCATTGTTCTTGAGCAGCACCAGCGATTTCTCGACCGCCTCGCGCGCCACCGCACGATGCGCGGGCGCGCCGAGCACGCCGGCCTTGCCTTCGATCGGTCGCGCCGGATCGAACAGGCCGAGCTTCGCCTTGACGCGCAGGATGCGACGCACCGCATCGTCGATCCGGCTCATCGGGATGCTGCCGTCGCGGACATGGGCGATCGTCGAATCGAACATGCCCTTCCAGCTGTCGGGCGCCATCACCATGTCGAGCCCGGCGTTGAAGGTCTGGGGGCAATCATTGGTGGTGCAGCCGGGCACCTGGCCATGGCCGTTCCAGTCACCCACGACGAAGCCCTGGAAGCCCATCCGGCCCTTGAGCACATCGGTGAGCAGCGACTTGTTGCCGTGCATCTTCTGGCCGTTCCAGCTCGAATAGCTGGCCATCACCGTCATCGCGCCGGCGTCGATCGCGGGCACATAGCCGGCGCCGTGGATCGCGATCAGCTCGTCCTCGGATACGCGCGTGTCGCCCTGGTCGGTGCCCTGCCATGTCCCGCCATCGCCGAGGAAATGCTTGATCGATGCGGCGACATGCCCCTTCTGGATGCGATCGGTCGTGCCGGGCGGGCCCTGCAGCCCGCGCACCATCTCGCCGGCATAGCTGCGCACGATCGCGGGATCTTCCGAATAGCCTTCATAGCTGCGGCCCCAGCGATCGTCCTGCGGCACCGCGAGCGTTGGACCGAAAGCCCAGTCCGGCCCGGTCGCGGCGGTCTCGATCGCGGTGACTTCGCCGATGCGGCGGATCAGGTCGGGGTCGTTGGCGGCGCCGAGCGCGATATTGTGCGGGAAGATCGTCGCGCCGATGACGTTGTTGTTGCCATGCACCGCGTCGATGCCGAAGATCAGCGGGATGGGCGCGTGATTGGCGCGCGGCTCCATCGCGACGGCGCGGAAGGCGCGCGCGGTCGCCACCCAATCGGCCTGGGGCGACCGGTCGTTGCCCGAGAGCGGCGGGGAGTTGCCCCCCGCCAAGATCGACCCGACCGGATATTTGCGCAGATCCTCGGGCTTCATGTTGGTGATGTCGGCCTGGATCATCTGGCCGACCTTCTCTTCCAAGGTCATCTTCGCCATCAGATCGGTGACGAACTTCTCGGTCGCGGGATCGACCAGGCCCTGGCTCGCGGCGGCCGGCCATTTGTCGGGATGCGCGGTGCTCGCGTCAGACAGCGCTGTCGGCGCCTGCTGCGCCAATGCCGGCACGGCGGCGAAGATCGTGGTTGTCAGCAACAGCCCCAGGCCAGCGCGCATCGTCTCTCTCCAATATTCTGGTCTATGTTAGCGATACCCTCAACTCAGCGGGCAAGTCCACGCTCAAGCCAGCGCGCGGCCTCGTCGG
The DNA here is from genome assembly GCF_014489075.1 of Sphingomonas sp. JC676. Taxonomy (GTDB): domain Bacteria; phylum Pseudomonadota; class Alphaproteobacteria; order Sphingomonadales; family Sphingomonadaceae; genus Sphingomonas. Next base: position 371,819 of record NZ_JACTGR010000005.1, on the reverse strand, counting down.
GGCTCGCCTTGTCCTTGTCGCGATCGACCAGATAATTGGCCTCGCGCATCTTCTCGACCGGGATCGCGCCGATCAGCGGGCGCAGCGCCGCCTGGAACCGCGTATCGCCGGCACGACTGGGAGCCAGCAGCAGGATCGCGTCATAGCCCGGGATCGCGCCCTTGGGATCGCTCAGCACCGCCAAGTGATCCGCCGCGATTCGCCCGTCGGAGGAGAAAGCGGGGATCACATCCGCCCCACCGCTTGCCAAAGCACGGTACATGAAAGTCGGCTGATAGGGATGCGCCGACTTGAAGCTGAGCCCATAAGCGCGCTTCACCGCGGCCCATTCGGAGCGCTCGAGGAATTCGACATCGGTGGCGAGGTTGAGCGTCGGCGCGATCGGCGCCAGATCGGCGATGCTCTTGATGTCCCGCCGCTTCGCATCGTCACCGCGCATCGCAAAGGCATAGGCATTCTCGAACCCGAGCGACCCGAGCAAGGTCACGCCATGCGCCTGCTTTGCCCATTCGGCGACGCCGTCGACAATCGTCTGGCGCGGCGGCACGTCGCTGCGCTTCATCTGGTTGGTCCAGATCGTCCCCGAATAATCGACATAGACGTCGACATCGCCGCTCGCGAGCGCGCTGAACGCCACCGCCGATCCCAGGCCTTCGCGGTATCGCACCTTGTAGCCCGCCCCCTCCAGCCGGTGCCCGATCACGCGGGCGAGAATATACTGCTCGGAAAAGCCCTTGGCGCCGATCGTCACCGTGCCGCGCGCGGCAGGCCAGGCCGGCGCCAGCGCGACCAGCACGCCGACCAGCAGCACGCCCAGGCTTCCCCAGACCAGCCCGCGCCGCCGCTTTGCGATGCCATACTCGGCGAGCCCCAGCAGCGCATCGACTGCCAGCGCCAGCCCCGCCGCCGCGACGCAGCCCGCGAGCACGAGGGTCCAGTTCTGCGTCTGCAGCCCCGCGAAGATCAGGTCGCCCAGACTCGGCTGGCCGACGGTGGTGGAAAGCGTCGCGGCGCCGATCGTCCACACCGCAGCGGTGCGTATGCCCGCCATCAGCACCGGCGCCACCAAAGGCGCTTCGACCAGCCACAATTTCTGCGTCCTGGTCATCCCCATGCCGTCGGCCGCCTCGATCACCGCGGGATCGAGATTGGTCAGGCCCGTCACGCCGTTCCGGAGGATCGGCAGCAGCGCGTAGAGCGACAGCGCGAGCAGTGAGGGCAGAAAGCCCAAAGCCGGTATCCCGCCGCCAACCAGCGCCGAGAGCGACAACAGGATCGGGTAGAAAAGCGCGAGCAGCGCCAGCGACGGGATCGTCTGCACCAGGCTGGCAAAGCCCAAGGCGATCCGTCCCACCGTCTTGTTGCGCGCCGAGAACACCGCAAGCGGCAGGCTCACGACGAGCCCGAGCAGCAGTGCCGCGAACGCCAGCAGCAGATGCTGCGCGAGCAATTCGGGCACGCGGGAAAAGGCAGCGGTCACAATTCCTCCCCCAGCAAGCTGGGGGAGGGGGACCGCGCCCGCAGGGCGTGGTGGAGGGGCGCGGCGGTGAAACCGGCGCGTTCCGCGCCGGCCCCTCCACCCCCGCCTTCGGCGGCGGCCCCCCTCCCCGAGGCAAGCTCGGGGAGGATTTGAAGACTGCCCCTCACTTCTCCAGCTCCGCGAGCCGGTGCGCCTGCTCGCGCGGTACCGCGACCAGCGCGTCGGCCGCCGCGCCGCCCTTGCCGGCGAGCAACTCGCGCGGCGTCGCATCGCCGACGATCCTTCCGTCCTCCATCACCAGCACCCGATCAGCGAGTAACAACGCCTCGGCCATGTCGTGCGTGACCAGGATCGTGGTCAGGCCCATCTTGTCGTGCAGCGCGCGGATCGCCTTGCCCAGCCCGTCGCGTGTCACCGGATCGAGCGCGCCGAACGCCTCGTCCATCAGCATCAGCTTGGGGCCTACGGCGAGCGCCCGCGCCACGCCGACGCGCTGGCGTTGCCCGCCCGAAAGCGCATCGGGCATCCGGCCGGCCATCTCCTCGGGCAGCTCGACCAGCTGCAGCAGTTCCGTCACCCGCGCAGCCGTATCGCGCTCGCCCGCCAGCTTGAGCCCGATCGCGACATTCTCGCCCACGGTCATGTGCGGGAACAGCCCGATATTCTGGAAGACATAGCCGATCCGCCGCCGCAGCAGATAAGCGGGCTCGTCATGCACCGGCTCGCCGTCGATCCGCACTTCGCCTTCGCTCGGCTCGATCAGCCGGTTGACCATCTTGAGCAGGGTCGACTTGCCTGAGCCCGATGCGCCCACCAACGCGACGAAGCTGCCGCCGGCGATCTCGAGCGTGACATCCGTCACGGCGGGAACGCCGGCATAGCGCTTGCTGACATTTTTGAAGGTAACGCTGCGCGATTGCTCTGGCATCGGCGCAACTTGTGCGGGATGAAGTGACAAAGGTCAAAAAGACGAAAAGAGGGGCGTATGGCAGGCGAACAGGCGATCTTCATCACCGGTGGTGCATCGGGCATCGGCCAGGCCGTGGCGCGCTATTTCGCCGGCAAGGGCTGGCGGGTCGGCCTGGCCGACGTCAACGCCGCGGGGCTCGAGTCGACCAAAGCGATGCTGCCCGCGGGCATGGCGACCACCCATGTGATGGACGTGCGCGATCACGGCCAATGGGTGGCGGCGCTGACCGAATTCACCGCGAGCGCTGGGCGGCTCGACGTGCTGTTCAACAATGCCGGAGTCGCGGTGGGTGGTGAGTTCGCGGCGACACCGCTCTCCGATCTCCAGCGCTGCGTCGATATCAACCTGATGGGCGTGGTCTGGGGTGCGCATGCCGGCTTCCCGTTCCTCGCGAAGACGCCGGGATCGACGATGCTGGTCACCAGCTCTGCCGCCGGCATCTATGGCGCCTCGGGCGTCGCGATCTATTCGGCGACCAAGTTCGCGGTGCGTGGACTGGTCGAGGCGCTGGACGGCGAATGGCGTCCGGCGGACATCAAGGTGCGCTCGCTGATGCCAAGCTTCATCGATACGCCCCTGCTCGATCAGTCGGTGCAGGGATCGAACCGCAACGTCCGCGAATCGGTCACCGCATCGGGGCTTGAGATCACCCCGGTCTCCGAAGTCGCCGAAGCGGCGTGGACCGCCGTCCACGGCGATCGCATCCACACCCAGGTCGGCAAGACCGCGAAGAAATTGTGGTTCGCCGCGCGCTGGATGCCGGGGCAGATCCGCAAGACCACCGGCAAAAGGCTGGACCGCCAATTAAAGCAGTAGGCCGTCGATCGCCTGCGCCATCTGGATGTCGCGCGTCGAGAGCCCGTCCACGTCGTGCGTGGTGAGCAATATTTCCACGCGGTTCCACACGTTCGACCATTCGGGATGGTGATCGGCCTTGTCGGCGAGCAACGCGACGCGGGTCATGAACCCGAAGGCCTGGTTGAAATCCTTGAAAGTGAAGCGCCGCGTGATCGCGTCGCGCTCCGCATCGTACGACCAGTCGGGCAACGACGCCAATGCCTCGGCCCTCAGGCCCTCGCTCAACCGCGCTACCATCATCCCCTCCTTGCCGCCGCTTCGTCCCACCGCCTATGGACTTGGGCATGAGCGGGCAAGCACCATTCCACGCGCCGGACGCGGCGGTGATCGAGCGGATGGCGCGCGACGCGCTCGCCCGCATCCCGGAGCCGTTCCAGAACTATCTTTCCGACGTCGTGCTGATCGTCGAGGAATTCGCCGATGACGAGACGCTGGACAGCCTGGGGATCGAGGATCCGTTCGATCTGAGCGGTGTCTATCATGGCCGCCCGGTCGGCGATAAATCCTCGTTCGATTCGGGCGCGCTCCCCGATCGCATCCACCTCTATCGCCGTCCGATCCTCGACGAATGGATCCATACCGGCGTGCCGCTGGCGACGCTGGTCAATCACATCGTCGTCCATGAGGTCGGCCATCATTTCGGCCTGTCCGACGATGACATGCATGCACTGGAGGATGGCGCGGATTGAGCGCGAGCCTCGCCTTTCGCAACGTGGCGTGCCTGCGCGGCGGGCGATTGCTGTTCGAAGGGCTGCGCTTCGCGTTGGCGCCGGGCGATGCGGCACTCGTCACCGGTCCCAACGGCGCGGGCAAGTCGAGCCTGATCCGCCTTGCCGCCGGGCTGCTCGCTCCCGCGTCGGGCCATGTCGAAGGCGAGGGTGCCCGCGCGCTGCTGAGCGAGGCGACGGCGCTCGATCCCGAGCTCAGCCTCACCGCCGCACTCGATTTTTGGGCGGGAATCGACGGGCGCCGGGGTACCGTGCCCGAAGCGCTTGAGGCAGTGGGTCTGACCGAAATCGCCCGGGTGCCGGTGCGTCTGCTCTCGACCGGCCAGCGCCGCCGCGCCGCCTTCGCGCGCGTCGTCGCCAGCGGCGCGCCGGTATGGCTGCTCGACGAGCCCGCCAACGGCCTCGACACGGCGTCGGTCGCCCGGCTCGAGGGCCTGATCGCGGCGCACCGCGCGAATGGCGGCATCGCGCTGGTCGCGACGCATCTGCCGATGGCGCTGCCCGGCGCGATCGAGCTGCCGCTATGAGCGCCTTCGCCGCGATCGTCTGGCGCGAGCTGCGGCGTGGGTGGAGCACCGGCGGGCTGCTGATGCCGGTCGCCTTCTTCCTGCTCGTCGCGATCCTCTTCCCGTTCGCGATCGGCCCGGACAGCAAGCTGCTCGCGCGGATCGGTGGCGGGGTGATCTGGGCGGCCGCCCTGCTCGCGGCGCTGCTGCCGGTCGAGCGACTGGTTGCGCCCGATGCCGAAAGCGGCGTGCTCGATCAGTTCGCGGTGCGCGGGCTGGGAGATGGCACGGTCGCCGCGGCCAAGATGATCGGCCACTGGCTCGGCTTCGCGCCACCACTGTTGGCCGCTACCGTGATCGCCGCAGCCCTGCTTCACGTGCCCGGATCGGCACTCGCCCAGATCCTGTTGTGTCTCGCGATCGGCACGCCTGGCCTCGCCGCGCTCGGCTTGGTCACCGCTGCGCTGGTTGCGGGACTACGCGGGGCGGGCGCGCTCGCTGGCTTGGTGATGTTGCCTTTCGCGGTGCCGCTGCTGATCTTTGGTGCTGGCTCGACGGGCGACCAACCCGGCGCGCTTAAGCTGCTCGCAGCCGTGAGCCTGATCTATCTCGCGGGCGCGCCGCTGGTGGCAGGCGCGGCGATTCGGATGGGCCGCGACTGAGACGAACAAGGGCGACAGTCGCCTGCCGCCCTTTCCCCACCTTTTCGTGTATTCAGGCGAAAGCGACGGTGACCCGGCGACGGCGGACCGCCATGCCGGCCAGCCCGAAGCCGCCGATCATCATGCCCCATGCGGCCGGCTCAGGAACCGCGCTGATGTCGAAGGCGATCGTGCCGAAATTGTCGCCGTTGTTCGAATCCCAATAATAGAGATTGAGCGTGCCGCTGCTGCTGGCAACGAAGCTGCCATTGGCGCCGAGCAGCATGTAGACGCCGTTCAGCTCACCGACGAGCGAGCCATAGGCCGCCGAGAGCGAGTTCTGCGACCAGAGGCCGAAATTGGCGCCGATCTGCGTGCCGACCGCCTGGCCCGAATCGTCGGTGGCGGTGGCCCAGCGGTCGCCGGTCAGGCCGTTGGCATCCGAATAGCGGGGCAGCGGGCCGGCGCTCCACAGGTCGTCGGTGCTCGACGAAATGGTGAAGGTCTGTCCCGCGATCAGCGCGACCGAGGCGAGGCCGGCGCCACCCGACGAGCTGTTCGCCATCGCATCGACCACGAAGGTCTGCGCGGCGGCCGGGGCGGTGATGGTAAGCGCTGCGACGGCACAGCAAGCAAGATGCGAAAGCTTCACGGCGAATCCCCTCAGATACCAACCTGGAAATGTTCAGACACATTAAACGATTCGTTAGCCATCGCCAATCGCGAATAAATGCGAATAAGGGTTAGTCGCCGCGCCAGCGTCCGAAAATGGCCGTGGGCAGCAATAGGCCCCGCGCTTCCTCGCGTACGCACAGTTCGCCGCAATCAACTGTGCCCCCCAACCCTTTGAGTTCCTGGTTCAGCAACTCACCGAGCGCGACCGACGACATCCGCACCGCATAGACGGTGAGGAACAGGAAGCGCGACTTGGCGTCGAGCAGCTTGGCGGCGTCGGCGATCAGCCCGGGCAGGCTCTCCTCGAGCTTCCACACCTCGCCGGTCGGCCCGCGCCCCCATTTGGGCGGATCGAGAATGATCCCGTCATAGCGCCGTCCGCGCCGCACCTCGCGCGCGGTGAACTTGGCGGCGTCGTCGATCATCCAGCGGATCGGCTTGTCTTCCATCCCCGACAGCGCTGCATTGGCCTTGCCCTCGGCGACCGATTTCTTCGACGCATCGACATGCGTCATCCGCGCGCCCTTGGCGGCCAGCGCGAGCGTGCCGACGCCGGTATAGCCGAACAGGTTCATGCACTCGGGCGCGTCGAGCCCGTCGATCCGCTCGCGCATCCAGTCCCATACCGGCGCCATGTCCGGGAAGAAGCCGAGATGGCGGAAGGGCGTGGTCTGCGCGGTGAACTTGGCCTCGCGCCAGGCGAGCGGCCAGCCCTCGCGTGGCACCGGCTTGTGGAACACCCAGCGCCCGCCCCCCTCGTCGTCGGGGGCGGGGACGAACTCGCCATGCGCGTCCCAGTCTTCGGATGCCGGCGCCCACATCGCCTGGGGTTCGGGACGGATGAAGCGATAGGGCCCGTAGCGCTCGAGCTTGCGGCCATGCCCGCTGTCGACCAGCCCGTAATCGGCCCAGGGCTCACCGGTGAGGATCGAGAGCTTCATGTCCGGGCGCGGGCGCGCTCGGCGATATAGGCCGTGATCGCGCCGAACTCGGCGGGCAGCACGTCATAGCGCTCCTGCCGCTCGAACAGGTCACCGATCCGCGCGGGCATGTGCGGGCGCGAGCCTGTCGCGCGCTCGACCGCGTCGCGGAACTTGGCGGGATGCGCAGTCGCCAGCGTCACCACCGGGGTTCCGACCGGCAGCTCCGCGCGCCGCGCCGCCGCAAGGCCGATCGCGGTATGCGGGTCGATGACCTGGTTCGCCTCGCCGGCCGCCCAGCGCATCGCCTCGTTCATCTCTTCGGGTTCGATCCGGTCGCTGACGAACAGCTTCGCCGCGCCCTCGCGCTGGGCATTGGTCAGCTGCATCGCGCGGCTCGCCTCGAACCAGCGCATCTGGTCGGCGACCGGAGCCTCCGAGAGATCGAAAAGCAGGCGCTCGAAGTTGGAACTGACCTGGATGTCCATCGACGGCGCGGCGGTGGGTGTCACCGTCCCCGCCGAATAGTCGCCCGCCGAAAGCGCGCGGTGGAGGATGTCGTTGACGTTGGTCGCGACGATCAGCCGCTCGATCGGCAGCCCCATCCGGCTCGCGACATAGCCCGCGAAGACATCGCCGAAATTGCCGGTCGGCACCGCGAACGCGACCTTGCGCTCGGGGGCGCCCAGCCGGACGGCGGCGTAGAAATAATAGACCACCTGGGCCATCAGCCGCGCCCAATTGATCGAATTGACCGCACTCAGCTGGAAGCGTCCGGCGAACCCGGCGTCGTTGAACATCGCCTTCACCAGCGCCTGGGCGTCGTCGAAGCTGCCTTCGATCGCGATGTTGTGGACGTTGGGGGCGAGCACCGTGGTCATCTGGCGGCGCTGGACGTCGGAAACGCGGCCCTTGGGGTGGAGCATGAAGATGTCGACGCCGTGCCGTCCGGCGACGGCGTCGATCGCCGCGCTGCCGGTATCGCCCGATGTCGCGCCGACGATCGTCAGATGCGCATCGCTCCCGGCCAGAAACTTCTCGAATAGCAATCCGAGCAACTGCAGCGCCACATCCTTGAACGCCAATGTCGGCCCGTGGAACAGCTCGAGCAGCCAGTTGCGCTCGTCGAGCTGCACCAAAGGCGTCACCGCGGCGTGCGCGAAACGGCCATAGGCCTGGGTGCACAATGCGCGGAGCTCGTCCTCGCTCAGATCGCCGTCGACGAACGGCAGCATCACCCGCACCGCCGTCTCGACATAAGAGAGACCGGCCAGCTCGGCGATCTGCTCGCGCGTGAAGCTCGGCCAGGCCGCGGGCACATATAGCCCGCCATCGCTCGCCAGCCCGGCAAGCGTCACGTCACGGAAGCCGAGCAGGGGCGCGGCGCCTCTTGTACTCTGGTAGCGCATCCCCGCGGCGTTAGCGGGCGAAGGGGTGGGGGGCAAGAAAGCCGATCTTTAGGCCGTCTTGCGCTGTCGCAGCCTGAGCGCCAGCACATAGATGATCGCCGCGACGGTCGCGAACAGGAACCATTGCACCGCATAAGCGAGATGGTTGTTGGGCACGCTCGAAAGCTCGGGCCGTGCGGTGGGCTCCAGCCCGGGCGCGGCCTGGTCGGCGATCAGCATCAGCGACTTGGGGTGCTCGCCGAACATCGACAGGAAGATCGGCCGATGATCGGGCGCATGCGTGATCGTGCCGGTCACCGGCCCGCCCTTCCAGACCGGCTTGACCTTCGGATCGGGCGCCACGCCCACATCGACGAGCAATGCGGGTCCCTCCACGCCGGTGCGGCACTGGGCGATCTGCCGGAAGCCGTTGGTGCCCTTGATGCTCCGTCCGCCCTGGCTCTGCCAGCCGACCGGCTCGAGGCAGAAGGCCGTCGCGCGGCGGAACAGATATGCGTCGCCGACTGCGAGCCGCGGAAACGCCATCACCGGCTTGCCCATGTTCGCGGCATATTGGGCGAGCGCCGCCTGCTTCTCGGCGCGGCGGTCGAGCTGCCACACGCCCAGTGCGATCATCGCCGCGATGGCCAGGCCGACGACGATCGTCGGAATCAGCGGAAAGCGCGGCATTCAGACGTCCTTGATCCGGCCTTCAGCTGCCTTGTGGCGATATTCGAGCGCGAGCAGCAGGCCCTTGGAGAAACGCAACATCACCACGGTAAGGCCGAGGGTGATCGGGACCCAGAGCAGTATATGGATGAGCAGCCCAGGCTGGAAGGTGAACTCGACCCACAGCGCCATCATCGTGACCAGCGCACCGATGCCCAGGGTCAGGAACACGACCGGGCCATCGCCGACGTTGAACTGGGTGAAATCGAGTCCGCAGTTCGCGCACTTGTCGGCGAAGCGGATATATCCCGCGAACAGCGTGCGGGTGCCGCAGCGCGGACAACAGCCTTTCAGCCCGGAATCGATCGGGGGAGGCGGCGTGGTGCCACCTCCCCCGATTTGATTGCTCGGTTGTTCGTCCAGACGCATCAAGCGTGGACGGGAGCGCCCCAGCCACCCCAGACATAGATCGACGCGAACAGGAACAGCCAGACGACGTCGACGAAGTGCCAGTACCAGGCAGCCGCTTCGAAGCCGAAATGCTGCCTTGGGGTGAAGTCGCCACGATAGGCGCGGACTAGGTTCACGATCAGGAAGATCGTGCCGACGATGACGTGGAAGCCGTGGAAGCCCGTTGCCATGAAGAAGGCGCCGCCATAGCTGCTGCCGCCCTCGCTCGCCGCCTTGAAGGGGAAGGGAGCCTCCATATACTCATAGGCCTGGAAGCAGCTGAACGAGATGCCCAGGATGATCGTGATCCACAGGCCCTGGATCAGGCCCTTGCGGTCACCGTGGATCAGCGCGTGGTGCGCCCAGGTCACGGTGCAGCCCGAGCAGAGCAGGATCAGCGTGTTGAGCAGCGGGAACTGCCAGGCGTTGAGCACTTCCATGCCCTTGGGCGGCCAGACGCCGCCGACCGCCTCGACCGTCGAGGGGAAGAGCGAGAAATCGAACCAGGCCCAGAACCAGCCGACGAAGAACATCACTTCGGAGGCGATGAACAGGATCATGCCGTAGCGCAAATGGAGCTGGACGATCGGCGTGTGATCGCCGGCATGCGCCTCCTGGATCACCTTCGACCACCAGCCGAACATCGTGATCGCCACTAGCGTCACGCCGGTGAAGAACACGAGGCTGGCGCTGGGTGCCTTGTGCATCCACATGATGCCGCCCGAGGCGAGCACGAGCGCCGCGAACGCGCCGAACAACGGCCAGATGCTCGGCGGCAGGATGTGGTATTGGTGGTTTTTGGCTCCGGCCATGGTCGGTCCCTGTTTGGTGTTTTGCGGGCTGCTTTAGGGCCCGAATCCGCTTCCCGCAACAATCCTCGTGCACATGCAGGCGGGTTCAGTGCGCCTTCTGCGCCGCGGCTGCCGCCGCCTGCTTCACCTGCGGCGATTCGCTGGGGTAGAAGGTGTAGGACAGGGTGATTTCCTGCACGTCCTTCGCGTCCGGATCGTCGAGGATCTTGGGATCGACATAGAAGATCACCGGCATGCGCACCGTCTCGCCGGGCTTCAGCGTCTGCTGGGTGAAGCAGAAGCACTGGATCTTGGTGAAATACTTGCCGATGAACACCGGAGTCACGTTGAAGGTCGCAGTGCCGCTGGTCTCATGGTCCGAGGTGTTGGTGGCCGTGAAGAAGGCCATGTCGCGCCCGCCGATGTCGATCGTGTCGCTGCGACGCTCGGGCTGGAATTTCCAGGGGATGCCCTTGCCGACATTGGTGTCGAACGCCACGACAACCTTGCGGTTGCCCACCGCCCCAGGCGCCTGGAGCCCGCGCTGGGTGGTGCCGTTCAGGCCTGTCGCCTCGCAGAACATGCGGTAGAGCGGCACCGCGGCGAAGCCGAGTCCGCCCATCGAGCAGACTCCGATCCCCGCGAGGATCGCCACGCGCAGGTTGCGGTTGATCATCCGTGATGGGCGATCTGGATCTTCACGATCGAGATCGCGAAGACGAGCACGACGAACACGCCGAGCAGCACTGCCATGATCCGTGCGCGCGAACGCTGGCGGGCGCGGATCGCGTCGACGGACGGCGCGGAAATATCATTCTGATCGGTCATAATACCCACCTGTCGACGACGAGCGCGCCGAACATCACGAAGAGATAGAGAATCGAATATTTGAACAGCGTCTTCTCGGGCGCCATCTTGTCGTCGGGCTGCGTCGTGCGCAGCGCGACCCGGGTCGCCAGCGCCAGGAAGATCGCCGTCGTGACGCCCGCAACCCCGCCATAGACCGCGCCGGTCAGCCCCAGCGGCCAGGGCGCGATCGCCGCGGCGGCCATAGGGATCGAATAGAGCCCGATCTGGTGCCGCGTCGTGCGCTCGCCCGAGACGACCGGCAGCATTGGCACGCCGGCATTGGCGTAATCGGTCTTCACGAACAGCGCGAGCGCCCAGAAATGCGGCGGCGTCCACAGGAAGATCAGCAGGAACAGCAGGATCGGCAGCGTCGCGACGTTGCCCGTCGCCGCCGCCCAGCCGATCAGCGGCGGGAAGGCGCCGGCCGTGCCACCGATGACGATATTCTGCGGCGTGCGGCGCTTGAGCCAGATCGTGTAGATGAAGACGTAGAACAGGATCGAGACGGCGAGGATGACCGTCGCCGTCAGGTTGATCGCGAAATACATCAGCACGAGGCTGAAGACCGCGAGACCCACGCCGAAATGCAGCGCCGACTGGCGGTCCATCCGCCCGGCGGGCAGCGGCCGCCGCTGCGTCCGCTTCATCTTGGCGTCGAGGTCCGACTCATACCATTGGTTGAGCGCCCCCGCCGCGCCTGCGCCGAGCGCGATGCACAGGATCGCGGTGAAGCCCAGCACGGGATGGATCGGCACCGGCGCCGCCAGCATCCCGCACAGCCCGGTGAACACGACGAGCGTCATCACCCGCGGCTTGGTCAGCGCAAGAAAGTCGCGCCAGTCGGCGGGAAGGGCGGGGGAAAGGGCAGACGCGGTCGACATGATTGCGGGCGCTATAGGCCCGAGTCCGTGGCGGGAAAAGGGTGCGATGCGATCGCATCATCCGTAGAAGGAGATGCGCCGAATTTCAGGGGCAGCGGCCCGTCAGCCCAGCCGCTTGCGGTTCGCCTTCACCTTGCGGCGATAATGCTTGAGCACCTTGCGCGTGCCCGTCAGCGGGCTGGCGCCCAGCCGTCCGCTCATCATTGCCGATTGCAGCTCGAACACAGACTGCATCTTCTCCGACACCATCAGATAGGCTTCGCCGCTGGCGCCGGGTCCGCCGGCGGCCATCTTGGCGACGCGCAGCCCGATCACGGTGGAGGCCTCGATGCTCAGCGCCCAAGCATCCATGCTGGCGCTAGTCCAGCCCTCATATGGCCATTTGTACATTGTCGCCCCTTGATCGGTGAATTCGAACTTGAACCCGCTCAACGATCCAAGTGCGCCGTCGGGGGCATCGCGCGCAAGGGCTCCACAAAAGAAAACGCCCCGGGTCTCCCCGAGGCGTTTTGTTTTCCAGCTGGGCCGGATCTCAGTGGTGCGAATCGCTGTCGATCACCGGCAGCGTCTCGAACTGGTGGAACGGCGGCGGGCTCGACAGCGTCCATTCGAGCGTCGTCGCGCCTTCGCCCCAGGGATTGCCCTCGGCCTTGCGGCCCGCGACCAGCGACCAGATGAGGTTGATGAAGAACACCGCCATGCTGGCTGCCATGATCATATAGCCGATCGTGGCGATGTGGTTCCAATAGGCAAAGGCGTCGGGATAGTCCGGATAGCGCCGCGGCATGCCCTGCAGGCCCAGGAAGTGCATCGGGAAGAACATCACGTTCACGCCGATGAAGAACACCCAGAAATGGATCTGGCCGAGCAGCTCGTTGTACATCCGGCCCGACATTTTCGGGAACCAGTAATAGAAGCCGGCGAACAGCGAGAACACCGCGCCGAGCGACAGCACGTAGTGGAAGTGCGCCACCACGTAGTACGTGTCCTGCATGTAATCGTCGACGCCACCGTTCGCGAGCACCACGCCGGTCACGCCGCCGACGGTGAACATGAAGATGAAGCCGATCGCCCACAGCATCGGGGTCTTGAAGGTGATCGAGCCGCCCCACATCGTGGCGATCCAGGAGAAGATCTTCACGCCGGTCGGCACCGCGATGACCATGGTCGCGGCGGTGAAGTACATCTTCACGTTCACGCTCAGGCCGGTGGTGAACATGTGGTGCGCCCACACCACGAAGCCGACCAGGCCGATCGCGACCATGGCGTATGCCATGCCGAGATAGCCGAACACCGGCTTGCGGCTGAAGGTCGCGACGATGTGGCTGACCATGCCGAAGCCCGGCAGGATCATGATGTACACCTCGGGATGGCCGAAGAACCAGAACAGGTGCTGGTACAGGATAGGATCGCCGCCGTACTGCGGATCATAGAAGGCCGTGCCGAAGTTGCGGTCGGTCAGCAGCATGGTGATCGCAGCGGCCAGCACCGGCAGCGCCAGCAGCAGCAGGAAGGCGGTGATCAGCACCGACCACACGAACAGCGGCATCTTGTGCAGGGTCATGCCCGGTGCGCGCATGTTGAAGATGGTGGTGATGAAGTTGATCGCGCCCAGGATCGAGCTGGCGCCCGCGAGGTGGAGCGACAGGATCGCCATGTCCACCGAGGGCCCGGGCTCGCCATAGGTCGAGAGCGGAGCATAGACCGTCCAGCCCGTGCCCGCGCCGACGCCGACAAAGGGCGAGGCGAGAAGCAGCAGGAAGGCCGGGATCAGCAGCCAGAACGAGATGTTGTTCATCCGCGGGAACGCCATGTCCGGCGCGCCGATCATGATCGGGACGAACCAGTTGCCGAAGCCGCCGATCATCGCCGGCATGACCATGAAGAACACCATGATCAGGCCGTGCGCGGTAACGAGAACGTTCCAGAAGTGCATCGCCTCGTCGAAGCTCGACGGGCCGTGCAGCTTGGCCACCCAGTATGGCAGATACTGGATGCCCGGCTCCATCAGCTCGGCCCGCATCAGGCCGGAGATGCCGCCGCCGATGATCCCCGCGAAGATCGCGAAGATCAGGTACAGCGTGCCGATGTCCTTGTGGTTCGTCGACATGAACCACCGGGCGAAGAAGCCCGGCTTGTGGTCCGCGTCATGATGGTCGTGCGCATGATCGGCATGCGCGGCGTACGGGATGGCGGTATCGGTCATCTCAATTGCCCGTCGTGTTGCCGGCGGCGGCGTTGTCCGCCGCGGCCTCGTTGGTGGCTGCCGGCTCGGCGGCGTTGGTTGTCGCGGCGGGAGCCGCCTCGTTGCCCGCTGCCGGTGCAGCGACGGCCGGCTTCGCGGACGGCATCGTACCGCCCTTCGATGCGACCCACTGCGCGAACACTTCGGGCGAAACCACTTCGACCGCGATCGGCATGTATGCATGGCGCGCGCCGCAAAGCTCGGAGCACTGGCCGAAATAGACGCCCGGCTTCTTGTCGATGATGAAGCTCGTCTCGTTGAGCTTGCCCGGAACCGCGTCGAGCTTGATCCAGAAGGCGGGCATCGCCCAGCTGTGGATCACGTCGGTCGCGGTGGTGACCAGGCGGATCGGCACGCCATAAGGCAGCACGACGCGCGCGTCGGTCGCCAGCAGGCGGGGGCCGTCGGCATCGGTGCGGTAGCGCTCGCCCTTGCCGACCTGGTCGGCTTCCTTGAGCATGTTCGCGGTGATCTGGATGCCGCCGTTATCGGGATATTCGTACGACCAGAACCACTGGTTGCCGATCGCCTTCAGCGTGATCGCATCCTTGGGGGCGGGCTTGAACTGTGCCGCGAGCAGCCGGATCGAAGGCACCGCGATCGCGATCAGGATCAGCACCGGGATCAGCGTCCAAGCGATCTCGATCGCGACATTGTGGCTGGTGCGCGACGGCGTCGGGTTGGCGGCGCGGCGATAGCGGACGATCACATAGAGCAGCAGCACCAGCACGAAGATCGAGATCACCGTGATGAGCGGCACCAGCACCAGGTTGTGGAACCGATGCGCCTCCTCGCCGGTCGGCGTCACCTGCGGTTGCAGCGTGATCGCCTCGTTGACCGGCTGGCCGACGCCGGGAACGGCATGGGTCAGCGGCTTGCCCGCCGCGTCCAGCGTCGGATCCGCCGGCTTGGCGGCAGCGGCGACCGGCGCTGCGGCCGGTGTGCCCGCGGGCGCGGCGGCCGTCGGGGCCGGCGCTGCCGGCGCGGTGGTGTTCTGGGCGTGCCCGGGCACGGCGAGGGCAAGCCCCGCGGCCAGGACAATCGAAGTCAACCCAAGCATGCGCATCGTCTATATTCACCCTGTTCGCGAGAGCGCCGTAGGCGGGGCTTTGTGGAAATACCCCAATGGCAGCGGCCTATACGCGGCTCAAGCCCGATCTCAAGCTTTTTGCGCGCGGTTGCGGTCGCGAGTGCCGGTCCCTAAGAGTGCGCCCGTCCCCGCACATATGGAGTCAGGCTTTGACCGGCGACGCAATTCTGGACGAGTTTCGAGACGCCGGCGCGCTGCTGGAGGGGCATTTCATCCTCTCCTCGGGGCTGCGCTCCCCCGTATTTCTCCAGAAGATGCGAATCTTCGAGGATCCCGTGCGCACCGCGCGCGTGTGCGGCGCGCTGGGCGCGCTGATCCGCGAATCGTTCGGGCATATCGACATGGTCGTCTCGCCTGCGATCGGTGGAATCATCCCGGGATATGAGACTGCGCGAGCACTCGGCTGCCTGGCGGTGTTCGTTGAGCGCGAGGACGGCGAGTTCCAGCTTCGCCGCGGATTCGAGATACCTGCCGGCGCGCGCGTCGTGATGGTCGAGGATATCGTGACCACCGGGCTCTCATCGCGCGAATGCATCGCCGCGATCCGCAAGCATCCCGGCGAACTGGTCGGCGCGGCGTGCATCGTCGATCGCTCGAACGGCAAGGCCGATATCGGAACCCCGTTGGTCGCGCTGACGCGACTCGACGTTCCCGCCTATCCCGCCGATCAATTGCCGCCCGAACTGGCGGCGATCCCCGCGACCAAGCCGGGGAGCCGGGCAATAGCGTGACCGGCAAGCTCCGCCTCGGCCTCAACATCGATCATGTCGCGACCGTGCGGAACGCGCGCGGAAGCGGATATCCCGATCCCGTCCGCGCGGCCTTGCTCGCGGCCGAGGCCGGCGCCGACGGCATCACCGCGCATCTGCGCGAGGACCGCCGCCACATTACGGATGACGACATCGCCCGCCTCTCCGCCGAACTGACCATCCCGCTCAACCTTGAAATGGCGGCGACCGAGGAGATGCTGGCGATCGCGCTGCGCCATCGCCCGCACGCGGTGTGCATCGTTCCCGAAAAACGCGAGGAGCGCACCACCGAGGGCGGGCTCGACGCCGCAGGCCAGCACGATCATCTCGCACCGATCGTCGCCCGGCTGCGCGACAATGGCAGCCGGGTCTCGCTATTCATCGAGCCCGACGCGCGCCAGATCGAGGCGGCGATTCGTCTCGGCGCGCCGGTCGTCGAGCTCCACACGGGCCGCTTTGCCGAGCTCGAGGGTGCCGCCCAGGCCGAGGAGCTGAAGCGCCTCGCCGATGCCGCCGCGCTCGCGGTCAAGAACGGCATCGAGCCGCATGCCGGCCATGGCCTTACCTTCGACAATGTCGTCCCCATCGCCGCGATCCCGCAGTTGATGGAGCTCAACATCGGCCATTTCCTGATCGGCGAGGCGATCTTCGACGGGCTGGTGCCCGTGGTGCTGCGGATGCGGGCGCTGATGGATTCGGCGCGGTGATGGGTCGAGGGTTCGTGGCGGCGGCGGTCGTGGCTGCGTCGCTGGCTGCTCTCTGCGCGGTGCTGCCGATCCTTCGTTATCTGTCCAAGGTCGATCCTGAACTTGCCCAGCGGGCGCGGGAATTGTTTCGGAGCGAAAGCCTTCCGTCCGTTGCACTCGGCGCCGCCGTGGTGCTCGGCGGGGTGTATATCGCACCCTCGCGGCCGCGCATCGGGTGGGCGCTTGTTATCGCCGCAGCCCCGGTCGCGTGGCTGGCCCAACTCGCCATCTGGTTGTGGCCATGATCCTCGGCACCGGATCCGACCTCTGCAACATCGAGCGCATCCAGAATTCGCTCGACCGGTTCGGCGCCCGCTTCGAGAACCGCGCCTTTACAGAGATCGAACTGAAAAAGGCCGCCCGCCGCCCGCACAATTACGCCGCGACGCTGGCGAAACGCTTCGCCGCCAAGGAGGCCTATTCCAAGGCGGTCGGAACCGGTTTCAAGCAAGGCGTGTTCCTCAAGGACATCGGTGTCGTCAATTCGCCGTCCGGCGCGCCCACTTTGGCGCTCACCGGCGGGGCCAAGGCCAGGCTTGACGCCATCACCCCCGAGGGCCACGTCGCGAAAGTACATCTGACGTTGACCGACGATCATCCCTGGGCATTTGCCATGGTGATCATCGAGGCGGTGGCGACGGGCAAGGATTGAGTACCCCATGGCCGCGGACGAGTTTGCGTTGACGGAAGAGCCCATCGAACTGGAAGAGAAAAGCGAGGCGCGCCCAGCCACCGACTGGTGGGCGGAGGCGCGCGGCATCTTCTGGCTGGTGCTGGCGGTGCTCGGCTTCCACAGCCTGGTCGCCAAGCCCTTCTACATCCCCTCCGAATCGATGATGCCGGGGCTGCTCAAGGGCGATCGGCTGGTCGTGACCAAATATCCCTATGGCTACAGCTTCGTCACGCCGACCTTCCATCTGCTGCCGTTCATCCATGGCCGGCTGTTCGGCCGGCTGCCCGAGCGCGGCGACGTGGTGATCGTGACGCCGCCGGGTTCGGAAACCGACTATATCAAGCGCGTGATCGGCCTGCCTGGCGATCGCGTCGCGGTCCGCAACGGCGTGGTCTATCTGAACGGCGTCGCGATTCCGCGCCGCGCGATGGGCGACCGCGACTTGCCCGTCGACGCCAATAGCCGCTGCGACGATGGCAGCTACCGCGACCGCCTGGTCAAGGACGCCGCGGGCAACGCGCATTGTCGCCTGCCGATCTTCCGCGAGACGCTGCCCAATGGCCGTTCCTATGATACGATCGATCTGGGCTGGAGCCCCGGCGACAATTTCGCCGAGACCCGGGTGCCGAAGGATCATGTCTTCCTGATGGGCGACAATCGCGACAACAGCGCCGACAGCCGCTTCCCGACCAGCCAGAACGGGCTGGGTGGTCCCGTGCCCTGGGAGAATATCGGCGGCCGCGCCGAGTTCATCACCTTCTCCTTGGACGGCAGCGCGACCTGGAACCCGCTGACCTGGCCCGCCTCGTTCCGCCCGGGGCGCGCCGGCACCTCGCTCCACCCCAGCCGGGACACCAAATGAGCGCCGACCCGCTCGCATCGGATGCCGTCCAGGTCGTCCAGGAGCCGGGACCCAACGAATTGCGCGATCCGCTGGTCCGCGCCGAACTCAAGCGCGCATCGGTCTGGTTCGGTCTCGCCATCGGCGTCGCGCTGATCGTGCTCCTGATTCAGCCGCTGCTGATCATCTTCGGCGGGCTCGTCTTCGCCTCTATGCTAGATGGCGGGGCGCGCCTGCTTGGCCGAATCCTGCCGGTGCCGCGCACCTTGCGCATCGTCATCGTCGTGCTGCTGGTGATCGCGTTCTTCGGCGGCATCTTCTACATGACCGGCGTCCAGATCGCGCAGCAGGCCGAGTTGTTGCGCCAGACGCTGGAATTCCAGGCCAACAAGCTCGCGCACTGGATTTCCGATCTCGGGCTGATGCCCGGCCGCTCGGACCTGACCGGCCTGCTCCAGCAGGCGCTGGGCTCGGTCGGCCGGCTGACCTCGGCGGTGGGTTCCGCGATCGGCGGGGTCGCCAGCCTGTTGATGATCGTCGTGCTCGGACTGTTCGTGGCGTTGGAGCCGCGGATTTATGAGCGGGGGTTGCAATGGATGGTGCCCTCCGACGCGCGGGACAGCTTCGCGCTGACGATCAGCCGGATGGCGACGACGATGCGCCGCCTGCTCGCCGGCCGCCTGCTCGGCATGCTGATCGAGGGCATATTGATCTGGTTCTTCCTCAGCCTTGCCGGCGTGCCGATGGCGCTGCTGCTCGGCATCATCACCGGCGTGCTCGCCTTCATCCCCAATATCGGCGCATTCATATCGGGCGTGATGATGGTGACCGTCGGCTTCAGCGCCGGCCAGGAAACCGGCATCTGGGCGATCATCATCTATTTCGGCGTCCAGAATTTCGATGGCTATGTCGTCATCCCGATGGTCGCGCGGCGCACCGTAGACATGCCCCCCGCGCTCACCCTCTCGTCGCAGATCCTGGCGAGCACTTTGTTCGGTGTGCTGGGGCTCGCGCTCGCCGATCCGATCGTCGCGATGATCAAGGTGGCGCTGGAAAGCGAAGCCGAGCGCGCGGCCAAGGCCGACGACGCAAGCGACCACCGCCCCTTCCGCTGGCGCGTCCGTCACGGCGGCAGGCACGCGCCGCGCACCGAATTCACGGAACCGACGGGCGGCGATCTGACTTCTTGAGTTAACGGAGACGCGCCATGCTGCTCTATGACTATTTCCGGTCGTCCGCCTCTTATCGGGTGCGGATCGCGCTCAACCTCAAGGGCATCGCCTATGAGCAGCGCGACGTGATGCTGCTCGAAAACCAGCAGCGCAGCCCCGAGCATCTCGCGCGCCATCCCCAGGGCCTAGTCCCCGCGCTGGAGGTGGACGGCAAGGTCATCACCCAGAGCCTGGCGATCATCGACTGGCTCGATGCGCGCTATCCCGAGCCCCGGCTGATCCCCGCCGACGCCGATGCCCGCGCGGCCGTGCTCGCCCGCGCGCTGCTGATCGGCGCGGACATCCATCCGCTCAACAATCTCCGGGTGATGCGCTATCTCGCGCACGAACTGCATGTCGACGAGTTCCACCGCAACGCCTGGACCCGTCACTGGATCGAGCACGGCTTCGCGGCGCTCGAGACGATGGCGGGCGAGGGGCCGTTCCTCGGAGGCGACGCGCCGGACATCTCGGACGTGTTCCTGGTCCCGCAATTCTTCAACGCCCGCCGATTCGACGTGCCGCTGATGCCCTATCCCAAGCTCCGCCGCGCCGAATGCGCCGCCGCCGAGATCCCCGCCTTCGCCGCCGCGCATCCCGATCGAGTCGCGCCCAAGTGAAATTGCTCGGATGCGCGGCAGGCCTGCTGCTCGCCGCGCCCGCCTTTGCGCAGGATGCGCCGTCTGCGCCTGGCGAGATCGTCGTCACCGGGCGCGGGCTCGATTCACCGCCGGGCGAGGCGGCGTACGACGTCGTTACCATCGATCGCGCCCGGCTCGCCGATACCGCCAGCAATCGGCTGGAAGACGTGCTGCGCGATGCCGCGGGCGTCGCCCAGTTCCGCCGCTCCGATTCGAGCTCGGCACACCCGACCAGCCAGGGCATTTCGCTGAGGGGCCTTGGCGGCAACGCCTCCAGCCGCGCCTTGCTGCTGCTCGACGGCGTGCCGCAGACCGATCCGTTCGGCGGCTGGGTGCCGTTTCCCGCCTATCTGCCCGAGCGCCTCGCTTCGGCGCGCATCATCCGCGGCGCCGGCAGCGGCTATGCTGGCCCCGGCGCGCTTGCCGGCACGATCGAGCTCACCAGCGGCAGCCCGTCCGATCTCGGTCCGCTCCAGCTCGCCGCGGCCTATGGCAGCCGCGACAGCGTGGACGCGACTGCGGTCGGTTCCGCCACGCTGGGCAGCGGCTTCGTCACGCTCGCCGCGCAATATGGCCGGGGCGACGGCTTCACGCCGACGGTCGCGGAGGATCGCGGCCCCGTCGATCGCCCGGCACCCTACAAGCAGGCGAGCCTCGCGCTGCGCGGTGTGGTCGATCTGGGCGGCGGGGCGGAGCTCCAGACCAATGTCTCCGCCTTCAGCGACCGCCGCGATCGCGGCGTCGATTTCACCCAGGTGAAGAGCGACGGCGCCGATGCCAGCGTCCGGATCGTCAAGCGCGGCGACTGGGGCTGGTCGGCGCTCGCCTATCTTCAGACGCGGCAATTCGCCTCGGGGTTCGCCAGCATCAGCGACGCGCGCGACACGGTCACGCCCACGCTCAACCAGTATAACGTTCCGGCCACCGGGATCGGCGGCCGGATCGAGATCGCCCCGCCCGTCGGCGGCGGCATCACGCTGCGGCTCGGCAGCGACGTGCGCCGCGTCTCGGGCCGCACCCAGGAACTCTACACCTTCGTCGCCGGCCAGCCGACGCGGCAGCGCGTTGCGGGGGGCGAGAGCCTGACGCTGGGCGGCTTCGCCGATGCCAGCTACGAATCGGGCGATCTGACCCTGAACGCCGGCGGCCGGATCGATCGCTGGACGATCTCGAACGGCAGCCTGGTCGAGCGGCCGCTCGCCGCCGGCGCCGCGCTCACCGACAGCCATTTCCCGGATCGCAGCGGTACTGAAGCCACCGGCCGTCTGGGCGCTGCCTATGACCTGGGGAGCGTCACCCTGCGCGCCGCCGCCTATCGCGGCTGGCGCCTGCCGACGCTCAACGAGCTCTACCGCCCCTTCCGCGTCGGTGCCGACGCCACCGCCGCCAATGCGGCGCTCGATCCCGAGCGGATGTGGGGTGGCGAAATCGGCGTCGATCTGCGTCCGCTGCCGAATGTCGTGCTGCGCGCCACGGGCTATTGGAACCGGCTCGACGGCGCGATCGCCAATGTCACCATCGCCAATGGCCCCGGCACCTTCCCGGGGGTGGGCTTCGTCTCGGCGGCGGGCGTCTACCGCGTCCGCCAGAATCTCGACGCGGTCGAGGCCAAGGGTGTGGAGCTTGATGGCCGCTGGAGCCATGGCCCGCTCAGCGTAACCGCCTCCTATGCCTATATCGATGCGCGCGTGGACGCGTCGGGCGTCTCCGCCCCGCTCGACGGCCTCCGCCCGGCGCAGACAGCGAAACACCAGGGTTCGGCGACAGTCGCCTGGCGCCGGGGTGACGGAGGGGCCTCGCTCACCGCGCGCTATGCCGGCCCACAATTCGACGACGATCAGAACACGCGGACGCTGGCGGGCGCCTTCACCCTCGACGGCACCATCGCGGTCCCGGTCGCCGGCGGCCTGATCGCCGAGGCGCGGGGCGTGAACCTGTTCGACAGACAGGTCGAGGCGGGGATCAGCGGCCCGGGCGTGGTCGAGCGCGCGACGCCGCGCACGCTCTGGCTGGGATTCCGCTACCGGTTGCGTTGAGCGACCAGCCGGTCGAACAAAGCGAGATATTCCGCGATCGGATCGCCGCCGGCGGTAACGGGCTCGGGCCGTGCGCGTCCGGGCGCAAGCCAATGGTCGAGCGCGGCGACCAGCGCGCCCGCATCCTCGCGCGGCACCACCGTGCCCAGTTCGGGCCCCGTCACGATCTCGCGCACCGCCACGCTCGATTCGGTCGCGACTACCGGCGTCCCCTGTGAAAGCGCCTCGCGCAGCACTCCCGGTACGCCTTCATAATCCGATGTCAGCACCGCGACCGCCGCCCCGGCCATCGCCGGCAGGGGATCGTCGCTATACCCGGGCATGGTGACTCGATGCTCGAGCCCCAGCGCCCTGACTTGCGCCTCGAGCGCTGCCCGCGCGCTGCCCTCGCCGATCAGCAGGAGCGCGATTTCCCTATCGGCGATCCGCGGAAGCGCCGCGATCAGCCGGTCCCAGCGCTTCTGCGGCTCCAGCCGCCCGACTCCGACGATATAGCGGCCCCTGGGCAGCGCGGTGGCCACCGCTCCGGGTGCTGTCAGGGTCGGCGGATTGGCGATGACGCTGATCCGCTCCGCCGGCATCCGCATCTCGGCGATCGCCTCCGCCGCCATCGCCGGAGTCATCGCGACGAGCTGCGCGAGGAAGCGCGGATGCAGCCGCAGCCAGCGGCGATACGCCCATGCCGTCATCGCGTTCATGTCCGGACGCACCAGCGCGTTGGAGATCTTGCCCACGATCGGCGGGCAGGCGCGGCCGAGCCTGAGCCAGGCAATGGCAGCGGCGCCGCTGTAATAATTGCCCGGGCAGAAGATCAGGTCCGGCTGTGCCGCGCGCACCGCTCGCGCCATCCCGAACAATGTCGCGTAGCTGTCCCTGCCCAGGTCGACCAGCGTGATTCCCTCGGGCAGTTCGTCGCATTTTAGGCGCTCCCCGCTGGCCAGCACGAGCGTCACCCGACATCCCTCGCGCAGCCAACCCGCGGTCAGTCTAAGCAGGGCACGTTCTACCCCGCCGCGGTCGAGCGACTGGGCATATGTTAGTATATGCCTTGCGTCAGTGGTATGTGTGCGGTGCAGCATGGACTTGCGTATTGCCTTTCTAAAGCCCAAATCGCCCCCGCAATAAACCGCATTTCGGTGTCAATCGGCCTAATCCGTACTCGCGCCTGCAAGCGTGGAATAGGCAAGACACGGAAACAAAAAGAAATTTGTTGAACGTGTCGGTAGCGGAACCAAAGACAGTGAATAGTAAGGGGCGGGAAGCTTCGGTGAATACCAGCGCTGTCGAAGCCGCAATTCCGATTGCGCCCGATCTCGCGGGTCTGGAACCGGTCGAGAAGATCAAGCGCCGCTGGCCAGTGTTTCTGGGCGGCGCGTTGACGCTGTTGATGATCATCGGCCTCGGCCGCGAGCTGTTCGGGTCGGGGCTCGCGGGGCTGTCGCGCGCAGTACCGACCAATCCGCTCTTCTATTTGGTCTTCGCGGTCTATTATCTCGGCCCCCCGACCTTCGATTATATCATCTTCCGCCGGCTCTGGCAGATTCCGATCGCAGGCATGGCGGCGCTCCACAAGAAGCGCATCTCGAACGAAGTGCTGTTCGGCTATTCGGGCGAGGCCTATTTCTACGCCTGGGCGCGTCAGCGCACCCAGATGGTCGCGGCACCATTCGGCGCGGTCAAGGACGTGCTGATCCTGTCCGCGATCGCCGGCAACGCGGTGACGCTGATGGTCGTCGCGCTCGCGCTGCCGCTCGGCATCAATCTGATGAAGCCCGATCAGTTCAACATCCTGCTGGGCTCGATCGGCGTGATCTTCGCGATGTCGCTGCCGTTCCTCATCTTCTCCAAGCGCGTCTTCTCGCTGCCCCGCGGCGAGTTGTGGTGGGTGTTCGGCGTCCATTGTGTCCGCATCGTCTTCGGATCGGTGATGATCGCGATCGCCTGGCATCTCGCGATGCCCCAGATTTCGGTAGGCATCTGGCTGGTGCTCTCCGCGGCGCGCCTGCTTGCCTGGCGCCTGCCGCTGGTGCCGAACAAGGAGCTGCTGTTCGCCAATTTCGCGATCCTCGTGATCGGCCAGGGCCAGGCGCTTTCCGAACTCATGGCGCTGATCGCCGCGCTCACTTTGTGCGTGCACGTCGCGCTGATCGCGGGCTTCAGCATCCACGCTTTGCTGACGAGGAAAAGAGCATGACGAGTCTCAAGGTTCTTGCGGCATTGGCGCTTGCGGGGCTGGCGCTGCCCGCCACGCCGGCACTCGCCCAGCAGGATCCGGTCGACGGATCGTGCGCGTTCGGCTCTGGGCCGAAGCTCTACGTCACCGTGCAGGGTCTGAAGGACCGCACCGGCCGCCTGAAGCTCGAGCTCTATCCCGCGAACGAGACCGATTTCCTCAGGGACGACCGCGACCTGAAGAAGGAAGGCAAGCCCTTCCGCCGCATCTGGGCGACGACGCCGCAATCGGGCCCGGTCGTGCTGTGCATCCGTGCCCCCAGCGCGGGCCAATGGGCTTTGCTCTTCACGCATGACCGCGACGGCAAGAACAAGTTCAATTTCTGGCAGGACGGCGCCGGCTTCACCAGCAGCCAGCGCCTGGGCCGCAGCCGGCCCAAGGTCGGCCAGGCGCGCGTAAACATCCCCGCGAACGGTGGTGGCGTCACGGTGCGCGCCCAATATCTGCGCGGCCTGGGCGGCTTCGGCCCGCTCGACGACTGAGGGAATAGCGACCATGCGCATCGTCGACGTCAACGAATATTATTCGCCCACCGGCGGTGGCGTGCGCACCTATCTCGACCGCAAGATGGGGATCATGGCCGATCTCGGCCACGAGCTGATCGTCGTCGCGCCCGCGCTCGAGGATTCGGTCGAGGAGCGACCGGGCGGCGGTCGCATCATCTGGATGAAGGCGCCGTCGCTGATCGTCGACAAGAATTACGGCATCTTCGTCTGGGACCAGCCGATCTGGGACCTGCTCGATCAGCTCAAGCCCGACGTCGTCGAGACCAGCTCGCCCTGGCGGCCGGCCTGGACCGTGGGCCGCTGGAAAGGCGACGCGCTCAAGGTGTTCTTCGCGCATGGCGATCAGATTGGCGCCTATCCGCAACGCTGGCTCGACAGCGTCGCGACTCCGGTCCAGGTCGAGCAGGCGTTCGACTGGTACTCGCGCTACATGGACAGCTTCCTGTCCAAGTACGACGCGCACGTCACTAACGGCCCGGCGCTCGCCAAGCGCTTCCGCCGCCGCGGCCAGCATGTCGATGCCTCGATGCCGCTCGGCATCGAGCGGAGCTGGTTCTCGCCTGATCTGCGCGACGAGAATCTGCGCGCGGCTTTGCTTGCCCAGTGCGGCCTTCCGCCCGAGGGGCATCTGCTGCTCGGGCTCGGCCGTCACCACAAAGAAAAGCGCTGGCCGCTGGTGATCGACGCGGTCGAGGCGGCGGCGAACGACCTGCCGGTCGGGCTCGTCCTGATCGGCGACGGCGTCGAGCGGCGTCATCTCGAGGCGCGGATCGCGGGAAGCCCGCATATCCGCATCTTCCGCCCGGTCTACGATCGCGTCCGCCTGTCGCGGATCATGGCGAGCTGCGACGCGCTGATCCACGGATCGGACGCCGAGCCGTTCGGCCTAGTCGCCTCCGAAGCGCTGGCCTCGGGCCTGCCGCTGATCGGTCCCGACGAGGGCGGCTTCGCCGAACTGGCCGATCCGCTGTTCGCCGAGACCTATGCCGCGCGCGACGCTTATTCTGCCGCCGATGCAATCCGCCGCATGTTCGCGCGCGAGCCGGCGATCCTGCGCAACGCCGCGCGCGTCGCCGCCGGCAAGGTGCGCAGCGATTACGACCACACGGTCGAGCTGATGGCTTATTATCAGGGTCTCTTGGACGCCAGGCGCGGCACGCCCGCGCTGCGCGCGATCGGCAGCTTGTAGACGTCGATCAGGACATCGCCGAGCGGGTAGCGGCCGGTCAGCCGGTACCCGAGCGCCTGCATTTCCTTCCACGCCACCTGCCGCACCTGCAGCCGCTCGCCGGCATATTCGGGGCGCATCACCACCACTTCGGGCTTCTTCGCGAAGATCCGCCGCTCCTCGGTGATCTGGTCGATGCCCAGTGCGCCGTTCTCGCGTTCGCGCGACAAATGGCTTGGGAATATCCACGGCGTCACCGCGCAGCGATCGGTATAGCTGTAGAGGATGGCGTTCCCCGAATGGACGTAGAGGCAGCCCTGGCCCCGGCCGATGCCGCCCGCGAGATTGTCGAGCTCCTCGGCATTGCCGCGATGCCACATCGCGCTCCACGCGGTGTACTCGCCGCCGCCCGCCGCTGCGAGCAGCATCACCGGCATGAAGACCTTGCGGCCGAGCGCGGTGCTGCCGACAAACCCTGCGCAGCACAGGCATGCCGGCACCATCACCGGCAGCGCATAATGGTTGAACCAGGATCCGAAGACGAGCAGCCCCACCACCGCCGCGATCAGCCAGCCAAAGAACAGCGCGCGCACCGGATGCTCGCTCTCATCCTTGACCGCCACGTGGCGCGATAGGCCGCTGACGATCAGCGGCAGCGCCAGGATCAGTGCGACCTTCAGGAACGCGCGCAACAACACGTCGCTGGGATCGCTCTGGCGTTCGAGGATCGATCCGAAATTGGCATAGACCCAGGCGTCGCCATGGCCGATCGCGAAATAGGTGATCCCCGCGAACAGCGTCGGCACCCAGGCGGCGGCGGCGAGCACAGCACCGCGGCGCAGGATGTGCGGGAGCGTCGTCCCCAGCTTCCATTCGCGCCACATCAGCCACAGGCCGAGGAACATGCCCTCGAACACCACCGAATATTTGATCTGCATCGAGATGCCGACCAGCCCCATCGCCAGGATCGCGCGGTGGATCCGCCTGCGGTCGCCACTCGCATCGTCGGGGCGCGGCACCACCAGCAGGATCGCCCATGCCATCAGCAGGTTGTAGAAGACCGGCGCCTGCCCGCCCTGGCCGTCGCCGAAGCCGAGCATGAAGATATAGAGCAATGCGGAGAACAGCGCGCCGCGGCCCCAGCCGGCGCGTTCGGCCAGCCTGCCGATCAGCAGCGCGGTGCCCACCACGCTCGCCAGCGCCATCATCTGATAGACCCAGATGCCCAGCGGCACGCCGAACAGCGCCGGCGGGATATAGATCAGGAACAGCCCGATCGGCTTGCGGTCCCACACGTCGACATAGGGGATCGCGCCTTCCAGCATCCGCTGCGCGGTGACGAAATAGAATTCCTCGTCGACATGGACGACCGGGTTGCCGAAGGTCAGCGCGCGCACGCAAATGGCAGCGAACAGCAATATCGACCAGCGCGGCATTTCGGCGAGTGCGGCGAGAATCGAAGGCAGGCGCGCGGGCGAAACTTCTAGCGCGGCGATCTTGGTAGCCATCAGATTCGGTCGAAGCAGATTGGGCGGAAGCCGGTGGAAAGGGCAGTCATGATCGAAATAACGCGCTCCGCAATGGCGTCCGGCATTGTCCGGCGGGCGAATGTGCTGAAGACGTAATAGCCGGAGCGTTTCCGTAGTACGAGCCGCTCGTGCCGCGGATCATATTGCCTCGCCCTCATTTTGGCACGGTCGATCCGGAAAGGGGGCGCTGCGGTTCGGGCGGCGCGCGCCAGAAGGCGGGGCGGGAGGGGGTTTCGCATTGTTTTTCCGGCTGCGTTGCGGGCGACTTGCGAATGCCTTAGCCCGACAAGCCGGCGCTGTCACGAACCCGCCATCTAGCGGGCGCAAGCAGCCGGCGACTTAGGGAGGGTTCCAATGACGCTTCGCATCGATCGCCGTTCGCTTCTCATCACCGGCACCTTGGGCATCGGCGCGCTCGCCATCCCCGGTTTCGCGCTGGCGCAGGCGGCCGCACAGGGCTTCACCCATTCGGTCGCCTCGGGCGAGCCGGGCCCCGATACGATGCTGCTCTGGACGCGCTACGTCCCCGCCGATCGGGGCGCGGTGAAGCTCAAGGCCGAGATTTCGAAGACCGAGGATTTCGCGAAGATAGTCTCGGGCGGCGAGCAGATCACCGGCCCCTGGCGCGATCACACCGCCAAGATCACGGTCGAGGGCCTCGAGCCCGGCACCCATTATTTCTACCGCTTCGTCGCGCCCGATGGCAGCTTCTCAGCCGTAGGGCGCACCAAGACGCTGCCCGCCGGCAATGTCGGTCGCTTCGGCGTCGCGATCTTCTCCTGCTCGAACATGCCGTTCGGCTTCTTCAACGCTTATGGCCATGCCGCGGCGCGCGCCGATGTCGATCTCTGGGTGCATCTCGGCGACTATCTCTACGAGTATAAGCAGGGCGGTTACGGTCCCTCCGGCGGTGCGGTCGCCAATCGCTGGCCGGAGCCTGCGACCGAGATGATCCAGCTCGCCGATTATCGCCTGCGCTACGCCAGCTACCGCAGCGATCCGGACCTGCAGGAGCTGCACCGGGTCAAGCCGATGATCGTCCAGATGGACGATCACGAATCGGCGAACAACAGCCGCGAGATGAGCGCGCAGAACCACCAGGCCGACGAAGGCGACTGGAACATCCGCAAGGCGATGGCGCTCCAGGCGTTCCGGGAGTGGATGCCGGTCTCGGAAACGCCCTGGGGCAGCTATGATATCGGCACGCTCGCCACTCTGTACCGCACCGAAAGCCGCCTGATCGCGCGCAGCGACGAACCCGAGGTCGCGCCGCTGTTCCGTGCCGCCGATCCCGCAAAGGCGCTCGCCGCGTTCCGCGACGGTCCGCTCCAGGATGCCGCGCGCACCATGCTTGGTACCGAGCAGGAGATCTGGCTCGGCCACGCGCTGAAGAAGTCGGTGCGCACCGGCCAGAAATGGCAGGTCGTCGGCTTCGGCACGATCATGGGCAACCAGCGCATGCCCGAGAACGCGATGGACTGGATCAAGCCGGACGCGCCGGCGGGCACCAAGGCCTATGTCCAGGCGGGCGTGATGGCGTCGAAGCTCGGCCTGCCTTCGGACCTCGACAATTGGGGCGGCTTCCCCGCGGCCCGCGCGCGCTTCCTCAAATCGGCGCAGGCGGCAGGTTCGGATCTGCTCGTCATCTGCGGCGACAGCCACAATGCCTGGGCGTTCGACCTGGGCCAGGACGGCAAGCCCGCCGGCGTCGAGTTCGCCGGCCACAGCGTCACTTCGCCCGGCTATGAGAACGGCAGCAGCACCGATCCCAAGGTGATCGCCGCCGCTCTGGTCGCGACCAATCCCGAGCTCAAATGGTGCGACACCAGCCGCCGCGGCTATATGGCGCTGACGCTCACGCCTGATCAGGCGAAGAACGACTGGGTGTTCATGGAAACGATCACCCAGCGCTCGCTCAAGGCGAGCGTGGGGCATAGCGCGACAGTGACGCGCGGTAAAAATGTGATGGGGTGATGTCTAAATCCTCCCCCAGCTTGCTGGGGGAGGGGGACCGCGCCCGTAGGGCGTGGTGGAGGGGCGGCGGACGGAGTCCGCCGCCTGACGTCGTCGGCCCCTCCGCCATGCTGCGCATGGTCTCCCTCCCCGAGCACAGCTCGGGGAGGAATGAAGGGACTCAATCCAGCGACTTGCTCGCCTGCTCGAACATGTCCTTGCTGAGCCCCGGCGCCGCGACGATCCGCTCCAGTTCGGCGCGCATCTTCGCCGCGCGCGCTGCGTCGAAGCGTTTCCAGCGCCCCAATGGCGGCACCAGCTTGGCGGCGGTCTGCGGATTGAGCTTGTCGAGCGCGATCAGCTGGTCCGCGACGAAGCGGTAGCCGCGCCCGCCGGCGTCGTGGAACGCGCGCTGGTTGACGCTGAACGCGCCGATCAGCGAGCGCGCGCGATTGGGATTGGCCAGTGTGAAGTCGCGGTGGTGAACGAGCTTCTCGACGATCTCCGCGGTATCGTCGCGGCTCGACAGCGCCTGGGTCTGGAACCATTTGTCGAGCACCAGTCCGTTGCCGGCATAACGCTGGTAGAAGGCCTCCAGCGCCCTTTCGCGCAAGGGGGAGGTGCCGTTGGCGAGCGTGGTCAGCGCGCCCTGGCGGTCGGTCATGTTGTCGGCGCCCTCATACTGGCCGAACGCCAGCTCGGCGGCATCCGCCGCGCCGGTCGCGGCGATATAGCCGAGCGCGACGGTCTTGAGCCGCCGCGCGCCCTTGCCCGCCGGCGAATATTCGAAGCGGTTGGCGCGCACGGCTTCGTATGCCCCGCGCCATTCGTCCTCGAGCGCCTTGCCAAGGTCGGCACGCAGCGCCTCGCGGGCGCGGAAGATCGCCTCGGGCTCGACCACCGCCATCTGGTCGCCGATGAAACTGTCGGACGGCAGCAGCACCGCCTCGGCGATGAAGGCGCGGTCGAGGTGCGGGTCGGTCAGCGTGTTGCGCACCGCGTCGATCACCGCATCATGCTCGCCCTTGCCGTTGGTCACCGCGGCGACCAGCGTATCGAGCATCAGCTGCTGCATCGCCTCATAGCGCGCGAAGGGATCGTCATCATGCGCCGAGAGGAAGGCAAGGTCCTTCGCCGTCCGGTTGGTATCGACGATCACCGGGGCCGAGAAAGCGCGGTTGATCGAGAGCACCGGCATTTCGGTGAGATTCTCGAACACCACTTCCTGCGCCGGCTCCTTCAGCAGCACGAGCTGCTCGTCGCATAGCGCCCGGCCGGTATATTCGCCGAACAGCTTGATCTTGAGCGGCAGCACCATCGGCTGCTTCTCGCTCTGGCCGGGGGTGGCGGGCACGGTCTGGCGCAAGGTCAGCCGCGCGCGGCCGCCCTCGCGCGCCAGCGTCGCCGATACGCGCGGCGTGCCCGCCTGGCTGTACCAGCGGCGGAACTGGCTCAGGTCGACGCCGCCGCCATCCTCCATCGACTGGACGAAATCCTCGCAGGTCGCCGCCGTCCCGTCGAACCGCTCGAAATAGAGATCGGTCGCGGCGCGGAAATTGTCCTTGCCCAGGATCGTCGCCATCATCCGGATGACTTCGGCGCCCTTGTTGTAGATCGTCGCGGTATAGAAGTTCGAGATCTCGATATATTCGTCGGGGCGCACCGGATGCGCGAGCGGGCCGGCATCCTCGGGGAACTGGCTGGCGCGCAAGCCGCGCACATCCTCGATCCGCTTGACCGCGGCGCTGCCCTGGTCGGCCGAGAAGCTCTGGTCGCGGAAGACGGTGAAGCCTTCCTTGAGGCTGAGCTGGAACCAGTCGCGGCAGGTGACGCGATTGCCCGACCAGTTGTGGAAATATTCGTGCGCGACCACCGCGGCGATCGCGTCATAGTCGTAATCGGTCGCGGTATCCGGATCAGCAAGGATGTAGCGCGAATTGAAGACGTTGAGCCCCTTATTCTCCATCGCGCCGAAGTTGAAGTCGTCGACCGCAACGATGTTGAACACGTCGAGGTCATATTCGCGGCCATAGACCTTCTCGTCCCAGGCCATGGCGAGCTTGAGCGCGTGGAGCGCATGATCGGTCTTGGCGAGATCGGGCTCGCGCACCCAGATGCCGAGTTGCACGTCGCGGCCGGACATCGTCGTGAAGGTGCCGCGATTGGCGACCAGGTCGCCCGCCACCAGCGCGAACAGATAGCTCGGCTTGGGGAAGGGATCGTGCCATTCCGCCCAATGCCTGCCGCCCTCGGCATCGCCCTGGGCGATCGGATCGCCGTTCGCCAGCAGCACCGGGAAGCGCGCCTTGTCGGCGGTCATCCTGACCTTGTAGCGGGTCAGCACGTCGGGCCGGTCGGGGAAGAAGGTGATGCGGCGGAAGCCCTCGGCCTCGCACTGGGTGCACAGCATCCCGCCCGAGGCATAGAGCCCCTGCAGCTGGGTGTTGCGCTCGGGCGCGATCACTACTTCGGTCTGGATCGTGTGCGCCGCGCCGCTGAGCGGGATCACCAGATCGGCTCCGTCCATCTCCCAGCCGCTCGCCGCCACGCCGTCGACGCGCACCGACACCGGAGTCAGCCCGTCGCCGTTCAGCCGCAGCGGCCGGTCATGCGTGCCGTTCCGCTCGACCCACAGCGTGGCGGCGACGCGGGTGCTCGCCGGATCGAGATCGAAATCGATCGAAATCTCGGGAACGCGCCAGTCAGGCTCGCGATAGTCCTCGCGCCGCGTGACATGGGGCGCCTGGGTTGCGGTTCGAACGTCTGCCATCATCACGCCGATATAGGAGGCCGCCGCCGCCCACAACAAACCCCGGCAACAAATCTGTTCGCTTGCGCGCCTAATGCGGAATGCTACCGATGCCGCGGTTCCATTTCGTGAGGGGTTTCATGCTTCGATTGACCGCGCCGTTCGCGCTCGCCGTCGTGTTGGCCGGTCCGGCCCTGGCGCAAACCACCGCCGAGAAGAACGCGGTCGTCAATGCAGAGCTTCCCGCCGATCAGGCCGCGCTGAAGAGCCATGTCATGTTCCTCGCCTCGGATGCGATGGCGGGGCGCGAGGCGGGCAGCCACGAATTCGATATCGCCGCGCAATATGTCGCCGCGCAATTCTACGCCGCCGGGCTCAAGCCCGCGG
This sequence comes from Sphingomonas sp. JC676, assembly GCF_014489075.1. Taxonomy (GTDB): domain Bacteria; phylum Pseudomonadota; class Alphaproteobacteria; order Sphingomonadales; family Sphingomonadaceae; genus Sphingomonas. The sequence goes on along the minus strand of NZ_JACTGR010000005.1, from coordinate 339,256 downwards.
GCGATGACGGCTCCTATCTGCAGAAGGTGCCGCTGGTCAGCTACAAGCTCGACGGCACCGGCGCGATGGTGGTGACGCGCAAGGGCGCCGCACCGGCCAGCCTGGTGGCGGGCGAGGATTTCACCGCCAACGCCAATCCGGCCCAGGCCAGCTACACGCTCACTGCCCCGGTGGTGTTCGTCGGCTATGGCATCGTCGGGCTGGGCCGCGACGACTATAAGGGCGTGGACGTGAAGGGGAAGATCGTCGCCTATTTCGGCGGCGCGCCCGAAGCGTTCCCGGGCGAGGAGCGCGCGCATTTCTCCAGCCCCGCCACCAAGGCCGAGATCGCGACGAAGCGCGGCGCGGTGGGCACGCTCACGCTCGAATCGCCGATCACCGCCAAGACGCGGCCCTTCGCCGCGATGGCCGTGAGTGGCACCCGTCCGCGCTTCACCTGGGCTGAAGCCGACGGTACCGGCCATGTCGCCACACCGGCGACTCCAGGGCTCGGCACGCTGAGCGCGGCCGGCGCGGCCAAATTGTTCGAAGGCGCCAAGACCCCCTGGGCGACGATCTGGAAGGCCGCCGAAGTGGACGGCGCCAGGTTCAAGCCGGTCCAGCTCCCCGGCACGCTCACCTTCTCGGCCAAGACCGTGTCGACCATATTGATGAGCGCGAACGTCGCCGGTCTGATCCCGGGCAGCGATCCGGCTCTGGCCAAGGAGGTCGTCGTCCTCTCCGCACATCTCGATCATATCGGCGTGGGCCGTCCGGACGCGACGGGCGACACGATCAACAATGGCGCGCTCGACGATGCGGTCGGCGTTGCCTCGCTGATTGAGGAGGCCAAGCGCTTCAAGACGGCGAACACCAAGCCGCGCCGCTCGATCCTGTTCCTTGCGGTCACCGCCGAGGAAAAGGGGCTGATCGGCTCCGATTATTACGCGCATAACCCGACCGTGGGGAAAGGCCGCATCGTCGCCGACGTCAATCTCGACATGCCGATCATCACCTACAAATTCCAGGATGTGGTCGTGTACGGCGCGCAGCATTCGACGCTGGGTCCGATCGTCGAGCGCGCCGGCAAGGCGATCGGCGTGACCCTGTCGGACGATCCGCTGCCCGACGAAGGCATCTTCGTCCGTTCGGACCATTACCGCTTCGTCCAGCAGGGCGTGCCCTCGGTCTTCCTGTGGCCCGGTGCGGGCGGCCCCGGCCGCGCCGCGATCGATGCCTTCATGAAGGATCACTACCACAAGCCGTCCGACGAGGTCGGTCAGTCGCCCGGCATCGATTGGGAATCGGGCGTGCGCTTCGTCGACGTCAACTATCGCATCGCCCGCGAGATCGCCGATGGCGACCAGCGACCGCTGTGGAACAAGGGCGATTTCTTCGGGCTGCTCTATGACGGCCCGGGCGCCAAGTGAGGGGGAAACACATGAAGCACGTCCTGATCGCACTGCCGCTGCTCGCGGCATTTCCCGCCGCCGCGCAGGATCTCGCGCCCGCCGAGGCGGCGCTCAAGGCGCATGTCGCCTTCCTCGCGTCCGATGCGATGAAGGGCCGCGAGCCCGGCACGCCTGAGTTCAACCTCGCCGCCGAATATGTCGCGGCGCAGATGCTCGGCGCCGGCCTCAAGCCCGCGGGCGACAACGGCAAGTGGTTCCAGGGCGTGCCTTTGCTCGCCTGGAAGGCCAAAGGCGAGGCCACGATGACCATGACGCAGGGCGGCGTCACCACCCCGCTCACCTTCGGCAAGGATTTCGTGTCGAGCGGCGGCTATCTCCCCGATTCCACCGTCGCGGGCGATCTGGTGTTCGTCGGCTATGGCGTCACCGACGCCGCGAGCAAGATCGACGATTACAAGGGTCTCGACGTCAAGGGGAAGATCGTCGTCGCGCTGTTCGGCGGGCCGAAGGGGCTGCCGAGCGAAGTCGCTGCCCATCTTGGCGATTCGGATACCAAGGCCGAGACCGCCCATGCGCATGGCGCGGCGGGCATCATGATGATCGAATCGGCGATGCTCAAGCAGGTCTATCCGTTCGAGAAGGTCGCCCAGAGCTGGAAGCAGCCGCGCATGGCAGCGCGCGACCAGGATGGCGGTCCGCATCTCCCGGGCAATCGCCTGCGGGGCGTCGGGCTGCTCAGCCAGGCCGGCGCCGCGAAGCTCTTCGCCGGTAGCAAGCTGAGCTGGGATGCGATCGCCGCCGCCGATGCCGCCGGCAAGCCGGTCCCCAGGGGGCCGATCGGCGCCAGCATCTCGCGCCACCAGCTTTCCGAGGTGTGGAAGGTCGAGAGCGAGAATGTCGTCGGCCGCCTTGAAGGTTCCGACCCGAGCCTGAAGGAACAGGTCGTCGTGCTCTCCGCGCATCTCGATCATGTCGGCATCGGCAACCCCGACGAGACCGGCGACACGATCTACAACGGCGCGATGGACAATGCCGTCGGCACCGCCTCGATGCTCGAGGTCGCCCGGGCCTTCCAGGCATCGGGCAAACCGCCCCGCCGCTCGATCCTGTTCGTCGCGGTGACGGCCGAGGAAAAGGGGCTGATCGGCTCCGAATATTTCGCCCTGCACCCGACCGTGCCGGTCAAGAGCATCGTTGCCAACGTCAATCTCGACATGCCGATCATCACCTACAAGTTCGAGGATCTGGTGGTGTACGGCGCCGATCGCACCAGCATCGGCCCCACCGTCGCCGCGGTAGGCAAGGAAGAGGGTATCGTCCTGACTCCGGACCCGGCACCCGAACAGGCAAGCTTCGTCCGCTCGGACCATTACAGCTTCGTCAAGGCGGGCATCCCCGCGGTCTCGCTCGAGCCCGGCCCCAAGGGCCCCGGCGGCCAGGCGATCGGCACCTTCCTCGCCAAGCATTATCACCAGCCGTCCGACCAGATCGATCAGAGCCCGGCGATCGACTGGTCCTCGGGCGTCCGCTTCGTGCGGATCAACTACAAGATCGCCCAGGCCATCGCGAACGCCGATCAGCGTCCGCTCTGGAACAAGGGCGATTATTTCGGCACCTTGTTCGACGGTCCCGGCGCCAAGTAACGTCTCTTCTCGAAAGTCCCCCCGATGCTGCGCTCGCTGCTCCTGCCTCTGCTGCTCGTCGCCCTGCCCGCCGGGGCGCAGACGCTTCCGCCCGAGCAGGCGGCGCTCAAGGCGCATGTCCAGCTCCTCGCCTCCGATGCCCTCAGGGGACGCGAGGCGGGCACGCACGATTTCGACGTCGCCGCCGAATATGTCGCATCGCAGATGGCGGGGATGGGACTCGTGCCCGCGGGCGGCAAGGGCAGCTGGTTCCAGCCCGTCCAGCTCGTCACCTTTCGCCCTTCGGACAAGGCGAAATGGACGCTGACCCGCGGCAAGACGCCGGTGCCGTTCCAGTTCGGCGTCGACTTCGTCAACGGACCCGTCCCGAGCAGCCCCGATTTCACGGCCGAGGGAGGTGTTGTCTTCGCGGGCTATGGGATCGTCTATCCCGAGGGCAAGCGCGACGATTACAAGGGACTCGACGTAAAGGGGAAGATCGTCGCGCTGCTGCCCGGCACGCCCGCCGGCCTGCCCAATGAGGTCACCGCGCATTTTGGTGACGACGACCAGAAGGCCCGCCTCGCCCAGGCCCGCGGCGCCAAGGCGGTGATCATTCTCGAATCCGCCGAGCGCCGTGCCCAATATGCATTCGAGGCGATCGTCCCGTTCTACGATTACGCGCGCAATACCTGGGCGGGCCCGGACGGGATCGCGCATGTCCCCGCGCCCGGCGCGCCGGTGGTCGGCTATGTCAGCCAGGTCGGCGCGGCCAAATTGTTTGAGGGCGCGAAGGTCAAATGGGCCGATGTCCTCGCCGCCGAGAAGAAGGGCGGCAAGATGCCCACCGGCGCGCTGATCGGCACGCTCGCCACCGCCAGCAAGACCCGTGTCCGCGCCGTCGAAACGCGCAACGTCGTCGGCAAGATCGAGGGCTCGGATCCGGTCCTCAAGAACCAGTACATCGTGCTCTCCGCACATCTCGATCACGTCGGCGTCGGCGATCCGGTCAATGGCGACCGCATCTATAACGGCGCGATGGACAATGCGATCGGCACCGCGATGATCCTCGAGATCGCGCGGTCGATCCAGGCGATGCCGCAAAAGCCGCGCCGCTCGATCCTGATCATCGCGCTCACCGCCGAGGAGAAGGGCCTGATCGGCTCCGACTATTTCGGCCACAATCCGACGGTGCCGAAGGACTCGCTGGTCGCGGACGTCAATCTCGACATGCCGATCCTTACCTATCCGCTCCAGGACCTGGTGGTGCTCGGTGGCGAGCGTTCGAGCATCGGCCCGGCGGTCGCCGCGGCTGCAGCCGACGAAGGTCTCAAGGTGGTCCCCGATCCCGCGCCCGAGGAAATGTTCTTCGTCCGCTCGGACCATTACAGCTTCGTCCAGTCGGGCATCCCGGCGGTATCGATCGACACCGGCCCCGGTGGCACGGGTGCGGCGGCGCAGAAGCTGTTCCTCGACAACAACTACCACAAGCCCTCGGACCAGATCGACCTGCCGTTCGACTGGAATTCGGCCGCCAAGTTCAAGCATGTCGGCCTCGCCACCGCGCTTTCGCTGGCAAATGCGGACCAGCGCCCCAGCTGGAACAAGGGCGATTTCTTCGGCGTGCTGTTCGGAGGATTTGGGGCGGAGTAGGATTCGGACCGGGGATGAGGCTGTGCAAGAGGAGGTGATCGAGGAAGTCGGCATCGATGAAGCGGAACGCCTCTACCTGCGGCCCACGCTGACCTCTTTCGACTATATCTATCGTGCAGGCATGGAGGTGAGCTGGGATCAGGCGGGCAAGCGGCTGTTCATTCCCAAGCCTCGGCAATGGACTCACCTCGAGTGGTTCCGTCAGATCATTGCAGCCGTCGCCGGCGAATATCGTGTCGCGTTGGAGCTTTCGCCCTCGACGATCTGGTCGAATATGCCGGAGGAATTGAGGACCGAGATCGAGGCGGCGGCACTGAAGAAGACGTAGCCATGCGCCTCCTGATCTTCGGTCCCGGCTACACCGCCTCGCGCCTCGTCGCCCGCCTCCAGACCCGCGGCTGGCGGATCGCCACCGTCACGCGCGAAACCTTCACCGATCGGACGCGCATCGTGTTCGAGATCGCGCGCGCCACACACATCCTCTCCAGCGTCCCGCCCGATGATGCGGCGGACCCCGTCCTCGCCGCCTGTGGCGCGGAGATCGCCGCTTCCTCCGCTTGGCTCGGCTATCTTTCCTCCACCGGCGTCTATGGCGACACCGGCGGCGCCTGGGCCGATGAGAGCGCCCCGCTCGCCGGCCGCCGCGGCCCGCGCCTCATCGCCGATGCCGCCTGGAGCAAACTCCCCAACGCCCGCATCTTCCGCCTGCCGGGCATTTACGGCCCCGGTCGCTCGGCGCTCGACCGGGTCGCCGCCGGCAATGCGATCCGCGTCGCGGTTCCCGGGCAGGTGTTCAGCCGCGTCCATGTCGACGATATCGTCGCGGGCGTGATCGCGGGCTTCGACGGCCCACCGGGCGCCTACAACCTCGCCGACGATTTCCCCGCCCCACAGAGCGATGTCCTCGCTTATGCGGCCGGCCTGCTCGGCGTCGCGCCAGTCCCGGAAGTCGCGCTGGAATCAGCCAATCTCACCCCACAGGCCCGCGCCTTCTATGCCGAGAACCGCCGCGTCGCGAACGGCAAGGCGAAGCGCCTGCTCGGCTGGCGTCTGCTTTATCCGGATTACCGGTTGGGCCTGCGTGCCTTGAGCGCGAGCACCAGCCCCGCCATCACCAGCACCGCGCCGGCCCCGGCCAGCAATGACCAGCGATAGCCCTCGAACACGGTCGACAGCAGCATCGCGATCACCGGGATCAGCACGCTGGTATAGGCCGCCTTGGCGGGGCCGATCGTGCGGATCAGCTGGAAATAGATGCTGAAGGTGATCGCCGATCCAATCACGCCCAGATAGGCGAGCCCGAGGAGATAGAAGCCGCGCGTCTCGATCACCGGCGCGCCGACGGTGGCGAAGGCGAAGAGCGCGTCGAACCCTGCGCCGATCAGCATCGCCCAGCCGAGCATCGTCGACATCGGATAGAGTTTGGCGGTTCCCGTCGCCTGCATCACGTTCGCGATCGAGGCAGAGAGCACGCCGAACAGCGCCAGCCCGATGCCGATCAGCGCCTCGTGCGGCCCCACCGGGCTCAGCCGTGCCTCGTGGACGAACAGCAGCGCGACGCCCGCCATCGCCACCGCCGATCCGATCAGCAGCTGCCTCCCCATCTTCTGGCCCAGGAAGATCCGCGCCAATACCGCGTTGGGTATCAGCAGCAGCGCATAGACCACCGCCACCACGCCCGAGGTGATGTGCTGCTCGGCGCGATAGACGAAGTTGAAGTTGAACACGAACTGGGCGAGCCCCAGCGCGGCGGCGAACAGGAAGCCGCGCATGTCGAGCATCAGCCGGTCGCGCCGCAGCGCCGCCCAGGCCAGCATCGCCACCCCCGCCACCGCGAACCGGTAACAGACCGACCAGCTTGGCGGCACCACCGCGAGCTGGTCCTTGATCACCAGCCAGGTCGAGCCCCAGATCAGCGTGACCACCGCAAACGGGATCAGAACGGAGAGCCGAGTGGAGCGGGGGGTGGTTTCCATCAAATCCTCCCCGAGCTCGCTCGGGGAGGGGGACCGCCGGCGGAGCCGGTGGTGGAGGGGCCGGCGCGGAACGCGCCGGTTTTACCGGCGCACCCCTCCACCAGCCTGCGGCTGGTCCCCCTCCCCGAGACAAGCTTGGGGAGGAATTTGAGAATGCCCCTCACAGCCTCCCGATCGCCTCGGCCAGCGGCCGGATCGCATCCTCGCTCTGGTCCCATGACGTCACCAGCCGCACTTCGCCCGGTGCCCAGTCGTAAAAGTCGAAGCCCAGCGCGCGCAGCCCCGCGGCCTCTTCCGGCGTAACCTTGAGGAACACTTCGTTTGCCTCGACCGGATGCACGAGCCGCTCGCCCGCCGCATCGGCCAGCAGTCGCGCGCCCGCATTCGCCGCGCGCCCATTGGCGATCCACAGATCGTCCTTGAGCATCGCCAGGATCTGCGCGGCGAGATAGCGGCCCTTGGAGAGCAACAGCCCGGCGCGCTTGCGGCGATAGAGCGTCAGCTCGGCCAGCTCGGGCTTGAAGAAGATCAGCGCCTCGGCGCTCATCGCGCCGTTCTTGACGAAGCCGAAGCTCAATATGTCGACGCCCGCCTTCCAGGTCACTTCGGCGGGATCGCAGCCGAGATGCGCCATGGCATTGGCGAAGCGCGCGCCGTCCATGTGCAGCCCCAGCCCGCGCTCGCGTGCCAGCGCGCCGATCGCGGCGACCTGCGCGGGGGTGTAGACCAGCCCATATTCGGTGGCGTTGGTGATCGAGATCGCGTGCGGCTGGACGCGGTGGACGTCGTTGGCGATCAGGTCGATCACCGCCAGGATGCTCTCCGGCGTCAGCTTCGCGCCCACGCCTTCGCCGATCATCAGCTTGGCGCCGTGTGTATAGAATTCGGGCGCGCCGCATTCGTCGTTCTGGATATGTGCGTCGCGGTGGCAGACCACGCCGCCATGCGGCGGGCAGAGCGCCGCCAGCGCCAGCGCATTGGCCGAGGTTCCCGAAGGCACCCAGAGCGCGCGCACCTCGGTGCCGAACAGGTCGGAGAAGCGCCCGTCGAGCGATTGCGACCATTGATCGCCGTCATAGGCGGTGTCGAGCCGATTGACGTCTGCAAGTGCCTGCAGGACCTGCGGGCAGACCGGGGCGGCGTTGTCGGAGAAGAAGCGCATGGTCACGCCCTTGCGGCAGCCCGGGCGCGGGCGTCAATGCTGCTCGCTATCGTCCGGCGCCCCGCGGCGAGAATCGCCGTCCGGCCCGGGGCGGCGCGGCCTGTCGCGCGGCGGCGTGCTGTCTCGCCCACCCGTCGCGTCCTCCTCGTCGCCACCTTGCAGCATGTCGCGCAGGCGATCGGCATCGATCTGCACGCCGTCCTCGTCCAGGCGCACGCCCACGCCGTTGAGCACGCCCTCCAGGTCGATCGAATTGTCGATCTGCTCTTCCTCCACCGGCGGGGGCGGCGGCAGCGTCAAATTCATCGCCCGCACCATGAAGTCGCGCCAGATCCGCGCGGGCAGCCCGCCCCCGGCAAGGCCGGGATTGGCGGTATTGTCGTCATTGCCCAGCCACACGCCGACGACCAGGTCGCCGGCATAGCCGATGAACAAAGCGTCGCGGCTGTCCTGCGTCGTGCCGGTCTTGCCGAAGGTCGGGATCGGCAGCGCCGCGCCGCGCCCGGTGCCCGATTCGACCACCGTCGCCAGCAGCGAGCGCATATCCTCCAGCTCATTACCGCGGAACTGCGCCGCGCCGCCCAGCCGCCGCGCCAGCCAGTCATCGGCCGATTCCTCATTGTCGAGCCCGCTCGGCCGCACCGGATAGGAGCCGTTGGAGATCGCGGCATAAGCGGCGGTCAGCTCGAGCAGCGATACGGTCGAGGTGCCCAAGGCGATCGAGGCGTCGTTGCCGATCGGGGTCGAGATGCCCAGGTCGCGCGCCGCCTTGGTGACGCGCGCGACGCCGAGTTGGTGGGTCAGCCGGGCGGCCGCGACGTTGCTGGACTTGGCGAAAGCCTGGCGGAGCGTGATCCGCCCGGCATAGCGGCCGTCGCTATTCTCGGGCTTCCAGTCGCCGATCGTCACCGGCGTATCGTCGATCATGCTGTCGGGGGTCATCCCCGATCTGAGCGCGGCCAGATAGACGAACAGCTTGAAGGTCGATCCCGGCTGGCGCCGCGCCTGGGTGGCGCGGTTGAACGGGCTGTCGGCATAGCTCTTGCCGCCGACCATCGCGACGACGCGCCCGTCCGGATGCATCGCCACCAAAGCGATCTGCGACTGGCGCAGCCCCGAGCTCTTCACCACCCGCTCGGCGACCTGCTGCAATCGCGAGTCGAGCGTGGTGCGAACCGTCTGCTCGGTCGCGACGCCGCCTGCGCGGTCGCGTGCCTGGGGCAGCACCCAGTCGGCGAAATAGGTCCCGTTGGGCAGCTCCTTGGTCTTGCTCACCCGGAGCACCGCCGGCCGCACGTCCGCCGCCTCGCTCTTCTCGAGGAAGCCGCCTTCGACCATCGCGCCGATCACGAGGCGTTGCCGGTCGCGCGCGCCCTTGAGGTTGCCCGTCGGCGCGAGCCGGCTCGGCGCCTGGACCAGTCCCGCCAGCAAGGTCGCCTGGCTGACGGTCAGGTCCTCGGGCGTCGTGCTGAAATAATGCTGCGCGGCCGCGCGCAGGCCATACACATTGTCGCCGAAATAGACGTTCGACAGATAGCGCGAGAGGATCTCGTCCTTCGAGAGCCACGCCTCCAGCCAGAAGGCGATCATCACTTCCTGCGCCTTGCGGCCGAAGGTCCGCTTCGAATTGAGGAAGGCGTTCTTGGCGAGCTGCTGGGTGATCGTGCTGCCGCCCTGCGATCCGCCCGAGCTCGTCACGTTGTGGACGAAGGCGCGCAATATGCCGCGCGGATCGACGCCCCAATGGCCGTAGAAGCGCCGGTCCTCGATCGCAACGAATGCGTCGCGAACATGCTTGGGCAGCTTCGCCGCATCCACCGGCTGGCCGATCACCGCGCCGCGCCGCGCGATCGGCGTGCCGTCCTCGGCGAGCAGGGTGATCGAAGGCGGTGCCGGCGGCCGCAGCGACTTGGAGAGCGGCGCGGTCAGCGCCAGCCAGCCGACCGCGACGATGAACAGGACGATCAGCGCCGCCACGCCCCGCGTCGCCCATTTCAGCCAGTTGCGGCGGCGGCGGGCAGGCGGGAGGACCGGGACATTGGTCGTGTCGCCGGAAGGCGCCGGCTCCCCGACCGGCGGCATAGGCGGCGGTGGGGAAGGGGGAGGCGAGGGAGGCGGCACCGTCGTCGCGCGGCGCGGCGCCTCGAGCGGCGGCAGCGCCCCCGCCAGCTCGACCGCGGGCGCCTCCAGCGCGCGCGGCTTCCAAATGCCGATGCGTTCGCGTGCCCGCGGCTCGGGCGGAACCGTGACCTCCTCCGCGGAGCGCCGCAGCGGAAAGCGCCGTTCGAAGGGATCCTCGTCCTTCGCCATTATCCGCGTACGCGCTCCTTACCCATCATGGGCCGAATCTAGCGAACCAACTGTGTTATTACAATAACACAGTTGTCACGGAACCGGTACGAAAGCCAAGTGCTGGAAATCATAGCTGAAATCGGCCAGCGGCGAGAGCGCTTTCATCGTCATCCCGCTCACCTTGCCGTCCTTCACGACGAAGCTCACCACCGCATCCTCGCCGGCATCCCTGGCGAACCGCGTCCGGAACGCGTCCGGTCCCCAGGGTTCGAGCACGCTCTTGAACACCGGCGTCGGCGTGAAGTCGATCCACAGCTTGCCGCTCTTCTCGCTCACCACGACATCGCCGTACCAAGGATCGCGGTAGCGCCCGGCATAGGATTTGAGCGGCAGCGAGGGCCCTCCCGCCGGCGCCTTGTCCACGCCGCCCGCGACGCTCGCCAGCGCCTCTTCCTGGCCCTTCTTCACCCGCGCGCCATAGGCCGCGACCCAGTCGAACGCGGGCGCGTCGATCAGCCGGTCGAGGATCGCGTTGCGGATCGCCGACGACACGCCTTCCTCGACATTGCTGAACACCGAGACCCCGATTCCGCGCGACGGCAGCAGCCCCGAATAGGTCACCTGTCCCGAAAGCCCGCCGCTATGCTGGATCATCCTGAGCCCACGATAATCCTGCACGAACCAGCCCAGCGCATAGGCCTGGAGGATCGGCCGCGCCGGGTTGTCCGCCGCTGGTCCCTCGCTCGACGCGGTGATCGTCTGCGGCGCCCACATCTCCTGCGCCTGTTCGGGCGACCAGAGCGTGCCGCCGCCGGGCAGCTTGCCCTGGTCGAGCTGCACCTGCAGCCACTTTGCCATGTCGGTCACGCTCGCATTGATTCCGCCCGCGGCGTCGACCATCGGGCCCTCGTCGGGCTGGACCACCTCGAGCTTGCCGATCCCGCGCACCGGCGGCCCCAGCCGCGCATGGCGCCCCGCGATATTCTCGGTCTTGAGCAGCCGTCGCGCCGGTGCCGCGTCGGTCATGCCGAGCGGCGTCAGCAGCCGCGCCTGCACGAACGCGTCCCAGGGCTGGCCCGAGACCCGCTCGATCAGCACCCCGGCAACCAGGTACAGGATGTTGTCATAGTCATATCCCGCGCGGAACCCGCGGACCGGCTTGAGATAGGGCAGTGCCTTGAGCACGTCCTCGGCGACATGGCTCGATTGCGGGAAGAACATCAGGTCGCCTGCGCCCAATGGAAGCCCGCTGCGATGCACCAGCAGGTCGCGCACCGTCATCATCTGGGTGACCGCCGGATCGTACATCCTGAACTCGGGCAGATGCTTCACGACCGGGTCTTCCCAGCCGAGCTTGCCCGCATCGACCAGCAGCGCCAGCGCCGCCGCGGTAAAGGCCTTGGAATGCGAGGCGATGCCGAACCGCGTATGTGCGTCGACCGCGCCGGCCTTGCCCAGCGTCCTGACGCCATAGCCCTTCACAAAGGCCGGCATCCCCGGCCGGACGATCGCGACCGCAATCCCCGGCGTCCCGAACGCCGCCATGAACGGCTTGACGATCGCGTCGATCGCGGCCTCGTCGAGATCGGCGGCGCGCGCCCAGGACGGGATGGCCAGCGCCGCGGCGCTTCCCAGCGACAGCGCAAGCGCCTGGCGGCGTGTCGTTTGGAATCCGCTCATTTTCGGTCTTCTCCCCCGGCTTTTCGCGATGCTAGCGAGCGAAATCTATACCGTCACCCCGGACTTGTTCCGGGGCCCCCCGGGGCCCACCGGGAAGCAAGCGCTGGACAAGAGCTCCATGCGTCATCGCGCGAGGCTGCGTGGACCCCGGAACGAGTCCGGTGTGACGGACGGGTGGATAGCGCCGTGATCGCCCACTGGGCTCGACCCTCAAGCCTCCAGTTCGACGTCCCAATAGAGCCAATCGTGCCAGGTCTCGTGCAGATGGTTCGGCGGGAAGCGCCGGCCATGTTCCTGGAGCTGCCAGCTGGTCGGGCGGATCGGGGTGATGTGGAGCGGCATCTTCGCCTGTTGCGGCGTCCGTCCGCCCTTGCGCAGGTTGCAGGGCGCGCAGGCCGTCGCGACATTCTCCCAGGTGGTGCGTCCGCCCTGGGCTCTCGGGATCACATGGTCGAAGGTGAGGTCGCGCGGCGCGCCGCAATATTGGCAGGCGAACTTGTCGCGAAGGAAGAGGTTGAACCGCGTAAAGGCCGGGAAATTCGAAGGTTTCACATATTGTTTGAGCGCGATGACCGAAGGAAGCTTCAGCCTCGCGCTGGGACTTCGAACCTCGCGCTCATAATAGGAGACGACATCGATCCGATCGAGGAACAGCGCCTTGATCGCCGTCTGCCAGGGCCATACGCTCAGGGGATAATAGCTGAGCGGCGTATAATCGGCGTTCAATACGAGTGCCGGGCAACCGTCCGGATGGCGGATCAAATCGGGATGATACATGCGCTCCCTCGCCCCTTGTGGTGCCATGCTCTCTTGCGCGACAGCGTGACGCCATCATGACAGCATATGCCGCGACTCGTGGTCAAGGGCCGGTTTCATGATTATCCACAGCCGATTTGCACCGAGTCCGACCGGGCGCCTCCATCTCGGTCATGCCTGGTCGGCTTGTCTGGCACACGACTTCGCACGCGGGGCCGGTGGGCGCTTCAGCCTGCGCATCGAGGATATCGACGGAACCCGCTCGCGCCCCGCGCATGTCGATGCGATCCTGCGTGACCTCGAATGGCTCGGGCTGGGCTGGGACGACGAAGTCACGTTCCAGTCGCAGCGGCTCGATCGCTATCAGGCCGCGCTCGATCGGCTGAGGGCGATGGGCCTGCTCTATCCCTGCTTCTGCACCCGGGCGGATATCGCCGCGAGCCTCAGCGCCCCGCATGGCCCCGAAGGCACGCTCTATCCGGGCACGTGCCGCGGCCTGCCCGAGGACGCGGCCCGCCTCGCCGCCGAACCGCACAGCTGGCGGCTGGACATGGAAGCGGCGTTGAAACTCCTCCCCGAGCTCGCTCGGGGAGGGGGACCATCGCGTAGCGATGGTGGAGGGGCCGGCGCGGACGCGCCGGTGCCCGGGGCGTCCCTCCACCACCGGCCTACGGCCGGCGGTCCCCCTCCCCGAGACGAGCTCGGGGAGGATCTGACGTGGCACGACGCCTTCGCCGGCACGATCGCGGCAAACCCGCGCGCGCATGGCGACGTCGTCCTCGCGCGCAAGGACGCGCCCGCCAGCTATCATCTCGCCGTCACCGTCGACGATGCCGCACAGGGCATCACCCATATTATCCGCGGCAAGGACCTCTTCAGCGCGACCGATGTCCACCGCCTGCTCCAGGCGCTGCTCGGCCTGCCCACCCCCGAATATCGCCATCACGATCTGCTGCTCGGGCCCGACGGCAGCCGCCTCGCCAAGCGCCACGGCGCCCCGACGCTCGAGGCGATGCGCCTCGCCGGCGAGGACGGCCGCGCGCTCGCCGACCGGCTGCGCGCCGGATCGCTGCCGGTTGGAATCGCCGCCGCACAGGAGTAGGGACAGGGGATGCTCTTCCTAGCCATACTGCTCATTGCCGCGATGCTCGCGACGCTGTTCTTCCTCATCCGGGGACTGGTCAACATGGCCGGCACCACCAGCCAGGACCTTGAAGGCCCAGGCCCCAGCGAGCGCGCGCTCAAGTCCAACAAGCTGATGCAGAAGCGCATCATGTTCCAGGCGATCGCGATCGGCATCATCGCGCTGATCCTGCTCTTCGCGTCGGCAAGCCACTAAGCGGCTGGACAAAAGGCCAGTCTGGAAAGCAATCCGAAATTATCGTAAAGTGATCGTTCAGTACGGCGAAGAGCCATGTCCGAAAGGATGCTTCTGATGATCCGTGCGATATTGACTTCCACTTTGCTCCTATTCGCGTGGAACGCCCCCGCGCAAGACGTCCAGCGCGCGGGTGCTCGATCGCCGGTGGCGTTAGGCAGTGGAGATTCGCGTTCGCCGGTGCGGCAGGGGGCGATCGGGGTCGTATATGGCGCAGGGGCCACGGACATCGACGGGGTGGTGACGCTGCGCATCGGGTCCGGCCGGGAGAATGATTGCGGGGCGCAACCGTGGGCGACCGCCACGGTCAATGTGATTTCGATCGACGAAGCGGGCACGTGCCGCGTCGGGGGGCGATCCGTGACGCAGTATCGCATCACCTATCGCGCGCCCTGAAAGACCTTCCGCCGCAATCCCGTCCGGCGTAGGACCACGCCGATGGTCAAGCTCAACAAGATCTACACGCGCACCGGTGATGCCGGCACCACCGGGCTGGTCGACGGATCGCGCGTGTCCAAGGCGGATCCGCGCATGGCCGCGATCGGCGATGTCGACGAGGCGAACAGCGCGATCGGCGTCGCCCGCGCGGCGCTGGGGCCGGGCAGCTTCAGCGAGATGTTCGCGCGCATCCAGAACGACCTGTTCGATCTCGGTGCCGATCTTGCCACGCCGATCGCAATGGAGGGCGCGCTCCGCATCGTTCCCGCTCAGGTGACCTGGCTCGAGGAGCGGATCGATCATCTCAACGCTGCCCTGGCGCCGCTGACCAGCTTCATCCTGCCCGCGGGCGAGGCGTCCGCCGCCGCGCTCCACCTTGCGCGCGCGGTCGTCCGCCGCGCCGAACGCACCGCCGTTGCTGCGGGGCAAACGGTCGAACTCTCGCCGCCGGCCCTTGCGTATCTCAATCGGCTTTCCGATCTCCTGTTCGTCGCCGCGCGGGCGGTGAACCAAAATGGCGGCGGCGACGTTCTCTGGGTTCCCGGCGCGTCGCGCTGACCTGAGCGAACGGCAATTGACCGGCAGGATTCGGCCTGCTAGGAGAACAAAATGCGAACGGAAACTGGTCCGGCCCCAGCTTCTAGTGCGCTCGGCAGCCGCTTCGCGCGGGTCCGGGCGCTGAGTACAGCACTTGTAGCCCCGCTCTCCGATGCTGATGCGACGATCCAGTCGATGGACGATGCGTCGCCCGCCAAATGGCATCTCGCACACACGACCTGGTTCTTCGAGACCTTCATCCTGCGCGATCACGTGCCCGGCTATCGGCTGTTCGACGATCGCTTCCCGTTCCTGTTCAACAGCTATTACGAAGCCGAAGGGTCTCGCCACGCGCGAAAGCAGAGGGGAATGTTGGCGCGCCCCTCGCTCGCGGAAATCCTGAATTATCGCAATGCGGTAGACCAGGCGTTGCTCGCGGCGCTGCCCGATCTGCCGCCCCAGGTGCAAACTTTGGTGGAGCTTGGATGCAATCACGAACAACAGCATCAGGAGCTGTTGCTCACCGACATCCTCCATCATTTCTCGGTAAATCCCCTGGAATCAGCCATTTGGCCCGGCGCGCCCAAGGTGCCGGTGGCGATGCCCGGCCCGATCGGCTGGATCGAGGGACAGGCAGGCGTGGTCGAAATCGGCGCCCCCTCGCCAACTTCGCAAGCTTTCGCGTTCGATTCCGAAACCCCGCGCCACACCGAGCTGCTCCACCCGCACGCCATTGCCGATCGCACGATCACCAATGGCGAATGGGCGGCGTTCATCGCCGATGGCGGCTATCGCGATCCGCGGCATTGGCTGTCGGACGGCTGGTCCTGGGTTCAGGCGGAGGGGATCGAGGCGCCGCTCTACTGGCGCCAGGACGACGGCGTCTGGACGCGTTTCGGCCTTGACGGTCGCCGCGGTATCGATCCCGCAGCGCCGGTCACCCATGTCAGCTTCTTCGAGGCGGATGCCTATGCCAGCTGGGCCGGCGCGCGCCTGCCCACCGAGTTCGAATGGGAGGCCGCCGCCACCGGCCACGACCCGCTCGGCGGCAACCAGCTCGATGCCGCCGGCCCGGTCGAGCCGCGCCCGTCCTCGGGTGGCCCCGCATTCTTCGGCGATGTCTGGGAATGGACCGGCAGCGCCTATCGCCCCTATCCCGGCTTCAAGGCGGCTGAGGGCGCCGTGGGCGAATATAACGGCAAGTTCATGAGCGGGCAGTTCGTGCTGCGCGGCGGCTCATGCGCCACGCCGCGCGGGCATCTGCGCGCGGCCTATCGCAACTTCTTCTATCCCCATCAGCGCTGGCAGTTCACCGGCGTCCGGCTTGCAAAGGACCTGTAATGCTTAAGCAGGAGCTCGAGGACGGCCAACTCGGCCTAGCCGATCCCAATTTCCGTCGCGACGTGCTCAACGGCCTGGCCGCGTCCCCACGCGCCATCCCCGCGCGCTGGTTCTACGATCGCCGCGGGTCGGAACTGTTCGAGGCGATCACCGATCTCCCCGAATATTACCCGACCCGCACCGAGACGGCCCTGCTCCGCCAGACCGGGCCCGAGCTCGGTGCGCTGGCGGCGCGCGGCGCGGCGGTGGTCGAGTTCGGCTCGGGCTCGTCGACCAAGACGCCGATCCTGCTGCGTGCGATCGACCCTGCTGCCTATGTCCCGATCGATATTTCGGGCGATTTCCTCCGCCAGTCGGCCGACGAACTGTCCCAGGCCTTTCCCGGGCTGCCGGTCTATCCGGTCGAGGCCGATTTCCTGCGCCCCGTGCCGCTGCCGCCGCAGGTGAAGGACATGCCCAAGCTCGGCTTCTTCCCCGGCTCGACGATCGGCAACATGAACGCCTGGCACGCGGTCGACCTGCTTCGCGCGATGCGCACATGGCTGGGCGAGGGTGCGCGGCTGCTGATCGGCATGGACCGGGTCAAGTCGCCCGATATCCTGATCCCAGCCTATGACGACGAGCATGGCGTCACCGCCGAGTTCAACCTGAACCTGCTCGAACGGATCAACCGCGAATTGGGCGGCACGATTCCGCTCGACGCCTTCCGCCACCGCGCGATCTGGAATGCCGATGCCGCGCGGATCGAGATGCATCTGGAGGCGGTGCGCGACGTGCGCTTCCAGGTCGATGGCCGTCCCTTCAGCATGTCGGCAGGCGAGACGATCCACACCGAGAACAGCCACAAATACGGGCCCAACGGCGCTCGCCAGTTGCTCCGCGCCGGCGGCTGGACGCCGATCAAGGAATGGAGCGATCCCCAGGACTGGTTCGGGCTGATCCTGTGCGAGGCCCAGCCGATCCGGATGGCGCCCTAGCGCGCCACCGCCTGCGCCTTCCACACGGTGAGCCAGTTCACCGAGCCGCGGCACTCGCCCATCACGCGCTGCTCGACCAGCCGGAAGCGCGCCCCGTCCCACACATAGACCTCGGCCGATCCGCAATCGCCGAGCCCGCGGCCCTTGGAATAGCTGGAGAGCCGCGCGGTCTTGGGGTCCCAGCTGGCGTTGACCAGCATCGGCATCTTGGCACCCGCTTCGCTCATCCCCGGCTGCGAGTCGAAGGTCGCGAACACCGGCCTGCCCGCGGCAAGGACGAAGGGGACGGACATATAGTTGTACGCCCCCGCGCCGCACGGCAGCAGTGCCAGCGTCTTACCGCCGCCGAGCGCATAGGCCTCGACCTTGGGGACCTCGCGCTCATATTCCTCGCCACAATCCGATGCGGTGACCATCGCGGTTTTGAGCGCCGGCGTCACCCGCACCGCCGTGCCCGAGGGCTTGAAAAAGCGCACCACCGGCGCCGGTAGTACCATGGGTACGGCCGTGGCGGGCTTGCTGCCCTTGGCGATGGCGGCGCTGACCGTCCCGACGCGGCCCTGCTCGGCATCGATGAAGCGCAGCGCCGCCGAAGAGCCGGCCAGCGAGACGCGCCCGATCCGGTTCCTGCCGGGGCCGGTCAGCGCTACCTCTTTACCCTTGCCGATCGCCCCGACGATCCGATCGGCGTCCGCGCCTACGAAGCGCAGCGTGTCGTTGGCGGGCACGCCGTTCGCTACCGTCTGCCCGTCGATCCGCAGCGCCGCTGCGCCTTTGGTCTGGGTGTTGATCGAGACTTCCACGGTGAAGGCGCCCGCGGGCCCCGGACCGCGCGCGATCGACAGCGAGATCTCGTCATATCCCGAGCCCTCGACCGACATGCCGTCGCCGGGCAGCAGCGAGGTCATCTCGCATTGGTGGACATTGTCGCAGGCCACCGCCCAGTCGCCGAAGGTCTTGATCGGTCCGGTCACGGGATCGGCGGCGAGCAGGGCGAGGAGCAGCATGCGCCGATCCTAGCCGATCGCAGAAGGAGTCGATAGGAGAGCCGCCAGGATTGAGGAGTCATGCGATGAAGACGGTCGGCGTTATCGGTGCGGGGCAAATGGGGGCGGGCATCGCCCAGGTTTCGGCGCAGGCGGGCTATGCCGTTTTGCTCTCCGACGTCGATCAGGCCCGGGCAGAGGCCGGCAAGGCGGGCATCGCCAAGCAGCTCGCCCGCGCGGTCGAGAAGGAAAAGATCACCGCCGCCGATGCCGAAGCCGCATTGGCCCGCATCCAGCCGGTCGCCGACGTCTCGGCGATGGGGCCCTGCGAACTGGTGATCGAGGCGGCTACCGAGCGCGAGGCCATCAAGCGCCAGATCTTCGAGACGGTCGGCAAGGTGCTCGGCGCCGATGCGATCCTGGCGAGCAATACCTCGTCGATCCCGATCACCCGCCTTGCCCAGGCCTCGCCCGATCCGGCGCGCTTCATGGGCGTGCACTTCTTCAATCCGGTGCCGGTGATGGGGCTGGTCGAGCTGATCCGGGGGCTCGCCACCTCGGACGCCACCGTCGCCGCGGTCGAGGCATTCGGGAGCTCGCTGAACAAGCGCATCGTCCACGCCAACGATGCGCCGGGCTTCATCGTCAACCGCGTGCTGATGCCGATGCTCAACGAGGCGTGCTTCGCATTGGGCGAGGGCGTGGCGACGATCCCCGACATCGACGCTGCGATCACGCTTGGCCTCAACCACCCAATGGGGCCGTTCGCCTTGGCCGATTTCATCGGCCTCGACACCTGCCTCGAGATCACGCGCGTGCTGTTCGAAGGCACCGGCGATCCCAAGTTCCGCCCGGCGCCGCTACTGGTCAAATACGTCGAGGCCGGCTGGTACGGCCGTAAGACCAAGCGCGGTTTCTACGACTATACCGGTGCGGAGCCCGTGCCGACGCGGTGAGGCTTGCAATGTAGGGTTTCAAGGTCGATCCGGAGAACGGCTCTTTCTCATCGTGGGACCCTGAAAACCCATTTTTTGGGAAGGAAGGAATTTCGACATAGCAGGTGTCAACCGTGTCAACCGGTTGGGCACGAAGCTATTGAGAAACCACGATTCCGCTTTTTCTTCGTTCAACCAGCCGATTGGCCGAATCGGTGGTCGAAAAATCGGCGGATGCGCGCTCAACCTAGGGCAGCAGCAGCCCCGCCAGCGCCGCCGACATCAGGTTCGCCAGGCTGCCTGCGATCAGCGCGCGGATGCCCAGCTTGGCGATCATCGGCCGCTGATTGGGCGCTAGGCTGCCCGTCGCGGCCATCTGGATCGCGATCGAGCTGAAATTGGCGAAGCCGCACAGCGAGAAGGTGACGATCGCCCGGGTGCGCGGCGCCAGATCGGTCAGATGGCCCAAATCGATGAACGCGACGAACTCGTTGAGCACCACCTTGGTGCCGAACAGTCCGCCGGCCTCCAGCGCCTCGTGCCATGGGATGCCGAGCAGGTACATCACCGGCGCGAACACGGCGCCAATGATCGACTGGAAGCTCAGCTCTGGATGGCCGAACCAGCCGCCCACGCCGCTGAGCAGGCCGTTGGCGAGCGCCACCAGCGCGACGAACGCCAGCACCATCGCGCCCACCGCGACGGCGATCTTGACGCCGGTCGAGGCGCCCATCGAGGCGGCCATGATCAGGTTGGCGGCGCGCTCCTCCTCCAGGTCCTGTTCGGCGACCTTGATGATCTCTTCCTCGGGATCGTCGCCCAGCGGCAGCTCGCCGTCCTTGGTCGCGATCGGATCCGGCATCATGATCTTGGCCATCAGCAGTCCGCCCGGCGCCGCCATGAACGAGGCGGCGAGCAGATAGGGCAAAGAAGCCGGCCCGAGCAGGCTGGCATAGGCCGCCAGGATCGTCCCCGCCACGCCCGACATGCCCACGGTCATCACCGCGAAGAGCTGCGAAGGGGTGAGGCGGGCGAGATAGGGGCGGATCACCAGCGGCGATTCGCTCTGGCCGACGAAGATGTTCGCCGCGGCACATAGCGATTCGACCTTGCTGGTGCCGACGACCTTCTCGATGCCGCCGCCGATCCAGCGGATCACGAACTGCATCACGCCGAGGTGATAGAGGATCGAGACGAGCGCGGCGAAGAAGATGATCACCGGCAGCGCCGCGATCGCGAAGCTCTGGCCGCCCAGCTCGGGCTTGGCGAGCGGGCCGAACAGGAAGCTGGTGCCCGCGCCGGCATAGCCGAGCAGCGCCGATACGCCGTTGGAAAGCGTATGCAGCGCCGTCTGTCCCCAGCTCGTCCGAAGCACCAGCACCGCAATCCCCGCCTGGAGCGCGAAGGCCGCGCCGACGACGCGCAACCGGATCCCGCGCTTGTTGGACGAAAGCAGGAACGCGATTCCGAGGATCGCGAGCACGCCGAAAATGCCGATCGGGAAATGAGTCATCCGCTTTGGTCGCGCCCCCAGTACCGGCTCGATTGGCCGGCAAAACCGGATGAGCATACACGGTGTGCGGCGTGTTGCCAGAGGGCGCCCGCCATCTTCCACCGCCCGCGCTTTGCCGCTAGCGTCCGGGCGATGGACAATCCCAGCCCCGCGATCCCGCGTTCGCTCTTCCTATTCTCGATCCTCTATGGCGGCATGGTCTGCATGGCGGGGGTCCTCGGCGTCAAACAGGTCGCGCTCGGGCCGCTGGCAGTCGAGGCGGGGATATTCGGCTTCCTGATCCTGGTCGTGCTGTCGAGCGCGGTCGCCGAGCTGCACGGGCAGAAGACTGCGACCGCGCTCGTCCGTTTCGGCTTCATCCCCCTCCTCGCCTCGGCGGCGCTGATCCAGCTCGTACTGGCCTTGCCGCACGATCCGGGCATGTATCCGCCCGCGGTCGATGCCTTCCCGATCGTCGTCGGCCAGAGCGTGCGGATGATGCTCGCGGGGTTCATCTCCTATGGCATCTCGCAGACACTCAACGTTTTCATCTTCGCCAAGCTCAAGGGCCGGGAAGGCGGGGGCAGGCTGGTCTGGTTCCGCGGCATGGTCGCCAGCGTCGTCTCGCAGATCGTCGATACCGTCCTGTTCATCTCGATCTCGTTCCTCGGCGAGCGACCGATCCTCGAGCTGATGGCCGGGCAGATGCTGACCAAGGTCGTGCTGTCGATCGTCCTCGTCCCGTTCCTGATCACGGGCTTCGTCGCGCTTGGCCGCCGGCTTGATGGACGTGCGGGCTGAGCGGCTCTAAAGGGCCGCGCATGACCGATCATGCTCCCGATCCGGCGATGCTCGCCAAGGCCGAAACGCTCACCGAAGCGCTGCCCTATCTCCAGCGATATGCGGGCAAGACCTTCGTCGTGAAATATGGCGGCCATGCGATGGGCGATCCGGAGCTTGCACGCGATTTCGCCGAGGATGTCGTGCTGCTCCAGGCAGTCGGCATCCATCCGATCGTCGTCCATGGGGGCGGCCCCCAGATCGGCGCGATGCTCAAGCGGCTGGGCGTCGAATCGCAGTTCGTCGGCGGGCTTCGCGTGACCGACGCCGAAACCGCGCGGATCGCGGAAATGGTCTTGGCCGGATCGATCAACAAGGAGATCGTCGGCTGGATCGGCCAGGCCGGCGGCAAGGCGGTGGGCATCTCGGGCAAGGATGCCCGGCTGGTGACCGCCGAGAAGGTCCGCCGCAGCGAGCCAGATCCGCTCCAGGGCATCGAACGCCATGTCGACCTGGGCTTTGTCGGCGAGCCGGTCGCGGTCGATGCCTCGATCCTGCAGTCGCTGGCGGCGCAGGGGTTCATTCCGGTCGTTGCGCCGATCGCGATGGGGGCGGACGGCCATACCTATAATATCAATGCCGACACGATGGCGGGGGCGATCGCGGGGGCCTGCGGCGCGGCGCGCTTCTTCCTGCTGACCGACGTGCCGGGGGTGATGGACAAGTCGGGCGAGCTGATGACCGATCTCGATCCGGCGGGCGTCGCCGCATTGAAGGCCGACGGCACGATTTCGGGCGGGATGATCCCCAAGGTCGAGACCTGCGTCGCCGCGGTCAATGCAGGCGTCGATGCCGCCGTCATCCTCGACGGGCGCATTCCGCACGCGATGCTGCTCGAAATCTTCACGCGCCAGGGCGCCGGCACGCTGGTTCACGCCTGAGCTTGTGAGAAGCCCGCGCTTTCCTGTATTTGGGGCGCAACACACCTCGCGGAGAGTAGATTGACCAACATCCTCATCATGATCCTGCAGATCGTCCAGTTCCTGCTCTGGGTCGCCACCATGGTCATTGTCGTGCAGGCGATCCTCTCCTGGCTGATCGCGTTCAACGTGATCAACACGCATAACGAATTCGTCCGCTCACTGTGGCAGGGACTGGGACGAGTCACCGAGCCGTTCTACCGCCCGATCCGGCGCGTCCTCCCCGATTTCGGCGCGCTCGACATCTCTCCGCTGATCGTCCTGCTGATCCTTTATATCCTCAACAACATCGTCGTGCCGGGGCTGATTCGGCAGGTCATCCTTTCGGGGGTGTGACCTGGCCGCCTGGCGCACCAGGGGAGACGGCATCGAGATCGCCGTCCGCGTGACTCCGCGGGCGTCGCGCGACGTCTTTGCGGCGGGCACCGAGGAGTATTTCTCCGCCCGGCTCGCGGCACCTCCGGTGGAGGGCGCGGCCAATGCAGCGCTGGTGCCGCTGGTCGCCAAGGCCTTCGCCATTCCCAAGCGGGCGGTGACGCTGATCGCCGGCGATACGGCGCGGCTCAAGCGATTGGCGCTCGCGGGCGACCCGGAGGCGCTGGCAGAGATCGCCGCCAGCCTCTATGGCGGGGCGCATGACGGCTGAGATCATCGATGGCAAGGCATTCGCGGCGGGCCTCCGCGCGCGGATAGCGGAATTCGTGCCCGGCTTCCGGGCAGCGGCGGGGCGTGCGCCCGGGCTTGCGGTGGTGCTGGTCGGCGAGGATGCGGCCTCCTCGGTCTACGTCCGCAACAAGGGCAAGATGACCCGCGAGGCGGGAATGGAGAGCTTCGAGCACAAATTGCCCGCCGAGACGAGCCAGGACGATCTGGTCGCACTGGTCGACAGGCTCAACGCCGATCCGGCGGTGGACGGCATCCTCGTCCAGCTGCCGCTGCCCAGGCATATCAACGAGCAGGTGGTGCTCACCCGGATCAGCCCCGACAAGGATGTCGACGGCTTCCACCCGGTCAATGCCGGCCGTCTGGCAACGGGGCTCTATGGCTTCGTCCCCTGCACGCCGCTGGGCTGTGTCCTGCTGCTCGAGGACCGGCTGGGCGACCTTTCGGGACTCGACGCGGTGGTGATCGGCCGCTCGAACATCGTCGGCAAGCCGATGGCCGCGCTGCTGACTGCGAGGAACTGCACCGTCACGCTCGCCCATTCGCGCACGCGCAACCTGCCGCACTATCTCCACCACGCCGATATCGTCGTCGCGGCGGTGGGCCGGCCCAATTTCGTCCAGGGCGACTGGCTGAAGCCGGGCGCGACCGTGATCGACGTCGGCATCAACCGCACCGACGAGGGGCTGGTCGGCGATGTCGATTTCGGCAGCGCCGCTGCGGTGGCGGGCGCGATCACACCGGTGCCAGGTGGCGTGGGGCCGATGACGATCGCCGTCCTTCTGCGCAACACGTTGGTCGCTGCGCACCGCAATGCCGGCGTGCCGCTGGAGAAGGGCGCGATCTGATGCTGCTCGCGCTCGTCCTCCAGGCGACCGCGCCCCAGACGGCGGTCGATGCCGAGCGCGCGTTCAATGCGGCGGCGCAGGCCAAGGGGCAGTGGACGGCGTTTCGCGAATTCGCCGCGCCGGACGCGATCATTTTCGATCCAGAGCCAGTGAAGGCTGCGGAGTCGCTGCCCGACAGGGACCCACCGATCGCCGTGCAATGGTGGCCGGCGGAGAGCTATGTCTCGTGCGATGGCATGGTCGCGGTGAATACCGGGCCGTGGGTACGGCCTCGCAGCTTCGGCTATTTCACGACCGTCTGGGAAAAGCGGAACGGCGCATGGAGATGGACGCTCGATGCCGGCGACGTCACCAGCGCGCCGCGACCGTTACCCGAACGCCCTCACATCCATCGCGCCTCCTGCAAGCCGCCGCGCATCCCGGTTGACGTTTGGGTCGACCCCGCCGTCCATCAAGGGCGAGCCCCGGACAGCTCGCTTAGATGGGCATGGAAAGTAGACCCGAATGGAAGTCGCTGGTTTCAGGCGATGCTCTGGAATGGTCGGCACTGGCAGCTGGTCGTCGACGACAAGGTCGCCGCTCCCAAATGATCGAGCTCTTCGTCTCGTCCTTCATCACCTTCTTCGTGGTGATCGATCCGCCCGGCTGCGCGCCGATCTTCGCGGGGCTGACCTCGGGGACGAGCGTTGCGCATCGCCGCGTAATGGCGGTGCGCGCGGTGTTCGTCGCGGCAGTCATCCTGGTCGGCTTCGCGCTGTTCGGCGAAGCGTTGCTCGGCGCGCTCGGCATCAGCCTCAATGCCTTTCGCATCGCCGGTGGCATCATGCTGTTCCTGATCGCGCTCGAGATGGTGTTCGAGAGGCGCACCGAGCGGCGTGAGGACCGGGCCGAGAAGGTCAGGGCGTCCGAGGCACCAGACATCTCGATCTTCCCGATGGCAATGCCGATGATCGCGGGCCCCGGATCGATCGCGTCAGTGATGCTGCTGATGTCACAGAATGACGGGATTGTGCGCTCGGTTGTCGTGCTTGCGGCGATGGCGGCGATCCTGCTGCTGACCCTCGTTTCGCTGCTGGCGGCGGGGCCGATCATGCGCGTCGTCGGCGCCAAGATCGAAGCGGTGATCTCGCGCCTGCTCGGCGTGCTGCTTGCCGCGCTCGCAGTGCAGTTCGTGATGGATGGGATCAGGGCTTCGCTGGTCGCGGGGCCTGCGCTTTCGGGGCATTGACCCTTAGCTTGAGCGGCGCCGGCTCGGGCACGTCCGGCAGGTCGTAGCGGATCTTCCACAGCCGGAACGCCGAGTTCTTCGGCAGCGTCACCGGTTCCAGCCAGTTCGGCACCTGACCCCGATGGAGCTGGCCGTAGAAGCCGTTGGGACTGCGCGAGCGATAGACGGTGGTCTCGGCCATGTTGGGGCAGATCAGCAAATAGCTCGCCTTGTGCCGCGCCGCGATCGGCCGGAAACCCCTTGCCGGTCCAGTGAAGGCATGATGGACGTCGAGGATCGCCTGCCCGTTGCGGTGATAGGGTCCCGCGACTCCGTCGTGGTGCGTCACGGTGATCAGCCGCGGACCCATATCGACATGGGTGAACATGATCGCGGGGGGAACCCGGTCGAGCGTGCGGAGCTGCGACACGCGTGCGCAGGCGGCGTTCGCCTTGCCGACCAGATCGGGCCCGGTGGAGGGCTTGCCGTCCGGCAGCCAGGGCAGCACTAGTCCCGTGAAGAGCCCGGAGACGATCAGGAAGCCCGCTACCGATCCGAGCACGCGCACCAGCAACGATCCGCGGCTCAGGAACCAGGGGGTGAGTGTCCAGACCAGCGCCGTGGCCCCAGGCACGCTCAGCATCTGCGCGGCCGGCCCGGCGCGGATCTGCCAGAGCAGCATCGATCCGGCGAAGGCGGTGAACAGCGCCACCGCCGCCCAGCCGACAAGCGCCTCGCTCTTGCGCGCGCGCCAGGTCGCGATGCCGGCGCCGATGATCCCGATGATCGGTAGCGCCGCGATCGGGAAAGCGGTCTTGAGCGCGTGGCGATAGATCGGCCGCGCCTCGCGCACATTGCTCAGCCAGGTGGTGTAGAGCTCGTCCGAAACCTGTTCAGGGCGCCCCAGGCACTGCGGGAACAGCAGCGCGAAGCCGCCTGCGATCACGGCGCCCGCCAGCGCTGCCAGCACGAGGCGGACCCAACGCTTCTCCGGATTCCATAGCGACAGTGCGAAGAGCAGAGTTCCCGCCGCGATCATCACCGTCAGCCAGACAGGGGTCAGTGCATCGCAGCGCATCACCTGGTTGGCGTTCGAGGCGAAGAGCGCGAAACCCAGCGCCGATCCGCCCGCCAGCGTCAGGCCATAGACCTGCATGCGCCGCACATCGGCCGCTTCCCACACCCAGCGCAGCCCGATGATCGCCCCGGCCATCGCGCAATAGGGAAGCATCTCCAACCCTATCGTCAGCGAGAAGGCGCTCGAAAGGCCGACGGTCGCGCCACCCCGCGCGCGGCGCGGATCGGCGAGGCCCGCCACCGTCATCGCCAGCGCTGCGAGCTGCCAGCCATGATGATCGATCCGCATCGGCGCGAACATCAGCATCGTCGAGGTGCAGCCCATCAGCACAATCAGCGCGATCGGCCAGGCCTGGAGCGAGACGAGCCGGCGGATGGTGAGCGCGATGCCGATCATCGCCAGCGACAGCGGCAGCAGCGGCGCGATGCCGCACGCCCATTTCTCCGCGCCGGCGGTTCCCAGGAACGGCTTGAGGATCAGGATCAGTCCCGCGATCGGCAGGTCGACCAGCCGGGACCAATGGATGTCGAACCCGCCCAGCGCGGGATCGAGCCGATACTGGCGCAAATCGTACCAGCCCTGACCGGCGAGCAAGGCGCGGACCTGCATCAGCCGCATATTGTCGTCGGTGTCGCCGAGCGCGAGCCAGTAGATATTACCCTGGCGCTGGATTAGGAACCAGACGACGACGCACACCCAGAATATGAGTGTCCAGCCCAGCCAGCGCTGTTCGAGTTCGTCTTGGAGGCGGAACCCGCCCGGACCCTTGAACTTCAAAATCGCTTCCCTCGCTTCGCGCACCGCATTAGGGCGACGCCTTGCGCAAGGGCAAGCGAGAGTGACGGCGATCTTTCAACGATTTGAAGCGATGTGGGGGGAGGGCCTGCTCGGCCAGCTGATCCGCTTCGGTATCGCGGGCGGGCTGGCCACGGTCGTATATGCCGCCGTCTATTGGCCACTCGCGACCTATGTGATCCATCCGGTCGTCGCATCGATCGCGGGATTCTTCGTCGCAGTCATCTTCGGCTATTTCGTCCACAGCGCCTGGAGTTTCCGTGGGCACGGCGCCGATACGGGCAGCATCAAGACGCAATCGAAGTTCTTCGCGGTCCAGTCGGTCAGCATGCTGCTCAATGCGGGGTTCACCTGGTTGCTGACTGGGCCGCTGGTGCATGGCCCCACCTGGTGGCCGCTCGTTCCCGCCGTATGCGTGACTCCGCTCGTCACGTTCGGTCTCAATCGTCGTCTGGTATTCGCCTGATATGGATCGCATCGTTTATGAACGCATGGCCGCGCACGACACCACGCATTGGTGGTACCGCGCGCGTCGCGAGATCCTGGCCGACTATCTGACGCGCTTCGGCGATTTGCCCAAGGACGCGCGTATCCTCGAGATCGGCTGCGGTACCGGCCATAACCTGCCGATGCTCGCCCAGTTCGGCGAGATCGATGCGATCGAGATCGACGAGACCGCCGCGGCCCAGGCCAGCGAACGGCTGGGCAAGAAGGTCGGCTCCTCGCCGCTGCCCGAACTGGAGGGGGTGCAGCCCGGCAGTTACGATCTGGTCGCGGTGCTCGATGTGGTGGAGCATGTCGAGGACGATGTCGCTGCGCTCAAGGCAATTGCCACCGCACTCAAGCCCGGTGGCAAGATCCTGATCACCGTGCCCGCGCATCAATGGATGTGGAGTGCGCACGATGTAGTGAACCACCACAAGCGCCGCTATTCCAAGGGCACGCTTATCGCCGCGCTCGACAAGGCGGGGCTCAAATGGCGTAAGCTGCACTGGTTCAACTCGCTGCTCTTTCCCGTCGCGGTCGCGGCGCGCTTCGCCGGCAAGCTGATGGGCAAGGACGACAGCGACGATTCGCCGCCGCCCAAGCCGCTCAACACGGTATTCGAAGGCATATTCGGGCTGGAGCGCCACCTGCTCGGCCGCGTGCCGATGCCGCCTGGCCTATCAATCATCGTGCTGGCGTCGCCGAAATAGTCCGGACCGGCCGACTATCGATTCGCCTCAACCGGCGAATAAAAGGCGAATCGTAGAAGTGATGGTTTTTCAGGACCTTCGCGTGTGACCGGTTGACACGGTTGACACCTACATTGTCGAAATTTCTTCTTCCCCGTCAAAAGGCGTTTTTTTGGGGTCTCGACCATGAGAAAGACCGATCCTCGAATCGCCTTTGAAATCCTACATTGCAAGATAGCCTATTCCGCAGCTTCGCTCCGCACCGCCTGCGGCGCGACGTTCACTTCGCCCGAATCCTCGAAGCGATAGCCGAGCGAGGCGTGGCCCTGCACCGGGCCGGCGACATCGGCGACGATATAAAGCGGCCGCCGCTTCGATTCGACATAGAGCCGGCCCAGATACTCGCCGATCATGCCGAGCACGAACATCTGCACCGCGCCGAGCACCACCACGACCAGCATCAGCGAGGTCCAGCCGGGAATCGCGCTTCCCATCAGCCAGCCGATCAGGATGTAGAGCACGAGCAGCGCCGAGGCGGCGGTGAGCAGCAGCCCGACATGGCTCGCGAAGCGCAACGGCGCGGTCGAGAAGCCCGTGATCGCGTCGAGCGCGAAGCGGATCATCTTGCCCAGCGGATATTTGCTGGTGCCGGCGTGCCGCTCGTGCCGGTCATAGACGAAGGGCACCTGGCGGAAGCCGATCCACGCCACCATGCCGCGGATGAAGCGCGCCTGCTCGGGCAGCGACAGGAACGCGTCGAGCGCGCGCCGGGTCATCAGCCGGAAGTCGCCCGTGTCGAGCGGGATCGGCGTGTCCGTGATCCGGTCGAGCGCGCGGTAGAAGATCGCTGCGGTCGCCTTCTTGAAGATGCTCTCGCCCTCGCGCTTGCGCCGCACGGCGTAGACGACATCCGCGCCCTCGGTCGCCAGCGTGGCGCGCATGTCGGCCAGCAGCTCGGGCGGATCCTGCAGATCGGCGTCGATGATCAGGATCTGATCGCCCGCGCACAGATCGAGTCCGGCGGTCAGCGCGAGCTGATGGCCGTGGTTGCGCGACAGGTTGATCGCCACCAGGTGCGGATCGCTCGCGGAAAGCCGCTGCATCACCTGCCAGCTCGCGTCGCGCGAGCCGTCGTTGATCAGGAGGATCTCGTAATCCTCGCCCACGGCGGACTTTGCGGCTGCCGAGACGCGCGCGTGCAGCATCTCGAGGCAAGCCTCCTCGTTGTAGCAGGGGATGACGACGGAGAGCGCGGGCCGTTTCATGGGCGGCGTGTCTAGCGCGGTGTCGCGGCCCAGTCACACGGAAAAGCGCGCGGCTCAGCGCCCGCCGATCCGCGACTGATCCACGATGCTTTTGAGGAAGGCGAGATGGCTCAGGAATGCGGTGCGCCCGGCCGCGGTGATCGCGACCAGCGTGCGCGTGCGCTTGCCTACCGCCTGCTTGTCGACCGAGACGTAACCCGCCTTTTCCAGCGTCCCGAGATGCGCGCCGAGATTGCCGTCGGTGGTGCCGAGCACCGATTTGAGCCGCGAGAAGTCGAGCGGTGCCTGGTCGGGCTCGGCATCGAGCGCGGCGAGGATGCGCAGCCGGGTCGACTGGTGAACGACTTCGTCCGGTCCCTCGCTCATGCGCGCCTCAGCCACAGCCCGCTGAGCAGCAACGCACCGCCGCCGCCGAATGCCAGCCAAAGATAGAGGTGCGATCGGTCTAGGAACCAGCCGGCCAGGACGAGCGCAGCGAGTGCGAGCCCGATCCAGGCGAAACGGGCGCCCGCCCAGATGCCGAGCACGACATAGGCCGTGGCGACGCAGAGCGACACCAGCGCGTTGGCCTGGAGCGGATCGCGGATGCCGGCGACGAGCATCAATGCGGCGAAGAAGCCGAAAGCGGCCAGCGCGGTTGCGGCCGAGCGCCAGCCGCCGCCACGCGCACCGCCCCTGGGCTTGCGGGTCATCGACCACGCCACCGCAGCAGGGATGCCAATCAGCCAGCTGTTATTGCCCCAGTGAGGTGCGAGCTGCGTGACGAGATTGCAGACCAGCCACACCAGTCCCCAGCCGATCAGGCTATCGCCGGCATGGGCATAGCCGCTGAGCTCGAAGGCACGGCGCCGGGTCCGTTCGACCTCACGCAATGCGCTTGCCGCATCCTCGCCTGCAATGTTCATCGTGCCGGGCCTCCCAGCGCCTTATCGAAGAAGGCGAAGGTCTGTGTCCAGGCATCCGCGCGCGCGGCGGCGTTGCCTACCTCAGTGCCGCCAAGATTGTCATAGCCCGAGTTGCGCATGCGTCCGTCGGCCGGCGAGAGGCCGCCATGCCCGGTATCGACATAGGCGATGTGGCGGTGCTCGAAGCGGAAATGATGTGCGTCGAGCCGCTGCATCACCCGATCGGACATCGCCGAGGACGGCCAGAGCGAGTCACCCTTCGCCGAAAGCAGCAACACCGGCCCGTTGATCCGTTCGACAGGGATCGCCGCATCGGGATGCGCGTCGGCGAATTTGAGGCTGCGGACATAGAGATCGAGCACGCCGCTGAATGGGGCACTGGTATCATAGGGAAGATAGGCGACCGGCTGCCCGCCCAGGCTGAAGGTCGATTTCACGTCCTGATAATTGGCGAAGTTGATCCCCTGCCACACGACCGAGCTCGGTACCGCGGCGACCACTGCCTTGATCTCGCTCTGCAGCGACGCGACGAGCAGCGCGGCCTCACCGCCCTTTGAGATGCCGTAGAGACCGATATGGCCGGCATCGGCCAGCGGCTGCGCCTTGAGCCACACCACGGCCTTGGCGAAATATTCGAGCGGGATCTCCTGGAGCTGTTGCGGCAGCCCCTCCGTCTTGAAATAGGCGAGCGCAAGCACGCCATAGCCATGCGCAGCGAAGGCGGCGCCCAGCCGCTTGCCGCCATTCTCGCCGCCTTCGGACCCGCCGAGCACCAGGATCACGGGCCCGCGCTTGCCGCTTGCCGGCGGATACCAGGTGGCGACCAGCCCATTGTCGCGAATGGCGATACCAGCCGGGGCCGCTGCCGGGACGGTCTGCGCCAATGCGGGCGCGGCAAAGGGGACGGCCACCGCCAGGGCGGCCGCGAACAACAATTCATGACGATTTCTCCGATTGCTCTGTATCGCAGAGTTAATTACTCTGTGATGCAGAGTGAGTCAACCGCCTGGTTGCGGGTTGCCATTCGAATGAAAACGGTAGCCGCTACCCTACATCGTTCACTGGCAAGCCGCGGCGCGGGCGAGGAGCCATTCCTTCTCCCGTGCATTGCGCGTGAACTCGGCGGCGCGGAGGAACTCGCCCCGGGCTTCGGCGAGCCGTCCCGCGCGAAAGAGAAAATCGGCCCGCGCGGCCGGCAGCGGCGCATAGTTTCTGAGAGCCGCGGCCTCGGCGATTGCGTCGACCAGCGCGAGTCCGGCTTCCGGGCCATAGGCCATGCTGTGCGCCACAGCGCGGTTGAGATCGACGATGGGCGAGGGCATCACCGCGCGAAGCCGGTCGTAGAGGCTCGCGATCCGCTTCCAATCGGTGTCCTCCGCGCGCAGGGCCCGGGCGTGGCAGGCGGCGAGCGCAGCCTGGAGCGCGTAGGGGCCGTCGGCGCCGCCGAATGCCTCGGCCCGCTCGAGCGCCGCAAGGCCATGGCGGATCAGCAGCTGGTCCCACCGTGCCCGGTTCTGCTCGGTGATCGGGATGAAGCTTCCGTCCGGCGCCTGGCGCGTGGCAAGGCGCGAGGCCTGGATCTCCATAAGGGCGAGCAGGCCGAATACTTCGGGTTCCTCCGGCGCCAGGCCTGCGAGGATACGCCCGAGCCGCTGTGCCTCGGCGCAGAGCGACGGCCGGACCAGTTCCTCGCCCGCGGTGGCGGCATAGCCTTCGTTGAAGATGAGGTAGACCACCTCGAGCACTGAGGCGAGGCGCAGGGCGCGCTCGGAGCCGCGCGGCACTTCGAAAGCGAGTCCGGCATTTCCGATCGCCTTCTTGGCGCGGACGATGCGCTGCGCGATCGTCGGCTCGCTGGAGAGAAAAGCCCGGGCGATCTCCTCGGTGGTGAGGCCGCCGACCAAACGAAGCGTGAGCGCTGCCCGCGCCTTGGGGGAGAGCAAAGGGTGGCAGGCCGTGAAGATCAGCCCGAGCAACGGATCGCCGATATCGTCGTCCATCGCCGCCTCCAGATCCTCGACGCTGGTGTCGCGTTCCTCCTCGAGATCGCGGGCGATTTCGGCGTGCTTGCGGTCGAGCATCCGCGCGCGGCGAAGTCCGTCGATCGCGCGGCGCTTGGCCGCGGCCATCAGCCAGGCGCCGGGATTGCGGGGAATGCCGGTTGCCGGCCATTCGGCGAGCGCAATCACCAGCGCGTCCTGCGCCAGCTCCTCCGCCCGGTCGACGTCGCGCACCATGCGGGCCAGGCCCCCGATGAGCCTGGCCTGCTCGATCCGGAAGACCGTCTCGATCGCCCTTTGGGTTTCGGTCGCCGCCACGCTTCCCGATTAAGGAAAGCATGCGGCGACCGGAAGCCCCTAGCGTCCCTCGAGCCCGGCGCGCACCCGGTCGCTGATCGCCTCGGCCTCGGGCGTCAACAGATGGGCGAAGTCCGCCATCTCGTAGAACGGGCGGATCTCGATCTCGCTCGGCCCGAACATCGGGTTGGGGCAGCGCTTCACCCAGGCGACCGCCTCGTCCATGTCCTTGACTTCCCAGATCCAGAAGCCGGCGACGAGCTCGCGGGTCTCGGCGAACGGGCCGTCGATCACCGCGCGGTTCGGGCCGTCGAAGGCGACGCGCTTGCCGTTCGAGGAGGGCTTCAAGCCATCGCCCAGCTGCAGGATGCCGGCCTTGATCAGCTCCTCATTATATTTGCCCATCGCCTCGAACAGCTCGGCCGAAGGCATGATGCCTTCTTCGCTGTCTTGCGTCGCCTTGACCAACACCATCACACGCATTTTCATCTCCTCTTCGATCGGAGCCCGTTATGGCTTCCTGCTCTTACGACGAACGGGCTTCGGCCGATTCGACAGGGGCGGCGGAATTTTTCCTGCCGGCAAAATTCAACGCGATCACGCACGGCTTGAACGAAAGCAGCCGGTTCGTTTCCGGCCGATTCCGTCTGGCGCGTGCATCCAAGCCCTAGGCCCGCTCCGCCGAGCTAACCGCATCCGCCGCCCTGAGCGCCGCCAGCAGCCGCATCAAATGCGCCGCGTTGCGGACTTCGAGGTCGATCGTGTTGGTGTGGAAAGTGGTGTCGCGGTTATCCATCCGCATGCCGAGGATGTTGGCCTTGTGCTGGCCGATCAAGGTGGCGATCGCGCCGAGCGCGCCGGGCTCGTTCTTGAGCGTGACGTTGATCCGCGCGGTGCCGCCCTCGGCCTTGTCGCCCCAGGTCAAGTCGACCCAATCCTCGTCGTCGGTATCGGCCAGGTTGACGCAGTCGATCGCATGGACCTCGATCGGCTGGCCGGGTCGCCTGAGCCCGACGATGCGGTCGCCCGGGACCGGTCGGCAATCCTCGGACAAATGGAAGGCGACGCCGGGGGTTAGGCCCTTGATATCGATCGCCGCGCTCTGCGTCGGCATCGCATGATCCTCGCCGTCGGTGGAGCCGGGCATCACCGCCTCCAGCACCTGCGCGTCGGTCAGCTTGCGCCGCGCGATCGCCTCCATCAGCGCCTCCTCGTCGGGCAGTTTGAGGCGCTTGAGCGCGTCGCCCAGCGCCTCCGACCCCGCGGGGGTGGGCAGCCGCTGGACGATCTCGTCATAGAGCTTGCGGCCGAGCCGGACGGTCTCGTCGCGCTCCTTGTGGCGGATATGGCGGCGGATCGCGGCGCGTGCCTTGCCGGTGATCGCGAAGTTGAGCCAGTTGGCCTGGGGCTCCTGCGCCTTGGAGCGGAGGATCGAGACCTGGTCGCCCTGCTCGATCTCGGTGCGCAGCGGCACGACGCGGCCATTGACCTTGGCGCCCACCGCCTGATCGCCCAGGTTGGAGTGCACCGCATAGGCGAAATCGACCGGGGTCGCGCCCTTGGGAAGCTGGATCAGCTCGCCCTTGGGGGTGAAGGCGAAGATCCGGTCCTGGTACATCGCCATACGGGTGTGCTCGAGCAGCTCCTCGGGGCTCTCGGCATGGTCGAGGATCTCGATCAGGTCGCGGATCCAGCTCACCTGGGTATCGGGGCGCACCGCGTCCTGCTTGTACGCCCAGTGCGCGGCGAGGCCGAACTCGGCCTGGGCATGCATGTCGTCGGTGCGGATCTGGATCTCGACGCGCATGTTCTCGGCGTGGATGATCGAGGTGTGCAGCGAGCGATAGCCGTTGCGCTTGGGTGTCGAGATGTAATCCTTGAAGCGGCCGGGGACCATCGGCCAGCGGCGATGGATCACGCCGAGCGTGCGGTAGCATTCCTCCTCGCTCTTCACGATCGCGCGAAAGGCCATCACGTCCGAAAGCTGTTCGAGCGACACATGCCGCTCGGACATCTTCTTCCAGATCGAATAGGGATGCTTCTCGCGCCCGCTGACCTCGGCCTCGATGCCGTTGCGGCCGAGCAGCAGCTTCAGGCCCGAGGCGATCTTGGCGATGCGGTCCTCGCCCTCGATCTTGAGCGCATCGAGTCGGCGGGTGATCGATTCATAGGCTTCGGGCTCGAGCTCCTTGAAGGCGAGCGTCTGCATCTCCTTCATGAACTCGTACATGCCGATCCGCTCGGCGAGCGGAGCATAGATGTCCATCGTCTCGCGGGCGATGCGGCGGCGCTTCTCCTCGTTCTTGATGAAGTGGAGCGTGCGCATATTGTGCAGCCGGTCGGCAAGCTTGACCAGCAGCACGCGGATGTCGTCGGACATGGCGAGCAGGAATTTGCGGAGATTCTCGGCGGCGCGCTCGCTCTCGGTCTGCGCCTCGATCTTGGACAGCTTGGTGACGCCGTCGACCATGCGCGCGACATTCTCGCCGAACAGACGGTGGATGTCCTCGGGGGTGGCGACGGTGTCCTCGATCGTGTCGTGCAGGATCGCCGTGGCGATCGTCTCGGCGTCGAGGTGGAGATCGGTCAGGATGCCCGCGACTTCGATCGGGTGGCTGAAATAGGGATCGCCCGAGGCGCGCTTCTGGGTGCCGTGCGCGTTGACCGAAAACACGTAAGCGCGGTTGAGCAACGCTTCATCGGCATCGGGGTCGTATGACAGGACCCGGTCCACAAGTTCATATTGACGCAGCACGTCTCCTAAATGGGGCGCTGCGACGCTGCATTGCAACGTTTTAGTGGGCGCAGACTCCAGAAGGGAGCCCGGTGTGGCACGAATGCAAAAGCGCCGCCGGCCCGGGAGAGGCCGACGGCGCTTTCAGTTGTCGCTCGGAGGCAGCCCCGATCCTGTTCGGATCAGCGCGCCTTGGCGTTGCACTTCGCAAGCGCATCGGCATCGAAATCGGCGCCGTTGGCACGGAATGCGGTGAGCGTGCCGACTTCGCGGGCGACCAGCTCGCAGACGATGCCGTCACGGGCATTCGCCTTGCTCGCGGTGCAGACACCGCTGCCGCACTTCCAGATGGTCGAGCGCGTGACCAGGCTGGCCTTTTCAGGCGCGGTCGCGGGGGTGGCGGAGTAATAGCCGCGGGATTGGGCGATGCCGGCTGCGGGAGTGAGCGCCAGCGTGGCCGCGGCGACTGCCGCGACAGCAAAGAAACGGCTCATGACAGTTCCTCCTGGGGAAGTTTATCGTGCAATCTAGTTGCGAATCACTACCTAATTGACATAGAGGTAAGTTGCAAGCAGAAACTAGTGTTGCGTTGCAATATTTTATCCCGTTCCGCTGGCGCGGATTTTGCCGTAAGGTGATTGCTTATGGGTGGTGCGATCAGAGAGTCGCTGCGCGAACTGGCGCGAGATTGCAGTCTGCCGGCGGCGCTGGAGGCGATGGGGGAACGCTGGTCGTTCCTGATCCTGCGCGGCTCGTTCAATGGCCTGCACCATTTCGAGGAATTCCAGTCCGAACTCGGCATCGCGCGCAACATCCTGGCCAACCGCCTGGCGCGGCTGGTGGGGCATGGCATCCTAGTCCGCCAGCCCTGCGCCGACGACCGCCGCAAGATCGAATATCGCCTGACCGACAAGGGCTATGCGCTGCTGCCGACGATGGTGGCGCTCCGCCAATGGGGGGAGCGTTGGGAGACCGGCGTGCCGGCGATGCCGATCCTGGTCGACGCGCGCGATCACCGGCCGATCGCGCCGGTCACGGTGCGCTCACATGACGGGCGCGCGCTGGGCAAGGGCGACATGCTGTGGGCGTTGCCCGAGAACGTGGCCGAGGAGCCCGAGGTTCGCGCGGCGGAATAGCCGGACCAGCCGCATTTAGCCGCCTGTTAACCAGACCTTAGCCCTTCAGGCCGCATTCCCCGAGGCACAACGCTCCACGGGGGAAGCACCGGAATGCCCGCACCCAAGAATGCCGTCGACGTCGCGATCATCGGCGCCGGCCCGGCTGGCCTGACCGCCGGCTATCTGCTGACCAAGGCAGGGTATTCGGTGACGATCCTCGAGAAGGATCCGGTCTATGTCGGCGGCATCAGCCGCACCGTCGAGCATGAGGGCTTCCGCTTCGACATCGGGGGCCACCGCTTCTTCTCCAAGTCGAAGGAAGTGGTCGATCTCTGGAACGAGATCCTGCCCAACGATTTCATCGAGCGCCCGCGGATGAGCCGCATCTTCTATGGCGGCAAATTCTACAGCTATCCGCTGCGCGCGTTCGAGGCGTTAATGAACCTCGGCATCTTCACCTCGACCTTGTGCATGCTGAGCTATGCCAAAGCGAAGGCCTTTCCCAGGAAAGAGGTGAAGAGCTTCGAGGACTGGGTGGTCAACCAGTTCGGCCACAAGCTCTATTCGATCTTCTTCAAGACCTATACCGAGAAGGTGTGGGGCATGCCGTGCGACGAGATGTCGGCCGACTGGGCAGCGCAGCGCATCAAGGGGCTGAGCCTGGGCAAGGCCGTGATCGACGGGCTCAAGCGCTCGCTGGGACTCAACAAGAAGCCCAATGACGGCATGGAGACCAAGACACTGCTCGAGACCTTCCGCTATCCGCGCAAGGGCCCCGGCATGATGTGGGAAGCCGCGCGCGACCGGATGGTCGAGGGCGGCAATATTGTGCTGATGGATCACGCGCTGAAGGCGATGCGCTTCGACGAGGCGACCGGCCGCTGGAACGTCCAGGCGACGCGCGGCGACGGCGAGATCGTCACCGTCAACGCCGCACACGTCATCTCGTCCGCGCCGATGCGCGAGCTCGCGAGCCGCGTCCAGCCGATGCCCGCGAGCATCCCGGCAGCGATGGACCTTCACTATCGCGACTTCCTGACGGTGGCGCTGATGATCCGTTCGGAGGACCTGTTTCCCGATAACTGGATCTACATCCACGAACAGGGCGTGAAGGTCGGCCGCGTGCAGAATTTCCGCAGCTGGTCGCCCGAGATGGTGCCCGACGAATCGATCGCTTGCGTCGGCCTCGAATATTTCTGCTTCGAGGGCGACGGCCTGTGGAGCATGGCCGATGACGAGCTGATCGCGCTCGCCACGCGCGAACTGGCAATGCTCGGCCTGTGCAGCGCCGAACAGGTCGTCGGCGGCGCGGTGGTGCGCCAGGAAAAGGCGTATCCGGTCTATGACGGGAGCTATCGCGACAATGTCGACGTGCTGCGCCGCGAATTGGAGGCGCGTTATCCGACGCTCCACCTGGTCGGCCGCAACGGCATGCATCGCTACAACAACCAGGATCATGCGATGATGACGGCGATGCTCACCGTCCGGAATATCGAGGCGGGCGAGCGTGTCTATGACGTGTGGAACGTCAATGAGGACGCCGAATATCATGAGAGCGGCACCGAGGGCGAACAGGCGGCGCTCGCATCCGAACGCCAGGTGCCGGGCCGCCTGCGCGCGGCGTGAACCGGTCCGCCAGCCTCTGGCCAGCGATCGCGATCGCCTGGACACTCGCTTGCGTCGTGTTGGTCGCGGCGAGCTGGGGCGACTTGGCGCGCCTGAAATTTCCCGATCCCGACGATCCCATGCGCCTGATGCAGGTGCGCGACTGGCTTGCCGGGCAGAGCTGGTGGGATGTCAGCCAGCATCGGCTCGCCGCGGGTGCGATGCACTGGTCGCGACTCGTCGACCTGCCGATCGCCGCGGTGATCCTCGCCACGCGGCCTTTGCTGGGCCAGGCCGGCGCCGAGCAGGCCGCGCTGATTGTCGTACCGCTTGTCACCCTGCTCGCGATCCTCGCGCTCGCGGCGCATCTGACGCGGCGACTGGCCGGATCGGACATCGCCCGGATGGCGGTGCTGATCGTGCCGCTGTCGGTACCGATCCTCTACCAGACCCGGCCGCTCAGGGTGGATCATCACGGCTGGCAGGTCGTCCTCGCGCTCGCGGCGCTGCTGCTGCTCGCTGGTAAGCCGACGATCCGCGCTGGCATGCTGATCGGGCTGTCGCTCGCAGCGCTGATCACCATCTCGCTCGAAGGCCTGCCGATCGCCGCCACCCTGTGCGGCATCGCCGCGCTCGCCTGGGCGTTCGATCCGGCGCGGCGCGCGTCGCTGATCGCCATGGTCTGGAGCCTGTTCGGCGCGGCGCTGCTGCTCCAGCTCGCCACGCGCGGCCCAGGCTATGTCGCGCCGCTGTGCGATGCGCTGACGCCAGACTGGATCGCATCGCTCGGCGTCGCCGCGTTGGGCACCACGCTCGCTACCTTTGCGGGCCGCGCGCCGCTTCCCGTTCGGATCGGTGTGCTCGCAATTGCCGGTGCCGCGGCAATCGGCTGGCTGCTGTTCCAGGCGCCCGAATGCGTCGCCGGGCCCTTCGCCCGGCTCGATCCGCTGACCAGGTCGCTTTGGTACGAGAAGGTTTCGGAGGGGCTGCCGGTCTGGCAGCAATATCCGAGTTGGGCGGTCATGACCGTGGGCCTTCCGATCATCGGGATCGCCGGCGCCGTGCTCGCGCTCGGCCGCTGCACCACCGAGGCGCGCGTCCGCTGGACCCTCTATCTCGCCGCCCTGATCCCCGCGACGCTGATTGCCGCGCTGGTGATGCGCGCGGGCGCGACCGCCAACGCCATCGCCGTGCCGGGCGTCGCCTGGGCGTTGAGCGCGATGCTGACGCGCGCGCGTGCGATTCGCTCGGTCCTGCCGCGCACCGCCGCCACCGCCGCCGCGCTACTGATCGCCTCGCCCGGCCTCGCAGCTGTCGCGCTGCTCGGCTTTCCCCAGACCCAGGCGATGCGCGCCGCGCAGGAACGCTATGCCGCCCAGGGCCGTCCCGCCTGCGCCGACGGCACCCAGGCGCGCGCCGTCGATCAGTTGCCGCCGGCTTTGCTCTTCGCCCCGATCGACATCGCGCCCGACATCATCGTCGCGACGCATCAGCGCGCCATCGCCAGCGGTCATCACCGCAACATGGCCGCGATGCACGACGTGATCGCTGCCTTTACCGGCACGCCCGAGGAGGCGCACAAGCTGATCGCGGCGCACGGCGCGCAATATGTCGTGGTGTGCCCGGGCCTCAACGAACCTGAGCTCTACCGCGAGTCGGCTCCTAACGGCTTCTGGGCACGGCTCGAACGCGGTGAGCGATTCCAATGGCTTGAACCCGTCGCCGTCCATGGCTCGCCGGTCCTTGTCTGGAAGCTTCGCTAGCCGCTTGCAGCCACGCTGCCCACATGCCTAGAAGCGCGGATGGAACGGGGCGAAGCTCTACATTGGTGGCAGACACGATGGTTTGTCGCCATCGCCACCCTGATTGCGATCGTGCCCTTGCTCTGGCCGGACATTCCGCCGCTCGTCGACTTGCCGGGGCATATGGGGCGGTACCGCGTCCAATTGGTCTACGACCAGGTGCCGCACCTCCACGAATGGTATGATTTCAACTGGGCGCTGATGGGCAATCTCGGCGTCGATCTTCTGATCATTCCGCTCGAGAAGCTCTTCGGGCTCGAACTCGCGGTAAAGCTGATCGTGATCACGATCCCCGCGATGACGGTCGCGGGGCTGCTGTGGATCTCGCGCGAGGTGCATGGCCGCATCCCGGCGAGCGCCCTGTTCGCGCTGCCGCTTGCCTATGCCTTCCCGTTCCATTTCGGCTTCGTCAATTTCGCGCTGTCGATGGCGCTGGCGCTGCTCGCTTTCGGCTGGTGGCTTCGGCTCGCGCGGCTGGGCAAGCTGCAGTTCCGATCGCTGGTGTTCCTGCCGATCTCGGTGCTGATCTGGATCACCCATACCTTCGGTTGGGGCGTGCTCGGCGTGCTCGCCTTCTCGGCCGAGCTGATCCGCCAGCACGACCTGCGCCGCCGCCCCGGCGTGCATTGGCGTGAGGATTTCGTCCACACCTGGCTGTTGCCCTGGTTCCATGCCGGCATTCAGTGTCTGGTGCTCGCGCCGCCGGCGCTGCTGATGCTGATGTGGCGCAGCGGCGGGCATGTCAGCGGCCAGACGTTCGACTGGTTCAACTGGCGCGCCAAGATGATGTGGATCACCCAGGTGTTCCGCGACCGCTGGCAGCTGTTCGACATTGCCAGCATCGGCGTGCTGTTCCTGCTAATGCTCAAGGCGGTACGCGACCCCAACATCCAATATTCGCGCAACCTGGCGCTCTCGGCGATCCTGCTCGCGCTCGTCTATGTCATGCTGCCGCGCGTCGTGTTCGGGTCGGCCTATGCGGACATGCGGCTAGTGCCCTTCCTGCTGGCGATCGCGATCATTGCGATTCGGCCCAAGCCCGGCATGTCGATCCGCGGCGCCGCCACCGTCGCAGTGCTCGGCATGACCTTCTTCCTCGTCCGGATTGGCGCGACCACCTACAGCTTCTTTCTCTACGACCAATCCTATGATCGCGAGCTGAAGGCGCTCGATCACTTGCCTGAAGGATCGCGGCTGGTGAGCTTCGTCGGCGAGACCTGCTACAACGAATGGCGAATGACGCGCCTCCAGCACGTTCCGGCGCTCGCGCTCGAGCGCAAGCTCTCCTACACCAACGATCAATGGTCGATGCCTGGCGGCCAGCTGCTCACCGTGCGCTATCGCGCCGCTCGGCCCTTCGCGCATGATCCGTCGGAGATCGTCACCGATATCCAGTGCCCGCGCGAATGGTGGCGTCCGATCGCGCGCAGCTTGGCGATCTTCCCGCGCGATGCGTTCGACTATGTCTGGCTGATCCGCCCGCCGGCCTATGATCCGCGTTTCGAGCAGGGGCTGATCCCGGTGTGGCGCGACGGCACCAGCGCGCTGTTCCGCATCGACCACAGCGTGGCCGGGCCGCCGCTTCATCCGGGCGACCTGCCGGTCCCCAAGCCCGAGGCGCAGGTGCTCCGCGAGGCCGCGGAAAAGGGCGAGGTACTGGGGAATACGGAGTGAGTTGAGACTGCCCCCCTCCCTGGAAGGGAAGGGAGGATCAGCACGCGCGCTTGAAGGGCATCATCTCGCCCAGATACTCCTGCTCCTGCTCGACCGACAACCGCTCGCGCGCGAGGAAATCGGCCACCGCGCGGCGGAAGCCCGGATCCGGGAGATAGTGCGCCGACCAGGTGGTGACGGGCGCGTAACCGCGCGCCAGCTTGTGCTCACCCTGCGCGCCGGCTTCGACCCGCGCGAGCCCGCGCGCGATCGCGGCGTCGATCGCCTGATAATAGCAGAGCTCGAAATGGAGGAAGGGCACTTCCTCGACGCAGCCCCAATAGCGCCCGTACAGCGCGTCGGCGCCGATCAGGTTGAGCGCGCCCGCTACGGCCACCCCGTCGCGTTCGGCGAAGATCAGCAGCACCGCGTCGCCCATCTCTTCGCCGAGCAGCGAGAAGAATTCGCGGGTCAGATATGGCTGGCCCCATTTGCGGCTGCCGGTGTCCTGGTAGAAGGCCCAGAAGGCGTCCCAATGCGCCTCGGTAATCTCAGGGCCGGTTAGGTGGCGGACGGTGAGCCTGTCCAGCGCCTGGGCACGCTCCTTGCGGATCGCCTTGCGCTTGCGGCTGGCGAGCGCGCTCAGGAAATCCTCGAAGCTCGCATAGCCATGATTCTGCCAGTGGAACTGGGTGCCGGCGCGCACCAGCCAGCCCGCCGCCTCGAACCAACCGAGCTGGTCCTCGTCGAGGAAGGTGACATGGGCGGAAGAGAGCCGGTTCTGGTCGGTCACCGCTTCGATCGCGCCGATCAGCGCGGGCGCGAGCGCCGGGTCGCGCAGCAGCAGCCGCGGCCCAGGTACCGGCGTGAACGGCACCGCAACCTGGATCTTCGGATAATATTGGCCGCCCGCCTGCTCCCAGGCATCGGCCCAACCATGATCGAAGACATATTCGCCCTGGCTGTGCGTCTTGGCATAGGCCGGCGCGATCGCCGCGGGCCTGCCGTCCGCGCCGTCGATCACGATCGGCAAAGGCTGCCACCCGGCGCGCACGCCCGCCGATCCCGACCGCTCGAGGATCGAGAGAAAGGCGTGGCTGACGAACGGATTGCCGGCGCCGGCACAGGCATCCCAGTCCGCGGCGGGGATCGATGCGACGCCGTCGGCGATATGGGCGGTTACGGGGGAAGGCACGCGGGGAATGTAGGGCGATATCCGGGCCGCGGGGAGTACCTGCCGCGGATTTTCAGGTCGGGGCGTGTCCGGAGTCCAGCATCCGCACCTCGCGCTGGGGCAGGGGCACGGTGATGCCGTTCTCCTTGAACAGGCACCAGAGCCGGTTGAGCACGTCGCTTCGCACATTGCCGACGCCGCTTTCGGGGTCGTTGATCCAGGCGAGAATCTCGTGCTCGACGCCGTTTTCGCCGAACGCCATCAGCCAGACGTTGGACTTGGGACTGTCGAGCACGCGCGGGCTCTCGGCGGCGGCACGGAGCATCAGTTCCTGCGCGAGCTTGAGGTCGCAGCTATAGGAGACGGTGACCGGGATGCGCACGCGGACGTTGCGATCGGTGTAGGACCAGTTCTCCACTTCCTGCGTCATCAGATTCTCGTTGGGAATCAGATGCTCCTTGCCGTCACGGGTGACGACCGAGACGGCGCGCACGCCGATCTTGTTCACCCAGCCGAAGCTGTCGCCGACCACGATCACGTCCCCAGGCTTGATTGAGCGATCCATCAGCAGGATGATTCCGGCGATCAGATTGCCGATCGTCTTCTGCATGCCGAAGCCCACCGCCAAGCCAAAGGCGCCCGAGAAGACGGTGAAGGCGGTGAGGTCGATCTCGAGCAGGTCGACGCCGATGAAGAAAGCGACCACCACCGCAGCGATGCCCGCCAGCTTCTGGAAGAGCAATTTCTGGGTGGGATCGAATTCGTGCGCCGAGAGGACCCATTGCGCGAGCACGCGGTTGACCAGCCGCACCCCGGCGAAGAGCAGCAGCACGGTGATCGCGAAAGTGAGCGCCGACAGGAGCGTGAAACGCCGCTGGCCGATCTGGACGCCCACGCGGTCGAGAGTCTCCTGCGCCATCGCGAACCCGCCGATCGCGTGGGAGAGGATCGCGGCGAAGACCAGTGCGGCGAAGGTCCAGGCGGCCCAGCGCGGCAGGTTCAACCCGCGCAAGACCTCGATGCTCAGCAGCGCCGCCGCCGAAGCCTCGGCGAAGCCGATGCCGAGCGCCGCCAGCGGCTGCCATGGCCAGGCCGCAGCGATGATCGCGATTAGTATCGTGGCGGTTCCATGCCGCATGATCCTGCACAGCCGAAGATGGATGCCCTCGACATGACCGTGGAGGTGTGCGGTCCAGAACCGCGCCAGTCGGGTGCCGGGATAGCGCCCCGCCAGCCAACCAAGCGTCAGCGCCGCAATCACTAGGCCCAGCGCGACCGCGGCCTCTGTCAGTTCGGGCGCCCCGGGCAGGTTGTGTCCCGCCAGCCAGGCGCCCAGC
Organism: Sphingomonas sp. JC676; assembly: GCF_014489075.1. Lineage (GTDB taxonomy): Bacteria > Pseudomonadota > Alphaproteobacteria > Sphingomonadales > Sphingomonadaceae > Sphingomonas. The sequence continues at coordinate 295,224 of NZ_JACTGR010000005.1, read as the reverse complement.
CGTTCCATCAGCCGCGCGCGCCCGCGAAACGGGCCAAGCCGGCCTCGAGATCGGCGATCAGGTCGTCCGGATCCTCAAGCCCGATCTGGAGGCGGACCACCGGGCCCTCGGCCTGCCATCTGGTGGCGCTGCGATGGCGCTGCGGATCGACTGGCAGTGCCAGGCTCTCAAAGCCGCCCCAACTGAAGCCGATGCCGAAATGCTTCAGGCCGTCGATCAGCGCGGCGCGCGCCGTCTCGCTGCCGCCGTCCAGCACGAAGGAGAAGAGGCCCGACGCGCCCTTGAAGTCGCGCGCGAAGATCTCGTGGCCGGGGCAATCGGGAAGGGCCGGGTGGAGCACGCGCGCTACTTCGGGGCGGGTCTGGAGCCATTCGGCGATCTTGAGCGCGGCCTCGCCATGCTGCCTGAGCCGCACCGCCATGGTGCGCAGCCCGCGCGATCCGAGCCAGGCGTCGTCGGGGCTGGCATATTGGCCGAGCTGGTAGGTCGCGGCGCGCAGCCGCTCATATTGGCCCTGAGCGGCGGTCACCGATCCCAGCATGACGTCCGAATGGCCGACGACATATTTGGTGCAGGCGAGGATCGAATAATCGACGCCCATGCCGATCACCGGCAGCAGCAACGGCGTCGCCCAGGTATTGTCGATCAAGGTGGTGATGCCGCGCGCCTTGGCGACAGCGACGATCGCGGGGACATCCTGGACCTCGAAGGTCAGGCTGCCCGGGCTCTCCATGAAGATTGCCTTGGTGCGATCGGTGCAGAGATCGGCGATGCCTGCGCCGATCATCGGATCGTAGAAGGTGGTGGCGATACCGAAGCGCTTGAGCATGCCCGCGGCAAGATTGCGCGTCGGATCATAGGCGCTGTCGACCAGCAGCAGCTCGTCGCCGGGCGAGAGCACCGCGAGCAGCGCAGAGGCAACGGCGGCCACGCCCGAAGGATAAAGGAGGGTCGCTTCAGCACCCGGTTCGAGCTCGGTCAGTGCGTCGGCAAGCGACCATTGGGTCGGCGTGCCGCGGCGGCCGTAGAACAGCTTGTGATGCGTGTCGGCCGCGCCGCGCTCGCGCAGTTCGGCCACCGAATCATAGAGGATGGTCGAGGCGCGCCAGACGGGCGTGTTGACGATGCCCTGGGTCCATTCGGGCCGGCGGCCGGCGGATACGACCCTGGTGGCGTCCTTCTCGTCGCTCATGCCGGGCCCATCGCCTTGGGGGTGGCGGGGTCAGCGCCCCATTCAGACCAGCTGCCGTCGTACAATGCCACTTCATGTCCCAGAAGATGCGCCGCGAAGACGAGCACGGCGGCGGTGATTCCCGATCCGCAGGTCGCGACCAGTGGCTTGGTCAGGTCTATCCCGGCGGCATCGAACTCGGCACGGATCGCATCGAACGGCTTCCAGGTCCGGTCGGGATTGAACAGCTTGCCATAGGTGAGGCTCTTCGATCCCGGGATATGGCCCGAACCGCAATCGGGGCGGGGATCGGGCTCCTCGCCGGTGAAGCGGGCGAGCGAACGGGCGTCGACGATCTGCTCCGATGTCGCCTTCATCTCGGCGAGAGTGCGGACCTTGGCCTTGGCCGGCCCCGCTGTGAAGCTGCCGGGCGTCGCCTCGACGACGCCGGTCTCCAGCGGGCGCCCTTCGGCTTTCCACTTGGCGATGCCGCCGTCGAGGATCGCCGCCTCGACGCCGTGCATCCGCAGCACCCACCAGGCGCGGCACGAAGTGTGGTGCGGGCTGTTGTCGTAGAGGGTGATCCGGCTGCCCGGCGTCACGCCAAGCTCGACCATCCGTGCCTCGAACACCGCGCGGGGCGGCAGCATCGAGGGCAGGGGATCCTCGACATCGACCAGCGTGTCGAGATCGAGGAACCAGGCCCCGGGGATATGCCCGGCGACGAATTCCGCGCGCGGATCCTGCTTCGCGGCGCCGGGCAGGGTCGAAGTATAGGTTGCGTCGAGCACCAGCAGGTCGTCCGCGCCCAGCGCGCCTGCCAGCCATTCGGTCGTTACGAGTCCGTCCATCGCCCTGCTCCTAGAAGGATGGAAAGCGGGGAGCAAACGCCTACATAGCCGCGATGGACGCCAAGCATCTCGGAAAACACTCCGCGCTCCCCGCCTCGCCCGACGAGGCCGAGCTCGACTATGTTCCCAATCCGCGCGCCGGCACGCGCTATCTGGTGCGTTTCGCCGCGCCCGAATTCACCTCGCTATGCCCGATCACCGGCCAGCCCGATTTCGCGCATCTGGTGATCGATTATGTGCCGCGCGAAACGATCGTTGAATCCAAATCGCTCAAGCTCTTCCTCGGATCCTTCCGCAACCATGGCGCTTTCCACGAGGATTGCACCGTCGGGATCGGCGAGCGGCTGTTTCGCGAAATGCAGCCCGAATGGCTGCGGATCGGCGGCTATTGGTATCCGCGCGGGGGCATCCCGATCGACGTGTTCTGGCAGTCGGGTGAGCCCCCGGCCGGCGTCTGGGTACCGGCCCAGGATGTGCCCGGCTACCGGGGGCGCGGCTGAACCTCGCATTTACAACGGCCTGCCGCTGCTGTACCATGTTGCATTGCACAATAATGCAACCATATCGAAAAATGCGAGTTTCTAAGGAGGAACAGGGCGCTCTGCCCAGAATCGAGTTGCACTAGCGAAAGGTCGAGAATGACACCGGCGCAGAAAATTCCGGGAATCCGGCACCTTGCCCTTATCGGCAACTTCCTCCCGCGCAAGTGTGGCCTCGCTACCTACACGACCGATACTTACAACGCACTTGTCGAGCGCTATGCCGGCCTTCAGGTCGATGTCTATGCGATGGACGATCACCCTGGGCTCTACGCCTATCCGCCCGAAGTGACCCGCGCGATCCCGCAGCATGATCGCGCCGCCTATGTCGACGCCGCCCGGGAGATCGAGGCGAGCGGGGCGCAGGCGCTGTGGATCCAGCACGAATATGGCATCTATGGCGGCTCGGCGGGTGACTTCCTGCTCGCGCTCACCGATCGGCTGTCGATCCCGGTAATCGTCACGCTCCACACCGTGCTCGAGAAGCCAAGCGCCGACGAGCGCCGCGTGATGGAGGCGCTGCTGCGTCGCGCGTCGCGCGTCGTCGTCATGGCCGAGCGGGGTCGCGACATATTGAAGCGCGTCCACGGCGTCTCCGATTCCAAGCTGGTGATGATCCCGCACGGCGTGCCCGATCGGGCCTTTGCCGACCCCGATATGTTCAAGCCGGCATTCGGCTGGGAAGGCCGCGACGTCATCCTCACCTTCGGCCTGCTCGCGCCCAACAAAGGTATCGAGACGATGATCTCGGCGATGCCCGCGATCGTCGCGGCGCGGCCGGAGGCGCTCTATGTCGTGCTCGGCGCCACGCACCCCAATCTCGTCGCCAATGAAGGCGAAGCCTATCGCGACCGTCTTGTCGCGCTGGCGGCCGAGAAGGGCGTGGCGGACCATGTCCGCTTCATCGACGTGTTCGTCGAGCAGGACGAGCTGATCGACTATCTCCAGGCGGCGGACATCTACGCGACGCCCTATATGAATCCGGCGCAGATCACCTCGGGCACGCTTTCCTACGCGGTGGGCGTCGGCAAGGCGGTGGTCTCCACGCCCTATGTCCACGCGACCGAGATCCTGGCCGATGGTCACGGCGTGCTCGTCGATTTCTGCGACAGCGCCGGGTTCGCCCGCGAGATCGCGAAGCTTTTGTCGGACAAGGCGGCGCTGATTGCGCTGTCGGCGCGTGCCTATGCCCGTGGCCGCACGATGCTGTGGCCGTGCCTCGCCGAGCGCACGATGGCCGAGATCGAAACGATCGTCGCCGCCAAGCCGCGCCGCTTCGTCAAGGCGCGCGTCGAGCTGGCGCCGCTCAAGCCCGATATCAGTGCAGTCGAGCGGATGAGCGATTCGACCGGCATGCTCCAGCATTCGATCTATTCGGTGCCCGATCGCCGCCACGGCTATTGCATCGACGACAATGCCCGCGCGCTGATCCTGATGTGCCGGATCGAGGATATCGACGACGCGGTCCGCGACAAATGGACCAGCGTCTACGCGGCCTTCGTCCAATATGCCTGGAACGGCGACAAGCGGCGCTTCCGCAATTTCATGAACTTCGATCGTACCTGGTGCGAGGATGTCGGCTCGGAAGATTCGAACGGCCGCGGGCTATGGGCACTGGGTGTCACGGCGCGCGATGCCCATGCGCAGAAGCATCGCGACTGGGCCTCGGCGATGTTCGATTCCACCGCGTCGATCGCACTCGATCTCGGCAGCCCCCGGGCGCGCGCCTTTGCGATGCTCGCGGCCGCGGCGATGATCGAGGCGCATCCGGGCCACCCGCTATGCCGCACGATCCTGACGCGCTTCGGCGACGAGCTGATCGCGCTTCTCGACGGCGCACGCCGCCCCGAATGGCAATGGTTCGAGATCGTGCTCGCCTATGACAATGCGCGGCTGCCCGAGGCGCTGTTGCGCGCCGGCCAGGTGCTCGGTCGCAGCGATTTCGTCAGCGTCGGATTGGAGACGCTCGAATGGATCGTCGAGCGGCAGACCTCGCCCGAAGGCCGCTTCCGCGCGGTCGGCACCGAGAGCTTCGGCCGGCCCTATGCCGACCCGCTGCCGTTCGACCAACAGCCGCTGGAAGCCCAGGCGACGATCGATGCCTGTGTCGCCGCGCATCAGGTGACGCATGATCCGCACTGGGCGGAAGAGGCGATGCGCGCCTATCGCTGGTATCTGGGTGCCAACGATCTCGAAATGCCGCTCGCCAGTCCGCAGGACGGCGGCTGCTTCGACGGCCTGATGCCGACCGGGCTCAACCGCAACCAGGGCGCCGAGTCGATTTTGGCGCTGCAACTGGCAAGTTGCGCAATTTCCGCTCTATCAAAGAGCGCGGAAAACGTGGCAGGACCGAAACGGGCCGTCGCTTAACCTTCGTTAGTGCCGACGGCTCGCTCGGCCTTTGCGGGGGATGCGTTGCTCGACTTGTTTACTCATAGCCTGCGGCTGAAGGCCGACCCTTCGCGGGTCGTGGTGCGGCCGTTCCACATCGCCTGGACGACGAACGGCACCGCGCCGAGCCGTACCGAGCGGCTGGTGACCGAAGTGCTCGACATGTCGCCCGCCCAGGCGCGCGCCGAGCTGGAGATCGTGCTCAAGGATTTCGAAGCGCGCCACTGGCAGACGCGGCGCGTGTTCATGACGCGGTACGACGAGATCGAAGCGCAGCTGGGGCTCGACGGCAGCGAGATCGGCGACGAGAAGCGCCAGCTGATCGGCGCCTATTTCTGCCACGAATACAGCTATGCCGCCGCCGCGCTGATGAACCCCAGTGCCGTGCCGCATTACGACCAGTCGGGCATGCCCAAGGGCTCGCTTCGCATCCTTATGTCGTTGCGCGCGGTGGGCGAGGGGCATATCTCCTCGGTCGCTTTCCGCGAAGGCATCATCACCGACCATAACGAGCTGACGCTGGCGCCCGAGCCGCCCTTCGCGACCGCCGCCGATGCGCGCGAGGAGGATGAGGACCAGATACCCGAGGGGCCGGTGACGGTGTACCGGCACCGCGATTCGACGCTGTCGGGCACGGTCATCTTTCCGATCACCAAGGCGCAGTCGAACGGCCTGGAAGATCTGCGCATCTGCCATTTCACCCACGAAGACGGCAGCGACGAATGGATCGGCACCTACACCGCCTATAACGGATCGGTGATCCAGTCCGAGCTGCTGCGTACCCGCGACTGGCGCAGCTTCGACCTGGTGCCGATGACCGGCAGCGCGGCGCGTAACAAGGGCATGGCGCTGTTCCCCCGCAAGGTGGATGGCCGATACATGATGCTCGGCCGGCAGGACGGCGAGAACATCTTCCTCCATTCGTCCGACACGATCACCCATTGGGAGGGCGGCGATCTCCTCATCAAGCCGCAATTTCCCTGGGAGCTCGTCCAGATGGGAAATTGCGGCCCGCCGATCGAGCTCGACGAAGGGTGGCTGGTGCTCACCCATGGCGTGGGTGCGATGCGCAAATATTCGATCGGCGCAGCCCTGCTCGACAAGCATGATCCGTCGAAGGTGCTCGCCCGCTCGCCCCAGCCTTTGCTCGCCGCCGCGGACCAGGACCGCGAAGGTTATGTGCCCAACGTCGTCTATACCTGCGGCGCGATCCGCCACCGCGACAAATTGTTCATCCCCTATGGCGTGGCGGACAGCTCAGTCGCCTTTGCCTTCGTGCCGATCAGCTCGATCCTCGAACAGATGGCCTAACGAGGGTGCTCGTCAGCGGAAGCTGGCGGGCGTCTCGACTTCGGGTTCGGCCTGCGGCGGCACGGGCGCGCTGCTGACGAGGCTGCGCGTGCGCGCATAGAGCAAAGCGATCAGCCCCGCGAAGAGCAATGGCGCGATCCACATCGCCACGCCCAGAAACGATTCGCCGACGACCGCGAGCGGAGCGTCGATCGGCGGGATCGGCGAGGTGCGGTTCACCCAGGCGACGATGCCGGCAAACACCACGCCGAACAGGCTCTCGCCGACGATCAGTCCGGTGGCGGCCAGCACGCCCATGCGCTGGGCGAAATCCGGATTGGCCGTGCGCTTCGCCCATTTCTCGTAGAAATGCCCGACCACCGCGCCGACCGGGATCAGCAGGGTCAGGGACATCGGCAAATAGATGCCCATCCCGACCGCGAGCGGCGGAAGCCGCATCTTGCCGGTGCGGCCGAGGATCTCGTCGATCGCGACCACGACCAGGCCGATCAGCGCGCCCGAGCCGATCAGGTACCAATCGATGTCGCCGCCCAGCACGCCCTTGGCCAGGCTGGAGATGAGCGCCGCCTGCGGCGCCGAAAGCGCGTTGGGCCCGGCATTGGGCATGCCGACAAAGCCGAGCGTGTTCTTGAGCAGATCGAGTACGATTGGGATGACGAGCGAGCCGAAGATCACGCCGATCACCAAAGCGACCTGCTGCTTCCACGGCGTCGCGCCGACAAGCTGGCCGGTCTTCAGATCCTGGAGATTGTCGTTCGAGATCGTCGCGACCGAGAAGACGATCGCGGTGGTGAACAAGGCATAGGCGATCAGCGCGTTGGTCCGCGCCGGATCGGTGCTGTGGCCGAAGATCGCCACCAGCAGTAGCGCGGCGCCCAGCACCGCGAGGATGCCGACGCCCGAGACCGGCGAGTTCGACGCGCCGATCAGGCCGGCCATATAGCCGCAGATCGCTGCGATGAGCACGCCGACGATCAGGATGTAGAGGGTGGTCCCACCGATCACCGCCAGCGGATATTCGTGGACCGGGCCGCCGGCGGAGAAGTTCCAGAGCAGCCAGGCGATCGGGATCAGCATGAACGCCACCACGCCGGCGACGATGCCGATCGGCAGGTCGCGCTCGGTGAGCGGCAGCGTTTCGCCGCTCTGGCGCGCGCGCGATGCCGCCATCGCCGAGCGGACGCCGCCAACGATCGGCCCGAGGATGCGCAGCAGCGACCAGATCGCCGCGACACCGATCGTGCCGGCACCGATGAAGCGCACCTGGCTGCGGAAGGTGGCGCTGACGACGGTGTCGAGATCGCCCGTCATGCCATGGGTGAGATAGGGCATCAGCCCGCCCCAGGCGATGATCATGCCGAAGAACATCGCGGCGCCGACCGAAAGGCCGACCAGATGCCCCACGCCGATCAGCGCCATCGAATAGCTGGTCGAGACGCCGGTGGCGCCTCCGCCGAGCCGGAAATTCTTCGCAGCCTCGGCGGCGGCGACCTTCATCGCGGCGAGCAAGGCGAAGCCGGCGGAGACGAGCGAGCCGAGCACGATCACGCGCAAGCCCTTCGCATTCTCCTCGGCGCCCTCGGCCGATCCCGCGCCGACGCGCAGCACTTCCGCCGCGGCGACACCCTCGGGGTAAGGCAGGTCCGATCCGGTCACCAGCGCGCGGCGGAGCGGGACGGAGAGCATCACGCCCAATATGCCGCCGATCGCGCAGACCAGGACCGTGGTCCAATAAGGGAAGCCGGTCCACCAGCCGACCAGGATCAGCCCGGGCAGCACGAAGATGATCGCGGCGAGCGTGCCTGCCGCCGAAGCGATCGTCTGGACGATGTTGTTCTCGAGGATCGACGCGCCGGGCAGGAAGCGCAGGATCGCCATCGAGATCACCGCGGCGGGAATCGAGGTGGCGAAGGTCAGGCCGACCTTTAGGCCGAGATAGACGTTCGCGGCGGTGAACAGGATAGTGATCAGCCCGCCGAGGATGATTCCGCGGACGGTGAGCTCGGCGAGCGGGCGCGCAGGTGCGGTGGCCATGCGGTCAGTTCCCGCCCCGAGCGGTAGCCAGATACCCTAAAGTCACAAAGGTCACGGGTCCAACGCGCGCGCGCGGGTGAGAGATTTGCGGGCGACGGATCGAAAAGGAGAATGCTTTCATGCCCGCCATCGTGGCATCGCAAATCCTACTAGGACAGCGATTTTTGGCCCGGCGCCGCTTTGGCACGGTTCGCCGCTCGGCGCGGCAGGGGCGGGCGTTTGCCGGGCGGGGCGATCGCGCCCGAGGCCGCCGCCTGGACGATGCGGCGGAAGCTGGGGCATTCCAAATGGCTCGGCGCCGGGCAGGCGGCGGCGTGGCGCAGGCTGTCGCGGAGCGCGCCCAGCCGGCGGATCGTGTCGTCCAGGGTGTTGGCCTTGTCCGCCAGCAGCTGCCGGTCGATCTGCGGAAGCCCGTCGGGACCGAACATCCGCGCGATCTCGTCGAGCGAGAAGCCGGCGACGCGACCCAGCGTAATCAGCGCCAGCCGCTCCAGCACCTGGCCGTCGAACAAGCGGCGCAACCCGCGCCGGCCGACCGAGCGGATCAGCCCTTTCTCCTCATAATATCGGAGCGTCGAGGCCGGAACGCCCGAGCGCGTCGCGACTTCCGATATGTCCAGGTCCCGCACGCTCTTGACCTCAAGTTGACTTGAAGTGGCAGGGTGCTGCTTCCGCCCTGCCGGGGCAAGCGAAAAGGAGACGATGATGGGTGCCAATGACGAACAGGCGATGCTGTGGAACGGCGATTCGGGGCGCGCCTGGGTGGAGGCGCAGACGGTGCTCGACGGCATGTTCGCGCGGCTGGAGACGATGCTCGTCGATACGGTCGCCGAATCGGGCGCGACCCGGGTGCTCGACGTGGGTTGCGGGACGGGCGCGACTACGCTCGCGATCGCCCGACGGATCGGCGCGGGGGCGGAATGCCTGGGGCTCGATATTTCGGAGCCGATGATCGACGTTGCCACCGAGCGCGCGCGGGAAGAGGGATCGCCGGCGCGCTTCGTCTGTGCCGATGCGCAGGTCCATGATTTCGAGTCCCCGCGCTTCGACATGATCGTGTCGCGCTTCGGCGTGATGTTCTTCGACGATCCCGTCGCGGCATTCGCGAACCTGCGGCGCGCGGCGCACGACGGAGCTGCGCTACGGCCGCTCGTCTGGCGGGGCGCAGAGGAGAACCCGTTCATGACCACCGCCGAGCGCGCGGCCGCGCCGCTGCTGCCGGCCATGCCTGCCCGCGATCCCGACGCGCCGGGGCAGTTCGCCTTTGCCGATAAGAGCCGCGTGCAAGGCATATTGGAGGCGAGCGGCTGGGGCGCGATCGACATCCGGCCGGTGGATGTGGAGTGCGCGATCCCCGAAAGCGCGCTGGTGCCTTATCTGACCCGGTTCGGGCCGCTGGCGCGCGTGCTGGGCTCGGTGGACGATGTGACGCGCGCTCGGATCGTCGATACGGCCCGCGCCGCGTTCGATCCTTTTGTGCACGTCGACGAGGTCCGCTTCACCGCGGCGTGCTGGATGGTGGAGGCGTCGGCGGGGGTGTGACCCCATCGGGAGCCTTTCGCCAAAATCGCGCTCCCGCAAAAGCGGGAGCCTAGAGTTGCCGGGGAGTCGCGTGTGACCCTTGGGCTCCTGCGTTCGCAGGAGCACGAGCAAGGCCTCGATTCGGCCGGGCGAGTCAGGCTCCGCCCGACCCGGCCTTCGCCGCCCGCCTGGCGATGATCTGCGCCCAAGGGTTGGGCTTGGCCGCGCCGGTCCGGTGCAGCGTGTTGCGGTCGTGGTGGTTGAAGGGCTCGGCCTGGCCGCGCACGGTGAGCGTTGTCTGGATGTCGTAGCTCCAGCTGTCTTCGTCGTGGAAGACGATCTCGATGCGATAGGCAAGGGTGCGGAACGCGTCTTCGAGGAAGTCGGTCGAGCAGATGCCGTAGCTGGTCTGGCCGCGCGTGGCGGTGACGGTGATCGTTGTGTCCTCGGGCTTGCCCTGGCCCGAGGCGAGCAGGACCTGGCCGCGCGGGATCGCCAGGGTCTGCTGGATCAGCCCGGTGGCAGGCTCCCAGAGCCAGTAGCCGACCTGATCGTGGAAGGTGATGTCCTCTTCCACGGTGGTGATGTGGATATGGTAGCGCAGCCCGTAGAAGAGCTGCGGGCCATTGGCCTGCGGGTCGATCGCCTGGAAGGTGATGTGTTCGATAAAGGTGCGCTGCTCGGGGCCTGCTTCCTTGGGCGCCAGATCGATGCCCTTGGTCGCGCGCCAGGTGCCGGCGAGCCGGCGGAGCGGCCCGAGATTGGCGAGCGTGTTCGGATCGACATCCTCCTGCTCGGTGAAGATGTCGCGGTGATACGAGTCCATGCTCGGTGCTCCCGGTTGCGCCTCAGCGGCCCTTGAACAGGCCGCCGAGCACGCCGCGTACCAGCCCGCCGATCAGCGACCCGCCGACACCGCTCGACTTGCCGAACACCGCCTTGCTGACTTCGTTGGCAACCGACCGGCCTACCGCTGAGGTGGCGGACCGGGTGGCGGAGTTGATCGCGCGGTTCCAGGGATTGTTGGCGGCTTCGCGTTCGGCGGCGCGCTGGGCCTGGGCGTCGAGCCGGGCCCGGCGATCCGCGTCGCGCTGCTCGGCGAGGCGGGTGCGCTCGGCCTCCTTGGCGAGGCGGGCGTCTTCCTTGGCCTGGGCGGCGGCGGCCTTCTCGGCCTCGGTCTTGGCGGCGGCCTCGGCGGCCGCGGCGGAGGCTTCCTGCGACTTGAGCGCGAGCAGCTCCTCGGCCGATTCGCGATCGATGAGCTGGTCGTACTTGCTGCCGATCGCGTCGGTTTGGATCAGCACGCCGCGCTCGACCGGGGTGACCGGGCCGACGCGCGAGGCGGGCGGCTTGATCAGCGCGCGCTCGACCGGGGCGGGCGAGCCGTCTTCCTGGAGGAGCGAGACCAAGGCCTCGCCGACCTTCAATTCGGTGATCGCGGTGGCGACGTCGACGCCCGGGTTGGCGCGGAAGGTGGTCGCCGCGGACTTGACCGCGGCCTGGTCGCGCGGGGTGAAGGCGCGCAATGCGTGCTGGACGCGGTTGCCGAGCTGGCCGGCGATCGTATCGGGCACGTCGATCGGGTTCTGGGTGATGAAATAGACGCCGACGCCCTTCGAGCGGATCAGGCGGACGACCTGCTCGATCTTCTCGAGCAGCGCCTTGGGCGCGTCGTCGAACAGCAGATGGGCCTCGTCGAAGAAGAAGACGAGCTTGGGCTTGTCGGGATCGCCGACCTCCGGAAGCGATTCGAACAGGGCGGAGAGCAGCCAGAGCAGGAAGGTGGCGTAGAGCTTCGGCGACGCCATCAATTTGTCGGCGGCGAGGATGTTGACCACGCCGCGGCCCTTGTCGTCCACGCCGAGGAAATCCTCCATACTGAGCGCGGGCTCGCCGAAGAAATGCTCGCCGCCCTGGCTGCGCAGCTGGAGCAAAGAGCGCTGGATCGTGCCGATGCTCTGCTTCGAGACATTACCATAGGTGGTGGTGAGTTCGTCGGCGCGCTCGGCGCAGTGGGCGAGCATCGACTGGAGATCGTCGAGGTCGAGCAGCAACAGCCCGTCCTTGTCGGCGACGGTGAAGGCGATGGTCAGCACGCCTTCCTGGACTTCGTTGAGGTCCATCAGCCGCGAGAGGAGCAGCGGGCCCATCTCGCTGATCGTGGTGCGGATCGGATGGCCCTGAGTCCCGTAGAGATCCCAGAACTGCACCGGATTGTCGCTATAGGTCCAGTCAGAATAGCCGATCTCGGCGGCGCGGGCGGCGAAGATCTCGTGGGTCTTGGAGGTGGGCGAACCGGCCATGGCGAGGCCGGACAGGTCGCCCTTCACATCAGCGACGAAGCAGGGGACGCCGGCCCGGGACAGGCCGTCGATGATGCCTTGGATCGTCACGGTCTTGCCGGTGCCGGTGGCGCCCGCGATCAGCCCGTGGCGGTTTGCCCGCTTGAGGACCAGCGACTGGCGCTTGTCGCCGGCCGCGCCAATGAAAATGCCCGTCTCTCCACCCATGCCGAACTCCTTTTCAGGAGGCCGTCATAGGCGAGAAACGGGCATTGGTCAGCCCGATCTTGGGCAATTAGCCCGGGATCTGGACGGGCACGAACTGGCCGATATTGCGGCGCTGGACATAGAGCAGCACCTGGGTGCGTCCCGCGCTCTTCGATGCCGTGACGATCTTGGCAATGTCGGCGGCATTGGCGACCGGCGTGCGGTTGACCGAGACGATCAGATCGCCGCGCTTGAGGCCCTTGCCGGCGGCGTCGCTGTTCGGATCGACGGTCAGCACGACCACGCCGCTCACCTTGGTAGCATCGACGCCGATGCTGCCGGCGATCTGTGGGGTGAGCGGAGTGACCGCGACGCCGAGCGAGGCGGCTGCCATCGCGTCGGCGCCCGGAGTGCTGCCGCCTGGTGCGCTATTGTCGTCATCGGGATCGAACTGGGCGAGCTGATCCTCGGGCGGGCGCTTGCCGACGGTGACGGTGAGCGTCTGACGCTTGCCGTCGCGCAGGATCTCGACCGGCACGCGGCTGCCCGGCGTGGTGTTGGCGACGAGATAGCTGAGCGTCTGATCGGGAGTGACGTCCTTGCCGGCGACCTTCACGATCACGTCGCCCTGCTTGATGCCGGCCTTCTCCGCCGCCTGGCCCGGCTCGACGCGCGAGACGAGCGTGCCGCGATCCTTGGGCAGGCCGAGCGCGTCGGCGATGTCGTCGGTCAGGTCCTGCATGCCGACGCCGAGATAGCCGCGGTCGATGCTCCCGCCCTTCATCAGCGTGGCGATGACGGGCTGGGCCTCCTCGGCGGGGATAGCGAAGCCGATGCCGACATTGCCGCCGGTGGGCGACAGGATCTGCGAGTTGATGCCGATGACGTTGCCCTGGAGATCGAACATCGGCCCGCCCGAATTGCCGCGGTTGATCGAGGCATCGGTCTGGATGAAGCGGTCATAGGCACCACCCTGGCCGGTGACGCGGTGCACCGCCGAGATGATGCCCGCGGTGACCGAGCCGCCGAGGCCGAAGGGGTTGCCGATCGCGACCACCCAGTCGCCGACGCGGGCGTGGCTCGAATCGCCGAACTTGACGAAGGGCAGGTTGGCGCCCTCGATCTTGAGCACGGCGAGGTCCGACTGCGCGTCGTTGCCGATCAGCTTGGCCTTGAACTCGCGGCGATCGGGCAAAGTGACGGTGATCGATTCGACCACCGCGCCGCGCTGGCCGGCGGAGATCACGTGGTTGTTGGTGACGACATAGCCATCGGCCGAGATGATGAAGCCCGAGCCGAGCGATTCGGCCTGGCGGGTGACGGGCTGGCCGCCGCCCTGCTGGTTGCCGAACATCTCGAACGGGGTGCCGGCGAACGGATTGGAGTTTACCTGGACGCGCTGCGTGGTCGAGATGTTGACGACCGCGGGCTGGAGCTTGGCGACCATGTCGGCGAAGCTCATCGGCGCGCCGGCCTTGGGCGCGGCAGCCTGGATCGCGCCGGGCTCGTTCTGCGCGGTCTGCGCGCCGGCGGGCTGGTTGAGGGTCATGGCGGTGGCGGCGCCACCCAGGATGATGGCAGTGGTAAGAGCGTAGACGTAACGCACTGGGGGTCTTCCTCTCAAAGGAACAAGTCGCTTTCAGCCCGCGACTTCGCGCAATCCGGCTGAACGGCGATTGAATATGAACGAACCTGCAGCATCATCGTTGCCCCATGAACTCGCGAAGATAGCTGTTCTGGGGCGACAGGATGATCGAAGTCTCGCCCTTGCCGTCGACCGGGCTCAGGAACGTCGTCCGATATGACTGCATCGCGCGGTAGAAATCGTAGAATTGCGGATCCTTGTTGAATGCCTGGGCATAGATCTGCGCGGCATTGGCCTGGGCGTTGGCGCGGATGATCTGCGCTTCCTTCAGGCCCTGCGCCTTGATCGTCGCGGCTTCCTGCTGGCGCGCCGTCCGCATCCGCTCATAGGCGCTGTCGAGCGGCGAGCCGACCGGCAGATCGGCGTGCTTGATCCGCACGTCGACGACTTCGACGCCATATTGCGACGCGTATTTCTGCAGATTGCTCTGGATATTGTCCATCACCTGACCGCGCTCGGCGCTGAGCAGGGCCGCGAAGGGCTGCTTGCCGAGCTCGCTGCGCAGCGCCGAGCTGAACAGCGGCTGGAGCTTGTCGGTGACGCGATCGGACGAGCCGACGGTGATGACCATCTTGAGCGGATCGACGACGCGGAACCGCGCATAGGCATCGACTTCGAGGCGGAGCTGGTCGGTCGACAGCACCGGCTGGTTCTGCAGATCGATGTCGAGCACGCGCTTGTCGACCCAGACGATGCGGTCGATGAACGGGATGCGCCAATAGACGCCCGCACGGGTGCGGCCGAACTCCTCGCCCTTGCGATAGGCGTTGATCGTCGTCAGCGGCTGTTCGAGCCGCAGGATCACCGCCTGCTTCTGCTCGGGCACGATCACGATGCTGCCGAGCAGCAGCACGAGCGCGAGCACCGCGAGGATGACGATCGCCCAGGGGCCGCGAAGGAAGGACGTGTTCATCGGCTGCCTCCCTGCACGGGCTTGGCCGGCGTTTCGACACCATCATCCGGCTTTTTGAGCGTCGGCAACGCGAGATAGGGCGTCACGCCCGGCGATTCGACGATCGTCTTGTTGGTGCGCGACAATACCTGTTCCATCGTCTCGTAATAGATGCGGCGCCGGGTGACTTCAGGCGCGAGCTTGTATTGCTCGTAGATCTTGTCGAACTCGGCGGCGTCGCCCTGCGCGGCGGCGATCACCTGCTGGGCATAGGCCTGGGCGTTGTTCTTGTTCGCCTGCGCCTGTTGCTGGGCGGCGGTGACCTGCTTGAAATCCTCGTCCACCGCCTGGGGGGCGGCCGATTTCTGGATCGACACGCTCTGGATGACGATGCCCGAATGATATTCGTCGAGGATCTGCTGCATCGTCAGCAGCACCTGCGCCTCGATCCGCGCGCGGCCCGAGGTGATCGTGTCGTTGAGCGAAGCGGTGGCCACGACAGCGCGCATCGCGGTCTCGGCGGTGGCGCGCACGGTCTCGCGCGGCTTGGCGATCTGATAGACATAATCGGGTGCGTCGCGGACGCTCCACTGCACGAGATAGGCCAGATCGACGATGTTCTGATCGCCGGTCAGCATCAGATTCTCGCCGCTGCCGTTCTCCGGGAAATTCTCGTCCCGGATCGCCTGGACGTCGATCGTGTCGACCGACGAAAGCGGTTCGGGAAGCGTGAAGCGCAAGCCCGGTTCGAGCTGGCCCGAGAAGCGGCCTAGCGTGGTGACCACGCCGCGTTCCTGCGGCCCGATCGAATGGAACGAGGTGAAGGCGATCCAGATCGCCAGCAGTCCGGCGGCGACCAGCACATAGAGGCGCGGGCCCGTAGGCAGGCCGGGAATGCCCGAACCGCCGCCATTGCCACCGCCGCCGCCGCGGCGCGCGCGCTTCAGCAGCTCATCGAGCGTGCCGCCGGCACCGGGGCGCGGACGCCGTCCATCGGGCGGGAGGGACCAGGGATTGCGCGGCCCGGAGCCGCCGCCCTTGCCGTCGCCGGAACCGCCATTGCCGCCCCCGCTTCCGCCGCCCCAGGGGCTCTTCGGAGCCTCGTTCTTGAAGATGCCGGACAAAATGTTCCGGACAGAAATGTTCGCCATGACTGCCTTTATAAGGCTGGATGCGCGGATTTACAGTGGCGTGTGCCGATTGTGTCCCTATGTGACCCGGCAGATGACCAATTCTGCAGAGATAGAAGCCGTGCTCGCTCCGATTTCGGCGGGCCGGGCAACAATTCGTTACGAAGGCGGGCGCGCCAGCATCGTCCTCGACGTGACCGGCCTGGCGCCCGAAACCCGCGACGCGCTGGAAGCCGATGTGCGCGACGCCGCTGCGGCGATTCCGGGGGTTGAGGAAGTGCGGGTCCTCCTCACCAGCGAGCGCCGCACGCGCCGGATCATCGCTATCGCCAGCGGCAAGGGCGGCGTGGGCAAGTCCACCGTCTCCGCCAATCTGGCGATCGCGCTGGCGAAGCTGGGCCGGCGCGTGGGGCTGGTCGATGCCGATATCTATGGTCCGTCGCAGCCCAAGCTGATGGGCGTCGAGGGCATCCGCCCCAAGGCGCGCGACAAGACATTGCTGCCGATCGACACGCCCTATGGCGTGCCGATGCTGTCGATGGGCGGGCTGGTCGCCGAAGGACAGGCGATCGCTTGGCGCGGGCCGATGGCGGGCGGAGCGCTGGGTCAGCTGGTCGATGCCGATTGGGGCGACGCCGAGCTGCTGGTGCTCGATCTGCCGCCGGGCACCGGCGACGTCCAGCTCACCATGATCCAGAAGCACAAGCCTGCCGGCGCGGTGATCGTGTCGACCCCGCAGGACCTGGCGCTGATCGACGCGACGCGCGCGATCGACCTGTTCGGCAAGGCGGGCATCCCGGTGATCGGCCTCATTGAGAATATGAGCGGCTATGCCTGTCCGCATTGCGGCGAGGTATCGAACCCGTTCGGCGCCGGCGGCGCCGAGGCGGCGGCAATGAGGCTGGGGATACCCTTTCTCGGCCGCGTGCCGCTCGACATCGCGATTCGCACTGCGTCCGACGCCGGCCAGCCTCCCGCCGCCGGGAACGGTCCGGAAGCACAGGTGTTTGCCGAACTGGCCGCGAAGGTGGACGGCTGGCTCAAGACGTAATTTGTTGGCGCATTGCTGAAGCGAAAAACCGGTTCCCACTTTTTCGCGCAATGCTTGAGGAGGCTAGACCATGCCGCTGACCCGTGACGAGGACATCAAGGCGCTGCTCGAAGCGACGCGGACGATCGCGATGGTCGGTGCGTCGGACCGGCCCGACCGGCCGAGCTATGGCGTGATGGCGTTCCTTCAACGCCAGGGCTACCGGGTCATCCCGGTCAATCCGCAGATCACCGGCGAGCATGTGCATGGCGAGTTCGTGTTCCGCGAGCTCTCGCAGATCGGCGAGCCCATCGACCTGGTCAATATCTTCCGCCGCCCGATCGCGGCGGGCGAGGCGGTGGACGAAGCGATCGCGGTGGGCGCCAAGGCGGTGTGGATGCAGCTCGGCGTGATCAACGAGGCAGCCGCAGCACGGGCCGAGGCGGCGGGCCTCAAGGTCGTGATGGACCGCTGCCCGGCGATCGAGATTCCCCGGCTGGGGGTGGCGAAGGTCGGCTAGTCGCGAGAAAGATCAACAGGCGCTTTGCCTATAGCTTGGAAAGCGCCTCGATCAGCCGGTCGACGTCGCGGCGGTCTTGATACAAGCCGAAGCCGATGCGCAGCACGTCGCCGCGCACATCGGTGATGATGTCCTGCTCTCCAAGTTCCGCCTCCCAGCGCGCCGCATAGGGACTGCGCAGTGCGAGGAAGCGTGCCGGCGAGCCGGGGTTGAGCAGCTTCGCGTCGAGCGGCAGGCGCGCGAGCACCTGCGCCCTGAGCGCCGCGACATGCGCGGCGATCGACGCCGTCGTCAGACCTTCGCCGGCGAGCATGTCGCGCACCGCGACGAAGCGGTAGAGGCCCGAGGGATCGAAAGTCGCGCCGAGGAAACGGCGGCCGTCGGGGGCATAGCCGATGCGATCGGGCGGAAGCGAGATGTCGTCGAACTCGGCGTACCAGCCGGTGATCTCGGGGCGAGGGCCAAAGCCAGACGGGGCGTGGAGGAAGGCGCAGCCTTCGCCGGCCATCGCATATTTGTAGCTGCCGGCGAGGTAGAAGATGCTGTCGGCCACGGCAGAGAGATCGGTCTCGACCGCCATGAAGCCGTGATAGCCGTCGATGACGACCCAGGGGCCTTCGGGCCCGGCGAGTGCGGCGAGTTCGGCAATGCCCTCGAAGACATGGCCGGTGCCGAACTGGACGTGGCTGGTGAAGATCAGGTCATAGTCGCCGGTGCGGGCGGCATCGAGCAGGCGATCGAGCGGGACGCGGTCCACCGTCGCGGCGCCCGACTCCTGCCAGCGCATGCTCTGCCGGCGGAAGCTGTGGAACTCGCCATCGCTCGCCAGGATGCGCAAGGGGCGCCTGGGCAGCGCCGAGACGATGCGGAGCAGCAATTCGTGCGTGTTGGGCGCGAAGACGATCGTCGCGGGATCGGGGAGCTTGAGCTCGGCCGCGATATGACTTTGCGCGGCGGGCCAGATCTCGCCCATCACCCGCTCCCATTTGTGGTCGGCGAGACGGGCGGCGTCGTCCCACGCGGCAATCTGACCGACATAGGAGGCGTCGGGCCAGAGGTGGTGGCTGTGCGCGGCGAAGTGCAGCCGATCGGGCGCGGCGGCGAGCGCGCGCTGGAACAGGCGCTTGTAGCTCGTGCTCACAGCTGGGTCCGGAGCGTCCAGAGCTCGGGAAAGGCGCGCTTCGACAAAGTCGATTCGAGATAGGGCACGCCGGGGGTGCCGCCGGTGCCGGGCTTCATGCCGATCACGCGGCTGACGGTGATGACATGCTTGTGCCGCCAGGTGGCGAGCGCGTCGTCGATATCGACGAGCTTCTCGGCGAGCTGGTAAAGCTCCCAATATCGGGTCGTGTCGCGATAGACCTGGGCCCAAGCATCCTCGACCGCCTTGCTGGGCACATAGGGCTTGCGCCAGTCGCGCTCCAGCGTCTCGGCGGGAACCGCGAAGCCGGCGCGGGCGAGCGCGGCATTGGCTTCGTCCCACAGGCTCGGCGCCTGGCCGAATTCGTTGGTGAGAGGGCCCGGCACGCCCGCGCCGCGCAGGCCGAGCAAGGTCTCGACCGCGCGGAACTGATCGGACTGGAAGCCCGAACTGGTGCCCAGGACCTCGCGGAAGCGCGTATAGTCGCTGGGCGTCATCGTTGCGAGCACGTCCCAGCTCAGGGTCATCACCGCCTGGATGCGGCTGACCCGGGCGAGCGACTTGTACGCCTCGACCGGCTTGTCGGCGCGGACCAGATCCAGCGCCGCGCGGAGCTCGGCGATCATCTGCTTGAGCCACAGCTCCTTGGTCTGGTGGATGATGATGAACAGCAGCTCGTCGTGCCGGTCCGACAGCGGATGCTGGGCGGTGAGCAGCTGATCGAGCGCGAGGTAGCGCCCATAGGTCATCGGGGGTTTGGGGTCGCTCATCTCAATCCCTGAGCAGTTCGTTGATCCCGGTCTTGGAGCGGGTCTGGGCGTCCACGGTCTTGACGATCACCGCGCAGTAGAGCGCGGGCTTGCCGTCTCCGCCGCCGATGCTGCCGGGGACGACCACCGAATAGGGCGGCACTTGGCCGAGATGAACCTCGCCGGTGGCGCGATCGATGATCTTGGTCGAGGCGCCGAGATAGACGCCCATCGAGAGCACCGCGCCCTCGCCGACGCGGACGCCCTCGGCGACTTCGGCGCGGGCGCCGATGAATGCGCCGTCGCCGATAATGACGGGATCGGCCTGGAGGGGCTCGAGCACGCCGCCGATGCCGACGCCGCCCGAGAGATGGACGTTGCGGCCGATCTGCGCGCAGCTGCCGACCGTCGTCCAGGTATCGACCATCGTGCCTTCGCCGACATAGGCGCCGATATTGACGAAACTCGGCATCAGCACCGCGCCCTTGGCGACATGCGCGCCGTGGCGGACGATGCTGCCGGGGACCGCGCGGAAGCCGGCGGAGCGGAACGCGT
The DNA here is from genome assembly GCF_014489075.1 of Sphingomonas sp. JC676. Classification (GTDB taxonomy): domain Bacteria; phylum Pseudomonadota; class Alphaproteobacteria; order Sphingomonadales; family Sphingomonadaceae; genus Sphingomonas. The sequence continues at coordinate 275,255 of NZ_JACTGR010000005.1, read as the reverse complement.
CCTCGCCCCAATTGGCGAACTTGCTGGGCACCTTGTCGAACCAGTTAGCGCCGCCCGGGCCCTGCACCACGACATTGTCGTTGAGGCGGAACGAGAGCAAGACGGCTTTCTTGAGCCACTGGTTGACCTGCCAGCCTCCTTCGACCGGCTCGGCGACGCGGGCTGCGCCGCGATCGAGCAGGTTGAGCGCCTCGGCGACCGCTTCGCGGACGGCGCCCTCGGTCGAGAGGCCCAGGTTCGCCCGGTCCTCCCAGGCGGCGTCGATGGTCGATGCGAGGTCGGTCAACTCAGTCCTCCAATATTTCGTGCAGCCAGCGGCCAAGATCGGTGATCGTGTAGTCGATATAGTCGCGATCGGCGCCCGGGCCTTGCTCGGAACCGTTGTCGATCCAGACCGTGGTCATGCCGATCGCCTTGGCGGGCGCGAGGTTGCGCGCCATGTCCTCGACGAACAAAGATTGCTCGGGATCGAGGTCATAGGCCTCGCACAGCCCGCGATAGACGATCGGATCGGGCTTGGGGCGATAGGCGGTGGCGTGGATATCGTGCACCGCCTCGAAGCTGGCGCCGAGGCCGAGCTTGTCGAGCACCTTGGCCGCATAAGGCGCATCGCCATTGGTGAAGACGAGCTTGCGGCCGGGAAGGCGCGCCAGTGCCTCGACCAAAGCTTCGTTGCGTTCCAGCACGCTCATGTCGACGTCATGGACGAAGCCGAGATAGTCGTGCGGATCGACGCCATGATCGGCGATCAGCCCGGCCAGCGTGGTACCATGCGCGTGGAAATAGCCCTTCTGGACGCGATGCGCCTCCTCCGCGTCGACCTTCAGGAGATTGGCGACATATTCGCCGATCCGCGCGTCGATCATCGGGAACAGATTGGCGCTCACCGGATACAGGGTGTTGTCGAGGTCGAATATCCAGTTGCGGATATGGGAGAGCTGCGCGAGCATGATGGCCGGGCTCTAGGGAGTGGCTGCGAGTGCCGCAAGGCGCCAACGCCGGAAGCCGATAACATGCGATAAAGTAACGTAAACTTATCTGCGCTAATCCTGCACTCTTCAACAGGAATGGGTATTATGCGTTCGGTACTTGGCGCGCGTTTGATGCGATCCGCGGCTTTGGCGGGTCTGGTAGTTCTGGGCGCGTGCAGCGGGGGAGGCGGCGGCGGCGGAATCAATCCGGCACCCGCGCCGGTTCCGACACCGACCCCCACGCCGGTTCCGACTCCCACGCCGACGCCCGCTCCCAATTACGACACCGCCGAATATCGCGCGACGGTGGGCGCGGTCTCGATGAACGCGCTCGTGGCCTACAACCATGGCGGTACGGGATCGGGCATCAAGATCGGCGTGATCGACAGCGGCATCGACCTGCAGAGCCAGGAGTTCGGCGACTGTTCGGGCGGGATCGGCACCGGAACCTGCCGCATCAGCGGCGCATCGGTCGACGCGGCCGGCAACGGCACGATCGACGATGTCGGCGGGCACGGCACCGCCGTGGCCTTCACGCTGGCCGGACGGCGCAACGACGTCGCGACGCACGGCGTCGCGTTCGACGCACAGCTGATCGTCGCGCGCGCCGACACGACTGGCAGCTGCTCGGGCACGCCCGGCGCCAATGGCGACAGCCCGTGCCGGTTCGACGATGTCGCGATCGCGGCGGGGCTCGATGCGGCGCGGGCGGGCGGTGCGCGCGTGGTCAACATCTCGCTGGGCGGATCGGCGCCTGACGCGCGACTGATCCAGGCGATCGACCGCGCCACCGCGGCGGGGATCGTGATCGTGATCTCGGCGGGCAATGACGGCCCGAACGCACCCAACCCGGACGACTTCACCTCGGCCGCGAACAATCCCGCGGTCGCGCGCGGGCTGATCATCATCGCCGGGTCGGTCGGATCCAACGACGTGATCTCCGATTTCTCGAACCGGGCAGGGACAAGCGCCAACGCCTATCTGACCGCGGTGGGCGAGAATGTCCGCGCGCCGGACGAGACCAACACGGCGTTCCTCTGGTCGGGCACGTCCTTCTCGGCGCCGCAGATCGCCGGCGCGGTGGCGTTGCTCGCCCAGGCCTTTCCCAATCTAACCGGCGCACAGATCGTCCAGCTGCTGTACGCGACAGCGCGCGATGTCGGCGCCGCCGGGGTCGACCCGGTTTACGGCCATGGCGTGCTCGACCTGACCCGCGCGTTCCAGCCGGTCGGCTCGATGTCGCTGGCGGGATCGGGCGGCGCGGCCTCGCAGCAGGTAAATGCATCGTTGTCGACACCGATGGGCGACGCCAGCCAGGGTTCGCTGGGGGCGGTGGTGCTCGATTCGTTCGACCGCGCCTTTGCGATGGACCTCGCCCGGACGATCAACCACCAGGGCAATGCGCGGCGGCTGCCGGCGCTGATGGCGTCGCGCGACCGCAGCTTCTCGGTGGGCATGCACGACCTGCAGGTAGCGGTGAGCCTGGTGCCGGGGCGCGATTCGGTGCGGATCGAGCGGCTGGGGATCACCAGCCAGGATGCGAACGTCGCGCAGATGCTCGCGGCCACGGTGAGCGGCAGGCTGGGCAGCAAGGCGCAGTTCGCGATCGGCGCGTCGGAGAGCGGCAACGCGCTGACCGCGCGGCTGGCCGGGCGCAACGACCCGGCCTTCCTGATCGCGCGCGATCCTTCGACCAATTCGGGCTTCGACGTCGATGTCGGCGGATCGGTGGCGGTGCGCCAGGTGCTGGGTTCGTGGGGACTGACGGTGGCGTCCGAATTCGGCAACGTGCTGACCCGGCGCGACACCCAGTTCGAGGCGCTCAAATGGAAGTCCGAACGCTTCGGCTATGGCCGGATGACGCTGGCGCTCGACCGGCGCTTCGGCGGCTTGCGCACAGGCCTGTCGCTGACGCGGCTGGCCGAGAACGACACGGTGCTGGGCGCACGCTTCTCGGGCGCTTTGGGCGCGGCGCGGGCGGACAGCCTGTTCGTCGATCTGGGGCTGCGCTACGATCTGGGTGCGGGCTGGAACCTGGGTGGATCGATGCGCCAGGGTTGGACCGACGCGCGGCTGCGCGCTGGTGTCCACGGATCGGGCCTGATCCGCACCAACGGCTTTTCGGCCGATATCGGCAAGACCGGGCTGCTCGCGCGCGGCGATACTTTGGGCTTCCGCGTCGCACAGCCGCTGCGGGTGGCGAGCGGCGGGATCGACCTCCAGCTGCCCCAGGGCTGGGACTATTATACCGAAAGCGTCGACAATTGGGCGGTGTCGCACCTCAACCTTGCACCCGAGGGCCGCGAGGTGGATTACGAGCTCAGCTATCGCTGGCCGCTGCTGGGCGGCGACATCAGCAGTAATCTGTTCCTGCGGCAGCAGCCGGGGAATTTCGCAGCGCTTCCGGCCGACAAGGGCGGCGCGGTCCGGTTGACCCTGGACTTCTAGGGCTTCCGCATCGGAAGTGGGTTTGGGCTCCTGCGGGAGGAGCCCAAATCCGGAAGTGGCAAAGGATAAGCAGGGACGCTGAAAGCAAGACTGGGCTAGCGGCCACGGCGCTGCCTTCCCATGTCGTGGACATGACCGCTTATTCGCTGCTCGACCTCGTCCCCGTCATCCAGGGCGGGACGGTTTCGCAATCCCTCGCCAACGCCGCCGATCTGGCCAGACATGCCGAAAGCCTGGGCTACACTCGCTACTGGGTGGCCGAGCATCACGGGATGGACGGGATCGCCAGCGCCGCCACCGCAGTGGTGATCGCACATGTCGGGCAGGCGACAAGCACGATCCGCGTCGGCGCGGGCGGAATAATGCTGCCCAACCATGCGCCGCTCCAGATCGCCGAGCAGTTCGGCACGCTCGACGCGCTGTTTCCGGGCCGGGTCGATCTCGGGCTGGGCCGCGCGCCGGGATCGGACCAGCGCGTCGCGCACGCGATCCGGCGGACGCTCGACAGCGACGCCAATGCCTTTCCGCAGGACGTGCTCGAGCTGCAAAGCTATTTCGCCGATGACGGCAAGACCGGCATCCGCGCGACGCCGGGGGCGGGCGCGGACGTGAAGATCTGGATCCTGGGATCGAGCCTGTTCGGTGCCCAACTCGCCGCGGCCCTGGGCCTGCCCTATGCCTTTGCCTCGCATTTCGCGCCCGGGCTGCTCGATGAGGCGGTTTCGACCTATCGCCGCAATTTCAAGCCGTCGGAGGCGCTCGAGAAGCCGCATCTGATGCTCGGGTTCAACGTGTTCGCCGCCGACAACGATGAAGAGGCCGAGTATCTCGCCACCTCGCAGCAACAGGCCTTCGTCGCGATCCGCACCGGGCGCGCAATCCAGCTGCCGCCGCCGGTGCGCGGCTATCGCGAGAGCCTGGGCGCCCAGGGCAATGCGATCCTGGGGCAGGTGCTGTCGGCATCCGCGGTGGGCGGGCCGGACAAGGTGCGCGAGCAGATCGCGGCGTTCATCGAGCGGACGCAAGCGGACGAGCTGATGCTCACCAGCGCGATGTTCGATCACGAGGCGCGCAAGCGCAGCCTCACGATCGCGGCGGAGGCGATGCGGGCGGTGGAGTTGGCTTAAGAGCGAGATCGGTGCTCCTGCGAAGGCAGGCCTAGAATGGCGAAGGGAAGCGTTTGTAGCCCTGGGCTCCTGCTTTCGCAGGAGCACAAGCTTCGCCTCTAGCCCGTTCTGCCGACCCCTACTTCGCCCTGGGATTCACCGTGATGATCGCGCGCCGATAGGCAGTGAGCGCGGGTTTGCCGTCGTCCTTGGCTTCCAGGATGACGTGGAAGCGCATCGGGGTGACGACATCCGGCGCGGTGAAGCGGGTTTCGAGCGGATCGCCGCGCTGCAGCTCGAGCGCAGGGTTGCGATTGACCGCCTCGGACTCGCGGTATTGCCACCATTGATAATCGACCCGGTCGCCGTCCGGGTCCTTCGAACCGGCGCCGGACAGACGGACCACATCACCGGAGGTTGCTGCGATCTCGACCGTGTCGGTGCCCGGCACCCCGTTCAGCACCAGCTGCGGATTGTGGTTCGCGCCCTTGTAGCTCGATTGCAGCGTCCATTGGATCCGGCCTGCGAAGTCATTCTGGAATGCGTCGCGCCAACGCCAGATCGTCGCCTTGTTGGTCTGGCGGACCTTGCCGTCGATCCCGAGGACGAGATCGCTGGTGTCGGTCCACAACCCGTCCCATTCGGACACCTTGCCGTAGCGCCCGCCCCAGCTGCCGTAATCGGGGTGCTCGGGGCTGCCCAGGCCATTGGGGATCAGATAGAGGAAGGTTGGCGTGTCCCCCTCCATCATGAATTCGTAATTGGGATAGAGCGAGCCCATCGGCCCGATCTGGATATTCTCGCGCAGCCATTCCTTGGAGACTGTCGTGAAATCGGGCCCGTCGAAATAATACATGCGGTCGCCCGAGATGCCGCCCCAGGTCGACAGGTTGTAGTGGCGGTGCGCGGTGATGCTCGCGATCCAGAACATGTCGGGGAACTGCCGCCGTATCCAGGGGCCGGCATTGTCCTGGTCCGAGATCGAATAGACCCGGAGCTTGGCGACGAAGGCGGCGACCTGTTCGGGCGTGCGGGTCTTGCGGACCTTCCACAGGGCCTGGGCGAGATCGACCGCACCGCCCCAGATCGTGATCCACACCGGGCGCGGATCGGGCTTGTCGACCGTCCGGATGATCCATTCGGATGCCTCGCTATCCTTGCCGTCGCCGACGCCATCCATGCCGAACACGGCGCGTCCGGGCTTGACCACCGAGCGGAGATAGTCGGGCGTCGGCCAGCCCTTGGCATGCGCCTTCAGGTTCGGCAGCGCCTTCTCATATCCGTCGATCCGCGCCAGGATCTGCTGCGGATTGACCTTGTCGCGCAGGTGGCGCGAGGTCGAGGGGATCAGCCCCTCCACGTCGAACCCGTTCGAATAGAGCAGGAAGCGCACCAAGGATTCCTGATCGTCGGGATCGCCGCCAATATCGGTCAGGACGATGACCCGCGGCTTTTCCGACGGCGCGGCCTTTGCCTGTGACGGAGTGGCGGGAGCGGTCGTGACCGGCGATGCGCCCAGGGGGGTGCTCGCCAGAAGAACCATGATCGATGCGAGCGCGCTTTTCATGCCTTGTCCCCCTCAGGATCGTTCAAGCTGCGGCCGGCAGTCTTAACCTCACCAGTAGCCCGCCCAGATCTTCGCTTTCTTCCAGGCTCACCGTGCCGTCATAGATTTCCGCCACGTCACGGACGATCGCGAGTCCCAGACCCGTGCCGGGTTTGCCCGAATCGAGCCGCACGCCGCGATCGAAGATGCGGATACGATCGGCCTCGGGAATGCCGCGGCCGTCATCTTCGACCATGATCTCGACGAAACCGGCCTGGGCGCTCGCAGTGATGAACACGCTGCCGCCGCCATATTTGGCGGCGTTTTCGACCAGATTGCCGAGGATCTCGTCCAGATCCTGGCGCTCGATATGCGCGATCAGGTCCTTGGCGCCGTCGACGTCGATGCGGACATTGGGATAGAGCCTGGCGACGGCGCGCTCGACCGCTTCGATCGACGGCCAGACCGGCGCGCGGCTGTGTGCGCTGCCGCGGCGGCCGACGGCGCGGGCGCGGGCGAGGTGGTGGTCGATCTGGCGGCGCATCGTCCGCGCTTCGCGGATCACGGTGGGGGCAAGATCGTCCTGGCCTGCCGCCGCGGCGTTCATGATCACGCTGAGCGGGGTCTTGAGCGCATGGGCGAGGTTGCCGGCGTGGCGGCGCGCCTCTTCGGCCTGGCGGTCGTTATGCTCGACCAGCGCGTTCAGCTCCTCGACCATCGGGGCGACCTCGGCGGGCATCGATCCCTCGATGCGGCGCGAACGGCCGCCGCGCAGCCGGGCGATCTCCGAGCGGACTTTCCGCAGCGGCAGCAGGCCGTACCAGGTCTGGAGGCCGACCATCACGATCAGCCCGAGCCCCAGCAGCACGAAGCTGCGGACCAGGGTACGGCGCAGCGCAGCGATCTGGGCGTCCAGCGTCTCACGGGTCTGCGCCACCTGGAAGCGCCAGCGGACCGGCGATCCGGGCAGCTTCAGATCGCGCTCGGCGATGCGCAGCATCTGGTTGCTCGAATCATTGGGTTGGCGGTCGGCACGCGGGGTTTTGTCGACGAACTCGTCGCTGTCGTAGATGTGCAGCTCGCGGTCGTCGTGGCGCTGGTTGACGCGCAGCGTGCGGTCCCAGAGCGAGCGCGACCTGTAAGGCTCGAATCCCTTGCCGCTGATCTGCCAATAGGCGCCCGATCCGGGCTCGAGGAAGCGCTGGTCGGCGAGCTCGCGGTTGTTCACCACCTCGCCCCCCGGGCCCAATTCGGCCGAGACGATCATCGAGGTGACGAGATAGTCGAGCTGATCGTCAAAATTGCGCGTGACCGCGGTGGTCAGCACCCGATCGAGCGCATAGCCGCCGCCGACGAGGAGCAGCATGATCCACGCCGTCGCGACCAGCAGCATGCGGCGACTGACCGAGCCGGTGACCCGCACATAGGGGCGCGGCCGTGGCTCGGCCTCCAGGATATTGGCGGCGACGTCCTTCGGCTCGGACGAGGGGGAAGGACCAGAATCGGTCAAGCGCGGCTCGGGCTCAGGCGTCGGCGGGCTCTTCCAGGCTGTAGCCGAGCCCCCGAATGGTGGTGATGACATCGGCGCCCAGCTTCTTGCGGATGCGCGTCACGAAAACCTCGATCGTGTTCGAATCGCGATCGAAATCCTGGTCGTAGATGTGCTCGATGAGCTCGGTGCGGCTGACCACCTTGCCCTTGTGATGGAGCAGATAGCTGAGCAGCTTATATTCCTGCGCGGTCAGCTTGACCGGCTCGCCATCCTTGGTGACCTTGCCCGAGCGCGTGTCGAGGCGGATGTCGCCGGCGATCAGTTCGGCCGACGCATTGCCCGAAGCGCGGCGGATCAGCGCGCGAAGGCGCGCGATCAGCTCCTCGGTCTGGAAGGGCTTGGCGACATAATCGTCGGCGCCGGCATCGAGACCCGCCACCTTGTCCGACCAGCTGTCGCGCGCGGTGAGCACCAGCACCGGGGTGGTCTTGCCTTCCTTGCGCCAGCGATCGAGCACGGTCAGTCCGTCGACCTCGGGCAGGCCGAGATCGAGGATGATCGCGTCATATTGCTCGGTCGAACCGAGGAAATGGCCCTCTTCGCCATCTGTGGCGAGGTCGACGGCATAGCCGGCGCCTTCGAGCGCGTTCTTGAGCTGCTGGCCGAGATTGGGTTCGTCTTCGACGATCAAAAGTCGCATGCTTGTCTATCCTCGTCCGCGCTTAGTTACGCTCAATTTCCAGACCGGCGGACGATCCGTCCGCTGCGGCCATCGACGTCCACCCAGATCACCGATCCATCGCGCAGGAACTTGAGCGTGTAAATGTCCGAGGACGGATCATAGTCGAAACCGAGATATTGCGCCCCGGGCATGCGGGGGATTACGCGACGCTCGATCTCGCGCACGGGCAGGTTCTGGCCGAGCTGCCGGCGCTGGCTGGCGGCGCCCTGGCCGCGATCCTGGCTCCTATACACGTCGTCGCGCAACGGATGCGCGGACGCGACGCCGACAAGCGACATCGCTGCCAGACACGCGTACAGAACGGGTTTCACCAGCATTGGCATCCGCATGGCATAGGGTCCGGGCATTGAATAGCCCCTGAACACCGTTGTCAGCAGCGCGTAACTTGCGGGGCACCCGAGAGATCCCGGCCCCAACGCCGTCACAACCATTGCGGGTATCGAGCGCGGCCCTTAACGGGGCGCGCATGGCTGCTCCTGTTCTTGCGTTCGAAGGCCTTGGCTTGGTCCAGGGTTCGGGTTGGTTGTTCCGGGGGCTCGACCTCTATATCGGCGAGCGCGACCGGCTGGCGCTGATCGGGCGCAACGGCGCGGGCAAGTCGACCCTGTTGCGGCTGATCGCGGGCCGGATCGAGGCGGACGAAGGGCGCCGCGTGATCCAGCCGGGCACGCATGTCGTGATCCTCGAACAGGACCCGCAGGTCGAAGGCTTCGCCACGCTGCGCGATTTCGCGCTCTCCGGCGACGATGCGCCGGAGGTGTACGAAGTCGAGGCAATCGCCGACCAGCTCGGCGTCGATCTCGGCCGCGAGGCGGCGACGGCCTCGGGCGGCGAGCGCCGCCGCGCCGCGATCGCCAGGGCGCTGGCGCAGAATCCCGATGTGCTGCTGATGGACGAGCCGACCAACCATCTCGACATCGCCGCGATCGACTGGCTCGAGAAATGGCTGAGCCGCTACAATGGTGCGTTCGTTGCGATCAGCCATGACCGCACCTTCCTTACGCGGCTGACCAAGCAGACCTTGTGGCTCGATCGCGGCATGATCCGGCGCGCCGAGATCGGGTTCGGCGGCTTCGAGGCCTGGACCGAGCAGGTCTATGCCGAGGAGGAGCGCAACGCCCAGAAGCTCGATGCCAGGCTCAAGATCGAGGAGCATTGGCTGCTGCGCGGCGTGACTGGGCGGCGGCGGCGCAACCAGGGCCGGCTGACCAAGCTCAAGGAAATGCGCGCCGAACGCGCGGCGATGATCGGTCCCGCGGGCGCCGCGAAGCTCGCGATCGGATCGGATGGCGCGCAGACCAAGGTCGTCATCGACATGAAGCATGTCACCAAACGCTTCGGCGACCGCACGATCATCAAGGACCTGACCTTGCGCGTCACCAAAGGCGACCGCATCGGCATCGTCGGCGCGAACGGCGCAGGCAAGACCACGTTGCTCAAGCTGCTGACCGGCGAGCTGGCGCCGGACGAAGGCAGCGTGCGCCTCGCCAAGACGCTCGACATGGTATTCATCGACCAGCAGCGCAGCCTGATGGATCCCGCCAAGACGGTGCGCGACGTACTCACCCAGGGCGGCGAATGGATCGAAGTGCTGGGCGTCCGCAAGCACATCCACGGCTATCTCAAGGAGTTCCTGTTCGAGCCCTCGCTGGCCGACGCCAAGATCGGCACGCTTTCGGGCGGCGAGCGCTCGCGGCTGCTGCTGGCGCGTGAATTCGCCCGGCCTTCGAACCTGCTCGTGCTCGACGAGCCGACCAACGATCTCGACCTCGAAACGCTGGACCTGCTCCAGGAAGTGATCTCGGACTATGACGGCACGGTGCTGATCGTCAGCCACGACCGCGACTTTCTCGATCGCACGGTGACGGTGACCTTGGGACTCGACGGATCGGGAATGGTTGATGTCGTCGTGGGCGGCTATGCCGATTGGGTGGCGCAGCGGACCCAGCGCACCGTCGGGCGCAAGGTCGCCAAGCCGGTTATCCCGGTGGCCGAAGCGCCCAAGCCCAAGGCGACCAAGCTCAGCTACAAGGACCAGCGCGACTATGATCTGCTTCCCAAGCGGATCGAGGAAATCGACCAGCAGATCGCGCGCGACGAAGAGGCGATGGCCGATCCGTCGCTCTACACGCGCGATCCCGCGAAGTTCGCTAGGCTGAACGACGGCATCGCCAAGCTGCGTGACGAGAAGGACGCGGCCGAGCTGCGCTGGCTCGAGCTGGCGGAGATGGTCGAGGGGCTGAGCGCCTAGGCTTCCAGCTCGACCGTCACCTTGGTTCCCTCAGGCCCGCTGTCGGTCTTCACCGTACCGTGCGCCTGGCGGGCGAAGCCGTCAATCAGGCGCTGGCCCAGACCGCCATCGCCGTTTCGGGCGCGGGGCTTGGACGGCAGGCCGATGCCATTATCGGCGACGGTGAGCAGCCAGCCGGTATCGCCCGCGCGGAAATGGACCTGAATCGCGCCGGTGTCGCGCCCGGCAAAGGCGTGCTTGGCGGCATTGGTGACGAGTTCGTTGACGACCAGCCCGATCGAGACGGCGCGGTCGCGCGGCAGCGCGGCAGGATCGGCCTCGCAATCGAGCGTGATCGCGCCGCGCAGGAACAGCGCCTCCTCCAGCGCCGTGCAGAGTTCCTGGAGATAGCCGGCCATGTCTACCGTTCCGGGGGCGCTGGCACCGCGATAGAGGTGGCGGTGCGCGCGGGCGATGCTCTCGATGCGGGAGAGGGCGGCGGCGAGCGCCTCGGCGGTCTCACCCTGGCCGGCGCGTCGCCGCTGCATGTCGAGCAGCGAGGCGACCAAAGTGAAATTATTCTTCACCCGATGCTCGAACTCTTCGAGGAACAGGTCGCGCTCGGCGATCTCGCGGTCACGCTCGCGCGTCACCCGCTGCACCGAGCGGCGGAAGAACTCGGCGAGCGCGATCGTGACGATGCAGGCGATGACGACCGTGGCGAGCGTGATCGCCGCCGCCGGGGTTTCGAAGCGGAACGAGTTCTTGATTGGATAGAGATAGTACCAGGCGAAGGTGATCGAGACGCCGCCCGCCGTCGCGCCGGCGATCCACCCCGCGAACAAGGTGGCCACCATCGCGGCGGGAAAAAGCAGCGGAAAGACCGCGACGCCAGGCACCAGCGTATCGAGCAGGAAACGGGCAAGTCCTGCGCAAGCAGTCGCGAGCAATCCGACGCCGATCGACGTCACCCACCGCGGTACGGTGGGGGCCAGTCGTTCGGGCAGATCGAGTTCCCCTATTCGCCGCATCTGCGGTAACTGGGCTCTACCCGCGCAAAGGAGTCAAGCGCTCCAATCCGTCGCTTGATCTCGATCAGTACATTTACAGCGACTTGCCCGAGCGCCCCGCGAGATCGACGACATATTGCCAGGCGACCCGCCCCGAACGACTGCCGCGCCGCGTCGCCCAGCCCACCGCTTCGGCGGGATCGAAGGCGAGGCCGTGCGCTTCGGCATAGCCGCGGACGATGTCGAGATAAGTGTCCTGATCGACGACATGGAAGCCCAGGCTGAGCCCGAAGCGGTCAGCGAGCGCCAGGCTGTCGTCGACCGCGTCGCGCGGATTGATCGCGCTGGCCTGCTCGGCAATGTCGCGCGGGACGAGATGGCGGCGGTTCGAGGTGACGATCAGCCGCGTGTTCGCCGGGCGCGCCTCGGCACCGCCTTCGAGCAGTGAGCGCAGCGCCCGGGCATCGCCGGCGGCGTCGAAGCCAAGATCGTCGAGAAAAATCACGAAGGGCCGATCGGCGGCGGCGAGCGTGGCGAACAATTCGGGCAGGGTTTCGAGGTGGAGCGTCACCGCTTCGACCAATGCGAGATCGCCGCCGCGCGCCTGGATGTCGGCGACCGCGCTTTTGACCAAAGCCGACTTGCCGGTGCCGCGCGCGCCCCAGAGCAATACGTCCTGCGCGGCACGGCCGGCGGCGAGGCGATCGAGATTGGCGACCAAAGCCTCGCGCTGGGCGTCGACGCCGCGCAGCATCGCCAGCGGCAGCGGTGCGAAGGCGCGCGCGGCGGCGAGGCTGTGGCCACGCCAGACATAAGCGGGATGCGCGCGAAGATCGGCGGGCGGCGCAGGCGGCGGCGCGAGGCGATCGAGCGCATCGGCGATGCGGGAAAGGGCGTCGTCGGTCATGCGGCGTCCGTTAGACGATTGCAGAGGGTGCGCACAGATGGCTGTGCGGGCAGTCATGGACCGGTCGAAGTTGACACGGTTGACACCTGCTATGTCGAAAAACCTGGGTCCCCATTTTGGAGGTCTTTGACGAGCCGGCGATGAGAAAGAGCCGGCCAAGGGTTGCACACCGAATCCTACATTGCCAGCGCGCTCCCCGTCGCGGCGGCTGGCCCCCAGTGGCGGAATACGCTCAGCCCATGTCGGATTCTGCAACCATGGCTGCCCGAGTTTGCAGTTGCGACAACGGTGTCAGGCGGCCAGATGCCTCTTCATGTTGCAACGCAACAATTGAAGAGGTTTCCGATGTTCTCGCTACTTGCCCTGTATCTCTCGTACCGCAAGCAGGCCGCCGAAGCAGCTGCAGTCAGCCCGCAGCCCGTGCCGTCGGCGCAGGATCTTGCGCCCGCCGTCCTTCCCCTGGCCGCCTGAGTTCAGCCGGCGTCCTCAGGACGCCAGCATCGCCTGCGCCGCGGCGCGATCGCTGAAGCGTGGATCGGCGAGCGCCGCCTGGGCTTGCGCCTTGGCGTCCGGCTTGCGGCCGAGATCGGCATAGATCTGGGCGAGGTGCCAGCGCAGGCCGGCGTGGCGCGGGGCCAGCGCCACCGCCTTTTGCAGCAGCTCTAACGCACCCTCGGCATCGCCGCTCTGGTAGAGCGCCCAGCCATAGGCATCGGCCACTGCCGGGTTGCCGGGGGCGAGGCCATAGGCGGCCTCACCGAAATCGAGCGCGATCTTGTCCTCGCCCGCGCCGGAATAGGCCATTGCTAGATCGGCGTTGAGCGCAGCGTCGCCGTCGCCGATGCGCGCGCGGAGATTCTCCAGCGTGTCGATCGCGGCGTCGTAATCACCGGCGGCAAGCTGCCAGCTGCCAGACAGGCGGAGCGCCGCGACGCTGACCGGGTTCTGTGAGAGGAACAGCGCGAGGACATTGGCGGCGTCCTGGCGATGGCCGCCGCGATCGAGCGCCTCGACCAGGCGGAGCATGGTCGGCTCGTCGAAGCGCAGGTCTGCGGCGAGGCGATAGGCGGCGGCGGCATCGGCATAGCTATGCCCAAGCATCAGCATGTCGCCGAGCAGGAGCTGCGCGCCAGGCACGCCGGGATTGTCGCGGACCAGAGCCTGGGCCCTGGCGAGCGCGCCGGCCTGGTTGCCCTGGGCGATCATCGCGCGGATCAGCGGGACGGTGGCGTCGGGGTCACCCGGATTTGCGGCGGCGGGCGCGTCGAGCACGGCGACGCTGTCATCGGCGCTGAACGCGCCGGCTTCGCTCGTCACCGGATAGGCGGCGCGATCGAGCAGCTTCGCGGCACTGACGCGGTCCCCGATCCGCTCGAAGCCGCGGGCGGCGAGCGTAAGTGTGTAGCTGTCGGCATCGCCGCGCGCGACGACCGGGCGGAGAATGTCGATCGCGTTGCGCGCCGAATCGCTGCGGAGCAAAGCGGTGGCGAGCAATTTGCGGGCAGTGAGGTTCATCGGCTGGACGGCGACGAGCTCCCTCAATTTGCCGATCGCCTGCTCGTAATCGCCCTGTTCGATATCGAGCGTGCCGCCGAGCAACAGGACGCCGGGCACGTCGTCGAGCGCGCCGCCGGTCTTTTCCATCAGACTGCGGGCGAGATCGTCGTCGCCGGCGCGCGCGGCGATCACCGCCTGGAGATAGAAGGCCTGGGGGCTGCCGGGACGCGCTTCGAGCGCGCGGCGGGTTGCGGCGAGCGAATCCTCGGTGCGGCCGGAATCGCCTAATGTCGCGGCATATTCGATCAGCGCGTCGTGAAGGAAGGGATCGCGCTTGAGCGCGGCTTCGAACCAGGGGAGCGCGGCGACAAGGCCATATTGGCTGCGGACCAGCTCGCCGCGCAGCAGCAGCGCGCGGGCATTGCCGGTGTCGAGCTTTACCGCCTGCTCGACGGCCTGGACGGCGCCGCGCAGATCGCCGGTCGAATAGCGGAAGCGGCCGAGATCGGTCCACAAGGCCGCATCCCGGGGCGTGATCCGCATCGCCTCGTCGAGCGCGGCCTGGGCGTCGGCATATTTGCCCTGGAGCGTGAGCGCGCGGGCACGGATGCGCAGCGCATAGGCGCGATAGAGCGGAATCGCCTTGTCGGCCTCGGCGATCGCGCGGTCGGGGTCGCCCTGCAGCAGCAGCGCATGGGCGCGATATTGCGGGACGAGCTTGGCGTCGAAGCCGGTATCGACCGCGCGCTGGATCTCACCCTCGGCACCGATGCCGTCGTCGAGCGCGAGCATCGCTTGGGCGAGCGCAAGATGGGCCTGGCCGTTATTGGGATCGGCGCGGACCGCGTCGAGCGCGGCGGCCTTGGCGGCGGTGGCGTTGCTCTGCTTGAGCAGGCTCGCGCTGCGCTCGACCGAATTGCCGTCGCCGGCGGCGTCGACCTGGTTGGGCGAGAGCATGACGAAAGCCGCGATCGCGGTTCCGAACGCGCCCAGGCCGCCGAGCACGACCAGGAGGCGGCGGACGATCGGCGGCAGGCCCTTGTGACTGCGCTTGCGCTTACGGCTGGAGGTCATAGCTCTTCATCAGGTCATAGAGAGTTGGGCGGCTGATCCCGAGCAGCCGCGCGGTACCGGAAATATTGCCTTCGGCGCGGGCGAGCGCGTGGCGGATCGCCTTGCGGTCGGCGATCTCGCGCGCGGCCTTGAGGTTGATCGGCACGGGATCGGCGATCGATTCGAGATCGAGATCGGCGGCGGTGACGGCCTTGCCGTCGGCCATGATGACGGCGCGCTTCACGCGATTCTCGAGCTCGCGGACATTGCCGGGCCAGCCCCAGGCATCGATCGCGGCGAGCGCATCGGCCGCGAAGCTACGCGCGCCGGTGTTCATCGTGGCGGCATATTTCTTGAGGAAATGGCGCGCGAGCAGGCCGGCATCGCCGGGGCGCTCGGCGAGCGAAGGGATACGGATCACGATTTCGGCGAGGCGGTAGTAGAGATCCTCTCGGAACCGCTGTTCGGCGACCATCGTGTCGACATCCTGATGGGTCGCACAGACGATGCGGGTGTCGACCGGGATCGGCTGGCGGCCACCGACGCGCTCGATCACGCGCTCCTGGAGGAAGCGCAGCAGCTTGACCTGGAGCGGCAGCGGGATGTCGCCGACCTCGTCGAGGAAGAGCGTGCCCTTGTGGGCGAGCTCGATCTTGCCCTCGGTAGTCTTCACCGCACCGGTGAACGCACCCTTTTCATGACCGAACAGCTCGGATTCGAGCAGGGTCTCGGGGATCGCGGCGCAGTTGATCGCGATGAAATTGCCCTTGCGGCGGCTGGCGTCGTGCAGGCCGCGGGCGAGCAGCTCCTTGCCGGTGCCGCTGGCGCCGAGCAGCATCACCGAGACGTCCGCGCCGGCGACACGCTCGATCGTGCGGGTGACCTTGAGCATCTCCGGGCTGCCGGTGATCATGCCGCCCAGCACCGCGCCGGCCTCGGTCCGTTCGGCGAGGCGGCGATTCTCGGCCTCGAGCGTATGGACGTGGAAGGCGCGGGCGACGATCAGGCCGAGCGCGTCGATGTCGATCGGCTTCTGGTAGAAATCCCAGGCGCCCCCGGCGATTGCCACGCGCATCGATTCGCGCGCGCCATGTCCCGAGGCGACGATCACCTTGGTATCGGGCGCGAGCTTCAGGATGGTCTGGAGCGTGGCGAAGCCTTCGGTGGTGCCGTCGGGATCGGGCGGCAGGCCGAGATCGAGCGTGACGACCGGCGGCTCGTCGGCGCGGATCGCGGCAATCGCTTCCTCGCGATTGGTGGCGGTGAGGATCTCATAGCCGTCATAGGCCCAGCGCAGCTGGCGCTGGAGCCCGGCATC
Source organism: Sphingomonas sp. JC676 (assembly GCF_014489075.1). Classification (GTDB taxonomy): domain Bacteria; phylum Pseudomonadota; class Alphaproteobacteria; order Sphingomonadales; family Sphingomonadaceae; genus Sphingomonas. The sequence continues at coordinate 258,935 of NZ_JACTGR010000005.1, read as the reverse complement.
GTCCTCGACGATCAGGAGCTTGGGCTTCATATCGGTCATGCGGCTCTGCCCACGGATTTGTCGGCCAAAGGTAAGTCGGCGGCGTGCGCGGCCCCCAGGATGACGCGGAAACGGCTGCCTTCGCCTTCGCGCGACATGACCTCGATCCGGGCCTGCATGGCGGTGGCGAGCTGCTGCGCCTCGAACGCGCCGATGCCGAAGCCGCCGGGCTTGGACGAGACGAATGGCTTGAACAATTTGTCGCGCACGAATGCCGGGGACATGCCGCAGCCCTTGTCGATCACGTCGATCACGACCTGGACGCCGTCGGCAGCAATGCCGAGCGTGACAGGTTCGTTGGCGGGGCTCGCGTCGATCGCGTTCTGGACGAGATGGCCGAGCAGTTGCTCGAGCCCCGCCGGATCCGCCAAGGCGACCGCGGCGCGAATGCCCGACACCGCCACCGGATGCTGACCGCGGCGCCCGTCGGCGATGCGCTCGACCAGCGGCACGATCTCGACGGCATGAGGCGCATCGGCACGGGCGCGGTTGTGCTGCGAGAGGCGGGCGAGGAGCGCGTTCATCCGCTCGGACGAATCCTTCAGAGTCGCCACCATGTCGGCGCGGAACTCAGGCTTGTCGGCGTGCCGCTCGGCATTGCGCGCGGTGAGGGTCAGCTGGCTGACCAGATTCTTGATGTCGTGCAGGATGAAGGCGAAGCGGCGATTGAACTCGTCGAAGCGCTGCGCATCGGCGAGCGCTCCCTGTGCGCGTTCCTCGGCGAGATAGCTCGCGGCCTGGCGGCCGGCGACCTTGAGCAGGTCGAAATCCTCCCAGTCGAGCGCGCGCGGCACGGGCGGGCGCGCGAGCAGGATCGCGCCGACCAGGCTGCCCATATGCGGCAGCGGCACCAGCACCCAGGCCTGGCCGAGATCGAGCATCCATTGCGGCACCGCGGCGGTCTCCGCGCCATCGGTCTGCGCGCGGCGGAGCAGGTCGAGCTCGAGGATGCGGCCGGTCTCCTCGAGGTGCTGGGCGAGCGCGGCGTCGCCGGTGACGGGCAAGGTGCTGTGGTCCCAGTTCCATGCGGCGCCCGGCCCGAGGCCGGTACCGTCGGGCACGAGCAGCAGGCCGGCGGGCGAATCGGTCAGGTCGGCGACCGCCTTGACGATGCGTTCGTCGAGCGGCGCGGCGCCCTCGGGCGCGCCGAGGGTCTCGGTGAAGCGCATCCATTCGGCGCGATAGTCGTAGCGGTGGCGGAAGAGATGCTTGGCGAGCTTCACCTTCACAAAGGCGCGCAGCCAGCTGTTCGAGACAAGGGTGAGGATCGCGGCGGTCGAGCCGAAGACGAAGGCGGTCTGGAGGATGCGCGCATTGGCGCCGCCGACGGTGGCGATCGCGCTGGTGGCGAGCGCGAGCAATGCGAAATAGGCGCCGATGGCGACGAGCGACAGCGACTGATAGGCGACGGTGCGCGACACCTGGACGTTCCATTCGCCCTTGCGCTGGAGCCCCACGCCCATCGCCAGCGCGACCAGCACTATCGCGGCACCGCGCGCCACGGTCAGTTCGGGCATGGCGTCGCCGGTCAGATAGGCCGTACTGAACACCGCGAAATCGGTGAACCACAATCCCGCCAGCGCGACCACCATCCAGCGCAGCCCGCCACCGGTGGCGGGCGTCACCGCCGAATAGAGCGCCTGGACGAGCACGAGCGCCGTCACCGCGACGAGCATGCGCAGCAGCAAAGCGGCGTTCTCGATCGGTAGCGCCATATCCGGCTCGCCCGCGACCGCGACGACATGGAGCGCGAGCGCGCCCAGCCCGACCAGCGCCACGACGCCATAGACGGTGCCGAGTGCAATAGGAGGGCGGGCGCTGGCGTCGCGCCGATGCAGCATGATCATGAAGCCCAGCCAGGCGAGGTTGCGCAGCGCCTCTGCAGCGCGCGTCACCATCTCGTCGCCGCCGATGCCCGACACCGCCAGCGCCCAGAGCGCGGTCATGGCCAGCGCGAGCGCGAGCGAACGGCGCGGCGCGGCGTTCTCCCGGGGCCGCAGCGCCAGCAGGGTGAGCGCGCCGAACAGCAAGGCCGCCAGCGCGTGCGTCCAGAGCGTGAGCGCCCCCGCCATCACCGAGCGCCTTCGGGGAAGAGCACCACCCGCAACGTCTGGAGCAGGATCAGCAGGTCGAGGAAGGGCGAATAGTTCTTGGCGTAGAACAAGTCATATTCGAGCTTCTGGCGCGAATCCTCGATCGAGGCGCCATAGGGATAGTTGATCTGCGCCCAGCCGGTGATGCCCGGCTTCACCATGTGGCGCTCGGCATAATAAGGCAGCTTCTGCTCGAGATCCTCGACGAATTGCGGGCGCTCGGGACGCGGGCCGACAAAGCTCATCTCGCCCTTGAGCACGCTCCAGCATTGCGGCAGCTCGTCGACGCGGCACTTGCGGATGATGCGGCCGACACGGGTGATGCGCGGATCGTCCTTCTCGGCCCAGACCGCCTTGCCGGCGACTTCGGCATCCTGGCGCATCGAGCGCAGCTTGATGACGTCGAAGCCCTGGCCATACAGGCCGACGCGGCGCTGGCGGTAGAGTGCGGGACCTTTGCTCTCCAGCTTGACCGCGATCGCAGTGACGAGGATCAGCGGCAGCATCAGGACAAGCAGGATCGAGCTCGCGGTGATGTCGAACAGCCGCTTGAACACGCTCGACAGCATGCGGCCCGACGAAAAGCCGTCGGAGAAGATCAGCCAGCTGGGATTGACGCTGTCGAGATCGACGCGCCCGGTCTCGCGCTCGAGAAAGGTCGAGATCTCGTTGACATGGACGCCGGTGGTCTTGATCCGCAGCAGGTCCTTGAGCGGCAGCGCGTTGCGGCGCTCCTCGAGCGCGAGGACGACTTCGCTGGCGTTCAGGAGCACGACATGGTCGGCGAGATTGTAGATCGCATCGCGGTTGATCGCTTCGGGGATCACGCGGTTGGCTTCGCTCATCGCGACATAGCCGACGACGGCGAATCCGGCGCCGGGGGTCTTGGAGAGGACCTTGAGCCGCGCGGCGCGCGGGCCGGCCCCGAGCACGACGATGCGGCGCTTGAAGGCCTGGCTGCCCAGCGCCTTGCCCAGCAGGATGCGCAGGAACATCAGCATCGCGATCGCCGCCGGCGCCGCGAAGAGCAGGTTCGAGCGCCAGAAGCTGATCTGGGGCACGAGGAAATAGACCACGCTCAGCCCGATCACGCCCAACGCGATCGCGACGATCAGCCGCGCAGTGGCGAAGCGGAGCGACTGGAGCGCGTCGGCGCCATAGACCCCGACCGCAATCATCGCGACTTCGAGCGTGAAGGCGAAGGTCGCGAGCTGCGGCCAGCGCGTCGCGATCGGCGCCGGCAGCATGTCGATCTGGTGTGCGCGCATCAGCCAGCCGGCCTCGCCCGCCACGACGAGCAGGATGATGTCCAGCATGCCGAGCAGCAGCACGGCATTCGGCACGTAATGCTTGAACAAGCGGATCATTGCGTGTTCCGCTTTACGGGCGAAGTGTAAACGAATCCGACATGACGGCGCTGCCAGATCCCGAACAGAAAAAAATTGAGGCCTGTCTGCGAAACCGTTGTGGGGACGCACTGTTTTATGTTCGGGAGCAAGTACCTAGATAGATGGTGAAGTGGAACCGTTGCGCATGCCCGATTCGAAGCCGATCATTCCTGTCATTCTGTCGGGAGGATCGGGAACACGACTTTGGCCCATGTCGCGCCCCGAGCGCCCCAAGCAGCTGCTGGCGCTGACCGCCGACGAGACGATGCTCCAATTGACCGCGCGCCGCACTGCCGGTGCGCGCTTCGCCAGGCCAATCGTGGTGGCCAATGCCTTCCATGCCGACATGGTCGACGAGCAGCTCGCCGAGGTGGAAGCCGTTGCGCAGGCGCTGATCCTCGAGCCGATGGGCCGCAACACCGCGCCGGCGATCGCGCTCGCCGCGGTAGCGGCCGGCGGTGGCAGCGATCCTCTGCTGGTGATGCCTTCGGACCACGTCATTACCGATGTCGCAGCCTTCCACGCGGCGATCGAGGCAGCGCTGCCGCTGGTCGAGCAGGGCTGGCTGGTTACTTTCGGAATTTCGCCCGATTCGCCCGAGACCGGCTATGGCTGGATCAAGGTGGGCGAGGCGATCTCGGGGGGCGTCCACCGCGTCGATAGCTTCGTGGAGAAGCCCCCGCGCGACAAGGCCGAGGCGATGCTCGCGGCGGGGGACCATGCCTGGAACGGCGGCATCTTCCTGTTCCGCGCCGACATGTATCTGGGGGCGCTCAGCGTCTACGCGCCCGAGATGCTGGTCGCGGTGCAGCGGTCGATGGACAAGGCGCGGCGCGAGGGTGCGCGGATCTGGCCCGATGAGGACGAATTCGCCGCATGCCCCGCGGATTCGATCGACTATGCGGTGATGGAAAAAGCTCCGCGCGTGGCCGTGGTCCCGGTTGCGATGGGCTGGAGCGATGTGGGGAGTTGGGATGCGCTCCACGCGATCAGCGACTGCGACGGGCAAGGCAATGTCTGCCGCGGCGACGTGATCGCGATCGACACCGTCAATTGCCTGGTGCGCGGCGACACTGGCAAGCGCGTGGCGCTGGTCGGCGTCGAGGACCTGATCGTGGTGGTCTCCGGCGACGATGTGCTGGTGCTGCCGCGCGGGCGCAGCCAGGAAGTGAAGAAGATCATCGAGGCGATGAAGCACTGATGACGGTGTCGGCTTGGACTGCTTTCCTTCTCCGTTCGCCCTGAGCCCGTCGAAGGGCGACCATCCGCCTGGCGTTGAGCTCAGGGAAGAGGGCCCTTCGACAGGCTCAGGGCGAACGGGATTCTTTGAGCATGGTTCGCCAAGTTAAGCGATCAAAGCCTCGGCCTGGTCCAGCGTATCCTTGAAGGCTGCGACGAGCGCCTGATAGGGCGCAGGGCTCGCCATATCGAGGCCCGCGCGCTTGAGGACGTCGACCGGATAATCCGAACCGCCGGCCTTGAGCACGTTCAGATAATTGTCGCGCTCCTTGGCGCCGCCCTTCAGGATCTGCTGGGCGAAATAGGTCGCCGCCGCGATGCAGGTGGCATACTGATAGACGTAGAAGCTGTTGTAGAAGTGGGGGATGAATGCCCACTCGTTGGCATAGGCCGGATCGAAGCCCATCGCCGGGCCGTGATAGCGTTTCAGCAGGTCGAAATAGACGCTGGTGAACTTCTCGCCCGAAAGGCCCTCGCCCGCCTCCGCCATGTCGTGCGCCTTCAGTTCGAACTCGGCGAACATCGTCTGGCGATAGAAGGTGCCGCGGAAATTCTCCATCTGCTGGCCGAGATAGAAGAGCTTCTCTTCCTTGGTCTTGGCGTTCTTCAGCATGTGCGCGACGAGCAACTGCTCGTTCGCGGTCGAGGCTATTTCCGCCAGGAAGATCGGGTAATCAGCCTTGTCATAGGGCTGGGCCGAATTGGCGAGCAGCGAGTGGAGCGCGTGACCCCATTCGTGGGCATAGGTGCTCATCCCGTCATATTTGTCCGACAGGTTGAGCAGCAGATAGGGATGCACGTCGAACGCGCCGGGGTTCATGTACGCGCCGGGGCGCTTGCCGGGGCGCGGGCGGGGATCCATCCACTTCGCCGCGGTCGCCTTGGCGATGCGCGACTGATAGTCGGGGCCGAGCGGCTTGACCGCCTCCAGCGTGGTGGTCCGCATCTGATCGAGCGTGAACGTCCGATCGAGCGACACGAGCGGCGGGTAGATGTCGTAATAATGCAAGTCCGGCAGCTTGAGCATGCGCCGGCGCAGGTCGAAATAACGGTGGAGCTGCGGCAGGCCCTTGTTCGCCTCCGCCACCAGCGTGCGATAAACCGTATCGGGAATGTTGTTGCCGGAAATCGCGGCAGCGAGCGAACTCGGATATTTGCGCGCCTTGGCGTAGAAGATGTCGCCCTTGACCTGCGCGTTATAGGTCGCGCCGAACGAGTTCTGGAACTTGCCGTGCGCGGTCCAGAAGGCGTCGAACACCGCCTTGCGGTCCGCCCGGTTGGGCGCGTCGCGGTTGAGCGTATAGCCTTGGCTGTCGAGGCGGACCTGCTTGCCGGTCGAGAGCGTGATCGTCGGCCAGGGGATGTCCGAAGAGCGGAGCTGACCGCTGACGTCGCCCGGTGCCTGGAGCGGCGACGAGACGCTCGCGAGGAGCGATTCACCCTCGGGCGCGAGCGTGTGCGAGGCCTGGCGGACGATGTTGGCGAGATAGTGATCGAAGCGCGCTTTGAGCGTCGCATTGGCAGCGACGAAGCCCTGGATCTTGGCCTGGCCGATTGTCAGAATTTCGGGCGAAACCCAGGCGGTCGCCTCACCGAACGCCGTGTAGAGATCGATCGCCTGGCTCTGTTTCTCCTGATAGGCGGAGACGCGGACGTCCTCGTCGCCCTTCAGGCTGGCATAGGTGTAGACGCGCGCGATCGTCCGGCCGAGATCCGACTGGACCACCAGCGCCTGCGCAAGCACATCGGCGCTTTCGCCCAGCCGGCCCTTGAATTTCGCGACACCCGGAATCGCGGCCAGCATGGCCTTGCGCGCTTCGTCCCAGGCGGCGTCGCTCGGATAGAGCTCGGTCAGGTCCCAGGCGGCGCCCGTCGACGTGGCGGCATCCTGCGCCCAGGCGGGAACGGCGGCGGCGAGGCCGGCAAGCGCGGCGGCGGACAGCGCCTGACGGCGAGTGAGTTCGGTCATGGATGGGCTCTCATCGCTGGAAACCGGCGGACGCCGGCAGGATGGAGCGGATATTGTCGCGGTCCGTGCCGCAAGGGAAGCGCTTTGTTGCGTTAAAGCGCCAACACACCTGCTAGCGGATCTCGGCGCGATATTCGGCCCGCGAGATCGTGACCCAATCGCGCTTGGCACGCCGTTTCATCGGCGTGCGGCAGTAGCGGCAGATGCTGACATGCTTCTCGTCCGCGCTCTGGCGAATGTGCTTTTCCGAACGCTCGTGCTTGCCACCCAGGCAGCGCGACCGCCCGGCAATCCAATTGATCACTTGTACGCACCCCGTTACTCGATGCCGTAATAATCGGCTCATCCGAGCCGTTCTTGTCCTCAATTTGTCTCGAAAGAAAGTCCGTTCGTCTCACGAATGGAGCGACTCCCCGCAAGGAAAGGGCCGGCGGATCGCTCCGCCGGCCCTTCTTTTCCAGCCTTGCGGGCTGGGGGTCCTGGATCCGGCCCCGGCAAAGCCGGGGCTCGTCGGACGGGTTCGGCGTTGCCGCCGGCCCGCCGGCCGGATCGAAACGAGTCCTGAATTAGCGCGGCTAATCCAGGCCGTTCTCGATCAGAAATCCATGCCGCCCATGCCGCCCATGCCGCCGCCGCCCATGGGCATCGCCGGCTTGTCTTCCGGCAGCTCGCTCACCGCCGCTTCGGTGGTGATGAGCAGGCCGGCGACCGAGGCTGCGTCCTGGAGCGCGGTGCGGACGACCTTGGTCGGGTCGATCACGCCGGCCAGGACCAGGTTCTCATAGACGTCGGTCTGGGCGTTGAAGCCGAGATTGTCGTCGTTGCCGTCGAGCAGCTTGCCCGAGATCACCGCACCGTCATGGCCCGCGTTCGACGCGATCTGGCGGATCGGCGCGTAGAGCGCCTTGCGGATGATATCGATGCCGCGGGTCTGGTCGTCATTGGCGCCCTTGAGGCCTTCGATCGCCTTGGTCGCGTACAGCAGAGCCGTGCCGCCACCGGGGACGATGCCCTCTTCGACGGCCGCGCGGGTCGCGTGGAGAGCGTCGTCGACGCGGTCCTTGCGCTCCTTGACCTCGACTTCGGTCGAGCCGCCGACCTTGATCACGGCAACGCCGCCGGCGAGCTTGGCGAGACGCTCCTGGAGCTTCTCCTTGTCATAATCGCTGGTGGTGTTCTCGATCTGCTGGCGGATCGCCTCGGTGCGGCCCTTGATCGCATCGGCATCACCGGCGCCATCGACGATGGTGGTGTTGTCCTTGTCGATCGAGACGCGCTTGGCGGTGCCGAGCATGCCCAGGGTCACGGTCTCGAGCTTGATGCCCAGGTCTTCCGAGATGACTTCGCCCTTGGTGAGGATCGCGATGTCCTCGAGCATCGCCTTGCGGCGATCGCCGAAGCCGGGAGCCTTGACCGCTGCGACCTTCAGGCCGCCGCGCAGCTTGTTGACGACGAGCGTGGCGAGAGCCTCGCCCTCGATGTCCTCGGCGATGATCAGCAGCGGACGGCCCGACTGGACGACGGCTTCCAGGATCGGGAGCATCGCCTGCAGGTTCGACAGCTTCTTCTCGTGGATCAGGATATAGGGGTCCTGAAGCTCGACGGTCATCTTCTCGGGGTTGGTGATGAAGTAGGGCGAGAGATAGCCGCGGTCGAACTGCATGCCCTCGACCACGTCGAGCTCGAAATCGAGACCCTTGGCTTCCTCGACGGTGATCACGCCTTCCTTGCCGACCTTCTCCATCGCCTCGGCGATCTTCTCGCCGACGATCGTGTCGCCATTGGCCGAGATGATGCCGACCTGTGCGATTTCCTTGGTGCCGGCGACGGGCTTCGAGCGTGCCTTGAGGTCCTCGACGACCTTGAGGACGGCGATGTCGATGCCGCGCTTCAGGTCCATCGGGTTCATGCCGGCCGCGACCGACTTCATGCCTTCGCGGACAATCGCCTGGGCGAGCACGGTGGCCGTGGTGGTGCCGTCACCGGCGACGTCGTTGGTCTTCGACGCGACTTCGCGCAGCATCTGCGCGCCCATGTTCTCGAACTTGTCCTTGAGCTCGATTTCCTTGGCGACGGTGACGCCGTCCTTGGTGATGCGCGGAGCGCCGAACGACTTGTCGATCACGACGTTGCGGCCCTTGGGGCCCAACGTGACCTTCACTGCGTCGGCGAGGATATCGACGCCGCGGAGAATGCGCTCACGCGCGTCGCGGCTGAATTTTACGTCCTTGGCTGCCATGTTGGCTGACCTTTCAAATTAATGTCGGTTGACGAAGTTGATCAACTTCAGGGCTCTTCGGTTCAGCCGACGATCCCGAGAATGTCGCTTTCCTTCATGATGAGGAGGTCCTCACCGTTGACCTTGACCTCGGTGCCCGACCACTTGCCGAACAGGATCTTGTCGCCGGCCTTGACGTCGAGCGGCAGGATCTTGCCATCCTCGGTCTTGGTGCCGGTGCCCGCGGCGACGACTTCGCCTTCCTGCGGCTTTTCCTTGGCGGTATCGGGGATGATGATGCCGCCGGCGGTCTTTTCCTCGGCCTCGACGCGGCGGACGAGCACGCGGTCGTGCAACGGACGGAAGTTCATTGCCAGTTCCTCTTCAGAAGATTGATTCGTGCTTAGCACTCAGATCCCCCGAGTGCTAACAGGCCGCCATATGCGTAGCGCCCGCCTATTCGTCAACGGGTCCGCGTCGATATGTTTTCAGAGGACGGCGATGCGTTCGCCTTCTGTATTGTAACAGTAATACAGTCGGTTTACTCGGCTTTCGGCATCCGGTAGCAGGGGGCCATCTTCTGGCAGGAGCCATTACGTGAAGCTCGTTCGAGGCGCTTGGAAAATTCTGGTGGGGATCAAGGACTTTCTGGTCCTGGTCCTGTTGCTGCTGTTCTTCGCCGGGCTGTTCGCAGCGCTTTCGCACAAGCCCAATGCCGCGGCGATCCGCGACGGGGCGCTGGTGGTCGCGCTGGACGGCACGCTGGTGGAGCAGCCCGAGCAGCCCGATCCGTTCCAGAATGTCGGGGGCGGCAAGGCGCTGGGGCAGGTCCGGCTGCGCGACGTGCTGCGCGCGCTCGATGCCGCGCGCACCGATGGCCGGGTCAAGGCCGTGGTGCTCGACATGGACCGCTTCCTGGGCGGCTATCCCGCGGCGGTGACCGAAGTCGCCGACGCGGTGGCGCGGGTGCGCGCGAGCGGCAAGCAGGTGCTCGCTTATGCCACCGGCTATACCGACGACAGCTATCAGATCGCATCGGCGGCCAACGAGATCTGGGTCCATCCGATGGGCGGCGCGATGTTCATGGGGCCGGGCGGGCGCCAGCTCTACTATAAGGGGCTGATCGACAAGCTCGGCGTCACCGCGCACGTCTACAAGGTCGGCAAGTACAAGTCGGCGGTCGAGCCCTATATCCGCGCCGACATGTCGCCCGAGGCGCGCGAGGCGAGCGTGGCGCTGTATGGATCGATCCTGGGCCAGTGGCAGCAATCGATCGCCAAGGCGCGGCCCAAGGCGCGGATCGCCGAGTTCATCGCCAAGCCCGACGAGGTGATCGCCGCGGCCAAGGGCGACATCGCCCAGGCGAACCTGGCCTATGGCATCGTCGACAAGACCGGCGACCGCATCGCCTTCGGCAAGCGTGTCGCCCAGATCGTCGGCGCGCGCAGCGACAAGGTGGCGGGCAATTTCAACGCGATCCGGCTGCGCGACTGGCTCGCCGCCAATCCGGCGCCGAGCACTGGCGACGCGATCGGCGTGATTACCGTCGCCGGCGAGATCGTCGACGGCAAGGCCGGCCCCGGCCATGCGGGCGGCGACACGATCAGCAACCTGATCCTCAAGGGCCTGACCAACAAGAATCTGAAGGCGCTTGTCGTCCGCGTCGATTCGCCGGGCGGATCGGCGCTCGCCTCCGAGCAGATCCGCCAGGCGGTGCTGCAGGCAAAGGCGAAGGGCCTGCCGGTGGTGGTGTCGATGGGCAGCCTCGCGGCGAGCGGCGGCTATTGGGTGTCGACTTCGGGCGACACGATCTTCGCCGAACCGAGCACGATCACCGGATCGATCGGCATTTTCGGCATATTGCCCACCTTCGAGAACAGCCTCGCCAAGATCGGCGTGACCAGCGACGGCGTGCAGACCACGCCGCTTTCGGGCCAGCCGAGCATCTATGGCGGGACCAACGCCGCGGTGGACCGCATCCTGCAATCGGCGATCGAGGCGGGCTATGGTCGCTTCATCTCGCTCGTTTCCCAGTCGCGCAAGCTGACACCCGCGCGCGTCGACGAGATCGGCCAGGGCCGCGTCTGGATCGGCGGAGTCGCGCACCAGCTCGGGCTGGTCGACCGGTTCGGCGGATTGCACGACGCCATCGCCGAGGCGGCGAAGCGCGCCAAGCTCGATCCCGCCAAGGTCCACCCGGTCTATCTCGAGAAGCAGTCCAGCAGCTGGCTGACCTTCCTTGCGGGCGTGCTGCGCGACACCGGCGACGACGATGACGACTGGACCGATCAGCCTGCCGGCGAGGACGCCTATGCGCGGATCGCGACCGAGCGCCGCGCGATGCTGGCGCAGGCGCTGGGCGACGCCAAGCGCCTGGCCTCGGGCGGATCGGTGCAGGCGATGTGCCTCGAATGCGCCGGGATCGGCCCGGCGGTGGGCCGCGCCGATGATCTGAGCCTGCTCAAGCTGGTACTGGGGGAAATCGTACCATGATCGCGATTCGCGCCGCCACGCCCGAAGATGCCGGCTCGATCGCCGCTATCTATGCGCCGCACGTGCTGACCGGCACCGCCTCCTTCGAGATCGATCCGCCCGACGCGCGGGCGATGCGGACGCGGATGGCGTCGAGCGACGGGCTCTATCCCTGGATGGTCGCGACCAATGGCGAGGTCGATGGCGGCGGGGTGATTGGCTATGCCTATGCGTCGAAGTTTCGCGATCGCCCGGCGTACCGCTATGTCTGCGAGACCTCGATCTACCTGACCGATGCGTCGAGCGGTTCGGGGGTGGGGCGGCTGCTCTACGCGGCGCTGGTCGATACGCTGCGTGCGCAGGGCTTCGTCCATGCCATCGGCGCGATCACCTTGCCCAACGACCGCTCGATCAAACTGCACGAGGCGGTGGGTTTCCGCCGCGCCGGCGTCTATCGCGAGGTCGGCTTCAAGCATGGCCAGTGGATCGATGTCGGCTTCTGGCAGTGCCAGCTGAACGAGCCGACCCTGCCTCCGGCCGAGCCGAAAAAATTCAGCGATGTGGGCGTGGTGCGGACCTAACTGCGTTCGTTCAACGCTTTGTCAGCAAAAGCTTTCTATATCTGATTTCATGCAAGGAAAGCTTTCGCACAGCATCCAGGTCGATCATCGGCGCAAGCTGGTCGACGTGCGGATCAGTGGCATCCTGATGCCGGAGGACGTCGCCTGGGTGGGCGAGGAGATTCGTGAGGCGGTCCGCTCGCTGGGCGCCGCCGCGGGCCAGCATGTCACGCTGTATGACCTGACCGGCCTGCAGGTCGCGCCGGCCGCGGCCGTCGACATGATCAAGGATACTTTCGCCAATCCCGTCGTGCGCAACCTGTGGTCGCGCAAGCTCGCAGTGGTCGCCTCGACGGCGCTGATCCGCATGCAGGCCCACCGCGTTCGCGATGCCCGGCCGGATCTGGTGGTCTTCGACAATCGCGAGGCGGCGCTGGCCTGGCTGCTCGCCGACTAGAGCGGATGCGGCCTAGCCCCGGCGGAAAGCGGTCCTAACCGGCCAACGTGGCGAGATGGGCTTCCGCTTCGCGCACGCCTTCATTCTCGCCCGGGAATACGGAATCCAGCCGGGCATAATGTTCGCGCGCCTCTTCCCAATAGCGGCGCGCCTCGGCACGCTCGCCCAGCGCTTCGGCGAGCAAAGCGACGCTGCGCAACGCATTGGCGAAATCGAGCGGCGGAGCCTCGATGCCCGCCCGATAAAGATCGAGTGCCTCGTGGAGATGCGCGGTGGCGTGCGCGAGCCGGCCCTGCTCGGCGAACATGTCGCCGGCATGGCGGAGCGCATGCGCCAGCGCGGCGCCGTCGCCGATCCGGCGGAACAGCGCGATCGCCTGGATCTGGTCGTGCAGCGCCCAATCGAGATTGCCGGTATCGCGGGCGATCTGCGCCTGGCGGGTCAGCGATTTCGCCTCACCGGGAAGGTCACCCTCTGCGCGGAAATGGGCGATGGCCTCGCCGAATGCGCGGCGCGCGTCCTCGGCGCGCCCGGCCCGGCGCTCCGTCTCGCCTTGCGCCAGCGATTGATGGCCGCGACTCGACTGCTCCATGCAGCGAGTGTGCGTGTATCCGGGGAAGGAGGCAATCGCCTCAACGGCCGCCCTTATAAGCGGGAAGCCCGAGCTTCCAGTGGATCGCCGCAGCACGCAGCGCGAAGCCGCCGGCGGCGGCGAGCAGCCCGGCGACGAACAAGGGCAGCCCCGCCAAGGTGAGGCCAACCTGGAGCACCGCCGTGAGGGCGGCGGCGGTGACATAGAGTTCGGGGCGCATCAGGATCGAGGGCTCGCCCGCCAGCACATCGCGGATGATGCCACCCGCACAGGCGGTGACCACGCCCATCACTGCGGCGGGAACCGGCGGGATGCCATAGCCCATCGCCTTGGCCGCGCCGAACGCGGCATAAGCGGCGAGGCCCGCGGCGTCGAGCCAGTCGAAGACATAGCTGGTCCACCAGCGCTGCGGCGTGAACCACACCGCCACGGCGACGCCGAGACAGAGCCCGGCGACGCGGGTGTCGTGCACCCAGAAGACTGGCGCACCGATCAGCAGGTCGCGGATCGTGCCGCCGCCGACCCCGGTGATCAGCGCGAAGAAGGCGAGCGTGACGAAGGTCTGCTCGCGCCGCGCCGCGGCGAGCGCGCCGGTGGCGGCGAAGACGGCGATGCCGAACAGATCGAGCCAGGGCAGGATCGGGCCGATCGGGATGGGAAGGGGCGCAGGCATGCGCGCTGGTTTCGCTTGGGCGAGGGTCTCAAGTCAAACTGCCTCTGGCGGGCCGGGCGCGGCTGTAGCAGAGAGGCGGGATGCAACGTACCGAGTCTCCGCTGATCGTGATCGCGGTATGCCTCGCCGCGCTCGCCGGCTTTGTCGACGCGCTGGCCTTTACCAGTCTGGGCGGCTTCTTCGCCTCGTTCATGAGCGGCAATTCGACGCGCCTGGGCGTCGGGCTCGGGACCGGCGATGCCGGCTCGGCGCTGACCGCCGGGGCGCTCGTGATGAGCTTCATCGCCGGGGTGATCCTGGCGAGCGTGATTCAGCGCGCGGCGCCCGAGCGGGCCAAGACCGGGGTGATGCTGGCGGTGACGATCCTGCTGCTGCTCGCGGCGGGGCTCGCCAGCGTCGCGCCGGGGCCGATCGTGCTGCTGCTGCTCGCCGCGGCGATGGGCACCGAGAATGGCGTGTTCCACCGCGACGGCGAGGTGACGATCGGCGTGACCTATATGACCGGCTCGCTGGTCCGCGTCGGCCAGAAGCTGGCGAACGCGCTGATGGGCGACCCCGATCGCTGGTCCTGGGTGCCCTATCTGGCGCTGTGGACGGGGTTCCTGGCCGGCGTGGTGTTCGGCGCGGCGAGCCATATGCGCTGGGGCTGGAACGCGCTGTGGCTGGCGCCGCTTGCGGCGGCGGTGCTGACACTGGCGATCTCGCGGGCGACGCGGGGGAAGAACCGGATCATGCCGGCGGAGTGAGAAACGGCGGGCGCGGGCAAAGCCCGCGGCTTCGTCGGTCGGCGCTGTAGCGCCGCCGGCCGGTAGCGCCTTGAGCGCTCGAGTTTAGCTGACGCTAAACTCTTGGCCGGCGCTACACGTGGATCGGCTTGCCCAGCACCGCCATCGCGGCTTCCTTGATAGCTTCCGAATGCGTCGGGTGGGCATGGCAGGTATAAGCGATGTCCTCGGACGTGGCGCCCATTTCCATCGCCATCGCGACCTCGGCGATCATCGTGCCGGCGACCGAGGTGATGATCCAGGCGCCGAGCACGCGATCGGTCTTGGCGTCGGCGATCACCTTCACCCAGCCGACCGTGTCGTCGATCGCCTTGGCGCGGCTGTTGCCCGCCATCGGGAACTTGCCGACCTTGATCTCGCCCTTTTCCGTCGCCTGCTCCTCGGTGAGGCCGACGCCGGCGATTTCGGGGTGGGTGTAGACCACGCTCGGGATGACGTCGTGGTTCACGATGCCGGTGAGGCCGGCGATGTTCTCGGCGACCGCGATGCCTTCGTCCTCGGCCTTGTGCGCAAGCATCGGGCCGGGGATGACGTCGCCGATCGCCCAGACGCCAGGAACGGCGGTCTGGAAGCGGTGGTCGGTCTCGACCTGGCCGCGCTGGTTGGTCGCGAGGCCGATCTTGTCGAGGCCCAGGCCGTCGGTATTGGGCCTGCGGCCGATCGAGACGAGCACGGCATCGGCTTCCAGCGTCTCGGCGGTGCCGCCGGCCGAGGGCTCGATCGTCACGGTCGCCTTGCCGCCGTTGACGGCGACGCCGGTGACCTTGGTGGAGAGCTTGATCTCCATGCCCTGCTTCTTGAAGATGCGGCCGGCTTCCTTGCGGACCTCGCCGTCCATGCCGGGGAGCAGCTGGTCGAGGAACTCGACCACGGTAACCTTGGCGCCGAGGCGCTGCCAGACCGAACCGAGCTCGAGCCCGATCACGCCGCCGCCGATCACGACCATGTGCTCGGGCACCTTGTCCAGCGCGATCGCGCCGGTGGAGTCGACCACGACCTTCTGGTCGATCTCGACGCCGGGGAGCGGGGTGACCGAGGAGCCGGTGGCGATGACGATATTCTTGGCGGTGACTTTGCGGTCGCCGACCTGGACGGTGTGTGCGTCGACAAAGGTGCCGAGGCCCTTCACCCATTCGACCTTGTTCTTCTTGAACAGGAACTCGACGCCGCCGGTCAGGCCCTTCACGGCCTTGTCCTTGTCGGCCATCATCGCCGGCAGGTCGAGCTCGACGCTGCCCAGCTTGATGCCATGCTTGGCGAGGATGCCCGTAGCCGCTTCCTCGAACTTCTCGGAAGCGTTGAGCAGCGCCTTGGACGGGATGCAGCCGACATTGAGGCACGTGCCGCCCAAAGTCTCGCGGCTCTCGACGCAACCGGTGCGCAGGCCGAGCTGCGCGGCACGGATCGCCGCGACATAGCCGCCGGGACCGGAGCCGATGATCAGGACGTCGAAATCATAGTCAGCCATATTCTACTCCGTTCGTCCCCACGGATATGGGGGCGGGCGTAAGGCGCTTACAGGTCGATCAGCAGCCGGGTCGGATCCTCGATCGCGTTCTTGAGCGCGACGAGGAAGGTGACCGCCTCGCGGCCGTCGATCAGGCGGTGATCATAGCTGAGCGCGAGATACATCATCGGGCGGATGACGATCTGGCCGTCGCGGACGACGGGGCGGTCCTCGATGCGGTGGAGGCCCAGCACCGCCGACTGGGGCGGGTTGATGATCGGGGTCGACATCAGCGAGCCGAACACGCCGCCGTTGGAGATGGTGAAGGTGCCGCCCTTCATCTCTTCCATCTTGAGCGTGCCGTCCTTGGCGCGCTTGCCGAAATCGCCGATCGTCTTCTCGATCGCGGCGACCGACAGGTTCTGCGCGTCGCGGATCACCGGGACGACCAGGCCCTGCGGCGCGGAGACCGCGACCGAGATGTCGGCATAATCGTGATAGACGATCTCTTCGCCCTCGATCGAGCCGTTGACCGAGGGGATGTCGCGCAGCGCCTGGACGGCGGCCTTCACGAAGAAGCCCATGAAGCCGAGGCGGACGCCGTGCTTCTTCTCGAACAGATCCTTGTACTTGGTGCGCGCGGCGATGACTTCGGTCATGTCGACGTCGTTGAACGTCGTCAGCATCGCGGCGGTGTTCTGCGCTTCCTTGAGGCGCTTGGCGACGGTCTGGCGCAGGCGCGTCATGCGGACGCGCTCCTCGCGGCGTTCGCCAGCCGGAGCAGCGGCAGCGGCCACCGGGGCCGGAGCGGCGGCGGGTGCCGGAGCAGCGGGCTTGCTGCTGGCGGCGGCGATGACATCGTCCTTGGTCAGGCGGCCGTCCCTGCCGGTGCCCTGCACCGTCGAGGGATCGACGCCGGTCTCGAGCACGGCGCGGCGGACCGACGGCGACAGCGCGGCAGCGGCTTCGACATCGCCCGAAGGCGCAGGCGCCGGAGCCGCCGGAGCCGGTGCCGGAGCGGGGGCCGGGGCAGGCGCGGCGGCGGCGGGCGCCGCGACGGCGCCCTCACCCTCGATCAGTGCGATCAGCGCGCCGACCTCGACCGTCTCCCCGACCTTGACGAGTTGCTGGCCCATCACGCCGGCAACCGGCGAGGGCACCTCGACCGAGACCTTGTCGGTTTCGAGGCTGGCGATCGGCTCATCGGCCTTCACGGGATCGCCCGGGTTCTTGAGCCATTCGCCCAGAGTGGCTTCGGTGATCGATTCACCCAGTACGGGGACCTTGACGTCGGTAGCCATTTTCAACCTTTCCGGGTTCGGCGGATTTCTTCACGGACATTGTGACCGAGCGCGTCTGCGACAAGCGCAGCCTGCTCCATCTGGTGGCGCTTCATCAGGCCGGTGGCGGGCGACGCCGCCGCGGCACGGCCGGCGTAGCGCGGACGCTGCACCCTGGCGCCGGCCTCGACCAGGCACTGCTCGATAAAGGGCTCGACGAAGAACCAATAACCATTGTTCTTCGGCTCTTCCTGCGCCCAGACCACTTCCTCGACATTGGGCATGCGCCGGAGGCGTGTGGTGAGCGGCTCGCCGGGGAACGGGTAGAGCTGCTCGATACGGACGACCGCGGTGTTCTTGTCGCCCGCCGCGTCGCGCGCTTCCATCAGGTCGTAGGCCACCTTGCCGGTGCACAGTACGAGGCGCTTCACGTCATGGTCGGCAGGCGCCGAAGTGTCCGACAGGATGCGCTTGAAGTGGCTGTCGCCCAGGAAGTCTTCGGTCTTCGACACCGCCAGCTTGTGGCGGAGCAGCGACTTGGGCGTCATCTGCACCAGCGGCTTGCGGAAATTGCGGTGCATCTGACGGCGCAGCAGGTGGAAATAATTCGCCGGCGTCGTGATGTTGACGACCTGCATATTGTCCTGCGCGCAGAGCTGGAGGAAGCGCTCGGGGCGCGCCGAGCTGTGCTCGGGCCCCTGGCCTTCATAGCCGTGCGGCAGCAGCATCACGAGGCCGTTGGCGCGCAGCCACTTGGCTTCGCCCGCGGCGACGAACTGGTCGATCATGATCTGCGCGCCATTGGCGAAATCGCCGAACTGCGCTTCCCACATCACCAGCGCCTTGGGATCGGCCGAGGCATAGCCATACTCGAAGCCGAGCACGCCATATTCGCTGAGCGGTGAATCGAGTACTTCGAAGCTGCCATGCGGGATCGTCGAGAGCGGGACGTACTTGGCCTCGGTCTTCTGATCGACCCAGACGGCGTGGCGCTGGCTGAACGTTCCGCGGCCCGAATCCTGGCCGGACAGGCGCACGCCATAGCCTTCGGAGAGCAGCGCGCCGAAGGCCAGTGCCTCGCCGGTCGCCCAGTCGAAATTGGCGCCCGACTTGAACATCTCGCGCTTGGCGTCGAGCACGCGCGCGAGCGTCTTGTGGATCTCGAGGCCCTCGGGGATATCGGTCAGCGTGCGGCCCAGGCTGTCGAACAGCTTCTTCTCGATGCCGGTATCGACGCTGCGGCGCGCGGTCTCGGCGTCGGCGGGTGCGCCAAGCCCAGACCAGCGGCCGGCGAACCAATCCGCCTTGTTGGGCAGATAGGACTTGCCCGCCTCGAACTCACCTTCGAGCAGGGTGGTGAACTGGTGGATCCGCTCATCGACGAAGCCCTGGTCGACCACGCCTTCGCCGATCAGGCGCTTGGCATAGATGTCGCTCACCCCCGGATGCTGCTTGATGCGGGCATACATCAGCGGCTGGGTGAAGCTCGGCTCGTCGCCTTCGTTATGGCCGAAGCGGCGATAGCACCACATGTCGATCACGACGTCGCGGTGGAACTTCTGGCGGAACTCGATCGCGACCTTGCAGGCGAAGGTCACGGCTTCGGGATCGTCGCCGTTGACGTGGAGGATCGGCGCCTGGACGCCCTTGGCGACGTCCGACGGATAGGGCGAGGAGCGCGCGAATTGCGGGCTCGTCGTGAAGCCGATCTGGTTGTTGATGACGAAGTGGATGCAGCCGCCGGTATTGTAGCCGGGGATGCCCGAGAAGCCGAGACATTCCCAGACGATGCCCTGGCCGGCCATCGCCGCGTCGCCATGGATAAGGACCGGCAGGACCTGCTCGTGCTCGCCCAGATCGCTGCGCAGCGTCTGCAGCGCGCGGACCTTGCCGAGCACGACCGGATCGGCCGCCTCGAGGTGCGAAGGGTTGGCGACCAGCGACATATGGACGCTGATCCCGTCGAACTCGCGATCGGTGCTGGTGCCGAGGTGATATTTGACGTCGCCCGAGCCGGCGACGTCGTCAGGATTGGCCGATCCGCCGCCGAATTCGTGGAAGATCACGCGGAACGGCTTCGCCATGACGTTGGCGAGCATGTTCAGCCGGCCGCGATGCGCCATGCCGTACACGATCTCGCGCACGCCCATCGAGCCGCCGTACTTGATGATCGATTCCATCGCCGGGATCATCGCCTCGCCGCCGTCAAGGCCGAAGCGCTTGGTGCCGACATATTTCTTGCCGAGAAAGCGTTCCCACTGCTCGGCCTCGATCACCTTGGAGAGGATCGCCTTCTTGCCGTCGACGGTGAACTGGATGACCTTGTCCTTGCCCTCCATCCGGTCCTGCAGGAAGCGGCGCTCCTCGACATCGGCGATGTGCATATATTCGAGGCCGACATTGCCGCAGTAGTTCGCGCGGAGGATCTCCACGATCTCGCGGACGGTCGCGTAGCTGAGGCCCAGCACGCCGCCCAGATAGATAGGGCGATCGAGATCGGCGCCGACGAACCCGTGATATTCGGGGGTCAGATCCTCGGGCAGCTCGCGCTGGGTGAGGCCGAGCGGATCGAGATTGGCGGCGAGATGCCCGCGCACGCGATAGGTGCGGATGAGTAGCATCGCGCGGATCGAATCGGCCGCGGCCTTGGCGATCTCCGTCTCGGAGGCAGGGGCGGCGCTGGGGGCCGGGGCGGGCGCCGCGGCCTTACCCTTGGCCGGCGCCGGCTCCATCTGGGTGGGGTCGAGCCCGGCGGTGAGCGCATCGGTCTCGCTCAGCGGCCAGTTGGCGCGCGCCCAGCTCGGGCCGGTCGCGGTGTTCTCCAGTCCCTCGAACCAGCCGCGCCAGCCCGCCTCGACGGAGGCGGGATCGGCCTTGAACCGGCGGTACATGGTCTCGACGAAGGCGGGGCTTACGCCGCCGGCGATGTCGTCGAAGTCGAGGCCCTCATAGCCCATGATGTTCTATCCGTTCGTGTTAGCGCTCACATAGCTCACAATATAGGAGCGCAAACGTTGTAAATTAGCCCTTCAGCACTTCGACCAGCGTGGTGCCGAGCTCCGAGGGGCTGTCCGCCACCTTGATGCCCGCCGCTTCCATCGCGGCGATCTTGTCCTCGGCGCCGCCCTGACCGCCCGAGACGATCGCACCGGCATGGCCCATGCGGCGGCCCGGAGGCGCGGTGCGGCCGGCGATGAAGCCCGCCATCGGCTTCTTGCGGCCGCGCTTCGCCTCGTCGATCAGGAACTGCGCGGCTTCCTCTTCGGCCGAGCCGCCGATCTCGCCGATCATGATGATCGACTTGGTCGCTTCGTCGGCGAGGAACAGCTCGAGCACGTCGATGAAGTTGGTGCCATTGACCGGATCGCCGCCGATGCCGACCGCGGTGGTCTGGCCGAGGCCGGCGTTGGTGGTCTGGAACACCGCCTCATAGGTGAGCGTGCCCGAACGCGAGACGACGCCGACCGAACCCTTGGAGAAGATGCTGCCGGGCATGATGCCGATCTTGCACTCGCCGGGGGTGAGCACGCCGGGGCAGTTCGGGCCGATCAGCCGCGACTTGGAGCCCGAGAGCGCGCGCTTGACCTTGACCATGTCGAGCACCGGAATGCCTTCGGTGATCGTCACGATCAGCGGCACTTCGGCGTCGATCGCCTCGAGGATCGAATCCGCGGCGAAGGGAGGCGGAACATAGATCACCGACGCGCTCGCGCCGGTCTTGCTGACCGCCTCGGCGACGGTGTCGAACACCGGCAGGCCGATATGCTCGGTGCCGCCCTTGCCCGGCGTCACGCCGCCGACCATCTGCGTGCCATAGGCAAGCGCCTGCTGGGTGTGGAAGGTGCCGGTCTCACCGGTCATCCCCTGCGTGATGACCTTGGTGTTCTTGTCGACGAGAATGCTCATGGGTTCGGTTGACCTTATTTCGGATCAGCGGGAGGGGTCTCGGTGGAGGAGCGCAGCGCGATCCAGCCGCCATAGGTGGCAAGCGTCAGCCGGCTCTGACCAGTGACGCTGGTTGCGAAGACGAAGCCGTTGGGCTTGGAATTGGGGCGCAGATACATCGGCACGCTGTCTTCGTTCGGCAGCACGACCTTGCGGGCGGCGAGATAATCGTCCTCCCCGGCGGACTGCCACAGCACCATGCACGAATCGGCCAGCGGCGCGGCGGACGTCGCCACCGCGCTGGGGACGAGCAGATAGAGCGGGCCGCCGGCAATCTGGTACATGCGATTGGGCACCGCGGCCGGATCGGCGGGGCCGGCGACCGCCGCCTCGGCCTGGGTCTTGGGGACCAGCTTGCCCAGCGCGCGACGCGCCGGATCGGGAAGCGTAGCCACGCCGGCTTCGTTTGCGGTCTTGCGATTGAGCCGCGCGCCGCCGCCCAGGCACACCGTCTTGAATATCGCCAGCGGCTCCAACGGCATCGTCTCGCCGGCATCCTGCGCGGCCGCCGGCGTGGCGCCCAGCAGCAGCGCGAAGGGCGCCAGGCTCAGCCGAGCGAGGAAACGGGTACGCGCCCTGCGGCGAGGCGCTTCCAAGATGCTCATCGGTCGCCCCCTTTTTGCTGAAGGCCCTCGTGCTCCCGGACGAGTCGAGAGCGCCGGCGCCTGTAGCCCGTCACGACGCCATAAGGCGCCGATAGCGGGCATGGAAGCGCCAGCGCCGCAAGCATCAGGCAAGGCTCTCGTCGATGCCCTTGCACGCGACGAGCAGTTCCTTGACTGCGTCGACCGAGACCGCGAGATTGCCCTTGGCTTCGTCGTCGAGCTTGATCTCGACAATCTTCTCGACGCCGCCGGCGCCGATGATCACCGGCACGCCGACATAGAGATCGTCGACGCCATATTGGCCAGTGAGGTGCGCCGCCGCCGGAAGCAGGCGCTTCTGATCGTAGAGATAGCTCTCCGCCATCGCGATCGCCGAAGTGGCGGGGGCGTAGAAGGCTGAGCCGGTCTTGAGCAATGCGACGATCTCACCGCCGCCCGAGCGCGTGCGCTGGACGATTGCGTCGATGCGTTCCTGGGTCGAGAAGCCCATCTCGATGAGGTCGGGGACCGGAATCCCCGAGACAGTCGAATATTGGATCACCGGGACCATCGTGTCGCCATGGCCACCGAGCACGAAGCTGGTGACGTCCTTGACCGAGACCTGGAACTCCTCGGCGAGGAAATGGCTGAAACGCGACGAATCGAGCACGCCGGCCATGCCGACGACCTTCTGGTGCGGCAGCCCCGAGAATTCACGCAGCGCCCAGACCATCGCGTCGAGCGGGTTGGTGATGCAGATCACGAAGGCGTCGGGCGCGTGCTCGGCAATGCCTTCGCCGACGGCCTTCATCACCTTGAGGTTGATGCCGAGCAGATCGTCGCGGCTCATGCCCGGCTTGCGCGCTACACCGGCGGTGACGATGATCACGTCGGCGCCCGCGATGTCGGCATAGTCGTTCGAGCCGGTGATCTTCGCGTCGAAGCCTTCGACCGGACCGCATTGGCTGAGGTCGAGCGCCTTGCCCTGCGGCACACCTTCAACCACGTCGAAAAGGACGATGTCGCCAAGGCCCTTGAGGGCGGCGAGGTGCGCCAGCGTGCCGCCGATATTGCCGGAGCCGATCAGCGCGATCTTCTTGCGGGCCATGGAATCTCCTTGCTCAGTGCCAAGCAAATAGGGGCGCGAACCTATTCTGCGCCTCCGAAGCGGGGGCGGCTTAGGCCCAATATAGGCCTGCCGCAACCCGGAGATTCTGGTTAGTCCGAGATTATCTTTGCGACTAATTCGCAAGTGCAATAGAGGGGTTCGTCCAGATTTCTGGTTATCGGAGATCTCTCAATCGTCATCCCGGCCGGAGCTGGGGGCCAGGAGTCATAAACGGCACCCAGCTTGGCTCTGGATCCCGGCTTTCGCCGGGATGACGGATGAGGAGAAGTCCGACCTGTCAGCCGTTCGCGCCTCCGGCCAGATCCTCATAGAACATCAGTGCGTTGCCGTCCGGATCATAAAAGGTCAGCAGACGGACCATGCCCGGAATGTCGCGGATCGGGCCGTCCTGGCGCACCGAAGCGGCGTCGAGCGCAGCTTGCGCGGCTTCGATATCGGTGACGCCGAAGGTAAGTGTCGCGCCGCCGCCCTGCGGCACCTGCTCGACCTCGCCCAGCCCGACATTGACCTTCGCGACCCCGGTCGAAAGCTCGCACCAGGCGATATCCTCCAGCCGATACAGCAAGGTCATGCCCAGCACGCCCTGATACCAGGGAATCGCGCGATCGAGGCTGGTGACGCTGATCGAACAGGTGAGCCCGCCGTCATAGACGATCGCTGCTGCATAAGCGGATGCTTCGATGGTTGCCATTGCGATTCTCCGACTCTATGGTTCCGTTTATATAGTCGATATCAAATTGGATTAGATGTCAACGCCCACCTCTCCCGCCGACAGCCTGCGCGCGCTGGGCGCCAATCGCTGGGCGATCCCGGTGATGGCGCTGCTCAGCCGGCAGGACGGGGCGCGCTTCGCGGTGATCGCGCGGGCGTTCGGCCTGTCGCACCATAGCCTTACGCGGTGCCTGACCTATCTCCGGGAGTGCGGCTGGGTGATCCCCAATCCGGGGCACGGCCATCCGCTGCGGCCCGAATATCTATTGAGCGAGACGGGGCGTCCGGTGGGCGCGCTGTGCGAACGGATCATGGGCAGCCGCGAGCGGCTGGGGCTTTCGCCAACCGATTTGCCGCGCTGGGGATTGCCGCTGGTGGCGGGCCTGGCGCCCGATTGGAGCCGGTTCGGCGAGCTCCAGACGCGGCTCGCGCCGGTAACCCCGCGCGCGCTTTCGCAGACGCTGCAGACGATGATCGGGCATGACCTCATCAAGCGGCGGATAGAGGATCACTATCCACCGGTGGCGCTCTACGGCCTCACCGGCCGCGGCCAGGATCTCGCGGGTACGATCCTCGAAGCCTAGGGCTTGGCCGCCCGTCGCGCATATTCCTCCGCCAGCACGAAGAACGCCGCCTTGCGCTGGCCGGTCTCGGAGATCAGCCCCTTCCGGTTCCAGCCCTGCTGATAGACCGGATGCTGGCGGCGCGGCGAACGGAAGTCCTTGAGGAGCCAGGGCGACATCCCGCGCAGGAACGGCACCTTCGCCGCCATCGCCAGCGTCTGGCGATAATATTCGGCCTGATATTCCTCGCTGAATTTGTGCGGATCGGCGACCATATCGTGATTGCCGGCCAGCGCATCGGCGCCGAACTCGGAGAAGATCAGCGGCTTCTGGGTCGGCGAGCGCCATTCGAAGCTGGGCAGATCGGCGAGGCGATCGTCCGAATACCAGCCATTGTAGGTGTTGATCGCCATCACATCGAGATCGGCGACCAGCGGATCGTCGATCGTCATGACATGCCCGTCGCGCTTGCTGAGCAACGCCGCGGTGACGAGGCGGCTGTCGTCGAGCGTGCGGACGTCGCCGATCAGCGTGCGCAGGAACGCGTTGCGCGGGTCGCTGACCGGCGTCTCGTTGGCGACGCTCCACAGGATGATCGCGGCGCGGTTGCGGTCGCGCCGGATATTCTCGCGCAGCATCGTCCGCGCGGCGCTGAGCGTCGTTGGGTTCTGCCAGTTCACCAGCCAATAGACCGGCACTTCGCTCCACACGAGCAAGCCGATCTCGTCGGCGAGGCGCGTGGTCGATTCATTGTGTGGGTAGTGGGCGAGGCGGACGAAATTGCCGTGGAGCCCGTCCTTGATCTCGGTGAGCAAGGCGCGGGCGGCGGCCGGCGTCATCGCACGGACCGGGGCTTTGCCGAGTTCCTCCTCGTGCATCGAAATGCCGCGCAGGAAGATGGGCTTTCCGTTCAGGAGGATATCGGTGCCGCGTACCTCGATCGTGCGAAAGCCGACCCGGTCGCGCAGCACGTCTGCGCCCGCCTCGACGCGGACATCATAGAGTGTCGGGCTGTCGGGCGACCAGCGCTTGAGCGCGCGGGGCGCGGGCAAAGTGGCGTGCCAATGGCCATTATCGTCGGTCGTGCCGTTCACGGCGATGCCCAGCGCTGGGATGCGGAGGCGGGTCGGGGTGCCAGGTACTCGGTCGTACAGGTCCATGTCGACGGCGATCCGGCCGTCGCGGGTGAGCCGCACCCAGGCGTCGTCGACGAAATTATCGGGCACCGTCACCAATGTGGTCGAGCGCGTGACGCCGCCATAGGTCTCCCAATCGGTGACCGGCGGTGGGACGTCGTCCCTGGTGCGCGCCGAATCGACGCCGAGCGTGATCTGGTTCTCGCCCGCGCGCAGTAGTTTGGTGACTTCGAACGCAAAGGGCGTGAAGCCGCCGCTATGCTGGCCGAGCGCCTGGCCGTTCAGATAGACATTCGTCGTGTAGTCGGCCGCGCCGATCCGCAGGAAGACGCGCTTGCCCGGCGCGGGCGGGGTGGCGTCGAAATTGCGCTGATACCAGACCAGCCCCTGATAATAGCGCATCTCGGGGGAGTGGCCGATCCAGGAGCCGGGGAGGTAGGTCACCGGCGAGCGCTGCATGTCGAATTCGAAGAGAGCGCGCGGGTCCTTCGCCATGACATCGCCCTGGACGAGGTCGGCGGAGCGCCGCATCCGCGGATCGGGCAGGCCGCCATGGAACCCGGCCATGCCGTCGCGAAAGGGGTCGACCGACCAGTGCCACGCCCCATCGAGACTCATGGAGTCGCGCATGTCGGCGGCGACGAGCACGGGCGATTGCGGGGCGGGTGCGGCGGGCTGGGCGGACGCGGGGCCGCTCCACGATGCCAGGGCCATGACCAGTGCCGCGACGATCGCTCTCCGCATCGAACTCTCCCTCTTTGGGGGAAAGCCTAGCGATCCATCCGTTCAGGCGCCAGCGGGATGCCGCCCGGCGCGTTGCGGAATCAGCAGGACCAGCAACAGGATCGCGCCGGCCAGCGCCGCGCTGGCGAGCGGGCGGCTGAGCGCCATCCCGCCATGATCGAGCGGCTTGTCGAGGAAGTCGCCAACGGTCGCGCCCAGCGGGCGGGTGAGGATGAAGGCCGCCCAGAACAGCAGCACGCGATTGACTTGCGTCCAAAAATAGAGCGCGGCGATCAGCGCGAGGCCAGCCGCGAAAAGGAGCGCACCGCCGCCATAGCCGAGCCCGCCGGTGTCAGCCGCCCAATCGCCGAGCGCGGTGCCCAGCGTCTGCGAGAAGGTGATGGTGAGCCAGTAGAAGCCCTCGGCCCGGGGCGAGCGCACGCTGTCGACCGATACCGAGCCCAGGGTCCAATACCAGGCGGCCAGGCAGGCAAGCACGCACGCAAGCAGCAGCGTCGATCCGCCGGTATAGCCGATTCCGAGCGAGCGCGTCGCGAAGTCCGCCATCGTCGTACCGGCGGTGGTCGAGGCGATGATCGTCGCCCAGTAGAGGAACGGGTGGAAGCGTTTCGCCGCGATCTGCCAGGCGACAAGCACGAGCAGGGGCACCAGGAAGATCGCGGTGCCGATCAGATAGCCCATGTCCCAGGTCATCGAGACGGTGTCGCCGCCGGTCTCGCCCAGCGTCGTTGCCAGGACTTTGATTATCCAGAAACCCAGCGTCACCGCCGGCACCTTGCTGACGAGATCGCGGTGCTCCTGGGTCATGGCCGTCTCTTTCTAGAAGTTGAGAAGGAGTGCAGCGTAAGCATGAAATTGCGTGCGGTCACTGTCTCGCTCGAAGCCCGGTCCGGCGGAAAAAAGCACCGAAAGGGGGCGCTTCAGCCGATAGCTGCCACCCAGGCCCAGCGTCGAGCTGCTTCCCGAATCGCGAGCGTCGGGCCCCTGATGCGTGGCTTCGGCACCCAGCGACAGGCGCGAGGTGATTTCGCGGGTAAGCGCGATGCCGCCCTTCCAGAAGTTTCGGTTTCCGGTGCCCGGATTGATCGTGTAGCCGCCCCCGCCAAACAGCGACCAGCTGCCGAAATCCTTCTGCGCCCAGATCGGAAGCTGCACCGCCGTGCGCCCCGATCCGAAGCCGCGGCTCGCGCTGGGCAGGATCAGGCGCGGGAAGGCAGCGAGCGAGAGACCGGCAGTGTCGCTGTGGAAGAAGCGGTATTTGACGCCAAGCTCGATATTGCCCGCGCCGATGCGTGTCGCCGGATCATGGGCGAAGTTCATTGGCAGCGTCGCGGTCAGCTGGACGCCGGGCATCGCACCGAAATTGAGGTCGAGACCCGTCGCCCCCTCGGTCTGGCCGCGAAAGCCGGACGCGGCGAGGAATGAATAGACCTCCCAATGGCGGAAATCGGTCGGCATCGGATCGTCGGTGTCATAGGGCGGACCGGCGATCGCGGGCGTGGCGGCGACCGTCGCGAGCCCCGCCAGCACGACCGATAGCCTCTTCATGCCGCCTCTCCGTGTCCCTCCGCCAGATACGCATCGGACTGCATCTCCATCAAGCGCGATACGGTGCGGTCGAATTCGAAGCGGCCGTCGCCGGCCTCATAGAGCTGCTGCGGCTCGGCATCGGCGGCCGCGAGCAGCTTGACTCTGTGCTCGTAGAGCGCGTCGATCAGCGTGACGAAGCGCGCCGCCTCGTTGCGGTTCTCCGGACCCAATCTGGGGATGCCGACGATGATCACTGTGTGGAAGCGCCGCGCAACGGCGAGATAGTCGGCCGCGCCGCGCGCCTCGCCGCACAGCCGCTTGAACGAGAAGACCGCGACGCCCTTCAAGCATTTGGGGACGCGCATCTCGCGGCCGCCCTGCACCGGCAGCTCGCAGGCGGGCACTTTCGCGCGGTCCTCGACCGGATAGTCGGTCAGGCGGAAGAAAGCGGCGGAGAGCTGGGCGGTCGCCTCGGGGCCGTTGGGAACGAGCCAGGTGTCTACCTGACCGAGGCGATCGAGCCGATAATCCACGGGCCCGTTGAGCGCGAGCACGTCCATGCCGCTCTCGATCAGGGCGATGAAGGGCAGGAACAGCTGGCGGTTGAGCCCGTCCTTGTAGAGGTCGCGCGGCGGGCGGTTCGACGTGGCAACGACGGTGAGCCCATGGCGCATCATCTCGGTGAAGAGCCGCGACAGGATCATCGCGTCGGCGGGGTTGTTGATCACCATTTCGTCGAAGGCGAGAAGGCGGATGTCGTCGGCCAGCGCATCGGCGACGGCAACCACCGGATCCTGTGTGTCCTTCTGGCGCTCGACGTTCAGGCGCTCGTGCACTTCGAGCATGAATTCGTGGAAGTGGACGCGGCGCTTGCGGCGGATGGCCACCGCCTCGAAGAACAGGTCCATCAGCATGGATTTGCCGCGGCCGACGCCGCCCCACAGATAGACGCCGCGCGGCGGCTCGGGCATCCGGCCCAGCGCGCGCCACAAGATGCTGCCCTTCTTGGGCACGGCCTCGAGTTCAGCGGCGAGGGCGTCGAGCCGCGCGGCGGCGGCCTCCTGCTCGGGATCGGTGCGAAGCTCGTTGGCGGCGACCAGCGCGCGGTATCGTTCGAGGACGCGGGTCATTTCTTGGTGAACTTGCGCACCGTGCCGGAGAAGCTCGCGACGCGCGCATCGCCCTGGACGATCAGTCCGCGCAGGAAGATCAGCCGTCCGGTCTCGCGCAGCAGCTCGACTTCGGCCTCGACCGGTGCGTCGAGCGAGCCCGCACCGATGAACTGCACCGAGAGATCGAGCGTCACCGCCGGGCCGACATCGAGCAGGCCGTGCGCGCGCGCCGCGGCGAACAGCGCGACGTCGATAAAGCCGAGCAATGCGCCGCCATGCACCTTGTCGCCAAGGTTCGAATGGCGCCGCTCCGGCACCATCCGGACGCGAGCCTGGCCTTCTTCCATCCGGACCCATAACGGGCCCAGCAGCGCATTGAACCGGGTCGGGTCGTCCAGCGTCCAGCGCTTCCATCCCGGAAGCGCCGGATCGTCCTCGTAAATGAACGCTGGCGTCGCTTCGTTCAAAGCGTGCGCTCGGCTTCCATCTTCTTGATCTCGGCGATCGCCTTGGCCGGGTTCAGGCCCTTGGGGCAGGCATTGGCGCAGTTCATGATCGTGTGGCAGCGATAGAGGCGGAACGGATCCTCGAGCGCGTCGAGCCGCTCGCCGGTCATCTCGTCGCGGCTGTCGGCCAGCCAGCGATAGGCCTGGAGCAGGATGGCGGGGCCGAGGAACTTGTCGCTGTTCCACCAATAGCTCGGGCACGAGGTCGAGCAGCAGGCGCACAGGATGCATTCGTACAGGCCGTCGAGCTTGTCGCGCTGCTCGGGGCTCTGGAGCCGCTCCTTGCCCGAAGGCGCGGTTGTCACCGTCTGCAGCCACGGCTTGATCGAGGCATATTGCGCATAGAAATGCGTGAAATCGGGGACCAGGTCCTTGATCACGTCCATGTGCGGCAGCGGCGTGATGCGGACGTCGCCCTTCAAATCCTCGATCGCGGTGGTGCAGGCGAGGCCGTTGCGCCCGTCCATGTTCATCGAGCAGGAGCCGCAAATGCCCTCGCGGCACGAGCGGCGGAAGGTCAGCGACGAATCCTGTTCGGACTTGATCTTGATGAGCGCGTCGAGGACCATCGGGCCGCATTCGTCGAGATCGACCTCGAAGCTGTCGTAGCGCGGATTCTCGCCGCTATCGGGATCGTAGCGGTAGATCTTGAACTTCTTGACGTTAGTCGCGCCGGGATCGGCTTTGTGTTCCTTGCCCTTTTTGACGACACTGTTCTTGGGCAGGCGGAAATCGGCCATTCCTGAAGGTCCTTTGCGGCACGACGCGTTTCGAAGCGCGGGCTATGCCTTTCGCAAACGCAGCGCAAGCCCACTTTGGACTTGTATAGGATGGCTGCGCCTGGCGCGCATCAGATCACGTCGAGCACCAGCCCCTTGTCGCGCGCTTCCTCGGCTTCGATGTACCAGTTCGACGGCGCGCGCGTCTGCACTTCGTCGAAATCGATCTTCGATCCGGCGACCAGATCGCGGAAGCCCTCTTCCTCGATCTGGATCGAATGCTCGATCTCGTGGAGCTTGGCCTTGAGTGTCGCGGTGAGCGATTTGAGCGGGCCGGAGAGCTGGATCGTGCTGTCCATGATCCGCTCGTGGACCATCAGCCGCGTGCCTCTGGTCAGGAAGCGCTTGTCGACCGGGAAGGCGGACATGAAGGTCGCGCCGGCCGAATAGACCGCGACCTTGCCGAGGAACAGGATCTCGCGATCCTTGAACTCGCGGAGCAGGCGCAGCTCGTCGCCCATCAACCGCGCGACCTCGGGGTCGCCGCCCAGAGTCGAGATCGCCACCACCAGCGAGCCCTCCCGCGGCGCATCGGCGAGCTGCTGGCGGAAGCTCTCGTACATCGCATGGTCCACCGGCCCGTGGAGGTGGATGTGCGGCGTCGCGAGCAGCGGATATTTGTTCACGCCGGCGGAGGGCGGCGCGACGTTGGGTTCGGTCATGGCCTGCGCAACCGACACAGGCCCTGCAAGTTCCGGAAGACTAGCGTTTCAGCGCGTCGGTGGCGGGCTTGCCGACCGGCTGGGTCACGTCCCGGGGCATGCGCGATTCGAGCGGCGTCAGCCAGGTCGCGACATCGTCGCCGATGCTGACCTGGGGGTTGGACGGGTTGAGGCTGGAGGCCGCCTCCCACGCGCCGATCATCCCGCGCGCCTCGTCCGATGCCGCCGCCAGCGGCTGGGGTTTCCGGAGCGCGTGGTTGATCATCGCGTCGCCGAAAAAGGTCCAGTCATTCTCGGCCATGCAACCGAACGACGTGCGATCGGACGAGGCGGCGGTGAACAAGGCGGTATCGTCGCTCATCAGCGCCGGCACGAAGATGCCCGAATAGCAGGCCGACAGGATCAGCACGCGCTTCTTGATGCCCAGCTCGTCGAGCAGGCCGGCAAGCCGCGCGGGCGAGAGCAGGCCATAGCCCTGGTCGCCGTCATGATAGGCGATGCCCACCTTGGCGCCGTGGCTGGTGGTGTAGAGGACGAGCACGTCCTGGTTCTTGTCCATCACCTCCGCCACGCGGGCGAGCGCGAGCGTCAGCGTCTCCAGGCTGCCATTCGGAAGCTCGCTCGGACCGTTGCCGTTGCTGCCGGCGAAGACCAAAGTGCGCCCCGCGGCATCGAATCGGCGGCTGAGCACCTTGCCCGCCTCGCGCGCTTCGCGTCCGAACACCGGATCGCTGTCGAGCGCGACCGAGATCACATAGGCGTCGACCAGGTTCTTGCGCTGGGGCTGGAGCGTGGCGAGCGCGGCGTCGAGCTTGCGGTGGTCGGCGAGCATCTCCTTCGCCGGGCGCCCGCGCTGGAGTTCGGGGCCGCTGTCGAGCCCGTCGATCCCCTCCTGGCCGGAGACGAGGCCCGGCCAATCGGCCTTGTGCTGGGGCGGGGCATAACGCTGGGCCGATGCGGTGAGCGGTGCGAGGAGCAGAGCCGCGCAGAACGCCACGCGCGCGAGGAGGACAGATCGCATCTTGTTTTCGATCCCGGTGGTTTGCTCGCCACTCTCTCCGCGCAATACCCGGTGTCAAGCAATAGGGCAGCGGGATAGTTTTCGCGCATCCGCGTCAACTGTGCCTTGCTTACCATTGTGATTACTTGGAATTTACCCGAGATCCCAAAAGAAGACAAAGTAATCAATCGTTTACGTATTTGCGAATCGATGAAGCTGTGAGACCATCGAAATAGGGT
Source organism: Sphingomonas sp. JC676 (assembly GCF_014489075.1). Taxonomy (GTDB): domain Bacteria; phylum Pseudomonadota; class Alphaproteobacteria; order Sphingomonadales; family Sphingomonadaceae; genus Sphingomonas. Next base: position 227,083 of record NZ_JACTGR010000005.1, on the reverse strand, counting down.
AAGTGATTCGTTAAGAGGGGACGGACAATGGTAAGGTATAGCCTGCTCGCGATTGCTGCATTGGCGTTGGCGCCAGCTGCCGCGCACGCACAGAATTTCAACGACAATTTCAATGGCGAAGGCCCTGCCGGCAGCACGCTGAACTATGGCAGCTTCACGAACTTCACCACGACCGGTCAGGTCGATCTGGTTTCATCGCCGGACTATGGCATCATCTGCGACGGCAAGTGCGTCGATCTCGACGGCACCAGCGGTCCCGGCGCGCTACTGTCGAACGCGATCGCGTTCGCCGGCGGCCACACGGTCAAGATCAGCTTCGACCTGGGCGGCAGCCAGCGTTCGGGCGATTCGGACAGCTTCAGCTTCGCGACGCTGTTCGGCGCGCCGACCGGCATCAACGGGCTGATGACGTTGACCGGCTTCCCGGGCTCGCCGGCCCTAGTCGGCAGTTTCTCCAACGTCACCTCGATCAGCTATGGGGCTTCGGTCGCGGGCAATGCGGGCTTCACCACCTACAGCCTGTTGTTCACGCCGCTCACGGCGGGCACGTTGCAGCTGTCCTTCAGCACCACCAGCGCCGACAATATCGGGCCGCTGCTCGATAACGTCAGCGTGGTCGCGGTTCCCGAGCCGGCGGCATGGGGCATGATGATCGGCGGCTTCGGCCTGGCCGGCATGGCGGTCCGCCGTCGCGCCGCCAAGACCAAGGTCAGCTTCGCCTAACACCGGGCGAACGAAAAAAAGGGCGCGGCAGCCAGTTTGCCGCGCCCTTTTTCGTGCGCCGTCGCACTGGTCCGGATATTTCCGCGGCGACGTGGCGGGGACGTCCAAAGGTAACGAAGGTAACGGCCCTGTAGCGCGATAATGCGGTGAGCCGAGTGACGATGCGCGCTCGATACGTGTGTCGGGTATCGCGGATCACCAGGTCAAAGAGCGGGCCTCCCGACGCCAGGGGCTGGACGCAGGTGGAGCAGCCGAAATCCTACATTGCAAGCGGCGCCTTAGCAGATCTCGGCGGTGTTCCGTGGCACTGGCCCTGGGGGCACGCGCGCCGGATGCATGTAGAAGACATCGGCGGCGATGCGGTGGCTGGTTCCATAGACTTTGCCGAGCGCGCGATAGAGCGCCGGGTCATAGGCTTCGAGATCCTGGTGCGAGAGGATGCGACGCCCGTCGAAGGCGACGAGCTGGTTGGTGTTGAACCAGATCTGCGTGCCGATCGCCCAATATTCGCCGATCGAGACTGCAGCATATTCACCCTGCCAGCGATGCGCGGCCAGGGCGGCGGCATAGGCCTGGGCAATTTCGGCATAGAGCCGCGGGTCGCGGTTCTCCGCGGCGAGCAGGATCATGTGCGCGAATTCATGGACGAGGATGTTCTGCCCGTAATAGCGGCCGTTGGGGTCGCCGAGCAGGTTCTCCGCCCCCGTGCTGGTGAGCGGACCCGACATGCCGCGCGCGCGGGCGTCCCAATAGGCGCGGTCGCTGAGCCTGCCGATCCGCGCGTCATATTGCTTGCGCTCGCACGGGGTGAGGCGCGGATCGTCGCGCGCGGGCTTCTTCCAGCCGCGCTGCTCGGGCAGGTCGAGCGTGCCTTCGTCCCTGGCCATCACCGCGACCCGGATGCCGTCCGCCACCAGCTGCGCGTGGAGGTCGGGGCGCTCGGCCAGCATCGCCTGGACGATGTCGCGTGCCGCGAGCAGCGCTTTCGCCGGCACCCTGGTCGAGGAGAGGATTGGGACGCCGCCGGCATCGACATATTGCGCGTAGAACGGATCGGCATGCAGCGTCGCGGGAGGTGGACCGATCTGCGCCGTCGCGGGGAATGCAGCCCATGTGCCCGAAAGGAGGAGCCCGCTCGCCAGAAGCAAGCAGGCTCCGCGCATCAGTAAACCCGCTTCTTGGGCTTGATATACTCGATGTCGTCGGTGAGCGTGTAGTCGTGGACCGGGCGATACTCGATCGCGGTCTTGCCGTCCTTGCCGCCCCAGCCGGTGAAGGTCGCGACGGTGTGCTTCATCCAGTTCTTGTCGTCGCGCTCGGGGAAATCCTCGTGCATGTGCGCGCCGCGGCTTTCCTTGCGGTTGGCGGCGCACTCCATCGTCACCACCGCCTGGCTGATCAGATTGTCGAGCTCGAGCGTCTCGACCAGATCGGTGTTCCAGATCAGCGAGCGATCGGTGATGCCGACGTCCTGGAAACGTGCATAGACCTTGCCGATCTTCTCGACGCCCTCGGCCAGCAATTCGCTGTCGCGGAACACGGCGCAATTGCGCTGCATCGTCTTCTGCATCTCGGCGCGGATCTGCGCGGTGGGCGTGGCGCCCTTGGCATTGCGGAAATGGTCGAGCCGGGTGAGCGAATATTCTTCCGAACCGGCAGGCAGCGCGGCGTGCGACGTGCCGGGCTTGACGATCTCCTTGAGGCGGAGACCGGTGGCGCGGCCGAACACGACCAGGTCGATCAGCGAGTTCGAGCCCAGGCGGTTGGCGCCATGGACCGAGACGCAGGCCGCCTCGCCGACCGCGAACAGGCCCGGGACCACCGCATCCGGATTGCCGTCCTTATTATGGACGACCTCGCCATGATAATTGGTCGGGATGCCGCCCATATTGTAATGGACGGTCGGCACCACGGGCAAAGGCTGGCGGGTCAGGTCGACGCCGGCGAAGATCTTGCCGGTCTCGGTGATGCCGGGAAGCCGCTCGTGCAGGATCTTGGGATCGATATGGTTGAGGTGAAGGAAGATATGGTCCTTCTCCTTGCCCACGCCGCGACCCTCGCGGATCTCCATCGCCATCGAGCGTGACACGACGTCGCGCGAGGCGAGATCCTTCGCCGAGGGTGCATAGCGCTCCATGAAGCGCTCGCCTTCGGAGTTGGTGAGGTAGCCGCCCTCGCCGCGCGCACCCTCGGTGATCAGCACGCCGGCGCCGTAGATGCCGGTCGGGTGGAACTGGACGAACTCCATGTCCTGGAGCGCGATGCCGGCGCGCAGCGCCATGCCGTTGCCGTCGCCGGTGCAGGTGTGCGCCGAGGTCGCCGACTGGTAGATGCGGCCGCCGCCGCCCGTGGCGAGCACCACGGCATGGCTGCGGAAGCGGTGGATCGCGCCGGTCTCCATGCAGAGCGCGATCACGCCGCGGCACGCGCCGTCCTCCATGATCAGGTCGAGCGCGAAATATTCGATGTAGAAATCGGCGTCGTACTTCAGGCTCTGCTGGTAGAGCGCGTGGAGCATCGCGTGGCCGGTGCGGTCCGCCGCGGCGCAGGTGCGCTGCACGGGGGGGCCTTCGCCCATATTCTGCATATGGCCGCCGAACGGGCGCTGGTAGATCGTGCCATTGTCGTTGCGGCTGAACGGCACCCCGGCATGCTCGAGCTCATAGACCGCGGCCGGAGCTTCGCGGACCATGTACTCGATCGCGTCCTGGTCGCCGAGCCAGTCCGAGCCCTTGACGGTGTCGTACATGTGCCACGACCAGTGATCGGGCGTGTTGTTGCCCAGCGACGCGGCAATGCCGCCCTGCGCTGCAACGGTGTGGCTCCGCGTCGGGAACACCTTGGTGATGCACGCGGTCTTCAGCCCGGCCTCGGCCGAGCCCATCGTCGCGCGCAGGCCCGAGCCACCGGCGCCGACGACGACGGTGTCATAGGTGTGATCGATGATCTTGTAGGCGGACATATCAGGCGGCCACTCCGGGGGCGAACGCAACCTTGAGGATCGAGAAGATCGCCAGCGCGGCGGCGGCGATGGTGAAATAATGCAGCACGATCAGCAGCACGAAGCGCGTCTCGTCATGCTGATAATCCTCGATCACCACCTGGAGGCCGTGGCGGAAATGGAAGGCGACGCTGGTCACCAGCAGGATCAGAGGCACCGCCGCGAGCGGCTGGGCCAGCCAGGTCGTGAGCGTGGCATAGTCGTGCGCCGGCAGCAGCAGCATCGAGAGCATGAACCACAATACGAGGATCAGGTTCGATCCCGCGCTGACGCTGTGCTGCCACCAGCCGAGGGCGCCTTCGTGCGCGGCGCCCAGGCCGCGGACGCGGCCGAGTTCGGTTCCATCACCCATGGGTCTTCTCCAGAAGGACGATCCAGAAGGCTGCCGTCGCGACGATCGAGAAAGCGAAGGTGGCGAGTGCGGTGGACTTGTTGCCCTTGAGCTCGAAATTGGTGCCCATGTCGGTGAAGAGGTGGCGGACGCCCGATGCCATGTGCTGGAAGAAGGACAGGGTCAGGCCGATCCCGAAGATATAGCCGGCGGCGTTGAGCGCGCCCGACTGATAGGTGAACAGGTCGACGAACCCGGCATAGGCGGCCGGGCCGGATGCCATCGCGACGAGCCACCAGACGAACAGGATCGTGCCGACCGTCGCCATTCCCGACCCGGTGACGCGGTGGACGATCGAGACCGCCATGGAAGGTCCCCATTTCCAGATGCCGAGATGGGGTGACAGCGGTCGCGCTGTGTTGCGGACGTTGGCCAAAGGCGTTCCTTTCGGGTCGACGGGGGCCTCATTAGCCGGGCACTCGAAGGATGCAAGCCGGATCGCCGAGCGCGCCCCTACCGAGGGATTGGCTAACCCCCCTTTAACCAGTTGCACGGCATAGCTGGTCCACCAGCGGTTCGTCCAATTTTCCCGGGCCGCAAACAGGGGAATTGCTTCGTGACGACAGTGGCATCGACCAACGCCCTTCCGGTGCCGGGCACCATGAGCGCGGCGATCGACGTGCGGGCGCGGTTGCGCATCTTCGATTTCGACGGGTCGCTGATCCAGTCGAGCCGCGAAGCATGGGAAACGCTCGAACCCGAGATCCACGCAGTTTCCAGCGCGTACTGGCAGCAATGGCTGCGCTGCTTCGCCGACGAGCGCAACTGGGCGCCCGACGATACCGCCAAGATGATCGACCTGGGCGTCGTCTTCCTCAAGGATCGCTTCCTCGACACCGCCGGGCGCAGCTGGATCGAATCGATCGAGCGTTCGGTCGCCGCCGCCTATTCGGGCGGCGTGCCGCCGATGGCGTTGCTCTCGATGATCAACGCAAGCGACCGCGCCGCGCTGGAGGTGCTGATGCGCCGCCTGGGCGCCAATGATGGGCGGCTGCCGGTGCTGATCGATACGCTGATGCGTCTCTCGGCGCTCGAAGGCGACATCACCGTCGAGATCTACAACATGTACCGCGAATATAGCGCGCAGGTCGCCCGCGACCGGCTGGCGCTCGAATTCCGCGACTCGATCGGCGCGACCGTCGAGCGCGCGTCGCGCGAAGGCGATCAGCTCCGTGTCCAGGCGGTCCACACTTCGGCTTCGGCGCGCGGCATGCTCGGCAAGGCCAGCGAAGTCGCGGCGGCGGCCGAGCAGTCGGCGGTGGCGATGCGCGAGGCGGCGCAGACCGCCGCCGGCCTGATCCGCGCGATCGAGGATGCGCGCAGCGAAGTCGAGGCAGCGGCCGAGATCGCGACGCGTGCGTCGAGCCAGGCAGGCGCGGCGGTGGGGATGAGCGAGATGCTCTCTGACCATGCCAAGTCGATCGAATCTATCCTGGGCCTGATCCGCGACATTGCCGGGCAGACCAACCTGCTCGCGCTCAACGCGACGATCGAAGCGGCCCGCGCCGGCGATGCCGGTCGCGGCTTCGCGGTGGTCGCGCAGGAAGTGAAGAGCCTCGCCAACCAGACCGCGCGTGCGACCGACGACATCGCCGCCAAGATCGCCGCGATCCAGTCGGCCACCAAGTCGACCGTCGAGACCAATGCCTCGATCCGCTCGACCGTCACCGAGGTCCAGGAAAGCGCCAACCGCATCCGCGCCGCGATGGAAATCCAGGCACAGACCGTCACCGCGATCACCGCCGCGGTCGACGAGACCGCGCTCGCCGCCGACTCGATGTCCGCCACCATCGGCGCCATCCGCGAGGATACCGAGGCGGTGGCCTCCGAGATCGACCAGGTCGGCCAGGGCTTCGCCGTTCTCGACGGCCAGCTCGGCAGCCTGAAGGGCAGCGCGAGCGACTTCGTCGCCAAGTTCGCGGCATAGGAGATACAAATGGTCGGAACGCGCCAGCCAGGTCAGTGGAGCGGCGGTACCCGCTCGGTCGCCGATCATCGCCGCGAATATGATTGGGACGGTGCGATCACCCCGGCCTGCCGCGAGATATCCGAGCTGATCAGCGGCCGCCAGCGCGAGATTGCCGAGGCGTTCTGGCGCCATTTCCGCACCTTGCCCGCCAGCGCGCCGATGCACGCGATTCTCGCAACCGAGCAGGGCTATGCCGAGCAGGTCCAGCGCGGCACGCATTATGGCCGCACCAAGTTCGACAAGCCGTTCAGCGAGGAATGGGTCGAGATGGCGTGCGGCTATGCCGCCGAGACCTACCGCGCCGGCATTCCTTTGCCTGCGGTGCTCGCCGCTTTCTCCTTCGCGCATAGCGAGACGATGCGCATGCTGCGCGAAGCGCTCCCCGACGATGCCGAGCGGCTTGGCCGGCTGTGCGACGTGGTGCAGCGCCTTGCGATGGCCGAGGCCGATCTGATGGCCGGCCATCTCGGCGCACGCGACGCCGCGCTGGCCGACGAGGCGCGGCGCGACCGTTCGGCGCAGTTCCGCGCCAGCATCGCCGAATCGATCGAGGGCGCGACCGCGCTGGGCAACCGCATCCGGGTGCAGGCGCAGGGTGCGTCGAGCTCGGCGCGCGGCATGCTCGGCAAGACCAGCGAAGTCGCCGCGGCAGCCGAGCAGTCGGCGGTGGCGATGCGCGAGGCCGCGCAGACCGCGGCCGGTCTGATCCGCGCGATCGAGGATGCGCGCAGCGAGGTCGAGGCGGCAGCCGAGATCGCGACGCGCGCTTCGAGCCAGGCAGGCGCGGCGGTGGGGATGAGCGAGATGCTCTCCGACCATGCCAAGTCGATCGAATCGATCCTGGGCCTGATCCGCGACATTGCCGGCCAGACCAACCTGCTCGCGCTCAACGCGACGATCGAAGCGGCCCGTGCCGGCGATGCCGGGCGCGGCTTTGCGGTGGTCGCGCAGGAAGTGAAGAGCCTCGCTAACCAGACCGCGCGCGCGACCGACGATATCGCCGCGAAGATCGCCGCGATCCAGTCGGCGACGAAGAGCACCGTCGAGACCAACGCCTCGATCCGCTCGACCGTCACCGAGGTCCAGGAAAGCGCCAACCGCATCCGCAGCGCGATGGAAGTTCAGGCGCAGACGGTCACCGCGATCACCGCCGCGGTCGACGAGACCGCGCTCGCCGCCGACTCGATGTCCGCCACCATCGGCGCCATCCGCGAGGATACCAAGAACGTCACCAGCGAGATCGACACGCTCCAGCGCGACTTCGCCGAGGTCGACGATCGGCTGTCGCAGCTGCGCCTGGCGGCGGACACCTTCTCCACTTCGGTTGCGGCCTGACCATCGCCTCCGGTTTCGTGCTCCTGCGAAAGCAGGAGCCTAGGGCCGGATAGAATGTCGCCTGTTGCTCTGGGCTCCTGCTTTCGCAGGAGCACGGGGTGACGATGCGGCACGGGCGCGCTAGGGCGGAGGCATGCAGACGCACATCCTTCTGACCGGCAGCAGCCGCGGCATCGGCGCGGCGATCGCCGAAACCCTCACCCGTGACGACACAAGGCTGATCGGCCACGGCACCAGCAGCGGCATCCCCGCCGACTTCACCGATCCCGCCGCCCCGCAGGCGCTGTGGAACCAGGCGCTGGAAGCGCTCGACGGCCGCATCGACGTGCTGGTCAACAATGCCGGCATCTTCGAGGCGACGCCGCTCGATCTCGAACATGACGACTGGGTCGCGGGCTGGGAGAAGACGATGCGCGTCAACCTGACCGCGTCGGCCGAGCTTTGCCGCCTCGCCGTGCGCCACTGGCAGACCGAAGGCCGTAGCGGCCGTATCGTCAACATCGCCAGCCGCGCCGCCTATCGCGGCGACAGCCCCGCGCACTGGCATTATGCCGCGTCCAAGGCGGGCATGATCGGCATGACCAAGAGCATCGCCCGCGGCTATGCCGCCGAGGGCATCCTCGCCTTCGCGATCTGCCCGGGCTTCACCATGACCGGCATGGCTGAAGACTATCTTTCGAGCCGCGGCGGCGACAAGTTGCTGGCAGACATCCCGCTCGGCCGCGTCGCCGATCCTGCGGAAGTCGCCACGCTCGCCCGCTTCTGCGCGCTCGAGGCGCCGCCGTCGATGACCGGCGCCGTGCTCGACATCAACGGCGCGAGTTACGTGCGCTAGACCGTATCGAGGAGGGGGACGATGGCAGAGAGCGGACGGATCATGGCGCGGGGGCTGCTGTGGATATTCGCCGGGGTGGGGCTTCTTGCCGCCGCCGCGGTGATCTTCATCGCTGTGACTATTCTCGCCTGGAACACCCATCAGGTACGGGATCCCGCGCCGATCCAGGGCAAGGCGGCGACCGAAGCCTTTGCGGTGGCCGAGGTGAATCCGCTCATCGGCACCGGCATCAACGAGATCGTGATCGCGACCGAGGCCTCAATCGGGCGCGGCGGCGGCGCCTATTCATCGTCCGGCCGTAGCGGAGAGGCCGACGAGCGCAATGTCGTCCTGCTCGACAAGGCGACGGGCGCGAACCGCAAGCTGCTCGCCGACAATCGCCGCCACATCGCCGCGCGCTATTATCTGCCCGCGCTGGCCGGTCCCGAAGAGCCGACGAACGACGAGTATGAGGTCACCGGCGCGGACGGCAAGCAAGTGAAGCCGCCGCGCGCTTATTATGTGCTGCGGGTCGAGGCCGTCGACGGAAAATCGGAGGATATATTGATCGGGGATCTCGCCACCGGCCAGCAGGCGTTCGTTCTCACCGGCATCGACGGCGTCGATCGCCTGTGGATGCAGAGCCCGACCCGGCTCGGGCTGCTGATGCGTCAGGGCAGGAAGCTCTACTATCGCGCGATCGACATCCCGACGCTGAAGGTGGTTGCCGCCCAGCCCGTGGATATCGGCTGATGTCCAGCTGGAAGCTCATCCTGCCTTGCACTCGCGACGAGGCCGAGGCGATCGACTTCGAGGATCCCGCTCTGGCGGCGATCGTGCCGTCGCCGGTTCTGCTCACCAGCGAGCGGATCGCCGACGATCCGGCGCACTGGCAGCTCGAGGCGTTCTTCGAGGGCAAACCGAACAGTGCTGCGCTGACTGCGGTGCAGGCGTTGGTGCCGAGCGCGGCGGGCATCAAGCCGGTCGCCGAACGGATCCGCGATGTGGATTGGGTGACGCTGAGCCAGGCGGGGATCGAGCCGGTCCGGGCCGGGCGCTTCTATGTCCATACCGCGACCAACAAGGGTGAGGTGCCCCAGGGCACCAAGGCGTTCCGCATCGATGCCGGGCTCGCCTTCGGCACCGGCACACACGAGACTACGTCGGGCTGCCTGATCGCACTCGACCGGATGAAGGCGCAAGGCACGCAGGTGCGCAACCTGCTCGATCTCGGTACCGGCACCGGACTGCTCGCCTTCGCCGCGCTGCATCTCTGGCCGCGCGCCTTTGCCACCGCGTCGGACGTGGATCCCAAGTCGATCGAGGTGACCGCCGAAAATGCGGAGCATAACGGTATCGCGCTGGGCGGCGGCATGGGGCAGGTGGCGCTGGCGGTAGCACCGGGTATGGAGCATCCGCTGCTGATCGGCCGCGCGCCCTATGACCTGATCATCGCCAATATCCTCGCCGGCCCGTTGATCGAGCTGGCGCCGACGTTGGGCATGGCATTGGCGGAGGGCGGCACGCTGATCCTCGCCGGGCTGCTCGACACCCAGGCCGAGGCGGTGGCGCAGGCCTATCGGCGCCAGGGGCTCCGCCTCGTCGGCCGGATCGAGCGCGGCGCCTGGCCGACGCTCCGCCTGGTCAAGCGCACCCGCTACGGCGCCGACCGCACGACTCGGCTGAGCCGCGGCAAGGGCGAGGCGCCGGGTTTCGGGAGCTGGTGAGGGATAAGGCGAAACAATCGTCACCCCGGCCGTAGTGCCGGGGTCCACCATGCGACTGAGCGAGTCGCTGGAGCCTCCTGCCGCTCTCTCGCGGACAAGTGGACCCCGGCACTGCGGCCGGGGTGACGATTTAGGGTTTAGCTCGATCTGTTCGACACGCTCAACTGCTAGGCACGAAGCTGGGTCCCCGCTTTCGCGGGGATGACGATCTGGGGATTAGCCGGCAGCCTTCCCGTCCGCATATTCCTGCGTGCCGTGGGTAATCACGTCGTCGCCCGGCAGGATCGCGGCGATCGGGATTTCGGGCTGCCCCAATATCTCGTCATAGAGCGGCGCGAAATCGGTCTCGACCGTCTGGCGGAGCAGTTCCTCGAAGCTCGGGATGACGAAGTAATTCTGCTGGAAATCGTCGATCCGGTAATCGGTGCGCATCACCCGCTTCATGTCGAAGCAGATACGGTTGGGGCTGTCGCTCTCCAGCGCGAACACGCTCTCGGCCGAACTCGAGACGATGCCCGAGCCATAGATGCGCAGGTTGCCCGCTTCCTCGATCAGACCGAACTCGACCGTGTACCAATAGAGCCGCCCAAGCTGCTTGAGCGCACCGAGCTGGAGCGCGCGCATGCCGCCGCGGCCATAGGCCGCGAGATAATCGGCGAACACCGGATCGGCGAGCATCGGCACATGGCCGAACACGTCGTGGAAGACGTCGGGCTCCTGGATGTAATCGAGCTGATCGGGCCGGCGGATGAAATTGCCGGCGACGAAGCGGCGGTTCGCCATGTGATCGAAGAACACCTCGTCGGGCACCAGCCCCGGTACCGCGACGACCTGCCAGCCGGTCAGCTTCATCAGCCGCTCGGACAATTCCTCGAAATTGGGAATGCCGCCGTCCGACAGCCGCAGCGCGTCGAGCCCCTTGAGGTACGCCGCCGAGGCGCGTCCCGGCAGCAGCTTCGCCTGCCGCGCGAACAAAGTGTCCCAGGTGGCGTGCTCTTCCGCGGTATAGGCTTTCCAGTCCTGCGGTATCGTCCAGTCTGCGGCCGCGCCCTCGGGGGGGCGGTCCAGCACATGCGTGTCATTTGCCATGCGATGATAGTAGCATGCGTAACGATGCCGCGAAACCGCACTGCAACATGGACGCGCCGCGAGCTCGGGCTGGCCGTCCTGCTGGTGGCGCTTGTCGTCGCATATCCGGTCGCGGCTCTGATCGGCGGCGCGATTCCGGTCAATTCGAACTGGCGCCAGGCCGATGCGGGCGTCCGAATCTACGTGATCGACAACGGCATCCATAGCGACCTGGTGCTGCCCGTGGTTGCCCAGGGCGTGGATTGGCGCGAGCAGGCGTCGCCCGCCGATCTGCGCAACCCGGCGCAGGGCGGACACAGCCACATGGCCTTTGGCTGGGGCAATCGCGATTTCTATCTCAAGACGCCGAGCTGGTCGGCGATCAGCCCCGGCCGCACGGTCCGCGCGCTGTCAGGCATCGGGCCGACCGTGCTCCATGTCACGCGCCTGCCCGAGCCGCAGGTCGGACCGAAGGTGCGCGCGCTGATGCTGCGGCCCGAGGAATATCGCCGGCTCGTCGCCTTTATCCGCGGCACGTTCACCGAAGGTCCACGCGACAAGGGCTATGGCGACCATGACAGCTTCTATGCGGCGCGAGGCCATTACAGTGCGTTCAACACCTGCAACCAATGGACATCGAGCGGATTGCGCGCCGCGGGGGTTCGTATGGGGGCATGGACGCCGTTCCCCTTCGGAGTGATGCAATGGCTTTGAGCAATATGCTTGCGACCCATGCGGACCGGCCGCCCTCGAAGCTCGCTTTGCTCGCCGAAGGGCCCCGCGCCGCATTCGGGCTCGGCGAGCTGGCCGCGCACTGGCCCGACTTGCGCAGCCTGCCGCGCGGCGACACCCGGCCGGTGCTGGTATTGCCCGGCCTGTCCAACTCGGATCGTTCCAATCTGGCGATGCGCGCCTTCCTGCGCCGGCTCGGCTATCGCGCTTATGGCTGGGGGCTCGGCCGCAATTTGGGCGTGCGATCGATCGGTGCGGAGGGCGAGCGGCTGATCGCGCGGATCGAGCAGATCCATGCCGAGACCGGCGAGAAGGTCACCTTGGTCGGCATCTCGCTGGGCGGGATCATGAGCCGGATCGCGGCGCATCGCCGCCCCGATCTGGTCCGCGAGGTGATCACGATCAGCGCGCCCTTCGCCGGCCCGCCCAGCGCCACCAATGTCTGGCGGCCGTTCGAATGGCTGACCGGCGAGAAGATCACCGATGCGGTGGTGGCCGAGCGGCTGGAGGAAGCGGTGCGTCCGTTGCCGATGCCCTCGACCGCAATCTGGAGCCGCAGCGACGGGCTGGTCAACGGCCTGATCTGCCACACCGCCGAGGGCCGCGCGATCGAAGTGCGCAGCAGCCATTTGTTCGTGCAGATGCGGGCCGAAGTGCTCCGCGCGATCGCGCAGGTGCTGGCGGGCGGGGCTAATTAGGTTGCGTCAGGTCTTGGGTTGGAATCTCCACTGAACCCCACCCAAGGGCGCTTCGCCGAACCGGTTAGCGCCGCTCTCCCCGGGTATGCATCCGAGCCAAATAACTAGTCCCAGGATCACAAACGTTGCAATATTTATAAGAGTGGCAAATGAGTTCACTGGCATAAATGAAAAACCAAACACTATTGTTGCGAACTCAAGCCCGACTCCCCACAATACCAGCCATCCTGATTTTCCAATATCGTGCAATCTCGGTACGCAGATCAATATGAGAATAAATTCTGACATCCGAACGGGGTTTTTCGAAATTAACGTCAGGCCGAATATTACTATTATGGCGACGGCGATCATCAACCAATAGGTTGCGCGATTATATCTGCCGGCAAGCGCTCGCATTGGCACCTCGTAAAGTGTTGATACCGCATCGTAGCGAGGGACGGCCAGCGGGCAAGCGGACCGCCGGCCGTAGCATCAATTATCGGCCATGATGTCTGCAATTGGGTCATTGGCAGACATCCGCTCCCTGTGCGAAACCGCTGGCAATGTAGGATTTCACTTGCGAGCCTGAGCCGGCTCTTTCTCATCGTCGGTTTGCCCTAGTCGCCTCCGATCGCACCACCAGGTTTTTCGACATAGCAGGTGTCAACCGTGTCAACTTCGCGCGGCCTCAGCCGGGATCGGAGGCGCGATAGCCCTCATAGTCGCCGCACTTGTCGGGGTGCTTCTTGCACTCCTTCTCATGCGCCTTGCGCTCCTTGCCCTCGCGGGCTTCCTTCTCGCGCATTTTCCGCCCGTAGTTGCGGTCCGATTCGTCCTGGCTCGTCGTCGACCAGTCGACGACTTGGCCGCCCGCCTTCACCGGCAGCGTGACGATGTCCACCGCCGTCTTGGCGATGCATCCGCCCGAAAGCAGGGGGAGCGCCAGAGCGAGGGAGAAGACCAGTTTACGCATGCACTAAACTCTTATTTGGCTGGCGCGGCGAGAAAGGCATTGCGCGCCTGGACCCCGATATACGGGAAATCGGTGAAGAAGCCATCTACCCCAAGCTTCAGGAAAAACGTGATTTCCTCGGCGATACGGCCATGCTCGAGCGGTGCCCCGGCGCGAAATTGCGGCGAGAGGAAGAAGTTTTCCGCTCGGAAGGTCCAGGGATGGACCTTGAGCCCGGCGGCATGCGCATCGGCGACCAGGCTGGTCGGCGTGCCCGATGCTGGCAGGATCTGGCTGCGCTCGGGGCCGATGCCATAAGCGTATTGCGCGACCGCCTTCAGGCCCTCGGGCGTGCTCATCGCGGCATAGCTGGGCGCGGCCTTGTCGGCGGGGCCGCCGTCCTTGGCCATGAGCTGGATCAGCCGGACATGCGTCATGCCCTTGAGCTTCTTGAGGTTGTTCACCTCGAACGACTGGATGAAGACCGGCGCGTCAGCACGGTCCCAGCCCGCGGCCTTGAGCTTGTCGACCAGCCGCTGGTCCGTGGGCAGGCCGATCGAGGCGAAATAGGTCGGGTGCTTGGTCTCGGGATAGACGCCGATCGTGCGGCCGGTTTGCTTCGACGCCTTCTTCGCCAGCGCGATGACTTCGTCGAAGGTCGGGATCTGGGCCTGGCCATCATATTTGGTGTTGCCCGGGCGGACCTGGGGTAGGCGCTCCTTGGCACGCAGGGTCTTGAGCTCGGCGAGGGTGAAGTCCTCGGTGAACCAGCCGGTGAGCGTCTCGCCGTCGATCGTCTTGGTCGTCTTGCGGTCGGCGAATTCCGGGTGGCTGGCGACGTCGGTCGTGTCGGCGATGTTGTTCTCGTGCCGCGCGACGAGCACGCCGTCCTTGGTGGGCACCAGATCGGGCTCGATGAAGTCGGCGCCCTGTTCGATCGCCAGGCCGTAGGAGAGCAGGGTGTGTTCGGGCCGCTCGCCGCTCGCGCCGCGATGGGCGATGACAATCACGCCAGGCTGTTTGGGGGGCTGGGGCTTCTCCATGGTCCGATCCTGCGCGAATGCGATTCCAGGCGCCAGCAGCATCAGGGCGATCAACAGCGTTCTCGTCACGAAACTCTCCTTTCGCTAGGGGGTTAGGCGGCGGATATGACGGTAGCGAGGCGTGATGGCGGAAAATGACAGCGTGCTTGCGGCCGCCCGCGCCTGGAAGGGCGCGCGGATGGCGCTGGCGACGGTGGTGTCGACCTGGGGGTCGGCGCCGCGCCCGCGCGGCAGCCATATGCTGGTCCACGAGGATGGCCGGCTGGAAGGTTCGGTCTCGGGCGGATGCGTCGAGAGCGATATCCTCGAAGCCGCCGCGCAGGTGATCGCGGGCGCGCCGGCGGTCGTGAAAAACTACGGCGTCGCCGATGCGGCGGCGTGGGAAGTGGGGCTTCCCTGCGGCGGGCAGATCGCCGTGCTCGTGCAGCCGGTCGGGCCGGACGGCTTCGCGCCCGAACTGTTCGATGCGGTCGATGCCGCGCGGGCAGCGGGACATTCGCTGGATGTCGCGACCGATCTCCGGACCGGCCTTTCGTTGCTCGGTGCCAGTGAGGGCGCCTTCGTCAATCGCTACGATCCGCCGCGCCGGCTGATCATCGTCGGTGCGGTGCAGATCGCCCAGGCGCTCGCCGGTCTGGCGCGCGAACTGGGCATTTCGACCGTCGTTATCGATCCGCGCGGGAGATTTCTGACCGCCGAGCGTTTTCCCGGCGTGACCCTGGACGACCGCTGGCCCGACGAAGCCGTGACCGCATTGGCACCCGACCCCGCGACCGCGGTGGTCACGCTCAGCCACGATCCCAAGATCGACGATGCCGCGCTGGTCGCCGCGCTCCGTGCGCCGACCGGCTATGTTGCGGCACTGGGATCGCGGAAAAGCCATGCCGCGCGGCTCGAACGGCTCTCGGCGGCGGGCATCGGAGCCGAGGATCTCGCTCGTATCGAGGGGCCGGCGGGAATCGATATCGGCGCGATCGGCCCCTCCGAGATCGCGCTTTCGATCGCCGCCGCCATGATAAGGAGCCTCCATGCTTGAGCCCGAGCGGGTTGCGCTGGTGCTGCTCGCGGCGGGGTGCTCGCAACGCTTCGACGGCGACAAGCTGAGCGAGCCGTTCCTCAACAAGCCGCTTGCCTTCCATGCCGTCACCGCGCTCGCCCGCGTGCCCTTCATGATGCGGATCGCGGTCGTGTCGGACACAAGACTCGATTTCGCCGGGCTCGGCTATCAGCTGGTCGAGAATCCCGATCCCTCGCTCGGCCAGGCGCGCTCGCTGTGCTTCGGCGTGGCGGCGGCGAAGAAAGCCGGCGCCCAGGCGGTACTTGTCGCGCTCGCCGACATGCCGCGCGTGACGGCGACGCACATCTACCGGATGTTCGACCGGGCGGACGGCCCTGCGACGATCGTAGCGTCGAGCGACGGCATCAGCCCGATGCCGCCGGCGCTGTTCGGGCGCGACCTGTTCGACGACCTGCTCGACCTCGAAGGCGACGAAGGTGCGCGGCAACTGATCAAGCGCGGCCACCATGTCGTCGCCAGCCCCGCCGAGCTGGTCGATATCGACACCCGCGAGGATCTCGCCAATTTGCGCGAGCTCTATGGTCTGGAGGCCGACGGCAAGTGAACATTCCTCCCCGAGACAAGCTCGGGGAGGAATTTATCTTATTCGTGCCGGAGTGCGTCGATCGGGTTGAGACTGGCGGCGCGCCGGGCGGGGAAATAGCCGAAGACGATGCCGATCACCGCCGAGATCAGGAAGGCGATCGTGTTGATCTGGATGTCGAACAGGAAGGGCAGGCTGCCGAGATAGGACATCAGCGCGACGGCCAGCTGCGCGAGCAATAGCCCGATCACCCCGCCCAGCATCGACAGCACCACCGCCTCGACCAGGAACTGCATCAGCACCTCGCTCGCCACCGCGCCGATCGCCAGGCGGATGCCGATCTCACGGGTACGCTCGGTGACGGACACCAGCATGATGTTCATGATGCCGATGCCGCCGACAACCAGGCTGATGCCGGCCACCGCGGCGACGATCTGGGTGAGCAATGTCGTCGTGCCGGTCAGCGTCGCGCTGATCTGGGCGGTGTCGAAGATGTTGAAGTCGTCGTCCTTGCCGCCGGTGATGTTGCGGCGTTCGCGCAGCAGATCGGTGATCGAAGCCTGGATCTGCGCGCTGTTATAGGCGGGATCGGTGCCGACCAGCATCAGGCGGACGTCGGGGTTGCCGGTGAAGCGGCGCTGGACCTGCTTGATCGGCATGATGACGACATCGTCCTGGTCGCCGCCGAACCCGGCCTGGCCGCGCGTCGAGAGCACGCCGATCACGTCGCACGAGATGCCGTTGACGCGCAGGCGATCACCCACCGCGCTGCCGCCGCGGAACAGGTTGGTGCGGATCGTGCTGCCGATGATGCAGACGCCCTTGCCGGCCTGTTCCTCGGCGCGGTTCCAGTAGCGGCCCTCGACCAGCGGCCAGGGCTGGACGCTGAAATAGGCGTTGGTGGTGCCGTTGATCGTCGTCGACCAGTTGGCGCCGTTGAAGATCACGGTGGCGGTGGTCTGCGCCTGGGGCGCGACGGCGGTGACGCCGGCAACCTGGTCGCGAATCGCGTCGACGTCCGCCGGCTTGAAATCGGGCGGACGCGGTCCGCCGCCGCCGCGGCCGAAGCCCTGGCCAGGACGGATCTGGAGGATGTTGGTGCCGAGCGCGGAGATCTGTTTCTGGACGGCGGCGGTGGTCGCCTTGCCGAGCGTGACCATGGTGACGACCGCTGCGACGCCGATGATGATGCCCAAAGCGGTCAGGATCGAGCGCAGCTTGTGCCGCATGATCGACCGCACGGCGAGGACGAAGGTGGTGCCGAACATCTAGGCCACTGCCTCGCCCTGGTGGTGCTTGTTCTCGACCCGCTCGACCAGCCCGTCCTTGAAATGGACGATAGTACGCGCGAACGCGGCCATGTCGGGCTCATGGGTAACCATCAGCACGGTGATGTTGCTCGTCTGGTTGAGATCGGTGAGCAGCTGCATGATCTCGATCGAGCGTTCGGAATCGAGATTTCCGGTCGGCTCGTCCGCGAGTAGCACGTCGGGATTGGTGACGATCGCGCGGGCGATCGCGACGCGCTGCTGCTGGCCGCCCGACAGTTCGGCGGGTGTGTGATCCCACCATTGCTTGAGGCCAACCTTGTCGAGCGCGTTCATCGCCATCTCGCGGCGCTGCGCCTTGGGATCGCCGCGATAGAGCAAGGGCAGCTCGACATTCTCGAGCGCACTGGTGCGGGCGAGGAGGTTGAAGCCCTGGAACACGAAGCCGAGATATTTGCGGCGGAGCAGCGCGCGTTGGTCACGCTCGAGCGCCTCGACATGGAAGCCCTTGAACAGAAACTGGCCGGCCGAAGGCACGTCGAGGCAGCCGAGGATGTTCATCGTCGTCGACTTGCCCGACCCCGACGGCCCCATGACGGCGACGAAATCGCCGGCCTGGATGTCGAGGTCGATGCCCTTCAGCGCCTGGAACGCCGTCGCGCCTTCGCCATAGACCTTGGTGACGCCGCGCAGGCGGATCAGCGGGGCGTCATTGTCCGCCACGCTGGCCTCCGCCGGCCGCGCCGCCCGCACCGCCTTGGCCTCCGGCACCGGCGCCCTGGCGGCGCTGACGGCGTTGGCCGCTGCTGCTGCCGGTCGCGAGCTGTCCGGTGATTACCTTGTCGCCGGGCTTGAGCTGGCCGCCGGTCACCTCGGTGACAGTGCCGTCGGTGTCGCCCGTCGTGACCTGTACCGCCTGCGGCTTGCCGTCGGCGCCCAGGATATAGACGGTCTGTTCGGCGCCCTTGCTCATCGTCGCGGACTTGGCCGCGCCACCGCCACCGCCGCGGCGGCGCGTGGGCACCAGCGCCCCGGCGATGCCGCCCTGGGCGCCGCTCGCCTGGCTGCCGCCGGCGGCCGCAGGCGTGAAGCGCAGCGCTGCATTGGGCACCAGCAGCACGTTCTGGCGCGACATCGTCACGATGTCGGCGGTCGCCGTCATGCCGGGGCGCAATTGCTCGTTCGCATTGGAGACCGACAGGTCGGCGGCGTAGGACACGACCTGGTTCGCAGTCGTGCTCGCGGTCGACGTGGCCGAGCTGGCGTCCTGCACCGACAGATTGGAGCCGACCTCGACGCGGGTGATCTTCGCCGGGAAGGTCTTGCCTGGAAATGCATCGACGGTGAAGGTCGCGTCCTGCCCCTGCTTGACCTGGCCGACATCGGCTTCGTCGATCGCCACCTCTAGCTTCATCTGCGACAGATCCTGCGCGATCACGAACAAGGTCGGCGTGTTGAACGAGGCGGCGACCGTCTGGCCGGGGTCGATCTGACGCGCCAGGATCACGCCGGTTACCGGCGACCGGATCACGGCCCGCGTACGCTGCGTCTGCGCCGACGACAGCTGGGCGCGCGCCGAGACGACATTGGCATTGGCCGCGTTAAGATTGGCCAGCGCACGGTTGCGATCCCCGATCGCGACGTCCATCTCGGTCTTGGCCGGCACCTTGCCGCCGGAAAGCCTGCTGACCTGCTGATAGCGTGCCAGTGTGGCGTTGTTCTGCTGCAGCGTCGCCTGCGCCTGGCCCACGGCCGCGACATCGGCGGCGAGCGCCGCCTGTGCCTGCTTGACCTGATCGTCGAACTGGGAGGGGTCGATCAGCGCCAGGGTCTGGCCGGCGGTGACGCGGTCGTTGACATCGACCAGCACCTTGATGACCTGCCCCGACAATTGCGAACCGACAGTCACCTGGTTGGTCGGCGCGAGTTTGCCGGTCGCGGAAACGGTGACGGTCAAATTGCCGCGCTGGACGTCGTCGGTCGCGTAGCGCACCGCGGCGCTGCTCCCCAGGAAATGCCAGCCGAGCAGTGCGAGCAGCACCACGCCGATTCCGATCAGCGCCCATTTCAGATAGCGCCGCCACCAGGGACGCGGTGGCGTGCCCAGGAAGTCGCTCAGATTCTGGTTCGGATCAGTTGCCATTCGCGGTGCTGCCTGCGCTGGGTGCCTCGGGTGTGGTGCTGCTGTCCCATCCGCCGCCGAGCGACAGATAGAGCTGGACGAGCGCGGTCGCCTGGTCGGACTGGGCCTGACTGAGGCCGTTCTTCGCCGACAACAGGCTGTTCTCGGCCTGGTTAAGGTCGGTGAAGTCGGTCAGGCCCGACCGATATTGCAGCCGCGCCAGGATCGCCTGGTTGTTCGATGCGTCGAGCGCTATGCGGAACTGGGTCTCGCGCTGCTGCGCCGACTGGAGCGCGATGATCGCGTTCTCGATATCCTCGAGCGAGGTCAGCACGGTCGACTTGTAGGCAAGGAACGCGCCGTCCGCCGCGGCCTTGGCCGATCGGACCTGGCTGCGGTTGCGCCCGGCGTCGAAGATCGTCTGCGCGACATTGGCGAACAGGCGGCCGGTGATGACGTCGAACAGCGAGCTCAGCGCGCTGCTGCCGGCATCGATGCTGCCGCCGATCGCGAACGACGGATAGAGCTGCGCGGTGGCAACGCCGATCTGCGCGGTGGCGGAAGCCAGATTGCGCTCGGCGGCACGGATGTCGGGGCGCTGGCGCAAGGCGTCGGTAGGGATGCCGGCGGCGACCTGGGCGGGGCCGCGCGGGATCGGCTTGACCGCCTCGATCTCCGCCTTGAGCGCGCCGGGCGCCTGGCCGGTCAGCACACCGAGGCGCGAGACATAGCCGTTATAGTTGGCCTCCAGCGTCGGTATCGTCGCCGCGGTCTGCGCGCGCTGGGCGCGGGCCTGTTCGGCGTCGATCGAGGTGACCAGCCCCGCCTGGAGCCGCCACTCGGCGATCTGGAGATTGTCGTCCTGGATGCCGAGGCTGTCGCGCGCATTGGCGAGCTGCGCCTGGGCGAGCCGCGCCAGCACATAGTTGCGCGCGGTCTCCGCCTCGACCGAGATCAGCACCGATGCATAGTCGAAGCCGCTCGCCGCGTAGCTGGCGCGCGCCGATTCGACCCCGCGCCGCACGCCACCGAAGATGTCCGCCTGGTAATTCACGTCCAGGCCGAGCGAGAAGCTGGTGTTCCCGCCCTGCGAGAAGGAGGTGACGCTGCCGTCGGGAAGCGTCGTCGTGGTCGTGCCGCCCTTGAGCGGCTCGCTGCGCGATATGCCGCCCGAGGCGCTCACGCCGGGAAACAGCGACGCGCGCGACTGGATCAGCGATTCGCGCGCCTGGCGCAGCCGGGTGACCGCCTGAGCCACATCGAGATTGCTCGCCTGGGCCCGCTCGACCAGCGACGCCAGCATCGGATCGTCGAACCGGGTCCACCATTTGGTCAGGTCCTCGCGCGCCTTCTGGTCTGCGGGGACCGAATAGGCATCGGGTACACCGAGTT
Organism: Sphingomonas sp. JC676; assembly: GCF_014489075.1. Lineage (GTDB taxonomy): Bacteria > Pseudomonadota > Alphaproteobacteria > Sphingomonadales > Sphingomonadaceae > Sphingomonas. Next base: position 206,268 of record NZ_JACTGR010000005.1, on the reverse strand, counting down.
CGGCGGGCGCGAGGGGGCGATAGTCTGGGCCGACTGCGCAAGCCGAAAGCGGCAGCGCGACCGCCAGGATCAAGGCGAGGGGGCGTCTGATCATTCCGGCTAGATGGTTTGGGAACGCAACGAGTTCCATCGAAATATTGTCGCAACTTGTCGCGCGCCCGATTTGCGGTAATGCCGGCACCGCTGGAACTACCCGGCCGGACGGTAGCGAAACGATCGCCGGCCGAACGACTCCTCGTCGGCCCGGAGCCGCTCATCGCAAAGTAATTTCCTGCGGACCGTCGGAAATTTCCTCGATATAGCGTGTGTCACTTATTGGAGGGAAGCACTTGATTCGCTTTGGCTATCCGGTCGTCGCGACCCTCACGCTCATGGGTGCGAATGCCGCATTTGCGCAGACCCAGGACGTTGTGACGGTCGATGGAAGGATCCTGTCTTCGGATGGTTCCCGTGTCCTGTATGTACCTACGAGCAACCCGAATGATCTACGTATCCGGCTTGGCAGTGGCCAGGATCAGGTCGTTGTTGCGAACGCACCCTATACTCCAGCCTATGGATATTTGACTCCCAGCGGCGCTGTATTCGCTGCGGATGTCGCTTCGCAGCTAATGCGTGATTTGTTCACTTATAACGGAGCGACGCCTCAATTAGTTTCTTACTTAAATAGTAGTAACTCCCTTATTAGTAAAGGAAATTACTCGGTTTTCAGCGGTAACATGGAGAATAATACTGGATATGATAACGTATACCTGATGAATAATTCAACAGGGCAAGTTATTATGGCGCCTGGAGATAACGGAAATCAGTACCTTGATGTTACCCCTCAGGGAGTGATTGCTTATTGGTCGGGTGGCAATAAGGAAAAAAACTACAACATAATGACATTTGACGGAGTTACGGCGCGTGCCATAACGAATACGGTCGGGGTGGTTCGTAACTTCTATCCTCTTACCGATGGAGTAAATTTTCTTTTCTCGCGAACGGTGGGAGAGGGCTCTCCGAGTCTGATACTTTCAGATGGCACGACCGAGACGGTATTGCGTACCTCCACGGATACGGCGCTTAACCCGGGTGGAGACTATCAGATCAATGCCGGATGGGTGGCGTATCGCCAGACCAACGGCACCCTGATGCTGCGCAGCCCCGCCGGCGTGACCACCACCATCGGTGCGAGCTGGAAGATATTGTCGGTGTCGGAAAATGGCGAGATCGCCTATACCATCGGGACGGAGACATTCCTTCGCCGCGCCGGCGGGGAGATATTTGACATCGGTACCTATTCCTCCGCATTCAATGTCGGCAGCGACTGGTACTTCTATGCGGGCGGGCGGCTCGTCCGGTATCTTGACGGCCAGCTGGTGGCGCTCGATGCCGCCTTCGCGAGCAACGGCAACCCCTATGTCGCGGCTGCCGGAGCCACGCTCTACGGTGTTTCCGACATCACCGTTCCGCGGGCGATCGCGTTTTCGGGGCAGACGACGCTCGACACGCACCAGTTCAACGTCACGCTCAGCGGCGCGCTCTCGGGCGCGGGAAGTCTGGATGTTAGCGGCGGAGGCACGCTGACCTTGCTCCGTGCGAACAGCTATACGGGTGGCACCAGCATCGCCGGCGCGACGTTGATCGGCAACACCGCCAGTCTTCAGGGCATGATCGCCAATGCCGGCACCCTGGTCTTCGATCAGAGTGTCAACGGTACGTTCCAGGGCATTCTCTCGGGCAATGGAACGATGCGGAAGGTCGGGGCCGGCACCTTGACGCTGGCCGGTGCGCAACCCTTTGCCGGCACGGTCGTCCTCGACAGTGGTGGCTTGCGGCTGCAGGCGCTCGATACACCCGCAGCCTTCCAACTCAACGGCGGCGCGCTCTCAGGGACTGGACGCATCGGCGCCCTGACCGCCGTCGGCGGAACGATCCGTCCCGGCGCACCTGGCACCGTGATCACGAGCACCGGCCCGGTGACGCTCGGCGTCGGCGCAGTCTATGTGGCGGACTTGGCCAGTGGCGGTCCCGCCACCCAGCTAGCGACGTTGGAATCTGCCACGCTGAACGGTTCGCGGCTGGTTCTTTCCTATGTGGCGGGAAGATATCGCCTGGGCGATTCCTGGACGATCCTGACCGCCGGAGGCGGTGTGAGCGGCACATTCGGAACGGTGGATGCGCCGACCTTCGGGTTGTTGTCGCCATCGGTCGGCTACGGCCCGCTCGCGGTCACCGTGCAACTGGTGCTCAACCGCCAGGCCTTTGTTGCGATCGCCGCTACGCCGAACCAGGCTCAGGCCGCTTCCGCAGCCGCGCAGCTCCCCGTTACGTCGCGCCTGCTGGGTGAGCTCGTGACGCTCCCTGCCGACGGCATCCGCCCGGTGCTGACCTCGCTGAGCGGCGACATCCATGCATCGACGGTCGCCACAATCGCCGACGCTGCGGCATTCGCCGATGGCGCGGTGATGGACCGTCTGCGCGAAAGGAACGGCACCATCTGGGGAAGCGCGGGGGCCCGCCGCGCGACAACCCGTGGCTTCGGCGACGTTGCAGGCAATCGCACGAATGGCCGCAATTTCATCGCGGGCGCCGACCAACAGCTACTCCCCGGTCTCTCCGCCGGCGTCGCCGGCTGGTACGGTGATGCCGACACGACCGGGTGGTCGGGTAAGCTGGACTACACCCAGGCGGGGGTCGGCCTCTATGCGGGCGCCGATTATGGAGCGCTCACGCTTCGCGTCATGGCGAGCCGGACATGGTACGACATGCACACCGATCGGCGCGTATCGTTCAATGCGGACACGAATTTCTCCGAGCGGCTGACCGGCCAATCCGGCGCGACTTCGAACGAGTTCGCATTGGAAACGGGAATCGACAATTCGGTCGGCCCTGTGACGATCACGCCCTTCGCCGGGGTTCGCTACCAGAAGCTCGATTTCGATTCCCTGCAGGAAGCTGGTGGGGAATCCGCGCTCCTCGCGAAGCGGAAGAGTTCGAGCCGGACGCTCGGGCGAACGGGTCTGGACGGGAAGCTGGAGGCGCGGGGGCCGCTTCCCGCCAGTATCCGCGTTTCGGCGGCGTGGGAACATGCGCTCTCGCGCCTGGACGCCGGGCGCGAAATGACCTGGCCCGCGGCGGGGGGGGCGGAGTTTGCCGTGCTGGGAATCCAGGCGCCCAAGGATGTCTTCGATGGCTCCGTGAGCACCGAGGTGGCGGTTTCCAATTGGCGCCTGGGCGCGACCGCGCGCTATACGACCGGGAGCAATTTCGATGCCGTTTCGGCAAGGTTGACCGCCAGCCTGGACCTCTGACGCGGGGCATCCGTTGCCGGTATCCGGCGGGCCAAGGGCTCAATACATCGGTCGGCCGCAATTATAGGCGGGTACGCGCCCGGTCCCGGCGCCGACCATGCCCGAATAGCGGACTTCGTCCTGGGCCAGCGCGTTCAGATATTCCTCGATATTGGGATAGCCGTCGCCATCCGCATCGGCATTGGCGTCCCACAGGTTCGGGTTGGTGTTGGTGAACCGGCGTTCCCACTCGTCGGACATGCCGTCATTGTCGCTATCGGCCTTGGCCGGACCCTGGGTGATGTTCGCCCAGCCGCCGGATTGCGCGACGGTCGAGGTCCAGGTCGATGCGAAAAGATAGGGCGAGGAGTCGCAGGTACGGACGTCGTCGACGTAGAGCGCGTCGACATTGTCGCGGCACGGCCCGTCACGGCAGAGATCGGCACCGGCGAAGGTGAGCACGTCGCGCACCGCCTGCTCGGCCGAGGTGATGCGCGCCGGATCGAACGTCAGCGACCGTCCGGGCGCGAGCGCATAGGCGGTGTTCTGGATGACATCGAGTCCCGTGCGCGAACAGTCCGCCACGCCCGCGGACGTCACGCCGCAGATCGTCGAGGGCACGACATGGTCGATGAACCCGGCGACACTGGCGAACGGATCGGTGACGGTCGAGCCGAACTGGCCGGCGATGCGGGTGCGCGGGGTCACATTGTCGCGCGCATAGATGTTGAACCCGAACGAGGAGCCGCCGCCGGGCGTGTAGAGCGCGATCAGGTAATTGCCGTCGCTGCCATTGTAGCGCGGGCCGCGCAGGTTCGCGTTGCCGATATAATTGGCATAGACGCTGCCGAACTGGTTCGAGACCAGCCCGGTCTCGGCGATGAAGTCATAGAGCACATTGTTGAAGATGTCGGCCTGGCCGAGATTGCCCGGGGTCGGCGGATTGGTCCCCGGCGCGATGTTGAGGCCGCGCTGCTCGCCATGCTGCGACAGATTGTGCGCGATCGTCACATTCGACGCGGGCTTGAGGAAGAAGGTCTTGCAGTGCAGCGACGAGCTGTGCCCCGCGTTCAGGCAGATATTGGGTCCTATGATCGACCATTGGATCGTGCAGTTCTGACAGGCCGTGTCGAGGCTCTCGTCGGTGCCGAACATCGACGAGACATGGTCGAGGATCTGGTACGACGTTTCCTGTAGCCGGATCGGGTCGCCATTGTCGGACGCCCGCCCGGGATGTTCGCCGAGCCGCACGCGGACGTGGCGCAGGATCATGTTGTCGCCGCCGCGCCGCGTGTCGATCAGCGAATCGGGCGGATTGTAATTGGCGCCGAGCCGGAACTCGATGCCGCCGGGCGAGGTCTGGCCGGCGATATAGATCTTCGGGATGGTGATCCGCGCCGGCGATTGGAGGATGATCGCACCAGCGACGTCGAACACGCAGTAGCGCGGGCGCCCGGCCGGAATGGCGTAGGGCGTGTTGACGGCAAGCGCGAGCGCGCATTCGCGATAGCTGATCTTGCCATCGTTCGGATCGGCGACATCGTCGAGCGTGTTGATCTTGTATACCACCGCATTGGCCGCGCGGACGCTGGTGGCGCGGCCGAAGCCGATCGCGGTCGGGAAGGCCAGCGGATGCAGCGCGCGGTCCGTGATCGCGCCATTGTCGGGATCGGCGAAGGCGGTCGCCGGGCCGGCGGGCGGCGGCGAGCCCTGTACCGTGACCGTCGCGGCGGCCGACTGGCTGCCACTGGAGAAGGTGCAGCTCAGCGCGTAATTGGTGGTCGCGGCCGGGCTGACCGTGGCACTTCCGTTTACTGGCTGGGCGCCGCTGAACTGCGCGTCGCCGCTGGCGGTGCAGCCGGTCGCGCCGGCGGAGCTGGTCCAGGTGAGCGTGCTCGACGCGCCGGGCGCGATCGTGGCGGGCGCCGCAGTGATCGTGACGGTCGGCGCCGGCGTAGGGCTAGGCGCCGGGGTGGGGGTTGGCGTGGGCGTCACCACGCCGCCGGCGCTGCTGTTTCCGCCGCTACTGCAGCCGGACAGCAATAGAGCGAGCACCAGCGCAGCTCGCAGACGAGCGATCCGATCCCGCCGCCGACCGGCTAGCGTCATGTGCTTTCTCTTCCCCAGCTGCAGGCCCGACCCTTAGGGGAACCGCCCTGCCTTCCGCCAGTTGGCCAAAGGGACAGGAAGACGCTTGCCCGCGCGGCCGACTTTGACCAAACAGCCGGCACAAAACAGGAGACATGGGATGACCGGCCAGGATCTGTTCCCGGTGCCGCGCGAATGGGCCGAAAAGGCGCGTGTCGACGCAGCGGGCTACGAGAAGCTCTATGGCCGCTCGATTGCCGACCCCGGCAGCTTCTGGCTCGAGACCGCGCGCCGGCTCGACTGGATCAAGCGCCCCGAGCTCGCCGGCGACTGGTCGTTCGACGAGGAGGATTTCCACATCAGCTGGTTCGCCGACGGCAAGCTCAACGTCGCGGCCAATTGCATCGATCGCCACCTCGCCCGGCGCGGCAACGAGACAGCGATCCTCTGGGAGCCCGACGAACCGAGCGAAGCGCCGCGCCGCTTCACCTATCGCGAGCTTCATGCCGAAGTCTGCCGTTTCGCCAATGTGCTGAAGGCCCAGGGCGTCCAGAAGGGCGACCGCGTCACCATCTACCTGCCGATGATTCCTGAGGCGGCGTTCGCCTTGCTCGCCTGTGCGCGGATCGGCGCGGTCCATTCGGTGGTGTTTGGCGGCTTCTCGCCCGAGGCGCTGGCCGGCCGCATCACCGATTGCGACAGCAAGATCGTGATCACCGCCGATGAGGGCCGGCGCGGTGGCAAGAAAGTGCCCCTGAAGGCCAATGTCGACGAGGCCGCGCAGCATGCGTCGGCGATGCAGAAGGTGGTCGTGGTCAGGGCGACCGGCGGCGACGTGACGATGCAGTCCGGCCGCGACGTCTGGTATCATGAGGCTGCGGCACAGGTTTCCACCGATTGCCCGCCCGAGCCGATGGGCGCCGAGGATCCGCTCTTCATCCTCTATACCTCGGGCTCGACCGGCAAGCCCAAGGGCGTGCTCCACTCGTCGGGCGGCTATCTGCTCTGGGCCAGCTACACGCACGAACTGGTGTTCGATTACCGGCCCGGCCAGGTCTATTGGTGCGCTGCGGATATCGGCTGGGTCACCGGCCACAGCTATATCGTCTATGGTCCGCTCGCGAACGGCGGCACGACCCTGATGTTCGAAGGCGTGCCCAACTGGCCCGATGCCTCGCGCATCTGGCAGGTGGTGGACCGTCACAAGGTCGAGATCCTCTACACCGCGCCGACGGCGCTGCGCGCGCTGATGCGCGAGGGCGATGACTATGTGACGAAGACCTCGCGCAAGTCGCTCCGCCTGCTCGGCAGCGTGGGCGAGCCGATCAACCCCGAGGCATGGCGCTGGTATCACGAAGTGGTGGGCGAGGGGCGCTGCCCGATCGTCGATACCTGGTGGCAGACCGAGACCGGCGGCCAGATGATCACGCCGCTGCCCGGCGCGACCGCGCTCAAGCCGGGATCGGCGACCCTGCCCTTCCCCGGAGTCGATCCGCAGATCGTCGATACCGAGGGCAATGTCCTGCACGGCCCGACCGAGGGCAACCTTGTCATCGCACGGAGCTGGCCCGGGCAGATGCGCACCGTCTGGGGCGACCATGCCCGCTTTTTCCAGACCTATTTCAGCACCTATCGCGGCAAATATTTCACTGGCGACGGCTGCCGACGCGACGAAGACGGCTATTACTGGATCACCGGCCGCGTCGACGACGTGATCAACGTGTCCGGGCACCGCATGGGCACCGCCGAGGTCGAGAGCGCGCTCGTGCTCCACGCCAAGGTTGCCGAGGCCGCGGTCGTCGGCATGCCGCACGACATCAAGGGCCAGGGCATCTATGCCTATGTGACGCTCAACAGCGGCGAGGCGCCTTCGGAGGAATTGCGCACCGAGCTGCGCAACTGGGTCCGCCACGAGATCGGCGCGATCGCCACGCCCGATGCGCTCCAGTTCGCGCCGGGGCTCCCCAAGACGCGTTCGGGCAAGATCATGCGGCGCATCCTTCGCAAGATCGCCGAAAACGATACGTCGAACCTGGGCGATACCAGCACGCTCGCCGATCCCGCGGTGGTGGAGGACCTGGTGGCGAATCGGATCAGATAGATACTCGAAAGTGTCGCCTGAATAGGACATCCTCCCCTCGCTCGGGATGAGGGAAGTTAAGATGTCCAACATGTATTCGCGCATCTATCGTGATTTCGACAAGGACAGCGAAGGTGCGAAGCATTGTGCCGATCGCATCCTGAAGATCCGCGCGCGCCTGGCGCCGCTGCGCGACCGCAAGTGCGACGCGACGCTGCTGCTCGCGACCTGGAACATCCGCGATTTCGATTCGAACAAGTTCGGCTTCGGCCCGCGCCGGGCGGAGAGCTTCTACTATATCGCCGAGATGATCTCGTGCTTCGATCTTGTCGCCGTCCAGGAGGTCAATCGCGACCTGCGCGCGCTGGAGCGCGTGGTCGCGATCCTGGGCCGCGAGTGGGACTATATCGCCACCGACACGACCGAGGGGCCGGGCGGCAATGGCGAGCGCATGGCGTTCGTGTTCAACCGGGAAAAGGTCTTCTTCCGCAAGATCGCGGGCGAGATCGTGCTGCCCGACGGGCAGCTGATCGTCGCGCAAAAGAAGGTGAAGACGCCCAAAGACCAGCCCGTGCCGGTGCCCGCGCCCGCGCTCGAGGAGAAGAAGGTCCAGTTCGCGCGCAGCCCGTTCCTCGTCGCTTTCCAGTCCGGCTGGTTCCGCTTCAGCCTGTGTACGGCGCACCTTTATTACGGGGCGGCTTCGGGGCCGGCGCTCGATCAGCGCATCGCCGAGATCGCGGGCCTGGTGAAGTTCTTCGCCGATCGCCAGGACGCGGCAAGCAAGCAGGAGAAGGACAGCCACGGCGCCGTCGAGAACTATATCATCCTCGGCGACTTCAACGTGGTCAGCCCCGAGCACAAGACAATGAAGGCGCTCAAGTCGAACGGCTTCGTCGTCCCCGACGCTATCGACGGCGCCAAGGTCCGCAAGCTGGGCGACCATTTCTACGATCAGATCGCGGTGCGGATGAAGGACAGCCGCTTCAAGGTGACGGGCGGCGGCATGATCGACATCTTCGAGGACGTGTTCACCGATGCCGACCTCCCGCACTACCAGGACGTGCTCCCCAAGAGCGATCCGGAGGAAGGCAGCACTTCCAAGGCCAAGACGCCGGAAGCGATCTACAAGAAGTGGCGGACCTGGCAGATGTCCGACCATCACCCGCTCTGGATCGAGATCGCCACCGATTTCAGCGAGGACTATCTCGCGAAGCTCGCGGCAAACGGCACGATCAGGCCCGATATGCCCACCTGAAATCGGCATTGCGGGGGTGCGTGGAGAGCGTTATCGTCGGCTAATACACTAGCCGAGGGATCCCCATGAAGACCAATCGCATCCTGCTGCTCGCTGGCAGCGCCGCCCTGCTCGCGTTTACCGCGCCGGCGCTGGCGCAGACCGCCGCCCCGAAATACGGCACCTTCGGCGTCGACCTCACCGCGCAAAAGGCGGGCGTGAAGCCGGGCGACGATTTCTGGACCTATGCCAATGGCGGCTGGAATGATCGCGTCCAGATCGCGCCGGACCGCGCCTCGGCGGGCTTCGGCGTTCTGCTTTCGGTCGAGGCCGAGCAGAATGTCCGCAACATCCTCGACGACATGGCGAAGAATCCGGGCACCTATGGCGCCACCGGCAAGCAGGTCGGCGATTTCTATGCGAGCTGGATGGACGAGGCCGGCATCGAAGCCCGCGGCACCGCACCGCTCAAGCCGTATCTGGCGAAGATCGCGGCGGTGAACGACCTGGCCGGGCTGCAGGTCCTGTTCGCGACCACCGGCTATGCTTCGCCGGTCGAGCTCGGCACGCTGCCCGATCTCTCCGATCCGACGCGCTACACCGCCGTGACGGGCCAGGGCGGGCTGGGCATGCCGCGCGATTATTACCTGCTCCCGGGCGAGAAGTACGACGCCTATCGCGCCGCCTATCGCGCCTACGTCCAGAAGATCCAGGAACTGGCCGGCATCCCCGACGCCAGCGCCAAGGCCGACGCGATCGTCGCGCTCGAAACCAGGATGGCCAAGGACCAGTGGACCCCCGAGCAGAGCCGCAACATCGCGGCGCTCAACGATCCCGAGACGGTCGCCGGCCTCGAGGCCAAGGCGCCCGAGTTCGACTGGGCGCTGATGCTCGGGACCGCGGGACTCGATAGCTCGCCCAAGGTGCTGATGACCCAGAACACCGCAGTCGCGGCGATGGGCAAGATCCTGGTCGCAACCCCGCTCGCCACCTGGAAGGACTATCTCGCCTATCGCTTCGTCAACGACCACGCGATCTACCTGCCCGCGGCGTTCGACGATGCCTCGTTCGATTTCTATTCGAAGACGCTGAACGGCGTGCAGGTGAAGCGCGATCGCTGGAAGCGCGGCGTGCAGCTGATGAACGGGTCGCTGGGCGAGGCGGTCGGCAAGATCTACGTCGCCAAATATTATCCGCCCGCCGCCGCGGCCCAGATGGCGGAGCTGATCGAGAATCTGCGCGCCGCCTATCAGGAGCGCATCCAGGGCTCGACCTGGATGGACGCCGCCACCAAGCAGGCCGCTTTGGTCAAGCTCAAGGCGTTCGAGCCGCGCATAGGCCATCCGAACCAATATATCGACTATTCGTCGCTCGCGGTGGATCGCGCCGACCTGCTCGGCAATGCGATGCGCTCGGGCGAATTCCAGCGCCAGCTCGACCTCCAGCGCTTCCCCAAGCCGGTCGACCGCTCGCTCTGGGACATGACCCCGCAGACGGTGAACGCCTATTACAACCCGCTGGCCAACCAGATCACATTCCCGGCCGCGATCCTGCAGCCGCCCTTCTTCGATCCGAATGCCGATCCGGCGGTGAACTATGGCGCGATCGGCGCGATCATCGGCCATGAGATGGGCCATGGCTTCGACGATCAGGGCAGCGAGTTCGGCCCGACCGGCAAGGTCGAGAATTGGTGGAGCGACGCCTCCAAGACCGCGTTCAAGGCGCGGACCAAGGCGCTTGGCGCGCAATACGACTCCTACGAGCCGCTGCCCGGCACGCACATCAAGGGTGACCTGACGATGGGCGAGAATATCGGCGATCTCGGCGGCGTCGAGGCGGCCTATTCGGCGTTCCAGAAATACCAGGCCAAGCACGGCAAGGCGAAGGTGATCGGCGGGCTGACCGGCGATCAGCGCTTCTTCCTGTCTTATGCCCAGGCCTGGCAGACCAAGCTGCGCGAGGGCGCGCTGCGCCAGCAGGTGCTGACCAATCCGCACTCGCCAGCGATGTTCCGCACCAACGGCGTCGTCCGCAATGTCGACGCCTGGTACAAGGCGTTCGACGTCAAGCCGGGCGACGCGCTCTATCTGCCGCCCGAACAGCGGGTCCATATCTGGTAAGGCTTTTGATCGGCCCGGCAGCGATGCCGGGCCGATTGCTTTTACAGGCTTGACGAATCGGTAAGGAATCACTAACCGTAAGTCATGACTTACGGTAACTCCGCCGCTGTCGCGCTCGATGCGCTTGCCGATCCCACCCGGCGCGCGGTGTTCGAGCGCGTCGCGAAGGGCCCGGCGGCGGTCGGTACGATCGCGGAGGGGCTGCCGGTGTCCCGCCCCGCGGTGTCGCAGCATCTGAAGATACTCAAGGACGCCGGGCTCGTCGCCGAGACCGCGCAGGGCACCCGCCGCATCTACCGGATCGATCCGCGCGGGCTGGGCGCGCTGCGCCAGTGGCTCGACGGATTCTGGGCGGCGACGCTCGCGGATTTCCAGACCTATGCAGACAGCCAAGCGGAGGAGGATAGCGCTCTATGACCATTGCCCCGATCGTCCAGAGCGTCGTCGTGAAGGTGCCGCCCGAGCGCGCCTTCTCGCTGTTCACCGCCGATATCGCGCGGTGGTGGGCGCCCAACTTCAACGTCGCCAAGGGCCTGTTCGCCGATCTCGTGCTTGAGCCAAAGCCCGGCGGCCGCTGGTTCGAACGCAGCGCCGAGGGCGCGGAAACCGATTGGGGCAAGGTGATTGCCTGGGATCCGCCGGGCCGGCTGCTGCTCGGCTGGCAGCTCAATGCCGAGTTCAAGTTCGACCCCGATTTCGTGACCGAGGTCGAGGTCCTGTTCGAATCAGAAGGCGCGGGCACACGCGTCACGTTGGAGCACCGCAATCTCGAACGCTTCGGGCCCAGCGCCGAAGCGATCCGTCAGAAGGTCGGCGGTGGCTGGCCGCGGATCGTCGAACTCTTCAGCGACTATGTCAGCACCAAGGAGGATAAGTGATGACCCAGTTTACCGTCCACGGCATCCCCGGCAGCCCCTATGTCCGCACGCCGTTGCTCGTGCTCGAGGAGAAGGGGCTCGACTGGAGGCTCGCGGCGATCCCGTTCGGCGGAAACCGCACCCCTGAATATCGCGCGCGACACCCGTTCCTGAAGATCCCGTCGCTCGAGCATGGCGATTTCCAGCTCTACGAGACCCAGGCGATCGTCCGCTATATCGACCGGATCGCGCCCAATCCACCGCTGACCCCGGCCGATCCGCGCGCCGCGGCGCGGATGGACCAATTGCTCAACATCGCCGATTGCTATGTGGCGCAGCGCGTCAGCGGCGCGCTGGCATTCCCGCGGATGGTCGCGCCGCGTTTCGGCATGCCGGTCGACGAAACGAAAATCGCGGCGGCGATGCCCGAGGCGGCCGAGGCGGTCGCCGAAGTCGCCCGGCTGCTGGGGAACAAGCCCTTCCTCGCCGGCGACGCGCTGTCGCTCGCCGATCTGCACCTCATCCCGCAGATGAGCTTCCTGCCGCATTTCGACGAGGGGCAGCTGCTCCTTTCGCCTTATCCCGAACTCGCGGCGTGGATCGAGCGCATGTCGGCACGGCCGAGCATGGCGGCGACGAGCTGGGAGGTCCTGATGGAACGCGCGGGCATTCCGCTTCCCCCGATGCCGGAGCCGGTCGCGGCCTGACGCTAACCGGCGCTGGTTCGCACATGCTGCGGCAGCGCCGGGTTCGAGCGGATCCAGGAGAGGCGCTCGCCGGTCCAGATCTCCTTCCCGGGCGGGAAGAGCTCGGGATCGTCGAGCGTCGCCGTGGTCACGTCGAACAGGCCGGGCCGGTTGGCGCGGCGATAGGTAAGCGTTGTCCCGCAGTGCGCGCAGAAGCCCCATTCGACTCCCGGCGAGCTCTCGTAGATCGCGGTCTTCCCGGCGACGATTTCCACCTTGTCCTCGGGGAAGATCGCCCAGGCGAGCGTCGGCGCGCCGGTGATGCGCCGGCAGTCGCCGCAATGGCAGTGCGAAGTCGCGCTGGGCGCGCCGGTCACGCGATAGCGCACGGCACCGCAATGGCATCCGCCCTCGGCGATGAGCTCGGCCATGTCAGCCGATCCAGCGCCAGATGCCGGCGGCCATCGTGCCGCTGAGCGGGGTGTGCGCCCAGCTGGCGGCGAGCCACAGGATCGTGCCGCCCAGGATCGCGGTCGCGTTGCCGAGCGTCCAGGGCTTGTTGCCGGCGACCTGCGCGGCGAAGGGTACGAACGACGTGCGCGCCTGCCAATCGGGCCAGGCAAGCGGCTGGAGCGCCATCTTCTTGCGGTCCTGCAGCGCGGCACCGACCAACGCGAGGATCAGGATCGTCGCGGTGAGCACCGCATTGGCGTCGGTCGGGAACACCGCGAAATGGGCCAGCGCCCAGAGCGCGAAGCCCCACATCATCGGATGGCGCGTGATCCGGAAGACGCCGTGCGGCTCGCGGATCGTCGGCGCCGCGCCGCTGGGGTTGGGCAATGCCGGATTGCCGATCAGCGAGCCGACGAAGAAGATGCTCGCCACCAGCATTGCGGCGCTGGCGATCGCCCAGCCTATGTCGCCGACGTCCCACCAGAGCGGCTCGGGCGGAATGGCGCGGAAGGCGACGACCATCCAGCCGAAGGTCAGCAGCGCCACCAGCGAATAAAGGCCAAGGAACGGGCCTTCGCCGATCGCCCCGGTGATCGGCTTTCGCAGCGGATGCGAGAGGAGGAAATGGAGCCCGACAAATGCGACACACGCGGCGATCAGCGACTCCATTTCCTCCTCCTTCGCGTCAGGTCATTTGACGCCGTGCATCCAGTATTTGAGCGGCCAGCTCAGCAGCAGGAGCAGCACGCCGAGGATGATCGCCGCGATCGAGATGGTGGTGAACACGCCGACATAGGCGTCGAGGCTCACCTTGAAATTGACCACCTGCCCGCCGACCGTGTCGATGCTGGCGAACTGCGCGATGATGCCCGCGAAATATTGCGCCACCGAGATCGACAGGAACCACACGCCCATCATCAGCCCGACGACGCGCGCGATCGAGAGCTTGGTGATCATCGAAAGGCCGACCGGCGAAATGCAGAGCTCGGCGAACGAGTGAATGAAATAGAGGCCCGCCAGCCACCAGATGCCCACCTGGAAGTTCGAATCGGCATACTGCGAACCCCAGACAAGCAGCAGGAAGCCCGCCGCAACCCCGATCAGTGCGATGCCGAACTTCACCGGGATCGAAGGCTCCAGCCCGCGCCTGGCAAGCGCGGTCCACATTATCGACATGAACGGCGCGAGCAGCACGATGAAGGCAGCATTGAAGAACTGGGTCTGGCCCGCGGTAATGCTGAACCAGCCGAACACCGAGAGATTGGTGTTGCGATCGGCGAACAAAGTGAGCGACGAACCGGCCTGCTCGAACAAGGTCCAGAACACGACGTTGAAGACGATGAGCACCATCGCGGCGAGCATCATCTGGAACTCGGTCTTGCTGCCCGCCATGAACGACCAGATCAGGATCGCCGGCACGCCGATCAGGAACGAGCCGAACAGCAATTTGCCCATCAGCGGCAGCGAGGCGACATAGCCGATAAAGCCCGAACCCTCGGCGGGTGCCGCGGAATACATCAGATTGACGTAGAGCAGGTAGAAGAGCGGCACGACGCACAGCGCGCCCGCATAGATGATCCATTGTTGACGATAGACGCCCGGCTTGGCCGGAGGCTCGCCATAGCCATCGAGCTTGCCGCCGTTGAACTGGATCAGTGCCCAGGAGATCATCATGCCGATCGCGGCGAGGCCGAAGCCCCAGCTCCAGCCATATGCCACGGCAAGCCAGGGACAGAGGATCTGTGAGAAGAGCGAGCCTGTGTTGATGCCCATGTAGAAGATGGTGAAGCCGCTGTCGCGGCGTCGGTCGCCCTGCTCGTAGAGCTCGCCGACCATGGTGGAGATGTTGGGCTTGAAGAAGCCGTTACCGACCGAGACCATCGACAGCGCGATCAGCATCACCATCACATAGAAGGCGCTGCGGTCCGCATCGGATTCGAAGCCGCCCTTGGCGATCTTGCGCTCGACGACGGTGCCGTTGAGGAGGTCGACGCTGCCGTCGTCCTTGCCCTTGATCTCGAGCTTCTTGGCGCCGTCGACGACGTAGCGGACTTCCTTGCCCTCGGCCGACTTGCCGATCGACACTTCGTAGCGCTGGCCGTCGATCGTCGCGTGCGGTGTCGCGGTCGGGCCGCCGAAGCAGAGGATCGCATAGCCCAGCGACATGATGATCGCGCCGAACTTCACCGCGCGCTTCGAGCCGAGATATTGGTCCGCCAGATAGCCGCCGATGAGCGGGGTGAGGTAGACGAGTGCGGTGAACCCGCCATAGATGCCCGTCGCCTCGCGATCGCCGAACATGAAATGCTGCGTGAGGTAGAGCGTCAGCAGCGCCCGCATGCCGTAATAGCCGAAGCGTTCCCACATCTCGGTGGTGAACATCCGCGCCAGCTGGCGCGGGTGGCCGAACCAGGTTTCTTCCCTGGCAGGGTTGATATGGGTGATGTCCGGCTCTGCCGGACTATCGGCCGTAGGAGTGTCGACCATGCGATTTATTGCCCTTTTATATCGGTTTCCGGGCAGGCGCCCGGCGCATGGGCGGCCAGACTAGACGGAATGATGCCGCTGTAAAGAAGGGGGCGTTGGCGTGGGCGCCTCACGCCCCTAGATGGCGGGCATGTTCAACGACACTACCACCCCGCTCTCGCTCCTCAAGACCCGCCGCTCGGGCAAGCCGCGCGACCTGGTCGCGCCGGGGCCGAGCCCCGATCAGCTCCGTGAAATGGTCGCGGTCGCGGCGCGCACGCCCGATCATGGCAAGCTCTTCCCGTGGCGCTTCGTGATTGTCCCCGACGATCAGCGGGCGGCGCTCGCCGCGAAGCTCGGCGAGATCCTGACGGCCGAGAAGCAGGACTGCGGACCGCGCGACGTAGAGGCTGCCGAGCAGTTCGCCACCCAGGCGCCCGCGCTGGTGGTGGTGCTCTCCACCCCGGTTCATGACCACAAGATACCCGTTTGGGAGCAGCAATTGTCCGCCGGCGCCGCGGCGATGAACCTGCTCCATGCCGCGCATGCGATGGGATTCGCGGGCGGCTGGCTCACCGGCTGGGCGGCCTATTCGGATGCGGTGCGCGACCTGTTCGGCAAGCAGGGCGAGCGCATCGCCGGCTTCGTTTTCATCGGCACACCGGCGCGCGAACTGGAAGAGCGGCCGAGGCCCGAACTGTCCGAAATCGTACACTATTGGGACTCGCAGGGGTAGACTCCTGCCCCAAGTGGTGTATTAAGGCAGCATGACAGCGCTAGAGCATGAGGACAGCCCGGTTTACCTCAAGCTTCGCGCCAGCATCGCAGCGGCGATCCTGCGCGGGCAATATCGGGCAGGAGATCAATTGCCGTCGGTACGCGCACTCGCGGCCGAGCATGGCGCAAACCCGCTGACTGTCGCCAAGGCCTATCAGAGCTTCCAGGACGACGGCTATGTCGAGGTCCGCCGCGGCGTCGGCATGTTCGTGCTGCCCGGCGCGGTCGAAGCGCTGCGCGTCGCCGAGCGCGAGCGCTTCCTCACCGGGTACTGGCCGCGCGTGAAGGATCATATCGCGCTGCTCGGCCTCGACGTGAACGAGCTTCTCGACCGCGAAACCGCCTGAAGACTGCGCTGCCCCAGCGGGCGGCGCTGATGCGAGCGTCCTCCCGACATACCCAGATCACGGAGACGAGCATGAAGTCGTGCTTACCTGTGTTGGTACTCGCCGCCCTTCTGGTTGGCGTAACCCCGGCCCAGGCCCAGCGCACGACGGTCCGCACGCTCGACGGGCGCACGCTGGCACCCGCGGCCATCGATGCCGAGGTGCAGCGCCTGATGCAGGCCAACAAGGTCCATGGGCTGGGCGTCGCGCTGATCCGCAAGGGCCGCATCGTCTTTGTCGGCAGCTATGGTCAGCGCAATGCGGCGGGAGCGCCGCTGACTCCCGACACGGTGATGTATGGCGCGTCGCTCACCAAGGCGACCTTCGCCTATCTCGTCATGCAGCTGGTCGACGAGGGCAAGCTCGACCTCGACAAGTCGATCGCCGACTATCTGCCCAAGCCGCTGCCCGATTATCCGAGATATGCCGATCTGAAGGACGATCCGCGCTGGCGGAAGCTGACCTTGCGGATCCTGCTGAACCATTCGACCGGCTTCGCCAATTTCCGCTGGCTCGATCCGGACGAGAAGCTGCGCTTCCACCGCGATCCGGGCGCGCGCTACGGCTATTCTGGCGAGGGCATCAATCTCGCGCAGCTGGTGATCGAGCAGGGGCTGGGACTCGACCTCAAGGCCGAGATGCAGCGCCGCATATTCGACCGGTTCGCGATGACGCGCACCTCGATGCAGTGGCGCGAGGATTTCGCCGCCAATCTGGCCGACGGCTTCACCGAGGACGGCAAGGCGATCGCGCACGATCAGCGCGAGAATGTCCGCGCGGCGGGATCGATGGACACCACGCTCTCCGACTGGTCGCGCTATCTGGCGGCGGCGGTGCGCGGGGAGGGGCTGAGCAAGGCGGCGCGGGCGGAGATGGTGCGTCGCTCGATCCATATCGACAGTCCGGTGCAGTTCCCGACATTGCTGGAGGCGAAAACCGATCGCTGGAAGGCGATCCGGCTCGGCTATGCCGTAGGCTGGGGGACGTTCGAGTCGCGTTACGGCCATGCCTTCTTCAAGGAAGGCCATGACGACGGCACGTCGAACTATGCATTGTGCATCGATGCGCGGCAGGACTGCATCCTGCTCCTTTCGAACGACAATCGCGTCCAGGGGATCTTCGTCGCCTTGGTCGACAGGCTGCTGGGTCCGGTGAACCTGCCCTGGGAGTGGGAAAGCTACCGGCCTTACGACCTGAAGCCCTAGGGCCGCTCGTCTATCATTGCGGCACCTGCGCGCGATCGCGCATGCCATAGTCGCGGACCACGGCGGCGATGCGCAGCCGATAGTCGGCGAAGATCGTGTCGCGTCCTTCGGCCTGCGCGGCGCGGTGATGCTCCGCGGTGCGCCACGCCGCCACGGCTTCCTCGTCGCGCCACCAGGAGAGCGAGAGCAGCTTGCCGGGGTCGGCGAGGCTCTGGAAACGCTCGATGCCTAGAAACCCGTCGATCGCGTCGAGCTCGGGCCGCAGCGCGGCGGCGATATGGAAATAGCGATCCGACCGGCCTTCGCGCGGCCAGGCCTCGAACAGCACCACGATCATGGCCGCACCAGCGGCGCGTGCGGCGCCGAGACCTGGCGCAGGAAGATGCGGTCCTCCCGGCGGATGAAGCGCTCGCGCGCCGCGAAGTCGTAATTGGCGCGGCCGGCGGGATCGTCGCGCAGCCGCGCGCGATAGGCCTCATAGGCCGCGAGCGATTCCACGGTGTAGACGCCGTACGCCGTCGTAGCCGAGCCCTCGGCGGGGCCGAAATAGCCGATCAGGTCGGCGCCGCAGCGCGGGATCGCCTGGCCCCAGTTGCGGGCATATTCGGCGAAGGCGT
Source organism: Sphingomonas sp. JC676 (assembly GCF_014489075.1). Taxonomy (GTDB): domain Bacteria; phylum Pseudomonadota; class Alphaproteobacteria; order Sphingomonadales; family Sphingomonadaceae; genus Sphingomonas. The sequence goes on along the minus strand of NZ_JACTGR010000005.1, from coordinate 188,027 downwards.
CGGCGGCGAACGGGTCGATCTCGTAGCGGATGAAACAGGTCAGCATAAGCGGTTCCTTTCGCCACTCCCTTGCCCTTTCCGGCATGCCCGATGGTTCGGCCACGACCGTAGCATCGCCCGGCTGGGCGATGCACAAGGGCAACATGCAACGCATCTCCGCCTTCGCCGAAACCACCGCCCTGATGGGCGATCCCTCGCGCGCCAACATGCTGTTCGCGCTGATGGACGGGCGCGCGCTGTCGGCGGGCGAGCTGGCGCGCTTCGCCGGCGTGACGCCGCAGACCGCGAGCGGGCATCTTGGCAAACTCGCCGAGGCCGGCCTGGTCGTACCGACGCGACAGGGTCGCCATCGCTATTTCCGCCTCGCCTCGCCTTCAGTCGCGCAGATGGTGGAGAGCGTGATGAGCGTGGCGGAGGAATTGTCCGGCCGGCCCCTGCCGTCCACCGGCCCACGCGACGCGGCGTTGCGTCGGGTGCGGACCTGCTACGACCATCTTGCCGGCGAGATCGCGGTGGCGATTGCCGGGCGCATGGCCGAGCGCGGCCAGTTGGTGCTCAGCCATGACGGTGCCGCGCTGACCGATGCGGGTTCGGCTTTGCTGGTCGAAATGGGGATCGCGGCGGACATCATCCGCGCTCCTTGCCGCTCGTGCCTCGACTGGAGCGAACGCCGCCCGCATCTCGCCGGTGCGGCGGGCACAGCGCTCTACCGCTGCTTCGTCGACCATGCGTGGTTCCGCCAGCGCGAGGGAACGCGCGCTCTCGAAATTACTCGATCCGGCGAAGCTGCGCTCGATCGCTGGTTCGGAATCCGCGCCTGAGGGTCAGGCGGCGAACGCCTCCGCGTCCACGGCGTAGAGCAGCGTCGCCTTGGCCATCGCTGACGCCTTCAGCCCCATCGCCTCGGGCACGACCTGCTCGACATAGAAGCGCGCCGCCGCCTCCTTCATCTTGAGGAACACCGGATCGCCCTCGCTGCGCGCGGCGATGCGGCCCTGGGCCTCCATCAGCCAGCCGCACACCGCGACCGAGAGCATCGTCAGGAAGGGATAGCTCGCCGCCAGCCGGTCGTCGGTGTCGCTTGCCAGCAGGTTGCGCGCGACGTCTTCGCAGGCATCGATCAGCCGGGTCAGCTCGCCATCCTCGGCGTCGCCGCGCATCTCCGCCAGCAGCGCGAGCAAGGTCCCGCCATTGTCCATCGAGAGCTTGCGGCCGACCAGATCGGCGGCCTGGATGCCGTTGGTGCCCTCGTAGATCGGCGTGATCCGCGCGTCGCGGAAGTGCTGGGCGGCGCCAGTCTCTTCGATATAGCCCATGCCGCCATGGACCTGAATGCCGAGCGACGCGACTTCGTTGCCCAGATCGGTGCCGTGCGCCTTGGCGAGCGGCGTGAGCAGCTCGACCCGCAGGTTCGCGGCCGCATCGCCCGCCCGTGCGCGGTCGAGCTGAGCGAAGGCATAATAGACCAGCGCGCGCGCCGCCTGGGTCTGCGCCTTCATCCGCATCAGCATGCGGCGGACATCGGGATGCTCGACGATCGCCACGGGTGCGCGGCTGGGCGAGCTGGCGCGCATCCCCTGGGTGCGCTCGCGGGCATAGGCGACCGCGCGCTGGGTGGCGCGCTCGGCGACCTGGACGCCCTGCAGCCCGACGTTCAGCCGCGCATTGTTCATCATCGTGAACATCGCACGGATGCCGCCCAACTCGCCGCCGATCAGCTCGCCGATGCAATCGTCATGGTCGCCGAACGAGAGCACGCAGGTGGGCGAGGCATGCAGCCCCATCTTGTGCTCGATCGAGACGGTGCGGACATCGTTGAATTCGCCCGGCGTGCCGTCCGCGTTCAGCCGGTACTTCGGCACCAGGAACAGCGACAGCCCCTTGGTGCCCGCCGGCCCATCGGGCGTGCGGGCGAGGACGAGGTGGACGATATTGTCGGCCATGTCGTGGTCGCCGAACGAGATGAAGATCTTGGTGCCCTTGATCCGGAAGGTCCCGTCGCCGACCGGCATGGCCTTGGTCTTGAGCGCGCCGACGTCCGAGCCGGCCTGGGGCTCGGTGAGGTTCATCGTGCCCGTCCAGGCGCCGGTGGAGAGATGCGGGAGGTAGAGCGCCTGCTGCTCGGGCGTGCCGTGGTGCATCAGCGCCTCGATCGCGCCCACCGTCAGGATCGGCGCGAGTGCGAAGCCCATGTTCGCGGTGCCGAGCGTCTCCAGCACGGCGATCGACAGGCTGACGGGCAAGCCCTGGCCGCCATATTCGACCGGCGAGCCGATCGTCCCCCAGCCGCCCTCGACATAGGCCCGGTATGCATCGGCGAATCCGGCGGGCATCCTGACGCCGTCTTCGGTCCATTTCGGCCCGTCGGTATCGCCCAACCGCTCAAGCGGCGCCCATTCGCCCGCCGCGAACTGCCCGGCGCCTTCCAGCACCGCCTCGACCAGGTCAGGCGTCGCCTCTTCGGAGATTTCGCCCAGGCGGACGACATGCTGGAGCACGAAGCGCTGCTCGGTGACGGCGGGAGTGAACATGGGGCCTCTCTTGTATGCTTGTTGCCAGCGCTATAGCTCGCCCTGAGTGAGCCCGACAAATCCCCGCATCTTACCCCACGGCGAGGCCGCGATCGCCGAGGCCGCGGCGCTGATCGCCGCCGGCCAATGCGTCGCAGTGCCCACCGAGACGGTCTACGGGCTCGCCGCCGACGCCACCGATTCGGTTGCGGTGGCGGGGATATACGCAGCCAAGGGGCGGCCCTCGTTCAATCCGCTAATCGTCCATGTCCGCGATCTCGCGGCGGCGGAGCGCATCGCGACGTTCGATCCGGCCGCGCGCGATCTGGCGACGCGCTTCTGGCCCGGGCCGCTCACGCTCGTCCTGCCGCTTCGCGCCGATGCCGGGATCGCCTCGCTGGTGACCGCCGGGCTCTCGACCATCGCGATCCGCGTGCCCGCCCACCGCGCGATGCAGGCGCTGCTCGCCGCCACTGGCAAGCCGCTCGCCGCGCCCTCCGCCAACGCCAGCGGCGCGATCAGCCCGACGCGCGCGGCGCATGTCGCCGCCAGCCTTGCCGGGCGCATCCCGTTGGTGATTGACGATGGCGCCACCCCCGCCGGTCTCGAATCGACGATCGTGATGGACGGCCATATCCTGCGGCCCGGCCCGCTGACCGCGGCCGAACTCGGCCTTCCCGAAGCGGCCGCGACGACGGACGCGATCACGGCCCCCGGCCAACTCGCGAGTCACTACGCCCCCGCCAAGCCGCTGCGGCTGAACGCCGTGGAGCGGAACGGCGACGAGTGGTTGATTGGCTTCGGTGACGTCGCCGGCGACGACAATCTCTCGCCTTCGGGGGATTGCGTCGAAGCCGCTGCGCGGCTGTTCGATGCGCTTCATCGGGCGGATTCGGCACCGCCCCCGGCAATCGCCGTCGCGCCCGTGCCGCACCCCGGGATCGGCGCCGCCATCAACGATCGCCTGCGCCGCGCCGCGCATCCGCACTGACTCTCAAATCGGGTAGGATGGATTCGACGCCTTTCTTTACACCGACGAAACGATTCATAGACTTCACGATGTCGCAAAGGGGGTGGGCGCAAAACGCCCGGCGACGGGAGGGGGCTCTATGAGCAACGCACAGCGGGGATTGGCCGAACTGATCGGCACCTTCTGGCTGGTGTTCGGCGGATGCGGCAGCGCGGTGCTCGCGGCGGCCTTTCCCGATGTCGGCATCGGCCTTCTGGGCGTATCGCTTGCCTTCGGACTCACTGTCCTCACCATGGCCTATTCGATCGGCCATATCTCCGGATGCCATCTCAATCCCGCGGTGACGATCGGGCTCTGGGCCGGCGGACGCTTCGCGGCCAAGGACATCCCGCTCTACGTGCTGGCCCAGGTCGCCGGGGCGCTGATCGCGGCGCTGCTCCTCTATTATGTCGCCAGCGGCGCGCCTGCCTATGCCGGCGGGCTCGCCTCGAATGGTTTCGGCGAGCATTCGCCCGGCCATTACAGCTTCCAGGCAGGCATGGTGATCGAGGTCGTGCTGACCTTCATCTTCCTGCTCGTCATCATGGGATCGACCGATGCGCGCGCGCCGGCCGGCTTTGCGCCGATCGCGATCGGCCTCGCACTTACGCTCATCCACCTGATCAGCATCCCGGTCACCAACACCTCGGTGAACCCGGCGCGCAGCACCGGCCCCGCGGTGATCGAGGGTGGTATCGCGCTTACCCAGCTTGCCTGGTTCTGGATCGCACCGATCGTCGGTGGTGTGCTGGGCGGGTTCGCCTATCGCGCGCTCGGCGCCGAAGCAACGAAGCGCCCGCCGATCGAAGGCGAGGCGCTTCCCTGAGTTTCCCCCCGGGAGGGCGCGGTAAGAGCTTAAGCCGCCGCGCCCTCAGTTACCCGGTTGGCGAAGCTCTTCCGCAGCTTGCGAAGCTTGGGTGGGATGACCGCTAGGCAATAGGGATTGCGCTGCCCTTCGCCCTGCCAATATTCCTGGTGATATTCCTCGGCGGCCCACCATTCGCCCAATGTCTCGATCGCGGTGACGATCGGCTGCGGCCAATCGGGCCGCGCGCGCTCGATCGCGGCTTCGGCCTCGGCTGCTTGCTCGCCCGAATGCGGGAAGATCGCCGAACGATACTGGGTTCCGATATCGTTGCCCTGACGATTGAGCTGGGTCGGATCGTGCGTCGCCAGGAAGATGTCGAGTATCTCGCCATAGCTGATCTGATCGGTATCGAAACTCACCCGGATCGCCTCGGCATGCCCGGTATCGCCGGTGCAGACCTGTTGGTAGGTGGGGTTCTCCACCGATCCGCCGATATAGCCGCTCTCGACCGACTGGACGCCGATCACATCGTTGAACACCGCTTCGGTGCACCAGAAACACCCGCCCGCGAGCGTCGCCGTTTCGATCGTCATAAAAAACTCCTCGGTTCGTCGCCCCGGAGATAGGGTCGCCATGGCGCGCTGCAATCCGCCCGTGTAGCGCTGCGGCGTCAAAGGGAGGACGGAATGCGCGACGGAACGGTGCTGGTTACGGGTGGAGCAGGCTATATCGGCAGCCATGCGGTGCTGGCGCTGCTCGACGCGGGCTGGCGTGTCGTGGTGGTCGACAATCTCGTCACCGGGTTCGACTGGGCGGTCGACAAGCGCGCCACCCTGGTCGTCGCCGATATCCAGGATGAGGCAGCCGTCCGCGCCGCAATGCGTGCGCATGACGTGGTCGCGGTGATGCACTTCGCCGGATCGGTAGTGGTGCCCGAATCGGTCAGCGATCCACTCAAATATTATCGCAACAACACCGCGGCGAGCCGGTCGCTGATCGAAAGCGCGGTGGCGCAGGGCGTGAAGCATTTCATCTTCTCCTCGACCGCCGCGACCTATGGCATCCCCGAGGTCGTGCCGGTGCGCGAGGACAGTCCCAAACAGCCGATCAATCCCTATGGCATGTCCAAGCTGATGACCGAGATCATGCTTCGCGACGTCGCCGCCGCGCATCCGATCAACTATTGCGCGCTGCGCTACTTCAACGTCGCCGGCGCCGATCCGCAGGGCCGTTCGGGCCAGTCGACCGCCGGCGCGACCCACCTGATCAAGGTTGCGGTCGAGGCGGCGACCGGCAAGCGCGGCCACGTCTCGGTGTTCGGTACCGATTTCGCGACCGAGGACGGCACCGGCGTACGCGACTATATCCATGTCAGCGATCTGGCGGGGGCGCATGTCGATGCGCTCGACCTGTTGATCGCCCGGCCGGAAGAGAACCACATTCTCAACGCCGGCTATGGCCGCGGCTTCTCGGTGCTCGAGGTGCTCGATGCGGTCGACCGCGTCACCAATCTGAAGATCGAGCGGAGACTTGAGGGTCGCCGCGCCGGCGATCCCGATGCGCTGGTGGCGGACAACAATGCGATCCTTGCCGCCTTGCCGTGGCGCCCGAAACATGACGATCTCGACGGGATCGTGAAGGATGCGTTGGCCTGGGAGCGCAAGCTGGCGGAGCGCTAGAATCGACATCGATTCGGCGCAACCGACCAGTTGCGAGAAAAATCGATGGAACCGTTGTTTTTCAGGATCTTGGTGTGCGGTAGGTTGACACGGTTGACACCCGCTATGTCGAAAAATCCTCTTCTCCGAAAATGGGGTCTTGCGGGATCTCGACGATGAGAAAGAGCCGCCCCCACGGTCGCCCTTGAAATCCTACATTGCAAGCGGGAGGCCGCTCAAGCCCGGCGCATCAGCCGCAGTTCGATTCGCCACCAGAGCAGCGCCCAGAAACTGCCGAACGCCCAGCCGGCGATCACGTCGCTTGGCCAATGAACCCCCAGATAGACTCGGCTGATCCCGATCGCGCCGACCAGTACCAGTGCCACGCCGATCACGAACGCCCGCATCCGCGGTTCGCGCACGACCGGGAAGAGCAAAGTCGCCAGCGTCAGATAGACGATCGCGCTCGACGCGGCGTGGCCGCTGGGGAAGCTGTTCGAGCTTTCCTGCATCAGCCGGTCGATCAAATCGGGGCGCGAACGGCCGACCAGCGCCTTGACGATGGTCACCGCCACCGCGCCCAGCGAGGTCGATGCCAGCACCAGCAAGGCGGTGCGGCCCCGGCCGCGCAACCACAGGAACAGGGCGGTTGCCAGCACGACAAAGCCCAGCACGGTTGAGCTACCCAGCGCGGTCACGTCGCGCACCGCGGAAGGCAGCCATGCCGGACCGAACGGAACATCGGGATGCCCGGGCACGCGCATCGCCAGCATCACCGCGCGATCGAATGCGGCGCCGTCGCCTTCGTTGAGCTCATGCCCGAGCCACAGCAGGATCGCGAACACCGTCGCGAAGCCTGCGGCCAGAACGATCCCCCACGGTACACGCCGCGAGGCCGCGCTTTCCGGAACGAGCGAAACCAGGGGATCGGTGGGGGCGGGCGGCTGTTCCATGGCGACTGGATCGCCCAACCGTCGGCGGCCTGCAATGATCCTCAGGACCGATCGGCATTTGGGGGCGAGAAGCCATTGGCGCCTCTCTTCATCGTCACCCCGGCCTTGTGCCGGGGTCCACTTCTCCGCGAGAGCGCGGCTAGAGGCTCCAGCTTCTCCCGAGCGGCATAGTGGGCCCCGCACAAGGCCGGGGTGACGATGAAGGAGCGTGGCTCCGGCTAAATCAAAATGTCCGCCCGGGCTTAGATCTGCACCCGCGCCGTGATGCGGATGTCGCGGCCGGCGAGCGGGGCATAGTCCTTCAGTACGCTGGCGGCGCGGCGTGCGTCGACGTCGAAGATGTTGTTCGCCGACAGCGTCAGGCTCGTGCCGTTCCCGCCCCAGGGCTTCCACGCCACCGACGCGTTGACCAAGGTATTTGCCGGCGTCGTCGTCTCGAATGCGGTAACGCGGTCCTGCTCGAAGCTGTGCTCCACTTCGACACGGGCATTGATCATGTCCGATTGCGCCTCGAGCCCGCCCATCAGGCGCAGCGGCGGAATGCGCGGCACGGGGCCGCTATCGACCACTTCGGCATGGACATAGTCGGCCAGCGCATCGGCGTTCAGCGTATACTTGCCGAGCGTGGCGATCCGCGCCGAACCCTCGGCCTCGAAGCCGTAATAGCGCGCATCGGCCTGATAGGTCTGGAAGACCGGCAGGTCGTCCTGCACCGCGCCGGTCGGGGCGTCGTAGATATAGCCGGTGAACCAGGTGTAATAGGCGGCGGTCGAGAAGTTGAAGCCCTCGCCCGATCCCTTGAGCGTCGCCTCGACGCCCCAGGCCTTCTCAGCGCCGAAATTGGGATTGCCGATCTCGAACGCCTGGGTGCCGGCATGCGGCCCCTTGGCGAACAACTCCTCGGGCGTCGGCGCGCGCTCGCTGCGCGAGACGTTGACGCCGAAGCGGATATGGTCGGCCAGCGCATAGCTGGCGCCGAGCGAACCCGAGAAGGTGTCGAAGGTCCGCTGATAGGCGGGGTTGCCGATATCGCCATCGGCCTGGGCGCTGATCTCGTTATGCTCGAAGCGCGCGGCCGCCTCGGCCTTGATCGGGCCCACATCGAGCGATTGCAGCGTGAACAGGCCGAACTGGGTGCTCGAATTCTGGGGCAGGAACTTCTCGTCGCCGACAATGTGCATGTCGCGCACCGAAAACTGTCCGCCGAACATGCCTTCCCAGCCGCCCTGAGCCTTCTGGACGAATTCGAGCCGCGACTCGAAACCCTGGCTGAAGAAGGTCGTGCCGATAGCGCCGGTGTCCTCGATCTCGCTGTGGCGATAATCGGCGGCGGCGGCGCGCACGCGGATCTGCTTGAGGAAGCCGTCGCCGGTGTTCACCTCGCCGCGCAGGTCGAAGCGGTCCTGCTGGGCGTGCAGCCGTACCTGCTCGGCCTCGATCGACGGATCGAGCGAATAGCGGATCGGCACGCCGTAGAAGGTGTCGAAATGCGATGCCGAGAAACCGAGATTGCCATTGTCGTCGATGATCGCGGCGCCGCCGGCGACGTTCCAGGTCTCGGCGGCGGTGTTGGGTAGCGTGCCCTTGAGATCAGCCAGCGCCTGCACGCCGGGATCGGCGCTTGCCAGCGCCTGGGCGCGCAGCGCCGGGCTCAGCACATAGCCGCCGATCCGCTGATCGCCGGTCTTGGAATAGCTGCCGTCGGCATGCAGCACGAACTTGCTCGCGACCGGCACGTCCACGGCGCCCGAGACGGAGCGCTCATCGGCGGCGCTGCCATAGGTGGCGATCGCGTCGACATGCACGGCCTCGTCGGGGACGTGGCGCGGGATGCGGCTGTCGATCACGTTGACCACGCCGCCGATTGCCGAGGGGCCGAAGATCAAAGCGGTCGGTCCGCGCAGCACTTCGATGCGGTCGGCGGTCAGCGGATTGATGATCGGCGCGTGATCGGCCGAAGTGTTCGACACATCGATGCTGCCGATTCCGTCGGTGAGCAAAGGCGCGCGCGCGCCGATGAAACCGCGCAGCACCGGGCGCGATGCATTGGGACCGAACGAGGTGGCGGAAACGCCCGGCTGCGACGCCAGCGTCTCGCCGATCGTCGGGCGCATCTGGCGGGTGAGCTCTTCCTGCGCGAGGACGCTGGTGCCGCCCAGCACATCGGCGGTGTTGCGCGCGCGCGTGCCGGTGACGACGATTTCCTGGCTGGGCTGGACATGGTCCTGTGCGTCGTCGTCTGCAGCGGGTGCAGGGTCTGCAGCGGGCGCAGGCGCGCTCGCATCCGTGTTCGCGGTAGTCGGCTTGTCCTCGGCATAAGCGGGAAGGACGAACAGCGTAGCGGAGGCGAGCAACAGGGTACGCAGCATCTTGAGAGGAACTCCGGCAGGAATGTGCTGCACTGCGGTAACTGCGATGATATAAAGTATCAAGAACGAAATCGCCGCAACGGTAAAAATGGCGTGCGGCCGGGGCGCTAGGCCGCCGAAGCTGAACGGCGATTGAATAGGCCAAACGGACGCGGGCAGGCTGGTGAAGGCCCGAACGCCCCGGGCAAAAAAAGGGGGCTCCCGAAAGAGCCCCCCGCCGAACCCAAAGGCTCAGAAGTCGATCCGTGCTCCGACGCGGATGAACCGGCCGATAAAGCCCTGGCTCTCCCATGCGACGTTGTAGCTGTATCCCGTGTCGTAGGTCTGACCTGGATTGAAGTCCGGCTTGGTGTCGAACACGTTGAGGACGTTGGCGTACAGCGTGAACCTGTCGTTCAACTTCACGTTGCCGCTCAGGTCGACGTTGATGAAGCTCTTGGCATGGCACTTGTACGGAACGTCGTTTCCGGCCGCATCCTGGGCGTAATAGGAATAGACGGAAGCGCCGATGCTCGCGGCGCAATCCTTGGGATCGCCGCCGTAATCGACCGAGCCCATGCTGTAGCCGCCCGTGTAGTAAGCCGTGGCGCTGAAGGCTACGTCGCCGAAGTCGATCGTGTTCTGCCAGCTGCCGCGCCACGCCGGCGCACCCGAGCAAGAGGTGATGTTGCAGGGGCTCAGCGATCCGTCGAAGCGCTGCACCGACCCGTTGATCGTCTGCTCGAGCTTGATCAGGTAGGACGCATCGACCCGGCTGGTGAAGTTGATGCCGCTGCCGAGCGGCAGCCGCAACGTGCCCGAGAAGTCCAGCCCCGAAGCCACTTCGGAATTCGCGTTGATGAACGAATATTCGATGAAGCCGATCACTGGCAGCGCGTTGGGATGGTCGGGATCGACCACGCCCGGGCGAACGGTGATGCCCGGCACATTCACGACGCCGTTATTGCCGTAATATTGGTCGAGCACGCCCGAATAATCCGGCGCGCTGACCAGGCCCTTGATCTTGATGTGCCAATAGTCCGCCGTGAACGAGATGCGGTGCGTCGGCTCGAACACGATGCCGGCGGTCACGCTGGTGGACTTTTCCGGATCGAGCTTCGGATTGCCGCTCGACGTCAGACCATAGCTATAGGGCTGGGTGGCGTAGGCGTTGCCGCCGTGCGCGGCGAGGAACGCGTCATAGCCAGGCCGGTCCGACGGCATGGTATCCGTGAGATAGCCGGTGGTTGGCTGGCCATACGCCTCGTTGAAGCTCGGGATGCGGAAGCCGCGCGAATAGGTACCGCGCAGACGCACCTGCTCGATCGGCTTGAAGATCGCGGTGAGCTTCGGCGAGAAATTCTTCTGGCCCGACGAATAACTGTCGTAGCGGCCGGAGGCGTTCAGCTTGAGCATGTCGAAGATAGGTGCGTCGATCTCGAAGAACGCCGACTTCACGTTGCGGCTGCCGATCGTGCTGACCGCGTTGATGCTGTAGTAGCGATCTGCGGGGTTGACCTCGTTCGGCGGGTTCGCGCTCGGGTTATAGACCGACTCGTGCCGATAGGCGGCGCCGACGGCTACGGACAGATCGCCGCCGGGAAGCGCAAAGAGCGCCTTGGAAAGGCTTCCCTGCACCTGCCACAACTTTGAATTCGAATTCGTGACGTTGTCGGGCGCGATATAGCCGCGCATGGCCTCGTCGTTCAGTGACGGGTCCACGAAGTTGAACGAGCCATCGTTGATGACGTCGATCAGGCGCTGTGCGACCAGGTAATTCTTCTGGGTAACCTTCAGGTCAACCTCCGAATAGGTCGCGTCGGCATTGTAGTTCCAGCCGTCGCCGAACGAACCGGCGATGCCGGCGGCAAAGCGATAGGTCTTTGCATCGGTCAGCGACTGGCGCGGACGGTCATACCGATAATTGAGGCGCGCTTCCTCGCCCGCCGAGGCGAACGGGTTGTTCGGATTGAGCGAGCCGTTGGCGCTCGTGCAGGCAACGGTGGTGCCGCGCGGGCAGACATAGACCGGCAGCAGAACTGGGCTCAGCGTGAATTGAGTCCCTCCTGCCGCGGTCTGGCCGGCGAAGGTCAGCGGCGCGATGCTGCTGTCGGTCTTCGTCTGGTAGAAATTGGCCATGACATAGGCCTGCGCGCTGCTGCCGATGTTGGCCGTCAGGTGCGCGGAGGCGCCCAGGCGCTGCACCTCGGGAATTTCCTCGAGATTCGAGGGCGATCGGCTTCAACCTGATGCAACATTGAGGCATCGATTGCCTCATTCTTCCATCACGCACTTGTCCGCATTGCGTCCACAAAATTGCTGAGCGCCAGCGATCGTCTGCACGATCGCGAAAAGAAAAGTTCGCCTCCGAACCCATAGCCATGAGGCGCTTTCCTATAATTCTCCGGGACGACGCCGCGCGACTGCCTGCTGGGCGGATCAACTTCCTGAGCGTCAAACTGGGAAACAAATTATGCGTAAATATCTTCTTCTACTGGCCGTGGCGCCGATCGCTCTGGCCACTCCTGCAGCCGCCCAGCAAGCGTCGGCGCAAGACGAGCCGGCCGCCGAAAAGGGGCAGGACAAGGCACCCGCGAAGGAGGTCTTCTCGACCGGTGTCGCAAAAGGCCGTGACATTCTCGACAGCGCGATCTCGACCAGTTCGCTCAAGAGCGACGAGATCGAGAAGTTCGGCGCGAACTCGCTCGGCGAAGTGCTGCGCAACATTCCTGGCGTCCGTGCCGAATATCAGGGCGGGGAAGGCAATGCGAGCTACTCGATCCGCGGCCTTCCGCTCGCTGCGAGCGGCTCGAAGTTCCTGCAGCTCCAGGAAGACGGTCTGCCGGTGCTCGAATTCGGCGACATCCAGCTGATGTCTTCGGATCTGTTCATGCGCGTCGATTCCAACCTCGCCCAGGTCGAGGCGATCCGTGGCGGTTCGGCGTCGACCTTCGCGTCGAACTCGCCGGGCGGGGTGATCAACCTCATCTCGAAGACGGGCGAGGAAGAGGGCGGGTCGGTCGCCGCCAGCACCGGTCTCGGCTATGACACGTACCGGCTCGACTTCGACTATGGCGGCCGGATCAGCGACACGCTGCGCTACCAGGTCGGCGGCTTCTACCGCCAGGGCGAAGGCCCGCGCGACCTTGGCTACACCGCGTACAAGGGCGGCCAGTTCAAGTTCAACGTCACCAAGGAACTTGGTGAGGGTTTCATCCGCATCTACGGCAAATATCTCGACGACCGTACGCCGTCGTACCAGCCCGTCCCAGTGAAGGTGACCGGCACCAACGACAAGCCGAAGTTCGAGAATGTCGCGAATTTCGACCTCGGTCGCGATTCGCTGGTTTCGCGCAACATCAATGGCATCCCCTCGCTCGACGAGAACAACAACCTCAAGATCTACAATGCCCGCGACGGCATGCACTCGATCGTGAAGTCGATCGGCCTGGAGGCGAAGTTCGACGTCGCCGGCTGGACGATCAGCGAGAAGTTCCGCTTCGCCGACATCTCGGGCAGCGTGTTCGAGAATCTGCCGCTTGCGGTTGCTCCCGCGATCGGTCTCGCCATGGTCAATGGCGGCCCGGGTGCGACCCTCAATTATGCAAATGGCCCGCGCGCCGGCCAGGCGATCAATCCGATGACGCTGAATGGCAATGGCCTGCTGATGCAGTCGCTGTTCATCAATGCCGACCTCAAGAATCTCGACAATGTGACCAACGATCTGCGCGCCAGCCGCGTGTGGGACATCGGCGGCGGCAAGCTGACCACCACGGTCGGCTTCTACAAGTCGAACCAGTCGTTCGACTCCTTCTGGACGTTCACCACGGCGCTCCAGGACGTCAACGGCAACGGCAATTCGGCGCTGGTCAACGTCAACACCGCGGCCGGCGTGCCGGTCACGCAGGACGGCATCCTGTCGTACAGCACAGTCGGTGGCGCATCCTATCACCGCCGCTACGACGTCGCCTATGACATCAACGCGCCCTATGCGTCGGTGAACTTCCACATCGGCAAGATCGCGATCGGCGGTAGCATCCGCTACGATATGGGCCAGGTTGACGGGACGCTGACCGGTGCCGAGCTTGGCGGCGGCCGAGTGGGCATCAAGTCCTTTGACATCAACGGCGACGGCATCATCTCGACCGCCGAGTCCCAGACCGCCTTCCTCCCGATCACGCAGCCGGGGCTCGTCGATTATGACTATCACTATCTGAGCTATTCGACGGGCGTGAACTTCCGCGTCTCGGAGCCGCTGGCAGTGTTCGCCCGCTACAGCCGCGGCGGCCGCGCGGCAGCCGACCGCATCCTGTTCACCCCAGCCATCAACTATAACAGCGGAGCGCTGCTCGATCCGAAGGACGGCTATGACTCGGTGCGCCAGACCGAAGTCGGTGTGAAGTATCGCGGTGGCAGCCTCGCACTCAACCTCACCGGCTTCCTCGCCAACACCGGCGAGCGCAACCTCCAGGTGAACAGCAAGCCCGACGGCTCCGTGCAGGTGGAGCACATCATCCGCGACTATCGCGCTTATGGTGCGGAGTTCGAGGGCAGCGTGCGCCGCGGGCCGTTCAGCCTCACCGCCGGCGCTACCTATACGCACGGCGAGATCACCGACGACGCCACGAACCCGGCGGTGATCGGCAATACGCCGCGCCACCAGGCGAACTTCATCTTCGAGGCGACGCCGCAGTTCGTGACGGGGATGTTTACTGTCGGAACGAATTTCGTCGGGACAACGAGCAGCTTTGCGCAGGATACCAACCAGCTCAAGCTGCCCGGCTACACCGTGGTCAATGCCTTCGTGCAGTTCCGTCCGACCGAAAAGCTGCAGCTGATGCTGAACGCGAACAACCTGTTCGACACGCTCGGCGTCGCCGAGGTCACCCAGGCGTCGATCCCGGCGAGCGGCTTGGTCCTCGCCCGGTCGATCACCGGGCGCACGATCTCGGGGTCGCTTCGCTTCTCCTTCTGACGCGCGGCACGCAGCCGGCGCTCAGGCGCCGGCTGCACGCTGCTTCGGGTCCCCTGAAACGAAAAGAGACTATGATGTTCAAATCCATGAAGATCCCGAGAAAGCTGGGGTTGTCGTTCCTCGCGATCTGCGCATCGGCTGCGGTCGTGATGTTCGTGTTCTTCATGAACATCACGATGATCAGCACGACGACCGACGGGAACAATCTCAGCCAGTCGATCCACGCCAGGTCGATCGCGCTCGAGACCGCGCTGCTGCGGCAGAACAGCCAGCTTCGCGGCTTTCTGGTGACGGGCGACGAGAGCTATCTCAAATCCTATTATGAAGGCCGCGACGAATACGACAAGACGTCGGTCGAGCTCGAAAAGCTGCTGCCCAATCCCAAGGAGCGGGAGCAGCTGCTCCAGTCGCGCAGCGAGACGCTCGCCTGGCGCAAGGATTGGGGCGACCGCCTGATCACGCGCGTGAAGGCCGGCCAACGCGAGGCGGCCGAGGAAGAGGTCCGCAAGGCCGGCAAGGCAGTGCTCACCAGCGCCGCAGTGCTTCCGCTGCGCGATATTCGCGACACCCAGGTCGCGTTGATCGAAGAGAATTCGGCGCGTCAGGAAGGCGCGATCGCCTCGGCACGCTTCACCCTGATTGTCGGCGCCATCGCGCTCATCGGCATCGCCGTGACGCTCGCGATGCTGCTGAGCCGCTCGATCGCACGCCCGGTGGCCCAACTTACCCGAACGATGGGCGAGCTCGCGGCGGGAAGGAGCGACATTGCGGTGCCCGACGCGGAGCGGCGTGACGAATTGGGCGACATGGCGCGCGCAGTGCTCGTATTCCGGGATGCCGCGATCGCCAAACAGGCGGCAGAGGACGAGGCGGGACGGGCGGACGCGACCCAGCGAATGGTTGTCGAAACGGTCTCCGCCCATTTATCCCAGCTCGCCGACGGCAACCTCACCAGCGAGATCGACCGCGAGTTCCCGGGGAGCTACGCTACCGTCAAGACCAATTTCAACGCGGCGATCACCAGCCTTCGCGCACTGATCGCCTCGGTGACGGAAGCCACGGCCACGATCCACACCGGATCGAACGAAATCGCCCAGGCGTCGGAAGATCTGGCGCGGCGCACCGAAGCGAATGCGGCGAGCCTGGAGGAGACTTCGGCCGCGGTGACGCAAATGGACCAGCGGCTGAAGGCGACCGCCGCCGCGGCGACCCAGACCGTCGATCGCGCCAATGGCGCTATCGCGACGGTATCGAATGGACGCGAAGTAGCCGAGGATGCGGTCCAGGCCATGAACCGCGTGTCGGAGAGCGCCAAGGGCATCGACAGCGTCATCGAGGGCCTCGACAAGATCGCCTTCCAGACGCGCGTGCTCGCGATGAACGCGGCGGTCGAGGCCGGCCGCGCCGGTGAGGCTGGCCGCGGCTTCGCGGTCGTCGCCGACCTCGTTTCCGCGCTGGCGATGCGCGCCGAGGAGGAGGCCGGCCACGCCCGTGAGCAGCTCATGGCGACCCAGGCCGACATCGGCGATGCCGTCACCATGGTGCAGAAAGTCGATACTGCACTCGCCAATATCTCGGGCGACGTCGGTGAGGTCCATGAGCTGCTCGGCCGCATCGCCGAAGATAATCGGGCCCAGTCGAGCACAATCGGTGAAGTCAGCAAGGCGATCGGCACGATGGATCATGCCACGCAGCAGAACGCCGCGATGGTGGAGCAGACTTCTGCCGCCGCGCGCAACTTGGTCAGTGAGATCACCGACCTTGCCAGGCAGGCCAACCGATTCAATGTCGGTCATGCCGCGAAGCACACCACAGCACCGGCACATCACGACCGCTTCGCGGGTCCGGTACGGCCGCTCCCCGCAGCAGCAGTACCCGCCCTCATCCGTCCAGCCGCATCATCGGGAGAATGGCAGACATTCTGAGGGGAATGCACGGGCCGATCCAGGCCGCGGCAATGGTTCCGGCCGAGCACAGGACCGCGTAATGCGTGCAAGAAGGAAATCCCGATGAATATGATGGTCGCTGCCGGAGGACGTTCGGAACTCCGGCGGCAGTCACGGGTGGCCCGCGCGCTCGGCTCTTCATTCGTCGCCGACGTTCTGGATGCCGCGGATCGGCAGCTCGAGCTGGGGCCGCGCACTGCCGCGCTGATCGCGGGCTGGCCCGACGATCCCGCTGCGGCTGCCCTGGGGTTGCGGCTCAATTCCGCGATACATGCATTAGCCAGGCGCGGCTCGCCGCCGGCGCTAGCGGCGCTATTCCGGCGGCAGTATGATGATTTTGACGCAGCGATAGCCGCAGCGCTTCAGGCCGAGGACCGGTTCATCGCCGAATGGATGCGCAGCCCGACCCAGACCAACGAAGTCGCCCGGGCAGCGGCGATCAGCGCTGCGCTGATGGTGCTGCGGCGCGAGACGGGCATGCCTGCCGAACTCCTGGAAATCGGCTCAAGCTGCGGACTGAACCTGAATCTGGCGCGGTACGATTATGACCTTGGTGGAACGCGCGCAGGTGATCCGTCCTCTCAGGTCCAGATCGCACCTGTCTGGCGCGGCCCGGCGCCGGAAGCTGCGCCGCTCGATATCGTGTCCGCGCGCGGCGTGGATCTCAAGCCGCTCGACCCGCAGGATGCGGCAACGCGGGAGCGGTTGTTTGCCTATGTATGGGCGGACCAGCACGCACGTGCCGACCGACTGGAGAGCGCGCTTGCGCTTACACAGCGCTTCCCGCCCCGCGTCGAGCGCGAGGACGCGCTGACCTGGTTGGAGGCACGGCTGGCGGAGCCCCAAATCCTGGGCGAATGTCGCGTCATATTCCACTCCATGGTACTCCAATATCTGAAGAGCGACGCCCGCCACACCTTCGTCGATATGCTCCATCGTGCGGGAGCAGACGCAACCCAGACGCGCCCGCTTGCCTGGATCAGCTTCGAGTGGACCGCCTCGCGCAGCGAAGTGCAGCTGACGCTCACTTCCTGGCCGAGCGCTACCACGCGTCTCCTGGCGGTTTCACATCCCTATGCCGATTGGATCGAGTGGCGAGCATAGCTGCAAGAATGCCACCTGGACCACCATCCCTTTGAACACCGCTGGCCGCGGCCTCCTAACCGGCGGTGCATTTGGTCTGTGACCGAGCCTTGGGACCGGCCCAGGATCAGGCGACACCGTTCCGGGCAAGCCACAGGCGGAATGAATCGGCCCATAGCGATGCCGGTGTGCCCTCGCAGCCGATGCCGAAGCCGTGTCCGCCTTCCTGCAGGAGATGCAATTCGCAGGGCCGCTGCGCCGCTCGGCATGCCGCCGCCATCATAAGGCTGTTGTCCGCAGGTACCTTCGCATCGTCCAGCGCGTGGGCGAGGAAGAGCGGCGGCGTCGTCGCGTCGACATGGTTTTCCGCCGAGCGTAGCGCGATCAATTCCGCGGCGGGTGCGGCGCCGAGCAACATGCGCCGCGAAAGCGCGTGGGTAGCGGGCGCGCGCATCGTTATCACCGGATAGATCAACCCCACCGCCGCGGGGCGCGAATCCTGCGCATCGATCGCGTCGACCGGATCGTGCAACCGCTGCGCGAACGCCGTGGCCAGGCTAGCGGCGAGATTGCCCCCGGCCGAGAAGCCGAGCGCGGCGACCCGCGCCGGATCGACGCCAAATTCGGTCGCCCTCGCACGGATCAAGCGCATTGCGCGTTGCGCATCCATCAACGGCACGGCCCAACGCGGGTGCCATCCCTCATTGGGCAGGCGATAGGTCAATACAAAAGCCGTGTAGCCGTACCGGTTCAGGCGCTGGGCAATGTCTACGCCCTCGTTCCGGATCGAGAGAAAAGCATAGCCTCCGCCCGGCATAACCAGCACTGCGGCGCCATTGGCGCGCTGCGGCCGGAAGATCCGCAATTCAGGCGTCTGGACCCAGCGTAGAAAATCGGCCGGCCAATTCGCGAGCATCTCCGGCGCAAAATCCGCGGTCAGGTCGACGGGCTTTGCGAAGCTGCCGCCTGGCGGAACACCCTGCCATAAGGGAAATGCAGGCGCGCTCTTCCACGCTTCGGGCGACCTGTCGGGATCGGCCAACTCGGGGATCGCATTGCGCTGGTCGTCAGCCATGGGCCTGTGTGCTCCCGATGCCCGGCCCCGCATAAGCGGCGACGGGCACACCTGCGACCGGCGAGCGGAACGCCAGGATACTTCCCGAAAGCCCGAACTGTTCGATGTCGGCAGGGTGGAGCCCGTAGGACGCGGAGGTGACGAGCAACATGCGCCCGTCATCGCCGCCAAAGGCGCAACTCGTTGGGCGCGGGCACGGCGTATCGAGCCAGCCGATCCGCTCGCCATCGGGCGACAGGCGCTGGATCCCCGCGCCATCCCACATCGCGCACCAGATATTTCCCCCGATATCGACCGCCAGGCCGTCGGGCTTCCCCGGGACGCCGGCAAAGTCCTGAATGACCTGGCGATTGGCGATCGTACCCAACGTCAGATCATAGTCGTAGCGATAGAGGAGGCGGGGCACCGTATCGACAAAGTAGAATGCCGTGGCATCGGGGCTCCAGGCCAGGCCGTTGCAGACGTCGAACCCGTTTGCCATTTCGATGATGCGGCCATCGGGGTCGAGGCGATACAGGCTGCCCTTGCCGGGCGACCCGTCGTCGGAGCGCGATCCGACCCAGAATCGTCCCAGGGGATCGCACTTGCCGTCGTTGAAATGCGTGCCGGTCATGTCGGGCGCGGCGCAGGGGTGGAGCTCGGCTCGCGAGTCCTGCAGCCAAAGCGCGTCTTTCAGCGCCAGCAGCGTGGTGCCGTCCGGCCCCGGTGCGGCGGAGCCGATC
The DNA here is from genome assembly GCF_014489075.1 of Sphingomonas sp. JC676. GTDB lineage: Bacteria > Pseudomonadota > Alphaproteobacteria > Sphingomonadales > Sphingomonadaceae > Sphingomonas. Next base: position 168,940 of record NZ_JACTGR010000005.1, on the reverse strand, counting down.
TTCGCCGGAACGATCGTCTCGGTGGAGATACCGGTGGTCAGATCGAGAAGGTTGACCGATGGTCGGACACCGTCGATCCAGAGCAGCGAATTGGTCCCGCCGATCCAGTGCGGACACTCGGCCACGCTCGCCTTGACGGGCCAGCTCTCGACCAACGGCATATCCGCCAGGCGGTGTCGTGACGCATTCAGCGGCGCGCGATCGTCGATCATCGTGTTGCTATAAACGATACATCGTCGTAGCAAAAGGGCGAGCGCAGATTAAAACAGCGCAACAGCGCGTGGTCGGGAGAGGGCGGGAATGATAGCCGAAGGGGCGAAGATCGCCCGGTTCCGGTGGCTGATCGTGACGATGCTCGCGCTCGCAGCGGTCCTCAACTATCTCGATCGCCAGACGCTCGGGCTGATGGCAGGTGTCGTCCAGGGCGAGCTCAGGATCGACGACAAGGGCTATGCCTCCGTCGTCAACGCCTTCCTCGTCGCCTATATGCTGGGTGGACTGGTGTCCGCCTTCATTGTCGACCGCATCGGCGCGCGCTGGGGCATGGTCGTGTTCGTCGGCTGGTGGTCGCTTGCCAGCGCGTGCACCGGTCTGGCCGCCAACATCTGGCAATTGGGCGCAAGCCGGTTCGCTCTTGGCCTTGGCGAAGCAGGCAATTGGGTCGCGTCGCCCAAGCTGGTCCGCGAATGGTTTCCGCAGCGCGAGCGGGCGCTCGCGATCGGCATCTATTCCTCAGCCGCGCATTTCGGAGCGGCGATAGCGCCGGTATTGATGGCCGTCCTCTTCCTCGCATTCGGCTGGCGGCTCACCTTCGTCATCAGCGGTGCGCTCGGTCTGATCTGGCTGGCCGCCTGGCTCCTGCTTTACCGGCCGGACCAACCCTTGCCCGTCTATGACGAAGACGCCGCGGCGAGGCCCGATATCGTCGCGGAACGTTCCGAGCCGGTCGATGATTCCGGCTGGAAAGGCTGGGTAGCCGTGATGCGCACGCGCGGCGTGTGGTTCTATGCGGTCGGCAGTTCGCTGACCAATCCGGTGTGGTTCTTCTATCTGTTCTGGTTCCCCAAATATCTGACCGAGGAGCGCGGCCTGACCATCGCCGAGATGGGGCGGACGACGTGGATCGTCTACGCGGCAGCCGGTTTCGGCGCAGTCGGCGGGGGCATATTGTCCGGGTGGTTCGTCGGCCGCGGCGTGCGGCCGGCGCGGGCACGGGTGGCGGTTATGGGCCTGGTCGCGTTGGTCGCCCCGGTCGGCGCGATCAACGCGCTCGAGCCGAGCATCGCGATCAGCCTGGCGCTCGGCGCGGTCGTCGCGTTTTGCCACACGGCATGGGTCACCAACCAGACCGCCTTGCCAGTCGATCTCTACCCGAGCCGTCACCTCGGCAAGGTCATGGGGATTGGCGGCATCGTTACCGGCTTGGTCACGATCGGATCGACCTATGCGGTCGGCCAGCTTGTTGCGGTGCTCACCTATCGGCCAATGTTCCTGGCAATCGCCATCGCCTACCCGCTCGGTGTGATCGCCGCCTATCTCGCCACGACGGGCCGCTCGATGGCCGATCGGGAGAGCGAGGCGTGAGCGGGAGGCCGTTCATCGCCGTCGAATGGGGTACTGCGCGGATCCGGGCGCGCCTGCTCGCGGCGGACGGCGACATCCTCGACACCTTGGTCGAGGACGTGCGGCTGGTCGATCTGGATCGCCCGGCCAGGGTTGCGCGGTTGCGGAGGATGCGTGCCCGTTGGCCGGACGCCTGCGCCACGACGTGGCTGGCGGGGATGATCGGGTCGCCGATGGGACTTGAGGCGGTCGAGCAGCTGCCGTGCCCGGCGACACCGGCGATGATCGCCTTGCATGCACGCCGGACGCAGATCGACACCTTGTCCGTCGCGATCCTGCCAGGATTGTCGTGCATCTCCCGCTTCGGCGATCCGGATGTCCTGCGCGGCGAAGAGGTCGCGGCCGCCGGGCTCGTCGGAGAGGGTCGGGGCGACGACACGCTGCTGCTATCGGTGCCGGGGATGCACGGCAAATGGATCGAGCTGGGCCGGACGGCGGTCGAGCGGTTTCACACCTCGATGACGGTCGAACTCTACCGCGTGCTCGCCGAGCGGAGCATCCTCGCGCCGTTGATGGCGGCACCGGCGCGGGACGGCGATGCCTTCAGAACGGGCTTGTCGCGTGCGGCCGACGGCGGAGGCCTGGGCCGGCTGCTCTTCTCCGCGCGGACCGCCGTGCAGGCGAAGCGTTTCAGCGAACAGGACGCAGCATCCTATTTGTGGGGCGTCCTGATCGGATCGGACGTGCGCGAAAATCTGCCGGCGGCAAGGTTCGATCGCGCCTGCTTCGTCACCGGCGCGGAGGATGTCGCGCCGTTATTCCTTGCGGCGATCAATCACCTGGGAATGAAGGCCGAATGCATCGACGATAACCGGCTGTCGGCGGCCGGCTTCGCCACGATAAGACGGGTCGCGGCCGAGCAGGAGCAGTTGCGATGACAAGATTGCACGGACATATCGCGGTCGTGACGGGGGCCGCGGGCGGGATCGGGGGCGCCATCGTTCGGCGGTTCGCGCAGGAGGGTTGCCGCGTGGCGGCGCTCGACCTGGTCGAGCCGGCGGATGGCGACGTCAAATTGACGTGCGACCTCGGCGATGACGAGTCCGTGCGATCGGCCGCCGAGGCGGTCGCCTCGGCCGGCCTGCTGCCGACGATCGTCGTCCATGCCGCCGCGCTGGGCGGTCGCGGCGCGACGCTTGAAACCGAAAGCGATTTCCTGTCGCGAATGATGGACGTGAACGTCGGCGGCGCCTTTCGCCTTGCCAAGGCCTTTGCCCCGGGAATGCAGGCGCGGCGACGCGGGGCATTCCTGTTCGTCTCGTCGATCAATTCGACTTTCGCCACGCCGGGCCTGGCGGCCTATGCCGCGTCGAAGGCGGCGCTCGACAGTGTCACGAAAACGCTCGCGCTCGAGCTCGCCGGAGACAATGTGCGGGTCAATGCCATCCGTCCGGCTTCGATCGACACGGCGTTGTTGCGCGGAGGGTTCGAATCGCAGCCAGATCCGCAGGCGGCGCGCGCGGCCAACGTCGCGCGGCATCCGCTGGGCCGGCTCGGCACTCCCGACGACGTTGCTGCCCTAGCATTGTTCCTCTGCTCGGACGAAGCCTCCTGGATCACCGGCGTCGACTATCTGATCGATGGCGGCGCGAGCATCACCCGCCGCTGATCGACGACATCCGCACGGTTCTCTGACCTTTTCGGGCGCATTTACAGCCACAAGGTTCGGTCGCGCATGCGCGACATATTTCGCCGACGCCCAGTTGACATGTAGCTAAATGTGCAACACTCTCCGACCAAGAAAAATAAAGATCGTAGGGGAGAGTGACATGCGAAGGACGAATCGGTGGCTCGGTGGTGCTTGCCTGGGAGCCATGTTGGCCGCGACCTCGGCGACCGCGCAGACCCAGCCGCAAACACCGCCACCGGCTGAGACGCAGCCCGCCGCACAGGAGGCGACGGCGGGCGACATCGTCGTCACCGGCTATCGCCAGAGCCTGGCCGAAGCGCTCGACGTGAAGCGGGAAACCAATCAGTTTCAAGACTCGATCATCGCCACCGACGTGGCCAAGCTGCCCGATAACAATATCGCGGAATCGCTGCAGCGCGTTTCCGGCGTGCAGATCCGCCGTGCGCTCGGCGAGGGCACCAGCGTTTCGATCCGCGGCCTTCGGCAGAATCGGACGGAGATCAACGGACGCACGCTCGTCAACCCGAACGGCCGCGGTGTCGGCATCGCTGCGGTCGCCGATTCGGACTACGGCCCGCTGTCGCTGTTCCCGTCGGAAATGATCGGCCGGCTCGACGTCATCAAGCTGCAGGGCGCGGACCGCACCGATGGCTCACTCAGCGGCACCGTCGACATCATCACGCGCAAGCCCTTCGACAAGCCCGGCCAGCTGATCTCCGTTTCAGGTTCGACCGTCTATTCGGACCAGGACAAGCGCTGGGGCTATGACGGCTCGGCGCTCTATTCGAACACCTTCGCCAACGACACGTTCGGCATCCTGTTGAACGCGACCTATTCGAACAAGCCGGTCAACGAGGATTCGTTCAACTCGTTCACCGGCTACACGCCGCTGACATCGGCCTTCAACACCCCCGCCAATCCGAAGGCGAACGACCCCAATGGCGACGGCATTCCGGGCACCTACATCGCCGACTTCCGCTTCCAGCGCCTGCGCGAGAAGCGCGAAAAGATCGGCGGGAACGCTGCGTTCCAGTGGCGGCCGAACCCCAGTTTCGAACTCTATGGCGACGCCGCCTACTCGCACCTGACCACCAACCGCACACGCGACTGGTTCTCGGTGCCGCTCAGCAGCAACGCCGGCGACTATACGTCCTACACGCTGTCGTCGAACGAGATCCTGACCTCGGGTACGATCAACCAGGTCGCCCAGGGCAATGCCGAAGCGTTGCACGTCAAGAGCGATACGATCAGCAGCGGGATCGGCTTCAAGTGGAAGACCGACGACGGGCGCTTCTCGGTCAATCCCGAATTCAACTATTCGCGCGCGACGATGGACGTGACGCAAGAATTCGTCCGTGTGCAGAGCATCAACAAATATCTGTTCGGGTTCGATATCAACGACGGCGGCATTCCGACCGTCACAGCGCCAGCCTCGCTCGACGTCACCGCTCCCGCCCAGTTCCGCTATTCAAACGTGTTCGACAATTTCAATCGCAACACGGGCCAGGAAACCGCCGGCAAGATCGACTTCGCCTTCAAGCCGGGAGGGTCGTTCCTGTCGCAGATCGATGCGGGCATGCGCTATTCGGCGCTGGTGACCGACCGCGACACGATCCAGCGGCAGGTCGGATTCAGCGGCGCGACCCCCGCCAGCACGATCCTCGTCGCCGGGGGGCCGGCGAGCTACAATGTCCGGGACTATTCCGACCTGCTGGGTGGCGGTGCGCCGGCGATCGCCATGCATTACGTCGACGCCATAGCGACGGCGCTTCCGATTGGGACGGCGTGCGAGTTCCTCGCGCCCGGGAGCGGCCTGTGCCCGGCGCGGTTCCTCGATCCGCTTCAGTCATTCAGCATCTCCGAAAAGACGATGGCTGCCTATCTCAAGGTCAATTTTGCGACCAATCTCGGTTCGATGCCGCTCTCGGGCAATGTCGGCGTGCGCTACACCGATACCGATCGCGATGCGCTGGGCGCGATCCGCCGCGCCAGCGGTGCGGTCGATCCGCTCGATGTCAGGTCCCACTTCGTCGATTGGCTGCCCAGCGCGGTCGTCAAGCTGGAACTGACCGACAAGCTGTTGCTCCGCGCTGGCTATGCCAAGGTGCTCGGCCTGCCGGACTCGGTCGATCTGTCACCGGATCTCATTCTCAACCGTTTGTCGCCCTACAACGGCAGCTCAGGCAATCCGCGCCTCGCTCCGCTCCGCGCCGATCAATTTGACGTCGCGCTGGAATGGTATTTCGCACGCGGTTCGGCGCTGACCATCGGCGGGTTCTACAAGGACGTGAAGACGTTCATCTTCAGCCGCGCCGCCTATGAAATCCCGCCGGGCGAGGTGGCGCCTCCCGGGCAGCCCGAGGGCTTCCTGGTGACGCGGCCGTTCAACGGCACGGGCGGCAAAGTTAAGGGTGTCGAGGTGCTGTTCCAGACCCCCTTCTATTTCCTGCCGTCGCCGCTCGACGGTTTCGGGGTGGTCGCCAACTTCTCGTACATCGACAGCACGACCTCGCTGCTCGACCGCAGGGGATCGGCACTGCCGCTCCAGGGCCTGTCCAAGGTGAACTACAATCTCGTCGCTTATTACGAGAAATACGGCTTCGGCATCCGCGCCGCGTACAATTATCGCGACAAGTTCTTCGACAGCGTCGGGCCGGGCAGCACCGCGATCTATTATGCGCCGTATCGCACGCTCGACGCGTCGGTGCGCTACGAGTTCAGCCGGTTCACGATCTTCGCCGATGCCTCGAACCTGACCAATGAGGTGCAGAAAAGATACGTGGAATCGCCCGAGGCGACCTCGTTCTACGGGTTGCAGGGCCGGCGTTTCTCGCTCGGGTTCAACGCCAAATTCTGAGGCTCGTGTCGCCCTCGACATGCCTCCCTGGGGGACCGGAACGGATCTCCGGTCCCTCATTTTGACTAGCTCGACCGGCGCGGAGATCCGCGCGGCGCTCTAATTCGCTCTGGAGATTGAAATGACTGCAAGTATCGGCGGCGTGTTTCCCGTGCTGCCCACGATCTTCACCGCGGCCGGCGATATCGACGAGGGTGGAATGGCCAGCGTCATCGACTATGCGCTCGATCGCGGTGTCGATGGCGTCGTGTTTCCGGGCCTCGCCAGCGAATATGACATGCTCACGCTGGAGGAGCGCGAGGCGATGATCGGCTTCGTCGGAAGCCGCGTGGCGGGCCGCGCGCACTTCGTCGTCGGTGCCAGCGGCATCGGCCTGGATGAAAGCACGCGCCTGGCGACCGCCGGAGCCAGGGCCGGCGCCGTCGCGGCCATGGTGATGACGCCGAAGTCGGTCGGCGCCGATGCCACGGCGCTGGGCGCATTCTACACGACGCTCGGCACACGCGCAGACCTGCCGCTGATGCTCCAGAACGCGCCCGTGCCGATGGGTCTGGCGCTGTCCAGCGCGCAACTTCGCGAGGTCGTGCAAGCGACCGATGCGATCCGCTGGGTCAAGGAAGAGAATATGCCGTGCGGCCAGCGCATCAGCGCGCTGCTGGAGCACCGTCCGGCCAGCCTGCGTGGCGTGTTCGGCGGCGCCGGCGGGCGCTATATCACCGATGAACTGGCCCGTGGCGCGATCGGCACGATGCCCGCGGCCGAGACTCCCGAAATCCACGTCGCGCTGATGAATGCACACCTTGCCGGCGATAGCGAAAAGGTGCGCGATCTCTACGAAGCGGTGCTGCCGATCTTGATGATGCAGGCGGTGTTCCGCTGGCGCCTGACCAAGGAAGTCCTGCGCCGCCGCGGGCTGATCGCGAACGCCTATACGCGCTCGCCGGGGCCGGAGCTCGACTCCGGGGATCATGACGAGCTGACGCGGATCCTGGCGCGTCTCGAACGCGCCGCCTAGCGCTAGACGGCGACCCGATAATCCAGCGCCGGATCGGCGAGATCGAGCTGCGGCCCACGCGCGTCGCCGCTTTCGCCGATCTTGCGCGCCGCCTCATGCAGCGCGTCGAGCATCTCGGGCATCGCCGCGGTTGGTATCCACCCGGACAAACCGATCGCCGCATAGACCGGCTTCCCAATCGTGATCGCGACAGTGTGCTGCTCGCGCTCGTCCTTGACGCGGAGGCGGACATGGCCCTTGGCGCGGACCTCGTTGAGCGCGGCGAGGAGCGTCGGAAGATCCGCGTAGCCCGGGATATCGTGGCCGGCATAGGTTTCCTCGACCTCGAGATCGTCGAGCGCGGCCAGCAACGCCATGCCGATGCCCCCGCGCGTCGCGGGATACAGGCCGATCCGTCCCAGCGCGTCGGTCTCGGGCATGTTGGGCGGCGCGTGGAAAAGGTAGCTGACATTGTCGCGCCACAACACGCCCATCGCCACGGTATGGCCGAACCGGCGCAGATCCTCGAGCGCCGGCAGCGCGCGGCGCAGCAATCCCGACGCGAACAGGCTCTGCGCCGCGAGGACCGTCATGCCCGAGCCCGGGCCGTATTTGCGGTCGCTGGTCTGGCGCGCGATGCCGAGATAGGTGAGCGTCTTGAGCAGCCGGTTGACCCTGGTTGTTTCGAGATCGACGCGGCGCGCCAGTTCGCGGCATCCGACCGGTTCGGTCGAGGTCGCGAGCGCTTGCAGCACGGTGATGCCGTCGATCAGGCTCTGGTTGGGCTGCGCACCCGCTTTCGCTCTGCTGGCTCCCACGCGCATGCTCAGTCCCATCGTTGCTTGTTCAGCGTCACTAGCGAACCCGCTTCAACCTCCGCAGCTATCCCGCCTGCAAAGTTTCGTCCAGACGAGCAATTGGTCCTCACCGAATCCCCATTATCAGTTGTCGATTAATGTTGCTAATAAAGCTTCAAATGGCATAGTGAGATGCGATAGCGCGAACGACGCCTTTACGAACGGGAGCAGGATGCATGACGCTGGATGATCGGATTGCGTCGATCGACGTTTACTCCGTCACGATTCCGCAGGACGACGCCTATCTCGGCGGTCTCGGCCCGGGCGAGTCGGTCAACAGCGCCGGCTATTTCGTCCGTCGCGGCAACCGCACGATCTATCCGGCGGCGATGCGCTCCGCGGTCGTCCGCGTGACGCTCGATTCGGGCGCCGAGGGCTGGGGCGAGACCTATGGGCTGGTCGCACCCGATGCGATCCACGCGTTCGTCTCCGACATCATCACGCCGATCATAACCGGTCGTTCGCCGTTCGACGTGCAGGCGATCTGGGAAGACCTGTACGATCTCATGCGCGTGCGCGGCTATACCGGCGGCTTCTGGCTCGATGCGATGGCGGCGGTCGATATCGCCTTATGGGATCTGATGGGGAAGTTGACCGGCCTGCCGCTGCACCAGCTGCTTGGCGGCAAGCATCGCGACCGCATCCCCGCTTATGTTTCCGGCCTCCCGCGCCGGACCATCCCCGAGAAGGTCGATCTCGCGCGGAGCTTCATCGACAAGGGCTATAAAGCGGTGAAGATCGCCGCCTCGGTCAGCTATGAAGGTGTCGAGCGCGAAATCGCGGCGCTGCGCGAAGGGCTAGGCCCCGATGTCGCGATCATGCTCGACTGCCACTGGATGTATACGCCGGCGGAAGCGGTCGCGCTGCTCCAGCGGCTGGCGCCCTATAATCTCTATTTCATGGAAGCGCCGTGCAAGACCGAGGATGTCGCCGGCCTTGCCGACATTGCCGCCCATGCGACGGTGCCGATCGCCGCGGGCGAGGAATGGCGCACCGTCTATGACGCACGCGCGCGGCTCGAGGCGCGCGCGGTGTCGATCGTACAGACCGAGATGGGGCATAGCGGCATCACGCAGTTCATGCGCATCGCACATCTGGCGCAGGCGCATCATGCCAAGATCATTCCCCATGCGACGATCGGCGCCGGCATCTTCGCCGCCGCCAGCCTGCAGGCGTCAGCGACGGTGCTGAGCCTTCCCTATCACGAGTTTCAGCACAGCATCTTCCCCCATTCGGCGAAGTTGATGAACGGTCGGCTGGAATGCACTGAGGGCTATTTCGCGCTGCCCGAAGGCCCTGGGCTGGGCGTCGCTCCCAACGACAAGTTTTGGGATAACGCCCGGAAACTCGGCTGACCTAAACCCCGTGGCACGTGTCCGGGGATTTCAGACTCCGTCCGCGAAATGGCCTGCGGGTCGCTTCGGTCCGTCCAGCCGCTTGCTAGCGCATAAGCGCTCGGTACCACCGAGGCATATTTGGCAACCGCGGCTCGTGGTGACACCGTTCGACAGCTGCGCGAACATCCGGAGCGCCTGCGGGCTGCCGAGTGCGTCCCGAAGGCCGGTAAAATCCGACAGTGAACCGAAGGTCGCAGTGCTGTTCAGATCGAGGCAACAGATGCCGAGCCGCCCGGTTGCGTAGATGGCGAGCGAGGGCGTCTCGGTGAACAGGCAGCTCTCACGATTCACCAACTTGCGCTCCACCGACCATCGCGGATCATATTCCAGCAGCAGGTTCGCATAGGTGCAGGTCGGCCGCGCCGACATGAACGCCTCCTGCCGAACGCCGTGCACGTCGATCCAGCTCAGGATCGGAAGATGCTCGCGATCATATTGATCGGCGTTGGTGAAGGTCTGGGCGATATAGGCGGCGTCGTTCCGATGCGCGTGAGCGCGGGCCTCGGGCGGGGCGGCGACCGCGATATCCGCCGCAATGCGCTCCCATTTGCGCACATGCGCCGTCATCCGCTCCGGCGTGTCTGGGAAGGCGGCGCGCGTCTTCTCGTCGACCCTGAGGTCGATCGCGGCATTGGCGACCATCTGATAGAGGCGCAGATGCGACGGCGCCCGCTCGAATACCATCTGTTTCAGCAGCGCCGAGACGCGGCTTACCAAGGTCTCGTAGTCGCCGATCTTCTGGCTACGGGTGGCGCGGTAGGATTCCTCGCTGTCGTTGTGCAGCGAGATGGCGATTCCCGCCGGATAATTGTTGGAAAGCTGCTTCAGCTTCTTGTCGACCAAGGTCATGCCATGGGTCGTGAAGAAAGTCGGCCAAGGCAGATTCCGCTCGCGGATATACGCAAGAATCTCGGCAATGTTGGGATGGAGAAGCGGCTCGCCATAGGCATTGAGCTGCATCGACCCGACGCTGACATTGTCGGCGAGATCGTCGATCAAGCCCTTGATCGTCTCGAGCGGCAGCCAGGTGCGGGCGTCCTCGCGGAACATGTCCGGGCAGAAGGTGCACTTCTGGTTGCAGTGGTTGGTGATCTCCAGCCAGACCGTGTCGACGCGCGGTTTGCCGCCCACCGAGGGGAAGGGCGAGACGGGCGGTCGCGCGCAGCCCGCCGCAGGCCCGATAAAGGCGCGGAGCTTCGCCGCCGCGCTTTTCGCTTCGTTCTCGTCGAGAAACGGGAGTGCCGAGCGCTCGATCGCCGCGGCGGCGGCTTCGGTGACGCCGGGCGCAGCGGCCAGCGCCCAGCGCAGCCGCGGCGCATCGAGTGTCGCTAATTCCCCGCGGACGATCATGAACGGCACGAGCAGTGCCAGCTCCTCGACCAGCTCCATCTTGTCCGCATCGCCAACCGGAAGCGCGAGCGCGGTCGCGACTGCCTCGATTGCCTTGTCGCCACGTCCGGCGCTCAGTTCGAACCGCGCGCGTGCTCGGTGGGCGGCGATGTCCAGCGGTATTTGCTCGACGCCCGCTTCGGCCTCGACCAGCGTGTCGAAGCCGCGAACCTCGCTCGACCAATAGGATTCAGGGGTCACCGCGCAGCCGGCCCAGCGGCACCGCGCGATCCAGGCAGCGTGGCGGATGGCCGGCGTTTCGAGGTGCATGCGGGCTTCGTTGAGCAGCACTGCGGCTTGCTCATGTGCGCCGGCCGCAGAGAGCAGGCCCATCAGTGACAACACGCCGGTCTGGTTGAGCACGCGTGTGTCGCGCGGCCCCTCGCCGAAACTTCGGGCGAGCAAATAGTCAAACAGCGGCGCCGCGAGATTGGCGGGCAGGTTCGCCAAGGCCGAATAGGCCAAAGACGCCTGGGGATCCGCGTCGAACGCCGCGATCAGTTCGGCCGCAGCGGCGTCGAGAACGAATATGTTTTCCTCATGCGTTTCGCCAAGGAGAACAGATATCTGCAGAGCTTCGGAGAGCGCGGCCACGCCCCGCTCCCGCAACTGCAACACGGCGAACTCGCCCGTGGTGCTGGCATTGCAATGGGGTTCGAAACTCGAAAACGCGGCGCCTTCGCGCATGCTTGATCGCTCCTGTTATCGGTTGAGAGCGGCACCCTTGACCGGCGGCCCTGAACCCACGTTTCCGCAGGCGCCTAGCTTGATCGCCTATCCCTCAATTGCATTATAGAACGACGCGGGCGGAACAGGTCCCCAAGGCGCCATGACCAGCGAATGAGAGTCGCCTGGCTTTACATCCGCTTCCGGGGGCACCCAATCAGCGGCCTGCATGCTAGCAACTTCACCTAGTCGCGATCTCGGTCTTGCAAGGCACTAACCCGCGCAGTCGCGGATCCGATTTTGCGGATACAGGCGATGGATCTGCTGGTGTCACCGCCAAAATCGCGGCAATCGAATTGGGCCATGTCGTGCAATCCTGCAGGGTAGATGGCCCCGCCTACCCACAAGATTGCCGCACCTCGAGTATCCGCCAGCGCGGCGAGGTTGCTAGCGCTTTGGTGGTCGGACGCCAGATAGATGGCCTGCACATCAACAGTGTAGCCCGCACGGCGGAAGAAGAACGCGCCTACTTCTGTCTGGCGCTCCTGGGCGCCCAACTGGCTGGTGGGGTTATCCCACACGAATATTACCCGATGCGCGTTGGCATGCATGAGCCAATCGGAGCCGCGCTCGAATTCGAGCGGGTTCAGCGCCTGCTGCGCATCCGCGGCGGCATAGGTAGCGACGTTCTGCACCGCTGCACCCGCCCAGGAGGCGAGCACGATGCTAGGCAGCAGGCTGAGTAGCAGGTGCGTGCGGCACAGCACGACGGTGAGGCCGAACAACAAGGCCGGCATATAGGGAATGAGATAGCGTGGTTCGAAAGACGGCCGCAGAAATCCCACCCCGACCACAAGCGCCACCGATAGCAGGGCAGACACCGTCAGCATGACTTCGCTTCGGGCATAAGGCAGCGGTATACCGGCGGACCGCCGCCGTACCCATTGCGTGGCAAGGATACCCAGGACGATCGTCACGATCGCGAAGGCCGCCAAATTTGCCCCGAATAGATAGAAGGGTACTCTCCACAAATCGCGCACGCCGAGTACCGGGTACCAGGCTGCACCGGGCTTGAGGATACCGGTCATGAACGGCAATTGCAGCGGCAGCCACGCCGCCACGCACCCGAAGATCGCCAATGCCGGCCAGATTTCCCGCAGCCGGGGGCGAAGCGTCCATAAAATGCACAGGAACTCGAGGCCGGTAATCACCGCCGCATGGATATGCGTCAGGATCATCAGTGCGCCGATCGCCGACCAAATTGTCAGCCAGCGCGGCGAGCGGGTATCGATGCAGCGCAGAAATGCGATGGTCTGCGCAGTGGCGAGCAGGAACAGCAATGTCTGCGGCCGTGCCTGCGCCACGAACAAGAGCCCCGGTAGCCAGATTGCGGTCAGTCCTGCCCATAGCCAGCGCTCGCGGCGGTTCGACCCGCCATATGCCGCCACCAGCACGACTGCACCCAGCGATGCGATCAAGCTCGGCAGGCGCAGCGCGAGATTGCTGTCGCCGGCGAACCTCTCCCACACCCACATGCTGCCGTAATAAAACGGCCCGCTCATTTCGTGCCGACACCATTGGATCAGGCCGGCGACACTGGGCTGTGTCGCAATGACGCCGGTATAGGCTTCGTCGAGCCAGAACGGCGCGAACCAGCCGAAAATCAGTCGATGCGCGATCCCGACGAGTATCGCCGCCGCCAGGACGAAATACTCGATCCTCGGTGCAGTGGTCTCAGCCATATCGCGTCGCCTTCCACGGGCGCGACCAGCAGTCGCGCGGGTCGGCGCCGGGATCGATCAGGGTCGGCATATCTTGGTGCAACCAGCCTGGCATGGCGCTCGTCCGGGCGAGATAGGTCGAGATGTCACCGATCCGCCCGCTTTGCCTGACCCAGGCGCTCGGCAGGCTGCACAGCGGCGGCGGGGCCGCTGCGAGACGCAGGGCGCGCCAGACTTCGGCAGTGCCCGTTATCGCGCCGAGCGACAGCAATATGGCGATGGCTATTCCGGTCGGTCGGGGAATTTGCGCGTCGGCTTCGGTCAGGCTGCTGGCCAGCAGAGCGACCAGCACGGCCAGCGGCACGATCGATACTCGCATCGCGAAATCGTCGCCCGCGCCGATGTGAAACAGGGGAATAAGCACCAGCATCGCCGTGACCAGCACCAGCGTATCGAAACCGAGGCGATGGGGCGCGCGAAGCCGGTAGAGGATCCACAACGAAGGGAAGAGCTCGAGCAGCAGGAAGGTAGCAAATGTCAGTGGACGAACGCCTCGCAGACCCGACGGCAATTGCTGTGCGTCTGCAGCGAGATAGGCCAAAGCGGGCACCGCCACGGCCAGCGCAGCAACCCCCGTCGCCACATCGGTCCAGCGCAGCGTTCGGCCGTGTATCGCGCGCAACCCGGCCCAGGCGACCAGCGGGACCGCGCCGATCACCGCCAGCGGCGACCAGATCGCCGCCAGCGGCACCGAAGCCGCAACGCTGCCCAGCGTCATGCTGCCGCGGCGGTACAACAGATAGAGGAGTGCGCAGAACCATCCGGCGATCGCATGCTGGGGAACCCAGAAGATCAGCGTGATGACCGAGGAATATTGCAGCGGCGGCGACCAGCGCTCGAGATGGTCATAGGATGCGACGCCGGCGCTGTTGGCGATCACGGTACCCACGATGTCCAGGCCGCTGAAGGCGATGAAAACGATCACCGCCATGAACCGGGCGCGGGCGGTCTCGAAGAGCGTAGAGGCCAAAGCGAGGAGCAGGCCCAACATCAGCGTGTTGCACGCCAGCAGCGCAAGGTCGGTGGCCGTCCGGCTTCCTCTGCCTATGATCGCGGGCAGCAGATACATGCCGAGCGGCGCTCGCAGGACCTGCTCTCCGCCGCCCGTCAGATAGGCGAAGGGCCAAGGGTGTCCGGCCATGTCGGCCAGAACGGCATCGCGGATCTGCCAGTCTTCATTGGCGTAGAACAACCGCCCTTCGCCTCCGAGCAGCAGCAGCGCGCAGGCGATGGCGAGGCAGATGCCGATGGTGCGCCAGCGGACCGGATCCCGTTGCGCGATCCGGCCTTCGCCCAACCACAGCAATACCAGGAAGCCGCACGCGACGATGGCCGATACCGCCGCCGGTCCCGCTTTTCCGAGAAACACCGGGACCAACACATTGCTGAGCGCGAACAGTGCGAAGAGCACCAGCAGAAGCTGGCGCGTCGATGATCCGGCCCGCGGCTCGCTCACGCTGCCGAAAGACTCGGCACAGGATCCCGTCCGGCGATCAACGCCCGCGTGATGTCAGCCAGCGTTTCGACCATATAATCGAGCCGCGGCTCGTCGATCCCGGGCCATACCCCGAGCCAGAACGCGTCTTCCATGATCTTGTCGGTGTTGGCGAGGCTGCCATGGACGCGATATTCCACGTCCTTGAAAGCGGGCTGGCGGATGATATTGCCGGCGAACAGCAGCCGCGTGCCGACCTTACGGTCCTCCAGCGCGCGGGTGACCTGATTGCGGACCAGGCCGCTGCCATCGCGCACGGTCATCAGATAGCCGAACCAGCTCGGATCGGTATTCGGTGTCGCTTCGGGCAAATGATAATAACGATCGAGCCCGGCGGCACGCAGGCGCCTTTCGAGCCCGGCAAAATTCTCGCGGCGGCGCGCGATGAAATGGTCGAGCTTGTGCAACTGGCTGACGCCCAGCGCCGCCTGCATGTCGCTCACCTTCAGATTATAGCCGATATGGCTGTAGGTATATTTGTGGTCGTATCCCTGGGGCAGGTCGCCCAGCCGCCAGCCGAAACGCTTGTTGCAGGTATTGTCCTTGCCCGGCGCGCAATAGCAGTCGCGGCCCCAGTCGCGGAAGCTCTCGGTCACCTTGGCGAGCAAAGGGCTGTCCATCAGCACCGCGCCGCCCTCGCCCATGGTGATGTGATGCGCGGGATAGAAGCTGAGCGTCGCGATGTCGCCGAACGTGCCGACATTCTGGCCGTTCGCGGTCGCGCCGAATGCGTCGCAGCAATCCTCGACCAGCAGCAGGTCGTGCTTGCGGCAGATCTCCGCCACGCGGACCACGTCGAAGGGATTGCCGAGTGAATGCGCGATCATCACCGCGCGCGTCTTGTCGGTGATCGCGGCTTCGAGCGCGTCGACATCGACATTGTGCGTGGCGATATCGACATCGACGAAGACAGGGATGCAGCCATATTGCACGATCGGCGTGATCGTCGTCGGGAAGCCCGCGGCAACCGTGATGACTTCGTCGCCGGGTTTGATCGCCTTCGGCCCGCGCTTCCAACTGGTCAGCGTCGCAAACGCGAGCAGGTTCGCGGCCGAGCCGGAGACGGTCAGCTTCGAATGCCTGCGGCCGAATCGCTCGGCAAGTTCGCGCTCGAACTGTTCGGCATAGCGGCCTGCGGTCAGCCACATGTCGAGTGAGGCATCGATCAGATGCGCGCAATCGGCGCCGTCCATCACCTTGCCCGAGGGCGGGATATAGGTCTCGCCCGGCACGAAGGCGGGCTGAGGACGCGATTCGAAATAGGCGCGCGCCGCCTCCACGATCGCGGTGCGCTGGGGATCGTCGCTCACAGCTTGGCCACTTTCTTCTGAAGGTCGTGCACGGGGTTCGCGCTATTCTCCGGCACCGTCATGGCTTCGAAGTTGATCCGCTCGCGCTCCACCACCATCGGTCCGCGACGCACCTGCGAATGGATCGACGTGACATATTCGCCGAGGATCCCGATGAAGATCAGCTGGATCGCGGAGAGGAAGAACAAGGAGACGATCACCGTCATCATTCCGCGCGGCGCCATGCCGGGAACGAGGAAATATGCGGCGACCGACCCCAGCGCATAGAGCAAGCAGAGCGCCGCAAGGCCGAAGCCGGCAAAGGTGCACGCTCGCATCGGCGCGTTGGTGAAGGAGAAGATGCCGTTGAGCGCCTGGTCGACCAGCCGTGGCAGATTGTTCTTCGAAATGCCGACTTTGCGCGCTTCCCAAGTGTAGGGAACGATCACCCGGCTGAACCCGACCGACGCGATGATCCCGCGGACATAGGGATAATGGTCGTTATGCTCGACCACGGCCTTCCACACCTTGCGATCGATTAGCTGGAATTCACCGACGTTGACCGGGATGTCGATGTCCGAGAGCCGGTTGACGATCTGATAAAAGGCACCGCGGCACAGGCGAAGCATCAGGCTTTCCTGCCGGTTGACCCGCGCCCCGGCGACAATTTCCACGCCGGTTTCCCACAGGCGGACGAAATCGACGATCTTCTCAGGTGGATCCTGCAGATCGACGGCCAGGAATACTACCACCGCGTCTCCGGTCGCGCTGCGCAGTGCGTTGAACATCGAGCGGAACGGCCCAAAATTGCGGGCATTCAGGATCACCTTCACCGAAGGATCACGCGCGGCGATACCGCGCAATATGTCCGGCGTTCCGTCTGTCGAGGCATTGTCGGCAAAGATATGTTCGCAATCATATTCGCTGAGCGGGCCGGCGAAGAGGTCGCGCACGACCTGATGGCAGCGCTCGACGTTGCCCGCTTCGTTGAAGCAAGGCGAGATGATCGAGATTTTCTTGCGGGTCATGCGACAGCCTTTCGGGCTTCCGAGGACGAGTAGGCGGCAACGGTACGGTCGAGACCCTCGGCAAGGCCGACTTTGGGCGACCAGCCAGTGGCACTGCGCAGCGCAGCGATGTCGCCCTCCATGTGCATGATCTGTGTCGGGCCGAACGGAACTTCGCCGAAGTTGAGCTCGAGCCCGGGCGCGACGCGATCCCGGATCATCGCGGCAATGTCGCGCACGCGGGCACTGCCGCCCGAGGCGAGGTTGAAGATGCCACGCGCGTCGCTCGTGGCGGTGGCAAGGATGCCGGCGGCGGTATCGTCGTTGTAGAGATAATCCCATTTCTGGGTGCCGGGCGTCATCTTGGGCGCAACGCCCGCGGCCATCTGCGCGATCAGGCTGGGGATCAGCCAGTTGGGATTGTCGCCCGGACCGTAAGTGGCGAACAGCCGCAGCCAAGCGAAATCGACACCGGCCGCTTCACAGCGCTGGCGGGCCAGATGGCAGGCGGAAAGCTTCGCCGCGCCGTAGAGCGTCGAGGGCATCGGCACGTGCGTTTCGGCGACGGGGCCGTCGAGCGGGCCATATTCGGCCTGGCTCCCAACCCCTACGAACTTGCGCGCGCCGGATCGGATCGCGGCGTCCGCGAGGCGGCAGGTGGCGGTGATATTGGCGGACTGGACGTCGCTGGCGCGCGCCGCGCCTGAGACGCCGGCCCAGGCGGTATGGACGACGATGTCGGGCCGGGTGACCAGCAGCAGCGCATCTACCGTGGTGTCGTCGTCGAGGTCGAGCGGATGATAGCGAATGCCGCTTCCCGAAAGTCGATCGGGGGAAACCGCGCGTCCGGTCGCGTGGACGTTGACGCCCGCCGCATGCGCCGCGCGCGCCACGGCAGCGCCGACAAAGCCGCCAGCGCCCGTGACCAGCATCGTCCGTGAGGAAATGTCGCTGCCCATCGCGGGCCTAAAGTGAAAGATATTGGTTAATTTGGTCTTTAGAAATGGCGATAAGGTCGCCTTGTTCATGCCAGCAGCGATACCAGTCCGCGCTCAGCTTCAGTGCCTCATCCAGCGACAGCCTCGGGTGCCAGCCAAGCCGTTCGCCCGCCTTGCTGCAATCGAGCATCAGCGTGGCCGCTTCGTGCGGATGCGTGCCGGGCGATCGCACCCAACGTGCATCCTCGCCCCAGCATTCGATCAGACTGTCCACTACCGCTTCGACCGGCGCTGCGTCGGCGACGGCCGGACCGAAATTCCATCCCGCTGCAAAACCAGGGTCGCCGTGCAGCCGCTCGGCGAGCATCAGATAGCCGGCAAGTGGATCGAGCACGTGCTGCCACGGCCGGATCGCGGCGGGATTGCGGATTTCGAGCGGGTTTCCCGCGCAGAAAGCACGCATCGCATCGGGTACCAGCCGATCGATCGCGAAATCGCCACCGCCAATCACATTGCCGGCCCGCGCCGATGCGACACCGATGCCGGCTGCGCGCAGGAAGCTGTCGCGATAGGACGAAACAGCAAGCTCGGCGCAGCCCTTGCTGCTCGAATAGGGGTCCTGCCCGCCCATCGGATCGCTCTCGGCATATCCGCGGGTCAGGCCGGTATTTTCGTAGCATTTGTCGGTAGTGACAATGACGACCGTACGCACCGACGGCACTCGGCGGCATGCATCGAGCAGGTTCACCGTGCCCATCAGATTGGTCGCGAACGTGTCTACCGGCTCCGCATAGGATGCGCGCACGAGCGGCTGCGCGGCGAGGTGGAAGACGATCTCGGGCTGGGCCTCGCGCATCGCGGTTTCCATCGCGGCGAGATCGCGAATGTCGCCGATATGGTGGTCCAGCGCCGAAGCCAGACCGAGCAGTTCGAACATGGAGGGGTCGGTCGGCGCGGGCAGGCTGTAGCCGGTCGTTCGTGCGCGCAGCATCTTCAGCATCAGCGTCAGCCAGCTGCCCTTGAACCCGGTATGGCCGGTCAGAAACACCCGACGGCCGCGCCAGAATTCCAGGTCTACGCGCACTTCAGTGCCAGACTTTCCAGGGCGCCTGCTTCGCTTCCCACATGCCTTCCAGCATCTGCCGGTCGCGCAACGTATCCATCGGCTGCCAGAATCCGTCATGGAAATAGGATTTGAGCTCGCCTTCCGCGGCGAGCTTTTCCAGCGGACCGCGTTCCCAGACGCAGCCATCGTCCCGATCGAGATAGTCGCCCACGTCGCGCGACAGGACGAAGAAGCCGCCATTGATCCAGCCGCCTTCATCGACCGGCTTCTCGGCGAATGCACGGACGTCGTCGCCATCGAGATCGAGCTGACCGAAGCGGCTGCTGGGGCGCACCGCGGTAACGGTCGCGCGCTTGCCGTGCGAATTGTGAAAGGCGATGGTCGCGGCCACGTCGATGTCGCTGACGCCGTCGCCATAGGTCAGGCAGAAGCTGTCGTCATTGCCGATATGCGGCAGGGCCTGGCGGAGGCGGCCACCCGTCATCGTGGTTTCGCCGGTATTGATCAGGCTGATCCGCCAGTCTTCGCAATCGTTACGGTGCACTTCCATCGAGCCCTTGCGCATGTCGAAAGTCACGTCGGACATGTGGAGGGCGTAATTGGCGAAATATTCCTTCACCATATAGCCCTTGTAGCCAAGGCAAATGACGAAGTCGGTCACGCCGTAGTGCGAGTAGATCTTCATGATGTGCCACAGGATCGGCATGCCGCCGATCTCGACCATGGGCTTGGGACGCAGCGAGGTTTCCTCTGACAGGCGCGTACCGAGACCGCCGGCAAGGATGACTGCTTTCATGGCGACCATCTCTCAACGAATTTGGTAAATGAACGGTGAAGCCGGGTCAGGGTACACACCCTAGATCGTCAGACCCCCCATCCGGTTGAGCGTGGCCTGTCCCGCGACCATGCCGCAGACCGTGCTGCCGAGCGCGATCGGCGCAATACGGCTGGGCAGGTCGCCGCGCCCCGCGGTCGCCTCGAGCATCCACGCGCCGAAGCCGCCATCAAGCAGATGATCCTCGAGCGTTTCCAGCCTGGCATGACGCGCGACCTGCTCCGCCTGGCCCGCCTTGCTTGCCATGCCCCAGAGCGGCATCGAATAGACCGGCGCGCCGTCTGCCCGGTCGAGTGCCGCGCCCAGCGCCGCTCCGGTCGAAAGCAGCGCCCGATCCCCTTCTCCGTCGCGAACGCGGACCCATTTGCCCGGGGCAACCACAGGAGGCGCGTCGTGATAGACCGGCTCGCCTGCCTTGCCGATGCGGAGATAGGATGGGCCGGGATTGGCAACGAGGTATCGCATGCACGCGCGCACCTCCATCGGATCGCCGGGCGCTGCGATGGTCATGCTGGGCATGCTGCGCATCAGCGCGTAATCCTGCACCGCGTGGTGCGAATAACCGAGCGCACCATAAGCCAGCCCCCCGCCCACCGCGACGATCGTCACGGGAAGACCATGATAGTCGACATCGTTGCGGATCTGCTCGGCGCAGCGGAACGTCGGGAAATTGGCGATCGAATAGGTGAAGACGTGATAGCCCTCGGAAGCCATGCCCGCGGCCAGCCCGGTCATGTTCTGCTCGGCGACGCCGGCATTGATGAAGCGATCGGGAAAGCGATCCGCGAACGGCTCGATCACGCCATAACCGAGGTCGCCGACGACCAGCGCGATATGGTCGTGCGCGGCAGCCAACGCGACGAGTTCCTCGATAAATGCGTTACGCATCAGCGAGTTCACCCAGCGCCAGCGCGAGATCGTCGGCGCTGGGGTTGCGGTAATGCCAGGCGACCTGGTCTTCCATGAAGGAGACGCCCTTGCCCTTGATCGTGTGCGCGATGAGCATTGAAGGCTTGCCACTCTCCCAAGGTCCTCGGGCCAAGGCGTCGGCTATCG
This sequence comes from Sphingomonas sp. JC676, assembly GCF_014489075.1. GTDB lineage: Bacteria > Pseudomonadota > Alphaproteobacteria > Sphingomonadales > Sphingomonadaceae > Sphingomonas. The sequence continues at coordinate 148,060 of NZ_JACTGR010000005.1, read as the reverse complement.
CACGGTGGTCGTGCCCATCGACTTCGCGCACGCCCCATCCGAACGCCGCGACCTTGTCTGCCAGCGGTTCCAGCCCCAGTGTCTTGGCGACCGTCGTGAGGCTCTGCAGCTTGTTGTAATCCACGATGCCGACCAGATTATCGAGGCCATGATGCGCGGCGAACATCATCGCTTCCCAATTGCTGCCCTCGGCCATCTCGCCGTCCCCGAGGATGACGAAGGTGCGCCAATCCTTTCCCTGGCGTTTGGCGGCCAGTGCCTTGCCGGTGCCGAAGGGCAGGCCATGTCCAAGGGAACCGGTCGAGAATTCAACCCCGGGCACTTTGTGGCTGATATGGTGCATCAGCATAGATCCGTCGCGGCCATAATCTTGAAGTAGCTCGACCGGGAAAAACCCGGCATCCGCCAGCGCGGCATAGATGGCCACGCATGCATGGCCCTTGCTCAGCAGCAGCCGGTCGCGATCCGCCCAAGACCAGTTGGCAGGGTTGAACCGCATCACCTCGCCGTACAAAGCGGCGACAATATCGGCGATCGAGAGCGCGCTGCCGATATGTGAGGCGCGCGCACGCGTCACCATTTCAAGCGACAGGCGCCGAATGCGGGTAGCACGCGCATGGAGCGGGCAAGTGGGGCTTAAGATCGTCGCGGGCGCGGGAATAGCCATGCCGACACTTTCGGCGACTATGGTTAACCTTTGTATAACATGGATGTCGGCGACGAAGGCGGCCGCGCCAAGGGCTCGCTCGCGATCTGGAGCGGCGGGGCGATCCAGGTCGGTATCTGCGACGCGACCAGCGGCCGGGCACGCCTGTCGATGACCACCTCCGGCCTCAGCGCCGGCGCGGACCTCAAACTCGGCGACGGAGCGATCTTCGGCCTGGGCGGCGGCTATTGCGGCCAGCGCACCAATATCGGCGAGGACGAACAAGCGCGCCTGACCGGCCGCAGCTGGATCGGCGCGGTCTATGGTAGCGCGCGGCCGCTCGACGGCACCTTTATCGATGGTGTCGCCGGCGTCGGCGGGCTCGACTTCTCCACCCGTCGCATCGCGGTCAACAGCCAGCTGGCAACGGGCAGCCGCGACGGAATGATGCGCTTCGGCTCGCTGTCACTGGGCGTGGACCATGATGGCGAGAAGAGCGTGTTCTCGGCCTATGCGCGGGCCGAATATATCGCGGCGACGCTGCATGCATTCAGCGAGAGCGGCGCTGGGCTTTACAACCTCAAGTTCAGCGAGCGCGACCTGACGTCCTTCTCAAGCGTGATCGGCTTCCGCGGTTCGCTCCGCATCGATACGAGCGCCGGCATCCTCAAGCCGCGCGCGCGGTTCGAATGGCGGCACGAGTTCGAGAATGGCAGCAGTCAGTTCCTCGACTATGCCGACCTCGCCGGGTTCGCCTATCGCATCGGCGACACCGGCTGGCTGCGCGATTCGTTGTCGCCAGCACTCGGCATCGGACTCGAGACCGGCGGCTGGACCCTCGGCGCGGATCTGACCGGGCAGTTCGGCGAGGGCAGCAGGTCGGCGACGCTGCGGCTGTCGCTGGGCAAGGGTTCTAGAGACCCTACCGCGCGAACAGTCATTCGCGTCTTGGGGCATCGCAGGAGGTAGTACGATGAGGTCGCGCCTGATTCGAGCTCGACCGGTACATTGGACTCCTCAAGCTCTGCCTGCGGTAACCGGCTGTTATCGACGGTATCGCATTTTCTCTAGTTCCGACGGCCGACCGTGTGGGCGATCTGCGCTCAAATCGTCGCGGTTGGGTTTTACGAAAAGTACGTCCGGTTTTCGGATTGCTCGCCCAAAAACCGACTGCCTCTTTCCGGGCCAAAACACGCCGTTGGCGGCGATCCATATGACGTCCGCTTTTGGTCGTTAGCGGCCACACCGGTTAGCCTAGAAGCGAGGAGCAGGTTTATGCGCCTGAGGCGCAGTTATAATGCGGCCTCACAGAGAAATGGTGGGTCCGCCGGGGCTCGAACCCGGGACCTCTCGATTAAAAGTCGCTTGCTCTACCGACTGAGCTACGGACCCACACCGCGGGCTCACCTAGGGGCGGGGGTCCGGCGGGTCAACTATGGCTGGCTCGCAGCCACGCGAGTCACCTGGATATGCGCCACTTGCCACTTGCCGCCAATGCGGCGGAAGCTGTCGGCATAGCGGAAATGGCTGGCGAAGCGCTTGCCGCCGCTGATGCCGGTCAGGTTGGTCTCGGCATTGACCACCCCGGCATCGGGCCCGAGCGGGACGATCACCCGATCGACCAGCACCAGCGGGTCATAACGGTCACCCGGCGTCATCCAGCCCTCGATGAATTCCTTCTTGCCCTGCCGCCTGCCCGATCCGTCGATGAAGACCAGGTCGTCGGCGATCATCCGCTCCATCGCGGCGCGGTCCTGGGTCAGCTGGGCGCGGTCGAACGCGTCGGCAAAGGCGACCAAATTGTCGTCGGGCGCGGTGGTGGCCAGCATCAATGCGATCAGCGCGTGCATGTCTTTCTCCTCAGCCTTGCCGCGAGTTGGCGCACGCTAAGCCCGCTCATCGGATCGCGCCAGCTGGGCGCGACCTGGAGGAGTGGCATGAGCACGAAATCGCGTTCGCGGAAGCGGGGATGGGGCACGATGAGGTGGTTGTCCCCCCAGGCACCGCCCGACCACAGGATGATGTCGAGGTCGATCACCCGCGCACCCCAGATGCGCCCGCGCCGCCGCCCGAAATCGCGTTCGATCGCCTTCAATCGCCGGAGCAATGCAGGCGGTTGCTCGTCGCTCGCCAGCGTCACGACGGCATTGGCGAAGCGGCGGTTGGAGGGGCCGAGCGGCGGCGTATGGATGATGCGCGATTGTGCGGAAACATTGCCCAGCGCCGCGATCGCCGCGGTGACTTCGCGCTCGGGACCGCCATGGCGTCCCCGGCGATTCGATCCGATCGCGATCGCATAGCTTGTTCTCGTCACACTTCGCGGCCTATCCCGCCGCCATGCGTGCGCCAAGCCCCGAGCCCCATCGCGATTGCCCGCGCTGCCCCCGCCTCGTCGCGGTGCGCGAGTCACTGCGCGCCGAGCAGCCCGATTGGTGGAACGCGCCGGTTCCCGCGCTGGGCGATCCGGACGCGTGGCTGGCCGTCGTCGGCCTCGCCCCCGGCAGGCATGGCGCCAACCGCACCGGGCGCGCCTTTACCGGCGACGCCTCGGGCGATCTGCTGTTCGCGACGCTGGAGAAGTTCGGGCTGGCCCGGAACGGCGAGCCGGACGGCGTGGTGATCCTCAATGCGGTGCGCTGCCTGCCGCCCGGCAACAAGCCGGTCCCCGCCGAGATCCATGCCTGCCGCGATTTTCTTGGACCCCAGCTCACGGCGCCGGTGGTGATCGCGCTCGGCCAGATCGCGCACCAGTCGGCGGTCAAGGTGATGGGCGGCAAGCTACCCAAGGCGCGCTTCGCACACCTCGCCGCGCATCGCATGCCGAACGGCCAGCTGCTGATCGATAGCTATCACTGCTCGCGCTACAACCAGAATACCGGCCGGCTGACGCCCGACATGTTCGAAGCGGTGTTCGCCCGGGCGTTGGAATTGCGGCCCAATCTTCCGCGCTGACACAGTCGCGCACGGCGCGTCGACCTGCTATGCTCGCCGGACATGTGAAGGGGACTGCTCATGCGTATTCTTGTGCTCGCTCTCGCTCTTCTGCCCGCAACCGCCATGGCGCGTGACGGCGAAGAGAACCCGACACCCGAGGCCCAGGCTCCCGTCGCGCAATGCCAGGACGCCAAGACGCAATATGCTGGCAAGCCCGGCGCGCCGGCCAAGGCGGTGCGCCCGCGGACCCTCGCGCAGGAGCCGCTCGCCAACCAATATCATCCGGTGCTTCGGCGCGAGAATGGCTGCGACAAGCCGGTGATGATCCGCGAGAATGTCGGCCGCGAGCAGCGCTGAGGCTGGGCGCTTCTAGCTGTAGCGCTCCTCCGCCCAGGGGTCGCCGCGCATGTGATAGCCGTTGACCTCCCAGAAGCCGGGCTTGTCGGCACCGATCAACTCGATCCCGCGCACCCATTTGGCGCTCTTCCAGAAATAGAGGTGCGGGATCACCACGCGCACCGGTCCGCCGTGCGCGCGCGCCAGTGGCTTGCCTTGCCAGCCATGCACCAGCATCGCGTCAGGCGTGGCGAAATCGGCAAGCGGCACGTTGGTGGTGTAGCCGTCATAGCCGTGGAGCATGACGAACCCGGCCTCGTCGCGCGGCTGGACATGCTCGAGCAGGTCGCGGGTCAGCACGCCCTGCCAGTCATTGTCGTAGCGCGACCAGGTGGTGACGCAGTGGATGTCGCTTGACAGCCGAGTCTGGGGGAGCGCCATGAACGCGGCCCAGTCGAGCGCCACAGGCCTGTCGACCATCCCCTTGATCTCCAGCCGCCAGCGCTCGCGCGCGATATCGGGCTGCTTGCCGAGATCGAGGATCGGCCAGTCGCGAACGAGGTGCTGGCCGGGCGGCAGGCGCTCGGATTCGGGGCGCGAGACATGGCCGGTGAGGAACTTGCCCTCGCTCGCCCAGCGCTGCTTCGACTTGGTAAGCTTGCTCGCGTCGGGGAGTTCGTCGTCCATGACCGGGCCTCCTAGATGTCCTGAACCAGCCTTCCGTACAGTTCCGGCCGTCGGTCGCGGAAGAAGCCGAACGCGGCGCGGTGGCGCTTGACCCGATCGAGATCGAGCGTCGCGGTGATCACGCCTTCCTCCTCGCGGTCCAGCTCGGCCAGGATATCGCCGCGCTCGTCGGTGATGAAGCTGGTGCCATAGAAGGTCTGGCCGTGCTCGGTGCCGACGCGGTTGGCGGCGACGACGGGCACGACGTTGGAGACGGCGTGGCCGACCATCGCGCGGCGCCACAAACGGGCGGTGTCGAGGCTGTCGTCATGCGGCTCGCTGCCGATCGCGGTGGGGTAGAACAGCACTTCCGCGCCCATCAGCATCATCGCGCGGGCGGTCTCGGGATACCATTGGTCCCAGCATACGCCGACGCCGAGCTTCGCGCGCCCGGCCGCTTCGGGGCCGTCCCACACCTTGAAGCCGGTATTGCCGGGGCGGAAATAGAATTTCTCTTCGTAACCGGGGCCGTCGGGGATGTGGCTCTTGCGATAGACGCCCGCGACCTTGCCGTCCGGACCGATCATCGCGAGGCTGTTGTAATAGTGCGGGCCGTCGGCCTCGAAGAAACTGGTCGGGATGTGGATCCTGAGCTCGGCGGCGAGCTTCTGCATCGCCAGCACCGCCTTGTGCTCGCCCGTCGGCTTGGCATTGGCGAACAGGCCCTCGTCCTCGACGCGGCAGAAATACTCGCCCTCGAACAGCTCGGGCGGCAGCACGACCTGCGCGCCCCTGGCCGCGGCCTCCCGGACCATCTCGGACACGCGCGCGATGTTCGCGTCGATATCGTTGGAAAAGGCGAGCTGCAGCGCGCCGACGGTGATCTCGGTCATCTCGTTCCTCAGAAGCGCGGAATTTGCTGCGAGATGCAGTGGAAACTCCCGCCGCCGGTCAAGATATGATCGGCGCGCTGGCCTACAATATTGCGATCCGGAAATAGCTCTTTCAGCGCGGCGACCGCGGCATCGTCGTTGGCCTGGCCATAGAGCGGGACGACCACTGCGGCATTGCCGATATAGAAGTTCATATAGCTCGCCGGGATGACCTCCTCGTCGGCGATCACGCGGCCGGGCGAGGGGAAGCGGACGACTTCGACGCCGAACGCTTGCGCGCGCAGCGCGGCATCCTGATAGACTCGCCAGTTCGGATCGTTGTCGGTCGCCTCGGGGATCAGCAGCCGGTTCTCGCCGATGAAGCGCGCGAGATTGTCGACATGGCCGTCGGTATGGTCGTTGACCAGCCCGTCGCCGAGCCACAGCACGCGCGTATAGCCTAGATCGGCGGCGAGACGCGCCTCGACCTCGGCCTTGCTCAGCCCGGGGTTGCGGTTCTGGTTGAGCAGACACTGCTCGGTCGTGACGGCGAGACCCGTGCCGTCGCCGTCGATCGCGCCGCCTTCGAGGATCCAGCCGTGGCGCACGACCTGGAGATGCTCGCGCCGCGCGAGGCGCAGGCCGATATCGTCGTCACCTTCGAGGTCGTACTTGGCGCCCCAGCCGTTGAACGCGAAATCCTGCGCGACGCCGTCGCCCGAGAGGATCGCACCGGTGTCGCGCAGCCAGATGTCGCCGAACAGTTCGCGCACCACCCGCGCCGCCGGGCCGACCAGCACTTCGGCCGCCTTGACGGCCTCCTCGTCGGCGGCGACCAGGATCACCTGTTCGCCGCGTCCCTCGGCATGGACGGCGCGGACAAAGGCGGCGACCTCGGTCTGGGCCTGTTCCAGGTCTTCGACCCACAGATCGCGGTGGCTCGGAAAGCCGATCCAGACGGCGCTATGCGGTGCCCATTCGGGAGGAGGAGGGAGAGTCATGCGCGGGCCTTTACTGGCCTAAGCGGCTCTTGTCTCGCACCGCGCGGAATTCGGCGGTCGGATACCAGTTGGGCCAGGCCGATCCTTCGGCGAGCTGGCGGCCGAGCCCGTAATAGATCGCCAGATCCTGGATGCCGCCGCTCCAATCCCAGTTGGGATCATACTGGTCCTGCGGCTTGTGATAGCGGTTCGTCGTATAGTCCTTGGAAGCCGCATGACCCGCGGCCTTGCCGCCCTTGACCAGATCCTCGCCGCTCTCGCCATAGAGCATCGGCACGCCCAATTTGGCGAAGCTGAAATGGTCGGAGCGGTAATAGCCGCCCTTTTCGGGCGAGGGCTCGGGGACGATCACGCGGCCCTGCGCGGCGACGAAGGGTTTCACCATGTCCTCGAGCTCGGACTTGCCGACGCCGACCAGCACGAAATCCTTAGCCGGCCCGATGATGTTGATCCCGTCCATGTTGACCCCGCCGACGGTCTTGGCGAGCGGATAGACCGGGTTCTCGGCATAGAATTTGGAGCCAAGCAGCCCCGATTCCTCGGCGGTGACCGACAGGAAGACCAGACTGCGCTTGGCCGGGCCCGCCTTGGCATGCGCCTCGGCCAGCGCGACCAGAGCCGCCGATCCCGAGGCATTGTCGAGCGCGCCGTTGCAGATATCGTCGCCCTTCACCGGGGCGCAGTGGCCGAGATGATCCCAATGCGCCGAATAGAGGACGACCTCGTCGGGCTTCGCGGTGCCGGGCAGGATGCCGATGACGTTCTTCGATGCCTGGCGGCGGATCGCACTGTCCCAGCTTACCGACGCCTTCACGCCCAGCGGCACCGCCTTGAAGCCCTTGTGCTTCGCTGCCTCGATCAGTGCGGCGTAGTCCTTGCCGGCGGAAGCAAACAGGGCCTTGGCGCTGTCCTGCTGGATCCAGCCGATCGCCTTGGACTGGTCCATATGATCGCCCGGCGTATCCTGCTCGAGCTGCGGCCCGGTCCAGGAGGATTCGACAACGCCCCAGGGATAGGCGGCAGGCTCGGTATCGTGGATGATGATCGCCGCCGCGGCGCCCTGGCGCGCGGCTTCCTCGAACTTGTAGGTCCAGCGGCCATAATAGGTCATCGCGCGGCCGCCGAACGGGCCGTCGAGCGTCATCATCTGCCAGTCGGGATCGTTGACCAGGATGACGACGGTCTTCCCCTTCACGTCCACGCTGGCATAGTCGTTCCAGCCGCGCTCGGGTGCGTTGATGCCATAGCCGACAAAGACGACATCGCTGTCCTTGACGCTGACATGCGGCACCACCTGATAGGTGCCGAGCACCGTGTCCTTGCGATAGGCGAGCGACACCGGCGTCTTGCCGCCGGTGAAGGTGAGTGGCGCCACGTTGCTCGCGGTGATCTGGACCAGCGGCACGTCCTGCACCCAGCTGCCGTGATTGCCCGGCTGCAGCCCCGCCGCCTTGAACCGCTCGATCATATAGGCGACCGTCTTGTCCTCGGCCGGCGTCGCGGGCGCGCGACCCTCGAACGCGTCGGACGACAGGGTCTTCGTCACCTCCTTCAGCGTGTCGACCGAGATATCCGGCGCAGTCTGCGCTTGGGCAGAGGTGCTGGCGAGCAGAAGTGCGGCGGCGAAGGCAAGGCGCATGGCAGACTCCGGTCAAGGAAAGTGGCGCGACATTGGCAGCGGCTCCGGCTTGCCGCAAGGCTTGCGCAGGGAAGGCGGGTGCGGCAGCTTGATAGCGATACCATGACGGGAGAGACGCGATGCGGACGGTGTTTCTGCTGGCGGCATTGCTGATGACTTCCGGCTTTCCCGCATCCGCGCAGCAGGACAATCGCGCCAGCGAGGCCGATCGCCGCGCGATGCTCGATCGGCTCCATATCGCCGATACCCGCCCCGGCGCCGACGGCTTCAATCCCACCGCGCCCAACGCCGCCAACTATGACGAGGCGAAAACCGGCAGCTACACGTTGCCCGAGCTGATGCGCCTGTCCGACGGAACGCCGGTGACCAGCCCTGAATTGTGGCAGCGCCGCCGTGCCGAGATCGTCGAGCTGTTCGACCGCGAGGTCTATGGCCGCGTCCCCGCCACCGCGCCCGCGATCACCTGGCGCACGGTCAAGGAGGAGCGCGCGACCGAGGCGGGCATGCCCGTCGTCAAGCGCTGGCTCGAAGGCGTGGCGGACAACAAGGCCTGGCCCCAGGCGTCGGCGAGGATCGCGCTGCGCTACACCATGCCCGCGGACGCGAAGGTCAAACTGCCGCTGATCCTGTCGTTCGGTTTTCCCGAAGGCTTCAAATTCCCTGGCCCGCCGCGCGCGCCAGATCCGGGGCCGCCTTATACTGATCAGCTGCTCCAGGCCGGATTTGGCTATGCGGTGGTCGTCGCCAATTCGATCCAGGCCGACAATGGCGCGGGGCTGGCCAACGGCGTGATCGGCATCTCGCTGCGCGGCAAGCCCCGCACGCCCGACGATTGGGGTGTGCTGCGCGCCTGGGCCTGGGGCGCCAGCCGCGCGCTCGATGCGCTGGGCAGGGATCCCGCGATCGATGCCGGCCGTGTCGGCGTCGAGGGCCTGTCGCGTTACGGCAAGGCGGCTTTGGTGACGATGGCCTATGACCAGCGCTTCGCGATCGGCTTCATCGGGTCGTCGGGCGCGGGGGGCGCGGCGCTCTATCGCCGCAATTTCGGCGAGCGGATCGGCAACCTCGCGGCGGGCGGCGAATATCACTGGTTCGCCGGGAATTTCCTCAACTATGCCGGGCCGCGCACCGAGTTCGATCTTCCGGTCGACGCGCACATGCTGATCGCGCTGGCCGCGCCGCGGCCGATCTTCATCGGCGCGGGCACGGTCGAGACCGGTGACGGCTGGGTCGATCCCAAGGGCAGCTTCCTTGCCGCCGTCGCGGCTTCGCCCGCCTGGGAAGTGCTGCTCGGCAATCCCGGAAAGATCGAGCGCACCGATTTCCCGCCCGTGCTCACCGCAACATTGCGCGGCCCGATTGGCTTTCGGCAGCATCAGGGCGGGCACAACAACCGCGACAACTGGCCGACCTTCATCGATTTCGCCCGCGCCAAATTGGCAGCAGTTCGCCGCTGATCGTCCTTGCCGCGCTAAAAGTCCCCGTTATGCTGTTCGCAACGGGGATTTTTTGGGGGGTTTCATGCGGATCAGGGTGATGGCGGCGCTGTGTGCGTCGCTTTGGTCGATTTCGGTGGCGCAGGCGCAGAGCACCGAGGCCAAATTGTTCGGCGCGCGCGAAGGGATTCAGGACATCAGCCTGTCGCCCGACGGCAAGCGCGTGGCGATCATCGTGCCGGCCGGCACGCACGGCACCGCGCTGCTGGTTTCGAAACCGGACGGCAGCGGACTGAAGGCGATCTTGCAGCTGGGCGGCGAGCCCGACAAGCTCACTTCCTGCGCATGGTCGACGCCGACCCGGCTGGTCTGCAACCTCTTCATGATCCTCGATCGCCGGGACGATTTGGTGGGAATGAGCCGCGTGATCGCGATCGACGACGACGGCACGCATATCAAGGAACTGACTCCACCGCAGGGCAGCGACAGCCTCTACGAGGCCTATTATGGCGGCGGCATCCTGGACTGGCTGCCCGACACCAACAGCAGCACCGTGCTGATGGCGCGCTATTATGTGCCCGAGGCGAGCGTCGGCAAGCAATTGGTGGCGCAGCGCCGCGAGGGATTGGGGGTCGATCGCGTCGACACCGTGACGCTCAAGCATACCATGGTCGAAGCGCCGCGACCGACCGCCGGCGAGTTCATTACCGACGGCCATGGCGAGGCGCGCATCATGGGCGTCCAGCCGGTCAAGAGCAGCGGCTATGCGGGCAAGGAGGTCAGCTACCTCTTCCGCAAGCCGGGAAGCCGCGAATGGCTGCCGTTGGGCAAGGTCAAGTACACCGGCTATCTTTCCGAGGGGTTCAATCCCTATGCCGTCGATCGCAATCTGAACGTCGCCTATGGGTTTGACGATCTCGCCGGGCGCAAGGCGCTGTACAAGGTCGCTCTCGACGGCAGCATGAAGAAGGACCTGGTCTTCTCGCGCGATGATGTCGATATCGACGGACTGGTGCGGATCGGGCGCCAGCAGCGCGTGGTGGGTGTGAGCTTCGCGACGGACAAGCGTCAGGTGAGCTTCTTCGATCCGGAGCTGAAAGCCCTCTCCGCTTCGCTGTCCAAGGCGTTGCCCGGGTTGCCGCTCGTCTATTTCTCAGATGCCAGCGTGGACGAGAAGACGCTGCTGCTGTTCGCCGGCAGCGACACCGACCCCGGCCGCTATTACCTGCTCGACCGGACGACCAAGAAGATGGCCGAGGTCAGCCCGGTGCGGCCGCAGCTTTCGGGCAGGCCATTGGCCACCGTGAAGCCGATCACCTTCAAGGCGGCCGACGGCACCAGCATACCCGGCTATCTCACGCTGCCGCCGGGCAGCGACGGCAAGAATCTTCCCGCGATAGTGATGCCGCATGGCGGCCCCACCGCACGTGACGAATGGGGCTTCGACTGGCTGTCGCAATTCTTCGCCAGCCGCGGCTATGCCGTGCTCCAGCCCAATTATCGCGGATCGAGCGGGTTCGGCGAGCGCTGGTTCAAGCAGAACGGCTTCAAGTCGTGGCGCACTGCGATCGGCGACGTCAATGACGGCGGGCGCTGGCTGGTGGCGCAGGGCATTGCCGCGCCCAGCAAGCTCTCGATCGTCGGCTGGTCCTATGGCGGCTATGCCGCGCTGCAATCCTCGGTGCTCGATTCGAACCTGTTCAAGGCAGTCGTTGCGATTGCGCCCGTGACCGATCTCGCGACGCTGCGGGCGGACATGAAGGAATCGATGGGCGACAGCGTAGCCGATGATTTCGTCAACGGCGGTGCGCTACTGAAGGAAGGCTCGCCGGCGCAGAATGCTGAGAAGATAAAGGCACCGGTGCTGATCTTCCACGGGGACCGGGATATCAATGTCCCAATCCGGCAATCGCGGATGATGGAAGGCAAGATCCGCGGTGCTGGCGGCAAGGTCGAGTTCATCGAGTATAAGGGGCTCGACCACCAGCTCGACGACAGCGACGTCCGCGCGAAGATGCTCGATCGCATCGATACCTTCCTGCACAGCTCGATGGGGTTCTGACCCGCAAAGAAAAAGGGCGGCCCCGCGGGACCGCCCTTGTTTCTTGCCGGGAAACCGATCAGCGCGAGTAGAACTCGACGACCAGGTTCGGCTCCATCTTCACCGGATACGGAACCTCGTCGAGGGTCGGCACGCGGGTGAAGGTGATCTTCGAGGCGCCGTCCGGCACCACGTAATCGGGGATGTCGCGCTCGGACAGGCTCTGCGCTTCCATCACCAGCGCCATTTCCTGCGCCTTGGGGCTCAGCGACACTTCCTCGCCGGGCTTGATGCGGCGCGAACCGATGTTGCACTTCTCGCCGTTGACGCGGACATGGCCGTGATTGACCAGCTGGCGTGCGGCGAAGATCGTCGGCGCGAACTTGGCGCGATAGACGATCATGTCGAGGCGCATCTCGAGCAGGCCGATCAGGTTCTGACCGGTATCGCCCTTCATGCGCGACGCATCTTCGTACGAGCGCTTGAACTGCTTCTCGGTGATGTCGCCGTAATAGCCCTTGAGCTTCTGCTTGGCGCGCAGCTGGATGCCGAAGTCCGACATCTTGCCCTTGCGGCGCTGGCCGTGCTGGCCGGGGCCATATTCGCGCTTGTTGACCGGGCTCTTCGGGCGACCCCAGATGTTCTCGCCCATACGCCGGTCGAGCTTATGCTTGGCGCTGCTGCGCTTCGACATTGGTAATCCTTTGCAATTGCTAACAACGTTGTTTCCGGTATCCGCCTGCTGGTCTCTCGAGGAGGGCAGGGCCACCACTTCACCGGAGTGCGGGGCCATTGCGAAGGCGCGCGGTTAGCGGCCAAGTGCCTGAGTGTCAAGCTGGACAGCGGCGCGGGCTCCCGCCAAGGGAGCCCGCATGCACGATACGATCGATCCCCAGAACTGCACCAGCATGACCGAAGTCCGCGCCGGCGTCGACGCGGTCGACCGCGCGTTGATCGGACTATTGCAGCGCCGCTTCGGCTATATGGACGCCGCCGCCCGCATCAAGCCGGAGCGCGGCCTGGTGCGCGACGAGGCGCGCAAGGCGCAGGTGATCGAGAATGTGCGGGCACATGCGCGAGCCGCCGGCATACCCGAGGCCCCGATCGCCGATCTCTGGGATCGGCTGGTCGAGGCCTCGATCGCCTATGAACTGGAGAAATTCGATCGGCGCTGAGCGCCGGACTTAATCTCCGCGAGTGCTGCCTGCTCGGCGCTGGTCGAGCGCGCGCTCGGCGTTTGCTGCATCACGCGCGTGAATCACGGTCCATTCGGCCTTGGTATGGCATTCGCGCTTGAAGAAATTGGAGCCCGTCACCGCCTGGCGGCGGCAGATCGGCTTGTCGTCCTTGGTCTGGTCGGCCGTGGGGGCGGCGGTCTGCTGGGCGGGTGCCTCCTGGGCAAGGGCAGGTGCGGCGACGGTCAACAGGGCAAGCAACGAAACGAAACGCATGTAAAAGTCTCCAACCAAACGCCGACCGCATAGCTATTTTTTGCAGGTGCGAAAAGAAGCTCGTCGACAAAGATGTGTCAGGACGCGACGAACCATCTATTCGTTTCTGTGAAGTTTCCTGCCCCGCAAAGCGGACAATACCCCCCGGAAAGTACGTAGCTCCTGCGACGTCCAGCCCGGCTTGGTGAGCATGGTGCGCAAGGTGCGGCGCGTGGTGGGCACGCGGTCCGGCGGGAAATAATAGCCCGAATGCTCCAGCATCGCCTCGAGCTGGCCGATCATGCCCTCCAGCTCGTCCTGCGGGGCGGGCGGTTCGAGCTCGGTCGCCGGCGGGCTCGCCAGCTGCGCGCCCTTCGACCATTCATAGGCGACCAGGATCACCGCCTGCGCCAGGTTGAGCGAGCCGAACTCGGGATTGATCGGCACAGTGATGATCGTGCGAGCGAGCGCGACATCGTCGGTGTCCAGTCCTGATCGTTCGGGTCCGAACAGGATCGCCGAACGACCGCTCGCGGCGCGCACGTCGCGCGCGGCTTCCTCGGGCGTCACCACCGGCTTGGTCACGCCGCGCTTGCGCACCGTGGTGGCATAGACCTGCGCGCAATCGGCGACCGCGTCGGCGACGCTTTCAAACACCGTCGCGCGCTCCAGCACCACGTCAGCACCACTCGCGGCGGGGCCGGCGGAGGGATTGGGCCAGCCGTCGCGGGGCGAGACCAGCCGCATCTCGGTAAGCCCGAAATTGAGCATCGCGCGCGCAGCCTTGCCGATATTCTCGCCGAGCTGAGGCCGGACGAGGACGATGACCGGGTTCATCCCCCGTTCCTCGTCTCGCCGCCCACCTCGTTCACATTGCCCGCGAATTCCTCGAAGTCCTTCGCCTCGCGAAAGTCCTTATAGACGCTGGCGAAGCGGATATAGGCGACCGAATCCAAGCCTTTCAGCCCCTCCATCACCAATTGACCGATCCGCTGCGACGGGATTTCGGTGTCGCCCTGGGTCTCGAGCTGACGCTGGATGCCCGAGACGAGGCGCTCGATCTGCGCCGCGGTCACCGGGCGCTTGCGCGCCGCGGTCGAGACCGAACGCACCAATTTGTCGCGCTCGAACGGCTCGCGCCGGTCGCCGCTCTTCACGACGGTCAGGTCGCGCAGCTGGATGCGCTCGAAGGTGGTGAAGCGCGCCGCGCAGGCCTCGCACTGCCGCCGCCGCCGGATCGCCGCCCCGTCTTCGGTGGGGCGGCTATCCTTTACCTGGCTGTCTTCATTTCCGCAGAAGGGGCAGCGCAATTACAGCTCCGGATAGATCGGGAAGCGCGCGCACAGCGCGCGGACGCGCTCGCGAACCGCGGCTTCCACCTGGGCATCGCCCTGCTCGCCATTCTTGCGCAGGCCATCGAGCACGTCGGCGACCATGTTGCCGATCTCGCGGAACTCGCCCGTGCCGAAGCCGCGCGTGGTGCCGGCCGGGCTGCCGACGCGGATGCCGCTGGTCTTGACCGGCGGCAGCGGATCGTTGGGGATGCCGTTCTTGTTGCAGGTGATCGCGGCGCGCTCGAGCGCCTCGTCGGCGTCCTTGCCGGTTACGCCCAGCGGGCTGAGGTCAACCAGTGCCAGATGCGTGTCGGTGCCGCCCGAGACGAGGTTGGCGCCGCGCTCCTTGAGCGTCGCCGCCAGCACCTTGGCGTTCTCGACCACCGCGGCGATGTAGCTCTTATAGTCGGGGCGCAGCGCCTCGCCGAACGCGACCGCTTTGGCGGCGATGACGTGCATCAGCGGGCCGCCCTGGAGACCCGGAAACACCGCCGAGTTGATCTTCTTCGCGATCGCCTCGTCGTCGGTCATCACCATGCCGCCGCGCGGGCCGCGCAGCGTCTTGTGCGTGGTGGTGGTCACGACATGCGCGTGGCCGAACGGCGTGGGGTGCGCCCCGCCCGCGACTAGGCCCGCGAAATGCGCCATGTCGACCATGAAGATCGCGCCGACTTCATCGGCGATCGCGCGAAACTTGGCGAAATCGATGATCCGCGGATAGGCCGAGCCACCGGTGATGATCAGCTTGGGGCGATGCTCCTTGGCCAGCCGCTCGACCTGGTCGAAATCGATCAGGTGCGTGTCGGGATCGACGCCGTACTGGATGGCGTTGAACCATTTGCCGCTCATCGCCGCCTTGGCGCCGTGGGTCAGGTGGCCGCCGGCGTCGAGGCTCAGGCCCATGATCGTGTCGCCGGGCTTGGTCAGCGCCAGCATCACCGCGCCGTTCGCCTGCGCGCCCGAATGCGGCTGGACGTTGGCGAAGCCGCAATCGAACAGCTGCTTGGCGCGGTCGATCGCGAGCTGCTCGACTTCGTCCGACGGGTGGCAGCCCTGGTAATAGCGCTTGCCGGGATAGCCCTCGGCGTACTTGTTGGTGAAGACCGAGCCCTGCGCCTCGAGCACTGCCTTGGAGACGATGTTCTCGGAGGCGATCAGCTCGATCTGGTGCTGCTCGCGGTCGAGCTCGTGCGCGACGCCGGCGAACACCGCCGGATCGGCCTGGGCCAGGCCGGTGGTGAAGAAGCCGTCGGGCTGGAGTCCCGCCGTGACTGGGTTGGTGCTCATGCGGGGCTCCTTTCGAGCTGGCTCAGTTTGTCGACGCGGCGCTGGTGGCGATCGCCGAGGAATTCGGTTTCGAGAAAGGCGGTGACGCACGCCTTGGCCATCTCGGTGCCGATCAACCGCGCGCCGAGCGCGATGACATTGGCATCGTTGTGCTGGCGCGCAAGGCTGGCCGAGAGCGGCTCGGAGACGAGCGCGCAGCGGGCGGCGGGGTTGCGGTTCACCGCGATCGAGATGCCGATGCCCGACCCACACAGCGCCACGCCGGTTTCGGCGCGGCCGTCCTCGATCGCGCCGGCCAGGCGATAGCCATAATCGGGATAGTCGACGCTCTCGGGTCCGTTGGTCCCCAGGTCGAGCACGTCGTGACCCTGGGCACGCAACCATTCGGCGAGTTCGGCCTTCATGGCGTAAGCGGCATGATCCGAGGCGATGGCGATGCGGCGTGACATGCCGCGCTCCCTACGCCCGACGGACCCGGCTGGCTAGACAAGACGACTATGAAGGAGCCCGAAATGCGCAAACAGTTTCTCGTCTTGCCTTTGTTTCTGCTTGGCGGCGCCGCCTGTTCGGAGAGCACGCAGGACAATGTCAGCAGCGCGATGGAGCGCACCGGCGACTCACTCGACAATGCCGCCGACAAGGCGGGCGACCGGATCGATAACGGCGCGGCCAGGGCCGGCGACGCGCTCGAGAACGCGGTGGACAAGGTCGGAGACACGGTGGCCGGTGCGGTCGACGATACCGGCAACGCGATCGACAACGGCTCGCGCTAGGCGCTCCGCAGCCAGCCGCGGCGCCGGGCCTCGGGGGCGTGGGTGGCGCTGACCGGCAGGGTGGTGCCGTCGGCAAGCAGGAGCTGCCAGCGCCGCCCCTCGCGCCGCGCCCCGGCAATCGCTCCGGCGGCGACCCAGGCGCCGCGATGGACCTGCGCGCCGTCGATGGTGGCGACTTCCTTGAGCGCGTCGCCGAAGCGGTAATGGAGCAATGCGCTCTGTCCGTCGCGGCGATGGACGCGGCAATAATGATCCTCGGCCTCGATCGCGGCGAGCGCTTCGGGCGCGACGCGGGCACGGGCGAGAAGCCCGTCGGCGGGCGGCGGCACCGCTTTCGGCGCGCGGTTCAGCAACACCCAGGCGACCGTGGCGCAGACCGCGAAGATCACCGCGCTGATCGCCAGCGCGCGCAGCCAGACGTCCACCGGCATCGCCGTCATCTCCACGCCGACGAGCCGTCCAATCCCGGCGATCTCGAACGGCAGCGGCAGGTTGAGCGGGATCGTGCCGATCAGCGAGACGCGCGGCCAGTCGATCGGCTTGCGCACGAACATTGCGAACAGGATCTGCCATTTGAGCGCGTTCCAGCCCATCAGCAGCAGCCAGAATGCTGTGCGCTGGCCCAGCGGCAGCACGCTCGTGTTGAATCCGCCGGTGACGATCATCAGCCCCGCCGCTGCGGCGCACGCAATCCACAGCAGCGGAAAGCCCGGCACCGGTCCTCGGGGCCAGGCACGTTTCGCGAAGCCGCCGGCGCGCTTCGCGAAACCGCGCTTGGCTGCGACAGGCTTGGCGGGGCTTAGGCGGGCGGACCGGGTGGCGGGCATCGCGGCACGCTGCCATGCGCCGCCCGGTCCGACAACTCGCGATCAGGAGGTTTCGCATGTTTCGATTTTTCGCGCGCAGCGCGGCATTGGCCCTGTCGCTTTGCTTGCCCGCAGCGGCTCTCGCTCAGGGCGCCGACATGGCGGCGATCGCCGCGCAGCAGGAGGCGATGAAGAAGCTCGATTGGATGAACGGCAAATGGCGCGGTCCCGCGGTCAGCCAGTCGCCGCAAGGCGAGCACAAGGTAACGCAAACCGAGCGGATCGGTGGCTTTCTCGATGGCTCGCTGAAGGTGATCGAGGGCAAGGGGTACAATGCCGATGGCAGCACCGGTTTCCACGCCTTCGGCGTCGTCACCTATGATCCGGCGACCAAGACTTATTGGATGACCAGCAGCGCCCAGGGGCGTTCCGGCAAGTTCCAGCTCACGCCAAGCGACAATGGCTATAAATGGGAGATTCCCGCCGGTCCCGCGACGATCCGCTACACCGCGACGCTCGCAGACGGCACATGGACCGAGGTGGGCGATTACGTTGCCGCCGGCCAGCCGCCGCGCCGCTTCTTCACCATGACGCTCACCCGCGTGGGAGATACCGATTGGCCGGAAGCGGGCAGCATGACCAAGGATTGATTTCCGCCGACTCCTGGCACAAGGCTGCAAAGGTTTTGTCACATGTGAGGACTAGGGCGCTCGCTTGCTCGATGCAGAGCGCGGGCCCCCCTCCAGGAGTCAATGATGGGTTCAGTTGCCAAGACGCCTCGTAACGTCGCCGTGCGCGGCGCGGTGCACCGCCACGAGCACCTCACCAAACAGGGCATTTTGGAGCGGGCCTTTACCTTCGCCTTCCGAGGGCTGGTCTATGCCCAGATCTGGGAAGATCCCGATGTCGACATGGAGGCGCTGCAGATCACGCCCGACAGCCATGTCGTCGCGATCGCTTCGGGCGGCTGCAACGTCTATTCCTATCTGGTCGCGAACCCCAAGGCGATTACCGCGGTCGATCTGAACCCGGCGCATATCGCGCTCAACAATCTCAAGAAGCAGGCGGCGATCCACCTACCCGATTATGCGGCGTTCCACCGCTTCTTCGGCCTAGCCAACCGGCCCGAGAATATCGATGCGTACAAGGAATTCATCCGCCCGCATCTCGACGACAAGTCGCGCGATTATTGGGACAGCCGCGCGCCCAACGGCGTGCGCCGGATCAACGGCTTCAAGACCGGCTTCTACAAACAGGGTCTGCTCGGCCGGCTGATCGGCTTCGTCCACAAGATGGCGCACAAGTACAAGATCGACCCGAGCGAGATCCTGCGCGCCAAGAATATCGAGGAGCAGCGCGAGATCTTCGAGACCAAGTTCGCGCCCTTCTTCGAGAAGAAGTTCCTGCGCTGGCTGGTCGATCAGCCCGCTGCTCTGTTCGGCTTCGGCATC
This sequence comes from Sphingomonas sp. JC676, assembly GCF_014489075.1. Taxonomy (GTDB): domain Bacteria; phylum Pseudomonadota; class Alphaproteobacteria; order Sphingomonadales; family Sphingomonadaceae; genus Sphingomonas. Next base: position 129,408 of record NZ_JACTGR010000005.1, on the reverse strand, counting down.
CCGCCCGCGCAGTATGACCTACTCAAGGTCGACGATGCCGGCGGCATCACCGGTGCGCTCAAGAGCCGGCTGCGCAAGCTCGCCTGCGATTTCGACATCAAGGACAATTACTACGCCTGGCAGGCTTTCGGCCGGGGCTATGGCGAGCATGCGGATGCGCCGCTGCCGCCCTATCTCCAGGCGAAGAACTACGAGACGGTGCGTGACCGCGCCGACCGCGTCGAAGTCCGCCACACCAATTACGCCGACTATCTTGAGTCGATGCCGGCCCAGTCGCTCGACCGCTATATCCTGCTCGATGCGCAGGACTGGATGACCGACGAGCAACTCACCCGTATCTGGACCGAGATCACCCGCACCGCCAAGCCCGGCGCGCGCGTGCTCTATCGCACCGCCGCGGTGCCGGACGTCGTGGCCGGCCATATCCCGGCGGCGATCCTCGACCAGTGGGAATATGCCTCGCAGGAACAGCGCGAGGACTGGACCAAGCGCGACCGCTCCTCGGTCTATGGCGCGACGCACCTCTGGACGCTGAAGCCCCACGCATGAGTGGAAATCAGGGGGGCGACCAGAAGTCGCTGATGGACGACGTCTACGGTCTCCATCGGCACTTCTACGATTTCACCCGCAAATTCTACCTGTTCGGGCGTGATCGGCTGGTCCGCCGGCTCGCGCCTCCGCCTGGGGGCACGGTGCTCGAGGTCGGCTGCGGCACCGCGCGCAACCTGATCAGGGCGGCGCAGAAATGGCCGAATGCACGCTTCCACGGTTTCGACATCAGCGAGGCGATGCTCGACACGGCGCGCAAGTCGGTCGCGAAGAAAGGGCTGTCGGACAAGATCACGCTCGCCCAGGGCGATGCCGGCAATTTCGACATCCAGACTTTGTTCGGGCTTGAGAAGGTCGACCGGGTGTTCATGAGCTATACCTTGTCGATGATCCCGCCCTGGCAGGAGGCGATCGCGCTCGGCGCCGCGGCGCTTGCGCCGGGCGGCAGCCTGCACATCGTCGATTTCGGGCAATATGAGCGGCTGCCGGGCTTCGCCAAGCGGTTGCACTTCAAGTCGCTCAACGATTTCCACGTCTTCCCCCGGCGCGAACTGCCCGCGGTGCTCAAGCGCATCGCCCAGGAGCAGGATCTGGGCCTGGAGTTCACGCCGCTCTATCGCGGCTATGCCTGGAGCGCGACGCTCAGGCGGGCCTAGAACCGATCGTTATTTGGCGTCTTTCGAGCCATGCCTTTTTTGCCATCCGTCATCCCGGACTTGTTCCGGGGGCCACGGTACCGCAAAGGATGGGCAAGAGGTTCCAGCCTTTCCCGCAGCCGCTCGATGGACCCCGGAACAAGTCCGGGATGACGAGGAAACCGGAACCGAGCTCCGAATTCCAAAAGCCGATCCCTTCTAGCCTGCCGCTCGCGGCATGTTAGGTTCGGGCACGATGTGGAGGCGAACGTTACTATACGGGGCGGTGCTGGCGGCGGGGACGCTGGCGCTGCAGCTGCTCGACTATCAGCGGTTCGCGCGGACGCATTCGGGCGATGTCTATATCTTTCTGATCGCCACCGGCTTCCTGGCGCTCGGCATCTATGTCGGCGCCAGGGTGATCGCCGCGCCGCGCGCAAGGCCGTTCGACGGCAATCCCGAGGCAGTCGCCACGCTCGGCATCTCGGCGCGCGAGCTGGAAGTGCTTGAGCAGATCCTGGCCGGCCGTTCGAACCAGGAGATCGCCGACCGGCTCGGCGTATCTTTGAACACCGTGAAGACCCATGTCGCGCGACTGCTCGAAAAGCTCGGCGCCAAGCGGCGCGGGGACGCGGTGGCGCGGGCACGGGAATTGGGAATCGTGCGCTAGGCCGCGCATTTCACGCAAATCATCCTTTCGGGCGATTGCCGCACGGGCTTGCCCGTCGCTTCCTTAGGGCGCAGCATTCACCAAGGGGGAAAAGACATGCTTCGCACCATCCTGATCTACGGCGTGATCGGCGGGCTGATCGCCGGCGTTGCGATCTCCGTCGTCGTGCTGGTCCTCGGTATCCATTCCTATTCGAGCGGCTATCTCAGCATGCTGGTGGGGCTGAGCACCATCTTCGTCGCGATCAAGCGCCGCCGCGACATGGATCAGGGCGGGGTGATCCGCTTCTGGCCCGCGCTCGGGCTGGGTCTCGGCATCAGTCTGGTCGCCGGAATCCTCTATACGCTGACCTGGGAGGGCGCACAGATGGTGCTCGGCACCGCGTTCGACATCGACAAATACGCAGCAGCCGAGCTCAAGGGGCTGAATGGCGCGGCGCTGGCCGCTAAGACTGCCGAGATGCAGGCGCTCGTCGCGAACTACCACAATCCGCTGTTCCGCCTGCCGATGACCTTTGTGGAGATCTTCCCGGTCGGTGTGCTGGTGTCGCTGGTTTCGGCCGGCCTGCTCTGCAACAGCCGCTTCCTGCCGGCGCGCGCCTCAGGCGGCCAAGCGTAGCTCCAGCCGGCCCCAGATCTCGACCAGCGCGCCGACCAGCTCGCGCATCATCGCTTCGGTGTGCGCGGGCCCGGGGGTGAAGCGCAGCCGCTCGGTGCCGCGCGGCACGGTGGGGTAATTGATCGGCTGGACGTAGATGCCATATTCGGCGAGCAGCACGTCGCTGATCTTCTTGGCTTTGACCGGATCGCCGACCATCAGTGGCACGATATGCGTGGTCGAGGGCAGCACCGGCAGCCCGGCCTCGGCCATCAGGCCCTTGAGCATCGCCGCGGCGGCCTGCTGGCCCTCGCGCTCGACGCTCGACTGCTTGAGGTGCCTGACGCTCGCGAGCACGCCCGCGACCAGCACCGGCGACAGCGAGGTCGTGAAGATGAACCCGGGCGCATAGCTACGGATCACGTCGATGATCACCTGGTCGGCGGCGATGTACCCGCCCATCACGCCGAACGCCTTGCCCAGCGTGCCTTCGATGATGTTGATCCGGTCGGCGACCTCGTCGCGCTCGGAGATGCCGCCGCCGCGCGCGCCGTACATGCCCACGGCATGGACCTCGTCGAGATAGGTCAGCGCGTTGTACTTGTCGGCCAGGTCGCAGATCGCGGCGATCGGCGCGATATCAGCGTCCATCGAATAGACGCTCTCGAACGCGATCAGCTTGGGTGCCGCGGGATCGTCGGCCGCGAGCAGCTCTTCGAGATGCGCGAGATCGTTGTGGCGCCACACGCGCTTCTCGCAGCCCGCGTTGCGGATGCCGGCGATCATCGATGCGTGGTTCAGTTCGTCCGAATAGACGATGCAGCCGGGCATCAGCTTGCCCAAGGTCGCCAGCGTCGCCTCGTTCGAGACATAGCCCGAGGTGAACAGCAAGGCGCCCTGCTTGCCGTGCAGATCGGCCAGCTCGGCCTCGAGCTCGATATGGTAATGCGTGTTGCCGCCGATGTTGCGGGTACCGCCCGAGCCGGCGCCCACGTCGTGCAGCGCCTCTTCCATCGCCGCGATCACCTTGGGATGCTGGCCCATCGCGAGATAGTCGTTCGAGCACCATACCGTGATCGGCTTGGGGCCGTTATGCCCGGCGAAGCAGCGCGCATTGGGATAGGCGCCCTTGTTGCGCAGAACGTCGATGAATACGCGATAGCGCCCTTCGGCATGAAGCCGGTCGATCGCCTGATTGAATACCCGCGAATAGTCCACAGCGGGCGCGGGGCTGTCGTTCGTGCGCATGGCCAGCGTCCCTACGCTCAAAAAATGCGGATTTCTAGAACAGATGGGTGGGCAAATTGTCTAAATCGGCGCTTCTTCGTCGCAGAGGCCGCCGCGCGACAATGGCAAGTTCCGTCACAGTAGCGACACCGGTCTGAAGCAAGCCAAAACATGTTAGCGGTAAAGTTCCCTGCAAACCCAACGGCTCGTCGCAAATGATGATGTGGATCAGTACGACTCGCCTTGTGCTATGGTATAAAAACGACATCGCGGACGACTCACTGCTTTCAAGCATGGCCGCGGCTGAGAGACCGGTTTGTGCTCCCGCTTGCGAACGGAGCAGCGTAATGAGCATCAGGGATGTGGAATATTATCGGCGACGTGAGCGTCAGGAACGCGAGAACGCCGAGCGAAGCGATGACAGCACCGCGAGGCGCATCCATCTGGAGATGGCCAATCGCTATTCGGCGATGCTACGCGACGTATCGATGATTCCGACGATGGCGCAGTCCTAGAGCGACTCGACGCTCGCCAGCCCGTAGCGCGCCAGCGCCGGGCCCAGCGCCCGCATTTCCTCGTTCAATGCCGTGAACACCGCTCGCCCCGGCGCGGGGTGCTCGGGCCATTGCTGCCCCTCGGTGAGATGCGCGATGCGCCGCGCGATGCCGGAGCCGCCATCGACAAAGCGCACCGGGTGCGGCGCCGCCGCGGCAAGCTCAGCCTCGAGCAGCGGGAAATGCGTGCAGGCATTGACGATCACGTCGAGCCGGTCGCCGCCCGGCTGCCCGAATAGTCCATCCAGCACGCCACGTAGCCGCGCCGGATCCGGCGCGGTGCCGGCCAGCTTCGCCTCGGCCATCTCGACCAATTCGGCCGATCCGTGGCGCAGCACAAGGCAGTCGCCGGCGAAGCGCGCGGCGAGATCGTCGACATAGGGCTGGCGCACCGTCGCAGCGGTGCCGAGCACGCCGATCACCCGCGTCTCGCTCAGCAAAGCGGCGGGCTTGATCGCCGGCACGGTGCCGACAATCGGCACGTCGAGCGCCGCGCGCACCACCGCCAGCGCGATCGTCGACGCCGTGTTGCAGGCGATCACGATCAGCCGCGGATCGAAGCGCTCGGCCAGCCGCCCGAGCAAAGCCGGCACGCGCGCCGCGATCTCGCTTTCGCTGCGCGTGCCATAGGGGAAGCCCGCCGAGTCCGCGACATAGACCAGAGGCGCCCGGGGCAGCAGCTTTGCCGCCGGCGCGAGCACCGAAAGCCCGCCAACACCGGAATCGAAGAACAGCAATGGCCGCGTGTCTGTCATTGGAAACGATCGGTCCAGCAAACCCAGATTGTTGCACGCGCTTAACGGAGCGCCTAGCTTGGAGGCAAGCAAGGGGGACCCGTGCAAAGCAACATACTCTGGCTGGGTCCCACCGCGGCGATCCTGATCGGCTATCTGCTCGGTTCGATTCCGTTCGGCGTGCTGCTCACCCAATGGGCTGGCGCGGGCGATCTGCGGCAGATCGGCTCGGGCAATATCGGCGCCACCAATGTGCTGCGCACCGGCCGCAAGGGGCTGGCGGCGGCGACCTTGCTGCTCGATCTCGCCAAGGGCGCGGCTGCGGTGCTGCTCGCCGAAAAGCTGTTCCCTGGCACCGCGATCCTCGGCGGCGTGGGCGCGTTCATCGGCCATTGCTACCCTGTCTGGCTCAAGTTCCGCGGCGGCAAGGGCGTCGCGACGCTGATGGGCATCGTCGTTGCGCTCCACTGGCCTTCAGGACTGGTCTATGCCGGCGTCTGGCTGGGGCTGCTCGGCGTCTTGCGCATTTCGTCGCTGGCGGGAATCAGCGCCGCGGTCAGCGCGCCGGTCAGCGCCGCCTTCTTCGGACGGATCGATCTGGTGCTGATGCTGCTCGCGCTGGCGCTGATCGTGTTGTGGAAGCACCGCGAGAATATCGATCGCCTGCTGAGCGGCACTGAGCCGCGCATCGGCAAGAAAAGTGAGTGACAGCCGCGAGGCGCGGCTCCGATTGCTGCGCTCCGCCAATATCGGCCCGATCAGCTATCGTCAGCTGCTCGCCCGTTTCGGCACCGCCTCGGCAGCGCTGGGGGCCTTGCCGATGCTCGCGGCGCGCGGCGGGGGCAGGGCGCCGGTCATTGCCGATCCGGCGCTCGTCCGACGCGAGATCGCCACCGTCGAGCGGCTCGGCGCGCGCTACGTCTTCTTGGGCGATCCCGACTATCCCGCGCTGCTCGCCGAGTTGGAGACGGCGCCGCCCGCGTTGATCCTGCGCGGCGATCTCGGTCTCGCGCACCGCACCTGCATCGCGATGGTCGGCGCGCGCAACGCTTCCGCCGCCGCCTGCCGGTTCGCACGCCAGCTCGCGCTCGGGCTTGCCGATGCCGGCGTGACCGTGGTCTCGGGCCTGGCCCGCGGCGTCGACACCGCAGCGCATATCGGCGCGATCGGCGGCGGGACGATCGGGGTGATCGCCAGCGGCATCGACGTGACCTTCCCGCCGGAGAATCGCGAACTCCAGGAGCGCGTCGCGACAGAAGGCCTGCTCCTCGCCGAACAGCCGCCGGGTACCGAGCCGCTCGCGCGCTTCTTCCCCTCGCGCAACCGCATCATCGCCGGGCTCGCGGTCGGCACGGTGGTGGTCGAGGCCGCGCCTAAATCGGGCTCGCTGATCACCGCCCGCCTCGCCGCCGAAGCGGCGCGCGACGTGATGGCCGTTCCCGGCTCCCCGCTCGATCCGCGCGCGCAGGGCTGCAACCTGCTGATCCGCGAGGGCGCGACCCTGGTGCAATCGGTCGACGATATCCTCGAGATGGTCCGCCCGATCGATCCGCGCGCCGTGCGCGCGCCGGCGCATGGTTTCGAAGGCCCGCCGCCCGAGGATGCGAGCGATGCCGACCGCCGCGTGGTCACCGGCCTGCTGGGTCCGGTGCCGGTTTCGGTGGACGAGTTGATCCGCCAGTCCGGGCTGGCGCCGGCTGTGGTGCAGACGGTGCTGCTGGAACTTGAGCTGGCGGGACGGCTGGAACGGCATGCCGGGGCGCGAATTAGCCGTATCGATTGACGGGGGGCAAATGGAAGAACGGATAAGCCCAGGCGGGCTGGTCGGCGCGACGCTCACGTTGTTGCGGAACAATGCGGCGGCGGCGACGGCGGCGTTCGTCGGGTTGGTCGCGATCGCCACAATATTCGATATGCTGCAGCCGGGAAGCTACACCAATCTTCCGCTGGGTATCGCAGGTGCGCTGGCGCAATTCATACTGACCAAGAGCGCGCTCGATCGTCTCGGCGTCGTACAACGCATCTCGCACGGTGCTGGAGTGGGATTTATCGGCCTGTCGATTCTGACGAACCTGGGCATATTGGTGGGGCTGGTGTTGTTGGTGCTGCCGGGCATCTATCTGGCAATGCGCTGGTCGCCGAGCGTCTCGGTGTTGATCGCCGAGGAAAGCGGTCCGATCGAGAGCATGGGCGAGAGCTGGCGGCGCACCAATGGCTACGTCATGCCGATCACGATCGCCTATCTATTTTCGCTCCTGCCCTTGCTGGGCATTATCGGTGTCGGCGTGGCCGAGGGCCTTTTTCCAGAGTTTGCCGGTCCAATCGAGGCGCTAGGACTTAACCTGTTCGTCTATGCCTGGCTGATCCTGAGCTGGTATCTCTCGATCGCGATCTACCTTGCGATCAGCCGTGTTCCGGACGACCTCGAACAGGTTTTCGCATGAGCCGGTGAGGTTGCGTCCCGCTCCATCTGAATGGGATCGGCGGCGCTTATCTATCGGCAGACGCCCTCGCGCGATCCGGCCGTGCAGAATGTCGCGCCTTGGATCTGCACCCGAGCCCAGCCCGTCTCCTTCGCATCGGGGACGTGGCGAAAGGCGACCTGGACCATGTGGATCGCACCTCCGCTGCTCAGGACGCGGAAGAAGAAGGTCTCGGGCTGGCCGGTCGAGGGATTGCGCGGGCAATCCATCCGCCCCTCAATCGACGGATGTCCGGCCGTGGTGGCCGCTATGTGCATCGCCTTCGTGCCCGGACAAGCATTCTTGATGGTGGCCTCGAAGTTCGTGGCATAGGTGGCCGCGTCAGCGCCGGTGTTGATTTTGAGGATCGTGATCATCCGCGACCACTTCTCGACCGTCTCGCCCCGAGGTATGCGCTCCTCGATCGTGCCCGATTGCGCGGTTTCCCGATGTCCCACGACAAAGCCTTCGGGCATGGGCATCACGAGCCGCTCATTCGGAGCCACGAAAGCCAGGACCATTGCAGTCGCGAAAGTGCGCATCATCTAAACCCTCCGAAACCGGAACCGCTTGACGAACCCGAGCGGGCATAACCACCCTCGTACGCGTACACGTGAGGTTAGACACCAAATCCATGCAGCTTGTCATCGTAGAGTCGCCCGCCAAGGCGAAGACCATCGAGAAATATCTCGGCAAGGACTATCGGGTCCTCGCCTCCTACGGCCATGTCCGCGATCTGCCCGCGCGCGACGGATCGGTGAACCCCGACGAGGGGTTCGCGATGGAATGGGAGACCTATGCCGACAAGTCGAAGCAGCTCAAGGCGATCTCCGATCTCGCCAAGACCGCCGACCGGCTGATCCTCGCGACCGACCCTGACCGCGAGGGCGAGGCGATCTCGTGGCACGTCCAGGAGGTGCTCCGCAACAAGAAGGCGCTGCCCAAGGAAGTCGAGCGAGTCACCTTCAACGCGATCACCAAGCCGGCGATCCTCTACGCGATGCAGCATCCGCGCGAGCTCGATACCGATCTGATCGATGCCTATCGCGCCCGCCGCGCTCTCGATTATCTGGTGGGCTTCACCCTCTCGCCGGTGCTGTGGCGCAAGCTGCCCGGCGCCAAGTCGGCGGGCCGCGTCCAGTCGGTCGCGCTCCGGCTGATTGTCGAGCGCGAGCGCGAGATCGAAAGCTTCACCGCGCAGGAATATTGGTCGGTCATCGCCGACATGGAGCAGGACGGCACGCCGTTCCAGGCGCGGCTGGTCAAGTATAAGGGCGACAAGATCGATCGCCTGACGATCGGCGACGGCAAGTCGGCCGAAGCCGCGAAGAAGGCCGTCGAGGAAGGCCGTTTCGCGATCGTCTCGGTCGAGACCAAGCCCGCGACGCGCAATCCGCCGCCGCCGTTCACCACCTCGACGCTTCAGCAGGAGGCTGCACGCAAGCTCGGCTTCTCGGCCAGCCACACGATGCGGATCGCCCAGGCGCTCTACGAGGACGGCGCGATCACCTACATGCGGACCGACGGCGTCCAGATGGACGGCGACGCCATCCAGGAGGCGCGCAAGGCGGTCGCCATCCGCTATGACGGCAGCTACGTGCCCGACAAGCCGCGGATGTACACCACCAAAGCGAAGAACGCCCAGGAAGCCCATGAGGCGATCCGGCCGACCGATTTCTCCAAGGACAAGGCGGGCTCGGGCGATCATGCCCGGCTGTATGACCTGATCTGGAAGCGCGCGCTCGCCAGCCAGATGCAGTCGGCGCGGATGGAGCGCACCACCGTCGATCTCGAGGACGGCAGCGGCCAGCATGGCCTGCGCGCCACCGGCCAGGTCGTGCTCTTCCCCGGCTATCTCGCGCTCTACGAGGAAGGTAAGGACGACGAGGGCGACGAGGACAGCCGCCGCCTGCCGCGGATGAGCACGGGCGATTCCCCGGCCAAGAAGGCGGTCAACGCCGAGCAGCATTTCACCCAGCCGCCACCGCGCTTCTCCGAAGCCTCGCTGGTCAAGCGGCTGGAGGAGCTCGGCATCGGCCGCCCGTCGACCTATGCCTCGATCATCCAGGTGCTCAAGGACCGCGCTTATGTCCGCATCGAGAAGAACCGCTTCTTCGCCGAGGAGAGCGGCCGGCTGTTGACCGCGTTCCTCGAACGCTTCTTCCAGAAATACGTCAATTACGACTTCACCGCCGGCCTCGAGGACGAGCTCGACGAGGTCTCGGGCGGCCGCGCCGCATGGCAGGCGGTGCTCGAGGCGTTCTGGAAGGACTTCAAGCCGCGCACAGCAGAGGTGATGGAGCAGAAGCCGTCGGACATCACCGCGGCGCTCGACCAGTTCCTCGAACCCTATCTCTTCCCGCCCAAGGCGGACGGCAGCGATCCGCGGCTCTGCCAGGTCTGCGGCACGGGGCGACTGGCGCTGCGCGGCGGCAAGTTCGGCGCGTTCATCGCCTGCTCGAACTATCCCGAGTGCAAATATACCCGCCGCTTCGCCCAGCCGGGCGGTGAGGGGGACGAATCCACCGGCCCGGAAGTGCTCGGCAACGATCCCGACACCGGCCTGCCGGTCGAGCGCAAGTCGGGCCGTTTCGGGCCGTACATCCAGCTCGGCGAAGGCAAGGAAGCGGCGCGTGCGTCGATCCCCAAGGATATCGAGCTCGATCTCGAATGGGCGCTCAAGCTGCTCAAGCTGCCGCGCACGATCGGCAATCATCCGGAAACCGGCAATCCGATCACCGCGTCGATCGGCCGCTACGGCCCCTATCTGGCGCATGACGGCAAGTACGCCCGGCTCCAGTCGACCGCCGAGGTGTTCGAGACGGGCATGAACGCGGCGGTGGTCAAGCTCGCCGAAGCGGCGGCGAATGGCGGCCGTCCCGCTCGCGGCGCGTCGCGCGAGCCGCTCAAAATGCTCGGCAAGCATCCGCGCACCGAGGCGGAGATCAAGCTGATGGAAGGGCGCTACGGCGCCTATGTCACCGATGGCGAGACCAACGCGACCCTGCCCAAGTCGATCGACAAGGACCAGCTCACGTTGGAAGAGGCCGCGCAGCTGATCGACGCCCGCGCTGCCGCCGGACCCGCCAAGGGCAAGGGCAAGAAAAAGGCCGCACCAAAGAAGAAGGCGCCCGCGAAAAAGGCAGCGGCCAAGAAGGCAGCCGCGAAGGAGTGAATCGTGCTCCTGCGAAAGCAGGAGCCCAGAATCTCAAGCGATGTTCTCCGTGGCCCTGGGCTCCTGCGTCCGCAGGAGCACGGGCACGTAGCAAGGCGTCAGGCCGCCCGCATCTCGAGCCCGCGCAGCCAGGCGCGTGCCGCCTTTTGCGCGTCGTTGATTTCGCGGGCGGTCATGTCCTCGGCGATCTCCGCACGGCAGAGCTGCGCCGCCGAGCTGCCGGTCACGGCCGCGATGTTGAACCATTTATGCGCCTCGACCAGGTCGACATCGACCCCGTCTGCACCACTGGAATAAACCATGCCTAGATCGTAGCAGGCATTCGCATCGCCGCGTGCAGCGTCGCGAAGCCGGCTCTCGATAAGGAAACGCGCACTCTTCAGGCTATTGCCCATGCCGCTAACCCCCTAGTTAGTCTCCCTCGTGGCTACGGTTTTGGGGGGCGAATGCGAAGAAATGGTTAACGCGGTTAACCGTATTTCACGCCGCCGCAGTTTTCACGTCACCGGAATATTGTCGATCAGCCGCGTGCCGCCGATGCGTGCGGCGGCGAGCAGGCGCAGCGGACGCCCGGGCGTGGGCTCGGCCAGAGTCTCGGCATCGGCGAGCGCGACATAGTCGATCTCGAAGCCCGCCGCGGTCAGCGTCTCGCGCGCCTGCGCCAGCGCCGCTTCCGGATCCCCACCCTCGGAGATCGCTCGCTCCGCAGCGCCCAGCGCGCGCGGCAGCGCCACGGCGCGGGCGCGGTCCTCGGGCATGAGGTACGCGTTGCGCGAGGAGAGGGCGAGCCCGTCATCCTCGCGCTGGGTCGGCACGCCGACGATCTCGATGGGCAAATCGAGATCGCGTACCATCCGGCGGATGACCGCGAGCTGCTGCCAGTCCTTCTCGCCGAACAATGCGACCTGCGGCTGGACCTGGTTGAACAATTTGGCGACCACGGTCGCGACGCCGTCGAAATGGCCAGGCCGGTGCGCGCCGTCGAGCACTTCGCTCACGCCCGACACCGATACGATGCTCGCAAAGCCCTCAGGATACATCACCTCGACCGGCGGCATCCACAGCAGGTCGGCGCCCGCATTCGCCAGCATCCGCGAATCGGCCTGTTCGCGCCGCGGATATTGGGCGAGGTCCTCATTGGGCCCGAACTGCATCGGATTGACGAAGATCGACACGACCACGCGCTCGCCGGCGCGCTTGGCGGCCTCGACCAGCGCCATGTGCCCGTCGTGTAACGCGCCCATCGTCGGCACCAGGGCGACGCGCTCCCCCGCTTCTCGAAAGGCAGAGATCGCCTCGCGGAGGTCGGGTAGCTGACGGACGGTTTGCACGCTTGGTCTCTTTCGATAAGACGGAAAGGGCGGCCTTCTATGGGGGGTGGCGCGTCCGATCAATAAAGGAAGTTGTGCGTTGAGTGATGGTGCGAAGCGGTTGCACGTTCTGGTATTCGCCAATGAGAAGGGCGGCACCGGAAAGTCGACCACCGCGGTCCACGCCGCGATCGCGCTCGCGTTCAAGGGTGCGCGGGTGGCGTGCTTCGATCTCGATCACCGCCAGCGCACCATGGGCCGCTATTTCGACAATCGCGCGGCGACGATGAAGCGGGTCGGCCGCCCGCTGCCGATGCCGACCTACGAGACGCATGACGGCGAGAGCATGTCCTTCTTCTCGGACACGCTCGAGCGGCTGGGCGAGACCGCCGATTTCCTGGTGATCGATACGCCGGGCCGCGACGACCGGTTCGCGCGCCTCGCGGTTACCAACGCCGATACCTTGGTCACCCCGATGAACGACAGCTTCGTCGATTTCGACCTGATCGGCCAGGTCGATCCCGAGACCTTCCGCGTCTCGCGCCCCAGCTTCTACTCCGAGCTGATCTGGGAATCACGCAAGCGCCGCGCCAAGGCGGATGGCGAGACGATCGACTGGGTCGTGCTCCGCAACCGCATGCAGCATATCGAGGCGCGCAACATGCGCCGCGTGTCCGAGGCGATCGACCAGCTCTCCAAGCGCGTCGGCTTCCGGGTGATCTCGGGGCTCTCAGAGCGCGTCATCTATCGCGAGCTGTTCCCGCAGGGCTTGACCATGCTCGATTCGCGCGAGTTCGGCGAAATGGGCCTCAGCCATGTCGCCGCGCGCCAGGAACTGCGCGAGATGATGGCGGGGCTGGCGCTGCCCGAGACCGCAATGCCGCTGTTCGCCTGATGTTTCAGTTCCTCCTCGCCGCCCTGATCACCGGCGCGATCTGGGTCTATTGGGGCAAGCCCAGGACCAAGCCGGCCAAGCCCGCGCCGCCGCCGCTGCCCGAGGATGAGGCCCGCGCGATCCTGGGCGTGGGCGTGGATGCAGGCGAGGACGAGATTCGCGCAGCGCATCGCCGGCTGGTGACTGCGCTGCATCCGGACAAGGGCGGCTCGGTTGAGCTAACCCGAAGGATCAATGCGGCGAGGGACAGGCTGTTGCTGCGCCGCACCAATTGAACTTTACCCCCGCATGGGGGATTAGGCGGCGAACATCTCCCCGGGAGGCATCATGGCACATCGTTTCGATCCCACTTCGCTGCGCGAGTACGATATCCGCGGAATCGTAGGGGAGGCGCTGGGTCCCGACGATGCTCGGGCGATCGGCCGCGGCTTCGCCACCTTGCTCCGCCGCGCGGGCGGCAAGCGTGTCGCGGTGGGCCGCGACGGCCGTCTTTCTTCGCCGACGCTCGAAGCCGCGCTGATCGAGGGGCTGACCGCATCGGGCTGTGACGTCGTCCGCATCGGCATGGGCCCCACCCCGATGCTCTATTATGCCGAAGCCACGCTGGAAGTGGATGGCGGCATCCAGATCACCGGCAGCCATAATCCGGGCAATTACAACGGCTTCAAGATGGTGTTCGAACACCGTCCGTTCTTCGGAGAGGACATCCAGAGGATCGGCAAGCTCGCCGCCGAGGGCGATTGGGACGACGGCGACGGCAGCGAGACCGTCACCGATGCCGAGGTGCTCGATCTGTATGTCGGCCGCTTGATGGCAGGCTATGCCGGCGGCGCCTATCGCATCGGATGGGATACGGGCAATGGCGCCGCCGGCCCGGTGGTCGAGAAGCTGGTGAAGATGCTTCCGGGTGAGCATCACACGATCTTCACCGAAGTGGACGGCAATTTCCCCAACCATCACCCCGATCCTACCGAGGAGAAGAACCTTGCCGATTTGAAGGCGCTCGTCGCGGCAAAGAACCTCGATTTCGGACTGGCTTTCGACGGCGACGGCGATCGGCTGGGCGCGATCGACGGCAAGGGCCGCGTGGTCTGGGGCGATCAGCTTCTCTCAATATTGGCGGAACCTGTGCTGCGCGTGGAGCCGGGCGCGACGATCATCGCCGACGTGAAGGCCAGCCAGGCGCTCTACGATCGCATCGCCGAGCTGGGCGGCAAGCCGCTGATGTGGAAGACCGGCCATAGCCTCATCAAGACCAAGATGAAGGAAACGCACGCCCCGCTCGCCGGCGAGATGAGCGGCCATATCTTCTTCGCGCAGGACTATTACGGCTTCGACGATGCGCAGTACGCCGCGGTCCGGCTGATCCAGGCGGTGCATGTGATCGGCAAGTCGCTCACCCAGCTCAAGGACGAGATGCCGGCGATGGTCAATACGCCGGAAATGCGTTTCCAGGTCGACGAGAGCCGCAAGTTCGCGGTGATCGACGAAGTGCTCGACCGGCTGGAAAAGGCGGGCGCCGACGTCAACCGCACCGATGGCGCGCGGGTCAACACGCCCGACGGCTGGTGGCTGCTGCGCGCGTCGAACACCCAGGACGTGCTGGTGGCGCGCGCCGAGGCCAAGAGCCAGGAAGGGCTGGACCGGCTGATGGCGATGATCGACGCCCAGCTCGCGGCAAGCGGCCTGGAGCGCGGGGAGCAGGCGGGACATTGATCGGCTGCTAGCAGCCCCTCCCCCGAAGGGGAGGGGCTTTAAGTTTCGACTCGCATTCCGCGGCCCATATCCCCACATCTCGGGCCATGGCGTCGCCACCTCCCTCCATCATCCGCGTCATCGATCTAGAGACCACCGGCCAGGCTCCACCGGCGCACGGGGTGTGCGAAGTGGGCTGGCAAGACGTCGCGCTGCAGAAGGACGGGCGCTGGGAGCTGCACGGCGAGGGCGGCAGCCGGCTCGTCAATCCCGGCCGCCCGATCCCGCCGCTCACCATGGCGATCCACCATATCCGCGACGAGGATGTCGCTGACGCGCCCTGGTGGCACGACGTCGCGCGCCCGGTGCTCGATCCCTGGCCGCGCCGCATCGCGCTCGCCGCGCACCGCGCCAGCTTCGAGGAGCAGTTCTGCACGCCCTCGCTCACCCGCGGCGCGGACTGGATCTGCACCTATAAATGTGCGCTGCGGTTGTGGCCGGGCTCGCCGGGTTTCTCGAACCAGCTCCTGCGGTACTGGCGCAATCCCGAGGGCATGGTCCACGAACGCGGCCTGCCCGCGCACCGCGCCTTCCCGGACGCCTATGTTACCGCGTTCCACCTGCGCGACATGCTCAACGAAGCCAGCGTCGCGCAGCTGATCCAATGGTCGAAGGAGCCGGCACTCGAGCCTCGCGTCCGCTACGGCCCCGATCGCGGCAAGGAATGGAGCGAGATCGACGACGATACGCTGGCCGGCTTCCTGGACGACCGCGATATCGACATCCGCTACACCGCCCAGACCGAGCTTGCGCGCCGTCGCGGCGGCGGCCCGGTCGGTCGCGGCGCCGCGACCGAGGGGCTGCTGCTCTAGGCTGCGAGCGCTCGCCGGTCAGCGCCATGGTCGGAGGCCGACGAACAGCGGGACGCGGTGGTTAGCGTACGCTAAGCCAGCGCGTCGTTTGCAGCATTTAGGCCGCCAGGCGGATTGCCGGCCGCTCTTCGTCGTCATTGGAGACTGCTGGACGCCGCAGCCGCGCGCGTGTCCGCGTTCTGGCGCGTCGAATACCTCGACGGCTCACGAGACTTTGCATCGTCGCTACCATACTCCGCAGCCGAATACCTGACGCCGCAAGCAACGTGGCGGTAAACAGATCGACGATCGTCGCGATCTCGAACGTCGAGGCCCAACCAATGAGTTCGGGTGTGGCCGCGCCGAGGATGCGAAAGGCTTCCCCCTCCAAGAGCCAGACGAGGGCTGCTCCGAACAGGAAGAAAAGCAGGCCCAGAACCACATGACCGCGTGTGAGACGCGACAACTGCGCCACAGGCCAATCGACCAGCACCCGCCGCATCGAACGACCAACTGGAGTGTCTCCGGCGAGATGCAAAACCATCCATAGCAAAAGCAGCGATGTAGCAATGGTCATCCGGCGCCCTCCCGGGCTTGATATGCGGGCATGAACGGGCTTCGCCAAGTGGTGAGGGCAATGTCCGCTACTGGGTCGTTAGCGTACGAACGGTTTCATTGACCGTGATAAGGCTCGCAGGCGATCCCATCGCCGTCACCATCCATCTTGTCGCGATATCCCGGTTCGCCCTGATAGATCGGAGCGGTACCAGCCGCGCGGGCCTCGTTGCATCCGCCCCAATGGTCGCCCTCCTGGGGTGCTCGTCGTCTTACTATGCCGCTCGCAACGCCGACAACTTTGACTGTGGCGGCAATCTTGTCACGTCCCTGGGAAGTCGTGGCGATCGATCCAACACCCACGCTCGCGCCCAGTACCGCAGCTCCCGCCAAAAAATTGATGGCCGGTATTTTATGGTGTTTGCGAGGTCTGTTCCGCCAGGCCATTTCCCCTGGCTAATGAGAAATGATGAACGGCAGGTTCTGGGTCGCGATCGCCGACAGCCGCGGTCGGTGGCACTCGGTTCCCCGAGACGCAGCGCTCAACGCCTGCCGGCGATCAGCCAGCGCACGCCTTCCAGCACCACGCCGTAGACGAGGTGCGATGCCGCGCCAAAGGCATGGGTCGCGACCGGCGCCTCGTCGGACTCCGGGCCCAGCCCCGCCGCCGGCACCGCGACTTCGTCGAGCAGGGTCGAGGTGGCGATGCCATAGGCGCTGCCGAAGCCGGCGCTCGCCTCGGGGCGATATTCGGTGAGCACGCCGTAGATGCCGCCCAGCACCCCGCCCACGACATAATGGACGAGCTGGCCCGCCTGCTCGCGATAGGGCTCGGGCACCGGATCGCCGATCACCGCTTCGCTCGCGGCGTCCGCGGCCTTCACCGTCGCCGGATCCTCGTCGTTCTCGTCGGGCAGCAGCTTCGACGCCCGATCCTGGAATGCCGCCATCGCCGCCGAGGCGACGAGCCCCGCGGCGACGCCGGCGACCAGGCCGAGAAAGGGGCGGGGACTCTGTGCCATCGACTGCTCCGTCCGTTGCGGCCCCGAAACGCCGGAAGCGCCGGTGCGGGTCCGAACGCCAGAGCCTCGCGCGG
Source organism: Sphingomonas sp. JC676 (assembly GCF_014489075.1). Lineage (GTDB taxonomy): Bacteria > Pseudomonadota > Alphaproteobacteria > Sphingomonadales > Sphingomonadaceae > Sphingomonas. Next base: position 112,403 of record NZ_JACTGR010000005.1, on the reverse strand, counting down.
CGCCTACGTCAATATGGCGCGTCAATATGGGATGCGCGTGGCCTTGAGGTTGCGCTTGGCCAGGAACGCCTGGACGCTGTCGTCGCCGGCCAGATGCCCCGCGCCGATCGCGACGAACACCGTGCCCGGCTTGGCCAGCCTTTTGTCGATCCAGTCGGCCCAGCGCGCGTTGCGATCGGTGAGCAGGATCTTGCCGATCTCGGGCGTCTCGCGCAGCCCCTCGTTCATCGTCTTGCCAAGCGTTTCGGGATCGCCCGCCGCCCAGCTGGTGATCATCTTGCCCAGCTCGTCGCCCAGCTTGGGATAATCGTCGACCGTCGAGACGAGGAACTTGACCTGCAGCGTATCGGGCAGCGCCGCGAAATAGCCGATCTGCTGCTCGGCGGTCTCCAGCCCTACCAGCTGCTTGCCCGCGGCCTTGGCGGAGGCGGTGATCATGGCTTCGGCGCCGCTCTCCGGGTCATATCCCAGTTTCCTGAGCGGCAGTACGCTGAGCGCGACCGCGGCGTACCAGGGGTGGAAGGGATCAAGGTCGGAGGGCGCGATGCCCGAATCGGTCAGGGCCTTGGCATAGGCTGCGCGCTTGTCGGCGGGGAGTTGCTCGGTGATCGTCGGGCCGCCGATATTGAGCGCGGTCTTCATCACCAGCGATCCCATCGTCGCCTGGTCGGGCTGGATCATCTCGAGCACGACTTCGTCGCTTTTGTCGAACGCCGCCTTCACGGCCTCGTCGAACCAGCTGAGGCCCGGCTTCAGCACATGGACGGTGCCGAACAGATAGATGGTCGTGTCCTCGTCCTTGACCACCCAGAGCGCCGGATCGGCGTCCTGGACCGCGTCCTGCGCGTGCACCGCGGGAGCGAAGAGGAACGCCAGCGCGGTCAGCGCGCGGGACAGGTGCTTGAGCATGACGTGGAAAACTCCCCGGAACGAAGGCTTGTCTGATGCAGCATGCGATATAGGCGGTTACCGTGGCGTTGCCAGCGAAGGGCATGGGAGAGCGAGAATGGCGGGCGAAGTGATCGTGCGGTCGGGCGAGGGCCGGTTCGGAACCTTGGTCGAGGCGGGCCGGCATCAATGGATGATGGACGAGCCGGTAGATGTCGGCGGGGCCGATACGGGACCGACGCCCTATGACATGCTGCTGGCCGGGCTGGGCGCGTGCACCTCGATGACGCTGAACCTCTATGCCCGGCGCGAGGGGATACCGCTGGAGGGCGTGACCGTCCGCCTCCACCATGATCGCAACCACGCCAAGGATTGCGGCCATTGCGCCGACGCCGGCGCGAATCCGCGGATCGAGGCGATCTTCCGCACGATTACGCTGGAAGGGCCACTCAGTCCCGAGCAGCGCGCGCACCTGATGGAGATCGCGGAGAAATGCCCGGTGCACCGCACTCTGACGGGGGTGCTGCACGTGCATAGCAGCGCCGGCTAGGCGTTCAGCCGCTCGGCGTGCCAGGCGATGTGATCGGCCATGAAGGTCGCGACGAAATAATAGCTATGGTCATAGCCCGGCTGGATGCGCTGGGTCAGCGCGATGCCGGCGTCACGGCACGCGGATTCGAGCAGCTCGGGCTTGAGCTGCTCGGCCAGGAAGGGATCGGCCGACCCGGTATCGACCAGCAGCTCGGCCAGCCGCGCGCCATCCTCGATCAGCGCGAACGCGTCATAAGCGCGCCACGCCGCGCAATCGGTGCCGAGATAGCCGCTCAGCGCCTTCTCGCCCCACGGCACCTGACCCGGCGCGGCGATCGGTGCGAAGGCCGAGACGCTGCGGAAGCGCTCCGGATTGCGCAGCCCGATGGTCAGCGCGCCGTGCCCGCCCATCGAATGGCCGGTGATGCCCTGGTGGCCCATGTCCGCGGGGAATTCACTGCCGATCAGCCGGGGAAGCTCTTCCTCGACATAGGAACGCATCTTGAAATGCTGCGACCAGGGCGCCTGGGTGGCGTCGAGGTAGAAGCCTGCGCCCTGGCCGAAATCATAGGCCGCGTCGTCGGGCACGCCTTCACCGCGCGGGCTCGTGTCCGGCGCGACGAAGATCACCCCATGCTCGGCGCAGGCGCGGCGATACTCGCCCTTGTCGGTCACATTGGCGTGGGTGCAGGTGAGCCCCGAGAGATACCAGAGCACCGGCAGCTTCGCGCCTTCGGCATGCGGCGGGACATAGACCGAGAAGGTCATGTCGGTGCCCGTCGCTATTGAGGCATGGCGGTAGACGCCCTGCACGCCGCCATGCGCCTTGTTGGTCGAGACCGTCTCCATCAGATCGCCACGGCGCGGGTGGCGGTCGCGGAATCGCCGGTATTGTCGGTGCCGGCCGGCTCGATGACGATGATCTTCACTTCGCCATACCGGGCGACCGGACGGTGCTCGACGCCGCGCGGCACGACGAACAGCTCGCCGGGGTTCAGCGTCACCGTGCGGTCGCGCAACTCGATATCGAGCACGCCGTCCAGCACCAGGAAGAAGTCGTCGGTGTCGACATGCTTGTGCCAGACGAACTCGCCTTCGACCTTCACGATGCGGATGTCGTTGTCGTTATAGGTTGCCACGATCCGCGGCGCCCAGTGTTCGGAGAAGGTGGCGAACTTCTCGGCGAGGTTGACCGCGCCGGTCATCAGTACACCACCACGCTACGGATGCTCTCGCCGGCATGCATCAGGTCGAAGCCCTTGTTGATCTCCTCCAGGCTCAGCACGTGCGTGATCATCGGGTCGATCTGGATCTTGCCGTTCATGTACCAGTCGACGATCTTGGGCACGTCGGTGCGGCCCTTGGCGCCGCCGAACGCGGTGCCGCGCCAGTTGCGCCCGGTCACGAGCTGGAAGGGGCGGGTGCTGATCTCCTTGCCCGCCTCGGCCACGCCGATGATGATGCTGGTGCCCCAGCCGCGATGGCAGGCCTCAAATGCAGTGCGCATCACCTCGGTGTTGCCGGTGCAGTCGAAGGTGTAATCCGCGCCGCCATCGGTCAGCGCCAGGATCGCGGCGATCGTCTCCTCGCGCGACTTGCCGCGGCCGTCGATGAAGTCGGTCATGCCGAACTTGCGGCCCCATTCCTCGCGGTCGGGGTTGATGTCGACGCCGATGATCCGGTTCGCGCCCGCCATCCTGGCGCCCTGGAGCACATTGAGCCCGATGCCGCCCAGCCCGAACACGACGACATTGTCGCCGACCTGGACCTTGGCGGTGTTGACCACCGCGCCCACGCCGGTGGTGACGCCACAGCCGATATAGCAGCTCGTCTTGAACGGTGCGTCCTCGCGGATCTTCGCCACCGCGATCTCGGGCAGCACGGTGAAGTTCGAGAAGGTCGAGCAGCCCATATAATGGTAGATCGGCTGGCCCTTGTGGCTGAACCGCGTGGTGCCGTCGGGCATCAGCCCCTTGCCCTGGGTCGCCCGGATCGCGGTGCACAAATTGGTCTTGCCCGACAGGCACGACTTACACTGGCGGCATTCGGGGGTGTAGAGCGGGATGACATGGTCGCCGGGCTTCACGCTGGTGACGCCCGGCCCGACCTCGCGCACGATCCCCGCGCCCTCGTGGCCCAGCACGCTGGGGAACAGCCCCTCGCTGTCGAACCCGTCCAGCGTATAGGCATCGGTATGGCAAATGCCGGTCGCCATGATCTCGACCAGCACTTCGCCTGTCCGAGGCCCTTCGAGATCCAGCTCGACGATCTCGAGCGGCTTCTTCGCTTCGAACGCGACGGCGGCCCTGGTCTTCATCACCCATGCTCCCACAAGACGGTGCCGGCCTGATCCGCGAAAGGCGAGCGGCTTGCAAGCCTCTCGCGACGTGCCGACGACGCATCAGCGCCGCCGCCCGACGAAGCGGGCATTGCGGACCGTGACGATCATGCGGACCTTCTCCAGCAGGATCTCCGCCGAGTGATCGGACAGACCGTCCACCGCGATCTCGAAGCGGACCGATCGCGTCCGGCGCTCGAACTGGATAGTGGCCGGCACGATCGCCTGCTGCGCGATCAGGCCGAGCACGCGCATCATGACTTGCGGGCAAAGCTGCGCCTCGACGCGAAGGCGCGCCAGCGTGTTCCTGGGCTGCTTGGTTCGGCTCGCGACAACGGTCGACGGACGGTCCGCATCGCGGACCGCAGGCTGAGAATTGGTCATGGGAAATCCGTTTCGAAGAGCGTTGGGTTCGCGCGCGGGCCCAAGCCCGGAAGCGCGCACGGCGCGCCAGATCAGCCGATCTGGCGGGTGCTAATTCGAATGCGGATGCAAGGCGCGGACAGGCGAACGGCATGGCACGGCGTCGCCGTCCTCCGCTTTCCATCCGTGATGATCGACAGGGTCGTCATGTGTCCAACCTAGTGCGGACATGTGCCCGCTGTCCATAGGACGTGCGAGCGTGAAAACGACATAAATTGCTTGTCGATTCGATATTTCGGGAATATTCGAATTATTGAATCGATGGAGCATCATCATGAAGCGTCTGCACATGCATATCAGCGTCCCTGACATTGAGCAGGCCGTCGCATTCTACAACGCCCTGTTCGGCGCCCCGCCCGCCGTCGTGAAGGACGATTATGCGAAATGGATGCTGGAAGACCCGCGCGTGAACCTTGCGATATCTTCGCGGGTGCGAGCCACTGGCGTCGATCATGTGGGCATTCAGGTCGATAGCGCCGACGAACTCTCGATACTTGCTACGCGCCTGAAGGCGGCCGGGAATACGACGTTCGACCAGGAGGCGACGACGTGCTGCTACGCCAAGTCCGACAAGAGCTGGGTCACGGATACGGCGGGCGTCCGTTGGGAAACCTTCTATACGATGGGCGACGCGACGACCTATGGCGAGGATGAGGAAATCCAGGCCGTGGCGCCCAAGGCGGCGTGCTGCTGATGCTGCTGCCAACAGCCGTCGAAGCCCTTTCCGCGCTTGCCCATGGGCATCGGCTGGCCGTTTTTCGGCTGCTGGTGCGCGCCGGCCCGGCCGGCGTGCCGGCGGGCGCAATCGCGCGCGAGGTCGGCGTGCTGCCCAACACGCTCTCAACGCATCTGACCATCCTCGGCCAGGCTGGGCTGATCCGTTCGCGCCGCGAGGGTCGCTCGGTCATCTACGCCGCCAACTATGACGGAATGCGCGATCTTCTCGGTTTCCTTGTCGCGGATTGCTGCGCCGGACGCCCGGAAATCTGTGCTTCGCTCGGCGATCTCGCCCAAGGCTGCTGTTCGTCCGAATGACGGTTGGACGCAGGCTCGCCGCCGAAGGCATGGGCACCGCGCTGTTGCTCGCGATCGTCGTCGGTTCCGGCATCATGGGTGAGCGCCTCGCCGCCGGGAACGTCGCCATTGCGTTGCTGGGCAACACGATCGCGACCGGCGCCGGGCTGGTCGTCCTCATTCACATGTTCGGCCCCGTATCCGGCGCCCATTTCAACCCGGCGGTTACGCTGGCGGTACTTCTCCGCCGGGAAATCGAATGGCGCACCGGCTTGCTCTACGCCGTCGCGCAGTTCGTCGGCGCGGTCCTGGGCGTTTGGGCGGCACATGCGATGTTCGCCGAGCCGCTGCTGCAGATTTCGACCAGGTTTCGCGACGGGCCGGCGCAGGGCTTCTCCGAATTCGTGGCGACGTTCGGCCTGATCGGGACCATCATCGCGACGCAGCGCGGGCGGCCCGAATTCACGCCGGTTGCGGTCGGTCTCTACATCACCGCCGCATATTGGTTCACCGCGTCGACATCCTTCGCCAATCCGGCGGTAACGGTGGCGCGTAGCTTGTCCGACACCTTCGCAGGCATCGCCCCGTCGTCCGCGCCGCTGTTCGTCGCCGGCCAGCTTGCCGGTGCCGTGGTGGCGGTCGCCTTCTTCACCTGGCTGTTCAGAGAGGCGCGCACGCAATGACCGATGCTTTCCCCGTCACGATCTATCACAACCCGGATTGCGGCACCTCGCGCAACGCACTCGCGATGATCGAAGCCGCCGGCTACACGCCGACCGTCGTCGAATATCTTCAGATGGGCTGGACGCGGCCGCAGCTCGAAGGCCTGCTCGCTGCAATGGGCGCCACCGCACGCGACCTATTGCGGGAAAAGGGAACACCCGCCGCCGAGCTCGGCCTGCTCGATGCGTCGGTGCCGGACGATGCCATTCTCGAAGCGATGGTCGAGCATCCCATACTGGTGAACCGCCCGATCGTCGTGACGCCGAAAGGCACCAAACTGTGCCGTCCGTCCGAGGTGGTGCTCGATCTCTTCGATCGTCGCCCCGCCGAATTCGCCAAGGAAGACGGCGAAATCGTCCGACCCTAGCGGGCGCCCGAAGGCGAAATGTCGGTATCTTTCGAAAAAATGGTGCTGCCGGTGAGGATTGAACTCACGACCTCAGCCTTACCAAGGATGCGCTCTACCACTGAGCTACGGCAGCACTCGCCGGCTGGGTGCCGGGCGGGAGGGGCCTATGTGCTTGGGAGTTCCCGATTGTCAACCACAACCGGCAGGGTCTATCCGTTTCCCCATGAGCGAAGCGGAAAAGAAGGCCCGGCTGGCCGAGGCGTTGCGGGCGAATCTGCGCAAGCGCAAGGCGCAGGCCCGCGCGCAGGATAGTGCCGACGTTTCCGAAGACGCGCCTCAGCGCGTGCGGACCCAATCCCCGGCTTCATGACCAAGGTCGTACGCGCGATCGATGATCGCGTGCGGACCCATCAGGTACATCGCCATGGTGACCGCACCGGCGAAGAACCACATCAGGCGATTGGCGCGCATTTCTCCACTAACCATTGCCGTTCGTCCTCACTCAACAGCGCGCCGACAACAGTCAGCACCTGCGAGTGGTAGAGATTAAGCCATTCCAGTTCCCGACTGGTTAACAGCGACGGTTTAATTAGTGTTCGCTCGATCGGTGCGAAGGTCAGTGTCTCAAAACCGAGCATCGATTGTTCCGCGCCCGAAATCAATTTCTTAACAACCAGAACCAAGTTCTCGATGCGAATGCCGAATTCGCCCGCCTTATAGTAACCGGGCTCGTTCGACAGGAACATGCCGGCCTTGAGCGGCTCGAGCGACTGGCCGCCCGGATAGAAGGGTTGGGCGATGCGCTGCGGCCCCTCGTGCACTGAGAGATAGGCGCCCACGCCGTGGCCGGTGCCATGCCCGTAATCGAGCCCGACTTCCCAAAGCGGCCGCCGCGCGAAGCTGTCGAGCTGGGCGCCGGTCGTGCCTTCGGGGAAGACCGCGGTGGCGATGGCGATATGGCCCTTGAGGACGCGGGTGAAGCGGTCCCTCATCTCCTCGCTGGCCTCGCCTACGGGCATCACGCGCGTCACGTCGGTGGTACCGTCGGCATATTGCCCGCCCGAATCGACGAGATAGAGCTGGCCGAGCTCGATGGGCAGGCTCGATTCCTGGGTCACCTTGTAGTGCGGGATCGCGCCATTGGGGCCGGTGGCGGAGATGGTGTCGAAGCTCAAATCCTTGAGCACGCCGGTCTCGTCGCGGAAGGCGCGCAACCGGTCGGCGGCGGACATTTCGGTAAGACCGCCCTTGGGCGCGGTCTCCTCGAACCACTTCAGGAAGCGTACCAGGGCCGCGCCGTCGCGCGCCTGGGCGGCCTTGTGGCCGGCGATCTCGGCGGGGTTCTTGAGTGCCTTGGCGAGCACCACCGGATCGCGGAGACTCAGGATCTTCGCGCCACCCGCATCGAGCGAATCGAAAATCGCGGCGACCGCGCGCTCGGGATCGGTGGCGACGCGCTTGCCTTGGAAGGCCTTGAGCGCGGGCGCGAAGGCGGCGCGGTCATGGATACGGATCGCGTTGCCGAGATGCTGACGGACGGCGTCGGTCACTTTCTCGGGCGCGACGAACAGGTCGGCAGTGCCGTCGGCATTGACGATCGCATAAGCGAGCGCGACCGGCGTGTGCGCGACGTCCTGGCCGCGGATGTTGAACGCCCAGGCGATCGAATCGAGCGCGGAGAGGACGACTGCGTCGGCCTTGCGCTCGGCTAGCCAGTCGGCGATCTCGGCGCGCTTGGCGGCGGAGGACTTGCCGGCGGCCGCATCGTCCTGGATGGCGAGCGTCGCGTCGGACGGCGCAGGTTTGTCGGGCCACACCGCGTCGATCGGGTTGGTGTCGACCGCGACCAGCTCCGCGCCTTTCTCGGCAAGCGCCTTCCTGGCTTCCTCGACCCAGGCGCGGGTGTGCAGCCAGGGATCGTAACCGATGCGCCCGCCGTCGGGCGCGTGCTTGCCCAGCCAGGCGGCGATGCTGGTGGCGGGCACGCCGACATATTCCCAATCGTCCGCCGAGACCTGCTGGCGCACCTGCAGCGTATAGCGCCCGTCGGTGAAGATCGCGGCCTCGTCCGGCAGCACGACCGCCGATCCGGCCGATCCCTGGAAGCCGGTCAGCCAGGCGAGGCGCTGGGCATAGGCGCCAACATATTCGGACATGTGCTCGTCGGTGAGCGGGACGACGAAGCCGTCGAGACGGTCGCGCTGCAACTGCTCGCGAAGGGCCTTCAGACGATCGGCATAGCTGGACATGATGAACCTTCCGGTTGGATGCGTTCGCGACTCCATGTGGGAGCGGCGGGCCTATGGCGCCAGATTGCAGACGAAATGCTGTTTTGGAAGGCGGCTGTTGCGCTAAGCCTATCGGTGATGCCCATTCCGCCTTTCCCCCGCCTCGATTTGCCGACGCCCGCCCTGGTGCTCGAGTCCGCCGCGCTGGAGCGCAACATCGCCCGGATGGCAGCATTCGCGGCGAAGCGCGGCATCGCGCTCAGGCCGCACGCGAAGACCCACAAGAGCGGCGAGATCGCCCGGCGCCAGATCGCCGCGGGGGCGGTGGGGATCTGCTGCGCCAAGCTCGGCGAGGCCGAGGCGCTGGCGGCGGACGGTGTGGCGAACATCCATTTGACCTCGCCCGTTGTGACGCCCGGCGCGATCGCTCGGCTCGTCGCGCTAAATGGGCAGATCGCGCTGTCGCTGGTCGCCGATCATCCTGACAATGTCCGAGCGCTGGCCGCGGCGGCGGACGCGCCGCTGACCATCTTCATCGACGTCGATCCGGGCGTCCACCGCACCGGTGTCACGTCGCCACAGGCGGCGGTCGAGCTCGCCCGCGCCATCGCCGCGAGCGGGTGGTTGCGGCTGGGCGGGGTGCAATATTATTGCGGGTCGCACCAGCACATCCCGTCCCACACCGATCGGAGCGCCGCGATCGCCGAGCGGACCGACTATCTGCGCACCGTGCTCACCGCGTTGAAGCACGCCGGTTTCGAGATACCGGTAGTCACCGGCGCCGGCACCGGCACCTTCGCGATTGATGCCGATCTCGGCGTGCTCACCGAGCTGCAGGTCGGCTCCTACATCTTCCTCGACCGCGAATATCGCGATTGCGAGCTCGATGGCGCATTCGAGCCGGCATTGTTCGTCGACGCGACCGTGATCAGCGCCAATACGCCGGGAATGGTGACGATCGACGCGGGGCTCAAGGCATTGGCAGCGGATGCCGGCCTTCCGGTGGTGCTGGCAGGGGCGGAGGGTCGCTACGCCTTCATGGGCGACGAGCAGGGCGCGGTGATCGGCGCGAAGCTGCCGGGACTTGGGGCGCGTATCGTCCTGATGCCGCCGCACTGCGATCCCACCGTCAATCTCTACGATCGCTATTACGTGCTGGATGGCGCCACCGTGACCGACATCTGGCCGGTCACGGCGCGCGGATGCTCTACTTAGCGCCGACGGATATAGGTGCAGCGCTTCTTCGCAGTGATCGTGCGATCGATCGCACGACCGCCGAGCGCGCCGCCTACTGCGCCCGCGGCGGTGCCCAGAAGACCGCCCCCGATGACTTTCGAGCCGACTACGGCGCCGGTGACGCCGCCGGCGACCAGCCCGGTCGTGCCCGATGAACGGCGGCACTTCTGGATGTAGCGTGCCTTGCTGTACGATGTTCCCTTGTAATAACGCGACTGCGCCTGCGCAGATGCGAGGGGCATCGCTACGCCGGCGGGCACGGCTACTGCAAAGGCCGCGAGTGTTGCGATCAACTTGCGCATGATCATCTCCTAAATATCAAATCCCCCTGCGTAACAACCCGGCGTGGCGCTAGGTTGCATGAACCGGAAACAACGTCGCGTTCATGCGGATCGCTTTCGTGCATTGGGGCATTTCAAGGCCATGTCCGGCACACATCCTGGAGTTCCCGGATCCCGCGATCGATTGCGCGGCGCGATCGGCGCGCTCGCGGTGCAGGGCCTGCTGGGGTTGCTGCTGCTGAGCGGGCTGGCGGGGAAGAGCGGCACGGTGGAATCGCCTGCGATGCGCATGCTCGACTTCACGCTGCCTCCGCCGCCGCCCACACCCGAGCCGCAGGCAAAGCCGGCCCGCAGCCACCGCCCCGAAGGCGCTGCCGCCCCGCCCAATCTCAAGTCGCGCGCGACCGAGGTCACCAGTCCGGTGCCCGCGCCGATTCCCACCCCGCAGATCATTGTGGCGCCGATCGCCGCGAGCGGAAGCGAGGCCAGTTCGGGCAATGCCCCGGTCGCGGGGCCCGGCACCGGCGCGGGAGGCGCGGGCAACGGGACGGGCAGCGGCGGTGCCGGGGATGGCGATGGCGACGGCGGGACGCCGCTCGAATGGATCGGCGGCCGCATCAGGGATTCGGATTATCCGCGCGCCGCGCTGAGGGCCGGCATTAGCGGCACCGTCCATTTGCGCTTCACCGTGGGGGTGAAGGGCCGCGTGACCGACTGCACCGTCACGCGCTCCAGCGGCAATAGGGATCTCGACGAGACTACCTGCCGGCTGATCCAGCAGCGCTTCCGCTACAAGCCCAGTCGCGACGCGAATGGCCGCCCCTATCCCGATACGGTCACCGGCGATCACGAATGGACGCTCTGGCGCCGCGCCGACGATTCCGACGACTGATTTGCTTTGGGCGCAAGCCGCGGAGCGTATCGCAGGCCGGGCTTCGCTATTTTGCTCCCAGCACAATAGGAGTGAACCCATGACCTTCTCGTACAAGACGATGGCGTCGCCCGTGGGCGAGCTGAAGCTCGTCGCCAGCGAACACGGCCTGTCGGCGATTCTCTGGGAGAATGACGATCCCGCCCGGGTCCGGCTGGGGCCGCTGGTCGAGGATGCGGACCACCCGATCCTGATCGAGGCCGAGCGGCAGATCGGCGAATATTTCGCCGGCGCGCGCAAGGCCTTCACCGTGCCGCTCGATTTCCACGGCACCGAGTTCCAGAAGAGCGTCTGGGCAGCATTGCTCGCAATCCCCTATGGCGAAACCCGCAGTTATGCCGAGATCGCCCGCGCGGTCGGCCGGCCCACTGCCTTCCGCGCGGTCGGCGCGGCGAACGGCAAGAATCCGATCTCGATCATCGCACCCTGCCACCGCGTGATCGGCACCAATGGCGCGCTTACGGGCTTCGCGGGCGGTCTCGAGGCCAAGGAGCTGTTGCTCGGGCTGGAGGGCAGGGCCTAGCCGGAATGGCGGAATCGTCCCTGCGTCGCTAGAGGGGCGGGGATGATACGCCTGTCCGACCTCAAGCTTCCGCTGAACCATGCTGACGAAGCCCTGCCCGCTGCGATCTGCGAACGCTTGGGAATCCCGCGCGATGACCTGATCGACTATGCGGTCTGGCGGCGCGGCTGGGATGCGCGGAAAAAGGCGCATATCCTGCTGATCTACACGATCGATATGACCCTGCGCGATGAGGATGCTGTTTTCGCGCGCTTCGCGGACGACCGCAATGTCCGCCCCACGCCCGATACCGAATACAAGTTCGTCGCCCGGGCGCCCGATCCCTACGTTGGCCCGCGCCCGGTCGTGGTCGGCGCCGGCCCCTGCGGGCTGTTCGTCGGACTGCTCCTCGCCCAGATGGGTTTCCGCCCGATCATCCTCGATCGCGGCAAGGTGGTGCGCGAGCGGACCAAGGACACCTGGGGACTGTGGCGCCGGAGCGTGCTCAACCCCGAATCGAACGTCCAGTTCGGCGAGGGCGGGGCGGGCACCTTTTCCGACGGCAAGCTCTACAGTCGGATCAAGGATCCCCGGCACCTCGATCGCAAGGTGCTGACCGAATTCGTCAAGGCCGGCGCGCCCGAGGAAATCCTGACCGAGGCGCATCCGCATATCGGCACGTTCCGGCTGGTGACGATGGTCGAGAGCATCCGCGAGACGATCGAAGGGCTGGGCGGCGAATATCGCTGGCAGCACCGGGTGACCGATCTCGACATCGAGACCGACGCCGGGGGGGCTCGCCGTGTGAAGGGCGTCGTGCTCCAGACCGGCGAGACGATCGCCGCCGATCACGTCGTCCTCGCGCTCGGCCATAGCGCCCGCGACACCTTCCAGATGCTCCACGAGCGCGGCGTCTTCATCGAGCCCAAGCCCTTCGCGATCGGCGTGCGCATCGAGCATCCGCAAAGCTGGATCGACCGCGCGCGTTTCGGCCCCAATGCCGGCAACGAGATCCTCGGCGCGGCGGACTATGCGATCTCGCACCAAGCGCGCAACGGGCGGGCGGTCTACAGCTTCTGCATGTGCCCGGGTGGCACGGTGGTCGCCGCAACGTCCGAGGAAGGGCGCGTCGCCACCAACGGCATGAGCCAATATTCGCGCAACGAGCGCAACGCGAACTCCGGCATCGTTGTCGCGATCGATCCCGAGCGCGACTATCCCGGCCACCCGCTGGCCGGCATCGATCTCCAGCGCCGACTGGAGGAAAAGGCCTATGTCGCGGGCGGCTCCAACTACAAGGCGCCGGCGCAGAAACTGGGCGATTTCGTCGCGGGCCGGCCCTCGACCGAATTGGGCGAAGTCGTCCCCTCCTATCGCCCCGGCGTGACGATGACCGACCTTGCCGAAATACTCCCCGAATTCGCGGTAACCGCCATGCGCGAGGCCCTGGTCGCCTTCGGCCGCCAGATCCCCGGCTATGATCATCCAGACGCGGTGATGACAGGGGTCGAGACGCGTACCTCCTCGCCGATCCGGATCACGCGCGGCAAGGACTTGCAGAGCCTCAACACCGCCGGACTCTACCCGGCGGGCGAGGGCGCGGGCTATGCCGGCGGCATCCTTTCGGCGGCGGTGGACGGGATCAAGGTGGCGGAAGCGGTGGGGCTGAGCTTGGCAGGTGGGAAGCAGCCTATGGCGGTAGAGGTTGAGGATCGGTTCTGACCGCTATCGGCCGCTACCCTTCGTTCAGCCAGGCCAGCTCGTGACAGCGTTGATGACCATGTGTGCCGTCCAGGCATGAAAAAGCCGGAGTCTTTTATGTTGCCCGCTCGAACCTTCAGCATCTCGATCCGCCTCGATTGGCAGACGCTTTATGAGCGCATCTGGCGTCCTGATTTCTTTCCGAAATGGGCGACGGGCCTGGCGCAGTCGGACCTGCGGCAGGTCGGCGAGCTTTGGTGCGCCGATGGCCCTGACGGACCTATTCGCGTGCGGTTTACGCCGCACAACGAATTCGGCGTGATGGATCACTATGTCGACACCGGTGATGGTGGCGAAGTCCACGTGCCGCTTCGCGTCATCCGGAATGGCGACGGCGCGGAAGTGATGCTCACGTTGTTTCGGCAGCCCGGCATGGACGACGAGCGGTTTTCCGCGGACACCAAATGGATCAACCGCGATCTCAAGGCGCTGAAGGCGCTCGTCGAGCGATAGGGCGCGTCAGGACTCCGCCATCACACCCCGAAAGACTGGATCTTCCAGCGCCTGGCCCGCGCCAAGCGCCACGCAGGTCAGCGCGTTTTCCGCGACGACGACCGGCAGGCCGGTCGCTTCGCTGAGCACCTCGTCGATCCGGGACAAGAGGCTCCCACCGCCGGTCATGACAATCCCCTGGTCGCACAAGTCGGCGGCCAGTTCCGGCCCCGTCTCCTCCAGTGCCGACAATACTGCGCCGACGACCTGCCCCACCAGGTCGGCCAGGAAACCCGCGACATCGGCCTCGCTCACCACGACTTCCGCCGGGAAGCCGCTGAGAAGGTTTCGTCCCTTCACGCGCATCGACCTGCCTTGTCCGTCGGCGGGTGGCATGGCGGAGCCGATCTCGACCTTGATGCGCTCGGACGTGGATTCGCCGATCAGGAGATTGTGCCGGCGCCGAATGCCCGATGTGATCGCCTCATCCATGCGGTCGCCGCCCACCCTGACCGAATTGCTGTAGGCAAGTCCCCGCAGCGACAGGACCGCGACCTCGGTGGTGCCGCCGCCGATATCGACGACCATCGCGCCGATTGGCTCGGTCACCGGCAATCCCGCCCCGATCGCCGCGGCCATCGATTCCTCGATGAGATAGACCTTGCCCGCGCCGGCGTTGGAGGCGGCCTGCTGGATCGCACGGCGTTCGACCATGGTGGCGCCGGAGGGAATGCAAATCGCGATTTCGGGGCGGCGCGGCAATCGGCTCGGTCCGCCATTCGCCTTGTCGATGAAGTGCTTGATCATCTTTTCGGCGATATCGATGTCGGCAATGACGCCGTCGCGCATCGGCCGAACCGTGCGGATATAGTCGGGCGTCTTGCCCAGCATCAGCTTCGCCTCTGCTCCGATGGCGCGCACCCGGGAAACCCCATTGATGGTCTCGATCGCGACGACGGACGGCTCGTTCAGCACGATGCCCTTGCCCCGGGCGTAGACCACGGTGTTCACGGTACCGAGATCGATCGCAATGTCGTTCGACGCGAAGGAGAAGAAGCGGGACAGTCCCATTTGGATTCGATCTTTTCTAGGATGGCTCGCGATCTACGGGTCGAGCGGAGCTTCGGGCAGTCTACGAACCAGCGGCTCAGTGCGGCTTGGAAGCTAGCCAAATTGTGTAGGGCGTGCGCTTTTTGCCACCAGTCGCGGCCAGCCGAACCTCGTCTACCACAAATCCGGCATTTTCCAGCCGATCGACAAAGGCGTCGTCGTCATAAGCCGACCATATCGCCAGCACGCCGGCCGGGCGCAATGCGGCATAGGCGGCGCGCAGACCCCAGTTGCAGTAGAGCCGGTCATTCGCAGCATGAATGAAGCCGTCGGGCCCGTTGTCGACGTCGAGCAATATGCCGTCGAAAGTCCCCGCCGCGTCGTCGATGATATCGTGCACGTCCCGGATCTCGAGGGACACGCGCGGGTCGGTTAGATAGCCGCCGAAGAGATGCGCCAATGGCCCGTGCGCCCATGCCACGACCTTGGGCACGAGTTCCGCCACCACCACCGCGGTGCTCTCGGGCAGGGCGGACAATGCGGCACCCAGGGTGAAGCCCATGCCCAACCCGCCAATGAGCACACGGTCCGGTTGCGCGCCCATCCGATGGCAAGCCAAAATCGCCAGCGCCTCTTCAGAGTCGAACGCCTGGCTTCCCATCAACTCATCTTCACCGAACTGGATCGAAAAATCCGGGCCACGTTGCATCAGACGCAACTGCCCCCCGCCAGGGATATCCGCTGTGTCGACGAGCTCGATCGGCATCATGATGCCACCGCCGCGGCGTTCAACGCGCGCCAATAGCGGAATCGGCAACGAATTGACCCGGTTGCTTGGTCGATATGCCCCGACCGGCGGCTCAATGGGGCCATGAGGCCTGGAAAAGGCGCATGGGCGCCGCTCGTTGTCAGTGTTGGGATGGAGATGGAGTATCCTGGGGTTTCATGGCTATGGTTCGGCCGGATCGGACAACCATCCTGACGATGGTCATGTCGCGCGGCTCGTGACAAGCTATTCCTGTTTTCGGCCATCCGTCGCGCTTGCGGTCAACCGACGAAATAAAATTGCGAGATTGGGCGGGCTGTCGTGAACTAGATCAACTTTCGGCCCACTCTGGTTTCGCGCAGGCCGAAACGATAGGGCTGCGCAATGACCGAAACCAAGCCTCCCGTCGCCACCACCCGTCCCCACAGCTTCACCGCGCATGGCGTGACGATCGAAGACCCCTGGGCCTGGATCAAGGACCCCGGCTACCCCGAAGTCACCGACAAGGATGTGCTCGCCTATCTCGAGGAGGAGAACCGTTTCTTCGAAGGGGTGATGGCACCGCTCAAGCCGCTTTCCGAGACCTTGTTCAAGGAGATGCGCGGACGGATCAAGGAGGACGAATCCACCGTCCCCCAGCGCGACGGCGACTGGATCTACTGGACCGATTACGAGACCGGCGGGGAGTATCCGCGCTGGTGGCGCAAGCCTGCCGCTGGCGGCGCGGACCAGCTGATCCTCGATGAGCCTGCGCTCGCCGATGGCAAGGAATATTTCCGCCTCGGCGCGATTGCGGCGAGCCCCGACGGGCGCTGGCTAGCCTATGCGATCGACGACAATGGCTCGGAGCGGTTCGAGGTGCGGGTCAAGGACCTCGATACCGGCGCGCTGCTGCCCGACACGATCCCCGGCATGCTCTCGGAGATCGTCTGGACTTCGGACTCGAAGGGGTTTCTCTACGGCGTCGCGAACGAGAATTGGCGCACCGACAATGCCCGCTGGCACAGACTGGGCGATCCGGTCGAAAACGACCTCGAGATCTTCAAAGAGGAAGACGAGGGCTATCGCGTCGCGGTCGGCGAGACCCAGTCGCGCAAATGGCTGCTGGTCTCGACCGGGGATCATGTCACCAGCGAAGTCTATCTGCTTCCCACCGACAATCCCGCCGCGCCGATGGTCTGCATTGCCCCGCGCAAGCCGGGCCGCGAATATGACGTCGACGAGCATGACGGCACGCTTTTCATCCACACCAACGATGTGGACCCGCAATTCCGGCTGGTGACGGCGAGCGCCGACAATCCCGGCGAATGGGTCGAGCGGATCGGTCCGTCGAAGCATTTCTACATGACCAGCGTCACCTGCTTCGCCGACTTCTTCATTGTCGAGGGGCGTGAGGACGGGCTCGATCAGATCGAGCTCCATCGCTACGATTCGAGCATCGCCCCCGTGCGGCTGCCATTCCCCGAGGCGAGCTATGTCGCGGGCATCGGCGACAATCCCGAATATGCGATTCAGAAGATCCGGCTCGGCTATGAATCGATGGTCACGCCCGGCACGGTCTACGACTATCATGTCGCCACCGGCGAGTTGGAGACGCTCAAGGTCCAGGAGATTCCTTCGGGCTATGACGGCGGCAAGTATCGCACCGAACGCCTCAAGATCGCCGCGCGCGACGGCACCGAGGTGCCGGTCTCGATCGTCTATCCCAAGGACTTCCCACGGGACGGCACCGGCAAGCTCTACCTCTATGCGTATGGCGCCTATGGCTATGCGATCCCGCCCGGCTTCTCGACCAGCCGCATGTCGTTCCTCGATCGCGGCATGGCCTTCGCGATCGCCCATATCCGCGGCGGCGACGATCTGGGTCAGCAATGGTATCACGACGGCAAGCTCGAGAAGCGCATCAACACCTTCAACGACTTCGTCGACGTGGCGAAGGGGCTGATCGAGCGCGGCTTCACCCACAAGGGCGGCATCGCCATCGCCGGCCGCTCGGCGGGCGGCGAGCTGATGGGCGCGGTGGTCAACTCCGATCCCGATCTATGGGGTGTGGTCGTCGCCGACGTGCCGTTCGTCGATGTGCTCAACACGATGCTCGATGAGAGCCTGCCGCTGACGCCGGGCGAATGGCCCGAATGGGGCAATCCGGTGGAGGACAAGGCGGCGTTCGAGCTGATCCGCTCGTACAGCCCGTACGACAATGTCGCGCCGCACGCCTATCCGCCGATGTTCATCTCGGGCGGGCTCAACGATCCGCGCGTGACCTATTGGGAACCGGCCAAATGGGCGGCCAAGCTGCGCGCCACAAAGACCGACGACAACATATTGGTGCTCAAGACAAATATGGGCGCAGGCCATGGCGGCAAATCGGGCCGCTGGGAGAGTCTGAAGGAAGCTGCCGACGAGATGGCATTCGTGCTCCGGCAATTGGACGTGGATTGACGCGGGCCAGCGTTTTTTTCCGAACCGATTCATTACTGGCAAATAACGGCCCGCTGCATGGAAATGATTTTCCATGCAGCGGGTCGATCCGTTTTCGTCTCTTTACGGGGCACCTTCGAAAGCAGACGTGATTGCGTCTTCCGGCGCAGGCCAGATGACCGGAGCCAGGGATGATATTGCAACGCATTGTGATGGCCGGATTCTTGATTGCGCAAAATCAAGACCAAGAGGCGTTTCATTGTCGTCTTGGAGAGGGCTCTTCGAACGACTCGCAGGATTGATGGTCAATTGACTAATCTTACTATTGGCTTAACGTTCATCTCGGTCGCGAATCGTTATTGCTTTCTTTACATAGAGGGGAAAATCTATGAGTCTCAAGAAACTAGCGCTCGCTGCTCTTATTGTGGGCATGCCGACTCCAGCGTTTGCGCAGATCAATGCTCCTGTCCCTGTGGCCAATTACATCACCTTTGGTGGTTTTGATTGGGCTTGGGCCAGCCCTTGTCCGCCGACGGGCGCAGGCTGCGGTAGCGGCGCTCCTGTCGACTTCACTTACCAAGCAACACAGGGTTGGCGCTTGCCGACTGCTGCTGAGCTTGCGGCCGGTCCTGCCGTAACCGACTTCGGTACGGCCAGTGCGTTTGCTTGCGCTTCGGCCTGGTTCACCTCGGCCTACACGCATTGCGACTATGGCGATGCATCGGGCGGTGCCGTGTACGGCGCGCCCGGCGGTGGCAATTGGTACGACGAGACCTGGGTGATTCGTGCCGGCGCGGTTCCCGAGCCTGCGGCCTGGGGTATGCTGATCGGCGGCTTCGCGCTTGCCGGTGCGGCGATCCGTCGTCGCTCGATCAAGGTCGCCTACGCAGCCTGATCGTCCGATCGACAAGAAAGCGCCGTCGGGGCAACCCGGCGGCGTTTCTTTTTGTCTGGTCCTTGTCTGGCAAGCCCGAGTGAATCGGCCGCCCGTCCCGATCCGGGATATCTGCGAATATATGAATTCAATATATTGAAATGTCTCGCATTCTTCGCGAGATTGACCACAATCTGTAACCCGCGGCCCGCAAGCGCTCCCAACCAATGTTGAGGAGTCATTAACCATGAAGTTCAAGCTCGCCGCTTCCGCCGCGCTCGCGGTCCTGTTCTCCGCCACCACCGCTTTCGCCCAAGACACGCTCGAAGTCGTGTCGGGCCCGACCGGCCAGCGCGCCGTCACCGTCCCGACCTACGGCCCGCTCGGCCAGAGCTTCACTGCGATCGACGAGCACCTTACCTCGTTCGGCTTCCAATTCGAGCTGTTCAATCCGGGCCATGCCAATTCGCCCTTCACATTCCAGCTTCTTTCCGGTGAAGGCCTGGGCGGCTCGGTCGTTACCAGCAAGACCTTTACCCTGCCGACTTCGATCAACGACCGCACGGCGACCTGGTTCGATTTCGACCTGACCGGCACCGACGTCACCGTCGGCAACAAGTACACCGCCGTGCTGAGCACGAGCAGCCTGCGCTACGGTGTCGTTCTCGGCCCGGAAATCAACATCAATACCGGCCAGATCCTCGGCGGCGACGCCTATGCCGGCGGCACCGCGCTCTTCACCACCGTGCCCTACAGCAATTGCGGGCCCACCGGCGGCTGCGACCTCAACTTCCGCGTCACCGGCTATAACGATGTCGCCGCGGTTCCCGAGCCGGCTGCCTGGGGCATGATGATCGGCGGCTTCGGCCTGGCCGGCGGTGCGCTCCGCCGCCGCAAGGCGGACCGCACGACCGTCCGCTTCGCCTGATACTCTAGACCGGACCGCCCGGGGCCTCGGCGCCGGGCGGTCTCTTCAGCTGGACGAGCAAAGGCCCCAGCCACGGCGCGAAGCGCTTCCAGCCTTCGAGACCCTCGCGGAAGATCGGCTGACGCACCTGGTCGCCGCTCGGGGTGCGCACGGCGCGGGCGGTGCGGTGGAAATCGAGACACGCCGGCTCGAACGCCAACCCGAGATAATCGAGCATACGCCGCACTTCGCCTTCGGTGTCCGCCACCAGCGCGGCATAGTCGAGATGATGGACGAAGCCCGGCAGCACATCGTCCCACAGCGCCATCATCGCCGCATATCCGCGATACTGCGCGGCGATGTCCTCCAGCGAATAGCCGAACGTGAAGCCGCTCGCGAACTGCTGCTTGAAGATCGAGAAGCCGCAGCCGGGCAAATCACGGCGCACATCGATCACCTTCGCATTGGGCAGGATCAGCCGGATCAGCCCGACATGGCGGAAATTGGCAGGCAGCTTGTCGATGAAATGCGGCTTGTCCGTGCGCCGCTGGCAGCGCGTCCATTCGAGATAGGTGTCCCCCAGCTTCGTCAGCTCGGCGGGGGACAGGTTGGTGAGAACCTCCGGATAACGCATCCGCTTCGCCGCCCCGCCCAGCGCGATGCCGCGAACGATTTCGGGCAGGTCGCCCAGCTCGCGCGTGCCTTCGATCGCCGAATGGCTGGCGAGGATCTGCTCGACCAAGGTCGATCCCGATCGCGGTAGCCCGACGATGAAGATCGGGTCGGCCGCCGGCGATCCGGCGCCAGCGCGCTCGGCGAAGAAGGCGGGGGTGAACAGCCGCGCCGCGGCCTCGCGCTCGGCTCCGATCGCGGCGGGATCGTGCGGGGTCGTGCCGCGCCGCAACCGGTTGCCCTCGGCATAATGCGCGAAGGATTGCGCGGGGTCGCCCGCATCCTCCAGCGCCCGCCCGATCGCGAATTCCACATGCGCGCGGTCGCCCTCACTCAGGTCGCCCCGCGCGAGCAGCGCCTCCATCGCCGCCACGTCCTCGGACGTGAAGCGGAAGCTCTTGAGGTCGGCCAGCGCCCACCACGGCTCGCCCGATTCCGGCCGCAGCGCGATGCTCCGGCGATACGCGTCCACCGCGCTTGCCGAATCGCCGATCGTCTTCAGTGCATGCCCCAGCGTGATCCACACGCCCGCCAGCTTCGGATCCCTGGCCAGCATCGCGCGATACGCGTCGACCGCCGCGTCATAGTCGCCGGTCCGCTCCAGCATCCCCGCGTGGAGCGACTGGTATCCCGGCACGCCCGGCCGCCGCGCGCGGCGCTGCGCCATTGCTGCCAGCGCCGTGGCCGGGGGCAAATGATGGAGCAGCTCGGCGAGCGTATGCCATCCCGCCTCAAATCCCGGCGCTTGCTCCAGCGCGGCGTCGAGCATCTTGAGCGCATCGGCGTCGCGGCCGGTCGCTATCGCCAGCATGGCCATCAGCCGTAGCGCGGCGACGTCGCCAGGATCGCGCTTCAACCGCGCGGCGAGGATCGGATAGGCGATCGCCAGCCGCCCGGCCGCGATCGCTCGCGCCGCCTCAGCCAGCGTGGAATCGAGGTCGGGCGAAGGGGCGGGGGAGGGCATCGCCGCGACCATCCGCGCCCGCCGCGCCGCTTGTCAACGCCGGCTAGTGCGTCAATCGCGCCACACCGCCGCAAGGATCACCGCGGCGGTCGATTTCTGCTGTCCTCTTGGGTTTCGGTCTGCCAATCTCCATCTCGCACATGCACCAGGGAACCACCCGCACCCGCTCCGGTTTCGTCCTTGATGGTCGCTCGCCTGTCATATCCGCGCGCCACGAGCAGCTGTGCACTCGCATTCACCCCATCAGACTTCCAAGCGAAGGAGCCGCATGAGCCGCAAGCCTGTCCCCGCCCAATCTGGTGATCGCTCCCGGGTCGAGGTGAATTTCGACAAGCCGCAGCTCCTGCCGCAGCTCTTCGGTGAATATGATTCCAACCTGCTGATGCTCGAAGAAAGGCTGGGCGTGTACATCCACGCCCGTGGCCAGCGCGTGGTGATCGAGGGCAGCGCAGAGGCCGTCGCGCATGCCCGCGAAGTGCTCCAGGAGCTCCACAGCCGCGTTATCCGAGGCGAGGACGTTGACGGCGGGTTGGTTGATTCGGTGATCGCGATGTCGAGCGAGCCGATGCTCACCGGCATCGTCCGCGCCGATGCGCCGGGCGGTGGCGGCGCGCCGCCGATTATGATCCGCACGCGCAAGAAGACGATCGCGCCGCGCTCGGCCGCGCAGGTGCATTACATGCGTGAGCTGGTGTCGAACGACATGATCTTCGCATTGGGGCCGGCGGGCACCGGCAAGACCTATCTCGCGGTCGCCCAGGCTGTCGCGCAGCTCATCACCGGCACGGTCCAGCGGCTGATCCTGTCGCGCCCCGCTGTCGAGGCGGGAGAGCGGCTCGGCTTCCTGCCTGGCGACATGAAGGAAAAGGTCGATCCCTATCTGCGACCGATCTACGACGCGCTCTATGATTGCCTGCCCGCCGAGCAGGTGGAGCGGCGCATCGCGTCGGGCGAGATCGAGATCGCCCCGATCGCCTTCATGCGCGGCCGCACGCTGGCCGAGGCGTTCGTGATCCTAGACGAGGCGCAGAACACCACGCCTGCCCAGATGAAGATGTTCCTCACCCGCTTCGGCCAGAACAGCCGGATGGTGATCTGCGGCGACCCCAAGCAGACCGATCTGCCCGGCGGCCCGCCCACTTCGGGCCTCAACGACGCGGTCGGCAAGCTCGAGGGGATCGAAGGCATCTCGATCTGCCGCTTCGGCGTCCATGACGTGGTCCGTCACCCGATCGTCGGCCGCATCGTCGAAGCCTATGAGGGCCCGGATGCTTGATGTCGCGGCTCTCCAGGAGAGTCCTTGGCCAGAAGGCGATTGGGAGACCCTCGCCAATCGCGCCGCCGAGGCTGCGCTCCAGCAGACGCCCTATGCCGAGTGGCTCGGCTGGCCCACGACGATCGAAATCGCGATCCGGCTGACCTCGGACGAAGAGGTCCGCACTCTCAACCGCCAGTATCGCGACAAGGACAAGCCGACCAACGTCCTGTCCTTCCCGATGGTCCAGTCCGATCTGCTGGAGACGGTGACGCAGAACAGCGACGATGGCGAGGTGATCCTGGGCGACATCGTCCTCGCGCATGGCGTCTGCGCCGCGGAAGCGATCGAGCGCGAAGTCAGCGTCGAGGATCACGCCACGCATCTGATTGTCCATGGCGTGCTGCATCTGCTAGGTTACGATCACATGGGGGACGCCGAAGCCGAGGCGATGGAGGAGATGGAGCGGGCCGCGCTCGATCAGCTCGGGCTTCACGATCCGTACCCGGTACGCGAGGACTGACCACGAACATGCCCGAGGGCCCTAGTAGCACCGCCACTGGCGACACTACTCACGAAAGCGGCGGCATATGGCGGGGAATCCGCACCCTGCTGTTCGGCGACGAGCACGAAGAGACGCTGCGCGACCGCCTCGAAGACGCGATCGACGAGCATGAAGAGGAGGGGGGCAAGGCGCCCGCCGGAGACCTTGCGCCGATCGAGCGCCAGATGCTCCGCAATCTGCTCCATTTCGGCGAGCGCGACGCGGGCGATGTCGGCGTGCCCCGCGCAGACATCGTCGCGGTGGATGAGGCGACCAGCTTCGGCGATCTGGTCCAGCTCTTTGCCGAAGCGGGCCATAGCCGGCTGCCGGTCTATCGCGAGGCGCTCGATACCGTGGTCGGCATGGTCCATATCAAGGACGTATTCGCGATCCTCGCCACCGGCGCGCCGCATCCGGAGAGCATCGCCGGATTGATCCGCGATCCGCTCTACGTGCCCCAGTCGATGGGTGCGCTCGATCTGCTCGCGCAGATGCGCTCAAGCCGCACGCATTTGGCGATCGTGCTCGACGAATATTCGGGCACCGAAGGACTGATCACGATCGAGGACCTGATCGAGGAGATCGTCGGCGAGATCGAGGACGAGCATGACGAGGCGCCCACCGCGCTGCTGATTCCGATCGAGGGCGGCGGCTGGGATGCCGATGCACGCGCCGAGCTGGAGGATGTCGCCGAGCTGGTCGATCCGCGCCTCGGCGAAGTCGATGAGGATGTCGAGACTTTGGGTGGCCTCGCCTTCGTGCTCGCGGGGCATGTCCCCAAGCCCGGCGAGTGCCTGGTGCACGAAAGCGGCTGGAAGCTCGAAGTGGTCGAGGCCGACTCCCGCAAGGTCACCCGCCTGCGTCTCCACCCGCCCGCCAGGCGCATGATCGCCGAGGAATAGGGCAGCGACGCGGGCCCGGCTTGCCGTAAAAACGGCCCAGTCGATCACCAACGGCGAACTAATCTATTTCCGCGATCTGAGTCGCGATGGCATCCTTCAAAGCAAGGGAACTGGAGACGACTCGGGCGATTTGCAGGCGCCCTGGGGTCGAACGGCACCCACCCATCCGCGAGAGAGGAATCGACCCCATGGACGCACCGACCACCGGCAGCCCGCTTAGCGATCCGTCGAAAGAGCCCGAGGCGCTTCGTACCTTGCTGGGGCGCACCAATCGCGACTGGTGGCCCGAACAGCTCAGCCTCGAGATCCTTACTCAGAACGGCGTCTCGCCCAATCCCTATGGCGCCGATTTCGATTATCGCGCGGCGTTCAAGACGCTCGACTATCAGGGCGTGAAGAACGACCTCACCGCGCTGATGACCGACAGCCAGCCCTGGTGGCCGGCGGACTATGGCCATTACGGCCCGTTCTTCATCCGCATGGCCTGGCATTCGGCCGGGACCTATCGCACCGGTGATGGCCGCGGCGGCTCGTCCTCGGGCTCGCAGCGCTTCGCTCCGCTGAACAGCTGGCCGGACAATGGCAATCTCGATAAGGCGCGCCGGCTGCTCTGGCCGATCAAGCAGAAATATGGCGCCAAGCTGAGCTGGGCGGACCTGTTCATCCTCGCGGGCAATGTCGCGATCGAATCGATGGGCGGCCCGACCTTCGGCTTTTCGGGCGGACGCGAAGACGTTTTCGAGCCCGAGCGCGACATCTATTGGGGCACCGAGGAGCAGTGGGTCGGCCATCCCGAGAATAAGACCCGCATCGACGACGAGGCGGGGATGGCGCTCGAGGAGCCGCTCGCCGCAATCCAGATGGGCCTGATCTACGTCAACCCCGAAGGTCCCGGCGGCAAGCCTGACACCAAGGGCTCGGCGCGCGATCTGCGCCGGACCTTCGCCAATATGGCGATGAACGACGAGGAGACCGCGGCGCTCACCGCCGGCGGCCATACTTTCGGCAAGGGACATGGTGCCGGCGATGCCAGCAAGGTCGGCCGCGAGCCGGAGGGCTCGGGGATGGCGGCGATGGGCCTGGGCTGGATTTCGACGCACGAGACCGGAATGGGCGATCACACCATCACCTCGGGCATCGAGGGCGCGTGGACGCCGACGCCGACCAAATGGGACATGACCTATTTCGACATGCTGCTCGATCATGAATACGAGCTGGTGCAGAGCCCGGCGGGCGCCAAGCAGTGGCAGCCAGTCGGCAATCCTGAGGAGACGCTCGCACCGGCGGCGCACACGCCGGGCAAGAAGGTCCCGACGATGATGACCACCGCCGACAAGGCGTTCAAGGACGATGGAGACTATCGCGCGATCCTCGAGAAGTTCCGGTCGGACCCGGCCTATTTCGCGGACGCCTTCGCCCGCGCCTGGTTCAAGCTCACCCATCGCGACATGGGGCCGAAGACCCGCTATCTCGGGCCCGAGGCGCCGACCGAGGATCTGATCTGGCAGGACCCCATCCCCGCCGGCACGCCGCTGGGCGATGCCGACGTGGCGAGCCTCAAGGAAAAGATCGCTGCCTCGGGCCTCAGCGTCGCCCAGCTGGTCAAGACCGCCTGGGCTTCGGCCTCCACCTATCGAGGCTCGGACCGGCGCGGCGGTGCCAACGGCGCGCGCATCCGCCTCGCCCCGCAAAAGGACTGGGCGGTCAACGAGCCCGCCGAGCTCGCCAAGGTGCTCCAGGTTTATGAGGGCATCCGGTCCGATTTCGGCGGCAAGGTGAGTATCGCCGACCTGATCGTGCTCGGCGGCTCGGTGGGTATCGAGCAGGCGGCCAAGGCGGCCGGCCATGGCCTCACCGTGCCGGTCACCACCGGCCGCGGCGACGCCAGCCAGGAATGGACCGACGTCGACAGCTTCGCGCCGCTCGAGCCGCGCGCGGATGGTTTCCGCAACTATCTGTCGGTGCGCTTCAGCGTGCCGACCGAGGAACTGCTGGTCGATCGTGCGCAGCTGATGGGCTTGTCCGCGCCGGAGATGACCGTGCTTCTCGGCGGCCTGCGCGTGCTCGGCGTCAATCACGCCAAGGCGGAGAAGCATGGCGTGTTCACCGATCGTCCGGGCCAGCTCACCAACGACTTCTTCGTCAACATCCTCGACATGGGGACGGTGTGGAAGGAAGTCGATGACACCGCCGACGAGGAGTTCACCGGCACCGATCGCGCCACCGGCGAACAGAAATGGACCGCGTCGCGGACCGATCTGGTGTTCGGCTCCAATTCCCAGCTCCGTGCCCTCTCCGAAGTCTATGCCTCAGCCGACGCCGGGGAGAAGTTCGTCCACGATTTCGTCGCGGCATGGACCAAGGTCATGAACGCGGATCGCTTCGATCTGCCCTGACGCGTTCGGCACAATGCGGGCGGATCGAATCGCCATTGGCTTCGGCCCGCCCGCACCCTATTCCTGAGGCATGCTCAAACGCTTCCTGATCGCCCTCGGCATCCTCATCGTCGCGGGCGCCGCCCTCTGGTTCTGGGCCAGTCAGCCCGATGTAGCGCAATATAGCGAGCAGGCGGTCACCGGCCGCACGCCGCAGATGAGCCCGCCGCGCGAGCAGAGCATCCCCACCATCGGCGTCGCCAAGGCGATAGGATGGCCGAGCGGCGCCAAGCCGGTTGCCGCCGCGGGCCTGCAGGTTGCGGCCTTTGCCGACAAGCTCGAACATCCCCGCTGGCTGTATCGCCTGCCCAATGGCGACATTCTGGTCGCCGAGACCAATTCGCCGCCGCGCAAGGGCGGGGGGATCACCGGCTGGGTGATGGGCGTGCTGATGCGCGACGCGGGCGCCGACGTCGCCTCGCCCAACCGCATCACCTTGCTACGCGACACCAATGGCGACGGCGTGGCCGATGCGCGCACCGCCTTCCTCACCGGGCTTGACTCGCCCACCGGCATGGCCGTGGTCGGCAACTGGCTCTATATCGGCAACACCGACGCGCTGGTCCGCTATCCCTTCCAGCCCGGCCAGACGAAGATCACCACCAAGCCCGAGAAGATCGTCGACCTCCCCGGCGGCGGCAATCACTGGGCGCGCAACGTCGTCCCCGGTCCCGACGGCTCGCTGTTCGTCGCGGTGGGTTCGTCGTCGAACATCGCCGATAACGGGCTCGAGGCCGAAGGCCCGACCTACACCGCGACGACCGCGGCCGAGATGGCCGCTGCGTCGAACAAGGCCGGCCGCGCGATGATCCTTCAGGTGTTTCCGGACAGCAGCACAGTGCGGGTCTATGCCTGGGGCCTGCGCAATCCCAACGGCATGGCGCTGGAGCCGCATTCGGGCCAGCTCTGGACCGTGGTCAACGAGCGCGACATGCTCGGCTCGGACCTGCCGCCGGATTACCTCACCCAGGTCGATCTAGGCGCCTTCTATGGCTGGCCGTGGAATTACTGGGGCGGTTATGTCGACAAGCGGGTAACTCCGGAGCGGCCGGACCTGCGCGAATACACCAAGCGCCCCGATTTCGCGCTGGGCGCACATACCGCGCCGCTCGGCCTCACCTTCGCCGCCGATGCCAAGCTGGGGCAGAACTATGCCAATGGCGCGTTTATTGGCCTGCACGGCTCGTGGAACCGCAAGCCGCCCTCGGGCTACAAGGTCGTCTATGTCCCCTTCGGCGACAATGGCTTCCCGCTGAAGGAGGCCAAGCCGGTGGACGTCCTGACTGGCTTTCTCAACAAGGACGGCAAGGCGATGGGCCGTCCGGTCGGCGTGATCACCGACGCGACCGGCGCGCTGCTGGTCGCGGACGATGTCGGCAACACGATCTGGCGGGTAAGCGCGACGCGCTGACCGTTCAGCCGCCGGCGTTCCACTGCAGGCACAGCTCGAACCCGTCCGGGTCGCGCAGGCGGATCTGCTTCGAGCCGTAGCCGGTCTCGCTGGGCGGCGCGATCTCCAGCCCGTGCTCGGTCAAAT
Organism: Sphingomonas sp. JC676; assembly: GCF_014489075.1. Classification (GTDB taxonomy): domain Bacteria; phylum Pseudomonadota; class Alphaproteobacteria; order Sphingomonadales; family Sphingomonadaceae; genus Sphingomonas. Next base: position 84,439 of record NZ_JACTGR010000005.1, on the reverse strand, counting down.
GGCGCCACGCCGCGTCCACATCGGGGCAGCCGATGAACAGGCCGGTATCGCCATGGCCGCGCTCGCGCTCGCCGTCGCGCACCGCTGGCCGCTCGCCGCTGTCATAGGCGGTGTTGAGCATCAGCTCCGCGCTGCCCTGGCGCAGCCACATCCAGTGCGAGAAGCGTCCCTCGGGCGTATCCACTTCGGGGGAGCGCTGCAGCACCTCGAAGCCCAAAAGGTCGCAATAGAAACGCATCGACTCGTTCATGTCGAACACCTGGAGCAGCGGCACCAGGCCGCGCATCTCGATGGCCATCGCACCCTCCTATTCGAGCAGCTTCGGGGCCTCCTTCGCCAGCTTCTCGCGAATCTTGCCGGCGAACAAGGTCAGCATCGGCGGTAGGTCGACCTCGGCATGGACATGGTGCTCGAACACCTCGAGCCGGCTCGCCACCTTCTGCCCCATCGCGCTCAGCGTGAAGTGCAGCGTGTCGCCTTCCCAGTGTTCCTCCACGGTGCCGCCGCCGGGAAACATGTCGGCGAGCTTGCCCACGCCGCCCGCGATCCGCGCCCGCGCCGCCTCGCGGCCGAGCTTGTGGGGCACATCGACGGAAACCGGATCGGCCATCAGCTTGCGAACAGCATGGAATCGTCGGCGAACGCCTTGAACTCGAGCGCGTTGCCGCTGGGATCGCGGAAGAACATCGTCGCCTGCTCGCCCACCTGGCCCTTGAACCGGACGTGCGGCGCGATGCCGAACGCCACGCCCGCTGCCTCGACCCGGCGGGCAAGCACCTCCCAGTCGGGCATCGTCAGCACCACCCCGAAATGCGGCACGGGCACGTCGTGGCCATCGACTTTGTTGGCGACCGCCACCGGCTTCGCGGCGGGATCGAGATGCGCGACGATCTGGTGGCCGAACAGATCGAAATCGACCCAGCTTTCGGACGAGCGCCCCTCGGGGCATCCGAGCACGCCGCCGTAAAAGGCGCGCGCCGCGTCGATGTCATGGACGGGGAAGGCGAGGTGGAACGGGCGGATCATGCCGCACGTCTTAGCCGATAGGTCGGCGCAGGAACAACGGCGCTCAACGCCAAGGCACTGCGCGCTGATGAGCGTGATGTCAGAAGCGGACCTGGGGCGTCGGCGCTTGGACGGATGCGAAGGATGTCTGGCCGGGAGCGGATTGCCGCTCCCGGCCCGATGCGGAGATTCCTCGGGATCCCCGCTACACAATATGGGGGGACGCGAAGCGCGCCCCACGCCATTCACATATTGTTGTCGGCAACGTCGACGCTTTTGCTGACCAGGATATTCACCGCAACGCGGCGGTTCTGCGCCTTGCCTTCGTCGGTGTCGTTGCTCGCCAGCGGGTCCGCCGTGGCCATCCCGGTCGGGGTGAGCATACGATAGGGTTTCCAGCCGCACTTCTGCTGAAGATAATTGATGACGCGGTTGGCGCGCTTTTCGCTGAGTTGCTGATTGACTTCGTCGGTTCCGGTCGAATCGGTGTAGCCGACGACCAGGATCAGCGCATTTTCCGTTCCCTCGGCTGTGGTTGCCGTCGAGCAGAGTTCTGCCTTGTCCTGTTCGGACAGTTCCGCCTTGCCGGTATCGAAGTGCACATTGGTAGTGCCCTTGATATTATATTTGTCGATATCGCCCAGGCGGCCGCGCAACGACTCCGTTGCGGCGGTCTGTTCCTCGAAGCGCTGGTCCGTCGCGTTGCGGATCATCGTCGCGGTCTTGAGGTCGTTCTTCCGGAAACTGATCTGGCTCGCCACCAGCTCCGACTGCCCATCGGCCGATTGCAATGTCTTGACGGTAACCGGCACCCCGTTGAGCAGCGAATCCTTGCCAAGCTTGCTGGTGCCGCTGAACAGGCCTCCTCCGGCCTTGATCCGCGTGGAATCATTGACGGCGATAATCACGCTGGAGCCGTCGGCGGTCCTGACTTTCATCTTGTCGCCATTGCGCGCGGAGATGACGCCTTTGACCTCAGGCCCTGCGGTCATCGCCGGCTCTGCAGGTGCGGGCTGGCCAGTTACCACGATACTGGGATCGGTCGAGCTCTGCTGCTCCTGGGCAAACGCGCTGCCTGACGCGGACGCGGCCAGCAAGGCGGCCAGGAAGCGAACCCCTGACTTTTTGGAAATGAAACGCATGAGCAACCTCCTTCAATTGCCCCCCGCCGGCCTTGCGTGTTCAGGTTAAGCTGTCCCGCAGATGAACAGGTCCATGAAGGCTGTCGGCTGAGCGGGTGGTTCGAGCGCACCGTGCGACGAACCGATGTAGATCGCGCCGCAAAATGGTGACTCTCCGCCGAGCGAATGGCCGTTTCTGTCAGAAGCGGGCCTTGATGCCCATTCCGAACCGACCGGCAGGCTTCCTATCGCCCGGCCCGATAGGCTAAGCCCCCGCTCCATGCTCCGTCGCCCCCTGCTCACCGCCTTCGCCATCGGCCTGCTTTCGGCGACCGGCTTCGCCCCGCTCAACTGGTGGGGCGTCAGCCTGGTCTGCCTCGCGCTGCTGCTCTGGCTGGTCCGCGAGGGGCCGACGCTACGGTCCGCCTTGCTGCGTGGCTGGGTATTCGGCGTCGGCCATTTCACCGTCGGCAACAACTGGATCCAGCACGCCTTCGACTATCAGGACAAGATGCCGCCGGTGCTCGGCTATTTCGCGGTGTTCCTGCTCGCGCTCTATCTCGCGGTCTATCCGGCGCTGGCGATGGGCCTTGCCTGGCGCTTCGATCGCAGCGTGCATAGCCGGGCAGGGTGGGTCGAGGCCGATCAGGGCTTCGTCCTCGCCGCCGCTGCCGCCTGGATCCTCACCGAATATCTGCGCGGCGTGCTGTTCACCGGCTATCCGTGGAACCCGCTCGGTGTGCTCTGGGTGCCGGTGCCCGGCCTCCGCGATCTTGCCGCCTGGATCGGCACCTATGCGCTTTCAGGCGTCACCATCGCCATTGCCGGCACGCTCTTCCTCGCCGCGCAGCGCAACTATCGCCCGTTACTGTTGCTCCCCCTGCTCGCGCTGTTCGCCTTCTTCGCCTCGGATCGCTGCGACTATATCAAGTGCATTAGCACCGCGAGCGGGACGCAGGTCACCATCGTCCAGCCCAATATCGGCCAGGACGGCGTCGATGCGCCCGATTATGCCGAACGCACGCTCGCCAGGCTGATCGCGCTCAGCGGAGGCCCGGGCCCGCTGCCGCGCCTCGTCGTCTGGCCCGAGGGGATGGTCAACCAGTTCCTCGAGGACGGCTATCCCAGTCGCTATTATCTCCGCGCCGATCCGCGCCTCACCCGCGCCCGCATCGCCGCCGTGCTCGGCCCGCTCGATCAGGCGTTGGTTAGCGGCAACGCGCTGATGTTCCATTCGAACGAGCGGCTCACCGGCGCGGGCAATTCGGTCTGGGTGCTCGATTCGGCCGGCATGCTGGGCCAGCGCTACGACAAGGCGCATCTCGTGCCGTACGGCGAATATCTGCCGATGCGCCCGCTGCTCGAGCCGCTCGGCCTCGCCCGGCTGGTGATGGGCGATATCGACTTTCTTCCGGGACCCGGCCCGGCGACGCTCACCGTACCCGGCTTCGGCAAGGCGGGCGTCCAGGTCTGCTACGAGATCGTCTTTTCCGGCCAGGTGGTCGACAAGCGCAATCGCCCCGATTTCCTGTTCAACCCTTCCAACGACGCCTGGTTCGGCAGCTGGGGGCCGCCCCAGCATCTCGCCCAGGCGCGGATGCGCGCGATCGAGGAGGGGCTGCCGATTCTCCGCAGCACGCCCACCGGCATCTCCGCGGTGATCGACGCACACGGCCGCGTGCTCGGCACGGTGCCGGCGGGGCAGGCCGGAGCGATCCGCCTGCCGCTGCCGCGTCCGCTGCCGCCCACGCTGTTCGCGCAGGCCGGCAACTGGCTCGCCTTTCTCGTCGCGGGACTGTTCCTCGTCTTGGCCGTTGCCAATCGTCGCTTTGCCCGCTAGGGGCCACATATAAGGAAAGCTTTATATGGGCATGGCAACGGCCCGGCTTCCCTGGCCCCTGCACGAGGAAAATCATGCGTTCCAATTATCTCTTCACGTCCGAATCGGTCTCTGAAGGCCATCCCGACAAGGTTTCCGACCAGATTTCCGACGCGATCGTCGATCTGTTCCTGTCCAAGGATCCGGAAGCGCGCATCGCTTGCGAGACGCTCACCACCACCCAGCTCGTCGTCCTCGCCGGTGAAATCCGCGGCAAGGGCATCATGGACGAAGCCGGCAATTGGGCGCCCGGCGTCAAGGAAGAGGTCGAGAAGACCGTCCGCGATACCGTCAAGCGCATCGGCTATGAGCAGGATGGCTTCCACTGGGAGACCTTGCGCTTCGAGAACAACCTGCATCCGCAGTCGGCGCACATCGCGCAGGGCGTGGACGCCTCGGGCAACAAGGACGAAGGTGCCGGCGATCAGGGCATCATGTTCGGCTATGCAGCCGACGACACGCCCGACCTGATGCCGGCGACGCTCTACTACAGCCACCGGATCCTCGCCCAGATGGCCGCCGATCGCCATTCGGGCGCGGCGCCGTTCCTCGAGCCCGACGCCAAGAGCCAGGTGACCTTGCGCTACGAGGGCAGCCGCCCCGTCGCGTGCACCGCGATCGTCGTCTCGACCCAGCACGGCAAGGGCTATGACGAAGGCGACAAGGAAGCCGAGCTCCATGCCTATGTGAAGAAGGTCGTTGCCGACATTCTTCCGGCCGAATTGCTTTCGGACGAGACCGTCTATCACATCAACCCGACCGGCAGCTTCGAGATCGGCGGGCCGGACGGTGACGCCGGGCTTACCGGTCGCAAGATCATCGTTGACACTTATGGCGGCGCAGCCCCGCACGGCGGCGGCGCCTTCTCGGGCAAGGACCCGACCAAGGTCGATCGCTCGGCGGCGTACATCACCCGTTATCTGGCGAAGAACATCGTCGCCGCCGGGCTTGCCCAGCGCTGCACGATCCAGCTCGCTTATGCGATCGGCGTGTCCAAGCCGCTGTCGCTCTATGTCGACACCCACGGCACCGGTACCGTCGGCGACGACAAGATCGAGGAGGCGATCATGGGCATCGCCAAGCTGGGCGGGCTCACCCCGCGCGGCATCCGCACGCATCTCGCGCTGAACAAGCCGATCTATCAGAAGACCGCGGCCTATGGCCATTTCGGCCGCAAGGCCGAAGGTGACTTTTTCCCGTGGGAAAAGACCGATCTGGTCGATGACCTTAAGGCCGCGCTCGCCTAAGTCCGCGCGTCTTTCTTCACAGTCTTCCCGGGCCCTGTGCAGCTGCCAAGCTGCACAGGGCCTTGGCTTTTTTGGGCCTTCCCACGCAGTTTCGCTGAGGATCCTCTATAAGATTCGATAACCTGATTTCTTCATCGGGAGGGGGTTGAAAGGAGCGCAAATGGAGTCGGGGGTTATCAGCCCGGAAGCGCCGATCCGCCCGGCCGCCGAGTCGGGCATGACCATGGCCTTTCAGCCGATCGTCGATGTCGTCGGAGGTCGCGTCTATGCCTATGAGGCCGTGCTGCGCGGCCCGAACGGCGAATCCGCCGCCCAGATCTTCGCGATGATCGAGCCCGAATCTCGCGGCGATTTCGATCGCCGTTGCGCCGCCGCCGCGATCCGCTGGGCGATGTCCGCCGGGTTGGGAACCACCACCGCGCGGCTCTGCATCCCCGTTCACGCGCCCGGCACCTCGGTTCCCGGCGAGCCGATGATCACCGCAGCCCGGATCGGCAAGCAATGCGGCCTGATTCCCGAACGGATGATCTTTGCGCTGCACGGCTATCAGAACCTTCCCGGCGCGCAGCTCGCGGACATCGTCCACCGCAGTTCCAGGATGGGCAGCCTCACCACCTTTGTCGGGCTCGGACAGGACCAGACTGGCCTCGGCGCCTGTGCGCGCTACGTGCCCAACGCGGTCAAGCTCGACGAAGACCTGGTCGGCGGCATCGCCAGCAGCTGGTCGCGCCGCCTCGTGCTCGAAGACCTGACGCCGCGCATCCGCAAGCTCGGGATCAAGATCCTCGCCAGCGGCGTAAACAGCGAAGCCGTGTTCACCCGCCTTCGCAGCTTTGGCATCTATCACGTCCAAGGCGATCATATTGCTCCGCCTGAAGTCGGCGCGCTGCCGCCGCCCACCGTCCGCCGCGCCGCGGCCTGAGCATGTCGCGTCATACCGCCGCGGCCGCGATTGCCGCGGACATATGCACGTATAAGCAGCTATCGCTAAACTGCTGAGCCGCCGTCGATCGCGCGCGACTCGCTCGCCTTCGGCACCCCGCCAAATCGCCTGCTCCGCTACTTGGTAGAGTCCCTATGCGGGCGAATCCAATGCGGCGAGGCACGGAGTGGGCGAAGCTTTCATTAACCAATATTCATCTTTCCAACAGGAGACGGAATGATGGACGATCGGATGCTCGATAGCCTGCACCTTGAGGTCACGCTCAAGCCGATGATCGCACTCGGCGCATCGCAGCCCTTCGCCTGGCAGGCCGTCGCCACCGCGTCGCGCGGCCGCAGCTTCAGCGCCGCCGCCGCGGCGCTCCCGCCCGAATTGCGCATCTCGCTCGAGGCACGCCGGATCACGCTGGCGGTGGAGCGCGCCGTCGCCGCCGGGCTGCTCCGTTCGGACGCACTTCTAGCAGTCCCCGTCGGTGCTGCGGGCGGCAAGACCGAACCGCTCCTCTCGCACCTGTTCCGCACTGCGCTTGCACATCGCTTCCCGGTCGATCGGCTCGTCGTAGAAGTCAGCGCCGACGAGCGCGGCGACCGCGACAGCGCCGCGGCGCTGATCAAGGCGTGCATGGCGCGCGGGCTTTCGGTCGCGCTCGATGCTTTCGCCGCCGGCCCGGTCGCCCTCAATCTGCTTGCCCGTTTCACCCCGCGCTTCGTCAAGCTCGACGGCACACTGGTCCGCCGCATCGACGCCAGCGCCTCGCGTCGCCCGATCGTCGAAGGGGTGATGCGCCTCGCACGCGGCATGGGCGTCACCGTCGTTGCTACGGGCGTCGAGACTCGTGGCGAGCTGGAAGCACTTGCCGCGCTCGGCCTCTGCCACGTCCAGGGCGACTGGACCGCCGAGCCGGCCGTGCGCACGCTCACCAATCCCGCCTTGCTCCGCCGCGAGCCGCGCGCAACCGTGCCCCAGCATCGCCGCCTCGCGCATCACCATCGCGCGTCGCTCCCGCTCCGCACCACCTGTCAGGTCGCCCAGCTCGCGCTCTGATGAACCTGCGCAATCGTGAAGTCATGACGTCATCCGCATGCTAGTCTCGGCCGGCGATTCGCCGGAGGGGATTGAGGCATGATGCTCGGTAAGTTGATGATTGTCGGGGCGCTCCTCGCGGCGCCGGTCGCCGCCGGCCTGGCCCAGACCTCGCCCTTTGGCGACCGGGCGCAGCTCTTCACCGCCGCGGGGTTCAGGATCGTCGCTGACCGGCCGGTCAATCGCTGCGGCGCCCCCGCCAATCCACGCGTCACCTTGCTCGACTATAGCGGCGACAAGCAGAAGAACGAGGCGATCTTCACCGATGCCGGGCCGTGCTACGCCCCCGACAATGCCTATTTCGCGCTGGTCGCGCGTGATGGCCCGAACGGGCCCTGGCGCCTGCTGTTCAGCCACACGGGTACCGTCAAGGCTATCAGCCAAGGGCCCCAGGGATGGCTCGATCTCCAATATAGCAGCGGCGGCAAGGTCGTGCCGATCCGCTATGCCGCCGGCGTCTACGCGCCCCTCGGTGCTGTTCCGGCCAAGCCCCTGCCTGTCGCGACTCCGGCCCAGGCATCGGCCGGCATGGTCAGCCCCGCGACCAAGCCCGCCGCGCTCACCCCTGTCCAGCGCACCGCGATCTTCAAGGCCGCCGGCGCCACGAGGAAGGGCGCCAAATGGCTGATCTGCGCCGACCAGCCCGATCCCGCGGGCGCTATGATCGAAAGCATCCGGGACCTGAACGGCGACGGCCGCGCCGAGGCTTTGATCACCGAGGGCGGCACCTTCTGCTACGGCAATACCGGCGCCTATTTTGCGCTGGTCGGCCAGCAGCCAGACGGGAGCTGGAAGCAGATCACGTCGGAAACCGGGATCGCCGAGTTCAAGGCCAGGGGCCCGGGCGGCTGGCCCGATCTCGAGATCGGCGGCCCCGGCTTCTGCTTCCCGGTCGAGCGCTGGAACGGCAAGGAATATGTCCAGCACCATTTCAACGAATATATGAAGGGCATGTGCGACCAGAACGGCCTCAAGCCCGCCGTCCGCGCTTATTGAACGCAAGCGCGGGCCCCTCGTGGAAGAGAAGCCCGCGCTGCCCCAGGTTTAGCGCAGCCCGCCGCTCGCGGCGATCTTCTCGCCGGTCAGCCAGCGCGAATCGTCGGAAGCGAGGAACACCGCGACCGCGGCAATGTCTTCCGGCTGGCCGACACGGCCCAGCGGCGTCTGGGCCGCGAACCCGGCTTCCATCTCCGAGCCGACGACGCCTGCTTCGTGCGTGCCCTCGGTTTCAACGACACCCGGGTTGATCGCATTGACGCGGATCTTGCGCGGGCCGAGTTCATTGGCCAGCACGCCGGTGATCGCGTCCACTGCGCCCTTGGTGCCGGTATAGACCGCCGATTGCGGCATCAGCACACTGGTGACTACCGACGAGATGTTGATGATGCTCGCGCCTTCCCCCAGATGCTTCTCGGCCGCCTTGGTGGTGAGCAGCAAGCCGAGCACGTTGATGTCGAATTGCCGGCGATAATGCTCTTCGGTGATCGCCTCGATCGGCGCGAATTCATAGACGCCCGAATTGTTGACCAGCACGTCCAGCCGGCCGAAATTCGTGATCGCAGCCTGGATGATGCCCTCGGCCTGATCGGCCTTGGCGACGTCGCCTTGCACTGCGACCGCCTTGCCGCCGGCCTGGGTGATGGCTTCGACCACGGCGTCCGCCCCGGCCTTGCTCGATGCATAGTTGACGACGACCGCGGCACCTTCGGCGGCGAGCGCCTTGGCGATTCCGGCGCCGATGCCCTTGGAAGCCCCGGTGACGACGGCGACCTTGCCTGCGAGTTTCGACATGATTTTGATCCCTAATCTGCTGGGTCGGCCGTCGGGATGGCGTGCCTTAGTCCCATAGTTCAGGAAATCGGAACTGTTGAACCAAGCTTCAAGCCCCCCTATCTGTTTTTTTATGCGACCCCTGTTTCACCCCTCGATGGACGATGTACGGCCGGAGGCGATCCTCCACGCCTTGTCCGATCCGGTGCGCGCGGCGATCTTCGTCGAGCTTGCGGGGGTCTCGTGTGTCCAGGGCTGCTCGACCTTCGCCAGCGTCGGTGATCGGACCATCCCGAAATCGTCGCTGTCGCAGCATTTCAAGGTGCTGCGGGACGCGGGTTTGATCCGCTCGGAACGTCAGGGCGTGGAAATGGTCAACGCGTCGCGCTGCGCGGAGGTGGAAGAGCGCTTTCCCGGGCTGATCCCCGCTATCCTCAATGCCTATGCCAAAGTGGGTGGGCGGAGCTAGGCGTCCGTCCCGGTTTGCGATCCCCGCCCGGCGCCTCTATGCGCGCCCGGATGGCCGATCCGACTACCATTCGCCGCCTCTATGGCCGCCGCGCCGGGCACAAGCTCCGCCAGGGCCAGTCCGCGCTTATGGAAGAGATGCTGCCCCAGGTCAGCGTCCCCGAAACCGGCGCGCTCGACGCGCGCACCCTGTTCGGCGACGATCGCCCGCTCGAGTTCGAGATCGGCTTCGGCTCAGGCGAGCATCTGGCGGGGCAGGCGCTGATGCGCCCGGATCACGGCTTCATCGGCTGCGAGCCCTTCCTCAACGGCGTGGTCGGTGCGCTCAATCATATCCGCGACGAGGAACTGTCGAACGTCCGCCTGCACATGGGCGATGCGCTCACCGTGCTCGAGCGCCTGCCCGACGCGAGCCTCGACCGGCTCTATCTTCTCCATCCCGATCCGTGGCGCAAGGCGCGCCACGCCAAACGGCGCATGGTCAATGAAGGCCCGCTCGATCTGATCGCCGCGAAGCTCAAGCCCGGTTGCGAATTCCGCCTCGGCACCGATCACCCGGTCTATTGCCGCTGGTCGATGATGGTGATGAACGGCCGCCGCGATTTCGAATGGCAGGCCAGGACCGCGCAGGATTTCCTCACCCGCCCGGACGACTGGCCCGAGACCCGCTACGAACGCAAGGCGCGGCGCAAGGGGCACGAGGTCTGGTATTTCCGGTATCTACGCGTCTGATCCCATCAGGAAGGAAGTTGTCACGCTCCCTCAGTCGAGGTTATATCCGATTCGAATGAGGGGGTGAAATAAGATGTTCAGACTTCTACTTGCGGCCGCTACTTCAGGATTACTGGTCTGCTTGCCTGCCGCCGCGCAGGACACGCCCACTGCGCCGGCTCCGGGCGCGCAGCCGGCCAAGGAAAAGAAGATCTGCCGCCGTCTCGTTCCTACCGGCTCGATGATGGCCAAGCGATTCTGCCTCACAGAGACAGAGTGGGCGGAGTTTAACGACTTGAATGAGGCGGATGCCAGGGCGGCTTTGAGCAGGCGCAACCTCGCTGCCTCGCCGAGAGAGCGCGAAAACTAACTGACGGAACGCTCGGCGCGCGCAACTTGCGCTGCGGCGCAGCATACGGTACCGCGCCTTCGTCATCTGGGGAGTAGCCAGCCGTCCACCCAGGACGGGCCCGCGCGTCAACATACTCGGTCGAGAGGCCGTGGTGCGCGGGGAGCGGAGTTTCCGTTCGGGCGAGACCAATGGCGTCGCATCTCCGCTCATGCCGGGCGGGATTTGCGATGCTGTTGGATTCGCATTCGCCCGGCCCGGAGACCGTCTTGGAAGCCCTGCTCACCTCCACCGCCGTCGTTGCGCTCGCCGAGATCGGCGACAAGACCCAACTTCTCGCCATCGTCCTGGCCACACGCTTCAAGCGCCCCGTGCCGATCATCTTCGGCATCCTGGTGGCGACGCTCGCCAATCATTTTCTCGCCGCTTTGGTCGGCTCCGAAGTCGCCTCGCTGCTCCAGGGATTGTGGTTCCGCTATCTGATCGCGGCCTCGTTCATCGCGATGGCGGTATGGACGCTGATCCCGGACAAGCTCGACGATGTCGCCGGAACGCCGGGCCGCTTCGGCGCCTTCCTCACCACTGCGATCGCCTTCTTCCTGGTTGAGATGGGCGACAAGACCCAGATCGCCACCGTCGCACTCGGCGCGCGCTTCCATCAGGTGCTGTGGGTCACCGCCGGCACGACGCTGGGGATGATGCTCGCCAACGTCCCCGCGGTGTTCCTCGGCAACGAACTGATCCGCCGCGTGCCGCTCCACATCGTCCGGATGGTCGCGGCCTTGCTGTTCCTCGGCATCGGCCTGTGGCTACTGGCGCAGACCGCCGGATGGTTGTGAGCAGCACCGCGTTGCACGCAAAGGCGCCGGACCTCGCAAGAGATCCGGCGCCAGCGGGGTAGGGAGTGGGGTTACTTGGCGGCGCCCTGCGCGGCCTGCTCGATGATCGCTGCGACCGCGGCGGGCTTCGAGACATAGACCGAGTGGCTGGCCGGGGTTTCCGAGACATGCGCTCCGGCGCGGGCCGCCATCATCCGCTGCGCGGCCGGCGGGATCATCTTGTCCTCGCTCGCCACCAGGTACCAGCTGGGCTTCACGCGCCATGCCGGGCTGGTCACCGCGCCCTGCAGCGCCTCGACGCCCCAGGGAACCTGCGAGTCCGCCATGAACTGGGCGAGGTCGGGCCGGACATCCGCCGCGAACGAAGCCGCGAACTTGGTCTGATCGAGGAACAGATAGCCGTCCTTGGGGGGCAGGATCGGCGGCACCGGCGCGCCCGCCGGGGGATTGGCGATCAGCGAGCTCACCGACTCGCCCTTATCCGGCGCGAAGGCGGCGATATAGACCACGCCAGCGACCTTGGGATCGGTGCCCGCCTCGGAGACGACCACGCCGCCATAGCTGTGGCCGACCAGGATCACCTGACCATCGGCAGCGGCGATCGCGCGCCTGGTGACGGCAACGTCGTCGGCCAGCGAGTTGGTCGGGTTCTGGACGATGGTGACCTTGTAGCCGTCCTTCTTGAGGATCTTGTAGACATCCATCCAGCCGGAGCCATCGACAAAGCCGCCATGCACGAGCACGACAGACTTGATCGGCGCGGACGTCTTGTCCTGGGCAGCGGCAGGGGCGGCGCCCAAAGCGAGCGAGGCAGCGGCGGCGAGAAGCATCTTGGACTTGGTCATTTCGGATCTCCTTCCATTTGTTTGCTGCGATATTGTTTATCGCGATAAATATTAAATGCCATCACAATTACCCCTTGTCCAGAAGAAATTTATCGCGATATGCATTCCTGCCATAAGAGATTGATCTGAAAGCGAGGTTTTTGTGTCCCAGCATGCCAAGGAGCCGCTGCCGCTCGATGCGCAGCTCTGCTTTTCGCTCTATTCGACCTCGATCGCGATCAATCGGCTGTACAAGCCGATGCTCGATTCGCTGGGCGTGACCTACCCGCAGTTGCTCGTGCTGAGCACACTCTGGGAAGGCGACGGCCAGACGATCAGCGCCATCGCCGATCGACTCGCGCTTGAGCCTAGCACGATCACGCCGCTGATGAAGCGTCTCGAGGCCGCCGGCTTCGTTTCGCGCCAGCGCAATCCGGCGGACGAGCGCCAGGTCCAAGTGTTCCTCACCGCCAAGGGGAAGGGGCTGCGCAGCGAGGCATCGTGCCTGACGGATGCGCTGCTCGAAAACTCGAAGCTGACCGTCCCGCAGATCATCGCACTCAACGAGCAGGTGAAGCAGCTCCGCGAGGCGTTGGGCGGCGCCGCGGCGTAGCGTGCCGAGGGTCAGCCCAGCTCGATCCACACCGGCGCATGGTCGCTGGTCTTCTCCCAGCCGCGCACGAAGCTGTCGACCTGGGCGTCCTTCAGCCGTTTCGCTGCGGGCGCGTTGAGCAGGAAATGGTCGATGCGCAGCCCGGCATCCCTTGCGAACGCGTTCCGGAAATAGTCCCAGAAGGTGTAGATCGTCTCGCCCGGGTGCAGCGTGCGCAGCGCGTCGGTCCAGCCCTGGTCGAGCAGCCGGAAGAATGCCGCGCGCACCTCGGGCGCGAACAGCGCATCGTCCAGCCAGCGCTCTGGCTTGTAGACGTCCAGCTCGGTCGGCATCACGTTATAGTCGCCGCACACCACCACCGGCGCGTCGGTCACCACCAGCGCCGCGGCATGCGCGATCAGCCGCTCGAACCATTGGAGCTTATAGTCGAACTTGGGCCCCGGCCGCGGATTGCCGTTGGGCAAATACAGCCCGGCCACCAGCACGCCGTCCACCGCCGCCTCGATATAGCGGCTATGGCTGTCGTCGGGATCGCCGGGAAGCCCGCGCCGCGTCTCCACCGGATCGCATCCGCGCGCCAGGATCGCGACGCCGTTCCAGCTCTTCTGCCCATGCCAGATCGCGCCATAGCCGGCGTCGCGGATCGCGCCTTCGGGGAATTTCTCGTCCGGGGCCTTCAGCTCCTGCAAGCACACCACGTCCGGTTTGGTCTGCTCCAGCCAGCGCAGCAGCACCGGCAGGCGTCCGTTGACGCCGTTCACATTGTAGGTGGCGATTCGCATCTGCGCTTGATGCGCGGGAGACCGAATCGGTTCCCGCTTCGGCCCAGCTTGAAGCAAATGTTCCGGCCGGGCACACTTGGGCAATTGGCCGCTATTGGTAGAAGGCGGACATTCGCGCCGCTCCTTTGAAAGTTCCCGCTGCGAGTCTCCTGACGGAATCGCCGACGCCTTGACGGTGGCGAGGGCAAACTAAGCGGACGTTGCCGAAATCCGGGGAATGCGCTCAACTATGCTGCCGCCTTTGCGGCTTGGAGGAAGGCGATGCAAATTGGTTGGCTCCCGCGCCTTGCTGGTCTGACGGCATTGGGCGCCGTAGCCGCAGCGATACTCGCCGATCCTTCCCGGGCTGCAATTCCGGATCCTGCCGTGCAAACAGCCGACGAGCGTGCCGTCCTGGCTGCGGACGCGCGGCAACGATCGGCGGTAGCGTCCGCGGATATCGAGGCGATCAGGACGATTTCGGACCCTCATCTGCGGGTCAACGCCCCGAACAACCGCATACTCACGCGAGAGGATCTGATGCGGATGGTCGCCTCGGGCGAAATCCGCAATGAAGTGTTCGAGCGTACGCCCGAAGATATCGTCATCACGGGGGACGTCGCCGTGGTCATGGGCCGCGAGGTGGTTTTTCCGGGCGCTGCCAGCGAACAGGCCCGCATGTATGGGCAAAAGACGCTCAATCGGCGCTACACAAATGTCTATATCCGGGTCGATGGAGCTTGGCGCCACCTCGCCCGGCACGCGAACATCGTCCCGGGAACTCCTGCTCCTTAGTCGACCATGCGGCCGTGACGGCTGACCGGCACGAATGGCTGCTTACGAAACGCCATCGCCTGCCTTGAATGGCTGGAACTGGACGCAAAGCGACCGGCGGCCGAATTCGTCTTCGTCGAAGATGCCATCCGCTTTCCGCGCTGAGCGTCAATCCTCGGCGGGCTGCGTCGCCGTCCCGGGCGTCTGGCGATGCCCGCTGCGGCGCCAAATGCTGCGCAGCATTTTTGCCGCCAGCGCCGGGATGCCGGGGCGCACGAACAGCCAGTCGCGGATCGCCGGGCCCTTCGCCGCGCCGATCACGCGCTTGTAGCCGCTGTCGCCCGCGCCCCAGTCGACGTTGGTGATCCCGTCCTCGATCGCCTGCAGCAAATTGCGGTAATACAATAGCTTGCCGGGCGAGTGCTTGCCGACGCGCGGGTCGTAGCTGTTCGCGATCGCATATTTGAGCGACCCCGCATTGAGATCGAACGAGAAGGCGGTCGGCTCCCCGTCGACCCGCAGCATTGCTGCCCACATCATGTCCGCCAGCACCGGATCGGCCGCTGCGCGCCGCCAGAAGGCGCCGTGCCCCGCGCCGGTGAATTTCGCGTCCGAGCCGTCGGTCCGCGCCGCGATCCAGCTCTTCTCCTCGACTGCGCCGAGCGCAGCAAAAGCCGCCTCGTCCCATGTCGCGCCCGAGACGAAGCCCCAGTCGAGCGCGCCATGCTCGCCCAGATGCTTTTCGTGGAAGCGGTTCTTCTTCAGCGTCGAATTGCGCGGCCATGTCCCCTCGGCCCGGAGCGCCGCCATGTCGAGCGCATAGCTGTCCGCGACGAAGCGGTCGATCGCCGCCCAGCCGCGCGCCTTTGCCGCTTCCTTGAGCAGTTCCAGACCCGGATCGCCGTCATAGACCGGCCCGATCCGGAGCACGCGCACCTCGCGCCGCAGCCGGTCGAGCAGCGTCTTGCCCGCCTCGATATCGGCATCCTCGCGCACCGGAAAGCTGCGGAACGGCCAATAGCATCCGGGCACTTCGGCCATGCCCAGCCGCGCCGGCCCCTTGGTGATGAAGGGCAGGGCCGCCACCGTCTCGCCCTCGCGCGCCACCGTCAGCGTCCGCGCCGCGCCACCATAGGCCTGGAGCGCGGCGTCGTACCAGCCATAGCGCAGGAAGCGGTGCGTCGGCGCGGCGTGCGCGGCCACCTGATCGATCCCGCCGGCCAGCCCGTCGACGCAATCCATGGTAAGCGCGGGCGGCAGGCGCGTGAATTCGTCCAAGGACATGGGCTTGGTCATTCCGCCTTCGTACCCCGCAGCGGTTACCAAGCGGTGCAGGCCCTCATTCTTCGCGGATCCAGGCGCGCGCCGCCGCGAATTCATCCAGCGGAAACACCTTCACTTCGGCTGGCAGCACCACGCTGCCCGCATGCGTAGCCGCCTCGATCCAGCCGCTGTCGGTGACGATCGCAGCGCGGCGCACCTTGTTCATGTGCGTCACGCCCCAGCTCACATCCTTCCACCAGGCGGAAAGCTCCATGCCGGTGAAGCTGCGGATCTCCGCCAGCGCCGATATCTTGCCGTGCCTGGCGATCCCGGCCTCCATTGCCTCCACGGCGGCGTCATATTCGGCGCGGGTGATCCCGCCCTCGACGGTGAATTCGATCACGCCCGCGGCGTCGTCGGTTTCGAAAGACAGCATCGGTGCGTCACTCCGCTTGCAGCAAGGCCCCCGGCACCTTCATAAGGCAAATCGCATGGAAGGTCCCTATCTCTCCACCGTATCGGCAACGATCCAGGCTGCGATCGCGCCGGTGTTCCTGCTTGCTGGCATCGGGGCGTTCCTCAACGTCATGGTCGGCCGCCTCGCCCGCATCGTCGATCGCGCGCGCGACATCGAGCAGCTCCATCCGCGTTCGACCGGGCCCGAGCATGATCGCCATGTCTGGGAGCTGCGGATCATCGATCGCCGGATCTCGGTGATCAACAACGCGATCTTCCTGTGCACCGCCAGCGCGCTCGCCGTCTGCATCGTCGTCGCGCTGCTGTTCGTCTCGCGGCTCGGCAATCTCCATGTCGGCATCTGGGTCGCGGTCGCCTTCATCATTTCGATGCTGCTGCTGATGGCAGGCCTGGTCTATTTCCTGATCGAGGTGCGCATTTCGCTGAAGGCGATCCATATCCGCAAGGAATTGCTCGAGCTCGACAAGACGTGAGCCGCACCGCCGAGAAGCGGCTGCTCCAGGCGCTGATGGCGATTACCCTGCTGCTGCCGCTCACCGCCGCGGTTCTGGGCGTGACGCGCGGGCCCGACTGGCTCGGCCATGTCCCCGTCGTCCCCACCGATCTCGATAGCCATTTCCGCTACATCTCGGGCCTGTTCCTGATGATGCTCCTGCTCTTCGCGAGCTGCATCCCGGGTGTCGAGCGCAAGACCCAGCGCATCCGCCTGCTCGGCGCGATGGTCGTTACCGGCGGCCTTGCGCGGCTGGCGTCGCTGATCCTGGTCGGCACGCCCTCCGCCGGACATCTGATCGGCCTCGGCATCGAGCTGGTCGAGACCCCGCTGATCCTGCTCTGGCAGGCCCGCGTCGCGCGCCGGTACGCGTTCAGCGCCGGTTAGGGATTCGCTGGCGATATCTCGGGCATCAAAGAGGGGAGATTGTGATGCGCCTGGTTGCAGTCCCGATCCTGACCGTCGCCTTTTTCGTTGCCATGCCCGCATCGGCGCAGGGCTGGGGCTATAGTCCAAGCCCGATGCCCGGCGCGCCGCGAGACACCAGCATCGGCCGCCAGCTCGGCAAGATCCGCAACGACACCAATGCCGGCCGCCGCAGCGGCCAGCTCACCCGCCGCGAGACCCGTGCGCTCCGCCGCGAGCGCGCTTCGATCGGTGCGCTCCAAGCCCGTTATTCCCGCGACGGCCTGTCGGATTCGGAAAAGGCCGAGCTCCAGACGCGCGTCGAGATCCTCCACGCGAACACCGTCGCCCGGCGCAGCCAGCAACGCAAATAGGCTGGCGAGGGCGGGCGGGCGCGCCTATCTCCGCGCCAATGTCCAATGAACGCCTGCCGATCCGCGTCGTCGCGCTCTATCGGTTTACGACCTTCGACGATTGCCCCGCGATCCAGCAGCCGCTGGCCCGCTTGTGCAGCGCCGAGGGCGTGAAGGGCACCTTGCTGCTCGCGCACGAAGGGATCAACGGCACGATCGCCGGATCGGACGAAGCGATCGGTCGCGTCCTCGCTTATATCCGCGGCCTGCCCGGCTGCGCCGAGATCGAAGTCAAGGAATCGCGCGCGCCGGCGATGCCGTTTCACCGGATGAAGGTGCGGATCAAGCGCGAGATCGTCACCATGGGCAAGCCGGACATCGACCCGCTTGACGTCGGCCGTTATGTCGCGCCCCAGGACTGGAACGCGCTGATCGACCAGCCTGACACGATCCTGATCGACACCCGCAACGACTATGAAGTCGCGATCGGCACCTTCGTAGGCGCGATCGATCCGCGCACGCGCAGCTTCCGCGATTTCCCCGCCTGGTTCGAGCAGCATCGCGCCGAATTCGAGGGGGAGGGCGCCAAGCCCAAAGTCGCGATGTTCTGCACCGGTGGCATACGCTGCGAAAAGGCCACAGCCTTCCTCAAGGCCGAGGGGATCGATCAGGTCTTCCATCTGAAAGGCGGCATCCTTTCCTATCTCGAGCGTGTCGCGCCCGAGCAGAGCCGGTGGCAGGGCGAATGCTTCGTGTTCGACGAGCGCGTCTCGGTCACCCATGGCCTCCACCCCGGCAGCCATGCGCTGTGCCGCGCCTGCCGCATGCCCGTCAGCCCCGAGCAGATGGCTTCGCCGCATTATGTCGAGGGGGTGAGCTGCCCCGCCTGCCACGCCGAGCGGTCCGACGCGCAGCGCAGCCGCTATGCCGAGCGGCATCGCCAGGCGCGCCTGGCCGAGGCGCGTGGGCAAGCGCATGTCGGCGCGGTGCTGCCGGCCCATGACCCAGGCCATGATCCCGACTGAGCCGGTCCTCTACAGCTTCCGGCGCTGCCCCTATGCGATGCGTGCGCGCATGGCGCTCGCGATCAGCGAGACGACCTGCGAGATCCGCGAGATAAGGCTCCGCGACAAGCCCGCCGAGATGCTCGCCGCCTCGCCCAAGGGCACCGTCCCAGTGCTGGTGCTGCCGGACGGGCGGGTGATCGACGAGAGCCTCGACATCATGCGCTGGGCGCTCGCCCGCAACGATCCCGAGCATTGGCTGGCGGGCGATGACGTCGCGCCGATCGCGGCCAATGACGGCCCGTTCAAACACCATCTCGACCGCTACAAATATCCCGATCGCCACGCCTCCGATCCGCTCGAGCATCGCGCCCAGGGCCTCGCGCTGCTCGCCGATCTCGACCATCGCCTGACGGGCCAAGCCTGTCTCTGCGGCGAAACCCGATCGCTCACCGATGTCGCGATCCTGCCCTTCGTCCGTCAGTTCGCCGCGGTCGACCGCGCCTGGTTCGCCGCCCAGCCGCTACCGGCGCTCCGGCGCTGGCTGGCGGAGGGGTTGGCATCCCCGCTGTTCCTCGGGATCATGGCGCCGCGCCCGATATGGATGCCCACCGTTTAGTCTCACGCGTTGGCAGCGCCCGAGACGCGATCGAGATGCAGGTAGCGAGGGTCGAAATCGCCAATGCGGGCGAGCCGCTCGAAGTCGAGTATCCGGACCGAGCGCTTGGTCCTTTCGATCAGGCCCTCCTGCGCGAGCGCCTTCAGCATCCGATTGATATGGATGCTGGTAAGGGCAAGGGCATCGGCCAGCTGCTCCTGCGTCATCGGCAGGATATAATCGTTCTTCGTGCCCAGTCCCGCCACCGCCAGGCGGATGCCGAACTCGCACAGGAGATGCGCCGCCCTGGCCCTTGCATCGCGCCGTCCGACGTTGAGCGTCCATTCCCGGAAGATCGCCGCATCGACCAATGTCTCATACCACATCGCTTGGCCGACCAGCGGATGCTCGGCGGCGATTTTGCGTATGGCGTCAACCGGGATCATCGCGACCTCCACTTCGGTCAGCGTCTGAATGTTGTGGTCTGCCCGGCGGAGGATCGAATTGTGGAGATCGACCACGTCGCCCTTCATATGGATCGAGAAGATCTGCCTCCCACCGTTTCCGGCGATCTTGTGGCGAATGGCATAGCCCGACAGCAACAGGCAGGAATGGGTGGGCCGATCGTCCTCCCGCACGATATATTCCTGCGCGCGCATGCAGCGTGTCGTGTGGGGAAGCGCGAGCACCGCCGCTCGGTCGCGTGCGCCAAGCGGCAGCCAGAGCAGCAGCTTTTCAACCATGGGGGAAAGGGCGGAAGAGGTCATCGATACGCTCCGTTTCCTGACGGGAGCGCTTCGCATCTCTCAGCCATCGGCGGCCAGAAATCGGGCCGATGATGATCCTACTATAGTTGCGAACATTTGACGTGTCGCGGTGTTATTAATCTGTGAAACTAATCTAAATTAGTTTAGTTGTGCTTTCCATCGCCGGCTCATCCCTGAGCGCCTGCGGCTGAGAGATTCGCGCTCTCGCTCACAGGAGGCACTATGCTGAACGGATTGCCCATTCTCATCGTCGAGGACGAGCCCACGCTTGCCATGGACCTGGCGAGTGCGATCGTGGATCTGGATGGGCGTGCCATCGGGCCCGTCGATACGGTCGCGGCAGCATTGGCGTTGCTGAAGTCCGAGTCCGTGGCCGCGGCGATACTCGATGCAAACCTTCAGGATCGCGACGTCACCCCGCTTGCCCTGACGCTGGTCGAGCAGGCAGTGCCGTTCGTGATCTACACCGGCAGGGGGCTTCCCGCCGAATTGGCGGCACTGCACCCCGACCTGCCCGTCGTCATGAAGCCGGCCCGATCGACAACGATCCTCGCCGCCCTGCTACAGCAGGTTTCTCCGGATCGTACTCTGCTCGATCCGGAGCGCTTCAGCGATTTGATCTGACACCGCCTTCACGCCCGCGACGCGTCTCGCGCGGCCCTGCGAAACAGCCCCGCCGAGACGAGCCACAGCGCGACGAAGAACCCGTTCAGCATCAGCGTGGAAAGGTCGGCGGCAAGTCCGGCCACCGCGATCACCGCGACCAGCGCATGGATGCCCGCCGTCGCGATCAGGGCGTACGTCATCCCGCCGGGCCGGAACTGTGCGACGAGGGCGCCGACGACCGCGACGGCGAGCACGCCGCCGAACATCAAATTGGCGGGGTTGCCCTCGCTCCCGATGATGCCGACGGCGAGGTTGATCCAGACGAGCAGGAACGCGGTGGCGACCGCGATGCCGACCGCCGCGCGATAGGTGCCGCTGCCCGTCGCCCGCGCCGCCAGCTCATAGGTGCCGCAGGCGACTACCAGCATCGTGCCGAACACGATGAAGTCGGCGGCATCCCAGGTCACTTCCCGGGTGAACTGCATCGCGACCAGCGGCGTCAGTAGCATCAGCGCCGCGAGGCCCCAGATCGCTACCCGCCAACGGTCCCCATGTGCCGCGCCACCATTCCCAGCCAACACCCCCATTCTTGCCTCCACAATGCGTGAGGCCCTTCTGCTCCGCACAGGTGCGCGCAGGATGCGCGAATTGTGAGGCTTTTGTGAGGAATGGCTATTTGAGCTGCCGCGTCCCCAGATCCGCCGGGATTGTCGGCAGATATTTGGGCACGACCCGCGCCCGCGCCACCTGCTCATAAGCGTAGCCCGCGTTCAGCAACAGCCCGTCCGAATAGGCCGTCCCGATGAACGACAGCCCGGCGGGCAGCCCGTTCACCAGCCCCATCGGCACGGTCAAATGTGGATAGCCCGAGATCGCCGGTAGCTCGCTGGCCGAGGGCCCGACGAACTGGTCGCCATGCGCGGGATCGCTCAGCCAGGGCGTGCCATAGGTCGGCGTCACCAGCACCTGCGCATCGGCCTGTTTCAGCATCCAGTCGATCCCCTCGACGCTTGCCAGCCGCAGCGACTTGGCGCGTGCCTGGGTATATTCTGGATCGCTCAGCCCCTTGGTCTTCTGCGCCTTGTAGAAGGTCTCCTGCCCGAAGAACGGCATCTCCGCCGCCTTGTTGGCCTCGTTGAACGCGATCACCTGGTCGAAGGTCCGCGTCTTCACGCTCGCCGGCGTGCTCGCCAGATACATGTCCATATCGGCCTTGAGCTCGGTGTAGAGCACGATCGATTCGGCATCGCCCAGCCCATCGAGCTTGGGCAGCTTCACCTCGACCAGGGTCGCGCCCGCCGCGCGCAGCTCGCCCAGCGCCTTGTCGAAGCGCGCTGCGAGATCGTCGGCCATCTCCGGTTTCCAATAGCCGATCCGCATCCCCTTCAGCGCGTCCTTCGAAAGGCCCGCGGCATAGTCCTTGCGGTACTTATCCGCGCCCTTGGTCGCCGCATCGGCGGGATCGTCGCCGATCATGCCGGAAAACAGGATCGCCACGTCCTTGACCGAGCGTCCCATCGGCCCCGGCGTATCCTGGCTATGGCTGATCGGCACGACATGCGTGCGGCTCACCAGCCCGAGCGTGGGCTTGAGCCCCGCCAGCCCGTTCATCGCCGAGGGACACACCACCGAACCGTCGGTCTCGGTGCCCACCGCCACCGCCGCCAGGCTCGCCGCCACCGCCGCGCCCGAGCCGCTCGAAGACCCGCACGACGAGCGATCGAGCGCGTACGGGTTGCGCACCAGCCCGCCCACCGCGCTCCACCCGCTCATCGAATGGTCCGAGCGGATGTTCGCCCATTCGCTGAGATTGGTCTTGCCCAGGATAACCGCCCCCTGCGCGCGGAGCAAAGCCACCACCGGCGCGTCGCGCTTGGTGTCGTTCGCCGCGAGTGCCAGGCTCCCTGCCGTGGTCGGCAGCTCCTTGGTCTCGATATTGTCCTTGATCAGCACCGGCACGCCGTCGAGCGGCCCGAGCAGCTTCTTCGCGCGACGCCGCGCGTCGCTGGCGCGCGCCTGCGCAAGGGCATCGGGGCTCACTGCAATCACCGAACGCAGCGTCGGGCCGGTGCGGTCCATCGCCGCGATCCGCGCCAGATAGGCCTGGGTGATTGCCGCGCTACTCGACCTGCCCGAAGCCATCGCCGCCTGCAGCTCGTCGACCGAAGCCTCGGTCACCCAGGACCGCGTCTGCGCCGCTGCCGGCGAAGCCAGCACCATCGCCAATGCCACAAGACCCGTCGCCCGCATGCCCGTCCCCCTGTCTGGTTCGGGGCGCAGCCTAGAGCGCGCCGCCCGCGCCGCAAGCCCGAAGCCGGCCTCGGAGGGCGCAAGCACGGCCGAATGATACTACCTATTGATATTATTGACCGGCGCACGCGCCCTATGTCACGAAAACCCCGGACAGAGAGCGGCGGGCTGGAGTCGCCCCGCAAGCTAGCGGCAAATCATTCGCCGCAGCTCAGGCGCTTTCTGCAAAATGATCGAATGGCATGACGTTCCCCCGGCGGCAGTGGGAGGCGATTATGGCGACTAGCTTATCGGTAAATGGCCAGACCCACAGCGTCGATGTCGACGATGACACGCCGCTTCTGTGGATTGTCAGAGATATAGTCGGGCTTACTGGAACCAAATTTGGTTGCGGCGCAGCGCAATGCGGGGCCTGCACGGTGCATATCGACGGCGTTGCGCATCGCTCCTGCGTAACGCCGATTTCGGCCGTCGGGGATAGAGCGGTCACGACGATCGAGCAGCTCGAATCGAGCCCCCTCGGTCGCGCCCTGCAAAAGGCATGGCTCGATCAGGAAGTCGTTCAGTGCGGCTATTGCCAGTCCGGGCAGCTGATGCAGGCCGCGGCGCTGCTGGCCGCGCGCCCGTCGCCCAGCGACGAGGATATTGATCAGGCCATGTCGGGCAATATCTGCCGCTGCGGCACCTATGGGCGGATCCGGACGGCAATCAAGACTGCCGCGGCGAGCGCCCGCGGCGGGGCGGCCTGATATGGCGACGTCCGCACCGGTCGCGAGCCGCCGCGTGTTCCTGGGGGGATCCGCGGCGCTTGTAGGTGAACTGGTCATCGGCTTCGGATTTGGGTCGGCCGCCCGGGCGGCGGGAGCCGGCGAATTCCGTCCCAATGCCTTTCTGCGCCTGGCTGCGTCGGGCGAGATCACCGTCACCATACCTTGCGCCGAGATGGGCCAGGGCGCGGTGACCGGGCTCGCCCAACTCGTTGCCGAAGAGCTTGAAGTGCCCGTGGAGCGCATCCGCACCGAGCTCGCGCCGGGCGACGACATCATCTACGCCAATCCCCTGCTGGGCGGGCAGATCACCGGCGGCTCGGCCTCGGTCCGTGGGGGCTGGAAACAGATGCGGGGCGCGGGTGCGGCCGCACGCACCGTCCTCATCGAGGCAGCGGCGAAACAATGGTCCGTGCCGCCCGACAGTTGCCGCGCGGAAGCCGGCGAGGTGGTGCATCCGGCCAGCGGCCGGCGCCTCGCTTATGCGAAGCTCGTCGATGCGGCGAGCCGGCTCCCGGTGCCCAAGGAACCGAAGCTCAAGACCGGTGCGCTGAGCGTGATCGGCAAGCCCGTCCCCCGGCTCGACACGCCCGCCAAGGTGAACGGCAGCGCCAAGTTCGGCATCGACGTGTCGCTTCCGGGCATGCGCCATGCCGCGGTCGCCAACTCCCCCATCATCGGTGGCCGGCTGGAAAGCGTCGACGAGGCGCCCGCGCTCGCGGTGAAGGGCGTCCGGCAGGTCGTGAAGCTCGATAACGCCGTCGCCGTCATCGCCGATCATGGCGGGGCGGCGCGCAAGGGGCTGGCGGCGCTTTCGCCGCGCTGGTCCGGCTCCGAAGCGCCATCCACCGCCTCGATGGTAGCGGCCTATGATGCCGCGATGGAGCGCCAGGGCGTGGTCGCGGAGCGCAAGGGCGACGCCGCCCAGGCTCTGGCGGCCGCATCAGGGACCTACGAGGCCGTCTATCGCCTGCCCATGCTGGCGCATGTGGCGCTGGAACCGATCAACTGCACCGTCTCGGTCAAGCCCGACTGGTGCGAGCTGTGGCTCGGCAGCCAGGTCCCGGGCCGCGCGCGCAAGGCCGCAGCGGCTGCCGCCGGGCTCCCGCTGGACAAGGTCAAGGTCAACAGCTTCCTGATCGGGGGCGGCTTCGGCCGGAAGCTGGAGGTCGATTTCGTCCCGCAGGCGGTGGCCATCGGCAGGGCCGTGGGCGCGCCGGTCAAGATCGTGTGGGGCCGGGACGAGGATATTAGGAACGACGCGTTCCGCTATCACAACCATAGCCGCGTCCGGGTTGGCCTCGACCAGAGCGGAATGCCGGTAAGCTGGGATCACAAGCTGGTGGCGCCCGGCGTCATGTTCCGGTTCCTGCCCGGCTTCACGAAAGACGGCGTCGATCTCGACGACATCGACGATGCGGCGACTCCCTATACGATCCCGCACATCCTCGTCGAATATGTGCGCGAGGAGCCGCCGAAAGGGCTGCTCGCGGGAAACTGGCGCGGCGTCGGCGCGACGCGCAACGCCGTCATCGTCGAAGGCGTGATCGACGAGCTGGCCCATCGCGCCAAGCGGGATCCGCTCGAATATCGGCGCGCGATGATTGATCGATCGTCCCGCCTCGGGCGCGTGCTGGATCGCGTCGCGGACGAGTCGGGCTGGGGGCAGCCGCTGGCGCCGCGCCATGGCCGCGGCATCGCGATCGTCTCGGCATTTGGCAGCCATATCGGAATGGTGGCTGAGGTCGCGCTCGATCCACAGGGCGCGGTTACGGTGACCAGGCTGACCTGCGCCATCGACACGGGCTACATCGTCAACCCCAATATCGTCCGGCAACAGATCGAAGGCGGCATCGTGTTCGGCCTTGGCGCCGTGTTCTATGGCGAGGTGACTGTCGCGCGCGGCCGGGTCCTGCAGACCAACTATCACGACTGTCGCGTCCTGCGCATGAACGAGATGCCGGAGATACGGGTCGCGCTGGTCGACAGCACCGAGGATCCCGGCGGCGTCGGCGAGCCTGGAACCTCGCTGGTCGCGCCCGCCGTCCTGAATGCCATACGCGCGGCGGGCGGCCCCCGTCTCACCAGCCTCCCGCTCCCTCCAGCGATGGTGCACCGGGCATGAGCAGCGTTTCGACAATCCGCCGTGCGGGCCTTTTTGCACTGGGCGCGGCAGGCACCTGCCTGATCGCGGCGCTAAGCTATCCCGGCAAGGCGTCGCTGCCGCCCCCCACCGGCCTGCGCGACGCGGCGAGCTTCGCCTTGATCCAGGACAAGGACGCGCGATCGGCCGCGCTGTTCACCGAGGCGGCGAAGGTCATCATGCATCCGCGCTGCATGAATTGTCATCCCGCGACGCGCCGGCCAACGCAGGGCGATGACATGCGCCCGCATGAGCCGCCGATGTTCGCCGGCGCTGCCGACAAGGGACCGCCGGGTCTCGTCTGCGCATCCTGTCACGGCGATGCGAACGTCGCGACCTTCGCTTCGGGTATCCGCAGCATTCCGGGCAATCCCCATTGGTCGCTCGCGCCGGCCAGCATGGCGTGGCAGGGCCTGACCCTGGGCGAGATCTGCCGGCAAGTGCGCGATCCGAAGCGGAACGGCGGTCGCGACCTCGAGGCCATCTACCACCATATGGCGGAGGACCATCTCGTCGGCTGGGCATGGCATCCGGGCGAAGGTCGGGTTCCGGCTCCGGGAACCCAGAAGGCCTTCGGCCAACTCGTCAGGGGCTGGATCGACAGCGGTGCCAAATGCCCGGCCTAGCGCCGCCGGCGAAAGATCGCGGTCTGCCGTTCCTCGGTTATTCGGGCTGCGGCGCGATCCGCAGATAGGGGCGCGGCGCTTCCCAGCCGTTCGGGTACAGCGTCCTGGCTTCCTCGTCGGAGACCGAGCCGGCGATGATCACCTTGTCACCGTCCTGCCAGTTCACCGGCGTCGCCACGCGGTGCTTCGCGGTCAGTTGCATCGAATCGAGCACGCGCAATATCTCGTCGAAGTTGCGGCCGGTGGTCATCGGATAGCTGAGCATCAGCTTGATCCTCTTGTCGGGCCCGATGATGAAGACCGTCCGCACGGTCGCATTATCGGCGGCGGTGCGGCCGTCCGAGCTGCCTTCGATTGTTTCGGGCAGCATGTTGTAAAGCTTGGCGACGTTCAGGTCGGTGTCGCCGATCATCGGATAGTTGGGGGCGGTGCCTTGGGTCTCGGCGATGTCCTCGGCCCATTTGGCATGGTTGCCGACCGGGTCGACGCTCAGGCCGATGATCTTGGTGTTGCGCTTGTCGAACTCGGGCTTGAGCTTCGCCATATAGCCGAGCTCGGTCGTGCAGACCGGGGTGAAGTCCTTGGGGTGGGAGAAAAGGATCGCCCAGCTGTCGCCGATCCAGTCGTGGAAATCGATCCTGCCCTGGGTGGTCTCTGCCGTGAAGTTCGGCGCCTCGGCGTTGATGCGAAGTGACATCACCAGTTCCTTTCATCCAGCTCCGGATGGGCAGGATATCCACGACGGACATCGCCGACCAGCCGGTTATGCGGATTAGGCGAACCGGGCGGTCGGGTTCCGAGGGGTTCCACACAACCGGTTGTGTCCACAATTTCCTCCCCCGAAATTTATTTGCAGTTCGCCGTTCGTTCTCTTGCCTTTCCGGAACGCTAGGAAAGTCCGTGCGTCGCTGCATCGCACCCGGTTTGTGTGCGCCATGAACCGAGTCATTTTAGCGACGAACCGTTGACTCCGTTAACCATTTACCGTCTTGCCCTCCGACTCATTTGGGCACAATCTGTTGTGGTTGCACTAGGGGGCAAGCTCAAGCACTGGTAGAACCAGCGCCGCATAGCTATATGCGGAACAGGATTTGCTGTGCCGGGTTCTGGCGCGATGGACACTTTTTGTTCTCGCATAGAGCCGCGTCGATGATACCATCGACGATCGCCCCCGAGTCGGTTTTTGGCCTCGCTTCGGGCGAGGCGCGTAGAGGCATTCAGGGGTGGTAGGCATGGAATTCAGGGACACGGAAAACAGCGTGAACGACACCGTCACCGACGCAGCCGTCAAGGCAGTCACCGAAACCGCCGCCAAGCTCGCGGCGGAGGGCACCAAGCCTGAGATCAATAGCCGCACGGTCAATCCGCGCCCCTATCCGGTCGACGTCGATCATTCGCGCGACGCTTTGCTCACCGATTTCGGCAAGGAGACGCTGAAGGACCGCTATCTGCTGCCCGGCGAGAATTTCCAGGATCTCTTCGTCCGCGTCGCCTCGGCCTATGCCGATGATGCCGCGCACGCCCAGCGCCTGTACGACTATATCTCGAAGCTGTGGTTCATGCCCGCCACGCCGGTCCTGTCGAACGGCGGCACCGGGCGCGGCCTGCCCATCTCCTGCTTCCTCAATTCGGTGCCCGACAGCCTCAACGGCATCGTCGACACCTGGAACGAGAATGTCTGGCTCGCCTCGCGCGGCGGCGGCATCGGCACCTATTGGGGCAATGTCCGCGGCATCGGCGAGCCGGTCGGCCTCAACGGCAAGACCTCGGGCATCATCCCGTTCGTCCGCGTGATGGACTCGCTGACCCTCGCGATCTCGCAGGGGTCGCTCCGCCGCGGGTCGGCCGCTTGCTATCTCGACATCTCGCACCCGGAGATCGAGGAGTTCCTCGAGATCCGCAAGCCTTCGGGCGACTTCAACCGCAAGGCGCTCAACCTCCACCACGGCGTGCTCATCCCTGACGCGTTCATGGAAGCGGTGCGCGACGGCGCCGAATGGGTGCTCAAGTCGCCCAAGGACGGCTCGGAGCGCGGCAAGGTCGATGCCCGCGCCTTGTTCCAGAAACTGGTCGAGACCCGTCTCGCCACCGGCGAGCCGTACATCGTCTTCTCCGATCTCGTGAACCGGACGATGCCCAAGCATCACCGCGATCTCGGGCTCAAGGTCTCGACCTCGAACCTCTGCTCGGAAATCACGCTTCCCACCGGCAAGGACCATCTCGGCAATGATCGCACCGCGGTCTGCTGCCTCTCCTCGCTCAACCTTGAGACCTGGGACCAGTGGAAGGGCGAGAAGGGCTTTATCGAGGACGTGATGCGCTTCCTCGACAATGTCCTGCAGGACTATATCGACCGTGCCGAGCCGGGCATGGAGAAGGCCGCCTATTCCGCTTCGCGCGAGCGTTCGGTCGGCCTCGGCGTGATGGGCTTCCACTCGTTCCTCCAGGCACGCGGCCTGCCGTTCGAGGGTGCGATGGCCAAGTCGTGGAACCTCAAGATCTTCAAGCATGTCCGCGCCCAGGCCGATCAGGCGTCGATGGCGCTCGCGGTCGAGCGCGGCCCGTGCCCTGACGCGGCCGATATGGGCGTGATGGAGCGTTTCTCGTGCAAGATGGCGATCGCGCCGACGGCGAGCATCTCGATCATCTGCGGTGGCGCCAGCGCCTGCATCGAGCCGATCCCGGCGAACATCTACACCCACAAGACGCTCAGCGGCTCCTGGTCGGTGCGCAATCCGTATCTGGAGAAGCTCCTCGTCGAGAAGAGCAAGAATTCGGAAGCGGTGTGGAACACGATCCTCGAGCAGGGCGGCTCGGTCCAGCATCTCGACTTCCTCACGGCTGAGGAGAAGGATTGCTACAAGACCAGCTTCGAGATCGACCAGCGCTGGATCCTCGAGCTCGCCGGCGATCGCGCGCCGTTCATCGATCAGGCCCAGTCGCTCAACCTGTTCATCCCCGCGGACGTCGAGAAGTGGGACCTGCTGATGCTCCACTTCCGCGCCTGGGAACTGGGCGTGAAGTCGCTTTATTATCTCCGCTCGAAGAGCATCCAGCGCGCCGGTTTCGCGGGCGGCGTCGAGGCCGACAACACGATCGACCTGCGCGAGATCCAGGTCGAATCGAAGGATTATGACGAGTGTCTGGCGTGCCAGTGAGGCGTGGGCGGCTCCGGATTGCATGAGCAATCCGGGGACTCGCCCCGGCGGGCAGCGGGACGGCGCAGCCGTTCCGTCTGACGGCGGGGCGGCCTGGCAAGCGGCAGGCCCATTCCCCAGCGCCCGTCGCACGATGAACCAAGTTGGAAAGACGTGCTCGATGATCGCATTACGTTTCTCGCTGCTCGCTGCCTCCGCCTTGATCGCGGGGACGCTCGCGGCGCCGCTCGCCGCGCAGACCGCGGCGGGTCCGGATGCGCGCGCGCGCGAGGCGCAGTTCGATGCGGCGGTCAGCGGCGCGGACCAGCTCGCCTGGCTCACCGATCTCGCCTCCGCGCCCAACCATGTCGGCAGCCCGCATGACAAGGCCAATGCCGAGACCGTGCTCGCATTGTTCAAGTCCTGGGGCTGGGATGCGCGGATCGAGACCTTCAAGGTGCTCTATCCCACGCCGATCTCGACCACGCTCGAGCTGCTGACGCCCGAGCGCGTCGCTTTGGGCGGACAGGAGCCGGCGGTCGAGGGCGATCCGGACAGCGCGAAGCTGGCCGGCGCGCTGCCGCCTTATGTCGCCTATCAGGGCGATGGCGACGTCACCGCGGCGGTGGTCTATGTCAATTACGGCATGCCCAGCGACTATGACGATCTCGCCCGGCGCGGGATCGACGTGAAGGGCAAGATCGTGATCGCGCGCTATGGCGGCGGCTGGCGTGGGCTCAAGCCCAAGCTGGCGCAGGAACATGGTGCAGTCGGCTGCCTGATCTATTCGGACCCCGAGGACGACGGCTATGGCGCGGCGGACACCTATCCGCGCGGTGGCGGTCGTCCGCCCGCGGGCGTCCAGCGCGGCTCGGTGCTCGACATGACCACCTATCCGGGCGATCCGCTCACGCCCGGCATCGGCGCCACCGACAATGCGAAGCGGCTGACCCGCGAGACCGCGACGACGATCCTCAAGATCCCGGCGCTGCCGATCTCCTATGGCGACGCCACCCGCATCCTTGCGGGGCTCCAGGGCCCGCTGGTCCCCGCCACCGCGCGCGGCGGCCTGCCGCTCGCTTATCATTATGGTGGCACCGATGCGGTGAAGCTCCATCTCGCGGTCAAGTCGGACTGGTCGCTCAAGACGCTCTACGACGTGATCGCGACCTTGCCCGGCGCCAAATATCCCGATCAATGGGTGGTGCGCGGCAATCACCGCGACGGCTGGGTGTTCGGCGCGTCCGATCCGCTGTCGGGCCATGTCGCGATGCTGTCCGAAGCCAAGGCGCTGGGCGGCCTGGTCAAGTCCGGCTGGCGGCCCGATCGCACGATCGTCTATGCCAGCTGGGACGGCGAGGAGCCCGGCCTGCTCGGCTCGACCGAATGGGCCGAGACCCATGCCGACGAGCTCAAGCGCAAGGCGGTGCTCTACATCAATACCGACAGCAATGGCCGCGGTTATCTCGGCGCGGGCGGCAGCCACAGCCTCCAGCATTTCGTCGCGGGGATCGCCGCCGACGTCACCGATCCCGAGACTGGCGCCAGCGTCGCCGATCGCGCTCGCGCTGCGATCCTCGCCCGCGACTATGCCAAGCCGGGCAGCGTCTCCGCCGAAGCGCTCGCCGCCGCGCGCGCCGGGGGCGACATGCCGATCTCGGCGCTCGGCTCGGGCTCGGACTATTCGGCGTTCCTCGCCCATCTCGGCATCGCCACGCTCGATTTCGGCTTTGGCGGGGAGGGGGATTCGGGCGGCTCGTACCATTCGGCCTATGACAGCCTGAACCATTTCACCAAGTTCGACGATCCCGGCCAGGTCTATGGCCCGATGCTCTCCAAGGTCACCGGGCGCGCGGTGATGCGCGCGGCGAGCGGCGAGCGGCTGCCCGCGCGCTATTCGGACTTCGCCGGCACGGTCGCGCGCTACGTCACCGAGGTGAAGACGCTCGCCACTACCCGGCGCGAGCAGGACCGCACTTTGGCCCAGCTCAGCCGCGACAATGTCTTCAAGCTCGCCTCCGATCCGCGCGACCCCACCACGGCACCGAAGGATCAGGGCGTCACCGCGATGATCGACATGATCGCGCTGGAGGACGCGTCGGACCGCCTGCGCCGCTCTGCCAGCGCGGCGGACAGCGCGCTCGGCGGGTTCGACAAGCTCGCCCCGGCGAAGCGCGCTCAGGTCGCGGCGATGTTGAACGATATCGAGCAGCTCCTGCTCGATCCCGACGGCCTGCCCTTCCGGCCCTGGTACCGCAATCTCGCTTACGCTCCCGGCCGCTTCACCGGCTATGGCGCGAAGACTTTGCCCGGCGTGCGCGAGGCGATCGAGGAGCGCCGCTTCGCCGACGCCAATGCCTATGTCGCCAGGACGGCCAAGGTGCTCGGCGCCTATGCCGATCGGCTCGACGCGGCGACTGCCGCGATCAAGGCCAAATGAGCCGGCGCGGCCCCCTCAAGGCACGCGCTGTCCGCGCGCTCCCCGGGGCGCCGCGCCGTGCGATGCGTTCAGGCTTCTTCCTCGAAGGTCACCGCCACGTCCGCGTTGGCGGAGAGGCGCACCTGGTCGCCCTCGACATCGGCGACGAGGCCGAGCGAGATGAAGTGGTGATGCCCTTCATGGCCGCCCGAGCCTTCCTCGATATCGGCGCCGCTGTCCTTCTTGGTCAGCTTGATACGGTCGCCCTCGACATGGTCGACCGTGCCGACATGGACGCCGTCGGCGCCGATCACTTCCATATGTTCCTTGATTGCACTCGCGTCAGCCATGGTCGGTCTCCTTTGAGGGTTCGGCGTGCAAACGCACGCGGCACCGAAACGATGCAGCGCGCGAAAACTCCCGTCATCTATCCGTTGGGACTAGCCGCATGACCCGGATCCGCACCCCGCTCGCGCTCGCCGCCCTGGTCCTGCTCGCCGCCTGCGCGCACCAGGTGCAGAGCGCCGTCGCGCCCGCTGCGCCCGGCTTCCTGTTCGGCGTGTGGCACGGCTTCATCTTCCCGGTAGCCTGGGTGCTGTCGCTGTTCATGCCCGACGTCGCGATCTACGCCGTGCCCAACAATGGCGGCTGGTATGATTTCGGCTATTTCGTCGGGATCGTCTTCTTCGGCGTCGGCGCCAACCGCGGCAAGAAGGTCGTCTATCGCGACCGCATCATCCGCGAGCGCAACGTCCGGATCATCGACCAGTGACCCGCGCGCTCGTCCTCCAGGCCGGCATCGGCGCGGTGGCAGGCATGTTCGGGCTGGGGCTGCTGCTCCGCCCGCGCGCCGCCGGCCGCCTGCTGCGCATGGCCGAGGGCGAGCCCACTTCCTATATATTGCGCATCGCCGGCATGATGCTGGCCGCATTGGGCCTGTTCCTCACCGGCTTCGCCACGGTGTTCGCACTGGCGAGCGGAGGTGGGGTATGATCGAGCGCACGCTCTATTTCTCGCTCGGCGCGGCGGTTTTCGCGGCGATATACGCGTTGGCCGTGACGCGCCTCGGCCCGGTCTTCGACCGGTGGTTGCGCGCGCGCCACGCGCACCGCCTGCATGGCCGGCTGGAGCGCGGCAGCGATCGCCACTTCGAGGAGCTGCGATCAATTCAAAGCGCGCTCTTGCGTCCCTATATCCATCATGGTTTCGCGTGGCATTTCGTCCGCGCCTTCGCCTTCATGCTAGCTGATCTTCGCGCTCGGTCGCCTCACCGATTTTCTTTTCCAGTTCTGACCCGGAGTAATCCCATGTCCCTTCTCCAAGCCCGCAAGACCTACAAGCCCTTCGAATATCCCTGGGCCTATGAGTTCTGGAAGCGCCAGCAGCAGATCCACTGGATGCCGGAGGAGGTGCCGCTCGGCGAGGATTGCCGCGACTGGGCGCAGAAGCTCTCGGATCACGAGCGCAACCTGCTCACCCAGATCTTCCGCTTCTTCACCCAGGCCGACATCGAGGTGCAGGATTGCTACCACGAGAAATATGGCCGCGTGTTCAAGCCGGTCGAGGTCAAGATGATGCTCGCCGCCTTCTCCAACATGGAGACGGTGCACATCGCCGCCTACAGCCACCTGCTCGATACGATCGGCATGCCCGAGAGCGAGTACGGCATGTTCCTCGAATATGCCGAGATGAAGGACAAGCACGACTATCTCGCCACCTTCGGCGTCGACAATGACGAGGACATCGCCAAGACGCTCGCCATGTTCGGCGGCTTCACCGAGGGGCTTCAGCTCTTCGCCAGCTTCGCGATGCTGATGAACTTCCCGCGCTTCAACAAGATGAAGGGCATGGGCCAGATCGTCTCCTGGTCGGTCCGCGACGAGAGCCTCCACTGCGAAGGCATCATCAAGCTGTTCCACACCTTCGTGCGCGAGCGCGATTGCCTCACCAAGTCGGTCAAGTCGGACATCATGGACATGTGCCAGACGACGGTGCGGCTCGAGGACGCGTTCATCGACCTCGCCTTCGAGCAGGGCCCGGTCAACGGCATGACGCCCAAGGAGATCAAGAAATATATCCGCTACATCGCGGACTGGCGCCTGGGCCAGCTCGGCATGAAGCCGATCTACATGATCGACGAGCACCCGCTCCCCTGGCTCGCCCCTTTGCTCAACGGCGTCGAGCACGCCAACTTCTTCGAGCAGCGCGCGACCGAATATTCGAAGGGCGCGACGCGTGGCAATTGGAACGAGGTGTGGGACTCGTTCGACAAAAGGCAAAAGGCGAAGGCCGGTCCCGCGGCGAACGAGGATGCCGGGGAGGGGGGCGACATGTTCTCCAAGGCGGGGATCGCGGCGGAGTGAGGGCATGACGAGCGATGGCAAGAGTCTCGACATCTTAGGTATTAAGCCGCTTGCCGACGCTGCCTTGATCGTTGTGAAGGGGACCGTTGATGGAGCTGGAGCCTTCCTCGGCAGAATATGTCTACCGGCGGCCGAGGAATTTGGTCTCCTTCTTCGCGACAAGGTAAACGGCTGGCGTACGCAAAATGCGACCAATATCGCCAATGCCGCAGAACGAATACTTTCCGAGCGTGAGAATTTGCATGAGCTGCACGCCCATCCACGAATAGTGGGCAGAATATTAGAACAGGGCTCCTGGGAAGATAGCGAGCAAGTGCAGCAAATGTGGGCTGGCTTGCTCGCGTCGTCGTGCGACGCAGATGGAAAATCGCAAGGAAATCTGATATTTATCGGGCTTCTGGAGCAGATAACGAGCTCGCAAGCCATACTTTTGGAACATGCGTGCAATATTGCAGTGAAAAGGCGTTCTAAAAGCGGATTCATATTAGCAGATAGTGTGTATCTTCCTATCGAAGTGATAATGAGTATATTAG
Source organism: Sphingomonas sp. JC676 (assembly GCF_014489075.1). Lineage (GTDB taxonomy): Bacteria > Pseudomonadota > Alphaproteobacteria > Sphingomonadales > Sphingomonadaceae > Sphingomonas. The sequence continues at coordinate 49,848 of NZ_JACTGR010000005.1, read as the reverse complement.
GAATAAGTGACCTTCATCAAGCGGACGTTGAACTTGATCATATGCGTGAAATTGGGCTTCTGACGCCTGATAGTGGATTCCAGCCGAATGATGACAGTGGTGATATAACTCCTTCATCGCTGGGGTTGAATTTCTACGCTCGTTGTCAGGGATACGTTGGGTCTGTTACTGATTTCTTTGAAATCCCGCCTAATAATCATGCTGAGGTCGACGGAGATCAAAGTGGGGAGCGTGCTTAACTCGTCACCCCGGCCTTGTGCCGGGGTCCACCGCGCCGCCGGGTACCGCCCCTAACGGCTCCAGCCCAAACCCCACCGCCAGATCGTTCCAGGCCGGGTTGTCCCGTTCGATCAGATTGCGCTTCCAGTCGCGCCGCCAGCGCTTGAGCTGCTTCTCGCGCGCGATCGCCGCCTCCATCGTCTCGGCTACCTCGAACCAGACCAGCCGATAGATCCCGTACTTCCGGGTGTGCCCGTCGAAGGTGCCCGCGCGGTGCTGCAGCACCCGGCCGATCAGGTTCGAGGTCACCCCGACATAGAGTGCGCCGTTGTAGCGGCTGGCGAGGATGTAGACGCAGGGCGTGCGGTCGCGCATTCCGGCGAAGGTGCGGCGCGAGAAGAGGGCGCGCAAATTACTTCGGCGTCACCTTCCACCCCCTTCTTCGTCGCCCCGGACTTGTTCCGGGGCCCACCGTGCCGCCGGTACCGTCCGTTTGCGGCTCCATCTGCAACGTTGCCGCAGGTTGCTGTGTCGTCGCCCCGAGTCTCGACCGCATCGCCCGTCGCGCCCCGGAACAAGTCCGGGGTGACGAAGAGAGGGCGACGGGAGGAGGGAAGGGCCTCCCATTCATCCCCCAGCAAGAAACCGTACCCCCAGAGCAACACCCCCGCAAAACCCTCACATCCGCCGCTACCGCACTGCAACAAAACGACTCCCCAGCGCTTTAACCCCATGCCGATGCCGCCAAGCGCCCCGCGTACCCAGGGGCCGTGCGGCATCGGCCTGTCGTCACAAGTGCAAAGGTTTCCCCAACATGCGTATCCTTCTCGCCGCGGCTGTTGCCGCGGCCCTTCCTGTCGCGGCTTACGCGCAGGACACCGAAACCTCCGCTCCTGCCACCACCGCCACCAGCCCCGATGGCTCGCGCGCCTTCGGGATCGAGCCCTATGTCGGCGTGATGGGCGGCTATGAGCAATTCGACGACACCAATCCCGCGGCGGGCATCCCCCATGCTCCCGGCGGCAAGGATTTCGACGGCGGCATCGTCCAGGGCGTCGCCGGCGTGAATTTGCCGCTCGGCCCCGTCTTTGTCGGCGTCGAAGGCAATGCCACCAAGGGCGTCAAGGGCGATATCGACTGGGAATATGGCGTTGCCGGCCGTGCGGGCTTCCGCATCGGCGAGAGCGGCCTGATCTACGGCAAGGCCGGCTATCAGTGGGTCAATTTCGACGCGCTCGGCAATGACAGCCGCGATTTCCACGCGGTCACCGCCGGCCTCGGCGTCGAGGTCGGTCCCAAGTCGATCGGCCTGGGCGGTCTCACCGGCAATTCAGGGATCCGCCTGCGGCTCGAAGTCAACAGCTTCGGCAATTTCAACAGCTTCCAGCCGGTAGCGGGCATCATCGCCCACTTCTAAAGGCTAGCCGTTCCGGTGGGCGCGGCGGGAGCAATCCCGTCGCGCCTGCGGAGCCGCAAGAACATTCTCCTACCCGAACCCATGCCCGTCAGGGCGCGTTCCCAGGTTTCTCGGCAGCCGGCGTCGCGGCGCGGGTCGGCGCGGGTTGCGGCGTCTCGGCCTCGGGCTGCTTCCCCGCAGGCATCGCGGCGGGCGCCCATGTCTCCGGCATCGCCTCGTTCGCCTCCGGTGCCTTGGCGGGCGACGGGGCCGGCTTCGACGAAAGCACGCTCATGACGGCCAGGGCCGCCCCGGCCAGCACGACCACGGCCGCCGCGGTCCAGCCGAGCAGCGCTGGCAGCGACAAGGATTTCCTGGTCGGCGGTGGTGACGGCATCGATCCCCCCTGTTTTCCGCGAGCATCTTCCGGCGACCCATACCAGTCAAGCGCCCCGCCGCCTCGCTCCCCCTTCGCGCCCCTTCGACCCCTTCGACCCCCTTCGTCACCCCGGACTTGTTCCGGGGTCCACGGTGCCGCCAGCGACCAGCTTCGGCGGCCTCCGCTAAGCGCTCGCCGTTCGCCGTTCCCGCAACACCTCAACAACACCGCCCGCCGTGCGGTGGGCCCCGGAACAAGTCCGGGGTGACGGAAAGGGGGTGACAAAGAGGGTCTGGTAAAAACCATTTTCCTACACGAACCAATATGGTTATGTAACCCGACTCCAACCAACCGGAGTCGATCCTATGAAGCACGACCATCCAAGCCCGGCCCCGGAGGCCGGCAACGCCGATCCGCTGGCCGACTACACCCCCGTAACCCTCCAGCGCACCCGCCACGACGGCTGGACCGCCGCGCGCCAGCGCAGCTTCCTCACCGCATTGGCCGAGACCGGCTGCATCTCGATGGCGTGCGAGGAGGCGGGGATCACCACGCGGTCGGCCTATCGCCTGCGCCAGCATCCCAGCGGCGCGCCGTTCGCCGCGGCCTGGGACCAGGCACTGCGCTTCGCCACCGCGCGGCTGCTCACCATCGCCTATGAGCGCTCGATCCGCGGCTCGGTCCGCGAGGTCTGGCGCGACGGCAAATTGGTCGGCGAGATCCGCCAGCCCTCGGACAAGATGCTGTCGCTGCTCCTCACCCATCTCGCGCCCTGGAGCGGCGAGCAGGGCACGCGCTGGGCGCGGCTGAACAAGATGGCCGACGATGCCGGCGCCGCGCTCGCGCCGATGCTCGACCAGCTCCAGGACAGTCCGGTCCCCGCCGATCCGCTCACCGACGCGGATTTCGTCGCCCAGCCGATCCCGCACGGCCCTGATCCGCATGGCGCGCCGCGCGACCTGGAGGATGACTGGTGAGGCCGTGGCGCTCGGTGCGCGTGCGCGCGTTGGACCCATGACCTTTGTGACTTTAGGGTATCCGGCTACCGTCCGGCCGCCCCGAATCGCCGGTCACACCGGGTATCCGCCGACATGATCGGCATTCTGGTAGCGCAGCAGCCCGGGGATCCAGAACAGCCAGGGGAGGCGCCGCACCAGTCCGGACCCGAACGGCAGCGGAGTCTTGCCTCTGCCGAACGCGATCTGCTGCGTGCCGTGCGCGCCGAGCACGAGGCGCAGCGTGGTGGGCTTGGTCGGGGCATGCGGCCGGTTGCCGTTGCGGCTGAGGATCTGGAGCGGCGGCCCGGTCGGCGCCACCTCATATTCGAACTGGTCCTGCCCCAGATTGCCGATCATGCTGCCGATCACGTCGAAGCCGAAGCGCACGAGCAAGGTCTCGTCGGTCGTCCAGTGCGCCACCGGCGCGCCGATATTGCCGCTCTCGACGTCGACCGAATAGTCATAGCCCGCCAGCACCGCGGGCGGCACGCCGTTCGCCGCCTCGCTCGCCAGGAACGCGTCGAACAGCGGCGATGCGCAGTTCGAACGGTTGGTGCCGCTGAAGCTGTGCTCGTTCAGGTGCAGCGCCGCGCCGGTCATCTGGTCGTGGATAACCAGATTATAGTCGATGAAGTTGGCCGCCATCTGCACCGAATGCACCGCGATATAGGCGTTGGAGGGCGAGGGCAGGATCCAGCGATAGCCCTCGGGCACGCTGTTGTCGCTCGGCGTGTCGCCCGGCAGCTGGCCCAGCTCGTGGACGATATGCGCGGTGCGTTTCGCCAGCGGCTTGGGCGCGTCGAGCTCGGCCTGGACCAGCCGCTCGCGCTTGTTCTTCAGCGTCTCGGTAAAGGCGAAGCGGCGCGAAACCGGCATAGGTACATCCCCCCGAAGGCGTACCGGTCTAGCACTACCGGGTCGGGGCGCAAAACTTTGTGCGCACGTGCAATATATTTACCAGTTGTTAATAATTTGCGTTCATTTTTCGGTAAGAGTTTCAGACCGATCGAAGCCCTTTACCGGAGGAAGCCAATGTACCGGCTTATCTGCGCGCTTCTCAGTGTGCCTGCGCTTGCCGCGTGCACTGCAAAGACACCGCATCCTGTGTCGATCGCCACGATCGTGCCGGTGCCGCCGCGTATCCAGCCCGAGCCCGCCTGGCGTCAGGCGATCGCCCCGCGCGACAGCGTGCGCCTCACCGGCCTCGCCACGGACTGGAGGAAGCTCCACGCCCGGCTGCGCGCGGTCACGCGCCAGACCCAGGGCGCGGTGCTCGATCCCGGCGCGGGGCTCGACAATGCCGCGCTGCCGCCGGGCTCCTACCGTTGCCGCACGCTCCATATGCGCTCCGGCCAGCGCGGCGCCGTGGTCCAGGCGACCGCGCCCGGCTTCTGCTTCGTCTCGGGCGAGGAGAATTCGCTCGGCTTCGCCAAGCAGACCGGCACCGATATCGCCGCGGGCTATTTCTATCCGGACGGCAATCGCTACGTCTTTCTCGGCGCGCGCCAACGCAAGGCGGGCGAGAACAGCCATGGTTATGGCACCGATCCGAAGCGCGACATGGTCGGCGTGGCCGAGCGCTTCGCCAATTTCCGCTGGCGGTTGGCGGTGCCCGGCCCGCGCGCCGGCGATGTCGACGTCTATGAACTCACCCCCGTGCCCGTGGAGCAGCAGCCGAAGAGCTGATTGCCAGCGGCGGCTCCTTGTGTATTATACAAATAACACACTGGGAGCCCGCTTATGACCCTCGTTGTCGCACTTGCCCTACTCCAGTCGGTGACGATCCCCACCGGCGACGCGCTGACCGCCCAGATAAAGGCGGCGGATGCGGATCTCTTCGCCACCTTCTTCCAGGCCTGTGATCCGGCCCGGATGAGCCGGCTGGTGACCGCGGATCTCGAAATGTACCACGACCGCGAAGGCGTGGTGACGACCAGCGGCCCGGCCTTCGTCGCGCTCTACGCCAAGGCGTGCGAGGCCAAGAAGGCCCCCGACGCGTGGCGCAGCCGCCGCGCGTTGGTGCCCGAGACGCTGCACGTCGATCCGGTCCCCGGCTTCGGCGCGATCGAGGAGGGCGAGCATGTCTTCTACGAGCGCAAGGGCGACGGCCCCGAAAAGCTCGTCGGCCGGGCCCGCTTCGTCCATCTCTGGAAGAAGGGGCCCGATGGCTGGCAGGTCGCCCGCATCCTCAGTTTCGACCACAAGGCCGTGCCCTGAGCGGTGGGTTGCGCGGCCTTCGGACTTGCAATGTAGGATTTGCGCTGGAACGATCCGCTCCGCGCTCTCAGTGGTGGTCGTCCTTGCGGAAGCTGCTGTGGCACGCGCCGCAGGTCTTGCCGAGTTCGGCGAACTGCGCGGCGAAGCCGGCCTTGTCGCCCGCCTTGGCGAGGTCGGCGAGCTTGGCCGCCGCTGCGGCATAGTCCGCCGCCTTGGCCTCGAAGCCGGCCCGGTCGGTCCATACCGCCGGCAGGGCATTGGAGGGGGCCACGTCGCTTCCGGCCGGGAACATGCCCGGGAGCGCCTTGGCCCAGCTGGCGATGGCGCGGGCGGCGAAGGCCTGGCTGGCGACGTCGTCGCCGCGCTCGACCACGCCCTTCATGCCGTTGATCAGCGCGCCCGACATCCGGAACGCCGCCTGGCGCCCGGCGATCGTGCTGCTCGCGTCCGACGGTGCCACCGGCTTGCTTGTGCCGGCCGAGGCGACCGCCGTCCCCAGGAGCAATGCCGAACCCGCCAGTGCCCAAGTTCCAAGCCGCATGACCGTCTCCATGATGTGAGGAAGCGGCACGCTATCCCAGTGCGTGGGCGGGAGCAATCGTCGCTAAGTTGCTCCGTTTCGGAGAAGCTTCCCTCCGAAGCGGACCGTCTCTCGATTATAAGGGCGCCATGGCAGGAGGCGAGGCCCCTCGGGTAGAATATGCGTGCGAACGATGCGGCGCAGTGGCCGTGACGCGCGATGCATGGGCCGAATGGAGCCTGGAAAACCAGGCCTGGATACTCAGCGAAACCTTCGATTTCGCCTTCTGCCACCAATGCCACCGCGAGACTCGGTTGGCCGAGCGCCCCGCGGCCCAGGGACGATAGCGTCAGGAACGAAGGCGTCCGGCCAGCGAATTGGGATCGGCGCGGACGATATCGACCTCGACCATGTCCCCGATCGCGGCATCGGTCATCAGGTGCACCGATTGCAGCCAGGGCGATTTGCCGATCAGCTGCCCGGGCAGCTTGCCGCGCCGCTCGAGCAGCACTTGGCAGGTCTTGCCGACGGTGCCGGCGTTGAACGCCTCCTGGTCGCGGTTGAGCGCGGCCTGGAGCCGCTGGAGCCGCTCGTCCATGACCTCGGCCGGGACGGCGCCGTCCATCTCGGCGGCCGGGGTGCCGGGGCGGGGCGAGTATTTGAAGCTGAACGCCTGGGCGTATCCGGCCTCGGCGACCAGGCTCAGCGTCTCCTCGAACTCGGCATCAGTCTCGCCGGGGAAGCCGACGATGAAGTCGCCCGACAGCGCGATGTCGGGCCGGGCAGCGCGGACGCGGTCGAGGATGCGGAGATAGGAGTTCCGACTATGGCTGCGGTTCATCGCCTTGAGGATGCGGTCGCTGCCCGATTGCACCGGCAGGTGCAGGAACGGCATCAGTTTCTCCACCTCGGCATGCGCCCGGATCAGCCCGTCGCGCATGTCGTTGGGATGGCTCGTGGTGTAGCGGATGCGCCTGAGCCCCTCGATCCGGTCGAGCGCGGCGATCAGTCCGTGCAGCCCGCGGCCCTCGGCATCGTCCCAGGCATTCACGTTCTGCCCGAGCAGGGTGATCTCCTTGGCCCCGGCATCGACCAGCGCCTTCGCCTCGTCGACGATCGCCGCGAACGGCCGGCTGACCTCGGCGCCGCGAGTATAGGGCACCACGCAATAGGTGCAGAACTTGTCGCAGCCTTCCTGGACGGTGAGGAAGGCCGAGGGCGAGACCTTCCGCCGCGCCGGCAGCGCGCCGAACTTGCTGGCCAGCGGCATGTCGGTGTCGATCGCGGATTCGCCGCGTGCGGCCTGGGCGACCAGCTCGGGCAGATTGTGATAGGCCTGCGGGCCGACCACGACATCCACTTTGGCGCGGCGGACGATCTCCTCGCCTTCGGCCTGGGCGACGCAGCCCGCGATCGCGATCATCGGTGCGCGGCCATGCTTCCGCAGGCGCCCGATGTCCGAATAGACCTTCTCGGTCGCCCTTTCGCGGATGTGGCAGGTGTTGAGCACGACAAGGTCGGCGTCATTGGCGTCGGCGGTCGCGGTCAGGCCCTGCGCAGCCATAAGCTCGCCCATCCGCTCGCCGTCATAGACGTTCATCTGGCAGCCGAACGACTTGACGTGGAAAGTCTTGGGGGTGGTCATGATCGGCGGGCCTATACCTGTCCCCGTGCGGTCCGTCACCCCGATGAAGACCGGGGCCTTGCAATGTAGGATTTCAGGGGTGATCGAAGGATCGATTCTTTCTCATCGTCGAAATTTTCGAAGGCGCGGCGCCCACGTCGCGAAAAACCCGTTAGTGTGTCAACTTCGTCAACCGATCCCTTCGCCGCACGAACCCATTTCCATCCGTATCCGGGCGAAAGCCGGGACCCAGGGCCACAAGCGATGTCTTGCGTTGCTCTGGATCCCGGCTTTCGCCGGGATAACGATGTGGAATGACTAGCAATCCTAGCCTTACGGAACCCGGTACCCGATCGCCTCCTCGGCGAACCGGAACGGCCGTAGCGGATGGCCCAGCGTCGCCACCAGCGCTTCCTCGATCCGCTTGCGGCTCTCGGCTGCGATGATCTTGCGGCCGGGGAAGTCGCGGGGATGGAAAGGCTCGAGGAAATGCACCTCGAGCCCGAAGCTGCCCTTGCGGCTCAGCAGCCGCTTGGCGTTGTTGAGCCCGCGCTCCTGGCCGATCCAGGCGATGTCCTCGCCGGCATCGCCATAATCGAGCATCACCGGCTGGACCATCACGCCGGGCGGTGGCGGCTCGAGCACGCGCAGCATCGGCGTCTTGAACGGCAGCAGCGACTTGCCGTCGGTGGTGGTGCCTTCGGGGAAGACGGTGATTGCCCAATTCTCGGCCAGCGCGTCGCGCAGCTGGTTGATCTGCTCGGCCACGCCCAGCCGGTTCTCGCGCTTGACATAGACGGTGCGGTTGAGCCCAGCGAGCCAGCCGACCACCGGCGAGGTGGCGATCTCCGCCTTGGCGACAAAGGCGGTGCCGCTGGTCCCGCCAAGCGCCAATATGTCGATCCAGCTCAGATGGTTGGAGATGTAGAACACGTCGCGCTTGAGCGGCGTGCCGACGCGCCTGACCCGCGCGCCGCAGATCCGCGCGGCGGTGCTCAGGAAAAAGCGCGGCCAGGGCGAAGGCAAGTGGAACAGCCGGAAGAGATAGTGGAGCGGCACGAACAGCATCAGCGCCCCGACGAGCATGGCGATGCGGGCCACCAGTCGCATCCGCCCGATCGGGCTCAGCTTGGTGGGAATGCCCTCGGCGGCGTCGGCACGTCGCCGCGCAGCGGCTTCAGCTCTTGCGGTCGAGCGCGACGCCATAGAGCTCCATCCGGTGATCGACGAGCCGGAAGCCCAGCCGCTCGGCAATCTGCTTCTGGAGCAGTTCCAGCTCGGGATCGACGAACTCGATCACGCGGCCGGTCTCGACGTCGATCAGATGGTCGTGATGCGCCTCGGGCGCCGGCTCGTAGCGCGCCCGGCCGTCGCCGAAATCATGGCGATCGAGGATGCCGGCCTCTTCGAACAGTCGCACGGTGCGATAGACCGTGGCGATCGAGATGCCCGGGTCGATCGCAGAGGCGCGTTCATACACTTTTTCCACGTCGGGATGATCTTCGGCGTCGGAAAGGACGCGGGCGATCACCTTGCGCTGTTCGGTAATGCGCAGGCCCTTTTCATGGCAGAGCGCTTCGAGATCAATCTTGCGAGGCATGACGCCGATGTAACGCCATTGGCGCGGCGGGGGAAGGGGCGCGCGGTCGTCCAAAAGCAAAACGCCGGCCGGGGCGTCTGCCCGGGCCGGCGCTTGTTCCCACCCCTCGAAAGGGAGCGAATGACTTAGCGCTTGCGGCGCTTGGTGCCGAGGCCGATCTTCTTGGCGAGCGTGCGGCGCTGTTCGGCATAGTTCGGCGCGACCATGGGATAGTCAGCCGGAAGATTCCACTTGGCGCGATACTGCTCCGGGGTCATCTGATAGTGCGTCATCAGGTGGCGCTTCAGCATCTTCAGCTTCTTGCCGTCTTCGAGGCAGACAATGAAGTCCGGCTTCACCGAAGAGCGGATCGAAACGGCCGGCTCCTGCTTCACTTCGGGCTCAGCGACAGCGGTGCCGAGGCCGGAAAGCGCGCCATGCACGTTCTGGATCAGTAGCGGAAGATCGGAAACAGCAACGCTATTGTTGCTAACATGTGCAGAAACAATATCTGCTGTCAGGGTGACCAAAGTTTCCTGAATGTCTGATGAAGCGTCCATGGTTTTCCTTTCGACCCGATTTGGGGCGACTATAGATGCCGCCTTCGGCGCCCTATCGGACCAATTTGGATCGAAGGCAAGCGCTTAACCATCTACTTGCGCCAAAATTCAGACGAGTTTCCTAGCAAAGGTCTGTGCATCAAACGCTTGTCCGGTGTTGCCGCGATAGTAATTTCGCCGCTCTCCCACCTTGTCGAAACCTTCTCGTCGGTAAAGTTGAACCGCTTCATTGCCGGCGCGCACCTCCAGATGCATCTCTTCCACTCCACGATCGCGTGCTTCGGCGATCACTGCGCGCAGAAGGGCTCCGGCTATTCCGCGTCGACGGGTGGCGGGGCGGGTGGCAAGCAGCAGCAATTCGGCCTCCACGCCGGTCGAGCGCGCCAGCGCGAAACCCGAATCGATTCCGCCCAGGCTAGCGATGACCAGCCACACACCCGGCAGCGACAGCATTCCCATGCATTGCGCGCTGGTCCATGCCTCACCGAAGCGCGGGTCGAACGCTTCCTGCATGATCGCGCTGACGGCGGGCAGGTCCTGCATCCCGCCTTCGCGCAGTTCGGTCATGTTGATCGTGCCGCTCATACCAGGCCGCGCTCGGCCAGCGTCTTGGCATCGGGCGCGCGGCCATAGATCGGGCGCGGCGGCAACGCGGCGAACCCGGGCGGCAGCAGCAGCGCATCGGTGGCGTGGGGAAGCGCCTCGCGCAGGTCGCGATTGGGGTCGAGGAGCGCGAGACGGCGGATGCCGCTGCCGATCGCGGCGCGGGTGCCGAGCGCGTCGAGCGCGGCGGCAGGGAGGAGCGAGCGGAGCGGCCCGTCCTCGGCCAGCGGCGAAGAGGTGAACGCCTGCATGAAGACTTCACCGTGCCCGCCTTCGAGCACCACGGCAAGCACGAGCAGCGCGGGATCAGCAGCAAAACCCGCCGCTGCCAGCAGTGCGAGCGACGAGTAGCCGGCGACTTGCGCGCCCCAGCCGATCGCCAACCCTCGCGCGGCGGCCAAGCCTACGCGCACACCGGTGAAGCTGCCTGGGCCGACATCGACGAGAATGCGCGCGGCGCGGCCTTGGCCGGGCAGTCCGCCGATCATCGGCACCAGCCGCTCGGCATGGCCGCGGCCGACGACTTCGTGCGTCTGGGCGAGGAGGACCCCCTCTTCCAGCAGCGCCACCGAACAGGCGGCAGTCGCCGTTTCGATCACCAGGGTACGCGGGCCAATGGACATCGGCCCGCGCTACTCAATTGCTCGGCCAAGCGTCAAATGGCGCGCGTCAAATGACAGTGTTGAACTGCTCGAACTCCGGGCGCGGCAGCCGTTCGAAGATCGTTGAGGGATCGCCGTGTCCGAGCGTCGAGATGAAGTTCGACTTCACATTGGGCTGATCGCCGAAGAACGCCGCGTCGACCGCGGCATTGTCGAAGCCCGACATCGGCCCGGTATCGAAGCCCAGCGCGCGCGCCGCGATGATCAAATAGGCGCCCTGGAGCGATGAGTTGCGGATCGCGTGGGTGTAGCGGACCTCGGGATCCGGGAACCAGTCCTTGGCGGTCGGCGCATGCGGGAAGAGCCAGGGGAGCTGTTCGTTGAACGCCAGGTCCATGCCGATGATTACGCTGGCGGGCGCCGCCTTGATCTTGGGGGCATTGGTGCCGCTGGCGAGTGAGGCCAGTCGGTCCTTCGCGTCCTGGCTCATCACCCAGACGAAACGTGCGGACTGCTGGTTGGCCGAAGTCGGTCCCAGCTTGAGCAGGTCGTAGATGCGGCGGATATCGGCTTCGGTGACCGGTTCGTCGGTAAAGCCGTTATAGGTGCGCGCGGTACGAAAGATCGTATCCAGCCCCGCGTCGTTGAGGGGTTGGGCCATATGCTGGTCCTTTCGGGTGATGGAGCGCTCTAGACGGCGCGGACTTCGGTTACTTCGGGAACATAGTGCTTGAGCAATTGCTCGATGCCGTTCTTCAGCGTCGCGGTGGACGAGGGGCAGCCCGAACAGGCGCCCTGCATCTGCAGATAGACCTTACCGGCATCGAAGCCGCGATAGATGATGTCGCCGCCGTCATTGGCGACCGCGGGACGGACGCGCGTGTCGATCAGCTCGCGGATCTGCGCGACGATGTCGGCATCCTCGGGATTGTCGCCGAAATCTGCGCTCTCGGGCGGAACCGAGAAGCCAGCGGCGGAACCCATGTTGAACAGCGGCATGTTGGCCGAGAAATGATCGAGCAGGATGCCGAGCACATCGCGCTTCAGCCCGCTCCATTCGACGCCGGGCGCCGCGGTGACCGAGATGAAGTCGCGGCCGAAGAACACGCCCGTCACGTCGCCGAGCGAGAACAATGCGTCGGCGAGTGGCGATGCCTCGGCATCCTCGGGGCTCGCAAAGTCGCGCGTGCCGGCGTCCATCACGGTCCTGCCGGGCAGGAACTTGAGCGTTGCCGGATTGGGCGTGGATTCGGTCTCGATCAGCATAAACCGCATGTGGGCCTGCGGGCGCGCCGGATCAAGCGGGTGACGTGAAACGCTGGGTTGCCGCGAGGAGATCAGTCGGCGGCGTCTTCCCCGTGTTGCGTCGCCTCACTCACGTTGCGGTCATGCCCGCTCTTGTCGCTGAAGAATGCCGCGGCAAACAGGCCGCAGCCGAGCAGCGTCGAAACGAAGACGCCGCCGATGGTCGCGAGCACCATCGAGAGGTAGAGCGGACCGAAGAGGGAGAGATACCAGAGCGCGCCCGCGACCATCAGCACGCCGGCGACGGCGATCCATGCCAGCATCTTCTTGAAATCAGCCAAGGCCTTGGCACGTTCGGTGACCATGTTTGCGGTCCTTTACCGCGGACATCTGTATCCGCAGCGCCTATCTGGCCCTTTCTACGGCGCGATCAAGCCATGCGAAAGGGTGAGACAATATATACCCATCCCCGCGCGTCAGCCCTCGAGAGCCTTCATGGCTTCGTTCCAGCGCATCACATTGGCGCGCGCTTCCTGGACGAAGGCCGAGCGGCGAATGACGCCTAGGAATGTATCGGCGATCCAGCGCCCCGGATTGCGCAGGGGGCGGCGGACCTGGATGAGCAGGACGACACGCGTGCCGCTCGTGTCGTTCCACACCTCGTGATCATAGGTATCGTCGAAGACTAGGGTTTCGCCCTCTGACCAGCGCATGACGCGATCCGACACGCGCATGCGGACGTCACCGTCGCGCGGCACGATCAGGCCAAGATGGCAGGTGATCAGCCCCTTGGTGACCCCGCGATGCGCGGGGATATGCGTGCCCGGCGCCAGGATCGAGAAAAAGGCGCTGTTGAGTCCCGGGATCCGCTCGACGATACGTGTCGTCACCGGGCAGCGCTCGAGATTCTCGCGGACCGAATAGCCATAACCCCACAGGAAGAAGGAGCGCCATTTGTTGACGGGCGCGATCGCTCGGTGATCGGGCGAGATGCTGGCGAGCGAGGGCGCGGGCCGGCGCTCGAGCGCAGCGGTGATCGCCTCGTTGCGGATCGCCTGCCAGTTCCCGCGTAGCAGCTGCGTCCATTCGAAATCGCGCACGTCGAGCACCGGGTCGTTGGGCACGAGCGACGACGACGCGATCAGCCAGTCGAAGAACCCGCGCAGATATTTGCCATATTTGATCAGGAACGGCCGGTTCACATCGGCCCGCATCGGTGCGTCTGGCAGTATCGCGCCAGGCATCGGCAGATCGTGTGCCGTTGCCCGTGCCTGCAATTTCTCGACCTGGTTCGAGTCGCGCCACTGGGCGCCGTCCGTCTTCACCTTCACGCCAACAAAAATCCTGACACGCATCGAGCGGTGCCGTGTTGCGCGGCGGCATCCGCGATTTTCCTCCTAGCCCCCGACTTTGGTCGAAAACGTGGCGGTGGCGTGGCGCCAAGATGCGTACAGCCGATAGAAAGGTAGCGGCTGGCAAGGCGGGGCTAACGCCACTAGATGGGGCCCTATGCTTTCGATCCTGCGGTTCCCGCGCTTCGCCTTCCTCGCTTTTGCCCTGCTCTCTCCGGCGCTACCCGCGCAGGCACAGACAGCACCCGCGCAAACGGCGGCTCGTCCGGTACAGACCGCCGACGATCCCTGGCTCTACAAGGGCAGCGACCTCGTCCACGACGATGAATGGAAGTTCGGCCGCCTTTCGAACGGCGTGCGTTATGCGGTTCGCAAAAACGGCGTGCCGCCAGGCCAGGTCTCGGTGCGCGTGCGGATGGATGTCGGCTCGCTGATGGAGACGGACAGCGAGCGCGGCTTTGCGCATTTGATCGAGCATCTCTCGTTCCGCGGATCGGTATACGTGCCCGATGGCGAATCGAAGCGCGTCTGGCAGCGCCTAGGCGTGACTTTCGGTTCGGACAGCAACGCCTCGACCACCTTCATCAGCACCACCTACAAGCTCGATCTGCCCAACGCGACCGAGGCCGGGCTGGACGAAAGCTTCAAGATCCTCGCCGGTATGATGTCCGGCCCCGCGCTCACCCAGCAGGCGCTCACCGCCGAGCGCCCGGTAGTGCTCGCCGAGCAGCGCGAGCAGCCCGGCCCGCAGGTCCGCATGCAGGACGCGATGCTCGACCTGATCTTCGCCGGCCAGCCGCTCGCCAATCGCGAGCCGATCGGCACGGTCGAGACGCTCAACGCCGCGACGCCGGCATCGGTGCAGGCCTTCCATGATCGCTGGTATCGACCTGAGCGCGCCGTGGTGATCGCCATCGGCGATGTCGATCCGGCGATGCTCGAGGCGTTGGTCGTCAAGCATTTCAGCGCCTGGAAGGGCGTCGGCCCCGCGCCCGTCACGCCCAATTTCGGCAAGCCCACTCCAGATCACCCCGTCGCCGCCAGCATCGTCGAGCCGGCGATCCAGCCGATGGCGATGATGGTGATCGTGCGCCCCTGGACGGTCTTTGCCGATACCGTGATCTTCAACCAGAAGCGCATGATCGATCTGGTTGCGCTGCGCATCATCAATCGCCGCCTCGAAACGCGCGCCCGTGCCGGTGCCAGCTTCCTCGCTGCGGGGGGCGATCTGGATGACATCGCCCGCTCCGCCAATGTGACGACGATCAACGTGTTGCCGGTCGGCGACGATTGGGAAACCGCGCTGCGCGACGCGCGCGCCGAGATCGCCGAAGCTGCCGCGACCGCGCCGACCCAGGCTGAGATCGACCGCGAAGTCGCCGAGATCGACGCGATAATGAAGCAGCGGATCAATACCGCCGCGGTCGAATCGGGCGTGTCGATCGCCGACGATCTGGTCCAGGCGGTCGACATCAACGAGACGGTGACGACGCCCGAGGCCTCGTACGACATCTTCAAGCAGGCGGTGGCGAACAAGATGTTCACGCCGGCGACGGTGCAGGCATCGGCCAAGAAGGTGTTCGAAGGCGTCGCGGTGCGTGCGCTGGTCAACACCCATATGCCCGATCCGCAGGTGGTGACGAAGGTCACCGCCGCGCTCCAGGCCGATGTGAAGGCCGCTGCGACCAAGCGCCGCGCGCTCAATGTCAGCTTCGATCAGCTCCCCCGCCTCGGCAAGCCCGGCACGGTGGTCAGCCGCGAGCGCGTCCAGCCCAATGTCGAGGTCGATCAGGTCGTGTTCTCGAACGGCGTCCGGCTGCTGATGCGCCAGGATCAGTCCGAGGTCGGCAAGGTGTTCGTCAATGTTCGCTTCGGCCACGGGATGAACGCGCTGCCCGCCGACCGTCCGAGCGCCGCCTGGGCGGGCGAGGGCGCGCTGATGGCGAGCGGCATCGGCAAGCTCGGCCAGGAGGAGCTCGATGCGCTGACCGGCAACCGCCAGATCGGCCTGGGCTTCTCGATCGACGAGGACGCGTTTGAGCTTTCGGGACAGACCAACAAGGCCGACCTGCTCGATCAGCTCAAGCTGTTCGCGGCCAAGCTCGCCGCGCCGGGCTGGGATCCCAATCCGGTTCTGCGCGCCAAGACGGCGACCCTCGCGGGTTATGCCGGGCTCTCCGCCTCGCCCGATGCCGTGCTGTCGCGCGACCTCGAGTTGCTGGTCCATTCCGGCGATCCACGCTGGGGTATCCCGCCGCGCGCGACGGTGGAGGCGACTACGCCCCAATCGTTCCGCAAGCTCTGGGAGCCGCTGCTCGCCAGCGGTCCGATCGAAGTCGATGTCTTTGGCGACATGGACAGCGAAGCCACGATTAAGGCCGTGGCCGAGACGCTGGGCGCGCTCAAGCCACGCACGGCGAGCACCACGCCGCCGCCTCCGGTCAAGTTCCCGGCACATGTCGACACGCCCGTCGTACGGACGCACACCGGTACGCCCAATCAGGCGGCCGCCGTGATCGCCTGGCCCACCGGCGGCGGCAGTGCCGACATCTCCGAGAGCCGCAAGCTCGATATTCTTGCCGCGATCTTCCGCGACCGGTTGATCGACCAGCTCCGCAGCCAGGCGGGCGTCAGCTATTCGCCGAACGTCGACAGCAGCTGGCCGCTCGGCATGACCGCTGGCGGCAAGATGATCGCGCTCGGGATGGTGCCGCCCGACAAGACCGATTTCTTCTTCCAGCTTGCGCGCGGCATCGCCGCCGATCTGATCGCCAAGCCGGTGGATGCCGACGAGCTCGACCGCGCGCTGACCCCGCTCAAGCAGATGATCCTGCGCCGATCGAGCGGGAACATGTTCTGGATGACGCTGGTCGAGGGCGGCAGCTACGATCCCGCCCGACTGGCCTCGGTCGATACGCTCGGGCGCGACTACGCGACGACTTCACCCGACGAGATCCAGGCGCTCGCCGCCCGCTTCCTGCGGCCCGACCGCGACTGGACCATGGTGGTGGTGCCGGAGAAGGCAGCGAAGTAGCGTTCGCGCGCGCCACGACACCGCCGACGCTCCTGCGAAAGCAGGAGCCCAAGGGTAACGGGCGGCTTGTTTGCGATCCTGGGCTCCTGCTTCCGCAGGAGCACCAGGCAATCAATACAGCGCGTCGAGCCGGTCGCCATAGACCAGCTTCAGGATATGCCGCCGGATCTTGAGACTGGGCGTCAGCTGCTCGTTCTCGATTGTGAACGGCGTGTCGGCGATAATGAATTTCCGGACCCGTTCGATGACGGAAAGGTCCCTGTTCACGCGCTCGACGGCGTGGGCTAGCGCCGCCTTGTACTCGGGATCGTGCGCGAGCGACTTGAAGTCGCACCGGCTGCCGTTCTTCGCGCACCATTCCTGGGTCCAGTCGGGATCGGGTACGAGCACCGCGGTCATGTACGGCTTCTTGTCGCCCGCAATCATCGCCTGGATGATTTCGGGTTGGAGGGTGAGCATCCCCTCCACCTTTTGCGGGGCGACATTGTCGCCCTTGTCGTTGACGATGATGTCCTTCTTGCGGTCAGTGATCTGGATCCGGCCCTTCTCGTCAATCAGGCCGATATCGCCGGTGTGGAGCCAGCCGTTCTGGAGGACGCGGTTGGTCTCCGCCTCGTTGCGCCAATAGCCGTGCATCACCAGCTCGCCGCGCACCAGTATCTCGCCATCCTCGGCGATCCTGACTTCGACGCCTTCGAGCGGCGGACCGACCGTGTCCATCTTGAGCCCGACCTTGGGCCGGTTGCACGAGATCACCGGCGCCGCTTCGGTCTGGCCATAGCCCTGGAGGAAGGTGAGGCCGAGCGACTGGAAGAATACACCGACTTCGGGATTGAGCGGCGCCCCGCCCGACACCATCGCCTTGATCCGCCCGCCGAAGCGCTTGGCGAGCTTGGGGCGCAGCGTGGCATTGAGGAACAGGTTCATAGGCACGTCGGTCAGGCCCATGCCGCCGGCCGCCTTCTTCGCGCCGATCGAGACCGCCTTTTCGAGCAGATAGCTGGCGAAATTGCCCTGCTTCTCGACCTGCTTGGTGATCCGCGTGCGCAGCACCTCGAACAGGCGCGGCACGACGACCATGATCGTCGGGCGCACTTCCTCGATGTTCGACGCGAGCTTCTCCAGCCCTTCCGAATAATAGATCTCGGCGCCCAGCCCGATCGGGAAATGCTGCCCGCCGGTATGCTCATAGGCGTGGCTCAAGGGCAGGAACGAGAGGAACACCTCGTCGTCCCAGCCGAAATCCTCGCTGATCAGCGAGCAGCACGCCTCGACATTGTGGAGGATTGCGCCGTGATGCTGCATCACGCCGCGCGGACTTCCGCCGGTGCCGCTGGTGTAGATGATACAGGCGGTTTCCTCGCGCCGGAAATTGGCCTTGGCCGCGACCTGGACCGGATCGGCTGGGTTCTTGGCGATCAGGTCGCGCCAGTCGTGAAAGTCCATCGTGCCGTGCTGGCCGGCACGGACATCGTCGATGCCGATCACCATCCGTGCCGAGGACGAACGAATCGCCGCCGGGAGCAGCGTCTTGGCCAGCTTGGTGTTCGAGACGATAATCGCGCAAGCGCCCGAATTCTCGATGATGTGCTGGTGATCGCGCTCGGTGTTGGTCGTGTAGGTCGGCACGGTGATGCAGCCCGCCGCCATGATCGCTAGATCGCTGATGCAGAATTCAGGGCGATTCTCGGAAACGAGCATCACCCGGTCGCCGCGCTTCAGGCCCAGGCCCTGCAACGCGGTCGCCAGACACGCGACCTGCCGTGCCGCCTCGGTCCAGCTCATTGGTTGCCACGCCCCCCCGGCCTTGTGCCAGAGGAAGGGCTTGTCGCCCAATTGGCGCGCGCGGGCGAAGAACATGCCCACGAGATTTTCGAACCGTTCGAGCTTGCGGCTCATTGCATCCCTTCTCCCCCACACCCAACGCTCGGATTTCCGTAGCGTTGCCCCTTTGCTTCACACAGTCTTAGAGCGCCTGTCCGGGTTCCGCCAGCGGCGCGCGGCGGGCGTGGACGGCTTGCCATTTGCTACGCTATCGGCGGGCGTGCCGGCAGACATATGGGTTGCCAATTCGCGGGATAAGCCGGCCTCGCACTCGGGAGCGCGCATGAGATTGTTCCGTAACGTCATAGCGGCGGTTGCCGCGTTGGGCCTTATCTCGTGCGCGGCGGCGCAGGATCGCGTCGCCGAGAGGCCCGTCGCCGGGCGTTCCCAAGCGCAGATCTTCGCGGCTTCGGCCAATCCGCTGGCGGTAGAGACCGGTCTCGCCGTGTTGCGGCGTGGCGGCAGCGCAGTCGACGCGGCTGTCGCGATGCAGGCGATCCTCTCGTTGGTTGAACCGCAGAGCTCGGGAATCGGCGGCGGCGCCTTCATGACCTATTATGATGCCGCCTCGCGCAAGGTGACCGTCTATGACGGCCGCGAGATCGCCCCAGCCGGCGTGTCCGAGGGCATGTTCCTCGATGCGAACGGCAAGGCGCTGCCGTTCGGCCAGGCTGTGCTGAGCGGCCGCGCCACCGGCGTCCCCGGCGCCGTCCGCATGCTGAGCGTCGCGCATCAGGATCATGGCAAGCTTGCCTGGCGCGATTTGTTCGGCGACGCCGAGCGCACCGCGCGCGAGGGCTTCATCATCTCGCCGCGCCTGGGCCGTTTCATCGGCAGCAGCTTCCCCCAGAACGCCGCGCCCGATGTCCGCGCCTATTTCTCCAACCCCGACGGCAGCCTCAAAAAAGCGGGCGACCGGCTCACCAACCCGGCCTATGCGGCATTCGTCCACCACCTGGCCGAAGATGGGGTGAACGCGCTCTATGCCGGGCCCACGGCCGAGCGCATCGTCGAGCGGACGCACGCGGCGCCGCTCGGCGGATCGATGACGCTCGCCGATCTCGCCGCCTATCGCCCGGTCAAGCGCGAGGCGCTGTGCGGCAGGTATCGCGTCTATCTGGTCTGCACCCCGCCGCCGCCTGCGAGCGGCGTGGGTCTGCTCCAGCTCCTCGCGATCCTCGAGCGCACCGACATCGCCGCGCGCGGGCCGCAGGATCCCCAGGCCTGGTTTCTCTTCGCCGAAGCCAGCCGCATCATGTACGCCGATCGCGACCAATATGTCGGCGATCCCGCCTTTGTGAGCGTGCCGGTCGCCGGGATGCTCGATCCCGCTTATGTCGCGGGCCGCGCGAAGCTGATCGGAAGCGACGCTGCGCCTGCACCCTTGGCCGGTACGCCCGCCGGGGCCCCAGTCGCCGCGCTCGACAAGACCTACGAGCCGATGGGCACCTCACACATCATCGTCGTGGATGCTGAGGGCAATGCCGTGTCGATGACGACCACGGTCGAATCGATCTTTGGATCGGGGCGGATGGTCGACGGCTTCTTCCTCAACAACCAGATGACCGATTTCTCGATGCAGCCGCGCGACAGCCGGGGACGGCTGGTCGCGAACGCACCCGCGCCCGGCAAGCGCCCGCGCTCGTCCATGATCCCGTCGATCCTGCTCGACCGTGAAGGCCGCTTCGCCGGGGCGTTCGGCTCGGCGGGCGGCAACGCGATTCTGCCCTATGTCGCCAAGTCGATGGTCGCCGCGATCGACTGGAATCTGCCGGTGCAGGACGCGATCGCGCTGCCCAACCTTGTCGCGCGCGGCGGCGCCTTCAACGGCGAGGTCACCAAATTCTCGCCCGAACTACTCCAGGCGCTGGCGCAGCGCGGTATCCGGCTGCAGCCGGGGCAGGGCGAGGATTCGGGCATCCAGGGCGTGATGATCCGCCCCGGTGGCCACTTCGACGGCGGCTATGATCCCCGGCGCGAGGGAAGGGCCATCGCGGAGACCGTGCGCTAGCCACGGGCGTTCAATCCGCGGACGATCCGGCGTGGCAGCCCGGCGCCCTTGTAGACCAGCGCGCTATAGATCTGGACGAGCCGCGCCCCCGCGTCGATCCGCCGGCGGGCCTCGTCCGGACTATCGATTCCGCCCGCTGAGATTAGCGGAAGCGCGCCGCCGCTCGCCTCGCGGGCTTCGATCAGCTTGGCGCGGGCGAGTTCGCGTAACGGGGCGCCCGAAAGGCCGCCGGTCTCAGCGGCATGGGTCGATTGCAGCGGAGGGCGCGAAATCGTCGTGTTCGACACGATCAGCGCGTCGACATGGTTGTCGATCGCAGCCCGGATGGCGCCTTCGATCCCCGCTCGGTCGAGATCGGGTGCGATCTTCAGGAACAGCGGAGTGCGCTTCTCGCCCTTCCGCGCGGCGTCGGCCGCCGCGAGCAACTCGTCGAGTGCGGGGCGCGACTGCAGGTCGCGAAGCCCCGGCGTGTTGGGCGAGCTTACATTGATGGTGATATAGTCGGCGAGTGGCGCGGCCTTGGCGACGCCCAGCGCATAATCACCGACTCGGTCGTCCGAATCCTTGTTGGCGCCGACATTGATGCCGAGCACCCCCCTACGTTTCGGTAGCGCCGCGACTCGGGCGAGCGCCGAGTCGATTCCGCCATTGTTGAAGCCCATCCGGTTGATCACCGCTTCATCTTCGACCAGCCGAAACAGGCGCGGCCTGCGATTTCCGGGCTGCGGGCGGGGCGTCAGCGTGCCGACTTCGACCGATCCGAAGCCGAGTCCGAACAGCCCCGCGACCGCCTCGGCATCCTTGTCGAGACCCGCCGCCAGGCCGATGGGGTTGGGAAAGACGAGGCCCGCGATTTCAACAGGATGCGATGCATCCATAATGGAAGCAAATGGCGTACCAATGGCGCCCCACAGCTTTAAGCTGGTGATTGCAAGCCGATGCGCCCGCTCGGCATCGAGTAAGAATAGTACGGATTGGAACGGATAACCCATGCTGTGCGCCCTTCGCACCTCGCTGGCGCGACGTCAAAATGTCGCATGTCGATTCCGTACAATACCGGGGGTGGGGTTTCGTTTAGAGAGGAATTGCGACCCGAGGGGTTCCGCTTAACGGGGGGAACCCTTTTCCTTATGGCCCGGCCGGGTAACCGGCCGGGCCACTTTTATCTGACGCACACCGTCGCTATAGTCTTCGTCTAGAATAAGAACCGAACCTGGGGGCTCAGGTCGAATGCGGGGCGCTGCAAATCGTAAGATGACGGGATTGGAACCGGGTGGCGACCCGGCGATGCCGCATCTTGAATTCATCAAGGCGAGCGGTAAATTGTTGCCGCACATCGAATCTTACTATCTTTTCCGCTACGACGCGGCCGAGATCGACGGCATCGAGCGGGTCGATCTGGGGCAGCTGCGCTTCATGATCAGCGGCGAGGGCACAGTCTTCTTTCCGGACGGCCATTCCGAGCCGACTCGGCCGATCATGGTCAACGGCCCCGGCACAGCCGCGGCAACCTACAAGATGCGCGGGCCGCTCCATGTCTTCGGCGTTTCGCTGAGGGGAATCGGCTGGAAGGCGCTGATCGGCGTCCCGGCGCACAAGGTGGCCGATCGCATCATCGACGGCGAGAAGCTGTTCTGCGAACAAGCGCCGCTGCTCCTCGAGCGGTTGCGGAGCATGACCACGCTCGAGGAGATGGTCGCGGCCATCGAGCCGCTGCTGATGATGCGCCAGCAGGAAGTGAAGCCGGTGCCCAAGGCGCACGTGACCTTCCTGCGCGTGATCCGCGAATGGACCGCGACCGACGATCCGACGATCGAATGGCTCTACGCCCGGATGAAGGCGGAGACCGATATGGGCGAGCGCCAGGTCCAGCGGCTGTGCAAGGAATACTTCGCCGGATCGCCGACGCATCTGAAGCGCAAGTTCCGCGCGATCGGTGCGGCGATGCGCATCTACCAGGGTGCGCCGCTGGACGACGTGATCGGCCCCTTCGCCGATCAGTCGCACATGATCAACGAGGTGAAGCACTTCACTGGCCACACGCCGACCACATTGCGCGCCAATATCGATCCCGTGCTGGCCGTGACGCTCGACAATGAGAGCTTCCATTTCCTGCCCGACGTGATCCCGGAAACGGTTGACGTGCGCCGCCGCTGAGCCCACATGCCAATCGGATCAAACCCGTCCGATTGGATTCGATGCGTCTTTCGAGCCTTGCCGATTATGCCGTAGTCATGATGGCCGCTGCGGCGCGCCATTGCGGCGCGTCGTGCCGGCTGAACGCGACGAGCCTCGCCGAGGAGACCGGTCTGCCGCTGCCCACCGTGCAGAAACTGGTGAGCAAGCTTTCCGCCGCCGGGCTGATCGAGAGCGCGCGCGGCACCGGCGGCGGCTTCCGCCTCGCCCGCCCGCCCGCGGCGATCACCGTCGCCGATATCGTCGAGGCGATCGAGGGTCCCATCGCGCTAACGACCTGCGTCGATACCGGCAAGCATGATTGCGCGATCGAAGCGACGTGCCGCGTCATGCCGCACTGGAATGCGGTCAATGGTGCGGTAAAGGGCGCGCTTGCGGGAGTGTCCCTCGCCAGTCTGAGTAGGAGTGCCTGATGGCCACCAAGAATGCCGAGGCGCTCGCAGCCGCCAACAAGAAGTACGAATGGGGCTTCTCGTCGGACATCGAGCAGGAGTTCGCGCCCAAGGGGCTGAGCGAGGACACCGTCCGCTACATTTCCGCCAAGAAAAGCGAGCCCGAATGGATGCTCGACTGGCGGCTCAAGGCGTTCCGCATGTGGGAGACGATGGAGCTGCCCGAATGGGCCAAGCTCACGATCCCCGCGATCGATTACCAGGACGCCTATTATTACGCCGAGCCCAAGCAGAAGAAGACGATCGGCTCGCTTGATGAGCTCGATCCCGAGATCCTGCGCGTCTATGCCAAGCTCGGCATCCCGATCGAGGAGCAGAAGGTGCTCGCCGGCGTCGAGGGCGCGCGCAAGGTCGCGGTCGACGCGGTGTTCGACAGCGTCTCGGTCGCCACGACCTTCCGCGAAGAGCTGAAGGCCGCGGGGGTCATCTTCCTGTCGATCTCGGAGGCGATCCGCGAATATCCCGAACTGGTGAAGAAGTGGCTGGGCAAGGTCGTGCCCCAGCGCGACAACTACTTCTCGGCGCTGAACAGCGCGGTCTTCTCCGACGGTACCTTCGTCTACGTGCCGGAGGGCGTGCGCTGCCCGATGGAGCTCAGCACCTATTTCCGTATCAATGCCGAGAATACCGGCCAGTTCGAGCGCACCCTGATCATCGCCGACAAGGGCGCGTACGTCTCGTACCTCGAGGGCTGCACCGCGCCGATGCGCGACGAGAACCAGCTCCACGCCGCCGTGGTCGAATTGGTCGCGCTGGACGATGCCGAGATCAAATATTCGACCGTGCAGAACTGGTATCCCGGCGACGAGAACGGCGTCGGCGGCATCTTCAACTTCGTGACCAAGCGCGCTTTGTGCGCCGGCACCAACTCGAAGGTCAGCTGGACCCAGGTCGAGACCGGCAGCGCGATCACCTGGAAATATCCGTCCTGCATCCTCCAGGGCGACGGCTCGGTCGGCGAATTCTATTCGGTGGCGGTCACCAACGGCCACCAGCAGGCCGATACCGGCACCAAGATGCTGCACATCGGCAAGAACACGCGCTCGACGATCGTCTCCAAGGGCATCAGCGCGGGCAAATCGAGCAACACCTATCGCGGCCGCGTGCTCGTGAACGCGAACGCCGAGAATGTCCGCAACTTCACCCAGTGCGACAGCCTGTTGCTCGGCGATCAGTGCGGCGCCCACACCGTGCCCTATATCGAGGTGAAGAACCCCTCCGCCCAGATCGAACATGAGGCGACCACCTCGAAGATCAGCGAGGACCAGATGTTCTACGCAATGCAGCGCGGGCTCGACCAGGAGGCCGCGGTGGCGCTGATCGTCAACGGCTTCGCCAAGGAGGTGCTCCAGCAGCTCCCGATGGAATTTGCCGTCGAGGCGCAGAAGCTGCTGGGGATCAGCCTTGAGGGCAGCGTCGGATGATCCTCGGCGCGGTTCTATTGCTGATGCAGGATGTCCCCGCCCCCACCCAGGACGTGCAGGGCGAGGATATCGTCGTGCGCGCGACCTTCGGGCACACGACGATGCTGTTCGACAAAGGCGCCGACGGGCGCTTGCGCAACTGCCGGATCATGGTCTCGAGCGGCAGCCAGCGGCGCGACACCGATGCCTGCCACGCGACACCGGTCTGCTATGCCAAGACCGCCGACGAGGTGACCGACTGCCGCGAGCTCACCTTCCTCGAGATGGCGGCGACGATCGGTGCGCCTGCGCTCAAGCCCGCAGCCCCCGGCGGCACGCAGACCTTCACCTTGCCGAAGCTCACCCAGCCCAAACCCGCTTTGCTGGCGGGCCAGGCCGGTCCGCTCGAAAGCACCGAGGAGAGCAAGGAAACCGAGCGCCAGCGCGTCAAGCTGCCGCCCTTGCCCAAGCCACCCTCGGACGGTCCCGTCGTGCGCTTCGGCCCCGCGCAGACCGGGCAGGAGGACAGGCAGTGATCGCCGGTCAGCCCCCCGCAAGTATCGGTCTGGTAGAAAACCGTTCGAGGCGGGAGTTCGCGCCTCCGGGAGTAAAGAAATGATGTTCGGCATATTCGCAATGCTTGCGGCCCAGGCCGCTCCCGGCGTGGTGATCGACACTCCCGGCCAGATCGGCGTGGCGACCAACCATGCGCGCTGCATCGTCCGTGCGGTGGGCAGGGCCCCGGCGGACGCCGCCGCGCGCGCGGCCAAGGTGCAGGCGGCGGTGACGCAGTGCCGCAGCTTCCTCGACGCTGATTATGCCGCCGGCCGGCTGACGCTCAACGGCAAGCCCTATGAAAAGGGCTGGTGGCGCAAGGTACAGGTGACGCTCGACGCGGTCCAGGCGGGCGTTGTCGCCGGGATCACGGGGCAGGCGCAATACAAGATCAACTGGCGGCTGCCCGATGGCTCGGTAGTCGACGCCTATGACGCGCCCGATCCGAAGACCGTGCAGCTGCTGACAGTGGCGATCTGACGCGATGATCGCCGCTGCGCTCCTTCTTTTCGCCGCACAGGACGTACCAGCCGACGTGCAGGCCGACGACATCGTCGTCACTGGCCAGCTGCTGAAGCTCAAGGTCGGTCTCAAGACCAATCGCAAGGGCCGGGCAATCGCCTGCGCGATCGATCGGACCAGCGGCGACGCTGGTTTCGACCGCAAGGCGTGCGAGACCACGGTGGTCTGCGTCAATCAGGGGCCGCGCGATCACGAAGCGGTCTCGGCCTGCGTCCATGATCGCATGTTTAGCTTTGCGCGGGGCCGGGCGACCGTCGCCGCAATGGAAGAACGGGAATAATGCTCAAGATCGAAGACCTTCGCGCCGAAATCGACGGCAAGGAAATCCTGAAAGGCCTCAGCCTGTCGGTGAACGCGGGCGAGATCCATGCGATCATGGGTCCGAACGGCGCCGGCAAATCAACGCTCGGCTATGTGCTGGGCGGCCGCCCGGGCTATGAGCCGACCGGCGGAACGGTGACCTTCGAGGGCAAGGACCTGCTGGAGCTGGCGCCGCACGAGCGCGCCGCGGCGGGCTTGTTCCTCGGCTTCCAATACCCGGTCGAGATCCCCGGCATCTCCAACGTCCAATTCCTCCGCGAAGCGCTCAATGCGCAGCGCCGCGCCCGTAACGAGGCCCCACTTTCGGGCGGCGAGTTCCTCAAGCTCGCCCGCGCCCAGGCCGATGCGCTGGGCATGGACCAGGAAATGCTCAAGCGCCCGGTCAATGTCGGCTTTTCGGGCGGCGAGAAGAAGCGCAACGAGATGGTCCAGATGGGCATCATCGGCCCCAGGCTGGCGATCCTGGACGAGACTGATTCCGGCCTCGACATCGATGCGCTGAAGGCGGTCGGCGACGGCATCAACCGCATCATGCGCGCGCCCGACAAGGCAGTGATCCTGATCACCCACTATCAGCGCCTGCTCGATTATGTGCAGCCGGACTTCGTCCATGTGCTCGAACTGGGCCGCATCACCCGCACCGGCGGGCCGGAGCTCGCGCTCCAGCTCGAGCGCGAGGGCTATGGAGTGGTGGCGGCGTGACCCCGTTTTTCCTCCTCCGTCATGCTGAACTTGTTTCAGCATCCAACGCGCGACAAGCGGCGGCATCGCGAGTGGAGGCTTGGACCCTGAAACAAGTTCAGGGTGACGGTAAGTGAATCCGGTGCTCGAACTCCCTTCGCCGCGCCAGGAGGAATGGCGCTGGTCCGACATGGCGGCGCTCAAGGCTGCTGCCGAGGCCGAGCCGCGTGCCGCGTCGATAGCGCCCGCCGATCTGTTCCTCGATATCGAGGGCCCGCGTCTGCTTTTCGTCGACGGCATGTTCGAGCCCGCGCACAGCCGCCCGGGTCGCGTCCAGGTCGGCCGGATCGTGCCCGAGACCGAGCATCCGTTGGCCAAACAGGCCGAAGGCGAGGGCTGGTCGCTCCATCTCGGCCGCGAAGAGGCGGTGACTCACGTTCAGATCGTCCATCTCGGATCGGGCGGCGAGAATCATGTACCCGCCCGGCTGGTGCTGGAGGAGGACGCAGTTGCCTCGGTGGTCGAAACTTATGCCGGATCGGGCTGGGCGAACCGGCTGACGACTATCGTGCTCGGCAAGGGCGCGCGGCTGATGCGCTCGGTGCGGCTGGTGCAGGACGACGGCTTCGTTTCGCTGCGCGACGAGGCGGAGATCGGCGAGGCGGCGAGCCTGGTGTCCATCTTCCTCGGCGCCGGCGGCATGGGCAGCCGGATCGACGGCGCGCTGACCCTCACCGGCAAGGGCGGTTTCGCCGAAATGGGCGGCGCGCTGCTGACGCGCGGTACGCAGAAGCAGGAAGCCGCCGTCACGGTGCGCCACGAGAATATCGAGGGTACCTCGCGCCAGCTATGGCGGGCGGTGGCAGCCGATCGTTCGGCGGCGAGCCTTGCCGCCCGTGTCGAGGTCGCCCGCGGCGCCCAGCAGACCGATGGCGAGCAATCCCTCAGGGGCCTGCTCCTCCAGCGTTCGGCGACGGTGAACCTCAAGCCCGAGCTCGAGATCTTCGCCGACGATGTGAAATGCGCGCACGGCGCGACCGTAGGCGAGCTCGACAAGATGGCGATGTTCTACCTTCAGAGCCGCGGGCTCGAAGAGGCGCGCGCCAAGGCGCTGCTCACGCGTGCTTTCGTGGCGGATGCGATGGAGCGAATTGGCGACGAGACCGTACGCGAGGCCTTCGTCGCGGACGCGGACAAATGGTTGGAGGCTGCGCTGTGAGCACCGTGCTCGATACCCGCCCGCTCGATGTGCTCGCCGATTTCCCCGCGATCCCGGCGGGCTGGGCCTATCTCGACACCGCCGCCACCTCGCAAAAGCCGAAGCCGGTGATCGACGCGATCACCCGCGGCTATGGCGAGACCTATGCCACGGTCCATCGCGGCGTCTATCAGCGCTCGGCGGACATGACCTTCGCCTATGAGGCCGCACGCGAGCGCGTCGCGAAATTCCTCGGCGGTTCGGCGCGCGAAATCGTCTTCGTCCGCGGCGCGACCGAGGGGATCAACCTTGTCGCGCAGTGCTGGGCCGGCACCCACCTGAAGGCCGGCGACCGCATCCTGCTCTCGACGCTCGAGCACCATTCCAACATCGTGCCGTGGCAGATGGTCGCCGAGCGCATCGGCGCCGCAATCGACGTCGTCCCGCTCACCGCGAACCAGCGCATCGATCTCGACGCGATGGCGGCGATGCTCACGCCCGCCCACAAGCTGGTCGCGCTCGCCCATGTCTCGAACGTGCTCGGATCGGTGCTGGACGCGCGCCGCGCTGCCGATCTCGCGCATGCGGTGGGGGCGAAGATCCTGCTCGACGGCTGCCAGGCGGTGCCGCGCATGGCGGTCGGCATGGCCGCGCTCGATTGCGATTTCTACGTCTTCTCGGGCCACAAGCTCTACGGGCCCACCGGCATCGGCGTACTCTGGGCCCGCTACGAACTGCTCGACGCGATGCCTCCCTATCAGGGCGGCGGATCGATGATCGACAAGGTGACCTTCGCGCGCACGACCTATGCCCCGCCGCCGGGACGGTTCGAGGCGGGCACGCCGCACATCATCGGCGTGGTCGGGCTGCACGCTGCGATCGACTATGTCGATGGCATCGGCCTCGATCGCATCCATGCCCATGAGACCGCTCTGGTCCGCCAGGCGCGGGAGGCCTTGTCCAAGCTCAACAGCGTGACGCTGTTCGGTCCCGATGACAGCGCCGGGATCGTAAGTTTCGCGGTGGAGGGGGTGCATCCGCACGACGTCGCCACCATCTTGGACGAGGGCAATGTCGCGATCCGCGCGGGCCACCACTGCGCGCAGCCGTTGATGGAGGCGCTGGGGGTGCCGGCAACGGCGCGAGCGAGCTTCGGGGTTTACAACGGCGCGGACGATATCGCCGCGCTGATTGCGGGTATCGAGCGTGTGACGCGGATTTTTGGGTAGTAGGGATTTTCGGGTGAACGAGGAACGCAAGATCACGATCGAGGAAGTCGACGCCGTCGAGGCGCCGGCCAAGGCGCGCGTCGGGGATGCGGTGCCGGACGTGCAGGCGACGTTCGAGCGCAAGCGCGACTATCTCGCCGGCTTCCTCTCGCAAAAGCCCGAGCTGCATCCCGATGGCGAGCCCGGCGGCGCGCTCTACGAAGCGGTGATCGAGGCGCTCAAGGAAATCTACGATCCCGAGATCCCGGTGAACATCTACGATCTCGGCCTGATCTATGGCGTCGAAGTGACCGCCGAGGGCCATGCCGCGGTGACAATGACGCTCACCACGCCGCATTGCCCGGTCGCGGAATCGATGCCGGGCGAAGTCGAGCTGCGCGTCGGCTCGGTACCCGGGATTGCCACCGCCGACGTCAATCTGATCTGGGATCCGCCCTGGGATCCGCAGAAGATGAGCGACGAGGCCAAGCTCGAACTGGGGATGCTGTGATGGCCGAGACCAGGCTCCGCGCCCGCCCCGCCGCGCTCACCCTCACGCCGCGCGCCGAGCAGCGCATCGCCGATCTGATGGCAAAGGCGCCCGAGGGCGCGATCGGCGTCAAGCTCTCGACGCCGCGCCGCGGCTGCTCGGGGCTGGCCTATTCGGTCGATTACGTCACCGAGGCCAAGCCGTTCGACGAGCGGATCGAGACCCCCGGCGGCCTGTTCTTCGTCGACGGCGCCTCGGTGCTCTACCTGATCGGCTCGAAGATGGACTGGGTGGAGGACGATTTCGCCGCCGGTTTCACCTTCGAAAATCCGAACGCCAAGGGCGCCTGCGGCTGCGGCGAGAGCTTTACCGTCTGATCATCCGGGCATAGGGCGTGGCGCGATAACGCGGAGTTTTACCCATGCCTTTCCCGACACCCTGGACCGCCGATCCCGCCCGCTATGACGGGCGCATGCCCTATCGCCGCACCGGCCGCTCGGGGCTTGACCTGCCGGCGATCAGCCTCGGCCTCTGGCAGAATTTCGGCGGCACCGACGTGTTCGAGACCGGCCGGGCGATGCTCCGCCGCGCCTTCGACCGCGGCGTCACCCATTTCGATCTCGCGAACAATTATGGCCCGCCTTATGGCTCCGCCGAGGAGAATTTCGGCCGGGTGATGGCGGCCGATTTCGCCCAGCACCGCGACGAGCTGGTGATCTCGACCAAGGCCGGATGGGACATGTGGCCCGGGCCCTATGGCGATGTCGGCGGCAGCCGGAAGTACCTCATCGCCTCGTGTGACCAGAGCCTCAAGCGGATGGGCGTCGATTATGTCGACATCTTCTATTCGCACCGCGTCGATCCGAAGACCCCGCTCGAGGAGACGATGGGGGCGCTCGCGCACCTCCACCGCCAGGGCAAGGCACTCTATGTCGGCATCTCCTCCTATTCGCCCGAGCTTACCCGCCAGGCCGCGGCGATCCTGGCCGAATACAAGGTGCCTTTGCTCATCCACCAGCCGAGCTATTCGATGCTCAATCGCTGGGTGGAGGAAGCGCTGCTCGATACGCTGGGCGAGCTCGGTACCGGCTGCATCGCCTTCTCGCCGCTCGCGCAGGGCATGCTGACCGCGAAGTACCTGAACGGCGTACCCCAGGATGCCCGCGCGGCCAAGGGCGGCTCGCTCAACCAGCGGCTGCTGTCCGACGAGAACATCGTCCGCATTCGCGCGCTCAACGATATCGCGCAGCGGCGCGGCCAGACGCTGGCGCAGATGGCGATCGCCTGGGTGCTGCGTGATCCACGCGTCACTTCGGCGCTGGTCGGCGCGCGCACCGTCGAGCAGCTCGACAATTCGCTCGATGCCGTGAACAACCTGGAATTTTCGGCGGAAGAGCTCGCCGAGATCGATCGCCATGCAACCGAAGGCGCGATCGATCTTTGGAAAGTATCATCCACCCTTTAGGATTTGCCACAGAAATGAGTGTCGCATTCCGTCGCGAGAGTGACGAGGAACATAAGGAACCGAAGTTCGAACTGCCGCTGCCGTCCGGTCCCAATCTGGTGACCGCGCACGGGCTGGCGCTGACCGAGGCCAAGGTGGCCGAGCTCGAAGGCGCGGTGGCGGCCGAGCGCGAGGAGGAGCCGCGCGAAGTGCTCAAGCGCGAGCTGCGGTACTGGAAAACGCGCCGCGCCACCGCCCAGATCGCCCCGCCGCCTGAGGAAGGCGTGGCCGGAATCGGGTCGCGCGTCCGCATCCGGCTGGCGGGCAAGGAGCGGGTGATCGACATCGTCGGCCATGACGAGGCCGATCCCAATGCCGATCGCATCGCCTTCTCCGCGCCGCTCGCGCACGCGCTGCTCGGCGGCTGGGAAGGCGAGCGCGTTGATTTCGGCGGCAAGGCCGAGGCGATCGAAATCATCGCCGTGGATGCTATCCCTTAAGGCATGAGCTTCGAATCCGCCCGGGCCTGGCTGGCCGAACATGCGCCCGACATCGCGATCATCGATCAGGGCGCCAGTACCGCTACCGTCGCCGAGGCGGCAGAGGCGCTTGGTGTCGAACCGGCGCGGATCGCCAAGACGCTGGCGTTGCGCGTGAACGAGACAGTGCTGCTCGTCGTCGCGCGCGGCGACGCGCGGCTCGACAATGCCAAGAGCAAGGCCGAGTTCGGCGGCCGCCCGCGCATGCTCGATCCAGAGGAGACGCTGGCGCTCACCGGCCACGCCGTGGGCGGTGTCTGCCCCTTCGGGCTGGCGACACCGCTGCCGGTCTATTGCGACAGCTCGCTGAGTGTATTCGCGACAGTCTTTCCAGCGGCGGGATCGCGGACAAGCTCGGTCGAAGTCGCGCCGGATCGGTTGGCGGCCCTGGTTTCGCAACGCTGGGTGGATGTCTGCAAATTGCCGGACTAGTCTCGACGCCTGTCGAAGGAGTCCGAACCATGTATGTCGCAGGCCTCGTGATCCCTGTACCCGCGGAGAAGATGGAAGCCTATCGCAGATGGGCCGAAGACGGGGCGCGGATCTTCATGGAATATGGCTGCCTGGAGATCGTCGAATCCTGGGAGGACTATGTTCCCGACGGCAAGCACACCGACTTCCGCCGCGCGGTCGATGCACGCCAAGGCGAGAAGATCGTCTTCACCTGGCAGATCTGGCCCGACAAGGAGAGCTTGGACCGCGCCGAAGCCCGGATGCACGAGGACGGCGCGCTCGACGTGACCGGGGAAATACCGTTCGACGCTGCGCGCATGATCCTCGGCTGCTTCACACCGATCCATACGATGGGACGCGAGAACTAGGTCAGGCCTGGCCGAACGGCAGCTCCGCCGCCGCCTCGTCCCGCGCCTCGAAGTTCGACACCGTCACCCCCACCAACCTTATCCCCTTGGGCGTCGGCAGCACCGATCGGATCAGCAACAGACTCGTCTCGCGCAGCAGCGCATAGGTGTCGACCAATCCTGATACGCTGCGGCTGCGGGTGATCTGCTGGAAGTCGCCATATTTGATCTTCACGGTCACCGTTCGCCCGAACGCCTGCGCCTTCTCGCACCACGCCCAGACGTCGTCGGCCATGCGCAGCACACCGACCTCGATCTCCACATCCTCGAGAAGGTCGCGATCGAAGGTCGTCTCCGAACCAGAGGACTTGCGCACTTGGTCCGGCCGCACCGGCCGATCGTCCTCGCCGCGCGAGATCGCGTGATACCAGCTCGCGGCGCTGCCGAAATGCTCGCGCAGGAAGTCGATCGACCGCCCGCGCAGGTCCGCGCCCGTCTCGATCCCCAGCGCCAGCATTTTCCGGGCCGTCACCGGCCCCACACCATGGAAGCGCGACACCGGCAGCGTCTCCACCCATGCCGCGCCCATATCGGGCGTCACCGCGAACTGGCCGTTGGGCTTGCGCTGGTCCGAGGCGAGCTTGGCGAGAAACTTGTTGTACGAGATGCCGGCCGAGGCGGTGAGTCCGGTCTCCTCAAGGATCCGCGCGCGGATCTCTTTGGCGGTCGCCCAGGCGGTCGGAAGCCCGCGCAGATTCTCGGTTACGTCGAGATAGGCCTCGTCGAGCGAGAGCGGTTGAATCAGCGGCGTATACTCCGCGAAGATCGCATGAATCTGCTTCGAGACCGCGCGATAGACGTCGAAGCGCGGCCGCACGAACACCAGTTCCGGGCAACGCCGCAGCGCCGTCACCGAAGGCAGTGCCGATCGCACCCCGAACTTGCGCGCCTCATAGCTCGCCGCCGCCACCACGCCACGCGCCGCGGCATAGCCGACCGCCACCGGACGACCCTTGAGCGCCGGATCGTCACGCTGCTCCACCGACGCATAGAACGCGTCCATGTCGACATGGATGATCTTGCGCACTGGTGCGGCGTCCATCGCCGTCTTCTAGCGCGGTATGAACAGAGAGGGAACGCCCATATAGGCGCCATGTGCACCCAGATGCGGAAGGGTGGATGGTGCCCGGGGACGGAGTCGAATTCGGGCCTGCCCGTGATCTGCGTTGAGACCCGGCACATGAAGTCGCTGCTGAAGGCGCAGCAGGTCAACAAGTCCGACCGGCACGATGCGCGCGGCATCGCCCAGATGATGCGTGTCGGCTTGTTCAAGCCGGTGCACGTCAAGACTCTGGCGAGCCAGGAGAAGCGGATGCTGCTGACCGCGCGCAAGCTGGTTCAGCGCAAGATGCTTGATGTCGATGCCGATCTGCGCGGCACGTTGCGCAACTTCGGCCTGAAGGTCGGCGTGGTTGGCAATGCCGGGTTCGAGACGCGTGTCCGTGAGTTGGTCGAGGGGCTGCCGAGACTGGCCGTCATTGTCGAGCCATTGCTGACCATCCGGCGCGTCATGCGGCAAGAGTTCACCAGGCTGCACAAGATGCTGCTCGATGTCGTCCGTCACGATCCCGTCTGTCGGCGGCTGATGACGGCTCCTGGCGTCGGGGCCGTCGTCGCTCTCACCTACCGTGCGACCGTCGATCAGCCGCAGCGCTTCGTCCATTCGAGGGCGGTGGGCGGCCATGTTGGCCTACTTGGGCTGAGTTGGCCGGTCGAGCTAAGTATTGTCGGCGGGCAGTTCGCCCACCTTCGCGCCGAAGCCAATCATATCAGCCATCAGCTTGGCGGCGCGCTCCGCGTCCTTGCTTGCAATCGCCTCGTGCAGTTCTTCGTGCCGCGCAAGTGCCTCTTCGCGAAGCGCACTTTTCTCCAGCGGAAGCAGGAGCGTCGCACAAACCAGCGCTGTCTCGATGACGCCCGCAAACGATCCCAGGATAAAATTCCCGGAAGCGTTGGCCACTGCCCGATGAAATTGCAGGTCGGCCTGTGCGAACAGGCGCCGGTTCCCGACTGCCTCGCGCATCCGTCGAACACTATCCGCCATGGCTGCAAGATCCGCGGGAGTCGCGCGCTCCGCCGCCAGCCGCGCGGCGAAGGGCTCAACGGCGAGGCGAGCTTCCCGAAGCGACCGCAGCAGGTCGGCATCGAGTCCGACGTCGATCCGCCAGGCAAGGACGTCGGAATCGAAGAAATTCCAGTGCTGGCGTTCTCGGACAGTGGTGCCGACACGGGTTTTGGAACGCGTCAGGCCCTTGGCCGATAGGACCTTGACCGCCTCGCGCAAGACAGTTCTGGATACCCCAAATCGGGCAAGAACCTCTTCCTCCGGGGGGAGTTTTTCTCCAGGCGCGATCGCGCCTGAGAGAATGTCCATGCCGAGCGCTCGAGCGACTTGTCCGGTCGCAGACCCCAAAACCGCATCCGCGGGTCGCGCCGCTATGATCTCCGCCACGGCAATCGAACCGCGCGTGGAAGAAGGTGCGATATCGTCGCCCAAAGCTGGCGGCGATGGGTGGGCAGGCAAGCGTGGTTTCGCGCGTGTCTTGCTCTCGGAACGATGACCCAAACTTTCCCCCAAACTCAAAAGCGACAATCAATCGCGCCCTATAGACCAGCGTGTTCGAGCCCGGGAGCGCTCCTCGCGCTCCAATGACGGGCGTGCGCGACGAGGCCTGGACTCATCCACATCATCGTGCCGTGCCTCCACGATCTGTCAGCATATTTGCCCCGCAGGATCGCGCTGGCGCGGCGACCGCATCGTTCTGTGCGGTTTTGGCCGATAGGTCAAAGTGAAGGCGCATAAAGGCCGAATAAGTGTCAGCATCCGTTCCAAGATTCGCACCGCGCAAGATCATTTTGTCGACTTGAGTCCGCCTTGAGTCGCAAAATGCCGTCGGACGCGCGGCTGGTCGCTATCTGGGGAATCTTGTGGCGACCCAGGGTCGTTTGGCCCGTTGAACTAAAGCTGGAATCCAATCGGCTCAGAACAATTTCAGCTCGACAAGCCTGACCGCGAAGCCGGTCGAAGGGTTGAAAACCACTCTTACCTTGCTGGATTGAACGGGAGTCCAGCGGGCGTTGGTGACGCCGTTCGCCAAAGGTCGCTCCATGGTGGCAGATAGGTCACGCCAACCATTGGGTGTCATCCTCTGGAACCGATACGCGCTCGGAGCTGCGAACCGGTGGCCGTCCCCAAAGAAGGCAAGTTCTGCGCGTTCGATTTGGCGCACTTCGCCCAGGTCGATCGCAAACCATTGCTCTGCGGCTGATGGTGCCGACGACCAGCCATTGGCGATCTCGGGATAGAACCATATGCGCCCGTCGATGGCATCGTGCAGCGCCTCCGGATCGGTATTGCTCGAGGCGTCGGCGCGCGGAAACCCGCCGCGGACGAGTTGCACGGCCTGATTGATCGGCCGGACGATCGGCCCGGGCGCGACCCGAGCGAGGGGAACGGCAAGGCGTCCGAGAGTCGGTCGGCGTGCAATCAACTTGCCGTCGACTTCGATTGACAGACCGGAGGAGCCGAAGCGGCGCCCGTCGGCATCCCAGGTCACCGATACGAGATGCCCGTGATAGGGTACATCCTGTGCCCGGAACCAGCGCATCGCCTTCGCATCCGATAGCAGCGGGTTCACCTCCAGCATATCGTCCGCGCGCGGGCGTATCCCGACAAGGCCGGACAGGATCAGGTCGACATAGCCCGAATGGAAATAATGGTGGCTGCGGGCGAGGCCGACGATCGGGCGGCCGGTATCGGGATGATAATCCTCCTCGATATCAAGCCGGCCGGCCTGATAGTGCATCGCCGCATATTGCCGCAGCAGCCGCAGATAATCGCTGCGACTGATCACCGACTGGTGATAGTCGTTGAGCAGGTTGGCCAGGGCGAGCAGCACCTGGGTCGTCTGGAAGGGCCAGACCGGACCGTTCCATTGGCATTCCGGCGCTGTCCCGTCGTAGCGATACTGCCGCATATAATATTCGTAGCTCGGGCCGACGGTCCGCAGCCCGGCGGCACCGGCGAATTCGGCGGGAGAGAGCAGGTGCTTCCATGCCGAGGCATAGCGCGGATCGTCGTCGGGCAGGTTGAACGTCCAGGGGACATAGCCGACCAGTTCGCGCCCGCGGATCGGCTCCCAATATTTCACGTGCTCGTTGCTGACCTTGTAGCGATCGGCGAAATGGTCGAGGCGCGGCTGCCACAGCGCGTCCTGGACCCGAGCCCTCAGCGCAGTGGCGCGCCCCTCAAACTCCGTCGCCATCGCCTCGTTCCCGGCAAGCGCGGCGAGGCGGGCGAGCGCGCGCGCATTGGCGAACATGTAGGCGTTGATCGACGGGCGGAATGCGTCGCCGCCGCGAAACCCGTCCTTGCCGCCCGACGCGTCGATCGACGAGATCGTATATTCGGTCGCGTCGAGAAGCGGCTCGATCCAGTAGAGTCCCTTGCTCCAGTCGAACCGGTCGTCCCAGGCCCGGTACAGGTGACGCATGGTGGAGAGATGATGGATCGCCTCGGTCCGGTCGCCGTCGACGAGGAAGCGGCCATAAACCGCGTCGGCCAAATAGTCGGAGAAATGGCGGTCGTTCCCGCCCTCGTACATATAGTCGATATAGTCTGCGGCGTAGCGCCGGTCGCGCAGCCAGCGGGTCTCGCCGAGATGGAAGCCGGTGGCGTCGTTGAGGGTGGCAAAGGGCTCGCGCTGCCAGGGCACGTCGTCGAGGAACTCGGTCGTGACATAGCCCTGCGCGCCGAGATCGCGCTGGTGCGCCCGGACGATCGACCAGCGGTAATAATAGACCGCGTCGATGGCCGGATCGGCGGATTCGAAGAAGGGGATGTTGTCGCGATACCAGGCGGCGTCGTTGCCGAAGCGCGCGGTGGCGATCCGGGCAGCGTCCAGCGTCGGCCCGGCAGCCGCAGCGTGCGCGGCGACGATTGCAAACGTCAGCGCAGCTGCGACCATGCTGGCGACTTTCCGCATGCCTATAGCCGCAGCGTGCCGTTGCGCACCGGCACGCCGAAGTCGGGCGTTCCATCCGCGCGGTAATGGATCGGTTGCACTCGCGTGTGGCGATTGGGGTCGAACAGCGGGTCGCCCTTGATCTCGCGATAGTCGCGCGCGTGATAGACCAACATGTCGCGGCCCCGCTCGTCGACGGTGAAGCTGTTGTGGCCTGGTCCCCAGACATTGTTGGCGGGCGACGAGGCGAATACCGGCACCGGCGACTTGGACCAGACGACGGGGTCCATAATGTCCGCGTCGGCGCGGGTCGTCAGCATCCCCATGCAGTACCGGGCGTCGGTCGCGCTCGCCGAATAGGTCAGGAACACGCGGCCGTGCCGCTCCAGAAAGGCGGGCGCTTCATTGACCTTGAACCCCTGAATCTCCCAGTCGAGCGTCGGCACGGAGAGCCGCGCCGGTTTCGCGGCCAGCGTCAGCGGGGTAGCGAGCGGAGCGAGGTAGAGGTTGGAGTTGGTCTCGATCCCCGGTTCGCGCTGCGCCCAGCACAGGTAGCGCGTGCCGCGGTGCACGAAGCTGGTCGAATCCAGGTTGAAGCTGTCCCATGGCGTCTCGAGCTGGCCCAACACCGACCAGCGCCCCGCCATCGGATCCTGGCCGTCGCAGACAAGGGCATAGGTGCGGATGCGGAACACATCCTCGCCGCCGCCACTGGGGCCGGCGGCGAAATACAGGATCCAGCGCCCATCTATGTGATGCAGTTCGGGCGCCCAGATGAAGCCGGACATTGGTCCGGTGGCGAGGTGGCGCCACAGTTCCTGCTCGTGTGCGGTTGCCAGTCCGGCGATCGTGCGCGCGCGGCGCAACACGACGCGATCATATTCGGGCACCGAGCCCGTCATGTAATAGTGGCCGTCGATGTGCCGGAAGACCTGGGCGTCGGCGCGCTGGCGGACGAGTGGGTTGACGATCGTCGCCGGCTTACGGCGCTGCGCCATGGCGGGACTGGCCGCCACCGCGGCGGCACCCGCCAGGAACAGGCGGCGTGAAAAATCCTCCATGGCGGCTCTCTCCCTTATTGGCCCTCGGCGACCGGCCAGCCGTCCGCACCCCAGCGCAGGGGCGCGATGCGCAGCGTGGGCACGCCTTTGTTTTCGCGATCATAGGCATGGTAGACGACGTAATCGGTGCCGTCGGCGTCGCGGAAATGGCCGGGATGGCCGGGACCTCGGAAGCGCTGCTTCTCCTGGAGATCGGCGCGCAGCAGGATCGTGCCGCCGCCCGCCAGCATCGAGCTGCCGTCCTTGCCGCGATACGGCCCCTCCACCGTCTTCGATCGCGCGACCACGGTGTAATAGGTGCTGTTCACACCCTTGCAGCAATAGTCGTAGGACGCGAGCAGCCAATAATAACCGCCATGCGCGAAGATATAGGGTGCCTCGACGATCGAGGGCGCGCCAGCGGGCACCGGACGCGAGGCGAGCGCGCGCGGCTTGGCACTCGGCTTCAGCGGCTTGCCGGTGCGCGGATCGAGTTCGAAGAGCTTGAGCCCGGTCCAGAAGCTGCCGAGCGAGAGCCAGTGCCGCCCGCTCTTGTCGGCGAAGAAGGCAGGATCGATCGCGTTATAGTCGTCGACCGGGGTCGACAGGACTACGAGCCCCTCGTCGCGCCAGCCATAACCGGGCGCTGTAGGATCCAGCGTCGGGCTCGTCGCAAGCCCGATCGCCGAGCGGTTCGATCCGAACGTCGATACGGCATAATAAAGCCGGTAGCGGCCGTTCACGTAAGCGATGTCGGGGGCCCAGATGTTCTTCGCGCCGGGGACTGCCTTGACTGCCCAGTCAGGCAATCGTTCGAACGGCGGCGTGCCCTTTTCCCATTGCACCAGGTCGCGCGAGGTGCGCGACGCGATGAGGCCCTGACTGCCCGGCCCGAGCCCCGTCGAGAAGACGTGATAAATGTCACCCTCGCGGATGATGACAGGGTCGTGGACCGGGGTGAGGTCTCCGTTCAGCCGCGCATTGAGGGTGCCGCTCGCCAAACCGACAGGCGCCGTCTGCGCCGAAGCGCCGGCCGACGCGAGGGCGAAGACGGCGACGGCAAAAGCGCGCTTGATCGCCATCGCTCAGCGCAGCTCTAGCATCACGACCGACTTGGCCGGCAGCCTGACGGTGAGCACGTCCCCCGTGATCGCTGCGCCGTCGAACGCACGCGGCGTCACTGCCTCGGGCGCATCGAAGCTGTTGAGCGCATTCATCTGCGGCGCGGTGAGCACCTGCCCGGTCGCCGTGGTGGGGTGTATTCCCGCCAGCGTCGCCGATACGGTGTTGGCGCGATTGGGATCAAGATTGGCGAGCGCGACACGCACCACTCCGTCCTTGCCGCGCACCGCCGAGGCGCTGACCGCCGGCATCGTCCACTTGTCCTTGTTGTACCAGGGCGACTTGACGTCGATCGGCAGGACCGTGCCGTCCATGTACGGCTTGTACATCGCGAAGACGTGATAGGTCGGCGTCAGCACCATCTTCGCACCGTCGGTCAGCACCATCGCCTGGAGCACGTTGACCATCTGCGCGATCGCGCTGAGCTTCACCCGATCGGCATGCTTGGCGAAGATGTTGAGGTTGACCGCCGCGACCAGCGCGTCGCGCAGCGTGTTCTGCTGGCGCAGGAAGCCGGGATTGGTGCCCGGATCGCCGGCATACCAAGTGCCCCATTCGTCGACCGCGAGCCAGATGCGCTTGCCCGGATCATATTTGTCCATGATGGCTGTGTGTCGGGTGATCAGATCGTCCATGCGGAGCGCTTCGGACAATGTTTCCGCCCAGGCCGCCTCGTCGAACTCCGTCGCCGAAGCGCGCGGCGGCCAGCCGCCGGGGACGGTGTAATAATGGAGCGACATGCCGTCGATCTGGCCGGCCGCCTCCCGGATCAGCGTCTCGGTCCATTTATAGTCATCGACATTGGCGCCCGCGGCGATCTTCATGATCCGGGTGCCCTTGGGCGCCTTGATGAAGGTCGCGTAGCGGCGCGTGAGATCCGCGGCATATTCGGCGCGCATATTGCCGCCGCAGCCCCACAGCTCGTTGCCGACGCCGAAATAGGGCACCGCCCAAGGCTGCTTGCGGCCGTTGCGCGCGCGCTCGTCGGCGAGGCTGCCGGCGGGCGAGGTCATGTACTCGACCCACTCCGCCATTTCTTGGGGGCTGCCGTTGCCGACATTGCCGGCGACATAGGCTTCGGCGCCGATCTGCTCGGTCAGGTCGAAGAATTCGTGTGTGCCGACGGTGTTCGGCTCGGTGACGCCGCCCCAATGGGTGTTGATCTTAACCGGGCGCTTCGATCGCGGGCCAATGCCCTCGCGCCAGTGATATTCATCGGCGAAACAGCCGCCGGGCCAGCGCACCACCGGCACGCCGAGCCGCTTCAGCGCGGCGACCACGTCGTTTCGAAAGCCGCGGGTATTGGGGATCTTCGATTTCTCGCCGACCCACAGCCCGCCATAGATGCCGTTGCCGAGATGCTCGGCAAACTGGGTGAAGATGCGCCGGTCATAGGTCGGACCCGGCGTATCGGCATGGACGGTGACCTGCGTTTCCGGCGTCTCCTGTGCAGCGGCGGGTGCGGTGATCGCGCTCGTCAAGAGCAACGCGGCGGCAAGGTGGATCGGGTTCATTATCACAGCACCTTGACGACGGACGGGGCGGGTTCGGCGCGTGTGAGCGGGTTGCGCAAGGGCAGGGTGAAAGGCGCCGCCTCGATTTCGAACACGTCGCCGACCTCGGTTTTCACCCCGTCGGAGAAGGACAGCGTCGCGGTGCCGAAGAAATGGACATGCACGTCGCCGGGGCGCCGGAACAAGTCGTATTTGAAATGATGCGCCTCGAGATTGGCGAGGCTGTGCGACATGTTCGCCTCGCCGCTCAGGAACGGCTTCTCCCAAATGGTCGCACCGTCGCGAACGATCCGGCTGGTTCCCTCGACATGATCGGGCGGAGTGCCGACGAGCAGTTCAGGGCCGAGCGACGCCTGGCGCAGCTTCGAATGGGCGAGCCACAGATAATTGTGCCGCTCGGTGACGTGGTCGCTGAACTCGTTGCCGAGACAGAGGCCGAGGCGGAACGGCGTGCCGTCGGGTCCGATCAGATAGATGCCGGCGAGTTCGGGCTCCTCGCCGCCGTCCTTGGCGAAGGCGGGCATGGCGAACGGCGCGCCCGGTGCGACCAGGCCCGAGCCGTCGCCCTTGTAGAACCATTCGGGTTGCTGGCCGGTCTCGCCGGGCGCTGGCTTGCCGCCCGCCACGCCCTCCAGGAACATCCGCATCGAATCGGTCTGCTTCTCCGCCTCTGCCGCGGCGCG
This sequence comes from Sphingomonas sp. JC676, assembly GCF_014489075.1. GTDB lineage: Bacteria > Pseudomonadota > Alphaproteobacteria > Sphingomonadales > Sphingomonadaceae > Sphingomonas. The sequence goes on along the minus strand of NZ_JACTGR010000005.1, from coordinate 8,493 downwards.
GTGCATCTTGTCGCGCCCCTCCGCGGAACCGAGATGGGTGAGGCCGGTGCCGGTCATCACCAAATGCGCCGGGTCGTCATGGTCGATCGGCGAGAGCAGGCGCCCGGCGGCGAGCTCGGCGGCCGGATCGACAGCGTCGCCGCGTCCGCATGCCTCGACTGCTGCGGCCAGGCCCTGCCCCGCCGCGATCGCGCGATTGGCCAGCTCGCGGACGCTCCCGACGCCGCTGACGAACCGGGCACCATTGTCGTCGGCGGCGATCACGCTCCGCGCACCCGTGGCGCTTCGATGTTGCAACAGGCGCAGTGCCATTTCGATCTCCGGTAGAAGGTTGATTGAGGGGTCAGGCGATCGGCCGGTCAGGCAGCGCGTGCGTCGGCTTGGAGCCCCACACGGCATAAAACAGCACGTAGAGTGCGCAGGCCGTTGTAATCAGGAAGCCCCAGTGCAGCCCGTAAGCGTCACCGATCTTGCCTTGGATCGAGGCGAGCGCCCCGCCCGCGATCGACATGATGAGCAGGCCCGACCCTTCCTCGGTCAGCGGGCCGAGCCCGCGGATCGCCAGCGCAAAGATGGCGGGAAACATGATCGAGAGGCCCAGCCCGACGGTGATCAGGCCGTACATCGCCGCCGGCCCGGTTACGAACACCGCGACCAGCGAGCCCGCGATCGCGATCAGTGCGAACAACGCCAGCACCCGCTCCGGGGCGATCTTGCGCATCAGCGCCGCGCCGGCGAACCGTCCGAGCATCATCCCGCCCCAGAACAGTATGAGGTAAGATGCCGCATGCTCTTGCGTCAGGTTGGCGACGTCCGGCTGCGAGACGAAGTTGATGAAGTAGCTGCCGACGCCGATCTCCGCGAGCACGCACAGCGCGATGCCGACGCAGCCCAGGATCAGATTGCGGTGGTGGAACAGCGAGAGGCCGCGCCGGGCCTCGGCAGAGGCGCGCGAGGTCGCCGCGCCGAGCGCGGGAAGCTTGGCGCGCATGATCAGGACGGCGAGGAAGGCCAGCACGACCGCGACGATCAGATAGGGCAGCTCGGTCGCCTGTGCGTCGGCCATGCGCTGCGCTTCGGTGAGCTGGGTGCCGTGAGCCGTCGTGCCCGCAGTGGTGCGCGCGAGGATGAGATATTTGCCGAACACGATCGCCAGCACGTCGCCGGTGGTGTTGAACGCCTGCACCAAGGTGAGGCGCGTCTCCGAGCTTTCCGGCGGGCCGATCACAGCAACATAGGGGTTCGCGGCGACCTGCAGCAGCGCGATGCCGCAGGACACGACGAACAGCGACGCGACGGTGACCTCATAGGAGATGAGATAGGCGGCGAGGATCATGCCAAGCGAACCGACTGTCATGACCAGCAGCCCGGTGGTCAGCGCCCGCTGATAGCCGATCTGCTCGATGAGCTTTGCGGCCGGGATCGAGGCAAGCAGGTAGCCGATGAACCACACCGACTCGATCAGCCCGGTCTGGAAGTAGCTGAGCTCGAACACGCTGCGCAGATGCGGCAGCAGCGTGCCGTTGATGACGCTGATGAACCCCCACATGAAGAAGAGGGTGGCAAGCAGTACGAGCGCGGGGCGATAGCCTTGGCCCGCGCCCGGTGCCGCGCCCGCGGCGGAGATGGTTGAACTGGGCAGGGCCATGTGGCGATCCTCTCATGCGCGGGGCCCCGTCGCTGCGGGCCCCCGATATGTCGTTGCGGTCAGCGCTGCGTGAACAGCTTGTAGGTCATCGTGTTGCGATAGGTCTGGCCCGGGTCGAGCCGGACCGACGGGAACCGCGGCTGGTTGGGCGCATCGGGGAAGAGCTGCGGCTCCATCACGATGGCGTCGCCCATCCGATAGATATGGCCCTTCTTGCCGACGACCGTCCCGTCGAAGAAATTGCCCGAGTAGAATTGCAGGCCGGGCTGGTTCGACCATAATTCATAGCCGCGCCCCGACACCGGCTCGACCACCCGGGCCATCAGATGCTCGGTCGGGGTGACGGCGTCGCCGATCACCCAATTATGGTCGTAGCCGCGGCCATAGACGATTTGCGGATCGCGCCCGTCGCGGACGCGATTGCCGATTGTGGTGGGCTTGCGGAAATCGAACACCGTTCCCGCGACGGACACGTTGCGGCCGAGTGGAATCGAAGTGTCGTCTGTCGGCGTGTACCGGTCGGCGGGAATGGTCACGACATGCCCCATCGCGCCGCGCGGGCTGCCGACCCCGGCGAGGTTCCAATAGGCATGGTTGGAGATGTTGACGACGGTCGGGCGGTCGGTGGTCGCGCGATATTCGATCTTGAGCTGGTTCTGCTCGTCGAGCGAATAAGTGGCATAGGTGGTGAGCGTGCCCGGATAGCCCATGTCGCCGTCCGGGCTGACATAGCGCAACGTCACCGAAGCGACGGGTCCGCTCTTCACGTCGGTGACTTCCCACAGCACCTTGTCGAAACCCTTGGTGCCCCCGTGCAGCGAGTTCGGGCCGTTGTTGACTGGCGTGGTGTAGGTGCGGCCATCGAAGGTGAAGCGACCCTTGGCGATGCGGTTCGCAACACGGCCAACGGTGGCGCCGAAGAATTCGGGCTTGGCGAGATAGCCATCGAGCGTGTCGTAGCCGATCTGGACATCCTCGCGCTTGCCGGCCTTGTCGGGCATCCACAGCGCTTGGAGCGAGGCGCCGAGCGCGATCACGGTCGCCGAGACGCCGCGGCCATTGGTCAGCGTGACCGCGGCGACCGGGCGGCCGTCGGGCATCTTGCCGAAAGTCGATCGCTTTGCATCGGCGGCGAGCGCGGGGCTTGCGACGACGGTGGCGGCGAGCGCCGTCGCCAGGATGGTTGCTCGGTTCATGATCCCTCTCCTTTATATTTTCAGCCCGGGCAGCGTGTTCAGTGGCTGTCGCGCGGCAGGCCGCGCGTCTGCGCGATCCGCTGATATTTGACCGCCGGCTCGAGCACCGCGCCCGTGTCGAACTGGCCGACCAGGTTGCGCTGGATCTCCTGCCAGGGTGTCTGGGATTCGGGGATCAGCGCATGCTCGATCGCGGCGAGATCCCGCCGGCGGCGGGTAATCTCTTCGTCATCGAGCAGCATGTTCGCGGTGCGATTGTTGAGATCGATCCGTACCCGGTCGCCGGTGCGCAGCAATGCGAGCCCGCCGCCGACCGCCGCCTCGGGCGAGGCGTTGAGGATCGACGGGCTGCCGCTCGTTCCCGACTGACGTCCGTCGCCGATGCACGGCAGCGCATGGACGCCGGCGCGGATCAAGGCCGCGGGCGGCCGCATATTGACCACTTCGGCGCCGCCCGGATAGCCGACCGGCCCGGCGCCCCGGATCACCAGGATCGTACACGCGTCGATATCGAGCGACGGGTCGTCGATCCGGTGATGATAATCCTCGGGTCCGTCGAACACGACGACCTTGCCCTCGAAAGCGCCCGGATGATCGGGATCGGAAAGGTAGCGCTCGCGAAACTCGTCGGAGATGACCGAAAGCTTCATCACCGCACCCTCGAACAGATTGCCGGTAAGCACCGACAGCCCCGCACCCCGCATCAGCGGGTCGCTCAACGGCCGGATAACATCGGTATCCTCGATCACCGCGTCCGACACATTCTCCGCGATGGTGCGGCCGTTGACCGTCGGCGCCGATCCGTCGAGCATGCCGGCACGGAGCAGTTCGCCCATCACCGCGGGAACGCCGCCCGCGCGATAATAATCCTCGCCCAGATAGGTGCCGGCGGGCTGCAGGTTGACGAGCAAGGGCACGTCGGCGCCGTGCTCCTCCCAGTCCGCTAGCGAGAGCTCAACGCCGATGTGGCGCGCGATCGCGTTCAGGTGGATCGGCGCGTTGGTCGATCCGCCGATCGCCGAATTGACCCGGATCGCGTTGAGAAAAGCGGCGCGCGTCAGGATGTCCGAGGGCTTGCGGTCGGCCGCGACCATCTCGACGATCCGCCGCCCGGTCTCCCAGGCGCATTCCTGCCGGTCGCGATAGGGCGCGGGGATCGCCGCCGATCCCGGCAGCGACATGCCCAGCGCCTCGGTCAGCGAGTTCATCGTCGTGGCCGTTCCCATCGTGTTGCAGAAGCCCGTCGACGGGGCAGAACTGGCGACGAGCTTGATGAAACCGGGATAATCGATCTCGCCGGCGGCCAGCATCTGCCGCGCCTTCCACACAATCGTGCCCGATCCGGTCCGCTCGCCCTTGAACCAGCCGTTCAGCATCGGGCCGACTGACAGCGCGATCGCGGGGATGTTGACCGTCGCCGCCGCCATCAGCGCGGCGGGCGTGGTCTTGTCGCACCCGATCGTCAGCACGACGCCGTCGAGCGGGTAACCGTACAGCACCTCCACCAGGCCGAGATAGGCAAGGTTGCGGTCTAGCCCGGCGGTCGGGCGCTTGCCGGTTTCCTGGATCGGGTGGGTCGGGAACTCGAATGCTATGCCACCAGCGTCGCGGATGCCTTCCCGCACCCGCTCGGCGAGGACGAGGTGATGGCGGTTGCATGGCACGAGGTCGCTGCCCGACTGTGCGATGCCGATGATCGGGCGCCCGGACTGAATCTCTTCGAGGCTGATTCCGAAGTTTAGGTACCGCTCCACATAGAGCGCGGTCATGTCGGGATTGTGCGGATTGTCGAACCAGGCGCGCGAGCGCAGCTGCTTCGAGGTGACCGTCGAGTGGGTCACTCGCGCCAACCCATATTCGTCGTCCGCATATGCTCGCCCTCCTCTGCTCGGGGTCGCGCGAACAAGGCTGCAACCCGCGGCATCATCGCGGATTCGTCTGCCGCGTTGGCGCTACCTAGCCCGCATTTGTTTTGGGCGGCAAGGTCTGTATAATATATCTGATAAATAAGTATTGCCCGACAAGAAGGGCCACTCTATCAAACAAGTAACCGCGCGACACGACGCGGTTTAAACAAGGGGAGAGGATTATGAGGGCGAAGGCACTTTTGTGCGGATCTGCGGCGACTCTGGCGCTGGCTTTGGCTGGGCTGTCATCCGCAATGGCGCAAACCCAGGCGCAGGATGCACCCAAGCCGGCCGCTGCTTCCGATCAGAGCGTCGATCCGGCGTCGCCGGATCAGTCCGTTCAGGTGACACCTGAAGAGGATGCCGGCATCACCGTCACCGGCCTGCGTCGCAGCCTGGAATCGGCACAGGCGATCAAGAAGAATTCGGACGGCATCGTCGACGCGATCGTCGCCGAGGATATCGGCAAGCTGCCCGACACCTTCGCATCCTCGGCGCTGCAGCGTGTCGCCGGCGTGACGGTCACGCGCGGCGGCGGCGAGTCCGCGGGCGTTACGGTTCGCGGCCTGCCCGACCTCACCACCACCTATAACGGCCGTCAGATCTTCACCGCCGAGGGCCGCTACGTCCAGATTCAGGATTTTCCCGCCGGCACGGTCGCGGCGCTGGAGGTCTACAAGTCCGGCACCGCGAACCAGATCGAGGGCGGTATCGCCGGCTCGATCAACGTGCGCGGGCGCAAGCCGTTCGACTTTGACGGTTTCGAACTCTCGGGCTCGCTCAACGGCGTGCTGTCGCAGCAGTCCGAAAAGATCGCCCCGAATGGCAACCTCCTGATCAGCGACCGCTGGGACACCGGCATCGGCGAAATGGGCGCGCTGCTCAACGTGAGCTATGTCGGGATCAACTTCCTCGATTCGACGCGCGAGCAGTCGCTGGTGATTGCCACCACCGACGCGGGCAACGCGCCCGGCGTGCAGCCCGGGCTGCGTTTCCCCGACGCACAGGGCATCTTCCAGGGCTATGGCGATCGCTGGCGTCCGTCGGCCAACGCCGCCTTCCAGTGGAAGCCCACCCCCGAGCTCGAAATCTATGCCGACGGCCTTTTCCAGGGTTTCCGCTCGAAGGATTACAACCGCTGGATGTTCATCCCGATCTTTGGCGCCCTCAATCTGTCGAACGTGACGGTAATCCCCGGCACCAACCAGATCAGGAGCGCGACGGTCAGCGGCGCGGCGAATCCCGATGGCTGGACGGGCTCGTTCAACGGCAAGACCGACACTTACCAGGCCGGTGGTGGCGCGATCTGGAAGAAGGATCGCCTGCAAATCTCGGCCGACCTGGCCTATACCGATAGCCAATACACTGCGAACAACGTCAACGTCGATTACGCAGTCACAGGCCCGTCGATACGCAATGTCGTGTTCGAAGCTTCGAAGGATGGCGGGCCGACGCAGACCTTCGTCAATTTCGATATCAACAATCCCGCCAGTTTCCTCAGCCGCGGCCTTTGGCAGGAACTGACGGTGGTGAACGGCAAGGACTGGCAGGCGCGTGCGGACTTGTCCTACGATCTCGACGTCGGCCCCCTGAAACGGCTGCAGTTCGGCGTGCGTTACGGCGATCGCAAGGCCGGGCGCGACTACGGCAACTGGTACGCAAATGGTCAAGGGGTAGGCGTCCCGATGACCTCGCTTCCCGGGGCAGTCGTCAAGACCAGCCTGCCGGGCTTCACGTACAACGAAGAGATGCCCAACGTCTTCTATGCCGCGATCACACGCGACAGCATCCGCGATAATCTGGTCCAGCTGCGCTCCTTCTTCGGGGCACCTGCGGGTACGCCGGCCTTTTTCCCGTCCGACAATTTCCGTGCCAATGAGAAATCCTATGCCGCTTATGGGCAGCTGAAATACGGTTTCGACCTGGGCAGCACCGTCATCGACGGCCTCGTCGGCCTGCGCGCGATCAAGACAAAGACGCGGATCGACGGCTTCTCGCGCGTCGAGGCTACCGGCGGCGCGGTCACCTTCCCGGCCGTCAGCGCCGAGAGCGAATACACCGATTATCTGCCGAACGTCAGCACGCGGATTGCCTTCAGCGACAAGCTGCAGCTGCGCCTTGCTTATACCCAGACGCGCACCCGGCCGAATTTCTTCGATCTTCGTCCGAACACGTCGCTGGGTCAGCCGGTGATCATCACGGATCCGGTCGATCCCTGTTTCGACCCCGCTAACGCGACCCCTCAATGCGTGGAACGGCGGCGTCGCGGCGGGTCGGCCGGCAATCCCAACCTGAAACCGCTCACGGCGGACAACTACGATGCGAGCTTCGAATATTACTTCTCGCGGACGGGCTCGTTCACCGCGGCGATCTTCCGGCACGATGCCGAAGGGTTCCTCGCGACGGTGGATGATCGTTCCGCGGCTGGTCTTCGCATCGCTCGGCCGGTGAACCTGGGCAAGACTCGGCTGCAAGGCGCCGAGGTGTCGTTCACCAGCTTCCTTGACATCGACGGGCTCCCGGAATGGGTGAAGGGCTTAGGTATCCAGGCCAACGGCACCTATATCGACGCCAAGGGTGACCTCATCCCGGACTTCGCGAGGACGTACAACAACGAGCAGCAAGCTTTCCCAGGCGTGTCGAAATGGGCGGGCAACATCATCGCGCTGTACGAGCGGCCGCAATTCTCGGCACGGGTCGCCTATAATTATCGATCCAAGTTCGTGAACTATTACAGCCTCGAGCCGCTCGATCCGATCGCGCACGCAGTCACCGAGAAGGGCCGCGGCCAGCTCGACCTGTCGACGTCGATCACGCCGGTTCCCAACGTCACGATCGCGTTCGACGTGGTGAATGTGCTGGGCAATCCGTTGCAGCGCTATCGCCAGTACAACACCGGCGACAGCTATACGCGGCAGGTGATCTACCTCGAGCGGGCTTACTCGCTCGGCGTTCGGTTCCGCTTCTGACCGCGTGGGGAGGAAGGCTCATGTTGCGCCAACTCGTCCCCACGCTTGCTCTCCTCGCCGTCGCTTCCACAGCGGCGGCGCAGGAGGCGCAAAGCGCTTCCGACCGGATCGTCAACGATCCACGCGTATCGGCGCTCACGCCCTACGGCCTCAACCTTCCACCGACGATCCGCAGCGACAAGACGGTGCAGTTCGGCAAGGCGTTGCGTATCTCGCTGGCCGGGCATCCGGATTTCTGGCGCATCGGCGTGATCTCGCCGACGCTCAAGCCGGTCAAAAAGGGCGATCGGATCGTCATCGCCTTCTGGGCGCGCGCGGAGAAAACCGAGAATGGCGCGTCCGGCAGGATCGGCCGCGTCCAGCTGGAGGCGACACCGGTGATCCGCACGATCTTCGAACAGGCGTTCGACATCGGCCCGGATTGGAAGATGTACCAGCTGAAGGGCGTCGCGGACCGGGATTATAAGCCCGGGGAGCTCAATGCGGCGCTGCACCTCGATTCCGCCAAGCAGGTGCTCGACCTCGGGCCGGTGTTCGTCCTCGATTACGGCACGGCAGGGCAATGACGGCCCTGATCGCACGCTCAAATGCTCGACCGCCCACCGCGGCGAAGGAACACTAAAATGAAGAGATTAATCCTGATCCTCGCGGCGTTGCTGGTGGCGGTGCCGGCCCAGGCCCGCGAGCAATGGACCAAGGTGCAGGCGAACGCCTGGCAGGAGAAGCAGCCCTGGCTGGTCGGCTCGAACTACACCCCGGCCAGCGCGATCAAT
>NZ_JACTGR010000004.1 GCF_014489075.1 Sphingomonas sp. JC676 | reverse complement strand
CTGCATCGTACTTCGAGGTGGGTCGCACTTGGATGGTGAAAGCTATGAGATAGGGCCCCTCCAAGCCGGGCAGGCGAGTCGCGATGATCGTCTTACCATCGCTGAGCAGGACGTCGCCCGAAACCGCCTTTCTGACAGCTGCTGGCAGATGCTGGGAGTGCGCCCAACGCTTGAGGCAGAATGCCCGCAGCTCCTTGCCGTGTGAAATGGCGAGGTCTTGGGTGTCCAGTGGCGTGTACGCCTTCGTAAAGGTGTGCACGCCGAACTGCACGCGCAACCGATAAGGCACACCAGAGGCGCGAGGTACGTTGACCGTAAACTGATCCAGGTGGGTCAGATCGTACACGGTCCCAGCAATCTTTTTCTTGCCCCACATGCTTGGGCGCTCCGGTGTGCGCAAGCGCATACGCCTGCGGATTAATAGGCGTGCCCTCGGGCTTGCGCCAGAACCAAAAAGGGATTCCAATTTGACCGCTGTACGTCTATAGGACGCGCGGTGCCGGTGACGGGATTTGAACCCGCAGGGGTGGTGGGCCTTCCAAACTACCTGCCCCAACCCGCTTCCAAAGCGGGTGCGTCTACCAATTTCGCCACACCGGCTCCAAGGGTGGCCTCCGCGAGCAGGATATCCCTCGCACGCAGAGGCCGCTGATCATCTCAGACTAAGGGGGCGGCATTGTCGGTCCTTTCGTTTGATGGCGCAGATGAAGCGGTGGACGCATCCTTGGCGGGGGTGTCCGCCGCTTCATTCGTTTTCGCATCTTGTTGCAGAAACCAGCGGTAACCGCGGCGTTCATACTTCGAACCCTCGCCTCTACGCAGCTCGTTGCCGACACTTTTACGGGCCAAACGGCCGTCCAAGTCCGTAGCTAACGTCTCGTACTCAGCGATGGAGAGACCCGGCCTATCCCCCATGATGAGTTCCAGAACTTGTGGAACCAATCCGCGCGGAGCGCGCGGATTGTAAGCCGACGGGCCAGCCCGCTCTACGACTTCCTCTTGATTCTTCACCGTCGCAGCTGGTGTGGGCGCGGGGGTCGGAGCTGGAGTGGCAGAGGCGGCCTCCTCGATTGGCTGCTTGGCAGCCGCCATGATGCGGTCAAGGGCGTCTTGAACCCCCTGATCGTATGCAGCCTTCAACGCAGCCTCAATCCCGGGTATGATGCGGGAACTGGAAATCAGCTCGCTGGGATCAAATGCCATGACAGCCCCCAAGAATAAAAATAATGCGCGACCCTCATCGCAGAAAGCCACGTTGCCCGCAAGCCCCTCAACCCCCGTAGCGGGAGAAAAGAAAGAACGCGGCGCGAACGATACAAAAGGGGAACGACCCGTATCGCTCGCCCCCCTTGATATAAGGAATGCTTTAAGTGCCTTGCTGGCCATTCCCGATCCGGACGCCACAAAGCCCAAACGCGAGAAAGCCCCGCCCGCCCCTGAGAAGGAGTGAGCGGGGTTTACATCAAATGGAGATTGCCAATGGCGCGATTTGTAGCTGTGCACACAGATGGTATCACGAGAGCCACGTTGCAGGCAGGCGACGGAGAAGAGCTTACGCCAGAGCAGGTCGCTGCCTATGCCGCCCTTAAGCAGGCGTGGGCGCTTGAGGATATCGCGAACAAGCTTGTCGGGATCGACAATGCGCTCATGGCCATTTCAAGCGCGGTGGTCGATTGAAGCCCTTGGTCCAAACATCGACCTAATCGCCGAGGAAAAGATGAGGTTCAGCAAGCGCGATATCCTGACCGGACCCTTTGTCGCGGCCGTCGGACTGAGCTCCGCTGCGCGGGCACGGCATCGAGTTGCGGTCAACACTAGCGATGAGATCCAGGACGGTCATCTCGACATACCCTCCGGGCGCTTCGCGCCAACCGTCGAATCGCTCAAGACCTACCGAACTCCGGATTGGTTTCGCGATGCCAAATTTGGCATCTGGGCGCATTGGGGTCCGCAAGCCGTGCCGCGCCGAGGCGACTGGTACGCGCGATTCATGTATGTGCCAGGGCATCCACACTATGACCATCACGTAAAGACATTCGGTCACCCGGCCGAATTCGGGTATAAAGATGTCATTCCCCTGTGGAAGGCCGAGAAGTTCGATCCCGAGGTGCTAATGGGCAAATATGCCGCGGCGGGGGCGAAGTATTTCGTAACGATGGGCGTCCACCACGACAATTTCGACCTATGGAATTCGAAATATCACCGCTGGAACGCGGCCGCGATGGGCCCGAGGCAAGATATCGTCGGCGCGTGGAAAGCGGCCGCGAACCGCCTGGGCCTGCGGTTCGGCGTCTCCGAGCATCTGGGGGCTAGCTATTGCTGGTGGCATCCCAGTCATCTCTACGATCAGTTCTGGCCAAAGCTCGGCGTCAGTTATGACGGCGCAGACCCGCGCTATGCGGACCTCTACCACGACAATCGCGACGAGCCCTTCCTCAATAAGCCTGGCACATGGTACACGCGCCATGCGAAGTTCCATCAGTTATGGTTCCAGCGAATTCGCGACCTTGTCGACACCTACCAGCCGGATCTCCTCTACTCGGATGGCGGGCTGCCCTTTGGTGAAGTCGGCCGTGCGCTGGTAGCGCATCTCTACAACGGCAGCATCGCGCGCGGGGGGAAGCTGGAAGCCGTCTACACCTGCAAGGATTCGGGCTCGGGCGAATTCCATAACGAGGCTGTCGTCCAGGATGTAGAGCGCGGCGTGCTCAGCGGCATCAACCCACTTCCGTGGCAGACCGACACGTCGAACGCCGACTGGTTCTACAACGACAGCCATGACTACAAGACGACAACCGAAGTCGTCACCATGCTCGCCGACATCGTGAGCAAGAACGGCAATTTGCTGCTCAACGTCGTCCAATATCCCGACGGGAGCCTACCGCCGCAGTCCGAGCGGCTGCTCGCCGAGCTCGCGGCGTGGATGGAGGTCAATTCCGAAGCCATCCATGGGACGCGCCCTTGGAAGGTCCATGGCGAGGGGCCGACCGAAACGGCCGCGGGAATGTTCCAGGAAAAGGCCGATTATACCGCGCGCGATATCCGGTTCACGACCAAGGGCGATTCGCTTTATGCGATTGCCCTCGGCGAACCCAAGAATCTCGCCGAGATCGCGTCGCTGGCCATCGGCAATCCACATGAGAACCGCCGGGTACGGCAGGTTCGCCTGCTCGGCCGTGGTTCGGTGGGATTCCGACAGAACCGTCACGCGCTCGCCATCGATATGCCTGAAGGCTTGCCCACACGTCACGCCAGCGTGTTCGAGATCAGCTTTATCTGACGGGACGCCGCTAAACCGGACGCGCTCGCGCATGCGGACCGCAGCGACCTCGCTTTTGACACGAGATCCGGAATGGATCGGGGAATGAAACGCATGAAGTACCGATTCGCCCGAGCCGCAGGCAAGGCATTGCTGCTCGCATCTTCGTTCGGGCTGCCGCTCAGCGGCGTCCCGCTGTCGGCGAACGCGCAAAGTGCCGCGGGACATCCGGAATGGCCGGGCAAGGGGCAGCTCTTCGTCGGCACCTGCTATCAGCCGATCGACCGCACGCCCGAGCAAGTCCGGCAGGACGTGGCGACGATGAAGGCGGCCGGCTTCAACATGGTCCGGATGGGAGATCTCTCCTGGGATTCATTCGAGCCGGAGGAAGGCCATTTCACCTTCGAATGGTTCGACGGTGTGATCGCGCAAATGCACGCTGTCGGCATCCGCGTGATCGTCGACATTCCCGGCCAACCTGCGCCCATCTGGCTTCACAAGGCCTATCCCGGCGTCGACATCGTCAACCAGGACGGCGTGCGCGTGAACGCTGCGTCGCGGTACTGGGACAATATCAGCGACCCCGACTATCGACGCCTCGCCAAGCGGCTCGCCGAAAAGATGATGCAGCGCTATGCCAAGAATCCGGCGGTGATCGCGATCGGCTACGACAATGAGATCGGCAACGGCCAGCTCTCCTATTCGCAAGCCGATCGCGACCGATTCGTCGCATGGCTGGAGAAGAAATACGGCTCGATCGAGGCGCTTAACGAGGCCTGGGCGACGCAGCGCTGGTCGCGGCGGATCAACAGCTGGGATCAGGTCGACCTTCCCTATGGGAGCGGCCCAGGCCCGAACGAACGTTATCTCGACCTGCGCCGCTATTGGTCCGATGATGCCATCGGGGCACTCCGGGACCTGGAGGCAGTGCGAAAGAAATACGCACCGAACCTTCCGACCGCGTCCAATTTCTGGCCGACTGCCTGGAGCAAGGGTTTCAACTATCTACGGTCATGGGACGAGGTTTCGACCTATGGCGCGCAAGGCTTCTATCCAGGCGACCCGATGGGCGCGGCCTTCGAGGTGATGATGAACCGGGCGGGGCATGACACGCCTGTCTGGTTCAACGAGTTCACAGCCGGTGGCGGCGGTTATTACGGCACCCCGGGCCGCTCGCGCATGTGGGCCTATTTCGGACTGCTCTACTATTCGCAGACGTTCCTCGCCTGGACCTTCAATTCGCACCTCGGCGGCGAGGAGCAGGCGCTGTTCGGTTTGATCGACCATGATGATCGCCGCTCCTGGAAGCTCGACGAGTTCGGCCAGATCGCCAGGGAATTCAAGCAGCTGCGGACCCTCGGCTTTCCCCGCGACCGGGCGCCCGAGATCGCCATTCACTATTCGTTCGAGACCAACTGGCTGACCAATCCGCCGCCGGGGCCCAACACCATGAAGGAGTATTTCAAGGGGAGCTATGGCGAGCAGGTGAAGGCCGCGTTCGCGCCGCTGTTCCGGGACAATATCGACGCGGCTGTCATCGATGTGGGGCACGAACCGCTGGGCCGGTACAAGCTTGTCGTCCTGTCGGGCGCCTATCTCATCGATAAGCAGATCGCAGAGGCGGTTCGTAGCTATGTCGCGAAGGGCGGCACGGTGATCATGACAGGCTATTCAGCCAAGGTCGATGAAACCGGCAAATGGTTCGCGACGCCGCTTCCCGGGCGCTTGACCGATGTGTTCGGCTTGCGCACCAACGAATTCTACCGATCCGAACAGCCTCTCAAATTCATGTTCGACGGCGAAATGCGTACTGGCACCGACAATTATTACGAAATGCTCGAGTTGAACACAGCCAAGCCCTTGGCCAGCTTCGACAACACGCCGAAGGCCAGCCCGGCCATTGCTATCAACAAGTTCGGCAAGGGGCAGGCCATCTATCTCGCCACTGCGGCGCAGCCCGGCTTTATCGGACCGCTGATCCGCTCGCTCTACGACAAGCTCGGCCTCGTGCGAGGGCCGATAACGCCCGAGGGCGTCGTTGCGCGCGCCGTCGACGGGCGGGTGCTATACGTCAATACCAACCGAACCCCGGTACATGTGAGTTTCGCGGGTACGAAGACAGGCGTGCTGACGCACAAGACCTATTCGGGCAAGATTGATTTGGCTCCCTTCGGCGTGGAGCTGCTTCAATAACCATGTGGGACGGACGGCCCAATATTCGCGCGTCGAACGCCCAACCTTTCGATGGTGGCCTCCGGGCGGGCCGTCCGGCGGAATTGCGGGCGAAGAATAGGCCGAACGGACACCGGCAGGAACCAAAGCGGCAGTGCACCATGAGATAGAACGAGTTGAGGGCGAACTGATAACGGCGCGGGGCAGTTGCGGATTTATGATCGAATTGGTGGGCTTCTTCTTGCCGTCGGGGCGGCCACGATCACCATCGCAGCGCCGCAGGCTCAGCGCGCGCAACCCTTTCCCGTCGCTGCTGTCCAGAGAGTCGGGAGCGGCCGCGACTTTCAATGGTCTTCAACCGCGCCGCTTATCCTGCCAAGGTCGGATGCCGCCCATCGGCTGTCGGCGCTCAAGGATCCGTCGGTCGTATATGCGAACGGCAAATATCACATATTCATGACCACTGCTGGGCCAAAGGGATGGAATGTCGCCTACGCAGGCGGCGATATCGTCGGCCTCTTCCCATAGACAGGGAGCCTTGCGTAGTCGACCGGCCCGCAACCTGAGTCACTTGCTACCTAGCGGGGCCAGGTGAAGACGATCGACCCGCGATATGTCCCTGCCGCGTTAGCGGGCTGGCTGGCGGGCCCGGTATCAACCGGAGTGACAAACTTCGAACCAATTGCAGGTATGGCGTGCATGAACGAGAGGTCGCCCGCGGGAAACTCGGCGGAGGTGTTGGCGTGCCCCAGCAGGGGCGTTCCGACCCGCAAGTAGAGATCGGGCGATGAGGTCGAAACTGCCCACGGAACGGAATCTGTGTTGAAGCGCGCCCAGCGCAGACCCGAGAAATAACCCTGGAATTCCGGGTAGGCGCTGGCGCCAGGGCGGTCGACGGCGAAGGTTGCTTCTCTTACCCCCAACTCTGCTCCGCGCAGCCGGTTCTGCCAGACCCGATAGGGTCCCTTACCCAAGCTGCGCATCGAAGCGATGCGGCCGGGGTGGTCGAAGGTAACGCCGTGATAGATGAAGGCACCGGAGAGGGTGTAACTATAGTCAAGCTTCAGCGAGCCATCGGCCCGCATCGTCCAGCGCAAGACGTCGAGCCCGCCGCCACCGCGACTTTCCAGCCAGGCTTCTCCAGCGCCTGTGGCAGGATCGCGGCGCTGGCCAGTAGTGATCACGGGCCTCTCTGTCGGGGGAGAGGCGAACCGATCGGCCTCGAAACCGATCCGCACGTTCCGGACGGGGACCACCCGCGCGGTCTGGCTCGTCGGCACCGAATAACGCAGCCCCGACACCATCTGCGGCGCAAAGACATAGCGGTTGCCGTCGCTGGTACGGCGACTGCTGTCGTAGATCGTCTTCCAGGTCCGGCCGTCCGGCGTGATCTCCAACTTGAACCCGGCGTAGCTATCGCTTTTCTCAAGGGCGAGATCGATCTCGATCACGTCGGCCAATTGCGGCGTTGCCAAATGGCGGACCGGGCTTCCCGCATCGCCTTCCATTGTCCGCCACTGCGGCTCGCCGGCGCGCGGACGCGCGAAGACGAGGCGCGGCCCGTTGGCGAGTTCCAGCGTCTTGCGATCGCGGTCGATGCGTCGGAGCAGGCCTGTCGCCGGGTCGAAGACCGCCTTCACGCCGTTCGACGAAAGGGTGATTTCGGTACGTCCGGCGGCTACGGCCGGGTTCCCTGACGCGTTCACCGCGGGCAGCGTTGCCGGGGCGACCGGCCAGCTCCAGGTCCAGACATCCTGATTGTCCGTACCAATGGCCGTAAGCGTCAAGGCATCCGCGCGGCGCCAATTCTTCGGCAATCCGAGCTTCAACGCCCCTTGTGCGTGCGGCGCGACGGAAGGTCCCGCCATTGCGCCCTTCGCGAGCTCGAGAGGTGCGGTCCCCTTGTCGCTCATCCCTGGAAAGCGAACGAGCTTCCACGTAAAGCGGATCTGGGCCAACGACGTGAAGTCGTATTTGTTGCTGACCTTCAAGGTTCCGTCGAAGCCCGGCCCGATCTCGGGCGGCACGACTTGCACGGGCGACCACAGGTCCCGCACCGCGTAATAGCTGCCTTCCTTCTCGTGGTTGGGGCCAAGGATGCCATCGGGGGCGAAGGTACTGAAAGTGTCTATCTCGCCATTCTTGTCCGTACGAGCGACGCCTTCATCAGCGAACGCCCAAATGAACATACCGGCACCGACCGGTGAGGCGGATATGGCATTCCAATAGTCCTCGAGTCCCGCAGCCCCGCCACCATCATATAGGGCGTGCAGTATCTCTGTCGGCATCAGCAAATGCTTGCCCGCCAGTCGGCGCGTCAGGTCGGCGTAATTCGAATAGTGCTTGGTATCGATGTCGTCGTGCAGCTCCCACGGGTGCAGCACGCGGCGGTTCTGGGGATCGTAGAGTGCGAACTCGGGATCCAGATCGCGGTTCCAGCCGCCCTCGTTGCCATTATCCCAAAAGAGAATGCTTGGGTGGTTCACGTCGCGCTCGACCATTTCTCGGATCAGTTTGCGACCGATGTAGGTTCCGTGCGCCTTCTGCCAGCCGCTCAGTTCGTCGAGGACGTAGAGGCCGAGCTGATCGGCAGCATCTAGCAGCGTGGGGTCGGGCGGGTAATGCGACATCCGCACGGCGTTCATATTCATCGACTTGATGAGCCGCACGTCAGCCCAATTGTCTTCGTCGTCCAGTGCTCGCGCCGTCTTGGGTCGAAAGCTGTGACGGTTGACGCCTTTGAGAAGGATGCGCTGGCCGTTGAGATACAAGCCGTCGCCTGGGCGCAGTTCGAAAGTGCGGAAGCCGAAGCGTTGGGTCAACGCGTGGATCGCCTCATCACCTTTGAAAAGGGTCAACTGAAGGGAGTAGAGATTGGGGCTCTCCGCGCTCCAGAGCCTGGGCGTTTCCACGCGACCCGTAATCCGTACCTTGCCTGCGCCTCCGGCGGGAATGGGCCTGGAGAAGGCCGAACCGACCGGCTTGCCGTCCGCACCGAGGACCTGCGCCTCGATCCGGGTGCCCTCCTTGTCGCCTGCGATGCGCACATCGGCAGCAAGGCTGCCATCCGCGCGGGCATCGATGGCGACATGGTCAATTGCCTCCATCGGCGAGACTTCAAGCCAGACAGGCCGGAAGATGCCGCCGAACACCCAATAGTCGGCGTCACGCTCGGCGCGGTCCGTCAGCAAGTCCGCGGAGGCCTTGGAAACCTCGACCTCCAGCGAATTCACTTCGCCGATCCTCAACATCGAGGTCACGTCGTAGTTGAAGCGATAAAAGCCTCCCTGATGCGCCGGCCCCGCAGAGACGCCATTCACCTTCACCGCCGCATCGGTCATTACGCCTTCGAAAACCAGGCGGACCCGCTTACCCTTAAGGTTTGCAGGCGGTGTAAAGCGCAGCGCGTAGAGGCCCCGTTCATCGCTGCGGCCGGCCCCTTGCTCACCGTAGCTATAGGTCCCGAACCCATGCTGCTCCCAGTTGGAGGGCACAGGAATAGTGGTCTTTTCGCCGGCCCGACGGCCTGCGGTGACGGTGAAACCCCACGCGACGGCATCCTTCGGACCCTTGCCCGAAAGATAAATCCGCTCCGTTCTCGCTGCGGTGCTCAATTGGGCGTGCGCAGCACCAGCAACCAAAAGAAGGGCCGCTAATGGAATAGCATGCCTCAATAGACTGAAGAACATGAGCAATCCTAACTCATTCCGCTCGGCGCGGGAAAGATGCGCGCATTGTGGAACGATCTCATCCAACGGCGAGCGGCCGCGAATCGCAACCTGCCGCGCGCGGCTACGGCGAAATCACAGCTCGCCAGCGCCCCATTACAGGCGGGTCAGTCTATATCCTCGAGTACGAGCGAAGAGCCTTATCCTGATCCCTCATCGGGTTTCCACCGGCTGTAATCGTAGGCGACGCGATCGACTAGATAGCCGCGGTTGACGCTGCCATTAAAGCTGGCCATGCCTATGCGCGAACCGCGACAGGTAACCCGCGTCTGCTGGCTAACTTCGCCGAAAGGTGCGAACTCGCGATCGTTGAGACTGTAGTAGAGTCGAGTCTCGCCTTTCAGCCCCCAGGTTAACGGAGCTTGGGATTGACGTTTGCGCTGCAGGACGAGGACCCGGTCTTCGCCGGCGTCCCGGAGCAAGCAGCCTGGGGAATGCTGATTGGAAGCTTCGGACTCGCTGGCGGGGCGCTTCGGCGCCGAGGCGTCTCAGCGGGTGGCGGTGCGTTTGCGAGTTAAGCCAAATGATCCACTTCAAGCAGACCTCTGTTAGCGGGGGACTGCGAACGCTGCGGTACATGTGACGCAGGTCGTCGTTCCCAGGCGACTTAGGGCTGAGCCCTTCTCCCCCCTTTGAAGGTGCTCAGCCCGCCTAGACCTTCTTCGTGGCATGACCTTTTCAATCACCAGGATCGCGATCAGCAGCCTGACGGTGCCCCTCGACCCATCGCTGTTGTTCCATATGCTCGCGTGATGGAGCCGCGGAATACATCGAGATAACCGATTGGTTGGCACATCGCTGGCCGACCGCTCTGGAGACACCGATACGGCAAATGGGACATTCACGTCGGCAAGGTGCATGGGCCCTAACGACCAGTTGCGGTCTTTCGGCGCGCGCAAGAAAATCATGATGGTGCCCGATAGCGACAATGACGATGGCGAGTTGGCCGTTGACCCGTGACTTGCCAAAATAACTGGCGCGCCTGGTAGATCGAAGAAGACGAATGTCCGGTTTCGGGGAGCGGCCGATCGCTCCCGAACGGCTGCAATTGGGCGTTTGCAAGTCATACGTCTTCATGAATTCACGACGTAATGCGGAAAAATATGAAAAGCCCCGCCGCGGTGATCCGCGGCGGGGCCGTGCCGGTCAGCGCGACCAGATCAGGTTGAACTCGCTGCCCTCGCCGGCGACCAGGGTCGCGTAGATCGGAGCCGGCAGGCTGGGATCGTCGAGCTTGACCGAGATAGTCGCGATCCTCCTTCGAGGTCTTCTGCAATGCCGCGCCGATCTCGACCTGGCCGACATGGACCCGCGGGAGCGCTTGGGTGCGGACCTCGTCCCCGGCCGGAAGTACCCGGCAAAAAAGAGCCCGGCCGGGTGATATCGGCCGGGCTTTGAAGTGAAAAGATCCCCCCGTTCAAAAGGAATCTTTCGGGTCGCCCGACCTGGATAACGTAAATCACGGCTAAGGGATTATAACTTAGTTACATTCTGCGCAGCTATTTTGGGGAAGAGCAGCGCCCGATTGGACAACTAACGATTATCTCTCGTGATCGAAACGGACTTTGCAAGCGTGCGCATTTCCGCCACGGGGCGAATACCGCTTCGGCGAGGGCGCAATCAATGGAGAACCCGTCTGCCGAATGCGGGGTTTTCTCTTCAGAAACTCTTGCGGACTGTCAGGCCGATCGTGCGGGGCTGGTTCGTTGCGAAGCCCAGCCGTGCGCGGCCCCCGCGCTCCCGATCGAACGAGAGCAGCGCGTTCTCGTCGAGCAAGTTGTTGACGTAGATCGCGAGCCCCAGGCCTTGGTCGAAATCGATACCCGCGCTCAGGTTGACGAGCTGGTAGGCCGGTAGTTCCAGGTCGACGGTCGTCGAAGCGTTGGCGGGGGCGCCGCCGAACGGCAGGTTGTGGACAAAGCTACGTGGGTTGTTCTCCTGGTCGCCGGGCTGCGTGAAACGGCTGCCGACATGCTGGAACGACGCGGAAAGATAGGCCTCGCTCCCGTCGCCGACAGCGAAACTGTAGCTGGCGTTCGCAGACATCTGGAACTTCGGCACCGACGGCAGACGATTGCCGTCGCGGATACCCTCGATCACGGCCCCGTTGGGCAGCGCGATCGTGGCATCGAACTGCGCCTCGACATAGCTTCCCGTTACCGACAGATCGAAGCCCTTCACCAGCGTCGCCTCGAGTTCGAGCTCTACGCCCATGGTATGCGCCTTGGGCACGTTGAACACGACGCGTGACGAGCATGAGCCGGCGTCCGCAGTGACCTGCAGGTTCTTGATATCGGTGTAGAACGCCGCCGCGCTGACGCGAAACGCCCCCGTGATCGCCTTGAATCCGCCTTCATAGTTCCACAGCGATTCATCGTCGTAGCGTGGACGATTGCCGAACACCGATGCGTCGGTCGGGCCGCACAGCGGCAGGTTGAGCGGGTCGTTTACGCCCCCCAGACGGAAGCCCTTCGACACCTGCGCATTGAACGTGAGGGCCTTGCTCGCCTCGAAACTCAGCAAGGCGCGCGGCGAGAAGCCCTCCGACTTTGTCTTGTCGACATTGTTGTCGAGATTGGTGAACAGACCGCCCGACTTGAAGGTCCGTCGTTCGTTGAACGCATAATAGCGGCCACCGACCGTCGCGGTGATGCGGTCGGTCAAGTCGTAGCTCGTTTCCCCGAACACCGCCATTTGCTGGAGGCTGTACGGAATGTCGGCATTGTACGGCGAGTCGGGTCCGAAGCCGTTCGAGACCGCAGCCGAGGTGCCCGCACCCAGCGTGGCGTCGGTCACTGCATCATAGCCCGGCGTCGGCAGGCGCTGCGAATAGTCGCGGTCGGTGTTCGAATAGAACAGGCCGACCAGCCACTGAAACGGGCTGGCGACATCGTTCGATGCGAACCGCAGTTCCTGCGTGAACTGGCTCACCTTGGTGCGATCCACCAGGTTCGACGGCAACAGCACGCCGCCGACGTCCGGAAAGCCCAGATCGACTGAAACGCTGCCCGTCAGCGCACTGGCATCGCGGCTGACCAGAATCCTGCGATCGGTGTAGCTGGTGACCGACGTCACATCGACCGGGCCGCGCGAAAGCTGCACGGTCATGTCGGCCAGCAGGATTTTGTCCTCGAACCGTTCGCCCAGCAACAGATACTGCTCGCGCTCGCCCAACGAGATAGGGGGCCGCGTCGTGGTGAAGGGATTGGCGAAGAGGTTGTAGACTTCCTGCCGGTTGAACCCATTGGTCGAGATCTTCTGATAGACGATCCGCGGCGTGATCGACAGTTCCTCGGTCGGCTGCAGCAGTATCGAGAGGCGGCCGCCGTAACGTTCGCCATCGTTCACGTCCTCGTCGACGCCGCCACCCTCGCGCCGCGCGTTGATGAAGCCTGCATAGCGCGTGTAATAGCCGACGGCGCGAACTGCCGCCTTCTCGGAGATGGGAAGGTTGATCGCGCCCTTCAAATGGCCGCCGAGGTCATCCCCGTCGACGAGGTTGATATTGGCCTCGACCTTGCCCTCGACTTCGCGGGTGTTCGGCTGATTGGTGATGTAGCGCAGCGTACCGCCGACCGATCCCGATCCGAAAAGCGTCCCCTGCGGGCCGCGAAGCGTCTCGACGCGGTTGAGATCGTAGAGGTCGAGGTCAGGTGTGAACAATGAAAGCGAGATAACCGACTCGTCGAGATAGACGCCCACCTGCTCCTTTACGCCGGGCTGGTCGCGTGCGACCTGGCCGGCGGAAACGCCGCGAACCGAAACCTGGCTCTGCCCCGGCCCGAGATTCTGGATCGCCAGGCCGGCAACGTTGCGCGACAGATCCTCGACTGTGCTGGCGTTAGCGCGCACGATATCTTCTTCGGTCTGGGCATTGATCGAGAAGGGGACGTCCTGGATCGACGTGGCGCGCTTGGTCGCGGTGACGATGATATCGTTATTGTCGCGCACCTCTTGCCCTTCCTGGGCGTGAACTGCCGACACGGACGAAAGCAACGCGGCAATCGCCGCGCTGCCGATAGAATACGGCCGCAGCGATTTGCGAAGTCTGATCATACATCCTCCCTCTTCACATCGAGTTGCTCGCTATGGCGACGCGGCATTATTGCCTTGTCCGTCTGCCCGGCGTGAGCTGCGATCCGTAGTCGCAAGCAGCTCCGGCCCTCCTATTGTCGCTGTGCGACGGTAACCGCTATAACAGGTCAGCGGGCTTATTGCTTTTGTAGCATATGATACTGAATCCTGATGTCTAGCAAAAATCCCCGGCTTGACCTTGATGCTTCAATGGGGATCAGGATTCGACCCAGAGAGTGAAGCCCTAGCCGCCCGGGCCGGTCTTGCCAAACTGTAACGAGGGTTGAACTGCGTCGATGCGGTCGAGCGAGGACATGGGGCTTCGTGCGTCTGGGCATTTCTGCTTTCCACTCACTTCCTGCCCTTCGAGCCGCCGACCGAGCGGACGGCCGGAAAACCATTCCCGGACATTCGCCGGTGATCATTGGCTCGGCTTCCCGAAACGGCATGAAGTGATGGAAAGCGGGGTTGGCGACCTTGTTGGTATCCCCGGCAAAAGCAACGTTTTATTGGTTCTCTCATCCGGGCCCAACGTTCGATTTGAGAAGGGCTTCTGTCAAGGCATGATAATCGAGCAGAAATACAAGACAATGCAAGCCGGAAGAGCATCTACAGGTGATGCGACAAATCCTAGGACTACAGTGCTATGATTTAGGTTAGTTCCGAACCAAAAGGGGTAGGGAGAATTCATGTGGATATTGTCCCGTGTGCTACGGATACATGAACTGATCTGTTGGTTTTGGGTCGATCGATATTTCTGAAGTGATCGCCGGGGCACATGGCGAACAGGGAGAGAATGATGGCTTTTGGCTCCCCAGGCGGGGTGCTACCTGTTGCGCGTTCGCTGGACGCAGAAGTCCCAGCGTTCCGCGACAGCCAAATCTGCGCAACTTCAGCGGGATATGATCCGGAGCTGGACTCTGCGCTTTCGATCTTTCGAGAATCTGTCGACGCAGACGCAACTTTGATCACCTGGCAAGGCGACGCGGGCGACCACGCGGTACTGTGCTCGAGCGGGAGCGCGGCCGATTATGCGTTCCTTGCCCGAGAGGAGCAGACCGTCGAGGTCGACTGGCGAACGGGTAAACGCGCGGGCCGTCGTTGGGACGCGATGACCAGCTCGGTCTCCATAGCCGGCGGCCGCGTGTCGATCAGCGCGTTTTTTCGCGATCTCGACGCGGACGCCCGTTTACAGGTGCGGGAATCGGTGCAGTTGCTGACGCCCCTGCTCGAGACAATCATCGCCTTATGGGTAAAGCGGCAGCAAGTCACACTGCGGCTCGGGGCGATGACACATGCGGTCGACGACAGCGGACTTGGCGTCATCCTCCTGGACCATCGCGGCCATGTCCTGTTCGCCAATGCCATAGCCGAGCGCCTGATCGACGCCCATGACGGCATCCGGCGTAGCTGCGGCTCTATCGCGGCAGTTCATCTCGGCGACTCCGCGCGTCTTCACGCCGCCATCGACCATGTAATCGCACCCACTGCCTGCGACCTGGATCGAGGCGATTCGATCCCAGTCATCGCGCTGCGCCGCGCCAACCGGGAACGGCCGTTGATGGTCGCGCTCGTGCCCCACCGCATACAGGCCAGCCCCGGCGACAGGGACCGGGCGGCGGCTATCGTCTATCTCTTCGATCCTGGCCAGGACCTGCGGCGGCGGCTGGAACCCGCGTGCCATCTATACGGGCTTTCCCCGGTCGAGACGCGCCTGGCCAGCCTGCTCGCAGGGGGAGTTTCACTAACCGAGGCAGCCGATTCACTGCGCATCCGCGAACAGACCGCACGGTCCTATTTAAAGCAGATATTCGGAAAGACCGATACCAGCCGGCAAGCGCAGCTTGTCTCGCTGCTGCTGCGCAGCTGCGTCCACGCCGCGCCTGGCTGCAACTTGGACATCCTTTGACCCCCCATCTGGGGGGACTAGGCAACACCGTTCGGGGGCGGCGATTGCTCTCGGATCGGGGGAGATCAAGTCGCGGAAAACATTCAATTCTTGCCGGGTGCCCGACAAGGGCGCCGCACGGTCCAGGTCCCACCAACGGGGGAAGCCAAGGCGTAGCGAAATGCTTGGAGAAGGAACGCGACCATGAAGATCAATCTTTTCTATACGTGTTCGGTGGCAGCTCTGCTCGTTGCGGCGCCTGCAGCGGCCCAGACCGTCCCCCAGGACAATAGCAGCGCCAACGCAGGGCAGAACGCGGCGAACAATGGCTCTACCGCCACAAGCGATCAATCCTCCTACCTCAACGGTAACACCGCCACCGACAACTCGGTGAACGACAGCAATAACAACAATTCGGTGAACACGGACAAATCGATCGATGTGGCCGACAGCGGCAACGACAATTCGGTGAATACCGACAATTCGATCAATGACAGCAATAATGGTGGCAACGATTCCTCTACCGACGTCGCCGTCACCGACAGCGCGAACGACAGCTCGACCAGAGGGAGCTACAACGACAAGTCCACCACGGTGAGCGTCGCGGACAGCGGCAACGACAGCTCGACCAATAACAGCAACAATACGACCGACAATTCCATTGATGTAGCTGACAGTGGAAATGACAATTCAACGACCGATAACTCGGTCAATACCGACAACTCGATCGACGTTGCGGACAGCGGCAACGATAATTCGACCAACACCGACAACTCCACCAATGACAGCAACAATGACAGCTCGACGAATGTCAGCGTTGCTGATAGCGGCAACGACAGCTCGACCAACTACAGCAACAATACCAAGACGACGGACAATTCGATCGACGTGGCCGACAGCGGCAACGACAGTTCGATCAACAACAGCAACAACACAACCGACAACTCTGTCGATATAGCCGATAGCGGCAACGACAATTCGATGAACGACAGCAACAATGACAACTCCGTCGACAATACCGACAATTCGGTTGCCGACAGCTACAATGACAACTCAGTCGATACGTCGACGCGCACCGCGGTAGCGAGCGCCGATTCGGTATTCGGGGACAATGCCCTGGTCGCGAGCGGCTCGCTCTCGAGCTACGTCACCGGCGTCTCGGTCACCTTCAACGGCAGCGAGGGTGACGGTCCGACAACCGACAACAGCCTGCGCACCGGTGGAAGCTCATTCCAGAACTTCGCGGGCATCCAGGCGCTGAACCAGAATACCGGTGTCGGCGCGTCGCAGAACGCCAATGTCAGCATCGCTCTCTCCGCTGGGGACATCAACCCCTGAGGTTCTCCCGCCGGCGGCGCACCCCCTCGCGTCGCCGGCACCCTCTTTCGTGCAGGAAAGAAATAATGCCCGGCTTCCGCTACATTCTTCCGCTTCTGGGTTCGCTCGCGACGTCGACGATGAGTGCTGCTGCACAGACCGCTCCGGCCGTAGCGGAGGAGCCGTTCACACAGGCACCAGTTTCCGAGGAAACGCTGAAAGCCATTGCGGGGCGCGAGGATCTGACGATGATCGCCAAGGCGCAGCAGACAGCAGGCGTCAGCCGGAACAGCGTCGGCGACAACGTCGTGACCGGCGAAGTGCGCATCTCCGACAACGCCTTCCAGAACATGAACGGCCTGTCGATGGTCAACGTAAACACCGGCAACAACGTCGCGATTAACTCCGCGATGAATGTAGCCATTGCGATCAGCCCGACACCATGAACGCGATATCCGCCGGATTGGTGTTGTCGTCGTTGATACTGTGCGGTTGCAGCGGCTCCCGAGCTCAAACACCCCGCTTCGCCATCGGCAGCGGCGCGAACGGCGACGTGATGGTGCCAGTGTCGAGTGTCATCGACAGGCGCTTCGCTACCGTGGTGCGGCAGCGCTACGACTTCAGCTGCGGGTCGGCAGCGCTCGCTACCCTGCTGCGCTATCACTATGGCTACAACGTCGCCGAGGAGAGTGCCTTTCGCGGCATGTGGGCAGCCGGGGACCGCGCCCAGATACGCAAGCTGGGCTTCTCGTTGCTTGACATGAAGCGATGGCTTGCCAGTCGCGGCCTGCGTGCCGATGGCTACAAGGTTTCGCTCGGCCAGATCGAGACGAGCGGCATTCCCGGCATCGCGCTCATCCGCGTCAAGGACTATCGGCATTTCGTCGTCGTAAAGGGGGTCCGAGAGAAGGAAGTTCTTATCGGAGACCCGTCGTCGGGCCTCACAGCCATGTCGCGTTCACGTTTCGAGGCTGCCTGGAACGGCATCTACTTCGTGCTCGCCGACGATCGCGCACGTGCGAAATCTAGCTTCAATTCGCGCCTTCAATGGGCCGGCTATACGCGCGCGCCTGTCCATGGGAGTTTTGCCGACCCGATCAGTCTCCAGGCGCTCGCCTTGACCAGTCCATTTTATCGGGACTTCTAGGCAATGGGCATGTTCCTTCCCTTGGCCCTATTGTCGGCCGAACTCTTCGGAACCGCGCTTTCGGACGCGGAACTGGCAAATCAGCGCGGCGGCATTCACCTTCCAAACGGGATCGACGTGGCGATCACCGTGCAGACCGAAACCGCCATAGACAATGCGGTCGTCCTGCGCAGCGTGTTCAAGATCGACCAAGGCCAGCCGAAATTCACGATATTCGTGCCCCGGCCCGGAGAACGGGTGACGTCCGAGTCGCGCGGCGCCGACGGCCGGACGCCCTTGCCCAGCGTGTCGTACGACAGCCGCACCGGAATTCAGGTGGTGCCCGGATACGGCGCGCCTGCCGTCTCGACAGCCGACGCAGCGTCGATGCAAATACGCGAGGGCTTAATGCCCGTCGATCCGACCGGCCCGGTGCAGACGGACTTCGGCACCGTCTTCCGAAAGGACCAGGGCGGGGTCGCGCAAGCCGCTCTCCAAGGATCCGATTTTTCGGTTACGCATTTCGCAGGAGCGGCCTTCGGTTCGCTGATCACGAACAGCGGAAACGACAGAGTGATCGACACCACCACCACCTTGGCAATCGACTTGCGAAATGCAGGTCCCGATCTGGTCGGTTCGGCGATGCCCAGAGTCGAGAACATCGCGATCGATGCGCTCCAGTCCCGCGTGCGATAGCTGGAGAGAACCGGATGAAGATGGCCTTGGTGTGTGCCGTGCTGATCTTGCCCGTTACTACGGCGCAAGCGCGGTCCCAAGATGTGCCGATCGTCCCGCGCGTGGACTCGATCGAGCGGCGGCTGGATCAGGCGCTCGATCTGATCGAAGCACAACGTCGCCGTCTCGATGCACAGGAAGTGGAATTGAAATCGCTCCGGGCAGAGCTGCTTGCCAGCGCGGCATCGCCGGCCCCGGCGCCGGCGAGCCCAACCGTGCCCGGGGGACAGGCGCTGGAACGCGTCGGCCAGGCCCCTGCTGATGAGGAACGCCCGATCGAGCTTGCAGTGCTCGACGGCCAAGGGAGTATCATCACGCGCGCAGGCCAGCTGACGGGCGAACTGCAGCTCGACTATGCACGCGCAGACCGCAGTCGGGCCATCTTCAGAGGAATCGAGCTGGTCGAGGTGGTGCTGGTCGGTGTTTTTGACATCAACGAAAGTCGTCAGGACGTCCTGACCGGTTCGGCGGCCCTGCGCTACGGCGTGACGGACCGGTTCGAGCTCGGGATTCGCATGCCCTATGTCTACCGCTCGGACGCGTCGATCATTGCCCCGGTCTCAGGTACGACGCCCGACGATTCTGCAGCGACGATCGACAGCTCGGCAAAAGGCAATGGCATTGGCGATCTTGAGCTGACGGCGCGCTACCAGCTGACTGGCGGCGGGTCAGGATGGCCCTACCTTATCGGCAATCTCCAGGCGGTGTTGCCGACGGGAAGCGACCCTTTTGCCGTCCCTCGCGACGAGCTGGGCCGGGCATTGCGCGCGGCCACCGGCGCCGGCTTCTACGGCATTTCGCCAAGTGTCACGGCAATCCTACCGAGCGATCCGGTGGTGCTGTTCGCAACGGCAGGATACACATTCAACCTCGGCAAGGACGTGAACACGCAAATTCCGCCTGTCATTATCAATCATGTCGATCCGGGCGACGCCTTGTCTTTCAGCGCCGGCATCGGCGTCTCGTTCAATCAACGGACGACGATCAACCTGGGCTATGCGCATAGTTGGGTCTTTGGAACCCGCACGAGCACCAGTCTTATTGACCCGACGCCGCAATGGCCAGGAGAGCGTGTGACTCGATCAAGGGATCTTCAGATCGGCCGATTGCTGCTGGGCATTACCTATCGAATGAGCGACCGGGCGAGCCTCAACTGGTCCGTTGAAGTGGGCGCGACAGAGGATGCGACCGATTTGCGCACCGTGCTGCGCGTTCCTTTCGTCCTGCTAACGGGGGGGTAAGCGAGAGGTGCGCCATGGCCGATAAAGGGACAAGCCGACCCAAACGCAAAGCGGCCATCAAGAAACCTGCGCCGGCGGGTGAGGCTACCGGCCCGACCCCCATTGACCTCCATGCCGCGCTCCTGACTGAAATTCCAAGGATGACGGCCGAGGCGTTACAGAGCCATCTGAAAAATGTCAGCCTGCATGGGCCAATTTCACTGGTGGCACCGCTCCGCAAAGAGCTTGCGCGAAGGGGCCTGGCCTCTGATCCGGAAGAATCCGTGCCATGTCGCGGGACTTCGCTTCCCCGTCATGAATGTTGAGCGGTGCAAAGAGCTGGAGCCTTGTGTCCAGGATCGCGGGGGCCTCGCCTGCAAGCAACGTGCGCCTGACCCAGATCAAGCGCATTTTCACGAGTTTCTAACGGGTTAGGTCTAGGCTGCTTGCACAGCCAAAGGGGATTGCATGCGCCAGATAGTATATATCAGCACCGCGGCGAGCGACGTCAGTGCTGCCGATCTACACGAGATCCTCGTGACCTCGCAGATCAACAACCGCCGGGATGGAATCACCGGATTGCTCTATTCGGACGGCAAGCGCTTCCTGCAGGCGATCGAAGGCCACGAACCGCAGATCACTCAAACGCTGGAGCGCATCCGGGAGGATGGCCGGCACCGGGCCATCGTCATCCTCTCGAACAGGCAGATCGACGAACGCGAATTCGGCAGCTGGGCGATGGCGGAACGGTGCGCCGGCGATGGGGCCGATGCATTTCTGTCCCAGGTCTCTGTACTGGTTGCTGGCGCCTCGCCTCCGGTTCGAGGCACATTCGAGGGCTTGGTGAGGGTGCGGACGGCCGCCTAGGAATCGCCCGGACGGCTCACGGCAATTGCCGCAGCGCAGCGACAAGAGGGAACCGCCCTTCTGCTCATAATTTTCGGCGGCATGAACACCGAGAACAGCACATCCATTACCGCCCTGCGCCGAGGCGACGTGATCGCCCAAATTCGCGACCTCGTTGCCGACGCAATCGCATGGCTCACCTCGCATTGACTGGCGATCGCCATCGCTATTGCAATCCGTGCCGGATCGTCGGCCTATTATTGTTGCTGCGCGGCTGGGCCGTGCGGGTTCGCAAGCGCGGCGAGGGTGTTGCAACCTGGTACAGCATCGTCGGGCGGGCGCTGGCAAAGACCGGCACCTTGTTCATGATCATGACCGCCGCAAGGCTTGTCATCGGCTATGCCGACGCCCCGCCCGTAACCACGCGACCACCGTCTTCCTGTTCACGATCGTCGCGGTCTACCAGGGGGCGGTCTGGGCGCGCGAGATCATCTTCGGTGCTATCGAGCACCGTACTAGGGCGGACCCGAAACACGACCACGGCCTGCCAGCGCGCTCGGGATCATCCGGCTGCTGGTCACCATCGCCCTGTTCGCAATCTCCGCCGTGCTGGTGCTCAGCAATCTGGGCGTCAATGTCACCGGTCTCATTGCCGGTCTGGGGTTCGGCGGCATCGCCATAGGCCTCGCCGCGCAGGGCGTCTTCGCGGATTTGTTTGCGGCGCTGGCGATCATCTTCGACCGCCCGTTCCGGCTCGGCGACTCGATTTCCTACGACAAGGGTCGGGCTCGGGCACCGTCGAGGCGATCGGCCTGAAGTCGACACGAATCCGCGGCGGCAATGGCGAGGAGCGGATCACAGCCAACCGCAAGCTGCTCGACTTCGAGATATTGAACACCACGAGGCGGGCGAGAAACCGCTTCAAGTTCGACTTCCATCTCGGCTACGGCACCAACCCCGAGCTGGTGCGCTCGCTTCCGGCGTTGCTCAAGGAGGCGGTCGAGAGCGAAGGCTATGTCCTGGTGCATGGCGGGCTCAACGGCTTCTCGGACGCCGGGCTTAGTTGCCTCTCGCTCGTCTTGACGGTGGCAAGGTCTGTTTACGCGGTTGTGCCGCTTCATGCTCGCCGCGTCGTCGGGATTTGGGGCCATGAAGGCGAGGCCATCAGCGCGCGCTGCCGAGGAAGGGTCGCTCATGCGGATCGGACGCGAGATCCGGATCGTCGACTGGGCCGGCATGCGCCTCACTGCGGACTTCTCGCCGGAATATCTTCATATCGCCGCTTAACTGGCCGCGTACGCTGTGGCCGGGGGGCATCGCCGCATCCGGGCATTCGCGGGCTGGAGCAATGTGCCTGAGGAACACGGAGGGAGATGACCCACCCGCGAGGTGGGATGACCTGCCCGGATCGAGTTACGCCTGAGCCTTTTCCGCTTCGCGAAATCGAAGAAATCACCGGCCAATGCGACAACGCCCCGTAGCGCTGACTTGGTCGATATCTACTCTCCGGGGCTACCCGGCCCGGAGGGCTTCCTGTCCGGTGGTGCGGGCGGGCGAAGCCCTGCCAGCCGCTCGTCCGCGGCCGGTAACGGCGGCAGACCGCTCATCGGCTTGTCCAGATAGAAGAAGGCGATCGCGGAGACATCGTCGCTGCGATAAAAATTGGTCCAGCCGTCTGGAAGGCCTGGGTCGGTCACCTTCGTTCCCGCGGTGAGTAACTGGCGGAACGCGGCCCGGCCGCCCGGATCAACCGTTACCGGTATTAGCTTCACGCCCGCCGACAGCATCTCAACCACCTGCTTCTTGGGCGCGCCGCCGATCTGCTGAAGGTCGACGCGTATATCGCGGTCGAAGAAGATCGGATCGGGGATATGGAAACGGTAGAAGGTCCAGCGACCGCGCGGCTCGTCCGCTACCGGCGATCCCTGGAAGCGATGGGCATAGGTGCCCTGCCCCCACCCGGTGCCGATATAGTCCTCGGTGCCGGTCCCGGCCAAAGTCGGCAGCACATCATCGCCGTCCAGATAGATCTTAACCTCGCCTTCGCCCCACCAGCTCTTGCCATAAGCCGGGTTGGTGAAGGTCGTGACGATCGTCCCCAGGAACCGCCCCCGACCGGATATTTTCGGGAGAATTGAAAAGTCCCGGCCAAGCGGCGTTTGCCGCGTACGGCTCCAATATGCATGGAAATAGAGCGCATCCCTGGGGGCAGCCGCGAGCTGCCGGAAGTCGACGTCCCAGAAGATAAGCTTGAGCGGCTTGCCCGCCTCGTTGGTCACGACGATACGCGCGCGGGTGCGAAACGGCATCGGGATGTAGGAAACATAGGATCGCCCTTCCGGGCTCGCCAGCAACGCGGTCTCCATCGGTACCAGCGCACCCGCGCCCGCGCCGAAGAAGTCGCCGAGCGGTACCGATACCGCCGGCTTTGCCGCTCCATCCCAATAGATGTCGAGCCGGAGGCCGCGCAGCATCTCGGGCGACCGGTCTTCGGTGGTAATCCACATCCGGTCGATGATGCCCGCGCCATGGATGTCGGCCAATGTCAGCGATGCGCCGGCGGCGAGCGTCTCGAAGGCACGGCCCTTGGCGCCGCGATTTTCGCGGCCGCCGGCGGCCTTGGCGGCGTCGCGGTTCTCGGGACCTGCCCACCGCGGCCGGCCATCGGCCTGAAACTGGTAAAGCGGGGCTGCGCTTTCCTGCGCCGTCGCCGGAGCGGCGGCGAGAATGGTCATCAATGACGCGATCGCTGCAGGCCCTGCGCGCCAAATTTGCGCGATCACGGGATTAATATCTCGAGCATGGCGTACCTTAACTCGTTGTTCGGCAAGTGCAACGGATCGCCGGCGAAGAACGCCGTCGAGTGTATCGGCGTCTATTGTCGCCTGCCTGTCGAGTTGCGCCGACCGCTGTACGGCGTTTACGACAGCCGGCGTCGGGCCGGCTGGGTCTGATGGCTTGTCGACGGGTAGTTCAGTACGTTGCGAGGCTGATCGGTCGCCAGGTTCTGAGCCATCTGGCCCAGCAGAAGAGTAGAATATGACCTCGCCGGCTCGCTGCCTTGAAGGCCATGACCTTTTCGCAAACCTTGCGATTTACCGCGTCCGGACTTCGATTTGGAACACTGCACAGATACCAAGCGCTTAGCTTCCGAGAAGATGCCCAATCGCACAGCGCCCCAGCTGGCAGCAGACGGAGCGCTCACGGCCAATTCTGGCGGCCGACGCCGAATGGCGGCTGTGCGTCTATCTTCGGCCCTTCAATCCGGGTGGTCCGAGACCCAAAAGCCGTCGCTGCCTTAAATCATCGGCTGTTATCCGGAATGGTCAGTTCTTGGTCGGCGTCGTCCACCACGAACACGGCCAGGACTTTCGCTGGCTGCGTCTCGCTCGCATTCGCGCTCACGCCATGATGGTCGCCGGGAAGCTCCGTCCAATTCTGGCCGACCCGGAAGGTCCTGATTTCACCGCCGTTTAGCTGGCAGCGCACGCTGCCTTCGAGCACGGTCGCATAGATGATCGCCGACTTGGCGTGCCTGTGGGATGGC
The DNA here is from genome assembly GCF_014489075.1 of Sphingomonas sp. JC676. Taxonomy (GTDB): domain Bacteria; phylum Pseudomonadota; class Alphaproteobacteria; order Sphingomonadales; family Sphingomonadaceae; genus Sphingomonas. The sequence continues at coordinate 537,108 of NZ_JACTGR010000004.1, read as the reverse complement.
GAATAGCCCCCGGGTCCATATTCAACGAGCACCCCCTTTAAACTCTGGCCCGGTATGCCCGGCAGCGGATGCTGGTAGACCAGCTTCACCTTCGCGCTCTTCGCGCCCGCAAGGTGCTGGGCGTGCCCCTGCGCTGCGTCCTGAGCACTTGCAGGCACCGAACCCAGCAGGGCGAGGATCGTAGCTGCGCCGAGAGTCACGTTCATCACACGTCTCCTACTGATCGCTCACTTGACCGGCCTTAGGCGCAACCACTCCGCGAGGGTGATCTGCCCCAGGCGCGCGTCGCCCAGGGGAATGAGCGAGAGCTGCTCGACCCGGGCACCGAAATATCGGGCCTACGATCGCCGCCAGGCGCGCCTCAGGCGCGACCCGTGCCAGGATCTCGCTTGCGCTTTCACGGTGCGCTTCATCGCTGTCGCGCAGACTCAAGGTGTGGCGCGGATATCCCGCGCTACGCAGCAAGGCGCTCAGCCATTTACCATCCCAGGACGGCGCGCTCGCCAGCAGATCGTGTCCGGTGAGTATGTCGACCATTCGGTGCGCGACCAGGTCGTGGGCGATGGCCTCGGTGAGCAGCGTCTTGCGCGAAATGTGATGAATGGCTTCCGCCGCCGGATCCCAATCCAGTCCGGCGCCGGTCGGATCAGGAACGCTTCGGACCGCCCATCCTCGAACACCCAGGCAACCTCAATCGGGTAGCGGCGCTTGGCGAGCGAGGAGGCTTCGAAATCGAGAAAGGCGCGCATGCGTCGATAACGACGCGTTCAGGCAATGGCTTCAACATGCAAAGGGCCGCTCCCCTCGGGACGGCCCCTCCATTGTCATCCGAACGCGGACGGCTCAGGCGAGCCGGACCCCCGCGGTGGAGGTCGTGCCCAGAGATTCTGCCGCGTGCGGTATGCGACCGATCCGGGAACTTGCGACGCTCGGCACCGTCCTAGTGCACCGGCCAGCTCCACAAGATCAGCGGCGTGCCGACCGCCAGCACCAGCAGCGAGAGCGGCGCACCCAGGCGCGCATAATCGCCGAACCTGTAGCCGCCCGGCCCCATCACCAGCGTGTTGCACTGGTGGCCGATGGGGGTCAGGAAATCGCAGCCCGCCCCCACCGCGGTCGCCATCAGGAAAGCCTCGGGTCGGTAACCGAGCTGGCCGGCAAACGTCGCCGCGATCGGAGCCATCACGAGCACGGTCGCGGCATTGTTGAGGAAGGGCGTCACCGCCATCGCCGCCGCGAGAATCAGCGCGACCGCGCCCCAGGGCGGCAAGGTCGCCGCGACCTGGCCGAGCCAGTCGCCGATCAGCGTGGTCACGCCGGTGGTGCGCAGCGAATCGCTGACCGGGATCAGCGCGCCGAGCATGACCAGGATCGGCCATTCGACATGATTATAGACCTCGCGCACCGGCAACGCCCCAAGCAGCACCGTGAGCCCCGCGGCTGCGAAGAAGGCGATCGCGACCGGGACGTAGCCGGTCGCGGTCGCAACCATGGCCGCCGCGAGGATCGCGAGCGGCAGCAGCCCCTTGCGGGCACTGCCCAGCCGCAGCGTCCGCTCCGCTAGCGGCAGGCAACCGAGCTCACTCAGCCGCTCGAACAGCAATTCCAGCGGTCCCTGCAGCACGATCACGTCGCCCGGCTTGAGCATGATCTCGCCCAGGCGGCGTGCAAGCCGTTCACCCTGGCGCGACACCGCGATAAGATTGACGCCGAAACGCTCGTGGAGCCCCAGCCGGCCTGCGGTGCGCCCGCTCAGCGGCGAATCGGTGCCGATCACCGCCTCAAGTACGCCGACCTCGCCGGTCGCGCCCTCGGGCCGGCCGCGGTCCTGCCCTTCCAGCGTCAGGCCATCGATCGCAATCACCCGCTCGAGCGCATCGGGCGCGCCTGAGAGGATCAGCAGATCCTCGGGCATCAGCGTGGTGTCGGGGAACGGCGTACTGCGGATGCCAGCGCGCAGGATCGCGGTGACGGTCACCTCATGATCGTGGCGCTCGCGGAACTCGGCCACCATCTCGTCCACCGCGGGCGATCCCGCCGGGATCTCCGCCTCGGTGACATAGTCCTGGATGTCCATCGCCTCGCCGAGCGTCGGCATGGCGCGGCGGTCGCGTGGGAGCAGGCGGTAGCCAAAGCGTAGGAAGATCAGCCCGACCAGGGTGAGCCCCAGTCCCACCGGCGCATAGTCGAACATCCCGAACGGATGCCCGGTCATCTCTTCGCGCACGCGGCTGACGATGATGTTGGGCGAGGTGCCGATCAAGGTAATCAGCCCGCCGAGCAGCGATGCGAACGCCATCGGCATCAGGAACACCGCCGGCGCTGTATTCGATCGCTTCGACATCTGGAACGCCACCGGCATCATCATCGCCAGCGCGCCGATATTCTTGACCAATGCGGAGGCGAAGCCGACGCTTGCACAAAGCAACAGCAGTTGCGAGCGGATCCGAGTCACCCGCCGCTGGAGCACCTGCATCGCCCGCTCGATCACGCCCGATCGCTGCACTGCGCCCGACAAGACCAACGCCGAGCCGACGATGATCACGATATCGTCGGAAAAGCCCCCGAACGCATCCTTGGGCTTCACCACGCCCACTGCCAGCGCCGCGAGCAGCGCAATCACGGCGACCAGATCGTAGCGGAACTTCCCCCAGATGAAGAGCAGCATCATGCTGGCGAGCACGCCGACCGAAAGTATCTGGGGGGTGTTCATCGGGCCTCGGCGCTGTTTCTGAGGCCTTAACTCCGGGCGCTGGCTTCGGGTCCGAATGGTGGGCCGATCTAGCGCGAAGGCTGCACGGGCAGTAGTCAATCAATCGAGGAGCGGCGAATAGGTGGCCCTGCGGGACATGCCGATTGAACTGACACCTTTCGCAGGGTCGCTGCTGAAAGTCGTCGATCCACTTTCGACCACTTCCCGCCGTGCACTGATGGCCCACCAGCTGATCCTCTCGCCCGAACAGCTGCAGGCGGCGATCGACCTGTCGCGCGCAGCGCTCGACCACAGTCCTGCCCAGGTACTGCTGCTCGGCATGCCTGCCGGCTTCCTGGTCGCGGCGATTGCCCGGATTTTGCCGAACGTGCGCGGAAGCGAATTCCCGGTCGTGGTGTTGATCACCTATGCTATCGCGATCGGCGGGTTCAGCCATGTCGTCGCTGGGCCGGGCGAGGCGTGGCTACTGGCGCTTTCTGGGCGGACCGAGCTTCTCCGCCGCGCTCGGCGGCTACATCCTCCCGGCGCTGATCGCCAACATCATTGGCCGCACGGGCCTCTTCGCAGTGCTGGCGCATGGCCAGGTGCGGCCCGAAATCGAGCAGTGACCGCGGCGCCCGGCCGGGGTGTGTCGCAGCTCGAATTAGCCACCCGGGTTGCGGGCAAACCATTGCTCCTGTGCGAGCGCCATAGCCGCCGCTCGACGCCATCCCCGTGCCAGGCTCGTATAGCTGTCCCGGTGCGAGGGCAATGGGGAGGTCAGCCCATAGGCTTCCATTTCGCCAGCCTTCGTCAAGCATTCTACAGATGTGAGCATCCGCCGTGGATACCACGGATCGACCGGCTCCACGAATGCCGACAATCGGCTGCGAAACAAATTGGGCCTAGCCGCTCGATTGTTGTCCGATGGTTGGCAGGGCGCCGCTGAAGCGGAGCACGCTTGCAAACGCCGAGGACGCCGAGCGTCGCGACGCCGGCGACTGCGCAGCCGGTCCGCGATCGGCTACCGGATCCGTTTCCCGCCCTCCAGCTTTAATGCCGGGCAGGGCATGGCGATCATCCGGCGACCTGAGCTGCATCACTGCGAAAGGTCTTGGAAGGAACAGTTACAGATGCGGCTGAAACCACCGATCCAAATACGACACTCGGCCAGGGTCCGTTGACGCGGTCTTCGATCTATGCGCGGTTCCATGGCGCCGAAGGCAAGTATTTCGGCCGCTACTCACCCGCCGTGCTGGAGGATTGGGGGGACTGGCTATCGGCGCATGCGAGCTCGGAGCAACCAGTCTGGGCCTATTTCAACAATGATATCGACGGCGCCGCGATTGCGGACGCATTGGCCCTGCGCACGGTGGTACAATGAAAAGCGGCCGCAAAAGGAGGCTCTTGATCACCTTCGCCGGCTTCGACCAGCGCGCCGGGACGGCCAAAAATTGCTACGCAGAGGACTGCAAGGCTATTCGAACGTACGCCCGACCTGCAGGTTGCGGCAGCTCCCCGCGAGCGACACGCACGCGGGCAGCGGTTTTCCCGCTGGACATCCGGTAGAGGGCAAGGACAATCCTGCCGCCTGGCAAAGTCTGGGGTCATGGCTTCATCGGCTCCAGCGTGAAGGGATCGATCCCCCGCTTGGCGAATTCCGCCTCGATCGCCTGCAGAAGTGTCGCGGGACCGCTGTCGACCAGATCGACAAGCACACTTCGCAAGGCCGGCGCGGACATCGCAGCCAAATGCGGAGCCCAATATTGATAGACATCCTCGATCGGCATCGATGGCGCTGGCGTCGGATTTGGATTGTCTGAAACAAGGGTTAGCCGGGGTCGCTGCCCTTTGATGGCCTCGTCCATCAGGCCCGCCCCTGGGCTACTGTTGCACCACGGGCGGGCGTGCCGGTGCGGCGGTTCATTGCCTGAAGGCTAATCTTTGAGGCGCGCTCTCCTTTCGTCCAGGATCGGACTTCACAATCCTCCGTCCCCGCAGCCCGCACCGGATCTTCAGGCGCCATTCGCTCTTTCCGTCCAACATAATGCTCGCCTTTCAAGCGCATAACGAGCTGACGAGCTGCCAGTTGCGCCTCCGCACGGAGCCCAGTCGATCGACCGTCGGAGATTCCATGGCCAAGAAGGCGGGCGCAACGGCGCGGACGGCCGTGCTGGACCCCGCTAGCCCTTTCCGAACCGAATTGAGCCAAAACGCAACCGGCCAGGGAAATCAAGGCTCGGCCCCGCGTTGTGGGCCCTCCGAGGAGAGCAATGTGAACCAGGTCAGGGCCTTCAAAATCGCGTCGAGCGTGCCGCGTCCGGACACTCTGGCGACGGCGATTTTTCTGAAATCCTTCCTGGCCGACCCGCTGGGTGTCGCGTCGATCATGCCCTCCTCGTCGAAGACGGTGTGCCGGATGTTGGCCCCGATAGACTGGAGCGTGGTCCGCACCTTCGTTGAATTCGGTCCGGGCGTCGGGACCTTCACCACCGCGATTCTGGATCGCCTCCCCGCCTCCGGTCGGCTGATCGCCATCGACACGAACAGCGCTTTCATCGACCATCTGAAGCACTCGATCCGCGATTCCAGGCTCGAGGCGGTGCGCGGATCGGCCGCGGACGTTCGATCCATTCTCGCGGACCTTCGCGAGACCGGCACCGACGGCATCCTGTCCGGCGTGCCCTTCTCGGCGCTGGATTCGCGGACCCGCGAGACGATCATCTGCGAAAGTGCCCGCCTCATGCGGCCCGGGGCCTGCTTCATGGCCTACCAGGTAAAGACCGATATCGAAGGACCGTTGAGGCGGCATTTCACCAGCGTCGAAAGAACGATCCAATGGTGGAACATGCCACCGGTTCGGATCTGGTGGGCGCGCGGCACGGGCCTGGATTGAACGACCGGACATAGAGCGCGATTTCCCAACGCCGAGGTGCCAGTTCCTGCACGCTTCGCCTAGGCGGGGCCGCGATCCGCCCAAATGCTGGGCGTCGCCGCCCGGTTCTCGCTTGGGAACGGAATGCGCGCGCGAAATGCGTCGTCGAACACGCCATCGACGCGAATGCTGAACGACGGCGCTCCACTGGCATCGGCCCCGTGGAACTGATTGACCGTATCGAACCAGGCCGAATGGCCCGTGACATAGGCCCGTTCGCCCGTCTCGGGGTTGAGCATGAAGAACGGCTTGCTGCGGTTCGTCCGAAGCCAGATGAACTCATGACAAAGTTCCGCGCTGTCATGATCCTTGTGCGCTGACACCGCGCGCCCGCTCGGATCATACATGATGAGCATGCGCCCGGTCGCCGCGAACGGCAGGGTCGCGATGAACTCCATAAGCGGTGCGAATTCGGCGGCATCCTCGCTTGGCGCCCACAGCTCGGTGCGATCCAGATCATAATAATCCTCGGCCAGTCGCGAGCGCGATAATTCGATCATCCGCGCGCCCGGCAAATTCGGGGCCTCGGGATCGAGCAGGAACGGGCCCGTGTGGAAGGCGCGATCTGCGGTCGCGTGCATGCGCCGCCCAAGACGTTCGGTGATGAAGCCATCGAGCGCCACCAGACGGGCCACGTCGATAAAGCGATCGAAATCCATGTAGCTCGGATAGCTCGGAAGGGTCATTCCGAGAGTCTTACCGCAACGGCCCCTAATTTCTATTGATCTAGGTTATCCATTATCTTTCGTCGCTTAACACCGGTTAGCGCGTGTTTTTTATTTTGTTTAAATAAGCAACGGATCGGCGGTGCCGTCGTTGTTCGGTAACCTTCTCTCGATTGAGACACGCGCCAAGTGCGCTTCGCGTCATCTTTGGAATATTGATGAAAATCTATGTGAGCGGCCTCTACGCAGGCGGCAATCCCCAGCCGGGTCTGGGGATCGTGCGGTCGCTGCGCCAAGGATATCCGGACGCCACCATTGTCGGCGTGGACTATTCGACGCGGGTCTCGGGCATTCACTTCGAGGAGCTCGACGAACGCTGGATCCAGCGGCCCTGGGGCGAGCTCGACCTGGACAGTTACGGCAACAAGGTGCGCGACCTACTCGACGCGGGTGGATTGTGGATTTCCGGCAGCGATCTGGAAGCGATGTGGCTGGCGAGCATATTTCGCGAAGGCCATCCCAATCTGCTCGCTCCGCCGATGCGTGGTATCAAGCGCATCACCAAGCCAGCGGTCGAGGCCGCGGCGGCACTGCCAATCAAAATCCCGACCTATCTGTCGACCGAGCACAGCGACTGGGACCTCCACGCCTTTTGCCGCGCGCATGATTGGCGGGTGTGGCTGAAGGGGCCCTATTACGACGCCTCGCGCACCCCGACCTGGGACATCTTCACCGCAGTCCGAGGCGCGCTCAGCAAGATTTGGTCCACGGAGAAACTGTTCCTCCAGGCGCATGTGAGCGGCTATGAGGAGTCGGTGATGCTGTCCGCCTATCGGGGCGAATTGCTCGGCGCGGTCAGCATGCGCAAGCGCGACATCACCCCCGAGGGCAAAACCTGGGCGGGCGATGTTTCGGAGGTGCCGCCGTCCTTCCTGGAGCCGCTGCGCGAGATGGTACGCGCCACCAACTGGACGGGCGGCGGCGAGCTTGAGATGGTGCGCGACGCGTCCGAGCAGCTCTGGCTGATCGAAATGAATCCGCGCTTCCCGGCCTGGGTGCATGGTGCGACGATCGCGGGCCACAATCTCCCGGCATTACTGGTCCAGGGCGCGACAGGCCTGCCCGCCTCGCCGGCACCCGCGACCGCGTCCGAATTCACGCGCATCGTGCTCGAGGTCCCGGTTCGTACGGACTTTCCCCTGCCCCCGCTTCCCGAGCCTTTCGCAGGCGCGGTCGGCCATTCGATGAAGCATCCATCGGGCCTGACCGCGCTGGCCGCGCGCTTGCACGTGATCGATCCCGACATGCTCGATGTCGCACTCGACCCGGAGGGCGGCGAGCAACCCTCCGGCCTGGCCGCGCTCCCCGGCAGCTTTGTCGCCGACATTGCGGCGCAGGATTTCGACGCGATGGAGACGCCGCACTATATCTATATGGACACGACCGCGGCGGGCCTGTTCAAGCGCGCCGCGGAGCGCGCGCTCCGCCTGACCACCAGCGCCGTCGAGGTCGTAAGCGGTTATTCGATCAAGACCAATCCAGACCCTCGGCTGATCAGGCTCGCGCTCGACAATGGCTTCTATGCCGAGGCAATCAGCCTAAGCGAGGTCCAATCGGCGCTGGAGGTTGGTTTCCGGGCGGACCAGGTAATCTTGAACGGACCAGGCAAGTGGTGGCCGCAAGGCCTCATGCCGCGGGAACGGATGCACGCGGTGTTCTGCGACAGCATTGCTGATCTCGACCGTGCAATCGCCGCGGTCGCCGCCGGCGAAATGTCGGCCAGGCATATCGGCATCCGCATTCGCACTCCGAACATTGTGTCGCGCTTCGGCATCCCGCTCGACAGCCCGACGACCTTCGGCAAGCTGATCGCGGCCGTGAAACGGCTGCCCGGCGACAGCGCATTCGGCGTCCATTTCCATATGGCGAGCAGCCACGTGGGGGTCGCGCAATGGTGGCATCTGTTCGAATCCATGCTCGGCTGGTGTCGTTCGATCGAGCGGCTGACCGGGCGCACCATCGAGATGCTCGACATGGGCGGCGGCTGGTACCCCGATGACTGGCACGAGGACGAGACCTCCAAGATCGCGCATGCCGTCGAGCTCGTGCACAATATGCTGCCTGGCGTCCGCCAAATCGCTTCGGAGCCCGGCAAGGCGATGGCCCAGCCTTCCATGGCGCTGGCGATGCGCATCCTAGAAATCCAGGAACATGAAGAAGGCCATGTCGACGCCGTCGTCGACGCGTCGATCGCCGAGATTCCGATGCACTTCTGGCAGCCGCACCGCATGGTTCGCAAATGTCGCGAGACGGGGGCGCTGCAGCCGATCGGCCGGGGGAAGACCCATCTGATGGGGCGTCTGTGCATGGAGCACGACATCATCGCATCCAACATCGAACTTCCCGAGGGTACCCGCGCCGGCGACCTTCTGATTTTCTGCGATGCCGGCGGCTATGACAGGAGCATGTCCTATGTATTTGGCCGAGGATAAGGCGAAGGCCGGTCAAGCCGGAACGCCGGAGGACGGTGATGGCGGCTTCATGCTTATCGGGCCGGCCGCATCACCTGGCGGCAAATGGACGAACTTCCCCAACAGCCATATCTCGCACCACGGCACGGCCTGCTGCGACATCGCGCGCGAATGGCTGCTGGCTTTCGACTTTGCGCAGCGCAACGGCGGCGACATCTTGTCCGGCCCGCGCTGGATGCGCGAGCATTCGGACTGGGGACCTTCGGTATGGCCGATCCACTGGTGCGAGGCGGTCGATGTCAAGATAGTCGATTGCGGCGTCCACGCGGCGATGGCGCATGCCGCGTTCGTAGCGCGCGGTATTCCTGCCTTTCGTGCGCAGTTTGTCCAGCGCTACAACGCCGATGCGGTCGCGTCATGGCGCAAGAATTGGAGCGAGGCCGGCGCGTCCGATCATTGGATCGACGGCGATGCCATTTATCATGAAGGCAATGCCGTGCTGGTCGGCGACGACAGCATCAAGCTCTGGGACGGTTCGGCCGGCTGGTGGATCAACCCGCGCGGCGAGACGGGCTATGCCAGCCTAGCGGCGGTGCGGATCGAAGGCGATCCGGACTGCTTCGCCGGTGGATTGCGCTGGGGCGAACGCCGTATCCCGCTGAACGAATGGACAGCGATTTGACGGACTGGCTTCGCGCCGGAGGCTCGGCCCCGAGCCGCGCCCGATCCTGCGCGCCTCCAGCTGGGCTTGTCCATTCTATCCCCGGGGCGAACAGCATGCCTAAAGCGCGCCGCGATCGGTGCGATCTTCAAGCGAGGACATCGCCGGGTAATGATGGCGGTTCCGCCAGCGAAGGACGCTGATGCGGTTTCTGGGCGTCAGCGAGACCTGCGACCTTGCGGACCTATACCTTAGCCTTCGCGATGAAGGCCATCTCGTGCGCATTGCCATCTCCGAAGTGGAGGCGCGGGGCACCTTGGCCAACATGGTTGAGCAGGTCGCGGACTGGAAAGCGGAGCTCGACTGGATCCGCGAGGCTGGACCCGATGGCGTCATATTATTCGAGAGCGTCTCGAAAGGGTTCGGGGCCTTGCAGGACGAACTCCGCCGGGCCGGGTTCCACGTGATCGGCGGCAGCGCGTTTGGCGATCGCCTCGAGAATGACCGGGCATTCGCACAGAGCCTGCTCGCGTCCATCGGCCTGCCGGTCGCCAGGCTCTGGGAGTTTTCAGACGCCGGCACGGCGGATCGCTTCATCGCGACGAATCCCGGACGGTATGTGCTGAAATTCAGCGGTGCCGACCACAGCGCGGATGACACCTTTGTGGGTCAATTGGCGGATGGCGGCGACGTTCGGATCGTCATGGCATCGAAGCTTGCCGACCGCGCGGACGCCAGGTTCATATTGATGGAGCATCTGCACGGCGTCGAGATGGGCGTCGGAGCCTATTTCGACGGCGAGCGCTTCCTCGAGCCTGCCTGTCTCGATTGGGAGCATAAGCGCTTCTTCGCCGGCGACCTAGGCGAGCTCACCGGGGAGATGGGAACGGTCGCGACGTTCGACTGCAGCCGAGGCTTTTTTGCGCGGACCCTCAAGAAGCTCGAAACGCATTTCCGCGAGGCCGGACATGTCGGCTATGTCAACCTCAACACCATCGTGAACGAGCAAGGGATCTGGCCGCTCGAGTTCACCTGCCGCTTCGGCTATCCGGGCTTCGCGGTTCTCGCGGCGCTTCAGCAAGATGGCTGGTCGAGCCTGTTTCGAACGATGATCGCCAGAGATGGCGCATGTTTCGCGACGCAACCGGGGTTTGCGGTTGGGGTTGTGGTGACGACGCCGCCTTTTCCCTATTCGCGGCTGCAGGTGGCTGCCCCGGTGGGTATGCCGATCCATTTCGACGCGTCGCTCGACGCGTCGGATCGGGCACATATCCATTATGGTGAAGTGGGCCAAAATGCACAGGGCCTCGTCACCAGCGGCCTATATGGCTGGACGATGGTGGTTACCGGGGTCGGAACAGCGATACCGGAGGCCAAACAGGCTGCCTACGCGCGGGTCCGTAGGATCACGATACCGAATGCACGCTATCGCCTCGATATCGGCGATCGCCTCATCGCAACCGAACTAGCCGAAGTGCAACGGCTTGGCCTGCTCGACGCCGAGGCGCCTTAAACCCTTCCGCCAGCCCATGGCTCAGCCGGCGGCGGCAAAGCGTGGTTCGCTGGCACGGAAGGTATCGCAGATGGTAGCATAGTCGGACGTCAGTTCCGTGCCCGGGGCAAGATCCTGCGCCGCGACATCTTCACCAAAGGCGATGCCATATGAGGTCGTGTTCGGGGTGGCGGAATGGTTGAAATGGCGGCCATTGTCTCCGCACAGAACCCAGAGCCCCGCCGCTTCATTCCAGGTCGAGTAGGTCCGCAGGAAGCGCGCCGTTCGTTCGGGCAGCGATGCGATTTCCTCCTCGCAATACACCCGGTCGATCCGGGAGTCGAAGCGCCAGATCAGGTCGCCGCGCTGCACCGGCTCGAGAAGGAATACGCCGATCCCATGGATGTCGCTGAGCCTCAGCTCTGTCTCTATCATCATCATATCGAGCAACATTACGCCTTGAGCAGGGCGAACGTTCCGCGCGATCCTTGCGCTGATTCTGAAAGTGCGCGAATGAAGATCGTGCAAAATCTCAAACAGTTAGCAGATTGGCCGATCGCCTGCCGATTCCGCGATGCCTGATCGCCCCCACGATCTGGTCTGGGCTCGGCTGGGCGCCTCCTCCCGGCACGGCGTGGGTGTCTTCGCAATCATGTTCATCCCGAAGGGGACCGACATATTTGCAAATGACCAGCAGGAAATGGTCTGGATCGAAGCGGACGCGCTCGACACGCTTCCCGCGGAATCAGAGCAGAAGCGCCTCTACCAGGATTTCGCGGTCAGGCGCGGAACGCTGCTGGGCTGCCCCATCAATTTCAACCTCCTCACCGTTGGCTGGTACCTGAACGAGCCCGATCCCGGCGAAGAGGCGAATGTCGCGGTCGGGGATGGGCTGGCGATGACCGCGGTGCGAGACATTGCGGCGGGTGAAGAGCTCACCATCCGATATTCGACCTTCAGCGGCTGAGGGCGCTGGCCCTACCGGAGAGACAGGGCTGGTCGCCACCGCGCGCATCTATTTGCACGACCGAGACCAGCAAGGATCGGCGCAGGCGCACTATCCAGCCGCACGATAGGCTTCCATCGCTGCGATGGTTGGAGATTTGAGCTGCGCGCGCTGGCATGCGAATGGCCGCAGCTGGGCCGCTGACCGCGGGTTCGCATCTCGGATCGAAGGTAAGCTGCGGTTCGCTAGGCCAATCGAAGAACAGCAGCAGCGATCTCGCTCGACCTACCACACGGCGGGACTTGGCGCCCCGACGGCCTACGGGATGCCCGTGCGGCCATGGTCCGCGCACCGGCCCGCTGCGATGCAGCGGCCGGTGCGCGGTCCCTCGTAGCTACTCCTTGCCGCCATCAGCATCGGCGTTCGATACCACCGCCTGGATGACCGCGCCGCCGACGCCGACCAGCGCCGACTGCGCGAGCGTCTCCACCTGGGCGCGGCCCGCGGCCACGACCGTGTCTGCCGCGTCCCGGGCGGCATCGCCCAGCTTGTCCGCGACTTCGCCCATCACTTCGCTCTCGCGTCTGCCCGCCGGCAGCAGCAGCGCGAGCCCCGCGCTCAGCGCGGCTACCCCTAACGCCGCTGCCAGCGGGTTGGCGCCAACTTGACCGACCGCGCGATCCAGCCGCGTCCGCCTTGCCATCGCGGGCACATTGGCATTTGGGGCTTGCTTGCGCCGACCGGGAGTGCCGCCCTTGCGCGCGACGCGATCAGTCGCGCCCGTGACCTGGCCTTTGCTCATGCTGCGGCCTCTGTCTTGGCATCGACCCGATATACCTGAGTTTGGTCCGTCCTGTGATGCAAACTGGCTTTGGCGATGCGACCGGCAAGAAACCCGACCACGGAAGCGGCGCCGATCGCGACCCCCGGGTGACGGGCGATCACGGACCGTGTGCCGTCGACCATATCGCCAACGCTTTGGCGCCGCAGGCTGCCGGCGATAGTCTCGATACCGTCGGCGCCGCGATGAACCGCGCCACCGACAACCCCGCCGAATTCGGCGTCGGCAGATTCGGCGAAGCTGCGCACCACCTCGACCACGGCATCCAGCTTCTGGACCGCCACGGCCTTGCGCTCCTCGGCGAGATCGGCGGCCTTCGCCAGCCCCTGCTCCGCTAGCCTGGAGGTCTGGCCCTTTAGCTGATCGGCAAGCCGAGCCGCTGCGCCGCGGCGCTGGCGAGGCTCTCCTGTGGAACGTTCGGTGTCGGTTGTACTCGAAGCCATCTGGCCCCTCCATGTGATGCGTGGGAAGCAGAACCGCTCCCCCTCGCCTGCAGTTCCGTACTAAATCGCTGATCTTTGCGACCTTTCGGCGCTGGGCCGAACGGCACATCGGGCCTGCTCGATCCGTTCAAGGCGCGAGGACATTCCGACCTCGCCGCTACTGCACCCGCGCCGCTGTCGTTGAACCGCCCCGCGTGCCGCCAGCCGCCGGAGCGCCAGTCATGATGGCGGCCCATCCTTCTTCCCTGCTTAGGGCGCCGTTGTACAATTCCGCGCGCTCGACCGGCCCCATATGATTGGCGCCCTCGACGATCATCACCTTCGCCATACCGGCGCGGCGGCCGATTTCCTCGCTCGCCTCCGCCTTTGTGACGATGTCCACGGCACCCCCGATCACAAGCGCCGATGCACCCAGCTGGCTGGCGCCCGTCCCTGCGTCCCACCGCATCATCGCCAGGTCGCCCCGGGCGACCACGGCCGGCCAGGCGCGCGTGAGGAGCAGCGCCACATGGTCCAGTTGGCTGCGAGTCACATATCGTCCAAACCCGAAGCGAGCGCCCAAATGCGTCGCGCCGCTCAGATAGCTCTGCCACCCGATGAGCCATGCAAGGGGCGCCAGCCGGATCTGGAGCCACATCATGGGCACGATCAACGGCTTTCGCATTGCCTGGAGCAGACGGCTCAGCACCATTGTCCTGAGCGGATCGGTATAAGTCGTGTTGAGTAGCGCGGTCCCCGCCACCTTCTGGCGGAACCACTCGGGATCGTCCCGGGCAAGGGTCTGTATGATCATACCGCCGATACTATGGCCGACCAGGATAGGGCGCTGGTCCCCGACCTGGGAGGCGACCGCCTTCAGATCGCGCGCGAAAGCGCTCAGGCATATGTCGGCCTTCCCGCGCGTGGACAGGCCCAGCCCCGGCAGATCCCAGACGATCACCCGGAACTTCGCTGCCAGGTCCCGCTTGGCATAGTGCCAGATGGTGCTGTCCATCGACCAGCCATGGGTCAGGATCAGCGGCGGGGCATAAGGCGAGCCATGTTCCTCGATATACAAGGTCGCCCCCGTCTCGCTTATGATCGTGCGGCCGCTGCTACGCGCTGGACGCATCGGATCGGAGTCGGGCCTGGCCAGAAGAAGCCCTACGGGAAGGCGGCCGAGAAAGGACCAGAAAAGCAGTCCTCCGCCGACCCAAAGCTCCCAGGCATCGCGGTGCAGGCGCGAGACGCCGTCCGCATCCATTTGCACCTCTCCGCGGTACCAGCTCCACAACAGCCAGGCCCCAACGATGAGCAAGGCCAGCGAAATAACGGCAAAGAATGTACGGATTAGGGAGATGATCGGCATTCGGGCGCTCCAAGGGACAGCCTAAACCGCTCGCTGCTGATGGCGTTCCCTTAAATAAACGCCAGCCATGCCTTGATCGGTGAATTTTTCTTCCTAACCCAAGTTAATATGCAATATTTCCGGGAGGCGCTGACTTTAGGTATTTTGCGACGGGGTAACGCTTTCGAGTCCAGCAAGTCACTATGGACACTTAACTTAGAGGAAAAAGACTAACCTATGTAAGTCGGAACTATAATATTCGAGCAATGTTGATCTGCATGTTCACAGGAGGATTGCATGAGGTCAATGGTCTGGAGCGCCGCGTTCGCGGCAATGGGGCTCGCGGCGGGCACGGCCGGCGGGCAGCAGGCAGCGCCCGCTCCATCGAACCGGGTGACGCCCGATGCATTAGGGTTTGTCGCCGTGGCCGGCGCTAGCGACCTCTACGAAATCCAGTCGTCGCAGCTCGCGCAGCAAAAGGCAGGCGCCGATTCCGTGCGCCAGTTCGCCGCCATGATGATCGAGCATCATATGATGACGACTAAGGAGGTTACCAAGGCAGCACGGGCCGCCGGCCTGACTCCCCCGCCGCCCGTGCTCGAGCCGCGTCAGCAGGCGATGATCGACGAGCTGCGCGGCCTCGATGGCGAGGCGTTCGACGCGGCCTATGTCCGTCAACAACGCATGGCGCATGATGAGGCCCTCGCGCTTCACACGGGCTATGCCAAGGACGGCGACAAGGCGCCGCTCCGGGCGGCTGCCGCCAAGGCGGTGCCGATCGTTCGACGCCATATCGAGCGGCTCCGCTCGCTCTCCTCTGGCTGATCGCGGGGGGCGCATGCTGGCGATGGACTATCGCGGACCCTATCGCGTCCGCCTTTCGGAAAAACCGGTGCCCAGTATCGAGCACCCGCGCGATGCGATCGTTCGGGTAACGCGTTCTTGCATCTGCGGATCGGACCTGCATCTCTATCATGGCATGGTCCCCGACACGCGCGTCGGCACCACTTTCGGCCATGAGTTCTGCGGCATCGTCGAGGAGGTCGGACCGGAGGTCGAGAACCTCAAGCCCGGGGACCATGTGCTGGTTCCCTTCAACATCGCCTGCGGTCATTGCCATTTCTGCAAGCAGGGGCTGTTCGGCAATTGCCATGAGTCCAATCCGCAGGCGACAGCGGTGGGCGGGATCTTCGGCTATTCGCATACGGCCGGTGGCTATGACGGCGGGCAAGCGGAATATGTTCGCGTGCCCTATGCCGATATCGGCCCGACGATCATCCCCGATTGGATGGACCCGGACGACGCCGTGCTGCTGACCGACGTCGTCCCCACCGGCTATCAAGCAGCCGAAATGGGCGGCATCCAGAAGGGGGACACGGTTGCGATATTCGGTGCCGGCCCGGTCGGCATCATGGCCGCGCGCTGCGCGTGGCTGTTCGGTGCCGGGCGCGTGATCCTGTTCGACATGCACGACTATCGACTGGAATTCGCCAGGAAGTTCGCGCCGGCCGAGGTCTATAATTTCAAGCAGCTCGATGATGTCGTCTTGTTCATGAAGAAGACTACCGATGGCCTGGGCGCGGATGTGGTGATCGACGCCGTCGGCGGCGACGCCAGGGGAAATTTCCTGCAATGGTTGCTCGGCAGCAAGCTCAAGCTCGAGGCCGGCGCCGCGACCGCGCTCCATTGGGCGATCAATTCGGTCAAGAAGGGCGGTGTCGTGTCTGTGGTCGGCGTCTATGGGCCGACGGGCAACATGGTTCCGATCGGTAATGTCGTGAACAAGGGCATCACCATCCGGGCGAACCAGGCGTCGGTGAAGCGGCTGCTGCCGCGCCTCATCGAGCATGTCCGTGCCGGTCATATCAATCCAAAGGCGCTGATCACGCATCGGGTCCCGCTTGCCGACATCGCCGATGCCTATCATGTCTTTGCGAACAAGCTGGACGGCTGCATCAAGCCGGTGCTGGTGACCAATGCCAGCTGAGCAAAAACCCGCCGCCAAGCTGCCCGCCAAGACGGACAGCCCGGGCCTTGTGGACACATTAAGGATCGTCGGCTGGGGCGTCGATGCAGACAGCAGCAACGATCCGACCTATCCGATGCGTGACCAGTCGCGCGACCAAGGCCTCACACGCAAATGGGACCGCCCGCCCATCCAGGATCCCGGGGTGGAGATTCTTCAATCGATCGAGCATATCCGCCAGCCTGCCGTGGTCGGTACGTCGGTGCCGCCCAGCGGGCTTAGCGGAATGTTGCGGCGCCTCGCCTTCCGGTGGAGCGAATCCAACTGGCTGCACTGGCTGCTGCTGCTTGGGGCCGACCGGGTGAATGTCCTCGAAGGCGTGGTCGACGACCTGGCCCACGCGCGCATTCCCAACATTCCGGCGGAGATGGGCATGCGCTCCGAGCTGCAGTTCAACAAGAAAGGTTTGGCCAAGAAGGCGGCGATGACGGCCGGCATCGCAGTGCTTGCCATCGGACTAGTCGCGGCGCGGCGGCGGCGGGGCCGCCTGGTGGACGAGTGACCGAGCAGACGCCTCGCAGCATCGCCAGCATTGCCGGACGGCCGATCCACCCGATGACGGTGGCCCTGCCAATCGCCCTTTTCGTCGCGACCTTTTCCTGCGACGGGCTCTTCTACCTGCTTCATGATCCGATCCTAGCGACCGCTGCATATTATGCGCTGGCAGCAGGCATCCTGCTCGGCGTGCTGGCGGCGCTGTTCGGCTTCATCGACTATTATGGCAGCCGCGAGATCAGGAACCTGAAGGCGGCGAACATCCACCTGATCGGCAACGTCTTTATCCTCGTGCTCTCGGCCTTCAATCTTATGCTGCGCTACGGCGCGGTAAACGGCCTTCCGCTGGCATGCTTCATCCTCTCGGCGATCGTGTTCGTTGGGATCCATGTCACCGGCTGGATGGGGTGGACAATGGTGTACCGTCATGGCGTCGGCGTGACGGCCGGCAAGGCCGGCGAGTGATCAAGGCAGGCCCTTTCGCCGAGCGCTCGACGAAAGGGCTACTCAAGACCCGTCCAAATTCGCAATCCAGAATTACCCATCGATTTTGAAGCCCAGAGCCCGCCACCCTGGCGTCATCGGCCTCATGCGCGAGTTCGACGGGAGACCGTGACGCGACTGAATCCGCGGGGACAAGTTCGGCGTCTATCTCGTGAGCGACGGCAGCAACACGCCGTACCGCGTTCGATATCGTGTTTGGCAAGGCCGGCCGCTTGGCACGCCGCTTGAAGAAGGGCGGCAGGAGTTCGCCGCCCCTGGCTTCTACCGGGGGGTACCGCGACGTAAGGAGTTCGCGACGGCCCACAAGAGCACTAATACGGCGATCGCGCCGAATATCGCGGCCAATAGCACGACGAGGTCCAGGTCGCCGGGATGCGCAGGCTCATGGCCGATGGCGTCGGCCAGAACATATCCACCGAACAGCGCGCCGAGGATAGCGATCTTCACATAGCCAAAGAAAACGGGTCGTCGGTCGACTTGCCCGATCGCGGCAGCGACAGCGCCGAGTACAGCGCCGATTGCGAACAGCAGCAAGAATAGCATTCAGGCCACCTCCTCAGCATAGGAGTGCACGTAACCGCCTGAGCCCGTCGCCGTTCCGCGAGTCATGGTCGAAAACAGCTCTTATTCACATAGGTTTAGCTCTTTTTCCGCAGCGCCGAGGTGGCATCGGATTTCTTGCAAACCTATGTGAATCGGGTGGCCGCAGCCCGGAACTTTTGCGTGCGGCACCCCTTTGTTTGTGACCGCCCGACACCGGCGGCAACGCAAGCTTGAGGTGAGGCAATGGAAGGAATTTGGGGGTTCGTGATCATTGGCGGGCCGATCATCTTCGCCGTGGGGCTGCTCTGGGCTCTCACGCACAATCGCGGCTCGCGCCGCGAAATCGAACGTACCGAGCAGGCCACCCGCGAGATGTATAAGGAACAGGGTCGCGAAGACGCGGCTCGCGAATAGGCCATTGTCCAATGGGCCGTTCGCCGACGACAGGGCAATGAGTGGATGGAGGCCGGCGAAGTCGGGGTGCCGCTCGATGGCGTCTTGGGGCGCACATCGTACCGGACAACCCCGCGAGGCTGTTCGGTAAGCTAGGCATGTTCGGCTCCGCTCACGAACCGCGATTGCTCGACCCACGCTTGGAAATCGGCCCGGGCCATTTCGCGCAACACCGACGAATTCCAGAGCGTGCCGCGGCGAAACTGCACGGGCCTGACGACGATAATCAAGCAAGGCCCGGGAGCGTCGGCATTGGACGATGCAAGGATTATCGATGCCGCACCTTCCCCCTCGCCCTGACGCTGCCAATGCCTCCTACGCTCGCCTCTCCCGCTCCTTGCACTGGCTTGCCTTAGTCAAAGTATTTCTGGGCAGGGCTATGCGCGGCGGTGTCCAGCAGGCTGGCCACTGCCTCCGCGAGAGTGCTGTTCCGGCTTGTCGCAGCAACGCTCGCTCTGGGGAAAGGTTAGCGGGTTCGTGTTTCATCAGGCTCCAGATGCCATGCCGACCGGTCGTGTAGCTGCCATGCCCCGCAAATTGAGATGCGATAGCGTGGAGGTTCGCAGATGCTCGGCGAACTGCTCGATCGCGGCCTCGAATCCGGGCAGCACCAGGCCCCGGTTGCTCCCCAGCGCGGCATAAGCAGGGCGCTCGCCAATCCATCCCAGCGCTTCGCCGGGCGCGGTGTCGACAAGGTCCGCGCGCAGTCCGCAACGACGGGCAATCTCCATCGCGAATGCGTGCCAAGACAAGGCCGTGCCACCTGCGACATGCCACAGGCCGGTCGCTCCATCGATCAGCAGGTCAAGCACGGCGTCGCACAGATGCGGCACATAGGTAGGCGAGACGATGTGCTGGTCGGACGCACCGAACCGGTCCCCTGCGAGCAGGCACGCCGCCAGCTGCATCGCGAAGTTGTGCGGATCGTCCGGCGAAAAGAAAGCCGCGGTGCGGATGACGAGATGCGCACCGTCGAGTTCGAGCAGGCGCTGATCGGCAAGCGCCTTGCTTGCGCCGTAGACGCCGAGCGGAGCGACTTCGTCCGCTTCGACATAAGGCGACCGTTTGGCACCGTCGAACACCAGGTCGCTCGAGAAGCTCACCGTGGGGATGCCGCGCTCGGCGCAGAGCCGGGCCAGGTCCAGCGCGCCCTGGACATTGACCCGCGCGCAGCCCTGCGCGTCCGTCTCGGCATCGTCGACCCGGACCCATCCGGCGGCGTTGATCACCGCCCAGGGCCGATGCGTCTCGAGCGCGACGGCGACGCTTCGCGGATCGGTCAGGTCGAGCGCCTCGCGCGCAAGCAGGACATGGGCGATGCCGCGGTGGACACAGGCGCGTGCGAAGGCACGGCCCAGCGTCCCCGACGCACCACAGATGAGCAGCGGCACCTGCGCCTTGGCGCGCCAGTCGACGGCGCCGACATTATCCGCCAACGGTGCCGGGCGCGGCACCGGGGGATAGAGCAAGCGGATCGGCCGGCGCCACCAGCCGGCGCCGCGCGCGACCGGATGTTGTGCGTCGGGGCGGTCGATCATCGCCAGCATGCCGGCAAGCGCGGTCGGCTCCGGCGCGCCGCCGCGCGTGTCGAAAGCCCCGGGCTCATATTTGCCCGGCGCGGTGAGCAGAGTGTCCCAGCCATGGCTGCCGAGCAGCGCCCAGCTGGTCACGGCGCGGATATCGAGCCCCTCGGCCCGCAGCTCGCGCGCAATCCGCCAGGCTTCGCCCATCCAGCGCATCTGCTCCTCGCGTGAGCAGCCATTATGGACCTCGGTAACCGCCAGTGGGATATGATAGCGATCCCAGGCTTCGCGCAGCACGCCGCGCAGACCGGGGGGCGCCGGGTCGAGGACGCGGATCGCCTCGATATCGGCGTAGCGCTGCTCCGCATTACCGCCGAGCGCATGCGCCGGATAGCGGCGGAGGCGATGGTCGAGAAAGCGGTCGCTGGTCAGGTAATGGTTCACGCCGATCAGGTCCGGCGGACAGGAATCGTCGGCGATCGCCGCCAGCCGCGCGCCGAAGCCATAACCCACGAGGCGGTTCCACATGGGATGCTCGGGAACGACACGTCCGCACAGCAGATCCCAGCTCATCCAGCGCCGGATATTGTCGAATCCGGCCTGGTGACGCAGCGGGACCGTTGCCCAGCTCCGGCCGAGATCCTCGGTCTGGATCAGCCGCGCCGCCGGATTGACGGCCCGGATCGCGCGCATCGACAGGCGGATGCCGTCGACCTGATTGAGCAGCGCCTGCCAGAAGCTGCGCTCGTCGCGTGCGTGCGGGTACCAGTGGCCATAGAGCGCCGAGAAGCGTGCCGTGGTCAGCGGCTCGTTGACCGGGGTCCAATCCTCGACCCAGTCGTACCGCCCGGCAGCCGCCCCGGCGAAGCGGGCCAATTGCTCGGGGAAGCGGTCGTCGAGCAGGCTGGTATAGCTGGGCCCGCTGCCATGATGGACGAGCCCGGCGATAGGGCGAATCCCGAGCGCGCGCAGGCGCGCCAGCCGCGCATCGGTCCATCGCCAGTCGAGCACGCCCGGATCGTCCGGAGCGATCCGCTCCCAAAGCACCGGATAACGCAACGCCTTGACCCCCAGCGCCGCGAAGCGCTCGAGATCGTCGTCGCGTTCGTCGTGGCCGCTCAGCTGCGACTGGTCGGTGAAGGCGTCGGCGACGCGATTGACCGTGCACTCATGGCCGCCCCAGAGCTCCAACGACAGGTCCGATACTTGACCACGACAAGTTGACGTAAATAATAGCCTTCGATGTTACTTTAGTTCTGCAAGTACACCTGCATGCCGATATATTAGACTAATCCAAATCAATACGTAATCTAGGTTATGATTTTAGATTATTCGATGCGCTACAAGCATTTACGGGAACGAACACTCGGCGAGTCAGTTCATCCCTTGAGTGACTTTCTTTTGATCGCTCGCCTCCAGTTCTAAGGAATCAGCATGGTCCGCCTGACGGGCTTCGGCTTTGCGCCGGAGATTGATGACGCGCGCGCCGCCGATGGCGAGGGGCAGACAGTGCTGTGCTTCAGCCATCTGCGCTGGGCCTTCGTGTTCCAGCGGCCACAGCATTTGATGAGCCGCTTCGCCCGGGCCAGCGACGTGCTGTTCTGGGAAGAGCCGCTGTATTTGGACGCCGGTACGAGCCCCCGACTGGACATGGCGCGCGATCCGGAAACGAACGTGGTCGTTGCAACGCCCTATCTGCCGCGCGGCGAGTCCCCCGCAGGCGAGCAGGCCATGTTGAAGCGCCTGTTGGACGCACACATGGCCAGCGTGAAGGAGCCTGTGACCCGCTGGTACTACACCCCGATGATGCTGCCCTTCTCCGAGCATGTCGACGCGCATTGCGTCGTCTATGACTGCATGGACGAGCTGGCCAATTTCAAGGATGCGCCGGCCGAGCTGTTGCCGCTCGAAGCACGCCTGCTTGCGCAGGCCGATCTGGTCTTCACCGGCGGCTACAGTCTCTACGAGGCCAAGCGCGGCCGCCATGGCAATATCCATCCCTTCCCGTCGAGCGTCGATGTCGCCCATTTCGCGGCGGCCCGGGGGCAAATCGAGGACCCCGCCGACCAGGCAGGTCTGCCCGGCCCCCGTTTCGGATTCTATGGCGTGGTCGACGAGCGCATGGACCTCGAACTGCTGGCGCATCTCGCCGACGCCAGGCCGGATTGGTCGGTGGTCATCGTGGGACCGGTCGTGAAGATCGATTCCGCGGACCTGCCGCAGCGGCCCAACCTCCATTATCTCGGCGGCAAGACCTATGGTGAATTGCCCGCCTATCTGAGCGGGTGGGACGTTGCGCTGATGCCGTTCGCGATCAACGAATCGACGCGCTTCATCAGCCCGACCAAGACCCCCGAATATCTTGCGGCGGGGCGCCCTGTGGTTTCGACGCCCATCACCGATGTGATCCGCCACTATGGCAAGGTCGAGGGTGTCTCGATCGCCGGCACGCCCGACGCCTTTGTCGAAGCGTGCAATGCGGCGCTGGCAGTGGCGCAGGGCCCGGATACTTGGCGGACCGACGCCGACGCTCTGCTGGCGCGGATGTCGTGGGACGAGACCTTCCAGCACATGGCCGAGCTGGTCGCCGGGGCGGTGCGCGCCAATGCGCAAACACACCCGATCGTCTCTCCGACGAGCTGGCCTGCGGAACGCGCCAAGCGCTACGACGTGATGGTCGTCGGCGCAGGCTTTGCCGGTGCGGTAATGGCCGAGCGGCTCGCCCGGGATGGCGGCAAGCGCGTATTGGTCGTCGACCGCCGACCGCATATCGCCGGCAACGCCTTCGACCGGCTCGACGATTCCGGCGTGCTGATCCACCAATATGGCCCGCACATCTTCCACACCAATTCGAGCGATATCGTCGACTATCTGTCGCGGTTCACCCAGTGGCGGCCGTACGAGCACCGGGTCCTTGCCGATATCGACGGTCTGCGCGTGCCGATGCCGATCAACCGTACCACGCTCAATCTGCTTTACGATCTCGAACTGGCAAGCGACGCCGAGGCGGAGGCATTTCTCCAAAGCAAGGCCGAACCGGTCGAGCCGATTGTGACCTCGGCCGATGTGGTAATCTCCAAGGTCGGGCGAGAACTCTACGAGACCTTCTTCCAAGGCTATACCCGCAAGCAATGGGGCATGGACCCCTCGGAGCTCGACAAGTCGGTGACCGCGCGCGTTCCGACCCGCATATCCAAGGACGACCGCTATTTCACCGACAGCTTCCAGGCGATGCCGCTGGAGGGATATACGCGGATGTTCGAGCGCATGCTCGATCACCCCAATATCGACCTGCTGCTCGGCGTGGATTTCGACGAAGCCCGCGTCGCCTACCCGCACGACCATCTCGTCTTCACCGGCCCGATCGACGAATATTTCGGGCATCGCTACGGCAAGCTGCCCTATCGCTCGCTGCAATTTCGTCATGAGACGGTGGACTGCGAGAAGTTCCAGGACGTGGCGGTGGTCAACTTCCCGTCCGAGCACGTGCCCCATACCCGGATCACCGAGTATAAGCATCTGACCGGCCAGCGGTGTGCGAAGACCAGCTTGACCTATGAGATCCCGAGCGATGCCGGCGATCCTTATTATCCGATCCCGCGTCCCGAGAACCAGGCGCTGTTCAAGCGCTACGAGGCGCTTGCGCTGGCTCAGCGCGACGTGACCTTTGTCGGGCGCCTCGCGACCTACCGCTACTACAATATGGATCAGGTAGTCGGCCAGGCGCTTGCCACCTATCGCCGCATGTCGGCGGCCTGGGCCGAGCCCGCTTATGCCGAGCCCACGCCTTCACGGGCCGCACGCGCCGGCTGATCCCCAAACAGCCATTACTTTCAGAGGAGCGTACCCATGTTCATGCACAATAAACGCCTGCAATATACCGTCCGCGTGGCAGAACCGAACCCTCAGCTCGCGCTGATGATGCTCGAGCAGTTCGGTGGCGCCGATGGCGAGCTCGCCGCGGCGATGCGCTACTTCACCCAAGGCATCGGCGAGGAGGATGCAGGCCGCAAGGACATGCTGCTCGACATTGCTACCGAGGAGCTGAGCCATCTCGAAGTGATCGGGTCCATCGTTGCCATGCTCAACAAGGGCGTGAAGGCGCAGTTGTCCGAAGGGCAGATGGAGGAGGTCGAACTCTACCATATGATCGGCTCGAGCGGGAACAGCGCCAAACAGGCATTGCTGTTCGGCGGTGGGCCTTCGCTCACCGACTCTGCCGGCGTTCCCTGGACCGCCGCCTATGTCGACTCGCGGGGCGAGCCGACGGCCGATCTGCGCTCGAACATCGCCGCCGAAAGCCGCGCCAAGGTCGTCTACGAGCGGCTGATCAACATCACCGACGACGCCGGCATCAAGGAGGCGCTCGGCTTCCTGATGACGCGCGAGATCGCGCACCAGAAGTCCTTCGAAAAGGCGCTCTACGCGATCGAGGACAATTTCCCGTCGGGCAAGCTTCCCGGAATTGCGCCCTTCACCAACATGTACGTCAACACCTCGCAGGGCGATGGCGACATGGAAGGGCCGTGGAATTCCGGCGAGCAATGGGACCGTATCGATGACGTGCTCAAGGCGATCCCGATGGACGGGGGGGACGGACTTGCAACCGTAGAGATGAAAAAGGAGGACCTCGCCGTCATGACCCAGCTCGCCGCGCGGACCATTTCGGATCCGACGGCCAACCGCACCACCGGTGCCGAACTGGGTGCAGGTCCTGGCGCCGGCCGCATCACCGACGAGGATCTGGGGTCCGCGAAGGATGTGACCGAAGCGTCAGCGATGGCCGCCGCCAAGACCCCCGAGGCGTAACGGCCCGGCGGCGACCCACCCCCCGGGTCGCCGCCGACTTATTCGATTCGCCGGCCCAAATCGTCCAGTTGCGCGTCGCCCCCAGCGATGGGACCCGGTGACCCGCGCGACAAACAATGCAGAAGAGCTGGATCGGCGCTGACGTGCCCCAAGCACGGGCTATCCGTTGTTGGAAGTGGAACCAACCGATGACTGTAGAAAAAGAACAAGTGGACGAAGGCAAACCGGGTCAGGCTGATTTGCAGCCCGATCAAGCGACCGGTGGAGAAGACGAAAGCAGCACCGAGAAGAATGGCGATGACAGCCACCTGCATGACGATCAGAAGGCGCCTAGCTTCGGAGACTGATTGCCCTTGAGCATAGGTCTCTCCTGCGACTGGATTTTTCCCGCTACTGATCCGAACGCGGTACCGGCGGGCCGCTAGACCTTCGACACTTTCGCCGGAGGCCGGCTGGTGAGAGCTTGGCCATGTACGTCCCCGGCATACACATGCCGGGGACGTTCGTTAGCGGTGGCGATCATGCGCGCCACCGGTAAACGTATCAGCGCACCGAGCCGCGGCGAACGAGGTTGACGACCGCCAGCAGTATCACCGCCCCGGCAAGCGACACCAGGAAGGTGGTGACGGTAAGGGGCGAATTGTTGATCTCTCCACGGCCCAGTATCAGCCCGCCAATAGCCGCGCCGACCACGCCGACGACGACGTTGAGGAAGATGCCCTGCTGGCCGTCGGTGCGCATGATCAGGCTCGCGAGCCAGCCGACCACACCGCCGACGATGAGCCACATGATGATACCCATGAAATTCCTCCCTTAAGTGAAGTGTGGCAGCCAGACGCCTGGGGCGCAGGTCTGTTCCCTCAGGCTGCGCCCGGGGCTATCGAGCGGGACGGGAATGGCAGGCGCAGCGGCACGCGCGGCTGCCATCAGTGGCGCCGTACTGACCGAGGGGCGCCAGGCCGGCGCTGATCGCCGGATTCGAAGACATGAGTTGCGCCGCGTCTCAAGCAGCCACGAACACTCGCTTATCGTCGCGCGCGCAACTGCGCGAGCCGGCGGGCGTTGAGCCGACTATCGCAGAAGGAATTCACCCAATGACGCATCTCCCGCCGCTCCCGGACGCCGCCAGCGCGCCCTATCCTCCGCACCCTGCTCCGATCACCGAGGAGCAGAAGGAGGCTTCCCGAGAGGCGGCAGAAAAGCCAGTCGCCGAGGCGGCGAGCCTGCAAGCAGCCGAAACGCGTCGGAAGCGCGCCGCGATCGCCGTAATGGGCCTCGGA
Source organism: Sphingomonas sp. JC676 (assembly GCF_014489075.1). GTDB lineage: Bacteria > Pseudomonadota > Alphaproteobacteria > Sphingomonadales > Sphingomonadaceae > Sphingomonas. The sequence goes on along the minus strand of NZ_JACTGR010000004.1, from coordinate 511,002 downwards.
TCGACCGTAATAATCGGTGCCACCTTGCTGGGCGCCCGCCTCTATTCCCGCTTCGCCCGTACCGCCCCGGCTGCGCAACGTCCCCGCAAGCGCTCTGGCGCCGATGACAAGCGCCAGCGCGGTGGCCCGGACCGCGTCCGCGTTGCTGCCGACGAGCCGTATGAAGTGCGCTATTTCGCACGCAAGCACGGCATCAGCGCCGCGGCTGCACGTGAGATCATCACGCAAGCGGGTCCGGACCGCAAAGCTGCTAACGCACTGGCGCTCGCACGGAAATAAAGAGGGCGGCGATCTAGTTGGGACGCTGCGCGATGCCGTCGCTTAGCCGTATGAGCCCATGCTCCTCCAGCATCCGCATCATTCGGCCCAGCTCATTGAAGAGATCGATGACGGCGTCCGAATCCAGCGCGAGCCTTGCGGCAGTGACGCGTTCGCCGCTCAGCGGGCGCGGCGGGTGCGGCGGCGCGAAGCGATTTACGGTGAAGGTGATATGGGCCGTCCGCCCGTTGAAGATCGTCGAACCAAGACCGTCGGCGTAAACCTCCGAGACCCCGGGCAGGTCCTTGTAGGGCAGTTCGCCAAAAGGGCGTCGGACTTTGGGCTCGTTCATTGCGCTCTCCCGTTGGGTCGTACCGCCCCGCCCGATCGGATCGCGCAGGGGCAGCAAATGGCAGGTGCCGTTTCTTGCATTGCGGCACTCGCCAATCCCGATGTCGACCTGACGATCAATCCCTGCCGATTTCGCGCCAGCTCTTTTCGCTGACTTCGACGTCAAACTTCTTCGCCGCTGCCTTGATCCGCTTCCAGGCCATGTCACGCTCTTCGTCACTGACGCCCTTGACCTGGTTGAACCGCGCGATCGCGTTGCGGACATGGCTGGCATTTTCCAGCGGCTCTTTGCGCTCCTTGGGAAAGGCGAAGGCGCCCTTTTCCAGGTCGTCGCGGTCCTGATCGCTCAGCTTGGTCATTGTCGGCCTCCCGTTTGAGGAGCGATCCGTCGCCCCAGGGTTGAACGCCCTGGAGTAGGTTGTGTTGCGTGACCGCAACGCGGTCAGACCATTCGTCGTCAACATTCGCCGTAGGAACATATAGGGAACATGGTTTTAGGCGATCGCGTCGTCATGCCTCTGCCCTCCTATACCGAACTCCAGGTCACCACGCATTTCGTTTCTTGCTCGGGGCGTCCTCGCCCGAGGAGCTGTTTGCCGTCGCCGCGATGCTCGAACTGCCCGCGCTCGGCATCGTCGACCGCAATTCCGTCGCGGAAATCGTTCGTGCCGGGGATGCGGAGCGCACCACCGGGGTACGGGCGATCGCCGGCTGCCGGCTCGATCTCGCCGATGGGATCGGGTTGCTCGTCTACCCGACCGATCGCGCGGCCTATGGCCGGCTCTGCCGCCTGCTATCGGTTGGCAAGGCGCGCGCCGGCAAGGGCGTCTGCCATGTCGACTGGAGCGACGTCGAGAATTGGAATGCGGGGCTGATCGCGATATTGGTTCCGGACCGCGCCGACGCCCGCACGCACGCGGCGTTGGCCCGGACCAGCCGGATCTTTGGTGACCGATCCTATCTCGCTTTATCGCTACGCCGACGCCCGCGAATGACGAGCGCGTTCGGCTTCGAGCCCGAGAGGGCGGCGAGGCGGGGACCGTCGAGCGGCACGCGAATCCTTTCAACTGGTGGTGCTGGAAACGAGCCTAGCGCACGAGATGGCGACGCCGGACCGCTGCTACGAGGTAGCGAGCAATCTTCGCGGCTGCCAAAACCTACCATCCGTTCGCCTTGGAGTGCGGGAAGACGTCTTCAAGTCGTGATTATTTGTCGCGTTCAGCCCGTTTGCGATCGGCCTTGCGCGCGGCTTATGGCTGCCGCGCGCTGACGCGCTCTCTTTTCCGACGGCTTCTCGTAATGTCGACGCAGCTTCATCTCGCGATAAACGCCTTCGCGCTGCAGCTTCTTCTTCAAGACGCGCGGGGCTTGATGGACGTAATCTGCATGCGATCTTGGCTTCCAGCCGATGTGGCGCTTGGTGGAATTCAGGCGGCTCTGCAGCCAGAGGCCCGTAAGCGAAGGGACGCACTATGGCATCGCTGTGATTATTCTTGCCGCTGGCTCAGCGTGGCCGGTAGCAAGATCCTATCGAGGATAGGCGGCGTGTCGCCAGCCATGCGACGATTGTCGCCGTCTGGAAGCACAACTCCCGATCCCGGAAGGCTACCGCTGGGACATCCGCATGGAAACAAGATGGCCCGGTGTCTCGGCGGAGGAACAGTCGGCCGGCGCTCTCGTTTACCTTCGTTCCGATAAGAGTACCCAGGGGCCATGGCACAATCCGAGCGCGCATCCACTCCCAGCAGCAAGTTCGAGCTGCTGGTCCAGAGTGTCACCGACTACGCGATCTACATGCTCGACCTCGAAGGGCGCGTGACCAGCTGGAATGCAGGTGCCCGTCGCTACAAGGGGTATGAAGCGGAGGAGATCATCGGCCAGCACTTCTCGCGTTTCTATACACCGGAGGAGCGCGAGCAGGAGATACCTCGAATCGCGCTTGAAACCGCCGCGCGCGAGGGCCGCTTCGAGGCGCACGGCTGGCGGGTCCGCAAGGATGGCAGCCGGTTCTGGGCGAACGTCGTCATCGATCCTATTCGCGATCCTTCGGGCACGCTGGTCGGCTTCGCCAAGATCACGCGCGATCTCACGGAGCGCCGGGCAGCCGAAATGGAGCTTCGCGCCAGCGAGGAGCGGTTCCGCCTGCTTGTCCAGAGTGTCACGGACTATGCCATTTACATGCTGGACCCGGATGGTCGGGTGAGCAGTTGGAACGCAGGCGCCGAGCGTTTCAAGGGCTACGCTGCGGACGAGATCATGGGCGAGCACTTCTCGCGCTTCTATACCGAGGAGGACCGCCAGGCCGAGATCCCGCGCATTGCGCTGGAGACTGCCCGCCGGGAGGGACGCTTCGAAGCGGAAGGATGGCGCGTGCGCAAGGACGGGGCGCGCTTCTGGGCGAGCGTGATAATCGATCCCATCCGGAACGAGGATGGCGAGCTTCTGGGTTTCGCCAAGGTCACGCGCGATCTCACCGAAAAGCGGGCGATCGAGGAACAGCTTCGCCAGTCGCAGAAGATGGAAGCCGTGGGGCAGCTCACCGGAGGAATCGCACACGACTTCAACAACCTGCTCACCGGCATCAGCGGCAGCCTGGAGATGATGCAGATTCGCATGGCGCAGGGACGCAGCGCGGAATTCGACCGGTATTTCATCGCAGCGCAAGGCGCTGTCCGGCGTGCCTCGGCTCTTACGCACCGCCTGCTGGCGTTTTCCCGGCGCCAGACGCTCGACCCCAAACCGGCCAATGTGAACAGGCTGCTTACCGATATCGAAGAGCTTGTCAGGCGCACCATGGGGCCAGGCATCGCAGTGGAAGTCGTCGGCGCCAGCGGAGTGTGGACGACGCTGGTCGATACCAATCAGCTGGAGAATGCTATTCTCAACCTATGCATCAACGGCCGCGACGCGATGCCGGACGGCGGCAAGCTGACGATCGAAGCTTCGAACAAATGGATCGACGAGCGCGCCGGGCGGAGGCACGACCTGCCTCCCGGGCAATATGTCGCGATCTGCGTGACCGATACCGGCACGGGAATGGCCCCGGAGGTGATCGCCAAGGCGTTCGATCCCTTCTTCACGACGAAGCCGCTCGGCGAGGGCACCGGCCTGGGTCTTTCCATGGTCTACGGCTTTGCGCGCCAATCCGGCGGCCAGGTACGAATCTATTCCGAGCTCGGCCAGGGCACGACCATGTGCATCTACTTGCCGCGGCACGACGAGGACTCGCCAGTAGTGGAAGAGCCGATCCACAGGACGGCCGCCGCCGCGGCCGGAGAAGGGGAAGTGGTGCTCGTCATAGACGACGAACCCACGATCCGGATGCTCATCGCGGAAGTCCTGTCCGAGCTCGGCTACGCAGTGATCGAGGCACCGGACGGTCCAGCGGGACTCAAGGTTCTGGAATCAAATGCACGGATTGATCTGTTAATCACGGACGTCGGCCTTCCCGAAGGAATGAACGGCAGACAGGTCGCTGATGCGGCTAGGGTAAATCGGCCGAACCTCAAGGTGCTTTTCATCACGGGCTACGCCGAAAACGCCATCATCAGCCGCGGCCGCCTCGACAATGGAATGTTCGTTATGACTAAGCCATTCCAGATGGAAATGCTTGCAGATCGCATTCGGGAGATCATCGAGAAATAGCGCTGCGGCACACTTGGCCGCGCTGGACCGTTGCCGAGACTGGCGAAAGCCGGGCGGCAGTATTGATCGACTATGGTACCAACAGTTCAGGTGAGGTACCGCGCGCGAGTTTCAGAAACCCTGGCAACGCTCGCGTGGACATCTAGCGGTGTATCGTCCGCGCTCAACAACACGATGTGCCGAGCCCCATCAAACGTTGCCGAACGCCCAACGCAACGTTGCGGCCACGCCGAACGCACTCATGCCGACAAACGGCCTAAAGAACGGCGGAGACGCTGGCAGGCCATGCATTCGCCGGGCCCAGCCCGGCAACAGGTCCACGGCAGCCTGCATCGTTACACGCTGCAAGGGAATCGCGAGCGGGTTGTCGGGCATATGGCCAAGGACCAGCCGGGCAACCTCATGGGTGCGGTGGTCGACGATGAGCCCGGGCCGCATTCGATCGAGCGCGTCGGCGGCACCGATCCTGCCATACGGAACGGCATGGGCACCGATCGCGGCGCCGATCGTCGCGAACTCGGCGTAATAGCGGTCCTGCTGAGCGGGGAGCAGTCGCCATGCGCCATATTGCTGCCAAGCCGCCAAGAAACTCCATGCCTCGGTCAGATGTACCCAGGCGAGGAGATCCGGATCGTCCGCTTTGTAGCCAGTACCGTCCGGGAGCGTACCGGCGACGCGCCGATGCACGTCGCGCACCCGTGCGATCGCGGCGGCAGCTTCGGCGCGGTCCCCATAGGTGGTGATTGCGATAAAGCGCGCGGTTCGTCGCAACCGCCCCAGCAAGTCCGCTCGAAAACTTGAATGATCCCACACACCGGCGAGCACCGCAGGATGCCCCCGTCGTTGAACAGGGCACGGACCTGGCGGACGATGTTGCGCTTCGCGCTGCTGCGGAGCGAGGAGCCGGGATCGATCATCCCGTCCCAACGCGTGCCGGCGGAATTGGTGTCGATGGTCTCAGATCCTGGCTGACAGCGAATGCCCGTCGACGCAACCGTTTGAAAGGCGGCGGTTCTCCCGCCGCAGGAACCACGGCCCGCATGGACGGTTGGTCGAGCGAGGAGAATGCAGATGTCGGACCGAAACCCCGCCCATACAGGACCTGCCGATCCCGAACACGCCGCCGATCTGAGCGAACGAGCCGGCATCGCCGACGAAGGCGCTGCCTTCTCCAATGCGATCGAACGTGACCCAGGCGGTGACCAAGTTGGGAACGTCGAAAACGGTTCGTCCGCCGCAGGCGCGAACCACCCGGCGATCGGTGCAGGCACCGCGGGGGATCCGGGCATAGTCGACCGACCTTCTGCCGCAATCGACTTGGCGGACGGGGACGCAGTCGAGCGCTGGGCGGACCGCTATTCGGTGACGCGCGCGCAGCTCGAGGAAGCGGTTAGTGCAGTCGGCAACGACGCACATGCAGTTCAAACCTATCTGCGCGGTCAGGGTGGCGGCGACTAGGTCGCGGGGTCTGTCCTTCGAGTTGTCCGTTGTGACGCTCGGCAAGACGATTTCAGAAATGACGAAGGAGGCAGATATGGACATTGCATCGACTGGCGCCGTGGAGCGGATCGCGCGGGTACTGGCAGGTCAGCGGCTAAGTTCGAATGCGGACGGCGACGATGCTCATGCCGGGAGCGCGGTCGATGGGGCGTGGCACAACTTCCAGGACGACGCGATTGCCGTGCTCAAGACGCTCCGCGAGCCCGACGCCGAGATGGAGCGCGCGGGCGACATCGCGGTCTGGCAGCGCATGATCGCTGCGGCACTGGGCGAACCGATCGACGCCCTGCGCCCTAGCCTGGCCGAACCGCCCGAGCCCGGCACCGATCCGCGGCACGAGGGCCCTTGAGGCCCCAGCCCAGGGCGCTGAGGTCGGCAAGGCGGCGACGGCTTCGGGCCACCCCGCGCCCGTAGCGTCCCTAACCGGCCGCCCCTATAGGGCCGGCCCGTAAGCTTCGCATGAAGCTCAACTTCCCGGTTTCATTTTCGATGCTACCGGACCGCTTGGCGCCGCCGGGCGTTGGGACCCGGAAAGGCGTGACACTGCGCATCACCGGAGACTTTCACGACCGACACCATCGCCCCAGACGCCACTACCAAAGCTACTAACGGAAAGACCGCGCTGACTGATGCCTTCCGCGAGCATTTCTCCGGGGATGCGCCGCTGACGGAGAAGGCGAAGGGCTTCGCCAAAGCGCGTCCCTGGACAAGCGCGGCCTTTGTCGGGATCGCCGCGATCGCGCTGCTGAATGCCCTACGCAGGCGTAGCTGACATGACCGAGGCGAACTGGGGAGACGGCGCCCTGTCTCCCGAGATAGACTGGCGAATGAGCGCAGCGCTGGAAAATGTACCGCGCGGCGATAGCGATCTGGCAGAAGTGACGAGCCTCGCCGGGGCAGTCATCGCGTGGCTCGAACTTGACCCGACCCATCGGGCACTGGCGCTGTTGACGCCGGAACGCGCGCTCGTAGTTGATGGCCAGTCATTGCCGAAACTTTCGGGCGAGGCGATCGCGGCCCTGGCAGAACGCCTGCCGGCCGAGCAAGCTCGGGCACGGGGCAAGCGGACGCCCGCAAGGGAGCGGCAAGGTGAACCGTAAGGAACGCCGCACTCTGGCCGCGCAAACCAGGACGCCTGCTGTACCGCACTGCGCCTGCTGCAGTGGGGCGATGGGTCATAAGACGGTTGAGACGCTGCCCAAGCGGCGCAGGGAGCCACAGGCCGCACCGGATAGGCTAGATGCCGGCGCTGCTCGCCTTCACGCAGGACCGGCGAATCCAGCGCGATATAGCGCGTCGTGACACCACACTCCTCCGCCCAGGCCCTACCCGCGGCCTCGGCGCCGTCCCGGCTCCCATAAAGAGTGCCATCCACGATTGCGCGACTCCCTCGCCCGTGAGCAGAGAGCCGGTCAATCGGGAACTGTCTGATACGGTGTCGATGCTAATGCGGTCGCTATCGACCGGCGCGGCCTCGCCCGCCGGCAACCGTACATCTCCATCGCGGTGTCCCCGCCGTCGCGCCGCAGCTCGTTGTTCACAATCTGTTCCTGATCTATTATGCTAATGATCATGAACGCGTATCCGCCCGCTTGGATCATCCCCCTCGACGCCATCGGGTCCGGCCGGACAATCCTGGCATGAGCCGCCGCGCAGGCAGCGCCGATCTGCCCCTCCATAGCGGCCGCGTGCCGGCCTGGCTCGGCGAGCGGATGACCAAGCTCGGGACGATTCTCGTGGAGGCGATCGTCCTTGAATATGGTCGCGACGAGCTGCTGCGGCGTTTTGCGCACCCCTTCTGGTTTCAGTGCTTCGGCGCAGTGATGGGCATGGACTGGCACTCGTCCGGCATCACGACGAGCGTGATCGGCGCCCTCAAGCGCGGGCTCGCGCCCCGCGCCCACGAGCTGGGGATCCATGTCTGCGGCGGCCGCGGCAAACACAGCAGGGCGACGCCAGCCGAGCTATTGGCGGTGGGGATGCGCACCGGGCTTGACGGCGCGCGGCTCGGCCAGGCCAGCCGGCTGGTCGCCAAGGTCGACAGCGCGGCGGTTCAGGACGGCTTCGAGCTGTATCTCCACGGTTTCATCGTCAGCGATGATGGGCGCTGGGTCGTTGTTCAGCAGGGCATGAACGGCGACCGGAAACAGGCGCGGCGGTACCATTGGCTGAGCGAAGGCCTCGAAAGTTTCACTGACGCGCCGCACGCCGCGATCGACGGGCGCGACCAGGGGGTCATCGTCAATCTGGCGGACCGCCGGGCGGCCGCTTCGCGGGAGGGCCAGCTCGAGTTGCTCGGCTCGATCGGCCCGGATGGGATCGCCCGCGAGCTCGCACGCTTCGAAGCCCCGGCGGTGCCGGCTGCGCAGGCTTTGCTGCCGCATCTCGTCCTGCCCGATCATCATGACGTCCGCCCGGAGAACATCATCGGCCGCAGGCTGCACGGCGCGCTGGCCGCGGCCGCCGAGCGGGGGCCGAAGGACTTCGCCGATCTGCTGCTCGTGCCGGGCGTCGGCGCGCGTACGGTACGTGCGCTGGCGATGGTCGCGGAGGTCGTCCATGGGGCGCCGTGCCGGTTCAGCGACCCTGCCCGCTTCTCGCTCGCCCATGGCGGCAAGGACCGACACCCCTATCCCGTCCCGCTCAAGGTCTATGACCGCACGATAGCGGTGATGAAGTCCGCAGTCTGCAACGCCAGGCTCGGCCAGAGCGAGGAGCTCGATGCCATCCGCCGGCTGGACGCGCAGGCACGCCGTCTCGAAGCGACAGCCACAGGCCCGTCGGTTGAGGCCCTCATCGCGCAAGAGCGCCACAATTCGCACCGCTATGGCGGACGCAGCGTCATCGGCGAGGAGCCGCCACCCGGTCATGGGGCGAGCAACATTGAGCATAGCACGGTGTGAAGACCGGTCGGTCTGAGACCGGGGCTATATTCCTCGTGTTGCCAATGCCTTGCGCAATTGCAATTCCGTGATCGTGACCCCACGTTCGAATTCTCGTTCAACAACGGAAAGGAGGTGGTCTGATGTCTCATTGTCACTTGCCGCACGCGGCGGATTTTCTGAGCATGACCTCCACCGCGGGGGTCCGGCTCGCCTGAGCTGTCCGCGTTCGGATGACAATGGAAGGGCCGTCCCGAAAGGGTCGGCCCTTCGCATATGGAGCCTGGGCGCTCCACGGTAGTTTCGGCTCCATGCTGGTCTTTCTCGATTTCGAAGCCTCGTCGCTTGGCAAGGGCAGCTATCCGATTGAGGTCGCCTGGGTGTTCGCCGATGGCCGTTCGGAATCCCACCTGATCCTCCCCGCGCCCGGTTGGACGGACTGGGACGATGCTGCGCAGGCGATTCACCGGATCGATCGGCGAACGCTGTTGCTAGAGGGCATGCCGCACCAACATGTCGCGCAGCGAATGGTCGAGGTCCTCACGGGGCACGACCTGCTGGCCAGCGCGCCTTCCTGGGACGGCAAATGGTTGAGTGCGTTGCTGCGGGCTGCGGGCTTTCAGCGCCATGGCCTCAGATTACGTCGCAGCGACGAAGCGATGGTCGAATCTGCCCGTTCCATTCTATCTCCAGCATTTGCGGATACGCAGCTGGCGTCGGCAGCCGATGAGGTCATGACGCGCAGCGCAAGCCCGATGGCGAGCGGCGTTCCGGCGCATCGCGCTCTGCCCGACGCCGAGGCGGAGCGTGCCCGTTGGCTCGCCGTATGCGCTTCGGCCGGGCGCTTGTCGCGGCTCAGATAAGACGTGGCTGAGCAAACGCATCTTGCCGGCGGACATCCGGTCACGCCCGATGGTCGCTATTTCTTGGTGCGCGGTCGATTATGGCGGATGTCCGACCCGGCCCTTCCGCATGATCGCCGGGAAGGGCTGGTCCGGGAATTGATGGCGGCGCGGCGCGCGGTGGGCACGGCGCGCCGTAGCGGCGATCACGACGCCGAGGCGGCAGCGCATGAGGCGGTCGATCGCGCCAAGCACGCACTCGGGGAGCGCGGGCCGGTCTGGTGGGGCGACGGTGCGCCGGACCTCAACCGACACATGGCGCGCGCCACGCCTTATGCCACTTGGTTCGCTGACCTTGGCTGACGCTTATTCCGTTTCGGCGTGTCGCTAAGCTCGACCCACACCGGCGCATGGTCGCTGGTCTTCTCCCAGCCTCGGACATGACGATCGACCTGCGCATCGACCAACTGATCGGCGAGCGCAGCGCTCAGCAGGAGATGATCGATGCGCAGCCCCGCATCGCGGCCATAGGCGTTCCGGAAATAATCCCAGAAGGTGTAGATCGTCTCGTCGGGGTGAATCGTCCGCAACGCGTCGGTCCAGCCCTGGCCAATCAGCCGGAAGAAGGCGGCGCGCACCTCGGGCGCGAACAGCGCATCGTCGAGCCAGCGCTCGGGCTTATAGACGTCGCGCTCGGTCGGCATGACGTTGAAGTCGCCGGCGAGCATCACCGGCAGGCCAGACTCGAGAAGCCCGGCGGCATGTTCGATGAGCCGGTCGAACCAGCGCAGCTTATATTCGAACTTGGGGCCCGGACGCGGGTTGCCGTTGGGCAGATAAAGCCCTCCGATCAGCACACCGTTGACCGCTGCCTCGATATAGCGGCTGTGGCTGTCTTCCGGCTCGCCCGGAAGTCCGCGTCGCGTCTCGTGGATCTCGCCGACCCGGCTGAGCATCGCGACGCCGTTCCAGCTCTTCTGACCATGCCAGATCGCATCATAGCCGAGATCACGGATCGGGCCTTCGGGAAATTTCTCCTGCGGCGCCTTCAACTCCTGGAGGCAGACCACGTCGGGCTGTGCTTCGGCGAGCCAGCGTAGCAGTACGGGCAACCGGCCATTGACACCATTCACATTGTAGGTGGCGATCTTCACAGGTCGGGCAGGACCTGGTCGGCGCGGCCCCAACCGGACAGTGCCTTGGAAGCCGCGCGCCTCACCAGTTCGGCAGCATCGCCGATGTGGAAATGCGACGGCTTGGGAATCGTTTCCATTTCCTTCCAGGTGATCGGTGCCCCGACCGGCGCCTCCGGCCGCGCGCGCACTGAATAGGGCATGACCGCGGTCGCTCCGCGCTGATTGCGCAGATAATCGACGAAGATGCGGCCCTTGCGCTGCACTTTCGGCAAGGCGGCCGTGAAGTTGTCGGGATCGCTCTGCGCCACCGCCTGGGCGAGACGGTGGGCGAAGTCTTTCACCTCGGGCCACTCGGCCTTGGGCACCAGCGGCGCGATGACATGGATGCCCTTGCCACCGGTCGCCATCGGGAACGTCTCGAGCCCGATCGACTTCAGAATATCGCGGAAATGAAATGCCGCCTTGCGCACCGCCTCAAAATCGAGCCCCTCATCGGGATCGAGGTCGAACACCAGCCGGTCGGCCTTCTCGACGTCTTCGATCCGCGCACCCCAGCCATGGAATTCGATCGTACCCATCTGGACGCAGGTCAGCAGCCCATCGGCGGTGTCGACGAACAGATAGGGTTCCTCATGTCCGTCTTTCTCCAGGATACCGACATGCTTGACGGTGTCGCCGAAGCTGCCCGCATCGTGCTTCTGGAAAAAGCATTTCTTGGCGCGGCCCTGCGGGCAGCGCACCAGGCTGATAGGCCGACTACCGCACCAGGGCAGCATGATCGGGGCGACGGCGGCGTAATAGTCGGCGAGCTCGCCCTTGGTGATGCTCGATTCCGGGAAGATCACCCGGTCGCGATTGCTGATCTTGACGCGGGTCGCCGCAGGCACTGCCGCCGAGGCAACCGGCGCCTCCACTTCGAGCACGACCGCCTCGGGTTTCTTGTCCTCGCGCAGCCCCAGATAGCTCGGGTGCCGAAGCGTCCCTTCGTTGGTCATCTCCGTATAAGCGATCTCCGCGACCAGCTTGGGCTTCAACCAGTGCGCGCCTCGGACCTCTGCGCGCGGCGCCTGGACGGTCGGCTGCTTTTGCTCGAGCGGCGCCATGATCTCCATCAGGCGCAGCAACTCGGCAGTGTTGAAGCCTGTCCCAACCTTGCCGGCATAGCGCAACGCGCCGTTTTCATGGACGCCCAGGATCAGCGACCGGAAGGTCCGCGACTTGTCGGACGGCGTCCAGCCGATGACGACGAATTCCTGGCGCTTGATGCACTTGGTCTTGACCCAGCTGCCGCTGCGCGAGCCGACATATTTGGCAGTGGCGAGCTTCGAGATCACGCCCTCGAGATTGGCGCTGCAAAAGCTGGCGAGCAGCTTCTCGCCATTGCCTCGGATATGCTCGGAATAGCGCAGGTGGAGACTGTCCTCGGGCACGATCGCGCGCAGCCGTTCCTTGCGTTCGAGCAACGGAAGGTCGGTGAGGTCCTCTCCGTCCAATTCGAGCAGATCGAACGCGAAATAGTCGATGGTGCCCGGCGCCCCTTTGAGTGCGCCCTGTAGCGCCTGAAAGCTCGACCGGCCGTCGCCATCGAGCACCACCGCCTCACCGTCGATCAGTGCGGAGCGGACCTTGAGCTTGGCGACTTCGCTAAGAATTGCTTCGAACCGCTCCGACCAATCCAGTCCCGAGCGGGTATAGGCGCGCGTCTCTCCGCCGCCGACCGCGACCAATGTGCGATATCCGTCATATTTCATCTCGTGGAGCCACCGGTCGCCGGCGGGGACCGCGTCGACCAGCTGGGCTAGCTGAACAGGGCGGAAGGGCGGCGGGCCCCCACGGGATACGGCGGAGCGGGGACCGCGAGCAACGGACGCAGAGGTTTTCATCCTCGCTAGACTCGATTCGGGTCCAGTTCGTTCCCTTTGTGTCAAGCGTCGGGAAACTCTTGTGAATCCGGGACGTTGGAGGGCCGAACAAGGAGGAGGTCAGCATGGCAGACAACAAGACGCTGCGGGCACCGCAGGACAGCTCGCGCATCGCAATGGGCGAGGAGTATGAGGTCGCCTATTGGACCGAGAAATTTGGTGTTAGCCGCGAGCGGCTCCAGGAAGCGGTCGATGCGGTCGGCAACGGCGCCGACGCGGTCGGGGCCTATCTTACGCGCTAGAGCGTACCTTGGTCAGGTGACCGACCGTCAGGCTCATCGTGCGGTCGGCCACGCTGGCGAACTCGCATGACGTGTGGTCGGTCTAAATGGCCGGCAAATGCTCGTGAGTTACGGCTGGGGTATGGGGCCGTCGCCAGTTTCGCGCGTTGCATCCCCCAAGTCGAGGGCTGAAGAATGCGCATGATTGAGCTGCCCGGTGGCGTACAAGTGCCATGCCTGGGACAGGGAACCTGGAAGATGGGGGACCGGCGGGAACGCCGCGGCGAGGAGATCGCGGCGCTGCGTGCTGGCATCGATCTGGGCATGACGTTGATCGACACGGCTGAAATGTACGGCGAGGGCGCAAGCGAGATGCTGATCGGCGAGGCTATCGCCGGCATGCGCGACGAACTCTTCCTAGTCAGCAAGGCTTACCCGCAGAACGCATCACGCGATCGTCTGGCGCGCTCGTGCGAGGCGAGCCTGAAGCGGCTTGGCACCGATCGCCTCGATCTCTATCTCCTGCACTGGCGCGGCAATGTCCCGTTGGCCGAGACGGCCGAAGCAATGGAAACCCTCAGGACCCAGGGCAAAATCCGGCATTGGGGCGTCAGCAATTTGGATGCCGACGACATGGCAGAGCTAATCGCCGCGGGCGGTGCTGCCTGCGCAACCGACCAGATCCTCTACAATCTGACCCGTCGCGGTCCCGAGCATGGCCTCCTGCCCTGGCTTTCCAAGCGCGGCATCCCGGCCATGGCGTACAGTCCGGTCGAGCAGGGCCGACTGCCGGCAAATCCGAAGCTCGCCGCCATCGCGGCGGAGATCGGAGTAACACCGTCCGAACTCGCCCTTGCCTGGGTATTGCGCCGTTCCGGCTTGATCGCAATTCCGAAGGCGAGCAGCGTCTCCCATGTCCGGGAAAACCGGGCGGCGGTCGACATCACACTGGACGACGCGACGTTGGCGAAGCTGGACGTGGCGTTCCCGCCGCCCCGCGCGCCGCGCCCGCTCGAGATGCTTTAGGCGAACGTTTCGCGAGCCGTACCTTTTGGGTTCGACGCGAATGAACCAGTCGCTGGCGAAGATGGGCGACCGGCAGCTCAGGTCCGTCTGCCGGCTCCGACACCAATGCGCCCCTCTGACCGCTGCCGTGCGCGGCAGCGCCGCGGATCGTTCGACCGCCAGCGTCGTTGGACTGCCTATCCGGGCGTCGATGGAGTGGACCATGCCGCAGGGCGACAAGAGCGCATATACCGACAAGCAAAAGCGCAAGGCGGAGCATATCGAGGAAGGCTATGAGAATCGCGGTACGTCCAAGAAGGAAGCCGAGCGCCGCGCCTGGGCGACCGTGAACAAGGAATCCGGGGGCGGCAAGAAGTCCGGCTCGGGACGCGGGAAAAAGGAACACCACGAGAGTGCCCGCAAGGGCGGCCGCAAAAGCGGGTCGAGCCAGAGCGCCGAAACGCGCTCCGCCGCCGCCAAGAAAGGTTGGGAAACCCGTCGCCGGCGCGACACTGCGTGAGCGGCTCGGAAGCGGCCCGCTGGCCGGAACGGCTCTGGTTGGTCCGCCATGGCCAGAGCGCTGGCAATGTCGCGCGCGACGCGGCCCACGCCGCCGGCCTGGAGCGGATCCCATTGGACACCCGCGACGTCGATGTGCCGCTATCGGTGCTCGGCGAGCGGCAGGCCGATGCACTAGGGCGCTGGTTCGCCGAAGGGCGCGGAAACGGCCGACCAGACGTCATCCTCTCCAGCCCGTATGCCCGCTCGCGCGAGACGGCGCGGCGTTTTCGGGACGCCGGGGGCGCCGAGCCCGACGAACCGGTCTGCATAGACGAGCGGCTGCGCGAGAAGGAGTTCGGCATCCTCGACGGGCTGACCACCGCCGGCGTCGCGGCCCAGCTACCGCAACAGGCGGAATTCCGCAGGCTGCTGGGCAAGTTCTACCATCGTCCGCCGGGCGGCGAGAGCTGGTGCGACGTGATCCTGCGGTTGCGCAGCCTCCTCGACACAGTCTCGCTTCACTATGGCGGGCGGCGCGTAATGATCGTCGGCCACCAGGTCGTCGTCCTGTGCATGCGCACCATCATAGAGAATCTGAGCGAGGAGGAGATACTCGCGATCGATGAGCAAGGTGACGTCGCGAATTGCTCGGTGACCGAGTACCGTTTCGACGCATCGAAAGGTAAGGACGGCGGGCTCGACCTGCTCCGTTACAACGAGGTCGCCCCAATCGAGGAGGATGCGGTGGCCGAGGTCACCAGCGCGCCCGACACGCTGGTGGCGGCGCGCGGATGATCACGCTCGACGCAGATTGGCTCGCCGAACATCCGCTTCCCGAGATCGAAGCGGAGACCGACAAGAATGCGCGCGGACGGGTTCTAATCGCGGGCGGATCGCGCACGGTCCCCGGTGCGCTGGCATTGACCGGCGAGGCGGCATTCCGCGCCGGCGCGGGAAAAGTCCAGCTCGCGACCGTCGATCCAGCTGCCCTTCCCCTGGGCATCGCCATGCCGGAAGCGGCGGTGTTCGGCCTGCCGGCGAACGAAGATGGCGAGATCGCCGCGGAGGCCGCGTCCAAGCTGCTCGAACTTCTGCAAGCCTGCGATACCCTGGTGCTCGGCCCGGGCATGGGCCCACAGTCGGCCGCCACACCCATCGTCCAACGGTTGCTCGACGAGAACGAGAGGAGGCGCACCATTCTTCTCGACGCGGCGGCGATCGGTGGCGCTCGTGACTGCGCCGCTGCCGTCCGCACCCATGCCGGTCGCATCGTGCTGACGCCGCATCCCGGGGAGATGGTGCAGTTGATGGGTTGCGACGAGGCCGAGGTGCGCGACGGGCCCGAGGCGCTCGCGCGGTCGGCGGCGGAGCGGTTCGGCACGATTGTCCTACTCAAGCGCGCGGAGACCTGGATCGCTGCGCCGGGCGAGCAAGTGCTTCGTTACGAAGGTGGTGGGCCGGGCCTCGCCACGGCAGGATCGGGAGACGTTCTGGCCGGCATTTTGGGAGGGCTGCTTTCGCGCGGCGCTGAGCCTCGAGTCGCTGCCGCCTGGGCCGTATGGCTCCACGGCGAGTCCGGACGCCGCCGCGCTGCGGCATCCGGAAAGATCGGCTTCCTCGCCCGAGAGCTGCTTGGCGAAATCCCGCGGCTATTTACGGCGGACTAGGCCGCTTCCTCTATCCTCGCCGTCTGAAACACCGACTTCGGGATATGCGTGATGCGGCAAGCCAGGTCCGCCTCGCCCGACGCCACGATGTAATGGTCACCCCCGTCGGCAATCCCGGTGGTGAAAACCACGTCCCGGACGTACATCTTGTCCTCCAGCGGCTTGGTGAGATCGGGCGCGGGCTCGAGGAGCGGGCTATGCTCGGTCCGAACAACCTTGGCCGGATCGTCCCGGTCAAGGATAGACCAATAGGTACGGTAGATGCCGACAATCTCCTTGGGCTCGACACCGTGCCACAATGTCAGCCATCCGTCGTCCGTTAGGATAGGCGGCGTACCGCCGCCCATGCGCGCGGTGGCGATCGTCGCGGCGTGCGGACGGATTCCTGGCTCGCGGTGCGGCTTCCAGTGCAGCGCGTCGGGCGAGGTAGCCAGATTGATCGAGGGCCCGCCGCGCCATTCGCTACCTGGCGGATAGGTGAAATAGAGGTCGCCGAGCGGGCGCGTCTGCGCCCAATATTTGCCGTCGATCAGCCCCTCGAAGATCAGCATGTCCTTGTTCTGGTGGTCGAGGACGATGTCCTCGAAGCGGAAGTCGAGACCGTTGTCAGAACTGTAAAGGGTGGTCGAATGACGCTCCGGGCTTACCGAGCAGGTCGTCATCAGCCAGCGATCCCCGACCTTGGAGACACGAGCGTCCTCGATGCCATAGCATTGGAAACTGCCCTCTGGCGCGATTGCCTTGTCATAGTGAATCTCGACGATCTCCAACCCATCGGGGCTGAGCTCGACCGGCAGGATCCAGGATAGCGATGTCAGCGCCATGACTTTCCAGCGTCCACCGCGAAGTAGGAATTTGCGAGGATCCGCGGTGTCGACGAGCTCGAGGGACCAAGCGTCGAGAACAAACCTGCCGTCTTCCCAGCGGATCGCATGAATATATCCGTCATAGATCGGCCGCCGCAGCGCTTCCGCCACGCGAACGAAGATGGCGAGATTGCCATTGGGAAGGCGCGTCAGCGCGGGATTGAACGCGCCGAGAACATAGGTCTCGGCATCGAAGTGTCCCGCCAGCGGGGAGCGGGACAGGTCGATATCGTCCGGACCGAGGATCAAGCGATCGACGGGAAAGCCGCTCATTCCTCACCTCGCGCGCGCGGCGCGATCACCACCTGCTGGACGTTGGCGCGGCGCGCCTGAGTGAGGACGAAGTGGACCGCGACTGCGATGTCCTCCGCGCGCAACATCGTTTCCTTGCGATTTTCCTCCGCCTGCTCCTCCGCCGTGAAGCTCGGATACTGGAAGTCGGCGCCGGTCTTGGCAGGCTCGACGTTGCAGACCTTGATTCCCTTTGGAGCCAGCTCCTTGCGGAGCGCTTCGGCAAAGCCGGCGACGCCTGCCTTCATGCCGGCATAGACGCTGGAATCTCCACCCAGGATATGGGCAGCGACAGAACCGATGAAGACGATGTCACCTTTGTCCTTCAAAACCTCCGCTGCGGCATGGGCTGTCGTGAGATAGGCAGTGAAGTCGGTAGCGATCGCATAGCGGAGTTCGTCGGCGCTCATCTTGGTGACGCCCTGCGCCGGAATCGCAGCGTTCACGATTGCGATATCGAAGTCGCCGAAATAGTCCCTTGCCGCCTGCACAAAACGATCGACACCGTCTATCTCTGCCAAGTCGATCGCAATGCCATTGCCCTTGCCGACCTCACGGATGCGTTCGAGTCCATCCTGGAGGTGCTGGGGGTCTCGACCGCAGACGAAAACGTCAACGCCCTCGGACGCAAGCAGCGTAGCAATGGCCCGCCCAATCCCCGTGGTACCGCCGGTGACGATTGCCTTGCGCCCCTTGAGGCTCGGCATGGCGGTATGTGCGTCGGAAAGGCTACGGGCGGGCGGGTCGGCTAGGATTGACATGAAATTCTCCCTCGCCGCTCGAACCCCATGCCGCGTAAGGAGTTCCGACAGGAGCTGAGATCAAAGGGAATTACGCAGGAGAATGCCCGCGGCGGTCTCTCGGTGCTATTGATCGGAGCCGGTGGTGGCATTCGGATTTTCAGGACCTTCATAGTCCTTGTGGCTCTGCCCGCCATCGAAATGACCGCCATCGCCGCCGGTATGCGGATTGGGATACGCACCGCCCTGGCTCTCGCCCTTTGACGCTGGCGTTTCGACCCCATCGGGGGCGCTGCGCTTGGTGTCGCCGTCCGCCTGCATCGCCTGCTTGTCTGCCATATCCGCCTCCACTTTCCTGAGCGGAACAAACCGATGGCGGGGCCACCCGTTCCGGCAGCAGGCCATTCTCCGAAAGAAACTACCTAACCTGCGTCAAGGACGGCAGCCGCGCGTGGAACATCGGTCTCGAACCGCTGTTCTCCGGCTGCAATCGGCGGTGCTTTCAGGGGAACAAGAAATGGCGACGACTGCTCTCCAACCGAAGAACTTCAGCGCGACACCGTTTGTCCTCGCCTTGCGCCGAGCGCTCGCCGAGGGCTCGACCAAGAAGATTGCGAATTGCGCGGTCGGAGCGCTCGACGTTGAGATGGTGCGCAGCCGGGATTCGGTTTGGGCCTTGATCCGCCGCCCTGGGCGCGGTGGGCTTGCGCTCCGCGCTGCCTTTCTCGCCGATGACTACGAAGTGACGAAGCTAAAGCCCGGAGCGGGCGAGGCGATCCGCCTGCGCGTGTCGAGTGTAATCGGCGAACACATGATCACCCTGCGCACGGGCGGCGATGCGCTCGAGAATCTACGCCTGACGGTGACGCTCACCCCTTCGGCGTCCTTGCTTGTGCCGTTCCTGCCGCGTGACTTGTACCCGCTTGACAACGATGACGATCCGCTCGGCTCGGTCGGAACAGTGGAAGCGGGCCAGCGCGGTCTCAATTCGGGCCTGCTCTATTTCCGGTTGGAGGAGCCCGCCTTCGGGAATGTCCTCTATTTCCAGAACCTGACCGCGATGAATCCATTCTACCGCGCGACCAAGACCAGTCCGGATGGCGCGGTCGGAGGGGTGTGGCCAGAACTGGGCTACCTGCCACCTACGCCGACCCAAAGCGGTACGCCGCCGACCCAGCCGCTGGCCGCAGGCGTCGAACTGACCTTGTCCGATGCGATCCTGGTCTTCCGGCACGAGACCAACTCGGAGGAGCGGGAGTCGGCGCGCCAGTTCCTGCAGATGCTCGGCGTCGCCTATAAGATGCTCGACTTGCCGCGCACCGAGTATCGGGACTGGATCGATCGCGCCGAACGCACCTTGCGCGACCTGGACGAGGCGCCCGAGGCCACCATCCGCCACTATGGCCATCGCTATGTCCATCCCTACACCGCAGCCGAATATCCCGACATCATGGTCCAGATGTCGATCGTCGCGGCGATCCACGACTGGGGCAAGTGGTGCGGGGAGCCGCATCCGCTCGAAGCCGAGTTCAAGGCCGGGCTCGGCAAGTTCTACGATACCAAACTCGACACGCTTCGGCGCTACCTGCCGAACGTCGGCGACGACAAGGACGCCGATGCTGTCGACAGCTGGTACCTCTACCATCCGATGCTCAATCTCGGGCGGCTCGCGCTCGACGGCGACACCGAGGCGCGCGCCCTGTTTCTCAAGTCCATCGAGTTCGGCATCAAGGCCGCGCACCGATTCAAGTACCGGTGGCCGATCCAGTATAGTGTGAAAGACTTCTCGGTAATCACCGAGACTGCCGGGGCAGATGGGCGCGGCCAAACCGACGTTGGGGGCGTCTTCGCCTGGGTCATGCTCCAGGCTTTCGAGCTGACCGACGACAAGCGCTTTCTCGACGAAGCGCGTGCTGCGATCGACGCCGCGATGGGCCTGCGCTTCAACGTCAATTACCAGGCCAATCTCACAGCATGGGGCGCCGCGGCCTGCATGCGGTTGTGGCGGATCACCTCCCAGGACGTGTACCTGGAACAGAGCTATGTCTATCTCGGCAGCTTCTTCCACAACTGCGAGATCTGGGAGAGCGAGCTCGAGCTGGCCGTCCATTACCGCAACTTCCTTGGGGCGACCTGCCTGCAGGATGCGCCGTACATGGCGATCTATGAATGTTTCGACGCCTATACCGCCTTTGAGAATTATCTCGACGATAGTGGTCCCGACCTTGAGCCTGCGGCGCGCATGCTGATCGCCGAATATTGCAAATATGCCCTTGATCGCGCCTGGTTCTATTACCCCGACGCGCTGCCTCCCGAAGCAATCTCGCCAAAGCAGCGCGAAACGAACGGGCATGTCGACCGCAAGCTCTCCTTTCCGATCGAGGACCTCTATCCCGACGGCCAGCTTGCGGGCCAGGTTGGACAGGAAGTCTATGGCGCGGGCGCGGCAATGGTCTTCGCGACGCGCTCCTTTCATCAGGTCGAGGACGCACCCTTCCTCCTCTACTGCGACCATTTCGTGCGCGCCCGCGAACGTACCGGCGATAATGCCCTCACTCTGACCCTGGATGGTGGTGAGACCTGCACGGCGGGGTTGAGCGTCGTGCGCCGGAAACGCCGCAAACTCCCCACCGTACGGCTCGTCACCGTCGGTGGAGATGCGTTGCGGCCGCATACCAGCTCCGCGGATCGCATCGACTTTCGCGTTCCGGCAAATGGACGGGTAATTCTCACCTGGACCTAGTGTGGCGAAAGCTCGGGGAAGAGGTCTCAGCCTAGCGCAGGTTCAGATTGCGTTCGGCGTGACATGCATGCCGCCGAATTCCATTGCGGGGAACCGCCCTGTTCTCCCATAGCAATACAATGGGAGGGGAAAATTCGGTACTAGCTCGCGTGCGAGCACTCATCGCGCGGCTAGCGCCCAACGCAACATGTGACGAATGTATTGCGGAGAAGCTCGAGCTCCCCTGGCCAAGCCAGGCCAATCAGGCTGCGCGCGAACTTGCCGGTTCAGATGGCTTTGCGAGAAGCACCGGCCCGTGCGCGCTATGCGGCGCCTCTAGGATCGTGACCATACGCAAAGGTTAGGGTAACCCCGTCATCGCGCAGAACCATTCGGCCTGTTGTCCTGCATCCGACAGCGCCCAGGCGTCGCGGGAGCATTGGGACAACCGAGTGGTGGCTAAGTCACGAACTCTACCTAAGCTTTCGAGGCGCATCGAGCACGACCTAGGCGGTACTGCCTCAGCAAGGTCGACGTGCGGTAAAATGGAAGCGGGCAATGACGGCTTCAAATAACGGCGGTGACCTGGCGGGATGGTGGCATTCGGGTGCGTAGCGGCAAAATATGGAGGCGGCTCATGCCGCCTTGGAGACGATCGGAACCACAGCGCGCGCGATTAGCTCGTCAAGGCCTTCGGTAATCCAGCGCGAATAATGCCGTTCGATCATCGCGACCGACGTATCGTGGAGCGCCGCAACCAGCCGGATCGGCAGTCCGGCGCGCAGCCCCCGCACAATCGATGAATGCCGCAGCGCATAGGGGATGATCGCGCTGCTGAGCCCGGCATCCTCCACGGCCTTGTGGAACGGCCACAGCATCGCCGAGGACGAAGCCCAGGGACCGCGGTCCACCTGCTCCCACTGGTTCGGCCCGACCTGCTTGTGGCGCCAATGCTCAAGAAGCGGCGCGGACGGGCTGCGACCGCGCGTGGCGGGCTCGATCGCGGCGATCGTGTCGGCGCCTACGGGCACGCGGATATAGCTGAGCGTGCGCTTGCGACCCTTGAACGATTGCGGGATCATCAATCGTGACTGGCTCAGTTGGACGTCGCCGACGGTCATCCGGGCAATCTGGGAGAAGCGCGCGCCGGTGGCGGCAAGCAGCACCACCAGCCTGGCTCAGGACTCCCCACTGCTTCTCGAATAGGATAGCGTCTCCATGGTACATCCCTATCAATTCCGAGGAGGACGCGCGACTGCAAATCCGCACGTCAGGTGAAGGCGAGGCAGGACTTGGCGGGCCCGGCGCCAACCTACAACGCTTGGACGCGCAGTTCGCCAGGCCGAGCCATCGCCGAAATGGTAGCGTGGCGGTACGCGATGCGACCGTCCGGCGGCGACCCCTTCGAGAAGCGGCGGCTTTATGGTCGATTGGGCGGCCTATTGTTCGTCGGCCTGCGACGCTGCCATGCACGCTGGGGGCAATTCGGCCCAAGACACAATGCTCGACCCGTACGCTGATACGAGGTTCTCTCGGGGCCGCCATTCCGACGGGCACCCGGACGGTGTTGCAAAGCAGCGGACCCCGCGCCCATTATTCTCCGCGGCGAACAACCGTTTTCCGTTTTGAGCGTTGGGCCATGATGGTCGTGTCCATAGGACATCGAGCGGGTGCTGATTGCATGAACAATCTAGATGATTGAGTTGAACGCGAAGACGCTGTCGGCGATCCTCGATAGTGCGGTCGATACCGGGATTATCACCCTCGATCCGGAGGGTGATGTCGTCTCCTGGAACGCGGGGGCCGAACGACTTCTCGGCTGGACAGAAGCAGAGATGCGAGGCGAGCGCCTCGAGCGCTTGTTCGACGCCGAGGACATCAAAGCGGGTCGCCTCGCCGCTGAGTTCGAAGACGCCCGTCGCACAGGGAAAGGCGGCCAGGAAGGTTGGCGCATCCGAAAGGACGGAGAGCGAATCTGGGCGATCGGCGAGATGGCGCCGATCCGGGACGGCGACGGCCCAATTGAAGGCTTTGTCAAAATCGTCCGCGACCGGACCGACTGGAAGCGCGCCGAAAGTGCCCTCCATGAGGAAACCCGCATCTTGGGCATCTTGCAACGCGCTGGGTCGGCCTTGAACCGCGAGCCCGATCTGGACCGCCTCGTGCAGACCGTGACCGACGCCGGTGTTGAACTAAGCGGCGCACAGTTCGGTGCCTTCTTCTACAATGTCGAGAACGATGCCGGCGAGAGCTACACGCTCTACACCCTCTCCGGCGCGCCGCGGTCTGCATTCGAGAAGTTTCCAATGCCGCGTAACACCGCGGTGTTCGCGCCCACCTTCAACGGAGAGGGCATCGTCCGTTCGGACGACATTACGCAGGACGCGCGCTACGGGCATAACGCGCCGCGGTCAGGCATGCCCGACGGCCATCTCCCGGTACGTAGTTATCTCGCCGTCCCGGTGTTCTCGCGTTCCGGAGAGGTTCTCGGCGGTCTGTTCTTCGGCCACTCGTCCGTGGGCGTTTTCAGCGAGAGCTCCGAGCGCGGTATGATCAGCCTTGCCGCCGAGGCGGGCGTTGCGATCGACAATGCCAACCTGAGCCGATCTGCCCAGCGCGAGCTCGATCAGCGCCGACGCGCCGAAGCGGCCTTGCGCGAACTAAACGCAACGCTCGAACAACAGGTCGCCGAACGAACCGAAGCCTTGCGTCGCAATGAGGAGGCGCTGCGACAATCACAAAAGATGGAGGCGGTCGGTCAGCTGACGGGCGGCGTCGCGCACGACTTCAACAACCTCCTTCAGGTCATCATCGGCAATCTCGACATATTGAATCGCAATCTCGAGGATGGCTCCCCGCGGCTGCAACGCGCGGCGACTCACGCTATGAAGGGAGCCGAGCGCGCGGCCGCGCTTACCCAGAGGCTGCTGGCCTTTTCCCGCCGCCAACCGCTGGATCCGAAGCCCGCGAACCTCAATACTTTGGTCGGGGGACTGTCGGAGCTCCTACAGCGCACCCTAGGCGAGGCGGTGTCGATCGAATCGGTTCAGGCGGCGGGCCTCTGGCAGGTCGAGGTGGATGCCAATGAGCTGGAAGCGGCCATCCTCAACCTTGCAGTCAATGCTCGCGACGCGATGCCGGAAGGCGGCAAGCTGACCATCGAGACGGCTAACACGCATATCGACGAGGCCTACGCGGCCGTGCATACCGAGGTCGCTCCGGGCCAGTATGTCATGGTCTCCGTTTCAGACACCGGAGTGGGCATGAACGGCGCCACGCTCGACCAGGTGTTCGAGCCATTTTTTACCACCAAGCCGGTCGGCAAAGGAACGGGTCTGGGCCTCAGCCAGGTATACGGTTTCGTCAAGCAATCGGGTGGACATGTGAAGATTTATTCGGAGCTCGGTCAGGGCACGACGATCAAGATCTATCTGCCCAGGCTGATGCGCGCCGCAATCGACGTTGAGACAGAGAAAATTGGTCCGATTCCCGAAGGGGCCGCCGAGGAAACCATTCTTGTCCTTGAGGACGACGATGATGTGCGGACCTATTCGGTCGAATGCCTGCGCGAGCTAGGGTACCGCGTCGTCGAAGCCCATGACGGACCGTCGGCGTTGCGCCTGCTGGAGCGGCAATCCCGGGTCGATCTGCTGTTCACAGACGTCGTGCTGCCTGGCGGGATGACCGGCGCGCAGGTCGCCGTCGAAGCGAGAAAGCTTGTCCCGACACTGAAGGTGCTGTTCACAACCGGCTACGCGCGCAATGCAATTGTGCATCATGGACGTCTCGACAAAGGCGTCCAGCTGATTACCAAGCCGTTCACGTTCAGCGACCTTGCCGCCAGGGTCCGGGACACGCTGGATGGTGCCGGATAGGGAACCATCCGCGCGCAACAGGGTTGCGAGAGCGGAGCGAATGGATGCGCGCTTCTCCAGCTCGCGGTGGGCAGTCGGGGTTTGACATGGGCGTTGATTTCAGGAGCCCGGAGGACATCATCCATAGCGCGCTCGGCGTTCTGGAAAATGGGGATCCGCAGCTTCTGGTAGCGCTCGATGAAATCGCCGCGCCGCTTTATGTCACCGACGCCGACGGCTTTGTCACTTACTTCAACGAGGCTTGCATAGAGTTCGCGGGCCGCACCCCGGTCCTCCGTGCCGACCGCTGGTGCGTTACATGGAAACTGTTCACCGACGACGGCGAGTTCCTGCCGCACGATGAATGCCCGATGGCTGCGGCGATCCGCGAGCGGCGGTCGATCAGAGGCCTGACTGCCGTAGCGGAACGCCCCGATGGTACCCGGGTGCCCTTCATGCCCTACCCGACTCCAATCTTGAAAAATGGCGAACTGGTCGGCGCGGTCAATATCCTCGTTGACGTTACGGACGCGAGTCAGGCAGCGGAACTTTGGATGCAAGCCGACCGGGCGCACCGCCTGGCGCGCGCCGGCTTCGACAAGACGACCGCGGAAACGCTTGGACGCCTCGCGGACGAGTATGCGGCAAGGGCCCTCGCGCTCGGCGGGCCCCGCAAGCCGAGCGCGATTCATTGAGCAGGCGCGACGGATCCTTGCCGAGCCGCAGACTTTCCTGTCAAAGCCAATTGCCATCCAAGATCCAAGCCTCGCGCCCAGCCGCACCCCGTCCTCCGCAGCGACCTGGCGGGATAGCGCGGCCGGCGCCACGACGTCATAATGCCTCGTGCTCTGGTTAAGAGGCGCCACCCTCCCCGACGGGCCTCCAGCCGTCGCCAGAGACATCTTTCCAGGGACCTCCTCGCACGCTTCTGATTACGGCAGTTCCGCAGCGCAGGCATGGTGCTCGCCAATGGACCTTATCGCAGTTCGAGCTTGCCCACTTGCCCTTGTGGCCGAGCAGCCTGCACCAGGGATTTCTTGCAGCGGACCTTTCACTTATCATTGCGTCCCCCCCGGGATTCAGGTCCGTGGCGCAAGCCCGACGACCGAGCAGCGCTCGACATAGGTTTCAATTATAGCGGGCGCCGGCATCGCGCGCCCGTAGCGATATCCCTGTGCTTCCTGGCAACCCAGCCCGACCAATGCAGCTTCCTGCTCGGCGGTCTCCACACCTTCGGCGATAACAGCGAGGTCAAGGCTTGTCGCCATACCGATTACGGCCTTGACGATCGCTGCGTCTCCGAGCTTGCGATCGATACGGGCAACGAAGCTTTTATCGATCTTGAGACGGGTCAGCGGGTATTTCTGGAGGAGGCTCAGCGAAGCGAATCCCGTACCGAAATCGTCGAACGCGATGCCGACACCAAGCGACTTGAGTCTGCGCAAAACCTTGGTCGACTGGTTGTTGTGACGAAGGACGGTGTTTTCGGTGATCTCGAGCTCAAGCTGGTTCGCAGACAGCCCATGACGCACAAGCGCGGACGAGACCACGCCGAAAAGTCGGCCTGAGCGCAGTTGCGCAGCGAACAGGTTTACGCCGACACGAATTGACCCCAGGCCAATGCGTTTCCAATCGGCTGCAGCGGCGCAAGCCTCTTGCACGACCCAGTCGCCGACCCTTTCGGCGATCGTACTGTCTTCGAGCACGGCCAGGAACGCCTGGGGAGCGAGAAGCCCGTGCTCGGGATGGCGCCACCGCAGCAGCGCCTCGACGCCTGACAGGGTCAGGTCCGTCAGCGAGACCTGGGGCTGATACCAGAGTTCGAACTCGCTATCGGCCAGCGCCCGACGCAGCTCGGCGCCGAGACGGTGCCTTTGCTCCGAGGTATTCTGCATCGAACGCGCGAAAAAAGCCCGCGTACCTCCCCCATCACCCTTCGCGCTGTATAGCGCGAGGTCCGCGCTGGACAGCAGTTGCTCGACATCCGACGCGTCTTTCGGAGACATTGCGACACCAATGCTCGTGCCGACATATATGGACTGGCCTGCGAGTTCGAATGGCGGATGCAGAGCGTCGAAAGTCCGTTTTGTCAGCTCCTCGATCCTGAGCGGGTCGGCGCAATCCGAAAGCAAGATGGCGAACTCGTCACCTCCGAGCCGGGCGACCAGGCCGGACGGGCCCACAACTCCGGTAAGCCGGGCAGCGACCGCAGCGAGCAGTTGATCGCCAACCGAATGTCCGAGGCTGTCATTCACATGCTTGAAGCCGTCCAGATCTAGCAGCAGCAACGAACAGGGAACCCGGTCGATGTCCGCGGCGAGGCGCTCGTGCAGCGCATTGCGGTTGGGCAGCGAGGTAAGCGCGTCACAATGGGCGAGATGCTCGAGACGTCGCTGCGCCGTGTGCCGGTCGGTGATATCGCGCAGGAGCGCGCCGAACATCGGCATGCCGGCTTCGAACCACATTGACAGCGACAACTCGACGGGGAGTTCGGTGCCATCCGCGTGAAGGGCCAGTATCTCGACCGAACGCCCGGCAAGGCGCGCACGACCGGCCTGGACGGCCCGGGCCAATCCCGCATCATGGGCAGCACGATGCCTGCTCGGGATTATGATCGAGAGCGGCTTACCGATCGCTTCCGGTGCGCTATAGCCGAAAAGCTGCTCGGCGGCGCTGTTCCAGGACAGGATGAGGTTGTCGGGTCCGGCACAAATCGCAGCCGTCGCCGAGCTGGCGAGCATCTGTTCGTAGCGCCCCTGCGCCGCGCGACCGCTGGCCGAATCCTCCTGTCCTGCGTCGGTAAAGTGCTGTCGGCTATCCACGGGCTCCTCCGAGGCCCGCCATATCCCCGTACGGTTAAGGCTTTGGAATTGCCGACGGATTCATTTCGATTTGCGCCTGCACCTGAGGCACGTACATTCTTCGCGCGGCGAGCCGAACGGCTTCGTGATATCGGAACAATGCCGAGGGCGACTGCGATGGAGACCAGCGGTCAGAGCCTCGACGGTGATCGCGGCGCGTTCTCAGGCATCAGCGACCTCTTCATGCCGCACCTCCCCGTCGAGAAAAAGCGGTAGGCTGGTCGGCCCTATCAACGCCCTCGTCCCCCCGCGTCACAAGGGGTGGACGCCGACTCTAGAAAGGGAGACGCCGAATAACCTTTTTCTTACCGCAGCACATCGAGCAGGTATCGACCCGGCGCTCGAATCCGTTCATCCCGGCCAGCTCAACAATCTTACTGTTCGCCTCAAGCCGCGCATTTGGAGAGAGGCGCTCAATAACACATTCATGGCAGATCGGCTTGGGCGTGAGCCGCTCGATCAGAGCCCGAACCTGCTGCAACGTGGTGAGACTTTCGCCCATCAGCCGGACATAGCGGAAGCGCTCGAAGCGTACAGCGGCTTTGCGGTGGATCGAACCCACCAGGATCGGCTGGGCCAATCTAGTGCCGGTGGCGTTTGGGAGATTTAGCGGACAGATAATGTCGGCCCCGGCGGTTTGTAGACGCGGCCGGGGACTTTTACGGATATGAAGGTCCGGGTGAAAGTCCGGGCGGTGCCCGAAGGTGTCGACTCGCTCGATCTCGAGTTCCAGTTTCTTTCGCCGACCGCGCCCAGCCAGGGCCGCGTGACCGTTGGGTCCAGCCTGCTCGACCTTCAGTGGAATACGCTCATCCTGTATCCGGCGGGTCACTTCGCCCGGCAACTTGCCTGGCCAAATGATCCCTGCGCGGAGCCCGGCCGACGGGAGCGGCGTGGCTCTCCGCGCGTTAAGGCAGTCCTGTTCCGCCAAGGATTTTCTTCATGGCTGATAACGAGGTTGCGATCGACGAGACCCCGAGGCTGATCTCGAACAAGATCGAGAGGGCTGCGTACGAACGCGACGGCGGGAAGCTCGGATCGGTTAATAATTTCCTGGTCGGCAAGCGACCGGCGCAGGTCGGATATGCCGTGCTCCCGTTCGGCAGCGTCTTCGGGATTGGCGGCGATGATCACCCGATGCCCTGGGACATGGGCAGCTGCGCGCGCGAGCAGGGTGGCTATGGCGCCGACATCGCCAAGTTCGTGCTCGGGCAGGCGCAACGATATGAGTGCGACACCGAGCCCGCCTGTGACCATGATTATGGGCAAGCGACCCACCGATATTGCGGACCGACTTCCTAGCCGATGGGCAAGCTCCGCGCCCATAGCCAAAGGATTCGGGACCGCCATGGCCCCGCCCTTCTGCCTGGTTGCGTAGGTCGCGATGCCCGCCCCGCGACCTCGCCCGCCGGCCCCTTGACCCTCGGCCAATCAGGCCGGGCGGTGAGCGCTACGGCCGCCGCAGCGCCGTGGCATCGGGGGATAAACGGCCCCGCCCGCCGGGACCGGCTCTGCCGCCGGGCTTCTGCGCGCGCCTGGCGATCGGTTGCGATTCAGCGCGAGCTGGACGGTTGAGGTGCCCTGCCATCTCGGTCGCGGAACCGACCCTGACATTTTCTCGGCGCGTTCGGAGCGCGCTATGATGACCTCGGCCGATCAGGTTCTGCCGCTATCGACCTCGGCCGTGCCTTTCTTGCCGGTGCCCGCGCCGCGCTATGACCGCTCCGCGGTGAGAACAGGCATCGTCCATATCGGCGTCGGTGGCTTTCATCGCGCCCACGAGGCGATGTATCTCGACCGCCTGATGAACGCGGGCCTGGCGCTGGATTGGGGCGTGTGCGGCATGGGAGTGCTGCCGGGCGATCTGGCGATGCGCAACGCGCTCGCCCAGCAGGATTATCTCTACACGCTGGTCATCAAACATCCCGACGGCACTACCGATCCACGAGTGATCGGATCGATCGTCGACTTCGTCCACGCGCCGGACGATCCCGAAGCGGCGATCGAGCGGCTCGCCGACTCCGCGGTGCGGATCGTCTCGCTGACGATCACCGAGGGCGGCTACAATTTCAATCAGGCTACCGGCGCGTTCGATGCCGCCAACCCCGATGTGGTCCACGACCTCGCCGCCGCGCGGAACGGCGTCGGCGGGCCGCGCTCGGTGTTCGGCCTGGTCGTCGAGGCGCTCCGCCGCCGTCGGCAGCGCGGCGTCGCTCCGTTTACCGTGCTTTCGTGCGACAACCTCCAGGGGAATGGCGACGTCGCCCGGCGCCAGTTCACCGCTTATGCCAGTTTGATCGACTCTTCGCTCGGTGCCTGGATCGGGCAGGACGTCGCTTTTCCGAACTGCATGGTCGACCGCATCACCCCCGTCACATTGGATCGGGACCGGCAACAGTTGGAGGCGATGCACGCAGTGCATGACCGATGGCCGGTCATATGCGAGCCGTTCGCGCAATGGGTCCTGGAGGACCATTTCCCAGCGGGGCGGCCGTCGTTCGAGGAATCGGGGGTGCAGATGGTCGAAGACGTCAGCCCCTACGAGCTGATGAAGCTGCGCCTCCTCAATGCCAGCCACCAGGCGCTTTGCTATCCCGGCTATCTCGCCGGCTACCGCTTCGCCCATGAGGTCTGCGCCGATCCCGCCTTTGTCGCTTATCTGCTCGCCTATATGGACCGCGAGGCGACACCGACATTGTCCTTGGTTCCGGGAATCGACTTGGCCGCCTATAAATGCCAGCTGATCGAGCGGTTCGCCAATCCCGCGGTTGGCGACACGCTGGCCCGGCTGTGCGCCGAGTCCTCGGACCGCATCCCTAAATGGCTGGTACCCGTGGTCCGAGACAATCTCGCTGCCGGGCGCCCCGTTGACCTCTCGGCCGCGATCATAGCTTCCTGGGCCAGATATGCCGAAGGCAGGGATGAGCAGGGGGCGCCGATCGATATCGTGGACCGGCGCAGGGAAGCGGTCATGGCCGCGGCCGGCCGGCAGCTGACCGGAGATCCGCTCGCCTTCATCCGCGATCGCGACCTGTTTGGCGACCTTGCCGAGCGGCCCGAATTCACCGCTCCCTATCTGCGCGCGCTGGACTCCTTTCACCAGCTCGGCGCCCGGGCGACGATCGAGAGGCTGGTCGCAGCGAGTCGCTGACAAGCGCGTCGCGCAACCGCGCATAGCGATCGCGGTATGCCGCTGCGCCTGGATCCAGGTTGGGCTCGAGCACCGCCTCGATGCGGCGCCCCCAGCAGGGCAGCCGGCCGGTTGCAGCCCATGCCGCCTGCCGTCCCGCGCCCAGCGCCACATATTCGCACGTCGCGGGCAGGATCAGCGATGCTGCGAGCGTATCGGGAAGCACCGCGCGTAGCGCAGCCGACTTCGCGCCGCCCCCTATCAGCAGCAGCCGGCCCACCGGCGCATCGATCGCCCGGAGCATGCCCACGCAATCGGCCAGCGCGTTCGCGACGGCGAGTACCGCGCCGCGCGCCAGATTCTCCGGCGTAAACGCGTCGCGGGTGAGGCCGTGCAACTGCCCGGTCGCATCCGGCAGGTCCGGGGTACGCTCGCCATCGAAATAGGGAAGCATCGTCAAGCCGCCGGCATCGTCCTTCCCAGCCAGCGCCAGCGCATCGAACCTCGCCAGATCGACCGAAAGCAAGGCCGCGGTGGCGGTCATCACCCGTGCGGCGTTGAGGGTGCATAAAAGCGGCAGATGGTCCCCTGTCGCAGCAGCGAATCCGGCGGTGATGCCGCTGGGATCGCACACCGGCCTGGCCGCCCGGGTGAATATCGTGCCCGACGTGCCGACCGAAATAACGACATCGCCCGGCTCCAGCTCCAGGCCCAGCGCGGCGCCGGCATTGTCGCCGGCCCCGGCCGAGACCGGGATGGGCCGCCCGCGGCCGCCCCATCGGGGCAGCAGCGTCCCCGCCGCTTCGTCGGGCCGCAGGACCCTGGGAAGCTGCGGAACCGCGCCGAAATACCGCTCGAGCAGGTCGGGTCGGTAGCGGTTGGCCTCGGCGCTGAAATAGCCCGTGCCCGAGGCATCGGAGCGATCGGTGACGAACGCACCGGTAAGGTGCAGCACCAGCCAGTCATGCGGCAGCATCACGCGGTGCACCCGTGCCGCCGCCTCGGGCCGATGCTCGCGCAGCCAGGCAAGCTTGGTCAGGGTGATGGCTGCGACCGGCAGCACATTGACCGCCTCCATCCAGCCGGCAATGCCCATCTGCGCGACCATATCCCGGGCCTGCCCCGCGCTGCGCAGGTCGTTCCAAAGCAGTGCGTCGTGCACCGGATGGCCGTCCCGATCGACCGCGACCATCCCGTGCTGCTGCGCGCACACGCCAACACCCAGCACGTCGGTGCGCTCCGCGACGCCGGCTGCGCTCCAGGCTGCGCCCAGCGCATCGATCCAGGCCATGGGGTCGACCGCGGTGCCGTCCGGGTGCGGGGCGCTTCCCGATGCGACGATGACGCCCGTATCCGCATCAAGGACCAGGACCTTGCAGGACTGGGTGGAGGAATCCACGCCGACAAGGACCCCGCTCATCGCAAGCGCTCCCGCCTCTGGCGGTGGCGGCCACGGCCAAGACCCAAGGACGCGAGGGCATGGACCGAGGCCATTTCAGCCGAACATGGCCTTGGGGATATGGGTGATCCGGCATGCGAGATCGGCCTCGCCGGAGGCGACGACGAAGTGGTCGCCCGCCTCCGCGATGCCGGTCGTGAACACGACATCGCGGACATATAGCAGCTCTTCGAGCGGCCGGGTGAGCTCCGGATTGGGCTCCAGCAATGGCTGCTCGCGCGTCGCAAGGGCCCTGGCTGGATCTTCCGGATCGAGGAGCGACCAATAGGTCCGGTAGACACCGATGATCTCCTTGGGTTCGACGCCGTGCCACAGCGACAGCCAGCCGCGCTTGCCCGCGATTTCGGTCAGGATCGGCGGTGCGCCGCCGCCCATCCGGGCAGCGGCGACGGTGCCGGCATAAGGCCGGATGCCCGGCGCGAGATGCGGCCGCCAGTGGATGGCGTCGGGAGAGGTTGCCAGGTTGATCGAGGGACCGGCCCGCCATGGGCTGTTCGGGGGATAGGCGAAGAAATGGTCGCCCAGCGGCCGGGTCTGGGCCCAGAATTGCCCGTCGACCAGGCCTTCGAAGATCAGCATGTCCTTGTTCTGATGATCGAGCACGATGCCCTGGAAGGCCCAGTCCAAACCGTTATCGGACGTGTAGAGCGTCGTCGAATGCCGTTCGGGGCTGACCGAGCAGGTGGTCATCAGGTAGCGCTCGCCGACCTTGCTGATCCGCGCGTCTTCGACGCCATAGCATTGATAGCTGCCCTGCGGCGCTATGGCCTTGTCGTAATGGATGCTGATGACCTCTAGACCGTCGGGGGTGAGCTCGACAGGCAGAAGCCAGGACAGCGAGGTCAGCGCGAGGACCTTCCAGCCGCCGCCGTTGAGCCTGAACTGACGCGGGTCGGCGGTGTCGGCGAGCTCCAACGGCCAGGCATCGAGGACATAGCCTTGCTCCTCGTCCCAGCGGACCGAATGGACATGGCCGTCGAAGATCGGCGAACGCAGCGCCTCGGCGACACGCACCATCAAGAGCAGGTTGCCGCTCGGCAGGCGCGTCATGCCGGGGTTGAAGGCACCGAGGACATAGGTCTCGGCGCCGGCCCGGGCCATGCCCGCCGCAAGGGGAGAGCGGGACAAGTCGATATCGGCCGGTCCGAATATCAGTCTGTCCACGTCATAGTGATTCATTGCGGAACTCCCAGGGGGCGGCATCAGCGCCGGGTAATTGTCTGTCTTCGAAGCGAGATCCTGCGCCTCGAAAAGAAACGAGGATCATCGAATGTTCCCGCCCGCAGTGAGGCGCTCTGAGCCTGGCAGCCTGCCCAAGATCGGCTCAGAAGATCTTCTGCACGAGCGGTTCGATCCGGAGCGTAACCACGTCCACGCCCGGCGGACGCGTCGCCGCGAACAGGATCGCCTCGGCCACTTCCGCCGGCGGGAGCATCTTGTAGGCCTGCATCTCGCGGTCGCGTTCCTCCGCGGAATAAGGCTGCATCGCCGAGCCGATCGCGCCGGGCTCGATCAGGGTGAGGCGGATGCTCTCGGGGATGAGCTCCTTGCGCAGCGTCTCCGCGAACGAAGCGACGCCGCCCTTGGCGGCGTTGTAGACGCTTTCGCCGACCGCCTTGATATGCACGCTGATCGACCCGACGAGGATGATCATGCCATCCTTTGTGCCGCTTGCCTTGATGCGGTCGATCGCGCCCTTGGTACACGCGACATAGCTCATGAGGTTGCTTTCGATGACGTAACGCCAGTCGGCGTCGTCCATCTCCATGAGCGGCCCGGAGCCGACGCCGGCGCAGGCAACCAGGATGTCGAGGCCGCCGAGCCAGCCATCGACCCGGTCGAACATCCGCGACAAACCCGTGGCACTCGAGAGATCGGCCGTGACAGCTTCGATCTCGCCCAATTGCGCCAGCCCCTCCACGACCTCGCGGAGCTCGAGCTCACCGCGATCGGCGATCAGCACGCGCGCGCCGGCGGCCGCCATGCGCTGCGCGACCGCGCGGCCGACGCCGCCGGCACCGCCGGTTATCAACACGCGTTTGCCAGCAAGATCTGACATGGCAGTTCCTTTCTCCGTCAAGCTTATGAGGCGGCGAACACGAAGGCGGGCGCTGGCACCGCCACCTCGCCACACTGGCGCGGCGCCCCGTCGGGAGCGATGTCGAACACGGTGATATTGTTGCCGTCTTCGTTGGCGACGAGCATCCGGCGCTCTGCCTCGAGCAAGCGGAAGAAGCGGGGCGATGCGCCACCTGCAGGCGTATGGCCGAGGAGCGCCAGATGGGCGTTCGCGTCCAGAGCGAAGGTCGCGATGCTGTCGTGCCCGCGATTGGTGACATAGACGCGGTCGACGGCTGCGTTGATCGCGACATGGCCGCCCAGGCTGTCTGCGCCGAACCCGCCGGGGAGCGTTGAGAGACATTGCCGCTGGGCGAGCGCCCCCTGCTCGACGTCGAACACCGTGAGCGTGCTAGCCAGCTCGCTCACCAGGAATGCGATCGCCTTGTCGGGGTGAAAGACGAGATGCCGAGGCCCGGAGCCGGGCGGGGCCGTGAATGCCACTTGGCGGTCGCCGGGCCCCCGCTGTGCATCGAATGGGAAGGCCAGCACCTCGTCGGTGCCGAGATCGGTCTGGTACAGCCATTTGCCGTCCGGGCTGAACACGGCGCAATGTGCGTGCGGTGCGTCCTGCCGATCAGTAACAGGGCCGTGGCCGCCATTCTCGTGCACGACCATGGGGTCGCCGGCCAGACCGGTGTCCGCGTCAAGGCGGAACAAGACCATGCTGCCCGACCCATAATTGGTGACGGCAAGCCAGCCCTCGTCCGGGCTGAGCGCAGCATAGCACGGCAGCGCGCCTTGCGTCGGCAGGCGCGCAAGCGGCTGCCATATGTCCTCACGGCGGAGCACGCGCAGCGCACCCATCTCGCGTTCATCGACGAGATAATGGAGGCCAAAACGCGGCGAATAGGTCCCGAACGAGGCATTGGGCGCGCAGGGGCTAGGTTCCCCGAGCTCCCAGCCGCCATCGGCGTTGGGGTACAGCGGATAAAGGCCGCCGTCCCCACCTCGGGCATAAGTGCCGACAAAGAGCTGGGGCGCCCTGGTCCCTGCGCCCATCAGATCAGGACCGCGACAAACGTGGCGGCGGTCTCGTCCTTCGCGGCCGCCGCCTCGAAAGCTTCGTTGATCTGGTCGAGCCTGAAACGATGCGTGATCAGCTTGCTGGCATTGAGCTTACCCTTGGACAGCAGCTCGAGCGCCATGCCCTGTTCGGCGTCGAGGCCATGGAAGGAGAAGCTGGCGCTCGGGATCAGCTGAATCTCCGACATCTGGATGCGCTGCCACTCCAGGCCGATCTCGATCACGCCCTTGTCGAAGCCGCCGACCAGCACGACCTTGCCGCCGCGCCGCGCCATTCGGGTCGCCTGGGGCAACGTGGTCGGCATCTTCTCCCCGCCGCAGCATTCAAAGGCGATGTCGACGCCGCGTCCGCCGGTGAACGCCATAGCCGCCGCCACGGGATCCTCTCGGCCGCTGTTGAGCACGACATCCGCGCCGAGTTCGAGCGCCAGCTCCAAAGCACTGTCGACGACGTCGAGGATCAGCACATCGGCGCCGCTGGCCTTGGCGAGCATCAGCTGCCCTAGTCCGATCGGGCCCGCCCCGATGATGGCGACCTTGTCATTGATGGAGAGGCCGGACTTATGCTGGGCATGGAGGCACACCGAAAAGGTATCGATCAGCGCCGCTTCCTCGAAGCTGACATGGTCGGGCAGCTTGTAGAATTTCTTCGCCGGGCCGGTCACGAACTCGCCATAAGCGCGCGACACGCATTTGGTACGGACCTCGTAGAGGTTGGGACACAGGTTATATTGCTGGACGCGACACCATTCGCATTCGCCGTCGCCCATTACGCTTTCGATGACCACCCGGTCGCCGGACGCCACATTGGTGACCGCTGCCCCGACCTCGACGACTTCGCCGGCAAGTTCATGACCCATGATGTGATGCTCGAGCTCGGGTTCGTGCTTGCCCCAGTGGCGAAGATCGGTGCCGCAGATCCCGGCGACGCGCACGCGGGCCAGCACCCAATCGGCGCTGGGTATCTGCGGACGATCGACCTCGCTGACTTCGAACCGTCCTTCGGCGGTCTTCAACGCTGCCTTCATCAGTATGATTCTCCCTTGGGTTGGCCCACGGACAAGATCAGCTGGTCTTTTGAAGCCGCGGCTCGATGCGCAGGTTGAGCACATCGGCGCGCTCGGACCGGGTCAGGACGAACTCGATCGCCTCGGCGATTTCCTCGGCATGGAGCATCTCGTCATTGGCGATCGCCTCGCGCTTCTCGGCGTCGCTGCATTCCTGCATAGGCGTCGATACGGAGCCGGGCTGGACCACGCTCACCTTGATATGCTTCGACGCGACTTCCTTGCGCAGCGTCTCGGCGAAGGCCTGGATCCCGGCCTTGGTCGCCGAATAGACGCTCTCTCCCTCCGCCTTGATCTCGGTGCTGATCGATCCGACGAACAGCAGATGCCCGCCGCCCTGGGCCTCCATGCGTTTGATCGCCCCGCGTGCGCTCGCCAGGGTGCCGATCAGATTCGTCTCGACGACCTGGCGCCAGTCGTCGTCCGCCATCTCATGAATGGGCTGCGCGCCGATTGCGGCGCAGGTGACGAGTATGTCGATGCCGCCGAGCTCGGCGTCGACGGCGGCGAACACCGCCTCCATTCCTTCCTTCGTGGAAACATCTGCGGTGATGCCCTTGACGGTGCCGCGGCTGCCGCCTGTGCTTGCCAGGACATCGTCCAATCCGGCCTGGTTCCGGCCAAAGGTAAAGATCCGGGCGCCCTGGTCGGCGAGGAGCCGCACGGTCGCGAGGCCGATCCCCTTGGTGCCACCGGTCACGAGGATACGCTTGCCCTGAAGCGTGGTCCCGGCTTTCATCGTCATGTCCAATTCAGCACGAGGCGGCCATTCGCCGGGACGCGATATTCGATGCGGTCGGCGGAGGTGTCGCGCGGCCGCAAGACATCGCCGCCGATCGTGGTGACGCGGGTCTGGCACAGCTTGCGGCGTTTCAGGCGCACCAGGCTCAGGCCGGCGGAGCAGGTCTCTCCGCCATCGAGCGTGAGGGTGAGGGACTTGTCGCCGGTACGCTCCATCGAGCGTACGAACTGGTCGCAATACAGGCGAAACGGTGCTCCCTCGACATGGTGGAAGGCACGCGTGGCGAAGATGAAGGCGGCGCCGGCGCCATAGACTTCCTGTCCGACTTGGCCGGCCTGCTGGCCGTCGGCGTATAGGTCCTCGAGCGGGAAGGAGAGCTTGCGGTCGATATGCCCGTTCGCCTCGCGCTGTTTCGGCGAGAGCACCTCGGGCGGCAGCGCGTCGGGATAATAGTACCAGGCGCGGTCGAGCGCGTATTTGCAATATTCGGCGATCAGCATGCGCGCGGCGGGCTCGAGGTCCGGCCCGCTATCGTCGAGATAGCGCTCGAAGGCCACGAACGAGTCGAAGCACTCGTAGATCGCCATATAGGGCGCGTCCTGGAGGCAGGTGACGCCCAGGAAGTTGCGATAATGGACGGCGAGTTCGATCTCGCTCTCCCAAATCTCGCAATTGTGGAAGAAGCTGCCGAGATAGACGTAGCTTTGCTCGAGATAGACCTGCTCGTTGGTGATCCGCCACAGCCGCATGCAGGCGGCTGCGCCCCAAGCGGTGAGGTTGGCCTGGTAATTGACGTTGAAGCGCAGGCCCATTGCCGCGTCGATCGCGGCACGCGCCTCGTCGAGGAAACGCTTCTCGTCGGTGAGCTCGAATGCCTGGAGCATCACCCAGGCATAGATGCCGCCGACATCGGTCTGGCCGCGGCCGTCCGCCGCGACGTCCGTGATCACCGAAAAGTCGGTGATCTTGTACTGGATCGGCCATTCATAGTTGAAATGGTGCGCCGCCTTGATACCGAAGTCGATCGACTTCAGCAGCAGCTTACGCGCGTCCTTGTCCCCGTCGAGCGCCAGAATGCCCAGGTTGAGCATCGGGTGGTAGAGATACCAGCTGTCGACGGCGTCGGCGTCCTTGTCTTTCCCGACATTGGGCAGGTACCGGCGCAGCGACTTGAGCTTGGGGTCGTAGAATTTATCGAGCCCCGCCTTGAACTCCGCGTCGAGGGGATGCGGCTCGCCACGCCATTTTCCCCAGCTATGGACCGCGGCGACGATAGACATCTGCACCATGATGTCGGGATATTCGGCGGCGGTGTAGGGGTGGATGTAGCGATGGCCATAATGCTCGATCGTCGCTTCAGGGGCCTTGTCCAGGTCCCGCAAGGTGCGCTCGGCGCGATCGACCCAGTCGCGATAATGGGTGTGCGGCAGATCGATCATCTTGTAGGCGACGCCCAGCATCTGGAGGAACTGCCGGGCGGACTCGCGCTCGTGCGGCGGCGCCTCGTGGCGGAAGACGAGGATGGCGTCGGAGAGGGTCACTTCCTTGCCGGCGGGCAAGGCGTCGGTCGGCGGCGTTCCGCTCTGGTCGGGCGTCGGAAGCAGATAGCCCAGTTCGGGCCATTCGCCGCCCACCGCGCCGTCCGGCGTGGTTTTCGTGGCGCGACAATAGTCGTTCATTGCCGTGAGATTCTGGAAATAGAGGACGTTCCCGAAGGCGGGCTCATCGATGCGGAAATACAGTACGCCGCCGTTGAGGCCGCGCTGGGTGGCCTCCACGGTCCCGCGCGCGCAAAGCGGGTCGCCGTCGGCGTCGAGCGGGTACAGGTCGCGAGGCATGAACGGGATGGTGATCGGCGCGGCCGGCGTGAGGCGGACGGTCATCCGGAAATGCTCCAGCGCCTCGCCGCCCGTCCGGAACACGATCAGATGCTCGCCTTGCGCGCTGCTCACCGTCAACCGCGCTGCCTCGCCGGCCTCGGCGTCGACCTTGGACCAGGTGAAGTCTCCTGCGAGATACGCAGCGCGCAAGGCGAGGCCGCCCTGGCCAGTGCGGCGGATGAACGCCCAGACTGAATCGCCGCTTGCCCGAACCTCGATCTCCAGCTCGCCGACGGCGATCTTCGTAATCAGTTCGCTCGATCCCTGACTGACCTGGCGCAGCCCAAGAACATAGGGACTGATGCTCCGAATATTCGAATCAAGCGCAAG
The DNA here is from genome assembly GCF_014489075.1 of Sphingomonas sp. JC676. Lineage (GTDB taxonomy): Bacteria > Pseudomonadota > Alphaproteobacteria > Sphingomonadales > Sphingomonadaceae > Sphingomonas. The sequence continues at coordinate 471,986 of NZ_JACTGR010000004.1, read as the reverse complement.
TGTCGCCATTTCCGTTCCCTGCCTTTTTATTGGCGTTTCGAACATCAACCGGGCCGAGGCCGCTATGTTCCAGGAAAAAACGGTGCCATTTAACTAGGTTAAACTGGCTTGATTAAACTGGCTTGCTCTGCAGCTAATGTGCGTGCTGGCGGCTCCCGGCCGAGCTCAGGGCTGCTGCGAGTTCGTCGAGACGGTAAGGTTTCGCCAAAATGCGCACGCCCAGAGCTTGGGCTGCCGCCCGGCCAGCTTCGGCGTAGCCGCTCGTCAGCAAGACCGGGAGACCCTCGTGGCGCATCCGTATCTCACGCGCAAGTTCAACACCGTCCATCCCGCCAGGCATCATGATGTCCGAGAAGACGACATCGACCGCGCGGCCGTCCGCAAGGGCGCCGAGGGCAGCGCGAGCGCTCGCGACCCGCGTGACGCCGTAGCCGAGCTGCTCGAGCATTTCTCGCACGAGCGCAGCCACCTCGTCATCGTCTTCGACCAGCAACACGTTCCCGCTACTTTCGGCCGCTTGGCGAGCGAAATTTAGGTCACCATAATTGTGCTGGGGTTCCTTTGCTGCGTTGCGGGAGCGCGGGAGGAAGATGCTCACGCTGGTACCGCGGCCGATCTCGCTCTGGATCTCTACCGATCCGCCGGACTGCTGCGCGAAGCCATGTACCTGGGGCAGTCCAAGCCCCGAACCCTTGCCGATATCCTTTGTCGTGTAGAACGGCTCGAATACCCGCGCCTGGACCTCCCGAGACATGCCGGTGCCGCTGTCGGTGATGGACAGCTGGACGCGATCGGCGCCGACATCATCGGGCACGTTTTGGGTCCGAACCAGGATGGTGCCGCCGCTCGGCATGGCGTCCCGCGCGTTCACCGCCAGATTCAGGATGACCAGCTCGAGCTCTCCGGGATCGACCTCGACCGGCCAAAGATCATCGGCAAAGTCGAAGTCGACGTGCACATCTCCGCGCAGCGTGCGGTCGAGCAGTTCCCGCATGCCGCCAATTTGGCGCGTAAGATCGATCGATTCCGGCTTGAGTTGCTGGCGCCGCGAGAAGGCGAGGAGCTGTCGCGTCAACCCTGTGCCACGCTCCGCAGCTTGCTGCATCCCCTCCATCAAGCGCTGCCGGCGCGCCGGATCGGCTTGCCGGTCGAGCATCGCCAACCCCCCGGAGATAACCATCAGCAAATTATTGAAGTCGTGCGCGACCCCGCCGGTCAGCTGACCGATTGCCTCGATCTTTTGCGCCTGGCGAAGCGTTTCCTCGACCCGGGCGCGCTCTTCGATCTCTCTGCGCAGCGCGCTATTAGCTTCCTCGAGTTCCTGGGTCCGGAGAGCGATCTGCACCTCAAGTTGCGCCGCGGCGTTCGCTTGGGTCTCGAGCAGCGCTCGGACCTCATACTGACGCGCCCGTGCGCGCAGCGCGGTCGCCACCGCGCTCGTGAGCGTCATTGCCTGGACTGGGCGCTCGAGCAGAGCCACGTTGCGAAGGGCGACGACGACCTTGCGCCTCCATTCCATGACGGCTGGCTGATCCTGGTTGCTGGTCAACAAGATGAACGGCAACTCGGACCAGCTCGGCTGGCGCCGCGCCCAATCGAACAAGGGCGCGGTACGCTCACCGAACAGCCCCTCTTCTGCGACGAAGACAGCTCCTGCACCCAGGGCAAGTTCCCGGGTGAGGATTTCGATATTGAGGCAGGTCTCGGCAGCTATGCCACTTCGACGGAGAAGCTCGGCGGAGGCCGTTCCGTCGCGGCCGATCGGAGCAAAGACGAGGACACGGCCATGCTTGTCAGCCGGGCGCATGTTCACCGTCTTCCATGAGGGGGAAGTCATCCCCGGTGTACCGCGGCGTGCCCGTAAAAACGCCACTGAACTTCCGCAGTGGGGGGCCTACCGTGACGCCGCCTGTGCTCAGACGAAATTCGCGGATGGTGTGCTCGTGATTTCCGCTGCGCTTCTTTACGACGGACAAAGCCCGGCGCACCGTCCCGCCGACCTCGAAATAGCGCAGCATGAGGACGGAGTCGCTGAGATAACTGATGTCCAGCGGAGTGTCCATCGGTCCGACCAGGCCGTGCTGGGCGAGGACCAGGATGGTTAGCACGCCGCGTTGGCCGAGATAGGTGAGCAGTTCATGCATCTGCAGGATCAAGAAGCGCTCGTCCGGCATGGCGTTGAGATAGCCATTGAGGCTGTCGATAACGATCACTCTCGCGCCCTGTGCCTCGACGCTGTGCCGGACATTGGCGGCGAATTCTCCTGGAGACATCTCTGCAGGATCGATCTGCTGGAAGCGGATCATACCGTTCTTGACCTGGTCTTCGAGCGGCAAGCCAAGTGACCGTGCCCGTGCGGCGACGGTCCCGCGCCCCTCGTCAAATGCGAACAGCACCGATCGCTCGCCCCTCTCAGCAGCCGCGATCGCATACGTGAGAGCGAGCGAGGATTTGCCCACACCGGCCGCTCCAAGCAGCAGGGCGTTGGTCCCATATTCCAGCCCGCCACCGAGAAGCGTGTCGAGTTCGACATTGCCGCTCGATGCGCATTCCGCGACGGCCACCGTGTCATGTTCGGATGCAACAAGCCGGGGGTAGATTGCCAGTCCCCCCTTCTGGATGGTGAAGTCGTGGTACCCGCCGCGAAATTGAATCCCGCGCATCTTGACGACGCGCAGCCGCCGACGCTCGGCGCCATAATCGATGGCGAGCTGTTCGAGGAGCACCACCCCATGCGCAATCGAGTGCAGCTGAAGATCATTCTGCTGGGAGGAGAGGTCGTCGAGCAGCACCACTGTGCAGGCCCGTGCGGTGAAGAAGTGCTTCAAGGCCAGCACCTGGCGACGGTATCGCAGGGGACTTTGGGCGAGCAGGCGCAGTTCGGAAAGGCTGTCGAGAACGACGCGCGCGGGATTGAGCTTTTCGACCTGGTCAAAAATCAACTTTGTCGTTTCGGTGAGCTCCAGCTCGGCCGGATGAAAGACGGTGAGTTCGCGCTCCGGGTCCAGTGTCGCCTCCGGTGGCACCAGTTCGAAGATGTCGAGCCCTTCGAGGGACCAGCCGTGGCGTCGAGCAACGAGCTGCAGTTCCTTGCGCGTCTCCGAAAGCGTAATGTAGAGAACGCGCTCGCCCAAACGGGCGCCTTCGAGCAGAAATTGCAGAGCGATGGTCGTTTTGCCGGTGCCCGGCCGCCCTTCGTAGAGATAGAGCCGGTCAGCATCGAACCCGCCGCCGAGGATGGCATCAAGTCCTTCACTGCCGGTTGAGATGCGTGGGGTATCCCGCACCTCTTGCTCGATATCATCGCGTGCGTCAGCCAATTGTACCTCCCGCAGGCCGTGGCAAAGACAAACGCCAGTGCAGCGGTTCGGTTGCTGAGCTCGATCGCATCCCTATTTGCGGAATGCTGGCCGCCTTGGCCGCTTCTCGCCGAATACTAAGCGAGGGAGCAACCCCAAGCCTGATCGCGGGCTTGGAACAACGTCACGCGCTTCGGTGGGCGCCTGAACATCCGGCTAAGGATTGCATCGCGCCCTTTCCCTGCATGATCTCCTCACCCGATTTGCGAGTCTGCAACCTCGGGCTCTGGCCGGCGCTTGCGCGGACCGACCGACAGGGCGGCCTCGTGGATCTGTGCCTCGTTCAGCGTCTCACCGGTCTTCAGATTCGTGAGCGTGACCCGCGTTTTCATATTCCGCTGTTCGATGAGTGCGAGGGAGAGGTGGATCGCGTCGTCGAACTTGTCCTCGACCCGCGGCGGCGCCTTGTCGGGACCCTTCTGCTTAATTTCGAATGCCATGGTTACTCCTGCGTTTCCAAGGATATGGGCATCACGCGGCGGCTATGAAAGGTCGCCGGCCGATTGCTGCCTCCCGTTCGGCAGATGGTGCGCGCACTCAAAATCGCTGATGTGCCGTATGCCGCCGGAGGACAGCGGCCCCCGTTTTGCCTGCCATGCTCTTTCAGGCGCTTTTGCAAGCGACGCTGCTCGTCGCCGCGCCGTCGATTCTTATCGCAAAATCGCGCCGTCGCCGCCCGGTCTCATCCTAGGCGGTTCGAGCCGAAAAGGAGGTACCCGATGCTGATTCGTCCAATTCTCTATCCGCTTCGTTTCTCGCCGCCGCGACCCTTGCCCAGCCTTGCCACGCGCAATCGGGCGGGCAGCTCGTGCACAGCCACGTCGACCTCATTGCGGCCGCCGCTCCGGCGGTCATGGCAATGACATTCATGGTCGAGGCCATGTGATTGAGCACCTTGTCCAGGGAATCTGATGCGGTGCCGGAAGACTGGCACGAGCCTTTCGAAGGTTAGGGTCCCGACTATGCAAGCCGGCGCCAGCTTCGCCGGCATTCGATCTAGTCCTGGGCCCCTGCGCTGTTGACAATGACGACGCATGGCGGTCGGCTCGACGATGCCACATCGGTGGGAAGAACCCGTCAAAAGCCGCAATGAGAGCCATGCGCAACGGACGGCCGCCGGCGTCTCGTTCGGATTTCGACGCCGGCTCCAGGCGTGGCCGGTGCGTTTTAGCGGTGCAGGGTCGTCAGACTGGCTCGGGGATTATGATAAAAGCATCTTTGAACGCCAGGGTATGCAGCACCTCGCCATCGCGATTCTCGGCTTCGATCCGCTATCGCAAGTCCAGGACACCCTTGCTCTTGAGCTCGCTAGAAAGCAGGTCGCGAGCGCTTTCCAGCACCATCTTTCCTAGCGCCTTAAGATCGCTCAGCTCCAAGCCTTCCGCATCGAGCATTTCATCGGTGTCATCACGCAAGTGAAGAAAATATCGATCCACGATGCGGCTCCCATCAGCAAGGCGGAGCAATCATGCTCTTAGCCGCCGAAGCCCAAAAAGCGTGTTTCGACGATGCCTGCGTGTAGCACGAAGACGTTGCTCCCGCACCATGGATACGGACTAACGCAGGTTTCCATTTCCGGATTCGGCTCCGCTGATATGGCCGACTCCCGAGTTTGATTTTCACATCTGGAGCTTCGGTCCGCGCCCTACGCTAGGGTAACGTAGAGCAGTTGTATTTCCGTGGGGGGCCTTGTCCGACTATGGTACAGGTAGCCGATCACCGGCTACGATTCGAGGCGCCGGTGGCTGCGAGACCTGTGCGCTCCCGCCTTTGGCCGGAGCTTCATATGGTTTTTTCACATGCGCCTGCCCTCCAACCATTCGTGAATCGACTTGCGTCGCGTTCGCTGCTCACCGACGAGGAGGCGAGCGCCGTCCTGAGCCTCAAGGGGCAAGTGAGGCAGGTCGCGGCGCACTCCGACTTCGTCCGGCAGGGCGAGCATGTCGATCACGCCTGTCTCGTAGTCGATGGGCTGGTCGGCCGCTTTGGCCAAAGCGGAGAGGGCGCTCGCCAGATCACGTGCCTTCACATTCCAGGCGACATGGCCGATCTGCCGTCGGTGGTCAGCCCGAAGTCCGCATGGGGACTGATGGCGCTTACCAACACGACGATCCTCCGATTGCCGCATGCCGAGGTTCGCCGCGTCGCTGCGAAGCATGCGGGTGTCGCCGAGGCGCTATGGCGCGACTGCGTAGCGGACGGATCGATCTTCTCGGAATGGGTCGTAAATGTTGGCCGAAGGGACGCACTCGCCAGACTCGCGCATCTATTGTGCGAGATGGCCATCCGGTGCGAGCGAGCGGGACAAGGCGACAGGCACGCCTTCGCGCTGCCAGCGACCCAGGCCGACCTGGGCGACGCCACCGGTCTGACGAGCGTTCACGTCAACCGTACCTTGAAGGAATTGAGAGAGCGCTCCGTCGCAACCATGCGGTCCCGGCAAGTCATCGTCGAAGACTGGGATCAGCTGGTTTCGATCGGGGACTTTGACGAGGGCTTCATGCTGCTGGACGGCCCGTCGCCTCGTTTCTCCGAGGTGGCATGATCGGTTTGCGCGCGTATCCTCTCATAGCGGTGCTTCCAGCTCGTAAGCCCGTCCCCTAAAGATCGGGGCGATCTTCGGGCTTCCGGCGCCTCTTCAGCGCCTCCTCCTTTGCGGATTTGGCGGTGCGACGCCTCGCCGCTACCAGGCCCCCAATCGCTAGCAGGGCTACCAGCAGGCCGATCATCATGTAGAAACCAAACGGCATGCCGTTACCCCGAAATTTGCGATTGACTGTGCTATCTCTTGTGTCGGGGAGCCTAGTCACGTGAATCTAAAGTTCGCCACATAAGGTCTGCTGTGTTTTCTGGCAGAAGCGCTTGACCGAGGCGGTGCTCGGCCCGGTCCTATTGAATGGTAGGACCGTCAATCCGGCATCTTCGACCCGCACAGCGGCGCTCCTTAAAGACTCGCCAGCTTGCTGTCGCAATCGGTATCAGTCCGCCGTTTCAATAGCTTTGCGCAGCATGTCGATGGCAACCGCGAGACACCGCAGACGCACGGGACCGCGTCCGATATCGCCGAAATGCTCTTCGCGGTGGCAGGTGACTTCGTCGGAGCGCGCGCAGGCAAAATGCACGAGTCCCGGCTCGTCGCCAGGGCCGGCGGGGCCGGCGAAACCGGTAATCGCAATCGCGACGTCGCCATGCGAACGACTTAACGCTCCTTGTGCCATGGCGATTGCCGTTTCGCGGCTGACCGCGCCGCATCGCTCGATCATCCGGCTGTCGATCGCAAGCAATTCGCACTTGGCCTCATCCGTGTAGACGACGAAGCCGCGTTCGAACGCGCGGCTCGCGCCCTCAACATCCGTCAGGAGAGATGCAACAAGACCGCCGGGGCAACTCTCGGCGCTGACGATGGCCAGTTCCTTCGCGCACGCCAGTTCCAGGAGTTCGCGTGCCGCCACTTCGACCTCGTCCGGTACGATCGCCAACAGCTCGCTCATTTGTTCTCCCCGCGCTCCTGCAGCTGATAAGATATCCAGCGCAGCAACATGCCCGCCGCCGAGGCCAGCATCCCTCCAATCAAGCAAGCGATGAGGACCGGCTCCTCGGACGCCGCCTTCCATGATACGGCGCCAAGCAACACGACGCTGAGCGTCGAAATCAGATAGCCTGTAGTCTTGATCGTATTGGCTGCTCGCATTCTACGGTCAGTTCGAGATCGGATAAGGTATCGCGGCCGTATCTTCGGCTCGCCTGGCATATTCGTTAGCTAGCGTGAGGTGCACCAGCGCGGCGGCGCTGTCCTCACAAACCCCAGCCTTGTCGCGCTCTTCCCTCGCGCGCCTGGCAAAATACGCCCGATCCGCACCATTTTCTCGCATAGGCATTCCCATTCTCCAAAGATGAGCCCCGGTCCGGAACGAGGGAGGATGCGTCGGGCCATTTGCGACGTCATTAAACTCAAGCAACTTTCTGCAGCGAGCCGATCCGGCGAGCGCGCAGAGCAGTACGCCGATCCGAAGCAAGCCGAAGAAACAGATCGGCCAGGTGGGATCTTAGCGCGAGCGCGCTTGATCTGCCGGCAGCGACGGCCGCCGCTCCGCGCGTGTTTCCAGTCGCTTGGCGCGTTCGGCCATATCGATCCATCGCTGCGCTGCCTGCATATGCACCAGCCGCCGCGTGTGGAGTTGCTCTTCTTCAGCGAGGCGCAGGCTTTCCCGAGCGCGTGCGATGTAGAACGCGGACCCGCCACGCGCGTCAGCTTCCCTGTGGCTTGGTACCATTATCATAGCGCTCTCCTCGCGCCCGCCCCTACCTGGCGGCTAACCTGCGAAGGCGGTGGATGCAACAACCTGCCGCAAGTTATAGGCTGCTGCTTCGCGAGCGAAAAGCGAGCTTCGGTCGGATCGGGGACAGTCCCCTCGTGGGAGGACTGCGGGGGCACTGGATGATAGGACGAAGTCGTAAATGCCGAACATGGGATTGGACATCCCCCGGCGTCGATAAGGATCGCGCTAGCCCATTAGCCTCCGCTTGTCCTCGAGCTGGCCGTACGGCACTTATCCGACACGCCTTCGTTGGAAGGCCAAGGAGGTTCGCTCATGCCGGCTGACCGTATCGTTTCCATTGGTTTCCTCACGCAACACGATCTCGACCGGCTGGGCTCAACCTTCACGAGCTACATTCCTGTGGCGGATGACGACCTGTTCACGGATCTTTTGGATAAGCTCGACCAGGTGGACGCCGTGCCCATCGGGGATGGTGTTATGCTGACAGCGCACCGTGAAACCTGGCTCCGCCCGTTCGGGGCGTGGGAGCGTTCCACTATTCCGAAGCTTGGTGCTCGTCCCGACGTGCGCTGGCGGCTCTTGCGAAGCCGGCAGGGTTTCGATGCCTTTGCGCGGGGCACGCTCGGTCCCGCCGAAAAGCGCGCAGCGGCTGGCGCCCAGCTCCGCTGGCGGGACAGCAGGCCCGGTTCGACCGTGAGGCCCTTTTTACGGCTCCGCGGCAGCAGCTCCACCTCGCGCAAACGGGCGCTCCGGCGCGGCAATGCCGACGCGTGCCGTTGAAGCCCGTATCATTCCAAGATGCTTTGACGCACCGTTTCGATGAGCCCAGGCGCTGACACTGCAGGGCTATGCCATGGATGCAGGCCTTGGCGACGCTCCCGCCCTGTCGGCGGCCTTGCACGCGCGCGTCTCGTCGCTCGCCAAATGGACCGCAGCGCATGATCCTTCCCGCCAGTCCGATCCCGAGGCGGTGCTCGCGGCAAGCGCGCAGTTTCCCCTGAGCCGCCTCGTCGCCGGCATCGGCTTCGAACCGGCTGGCTTCCAGGAGATGATCCTGTTCGAGGAACTGCCCTGGTGATCGCGCCGTAGCGGTATCTGCGATCCCGGCAAGCAACTGTTGTCCACGGCTGCTTAACGGCACCAAACAAAAAATGCAGCAGGGACAGCCGCGGCCGATCCTAAAGCCAGCTGGAAATGAGCCACAGATTGGCGATCACAATCAGGCCGAACAGGCTCCACGCAAGCGCACGCACCCAGAAACCATTCGCGAACTCGCCCATTATCGCCTTGTCGCTTGTGAAGCGGATGAGCGGATAGATCGCGAACGGTAGCTGCAGAGACAGAACTACCTGAGTGAGGATCAGCAATTTGCCCACGGCGTGTTCGCCTAGCCAAAGTATCCCAATCAGGGCGGGGATCAAAGCCAGGCCGCGGGTGATGACGCGACGAAGCCAGCATGGGATTTCGAAGTCGAGAAATCCCTCGAGGATCACTTGGCCTGCGATGGTGCCGGTGAAGGTGGCGCTTTGGCCGGACGCAAACAGCGCGATCCCAAAGAGCAGCGCCGCTGCGGCGGCGCCGGTAAGGGGCTCCAGCAACCGGTAAGCATCCTCGATCTCGGCTACGCCCGTGTAGCCGCTGACGTGAAAGGTCCCCGCGGCCAAGGTCAGGATCGCCGCATTGACCAAGGTTGCCAGGCAAAGTGCCGCAACAATGTCGATCGTCCCGAACCGTAGCGCCTCACGCGTTGCTGCCGATCCCGGCGCCGGCAAACGGGTTTGCACAATCGAGCTATGGAGATAGAGATTGTGCGGCATTACCGTCGCACCGAGAATGCCGACGGCCAGGTACAGTGCATGCGGGTCACCGAAGATCGCGAGCTTCGGCACCGTCCCGTGCAGCACGCCAGCCATGCTCGGTCCAGCGATCACAAGCTGGGCGATGAAGCAGACGGCGATGGTAAGAACAAGCCCGAGGATGATCGCCTCGAGCTGTCGAAAGCCACGCCCTTGGAGCGCGAGAACAATCAGCGTGTCGAAACCGGTCAGCAGCACCCTATCCACAGCGGAATGCCGAGCAATAAGTTGAACGCGAGCGCCGATCCGAGGACCTCAGCGATATCGGTCGCGACAATGGCGACCTCGGCTAGAATCCAGAGGGTGCGCGTCGCAGCCGTGCTGTAGCGTTCCCGCGCCATCCGCGCGAGATCGCGCCGGGCCACTAGCCCCAACCGCATTGCGAGCCCTTGCAGCAGCATCGCTGCGACGCCGCAGAGGAGCACCACGAAGAGGAGATCGTAACCGTAGCGCGAACCGGATTCGATGTCGATCGCCCAGTTGCCGGGGTCCATATAGCCAACCGCGACGAGCAGGCCTGGTCCGGCAAACCGAAATAGCTTGCGCCAACTAGGTATCGTGGGTGCGACGATGACGGTGCCCTGCACCCGAGGGGGGCAGAAGGGGGCGGTTGCGACGGGGGGCAGCTGGAAGCGCATGCCGCCCCTAACGCAGGGCGCTCATACGGTGTCCGGTGCGGCGGCCCGCACTATCTAGATTTTCCAGCTCCATCACTCACCAGCTCCATCACTCAACAGTCAGAGCGTCGATAGCCATCATGCTGCGCGGAGGGCGCATCTCCGGCACCCACACGCGCCACGATACTTCAGGCACGCGCGATTTGCCGTCGGCCTCGGCGGGTCTAGCCGGGAGTTCCGGCTACTTCCCGCTCGACGGGAGAAGCACATTAAATACTTGGCTGCGAGAGCGGCTCCTCCGCTGTCCAACGGGCGTCACCTTGCGGCCGAGACCGCAGGCTCGGTGGCGCGGAGCCGTCGGACGGTCCTGCGCCGTGGCACTCGGTCGCGAAACGCGAGTCGCGCCGGCTTTTAGAAATTGCGCCTCCAAAAAGAAGCAATGCTCCCGCCGATTGGAAGCGTTTTCACGAGTTTCTAACGGCTTAGCCCTAGGCCAAGGCGTCTCGCCCGGAGGATTGCATGCGCCAGATCGTCTATATCAGCACCGCCGCCGGCGATGTCGGCCCGGCCGCCCTCACCGGGATACTCGCCGCCTCGCGGGCCAACAATCGCCGCGACGGGATCACCGGCCTGCTCTACTCGGACGGGAAGCGCTTTCTCCAGGCGATCGAAGGGGAGGAACCCGACCTCACCCGCACGCTCGACCGCATCCGCGCAGATTGCCGGCACCGCGCCATCGTGATCCTGTCGAACCGTGCGATCGAAGCGCGCGAGTTCGGCAGCTGGGAAATGGCGGAACGCCGCCCCGGCGTGGAAGCCCAAGCATTTCTCACCCAAGTCTCGACGCTGGTCGCGGGCGCCTCCGCAAATGTCCGCGCCACCTTCGAAGGGCTCGCGAACGTGCGCACCGCCGCCTAGCCAAAGCACCATCGGCCAGGAGATTTACTGCGTCGCAGCGAAAAGCGGGAACCCCCGCCCGCGCTCATGATTTCGGGCCGCATGAGCAACTCCAATACGATAGCCCCGCCGATCGAAGGCCTTCATAGAGGCGACCTGATCGCCCAGGTCCGCGGCGTGGCGGGCGACGCCAGCGCATGGTTCACCACGCACTGGCTGGCGATCGCCGTCGCGATCGCCATCGGCGTCGGGATCTTCGGTCTCCTCCTGCTGCTGCGCGGCTGGGCGATACGGCTCTGCAAACGCGGAGAGGGCGTCGCCACCTGGTACAGCATTATCGGACGGGCGCTGGCGAAGACCGGCACCTTCTTCATGATCATGACCTCGGCGCGGCTGGTAATCGGCTATGCCGATGCGCCGCCACTCATCCACGCGACAATCGTCTTCCTGTTCACTATCGCCGCGGTATTCCAGGCGGCGATCTGGGCGCGCGAGATCATCTTCGGCGCGATCGAGCATCGCACCCAGGCCGACCCCGGCCACGACCATGGCCTTGCCAGCGCGCTCGGGATCATCCGGCTGCTCGTAACGATCGTCCTGTTCGCGATCTCGGTGGTGCTGGTGCTCAGCAATCTCGGCGTCAACGTGACCGGTCTCGTCGCCGGGCTCGGCGTCGGCGGCATCGCTATCGGCCTGGCCGCCCAGGGTGTCTTTGCAGACCTGTTCGCGGCGCTGGCCATCATCTTCGACCGGCCGTTCCGCTTGGGCGACTCGATTTCCTATGACAAAGGGTCGGGGGCCGGGACGGTCGAGGCGATCGGCCTCAAGTCGACGCGGGTTCGCGGCGGCAATGGCGAGGAGCGGATCATCGCCAACCGCAAGCTGCTCGACTTCGAGATCCTCAACACGACCCGGCGCGCGCGCAACCGCTTCAAGTTCGACTTCCATCTCGGCTACGGCATCGATCCCGACCTCGTTCGCTCGCTGCCCGGCTTGCTCAAGGAAGCCGTCGAGAGCGAAGGCTATGTCCTGGTCCATGGCGGGCTGAACGGCTTCTCCGACGCCGGCCTAAGCTACGATCTCGAGTTCGAATCGGTCGAGATCGATTTCCCGGCCGAGGCACGCGACCGTGTGGCGGCGGCGGTGCTGGAGCGTTTCCACGCCAACCATATCGACTTCGCCTATCCGACGTCGGTCAACCTCATCGCCGGGGACGTCGAGAAGATCCCGACTGGGACGGCGAAGGCGGACTGACGGCACAGAGTCGAAAACGGGATCTGGATCAGCCGCCCTGCACCGTATCGACGCCCCATCAGCGAGAGGCATGCGGCGCGCCGCAACGATAGGCTGGAACGCGCGCAACTCGACGAGGGCTGTACGGACGCACAATGACAGCACAGATGGCGGTTGTCCTCATGACCAAGCGGTCCCGTGCCGCCCGGCCCTAGTTTCGGAACAGCGGGATCGGAGGCGACGATACGCTCGGCCGAGGCCGGTCGACGAACTGGCGGGCCTGATCGTCCGCGAGGCTCGACGCGGCGGCGGCGCCGTCCGGTGCCGCGCCGTCCAACCCCGCGCGCTGCTCATAAGTCATAGCGAGGTCGCGGTGTATGCGAGCGCTGGCCAGGTCGGCGGCCGCCCTCGCCGCGGCGCGCTCGGCCTGCGCGCGCGTCGCGAAATAATGCCTGTCGTCCATATGCATCCTTCCAGTCGAGGAACGCTAGTCCAGGCGGACGACCGACGCACTAACACGGTATAAGTTCGCGTATTCGGCCGGCAACTAGTTCCGCAGCGCCGTACGGCGCCTGCAACAAAAATCGGCGATTACCCTGCGCCCTAATCGTTATAACCGAAGTTAAGGTACCGGTCGCGCAGGCAACTTCCGGGGCGCCGGTGGGTTAGGTCGAGCTCTAACGGGAGTGCTTCATGCCAGAACGCAAGATGGTCGATCGACCTTGATAGTGTTGCGAGCTCGCTGCGTACCCTATGCCCCTTTTGCCCCTGCCGCGGCAGCGCAGTGATCCAGTTCGACCCGGGCAATCATGGCACACCATTCTTCATTGAGACTCTATGAAACCCGAATTCCTCAGCATCCCTGCCGGCCTGGCGACGCGGCACAAGTCCACCCGCTGGGCGGTGCGCAGCGAGAGCGACCGGCTGTCAGACGTCCTGTTGTGCAGCGCCGCGCATCTCAGTCCGGTTCCGTGCTGCTCGGTCACGTGCGAGAGTTTGGACCACGGGTACGAGACGAACACTGCTAGGGCGCTCGGGCAGCATCGCCAGCTCCGGGCAACGCTGGAGCAGCTGGGCGTGCGCTGCCATATGCTGCCGCCCAAGCCGGACCTTCCCGATCTTTGCTTCACGCGCGACTGCGCCGTCATGACGCCCTGGGAGCCAGTGCTGCTCAACCCCGCCCTGCCGGCATCGCGGCTACGAGCGGGCGCATGTCGAGCGCACCCTCGCCACGATCACGGGCGCCCGGCCGGGCGTGATCGAGCGCGGCACAATCGAGGGCAGAGACGTCTGCGTTGCTCGCGATCGTCTTGCGGTCATCGGCCTGTCCGGCGAGCGCACCACCGTCGTCGGTGCGCATAGCCTGGCCGACCAGTTCCGCGCGCGCGGCTGGGAGGTCCTCTTCTGCCGGTTCGATCTCGAGCACCTGCACCTCGACACGCTCTTCTGCATGCTCGACGCCAACACGGCCCTGGCGTGGGTGGAGGCGCTCCCGCCGGAATTTCTCGCATCGCTCGAGCTGCGCGGCATCCGGATCTTGCCGGCACGGGTCGAGGAGGCGCGTCAGCTCGGTTGCAACATCCTGTCGCTCGCCGGACGTACGATCCTGGTCGCCCAAGGCCAGGAGCGCCTGATCGCGATGCTCGAAGCAGCCGGTTTCGAAACGGTGCCGGTCGATACAACCGGCGCGGCAGCAAGGAGAGCCAGCTTCGATGATGCGCCGCTTGCTAACCCAGGTTAGTATTTGATAGAAAAGCGTAATTTCGTTGCGCTTGGGCGCGCTTTGGCGGAACGGCCAGCGCGCGAGGGGGTTCTTGGGTGGACTATATCCAAGGAGCCGCCCATGCCCGACACCCTCGATCCTGCGCGGCAGGACGACGCACCGCTTGCGACTTCGAAACATGCCTCCGCCGCGGTCGACATTGCGACCGAGCAACTCATCGAGCCGCGCGGCGATACGCTGATCGGGCGCGCCGTGACGATCAACAGACCCCGTAACGAGCTCTATGCCTTCTGGCGCGACTTCGGGAACCTCGCGGCCTTCATGGACAATGTCGAGCGGATTGACGTGGTCTCGCCCAGCCGTTCGCACTGGGTGGTCAAGGCGCCCGGCGGCAAGACCGTCGAATGGAACGCCACCGTCACCGAAGAGATCGAGGATGCGTTGATCGCCTGGTCCTCGGACGAAGGCGCCGAGGTGCCCAACAGCGGCCGGATCGAATTCCGCGACGCGGGCGCGCGCGGCACGGTGGTCACGGCGACCATCCTCTACGATCCGCCTGCCGGCGTGATCGGCAAGGTGATCGCCAAGATGTTCCAGCGTGAGCCCGCCATCCAGGCGCGGCGCGACCTACGCCGCTTCAAGCAGCTCATGGAAACTGGCGAGATCGCCACGTCGTCACGCACCCGGGCGCAGCTCGAAGAGGAGAAGAACTGATGCGCGCGCTCACTTGGCACGGCAAGCACGACGTCCGCGTCGACACGGTCGACGACCCCGAGATCCTCAACCCCCGCGACGCGATCATCAAGATCACCTCGACTGCGATCTGCGGCTCGGACCTCCACCTCTATGACGGCTATATCCCGACGATGATGGCCGGCGACATTCTCGGCCATGAATTCATGGGCGAAGTAGTCGAGACCGGCGCCAAGTCGACGCTGAAAAAGGGCCAGCGGGTCGTGGTGCCGTTCACCATCGCCTGCGGCAGCTGCTATCATTGTGGCAAGCACCAATATTCGGCGTGCGACAACGGCCTTCCCGCCGACAATCAGGATATCGGCCAGGAAATGTACGGCACGCCGATGAGCGGGCTGTTCGGTTACAGCCACCTGACCGGCGGCTATGCCGGCGGCCAGGCGGAATATGTCCGCGTCCCCTTCTCGGATGTCGGTCCGATCATCATTCCGGACGGGATCGAGGACGAGAAGGTGCTATTCCTGTCGGACATCCTGCCCACCGGCTGGATGGCGGCGGAAAATGCCGGGATCGAGCCGGGTGACACCGTCGCGGTTTGGGGCTGCGGCCCGGTCGGCCTGTTCGCGGTCCAGTCGGCCTTCCTGATGGGCGCGGAGCGCGTGATCGCGATCGACCATTTTCCGCACCGGCTGGAGCTCGCGAAGAAGTTCGGTGCGGAGACGATCAACTTCGAGGAAAGCGCGACCTATGAGGCGCTGATGCTAATGACCGGCGGGATCGGCCCCGATGCGGTGATCGACGCTGTCGGGCTCGAAGCGCACGGCTTTTTCGTCGACAACGTCATCGACCAGATCAAGGCGTCGACTTTCCTGGGCACCGACCGCATCCATTCGATCCGCCAGGCGATCCATGCCTGCCGCAAGGGCGGCCGGGTCTCGATGCCGGCAGTCTATGGCGGCTTCGTCGACAAGTTCCCGCTCGGCGCCTTCATGGAGAAGGGCCTGACCCTCAAGACCGGCCAGACGCACGTCCAGCATTACATGCCGGCATTGCTCAACGCGATCATGGAGGGCAAGATCGATACCACCTTCCTGATCAGCCACACCTTGCCGCTGGAGCAGGCGCCCGAGGGCTACAAGATGTTCCACGACAACCAGAACGAAGTGACCAAGGTCGTGCTCAAGCCCGGCCTTGCGCTCGCAGCGGAATAAGCATCATGGCGAAATTCGGAATCATTACCGGCGCCTCGAGCGGCATTGGCGCGCAGCTGGCGAAGCTCGCCGCAGCGGACGGCTATGCGCTGCTGCTCGTCGCCGACACGCCCTTCGTCGATCCAAGCGCCGGCATCGCCGGTGCAGAGACCCTCGAAGTAGATCTGTCCACGGTCGAAGGCGTTGACCGGCTGCTGAGCGCAGCCGAGGGCCGCCAGATCGACCTGCTATGCGCCAATGCCGGCCACGGCCTGGGCGGCGCGTTTCTCGATCAGGACATCGCGGACTGGCGTCATGTGATCGACACCAACATCACCGGCACGGTCTATCTGCTCCAGAAGGTGCTCAGGCAGATGGTCGCGCAAGGCCAGGGCAAGGTACTTGTCACCGGCTCGATCGCCGGCTGGATGCCGGGAAGCTTCGCTGCGGTCTATAATGGCACCAAGGCGTTCGTGGACAATTTCACCGCGGCGATCCGTAACGAACTGAAGGAGCATGCGGGCATCACGCTCACCACGCTCGAGCCAGGCCCGGTCGAAACCAATTTCTTCCACCGCGCCGGGATGGACGACACCAAGGTCGGTCAGTCGGAGAGCAAGTCCGACCCGGCCGATGTCGCCAAGCATGGCTGGGACGCGCTGATGTCCGGCAAGGACACGATCATCTCGGGCTGGAAGAACAAGCTCCAGGTCGCGGCGGCCGGCGTGCTGCCGCAATCGGTGCCGGCGCAAATGCACCGCGGCATGGCCGAGCCCGGCAGCGGCGACGCGTGACCCCAACTGCCAGGCAGGCCGCGCACCCGATTGTCGGGCGGCATCCTGAGATGCCGCCAATCGGCGACCAGACAATTCTCATCACCGGGGCGAGCTCGGGCATCGGGCTCGTCACTGCGCGCCTCGCCGCGTCGCGCGGCGCGAAGGTGATCCTGGTGTCGCGCAACGAGGCGGCACTGGCAGAAATCGTGCGCGGCATCGAAGCGCAAGGCGGTCAAGCCTGTTTCGCGGTCGCCGATGTCGGCGACCGCGAGGCGTTGGCGCGGGCGGCGGCAGCCGGCATCGCCCGGTTCGGCCGCATCGACACCTGGGTCAACAATGCCGGCGTTGCCATCTATGCGACGCTCGCCGACACGCCGGACGATGAACATCAGCGCCTGTTCCGCACCAATTATTTCGGCGTGGTCAACGGGTCGCATGTCGCGCTCGAGCTGTTCGGAAGCCGCGGCGGCGCGCTGATCACGGTCGCGTCGATTGCCGCGGAGATGAGCTCGCCGATCATGGGCGCCTATGCGGCGTCGAAGCATGCGGTGCGCGCCTTTGTGCAATCACTGCGCATCGAGCTCAAGGCCGCGGGTTCGCCGGTGTCGGTCTCGCTGATCAAACCCTCCGGCATCGCGACGCCGATCGGCGTGCATGCCGCGAACCACCTGCAAGGCGAAGCGATGATCCCTCCCCCGCCCTATGACCCGCGCCTCGTCGCCGAGGCGATCCTGCGCTGCGCGGAGCACCCCCGGCGCGAGATCACGGTCGGTGGCGCCGGAAGGGCGCAAGTGCTGTTCGCCGAGCATTTCCTGGCGGTGTTCGAGCGCCTCGCCCCTATCATCGTCCCGTTCCTCCACAAGCGCGGCATCCCCAAGAGCGAAGGCAGCAATCTGTTCGCGCCCGGCAGCGATGGCGACGAGCGCTCGCCGAACGAGGCCGGATTCAAGATCAGCCCCTACACCAAGGCCGCGATGCGTCCGCGGCTGACGGCCGCCCTTGTCGTATCGTCGGCCGCAATGGCAGGTGCCTATGCGATCTGGCGGTCACGCCGCGCGCGGCCGTGAGCCTCCATCCCGCCGGTCCACCGCAATGAGGCCGATCCAGGCTCGTCTTCGCCGCGCGACACCATAATGCGTGCGAAACGTTCGCCGGTGATCAGGAAGGAGGATGATCGCCAGCGAACCGATTCTTTACCGCGCTCGCATCGCGCAGCGCCGCCTTGATGGGCCACCCGCTGGCGTTCATCCTGGCCACGCTCTGCTGCATCCTCTGGGCAGTCAGCGGGCCAGTATTCCACTATTCGAACACATGGCAGCTGGTGATCAACACCGCGACCACGGTACTGACCTTCCTCGCCGTGTTTCTCATCCAAAAACAGCCAGAACCGCGACGGGCGGCGATCCAGGCAAAGCTCGACGAGCTGCTCCGCGCGGCCAACAAGGCGCGCCCGGAGTTCATCGGGATCGAGCACCTGACCGACGGGGAAATCTGCGCGATTCGCGATGCGCCCGAGCGGGAAGCGGGCAAGGGCGATGCCGAAGCCGAGTCCGCCGATGCCTCGGTCGACGAGCTGCTCGCGCGCCGCAGCGGCGCGGAATAGAGGCGAGCCGGCCGGCGGTGATCAGGCGGCCGGCGGCGGCGGGGGCCAGCGCACCGCGTCCAGGAACCGCAGCAACCTGCTCAGCTCGCTTTCGCCTTCGACGGGAAAGGCGCGCGCCAGCTTCTGTCCCCAGCGCTCGAGGTCCAGCTTCGACATGTTCTTCCTCGAAATGGTGCATCATCCATGGCCAGCGAATGCCGCATCGCCCAAAACGTGCCATCCATTTCGCGCCAGGAACGGCATATACTTCCGTGACTTAGCTGGCCGTATTGCCTCCGCGGCGATGCAACCCATCTAGCGCCCGCCCGCGATCGCAAGCGGACGCGTGCGGGCCATTGTGGAAAGCCTTTTGGATAGGGAACGATCGATGACCGACAGTCCATCGGACTATTATGCCCGCCGCGCCGAGGCCGAGCGGGCGCTCGCGGACAAGGCGCGGGACCCGGCGATAGCCCGCCCCAACCGCGAGCTGGCGAAACGCTATGACGATATCGTCGCCGGCAAGCTCCCACCAATCTCCGAGCCGGCCAGCCAGGCTTGAGCCCCGGGGCTCAACGCGGCGCTTTCCTCGCCTGGCGCCGGCCGGTGCCGCGGGTCATGGGATCGGGCTTGGGCGGCGGCTTCCAGCCTGCAGGCGGGACGGCACGCTGCTGGCTCGTGCCCAGGCCCATTGCGCCGGGCCCCTGACGCTGCAGCCCGGTTGTGTCGGCCTGCGCCGCTTCCTCCGGCGTAGCGCCGCCGCGCAGCAGGTTGATCCGGTCGCGCAGCGTGCGTGCCCGCTCGAAATCCATTGCCTCGGCGGCTATCTCCATCAGCCGCTGCAACTCCGCCACGGTCTGTGTCATTGCCATAGTCCCGTCATGGTCGCGCCGGGCCGGGGCGAGGATGCGTGATCGCCGCGACCGGCTTCGGTCCGATCGGCACCACGGAGGGGCGGTACCAAACCGGTCGAATCACAACGAATTTCCTTGCTGTTGCATGCACATGAACCATTATCCCGGCCGACCGTTCCGAAGATGGCGAAAGGTTGGATCATGGCCAAGCAGCGTTCGGACAAGCCGGAGATCAAGCCCTATAAAGGTCCGGCGGGCGGCTGGGGCTCGGTCCGCTCGCTCGCCGAGATCTTGCCGCGCGAGCATGTCACGCCCGACACGATCCGCCAGCTCGCCCGGCAGAACAAGCCCGACGGCTTCATGTGCGTGAGCTGCGCCTGGGCGAAGCCCGCCGATCATCACCCCGCGGAATTCTGCGAAGAAGGCGCAAAGGCGACCGCCTGGGAACTGACGACGCGCCGCACGACGCCCGCGTTCTTCGAGCAGCATACGCTGAGCGAATTGCGCGGCTGGCGGGACTACGACCTCGAGCAGCATGGCCGGCTGACCCATCCGCTGCGCTACGATCCCGCGACCGACAAGTATGTCGCGTGCGGTTGGGAAGAAGCTTTTGACGGGATCGGCGCCGCGCTGCGGCCTCTCGACCCCAAGTCGGTCGTCTTCTATTCCTCCGGTCGCACCAGCCTGGAGGCCTCGTACATGTACGGCCTGATGGCGCGGATGTTCGGCAACCAGAACCTGCCCGACAGCTCGAACATGTGCCATGAGTCCACCTCGGTCGGCCTCAAGGCGGCGATCGGCGTGCCAGTCGGTACCACGCAACTGAAGGACTTCGAGGCATGCGACTGCATCCTGTTCTTCGGCCAGAATGTCGGATCGAACGCACCGCGGATGCTGCATGACCTGCGCTCGGCCCGGAAGCGCGGCGTCGAGATCATCACCTTCAATCCCTTGAAGGAGCGTGGGCTCGAGCGCTTCACCGATCCGCAGAATCCGGTCGAGATGGCGACCGGCGGCGAGACCCAGATCTCGACCCAATATCACCAGGTGAAAACGGGCGGCGATATCGCGGCGATGCTCGGCATCGCCAAGTTCCTCGTCGAATGGGACGATGCCGCGCTGGCGGTGGGCGATCCACCGGTGCTCGACCGCGACTTCATCGCGCAGCACACCAAGGATTTCGAGGCCTTTGCCGACCATGCGCGCAAGGCCGAATGGGCCGATATCGTCCGTGAGTCCGGGCTGGAGCAGTCGGCGCTCGAAGAGACGGCGCGGGTCTATGCCAAGGCCAAGGCGGTCCTCGCCATCTACGGCATGGGACTGACCCAGCATGTAAAGGGCGTCGAGAATGTCCGGGTGCTGGTCAATTTGCTGCTGCTTCGCGGCAATATCGGCAAGCCCGGCGCGGGGCCGACGCCGGTCCGGGGTCATTCCAACGTCCAGGGCCAGCGCACGGTCGGGATCACCGAGAAAACAGAGCTGGTGCCGGTCGACAAATTGAAGGAGCTCTACGGCTTCGATCCGCCGACCGAGAAGGGCCTCGACACCGTCGAGACCTGCCGCGGCGTGATCCAGGGCTCGGTAAAGGCTGTGATCGGGCTGGGCGGCAACTTCCTGCGCGCGGTGCCTGAGACGGAAGCAATGGAGGCGGCATGGCCGCGGCTCGACCTCTCCGTCCAGATCGCGACCAAGCTCAACCGCAACCATCTCTTCCCGGGCAAGGTTACCTATTTGCTGCCCTGTCTCGGCCGCATCGAGGAGGATGTGCAGGAGAGCGGGCCGCAGGCGGTGTCGATGGAGGATTCGACGAGCTGCATCCATGGCTCGCGCGGCAAGGCCAAGCCGGCCAGCCCGCACCTCCTTTCCGAGCCGCGCATCGTCGCCGAGATCGCCAAGCGCATCCTGCCGCCCAACCCGCGCATCGACTGGGACGGCTGGGTCGCCGACTATGGCCGCATCCGCGACGCGATCGAGGCGACCTATCCGGCGATCTTCCAGGACTTCAACCAGCGCCTGTTCACCCCCGGCGGCTTCTGGAAGGGGAACAAGGCGGCCGAGCGCATCTGGGAGACGCCGAGCAAGAAGGCGGAGTTCCTGGTCCCGACCGGATT
This sequence comes from Sphingomonas sp. JC676, assembly GCF_014489075.1. Classification (GTDB taxonomy): domain Bacteria; phylum Pseudomonadota; class Alphaproteobacteria; order Sphingomonadales; family Sphingomonadaceae; genus Sphingomonas. The sequence goes on along the minus strand of NZ_JACTGR010000004.1, from coordinate 450,815 downwards.
GAGCGCGACCGGGTTCGGCGACGCGGAAGGTCGGTTCCGGCTGATGACTCTCCGCTCCAACGACCAGTTCAACACCACGATCTATGGCTATCACGACCGCTTTCGCGGCGTGAAGGGCACGCGCGACGTGCTGTTCATCCATCCTGAGGACATGCCGGGCGCGGGCGTCGTCGAGGGCCAGATCATCGCGCTCGAAAGCGACGCCGGCGACGGCACGCTGCGCCGGCGCGAGGGCCTGATCGTCACGCCCTACGACATCCCGCGCGGATGCCTGGGCGCCTATTATCCCGAGGCCAATGTGCTGATGCCGGTCGAGCATCATGCCGAGCAGAGCCATGTGCCCGCGGCCAAGTCGGTGCCGGTCCGGATTTGCGCCTGAGCGGCGCGTCTTCCTTTCGCTTCGAGCAGGTCGGGGCCGATGGCGCGACCCAAGCGCGCAGCCGCGCCATCGCCGAGGAAGTGCCGGTCGCGATCGAGTGCAACGGCCTCGGCTATGCCGTGCTGATGGCCAGCCCGGGCGATCTGCTCGACCTCGGCTATGGCTTCGCGCTGACGGAGCGACTGATCGACGGCGCCGAGGATCTGCTCGACGCCGAGGTCCACGCGCTCGAGCATGGCATGCTGCTGCGGATGACGCTCGCCCCCCACGTTGCCGGGCGCGTCCTGGACCGGGTCCGCCATCGGACCGCCGATTCCACGTGCGGCCTGTGCGGCGTGGAGAGCCTCGAACAGGCCTTGCGGCCGCTGCCGCAGCGGACGGCAGAATGGGGCGGCCAGGATCGCGCCATATTCGCCGCGCTCCACGCACTCGAAGGCGCACAGCCGCTCGGCGCCGCGACCAGGGCGGTCCACGGCGCGGCGGCCTGCAGCGAACAGGGCGCGATCCGCCTGGTGCGCGAGGATGTCGGACGCCACAATGCGTTCGACAAGCTGATCGGCGCGATGCTGCGCGCCGGGCTTGCCTGGGACGGTGGCTTCGCGCTGCTGACGTCGCGCTGTTCCTATGAGCTGGTCGAAAAGGCGGCGCTCTCCGCCTGCCCGATGCTCGCCACGATCTCCGCGCCGACAGCGCTCGCCCTCGCCCGCGCACGCGAGGCGGGACTGGCGCTGCGGGTCCTCGCCCGGCCCGACGCGCTGTTGCGGCCCCTACCGTGAGGGTGCTCGGCGCGATCCTCGCGGGCGGCCAGTCGCGCCGCTTCGGCAGCGACAAGGCCGGGGCGCTGCTGGATGGGCGGACGCTGATCGATCATGTCCGCGCCGCGCTGTCCCGACAGACCGCAGCGATCATCGTCTGCGGCCGCCCGGGATATGGTCCGGTTATCGAGGATCGCCCGCGGTCCGGGCTCGGTCCGCTCGGCGGGCTTTGCGCGGCGCTGGCTTATGGCGGAGCATCCGGCTTCGATGCCGTGCTGAGCGTGCCCTGCGACACCCCCGACTTGCCGGACGACCTCCTGACCCGGCTCTCGCGCGCCCCCCTCCCCGCTTTCGTCGCAGAGCTTCCGGTCATCGGCCTTTGGCCCTGCGCGCTCTCGCCGCTCCTGGACGCGCATCTGGAACGAAGCGAGGATCGATCGCTGCGCGCCTGGGCCCGGGCCGCCGGCGCCCATGCGGTCGAGCTCGTAGCCGTGCCGACCAACATTAATTCACCCGACGACCTGTCGGCCTATCGGCATGGCTAGCGCGGACCGCCTCACCGTCGCCGAAGGCCTTGCGCGTATTCGCGGGCTGACGCCGCGGCTCGGCGTCGAGACGATCGCCACCAGCGAGGCCAATGCACGGATCCTCGCCGAGACGGTGCATGCGCGCTCGAACGTACCGCGCTTCGCCTGCTCGGCGATGGACGGCTATGCGCTTCGCAGCGCCGACACCGAAGGCGCGAGCGAAGGCGCTCCGGTCGCGCTTGCGCTGAACCCGCCCCTTTCGACCGGCGCCGCGGCGACGACGCTGGCTCCCGGGACCGCCACGCCGATCAGCACCGGCGCGCCCATCCCCCCTGGAGCCGACACCGTCCTGGTCCGGGAGCGCGCGACGATCGAGGGGGACCGCTTGCGGCTGCCCGCGCCGATCGCCGCCTGGACCAACATTCGCGCCGAAGGCGAGGATGTAGCGCGAGGCGCCGTGCTCGGAACCGGCGGCGTACGGCTCGATCCGGAGCGCATCGGCATGCTCGCCGCCGCCGGCATCGGCCAGGTCCTGGTCCGGTGCCGTCCCCGGCTCGGCTATTTCTCGACCGGGGACGAGCTCGCCGAAAGTATCGCCGGGTCGGCCAGCGCGATCGCCGATGCCAACCGGCCGATGATCGCCGCGCTTGCCGAGGATGCCGGCCTGCGCCTGCTCGATCTCGGCCATGCCAGTGACAGCGCGGCCGACATCGCCGCCAGGATCGAGCGGGCCGACGGTCGGGTCGACATCCTGTGCTCGAGCGGCGGCGTCTCCGGCGGTGCATTCGACTTCGTGCGCGCGTGCATCGAGGCGAGGCAGGGAGAAATCGCCTTTCACGGGCTGGAGATGCGCCCGGGCAAGCCGCTATTGTTCGCGCGCCTTCGCTCCGGCACGCTTTACTTCGGATTGCCGGGCAACCCGGTCGCCGCGCTGGTCGGATTCCGGTTCTTCGTACTCGAGGCAGTCCGCACCGCGCTCGGCCTGCCGCCCGAGGCCGGCCAGGCGATCTTGCATGGCGAGGCCGAGGGCCAGGGGCCGACGCGCTTCCTGCGGGTGTGTCTGGATGCCGATGGGGACGGCGCTCCGCGCTACGATGCTTCGCTCGACCAGCGATCGCATATCCTGTCGTCCGCCGCGCGCGCCGACGGCTGGCTCAGGTCCGACGATGCAAACGGCACCAGCACATTCTTTCCGAAGCGGTCCGGTCGCCTGACCTGATCGATCTCCCCCGGCCGCGAGGCAGCGGCCCAGCGGTGCGGTCCACCCTTTCGGTTTCCAATGCCGGACCGGCAATTCGTCATAATCGAAATCAAGTCCGCGGGTTCGCGCGCAACCCGCGGCACGCAGGAGGGTTGGCTCCCCACGACCGGGAAGCCAGCGGCGATCTCGGCAGGCTTCACCTCCGGACCGAATGGGTAGATTCGATGCAGCGCTATTTCTTCAACGTGTACAATGGAACGGGGCTGACGGAAGATCTGGAGGGCCTGGAATTGCCCGACCTCGAGGCCGCACGCGTGCAGGCGCTGAGCGGCATACGCTCGATCATCGGCGAGGAGCTCGCATCGGGCCTGGTCGATCTCAACGGCCGCCTCGAGATCTGCGACGAAGCGGGATCCGTTCTCCTGTCAGTACCGTTCAGCGATGCGGTCGAACTTCGGACACGCAGCGGGGACAAGGAATGATCGAGAAGCATCTACGCAAGCTTCGAGCGCGTGACGAGGTCACGGCCGAGGAGGAACGGGTCCTGCGTGCGCTCGTCGCGGAAGTGCGCGAAGTGCCGGCCAAGGCGACGGTGATCCGCGCGCGCCAGCGGCTCACCACCTCCACTTTGCTCCTCGAGGGCCTGATGTGCCGCTACAAGGATTTGAGCGAGGGCCAGCGCCAGATAAGCGAGCTGCATGTCGCGGGTGACTTTGTCGACCTGCACAGCTTCACGCTCAAGCGGCTCGACCACAACATCATGGCGCTCACCGCCTGCAAGATCGCAGTCGTCCCGCACGAGCGGTTGCGGGCGCTCTCCCACGACCATCCGCACCTGACCCGTCTCTACTGGTTCACGACGAACATGGACGCAGCGGTGCACCGCGAATGGGAGCTTTCGCTGGGCCGCCGCTCGGCGGTCGCGCGGATCGCCCAGCTTCTTGCGGAGATGCATGTCCGGCTCGGGCTGGTCGGGCTGACCGACGGACTGGAGTTTCGCTTGCCGCTCACGCAGGTGGATCTCGCCGAATGCGTCGGCCTGACCCCGGTGCACGTCAACCGCACGCTCAAGCTGCTGCGCGAGGACGGCGCGGTCGACATGCAGCGCGGGCGTGTGCGTATCCTCGACCTGGCGAGGCTTCATGCGATCGCAGAATTCAACCCGGACTATCTCTATCTCGAGAACGAACCGCGCTGATGCGCAGACGCGTATCGCCGCCAGGTCACGCGACCAGGCTGCGCTCGCCTTCGGCGAGTTCCAGATAAAGATAAGCGGGATCGAAGTCGCCGGCGACGCGCAGCGCATCCCAGTCGGAAATCGTCACCGAACGGCGGTTGCGCGAGATAAGGCCTGCCTGTTCCAACGCCTTCAGGGTCCGATTGACATGTACCGGGGTCAGGCCGAGCGCGTCGCCCAATTGCTCCTGCGTCATCGGCAGATCGTATCGGCTGCGCGCGGCCAGTCCGGCGCGCTCCTGGCGCAGCGCGAATTCGCAGAGGATATGCGCGGTCTTGGACCGCGCATCGCGCCGGCCGACATTCGCGATCCATTCGCGGAAGATCGAGCCGTCGATAAGCGTGTCGAGCCACATCGCGATCGCGACGTTCGGCCGGGCGGTGGCAAGCTCGATGATCGCGCGGCCCGAAATCAGAACGACCTCCGCCTCGGTCAACGCCTGCACGTTGTGATCCGCGGTCTTCAGCAGCGAGTTCTGCATGTTGACCATGTCACCGGCCATATGGACCGACACGATCTGGCGGTGCCCCGCAGCGATAATCTTGTGCCGGCACAGGAAGCCCGATCGCAGCAGGCACGAATTCTCCGCGGGCTCGCCTTCGCGGATCAGATGCTCGTGTGGGCGAAGTTTGCGCACCGTATAGGGCAGCGCTAGGACCGCGGTACGGTCCTCGGCGTCGAACTGACGGTGCCGCTCCAGTCGCTCGAGCATAGTATTGAGGATTGCTGGCGAATTCATGCGTGTCTCCCGCTGGCGGGAGCACGAGGCTCGCAGTCACCGATAGGCCAAGAAGGACCGGCAATGCCGCATGATAGCCGATACCAGGCTCGAATGATACCGCGCCGAAAGGCACGACCGGGACAATCTTCAGGCATTCGTAATCCAGTATAAGGTTCCAGACCGACGGGCGCTTTAACTTGCCTCGATCCCGAGCTGGGCAGCTATGGTGAGACGAGCAATGAAAAAAGACAGCGACAGGCTTTATTATGCGCGGCGCGCCGAGATCGAGCGGGCACGGGCGGAGACCAGCAAGGACGGTGCGGCCGCGATCGCACATTCGACGATGTCGGCCGAATATGAGCGGCGTGCGCGGGAAGCCGATGCCGAGACCAGGTTCGACGCGGTGCCGTGGTCCGCGCCCGGGCAAGCGCAAAGCTTGCACTAGGCCGGAACGTTTGCCGGGCAACTCACGCAAGGATCTCGAAATTGAAGACGCAATTCGTGCCTGGAGCGGCAAACGCTCCGGCAGCTGCATCGCGGATCAAGGGTCCGGCGGTTCAGCTGCTGCTCGTTGCCGGCTCGGCAATATGGATCGTCACCGGCGCTCCGCTGCATATTCTCGCGCTGCTGCTCTCGGCGTCCGCGCTGTCGCTCGCGCTGGTGCTGCTGGACGGCGAGAAGCGGCGGAACGCCGCCTTGCATGCGACGCTCGACAAGCTGTCGCGCGAAGTCAGCGTCAAGACGACCGGACAGGACTGAAGGGCGCTGCAAACCGGCCGCCTTTAACCGTGATGCGGCGATACCCGCCGCCGTCGGGACGGCGAAGACAGGGTGACCTTGGCGGAACGCGCGGCGGCGCGACCGGTTTAGCGCATACGAGAAAGCTGGAGGACGAGCATGTCGATACTGGACAAAGCGATAGCAGCGATCACCCCGCCTGAGAGCGACGAGGCACGCGCCAAGGCGCGGGCAAAGGCCGAGGCTGCGGCCAGGCCCGGCGACTGGCTTTCGCAGATTCTCGGCCATCACCGCGGCATCGAGGCGCAGTTCGCGGCGGTGAAAGCTGCGCCTGACGCGGCGACGCGGCGCGCGGAACAGAAGAAGCTGGGTATCCTTCTCACCGGACATTCGATCGCGGAGGAAGCCGCGATCTATCCGGCGCTGGCCGCCGACAAGCAGGTCGGGCATGCCGAGCTCGCTTATCAGGAGCAGTCGGCCGCCAAGATGGAAATGGGCCTGCTGGAGCGGCTCGATCCGATGAGCGAGGACTATCTCGACAAGCTCGGGCATATCGAGGGCGCGGTCGCGCACCATGTCTATTCCGAGGAAGGGACATGGTTCACCGAACTCGCCGAGTCGGTAAGCGCCGAAGACCAGGCACGGATCGCCCTGCGCTATGCCGAGGAATATGGCCGCTATATGGGCGCCGGCGCCTAGCGCCGCCGGGCCGGAGCCTGCCGGGACACCGTCATTTGTCCGGGCGCGCCGCGCGCAGCGTGTAGAGATAGGCGGCGATGTCTCGGGCCTGTTTGTCGCTGAGGCCCATGTCGGGCATGCCGCCTTGGCGATCGATTGCCTGCGGTTGCTTGCACCCAACGGATCATGTTGCCCGGCGTGTTGCCGAGCCGGCCGGCCAGTTCCGCCCATTCGGCAATGCCGGCCAGCGACGGCGCCGCGCGCCCGCAACGCCCGCAATCACGTGACAGGAACCGCAACCGAGCTCAGAGACCGCGTCGAGCTAGCCGGATCAGGTCCGCAACTCGTCTTGCTCGGGAGATCCGTAGACCTTGTCCAGGTAAAGGCCCGCAAGCAGGTAATGCGCCTTCGCTGCGGCAGGATGGTCGGCACGCTGCGCTTGTTCCAGTTCCTGCTCGGCGCGACGATAGAGATAGCCAATCTCTTGATCGAGCGGTGTGATAGAGCTCGCCATATCCGGCTCCTTTGGACTTGCTAGCGTTCGGCGGCGTCCCGCGCTCGGGACGTCGATGGGAAGGCCAAGAGTGTGGCGACTGGGGTAGCTGACAATCGTTCGAGCGCCTGCGCATAGGTTTGCGCAAATTCCTGGTGCGTTCGCGAGACGCCAGGATCGACGGAGCGTTGCGCCTGCTCTACGGACTGCCGATATCGCTGTTCGAGATAGTCTCGGTCGGCTGCGTCGTTCATCACGTCCTCACTGGTTTCCCCGCAAGCCCCATTATGTCGCCGCTTTGCGAGCCAGTTCCTTCGCCTAGGTTAGATATTTGCGATTTCCGGCAGGTGGAGATCCGGATCGTACGGATGCTGGCAAATCGCTGGATGATTGCATAGAGATCCTCTTGGTCTCGCGCTTTCAATACTGATCCAGGATAGTGCACTCGCTTCGGCATATGCGAAATTGTGCTATCGCCGATCGGGACTTGAGCGTCGGCGGCTGAGAGCTGCCCGTGCTCCCGCTCGTTGACCGGAGTGATCTACATGTCCGAGCGCGATTCCGCCCTGCGGCCGTTTCTCAATCGTCTTCTCGATCGATCGCAACTCCGCGAGGAAGAGCAGCGCGTCATCGTGTCAGGACCGTTCAAGAAGTGGGGCTGCTGTCCCAGCACTTCCTCCATGCTGTAGCCCGAGAGAATGAGAAAAGCCTCATTTGCGAATATGATCGGGTTTCCGGACAAGGATGGATCGGTCACGGTCATCGGCATCCGTGTAGCGCGGACCGCCTCGACGAAGATGCCGCCCTCGCCACGCAATACTTCGATTCGATCTTGAGCTTGCGAACGCGCGGCCGTTCCCGTCTTGTCGATTTCGAACGCATTATGCCGCAGCTTCAAAGCCTCGCCCTCCATCGTCCGACTTGTGCAGCCGCCCTTGGGAGTTCAATTCGCAAATAGTCACCGCCGCCTCGCGCGGCCCAGGGCCTAGGTTGGGCAGTGAAGCGCCCGCGCTCAATTGCGCAGCAACGGCATCGGTCCAATACGACTCCGTCGCCCACTCCGAAGTTGTTGCGCGGCTTGCTCTTGAGCCAAGCTGGATCCGCGAGTCGGACTTTCGCCCGCCTCCGACAGGGTTTCCCGCGGTATTTGGGAGAGGCTGGTTCGACGCTCGGCGATCAAACGCAATTCATAGGCATTGGCAAGATCCATATGGATGCGAAAATTAGCCATGTCCTTGGCGGTCATCGCGGTCTCGCGCGCGGCAAAAGCGCGCCGCGCCCAACTATCCCCGTCGTCCATGTACAGGCCTCCATGCGTTTCTGCCGTAGATATGCGACCCTCGGTGGGGGCTCACACTAACAAGTGATGGTTTTTCGCGAATAATTACTGATATCTACGATTCTGGGTTCGAAATCGGCTGTCCAACCGTAGTTGTTCGGAAGCTATTCTCTGGCGGGCGAGAAGGTGAGTATATCTGGTCGACTGGCACTGTCATTTTGACGTGCGCGACGATCACCTTGTCTGCGACCGCCTAACGCTTGAAAAAGGCGGCGGCGCGGGTCAGACATTTCCGAATGGAAGGCTGTTGAAGCGTCAGAACATTGGCAGCTCGGGCCGCTGCTCAGCCGCAATTCCAAATGGCGCCCCCCCTGCGCAACTCGCGCTATAGGAACTTCGTCGAGGGGCTAAGGATTGCAAGATAATGAGCGAGAAACGCGAAAGACCTAAGCCGCTTGAGTTGATCGTCGGCATCGGCGCGTCCGCAGGGGGCCTCGAAGCCTTCACGACGTTCTTCTCCCATCTGCCGCAAGACAGCGGGATGGCATTCGTGCTGGTGCAGCACCTTTCTCCCGATCATGAAAGCTCGCTGGCAGAGATTCTAGCGCGGTCCGCGCCAATCCCGGTGGTCGAGGCTGTGCATGGCATGCGCGTCGAACCCGACAGGGTTCACGTTATCCCGCCTGACGCCACCTTGACGATCGAGGGCGGCAGGCTCCTGGTGATCAAACCTGCGCCCCCACGGTCGGACCGCCGACCAATCGATTCTTTCTTCACCTCGCTTTCGAAGGACCAGGGCGATAACGCCGTGTCGATCGTGCTGTCGGGCGTCGGAAGCGACGGGTCTGCCGGCCTCGTCGCCGTCAAGGAAAATGGCGGCCTCACGATCGCCCAGGCCGAGTTCGACCATCACGCCCTGCCCGGCATGCCGCAAAGCGCGGCGGCGACCGGGCTGGTCGATTATGTCCTGCCGGTCGAAGAGATGCCCGCGAAGTTGGCGGAGTATCGCGATCACCTGGCGCTCGTGGCCGGCCGCAAGGACGGTGACGGCACACGCATGGATGCAGCCGAGCATGTGGCGACAGTCCTTTCCGTCCTTCGCGCAAAGACCGGGCATGATTTCGCCAATTACAAGATCAAGACCGTCACCCGCCGCATCCAGCGCCGGATGCAGGTGCTCCAGGCCGATACCGTTGCCGCCTATATAGAGCGTCTGCGTGAGGACCCGGCGGAGCCTGAGTTGCTGTTCCGCGATCTGTTGATCGGCGTCACCGAATTCTTCCGCGACCCCGGGGCCTTTCTCGGCCTGTCGGCGGCGATCGAAGCCGTTCTCGAGCGCGGGGGCGGCGCCCAGTCGCTGCGCGTATGGGCGCCGGCCTGTTCGACAGGCGAGGAGGTCTACAGCCTGGCCATCACCATTCGCGAACTGCTCGAGGCGCGCGGTCTCAGTCTGGACGTCCAGATCTTCGGTACGGATGTCGACGACCAGGCAATCGAACACGCCCGGGCGGGGCGCTACCAGCGCACGACCGGCCTCTCGGCCGAACGCCTGCGGCGCTGGTTCTACGAAGAAGAGGGCGCTTTCGTCCCGATCCGGCAGATCCGGGGAATGTGCATCTTCTCTGTCCACAACGTTACCAAGGATCCGCCCTTCTCGAGGCTGGATCTGATCTCGTGCCGCAACCTCATGATCTATATGGACAATGATCTGCAGGACCGCATCCTGCGCACCTTTCACTATGCCTTGAAGGCTGACGGCCTCCTGTTCCTCGGGCTGTCGGAAGGCGTGAGCCGACACACCAAGCTCTTCACCCTCCAGGACAAAGCCGCGCACATTTTCCGCAGGCAGGACGCGGATGCGGCCTTCCCGGCCTTGCCGATGCCTGCGCAGGCACCTGCGCCAAACCGTTTCGTCGGCGAGCTCGGGCGCGGAGCCGGCGACCGCGTCGACCGAGCGGTCCGCGCTGCGCTGGCAAAGCATTCACCGGTATTTCTCGTGGTTGATCGGCAGAGCAACATATTGCGTTACTCGGGCGGCGAAGTTGCCCGCTACCTCGAACCTTCACCTGGGGTTGCCAGCCTCAGCCTCCTTTCCAACCTGCGCAAGAGCCTCCGGATCGCGGTACGCGAGGCACTGCAGGCGGTCCTGAAGACCGGAGAAGGAACGGTGATCGAGAATGTCTCCCTCCTCGCCGAGGGTCAGCAAAGGATGGTGAGCGTCATTGTCGAGCCGATCCAGGATACTGGCGGCGAAGGACTCTTTGCCGTTGCGTTTCTCGAGACGCGCATGGCGGGGACCACGCCGTTGGCGGCGGTCGAGGGCATCCCGAGAAGCCCGGAGGTGCTCGCCGCCGAGCAGGAGCTCCGCACGGCGCGGGCGCAGTTGCAGGCGACGATCGGCGACCTCGAAACGGCAAACGAGGAGATGAAGTCCTCCGCGGAGGAATATCAGTCGGTCAACGAGGAGCTGCAATCGACCAACGAGGAACTGCAAACGTCGAAGGAGGAAATGCAGTCGATCAACGAGGAGTTGCAGACCGTCAACGCCGAGATGATGGCAAAGAACGATCTGCTCTCCACCCTGAACAGCGACCTGCAAAACCTGCTGGACAGCACGCAGATCGCAACGATCTTTCTCGACGAGGATCTGCGCATCAAGAACTTCACGCCAGGCATGGTGGACATTTTCAGCCTGCGGGAGGGAGACCGGGGCCGTCCGCTCACGGACATCGTCAGCCTGCTTGCCTATGACGATTTGCGGCGCGACGTGGCGAAGGTCCTTCGCGAGCTGACCGTCATGGAGCGCGAGCTCGAGCTACAGGATCGCGGGGCATCCTATGTCATGCGCATTCGCCCCTATCGCAGCATCGAGCGGGTGATCGACGGCGTCGTCATCACCTTTGTCGATGTGACGGACCGGAAAAATGCTGAGCTGGCCAAGGGCCTTAGCGAGCGCCGCTTTACGGCGATCGTCAACCAGGCCACCGTCGGGGTCGTCGAGACGGATACCGCCGGACGCTTCCAACTGAGCAATGGCGCGTTCGAGACGATGGTCGGCAGGTCTGCGGAAGCGCTCCAACGGCTCCGCCGTCAGGAGTTGATCCATCCAGAAGATGCCGAGGAAATCGACCTCCGCTTCGATCGGGCCACCCAGGACGGGCAGCCGTTCGAGGCCGAGTATCGGCTACAGCGGGCCGATGGCGCGACGATATGGGTGCATGACAGCGTCTCGGTGCTCAGCGACAGCGACGGGCACGCCACTAGCGTCATCTCGGTGACGCTTGAGATCGACAAGCGCAAGCGTGCCGAGGAGCAAGCGGCGTTGCTTCTGGGAGAACTCGACCACCGGGTGAAGAATATCCTGGCGATCGTTTCCTCGATCGTCGCCCAGACCCTTCGGGCAGGTCTTTCGCCCGAAGCTTTCACCGAGACGATCGCGGGCCGGATCACGGCGATCACACGCGCACACAGTCTTCTCACGAACCGCGGCGCCGCCAGCGCCGGGACGCTGCGCGACCTTATCGAGACCGAGCTCGAGCCCTATCAAGGCCGCAATCTGCGGATCGACGGCCCGGTCGTCGTGCTTACGCCGAAGGCCGGCCTCTCGATGGCGATGGCGATCCACGAATTGGCCAGCAACGCGGCAAAATACGGTTCGCTTTCCGATCCGCAGGGTCAGCTCTCCGTGCTGTGGACGCTTGGCGAAGGCCCGGAACCCCATCTGCGATTGTCCTGGACGGAATCGGGCGGTCCCCCTGTCGCGGGCCCCCCTTCCCAACGGGGTTTCGGCACGACAGTCATCGAGCGCTCGCTGGGCTTCGAATTCGACGCGCAGGTCGAACGCAACTTTGCTCCGACCGGTGTCGTTTGCACCATTGACTTGCCCTTCACCTCCGAAGTCGGCGAGCTGCGCTCCGAGGAACCAGGAAGAAACTAGATGGTGGACCAGCGCATCGCAGAAGGCCGGCGCGTACTCGTCGTCGAGGATGAGATGACGATCGCGCTGGTGATCGAAGAGGCGCTGTCGGACCTCGGCGTGCAGGTCGTCGGACCTGCATCGCGTCTTGACATGGCACTGCGGCTCGCCAGAGAGGAGCGCATCGATGCCGCGATCCTCGACGTCAACATTCGGGGCGGTAACTCCTACCCCATTGCCGATATCCTGACTGAGCGCGGCATCCCGTTCCTGTTCTGCAGCGGTTATGGCGAATGGGCGCTCGAGGAACGGCATCGCGAACGCCCGCGCCTGACAAAGCCCTACAGCTCGAAAGACCTTGAGAGCCGGGTGCTCGAATTGTTCGGCTGGCCCGACCGGTAGCTCCTGGGCGAAAGTCCAGGGTGCAGGAGGCGGTCCGCCGACCCACACAGAGAGAGGAGGTCCCCTTGGCCAGGCGCGAGGTTATAACGATTGGTGGGTCGGCAGGGTCGATCGAGGTAATCAGGCGGATTTGCCGGGAATTGCCAGCGGACCTTCCCGCCTGCGTGCTGATCGCGGTCCATGTCGGGGCCGGCAGCCAGGACCTCCTAGCAGGCATCTTGGACAGTGGCGGACCGCTCACCGCCCGCACCGCAGTCGATGGCGAACCGCTCGAACGGGGTCGCATCTACGTCGCTCCGGCAGACCGTCACCTGGTCATCGACGGAGGGTTCGCACGCTTGGGGCGCGGACCGCGCGAGAACATGGCGCGCCCCGCGATCGACCCCCTTTTCAGGTCGGCCGGGATCAGCGCGGGACCCAGGGCAATCGGCGTCCTGCTTTCCGGCATGCTAAATGACGGGGCCTCTGGCTTGGCCGACCTCAAGCGGTGTGGGGGAGTCACCGTCGTGCAAAGCCCACTCGATGCGGTCGAAAGCGAGATGCCCCGCACCGCGCTGCTCGCCAGCGACATCGACTATCGGGCCTCGGCGAGTGATCTCGCCATTCTCCTGAGCCGGCTTGTCGATGAGGAACCCGGCCCGGCCCCTGCCCTGCCCGAAAGCGTTGCGCTTGAAGTGGCGATCGCCATGGGGCGGCCGTCCGACACCCCGCTGATCGCCGAGATTGCCGATCCCGTCCCGCTGAATTGCCCAGGTTGCGGCGGGACATTGTCGCAGGTCCGTCGCTCACCGCTGCGGTTTCGCTGCCAGGTGGGGCATGGCTACACTGCCGAAGCCTTGGCGCACGAACAGGAAAGCTCGGTCGACGAGGCGGTACGCATCGCCCTTCGGGTCGTCGGCGAGCGCGCCGTCCTGATGGAAAAGATGGCAGCCGACGCGCACCGGGCGGGAAGGAGCGCCGCGAGCGCAACGTTCGGCGAACGCGCCGAGGAATATAGGCGCTCCGCCACCGTGCTGATGAACGCCGTTGTCACGGGATGACCAATTGCGAAAATTGGGGACTGGTCGGCGGCCCATCAGCAGCCGGTCCTGTCCTTTTTCGTAAAAGATGCGGCGTAACATTGTCCAAGCATCCGCGCCCTAGGTCTCGACACGCAGATCGCCGGGTCGTTTGTCAGGCGCTCGGGGCTTCGGCTTCCGCCGAGCCCGGCCGGCGCTTGCGAGGGCCAACCGCGAGCGCAGCCTCGCCGATCTGCGCCTCATTTAGCGTTTCACCTGTCTTCAGGTTCGTACGGTAATTCGGGTCTTTGGAATACGCCTCTCGATCAAGGCAAGCGCTGCGTGAATTGCGCCTTCAAACCTGTCTTCAATCTGGGGGGCGCCTTGTCAGGTCCCTTAGTCTTGATTTCAAATGCCATGATTGCTCCCGCGATTTCAATGATATGGGGTGAGCGACCGGTAAATGTAAGCGTCCGCCGGGTCCGCGGCGCGGATAGGCGCAAGCTGCTGATCAAGCGACGAATTTACGCTACGATGGCTGACGTCCCTTTGCCCGATGCGGGCAGACATCGGCACCGCGATTGCTGCGCCGGGAGGCCCTCTCATTTGTCCGGGCGCGCCGCGCGCAGCGTGTAGAGATAGGCGGCGATGTCTCGGGCCTGTTTGTCGCTGAGGCCCATGTCCGGCATGCCGCCTCGGGGATCGATTGCCTGCGGTGCCTGCACCCAACGGATCATGTTGCCCGGCGTGTTGGCGAGCCGGCCGGCCAGTTCCGCCCGTTCGGCAATGCCGGCCAGCGACGGCCCCACGGCGCCGCGCGCCCCCGCAACGCCGGGAATCACGTGACACGAACCACAACCGAGCCGCTCGATATCCGCCCGGCCGGCAGCGCTGTCGCCACCGGTCAGCTGCTCGGCGTTGGTGCGTGCCTCCTCGTGCGACTGGTGGACAAGGACGGTCGCGCAGACGATCGCGAGAAGGACCGCCGCGGCGAGCAGCCCGAGCACGAAGCGCAGGCTAGCGGGCATCTGCGCCCCCCATGGTCCGGCCCGGGCCGAGCAACGTCGCGACCAGCGCGAGCGCCGCGAGCGCGTGCACCAGCCCGCCCGGAATCCACATGATGAGGCCCGCGACCTGCTGGTCCTCCGCCGGCGTCAGGCCATAGGGCGCCATGCCGAGCTCTGCGTAGCGCGCGTACCAGGGGCTTTCCGAGAAGGCCATCAGCGCACCGAGCGCCCCCGAGATCAGCGAGGTCGCGAACAGGCACAAGGCCGCGAGCGCGCGGCCGCCCGACGCCTTCCGGCTGGCGCCGAACATGGCGCTCCAGAAGAGCAGCGCAGTAAGGAGGAAGCTCAGGTGCTGGACCCCGTGCCAGCCCTCATGCGCAAGCGCCAGGTCGAAGAGCAGCGGCATGTGCCACAGCCACAAAGCGGCAGCCTGGAGAATCGTGGCGGTAACCGGCGCGGTCAGTGCGTGCCACGGCGCAGCGAGCACGGGGCTCCGGACGGCGGCGCCGATCGCGCGGCGCGCCGGCGCAGGGAACCCCCACAGCAGGAATATCATCGGCTCGCCGACTACGAGCAGGGGCGCCGCCGCCAGCATCAGTAGCTCATGCTCGAGCATGTGCGCACAGAAGCTGCGTTCGCCCGCTTCGTGGAGCGGTGAGACTAGCGCCGCTGCGAGCAGCAACCAGCCGGCCGCGAAGAACAGGCCACGGCGGCGATAGTCCGCGCGGCCCGCCCGGCGGCTCAGCCGCACATAGCCGATCGCGAACAAGAGCAAAGACGCAGCAAGCGGCACGGTGATCCACGGATCCCGGGTCCAGCCGGGCGCCTGGCCGTGGGCATGGCCATCATGCGCCAGGGCGGGCATGCCGAGCACCAGGAGCTCGGCGGCAAGAACCAGCCGGCCTAGCGGGCGCATGGCGGGATGATCATGGTCGCGACCGACTGATAGAAGATCGCCAGCGAGAAGAGTCCCGCCGCCAGGACGCCGAGCTGTGACAGAAGCCTGTCGCTGGACTGCTGTCCGGGCCGCGGCCGGGCGAACCAGCCGGCGCCGATGCAAAGCGCGATGCTTCCCGCCCCCCATAGAGGCCCGAGCGGCACGCCGGCTGCCCCGCACGCGCCGCGCAGCGTCGTCGCCAGCCCCTGTTGGAAGCCATACCAGGCAAGCGGCGGGACAACGAGCGCGAGCCAAAGCGAGGGGCGCGAGCGGATTGTCATAGCCACCTCGGCACCCAGTAGAGCACGAGATAGAGCGGCAGCCATGCGAGCACGACGAAACTCCAATATTCGCTATTGTCCTGGACGTCCGAGAACTGGTCCGTCTCGATGCGATGGGTGAACAGCCAGACCGACTGGACGCTGGTCTCGCCAAGCTCGGTCACCAGATGCGAGGTGTGCAGCACCATCAGCATCCACACGACCGAGCCATAAGCGTCATGATCCCAGCGGATGTTGAGATGCCCCAGCTCGAAAGCACGGATGCCGAGCAGCACGATGCCGATCAGCGCCATCCCCAGCGTGCCCCAGCGGACCCCGTGCGGGTCCTTCGCCCGTGCGCGCGCGCAAACCAAGCGATTGGGGATCTCGCTCGCGAGCATCGCCGCGGTGAAGATACTGCCCCAGAGGAGGTCCGGCGGCGCATCGCCTTTGGGCGGCCAGCCGGGCGACTGGCTCTGCAGATAGAAATAGGCACCGATCGCCAGCGCGAAGGCGGTGCCTTCGATCAGCATGAAGCCAAGATTGCCCCACCAGACGAGGTTGGCGGGCCCCATCGCGCCGTCGGGAAGCCCGGAGACGTCGCCGACAATCGTCTTGCGAAGCGGCGCGGTCATTGCCCCTCCCCCCTGCTTTGGCGCGCCCAGGGGCGGGTGGGCCAGAACCAGGCCGCCAGTGCAACGCCGACGGGAATCGCGCCCCAGATCAGAGCCCAGGGCGTGAAAATGCTGCCGATGAACAGGACCGAGGTCGCGATCGCCGCGACCAGCGGCCAGATCGACGGTTCCGGGCTCTTGTGGCGATATTGTGGGACGGCATCGACGGCGCTGCTGATTAGCACCTCCCGCCGATCGGACGCGAGTCCGGTCATCACCGGCAGCTCGCCCGTGCCGCTCCACAGCGGCACGGCATTGTCGACCACCGGGCTGTCGTCGAAATTGTGCGCGGCCGGCGGCGACGAGGTAGCCCATTCGAGCGTGCCCCCGCCCCAGGGATTGTCGCCTGCCGGCGTGCCGCGCTTGAGGCTCAGGAACGCATTGGCGACGAACAGGAGGCCGCCGGCCGCGGAGATGAACGTGCCGATCGTGGCGATGAGGTTGAGCGTGCCCCAGCCCATTTCCGGCCCATAGGTATAGATACGGCGCGGCATGCCTTCGAGCCCGAGCAGGTGCATCGGGAAGAAGCCGACATTGAACCCGAGGAGGATGAGGCCGACGCTGACCGTACCCCAGCGCTCGGACATCAGCCGGCCGGTCGCCTTGGGATACCAGTAGCAAAAGGCGCCGAAGAGCGGGAACATTGCGCCCCCGACCAGCACATAATGGAGGTGGGCGACGATGAAATAAGTGTCGGTCAGCTGCAGGTCGAGCGGCGCCGACGCCGCCATCACGCCCGAGAGCCCGCCAATGACGAAGGTTAGGATGAAGCCGATGACCCACAGGAGAGGCGTCGCGAAACGCAGCCGCCCGGTCCACAAGGTTGCGATCCAGCAGAAGATCTGCACGCCCGCGGGCAGCGCGATCGCCATGCTCGCGGCGGTATAGAAGGAACTGCCGAGCCTGGGCAGGCCTACCGCGAACATGTGATGGACCCAGAGGCCGAACGCCAGCACGGCGATCCCGAGCATCGCCAGCACCATCGGCACATAGCCGAACATCGTTCGGCGCGAGAAGGTCTCGACGATCGCCGAGACGAAGCCGAGCGCCGGCACGAAGATGATATAGACCTCGGGATGGCCGAAGAACCAGAAGAGGTGCTGGAACAGCAAGGCGTCGCCGCCGCCTACGGGCGTGAAGAAATGGGTGGAGACCATCCGGTCCGAAATCAGCATGCTGGTCACCAGCATGACCGAGGGCAATGCGAAGACGGTCATCACCGACGCCACCAGCATCGCCCAGACGAACAAGGGCATCCGGGCAAGCGTCATGCCGGGAGGCCGCATCTTGAGGATCGTCGCGATGACATTGACCGAGGCCGCGAGGGCCGCGACTTCAGTGAAGGTGATCATCTGCGCCCAGATGTCGACCCGGTGGCCCGGCGAATAAGCCGGGCCCGACAGCGGCGGATATTCGAACCAGCCGAGGTCCGGGGTAATGTCGATCGCGTGCGAGATCCACAGCATCAGGATGCCGCCGAGATACAGCCAGTAGCTGAACGCGGCGAGCCGGGGATAAGCGACAGTGCGCGCGCCGAGCATCAGCGGCACGAGCCACATCGCCATGGCCTCCATCACCGGCACCGACACGAGGAACAGCATCGTTGAGCCGTGGAGCGCGAAGGCCTCGTTATACCCCTGCGGCCCCATGCGGCCCATGTCGGGCTGGGCGAGCTGGAGACGCATGTCGACGGCGAGGAGCCCGGCGAGGAACAGCAGCGCCACCGCGGTCAGCACATAGCGCGCGGCGATGCGCTTATGGTCGACGGTCGTAAGAAAGCCCCATAGCCCCGGCGCGTCGCTCCAGGTCGCCAGCAATTGCCGATGGCGGGCATCGGGGCCCGGCCGGTTCGGGGCCTCGAGCGTCATCGGAGCGATTCCAGATAGCGCGCGACGGCGTCCGCGTCCGACGGCGCCAGCGCGACCGCGGGCATCAGCGTCCCCGGCTTGACGGCCTGGGGCTGTGCGATCCACCCCTGCAGCCCGCCGCGGCTGAACGGCAGCGTGCCCGCCGCGATCGACCGGCGCGCGGCGACATGGGTCAAATCGGGGCCGGCCCGGCCGCCCGCGCCCGTCCCGCGCACGACATGGCAGGCGGCGCATTTGACCGCGAAGACCTGTGCGCCCTGCGCCAGGACAGCATTGCCCGGCGCGGAGGCGCCGCGCTCCTGCCCGGCGAGCCAGGCCTGGAACTCGGCCTGGTTCTCGACCTTCACGTCGAACGCCATATGGGCATGCTGGAGCCCGCAGAACTCGGCGCACTGCCCGCGGAACCAGCCGGTTCGCCGGGGTGTGATATCGATCACGTTGATGCGCCCCGGGATTAGATCCATCTTGCCGGCGACATTGGGGACCCAGAAGCTGTGGATCACATCGGCCGAGCCGAGCTCGATGCGAACCGTGCGGCCAACCGGCACATGCAGCTCGTTCGCCGTCTCGATCCAGGTGCCCGTTGCCGGATCACGATATTGGAGACGCCACCACCATTGGTGCCCGGTCACCCTCACCTGCAGCGCCTCGCGCGAACGGGCATCGGCAAGGCTGCGATCGACGAGGAAGCTCGCGACGATCAGGATGGTGAGCGCACCCACGATCAGCCCGGACCATAATATCAGCGTGCGGCGCATCGCCGGATCGCTCGGTTCGACCGATGGCCGGTCGGCGACGGACAGCGCGCGGCGGGCCCGCCACAGGCTGATCCCGAGAAAGCTCAACACGAGCAGATAGACGATGCCGCTGATCCAGGTCGCAAGCCCCAGCAGCGAAGCGAGCGAGCGCGCCTGGTCGCCCGCCGGGTTCAGCACCGACTGGTTGCCGGCACAAGCAACAAGGCCGAACAGGGCTAGAAATGCCGGGACGCGCTTCATAGCACCGGCCCCGACCAGTTGGATCCCTGGGGCTCGCCTGCTTGATCCACGTCCTGGCGGTGGCGGTTCACGGACGGCAAATCCTTCAGGCTGCGGACATAGGCGGTGATCTGCCAGAGCTGCTGCGCGGGAATCGTTTCGCCATAGCTTGGGGTCCGGCCGGGATGGTTTGCGATCGATCGATAGACCTGGTCGAACGCGCCGCCGCCCCGCCAATTGTCGTCGCCCAGCGCGAGCACCCCGTGCGCCTCGGAACCGTGACAGGCGCCACAGCCATTCCAGCTGAAATAGCGGCCGCCCTGCCCGACCTGATATTTGTTGGCCTCGACGCCCGCGATGCGCCGATCGCCGGGGCCGTTGGGTGCGCTCTGAGGTTGGTCCGGGCCCGCGGGCCGCTTCTCGGCACCGCATCCGCCGAGCGCTAGCGCAAGCAAGGCGACGACCCCGGCGCCTGACAGCCGGGGCCGGGGCGCGGTGGCCCGAAGCCGGAGGCCTGCCGGCACGGACGCATCCGATCGGGAGCGGTTATGCGCTATCTGCATCATCCTCGCTCGCGCCGGACCCTGTTCCGACGCGACCACGTTAAGAGCCGGAACCTCGCAACACATAATCTTGCATTAGGTTTCACGCACCGGTCACGCGATCGCCTTTCTGCCCATGCACCCTCCACGGCTGCGGATTTTTCTTGATAACAAGGGTTAAGGTCAGCTCAATTCTCCGGAACCTGGCTGCGCGCCCCCTTGTTACGCCCCGACTACGGCCTGGTTCGGCCGATCACATGGGGCAGATATGACGGCGTTGGAGCGGCGAGCGGGCATGGCCCGAGCGATCGAAGCCGATGGCGCGCGCGGGATGAGGGTGCTGGAGCGGAGCGTATACCGCGGCCCGCACCTCTATTCCGTGCGGCCGATGGTCCGGGTCCAGATCGACCTTGGCGAACTCGAGGGCTGGCCGAGCGATCGGCTGCCCTGCTTTGCCGAACAGCTGGTCGAGCTGCAGCCGGGCCTCTCCAATCATGGTTGCAGCTACCGCGAGCCCGGCGGGTTCCTTCGCCGGCTGCGCGACGGGACCTGGCTCGGCCACATCATCGACATGTAGCGCTCGAGCTACAGACCCTGGCCGGCAGCCCGGTTACGCGCGGAAAGACCCGCTCGGTGAAGGACCGGGCCGGCGTCTACAACATCCTCTACGAATATCGCGACGAAACCGCGGCGCTGGCCGCCGGCGCCTACGCGATCCAGCTCATCGCCGCGCTGCTCCCCGAAGGCCTCGACCGGGTCGAGGGCCTCCGCATGCTGGGCGCGCCCGCCATCGAAGATGCCCGCGACGTGCCAGCGATGGTCGAGGCACTCAGACTGCTGCTCCGCAAGACGGCGCTTGGCCCCACGACCCGCGCTCTGGTCGAGGCCGCCAGGGCGCGCGGCGTCCCGGTGCTGCGTCTCGACGACTACGGCCTGGTCCAACTCGGCTATGGCAGCCGCCAGCGGCGGCTGCGCGCGAGCATCACCGGCGCGACCGCGCACATCGCGGTCGAGATCGCCGCCGACAAGAGTTTGACCAAGCGCCTATTGGCCGAGGCCGGCCTGCCGGTGCCTCGCGGCACGGTCGTGCGCACCGTCGATGCGGCTGCCGAGGAAGCAGCGCAGCTCGGCTATCCCGTCGTGGTCAAGCCGCTCGACGGCAACCATGGCCGCGGCGTCAGCACCGATCTCCATTCCGAAGCCGCGGTCCGCTCGGCGTTCGAGCGCGCCGCCCAACATTCGCGCCGGGTGATCGTCGAGCAGCAGGTGGCCGGCAACGATCATCGCATCCTCGTCGTCGGCGGCAAGGTCGTCGCAGTCGCCGAGCGCGTACCCGCGCGCGTGATCGGCGACGGGATGCACCGGATCGAGCAGCTCATCGCCGATGTGAACGCCGACCCGCGCCGTGGCATGGGGCATGAGAATGTCCTGACCCGGATCGTATCCGACGCGGCGATGGAGGCGCTGCTCGCCAAGAGCGGCAAGACGCTGAACAGCGTGCCAATGGCGGGCGAGCAGGTGGTGCTGCGCGAGACCGCCAACCTCTCGACCGGCGGCACCGCGGTCGACCGCACCGATGTCATCCATCCCGACAATATCGCGGTCGCCGAGCAGGCGGCGACAGTGGTCGGGCTGGACGTTTGCGGCATCGACTTCCTGTCGAGCGACATCACCAGGCCGGTCACCGAGACCGGCGGCGGGATCGTCGAGGTCAACGCCGCGCCAGGCTTCCGGATGCATCTCGAGCCGTCGGGCGGAAGCTCGCGCGATGTGGCGGGCCCGGTGATCGACGCGCTGTTTCCGCGCCCTTCCCGCAGCCGCATCCCGATCTTCGCGATCACCGGGACCAACGGCAAGTCGACCACGGTGCGCATGGTCTCGCGCATCCTGTGCGAGCACGGCCAGACCACCGGCATGAGCACGACCAGCGGTATCTATATCGACGGCCGGCTGACCAAGGCAGCGGATGCCAGCGGGCCCAAGAGCGCGCGCAGCATCCTGCGCCACCCGAAGGTCGACGCCGCGGTGCTCGAGACCGCACGGGGCGGCATCCTGCGCGAGGGCCTGGGGTTCGACCGCTGCGATGTCGGCGCCGTGCTCAACGTCACGCCCGACCATCTGGGGATCAAGGGCATCAACACACTCGAGGACCTGGCCGACGTCAAGTCGGTGGTCGTCGAAAGCGTAGCGCGGCGCGGCCACTCGATTCTCAACGCCGACGATCCGATGTGCCGGCGGATCGCCAGGCATGCGCGCGGAAAGATCGTTTGGTTCTCGATGTTCGGCGATACGCTGATGCCGAGCTGGCTGCGCGATCATGTCCAGGGCGGTGGCATGGCGGTCGTCCGGGAGGCCGGAGCCTATGGCGGCACGATCGTCCTCCATCGCGGCGGCGCGCGCGCGTGCATGATGCCGGCGGCGGAAATCCCGGCGACGCTGGGCGGCATCGCCGAATTCAACATCGAGAACGCGCTGTCGGCCGCGGCGATGACGCTGGCGCACGGCGTGCCCGTGGACACGGTACGGCGTGCGCTGGCGAGCTTCACCTCCTCGTTCGAGGAAAGCCCGGGCCGGCTCAATGTCGATGACGGCAACGGCTTTCGCGTGATCGTCGACTATGCCCATAATCCCGCCAGCCTCAGCGCGCTCGGCCAGGTCATCGACAAGATGCGCGAACGCTACGGGCGCGTGATTGGCATGGTCAGCATCCCGGGCGATCGGCGCGACACGGACATCGCCGAGATGGGCCGGCTGGCTGGCAAGATCTTCGATGAGATCGTGTTTCGCGAAGCGCCCGACGGGCGCGGCCGGCAGGAAGGCGAAGTCACCTCACTGATGTCGGACGCAGCACTACGTTCCGGGCTTTCGCCGGACCGCATCCGGCGGATCGTCGACGAGCATGAGGCGGCCGAGGCATGCCTGCGCATGGCGGCACCCGGCGATCTGGTCGTGCTGATGCCGACGGCGGTCGAGCGCGTCTGGCGGCAGGTCCTTGATTTCGAGGCCGCCGCTATGGCCTTCGCCGAACCAGAGGCCGCAGCCCATGCATGACGCGGATGGATGCTGGGCGCTGATCGTCCATGGCGGCGCGAAGTCGGTCGCACCCGACCAGGCGGAGGCGAACCGCGCGGGTTCTCTGGCCGCCGCCCAGGCGGGTGCCGAGGTCCTGCGCTATGGCGGCAGCGCGCTCGCGGCCGCGGAGGCCGCGGTGCGCTGTCTGGAGGATGATGCCAACTTCAATGCCGGAATCGGATCGGTTCCGAACGCCGACGGCGATATCGAGATGGACGCCGCTATCATGGATGGAACGACGCTCGCTGTCGGAGCCGTTGCGGCGGTGCGCAGGATCCGCAACCCGATCGGCACCGCCGCCAAGATGCTCGAAGCGGTGCCGGTGCTGTTGGTCGCCGAGGGCGCCGAGCGCTTCGCCCGCGACCAAGGCGTGCCGCTATGCGAGCCGCGCGAGCGCCTTTTCCCCCTCCCGGCCTGCAGCATCGAGCATGACACCGTCGGATGCGTCGCGATCGATGCCGCCGGGCACATCGCGGCAGCGACTTCGACCGGCGGGCTAAGCGGCCAGCATCCCGGGCGGGTCGGCGATTCTCCGATCCCCGGCGCGGGTCTCTACGCCGACGACCAGCTTGGCGGCGTCGCCTTTTCGGGTGACGGCGAGAGCATCCTGCGCACGCTGCTCGCCGCGCGGGTCATGCAGGCGCTGGAGACTGAGACGGCGACACCCGCCGCCGAGGCAGCGATCGCGCGGCTCGCCCGGGTTGGCGGCGAAGCGGGCGCGATCGTGATCGACAAGACCGGCCGCATCGGGGTTGCCCATAATAGCGAACATTTCGCGCTCGCCCTCCATGCAAGCTGGCTGCCCGACGCACGGGCCGCGCTCCATTCCAGCGAACTAAAGGATGTCCTCGACCATGACTGACCAAGCGGGGCCCCTCATCATCATCGGGGGCCATGAGGACAAGAAGGATGATCGCTTGATCCTCAAGCACGTCGCCGACCTGATCGGGGACGGAAAGCTCGTCATCGCCACCGTCGCCAGCCACGAACCGGAAGGCTATTTCGACGCGTACCAGCAAGCCTTTGCGGCGCTTGGCGCGACCAACCTGGTCGAGCTCTATGTCAACGAACGCGGCGAGACGCGCGAGGAACGTTTGGCGGAGATCTTGCAGGATGCGGCCGGCGTCTTCTTCACCGGCGGCGACCAGCTTCGCATCTCGAGCCAGATCGGAGACACTCCGATCGAGCGCATGATTCGCGACCTCCATGCGCGCGGCGGCCTGATTGCGGGCACCTCGGCTGGCGCCTCGGTGATGAGCGAGACGATGCTGGCCAAGGGCAGCAGCTCGGAATCGCACCGGGTCGGCGATCTCCACATGGCCCCGGGGCTCGGCCTCCTACCCAATGTGATCATCGACCAGCATTTCGCCGAGCGGGGGCGGATCGGGCGGCTGCTCGGCGCCGTCGCGCAGAACCCGCGCGTGCTGGGGATCGGCATCGATGAGGATACCGCCATCGTCGTCGAGGGTTGTTGCTTCGGCGTGATCGGCGCCGGCGCCGTCTATATTGTCGATGGTTCCGGTGTTACCCACTCCAACATCGCCGAGGCCCGGCCCGAACGGACCTTGTCGATGCACGATGTGCGCCTTCATGTACTGAGCGACGGCGACAGGTTCGATCTCAAGCGCGGAATCCCCGGCGTGGCCGCCACGCAATCCGAGGAGACGGCCGATTAATCCGCTGGATACGATGCGACGCGAAGGACCCGCCGGCCTCGGCGGACGATTCGCCATCGATCCCGAGGATGGAGTCCTGCTCCAGCTGATCGATGCCTTGCGCGAACGCAGTTATTGTTTCGTGACGCCCACGCCTGCCTCGCACGCGCGCGTCGTGGCACGCCCGGGCCGCGAGACGGCGCGCTCGCTTGCCGACGTGCTCGGATGGAGCCTGCCCTTCGCACCACAGCTGCTGGAGCCCGAGCTGCTTGCCCTGCTCGACCTGGCCGGCATGCTCGAACCGGCCGGAGACGGCCGCTTGCGCAGCCGCGTGCGCGCCTCGTCGTTGATGGACGAACTGTACCTCCATTCGGCCTATCCCACCGATGGACGCGACGCCGTGTTCTTCGGCCCGGACAGCTACCGGTTCGCGGCGCTGATCGAGGCGGAACTTGCCAGCCAGCCTGCGCGACCGCACGCCCATATTGTCGATATCGGCACGGGTGCCGGGGTCGGCGGCGTGGTTGCCGCCAAGCTGTCGGGCGCGGGCGCGGCGACTGGCACCGACGTCAACCCGCTAGCCCTCCGGCTCGCCGCGATCAACGCGCGCGCAGCGGGCGTCGCGCTTCAGACCGTGCTGGGCGACGATCTCGCCAGTGTCGGGCGGCCGATCGACCTGGCGCTCGCCAACCCGCCCTATATCGTCGACGAGACCAAGAGGCGGTACCGCGACGGCGGCGGCATGCATGGCGGCGAAGTGGCGCTCGCCATGGCGCGTGCGGCGATCGAGCGGCTGGCGCCGGGTGGGCGGCTGATCCTCTATACGGGCAGCGCGATCGTCGCGTGCGAAGATGCGCTTCGGACGGCGCTTGGCGAAGCCGCGCAAAGGTGCAGTTGCACGCTGCGCTATCGCGAGATCGATCCCGACGTGTTCGGCGAAGAGCTCGAGCGCCTCGCGTACCGTGACGTCGACCGGATCGCGCTGGTCGCGGCAATCCTGACCAAGGCGCCCTGACGTCGGGGCAATGGGCCCGCCGCCGGGGCGGCGGGCCTTCATCCTCAGGCGGCTTCCTGCTCGGAGCGCGGCCCCTCGAGCCGATCGTTGGCCGGCGGGGCAGAGCCGATCGCGATGCGGCGCGGCTTCATCGCCTCGGGGATTTCGCGCTTCAGTGCAATTCGGAGCAGGCCGTTGTCGAAATCGGCACTGCGCACCTCGACGAAGTCAGCCAGCTGGAAGCGGCGCTCGAACGCACGCGTCGCGATACCGCGATGCAGATAGCGCCCGCCATCGCTGTCCTCGGCCTTGCGGCCGCTGACGGTCAGCTGGTTGTTCTGCGCGACGATATCGATCTCGTCGGCACGGAAGCCCGCCACCGCGAGCGTGATCTGATAGCTGTCCTCGCCCATGGTCTCGATGTCGAAGGGCGGGAAGCCGTCGCCGCTATCGGCGCGCGCGTTCGATTCCAGCAGGTCGAACAGCCGGTCGAAGCCGACGGTCGAGCGGCGATAGGGCGAAAAGTCGAAATTGGTCCTCATTTGCAAATCCTCCTATGAGCAACTTGGTCACAAGGAGCGCCGGAGAGAGCCGGCGCCCTCAATGCCGGCCGCGAGAACGCACCGGCGATGGCAGAATTAGGAAGCGCAAGGCGCGCTTCAAGACCGTCCCGGCCAAAAAATTGCACCTTCGCATGGCGGCGTTTGTTGCGCCTTCCCAGGGGCTTGCGGCAGACCGAAGCGATCCTAAGTGCGCGATTTTGAGTAAGGAGCCGTGGAGTTTCGCCCATGCATGTCTCGCCGTCCGTCCTCTCCGCCTTCGTGACCGTGTTCGTGACGATCGGTCCCGTCGAGACCGCCGCCATCTTCGCTTCGCTGACCGCCGATGTGCACCGGCCCGACCGCTTCCGGCTGGCCGCACGTTCGATCGCGATCGCCGGCATGGTGCTCCTGCTCTTCGCCGTGGCCGGCCAGATCCTGCTCTCGCTCCTTCATATCTCGATGCCTGCATTCCGGGTCGCCGGCGGCATCCTGCTGCTCTTGCACGCGCTGACCCTGGTCTTTTCGAGTCCGGGGCTTTCGTCGATCAGCGAGCCCGAAAAGCGCGACGCCCGCCGTCCGGGCGATATCGCGGTATTCCCCCTCGCCTTCCCGCTGATTGCCGGGCCCGGCGCGCTGTCGGCTATCGTCCTGCTGATGGGGCGGACCGGCACAATGATCGAAGCCGCGGGTGTGCTCGCGATGCTCGCGCTGTGCCTGGTCCTGACCTATGCGGCGATGCTGGCATCGGAGGGCCTCGTCGCCAGGCTCGGCCGCACCGGTGCGGACGTGGTGGGCCGGGTGTCGGGAATCCTGCTCGCCGCGCTCGCGGTGCAGTTCATCTTCGACGGCCTAAGCGAGGCGCCGTTCCTGGCGCGCCTCGCCTAGGCCGCGCGCCGGCCCAGTCCTGCGCCGAGCAGCTTGGCTAGTGCCAGAAACAACACCGCGCCGCCCGTCGCCCAGGCAATGGCCTCGGCATCGAAGTAATTGACGTGATAGGCCTTGTCGCCGAGCAGACGCGCGACGAGGACGCCGCCGACGATCGCGCCGACGATCCCGATCAGGACGTGCAAGAAGACCTGCCGCTTGCCCGGGCCATCCAGAAGCGCCGCGATCAGGCCGAAGGCGATGCCGATGCCGAACAGGATCAAGATGCTCATCCGACTCTCCCTCGTTGCGCGCTCCTTGCGCGGGGTCGAGAAAGCCTTGGGCATCAATTGGATAAGGGTACACAACGCAGGTTAGGGTTCGCCGGCGATTTTGTCCTCGCCTTCCACGCCGGTACGCGGACAGCCCGAGCCGTTCCGGCTGTCGTTATCGTAATCCTCGCCGGGATTGCCGCCGCCGGCGCCAGCGCCGCTGCCATGGACTGTGCCGTCGGCCGGCAGGGCGCGGCGCGCCTGCTCGGCGCGCCATTCGGCCTGGCCGGCGGAATCATATTCCTGGCCCGAATAGCCGTTCTTGTCGGTGCCGATCTCGGCGCCTGCCTCGGGATCGAGCGGCGTAGCGAAGACGGGACGCTTGCCTGCCTCGGGCGGAATATCGGCGTCGGAATCGCGTGGGTTCGTCATGGCGGCACTCCTTTAGGACACAACGCATGGCGGGACGATCGTTCCTCCGGGAGGCTGCAGCTATTCCGCGCTCAGCGGGCCGCCGGGACATTGTTCGCCCGCCCGCCATCTAGTTCCATAACCTGGTTAGGTTTGGTTCTCTGGGCCTGGGGCCCGCCATGCGAACGACTCGCAATTGACACGCAATCGGAACGACCGGTCGCGACGTCTGTTGTTCTGCATGAAAAGGAGCTTTTCCATGGCCGATTCCAAGCAGGATGCGATCGCCCTTCTCAAGGCGGACCACCGTACGGTGGAAGATCTGTTCGAGCAGTTCGAGAAGGCGAGCGGCGACGGCAAGAAGCAGAAGCTGGCGCTGCAGATCTGCCTCGAGTTGACCGTCCATGCGCAGATCGAGGAAGAAATCTTCTATCCGGCCTGCGAAGGCAAGGTGGAGGACGACCTGCTCAAGGAAGCCTATGTCGAGCATGACGGCGCCAAGGTGCTGATCGCCGAGATCGAGGCGGGAGCACCTTCCGACGAATTCTACGACGCCAAGGTCAAGGTGCTCTCCGAGCAGATCGAGCACCATGTCGAGGAAGAAGAAAAGCGCATGGAGGGCATGTTCGCCCAGGCCCGCAAGGCGGGCCTCGACATGGACGCCCTCGGCGACCAGCTGCGCGTGCGTAAGGAAGAGCTCATTGCCCAGTACAAGGCGGGCGGCCTGACCAAGCCGGAGACGACGACGCTCACCGAAGTGCAGGTCTGACCGCGCGCAACCACGCCCATCTCGGGGCGTCGAAAGGCGGCGGCCGCCCAGCAGCATCCGCCAGCCCTCGCGGCCATGGCCCGTGCCTCGGCTGCGCGCCGGCGCAGTCGCAGCACCAGGAAATCGGACCTGCCTCTCCATTCGGCGCTTACAAGCGCCTCGCCGTACAGCGCGGAAGCAATCTGGCGATAGGATGCGCCCGCGGCGCCAGAATCCGAGATCTGATTGGGGCGTGAGGCCTCGAAACCTGCGTTCGAACATCTGAAAGCAGCTGAGCGCCCAAATGTCGCCATTCGAGAGCGATCGCGACGATCCCGAAAGATGGTGTATCGCGGCGGCTGCAGCGCTATCTGGGATCGGGAGACTGCAGCCCTTCACGTACGATGCTGGTGAGGTCGCACATGACCTCATGCATTGAGGGAAGGAGCGACGGCGATGGCGCATTTCGTGGGACTGGATGTGTCGGTGCAGGAGACGTCGGTGTGCGTCGTCGACGAGGCCGGCAAGGTGTTGTGCGAGCAGAAGGTACCGTCCGAGCCGGACGACATCGTCACGCTGCTGA
The DNA here is from genome assembly GCF_014489075.1 of Sphingomonas sp. JC676. Classification (GTDB taxonomy): domain Bacteria; phylum Pseudomonadota; class Alphaproteobacteria; order Sphingomonadales; family Sphingomonadaceae; genus Sphingomonas. Next base: position 422,085 of record NZ_JACTGR010000004.1, on the reverse strand, counting down.
CGTCGGTCGGCGTGGATTATGGGCGCGTCGGGATCGAGGCCGGGCCGCTCTCGCAGTGGCTGGTGAACGGCATGGCAGAGGCTGGCCTGCCCGTGATCTGCGTTGAGACCCGGCACATGAAGTCGCTGCTGAAGGCGCAGCAGGTCAACAAGTCCGACCGGCACGATGCGCGCGGCATCGCCGAGATGATGCGTGTCGGCTTGTTCAAGCCGGTGCACGTCAAGACTTTGGCGAGCCAGGAGAAGCGGATGCTGCTGACCGCGCGCAAGCTGGTTCAGCGCAAGATGCTTGATGTCGATGCCGATCTGCGCGGCACGTTGCGCAACTTCGGCCTGAAGGTCGGCGTGGTTGGCAATGCCGGGTTCGAGACGCGTGTCCGTGAGTTGGTCGAGGGGCTGCCGAGACTGGCCGTCATTGTCGAGCCATTGCTGACCATCCGGCGCGTCATGCGGCAAGAGTTCACCAGGCTGCACAAGATGCTGCTCGATGTCGTCCGTCACGATCCTGTCTGTCGGCGGCTGATGACGGCTCCTGGCGTCGGGGCCGTCGTCGCTCTCACCTACCGTGCGACCGTCGATCAGCCGCAGCGCTTCGTCCATTCGAGGGCGGTGGGCGCCCATGTTGGCCTAACGCCACGGCGCCACCAGTCGGGTGAGATCGACTATGACGGCGGTATCTCGAAGTCGGGCGACACCATGCTGCGCACGATGCTGTACGAGGCAGCGCAGATCCTGCTCACTCAAAGCCGGAGCTGGTCATGGCTGAAGGCGTGGGGCATGCGGGTCGCACAGCGTCGCGGCCAGCGCCGCGCCATCGTCGCGGTAGCCCGCCGGCTGGCGGTAATCCTCCACCGTATGTGGACCGACGGCACGGACTTCCGCTGGGGCAGCGAGCCGCCGCAGCGATCGCCTGATCGTCCACGATAGGAGCTTTCAACCGGTTCTGTCCCGGCAGCAAAGAGGTCCTCACGGGGACGAAGGTGGCGTGAGATCGTAACGACCGCAGCCCAGCCGCCAGCGGCAAGGGCGCCCGAAAGATTGATCCACTCCGCCATTCTTACCCCATCATGGGGCGGCCCGCAGCGTCGACCCCGGAGAGAAGCGCGAGCCCCGTTTGGCACGACCTCATGCCCGGCAGGACACCTAATACCCTCGTTCCGATCGCCGGCGCCTACCATCGTCAGTCGTGCCGCCTTCCGGCGGCATTCCATGGTGCGCGACCCTTGACACAAACCGCGATAGAGAAGCGGTCGTTCAATCGGGCAGTGAAAGGGTCTGAGATTAGATGGTTGCTGACGCGCGGCGCGATTTACTATCTTCCCAGAAGCGGTCTGCCATCTGGTCCCCATCGGAACGGTGCCCGGCGCGCCTGCGAACGCATCTCTCGAAGACGAGGCTGACTTCGAGCCCCGTGAGGTCAAGCGGGGGCGGTCGCCACTCCGATCAGCTCTGCCGTGAGGGTTTCCGGGCGGTCGAGCATGACGTCGTGGCCGCACGCGATCTCGCTCGTCGTCCAGCCGCGCGCCCTTGCGCGGTCATAACAGGCGGTGAATGGTGTACCCTCCCAATCCGATGCATAGATGAAGTGGTTGCGCGCGACTCGCGAGGGACCGCCGCGCAGCCGGAGCGGCTGTTGGAAGGTGGCCAGGGGCTGTGGCGTGCACTGCCGGTCCACCCAGCCGCGGTCCACCGCATTGACGTTGAAGATCTCGGCCGGGATCGGCGGCACGCGCCAACCTTCGCCATGTTCATTCGCGAGGCTGACTTGCAGCTCCCGGTGCTCGGCGGGAAGCAGGTCATGGAGGCATTCGCCCTCTTCCAGCAGGAAGGCGTCCAGATAGATCAAGGCAGCGATCCGTTCGGGCACCACGTCCGCGACGCCGCTGATCACGCAACCCCCATAGGAGTGGCCGCACAGGATGACGGAATCGAGCTCTTCCCAACGGATCAGGTTAGTGACATCGTCGACGTGCCGCTGAAGGTCGATGTCGGGGGACAACGCATGGCTTTGCTCCGCAAGCCCGGTGAGCGTCGGCGTAAACACCCGGTGTCCCTGCTCGTGGAGCGCCTGCCTTACCCGCGCCCAGCACCAACTGCCGTGCCAGGCGCCATGCACCAGGACAAAAGTCGCCATCAGCTATCTCCCCCATCCGGGGTCTGTTGATAACACGGATGGTCCCGAGGGCAATGCGGGGGCCGCAAACTCGGGTGTGTCCATGGCATCTTTGCGCCCCAATGTCAGTCGTCCACCTTCTATTCATCGAGCCTGAAAGCGGTCTTCATCACGTCGCCGACCATGGATACTTGCGATGGGAGGCCATTCGTTAGCGGCCACCACGAACGCGAAGGACGCATATGACGTCAATTGTGCGTGCGCATTTATCCGCGCGGCCGCGGATCCGCCGTGGACCTGATCCACGCGCAGATCGAAGGGCTGTACCCGAAGGTCAACTACCGCTTCCGCCAGTTTGACGTCGGCCTCGATCAGGTCGTCGTTGGGGGTGCTCGGCGTGCAGGTGAAGCGGTATCGCCGGCTGCACCGTCACCTGCCCGTGTCGAGGCTGCGGCTGGCGCGGCAGGCTCAGGTCGAATGATGCCGGGCCGGCACCCGAGGGTCGGGCAGTGTGCCCCTATCAAGCCGCCTTGTCCTTTGCGGGCGACATGACGGTCGCTATGTCATCGGCACTGGCGCGACCGCCTTCGAGACGCCCTGGTCGAAGGCTAGCGATTCCAGCATCCATCTTCTGAATGACCCACCATCAATCCACGGCGTCGCGATCGCGCGCGGCGCGAGCGACTTCGCCGAGATCACCGACGCCTCGGCCTACGACTTCACGTCGCGATCCCTGAGCTCGCCAGGTTAGTGCACTGTCGGTGCCGCAGCTTCGGACAGGCCCTGCCGCGCAAGACGGTCGCCCATTTGAAATCAGCCGAGACGCAGGGCGCGGAGTCCACCGAGGCCGCCGGTTCTGCCACGTCGGGTCATGCCAGAACGACCCTGGCCGATCAGGATCGCTCCATCTCAGCACGCTTCAGCGCGCTACGAGCCTTCAGCAGGTCGTGCCGCGAGAGGATGCCGATAACCTTCGCCGTGTCCTCGTCGACGATTGGAATGCGCCCGATGCCAGTCTCGACCATCATGTCGGCAACCTCGCCGATGGGGGACTGGCCATAGGCGAAGGGCTGCATGGGATCGGACAGGGCCTCCGCCAGCAGAACGTCCTGCAGCGTGCCCTCGACCTGCCAGCGCAGCGCATCGGACCGCGATACCAGACCCAGCAGACGCCCCTCCCCGTCGATCACCGGATAGCTGCGATGCACCGCGCTATCGGCGAAGAAGGCGACGGCCGCGCGGATCGGCATATCTCCAGCGAGCGTGTCCGGCTCCGGGGTCATCAATTGCGCCGCCTGCATGAAATCGAGCGGATCGACGGTATATTCCTGCAGGATGTGCCGGCCGCGCCGCGCGATCTTCTCGGTCAGGATCGAGCGTCGCATGATCAGCACGCTGATCGCATAGGCGCCGGCGGACGCCGCGATCGTCGCCGGAAGCGCGTCGAAATGCCCGGTCAGCTCGACCGCGAACAGGGCGCCGGTAAGCGGCGCCCGCATCGCGCCGCTCATGATCCCTGCCATGCCGATCATCGCCCAGAACCCCACCGGACCCGGCAGGAACTGGCCGAGCAGCACGCCCAGCGCGCCGCCCAGGATGAGCAGTGGCGCGAGAACGCCGCCCGATGTTCCCGAACCCAATGCGACCAGCCAGACCACCGCCTTGACGACCAGGAGTGCCAGGACGACCCGCATTGGCAGCGATCCGTCGAGCAGCGCCTGGATGTTCGAATAGCCGGCGCCCAGCACGTGCGCGTCGATCAGCCCGCCCAGCCCCACGACGACCGCGCCAAGTGCTGGCCACCACATCCAGTGCAACGGCAGGTGGTGGAACGCGTCCTCGACGCGGTACAGCAGCGACGAGAGGATCGTCGCCTCGAGCCCGACGATGACCCCTACCGCCAGCGCGAGCCCGCTCGTCTCCCACCCCCCGACCGACGCCGCGGCGAAGGGGAAGAGCGGCCCCGGCCCGAGCAGGAACGGGCGCAGCCCGAACGATACCAGCACGGCGACCACTACCGGCACGAAGCTGCGCGGCTTCCACTCGAACAGGAGGACCTCAATCGCCAGCAGGATCGCGGCAAGTGGCGTGCCGAAGATCCCGGTCATCCCCGCTGCGGCGCCGGCCACCAAGAGGGTCTTGCGCTCCGCCGCGCTCAGCTTGAAGCATTGCGCGAACAGCGATCCGATCGCACCGCCGGTCATGATGATCGGCCCCTCGGCGCCGAACGGCCCGCCGCTGCCGATCGATATCGCCGAGGACAGCGGTTTCAGGATCGCGACCTTGAGCGACAATCGGCTCTCCCCGTACAGTATCGCCTCGATCGCCTCCGGAATGCCGTGCCCCCTGATTTTCTCCGAGCCGAAGCGCGCCATCAACCCGATGATCAGGCTGCCGATCACCGGGATCGCTACGATCGCCAGCCCCACCTGCGCGTCGACGATCTCGGCGGGCGCAACGGAGACTCGTCCGAACCAGAAGAGATTGGTAGCGATCGAGATCAGCTTTATCAGCGCCCAGGCGCCGCACGCCGCGCCTGCCCCGATGACGAGTGCCGCACCGGCGAGCGGCACCAGCCTCCAGTCGGCGCTGTGGTCGCCGAGCGGCCGGGATTTGCGGCGATGTGGGGTATTGGAAGACATGACGAACTCGCCTGAACAGGAAAGCTCGGGCAGGTATATCGCAATACGATATTATTCAATGGAAGGATCGCGTGCCCATGGCCGCTGCGGAAGAATTGACCGACGACGACTATGTCGCGCTGGCGGGATTTCGCCATGCGCTGCGCCAGTTCCTCGCCTTCAGCGAGGGGCGCGCCGCCGAGCGCGGCCTGACGCCGCAGCAGCATCAGGCGCTGCTCGCGATACGCGGTGCCGTCGGCGCACCGGTCAGTGTCGGCTATGTCGCCGATCGTCTGATCCTGAAGCCGCACAGCGCGACGGGGTTGGTGGATCGGCTCGAGGCGCTGGACCTGGTCACGCGCAAGCCCTCGCCCGACGACCGGCGCCAGGCACTGCTCGCCCTGACCCCCAAGGCCGAAGCGCTGCTCGGGCAGCTCTCGGCGACCCATCGCGAGGAGATCAAGCGCCTGCGCCCGATGCTTACCGAGCTGCTCGACCGACTCGGCTGAACGCTGGCGCCGCCCTTGCAAACTATATCGTTCTACGATATAGTTTGCCTCAAGGAGTCGGCTGCATGCACACGATCCTTGTAATGATCTCGTCGGTCGGTCTGGTCATCGGCGGTCTCGCGGCGGCGGCCGCCTTGTGCTGGCTGCTCTGGCAACTCTTCGCGCAGATTCGACATCCCGATTGGGCGCCTTCGATCATTCTGGTGCTTGCAGGCTTCGGCATGACTGGCAACCTGCCCGACAGCCAGTTCCTGCACGTCGCGCTGGCCTATGCGCTTGCCGCCGCGATCCCGCTCTGGATGGAAGGCAGGGCATGGCGACGGCATCGCGCGATCGAGGTTGCGGCCGATCCCGGCGTCACGGGCTTGTGATGTCGGACGCCTCGTCGCTACCCTTGCATTCCGGCATATGGCACTATCCGGCGATCACGGCCTGCATCTCCCAGTCGCGCCTACCGACGCGGGATGAGATTCGGATTGTCGCCGAACGGCTTTGGCGCGACGGGTTCGGACAGCGCTTCGGTTCTGGGAGGATTTCGAACAGCTTTGCCGTGCGCCGACTCCTTCTACGCGTTGCCAAGACTGCGCTCACAGGTACTGCAGAAGGACAGGAAGCTCGAAGGCGGCCGGCGAGAGTCTAGCGTTTTCCGTCGAATGACATCCAGGCCTTGCCGGGTGTCCGCCAACACAGCATAGGCTTGCCCAGGACTGCGGGGACCTGCCGTTGCGCATCGCCATCATCGACGAAAGCGGACTGCGCGCGACGATCCTCGAGGAAGGCCTGCGAGAAGCCGGGTTCGACGATATCGAAGTCGTCCCGGCCCAGGGAGCATTTGTCGCGCGGCTCGAACGGATGGCACCGGACGTGGTGCTGATCAATCTCGGCAATCCGAGCCGCGACTCGCTCGAGGACATGCTGGCGGTCAGCCGGGCGCTGGCGCGTCCGATCGCGATGTTCGTCGATCAGTCCGACGACGCCATGATCGGCGCGGCGATCGATGCCGGCGTATCGGCCTATGTCGTGGACGGGCTGCGCAAGGACCGGGTGAGGCCGATACTCGACCTGGCAATCCGCCGCTTCCATGCCTTTGCGAAGCTTCAAGGCGAACTCGACGAGGCGCGCACCGAGCTTGCCGAGCGCAAGACGATCGACCGCGCTAAGGCGATTTTGATGGAAAGCCGCAAGCTGCGCGAGGCGGAAGCCTATAGCCTGCTTCGCACCACGGCGATGAACCAGGGACGCCGGATCGTCGATGTCGCAGACGCGCTTATCACCGCAGCCGGATTGCTGGGAGGCAAGGGATGACGCCGCTTTCGATCGCCTTCCTGCCATTGACCGACAGCGCGGCGATCATCGTCGCGGCGGAGATGGGCTTTGCCGAGGCGGAGGGCATCGCCCTCGACCTGGTGCGCGACACGAGCTGGGCGACCGTGCGCGACCGGCTGGTCTATGGCCAGGTCCAGGCGGCCCATCTGCTGGCGCCGTTGGCGGTGGCGGTGACGCTCGGACTGAGCCAGACGCCCTGCGCGATCGCGGCGCCGTTCAAGCTCAACGACAATGGCAATGCGCTGACGCTCTCCGCCGAGTTCGCTGCCGCGCTCGATCCCTCGCCCCGCAGCCGGATCGACGATCCGATCGCCACCGCGCATGATTTCGCCACCGCGATCGGCCTGCATCACCGCAAGCCGGTGATCGGGATCGTCCACCGTTTCTCGAGCCACGCGCTTATGCTCCGCTACTGGCTTGGTTTCGCCGGCGTGAACCCCGATCGCGACGTCATGCTGCGGGTGCTGCCGCCGTCACTGATGACCGAGGCACTGCGCGCCGGCGAGATCGACGGATTCATCGCCGGCGAACCGTGGAGCAGCGTCGCGATCGACCAGGGTCTGGGCGAGATCGCCGCGGTGGGCGTCAACATCTGGCAGCGCGGGGTCGAGAAGGTGCTCGGCTCCCGCGCCGACTGGGCATCGGCTAATCCCGACACGCTCGATCGGTTGATCCGGGCGCTCGCTCGATCGGCCGCGTGGTGCGACGATCCGGCCAACCGCGAGGCAATGGCGGGGCTGCTCGCCCGCCCCGATTACGTCGGACAGCCGGCAAAGCTGATCGCGCAGGCGCTCGCCGGACGGATGCCGCTGCGGCAAGGCGCGGAGCCGGTCGACATTCCCGACTTCCTGGTGTTCCACCGCGGCGCGGCGAACTTTCCGTGGCGCAGCCAGGCGCTGTGGATCTACTCGCAATTTGTCCGCTGGAACATGATCCAGGCGAGCCCCGACTCGGAGCGCGCGGCAGCGGATGTGTTCCGCTCCGATCTCTATCGGCGGGCGCTCGCCGGTGAGGGCGTTCCGATGCCAGGCGCAAGCATGAAGGTGGAAGGCGCGCTCAACGCCCCGCTGGGCGCCGGTACGCACAGTGGCAGCCTAACCCTTGCGCCGGACCGGTTTTTCGACGGCCGGAGCTTCGATCCCGACGCGATTGCGGCCTATCTCCGGGCGCTGGAAATGCCTCTGCGCGATTGATTATTTTGCACTTGCGAAGAGAACGCTGCCCGGTCAGCCTATAGGCGTCGTCCGAGGCCGGACGATACCATGGGAACGCCCGCCAATGCCGGCGAGCGATCCATCGGAGACAGCAAAGCCGCTGTCCGACCCCCGCCGTGACGCGGGAGGTCGGACGCGGCTTTTTTCGTGTCTGCGCGACACGGGGGAGCACGGGCGATGAAGATAGCCGAACTGATGCGCGAAGGCTTCGACTATGCCGGGGGCGGCTGCGACGTCGATCCCATCCCGGTGCGGGCCAGATCGGAATTCTGGCGCAGCGGCCACACGCCGACGCTGATCGCCGCCTTTCTATATTTCGACCTGGCCTTCATGGTCTGGGTGCTGCTGGGGCCGCTGGCACCCGACATCGCCGCGACGCTGCAACTGACCGCCGCGCAGAAGGGGCTCATGGTGGCGACGCCGACCCTGGCCGGCGCGATCCTGCGCGTCGTCAGCGGATTGCTGGTCGATCGCATCGGTCCCAAGCGCTCGGGCGCGATCAGCCAGGTCATCGTGATCGCCGGCCTGTTCTCCGCCTGGCTGCTGGGGGTGAACAGCTTCGCCGGCACGCTGGCGCTCGGCGTCGTGCTTGGATTCGCAGGCGCGAGCTTCGCGATCGCGCTGCCGCTTGCCAGCCGCTGGTATCCCCCCGAGCATCAGGGCAAGGCGATGGGCCTTGCCGGCATGGGCAATTCGGGCACCGTCCTCGCCGCCCTGTTCGCCCCGACTTTGGCCAAGCTCTTCGGATGGAATGCGGTGCTCGGGCTCGCCTGCATCCCCCTCGCCTTGGTGTTCGTCGCTTATGTGCTGATGGCGAAGGACGCGCCCGATGCGCCGGCGCCCAAGAGGTTCGTCGAATACTTGCGGCCGCTTGCGACCGCGGATTCCTGGTGGCTGATGGGGTTCTACGCGGTCACGTTCGGCGGGTTCGTAGGGCTGGCGGCATCGCTGCCGATCTATTTCACCGACCGCTTCGGCCTGACCACCATTGCGGCAGGCTATTGCACGGCCGCCTGCGTTTTCGCCGGCTCGCTGGTGCGGCCGCTGGGTGGCGCGCTGGCGGATCGGATCGGCGGCGTGAAGGCATTGTCTGTCGTCTATGCCGTCGCCGCCCTGGCGCTCGCGGCCGTCAGTATCGCACCCACAGTCGCCGCCGCGCTCGCGGCGTTCGTCGTAGCGATGCTCGCGCTGGGAACCGGCAATGGCTCGGTATTCCAGCTGGTGCCGCAACGTTTCCAGGCTGAGATCGGGGTGATGACCGGACTGGTCGGCATGGCGGGGGGCATCGGCGGCTTCTATCTCGCTTCGTCCTTGGGCGTAGCCAAGCAGCTGACCGGCAGTTTCGCCTCCGGCTTCCTGATCTTCTCTGGACTGTCTTTGCTCGCGCTGGGCGGACTGACGTTGGTCAAGGCGAAATGGCGCGCGAACTGGAGCAGCGGCGCGCGGATCTGACATTCCGAGCGCTGATTCACTGTCATCCTTGCTGCAGTGCAAAATTCGCACTTGAAGAGACGGCACGAATGGGCATGATGACAATCTTCGGGCAACGATGCACGAATGAGACATAGCCACCGGTCCCAAGGACGGGAACCGGAGGCACATCGGCCGGCAGCAACGCCGGCCAAGGTGATTGGCAAGGTCGCCATGCAGGCGCTGGATTTCTCCAGCGGCCGCATGGCGGCCTTTTTGCGTTCTGGAGCAAGGCAGATGGAGCTTTTGGGCGAAGGCTGGAACGGCGAGGAAGCGGAGGGCTCTCCTGAAATCCCCGCCACACGCGAACATCTGGTGGTGATCGGCAACGGCATGGCCGGGTGCCGTGCGATCGAAGAGCTGCTAGCGCGCGATCCCGCGCGCTACCGGGTCACCATCTTCGGTGCCGAGCCGCACGTGAACTATAACCGGATCATGCTTTCGCCGGTGCTGGCGGGTGAGAAGGCGTTCGAGGACATCATCCTCAACGGGCAGGACTGGTATCGCGACAATCATATCGAGCTGATCGCGGGTGACGCGGTCGTCTCAATCGACCGCGAGGGCCGCCACGTCACGGCAGCTTCGGGCCGGACGGTGACCTATGACCGGCTGCTGATCGCGACCGGCTCCGACCCGTTCATCATCCCGGTCCCCGGCCACATGCTCGACGGCGTGATCAGCTTCCGCGACATGCACGATGTCGAGCGCATGCTGGCAGCGGCCGAAGCCGGCCAGGCGGATGGCGGCGGCCATGCGGTGGTGATCGGCGGCGGCCTGCTCGGGCTGGAGGCCGCGCATGGCCTGACGCTGCGCGGCATGAAGGTGACCGTGCTCCATCTGATGCCGACGCTGATGGAGCGCCAGCTCGACGAAGCAGCCGGCTGGCTGCTCAAGTCCGCGCTCGAGGCGCGTGGACAGACGATTCTCACCGGTGCCGACACCGCCGAGATCACGGGCGAAAGCTGTGTCGAGGGCGTGCGGCTGAAGGACGGCCGGCTGATCCCCGCGAGCATCGTCGTCATGGCGGTGGGCATCCGCCCCAATGTGCGGCTGGCGCGCGAGGCCGGGCTGGCGATCGGGCGAGGCATCCATGTCGATGATCACATGGTAACCTCGGACCCCGCAATCCTCGCGGTCGGCGAATGCGTCGAGCATGACGGCAATGTCTACGGCCTGGTCGCACCCTTGTTCGACATGTGCCGCGCGCTAGCCGACGGACTGGTCGGCAAGCCGAGCGGCTATCGCGGCTCGGTCACCTCGACCAAGCTCAAGGTCGCCGGGCTCGACGTTTTCTCGGCCGGCGATTTCTCGGGCGGCGACGGCGCCGAGGACATCGTGCTGCGCGATGCCGCGCGCGGCGTCTACAAGCGGGTCGTGGTCAAGGACGACCGTATCGTCGGCGCGGTGCTCTATGGCGATACCGGCGACGGCGGCTGGTATTTCGACCTGCTGAAGCGCCGGGACGATATTTCCGAGCTGCGCGACCTCCTGATCTTTGGCCAAGCCTTCGCCTCGGGAGGAGGGCTGGCGGACCCTAAGGCGGCCGTTGCGGCGCTCTCGGACGATGCCGAGATCTGCGGCTGCAACGGCGTTTCCAAGGGGCAGGTGTTGGGATGCATCGGTAAGGGCGCTGCGACGCTCGATGCGGTGCGCGCCGGATGCAAGGCATCGGCGTCGTGTGGTTCGTGCACCGGACTTGTCGAGACGCTGCTCGCGGTGACGCTGGGCGACGATTATGCCGGCGAACGTGAGGTTCGGACGATGTGCAAATGCACCAGCTTCGGCCATGACGATGTCCGCCGCGAGATCGTCGCGCAGGGAATGCGCTCGATCCCCGAGGTGATGCAGCGGCTGCACTGGAACACGCCCGACGGCTGTTCGTCCTGCCGCCCGGCGCTCAATTACTATCTGCTCTGCGCGCTGCCGGGCGACTATGTCGACGACCAGCAGAGCCGCTTCGTCAACGAGCGGATGCACGCCAACATCCAGAAGGACGGCACCTATTCGGTGGTGCCGCGGATGTGGGGCGGGATCACCAGCCCGCGCGAGCTGCGCGCGATCGCCGACGTGGTCGAGAAGTTCGACGCGCCGATGGTCAAGGTCACCGGCGGACAGCGGCTCGATATCTTCGGGATCAAGAAAGAGGATCTCCCGGCGGTCTGGGCCGATCTCAACGCCGCCGGGATGGTCTCCGGCCATGCTTATGGCAAGTCGCTGCGCACCGTGAAGACCTGCATCGGCTCCGAATGGTGCCGCTTCGGCACGCAGGATTCGACCGGGCTCGGCGTCAAGATCGAGCGGATGACCTGGGGCAGCTGGATGCCCCACAAGTTCAAGATCGCGGTCTCGGGCTGCCCGCGCAACTGCGCCGAGGCGACGATCAAGGATTTCGGCGTGGTCTGCGTCGATTCGGGCTACGAGCTGTCGGTCGGCGGCAATGGCGGGACCAAGGTCCGGGCGACCGACTTCCTGTGCAAGGTCGCAACCGAGGCCGAGGCGATGCATGTTTGCGCAGCCTTGGTGCAGCTCTACCGCGAGGAAGCGCGCTATCTCGAGCGGACCGCACCGTGGATCGAGCGCGTCGGCGTCGACTATATCAAGGCGCGGATCGTCGAGGACGAAGCGGGCCGCGATGCGCTCGCCGAACGCTTCCTCCTTTCGCAGAGCTTCAGCCAGGAGGATCCCTGGGCCGAGCGCGTCGCTGGCGCCGAGCGCGGCCAGCACGCGCACCTCGCCGAATTCCATCCGCAGGGAGAATTTGCATGACGCCGGACTGGCTCGATATCGGCCGCCTCGACGAGATCCCCGTGCGCGGCGCGCGTACCGTGCCGGTCGCCGGGGGCGAGGAGATCGCCGTGTTCCGCACCGGCGACAATCGCGTCTTCGCTTTGGTCAATCGCTGCCCGCACAAGAAGGGGCCGCTGAGCCAGGGCATCGTCCATGGCCACAGCGTCGCCTGTCCGCTCCACAACTGGAACATCGCGCTCGCCACCGGCGAGGCGCAGGGCGAGGACAAGGGATGCACGCCGACCGTCCCGGTCAGGATCATCTCGGGCCGAGTGCTGATCGGCCGCGCGGCCGCTCTGGCGGCGGCGTGAGATGAGCGCGGCGATCCGCACCACCTGCGCCTATTGCGGCGTCGGCTGCGGGATCGCCGCGACGGTGACCGGCGCGCGCGAGGTCGCGATCGCCGGCGATGCGGAGCATCCGGCCAATCGTGGCCGGCTCTGCTCCAAGGGAACGCATCTCGGCGAGACCACCAGCCTGGAAAGCCGGCTGCTCCATCCCGTGATCGGGGGGAAGCGGGCAAGCTGGGACAAGGCGCTCGACCTGGTCGCCCGGCGCTTTCGCGACACCATCGCGCAGCATGGCCCGAACAGCGTCGCCTTCTACGTCTCCGGCCAGTTGCTGACCGAGGATTATTACGTCGCCAACAAGCTGATGAAGGGGTTCATCGGATCGGCGAACATCGACACCAATTCGCGGCTCTGCATGTCGAGCGCCGTCTCAGGGCATATGCGCGCGTTCGGCGAGGACGTGGTGCCGGCGGGCTATGACGACCTCGAAGCCGCCGATCTGGTCATCCTGGTCGGATCGAACACGGCCTGGTGCCATCCGATCGTCTATCAGCGGATCATGGCTGCTCGTGCCGCGCGCGGCACCAAAGTCGTCGTGATCGATCCGCGCCGGACCGAGACCTGCGAGGACGCCGATCTGCATCTGGCGATTCGGCCGGGGAGCGACGTCGCATTGTTCAGCGGCCTGCTCGCCTGGTGCCGCGGAGCCGGGCTGACCGACAAGGCTTACCTGTCCCGAAGCGTCGATGTTCCGGACGACTTCTGGGAGAAGGTGGGAGAGGAGAGCGACCTGTGGTCGGTGGCGCGGACCTGCGACGTGCCGCCTGCCGACCTCAGGCGCTTCTTCGATCTGTTCGCCGCGCATCCGCGCACGGTCACGATGTTCAGCCAGGGCGTGAACCAGTCGCTGCGCGGCACCGACCAGGTCAACGCGATTACCAACCTCCATCTCGCCACCGGGCGCATCGGCAAGCCAGGGGCCGCTCCCTTCTCGATCACCGGCCAGCCCAATGCGATGGGCGGCCGCGAGGTCGGCGGGCTCGCCTCGACCCTCGCGGCGCACATGGATTTCGCGCCCGAGAATGTCGCGCGCGTCGCAAGGTTCTGGGGCAATGCCGGCATCGCTACGAAACCGGGCCTGAAGGCCGTCGACCTGTTCCGCGCAATCGGTGAGGGCCGGATCAAGGCGCTGTGGGTGATGGCGACCAACCCCGCCGTATCGATGCCTGACGCCGGCGCCGTCCGCGCGGCGCTCGCCGCTTGCCCTTTCGTGGTTGTCTCCGATTGCATCGCGGATACCGACACGACGTGCCTCGCCGAGGTGCTGCTTCCGGCTGCCGGCTGGGGCGAGAAGGACGGCACGGTCACCAATTCGGAGCGGGTCATCAGTCGTCAGCGCGCTCTGTTCGCGCTCCCCGGCGAGGCGAAGCCCGATTGGTGGATCGTCAAGGAGGTCGGCCGTCGCATGGGCTGGACCGGCGAGTTCGCCTTTAGCCGCCCCGCCGACATCTATCGCGAGCATGCCCGTCTCTCGACCTACCAGAATGAAGGCAGGCGGCTGTTCGACATCGGCCGCCATTCGGCAGTCTCGAACCTGGACTATGACGAGATGGCCCCTTGGCGCTGGGGTGGGGCGGCCTTCGCGGACGGCCGGTTTCCCACGGCGAACGGGCGGGCCCGCCTCGTCACTATCACCCAGGCCCCGTTGCCGGCGCCCCTCGCCGACTGGCCGATGACACTCAATACCGGGCGCTACCGCGACCAGTGGCACAGCATGACCCGCACCGGCCTCTCGCCGAAGCTTGGCGGCCATCGCCGCGAACCGCTGGTCGAGCTGCATCCGGCCGATGCCGACGCGCTGGGCCTTGTCGAGGACGACCTGGCGCGCGTCGCCACCCCGCAGGGCGAAAGCATCTTCCGCGCCACGCTGAGCGAAGGGCAACGGCGGGGCGAGGTCTTCACGCCGATCCACTGGACCGATCGTCAGTCCACCGGAGGCCGGACAGGGCTGCTGCCCCGGCCGCTGGTCGATCCGCATTCGGGCCAGCCCGGTTTCAAGTCGACGCCAGCGCGGGTCGAGCGCGTTGCGGTGGCGTGGCGCGGCTTTCTCGTCGCGCGCGATGCCCCTGGCCAGTTCGATGCGCTCTGGGCGACACGCATCCGGATTGCCCAGGGTTGGCTGATCGAGCTTGCGGGCGACCGTGACCCCGCGAAGCTGGTGCGTCACCTGCTGCCCCGGGGCGAGCGGATCGAGACTGTGGACGCCGCGCGCGGCCAGATGCGGCACGCGGTCATCGCAGACGATCGCCTCGTCGCCGCGCTCTATCTCTCGCGAACGGGCAGCCTGCCGTCACGCGACTGGCTGATCGCACAGCTTGCCGAAGCCGAAAGCGCGTCGTCGCTCGAACTACTCGCCGGTCGCCCGGCCCAAGCGCGACCCGATCGCGGGCCGATCGTCTGCGTCTGCTTCGATGTCGGCATGAAGACCATCATCGCAGCCATCGCGAACCAGGGCCTCGCCAGCGTCGAGGCGGTCGGCGTTGCGCTTTCGGCCGGGACCAATTGCGGATCGTGTCGCCCGGCGATCCAGCGCCTCCTCGGAAATGGAAAGGAGACCGTAAATGGTTGAGATGATCGCACCGGGCGAAGTCTGGCTGGTCGGCGCGGGTCCCGGCGATCCCGACCTCCTGACCCGCAAGGCGGAGCGGCTGATCGGGGCGGCCAGCGTGATCTTCTACGACGCGCTGGTCGGCCCCGGCATACTCGACCTGATCCCCCCGCATGTCCGTCGCGTCCCCGTCGGCAAGCGCTCGGGGCGCCATTCGAAGGATCAATCGAGTATCAACAACCTGCTCGTCGTCGCCGCGCAGGATGGCGAGCGCGTGGTACGCCTGAAAGGAGGCGATCCCTCGATGTTCGGGCGTTCGATGGAGGAGATCGACGCGCTTGCAGCGGCCGGTGTCCGCACGCGGATATGCCCCGGTGTGACCGCCGCCAGCGCCGCGGCGGCGTCGGCGGGTATTTCGCTATCCTTGCGCGGCCTCGCCCGCAGGGTCCAGTTCGTGACCGCGCATGCGCAAGCGGGTGATCCACTCGAACTCGACTGGGCGCAACTCGCCGATCCCCGTTGCACCACCGTCTTCTACATGGGGCGCTCGGCGGCGGGCGAGATAAGCCGCCGGTTGATTGGTTCGGGGTTGGACCCGGCGACACCCGTCCTGGTCGCCTGCGACGTCAGCCTCGCCGGGGAGCAGCTGTTGCAGACGCGCCTCGATCTCCTTCCGCTCGCCGCGCGGACGTTTACCGAGGGCAAGCCCGCATTGATCCTGGTGGGCGACGCTGTCGGCAACCGCACGGTGCGTGACGCCAGATTGATCGCCGCTGCGGAGCGCGCCTCGTAACGGCCGCGCGAGCCTTCGCTGATGAAGCGGATGCCTGTGCCGCGGTTCTCACCTCCAACGATGCTCAAACCATTGGCAAGTCCTGCACTGGCAGGTCGATCGCCACGGTCGCCTCCTGCGCGCCGGTCGGCAGGATAATCATGCAGCCCGCCCGGCCCGCCTCGCCAGCGGGACCGGACGCCCGGAAGGAGGATCAGATCGGCTTTGGCGCCGGCCTGCGCTGGCCCGGCCTGCGCCCGAGACCGATCGCCTTTGCCAGGGCGCTGCGGGTCTCGGCGTAAGCGGGTGCGACCATCGGATAGTCGGCCGGCAGATTCCACTTGGCGCGATATTCCGCCGGGGTCATGCCGTGATCGGTCGAGAGATGCCGCTTGAGGGTCTTGAACTTCTTGCCGTCCTCGAGGCAGGTGATCGCGTCGGGCCTTACCGACGACCGTATCGAGACGGCGGGCTTCTGCTCGGGCCCCGGTACCTCGGCAACTGGGGCACCGAGGCCGGCAAGTGCCGCATGGACATTGGCGATCAGCGCAGGAAGATCGCCCAGCGCCACATTGTTATTGGCGACATGCGAACTGACGATATCGGCAGTCAGCGCCAGCAGGTCGGACGCGGTTTCATCGGCCATGACGGCTCCATGTTAGAGGTTCGTGCCCGACTACTTGGCGCTGGTCAGGTACACAATCGATTGTTCGCACCAAGCCTTAAAGGATTGGCAAGTGCCAGGTGCGAGGCTCCAGGGCATGGCTCGGCAATTCATCCGCACCGACACCGCCGCCCGCGCCGATCGCATGGCGGGAGGGAATCGCGTGCCACATTCACTCGCACCGTGCTGCTGGTCTGGGGCGCCGTCGCCGTCGGCACCTGGGCAGCGATGCCGCAGCTGCTCGCGTTCTCGAGCACGGTGACCACCACGCCCGAGCAGCGCGCGGCCGTCGAAAGGTCCGTCTATTATGGCAATTGCGACGCGGCGCGCGCGGCCGGCACTGCCCCCATCTACCGGGGCCAGGCAGGTTATCGCGAGGGGCTGGACGGGGATTTCGACGGCATCGCCTGCGAGCCCTACCGCTACTAGGTCGCGTAGCCGCAAACGGCGATGATCGCTGCCGATCGCGCAGCGGACATCGCCGAAGCGGGAGACGGCGGACTAGCCCGCAGAAGTCTGCGGCCCCGGCTCCATAACGGCTCGCCGCTCGTAAAGCTTCGCCAGCTCAATATGGACACGCCAACTGGAGTTGTCTCTCGCCCTCACGGCAGCGGCCCGCTCGGCTTTCGCCCGGCGCCTGAAATACTCGCGATCATCCATGACAGCGCCTCGAGTCGTGACGCCTGATTTTGCTTACTCGGAGCAGGAATCACAATATTTGGCACCACCTCAAGCTGGTCGAGCTTGGCGAGCAATCGTCAAACGAACTGTCCAAGATGGGGGAATGGCAGTCGATGGTGCAACCCATCGCTAAGCAAGATGTGCTCGAGCGGGTCCTCGCCGCGCAGCACTGTGGAGAAGACTCGGAGCATTTGCGCAGGCGGATGCCGCGGAAAATTCGACGGGCGCGCAGGATCGGAACTTCAGAGAGTTCGGTGGTGCCAGGCTCCGTTGCCGCGGAGGCGGCCTCGGCTCGATTCATCTGACGACTGCGACAGGACTCAGCCCATCAATAGAATACAACGTGACCCATAGTTGTCACTCGCCACGTCGCGGGTGGGAACGATGCGAGCAATTGCCAACCGCATATGCTCCCTTTTGCCGGGCCGAGGTGACGCTATGGCGCGCCGCATATTGAAAATGACTCGCATTTGGTACGCTGGCAGAACGGAACTGCTCTGTTTGGGTTACGGGCAGGCGTGGACAATTCAATGGGCCAGAGCAATTTGACCTGGTCATTCGAGCCTAAATCTGGCGGACGAGGCGCGTATCATTTTCGGCAGCACGAGTAATGACCTCATGAAGCAGATTAAGCATGGGAGGCCGGATTGTAGCTAACCCTACACTGTCCGGATCCGGCGAGGATGGAGCCGCTCGCCGGATCACTCCGCCTGCTCTGCCCAGCCTCACGCCCCCCATTACGTGGGACAATCTCACCCGCCCCATCTCTTTCCGCCCCCTGCCCGACATCTTCCCCGGTCTGGGACGGTAAGAGCACTTAAGGCCCCCATATGACCTCCGAAGAAGCGTCGGCGATACGAACGCTCGTAGCCACAGTCTCAGCGCAACACGATGCCTTAACTTCAATAACCCAAAGCTTGGAGACTCTGACCGAAGCGACCTCCCATATGGCCGCGGCGATGGAGGCATTGGTGGAAGAAGCCCATGGTGCTCAACCCATGAAGTCGCCCGAAATCGCGCAAATGATCGATGACCTGCGCCGCAAGGTAGACAAACTCACGGACGCAACTCCAGCAGTCAGGTTGGCATCCAAGCAGTGGCTGGGGACCGCTCAGGATCTCGGCAAGCGGTTCGGCGTCTAACGGTCAAAAGCCGTCATCAGCGGAGGAACAGCGCGGTAACTTCGTGGATCGAGCGCGCCCATCCTCCCCATTCAGATCAGATCGGCCAGGCAGATCCGAGAATGATCGAGCAGAAATTGCCGCGAACGAAATTCTCCGGATCCTTGAGAGCGAGGACATCCGCCTTGACGTTGCCAAAGGTCGTCTCCGGCTTCTTGATGATGCCCTGCGCGAAATGATCAATTATGCCTTCCTTGAAATTCCGCTCGCGGGGATGATGCTCGCATACATGATCACGCTGCTCGTGCGTGAAGTCGTGATAGGCGATGCCGAGCACGTCCATCTCCACGCCGGCGGTTACCAGCGCGATGGTTGGACGCATGTGCTCAGGGACTCCGGGCGTGGTGTGCAGGGCGATCGACGTCCAGACATCCTCGATGTCGCGCTCGTCGACGCCGTAGCTCTTCATGAAGTCTCGTGCGGTGTTGGCGCCATCGACCTCGAAACGCAGGTTCGGACTCGAATATTTCTCGGTCAGCCCCATGTCGTGGAACATCGCGCCGAGATAGAGCAGCTCAGGATCATATTTCAGGGCGCGCCGGTCACCGGTGAGAGCGCCCCAGAAGAAAACGCGGCGGCTGTGGTTGAATAGCAAGTCGTCTTCAGTATCGCGCACCAATTGTGTCGCTGCGCGGGCGATTGCGCTATCGGGAACCCGAATTCCGGCAATGATATCAGACATCGTAATGCTCCTCTTTCAGGCAAGGCTCCGCTGACGCGTGAATTCTAGCGCTTCAAGCCTTGAGTAGTCTTTGAGCGGGTCGCGCCCGGGGGCCGTGGATCAGCGCGGTCCCGATGCTCTGTTCTAACGAATGCCGCGATGACGACAACTCGTTCGGGCCCCTGGTCGCTGAATCGGATCCGGGCGGGCCTCCCGCCCGCCCGGGCAATCCGCTGCCAAGCCGCTTCGGGGAACTGCGCGCCGGTACCGGTCGGACCCTCCCGCGCGCGCACCCACATTGCCTCGCGGCTGTAGAGCACCGGGGCGACCTGTACCGCCGCGGCCTTGACTATTCTGCTCATGATCCTGGCTTTCGGAATGAGGGATGATCAGCGCGCGGCGGCGCGGATGACCTCGATCACGCGGGCGGGCGCCTGGAGATGCGCATAGTGGCCGACACCGGGCAGCAGCGTGAGTTCGGCGCCGAGGCGTTCGGCGAGCTCGATGCCCATGTCCCGGCTGATATACATGTCGTCCGCGCCCCAGAGGACGCGCACCGGCGTGGCGACTTCGTCCAACCGTGCATCGAGATGCTCCTGCGCGGCGGAGAAGTGCGAATAATAATGGTAGAACGCATCGACCGAAGTCATCGTGCCATGGTCCCAGCCGAGCTTGGCATCGTCGCGGAATTCCGGGGCGACCTCGTAATGCGCCTCGGCAGGCAAACCGCGCGTGAAGGTATTGGCGAGGATTTCGTCGCGGTTGGCGTTCATGAACGCGCGAACCCGGGTCGCCGCGGGCTCAGCCTTCAGCGCCTGCAGATTCTCCCACATATGCGCCGGGCGATTGAGCGGTGCGAAATCGCCGACGACGATCACGCGGGCGATGCCCGGCTCGTCGAGTGCGGCGAGCAGTGCCGGCAGGCCGCTGATGTCGGTCGCGTAGATGGTCAGCGTCGAACGATCGATGCCAGCGCGATCGATATAGGCACGCAGGATGCGCGCATAGTCGGCGGGGGCGTAGGAGAAATTCTCGACCGCAGGCCGCGACGAGAACCCGTGGCCAGGCCAGTCGAACGCATGGACTTCATAGTCCGCGCCGAGAGCGAGCGCGATGTCCTTGTACGCGTAGAGCGTTTCGGGAAAGCCGTGCAGCAGCAGCACGGTGCCCCTGGGTTCCGGATGTTGCACAACCATCCGGCGAAGCGTGATGGTGGCATCGATTACGAATTCGCCGATATCGGCTTTCGGCTGCAGATCCTGCTGCAACATGGTCTCGTTCCTGTTCCTTGGCGGTGGTGACAGGCCGGACCGAGCGTGCATTCGCCCGTCAAACCTGCGAAGTGCTGCAGATGCGCTTTTGGAGGCGTCGCCGGTAGAACGGGATTTGGCAATCGAGCCTTAGCGAAACTGCTAAGGCTGGGGATGGGCGCAGCATGTGGCGCGCAGCTGCGGTGCGGCGAAATCGATGAACGCCCGCACCTTGAGCGGCAGCAGCCCCTGGCGCGAATAGACGAGATGTACCGGCCGCGGCGCACCGTCATACTCGGTCAGCACCGGCACCAGGGCGCCCGTGGGGAATTCCTCGCGCAGCTGGAAATCGAACACCCGCGCGATGCCGACGCCGCCGAGCGCCGCGATGCGGTTGCTCGCCGCTGTGGTGACGATCAGCCGCGCGCGCGGTGTCGCGACCAGCGGCACGCCGTCCACATGATAGGTCCAGAAGCGCTCGGGATTGCCGAACAGGATTCCGTCGTGATCGGCTAGGTCGCGCGGGTGTTGCGGCGTTCCGCGTCGTTCGAGATAGGCCGGGCTCGCGCAGCTCAGCATGCGATAGTCGCCGACCTTGACCGCGAACAGCGGACTGTCCGGCAGCGGCCCCAGCCGCACCGCGACATCGACCTGTTCCTCGACCAGATGCACCATCCGGTCCGCGGCGATCAGTCGCACGGTGACCTCCGGATGCCGCTCCAAGAACGCGATCACGATCGGCAGCACCTGATGCGCACCGAACTCGACCGAAGCAGTGACCGTCAGTTCGCCGCGCGGTGCCTGATATTCGCCCGAGGCGCGCCGCTCGGCGTCGTCGAGGTCGGCAAGGATTCGCCGCGCGGCGTCAACATAATCGCGACCCGCGTCGGTCAGTTGCACATTGCGGCTGGTGCGAATGAGTAGCGTTGTGCCGAGTTCGCGCTCGAGCTCGGCGACCTTGCGGCTGACGCTCGGCAGCACGGTGTTGAGCTTGCGCGCGCCGGCCGACAGGCTGCCGGCATCGACGACCGTAAGAAGCACGCGCATTGCGTTCAGACGATCCATTATGTTCCGCCGATCGATAGCTAATGAACCTTGGCTTCATTCGCAGGATACAGGCGTCTCTTGAAAAATTTCAATCTGGTCGTCGCGCGATTTTGGATGAGCTGCCGATCGGCAGTGCGCCCGCTTGCAGTCGTTGGACACCGCCCCATGAGCCACATCGCCATCCAGGAGTCGCTGAACGGCTCGCCCGTAACCTGGATGGAGCAAGTCACCGACGAGCAATATCTCGCTGGCCCCGCAACCGGTTCGGAGGGAAGTGGCGGATTGGTGTAAGTTTCGAGGCGGGCGAATTGGCACGTGCCCCACGGATGTTACCCGGATTGGAACAGGCACCGTGCAAATAGTCTACGCGCTCTGTAGTATGGCGGGATGGACAGGCGGCTTTCCGACGATGCGCTAGCCCTATATCGGGATGCGGCAGCTTACCGGGAGGCGCACGGCGACCGTTGGCCCGACGAGGCCGTTGCTCACCTCAAACGCCTCTCGCAGAACACCGACAGAGCTACGTTCGAGCGCTGGGTCGATATGATCGATATCATGACCGAGATGGACCAGTCGAAGCACTAAGCCGAGGGCCGGGCCTTTATCCTATCCGGGCTTCTCCGCTGCGTCGCGTTCCAGCGTATCGGTTTCAGCTTCGTACTCGAGCGCCATCTCAAGCAGCGTGGTCTGGGTCTAACCCGCGAATGAATTGTCAGCTAGCCAGCGGCATTTCTCGGCGCGCTTTCGCAGATCTGCAATTTCACGCTGCTCCATAAGGGCTCAATGGGTGGCGATCGGTGGAGTTGCGGCGCCACGAACCATTACCCAAAGTTGCCAGTCACGCCTGCGAGCGCATTTCCGATTGCAGACGCTGCTCATATCGGCGCGCCATCTCGGTGTGCAGCTTGTGGCAAATGGGGTTGCCCGCTTCCTCGGCTCGCTTGCGCTCATCCCGCGCGCGACGCTCGAAATAGGTTCTGTCGTCTTCGGTTGGCATGATCGTCTCCAAACTTCCCCAGCTCGGAACACTTTCACGACTACAAATATCTTTCCTCGAAATGGCGCGCAACTGATTCGACCAAGCTTATCGGCTCATTCGCTTCAATCCGTCGCCTATACGGAGCGGCGGTCTGGACGGCCGCTTTAGGGTCGTCCACTATGCGATGAGATCCATCCCTGGTTATGGTTGAAGGACAGGCTCGGCCCGAGCCAGCACCTTTGCGGCCCCTCGCCGCCAGCCTAGTCGCGACCGACGGATCAGTGTAGCCGGGACGTAAGGGTCCCTAGGTCGAGCGATTTGCTCAAGCCGAAACCCCGAGTTCTGGAGCGACCGACATACCACGCAAACCGAATTACGAGTTCGAGCGCCGCGAGCGCGAAAGGGCCAGGGCGGCGGAGTCCGCAAAGAAGTTGCAAGCCAAGGCGGACAAGCGGGCTGTCGAGCAGGGAACGCCGGATGCGGTTGAACCAGGCGGTCCGCAGATCGACTGAAGCGACGATGGAAACGCCCGATCTCACTCTCGCGCAGCTCGGCTGGAAGCCCTTCTTCAGCGAGCAGGTCTCCGCCGAACAGAGCCACAATTACCAGCCTGTTCGCGTCATGTCGGTTCATCGCGGAAGGGTGACCGTCTCGGGCAAAGGGTTCGGGGACTCGATCGCGTCCAGCTTGCCTGCGCGAGGGGGAGCGGAGGACCGGCCCACCGTCGGCGACTGGTTGCTGATCGATCGGAGCACCCGAAGCATCGTGCGAATCCTCGATCGGACGAGCCTGTTCAAGAGGCCTACCCCGGGCGACGACCGCCGGGTCCAGCTCATCGCG
Organism: Sphingomonas sp. JC676; assembly: GCF_014489075.1. Taxonomy (GTDB): domain Bacteria; phylum Pseudomonadota; class Alphaproteobacteria; order Sphingomonadales; family Sphingomonadaceae; genus Sphingomonas. Next base: position 399,073 of record NZ_JACTGR010000004.1, on the reverse strand, counting down.
GCGAACGTTGATACGCTTTTCATCGTCACGTCCTGCAACCAGGACTTCAACATTGCGCGTATCGAACGCTATCTCGTGCTTTCGCGCGAGACGGGTGTGCGTCCGGTGGTCGTTCTCACGAAGGCCGACCTGTCGCCTGCTCCTGACCGCTTGGTCGATTCAGCGCGCGCACTCCAGTCGGCGTTGCGGGTGGAACTGGTCGACGGGCGCGATCCGACGAGCGCCGCTCGCCTCGCAGCGTATTGCGGCCTGGGCGAGACCGTCGCGCTGGTGGGATCGTCCGGGGTCGGCAAGTCGACCCTCGTGAACACGCTGAGGGGATCGGACAGCATCGCTACGCAGGCCGTCCGCGAGGACGACGGCAAAGGCCGGCACACGACGACCGTGCGCGAGATGCATCGCCTCGCAGGGGGCGCGGATGAGGGGGGCTGGCTGGTGGACACGCCCGGCATGCGCGAGCTTCAGATGTCAGACGTGGCCACCGGCGTGACCGAGGTCTTCGACGACGTCACGGCCGTCACGCTCGAGTGCCGGTTTTCCAACTGCACCCATGTCGACGAGCCCGGATGCGCCATTCACGCCGCGATGGCGAAAGGAACTCTCGATTTCGCTCGCGTCGAACGTTGGCGCAAGCTCGCTCAGGAGGATGCGGTGAGCAGCGGCGCGGCGGCGGCTCGCCGCTCCCGCCCTGGGAAGGCCGGAAACAGGAGATGACGATCGGGTGATCTCTACCTGCTCGTGAGATCGAGATGAACCAATGTCCGAAGCTGGGGAGCACCCAGTCGCTCCCGATTAACCGCGAATGGGTCAAACGCCCACTTTCCGAGCGCTAGAGCGTTTTTGATAGCGCCGGTCCGGGAAGTGAGCGGAGGTCGGCTTTCTCGTCATCGTCGTCCGAGAGCTGCCAGCCGGCGGCTGGACCAATCCTGGCCGTTCCGCAATTCCATTTGGCTGGGGACACTGGACGAAGAAGATATGTCGGAACGCTAACCGACCTGAGCGACGCTCAGACGGCCTGCAGGGAGCGTCTTCAATTGGTCGCTCGCTGGAATGCCCGGATCAAGCCAGTCCGCCCAGTCGGTACGCTCGATCACCGCGATCTGCCGGTCGTGGTAGGGCGCAATGTCCGGTACCGGCGGCATGGTCAGCATCGTGAATGCCTCGCCGAGCTGGGGGTGCGATCGCCAGATGCCGGCGATGCAGAAGATCGGCTCCAGCTCCTGCATCCGACCGACGGTTGCGGACTATCGTTCTCAAGTACCGTTCGCGCATCGCCGGCGCCGCATCGGTTAGCGCGCGCCATGGCCCGACCTTGCTGTGAAAGCGTCATGGCCGCACTGAGCTGGGAAATCGTCAAACGTGCGAAATGGAAGACCGCGCCATTCTGCCCGTTGGGCCTACCTGTCTATCGGAATTCGCTGCTCCTCATTTGTCTTGACGCTGGAGAGGCAACGGCCCCGCCTCGATACGAAGACGAGGATCGTCTGCTTCAAGCAGATATTCACAAGCGTTGAGAAACTCAGTCCACCCTACCGTATACGGGCCGGAACCCAGTTCGGGGCGGCGGTCCAGGCCAGGAGCCTCACCCCGGTCACGGCCAATAGCGCCTGCAACGGCGAGCGCCAGAAGCGACCGCTGCAATTGAGACGTTGAACCGCCCGGCGCGCTTCCAGGACCAATCGGGGCGCGCCGGACCTTCTTCGGTCAGCGGAGTTTGCGACCCTCTGCATCCCAGACCTCGACCGCGCCCAAGTTGAGTGCGCGGACCTTCGCTTCGGTCTTGGAAAGGTCGCCCACCACGACCCAGGTCAGCGCGTCGGGATGGAGCAGCGTGTTCGCCGCGGTCGTGATCGTCTCCGGGCGCAGTCCGGCATATTGGCTCGGCAGCGTCGTGATATAATCATACGGTTTCGCGAAGCGGTTCACATACTGGAGATAGCCAACCATGGCCTGGTTCGTTTCGAACTGGCCGGGCAGCGCCAGCACTTGGCCCTTGGCAAGCAGTTCGAGCTCGGCCTGGCTTGCCGGCTTGGTCTTCTGGATCGCGTGAATCTCCTTGCTGATCTCCGCTAGCGATTCCGCGGTCTTATCGGTCTGAACGCTGGTCGCGACGCCGAAGGCCTGCGGGCCCCGCGCATCGGCGATGAAGCTGTTGACCCCGTACGACCAGCCCTTGTCCTCGCGCAAATTCATGTTGAGGCGCGATGTGAAGGCGCCACCTAGCACATCATTCAGCGCGCCTAGCTCGAAATCATGCGCATCAAGGCCCGTCGGCATGGTCTCGCCGACACGGATCATCGACTGGATGGCGCCGGGCCTGTCGATCAGGATGATCCGCGCCGCTTTTTGCGGGGCGATCGGATCGAGCGTCTTCACGCCCTTTGGGCGTGCGGACGCCTTCCAGTCGCCGAACCCCTTTTCGAGGGCCGCGACCAGCACCGACATCGTCGTGCTGCCCGATGCATAGATCACGGCATTGTCGGGGCGGATCCAGCTCTCGTGGAACGCGACCAAATCGTCGCGCGTGATCGACTTCAGCGTCTCCGCACGTCCTGCCAGCGTCGTGCCATAGGCATGGTCCTTGCCGTAGAGCAGGTTGTTAAAGGTGCGCTGGGCCATCTCGCCCGGATTGACCAGCGACTGCGACAGGTTCGAGAGGTTCAGCGCGCGATCGCGCTCCAGGTCCTCGGGGCGAAAGCCCGGGTTGCGGATATAGTCCGCCCAGAGCGCCACGGACTCGGGCAGCGCGCGGGTGAGCGCGGAAAGCGCAAAGTCGGTCGTGTCACTGTCGCCATAGGCGTAGATGCGCGTGCCGACCATCGCCTGGCGCTCGGCAAAGGCCCGCGCGTCGAGCGTCTTGGTGCCTTCGTCCATCATGCCCAGCGTGAAGCCGCCGAGGCCCTTCTTCATGTTCTGCTCGGCGGCATGGCCGGCGTCGAACACCACCGCCATCTCGACGGTCGGCGTGCCGGGGCGCTCGGACAGCACGACGCGGATGCCGTTCGAGAGCTTCGCCTCGTGCACCGTCGGCAGCGTCAGCGACGGCGATGCCCCCAGCGCCGGGATCTGGCCGCGGTCCGCAGTGTCGACGCCGGTCTTGTGGCTGCCGAAGGGCAATACGGTCAGACGGTACGAGCCCTTGGCGAGCCAGTTGCCGGTCGCGCCGCGCACATCGGCATTGGTGACGGTGCCGAAACGGCGTTCGTCCTCGGCATATTGGCCGGGATTGTCGGCAAACATCGTGCCTGCGGTCAGCGCCATCGCCTTGACGAAGATCGACTCCATCGAGCGCGCATTATCGCCATAGGAGCCGATCTTGGCGCGCTTGAGCTCGTCCTCGGTTGGGCCGGTCTTCATGAAATCGGCAAGCACTTGCTTGATCGCCGCCTCAGCCTTGGTGCGGTCGACGCCGTCCTTCAGCCGAACATCAACTGAAAAAGTGCCGGCGATTGCGAAGCTGTCATAGCTGGCGGTCGCCGAGCTTGCGATCTGCTGGTCGCGAACCAGTGCCTGGTAGAGCCGCGAGGTCTTGCCGCGGCCGAGCACATAGGCCGCCATGCGCAGCGCCGGCGCTTCAACGGTTCCGTTGCCCGGGACCGGCCAGTTCCAGGCGATTGCGGTCTGCGGCACGTCGTCCTGCATCACTTCGCTCTTGTCGACCGGGAGCGTCGGCACCCAGGCCTTGATTCGGCCGGTGGGCGGGCCCGCGGGGATGCTGCCGAAATACTTCTCCATCAGCATCTTCGCCTGCGCGACAGTGACGTCGCCGCTGAGCGTGACGACCGCGTTGGCTGCGCCATAATATTTGCGGAACCAGTCCTTCACGTCCTCGAGCGAGGCGGCGTTCAGGTCGGCCATCGATCCGATGGTCGAGTGGTAATAGGGATGGTTGGACGGGAAGATGCCCTCCGCCTCGAGATCATTCATCGCCGCATAAGGCTGGTTCTCGCCCGTGCGCTTCTCGTTCTGGACGACCTTGCGCTGCTCGTCGAGCTTGGCCTGAGTGATCGCGCCTAGCAGGTAACCCATGCGGTCCGATTCCAGCCACAGCACGCGCTCGAGTCCGCCGGTCGGCACGATCTCGTAATAATAGGTCTGGTCGAGCGAAGTCGCGCCGTTGACGCTCGACACGCCGATCTCCTGGAGCGGCGGCATATATTCCTTGTCGTGATGTTCGGAGCCGTTGAACATCAGATGCTCGTAGAGATGCGCGAAACCGGACTTTCCGGCGGGCTCGTTCATCGATCCCACATGGTACCAGACGGTGAACGCCACCTTGGGCGTCTTGTGATCCTCGTGCACAACGACGCGGAGGCCATTGGCCAGGGTGAACTGCTCATAGGGCACCACCTCCTGCGCGCGGACGGGTTGCGCGGCGGCGAGGGCGATCGCCGCCGATGCGAGGAGCAGCTTCATGGACTTCATTGGGAGTTCTTCCTTGGAGTAAAGGGCCGGTTCCCGCGGGACAAAGGGAACCGGCCGGAACACGGCCGCCGGATCGGCCGCCTCAGAAAATCGCGGCGGCGCCGATTTTGAACTTGCGCCCACCGAGATAGGTAGCGCGGGTGTAATAGTCGGCGATCAGCTGCTGGACGTCGGGCGTCTCGCTGCCCTTGAGCAGATCCGATCCCTCGATGTAGATTCGGTATTTCCGGGCACGATCGAGATAATATTCGCCTCGCAGATCGAGCGTCTGGACATCCTGGTTATAAACCGAGAGGCCGCGCGGATAGAAATTGTCCAGCGTCTTAGACTGGAAACTATAGGCCAGCGTGCCGTCGAACCCGTATTTGTTGTAAGTCAACGCTAGCGTGCCGGAATGCTTGGGCTGCTGGTTGAACGGCAGGCCAGAGAATTCATAGATGCTGCTCTGGCCCGCCGGGGCATAGGCCCAGCTATACTGTTGATAGCGGCTGCTGTGCGTGTAGGTGTAGTTGGCGATTACGCCCAGGCCGCCAAGCGCACCCGGCAAGAAATCGAACTGCCGCTCGAACCGGCCCTCGATGCCCCAGATGATCGCCGGATGCTTGCTGTTGATCGGCGAGCCGCCGTTGATGAAATAATTCTCCGGATGCGCCGGATCGAAATAAGGCGGCCCCTGGAAATAAGGGCTGTCGGGCAGCGTCACATTCGCCAGGTTGGCCGGACCGTTGGTCTGGTTGGCCTGGAGCAGGTTGGTGATCCGCTTGTAGAAGCCGCCCAGCTTGATGATGCCGATCTTGTGATAATATTCGGCGCTCAAGTCGAAATTATGCGTGGTGGCCTGCTTCAGGTTCGGATTGCCCGAACTGATCTGCAGGACCGGTTGCACGCCGTTCGGACCCGGGATCGGAATGTTGATGAAGCTGATCCGTGTCTGCTGCGACAGGTCGTTGATCTGCGGTCGGGCGACCGACAGGAAATAGCCGCCGCGGAAGATCAGATTGTCCGTCTGGCGGAAGTTGAACAGCACGCGCGGCAGGAAGTCCTCGGACTTCGCCTTCTCTGTCACTAGCCTGCTGAACTGGTTCTGGAAAATCGGATCGTTACCGAAGCCGCCCCCATTCTCGGGCAGGATCGGGCCGATATAGGTGGGGAACACCAGGTTCGTGGCCTGCAGGTCGGTGCGGTTGTAGCGCAGGCCACCGATCACCTCGAGCTTGCCGAACTGCAGCTGGCTCTGGACATAGGCGGCGTAATTGTCCTCGCGCGTTGCCTGCTTGTCCTGGCCGATTGCCGGGGCGATCGGCGCGAGCGTGAACTGGGGGTATCTGGCGAGATAGTCGCCCATATTGTTGAAGAAGCCAATTGCGGTACCTTCACTCATTGCGGTGAAGTTCGCGCCGGTTACGCCCACGCGGCTGAGATCGGTCGGCGAGAAGGGCAGGCCCAGCGAGGCGATGGACGCATTCCCGCCGAACTGGGTGCGGCGCAGATCGTGCTTGAACTCGGTGCGCTCATAGCGCCCGCCGAACTGGACGTACTTCAGGAATCCCCAGTTCATGTCCCAGCGCAGACTGACTTCGCCCGTGTAGCGGTTGTTGCTCCCGGTGGTGGTGTCGATCCCGCCAGTGCCGTTCTGGATCGTGTAGAGCGAGGGATCGTTGATCAGCGCCCAGCCGGCGGTGCTGAGCATCGGGATCGGAATCGCATCCCCGCTGCGCCGGCCGAAAGGCGTGATGATATAGCCGAGACTGGCATCGGTGGCGCCCGGCTGGAACAGGCCCGCACTTGCATCGCTGTCCGGCATGCGCAGATCGAGCGAGCTGTTGCGGTCGTGATCCTCGCTGCCATGGGCGTAGCCGGCGAGATAGTTGAAGGTCAGCTTGCCCGCCGTGCTCTTGCCCGAAAAGCTGTAGGTATCGGTGATCGTCTTCGCGTCGGGGTCATAGCCATAGGCCTGCTCGCGCTGGATCGCGAGATTGCCGGGCGTCAGATCCAGATGCAGTGCCGAGACCGCCTGGCCGCCGGGCACGTCCGAATATTTGCTGAGCGCGGTAAAGCTGTCGGTCATCGAATAGGTGGTTCGATTGGCCTGGGCGTGCTGGAAATCGAACTTCAGGTTGGTGTGGTTGCCGATCTGCCATTCGGCAGAGACCGTTGCCGCCAAGGTCGACTGCTTCACATGGTTGAAGCTGGTAAAAAGCTGGGTGACATAGGCACCGTCGTCCCCGGCCACGAACGGAAATGTCGCGTTCGGATCGACCGCGTCGCCCGCGGTCAGTGTCGGCGTGCCGTTCGCTGCGTTCGGCAGGAACGCGCCGAACTTGGTAACAGTGTTGTACGAGACGTTGCGCACCGAGTTGCGGCGATACTGGACCGAAGCGCTCAGTCCGAAATTGTCCTGCGCACCGAACTTGCCGGCGACGGTGCCCGAGACCAGGAAGTCCTTGCTGAAATCCTTCCCGCTCAGTCCGCCCTCGACCTGAAAACTGGCATATCGATGCGGCCGGTTGAGCGGCGACAGCGTCTCGATCTCGATCAGGCCGCCGGTGCCGGCGCTGTCCTGGCTGGGCAGAAGGCTCTTGCTGATCGTGATCTTGCTCACCGAATCGGCAAGCAAATTGCTGAGATCGGCCGAGCGGCCGGTGCCGTTGCCCACGGGGAGCTGCAGCCCGTTCAGCTTGACGTTGTTCATGTCGGGATCGAGCCCGCGCACGATCACGTTGGTGCCGTCGCCGGTCACGGTGTCGCGCTGGAACGAGACGCCCGAAGTGCGGCGCAGCGCATCGGCAAAGGTGGTCCCGGTGAAGTTACCAAGGTCGTCGGCGGAGACGACTTCGGAATTATTCTCGGCGGTGCGCTGGAGGTTGAGTGCGTTGGCGCGCGCGCTGCGCGAACCGTAGACGACGATTTCGGCACCCGGCCCGCCCGGCTGGGCGAGCGCGAGGTCGATGCTGGCGGTATCGCCAGGGGGAACCAGGATCGTCTGGCTCAGCGGCTCGAAACCCAGGAACGAGATTTCGAGCGTGTATTGCCCGGCGCGCAGGTCCGGAAATCTGAAGTTGCCCGAATCGTCGGCGCTCGTGGCCTGGCCCGTTTCGACGATGCGAACCAACGCACCGGCGATGTTCCGATCGCCGTCTGCGCGCGCGACATGGCCGATGATCGCGCCCGAGCCGCCAGTCGTCGCAACCGGCGTAGGCGTTCCGCCCGATTGCGGCGTACCGACGACGTACGAGCCGCCGCCGGTGACGCTTAGCGCTAGCCCGCTGCCCTGAAGAAGCTTGCGATAGGCATCGACGGTGCTGAATTCGCCGTGCAGTGCCGGTGCCGCCTTGCCCCGTACGGCGGCCTCCGAAAACACGATGTTCGAGCCGGTCTGGGACGCCACGGCGCGGAGCGATTTTTCGAGCGATTGCGTCGGAATGTCGAACGAGAAACTTGCCTGTGCATGCGCCGCCAGCGGAACGGCAACAACGCAGCTTGCGAGCGCGTACGCCGTCAGCGAAACTTTCGATACCATCGATTTCCCCCCTGAGAAATCGCGCGGATCGCGGCCCCTCAAGTCCTAGACGATGCGGCAACACGAAACCGACATGCGCCGGCAATAAAAATGTAATTCGCAGTTAACCGTGGTTTTTTATGTCCACTGGCGGGGCGCTGCGGCGTAATTTAATGATGCAGCCTTAGCGGATAATCCGCAATTCGCCGCCGACCTGCTGCACATGCAGACCGTGCAGCGCCGCGATGGCGGATGCGAATTCAGCGGTGTCATTAGTCGCGAACACGCCTGACACGCGCAGCGACGCCAGCCGGGGATCACCGATGGTAATGCGCGGACCGCCATAGCGGTTGAGCTCACCGACGGCGGTCGACAGCGGCACGTCGGTGAACACCGCCTGCCCCCGGCGCCATGCCGTGGCCGCCTCCATCGAAGGCTGGTCAATCAACGATGGCGCATCGGGTGTAATCGTCAGCCGTTCCCCCGCGCGCAGCATCGTAGGCGCATCGACCGGCTGCGATCTGGCCGCCCCGATCTGATTGATCACCACCTTGCCTTCGATCAGCGTCACCACGACGCCGCCGTCCGCCCGCCGCACGATGAAGCTCGTCCCCACCGCGCGCACCGTCCGGTCGCCGGCCGTCACGATGAAAGGACGGTGCGCATTGGGCGCGACTTCGAACATCGCCTCGCCGCGATCAAGACGCACGCGCCGGAAATCGTCCTCATAGTCAATCGCGAGCGCGGTATCGCTATTGAGCGCGATCCGGGTCCCGTCCTTGAGCGTCGCGACTTTCTGCTCGCCCAACTGGGTCGAATAGCCGAGCGACCGATTCGTCATCCACCAGCTCGCGCCGCCGCCTAGAACCACCAGCAACAGACAGGCCGCAAGTGCCAGGCCCCATGCGGGCGGTGGCCGCAAGCTACGCGCCGGACGCTGCATCGCGGACCGGACCGAAGGCGTCCCCGCCCCATTTGCCGCGACCAATGCGGCGCCGGGCAGGATGCCCCATATCTCCGTAGCCCGCTCGAACGCCTGCTCGTGCGCGCTATCGGCATGGAGCCAGGCGCGTAGCGCATCGTCTGTGGCATCGCAGCGATCGGACGACTGCAGCCGGGCGATCCAGGCGGCCGCCTCGGCATCGATGCGCCACTGCTCGGGCGTATGGTGGCTCACCACTCGGACATCCATTGCATCAGTTGCAGCGTCGCCCGCGCAACCTGTTTCTCGACCGCCGCGACCGACATCTCCTCCGAGGCCGCGATCTCGGCATAGCTGAGATCCTCGAGCCGGCGCTTGAGCAGGATGCGACGCGTACGCTCGGGAAGCTGGGCAAGCCCGTCCGCGGCGTGCCGAAGCCGCGCCTGCTCCTCGACGATTTGGGCAGGATCCGGTGTACGGTCGGCGATCCCATGAATGTTGTCGAGATCGACGAACGGCGCGCGCGCCCTGCGCCGGGCGCGATCGATGGAAAGGTTGATCGCCGCGGTCACTAACAACGCCTCCTGCGAGCGCGCTGTGTGCACACGCTCATATTGTTCAACTTTCAGGAAAGCGTCCTGCACGAGTTCATCTGCATCCTCTTCGGAAACGCCGCGCCGGAGAACGGCCCGTCTGGCTTTCGCCAGCATCTCAGCCAAGCTCGGCATCGTGCGGTCCGTCTCCTTTAATCTGCTAGACGCCTATATCGCTGAAACCTGACATCCTAGCGCCTTTTTCTAAGCGAGAGCCGCTACTGCTCTCGGCCGCAATCGCGAGGATGGAGCCGCCCGGCTGGCGTCTTGGGGCCCTCCGCGAGCTGACCGGCGTCTGCGCGCCGGTATGTGCACGGAATTTCTACGGGCTGATGTTCGTGCCCAATCAGTGCTTTATCGAACAAGGAACTCGATCGCGTGCCTGATAGCCACGGCGTCCTCGTCGCGTCTGCCGAGATACACGGCATCTTCAGTATCGGACGAAAGCGCCTCCAGGCTAGGCCGGGCGACAGTGAGGTCCGGCATGACCATCCTGATGATCGCGATGAGCGAGATGAACGACGACCTCGGCGACGACATCACCTTCCTCGAACCGGGCATCTTAATCGGCGCGTTCACGCGCGTCGTGAAGACCTCACCGAGCATATCGCCAAACCTGACCTCTTCGCGGAAACCGGGCTCAAGGAAGGCAGCTTGAGGATTCAGGGCGCCCGACCGCTTGGTGACACCCGTCCTCGGCGCCGGAACGCGGAATAGCGCCTGCTTGCATTCCATGCCGCGGCGTCGGGCATCAAGCTGTCGCGGGGTCGGCGACCTTCTCCGTCCTGGTACGCCGGCGCGTCAGCACCAGAACGAATGTCGGCAACAGGGTAAGCACCAGTGGCGCGCCGATCAGTAGGCCGAAGATGATCGCGGTCGCAAGTGGCCGCTGGAGGCCCGAGCCGCGTCCGATGCCCAGCGCGAGCGGGAGCAAGGTCAGGATCGCGATCAATGCCGACATCACGATTGGCCGCAGCCGCGCCTTGCCCGCTTCGAGCAGGCTCGCAGCGGTCACGGGTGCATCGGGCACGAGTTCGGCGAGATAGAAGATGGCGAGCTCGGTGATCATGCCGACCACCATCGTCAGCCCCATCAGCGCCGAGATATCGAGCTCGGTGCCCGTCACCCAGAGGCCGAGGAACACCGAGGTCGTCGAAAGGAGCACCGTCGCGATCACCGCTGCGGTGAACGCCCAGGTCTCGTAGAGCAGGGTCAGTAGCAGGGCCGACAGCAGCAGTGCTGCAATGAACACCGTTGTCAGATCGCTGAAGGACTGCTTCTGCTGGGCATAGAGGCCGCCATAATCGACGCGGATCGTCGCGGGCAGCTTCAATCCCGCAACCGCCGCCTGCACTTCCTTCATGCCCGTGCCAAGGTCCTTGCCCTCGAGCCGCGCCGTAACCGGAATGAAGGGCGCGAGGTCCTCGCGCGTGATCTGGCGTTGGCCAGCCGCGATGCTCACAGCCGCGATCGCATGCAGCGGCACCGCGCGCCCGTCGGGCGCCCGTATCGTCAGCGCGTTGAGCGCATCGGCGCGCTGACGCAGTTCCTGCGGCAAGCGGATACGGACGTCGATCACCTGCTCGCCGGACAATATCTGCGTCGCCACGGTGCCGCCGATCTGGGTTTCGACCTGGGTCGCGACGGCACCGGGATCGAGCCCCGCCAAGGAGGCAGCGGCGCGGTCGACCTTGATGATGATCGCGTCGCCCGCCACGCGCAGGCCGTCCTGCACCTCGACCACGCCCTCGATCTTGCCGATCGTCTCGGCTACCTTGCCCGCCGCGTCGGCAAGCTGGACCTGGTCGTCGCCGAACAGCTTTACCTCGATAGGCTGGGGGACAGCGGTCAGATCGCCGATCAAATCCTCCATCAGCTGTACGGTCTCGATCTCGAGACCCGGCACCTGCTCGGTGGCCTTGTCACGGATCTCGGTCATCACTTCATCGATCGGGCGGCGCGCGCCCGAGCTCAGCCGGATGAAGAAATCGCCTTCGTCGGCTTCGGTCAGGCCGCCGCCCAGCTGGATGCCGGTACGCCGCGAATAGCCCGTTACCTCAGGGGTCTCTCGGATGATCTTCTCGACCTGGCGGAGCAACCGGTCGGTGTCCGAGAGCGCCGCGCCGGATTTTGCCTTATAGTCGAGGACGAAGCCGCCCTCGTCCATCACTGGCATGAAACCGGACTGGAGGTTGTTCCAGGCAAACACCCCGGCAATGATCAGCACGCCCGCCCCTATCGCGGCGAAAAGCCCCGGCCGCGCGAAAGCGCGGGCCACGCCCTGCTCGTAGCGGTGACCGATCGCGCCGGTGAACTTGTCGGCCTTCTCGGCCGCCATGGCGTCCTTCTCGGTCAGCCAACGGTCGGCGATGATCGGCAGGACGAAACGAGCATAGAGCAATGACACGACCAGCGCCGCGGTCATTGTCACCGCCAGCGCCTTGAAGAAGCCGCCGGTCACGCCCGAGATGAAGGCAAGCGGCAGGAAGACCACGATCGTCGCCATGGTCGATCCGAACAAGGGCTTGGCCATCTCTCGCGCTGCCGCGAGCATCGACGGACGCGCTTCGTCCGGCCTCGCTTCCTGCAATCGCCGCATCAGATGCTCGAGCATCACCACGGCGTCATCGACGACCAGGCCCACCGCCGCGGCCATGCCGCCCAAGGTCATCATGTTGAAACTCATATGAAGCGCCAGCAAAGCGAGGCAGGTTGCTGCGAGCACCGCGGGCAACAGCACTGCGGTGATCACCATCAGCCGCCAGCTGCGGAGGAAAAGGAAGAGCACAAGCCCGGCGAGCACCGCACCGAGCAGGATCGCGTCGCGAACCGAATTCGCCGCGCCCGTCACGAGCTCCGACTGGTCGTAGAAGACGCTGACCTTGACGTCGTCGGGCAGCGCAACCGCCTTCAGCCGCTCGTCGACATTCTGGACCAGCTTCACCGCATCCGCAGTCGGCGTCTGGCGAATGTTGACGAGCACGGCGTCGGCGCCGTCGGCGGTGACCTTGGTCCAGGCCGGCGCAGGTGCGCGGCGAACCGTGGCGACTTGCCCCAGCGTCGCGACGCCGGCACTGGCGGCGCTTCCGGCCTTGATCGGAATCGCGGCGATATCGCGCTCGCTGGTCAACCGGTCCTCGACCAGCGCCAGATACAACCGATGGCGGTCCTCGATCTTCCCGACCGCGGCGACACTATTGGCGCTGCCGAGTGCGGTCGACACATCGGTGATCGTCAGACCAAGCGTCTGCAGCCGCGCAGGATCCACATCGACTTCGATCTCCGGTGTCGAGCCTCCGAGGACATCGACACCCGCCACGCCGGGCACGGTCGACAGAACGGGACGAAGTTTGAGCTGGGCGATCTGCTGGAGCGCCACGCCGTCGCGCTTCGCGGAGGTGAGCGAGATGCCGAGCACCGGGAAGATCGTGGGATCGGAGCGTCGGACACTGAAGCGGGTGCCGGTCGGCAGGTCCGGCGCGATCGTCGCGAGCGCGCCCTGGGTCGCCAAGGTCGCCGCGACCATATCGTCGCCCCAGTCGAAGCTCAAAGCGACTTCGGCGGAGCCCCGGCTCGTGGTCGAGCGGATTTGCGTAACCCCCGGGATCTCGCGCAGGGCAATTTCCGCTGGCCGCGTGATATCGGCGGCCATCTGTCCCGCATCGCGCTCGCCTGCATCAATCGAGACCACGACGCGCGGATAATCGATATGGGGAAACAGCGTTACCGGAAGCCGTGTCGCGGCGACCAGCCCTGCCAAGGTGATCAGGAAGACGCTGAGCCAGATCGAGCGTCGGTGGCGCTGGAGCAACTCCCTCACTTCTTTGCTCCCGAGCCCTGCTCGGTGACCTTCATGCCATCCTCGAGCGCGGTACCTCCCTCGGTGACGACCTTGTCACCCGGTTGAAGTCCCTTGAGGATCTGGATGCGGTCGCCCGACGAATTGCCCGGGGACACATCCTGCGACTTGGCAATGCCGTCGCGGACGACGAACACGTAGCTGCGCCCGCCGTCATCGAGCAGAGCCGAATAGGGAATAGTGATTCCGCTCGAAGTCGCCCCGACCGAGAGCGTGGCGCGGAGCGGCTCGCCGGCGCCGAGATGCATGGCGGCCGGTATCCGGACATAAATCGAAGCCAGTCGCGTCGTCGGATCTACCTGCGGGTCGATGCCGACAACGGACACGGTCGTCCGTGCGCTCCCGTCGACAGCACTGATCGCAATAGGCTGTCCGTAATGGAGGCGCTGCGCCACCGCCGGTTCGACGCCGAAGCGCGCACGCAGATCGCCCGGCGCGCTGATGGTCGCCAGCGTCGTGCCTGCCGCGACCTGATCGCCGGGCTTAGCGGTAAGGTTCTGGACCGTGCCCGCATGCGGCGCGCGGAGTGCCAGCCTCCCGCCGGTGATGCCGAGATTGGCGCGGGTCGCATTGGCCGTAGCCGCCGCGGCGCGCGCGGTTTCGACATCGGCGTCGCTCACAAGTCCGTCGGCACGGAGGCGAACCGCACGCTGATATGCCGATGCCGCCGCCGCGGCATCGGTGCCCGCCTTGGCGATCTCTAGCCGGGTCGCAGGGCTTGGCCGCAGCACGATCACGGTCTGGCCGGCGCCAACCGAAGTGCCCGTCGGCGCGACCACGGACGCAACGATCGCCTCCGCGGACGCAACGAGCGCGCTGGTGCCACCCGGCCCCGCCTCGGTCGCGCCGTAGACGGTGACCTCGTCACTCGAAGAACCGGTTTCGGCCGTGCCTGTCCGCACCAGGGCGGTCGGTTCGGGTTCCGCGGGATTGGCATCGGGTTCAGCTGCGCCCCCACAGCCGGCAAGAAGGAGCAGAGAAAGCAATGCGAGCGACTTCATCGGGTCCATCCTTCGCTGGGGCCGCCCGACAGGAGTTCGAGCGCGATGGTTTGTTCGGCGATCTGCTGGTCCAACTGGAGCAGCGCGAGGTGGCGGTCCCGCAGGGCTTGCGCGGCGGTGTCGGCGGCAGCGGGCGCCAAGTCGCCGCGCTTCGCGGCACGCGCTGTCGCGTCTGCGTAGCGCTCCAGAGCTGGCATCTGCGCGACCAGTTCGGCGCGTTGGCGACGCGCGGTTGCCACGCCGGAAATAGCGGCATCGATTTCGGCGCGGGTCTGAAACAGGCGCGCATCATATTCGGCGCGGAGCTGTTCGCGGGTCGCCTTGGCGATGGCGATACCCCCGCGATTGCGGTTCCATAGCGGCAAGGTGAAGCCGACTGCGGGCCCGACCGTCCAATTGTCGGCGGTATCGCGGGCACCGGCCAGCGTCAGCGACAGGTTGGGGAACTGGTCAAGCACCGCCTTGTGCAGATCCGCTTCCGCCACGCCATACCCCGCCCGCAGCGCCTGGAGATCGAGCCGCCGCTCGAGCGCCTGCGCCACCAATATCGGGCTGTCGGGGGGCGTCACCGGCTGCGCGGGTGCTGCCAGCCGCAGTTGCACGTCCGGCGCAAGACCGAGTACCTTGTTCAGTTCGCCCCGCGCCGTCGATAGCTCGCGCTCGGCGACGCGGACTTTGTCGGTCGCGTCGAGCAGGGCTTGGCGGCGCGCATCGAGTTCGCTCGCAGCCAGGTCGCCGCGCCCGACCGCACGCTGCGCCGCGCCGAACAATTTCTCGGCGGATGCGGCGCTCTCTTTCGCGATAGCCAGCTGGTCGGACAGCGCGAGCACGCGCACGCCCATCAGCCTCGCCTGCCCGGCGGCCTGCCATTCGGCCCAGGCGAGATCGAGCCGCACCTGCCGCTTGCCGGCCTCGCTCGCTTCGCGGGTAACCCGCGCGGTACGCAGCGCGCCCAGATCGAAGCCCAGCTGCGCGCCGAATGCATTGAGCGGATCCTCGCCCGAGACGAGCTTGTCGAAATTGGCGCCAAAGGTCGGATCGGGCAGAAGCCGCGCGGCAAAGGCCTGGGCATCGGTCACGCCCGCCTTGGTCCGCTGCGCCTTCAGGTCCGGATTCTCGATGACCGCAATCACCGCCAGCGCGTTGGGCGTGAGCGGGCGCGAAAGATCGATCGGCTGTGGGGTCAGATACGGCCGATCGATCTTGGCCGCATCGGCTGACAGGATTGCCGGATCGGGCGCCGAAAGAATGTCGGACGCGGTCGGCAGCGGCGCGGCCTGATAGCTTGCGCAGCCGGAAAGCGCGCTCCCCGCAAGGAGTAGGGCAAGCAGGGACCGATTCAATTCGGCCTCCGGGGGAAGGTGACCATGGCTTTCACTCCGGGATGATTGTCTTCGAGGGTCACCGACCCTCCATGCGCCCTGACGATCGCGGCAACGAGGGCAAGGCCAAGGCCGTGCCCCGGGGTCGTGCGACTCCGCTCGAGCCGCGTGAAGCGCGCGAATACCCGCTCGCGCTCCGTCTCCGGAATGCCGGGACCGGCATCGCTGATCGTCAGCGTGACCGCTTCCCCGTCGTCGAGACTGATACCGATCGCGGCGCCGTTGGGGGTATGATTCAGCGCATTGTCGAGCAGATTGACCATCAATTGCGCGAGCAGCTCGCGATTGCCGTCGATCATCACGTTCGGTGCGATGTCGCGGAGCAGCTGGCGGCCGCTATCTTCGGCCGATGGCTGATAGCTGTCGGCGAGGTCGGCAATCAGCGCGCTCAGGTCGAGCGGCGCCATGCGCGCGCCGCCGCCGGCTTCGACTTCGGAGATGCTCAGAATTGCCGCAAAGAGCTCGAGCATGTCTTCGGTCTGCGCAATCGCATGCCGCATTGCTTCGCGCAGCTCGGCTTCGCCGCCGCCCGCCGCGAGCGTAAGATCGAGCTTCTGCCGCAACCGCGCGATCGGCGTGCGCAAATCGTGGGCGATATCGCCGGAAACCTGGCGAAGATTGTCGAGCAGCCCGGCGATGCGGTCGAGCATCAGGTTGAGCGTCGCGGAGAGGCGATCGAACTCGTCGCCGCCGCCGGTCAGCTTCATGCGCCGCGACATGTCGCCGCCGATGATCGCATGGGCCGTGCGATTGATGGAATCGAGCCGCCGCCTCAGTGCCCGGCTCAGCAGGAACGCACCCGCGATCCCGATTGCCGCGATCAGCCCGAACGCGATCGCGAACATCGGTATCATGCGCTCGTCCAGATCCTCGATCGCTTCGGGATCGGCGCCGACGATCAGAAGCCCGCCATCGGCGGTCGCCGAGACGAACGCCCGGGTATCGTCGGGCTCCCCATTGTCCTTCAGGAAGTCCATCTTGACCCAGCCCGCCAACGGCGTCCGCACTATCCGGCGGCCGGCCAGCAGCCGGCCCGAGGCGCCCAGCAAGGCGTAGCGCATATCGCCTTGCTCGTGTCGCGCCCGCTCGGCGACGACGCGCGCCAGTCCGCCGGCCGCCGCCTCACGCAGCACCGCGCCGCGCTCGGTCGTCACACGCTGGTCGAGATCGTAGCGAAGCTCGCTTCGGATCGCCCAGTACATTGCGGCGCCCAGCGCCAGGATGAGCAGCGTGAAGGCCAGGCTGTAGAATGCCGCGAAACGAAACGCAGTGGAGGACGGCAGCTTAGGCATCGGTATCGAACAGATAGCCAGAGCCGCGGACGGTCTGGATTGGATCGCGATCGAAGCCGGCATTCAATTTCGAGCGCAATCGACTGACATGCGTTTCGACGATGTTGGTCTTGGGATCGAAGTGAAAATCCCATACCCGCTCGAGCAGCATCGTTCGGGTGACGACGCGCCCGGCATTGACCATCAGTTCCTCGAGCAGCGCGAATTCCCGCGGCTGGAGCTCGACACGCTGGCCGGCGCGACGCACCTCGCGCTTCAGCAGGTTCATCTCGACATCGCCGGCTCGCAGCATCGTCTCGGCGGCCACGGCGGCAGGCCGGCGGGACAGTGCGTTCAGTCGCGCCGTCAGTTCGGTGAAGGCGAACGGCTTGACGAGATAATCGTCGGCACCGGCCTCCAGCCCTTCGACCCGGTCTTCCACTCTCGCCAGCGCAGTCAGCATGAGCACGGGGGTAGCGACGCCGGCGCCGCGGATGGAGCGCAGGATCGTCATGCCGTCCAGGCCCGGCAGCATGCGGTCGAGGATGATCGCATCGAACGGCTCGCTGGTCGCGAGGAACAGCACGTCGCGTCCGTCAGCGGCAGCGCTGACCGCATGACCGAGTTCGCGGAGCCCGCGCTCGATATAGTCGCGCGTCTCCGCGTCGTCTTCCGCTACCAGCACCTTCAGCACCGCGCCCTCCTTGTCCCACGCTCTTGCACAGCCCGAGATTGGCGACGTCTTTCCGGAAATATACAAATCGCCAATGTGGCCGCCCGGAGGATATTTCACCTCGCGGCGCCAGGATCCCAGCCGATGCCCGAGGCCAACAAGTACGGCGCGCAGACCCTGATCGCCAAGGTGGCGAGGAGAATCCCTGGCACCTCATCTCCGGTCGTCGCCCAGGCCTAAGCTCGTACTGAAATGCAGCCGCACCCCCAGCACGAGCGCGTCGGGTGTTCCGCGCCATCCGGGGTGCCGGACATATTGCAGGTCGGGTTGGACCGCGAAGCTATCGTTGATCCGGTGGAAGGCAGTCGCCTCGATCGCTGTCTCGGCGCGATGCCCGGGTTCGGCGCGCAACGCCGGGTCGCCGCGCCGCGCATGGGCGAGCCCGAGACCGAGATGACTGCCCTCGGTGCCCCAGCGCAGCCCGCCTCCGAGATAGGTGCCGATCTCGTTGACCGCTGGGGCGGCGCGACCGACCCGAACCCAGGCGTCGAGACCGCGCCCCTCGCCGTTATCCACCAGCCGGTGCTCATACTGGACATAGGCGCCGTGGCTGGCGCCGCTGCCGCGGTTGTCCAGGCGTGTAAAACCGTTCGTATAGGCCCACCCGCCCAGTTGCAATTCGCCGCCCGCAATGCGGACATCGGCCTCGGCGACCAATAGCGCGCCGCCGCGCCCGGGGGGACCGGGCAGGAACCGGGATGGATGATCGACATAGCCGGGGACCGCGTCGAAGGCGGCGACGCGCACCGTCCATCCCTTATGTTCGACGGCGAGCAGCGCCCCGGGAGAGGTCACGGGAAAAATGGACGGTCCGTTCTGGCCCGACTGCGAAAAATCGGGCGCGATGCCGAACGAGCTGTTCAGAAAGCTCGCGCCGACTGGCTGGAGATCGAACTCGCTGTTGAGATCGATATAGCCGAGTTTCAGGCGTGTCGTCCGGTTCAACGGCGCCTCGACCCACGCTTCGAATGGCCGCAGCACCGACGGCGCGTCGACATTGCTCACCACCTGCGCGTCGCCGACCATTTCTTGCGAAAAGCGACGGCCATGCACGAGCATCATGTCGAGATAGGCATGGGCACGCGGAATCCCCAGAAAGTCCGCGTCGCTGCGGACGGCCACATCGAGACGCCCCAGCCAGGCAGCGTCGCGCTCGACACCACCGTCGACCACGCCGACCAGGTCGGTGATGTAGCGCAAGTCGAGTTCCCTTTGCGGTGCTTGCTCGTCGGGATCGGCATGCGCTGCGCATGACAGCAGGAGGTGGCAGGCGATCAGCGCGCCGCGAATGCCGCGTGGAATCTGCACCGAAATGCACTGTGCTCTCGTATCAAACATAATTGCTTCTTTATCATCGAAAGTACATTATGCCATTTAAAATCACGTCAAACGCGCCGTGGCGATGGAGAGGATTGGATGCGGAAAAGATCAAAAACCGGCATGTGCCGATCGATTCTGATCTGCTGCACCGCTTTGTGCTCGCTCCCCGCACATGCCCAAACGGCAACCGGCGTGGTGGACCTGCGTGCGGAAATCGAGCGCCTCCGCGCGGAAACCGATCGCAAGATCGCCGAACTGCGCGCCGAGACGGATGCCCGGATCGCCGGGCTCACCGGCCTGCTAGAGCGCGGCGGCACCGTCGCCGCCACGACGCCGCCCCAGGCGAACCCGCCTCAGTCGATGACGGCGCATCTGCCCCCGGCCGACATCCAATTGCGCGCAACGGTCGACAATTCTGCCATACCCGCCCGACGTCCGGCCACTGTCGTCGGCAGCGCGACCAGCCCGCTCCAGTTCTCGGGCGATCTGCGCATGCGCTACGAGGAGAATTTCGGCGAGAGCGGGCGCCACGATCGCAGCCGCGGCGTGGTTCGCGGACGCCTCCGCGCGACCTATGCCTTCGACAAGAATTTCAGCATGGGCGCGCGGCTCGTCACCGGCGACCCCGACGATCCCAACAGCGCCGACCTGACCCTCACGCAGTTCGACGACGACCTGCTGGTCAGCGTGGACCAGGCCTTCGCCCGCGCCACGTTTGGCGGGCTCGATCTCTACGCCGGCAAGTTCGACAATCCGTTCATCCGCACCGATCTGGTATGGGACGGTGACGTCAATCCGCAGGGTCTCGCCGCCATCTATTCCGCGCCGGTCGCACCGGGCGTTCGGCTGCGCGCGAGTGCGCTCCATTTCATCATCGATGAGAGCTCGGCCGGGCGGGACAGCTCGATGGACGGCGGCCAACTCGGCATCTCGGCGAAGCTCGCGCCCCAATGGGACGTGGAGCTTGCGGGTGCCTATTATGGTTATGCGCTGCCGGTCGTGGTCGACGCGGATCCGGGCGATTTCCGCAGCAACCTGTTGAGCGGGGGACGCTATCTGTCCGATTTCCGGATCGTCGATGCGGTGGGCAGCATCACCTTCTCGGGGCTGGGTCCGAAGATGCCGATCCGGCTGGTCGGCAACTATGTCCACAACCTCGGCGCGGCAGTCTCCGACGATACCGGCTATGGCGCGGATATCTTCATCGGCCGCGCCGCGCAGAAAGGCGATTGGCGCTTCCAATATGGCTATGCCGAGATGGGCGTCGACGGCGTGCTGGCAGTGTTCAGTCACGACAATACCGATCTCGCGACCAACTATCTCCAGCACACGCTTGCGGTCGATTTCGTGCCCCGCTCGCGCGTCGTGCTCAATGCCACCTATTATCGCTACCGGCTGAAGAACCCGATCTACACCGGCGCCATCGCGCCCGGGGACTGGGCGAACCGGCTGCGGCTCAACTTCATCTACGCCTTCTAGAGTACGGAAAAGGGCGCCGGTACATAGCCGACGCCCTCTCCGGGGGGACCTCAGGCTCAGCGGGCGACGAGCTCCGCGATGGTATTCTCGGTCTCGGTACGGATGCCCGCCTTCTTATCGCTCCATGCCTTCCATTCGGCATTGCCGCGCAGCTTGTCGCGCGTGGAGGCGGTGAGCTTCTGCCGCTGACCGAAGGCGTCCATGTCGCGATAGTGCTGGATGAACAGCGCATCCCAGGGCGTGCCGACCGAATAGCGGTTCATATAGAGCTCGTAGCCAGTCATCGCGCCGGCATCGATCCAGCCGTCGAACTGCGGAAGCACATAGCCCTTCACATAGTCGCGATACTCGCCCGCTTCGCGATATTCATAGGGGATCACATAATAGACTTCGCCTTCGCGCAGGTCGTCGGCATTCTTTCCCCAGGACAGATCGGCCGAATAGGTCGCGACCGGATCGCCGAGCTTCT
This sequence comes from Sphingomonas sp. JC676, assembly GCF_014489075.1. Taxonomy (GTDB): domain Bacteria; phylum Pseudomonadota; class Alphaproteobacteria; order Sphingomonadales; family Sphingomonadaceae; genus Sphingomonas. The sequence goes on along the minus strand of NZ_JACTGR010000004.1, from coordinate 378,120 downwards.
GTCCCCGCGCGTCCAGCCCGCCGGGCGTGGTGCGCTCGAGGGCGTTCCATTTAGCGACCGCCCGGAAGTTCGGGAAGCGCAGGATCACCATCCCGTCCCACACCGCCGGCTGGCGATACCAACTGTAAAACATTCGAAAGTCGGTCAATTCGCCGCGCGCGCGCATCGCCTTGAGCTTGGGCGCGAGCGTCTCGGTCAGGTAGCGCCGGAACGGCACGCGATTCTCCAGGGTCGCCCGGTACTGGATGATCAGAGTCTTGGGACCGTCTTCCAGCTCGGCCTGCGCCGCCGCCGGCGCGATTGGCGCCACCGAAAGCCCGACAGCGAATGCGCCCAGCAATGTGCCCAGGATAAGCTTGTTCATGAGACGGTCCCTCCCTTGGTTCAGCGCGGCGTATAGGTGAGCACCCTAAAGGTGCCCGGGTGGAATGCCGGCTCGGTTACTTCTTCATCATTTGTACCATTGGCAGGTATAGTACAATCTGCGGTCACCAGAAACAAGCGCCCCGTCTTGCGGTCGATCTGCATGGTTCGGGCGTTGGGCTGCGTCGTAACCGTGCCCAGCGCGCGAAAACCCTGGGGTCCGAATCCGATCACCGTCAGCGTCGCATCGATCCCGTTACTGGTGACGATACGGCCGCGCGCCTCATCGATCGCCATGCCGTCGACGCCGTGGCCGATCGGGATGGTGGTGAGGATCTTGCCGTCCTTGGGATCGATAGCGATGAAAACCGGCTTGTCGCCCCGGCACGCGACGAAGAGCTGGCCGGCTTCCTGCACATATTCCACCGCGACGGGCTGCTGACAGGCCCCAACGTCAAGGCGCTTCTCTTCGGACAGGTCGCTCGAGCGCAGCTTCAGGATGGTGTGCTGATCGCGCACCGGTGCGTAAATCGCGCCCTTTCCGTCCGGCGCGGCATCGTCCATCTTGATCGCATCGAAGTCCTTGCGCGCGATCAGCTTGCCGGTCGCCGCGTCGAGCACGAACCAGCTGCTCGTCTTCGGGCGCCGTCCGGTCGCCATGATCACGTGGCGGCTCGCGGGGTCATAGACCGTGCCATTCATCTCGCCGCCTTCCGGATCGAGCTTGATCCGCGCGATCGTCGCCAAGGTCTTCAGGTCGAAGATCAGCGCGGTGCCGTCGGTCATCGCGACATAGCCGCGATTATAGTCGGTGAGCGTCAGCGGACCGTTGGCGCCCAGCCCGCCCGGCACCTGGCGCACGGGCTTGCCGGTCTTGATGTCGTAGACGGTGAGGCCGTCGTCGTGTCGCGCGATAAACAGCCGGCCGGTGTCCTGGTCCAGCCGCAGATAGTCCCAGTCGGGCACGCCTCCCGGCAGCGTGACCGAAGAGGTCATCGTATACAGCAAGGGGGGCTGCGGATCGTCGTCGGCGATCGCCGCGTTGGATGTTGCAAGGGCGAGCATCAGGCTCGCCAGTTTCCAGGACTTCATTGCACTCTCCTGACTGGATGAATCGGTGCGCCCGCGCCGTTCCCCCGACGGAGCTCAGCCGCGGCGCGGGGCAGGCTCAAGGGATCACGGTGGGCTTGGTCGAGGGTTCCCACACGTCGCTGGTGGTGGCGACGAGCTGCTTCATGTCCGACCATGGACGTCCGCCCGGAATGCTCTTCCGGCCGAAGGTGACGGCGCGACCATAAGCGATCATCCGCTCGACGACGCGCGCGCGCTCCTCGTCCGGCCAGACCGCGAACGGGTGCGGCCCGCGCACCACGACGAGCTCCTTGGGTCCGTTCACGCGTCCATAGGAGTCGATCGACCCCTCCAGGGAGTCAGCGTAGCACCAGAGCCCACGGGCCAGGAATATACTCGGCCATTTATGCATGCTGGCAAGGATCGCCGAACTGGGAAAGAACACGATGTTGTGCTCCATCTCGATGCCGCCGATGAACAGGCCGCGGTCGCGTCCGGGGCCCCGGCCGTCGTCCTTCGGGGAGGTCTCACGCGGCAGATAGCCGACGCCGCTCGAGAATTCCGCAGTCAGTATCGCGCCCTTGACCGTGGGATCCCGACGCGGCGCGGTGCAGCTGATCTTGGCCAGGTCGTAGCTGCAATCCTTGTCGAAATTCATCGTCATGGCCCAGCCGCTCGCCATCGTGCCACGCGACGAACCGGAGAACATCACTGGCAGCGGACCGGGTGCATCGCCCCGCAGCGCGGCCACGGCAGCCATACCCTTGGTAAGCTTGCCATCGGGCGAGAGCACGCGCATGCCCTTGCCGGTACGGAGTGCCGCGACGGCGTCGAGCAGGTCGCGGCCCTGTTGCAGGGTGTTGGTGTCGCTATACCCGCCCGAGATGCCGATGCCGCGCCGGTCCAGCGCAAGGACATCGAAGCCCGCATCGTGCAATTCGCGCCATGCGGCGCGCCACTTGCGCTGGCCCTGCACGCCCGTGGTGGCATTGGGCCAATCGTCATTGGGGATGGTGACGCCCGTCTTGGGATCGACTGTATAGGCAACGTCCATCGGGTCATCGATGGCCGCGATCCGGTCGCCGCCGCCGCCGCTATGGATGATCAAGGCGCGCTTGCGGCCGCCCTTGCCGTCATCGATTCCCTTGCCGCGGATGTACCAGCCGCGGATGCGGATATCCCCGCTCATCTTGCGGTGGATCCGCTCATAGGCTTCCACCGGAACGGTGAATTCGACGATTGACGTGTCGGCATCGACCGCCGCGATCGGTTCACTATACGGAGCGCGGGCAAAGAAGCCCGGGCGGCGCACGGTCGCGAGATCGGTATCGCCGCCGCGCTCATCGATCTTGCCGAGCAGGAATCGCCCATGCTTGTCCGCGAGTGCGTATTCGCGGTTCGGCGGATGCCGCTTCATCACCTGCTCGAAGACGCGGTCGTGGCACGACTTGTCCTTCTTGCAGGTCTCCCAGCGTTCGCGGAGCTTCGCGTCGGTGAATTCATCGACATAATAGTCGGTGCCGCGATAGTCCTTGGGAGGCTGGAAGCGCGCCGAAGTGAAGGGCACGCAGGTCCGCTCGCCTGCCGACGTCCGGATCAGATAGCCGGGCAGCTCCATGTCACGGTCATAGGCGGCGTAAGCCTTGCACTCGGACGGCGGCACCGGCGCGCGCGTGGGCACGACCCCCTTCTCCCCGCGCCCGTAATCGGAGTTCCCCGTGGCGAGCGCGCCCGCCAGCAGCGCCAGTATCGCAATCCGCATCGCCACCGCTCCCTGTATATTGTTTTCTGTAGCCGCGGAGTGCACCACATAGCTTTATTGACGTCAATAGTACAAATTGCAGATTCACGCTTATGAGCGACCGACGGCACCGGGCCTCGGCCTCGATATGAGGGCATCATCCCCGCAACGGGAAGACGCCCGTGATGAACCCCGTCAGCATGAATATGCCGCACGCACCCAGCGCCCATTTCCACGTAAAGCGCTGATGATCGCCCAAATCGATGCCGCTCTGCCCGACAAGCAAATAAGTGGAAGCCACAAGGGGGCTGAGGAGATGGATCTGCTGCCCCACCAGCGAAGCACGGGCCATCTCCACAGGGGCTATACCATAGATACCGCCGGTTTGGCTGAGCACCGGAAGCATGCCGAAATAGAAGGCGTCGTTAGAGATCAGCACCGTAAAGGGGATGCTGACCAGCGCCACGATCCCGGCCATATAGGGACCCAGCCAGGGCGGAATCATCTGCAGCACCGTAGCCGCCATCGCATCCACCATCTTGGTTCCCGACAGGATGCCGGTGAACACGCCGGCGGCGAAAACCAGACTCGCCGTGCCCATCGCGTTTCCCGCATGCGCCGCGATGCGCGCGCGTTGCATGTCGAGCTGCGGATAGTTGATCATCGCCGCCAAGGCGAAGGCCAGCATGAAGAGCGGGACCAGCGGGATCGCCCCGGTGATCAGCAGCGCCAGGAGCGTGCAAGTCAATGCCAGATTTGCCCAGAAGAGCTTGGGCCGCTTCAGGCTCAGGTCGCCACCGGCTTCCTCCGCGACGATCTCTTCGATGATTTCGCGGTCGGGTTCAGGCGTCATGGCCGCCAGGCGCCGGCGCTCTCCCAGTCCAAGCCGCCACGCGGCGAAAAAGGTCCATGCGGCCGTCGCCACCATTGCGGGAATAAGCGGCACGAAGACGTCTCGCGCGTCGACATGCAGGGCAGTTGCGGCGCGGACGGTGGGCCCGCCCCAGGGCGCGATGTTCATCACCGCGCTCGACATGATCAGCAGGCAGGCGAGAACGCGCCGGTCCATCTGCAGGTGCCGATAAAGCGGCAGCAACGCGGCGATGCAGATCATATAGGCGGTCGTGCCGTCGCCATCGAGGCTGACGATCAGGCAGAGCGCGACCGTGCCGAGCGCGATCCTTACCGGATCCCCGTGCACCAGGCCGACGATCGCGCGGATCAGCGGGTCGAACAGCCCCGCATCCATCATGATCCCGAAATATAGAATGGCGAAAAGCAGCATCACGCCGGTGGGCGCCAGGCTGCGAATCCCATCGAGCATCATCTCGCCCAGCCCCGCATGAAAGCCGGCGGCCAGGGCAAAGAGCGTCGGGATCAGCATCAGCGCAAGCAGCGCGGAGAGCCTCTTCGTCATGACCAGCGTCATGAACGTCGCGACCATGGCGAAGGCGATCAGCGCCAGCGGCATCCATTCATCCCCTAGGTTGGCGCGCGTATCACGACCGGTACCGGCCTGTCGCTGGACCACCGCCAGACCGGATCATGCATTTTCGTCGAGGATAGGGGTGGATTGTATTCTGTAAAGATATAAATACAAACAAGGTCGAACGAGGGGACGGATATGCGGATCATCGAACTCGAAGCGCTTCTCGATGCGGTCGACGAGGCGGAGCTGATGCAGGAGCTGGAAGCCGCCTTTGTCCGGTACAGCGCGGGGCAGGCGCAGGTCATGGCAGTCGGCCATCTGGGATTCGACGCGCGGTCTGGTGACTGCCACGTCAAGGGGGCACACCTGGCTGGCGACGACCTGTTCGCGGTCAAGTTCGTCAACAGCTTCGCGGCACCCGCCAATGGCGAGCCCGGGAGCGACGGCTTCATCATCCTGTCGCGCGCCCAGACCGGGCAAGTCGTCGCGCTGCTGCGCGATCGCGGCGCGCTCACCGACATCCGCACCGCGCTCACCGGCGCGATCGTCGCGCGTGCGATAGCGGCCGAGGGCACGCGAACGCTGGGCATCGTCGGCTCGGGCAAGCAGGCACAGATGCAGGCCGAGGCCATTCAGCGCCATCTGCCGATGGAGCGTGTCCTGGTCTCGGCACGGCGCCCCGATCGTGCGGATGCGCTAGCGGCCTTGCTCGGCGGCGAAGCTACCGATCTGCAGCGGCTCTGTGCCGAAGCGGATGTCATCGTCACCGCCACTGCCGCGCGCGCGCCGCTGATTCCCGCCGCATGGGTGCGGCCGGGAACCCGGATCATCGCGCTCGGCGCGGACGCACCGGGCAAGCAGGAGCTCGACCCGGCAATCGTCGCCTCGGCCACCGTCGTGGTCGATTCGCGCGCGCAATGCTTCGATCATGGCGAGGCGGGGTGGGCAGTGCGCGACGGCCTGCTCGATCCGGCCAGTGTGATCGAGCTTGGGGAGCTGCTCGCCCGGCGGGAGCGATTTCCTGCCGATCGAACCGTCGTGGTCGATCTCACCGGCGTCGCCGTGCAGGACCTCGCCATCGCCACGGCGGTCTGGAACAGGCTGCCGGACTAGGCGGCGGCTTCGACCCGTACCGGACCGACCAAGCCATACAAGTCGCGCGGATCGGCGGGTTGCGCCAGCAGGTCGATCTGTCGGTGAAAACGCGGATCCTTCGTAACGTCGGCCAGATAGCGCAGCGCCGCGAAATCCTCGATCGCGAAGCCGACCGAATCGAACAAGGTGATTTCGTCCACCCGCTGGCGGCCCGGCGCCTCGCCTGCGATCACGCGCCACAACTCCGTAACGGGGAAATCGGCCGGCATCTGCTGGATCTCGCCCTCGATCCTGGTCTGCGGCTGATATTCGACGAAGACGCTCGCGCGCTCGAGGATCGCGGGCTGGAGCTCGGTCTTGCCGGGACAGTCGCCGCCGATGGCATTCAGGTGGACTCCCGCACCGACCATATTGTCCGAAAGGATGGTCGCCAGCTTCTTGTCGGCGGTGACGGTGGTGACGATGTCCGCCCCTTCCACCGCTTCCGGCGCCGATCGCGCGACATGGATGCGGAGGCCCATGCCCTCCATGTTGCGGACGAACTTGGCGGCGGCGGCCGGATCGACGTCATAGACGCGCAGCCGGTCGATTCCGAGCAGCGCACCAAATGCAATCGCCTGGAATTCGGATTGCGCGCCCAGGCCGATGATCGCCATGCTCGACGCATCCGGCCGGGCGAGATGGCGCGCGGCGAGCGCCGACATCGCGGCGGTGCGCAGCGCCGTCATGATCGTCATTTCGGCGATCAGGTGCGGATAGCCGGTGGCGACATCGGCAAGCACCCCGAATCCGGTGACGGTCTGCAGGCCCGCCTCGAAATTGCGCGGGTGACCGTTGACATATTTGAAGCCGAAAGCCTGAGCATCGGCGATCGGCATCAGTTCGATCACGCCGTCGCTCGAATGGCTGGCGAAGCGCGGCGACTTGTCGAATTCGGCCCAGCGCCGATAATCCGCCTCGATATAGTCCGCGAGATCGCAAAGCACCTCTTCGACTCCGCGTGCGCGCACCAGCGCCGCGACATGTCCGACTTCCACCAATCGCATAGCCTGCCTCCAAATCCGACAAGGCCAGAGTGGCGGCAACAAGTGCTGCTTGAAACTGCACTATTGCGTCAGAAAGTGCAAAAATATTGACAAATTGCGGTGGCGGGTCGAGCATTTCGTGCATGCAGCCGCTGGACTCGCTCGACCGCCGCCTGATCGCCGAATTGCGCATCGATGCGCGTGCGCCCGTTTCGCACCTCGCCGAGCGGCTCGGCATTTCGCGCGCGACGGTCGAAAAACGCATGGCACGGATGATCGCGACGGGCGCGATACTGGGCTTCACGGTGCGCGCACGCGACGATGTGCGGGGCGGCGTCCGCGCGGTGATGCTGATCGAGGTCGCCGGGCGATCGACGAGCGCGGTGATCCACAGCCTGAAGGGCATGCCCGAGTTGCGGACGCTGCACACCACCAATGGCGGCTGGGACCTGGTCGCGGAAATCGAGACCGAGACGCTCACCGATTTCGACCGTGTGCTGCGCGAGGTGCGCAGCATTGACGGCATACTCAACAGCGAAACGAGCCTGTTGCTGAGCTCGGTCTAGAATGAAATGCCGATGGGGAGGCCGTGCTCGACCGCCGGCTTCGCGGCGAAGAAATCCCCTACCAGCGAGCGCCAATACGCAAAGCCTGGCGTGGCGCGAAACGCCTCATGGGCAGCGACATCGGTCCATTCGACGATCAGCCAATAGCGGCTCGCGGTCTCATACGAGCGCAGCAGCCGCATCGCCGAGCATCCCGCCGCCGCGCTGAATTCCGGCACGGCCGTGTATGCACCAGCCTCGAAGGCCGCCTCGCTGCCGGGGCGTATGTCGATACAGGCGATCTCGGTCGCCATCAGCGTTCCTCGTCGATCCGCGTCGTCACGCCCGTCGCGACGATGGTGCGAGTGGCGTCGATCGAGGCATAGGTCCAGAAGATCGCCATCGGTTCGGTGTCGGAAGCGTTGCGGAAGCAGTGCGGCACTTCCGCCGGAATCCAGCTGGCGTCGCGCGGCTGCACGGGATGATCGACGCCGTCGATATGCGCGAAACCGGTCCCCGAGAGCACCACGACGCATTCCTCGCAATTGTGCGTGTGCAGCGGCACCGCGGCGCCAGGCGCGATCTCGGTGATGCCGGTGAGCATCGCGCGCGATCCGCGGCCGGCGGTGACCAGAGGCGTGGTGACGATGCCGCCGCCGCGATCCTTGACCGGAAGACCGGCGGGACGAAGGAGTATGCCGGTCATGCTGCCACCTTGATCGTTTTCGCGTTGACAAATTCCTTGAGCCCCAGCTCGCCGAGCTCGCGGCCATAGCCCGAATGCTTGATGCCGCCGAAGGGCACGCGCGGATCGGAGGCGACGACGGCGTTGACGAACACCGCACCCGCATCGATCTCGCGCGCCAGCGCAGCACCGCGCTCCGCATCACGCGTCCAGATCGACGCGCCCAGCCCGAACGCCGTGCGGTTGGCGAGCGCGACCGCCTCCTCCGCCCCGGCCGCGCGGACAATCGCGGCGGCGGGTCCGAACGTCTCTTCGTCGAAAGCGGCCATGCCGGGACGCACATGGTCGAGCAGGGTTGGCGCGTAGAAGAACCCAGGGCCCTCCTTGCTCGTGCCGCCGCTGACCAGCTTCGCCCCGCCGTCAAGCGTTCGGCCGACCTGATCCTCGATCGCGGCGCGCAGATTGGCGCGCGCCAGCGGCCCGAGCGTCGTCGCCGGGTCGACCGGATCGCCCAGCCGCAGCCGCGCGTCGATGGCGGCGCGAAACGCGTCGACAAAGGTATCGGCCACGGCCTCGTCGACGATGAACCTTTTGGCGTTGACGCAGCTCTGGCCGGCGTTGGTGAAGCGTGCGGTCACCGCCTGCGCGGCGGCATGCTCGATATCGGCGTCGGCGAGCACGACGAACGGGTCCGATCCGCCGAGCTCGAGTACCTGCTTTTTGAGCGCCGCGCCCGCCTGCGCGGCGACGATCATGCCGACCTGTGTCGATCCGGTGAGCGTCACTGCAGCAATGCGCGAGTCGGCGATGACGCCCGCGATCTGGCCGGGCTCGACGAAGAGATTGGCGAACAGCCCGCGCGGGGCGCCCGCTTCCTCGACGAGCTTTTCGATCGCCAGCGCGCATTGCGGCGTGTTCGCGGCATGCTTCAGGATGATGCCATTGCCCGCCGCAAGCGCCGGTGCGAGGAACCGCACCACCTGCCACAGGGGATAGTTCCACGGCATGATCGCGAGCACCACGCCCAACGGCTGGTATGCGATACGCGTCCCCGGCACGGCCGCGATGACGCTGTCCGCCACCATGGCAGGCGCTGCGCCCGCATAGAAATCGCAGTTGGTGGCGCATTTCTCGACCTCGGCCACCGCCTCGCCGATCGGCTTGCCCATCTCGACGGTGATAATCGCCGCCAGCCGATCGCGATCGCGCCGGAGCAGCGCGGCGATCGCAGAAAGCAAGACGCAGCGCGCCTCGACCGGAACCTGCCGCCAGCCGCGCTGCGCTGCAGCCGCCTGCTCCAGAACCCGATCCACGCCATTGCCGTCGAGCCCGTCGAACCGCGCCAGCGTTTCACCTGTCGCGGGATTGATCGACGCGATCATAGCGCTCGCACCACGGCATCGGCGAAAGCGGCGGTACCCAGCGTGCCGCCGATGTCGCGGGTCCGGCTCGCGGGATCGTCGAGAACGCTGTCCACCGCGGACCCGATCCTGCGCGCGGCCTTCGTCAACCCATCGTCGTTCGCGCGCCGTCCCATCCAGTCGAGCAGCATTGCCGCCGAGAGGATCAGCGACGTTGGATTGGCGATCCCCTGCCCCGCAATGTCGGGCGCGGAGCCGTGCTGCGCCTGGCCGACGCAGATATCCTCGCCCGCGTTGATCGAGCCGCCGAGCCCCAGGCTGCCGCTCAGCTCCGACGCTTCGTCGGACAATATGTCGCCGAACATGTTGGTCGTGACGATCACGTCGAAGCGCGCCGGATCGCGGATCAGGAGTGCCGCTGCGGCATCGACGATCACCTCGTCCAGCGTCACACGCCGATGCTGTGCCGCGACCGCGCGCACTTCACGGAGAAACAGGCCGTCGGTGAGCTTGAGCACGTTCGCCTTGTGCACCACGGTCAGCCGGCCGCTTCGCGCCTCGGCGATCTCGCACGCCACCTGCGCGACCCGCCGGGTCGCGGCGCCCGTGATCTTGCGGATCGAAAAGGCGCTGTCGGGATCGGGCATGAACTCGCCAGGCCCCATGTGCATGCTGCGATCGGCGTAGAAGCCCTCGGTATTCTCGCGCACGATTACGAGGTCCATCGGCTTGCGCAGGATCGAAAGATCGGGCCGCGAACGACAAGGACGAATGTTCGCGAACAGGTTGAACCGCGTGCGAAGCGTCGCCGATGGATTGGGCTGTCCGGCCGGGTAGGTATAATGCGACACGGGCCCGAGCAGCACGCCATCCATGGCCGGGATCGCTTCGAGCACATCGTCGGGAAGGGTCGATCCGGTCGAAGCCAGGCTCGCCTCGCCGATCAGCATCTTCTCGAACCGGATCGCGCCCTGCGTCGCGGCCTCCAACACCGCCAGCGTAGCATCGGTTATCTCGGGTCCGATGCCATCGCCCGGCAGAACCAGGACCGTCTTCAATGCACTTCCCGGCGACGCTGCCGGGCTTCCTGCTGTGTCATCTGAACTCTCCGCATCGGTTCGGCGCGAATTGCATTATTGATTTTAAAAGTCCAGTCTCATTGCACCGCAGCGGCTGCTCGCGCCGCGCGATTTTCGCGCACGCGGCGCGCGCGTACATACCAGAGCCAGGCGCCGCTGCCCGCCAGTCCGGCGAGCACGAATCCGGTCAGCACCAGCAGCGTCCGCGTCAGCACGCCTCCCCAAAGGCCGGTATGGACCGTGTAGATCCAGTCGATGAATTCGCTGCCTGCAGGCATCTCGCCCGATACGTAACGCCCGACCGCGGTGCCGCTCTCGGCATTGTAATAGAGTTGGATCGTGCCGTCGGCCCGCATCGTGCGATCGCTGTCCAGATAGACGGCAACCACGCGTCCGCCGCTGGAAAAGCGCAGCTGGCGCAGCAGGGGGCCGGGATAGGCGGCATGCGCCTGGGAGATCAGCCGGTCGACGGCGACGAGCGGGACCTTATGGTCAGGAACCTTTGGCGCGGGCTTGCCGTCGGCGCGGGTTACCGTCCCAAGCGCATCGCGGAACGGCTCCTTCCAGACCATCAGCACGCCGGTAACAGCCGAAAGCAACAGGAAGACGGCGGCCCCGGCCCCGACCGCGCGATGCAGCGACCGCCACTTCGGATCGGGCTTGGCGTCCAAACGGACCTTGAAGCCTTGCCTCAGCCGCCGCCGACCCGGCCACCACACGATCGGGCCGGTGATCGCCATGAACAACAAGCCGAGCCCTTCGATCCCGACGACCGTTTCTCCGACCGGCCCGATCAACAGATGCTCATGAACCGCGAAGATCCACTCGGTGGGCCAGCTTCCCAATCCGCCATCTCGCACGATCACGTTGCGATACGGGTCGACGGCGACGAGCAGCAGCGCGTCGTCCGCCTTGCGCTTGAGCTTGAACAGCACCGTCTGGTCGTCCGCGCGCGCGAACTCGGCGCGCTGGACCACCGCTTCGGGATGGCGGGCACGAACGGTGTCGAGCAGCGCTTGGACTGGCTGGCGTACCGGGCCCGGCTGGACGATCAATGCGGGATGGATGATCCGCTCGATCTCGTCGCGGAACACCAGCACGGTTCCGGAAAGCGCCTGCACGACCAGCAGGATTGCGAGTATGCCGCCAATCCAGCGATGTACCTTCAACAGCGACTGCTTCGACACCGTTCAATACCCTCCCTTTTCGCAGCCGGGGCCGCGCCCGCCGATCAAATGATTTTGGATTTTGAAATTCAACAATACAAAATTCTTGACCGCGCGGCAATGCAATTCTAGCCCGTCAGGCATCGGCAAGGTTGAGTCCGAGCGAATTTGGAGCGCAGGGGTGATCGAGGAAATCGGGGCAAACGAGGCGGAAAGAGGCGACGGACTCCGCCGTGCCTCCCCTATGGGCAAGCAGATCGATGCCACAGCGATCCAGCGATTCCTCGATGATGTCGAAGGCGCGGGACTCGAACTGCAGAGCTTGATGTTGTGGCGCGACGGCGCGGTCGTGGCCGAGGGCTTCCACTGGCCCTATGGCCCGGACCGGCTGCGGATGAGCCATTCGATGACCAAGAGCGTCACCGCTTGTGCGATCGGCCTGCTCGTCGATGCCGGGAAACTGGCCCTGCAGGATCGAGTCGCGAGCTTTTTCCCCGAGGTCGCTATCGATCCCGCCTCACCTGCCGCACGCATGACGGTCGAAGACCTGATCACCATGCGCACCGGCCATGCGCGGGAAGTCTCCGGGTCGATCTGGCGCGGGATCGGAACGAGCTGGATCGCGGAGTTCTTCAAGATCCCGATCGTGCACGAACCGGGCACGCACTATCTCTATTCAAGCGCGGCCAGCTACATGCTCTCCGCCATCGTACAGCGCGTAACCGGGGATACGATCCACGCCTATCTGACGCCGCGGCTTTTCGAACCGCTGGGCATGCGGCGCCTCCGCTGGGATGTCGGGCCCGACGGCATCAATCCCGGCGGGAACGGGATCACCTTCCTGCCCGTCGACGCGCTCAAGCTGGGCATCCTGCATGCCCAGAAGGGCGTATGGGAAGGCATGCAGATCCTGCCCCTATGGTGGGTCGAAGCCGCGACGCGCGCTCAGGGCGCGGACGATTATGGCTATCACTGGGTGATCGGAGATACCTATTTCACGGCGCTTGGCCAGTTCGTGCAGATGGTGGTCGTCTATCCGGAACATGATGCCGTGCTCGCGATACACTCGGCGATGGAAGAGAGCGCCGTGCTGCTCCCGCACCTCAAACGCCATTTCCCGGCGGCTTTCGCCGGGGGCGACGCCGAAGCGGATCGCACCCTCGCGAAACGGCTCGCCGGATGGGCCGCGGAGCCCGCTTTGCGCTCGTCCGCGACGGGCGATCCCGCGCGCTTGGAGGGTGATTGGACCGTGGCGCCAAATGAACTCGACATCGAGCGGATCGGCCTGCGTTTCACGGCGGATTCGGTCCGGTTGGCGCTGGCCGATGCAAGCGGAGAGCATTTCCTCGCCGCACCCCTTGATAGCTGGCGGACCGCCCCCCTCACCTTCCCCGGCGCGTCGCTCCATCACGGCTACGTGATGGCCGAAACACCGACCGTCGCCGGTGCCCGATGGACTGGCGAGCATGCGCTGGAGATCACGCTCCACTTCGTCGAATCCGCATTTCGCGACACGCTGACAATCGCGCGTAACGGCGATGCCCTGACGCTCGACCGGCGCGTCAACATCAACAGCGGTGCTCGTGCCTGGCCGACGCTGCGCGGCAGTCGCGTCGGTTAGACTAGAGCTCGCTCAGCTTCGCTGGCAGCGTGAAGCCGTGGGCGAAACGGTCCCCCGCCTCGGCAATGAACTCGCAGCGCGCCGCATAATGGGACCGCCCGGCGACCCGCACGCGGGATAGGATCCCGTCCGGACCCGGCTCGGCGGCGGTGAGCGTGCCGACAAATCCCTCACCCGAAACGCCGCGTATCTCGCAGAACTGGCCGATATTCATCTCGTCCCGCGCCGCGGCGAGGGCGATGCGCGCCGTGACGCCGCTGCCGGTGGGCGACCGGTCAATCTGGCCTTCCGCGAAGATGCACAAATTGTAGCTCGGCCGGCCACCATGCGCGCCTAGCGGCACGTCGTCGGTCAATATCGTACCGTAAAGAAAGCCGAGATCGGGCTCTGTCGAATGACGGATCGTCAGCGCTGCCCGAACCGCGGCAGTAATCGCGGTTCCGGCGCAGACCAGCTCGGCGAGCGGGGTCTCCATCAACGAGAGGCCGATCCGCGACGCCGGCAGGATTGCGTAGAAAGCACCGCCGAACGCGATGTCGAAGGTCACACGGCCAAGTCCGGGCAGGTCCACTTCCTGGTCGAGAAGCATCGCGAACGACGGGACGCTCTCGAACGCAACCAGCGGCGCGCCCTCGCCTTTCTGCTCCACTTCGACGCGAACGACGCCACACGGTGCCTCGAGGCCGAACGCCGCGCGGCCATCGACCAGCGGCACGCGGCCGCTGTCGACCGCCCAGCGCCCAATCGCGATGGTGGCATGGCCGCACATCGTGCTATAGCCTTCCTGGTGGGTGAACAGCACCGCGAGATCTGCCCCCTGCGCGCACGGCGCCGTCGGGATCACGCCATACATTCCGTCATGCCCGCGCGGTTCGAGCATCAGCATCGTCCGGAGCGCGTCGAACCGCGTCAGCGCGTCGCGTCGCTTCTCGAGGATCGTCGTGCCTCGAAGCTCGGGATACCCGCTCTCGACGATGCGGACCGGTTCGCCGGCAGTGTGCATGTCGATCGTGCGGACCACGGTGTCCGTCATGCCGACCTCTCGGTACTTTCGAATACGAGCCCTGCCGCCGCAAGATCGGCCAATGCCGTGCCGACTGCTTTGAACAGCGTGATCTCCTCATCCGTGCGGCGGCCTGCGAGGAGTCCGCCGCAAAGACCCGCGAGAGTGCCGACCGATTCGGGGCCGGGGATCGCACCGCTCGCCAGCGGGCCGATCAGATCGCCCGATTCCTCGAAACCGCGCTCGCTGTCGACGAACACGCGCGCCCGCGCGAAGCAGGCATCGTCCGCCTCGCGCATCGCCGGCGTGAAGCTGCCGATCAGATCGACATGGGCGCCGGGGCGCAGCCATTCGCCGCGGATCAGCGGATCCGCAGAAAGCGTCGCGCAGGTAACGATGTCGGCTTCGCCCACCGCCTGTTCGAGCGACGGGGCCTGGACGGCCTCAATTCCTTGCTCGCGCAGGGTTGCGGCAAGTGCTATCGCCCGGTCAGGCCGGACGTTCCACACCGCTACCCGGTCGATCGGCCGAACCGCCCGGAACGCATGCGCGGCGAGCCCGGCCAGCCGCCCGGCGCCCACGATCAGCAACGACCGGGCATCCTCGCGCGCCAGATAGGAAGCCGCGAGCGCCGACACCGCAACCGTTCGCCGTGCCGTGATCTCGTTCCCATCGATCATCGCAAGCGGAGCGCCGGTCGATGCGTCGAACAGCAGATAGCCGGCATGGACGCTGGGCAGCCCGAGCGTGGTGTTGCCCGGGAAGATATTGGCGAGCTTGACGCCCAGATAGCCGCCCTCGCGCCAGGCCGGCATCACCAGCAGCACGCCGGGGGTCCGGCCTTCCACCGGCACATAATGGTGATGCCGCTCGGGCACAGTCGCGCCAGCCGCGAACGCGCCGCGGAGCACAGTCACCAGTTCGGGGAACGCCAATGCCCGCGCCGTGGCGGGCGCGTCGATCACTACGGGCGCGCGAGCGGGCCCCATGCTAGCCCGCGAGTTCCCGAGCCCGCGCCGTCGCCGTCGCGACCGCGCGCTCGATCAGGCCCGGGACCAGTCCGTCGGCCATGAGCACCTTCAATCCGGCCTCGGTGGTACCCGCGGGCGAGGTCACGTCGCGGCGGAGTTGTTCGGCGCTCTTCTCGCTCACCCTCAGCATCTCCCCCGCGCCCGCGATAGTCTGTCGCGCGAGGCGCTCCGCGATCGGATAAGGCAGTCCAGCGGCAAGGCCCGCCTCGGTCAGGCAATCGCACAAATAGAAGAAATAGGCAGGTCCCGAACCGGACACCCCGGTCGCCGCATCGATCAGGTCCTCTTCACCCAGCCATTCTAGCGTTCCGGTGCTGCCCAGCAGCCGCTCGGTGAAAAGCCTATGCGCAGGTGTAAAATCGCCCGATGTCGCCGCAACCGTGGCGCCGCGGCCGACTGCCGCGGGCAGATTGGGCATTGCCCGCACGAAGGAACGGGCCTGCGGAAACAGCCGCGCCAGATCGGCGAGCGTCTTGCCCGCGATGATCGACACGATCAGTGTGTCCTCGCTCGCCATCCCCTCATATTGCGCGGCGAGCTCGGCAATCTTCTGCGGCTTCACAGCCAGAACGAGGGCCTGCCCTCCTTGCGCTTCGATAGGCGCATTGAGCGCAAAACCGCACGCGCACGCCAGCTCGGCGAGTTCCGGCAACGGGGCTGGATCGACGACGTTGATGTCACACGCATTGACGCCGGCGGCCAGCCAGCCGCGCAGCAACGCGGAGCCCATGCGCCCTCCGCCGAAGAGAATGATATTGTACTGATCCATCGCCCCGCCTCTCAATTGGCGAGTCAGATTGTACTATTAGATTCAATAATACAAGTAATAAATCAGGAGATGGTCGGCTCGACGTCCCTGGCGCTGGTCAGATGCGCCTTCATCAGGTCGTATGCCCGGCGATTGTCCCCATTGGCCAGCGCATCCATGATCTGCACATGCTCGTCAATCGAATCGAGCACGCGCTCGACGCCGTTTACCCACTGGATGTTGAGGAACGAGCGAAGCCGGTTCTGGCGCTGGACTGCGTCCAGGACGTAGCGATTGCCCGAGCAGCGGGCGAGCTGCTCGTGGAAATCGGAATTGATCTCGAACAACTCGACCGCGAGCGTGTCGCGCCATTTGCGCTTGCGGAAGGCAATGTGCCGGGCGCGGCTGCGTTCGTACCACTCCAGATCGAGCTCGAAGGTTGGTTCGATGAGCCCGGCAGGCTCGACGATGCTGCGAAAGGAGTAGCTGTCCTCACGTGCCTGGCCCGAATTGATCGGAAGCGCGAACGACCAACCATTGCCCGGCTTGCGCTCGACCAGCCCCAGATCGGCGAGCTGGCGCAGCACGCGAACGACAGGCCCCAGCTTCGCGCCCAGGATACGCACAATCTCCTGCTGGCTGCACTGGTCGGGCAGGCGGCCAGCGTTGCGCGCCTCCGCGATCGTGATGAAGAGGCGCTGATCCTCCTCATTGGCGGGGTTTATCACTTCGACTTCGGGCGCTTCGATAATCGGGCCGCGAAGCACATAGCCGCGATTGGCGCGCTGCTCGACTGCGCCCTGCTCCGCAAGCAGCTTGAGCGCGCCGCGAACCGGGGTGCGCGAGACGTCGAACAAGCGGCAAAGATCCAGCTCGACCAAATGATGGCCGGGGCCTGCCCCCTGTTCCTTGAGCATGCGGAGGATCCGTCCGGCGAGATCGGACTGGAGCCGGCTGGCGCGCGGTTGCTCCGTCGCGTGGAGGTCCTCTTGCAAGACAGCGGTATTCATCTTCGAGCAAATCCTAGCAATCGCGACGCATGCACGCGCATCGATCCTCCGCCCGGAATATACTTTCACGCGCCAAAATGCAAAGTCCTGCGGCCGCCGTGGCGGCAAGATGTCCGCTAGAGGCCGAGCAGCGCCGGGTCTCCTCCCTGGGCGGCGATATTGATGGAGACCGCGCGCTCGGTGGCGTAGCGGAGCAGCGCGTGGGGACCTCCCGCTTTGGGTCCCGTTCCGGAAAGGCCTTCTCCGCCAAATGGTTGCACGCCTACTACTGCGCCCACCATCGAGCGGTTCACATAGACATTTCCGGCCGGTACTGCCGTCCGCACGCGATCGGCGAAGCAATCGAGGCGGCTATGGATGCCCAGGGTCAGGCCATAGCCGCGTCTGGCCAGCAATTCGGCCACCGAGTCGAGCTCACCCGCACGGTAGCGATAGACGTGCAGGATCGGACCGAAGACTTCGCGTTCCAGGAAATCGGGCCGCGGCACTTCGGCAAGGATCGGACCGAAGAAACTGCCCGGCCGCGATCCGGACTCTAGTCTGCGCACGATCCTGGCTTCGCGATCGAGACGGAGAGCATGCTCGGCCAGTGCCGTGCGCGCCGCGCCATCGATCACCGGGCCGATATCGGTCGAGGGGTCGGACGGGTCGCCGATCCGCAATTGGTCGATTGCCCCCGCGATTGCCTCGATCGTCGCATCGGCATTCGCTTCGGGCACGAACAGCATGCGCAGCGCAGAGCAACGCTGGCCGGCCGACCCGAAGGCGGACAGGATCACATCGTCGACGACCTGTTCGCGGAGCGCAGTCGTATCGACGAACATGCCATTGAGGCCGCCCGTCTCGGCGATGAACGGCAGGATCGGGCCCTCGCGGAGCGCAAGGCTGCGGTTGATCCGCCATGCCGTCTGGGTGCCACCGGTAAAGGCCACCCCGTCGATGCCCGGATGCGCGACCAACGCGGCGCCGGTCACACCCCCTTCGCCCGGAAGCAGCGCCAGCACGCCCTTCGGAAGACCGGCCCGATGGAACAGGCGAACCGCTTCCGCCGCGATCAGCGGCGTCTGTTCGGCGGGTTTGGCGAGGACCGTGTTGCCGGCCGCGAGCGCGGCGGCGACCTGTCCGGTGAAGATCGCCAGCGGGAAATTCCATGGGCTGATGCAAACGAAGATGCCGCGGCCATGCAACTCGAGCGCGTTGGTTTCGCCGACCGGACCGTCCAGGATCATCGGCGCACCGAATTGCCGCTCCGCGAGCCCGGCATAATAGCGGCAGAAATCCACCGCCTCGCGGACCTCGGCGACGCCATCCTCAAGCGTCTTTCCGGCTTCGCGCGCGAGCAGCGCGATCAGATCGTCCATCCTGGCTTCGAGGGCCTCGGCCATTCGGCGCAGAATCGCAGCGCGTTCCGTGCCGCCGCGTCGGTCCCATTGGGGCTGCGCCTGGCGAGCGGCGGCGACAGCGCGATCCACATCGGCGGCGGTCGCATCGCGGATCAGGCCCACAAAGCCACCATCTACAGGGCTTCGCAGCGGCCGCAGCGGCTCGTCGCCGGCATTCTCGCCGCCGATCACCGGTCCGCCCAGCGGCTTGTCCTGGCAAAGCCGAGCGGCCGCCTCGCCGGCCGAAGCCCGCACCGTGGCTACGCTGTAATCGCGGCCGAGCGGATTGGCGCGCGCCGAACCATAAAGCTGCGACGGCAGCGGGATCTTCGGGTGCCTGCCGGGTGCGGCGGCTAGCGCCTCGAACGGATCGCGGACCAATTCGGCCGGCGGCACTTCCTCGTCGAGCAACGCGTTGACGAAGCTGGAATTGGCGCCGTTCTCGAGCAGCCGTCGCACCAGATAGGGAAGAAGCTCCTCGTGCCCGCCCACCGGCGCATAGGCGCGGACGCGAAGCGGTCCCGATTTCGCCGCCGCCGCGTAGAGCGATTCTCCCATGCCATGCAGCCGCTGGTGCTCGATCGGGACGCCGCGCGCCGCAGCCATGTGGCGCACTGTAACCAGCGTATGCGCGTTGTGCGTGGCGAATTGCGGATAGAGATGCGGGCTCGCAGCGATCAGGCGGTCCGCGCAGACAAGAAAGCTGACATCGGTCGCTGCCTTGGTGGTGAAAACGGGATAGTCGGGCCGGCCGGCGATCTGGGCGCGCTTGATCTCGCTGTCCCAATAAGCGCCCTTGACCAGGCGGATCATCAGCCGCCGGCCACTGCGCCGCGCCAGATCGTGCAGCCCATCGATCACCGCGCAGGCGCGTTTCTGATAGGCCTGCACCACCACGCCAAGTCCGTCCCATGCATCGAGATCGGGCTCGTGCGCGAGCCGCTCGACCAGCTTGAGCGACAGCACCAGCCGGTCCGCCTCCTCGGCATCGATCGCGAGATTGAGATCATGCGCCGCCGCCATCACCGCGAGCCGCTTGAGCCGCGGATAGAGCTCGTCCCAGACGCGGTCCTCCTGCACCGCAGCATAGCGCGGGCAGAGCGCCGAAAGCTTGACCGAGATGCCGTGCCCTTCCTCGGGAGGGAGCCCGCTATGGTCGCGCCCCACCGCCTCGATGGCCGCGGCATAGATATGCTCGTAGCGCACGGCATCGGCTTCGGTGCGCGCGCCCTCGCCCAGCATGTCGAACGAGCAGAGAAAGCCCCGTTTCCTCGCGCGGCGCAACGCCTCGCCGATCGTCCGGCCAAGCACGAACTGGTTGCCCATTTGCGCGACCGCCGCACGCACCGCGCGGCGGATCACCGGCTCGCCCACCCGTGCGGCGAGACGCTTGAGCACATTGTCGGTGCCGGCGCGGGCACCGAGCAGGTCGTCGGCAAGCGCCAGGCCACGGGTGGCGAGATTGACGACGGTATTCGGCGACTGGCCGCGATGCGCATGCCAATCGCCCGACCCGATCTTCTCGGCGATCAGCAGGTCACGCGTAGCGTTGTCGGGCGTACGGATGAGTGCTTCGGCGAGGGTCATCAACGCGAGACCTTCGTCCGTATCGAGCGAGAATTCGGCGAGGAAACCCTCCATCAAGCGTTGCCCGCCCGCGAGTGCCCGCGTTTCTTCCACGAGCCGAATCGCGTCCTCCCGGGCCTCGACCCGCTCGGCTTCCGGGAGCGCCGCATCCAGCAATGCGGCTACCGCCACTGCCTCGTCGAGATATTTGCCGCCGTCGATCCGATCCCACGAAGAAAATTGCATCCGTGCCGCCCATGACAATTGATTTCCGGTGTCTGGCAGCAAATATGCAGAATGTGCTTCGTTATTAGCGATATCTTGCCTTATTATATTTGTCCAACTCCACGCCAAACCGAAGATCGCGCACGATGGACGAAATGGACCGCAAGCTGCTCCGCGCGTTGCAGGAGGATGGGCGGATGACCAACCAGGCGCTCGCCCAGCGCTGCGGCATCTCACCCGCGGCTTGCTTCGATCGCGTCAAGCGGCTGCGCGCCTCGGGCGTGATTCGTGGCTATACCGCACTGCTGGACCCTGGACAGCTCGATCGGGCGATGCTGATCTTCATCGAAGTGCTGCTCGATCGGACCACCACCGACATCTTCCAGGCGTTTGCCGATCACGTCCGGGAGCTGCCCGAAGTGCTGGAATGCCACATGGTCGCGGGCGGTTTCGACTATCTGCTCAAGGTCCGCGTCGCCGACATAGCGGCCTATCGCAGCTTTCTGGGGGACACGCTGGTCGCGATGCCGGGTATCCGCGAGACGCGGACCTATCCGGTGCTCGAGGAGGTCAAGGCGACCAGTCACCTACCCGTTTAGGACCTCGGGCCGCCCTATCGTGAGGCAAACGGCCCGGGCCAGTTCAATATTTGAAGCCCAGCGAGAACTTCACCGTGGCGGGAAGCGATTCGGCAAGCGAGTTGCCGCCGACCGAAGCCCAGTAGCGCTTGTTGGTGATGTTCTGGCCGTTGACCCGCGCGACGACCTCATGGCCGCCAAGATCCAGAGTATAGGACGCACCGACGTCGAACGTCGTGTAGCCAGACGTGAAGGCCACGTTGTCAGCGTTAATCGCCTGTGTCCCGGTATGGTAGACACCGGCCGTGACCCTGAGATCGGGATCGAGCCAGGACGGCTGATATTCGCCGGCCAGCGACCAAGTGTTCTTGGGCGTGCCGTCCACGCGGTTCCCCGCGATCGCACCGTTGTCGCGATAGCGCGCAGACAGGATCGTCGCCGTCGCATAAATTGCGAGATCGGGAAAGACATAGCCAGTCAGGCTCGCCTCGGCGCCTTCGTATACCTGCTTGCCGTTGGTATAATAGTGCAGCGTGGTCGTGCCCGGCAGGTTCGCCGAATAGGCCGCGCCGCGCTCGATCTTGAAATAAGCCAGCTGGATCAGCAGGTCCGACTTGGGCTGCAGCTTGAGGCCGCCTTCATACTGCTTGCTCGTGGTAGGTGCGAAAACCTCGGTCGCATTGTCGGTGGTCGACGGTGCCGCCGGCGTCTCTTCGAGGCCTTCGATATAGGTGCCATAGAGGCTCGCCCACTGCACCGGCTTGAACACGCCACCGACCGAATAGGAAGTCGGCTTGGCCGTGTACGGGGTCTTGGTGGCAACGTTGATCGAGCCGTCGTTCTTGTAATCGCTCTTGCGGACGCCGCCGAGCAGCTGGATCACATCGTTGAAGCTCAGGCGATCGAAGATGTAGACGCCCTTGTCGTCTACCTTCGAAGATGCCGGAAGCGGCGTGTAGATCAAATGTGGATCGGCAATGTAGCGGGGCGTCGCGAAGTTCTGCGTGAACTGCGTGCGCACGTTGGGCGACGAGGAGAGGGAGCGAATGGAGCGCGATACGCCGACCAGGATCTCGTTTCGAATGTTGCCCATCCGGATCGTGCCGGCCAGTTCGGCTGCATAGTTGATGTTCTCGAACTCGGCCTGCTGCGCGGAGAACTGGACGCGGCCGGCGCCATAGGTCGGGCTCGTGGGGTCGATCGACGTCGTCAGGTTGGTCGGCGTGAATTGCGGGTTGTTGCGCTTGCGCGAGAGCCGCGAGCGTCCCCAATACGCAGACACGTTCCAATCGCCCGAGAATTTGTAGACGGCCTTTCCGAGCAGGTTCAGCTCATGGGTCTTATTGGCGTCCCAGTCGGCACCGCCGATATTGACCTTCGGATCGAGCAGCTTGACGTCCGGAATCTTGACCGACTTCACACCCGTCGGGATCGTCAGCAGGAACAGCGCCGGCTCATCGATCGACTTCTCGAAATATTCGACGTCGGCGGTCAGAGTCAGCTTGTCGATCGGCTTAAGGTCGAACGTGCCGGCGGCGGCGTAGCGGTGGCCCTTCGACATGTCCACGCCGGTGTCCAGATATGCCGCCACGCCATTCAGACGGTAGCCGAACGGTCCGACGGTATCCCCGACATCGACGTGCCCGCCCATGCCGCCGTTCGAATCGAAGAAGGTATTCTCCGCGATGTACAATTCCGGCGTGGCGCGCTTCATTGTCAGGTTGACGATGCCCGCGGGCGAAGAAAAGCCGTAATAGAGCGCCGACGCGCCCTTGAGGACTTCGATGCGGTCCTTGTCCTCGAGCGGAAATGCGGTTGCCGACAGCATATTGAGTGCGCCGTCGAGGCGGAAATTGGCGCGCGTATCGACGGCGATGCCGCGGATCGTCAGATTGTTGTAGGCGACCGTGCCAGTACCGGTGTTGGACACGCCGGCGGTGTTGCGGACGGCATCGATCAAGTCGATGGCCTGCTGCGACTTGAGCACCGCCGAGGGGATCACCGAGATGGTGAGCGGAACGTCGAGCACCTTCGCATTGCGGAAGCTGCCCGACTGGACGACGTCCGTGCCGTACCTGTTGTTCCGGTCACCGGTGACCAGGATCTCGTCCGTTGGCTCGTCGGCCTCCGGCTTCTCCGCCTGCTTGGCAGGTGCCGTCTGCGCCTGTGCCCAGCCTGTGGTGGGGAATGCCAATGCGGCGGTCATGGACAATGTACGCAATAGCTGGTCGCGACGAGACATGTTCAACCCTCACCTTTAGATACGCATGGATCCCTGTCCGCAGCTGCCGCTGCGATGTATTATTATCTACGATAGTGATGGAATGTATTTTACGTGCTGTAAAGTACAAAATGTCACACGATTGTCTCAGGCCGTCGCTATTCCGGCCAGCGCCAGTCCGGGCGTCGCGGCAAGGAGGCGGCGCGTATAGTCGTGCGACGGCGCATCGAACACGGCTGCGGTAGGTCCCTCCTCGACGATCCTGCCCGCCTCCAGCACCACCACACGGTCGGCAATCTGCTCCACCACCGCTAGATCATGCGTAATGAACAGGCAGGCGAAACCTCGCTCGGCCTGGAGCTTCTGGAACAATGTCAGCACCTGAAGCTGGATCGTCAGATCGAGCGCGGAAACGGGTTCGTCGGCGACAACCAATCGCGGCTCGGAGACAATCGCGCGCGCAATTGCCACGCGCTGACGCTGGCCGCCAGACATCTGGTGCGGCATGCGGTCCCCGAACCCGTCGAGGCCGACATCGGCCAGCGTCGCGCGTATGCGCGCGCGCCGGCTGGCGCGATCTAGCCCTGGCACATGGCGCAGCGCCGCGCCGACGATCTCGGCGATGCGCAATCGCGGGTCCAGCGAGGAGAACGGGTCCTGGAACACCAGTTGGGCCGCGCGACGAAATCCCGAACGCTGCGCACGGTTCATCTCATTCAGCGCAACCCCTTCGAAACGGATCGCGCCGCTCGCCAGCGGCTTGAGTCCCAGTGCCGCGCGGCCGAGCGTCGTCTTTCCCGACCCACTGGCACCGACCAGTGCGACGATCTCGCCCTCGCGCACGTTCAGGTCGACGCAATCCAGGACACGGCTGGGCTTTCCCGCGCGCAGGATGCCGGGCCTGCCGGCATAGTCGACGCAAACATTTTCGATCGAAAGCAGTGCAGACGCATCCGCCGCCACCGGTGCGCGGCTTTCGTCGCGGCGCGGAAGCGATCCGACCAGCTTGGCGGTATAGGGATGCTTGGGCGCGGACAGCACGTCACGCGTGGCGCCCTGCTCGACCAATACGCCTTTCTCGAGCACCAGCACGCGCTCGGTATATTTGGCGACCAGGCCCAGATCATGCGTGATCAGCAGCAGCGCCGTGCCGGTCTCGGCGGTCAGCTCAACCATCAGGTCGAGCACTTCGCGCTGGCTCAGCGTGTCGAGAGCGGTCGTCGGCTCGTCGGCGATCAGCAAGCGGGGTTTCAGCAACAGCACCGACGCGAGCATGATCCGCTGGCGCATGCCCCCGGAAAATTCGTGCGGATATCGCTTCAGGCAGGCTTCGGGATCGCGGATATGGACACGCTGCAGCATTGCAATGCTGCGCGCCCGGATTTCCGCGTCGCTCAGAGCGCAATGCAGCGTGAGGCCTTCGGCAAGCTGGCGGCCGATCGCCAGTGCCGGATTGAGAGAAGTCATCGGCTCCTGGAAGACCAGGCCGATCCCTGCCCCGCGCACGGCGCGAAGTTCCGCTTCGCCAAGCTTGGCCAGGTCACGACCCTCGAAGCGGATGGCGCCGGCGGCGCGATGCGTGCCCGTGGCGAGCAGCCCGGGTATCGCACGCGTCGCCATCGTCTTGCCGCTTCCGGACTCGCCCACGATCGCCATACGCTCTCCAGCGGCGAGCGTGAAGCTCAGCCCGGCGAGCAGCGGCGGTCGCCCCGGCTGATCGGCTTCGATCCTCAGATTCTCTATTTCGAGAAGCGGCGCGCCGGTCATCGCTTGCCTCGCGGATCGATCCGATCGCGGAGCGCATCGCCCAGCATGTTGATGCCGAGCAGCGTCGCGACGATGCACAGGCCGGGCGCGACGCTGAGCCAGGCGGCAGTGTACATATAGGGCCGTGCCGAGGACAGCATGTTGCCCCAGGTCGGCGCTGGGGGCGGCACGCCGACACCAAGGAAGCTCAACGCGCTTTCCGAAAGTACCACCCAGCCGAACAGGCTGGTCGCCAGCACGATGATCGGCGGCAGCGCATTGGGAAGGACGTGACGCCACATTGTATAGAGCGCGGCGTCGCCAGCGACCTTCGACGCCTCGACATATTCGCGCTCGCGGATCGAAAGCACCGCCGATCGCACCACGCGCACGGTCGCGGGCAAATAGGCTATGGCGAGCGCGATCACGATGCTGTGCCGGCTCGATCCCAGTACGGCGATCAACGCCAGCGCGAGCAATATGCCCGGAAAGGCGAGCAGCGCGTCGTTGACGGTCATCAGCAACCGGTCCGTCCAGCCGCGAAAGAAGCCGGCGAGCACGCCCAGCGCCGAACCTACGACGATGGCGATCGCCACGGTCTGGACCGCGATCGTCGCGCTGATCCGTGCACCAAGCATCGCCCGCGAGGCGACGTCGCGGCCGAACTCGTCGGTGCCCAGCCAATGCGCGTACGACGGCGCCTCGAGCGCATGATCCAGATCGATCGCTAGCGGATCATAGGGCAGCCAGACCAGCCCGACCAGGATGGTCGCGGCCAGCAGGCCGACAAGCACATAGCCGATCACGGCGTTGGCATGAATCTTCATGCGGCCGTCACCCGGGGATCGAACAACGGATAGAGCAGGTCGACGATCAGGTTGATCAGGACATAGACGAACGCCGTGAACAACAGGCATCCCTGCACCACCGGATAGTCGCGCGACAGCACGGCATTGACCATCAGCCGCCCCAGTCCCGGCAGCGTGAACACCGTCTCGATCACTGCGACGCCGCCGAGCAGATGGCCAAGCGTGAGCCCGACCAGCGTGAGCGTCGGAGCAAATGCATTGGGAAACACATGACGCCGCAGGACGACGCTTTCGCGCAAGCCTTTGGCGCGAGCATGGGTCACGTAATCAAGGCTGAGCACATCGATGGCGCTCGATCGCATCATCCGCGTCAGGACACCGCTTTCCGATATGGTCAGCGTCACGATCGGGAGGACGAGAAACAGCAAGGCGGCAAGGCCACCTTCGGACACCGGCAGATAGCCGACCACCGGAAGCCAGCGCAGCGTCACGCCAAAGACCAGAAGCAGGACCAGCCCCAGCCAGAAGCTCGGCACCGCGAGCACCAGGCTCGCCGCCCCGTTCACCGCCCAATCGAGCCGGCGGTTGCGCCGCCACGCCGCGAGCAGGCCGAACAGCACCGCGATGCATGTCGCCAGCGCGACCGCGATCATGACGACGGTCGCGGTGAGCTCGAAACGCGTGAGGACGAGACCGGTGACCGGCTCGCCCGTGACGATCGACGTCCCAAGATCGCCTTGGAGAACCTGCCCCAGCCAGGCGAAGAACTGCACCGGGAGGGGCCTGTCGAGCCCCAGCTCGATTCGCAGCGCGGCGATCGCGGCTGGGTCTGCGCCCTCGCCCAGCATCACTTGCGCCGGATCGCCGGGAATCAGACGGACAAGAAAGAAGACCGCAAGCGCGACGAGGAACAGCGTCGGCAATGCGAGCAGCAGGCGCTTGAGGACATAGCGCAGCATCAGTGCTCCCCGAGCCCGACATTCCACAACCGCTGGGACTGCGCGGACCAGGGCCGAAACCCCGTCACGCCCTCGCTTAGCGCCGTCACCCGGCGGCTGTTGTAAAGGATCACCGCAGGGACTTCGGTACGGAATCGCCGATCCATCGCGTCGAATACGGCCTGGCGCGCGCGCGGTTCTTCAGCCTCGAAAGACTGGCCCAGCAGTGACAGTGCGGCCGGCGTATTCCACACCTTTCGCGGATCGACGCTCCTGTCACCAATGAAGGCATTGAAGAGCAGTGACGGATCGAGCCGCGCCGAATAGCCGAACAGCATCGCCTGGTACTGACCGCTCGAATAGCGCGCGAGGTGCGTCGCCCAGTCGAGCGTGACGATCTCGAAATTGATCCCCGCTTCACGCGCCATCGCCTGGACGACGATCGCGGCGTCGTAGATCTCGGGCGGCGCATGGCTTGTGATCAACGTGATCGGCCGGCCATCATAGCCTGCGGCTTTCGCCAGCGCGCGCGCGGCAACGAGATCGCGCTTGATCAGCGGCCGCTCGACATCGCCAAAATAGGGGCTGGCGACCGGTATCGGCGAACTGTCGGCCGTACCGGTACCGTGCGTTGCAGCGCGCGTCAGGCTAGCGACGTCGATACTGAGCGCGATCGCGCGGCGCAGACGCGGATCGGCGAGCACGGGGTCCTTGGTCTGGAAAAGGATGCCGAAGAAATCCATGCTCGGTGCGTCGACCAGACGCACGCCGGCAGCACCTTTCACGGCACCGAGTTCGTTGGGCGAAAGCCCGTCGAGGATGTCGAGGCTGCCGCGCAGCAGCGCCGCACTCGCGGCAGAGCCGTCCGGGATAGCGACGAAGCGAACGCGATCGACAAGCGCCTGCTTGCCGCCGCCATTGCCGTCAGGGGTGCCAGGGAGCGGCTGATAGCCGGCGAAACGCTCGAGCTCGACAAACTGGTTGCGCCGCCACTCACCCCACTCGAACGGCCCGGTGCCGATCGGGCGAATCCATTTGCCGTCCTTGCCCACCGAATCGCGGTGGACAATGCCTGTGCCGCCACAATCGGCGCGCGCCAGCGTCTTGAGCAACAAGGGTGCGGGTCGGTCGAGCACCAGGCGCACGGTCAGCCGATCAGGAGAGGTGATCGATACGATCTGCGCGATTCCCTCGGGCCCCAGATCCGCGCGGCATCGCCAATGCGTGGCGGGAGCGAGATAGCGCTTGAGCGACCAGACCACGTCGCCCGCCGTGAGGAGGGCGCCATTGTGAAAGCGCACGCCTCTGCGGAGCTGGAAACTATAGGTCCTGCGGTCCGGCGATATCGTCCAACTGCTTGCCAGCATGGGCCCGATCGACCCGTCCTCGCGCGAGGCTACCAGCCCCTCGACGACATGGAGCAGGACCGAATCGGTGTTCAGATCGCGCTTGGTGCCAGGATCGGACGAGATGATATCGGCATTCAGCCGCGCGCGCAGGGTCGACCCCCGTTCCTGGGCCGGCATGCCCGATGAGCACCCCGCCAGCGCGAGCGCCGTGATCGGCCATAGGCGTCGGATCCGGACCCTAGGCATTGGTGGCTTGTGATTGCACGATAGCTGGCTGCGATTCG
Source organism: Sphingomonas sp. JC676 (assembly GCF_014489075.1). Classification (GTDB taxonomy): domain Bacteria; phylum Pseudomonadota; class Alphaproteobacteria; order Sphingomonadales; family Sphingomonadaceae; genus Sphingomonas. The sequence continues at coordinate 350,049 of NZ_JACTGR010000004.1, read as the reverse complement.
AGCGTGTAGCGCACATAGTCGCCGCCCAGCGCCGGCATCATCGCCAGTTCCATCTCGCCCAGACCCGGCCGCATGATGAGCGACGCGACGGTGGCGGAGGTCCCGGTCATCGTCGACGGCCGCGGTGGCACGCAGATCGCGAGCGGCGACCCGACCTGATCGAGCAGCACGCCGCGGATGTCGTCGATCTCGATCCGATCGCGGCGGGCCAGCAGCCGTTCGGCGCGCTGCTGGCGCCAATGGGTACACGGGGAATCGGGCACGCCGGTTTCGCGCAGCTTGGTGAGTGCGATCGGGCTAAGCCAGTGATTGGCGTGGACGAGCAGGCCATCGGTCGGTTCTATCACGAAGGTCTCGTCGGGCGCGCATTCGAGATCGTGGACGATGCCAGTCCCGGCATGGCTCAGCGCCAGGTTGTTCGACGCCGACTTGGGTGTCGCATAGACCGACTTGAATGCCTCCGAATAATTGGGCTCCTGCAGCACCTTCCTGCGCAGGAGCGCGAGCGGCACCCCGATCTGCCGATAGTCGCGCTCGCATTCCAGATAGTTGCCGGTGATCGCGATTCCCGCCGAATTGAAGCCGAACCGCGCCAGCCCCCCGGCCTCGGTGAAGGTCAGGATGTCGGGGCCATTCTCGCCGCGGATGCGAAGCACTACACATGTCTCGGCGCAGGTCGCCTTCCAGTCCCAATTATGGGCATGCACCAGATCTCCGTTCGCGGTCCGCTCGGGCTGGACGATGATGGTCGTGCATCCGTCCATGCCGCGCTCGGCGACCAACCCCTCGCGCAGCACCGGGTTGCCGGCCATTTTGAGCAGCTCGGTTCGCGCGTTGAGCAACACGATATGCGCCATCGGTACGTCCGCGCCGGCCGCGATGCCGCGCATCTCTTCCACATGGCCGGTGTCGAAGGCTTCGATGATCGGGAGATAGGCTTCGGTCAACTCCGCGAGCCCCGCTTCGGTCAGGCCTGAGCGCGCCATCTGGGCGAGATAGTTGCCCACGCCGGCGCGAATTTCACCAGCCGTTTCAGCGCCGTAGCGCTCTCCGCGTTCCCGCGCCGTCCCCCAGATCTCGACTACGCGACATGCGCTGGCCATTCGCCACCCCCTCGTTCGTGACTCGGTGCGTAACACTGTTTTGCTAGTTTTAAAAAGACAAAAATGCACTCTCGGCGATACAATGTTTCGCCCCGGCCGCAGGTTCCGGCAACGGAGGAGTTGTATTTCTAATTTCAGTGATACATGATTGCGGACACGAGAAAAGGGTCGCCGATGTCGTCTACAGAGCTGCGAAAACGCGTAAAAGGGCATGTGATGCGACGGACGCTTCTCGGATTGCTGGCAACGAGCTTTCTCGGCGTAGCGCCCGCATTGGCACGCAGCCCGACCGACGATTGCGCGAAGCTCAAGGAACTCGCGATCCCGCATGTCGAGATCCTCATAGCGAAGAAGGTCTCCGGAACCTTTGTCGAGGATTTCGTCGCCGATCGGGGCGGGCGCACTTACACGGGCCTCAAGCCGTTCTGCCGCGTGCGCGGGATCAGCCGGCCGGTACCCGGCTCCGAGATCGGCTTCGAGGTCTGGCTGCCGGCGGCCGGATGGAATGGCCGGCTCCACATGATCGGCAACGGCGCCTATATCTCGAACATCTCGTACAAGCAGATGATCGCGCGGCTCGACGACGGCGACGTGGCGGTGGCGACCGACACGGGGCATCAGGGATCGGACCTGCGCTTCGGCTGGAAGCGCCCCGAACCGATCGTCGATTTCGGACATCGTGCCGTGCACGAATCGGTGGTCGCGGCGAAGCAGGTGGTCCGCGCCTTTTACGGCCAGGCCGCGCGCTGGTCCTATTTCAGCGGCTGCTCGACCGGCGGTTATCAAGGTCTCAGCGAAGCGCAGCGCTACCCGGACGATTTCGACGGCATCATCGCAGGCGCGCCGGGCAACAACCGAACCAACCTGACGCTCGCCTTCCTGTGGAATTACCTTTCCAACCATCGCCCGAACGACGACGAGCATCCGATCCTCGGCGCGCCCGAATTGCTACTGATCAACCGTGCGGTGACGAAGACGTGCGACAAGCTGGACGGGGTCGCCGACGGCGTGGTGAGCGATCCGCGGATGTGCGGATTCAAGCTGTCGACACTCAGCTGCGAGCCCGAGGACGGCCCGGGCACCTGCCTGACCGGCGAACAGGTCGCCGCCGCGCAGCGCATCTATGACGGGCCGAAGGACGCCCGCACCGGCGCGCAGATCTATCCCGGCTATCCCTTCGGGACCGAAGGCGTGACGAGCAGTACCGCCGACGACCATCCCGGCTGGACCGGCTATTGGTCGGAGACCAAGCGCACCGATGAGCCCTCGCGCGCGGACATGTTCCGCTACTGGGTATTCGACGACCCCGAATGGAATTGGTGGAAGTTCGACTGGGGCGCCGACGTCGACACAATGCATGCGCGGCTCGCCAGGGATTTCAATGCGACGAGAACCGATCTTCGCGCCTTTTCGCGCAGCGGTGGCAAGATGATCCTGTTCATGGGCTGGCAGGACCCGGTGGGGTCTCCGTTCGAGGCGATCAACTATTATGACGGCGTGCGGGCGCGGATGGGCGGCGGCCAATCCAAGACGCAGACGTTCCTGCGCCTGTTCATGGTGCCGGGCATGGACCATTGCGCGGGCGGGCCGGGCGCGACCAATTTCTCGACCGCGACGCGCGACTCGACGCCGCCGGTGCGCGACGCACGCCACGACATGCTTCTCGCGCTCCAATCCTGGGTCGAGCATTCGCGCCCGCCGCAGTCTCTGATCGCGACGCGCTACGCCACCGAGGACACAAGCATTCCTGCCGGCCGCCGGCCGATCGCTTTCCAACGCCCGGTGTGCGTCTATCCGGCCGAGCCGAAATATGCCGGCGGGCCGACCCATGCGGCGACGAGTTTCCGCTGTGTGGCACCGCCGCCGGCGAAGCGGCGCTAGACCGGGCTCAAGCGAAAAGGATGCAGGTGGGACTGCCTGTCTCGGCGACCACTGCGCCCGCTTTCGGCACGCCGTCGGCGCCGATCGGCAGCCGGACGATGTTGTGGCTCTCCTCGTTCGCGACGAACAATGCTTGCCCTCCAGGGGCGATCGCGAAGAAGCGCGGTGTCCTGCCCCCGGTCGCGGTCCAGCCGCGCGCGGTGAGGCGCCCGGTGCGTGCGTCGATCTCGAACGTCGCGATGCTGTCGTCGCCGCGGTTCGACGCATAGACGAAGCGCCCGTTCGTCGACAGCGCGATCTCCGCACCCCGGCTGTTGCCGGTGAAGCTGTCGGGCAGCGAGGACAGGATCTGGAACGGGGCCAGCGCACCGCTGGCCCCGTTCACCGCATAGGCCGTCACGGTCGAATCCAGCTCGTTGATCGCATAGGCGAAGCGCCCGCCTGGGTGGTATGCGATATGCCGTGGCCCCGAGCCCTCGCGTGCCACTGCAGCAGCCTTCTCGACCGCCGCGAACTTGCCACCCGCATCGACGGTATAGACGTCCACGCGATCGCATCCCTTGTCGGGAACCGCGAAGAAGCCGCCCGCGCGATCCGGCTCGATCTGATGCGGCTTCGGGAACGGCTGCTCGACGCGGTGCGGGCCCACCTTGCCATCGAAGGCCACGATATCGAGCGGTTGCGGGGTGAGCGTCCCGTCGGGCCGGATGCCGATGCTCGCAATCCCGGATCGCACATCGCCGGAGACGACGTGATTGGCGACGAGCAGCACCGGGTGATGTGGATGGATGACGAGGTGGACGGGATTGCGCCCGCCCGTCGTGGCGCGCGTAACCTTTGTCAGACGCCCGCTGTCGCGCTCGATGCGGAATCCGCTGACTTCGCTGCCGTCGCCATGGACGGTATAGAGCATCGTCCCCGCGGCATTCAGGGTCAGATAGGACGGGTTGACCAGATCGCCCAGCAGCTGGATCCGCTGCCAGCCGCCGCCCGGAGGATCGGCGCGATAGACCCCGATCCCGTCGCCTTTCGCATTGCGCTCGCGGCTGGTGCGGCAACCGACATAGACGATCCGCGGCATTGCTTTCCCTCCCTGAGCCAGCGCCCGATTCCCGAACAACGATAGGCCGAGCGCTGCGCCTCCGACCATCGCTTCCCGCCGCGTTGCCATCCGCCACTCCTCTCCACACAAGCCTTGCACTTTGTATTCTCGAATGTCAAAGAACAACACATGGAGATGGAAAAAACAGGGGTCGGCGTCAGCGCCGTAGATGAACGCGCGACGATGCGCCGGGTGTTTCGGCGGATTGTGCCCTTGTGTTTCGTGCTCTACATCGTGTCGTACATCGACCGCGCCAATATCGGCTATGCCGCGCTCCAGATGAATGCCGAGCTGGGGCTTACCGCCGACGCGTTCGGCTTCGCCGCGGGCATCTTCTTCATCGGTTATTTCCTCTTCGAAGTGCCCAGCAACATGCTGATGGCGCGCTACGGCGCGCGCATCTGGATCGCGCGGATCCTGATCGGCATGGGTGTCGTCTCGATGGCGACCGCGTTCGTGCAGAACAGCGGGCAACTCTATTTCGTCCGCTTCCTGCTCGGCATCGCCGAGGCGGGCTATTTCCCGGCGATCATCATCTATCTGACCAGTTGGTTCCGCGCCAAGGAACAGGCGACGGTGGTCGCGCTGTTCACCTCGGCCATCCCGGTTTCGTACATCATCGGCACACCGATCAGCACCTACATCATGGACCATGTCAGCGGCTTTGGCCTCACCGGCTGGCGCTGGATGTTCCTGATCGAGGGCGCGCCGGCGGTGATCGGCGGGCTGCTCACCTATCGTCTGCTCGTCGATCGCCCTGCGAATGCGCGCTGGTTGCGGCAGGAGGAGCGCGACTGGCTGGAAAGCGAGATCGCGCTCGAACATACCGCGCGCGACGGCGTGAAGCATCTCGGCACCTGGGCAGCGATCACCGATCGCAAGGTACTGTATCTGTCGATGGTCTATTTCGTCTACCAGGCGGGCAGCCTGGGCGTCGGCTATTGGCTGCCCCAGATCGTCAAGGGCGCCGCCAAGTCGATGAGCAATGTCGAAGTCGGGCTGGTTGCCACGATACCTTATGTGATCGCCACGATCGGCATGATCTGGTGGTCGCGCCGATCCGACAGGACAGGCGAACGCCAGCGGCATGCGGCATGGCCCCTGCTCGTCGCCGCCATCGGGCTGGCAGCGGTCGTGGCGGCGGCCGGCGTGATCGCATCGGCCGCCTTGCTCGCGCTCGCTCTGACCGGCTTCTATGCATTCAAAGCGCCGTTCTGGACGCTTCCGGGACTTTTCCTTTCACGGAGCACCGCCGCCGTCTCGATCGCGGCGATCAATTCGATCGGCAATCTGGGCGGATTCGTCGGTCCCTATGCCGTAGGGCTCGTCGCGAAGGAGAGTGGGAGGCCCGCACTCGGTCTGATCTTCCTCGCCGCGCTCACGCTCGTCGCCTTCGTGATGGTGTTGCTGGCCCGCCTCGCCCCGCGCGCGGAAAGCGCCCGATGATCCGCACCAGTACGATCCGCAATCACGGACTCGAATATCGCATCGTCGATCTGGCCGGTTACGATGTCCGCCGCCTTCCCTATGTCCATCGCATTCTGCTCGAGAACCTGCTGCGCAAATCGGCGGATGACGAGCGCGCGCTCGCGCCGGTGCAGGAGTGGCTGGCGACCGGGCAAAGCGATGCCGAGATCGCCTTCTGGCCCGGCCGCATAATGATGCACGACACGACGTGCGGACCCGCCTTGGTAGATCTGGCCGCGGCGCGCAGCGCGATCGCGGAAGCTGGCGGCGATCCCGCCACGATCAATCCCGTGCTTCCGGTCGATGTCTCGACCGATCACAGCCTTGCGATCGACGTCTTCGGCCCACCCACGTCGGCGCGGACCAACATGGCCCGCGAGATGGTGCGCAACGCCGAGCGCTATCGCTTCATGAAATGGGCATCGTCGGTACTCGACGGCTTCACGGTGCATCCCCCCGGCACCGGCATCATGCACACGATAAATCTCGAACGGCTGGCGCGTGTCGTCACGTCGAGCGCCGGGGACGACGAACTCTGGGCGATGCCCGACACACTGATCGGCACCGACAGCCACACGCCGATGGTCAACGGAATCGGGGTGCTCGGCTGGGGCGTCGGCGGGTTGGAAGCGGAGAGCGTGATGCTCGGCATGCCGGTGATGATGCGCATTCCCGAAGTGGTCGGCGTGCGCCTTGCCGGACGGTTGGCACAAGGCGTGACCGCGACCGACCTCGCGCTCCACATCACCCACTGCCTGCGTCAGCTTCCGCTTGCGGGCCGCTTCGTTGAATATTTCGGCCCGGGCGTCTCGACGCTTTCGGCAGGCGACCGTGCCACGATCGCCAACATGGCACCCGAATATGGTTCGTCGACCGGCTATTTCGCGATCGACGGTGCGACGCTCGCCTATCTGCGCCAGACCGGCCGCCACGATCAGCATATTGACATGGTGGAAAGCTACGCCCGGGCGACAGGCTTGTGGTTCGATCCCGCCGCCAAGCCGGTCTATCACCAGATCGTCGACATCGACCTCGCCGCGGTCGGGCTCTCGCTGTCGGGGCCCCGCCGTCCACAGGATCTGATTGCGCCCGCCGATACGCACGCGCTGCTCTCCGGTGGCTCCAGTGCGCGCGGCATCCCGGCGCATCCCGTGGCCATCGCCGCGATCACGAGCTGCACCAATACCTCCGACCCGCGCCAGCTAATTGCTGCCGGACTGTTCGCCCGCAAGGCGCGCGCGCTCGGCCTCAAGCCACCGGCCTGGGTCAAGACGGTGCTTGCGCCGGGCTCGCCCACCGCTGAGCGGATGCTGACCCGCGCGGGGCTGCTCGCCGATCTGGAAGCGCTCGGCTTCGGCATCGCCGGCTATGGCTGCGCCGTGTGCATCGGCAACTCGGGGCCGCTCACCGACGCGATGACGGCGGTGGCGAAACCAGGAGGGGTCCGTCCGGCGGCGGTGCTTTCGGGCAACCGAAACTTTCCCGGGCGCGTCCATCCGCTGGTGGACGATGCCTTTCTCGCCTCGCCTGCCTTGGTTGTCGCCTATGCGCTGCTCGGCGACGCGAGCGGGGATGTCACGCGCGATCCGCTGGGGTTCACGCTGGACGGCAAGCCAATCTTCCTCGCCGACCTCTGGCCGAGCGGCGCCGAGATCGATGCCGCCTCAGCCGCCGCCATCCGCCGCGACGATTATGCCGCCGCATATGACGCGGCTGAAGACAGCGCGGACTGGGCGGCGCTGGATGCGCCCGCGACGCCGCTCTATCCCTGGGATGTGCGCTCCACTTATCTTCGCCGGCCGCCCTTCGCGCGGATCGAGGCCGAGAGCCGCCTCGGCAGCTACGCGGCGCACCCCCTGCTGGTGCTCGGCGACGACCTCACTACCGACCATATCTCGCCCGCAGGCGCGATCCCCGCGGACAGCGATGCGGCGCGCTGGTTGGTCGAGCAGGGCGCCGACCCGGCCGACCTCAACGTCTTCTCGTCGCGCCGCGGCAATTGGGAAGTGATGCTGCGCGGACTTTTCACCAATCGCAGCGTCCGCAACCTGCTCGGCGAAGGAATCGCGCCAGGCGCGACGATCCACGCGCCGAGCGGCGAGCGTGTGCCGCTATGGCAGGCCGCGGCGCGGTACGCCGAAGCGGGCCAGCCGGTCGTCATCATTGCGGGCGAGCGCTACGGCATGGGTTCCTCGCGCGACTGGGCCGCGAAAGGCGCGAGCCTGCTCGGCGCCCGCGCTGTGCTCGCCAGCAGCTTCGAACGGATCCACCGGTCCAACCTGATCAACATGGGCATCCTGCCGCTGCGCCTGCCCGTCGACCGCCATCCAACGGCGCTCCAGCTGATACCCGGCGACACGATCCAGATTGAGGCGATCCCCGATCAGCTCGGTCCGCGCACCCTTGTGCCCGTGACGATCCGCTACGCTGGTGGCGGCATTGTGCAGTTCGACGCGCACGCCGAGGTCGAGACCATGCTCGAGACCGCGGTGCTGCGCGCGGGCGGGATTATCCCAATGATCCTCGCCGACCGGCTCGCATTGCTCAGCGCCGCGCAGTAATTTTCGCGAAGAAGTCGAGCGTCCGCTGCAGCGCCTGAAGGTTGGCGGCGCGCGTTGCCGCGGCCGTCCTTCCGATAAGGCCGTGCCCCATCTCCGGGATCAGCAGCACATCCACCGGCCGCCCGGCCGCCTTGAGCGCTGTGGCCATCTCCTCGGTCTGCTGATAGGCCACCTCGTCGTCCGCCGTACCATGGATCAGCAGGATCGACGGTGTCTGAGCGCCGATATGGTGGATCGGGCTGGCCGCCTCGGCCTTGTCTTGGCACGCTGCAACGTCGCAGCCGAGAAACGGCGCGACATTGCCGAGCGCCGAGCCGCGTTGGCCAACCTTGCCGTGCGCGGCAAGATCATAGACTCCGTACCAGAGCGCGGCGCCCTGGACGCAATCAGACACTGCAAGCGGCTTGGCGCCCTGTGCCGCCGAGCGCCCAAGCCGGCCAGTCGATGCGGGAGGATCGAAGTCGGCGACGCCGCAGGTGGTCGCGGCCAGCGCCGCGAGATGCCCGCCGGCCGATCCGCCCCACAACACGACGCGCTCGGGGTCGATGCCATAGTCGCCGGCCTTGCTGCGCAGATAGCGGATCGCCGCCTTCACATCCTGAATCTGCGCAGGAAAGCGCGCCTCACCGCTCAGTCGATAGTCGACCGAGGCGACGACATAGCCACGCGCCGCAACCATCGCGAGCACCGCCGGGAAGTCGGTGAACGCCCCCGATCCGCGCGCATCGCCGCGACTCCACCCGCCGCCATGCACCCACAGGATCAGCGGGCGCGGCTTCGTCCGGGACCGATCGGCGTGCAGGTAAAGATCGAGCTGGAGCGGACGGAAGCCGAGATAATTGGCGAATTCGACATGCGGCCGCGCGACGATCCCGTCGGGATAGTCCGCCGCGACCTGTGGGAAATGATCGTCGCGAACCGATGCGGCGGATATTTCAACCGTGTCGAGCGCGCGATCCTGGGCGTGCGCCTGACCCGTCAGCGCGAGCATCCCTAAACAGACCAGCCCGCGCATCCTGCATCCCTCCACCTTTGGCGTGCGATTGATGCATCACTCGCCTCAATAATACAAACCGGTTCAGCTCGCGCCGAGCTTCATAGCGTCGAGGAAGGTTTCGAGCCCGACATTCCGGCCGCACAGCACCACCGCGACCTTCTTTCCGCGATACGCTTCGGCTGCCTGCATCAGGCCCGCCATCGCCACGCCCGCCGCGCCCTCGATCATCCAATGCTCGGCATCGGCGACAGCACGCATCCCGCGCGCGATCTCGTGCTCGGTGACGGTCAGCGTGGTGTCGATTACCTGCTGGCAGATCGGGAACGTCACCGATCCGGGCTCGACTGCGCCCGTCGAGCCATCCGACAGCGTGGGATATTCCGGCGTCGCGATAATCTTCCCGGCATGGAGCGAGTCTAGCATGCAGGTCGAAGCCTCGGGCCAGACGCCGACGACCTGGGTCCTGGGCGAGAGCGCCTTGAGCGCGGTGCCCACGCCGCTGATCAAGCCGCCGCCGCCAACGCAGATGAACACCGCATCGAGATCCTGCGCCTGCTCGGCGAGTTCGATGCCCATCGTGCCCTGTCCGGCGATCGTATCGAAGTCGTTGTACGGGGCGACATAGGGGATGCCGTTCTCCTGCGCGACGCGGCGCGCCTCGAGCTCGGCTTCCAGGGACTCACCGTCGATCGTCACGAGGGTCGCGCCCTCGGCCCGGATCGCATCGGCTTTGACCGGCGGCGTGGTGTTGCCGACATAGACGGTCACCTTGATTCCGAACTGCCGCCCGGCATAGGCGACCGCGCGGCCATGGTTGCCGGTCGATGCGGTGACCACCTCGGGATGCCCGCCCTCGTGCGCCAGCAGCCGCACCTTGTTGGTGGCGCCGCGCAGCTTGAACGCGCCGGACGGCTGAAGATGGTCGCATTTGAGCAGCACCTCGCAGCCGAGCGCCGCGGAAAGCGCCGCGCTATGTTCGAGCGGCGTGACCCGCACATGCGGACGGATGCCGCGATGCGCGTCGTGGATGCGGTCGATGAGGGATGTCATGGGTCTGTGTCCTGCTTATCCGCGAAGCGCGGCCGAGATGCCGGCCAGTCCGCCTTCGAGTTCATCCGCCGTCGGCCAGGCATAGCCGAGCCGGAAATAGCGATCGGGCATTTCGAACCAGTGGCCCGGCCCCACATAGGTGCCGTGCTGTTCGAGCAGGCGGCGGTAGAAGGCGTCGGTGCCGCCCGGCGGGTCCGCCTTCATCCGCGGGAAGCACACCACGCCGCCAGCGGGCCGCACCCATTCGAGGTTGTCCTCGCCCGCGATCCACTCGGCCACCCGATCCAGCCGACGGCGCCACTCGGCGAGCGTCGGGGCGAGGAACTCTGCGCGGCGCGCGAGCATCTCCTCCGCTACCCATTCGTTGATCACGCTGCCGCAGATGCTGATCTGCTCCTTGGCCGCCAGGAAGATCTCCTGCAGCGCGGGATCGCGATTGATGATCCAGCCTACCCGGATGCCGGGCACGCCGAACGCCTTGGACAGCGACGCGACGCTGATCACATGGTCGCCCATCGACGCCGCGATCGGCAGCCGTTCCGTCAGCGAGAGGTCGCGATAGGTCTCGTCGACCAGTAATAGGCACCTGCGCGCCTGGGCAAAGGCGGCGAGCCGCCGCAGTTCGTCTTCGGACATCATCACGCCGGTCGGATTGTGCGGACAAGTGACGCTGATGAGCTTGGTGGCCGGTGTCATCGCCGCAGCGACCCTATCGAGATCGAGCGCGAAGCCGTCCTCGAACGCCAGGTCGACGAACCCGATGCCGCAGCCGATCGCGCGCGGAGTCTCCAGATTGGTCGCGTAATTGGGCCGCACCACCACCAGATGGTCCTGCGCGCCCAGCAACGCGGTGGCGATGATGAACAGCGCCCCCGCCGCGCCTCCCGTGATCAACACGTTATCAGCCGACACGCCCGCTTCCCCGGCCACCACGAGCTCGCGCAGCCGCGCGCTGCCGCGATGCTCGCCGTAGAGCAACACGAGATCGGGAACGGTCAGCCCCAGGCTGTCCAGCGACTGGTCCGCTATCGAGCTTTCGGAAAGATTGTAGCGGATATTGCCATAGCCATATTCCTCCGGCGATTCGACTTCGATCGGCATGCGGACATAGCGCATCTTCGTGAGATCCTTTCTGCTGAACCCCGATTGTCACGCAGACGCGGAGCGGGCGCCATCCCTCCAGAGAGGGGGGCAGCGGGCAAGGGCGAACAGTTCTGCGAGGGATCCCGCGCCGAGTTTTCGGAATATCTGCTTGCGATGATCCTTCACAGTATGGCGGCTGATCGCGAGGCGCAGCGCGATCGTGTCGCTCGAGCAGCCCTGCAGCAGGAGCTCGCAGACCTCCAGTTCGCGCCCAGTAAGGGGCGCGCGCCATTGGGCGGCTCCATACAGGGCCAGGTGCCGTTCGAATGCGGCCGCGATCGGGGCGCCAAGCGTATTGAGCGCAGCGATCATGCGTTCCGGGGCCGCCCGTCGCGCCCGCTCGCGGTAGAAGCCCAACTCGATGAGTCCGTCCCATCCCTTGAAGTAGAGACAGACTTCTTCCTGTCGCTCCGGCCAGCCGAGCGTCCGATATCCCAGTTCCTCCTCCGGCGCCCGGACGAGGAACGGGAGAATTGTGCGGTCGATGCGCGGCGTGGCGCTTGCGAAATCGCGCGCGCGCATTGCTCCGGCACCGCGCCACGCGGCGAGCATCGGATTGATGCGATAGGTCCGCCGCGCATAATTCTCGATTCCGGTGCGGTAGCCGATCCGGCTGAAATCGTCCGACAGCACTTCGCCGCCGTCGCGAGGACGGTGCAGAAATGCCGCCGCATGCTCGAAATCGCTGAAGCGGCACAATGCCTGCGCGACGCGGGGCACGAAATCCGGCGTACCGATCGCACCGATCGTCTCCGCCAGCGCGGCCTCGAGGGTCAGCCCATTCATTCGACAGCGAACGCCTATTCCAGCGCTTTCGAGGTGGCGGCAGACGCGTCGATCCAGGGGAAATGTCCGGCGCGCGGGATCGTAAGCAGGCGCGCGCCCGGCCAGGCCGCGCCGAACGCCGGCTCATAGCCCCGGATCCAGTCCACGTCGCCGGCAACGATCACCACCGGGAAGCGCGGCCGCGCGGCGTCCGCCGGAATGGAATAGTGGCGCTGATAATCCTCCGAGAGCGGCGCGACATCCAGATGGATCGCGGAATCGACAAGCTGCTTCGCGAAGCGCTTCCCCTGCCCTACGTCGTAGAAGCTGGCAGCGAACTTGATCCGCATCGCCGCGATCCGGTCACCTCCCGCACGAGCGGCATCATAAGAGGAAAGCTGCTCCGGCGTGAGCCGCTCCCGCCAGCCATCGATCGGCAGCGCCGGCCGGCCCAGAGTGGGTCCAACCGAATCGAGCAGGATTAACCGGGCCACGTTGCGGGGATAGGCGGCGGCATAGGCCTGGGCCGTCGCACCGCCGAACGAATGCCCGATCACCGTCACCCTGTCCGAGCGGACCGCCTGGCGCAGCGCCTCGACATCAGCGATCGAGCCGGCCACCGTCAGCCTGCTGCCGTCGCCCAGAGCTGCGCGCGATGCGCCGGTCCCGCGGGGCTCGAACAGGATCGCCCGCCGCCCGGACCGGGCGACCATCCGCGCGAAGTCCAGCATATAGTCGGCATCCAGCCCCGGCCCGCCGGGAAGGATGAGCACGATCTTGCCGGTTCCGCAGCTGCGATAGGCCAGCCGGCCATTCTCCGCGGCGAAATGGCGCAGCGTGCATGCCGTGGCGCGTGCGGATGCGGGCGCATCCGTGGTGGCAAGGAGCGCTGCCGCCGCCAACATGCTCCGCAAGAAGATCGCGCGATTCCCCATCGGTCCAGGCTCGCATGTATGTATTTTTAGCGCCAATAACGCATTGCGTATCGCACTCGACAGGCGGGCTCAAGCAAAACCCGACTAGCCGTTGCTCGGTATCCGGTCCTGCAGCGTCGCCCGCCCGCCGATCCGGGCGCGGAGCAGATCCAGCGCCTCCGTCGACAGTCCGGTCCAGCCCGCAGCCTGCAGTTCGCGCCATGCCTGTTCGTTGAGGCCGCCGGGCGTGGAATGGTCCACGATCAGCTGGTCGAACCCTTCCTGGACCCGTTCCTCGGCGGTCGCGCCCACCGCATTGAAGAGCGACGCCACGAACGATGCGGCCCGTTCGCGCGCCACGCCCTGGTCCGAAAGCCATGTCTCGATCGATCCGAGCAGGCCGAAATAGCTCGCCATGAACCCGGTCACCGCCCAGAGCGCGTCCAACTCGCTTTCATCGCCCAGTTGAATGAGCTGACCCAGTCCTTCGAGCAGCGATGCGATCTCGGCCGAAGCTGGATAGAGCATCAGCGGGCCCATTCGTCTCGCGACGGCCGGCAGCGGGGTCACGCGGTGGATCGCCTCGGCCGGTGCCACCAGCGGACGAAGCCGGGCGGTATCGAACGTCGCGATCAGGCTGACGATCCGTTGGCCGGGACGGAAGACGAGCGGGCCGAGGACCTGCTCGACGATCTGCGGCGTCACGGCAAGGAACACGATCTCCGCACCCTCGACCACCGCCTGGTTACTCCCTGCCACCGTCACGAAGGGGTAAAGCTCCCTCAGCCGGCGCACCCGCTCTGCGCTGCGCGGCGACAGCAGGAAATCGGCACGATGCTCGCCATGCGCACACATTCCCGTGATCAGCGCCTCGGCGATCGTGCCCACGCCGACGAACCCGACGACCGGCGGTTCGCGCATCAGGCGGGCGCCTTCGTCCGCTCGAGCGCGTCGATCGCCGCATGGATCGTGGCGATCACGCGCTCGCGCTCCTCCCCCACCAGCGGCAGGCGCGGCGCGCGCGTCCATTCGGGAGCGCCATAGACGAGATGCTCCGCCATCTTGATGTACTGGACCAGCTTGACGTGCGTATCCAGATGGAAGCTCGGCGTCAGGATGTGATAGAGGTCGCGTGCCTCGCCGTACCGCTGCTCGCGGCAAAGCTCGAAGATCCGGACGCATTCAGCGGGCCAGGCATTGGTCATCCCCGAAACCCAGCCGGTCACGCCAAGCGAGGAGCTCTCCACGATCAGGTCGTCGACGCCGCAAAAGACACTGAACCGGTCGCCGAACTCGATATAGGTGTCGGTGACGCGGCGGATGTCGCCCGTCTCTTCCTTGATGCAGACGATCTCGGGCACATCGGCCAGCTGCCGCAGCACCTCGGCCGTGACGTCCACGCCGTAGGCGATCGGGTTGTTGTATATCATGATGGGCAGGTCGGAAGCGCCGGCGACCTCGCGGTACCAATGCGCGGTTTCGCGCGGGTCCGTCTTGTAGCCCAGGCTCGGAAACACCATCAGGCCCTGCGCGCCGAAGCGCCGATACGCCGCGGCATTGGCCTTGGCCGTTTCCAGGGTGATTTCGGCGAGCCCCGACAGCAACGGGACCCGCCCCGCCACCGCTTCGCTGGCAGCGCGGATCAGCGCCTCGCGCTCGTCCAGGCGGAGCGACGCGTTCTCGCCGAGCATCGGCAGCACGATCACGCCCGAGACGCCGTTGCGGATCAGCCGGTCGAGGCTCGCCTGGAACGCGTCCAGGTCGATGCTCGAATCCTGTTTCATTTTGGTGGTTACCGCGGGAAATACGCCTGACCAGATCGCCATTTTTCACCTCGCCAAATTGCGTTGTATCCAATATACAATCCGTCAACAGGCGCAAGCGTGATCTTCGCCGTCCAGCCAAGGAGACCATTATGTCCGATATTCGCCGCCTGCACCCGACGGTCCGCATGAACCAGGTCGTCATCCATGGCGGGCTGGTCTACACCGCGGGCCAGGTCGCGCAGGACAATCCCGGCGCGAGCATCGCGGTCCAGACCACCGAGGTCCTTGGGCGCGTCGACGACCTGCTGCGCGAGGCAGGCACCGACAAGACCCGCATCCTCACGGCCTATCTGTACCTGCCCGACATGGCGGATTTCGAAGAAATGAATCGCGTGTGGGACGCGTGGGTGGCGCCCGACGCCAAGCCGGCCAGGACGACCGTCGCGGCGGGGCTGACCGAGCCGCACTATAATATCGAGATCGGCGTCATTGCCGCGCTTTGACGACGCGCGTGGCAATGCCCGCGTGCGACCGCTAGTGAGGGACGAACCAAGGTAAGCAAGGCATCCCATGCGGCACGGTCAGGAGACATCGCGAACCCACCGGATCGAGCGGCGCAGCGTTCCGGAAAATATCCGGGATTCGCTCCAGGAGCGCATCCTGAGTGGCGAATTCCGCGAGGGTGACGCACTGATCCAGGACGTGATCGCCGAGGAATATAATGTCAGCCGCATCCCCGTGCGCGAAGCGCTCCGGCAATTGGAAGCCAGCGGGCTCGTCGTCATCCAGATCCACAAGGGCGCGGTGGTGGCGTCTATCCCCACCGAGCAGGTAGAAGAAATCTTCGAACTGCGCGCGCTGCTGGAGGGCGATCTGCTCGAACGTGCGATACCGAGGATGACCGATCAGGACATCATTGAAGCCAGCCAAGTCCTGACCGAGCTGGAAGCATCGTTCGCGCGCGGCGACATGGCGAGCTGGGGCCGTTTGAACTCGGCATTCCACCGCAGGCTCTATGCGCCGGCCGGCCGGCCGCAGACGCTCGCCATCCTGCAGGGCATCAGCCTTCAGGCGGAACGCTATATCCGCCTCCATCTCGTGTTGACCGACGGCCTTGCCGAGGCGCAGCAGGAGCACCGCGAGATCCTGCGCCTCTGCGCGATTCGCGATGCCGCCGCGGCAACCCGGTACCTGCGCGATCATATCCTTCACGCCGGCCGCGCTTTGGTCGCGGAATTGCGGGCGGAGCGCGCGGGCAGGTCAGTCCGATCCGCGGTTTGACCAGCGATTGTATCCAATATACACGAAGCCTTGCCGGGGCGCGGACTCCTGCTTGAGGATTCTACTCCTATGCGATTGCAACAGATTGTGACGGTGGTCGGCGTGCATGCCGAAGGCGAGGTTGGGCGGGTCATCACGGGCGGCGTCATTGCGCCCCGCGCCGCTTCGATGTTCGAGCGGCAACAAGCATTCATCCGTGACCAGGACTGGCTGCGCGGGATGCTGCTGTCCGATCCGCGCGGCAGCGTGAACGCCGCGGTCAACCTGGTCACCCCGCCGATCGATCCGCAAGCGGATGTCGGGATGATAGTCATCGAATCCGACTATTATCCCCCGATGTCGGGATCCAACCTGATGTGCGCGGTCACCGCCGTGCTCGAGACGGGCATGCTTGCGATGGTGGAGCCGGTGACCCGGCTCTGCGTCGATACACCGGCCGGTCTCGTATATGTCGAGGCCGAATGCGGCGACGGGAAGTGCCGCCGCGTCTCCTTCCGCAACGTCCCCGCCTTCGTGATGCACCGCGACCGCCAAATCGAAGTCCCGGGCTTCGGCACGATCACCGTCGATGTCTCCTATGGCGGGATGATCTACGTGATCGCCTCCGCCGAACAGCTCGGCCTCACCCTCGCGAAGGACGAAGCGCGCGCGCTCGTCGAGACAGGCGAACGCATCAAGCTCGCGGCGGCCGACCAGCTGCCGTCGGTGCACCCCGAGAATCCCGGTATCCACACGATCAACCAGACGCTGATCGCGGGGCCGCTGAGGGAATGCGATGGGGTCAAGACCTCGAAGAACGCGGTCATCGTCTCCCCCGGCCGGATCGATCGCAGCCCCTGCGGAACGGGCTCTTCGGCGCGGATGGCACTGATGCACGCCCGCGGCGAACTCGCGGTCGGCGAGCGGTTCGTACACCAGTCCATCCTCGACACCGAATTCGCCTGCTCGATCGAGGATATCGCCAGCGTGGGCGGACTGCCTGCGGTCGTAACCCGCGTGGGCGGCCGCGCGTGGCTCACCGGCGTCTCCTATTACGGCGCCGATCCCGAAGACCCCTTCCCCCATGGCTACCGACTAAACGACACCTGGCTGGCCTGCTAAGCGGCGGGCGAGTGGTGCGCTCCGCGGTCCTCTCGCCGACTGCCTGCCTTTTGCCGCTTCACTTGCCGAAGGTGCGCTGTACCGAGAACCCGTAATAGGCGCCGCTGCGGAGCTCGCGACGCTCCATGTAGGTCTGCACGCTGGCACCGCGCAGCCCGGGATAGACATAGCGGTCGCGGCTTGCGGGGCTGTCGGTGAGATTCCTGCCGAACATCCGCAAAGTCCAGCGCGCATCGGGCTTATACTCGACGAACGCATCCAGGCGCCCGCCGAGCCGGTCGCTCTGCAGCTCATCGATCTTGAACTGGCGCTCTTCGGTCGCGAACGCGTAGTTGACACCCCAGCGCAGGTTCCAGCGAGGTAAATCGTGGGTCAGCCCCAGCGTGCCCTCGAAGGGCAAATCTTCCGAAATCGAGCGGCGCGCGCCGGTAGTCGGATCGGTCACCCGGCTGCGGCGCACCAGGCCGTGCGCCTGGACGGTCACGCCCGGGAGACCCAGCCCTTCCATCGGCAAGTTTAGATCGGTCTGGAGCTCGGCCCGGGACCCGCTGCCGATATTGCCGACGGCATCGAAGATATCGGTCCCGGCAACCACCGGGATGCGATCGACGACATTGCTGATCGCTTCGTAGCGCGCGGTGAGCACGAGTGAACCCTTGCCTAGTCTGCGCTCCCAAGCGAGCTCGGCGCGCCACAGGCTGTCCGGCTCCAGGTCCTTGTTGCCCGCGGTTACCGTGCCGGTGGTCAGCGAGGCGCTGCTGACGAAGTCGGCGAAATCGAGCTGGCCGACTTCGCGCTCGAGGAGCAGGCGGAATTCGCTCAACCGAGACGCCGCCCAGGTGGCAAGCAGGCGCGGCTTGAGGAAGGCGAGCGACTTGGACAGATCGCTGTCGCCGCTCTGGCGCAGCCGCGAGATTTCGCCGCGCAGGCCGGTCTCGACGGACAACTTTCCCGACGGCCGCAAGCCGAGCGTGACGAAGCCCTCGGCACGGTCCTCGGCAACGCGGACATTGGCGGCGGGTAGCGGCACCGCCACCCCATTCTCCTCGAGCGCGGTGCGGCTGTCGAGGACGTTGCGCGCACCTTCCACGCCGCTCTCGATCGAGACCGCGCCGGCACTGGTCCTAATCACGGCCCGCACGATCGTCTCGCTGGCGTCGGAATTTTCGTGACTGACTTCTTCGTCACCACCTTCGACCGAGCGGTCGGTGCGGCGTACGGCAGTGTCACGACGGATTGCGAGCAGCTCGAGCGCGGTGCCGCCGAACTGACGATCGAAACGCGCGCCGCCTTCCGTCGCACGGCTGTGGTTGCGTTCGGTGCCCAGGATCTCCGTAACCGTGGGGAAGCGGATCGAGTCGGAGATGTCGGCGAACATCCGGCTGTCCTTGATCAGCCCGTTGATGCGAACCTTGCCCCCCAGCAGGCCTTGGCGATAGCTGCCAGAGAGTTGCTTGATGGTTGTGCCTTCGGGCTGGCCATAATCGTCGAGCCGGACGACGCCGCCGTCGGGGCCGTAGCGGTTGCGAGTGCCGAAGCCATGCTCGTCGTCGATCTCGCGGTAGATCGTGCCGGACAGCTCTAGCTGGCGGTCGCCATTGCCATAGGTGATCTCCCCGGACAGCTTCGGCGCGTCGAAGCCATGTCGGAAATTGGCATATTCCGCTTCGAGACGGCCGCGGACGGTGGCCCCGCTCTTGCGCACGACATTGGCGATCAGGCTGTAGCCCTGCATGTCGAAGCCGGCCTCGGCGCTGCGAACCAGCTCGATCCGCTCGACCGAACTCGCCGGGATGCGCTTGAGCTGCTGCTCTATCGTCTCCTGCTTCGTGGTCGGTCGCTGACCGTCGATCAGCACATTGCCCGCTGCGCCGGCATAGCCGCGCAGTTCGGCATTGCCCTCCTGCAGGCGAAAGCCCGGGACCAGCGCCATCATGTCGAATGCGGTGCTCGGCTGCGAGCCGTTGAAATAGGCCCGCGGATAGATCGAGACACCGCGCCGCGCGTCGATGGTGGCTTCGGTCTGGGCAAAGGCCGGGCAAGAGAAGGCGGTCGCGCAAAGGGCGAGCGTGGAGAGGTAGGTGCGGGCGGGCATGACAGGACTTTCCGATGCGGAGAGGATGCTGGCGGGTGGTGGAAGGCCCGGTCGCGATGCGGCCGCGCCTTCCCTGCCTCAGTCATCGAGTTCGCGGTGCAGCACTTCGCCGGTACGGAGATCGAGCCTGATCTCGACCTCGCGACCTTGGCTGTCACGGCCTTCGATCTTGGCGGTGTGTGCCTTGATTTTGAGTTCCGTCGGGCGAAGGCCGCGGGCGATGGCGCGCCGCTCGAGCCCGGCGAAGGTAATCGGCGCGGGCTGGGCAAGCTGGGCCGTGCGATTCGGATGGGCTGCTGCACCCGTCGCGCCAGGCGCGGCAATTAGCAACGGGGCGACCGTTATGGCCGCGACGCGAACCGGGAAAATGGTCATGATGTGCCTCCTCGGGTTTGGAGAAGGCCGGATAGCTGGGCGTCGCTGACGGCCCCGCTGCGGCGGGCGTCAGCGAAGCGTCAGACGCGCTGTGCTAGGACATCCGCCATGATCGACCGAACGAAAGCCCACGCCGCCGCATTGATCGGCGTCGTCCTCGCCGCCACGCTGGGGGCCGCGACCGCATCGGCCAGCGATTCGCAGGACAAGCGCACCAAGGAGCAGCGCCGGGCCGAGGAGGCGCAGGCGATCCGCACCGCCGTTCAGCGCGGTGAGGTGATTCCGCTGCCGCGTATCCTGGCGCTGGCGCAAGCCCGGGTTCAAGGTGAGGTGCTCGAGGTCGAGCTCGAGCATGAGCAGAAGCGGCTGCTCTATGAGATCAAGATCCTTGCCGGAAACGGCCGGGTCCGCGAATTGAAGCTCGACGCCCGCACGGGTGCGCTGATCAAGATCGAGGACGATTGATGCGCTTGCTGGTCGTCGAGGACGATCCCGACGTCGGAGACGATCTTGTCCGTTCTCTGCGCGACGCCGGTTTCGTCGCCGAACTCGCCACACAAGGCGACGACGCGTGGTTCCGCGGCGATACCGAGGATTATGCCGCCGTCATCCTTGATCTCGGGCTGCCGCGGCTCGACGGATTGAGCGTACTGCGCCGGTGGCGCGGCGCGGGGCGTGACTTTCCCGTGCTGGTGCTGACCGCGCGCAGCGACTGGACCGAGAAGGTGGAGGGGATCGAGGCGGGCGCCGACGACTATCTCGCCAAGCCGTTCGCCATGCCCGAGCTGGTGGCGCGAGTGCGGGGCCTGCTGCGGCGCGCGGCGGGGCATAGCTCGCCGCAGATCCGGATCGGCCGGCTGACCCTCGATACCAGCCGGATGTCGGCGCATATCGACGACCGCGCGGTCCGCCTCTCGCCGCTCGAATATCGTTTTCTCGAATTTCTCGGCCATCGGCCAGGCAGCGTGACGCCGGCGCAGGTGATCGCCGAACATCTCTACGGTGTGGCCGATTGCGGCGACACCAATGCGGTCGAAGCGCTGGTCACCCGGCTCCGGCGCAAGATCGGGCCCGATATCGTCGAAAACCGTCGGGGCCTCGGCTATGTCCTGTCGGACACGAAGCAATGATCGTTCGCTCGCTGCGCCTGAGATTGCTCGCAGGCGCGGCCCTGGCGATTTTGGTCGCGCTGGGTGTGGCTGGGGTCGGGCTGATCTACATGTTCGAGCGCCACATCGAGCACCGCGAATCGCTGTCGCTGGAGGCCAAGGCGGTCGAATTGCTGGCAGGCCTGCGCATTGACGCGTCCGGCAAGCCCCAGGCGGACATCTACCCAACGGACAATCGTTTTAACCGGCCGGCGGGAGGGCTCTACTGGCAGGTGTCGACGCCGAAGGGGAGCGTCCATTCGTCCTCCTTGTGGGATCAGTCGCTGAGCCAGGTAACGAGCGCGCCCAGTGACGGCTGGGCGACGCGGCGGGCGGACGGACCTTATGGCCACGGACTGCTGCTCATCGAGCGGCTGGTTCGGCCCGACCCGACCAAGCGCCCAGTCCTGGTCCAGCTTGCCACCGACGACGACGCGCTGCTGCAGGCGCGGCGCGAGTTCAGCTGGGAGTTGCTCGGCTCGCTTGCCCTGTTGTGGGCCGTGCTGGTGCTCGCCGCCTACGCCCAGGTCGGCTTGGGCCTCCGCCCGCTGCTGCGCGTCCGCAAGGAGATCGAGCGGCTGCGACGCAATCCCGGCGCCCGTCTCTCCACCGAGCATGCCGTCGAAATCCGTCCGCTGATCGACGCGATCAATGGCCTTGCCGAAGCACGCGCCGCGGATCTTTCGCGCGCGCGGAGCCGCGCAGCCGACCTTGCCCACAGCCTGAAGACGCCGCTGGCCGCGCTCGCCGCGCAGAGCCGCCGCGCCCGTGAGGCCGGCGCTATAGATGCGGCGGACGGCCTCGACCGCGCCATCGCCGCTGCCGGCGCGGCGCTGGAGGCCGAACTTGCCCGCGCCCGCTCGGCCATCGCGCGCGAAACCAATCGCGGCGCCACGTCGCGGGCGCTGGACGTGGTCGAGAGCGTGGTTTCGGTGCTCGAACGAACCGACGCAGGCGAGCGCATCGTGTTCGAAATCGCTGTGCCGGCCGGACTGGAAGTGCCGGTTGCAGCCTCGGACCTGACCGAGATCCTGGGCGCACTGATCGAGAACGCGGTGCGGCATGCGCGCCGCCAGGTCCGGATACACGGAGAGTCCGCGGCGGATCGGATCATGCTGAGCGTCAACGATGATGGTCCGGGCCTCGCCGGCTCCCGGGCCGAGCTGGCGATCACCCGCGGTGCGCGGCTGGACGAATCGGGGCCGGGGCACGGCTTCGGCCTTGCGATCGCCAAGGACCATGTCGAAGCGACCGACGGAATTTTCGCTTTCGCTACCGGCGCCCTGGATGGCCTCGAAGTGCGTGTCAGCTGGGCAACGCGCCGGTCAGGCACGCACAGGGCCTAACGATCCGTTGGGCGTCTCTTCGCCGCGACGACTGCGGCCGGCCAGCGCCCGCGTCTCCGCTTTCCTGGCCAATCTGAAGAAGCTCTTTCCAAAGGGGACGCCTGACGAACTGGCGGGATTTCTGGAATAGCGGTGTGTTTGGGTAGCGATTCCGAGCATCGTGTTCGAGTTCCTCATCGCCGCCGGCGATAGCTAACCTGATGGGTCGATCAATATAGCGACGGGGCTAGCGAGGATTATCCTAGATTAAGTTCGCCTGCGCCGAGCCTCGAGACCTCAGGTCATCTGACGCTCCGCGCGCGACGTCGGGCTAAAGTTGAATCTCATCGAAACATCGGTGATCAAACTAGGTCCAAAACGATACCGGCCAAGGTTGTGCGGAACGTTTTCTGCTGTACCATAATGGCTTGAATGCGAACTCTTCCTAAGCCGCCGCCTCCACGGGCGGCGGTTTTTTCTCGGGAGACTCTTTCTCCGAAGGTGGGTGAGAATGATTCGTTTGCGGGTATTCGCCCACCCACACCACAGTCTTCGGTTGCACAACGCTTCCAGCCCCCAATAGGCGGCGGGCGGCAGGGTGTTACGCTCGCTCGCCCCGGCTCCAGGGCCAGCCGGGTGCGGATCAGCGCGGGCCAGTCGTTGCTGCCAGAGCCATCGTTGCGACACGGTGCGGGACGCGGCACGCGCCGATGAAACCGCGCTTGCCCTCAGCGGAATGACGAGAGATGCGCCCGGGGCGGCCGTAGCGCCTACCATCCTGCGCGGATTTTTTTCCAACCTAGCTTAGGTTGCATCGGTGCTGCCATTCTCGCGCTATGCGGCGCCATGGCTCAGTATTTCTTTCGGCTGCGAAACGGCGGCATCGAAACCGACGACGAGGAATCGCTGGACCTGCCGGATGACACCGCAGCGCGTGAGAAGGCGATGATATCTGCGCGAGAATTGCTCGCCGCTGCGGTGCTTGAAGGCCGTCTCGCCCTGCGGGAACGTCTCTTGGTCGAGGATGAAAGCCGGCGCCTCGTCCTGAGCATGTCGCTCGGGCAATCCGCAGGCCTCTCCGAGTAGCCTGAGGCGCGGGCGTCCGGCGGCTGTAACGTCGGCGTCGCCTCGCAGCCTGCATCGGCGGTCCCCACCAGGCATCGCCTTGAGGTGCATAGTGGCCGGCTCCAGTCCCGTCTGTCGCGGCCAGCGCCGGAGGGGTGTCCCCGCGCCAATCTATCATCGTTTCGCAAGAGACGGCGCGCGGGATGATCGTCGACGAGGCAGCGACCCGACCTAGCCGCCTTGGCTGATGAACTTGTCGATGACATGCTCGGGCAGACGGACGGGGCGCAGGCTTTCAGCGTCCAGGCAGCACCAGCGCGACCTGGCCTCGGCGAGAAGCTCGTCTCCCCGCGTGATCGCCGTCTCGTAAAAGGCGCTTTCGCGACGCACCTGCTCCAGCTGGACGATTGCGACGAGTGGATCGTCCAAAAATGCAGGCTTGCGATAGGTAATTTCGTGCTTCACGGCCACCCAGACATAGGCGTCGATCGCTTCGGGCGGCGCGAGGTGGCGCCAGTGATCGACCACGGCCGCCTGAACCCACTTCAAGTAGGTCGCGTTATTGACGTGACCCATGAAATCAATATCGGATTTCTCTACTTCGAGCGGGAAATGGTAGGGGTCAGAAGCCATTAGGTCCGTCTGGTCGCGTGATTGGAGGCAATTTCGCGGGCCCCTAGCCTTTCGCTGCGCAGCGATCCACCCAAAATTCAGGTCAGACGCCAGTTGGCCGATTAGCTGGTGCCCGGTACGGCCGGCGGCAAGCAGCAAGGCCGCATTGCCGGATCGCGAT
The DNA here is from genome assembly GCF_014489075.1 of Sphingomonas sp. JC676. Taxonomy (GTDB): domain Bacteria; phylum Pseudomonadota; class Alphaproteobacteria; order Sphingomonadales; family Sphingomonadaceae; genus Sphingomonas. The sequence goes on along the minus strand of NZ_JACTGR010000004.1, from coordinate 326,117 downwards.
GGTCGCGGCAGTGCACGACAGATCGATACAGATGCACACGGACCCGGTCGCCGCCCGCTCGCATGCTGGCCGACAGAAACAGTTTGCGCCGCGGCGACGCGCGCATATGCCGCGCGTTCGACCCGGGATATCCAGGTGATCCTGCCTCAAGCTCCACAGGCGGCTGAAATCTCGCGAGGCAGCTGGGTCCAAATAGAATGAGGCTAATATTTGTTTACGGTCGCACCTGTTTAGGGCGCCGCAAACTTAGCAGGCGGCCCGCTCAAATGTCGGGTCAGAGCGAACTTATTGACCATCAAATCGGTTTCAGTGCCGGGTCCGGTCCAGCCTAACTCGGCATCTGGCATGCAGCCGATCGAACCTGGGCACAGTCCGTGACTGATGCTTTGAGAGGCTACCTAATGAGGGCAATTACTTGCGATAGGGGTTATTTAAGTCGGCAACCCATCCCGCACGCATCGGATCAGCGACCGGCGTATGTCTTTCGGCGTTGCTAGGCTTGTCACTCCGCTGGCTGCGAAGCGACAAAAACGTATTTGAACGTGCGGCATCTGGGTCGATCGTCTCCACGAAACGTAGGCCAGCGACGTCATTTTTCACCCAGACGACGGTTGCGCCGACCTCCTGTAGGCCCCCTACCGATACGAGGACCGTAGCTCCAACCTGGAGCGAGCCGGCACGATCGACGCGCGCGCCACCGGTGGAGAGATTCCGTATACGATGGTGCGTCGGACTGCCGCCGCCGAAGCCCGCGATCTGGGCCCCGAGCAAGACGTTCGATCGTTCCTCCCGCGGGCCAGCACCTTCTGGCTTATCGGTTCCAGACACAGGGTCCTCCAAAAACAATCGTGCCGACCATTCAGCTTCACGATTACCTCTCTAGGTCGAGCGGCGCCCTAATGTTATCGGCGACCTTGGCGTGCGCGGAGACATGTGCGCGGTGGCCGTGATCGACATGGCGCCAATGGCGCTGGGCCGCCTCAAGGAATTGTGCAACAAACAATATTCGCCCTGCCCTCGTCGTTCGATTCATTTCACGCCCGCTGCAACTGCCCAGAACGGCCTCACACAAAACAAATGGTTGAACCGACTTAGCGTCCGCGCGGCCGCGGTCTTTTCGTGGCCGAGAGGCGAGGCGGCGTTGCCCCTAACTAACCTCGGAAGTTACGTGGTGCCGCGCAGGTGGATCGCAAGATGATGGCCGCCCCAAGGCTCTGCGCCCTTACGAAGCCTCGTCGGGGGAGGACGTTTGAAGCGGGGGTCGATCAGGCGCGCATAACGGCTCCGGGGGGATGCAACTCCGCCTGGGCCGAATCTTCCTCAGTGCAGAACGCTGCCCGGCCCTTGCCCGCAGCCTTTGCGCGATAAAGCGCAGCATCCGCGCAGCCGAGCAGGCGCTCCAGGTCGTCGCCGGCGTCTGGGCTCAGTGCGATGCCGATGCTGGCGGACAGTCCCAGCGTCTTTCCGTCAATCGAATAGGGCACGCTGAGATTTCGGATAATGCGGCGCGCCAGCATTTCGGCCTGGTCGGCATGGTCAATACTGCCCTGGATGACGACGAACTCATCGCCGCCCAGCCGGGCCACGGTGTCTTCGGCGCGCAGCATCGATGCGAGCCGGCGCGCCACCTCGACGAGCACGGCGTCTCCGGCGGGGTGGCCCTGATTGTCGTTGATCGCCTTGAACCCGTCGAGGTCGATGAAGTGTACGGCAAGCCTGTCCTTCCCGCGTGCGGCTCGGCTTGCCTGGAGGCGCTCGCGCAAGAGCAATCGGTTGGCGAGCCCGGTCAGAGGGTCGTGCTTGGCGAGCTGCGCCATGTCATGCCGCGCGGTATGATGCTCGACAGACGAGCTGTAGAGATGCGCGACGGTCTGCAAGCTGAGGCTAGTGATCATCAAGACAAGAATCGCCTCGATCGCGAAGAGCTCGCCGTGGAGCACGGTCTCGTGCGCGGCACCGGCGTGCCAGCCGAGCGCGGCGATCGTCGGTACCGTTGCCAGCAAGAGGCTGGCGACGCAGATGCGCGGCCGAACCGAAATTCGCGATACGATGCCCGCCCCGAAACTGAACACCAGGCTTACTGTGATCAGGTGCAGCAATGGATAGTGGTAGGTAAGCACGCGCGCGTTGAGGACGCCGAGCAACAGCGCGAAGGCGTAGTTTCCGGCGGCGTACCGTTGTTCCCATCGTGCGAGAGCAGTGACACCGAGCACCGGTCGTGCGCGTCGATAGAGTTCGAGAACGAACAGGCGCGCAAGCGTTACGAAACCGCCCAGCCCGGCGAGGGCGGCCAGTAAGGAGTCATCGAGCTCGCGCGCTGCAAGGGATGCCACGCCGACAAAGATCAAACCCAATCCGAAGACGGGCAAGCGCATGCTGAATAGCATTTCGACGAAGTCGCGCAGCACCGGCAGCGGGAGCGGTCCGGATGCGATAAAGAGCCAAGGTGGCCGTCGCCGGCGGACCGGCACAAGCTGGTCGGAACGTCTCATGACCTAGGCTATCGCTGACAGGGGTTAACGCGGCATCGACCTATCACTCCGCAATTGCCGCGCGAGTTGCCCGAGGTTGTCGCATCGGGCCTAAGAAGGCCTAGATTCGGGGCAACGGCAATAAATCAGCATTGCGCCCATCTAGCGGCGCAACCGACCTACGCAGCATCGGCAGTCAGCTCGGCGGGAGTACTGCTGATAGCTCGATCGGTGCCCGGCGCGAGCTTTCCGGCCACTGCCGTCATCTAGTCGCTCTAATGAGGCCGGACATCAATTCTGCGGTCCTTGTCCTGTCGGCGTTCGATCATCGGCTTGGCCACCGACAACGCGTGGCGCGGCCGATTGCGAGAACCCGCCGGCGGAGCCCCAGGCGGCCTGTCCGCCGAGGTTCGTCCGGCAGCCTTTCGGTTGCGTCCATGGGGCTTAACCGGAGGTCCCCGTTAACGCGCGATTGCGCCTAACTCTCTAGGTCGAAGGGAGAAAACGGCCGTGGCGAGAGGAATCTGCACTTGGACACTCATAGCGGCCTAGGCTCGATGATCAAGCGCGCCGAAGGTTTGACGATCCTCGTCGCGGCTTTGGTACTTGGCGTGGTCTTCGTCCGTCTAAACGCATTTGACGCGTTCGAGGTGTTTGTCGCTAGCCATGAAGCCTGGCAACTCGACGAAGTTTTCGCGGTGGCATTCTTCGGCGGTTTTGCAGCACTCGTTCTCGCCTTTCGCCGAGCCCAGGAATTGAGCCGTGAGATGGTCAAGCGCGAGGAAGCAGAAGAGCACGCCAACCTCCTGGCCCGCCATGACCCGCTGACCGGCCTTCCCAACCGCCGAATGCTCAAGGACGCGCTTAGTGCGGCCATCGATGAGGTGCGCAACTCCGCTAGCGAATGTGCGGTGTTCCTGATCGACCTCGACCAGTTCAAGCCCGTGAACGACGTCCATGGTCACGATGTCGGCGACGCCGTGCTGGTCGAGGTTGCCAGCCGCCTCTCAGGCATATGCGAGCCGGACTCAACGATCGCCCGACTGGGTGGCGACGAATTCGTGTGCGTCATTCGCTACCAAGCGGGGTCGGATATTCCGGCTCGGACCGCCGGGCAGATAATCCGTGTCCTGAGCGAATCCATCTATGTTGGCGGCGCCCGGCTGGAGATCGGCGCGACCGTCGGGATCTCCAGGTGCCCGCACGACTCGACGACGGCGGACGAGTTGCTGCGGTCGGCCGATGTCGCCATGTACGAGGCGAAGCGTGCCGGCCGGGGCCGCTACCACTTCTTCGAGGCGCAAATGGATGTGCGCCTGCGTGAGCGCGCCAGTCTCGAAGCCGAGCTGCGCGCAGCGATCGAGAATGGCCAAATCACCGCCCACTATCAGCCGGTGATCTCGCTCGCCGACGACAGGATCACCGGATTCGAGGCACTGGCGCGCTGGGAGCATCCGGTGCGCGGTCTGCTGGCGCCCGACCTGTTCATCCCGATAGCCGAAGATCTGGGCCTTATCGGTCTGCTGTCCTATGACATCCTGCGCAGCGGCTGCATCGCCGCGCGCGCCTGGCCGCCTTATGCGACGCTGTCGATCAACATCTCGCCGCTCCAGCTTAAGGACCCTTGGCTCTCGGGGCGACTTCTGGCGATCCTTGCCGAAACCGGGTTCCAGCCGAGCCGACTGATCGTCGAGGTAACCGAAAATGCGATCATCGACGACATCGACCTCGTCGCCGAGGTGTTCACCTCGCTCCAGAATGCGGGAATCCGGATCGCGCTGGACGATTTCGGGAAGGGCTATTCCAGCCTCAATCACCTGCGCCAACTCCACTTCGACCATCTGAAAATCGACAGCTCCTTCGTTCTGTCGATGGACAGCGCGGAAAGCCGCAAGATCGTCAGTGCGATCGCTGGCCTCGGTAAGGCGCTCGGCATGCCCGTGACTGCGGAAGGGGTTGAGACCATGGCTTCCGCCGAGGCGCTCCGCGCGCTCGGCTGCGAGCAGGCCCAGGGCTTCCTTTTCGGCCGCCCGATCCCCGCTGACGAGACGCGCGCACTGTTCGAGAACGCCGAGGAGTCAATCCGCACGATCAAGTCGGGGTCTAGGCGTTGACGGAAAAGTGGCTGGCGGCTGTTTTTATCCTGAGCGGCCTGGCCAGTCCGGCCTGGGCCCAAGGTCCCGAACAGCTGGAGCAGCTTGAACCTGGGAAAGGCGAATGGCAGGTTGAGTATTTCGGCCTGTTCGGGGGCGGCGGGGACGAGCGGGAACATTCGCTCCAGGTGATGGCTGGCGTCACCGATCGCCTAGCACTCGGCGCCGAGCTTGAATCCAGCTGGGCTGCCGGCTCACTGATGATGGAGGGCATCGCGCCTACCGCCCTTTACAAGTTCAGCGATCCGGACGCCCCCGTTGGCGTCGGCCTCGAAATCCAGTTCGGTCTGGACCGGTATGCATTCCTCACCGGCGCCGAAGCCCGGCTCATCGTAGAAAAGCGCGCTCGCGCCTGGTGGGGCCAAGCCGACCTCATCTTGCGCAGTGCGCGGGATGACGGAGCATCTGCTACCAGTATCGCCTATGGTTGGGCGCTCGATCGTGCGGTGACGGACCGCCTTTGGCTCGGCCTAGAGGGCTCCGGGCAGACCGTCCGGTTGGGTGGCCGCGCCGCCCTGGCTCCCGCAGGTGAACACTTTCTCGGACCCGCGCTCACCTACCAACTCGGACTCAGCGCGAAAGGCGACGCGGAAATCGGCATCGCCTATTTACGACGCGTGGCAGGCGCCGGTCCGACCGGCACGGCGCGATTCTTCGTCCAGCTGGGCTTCTAATCCGCAGCTCACGCTGGCAGCACTGACGGGCGCCAGCGCGCCGACCAGATCGGCTTCGATGGCTGGCTCCCCGACAACCCGGCTGCGCCGACCGAAGGTTCTCAACTGCGGGACGTAACAGACCATGGCGCGGCGACATTGACCTTCGCGAAAGCGTCGCGTCTGGGCTGGTGGTGTGGGTAAAGCCGCACGATCCGCCATTTCGGCGAGACCATCGACGATGAACCGGTCGCAAGGCGCGGGCCCCGAATGGCCTCGCGTGATCAGTCCTCGAGAAGCATGAGCTTATCGGCGAAATCGGTAGTGACGATCGGCTTGACGATGATGCCCCGGGTCACGTCGGGATAGCGCGCGGCGATGCCCTCCTGCCCGGTTACGAAGAGAGACGGAACGCCGCGCGCCTTCAGCCAGGCCGCGGCCTCGGGTCCGGTGGCGCCGTCGGCCAGATCGATATCGACGAGCGCGCCATTGATGTCGGTAATTTCAAGATCGGCCTTCAACTGGGAAAAGCTGTTTGCGGAGCCGACGAAGATATGCCCGGCGTCCTCGATCAGCTGTTCGAGGTGGAAGACGATCAACGGATTGTCCTCGACGCAATAGAGGCGAAGGGACGGTGCAGTTGGGCTCTTTGCGCTCGTCATGCGCCGGAAACGCCGCCCCCGTCCTCCGGGTTGCCGGCCACGCGCGAAAGCGGACCCTGGACCGCGCATCGCAGGCCATCGGCCGCGAAATCGATATCGGGTTTACCACCGAGCAGACCCGCCAGGGCCGCCCGCAGATATCGCGTACCGTAGCCAGAGCGCGCCGGCGCGACGACCGCTGGACCGCCTTTTTCCTCCCATTCCATTGAAAGATCCGGGCGAAGATCGGCGAGAATCTCCCAGCGGAACCTGACCCGCCCTTCCGGGCGAGAGAGGGCACCATATTTGATGGCGTTGGTCGTCAGTTCGTGCAGGCACAGCGCCAGCGTCGTGCCGGCGTCGCGGCGCAGCGTGACCGGCGGCCCGTGCGCCTCGATCCGGCTGATCCCCATCTGGCGATACGGGTCGAATGTCAGAGCGGCGATCTCTGCGATGGAGATCGTTTCGCCTTCGGCCTGGAAGACCGCCGAATGCACCCGGGAGAGGGCATGCAGGCGCGCGCCGAAATCTTCGGCGAGCGCATCGACGTCGTCGGCCCCGCGGCGCGTCATCTCGAAGATCGAGGACACGCTGGCAAGGATGTTCTTGACCCGGTGGTTGAGTTCGCGGCGAAGTTCGACCTCGCGATCGATATGGTCGCGCACGTCGCGCTGGCGTAACCGGGCCAGCAGCGCCGACTGGACGCCACTGACCAATTCGACGGGCGCGAGCGGCCGCTGATAGAAGAGCTGCCGCGACCTTAGCCAAGCCGTCTCGAGCGTCGCCCGGATTCGGGCGTTTGGCGACGCGCGGTCGAGCAGCACGACGATGGGCATTTCGGACCAGGGCGGCTGGATGCGCAGATAATCGGCGATCATGACGATCAGCGCCGGGGTCAAGGCTTCATGGGTGGTCACGAGCACCCCGGGGCCGGTCGCGAGGTGGGTGGCTAGGTCGCCCGCCGTACAAGGCACGACGGCGATGTCGTGCTCGGCGAGCAGCCGGCCCATATACTCAGCGTCTCTCCGATAGGGCGCGAGGATCAGGACTTGGTCGAGCGCAGCCGGTTCGTCCTCATGCGGTACGCTCATGCAGTCGGCAGAGGATTGAACGGCACCACCGTGATGCCGGAACTCTTGATGAAGAGCTCGTGGACATCGAGGTCGTGGGGACCGTGGCGCTTTTTGACGACGGTGATGTTGCGGCGCAGGCGGCCCTCGTCCTCCATGATGCGCAGCAGCAGCACCGTGTCGCCAAGGAAGCTGACATCGACATCGATCCCGACGTTCTGACCGAGCAGGCCATGCTGGGCAACGATCAGCATCGTCAGTACGCCCGACCGGGCGAGGTATTTCAGGAGCGACTGGATGTCGCGCACCGCTTTGTCGCGGTGCGGGAGCGAGTTGAGATAGCCCGTGAAGCTGTCGATGACGACGACGCGCGTCTTGAACTCGGTGACGATCGATTGGACGATCTGGGCGAATTCCCCCGGCGAAATCTCGTTCGGACTGAAATCGCGGATGATCAGCTGGCCGTCCTCGTGGAACTGCCGCAAATCCATGCCGAGCCCTTCGGATCGCCTGAAGAAGGTTTCGAGGCGCTCCTCGAACAGGAACAGCGCGACATTCTCGCCGCGCTTGAGCGCGGCGGTAGAATAGAGCGAGGCCATCGTCGACTTGCCAGTCCCCGATTGTCCGATGACCAGGGTCGTCGTGCCCGACTCCTGTCCGCCGCCGAACATGTCGTCGAGCGTATCGACGCCCGACTTGATAAGCTGGGCCTTGCGCGCATCGACCGCGTCGCCGGGAACGATGCGCGGAAACACCACCACGCCTTCGCCCTCGCGGATCGCCATGTCGTGATAGCCGTCGGCGATCGGCACGCCGCGCATCTTGCTGACCTCGATGCGCCGACGCACCGAACCATAGTCCTCAAGCGACTTGTCGAAGCGGATGACGCCATGGGCGATGCCCTCGACCTCTTCGCCGCCGGTGGCCGTCTCGCTGGTCTGGGTATCGAGCAACAGCGCGACGACGTTGCGTTGGGCGAGGAAGGCCTTGAAGCCGAGCAGCTCGCGACGGAAGCGCGGCGTGTCGCCGGTGATCAGCCGGATCTCCAGCAGCGAATCATAGACGAGCCGTTGGGGCTTATGCTCCTCGATCGCCTGCTCGATTGCCTGGCGAGTCTCGTCGAGCCGCAACTCGGCGGTCTGGAAGATCGTCTGGTCGGCCGCGCCGTTCACTGCGTCCGACGCCGATAATTCTTCGATTCGGATGCCGTCGAGCGTCCAGCCGTGCGATTGGGCGATCGCCGTCAGTTCCGCCGCGGTTTGGGACAGGCTCACATAGAGGCATCGTTCGCCGGCCTCGACGCCTGCGCGCAGGAATTGCAGCGCGGCGGTCGTCTTGCCCGCGCCCGGCGCGCCCTGCATGATGTAAAGATTGGACGCCGGAAGGCCTCCACGAAGAATTTGGTCCAGTCCGGCGATGCCGGTCGAGACCGTTCTTTGTGCTTTACGCTTATTCACGCCGGACTCCTTGCAACGATTGGGCGGCATAGATCGAGAACGCTTCCAAACGGTGTCGGGGCGAGTGGGTGATCGACGCGTCGGGCTACAATAGCGGCGAGGCTACCGCATGTGAACGGCGTTGGGGCCTTCGATCGATGGCCATGAAATGGCCGGCCAATCAGGCGGCCGCTCGGTCAGACCCTCGGTCGGCCGTATTGCGGTCACAGCAATCAAGGCGGCGATGAAATCATTATCCAATTTCGTAACGGAGGCGGGACTATCTGTGTTTGAAGCAGGTTCCCTTCCGCGCCTACCTCGGACCCAACCACCCGCGATTCACGTCCGGTTCTTATCAGACCAGGAACGTGCGAGAGAATCCGTGCGACAGCTATGTCGAACGCAGCTGGCGCGTCTCCTAGGGGGCGGGCTTTCCTGTCTCGGGTTTTCCACTTCTCTTGCTCGGGTCTTGATCGAGCGCTTCGGCCTTGGATCGGTAATCCTCTGCCAAATCCAGCAGCAGTTTGCGAATGTCGGGGGCTGTCGCCGCTTGCGCATAACGGCGACAGCGTGCGGCCTGTGCTCGGAAATAGGAAGCATTGCCAGCCATAACCCGGTGCGAACGCCGCTATCGCGAGCGCGTTGCAATCGTTTCGGCAAGCAATCTCACCGAGCATCTCAGTCAGCACATCCGGCACCCGCCGACTCCGCTCCGTCCGAGGTAGAACATCATGAGCAGCGTCCCACTTACAACCGCCGATGAGGTCACCGCCGCACGTGAGTTACTCGCGCGATCTGCAAGCTCCAAAGCTGACGCGGCAAGCGCCGCGTTGATCGCGCTGGTGACGGCGCCGGAATATTCTGCCGTCGCCGATGCCATGCACGGCGCTCGGCCGCCGCGAGCCGGTGTCAGCTGAAATTTTGGAACCGATTTCCTAGGGCGTCGCCCCTAGTGGGCCACAAAGGGGTGTTCGGCGCGGACGATCAGCTCAGCCGCTCGAACGGTCTCTAGTTGCGAATTAGTCCCCTTCGGATTGATCATCCAGTTCGAGCCGACAATGACGGGGAGCGGCAGCTTTTCGATTTCGCCGACGACGGCTGCCCACTCCTCGCGCGTGCCGCCGGCTGCGCCGGCCAGGATCTCGACGAGGATGTCACGCAACTGGTCCGGCGTCGGGACCATCAAGTGACGAGACCGCGGCGCTCGATCTCGGCGGCGAGCGCCTCGGCAACCGTGTCGACGGGTTCGCCGTCGGTTTGTTTGTAGGCGTCGAGGAGGTCGGTAGCGGACATGCGACGCGGGTCCCGGCCGCTTCCGCCACATGTCGGGCAAACCCGAGGAGACTTGCTTTGGTGGACCATCATCGCCGGTGTGGTATCGTTGGCGTGCAGGCTCCTCCCCGCGCCATGGCATAGCAGGCATTCTGCATCTGACATCGCTCCGTCTCCCCAGCGGAGATCGGAAGCTACGCCTGGACGAGCGCCGGTGGCAAGGTCTGGTCGACCGACAGTTGGCAGCATCGCCTCGCTTATCATCTCGCGATTCTCCGCGATGATCGAGAACGCCTGGTGTCCCTCAATCGCGGGAATTTTGTCGCGTACCCTCAATTGGACGAAGCACGACAGCCGCTGAAGCCATGAACCTTGCCGCTTGAGCCATAAGTTCCTGCGATAGCAAACCTTAGTTAGCGGGGACGCCTCGCACCTGCGGTACAAGGGACGCAGGTCGCCCAGTCCCAACAGGCGACTTAGGGCTGGGCGCTTCTCTCCCCCTCTGAAGCGCTCAGTCCGCCTGGTCGGGTTCGCTACCATTAGCGTAGATCGCAGCGGCCTGGGTTCATCCGTATTACCCAGCATAAATGATCGAGAAGACCATATTGGAGCGCGCGTTCGAGCTCGCCCGGAACGGCGACTGTCAGTGCCTGGACGACATCCGACGCAGACTCTCGGCCGAGCGATATTCGCATGTCGATGACCACCTTGCGGGGAAGATGATCCAGAAGCAGCTCAGACGCGAGATCAAGGGGGCGCTGCGCAGCTAGTGAGGTCGGGGATACCTCTTCGCGTCCCCGGGCTTCATTTCGATTTCCTGGCCTTTGGCTTGGCCGGCGGCGAGCAGAAGGCGGTCCGACATCTCAGCCGCCGCCTCTGGGGTGAGCGAAAGGGCAACGCCGTCGGGACCATCAACGAGCACTTCGCCCTGTTCGGCGGACACATCGCTCGGTGTCGAGTGCGGTTTCCGTTTCATGTGGCCAAAGCGCACGAGATTTTTGCCGGTTCCAAAATGCTTTAGCACCGCGGCTTGAAAGATTCGTCTCGCTTACTCCAGATTTGGACGACTCAATTGCTAAGGTGTAGGCCGGCGCCATGTCATTCCGAGCTGGGCATAGGTTTGGAGGCAAATTGCCAACGACGAGGACAAACCCATTTCGAGCGCCGCGCGCGCGACCAGCGCCTGAGGCGCGGAACAGACGAATGATCCTATGCCTACCGCCTGCACACCGGACTGGCGCGCCGGGTATGAGCAGCGTGTCCTCGCGCAATTGCGGATCAGAGCCTGAGACAGAACGGGGGGCTGGCCGCAATGGGGTATTGTTCGTTGATGCCGCAACCCCGCCGCGCGCCAGCCCTTCCGTCACGATGGAACGAGATGAACTCGCGGCGCTGCGAAAGCGGGCGGAGACGTCGCTGGTTAGCCGATCAATCATCGCAGCTTCGACCTCGATGTCGCGTCGACAGGACGCAGGACTCTCCTAGCGGTTGCAAAGCCGCACATTTGTGAATCAAGGAAGAAGCTGGCTCCGTAATTCAGGAACCGTCGCGGCAAGCTCGTACGTCACAATCCTTGCAAAGGTAGTTGCGCCGGCGCTGCCGAGATGCGTGTAATCGAACTTGCGAACGATCTGGCCGCGGGGCCCGTTGGAAGCGGTCGCGACGTCCGGTAGCCTGGCATCGGCCGCCGACCGAGGGGGCAGCGTCGTGCCGGTCTTCGCTGCCGCGATCTCCGAAGGGAGCGGCGGCGCCATAGCGAAGGTCATGGCGTCCACTGGGCCCATCTTCTGGATCAGCGCAGCGCTGTCCGCGTTCAGGTCGGCCAGCGGCACCTTCATCTCTTGCGCGACTTGCCGGGTGGCCACCGCCCATGGTCCGAGCGTATTATCGAGCTGTCCATCCTTGAACGCGCGACGCGCCAGCGGCGTGACCAGCACCGGGATGCCTCCCGCGGCCCGAACCTCGTTCACGAACCGCCGGAGGTTGGCCGGAAACTCTGTGGCGAGGTCGGTCCAGCGCTCGGCAATATCCGACTGGTCGTTGTGCCCGAACTGAATGAGCACATAGGTCGAGCGATAGCCCTTTAGCTTCAGCTCGCCGAGAATGAGGTCCCACGACCCTTCGGTGCGATAGCTGCGCGTGCTGCGACCGCCCCGCCCCATGTTGAGGCAGGCGACCGAGGATTTCACATGCTCTGCGCAAAATATGGATCCCCAACCGCTCGACGGCGCCATGGTCGAGTCGCCGACCAGGATGATGCGGTCGGCAACGAGGGGCGGCGCATCGGTGCGCTGGGGCTTGGCGTCCTGCCCGGCCTGGCCGAGCAGCAAGGCCAGGACGAGCGAGATCATGAGAAGGCCAGCCCGCCATTGATGTCCATGTTGACGCCGGTCAGGAACGCCGACTCATCCGAGGCAAGGAATGCCACCGCGGCGGCGACCTCGTCGGGATGGCCTTCGCGCCGCAGCGGCGTGTTGCCAGCGGTTGCGGCGCGGCCTTCCGGCTTCGAGAAGGTGTCATGGAAACTGGTGCCGATCAGGCCAGGGCACAGCGCGTTGACGCGAATGCCCTGCGGGCCGAGCTCCTTGGCAAGGCCGCGGGTCAGCGTCATCAGCGCCCCCTTGGCGGTCGCATAGATCGTCGCGCCCGGCCCGCCGCCGTCGCGTCCCGCCAGCGAGGCGAGATTGACGATCGCGCCGCCTTTGGGGATGCGCGGCAGCGCCGCCTTGGTAACGAGGAAGGCGGACTTGAGGTTGAGCGTCATCACCGTGTCGAAGAACGCCTCGTCCATGTCGGCCAGCGTCTTGCGCGCGACCATCCCGCCGGCGCAGTTGATCAGGATATCGATCCTGGGTCCGGCGGCCTCGATCAAGGCGGCGACTGCGACGGGCCGTGTCACATCGGCGCGGAACAAGGTGGCGCTGCCGCCTGCAGTCTCGATCGACTTGAGCGTCTCCTCAGCCGCTGCGGTGTCGCTGTGATAGTTGATCACGACATGTGCACCATCGGCTGCCAGGCGCTGCGAAATCGATCGCCCGATATCGCGCCCGCCTCCGGTGACGATTGCGACTTTTCCCGTCAAACTCATGCATTACCCCTTTTCGTGACATCAGGATCGGCGAGCGGCGCTGTGCGCCCGCCCAGAAAGAAGATCGCGCCGACCGACACCGGCACGATCGCCGCGGCGAGGATGAAGATCGGCGCATAGCCATGCCCGGTCATCACCGGCACCAGCCAGGTGGTGATCAGCGTGCCGGCGACCGCGGCCGAGCCGCTGATCCCGGCCAGCGAGCCCACCGCGCCGCCGCCGAAATAGTCGCTCGGCAGCGTCTGGATGTTGTTGATGGCAACCTGGAAGCCGAACAGGATCGCGGCGATCAGCAGCACCGCATACAAGGGCGTCGCCGCATTTGCGGTCAGCAGCAGCGCGGGCAGCATGATCGCCCCGCCCAGTGCGATCATCGCCTTGCGTGCGGTCAGCACGTGCCAACCACGTCGGATGAGGACGCCGGCCAGCCAGCCACCACCCAAACTCCCGAACATCGCGCCGACGAAGGGCACCCAGGCGAACAGCCCGATCTTCTGCACGTTGAACCCGAAGGTTTCAGCAAGGTAGATCGGCAGCCACGAGACGAACAGCCACCACACCGGATCGAGGAAAAAGCGCGAGAGGATGATCGCCCAGCTCTGCTTGTGCCGCAGCAGGTCGCGAACGCGCGGCGCATAGTCCTGCCGCACGGCATCGGCGGTTCTGCCGGTGATATGCGCGCGCTCGGCCTCGCTCAGCCAAGGATGCGCGCCGGGATCGCCGCGATAGACCAGGAGCCAGGGCAGCAACCACGCCGCGCCGAGCACTCCGACGACCAGGAACGTCGCCTGCCAGCCGAACCTATCGAATAGCAAGGCGACCAGCGGGGCGGCGATGATCGCGCCGATCGCCGCGCCCGAATTAAAGATCCCTTGTGCGAATGCGCGCTCGTTCGACGGGAACCACAGCGCATTGACCTTGACCGCGCCAGGCCAGTTGCCGGCCTCGCTAACACCCAGAGTCGCCCGCAGCACGCCGAATGTGCCGAGCCCCCGCGCGACCGAATGGAGCGCGATCGAGGCCGACCAGACGAGGATCGAGACGGTAAAGCCGAGCCGCGTGCCGATCACGTCGAAGAGCCGCCCGAACAGGGTCTGGCCGCACGCATAAGCGAGCATGAAAATCGTGACGAGCAGCGCGTAGTCGGCCTTGTCCGCGCCGATGTCCTTCGAGATTGCCGGCCACATCACCGCGAGCGCGTTGCGATCGATATAGTTGATCACCGTCGCCACCGCGACCAGACCGATGATCCACCAGCGCAAGCCGCCTTTTGCCCCTGCCGTCATTGCCCGGCACCATCGAAGCGGGCGAAATGCCCTTTCCAATCGATCGTCCGGCCCGCCACCGTCGCGCGATGGCCCGCATTGGGATCGGCGCTGTCGGCCACCGCAAGGATCACCGTGCGTCCCTTGACCAGCTTGATCGTGACGATTTCGGCGTCGGCGCTGCGGGCCCGCGTCAATGCGGTGACCTTGCTGTTGCTGCCGGTCGTGGTTTCCGCCGATGCGTCATAGGCGCCATGCGGCTCGAGCAGGTTGAGGAAAGTCGCATCCTTGGCGCCGGCGACGCGCTCGATCAGAAGCGGCTCGCGACGCAGGTTGAAGCGTGGGTCGTTGGCGCCGCTCTCGCCAAGGATCACCTGCGCCCCTTCGGGGGGCAGCATGCGATAGGTGTAGAAGCGATCGCCATTGAGCCAGGTCAGCGTGGCATTTGCCGTAGTCGGCGTGCCGGTCGCATCGACCCAGATGTGCTGATAGCCATTAGCCTTGCCGAGGACGGGTCGCTCGGCTCCGTTCGACTTCACCGCAAAGCCGACATCCATGATCTGCCCCAGATAATGGAGCGGCAGGTCGTAAGTCGCAGGCTTGTCGCCGGTTACCCGGAGCAGGTCGACGATCAGCGGCTGCTTGAGCCCTTCGACGGGCAGCAGCACCATCGTCCGGCGGAAGACGACCCCAGGCCAGGCGCCGGCCATTTCGGCGGTGGACACCTTGGTCGGCTGGTCGCCCGAGAAATAGAGTTGGCTGGGCGCGAGCGTCTGGCCGACCTGCCACTTGCCGGCGAAGTTGCTGGTCTCGTTCACGATGAGCGTGTTGTGGGCGACGGTCTGCTTGGCCCAGCTCTCATTTTCCTTGAGGTAGCGCCCGCCGTCCTTGCTCTCGATGTTGAGGAAGCGCGCGGCGCCATAGTCGGTCACGATCGGATTGCCGTTGTCGTAGAAGATCCACGCCAGCTTGTCGAAATGGCCATGCCCCATGCCCATGGCGCTGTTTTTAGCGACCAGCACCGCGGCATCGTCGTCGGAGCTCGAACGCATCACGGCGACGCCGCCCTGCCCGCCATCGGGCCCGTCGCGAAATAGCGCGGAGCTGTAGGGGAAAGGCTGCGCCTTGCCCGTCGCAAGATCGCGTGCGATCGCCAGTCCCTCGGGCGTCAGGATCGTGCGCTTCTGCCACGCGGCAACCGACAGGAACCCGGGATCCCTGGTCTGGGCATAGCCGATCGCCACGGCTTGGTAGAGCTCGTCGGTCTTCAGGCTCTTGTCGGGCATCGCGTCATTGAGCGGGAAGAAATAGCCGTCATAAGTGAGCTGGATCGTCGTCCGGATCGCCTTCACCAGCACGCCGCCGCGATAGGCGAAGATGGCGCGCCCCGGATCGTTGGCCTGGATCGCCTGGGCGAACAGGACAAAGGGCTGGAGCGCGTAGCGCTGATAATAAGGACCCTCGGTATAATAACCGTCGGGCGAGAACAGCTCGTCGATCTGGCGCAGGAAGCCGGTTTTCCCGCTGCCGTCGCGGCCTTTCATCGCCATGGCGACCAATGCGGGATCGCGCAGCACATAGCCGGTCATGCCCACGCCCGCGCAGGACCAGGTCGCGTGGTTGTGGATCCGGTCGAAAGTCGCGGCATCGTCGCTGGACAGGAACTTCGCCATGCGCCGAAAGACATTGTCGTCGATCGTCCTGCGGTCGGCGGGGCTCAGAGTATCTCGGATCGCATCGTAACCCTGGACGGCATAGACCAGCCAGACGGCGTCGTTGAGGCTTTGCCAGAACAAGCGCCCCGGCGCCTCGTTGGCCTTGGCCGGATGGGCGCCGAGCTTGGGGTAGAGCGTGGCGTATTCCAGCAGCATCCGCCGGACATAGTCGGCATAGGCCTTGTCGCCGGTCACGCGGTAGAGCAGCCCGGCGCCGTAGATCGCCTGGTAGTTCTTCTTGTGCTGCTCATGGGTGTAGCCGCCACCTGGATCCCTGGGCACGGGCACGTCGATCCCGGCCTTGATCGCGGCATCCACGACCTTGCGGGTCCGTGCGATCTCCGCGGCGAACAGCGGGTAGCGCGCACCGTCCCTAACCATGGCGGCAAATGCTGCCGCGTCTGACAGCACCGGGCGCGCGTCCTGCGCCCAAGCGGGCGTCGCGCTCAGCAGGGCAAGCGCGACGAGAGGGACCAGGGAACGCATCAGCCGCCACTCCGATTGTCGGCGACCACCGCCCGCGGCGCGCCCTTGTAATAAAGTTCACGAATTGTCGGCAGCGGCGTCGCGGCGAAGAGGTTGCCCGTGACGATGGTGCTGGGCGAGCCCACGCTATGGATGATCTCGATACCGCGGCTGTTGGCGAAGCGGTTGCCGGTGATCCTGGTCTCCTGCACACCCGAAAGCAGCAAGGGGCCGCTATTGGCGATGCTGGCCCCGGTCATGACGAATTGCGGGCCATAGGTGCTTTCGTCGGTACCGCCGCGGAACAGGTCGACGATCGTGCCGACGCCCGCGAACGCGGCCGCGTCAATCGTCACACGCTCGGCACCATAATAGCCCTCCTTGCCGGTCTCGGCATGCCCGGCGATCACCGCGCCCGAGATATTGGCGAATGCGCCGCCGCGTATAGTGATCGCCTGGGCGAGCGTCGCCGGCGTGCTCGCGATGACGTCGAAGCGCGGGCTCGAATTCATGTCCCGAAAGGCGCAATCGATCAGCTCGATCGTGTAGTTGGCGAGCATCGGCCGGGCACTGCTGCGGATCGCGGCATTGCCCGCGCGGCGCGGCGCCTCGGCGCCGCTGATCGTCAGCCCCTCGAGCTGCAGGCGGCCACCTTCCTCGATCTGAAACAAGGTCCCGCCGGCAAAGGTCAACGTCGCCTGGCGGCCGATCACGGTCAGCGGCCGGTCGACGACCAGTGGCCGCGTCACATGGTACCGGCCCGCCGCGAGCATCAGGATTTCGCCAGGCTGGACCCGCGCGATCGCAGCGGCGAGGTCGGCCCCTGCGGACAGCCGGGTCGTGACGCCCGCCGACGGCGCCTTGTTTTCCGCAGGCTTGGTATACCAGGAGGCGCCGACCGCATCCCGCGCGATCGGCGTCAGATCCCGCGACGCTCCGACCCCGGCCAGGGCCGGATCGGTCGGGTAGAGCAGACCATTTCCAGCGCGCTTCAGGGTGACCGCGCGACGTTCGACGGACACGCCTGGAACAGCCGGAGCGACGCTCGCAACGTTGCCCGAAAAAGCAATGCCGGCGATCGATGCCTCGGCGCGGAACGGGTTCACCCTGCCTACGATCAGATTGTTCGAGAATCGCGTCCCGGCGGGCGGCTGCGAGCGCTCGTCGCTGGCTCCGGCGCCGAGCGTGATCGCCGCGGCATCGAGGATCGAGTTGCGTTCGATCACGGCATCACGCACCGGCAGATAGCGATTGATCGGCGAGTTGGGCACGCCGTTCATCACGGTGATCGCGCTGGTGAAGTCGCCTCCGGCCAGCCCTTCCAGATAATTGCCGCGCACGGTCTGGCGCTCGTTGATCACGCGTACGCCGCCGGTATGGGCGACGCCGCGTCCCAGGAACACATTATCCTCGACAAGATTGCCGTTGCCGTGGCGCAGCACGACCGATCCCTGGCTCTCGACGAAGACGTTGCGGCGAATGATGTTGGCGCCCGATTTGACCGAAACGATCTCGACCTCGCCGTCGCACTGCTCGAAGACATTGTCCTCAACGATCGAGCGCGAGTCGCTCTGCGATTCCGTCGAGGTCCCGATGCGGATCGTCTCGCCGCCGTTTGATCCGAGCGGGGGGCGCGGCCCGAAATAATTGTGATCGATCCTGACCGCGTTATCGAGAGGCCAGGGCTTTTCGCGCACGATAACCATCATCGCGCCGTTGTTGCTCTTGCCCTCGAAATGCGAATGGTCGACGCGGATATCGCGGCCGTACAACGCGACCCAATGATCCTCGAAGCGGCGGTCGGGATTGTTGAAGCGATCGATGACGATGCCCGTCAGCCGGACATGGTCGGCCCATCGCTTGCCGACCCGGGTCGCCACGACTTCCTCGCCCGCGGCATAGCCACCGCGGAAGACCAGGTTCGAAACAGTGATGTAGCTGCCCGCGACGGCGAGGCTTGATCGCCCGGTAAGGATCACCTTGCCGGGATGCTCAGCGGTGAGCGTCACCGGCTTCGCCGGGGTGCCGTCCGCGACCAGCTTCGCCGCGAAATCGCGCCACTCGCCGTCGGCGAGCACGATGGTGTCGCCGGGTTGCAGCCCGGCCGACGCCTCGGCAAAGGCCCGTTGATCCTTGACCAGGATATCGCGCGCCGCGGCCGGGGTCGCCACGACCGCCGCCAGTCCAATCCACCACGCCCACCACTTGCTCACCCGCAGCCCCTTATTGGCCATGCCATTCATGCGGCGCTGCCCGCGAGCAGCGCCATCCGGTCAGAACCTGATGGTTGCGCCGAAGAAATAGGTCGCACCGTAATAGCTCGCCTCCTTGAAGCTGCCCGGCACCGGCATGTCCTGATAGCGCGGCGTATCGGTGATGTTGGTGCCCTGCAGCTCGAGGCTCAGATTCTTGTTCACGCGATATCGCAGCGCAATGTCCCAGGTGCCCTCGTCGCGAACGACGCGGTTCTGGGCGGGATCGCCGACGAATTGCTGGTAATAGGCCGAGCGGAACTTGTAGATCGCCGAGGCCTCGAAGCCCTTGTACTGGAAATAGGGCGACAGGGTAAGGACGTTCTTCGACAGGCCGAAGATGCCGACCGGATCGGCAAGCGCGGAATAGACCTTGCCTGTACCAAGATCGACCTGCTCGCCCAAACGGAGGTCCTGCTGCTTGAAATTGCTGGCGGCGTGCGCCCAGCTTCCCCGGAAGCCCAGACCGCTAAGCGCGCCCGGCAGGAAGGATGCGCGATAGCTCGCCGCGACCTCGAAGCCATTGATCCAGTTCGACTTGTCGCTCGACTGCAGCACGTTGACCGGGACGGTGAAAGTCTGGCCGCCAACCGTATAGGTCTCGTCCTGCAGGACGTTGACGAACGCGCCCTGGAAATCCTTGTGGAACAGCCGAACCGAAAAGACCGAATCCTTGTTGAGATAATATTCGAGCGACAGGTCGTAGTTCCACGACATCAAGGGATTGGTGCGCGGGTTGCCCGCGGCGGTGATCGAGGAGATCGCCGACCGCACATCGGGAAACGAAGTCTGCGACGCGTCGAGCGCGAATGTCCGACCATTGGCGAGGCTCGCCGGGTCCGGCTTGGTCATCGAGCGCGAAAACGCGGCCCGTGCGCGGAATTTCGACGTGACGTCGAACGACAGGTTCAGGCTCGGGAGCCAGCGATTATAGTGGTACTTGTCGACGAGATCGACGAACTGGCCGTTCGACACAAGGCGGATCGTGCCGTTGCCGTTGTTGACCACATCGAACCCGCCGCGCAGCCCGCGAGAGGTGACGTCGGTCGAGACATAGCGCAGGCCGACATTGCCGCTGAATGGCACGCCGCCCAGATCGCCACCGAAATTCGTCATCGCATAGCCGGCCCAGGTCTGCTCACGGACATTACGGTTGGCGATCGAGCGGGTGTCGCTGCTCGCGCCGGGATCGTCGGTTCCAAGGAAGTTCTGGAACAGGCAGCGCGCATCGAAGCTCGCCCAGGACGTGATCGTGTTGGTCTCGTCGGAAGACAGGAAGTCGTCCTGCTGGAACGGCTCGCGGCAGGCGCGGTTTGCCGCGGCCATCTGCGCCAGCGAAATGGTGTAGGTCCCCGGTGCGCCGTTGAACGAAGACGGCGTCGCTCCGACGTTGAAATTAAATTCCTTGCGATCCTGTTCTATGCTGCGGAAGCGCATGTTCGACCAGCGTCCGCCGAAGGCAAGCGACCGCAGGAAGCCGTCGAACTTCCAATTGCCGTCGAGGCGGATCATGTCGTTGTCGTGCCAGCGGATCTGCGCGTCACGGCGCAGGCGCGCCGCCGCGCTGAAATTGTCGGGATCGGTCGGGTCGAACGCCGGATTGAGCGCCAGCGCCTGGGTGCCGTCCGGATAGTTGATGAAGTCGTAGGTGATGCGCCCGCCGGTTGAACCGGTCGTGACACCCGGCACGACCGCGCCATCGATATCGGTCGCATTGGTGCGCAGCCGCACCGAGCGATCCATGCGTTCGCGTCGGGTGCGAGACAGCGCGCCGTCAGCGGTCAGCGTAAAGCGTTCGCTGACCGGAATGATAACATTCAGCCCGCCGCCGCGATAGGTTTCGTCCTGGACCCGGTAGGTCGGCGTCACCTCGCCATAGCTGTTGCCGCTATAGGAATCGAGGATGTGGTCGGATCCGAACACCAGGTTGGTCATGCCGCGGGTGGTCTCGGACAGGTTGAAGATCTGGCGATCCTCGTTGAACTTATAGTCCGAGATCTGGACGTCGAAATTCACCTCGACCCCCGAGGTCGACCGCCATTGTAGGTCACCGATCCATGCCAGGCGCTTGTCGCCGGTCTTGAACTGAATGTTGTTCCGGCTCGTCGTCGCGAAATAATAAGGCGTGCCGGCGGGGACCGCTGTCGTACCGTAGTTTTGCGGCGTCACCGACGTGCAGGTTTGCGACGCCGTGTAGGCGACATCGCCGCGGCAGGCATTCCAGGTCGAGCCGCCGCCAAGCAGCTCCTCCGGCTCGTTGGCGCGCTGATATTGCACGCCGAGCACGATGCCGAACTCGCCCGCCGACCCAAGATCGAACTGGTCGACATAGCTGCCGGTCAGGCGGTAGCCGAGGCCCGCGGGGTCGTTGAGCTTATGGTCGTAGCCCGTGAGAATGCCGCGCCCGCTCAGCTGGATCTGGCGCTTGTTGCGGTCGAGCGGCTTCAGCGTACGCGAGTCGATCGTGCCCGACGTGCCGCCCTCGATCAGATCGGCGCGCTGGGTCTTGTTGACGGCGACGGTATTGATGAGCTCGGATGGAAACAGATAGAAATTGACCGAACGCTTGCCGTTGCCGGTCGTGGTCTCACGGCCATTGACGTTGACGTTCGACAGGAACGGCCCGAGCCCGCCAATCGCGATTTCCGATGCCGCTCCCTTCTCGCGGTGGGTGGTCGCGCCGGGAATGGTCGCGATGGCGTCGCCTAGATTGGTCGCGGGCAGCCCGTCGATGTCCGATGCGGATAGCGAATCGGAGATGATCGTCTCATTGCGCTTGTTTGCAATCGATCCCTGAATCGACGCGCGTACGCCGGTTACGACGATCTCCCCTGACTGGGGCGGGCTCTCCGGCGCCTGCTCCTCGGCCGGCGCGCTTTCGGCTGGCGCGGCCGCGGTCTGCGCATGCGCGACGGCGCCCGGTGACACGGCCGCCAGAAAGGCCAAACTCGCGCGGCTCAGCAAATTGGATGATCCCCTCACGCATTCCCTCCACATCGGTAACGACCTTTTGGTCTGTCCGGTGGTATGTCAACTGGACTGGAATTTATGTCAACCCCACAAACTCAATTGGTCAACCAATTTTCGGGAGGGTGCAGAGGCTATCGCTCGCAATCGCCGCGCGTCGCTCTGATCACGCGTGCATCAACAGTTTGAAATTAGCGTCCAGGCGCGCTTCGCCAACATCTACGACGTACGTTCCCAGCCTACAGCACGATAAGGAATTCAGATGTGTGTAGCTTGCAGGAACCGTTGACGGTCCTCGCCCAGCGAGCGCCGCAATTCGGCGAGCGCGGCGTCTTCGCGGGCCACCAGCATCGTCTCGAAAAGGCGATGGAAGTGGTCGCGCATCGCGATACGCGCCGCCGTCGAGTCGCGCCGCTTGAGCGCCTCGAAGATGGTGCGATGTTCGGCCGCGCGCGATGTCGCGTTCGCATCGCACACACCGGCATAAACCTCGCGCACGCGCGGTAACTCGCTACGCATACGCCACAACTGAATGACGAGAAATTCGACGGCCGGATTCGCAGTCGCCTTTGCGATCGTGAGATGGAAAGCCTGGTCGAGATCTTCCGACGACTTGGACTTGCCGGCGTCTTCCTCAGCCATACCGTTGATCAGGCGCTCGAGTTCGGAAATTTCGGCGTCCGATATGTTTACGGCAGCAAGCGCCGCGGCCTCTGCTTCAATCACGGACCGTGCGGTCGTCAGTTCAAAGGCCGACACGTCCGGCAGCGGCCGCCCGCCTACCGAACGATCCTTGCGCACATAGACGCCGGAACCCGTCTTGACGACAATGTAGCCTTGCGCCTCAAGCGCTATTTCGGCCTCACGGATGGTAACACGGCTGACGTCGAATTCTTCCGCCAGCTCGCGTTCGCCAGGTAGGCGCGTTCCGGCAGGATATTCGCCGCCGGCGATCCTATCGATAATTGCCTGCGCAATCCCCTGATACAAACGCGTCTTGCCGGGTTCCATCGAGTACCTCCAGCGCAGATAATGACCGTTTTTTCGTATGGAGGTCAAGGTGGCATGAAAAAATGGTCAACCAATTGAGCGACTATGCCATGGCGAATTCGCTCGGATTAAAGATGTCGTCAACGAACTTACTGAAAGATTGAAATTACCCACCCCCGACGAGAATGCCGGGCACGAAGGAGGCGTCGTGGCCCGTCGGCTACCCGACGGAAACGACCCGAACATTGGCTTCAACGCCCAGACCGAAATCTATGAGAATCTCGTCAAGGCCTGCGTCATCGATCCCACATTGGTGGTCCGATCTGCGCTTCAGGACACAGCATCGGTTGCCAGCTGTGCTCACCACGGAAGTCGCGATCGTCGATTTTTCGGACAACTCACCGAACGCGGCGGTTGCCGGCGGCTTTTGGCTCATGCATGCCCCCAGTCGGGGAGGTCCCATGTCGGAAAAAAGCCGCGCTTTGGCAGTGCGCTCGATCCTTTCGCCTCCTTCGGACTAGTTCTGACCTTGCGACGAAGCCGGGGCCGGTCCGGCCCCCGTTAGGGCAAGCCCGCATTGCTATCTCCTTGGCGTCACCCAGACCGAGACCGGCACCACGACCTTGCCCGGCGCAGGCTTGCCAATATCCACGCGATCGGCGGTGACAAGTTCGCCGCTTTCGAGCGTGAACGAAGCCCAGGGCTTGGGCATGCGGCCGAAGCGCATCTTCTGGATTGGCTGGCCGGTGACGGAATTCATGATGGTGGCAATGACTGGCATCGGCTGCCGATAGCCAGCCGGTCCACATACTGTCCAGCCATGCCATCTGGCGCCGGCCTCTTTTGCAGAAAGCTGACCAGCACCCCCTATTCTGGGGCCCTCGACGCCTATTTGAGGCCCGATTGCCGCAGCGGATCTAGCCCCGGCGCTTTGGGATTCTTATCGCCGGAAAACTCCAAGTCTCAGCGGCGTAGCTGCAATCGGGGTATTATCCCACATTTCTATATTCTCGAATAATTGTGGAACAACACTGATTCGAAGAGGATATGGTCTATTGAACGACGTGGCGTTATCCCACATATATTGTTTTCGAAAACATGTGGGATAATGTTTGTGGACGCGATAACGCTATTCTCCGACGAGCAGCTTCGCACCCTCGTCAATCTGCGCCAACGCTACGAGGTATGGATCGCGGCCGAGCGGGCGCTGGCAGGGCTTCCCTATGACCTCCGGCGCAAGGAGGTGAAGGGCCATGCCTATCTCTACCAGATCTTCGACCGGGGCGGGAACGGCAAGAGCCTGGGGCCATGGTCCGACGAACTTGCCGCGCGGCTCAAGACCTACCGGGCAGCGAAAGCGGACGCGCAAGCCCGCCGCGACGCAAGCCGAGGGCCACTTGATGAGACGGCGCGGCTGGCGCGCGCGCTGCGCCTGCCGATGATCGCGAGCGAGGCGGGCCCGATCCTGCGCGAAGCCGACCGACGCGGGCTGCTCGACGGGGCCTTGCTGGTTGTCGGCACCAACGCGGTCGCGGCCTATTCGATCGCGGCGAACGCATTGATTCGCGATCTCCCCGACGAAACCGCCGATTTCGACCTCGCCTGGATCGAGACCGAAGCCAGGCACGACGAGCAGGTGCTGTGGCAGTTGCTCAAGGCGGTGGATTCCACTTTCACCGTCAATACCGAGCGAACTTTCCAGGCTCGCAACGCCAAGGCCTATGAAGTGGAGGTGCTGGTCGCCCCTTCGCGTGCCGACACCATGGCGCGCACCGACCGTCCGCGTCCGGTTCCGCTTCCGGAGCAGGAATGGCTGCTGGCGGGCACGCCCGTGGATCAGGTCCTTACCTGCCGCGACGGCAGCCCTGCGCGGATCGTAGCGCCCGATCCGAGATGGTTCGCGCTGCAGAAGCTCTGGATGTCGGAGCAGTCCAAGCGCAACGGGCTCAAGCGCGGCAAGGATTTGAAGCAAGGGATGCTGCTGCTTGACGCCGTTGCGCTCGCTATGCCGCATTATCCGCTCGACGAGGCGTTCGAACGCACGCTCCCCGGCGAACTCGCGCCGCATTTTCTACGCTGGGCGGAGCAGCGGCCCAAAGCCGCACCGCCATCCTGGTGAGCGCCCCCTGTTTGATCCGCCAACGCGTTCGCGAGCCAGGCGCTGCGCGACTCGATCCCGGCAAGCGCTCCAGTGAAGGTCCGAGCACAGCGGGCCGGATCCCGGCCGGCCATTATTCGCCATTGTCATGGCTGTACCGCCCATGACGGCCGCACATCACAAAGCCGCCCGGCGACATGATCCCTCCACTCGGCCGCTCCTCGCTCCTCGCCGTGGAACAGGCGGCGCTAGTAGTGGTTGGTCGTGGCATCAGCTGGAGAGGCCCGATGATCGACGAACAGAGCTATTTCCAACATCGGGCCCGCGAAGAACGCGCTCGGGCCGCCGACTGCAGAAATTCGGTGATCGCATCCACGTTCAGGCGACGCGCCGAGGAGTTTCAGCGGCGTGCCAACGCGTTGCTCTAGTTCGATCTTTTCCGCGCGGCGCAGGCACCGAACCAAGCTTGTGTCCGGCCGGGTTGTTGGCGGCCAGCCATCCGATCCTCGCGCATCCGCCACTGGATCGAAAGGGCGTGCGGACACCGCCGAGGCGGAGTGCCGCGCCGGCCTGTACGACCAGGGACTGGAGAATTCGCGCGCCGCGTTGGTGATTGCCCGCGCGGCACCGGGATCCGACCGCACCAAGGTATCCGAACTGGTCGGCGATCCGGCATGGGGCGCAAATCTCGATCTCGCGCTCGCCAGGGTGGAACTCGCCAAGGGCGACAAGTCTGGCGCACGCACGCATCTAGCTGCGGCGCGCAACGGCTTCGCCGATCATGCCGATCCCTTTCAGAAGCAGCTCCTCGAGCAGCTTTCGAAGGCGTTGGCGGGCGCTACCTGATCCTGTTCGACCTCGGACATCCCCGCGTGGAGAGTAGCCCCGCAGCGCTCCAATGCCCGGCGCGCGACCGCGCACAGGAGTTGAAAAATGCCTCTTGGCGCAGTCGCGCCATCGAGAAGCGCGAATGAGGTCAGGACCGGGGTTCGGCCTCGGGTCGCTGACTCGGCGGTTGCATTCCTCTTGGACCCTCCAGTCCTTGCGGCTCGACGGCGCGCGGCGTTGCGCGCATCTCCGGCCCCGGATCCTGCGCCACGCTCTCCAGCAGGAGGCCAAACCTTCTTAGTGTCATAGTTCGGCAATGGCATGGTCCGGGGGAGCTGCGAACGCTTAATGGCGCAGTTACCTGACCGGGCGTTGCGTATGTCCGCCGAACCGCGCCCATGGGTCTCACCGGACATCGTCGTCGCGGATCCGGGCTCTGCCTCAGTTTCGGGCCACATGCGCTGTTTAAGCTTTAAATCCCATTCCTCTCCAGCAGCATCTGCTATCCAAGGCCGCGCCGTTCAGGCGTAATTTCTCGTCCGGCGATGCCTAAAGCCGTCCGTCGGCTACTCGGTGCAAAATCTGGAAATTGGCCGGCCCGAGATCCCCCGCGCCGAGATAGATAGCAGAAGGGCTCGGCGCCATTGACGAGCCTTTCCGAGCACTCCCTCAGATGCCGAGATTCGAACGATCGTCCTTCGCTTCAATGGGCACGCAGCATGCGAAAAACAGTTCGCTGACGCTCGCCCAGGACCGTCAAAAGCCGATATTTTGTGGCGGCACGATTGGTGGAACGATCTACGTCCCGCCAAAATTCCGAAGCGATCTCAATTGCTTAGGAGGGGAAATGGTGGAGCCGAGGGGGATCGAACCCCTGACCTCTGCAATGCCATTGCAGCGCTCTCCCAGCTGAGCTACGGCCCCATTCCCCGGGAAGGCAGGCCCATTAGAAGGGCCTCGCGGGTTTGGCAAGGACGGTTTTTCACGTCCTCGCCAATCCGGTTCACTTATTGCTCGTCGTCGTCGCCGCCGGTCTCGACGCCCAGGTCGTCGTCGCCGCCCAGATCGACATCATCGTCGGGCGACGGCTCTTCGTCGTCGGCACCGATGTCCAGATCTTCATCCCCCAGATCCGCATCTTCCGTCTCGGGCTTGGCGGCGTCGGGCTTGACCGCTTCGAACGGAAGCGGCTGCTTGGATTTCAGAATCGGTTCCGGCTCCCAGGAGAAGGAGCAGTTAATGCAAGTGACGGGCTCGTCCTTGGTAAGATCGTAGAAACGCGTCCCGCACTTCGGACACGCGCGCTTGGTGCCCCATTCCGGCTTCACCATGTGTTGCCTCTTGCCTTTCGAATATCTTGATTTCGGGTGTGACCCGTCAAAGTGGGGCGCGCCTTGCCATGGCGCAAGGCGGCTGTCAAAGCCGCGGGCAATGTCGCACGCAGTTCCCCGCCCCCTCACCCTCTCCGCCCGTGGTCCGCTCAGAGGCACCGTCACCGTCCCCGGCGACAAGTCGATCAGTCATCGCGCGCTGATGTTCTCGGCGCTCGCGGTGGGCGAAAGCCGCATCGAGGGGCTGCTCGAGGGCGAGGACGTGCTCGCCACCGCCGCCGCGATGCGGGCAATGGGGGCACAGGTCGAGCGCGGCGCGGATGGCGTTTGGCGCGTCCACGGCGTCGGCGTCGGCGGGCTGCTCCAGCCCATCCAGGCACTCGACATGGGCAATTCGGGCACGTCGACTCGCCTGCTGATGGGCCTGGTCGCGAGCCATCCGATCACCGCCACCTTCATCGGCGACACCTCGCTCTCGGGTCGCCCGATGGGCCGCGTGATCGATCCCCTGTCGAAGATGGGTGCGGACTTCACCGCGAGCCCCGGCGGCAAGCTGCCATTGATGCTGCGCGGGCTCTGCCCGGCGATCCCGATCGAATATGTGCTGCCTGTCGCCTCCGCGCAGGTGAAATCGGCGGTGCTGCTCGCCGGGCTCAACACGCCCGGCATCACGCGCATTATCGAGCCGGTGCCGACACGCGATCACAGCGAGCGGATGCTGCGCGGCTTTGGTGCCGAATTGACGGTCGAAGACGGGCCGAACGGCAAGATCATCTCGATCACCGGCGAAGCCGAGCTCAAGCCCCAGCATATCATCGTCCCCGGCGATCCCTCGTCCGCCGGCTTCTGGATGGTCGCCGCATCGATCGTTCCCGGTTCGGAAGTGACGATTGCCAATGTTTGCATGAACCCTACGCGCACCGGACTGATCCAGGCGCTCAAAATGATGGGCGCCGACATAACCGAGGCTCAGCCGCGCGTTGTGGGCGGCGAGCCCGTCGCCGACCTGATCGTCCGCCACGCGCCGCTCAGGGCGATCGAAGTCCCGGCCGAACTCGCCCCCAGCATGATCGACGAATATCCGATCCTGTTCGTTGCCGCCGCGCTGGCCGAGGGCCGCACCGTGGCACGTGGGGCGCACGAGTTGCGCGTCAAGGAATCGGACCGGATCGCGACGATGCGCACCGCGCTTGAAGCGATTGGCGTCACGACCGAGGAATATGAGGACGGGCTGGCGATCCAGGGCTCGGGCGGCCAGCCGCTGCGCGGCAATGGAGCGATCGCCTCGAAGCTCGATCACCGCATCGCGATGAGCATGGCGGTGGCCGGCCTGGCCGCGTCGGGGCCGATCACGATCGACGATGTCGCGCCGGTCGCAACCAGCTATCCCGATTTCTTCGCCACGCTGGACAATCTGCTGGGCTGACCGCCTCGGCCGTTGCTAGACCGTCTGGCGCACTCAGGGACCGGCAACACCGCATGACTTCGTCGCTCATCGCAAATATCGCCGGCTTCGCAGGGATCTTCGTCATCGCCGGCGCCTATCTTTATCTCAGCTATCGCCCGGTTCGACCCAACCGACTGTATTTCTCGCTTAACATTGCCGGATCAGTGCTGCTGGCAATTTCGCTCTCCATCGAGGTCAATGTGCCATCGCTGTCGTTGCAGATATTCTGGATTGCCGTCTCACTCCTCGGCCTGTTCCGCCTGCGCGGGAAGCCGGCATGATCATCGCCGTCGACGGCCCCGCCGCATCGGGCAAGGGCACGATCGCCCGGGCGCTCGCCAGGCACTACAAGCTTCCGCATCTCGATACCGGCCTGCTCTACCGCGCCGTTGCCGCCACCGTGCTGCGCGAGGCGCAGGATCCCGAGAAGGAAGCAGACGCGGTCTCCGCGAGCAGCTTCGAGGATCGCCTGCTCGACGATCCCTGGCTGCGCAGCGACGAGGTCGGCAAGACCGCCTCGATCGTATCGGCCCACCCGCTGGTCCGCGCCGCTCTGCTCAATCGCCAGAAGAAGTTCGCGCACCAGCCCGGCGGCGCCGTGCTCGACGGCCGCGATATCGGCACGGTGATCGCGCCCGACGCGGACGTGAAGCTGTTCGTCAAGGCGACGCCGATGATCCGCGCCCAGCGTCGCCACCTCGAGCTGCGCAAGAACGACATCGCCACCAGCCTCGACAAAGTGCTGGCCGATATCCGCGCCCGCGATGAGCGCGATTCGAAGCGCAGCGAGGCGCCGATGGCCCAGGCTCCCGACGCCGCGCTGCTCGACACGAGCTTCCTGTCGATCGACGCCGCCATCCAGCGGGCGATCGCGTTGGTGGAAGCCAAAGTGAAGGCAGGCGCGGCGTAAGGCGGCCGATTCAGTCGCCGGATTTTAGGAAGCCCGCGATGGCGTCGGCGATTTCGGGGGCATGCGTCTCCAGCGCGAAATGGCCGGTATCGAGGAAGCGCACCTCGGCATTCGGTAAGTCGCGCTTATAGGCTTCGGCGCCCGGCGGGAGGAAGAACGGATCGTTCCTGCCCCAGATCGCCAGAAGCGGCGGCTGATGCTCGCGGAAATAGGCCTGAAAGGCGGGATAGAGCGCGACGTTGCTCGCATAGTCGAGGAACAGGTCGAGCTGGATTTCATCCACCCCGGGGCGCTCCAGATAGTACACATCGAGCGCAATCCCGTCGGGCGAAACCGCAGCGGCGTCTTCCACGCCATGCTCATACTGCCAGCGAATCGATTCAGGCGTGAGCATTTCGCGCAACGCCTGGCGATTGGCCGCGTTCGGCTCGCGCCAATAGCGCTCGATCGGATTCCACCCGGCGCTCAACCCCTCCGCATAGGCGTTGCCGTTCTGCGAGATGATCGCGGTGACGCGCTCGGGGTGCGCGAGCGCCACGCGGAATCCGGTCGGCGCACCATAATCGAAGACGTAGATCGCGTAACGAGGGAGCCCGATCACTTCGGTGAAGCGGCCGATCACCTTGGCGAGATTGTCGAAGCTGTAGGTGAACTGGCCGCGCGGCAGCAGCGCAGTACGACCGAACCCTGGCAGATCGGGCGCGACCAGGTGGAAGCGATCGGCAAGCAGCGGGATCAGCTCGCGAAACATGTGGCTCGACGTCGGAAAGCCGTGGAGCAGCAGGATGGTCGGGTTCGCGGGATCTCCCGCCTCCCGGTAGAAGACTTCGTGACCGTCGACATTGGCGGTGCGGTAGGTGGCATTCGACATGACGTGCTCCTTCACTTCCGGACGGGAGGTCGTCCGGCGGGTTGCAATTCGGCGGTCGTGAGCAGCAAGGCCTAGAATCCCAGGTCGCTCAATCCGGGGTGATCGTCGGGCCGGCGGCCGAGCGGCCAATGGAAGCGTCGATCAGCCTCGGCTATCGGCGCGTCGTTGATGCTGGCGATGCGAAGCCGCATCAGGCCGTGTTCATCAAATTCCCAATTCTCATTGCCATAGGACCGGAACCACTGCCCGGCGGCGTCGCGGCATTCATAGGCAAAGCGCACGGCGATCCGATTGTCGCGGAATGCCCAGAGCTCCTTGATCAGCCGATAGTCGAGTTCGCGGCTCCATTTGCTGGTCAGCAAGGCCTCGATCGCCTCCCTGCCCTGGATGAACTCGGTACGGTTCCGCCACCGGCTGTCCACCGTATAGGCAAGCGCCACGCGCTCGGGATCGCGGCTGTTCCAACCATCTTCGGCCAGCCGCACCCTCTGGAGCGCGGTCGCTTCGGTGAAGGGCGGCAGCGGCAGGCGTTCTTCCATCGTCATTCCCCCGTAGCGGACAGTTCGGCGCGCAGCTTCGCATTTTCAGATTCGAGCAGCGCCAGGCGCTTGCGCAGCGGCTGTACGGCCGCATCGATCTCCGCCTCGGTGAAACGCGGCGTGATGTGCTGCGGGCAATTCCAGTCGAAACTTTCGAGCCGGAGGCGCAGCACCCGCTCGAGCTTCGCCTTGTACTCCGGGACGGTGACCAAAGCGGCGAGTTCGGGATCGTCCTCCAGCGCCACCATTTCGACATGGGCAAAGATCTTGAGCCGCGCCCGGCGCGCGTAATCCATCAGGATCAGCGAGACCCGGTCGTCCGCAGCCAGATTGCCCAGGCTGATATATTGCCGGTTGCCGCGATAATCGGCGAAGGCGAGCGTCCGGTCGTCGATCACCTTCAGAAAGCCGCGCGGACCACCCCGATGCTGGACATAGGGCCAGCCGCTTTCCGACACCGTCGCCATGTAGAAGCTGTCTCGATCGGCGATGAACGCCCGTTCGTTCGCCGTGAAGCGGTCGAATTCGCGATGGCCCTTGAAGCCGGACCACATCGCGTCGCTTCCCATTGCCTTCTGCACCGCCAGCACGCTTGGCGTGACGGCGATGTCGAGAAAACCGTAAGCCATGGCCCATCTCCTGCGAGCACGCCGCCTCATTCGACCTGTCGCCTCCACATGTATCTCTTTTCGATTTCCAGGATAATCAGCTAATATCGGAAATCATCCTTCCGAATTATGGAAAGATCACATGGACCGGTTCGAGGCGATGTCGATGCTGCTGGCGGTGGTCGAGAAGGGGAGCCTTTCGGCTGCCGGACGCGCGCTGCGCGTGCCGTTACCCACGCTCAGCCGCAAGATAACCGATCTCGAGGCGCTGCTCGGCACCCGGCTGCTGATCCGCACTACCCGCAAGCTGACCCTTACCGATGCCGGCCTCGCCTATGTCGCAGCGGCCCGGCGCATCCTCGAGCAGCTCGACGATGCAGAGCGCGAGGCTGCCGGCGAGTTCACGACGCCCAAGGGAGACCTCGTCATCACTGCGCCCATCCTGTTCGGCCGGCTGCACGTGCTGCCCGTGGTCACCGATTTTCTCGCCGATTTTCCGGAGATCAACGTCCGGCTGATTCTGTCCGATCGCAATGTCGATCTGGTCGGCGACCATGTCGATATGGCGGTGCGCATCGGCGCCCTGCCCGACAGTTCGATGGTCGCGACGCGGGTGGGATCGATGCGCAGCGTGGTCTGCGGCGCGCCCGCGCTACTCGCGCGCCACGGAACACCCGTGACACCCGATGATATCGCCCGGTTTCCATGCGTCAGTATCGATACCTTCCTTTCGGCCACCGTCTGGCAGATGCGCGTGCCCGGCGCGAAGTCGCTCGCGGAGGTGCCGATCCGCCCGCGTCTGCTCGTCTCGACCGCGGAAGCCGCTGCCCAGGCGGCCGTGATGGGCGTAGGCCTGACGCAACTGTTCCAGTACCAGGTGGCCGACGCGGTCGCCGCGGGAGATCTCAGGATCCTGCTGGCCGACTATGAAGTCGATCCGGCGCCGATCAATCTGATCCACGCAAGCCGTGGTCAACTGCCGCTCAAGATGCGGCGCTTCCTCGATTTCGCGGCGCCCAGGCTAAGGGAACGCTCGGTGCTGACGTGAAGGATATCCTGGAATAGCCGGGGCGGTGGATGGTCCACGCAAACACGTGTCTAGACAATGCGATAGCGACCATTGTGGCGCAAGTCAGATAATATTTAGCCGGATCAAACCTCTAAAGATCCGATATGGTTGAATTATTGCAAATACCCCCACAAATAGCGCAACCGACGAAATATATTGTCGTGTGGCAGGTAAGTTTGTGTTATTAAGCATTATCGTCATTGCCAACGGCCCGCTGACGCCTGAGAGACATTGGAGAGCTCCCGCCCTTTTTAGGGATTCCGATGCTCTATTATCGTCTATACTTCATGGATCCTCAAACCGATCACATTGACCGCTTTGCCGAGATCAATGCGCCCGACGATCAACATGCATTGGCGCATGCGAAGGCACACGAGGGATGGCAGCCCCTCGAATTATGGTGCGGCTCCCGAAAGATCATGCGGCTGGAGACGGGTGAGAATAAAGTAGCTGCGGAGGGCTCGAATGTGGAGATCCCGACCTCGACACGATCTTCCCACTACGGATGAGATGAATTGCATATTATTCGAGAATACATCTCAGAATATTCTCTAATATAATATGCACACTATCGAATTGTAATACTTCGGTGGTGTTTGGTAAGTTACTTGGGTAAATTATGATAAATCCGCGTAGATCAATATCATGACCACCATGGAAACCGAGTCCGGCGGGCAGGAAAGCGCTGAAGCCGAGGTAGACGATTTCCGCAGGAATCTCGACCCCTTTGTCGTAGCCGCGCAGACAACTAGAATGCCCATGGTTTTTACGAACGCTCGGCGCGCGGATAACAGAATTATTTTCGCCAATGATAGCTTCCTTGAACTTACTGGATATAGTCGCCGGGAATTACTCGGGATAGTTTTCGATTTACTTATCGAGGAGGGACCCGATGCACCGACAATTTCGCAGGTAAGGCAAGAATTTAACAGCGATCATAACAGCAATCTCGAAGTCCACTATCACCGCAAGGATGGAAGCGACTTCTGGGCGTCAACGTTCGTCAGCCCGGTCTGCGACAAGAACGGAAAGATCGTGCAGCACTTTCTGTCGTTCGTCGATCTTACCAAGCACAAGCAGGAGCAGGCCCATTCGAAGATGCTCATCGACGAACTGAGCCATCGCGTTAAAAACACGCTGGCAACGGTGCAGTCGATCGTGTCTCAGGCGATGAGAGCCCCGCTTGATCCCGAGGATCTCCGGGAAGCCATCGAGTCCCGCATCTTTGCCTTGTCGCGGTCGCACGACCTCCTCACTCAGGTCAGCTGGCAGGGCGCAGGGCTGCACGATCTGCTCGACGCAGCGCTTGAGCCGTTCGGAGCTACCCTGGGCTGGTCGGCGCGCTTCCTTATCGACGGAGACAATATCCGGGTGCCGCCGAACATGACGTTGGCGCTGGGCATCGCCTTCCACGAACTGGCAACCAACGCCGTGAAATACGGGGCTCTATCTAACGAATCGGGCTCCGTCCTGATCTCATGGTCGCTTCAGCCCCCCGACGAGACGCGCCTCGTATTCGTCTGGCAGGAAAGAAATGGGCCTCCCGTGGCTTCGCCTTCCATAAAGGGATTCGGGTCGCAGGTGATCGAGCGCGGTTTCGCGCATGAGTTGCATGCCAAGGTGCATCTGGAATTCGCGCCCAGCGGCGTGACCTGCACGATCGACATGCCCGCACCGAAAGGATCCGATGATGGGTGAACTCTTGTCCGATCACCGCGTACTTGTCGTCGAGGACGAGATGATGGTCCTGATGTCGATCGAGAACATGTTGGCCGAACTTGGATGCCGGTCCGTGACGGTCGCGGCGACGGTGACCGATGCGCTCTCCCTGATCGGCTCCCAGATTTTCGACCTCGCAATGCTGGATCTCAACCTGGGCGGCACGAGAAGCTATCCCGTCGCCGATGCCCTCGCCGCGCGGGGCGTGCCGTTTCTGTTCTCGACCGGCTATACCGAGCATGGCGTGTGTGCCCGTTATTATCCTGGCCGGCCGGTCCTCAACAAGCCCTACCCGTATCGAAAGCTTTCCGCGGTGCTCACCACGTTGCTGGGAGAAAAGCCGCCGGTCCCCGCATGAAACCACTTTATGGATTCGCCAGCCCACCGGCTTCGGCGGACAGCTGACCCGTTTCACCTCCAGCCGCCCCTCTCCGCCTTGCGGTTCGACCCGCTTTACGCTAAGGGCGCGCCGTCCGGCGAGCAGGTGCTCGTGAAGGAAGGCGCGAGGAGGGATTCTCTCACGCGCCCTTTTCGCATTCTAACGATGTGAATTCCTCCACCGCATCCGCGCGACGAACGCCGCGTCCGGCATCCGGCCGCCGCGGTCAATCTGGCCTACAAGACCGTCGGATCCAACCGACTGGCCGGAAAAACGTGAACTAGGAACGAACCCTCTTATGGCCACTACGGCAAACCCCAGCCGCGACGATTTCGCGGCGCTCCTCGAACAAACTCTCGGCGGCGCAGAAAGCTTCGAAGGCCGCGTCGTCATCGGCACCGTCACCGGCATCGAGAATGATCTCGCCGTCATTGACGTGGGCCTCAAGTCCGAAGGCCGCGTGCCGTTGCGCGAATTCGCCGCGCCGGGCCAGAAGGCCGACCTGAAGGTCGGTGACGAAGTCGAAGTCTATGTCGACCGCGTCGAGAACGCCCAGGGCGAAGCGATGCTCAGCCGCGACCGCGCCCGCCGCGAAGCCGCCTGGGACAAGCTCGAAACCGAATTCGCGAAGACCGCCCGTGTCGAGGGTGTCATCTTCGGCCGCGTCAAGGGCGGCTTCACCGTCGATCTCTCGGGCGCCGTGGCCTTCCTGCCCGGCTCGCAGGTCGATATCCGCCCGGTCCGCGATGTGACCCCGCTGATGGACATTCCGCAGCCCTTCCAGATCCTGAAGATGGACCGCAAGCGCGGCAACATCGTCGTCTCGCGCCGCGCCGTTCTCGAAGAGACCCGCGCCGAGCAGCGTTCGGGCCTGATCCAGTCGCTGGCCGAGGGCCAGGTGATCGACGGCGTCGTCAAGAACATCACCGATTATGGTGCGTTCGTTGATCTGGGCGGCATTGACGGCCTGCTCCACGTCACCGATCTCAGCTACAAGCGCGTCCAGCACCCGAGCGAAATGCTCAACATCGGTGACACGGTGAAGGTGCAGATCATCCGCATCAACCGCGACACGCAGCGCATCAGCCTCGGCATGAAGCAGCTCGAGAGCGATCCGTGGGATGGCGCCGCCGCCAAGTATCCGGTCGGCGCGCGGCTCAGCGGCCGCGTGACCAACATCACCGAGTATGGCGCGTTCGTCGAGCTGGAGCCGGGCATCGAAGGCCTGGTCCACGTCTCGGAGATGAGCTGGACCAAGAAGAACGTCCATCCGGGCAAGATCGTGTCGACTTCGCAGGAAGTGGACGTGGTGGTGCTCGAGGTCGATCCCGAAAAGCGTCGCATCTCGCTGGGTCTCAAGCAGGCCCAGGCCAATCCGTGGGAGGCCTTCGCGGCTGCCCATCCAGTTGGCACCGAGGTCGAGGGCGAAGTCAAGAACGCCACCGAGTTCGGCCTGTTCATCGGCCTGGACGGCGACGTCGACGGCATGGTCCACATGTCGGACATCGCTTGGGGCATCTCGGGCGAGGACGCGCTCAACCTGCACCGCAAGGGCGAGACCGTGAAGGCCATCGTGCTCGCGATCGAGCCGGACAAGGAGCGCATCTCGCTCGGCATGAAGCAGCTCGAGCGTGGCGGCCCGTCGGCGGCTGTCGCAGCGGGCGGCGCGAGCGCCGGTGATCGCATCAACAAGAACCAGGTCGTCACCGTCACCGTTCTCGAAGTCCGCGATGCGGGCCTCGAGGTCCAGGTGGGCGAGGACGGCGCGACCGGCTTCATCAAGCGCACCGATCTCGGTCGTGACCGCGACGAGCAGCGTCCTGAGCGTTTCGCCGTCGGCCAGAAGTTCGACGCGATGGTGACCGGCTTCGACCGTTCCAAGAAGCCGACCTTCTCGGTCAAGGCGATGCAGATTGCCGAAGAGAAGCAGGCGGTTGCCCAATATGGTTCGTCCGATTCGGGCGCGTCGCTGGGCGACATCCTCGGCGAGGCCCTCAAGGCCCGCAACGAGAAGAACTGATCGGAATTTGGGGAGCGGTTTCAACCGCTCCCCATGCCGACAAGTTGAATTATTTGCAGAATTCCGTAAATGTTCGGGTTGATGCATGTTACAGAAGGGCGCTAGGGTCCTCTGAAGGGGACGCGTTGCGCAGAGGCAATCGCCTGCTGCGCGCCATGGGAGGGTACGGATGATCCGATCGGAACTGGTGCAGTTGCTGGTGCAGGACAATCCCGGCCTGTCGATCCGGGAGGTCGAGAAGATCGTGTCGGTCTTCTTCGACGAGATCACGGACCGGCTGAGCGAGGATGGCCGGGTCGAGCTGCGCGGCTTCGGCGCTTTCTCCACGCGCGCACGCGATGCGCGTACCGGGCGCAATCCCCGTACCGGCGAGACCGTCGATGTCGATGCGAAGCGCGTGCCCTATTTCAAGCCCGGCAAGGAAATGCGCGGCCGACTGAACGTCGACTAACGCGCGCTTGACGCGCCAGCCCGCATCGTCTTCGTGACGGGCATGCGGACGTGGCGGAACCGGTAGACGCCGGAGACTTAAAATCTTCTGCCCCTCGGGGCGTGCGGGTTCGAGTCCCGCCGTCCGCACCAAAGTTAGAAACAGCGGTTACGGGCTGTCCGGCTCGTCGTCGTCGTCGGTCGCGATAATGATTACGCCGGCTGCGATCGCGGCCGCGGCGATCAGCGGAATGATTATCCCTCCGCTCAGCTGCTCCCCATGTTCAGATTTGGTCGCGGCGCGCAGCGATAGTTTCGAAGCAGGAGACTGAGACGCAAGGGCCGGCGTCGCAGCGAGCGAGAGAGCCGCCAGGCTGGCGGCCGTCTTTCCAAGGAAACGCGACATTTGTAAATCCTCCCAAAATGTCAGGTGCTTAACCCGATATCCATTTGGCTGTTCCGTTGCAGGCGCCGCGCTGCGACAGAACGGCGCGGTTCAACGATAGCCCGCGGGGTTGGCAGTCCGGTGGCGAGGCCATACACCGCCTTGGTCGCCCCCGCCGGAAACACCATGCAACGATTTGCCCTGCCCGTTCTGACCCTCGCCCTGCTCTTGGGCGGGTGCGGGACTGCGGGCCAGCGCAAGGACAATGCGCCGGTGGTGGTCAGCGCGATCGGCGGCACGGCCGAACCCGGCGATCCCAGTGCGGGCGAGATGCCGATGGCGCGCCGCGTGCTGATGGACGCCACTGCCCAGGGGCTGGTCCGCTTCGATGCCGCGGGCCAGATCGAGCCGGGCCTGGCCGAGCGCTGGATCGTGATCGACGACGGCCGCAGCTATATCTTCCGCCTGCGCGACGCGGTGTGGCCCAACGGCGAGCCGATCACCGCCGAGCAGGTGGTGCGGGTGCTGCGTCGCGCCGCCGCGTCCGGGAGCCGCAACGCGCTCGCGCCGTTCCTCGCGGTGATCGAAGAAATCGTCGAGATGACGCCGCAGGTGATCGAGGTCCGGCTCAAGCGCCCGCGGCCCGATCTGCTCAAGCTCTTCGCGCAGCCCGAGCTCGCAGTCTTCCGCACGCGCCGCTTCGACGGCAGCGGACCTTTCCTTGCCGATCGCGACGGAGGCAGCGGCCTGCGGCTTCGCCCGGCGCCTGATCCCACCCGTCCCGAAGACCGCACCGCGCCGGCGCCGGAGGAGACGGTGCGTCTGTTCGGCGAACGCGCGGCCGTAGCGCTGGCGCGCTTCCGCGCCCGCGAGTCCGACCTCATCCTCGGCGGCACCTTCGCCGACTGGCCGATCGTGGGTCGGGCCGGGATCGCCAGCGACAATATCCAGATCGACCCGGCGATCGGGCTGTTCGGGCTCGCGGTGGTGCGCCCTGAAGGCTTCCTGGCCGACGCCGGCAACCGCGCCGCGATCGCGATGGCGATCGACCGCGCCGCGCTGACGAGTGCGGTACTTCCCGACTGGGCGCCAGTCGAGACGCTGTTGCCGGGGCAGCTCGATTCGGCGGCCCCTCCCGCACAGCCGAGCTGGGCGCCGCTTTCGTTCGATGCCCGCCGCGAGAATGCGCGAGCGCGGGTGGCCGGGTGGAAGCGCTCGCATCCGGGTCGCATCGCGGTGCAGATCGCGCTGCCCTCCGGTCCGGGCGCGACCCTGGTATGGGCGCATATCGCCGAGGCGCTGCTCAATATCGGCATCCAGCCGCAACGCGTCGGCCTCGACGATTCGAGTGCCGATCTCCGCTTGATCGACGCGGTCGCGCCCTATGACAGCGGCCGCTGGTTCCTCGCCACGGCCTGCCGGGCCTGCTCCGACGATCCAGCGACGCTGGTCGCGGCGGCACGCGACGCCCCCGATCTCTACAACCGCGCGCATCGCATCGCGGAGGCCGACGCTGCAATCACTGCCGACGCAACCTATATTCCCATAGCGCAACCGCTGCGCTGGTCGGTTGTGGCACTGAGGCTCGGCGCCTGGCAGCGGAACACGCGCGCCTGGCACCCGTTGAATCACCTGCGCAACGACTCGGAGTGAGATGGTGGTAGTGAAGACGACACGGATGGCCTCGGGGCCGATAGCAGGCCTGCCGCTGGGCAAGGACCCGGCCGATGTCCGCCGCCGGATCGAGGCGATGGAGAAATTGCTCGAGCGCGCCTTCGTCATCCCGGGCACGAAACAGGCGGTCGGCCTGGACGTGGTTCTCGATCTCATTCCCGGCATCGGCACCACCATCGCCGCCGCGATGGGCGCCTATCTGGCGTGGGAAGCCCGCAATCTCGGCATGTCGAAGACCGCGATCGCGCGGATGGCGGGCAATATCGGGTTCGACTGGCTGCTGGGCATGATCCCCTGGGTCGGCGCGATTCCGGATTTTTTCTTCCGCTCGAACTCGCGCAACCTAAAGATCATCCGAAAGCATCTCGACAAGCATCATCCGGCCACGGTGACGGTCGACCAGGTCGGCTAGGGCGCGAAATTCACCGAGGCTCACGCCAACGCGCTTTCGTGGCACGGCAGGTCGGTGCGACGTTGCAATCGGCGGAAATTCCCGGCTTTTTTGACTCCCGG
Organism: Sphingomonas sp. JC676; assembly: GCF_014489075.1. Classification (GTDB taxonomy): domain Bacteria; phylum Pseudomonadota; class Alphaproteobacteria; order Sphingomonadales; family Sphingomonadaceae; genus Sphingomonas. The sequence continues at coordinate 286,859 of NZ_JACTGR010000004.1, read as the reverse complement.
ATTGGAACCGCGATCTGCTTCGGTTGACACGGTTGACACCTGCTATGTCGAAAAAAATTCCTTCCCGGAAAATGAGTTTTGCAAGGTCTCGATGATGAGAAAGAGCCGATCCGCGATCGCCTTTCAAATCCTACATTGCAAGATCGCAGGCCTGGGCGTTGCTACAAAGCGGAGCTAGCCGCCCCGGTCGATCCGTCCTAGCGCTCGCCGCGCCAGATCTTGACCAGCGCCGATGCCGGCGCGCCGCCGGTGCCGGGCTTGCAGCGTTCGTAGCGGAAGCTCTTGTCGAGGCAGAGCCAAAGCTCGTCTAGCCAGTCCTGTCGCGTGGTGGTCACGCGGATCGCATCCGTCGGCAGGCCCGGATTGGCCGCGGCGAAGGCGTCCTTGAATTGTGCAACGGTGAGCGCGCGGCGGGACAGCCTTGCCATGTCGGGGAAGCGCAGCGCGCGGAACATCCTGGTCGACCGACCGAAATATTGCTGCACCGACATTGCTGTGCAGGTGCCGTGCTTGGCCCATTCGTGCTGGATGAGCTGCGCCGACGGCGTCGAGCACATCGTGCTGCGCAGCACGGGCGGCGGGACGATGGCGGCCCTAGTGCAATATTGCGGCCAGTCCTTGCCATAGCCGTCGGGCCACAGGCCGTGCAGCGTGAAGCCGAAGCGAGCCGTTTCACCACACTGGAAGCGCGCACCCGGCTCGTCGGCATGGGCGCGGCACCAGCCCGGGTTCCAGGTCAGCGCGAGCGTGTAGCTGCCGATCGGGAGCACGCGGCGCGGCTGATCGGCGCTCGGCAGGTCCGGCCGCGGCCGCTGGATCCTGGCGGGCGGCACGCACGACAGCGCCTGTGCCGCCGCGATGCCCGGAAGCAGCGACAGTACCGACGCGAGAACGCCGAACAGGGACTCGCGCACGCTTTTCTCCTCAATCGGCCTGAGCGAAATCAAGCCCGATATCGGCGGCGGGCGCGGACTGAGTGAGCCGCCCGACACTGACATAGGTCACCCCGCTTTCGGCAATGGCGCGGATCGTGTCGAGCCGCACCCCTCCCGAAGCCTCGGTCGGCACACGCCCGTCGACCAGGCCCACGGCCTCGCGCAGCATTTCCGGCCCCATATTGTCGAGCAGCAGGTGCGTTGCCCCTGCCGCGAGCGCCGGCTCTATCTGCGCGATGCGATCGACCTCGACGATGATACTGGCGATCCTGGCATCGACCGCTCGGCGAACCGCCTCGCCGACCGACCCGGCGACCGCGACATGATTGTCCTTGATCATCGCCGCGTCCCACAGGCCCATGCGATGGTTGGTCGCGCCGCCCATCCGCGTCGCGTACTTCTCGAGCACGCGCAGGCCGGGCAGCGTTTTGCGGGTGTCGAGCAGGGTCGCGCCGGTGCCGGCCATCGCATCGACATAGCTGCGCGTCATCGTCGCGATGCCCGACAGATGCTGCGCGGTGTTGAGTGCCGAGCGCTCGGCGGTCAGCATTGCCCGCGCGCTGCCGCGCAGCCGCAGCAGATCGGTCCCCGCCGCGACCCGGTCGCCGTCCTGGACGAGCCGCTCGATCGCCACGCCGGGATCGAGCGCGCGGAAAAAGGCTTCGGCGATCGGCAACCCGGCGACAATGATCGCATCGCGGCTGTCCATCACCCCGTCGAACAGCGCATCGGCCGGGATCACCGCTTCCGACGTGATGTCGCCGGCATCACCCAGATCCTCGGTGAGTGTCTCGCGCACGAAGCGATCGAGGTCGAAATGGTCGAGCTGGAAGGTCATAGGCCAGCCTCTAGGCGAGCTATTCGAACGACACCAGCGGCGGCCGCCCGTCGACATAGCAGCTCGCCGGATCGTCGAAGCGGAACCCGCCGGCGGCGAGCCGGATCAGGATCTGGCGGGTGTGATCGGTCCCCGTCCTGCTATCCTCGATCGTGAGCGGATCGTTGAGCACGATGTCGGAAATCATCAGCCCCTTGGGCTTGCGCACCACAATGCCCTTCTTGATCATCGCGCTCACACGGCGATGCGTGGTCGATGTCGCGAGCCCGAGCGCACGCGCCAACGCGCCCGTCGAAACCGGGGCGCGCATCGCTTCCCCGGTTATCCGCGCAAAGGACGCATAGGCGAGCGAGACTTCGCGGTCATAGGTATAAGGGCGGGCATTGGCGCAGCTGATCGCCACCAGGATCGCCATGTCGATCCACGCCTGGAAACGATGGGCATTGAATTCGATGCCGGTCAGCAGCACGTCCTGCGCCGCCGCCAGGCCGGTGCGCCAGTCATAGCCGGTCTGCGGCCGCTGCTCGGGAAGCGGCACGCCGAACCACGCCATGTCCTCCACCAGCCGCACCAGCGCGTCGTGATGGACATGGAAGAGCCCCGCTATCGCCGGCCGGTCGTGCACATCGGCGGGGACGGTGACGCCCGCCCGCGTGCGGAGGCATAGTCCCTGGTCGCACAGCGCATGGATGTGCCTGCGCACCGTTTCGAACGGCCGGGCCAGCGAGGCTGCGAGCGCATTGATGCTGATCGCCTTGGGCCCACGATCTCCGTGCCGGGCATAGCCGGCGGAATGCCGCGACAGGAGCTCGCTCTCACGCGCCACCACCATGAAGATGATCGCGCGGTCGAGATCGCCGTCGAAGGTGCGGATTCCCGATGCCAGCGCGCTCGTCTGCATCTCGGCGAGCAGGCGCACGAGCAGCCGCCCCTGATCGGAGGGCTTTGCCTTGCCGGATGCGGATGGCGACCTGGGGGGCTGCATCGGCGCGCAACATCTCTCTGAGATACACGCCGAACAAGGCCGGAAATTTCAAATTGAGTAACGAAATATTTGCGAATCAGCGCAACTCTGTCCCAGAACGGTGCGTGACGCACCGGGGGGCGCGCTCTAATGCATAAAACGGGATCGCCAGAAGGCTGGATTTCGACCGCCGACGCACTGCGTCAGGCGCGCGAGGCGCGTGGGCTGTCGCTTGATGAGCTTGCCGCGTGCACGCGGATTTCGCACCACCATCTCGACGCTATCGAGCATGCCGAGTTCGACCGCTGCGGCGCCCCGATCTATGCGGTAGGCTTCGCGCGCAGCGTCGCCCGTACGCTGGGCGTGCCCGAACAGCCGGTGGTCGATGCGATCAAGGCAGGGATCGCGCAGCTTGCGCCGGTGCCCGTCGCAAAGCCGACGCCCCGCTCGTTCGGCTTCACGCTGGGCCTCTCGGCCGTTGCTGCATTGGGGTTGACGGTCGCGTCGTCGATGATCCCGGGTTTGCGGCCTTAGCTTGAGGCGCCCGCGGCACCTGCTTCTCAGCGAGCCGCCAAAATCGATCAAGTTCACGATAACGCGCGCAATCTCGCAATGTCGTGCCGAGAGGTTTTCAAGGAGCAATCGGGCCAACCGCGAACGCCAGCCAAACGGGCGCGCCGATCTCCGCGACAGACGCGCCCGCTCGAGTGAATCTCAAGCGACTTCGAGCGCCGATTCCTGCACGGCTTTGGCTGCCTCGCGAATGACTTCATAGACGCGCTGCGGCTGCGACAGCATCGGCACATGGCTCGACTGCAGTTCCGTAATCTTCGCGTTCATCCGCTCCGCGACGAAATGCTGCAATTCGGGGTGCACTGTCTGGTCATCCAGTCCGAGCACGTAATAGGTCGGTTTCGACCGCCATGCCGCACCACGCACCGGCTGGTTGAACAGGTCTGCCAGCGGCGCCGTTTGCGTCGCCCAGACCATCTTCTGCTCTTCCTCGGAAAGGTCGCCGCAAAAATTCTGTGTTCCGGACGGTTTCAGCCAGATCCGGCCGTCGGCAAGTTCGATATTGCCGAAGACGGCGGTCTTGGGGTGCCGATCCTGTTCGAATTGCGACGTCTCGCCTTCGTCAGGCGCAAGCGCGCATATATATACCAGCGCGGCGACACGATCGTCCGTTCCGGCTGCCGTGATCACCGTGCCGCCATAGGAATGACCCACAAGGACCGCAGGACTGCCGACACGACTCAGCGAAGTGCGGACAGCAGCTGCGTCGTCTTCAACGGTGTTCAGCTGGTTCTGGGTCGAAATCACCTCATAGCCGTCGGCCTGAAGCAGTTCCATGACCTTGGCGTAGCATGATCCATCGGCCCACAGGCCGTGAGCGAATACGATACTTGGCTTGTCGGACATGAGCACCTCCATGAAAAGGAGTGTTGCCGTTCGGCCAAGCACGCCTGGCCAATGTTCGACGCGGAACGTTGCTCGGGCGAACGTGTGGGTGAGCAATTAGTTGGGGCAGGCGGTTTCGCCTATGCCAAAGATGCCACCTTTTCGGACTCTCAGATCGTAGCCAGCGGAAATGCCGTGTTGCGTACCGCGCGCGGGCTCTGACCGTAGCTCCTGAGAAAGCTCCGCCTCATACGTTCACGGTCGGAAAATCCTGTCGACTTCGCAATTTCCGCGATCGGAAGGCGCCCCTGCTCAAGCAGAAATCGTGCCTTCTCCAACCGAAGATTCTCGATGACCCGAGCAGGTGTCGCCCCGGTCTCGGCCCTGAAAAGACGGCTGAACTGGCGAACACTGAGGCAGGCGACCTCCGCTAGCTTCTCAACCGACAAGTCCGTGTCGAGATGCGCTCGAACATAATCCAGCACCTGCTGAACGCGGTCGGATTCGCTGTCGACTTCAATCAGCGCCGAGTGCTGCGATTGCCCGCCCGCGCGCCGGTGATGGACCACCATCGTCCGGCAGTTTCACGCGCCAGGTCGCGGCCGAGGTCATGCTCGACCAAGCCCAACGCCATGTCGATTCCGGCCGTCATTCCCGCCGAGGTCCAGATCGGACCGTCGGCAATGAATATCCGATCGATCTCTACGCGGGTGCGTGGATAGCGCGCTTGAAGCTCCTCCCCGAACATCCAATGCGTCGTTGAACGGCGGTCATCGAGGAGCCCCGCCTGACCCAGAATGAAGGCCCCCACACATATGGAAGCAACCCGCCGATATTTGGACGGAGCGTCCTTGAGGGCCGCAAGCATGCCCTCGGGCGCGGGTTGCGCATCCGGCGGCGAACCGACCAGAATCGTGTCGAACTCAAAATCGGATATGGATTGCGTCTCGATCGCCATGCCGAACGAGTTGGCCAGAGACCCGCCCCCAGCGGTCACGACGTGCACGTCGTACAGAGCGTCTCCCAGCACCATGTTGGCGGCTTCGAATACAGTCAGCGGCACGAAGCTGAGCGTCGTGAAACCGGGTGAGAGCAAAAGGCCGATATTGGGAATGGAATCCTCCCAACAGCTCTGACGATGATCGATGGAATAGAGCCTTACCGCAGCCCGTGCCCGCTTTCCACCAATAGCGGACGCGGACGCCTAGTCCCCCGTAACCCGCACCGGCCCCAGATCGCCCTGCCCCACCGTCGCGTTCGCCATCTCGAGCATCCGATCGAGGCTCTTCTTGGCCTGGAGGCGCAGCCCTTCCTCGATCTCGATGCGCGGAGTCAGGTCGCGCAGCGCGAGGTAGAGCTTCTCCATGTTGTTGAGCGCCATGTACGGGCAGATGTTGCAGTTGCAGTTGCCGTCGGCACCGGGCGCGCCGATGAAATTCTTCTCGGGCAGCGCCTTTTCCATCTGGTGAATGATGTGCGGCTCGGTCGCGACGATCAGCGTGTCGCCGGGGAAGGACTTGGCGAAATCGAGGATGCCGCGGGTCGATCCGACATAATCGGCATGGTCGAGGATGTGCGGCGGGCACTCCGGATGCGCCGCGATCGGCGCGCCGGGATGCTGGGCGCGCAGCTTCAGCAACTCGGTCTCGCTGAAGGCCTCATGGACGATGCACACGCCCGGCCAGAGCAGCATCTCGCGCTTGAGCACGCGCTGGAGATAGCCGCCGAGGTTCTTGTCCGGCCCGAAGATGATCTTCTGGTCGAGCGGGATCTGGCTGAGGATCTTCTCTGCCGAGGAGCTGGTGACGATGATGTCGCTCAGCGCTTTCACTTCGGTCGAGCAGTTGATGTAGGTGAGCGCGATGTGATCGGGATGCGCCGCGCGGAACGCCGCGAACTGATCGGGCGGGCAGCTGTCCTCCAGGCTGCAACCGGCATTCATGTCGGGCAGCACGACGATCTTGTCGGGGCTCAGGATCTTGGCGGTCTCGGCCATGAAGCGCACACCGCAGAACGCGATCACATCGGCATCGGTCTCCGCCGCCTTGCGGCTGAGATCGAGGCTGTCGCCGACGAAGTCCGCCAGGTCCTGCAGCTCGGGCTTCTGGTAGTAATGCGCGAGGATGACGGCGTTGCGCTCCTTGCGCAGCCGATCGATCTCCGCGCGAAGGTCCAGCCCCGCCAGGCTGCCGCCGATACCGTTACGCGCGTCCATGTCCATACTCCCGCAAGCTTGTCCGGCACATGGCCCTGACGGCGGGCGGGATCAAGGGAGCGGTGACGGCGGATAGGCCTGGGGCGCGATGGCGGCGCCCGGTCCGCCAGCCACGACAGCGTCGTAATAGGCCACGCCGAGCGGGCTTGCGGAGAGGGTGACGATCGCAAGCTCGGTCGCCGCCATCGCGCCCGCGCCCCACCACCAGGCGGGATGCACCGATCCGGTGCGGCGCTTGTCGGCGAGAATGCCGATCACCGGGAAGATCATGATCGCCGCGAACACCGCCCAGCCCGCATAGGGAATGAGGAACGGCAATGGCAGCAGCCGGCCGAAGCCGGGCCCGGTCAGCGTCGCCATGCCGCAATAATGCAGACGCCGATGCCATTCGGTCTTGCGACGCAGCAGGATCGCGGCGGTGCTGAGCCCGGCGAAGGAGAGCACCGCGAGCGTATCCATCACCAGGAAATAGGCCGGCGTGAAGAAGAAGGGCACGCCGCCGCGCCGCACCATCATCGCGGTGACATAGACGCCCACCACCACCATCGCGCCCATCCAGGCGACACCCAGCCAGCCGAGCCGGCGATGCAGCGCGACCGACCCGTTGGCGATCAACGCATTCTGAGTGACGTACAACACCGTCCAGCCGAAGAAGAGGAAGGCGTGGACATGGACATGAATCGGCGCGCCGAAGCTTGAGCGCCCTGCGGCAAGCTGCATCGAGAAGCCGGCGACGAGAACCAGTGCCATGACGATCGCCATGGTCAGAAAGAATTTGTGATCGCGCGGAATTGCCGGCGTCGGCTCGACGATGGTCGCCATTCGATTCCCCCCAGAACTTCGAAGTCGTGAAGGTAGCGAAGAATGGGTGTGAAGGAAATCGCTCCCAGGTGAAGGCCTACCACCCCTAGGTGCACCCCACACCGTCACCCCGGCCGAAGTGCCGGGGTCCACTGTGCGGCTGGGCGAGCCCCCAAGCCTCTAGCTGCTCTCTTGCGGAGAAGTGGACCCCGGCACTTCGGCCGGGGTGACGAAAAGGGAATCTCGATCCGTCGGTGGGAAGAGGAGATCAGTTGCGGTTGCCCAGCACTTCCTGGACCGAGCGCGAACGATCCCATTGCTCGCGATCGCGCGCCCCAGGTTCGTCGGGGAAATAGACCGCGACCTGCGCCTCGAGCCCCGCCGCCTTGAGCGGCATCGCGAAGCTGTGCTCGACGGCGCGCCTTGTAGCCTCGCGCGCGAGGCGCATCGGCATCTCCTCGCGCGCCTGGCGGACGAGTTCGGCCTGGCCGGCCTTGCGGTTGGCGGCGTCGAGCTGGTCTTCGGCATTGGTCAGCCGCATCAGGATGCCGCCGCCCGAATATTCGCGGATGGCGTTGATATCGACATCGGGGCCGACGATCTCGATCGGAGGCAGCGTGACCGTAAGGCGCTTGTTCGCGGCGTCCCAGACGACGTTCTTCTGCTGCAGCTTGGCGAGATCGACTTCGTAGCGGACCATACCGGGCATGATCATGGTCTTCTCGGCGCTCAGCCCGACCCGGCTCTGCTTCGAGGTGACCACCGCGACATAGCGCGCGGCGAAGGTCGAGAGCCGGTTCTGCTCGCGCAGGCCCTGCAGGCTGGACGAAGCGATCGTCACCGGATCGGGCGCGAGGAAGCGGCTCTTGAGATAATCGCCCGCGAGCCACAGGCCGGCGCCGAGCACGAGTAGCAGCACGATCAGCGCGGCCACGGCCTTCAAGCAGCCATTGCCCGGCTTCACGCCGCCGCCTTCCACGCCTCGCCCTCCTGCGCGACTAGTCCGCGCGCCTCTAGATCGATCAGATGCGCCAGCACCGATCGGCCCGCAGCGCCGGTCAGCCGCGGGTCGAGCCCGACATACATGCGCTCGACCATCGCCGGGATCGCGCCCACATCCTGCCTGAGCAGGCGGAGGATCTGCCCCTCGCGCTGCTTGCGATGCCCGATCAGCCCGCGCACGAAGCGGTGCGGCCGCTCGACCGGCTCGCCATGGGCGGGGAAATAGATGCGGTCCTGGCGCGCCATCAATTTGTCGAGGCTGGCCATATAGGCCGCCATATCGCCATCGGGCGGCGCGACGACAGTGGTCGACCAGCCCATCACATGATCGCCGGTGAACAGCACGCCGCTTTCGGGCAGCGCGAAGCAGAGATGGTTGGAAGTATGCCCGGGCGTCGCCACCGCCTCCAGCGTCCAACCTTCGCCAGACACGCTCTCGCCGTCCGCCAGCACACGATCGGGCGCGTAGGTCGTGTCGAACGAGGCATCGGCGCGCGGCCCCAGATCCTCGATCGCCAGCGGCGCGCAACCGATGATCGACGCGCCGGTCGCCGCCTTTACCGCGGGCGCGGCGGGGCTGTGGTCGCGGTGGGTGTGGGTGCAGAGGATCGCGGTCACCTTCCGCCCGCCGATCGCGGCGAGCAGTGCCGCGATGTGCTCGGGATCGTCAGGGCCCGGATCGATCACCGCCACGTCGGTGGTGCCGACCAGATAGGTCTGGGTACCGGTATAGGTGAAGGGCGACGGGTTCGGCGCCAGCACGCGCGTGACCAGCGGATCGACCGCGATCGCGATGCCGGTAGGGGCGTCGTTCATGTGCCTGCAGATGGCGGCTGGCGGCACATTGCACAAGAGCGACGAGTAACGGGGCCGGCTGCGAAGGAGTTCAACCGGCCCCGTGTGAAGGGCTCCCGCCGGGTGGCGGGTTTACCCTTCCCCTCTCGTCAATCGTCGTCCTTGTCGTTTCTGTCGGCCTTGTCAGACTCGATCTCGGCCAGCGCCTGATCCAGACCGGCCAGCGCCTTGGCACGCTCGGCTTCGGACATGTCACGCTCGCTCTCGATCGAGCGGCGGGCCATGCGGATCCCCATCCGGGCGCTCTCGATGCCCATGCGCTTGCCATGCATCGCCATGCGGTTGGCATCCGCGGTGACCATCGCGATCCGATCCGAGCAGACGATCATGATCTGCTTCTTGCCCTCGGTGCGATGCTCCACCGTCGGTTTGCCCTGGCCGCACTTGCCGTCGCGGACCTCGGGGATCGAAGCCTCGATCTCCGCCATGTCGGGCATGTCGACCTCTTCCCGGCCGCCGTCGGCGCGGACGATGACGATCTTCTTGACCTGCTTGCCGTCCTTCTTCTCGTCATGGACGTAGCGATAGACGTGCTTCTCGATCTTGTGCGGACCCGCGGCGGCTTCCGGCGCTTCGGGCGGCTCGGGAAGCTCGGGCGCGGCGACCGGTGCGACCGGCGCCGGCGGCGCCGGCACTTCCTGCAGGCCGATCGTCGCCTTGACGTCGTTCTTGATGCGCTCAGCCGCCTGGGTGCCCGAGGCAGTTAGCCCCAGCGCCGCCAGCGAGAGCGCGCTCACGCCCACCAGTCCCGTGGCGATCCGGGTGGGGGATAGTTTCCTGGTCTTCGAAAGCATGCGTAGCCTCCCTTTGACTTCGTTGATCGTGTGCAAGTGACATGCCGCCGAGACCGCACCCCCATGCGCGGACTTGACGATCGCACGGCCATAAGCATGGCGCAGTGCCTGGGCGCGGCCGGCGAGCACGAGGGCGTCGCAAGCCATTTCCTGATCGGCGCGGAAGGCGCGGAAGGCCCTCCAGGCGATCGGATTGAACCAGTGGATGGCGAGGACGATGAGCGCGACCCAGTTCGCGATCAGATCGCCGCGGACATGGTGGCCAAGCTCATGCGCCAGCGCCAGGTCGCGCTCGAGTTCGTCGTAGCGCTCGGAAAAGTCGCGCGGGAAGGCGACATATTTGCGGAAGATGCCGAAGGCGAGCGGACCATGCGCGGCATCGGTCTCGATCACCCGCACCCGGCCCTGCGCCACGGTACGGTCGACGCGCGCGCGGCTGAGCAGATTGTGGCAGAAGCGGCCGTGCGCGATCAGGTGATAGACGAGGAAGCTGAGCGCCCCCAGGCCCCAGACGATCCCGACGATCAGCAGCCAATCGATCGGCGCGGCGTGGACGACAGGGGCCGCCGAGGTTGCCGCAACTGCTACCGGAACCGCCGCCTCATGGCCGCCCGACATCGGCTCGACCACATAATAAGCAATGACCTCGCTCGCCCTGGCGACCGGCGTCACCGCCTGCTCGCGCCAGCTCTCGGGGAGCGGCGGCAGCAGCAGCCGGGCGACCGGCAGCAGCCAAAGCGCATAGGCCATATGCGGGCCAAACGCCTTGCGTACGGGTCCGCGGACGACCAGCACCAGCAGCATCAGCAGCGTGGTGGCGATCAGCGTCTCTACTGCCCAGCCGGTCATTGCTTGAGATCCTTCAGCAGAGCCTCGATCTCGGCGATGTCCTGGTCGGTGATTTCGTCGCGCTCGGCGAGATGCGCGACCAACGGCGTCAGCTTGCCGCCGAACAGCCGGTCCATCAACTTGCGCGATTCACCCGCGACATAGTCGCCGCGCTCGACGAGCGGGCGGTACAGATACCGCCGCCCTTCTTCCTGATGTCCGATGATCGCCTTGGCGAGCAGGCGCCCGAGCAGGGTCTTGACCGTGTTCGCGCTCCAGCCGCGTTCGGCAGGCACGCGCTCGGCGACTTCCTGCGCGGTAAGCGGGGACTCCTCCCAGAGCACCTCCATCACGGCGTGCTCGGCATCGCTGATCCGTTCGGTCATCTCGTCCCTCTTTGACTACTTATGTAATCGCTATGTTTACGTCTGTAGTCAATAGCGCTGAACGCTGGCTGAATGGATTCTGACAGATTGGAGTCGGACACGCCGCGGACGCCCGATGACAGGCTGGTACGGGTAGCGGGGGATGTTCGTGGATCGTCCGGATAATCGTCGGTGCGATAGACGCGACGCATACCGCAGCGAACCGTTACGCGGCATCCAAGGCGATGCCGTCGCCCTATGTAGGGAGAAATGACCATCGGGTGATCTACGGGGAGGATCGATGCAAGTTTATGCGATCGAGTCCAGCTTCGCCGCGGGCCAGGCCTTCACGATCGGCGTGCAACCGAATTCACGCTTTTCGGTGGCACTTTATGTCCAGGGTAGCGAGGCGATGCTGGGCAGGTTCAGCCGGATCTCGCCAATCTCGGCCAGCAACGTCACGCATGACCGGCGTGGCGACGGCTTCGTCTTCCAGTCGGGCGGAAGCAGCGCACCGATGGCGTATGACCAGGATTGGGCCTGGCCCACGATCACGCTTCGGCCGGATTGTCCGGCGGTCCCCAGCGGCGCCTATATCGCTATCGTCTATGAGGTCGATGCCGCCGGTCGGCCGACCACTCCGCTGGGACAGCTTTGCGCGGCCGGTGCGCCCGTCCATGGCTCTCCGCCCGACAGCGACAATATGGCGCTGGTCATGTGCCGCCCGGCGAGACCGGCCGCGCCGATCGCCTATGTGGTCCCCATCGCCACCTATCACGCCTACAACTCCACCGGCGGCGGCTGTTTCTATGACGATCATGTCCATGGGACGAGCCCGCAATGGAAGGTGAGCCTGTTGCGCCCCGGCGGCGGCCTCGGCGCGCAACTCGGCGAGCCGCCTGATCCCTATGATCCGGGCTCGCCGCGCCAGCAATTCACCCATTGGGACGCGAGGTTCATCCGCTGGCTGATCGCCCGGAATATCGATTGCGATTTCTACACCGACCTGGACCTGCACAGCGGCCAGCTCGATCTGACCGCGTACCAGTGCATGCTGAGCGTCGGGCATCACGAATATTGGAGCCACGGGATGCGCGACGCGGTCGCCCATTTCCTGAAGGGCGGCGGTAATGTCGCGGTGTTCAGCGGCAATACCTGTTTCCGGCCGGTCGATTTCGGCGCGCCCGGGACCCCCGAGCATCTGAAGGTCGTCAACAAGCTCGCGGAAAACTGGCCCGGCCATGACGAGTCCGACCTCCTCGGGCTGAGCTACGGCTTTGGCGGCGGCAAATGGGGCGACTGGGAGCCCGGCACCGGCTGGATCAACACCGCACGCGATCCGATCGGCTTCACCGTGCGCAATGCGAACCATTGGGCGTTCGCTGGCTGCGGGCTGGCGGATGGACAGACGTTCGGCGCCGAGGACCGGCTGATTGGCTATGAAGTCGATGGCGTGCCGAGTGCCCCCAATGGCTTCAACATCCTCGCCGATACCGGCAGGCTGGACGGATGGGACATGGGCGGCGCCGGCGCGATGGGGATATACGGCACCGAAAGCGCGTCCGACCCCAGGAAGGGATTGGTCTTCAACGGCGGAACGACCGATTGGGCGCGCGTCCTTACCGACGGTCACGCCTCGGCCCATAGGATCGTGTCGCGCGTCACCGCCGACGTGCTCGAAGCATTCACTGGCGGAAGCCGATGAGATCGCCCGAAGGTCGGAAAACTGTCGGATCGGCTTACAGGTGCGGAGGGTGGTTAATTCTCGCTAACCACTAAACCTGCGGAAAACCGCCACTCGGCAGAGTTGGCACGCCGCCTGCAAAGTAAGAGGCACCCGAGCGTTTCTACGCTTCATAGGGCGGGTCGATGCTTTAACCGGTCTCGCGTCGACCCGCCCGCACCGGGCTTCCCACAGAAAGCGAAACAAGCGGGACGCGCCGAAACGCGTCCAACTCGCACGGGTCACGCCGAGGCGGTGACGCCCTTGTCGGCCAGCAGTTGCGCCAGCTCGCCGCTCTCGTACATCTCCATCATGATGTCCGATCCGCCGACGAATTCGCCCTTCACATAGAGCTGCGGGATCGTCGGCCAGTCCGAAAAGGCCTTGATGCCCTGGCGCACGCCCTGGTCCTGGAGCACGTCGACGCTCTCGAACTCGACGCCGAGATGGTTGAGGATGGCGATCGCACGGCTGGAGAAGCCGCATTGCGGGAATAGCGGGCTGCCCTTCATGAACAGCAGCACATCACTCGCGTCGACCAGACCCTGGATACGGTCCTGCACTTCGTCGGTCACTTGGGTTCACTCCTCGACTGGCGCTTCGGTGGTCAGCTGGAGCGCGTGGAGCACGCCGCCCATCCGCCCACCCAGCGCCGCATATACTGCCTGATGCTGCCGCACGCGCGGCATCCCCCTGAACATGGGGGCGACGACCCGCGCTGCATAGTGGTCGCCGTCGCCGGCAAGGTCGGTAATCTCGACATGGGCATCGGGGATGCCCTCGCGGATCAGCGCCTCGATATCGGCCGCGGCCATCGGCATTATTTGGATTCCATGAGCTGGCGGCGCGCCTCGACCATCTGGTCGCGCAGCGCGTCGCGCACGGTGGCGTCGTCGACTTCGATCCCGGCGGCGAGCAGATCGCCCAGCAGCTTGCGGATCACATCCTCGTCGCCGGCTTCCTCGAAATCGGCCTGGACCACCGCCTTGGCATAGGCGTCGGTCTCTTCGGGGGTGAGGCCCATCTTGGCCGCCGCCCAATGGCCGACCAGCCGATTGCGGCGCGCGGTGACGCGGAACGCCATATCCTCGTCGCGCGCGTACTTCGCCTCGAACGCCTTCTCGCGATCGTCGAATGTGGTCATGTCGTCCTAGCCCCTCGGGTTGCGATACCCGCGAGATAGGTAAGCCGCGCCCCGCTGGCAACGCCTCTTGAGCCCCTCCCCTTCAGGGGAGGGGTTGGGGTGGGGCAGTGTCCACTGAGGTTGGCATCCATGACTCCTCCACCCCCAACCCCTCCCCTGAAGAGGAGGGGCTTAGATTTTTACCACCAGCTTTCCGATCGCGCCGCGCGCCGCCATCTTGGCGATCGCCTTGCCGCCGTCCGCGAGCGAAAACACCTCGGTCACCCTGGGCGCAATCCGCCCCTCGTCCCACAGGCGGAACAGCCGCTCGATATGTGCCTGGTTGGCCCCGGGATCGCGCGCCGCGAAGGCGCCCCAGAAGACGCCGCACACGTCGCAGCTCTTGAGCAGGGTCAGGTTAAGCGGCAGCCTGGGGATGCCCGCCGGGAAGCCGACGACCAGATAGCGCCCCTCCCAGCCGATCGCCCGGAGCGCCGGCTCGGCATAGTCGCCGCCCACCGGATCGTAGATCACATCGGCGCCTGCCGGCCCGACCGCGGTCTTGAACTGTTCGGCCAGCGCCTTGGACTGGTCCTTGTCGAACGGCGCGCGGCCATAGACGATCGTCCGGTCGGCGCCCGCGGCCTTCGCCGCCTCGGCCTTTTGCTCGGACGATACCGCCGCGACCACCGTCGCGCCGAACGCCTTGCCCAGCTCGATCGCCGCCAGCCCGACGCCGCCGGCAGCGCCCAGCACCAGCAGCGTGTGCCCCTCGCGCAGATGCCCGCGATCGAGCAATGCGTGGATCGTCGTGGCATAGGTCAGCAGCAGCGCCGCGCCTTCCTCGAAACTGCGCCCCTCGGGCAGGCGGAACAGCCGCGCCGCCTCGGTCACCAGTTTCTCGGCGAGCCCGCCATGGCCCGTCACCGCGACGACATGGTCCCCGGGCGCCCATTCGGTGACGCCCTCGCCCACCGCCGCGATCACGCCGGCGATCTCGCCACCGGGCGCGAACGGCCGCTGCGGCTTGAACTGGTATTTGTCCTCGATGATCAGCACGTCGGGATAGTTGATCGCGCAGGCCTTCACTGCGATCAGCACCTGGCCCTTGCCCGGTACGGGATCGGCCACTTCCTCGACGCTTAGAGTTTCAGGTCCGCCCGGCGCCTTCGAGAACAGTGCCTTCATTCCCGCCTCCTACAGCGATCCACGGGCGCGCATCGACAACCGCGGATTCATATTTAGAAATCGCGGTATCTCTTGCCAGCGTCATGCCGATCTCGTCCAGCCCTTCGAGCAGGCACTGGCGGCGGAACGGGTCGAGTTC
Source organism: Sphingomonas sp. JC676 (assembly GCF_014489075.1). Lineage (GTDB taxonomy): Bacteria > Pseudomonadota > Alphaproteobacteria > Sphingomonadales > Sphingomonadaceae > Sphingomonas. The sequence continues at coordinate 271,691 of NZ_JACTGR010000004.1, read as the reverse complement.
GAAGGCGAAGCGATCCTGGAAGGGCGTTGTGACGGTCATCGTCTCGAGATCGACGGTAATCTCGTCGGTCTTCGCGACCTCGACCAGCCGGTCGACCGCCTCCTGCGGCAGTACCACGGTGACGATGCCGTTCTTGAAGGCGTTGCCCGAGAAGATGTCGGAGAAGCTCGGCGCGATCACGGCCCTGATGCCCAGATCGCCCAGCGCCCAGGCGGCGTGCTCGCGGCTGGAGCCGCAACCGAAATTCTCGCCCGCGATCAGCACCGGCGCGCCGGCATAGCGGGTGTCGTCAAAGATGTTGCCGGGCTGGGCGCGCACCGTCTCGAACGCGCCCTTGCCCATGCCCTCGCGCGTCGTGGTCTTCAGCCAGTGCGCGGGGATGATGATGTCGGTGTCGATATTCTTGGCGCCCCACGGATAGGCGCGCCCTTCCACCTGGCGGACCGGCTCCATCAGCGCGGACTCCCGTTCGAAATGGCGATCTGGACGGAAACAGCGCTCCCGCGGCGCGAAAACATCGCGCCCTTCCCGTCACCCCTCCCGAAGACAATCGCGGCGCTTAACGCGCCTTTGCGAGTATCTTGGCGGTCGGAGCGGTCTTGGCCGGTGCCTCGGCCCGCGGATATGCACTGGCATAAGCCGCCGCGAGCCCGCTCAGCACGGTCGCGGTAATCAACGCAACTAGCGCCCGTTTCATTCTTCATCCCCAGTGGCCGCCGCCGGTCATTAGATCTCTGACGTCGGTAAGCCGCCCGGTGACCGCCGCCGCCGCCGCCATTGCTGGCGATACGAGGTGCGTGCGGGCCCCAGGTCCTTGTCTTCCTACGAAATTTCTATTCGAAGTGGAAGCACAACGTTCACCGCTAGGTACTTTGTCGGGGTTCATGGCCAGGCACATCGAGCAGCCGGGCTCGCGCCATTCGAAGCCGGCCTCCAAAAAGATGCGGTCTAGGCCCTCGGCTTCGGCCTGGCGCTTGACCAGTCCGGAGCCCGGAACGACCAGCGCCTGGCGGATGCGGTCGGCGATGTGACGCCCTTCCACCACCGCCGCGGCGGCGCGCAGATCCTCGATCCGGCTGTTGGTGCACGAGCCGATAAAGACATGCTCGATGCCGATATCCTGCATCGCCGTGCCCGCCGCGAGCCCCATATAATCCAGCGAACGCCGCGCCGCCTCGCGCTTCGATGGGTCGGCGAAGCTGTCGGGATCGGGCACCGCGCCGGTGATCTGGACGACATCCTCGGGGCTGGTGCCCCAGGTCAGCGACGGCGCGATGTCGCTGGCCGAGAGCCTCACCACCGCGTCATAGGTCGCGCCGGCATCGGTCGGCAGCGTCTTCCAATAAGCGACGGCCTTGTCCCAGTCGGCGCCCTGCGGCGCCATCGGGCGGCCCTTGAGATAGGCGAAGGTCGTCTCGTCGGGCGCGATCAGGCCCGAGCGGGCGCCACCCTCGATCGACATGTTGGACACGGTCAGCCGCCCCTCGAGCGACATCGCGCGGATCACCTCGCCGGTGAACTCGATGACATGACCCGTGCCGCCGGCCGCGCCGATCTTGCCGATGATCGCAAGCACCACGTCCTTGGGGCTCACGCCGAAACCGAGCGCCCCGTCGACGCGGACCTCCATCGTCTTCGACGGGGCGAGCAGCAGGGTCTGCGTCGCCAGCACATGCTCGACCTCACTGGTGCCGATGCCGAACGCCAGCGCGCCCAGCGCGCCATGCGCCGAGGTATGGCTGTCGCCGCAGACGAGCGTGGTGCCGGGCAGCGTGAAGCCCTGTTCCGGGCCCACGACATGGACGATTCCCTGCCGCGCATCGAGCGCGTCGATATAGGGCACATGGAATTCGGCGACATTGGCCCGCAGTGCCGAAAGCTGCCCTGCGCTTGCCGGATCGGCGATCGGCAGCGCGTGCCCCTGGGCATCGACGCGCGCCGTGGTCGGCAGGTTGTGGTCGGGCACGGCGAGGGTAAGGTCGGGCCGGCGCACCGGGCGGCCGGCCGCGCGGAGGCCCGCAAACGCCTGGGGGCTGGTCACTTCATGGACGAGGTGACGATCGATATAGATCAGGCAGGTGCCGTCGTCCCGGCGCTCGACGACATGGTCGGCCCAGATCTTTTCATACAGGGTGAGGGGTTTGCTCGCCATGCTGGCGATCTAGGCGAATCTTGCTCAGGTGCAACCCGCTCCGCAATTTTGCGTCGCCAAGTTCGGCTATTGCGTAGCTGCTCGCGTCGCCTCGCCCTTCAGATAGGCCTGGAGCGCATCAACCTCCGCATCGGTAAAGGCATAGGCTCCCTCCACCGCGACATCCTTCATCACGCCCAGGTTGCGGCCGCCCGGCGGCACGCCGGTCTTGAGCAGCTTGTGGAACGTCGCAGAGTCGTAGCTCGCTGCCATCGGCGCCAGCGCTGGCGCTATCTGCTTGCCCCCTTCGAACGGCTTGGGCTTGTGCAGTTCGTGGCACTCCGAGCAGACCGCGTCGTAATAATAGCGGCCGATATCTGCCGGGCGATGCTCGGGCGCGACCTTCTCCACCTGTATACTCGGCGCCATTTCCCCGGTCAGCATCAGGAAGCGCCCCATCGGGCCCCAGCTGCTGCCGACGACCGAATCCTTCGGCGTGAACTTGAGCGTGCGGATCCACGCCGCGATCTTCAGCACGTCGTCGTCCGCGAGATTGCGGTGCGCGTCGGTCGGCATAATGAACAGCGAGCTGCCATCCTTGCGCACTCCGTGCTGGATCAGCCGCACCAGTTCCGGGTCCGAATAGTCCGCGGTCTTGCGCGCGATCGAGGGTGGCGCGGGATGGCCGATGAACCAGGGAATGTCGGTCCACACGGTGCCTTCGCCATTGGGGCCATGGCAGCCGCGGCAGCCGGCGAGCTTCGCCAGCCGCCCGCCTTCCTCGATCGACGCGGCGTCCTTGGGCAAGGTGACCGCGGTCAGCGGCACCGCATGGCTCCGCCGGATCAGCCATTCCGATCCGCCGTAGACCACCGCAGCGAACAGGAGCAAAAGTCCGACGAGCGCAGCGACTGCGCGCCTCACAAACCGCATCGATCATCCCCCCAGAAGTCGTGAAGGGCGTTTACCACAATCGATGCAGATGCGTCACGGCAACTATCGCGGCGGCATCTTCTCCGCCTCACCCTTCAGATAGGACTGGACCGCGGCGATCTCCTGGTCGGTCATCGCCGCGAACCCTGCCTTGGCAACCACGCTCATCAGCCCCAGGTCGCGCTTGCCCATGCCCTCACCGGTGCGCATCAAATGGCGGAACTTGTCGGCGTCGTAGGATGCCGCCATCGGCGCCAGCGCGGGGACCTTCATCTTGCCGTCCTCCATCACGCCTTCCTTGGTGAGCTTGTGGCAGGCGAGGCAGGCGATATCGACATAGTAGCGGCCGATATCGGCGGGACGCGTCTTCTGCGCCACCATCACCGAGGTCGCCATCGTCGGCAGCTTGTCGGCGAGCACCAGCGCGCGGCCCACCGGTCCGAACACAGTACGCGCCTTCGAATCCTCGGGACCTTGCCTGAGCGAGCGGATCCAGGCGATCACGCGGCCCAGATCGTCGTCGGAGATGTGCGACAGCGCATGGGTCGGCATGATGAACAACGAGCTGCCGTCCTTGTGCACGCCGTAGCGGACCGCGCGCGCCAGTTCGGCATCGGTCATGTCCAGGGCAGCCGCCGCGAGCGGCGGCGGCGCGACTCGCCCGACCATCGGCACTTCGAACAGCACTTTCCCTTCGCCGTTCGCGCCATGACATTCGCGGCAACTGGCGATGCGGGCGATACGGGCGCCCTCGGCGATCGACGCCGCGTCATGCGGCACCGTCACCGCCACCGTCGGCACCGTATGACTCTTGCGCAGGATCCATTCGGAGCCTGCATAGACGATCACGACCACCAGCAAGATGATGCCGACCAGCACGGCCAGCCCTCGAACGATCCAACGCATTCCGCTCTCCCTTAAGGAGTGCGCGACTAAAGGCGGGACCGGGAAATGCGCGGCGGCCGCGACGACAATTCGACTAAGCGACGAAACCGATCGCAGGCGAGACATAGTCCGCGTCATGCGCGAACGGCAGCTCGGCGCCTTCGGCAAGTGCGGTCAGCACCGCGGCGAAGTCGGTCTCGCAGCGAAAGCCCAGCATCCGTTCGGCCAGCCCAGCGTCGTAGACGCGCCCGATGCGCGCCGGCAATTGCCAGCCGCGTCGCGCGTAGAGCGCCGCGGCTTCAGGGAAATGCCGTGCGATCACCGCGGGCGCGTCATGCTTGAGCGCCGCGCATTCCTCACGCGCGAACGGTGTGGGCGCCGAGACGATGAACGTTCCGAACCCGACCTCCGGCGCCTTCTCCAGTGCCGCAATATGCGCTCGCGCCGCATCCTCCACCGTCAACCGGCGGTGGAGCAACTCGTTCGCCTTCATATTCTCGCCCGATAGCGTGCGATGCGTATCGTCATCCTCGGGGAAGAAGCGGCTGGTGCGCAGCACGACGCAGTTCAGCCCGTCGTTCAGATGCGCCAGCCGGCAGAGCTGCTCGGCGGCGAACTTGGTCACGCCATAGATGTTGCGCGGCTCGATGGGCCCGCTCGCCTCGTCGAGCCACACCGCCGCGTCGCCCGCCTCGTCGCGGATCGACTGGCTGATCATCAGCGAGGTGGTAGAGGTAAACACGAACCGGTCGTGCCCCCCCGCCAGAGCCGCTTCGAGCAGGTTGAGCGTGCCGCTCACATTGACGTCGACGAACGCCTGCGCGGGATAGCGGACGATGTCGGGCTTGTGCAGCGCGCCGCCATGGATCACCGCATCGATGCCGTGCTCGCCGAACAGGCGGTCGACCGTATCGCGGTCCGCCACCGATCCGATCACCTGAGTTTCCGCGCCCGGGGCGACGTCGAGCCCGACCACGACATGCCCCCGGTCCCGCAGCATCGGCACGAGGAACCGGCCCAGCCAGCCGGAAGAGCCCGTCAGAAGAATTCGCATGTCCGCGTCTATGCCTCAGTCGTCGCTCCGGCGAAAGCCGAGGTCCGGGAGTCGCAGCGCGGACCTTGAAGCCCTGGATCCCGGCTTTCGCCGGGATGACGGAGAAGGAATCAGGCTGCGGCGGCCACCGGCGAGGCGAGGCTCTCTGCCGGGTCGTGCGCGTCCTGCCATTCGGTCCGGCGCTTGACCCAGGGATTGAGGAACAATGCCGGCAGCTTGAGGAACAGCAGCTCCGAATGGATGAAGGTGTCGATCGCGTGCTCCCACCATTTGGGGTCGCGCTTGCCGTTCGCCTTCAGCCAGCCGTCATAGGGCGCCCAGTGGCTCGGCTCATCCTTCTCGATGATCTGGAAGATCTTGATCAGCGTCCGGTCGTGCTTCACCAGCGGATGCTTGAGCAGGATGTCGACCTGCTTGTAGCCGCGCTTCTCGGTGAGCGAAATCACCCGGCAGAGCTTCTCGAACTCGTTGTCCTCGGCGATGATCCTGTTCGTGTCGAGATTGTCGATGGTGCGCCGGAACATGATCTCGACGAAGCGGTCGATATGCCCGCAGGTGCGGTCGACCCGGAGCGGCATCTTGCCCTGCAGTTCGAACCAGCGTTTGAACATCACATAGTGCTTGCGCTCGTCGGCGCGGTGCTTCTCGATGTCGGCGATGAGCTGGTGATCGTCGGGCGCGCGGGCGCGCACCGCCTCCAGCACGCGGTCGATGCTCGTATACCCCCGGTGCTCGTTGTAGATGTAGATCGAACCCAGCAGGTCCAGATAGCGGGTACGAAACCAGGTCAACATTGCCGGACGCTACGCCTCGCTCGGAGTAGCGTCAACTTGCGGCACTGCAACACACCGGATACGCGGCGGAAATTCTCAGGCGTCATGCGGAGTTAGTGCCCGGATGACGCGTTTCGGTTCAAGCCGCGGCGCGCGCCTCGTACTTCGCCGTGGTCTTCGCCGCGACTTCCTCCTCGGTGACGCCCGGCGCCAGCTCGATCAGCCTGAACGGCGACTGGTGATCGGAGCGCTGGAACACCGCCAGATCGGTGATGATCATATCGACCACGTTCTTGCCGGTCAGCGGCAGCGTGCATTGCGGGATGAACTTCGGATCGCCGTTCTTGCTGGTATGCTCCATCACCACGATGATCTTCTTCACCCCGGCGACCAGATCCATCGCGCCGCCCATGCCCTTGATCATCTTGCCGGGGATCATCCAGTTGGCGATGTCGCCCTGCTCGCTGACCTCCATCGCGCCGAGCACGGTCAGGTCGATATGCCCGCCGCGGATCATCGCGAAGCTCTGCTCGGAGCCGAAATAGGCCGATTGGGGCAGTTCGCTGATCGTCTGCTTGCCGGCATTGATCAGGTCGGGATCGACCTCGTCGTCATAGGGAAACGGCCCGATGCCGAGCATGCCGTTCTCGGACTGAAGCGTCACTTCCACGCCGTCCGGGATATGGTTCGCCACCAGCGTCGGGATGCCGATACCCAGATTGACGTAATAGCCGTCCTCGAGCTCGCGCGCGGCACGCGCCGCCATTTCGTCACGGGTCCAGGGCATCAGTGCATTTCCTTGCGTTGATAGAATTGGTCGAAGGGCCGCTTGGCCATGACCGGATCCGAAAGCTGGTACAGCATGCAAGCGGTACGAACGGCGTTGGTCCTGGACAGGTCCCAATCCGCGAATATGTCCGCCCAGGACCCGGCAACGGCGGCTGCGATTGCGGTCTCACGTTGGAAACGGGTCAGGGCAAGCGCGCGAACGCCTTCATAGACCGGCGCTGCGTCGCGGAGCAGCGCATCCTCCACCCGCCCCCGATAGGCCGCCAGCGCGCCCTGCAACGAAAGCCAGCGCCTGGCATCGAAGCGGTCGGCGGGAATCTGGCTCCGCATCGCCGCGACCAGCGCCGGCCGGAAGGCATCGATACGATCGCTCACCGCCAGCTTTACCGCTTCGTTGGCGATGGCGCACGTCCTCGCCAGGCCGATCCGCTCGAGATGCGCGCGCATCACCGGCGATTCATAGATCGCTTGCTCCGCCCAATTGCTCAGCAGCAGCGTTCCGTCGCCGGCCTGGAACAGCCTCTCGTCGCTCAAGGGAGTACCCTGCGCCACGGCAGGCGCCGGCGGGAAAAGCGCCGCCGTGATACCGAAGGCCCAGATGCGCCATATGCTCACGGAGCGGCATCGATCGACAGCCGAGCCGGCGCCGCGGATGCGTCCCCCGGATCGTTCCAGCGCTTGTCCGCCGGGAAAACCTCGTCGAAGCTGCCCTTGAGGCCGCTGCCATAGACGGGATTGGGCAGCATGAACCAGCCCGCGCCCCATAGCGGCGCGATCATCGTCTCGGTCGCCGCGTTGCGCCGCATCACCGGGTTCGGGTCCTTGTTGAACAGATCGGTGAAGTCGCCGAGCTGGTCGCCAACCAGTGCGATCACGCAATAGCGCTCGGCGATCTGCCAGCGGCGTTCGTCCTTGGCGCTCGACGTCGTGCCGTCGTCGCCGCGCAGCCAGAGCGTCTTGCCATGCTCGGCCGGGCCCAGCCCCGCGCCGTTGAGCGCCGCCTCGGTCTGCGCGGCATTGGCCGCCAGCCGGTTGGAATTGAAGACCACCGTCACGCCCTCGCGCCGCGCCGCCTGGAGCGCATCGACCGCGCCCGGCACCGCGCTCACCTTGCCAGCGCCGGTCTGCTCCCAGCGATCCCAGCGTTTTTCGTCATAGGCGCCCTGGCGCTGTGCGTCGGAGGCCTCATAGCCCAGGTTGAGCAAGGCAGTCTCGTCCACGTCGAGCACAACGGCGAGCGGCTTCTGCTCACACGCCGTGAACTTCGGCGCCGCCAGCGTGCCGTCGCGCGAAAGCACGACCGACCAGGCGGAACTGCCTGTCTTCCGGTCGAGCGCCCGGTTGCGGACATAGGCCCACAACGCCTGATAAGCCTGCACGCTCAGCGCCGCCGCCTCGCCCGATCCGTAGAGATATTGCATCCCTGGCGGCACGGCGACGCCCGCGGCCGGCGTGGCTGTCACCGGCGGCTGGTCCGGTACACCGCTGGGCGACGGCAATTGCTTGAGCTGCGTGACCTGCCACTGTCCCTCCGGCGTCTGCACGGTCGCACTCGGCGCGGGCTGCGGGGCTTCCTGTCGCCCCCGGTTCCGCTTGCGCTTCTTCGCATCCTGCGACGACTTGTAGATTCCGCCCGCCGCCACGACCGGTACCGCCGCAGCGACACAGCCGGACAGCAGCGCCATCGCGACCGTCCCGCCCAGCAATCGCCCGGAGGCGCTCGGCATCATGCCGCCCCAACGACTTCTGGGCGCTGCCGCGTCGTGCGGAACTCGATCTTCTTGTCGTAGGGGCTGCCGATGATCATCCGCTTCACATAGATGCCAGGCAGATGGATGCAGTCCGGATCGAGGCTGCCAACCGGCACCACTTCCTCCACCTCGGCTACGCAGACGCGCCCCGCGGTCGCCATCGGCTGGTTGAAGTTGCGCGCGGTCTTGCGGAAGATGAGGTTGCCGCTCTCGTCGGCCTTCCAGCCCTTGATGATCGAGACGTCGCTGCGGATGCCGCGCTCGAGGATATAATCCTCGCCGTCAAAGGTCTTCACTTCCTTGCCCTCGGCCACCTGGGTGCCGACGCCGGTCTTGGTATAGAAGCCCGGTATCCCTGCCCCGCCCGCGCGGCAGCGCTCCGCGAGCGTGCCCTGGGGGCAGAATTCCACCTCGAGCTCGCCGGCGAGATATTGCCGCTCGAACTCCTTGTTCTCGCCGACATAGGAGGAAATCATCTTCTTCACCTGGCGGCTGCGCAGCAGCTTGCCCAGCCCCTCATTGTCGATGCCCGCATTGTTGGAGGCGATGGTGAGCCCGGTGACGCCCGAGGCCTGGATCGCGTCGATCAGCCGCTCAGGGATGCCGCACAGGCCGAAACCGCCGGCGCACAGAGTCATGCCGTCGAACAGCAGCCCTTCCAGCGCTGCTTCGGCGTTGGGATAGAGCTTGTTCATCGCTGCGATTCTCTCCTGATCTGGCGCGGCGATAATCCCCCGGCCAAGCCCCGGTCAAGCAAACCTGAACCGGCTTTCAACTTCGCGACCGTTCGCAATTGCACAAAGGTATAGGTGAGGCCGAAAGGCAACACCTACCAGTGTAGTTAATTTGCCATATTGCAGCTGCGAGATGGAGACCTACGTAGTCCCCCGGATGGCCATCCGAAGCTAGAGTACAAAGTCCAAAGAGTAGGAAAAACAATGCGAATTCTCGCAACGGCGGCGCTCGCCCTGACGGCAGCCGCAACCCCCGCTTTCGCCCAGGATGAAGCCAAGCCCTTCCAGGGCCCGCGCGCCGAAATCGTCGGCGGCTGGGACCGTGTGGAAACCAATAACGCAGGCGCGTCGGGCTTCACCTATGGCGGTGCGCTTGGCTACGACCTGCAGCGCGGCAAGGCCGTGTTCGGCGTCGAGGGTGAAGTCACCGGTTCGACCGCGAAGGAAACCGACGCGGGCGTCACCGTCAAGGCTGGCCGCGACCTCTATGCGGGCGTGCGCGCCGGCTATGTCGTCATCCCGAACACGCTGCTCTATGTGAAGGGCGGCTACACCAATGCGCGCGTGATCGGCGAGACCGCCAATGTCCGCGCCGCCGACAATCTCGACGGCTTCCGTCTGGGTGCCGGCGTGGAGCGCCAGTTCGGCCGCTTCTACGGCAAGGTCGAGTATCGCTACTCGAACTACAGCCAGGACGTGGAGCGCCATCAGGTGCTCGCCGGCCTCGGCGTTCGCTTCTGATCGCCTGACGATCATGAAGGGCCGCGCGGTTCGCCGCGCGGCCTTTTTCGTGCCCGGCGCATTCGGCCGCCGCACGGCAAGGGGGGTTACCCAAGCAGCCCTGCCCGGTCTAGACAGGCACGATGACCGCGAAACGAACCGGGGGCCGGATCCTCGTCGACAATCTGGTCGCACAGGGCTGCGACCGTATCTTCCACGTGCCGGGCGAGAGCTTCCTCGCCGTGCTCGACGCGCTGCACGACACGCCACAGATCGACTTGGTGACATGTCGCCAGGAGGGCGGCGTCGGCTTCATGGCGTGCGCGGACGGCGCGATGACTGGGCGGCCGGGCGTGGCCTTCGTGACGCGCGGGCCGGGCGCGACCAACGCTTCGATCGGCGTGCATGTCGCGATGCAGGATTCGCAGCCGATGATCCTGTTCATCGGCGATGTCGACCGCGGCATGCGCGACCGCGAAGGCTTCCAGGAAGTCGATTTCCCTGCAATGTTCGCCCCGCTCGCCAAATGGGCGACGCGGATCGAGGATGCGCGGCGGATTCCCGAATATGTCGCGCGGGCCTATGCGACCGCGATGAACGGACGGCCCGGCCCGGTGGTGATCGCGCTGCCCGAGGACATGTTGTGCGACGTGGTCGATGCGGTGGACCGGCCGCGCATCGAACGCGTGTGGCAAGCAGACAACAGCGAACAGGCTGATGCAGCGCTGACCCTGCTGCGCAACGCCAAGCGTCCCGTCGCGATCGTGGGCGGAGCGGGCTGGGACAAGGCGACGACCGGCGCATTCGATTGCTTCGCGAGCAACTGGGGTATCCCAGTCGCCGGAGCGTTCCGCCGGCAGGACGCGATTCCGAACTGGTCCAAGGCATGGGCCGGTAATCTGGGCTACGGCCCCAATCCGAAACTGGTCGCGCGGATCAAGGCGGCGGATGTGATCCTCGCAATCGGAGCGCGGCTCGGCGAAGCGACGACGGATGGCTACACCCTCATCACGCCGGATCACCCGGGCCAGTCGCTAATCCATGTCCATCCCGATCCCACCGAGCTCAACCGGGTCTATCGCGCTGACATCGCGGCCTGCTGCGACACCTTCTCCTTCGCGGATGCGCTAGCCAGCGCCGAATATCCACCGACACCGCACGCCTCCGGCGCCGAAGCCCATGCCGAATGGCTCGAATGGTCCACGCCCAAGCCCCGCGAGGGCGTAGCGCTCGATCTCGGCCAGTGCGTGCTGGCGATGCGCGAGGCGATGCCGGTGGACACGATCATCTGCAACGGCGCGGGCAACTTCTCGGGCTGGTGGCACCGTTACTGGCGCTATGGCCCGCAGCCTTCGCAGCTCGCCCCAACCGCCGGCGCGATGGGCTATGGCGTCCCCGCCGCGGTCGCTGCGGCGATCCGCTTCCCCGATCGCCAGGTCGTCGCGGTCGCCGGCGACGGCGATTTCCTGATGAACGGCCAGGAGCTCGCCACTGCGATCCAGCATGACGCGAACATGCTCGTCATCGTCGTAGACAACTCCACCTACGGCACGATCCGCATGCACCAGGAGCGCGAATATCCCGCGCGCCTCTCCGGGACCGCGCTCAGGAACCCCGATTTCGCCGCGCTCGGCCGCGCCTATGGCGCCTGGGCGGAGACGGTCGAGACGACCGAACAATTCGCCCCTGCGCTCGACCGCGCGCTGGAGCAGCCGGGTCTGAAGCTGCTCCACCTCAAGACCGAGGTGGAGTTCATCACTCCAGCAACCACGATCTCCGCGATCCGGAACCGCTGACCAAAGGATCGTCGGGCAGAGCGACGCGCAGCGCCCGGCCCTCCAACGGCACGCCGGTCAGCCGGTCGATCACCATCGGCTCGACCAGCTTGCCGGTCTCTTCGTCGACGAGCCGGCTCGTGCCGCCCTTGCCATTATACGTCCGGCCCCATTCGCCGATGACGTGCAGCACAGGCAGGAAATCGCGCCCCGCCGCCGTCAGCACATATTCGTCGCGCGGCGGCCGCTCGCTGTAGCGGCGCTTCTCCAGCACCCCCGCCTCAGTCAGCGCGCGCAGGCGCTGCGTGAGGATGTTCGGCGCGATCTTCAGGCTGGTGCGCAGCTGGTCGAACCGGGTCATCCCCAGGCTCACGTCGCGCAGGATCAGCATGCTCCAGGCGTCGCCGACCCGCGCCAATCCGCGGGCCACCGGGCAAGGAGTCAAATTTTCTTCTCTCGTATCCATTGCATAATGATAGTGAGTTACTATTAAAATGCAAGCGACTCGCTTCAGGGCCGCATGGAGACACGAAATGAGCAATTCTTCCCTCGGCACCGCCCTGATCACCGGCGCATCGACCGGCATCGGCGCGGTCTATGCCGATCGCCTGGCCCGCCGTGGCCATGACCTGATCCTCGTTGCCCGCGACGCCGCCCGCATGGGTGCGCTCGCCGAAAAGCTGCGCGCCGAAACCGGCCGCACGGTCGAAGTCCTCCCCGCCGACCTGACCGACGGCGACGATCTCGATCGCATCTCGAAGCGCCTCGAAAGCGACCCTGCGATCACCCTGCTGGTCAACAATGCCGGCATGTCGCTGAATGGTGGCCTGCTCGAAAACGAAGCGTCGCAGCTCGAGCGCATCATCACGCTCAACATCACCGCGCCGACCCTGCTCGCCTCGGCCGCCGGCAAGGCGTTCAAGGCACGCGACAAGGGCGCGATCATCAACATCGCCTCGGTGCTGGCGCTCGCTCCCGAAGCGTATGATGGCGTCTATAGTGGCACCAAGGCCTATCTGCTCAACCTGTCGCTCTCGCTGTCGCGGCAGTTCGCCGGGAGCGGCGTGCAGGTCCAGGCCGTCCTTCCCGGCGCCACGCGCACCGAGATCTGGGAGCGGTCGGGCAAGGATGTCGACAGCTTCCCCCCCGAGATAGTGATGGGCGTGGACGACTTGGTCGACGCATCGCTGCTCGGCTTCGATCGCGGCGAGGCCGTCACCATCCCGCCGCTCGCCGACGAAGGACTGTGGGAGACCTATCACCAGGCGCGCCTCGCGCTGGGGCCGAACCTTTCGCGCCGCGACGTCGCGCCGCGCTACCGCGAGACCGCCGACGCGTGAACCTATCGCGGCGAGGGAAGTTGGTTGCCGGGGTGGCGACCAATTTCCCGCGGGTGCAGCCGATTGCCCTTGGTTATATCATGCCGGGAGCAGGAGGAGCGCGGTGCCGCACTGGCGATCGGTACATCTCGGCAAGCGCGGAGATCGTCTCCGCATCGAAGGCGTGCATGTGTGGGAGGAGCCGTGGCGCTGGGTCGAGCGCCGCACCGTCTATCTCCCCCACCCGCTTCATACCACCGAGAGCTTCTCGTTCATGATCTGCGAGGTTGGCAGCACGCGCAATCCAGTGCGTTTCGCCGCCGGGCAGGTCGGCCCCGATCTCTGGGCATTCTACGTCGAAGACTGACCCTATCGCGCCAAATGGAAAGGGCCGCCCCGGTTTCCCGGAGCGGCCCTATTTCATTGTCGGACAGCTGGCGTCAGATGTCGTCGCCGAGCGCGCCCTTGACCTTGCCGATGGTCTGCTGGGCCTTGCCCTTGATCTCCTGGGCGGCACCTTCATCGCGGGTATCGGGGTTGTCGCTCTGCTGCTTTACCTTGCCGATCGCCTCGTTGACGTTGCCCTTGATCTTGTCGGTAAGCTCACCCATGACACTAGTCTCCTGGCCGCGAGCCGGTGCTTGGTCGCACCCGGTTCGTTCAATGAAAACAACGGTTCGCGCCGGGCGGGGTTCCACAAATGCCCGATATCATTGCCGAACATTATGAGCGCAACGCGCACGCATTCGATTCCGCACGGCGCGGACAGTTCACCGAAAAGCCGTGGCTCGACCGCTTCTTGCTGGGCGTTCCCAAGGGCAGCCGGATCCTCGATCTCGGCTGCGGCGGCGGCGAACCGATCGACCGATACCTGATCGATCGCGGCCATACGCTGACCGGCGTGGACGTGTCCGAAACCATGGCCGGTCTCGCCCGCACTCGATTCGCCAGGCACCATTGGCTGAAGGCGGATATGCGCGCGGTGGCGGTGGACGGCCCTTTCCAGGGCGTGCTCGCCTGGGACAGCCTGTTCCATCTTACGCATCCCGATCAGGCCGCAATGATCGCCCGCGCCGCCGCATGGCTCGCGCCCGGTGGCATGTTCCTGTTCAACACCGGCCCTGCGCACGGCGAAGTCACCAGCTGCCAGTTCGGCGAGCCGCTCTATCACGCGAGCCTCGACCCCGCCGAGTATCGCGAGCACTTTGCCGCATTCAAGCTGATGGAAATCGCCTTTGCGCCGGACGACCATATGACCGGCGGCCGCTCGGTCTGGCTGGCGCGCAAGGCGGATTAGTGTCGCATTCGTGAATCGAGACATCCGCTGTTGATGGAAAGCGGACGTCCCCACACCGCACCAAGCCGACCGCCATCTCCATGCGACGAAAAAGCCGCCGGCCTTTCGACCGGCGGCTTTCCGCTATTCGGTGCGGCGCCTGTTTAGGCGAAGCTGACCTTGGTGCTTCGACGGCGGCGCATCGCCGCGCCGGCAAGACCGAAGCCGCCGACCATCATCGCCCAGCTGACGGGCTCCGGAACCGGCGTCACGACGAGCGAGACATTGTCGAAATATTGCGAGGCAACGCCGCGCGCCGGTGCGAAGAGGCGCGTCGCCTGCAGCGTGATCGTGTGCTGGCCCGCCGCGAGGTTGGTGGTGAAACCCAGTACGCCGCGAAGCGTGGCCGGGCCGCTGTTCACGCCGCCGAAATCATAGGTGTCCATCACGACGCCGTCGAGCAGGACACTCATCAGGCCAAGGCCGGAAGCGCCGCTGGTGCGGGTGTAGAGCGCCGCGACATCGGCCGAGAAGCTCGCCAGACCGTCGGTCGTCGTCGTGAACATCTGGAAGACGCCGCCGCCTTCGCCCGGGTTCGAATTGTACGGGCCGTTTATCTTGCCCGCGTTGAGGAACAGCGCGTTCGAGGCGCCCGAGCCGGTCACGTTGAATGAGACCACCGATGCGCTCTGCGACGCCGGCGCGCCCGGCAAGCTCGGCAGCTCGGCGATCGTGCCGTTCGGCGTGGCATACGAAGTCCAGCCCGTCAGACCCGACTCGAAATTACCGTTGGTGAGAACTTCCTGTGCATGGGCCGAGAAAGCCGAGAAAGTAAATACTGCGGCGCACGCAAGCTTAGTGATAGTAGCGACCACTTGTGATTCCCCTCATTTTTGGACATCGACGCGCACATGCCAAGCCATCTACTCCGCCTCTCGGAGAAATAGGTACGGACCTCGCATGGCTGATCACCTAGACTTCGGCGATCGTCCCGATTTGGACTATTCGTCCAAAATGACAGGTTAATGATATTTTCATGTTTCTTGCGAGACGTCCCGTTCCGGGACATGCTGCGTCTGCAGAAACAACGCCAATTGGCTGGAATTACGAAGGAGAACAGGCAGCGTCGGCCGGTCCGATCAGCCCTTGGTCACGCCTGCCAGGAACGCCAGCACGGCCTTCCACGCATCCTCCGCACCGCCGGGATTCTTGGTCCGGAGCAATGTCGAGGAACCGTGGACGCCGCCCAGCTTGGGCACGAACTGCTCCTTGCCCGCCACCGGCACGGCCTTGAGGATGTCGCGCGCCGCGTCGATCTCCTCGCCGTCCTGCGCCGAAGTGACGAACACGGGCGCCTTCACGCCCGCGGCCGCCTTGGCGATCATCTGCTTGTCGTCGAAATATTCGCCCGGCGAGAAGGCGAGCACCGCCTTCACCGGATGCTCGGCGGCGAGGACGAACACCAACGACGAGGAATAGCTGCTGCCCCACAGGATGATCGGCAGCTTCTGCGCCCTGGCCCAGTCGAACGCCGCTTCAAGGTCCGGCTTAGCCGCCAAATAGTCGTCCGACTTGCCGAGCGCCTTGACCGTCTCGTTGACGCCGAACAATTCTCCGCCCGCGCGCTGGTCGATGCGCAGCGACGAATAGCCCGACTCCGCCAGCCGTGGGGCAATCAGCGCATATTCGTCCTTGCCCGATCCGGCCTGGTGGAAGAGCAGGATCAGCGCCTTCGGGTTCGCCGCGCGGGTATAGACGCCTGCGACCTTCACCCCGTCCTTCGCAGTGAGGCTCACCGGTTCGGCCGAGATCGGTCCCTCATTGACCAGGGGCTGGTGCGGCTGACGCGGATGGCACGCCACCAGCGTGAGGAACGCCGCCGCCACGAACAGGCCCGCGCGCATCAGATCAGTCCCGCGAGCGGGCTCGACGGATCGGCATACATCCGCTTGCCCATCCGCCCGGCGCGATAGGAGAGCCGCCCGGCCTCCACCGCCGCCTTCATCGCTGCAGCCATCAGGATCGGATCCTTGGCCTCGGCGATCGCGGTGTTCATCAGCACGCCGTCACAGCCCAGCTCCATCGCCACCGCCGCGTCCGATGCGCTGCCCACGCCGGCATCGACCAGCACCGGCACCCTGGCGCCCTCGACGATCAGGCGGATCGTCACGCGGTTCTGGATGCCCAGCCCCGAACCGATCGGCGCGCCCAGCGGCATGATCGCCACGGCGCCGACATCCTCCAGCCGCTTCGCCGCGATCGGATCGTCGACGCAATAGACCATCGGCTTGAAGCCATCCTTGGCAAGGATCTCGGTCGCGCGCAGCGTCTCCACCATGTCCGGATAGAGCGTCCGCGCCTCGCCCAGCACTTCGAGCTTCACCAGCTCCCAGCCGCCCGCCTCGCGCGCCAGGCGAAGCGTGCGGATCGCCGATTCGGCATCGAAGCAGCCCGCCGTGTTGGGGAGGTAGGTGATCTTCTTGGGGTCGATATAGTCCGTGAGCATCGGCGCATTGGGATCGCTGACGTTCACGCGACGCACCGCCACCGTGACGATCTCGGCGCCCGAGGCCGCGACCGCCGCGGCATTCTGCTCGAAATCCTTGTACTTGCCGGTGCCGACGATGAGCCGTGAGCGAAAGGTCTTGCCTGCGACGCTCCAGCTGTCGTCGTCGATCGGCCGACCATGATCGCCGCCGCCAACGAAATGGACGATCTCGAGCTCGTCGCCGTCATCGACGATCACCTGGCCCAAGCTCGAGCGCGGCACGACCTCCAGATTGCGCTCCACTGCGATCTTCTCGGGCACCAGGCCCAGCGTCTCGGCAAGCTGCGCGATGCTCAGCCCGGCGGAGACGCGCTTGTGCTCGCCGTTGACGGTGATGGAGACGGTGCCGTCGATATGCATAAGCCTGCCTTGGGAATTTGATCGGGGACGCGCGCTCATATAGGGAGGGCGGCGCTCCGCCCGCAACCGAAAGGCTTGGCTTTGGCCGACACGATCTACGTCCTGAACGGCCCGAACCTCAATCTGCTGGGCCTGCGCGAGCCCGAAATCTATGGGCACGACACACTGGACGACATTGCCGGCCAATTGGAAGACCGCGCCCGCGCGCTCGATCTGGAGATCGACATGCGCCAGTCGAATCACGAAGGGCATCTGATCGACTGGCTGCACGAAGCCCAGGCCTATGGCGCCAAGGCGGTGATTCTCAATCCGGGCGGCTACACCCACACCTCGGTCGCGTTGCACGATGCCGTGAAGAGCATCACGACGCCGGTGATCGAGGTCCATCTCTCCAACCCACACGCCCGCGAGGAATTCCGCCACACCTCCTTTGTGGGGCGTGCCGCGCGGGGCACCGTGGCCGGGTTCGGGGCGCTTTCCTATATGCTTGCGCTTGAAGCTGCCGCGCGCTTCTGACACAGGGCGCGGTTTCATCCAGAAGAAGGGTCGCATGGCCGACAAGAACGACAAGACGGGAGCGATGCAGGTCGATATCGACCTGGTGCGTCAGCTCGCCGCCGTACTCGACGATACGCAGCTCACCGAAATCGAAGTGGAGGACGGTGAGCGCCGCGTCCGCGTCGCGCGCACAGTGACGGCCGCGCCGATGCAGTACGCCACGCCCGCTTATTCCCAGGCGCCCGTCGCCGCGGCGCCCGCGGTCATCGAAGCCGCCCCCGCCGCGCCTTCGGCCGCAAACGCGGTCAAGTCGCCGATGGTCGGCACCGCCTATCTCGCCGCCAATCCCGAGGCGAAGAACTTCGTCGCGGTCGGCCAGAAGGTGGCTGCAGGCGATACGCTGCTGATCATCGAAGCGATGAAGGTGATGAATCCGATCCACGCGCCCGCTCCGGGCACGGTGAAGGCGATTCTCATCGAAAACGGGCAACCGGTCGAGTTCGACCAGCCACTCGTCGTGGTCGAGTAGAACCAAATGCCCGAGATCAAGAAGCTCCTGATCGCCAATCGCGGCGAAATAGCGTTGCGCATCCATCGCGCATGCCATGAGATGGGCATCAAGACGGTGGCGGTGCACTCCACGGCCGACAGCGATGCGATGCATGTGCGGCTGGCGGACGAGGCGATCTGCATCGGACCGCCAGCGGCGAGCGAGAGCTATCTCAACATCCCCAACATCATCTCGGCCGCCGAGATCTCGGGCGCGGACGCGATTCATCCCGGCTATGGCTTTCTCTCGGAGAACGCCCAGTTCGCCGAGATCGTCGAGGCGCACGGCATCATCTTCGTCGGGCCCAAGCCCGAGCATATCCGCACGATGGGCGACAAGGTCGAAGCCAAGCGCACCGCAGGCGCGCTTGGCCTGCCGCTCGTTCCGGGCTCGGACGGCGCGATCAGCGACGTGAACGAGGCCAAGGCGATCGCCAAGCGCATCGGCTATCCGGTGATCATCAAGGCGGCTTCGGGCGGCGGCGGCCGCGGCATGAAGGTCTGCGCTTCCGAGGATCAGCTTGAGACTTTGATGCAGCAGGCCGGCAGCGAGGCGAAGGCCGCATTCGGCGATGCCACCGTCTATCTCGAGAAATATCTCGGCAATCCGCGCCACATCGAGTTCCAGGTGTTCGGCGACGGCAACGGCCACGCCATCCATCTCGGCGAGCGCGACTGCTCGCTCCAGCGCCGCCACCAGAAAGTGCTCGAGGAAGCCCCCTCCCCCGTGCTCGGCCCCGAGGACCGCGCGCGGATGGGCGGAATTGTCAGCAAGGCGATGGCCGACATGGGCTATCGCGGCGCCGGCACGATCGAATTCCTGTGGGAAGATGGCGAGTTCTATTTCATCGAGATGAACACCCGCCTCCAGGTCGAGCATCCGGTGACCGAGATGATCACCGGCATCGATCTGGTCCGCGAGCAGATCCGCGTCGCCGAGGGCTGCGGCCTGTCATGCCGCCAGGAGGACGTCCAGTTCCGCGGCCACGCGATCGAATGCCGCATCAATGCCGAGGATCCGCGCACCTTCGCGCCCTCGCCAGGCACGGTGAAGCAGTTCCACGCGCCGGGCGGCATGCATGTGCGCGTCGATTCGGGGCTCTATGCCGGCTACAAGGTGCCGCCTTATTACGACAGCATGATCGCCAAGCTGATCGTCTATGGCTCGACCCGCGAACGCTGCATCATGCGCCTGCGCCGCGCGCTCGAAGAGTTCGTGATCGAGGGGATGAAGACCACAATTCCCCTGCACCAGGCATTGCTAGAGGACCCCGACTTCCAGGCCGGGAACTACACGATCAAGTGGCTGGAAGAGTGGCTGGCGAAGCAGGACGACACGGTCCTGATCGGCGGGCGCTGAGCCCCCTCTCCGTCGCTCCGGAACAAGTCCGGGGTGACGGGCGGGAGCGCGAACCTTCCCCAACCTCGCTCACTCTGGCAAGCTCCCCACACACAGGGGAGAAAATCACATGACGCGCTTGCTCGCCGCCACCGCCGTCGCGCTCGTCCTTGCCCTTCCGGTCACCGCGCAGGTCAAGACGCCGGACCGGCCGGCCACCGATCCCAAAAGCGTCACTTCCCCTGTCAATCCGGACGCCCGCGCCGTACCGATCGAGGATATCGGCGCGTCGCGCAGCCTGGGCAGCTCGGCCTGGAGCGTCGATGGCAAGCAGATCTTCGTCGCGACCAATCTCACCGGGCGCACCAATATCTGGCGCACCGATGCCGCGGGCAGTTGGCCGGTCCAGCTCACCCAGTCCGAAGACACGCAGAGCGGCCTCGCCGCCTCCGCCGACGGCAAATATGTTTATTTCCAGCAGGATGTCGGCGGTAATGAATATACCGACATCTATCGCGTGCCGGTGAACGGCGGCGCGGTAGAAAACCTCACCAACACGCCCGATCGCCGCGAGAACGGTATGCTCGTCGGCCCCAGCGGCGGGCTGGTCGCGCTTTCGACCAAGCTCAAGTCCGAGGGCCAGGCGAATATCGCGGTGATGGACGCGAACGGCCAGGTCCGTGTGCTGACCAAGGAGGCCGATCCGCAATATAGCTGGACCGCGGTCGCCTGGATCGACGGCGGCAAGGCGCTGATCGCCGACCGCGACCGAGTCGATTCGAAGGTGGGGGAGGTCTGGCGGATCGATGTCGCCACCGGCGCCGCGACCAAACTGATCGGTAAGGCCGACACCGTCTATGACGCCGTCGACATCACACCCGACGGCAAATGGCTTGCGGTCAACACCGATGAAGGCACCGGCCAGAGCCATGCCGGCCTGTACGAAATCGCGACCAAGCAGTGGAAATGGCTCAAGCCCACACCGTGGGAACAGATGGCGAGCAACTTCACCCGCGACGGCAAGACGCTGATCTTCGGCACCAACGCCGATACGCGCAGCACGCTGTACAAATATGATCTGGCGACCGGGGCGGAGACCGCTTTGTCGATCCCGCCCGGCGTCAACTATCTCACCGGCAACGATCCGCGCTCGCCCGACGGCCGCACATTGCTGGTCAACCATTCCGGGGCGGATTCGCCGACCAACCTCTATCTTTATGATCTCGCCACCGGCGCGGCGCGCCCGGCCACCCAGCTGGCGATCGCCAGCTTGACCCCCGCGGCGCTGCCCAAGTCCGACGTGGTGACCTATAAGAGCTTCGACGGCACGCTGATCAGCGCGATCGTCACCATGCCGGCCAATCTGAAGCGCGACGGCAGCAATCCAGCGATCGTCCTGCCGCATGGCGGACCCACCGGCCAGGCGCAGGACGGCTATAGCCGCTATGCCACCGCCTTCGCCAGCCGCGGCTATGTCGTGATCCAGCCCAATTTCCGCGGCTCGACCGGCTATGGCCGGGCCTTCCAGGACGCCAATTTCAAGGATCTCGGCGGCGGCGACCTCAAGGACACCGTCGCAGCCAAGGCCTTTCTCGTCGCCACCGGCTATGTCGATCCCAAGCGCGTCGGCATCTTCGGTGGCAGCTATGGCGGGTTCATGACGCTGATGGCGATCGGCCGCGCGCCCGACGAGTTCGCCGCCGCCGTCCAATGGTTCGGCATCATCAACTGGCGGACGATGTACCGCGATCAGGACGAGCTGCTGAAGGCCTATCAGCGCGGCCTGCTCGGCACGCCGGAGAGCGATCCCAAGGTCTATGACGCCGCCTCGCCGCTCACCTATATCCGCAACGCCAAGGCGCCTCTGCTGACGATCCAGGGCGAGAACGACATCCGCGTGCCGCGCGGCCAGGCGCAGGAGGTCAACGACATCCTCAAGGCCAAGGGCAATGTCGTCGAAACCGTCTTCTATCCGGCCGAAGGACATGGCTTTCAGAAGCGCGAGAACCAGCTCGATTCGCTCAAGCGGACCGTCGCCTGGTTCGACAAATATCTGAAGCCGGCGGCGAAGTGATGCCGGCCCCGCAAGGAACCGAAGCGTGAAGGCCATCATCTACCACAACCCGCGCTGTTCGAAATCGCGCGAGGCGCTGGCGATCTTGAACGAGACGCCCGGCGTCGAGGTTGAGATCGTCGAATATCTGAAGGCCCCGCCCAGTCGCGACAAGCTGGCCGAACTCTATGCCCGCGCCGGTATCACCCCGCGCGAGGGGCTGCGCAAAGCCGAGGATGGGGCCAAGGCGCTGAAGGACGCGTCCGACGATGCGATCCTCGACGCGATGGCAGCCGATCCAATCCTGATAGAACGCCCGCTGGTCGAGACCGAAAAGGGCGTGCGGCTGGGTCGGCCGCCGGAAAAAGTGCGTGAGATCCTCTAAAAACGCGGTCCGGCGATGCTTCCAACTTGGGACAAACAAGTAACTTCCCAACTGCGAGGACGATGCTACCATGCCACGTTCTGCGAACGGGGAGTCGAAATCTTATGTCATCGCCTTTACTTGCAGCCATTACCGCAGGATTTCTGATCGCGTCCACTGCCGAGGCGCAGGACACTGCTACGGTCACACCCGCGAGCGCTGCCGCGCCGGCGCAGCCGGTCAAGGAAAAGAAAATCTGCCGTGGCATCATCCCGACAGGGTCGATGATGGCCAAGCGCTTCTGCCTGACCAAGACGGAATGGGCGGAATTCAATCGGCTGAACGACGAAGATCAGGACAAGGCTTTGTCCAAGCGCATCAACGTCGTGCCGCCCACGACCCCCTGATCCTCCTCCCGGCAAGCTCCGCCGCGCGACGGAGGGTCGGTTAGCGCGCGATCTCGGCGGTGATATCCTGCTTGGTGCCGTAGAGCCGGACCGCTCGGCCATTCTGCGCCAGCACGTCGGCGGTCAGCCGCATCCAGCGCAGCTCGCCGTCGATCCGCCGGATCTGCGCGTCGAAGGTGAAGCTGCCGCAGGTCGCGATCGCATCGGCGCGCAGCCTATCGAGCAGCACCCGCGATTCGCCGACATACATCTCGACGATCTCGCGCCGGTCGAGCCGGGCGCCCAGGGGCAGGCCGAACAGCTCGAACACGCCGGGCGCCCAGCGCAGGCCGTCATTCGCAAGATCGCATTCCCAGGACGCGGCGAGCGGCGCGACGTCGCCCGTGCCCAATTGGC
This sequence comes from Sphingomonas sp. JC676, assembly GCF_014489075.1. GTDB lineage: Bacteria > Pseudomonadota > Alphaproteobacteria > Sphingomonadales > Sphingomonadaceae > Sphingomonas. The sequence goes on along the minus strand of NZ_JACTGR010000004.1, from coordinate 249,037 downwards.
GTTCCTGAAACGCCTCGATCCATTGATGCGCAGCCATGATTCCCGTTTAGGCCCCGCAGGTTAACCAGGTGTTAGATCCGCCCGCAATCGACCGGTGCCGGTCTGCCAGCAAAGCGATCAGCCAGCCAATCCACGACTTCCGCCGACGCTCGCTTGCCAACGGAGACGTGATCGCCTTTCTCGATCGGCAGGAAACGCAGCGCAGCGCCGCGCGTGCACAGCCGGTCGACGAACGCGCGGGTCACCGCCGGCGCGACAATCGCATCGGCCGATCCTTGCGCGATGAAGAGCGGCATGGTGAGCCCCGAGGGCGTCACCGAATTCTGTTGCATCAATGCCGCCCAGCGCGGCGACGCGGCGAGATCCACCTTCCGCAATTGATAGGCCAGCCGCATCATGCCGATCTTGGTGCGCAGCGCGAACCCGTCCAGCGTCACGCAGTTGCGCGCGATGGCCCCGATCAGCTTGGCGGTGGCGGGCTTGACCACGCTGGTCAGCGGAACGCCGTAGACCTTGGACCAGCTTTCGGCGGCATAAGCGGTGAGGAAGGCGCGCACGGCGGCATTGGTGCCGCCGGTGAGGTTCGCCTTGAGATCGGTCGGGGGCGCGGCCGCCGCGACACCGGCCAGCCGCAGCTCGGGCGCATAGCGCGCCGCCAGCTTGCCTGCCCACAGCACCGAATAGGCCCCCTGCGATTCGCCCCATAGCGCATATCGGTTCGACGCCCGCGCCACTGACATGCTCCGCACCGCGCGCACCGAATCAAGCACGCTGTGCGCGCTCGCTGCGCCGACCAGGAACGGATGCGGTCCCGGAGTGCCGAGTCCCTGATAGTCCGGCGCGACGACGACATAGCCCGCCGCCAGCAGTGCGTTCAGCCCAGCGATCTGATTGTACAGCCCCGGCTTGTCGGAAAGCCCGCAGCCCTCGGCAATGCCCGAGGCGCCGTGCGCCCAGACCACCACCGGGCGTCCGCCCGCCGGCCCCGTCCCGATCGGCACGATCACCGCGCCGCTGACAATGATCGCCCGCCCGTCCTTGTCGGTGGAGCGATAGCGGATGCGGTACGCTGCGGAGCCATCCGGCGCTCCGCCGATCGGCATTGACGACACGACGTCCCCGGGCGCTGCGCGTGCGACGACCGGGTCCGCCAGCATCGCGACCATCATGACGGCGACGCAAGCCGCGACACGCCTTGCGAGAGTGAGAAGTCCGGCCATGTGGCTCTCCCTTGGTGGCGCCCCCGCCCGGCCGGCGCGATCCTATCCCAACGCCCGCGACGCGCAAACACGGCACGCGCCGGGGTGACGAAGCGCGTCACCCCCGCTAAGGGCTCGCCTCATGACTCAGATCACGCCCGAAGTCGTTGCCGAGCACGGCCTGTCGCCCGAAGAATATGCGCGCGTCCTGCACGCGATGGGTCGCGAGCCCAATATCACCGAGCTTGGCATCTTCTCGGTGATGTGGTCCGAGCATTGCAGCTACAAATCGAGCCGCATCCATCTGAAGAAGCTCCCCACCGAAGGCCCCCAGGTGATCTGCGGCCCCGGCGAGAATGCCGGTGTGATCGACATCGGCGACGGCCAGGCGGCGATCTTCAAGATGGAGAGCCACAACCACCCCTCGTACATCGAGCCCTATCAGGGCGCGGCGACAGGCGTGGGCGGCATCCTGCGCGACGTCTTCACCATGGGCGCGCGTCCGGTCGCGAACATGAACGCACTGCGCTTCGGCCGGCCCGATCATCCCAAGATGCGCCACCTCATCGCGGGCGTCGTCCACGGCATTGGCGGCTACGGCAATTGCGTCGGCGTTCCTACCGTCGGCGGCGAAGTCAATTTCCACCCGGCCTATGATGGCAACATCCTGGTCAACGCGATGACCGTCGGCGTCGCCGATCAGGACAAGATCTTCTATTCGGCCGCGAGCGGCGTGGGCAATTCGATCGTCTATGTCGGCTCCAAGACCGGCCGCGACGGCATCCACGGCGCTACCATGGCCTCGGCCGATTTCGGCGAGGATTCGGAGGAGAAGCGCCCCACCGTCCAGGTCGGCGATCCCTTCACCGAGAAATTGCTGATCGAGGCCTGCCTCGAGCTGATGGCATCCGACGCGATCGTCGCGATCCAGGACATGGGTGCGGCCGGTCTCACCTCCTCCTCGGTCGAGATGGCCAGCAAGGGCGGCGTCGGCATCGAACTGATCATGGACGACGTCCCCCAGCGCGAAACCGGCATGACGCCGTACGAGATGATGCTCTCGGAGAGCCAGGAGCGCATGCTTATGGTGCTAAAGCCAGGCCGCGAGGATTTCGCCCAGGCGATCTTCGAGAAGTGGGAGCTCGATTTCGCCGTCATCGGCCATGTCACCGACACCGGCCGCATGGTGCTCAAATGGAAGGGCGACACCGTCGCCGACATCCCGCTCGCGCCGCTGGCCGACGATGCGCCGCTCTACGATCGCCCGCACGTGCCGACGCCCAAGCGGCCCGAGCTGACCGACGTGCCCGAGAGCAGCGACATCGCCGCCGACCTGCTCAAGTTGATGGCATCGCCCGACATCGCGTCGCGCCGCTGGATCTGGGAACAATATGACCACATGGTCGGCGCCGATACGGTCCAGCGCCCCGGCGGCGATGCCGCGGTGGTCCGCGTCCACGGCACCGACAAGGGTCTGGCGATCACCACCGACTGCACGCCGCGCTATTGCTTCGCCGATCCCGTCGAGGGCGGGAAGCAGGCCATTGCAGAGGCCTGGCGCAATCTCTGCGCGGTCGGCGCGACACCGCTCGCGGTCACCAATTGCCTCAACTTCGCCAATCCGCAGCGCCCGGAGATCATGGGCCAGTTCGTCGGCTGCCTCGAGGGCATGGGCGAAGCCTGCCGCGCGCTCGACTTCCCGATCGTCTCGGGCAACGTCTCGCTCTACAATGAGAGCAAGGCCACTGGCGGCGGATCGGCGATCCTCCCCACCCCAGCGATCGGCGGCGTCGGCCTGCTCAAGGACTGGACCAAGAGCTGCACCATCGCCTTCAAGGGCACCGGCGACATCATCATTGCCCTGGGCGAACGCTCCGGGCACCTCGGCCAATCGATCTGGCTGCGCGAGGTTCATGGCCGCGAAGAGGGCCCGCCCCCGCCCGTCGACCTGATGATGGAGCGCCGCACCGGCGCCTTTGTCCGCTCGGCGATCTCGACCGGCTGCATCACTGCCTGCCATGACGTGGCAGATGGCGGCCTGGCCGTCGCGCTCGCCGAGATGGCGCTCGCCTCGAACATCGGCGCGATCATCGATCAGCCGCAGCCCTTCGGCGTCGCGGGCTCGTTCTTCGGTGAAGACCAGGGCTTGTACGTCGTCACCGTGAAGGACGAGGCGCTCGCCGACTTCCTCGTCGCCGCCGACAAGGCCGGCCTAGCCGCCGATCCGATCGGCCGCACCATCGCCGGCCGGCTGATCTTCGAGCTGGAGGACGGCGATTTCTGCGTCGGCCTGGACGACCTCAGGGCCGCGCACGAAGGCTTCTTCCCGGCGCTGATGGGCGAGGACGCGGCGCTGGCCTGAGCTCGGCGGGGAGGTCGACCGTCCGCTTTTGATTGGGAGCGGACATAGCCTTCCACCGTCACCCCGGCCTTGTGCCGGGGCCCGCTGCGCGACTTCGTGAGACACTCGAGGCTCTAGCGGTTCTCTCGCGGATGGGGGGACCCCGGCACAAGGCCGGGGTGACGGGTGGGTAAAAGGGCATCAGTTGGAGTCCGCAATTGGGTCGTTAGCGGCCATTCCGGCCCGCAGCCTCAACCGCAGTGCCCCTCCCCCTATTTCGCCCGATACGCCTGGAACGTGCAGTCGCGAATGTCCGCCAGCACATACACCGTGTCGCGCCTGGCACCGCCCGTCCCGGCAAAGACCGTCGCCGCGCCGAAGCGCGCGAACGCCTCCACCTCGACCGGCGACATCCCGCGCACGGAGCCGGATTTGACGTAGCGCCGCTTGCCGAGCGTCATCGGCGTTCCTCGCACGAACCACGCCTCTCCGCGCGCCTCGATACTCGCCGCGGTCATGCCCGCCGGCACCTCCACGCACTGCACCATCTGCGTCGGCGCGCTCGCCAACATGACCGCGATCAAGGTGCTGGCGAACATTTCGGTTTCTCCTGGATTCTGCGACTCGTTCGCCATGCTAGTCGATGCGCGGCGCATGCGTTACTCTGCAGCAGGGAGACCGCCATGACCGCAGGCTATTCGGGTACGCCGCTCGCCGACAAGCTCGGGCTCAAGCGCGGCATGCGCGTGTGGTTCCACAACATGCCCGCCAGCGTTCGCGACGAGATCGCCGATGCCGAGGTCGACGAACAGCCCGCTGCTTCCGACGGCCTCCAGGGCGCCCATCTTTTCGTCACCGAGCGCGCGCATCTCGAACGCGAGCTCGCTGCGCTCCGTCCGCTGCTCGCCACCAACGGCTTCATCTGGGTCTCCTGGCCCAAGAAAGCGGCGCGGGTGGAGACCGACATCACCGAGAATGTCGTGCGCGATGTGGCACTTCCGACGGGTCTTGTAGACATCAAGGTGTGCGCGGTGGATGAAATTTGGTCAGGTCTCAAGCTGATGATTCGCAAGGAGAACCGCTAAGGCACTACGCATAAACGCTAGGTATAATCCACTATGGACCTATGCGATGCAGGCATAGGACGAATATGCCACAGCATGACGCAGTGCCTTGGGACCCATATCCTGACCTCGCCGACGCGGAGCGGATCGAGCGCGCACGCGCCTTTTACGAGGTGATGCGTTCGCGCCGGAGCTGCCGCGCTTTCAGCGACGCCCCGGTTCCGCGCGAAGTGATCGAGTCGGCGCTGCTCGCCGCCGGATCGGCGCCCAACGGCGCCAATCGCCAGCCCTGGCATTTCTGCGCCATCGCCTCGCCCGAGGCCAAGGCGACGATCCGCGTGGCCGTGGAAGAGGAGGAGCGCGCTTTCTACGGCGGGAAGGCGGGCCGCCAATGGCTCGAGGCGGTGTGGCCGCTCGGCACCGATGCAAACAAGCCTTATCTCGAAGTCGCGCCCTGGCTGATCGTCGCCTTCGCCGAGCGCCCGGCGGGCGAGTTGCCCGACGATGACACGCAGCAAAACTATCATGTCACCGAAAGCGTCGGTATCGCCTGCGGCCTGCTGCTCGCGGCGCTCCACAAGGCCGGCATCGCCACCCTGGTGCACACCCCCGCGCCAATGGCCTTCCTCAATCGCGTGTGCCGCCGCCCGGCTTATGAAAGGCCGCTGATGCTGATCGTCGCCGGCCATGCCGCGCAGAACGCCACCGTCCCGGTCCATGCGCTGGCCAAGAAGTCGCTGGAGGAGATCACGACCTGGCTGTAACCTTCTCCCAACAGGGAGGGGTTTCCGTGACACGCGTGACAGAGCAGCGCCCGCGGTGCGGCGCAGAATGACCGCCCTTGGCGCATCGACGCGCGTCCAGTCGCTCGACATTGTCCGCGGCGTTGCGGTGCTAGGCATCTTGCTGCTCAACATCGTCAGTTTCAGCATGCCCGAGGCGGCTTATATGAATCCGCGTGCCTATGGCGGCGCGCACGGCGCCGATCTGGCCGTCTATCTGATCAACTTCGTGCTGTTCGACGGCAAGATGCGCGGGCTCTTCTCGTTCCTGTTCGGCGCGTCGATGCTGCTGGTGATCGAGCGCGCCGAGGCGAACGGAAGGAATCCGGTAAAGGTTCATTTCGCGCGGATGGGCTGGCTGCTCGGCTTCGGGCTCGCACATCTGTGGCTGGTGTGGCGCGGCGACATATTGGCGCACTACGCCCTTGTCGGCATGCTCGCCTTCACGCTGAGAGGAATGCGCCCCACGCAGATGCTGCCCCTCGCGGTGATGCTCGTCCTCGCCAACACGCTGGTCTTTACCGCGCTGCCGATGATGGTGCTCGACGTCCAGCAGCCCGCCGCGAACGCGGCCGAGACGGCGGACAATGCCCGGCAGCTCCACGATCTGGTCTCGGGCTTCGGCATCCCCGCTCCCGCCGACATCGCGCGCGAGCTCGCACTCTATCGCGGCGGCTATGGCGGAATCGTCCGCGAGCGCTTCGCCGAGATGGCCTACAGCCCGCTGGTGATCCTCGGCCTCTATGGCTGCGAGACGCTGGCGTACATGCTGTTCGGCATGGTCGCGTTCCGCACCGGCATGCTCACCGGGGCATGGGAGCGCCGCCGCTATCTGCGCTGGCTGCTCGTCTGCTGGGGCATCGCGCTGCCCGCCTACATCGCGCTCGCCGCTTATGTCGTACATGCCGATTTCGGCCTGTTCGCGGTCACGCTCGCGGTGATGGCGCTCGCCACGCCGATACGCCCGCTGATGATCGCCGGCTGGATTTGCCTGATCCTCCTGCTGGTCAGATCGGGCGGCGCGCTCACCGCGCGCCTCGCCGCCGCCGGCCGGATGGCGTTCACCAATTATTTGGCGACCAGCCTGATATGCTCGACCTTGTTCAACGGCTATGGCCTGGGCTGGTTCGGATATCTGTCACGCTGGCAGCTCTATCTGGTCGTAGTAGCCGTTTGGGTGCTGATCCTGCTCTGGTCGAAGCCCTGGCTCGCCCGGTTCCGCTATGGGCCGTTCGAATGGTTGTGGCGCAGCCTCGCCCGCGGGCGGCTCCAGCCGCTTCGCGGCGGCGCGGAAAATACCTAATGCGAACGCCTCGCATTACCCTTGCGAATCAGTCTCAATAACCGTACATCCGCTTCCAGAGAGCGTGAGGAAGCAATGGTCGTCTGCGTTTGCAATGCAATTCGGGAGCGGGAAGTGCGCGGAGCTGCGCGTGCTGGGGCGACCAGCGCCTGCCAGGCCTATCGTGCGCTCGGAAAGGCGGCCAAGTGCGGCCAGTGCGTTCCCTTCGCACGCGAAATCATCGCCGACGAACGCGCGGCTGCGTGACATTCGCAATTAGAAAACCGCGGATTTCTGCGGTTTTCGTGGCGTTCTTTTACCGCTAGAATAGCCCCTTCTTTACAGGGGTGCAGGCGATGAAGGGCGACGCAAAAGTTCTCGAGTATCTCAACGAGGTTCTCAAGAACGAGCTGACCGCGATCAACCAATATTGGTTGCACTACCGCATGTTCGATCACTGGGGGGTCAAGAAGCTCGCCGAGTTCGAACGCCACGAATCGATCGACGAGATGAAGCATGCCGACATGGTGTCGGAGCGCATCCTGTTCCTCGAAGGCCTGCCCAATTTCCAGCTGCTCGGCCGCCTGCGCATCGGCGAGACGGTGGAGGAAGCGCTACGCGCCGACCTGGCGCTGGAGATGGAGGCGCTCGTCGTGCTGCGCGACGCGATCCAGCATAGCGAGACGGTGCGCGACTATGTCAGCCGCGACCTGTTCCGTCGGATCCTGGATAGCGAAGAAGAGCATGTCGACACGCTCGAGCGCCAGTTCGACATGATCGAGCGGATGGGGCTGGAGAATTATATCCAACTCAATGCAAAGCCTGAAGAAGGCGAATAAGCGAGTTCTGTGAAACGTGGCTCGTGCTCCTGCGAAGGCAGGAGCCCAGAGTTACGGAAGGAAACGCTGTGGCCCTGGGCTCCTGCTTTCGCAGGAGCACGGACGTGCCTTTCTTTAGTCAGGCCCCGATCAGTTCGCGAACGCCCGGCGTCCGAAAGCGGCCGGCTTGCGCTCTACCAGCGGGTTGGCCTCGCGCTCGAGCAGCCCCAGCGTCGTCTCGAACAGCGGGCGAAGCTGCACGACAAATTCCAGCGCCTGGGTCGGCGTATCGTGCCGCTCGATACAGGCGCGCGCGGTCATCTCGATCGTCTCGGCAAGCTCGGCGAGCGGGTCGGCGCCGAACTGGCGCGCCTCGCCCTTTAGCGTGTGCGCCGGAATCACCATCGCCGTGGCATTGTGGGCCCGCATGGCTTCCTCGATCTGCGACACCGATTTCACGCCATCCTCGCGGAAATAGCCGAGAATGCGCACGAAATTGGCACCAAGCTCCGCTCGTGCCTGCGCGAAGGCATCCCAGTTTACCAGCGGATCGTTTGCGGTCGTCACGTCCATCCCCTGACTGTTCACCCAATGGGGCATGGCACCCGTTCTAGGGCGTCGGGGTAAACAGGCCGTTGATTTTCCGGAGCTTTGCGAACGGATTTCAGCGCTTGTCGTGGTCGAACGGGTTCTTGGGGGCACGCAAGGTGAGACGCACCGGCACCGCGCCGAAATCGAATTCGCGACGCAGGCTGTTGATCAGATAGCGCTGATAGCTGACCGGCAGCTGGTCGACTCGCGTGCCGAACAGCACGAAGCTGGGCGGGCGCGACTTGTTCTGCGTGACATAGCGCGGCTTGATTCGCTTGCCGCCGGGCGCGGGCGGCGGGTTCGCCTCGATCGCCTTTTCGAACCAGCGGTTGAGCTGGCCGGTCGAGATGCGGCGCGACCAAGCCTCGCGCGTCTCGAACGCTACCTTCATCAGCACGTCGAGCCCCTTGCCCGTCGCCGCCGATACAGTGAGCAAAGGCACGCCCTTCACCTGCGCCAGCCCCTCGTCCAGCGCGCCCTTGACGCCATTGAACAGGCTCGAGGCGTTCTCGGCGACATCCCATTTGTTGAGCGCGATGATCAGCGCGCGGCCCTCCTGGAGCACGCGGTCGGCGATCTTGAGGTCCTGCACTTCCAGCCCGCGCGTCGCGTCGAGCAGCAGCACTACCACCTCGGCGAAGTCGATCGCTCGCAGCGCATCGGCGACGGAGAGCTTCTCCAATTTCTCCTCGACCTTCGCCCTTTTGCGCATGCCGGCGGTGTCGATCAGCCGCACCGGGCGCTTGTTGCCCTCGAAATCCTCCCACTGCCAGTCGATCGCGATCGAATCGCGGGTGATCCCCGCCTCCGGTCCGGTGATCAGGCGATCCTCTTCCAGCAGCCGGTTGATCAATGTCGACTTGCCCGCGTTCGGCCGGCCGACGATCGCCAGCTTGAGTATCGCATCGGGGCAGTCCGGATCCTCCTCGTCCTCGTCCTCCTCCTCGCGATCGACATGCGGCAGCAGCGCCTCGAACAAGTCGACCTGACCGTCGCCATGCTCGGCCGAGAAGGGAATCGGATCGCCGAAGCCCAACGCCATCGCCTCGATCACGCCGGCCTCGCCCGCCTTGCCCTCGGCCTTGTTGGCCATGACGATCACGGGCTTGTCGGTGCTGCGCAGCCAGCGGGCGATCTCCTGGTCGAGCGGCACCACACCGGCGCGCGAATCGATCAGGAACAGCGAGACATCGGCATCGCGCACCGCCGCCTCGGTCTGCGCGCGCATGCGACCTGGGAGCGTCGCCGCGTCCTCGTCCTCATAGCCCGCGGTGTCGATCACGCGGAATTCGAGCCCGAGCAGGTTCGCGTCGCCCTCGCGCCGGTCGCGCGTCACGCCGGGCTGGTCGTCGACCAGCGCCAGGCGCTTGCCGACCAGCCGGTTGAACAGCGTCGATTTGCCGACATTGGGCCGTCCGATGATGGCAACGGTGGGAAGGGGCATCTGAAATTACCTCTCCCCTCCCTGGCAAGGGAGGGGCTGGGGGGTGGGTGCGCGCGTCTGCGCGCTCAATAGACTCAATACGGGGCAGGTACAAAAGGGACAGGCGGGGCATCGAGCCCCGCCTGTCCCTGAACCCACCCCTTGGATCCCCTCCCTGCAAGCAGGGAGGGGAGAAACAATCAACGATAGGCGGTCAGCCGCCCCTTGTCGTCGAGGATGAAGAGCATGTTGTTGGCGACCACCGGCTGCAGCGAGATCGGGCTCTTGGTCTCCACCGTCGAGAGCACCGCACCGTCCTTGGGTGACACCGAGACGATCTCACCCCGCGAATTACCCAGGATCAACCGGCCGCCGGCGAGCACTGGGCCTTCCCAGCTTATCGGGTTCTTGGGCTTTTTCGGGTTCTTGTAATGCTTGAGCTGCACGATCCAGCGCGCCTTGCCGTTACCCCGCGACAGGCACATCAGGCGGGCATCGTCGGTCACCACGAACAGCCACTCGCCCGCCGCCCAGGGCGACGAGATGCCGGCGATGTTCTGCTCCCAGATCGGATTGCCGGTGGCGATATCCATCGCGACCATGCGTCCGCCCTGGCCCACAGCATAGACGCGGCCCTGGTCGATCACTGGCTCGGCGTCGATGTCGGACAGCGACGAGACCGAGGTCGACATGCTGGAGCGGCTGAGGACATCGCCCCACAGCGAACGGCCATTCTCGTAGCGATAGGCATTGAGTTCACCCGAGGAGAAGCCGGCGATCACCGTTCCCTGCGCCGAAGCCGGCGCCGCGACGCCGAACACGCCCTGCGATTCCAGGCTGCCCGATACCGTCCACTTCACCTCGCCCTTGTCCTGCGACAGCGCGAAGAGCTGGTTGTCCTGCGTCACCACATAGACCTGCTCGTTGGCGAGCGTCGGCGATCCGCGCAGCGGGCCGCCCGGGCGCACGCGCCAGATTTGAGCACCGTCAGCGGCATTGAGCGCGACAACGTCGCCCAGCCCGTTGCTGGCGAACACGCGGTCGCCCTCAACGCTGACGCCGCCGCCGAACAAGGCAGGGGCATTCTTCTTCTCGGTCGAGGTCTTGGCGGTCCACAGCTCGGCGCCGGTATCGGCTGCCAGCGCATGCACGGCACCGTTGGTATCCATCACATAGAGCTTGTTGCCGTCGACCACGGGCGACGCGGCCAGCCGCTCGCGCTTGGACGACTTGGCGACATTCTTCGACCAGGCGCGGCTCAGCGTGTCCCCGAGCGCAAGATGGCCCATTGCCTTGGATGCGTTGCCGCCGGGCTGGCGCCAGCCGTCGTTCACCGCCGCTTCGGGCAGCAGCACGTCGACGCCGGCCAGGTTCTTGTCTGCCGCGATGTCGCTTTCGGAGACCAGGATCGGCACGCGCTCACCGAGCACCGGGGTCTTCTTGCCCCCGCCCTTAAATACTCCGCAACCGCTCACCAGCGCTAGCGCGCCAAGGGCGGCGACCACCCTCACCTTGTTGTTCATTGAACCTTGGCTTCCTTGGATTGAGCAGCGGCATCGACGCCCAACACGCCGGCCAGCTGCACCGCGCGCTGGCGGATCGATTCGGGAACAGAGGCGCCGCCCTGGGCGATCTGAGCGAAAAGCTTGCCGGCCGCGGCGCGGTTGCCCGCCTTGAGATAGGCAGCGGCGACCATCTCGCCCGCGGTGCCAAACCAAGGCGAATCGGGATTGGCCAGCGTGCCCAAGCGCTGGATCACCACTTCGGGCTTGAGCGCGTCGAATTCGGCGGCGGTCTGGCGAATGAGCGCGAGATCGCGATAGGGCTGGCCCACGGACTGGTCGTTCACCACCGCGGCGAATTTGGCCACCGCGCCCTTGGCGTCGTTGCGGTCGAGCATCAGATTGCCCTCGGAGATCCGCGCCAGCGCCGCATAGCCGTCGCTGTTGCCCCCGGCGACCTTGTCCAGCGCCGGCAGTGCCTGGGCCGGTTGGTTCTGCTGCAGAAACTGCAGCGCGGCGTCATATTCCTCGCCGCGCTTGCCCGCCATGCCCGCGGTGTGATTCTGGTAATAGAGCCAGCCGGCGAGCGCCAGCAGGCCGACCACGACCACGCCGATAATCACGCGGCCATAGCGCTGCCAGATGCTCAGCATCTGGTCGCGGCGATATTCCTCGTCGACTTCGCGAAGGAAAGCCTCGTCGGTGGTGCCGGAAGGAGGAAGCGCCAATATCTACTCCATGGGTGTCTTGCGGGCGCGGACCTTAGCCGCGGGCTGCAACAAGGGAAAGCCGCTCAAATCGTCCTTAGTCGCGTGCCGCATAGACCTGTTCCGCTCCGGGAAAAGCCCGGGACCGGACGTCGGCGGCATAGGTCTCAACCGCGGCGGAAATGCGGCCAGCCAGGTCGTCGAACTTCTTCACGAATCGCGGCGTGCGCTCGAACATGCCCAGCATGTCGTCGATCACCAGCACCTGGCCATCGCACTGCGCCGAAGCGCCGATGCCGATCACCGGCACCGAGACTGCGGCGGTGATTTCGTTGGCCAGCGTCTCGACAACGCCCTCGGCGACCATGCTGAACGCGCCTGCTTCGGCAATCGCGCGGGCATCGTCGATGATCTTGGCATGCTCGGCATTGCTGCGGCCGCGCGCACCATAGCCGCCCAGCGCGTTCACCGACTGCGGCGTCAGGCCAACATGGCCCATCACCGGGATGCCGCGCTGCGTGAGGAACTCGACCACGGGCGCCATCGTCTGCCCGCCCTCCAGCTTCACCGCCGCGGCACCCGTCTCCGATAGCACGCGCGAAGCCGATTCGAATGCCTGTGCCGGGCTCGCCTCGTAGCTGCCGAACGGCAGGTCGACGATCACTAGCGCGTGATGGCTGCCGCGCACCACCGCCGCGCCGTGCGCGATCATCATGTCCAGCGTCACCGGCAGGGTCGACGGCAGGCCGTAGATCACCTGCCCCAGACTGTCGCCGACCAGCAGCGCGTCGCAGTGCAGGTCGAGAAGCTGCGCCATCCGCGTCGTATAGGCGGTGAGCATCACGATCGGCTCCTGGCCCTTGCGATTGCGGATCGCAGGGATGGTGAGCCGCTTCATCGGCGCGGGGGTCGGGGTCGCGCGGCTGGTCGCGGTGTCGATCGTGACGTGAGACATGGCCGCCCCTTAGCGCCCTGCACTCGGCGGCGCCAGCAGACCGCACATTAATGGCAATGATATTTGACTCAATGTTATATATCTTTTACATGGAGTCGCATTGAGTTGACATGGAGGAGGCGTATGGCCTTTCGGGAAAAGATGCTGTGGGCGTCCGCTTCGGCGACGCTGCTGCTATGGGGATGGTATTTCGCGCGCTTCGTGACGCAGCTTCAGGCGGGGCGGTTCGATCAGGGCGTGGCGGTCGGCAATTTCATCACGACGATCGCACTGCTGGTCGCGGTCCAGATCGTCGCCGCGATCGTCCTCGCGATCATGTCCGGCCGCGAAGCGAGCGCTCCGGCCGACGATCGCGAAAGGGCGTTCGCGCTCGGCGGCTATCGCGTCGCCTATTTCGTGCTCGCCGCGCTGGTAGTGACGCTGATGCTCGCCGGCCCGATCCTGCTGCGCATCGCCAATGAATGGACCCCCGCCCCGCCCCCGGGCATGGCGCCGGTGCTGCTCGGCAACGCGTTGCTCTTCGCGCTCGTCGCCGCCGAGCTGGCCCATTCGGGCTATCAGCTCTTCCGCTATCGCCGGGGAGGTTGACCATGGCCTATCGTGAGAAGACCGCATGGCTGACGCTGGTGGCGATGCTGATCGCCTATGGCATCTATTTTGCGCTCATCGGCGTCGCATCGCGGCTCGGCGAGCCCGGGTTGGTCGAAATGCTCTGGTGGTTCGGCGGGATCACCATGGTCCAGTTGATCGTGGTGATCCTCGGCAGCGTCCTGATCGCGATGCAGGTCGGCGGCGAGGCGCGTATTCCCGCCGACGAGCGCGACCGTGCGATTGCCCGGCGCGGCGCGAACACCGCCTATTTTGTCCTGATGATCGGCGTGATCCTGGTCGGCGTGGTGATGCCGCTCGAGAACTTGCCCGCCTGGAGGATCGTCAACGCCGCATTGCTTGCGCTCGTCGTTGCCGAAACGGTCCGCTACACGATCATCGTCGTCAGCTATCGCCGAGGCTGGCATGGCTAAGTTTCATATCGCCAACCAGATCCGCACGCTGCGCTTCCTCGCCGGCGAGATGACCCAGGCCGAGCTGGGCTTGGCGGTAGGCGTCACGCGCCAGACGATCGCCGCGATCGAGGCGGGCAAATATTCGCCCACACTCGAGGCCGCCTTCCGCATCGCGCGTGTCTTCGGCAAGCCGCTGGAGGAGGTGTTCCAGTGGGAGGAGTGAACTTCCCTCCACCTTTCCGTCACCCCGGACTTGTTCCGGGGTGACGGTTTGGGAATGTAGCTGACCCTTCCAATGTAAGATTTGGCGTGCTTCCGTGCCGCGATACGCCAAACCCGCCTTTCCTCGTGCAAATTCAGCCCGGCAGCGGGAAGCGCGGGTCCTCGAGATACAGCTCGCCGCCGCCGCCCGGTGTCGCGACATAATAGACCGCAGCCTAGAGCACGCCGGGATGCGCGTGGCTCATGTTGAGCGCGCCCGGCGGCGAGACATTGGCCCACATCCTGACGTCCCACTCGACCGAGGCGGGATCGCGCCCGTCGAAATGCAACATCCGCTTGGCCAGCCGCACCGACAGATCGGAAAGCTTCGCCGCGGCCACGCCGCCCGAGTCCAGCATGTCGGTCTTCGAATGCCGTCCACCGACATTCGAGCGCTCGAGCCCGGCATCGCCGGCATGCCTGGCACGGATGGCTGCCTCCAGCGCCTGCGTCATCGGCTCGGCGTCCGAAAGCTTGCCGTGCAGCGCCATCGTCTCGAACAGCCCGAGCTGTTCGGCGCGCACGCGGATCTGGTCGAGTTCGGAAGCCGTGTACCGCGCCCTATGGCGGCGGCGTCAGGAAATCCAGCCGCGCCGCTCGGCGCGCTTCGCGAACCAGATCTGGAAGACAGCTATCGCCGCGATGACCACCGGGAACGGCACCGCGGTCGCCACGCCCTTGTGCGCGATCAGGTCGGTCCCGACGAAGAGATAGCCGAACTGCACGATGACCGCGATCAGCGACAGGATGTAGAGCAATGTCGCCTGCTTCGACCGCATCAGCAGCGCGATCGACCCGAGCAGGCCCGCGCCCACCGCTACGGCAAAGACGATGTTGAGCCAGCCCGGGAGCGCCGCGAAAAAGGCGCGATCCCAGTCGGTCGCCTTGGGATCCATGTCCGCACCATAGGCGACGTGGAAATAGAAGGAGGCGCACCCTGCCAGCCCCCACAAGATAAGCAAGATTGCGATTGCTACGAACCAGCTTGGCGGCTTCTGCCGAACATAGGATGCCATGCGACCCCTCTCCCGGGATTATCGTTGCCCGGAGGCAACTTATCGCAAAAGCATCGAATCCGCCACTATGCCGTGACAAGCCCGTCAAGCTCAGAGGAACGCGCGTGCGTACCGCTCCGGCGCAAAACCGATCAGCAGCCCGCCGGGATATTCGAGCACCGGCCGCTTGATCATCGAAGGCTGCTCGATCATCAGCGCCATCGCCTTGGCGGCATCCAGATCGGCTTTGGCCGCATCGGGCAATTTGCGGAAGGTCGTGCCCGCGCGATTGAGCACGGTTTCCCAGCCCACGCTCTCGACCCAGCGTGCCAGCCGCGCCGGATCGATGCCCTCCACCTTATAGTCGTGGAAGACAGTGGCCACGCCATTGGCATCCAGCCAGGCGCGCGCCTTCTTCATCGTGTCGCAGTTCTTTATGCCGTAGATCGCGGTGCTCATGCCGCCCTACTTAAGGAAACGGCCGAGCGTCACAACCTCTTGCCGGTCCAATCCGAGCGCTTCGTAGAATCCGATCGCGTCATGGTTGCTCGTCCGCACCATGAGCTGGATCTTGGGACAGCCGCGCGCGCGCAGCCATTCTTCCGCGGCTGTCATCAGTTTGCGGCCGAGCCCGGTTCCGCGCTGCGCCTCGGCAACCGCGACATAATAGACCCAGCCGCGATGCCCGTCGAAGCCGATCATGGCGCTGCCGGCCAGGACCTCCCCCGCCCGGGCAATCAGGATCGTCGAGCTTCCGCTCTCCAGCGCCAGGTGGAAATCGGCCATCGGATCGTTCCACGGCCGCACCAGCCCGCACGCGCGCCACAGCGCGATCGTTTCCCCGGCGTCCGCGATGCTGGCTTCGGCGATCATGGCCGTTCGTTAGGGCGGCGTGGACAAAGAAGTCCATCCAATTTAGTTCTATCTCCCGCGGGAGAAGCGCAATGACGCGGCTGCAGCAAGGTCTTGAAGCATTGCTACTCGGCGGCCCGGCCAGTGCGCCAGGTCGAGAGCGCGGGCTGTTTCTGGGATTTGCGGGCCTCGCCGCGCTTGCACTGGTCACCGCCGCAGCAGTTGCCGCGGACGTTGGCTATGGCACCGCGGTTCTCGGCTATCTGCTGGTCGTGCTGCTCTTTTCGCTGGCCGCCAATTTCCTGCTCTCCGCGTGCCTGTCCGCCGTCGCGCTGGCCTGCCTCGATTTCTTCTTCGTCGAGCCGCGTTTCACTTTCCAGATCGACTATGCCCGCGATCTCACCTCGCTGCTCTTCTTCGTCGCCGCGGCGCTGGTGGTGACCTCGCTCGTCAGCAGGATTCGCGCGCTCGCGCTCGCCCAGGCCGAGCAGGCGCGCCTGCTCGATCTCACCCATGACTGCATCCTGGTGCGCGACTGCGACGATACGATCACCTATTGGAACCCGGCCGCCGAGCAGCTTTATGGCTGGTCGCGCCAGGAGGCGCTGGGCCGAAAGACGCATGAGTTGCTCAAGACGCGCTTTCCCGCGCCGCTCAAGGACATTCAGGCGATCGTCCAGGAGACCGGGCGCTGGGAAGGCGAACTCGTCCATTTCCACCGCGACGGCACAGCACTCCACGTCGCAAGCCGCTGGTCGCTCCACCGCGATGCCACGGGCCGGATCGCGGGCACGCTCGAGACCAACAACAACATTACCGAGCGCCTGGCCGCCGAGCAGGCGCTCCGGCAGATCGAGGCCGCGCAATATGACGAGGCCCAGCGGCTGAGCGCGACGGGAAGTTTTGTCTGGCACGCGGGCACCGGTGAGACCTTCTGGTCTGACGAGGCGCGCCGCATCTACGGGATCGTCGGGTCGGCGAGCCCCGAAATGGCAACGTTGCTGATCGGCGTAGCGCCCGAAGATGTCACCGTGCTTCGAGAGTGGATCGAGCGCGCGGGCGTGTCGCGCGGCGCGATCGATTTCGAGTATCGCCGCCTCCCGTCGCAGCACCTTCACCTCGTCGCCCATGTGATCTCGGGCGACGACGCGCCGATCTTCGTTGGTGCACTGCGCGACGTCACCTGCTCCCGTCACGCAGAGCAGCAACTCGACCGGGCACGGTCGGAGCTCGCGCATGCCTCGCGCCTCTCGACCCTGGGTGAACTCTCCGCGTCGATCGCCCATGAGGTGAACCAGCCGATCACCGCCGTAATCAGCAGTGCCGCCGCGGGCGGGCGCTTCCTCAAGCTGGATCCGCCCGCGCTTGATGAAGTCGAAGCGATCCTGACCCGGATCGGCGCCGACGGCGCCCGCGCCGGCAACATCCTGCACGGTATCCGCGCGCTCGCCCGCAAGGTCGATCCGACTCCGGTTCCGCTCGACTTGAATTCGCTCGTCGAAGAAGCGCTGGCGATCCTGCGCGGCGAAATCGGTGCCGGCGAGGTCGCAGTCGAAGTCCAGCTGGCGCCACAGGCACTCGACGTGGTCGGCGACCGTGTCCAATTGCAGCAGGTGATCCTCAACCTGGCGATCAACGCCGCGCAGGCGATGGCCGGCATCGAGGGCCCCCGTCAGCTCCGCATCATATCGGCGATCGACGGCGAGTGCGCGACGCTAGCGGTCCGTGATTCGGGACCTGGCCTCGCGCCCGAGGCGCGCGAACGCGTGTTCGACGCCTTCTTCACCACCAAATCGAGCGGGATGGGAATGGGCCTGTCGGTCTGCCGCACGATCATCGAGGCACATGGCGGCCGCATCTGGGTCGATGATCAGCCCGGCCCCGGCGCCACCTTCATGTTCAGCCTGCCGCTCGCCGAGCAGCCCGGCCGTGACCGAGCGCCCGAAGACCCGCCACTATCGAACGGGATGGACACGCAAGCCGCCAATCAAGGCAATCCCGTCGGCGCGGCACCGCAGGCCCGCGCGGCCTAGAGCGGATCGCTATCCAACGCTCGCAAATGTAGGATTTCGGCTGCTTGGCTCTCACAGCCGCCTGGTACGCGGGAGCGCTTCAAGCGCCGCCTTGAGAGGTGGCAAAGTACACGAATAAGCCTCGACTCCGTGAACTTTGCCGGGAGCCTAGGCCAGCCGGGCTACTTCCTCTCGGCGGAAGCACTCCACAGAATGGTCATTCACGATCCCCACCGCCTGCATCCAGGCATAGACGATCGTCGGCCCGACGAACTTGAAGCCGCGCCGCTTCATTTCCTTGGAGATCTGCTCGGAAAGCGGCGTCGACGCCACCCAGCCATGGCCTTCGCCGGTCAGCACTTTGCCGCCGGTGAACGACCAACAGAAATCGGCGAAATCCTCGCCGTTCGCCGCCATCTCGCAATAGATTTGCGCGCCGCGGATCGTCGCCTCGATCTTGGCGCGGGCGCGGACGATGCCGGCATCGCCCATCAACCTTTCGACATCGGCTTCGCCGAACTTCGCGACCTTGGCTGGATCGAAGCCCGCGAATGCCTCTCGGAACGCCTCACGCTTGCGCAGGATGATGATCCAGGCGAGCCCTGCCTGGAAGCCCTCCAGCATCAGCATCTCCCACAGCATCCGCCCGTCGCGCTGGGGCGCGCCCCATTCGGCGTCGTGATAGGTCCGGTTGAGCGGATCACCCAGCGCCCAGCTGCACCGTGGCAGTGAAAGGTCGTCGCTCACTCCGGCTCTCCCGTCACGATTGTGCCGATCTTCACCTCGGCAAGCCCCAGCCATTCAGCCATCCGCGCCAATTCGCCCTCCAGCCGTTCGAGCGTCTCCGCCGGCGCGCCGGGCTCCAGCGTGACGCGATGCGCAAGCAACCGGCCCGCCTGGCGATCGGCCTTCAGATCGACCCGCGCAACCAGCGCATCGTCCATCAGGAACGGCAGGACATAATAGCCATGGGTGCGCTTGTCCTGCGGCACATAGATCTCGATGCGGTAGCGAAAGCCGAAAAGCCGCTCGGTCCGGGCGCGTTCCCATACCAGCGGATCGAAGGGCGCCAGCAGTGCCGCACCGGCGATCTTCCGTGGCCGCCGCGCGTCGCGGTGCAGCCAGGCGGGCTGGCGCCAGCCCTTCACTTCGGCCGGAACCAGCACGCCCTCCTCCGCCAGCGCCTCGATCGCCGCGCGACCTTCCTCGGGCTTTAGCCGGAAATAGTCGCGCAGATCGCTCGCGGTGGCGACACCGAGCGCCCGCGCGCTCCGCTCGACCAGCGCGCGCTGCGCCGTCATGGCGTCCAGGGTGGGCAGATCCAGCACGGCCGAGGGAATCACGCGTTCGGTGAGGTCATAGATGCGCTCGAAGCTGGCTCGGCGCGTCGCGGTGGTAATCCTGCCCGCCCAGAACAGATATTCGAGCGCGAGCTTGGTGTCGCTCCAGCCCCACCAGCCGCCCTGCCCCTTGCCGTTCTCGAAGTCCGATGCCGCCAGCGGCCCTTCCGCGCTGATCCGGTCGAGCACGGTCTGCGCCTCGGCCTGCCGATCGACCGCGAAGCGCCGCAGCGAGGTCCAGCCGGTCTCGCCGCGCTCGGCTCGCGCCATCCGCCAGCGCAGCAACGGGTGCAGCTCCAGCGGCAGCAGCGACGCCTCGTGCGCCCAATATTCGAAGAGTTTCCGGCCGGGCTTCGGGCCCCAGGCGTCGCGCTCGATCAATCCGCGATCGTAGCAGCCAAGCCGGGAAAAGGCCGGCAGATAGTGCGCGCGCACCAGCACATTGACGCTGTCGATCTGATGCAGCGCGAGCCGGTCGATAGTCCGCCGCAACTGCGCCGCGCGCACGGTGGCGGGATGCGCGGCACCAAAGCCCTGCGCCGCCAGCGCGATCCGCCGCGCCTCTCTAAGGGAGAGGCGCTCGGTCACTCCCACTCAATGGTGCCGGGTGGCTTCGAAGTATAGTCGTAGGTCACCCGGTTGACGCCGCGCACCTCGTTGACGATCCGCGTCGCACACCGCGCGAGGAAATCGCCCGGGAACTGGAAGGCGACCGCGGTCATGCCGTCGGTGGACGTCACCGCCCGGAGCGCCAAGACGTAATCATAGGTCCGCCCGTCACCCATCACGCCTACGGTGCGCACCGGCAGCAGCACCGCGAATGCCTGCCAGATCGCATCGTAGAGCCCCGCGTTGCGGATCTCCTCGAGATAGATCGCATCGGCCTTGCGCAATATGTCGCAGCGTTCCTTGGTGACTTCGCCGGGGATCCGGATCGCCAAGCCCGGGCCCGGAAACGGATGCCGGCCCACGAATATCTCGGGCAGCCCCAGCTCGCGGCCGAGCGCGCGGACCTCGTCCTTGAACAGCTCGCGCAGCGGTTCGACGAGCTTCATGTTCATCCGCTCGGGCAGCCCGCCGACATTGTGGTGGCTCTTGATCGTCACCGAAGGCCCGCCGGTGAAGCTGACGCTCTCGATCACGTCGGGATAGAGCGTGCCCTGCGCCAGGAACTCGGCGCCACCGATCTTGCGGGCCTCGTCCTCGAAGATGTCGATGAAGGTCTTGCCGATGAATTTGCGCTTGGCCTCGGGATCGGTGACCCCGGCCAGCCCGTTCAGGAACAAGGTCTCGGCGTTCACATGGACGAGCGGGATATTATAGTGGCCGCGGAACAGGCTGACGACCTGGTCGGCCTCGCCCGAGCGCATCAGCCCATGATCGACGAACACGCAGGTCAGCTGCTCGCCGATCGCCTCATGGATCAGCACCGCCGCCACCGCGGAATCGACGCCGCCCGAAAGCCCGCAGATCACCCGGCCGGTACCAACCTGCTCGCGGATTTCCTTGATCTTGGCGTTGCGGAACTCCGCCATCGTCCAGTCGCCCTGCAGCCCGCAGACGTGCCGCACGAAATTGGCGAGCAGCTTGGCGCCGTCGGGAGTGTGGACCACCTCCATGTGGAACTGGGTGGCGTAGTAGCGCCGCGCGTCGTCGGCGACGACCGCATAGGGCGAGCCGGGGCTAACCGCGACCGGGCGGAAGCCGGGGGCGAGCTCGGTCACCTTGTCGCCATGGCTCATCCACACCTGATGGCTCTCGCCTTCGTGCCAGACCCCGTCGAACAGCACGCAGCTATCCTCGATCTCGATGAAGGCGAGCCCGAACTCGCCCGAGTCGCCGAGCTGCACGGTGCCGCCCAGCTGGTGCATCATCACCTGCTGGCCATAGCAGATCCCCAGGATCGGCAGGCCCGAATCGAAGATCGCCTGCGGCACCCGCGGCGATCCCTCGTCCAGTACCGATGCCGGTGACCCAGAGAGGATGATCCCCTTGGGCTTCATCCGCTCGAATGCTTCGGCGGCGGTCGTGAAGGGTGCGATTTCGCTGTACACGCCGGCCTCGCGGACGCGGCGTGCGATGAGCTGGGTCACCTGGCTGCCGAAATCGACGATCAGGATGGATTCGTTGTGCTCGGTCGTCATGGCGGGGCGATACGGAGCCCGTCCCGCGCTGTAAAGCTCAGACCCCTAGGCGGCGGGCGCGAGGCCCGGGATCGACACTTCGGGCTCACTACCGGCCTTCAGTGCGCAGCGGAAGTTGAAGCTCCGCTTGGCCTCATCGCGATAGCTTTCAGCGAGCTCGACATTGCCCTTCACCACCCAGCTCTTGCCGTTCCAGACCGTGCTGGAGATCGACGTCACGCGCGAGAGCCGGGCGAACTTCTGAGCGTCGACTTCGGCGGCCACCGCGCAGCGGTCCGCCGCGGCGTCGGGATCATACAGGCCGTCATATTCGGCCGAGCCAGGCGCGGGGATGTCGGCTACCGGCGAGCTCGCCGACCGTGGGGGCGCGCTGCCCTCTTCGCCCTCTACCGGCGGGGCTTCATAGTCTTCCTGATAGACAGCCTCGCGCTCGCGACGTTTCTTCTCACCCGAAGCCAGCGCGGCGATTCCGCCAACGAACAGAGCGCCAAGGATGAAGCCGCCGACGCCGTCATTGTCGCCGCGATGATGATGGCGCGAGCCATGATAGCGCTGCGCCTCGGCGGGCACCGCCATCGACATTGCCGCGAACGTCGCCGCGGCGCCGCCCGCCAAACGAAGAAATCCCATATCCGCCTCCCATTCCACAAGCGAAACGAGTCTAGAAAATCCCGCCTGTCGGGCACCTGAACCACATCGCCGGCCGAACTTCAGTAGCCGGTCGGGAACTTGCCGTTCAGCGCCGCCTGCACGTCGCGCACCTTCACGATCCGCCAGCGCGACGATTCGAGGTCGGTGGCCGGCGCCGCGGTGTCGACCGGGCGAAGCAGCAGCCGCAACTCATATCCGCTCGGCGTCGAATAGTTGCCGATATACATGCCGCTCACATGCATGGTGCGCACGATGAGCTGGCTGGCCTCGATGATGAAGCCGTCCTTGCCCAGCGATGCGACATGATTGGCGGCCGCGAGGAATGCCGCTTCCTCGACCAGCGCGCTGCTGCCCACGGCATCACCAAAGCGGACATTGACCAGCGCCGGGTCGTCTGCCTTGCGGACTGCCCAGCCATTGAGGTTGCTCCGCAGGATGTTGCCGCCCTCGCGTTGCATCTTGGGCACCATCTGCGCGGTCTCGGGGCGCGGCAGCTGCTTGACCAACTGGTTGAAACTGATCGTCAGCGCCTTTTGCCGGAACTCTTCCTGGCGCTTGCGGAGCATGTCGATCACTTGGTTGAGCGTATCCGCCTGCTTGAAATCCGACGCCTTCACCTGTGCGAAGAAATCGGCGGCTACCATCAGGGCCTCGCCGGTGGGCCGATCCTTGAACTCCAGCAGCTCGGCCACCGTCATTCCCGACGCCTGGCGGCGCAGCGCGATCGCGCGGCCCCAGTCCTGCAGCGCGCTCCGCGCCTCGAGGCCGGAGGCCTTGCGCAGGTCATAGTCGCGCATCGCCTGCTTCCCGGGCGGGCGACCGCGCGCGTCGGGCGGCGGCGGCTGGGTCGCATCTTCGATTTCATCGAGCCCGCGCTGATATTCGCGCGCCGAAGCCTCAACCTTGCCGGTCGCGGCGAGCGCATAGGCCGTCGCCCCAGCGACCGAGGCGCGCTCGCGGATCAGCGCATAGGCACGAACCTCCGCACTCTCGGTCGACCATTCCCGGCGGGAGCGCGGAATGTCGAAGCTCAGCGCGTGTGCGTCGGCAACCGCCTCCTCGAACTCGCCGCGCGACATAGCGAGCCAGAAGAGCACGTGCAGCTTGCGTGGATCAATCCGCGCCTGCTCGTGAAGCACTGCCTTCTGCGTCTCATAGTCCCCCTCATAGGTGGTGCGGATGGCCGTCGTCATCTGGCGCAGGCTGACCGACCAGGGCCTGGCCTCGGTGACCGCCTTCAGCGCGGCGCGGGCGTCTTCCTTCCGGTCGAGCCGGTAATAGGCGATCGCGCGCAGCGCCAGATTGGCGAGCTTGATCGAATTGTTGAACTGCGGATCGGCGTGCGCTGCGCCAATCGCATCGGACTGGTCGAGCGTCGTCAGCGCCTCCTTGAACGCATTGCCCGACATCTGGTGCAGCGCCTTGGACTGCAGCAGATGCGCGCGGCGCACCCAGAAGGCATCGACAAGCAGCGGATCGACGAGCGCTGCGTCGCACGCGGCGATGCCGCGGGCGCCAACGATCACCGTTCCCCTGCGGAAATCGGCATTCGCGCTCGCCAGCCCCCAGAGCCAGGTGCCCTTGGTAATGCCGTCGGACTTCTTCTTCGGCGCCGAATAGCCGTCGCATGCGGTGAAGTCGGCCGCCGTCGCCTGCGCCGCAAGCGGCGTCATCATCAGCGGCAGCGCCGCCAACCATATCCTGGATCGCATATACCCCCTGCCCCCTTGGCGACCGAGCCGCCGGAGGTGATGCTAATGCGACGATATCGATTGGAAAAGTGTCAGAATCGACCCGTAACGGCACGTCAGCGCGGTACGATTTCCAGCCCCGTCCACTGTGCCGCGAAAGCCCAGATGTCGGCCGCCTCCTCGATGATCTTGTCGGTCGGCTTGCCCGAACCATGTCCTGCCCGGGTCTCGATACGGACGAGGTGCGGCTTGTCACCGATCTCGGCCGCCTGGATCGCCGCGGTATATTTGAAGGTGTGCCCAGGAACGACGCGATCGTCAGTGTCAGCGGTGGTCGCGAGGATCGCCGGATAATCCTGGCCGCTCTTCACATTGTGATAGGGCGAATAGGTCAGCAGGTTATGGAAATCGGCTTCCTTCGACGGATGGCCATAGTCGTCGACCCAATAGCGGCCCGCGGTCCAGCGATCGAAGCGCAGCATGTCCATCACGCCGACAGCCGGCAGCGCTGCCGTGAACAGGTCCGGCCGCTGATTGACCACCGCGCCGACCAGCAGCCCGCCGTTCGACCCGCCCTGGATCGCGAGTTGACCGGAACCGGTAATGCCCTCCTTGATGAGATACTCGCCGGCGGCGATGAAATCGTCGAAACTGTTCTGCTTGTTGGCGAGCCGCCCGCCGTCGTGCCACGCCTTGCCATATTCGCCGCCGCCGCGGATGTTGGCGAGGACGAACACCCCGCCCTGCTCCATCCAGGCGAGCCGTGAGGCCGAGAAGGCCGGTGTGTTCGAGATGTTGAACCCGCCATAGGCGTATAGCAGAGTCGGCGCCGGGCCGGTCACATCCTTGCGGCGGACGATGAACATCGGCACGCGCGTGCCGTCCTTCGACGCATAGAAGCGCTGCTCAACCTGATATTCGGACGGATCAAACAGCAGCTTCGGCACCGCCCAGGGCGTGCTCTCACCGGTGCTGACATTGTGGCGATAGATCGTCGTCGGTGCGTTGAAGCTGGTGAAGGCGAAGAAGGTCTCGGGATCATTCTGGCGACCGCCGAACCCCGCCGCGGTGCCGATCCCCGGCAGCGCAACCGGCTCCAGCACCGTGCCGTCCAGCGCATAGCGACGGATCTCGGTGCGCGCATCGACCAGATAGCTCGCGACCAGCGTCTCGCCGATGATCGCCGCACCCTCCAGCGTCGCCTTGTCCTCGGCCACCAGCGGATGCGCTTCGGGATGCTCGCCGATCACGTCCATCGTCACGATCCGCATCCGCGGCGCGTGGCTGTTGGTCGTCCAGAAGAAGCGCGTGCCGTGATTGCCCGCCAGCGACCAGTGATGGTTGAGGCCATGGATGATCGTCCGCGTCGGCCAGGCCGGATCGTTCAGATCGGCGAGCGTGATCTCGTAGCGGTCGTCGGTACCCTCGCTGGTGGTGATGACCAGCCAGTGCCCGTCATCGGTCACCTGGGGATAATGGCTGTGGGTGGGAGCCGCCGGCGTCTCGTAGACCAGCCGGTCCGCCGATTGCGGTGTGCCCAGCCGGTGGAAATAGATTTTGTGGTTCTGGTTGAGCGCCTGAAACTTCTCCTGCTCGGCGACCTTGGGGTAGCGCGAATAGTAAAAGCCGCTGCCGTCCTTGGCCCAGGATGCGGCGAGGGTGAACTTCATCCCCTCAATCACATCGTGGGTGTCCTTGCCGGTCGCGACGTCGAGCACCTTCGCCACGCGCCAGTCGCTGCCGCCGTCCTGGATCGAGTAAAGCAGGTACCGGCCATCGTCCGAGGGCGCCCATTCGGCGAGCGCCGTAGCACCATCAGCCGACCAGTCATTGGGGTCGATCAGCGCCCGCCCCTCGCCGCCCAGGCTCTCCCGGACGAACAGCACAGCCTGGTTCTGCAGGCCGCTATTGTGCATGTAGAAATAGCGGCTTCCCGCCTTTTGCGGCACGCCGAAGCGCTCATAATCGAAGAGCTGCTTGATCCGGGTGCGGAAAGTGTCGCGGCCCGGCAGCGTCGCCAGATAGGAGTCGGTGACCCGGTTCTGCGCCCCTACCCATGCCGCAACCTCGGCGTCGTTCCGGACGTCATTCTCGAGCCAGCGATAGGGATCGGCTATCCGTACCCCGAATTGCTCCTCGACCAGATCGGTGCGGCGCGTCTCGGGATAGGCAATGGTCATGGCTGGGCTCGTCCTGGCAGGAAACTGGAACAGCCTCCTACCAGTTGCACGGCCCGGCTCAAGCGATGCCGATGCCTGTCGTCTGAACAGCGTAGAACAGCGCCGAGAGCGGCGCCAAAGCCAACGCGGCAGCGATCCATGAACCGATCGGCGTAGACGGTGCGCCGCGGCGCGAATTCGAATGGGACCTCATCTCAACCTCCGGCACCGGCCAAGCCGATGCAATAACCTTGGTGCTGGAGTTGGGAGTTCGCCGCGCGATTTCACCCCATACCAATGGTTGAGTGGTTGAAACAAAAAGAGCGACGGGGCTATCCACCCTCGTCGCTCCTTTGCAGCTTGGTCGCCGGATCAGGCGGCTTCGTCGAAATCCTCGTCGGTCATGACCGGACCCGAGTCCTGGCCCTTGGCCGAAACGTCGCGGTCGACGAATTCGATGATCGCCATCGGCGAGGCGTCCGAGGCGCGAATACCGGCCTTGACGATGCGGGTATAGCCGCCGTTGCGATCGGCGTAGCGCACCGCCAGCACGTCGAACAGCTTCACCAGCTGTGCGTCGTCGAGCAGACGGCCGTGCGCCAGGCGGCGGTTCGAAAGGCCGCCCTTCTTGGCGAGCGTGATCAGCTTCTCGACATAGGGGCGAAGCTCCTTCGCCTTGGCGACGGTGGTGGTGATCTGCTCGTGCTTGATGAGCGCTGCCGACATGTTGCGGAACAGGGCAATGCGGTGGGCCGAGGTCCGCTGAAGCTTACGGCCGCCTACGCGATGGCGCATGATTTCTTCCTTCGTTCGTTAAGGGGCCGTCTGACGGAACCCCAGACCAGGCGGTGATAAGGGCCACCGCCAACAGCCCGTCAAAGGTAACAAAGGTAACGGCACTGCCCGCCGAATGCGGCGAACGGTGCCGTTATCCCTTTACCCCATGATTTCCTGCTCGAGCTTCTTGGCCATCTCTTCGATATTCTCAGGCGGCCAGCCCGGGATTTCCATGCCGAGGCGGAGACCCATCGACGACAGGACTTCCTTGATCTCGTTGAGCGACTTGCGGCCGAAGTTCGGCGTGCGCAGCATCTCGGCTTCGGTCTTCTGGACCAGATCGCCGATATAGATGATGTTGTCGTTCTTGAGGCAGTTGGCCGAACGCACCGACAGTTCGAGCTCGTCGACCTTCTTGAGAAGGTAACGATTGATCTGCGCGGTATCGCCGACAGCGCCTTCCGCGGGAGCGGAGGTCGCAGCCATGCCGACCGGAGCCTGACGGGTCACGGCCGAATCGTCGAAGTGGACGAACAGCGCGAGCTGGTCCTGGAGGATGCGTGCGGCATAGGCCACGGCGTCTTCCGGGGTGATCGTGCCGTCGGTCTCGATCGACAGCGTGAGCTTGTCGTAGTCGAGCTCCTGGCCGACGCGGGTGTTCTCGACCTTGTACGAAACCTGGCGGACCGGGCTGTACAGGGCATCGACCGGGATCAGGCCGATCGGCGCATCCGCCGGACGGTTCGACTGGGCGGGGACATAGCCCTTACCCGTGTCGGCGGTCAGCTCCATGTTGAGCGTCGCACCGTCGTCGAGATGGCAGATCACCAGCTCGGGGTTCATCACTTCGATGTCGCCCGAGACCGCGATGTCGCCAGCCTTCACCTCTGCCGGGCCGGTGGCCGAAAGCTGGAGACGCTTCGGGCCTTCGCCCTGCATCTTGAGCGCGATCTGCTTCACGTTCAGGACGATGTCCGTCACGTCTTCACGGACGCCGGCGAGCGACGAGAATTCGTGAAGGACGTTCTCGATCTTGATCGAGGTGACTGCCGCGCCCTGGAGCGACGAAAGCAGCACGCGACGCAGGGCATTGCCCAGCGTCAGACCGAAGCCACGCTCGAGCGGCTCGGCGACGAAGGTAAGCTTGCGCTTGGAGTCGCCGGTGGGCTTCTTCTCGAGGCCGTTGGGCTTTTTGAGTTCCTGCCAGTTCTTAGCGTTGACCGACACGGGCTTTCCTCATGTTGGGCAGAATGGAGCCATCCTGCCGAAGTAACCGGCCCGGCCCGAGGCGCTTCCGCGCCCCGCGACCAGGACAGAAGGTTAGATCAGACGCGACGACGCTTCGACGGACGAACGCCGTTGTGCGGGATCGGCGTCACGTCACGAATCGACGTGATCTGGAAACCGACCGCCTGCAGCGCACGAAGCGCCGATTCGCGGCCCGAACCGGGGCCCTTGACCTCGACTTCGAGCGTGCGCACGCCGTGCTCGGCAGCCTTGCGGCCTGCGTCCTCGGCGGCAACCTGGGCGGCGTACGGGGTCGACTTGCGCGATCCCTTGAAGCCCATCATGCCGGCCGACGACCACGAAATCGCGTTGCCCTGGGCATCGGTGATCGTGATCATCGTGTTGTTGAAGCTGGCGTTCACATGGGCGACGCCTGCGGTGATGTTCTTGCGTTCGCGCCGCTTAATGCGCTGTGGTTCACGTGCCATTGTTCAGCGCCCCCTTACTTCTTCTTGCCGGCGATGGGCTTGGCCTTGCCCTTGCGGGTGCGCGCATTGGTATGCGTGCGCTGGCCACGGACCGGGAGGCCCTTGCGATGGCGCAGACCGCGATAGCAGGCCAGGTCCATCAGGCGCTTGATGTTCATCGCCACCGTGCGGCGAAGATCGCCTTCAACGGTGTAGCTTGCGTCGATCGTCTCGCGGATCTGCAGCACTTCCTGGTCCGACAGGTCCTGCACGCGACGCTCGGGCGTGATGCCGAGCTTGGCGGTGATTTCCTTGGCCTTGGCTGGGCCGATACCGTGGATATACTGCAGCGCGATAACGACGCGCTTGTTGGTCGGGATATTTACACCCGCAATACGTGCCATGGAATTTATTCTCCCAGCTCCACGGGACATGGCATGGCAGCTCACGTCCCATCTCGTAGCGTTGCTCCGAAAATGCAGTGGCACGACAAGCGCATGGAGCGCCGCCGTGACAACCGTTGTTTCGGAAGATGCGCGACATATGCACCCGAAGGGACGCTGTCAAGCGCTCCTCGGTCAAGCCGTTGCCGGAATGCGGAGCATATACGATCGCGGGCGCCGCGCCAAGCGGGCTGGCAATGGCATGACCCTGCCCGTCCCGCTACGGCCGCTTCTCTGCCGCCGCCTTGAGCTGGGCCCATTGGAGGCCGAGCACGCCATCCACCGGCGCGGCGACCTGTGCGAGGCCGCCCGGCCCGGCGACCGCATAGGTCAGGGTCGCTTCGGTGCCTGCGCCCTGGGGCTTGAGCTCGATCGTCATCACGCCGGTTACCGGCATCGCCTGAAGAGGTCCGAGCGCCCCGGTCAGCCGGAGCATCGCGGGCGCCGCGACATAGACCACGCGCATATGCTCGACCCCGCCATTCACGGTCTTCTCGCACCAGCAGCCGCCGGCGCGGGGATCAAGACTGATATTGTTGGCGTCGCCACTATAGGTATGCCCGCCTTGCCACCAGAGGCTGGGCCGGATCACCGCCTGCCAGACCCGCTCAGGCGGTGCGGCGATGGTTAGCTTATGCGAGACGCTGAAGCTGGTGTCGGACGATTGGACGACTTCCGCGGCCGCCGGGGTGGCAAAGAGCGCCAGCAACAGCCCGAATGGGATCGCACGCTTCATCGCAACCACTCCCTTCGTCACCCCGGCCGAAGGGCCGGGGTCCACTCCACCGCTCGCAAGCCGCTAGAGGCTCGATCGCCTCTCGTTGCCGCACGGTGGTCCCCGGCACTTTGGCCGGGTGACGAATATTAGGCTTCGGCTTCGCTGCCGTCGAGGATCGCATCGATCTGCTCGCCCACCACGGCGATGTCCGCCATGCCGTCGACGCGGCGGACCAGGCCCTTGGCCTCGTAGATCGGCAGGATCGGCGCGGTCTTGGCGCGATATTCGGCCATGCGCGTCCGGACCGTCTCTTCATTGTCGTCGGGACGGCGCTTGAACTCGTGATGGCCGCACACGTCGCAAATGCCCTCGACCTTGGGCAGCTTGTAGCGGTCGTGATAGCCCGCGCCGCAATGGGCGCAGGTGAAGCGGCCGGTGATGCGATCGACCAGCGCGTCCTCGTCGACCACCAGCTCGATCACATAATCGAGCTTGCGGCCGCGGTCCGCCAGCAGCGAATCAAGCGATTCGGCCTGGGCCTGGGTGCGCGGATAGCCGTCGAAAATAGCGCCCGTCGCGGTGTCGCCCTGATCGAGCCGCTCGCCGATGATGCCCGAGACGATCTCGTCGGAGACGAGCTCGCCCGCTTCCATCACCGCCTTGGCCTTGAGACCCGTCGGCGTGCCCGCCTTCACCGCGGCACGCAGCATGTCGCCCGTAGAGAGCTGGACCATGCCGCGTTCCGCCTCGAGCCGGCTGGCCTGGGTGCCCTTGCCAGCCCCCGGCGGGCCCAACAGGATGATATTCAAAGCCGTCTCCCCGTTTCGCTGCGCATTCAGCGCATGCGGCCCTTCAGCTTCGCCTTCTTGATCAGGTCGCCATACTGGTGGGCCAGCAAATGCGACTGGATCTGCGTCACCGTGTCCATGGTTACGTTGACGACGATGAGAAGGCTAGTGCCGCCCATCAGGAACGGAATGCCCATCGACAGCACCAGATATTCCGGCACCAGGCAGATGACGGTCAGATACGCCGCACCGATCACGGTGATGCGCGTCAGCACATAGTCGAAATAATTCTCGGTGTTCTTGCCCGGGCGGATGCCGGGGATGAACCCGCCATAGCGCTTGAGATTGTCGGCAGTCTCCTCCGGATTGAACACCACGGCGGTGTAGAAGAAGGAGAAGAAGATGATGCCGGCGGCATAGAGCCCCATGTAGAGCGGCGAGCCGTGGCGCAGATAGGTGTTCAGCGTGATCACCAGATCGCCCCACCAGCTCTCGCCCACCGTCGCCTGGCCGGCGAACTGGGTGATCGTCAGCGGCAGCAGCAGCAGCGACGAGGCGAAGATCGGAGGGATCACGCCGGCGGTATTGAGCTTGAGCGGAAGATGGCTGCGCTCGGCCTGGACGCCGCGCGCGGTCTGGCGCTTGGGATACTGGATCAGGATCCGCCGCTGCGAGCGCTCCATGAAGCAGATGAACAGCACCAGGATCGCGACGCCGACGATGATCAGGATCAGGCGCAGCGGATCGATCGTGCCGGTGCGGCCGCTCTCGAACAGCTGGACGAGCGTGGTGGGCAGGCGGGCGACGATGCCGGCCATGATGATCAGCGAGATGCCGTTGCCGATACCGCGGCTGGTGATCTGCTCGCCGATCCACATCAGGAACAAGGTGCCGCCGACCAGGCTGATCACCGCGCCGACGCGGAACATCAGGCCCGGCTCGATCACCGCCTGGAGACCTTGCTGCGAGCCGAAACTCTCCAGCCCTACCGCGATGAAATAGCCCTGCACCGCGGTCAGCGCGACCGTGCCGTAGCGGGTGTACTGGTTCAGCCGCTTGCGGCCGCTTTCGCCTTCCTTCTTGATGGCGTTGAGCGTCGGGCTGAGCGACGTCGCCAGCTGGATGACGATCGAGGCGGTGATGTAGGGCATCACGCCCAGCGCCACGACCGACATGCGCTGCAGCGCGCCGCCGGTGAAGTTGTTGAAGAAATCCATCACGCCGCCCTGAGTCTGCTGAGCGAGCAGATTGAGCTGGGTGGGATCCACGCCGGGAAGCGGAACGTAGCTGAGCATCCGGAACACGATCAGCGCGCCGAGGGTGAACCACAGCCGCTTCTTGAGGTCGGTCGCCTGCGAGAATTTCGCTAGGCTGATGCTGGAGGCGAGTTGATCGGCTGCGCTAGCCATCGATTACCATGTCCCGAAAATTGAAAAGGCGGCGGGACCTATCCCTAGCCCCCGCCGCCCATATAGGTGCAACCGCGGGCTTGTCTAAGCCCCCCGGTACGATTCAGGCCTTAGCGGCCTTCGCAACCTTGTCGGCCTTGTCCGCCTTGCGGGCGTTCTGGGCAACGCGGTGCTTCGCCTTGTGCTTGTCGGCGGCGGGCACGAGCTCGGGGATCTCGATCGATCCGCCGGCCTTCTCGACCGCTTCCTTGGCGGTCTTCGACGCGCCGGCGACGTTGAAGCTCAGCTTCGCGGTCAGCTCGCCCTTGGCGAGCAGGCGGACGCCGTCCTTACCGCCACGGGTCAGACCCGCCGCGTTCAAGGCAGCCTGGTCGATCACGGCCTTGGCATCGAGCTTGCCGGCATCGACGGCCTTCTGGATCTGGCCGAGATTCACCTCGGCATAATCCTTGGCGAAGATGTTGTTGAAGCCACGCTTCGGCAGACGCATGTGGAGCGGCATCTGACCGCCCTCGAAGCCGTTGATCGAGACGCCTTCGCGGCTCTTCTGGCCCTTCTGGCCGCGACCCGAAGTCTTGCCCTTGCCCGAGCCGATGCCGCGACCGACGCGCATGCGGCGGTGGCGGGCGCCTTCGTTGTCGTTGAGTTCGTTGAGCTTCATGATGTGCACTCGCTTTCGCTTTTGTCGCGCTGAATAAAATCGGAAAGGGGGCGCTTAGCCCCCTCCCCTTTGTCTGTCACCTGGAAAAGGCGGAAGGGCTCAGCCCTGCACCTCGACCATGTGCTGCACCTTGCGGATCATGCCCCGAACCTCGGGGGTATCCTCGAGCTCGCTGACCCGGTGCATCTTGTTGAGCCCCAGGCCGATCAGCGTTGCGCGCTGATCGCTGGTGCGGCGGATCGGCGAGCCGGTCTGCTTGATCTTGATGGTTGCCATGATCGATTACTCCGCGATCGCGGCCGCATCGGCCTCGGCGGTGTTCGAACCGCCACGGCCGAGCAGGTCGGCGATCTTCTTGCCGCGCCGCTGAGCGACCGACTTCGGCGAAGTCTGCTCGTTCAGCGCCTCGAAGGTGGCGCGGATCATGTTGTAGGGGTTCGACGTGCCGACCGACTTGGTCACGACGTCCGCAACACCCAGCGACTCGAAGATGGCGCGCATCGGGCCACCTGCGATGATGCCGGTGCCCTGCGGCGCCGAACGCAGCGTCACGCGGCCTGCGCCGAAGTGACCGTTGCCGTCATGGTGCAGCGTGCGGCCTTCCTTGAGCGGAATGCGGACCATCGCCTTCTTGGCAGCCGCGGTCGCCTTCGAAATGGCTTCCGGCACTTCGCGCGCCTTGCCATGGCCGAAGCCGACACGGCCCTTGCCGTCGCCCACGACAACGAGTGCCGCGAAGCCGAAGCGCTTGCCGCCCTTCACCGTCTTCGAGACGCGGTTGATGTGAACCAGCTTCTCGATCAGCTCTTCGCCGCCGTCGTCCGGACCACCGCGACGATCGTCGCGACGGCCGCCACGGTTGCCGTCACGGCCGCCGCGGTTCTGACCGCCGCCGCCCGGGCCGCCACGGCCACGGCCGCCACGCGGACCACGACCCTGCTGCTCGGGAGCTGGCTGACCGGCGTCCTGCGCCTCGACCGGTGCGTCGGTCGTGTTGATTTCATCGGCCATTCTTAGAACTCCAATCCGCTCTCGCGCGCGGCATCCGCCAGCGCCTTGACGCGACCATGGTAGAGGAAGCCGCCGCGATCGAAGACGACCTGCGTGATGCCGGCGGCCTTGGCGGCCTCGGCGACGCGCTTGCCGACGTCCTGCGCGGCCTCGACGGTCGCGCCGGCCTTGCCGCGCACGTCCTTGTCGAGCGTGGAGGCGGCGGCGACGGTCTTGCCTGCGGCATCGTCGATCACCTGGGCATAGATATGCTTGCCCGAGCGATGGATCGAAAGACGCGGACGACCGGCGCCACGGCTACGCAGCGCAGTGCGGTTGCGGCGACGACGCTTCTCGAAAAGCGAGAGACCCTTGGTGCTGATCACTTCTTCTTCCCTTCCTTACGGAAGATGAACTCGCCGTCGTACTTGATACCCTTGCCCTTATAGGGCTCGGGCTTGCGCCAACGGCGAATTTCCGCGGCCACCTGGCCGACCTTCTGCTTGTCGATGCCCGAAATCTCGACCGTGGTCTGATCGGGCGTCTTGATTTCGATACCCTCGGGGATGTCGAAATTGACGTCGTGCGAATAGCCGAGCTGGAGCTTGAGCACCTTGCCCTGCGAGTTCGCGCGATAACCGACGCCGGTGATGAGCAGCTTCTTCGAGAAGCCCTCGGTCACGCCGGTGATCAGGTTCTGCACCATGGTGCGCTGCATGCCCCAAAAGGCACGCGCAGCCTTGGTCTCGTTGGCCGGCTGCACCGAAATGCCGCCGTCCTCAAGCGTGTAGCTGATCTCGCTGCGCAGCGGGAGCGAAAGGGCACCCTTCGGGCCCTTCACGTTCAGCACGCCGCCGTCGATCGTCGCGGTGACGCCGCTCGGAATCGACACTGGCTTTTTACCAATGCGGCTCATCAGAACACCTCCGCGAGCACTTCGCCGCCGACATTCTGCTCGCGCGCTTCCGCGTCGGACAGAACGCCGCGAGGCGTCGAGACGATCGTGATGCCCAGGCCGTTGCGGACCCGCGGCAGCTCCTGGCTGCCCGAATAAACGCGGCGGCCGGGCTTCGAGATGCGCGCGACATGCTTGATCGCAGGCTGGCCCTCGAAATATTTCAGCTCGATGCGGATGCCCGCGGCGGGGCCCATCTGCTCTTCGCTATAGCCACGGATATAGCCTTCGCGCTGGAGCACATCGAGAACACGGGCACGCAACTTCGAAGCGGGCGTGAGGACGGAGTCCTTGCGCGCACGCTGGCCGTTGCGGATGCGGGTGAGCATATCACCCAGGGGATCGGTCACTGCCATTGTCGTGATCCTTACCAGCTCGACTTCGTGAGACCCGGAATCAGGCCCTTGTTGGCCAGATCGCGCAGCATCACACGTGCGAGACGGAACTTGCGGTAATAGGCGCGCGGACGGCCGGTGAGCTCGCAACGATTGCGAATGCGGGTCGGGTTACCGTTCCGCGGGATCTCAGCCATCTTCAGACGCGCCATGAGACGCTCGGTCTCATCGACGCTCTCATCGTTCGCGATCGCCTTCAGCTTCGCATACTTGCCTGCATACTTCTTCGTAAGCAGCTTGCGACGCTCGTTCTTGTTGATCGAACTCAGTTTCGCCATGACTTAAGTTCTTCCTTCCTTACGCCGCCTGCTTCGCTTCGCCGTCCGCATCCTGCGGGAACGGGAAGCCGAAGAGACGGAGAAGCTCGCGAGCCTCGTCGTCGGTCTTTGCGGTGGTGGTCACAATGATGTCCATGCCGCGCACCTTATCGATGCGGTCATAGTTGATCTCGGGGAACACGATCTGTTCCTTGATGCCGCAGGCATAATTGCCACGGCCGTCGAAGGACTTCGGGTTCAGGCCACGAAAATCGCGGACGCGCGGGAGCGCGATAGTCACGAAGCGATCGAGGAACTCGTACATGCGCTCGCGGCGAAGGGTAACCTTGCAACCGATCGGCATGCCCTCGCGCAGCTTGAACTGTGCGATCGACTTCTTCGCCTTGGTGACGACAGGCTTCTGGCCGGCGATCAGCTCCATTTCCTGGGCTGCCTGCTCGACCTTCTTCTTGTCCTGGGTCGCTTCACCAACGCCCATGTTCAGCGTGATCTTGTCGATCCGCGGAATTTCCATCACGTTCTTGTAGCCGAACTTCTCGGTCATCGCCTTGGCGATTTCCGTGTCGTACTTCGACTTCATGCGCGGGATATAATTATCAGCCATTGATGACCTCCCCGGTCTTGACGGCGACGCGAACCTTCTTGCCGTCACGGGTCTCGAAACGAACGCGGGTCGCCTTGCCGTCCTTGGTCACGTGCGCGACCTTGGAGACATGCATCGGCGCTTCCGAACGCTCGAGGCCACCCTGCGGGTTGCCCTGGCTCGGCTTCTTGTGGCGGACCGCCAC
This sequence comes from Sphingomonas sp. JC676, assembly GCF_014489075.1. Lineage (GTDB taxonomy): Bacteria > Pseudomonadota > Alphaproteobacteria > Sphingomonadales > Sphingomonadaceae > Sphingomonas. The sequence continues at coordinate 213,368 of NZ_JACTGR010000004.1, read as the reverse complement.
GTTCACGCCGGAGACGACGACCTTGTCGGCCTTCGGCAGCGACTGGATGACATCACCGGTCTTGCCCTTGTCCTTGCCGGACAGGACGACGACCCGGTCACCCTTCTTGATCTTCGCGGTAGCCATCACAGCACCTCGGGAGCGAGCGAAATGATCTTCATGAAGCCGCGCGTACGCAGCTCGCGAACCACCGGCCCGAAGATACGGGTGCCGATCGGCTCCTCGTTCTTGTTGACCAGCACGGCGGCATTGCCGTCGAAACGGATCACCGAGCCATCGGCGCGGCGAATGTCCTTGGCGGTGCGGACGATGACGGCACGATGGACGTCACCCTTCTTCACGCGGCCACGGGGAGCAGCTTCCTTGATGCTGACGACAATGACGTCGCCCACACCGGCAAAGCGGCGCTTCGAGCCGCCCAGCACCTTGATGCACTGCACCCGCTTCGCGCCGCTGTTGTCAGCGACGTCGAGATTGGACTGCATCTGGATCATCGATCCGGTTCCTTCTCGTTCGGCCTACCGGGACTTGTCGCCCGGCGGTTCCAGTTAAAAGTTCAGGCTTCCGCCTTCGCCGGCGTCGCGTGGGTGTTGACCCGCTCGACAACCTTCCAGGTCTTCAGCTTGGAAATCGGCGCAGTCTCTTCGATGCGCACGGTCTCGCCGGCCTTATACTCGTTGCCCTCGTCATGGGCGTGATACTTCTTCGAGCGACGGATGATCTTGCCATAGAGCGGGTGCTTAACCTTACGCTCCACGAGCACGACGACCGTCTTGTCGCCCTTGTCGGAAACCACGTTCCCGGTCAGCACGCGCTTCGGCATGGTCTCGTTCCTTACTTCGCAGCCGAGCGCGAGCGCTCGTTCTGCAGCGTCTTGATGCGGGCGATGTCGCGACGGACTTCCTTGACCCGGCTCGGCTTCTCAAGCTGGCTCGTGGCAGCCTGGAAACGCAGGTTGAACGCCTCGCGCTTCAGGTTGCCGAGCTGCTCGCCCAGCTGATCCTCGGTCTTCGTCCGTAGGTCTTCGATCTTCTTTGCCATGACCCTTAACCCTCCAGGTGCGAGGTATCGCCGAGGCGAGCCACGACCTTGACCTTGATCGGCAGCTTCATCGCCGCGCGGCTGAACGCTTCCGCCGCGAGCGGGCCGGGAACGCCGTCCAGCTCGAACAGGATGCGGCCGGGCTTGACGCGGGCTGCCCAATATTCCGGCGAACCCTTGCCCGAGCCCATGCGGACTTCGGCCGGCTTCGACGAGATCGGAACGTCCGGGAAGATGCGGATCCACAAGCGACCCTGGCGCTTGATGTGGCGCGTGATCGCGCGGCGAGCCGCTTCGATCTGGCGTGCGGTGATCCGCTCCGGCTCCATCGCCTTCAGGCCATAGGACCCGAAGTTCAGCGTAGTGCCACCCTTGGCGTCGCCATGGATGCGGCCCTTGAAGGCCTTGCGGAACTTGGTGCGCTTCGGTTGCAACATTGTTCTGTCCTAACCCTTAGCGGCGGTCGTCGCGCGCCGGGCGAACGCCCGAGGTCTGCGATTCCATATTGAGCCGGTCCTGCGACATCGGATCATGGCCGAGAATCTCGCCCTTGAAGATCCAGACCTTCACACCGCACACGCCATAGGCGGTGTGGGCTTCGGCCGTCGCGTGATCGATGTTCGCGCGCAGCGTGTGGAGCGGAACGCGGCCTTCGCGATACCATTCCGAGCGGGCGATCTCGGCGCCGCCGAGACGGCCGCCGCAGTTGATCCGGATGCCCTCGGCACCGAGGCGCATGGCCGACTGCACCGCGCGCTTCATGGCGCGGCGGAAGGCGATGCGGCGCTCCAGCTGATCGGCGATGCCCTGGGCGACGAGCTTGGCGTCGACTTCCGGCTTGCGGATCTCGACGATGTTCAGGCTCACATCCGAGCTGGTCATCGAAGCCAGCGTCTTGCGCAGCTTCTCGATGTCCGTGCCCTTCTTGCCGATGATCACGCCGGGGCGCGCGGCATAGATGGAGATGCGGCACAGCTTGGCCGGGCGCTCGATCACCACCTTCGAGATCGCAGCCTGGGGCAGCGTCTTGATGATGTACTGGCGGATCTTCAGATCCTCCAGCAGAAGGCGGCCATAGTCGGCGCCCTCGGCGTACCAGCGGCTGTCCCAGGTGCGGTTGATCTGCAGCCGAAGCCCGATCGCGTTGCTCTTGTGACCCATTATGCTTCTTCCTGCTCGCGGACGACGATGCGAAGACGGCTGAATGGCTTCAGAATGCGGGTGGACTTGCCACGGCCGCGGGTCGCGAAGCGCTTCATCGTGATCGACTTGCCGACCGACGCCTCGGCGACGACGAGCGCGTCGACATCGAGGTTGTGGTTGTTTTCCGCATTGGCGATGGCCGAAGCCAGAACCTTGCGCGCGTCCACAGCCATCGCCTTCTTCGAGAAAGCGAGGATGTTCATCGCGTCGCCGGCCTTCTTGCCGCGGATCAGGCCCGCGACGAGATTGAGCTTCTGCGCCGAACCGCGGATCTGCGTGCCGACCGAGAGAGCCTCGTTATCAGCGACGCGGCGGGGTGCCTTATCCTTCGACATTAGCGCTTACCCTTCTTGTCGGCAGCGTGGCCGGGGAAGAAGCGCGTGGGCGCGAACTCGCCGAGCTTCATGCCGACCATGTCCTCGTTGACCGACACCGGCACGAACTTGCGGCCGTTGTAGACGCTGAAAGTCAGGCCGACGAAGTCCGGCAGGATCGTCGAGCGGCGCGACCAGGTCTTGATCGGCGCACGCGCGTTGGTTTCCTGCGCGGTCTGCGCCTTCTTGAGCAGATGGAGGTCCACGAACGGACCCTTCCAGACGGAGCGAGCCATGGCGGTTAGCCCTTCTTCTTGGCGTGGCGCGAACGGATGATCATCTTGTCCGTCGCCTTGTTGTGGCGGGTGCGCGCACCCTTGGTCGGCTTGCCCCACGGGGTGACCGGATGACGGCCGCCCGAGGTCCGGCCTTCACCACCGCCGTGCGGATGGTCGACCGGGTTCTTGGCGACGCCGCGGGTCAGCGGACGCTTGCCCAGCCAGCGATTACGGCCGGCCTTTGCGAGGTTGGTGTTCTGGTTGTCCGGGTTGGACACCGCACCGATCGTCGCCATGCAGTTCGAGTGGATGTAGCGCTGCTCGCCCGAGTTCAGGCGGACGATCACCATGCCGCGATCGCGGCCGACGACCTGCACATAGGTGCCCGCCGAACGTGCGATCTGACCACCCTTGCCCGGCTTCATTTCCACATTGTGGACGATAGTGCCGACCGGCATCGAGCCCAGCTCCATGGCGTTGCCCGGCTTCACGTCGGTCTTCTTCGACGCGATCACCTTGTCGCCGACAGCAAGGCGCTGCGGCGCGATGATGTACGCGACGTTGGCCTTGCCCTCGGGGGTGTCGCCATAGTTGATCAGCGCGATGAACGCGGTGCGGTTGGGATCATATTCGATCCGCTCGACCGTGCCCTCGACATCCCACAGGCGGCGCTTGAAATCGACGATGCGATAGCGCTGCTTGTGGCCGCCGGCGATGCCGCGCGACGTCACATGACCCTTGTTGTTGCGGCCACCGGTCTTGCGCTTGCCTTCGGTAAGCGCCTTGACCGGACCGCCCTTGTGGAGGCCCGAACGGTCGACGAGGATCAGGCCGCGGCGGGCCGGAGACGTCGGATTATAATTCTTGAGTGCCATCGCCTCAGATTCCCGTCGTCACGTCGATCTGGTCGCCATCGGCGAGCGTCACGATCGCTTTCTTGATGTCCGAGCGCTTGTAGGGAGCACCCTTCCACTTCTTGGTCTTGCCCTTCTGGACGATCGTGTTGACGCCAGTGACCTTGACCGAGAACAGCGCCTCGACGGCGGCCTTGATCTCGGGCTTGGTGGCGTCGCCGGCGACCTTGAACACAACCGCGTTGTGCTCGGAGACGAGCGTCGACTTCTCGGTGATGTGCGGCGCGACGATCACGTCATAGTGACGGTTGTCGACTACCTTGGTGGGCTTCTTAGCCATTGAAGCGCGCCTCCAGCTTCTCGACGGCAGCGCGGGTGAGAACCAGCGTGTCGTGCTTCAGGATGTCGTAGACGTTGGCGCCCTGGGCCGGCAGCACGTTGATCGTGTGCAGGTTGCCGGCGGCCAATGCGAAGCTGTTCTCGACGGTGTCGCCGTCGATCACCAGGGTCTTGCCCAGGCCAAGCTTCTCGAAGTTGCCCTTCAGAGCCTTGGTCTTGGCGCCGTCGACCGTCAGATTGTCCATGACGATCAGCGAACCGGCCTTGGCATGGCTGCTGAGAGCCATCTTGAGGCCGAGCGCGCGGATCTTCTTGTTCAGCGACGGATTGAAGTCGCGGACGCGGGCACCGTGAGCCTTACCACCGCCGATGAAGACGGGAGCGCGGCGATCGCCGTGACGTGCGGTACCGCCGCCCTTCTGGCGACCGAACTTCTTGCCGGTGCGGGCGACATCGGCACGCTCGCGGGTGCCACGAGCGGTCTCGCGGCGCTTCTCGAGCTGCCACGTGACGACGCGGTGCAGGATATCGGCACGCGGCTCGACGGCGAAAACCGCGTCGTTGAGCTCGATGTCGCCGCTAGCCTTGGCGTCGAGGGTTTGAACCTTGATCTTCACGCTCAGCCCTCCTGGCCGGTTGCAGCGGCGTCGCCGTTCGTGGCGCCGCTGATTTCGGCATCGCTCTGACCGGCGCCGTGGGCGTCGGCTTCGGCAACGCCAGCTGCGACTTCTGCTGCGCTCGGCAGCGGAGCCAGCTCGTGCACTGCACCTTCCTCGACTTCAGCGATGTGATGCTCTTCGCCAGCATGCTTCGGATCGCGGATGCCGGCCGGGAACGGCGCATCGGCGGGACGATCGATCTTTATCGAGTCCTTGACGAACAGCCAGCCGCCCTTCGAGCCAGGGACCGAGCCCTTGACGAAGATCAGGCCGCGCTCGACGTCGGTGCCGACGATCTCGAGATTCTGCTGGGTGCGGAACTTGTCACCCATGTGACCGGCCATCTTCTTGTTCTTGAAGACCTTGCCCGGATCCTGGCGCTGACCGGTCGAACCGAGCGAACGGTGCGAGACCGAGACGCCGTGGGTGGCGCGCAGACCGCCGAAGCCCCAGCGCTTCATGCCGCCCTGGAAGCCCTTGCCCTGGGTCTTGCCCTGGATGTCGACATACTGGCCAGCGACATAATGCGCGGCCGAGATCTCGGCGCCCACTTCGAGCAGGCCGTCCGCGTCGACGCGGAATTCGTGCACCACGGCCTTGGGCTCCACTTCGGCCTTGCCGAAATGGCCGCGCTGCGGCTTGGCGACATTCTTGCTCTTCGCCGTGCCGGCGCCGAGCTGGACGGCAGTATAGCCGTCACGATCTTGTTCGCGGATGGAGACGACCTGCAGGCCTTCGAGGCTCAGGACTGTGACCGGCACGTGGCGGCCATCGTCCTGGAACAGGCGGGTCATCCCCAACTTCTTCGCGATCACGCCAGTGCGCATGATCAAATGCTCCCATACAGAGGCACCCTCGGGACTATTCCCTCGGGTGCGTGCCTCAGCCCAAAATATGATGCGAGCCCCCGTCTGGGCTGAACCCTGCCGAAGCGGGGTGACGGGGGACGCAGACCCGGTTCTCCGTGAGGAGGCCGGCGGTATCCCTATCTCGTGTGAGCCTCTGGCTCAGCGCCCTTGCGTTGGATCGGGATGATCCGGTCGAGGGACGATGCGAATCTCTTAGAAGAGCGTCGCGAATCTCGTGTGGAGGCGGCGCATTACGCCAGCTTTATCTCCACGTCAACGCCAGCAGCAAGGTCCAGCTTCATCAGCGCGTCGACCGTCTGCGGGGTCGGCTGAACGATATCCAGCATACGCTTGTACGTGCGGACCTCGAACTGCTCGCGCGACTTCTTGTCGATGTGCGGACCACGGTTGACCGTGAACTTCTCGATGCGCGTCGGCAACGGGATGGGACCACGGATCAGGGCGCCGGTACGTCGGGCGGTGTCGGCGATGTCGCCGGTCGCCTGATCGAGCACGCGGTGATCGAACGCCTTCAGGCGAATGCGGATATTCTGCGTTTCCATGGTACCTGCCGATGCGAAAGAGCGGGCCTCGTACGCGAGGCTCTTGCTGTTCAAACCCAAAACTGGAGGCGCGCCATTACAGGCGCCCTCATAAAAAAGCAACCGCCCGACACCCCTTTTTCTTCGGGGTGCCGGGCGGCTGTTTTCTTACTTAGCTTACTTGTCGATGCCGCTGACGACGCCGGCGCCGACGGTGCGGCCGCCTTCGCGGATCGTGAAGCGCTGGCCGACGTCCATGGCGATCGGCGCGATGAGCTTGATGCCCAGCGCGACGTTGTCGCCCGGCATCACCATCTCGGTGCCGGCCGGCAGCTCAACGGTGCCCGTCACGTCGGTCGTGCGGAAGTAGAACTGCGGACGATAGTTGGCGAAGAACGGCGTGTGACGGCCACCTTCGTCCTTCGACAGCACGTACACTTCCGACTGGAAGTCGGTGTGCGGCTTGATCGAGCCCGGCTTGCAGAGAACCTGGCCACGCTCGACTTCGTCGCGAGCGACGCCGCGGATCAGCGCGCCGACGTTATCGCCAGCCTGGCCCTGGTCGAGCAGCTTGCGGAACATCTCGACGCCCGTGACGGTCGTCTTGCGGGTGTCGTGGATGCCGACGATCTCGACTTCCTCGCCAACCTTGATGATGCCGGTCTCGACGCGGCCGGTGACGACCGTGCCGCGACCCGAGATCGAGAACACGTCTTCGATCGGCATCATGAACGGCTTGTCGAGCGGACGCTCGGGCTGCGGGATGTACTCGTCGACCGCCTTCATCAGCGCGAGCACCGATTCGGCGCCCAGCTTGGTGTCGGAGCCGTCAAGCGCCTTCACGGCCGAACCCTGGATGACGGGGATGTCGTCGCCCGGGAAGTCGTACGAGCTGAGCAGCTCGCGGATTTCCAGCTCAACGAGCTCGAGGATCTCGGCGTCGTCGACCAGATCGACCTTGTTCATGAACACAACCATCGCCGGCACGCCGACCTGACGGGCGAGCAGGATGTGCTCGCGAGTCTGCGGCATCGGGCCGTCGGTGGCCGAAACGACCAGGATCGCGCCGTCCATCTGGGCGGCACCGGTGATCATGTTCTTCACATAGTCGGCGTGGCCCGGGCAGTCGACGTGCGCATAGTGGCGGTTGACCGTCTCGTACTCGACGTGCGCGGTCGAGATCGTGATGCCGCGCTCGCGCTCTTCCGGAGCCTTGTCGATGTTGGCGAAGTCAACGGCGACACCGCCGCTGGTCTCGGCCAGAACCTTCGTGATGGCGGCCGTCAGCGACGTCTTGCCATGGTCGACGTGACCGATGGTGCCGATGTTGAGATGCGGCTTGTTCCGCTCGAATTTTGCCTTCGCCATTGTTTCCTACCTTCTAGATCAATTTCGCGGCCGGTCAGGGCGCCACGCGAACGCGGCCCCTTAGCGACTCATTTCGGATTACGCCAGCTTCGCCTTCACTTCGTCGGCCACATTCGCGGGCACTTCGTCGTAATGCGAAAACTGCATGCTGTACTGCGCGCGGCCCTGGGTGAACGAGCGGAGCTGGTTCACATAGCCGAACATGTTCGCCAACGGCACCATGGCTTCCACCGTCTGCGCATTGCCGCGCGTATCGGTGCCCTGGATCTGGCCACGACGGCTGTTCATGTCGCCGATGACGTCGCCCAGATAATCCTCCGGAGTGACGACCTCGACCTTCATGATCGGCTCGAGCAGCTTGATGCCGGCCTTCTGCGCCACTTCGCGCATGCAGCCACGGGCGCAGATTTCGAACGCGAGAGCGGACGAGTCGACGTCGTGGTACTTGCCGTCGACCAGCTCGACCGAGAAATCGATGATCGGGAAGCCGATCAGCGATCCGGTTTCCGCCGTCTCGCGCATGCCCTTCTCGACCGAAGGAATATATTCCTTCGGGACGTTGCCGCCCTTGACCGAATCGATGAACACGAAGCCCGAGCCACGCTCGCCCGGAGCCACCTTCACCTTGATTTCGGCGAACTGGCCCGAACCACCCGACTGCTTCTTGTGGGTGTAGGTGTGCTCGACCGGCTTGGCGAGATATTCGCGATACGCCACCTGCGGCGCGCCGACATTCGCCTCGACCTTGAACTCGCGCTTCATGCGATCGACCAGGATCTCGAGATGGAGCTCGCCCATGCCCTTGATGATGGTCTGGCCGCTTTCGGCGTCCGAAGACACGCGGAACGACGGATCCTCGCGCGCCAGGCGATTGAGCGCGACGCCCATCTTCTCCTGGTCGGCCTTGGTCTTCGGCTCCACCGACAGCTCGATCACAGGCTCGGGGAATTCCATCCGCTCGAGAATGATCGGCGCGTTGGCGGCGCAGAGCGTGTCACCGGTCGTGGTGTCCTTGAGGCCCGCCAGAGCGACGATGTCGCCGGCATAGGCTTCCTGGATGTCCTCGCGGCTGTTCGCATGCATCAGCAGCATGCGGCCGACCTTCTCCTTCTTGTCCTTCACCGAATTGGTGACGATCGAAGCGGCCTCGAGCTTGCCCGAATAGATGCGCGCGAAGGTCAGCGTGCCGACGAACGGATCGTTCATGATCTTGAACGCCAGCGCCGAGAACGGCGCTTCGTCCGAAGACGGGCGCTCGTCCGGGGTCACGCCATCGAGCTTGAGGCCCTGGATGGCGGGAACGTCGAGCGGGCTCGGCAGATAATCGACGACGGCATCGAGCAGGGGCTGGACGCCCTTGTTCTTGAACGCCGAGCCGCACAGCACGGGCACGAACGAGAAGTTCAGCGTACCCTTGCGGATCAGCTTCTTGAGGTCGGCCGAGCTCGGCTCGTTGCCCTCGAGATACGCTTCCATCAGGTCGTCGTCCTGCTCGACGGCCATTTCGATCAGTTCGGAACGCGCCTTCGCGGCCTTGTCGGCCAGCTCGGCGGGGATGTCCTGATATTCGAACTTCGCGCCCAGCGACTCTTCGAGCCAGATGATCGCGCGATTCTCGACCAGATCGACCAGGCCCTTGAAGCCGCCCTCGATGCCGATCGGGAGATACAGCACCGCCGGACGCGCACCGAGGCGGTCCTTGATCATGTCGACGCACATCTCGAAGTTCGCGCCGGTGCGGTCGAGCTTGTTGACGAAGCACATGCGCGGCACGTGATACTTCTCGGCCTGGCGCCACACGGTCTCGGACTGCGGCTCCACGCCGGCGACGCCGTCGAAGCACGCAACCGCGCCGTCGAGCACGCGCAGCGAACGCTCGACTTCGATGGTGAAGTCGACGTGGCCGGGGGTGTCGATGATGTTGATGCGGTGATCGTTCCAGAAGCACGTCGTGGCAGCCGACGTGATCGTGATCCCGCGCTCCTGCTCCTGCTCCATCCAGTCCATCGTCGCGGTGCCTTCATGCACTTCGCCGATCTTGTAGGACTTGCCGGTGTAATAGAGGATGCGCTCGGTCGTGGTCGTCTTACCGGCATCGATGTGGGCCATGATGCCGATGTTGCGATACATCGAGAGCGGATGGCTGCGGGCCATGACGTAGGTTCCTTAGCGATGTGGGGAGCCGTTTGCGGCGGCTCCCCAGGATATAGGTACGAAAGTTACCGGCGCCAGCGTTACCAGCGGTAGTGGCTGAATGCGCGGTTCGCTTCGGCCATGCGGTGCGTGTCTTCGCGCTTCTTCACGGCGTTGCCGCGATTGTTCGCCGCATCCATCAGCTCGCCCGAGAGGCGGGCCGACATGGTGTGCTCCGAGCGATTGCGCGCCGACGTGATCAGCCAGCGAATCGCCAGTGCCTGGGCGCGCTCCGGACGGACTTCGACCGGAACCTGGTAGGTCGCACCGCCGACGCGGCGGCTGCGGACCTCGATGCCCGGCTTGATGTTGTTCAGCGCATCGTGGAACACGCCGAGCGGTTCGCGCTTGGCGCGCTGCTCGACGGTTTCGAGAGCCGAGTAGACGATGCCTTCGGCGACGGACTTCTTGCCGTCCATCATGACCGAATTCATGAATTTGGTGAGAACCTCATCCCCGTAAACGGGATCAGGCAGGATTTCCCGCTTTTCGGGACGACGACGACGAGCCATTGGATCTTCCTTCTAAACTTCAGCCATTCGAGGGTCGGCTATGAAAGCCGACCGGCTTACTTCGGACGCTTAGCGCCGTACTTGGAACGCGACTGGCGGCGATCCTTGACACCCTGCGTATCGAGCACGCCGCGCAGGACGTGATAACGAACGCCGGGAAGATCGCGAACGCGGCCGCCGCGGATGAGCACAACCGAGTGCTCCTGCAGATTGTGGCCTTCGCCCGGAATATAGCTGATGACTTCGCGCTGGTTGGTCAGGCGGACCTTGGCAACCTTGCGCAGCGCCGAGTTCGGCTTCTTCGGGGTCGTGGTATAGACACGGGTGCAAACACCGCGCTTCTGCGGGTTCTGCTCCATCGCAGGGACCTTGGACTTGGCCTTCTGCGGTTCGCGGCCCTTGCGGACCAGCTGGTTAATCGTTGGCATGAAGCCCTTCACCTTATGTTACCGGAATTTTCCGGCGGTTACTTTGCTGGAGCCCAGACTCTACAGAATACGAAAAGGCCCCGGGTGTCTGCGACCCCCCGGGCCATTGCGTCTCCAGCAACGTTCAGCTCTTTGTTCCACAGGCGTTTTGCGGCCATAGGCCCGTCGCGGAACGGGGGCGCCTATAGCGTCGGGCCGGCCGCCGGTCAACCGCCCGGCAAGCGCATACGCCTCGACTCGGAACAGGCGTCCCGGACTTTCCCGCAATAGCAGTTGCGCACGGCTTTTTGGAGTCTGCCGCGGGCCTGCCCGCTATGCTAATCGGCGGTCAGGGATTCGGGACAGCCGATCGGGGAGCGCAACGATGTTCAACAGCAATCGCAGCCGCGACGACCGCAGCGCCGCGCCGGCGCCGCAAGCCGGGCCCAACGGCAAGCGCGGCATGTTCTCGGTGGTCGGCGCCGATGTGGTCGTCACCGGCAACGTTACCGCCACCGCGGACCTGCATATCGACGGGCGGATCGAAGGCGACGTCAATTGCGGCAACCTTGCCCAGGGCGCGGACAGCCAGATCTTCGGCAGCGTCACTGCCGAGACCGCGCGGATCGCCGGCACGATCGAGGGCGCAGTACGCGCCAAGCAGCTCACCGTCGAGCGGAGCGCGCGGATCATCGGCGACGTCGAGTATCAGTCGATCACGATCGAGAATGGCGGCCATGTCGAAGGCCGCATGAAGCATATCGGCGGCGGCGATTCGGCCACCGGCCCCCGCGCGGTTCCCACCGCCGCGAACGAAGAAGCCGCCTGAGACAATGAGGACGCCCCCGGACGGGCGCCCTCTCGCGGTCACATCGCCTTGATCTTGGCGAGGTGTGTCTCGACGACCTTCACGGTATCGCCGGCGAACTTGGCGAGCTCGAGCACGCCACCGTTGGCAGCATAGTCCTTCATCGCGGCCAGCGCCGTTTCGTGCGCGGCGATCTGCTGCGCCTTGTACTTGGCGTCGAAATCGGCGCCCTTGGCCTCCTTCAGCGCCGCAAGATTGGCTTCCTGTTCGGCGTTGAGCACCGGATTGGGCGTGACCGCCGGCTTTGCCTTGGCGGCCGCAGCCTTGAGCTTCGCCGTCGATTCGGTGTGGGCCGCGACCATCATCTTGCCGAAGTCCTTGAGGCCCTGGCTGGTCGCCTTGTCCTCGGCCAGCTTGCCGGCCTCGACCTCGTAATAGTCGCTGGCACCGGCGGCGTCGGCGAACTTCTGCGCGGGCGACGCCATAGTCATATGGTCCATCGCATTGTCGCTCACATTCTCGTCGGCGGGCATGTTCATCATGCTGTCGTCGGGCGTCGCATTGGTCACCGGACTTTCGGTGTTGTCGGCGCCACCGCATGCGGCGAGCGCGAGCGCTGGGGCCAGCCCCAACATCCATAAGTGCTTGTTCATGCAGGCATCCTCCTCGGGCCACTTGAACGCGCCGAGTCGCCCGCCGTTCCGCAGCTCACCGCGCGGCGGCAATATCCGCGGCGAAGCCGATCCACATCGCCATCAGCACCACGCAGGATCCGAGATAGAGCATGAAGCGCAGATTCACGTTCCGGACGACGATATGGATGAAGCTGTGCAGCGCCCGGAGCGCGACATAGATCCAGGCGAGCGTCACCTGGATATGGTTGCCGTGATGGGTAATCAGCAGCAGCGGCACCAGCGCGAAGAACAGCACCGGCATCTCGAACAGGTTGCGGAAATTATTCGCCGGCATCTCGACCGGCTGGAAATAGCGCAAGGCCGCCTCGCCGCTGGCGAAATCGCCCGCGCCCGGCGGGTTGCGCCGGATATGCCCGATCCGCTGGACGAACATCGTGAGCATCACCACCGCCACCAGCGCGACAAGCGCGAAGGTCGGCCACAATATATCGATCGGCATGACCCCTCCCCCGTTCTTGGCATTATGCTAGGCCGAGCGGCGATCATGTCCAGCGGGAGAGCGTAGGTGGAAGACTGGAAGCTGCCCTGGGAAGGCGGGTGCCGCTGTGGCGCGGTGCGCGTGCGGGTGACCCAGCCGCCGATGCTCACCTCCGCCTGCCATTGCACTGGCTGCCAGCGTATGACCGCGAGCGCCTTCTCGCTCACGCTCAACCTGCCCGCCCAGGGCTTCGAAGTGACCCAGGGCGAAACCGTGATCGGCGGGATCCACGGCGAACAGATCCACCACCATCATTGCGACAACTGCAAGAGCTGGGTGTTCACCCGCGTCGACGGGCTCGATTTCCTGGTGAACCTGCGCGCGACGATACTCGACGATGCCGGCTGGTTCAGGCCTTTCGCCGAATTCTGGACCAGCGAGAAGCTGCCTGGCGTCGAGACGGGCGCGGTGCACGGCCACCCGACCATACCGGAAATGGACGGATTCCAGCCCCTCATCGCTGCCTTTGCCGAGCATCCGATCCGTCCGTGAACCGTCGGGCTTGCCGCGGTGCGGCAAACGGGATTAGTGCGGACGCGTGATGGGTGTCCCCGCAAGGGGATGAAAAAGGGAACTCGGTTGAAACCCGAGGCTGCCCCCGCAACTGTAACCGGATAGCCGGCGTGCAACGATGCCACTGAAGCACCTGCTTCGGGAAGGCGGCACGTCCGGCAGCGACCCGGGAGCCAGGAGACCTGCCCGCCACAGTCGATTCCTTCGCGCGGGCGGGGTGCACCGGGCGGACGGGGAGAGGCGTGCCTTTTCCCGCGCGAGCGACACCAACCGGGTCGTCGCGCTTCCAGCATGGCGGCCCTTGAAAAGGGTGTCTTGCAATGAAGAAGCTGAAATTCCTCCTGATCGCGTCGGCAGCGTTGCTGCCGCCCACGATTGCCCATGCCCAGAACACATCCGAGCCGGTTGCGGCGAGTGACGACGATGACATCGTCGTGGTCGCCAGCGGCGTGCCCCAGCGGCTCGACCAGATCGCGCGCTCGGTTACCGTCTTCCAGCAAGCCGAGATCGAACAGCGCCAGACGGTCGTGCTCTCCGATCTCCTCGCCACCGTCCCCGGCGTAAACGTCGCGCGCAACGGCGGGCTGGGCACCACCACCGCGGTGCGCATCCGCGGCGCCGAGGCCGAGCAGACGCTCGTCCTGATCGACGGCGTGCGCGTCAACGATCCCTCCTCGCCCGGCGGCGCGTTCGACTTCGCCAATCTGCTCGCGGGATCGGCCGAGCGCGTCGAAGTGCTGCGCGGGCCGAACTCGGTGGTGTGGGGCAGCCAGGCGATCGGCGGCGTGGTCAACGTCGTGACGCAGGACGGCAGCGAGGGACTTCGCTTCCGCAGCAATGCCGAGGGCGGATCGTTCGGCACGTTCAACGGCACCGCGGGCGTTTCCGCGGGCAACGAGCGCATCTCGGGTGCGCTGACCGCGGGTTATCTCACCACCGACGGCATCTCGATCGCGGCGAACGGCACCGAGCCCGACGGCTATCGCCAGTTCGGCGCGACCGGGCGGCTGAACATCAAGCTGGTCGACAATGTCTCGCTCGACCTGCGCGGCTACTACGCCCATAGCAAGGTCGATCTCGATGGTTTCCCGCCGCCCGATTTCTCGCTGGCCGACACGCCCGAATATGCCAAGACGCAGGAGCTGTACGGCTATGCCGGCCTCATGGCCGATCTGCTGGGCGGCAAGTTCCGCAACCGGCTCGCCTTCACCATTGCCGACATCAACCGCGACAATTTCGACCCCACCCTCGCCAATCCGGTGACCTTTTTCGGGCGCGGGCGCAGCGAGCGCTACGAATATCAGGGCGATGCCCAGCTGGTGCAGGGCCTGCGCACCGTGTTCGGCGCGGAGCATGAGGAGAGCCGCTATTTCGACGGGGCGCTGCGCAAATCGACCGGCATCACCAGCTTCTACGGCCAGCTGATCGCCAATCCGGTTTCCTGGGCGAGCATCAATGCCGGCGTCCGCCACGACGATCACCGCGACTTCGGCAGCCGCACCACCTTTGGCGCGAGCGCGCTGATCGAGCCGATCGACGGCACACGCATCCATGGCAGCTATGGCGAGGGCTTCAAGGCACCGACGCTCTACCAGCTCTACAGCGATTTCGGCACGGCTACGCTGCACCCCGAAACCTCCAAGAGCTATGAGTTCGGCGCCGAGCAGCGCATCCTCCGGGGGGTGACCGCCAAGGCGACCTGGTTCCATCGCGATACGAACAACCAGATCGATTTCGACCTGGGCACCTTCACCTACGCCAATATCGCCAAGACCCGCGCCGAAGGCGTGGAGCTCGAATTGGTCGCCAATCCTGTCACCGGACTGTCGCTTCGCGGCGCCTATACGCACACCGATGCGCAGAACCGCTCGCCCGGCGCCAATTTCGGCAACGACCTCGCCCGGCGCCCACAAGACGCCGGCAGCTTCTCGGCCGACTATCGCTTCGGCTTCGGCCTGAGCCTGGGCGGCACCGTGCTGGCAGTGGGCGACAGCTTCGACGATGCGGGCAACTTCACCCGGCTGAAGGGCTATACGATCGTCGGCGTCCGCGCCTCGTATCCGGTCACCGACCAGATCGAGGTCTATGGCCGGGTCGAGAATCTGTTCGACAGGAAATACCAGACCGTCGCGAACTACGGCACGATGGGCCGCGCGGCCTATGGTGGCGTGCGGCTGAAGTTCGACTGATGCGGGGCGCCGCGCTCCTTTGCCTGATGGCCGCTGGATGCGCGGCGCCTCCGTCGCAGGGCGGCGGGGGCATCGTATCGATGAACCCCTGCGCCGACGCCGCTTTGATCGAGCTGGTGCCGCCGGCGCGGATCGCCTCGATCAGCCATTATTCGCAGGACCCGATGGCAACTTCGATCCCGCTCGATGTGGCCCGCCGCTTCCACGCCAATCGCGGCACCGCGGAGGAGATCATCGCGATGCAGCCCGATCTGGTTGTCGCCAGCAGCTTCACCTCGCCTTCGACCCGCGAGGCCTTCGCGCGGGCGGGTCTCAAGACGCTTTATCTCGACATGCCGGTGACTGCCGAACGCAGCAAGGAGCAGATGACCGAGCTTGCCGCCGCCGTGGGTGCGGTGGAGGCGGGCAAGGCAATCAACGCGCGGATCGACCAGGCGCTGGCCACCACGACCTGGCACGGCGCCAAGACCCCTGCCCTGCTGTGGATCGGCGGCAACCTGGTTTCGGGGAGCGGCACTCTGCTCGACGACATGATGACCCGCGCCGGCTTCTCCAACCATGCCGCGCACTACGGCCTCAAGTTCACCGGCTATCTCCCGATCGAGCATGTCGTCGCCGATCCGCCGCGGGCGATGCTCGTTCCCGACGAAGCCGGCCGCGACCAAAGCTCCCGCGCCAACCAGCTGCGGAGCGAGGCGCTCAAGCATATCGGCAGCAAGGTGACCCAGGCCGCCTTCCCACGCGCGCTGGTCAATTGCGGCGGACCGGTTATTCCAAGGGCGATGGCGCGCCTCGCCGCAATCCGCCGGAGCATCCAGTGAACCGCGCCCTTCTCCTTTCCGGCCTGACCCTGCTCGTCGCCTTGCTGTTCGCCGGGTCGCTGATGGCGGGCAAGGTGTGGGTGCCGTTCGATGCCTGGTTCTCGGACGATCCGCGCTGGTGGATCATCGCCGAATTGCGCCTGCCCCGTGCGATTCTCGGCCTCACCATCGGCGCCGGGCTCGGACTGACCGGCGCGGTACTCCAGGGCTATCTGCGCAATCCGCTTGCCGACCCTGCGGTAGTCGGCGTCTCAGCAAGCGCGGCGCTGGGCGCGGTGGCGGCGATCGTCCTGCTGGCCGCCAGCGCCCCGCTGGTGATCTTCGGCGCAGCAATGCTTGCCGCCGCCGGATCGATGCTTTTGCTGATCGGGCTCGCCTGGCGAGCCGAGAGCGCGGTGACCTTCATTCTCGCCGGGACGGTGCTCTCCAGCCTCGCGGCGGCGCTCACCGCCTTCCTGATCTCGATCGCGCCTAACCCGTTCGCCGTCGCCGAGATCATCGACTGGATCATGGGGGCGCTCACCGATCGCAGCTTCGCGGAGGCGAAACTCGCGGTGCCCTTCGTCGCGCTGGGATGTGTCATCCTGCTCTTCACCGGCCGCGCGCTCGACGCGCTGACATTGGGCGAAGACGCCGCGCGCTCGCTCGGCCTCAAGCTCCAGCGCACGCAACTGCTGATCGTGCTGGGCACCGGGCTGACCGTCGGTGCCAGCGTCGCGGTGACCGGCGTGGTCGGGTTCGTCGGGCTGATCGTGCCGCATCTGATGCGCCCGCTCACCGGCGCACGGCCTTCAGCGCTGCTGCTGCCGAGCGCGCTGGGCGGGGCGGCGCTGGTCCTTGCGGCCGACAGCCTGGTTCGCGTCGGCCCCGGCGCGACCGAGATCCGCCTCGGCGTCGCGATGGCGATGCTCGGCACGCCGTTCTTCTTCTTCCTTCTCCTCCGGATGCGGCGATCGGCATGGATCTGAGCTTTACCGATCTCGCCGTCAGCCTGGGCAACCGCGAGGTGCTGCAGGGCGTCAGCGCGGTCTTCCGGCCCGGCCGGGTGACCGCGATCCTGGGTCCCAATGGCTCGGGCAAGTCGACTTTGGTCAAGACGCTCGCGGGCCTGCTCGATCCGGATGCGGGAAAGGTCCAGCTCGGCACCCGGCTGCTCGGCCGCACCACGCCCGCCGAGCGCGCCCGCGCGATCGGTTATCTGCCGCAGGACCCGATGGTGCACTGGGACCTGCGCGTCGAGGATGTCGTCGCGCTGGGGCGGCTCCCGCACCGTGCGCCCTTTGCCGGCACGTCGGCAGCGGACCAGGAGGCGGTCGCCGCCGCGCTCGCCGCGACCGAGACGCAGAAGTTTCGGGATCGCACGATCACCCAGCTCTCGGGCGGCGAGCGCGCCCGCGTGCTGCTTGCCCGCGTGCTCGCCGGCCAGCCCGAATGGCTGCTGGCGGACGAACCGCTCGCCAGCCTCGATCCGGTCCACCAGCTCACTTTACTCGAGCAACTCCGCTTGCTCGCCGGCCAGGGCATGGGCGTGGTGATCGTGCTCCATGACCTCGTCCAGGCCGCCCGCGCCGCCGATGACGTGCTGCTCCTGAAGGACGGCAAGGTCGTCGCGTTCGGCCCCGCGAACGAGGCGCTGGCGCACCAGCCGCTGCGCGAGGCGTTCGGTGTCGAGGTGATGGTGATCGGCGACGATTCGGGCCGGCTGCTCCCCGTGCCGATCGGGCGCACCAAGGGCTGACAGCCGGCCACGGCTGTGCCATTGCGCAATTTAATTACAACGCGAGTCGGCGCCCGGGCGAGCGCCACCGCCAGGAGAGAGCGCATGCGTACCATCGATCATTTCATCGTCGGCCATTCGGGCGGCGGGGCGAGCCGGACCTCGGACGTGTTCGATCCGAACACCGGCCAGGTCCAGGCGCAGGTGCAGCTTGGCACCCAGGCCGAACTGGATCGCGCGGTGGCTGCCGCGCAGGCCGCGCAGCCGGCCTGGGCGGCGACCAACCCGCAGCGCCGCGCCCGCGTGATGTTCAACTTCAAGGCGCTGGTCGAGAAGAACATGGACGAGCTGGCGCACCTGCTGTCGTCCGAACATGGCAAGGTGATCGCGGACTCGAAGGGCGACATCCAGCGCGGCCTTGAGGTGATCGAATTCGCCTGCGGCATCCCGCACGTGCTGAAAGGCGAGTATACGCAAGGCGCGGGCCCCGGCATCGACGTCTATTCGATGCGCCAGCCGCTCGGCATCGGCGCGGGCATCACTCCGTTCAATTTCCCGGCGATGATCCCCTTGTGGATGTCGGGCGTCGCGATCGCCTGCGGCAACGCCTTCCTCCTCAAGCCCTCGGAGCGCGACCCCAGCGTACCCGTCCGCCTCGCCGAGCTGTTCCGCGAAGCCGGACTGCCGGAGGGCATCCTCCAGGTCGTGCACGGCGACAAGGAGATGGTCGACGCGATCCTCGATCATCCGGCGATCTCTGCGGTGAGCTTCGTCGGCTCGTCCGACATCGCGCATTATGTCTATCGCCGCGGCGTAGAGGCCGGAAAGCGCGTCCAGGCGATGGGCGGCGCCAAGAATCACGGCATCGTCATGCCCGATGCCGATCTCGACCAAGTGGTGGCCGATCTCTCGGGCGCCGCGTTCGGTTCGGCCGGCGAGCGCTGCATGGCGCTGCCGGTGGTGGTGCCGGTCGGCGACAAGACCGCCGATGCGCTCCGCGCAAAGCTGATCCCCGCGATCGAGAAGCTGCGGGTCGGCGTCTCGACGGACAATGATGCGCATTACGGCCCGGTGGTGAACGCCGCGCACAAGCAGCGGGTGGAGAACTGGATCCAGACTGGCGTCGACGAAGGCGCCGAGCTGGTGGTCGACGGACGCGGCTTCCAGCTCCAGGGCCATGAGCAGGGCTTCTTCATCGGGCCGAGCCTGTTCGACCGTGTCACCCCTGACATGCAGGCGTACAAGGAAGAGATTTTCGGGCCGGTCCTGCAGATCGTCCGCGCCCCCGATTTCGAGACCGCGCTGCGGCTTCCGAGCGAGCATCAGTACGGCAACGGCGTCGCGATCTTCACCCGCAATGGCCATGCCGCGCGCGAGTTCGCCGCGCGGGTCAATGTCGGGATGGTCGGCATCAACGTGCCGATCCCGGTGCCTGTCGCCTATCATACCTTTGGCGGCTGGAAGCGCTCGGCGTTCGGCGACACCAACCAGCACGGCATGGAAGGCGTGAAGTTCTGGACCAAGGTCAAGACCATCACCCAGCGCTGGCCCGACGGCGGAGTCGGCGATGCCGCCAACGCCTTCGTCATCCCGACCATGGGGTGAGCCGGTGGAGCTAATCCCGCGCAATCCGACCGAGGGCGTCTACGCCACCGATTCGGACTGGATCCATGCGATGGAGGTCCGTGGCGCCGAGCGCTGGCTGTTCGTCAGCGGCACCATGGGCCTCGATTCCGCCGGGGTGCCGGGCAAGACGATCGACGAGCAGCTCGAGCTGGTCTGGAACAATATCCGCGCGATCCTGGCGAGCGCGGGCATGACCACCGACAATATCGTCCGGCTGACCAGCTATATGCGCGACGCCGCTTATGCCGATGCCAATGCTCGGGCGCGGTGTTCCGCGTTGGGCGAGCGCCGCATCCCGACGATCGCGCTGGTGGCGCAGACGCTGGACCCGGACTGGCTGATCGAGATCGAACTGGTGGCCGCTGCCTGAGGTTGCTCAGGCCTTGGCGGGCCCACGTTCGCCCCGCCATGCCACCGCCGCCGTCTCGAACGCCTCGTGATAGCGCGGATGCTCGGTGCCCATCCACCGGTCCCACCAGGTGAAGTAGAGGCCGAAATTATAGCTGCCCTGGCTGTGATGCAGGTCGTGATGCGTGGTCGTGGTCAGCCAGCCGGTGAACGGGCTGCGGGTGAAGCCTGGCCAGGCCAGTTCGTGCCCCGAATGGCCGATCACGTTGCGCGCGATCTGGTGGATGAGGAAGGCGAGCACGACGATGCCGTGCATCGGTACGAAGAGCAGGAAGAGCGGCAGGAACATGCCTTCGAAGACCCCCTCGATCGGCGCGAAGCTGTACGCCGCCCAGGGCGTCGGCGTGCGCGAAAGATGGTGAGTCAGATGCGCCCGGCGGAACATCGCGCGGCTATGGAGCCCGCGATGCATCCAGTAGAAATAAGCGTCGTGGACCAGCACGATGCCGATGAACTCGAGCGCCGCCAACCAGAGCGGCGGCGCGGCAAAGGCGAGATGGATGATACCGGCCTTGTTGAGCGCCAGCGTCACCATGCCCCACACCGCGAAGATCGCGACGGACATCAGCGAATTAAGCATCTCGCGCCGGCGATCGGGCAGGCCAGGCTTGCGATTCTGGATACGGCGCGACGCGGTCCAGCGCGCGCCGGCCCACAGCACGAGCGTCATCACGCCGGCCGCGATCAGATAGCGCGACAATTCCATCGTGAAGGCATGCGCGCCATGCGCGGCCAGCATCTCGATCCAGTCCAGCATCTAGAATCCTCACTCGGTTGCGGGAGGAACTTCTTCGAGACCGCCCACGCCGTCTCGCCGCGCCTGCAAAACTCCAAGCGATTCCGGAATCGATCAGCCTTTTTCGGGATCGAGGATCGCGGAGCGGCGATATTCGCTAGGGGTCTGTCCCGTGGCGTCACGGAAGGCGCGGTTGAACGGCGCAAGGCTGCCATAGCCCAGATCCATCGCGATGGTGAGCACCGGCAGAGCGACCTTGGCGGGATCGCCCAGCCAGGCGCGCGCGTCGGCTATACGGTGTGCGTTGAGGAAGGCCGAGAAGTTGCGATAGCCCATCCGTTGGTTGATCAGCGCGCGCAGGCGATGCTCCGGCACGCCCAATTTCTCCGCCAGCACGCCGATAGTCAGGCCGGAACTGCGGTGCAGCCCGCCGGCCATCGCCGCATCGAGCTTGAGCTTGAGGACATGCTCGCCCGGAGACAGTCCCGATCTCGCGGCGGGCGAGGCCTGGGCATCGAACAGCAATTCGGCGTTGGCGGAGAGCATCACCGCGCCAAACGCCATCACCGTGATCAGCGTCGTCCCCGACTGCAGCAGCATCAGCCAAGTGAACCCGCGCTCCGCGCCGTACCAGGTCTCCGCCACGACGATTCCCAGCGTCTGGAAACCGACGAGCACGACGAATCCGGTGCGGAACATGCGTCGTTTCTCGAGCAGGTCGTCGCCACGCTCGGCAATGGCGATGACGATCGCGTGGCAGGCGAGCAACAGCGAGGTCAGGTGCATCGCGCCGTCGGCGATCGCCGGCCATGCATGGCTCACATATTGGGAATAGACGAACGCGCCCCAGCAGAGCAGCGAGACGGCCACCGCGGCCAGGCCCAACCGCCGGTCGATCGGCCGCTCGAAGATGCGGTGTGCGAACAGCCAGAGCGCCAGAGGCGCCGATTGCGAGGCGAGCTGAATCACCGGCCACAGCCGCGATTGCTGCATGTGCAGCGTCGGCGCGACATTGGCGAGATAGGCGGCGACGCAGACCAGCAGCAGCACCGTCGCGCTGCGGATTCTCGCCGGCGCCATGCTGCGCCCGACCACCAGCGCGATCAGCAGAAGCTGCCCCGCCGAGAGCAGGCGAAACGCCGTGTCGAATAGCAGCAGCCACGTCATCGTGCGCGGTTATGGCGCTCCGCCGCGCCAGCGTCTATTGGCGCGATCGAGAGGCCCCGAGGAGACAAACTTGTCCCGACTATTCTGGATCCTGGCGCGGCTGCTGCCGGCGCTGCTGCTGCTCGCGGTGCCCGTGGCGCAAGCGCAGAAGCGAATCGCGCTGACCTTCGACGATGTCCCGCGTAGCCGCGGTCCGTTCCTCACGCCCGACGAGCGCACCGAGAAGCTGATCGCGGGCCTGCAGAAGGCCGGGGTCAAACAGGCCGCCTTCTTCGTCAATCCGGGCCAGATCGGCAGCGGCGACGGCGTGAACGGGGTTGCGCACATCGATGCCTATGTCCGCGCGGGGCATGTGATCGGCGATCACAGCTATGCACACAAAGGCCTTGAGACGATCGACGCGAATGCGTTCGTCGCCGAGATCGACAAAGCGGAGACCTGGCTCAAGGGCCGGCCCGGATACCGCCCGTGGTTCCGCTATCCCTATCTGCACGAAGGCGGCACCGACGAGGTGAAGCGCGACGCGGTACGTGCCGCGCTCAAGGCGCGCGGGCTGCAGGACGGCTATGTCACCGCTTCGGGCTCCGACTGGAACACGGAGGACCTCGCGATCGCGGCGGTAAAGGCCGGCAAGGCGGTCGACATGGACGCGCTGCGCAAATTCTACATCATGACGCATCTGGAGGCCGCCGATTTCGCCGACGCGCTGATGGTCAAGGCGATCGGCCGCTCGCCGATCCATGTCATGCTGATGCACGAGACCGATCTCGCCTCTCTGTTCCTGCCCGATCTGGTCGAGGCGCTGCGCAAGGACGGCTGGGAGATCGTCACCGCCGACGAAGCCTTTGCCGATCCGATCCACACCGCCCAACCCGACACGCCTTCGGCCGACGGCACGCTCACCGAGCTGCTCGCCCAGGAAAAGCACGCCGACCCGCCCTTTTCCGATCCGCGCGGCAACCTGACTTACACCAACGCGCTCTTCGCCCAGCGCGTCCTCCACGAGAAGAATCGATGACCCAGTTCGAACTCACCGACGACCAGCTCGCCATCCAGGAGATGGCGCGCAAATTCACCGCGGATGCGATCACGCCTCATGCCGGCGAGTGGGACGAGAAGCACATCTTCCCGCGCGACACGATCCGCGCCGCGGCGGAGCTGGGCTTCGCCTCGATCTACGTCTCGGAAGAGAGTGGTGGCATCGGCCTGGGGCGGCTCGAATCGGCGCTGATCATGGAGGCGATGGCCTATGGCTGCCCGTCGACCAGCGCGTTCATCTCGATCCACAACATGGCGAGCTGGATGATCGACCGGTTCGGCAGCAAAGCAGTGAAGGACAAGTATCTGCCGTCGCTGATCACGATGGACCGGATCGCCAGCTATTGCCTCACCGAGCCTAGCTCCGGCTCGGACGCCGCCGCGCTCAAGACGCGCGCGATCAGGGACGGCGACCATTATGTTGTCACCGGCTCCAAGCAGTTTATCTCGGGCGGTGGCGAGAACGAAGTCTATGTCGTGATGGTCCGCACCGGCGAGGAAGGCCCCAAGGGCATTTCGTGCCTGGTGATCGAGAAGGACATGCCCGGGGTCAGCTTCGGCGCACAGGAGAAGAAGCTCGGCTGGCATTCGCAGCCGACCGCGGCAGTGATCCTCGAGGACGTACGCGTGCCGGTGGAGAATCTGGTGGGCGCCGAGGGCGAGGGCTTCCGCATCGCGATGATGGGTCTCGACGGCGGGCGGCTCAACATCGGCGCCTGCTCGCTGGGCGGCGCGCAGCGCTGCCTCGACGAGGCGATCCAATACACCAAGGACCGCAAACAGTTCGGCACCGCGATCGCCGATTTCCAGAACACTCAGTTCACGCTGGCCGACATGGATACCGAACTCCAGGCCGCGCGCGCTTTGCTCTATCTCGCCGCGGCCAAGGTGACCGCCAACGCGCCCGACAAGACGCGCTTCGCCGCAATGGCAAAGCGCTTCGCCACGGACACGGGATCGAAAGTGGTCGATCAGGCGCTCCAGCTCCATGGTGGCTATGGCTATCTGCAGGATTATCCAATCGAGCGCTTCTGGCGGGACCTGCGCGTCCATTCGATCCTAGAGGGCACCAACCAGGTGATGCGCATGATTGTCGGCCGGGAGCTGACCCGCCAGTGACCCTGAACCGTTTAAGCGTTCCTGCGAAAGCAGGAGCCCAGAGCCACAAGCGACGCGCCCGCGACCCTGGGCTCCTGCTTTCGCAGGAGCACGGCGCATGACGGACGACGTGCTGACTTTTGCGGAAGGTCGCGTGGGCCGCATCCGGCTCAACCGCCCCAAGGCCCTCCACGCGCTCAACACCGCCATGTGCGCGGCGATGCTCGACGCGCTCGGCAAATGGCGCGCCGATCCTGCAGTCGAAGCGGTGCTGATCGACCACGCCGAGGGTCGCGGCTTCTGCGCCGGCGGCGATATCCGCATGATCGCGGAAAGCGGCGCCACCGACGGCAAGGCCGCTCGGGAATTCTTCCGCGTCGAGTACCAGATGAACCACCGGCTGTTCACGTGTGCCAAGCCGGTGGTCGCGTTCATGGACGGCATCACGATGGGCGGCGGGGTCGGCATCTCGATGCCGGCGAAATGCCGCGTCGCGACCGAGAATACCCGCTTCGCCATGCCCGAGACGGGGATCGGCCTGTTCCCGGACGTCGGCGGCGGCTGGTACCTTTCACGCCTGCCCGGCCATCTCGGCGAATTTATCGCGCTCACCGGCGCGCGGCTCGATGGCGGCGAATGCCTGGCGCTCGGCCTCGCCACGCATTTCCTGTCGACAGAGAAACTCGACGAAGCCAAGGCGCGGATTGCCGCCCAGCCCCAGACGATCGAATCGATCCTCGTCTCGCTTTCCGCCCCTACGCCGGGCGCGAAGATCGCCGCGCATCGCGACGATATCGATCGCCTTTTCGCAGGCGACACGCTGGAGGAAATCCTTGCCGCGCTCGAAGCCGATGGCGGCGACTGGGCGAACGAGCAACGCGCAACGCTCCGCACCAAATCGCCCCAGGCGATGAAGGTATCGCTCCATCTCGTCCGCCAGGGCCGGCGCATGCCAAGCTTCGAGGACGAGATGCGCCAGGAGTTCGCCGTTGCCAGCCGCGTCGTCCAGCGCCCTGATTTCGCCGAGGGCGTCCGAGCGGTGATCGTCGACAAGGACAATGCGCCACGCTGGTCGCCCGCGGCACCCGAAAGCGTTACGGACCACGTGATCGACCAGATTTTCGCACCGCTGCCGGATGGCCAGCAATGGGAGCCAGCATGACCTACGAAACCATTCTCGTCGAACAGCGCGGTGCCGTCACGCTGGTAACGCTGAACCGGCCCCAGGCGCTCAACGCGCTCAACAGCCAGGTGCTGGGCGAACTGCTCGACGCGATGGCCGCGTTCGACGCCGATCCGAGCCAGGGCTGCGCGGTGCTGACCGGCAGCGAGAAGGCGTTCGCCGCCGGTGCCGACATCAAGGAGATGCAGGCGCAGGGCTTTGCCAGCATGTATGCCAGCAACTTCTTCGCCGGGTGGGAGCGGTTCACTGGGACGCGCAAGCCGATCATCGCCGCGGTCTCCGGCTATGCGCTGGGCGGCGGCTGCGAGCTGGCGATGATGTGCGACTTCATCCTGGCGGCGGACAGCGCCAAGTTCGGCCAACCCGAGATCAAGCTCGGCGTCTCGCCGGGCATGGGCGGTTCGCAGCGGCTTACCCGCGCGGTGGGCAAGGCCAAGGCGATGGAGATGTGCCTGACCGGCCGGATGATGGACGCCGAGGAAGCCGAGCGCGCCGGCCTGGTCAGCCGCATCGTTCCCGCCACCGATCTGGTCGAGGAAGCGATCAAGACGGCGACCCAGATCGCCGGCATGGCGCCGCTCGCGGTGCTGGCCAACAAGGAGATGGTCAACGCCGCCTTCGAGACCATGCTCGGGCAGGGCGTGACCTTCGAGCGGCGGCTGTTCCACGGCCTGTTTGGCACCGAGGACCAGAAGGAAGGCATGGCCGCCTTTGTCGAGAAACGCCCGGGAAACTGGACGGGCAAATAGTCTCGTCACCCCGGCGAAAGCCGGGGCCCAGGGTTTCTCGGCCGTGTCGCTTCGGACTCTGGATCCCGGCCTTCGCTGGGATGACGTATTTAGGAAGAGGACAGCACAGTGGCACGCGTAGCATTTATCGGGCTCGGCAATATGGGCGGCGGCATGGCCGCGAACCTGGCCAAGAATGGTCATGACGTCCGCGCCTTCGATCTGTCGGCCGAAGCGCTCGACAAGGCGAAGAAGGCCGGCTGCCTGCCCGCCGCCACCGCCGAAGAGGCGATCGCTGGCGCCGAGGCGATCGTGACAATGCTGCCCGCCGGCCGCCACGTCGAGGCGGTCTATACCGACAGCGTGTTCGACCATGCCGAGCCGGGTGCGATCCTGATCGACTGCTCGACGATCGACGTCGATACCGCGCGACGTGTCGCCGAGGCGGCCGCCGCGCGGGGGCTGATGGCGGTCGACGCGCCGGTCTCAGGCGGGATCGCTGCGGCCAATGCAGGCACGCTCACCTTCATGGTCGGCGGCAGCGTCGCAGCGTTCGAACGCGCCGAGCCTTTTCTGTCCGACATGGGCAAGACCGTGATCCATGCCGGCGCGGGCGGCGCGGGCCAGGCCGCGAAGATCTGCAACAACATGCTGCTCGGCGCCGAGATGATCGCGACCTGCGAGGCCTTCGTGCTCGCCGAGAAGCTCGGGCTCGATCTTCAGAAATTCTACGACATCTCCTCGGTCAGTTCGGGCCAGAGTTGGTCGATGACGAGCTATTGCCCGGTCCCCGGCGTGGGCCCCGAGACGCCGGCGGATCGCGACTATCAGGGCGGGTTCGCCGCGCCGCTGATGCTCAAGGACCTCAAGCTGGCGATGGAAGCGGCGGAGAGCGTCGGCGCCGACACGCCGATGGGCAAGCGCGCGGCCGAGCTCTATCAAGCGTTCGTCGATGGCGAGGGCGCCGGGCTCGATTTCTCGGGGATCATCAAGACGCTGCGCTGATCAATCCTTCCCCAGCTTGCTGGGGGAGGGGGACCATCCGAAGAATGGTGGAGAAGCCCGTCGCAGACGGCGGTGCTCCACCGCCGCCCCTCCACCACTCGCTTTGCGAGCGGTCTCCCCGAGACAAGCTCGGGGAGGATTTTTAACGCCGATCGTGCATATCCAAGCAATGCGCCTGCCCATCCTATTGATCGCCCTCGCCGCCACGCCCGCTGCCGCACAGCAGCGCGCTCCCTTCACCGTCGCCGAGACCGGTCAGACCTATGCCCATCTCGACGACGCGGTGACCGCGATCCGCGACGGCACCGCGACGATCCTGATCGCCCCGGGCGTCTATCACGACTGCACGGTCCAGACCGGGGGCAAGATCACCTACAAGGCGGTCCAGCCCGGCACCGCGGTGTTCGAGAAGGAGACCTGCGAGGGCAAGGCGGCGTTCGTGCTGCGCGGGCGCGGGTCGGTGGTCGACGGTATCGTCTTCCGCGGGATGCGCGTCGACGACGGCAACGGCGCGGGCATCCGCATCGAGATGGGCGACCTCACCGTCACCAACTCGATGTTCCTCGACAGCCAGGAAGGCATCCTCGGCGGCGGACATGAGACGGTGCGCAACATCACGATCGATCGATCGACCTTTGCCGGGCTCGGCCAGTGCGACGAGACGCCGGACTGCGCCCATTCGATCTATCTCGGGCTCGACGGCCAGGTGACGATCACCCGCTCGCGGTTCGAGCGCGGCAATGGCGGCCATTACGTCAAGCTGCGCGCGCCGCGCGTGACGATCACCGGCAACAGCTTCGACGACAGCAAGGGCCGCAAGACCAACTATATGATCGACCTGTCCGAGGGCGGCACCGGGCTGATCGCCCGCAACACCTTCGTCCAGGGCAAGGGCAAGGAGAATTATTCCGGCCTGATCGTGGTCGCAGCCGAGGGCCGTACCTATTCCGCCGAAGGGCTGCGAGTGGAGGACAATTCCGCCACCATGGGGCCCGGCGCGCCGGGCAATCCTGCGTTCGTCGCCGACCTGAGCGGCAGCAACATCGTGCTGTCGAACAACAAGCTGGGGCCCGGCATCCGCCCCTTCGAGCGCCGGCGCTGAACCAGCACCGTGCTCCTGCGAAAGCAGGAGCCTAGGATGGCGAGCGAACCGTTTGGGACCCTGGGCTCCTGCTTCCGCAGGAGCCCCCTAGGCGCTGCGGGCTTTCAGGGTCGATTCGACAGCTGGAACCAGTTGCCGTCGGGATCCTGCCCGTCGCACAGCTGCAAGTCGCCGAAGATGTGGATCTTGCCCATCGTCGTGACGCCCTTCGCGACAAGCGCTTCGCGCGCGGCGGCGACATCCTCCGCATAGAAGGCGATCTTGTGCGGCCCCTCGGCCGAGTCGATCCTTGCCTCGTGCAGCGCGAGACGGCATCCGCCCGCATCGAAATCGGCCCAGCCGTCGCTCTGCTCGCGCAGGGCGAGGCCCAGCCGGTCGCGGTAGAAGGCCAGCATCGGCTCAAAGTTGGGCGTGAACAGGATCACGCGCCGGATTGCGAGGTCCACCGGCCCGACCCTTACTTGCAGGTGTCGCCCGTGCCCGCGTCGAGATCGAGGCAGCGGCCGTCGATCTCCACTGGCACCGGCACATGGATCAGCGCCGCGAGCGTCGGCGCGATGTCGACCGTCTCCACCGACAGCGGCTGCTCGAACCCAGTCATGCCCTTCTGCCAGAACAGGATCGGCACGCGGCGGTCATAGTCCCAGAAGCTGCCATGCGTCGCGACCGTTCCCTTGGTGGGATCGGCGATCGGCGTGATGCGGGGCTTGAGCGCCGCAACCAGATCGCCCGAATGCTGCGGATCATAGGAAGCGCGCGCGCGCTCGAGCAAGGTCCAGGTCTCGGGCGGGGTTTTCGCGGGTGCAGTCGCCGCGATTTGGGCGCGGGTAAAGATCGCCTGCACCTGCGGGTGCGCCGAATAGCGCTTGATCACCTCGGCCTGCACCGCGTCGCGCTGCGCCTTGGTGAGCTTGGGATCGATATAGATGTCGCCCGCTGCGCTGCCGCCGAGCACCCGCCCGGGCAGCCCCATCTTCGCGCCGATATCCTTGCCCATCGCGAAAGGGTTGAGCGCCGGATCGATCCGCTCGGCCATCGGCGCGGCATGCTCGCGGTTGCGCTCGGGCAAATCGTGGCCGCCATGATCGGCGGTCAGCACAACCGCATAGTCCACCCCGGTCCTGTCGAGCACGGCGAACAGCCGGCCCAGGGTCTGGTCGAGCGAATACATCTGGAGGCACATCTCGCTGCCCTCGGTGCCATAGGTATGGCCAACATAGTCGGTGGCCGAGGCGCCGAGGATCAGCAGGTCGGTATGCGCGCCCTGGCCCAGCTTCATGTCGGTGGCGATGCCCGCGCCGAGCGCGAGGATGGCGTCGTCGAACTCGGGCGAAGCGCGGAACAGCCGCGTATCGCCGGCGGGACGCGCGAAGCGGCCGTCGCCCACGGTCTTGCCGCCGCCGATCGGAATCGCCCGGCTGCGCGCCTGGCAGAAGGCCGGGAGATCGAGCGGCTCCTGCGCCTCGGCGATGCGCGCCGTGGTGTTCGCGTTCATCTTGGTGACCATCGCCGGCTCGGCGCGGCCGGCATAGGAGACGAACGCCTTGCCGTTCCACCACCAGAGCTCGTCGACCTTGTGGCCGCCCATCATCACCGCAGCGCGGTCCTTGCCCGCGACCGAGACGACGCGCGACTGGGGATCGGCGAGCTTCATCCACTCACCCAACGTCGGCACCTTCAGATGCTTGTCGGAGACGGTGAAGTTGTTCGAGTCGCTGCCCGGGACGCTCTCGTCCTCGGCACAATAGACCGTCTTGTCGGTGCGCGCGGTGTTGAAGTCGGTCCAGTCATTGGCGATGATGCCGGTGCGCGAGGGATGGTCGCCGGTCAGGATCGTCGAATGGCCCGGGCAGGTCTCGGTCGCGGCATGGCTCTGATAGCCAGCCGGGAACACCGCGCCCGACAGCAGCCGCGCAAAGCCCTGGGTGTAGCGCGCGCGATATTCGGCGAAGAGATCGGCCGAGAACTGGTCGACCGAGATCACCACCACCAGCTTGGGCGCCGGGCGCGGGGCGGGCGGCGCGCTTTCCTGCGCGAACGACGGCGCGGCGGCGAACAGGGCGATTGCAGCGGCGAAAGTGGACGCGAACTTCATGGAGCCGGCTCCGGCGCGAGGAAAGAATGCACCCAGCTATTGTCCAACGACGCAAGCTGAGCAAGGAGGCCCCATGGCTTGGCTTCGTTTCGCTTTGATGTCGATTCTCCTCGCATTGGGGATCGCATCCGCCGCCGCACAACCGGTTGGACCGGGTCCGCACGTCCGCATCGCGCTGATCGCCGAGACCGATCACCCTGCGCCCGGCAGCGATGTCACGCTCGCCTTCGCCTCGGTGCCCGAAAAGGGCTGGCACGCCTATTGGCTCAATCCCGGCGATGCGGGCCTGCCCGCACGTGCCGCATGGACGCTGCCCCAAGGCGCGATCGCCGGGCCGCTGCGCTATCCCGTCCCGCAGCGGTTGCTGATCGCCGGCCTCATGAACTATGTCTATGAAGGTCCCTTCGCACCTTTGGTGACGCTCAAGGTGCCGACGGACGCGAAGGGCGCGCTGCCGGTCAGGGTGAAGCTCGACTATCTGGTCTGCACCGATGCGATCTGCGTGCCCGAAAAGGCCGAGCTCGCGCTCACGCTGCAGATCGGCGACGGGAGCGTCACCGCCACGCGCCGCGCGCAGTTCGACGGTTGGCGCTCTGCGCTGCCGAAACCGCTGGGGAGCCAGGGCACCTATCAGGTCGAGAACAAAAGCTTCCGCATCGCCGTGCCCTATCCGGCGAGCGCCGCCGCGGAAGGCGATGGCTATTTCTTCACCGCGACCGATGGCGTCCTCGACTATGCCGCGCCGCAAAAGGTGATGCGCGACGGCGATCGGGTGGTGATCGAGACCGTCGGCAAGCGCGCCGTAGGACCGATTGAGGGCGTGCTCGCCTTTGGCACGCGCGGCTTCTCGGTGAGCGCGGTTCCCGGCAAGGTGGCGGCCGCCAAGGAGGCGCCGGCGGGTGTTCCCTGGAGCGCGGCGCTGATCGCATTCGCGGGCGCCGTGCTCGGCGGGCTGATCCTCAACATCATGCCCTGCGTCTTCCCGATCCTGAGCCTCAAGGCACTCAGCCTCGCCAAGGCCAATCACGGCGAGGGCAATCCGCGCGGCGAGGCTTTGGCCTATACCGCCGGGGTCGTCGCAGTCTGCCTGGCGCTGGGCGGCATATTGCTGGCGGTGCGCGCGGGCGGCGCGACCGTCGGCTGGGCGTTCCAGCTCCAAGACCCGCGCGTGATCCTGATCCTGCTGCTGCTCGTCACCGCGATCGCGCTCAACCTCGCCGGACTGTTCGAGATCAACGCGCCCGGCTTCGTCAACCGTGCCGCATCGAAGGGCACCGGCGGCGCCTTCGCGACGGGTGCGCTCGCGGCATTCATCGCGACGCCGTGCACCGGCCCGTTCATGGCATCGGCGCTGGGCGCGGCGCTGATCCTGCCCTGGCCCGCCGCGCTGGCGGTGTTCGGAGGCCTGGGGCTGGGCATCGCCCTTCCCTTCCTGCTGCTCGGCTTCGTTCCCGCCTTCCGCCGCATGCTGCCCAAGCCCGGCGCGTGGATGGCGACGCTCCGCCGCGTGCTTTCGGTGCCGATGTTCCTGACCGCGCTGGCGCTCGCCTGGGTGCTCGGGCGCCAGGCCGGGGTCGACGGCATGGCGATCGGGCTCGCCGCATCGCTGCTCGCATCCTTCGGGCTGTGGTGGTGGGGCATGCGGCAGATGCGCGGCCTTGCGCGCGCGTGGCTGCCGGCCGTGCCGCTCGCCCTGATCGCGCTTGGCGCGACGGCGCTGGTCCACCCCGCTCCCGCCGACGCCGGGCCCAAGACCGTCTCGGGCGCGGAGCCGTTCAGCGAAGCCCGCCTCGCCGAACTCACGGCGCAGGGCCGCCCGGTCTTCGCCTATTTCACCGCCGACTGGTGCCTCACCTGCAAGGTCAACGAGAAGGGCGTAATCGAGACCGAGGCGGTGACGAAGGCGTTGGCCGACGGCAAGGTCGCGGTGCTCGTTGGCGACTGGACCAACGGCGATCCCGCGCTCGGCCGGTTCATCGAACGGCACAATCGTGCAGGCGTTCCGCTCTATCTATGGTACAAACCGGGCGAGGCGGCGCCGCGAGTCCTGCCCCAGATCCTGACCCAGGCGATGCTGCGCGACCTTGCTAACGGAGGCTGAGAAAGGAGACGTCGGATGAAGCGCTGGATGTTGGCCGGCCTGGCAACGGCCGCTGTAATCGCCGCCGCGGCATCGCTCGCCGCCGAGCCAGAGATCGCGAGCGCGGTCCCCAATTTCCGCGCGATGGACATGCACGGCAAGGTGGTCGACCTCTCGCAATATCGCGGCAAGACCGTCGTGCTCGAATGGAACAATCCCGGCTGCCCCTTCGTGCAGAAGCACTATAACAGCGGCAACATGCAGAAGACCCAGGCCGCCGCCGCCGCACAGGGCGTGGTATGGCTGACGGTCAACTCGGGCGCGCCGGGCAAGCAGGGCTACATGACCGGAGCCGAGGCGCAGAAGTTCGTCGCCGGCCAGAAGGCGAAGCCCGCGACCTATGTGCTCGATCCCAAGGGGCTGATCGGCAAGGTCTATGGCGCGAAGACCACGCCGCACATGTATATCATCGATGCGAGTGGCCGGCTGGTCTACAAGGGCGGGATCGACGACCGCGCGACGGCGGACACGGCCGATATCGCCAAGGCGCGCAATCATGTTCTCGCAGCGCTCGGCGAGATCAAAGCCGGCAAGCCCGTCTCGGTGACCGAAACGCGGCCCTATGGCTGCAGCGTAAAATACGCGAGCTGACACCTTAGCGCCCCCCTTGTGCGACGCAGCAAAGCGTTGCAGCATGGAACCAGCCGGGCACTCCGGCGCTTGGGAGCGTTGATGGCAGCAGGGGCGTTCGACGAGATCTGGGGACATGGCGGGCCCGAAGACCCCCGTCCCGAATTTGCGGCACTATCGCAGTGGGTGGCCGACACGCCTTCGGCCGAACTCCATCGCCGCCAGCAATCCGCCGAAGCCGCGTTCCGCCAATTGGGCATCACCTTCGCCGTCTATGGCGACAGCGACGCCGCCGAGCGCATCATCCCGTTCGACATCGTCCCGCGCATCTTCCTGCAAAGCGAATGGCAGCGGCTGAGCGAAGGGCTGGTCCAGCGCGTCGAGGCGATCAACGCCTTCCTCGAGGATATCTACGGCAAGCGCCGCATCCTCGCCGAGGGAATCATCCCTCCCGAGCTGGTCTACAACAACGACCAGTTCCGCCCCGAAGTCGACGGCATCCGCCCGCCGCACGGAGTGTGGGCGCATATCTGCGGCATCGACCTGGTCCGTGTCGGCCCCGACGAATTCTATGTGCTCGAGGACAATGCCCGCACGCCCTCCGGCGTGTCGTACATGCTCGAAAATCGCGAGGCGATGATCCGCCTGTGCCCCGAGCTGTTCCGCGATTTTCGGGTCGCGCCGGTGGACAGCTATCCGGACATGCTGCTGGCGACGATGCGGTCGGTAGCGCCGGGCAACAAGGCCAAGCCGGTCTGCGTCGTACTGACCCCCGGCCATTTCAACTCGGCCTATTACGAGCACAGCTTCCTCGCGGATTCGATGGGCGTCGAGCTGGTCGAGGCGGCCGACCTGGTCGTCGACGATGACATCGTCTGGATGCAGACGATCGGCGGGCGCGTCCGCGTCGACGTGATCTATCGCCGGATCGACGACGACTATCTGGATCCGCTCACCTTCCGCCCGGATTCGATGCTGGGCGTGCCCGGGCTGATCGCCGCCTATCGCGCCGGCAATGTCGCGATCCTCAACGCGCCGGGCAACGGCATTGCCGACGACAAGGCGATCTACAGCTATATGCCCGAGATCGTTCGCTTTTATTCGGGGGGCGAAGCCAAGCTACCCAATGTCGAGACCTTCCGCTGTCGCGAGCCGCAGTCGCTCAAATATGTGCTCGATCATCTGCCCGAGCTGGTGGTCAAGCTCGTCGACGGATCGGGCGGCTACGGCATGTTGGTCGGCCCCACCGCGACCCGACAGCAGATCGAGGATTTCCGCGCGGCGCTGATCGCCAAGCCGCATTGCTACATCGCTCAGCCGACGTTGGCGCTGTCCACCGTGCCGACGCTGACCGAGGCCGGGCTCGCCCCGCGCCATGTCGATTTCCGCCCGTTCGTGCTGACCGGCAGCGACGGTGTCCGCGTCGCCCCCGGCGGCCTGACCCGCGTCGCGCTCCAAGCGGGTTCGCTCGTGGTCAATTCCAGTCAGGGCGGCGGCACCAAGGACAGCTTCGTGCTGATGGACGACGGGACCGCCCAGTCCCAGTCCCAGAGCCAGGGAATGACGTCGTGATGGCGGTCCGCAAAAATCCTCCCCGAGCTCGCTCAGGTAGGGGGACCGACCGCACAGCGGACGGTGGCGGCCTTCGCCCGTCGTCCCTCCACCACCGCTTTCAGCGGCGATCCCCCTCCCCGAGCCAAGCTCGGGGAGGATTGGGAGTGCCGTCATGCTAATGCTCTCGCGCACCGCATCGGCGCTCTACTGGCTCGGCCGCTATGTCGAGCGTGCCGATTTCGTCGCCCGCCTGGTCGAAGCGACGATCCGCCTCGACGCGCTTTCCGCCCGCCCCGCCGGTGAGGCCGCGTGGCAGAGCGCGCTCGCGGTCAGCTATACAGAGGAAGCGTTCGCGGCGACCGGTCAGAGCGTCACCCAGCAGCATGTCGCGCGCTTCCTGACGCTCGACGCTACGAACCCGGGCTCGATCGTCCGCTGCCTTGAAAAGGCGCGCAACAACGCCCGCGCGGTGCGCACCGCGCTCACCCGCGAGGCCTGGACCGCGATCAACCGCGCCTGGTGGCTGTTCCAGAACCGCGCCTCGACCGGCGGCGCCACGCAGACGCTGAACCTGCTCGAACAGATCAAGGGCGAGACCCGCGGCTTCGAAGGCGCGACGCACCGGATGATGCGCAACGAGGCGACCCTGCTGATCCAGCTCGGCGCCGCGGTCGAGCGCGCGGACAACACCGCGCGGCTGGTCGACGTCAAATATCACTTGCTCCTCCCCGCGGGCGAGCCGGTGGGCGGCGTCGTCGATCGCGACCAGTGGACGACGATCCTCCAGACCGTCTCGGCGGTCACCGCCTATCGTTGGCTCTATTCGGAGGGCCTCCAGCCGGCCAATGTCATCGACCTGCTGATCAGCCGGTTCGAACTGCCGCGCAGCCTTGCCGCCTGTGTCGAGGAGGCCGTCGGTCTGCTCAGCCAGCTCGCCAAACGCACCGGGCTCCAGGGCGAGGCCGATCGCATGGCGCGGGCTCGCATGGCACGGATGCAGAAGACGCGGACGTCCGAAGTGATCGTCAGCGGGCTGCACGAATATCTGGAAGCATTCATCGCCGAGAACGAGATGCTCAACGACGCCGTCGCGCGCCAGTTCAGGTTTATCTGATGCGCATCGCGGTCGATCATCGCAGTCACTACCGCTTCAGCCAGCCCCAGGCACGGATCGTCCAGATGCTGCGGCTCACGCCGTGCGACACGCAGGATCAGACGGTAGTGAGCTGGATGGTCGGGGTCGATTGCGACGCGCGGCTGCGCGACGCGGTGGATGGCTTCGGCAATGCCGTGACGATGCTCTACGCCGAGGGGCCGATTGAGGCGCTCGACGTGACGGTAACGGGGGAAGTGCTGACCAACGACGCAAGCGGACTGGTGCGCGGATCGAGCGAACCACTGCCGCCGATGCTCTATTTGCGCACCACGCCGCGCACGCTGCCGAGCGAAGCGATCACCGCCTTCGCGCAGGAAAGCGCCGCCAATGCCCGCGACGCACTTGATCGGCTGCACCGGCTCAATGCCGCGCTCCACGTCCGCTTCCCGCGCGTCGACGATCTGCCGGACAGCGGCGCTACCGCCGCGGCGGCGTTCGTCGGCAAGGCCAAGACCTCGCGCGACGTCGCGCAGATTTTCATCGCCGCCGCGCGCAGCCTGGGCGCGCCGGCACGCTACATCTCGGGCTATCATGGCGACGGCACCACGCACCACGCGCCGCATGGCTGGGCGGAAGCGCATGTTGAGCGGATCGGCTGGGTCGGCTTCGATCCCGTCACTGGCCTTTCGCCGGACGAGAGTTATGTACGCGTCGCGGTGGGGCTGGATGCCGATGGCGCCGCGTCGATCGCGGGCACCCGGATCGGATCGGGCGAGGAAGAACTCGACATCGATCTCAGCGTCGAGCAGCTCGGCGGAGAAGAGTAAGCGTCAGGCCAATTCGCGGATACGAACGGGGCTCGGCATCGACACGTCCTGGTCGTCATCGGCGAGCAGCGCCCAGCCATGCGGGCCCAGCACTTCGATCGGCCGGAAGCGCGTCTTGTACGCCATCCGCTCGCTGCCCTTCACCCAATAGCCGAGATAGACATAGGGCAGGCCCGCGTTCCGCGCGCGCAGGATGTGATCCATGATGATGAAATTGCCCAGCCCCGGCCGGCCTTCCTCGTCGGCCAGGAAGAAGCTGTAGATCATCGAAAGACCATCGGCCTGCTGATCGGTGATGCACGCGCCGACCAGGCGGCCGGGCTTTCCGTCGACCGAAGGCTCGCGATATTCGATGACATAGGAGCTGACCGGCGACTGTTCGACCATGTCGGCATAGTCGTTCTCGTCCATCGCGGCCATGCCGCCGCCCGGGTGGCGGGCAGAGAGATAGCGGTGGAGCAGCGCATATTGCTCCTCGGTCGCCCAAGGCTTGCAGGCGGTCACTTCAAGGTCGGAATGGCGCTTGAGCAGCTTGCGCTGCGTGGCGTTGGGCTTGAATTCGTCGCCGACGACCCGGACCGAGACGCAGGCGGTGCAGCCCGCGCAGCTGGGGCGATACGCGACCGACTGGCTGCGGCGAAAGCCGATGCGGCCCAGCGCGTCGTTGAGCTCGCCCGCGTGCTGGCCCGAAAGCTCGGTGAAGATTTTCCGCTCCTGGCGCCCGGGCAGATACGGGCAAGGCGAGGGGCTGGTGACGAAGAATCTCGGGAAACGGGAAAGTGCAGTCACCGCTTGTCCATCCCTTGCTCGCAACTGGCCCGAACTGGCCTTCGAACACGACTATGAAGCGGTAATATGATGATGAAAAGCCGCTTTACCATGAAAGAGAGTTAACGGCCGGCTGGAAATATTCAGTGGCGCATGCAGCACTTAGCCGCGGCCGCAAGCGGCGCGCCGCGAGGAAAAATCCCTCGATCGGACAACAGTATAGGCGCTGGGCGCGAAAAGGTGAATCGCACGCTGACTCCGTTCGTCGCGCGTGCGATTCGCTTCGGCTCGCAACTGTGGAAAACTTAGGCCTCAGGCGAGTTCGACCTGGCTCACTTCATATTGCGCGCGCCTGAGCGCCGTGATCAGCCGGTCGAGATGATTGCGGTCGCGCGTCTCGCATTCGATGTCGGTGATCAGGCCCTTGGCCGGCAGCGTCGTAAAGACGCGCTGGTGATAGACCTCGATGATGTTGACGCCCTGTTCGTGGAAGATGCGTGCGACATTGTAGAGCGCGCCCGGCCGGTCCTGCAGCCGGATGCGCAGCCGCGCCAGCCGGCCCGACCGGGCGAGGTCGCGCAGCAGCACGTTGGCGAGCAGGCGCGTGTCGATATTGCCGCCGCACAGTACCGTGCCGACCACCTTGCCGCGGAAGCGCTCGGGCTCTGAGAGCAAGGCGGCCAGGCCGGCGGAGCCCGCGCCCTCGACCACGGTCTTCTCGATCTGCAGGAGCAAGCTCACCGCCTCCTCCAGCCGCCGCTCGCTCACCAGCACAATGTCGTCGACCAAAGCCTCGACCATCTTCGAGGTGATCGCACCGGGCTCCTTCACCGCGATGCCTTCGGCGAGCGTGTCGCCCGCGCACGGCATATTGGTATGGTGGATGCGGTTGTACATCGAGGGGAAGAGCTCCGCCTCGACCCCGACGATTTCGATCGGATGCCCGGCCGCCTTGGCGACAACCGCGCAGCCCGAGATCAGCCCGCCGCCGCCGATCGGGATCACCAGCGTGTCGATCTCCGGCACGTCCTCGAGCATCTCGAGCGCCGCGGTCCCCTGTCCCGCGATGATTCGCGGATCGTCGAACGGATGGACGAAGGTATAGCCATGCTCGGCCTCGAGCAGTCGCGAATGGGCATAGGCCGCGTCGAAGGTCTCGCCTTCGAGGATCACATTGGCGCCATGCCCTTCGGTCTGGGTGATCTTCACCGTCGGCGTGTTCTTCGGCATCACGATCGTGCTCGGGATGCCCAGCCGCGTCGCGTGATAGGCGAGGCCCTGTGCGTGATTGCCCGCCGATGCCGCGATGACGCCCTTCGAGCGCGCTTCCTGGTCGAGCTGGAGCAGGGTGTTGAGCGCGCCGCGCTCCTTATAGGCCGCGGTGAACTGGAGGTTCTCGAACTTGAGATAGACCGTCGCGCCGGTCAGCTCCGACAGCGTCTTGCTCACCAGCGTGGGGGTGCGGACCACCGCGCCTCTAATCCGCTTCGCAGCCTCGCGCACATCCTGGATGGACACGGGGAGCGGAGCGGTCGCTGGGACGGTCTTGGTAGCCATGGTGCGAGCGGCCTAGACTATCTGGCGCGGCGTTGGAACAGGCCCTATGCCCCAAATCCATGCTGAACCTCACCAAGCGGCTGCTGATCGCCGCCGCCTTGCTCCTCGCCCCTGCCGCATATGCCGATGGGCTGGTCGAAAACGTCAACGGCGAGACGCTGACCACGAGCGGCGAAGTGATCCGCTTCACCGGGCTGCTGATCGCCCGCGACGGCAAGGTGACGCAGTTGCTCAAGAGCGGCGAGAAGCGCCCCAAGAAGCTCGACTGGAAGATCGACATGGGCGGCAAGACGCTGCTGCCCGGCATGATCGACGCGCATGGCCATGTCATGGGCCTGGGCGAACAGCTCGAATTGCTCGATCTCAGCGCCACGACCTCGCTCCAGGAAGCACTGGGCAAGATCCGCGAATACGCCACCGCGTATCCAAACAAGTGGGTGATCGGTCGCGGCTGGAACCAGGAGAAATGGAAGCTCGGCCGCTTCCCAACCGCCGCCGAGCTCGATTCCGCCGTCGCAGATCGCCCAGTCTGGCTCGCGCGGGTCGACGGCCATGCCGGCTGGGCCAATAGCCGTGCGATCGAGCTGGCCGGCGTCACCGCCGCGACCAAGGATCCCGCAGGCGGGCGCATCGAACGCAGCGCGGGCGGCAAGCCCGAAGGCGTGTTCGTCGACGGCGCCACCAAGCTGATCGACAAGGTCGTCCCCGGCGCAACGCCGCGCGAGCGCAATGCCGCGTTCCTCGCCGCGCAGGACAGGCTGCTCTCGCTCGGTATCACCGCCACCACCGACATGGGCACCTCGGTCGACGACTGGAACACCTATCGCCGCATGGGCGACCTGGGTCTCCTGAAGGTCCGCATCATGAGCTATGCGAGCGGCGTCGAGACCGCGCTCGCCGTAGCCGGCCAGGGACCGACGCCGTGGCTGTATGGCGATCGCCTGCGGATGGGCGGGATCAAGCTCTATGACGACGGCGCGCTCGGCTCGCGCGGCGCATGGCTCAAGGCCGACTATGCCGACGCACCCGGGCAGAAGGGGCTGGGATTCCTTAGCGACGACCAGCTGCTCAACATGATGACGCGCGGGAGCATGGACGGCTTCCAGATCGCGGTCCATGCGATTGGCGACCGCGCCAACCAGCAGGTGCTCGACGCGATCGAGGTGCTGTCGGACACGTACAAGGACGATCGCCGCTGGCGGATCGAGCATGCCCAGATCGTCGATCCCAAGGATCTGCCACGCTTCGGCAAATACGGCATCATCGCCTCGATGCAGCCGGTCCACCAGACCAGCGACCGCCTGATGGCGGAGGCACGACTGGGTTCCGATCGCCTGGGCGGCGCCTATGCCTGGCGCTCGATGCTTCGCAACGGCGCCAAGCTCGCTTTCGGTTCGGACTATCCAGTCGAAAGCCCCGATCCCTGGGCCGGCTGGGCGGCGTCGTTCACCCGGCAGGACGCCGACATGCAGCCGTTCGGAGGCTGGCGCCCCGAAGAGGCGGTGACGCGCGAACAGGGCTGGGCCGGCTTCACCACCGGTGCCGCTTTTGCCGGGTTTGCCGAGGACAAGATCGGCCATCTCGCGCCGGGCATGCGCGCGGACTTCGTGATCGTCGATCGCGATCCGCTACTCGCTGGCCCCAGCGAGCTGCGCGGCACCCAGGTGATCGAGACCTGGGTCGGCGGCCAGCGGGCGTGGCAGAAGAAATAAAGTGATGCGCAACCCGTTCCGGCTCGCTCTGCTGGCGGGCGCAAACTGGCGCGAGCGCAGTATTGCCTCGATCGGCGCCCTGCTCGGCATCGGCCTGGCCGCATTAATCAGCACGATGGTCGCGGGCTCGCCCGGCACAGCCGCGCTGCTGGCCGCACCGATCGGCGCTTCGGCCGTGCTGCTGTTCGCGGTGCCGACCAGCCCGCTCGCGCAGCCCTGGCCGATCATCGGCGGCAATATCGTGTCGATGCTGGTGGGAGTCGCGGTGGCGCATGTGCTGGGGCATGGTGCCTTTGCGGCCGGAATGGCGGTCGGGCTCGCGATACTGGCGATGTCGGCGCTGCGCTGCCTGCATGCGCCCGGCGGCGGCACGGTGCTGTTACCGGTGCTGGGCGGGCCTGCGATCCTCGCCCATGGCTATGCCTTCGCGTTAGTGCCGGTCGGGCTAAACGCCGCGCTGCTCGTCCTGGTAGGACTGGTCTTCCACCGCTTCTCGGGCCACAGCTATCCACACCGCGCCGCGCAACTGACCGGCCGCCCGCGGCTGCTTGCCGAGGATATCGATGCCGCATTGGCCGAAACCGGCGAGGCGTTCGACGTCAGTGTCGAGGATTTGCAAGCGCTGCTCGAGCGCGCCGAGCGCCACGCCGAAGCGCGGCGCAAATAGGCGGCCACGGCCCTTTCGAACCGCGGCCGCCTTCTCGATCAAACCAGGGCGAGCTCGCCGTTCATGCGGATCGGGCGCGCCATGTTGAAGTAGTTGGGCGAAGTCGCCATCACAGTGCGGTGGATCTCCTCGAACTGGTCGGGCGTCCCATTGCCGGCGATCCGCACAACATAGT
Organism: Sphingomonas sp. JC676; assembly: GCF_014489075.1. Lineage (GTDB taxonomy): Bacteria > Pseudomonadota > Alphaproteobacteria > Sphingomonadales > Sphingomonadaceae > Sphingomonas. The sequence continues at coordinate 172,337 of NZ_JACTGR010000004.1, read as the reverse complement.
CGATCTGCTCGTACCCGGGCGGTACACCGTCATCGAGTCCCAGGAATCCGCGCAGGTCGAGCTGGCCGGTGGTCTCGATCTCGAGCGTGTCCAGCGTGATCCCGTGCAGTGCCGCACCGGCGACATAACCCACGGTCATGCAGGCATTGACCGCCGCCATCAGCAGTTCCTGCGGATTGGGTGCCTTGTTGAGACCGAGCAGTTCCTCGGGCTCGTCGGCGACGATCTCGAAGTCGCGGGCGATCTTCTCGCCGCCGAGCACGATCTCGGACACCTTGCTGCGGCTGCCGGTCTGGCCCGTCCAGCGGGTCGAGACCGCGAAGCGCACCAGCGCCTTGCTCGGATCGGCGCCGATCTCGCCGACGACCTGGCCAAGCGCATCGAGATCGATGCCGTTCACGACATTGCGGGTCATCACGTCTTGCATGTTCATTCTCCCATTATTGATTGGGTGTTGATCAGAAAAAGGCGGGGGCGACGGCGTCGATGCGGTCGCGCGCCGCGGGCGAGATCGCGCCGAGCGTGGCGCGGAACCTGGGGTGGACCATGCCGCTGCCGAGATAGGTCCAGCGCGCGGCCTGGTGCTGTGCGGCCAGGAACGCATCGCGCTCGTCGGGGCCCAGCGTACGCCCTGTGACGCGCTCGAACGCCGCCAGGTTAAGCTCGGTCTGGCTGGCGAGCCCGTTGTCGAGGAAGCTCCCGATCTCGAGATAGCCGTCGAGCGCAGCATCGATCTCCGCCGGGCTCCGGCCCTCGGCCAGCGCCTCGACGATCAGCGTGTCGAGCTTGGCGTGCTGCGCCTCCTCCATCCAGTGGTGCCGGAGCAGGCTCTTGAACAGCGGATCGAGGCCACGGTCGTCGCGGACGCTCTCGAGATAATGATCCTGAGTCATCCACTCGATCTGCAGGACCACCAGCGCCACGCTCAGCGGATCGTGGCGCAATATCTCGTTGGCGATCGCCTCACCCGGGCCGATCACCGCGCATTCCACCGGGAAGCCGCGCACGAACGCTTGGTGGAAGCGTTTGAACAGATGGATGTGCTTGGCTTCTTCCGACGCGAACTGGAGCAGCGCGCGAACGCGGTGATCATCGTCGCGCAACGAGGGCCGCGCATGATCGAGCAGGAACGGCAGGATCATCTCCTCGACCAGCCCGAAGATGCAGAGATATTCGTGCCCGCGAATCTGGTTGAGCAGCCGGCGTTCGTCGACGCTCAGTCCGGTCACCGCGCCGCTGCGGGCGAGCGCTTCGGGCATGAAGGGCCTGGTGAAGTCCAGCTCGGCGTCGACAGGCATGACGTCGTCGAGTTGCCAGGCGGCGCGGGCGGAGACCGCTAGCACGCCAGGATAAGTGAAATCATGATACATGGTTGGATGCCTCTCCTGTCACGCGATAGGAAGTAGAGTAATGGTCAGGGCCAACGTGGTACCCAAGCAGGCACCGGCAATCGATATGAGCTGCTGAGCTCGATAGGCTTTAGGTTCAGACATGGCTTCATCCTCAAATAACAAAGGCATGCGGCCCCACGTTCGCAACACAGGCCTTCAGTGTACTGGTTGATCGCCAGACGAATTATCTTTGGTCGATTCTTCGTCGTCGTTATGGCGATGCGACAACTGTGAAGTAGGATAGTGCCGCCTCGCACGATATGATCGAGCGAGTGAAAGACTTGATCGAGCGACCGGAAGGAGAGCGATCATGGATGTGTTGCAGGAAATGTTGACTGCGCTGCGCTTGTCGGGCGGCGTCTTCGTTGCGTCCGACTTCCGGGCGCCCTGGTCGGTCTTCTCCCATTTCGGGCCCGAGGATTGCGCGCGCTTCTTCCCCGTGCCGCGCCAGCTGATCGCCTATCACTATGTCCGCGAGGGTCGCATGACCTGCGACCTGGGCGACGGCATGACCATGGACGTGCACGAGGGCGAGATCGTGCTGCTCCCCCAGAATGTGCCGCATTATCTGCACGGCCCCTGGCCCCGGCCGGCGCCGATCGACGCGCACGAGATGCTGGTGCATATCGGCGACGACGGCATCATGCGGCTGCGCGGCGGCGGCAACGGCACGCGCGTGTCGCTCTATTGCGGCTATCTGGGCACGACCACGCCCGACAACATGCTGCTGCAGAGCCTGCCGCCGATGATGGTGATCAGCGCGGATGCGGCAGGCAGCGATTGGGTCGCCAAGACGCTCGACTTCGCCGCGCAGAGCGTCGCCACCAACTCGCCCGAGATGGTCGGCAAGCTTGCCGAAGGCCTGTTCGCCGAAGCCGTGCGGCGCTACGTCGCCGCGCTGCCCGACGATCATCGTGGCTGGCTGGCGGGCCTGCGCGATGCGGTAGTGGGTAAGTCGCTGGCGCTCATCCACCAGCGCTATGCCGAGAACTGGACGCTCGACAGTCTGGCACGCCAGGCCGCGGTATCGAAGTCGGTGCTGACCGACCGGTTCCGTGCCGTTATCGGCGAATCGCCGATGCAATATTGTGCGCGCTGGCGGATGAAGATCGCCGCCGACATGCTGCGCGACCAGCGGCAGAACGCCTGCAGCGTCGCCTATTCGGTGGGGTTCAGTTCGGAAGCCGCGTTCAATCGGGCGTTCAAGCGCGAATATGGCGCCCCCCCGGCGACCTGGGCGCGTGAGGCCCTGGCAGCCTGAAAGGAAAAGGCCGCGGTCCTTGCGAACCGCGGCCTATTCAGCCCCCGCTGTTTCCCCTGATCAGGCGACCTGCGTGTCCGCCGTGACGACTTCGTCGGCCTCGCGCAGCACATAGCCGCGACCCCAGACCGTCTCGATATAATTCTCGCCTTCGGTCGCCATGCTGAGCTTCTTGCGCAGCTTGCAGATGAAGACGTCGATGATCTTGAGCTCGGGTTCGTCCATGCCGCCATACAGGTGGTTGAGGAACATTTCCTTGGTGAGCGTCGTGCCCTTGCGGAGCGAAAGCAGCTCCAGCATCGCATATTCCTTGCCGGTCAGATGGACACGGGCGCCATCGACTTCGACCGTCTTCGCGTCGAGATTGACTGCCAGCTTGCCGGTGCGGATGACCGACTGCGAATGGCCCTTCGAACGGCGGACCACGGCGTGGATGCGCGCGACCAGCTCTTCGCGGTGGAACGGCTTGGTGACGTAATCGTCGGCACCGAAGCCGAACGAACGCACCTTCGAATCCATTTCGTTGATGCCCGACAGGATCAGCACCGGCGTTTGCACGCGGGCGACCCGGACCTTCTTCAGAACGTCGTACCCGTGCATGTCGGGCAGGTTCAGGTCGAGCAGGATGATGTCGTAGTCATAGAGCTTGGCGAGGTCCAAGCCCTCTTCGCCCAGATCGGTAGTATAGACGTTGAAGCCCTCGGTCGTGAGCATCAGCTCAATCGCCTTGGCAGTGCTAGGCTCGTCTTCGATCAACAGCACGCGCATCGCCGGTTCCCCTGTCTACAACACGCTCGGAGCCCCGTTGCCCGAACACGCTGGACGATTCATTAACCTAAGCTTGTCTGAAGGCAAAAGGTTAATTTCCCCCTAACCGGCCTGAATCCACGAGTCGTAGGGAATCTACCTAGGTTGGGCAGATGCTGCGGAATCGTACCGTCAAAAAGTCAATCAAAGCTTCCACGCGCGCGGGACGCAGCGTGCCAGGCGGCGTGAGCAGGTGCAGCGCTACCGGCGAGGCAGACCAGTCCTCCAGCACCGGCACCAGCAACCCGGCTTCCATATCCGCACCGACCAGGAATTCGGGCAGCCGTGAAATGCCCAGCCCTGCACGGAGCGCCGGCAGCATCGCATCGCCATTGTCGGTCATCAGCGGCCCGTCGATCCGCACCACCGCTTCCTCACCGCCGGCGCGGCGAAAGCGCCAGACGTCGGGATTAGCGGTATTGGTGTAGCCGAAGCAGGCGTGCGTCGCGAGATCGGCGGGATGGCGCGGCCGGCCATGTTTCTCGAAATAGGCGGGCGAACCGATCACGTGCGTCGGCACCGCGCCCAGCCGTCTCGCGCGCAGCGAGGAGTCCGGCAGGTCGGCGATGCGCAGCGCGATGTCGAACCCCTCGGCGACGATATCGACCCGCGCGTCCGACAGCCGCAGATCGATCTTGATCCCCGGATGCGCGGCCAGGAACTCGGCAATCACCGGCGCCACCTTGGTGGCCCCGAAAGTGAGCGGCGCTGCAACGCGGACCAGCCCCGCCGGCGCGCTCGCGGATTCCCGAGCCGCCTCCTCGGCACCCTCGCCCTCGGCCAGGATACGCTGGGCATTCTTGGACAGCGCGCGTCCGCTCTCGGTCAGCGTCAGCCGGCGTGAGGTGCGATGGAACAGCGTCGTGCCCAGCCGCGCCTCCAGCCGCGTGATCGCCTTGGATACCGTCGCCTTGGATACGCCCAGCGCCGCTGCCGCGCCACTGAACGAGCGATGCTCCACCACGCTGGCAAACACCGCCCAGGCTTCGAAATCGGGTAGTTTCATGCCCTGCTCCTGTTCGCCGCATCGCTAGCATAGGAAACAATCCGTTTCCAAGGTTTCCATTTACGCGCCAATCCGAACTCCTATCTTGGCGGCAACCAAGGGAGATCAGCGATGATCGAGAAACGCAGTTTTGAAAGCCTGGGCCATGCCGATCACGGCTGGCTCAATGCACGCCACCATTTCAGCTTCGCCAATTATTACGAGCCGGCCCGGATGGGCTGGGGCGCGATCCGGGTGTGGAACGACGACGAGATCGCCTCCAATTCGGGCTTCCCGCCGCATCCGCACGAGAACATGGAGATCATCACCTATGTTCGCCAGGGTGCGATCACGCACCAGGATTCGATGGGCAACAAGGGTCGCACCGAAGCGGGCGACGTCCAGGTGATGAGCGCCGGCAAGGGCATCCGCCACGCCGAATATAACCTCGAGCCGGAGATGACCCGGATCTTCCAGATCTGGATCATGCCGCGCGAGACCGGCGGCCAGCCGAGCTGGGGCGCCAAGCCTTTCCCCAAGGGCGATCGCTCGGGCAAGTTCGTGACGTTGGCTTCGGGCTTTGCCGAGGATGACGACGCGCTGCCGATCCGGGCCGATGCCCGGGTGCTCGGCGCGACGATCAAGGCCGGAGAGAGCGTCGAGCACAGCGTGGGCAATGGGCGTCACGCCTATCTCGTCCTCGCCGCCGGTACGGTCGAGATCGACGGCCAGCGCTTCGATGCCCGCGACGGTGCGGCCCTGACGGGCGGCCAGACGGTCACGATCAAGGCGCTTGAAGACGCCGAAATCGTCCTCGTCGACTCCGAATAACCCAACTCCCCCTCCCCAAACCCCTCCCCAGCCAGGAGGGGGACTTTGAAGGATAGTGAAATGTCGAAGATTCTCGTTCTCTATTACTCGTCTTATGGTCACCTCGCGAAGATGGCCGACGCCGTTGCCGAAGGCGCCCGCAGCGCCGGCGCCGAAGTTGATGTCCGCCGCGTTCCCGAGACCGCGCCGGCCGAAGTCGTCGCCGCTGCCGGCTTCGTCGCCGATCACAGCCATCCGGTGCTCGAGGACGTCAACGATCTCGCCAATTATGACGGCATCATCGTCGGCGCGCCGACCCGTTTCGGCCGCATGTCGAGCCAGATGGCGAGCTTCTGGGATCGGGCCGGCGGCCTGTGGTTCCAGGGCAAGCTGCACGGCAAGGTTGGCGGCGCGTTCACGTCTACCGCCACCCAGCATGGCGGTCAGGAGCAGACGCTCTTCTCGATCATCACCAATCTGATGCACTTTGGCCTGACCATCGTCGGCCTCGATTACGGCCATGCCGGCCAGATGGGCGTCGACGAAGTCCGGGGCGGCTCGCCTTATGGCGCGACGACGGTCGCCGACGGCGACGGCAGCCGCATGCCGAGCGAAATCGATCTCGACGGCGCCCGCTACCAGGGCCGTCGGATCGCCGAGGTGGCGAACAAGATCGCGGGCTAAGCTTGCGAAACGAGCTCCGCGGTTTTTCCCCTGAACCGCAGAGCCGAGACCGCGCGATCCCCTCCCCTGTCGCGGTCCCGAGGCGGCGGCTCATGGCACAAGCCATGGCCGCCGTTTTCGCATCCACTGGCGGCGGCGGCGCGTCCCTGTATATGCGGGTCCATGTTCAAGGACCGGGTTCTCTTCATCGACGGCGAAGCTCTGGTGATCGACAAGCCCGCGGGCCTGCCGGTCGATCGCCCGCGCGACCGCTCGCAGAGCCTGGAGGACATGCTCGGCGAACTGACCTTCGGCTTCCAGCGCCTGCCCTGGCCGGTCCACCGGCTCGACCGCGATACCAGCGGCTGCCTGCTGCTCGCGCGCAATCCCAAGTCGCTCAAGAAATTCGGCCAGGCATTCGAGGCGGGGATCGTCGCCAAGCGTTATGTCGCGATCCTCGATGGCATCCCCACGGAGACGAGCGGCACGATCGACCTGCCGCTGAGCAAGATATCGACCGCCGAGACCGGCTGGCGAATGGTCGGGGATCCCAAGGGCAAGTCGGCGCGCACCCGCTGGGAACTGATCGAGGTCGCCCGCGACAAGGCGCTGATCGCCTTCTTCCCCGAGACCGGCCGCACCCACCAGATCCGCGTCCACGCCGCCGAAGGCCTCGGCCTGCCGATCGTCGGCGACCCCGTCTATGGCAAGGGTGGCCCTGCCGTGATGCTCCATGCCGCGGAGCTCACCGTCCCGCGCGAGGGCAAGGACCCGGTCCATGCCGAGGCGCCGCTTCCGGTGCGCTTCCACAATGCCGGTTTCGGCCGCACGGCAAGCGAAAGCTAGATCTCGCGGGCACCATGGTCGCCATCCCCGTCACCCGCAGCATCAGCATCGATTCCGACGAGATCGAGGAATCCTTCACGCGAGCGGGCGGGCCAGGCGGCCAGGGCGTGAACACCACCGATTCGGCGGTGCTGCTCCGCTTCAATGTATGGCAATCGCCGAATTTGCCCGATCTGGTGAAACATCGCCTCATGGATCTCGCCGGGTCGCGGATGACGAAGGACGGCGTGCTCGTTCTCCGATCCGAGGGCGCGCGATCCCAGTTGCTCAACCGGCAGGAAGTCCGCGAACGCCTGATCGAGATGATCAAGGAAGCGACATTCGTCCCTCGCAAGCGCAAGCCGACCAAACCCTCCAAGGCGGCCAAGGCGCGCCGGGTCGATGGCAAGGTCAAGCGATCGACGGTAAAGGCCGGTCGCGGGCGGGTGAAGTTGGACTAGTCCCCGCCCGCTCCCGCCTTACTTCTTCGGGCTCAGCCGCATCAGCCAGCCGCCATCGCCCTTCGCGCCATCCTCCAGCAGCCACACCGATCCGTCCGGGCCCTGCGCCACGTCACGGATGCGCATTCCCATGTCCCATTGGTCCGCCTTGGTGGCGGCGGTGCCGTTCAGCGCGATCCGGATCAGCGCCTGGCCGGACATCGCGCCCATCAACAACGAACCCTTCCACTGCGGGAACTGGTCGCCGCTGTAATAGATCAGGCCCGCCGGGGAGATCGAGGGTACCCAATAGAGCTTGGGCATCTCATAGCCGTCGCCCTGCTTCGGCTTGGGAATCGGCTTGTCGTTGTAATTCTCGCCGAACGAGACGTTGGGCCAGCCGTAATTCTTGCCCGGCAGGATCAGGTTGAGCTCGTCGCCTCCCTGCGGCCCCATCTCATGCTCCCAAAGATTGCCGGCGGGGTCGAACACCAGGCCATAGGGATTGCGATGCCCAGTGCTCCACGTCTCGGCCGGCGTCAGGTTGGGGCCTTCGAAAGTGAAGTCGCGCGTCGGCGCGGTCCTGGCGGCGATCGTGTCCTCGGGCGGATCGGTGACCTTGACGGTGGCGGCGCCCGTCTTGCCGGCACTGGGATTGCCGGGGAACGGCTTGCCGTCGAGCGTCAGGTGGAGGATCTTGCCGACCGCCTGGTCGGGATCCTGCGCCGGTGTGAAGCGCTGGCGCTCGCCCGAGGAGAGGAACAGCGACTTGCCGTCGGGGGCGAAGGCGATGGTCGCGCCGAACTGGCCGCCATCGCCGTCCGATCCCGATCGGAACAGCACTTCGACATTGTCGAGCCGTGGTGCCATCGCCCGGCCGCGCGTCAGGGTGGCACGTGCCATGGCGAGCGCGCTGCCGGTCGGGCGCGGCTCGGAATAGGTGAAGTAGATCGTGCCGCTCGTCGCGAAATCGGGCGCGATCGCCACGTCGAGCAGGCCGCCCTGGCTGGGCGTCGCCACCTTGGGCACGCCGGTGACTTCGGCCACTTTCTGGTCGGTCTGCCAGAGCTGGAGATGTCCGGCCTTCTCGGTGATCAGCGCCGATCCATCGGGCAGGAAGGCCAGGCCGAAGGGCGAGTCGAAATCGGCGATGCGCGTGACGTTGAAGGGAAGGCCATCGGGGACCGGCGCGGGCGTGCCCGTCGGCACCGGGATCGGCACCGCCGTGGCGGCCTGAGACTGGCCGGACTTCGAATCCTGCGGCGAACAGGCGGCGGTGAGCAGGAGCACGACAAACAAGGGGGAGCGGGGCATCGGCAGATCTCCGGAACAGGCTGCGGGGCGCGCGCAACGCAGCTTCTTTTCGGGGCGGGTGCAAGCCTTTCTTGGCATCGGCCGCACAACCGTCCGTGCAAATCGATCCGCTCACCTCGACGCCCAGGACGGCGCCTCGCGTCCTATAATGCTCCTGAGGGAGCTTCGATCGCCGTGGTGCGGCTTCCCGCCCCGGAACGGCCGGCAACGTATAAGGTGGATGGTGTAGGAATGACCCGGCTGGCGCTTGTCATGATCGTGCGGGACGAGGCGCGGTGCCTCGCGCGCTGCCTCGAAAGCGTGCGGCCGCATGTCGACAAGATGATCGTCCTCGATACGGGCTCGACCGACGACACCGTCCAGATCGCAGAGCGATGCGGCGCGATCGTCCACCATTATACCTGGACCGACGATTTCGCCGCCGCGCGAAACGTCGCGCTCGGTCACTCGGACGCCGATTGGAATCTCGTTCTCGACGCCGACGACTGGCTTGTGGGCGATCCGGCGGCGCTCGGCAGCCGGACGCTTCCGCCCGCGGACGTGACGCCGCCGCGGTTCGTCGGCTGCGTGAAGATCACCAACCAAGGCACCGCCAGCGACGCGGTGGCGCGAAAGTTCATCCCGCGCATTCTACCACGCGGCGTGCGCTACGAGGGCAAGATCCACGAGCAGCCCGTCTCGTCGCTGCCGCTGGTCGTGCTTCCGCTGCAGCTCCACCATGATGGCTATGAGGAAGCGCAACTGCATCGCAAGGCCGGCCGCAACGAGGCACTGCTGCGTTCGGAGCTCGAGGCGAATCCCGGCGATTCCTATCTCTGGTACCAGCTCGGTCGCGAACAGCTCGTGCGCGGACATGCAAGCGCAGCCGCCGACTCCTTGATGATCGCCCATCGCGCCAGCGAGCCCGGCGCGCCCTTCCGGCACGGGATCGTCCTCTCCGCGATGCAGGCGCTCAAGCAGGCCGAGCGATTCCCCGAGGCGCTGTCGCTCGCCGATGCCGAGCACCGCAACTGGCCGGGTTCGCCGGACTTCTTCTTCGCTGTTGCCGATCTCTATCTCGAATGGGCCGGCCGCAATCCGGCGATCGCCATGGACGAGCTCCTGCCTGTCGTCGAAGGCGCCTGGAAGCGCTGCCTCCAGATCGGCGAGCGGCCGGACCTCGACGGATCGGTCGAGGGATGCGGCAGCTATCTCGCGGCGGGGAATCTGGCGATGTTCTACGAGAAGCTCGGCATCGCAGACGAGGCCGAGCGCTATGCGAAGGAAGAGGCCGAGATGCGGGCGCGTTACGCGGCGGCATAGCCCCCTCCCCATCCTCCCCGCCAGCGCCTACATGGCTTCCATGTACGACTTCGCCATCGCCGCCGATTCCAAGACCGAGCTCTATCGCGACCTTGCCGCCGCGCTCGATTCCCTCACCGCCGACGAGCCCGATCCGATCGCCAACATGGCGAATGTGTCGGCGCTGATCGGCCAGTATCTGCCCGATCTCAACTGGGCCGGCTTCTACCGCAACCTCGACGACGAGCTCGTGCTCGGCCCGTTCCAGGGCAAGGCGGCATGCATCCGCATCCCGTTCGGCAAGGGCGTGTGCGGCGCCGCCGCGGCGACGCGCGAAACGCAGCTGGTCGAGGACGTCCATGCCTTTCCCGGGCACATCGCCTGCGATGCCGCGAGCCGTTCCGAGCTGGTCGTGCCGATCGTCCACCAGGGCGAATTGCTCGGCGTGCTCGACCTCGACAGTCCGCTTCCCGGCCGTTTCGATTCGGGAGACGCGGCGGGCTGCGAGGCGCTGATGCGGATCCTCGCCCCGCGCCTGGCCTGAGGATAGCTGCCCCGCATTGGGACGGCCATTAAGCATCCTCTTCGATTTCATCGCCCGGCGGAGAGAGTTACTTTCCCGTTAAGAGTACGCGCATGCGTGCGGCAGGGAGTGATTCGAAAATGCGCAAGCTTTGGATAGCAGCGGCGACCGTGCTGGCGGGACTTTCGCTCGCAACGCCCGCCGCAGCCCAGCGCGTATGGCAGAATGGCCGCTGGGTGGTGATGCCGCACAGCCAGAACCGCCCGCAGATGCAGCCGCGCGCCAATCGCTGGGGTCCGGTGGTCAATGGCCGCTGGGATGCCGGCAATCGCGCGCCGGGCGGCTGGTCCTCCTATCGCCGCCCCGTCCGCGGCTGGACGCTCCCGGGCTATTGGCGCGATTCGCGCTTCCGCGTGAACGACTATCTGAACTTCGGCCTCTCGGCCCCGCCGCGCGGCTATTACTGGGTCCGCTATTATGACGACGCCGTGCTCGTCGACGATGGCGGCCGTGTGTGGGATTCGACGGGCGGCATCGGCTGGGGGACCAGCGCCGAGGCGTCGTACGGCGACAGCTATGCCTATGCGGAGAGCAGCTCCAGCGGCTCGGCCGGCGCGGACTATCCGCCGCCGCCGCGCCGCCCGATCGAAAGCGTCGATCCCAACGCCTATTATCGTGAGCCCGGCGCCTATCTCGCGCCCGAGCCTGGTTATGACGCGGAGCCGATCCCGGCACCGTATCCCAGCTATCCCGAGGGGGGGTACGCGCCGCCGGTGGTTCAGGGGCCGCCGGCGGTGCAAGTGCAGACCGTCCGGGCCCCGGGCTATGGTTATGGCATGCAGGGCGGCTACGGCGTCACCACCTATTCCAGCGGCGGCTATGCCTATGGCGGCGGCGCGACCACGACCGTGGTGGTAATCCCTGCGGTCGCGACAACGACCACCACGACGACCGAGACCTACACGACCACTTATGTCAGCAAAGCCAGGCGCGTCGTCCGCCGCGCGGCGGTCCGCAAATGGCGTCCGAAGCCCAAGTGCTGCGTCTGCGTCTGCCGCTGAACTAATCCAGGTCGTCACCCCGGACTTGTTCCGGGGTCCACGTCTGCGTCAGACACAGGTGTTTGCGGCGCTGCGCGGCGCCCACCTTATCGCATCATTTCATAGTCAGCGCTTCTTCGCACGGTGGGCCCCGGAACAAGTCCGGGGTGAGGCGTGGGGTCCTAACCCCCGCGCCCGCCAAAGGTGACCAGGCTTTCCGATCCGTCCGCCGCCAGCGCCGAGACGCCGATGAAATTGTCGTCGACCACCACGCCTTTCAGCACTGCTTCGGTACCCGTCACGTCGCGCTGGCCGGTCCAGTCCTGCGCGTCGGCGCGGCGCCAGCGGATGCGGTAGCCCGCCGCTCCGGGCACAGCAGCCCATTTGACCGAGGTGTCGGTCGAAAGCGCCCCGCCGATCGTCACCTGGGCCGGCGCCGCGGGCGCGCTGGCGAGCCGGCGGATCGTCGCGACGTTGATCGCGGTCACCTTGGCCAGATAGGGAAAGTCCATCTTATCGGGCGTGTCGCCATAGCCCTGACGCAGAGTCTGGTGCTGCGCGTCGTAATTCTCGATCCCCACTGTAAAACGCACCGCGGGATAGCCGAGCTTCAGGAAGGGCGAATGATCGCCGCCGCGCCCGAAACGGTCGGGCCGGCGCACCAGGAACACGTCGAGCCCGCCGGGCAATTTCGCCGCGACGCCGTCGATCACCTTGGCAAGCGCGCGCGACGGCCCGTCATCCTCGCTTCCGTCGTTGCGCTTCGCCATCTGCGCCTCGATCGAATCGGCTTCGCTCAGGCTCTCGGAGAAGACTCGCACCCGATCGGCGACACGCGTGCCGTCGGTTCCCACTGTATTACCGACAATGTCGTTGTTGAGCACCGCGCTCACCGTCCAGCCGCGCGCCTTAGCAGTCTCGGCAAGCAATTGCCCGCCGAACAGCCCCTGCTCCTCGCCCGAAAGCGCGGCGTAGACGATCGTCGCGGCGAACTTCTCCTTCGAGAGGATCCGTGCCGCCTCGAGCACCAGCGCGACACCCGATGCATCGTCATTGGCACCTGGCGCGTCCGACGTCGCGTCCATCACGTCGGTGACGCGGCTGTCGATATGCCCCATCACGATCACCACGCGCTTGGGATCGGTGCCCGCCTGGAAGCCTAGCACATCGACGATCTCGACACCGTTCGGCGCGCGCGGCCCCGTGAAGCCGCGCCCGATATTGGCGACTTCGATGCAGCCGCATTGGTCGCCCATCTTGGCCAGCTCGGCGCCGACCCAGCGCCGCGCCGCGCCGATCCCCCGCTTGGGATCGTCCGCCGACGAGAGCGTATGCCGCGTGCCGAAGCTCACCAGCTTCTCGACGCTGGCCTTCAATTTCTCCGGATCGGGCTTCTCCTGCGCGGCCGCGGGGACGGCGAGGAGGAGGAACGGCAGTGCGCGTAGCATCAGCTCAGCCGGTCGATCGCTTCGGCGTCGAGCGCGCCGGGGATGATCATCACCGGCACGCTCATCGATCCCGCGTCCGCCCCGGTGAAGTGCGTGACGAGCACCCCCGGCGCGCCGCTGGCAGCGGCACCCAGCACCAGCGCCGCGATCTCGCGATTGGCGGCGATCATCTCGCGGACGATGCGCGGTCCCTCACCCTGGCGCACCGTGATCGACGGGGTCAGACCCGATTCGGTGAGCAAGGTGCCCGCCGCGCGCGCCACCAGCGCCTCGGCGCGCTGCCGCGCTTCCTCCTCGATCGTCGCCATCACGCCGCCCCACTGGACGAATTCCTGGGGCGGAATCATCGCCAGTATCTCGACATTGCCGCCGGTCTTCGCGGCCCGCCGCGCAGCGAAGCGGAGTGCAATCTCGGCCTCGGGAGTCTCGTCGATCACCACCAGATAGGTGCGCATGGATGTTTTCCTCGGGTCATGCGTTAGGTGCCGTGCGATTGCCTGTCATGCAAGCTGGTCTTGACCGGGGCGCGGTCGGGCGCAAAGGAGGGGCCAATCCTCCCCCCAAGGGCTCCAACGACGGGAACCTCCATGTCGATCGAAATCAAGATGCCGGCGCTTTCTCCCACCATGGAAGAGGGCACCCTCGCCAAGTGGCTGGTCAAGGAAGGCGACACCGTGAAGTCCGGCGATCTGCTCGCCGAGATCGAGACCGACAAGGCGACGATGGAATTCGAAGCGGTCGACGAGGGCGTGATCGGCAAGATCCTGGTCGCCGAGGGCACCGACGGCGTGAAGGTCGGCACCGTCATCGCGACGATGGCCGGCGACGGCGAGGATGCCGCGGCACCGGCTCCGGCGCCCGCCGCCAAGGCAGAAGCTGCCCCTGCGCCGACTCCCGCACCCGCCGCTGCTCCGGCTCCCACGCCGGCCCCGACTCCGGCGCCTGCCCCCGCTAAGGCCGCCGATAGCGAGCGCGTGAAGGCCAGCCCTCTCGCCCGCCGCATCGCTGCCGAAAAGGGTGTTGACCTGTCCGGCGTCGCAGGCTCGGGCCCGAACGGCCGCATCGTCAAGGCGGACATCGACGGCGCCAAGCCCGGCGCCGCTCCCGCAGCCCAGCCGAGCGCGGCAGCGCCTGCCGCCGCCCCGGCAACTGCTCCGGCCGCCGCTGCGCCTGCCGCCGAGCACAAGCCCGTCTGGTTCGACGACACGATTCCGCACGAGGAAGAGAAGCTCTCCAACATCCGCAAGACCATCGCGCGCCGCCTCACCGAGTCGAAGCAGACGATCCCGCACATCTATCTCACGGTCGATATCCGCCTCGACGCGCTGCTCAAGCTGCGCGGCGAGCTCAACAAGGCACTCGAGCCGCGCGGCATCAAGCTCTCGGTCAACGATCTGCTGATCAAGGCGCTCGGCGTGGCGCTCATCCAGAGCCCCAAGTGCAATGTCACCTACACCGGCGACAAGCTGATCAAATATAGCCGCGCCGACGTTTCGGTGGCGGTCTCGACCCCCACCGGACTGATCACCCCGATCATCCGCGATGCCGCGGCCAAGAGCGTCTCCGCCATCTCGAATGAGATGAAGGACCTCGCCGGCCGCGCCCGCGAGGGCAAGCTCCAGCCACAGGAATACCAGGGCGGCACCGCCAGCCTGTCCAACATGGGCATGTACGGGATCAAGCAGTTCGAGGCGGTGATCAATCCGCCCCAAGGCATGATCATGGCGATCGGCGCGGGCGAGAAGCGCCCGTACATCATCGACGATGCGCTCGGCGTCGCGACGGTGATGAGCGCCACCGGCAGCTTCGACCACCGCGCGATCGACGGTGCCGACGGCGCCGCGCTGATGAAGCTGTTCAAGGAGCTGGTCGAATCGCCCATGGGCATGATCGCCTGAGGGCCGCGGCATGCGCGTCCTCATCGAGACCATCCATATCGCGGTCGGGCTGATCGCGGCGGCAGCGATCGCCTGGGCTGCCGCCTGGTCCTATCCGCGCGCGACCAACGACATCTGGCTGGTCGCCTATGCCTGCATGGTCGCGGTGGTGGCGATGGGGATCGGCCCGCTCCGCAAGGCCTATGCGATCGACCGCCGCCACATGACCCCCACGCCCGGCCCGCGCGACGATGGCTGAGGAGCCGCCCGACGCCAAGCCGGCGATCCGCGTCAGCGCGATGCCGGCCGATTCCAATGCCTATGGCGACATTTTCGGCGGTTGGCTGATGGGCCAGATGGATCTGGCCGCCGGGCTGGTCGCCGCCCGCCACGCCAAGGGCCGCGCCGTCACCATCGCGATGGATGGCATGAAGTTCCACGCGCCGGTGTTCATCGGCGACGAGGTCTCGGTCTATGCCAAGCTGGTCGAGGTCGGCCGCACCTCGATGCAGATCGAAGTCGAAGCCTGGCGCCGCGGCCGCCACGGCGACGAACGCCAGAAGGTCACCCAGGCCCGCTTCACCTTCGTCGCCATCGACGAGGCGCGAAGGCCACGGCCGGTGGGGATCGTCGCGTGACGCACTATCTATACCAAGACACAGACCAGAAGGATTCCTCCCTTGGCTGATACCTACGACCTCATCGTTCTCGGCTCGGGCCCCGGCGGCTACGTCGCCGCGATCCGCGCCGCGCAGCTTGGCCTCAAGACCGCGATCGTCGAGCGCGAGCTGCTGGGTGGCATCTGCCTCAACTGGGGCTGCATCCCCACCAAGGCGCTGCTCCGCTCGGCTGAGATCTTCCACTACATGCAGCATGCCAAGGATTACGGCCTGGCCGCGGAGAAGATCACCGCGGACATCGAAGCCGTGGTCAAGCGCTCGCGCGGCGTCGCCAAGCAGCTCAATCAGGGCGTCACGCACCTGATGAAGAAGAACAAGGTGACCGTCCACATGGGCACCGGTGTGCTGAGCGGAAAGAACAAGCTCACTGTCACCGGCTCCGACGGCAAGGCCGAGGAGCTCGGCTACAAGAACCTCATCGTCGCGACCGGCGCCCGCGCCCGCGACCTGCCCTTCGCCCAGACCGACGGCAAGCGGGTCTGGACCTATCGCCATGCGATGACTCCGCCTGAGGTGCCCACCAAGCTGCTCGTCATCGGTTCGGGCGCGATCGGCATCGAGTTCGCCAGCTTCTACAACGACATGGGCGCCGACGTGACCGTGGTCGAAATGCTCGACCGGGTCGTGCCGGTCGAGGACAAGGACATCTCCGCGCATCTCGAGAAAGCACTCAAGAAGCAGGGCATGACGATCCAGACCAGCGCCGGCGTCGACAAGCTCGACGTGTCGGGCACCGGTGTGAAGGCGGCGATCAAGGCGAAGGACGGCACGGTCACGACCAGCGAGTTCAGCCATGTCATCGTCGCGATCGGCATCGTCCCCAACACCGAGAATATCGGCCTAGAGGCGCTGGGCGTGAAGACCGAGCGCGGCCACATCGTCACCGATGCGGCGTGCAAGACCAATGTCGACGGCATCTACGCGATCGGCGACGTCACCGCGCCGCCCTGGCTCGCGCACAAGGCCAGCCATGAGGGCATCATCGCCGTCGAGGCGATCGCCGGCCTCCATCCGCATGCGATGGACGTGCGCAACATCCCGGGCTGCACCTATTGCCACCCCCAGATCGCGTCGGTCGGCCTGACCGAGGCCAAGGCCAAAGAGGCCGGCTACGAGGTTCGCGTCGGCAACTTCCCCTTCATCGGCAACGGCAAGGCGATCGCACTCGGCGAGCCCGAGGGCTTCGTGAAGACGGTGTTCGACGCCAAGACCGGCGAGCTGCTCGGCGCGCACATGATCGGCGCCGAGGTCACCGAGCTGATCCAGGGCTATACGATCGGCAAGACGCTGGAGACCACCGAGGCCGAACTGATCGAAACGGTCTTCCCGCATCCGACGATCAGCGAGACGATGCACGAAAGCGTGCTCGCCGCGTACGGCCGCGTGATTCACATCTAGCCAGGGCTTTTACCCTTTGGTGCCTATCTCCCGCCATGATGCACCATGTTGGCGGGAGAGTCGGCATGCGTGCATTCAAGTTGATCCTGGCGTTCCTGCCCGTGGTTTACTGCGGATGGCTGCTCTTTTATTTCCTCGATCAGCGCGGCGGGAACGATGGTCCGGTGGTGGAAGGCCTTGGTCCCACGGTGATCGGTCTGGGCGTTGTCGGGCTACTCTTCTGCATCCCGCTCGTCTTCAAGCTGATCCGGCTGGTCGTCACCCCGCGCGGGCCCGAGTCCGACGCGCGCCACCCGGACACAGCCGCGCCGAACGAGGAATCATCCTTCGACGCCGATGCCGCGCTCGCCCGCTATCTGGCGCGCAAGCAGGCAGAGGCGCAGGGCCCGTCATCCTCCCCTGCTTCGTTTTCCCCGCAGCAAGACGGCGCCCCGCAACGTCCGAGCTTCGGCCGCAAGATCGGGTGATCCATCGCTGAGGCTGCGCCAGCCGAGCCCGCGCGGCTGGTTTGGCGCGCCGGCGCAGCGGCGGTATTGCTCTGCGCGGCGACGCTGGCATTCTTCTGGCCCGGCGTCGCGATGTACGATAGCGTCGCGCAATATGGCCAGGTGCTGAGCGGCGCCTATGACGACTGGCACCCGCCGGTCATGGCGCGGCTCTGGGCGCTCATCCATCACGCTTGGGCAGGCCAGGCGCCGATGTTCGCGCTCCAGATCCTCCTCTATTGGGTCGGGCTCGGGCTGCTCGCGGCGGCGCTCGCGCGTCGCGGTGCGTGCCTTGCCGCAATCGCCGCGCTGGCGCTCGGGCTATGGCCACCCTTCGCCGGCTGGGAAGTCGCGGTCCTCAAGGACGGGCAGATGGCCGGCGCGCTGCTCGCGGCGACCGGGCTCGCTTCGTGGTGGCGGCTCGATGGGCGACGCCTGCCCTATTGGGCCGCGGCGCTGGTCGCGCTGCTCCTCGTCTATGCCACCTTGCTGCGCTTCAACGCGATGTTCGCGACCGTCCCGCTCGCGATCGGGCTATTTGGCGGCGCGCGCTGGCATCGCCCGGTGCCCCGCGTCGCCGCGATCTTGGTGGGGTTCGCGCTGGTCGTAGCGCTCGGCCCGGCGATCAACCACAGCCTGCTCGGCGCCACGCCCAGCGGAATCGAACGCGCGCTGCCGATCTACGATCTCGCCGGCATCGCCCGCCATGCCGGTCCCGAGGCCGTGCCCGTGCTCCCCGCGCAGGTCTGGCGTGAGGCAGAGAAGCGCCGCTGCATCACGCCGCTGCTATGGGATCCGCTCGCCGATTCCGATCATTGCGGCTTCGTCTCCGACGGGCTCGACGAGACCGCCCCCGGCCGCATGCTGTTTGCGGCCTGGGGCGGCGCGGTGCTGCATCATCCCTTCGCCTATGCCGCGCATCGGCTGGCGCATTGGAACAGTACGATGCGCTTCTGGGTGCCCTGGCATATGCCCTTCGCCGAGCCGCAATGGACATCGGAGCCCAACACGTTCGGCCTCGGCTCCCCGTCGCGGCGGATCGAGCCCTTCCAGAAGCTGGCCGGCTGGCTGACGCAAGGACCGTTCGGATCGCCGATGCTCTGGTTCTCCGGTGCGCTCGCCATACTCACCCTCGCCCGGCCGAGCGCCGGGCCGCGTCACCAGCTCGCCAACACGCTCGCGCTCTCCGCGGTGGCAACCGAGCTCGGCTTCCTGCTCGTCAGCATCGCGTCGGACATCCGCTACCATCTCTGGGCGATGCTCGCGGCGGGGCTCGCCGGGCTGCTGCTCGTCGGCACGCCCCTCCCCCGGCGGCGCGCCCAGGCGGCGCTCGCGGCGATGCTGCTGGTGCTCGGCACCTGCCTGCTCGCCCGTGCGATCCTGCCCGCGGTCGGCGATACCTACGCCGCAGCGCTCGGCCCGAACGGCTGACCGCGCGCCGTGCAACCTTCTCTGGTCGCGGTGATTGTCGGCAGCAGGCGAACGTCGATCTGGAGAGCTGCTGATGCCCGCCCGCGACGACCCTGACGAGATCTACGCCCGCTTCCACGACGCGGTGAACATGGCGCCGGCCGAAATCGAAGCGTGGCTCGAAACCTCGGAAAGCCGCAAGGTCGGCGTCAAGCGCGATGGGGGCGAGAGCGTCGGCCATGCCTCGGGCCGCCGCATCGTCGGGATCCTGCGTACGAAGCGGGCCGATCTCGACGGCGGCGACTATGCCCATATGCGCAAGGTCGTCGGCTTCGTCCGTCGCCATTTGGCGCAGGGCCCGCACGAGGAACACCGCATCCCGGGCTCCCGCTGGCGTTACTCGTTAATGAATTGGGGGCACGATCCGCTCAAGGATTGACGCACCGTCGCGGAACCGTCGCCGCCATTGATCGTTACGCGGCCGTTGCGGGATTTCCTTTGCATGCTAGGCGCTTGACCGGAAGCGCTGGAAGAACAACAAAGCCGTCGTGCCCGGGGTGACGGACGCATATCGGAGGACCATGCCGAGCCACTGGTGGGTACTTCCACTCCTGCTGACGCCCTGCGCCGCGGCTGCCTCGGATCAGGAGCCCCAGGACCTTTCGAACCTGTCGATCGAGGAACTGGCGCAGATCCCGGTGCGCTCCGCCTCGAAGCAGGAGGAGCCGCTGAGTGGCGTGCCCACCGCGCTCTATGTGATCACCAGCGACGATATCGCGCGCTCGGCCGCGCTTTCGCTGCCCGAAGTGCTGCGCGAGGCGCCCAATCTCCAGGTCGAGCGCATCAACGCCAGCCAATATGCGATCACCGCGCGCGGCTTCAACGGCTATGAGAGTGCCAACAAGCTGCTCGTCCTGATCGACGGGCGCAGCATCTATTCGACGATCCACTCGGGCGTGTTCTGGGATCTCCACGCGCCTTTGCTCGAAGATGTCGACCAGATCGAAGTGATCAGCGGCCCCGGTGGCACGCTCTACGGCCCCAACGCGGTCAACGGCGTAATCAACATCTCGAGCAAAGACGCGTTCGACGCGCAAGGCCTGCTC
Organism: Sphingomonas sp. JC676; assembly: GCF_014489075.1. Classification (GTDB taxonomy): domain Bacteria; phylum Pseudomonadota; class Alphaproteobacteria; order Sphingomonadales; family Sphingomonadaceae; genus Sphingomonas. The sequence goes on along the minus strand of NZ_JACTGR010000004.1, from coordinate 152,593 downwards.
GTGCGCGGCACCGCCGGCGATAGGGACCGCACCGCCGGCGCGCGCTATGGCTTCAAGCTCGGCGATAACGCGGCGATGCGCGTCTATGCCAATTGGTACGATCGCGAGGACATGCCGAATGCCAGCTTCGGCCCCGCGGCCGATGACGGCATCCGCGGCTGGCAGGCGGGCTTCCGCGCCGATGCACATCAGGAAGCCGACAAACTCACCGTCCAGGGCGACATCTTCGGCAGCGACCGTTTCCTGGTGCCAGGCGACGGCGATCGCGGGCAGAATCTGCTCGCACGCTGGCAGCACGAACTCACCCCCGGCAGCTCCTTCCAGCTCCAGGCCTATTACGACTATTTCCAGCGGCGCGAGCTGCTGACAGTCGATCGGCTCGAAACCGTGGATGTCGAGGCGCAATACAATCTCAAAGCCGGCGCGCACAATCTGGTGGCGGGTGCCGGGGTGCGCACGACGCGCGATCAGTTCATCAACAATCTCAACATCTTCCAGCTCGACCCCCAGCGAGCGCGGCTCTGGGTCGGCAACGGCTTCGTCCAGGATCGCTTTGCCATCTCCCGCCGACTGTCGGTGATCGCGGGCGTCAAGCTGGAGGGCTCGACCTTCTCCGGCGTCCAGGTGCTGCCCAATCTCCGGATCGCCTGGCAGCCGAGCAACCGCGCGACATTGTGGGCTGCCATCTCGCGCGCGGTGCGCACGCCTTCGCGGATCGACCGCGATCTGACGGCGCCCGGCCTCCTCGCCGCTGCGCCCGATTTCACTTCGGAAAAGCTGACCGCGTTCGAAGCCGGCTATCGCGGCCAGCCGACGTCGACGACGACCTTGTCGCTCTCTACCTATTACAACGTCTATCGCGACCTCCGCTCGGCAACGATCCTGCTCAACCCGCTGGCCGTGCAATTGGGCAACGATCTGCGCGGGCACACTTATGGGGCCGAGGCCTGGGCGACGCAGCAGGTTACGCCCTGGTGGCGGCTGAGTGCCGGCGCGTCCTGGATCGGCAAGAAGTTCGAGGTGCGCCCGGGCGGTACCGATCTTACCGCCGGCGCGTCGCTGGGCCACGATCCGGACTATCAATTGTCGCTTCGCTCGCAGGTCTCGCTGCCGGGGAGCGTGCGTTTCGACATGGGGTTGCGCGCGGTCGACGGGCTCGAGGGCCCCAATATCCAGGGCTATGCCGAAGCCGATGCCCGGATCGGCTGGGACGTCAGCAAGCGCGTCGAGCTCTATCTCGCGGGCGAGAACCTACTCCACGACAGCCATCTGGAGAGCAACGACGTCCAGCGCGCCCAGCGCGTCCCACGCACGATCTACGCCGGGTCGCGGCTGCGCTTTTGATGCCCATCCGCGTCCTCAGGCTCGCGATTTGCGCGGCAGCGGCAGCCTTGGCGCTTGCCGCCGGGACGGCGCATGCCCAGGCGAGCGAGGACGCGGTCAAGGCGGCGTTCCTGCCCAAGTTCGCGCGCTATATCGCGCTGCCCGCCGCGGCGCAGCCTGCGGAAGGCCAGCCTTATTATCTCTGCGTGATCGGGCGCGATCCGTTCGGCGCGCTGATTGATCAGGCGGCGGCAAGCGAGACGATCGACGGCCATGCCGTCGCGGTCCGCCGCTTCCCCAGCGCGGACATACCCGCCGTGGCCGGCTGCCATCTCGCGTTTTTGGCAGGCACCGAGCAGCAGACGACGCTGATGCTGACGGCGCTGCGGCGCCAACCGACGCTGACCATCACCGATGCCCGTTGGGGCACGCCGCGCGGGATGATCCATTTCGTCGTCGATGGCGGGCGGGTGCGTTTCCATATCGACCAGGCGGCGGCGTCCGATCGCGGCATCACGATCAGCTCGCGGTTGCTCGCGCTCGCCGTCGATGTCAGGCAGGGGGGACGATGACGCCACTGGATCGCATCACCGGACGCTGGCGCCACTTCCCGCTCGCCATCGCGGCGGTGCTGGTCGCGCTGCTGCTGATCGGCGGCATCGCCGTCATCGTCCAGGGCGAATCGAGCTATATCGCGCAGAAGCGCCAGGAAACCCGCGCCCAGGCCGAGATCCTGGGCGCCAGCGTCGTCGCCGCGCTCGATTTCGGCGATGCCGCGGCGGCGCACGAGTCGGTCGATGCGCTGCGCGTCAATCGTCAGTTCCGGTTGGTCGCGATCTATGATCGCGGCGGCGCGCTGATCACAGGCTATGCACGGGGCGGCGGCCCCTTGCCCGCCCGAATCGCCGACGCACCGAAGCAAGGCAGCGAGGCGACGGTCGCCGCGGTGCCGGTGATGCGCTCAGGCCAGCAGATCGGCACGGCCTATATCGCCGCCGATCCGCAGCCGCTCGCCACGCGCCTGCGCCGCTATCTGCTGATCGCGCTGCTCGTGACGATGGCCGCACTCGCCGCAGCGGTGCTCGGCATGGCGCAGGCGGCGCTCAGCCGCGCCAATCGCGAGCTCGAGCTACGCGCCGCCGCGCTCGCCGAAACCAATGCCGAGCTCACCCATCAGATCGCCGAGCGCGCCAAGGCCGAAGACCAGCTCCGCCAGGCACAGAAGATGCAGGCGCTCGGCCAGCTGACCGGCGGCATCGCGCATGATTTCAACAATCTGCTGACCGTGATCCAGGGCTCGGCCGACATGCTGATGCGGCCCAACCTGTCCGAGGACCGTCGCCATCGCTATGCCGATGCGATCGTCCAGGCCGGCTCGCGCGCGGCGGCGCTCACCGGCCAGCTCCTCGCCTTTGCGCGCCGCCAGCCGCTCCGGCCCGAAGCGATCGACGTCAACGCGATGATCCGCGGCATGACCGAGCTGCTCGATCGCACGCTGGGCGAACGCGTCGCGATCGAGACCGATCTCTCCGACGACGCATGCACGGTCGAGGCGGATCGCGCGCAGCTGGTTTCCGCCGTGCTCAACATTGCCGTCAACGGCCGCGACGCTATGCCGGACGGCGGCACGCTCCGCATCGGCACCGCGATCACGGATACCGACGACGGCCCGATGGTCGCGGTCTGCGTCTCGGACAGCGGCACCGGCATGGACGCCGAGACGATCGAACGCGCGATGGAGCCCTTCTTCACCACCAAGGATGCCGGCAAGGGCACCGGCCTCGGCCTCAGCCAGGTCTATGGCTTTGCGACCCAGTCGGGCGGCGACTTGCACATCATGAGCCAGCCCGGACAGGGCACGCGTGTAACCATCCTCCTGCCCTGTAGTCACCGCGAACCGGCCGTCGCGACCGACACGATCGCGCCATCGGGCGAGGGCCGCACCGGCGCGGTGCTGCTCGTCGAGGATAATGAGGAAGTCGGCGAATTCGCCGAGGCGCTGCTGCGCGAGATGGGCCATCACGTCACCCGCGCGCGCTCGGGCGCCGAGGCGCTCGACATCGCCGGGGCGCGGACCTTCGACGTCGTGCTCACCGATGTCGTCATGCCGGAGATGAGCGGGCTCGAACTCGCCGAGAAGCTCACCGAGCGCTATCCGAGCCTGCCGATCGTGCTCACTACCGGCTATAGCGGCGAGATCGCGCGCTCGGGCGCAGGCGGCCGCCCGGTACTGCTCAAGCCTTATCGGCTGGAGACTTTGGCGACGTTCCTAGACGACGCACTGCGCGACGGCGCGCGCTGAGCAGCTCCCAATACTTCGTCACCCCGGACTTGTTCCGGGGTCCACCGGGCGTCCGGACGAAGCGGTCCAGCCTCGTGACCAGCGCTGGCGGCAGCCTGGACTCCGGAACAAGTCCGAGGTGACAATGAGGAGGCGCGATTGACCGTAGGCCGTAAATCTCGATCCGCCCTAGTCCTGCGTCCGTACCGCCATCGCGATCCCGCCGCCGGCCAGCGTCCCCAGCGCGAGCGCGATCAGCCACACCGTGTATCCCGTCTTCTCGGGCGCGAGCGCGAGCGCCAGCAGCGGCGCGACCATCGCCGGCAGCGTGTTGGTCAGGTTGAGGATGCCCAGGTCACGCCCGCGATGCTCGGGCGAAGGGAGCAGCTGCATCGCCAGTGCCGAATGCATCGCCAGGAATACCGATAGGCCTGAAAGCGCCGCGGCATGGCCGAGTGCCGCCACGCCCCAGGAGTGCGCGAACGCCATCGTCACCAGTCCCCCCGCCATCACGCATGCCGCCGCGGCGAGGAAAGGCTTGCGCCGCATCACCCGGTCGGAAAGCCGCCCGGCGACGAGGGTCAGTACCACCGCGACCAAGGTCGACACCGTCATTGTCGCGACGATCGGGTTGGCCTCGACGCTACTCTTGCTCAGGTCCTCGCGGTCGAGCACCCACAGGAAATAGAAGAAGCCATAGGTGGCGATGCCGTTGCCAGCGACCTGGAGCAGCATTCGCGAGGTCCAGGCCAGCGCGAAGTCGCGGCGGCGGCGTTCCTGCAGCGGCTCGGGCGGCGGCGGCGGAAGCGGCGCGGCCTCGCGCATCAGCGGCGCGGCCTCGCGCATCAGCGCCGCGAACGGCGCGATCATCCCGACGAACAACAAGCAGAGCAAGGCATAGCGGGTGCCCTCCCCGCCCAGTCCGGGCGCTGTCAGTAATACCGCCGAGAACGCCCCGATCGGATGCGCCACGCCCAGCAGTCCGGCGACCACACCCTTCTGCGCATCGGGCACTTCGTCGGCCATGATCGTGGTCAGCGGTGCGAAGCTCATGTTGATGCCCACCTGGATCAGCGCCACCGCCGCGAGCAAGGTCACCGAGCTCGAGCTGAAATGCAGCGCGGCATAGCCGAGCGCGAGCACACCCAGCCCGCCAATGATCCAGCCCCGGCGCGATCCGCCCCGCCGATAGCTGCGGTCGCTCAGCGCGCCGAACAGGATATTGGCGACGCTCGCCACCGCAGCGCCGCCCAGCGCACCGGCGCTCAGCAGTGCGACCGCGTTCTCGCCGCCCACCGCCGTCACCTTGAGCGGCAGCAGCACCATGATGAAGGGCATGAAGCTGACGAACATCCCCGCATATGCCAGCGCATAAAGCAGCACGAAGCCGCGGCTGGGCGAGGAAAAGCGCATCGAGGACGCGAGCATCGCCCTGGCCGGTGCCCGCGTCAACGCGGTCGCGCAGTCGATTCCCGGGCGACAAAATCGAACGGCAACAGATGGCCGCGATCGGGCTGCACGCCGGTCGCCTTGGCCTTGATCAGCAGGTCGGCGGCCTTGGCGGTCATCGCCGCAATCGGCTGGCGGATCGCAGTCAGCGCGGGCACCGCCATGCGCACCGTCGGCGTGTCGTCGAAGCTGACCACGGAGAGGTCGCCCGGCACGCTCAGTCCGAGCTTGCCGGCGGTATGGAGCACGCCCAGCGCCATCTCGTCGCTGCTCGCCAGCACGGCGGTGGGCGGCGGATCGAGCTTGGACAGCGCGATCATCGCCGCCTGCCCCGCCTCATAAGTGAAGTCGCCGGGCTGGAGATAGCGCTCGTCCACCGCGACGCCCCGCGCTTCGATCGCCTCGCGAAAGCCGCGTAGCCGGTCGGGGCTCATCGCATATTCGGGATGCCCCTGGACATACGCGATGCGGGTATGGCCCAGGTCCAGCAGGTGCTCGGTCGCGCTGCGCGCCGCCGCCTCGTCGTCCATATAGACCGCGAAGCCGTCGCCCGGCCGCCGCGATCCGAGCCGCGCGAAGGTCAGCCCGTTGCGCTGGAGCAATTGGGTGATCGTGTCGTTCTCGCTGTGCGGCGGGGTCAGGATCACGCCGTCGGGATGCAGCGCCGAAAGCGCCGCCTGCACCTGGCTCTCGAGCCGGTCCGAATGCGAATCGACCAGCTCGAACAGCATGCGATAGCCATGCTCGGCGCATTTGAGCATGCCGCCATAGAGCATCTGGTCGACCCAATCGTTGCCGCGCCGCGACTGCCAGCCCTCCAGCGTCGGCCGCTCGTCGTTGAACGCCAGGATCAGATAGGAGCGCGATCCGCCCAGCCGCCGCGCGGCTAGGCTGGGGACATAGCCGAGCTTCTCAATCGCCGCAGTCACGCGCTGGTACATGCCCGGCGTGACGTTCGGCCCCTTGTTGATCACCCGCGACACGGTCTGGAACGACACGCCCGCCTCGGCGGCGACGTCCTTGATCGTGATCGCCCGCTTGCGCTGCATCAGCGGCCCGCCATTTCTGGGACGGCTGGCCGCGCGAGATCGACTGCTTCGGCCCGGCAATGCGCGTCGATGAATTCCTGGTGCGTCGGCAACCGCCGCACGATATCGACGAGCTGGCCGCGCGCGCGGTCCATCGCCGAGAACAGCTTGGCCTCGTCGATCCGGTCGACCAGCGGATGATAGGTGCCCGGATGGACGCCCATGCCCTCCAGCACCGAGAACCAGCTCGCGCTGCGGAACAATTCGTCCAGCCCTTCCCTGAGCGTGCCGTTGACGCGGAACAGTTCGATGCGCGCGTTCAGGCTGTCGGGCAGTACCATGTCGCGGCAGCGCCGCCAGAACTCGGTGTCGTCGCGCGCGGTGGCGCAATAATGGAGCACGATGAAATCGCGGATCTCGGCATAGTCCGCGGTCATCCGCCGGTTATACTCCGCCGCCAGCCGCGGATCGCAGTTCCGGTCGGGCAGGAAGCGGAAGAAGAAGTCCATGCCGCGATAGATGAGATGGATCGCGGTCGATTCCAGCGGCTCGATAAAGCCCGAGGACAGCCCGATCGCCAGCACGTTCTTGTACCAGATCTGCTGGCGCACCCCGGTCTTGAACGGCACCACCATCGGTCCGGCGACCACCTTGCCCTCCACTTGCGCGAGCAGGCTGTCGGTCGCCTCCTGGTCGGTCAGGTGATCGCTGCAGAAGACATGGCCATTGCCGGTGCGGTGCTGGAGCGGAATCCGCCAGCGCCATCCGGCGTCCTGCGCATGCGCCAGAGTGTATGGTCGCGGCGGTCCGACATTCTCGGTCTGCGCGGCGATCGCCCGATCACAGAACAGCCACTGCGACCAATCCTCATAGCCGACACCCAGCGCCTTCTCGCTCAGCAGCGCGCGGAAGCCTGAGCAATCGATGAAGAAATCGGCGGTGACTTCGCGCCCATCCTTCAAGGTCAGCCGCTCGACGAACCCCCGATCGTCCACGCCCACGTCGGAAACGATCCCCTCGGTCCGCTTGACCCCGCGCGCCTCGGCATGGCCGCGCAGATATTGCGCGACGCGCTTGGCATCGACATGAAGCGCATAGGAAGAGGACGCGATCGGCGTGTTCTGCGCCTTGAACGGCAGCATGAACCGTCCCTCGCGCGCCATCACGCTGGCCGGCGCATAGTCCTGCAGCCCACCCGCCTGGGCCGCCATCCGCGCCTTCAGCCAGCATTGGTAGAATTCGCTCAGCTCGATCCGCGCACCGATCTCGCCGAACGGGTGGAAATAGCTCTCGTCCTTCCGGTGCCAGTCCTTGAACTCGATGCCGAGCTTGAAGCTCGCCTGGACCGATTTGATGAATTCCTGTTCGTTGATGTCGAGCTTGGCGATCAGCTCCAGGAAAGGGGGGATCGTGCTCTCGCCCACCCCAATCGTACCGATATCGTCGCTCTCGACCAATTCGATCTCGAACAACTTGCCCTTGAAATGGTGCGCCATCAGCGCCGCCGCGATCCAGCCCGCGGTACCGCCGCCGACAATGCAGACTTTCCGGAGCGCGTCGGGCGCGTTCATGCGCGCGCTCCCGCCGGCATCTTCGCCGCGTCGTCGATCATCGCGAGGAATTCCGCATGGCTGGGCGTGTCCGCCACCGTCTCGCGGATCGATCCGCGCATCTTCCCCAGCACCGTCACCAACTCGCTGCCGTCCACCGCGGCCAGCCCCGGATCGATCGTGCCGGGCAATTCCTCGAAGCCGCCATAGATCGCCAGCCAGGATGCGGGGGAGAACATTTCCCACCGATAGCGAAGGAATGCGCCGCGCGCACGCCATAGCGCGATCTTGGCATCCAGCGTCTCGGGCAGTTCCATGTCACGACATTCCTGCCAGAACGCGCCCTCGCGGCGGTTGAGCCGATAGTGCAGCAGGATGAAGTCGCGGACGCGCTCCATCTCCTCGGCGCTCTGCTCGTTATATTCGGCGATCACCGCAGGATCGAAGGCCTTGGTCGGGAAGAGCTGCTTCAGCCGCTCGATTCCGGTCTCGATCAGCGCGATGCTCGTCGATTCGAGCGGCTCAAGGAAGCCCGAGGCGAGGCCCAGCGCCACGCAGTTCTTCGCCCAGGCCGCTTCGCGTCGCCCCGGCGTGAAGCGCAGCCGCCGCGGCTCCATCATCGGCTTGCCAGGAACATTCGCCATCAATTCTTCACGCGCTTCGTCGTCGCTCTGAAAGCGGCTGGAAAAGACCAGGCCGTTGCCCTCGCGGGTGCGCAGCGGAATGCGCCACTGCCATCCGGCGCTCCGCGCCGTCACCGTGGTGCACGAAGGGGGATCGCCCGCCAGCTCGCTCTGCACCGCGAAGGCACCGTCACACAGCAGCCAGTGCGACCAGTCGCGATAGCCCACGCCCAGCGCCTCGCCGATCAACAGCCCGCGAAACCCCGAGCAATCGACGAACAGGTCGCCGTCCACCGTCATGCCGCTGTCCAGCGTCACGCTCTCGATAAAGCCGTCCTCGCCGCGCAGCGTCACGTCGACGATCTTGGCGTCGATCCGCCGCACGCCCATTCGTTCGGCAAAGCCGCGCATATGGGCAGCGAACAGCGCCGCATCGAAATGCAGCGCCCAGTCGAACACCGAAAGCTGCGACGGCGGGTTGGGCACTGGGATCGACGCATGCCCCTCGCGCGCCAACATCGCGCCCAGCGAGAAACGATCGAGCGGCACGTTCAGCCCGGCCGTCCGCGCCTTCAGCCAGTAATGATGGAAGTCGATCCCGCGCTGGGCCTGTCCGAACAGCCCAAAGGGATGGATGAAGTCGCTGTCCACGCCGCCCCAGCCGAGGAAACGGATGCCCAGCTTGGCGGTCGCCTGGCACGCCTGCATCACCTGCGCGTCGGTCATGCCGAGCTGCGCATAGAAGCGGCGGATCGTCGGGATCGTCGCCTCGCCCACGCCGATCGTGCCGATCTCGGAGCTTTCGATCAGCGTGATCCCCACGCCCGTCCCGCGCAGATAGGCGCTCAGCGCCGCGGCGGCCATCCAGCCGGCGGTGCCTCCGCCGACGATCACCACCCGCTCGATCGCCGTTGCCGTGCCTCCGTCCGCCATATCGATATCTGATCTGCTCAAATCCGGCGCCGCAAGCAAAACATGGTGCGCCGAAGGAATCCGAAAGAAAAATGAGCCGGCAGCCTCATGCGAGACCACCGGCCCAGGAGGGTTGGCTCTTTAGAAGCGGACCCGCACGCCCGCCGAATACCGCGGCTCGAAACGGTTCTGCGAATGGTACTGCTTCGAATCGTCGTCGAACTGGAAGTAGTAACGCTCCCTTTCGCCCAACACGTTCGATCCGTTCACGTAGAACGCGAACATATCGTTGATGTTGTACGTCAGGTTCGCGTCGACATACTGGGCGGTATCCTGGAAGATCGCGATCCCGCCAAAGGTAGAGGACAGGCGCGGCGTGCGGTAATTATACGCCACGCGAAGCTGCAGGTGATCGTCCTGGTACCAGCCGACCAGGTTGACTTGGCTCTTGGAGTTGTCCGGGAACGGGAGGCGGCTGCCGTCCAGCGCCAGGCTGTTCTGCTTGCTGTCCGAATAGGTGTAGTTCGCGTCGATACCGAAGTTGCGGAAGAAGCCGTCAGAGAGGAAATCGCTGAACGCGATCTTCGCTCCCACTTCCGCGCCCTGCAGCGAGCCGCCCGTGCCCTGTTCGGGCTGCGAGATCGGCACGCAGCGCCGGATGACGCCGTCGCCATCCGGGAAGCGCCCGGCGCACGGCGTCGTCTTGTTCTGGACGAAGCTGTTGATGTCGAGCTTGAACAGGCCGACGTTGAACAAGGTCGCCCGGCCCACATAATATTCCAGGCTCAGATCGTAATTGTTCGAACGCCACGGGTTCAGGTTCGGGTTGCCGCTCGAGCTTGCGCCCGTCACCTGGCGCACGCCGCATGGCGCGTCCGTCGGTCCGGGCGTGCCGGAGCAGGGCGAGTCCGCGGTCGAGATCGTCAGGCCGCCCCCATAATTGCCGAGATCCAACGGGATCATCGTCTTGGCGAAAGCCGCACGCGCGCGAAGATTGGGCGTGATGTCGTACGACAAAGTCACCGTCGGCAACCAATCCAGATAGGAGCGGCGCGAGACCACGTCGCCGATATCCAGGTTGGTATCGCCATAGGCACGCGTGGCGCCGGTCAGGTTCTGCTTCACCGTAAGCTTGGTGTTGATCACCTTGAGCCCCAGATTCGCCTTGAACCCGCCGGTGGCGAACGCGGTGTTGAAGTACGCGCTCTCCTCGATCAGATCGACGTCATAGGTGTTGCCCGGAATGGTCACTTCGGTCGACGGACCGAACACCTTCTCCTGGAACGCCTTCACATCGTCGAAGTCCTTGGGATCGACCACCCAGAGCCCTGGCATGCCGTTCACCACGCCGCCCCAGTTGGTCTGGAACTTGACGTTGTTATAGGCATTGAGCTTGGTCGGCCGGTTGACCGTATAGCCTTGGAACACGGTTTGCGGATTGGTCGCGCTCACCGGCTGGGTGGGATCGAACGCCGCGTTCGGCACCATTTCGCCGGCCGAGCACTGCGCCGCGTCCATGACGACGTCGATCGCCTTCCACTGCGCCAGGCAGCCATCCGCCTCGCTCGCGCCGTTGCCGGCGTAGAAGTTCGAAAACAGATGGAAGTTGCGGATCTGGGTCGACCGGTCCGAACGCCGCACACCCGCATCGACGCGGCTGAGCAGGCCGAACAGCCCATCGCCCTCGAACTCGTAGCTGCCATCGGCACGGAAGACGCCCAGGTCGGAAGTATTCTCCTGGTCGCCTTCGGACGAGAAGGCCGCGACAGCATAGCTGTCGAGATTGGCCATATAGTCCTTGAGCGTCTTGCCGGCGCCCAGCCCGCCCGAGATCGGACGGTCGAATCCGCTGATCACCGGATTGCCGCCACGCAGGTCGAGATGGAGCAGCGGATCCTCGCCGTAACCCAGCGGGTTCGGGTTGATGTAGCGCCCGCCGTTCGAGCCGACGACATTGTTCGAATATTGCGACGCCGGATATTGCGACGCGATGCTCGCCGGGAAGAATGGCCCGCGCGTGCGGTCCGCGGGATTGCGGAACAGCGTGAAGGCACGGTCCGGCCCATACTGCCAATTGCTCAGATCGCCCTGGACCTGGCCGTTCATGCTGCGCAGCTTGGCGTTCGAGCGCAGCGCCCGCGCGGTGAACTTGAAGTTCTCCTTGTTGTCGTAATCCATCTGCAAATTGTAGTTGGTCGAATGCTCGTGCGCGGTGCGGTTCACCGAGAACGAGTTGAACCACCACACGTCGAGATCGTACTGCGTCACGTCGAGCCAGGGCTGGCCATTGCCCGCGGTCTGGCCCGAGGGCGTCGACTCGGTCGGCGTGGTCCAGCCCAGGCCATTCCAGCGGTTCGAGATGTTGATGCCGGAGGCGCGGTTATGCTCGACCAGTTCGGTGTGGAACACCTCGCCGGTCAGCATCCAGTCCTCGTCGATCTTGAGCTGGACGGCGCCGTTGATGCCGAAACGGTCGCGCTCGACCTCGCGGTTGAAGAATTCATAGCCGTGTGGGCTAATCCAGTTGGCGCCCGAGCCGCCCCAGTCGTTGTTGCCGAACACGCCGCCGCCGATGCCCGAATAGCTGTTGCCCAGCACGGCCCGGCTCTTGGTCGCGCCCACCATCACGCCGATCGTGTCGTTGCGCCAGCTCACCAGTCCGCTGAACAGATAGTCGTTGTTCTTGGTGTTGTTGCCGCGCGAATATTCGCCCTGCGCCGAGACGACGAGACCATGCGCGAGATCGAACGGACGCCGCGTGCGCAGGTCGATCGTGCCCGAGATGCCCGAAAGCGCGTTGCGCAGGTCCTGCGACTTGTAGACGACCACGGCGTTCATCAATTGCGCCGGAATGTCGTTCAGGTTCGGCTGCGCGGTGCCCAGATTGCCGGCGCTCAGATATTGCTCGCCGTTGAGCAAGGTGATCACCTGCGGCAGGCCGCGGATATTGACGGTCGAACCCTCGCCCGCGCTGCGCTGGATCTGCACCCCCGAGATGCGCTGGAGCGCGTCGACGATGGTGACGTCGGGCAGCTTGCCGATGTCTTCCGCCGAGATCGCGTCGACGATCGAAATGCTGTCGCGCTTGATGTCGATCGACTTGGCCTGCGACACGCGGATGCCGGTGACGACGATGTCCTGGCTGTCGTCCGCCGCGACCTGATCTGGCGCCGGTGATGTGTCCTGCGCCAATGCCGGTACGACCAGACAGGTCGTCGCCAGCAGGCCGGCCATCACGCTTGAAATACCCCTCATGCTCTTCCTCCCATTCTACCCTTGCGACGCATGTGCCCGCGTCCTTCCTTCAGGGCGCCAGTCGGCGTTCCTGCAGCTCTGTCTGTCCCGTGAGCACCGGCTGGGCGGCGTCCCGCGAGATTGAAATCCGATAGGTTCCGCCCGCGACCCGGAATCCGGGCTGGGCGAGGTCGTAATCCGCGACGATGCGCGGTTCGGCGGTGATGGTGACGCGGCGTTTCTCGCCGGGCTTGAGCGTCACGCGCTCCCAGCCCGCCAGCCGCAGCGGCCGCGTGCCCGAAGCGGGTGTCACGTAAAGCTGCGGTACGTCGCTTCCGGCGCGCTCGCCGCGATTGACCACGTCGAAGCTCACCTTGAGCTGGGCGCCGCCCTCGACCTTGAGGCTCGAATAGCCGAAGCGCGTATAGGAAAGCCCGTATCCGAACGGGAACAGGGGCGCCTGCCCCTGCCGCGCATACCAGCGATAGCCGACGTCGGAGCCTTCCCTGTACTCGACCGTGAACGGCTTGATCGCCCGCGCGTCGGTGCCCCGGTCGGGGCTGGCGCGGATCTGGTCATAGCCCGGCACCTGCGCGCGCGGTGCCTGGTCGATGCTCTTCGGGAAGGTGATCGGCAGGCGACCCGAGGGATTCACCTCCCCGAAGAGCACGCGCGCGATCGCCTCGCCACCGCGCTGCCCGGGATACCAAGCGGCGACCACCACCGGCACCTTGGAAAGCCACGGCATCAGCACCGGCCCGCCCGTGTTCAGCACCACCGCGGTCTTCGGATTTGCCGCGGCAACCGCGTCGATCAGCGCATCCTGCCCGCCGGGCAGCGCGATCGTCTCGACATCCTCGGCCTCGGTCGTCCACTGGGTCGCAAAGACGATCGCCATGTCCGCGCCTTTCGCGGCTGCGGCGGCCGCGACGCGATCGTTCCCATCGACGAACTTCACCTTCGCCTCGGGCGCCAGCGCGCGGATCGCGGCGAGCGGCGAGGAGGCATGCCAGGTCTTGCGCACGAACGACACCGCCGGCCCGTCCTTGAGCGGAATCTCCACCGGTGCGCCGCCCACCGAGCGGACTTGGCTCGATCCGCCACCCGAAAGCACGCCAACATCGGCATGGCCGCCGATCACAACGATGCGCTTCGCCGACTTGGCCAGCGGCAGCGCCTGCCCCTCGTTCTTTAGCAGCACGATCCCGGCTTCCGCCGCGCGCTGCGCGACTTCGGCATTCTTCGCATAGTCGATCGGCTGCGCGGTGGTGACCACCGGTGCATCCATCACCCCGGCGGCAAACATGCCGTGCAGCACGCGGCGCGCCATGTCGTCGAGCCGCGCCATCGGCAGCGCGCTGCTTTCGAACGCCTTGCGCAGATCCTCGCGGTAGAAGGGATGCGTATCCAGCTCGCCGCCCGATTGCTGGTCGAGCCCATTGCGCGCCGCCTTCACCGTGGAATGCACCGCGCCCCAGTCGGACATCACCCAGCCGCGATAGCCCCAATCGCCCTTCAGCACCGTATTCAGCAGGAAGGCATTCTCGCAGGCGAAGTCGCCGTTGATGCTGTTGTACGCGCACATCACCGAGCCCGGCTGGCCGCGCTCGATCGCGATCTCGAAGGCCAGCAGGTCGCTCTCCCTGAGCGCCGCCTCACCGATCCGCGCGTCCATCACGAAGCGCCCGGTCTCCTGCGCGTTGAGCGCGTAATGCTTGATCGTCGACACGATCTTGTTCGACTGGACGCCGCGGATCGATTCGCCCGCCATCGTCCCGGCGAGCAGCGGATCCTCGCCCAGATATTCGAAGTTGCGCCCGCCCCAGGGATCGCGGGTCAGGTTGATGCCGCCTGAAAGCAGCACGTTGAAGGTCTTGGCCCGCGCCTCGCCGCCGATCATCGCGCCGGTCTCATAGGCAAGCTCGGGGTCGAAGGTGGCGGCCAGCGCCAGCCCCGAAGGCAGTGCGGTGGCAACATCGCCCTTGCGCTGCTCGACCTGGTTGGCAACGCCCAGGCTGGCATCGGATTCGCGGAGCGCCGGGATGCCCAGCCGCGGTATGGCGGGCACCTGCCCGGCCGAAGGGATCATGTCGGTGGGAACGCCCTCGCCCTTGGCTAGCGGCGGGAAGAAGCCGTAAACCAGCGCCAGCTTCTCCCGGGGAGTCATCGCGGCGAGCAGCAGGTCCGCGCGCTTCGCAACGGGAAGCGACGCGTCCTTCCACGGCTGCGATGCCGGGGCGGCGGTCTCGGGATCATTGGCAGGGGAAGCCGGCTCACACGCCTGCACGGCCATAGCCGCCGCACTTGCGACGAAGGCCAGCGGCCAAGCCACCTGATTCAGACGAGAAACCACTCCCCTACGTCTCCCTGCACGGCACGCCCATGCCGTCGTGCCGAAGCACCAGTTCGTAGCTCAGGGGAACGATCGGTACTGACAACGCTGTCCAGTCGATCGAAAACAGAATCGGCACGGCGCTTCAGCGCTCGAAAACCGGCCCTTCCAACCACCCCTGATCCCGGAGTCTATCGCTCCATGATCTGCGTATAAGCATAGATTGAGAGCGTTCTCAAGAACGTTCTCAACTGTTAGCGCTCCCATTCGAAATTAGGCACTTTGCGTCCCCCCGCGCGCCACGCTACGCCATCTCCATGTCCACCTCGCCCGACAACAACGGACACCGCGCGCGCTTGCGCCAGCGCCGGTTCGAGGGCGGACCCGACGCATTGCTCGATCACGAGCTGATCGAATATCTCCTCGCGCTCGCCATCCCCCGCCGCGACACCAAGCCGCTGGCCAACGCGCTGCTCACCGAATTCGGCGGCATCGCCGGCCTCCTCACCGCCGATGCCGAGGCACTCGCCCGCGTCCCCGGCATGGGCGAGACCAGCGCCGCGGCGCTCAAGACCGCGCACGCCGCCGCACTGCGGCTGCTGCGCGCCCAGGTCGCCGAGCGCCGATCCTTGCCAACTGGCAGGCGCTGCTCGACTATCTACGTGCCGACATGGCGCACCACGCGATCGAGCGCGTTCGCGTGCTCCACCTCAACGCGCGCAACATGCTGATCCGCGACGAGCTCATGTCGGAAGGCTCGGTCGACGAAGCCGCGCTCTATGTCCGCGAGGTCATCCGCCGCGCGATCGATCTGGGATCCGCCGCGATCATCCTCGTCCACAACCATCCCTCGGGCGATCCCTCGCCCAGCCGCGCCGATATCGAGATCACCCGCGCGGTTGCCGAGGCCGGCAAGCGCCTCGGCATCACCGTCCATGATCACATCATCCTGGGAACCGACGGCCACACCAGCCTTCGCGCGCAGGGGCTGATCTGATGGCGAAGCAATGGGCCTGGTTCATCGGCATCTGGATCGCCAGCGTGCTGGCGCTGGCCGCGGTCGCCTACGCGATCAGGTCGTTCTTCTAACTTCGTGCTCCTGCGAAAGCGCGAAACGTCGAACGCCCGCCGGAGGGAGAGCCGGCGGGCGTCGGAGTCGCGCCATGCGTAGTGGCGCAGAGGGGCCTTTTACGACGCCTTGGGCGTCAGGAAGCTCGTCAGCTCGGTCTTGTCGACGGTCTTGTTCTTGTCGACGTCCGTGGCGGCAAACGCCTGGCCGACCCATTTGTTGGCGTCCGGGCTGCCCGGCGTGAAGGTCGGTTCGGCCGCCTTGCGGAGCGTGCTGATCCAGCTGCCGAATTCGGCCTGGCTCAACGTGCCATTGGCATCCTTGTCATAGGTGCCGAAGTCGCGGTTGACGGCCTGGGCGACCTGGTCCTGGGTTGCGGCCGGCTGTGCTGCGGGCTGCGCCGAAGCCTGGGCCGCAGGCTGCGACGGAGTCGGCTGTGCGGTCTCGGTTGCGGGCGCCGGAGTCGCCTGGGCGGTCGTTGCCGGATCGGCCGGCGTAGCGGCTGCCGGATCGGCAGGTGCCGGCGCGGTCTGGTCGGGAGTGGCGGCCTGCGGCTGATTCTGAGTAGTATCTGCTGCCGGCTTGTCCTGCGCAAAGGCAGGTGCAGCAACAAGAACAGACGTTGCTAAAAGGATAGCTTTCAACATTTTATCAATCTCCTGTGTTTTGCTTCACCTGTTCTTCAACGGCGAAGCATGAAATCTTTGCTTGTTCACGGCTATTAACCACCTATCTGGGTATCTTGTTCCACATTTCACCCGTTGCAGCCTCGGCTCACCCCTGCTAGGTGGCGCCTCATCGCATTTCGTTTGCCGTGTGGCCCCTGCGCAACGCGGCCCCAGTCTCGAGGAAGCCCATGGTCCCCCGCTATTCCCGCCCCGAAATGACCGCGATCTGGTCGCCCGAGACGCGCTTCCGCATCTGGTTCGAGATCGAGGCGCACGCCACCGAGGCGCTGGCCGAGCTCGGCGTGGTGCCCAAGGCGGCCGCCAAGGCCCTGTGGGACTGGTGGGCGACCAACCCGGCGATCGACGTCGCCGCGATCGACGCGATCGAGGCGGTGACCAAGCACGACGTCATCGCCTTCCTCACCTGGGTTGCCGAAAATGTCGGCGATGAGGCCCGCTTCATGCACCAGGGCATGACCAGCTCGGATGTGCTCGACACCTGCCTCGCGGTCCAGCTCGCCCGCGCCTCGGACATATTGCTCGCCGACATCGATCAGCTGCTGCTCGTGCTCAAGCGCCGCGCTTTTGAGCACAAGCTCACCCCGACGATCGGCCGCAGCCACGGCATCCATGCCGAGCCGGTCACGTTCGGCCTCAAGATGGCCGAGGCCTATGCCGAGTTCAAAAGGAACCGGGAACGCCTGGTCGCCGCCCGCGCCGATATCGCCACCTGCGCCATCTCAGGCGCGGTCGGCACCTTCGCCAATATCGACCCCCGCGTCGAAGCGCATGTCGCCGAGAAGCTCGGCCTCGCGATCGAGCCCGTCTCGACCCAGGTCATCCCGCGCGATCGCCACGCGATGTTCTTCGCGACCCTCGGCGTTGTCGCCAGCTCGATCGAGCGCCTCGCGGTCGAGGTCCGCCACCTCCAGCGCACCGAAGTCCTGGAAGCCGAGGAATATTTCTCGCCCGGCCAGAAGGGCTCGTCGGCCATGCCGCACAAGCGCAACCCGGTGCTGACCGAGAACCTCACCGGCCTCGCCCGCATGGTCCGCAGCGCCGTGACCCCCGCGATGGAGAATGTCGCTTTGTGGCACGAGCGCGACATCTCGCACTCCTCGGTCGAGCGTTATATCGGGCCCGACGCGACGATCACCCTCGATTTCGCCCTGGCGCGCCTCACCGGCGTGATGGACAAATTGCTCGTCTATCCCGAGCGCATGCAGAAGAATCTCGATCGCATGGGCGGCCTCGTCCATTCGCAGCGCGTCCTCCTCGCGCTCACCCAGGCGGGCGTCAGCCGCGAAGACAGCTATCGCATGGTCCAGCGCAACGCGATGAAGGTCTGGCAATCGGACGGCCAGCTCTCGCTGCTCGATCTGCTCAAGGCCGATCCGGAGGTCACTGCTGCGCTTTCCGTGCAGGAGCTCGAGGATAAGTTCGACCTCGGCTATCACTTCAAGCAGGTCGACACGATCTTCGAACGCGTGTTCGGGTAGGCTCATTTTTTCCGTCCCCCGGCGAAAGCCGGGGCCCAGGGTCACGGGCGATGCCCTGCTTGGCTCTGGGTCCCGGCTTTCGCCAGGATGACGAACAAATGAAAGCCGTCCGCCGCTACCGGCTCAACTCGCAGATCCAGTTCACTTCCCAGGTCTTGCCGCCATCGTCGGAAAAGGCCTGCTCCATCCGCGCCGATTTGGGCGAGATGTTGAGCCACATATAGCGGACCAGGATCGCGCGGCCCTTCCAGACCTCCTGGTCGTAGAATTCACCGCGATTGCCAGTGAAGCCGCCTACGACCGGCGGCAGGCCCAGCGTCCCCTTGTCGAGATCGACCAGATAGATCGACCATTGCCGCGATTCCGGATTGTAGAGCCGGAGTGTCTGCGCCTTCAGATGCCCGGCGGCGCCACGCACCTCGAACTCCTCGAAGTTCGCATTGCTGTCGAGTAGCTTCTTGTGGTTCGAGATACCGTCATATTCGACCCACACCTTCGATCCGACCAGCCGCTCGGGCAGCCGCCGGACATGCGCCTTCCAGTCACCGATCAGGAAATCGAAGTCGTGCGCGCCATCGCGCTCCTCGCTCGCCGCAACCGCGCCTGATGGCGTCGCCACGGTCGAAATCGGCGTTGCCGCCAGCAGCAGCGCCATGCCTAGATAAGGTCCGAACATCCCGCCTCTCCCTAAATTACATCGCGATGGTGACGGGCCCTAGGCATTTTGAGGACGCGACAAAGCACGCTAGAGGCTAAGCCAGCCTTATGCTCGAGCCCGCGTCCCTCCCCTCGCTGCCCGCGATCCGCGCGTTCGAAGCTGCGGCGCGCACCGGCAGTTTCGCCGGCGCCGCGCGCGAGCTCGGCACCACCGCCGCCTCGGTCAGCTATCATGTCCGCCAGCTCGAGCGTCAGACCGGCGTCGCCTTGTTCCACCGTCATCCGCACCGCGTCGAGCTCACTGCCGCGGGCCAGATCGTCGCGGCGGAAGCCAGCCAGGCCTTCGCCGCGCTCCGCGCCAGTTTCGCGCGCGCGGTCGAGCTCGACGAGACCCGCCTCTCGATCACTGCGCTGCCCACCTTCGGCACCAGCTGGCTCACGCCACGCCTCGGCGATTTCCGCGCCCGCCATCCGCGCATCCAGCTCGACATCGACCTCTCCCACGATGCGCGCGACCTGGCAGGCGGCGGCTTCGACGCGGCGATCCGCAACGGCCATGGCCGCTGGCCCGGGCTGCGCACCGTCTTGCTCTTCCCGAGCTGCTTCACCCCGCTCTGCGCGCCCGTACTGGCCGAGCGCGCCGCGAAGAGCCTGACCGATCTTCCCCTGCTCGGCCGGCAGGACTGGTGGCGTCTCTGGTTCGCCGCGCGCGGCGACCCACACATGCCGTCCCCCGAGCAGTTCGGCATCCACCTCGCCGACGAGTATCTCGACGCCGCTGCCGCCGCTGCTGGGCATGGCGTGACGATCGGCTCCCCAATCCTCTTCGCCCGCGAGATCGAGGCGGGGCGGCTCGTCCGCATCGACGATCTCGTGGTGAGCGACTGCCGCGCCTTCTGGCTCGCCTGGCCGGTCGCCCGCCAGCACAGCGCGAAGATCAAGCTTCTGCGCGACTGGCTCGACGCCGAAGCCTCGGCCGAGCGCGCCCGGCTGCAAGCCATGCTCGACGGCATCGTCATCGTCGCCGCCTAGTCGCGGGCCCCTTGCGATGTCGGATTTCGCCCGACACGGTCACGTCGGGCATTCGGGAGAGCGGGCCATGGGCATCGGCGCATCGGTGGGGAAAGGCGGAGTCAACGATCTCGCCGACGTGCTCGTCGTCCAGCATCTGCTCAACGCCTGGCTCGGCGCCACCGGCCAGTCGCTCCTCCCCACCAGCGGCAGCTGCGGCACGCTGACCATCGCCGCCATCACCGCCTATCAGGGCAAGGCGCTGAGCATGCCCAAGCCTAACGGCCTCATCACGCCCGGCGGCAAGACCTGGACCGCGCTCGCCGCCGGCCAGGGCATCCCGCCCCTCCTCTCCGGCGCCGCCTGGTGGAACGCCAACCAGGCCCGGTCCCCGAACAGCGCTGCGGTCGCCGATCTGGTCCAGCCATTCCGCGGCAACGTCACCGCCTTCCTCAAGGCGATGAAGGACGCCGGCGCCAGCGTCACCATCTCGGCCACCCGCCGCAACGCCACCCGCGCCCATCTGATGCACTACAGCTGGTGCGTCGCGAACGGCGCGGTCGCGCCCAACAAGGTCCCCGCCCTTCCCGGCCTCAGGATCCAATGGGACCATGGCGACCTCGCCAGATCGCGAAAGGGCGCGCAGGAAATGGTCGATCTCTTCCAGATCGCCTTCGAGCCCTCGCTCACCTCGCGCCATATCGAGGGCCGCGCGATCGACATGACGATCGGCTGGAACGGCACCCTCAAGATCCAGGACAAGGCCGGCAAGACCCGCAAGCTCGACGCGCCCCGCACCGGCGACGCCAATCGCGATCTCCACGCAGTCGGCGCGACCTATGGGGTAATCAAGCTGCTTAGCGACCCACCGCACTGGAGCGACGACGGGCGCTAGGATCTCTAGGGAAATGTCCGCTAACGACCCAATTGCGGACTCCAACTGATACCCTTTTACCTACCTGTCACCCCGGCCTTGTGCCGGGGTCCACCCATCCGCGAGAGAGCCGCTAGAGCCTTGGGTGTCTCACGAAGTCGCGCAGTGGATCCCGGCACAAGGCCGGGGTGACGGAAGGCTATGTCCGCTCCCCACCAATCTCGGACACCAAGACTCCCCTAATCCCCCGTATCCTCCGCCGCCGCATCGAACCGCCGCCGCGCCGCGTCGATCTCGGGCAGGTTCTGCACGATCCACCCGCCGAGCGCGTTGACCGGCTCGCGCATCGATTGGCCGAGCGGGGTCAGCGTATATTCCACCCGCGGCGGGATCGTCGGGAATATCTCGCGCGTCACCAGCCCGTCGCGCTCCAGCCCACGCAAGGTCAGCGTCAGCATCCGCTGCGAGATGCCCTCGATCCCGCGCTGCAATTCGCTGAACCTTTTGGTGCCGTCGCTGAGCGTCATGATCGTCAGCAGGCTCCACTTGTCCGCGATCCGCGCCATGACGGTGCGGACCGGCGTGCAGCTATCATCGGTGTGCGTCGGTACCAAAAAAGTGCCTCCTTGCGGGCGGTCTGCCACCGCATCATTTGAGCGTCGGTTACGCTTAGTAACTGAATATAGGATCTATACCGTAATGCTCAAGCTTGCACTCATCATCGGCAGCACCCGCCCCCAGCGTTTCGCCGATACGCCCGCAAACTGGATTGTCGAAGGCGCCGCCGCGCGCGACGATTTCAGCCTCGAAGTCCTCGATCTGCGCGACCAGAACCTGCCTTTCTTCGAAGAACCTATGTCGCCTTTGTTCACCGGCGGCGCCTTTTCCCATCCCGCCGCCGAAGCCTGGCGCCACAAGCTGGCCAAGTATGACGGCTTCATCGTCACCGCCGCCGAATATAATCACGGCCCCACCGCGGCGCTCAAGAATGCATTCGATTCCGCGTTCAACGAGTGGCGGCGCAAGCCGGTCGCGTTCGTCGGCTATGGCGGCGTCGGCGGCGCCCGCGCGATCGAGCAGCTCCGCGGCACCGCGATCGAGCTCCACATGGCCCCGATCAAGGCCGAAGTGAACATCTCGATGGAGCCGTTCCTCGGCATCCTGATGCAGGGCAAGAAGCTCGACGATTACGACTATCTGGTCGCGTCGCGCGGTACGCTGTTCGACGAGATCGCCTGGTGGGCCAACGCGCTGAAGGCCGCACGGGAGGCCTGAAAAGCAACCAGCCCGGGCGTTTGCACGCCCGGGCTGCCGCAATTCGAAATGTCGAACGCTTAAACGAAGGCAACCTTGCGCGCGCGGACGCGCATCGCGCCGCCGATCGCACCGAAGCCCAGGATGAACATGCCCCAGGCCGCGGGCTCGGGAACCGCGCCGGCGCCGGTCGCATAGGTGATCGAGCCGTTGAAGTTGCGCGGCTGGAAGGTCGACGCGAACTGATAGTCCTTGCCGTAGCCGGTCAGGATCGAGAGGTTCGCGTCGCTGGCGATCACGTCGCCCACGGCGTTGCCGTTGGTGTAGTTCATCGGGAAGCCGCCGGCGCCGGTCAGGTAGATGCCCAACGTGCTGTTGGCGTTCACCAGGAAATCGCTGATGTCGAAGCTGGTGAGGTTGTTGAGGCCCGCGCCCGCGACATTCGAGAAGCTGTTACGCAGCGTCCAGCCGGTCATATCCTGGTCATGGCCGACGACCGTGCCGTCGCGCGTCCAGAACTCGAAATTGTAGGTGCCGCCGCTGATATTCGCGGCGATCGACTGGAAGGTCAGCGCGCTGCCGGCAGTCTGCACGTCGAACATGATGCCGTTCTGGTTGTTGTTCGCGCCGATCGGCGTGGTCAGCGTCTGCGCGCCGGCGATGCCGGGAGCCAGGAAGAGCGCGGCCGCGGCCACGGTCGAAAGAAACTTGGACATGAAGACCCCTCTAAGATCACACTTCGTCGAATAGCGGTATGCGCTGTCCGGCCGCCGGCACCGTGCCGGTCACGAAGCGGCTAACAAGCACCTGTTGGGGCAGCAACGTCCTGTAGTCGTAGTTAACGTCTCAATCCTGGAATTTAACCAATTAAGCCGCGCCGGCGACGCGTATTCACTATAATGCATCAGGAATCGCACCAAATAAACAAGGGCCTCGCAAGATGACTTGCGAGGCCCTTGTTTATTTCACCGCGTGATCGCGATTGAGGCTATATCAGCCCAGCGCGGACTTGATCTTCGCGAAGAAGCCCTGGCTCTGCGGGCATTCGTCACCCGTCTCCAGGCAGCGGAATTCCTCGAGCAGTTCCTTCTGTTTCGCCGAAAGCCGGGTCGGCGTCTCCACCGTCAACTGCACGACCAGGTCGCCGCGCCCGCGCCCCTGCAGCACCGGCATGCCCGCGCCGCGCTGGCGCACCTCGCGGCCCGATTGGGTGCCCGGCGTGATGCGGATGACGTGATGGTCGCCGTCGAGACCGGGCAGCGTGATCTCGCCGCCCAAGGCCGCAGTGGTGAAGCTGATCGGCGCGGTCGCGTAGAGCGTCGTGCCCTGCCGCTCGAAGATCTGATGCTTGGTCACGTGCAGGAAGATGTAGAGGTCGCCCGCCGGCGCCCCGCGCGCGCCCGCCTCGCCTTCGCCGGCCAGGCGGATCCGCGTGCCTTCGTCCACGCCGGGCGGCACGTTGATCGAGAGCGTCTTGGTCTTGTCGGTGCGGCCCTCGCCCCGGCAATGCTTGCACGGCTCGGCGATCACTTCGCCCGCGCCGTGGCAGACCGGGCAGGTCCGCTCGACCATGAAGAAGCCTTGCTGCGCGCGCACCTTGCCCTGGCCACCGCACTGGGCGCAGGTCTTGGCCTGGGTGCCCGGGGTCGCGCCGCTGCCATGGCAGGGATCGCACACGCCCGATACGTCGACGGTGATCTCGCTCACCCGCCCGTGGAACGCATCCTCCAGGCTGATCTCCATGTCGTAGCGCAAGTCAGCGCCGCGGCGCTGCGGCCGGCCACCGCCGCGTCCGCCCATGAACTCGCCGAACACGCTTTCGAAGATGTCGCTGAACGCGCCGAAATCGGGACCCTGCTGCCCGCCGCCCATCCCGCCCTTGAATGCGGCATGGCCGAACCGGTCATAGGCCGCGCGCTTCTGCGGATCCTTCAGGCAGTCATAGGCCTCGCTGATCGCCTTGAACTTGGCTTCGGAGTCCTTGCACCCGTCATTCTTGTCCGGATGGTATTTGATCGCGAGCTTGCGATACGCCGCCTTCAGCGTTGCGTCGTCGGCGGTGCGCTCGACCTCGAGCAGCTCGTAAAAATCGACTTCGGTGGTCATCTAAAAAGCCCTCTCCCCTCCGGGGGAGAGGGTTGGGAGAGGGGCTGACATTTCCATGCGAAAAGCCACCACCATCACCCCAAGCCCCCTCTCCCCGACCCTCTCCCCGCAAGCGGGGAGGGAGGGAAGTTTCAGTTACGCCTTGTTGTCGTCCACTTCCGAGAACTCGGCGTCGACCACTTCCTCGCCACCGGCCTCGGAGCCCGCCGCTGCGCCATCGGCGCTGGGCGAAGCCTCGGCCGCGGCCTGCTTCTCGTAGATCGCCTGACCCAGCTTCATCGCCACCTGGGCAAGATTCTGCGCCTTGGCCTGCATGTCGTCGGCGTCGCCGCCCTCGACTGCAGCCTTGGTCTCGGCAACCGCGGCCTCGATCTCGGCCTTCAGCGATGCATCGACCTTGTCGCCATTCTCCTGGAGCTGGCGCTCGGTCGTGTGGATCAGGCTCTCGGCGTTGTTCTTCGCCTCGGCGCCCGCACGCCTTTTCTTGTCCTCGTCGGCGAACTGCTCGGCGTCACGGACCATCTGGTCGATATCGGCGTCCGAGAGACCACCCGAGGCCTGGATGCGGATCTGCTGCTCCTTGCCGGTGCCCTTGTCCTTGGCGGACACGTTGACGATGCCGTTGGCGTCGATGTCGAAGGTGACCTCGATCTGCGGCACGCCGCGCGGCGCCGGCGGGATGCCGACCAGGTCGAACTGGCCGAGGATCTTGTTGTCCGCCGCCATTTCGCGCTCGCCCTGGAAGACGCGGATCGTCACGGCCTGCTGATTGTCGTCAGCGGTCGAATAGGTCTGCGACTTCTTGGTCGGGATCGTCGTGTTGCGGTCGATCATCCGGGTGAACACGCCACCCAGCGTCTCGATGCCCAGCGACAGCGGGGTCACGTCGAGCAGCAGCACGTCCTTGACGTCGCCCTGCAGCACGCCCGCCTGGATGGCGGCACCGATCGCAACCACCTCATCGGGGTTCACGCCGGTGTGCGGCTCCTTGCCGAAGAAATCCTTCACGACCTGGCGGACGCGCGGCATGCGGGTCATGCCGCCGACCAGCACGACCTCGTCGATCGCGCTCGCCTTGACGCCGGCATCGGCCAGCGCCTTGCGGCACGGCTCCAGCGTGCGCTGGATCAGGTCGTCGACCAGACGCTCCAGTTCGGCGCGGTTGATCGTCTTCACCAAATGCTTCGGGCCGTTCTGGTCCGCGGTGATGAAGGGCAGATTGACTTCGGTCTGCTGGGCCGAGCTCAGCTCGATCTTGGCCTTCTCGGCGGCTTCCTTCAGCCGCTGGAGGGCCAGCTTGTCCTTGGTCAGGTCGATGCCCTCGGCCTTTTTGAACTCGTCGGCCAGGAACTGGACGATCTTGGAGTCGAAGTCCTCGCCGCCCAGGAAGGTGTCACCGTTGGTGGCCTTCACCTCGAACACGCCGTCGCCGATCTCGAGCACCGAGATGTCGAAAGTGCCGCCGCCAAGGTCATAGACCGCGATCGTCTTGCCGTCGTTCTTCTCCAGCCCGTAAGCAAGAGCAGCCGCCGTCGGCTCGTTGATGATGCGGAGAACCTCAAGACCCGCGATCTTGCCGGCGTCCTTGGTCGCCTGGCGCTGCGCGTCGTTGAAGTAAGCCGGCACGGTGATGACGGCCTGCGAGACGGTCTCGCCGAGATAGGATTCGGCAGTTTCCTTCATCTTCTGCAGGATGAAAGCCGAGATCTGCGAAGGCGAATAATCCTCGCCGCCCGCCTTGACCCACGCGTCGCCATTCGAACCGCGAACGATCGAATAGGGCACCAGCTCGG
Organism: Sphingomonas sp. JC676; assembly: GCF_014489075.1. Taxonomy (GTDB): domain Bacteria; phylum Pseudomonadota; class Alphaproteobacteria; order Sphingomonadales; family Sphingomonadaceae; genus Sphingomonas. Next base: position 126,930 of record NZ_JACTGR010000004.1, on the reverse strand, counting down.
TGTCCTTCTTGGTGACGGGATCGTCGAAGCGGCGGCCGATCAGGCGCTTCACCGCGAAGATCGTGTTGTCGCCGTTGGTCACCGCCTGGCGCTTGGCGGGCTGACCGATCAGGCGCTCGCCATCCTTGGCGAAGGCGACGATCGAAGGGGTGGTGCGCGCACCTTCCGCATTCTCGATCACCTTGGGCTTGCCACCTTCCATCACAGCGACGCAGCTGTTGGTGGTGCCCAGATCAATTCCGATAACTTTAGCCATGGTCCCTCGTTGGCCCCCAGATTCAAAACAGTTTCAACAATTTGCCCGCCCGAAGCCCCAGCATAGGCGACTTGGGTTCGGGCTCACCTCCGGGCATATAGGTGCGCTTCCGCTTGCCGCAAGAAGCTGCGGTTCCTAGGGGATTTCCCGAAACGGGAGTCTGTGGAATGCGCATAGTTGCAGGGATCGTTGCGGTGGCGTTTCTTTCCGCCTGCCAGCCGGCCGAAACCACGGTCGACGGCGCATGGGTCCGCCTGCCCGCGGTGACCGGCCAGCCCGGCGCCGCTTATTTCAAGGTCCAGGGCGGCAAGCAGGCCGACACGCTGGTCGCGGTCTCGGCCCCCTTCGCGATTCGGGCCGAGATGCACGAGAGCATGAAGGGCGATCACGGCATGATTTCGATGGCCCCGGTCGAGGATATCCCCGTCCCCGCCGGCGGCGCCGTGGCCTTCGAGCCCGGCGGCAAGCACGTCATGCTCTTCTCGGTCGGCCCCAATGTGAAGCCGGGCGACACCGTGCCGGTCACCCTCGCCTTCGCCAGCGGGAAGAAGATCGAGGCGCCGGCGAAAGTGGTCGGCGCAGGCGATCCGGCGCCCAAATAATTACGGCCGTCCCAACGGCGTCCGCTCACTTCCCCTCGGCCGCCAGCGCGTCCGCCAGTTGCGTCGCGATCCCGCTAAGCTTGTCCTGCGCGGTATCGCTCGCATTGTTCGCCATCAGCACCACGCCCAGCTTGCGCTCGGGATAGAGCATCATCACGCTGGCAAAGCCCCAGGTGCCGCCCGAATAGCGCAGCTGACGACCGCCGCCGGGCAGTTCGCTTACGATCCAGGTGAGCCCGACATAGGTCTTGCGGTCGAGCGTGAACCAGGTCCCCTTGTGGCTGAGCGCAACGGCGGCGTCGGCTTCGTTCAGCTGCAGCGCGGCGTAGCGCAGCATGTCCGCGGTCGAATAACGATAGCCGAACTTGTCGCGCGGCAGCACCGCCGCTGCTGCCCCGCTCGCTTCATACCCCATCGCTTCACCGCGCGCCGCGAAGCCCAGCGGCCCCTCGATCTCGCGCTTCAGGATCGCGTCGTAGGGCGCGCCATAGATCCGCTCGAGGACATGGGTCAGCAGCTGCGCCGCGACGTTCGAATGCGCCACATTCTCTCCTGGCTTCGCGCTCGGGGCGACGCCGCGCAGATCCTCCAGGAACCGGTCCTTGCCATAGGCGGCAAGCGCCGCCGCATGCTCGATATGCCCGGGATCGGGATCGAGCCCGGACAGGTCCGGCAGATTGTCGGGCAGCGCCGAGGTCATGTTGGCAAGGTGCAGCAGCCGGATCGGCGCGCCCTCGTAGGCGAGCTTGGGATAGGCGCCGTCCAGATATTTGCGGACATCGTCGTCCAGGCTCGCCTTGCCGGCGATCACCGCCCGCGCCAGCAGCAGCCCGCTGATCGTCTTCGATATCGACCCGATCTCATAGGCTGTATCGCGCGTCGACGCAGCACCGCCCTTCGTCGCCGTTCCAAAATCATAGTAATGGGATCGGCCGTCACGGAGGACGCCGATTGACAGGCCGACACCCTTTTCAGCCGCGAGATAGGTCTCGCCCGCGGCGCGGACCTTCGCCTCGAAGCCCGCGTCCTGCGCGAGCGCCGGCAGAGGCAAGAGGAAGAACCCAACGATCGACAGCGCCCCGCACTTCAGCATCAGCAAGCCTCGCGTCATGACCGTTGCTCGCTATCATCAACTCGACAATCGCCGCAACGAGGCTGGCGCCCTCGCGCGGCTGCGCTATCCTGCCCGCGTTATCGGCGGGAGACAGCATAGTGACCCAAGTGATCGACCGTTTCCGTTCCTCCACCTGGGGTTGGCTGCGCGGCACGCTCGCCGGCTGGGGCACGCTGCTGCTCTGCCTGGTCGGGGTGGGGCTGATCATCATCCTGGTCAAATGGATCGCCAATCTCGCGACCACCTATGAGGTCACCAGCGACCGGCTGATCCTCCACAAGGGCATATTCTCCAAGTCGATCGACGAGATCGAGCTCTACCGGGTCAAGGATGTCCGGATCGACTTCACCATCATCAACCAGATGGCGGACATCGGCACGATCACCATCACCTCGTCCGACGAGACGACGCGCGACGCCCCGCTGATCATCCGCGACGTCGACCACGCCCGCGCCCGCCGCGAAAACCTGCGCGACCTCGTCAACACCGCCCGCCGCGCGCGCGGCGTCCGCGAGTTCGACATGGTGCACGAGGATTTCGGCGAGCCGGCATGAGCTATGCCGACGCGCCGAAGTTCGATGCGCGGATAGCCATTTGGTTAGCCGCAGGTCTGCCTTTGCTCGGCCTCTTACTTCTGTTGCCGCTTCCGTCGAAGCCGACCACGATCGTGCATACACCGAAGAATCCCGATGAGGTCGCGGCATGCCTGGTGGGTGAGCCGGAGGGCAAATTGCCCCATATGGCGGCTTCCGCCGACGCCGACTGGCACGGCATGGCGATCGAGACACTGGGCGATGGCGGTATCCGCGTGCTCGTTCGGAATGGCCGGCGGGCCATTCTTCAGACGCTTACCGTCCTGCCCGAGGGGACGGGGAGTCTGGTGGAAGACAGGAGCAAGGGCGGCATTCTCGGCACCGACACCTGGAAAAGGTGTGCCCCCTCAGGCCCCTAGTCGATCTCCACCGCCACTCGCCGCCCGACAGCTCGGCCTACAGCCCGAACTGCGCCGCGATCGTGTCGAGATAGTCCTCGATCGGCATCGAATTCCGCATCGCCATCAGCGCATTCCCGTCCGCGCCAATTACCGTGCGGAACCTGGCATCCTCGCGCGTCGCGGCGGCGTGGATCGCATCGACGATCGTCTGCGCGTCATCGAGGCGCGTCTCGTCGACCTCCGCGAACCTGCGCTCCACATTCGTGATCACCGCGGCATAGTCGCCGCCGTCGCCGGCGCGGCTGAACACCATGTTGTCGAGGAAGCTGTTGCCCTTGAACCCGCCGGACTCGATCAGCCGCAACCGGATGCCGAACGGGCGCAGCTCGTAGCTCAGCCCCTCGGTCAGGCCCTCCAGCGCGAATTTGGACATGTTGTAGAGCGATCCGGTCGGCACCGCGCTGGTCAGGCCCATATAGGAGCTGACATTGACGAATGTCCCGGCGCGGTTGGCGCGGAAATGCGGAAGCATCGCCCGGATCACGTTGATCGGGCCCCGCACATTGACCGCGAACTGCCAGTCGATCGTCGCCTCTTCGGCCAGCTCGAGCGGACCATAGGCGCCGACCCCGGCATTGTTCACCACCACGTCGATCCGGCCGAAGCGCTCGATCGCTGCCGCCACCCCGGCCCGCACCGAATCCACATCGGTAACGTCAAGAGGAATCACTGCGATGCGGTCATGCCCCCGCAGCATGGTATCGCGCTCCGGCGTGCGCATCGTCGCGGCGACGTTCCAACCCTGCTCGGCGAAATGGAGCGCGGTCTTCTGGCCCAAGCCGCTGCTGGTGCCGGTGATGAGAATGGTCGGATTCGACATCGGATTGGGTCCTTAGGTTATTTGAACGATCGTTCCATTAAAGGGCAAAAAACTCAGCGCAGGGCGCGCATTGCGAGATCGCCGAGCATACGAAGCTGCGCCGGATCGCCGCCGCCCCGAGCGGCGATGCGGATGCCTGAGAAGCTGGCCTCCAGGAACGCGGCAACGGACTCGGGGACGAGATCGGCAGAAACGTCTCCTTGGGCCTGTGCCTCGCGCACCCGTTCGCAGATCGCGCCGTGCAGCACGCGCCCTGCAGCGACCTTGATCTCTTCGAGATCCGGGCGGCTCGCCCCGAACTCGCACGTCGAATTGACGCCGAGACAGGCATTGCCGGCATCATCGATCACGCGGTCGATCATCGCGCGGATGCCGTCCAGCGCCCGCTCCCGGCTGCGCAGCGCGATGACATGGGCATGGGTTTCGACAGTCGCGTACCGGCGCAGCGCATCGCGGTAGAGCTGCCATTTGTCGCCGAACGTATCGTAGAGGCTCTGCCGGCCGATACCCATTGCCCGCACCAGCATTTCGGCTGACGTGCCTTCGAAGCCGTGTTCGCGGAACACGTCCACGGCGTTGTCCAGCGCCAGGTCCACATCGAATGCCTTTGGTCTCGCCATGGCCAGCAAATAGGAATTATGGAATGATCAGTCAATAACCCGATGAGCCGCCGACCACCACATCCCGCGTCACTCCGATCGCCTCCAGAAACGCCGCGTCGTGGCTCACCACCAGCAGCGCGCCATCATACCCCGCCAGCGCCGCCTCCAGCACCTCCACCGACTCCATGTCGAGATGGTTGGTCGGTTCGTCGAGCAGCAGCAGTTGCGGCGGCGCCGAGCCCGCCAGCACGCAGGCCAGTCCGGCGCGCAGCCTCTCGCCTCCACTCAAATCGTGCACCAGCTTGAGCGCATCCCGATTGCGGAACGCGAAGCGCGCGCACGCCGCATAAGCCTCGCGTTCGCCGAGCTCGGCATGCAGCCGCCGGAAATTGTCGAGGATCGACAGCGCCGGATCGAGCAGCCCGACATGCTGGTCCAGCATCGCCAACCGTCCCTCGGCACGCCGTACCGTCCCGCCGCTAGGCGCCGTCCAGCCCATCGCGATCCGCAACAGGCTGGTCTTGCCCGCGCCGTTCGGCCCCGCCACCGCCACCCGCTCGGGCCCGATAATCTCGAACCGCCACGGCCCGAGCACCCGTCCGCCCAGCGCCAGCGTGACCTCCTCGAACGCAAGCAGGCGCCGGTGGACCGGCAGCCCCGTCGCCGGCAGCTCGATCGTCAGCGGCGTCACCACCTCGATCTGCGCCTTTGCCGCGCCCAGCCGCTCGCCCGCCTCGCCTAGCACGCGCTCGGCGAGCCGCTCGCCGCGCCCGCCCGAATTCTCGGCGCGCTCGGCCTGGCGCCCCAGCAATATCTTCGGCTCGGATCGCTTGGCGGCGAAGGCCCGTCCCGCTCTGTCGCGCCGCGCCTGGCGCTCGCGCTGCTGCCGCGCCGCCGTCTCCACCCCGCGCAGGTCGCCGCGCGCGCGCTCCAGCTCCGCCTCGGCTCGCGCCCGCTCCCCCGTGCGCGCCTCGGCAAAGGCCGACCAGCCGCCGCCGAACACCCGCGTGCCCAGCCGCGTAAGCTCGACGATCCGGTCCATAAGCTCGAGCAGCGTCCGGTCATGGCTCGCGACCAGCACGCCGCCCTTCCACCCGGCCACCAGCGCGCCGATCGCCGCGCGCCCCTCGACGTCGAGATTGTTGGTCGGCTCGTCGAGCAGCAGCAAGTCGGGCGCCTCGATCCGGAGCCGGGCGATGCCGATCCGCGTCCGTTCGCCGCCCGAGAAGGTCGCCAGCTTCCGGTCGAGCGCCACGCCGCCCAGCCCCGTCTCGGCCAGTGCCTCCGCGATCCGCGCCTCCAGCGTCCAGTCCGCTTCCGCAAAGTCGGTCTCGTCGCCCGCACCCGCCGCGATCCGCGCCAGCCGATCGAGCGCGTCGCGCACGCCCAGCGCCTCGTCGGCGCGCCAGTCTTCAGGCCAGTCCTGCCGCAGCACGCCGAGGCTGCCCCCCAGCGTCACGCTGCCGCCCGCGAGCACGGCCTCGCCCGCGACGATACGCAGCAAGGTCGACTTGCCCGATCCGTTGCGCCCCACCAGCCCGACGCGCTCGCGCCCGACCGACAGGGTCAGAGTGTCGAAGAGCCGGACGCCCTCAGGCGTTGCGGCGGAAAGCGAGTCCAGGGTGAGAAGAGACATGAGGCACCAGCGCGCGGGAGGAGAGGATCGTTCGAGCGATGTCCTGTCCGTTCCGCATGATGCCGCACTCCTTGCCTGGGCCGTTGAAGCCCGCCTAACTGGCCGCGGATGCGCCGAATGGCAAGCCCGTCCTATGCTCGGACGGGCCGCTTACGTCTCACTGGCGGGCAGTAATGGAGCCTTTGCACCCACCCGTCACCGCGGCCTTGTGTCGGGGTCCACTGCGCAATTTGGTGAGACGCCCAAGGCGCTAGCGACTCGCTTGCGGATAGGTGGACCCCGGCACAAGACCCGGGTGACGGTGAGGAGAATGGCCGCTTTCCACCAACAGCAGACGCTGAACTTCGGTAGCCCCTAGTCCGCCGGCACCGTCTTCCCCCGGCGCCACGCCAGCCACAGCACGCCAGCGCCCGCGCCGGTGCAGATCAGCAAGGCCGGCAGCGAACCCTCGGGCCCGAACGCGCCGCCCGAGAATATCGCCGGCACGCCCGCCACCGGCTGCGTCGCCAGCGGTCCGCCCGAAAAGCCGCCCGGCGATCCCGAGACCGCCGCGCCGAAGATCCAGCCCTGGGTGAAGTTCCACGCCGCATGCACGCCGATCGGCGCCCATGCCCGCCCGGTTAGCACGTAGAAGGCCGCAAGCAGGATCCCCGCCTCGAACGCGATGCAGATCGCCGCGAAGATCGTCGCGTTGGGGTTGCCCAGGTGCAGCCCGCCGAACAAGGCCGCCGAAAGCGCCAATGCCCACCACACGCCGAACGCGCGCCACAGCAGCCGGAACGCCACCAGCCGGAACAGCAATTCCTCGAGCACGCCCGACTGGAACATCTCGCGCACCGCTGGCATCAAGCGCGTCACCGGCTGCGGATGGATCGTCACCCAGCCCGTTGCCCAGAGCGTCCCCAAAGTCGCCGCCATCAGCGCGCCGCCCACCGCAAGCCCCGCGGGCAACTCGATCGGCAATGCCCGCATCGCCAGTTCCACCGGCCGCCTTTTCTCGCCCAGCCGGACGGCGAGCACATAGAGCGCGATCACGATCGCCAGTCCGGCGAGGATCATCGCCAGCTTGATATCCTGCGGCGCCGCTTTCGGCGTCGTGAAGGTGCCTCCCGTCGCCTCGACAGCGGGCTTCAACCCGAAATTCGTAAAGAGGGCGAACACCGCGGTCAGCCCGACGAACAGCAGCAGCATCCATCCGATCGCGCGCAGCCAGCGCAGCTTGCCCGGACGCAACACGCCCGCATTGCCCAATTCGATACCGCCCATGTGCACTCCCCGTTCCAGGCGGCACCCTAGCAGTGTATTACACATATGCAACACTGGCGGTCCCGGGAGCGATCCGCCATAGTCGCCGCAATGGCTGCGCGCTCCCTCACCGAAGGCGAAACCCGGCTCTGTGCCTCGGTGTTCGGCGCCGCGATCGACTATGCGCGCGCGCGCATCGCCAATTCGAAGTTCATCTTCTTCCAGCCCTCGAACACCACGATGGCACCGCTCGGCACGATCCATTTCCATCCGAAGAGCGGCATCTATTTCGACGATTTCAGCACCGCGCCGCTCGGCGTCCAGGGGCTGTTCGTCCATGAGATGGTGCATATCTGGCAGCACCAGAAGGGCATCTTCCTGCCGCTGAAGCGCCACCCCTTCTGCCGCTACGACTATGCGCTCAAGCCCGGACAGGCGTTCGAGAAATATGGGCTCGAGCAGCAGGCGGAGATTGTCCGCCACGCTTTCCTGCTGCGCCACGGCGCGGCGATCTCCGCCGCGCCGCCGCTCGCGCAATATCAATCGCTGCTCCCCTTTCGCCCGGCCTGAGGCGTCAGGGCTTGTCGGTATCGCCGCGGTCGAGCTTGGCCGGCCGCGGCGGCGGCGCGGACCGGGGCGCCGGAGGCCGCGGCGCGGGCGCCGACGCCGGCCGCTGCTGCGGCGGGGGCGTATAAGCGGGCCGCTGCGGTGACGCTGCGGCCGGCGCCGCCGAAACCGGCCGTTCGCGCGGTGTGAACGCCGGACGCGGCGGACGCTGGAACCCCGCGCCCTGCGCGTCCGTCGACGGGCGCGGGCGGAACGCGGGCCGCGGCACCGGCACCGGCCGTGTGGCAGGTGCTGCCGGCGCCACCACGGGCGTCGGAGCGGCAGCTACCGGCTGCGCGCCATCGCCACGATCGCGTCCCGGGCGTCCATCGCCACCGCGCCACTTGCCGCGCCCGGGCCGCGTCGGAGGCGCCCCGGTCACGGCTTCGGCGGGCCCGTCCGAAAGCTTGCCGCGCGGAAGCGGGCCACGCACCGGCCGCTCACCTGTCTCGCGCGGCACATCGTTCGCGGGCCGGGCAGCGGCGATCGGCCCCGAATCCGGGCCGGTGATGGGAACTGCGGGGCGATGCGGCCGCCCGCCCGGGCGGCCCGGCTGTCCGTCGGCGCGGCCAGGCCCATGCGGTCCGTGCGCCCAGCCGCCCGGGCGTCCCGGCGGCTTGCCCTGATACCCGCCCTCGCGCCAGCGGCGGAAGCGCTCGGATGCGTCGGCCCGGCGGCGATGCTCGCTGTCCCAGCGGTTATGCCAGGCGATCACGTTCGGCAGGTCGCGGTGCCGCCGCCAGCCCGGATGCCGCCGCCGTCCCTCGTCCCATTGGTTCTGCAGCCCGATCAGCACCAGGCTCACATCCACCCAGGCGGTGGTGTCGACCGGCTGCCAGTTCCGCTGGCGTACCGCGCGGCGCAGCGCCACGCCGCGGTCGTACAGCGCCTCGCCCTCGTCGAAATGGGCCGCGCCCTCAGCCCGCGGCAGCGCGCCGCCGCCGGCGTCATAGACCATCGCGATTTCGCCATCGTCATAGCCGAAGCTGTAGTCCGCCTCGCGCGCTAGGAACGGGCCCTCGGCGTTCGGCTCGAAATAATAGCTGCGCATGCCCTCGGGCGTATCCTCGACGACGATCCAGTATCCGTCGGCGGTCTCCCAGGCCCAGGGCTCGCCCCGGGATTCGCCATCATCGAAGGCGAAGGAATAATCGGGCGGGGCATCGCCGATCGCGTCCCACAGGGCGTCGGCACGGTCGATCCAGCCATAATCCTCAGGCGCCTCGCGGTCGTCCGGCGACACTTGCTGGGCGTCCTGCGGCACCGGCGCCGCGATCGCCGCGCCCGCCCATAGCACCATCGCCGCGCCCGCAGCGCCGCTTCGTATCGCTCGCATCATGCGCGCCATGAACACCCTCCCATTGTTATTGCACGCAGCATCGCCCCGATCCCGTGAACGCCGCATGACCAGGTCTGCCGCCCGCCCGGTGCGGAAATTGACCTCCGCGATCGACCGAACGTCAGATGGTAAGCGCCGCATTAACGATGTTTTATTGGTCCAGAGGCCATGGTTCTCGCAACTGGTGCAAGCGCATTTCTGCGAGGGATTTGTAATGAAGCGACGGTTCATCCTCCCGACCATGGCGTCGAGCCTGGCACTGCTGGCCTCGTGCGGCGGTGGTGGCGGCGGCGTTGCGAGCACGCCCACGCCTCCGCCCGCCCCGGCTCCGTCGCCCAGCCCGTCTCCATCGCCGAGCCCCACACCGACACCGACACCGACGCCGACGCCGACGCCGACCCCAACGCCGACCCCAACGCCAACGCCGACCCCAACTCCAACTCCGACGCCAACCCCGACGCCGACGCCGACGCCCACACCGGGCCCCACGCCGACCCCGGCGCCGGCCAACGCGTCGCTACTCAATCTCACCCAGAGCGAAAGCTTCACTAACGATGCTGCGGGCTTCGCCGGCAGTTTCTACCAGTTTCCCTTCCAGTGCAGTTGCACTGGCGGCAGCGTGGGTCTGCAGGTCTATTTCGACGTGGCGAGCCATGGCTATACGGTCACCAGCGACGGGGTCAGCCAGACCTTCCTGCCCGGCGATCTCGATCCCTCGAAGAGCTCGGCGGCGATAAGCGTCTATCTGAAATCCGACGCCACCCACCTGGACACGCTTTCGCTCACCAATCCCGGCACCAGCGGCGCGCTGACCTATCAATATGTCGGCGCCGGCTTCTGGCAGCGCCAGACGTTGGTCAGCGATCCGCTCGTCCCGGCCAACGATCATTTCGATCTCGACAACCGCGCCTTCACCTATGGCGTGGAGACCCCCGATTCGGCGCTCCCGCGCACCGGCAGCGCGGGCTACGCGGTCGATCTGATCGGCGCCCTGAATGGTGAGGTTCCATCGATCCTCACCGGCGACGGCACGTTAAGCGTCAATTTCGGATCCGGCGCGATCACCACCACTGGCACGCTGACCGAATATTCGGTCGACACGACGCCGCTGGTCCTGTCGACGGGGACGTTCGACGGCCAGGCCCAGCTCTCGAGCAGCACCAACGCGTTCGGCGGCACCTTCGACCTGACTGCGAGCAGCGCGTTCAACGGCGGACTGCATGGGCGCTTCTACGGCCCGCTCGCCGAGGAAGTCGGCGCCGTCTGGAGCGTCACCAATCCCGATGGCAGCGCCGGCACCGGCACGATCACCGGGCGCGTCGACGACAGCATCAACGCCTCACTGGCAAGCAGCAAGACGCCCGTTGGCGACGATGCCCTCGCGATCAGCTACAACGCCGCCTCGCAGAGCTACACGCTCACCAGCGCCGGCCGCACCGTGTCACTGGACGGCGCCGATCGCGACCTTGCCGGCAGCAGCGCGACCTTTGACCTGTTCCGCAAGACGCTGGCCGATGGCAGCACGCTCGACGCCCGCATCTACAACGCCGCCGGCAGCCCGCTCGCGCTCAGCTATACCAGCTTCGCCGAGATCGTCTTCCGCAAGCCCGACGGCGTGGCCGACACCGGCTACCAGCTTCTCGGCCAGCGCACCGCCGCCAGCCAGATGCCGCGCACCGGCTCGGCCAGCTACAATGGCGCGATCTATGGCCAGGGCTCGGTCCAGGGCGCCGCTTCCAGCGCCTTCTATGCGCTAGGCGGCACCAGCAGGCTGAATGTCGATTTCGGGAGCAACCGCGCCAGCGGCAGCCTCGCGATCACCGGCACCAATGCCGACGGCACCCGCGATTTCGGCAGCTTCGGCTTCCAGTCCTACGCGATGAGCGGGGGCCAATTCTCGGCGACGGCCGGCGGCGCGAACGCCACCGGCTCGGTCAACGGCGCCTTTTTCGGTCCAAATGCGCAGGAATTCGGTGCCGGCTTCACGATCAACCAGGGTTATGCCAATGGCGATGCCGGCACGCTCACCGGCGTGACCATCGGCAAGAAGGCGCCCTAAGGGTCTGTACTCAATACCAGAGGTGGTCGTGACGGTTCGCGCGTTTTCCTTGGCCGCGGCGCTGGCGGTGGCAGCGCTGCACGGCGTACCCGCGCTTGCTCAGCAGCAGGACGGACAGCGGGCCGAGCGGGTCGACAATCTCAAGGCGACCCAGGTCTTCGCGCTCGCCGCGCAGGCCGAGGCCGCCGGCCGGCCGGGCGATGCCGAGACGCTGTATCGCGCGCTCGCCCACGATCCTGATATCGAGATCCGCAGCGAGGCGCGCTTTCGCCTCGGCATGATGCTCTCCCGCCTCGGCCGCAACCGCGACGCCGCGATCGAATTCCGCGCCTTGCTCGACGAGAAGCCCGATGCGGCGCGCGTCCGGCTCGAACTCGCCCGCGTCCTCGCGACGATCGGCGACGAGGCCGCCGCGCGGCGCGAGCTGCGCCAGGCTCAGGCCGGCGGCCTGCCGCCGCAGGTGGCCCAGGTCGTCGATCAGTTCGCCCAGGCGCTGCGCTCACGCAAGCCCTGGGGCGCCAGCGTCGAGTTCGCGCTGGTGCCCGACAGCAACATCAACCGTTCTACCGATGCCGAGACGCTCGACACGATCATCGCCCCGCTCGAGCTCTCGAAGGATGCCCGCCAGAAATCGGGGCTGGGCGCCCGCGCCGCGGGCCAGGTCTATGCGCGCATTCCCGTCGCCACCGATCTTTCGGTCCTGCCGCGCATTTCCGGCCAGGGCGAATTCTATCGCGAGGGCCAGTTCAACGACGTCTCCGCCTCCGCGCTGATCGGCCTCGAATGGTCGCCGGGCCGCGAACGGATCCGCCCTTCGATCGGCGGCACCTTCCGCTGGTATGGCGGCGCGCTCTACGCCGGCACCGCCACCGCGAGCGTCGACTGGCAGCATCCGCTCGGCCGCAAGGCGCAGCTCACCACCAATTTCACGATCGCCGACACCGATTATCGCCAGAACGACCTGCAGGACGGCCTGCTCCTCAACGGCAGCGTCGGCTATGAGCGCGCGTTCAGCGCCCGCGCGGGCGGCAGCGTCACCTTCTCCGCCACCCGCCAGACCGCGCGCGATCCCGGCTATGCTACCGCCGCCGGCGGCGCGAGCCTGCTCTACTGGCGCGAAATGGGCCGCACCACCGCTTACGCCAATGCCGGAATCCGCCGGCTCGAGGCCGATGCGCGGCTGTTCCTCTTCCCCGAACGCCGCCGCGACTGGAACTTCACGCTGGGCGTCGGCGCCACCTTCCGCGCCTTGCAGCTCCAGGGTTTCGCGCCGCTCGTCCGTTTTGAGTATGAGCGCAACAGCTCGACCGTCGGCATCTACGACTATCGCCGCACCGCCGCGACCTTCGGGATCACCCGGGCGTTCTGACACGTCACTCTTCATGATGAAGCGCATTTGTCGCCGGTCGGCGATGCGCTTCCATGATTCCGGAATGACCATGGTGTGACAAGGCAGCAACACACTCTCGGGATTCAATGTTTCTGGTTCTTTACAAAACATGTCCGAACGGACATCCCTCTGCCGGGTGAGCACCGGGGGGTGCTCTGCCTCCAAGCCAAAATGGCCAGGCGTTCAGGGAGAACCTATTCCAATGAGTATTTCGCACCGCAGCAATGTGTCCGGCCTGTTTCGAAGCGCCGCGCCGCTTGCGCTGATCCTCGGCTCGATCGCGAGCCCCGCTTTCGCGCAGGACGCCACGCCGCAGGCCGCGACGCCGCAGGACCAGACCGCGCCTGCGGCCGAAGAGGATCAGGGCATCGTCGTCACCGGCTCGCTGTTCCGCCGCACCGATACCGAGACGCCTTCGCCCGTCACCGTGCTGACCGCGGATTCGCTCCAGAAGTCCGGCATCACCACCATCTCCGAAGCCGTCCGCTCGATCTCGGCCGACAGCGCCGGCTCGATCGGCACCGGCTTCCAGACCGGCTTCTCGGCCGGCGGCTCGGCGGTCTCGCTGCGCGGCCTCGGCGTCTCGTCGACGCTGGTGCTGGTCGATGGCCTGCGTTCGACCAATTTCCCGATCAACGACGACGGCCACAACGCCTATGTCGATCTGAACTCGATTCCGTTCAGCCTGGTCGACCGCGTCGAAGTGCTCAAGGACGGCGCCTCGTCCACCTATGGCGCCGATGCGATCGGCGGCGTGGTCAACCTCATCCTCAAGAAGCAGTTCACCGGCATCGAAGGCCAGGTCGAGGGCGGCGCCGCCGAGCGCGGCGATGCGGGCCATCTGCGCGCCCAGCTCACCGCCGGCTATGGCGACTATGACACTACGGGCTTCAACATCTACATCAACGGCGAGTATCAGCGCGACGACCGCGTCCTCAGCCATGATCGCGGTTTCCCCTACAACACGCAGGACCTGACGCCGATCGGCGGCATCGACAATAACTCGGCCGATCAGTCGCTTACCGTCAACGTCCCGACCGCCTATGTCACCCGCGTCAGCCAGGGCGATCTCAACAATCCGTTGACCGGCCAGACCGGCGCGCCCGCCACAACCCAGTATACCGCACTCGGCCTCGCCAACTGCGCCCGCGGCACCTTCTCGGTGACCACCGGCGCCGCGCAGGGCACCGGCTGCAAATACGACCTGACCGACCTGTACCGGCAGCTCCAGCCCTATCAGGAGCGCTATTCGGTCAATGGCCGCCTCAGCGTCCGCATCGCCGACAATATCGAAGGCTATGTGACCGGCAGCTACAGCCGCTCCTATGTCAGCATCCACGGCCTGCCCTCGGCGATCCGCCAGACCCAGCCGTTCGGCGCCAGCCCGCTGACCGCGACGAGCAACCCCGGCATCGTCCTGCCGGTGTGGATCTGCCCGTCGGGCAATAATTGCGCGAACCCCGCCACGCCGGGCCGCACGCTCAATCCGAACAATCCCTATGCCGCTGCCTATGCGGCCGATCCCGCCAACGGCGCGGCGCGCATCTACTATTTGTTCGGCGACATCGCCGGCGGCAGCGAGCGCACCAACGAGGTCTATCGCTTCACCGGCGGCCTGAACGGCAGCTTTGGCGGCGACTGGAATTGGCGCGTCGAGGGCGTCTATGCCCGTGACGATCTCAGCATCACCCAGCACGGCCTGATCAACATCGCGGCGCTGCGCACGGCGATCAACACCGGCTCGTACAATTTCGTGAACCCGTCGGCGAACAGCGCGGCGGTGCGCTCGGCGCTCGCGCCCGACAAGACCACGCCGTCCTTCTCGGAGATGTACGGGATCGACGCGTCGGTCACCAAGACGTTGTTCGCGCTGCCCGGCGGCGACCTGCAGCTCGCCGTCGGCGGCCAGGTCCGCCACGAGGAGCTGGAGAACAACAACCAGAACGCCGCGCTCGACACCTATGGCCTCACCACCGCCTCGGCGTTCGGCAAGCACACCGTGTCGGCCGCCTATTTCGAGGTCGACGCGCCGATCCTCACCAGCCTCGATGTCAACGTATCGGGCCGCTACGATCATTATTCGGAGGGCTTCAGCCACTTCTCGCCAAAGGTCGGCGTCAAGTTCACCCCGATCAAGCAGCTCGCGGTCCGCGGCACCTTCTCGAAGGGCTTCCGCGCCCCGACCTTCGCCGAATCGGGCCCGCGCAGCCAATATGCCGGCTTCGTCACCACGACGCCGCCCTGCCCCTTCCAGCTCGCCCATGGCGGCACCGGTACCCCCGCCTCGTGCGGCGCCGGCGGCAACCCGTACAACCTGGCCTATTCGCTCGGCCGCGGCGTCGCGGGTAATCCGGACCTCAAGCCGGAAACCTCGCGCAGCTTCACCGGCGGCGTGATCTTCCAGCCGGTCAAGTGGCTGAGCCTCACCGCCGACTATTACAACGTCAAGAAGTCGGACCTGATCGTCGCCGGCCCGGACATCGGCCGCGCGGTGAGCGCCTATTTCGGCGCGGCGAACCTCGCCGCGGCGCAGGCGGCGGTCGCGGCGGTCGGCCCTGGCTATTCGGTCAACACCGTGGACGGCGCCGATCCGCTGTTCCCGAACGCGCTGCCCCGCGTGCTGATCATCAACGTGCCTTATGTGAACGCCAACTACGCGATCACTTCGGGCGTGGACGTGTCGGCGACGGCGACGATCCCGATCGCGCCGGACGTGACCTTCACCAGCCGAATCGAAGGCACGCACACCTTCAAGTACGACCTGCACACCGCAACCGGCGTGCAGCATTATGCCGGCACGTTCGGTCCGTACGACCTGTCGTCGGGCAACGGCACGCCCGATTGGCGGGGCAACTGGCAGAACACGCTCGACTTCGGTGATTTCTCGGTCAGCCTGACCACCTACTATGTCGGCAAGATCAAGGCGGTCGCCACCGATCAGGGCAATCTGTCGACCGATTGCTCGGCATCGCTCTACAAGGCGGCGGGCGACGGCCCGGGCTTCACCAAGTTCTGCTATGTGAAGTCGTTCATCACCAACGACCTCAACATGACGGCGCGGGTGAATGACAGCTTCACCTTCTTCATCAACGTCAAGAACCTGCTCGATGCGCGCGCGCCGGTCGCCCCGGCGGCCTATGCCAGCGCACCGAACTTCCTGACGACCTGGCACTATGCCGGCCTGATCGGCCGCCAGTTCCGCGCAGGCGCGTCGTTCAAGTTCTGACCTGATCCAAAGCTCCCTCGCAGGAGAACGGCGGCTTCCACCCTCTGCGGAAGCCGCCGTTTTTTTGCCCGTCGCCTGCGGTCAGGGCGCCGCGACGACCAGCGGCTTTCCCTTCTCGACGACATAGGTGGCAAGCTCGCTCGCAACTCCCTGCCCGACATTCCTCGCGCGGTGCACGATTCCTGCTGGCACGAACAACACCCCGCCGGCCTTGAGCGTTACCGGAGCGTCGTTCCCCACCTGATATTCGAACGTGCCGGCGAGCACATAGATGATCTCTTCGCCGGGGTGTGAATGGCCGGGAGCCACCGCCCCAGGAGCCAGGTCGACGCGCACCTGGATCGCTTCGCGTCCGGGGATGCCCAGATCGTGACGCTGCAGATCGGTGCGGGTAACGCCGGACTGCTGCGCGTGCGCGCCCGGCAGCGCGGCAAGGCTCGCGGCGAGCCCAAGGGCAATCATCGTCTTCATGGCGGTTCCTTCCGGTCTTCGAACCGGTTCACGATAGGCCGGACCGGCGATCGCCCGTATCGGACGATCGTATTAGGCTGCACATATGTGCGGCGGCGTCCGGCAAGCCAGCCGAAGCCTAGGGTATCTCGAAGCGGAAGCTGCTCGCGAAGATCGATTTGACCGGCTTGCCGTCGGTACCGAGTCCGGGATTGAACCGCGCGCGCTTGGTCAACAGGAAGCAGGCGCGGTGGTCCAGATCGGCCGAGCCGCTGGTCTGCGTCACCGTGCAGGTCTCGACCAGTCCGTTGGTGCCCACCAGCAGCCGGAACCCCACTTCGCCGCCGTCGCTTCGACGCATGGCCTCGGTCGGGTAATCGTCGTTCGTCACCCAGGTCCGGGGCTCGACGCTCGGCTCGGGCGGCTTGACGATCGTTCCCGGCTCGATGCCCCAGCTCTTCATCAGCAGCGACTCGCACTGGTCGAGCGTCTTGCGTGCTCGGTCGAGCCCGGGGACCGAAAGCTCGAATGCCGGTTGATCCTCCAAGCGGAACGCGATCGCCTGGGCGCCATCCAGCGGCGCCAGTTCCTCGCGCTTGAGCCGGATCTGGGTGATCCGCCGGGTCTTGTCGGCGTCGAGCACGGTCTCGAAGTCATGAGACAGCTTGGCGCCGGTCGTCGCATTCACCAGCGTCGCGCCGCCGCGTCGCTCGCGCTTGGCGAGATCCTGCGTCACCAGGATCAGCCGCGTGCCGCTCCCGCCGGTCAGCGGGCGGATCGCAAGCGATACCGTGCCGCCCGGACCGAAGCTGCGCGAGAGCAGGCACCCGCCATCGCTGGAGGAGACCGCCCATTTGCCCGCGGGCGCGAGCGGCGCGGTGTCCGCTTGCTGCGCCGCCGCGGGCATGCCCAGCCCGGCCATGGACAATAGGAAGGTGCTGCGCCAAGTCCCCGAATGCATTGGATGTCCCCTCAGGGCCAATCTATCCGGCGCCGCCCGACGCGGTCAATCGACGACCGCTCCGGAACAGCTGCTTCGATCCGCGCCCGCCTCAGCCCTCCTTCGTGAACGCCAGCGCGAGCACGAACGGCAGGCCGAGCTGTGCCTCGTACCACGCCAGCTTGCCCGCCCGCTCGTAGCTGGGGCGAACCTGCGGACCGACGCGCGCCTCTCGGACCTGGTCGCAGCGAAGGCCGGCCTGTGTCGCCGCGTACCGGTGGATCGCGACGTTGTGGAGATAATGCTCGACCTCGTGCACCTCGCCGTCGTGGCGAAACGTCCTGCGAAAGTCGGCGAGATGGGCATCGGGATGGAAGTCGCTGACGATCACCCGTCCGCCCGGCCTGCAGACACGGGAGAGTTCGGCATAGACGGCCTCGCATTCGGGCACATGGCCGATGGCGAGGCGGCACCAGACGACGTCGAAGGCGCGATCCGCGACCGGCAACGCACGGAGATCGCCGACAAGGGTCGGGATGGTGTCGGGCAGTCCGGCCGCCCGTCCGGCCGCGAGCATCTCGGGAGAGAGATCGATCCCGATCGCGGTAGCCGCGCCGCAATCGCGCAAGCGCCGCCCCGTGCCGCAGCCGGCATCGAGCAGATCGAGGCCGGCGAGCGGCGGCGTCATGTCCGCGACCAGTTCGTCGTCGAGCAAGGTGACGACGGTCTCCTCGGCATAGCTGGGCGCCCAGAGCCGATAGGCTTCGCGCGCGGCCAGTGGCGCGCTCATGGCTTTCGCTCCAGCTCGATCAGGTAATGATCCGCCAGCGACGGCAGCGGAGGGAAGGTCTCGACACGACGTTCCCAGCGGTCCAGCGTCGCCAGGACGCGCGGGTGACGCATGGCCCAGGCTTCGGCGTAGGACGGCGGGACGAGCGCACCGATCGCCGCGACGCGCCGTTCCGCGAAGTACGGAGCGAACGCCCGCCGCACTGCGCCGATCGACGGGTAGCGGATCGTCAGCCCGCGCCAGCGGGTGCCGCCGCGGCGCAGCCGGCGCAGCGCCTTGCGCGGCTGTCCATGGGCCAAATACCAGCCCCACTCCCACGGCACCGCGGGCCCCATCACGCACAACAGCGCCGGCGCGCCGGTGCGCAACATTTCCGCCAGCCCGCGCGCCACGGCGGGCAGGTCGTCCACGCAGTTCAGGCCGCCGAAATTCGAGATCGCCCCATCGAACCAGCGGGGTGCGGAGAGCGGAAGCTCCTCGATCGCGACCCGCGCCAGGTCGACCATTCCCGTCAGCCCCGCGCGCTCGACCCGCGCGCGCGCCACATCGAGCATGGTCTCCGAGATATCGGTGGCGAGCACATGCACCCCGCGCCCGCCCAGATGGATCGCGTCCTCGCCGGTGCCGCAGTTCAGCTCCAGGATCCTTTCGCCGGGCTGGAATGCCGCGTCGAACCGTCGCCAGACCGCCGCGCGCAAGTGCCGGCCGATGGCGCTCGTGGTGAACGTGCGGTCATAGTCGACTGCCATGCCGTCGAAGGGCGTCGCCTGGTCCATCTACGCCTCGACCTCGTGCGAGGTCGCGAGCAGCGACTGGCGCGCGCGTACCGCCTCCGCGCGGCGCACCGCCGCTTCGGCGGGATCTTGCTGCGCGAGCCGGAACGCCGCCATCTCGCTGTTCAGCCAGGTGTCGGCGTGCTTGTAATAGGTGCGCGAGTGCCGGTCCCTGATCACGAAGTCGCGATCCGTAGCGGCGCTCCACTCCTTCGTCAGGATCGTCTTGTCCGCAACCCGCTCGAAATAGGGCGTGTTCTTGATCGGGTAGGCGACGGTCGTCAGGAAGATGTCGGGGCTCCATTTCTTGAGCTGCTCGATGGTCGCCTCGATGTCCTCCAACTCCTCGCCATCATATCCCCACATCAGGAACATGCCGACCTGGATGCCGTGGCGCTGCGCCGCCTTGGTCGCCCATTCGACCTGCTCGACGGTCACGCCGCGCTGCATCGAATCGAGGATGCGCTGGCTGCCGCTCTCGGCGCCGATCCAGATGCGGTAGCACCCCATCTCCGCCAGCGTCGCGAGCACGTCCTCCTTCATCATCCGGTCGGCGCGCGAGATCGTCTCGAACGGCAGCTTGAGGTCGCGGCGCTTGAGCTCGGCCGCATAGCCGTAAAGCCAGCGATGGTTGATCGTGAAGACGTCGTCGGAATACCAGACCTGGTCGGGCCGATAGATCTCGCGGATATGCTGCAGCTCATCGGCGCAGTCGACGAAGCTGCGGCGGCGATAAGAGTAGCCGAACACCGCGTGCGAGCACCATTTGCACTTGTAGGGGCAGCCGCGGGCGGTGATCATGTTGACGCTGCCCATGCCGTGGTGGGTGCGCCATGCTTCGACATATTTGGGCAGGTCGATCCGCTCGCGGTCCGGCCATGGCAGGCTGTCGAGATCGGCGATCTGTGGGCGCGGCATGTTGACGACCAGCTGCCCGGCCTCATCACGGAAGGTCGTGCCGGCGATGCCGTGCAGCCGGTGCGTTCCCTTGCTCGCCAGCTCGGACAGCAGCTCGGCGAGCGTCTCCTCGCCCTCGCCGACCACGACGACATCCGCGCCGTGCGCGATATATTGCTCGGCGTGGTTGGCGCTCTCCGGCCCGCCCAGCAGCACGGTCCAGCCGTGGCGCTTGGCCTCGGCGATGATCGCGAGCACGTTTCCGCGCGTGATGAGGTTGGTGTAGAGTCCCAGCACGCCGCCTGGCTCACTGGCGAGGCGTCCAAACAGCCCCGGCTTGCTGCCCCAGGTGCTGTCATAGATCTCGACGTCGAAGCCGGCGCGGCGGAGATAGCCCGAGATATAGAGCAGCCCGAGCGGCGGGTAGGGCTTCATGATCTGCCGCTCTTTCTCGTCTTCCTCGAGAAAGTAGCCGTGCGCCAGGAGAATATCCGGCACCTCAGGCGCCCGGTTCGACGGAGGCCGCCGCAGCGAGCGGGTGCAGCAATGCCATCACCGCCGGCCCGGCCCGGTCCGATTGGCCGTTGCGCCGCGGGAGGAAGGCCCGGCGCGGGAAGGACGAATGCGCATGCAGAATCAGGGGCACCCTTTTCATTGTCCGGTTAGTGCCGGCCTCCGGGGCCCCGGTTCAAAGCGAACGCCAATTTGCGCTGGGCGGAAGGCGTTGAACCCTCTCGCGCGCGGCGCCTGTCGCGCGGACGGGACTAGGCGCGCTCCTTGCGATCCCTACCTTCGCAGACTGACCGTGGGCGACTTGACGGATCAAGCAGTGGCGGTGCTGTTGCCGGGCCTGCGCAACGCGCCGGTCGGCGCCCTACCTCTCAGCCGCGCTCCAATTCCGCATATAGCGCCATCCAGCGCGGCTCGATCGCGCCCAGCCTTGCCTGGTCCGCGGGCGTGATCGGGTGCTCCACCCCCGGCTCGCCATAGCCGTTCAGGATCGCCGCGCGCGCGCGCGCCAGTTCGACATATTCCGCCGCCACGGCGCTGCCCGCCTCCGCGCCCAACAGGTTCGGCCGGTAGCGCCCAGGATCGAACACCGCCTGCGGATCGCTCAAGAACAGAATCCGCGTCTGGCCATAGAGCATCGGCGTTACGTCGAGCAGCTTCCTCTCGGGGCTGCGCCAGATGCCATGATGCTCGGCCTCGAAATAGCGGCCCGGCCAGCGCCAGATCGCCCAGCCATAGGCGATCGATCCGCCCGCGCGCGCCACCTGCGCCGCCGCATTGTCGAAGCAATAAGCGATCCCCGCGCCCTCGCCGGGCACCACGTCGACATATTCGGGCATCCCCGGCGCGATGGTCGCGCAGAATGCCAGCACCGCCTCGTCGATTTCGGCTGGCGTATCCGTACCCATATCGAAACTATTTCCCGCTGAAATGAAATACGTGGGCGCCGAAACAGATCGCGCGCCCCAACGGTTGCAACCCCGCAGCCCGCCGAGCCGGAACCGCCCTAAATTCGGACGATAGCAGCCGGCGGAGCGCAGGTCGCTGGGGAATCCGGGGGCGGAATCGCCGTGAGGACCTTCAGGCAGCATGAAATCATTGGGCCGGGGAAGCGTGGTTGTCCGCGCCGACCTCTGCAACACCTTCCGAATGGCAGCAACTGGCAGGAGTGTTCGCCCGTTCCTATCTCTAGCTCTGGAATCCAATTCAGAACAAAGCTAGAACCACCGGCATGGCACTTACCACCATTTCCGTCCGCGGCGCGCGTGAGCACAACCTCAAGGGGGTCGATATCGACATTCCGCGTGACACCCTGACGGTGATCACCGGCCTGTCCGGCTCAGGCAAATCCTCGCTCGCCTTCGACACCATCTATGCCGAGGGTCAGCGCCGCTATGTCGAGTCGCTCTCGGCCTATGCCCGCCAGTTCCTCGAGCTGATGCAGAAGCCTGACGTCGATCATATCGACGGCCTCTCGCCCGCCATCTCGATCGAGCAGAAGACGACTTCGCGCAATCCGCGCTCTACGGTCGCCACCGTCACCGAGATCTACGATTATATGCGCCTGCTCTGGGCGCGTGTCGGCATTCCCTATTCGCCCGCCACCGGCCTGCCGATCAGCGCGCAGACCGTGTCGCAGATGGTCGACCGCGTCCTCGCGCTGCCCCAGGGCACGCGCCTGCTCCTCCTCGCTCCCGTCGTGCGCGGCCGCAAGGGCGAGTACCGGAAAGAGCTCGCCGAGTGGCAGAAGGCCGGTTTCCAGCGCGTCCGCATCGACGGCGAGACCTATCTGATCGAGGACGCCCCGGCGCTCGACAAGAAGTACAAGCATGACATCGAAGTGGTGGTCGACCGCCTCGTCGTCGGCGGCGACATCGCCACGCGGCTGGCCGAAAGCTTCGAGACCGCGCTCAAGCTCGCCGAGGGCCTGGCCTATATCGACCTGGTCGACACGACGGTCGCCGAGTTGGCCGCGGACCGCGTCAACGAGGCGCGCCAGGAGTTCGTCGCCGAGGGCGGCGCGATGAAGGGCGCCGGCCTGCCCGAGAACCGCATCGTCTTCTCCGAAAAGTTCGCCTGCCCGGTCAGCGGCTTCACCATCGCAGAGATCGAACCCCGCCTGTTCAGCTTCAACGCCCCCCAGGGCGCCTGCCCGGCCTGCGACGGGCTGGGCGAGAAGCTCGTGTTCGACGAGGATCTCGTCGTCCCCAACCACGATCTCACGATCAAGAAGGGGGCTATAGTCCCCTGGGCCAAGTCCAACCCGCCCTCGCCTTATTACATGCAGGTCCTCGGCAGCCTCGCACGCGAGCTCGGCTTCAGCCTCGAGACCGCCTGGAAGGACCTCCCCGAGGAGATCCACTACGCGATTCTCCACGGCACCCGCGGCAAGCCCGTCACCCTCACCTTCGTCGACGGCCGCAAGTCGTACGACGTCCGCAAACCGTTCGAGGGCGTGATCGGCAATCTCAACCGCCGCATGCTCCAGACGGAGTCCGCCTGGATGCGCGAGGAGCTCTCCAAGTACCAGGCGTCGCACCCCTGCGAGGTCTGCCACGGCGCCCGCCTCAAGCCCGAGGCGCTGGCGGTCAAGATCGCCGGCGAGAACATCTCCCACGCCACCCATCTCTCGGTGGTCGACGCGCTCGCCTGGTTCACCGCCCTTCCCGACCAGCTTACCGGCCAGCAGCGCGAGATCGCCGAGCGCATCCTCAAGGAGATCCTCGAGCGGCTCGGCTTCCTCAACAATGTCGGGCTCGACTATCTCAACCTCGACCGCACCTCGGGCACGCTCTCGGGCGGCGAGAGCCAGCGCATCCGCCTCGCCTCGCAGATCGGCTCGGGCCTGTCGGGCGTGCTCTACGTCCTCGACGAGCCCAGCATCGGCCTCCACCAGCGCGACAACGAGATGCTGCTGAAGACGCTCCGCCGTCTCCGCGATCTCGGCAACACCGTCCTCGTCGTCGAGCATGACGAGGATGCGATCCGCACCGCCGATTATGTCATCGACATGGGCCCCGGCGCCGGCGTCCATGGCGGCGAAATCGTCGCCCAGGGCACGCTCGACCAGGTCCTCAGCACCCCCGGCAGCATCACCGCCGACTATCTCAACGGCACGCGCGAGGTCCCCGTGCCGGCCAAGCGCCGCAAGGGCACCGGCAAGAAGCTCACCGTCCACAATGCCACCGCCAACAACCTCCGCGGCGTCACCGCCAGCATCCCGCTCGGCACCTTCACCTGCATCACCGGCGTCTCGGGCTCGGGCAAGTCGAGCTTCACGATCGACACGCTCTATGCCGCCGCCGCGCGCCAGCTCAACGGCGCCCGCATCCTCGCCGGCAAGCATGACAGCATCACGGGCCTGCAATATCTCGACAAGGTGATCGACATCGATCAGTCGCCGATCGGCCGCACCCCGCGCTCGAACCCCGCGACCTATACCGGCGCCTTCACCCAGATCCGCGACTGGTTCGCCGGCCTGCCCGAGAGCCAGGCGCGCGGCTACAAGCCCGGCCGCTTCAGCTTCAACGTCAAGGGCGGCCGCTGCGAGGCGTGCACCGGCGACGGCCTGCTCAAGATCGAGATGCACTTCCTCCCCGACGTCTACGTCACCTGCGACGTCTGCCACGGCCAGCGCTACAATCGCGAGACCTTGGAGGTGAAGTTCAAGGGCCGCAGCATCGCCGACGTGCTCGACATGACGGTCGAGGACGCGCACGAATTCTTCAAGGCCGTCCCCCCGATCCGCGAGAAGATGGCGATGTTGGCGGAGGTCGGCCTAGGCTATGTCAAGGTCGGCCAGCAGGCGACGACGCTCTCGGGCGGCGAGGCCCAGCGCGTCAAGCTCGCCAAGGAGCTCGCCCGCCGCGCCACCGGCCAGACGCTCTACATCCTCGACGAGCCCACCACCGGCCTCCATTTCGAGGACGTCCGCAAGCTACTGGAAGTGCTCCACGCGCTGGTCGAGCAGGGCAATACCGTGGTGGTGATCGAGCATAATCTCGACGTCATCAAGACTGCCGACTGGATCCTCGACCTGGGCCCCGAGGGCGGCGTCAAGGGCGGCGAGATCGTCGCCGAGGGCACCCCCGAGCAGGTGGCGAAGGAGCCGCGGAGCTTCACGGGGCATTACCTTGCGCCGCTGCTGGAGAAGCGGAAGGTTCGGGAGAGCGTGGCGGCGGAGTAGCTA
Source organism: Sphingomonas sp. JC676 (assembly GCF_014489075.1). Classification (GTDB taxonomy): domain Bacteria; phylum Pseudomonadota; class Alphaproteobacteria; order Sphingomonadales; family Sphingomonadaceae; genus Sphingomonas. The sequence goes on along the minus strand of NZ_JACTGR010000004.1, from coordinate 102,492 downwards.
GGTACTACAAAGCCGATCCATCGCTTGCTTATGCTTTGGAACGACAGCTTCTATTAGCTCCAAAAGGCAACTTGCCGCATCATTCACCTGCGTTAATGTGTAAGCTGAGAAAGTGACAACGTCTCCGATACTCTCAAAATGTGACTCTAGATGCGCCAAGCGCTCCATGGCCTTAATGCGTGCGCCATCTAGGCCATCGTAATCTTTGATTATTTTATCTACTTTCGGCTCTAGACCGGAACCGCCTGGGTCTTTAAAATGCTAAAAATATATCTAGTACTTTGCGGATAGCGTTTGGCATTAAGTACGCAAATCTCTCGGAACTACTCTTATTATCCGCGGGAGATTTCACCAAGCTATAAAGGTAATGATATTCTGATTCGTGTCCGCGAATAAGTTTAGGCATCTTACAATTGTTGATGACCTGTCTCCATTTGAAGATATTGCAGTATTGATAAATAAGAACTCTGCCGCTCCTTTTTCATATTTTTTTGAAAGCCATTTCTTGATTTCTCGCATAAAATCTAAGTTGTGAGTGAGAATAAAAATCTGAATGGGATTTTGAAAAGCCTTCTGATTGTACCGACAACATGAGTCATCGCACGAGCATCCAAGCTCGAAATTGGATCATCTAAGACGACTATCGTATCATCGATATTTCTGCCTTCCGCTGCGAGCGAAGTCAGAAAATAACAAAAGGCAACTGCGGTCTTTTCTCCCTCACCTAGTGGTTTAATCGATTCTTGTTTGTTTCTGCAAACTTTATAACCATTCTCGACGGGTTCGAACGATATATGCGAATGACCCAAGTAGCCTTTTAAAAGCCGATTAAGTTCGGTCGCGGCTGGTCCATGCGTGCGCAATTGCGCGCGAACGTCAGTGATCTGTTCACGAATGCGTTGTAGACTGTTTTGAGACGAAACTAATGCATCCTTGTTTGTCGCCTCCAGAGCCACGGCCGACAAGTGACCACTTTGTTGATCAGTCAGGTAATGTCGCTTCAGTTTATCCCGAGCCGACGCTTGCTCCGATGCAAAGTTATCGATCGCCGCGTTATTTAGGTCGATTTGCGAATTTAGCGCATCTACGTGCGCTTCAAGGTTTCGATCCGCTGGGTCACCGCAAGAAAAAGTGACAGCGCATTGAAGTAAGTCAAGAAATTCCGGAAGCGCAACGAACACGCGTTTCCGCAAGCCTGGCTTCGCCTGCCTGCGCCCACCCCGCTTGACCCCACCCCACCCCCAGGCGCACTCTCTTCCCGCACCGCTATCGGGGGAGGGCCGTCTCATGCGTCGCCTCGTGCTTGCCGTGTTGCCTTGCGTATTGCTCGCTTCACCCGCCGCCGCCCAGTCGCAGACGGAGGCGCTGATCAATGGCCAGGAGCCCGCCGGAGCTTCCGACCAGCTCGTTTCCAACGCCACGCTCGAAGCCTTGAACCGCAACACCGAGGAAGCACTGCTCCGCGAGCTGGATTTGCGCACGCGCGCCGAGCTCGAGGCCGCCCGCCAGGAGCATCCGATGCCGGACAAGCGCGGCTGGTGGCAGCGGCTATGGGACGCGATCCATGATTTCGACGGACCCGCGCTCTGGAACCTGTTCGTCCAGCCGGTGCCGATGCTGTTCGTCCTCGCCGCGATCCTCCTGCTGATCTGGCGCACGCGCCGCCGCGGCTGATCCGCGTCGAGGAGACATAACCATATTGGCACATGATCCGTTCTATAATATTCCAATGTAGGAAATTATGCGATAGCTGGTCCGTCCACCCGCGCGCGCCGCGCGCTCATGAGGAGGACGAAGATGCCACGCGCATGGAGGGCCAGGACGCCCGAGGAATATAGGGCATATATGGAGCGGCAGGAGCGCATCGCCGCCTCCACCGATGCCGCGATCACCGCCTTTTGCGATGCGATCGACCGCGGCGAGGATGAAGAGGCCGCCGTGCGTGCGTTACGCGCCGCATCCGAGCGCACCTTCCCATCGCCGCGTGCCGCGCCGCCGGTCCTCGCTCCCGACGCGATGCCGCGCATCGCCGGAGAGGGCTGGACGGCGGAGAAGCAGCGCGGCTTCCTCGTCCATCTCGCGCAGACAGGCTGCGTCAGCCAGGCCTGTGACACGGTCGGCCTGTCGCGCCAGAGCGCCTATGTGCTCCGGCGCCGCGCACCCAATTCGGTGTTCGCGATCGGCTGGGACGTCGCGATCCACATGGCGCGCCAGGCTTTGCTCGACGAGGCGACCGAGCGCGCCTTTCAGGGGCGCGAGGTGCCGGTCTGGTATCATGGCGAACAGGTCGGCACGCGCATCGTCCACAACGATCGGCTGCTGATGTTCCTGATTGCCCAACGGCATGAGCCGCTCCACCCCGCGCTCGACGCGCGCGAGCTGACCCATCTCTTCCCGGCGATGCTCAAGATGGTCGATACGATCCTGCCCCCCGCGTTCAGCGCGGAGCGCATCGCCGAGCTGACCGGCGGCGAAAAACCCGATGACGATTGGTGAGAAGTTTTTTTCACATAGCAGGTGTCAACCGTGTCAACTGAAAGCCGCGTCATCCCCCTGCAACCCGCGGCGCGCACACTGGCCCCGCCAGGCGCACGGACGTGCCCGAACCCGTTGGCCCGTCCGCGCGTTTGCATGTGCAGCGGCGCACCCCGCGCCGCTTTTCGGGAGAGTCTCCATGGGCATTTTCAGCAGCATCCGTGACGCGATCTTCGGCCATCCCAAGGCCGCCGCCCCCGCCCCCCAGGCAGCGCCGCAGCCCGTGCCGGCCGCAGCCGCCGCCGCTCCCCAGCCCGCGCCCCAGCCCCAGCCCACCGCGCCTGCCCAGCCGGTCGATGTCGAGGCGGTGCTCACCGCGATCGTCGCGGAGAAGGGCAATCCCGATCTCAACTGGCAGACCTCGATCGTCGACCTGATGAAGCTGCTCGGGCTCGATTCCAGCCTCGACAACCGCAAGGAACTCGCCACCGAGCTTGGCTATACCGGCGAGAAGGACGGCAGCGCGGAGATGAACATCTGGCTGCACAAGGCGGTGATGGCCGAGCTCGAGAAGAATGGCGGCAAGGTCCCGGCGAGCATGAAGGACTGATGCACCTTTCCCTTCTTCCTCGTCACCCGGACGCGGTCCGGGGTCCACGGCGCGTCATGGCGATGCGCCCGGAGCCTCTTGCCCAGCGCGGGCGGCACGGTGGATCCCGGACCAGGTCCGGGGTGACGGGAAGAGGGCCCACTCTTGCAACCCGCGACCTACACCCCATATTAACCACCAGGCGCTATCCGCCATATCGGCCGTTCCCTCGGGACCTTGGCGCCTTTCAGCCCTTCCAAAGAAGCACAAGCCGCGCCCCTGGCGCGCCTTTCGTGCATCCCACAGGGCTCTTCAACCAGAACAGAAACAGGAAATAGAATTGAATTTTTTCGACAAGATCCACGAAACGCAGATCACCCGTAAGGCCCGTCAGCCCCGCGCGAACCAGCGCCCCGTGCCGCTCCACCGCCGGCTTTTCCCGGTGGAATTCTGGTCGGCAGGCATGTCTCAGCAAGACATCGCCCGCGCCGCGGTCCGCGAAGTGCTCGGCTGATCTGCTGAGCTGAACTAGGCCGGCAGGTGCATCACCAGGTCGGCCGCATATTCGAGTATCGCCAGGGCCAGCACCAATGTGGTGGCCCGCGTACCCCGCACGAACGCTATGGCGAGCAGCAGTGCGAAATAGAGTGCCAGCATCCAGGCCTCGGTCGAAGCGACCGGCCAGCTGCCGGGCACGAAGCGCATCGTCGCCGCGACGCTCAGTGCGTTGCAGGCGAAGATGCTGAACAGGATGCGGCGCTTGTGCGCGAGCATCCAGCCATTGCCGTCCGCCCAGCCGTCCGAATCCTCGGGCTCGGGCCAGAGCTGGGTGGCGGCGAAGAAATAGAGTCCGGTGATCAGCATACCGAGCGCGATCGCCGGCGTGGTCACCGGCACCACCGCCCGGGCGGTCCAGGCCGAGGCCCAGAAGGTGGCGATGTCGTAGAGCAGGAACAGGCCGAGCATCGGGCTCAGCCAGCCGATCCTCTTGGGGCCGGGGCGCTTGATGCCCCTGCCGAAGCCGCGGAGGATCTCGACGATGGCCAGTCCCAGCACGACGCTGAAAGTGCCGAAAACGAACTCGAAACCGGTCATTGCCGCCCCCCGCTGCCGGTCCGGACCCTCCATGCCGGCAACCGGCCGGTCAAGGCCGCCACGGCGTCCAATTTGCTATTTCGGCCACAATCGCCCATATGCGGTGCCGCTACAGTCGCAAATTGAACGGTCACTGGCGCTTTGCGGCTCCTCTTTCCTTCTATTCGCCCCTCGCAGCACGAGGGCTCCCGACGCTCGGGGTCCCGATCATAGAAGGAAGGCTCGCATGAGCATCACCGGTACCGTAAAATTCTTCAATGCCGACAAGGGCTATGGCTTCATCGCTCCCGACACCGGCGGCCAGGACGCGTTCGTCCACATCACTGCGGTCGAGCGCGCCGGCATGGCGACCCTCAACCAGAACCAGCGCGTCTCGTACGAGCTCGAGCAGGACAAGCGCGGCAAGACCAGCGCCGTCAATCTGCAGGCTGTCGACTAAGCTACCTTAGGCGTCACCGATCGGCTGCCCTCCGCTCCCGCTTTGCGCAGAGTGGGGGGCGCCACTTCCCCCAGGAGACCGCCACATGGCCCAGGCCCCCAATTTCCGCGCCAACGCCGCCCAGTGCCGCGCCGACGCCAATGCCGCCACTCTCGCCAATGTCCGTGACCGGTGCCTCCGCGCCGAAGCCGCCTGGCTCGACATGGCCGAGCGCCAGGAACGCGTCGAAACCGCCCGTGCGGTACGCGAAAACCGCGAACCCGCCGTGGCGTAAGCTCCCCCCGGTGCGCATCATACTCTAGTTTATACTGTAGTAGTACGTAGCCTGCCTCTTCTTGCAATGTAGGAAGCGGGGGCCCAACTGCGCTCAAGTCCCCTGTGTTAACCATATGAGTATGAGTCGATGGGCGAGGAAGTCGCTCTAACTCCCGATCAAATCTCGAGATTACGAGAACTTGTAGAGACGACAGCCGATCGCCTGGGTACCACCCCCGATGCTGCCATCGCCTTTGTCGAGACTGCCGCAACCGATGTCGGAGGCAATAAGACGCCTCACACGCTTGCCCAGTTTGCCGCGCGCTGGCGTGCGCTCCGCATGCGCCGCAACGAGGCTCTCGGCATTCCCGTGTTCCGCGATCCCGCCTGGGACATGCTTCTCGATCTGCTGGTGGCGTCCGAGGAAGGGCGCCGCGTCTCGGTCACCAGCCTGTGCCACGCCTCGGGCGTGCCGACCACCACGGCGCTGCGCCATGTCGAGCGGCTCGACGAACTCGGGCTGATCGACCGCACCGCGGATCCGTCCGACAAGCGCCGCTTCTGGGTCACCGCCCGCCCCGATACGCTGAGACGCGTCCGCGAACTGGTAGCACGGCTTCGCGCGGTGATTTGAGCGGAACACGCCGGGTGTCCGCCCGTTTGAGGCCACGAAACCCCTGACCTCGAACGGAAAACCACCATGGTCACCACCGCCAAGTCGAAGAAACCAAGCACGCCGGCCCGTCGTCGCGCGGCGCCTACCGCCAAGCCCCAACCATCGACGGCGTCGCGGGTCCTCAACGCCTTCTCGATCGGCGCGCTTGCCGTCGCGGCCGGCGCCGTCCTGTACGAGGGTTTCCGCCGCTTCACTCGCCCGGGCGACGCCGAGCATCCGGCACCCGATCTCGCGCTCGAGGCACCCCGCCTCGGCAGCGATGGCGAGCGCGCGCCCGTGGATTTCCGCCCCGATCCCACCGCGTCCGTGCCGGCAAGCGAGCGCGATGCCTTCCGCCCCGCCTTGGTGCCCTGAAGCAACCTTTCTCCGTTCCCAAGCATTGCTCCGTAATCAACAGGGAATGGGAGAGAAGAATGCGCCTTTTCGCAGTCGGCCTCGTCGCCGTGGCAAGCCTCGTCTCGGGTTGCACCGACACTTACGGCACGGAATCGGCCAGCTATTCGGGCTATCGCCAGTATGACTATAACCGGCCAGATCCGTCCTATGGCGGCTATTATGCCGACCGTTATTATCGCGAGGATGGACGCCGCTATCGCGAACGGCGCCTGGCCCGCAACGACCGGGTCTATCGCGGCCAGGACGGCCGCTATTATTGCCGCCGTTCGGACGGCACGACCGGGCTGATCGTCGGCGGCGTCGCAGGCGGCCTGCTCGGCAATCTGATCGCCCCGGGTGGATCCGAGACGCTCGGCACCCTGCTCGGTGCCGCGGCCGGTGCTGCGGTCGGTTCATCGGTGGAGAAGAACGAGGCCCGCTGCCGCTGACCTGGAGCGCGGCGGCGGAGCGTTCCGCCGCCGCGCCAGCTACCCGATGGTATGACTTCGCGGCACCGCCAGGCTGCGCTAGACGCGGGCGCTCAACCCCCGGAGGAGCAAGCCGATGACCACGCGCACCGCAACCGCCCGCTACGAAGGCTTCGGCAAGGAAGGCAAAGGCCAGATCAGCTCAGCCTCCGGCGTGCTAGACGCGACGCCCTACAGCTTCAACACCCGCTTCGGGGACGAGAAGGGCACCAACCCCGAGGAACTAGTCGCCGCTGCACATGCCGGCTGCTTCACCATGGCGCTGAGCTTCGCGCTCGCCCGCGCCGGCTTCAACGAGGGCAGCCTCGAGACCACGGCTGCGGTAAAGCTGGATTCCGATGGCGAGGGCGGCTTCAGCATCACCCGCTCGGATCTCACGCTCAAGGCCAATGTCCCTGGCATCTCCGAGGAACAGTTCGAAGCACTGGCCAAGGGCGCCGAGGCCAACTGCCCGGTCTCCAAGCTGCTCAAGGCCGAGATCACGCTGACCTTCGAGCTCGCCTGAACGATCGCGGCGGGGGCCGTACAGATGGCCCCCGCTAGCGCCGGCCGATGAGCCGCGCGACAGCTTCGTGTCGGCCAGGATCGTCCCGACCGCAATCCCTTTCAAGCTGGTTCCGAATCCCGACCAGCTCCATCTCGCCGAGATGCTCGATGCCGATGAACTCGTTGCGGGCAAGGTCGATCGAACGGATCACCTCGTCGAGCTTTGCCTGGATCGCCGCCGCGTCGCGGTTTTGAGCGTTCTGGATCAGGAACACCATCAGGAAGGTCACGATCGTCGTGCCGGTGTTGATGACCAGCTGCCAGGTATCGGACCATTTGAAGATCGGGCCACTGAGCCCCCACAGGACAATGATCAGAAACGCGATGGCGAAAGCCGGTGGCCTGCCCGCCCAACCGGCGACCGCCTGCGCTAGACGTTCGAACAGACGTCCCATCCCCAATCTCCCCTTTTGCCGAACGGTTTGCTCGTTAGGGTAGCATATAAGGAGATGGACCATGCTCGCTCTTGTTGCGCTCACGCTCGCCACGACTTCGCCGGACTATCGCGACCAAGCCAATTGGCTCTGCCGACCCGATCGCGAGGATGCCTGCACGCAGGAACTTACCACCACGGTGATCGCCGCCAACGGCACGCGGACCGTCGAGAAGTTCGTGCGGGCCAAGAATCCCAAGTTTGACTGTTTCTACGTCTATCCCACCATCTCGCTCGACCAGACCCCAAACAGCGATATGATCGCCGGACCCGAGGAGCGCAGCGTCGTCAAGTTCCAAGCCGAGCGCTTCGCCTCGCAGTGTCGCGTCTTCGCGCCGATCTACCGTCAGGTGACGCTCACCGCACTCCGCCAGCTGATGAGCGGCCAGGCGCCCGCGATCGACCGCGACCTGGCCTATGTCGACGTGAAGGCTGCGTGGGACGATTATCTGGCGCACGACAATCACGGCCGCGGCGTCGTGCTGATCGGGCATAGCCAGGGTTCGTTGATCCTCACCCAGCTCGTCGGCCGCGAGATCGACGGCAAGCCCGTTGCCGATCGCCTGATCTCGGCGATGCTGATTGGCAGCAGCGTGCCCGTGCCGATCGGCAAGGATGTGGGCGGTGTGTTCCAGTCGACACCGCTCTGCCGCAGCGCCCAACAGACCGGCTGCGTGGTCACCTATGCCAGCTTCCGCGCAGATTCGCCGCCACCACCCGACACGCGCTTCGGCAAGGGCGACCGGCCCGGCGTCGAGGCCGGATGCACCAATCCGGCCGCGCTCGGCGGCGGCAAGGCCGTGACCGCGCCCTATCTCGCCGCGGCCGGTACGATCCTGGGCGGCGGCGATGCGCCGCGCTGGACCGCCGACACCGCCCCCGTCACCACGCCGTTCGTGCGCCCGCCCGGGCTGCTCTCCGCGCAGTGCGTCAATGCGAACGGGTTCAACTATTTCGCGGTCACCGTGAACGCCGATCCGGCCGATCCGCGCGCCGATCAGATCGGCGGCGACGTGAAGATCGGCGATGTCGTGCTCAAGCAATGGGGCCTGCACTTGATCGACATGAACCTGGCGCAGGGCGACCTGGTCGCGCTCGCCGCCAGTCAGGCCAAGGCGTGGCGCGCCAGGCACGCGCATTAGATCAACGTGGCGGCGCGATCCTGTTGAGCGCCAGCCGCCACAGCGGGATCGTCGCCAGCGCCATCTGGCCCGCAAAGGGCTGGATCAGGCTGACCACGAACGCACTGCCCGCGCCAAGCAGCACCGCCAGCCCGCGCTGACGGATCATGCCGCGGTGCTGCGAACTTATCCTCTCGCCTACCACCGGCGGCGCGGTAGCGATGCGCTGCACCCAGATGTTGAGCACAGCGATCACCGTCATCCAGCCGGTATAGAAGGCAACCGGCACGCGCTGCCCGTAATATTCGGACGAGAAGGCCGTAAAGAACGGCATCGCCGCGATAGCGCTCAACATGAAGAGGTTGGGCATGATCAGCCTGGGCGACCAGTGCCGCGCGCAATCGAAGGCGCGGTGATGGCCCGCCCAGAAGGCGCCGATCACAAAGAAGGAAATGAAGAAGCTGACGAAATCGGGCGTCAGCCGCGCCAGCGCCGAAAGATAGTCCAAGTCGCTGGCCGGCTGGTGGACCTCCGGCACGTGGATCTCGATGATCAACAGCGTGATCGCAATCGCGAACACGGCGTCGGAAAAGAAGATCAGCCGCTCAAGCGCGTGCCCCGGCCCATGCGCTTCCGGCGCGTGCGTGCTTTCCATCTTTTCCCCCTCGATGCCGCCGGGGCGCAGGCTAGCAGAGGATCAGGCGCTCGTCTTGGGGGCTCGTGGTGCGCGCGGCTTTGCGGTCGCGGCGGTAGGCTTGCGCTTCGCCGCGGGCTTCACGGCGGTTGCAGGCTTTGCCGCAGCGGCTGGCTTGGCCGCGGCGGCGGGCTTAGCCGTAGCGGCCGGCTTGCGCTTCACTAAGGGCTTGGCGGCAACGGTCGACTTTGTCGCAACAGGCTTGCCGGTTGCCGCGGCGGCAGCCGGCTTGCGTACGCGCTTTACCACAGGCTTGGCAGCAGCAGCCGCACCATCAGGGGCAGACTTCACCGCCACGCTGGGCTTGTCGTCCGCCTTGGCGGCCGCGGGCTTCGCTTCGGGTTCGTTCTTGAGCTTGGCGGCCAGCGCGACCAGACCCGCGGCGAGCAGATCGGCGACTATCGGATGCTTGGCCAGGTCGCTCAGCTTGCGCCGCACTTCCTTTGGCAGCTTAATGCCCGCGATGCTTTTCGGAAGCAGCGATCCCTCCGCGCCGTCCTTCTTTTCTTTCTTGCCGGCCATTTGATTTTCTCCACACTTTGTCACGCCAGTGTCATGGAGGATCACCCCTCCTGTCAACGCGTGATGCGAAGATGGGCGCAAGGCCTTAATGTAGGGTCTCTTCGGGCTCTTCGCTTTCGAATTCGATTACCAGTTCGCCGCTCTCGAGCCTTTCGCGAATATTGTCCCGATCTGTCGGGCGCCTCGTGCCGGTGCGGCCGGACGCGGCATCGGCGCCGCGGCCGATGATCGACTCGTCCTTGTCGGTTTTCCGGCTCGTCATGCTCAATCTCCTGCGCCACCCCAAGACCGAACGGGTGGAAGGGACACAGCGTTCCATTGTTACGCCGGTGTATCTTCGCGCGCGGACACCAGCCGCTGGAGGAAACCGTGCAGTCGCATGCTGTTGGCAGCCCAGGTGAAGGGCTCGGCCGCGGTCCGGACGTCCGTCGGCGCGGGCGGATCGGCAAGAAGCGCACCGATTGCATTGCGGAATGCCTCGGGCGTGCGCGGGATAATGCGGCCAGCCGCTTGGCTGGTCACTACCTGGCGCGCGCCGCCGATATCGGGGATCACCACCGGCGTTCCGCTCGCCAGCGCTTCTAGCCAGGCATTGGCCAACCCTTCGGATGAGGACGCCAGCGCCATCGCGTCGGCGGCGGCGAGCATCTTCGGCACATCGTCATGCGGCACCGGGCCCAGCAGCCGGACGCGGTCTCCGAGTCCCAGGGCCGCGATCTGCGCGGTGAGGTGTGCACGCTCCGGGCCCTCCCCAGCAATCCACAGATGGACTTCCGGCATCTTCGCCACTGCGTCGATGACGATGTCATGCCCCTTGAGCGGGATCAGCGCGCCGACCGACAGGACCAGCGGCCCCGAGACGCCAAGCGCCGCCTTGGCCTCTGCCCGGTCGCGCGGCGCGAAGCGCGCTAGGTCGACGCCGGTGACGATGCATTCGATCCGTTCGCCGGGCATGCCCAGCGCGATCATGTCGTCGCGCAGCGGCAGCGAGACCGAGAGCAGACCGTCCGCCGCTTGCCCCGCCGCGACGATCTGGCGGGCGATGCCGGGCTTCCTGGTCCATTGGTGGATGTCCGATCCCCGCGCCTTGATCGACACCGGCACGCCAAAGCGCCGCCCGAGCGCGACCGCGGCGACGCCATCGGGAAAGAAGAATTCGGCGCTGATCACGTCGAACGGGAAATCGCGCCGGATGCGCTCGAGTAGCGGCGTCAGCGCCCGCGCCAGCATCGCGCCGTGGAAGCGCCCGCCGGTGCCGGGAAGATTGAGGAATTTGGGCCGGTCGACCCGCACCCCCTTCCACTGCTCATGGTCGGGAAGCGCGTTCAGCGCAGCATAACGGGGATGCGCGCTCAGCGGCCAGGGCGGCACGCCCAGCGGTGCGACAATGCGCAGCTCAACATCGTCGCGCGTCGCCAGTGACAGCGTCTGGCGTTCGACGAAGATGCCGAAATTGGGGCGCGACGCGTCGGGAAACAGCGTCGAGAGGATCAGCACGCGAAGCATCGCGGGCGCTTATAGCGCGCGCTGGTTAATGCTCCGCGTGCCTTGACCCGACAGGCGTTAGCGGCAGCGACGATTGCTGCTGCTGCGATCAATCTCGCGGCCCGCGAGCGCGCCGGCGACGCCGCCGAGCACGGTGCCCGCGGTGCGGTCACCGCGAGTATCGATCGTGCGGCCGAGCAGCGCGCCGCCGACTGCGCCGACCAGCAGGCCGGTGGTGCCATCGGGCTTGCGGCAATAGGTGCGGCCGTCACGACCGCGCCACTCACGATACGCGTAACGCTTCTTGTGATAGCCGCGGTGCTGGTCCGCCTTGAATTCATAGGACTTGGCCTGGGCCGTCGTGGTCGGCAGGACCATGGCGGCGGGGGCCGCCAGCGACATCGCGCCGAGCGCGAGCATCAGTTTACGCATGTTTTCACTCCCATTTTTTACTTCATTGAATTGCTACCGGCACCGTAACGTCCCGTCGATAGAGCAGGTTGCATGAACCACACACTACGCGCCGTTCAGGTTCGGGAGAGAGGGATGGAAGACTCCAAGGCGATCATCGAGGCGCTCGGTCTGGCGCCGCATCCCGAGGGCGGATGGTATCGCGAGACCTGGCGCGCCGACGCAGCGCCGGGCCAGCGCGCCGGCGGCACCGCGATCCACTTCCTGCTCGAGGCTGGCCAGCGCTCGCACTGGCACCGCGTCGATGCCGATGAGCTTTGGCTCTGGCATGCCGGCGCCCCGCTCGACGTGATGATCGCAGACGAAAATTCGGCGGAAATCCGTAGTTTTCGGCTTGGCGGCGACGTGCTCGCCGGCTATTCGCCCCAGTGCTTGGTGCCGGCGAGTCGCTGGCAATCGACAGAGGCGAACATCGGCTGGGCGCTGGTGAGCTGTATCGTCGTACCGGGCTTCGAATTTGCCCGATTCGAACTCGCCCCGCCGGGCTGGTGGCCTGGCGCGCGATAGGCGTTGTCCCCGTTATCCACGTTATCAACAGGCCCGACGCCCTATTTCGTGCTTTGCGCGACTCGGGTTCGATGACACCATCATAACTGTAAGAAGGCGGTCAGGCAGCGGGAAACCAAAGCAGGATCAAGAGCTTACACCGGATCGAACAGATGCAGGTGCCTTCGGGAAACCACAGAAGGACGGTTCGGGGGATGCGAGGCCTTCGATGCCAGCGAAAACAAGGCGGCGCGCAAGCGACGCGGCGATTTCGGGAAGCGGTCGGAACGCCTGGCTGAGGCGAAAGCGGAGAGGTCGCGCAAGCGACATCGAAGTGGCAGACTCGCCCGATGGAGTTTTCGGAAAGCACTCGCATTGCGCAAGCAATGCGGCGGTGGAAGAAAAATCCGGGCAAATGTATCCCGCAAGGCTTCAGAACTGTCCCCCCGGGTCAGGTCTGGAGCGGGCCGCCGAAGGCCGGAAAGGATAGCCTGTCCTCGGACAGGAACATCATCCGGCCTCGGTGACCGACGCGAAGCTCGCATGCCCTTGCCGGCGCGAGTGGAGCATGCCGCCGAAACCAGGCCGCGAGATCCTTCGGGATCAGGCAGCTGAAGTCCGGTGACATGGGGACTGGCAGCGATGCCGGTCCCCTTTTGCGTTTCGAGCCTGCGACCGCGCGGACGACGAAAGTTCGGCCGGCCGGCCTTTCAAGCGCAGCTATGATTATGCCCGAAGCCATTTCGCGCTAAGAACCGTGGCGACGCGATGCCGGGCCATGGCGTCCCAGGGAGAACGCTATGCCTGCGGACTCGGACATCGTCATTGTCGGCGGCGGAGCTGGAGGGCTCGAACTTGCCGCGCGCCTCGGGCGTCGTTTCGGCCATAGCGAAGGCAAGCGGCGTGTCCTGCTGATCGACCGCTCGATCTTTCATCTCTGGAAGCCCTCCCTGCACGAAGTGGCCGCCGGCTCGCTCGACGCGCATCAGGAAGGCCTTTCTTATCCGATGCTCGCCCGCCGCAATCATTTCAGCTTCGCGCTCGGCGATCTGATCGGCCTGGATCTCGACGCAAAGACGATCGAGCTTGCCGACATACGCGACAAGGACGGGCAGGTCCTGGTCGGCCGCCGCTCGATCCCCTTTCGTACTCTCGTGCTGGCGATAGGCAGCGGCTCCAACCTGTTCGATACGCCGGGCGCCGCCGAGCACGCACATCTGCTGGAAAACGTCGCGGACGCCGAGGCGTTCAACGAGCGCCTGACCGCTGCCTTTCTCGCCGCGGCCTATTCCGACAACCGGACGTTGAACATCGCGATCGTCGGCGCTGGCGCGACCGGCGTCGAGCTCTCGAGCGAACTGATCGAGGGCCATGACGAACTTTCCGCCGGGCTGGCGCCGGACCAGCGCTTCGATTTGCAGGTGACGCTGGTCGAGGCCGCGCCGCATATCCTGGGCGGCCTATCCGAAAAGCTTGCCGCGAAGGCCGCCCGCGCTCTCGAGGCCAAGGGCGTCCGCTTGCTGACTGATGCCAATGTCGTCGCCGTCCATGCTGACCGGCTCGACACCAGCCAGGGCCTGATCCCCTCCGATCTGATCGTCTGGGCGGCAGGAGTGAAGGCATCGGAGCATAATCGCTCCCTCGGCCTGACGATCGGCCGGTTAAACCAGTTTGTCGTCGACGATCATCTGCGCACCTCCGCGCCTGGCGTCTTCGCCATGGGCGATTGCGCCGAAGCGCCCGGCCCAGACGGCAAGCCCGTTCCGGCACGTGCCCAGGCAGCGGCGCAGCAGGCAGCCTATCTGGCCCGCGTTCTCGCCGATCCCTCGCGGGATCGGGGTCCGTATGTCTATCGCGATCGCGGCTCGCTGGTGTCGCTGGGCGAGGGCCAGGGCGTCGGCTCGCTGATGGGCGGCCTGGCCGGGCCGAACTTCCTGATCGAAGGGCTGATCGCCAGATGGGTCTATATGGGGCTGCACCTTGATCATCACCGAGCGATCATCGGCATCCGACGGACTCTCCTGCTGGCCCTGTCGCGACTGTTGCATCGCCGGGTGTCCGGTCGCCTGAAGCTGCACTGACGCGGCGGGCGCGACGGTGTCGTCCTAGTCCAGCGGGTACAACGCTCCGGCGACCCAGCGCAATTCGGCGCGGAGCACGCCCCAGGCGCGCGCCGCGGCACGGCTGTCCATCGCCTCGACGCCAATCCCGCGTTCGCCCAGCGCTCGGGTAAACGCCAGCGGCGGGCGCACCAAAGTGGCGCCGGTACCGAGCAGGAGGAATTCGGGCTGCGGATTCAATGCCAGCAACGGCGCGATATCCGCCTCACTCAGCTCCGTGATCGGCGGGGGCGACCAGCTATCGGCGCGCTCGGGCGTGATCAGCAGCCCTTCGTATACATTCTCGTCGACGCGGAAGCCGCGCCCCGAAAAGCCGGAAATCACCGGCCCCTCCGCGCTGCGGCGTTCCATTTTCATCCGGTCATCTTCCTCAGGGAAGCTCTTTGGCCCGCACGCGCTCGGCGTTCGACTGCTCGGCCCGGTCCTCGCGCACGCCGGGCTTGAGGCCGAGCGTGATCAGCAGCGACGACGAGACGTACACCGACGAATAGGTACCGACGACGATGCCCAGCATCATCGCGGCAGTGAAGCCGCGCAGCACGTGGCCGCCGAAAATCAGCAGCGACGCCAGCGCAAGCATGATCGTCAGCGACGTCATGACGGTGCGCGGCAGCGTCTCGTTGACCGAAAGGTCGATCAGCTCGCTCATGCCCATCTTGCGATATTTGCGCATATTCTCGCGGATACGGTCGTCGATCACCATCTTGTCGTTGATCGAATAGCCGATGATCGTCAGCACCGCGGCGACGATGTTGAGGTCGAAGGTGAACAGCTCGCGGAACAGCGCGAAGAAGCCCAGCGTCATCAGCACGTCGTGGATGATCGCGACCGCAGTCGAGACGCCGAACTGCCATTCGTAGCGGAACCACGAGAAGATCGCGATGCCGATGATCGCCAGGAACACGGCGAGGATGCCGTTCTGGATCAGCTCATCGGAAACCTTACCCGAGACGGTCGAATAGTTGCTGAAGGTCGCACCAGGGAATTTCGTCGCCAGCGCGCTCTTCACCTGCTCCACCATCTTGTCGACCGCGTCCGGCGCGGTCGATTTGGGCAGCGGCAGGCGGATCGACACGATGTTCTTGCCACCGAGCTGCTGCAGCGTCGTCTCGCCGAAGCCGAGGCCGTTGATCGTCGAGCGCACCTTGTCGAGCGGCGGCGGTGTCTCGAACTTCTCCTCGATCGAGACGCCGCCGACAAAGTCGACGCCGAGGTTTAGGCCGCGCGTGGCGAGCAACGCCAATGCGGCGACGGTCAGCAGCGCAGTTACCGCAAACGCGATGTGGCGGATGCGAACGAACGCGATGTTCGTGTTGTCCGGGATGATCTTGAGGAGCCGCATGGTGCCGCGCTTCCGTTAAATGTGGATCTCGCTGGGGCGATTCCTGCGCACCCAGATCGAGACGAGCATGCGGGTGAAGACGACCGCGGTGAACACGGAGGTCGCGATGCCGATCAGCAGAACCACCGCGAATCCGCGGATCGGCCCCGAACCCAGGATCAGCATGATGAACCCGGCGATGGCGTGAGTCACGTTGGCTTCGAAGATGGTGCGGCTGGCTTCCTTGTAGCCGAGCTCGACCGCCTGCGTCACGCTGCGCCCGCGCCGCCGCTCCTCGCGGATGCGCTCGTTGATCAGCACGTTGGCGTCCACCGCGGTGCCGATCGTCAGCACGAAGCCGGCGATGCCCGGCAAGGTCAGCGTCGCGGTGAGCATGCCCATCACCGCCAGGATGACCAGCACGTTGATGACCACCGCCATCGTCGCATAAATGCCGAAGCGGCCATAGGTCAGGATCATGAAGGCGATGACCGCGACGACCGCGATAACCGACGCGGTGATGCCCGCCTTGATCGAATCGGCGCCGAGCTCGGGGCTGACGGTGTTTTCAGAGACGACCTTGAGCGCGATCGGCAGCTTGCCCGAACGCAGCGCGATCGCGAGCTCGTTGGCGCTCTGCACGGTGAAGCCGCCATTGATGACGGCACTGCCGCCCAGGATCGGCTCGTTGATCCGCGGCGCCGAGATGACGGTGCCGTCGACGATGATCGCGAAGGGTTTGCCAGAATTTTCCTGCGTCACCTTGGCGAAGCGCTTGGAGCCCGCGCCGTCGAGCTGCAGCGTCACGCCCGGCGCGCCGGTCTGCGGGTCATAGGTCTGGTTGGCCGTCGTCAGCATGTCGCCGGTGATCATCACCTGGCGCTGCACGGCGATCTGGCCGCCGCCTTCCGCATAGGGCAGCAACACCGAGCCCGGAGGCACGACGCCGCGCGCGGGATCGGCGGTGGTGTCGACCAGGCGGAACTCCAGCTTGGCGGTCTTGCCAAGCAGCTGCTTGAGCGCGCTCGGATCCTGCAGGCCGGGCACCTGGACGACGATGCGGCTATTGCCTTCGCGCACCACGGTAGGCTCGAGCGTGCCGAGCGCGTTGATGCGCTTGTCGACGACTTCGCGCGCGTCGTTCATCGCGGTTTCGATCGACTGATCGATGCCCGCCTTGGTCGGTGTCAGGACGAAGCGCGTCGAATCGACGACGGCGATGTCCCATTCGCGCTGGCCGGTATTGCCCACGCCGCTTCCGGTGATCGTCAGCAGCTTCTCGCGCGCGGCATCCACCTTGCTGGGGTCGCGCACCATGAAGCTCAGCTTGCCGCCCTGGACCGAGATATCGCCGATCTCGACTCGCGGATCACGGCGCATCTCGCTGCGCACTTCGTCGCGCTTGGTTTCCAGCTTGGACTGGGCGACGTCGCTGGTGTCTGCTTCCAGCAGCAGATAGGAGCCGCCGGCCAGATCGAGGCCCAGGTTGATCGCCGGGTGCGGGATCCATTTCGGCCAGGTCTCGCGCATGTCCTTGGGCACGAAGCTCGGCACCGCGAGCAGAATCATGATGGCCAGGCCGATCGTGATCGACAGGACCTTCCAGCGCGGGAAATCGAGCATCAGTCGTTCGCTGGCTTGCCGCCGCCGAGCGGCCGGATTTCGGCGAGCGTGTGCTTGACCGCGCGGACCTTCACCTGCGGCCCAAGCTCGAGCTCGACTTCGGTCTCATCGACCTTGGTGACCTTGCCGATCAGTCCGCCGGCGGTGACGACCGTGTCGCCCTTCTTGACCGACTGGACCGATTCCTGGAGCGCCTTCATCCGCTTTTGCTGCGGACGAATCATCAGGAAATAGAAGACCACGAAGATGAGGACGAGCGGCAGCAGCGAGATGATAGCGCCTGCGCCGCCGGACTGTCCTGCCGCGCCCGCGGCCTGTGCATATGCTGGAGTGGCGAACATGGGTTCCCGAAAAGCCTGAGGGCGGGGCGCGGAAGCCGGCCCCGTTCAAGGCGCGGGCGCTAACATGCGTTCAAACTACGCGCAACTATTGTCGCAGCGTCTTGCATCCCGCGTCCAAGCGGCATAGAGGGCGCACCCTTGGTCGGGGCGTAGCGCAGCCTGGTAGCGCATCACACTGGGGGTGTGGGGGTCGCAGGTTCGAATCCTGTCGCCCCGACCAGTCTTCTCAATAAGGGACAAGTGGATCGCCGTCGCGCAAAAGCGGCGGGCAGTTTCGCACCTCAGCTCGGATCATCCAGACTGAACTGGTCCGCATCCTCGTCATAAGCGAAGATCTCCGCATAGCGGCCCCATTGGGTCACTGCGCGCAGCGTCTCGGCGGCATAGTCCGGCGACATGTGATCCTCCAGCTCGTCGCGGAAGCGGCGCGCGGGTGCAGTGTGGCTCGCGCGCTCGTCGAGGATGCGGCGGATGTGCTGGGCAAGCGGGACGTGCGTGAGCAGCGCCTGGGCGAAGATCGCGGTGCGCTGGTCGACATCGGCCACCGCATAGCGCCGCCCAAGCGGGGTCAGCGCGAGATCGGCGCCCGAGAGATCGGCGAAGCGCATCAGCTGCAGCGTCTCCGCCATCGGGAAGAGCTCATCGATCTCGAGCTGCAGCTCGTCGGCCAGATCGGCCATGCTCGCCCGACCGTCGAACAAGGTGGCGTCGACTTCCTCGATCAGGCCCGAGAGCGCGTCGGTCGGCACCGCGGTCAGCGCCATGGCGATGCCGGGGCCCTGCACCGCGCCGTCGCGCGCCGGCTCGGGTGCGCGCGCGGTCATCCGAGCATAGATGTCGTCGACCAATGCGCGGAACGCCGGATCCAGCCGGTCGCGCGGCTGCGGCAGATCGACCTTGATCTCGGCCGCCACCCGCCCCGGGTTCGACGAGAAGACCAGGATGCGATCGCACATCAGCACCGCTTCCTCGATATTGTGCGTGACGATCAGGATCGACTTGATCGGCATCTTCCCCTCGGACCAGAGATCGAGCAGGTCGGTGCGCAGCGTCTCCGCGGTCAGCACGTCGAGCGCCGAGAACGGCTCGTCCATCAGCAGCAGCGACGGATTGACGACGATCGCGCGCGCCAGCCCGACGCGCTGGCGCATCCCTCCGGAGAGCTCCTTGGGATAGGCGTTCTCGAAGCCGTCTAGGCCGATCAGGTCGATCGCCGCCAGCGCGCGGGTGCGGCGCTCCTCAGCCGGCACGCGCTGCGCCTCGAGCCCGAGCTCGACATTCTGGAGCACGGTCAGCCAGGGGAAGAGCGCGAAGGTCTGGAAGACCATGCTGACGGTCGGCGCCGCGCCGTCCTCGCCCGCCACGAAGCCGATCGAGCCTTCGTCGGGCGTGATCAACCCGGCGATCGAGCGCAGCAGCGTCGACTTGCCCGATCCCGACCGGCCGAGCAGCCCGACCACTTCATTCTCGTTCAAGGTCAGATCGACATCGTCGAGCACCAGCAGGCCGCTGCCGCCGGTCTTGCCGTAGCGGTGGCGCACATGCTCGACATTGACGAGCGGGCGCGTGGGGAAGAGGCGGGCGAGGTCGGTAGCCATAAGACAGCTCCTGGTCGTGAAGGTCAGCCGAGCCGCAGGCGGCGGTCGGCAAAGCGATAGAGCGGTCGCCAAAGCAGCCGATTGAAGCCGATGACGAAGATCGACATGACCGCGATTCCCAAGGTCACGCGCGGATAGTCGCCGGCGGCGGTGGCGCGCGCGATATAGGCGCCCAGCCCGGTCGCCTCGAGCCGCTGGCTGCCCCAGCTCACGGCCTCGGCGACGATGCTCGCGTTCCACGATCCGCCCGAGGCGGTGAGCGCGCCGGTCACGTAATAAGGAAAGATCCCGGGGATCACGAGCGTGCGCCACCATTGCCAGCGCCGCACCCCGAACATCCCCGCCGCTTCGCGCAGATCGTTGGGGATCGCGCTCGCGCCGGCGATCACGTTGAACAATATGTACCATTGGGTGCCGAGCACCATCAGCGGCGACAGCCAGATATCGACGTTCAAATGCCAATGGACGATCGCCAGCACCGCGAAGGGGAACAGCACGTTCGCCGGAAAGGCGGCGAGGAACTGCGCGACCGGCTGGAGCCGCTCAGCCCAGCGCGGGCGCAGTCCGATCCAGACGCCGATCGGCACCCAGACCAGGCTGGCAAGCGCGATCAGCACCAGCACGCGGATCATGGTCACGAAACCCAGGCCCAGTGCCGTCAGCACATCGCTCCAGGCAAGGTTGCGCGCGACATAGCCGATGATCAGCCACGCCGCGGCGGAAAGCGCGATCGCGAGCCCCGCCAGCCACACCCCCTGCC
Organism: Sphingomonas sp. JC676; assembly: GCF_014489075.1. GTDB lineage: Bacteria > Pseudomonadota > Alphaproteobacteria > Sphingomonadales > Sphingomonadaceae > Sphingomonas. The sequence goes on along the minus strand of NZ_JACTGR010000004.1, from coordinate 82,579 downwards.
CCAGCCGGCTCGAGCCCGCGCGCCGCGCGCTCCGCGCCTTGCGCGCCGGGCGCCGGTCGAGCGCCATCATCAGCCGCCCCAGGCCGGTCAGCGGCGAGAACAAGACCGGCAGCAGCCGCGTGCGGCGGAACAGGTCATAGGCCCAGCTCTGCGGCGGGTTCTGCGACGCGGTCTGCTCGAAGCGGAAGCGATCGGCCCAGGCGACCACCGGGCGAAACACGAGCTGATCGTAGAGCAGGATGACGATTGCCATCGCCCCCACCGCCCAGGCGATCGCGCGGAAGTCCTGCCGGTCGATCGCCAGCGCCAGCCAGGACCCGATGCCCGGCAGCATGATCCGGGTGTTGCCGACGCTGATCGCTTCGGACGCGACGATGAAGAACCAGCCGCCCGACATCGACATCATCGCGTTCCACACCAGAGCGGGCGTCGCGAAGGGCAGTTCCAGCCGGATGAACTTGCGCCACGGCGACAGCGCGAAGCCGCGCGTCACTTCCTCCAAATCGGTCGGCACCGAGCGCAGCGACTGGAAGAAGCTGAACGCCATGTTCCAGGCCTGGCTGGTGAAGACCGCGAAGATCGCCGCCAGCTCCACCCCGAACTGCTGTCCGGGAAACAACCCCATGAAGAAGGTGACGGTGAAGGTAAGGAAGCCGAGGATCGGCACCGACTGGAGGATGTCGAGCGCGGGCACGATCACCGACTCCGCGCGGCGGCTTTTCGCGGCCAGGGTGGCGATCACGAAGGTGAACAGCAGCGACGCGCCCAGCGCGGCGAACATGCGGAGCGTGGTGCGCAGCGCATAGCCGGGCAGGTTCGCAGGATCGAGCGTCACCGGCGCGATGCGCAGGCGCGACAGCGGCTCGGCCATGCCCTCGGCGCCGCGGATGACAAGGATCGCGATTCCGCCCAGCAACAGGAAGGCGATCGCATCGGCCCAGCTCGGTGCCGGCGTCACGCGCAGGAAGCGCGAGAAGCTTGCCACGCCCCGGCTGGCAGGGGGCATATTGGTCATGTCTCACCTCATGGGCGTGCCGTAGACGGCGCCCGGGCGAGACTGACGGATCAGGCTCGGCGGATCGCCCTCGACGGCGCGTACAATCGACTACTGTCGCTTGGCATTGTGTTCATCGGTTCCTGATCGCCGGCGAGTCGCCAGCTGCGGGCCGCTTGCTCCCGCACTGCAGCATTGTCAATTCACACCCGCGCTGGATCTATAATCCACAGCTTTGCGGCATACCATTTACGGCCCCTAAACCCTTTTATGACCATCGCTATTCCCGGGCAGGAGCGAGTGAGCGACATGGGTTTGGTAGCGTATCTGTACCGGGATACCCGATGGGCGGAACGGCACACGGTCGAGCGCGACGCGACGCTGCGCGATTCCGACTGGTCACCGATCGACGTCACGGTTGAGGATCTGTCCGAAAGCGGATTCAGCGTCACCGCCCCTACCGAGCTCGCGATCGGTACCGAGATCGGCCTTGGCCTTTCGGGCATCGGCATGCGCGAGGCGCGCGTCGTCCGGCGGACGGAGTATCTCTACGGCTGCGAATTCCTTGCGGCCCTGACCGTGCAGGAACTGCGCGCCGCACTGGCGACGCCGCCGATGACGCCGATCGCCCTGCCGCTCGAGACCGGCGCGATTGGCGAGGCGGAAGAGCATCCCGAACGGCTGCCGCTTGGGATGCGCTCGGTCGCGATCGTGGCCGGCGCCATATTGGCATGGGCGGTCGTGATCGGTCTGGGCTGGATCCTCGTCGGGCTCGTGCGGAGCATCCTGTCCGCCTAGGTCCGAATACTCAGGTGAATCGGGGCCGCGCGAACGCAGCCCCGATGCTTGTTGCTATTTCGCCAGCGACTCGAGCTTGGCGGCGTCGACCGCGCCGACCGCGCTCTTCAGCGTCGCCATGTCGGGCGCCTCGCCTTCGGCTTCGACCATGAAGCGGCTGCCGTACAGGACGCCATAGGTGCCGCTGCCGCTCTTCTGCCATTTCTCGGTGGTCATCCGGCCGCCCACCACGCCGACCTTTTCATAGCCGTCGGCATCTTCGCGGTTCGATTGGACGCCCATCGCCTCGCCCATCGCGCCCATGGCTCCGGCGAGCGCGGCATCGGTGATCGACAGGCGGAACTGCTTGTCGCCCGACGTATAGGTCGCCTGGGCGTTCGACCCGCCGATCCCGGCCGCGGCGCCCGAAGAGCTTTCGGTCGCGGTGCGGTTCCAGCCACCGATCGAGGCGGGCAGCATCGCGGCAAGCTGTTCGGGCGGAAGCGCGGGCGCCTTGCCATCGGCGACGGCCGCCTGTTGCTTCTGCATCCGATCGGTGACCGCCTGCATCCGCTGGGCGGCCTCGTCGATCTTGGCGGTGTCGATCGTCCCGACGCCGGGAACGGTCACGCTGCCGCCGGCCGTGGCGGGAAACATCGCGCGCGACGCGAACATCGCCGTCGAGGAGAAGACGATCCAGCCCACGACCAGGTACAGCACCACCGCGCAGAGGATTGTCACCACCGTATAGCCGGCCGCCTTTTCCGCCGGCGCCTTCATCAGGCGCGGCAGGCCGAGATACAGGAGATACAAAGTGTAGAGACCCAATATGCCCAGGATCGCGAGCGGCGGTATGATCTGGAAGATGGCGGCGACATAGGAGGCAGTTGCCGAATAGGCCGCCACCTTCATCGCCTGCACGCGATTCTGGGTGCCGCCGAAGCTGGGCGCCAGCGCGTCGATGATCAGGGCAAGCACGAAGATGCTGATCAGCGCGCAGACATAGGCGACGATCGCGGTGGTCAGCGCGAACATCAGCGACGGGCGGACCGAGACGATGCCGGGAATGCCATAGCCGAACAGCAACGAGCCGATCAGCCCGGCCACCGGCCCGATCGCGGCGAGCGGCACGACCCATCCGGTCATGATCCCGCTTACCGTCGCCGGCTCGGCATCGATGCGCGCCCATTCCGCCTTGGGCTCGAGCAATATCCGCTTGATGCGCGGTCCCGTGCCCGCAGGCGGCGTCTCCGGAAATTCACTGGCCATCTATTCTGCCTCCCTCGTGGATTTCAGTTACTGGGATCGCGCGCGGAGGCTGGCCGGAACGGAAGGTCGAAGCCTCGATTGAGTGTCCGCGGTTGCTCCCCCTGTCGCTCGCCATGAGCGGAAACCAAATGATGCCGGCCTGGCGCCGCACTACCATAATTTTTGCCCGCAAGAATGCGAAAGTCTTGATCTCGGGCGAACGCGGTGCGGGGATATTTGCGTAAGCGAAACGGCTCCCCATATCCGCCTCCATGAGCGGTAATTCCAATGCGTGGCACGGCACGACCATTCTCTCCGTGCGCAAATCGGGCAAAGTCGTGATCGCCGGTGACGGCCAGGTTTCGGCAGGGCCCACCATCATGAAACCCAATGCGCGAAAGGTTCGTCCCCTGGGCGACGGCTCGGTCATCGCCGGCTTTGCCGGTGCGACCGCGGACGCCTTCACCTTGTTCGAGCGACTCGAGACTAAGCTGGAGCGGCACCAGGGCCAGCTTCTGCGCGCTGCGGTGGAGCTCGCCAAGGAATGGCGGACCGACAAATATCTGCGCAACCTCGAGGCGATGCTCCTTGTCGCCGACAAGGAGCTGACGCTGATGATCACCGGCAACGGCGACGTGCTCGAACCCGAAGGCCATCCGGAGGGCATCGTCGCGGCGATCGGATCGGGCGGCAATTTCGCCCTCTCCGCGGCGCGCGCGCTGATCGAATATGAGCAGGATCCCGAAACCATCGCCCGCAAGGCGATGAAGATCGCCGGCGAGCTCTGCGTCTACACCAACGATCGCCTGACCGTGGAGACGCTCGACAGCGTCAATTGAACCCATCTCCCCCGCATGCGGGGGGTGGGCGCCCGTCCTCCTCCAATGAATCGCTTGCGGATAGCGCGAGCCCACCCCTAGCCCCTCCCGCAAGCGGGAGGGGAACAGAGAAGAAAATGAACGACAAGCTTACCCCCAAGACCATCGTCGCAGCGCTTGACGCGCACATCATCGGCCAGAAGGACGCCAAGAAGGCGGTCGCGGTCGCGCTGCGCAATCGCTGGCGCCGCCAGCAGCTCTCGGCCGACCTGCGCGACGAGGTCACGCCGAAGAACATCCTGATGATCGGCCCCACTGGCTGCGGCAAGACCGAGATCAGTCGCCGCCTGGCAAAGCTCGCCGACGCGCCCTTCGTGAAGGTGGAGGCCACCAAGTTCACCGAGGTCGGCTATGTCGGCCGCGACGTCGAGCAGATCGCCCGCGACCTGGTCGAGGAAGCGATCCGGCTCGAGAAGGAACGCCGCCGCTCCGCGGTGAAGGACAAGGCCGAGGAAGCCGCCATGGGCCGCCTGCTCGACGCGCTGACCGGCAAGGATGCCAGCACCGCCACCCGCGAGGCGTTCAAGCAGCGCTTCCAGGACGGCGTGCTCGACAATACCGAGATCGAGATCGAGATCGAGCAGGCCCCGCAAATGCCGTTCGAGATCCCCGGCGGTGGGGCGCAGATGATCAACCTGTCCGAGATGATGGGCAAGGCGTTCGGCGGCGCGCCGCTCAAGCGCCGCAAGCTCAACGTGCGCCGTGCATGGGACAAGCTCGTCGAGGAAGAGGCCGACAAGCGCCTCGACCAGGACGAGGTCAGCCGCGTCGCGCTGGCGGATGCGGAAGCCAATGGCATCGTCTTCCTCGACGAGATCGACAAGATCGCCGTGTCGGACGTGCGCGGCGGCTCGGTGAGCCGCGAGGGCGTGCAGCGCGACCTGCTGCCGCTGATCGAGGGCACCACCGTCGCCACCAAATACGGGCCGATGAAGACCGATCACATCCTCTTCATCGCGAGCGGCGCGTTCCACGTCGCCAAGCCGTCGGACCTGCTCCCCGAGCTCCAGGGCCGCCTGCCGATCCGCGTCGAGCTGAAGGCGCTGACCGAGGAGGATTTCGTCGCGATCCTGTCCGACACCAAGGCGAGCCTGGTGGCGCAATATGCCGCTTTGCTCGGCACTGAGGGCGTGACGATCGACTTCACCGATGACGGCATTCGCGCAGTCGCCAAGATCGCGGCGGAAGTGAATGCCGAGATCGAGAATATCGGCGCCCGCCGCCTCCAGACGGTGATGGAGAAACTGCTCGAAGAAGTCAGCTTCGACGCCGAGGACCGTTCCGGCACCAGCCTGGTGATCGACGCGGCCTATGTCGACAGCCAGCTGGCGAGCATCGCCCGCAACACCGATCTCAGCCGCTACGTGCTGTAAAACAGTCCTCCCCGAGCAAGCTCGGGGAGGACTTATGGCGTCAGTTCTTCGGCTTGGAATAGGGTGTGAACTTGCCGAAGCGGCAATAGGCGCTGGGAATGCTGCTCCCTGGCTCGAGGATCCGGAACTGGTCGTTGCGGCAGATCTGCGATCCGTGCAGCTCGACGATCATCGTGTTGAACGGCTCCAGGCTCGGACATTCGGCCTCGAGGGTGTTGACCCACACCCGCTGGCCCTGGCGGTAGATCACCGTCTTGTGGTCGATGATCTGCGGCCCGTCATTGTTGGTGCTCGAATTGATGCAGTCCGTCGGCTTGCCGGCCGTGCGGTCGCCGATCGCCTTGGCCAGGTCGCGGTCCGCCTCGGCCTGGCGCGAGGCGCTCTGCTCGGCGCTCGCCGTGCATCCCGCGAACAGGAAAGCTCCGATCGTCAATAATGCCCAGCGCATCGCTCTCTCCTTACTTGGAATAGGGGGTGAACTTGCCCAGCGAGCAGCTGCCCGTGAACATGCCCCCGGTCGGCGCCCGTGTCTGGACGATGTCGCCGTCGCAAAGCTGGCCGCTGATGCTCCTGGTCACCACCACGTCGCCCCGCGCCAGCCCGTTGCAATGGCCGACCACGTCGTTGCGCCATGCACGGCTCTTGCCCGCGACATAGAGGATCACGCCGTCGGCGGTCAGAATCTGGTTCGCCTGATCACGGCGCAGGCAGCGTAGCGGTGCGCCAGGGGTCAGGCCCTTCAACTGCTTCTCGATCTTGGCCATGGCGGGATCGGGGCGATGCTGCGCGGCATCGGCTGCGGTCAGCCCGGCGAGAAGCAGGATCGCGGGCACGGCTAGGCGGATCATATTGCTCTCCTCATGCCCCGAAGACGATCATAGCGCCTTCAACCCGCAAATACATCCTTCGCAGCGCGGCGCTCGGCCAGAATTTCAACCGAGCCCGCGCGCATGAACGGATTGGTGGCCAGCTCCTCGCCAATCGTCGTCGGTACTGTCGCCTCGCCCGCCGCGCGCGCCGCGTCGACCTGCGTCATTCGCGCGGCGATCGCCGCATTGTCAGGTTCGGCGACCCGGGCATAGCGGCCGTTCGACTGGGTATATTCATGTGCGCAATAGACGCGCGTCTCGGGCGGCAGTTGGCCGAGCCGCTGCATGTTCCGGAACATCTGCGCCGCCGTCCCTTCGAACAGCCGTCCGCAGCCCATCGCAAACAGCGTGTCGCCGACAAAGACCACGCCGTCCTGCGCGAAGTGATAGGCGATGTGCCCCGCAGTATGCGCCGGCACTTCCATCACGCTGGCTATATGGCTGCCGAGCGCGACCGTATCACCCTCGCCCACCAGCCGATCCGCTGTCGGGATGCGCGCCGCCTCGCCTGCCGGGGCAATCACCTCGCATCCCGTCACCGCCTTGATCCCCGCATTGCCGCCGGTGTGATCGGGATGCCAGTGCGTGTTCCAGATCGCGGTGATCGGCCAGCCGCGCCGGTCGGCCTCGGCGAGGACCGGCTCGGCCTGGGCGGGATCGACCACCATCGTCTCGGCGCTTTCGGGGTCATGGACGAGCCAGATATAATTGTCGCTGAGCGCAGGGATGCGGACGATTTCGAGTTCAGCCATGCGATTCCTCCAGCGCGGCCTGCGCCAATTCGCGCGTCAGTTGCTCGGCGCCCATGCTGCGAACTCTCGCCGCGCCGGCGCCCGCCCACAAGGGCGAATAGTCGCCGCGCCCGTCCGCCTCGGCCGCCTTGTGCAGCGGCAGCAGCGCGTTGGAGGCATAGGGGAAGGCCGGCGCCACCTCACAGATCGGTCCGAGATCGCGCATCAGCCGGTTGCGGATGCCCCGTGCCTGGCGGCCGGAGAAGAGATTGGTGAACGCGGCATCAGCCGCCGCATCAGTGCCGAGCAGCGCGCGATACGGTGCGGAAATCAGGCTTTCGGGCGTCGCCAGATAGGCGGTGCCGACCTGTACCGCGCTCGCTCCCGCCGCCAGCGCGGCAGCGATGCTCGCGCCATCGACGATGCCGCCGGCGGCGATCACCGGCGTATCGATGGGTTCGGCCAGCAGGACGGCCAATGGCGTGGGCATATGGCGATCGAGGAACCAGCCCGCATGGCCGCCCGCCTCGCTGCCCTGCACGATGATCGCGTCGCAGCCCCGCTCGGCCAGCCAATGCAATTCGGCGACGCTGGTCGCATTGCCGAAGACCCGCGTCCCGCTGGCGCGGACCCGTTCGAGCAGCGCCGCCTCGGGCAAGCCGAAATGAAAACTGACGATCTCCGGCCGGACCGCCTCGACCACCGCGCATGCCGCCGCGTCGAAGGGTCGCCGCAGGGGTGGCGCCTCGCCCGGCGAGACGCCTTCTTCGGCATAATAAGGCGCGAGCAGTTCCCGCCATGCCGACTCGTCCGGCACCGGCTCGGGCAGGGTGTGGCAGAAGAAATTGAGGTTGAGCGGCCCTTCGGCCTGCGCCCGCACCTCGGCCACCTGCGCGGCGATCTGTTCCGGCGCGAGCATCGCGCTGGGCAGTGATCCGATCGCCCCGCCCCGCATCGCCGCCACCGCCAGCGCGACGCCGCCCGCCCCCGCCATCGGCGCCTGGACGATCGGTGCGCGCGCGCCGGTCAGCTCCAGGAAACGGGCGGCGCGCGGGTTCACCAGCTGCCAGTATTGGGCATCGAGGCCCAGGGCTCGGCGAGTTCGAGACGGCCGTCCTGCAGCAGCTCGATCGAGATGTCGTCAGGGGTGCGGACGAACGCCATATGGCCGTCGCGCGGCGGGCGGTTGATCGTCACGCCCGCGTCCATCAGCCGCTTGCAGGTCTCGTAGATATTCTCGACGCGATAGGCGAGATGCCCGAAATTGCGCCCGCCGCTATAGTCCTCGGGATCCCAGTTATGGGTGAGCTCCACCTCGGCCTCGTCGCCGGGCGCGGCGAGATAGATCAGCGTGAAGCGGCCCTTCTCGCTCTCGATCCGCCGGGTTTCCTTCAGGCCGAGCAGCTCGAAGAAACGCATCGTCGCGTCGGGATCGGTGACGCGAATCATGGTGTGAAGATAGCGCATGCGGGGGCTCCGGGAACGGTTCGCTGCCCAGATAGTCCCGCAGCCGCGCCGCGGCCAGATGCTGGCAGCTATTTCTCGGTCGCGCCGAACTGGGCGAGCGCCTTGCGCGCCGTCTCGGCCACCGGGCCGCCCGGATCGAGTTCGACCGCGCGCGCCCAGGAGGTGCGCGCATCCGCCTCGTCGCCCGCCGCCGCGGCGATATTGCCCGCTTCGAGATGGACCGAGGCGTCATCGGCCGCGAGACGCAGCGCTTCGGCAATGTCCTTGCTCGCGCGCTTCAGGTCGTTGGTCCGCCGCGCCAGCGTAGCGGAAAGCAGCCAGCCGAGCGGATCCTTGGGCGCGTCGAGCAGCGCCGAATCGAGATCGCTCCGCGCGCTGTCCAGGTCGCCCGCAGCGACCAGCGCACGGGCCCTATCGAGATGCGCCTCGCCCACCGCCAGCCCTTCCAGCGTTCCCGCCGAAAGCGCCGCGTCGAGCGCCGAGCGCGCCTTGGCCGGATCTCCCGCCGCCAGCCAGGCATTGCCCGATTGCTGCCAGTAATTGGCTGCTCGATTGTCCTTCGCCAGCTCGGCGTCGTGCGCCGCTTCCGCGAACGCGCCCGCCGCCGAGGCCCAGCGCTGCTGATTGGCATAAGCGACGCCCAGGCACTGCCGCGCGAGCATGCCGCCACCTTCCAGCCGCCACTTCATCGCCGCCGCCTGCCCCGCCGAGGGATCGCCGGTGGCAAGGTCCATGCATTCGGAGAAGCGCGGCGGCTCCGGGGTCGGCTTTGGCGCGGCGGCGACGGGTGCTTTGGCCGGCGCCGCGACCGGACCCGCGGCGTCCTGGAGGCTCAGGAGGAGGAAGAGGAGCATAGGGCAAGCACATCCTGAACGGCGCGAAGGATCAGCGCGATGTCGTCCTCGCGCGAAAGCCGGTGGTCCCCGTCCTTGACCAGCCAAGTCTGCACCGCGTCTGAACGGAACAGCGCCGCGAGCGCGGTCGCGCGCTCCCATGGCACTTCGGGGTCCTGCTGGCCCTGGAGAAGCCGCACCGGCCCATGGAAATCGATCGGGCGGTCCATCACCCGGTTGCTCTCGCCGGCTTCCCAAAAGGCGTGGGTGGTGATCGTCGGCTGGTCCGAATAGTCGGAGGGCTGCTCGATCCGACTATATTCGACGAGCTGCAGCTTCTCCTCGTGGCTGAAACCCCAATCGGTGAAGTCGGGCGCCGCCGCGATGCCCACCAGCCCCAGCACCTGCTCCGGTCGCGCCCTGGCCACGAGCAGCATGATCCATCCGCCCATCGACGATCCGACCAGCACCACCGGCCCGGGCACCACCTCGTCGAGGATCCGCAGCGCGTCGTCGCGCCAGCCGGCCAGCGTCTGCTCCTCGAAGGTGCCTTCGCTCGCGCCGCATCCGGCATAGTCGAAGCGCAGAAAGGCCCGCTTGTTCGCCTTCGCCCATTCCTCCAGCGCCAGCGCCTTGGTGCCGTTCATGTCGGAGGCATAGCCGCACAGAAAGACGATCGTCGGCCCCTTGCCGAGCGTATGACGATAGGCGAGCTTGGGGCGTTCCTCGGTCATGCGCATCGTTTAGGCGCGCGGCGGGACCGAGGGAAGCACAAGCAATCCCGCTCTATCGCGCCGTGTCGAAGGTGTTGCACTTGGACGGATCGCCGGTCTCCAGCCCGGTCCGCAGCCACTGCATGCGCTGCGCCGAGGTGCCGTGGGTGAAGCTGTCGGGCACCACCGTCCCTTGCGCCTGCTTCTGCAACGTGTCGTCGCCGATCGCGTTCGCCGCGGTCATGCCCTCCTCGATATCGCCCGGCTCCAGCCGGTCCTTGTTGCGCGCCGCCCAAACGCCGGCGAAGCAATCGGCCTGGAGCTCGAGCTGGACCGACAGGCGGTTGCCCTCGGTCTGCGAAGCCCGTGCCTGCGCCCGCGAAACCTCGTCCGACGTGCCGAGCAGATCCTGGATATGGTGCCCCATCTCGTGCGCGATCACATAGTCGCGGGCGAAATCGCCCTTGGCACCGAAGCGCTTCTCCAGCTCGTCGAAAAAGGCGGTGTCGATATACACGCCGTCGTCGCTCGGGCAGTAGAACGGACCGACCGCGGAGGTCGCGGCGCCGCAACCCGTCTGCGCGCCGCCCTGGAAGAAGTTGATCGTCGCTGGCTGGTAGCGCTGGCCCGATTCCTGGAAGATCTTCGCCCAGGTATCGTCGGTGCTCCGCATCACCCGGCACGCCTCGAGGCGGCGCTCGTTAACGCGGCACACGTCGGCGCCCGATTTGCCTGCGGTCGGCGACTGGCCGGTGCTGGAGCCGCCCGTCGTCCCCAGCATCCCGCCACCGCCCGACATCGCCAGATAGACCAGCCCCACGATCACCAGCAGCGCGATCGAGCCGCAGCCCATCCGTCCGCGGCCGAGGAACATCGGCAGCAGTCCCAGCAGCGGAAATCCGCCGCCTCCACCACCGCCCGATCCGAGATCGCGCGCATTGTCGGTGGGATCGATATCGTCGAGCCGCATCGGGCACCCCTTTGTTCGTTCCCCGCAACAATGCGCGAAACACGGCTGCGTTGCATCTCAAAATCCTCCCCGAGCTTGTCTCGGGGAGGGGGACCGCTGCCAAAGGCGGCGGTGGAGGGGCCGGCGCCGCGCACCGGTTCCACCGCCACGCCCCTCCACCCCGCCCTTCGGGCGCGGTCCCCCTCCCCAAGCAAGCTAGGGGAGGAATTTATCACCCTCTCAACTCGCCATTGCCCCGTTCGCTGCGATGCGTCAGAGGACGCGCATGGCCGATGCCGAGTCTCGCCCACGCCACCATCTCCCCTCCGGGCTGCCCCTGCCGGATATGGTCGCGCTGGTGCTTCAGGGCGGCGGCGCGCTGGGCAGCTTCCAGGCCGGGGTGATCGAGGAGATCGCTGCGAACCATATCGAAGTCGATTGGGTCGCCGGCATCTCGATCGGCGCGGTCAACGCCGCGCTGTTCGCCGGCAACCCGCCCGAGAAGCGGCTCGACGCGCTCCGCGCCTTCTGGGATGGCGCCACCGCCGCCCTGCCGGATTTCTCGCTCCCGCTGAGCGACAGCGGACGGGAATTCGCACATGAATGGTCGGCTGGCGCGGTGATGCTCGGCGGTGTGCCGGGGTTCTTCACGCCACGCCTGATCCCGCCCACCTTCGCCGTGCCGGGTTCGCCGGGGGCGCTCAGCTTCTACGATTCCTCGCCGCTCCGCGAGACGCTCGACAGGCTGGTCGACTGGGACCTGCTCAACAACGGACCCGTCCGCCTGTCGGTCGGCGCGGTCGAGCTGTGCAGCGGCAATTTCCGTTACTTCGACACGCGCGACGAGAAGCTCGACGCGCGCCACATCATGGCCTCGGGCGCGCTCCCGCCCGGCCTTCCGCCGATCGAGATCGACGGCCTCTATTATTGGGACGGCGGCCTGATCTCGAACACGCCGCTGACCCATATACTCGACCGGCAGGATGCCGAGACTTTGATCTTCCAGGTCGACCTCTTCCCCGCCGCCGCCGAGCTGCCTCGCAACATCACCGACGTGCTGGCGCGCGAGAAGGAGATCCGCTTCTCCAGCCGCACCCGCGCGGTCTCCGACGAGCGATTGAGGCTCCGCCAGGAGCGCCAGATGGTGTGCAAGCTGCTCAACCGGCTCCCGGCGGACCTCGCGAACGATCCCGAAGTGCTGAAGCTCAAGGCGCGCGTGACCGAATATCCGGTCAGCCTGGTCCAGCTTATCTACCGCGCCAATGCGTGGGAGGGCGGCAGCCGCGACTTCGAATTCTCGGCGCGCTCGATGCACGAGCATTGGCAGGCGGGCCGCACCGCGGTCGCCGAAACGATGGCCAACGCCCAGCTTGTCGCGCAGAACATCCTCGACGGTAACACCGCCGCCTTCGATCTCACCCAGCGCTAGTTCAGGAGTATTGCATGTTCCTCAAGGGCAAGTCCGCGATCGTCACCGGTTCCACCTCGGGTATCGGCCTCGCTTATGCCAAGGCGCTCGCGGGCGAAGGCGCGTCGGTGATGATCAACGGCTTCGGCGACGCGGCCGCGATCGAGAAAGAGCGCGCTGCGCTCGAGGCGACCGCGGGTGCCAAGGCGCTCTACGACGCCGCCGACATGACCAAGCCCGATCAGATCGCGGCGATGGTCGCCCGCGCCCAGGCCGAGCTTGGCGGCGCCGACATCGTCATCTCGAACGCCGGTATCCAGCACGTCTCGCCGATCGAGGATTTCCCGATCGAGAAATGGGATGCGATCATCGCGATCAATTTGAGCTCGACCTTCCACCTGATGCGCGCAGCGATTCCCGCGATGAAGGCCAAGAAATGGGGCCGCATCATCAGCACCGCTTCGGCACACAGCTTGGTCGCCAGCCCCAACAAATCGGCCTATGTCGCCGCCAAGCACGGCATCGCCGGCCTGACCAAGACCGCCGCGCTCGAAGTCGCGACCTTCGGCATCACGGTGAACTGCATCTCGCCGGGCTATGTCTGGACGCCGCTGGTAGAGAACCAGATCCCGGACACGATGAAGGCCCGCAACATGACGCGCGAGCAGGTGCTCAACGACGTGCTGCTCGATGCCCAGCCGACCAAGCAGTTCGTCCAGCCGGAACAAGTTGCCGCGCTCGCGCTCTTTCTCTGCCGTGACGAAGCAGCGGCGATCACCGGTTCGAACTATTCGATCGACGGCGGCTGGACCGCCGAATGAGCCGCGCAGCACAGGGAAGCACGACCGAATGAAGCAGATCGCCGCCGCAGCCGCACTTGCCGTCACGCTGGGAGGCTGCAGCGTCTATCGAGACGCGACGTCGGCGCGGATCGATACCACCGCGAACTGGCGCACGGTGGCGACCGACCGCGGTCGCGACAGCCTGCGCAACTGGCGCCAGGCCTGGGATGACGCATTGCCCGGCGCGCGCGCCGCCAATGCCACCGCGATCGACGCCGATCCGCTCCTGTTTGATCCCGATCGCGCGCTCCCTGATCCGCTGCTGCCCGCCGGCAAATACCGCTGCCGCACCTACAAAATGGGCAAGGGCGGCACCGCCGTATCGGGCTTCATTCCCTATCCCTGGCAGGAATGCACCATCACCGACGAAGGCGAGGCGCGCGGACTGAGCAAGCTTACCGGATCGCAGCGCCCGGCTGGCCTGATCTTCCCCGACACCGCCGCGCGCGCGATCTTCCTGGGCACGCTGATCCTCGGCGACGAATCCGCGCCGCTGCGCTACGGGCTCGACCCCGATCGCGACATGATCGGCTATGTCGAGCATATCGAGCCCCGGCGCTGGCGCCTGGTGATGCCCTATCCCCGCTTCGAATCGACGCTGGACGTGATCGAGCTCGTACCCGCGTCCTGACCCGGGCAGAGCGGATGCGCACAAGGCTGAGCATTTGTGCCAGGAAGGCGCGCTTCCCGTCGGAGCAGGACGCGCTCCTCGCCGCCCAGCGCTCGGGTCTCGTGCTCAGGCCCTATCGCTGCGACCGCTGCCGGCAATTCCATCTGACCAGCCGGACCAAGGGCAAGCGCACGCCTCGATTTCTGGATTGAACGCGAAGGCGGGAGCCGCGCTCGAGGTTTGACAGGCCCCGTTCCCCACGCGACACTCAGCGCTCCATGATGGGGAAAATCCAATGCTTCGGACCGTGCTGGTCGCAACCGCGATGACGCTTGCCGTGCCCGCTTCCGCCGATCCGGTGCACGAGGCGACGCTGAAGGCGCTGCCCCAGCTCATGGATTTCTATCGCGACTTCCATTCGAACCCCGAACTCAGCCTGCACGAGGTGCGCAGCGCCGGCATCCTGGCGGCAGAGGCACGCAAGGCGGGCTTCGAGGTGACCGAGAAGGTCGGCGGCACCGGCGTCGTCGCGGTGATGAAGAACGGCGCCGGCCCCGTCGTGCTGATCCGCGCCGATATGGACGCGCTGCCGGTGATCGAGGCGACAGGCCTGCCCTTCGCCTCCAAGGTGCGCGCCACCACTGACGACGGCATCGAGAGCGGCGTGATGCACGCTTGTGGTCACGACACCCACATGGCGAGCTGGATCGGCACGCTGCGCAACCTCGCGGCGATGAAGTCGCAGTGGCACGGCACGGTCGTGATGATCGCCCAGCCTGCCGAGGAGCGCGGCATGGGCGCGCGGATGATGCTCGAGGACGGGCTGTTCACCCGCTTCCCCAAGCCGCAATACGCGCTCGCCTTCCACGACAGCGCCAGCCAGCCTGCCGGCCAGATCGGCGTCACCGCGGGCTATGCCTTGGCGAACGTCGATTCGGTCAATCTGGTCGTGAAGGGGATCGGCGGCCACGGCGCCTATCCGCAGACGACCAAGGATCCGATCGTCCTCGCCGCGCGCATCGTCACCACGCTTCAGACTTTAGTCAGCCGCGAGGTCGATCCGCAGCAGCCCGCCGTCGTCACCGTCGGCAGCATCCAGGGCGGCTCGAAGCACAACATCATCGGCAGCGAAGTGACGATGCTGCTGACCGTGCGCAGCTTCACGCCGGAGGTCCGCAAGCAGCTGCTCGACGGCATCGCCCGCATCGCCAAGGGCGAGGCGATTGCCGCCGGCGTGCCCGAGGACCGGATGCCGGTGGTGACCATCCAGAACGAGTTCACCCCGGCGACCTACAACACTCAGCCGCTCTCCGGTCGCCTGCTCTCGCTGTTCACCGGCCGCTTCGGCCGCGAACGGGTGATCGAGACGCCATCGGTGATGGGGGGCGAGGATTTCAGCCGCTACTGGCTCGCCGACAAGTCGATCCAGAGCACGATCTTCTGGGTCGGCGGCGTGCCCCAGGACAAATGGGACGCGGCCAAGGCCGGCAAGGCCAGCCTCCCTTCACTCCACAGCGCCTATTGGGCGCCCGACGCCGAAGCCGTGATCGGCACCGCGACCGAGGCGATGACCGCGGCAGCGCTGGATATTCTGAAGAAATAGCCGGACCGACGCGCTTCCCGCCGCCGCTCTCTCCGTGTATCGCTGGGGGCAATGAAGGCGCTCGCCGATCCCGACAATGCCCTCAGCCGCGGCCTCGCCGCGATCCGGGTGAAGTTCCAGGTGCCGGAAAGCTTCCCCCAGGAAGTCCTCGCCGCCGCTGATCAGGCCGCCCAGCGCGCACCCACCGATCACGCCGATCGCACGGCGCTCCCCTTCGTCACGCTCGATCCAGCCGCCTCGACCGATCTCGACCAGGCTTTCGCTATCGAGCGCGCAGGGAATGACATCCTGCTCCACTATGCGATCGCCGATGTCGCCTGGTTCGTCGACGATGGCGGCATCATCGATGCCGAGGCGTGGCGGCGCGGCACCACGCTCTATCTGCCCGATGGCAAGGCCGGCCTTTATCCCCCCGCGCTGAGCGAAGGTGCGGCGAGCCTGCTCCCCGCCGGCCCGCGCCCGGCAGTGGTGTTCACCGTCCGCGTCGCGCCCGATGGCGGCGTGCGGCTCGACGGCGCCGAGCGCGCGATAATCCAGAGCCGCGCCAAGCTCGCTTATGACAGCGTCCGCGATCAGGATCTTCCGCCCGACTTCGCCGAACTCTCCGCGCGCATCCATGCCGCCGAAGCCCGGCGCGGCGCAGTGCGCGTCGATCCGCCCGAGCAGCAGGTCGAGGCGGTGGAAGGCGACGGCTATGCGCTCACCTTCCGCCCGCTCCTTGCCTCGGAAGAGAGCAACGCCGCGCTGTCGCTCGCCTGCAACCTCGCGATCGCCGATGCCCTGTTCGCGCACCAGACCGGCCTGTTCCGCGTCATGGCGGAGCCCAATGCCGGGGCGATCGCCCGCCTCCGGCTCACCGCCCACGCCTTCCGCCTCGACTGGCCGCGCGCGATGAGCCTCAAGGACTATGAGCGCACGCTCGATCCTGCCGATCCGACCCAGGCCGCCTTCATGCTCGCTATCCGCCGCGCCGGGCAGGGCGCGTCCTACACGCCCTACGCAGCGGGCGTGACGCCGTGGCACTCGGCCATGGCCGCGACCTATGCCCATGCCACGGCGCCGCTGCGCCGCCTGGCGGACCGCTACGTCGTGCGCGCCACGCTCGCCATCGCCAACGGCCAGCCGGTGCCGCAGGTCGTGGCCGAAGCCTTTCCGCGCCTCCCCAAGGTCATGGCGCGTGCCGATGCGCTCTCGGGACAGATCGATCGCGCGGTGATCGACTTGGCCGAGGCCGTGATGCTGCAGGGCCGCGCGGGCGAGGATTTCGCCGCGATCGTCACTGATGTCACCGATCGCGACACGCGCTTCCAGCTGCGCGACCTGCCCATCGTCGCGCGCACCCGGATGACGGGCGCTGCCCCGGGCGACGCCGTCCAGCTCCGCCTGACATCGGCCGATACCGAGGCCGGCACGATCGCCTTCGAACCCGCCTAGCCCATCGCCACCGCGTCAACGGCGTCCTCACGCTTCTCGGGCCGGATATAGATCGAGCTCAACTGCGGCAGCTTCGCCTTCAGCCGGTGCTCGATCCGCTCGATCAGGCTCTCGGCCTCACCCATCGGCAGCGTGTCTGAGAAATCGGCGCTGATCGCCACGAACACCCGGTCGGGCGCGGTGTGGACCGTGCGGACATGGTTGACCGCGGTGATGCACGGCTCGGCCTCGAGCATCGCGCGGACTTCGCGGATCAGCTCGGGATTGGCGCGCTCGCCGATCAGCAGCCCCTTGGCCTCGCGCGCCAGCAGCCACGCGACGCCCGCCAGTATCACGCCGATCGCGATCGATGCCCAGCCGTCGATCCGGGGATCGCCCCACGCATGGCTCGCCCACACGCCCACGGCGGCCACGCTCAGTCCGGCCAGCGCCGCCGAATCCTCGAACAGCACGACGAACGTTGCTGGATCCTTCGAGTTGCGCACCGCCTGCCACCAGGACGCATCGCCTTTTGACGCGGCGAACTCGCGCATCGCGATTCCCCACGACGTGCCCTCCAGCGCGAAGGCGATGGCGAGCACGATATAGTTGATGAGCGGGCTGTGGAGCGGTTCGGGCTCGGCGATGTGCCGCCAGCCCTCATAGACGGACACGCCCGCGCCCAGCCCGAAGATCAGGATCGCGACGACGAACGCCCAGAAATAGAGCTCGCGGCCATAGCCGAACGGATGCTCGGCATCCGGCGGCCGCTTGGCGCGGTACTGGCCGTAGAGCAGCAGGCCCTGGTTGCCGGTATCCACCATCGAATGAACGCCCTCGGTAAGCATCGAGGACGAACCGGTGATCGCCGCCGCGATGAACTTCGCGACGGCGATTCCGAGATTGGCCAGCAAGGCCGCATAGATGACGATGTTCGCGCGCCACCCCGATGCGGGACAGGCGGCCACTAAGTGTCAGCCCTCAACCGAGGCCGATCTTGGACAGGATCTTGCCCAATATCCCCTTGTTGCCGGCAGGGCCCGCGGCGAGCTTCTCCTCGGCCTTGGCGTCATAGCCCGAGCTTTCCGGCGGCTCATGAAAATGCACCGGCTGGGTCGATGCGGGCGGGTCCGATGCATCCATCGATTCATCGAGCGCGCGATCGAGCCGCGCCTCCTTGCTCTCCGGATTGCGCTCGAGCCGTTCGAGGATCGATTTGTCGGCACCGGCGTCCTTCGGTGCGACGGGCGGCTTGCTGTCACTGCTTTCGGGTCCGGGTGCCACGGCCATTGCGTCGGGCGCCGGATCGATCGGGTTGGCGTCCATCATGAGTCACTCTCCTGAGCGTTGCCATGCTGTAACGACCGTCCCCTGAGTCGCGTTCCCATTCGGAAACAGTGCGGACGCAAAAGAAAAACGGCCCGGCGATTGTGACCGCCGAGCCGTTGATTTTATTGTCTTTTATCGAACCTAGTTGCGCTGGCTGCCGAACAGGCGAAGCAGGAACAGGAACATATTGATGAAGTCGAGATAGAGGTTCAGCGCCCCCATGATCGCGACCTTGCCCTGCTCCGGCGTGCCGGCGACATAGGCGTAGATGCTCTTGATCTTCTGCGTGTCATAGGCGGTGAGGCCGGCGAAGATCAGCACGCCGATCGCGCTGATCACCAGGCTCATCGTGCCCGACTGCAGGAAGAAGTTGACCACCATCGCGACGAGCAGGCCGACCAGGCCGATCATCAGGAACGTGCCCAAGCCCGAGAGGTTCTTCTTCGTGGTGTAGCCCCACAGGCTCAGCGCGCCGAAACCGGCGGCGGTGCCGAAGAACACCTGCGCGATCGAGGTGTCGGTATAAGCAATGAAGATCGTCGATAGCGACGCGCCGAGCAGGCCCGCATAAGCGAAGAACAGCGTCTTCAGCGTCGATTCCGACATGCGGCTCTGGCCGAAGCTCATCGCGAAGACGATCGCCAGCGGCGAGAGCATCGCGATCCAGCCCAGCGCAGTGAGGCCGATGCCAGGGCCGCGCGAAGTCATCTGCTCGACGAACAGCAACCGCTGCAGGGCGTCGACCTTGCCGAACAGCAGGGCGACTACGCCCGTCAGCAGCACGCCGGAGAGCATGTAGTTGTAGACCGACAGCATATAGGACCTGAGACCCGCATCGTACGAAGCGGCTTGCGCGCCCGCTGTCGCATAGGGCGCGGCGCTCGTCCGGGGATCCGACCAGTTTGCCATTTAAAACTCCTTTGCCCGGCACAGCCGCCGGATAGGCGGAATATCGCCCTCGCCCGGCATGTTTTCAAGTAAAACCGGTTCCCGCTCTAGAGCGCGCGTGGTTAAGGAGATGCCGTCATGCACCGCCTGTTCGTCGGTATCCGGCCCCCGCCCGCCATTCGCGCGCAATTGCTTGCACTTATGGGCGGCGTGCCCGGTGCGCGATGGCAGGAGGACGCCCAGCTCCACTGCACCCTGCGCTTCATTGGCGAGGTCGATCGGCACGCGGCGGAGGACATCGCGATCGCGCTCGGCACCGTGCGCTTTCCCGCCTTCGAAGTCGCGCTCGACGGGGTCGGCCAGTTCGACAGCCGCGGCCGCCCCAACGCGGTCTGGGCAGGGCTGCGCCCACACGACGCGCTCAGCCAGCTCCACTACAAGGTCGACCAGGCGATCGTCCGCGCCGGCCAGGAGCCCGAGCGCCGCGCCTATCTGCCGCATATCACGCTCGCGCGGCTGAACCGGAGCGCCGGACCCACCGATCGCTTCCTCGAGGCGCATGTCGGCCTCGCGAGCACGCCCTTCGCGATCGAGCATTTTCTGCTATTCGAAAGCACACTGGGTGGCGAGGGCGCGATCTACGAGGCGATCGAACGCTACCCGCTGGGCGGCTGATCCGCCCTAGTCGAGAATGCGCCCGATCCGGACCAGCGTCCCGCTTGGATCGCTGACCGCGAACTCATAGGTTCCCCAGGGCTTGCGGCAGGGATCCTCCTTCAGGATGATCAGGTCGCGCATCCTGTCGGCGACGGCATCGACATCCTCGACATAGAGATAGAGCCCGACCGGATTGTCCTCGATGCGTCGGGGCCAGCCGTCCACTTTGTTGAGGTGCAGGTGCCAGCCGCGGCCATCGGCGAGGATGCGGTAATTGCCGTAGTCGCTCACGCACTCGAATCCGAGCCGCCGGTAAAAGGCTTCGCTGGCGTCGAGATCGCTGCTCGGCAGGATCGTCGTTGCTCGATGCATGTCCGTCACGGGCGCTCCTGATGCTCGGGTATCGGCGCAGAGTGTCCCGATTGGCGCAAAATCGCGAGAAACAAATGGGCGCCACGGTCCGCAACCGGACATTTTGCTCGAAAAGTCCGGAACCATGCGCGCCGTATTCCTGTATGCTGGTCCTATGACGCAGGGCGCGACCGACAGACCGGACCGGCGGGTTTCCCGCACCCACGCCGCTATCCTCGACGCATTCGTCCGGCTCCTGTTCGCGCGCCGCTATGCCTCGATCCGCACCGGCGATCTGGTTGCCGAAGCCGACATCGGCCGCTCCACCTTCTACGAGCATTTCCGCAACAAGGACGATGTGCTCCTTGCCGCGCTCGATCCGATCTTCCTGCCCCTCGCCAGTGCCGCAGTGGGGCGCGCCAGCCTGGCCTATCTGCGGATGACGCTGGAGCATATCTGGGAGCAGCGCATGCTCGGCCGCGTCATCTTCGACCCGCCACTGATCCCGAAGCTGCAGCGCAAGCTCGCCACGATGATCGAAGCGCGGCTGGACGAGAGCGCGTCCGGCGCCGTGCCGCCTGCGCTGGTCGCATCGGGCATCGCGGCGGCGCAGCTCGCGATCCTGCGCATGTGGCTTGCGGGCGAGGCCTCATGCACCGTGGATGCTCTCGCCCGGCATCTGCGCGACGCATATAAGGCGTAGGACGACGTTCCGGGGGACGAGATGGCCACGATCGCAGACGCACCCTTCGACCACGCACCGCCACGCCGCGGCTGGGCGCTCCGCGCTGCCGCGATCCTTCTGGTCACCGCCTGCTGGTTCAGCTCGGCGCTGTTCGGCGCCTATATCCTTGCCTTTTACGGCGGCACCGCCGCCAGCGACCCGTCGCGCTGGAACGAATCGCTCCCCCGGCTGCACGAAGCCGCCACCCCGCTCGCCAATCTCGCGATCGGCGCGCATTTCGCGACCGGGGGCATCCTGCTGCTCCTCGGCCCCATCCAGCTGATCGGCGGCGTGCGGCGCGCCATGCCGGCCTTCCACCGCTGGCTGGGGCGGCTTTACGTGCTCGCGGCCGCGATCGCGGGCGCAGCTGGGCTCGCCTTCATCCTGGCCAAGGGCACGGTGGGCGGCACGCCGATGAACCTCGGCTTCGGCCTGTACGGCGCGCTGATGGTGACCGCCGCCGGCCTCACTTTTGTCCATGCCCGCGCGCGCCGGCTCGAGCAGCACCGCGCCTGGGCGATCCGCCTGTTCGCGCTCGCGATCGGCTCGTGGCTCTATCGGATGGAATATGGCTTCTGGTTCCTGGTCGCCGGCAAGATCGGCCATACCAGCGCGTTCAGCGGATGGTTCGACATGGTGATGGCGTTCTTCTTCTATCTGCCCAATCTGGCGGTGGCGGAGTTCTTCATCCGCGCCCGCCGCACCGCACCCGGCACGCCGATCCGCGCCGCCGCTGCGCTCCTGCTGCTCGGCGCGAGCGCCTTCATCCTGCTCGCCACCTGGGTGTTCGCGAAGAATTATTGGCTGCCGGGCATCGCCAGCGGGCTTTCGGGGAGCGTCGGCTAGCTTTTCGGTGGCCTCTTGCGGCCTCGTTTGGCGCTTTGGGCGGGTGCCGCCTCTTCACCCTTCTCACGCTTGAACAGCGCCAGCGCCCAAGGGATCAACAGGCTGCTCAGCAAGGCACCGATCAGGACCTGGACGATCAGATTGGACCGGAGCCAGGTCACATAGCGCGCGCTGTCCGCCTCCTTGTCGACGCCCTTGAAGAACGCATTCGTGCCGGCGAATGTCAGTTGGCCGCTCGGGAAATCGAAGCCGCTCACCTGCAGCGTCTCCGGGCCGCAATCTGAAAGGCTCAGGCTCGGCAGGAGCTTGTACCAGAGGAGGTGTCGCCCGGTGGCGCAGACGATATGATCCGCCGCAAACCCACCGCCCGCTGCTACCGTGCCCGCCGCAATCGAACGGACATTCAGCGATGCCGAGCCGCTTATCATATCGAACTTGACCAGCTGCGAAGCCGTACCCGGAGCCATCGCCGTATCCGGGAATTCCGCGACGAGCGATCCCCCCGGCTTGAGCAGGAACTCGGCGTGGCGGAGCGTGGCGGCCGCGCTCTTGTAGCTCAACATCATCCGTCCGACCGGCGGCGTCATAAGGTTGCGACTGAAGTCGACCGTGATCTTCACGGGCGCGCCTTCGGTCAGCAGGCTGAGCCCGTTTTTTTCGAAGCGCTCGGGTGCCGTCTTCTGCAGCAGGAGCGCGTTCCCCGTCCGGTTTGCCGGAACTCCCCCCGCGAATTCGAGCGTGACGGAAACCTGCTCGTTCGGCGCGGTCTCCGCAACCAGCAGGATCTGTTCGTTGCCATAGCTCGAAAGCGTCGATGCCTCGCGCTTCGCCTTGTCCAGGAACGCGTTCAACTCCGGCGAAAGCAGCTTGGCGTCGCCCGGCAGCGTCAGAACCAGCCGCCTGGCGGACTGGAGCCGAAACGACATCACACCGCCGCTCGCTATTCCGCCGAGGCGGATCGGTCTGTCCTTGGCGACGACAAAGGATGTAGCGTCGCTTTCGGCGGGTTTGCGCGCAACGGGGATGCTTTCGAGATAATTGTAGAGCCAGGACAGAAAAACCAGCGCGGCGACCGCCGTCACCTGGAGCCAATGGCGGCGCCACAAGGGCTTCGTCGCAGTGCTCGAGAGGTTTCCCTTCATTTCGTCAGGATGAGGTCGCCGGTATAGGCGATGGCCCAGTTCGGACTGACCGGGCATGATCTGAGCGTGTCGGCATTTGTCACTCCACGGCAGGACCACCAGCCGGTCACGGACACACGATAACGTCCGGGTCTCTCATTGCTCTGCACAGGCCAGGGCCATCCCAATACGATACCTGACACAGAGCTAACGCTGCGGGGCGGGCCCAGCGGGCGGTCGTATCGATACTCCAGGTCCCGATCCCAATATCGCTCGATCGCTTCTTTCAGCAGGTCGTAGCGGCGATCGATCGCATATTGGTAGTGCAGCACGTTCGCCGGCTGCCCCTGAGCGGGGATCGTGCCCGCGCCATCGAACCCCACATTACGCAGCGAGAGCGATCCGACGACCTCCGGTCCGACCGTGGTTCCGATTACATTGACCGGCACGCGTACCGGCCGCCCTCGGTTCAATTCCATCCTGCCGTCGACCAGGCGATAGGATCGCACCTCGTAGCGCGCGACACGAAGGTCGCTGTCCGCACTCGGATCAGCGTCGCGCGAGAAGCGGATCGTGTCGCGCGGGATCGTCACCGTCCGGTGCCAGGGATTTCCGGTTTCGCTTTCCGCCGGCAACGCGTCGAGATTGGCTTCGTAGGCCACCTCGAAAAAGGGCAGCGGGAAAAAGAGTATCTTGCGATGATGATACAGCTTGATGCGCAGCACCGTGACCGTGTCCGGCTCGGCCTCATATTCGATCGACACCGGCCAGCCCTCGCGCGCAAAGCCGACGACCGCGAACTGGCCGGGAGTGGCCTCGAACGTCGCATAGATTTCCCGCGTGTCGGGCCCGAACTGGATCAGTTTCTCGGCGACCTCGGCTTCGGTGGGCGGGCACCCAACGCCGTCACAGGGCGGCTCTTGATTCTCGGTGGTTTGTGGCCGCTCCGGCTGTTGCGGCGGCGGCGCTGTGTCCGGCTGGATGACCATGGCCTGGTAGGCCGTGGGCGGCAGGCGCGGCTTGCCATAATTCTCCCCCTGTTGGGGTTGGGCGCCGGGAGCGACCTGCGCGTGAGCGCCTGGCACAGCGGTGACCAGCCCCAATACGGAAAACAAGGATAAGTACCGCGGTTGAATAGGATGTTCCCCCAATTGTCGCTGGCCGGGACGTCCGTCTCTGAAGAGAATAGCATGATCCGCGTTCGAGGTTGAGCGCAAATCGATCCAAAGATCTTGCCTTCGTGCGAAAGCAACGACGCCCGGACATACCAAATCCTGTAGTGTAGGATTTCTCATGAGATGCCGGACCGGCTCTTTCTCGTCGCCGGTGTCCAGGAACCATCGATCGCGCCGCGACCGCATACCACCCGTTTTAAGTAAGCTTCATCAACCGATCGGTTGATTCCGCTCCCGGTTCAGCATCGCCACCAGGCCGTCCGCCGCCGCGCTGACATCACGCCAAACTTCGTCGAAATCGGCTTCGTCGCCATAATAGGGATCGCGGACTCCCTGCCCGGCGCGGCCCGGCACATGATCGAGCAGCAGCGAGAGACGCGCGGTCGTGCCAGCGGGCGCGATCGCATGGAGGTCGCGCAGATTCTGCGGATCGAGCGCCAGAATATGGTCGAAGCTGCGGAAATCCTCGCCGCGCACGCGCCGGGCACGCATCCCCGAAATGTCCACGCCATGCCGAACCGCCACCGCCTGCGAGCGCGGATCGGGCGCATGGCCGACATGCCAGTCGCCGGTTCCGGCCGAATTCGCGGTCACTGCAATCCCCGCGCGCTTCGCCGCCTCGACAAACGCCGCCTCGGCCAGCGGCGAACGGCAGATATTGCCGAGGCAGACGAACAGGAAGGATGGCGAACGCATCGGCGAAAACCCTCTTTCGTAAACACGGTATGCTCTGCTAGCCTCCCGCCCAGAACATAAATCGGGAGAGATGGATGGCGTCCGCAACCCTAGCGCCTGCCGAGACCAAGGCGGGCCCCTATGCCTGGTATGTGCTCGGTCTGTTGCTAATCGTCTACATCCTCAATTTCGTCGACCGCCAGATTCTCGCGATCCTCGCCGACGACATCAAGCGCGACCTGGGGCTCAAGGACCAGGATATCGGCTTCCTCTACGGCACTGCGTTCGGCGTCTTCTACGCTTTGTTCGGCATCCCGCTCGGCCGGCTGGCGGACAGCTGGCACCGCGTCCGGCTGATGACGCTCGGGCTGGCGCTCTGGTCGACGATGACCGCGCTTTCGGGCTTCGCCCGCAACGGCACCGCGCTGTCGCTTGCCCGGATCGGCGTCGGCGTGGGCGAGGCGACCGCGAGCCCCGCCGCCTATTCGCTGATCTCGGACTGGTTCCCCAAAAGGCTGCGTGCCACCGCGCTCGCGATCTATTCGTCGGGCATCTATATCGGCGGCGGCTTCTCGATCTTCATCGGCGCGCTGATCGTGCAGAAATGGAACCTTGCCTATCCCGGCGGCGGCCCGCTGGGGCTGGTCGGCTGGCAGGCGGCGTTCATGGCAGTGGGTCTGCCTGGTCTGATCGTCGCGGCGTGGATCTTCACGCTGCGCGAGCCGGTCCGCGGCCATTCCGAAGGCATCGCGACCCCGCCCCATCCCGCGCCGTTCCGCGCCTTTTTCCAGGAACTGCTTACCATCGTTCCGCCCTTCACGCTGATCGGCGCGGCGCAGGGCGGCGCAGCGGTGTTCGCCCGCAACGTCGCGGTGCTGCTGCTGGTCGCCGGCCTCGTCGCCGGGCTGGTCTGGCTGGGCGAGCCGATCCCGCAATGGGTGGCGATCGGCATCGGCGTCTATGCGGTCTATAGCTGGGCGGTGGCGCTCAAGCGCCGCGATCCGCCGACCTATGCGCTGATCGTCGGCAGCCCGGCCTTTCTCTGCGTGGTCGTCGCCTATGGCCTCAATGCCTTCCTTGCGTATTCGGTCGCCGGCTTTGCGCCCAGCTTCGCCCGCCGCGCCTTCGCCATCCCGCCCGAACAACTCAGCGCGATGGGCTTCTGGATCGGTGCTCCGGCGGCGCTGGCGGGATTCCTGGGCATCACCCTCGGCGGCCGCATTGCCGACGCGCTGCGCGAACGGAGCCCGGTCGGCCGCGTCCATGTCATCCTGTTCGGCTGCCTCGCGCCGATTGTGCCGGTTGTCCTCACCTTCACCGCACGCAGCGAAACGATGTTCTACGTCATGCTGCCGCTCGCACAGTTCCTCACCTGCGGCGCGCTCGGCGCGTCGGCGGCGACGACGCAGGACCTGGTACTGCCCCGGATGCGCGGCACCGCCACCGCGGCCTTCTTCATCGGCACGACGCTGCTGGGGCTGGCGATGGGCCCCTATCTGGCCGGACGGATCTCGACGCTCACCGGCGATCTGGCGACCGGCGTGCTGTCGCTGCTGATCACGCTGCCGATCGCGCTCGCCGCGATCCTGGGCGCCTATCGCTGGCTGCCCGAGGCCGAGGCGACGCGCGAGGCGCGCGCCCGGGCGGCAGGAGAGCCGATCTGACCTACATTGCGTGGAAGACGCCGCAGGCGATCCGCCCGCCGCTGTTGCCCGAGGGATCGGTCTTGTAGTCGTCGGCATTGGCGTGGATCACCAGCGCCGCGCCGTCCTCGTCCATAAGCCCCTGGAAGGTACCGCCGGGCAGCGTGAAGATCGTGCGGTCGGCGCGACTCTCGCCGACCTGGAGGTTGGGCATGTCGCCGGCGTGCGGACCCATCGGGTTTTCCTTGCCGTGCTGATGCTGCGTGGGATTCCAGTGCCCGCCTGCGCTGGCGAAATCGGGCGCGTCGCACTTACCGACGGTATGGACATGCGTGCCGTGCGCGCCCTTGGGCAGGCCATGGGCCTCCACCATTACGCGGATCGCGCCGTCGACTTCCTCGGCGATCGCCTTGCCGACATCCTGCCCGTCGGCGGTACGCAGGTCCGCCTGGGCGCGGAAATGGCCGGCCATGTAGCGCGCATTCTTCTCGGGGCTGGTGCAACCGCCGACCAGCAGCACCGCGACAATCGCCGCCGCACCCATTCGCAAACCCGTCATCGCGCCAAACTCCCGTGAATTAACTATGGGGTCGTAATGGCCGGATTGGCGGCCGGTTCCAAGGGGCTTGGGCCAGCAGGTGCCGGACATTCGCCATCCTGCTTGCCGCTAACGCTGCCGACGCCGAGAATGATCTTGGCCCGACGCTCGAAGGTGAGCGCCTGCCACCGCCCGCTGTTGCCGATCGCGGTGCGGCTGCGCAGGAACGTCAGGTGCAGCATCTCATACTGCTCGGGATCGACCAGCCCGGCGTCGATCATGCAGGTCCAGCGCTGGACGTTCCAGGCATAGTCGCGCTTGATACCGTCCTGGTCGATCGTCTCCGACAACGCATTGTACCAGGCGATGATCGCCCGCAGCCGCGGCCAGCGCTCCTCCGCCGGCATCGCCGCCAGCTTGGTGCGCAGCCGGGCGATGTCCTCATCCGCGGGAAGCCCGCCCTGTTGGACGCGGGTGTCGATCGCCCAGCGGACCTTGCGCATCGTCATCGGCCCCGCCGGAAACACACGCTGGAGATCGAGCCGCACTGCATCGAGCAACGCGACATAGAAGTCGGTCTGCACCTGGAGCATCGCGTCGCTCTCGAACAAGGCGGTCAGTTCGGCCTCGATCACCGGACTCAGCTTGCCCGCCGCATCCTCGGCGGCGAGGATCTTGTCGCGGCATTTGGTGCGTACCGGCACCGCCAGGCAATCCTTAGAGAAGAGCAGCTTGCCATAGGTCGGTGCCAGCGCCTTCAGCGCCCGCTTGAACTTGCGCCGGGAGTGGAAGCCGTCGCGCCACGCCTTGAGCACCGGCTGCAAACTCCCGGTGCCGTAGTTCCATTGCGACATTCCGACAGAGATGAGCTGGCTGTCAAAATTGCCCGCGGGCATCGCCCAGCAGCCCATCGTCTCGGGGATCGAGGTCTCGGCCATCCGCGCGAAGATCGCGGCGCGGTCGAGCCCGATCTCGCCCAGCCGTGCCGCTGCCTCAGGATCGATCCGGATGAACTGCGCCTCGCCGCTGCGGCTCGGGCTGTCGCCGACCGGCCGACACTGCGCCATTGCGGCAGCCGGCACGAACGAAACAAGGGCGCCGGCGAGCGCTATCGCCAGCCGCGCCCCCCGCCGCACGCTCAGTCCTCGGCCGCGATCGTCACGCGCAGCCCGTCGAGCGCATCGGTAAACGGGATCTGGCAGGAAAGCCGCGAACGCGCGTCGCGGTCGCTCGAGCTGTCGAGCAGGTCGTTCTCGTCCTCGCTCATCGGCGGGAGTTTGGCAGCAAATTCCGGATCGACATGCACATGGCAGGTGGCGCAACTGCAGCAGCCGCCGCACAATGCGAGCAGCTCGTCGAACCCATTGTCGCGGATCACTTCCATCACGCTCAGGCCCGCATCGCCCGCGACTTCGCGTTCTTCCCCTTCCCTGGTGACGACGATAAGCTTGGGCATGCGGATCTCCTTGTTCGGCGCCGTCCATGCCGCCGATCCACCCCAAGTTCAAGGACAGCGGAAATGGGCCTGAGCGCCGCGCAGCTAAAGGCGTCGATCGACGCGCTGACCAGGATCGAGCCCGCCTTCGGTCGCGCGCTGGAGCGCGCCGGCTATCCCGCGCCGCGCATCCGCGACCGGGGCTATGAGACTTTGCTCCGCACGATCATCGGCCAGCAGGTCAGCGTCGCCGCGGCGCAATCGATCTGGAACAAGCTCGCCGCCGCGCTGGGCGATCTGACCGATCCGGGAACCGTCGCCAGGGCAACCGACGAGACGCTGCGCACCGCCGGGCTGTCGCGGCAGAAGGCGGCCTATGCGCGCAGTCTTGCCGAGGAAGTGACCAGCGGGCGCCTCGATCTCGAGCATCTGCCGCCGGACGACGAGGAAGCGATCGCCGCGCTCACCCATATCAAGGGGATCGGCCGCTGGTCGGCGGAAATCTACCTGCTCTTCGCCGAAGGCCGGCCCGACATCTGGCCCGCGGGCGATCTCGCGGTGCAGATCGAGATCGGGCGGATCATGGGTGACGCCGAGCGCCCGACCGAAAAACGCGTCCGCGAACTCGCCGAAGCCTGGCGCCCGCACCGCGGCGCCGCGGCGATCTTCGCCTGGCACCACTACAAGGTCGACATGGCGGTGATCTGAAGCCGGCGATCGGCTATCCAGCGATCATGTACATCATGGGGAACATCTCTTCGGTCGAGCTGCTGGACCACTATCGCCGCGGCGTCCGCGAAGTCCGCAATCTCGATATCGCGGATGCGGGCGAGACACCGCTCGCGGGCGCGGACCTGCGCGGGATCGTGATCAAGGACTGCTTCGTCGTGGCAGACTTCACCGGCGCCGATCTTCGCGACGCCCGCATCGACGCCAATGTCAAAACCTGCATCTTCGCGAACGCCGATTTGCGGAATGCCGATTTTCGCAACTCGGCGCTCTGCAGCACGACGTTCGTTGGTGCGAAGATGGAGGGCGCGATGTTCGAGGGCGCCTATTATCACGGCATCGATTTCGAAGCGGGCTATTTGCCCGAATGGTGACAGGCAGGCTTCCCCGCCAGACGTGTCGCTAGGCCCCCAGCGCCTCCAGCCCCATTGCGATCGCGCCGAGCGGGCCTGCCATGGTGCCGAGCCCCGGCGGCCCCAGCCGGCGGTCGAGCTCGTCGGCATAGGCGATCAGCGAGCCATAGCCGCCCAGGCTCTCGGCGAGGCGCGTGCGCAGCTTCGGAAACAGATAGTCGCGCGCGGCGATCACGCCGCCGCCGATCGCAATCCGCTCGGGCGCCGCCGTCGCCACCAGATTGTGGAGCAGCCCGCCCAGATCATGGACGAACAAATCCCATTGCGGGCCATCATCAGGCAGCTCCTGCCCCGGATACCCGAAGCGCTCGGCGAGCGCCGGTCCGGAGATCAGCCCCTCGACGCAATCGCCATGAAAGCGGCACCAGCCGGGATAAGTGTCCCCCGCCAGCCGCGGCACGCGCATATGACCCGCCTCGCCATGCGCGACGCCCTGCACTGGGCGCCCGCCCGCGACCAGCCCGACGCCGACGCCGGTGCCGATGGTGATATAGGCGTGCGTCGTCATGCCCTGCGCCGCGCCCCAGCGCCCCTCGGCGATCGCCGCGCCGTTGACGTCGGTCTGGAACGCGAGCGGCCGGGCGAAGCGCGCTTTGAGCCGGTTGACGAGATCGGTGCCGGTCCAGCCGGGCTTAGTGGTCGCGGTGATCGATCCGAAATCGAGCATCGCCGGATTGAGCTCGAGCGGACCGAAGCTGGCGATGCCGATCGCATCGAACTGCCAGCCACCAAGCACCGCCTCGATCGCGGCGAGCGTCGTAACGGGATCGGTGGTGTGGACCGTCTCGCGGGCGCGGACGTCGTCGGGTCCGGTGGCGAGAATCGCGACGCATTTGGTGCCGCCGAGCTCGAGCCCGGCGATCAGCGGAGGAGCGGTTACCATGGTTCCGAGCTAGCGCAGTCGCGCGGGTCGCAAAAGGGCGATTGGATCGGGTACAGGCACAATCCCGGTGCGGCCATATTGGCCGCAAGCTGACCGGCCGCTTTCAGGGGGGAGAAAGACACAAATGCGGTCGCGGCGTGAATTCTACCGTTGCGCAAGGGCCGGCGCCGTGGTCGGCGCCAGCCCCCATATGAGCATCAGCGGGCGAGATGCTCGCGAATGCCTTCACTTGCCTGCCGGATCGCGGCCTCTGTCGAAGGCAGGTTGCGCAGCGCATTGAGCAGCACGAAATCGTGGATAGTGCCATTGAAGCGTATGGCGGCGACACTGACGCCAGCTTCCACGAGCTTGTGGGCATAGGCCTCGCCTTCATCGCGCAGCGGATCATTCTCCGCGGTAATGACGAGTGCAGGCGGTAGGCCCTTCAGTTCCTCAAGGCTGGCGCGCAGGGGCGAGACATAGGGATTGTCGCGCGTCTTGGCGTCGGGCGCATAGCGGTCCCAGCCATATTTCATGAAATCACGGGCGAGGAAGCGATCTTTGCCATAGGTGAGGTATGACTGGCTATCGACGCTGGCGTCGGTCGCCGGGATCAGCAGCACCTGATAGCTGATCTTCGGGCCCTTGCGGTCCTTTGCCATCAGCGTCAGCGCGGCGGTCATGTCGCCGCCGACCGAATTGCCGGCGACCGCGATGCGGGTGCCGTCCGCGCCGAACTCGCCGGCGTGCGCCGCGACCCATTTGAGCCCAGCATAGGATTCCTCCAGCTGCGTCGGGAATTTGGCGGCCGGCAGCGGCGTATATTCGACGAACACGCCGACCTGGCCCGAGCCCACCACCAGATCACGCAGCAGGCGCTTGTGGTTCTCGAAATTGCCGACAATCCACACGCCACCATGGATGAAGAGCAGAACGCCGGGCTTCTCGGCGCTGTGTTCCGGGGTCATGATGTAGAGCCTGACCTGGCGCCCGTCCTGGGTGATGGTCTTCTCCACCGTGCTGACACCCGACATGTCGACCGGCGTCTGGTTCTGGAGGCCGGTCAGGATTTCCTGCGGCTTGGGCTGGGGCAGTTCCCAGAAGGGGCTCGGGTCCTTGTTGATCTGGGTGAGGAACGAACGAACCTGAGGGTCGAGGTTCGGATCGTTGGCGACGTCCTGGGCGAAAGCGGTCTGGGTCATGGTCATTACTCCTGCGAAGAGGGTGGTGAGCTTCAAAAGGCGTGCGGTGGTGCGGCGGGTATTGTGCTGCGTGGGACCGTCGGTCCGGATATTTGCGTTCGTCACTGTTGGTCTCCTTCGTTGCAGTTGGTGTCCGGCATCCCCCGGCCGTTGGGCGCACCTCCCCGACGAGGGCGGCGGGACCGCCCCCAAGGGGTCGATGATTTCATGTGTTCAGGCGGGGCTCGCGCTCCCGATGCGATCAGCTGGTGCCGATGCGCCACTCATGCCGCGTGGACTCCCGCGTGAAGGGCGGCCGTATGTCGGTTGCCTTGGGCATCGTCGTCCTTTCTTCCGTCGTTGATCCGCTTCGTCGAACCGGGCCCGGACCCTTGGCCGGCGCCGCAGTCGCATGCCTCAGCGGCATGTCGACTTAATAGACAGACAGATCTGTCTATGTCAATCGCCCCTGACGCAAATTTTTCGCTTTCATACGAAGGTTGCATATCTGGCGGAGGCGCCTATCTTAGGCAGAACGTTCTGTATGTATGAGGGTATGATGGTAAGCGATCGCCGTGAGCATCTGATCGAGACCGCGCTGCGGCTGTTCTACACGCAGGGTTTCCATGCGACTGGGATCGACAAGATCCTCGCCGAGGCGGGTGTCGCGAAGATGACCCTCTACAAGCACTTCCGGTCCAAGGACGAATTGATCCTGGCGACGCTGCGGCGGCGCGACGAGGTATTCCGGAATTGGCTGATGGGGGCGATGGAGCAGGCTGCAAGCGATCCGCGCGAGCGGATGCTTGCCATGTTCGACGCCCTTCACGACTGGTTTCACGGGCGCGCGCTGAGCGTCCTAGGATTTCATGGCTGCGCCTTCATCAAGGCCGCGGGCGAATTCAATGATCCCGATCATCCGGTCCATCGCGCATGTGCCGAGCACAAGCGGATGATCATCGACTATCTGGCTGGCCTCGCCACCGCGGCGGGTGCCCATGATCCGCAGGCATTGGCCGAGCAACTCGCTCTCTTGAAGGAAGGCGCGATTGTCACGGCGCAAGTTCGGGGAATGACGAACGCCGCGCAGCAGGCCAAGCGCGTCGCGCGGACCATGATCGATGCCGCATATGAGGCCCCCCCGCATTGATATTGTGATGTTTGGCACTCGCTAGCGAGTCGCCAGCAAGCCGCGCTTGCCATCCACCGCAAAAAAGAGCCGCACGAATGCGGCTCAGATTCGGAAGGAAGGAGGCGGCGGCCGGTCCGGGTCCGGCCGCCGGGCTTTGTGGCGTCAGAAGCGTCCGCGCAGACCGAGCATCACCACGCGGCCGGGATTGAACAGCGTGTAGGTCGCATTCTCGTACTGGAAATAGGTCCGCTGGCTGGCCTTGGTCAGGTTTTGAACGTCGACGGTCAGCTCGGGCAGGTGCTTCGCGCCGAACATCTCGTTCAGATCGAAGGACGAGCTGAAATCCCATTGCTGATAGTCATCGCTGAACAAGGCGGCGGCAGTGATGCCGTTCTGGTTGGCACTGGAGATCTGGTTGCCCTGGTTGAACGTCGTCGACATGCGCAGCGAGATGCCGTGATTCTCGTAATAGGCCGAGATGTTGTAGGTCAGCGGCGAGACGCCCGTAGCGACGGCGGGTGCCGCCCCGGATCCGCTCTGGTTGATCAGCGTCATGTTGGCGTTGAAGCCGAAGCCCTTCACCCCGAGATAGCGATCGAGCAGGAAGTCGAGCGGCTGGACCCAGTTGAGCTCCAGGCCGTTCACCTTCAGCGTGCCGCTTGCGTTGACCTGCTGCGTCAGGACCACGGTCGCCGCGTTCGGGCCGCCGCGCGAGTCGATCGCGGCCTGTTGCGTCGGGTTCAGCGTGCTGTAGGTCACGCCATATTGCGCCAGGGCCGAGAAGGGCACGGTGACGTTGCCATTGACCGTGAAGCCGGTGACGGCCTTACGGAACGCGGCGAAGCCGATATAGCCTTCGGCGCCGGTATAATATTCGAAGCCGAGATCGATATTGTCGGAGATGTAAGGCTCGAGCGCCGAGTTGCCGACGGTGCCGACATCCGCCGACGGGCTGCCGAAGGACAGCCCTGGCAGCATGCTGCTCGGATTGGGGCGCGTCATCGTCCGCGAGACGGCAGCGCGGACAACCGCATGGTCACCGATATGGAAGGCCGCGGAGGCCGACGGCAGGAAGTTGGTATAGTCGTTGTCCGTGTAAACGAAGTTCACGACGTTCGGATATAGCCCGCCATCGAGCGGCGTCGGCGCGGGCAGCGGCCCTGCGCCGTCAGGATCGGCCGGCGTGTTGCGTGGGTCCGGCAGGGTCACGCGGCCGCCGATCGTCTGCAGCGTCTTCACCCAGCGCACGCCGGCATTGAGCTGCAGGCGGTTGTCGCCAATCGGAAGGTTGCCATTGACCTCGGCATAGCCGCCGATCGTCCGCTCGCGGACATAGCCGCCGCTGGCGCCGGTGTTGGCACCACCCGCTTCCGGCGCGGTATCGTGGAAGAAGTCGTAGTTCGACGCCGCCTTGAACTTGTTCCAGTCAACGGTGATGAAATTGTCCGGCCCCGGCAGCAACAGGCCCTGCAACGGCGCCCCGGTCGGGACCAGCGAGCCGCCATAGGTGACGGGTCCCGTCTGTCCGGCGGTGTAGTTGGTGCCGTACCCCGGATAAGTCGGGTAGCCCGCGCCGGGTGTAGCGGTGTTCAGGCCGTTGCACGGCGGTTGCGAGTTCGGGCTCGGCAGGAAGACGCTGGGCTTGTCACCGCAAACGGCATTCTGCCACGCTTGGCTGTTGTCGTAACCGCGGATGCTCCGCGACACGTCGTCATAGGCGCCGCCGACCTGCAGGTTGAGCTTCTCCCCGCCCCAAGTCAGATCGCCGCGAACGCCCTTGGTGTAGGTATTGCGTCGCTCGTCCTGGATGTTCACGCGGCCGCCCGGCCAGCCGAAATTGGCCGGGTTGTTCAGATCCACATTGCTGGTGATGCTAGGGAAATCACCGCCGGTATTGTCGTAATTGACGGTCAGCCCCGAATTGGCGAGCGTGATCGGCAACACGGTCGGCGATTCACGATGGAACTGGCTCTTCGTGTAATTGCCGTTCACCGCCAGCTTGAGCTTGTCGGTGATCTGCGCCTCGATCCCGGGATTGACGCCCCAATATTGCAGGCTCTCGAAATAGGGGCGATATTCCAGGAAGAACTGCGCGTTGTAGAATGTGCCTTTGGTGACGGTGCAGCCGCTGGTGCAGTCGCTGCGATCAAAGGTCGCATTGACCGGGATGATCGCGCCGTTGCGGCCAACCCAATTCATATCGATGCGCTGCATGGCGTTGCGCTTCCGCGCGAACATGCCGTCGATATAGGCGTGGATGGTTTCGCCCTTGTACTCGAGGCTGCCGATGAAGTTCAGCCGTTCCTTATAGCCATATTCATCGGTGGTACGGCCCAGGCGGGGAATG
This sequence comes from Sphingomonas sp. JC676, assembly GCF_014489075.1. Classification (GTDB taxonomy): domain Bacteria; phylum Pseudomonadota; class Alphaproteobacteria; order Sphingomonadales; family Sphingomonadaceae; genus Sphingomonas. The sequence goes on along the minus strand of NZ_JACTGR010000004.1, from coordinate 47,825 downwards.
ATGCCATTGTCGATCTGGGAGATGCTCGCGCCCGGGTTGAGCTGGAGGAGCAGGTCCTGGTTGATGATCGTGCCCGCGGCGACGCCCGGGATATTGGCGTTCGACGGCACCGTTCCGGGGATCGTCCAGTTGCCGCCGCCGGTGGCGTTGCACCCGGTTCCGGCGCGGCATTGGGCCGCCGCGATCTGCGCGGGGGTCGGGGTGTTGCCGGATCCGGCGATGCTCTGCGGCGTGTTCAGATTCGGGTTGGTCCAGCCGACACTCTCGAAGCCGGTGGTGCGGATTTCGTTATGCTGGCCCGCGACACCAAGCAGGACGCCGAAATCGCCCATCGTCGTGCTGGCGAGCAGCGAGCCGCGATAGCCGTATTTGTCGGAATTGGTGTTCTTGAGGACCTGGCCCGAATAGACGATGTGCGTCCCCGGATTGTCGAACGCGCGCGCGCTGCGCATGTTCACCGTACCGGCGGCGCCGCCCTCGAGCCGATCGGCGTTCGGACTCTTCTGCACTTCCAGCTTGGTGAAAAGCTCGGTCGGGAAGAGATCGAGATCGACTTCGCGATTGGTGCTCTGCTGGCCGTCGCCGCCGGTAGAGGCGACGGCGATCGGTGCATTGTTGAGCAGCACCCTGGTGAAATTGGTGCCCAGACCGCGAATGGTGACCTGCAGACCTTCGCCGGTGATGTCGCGGCTGATCGTGACGCCGGGGATGCGGTTGAACGATTCCGCGATATTGGTGTCGGGGAACTTGCCGATGTCCTCCGCGAAAATCGAGTCGGTGAAGCCGGTGGCTTCCCGCTTGGCGTTGGTCGAGCTCTGGAGCGACGCGCGATAGCCGGAGACGACGATATCCTGGTCGCTGGTCACCTGACCGTCATCGGCTGCGGGGGCCTGCGCGGTCGTATCGGGCGTGGTTTGCGCGAGCGCCGGCCAAGCCGTGCCGCCAAGCAGGACCGCGCCGAGCATCATGGCGCGCCGCGTGGTAATCGAACGTGCAATTCGAGCGTGCATTGTCCCCTCCTCCAAAGCCTCTAACGGGCCGTACGCTCCACCGCTGATTGCGATGTTAGCGGTCACAAGGGCTATGCCCGAGGCTCGAATCTGTCAACTCATACATTTGCGCACGTATAGTTCTGCGTCCGCTCAAACACTTACCGCTTTGCAGCAAAGTGAAGGGACGCCTGGGACAACTTGTCTGATTACTAATGACAACGTTGGCGTGCCGGACGAATCACCTTCTAGCACCGTCGGAATCGGAACTTTCCTGTTATCGCTATCAGCTCGAATTTTCCTTCGAAACGCCATTGCCGATGCGGTGCCGTAACCACATTTGCGGCGCTCCATCCCCGGAGGTTCCCCATGCGCTTCAACAAGCTCGGCCGCAGCGGCCTGATCGTTTCCGAACTCTGCCTCGGCACCATGACCTTTGGCGGCCAAGAGGGCATGTGGGGCCGGATCGGTCAGCTCCAGCAGGACGAGGCCGATGCACTGGTAAAAGCCGGGCTCGATGCCGGGATCAACTTCATCGACACCGCCAATGTCTATGCCGAGGGACGCTCCGAGACGATCCTGGGCCAGGCACTGAAGAATCTGGGCGTGCGCCGCGAGGAAGTGGTGATCGCCACCAAGGTGCTTGGGCGGATGCATGACGGTCCCAACGGCGCGGGTGCATCGCGCGGGCACATCCTGGATCAGGTCAAGGCTAGCCTCGACCGGCTCCAGCTTGACCATATCGACCTCTACCAAATCCATGGCTTCGACGAGACCACGCCGATCGAGGAGACGCTCTCCGCGCTCGACAACCTCGTGCGGCGCGGCGTGGTCCGCTATATCGGCCTGTCCAACTGGGCAGCCTGGCAAGTGGCGAAGGCGGTCGGCATCGCCGCCGCGCGCGACTATGCGCAGATCGCGTCGCTCCAGGCCTATTACACGATCGCCGGGCGCGATCTGGAGCGCGACGTTATCCCCATGCTCCAGTCCGAAGGCGTGGGGCTGATGGTGTGGAGCCCGCTCGCCGGCGGCTTCCTATCGGGCAAGTACACGCGCGAAGGCGAGGGCGAAGGCCGCCGCGCCGGCTTCGACTTCCCGCCGGTCGACAAGGCGCGCGGCTATGACGTGGTCGACGTGCTGCGCGAATTGTCCCCCGCCAAGGGCAAGTCGGTGGCGCAGCTCGCGCTTGGCTGGCTGCTGCACCAGCCGGCGGTCTCCAGCGTGATCCTGGGCGCCAAGCGCGCCGACCAGCTCGCCGACAATCTGGGTGCGGTCGATGTGGCGTTCACGCCCGACGAGCTCGCGCGGCTCGACGCGGTGAGCAAGCTGCCGCCCGAATATCCCGGCTGGATGATCGAGCGCCAAGGCGGCTATCGCGGGGCGCCGAGCCCTCGGCGGTGAGACGGCACATTCCTTCCATAAGGTGCGTCACCCCGGCCGAAGTGCCGGGGTTCATCCATCCGCACGCGAGCCCCTCAAAGCTCAAGCGGCTCTCCCAGCCGCACAGTGAACCCCGGCACTTCGGCCGGGGTGACGGATGAAAAAATGATCGTCACGCATTGGCCGCGATGACGAAAGGGATCAGCCCCACTCCACCGTCAGCGATTCCGCGAACGGGCCGTTCTTGGTCAAGCGTCCCGCCTTGCCCGGTGCACGGCGGAGATTGGGGCGCTGGAGCAGCGGCTTGAGCATCAGGTGCAGGGTCGCCTGGTTGATATGGATGCCAAAACACTGGTGGAGGCCATAGCCGAAATGGAGATAGTCCGACGCCGGCCGTGTCGGATCGAAGCGTCGGGGGTTCGTCACTCGGCGCGGGTCCATCATCGCCGAGGCAAAGGCGGCGAGCACGGTGTCGCCTTTGGATATCTTCGCCTCGTGATCGGTACCCCGCGCGATCACCGCGTCGGTCAGCGCCACCCGCGGCAGCCCGGGCGCGAGCGGATCGAAGCGCATCGCCTCCAGCACATGGGCGGCGAGCAGCGCATCGTCCCCCGCCCGCGCCGCGGTCTGCGCGCCGAGCAAAGCGTCAGGGCGACGCAGCAACTGCTCCATCGCCTGCGGCACGACCATCGGCGGCTGGGGCGGTCCGCCGACGATGAACCCCATCAGCGCGGTGCGGATCTGGTCGTCGCTGAACCCGCTCGTCCCCGCCTTCTGCTCGGCGAGGCAGCGCGAGAGAATGTCGTCCTTGCCCGGTGCGGTGCGGCGCTTGTCGATCTGGCCCTGGATATGCGCGCGGAGCGCGGGGGCGATCTCCTCGACCTCGGCCAGCAGCGCCGGATCATTACCTTGATCCGCGAACTGGAACTCGAACAGCCGCGTGCCCCAGACGCGCAGATCGCCGTTGCTCGGCTCGGGCACGCCGAAATAATCGCCGAGCACCGAGAAGGTCACGCGGCGCACCAGCGTATCGACCACGTCGATCCGATTGGGCGCGGCGCGGACGATGTCCTCGGCCATCATCTCGACCTGCTGCGCCAGCAGCGGCAGGTCCTCGCGCCGCACGACCTTGCGCATCGCCGCGGTATCGTCGCGATATTGTTGGGTATCGCCCATGCCCAGGAAGAAGGGCTGGCCACCCATGATCACGTCGAGCTTGGGCTCATAGACCACGCCAAAATCATGGTCGCTGGCGAACACTTCGCGCACATCGTCGTAGCGCGAGGTGAGCACCATGCCCTTCATCTTGACCACCGGCTTCCACCGGCGGAAAAAGGCGAAGGCATAGGGCATCGCCCCAAACACCATGCGCTGGAGGAAGCCCTTCAGCCCCTTGGGCGCGGGCCGCAGCACGTTGCGGGAGTCGAGTACGCTCATAGGCCCGCCAGATATCGGATCGCCGGCATGCTCGGCAGGAAGAAATACTCACCGCCCGCCATCTGGACGAACGTGTCGACCTGGATGATCCGGCGGAGCGGCTGCTCGTGGATCGTCATCATTCCGGCCGGGCCCAGCAACGGATCGGCCTCGTCATACAGCGTCGCGAAGTTGCGGTTGAGCATCCAGGTCTGCTGGACGAACTCGAACTGACGCGTGACATCGGTGTTGAGTGCAATGAACAGCAGCCCGCGATCGGTGCCGTCCTTCTCGTCGCGCTTGGCGATGGTCGGCCCATATTTGCGACCCCGCCGCAGGATGCGGTGGTTGTTGGCGGCGGCGAGCAGGGTCGGCTTGTCGGCCGCCGTGGGCGCCAGCCCGTCGCGCGGATTGCCGCGGCGGACATGCGAGCCGACCGGACAGCCCAGGCCGTGCTGGTCGCGATCGAAAAAGCCGAATTCATTCTCCGGCTGGTCGAAGCTGTCAGGAGGGAGAAACCCGGCAGGGCACAGCAGATTACCGTCGCGGTCGCGCCCCACGACGCGTTCGGCGAGCCAATCTGCAGTCACATGGCCGGAATGCTCGGGATCGGCGGCGCGCATCGCGGCAGCGGCCGCCTCCAGCGATTGCCAGAACTCGGCGACATTCTGCTTCAATTCGCGCACGACCATGTAGCTGCCGTCGAGCCCGAGATCGAGGAATCCCTCGGCCTGGGGATGCGGCGCAAGCCCCGCCTCGCGCCCTGCCGGCGTATCGGCCACGATCGGGCCCGAGGCGATCTCGTGATGGCCGTTGACGTGCCCCATCAATACTTCGCCGAGCGGGACGCCGTTCCATGGCTCGGATGCGGGATCGATCGGCGCGCCACCGCGTACGACGGCCCCCGCCTCATAGGGCACCGGCTGCGAGATGCCGTCGGCAAAGCCGAAATGTTCGCGCGCGATGCCGCGCTCGTCGAGCCGCAGGTCGAGATGCAGGCGGTGCACGACCTTCACCTTGTGCGGCTCGAGCGCCGCGCTCACTTCCTCGCACCAGGTCTCCGCCGTCGCCTCATCGGGCGCGTAGAGCAACAGCAGCGCGTGCACCGTTACCGGGGTGATCACCGGCGCCTCGCCCAGCTCGGGATCGGCGGGCGGCGTGTTGCCGCTCCACAAGGGGCCGCCGTCGATCACGGTCTTGAGCCAATCGGGGCCGCGTCGATCGCCCAGCCGGCGCAGTCGATCCTCCTGGAACATGCCTTCCTGGAAGGGCAGGTCGAAACTCTTCAGCGTCTCCCCGGACAACCCCATCTTGTGAAGGCCCGAGCATGTGACTCCGAACGCCGCCGCACGCGGGTCCTTGCCATCGGCGTCGGTGACCTGCGCCACGCCCGCCTCCAGTGCCTTCAGCCAGGCGCCGCCTCCGGTCGCGAGCGCGCCGTCCCAGCCGAATTCGAGGAACAGTGCGCGGCCCGTGGGCAAGGACGCGAAGCCACTCACCACCAGGCCCTGGGTCAATTTGTCGTGCGGCGCCTGGAGCTTCCAGTTCGGCGGCGCCTTCTTCGCGGGTGCGGCGCTCACAGGTCGTTTACCCATGTCGCGGCCTCCTTGTCGCCGAGCGTTCGTTTCCTGAGGCCGCAGGCAATGCGGTAGTTGCGCTCGATCTGATCGGCGGTCAGGTCGCTATAGGCCGAGTACCAGAAGCGGCTGACCGTCATCGAATGCCGTGCCCATTGCTTGAACTGCAGCCCGTTGCTGGCGCCGTCCTTGACCAGGAACCGCGTCGGCGGAAAGCCGATGCCGCAGCTCCAGGCGAGGGTGAGCCCGCCATGCGCCTTTTCGATGAAGTCATCGAGATAGCTCTCCCAGGTCTGGTCGAAATTGCTGAAGAACAGCAATCGGCTGCCATTGTTGACTCGTGCCCAGTGCGCGAAATGGATCGTGCGCATCGATCCGAGATAGCCGTTGGTGGCGATCACCCTGAGCGCCCGCTTGAGGGCGAAATGGCCGGCGCGGATGATGATCGTGCGCAGCACGCCCGGCTTGATCAGCACGATCGATCCCATGTGGTTCTGCGGGATCCAGTCCTCGCGCTGAGCCATCTGGCGCAGCATCTTGGGATCGATCGGCGGCGCGTCCTGCGCTGCATCGCGGCGCTCCAGAATACGCAGCCAGACGAGCAGCCCCGCGACGGTTGCCGGCAGGCTCAGCAGGCCCCAGCTGAGCCAGATCAGCATCCCTTCCCACGCCTCCCCCAGCGTGCGCCCGGTGAGGAGCATCGAGAAGGGCGTCCCCGCCGCGCCGAACACCAGGATGTAGAGCGCCACGAAAACCGCGAGGGGGCCGCACCATTGGAGGAACAGCTTGAGGAAGCTGAACGCTGTCTTGATCTCGGTCCCCGGCAAGGCCGCACCGATCCGCTTGAGCATCAGCGCGAATATGACGAACGCGGCGCCCACCAGGAGGACGAAGCGCAGCCACGGCATCTCGAACTTGAGGATGAGCCCCGGCAGCGAGAGCACGAAGACCGCGCACAGCACGAACGCGGCGAGCCGGGCGTAGTCGAGGATTTTCTCGCCGGTGGTAATCCGCTGCGGCGCCGGCGAGTCCAGCCAGGCGAACTTGCCGAGCAGCGCGGCGCGCAGCGTGTCGTGGATTCCGGCGGGCGTCAGCCGCCGATAGGGGCTGGGACCGCCATTGCCGGCCGTCGCCAGTTCCTCGCGGATCGCGACGAACAGGTCGCGCTCGGCCAGGATGCGGTCGCGCGTCATGCCGCGATTGCCGTGGTGATATACGGTCGGGGTGCCCGTGCGGGCCTCGAGATAGGGCGCGATCGGGGCGCGCGAGCCCGGCGCGGTAATCGATGCGAACAGCGGCCCGTCATCGTCGAGCGGCTGTTTGCAGCAGCGCAGCATCGCCCGCAGATCCTCGCCCGCCGCCGCTTCGAGCTGGCCCCAGAACGGCCCGGGCGCACCGTCGAAATTGGCCTCGATCACGAACAGCGGATCATAGTCGAAGCCCGGGAATACGCTGAGAGACATGAAGTGTAGCGCCGGCACGCGCGTCAGGAATTCGGCATAAGGTCCCTTGCCGCCGTTAGGATCGGTGCTGCGCCGATCGCGCAGCGCGTCGAGCAGGCCCGACAGGTGATCGTAGCTGCTGGGCTTTACCTCGAGCGCTACCGACAAAGTGGTTTGCCGCATCCTATTCCCCTGGAACGCGGGCGCCGGCCCTCGGACAATCCGCGCGATTCGGTGCAGAATGTCTCACAGCATTTCCTACATTGATAGGACGCGTGCGACCTCGCCTCGAATCCCGAACAATCGGGTCACGCAGGCGCGCAATATTGATCGAGGAATTGCTGGTGCGGCGGCATCTGCGCAACTGCGCTGGCGATATTGGCCTTGAGATCGCCCAGCGCCTCGCGAAGTTGGCCCGGGTTCATCATGTCGCCCATCCGGTGATAGCCGCGCGGGGCCAGCCGCTGGCCGAGCATCACCTGCACCCAGCTATCGACGCGAAACAGATCGTCGGACGCTTGCCAGGCGATCGCATTCTCGCGGAACACGTCGATCCGCTGCTGCAGCGTGTCGGGGATGTCCATCGTCCGGCACTGCTCCCAGAAGGGCGAATCGGTGCGCTCGTTCAGATGATAATGGAGAATGATGAAGTCGCGGACGCGCTCGATCTCGGTGCGGCCGAGATCGTTGAAGCGCGCGGCGATCGCGTCGTTGGCCCCGTCGAACGGGAAGAGTTGCACCAGCCGCGTCACCGCGATCATGATCAGGTGGATGCTGGTCGATTCGAGCGGCTCGACGAACCCGCTAGACAGCCCCATCGCGATGACGTTCTTGTCCCACACCTTGCGCCGGCGCCCGGACTTGTAGCGGATCACGCGGGGCTCGATCAGCTTCTCGCCCTCGATCCGCGATTCCAGTACCTCGCGGGCGCGATCGTCGCTCATGTGCGCGCTCGAATAGACCAGCCCGTTGCCCACCCGGTGCTGGAGCGGGATACGCCATTGCCAGCCGGCCTCGTGCGCGGCGGCGCGGGTATAGGGGATGGCGGGGCCGACCGAGCGCGTCTGCACCGCCAGTGCGCTGTCGGTGATCAGCCAATGGGTCCAATCCTCATAGCCGGCCTGCAGCGTCTGCTCGATCAGCAGCCCTCGAAAGCCCGTGCAGTCGATGAACAGGTCGCCCTCGATCCGTTCGCCCGAGGCGAGCACCAGCGCAGTGACGAACCCGCTCTCGGGATGCTGCTCGACGCTCGCGATCTTGCCTTCGACGCGGTTGACGCCGAGCGGCTCGCTGAAGGTGCGCAGGAAACGCGCGTACAGGCTCGCGTCGAGATGATAGGCATAGTTGATATGCCCGTTCTGCGGGATAGCGAACTTGCCCGCATCCGCGGCGCTCAATTCGAAGCAATAGTCGCCCAGCGGACCCGCGAACCCCTCGTCGCGGGCCTGCAGCCAGAAATGGTGAAAGTCGCCCATCCAGGTCGATTTGCCGATCTGGCCGAAGCTGTGGATGTAGCGATCACCGATCCGTGCCCAGTCCTCGAACGCGATGCCCAGCTTGAAGCTCGATCCGGTGTCGCGCATGAACTGGCGCTCGTCGATGCCGAGCAGGTTGTGGAAGGTGCGAGCGGTCGGGATCGTGCTTTCGCCTACGCCCACGGTGCCGATCTCGTCGGATTCGACCAGGGTGATGTCGAGCAGCGGCCCGAGCAGGCGTGCGAGCGCCGCGGCGGCGATCCAGCCGGCGGTGCCGCCCCCGGCAATGACGACGCGCTTGACGGCCCTCTCCACGGCTTTCCCCTATCTGTTCAGGCGATTGAGCAGTTGCGCGCGGAGGCGCCGTGCGGCGGTCTCGTCGAGCGGGCCGAGCGGGCCCCGAGCATGCTCGGGCAGATGCGCGCGGGCCTGTTCGCCGGGGCCGAAGATGTAATAGTCGAACAATGCCTTCCACGCGGCCTTTTCGGGCTCGGGGCGATCGCGCAGGCTGAGCATGGCGTGAAGCAACGTGTTCTGCGGCGTGTCCATGAAGGCCGGCGAGGTGTTCCACCAGTAGTTGACGAGCACGTTGAAGGCATCGAGCGCCTCGACATGGTGCCACCAGAGCGCCGGGTAAAAGAGCACATCGCCGGGCTCTAGTTCCGCCACCTGCGCGGCGCCGAGCGCCTCGCGAAAGCGCGGATGGGTGGCGTAATCCGGATCGCGGAAATCGACCATGCTGACCACCTGCCCGCCCGGCGTCGGCTCGAGCGGGCCGGGATAGAGGTTGGCGACCTGATCGGGCGGGAAGAGCGTGAAGCGGCGGCGCCCTACCGTGCAGACGGCGAGATTGTGCGACATGTCGTAATGTGCGGTCGCGGTGGTGCGGTTGCCGATCCAGATGCTCGCCAGCGGCGGATGCGACGCGAACATCGGATGGTTGAGGACCAAATCGTTCTCGATGCGAAAGGCCGGCAGATAGATGTCGAGATCGGTCGAGCCGATATAGAAGCTTGGCGTATCCGGCGCGTCCAGCTGCGGCCGCATCCGTTCGAGCAGGTCGGTCAGACCGGTGCGCCCACCCTCGAAATTGAACCCCGTGACGTCCGAATTGTAAAAGAAGCGCCCGCCGATCTCAGGCGCGCCGGTGAAGGCGACCACGGGCTTGCCCGCGTCGAAGCCCTCGAGATAGGCGATCGCCGCCTCCGCCGATTCCAGGCCCTTGGCGACGAGCGGCCAGTCGCGCGCCACGCCCCGCAGGATCACCGGCTGCTGCGCTTCCATCAGCGCGTCATAGGGCATGGCATCGGGCGCAACGCCCCCGATCACGCGAACCTTGCGTCCGACCGAGGCCACGGCGTTCATGCCGATGCCCGCCGCGCGTTCTTGCGATCGATCAGCCGGCTGATATTGCCGAGCGACGCCGCCAGCAGGAACGCCGCCGAGAGATAGCCCGCCCGGTGCAGCTGCTCGAGCCCGCCGCTCGACAGTGCCGCCAGTCGTTCGCGGGCGACCATCTCGAACCCGTCGATGGTATAGCGCTCCTCATCGTTCAGCATCACTTCGAGGGCGACCGGCTGGAGCAGCTCCAGCGCGTCGAACGCCGCATACATTGGCGGCGCCGCCTCCATCCCGGCATAGATCAGTGCCAGGATCTGGGTGACATGATCCAGATAGCGCGCGTTCCCGCCATGCGGCAGGAACAGCGGCTCGCCATCGGCGGCGCCGACGCGTGGATCGTCCAAGTCGACATGGATGGTCGGTTCCGGCCCTCCTGGCGCGGTGGCAGTGGCAGCAAGGCCGATCAGGAACGGGCCGCGCTGCTGGAGCACGGGGATGTGGCGGCCCGTCCAGCGATCGCCCTCGAGAAACAGATTCTCGTCGCGATCGAGCCCAAGCAGCGCGACCGCCTGCAACCCTTCGGCCGGGTCCCTGCGGAACAGGATCGGGAATTCGCGCTGTGCTTCCTCGAACTCGGTCGGGAAGATCAGTACCTGGTTTACGCCGTCGCCATATGCCGCACCGTGACGCAGCGCCACTTTGAGATCGTGATGGGCGACGTTGTCGAGTGCGACCCTATTGGTCATCGGGAATCATCCAAGCTCGCGTGCCTGCCGCCGGTCGGCCCGCAGGCGGACATCATGGCGCAAAGCGGCCAAGCCCTCAATCAATGCCCCGCAATCGGCCGAGAAAAAGGCCGCTGCTGACGCAGCGGCCCCTCTCCCCCTTTATTTTCGTTCCCGCGCTCAGAACTTGAAGCGCGCGCCGAGCAGGAAGCGGCGATCGAGTTCTTGGGCGTACCACAGCTCCTTCGTATCGCGGGCATAGGTCCGGACACTTTCCTCGGTGAGGTTGATCCCCTCGAGTGTGACGGCGATCTGCGGCGTGATCTCGTAGCTGAGCGTCGCGTCGAGCTGGCCGAAGGGCGCGGTGAACTCGGGGTTGCGCGAGTCCTGACGGTTGATGCCCGACAGGAACTTGTCGCGCCAGTTATAGGCCACGCGGGCCGAGATGCCGTGCTTTTCGTAGATCAAGGTGCCGCTGAACGTGTCGCTCAGCCCGATCAGCGCGAACTGGTCCACCGACGGACTCCCGCCGATATTGAAGCCGACATCGCCGCGCACCAGCGTATAGGCCGCAGCGACACCGAAGCCGGTATTGCCGAGGAAATACTGACCCGCGATCTCGGCGCCGTAAATCTCGGCATCCTTGTTGTTGATCGGCTGGGCGACCAGGAACTGGTAGAGCGGATCCTGGGCATTGGCGTTGACATCGAGCGTGTTGTTGATCGACTGGACATAGGCGTCGTCCAACGAATGCGTCGCGGTGTTGAAGTGCGCATTGAACTGGCTCGTGGCGGCCGCCACCGATCCCGTCTGCTGGATCAATGCCGTCATCACGAACAGGTTCACGTCGCTGATGTCCGCACCCAGACCGGTCAGCGCGGTCTTGGCGTCGCCGGAGCGGCTACCTGGCGCGCCCGAGCTCGGATCTCGCAGCCCGAACAGGCTCTGCGTGACCTGGCCGCGGCCGATGAAGTTGTGCACGCGCTTGTCGAAGAAGGCGATCGAGATGTAGCTGTCCGGCTTGAAATACCATTCCAGCGACGCATCGAAATTGTCCGAGACCAGCGGCAGCAACCGGGCGTTGCCGCTATTGCCGCTGGCGACGCCGCCATTGTTGATCGGGCGCGGTGGACCGCCGACCGTCGTCGCGGTGAACAGATCACCATAGTTCGGGCGGGCGATCGTCCTGCTGTACGACAGACGGGCGATCACGTTCTTGATCGGTTCGACTTGGAAATCGACCGCCGGCAGGATGTTGTCGTAGCTCCCTTCATCGTCAAGGAAGCTGTTCTGGTTCGAGATCACGACGGTGAAGTCGTTGTCCGACACCCATTTGATCTCGCCGGGCACCGCGACCAGCGAAGTCGAACGCGACTTGGTATGCTCATAGCGGACGCCCGCCACGAGCCGCGCCGGAGCGCCACCCAGATCGCCCTTCCAGGTCACCTGGCCATAGGCGGCCCAGATGTCTTCCTTGACGCGGTTGTCCTGGTTGCTGGTGATGCCCACAGCGTGAGGCTTGGCCGCACCCAGATCGAGCCCCGCATAATAAGGCGAGACGATCGAGTAGATCTGGGCCGCATTGCCGCGAAACGCGGTCTGCGATTCCGGATCGCCGCCCGGATTATACTGGTTGAACTTGCACTCGAGGCAGAAGGCCTGGAGCGCGCCCGGCGCCAGACGCTCGACATCGCCCGGGCTGGTGATGCCCCAATCGCCCAGCGTCTGCTGGGTGGCGACAAAGGTCTGATGCATGTCGGTCTTGCGATAATTGCCGCCGAACTCGAACTTGCTGTCCCCGCCCAGATCCCAGGCAAAATCGGCGCGCAGTTCCTTGACGTCCTGGTCCTGGTTCGAACGGAAGGTGCGGCCGACCTGCGTACCGACGTCGTTAATGTCGAGCGGGCCGCTCGCGCCCAGCGTGATATCCTGTTGCGGGATACCCTTGGTGTAGTCGACCGAGTGCGCCGCGACGACATTCGCGCCCATGCCGACCAGGGTCGAGCTGTTGCCATTGGCATTATCCGGCCGGCTCGAGGCCTTGCTGTAATGGCCATCTAGCACGAGCGAGAAATTGCTCGCAAAGTCCCATTTGGCGTTCAGGCCGTAATCCTGGATCTGGCCTTTCTGCCCGCGCGACTGCGCCTCGAAGCCCTCGTCCTTCTGACCGTTGACCGTCTCGTGGAGATACTGGGCGGTCGCGACGACGGGATTGCCGTCGAACGTCACAACGTCGAACGGACGGCTGAACCAGTTGGACAGATCCGACCGCGTCTCCTCCTGCTTGTTCTGCGCGTAAAGGGCGTCGGCGGTCAGTGTCAGCGAGTCGGTGGGTCTGAACTGGATGACGGCCTGGCCGTTGATGCGCTCGCGGCTGCCCTCGGCATAGTGATAGCGGCTGTCGTTGGGGATCGCGACGAGCTGGTCGGGGTTTGTCGGCGCGTTGTTGACGACGGTGCAGGTCGGCGTCGGAATGTTCCCCGCGCATGCCCCGCCGCTACGGGCGAAACCGCCGGTCAGGAAGGTGCTGTAGGGGATGATGTTCCAGTTGTTCGACGTCGCGCTGATCGAGGTGTAGTTGCGCTTCTGATAGCTGCCGAACAGCGAGACGCCGAAGCGCTTCTCCGGATCGCTCCAGCTCAACACGCCCGAGACTTCCGGCGTCACCTTCGATCCACAATCGAGGCAGTCGTTGACGCTGGTGTCATAGACCGCCTTGGCGCCGATGCTGCCGCTGAAGCCAGACTGGCCGTTGTCGTCGAGCGGACGGCGTGTCACGACATTGATCGTCGCGCCGATACCGCCCGAGGGGATGCCAGCGCGGCCGGTCTTGTAGACTTCGAGCGTCCGCACGCCTTCGGTCGCGAGGTTCGAGAAGTCGAACGAACGGCTGGTGCCCTGGGCGCCGTCGCTATTCTCGTCGCCGCCAACCACGGCCACGTTCGCCGTCGCGAGTTGGCGGCCGTTGAGGGTGACCAGATTATAGGTTGGGCCGAAACCGCGGACCGTGACCAGCGAACCTTCGCCGTTGGTGCGGTTGATCGACACGCCCGGAATGCGCTGCAGCGATTCGGCCAGGTTAGTGTCGGGGAACTTGCCGATATCCTCGGCAGAGATCGCATCGACGACGCCTGACTGCTCGCGCTTGATCGCGATCGAGCGCTCAAGGCTGGCGCGGATGCCGGTGACGACGATGTCGTCCGCGTTTTGGTCCTCTTGGGCGGCGGGGGCGGTTTCGGTCTGCGCGAACGCGATTCCGGGAACCAGCATGCATGCCGCGACGGCGATAACGGAAGCCGAACGCGCAAGCGCCGGCGAACGCCCAAAGCTCTTCATAATCCCCTCCTAGACAGCCGGCTCTGGCGGCCGCTGCCATTTGTTATATTTGCGCAAGCTTGATGCCTACGTGATGTTAACGCTATCAACTCCGATAGCGTTGTCAACACGCATCCGTCGACCTGTTGGACAGATCGGTAAAATAATCGCGGCGCTGTGATTAGAATGTAACAGCCAACGCCATGAAACCGCTTACATACTGTCGCCGTTGCGCTATAATGTATGAGTAATCGGTCCAACAGGCTAGGCTGTTAGCGGTAGCGGCAGAAACGACTCAGAAATATCTAGAGTCGACCGATCCAGGCGAATGTCGTGGCCGCCGGATCCTCCCAGCCGGGCTCGCCGAGCAGGAAATGCGAGCGGCCCGGAAAGTCCATATAGTCGGTCCGTGCCGGCGAGCCCGACTGGATCCGGAACGCTGCGCGCGACAGATTGGGCGTCACCAGACGGTCGCTGCCGGTGCGGCGCCCGGGGCGGATGACGGTGCCGATCGACGTCGCCGCCTGGAAGAAGAACGGCCCCGGCGCGGGGATGACGAAGCTGTCGTAGGGGGCCCGGGCGGTCGTTGGGGGGGGCTGGACCGCCCGGGCAGGCAAGGCGCCGGGGGATCAGGCGGCCTTGGCTTCGCGGATCTGGACTATCTTGGGTGCGCGCGCATGGCGCACCGCCCAGTTGAGCGCATAGTCGGCCACCTGCTCCCAGCCAGCATCGATGCCGGTCCAGTGCGAGCGGCCCGTGAATTCCTTATATTCGGTGGTCGAGGGCGCCTGGCTCTGCTTCCTGAAGATCGCGCGCGTCATCGCCGCGTCGGCGATCAGATCGACTTCGCCGCCGATCAGCAGCAACGGCGCGCGATTGGGGTTCTTCCAGTCGATCTTGATGCTGTTGACGACACCGTTCCAATAGACCCGGCCCGGCGTCGGCACGATGTAGCGGTCGTACAGCGCGTCAGCCCTGTCCCGGGGCGCGGTCTGCGCGAAGCGGTTCTTGAAATAGCCGCGCGACATCACCTTCGCCTTCCGCCAACTCAGCGGATCGATGAAGATAGGCAGCGCCGACCAGATCGCATGCCAGCCGAGCGGTACGCCCGGCGTCGGCGCCGGATCGATCGCGACGCCGGCGACACCCATTCCGCGATCGAGCAGGTGCTGGATGAACACGCCGCCCAGCGAATGGCCGATCAGGATCGGCTCTTCGGGAAGCGCGCGGATGACGGTTTCGAGATGATCGAGGATCTCGCGCTGACCTAGGGTGGCGAGTTCCTTGCGCGGAGCAGCGCGCAGTTGCTCGGGACTGCGATCGTCATAGGGCCAGTCCGGCGTGACCACGGTATAGCCCAGCGCCTCGTAGCGGGCCTTGAAGCCTTCCCAGCTGCGTGAATTGAGCCAGGCGCCGTGGATCAGGACGATGGTGTTGGACATTGGGTTCCTCCGCCGGACTGCTGGCCCCAGTGCCGTGCGTCCACGCCACTCGAATGCGCCCGCGGACCCCGCCGCGAAACTCTACGCGCGGCTCGACGAGTAAGACGTTGGTATAGTCTGGATGGCCGGGAGGGTGACCGTGAAGCGCGCGCCTCCCGACGGGCTGCTGCCCGCCTCGATCCGGCCGCCATGCGCGGCGGCGATGCTGCGACAGATCGGCAGGCCCATCCCCATCCCACCCTGCTTGGTGGTGTAGAAGCTGTCGAACAGCCGCTCCGCGTCGGGACCAAGGCCAGGGCCGCTATCCTCGACTGCAAGCTCGATTTCGTCCCCCCGCGAAACGGTCGACACGCGCAGCCTCCGGAACGGTGCTTCCGCCATCGCCTGCGCCGCATTGACCGCGAGATTGACCAGGATCTGCTGGACCTGGGTGCGGTCGGCCATCACCTGGGGCAGGTAGGCATCGAGCTGCAGCTCGGTCTCGACATGCTGCGCGCGCAGCTCGGGGCCGAGAAAGGCGAGCGACTCTTCGATCAGCGCGTTGAGCGACAGCAGCATGCGCTCGGGCTCGCGGTGCTCGGCCATCGCGCGGACGCGGGTGATGATATCAGCAGCCCGCCCCGCATCCGCGACGATGCGCGAGGCCAGCGCGCGAACTTCGTCGAGATCCGGCGTGGCGGCCGCGAGCCAGCGCAGGGTCGCCGAACCGCTGGTCGCGATCGCCGCAAGCGGCTGGTTGACCTCATGCGCGATCGAGGCCGTCAGTTCGCCCAGCATCGACACCCGAGCGGCGTGCGCGAATTCGGCCTGGACCTTCGCCAGCGCCGCCTCCGCGGCCTTCTGCGCGGACACGTCGATCACGCCGATCAGCATCACCCCGCGCTTGCGCGCTTCCTGCGAGAGCGAGACCGTGAAGATGACGTCGATCGCCCGTCCGTCGAGCCGGACGAGCTGCGTGTCGGCGACCAGGAACGGCCGCCGCTCCATCGTCGCGACCAGCGCCTCAAGATAGACCGCCTCGCTCGACCGCGTCCAATAGCGCGCGGTGCTCTTGCCGATGAGCTCGCTGCGATCGGTGGCACCGAACAGCTCGAGCGCCTTCTCGTTGACATCGAGGACGATGGTCTTGTCCAGCGCCTCTTCGAAAAAGGCGCGATGGGCGAGCAGATAGGCGCGAAGATCGGTGACGCCCTGGTCGCGCAAGGGGATCAGCATCGCGCCGACCGCGGTGAAATCGACTTCCCAGAAGGCGACCGCCATCGCCTGGAACATGTTGCGGTAGCGATATTCGCTGAGCCGCAGCGCATCCTCGGCGGCCTTTCGCCGGGTGATGTCGCGCGCAGTCTCGATGATGCGCACCAGATTGCCGACGGCGTCGCGCTCGACGGTCCAGTGGATGTCGAGGATCAGCGGCTCCCCGCCTGCGGTACGGCGCGTCAGCTCGCCCGACCAGCGGCCTTCGGCGAGCAATTGCGCTTCGAGCTGCTCGATGGGCCCCTCATGCTCGGTGGCGAGCAGCACATGGAGGTCGCGGCCGAGCGCCTGGCTACGGGGCACACCGTACAGCGTCTCGGACGCCTTGTTCCACGACAGGATCAGTCCCTGGGCGTCGCGCGTGACGACGCTCTCCTGGACCAGATCGAGAATATCGGCAGCTTTCCCCACGAGAGCCTTGTCGGCAAAGCGGGATCAGGAGTCCAGCGCGCGCCGGATGCAGCCCGCCAGTGCGTCGATCTCGAAGGGCTTGCGCAGCAGGCAAAGAACGCCGCTTTCCTTTGCGCGATCCTCGATGCTCTTCTCGGTCCGCGCGGTCACCAGGATTATCGGCAGGCCTACACCGAGCCGGTCGGCCAGATCGAGCCCGCTGATGCCGGGAAGCTGGAAATCGGAGACCAGGCAATTCGCGCGGCTGGCCGCATCGCCCTCCAGGAACGCTTCGGCGGACGCGAACCCCTCGCCGTCATAGCCCATCGACCGCACCAGCCCCACCAGGGCAGGACGCAGCGATTCGTCGTCCTCGACGATGGCGATCAGAGGCTTGGGCAACACGGTAAGACTTCCTTCCACTGGGGAAGGTCAACAAGCCGTCCCAAGCCGCCGTTGTTGCAGAAGCAACGGCGGGGAGGAATTATCCCATGGTATTACGGGCGATTACGGAGCCCTTGCGCCGAGCTTTTCAGCCATTCTCACCAGATCCGGCAGCGTGCGTGCGCCCATTTTGCGCATCGCCGCGCCGCGATGGATCTTGACCGTCACTTCGCTCAGATCGAGCTCATACGCCGCCTGCTTGTTCATCCGGCCCGCCGTCACCAGCGCCATCACCTGCTGTTCGCGCGGTGAAAGCGTCCCATAGCGCTGATGGAGGCCCGCATCGTCGTTCGCCTCGGCACGACGCCGGCGGTCGCGTTCGATCGCGGCGGCAGTTGCATCGAGCATGTCCTGATCGCGGAACGGCTTTTCAAGGAAGTCGATCGCCCCGGCCTTCATTGCGCGCACCGACATAGGCACATCGCCATGCCCGCTCATCATCACGGTCGGCAGTCCGATGCCGAGCTCGTCGAGCCGATCCTGGAAATCGAGCCCGCTTACACCGGGCAGGCGGACATCGAGCACCAGGCAGCCGGGAGCGTCCTCGCGAGGGGCAGCAAGGAAATCGGCGACCGCGGGATGCCCGCGCGCATCAAGCCCGACCGAGCGGAACAGGCTCATCAGCGCCGAGCGCAGCGACTCGTCGTCGTCGATGATATGGATGACCGCTGCTTCCGTCATAGCCAGCAGATTATTGCACCATATTGCAGCCTTCAACACCCTCTCGGGTGATAGGCAGCCTACCAGAAATGGCGAGTCAACGCACCCGGAAGGGAAAAACCGGCGGCCCGAGCAGGGCATCGGCGACGCGCATGTCGCGCTCGACCATGGCACTGGTGAAGCGTTCGATCGCGCGCCGCGTGCGGCTGATCGGGCTGTCGATCTCGACATGGCCGCCGATTACGACTCGGCTGCCCCAGCTCTGCGCCAGCGCGCGGATCTGTGGCCTCAGGTCTTTCGGAGCGGTTTCCCCGCCGAGCACGATCGAGGGGAAAGGAAGCGCCGAACGCGGCGAGGCGAAGGTATCGAGCAGGTTGCCGACGCTTGTCTCATCGCCTTCGATCGGTTCGAAGAACAGCGCGCCGGCAACGCGCGAGACATAGGAAGCGGGAGAAAGCCGCGCCCACCAGGCGGTGGCGAAGCAGCTCGCGCCATGCGCCACCAGAAGCACCGCGCGGTCTGCCTGAATCACTGCGGCGTCCAGCCTGGCAGCTAGCACGTTCCGCTCAGCGGCGGTTCGCGCCTTGAAGGGGATACGGGCGCTCCCAGCCCCTTCGAACAGCGCGCCCAATCCGGCGAGCTGGCGATCGGCGATCGCCACGATCGAGAAATCATTCGGCAGAGCAAGCGCAAGCTGTCCCATCGCGCACCTCGTTCCAGGGCCGGCGAATCCATATCCAGCCACTCGGATATTAACGCAATTTAAGCGCCAGTCGATCCGTCAAATCGCACGAGAGCGGCAGCTGGGCGTGCTCGCACATGACCACGAACATCAAATGTGGCCCGTTATAGAGTCGAAATTTCTGTGTAAAATTACGAATAGATCACATTTGATTGCCATCTCGTCGTATAAGCTTGCGAAAGCGCTTCAAGACGATGAATATCATCGATGAATAGTTTCGCACATACATCGATATTTTGGGTAAGATGATACGAATATGACATGGTAGTATTGGTTGTGTTACACCTATTGTAATATAACTGACCAGCTTCGTCTGTAGCGCCCCGGGGACAGAACATCTCTCCTAAAGGGACTAATACCTATGCGCTATCAAGCCGGCTTGCGGCTGCAACTCCTGCTGGGCACTGCGCTGCTCACCTCGACGATCACCCCTGCCCTTGCGCAGACCAGTCCGGCGGAACTGTCGACGGGTACCCCGGCCGCCCAGACAGCCGATTCGGGCCAGGAGGTCGTCGGCCTCGAGGACATCGTGGTCACCGCCACCAAGCGCGAGACCAATCTCCAGAAGACGCCGATCGCCATCTCGGTGGTCGACACCGCGATGATCGCCGACCGGCACGTGCAAAGCCTCGGCGACCTCGCCGATGGCGGCGTACCGTCGTTGCGCGTCGCGACCTTCGAGGCGCGCCAGTCGGCGCTGACCATCGGCATCCGCGGCATCGTTCCGTTCGACCAGAACCAGACCGCCCGCGAGCCCGGCGTCGGTGTCTATATCGACGGCGTCTATCTCGGCCGCTCGCAAGGCCTCAACGCCTCGCTGTTCGACGTCGAACGGATCGAAGTGCTGAAGGGACCGCAAGGCACGCTGTTCGGCCGCAACACCGAAGGCGGCGCGTTGAGCATCGTCACCAAGGCGCCGACCGGCGAGTTCGACGGCCGCGCCAGCGGCGGCGTCGGCAATTTCGGCAGCTATAACGGCCAGGTGCATCTCGATCTGCCCGCTATCGCCAATTTCGCGATCAAGCTCGACGGCGTGATCCAGCACCAGGACCCTACCACCAAGGACCCGCTGGCCGGCCAGATCGGCTGGAACGCCTATAACCGCGTCGGCGGCCGCGTCGCCGCGCGCTGGACTCCGTTCGACGGCTTCACCGCCGATTTCGCATTCGACAAGGCGAAAGACGAGAACACGCCGTTCTACAGCCAGCTGGTGAACTATAACCCGACGGGCCTGCCGGTCGGAACCTATGTGGGCACGCAGCTGACGGTCAACGGCGCGAATTGCACGGCCGGGACCAATTGCATCGCGCCGCTGCCGCCGATCGTTAAGGTCCACCCCGACCGCCAGGACGTGGCGGATGTCGGCGTGCCACAGCAATGGTCGGTCGACAGGACCCAGGGTATCAGCGCCAACCTCAAATATCATATCTCGCCGGCGATCGAGCTCCGTTCGATCACGGCATGGCGCAAGGTTTCGACCAACCAGTATGACAATTCGGGCGGGCCGGAGCGCACTCCGGCGTTCACGCCGAACCAGAAGTTCAGCCGCTATAGCCTGTCGGATCTGTACCAGAGCCAGTTCAGTCAGGAATTCCAGGCGGTCGGCAGCATCCCGCAGCTCGATTACGTCGCCGGCCTCTATTATTTCGAAGAGCAGGCTCGCGAAACCGCGGCGACCCCGTCGTCGAACCAGTGGAATGCCGATGGCACCGGCTACACGATCCTGCCCTCGCAGGTGTTCGGCCCGATCACTTCGGGCAACCAGGGCTGGGACGAGAATTCGCGGTTCCTGGCACGCGGCAGCGTCGCCAAGGCGCACAGCTACGCGGTGTTCGGCCAGGCCACCTATACGCCGGACTGGGCGTCCGCCTTCCACCTGACGGCCGGCGGCCGCTACACCAAGGACAAGCGCAACGGTACGCTGTATGTCGTGACCGGCACGCCGACCAACTACAAGCTCGACTATGACAAGGGCCGGTTCGACCCGATGGTCACGCTGGCGTTCGATGCGACGCAGGGGATCAACCTCTACGCCAAATATTCGACCGGCTACCGCGCCGGCGGCGCCAATGACCGCTCGTCCAACTTCGCGGCCTTCGGCCCGGAAACGGTGAAGTCGTATGAAGTCGGTTCGAAGATGGACCTGTTCGATCACCGGGTTCGCCTGAACCTGGCCGGCTACATCATGGATCGCACCGGCACCCAGATCGACTTCGACTATATCGACAGCAACACCTTCATTCCGGGCACCAACATCCCGAACCCGAACCTGAACATCCATACCCAGAACACGGCCAATGCGGCGGGCCTCACCAAGATCCGCGGTTTCGAGGCCGACCTGACCGTCCGTCCGGTCGAGCACCTGACGCTCGGGGCTTCCTATGCGTATACCTATACGCATGTGCCGCCCACGCCGAACCCGAATCCGGACCCCGTCGGCGCCGCGCCGGGCACCATCCATGGCAAGCTGACCCAAGTGTACATCGTCTATACGCCGGAGAATGCGGCGTCGGGCTTTATCGACTATGAAATCCCAGTCGGCGGCGGCGGCGATACCAAGGTGCGCTTCCACCTCGACGCCAATTATGGCGACGCGGATCACAGCTTCGACTCCGAGAACCTGCTGACCGACTCGAGCTTCATCGTAAACGGCCGCATCGCGCTTGCCGACATCCCGATGAGCGATCGCGGGCAGAAGCTCACCGTTTCGGCCTGGGCGCGCAACCTGCTCGACGAGCAGCATATCTATCGCATCGACAACGCGAACGCCAAGACGCTGGGCTATTATGCCAACTTCAATGCGCCGCGCACCTTCGGCGGCGAAGTGGCCGTAAGCTTCTGATCCCACCTCCTGCGGGATCCAAACTCGACAGCCGGCCGGGGCCTATGCCCCGGCCGGCTTTTTTCATTCTCAGGGATGCAGCGGAAGCTCGACCACGGCGCGCAGGCCCGGGCCCGCATCCTCCAGCGTCAGCCTGCCGTGATGCAGGCGCGCGATCGCATCAACCAAAGTCAGCCCAAGCCCCTGCCCCGGCGCCTCGATCGCCGACTCCAGCCGGCCGAACTTGCGGACGACCACCGCATGCTCCGCCGCCGGAATGCCGGGCCCGTCATCCGCCACGACAAGCGCGACCGAGTGCGCACGTCTCTCGACCCGCAGCGCGATCCGCGTGCCCGGCGGCGTGTGCCGAATGGCGTTCTCGATCAGATTGACAAGCAATTGCCGCAGCAGGTGGAGATCGCCCCGTACCCGGAGCGGAGCGCTATCGGCGATCGTGAGGGGCCGCTCGGCCTCCTCCGCGACGATCTGCAACGCCTCGCCAACGTCGCTCGCCAATGCGGCGATGTCGATTGAAGCGAAACGATCGCGGCGATGGCCTCCTTCGATCTCCCATAGCCGCATCAGGCTCGCGAAGAGCTCGAGCATCTGATCGGTCTGCTCTCGCAGCTCGGCGATCTCGGGCTCCAGCGGATCGCCCTGCGAATGGCGTTCGAGCGCGGCGATCCGGCTGCGCAGCCGCGCAAGCGGGCTCTTCAGCTCGTGCGCGACATCCTTGGCGGCATGCTTGATGTTCACCATCAGCTCGTCGATCCGGTCGAGCATCCGGTTGAACGCCGCCGCCTGGCGGTCGAACTCGCTCCGCGTGCCGTCCAGCGGGATGCGGCTGTGCAGGTCACCCGCGATCACGGCGTCGACGGTCCGCTGCATCGCGCGCATCCGCCCGCGGATCGCCAGGGTGATGCCTACCGCGCCGCCGATCAGGATGAGCGCCGTGATCGCGGTCCCGAACAGTTGCACGCGCGACAGCATCGCATCGAAGCTGTCGACCTCGTCATTGTCGGCGACCACGACCAGCGTGCCGCCACCGGGCAGCCGCCGCGTCAGCGCACGCCCATGATCGACCCCGCCGACATTCGCCTCGGGCCCTAGATCCGAATAGCCGATCGCCGGAAGCGTGCGCAGCGACAGGTTCCCCGCGAGCTTCCG
Organism: Sphingomonas sp. JC676; assembly: GCF_014489075.1. Taxonomy (GTDB): domain Bacteria; phylum Pseudomonadota; class Alphaproteobacteria; order Sphingomonadales; family Sphingomonadaceae; genus Sphingomonas. Next base: position 25,245 of record NZ_JACTGR010000004.1, on the reverse strand, counting down.
CCCCGCTTTGTCCACCAGCAGCAGATAGAGATCGGCGCTGTCATGCTCGCCCAGTTCGGTCGCGATCCACGCCGCCATTGCGCGTTCGTCGCTCCCTCGTCCGGCATCGACGATCTCGGTCGCTTCGCTGGCGATCCGAAGATCGACTTCGTGCTCCAGCGCGTCATGGGTGATCCGATAGTTGACTGTGCGCAGCAGGATCAGCGCGATGATGACCGCCGTGACATAGATCGCCATGATCGCGCGAAGGGAGCGCGGGCGCATGTCACTCCTTGTCGGTGAACATATAGCCGACGCCGCGAATCGTCTTGATAGGATCGCGCTCGCCCGGCTGGTTGATCTGCAAGCGGATGCGGCGGATGTGCGCGTCGACGACGTTGGTCGCCGGCTCGAAATCGAAGTTCCAGATCGTCTGGTAAAGCATCTGGCGCGTGACGACGCTGTTGGCGTTGCGGACGAGCTCGCACAGGATGCGGAATTCGAGATTCTGGAGCGCGAGCGGCCGGCCCGCGCGCATCGCGCGATACTTGATCTCGTTCACCTCGATGTCGCCCGCCCGCATCACGCCGGATTCGTTGGTCCGCGCCGCGCGGCGGATGATCGCGCGCAACCGCGCGTCGATCTCCGCGGGGGCCGCCGGCTTGACCAGATAATCATCGGCGCCGGCATCGAGCCCGTCGAGCCGCTGGTCGAGGTCGCCCAGCGCGGTCAGCATGATGATCGGTACGTCGATGCCGCGCTCGCGGAGCAATTTAGCCACGCCGACGCCATCGACATAGGGCAGCATCACGTCGAGCAGCACCGCGTCGAACTTGCTGTCGGTCGCCAGCGACAGCGCTGCGCGCCCGTCCTGCGCCACCATGGTTCCATGGCCGAGCTCGGCCAGGTCGGCGACGAGTTGCTTCGCCGCCATCGCATCGTCTTCTACTACCAGAAGTTGCATTGCTTTCGGCCCTTGAGGATCGCCTTGGGATGCGATCCGGGTTGCGGGACTCATTGGCGGGCGCAGGCCCATCCTTTGGGTGCAAGATCGTCGACCGTGGTTATCGGGAACCCGCGCCGGACGGAAGTGGCTAAGCTCACGGAAACGGCCATTTCAAATGGTCGAATTCAGGATTCTTCGTGCTTGCTGTGCACCAGATGAAGCCCGACCAGCCGGGCCAGCAACGTAGCGGGGAACAGCTGCCCGAACACCGCTTCGAAATTGGCGAGGCTGCGCGCGATCGGATGAGCCGGTTGGAGATCCCCGAAGCCGGTGGTGGTGATCGTCGATAGGCTGAAATAGGTCAGCGCCGCAGTGCGGGCGCCGAGCGCACCACCGAGTACGCCGCCACTCTCGGGCACGATAGCGCCGATGAAGTGGCTCTCCAGCAGGCCATAGGCGATGGCGAACAACGCGGCGACGTTCAGGTAGAGCAGAACCGCGCCCTGGATGTGATACCCGGTCACGCGCCCGGCGCCAAAGACCTGGCGCGCGACAAGTGCGGTGACGATGCCGTTGAAAATGAATGCATTGATCGCGATCGTTTCATGGACGGCCTGCGCACTGAGCCCAAGGCGTCCCGCGAACGCGTCGCCGGCGACAGGTCCCACCCCAAGTAGCGCCAATCCCGCCAGCAGCGCGATCTGCACCGCCCGGTGCCGGGTCAGCACGCCGACGCAGATCGCGGCAAAGGCGAGGTGGCATAGGTCAAGCAGAAGATGGGACGACGAATGGTGCGCGCCCAGCGGGATCGCGACGAAGAGGGTCAGCACCTGCACCGCGAGCAGCACGGTGAGGCTGGCATCGGCCCAACGACCGTCTCTGAGATCGCGCATCCTCGGAACTCCGCTTCCGATCCGGCTTGGCCACGGGAAGGGCCAGGCGCCATCAACGCGAAGACGTCGCGAATGACAAGGTGGCGATAGTTGGCGTGGCGGCAGCGGTGCGCTACCGCTGGACCATGCACAGCGCCAATCCCGCGGCTCTCCGGCGCGTCAAGGAACGTGAAGCCGTCACGCCAGAGGTCTTCGCGGGGGAAATCGCGTCCGGCTATGAGCCGGTCGTGCTGCGCGGACAGGTTGCCGGTTGGCCGGCGGTCCAGGCCGGGCGCGAGGGCAGTCAGGCGATGCTTGAATATCTCGCCAGGTTCCGCGGCGGGGCGGCGCTGGAGGTGCTGGTCAGTACGCCGGAGATCGACGGCCGTTTCTTCTATAGCGAAGACATGCAGGGCTTCAATTTCACGCGGCAGCGCGTGCCGCTTGAGGCCCTGCTGGGCGAGCTGGCACGCTTCGCCGGAGCCGAGGGCACCCCGCCCGCGCTCTATGCCAATGCAGCCACCGCTGCCGAGCATTTCCCAGGATGGGCCGAGGCCAACCGGCTCGACCTCGCAGCGAGCGGCGCCACGCCGCGGCTGTGGATCGGCAATGCAGTCCGGATCGCGACGCATTTCGATGCCTCAGCCAATGTCGCCGCGGTGGTGGCGGGGCGCCGGCGTTTCACCCTGTTCCCGCCCACCCAGGCGGCGAACATGTATGTCGGCCCGCTCGATCGCACGCTCGCCGGCCCGCCCGTCAGCATGCCCGATCCCGAGTCGCCCGATCTGACACGCTATCCCCGCTATGCCGAGGCACTGCGCCACGCGCTGGTTGCCGATCTCGAGCCCGGTGACGCGCTCTTCATTCCGGCGATCTGGTGGCACCATGTCCGCGCACTCGATCCCGTGAACGTGCTGGTGAACTATTGGTGGGCCTATGACGCCTCCGCCACGCCGTTCATCGCGATGATCCACGCGCTGATGAGCATCCGCGACCTGCCGCCGGAGCAGAAACAGGCCTGGCGCGCCTGGTTTGATTATCTCGTGTTCGACGAAGATGCCGCGAGTGCGGGCGATCATCTGCCGCCGCACGTCCGCAGCGTGCTCGGCCCCGCCAGCGAGGAGCGCACCGAGCGCCTCCGCGCCTTCCTGCTCGGTTCGCTGTCGGGCGGCGCTAAGCCGCGCAATTCGCCGCGATGAACTCTGCGTGGCTCGGCATATAGTCGAGCGAATTGACGATCGTCTGGCGGATCTGCGCCAGCCGCGCGATTGTCTCTTCCAGACTCATCGTTTCGGCCACCGGGTCATAGGTGCGCGCGTTCAGCCGCTGGCCGTTCATCACCGCGAACCAGCTCGTTTCATTGAACAGCTCGTCATCGTCGCGGAAGGTGCGGCCATAATCGGCGAAGCAGCGCATCTTCTCCTTTAACCGTTCCGGCACTTCCATGGTTCGGCAATAGTTCCAGAACGGCGAATCATCGCGCTCGGTGGCGTGGTAGTGCAAGATGATGAAGTCGCGGATCTGCTCATATTCGTGAACCATCACCCGGTTGTACCGGTCGATCGTCCCCTGGGCGAAGCCGCGATCTGGGAACATGTTCATCAGCCGCGCCAGCCCGCTCTGGACCAACCAGATGCTAGTCGATTCGAGCGGCTCCATGAAGCCCGATGCGAGCCCGAGCGCCACGACGTTCCCGTCCCAGAACTTACGGCGATGGCCGGCGGTGAACGGCACAACGCGCGGCTCGGCGAGCGGCTCGCCGTCGAGATTGGCGAGCAGGATCGCGGTCGCCTCATCCTCGCTCATATACTTCGTCGAAAATACATGGCCGTTGCCGGTCCGGTGCTGGAGTGGAATGCGCCATTGCCAGCCGGCGGTGCGCGCCGTGGCGCGAGTGAACGGCGTGATCCCGGACACACTCGCGCACGGCACCGCAATTGCGCGATCGCAGGGCAGCCACTGCGACCAATCCTCATAGCCCGCGCCCAAGCTCTGCTCGATCAGCAGTCCCCGGAATCCCGAGCAATCGATGAACAGGTCGCCTTCGATCCGTTCCCCGTTTTCGAGCGTCACCGCCTCGATGAATCCGTCGGTACCGCGCCGGGCGACCTCGATGATCCGCCCCTCCTGCCGCACCACGCCGCGCGCCTCGGCATAGCCGCGCAAATAGCGGGCATAGAGCCCGGCATCGAAGTGAAAGGCATAGACGATCTGTGACAACGGCGAATTGCCATTGTCGATCGGGCGGAGGAACTTCTGCCGGTCGCCGGCGAGCGCGTTGAGCGAATAATCGTCGAGCCGCTCGGGCGCACCGGCCTGATGCGCGCGCAGCCAGTGCGCGTGGAACGACACGCCCTTCATGTCGACGCCGAACTTGCCGAAGGGGTGGTAATAGCGGTCGCCGATCCGCCCCCAGTCGACGAATTCGATGCCGAGCTTGAAGCTGCCCTTGGTCTCGCGGATGAACTGGTTTTCGTCGATGCCGAGCATGCGGTTGAAGATCGCCATTTGCGGGATCGTCGCCTCGCCGACGCCAACGATGCCGATCGCATCGGATTCGACCAAGGTGATCCGGGCGTAGTCGGGGCCGAGCAGCTTGGCGAAGGTGGCCGCTGCCATCCATCCCGCGGTGCCGCCGCCAACGATGACGATGTCGCGGATGCGCGCGTCGCTCATGCGGGGATCCTCATGCCGCCCGGGCGGATACGGGCGATGAAATCGGCATGATCGGGCATGTGCTGGGCCGTCGCCGCGAAGACCTCAGCTATGCGACGCAGGCGCGCATCGATCGCCGTCGCGTCCACCGTGTCGGCCAGCCGGTCCCAGCCCTCGGGGATCACGCCCTGTCCCAGCAACACCGCGACCCAGCTCGCCTCGGCGAACAGCTCGTCCTCGTAGCGGAACAGCCGACCCTTGTCGCGAAACAGCGCGAGCTTGCGCGCCAGGCTCTCGGGCACCGCCATCGTCCGGCACTGGCGCCAGAAAGGCGAATCATCGCGCTCGGTGGCGTTGTAGTGGAGGATCAGGAAGTCGCGGATCTGCTCGACCTGGATCTGCCCGAGCCGGTTATATTCGTCCGCCGCCACCGGATTGAAGCCGCGATCGGGGAACAGCGCGAACAGCTTGGAGATGCCCGACTGGATCAAATGAATGCTGGTCGATTCGAGCGGCTCCATGAACCCCGAAGCGAGCCCCAGCGCGACGCAGTTGCGCACCCATAATTTCTTGCGCCGCCCAGTGACGAAGCGCAGCGGCCGCGGATCCGCCAGCGGTTCGCCGTCCAGATTGGCCATCAGCGTCGCGACCGCCTGTTCGTCGTCGATATGCGCGCTCGAATAGACATAGCCGTTGCCGGTGCGGTGCTGGAGCGGGATCCGCCATTGCCAGCCCGCCGGCCGCGCGGTGGCGCGGGTGAACGGCGCGATCCGCCGATCGATATTGGCGGTGGGCACCGCGACCGCGCGGTCGCAGGGCAGCCACTGCGTCCATTCCTCATAGCCCGCGCCCAGCGCCTGTTCGATCAGCAGGCCGCGAAAGCCCGAGCAATCGATGAACAGGTCGCCTTCGACGCGGAGTCCGCCGTCGAGCGTCACCGCCTCGATGAACCCGTCCTCGCTACGGAGCGCGACATCCACCACCTTGCCCTCGACGCGGACCACGCCCTGCGCCTCGGCATGCCGCCGCAGATAGCCGGCATAGAGCGACGCATCGAAATGATAGGCATAGTTGAGCTGTGACAGCGGCGATGCCGGATCGGGATCGGGCCGCGCGAACCGCCCGTTCAGCGCGGCGACGGCGGAGAGATTATACGCCTCCAGCGGCCCCGCGCGCCCGGCGGCGCGCATCTTCAGCCAGTAATGGTGGAACTTCACCCCTTCGATATCGAAGCCGAACGCGCCGAACGGGTGGAGATAACGATGGCCGGAGCGCCACCAATCGACGAACTCGATCCCCAGCTTGAAGCTGCCGCCGGTCGCCGCGATGAAATCATCCTCGTCCACGCCGAGCATCGCATTGAACGACCGGATCGGCGGGATCGTCGCCTCGCCCACGCCAACCGTGCCGATCTCGTCCGATTCGATCAGCGTAACCCGCACCCCGATTGGTACCATCCGCGCAACGGCCGCCCCCGCCATCCAGCCCGCAGTGCCACCGCCGACGATCACGACGCTGCGGATCGGGCCTGACGTCATGCCGCCGCCACGGGCAGCGGCGAAGCATAGGGCGGAATTGCGCGCACTGTTTCGATCACGTCCTGGCGCACGCGCGCAAAATGCCGCTCGATCTCGTCCAGCGAAAAGCCGTCGGCCAGCGCGTCGTGCCGCCGGGGCCTTATGCCGTGAGCGTCGAACAGGGTGACCCAATCCTCGGCATCGAACATCTCTTCGTCATACATCACGATGCGCCCCGTCGCCTCGAACAGGGTGCGCTTGTACGCCGCGCGCTCGGGCAGCGGAGCGGCGCGCACCGTATCCCAGAAGGGCCCGGCGCGCGTGCTGGTGGCATAGTGCATCGTCAGGAAGTCGCGCACGCTGTCGAGCTCGTTGGCCGAGATGCGATTATATTCGGCCGCCTCCACCGCCGCCTCGGGCGTGGCGGGGAGCAAAGTAATCAATCGCGCCAACGCGCTTTGGGTCAGCTGCAGCCCGATCGGATGCAGTGGCTCGGCGACGGCCGCAGCGGTGCCGAGGGCGATGCAATTGCCGATCCAGGGCGCGTCCAGCCGGCCATTCTCGAATGCTTCGCCGCCGTCCGACCCAGCAAAGGCCGTGCTGTAGCAGGCGAGCTCCGCCGTGCCGCCCGCCAACGGCGTCAGGCACGACCAGCCGGCATCTTCCGCGAACATCTGGCCATAAAGCGGCGCGACGGGTTCGGTGGAAAAGCCGCTCACCATCCGATCGCACGGCAGCCACGCCTTCCAGCTCTGGAATCGTGCCTCGAGCGCGCCGATCGCGAGCCGCGCGGGGCCAGTGCAATCGAGCACCAGATGCGGGCTTATCGTGCCGCTCGGAAGCGCAAGGCCGGCGATGCGTCCGTCCTCCACCGTGACGGCGACAAGCGGGCCATCGGCTGCGGTTGCGCCATGCGCCAGCGCGACGGAACGCATCGCCTTCCGATAGGCGGCAAGCTCGAGATGCAGGCCGTGCGGCTGGCCCGCTGCGAAGCGCCCGCTCTGCGCGGCAAGCGCCGCGACCGAATAATTGGCCGGTCGCACCGCGCGCCCGGCGGCCACCAGCCGCGCGGCGAGCTGGTGAAACGCGACCGACGCCATCGGCGCCCCGACCGCGCCGAACGGAAAGAAGCTCGCGCCGCCATCGGCGCTCCAGCCCGAATAGGCCACGCCCAGCGCCGCTGTGCCCCGCGCTTCGCGAAGGATCATCTCTTCCGTGATCCCCAGCATCGCATGGAAGCCGACAAGCGACGGCAGCGCGGTCAGGCTCGAGCCCAGGCATTCGGGCGTCGGGCGGCCCGGCTCGATCACGTGTATCGCGTAGCGATCGCGCGGCAGGCGCCGCGCCAGCGTTGCGGCCGTCATCCACGCGGCGACGCCGTCTCCGACAATCGCGATGACCGGCACTGCGGTCATGCCGCGCGTTCCGGCGCGGTTCCACCCAGCTGCCAGATATAGGCTGCATGATCCGGCATCGCAGCCACCGCGCCCGCCAGTTCCTCGGCCAGCAGGTGGGTGCGCTTCTCGACCTCGGCGATCGGCAGCGCCTCGGCCAGCGGATTGCCCAGCCGGGGCTCGATCCGCTGCCCGTAATAGACCGCCAGCCAACTCGGCTCGAGGAACATACCCTCGCGATATTTGACCACCAGCCCGCGTTCTCGAAATGCGGCGATCGCATAGGTCAGCGAGTCCGGTACTTCCATGGTGCGGACATACCGCCAGAACTCGGTATCGTCGCGCTCGGTGGCGCAATAGTGCAGGATCAGGAAGTCGCGGACCCGCTCATATTCCAGGTCCATCGCGCGATTGAACTCGTGTGCGGCGACCGGATCCATGCCGGCGAGCGGGAACAGCTCGATCAGCTTGCCGATCGCGAGCTGGATCAGGTGGATGCTGGTCGATTCGAGCGGTTCGAGGAATCCGGCCGCCAGCCCGATCGCCACGACGTTGCGGTCCCATTGGCGCCGGCGCTTGCCCGTGGTGAAGCGCAGCAGCCGAGGTTCGGCAAGCGGCTCGGCCTCGAGATTGCCCATCAGCCGATCGCGCGCCGTGTCGCTGTCGGTGAACCGGCTCGAGAAGACATGCCCGTTGCCGACGCGATGCTGGAGCGGAATGCGCCATTGCCAGCCCGCCTCCAGTGCCGTCGCCCGCGTATAGGGCGTCAGCGGCCCGCCATGCGCGGTGGGCACGGCAAACGCCGAATCGCAGGGGAGCCAGTGCGACCAATTGTCGTACCCGGCCTTCAGCGTGTCCTCGATCAGCAGGCCGCGGAAACCCGAGCAATCGACGAACAGATCGGCTTCGATCTCCGCGCCGCCTTCAAGCGTGACCGAGGTCACCGCGCCGCTCTCGGGATGCTGCCCGACCTCGACGATCCGGCCTTCCAGCCGCCGCACGCCGCGCTGCTCGGCATAGTCGCGCAGATAGGCCGCGTAGAGGCCGGCATCGAACTGATAGGCGTAGGAGAAGGTCGATCCGATGGATCGCGGATCCTCTGCCGGCGGCGCGAAGCGGTTCGCCCGTGCGGCAAGGATCGGCAGCGAAAATTGCTGGAGGTCGGGCATCTGCCGCTCGCGGGCTAGCCGCAGCCAGAGATGGTGGAACGGCATGCCGCCCATGTCGCGGCCGAAATCGCCGAACGGATGGATGTAGGAATCGCCGATCCGTGCCCAGTCGCGGAATTCGATCCCCAGCTTGAACGTCGCGTTGGTCCGCCGGACGAAATCGGCCTCGTCGATACCGAGTCGCGCATTGAAGAAGCGGATGTGCGGCACAGTCGCCTCGCCGACGCCGACTGTCCCAATTTGGTCCGATTCGACGACGAGGATCTCGACCGGCAGCTTCGCCAACGCCCAGGCGAGCGACGCCGCCGTCATCCATCCCGCGGTACCGCCACCGACGATAAGAACACGGCCGACCCTTGTCGTGGCGTCCTCCATTACTCCCCCCAAATTCTCGCCGTGGTGTTAGCGCTCCCACGTGCGACTGTTTGGACACATATCGCCAACAAAAGCGGCAAGCGACAGAATTGTTACTAGCGCAGCGTGAAGAGGCTCGTTAAGCAATGATGAGAAACAAGATAGCGCATCTAAAAATGTTAGCGCTACCATAAACTAGGAGGGGATCGAGGATGTTTCCATCGATATGCGGTGCTATGGCTGAAGCACCGGTAAAGGACCGTCTTTTGAAGGGCAGCACGTCGCTGCTCGCAATTTGTACCGTCGCACTGGCATCTCCGGCTTTCGCCCAGACAGCATCGCCCGCGCCGAACGGCAGTTCTTCCGACAAGGGTACGCCGCAGGATAGCGCCCAGACTTCGGACACGCCCGAGACCGAGATCATCGTCACGGGCATCCGCCAGAGCCTTTCGAGTGCCCAGGCGATCAAGAAGAATTCTGAAGTCGTCGTCGACTCAATTTCCGCCGAGGATATCGGCGCGCTTCCCGATCGCTCCGTGACCGAGGCGCTGCAGCGCATTCCCGGCGTCGCGATCGGCCATTTCGATGCCGGCGTCGATCCCGATCACTTCCAGCCCGAAGGCTCGGGCGTGGTTGTCCGCGGCCTCACCTATACCCGGTCCGAGCTCAACGGCCGCGACACCTTCACCGCCAATAATGGCCGCGGCATCAGCTTCGCAGACGTGCCTTCCGAACTGCTCGGCGGTGTCGACGTCTTCAAGAGCCCCAGCGCGGACATGATCGAAGGCGGTATCGCCGGCATCGTCAACCTGCGCACCCGGCTTCCGTTCGACCAGAACGGTTTCATCATCACCGGCGCGCTCGAGAACAATTACGGCGATCTCGCGCACAAATCCGCACCGACGGTGTCGATACTGGTGAGCAATCGCTGGCATACCGGTATCGGCCAGATCGGCCTGCTTGCCAGCTTCGTCCGCTCGGAAATCGTGTCGCGCGCCGATGGCCTGCAGATCTCGAACTATGGCAAGCGGGTGCTCAATGCAAACGGGTCGCTCGGCCAGGCGCCGGCGGATGGCTCGCTGCCGGCGGGCGGCAAGTTCGTCTATGTGCCGCGCGGCGCGGCGATGCGCAGCCAGGATTTCGATCGCGTGCGCTACGGCTATTCCGCCGCGGCGCAGTGGCGCAGCAACGACGATTCGATGTCCGCTACCTTCCAGTTCCTGCGTTCGGATTCGCGGGAAGCCTGGACCGAGCACGCCGTCGAAATCGCCACCGACAACGTCACCAGCAACGGCGATTCACAGCCCTATCCCGGCACCACCTTCGCGTTCGACGATGAGGGCATCTTCACCGGGGGCGTGATCACCGCGCCCAACGGGTACCGCGCCGATCAATGGGGCGCCGCCGACAATGTCCGCACGCCGATCAACGGCCTTCAGAGCAACAACATTGTCCGCGCGGTCGACCAGCGCTTCCTCACCGATGATTATGGCGCCCATTTCGAATGGAACGCCACCGATCGGCTGACGGTCAAGCTCGACTATCAGCACGTCAATTCGCACGTGAACAACACCGATTTCGGGATCTGGACTTCGAGCTTCCAGAATGTCGACATTCGCATGAACGGCAACGATCCGGCCTATGTGAATTTCCTGCCGCCGGACAATAAGGGCGCGGTTCTCTACCAGAACGCCGCCCATCCTAGCTATCTCGATCCCTACAACAGCTATTACCGCTCGGCGATGGATCACATCGAGGACAGCGACGGCAACGAGGACGCTGCCCGCATCGATCTCGATTATTCCTTCCCCGAGGATAGCTGGTTGACCTCGATCCGCGCCGGCTATCGCTATGCGGACCGCGACAACGTCGCGCGGTTCACCAGCTATAACTGGGGCGTGCTGAGCGAGATCTGGGGCGGCGGCAGCGACGCGGCCGGTGCCAGCGTCGGCCGCGGCGGGCCAGTATGGCTCGATACGCCGGTCAACGGCAATCCCGCCACGGCAGGCGGTTCACCCGGACCAGGGGAAGCCTTCTCCTTCCCCAATTTCTTCCGCGGCGACGTCAATCTGCCGACCCATGAAGGCCGGATGTTCCTTCCCGCCTCTCTGATCCAGGATTATGCGGCCGCATCGAACGCCGCACTTCAGATCGGCGATGAGTGGCGGGCGCGCGCGTTGACAGGGCAGTGCCCACAAAACTGGGTGCCGCTTGCCCAGCGCTGTGGCGTGGTGGCGGGAACGCCGTTCCGCCCGGGCGAAATCAACCCAGTCAACGAGCGCACCAACGCCGCCTATGGCGTCATCCGCTTCGGCAATCCGATCGGCAAGATCAACCTGAGCGGCAATGTCGGCGTGCGCTACGTCAACACGCAGCGTAGCTCGAGCGGATATTTCACTTTCCCGCAGACGACCTACACCTGCACTCCGCCACAGAACAATCAGCCGCCGACACCGTTCTGCGCGCTGGGACCGGCCGTCGTCGCCAATGCGAACGCCTTCCAGAACGGCGCGCTGACACCGATCGATGCCAAGCTCAAATATGATTATTTCCTGCCGTCGGCGAACGTGAAGCTCGAAGTCGGCGGAGGGCTCCAGTTCCGCGCCGCCTATAATAAATCGATCGCACCACCCGATTTCGGCCTGACCCGATCCTTCTACAATATCCAGCTGAACACCCAGGATCAGACCATCAACACCAATGGTGGGCCGGTCGCGATCTTCAACGTCGGCAACCCCTATCTGAAGCCGATCGAGGGAGACAATTTCGATCTGACCGCGGAATGGTATTTCTCGTCGGTGGGCCAGCTGACCATCTCGGGCTTCGTGAAGGAACTGCACGGCGTCCTCACCAACGGAACGCAGCGCCTGTCCTTCACCAACAACGGGGTCACGTTCCCGGCGATCGTCACCACACCGCTGAATGCGACCGACACCGGGCACGTGAAGGGCTTCGAAGTCGGCTACCAGCAGACTTTCGGCTTCCTGCCCGGAATCCTGAAGGGCTTGGGCTTTTCGGGCAACTTCACCTATGTCGACTCGAAGGGCGTCAAGCAGAGCACGCTTTCCGCCACCGATCCCGACGTGGCGGCCGGCAACATCGCCAGCGTCGACACCAGCAAGCTGCCGCTCCAGGGCCTGTCCAAATACACGTTCAACCTAACGCCCTTCTATCAGAATGGCGGGCTCGAGCTTCGGGCGGCCTATACGTGGCGGTCGCGATACCTGCTCACGCCGCGCGACGTGATCGTGCCCTTTGCACCGGTGTTCAACGAAGCGACCGGGCAGCTCGACGCGTCGATCTTCTACCAGGTCACGCCGAACATCCGGTTGGGCCTCCAGGGGGTCAATTTGCTCAACGAGGTTCTGGAGACCACCCAGGTGATCAACAATGATCTCGTGCGAAGGCCGCGCTCCTGGTTCAGCAACGATCGCCGCCTGACCTTTTCGGTCCGTGCGAGGTTTGGAAACTGATCCGGCCCTGACCCTATTGCGAACCCTGTACTGGGGCGCTTCCTCCGATACCCCTCGGAAGCGCCCCAATTTTTTGGGGAAAAGAATCTCCAGATTTGCCACGCCTTCCCAAATCCGGGATAGATTCGCGGCGACGCATCCCGGCGCTCGCGGGGAAAGGCTGAAGGATCTTCCGTGTCCACAGGTGCCGCCGCCACCTATGATCTGACGCTCAATCCGCGCCCGACGATCGTGTCCCGGCCGATCGGCCGGGAGCGCGAACCGATATTGCTCGTCGACGATCTCGTCGCCCACCCCGCCGCGCTGATCGAATATGCCAGCTGGGAAGTCGCCTTCACGCCCGCGGGCAATCCCGATGGCGGCTATCCCGGCATCCGCGCGCCGGCGCCGCTCAACTATGTCGAGGCCGTGGCGCGGGGCCTGATGCCCGTCATCAGGCAGGTATTCGGGCTGGGCGACATGACGCTGGCCAATGCCGAGTGCAGCTTCTCGCTCACCACGATGCCCCCGGCCCAGCTCACGCTGCAGCAGCGCACTCCACACATCGACACGGTCTATCCGCTGCAATTCGCGTTGCTGCACTATCTGTGTGCCCCGGAATTCGGCGGCACCTCCTTCTATCGTCACCGTGCGACCGGTTTCGAGACGATCGGTGCGGACCGCGAGGCGGCCTATGACGCGGCGCGTGCGACCGAGCTGGCGCGGCGCGAGCCGCCGACCGGCTATGTCGGCGACAGCGATGCCTATTACGAACTGCTCGGCGGCTGCGATGCCAGGTTCAATCGAATGGCGATCTACCGAAGCTGCCTGCTGCATTCGGCGCATGTCACGCCGGGCGTTGAACTGCCCGCCGATCCCCGTCGCGGACGGCTTACTGCGAACATCTTCCTGAACTTCAGGGCGCAATGAGCCCGGCTGTCTCGCCCTCCTCACCGCCCGGCCTCAGCCATATCACGATCCTCGGCGGCGGCTGCGCCGGCTGGATGGCGGCGGCGATGCTCGCCCCGCTTGTGGCTGCCGGGACGCGCGTTACGCTGATCGATCTCCCGGCGGACCGGGACCTCCCCAGCGCAGCGGCGCTGTCGCCCGGCGCCAAGGCCTGGCACGCGCTGCTCGGGCTGGACGAGCATGCCCTGCTGGCCGCCGCTCGGGGCGGCTATCGCCTCGGCACGCACTTTACGGACTGGCCCGCGCCTGGAGCCGAATGGCTCCTCCCGTTCGGGGACTATGGTTCGCCGGTCGATGGTGTGCCGTTCGCCGATCTTTGGTTTCGCGCACGGGCCCACGGATGGCCGCGCCCTTTGGACGACTATAACCTCGCCGCGCTTGCCGTGCGTACCGGCAGGTTCGTCCGCCCCACCCCCGATCGCATCGCGATGCTCGACTATGGCTATCATGTCGATCGCATCGGCTATGCTGATCATTTGCGCCAACACGCGATGCGCATCGGCGTCGAGGTGCTATCCGGCGCGGTCGCACATGCCGAGCGGCGCGACGACGGCACGATCGTCGCGCTCAACTTCCAGGCCGGCGACCGCGTTGAAGCTGATTTCTTCGTCGATGCCAGCGACGGCGGCGAACTGATCGGCGGCTTTGGCGGGGGCGACTTCGACGACTGGTCCCGCGACTTCGGGAACGACCGTATCGCCAGCGTCACCGGCGCGGCTGATTCCCTGCTTCCGCCCGTCACCAGCGTCTATGGCGCGCGCGCCGGCTGGATCCAGCGCATCGCGTTGCAGAGCCATACCGGCTGGACAGCCTGCTTCGACGCCAAAGACGAAGCGGTCGCGCTCGATGAACTGGCCGCGATTGCGGGGGGCGCGGCGGATATTTCGGTCGCCCCCCTGTTCCCAGGCCGGCGCGCAGGGCCCTGGCGGGGCAATTGCGTCGCGATCGGCCGCGCCGCCGGTATGATCGAGCCGTATTTCGCCGATCCCGTCGACCTTGCACGGATCGGTCTTTCGGCCTTGCGCGATCTCCTGCCGCGCGGAAGCGACATGGCTGTCCTCGCCGATGCCTATAACGAGGCGATGGCGGGCGGGTGGGAAGCGCTACGTGACCTTTCCGCGTTGCTGACACCCCTTCCCGCGTCCCAGTCCGAGGCTGTATCGCGTGCAATCTCACGATTCAGCGAAGCCGGAAGGCTGCCTTCGACGGGCCCCGCGTCCCAGGCGACATGGCTGGCGCTGTTGATGGGCCGCAGCATCTTGCCCAAATCCTGGAGCCCGCTCGCCGACACGATTGCCACGGATCGGCTCGAGCAGAACCTGATCCGTCTCGCCAGCCTGTTTGCCCAATCGGCGGAATCAATGCCCAGCCACGCCGACTATGTTGCACGCTTCTGCGCCGCGGAGCCGCAGAGCGTTTAACTCCTTTGTATTCATTCCACTTTACGCGCGGTGCGTATGAAGGGTGGATTCTTGCCGTCGAGCTCGCGTCCGGAGCGACATCGCCTCTTGAAGGTTGGCGGGACGGATTCGCTGTTCCTTGTCCTGGGAGGCCTTGGCATAACGGCGCTGATCTGGTTGGAAACTTTGTTCGCCGGCTTCTCAAACCTGGCGCTGCCGACATTGGCGCTTGGCGCTGCCCTCGCTGCGTACCATGTGCACCGCCGTTCAAGAGCTGTTGCGGATCGTCTTGCAAAACTCGCGGATGATAGTGGCACCGGGACGCTGGAGCAGCGCGTCGCGCGTTGTCTGAAGACTCTGGAGGAACGGTCCCACGGGCTCGACCAGCGTTGGGGGCAGACGCATCGGGTCACGGGCCTAGCCACTCGGGAGCCTCTTCTCGCGCAGGTCGAAAGCGATGGCCATGGGGCGCTCGGAGTCATCGCCTTTGCCGATTTCGACAGAGTATGCGCTTTCGATCCGGCACTGGGCGACCGGATGCTGCGCGAACTCGCCGCGCGCGTGCGCCGCATGGTTGGGCAAGGACGATTGCTCGCCCATGTCGATCGTGCCCATTTCGCGATCTGGTTCGGGCCCGATGTCGCCGAAGGCGATGCTCAAGGCGAACTGTCGGCGATCAGCTACGCGCTCGGTGCTCCGATCCGCGAGGGCGGGCGCGATTTTGTGCCCGACACGCGCTTTCATCACGGCATTTATACGAAGGGCCACCAGTCGCCCCAGGCGCTGCTTGCGCAGTTGATTGCCGCCTGCTCCTCCAGCAGCGCCGCGTCCCCGCATTCGGGAATAGATGACACGACGGCCGCGGTCGTGCGCGATCACTATACGATCGAACAGGATCTTCGCGGCGCCATCCAGTCAGGCGAACTCGAGATGCGCTATCAGCCGCAAATCGATGCCGGAGCGGGCCGGCTGTCCGGCGCGGAAGCCCTGCTGCGATGGAACCATCCCGCGCGCGGAATGGTATCGCCGAGCCTTTTCATTCCGATCATCGAAGCCGCCGGCATGGCGGACGAGTTCGGCATGTGGGCGTTAAACGCGGCATGCCGTGAGGCGAGCCGCTGGCGTTCCGGCGGCCTGGGGGACCTGCGGGTTGCCGTCAATGTATCGAGCTATCAGCTCGACCGGCCGGATATGCTGAAGCTGATCCAGCGCACGCTCGTCCGGCATGCACTTCCTCCCCAGATGCTCGACATCGAATTGACCGAAAGCGCCGCGACACAAGATATCGCCCGCGCGGGCGACCTGTTCGACGCGCTGCGATCGCGCGGGATCGAGATTGCGATCGACGATTTCGGAACCGGCTTCTCCAGCCTGACAGCTTTGCGCTCGCTGTCGTTCGACAAGATAAAGATCGATCGCGAATTCGTGACCGCGGTCGATAAGCGCCGCGACAGCCAGGCGATCTGCCAGAGCGTCATCGCGCTGGGCCGCGGACTGGGCATTCGCGTCCTGGCCGAAGGGGTCGAGCAGTTCGAGGAATATGCCTGGCTTCGGCAGCATGGCTGCACCGAGTTTCAGGGCTTCTATTTCTCTCAGCCACTGACCGGGGAGGAATTTCAGGCTTTCTCGCGCAACCCGGCGCATATCGAAGCGTTGCTCGATCTTGGCCCCCGGGCTGCCCAGAATATAATTTCCCAAAGGATCGCATGATGTTGGCCTCTCCGAAGCGATTCCTGCAGCTCGCTTCCCTGTGCGCGCTGCTTGCGGTGGCGGCTTGTTCAAAGGGGCCGACACACCCCGCGATCGGTGCCCCGCCGGCGGCACCGGTCACGGCGAGCGATGTCGACGCCGTCCAGGCCCTGTTGATGCGTGGCGACAGGAAGGGCGCCGAGACTCTTCTCAAGCCACTACTGAAGCGGGACCCGATGAATTCGCGCCTGCTTCTGTTGCGCGATTCGATGCAGCGCGATCCGAAAGAGCTGCTCGGTCCGGACAGTTACGCATACACGGTTCGCACAGGCGAGACCTTCGAGGAAATCGCGGAGAGGCTGCTCGGAAACCGGCTGAAAGCCTATCAGCTGGCGCGATACAATGGCGTCGACAACCCCTCGGCCTTGGCTGCGGGGCAGACGATCCGCGTGCCGGGCGCGCCTCCGCAGCCCAAGCCCTCCCCCGCCCCGGAGCGACCCAGCAGACCCGCCGCCGCTGCGGTTCAGCCGCGCCCGAAACCCGCGACGCCTGCGCCTGCAGCGAAGCCGGTCGCAAACACAGCGGCCGCGCAAAAGGCACGTGCCGCCGGGCTCGCCGCGCTGAACCGCGGTGCCGTCGGCGAGGCGCTCGTCCAACTCCGTCGAGCAAAGGCACTGGATCCTGCGAATCCGGTCATCGCGCGCGACCTGCAGCGCGCCGAACGGATTGCGGCAACCGTCCGGGCGCGCAAGTAAGCGCTCCCACACAAATACTTAAGCTTCCGCGTGATACCCGGACCGTTCCGTTGAACGCGAGGGGATCCGGCGGTGGAAAGACTCGGCCGCTACTTGATTGATGGCCATATCGGCGAAGGCGCAATGGCGGACGTATTCCGCGCGCATGACCCCGAAATCGGCCGCACGGTCGCAATGAAAGTGCTCAAGGCCGACTATCGTCGCGATCCGTCGATCGGCGCGCGCTTTCTTCGCGAGGCCCGGGCAGCGGGTGCGTTGAGCCATCCCAACATCGCGACAATCTATGACGTCGGCGAGGCCGATGGCGTGCCGTACATTGCCATGGAATTGATCGAAGGACGTCCATTGGATCTCGTCCTGCAAGCCGAGGGGCGGATGCCGTTCGAACGGGTGTTGGCGCTCGGCGCGCAGCTCGGCGAGGCGCTAGCCTATGCGCATGAGCGCGGCGTCGTGCACCGCGATGTCAAACCTTCGAACATCCTGCTGTCGAGGGACGGCAAGACCGCCAAGCTGCTCGATTTCGGCGTCGCACGGATCGGCGAAGCAGCTGAGGGCCAGCTGGAGCGCACGCAGGCCGGCCAGATGATCGGTACGCCGCGCTACATGAGCCCCGAACAGGCGCTGGGAATGCCGGTCGATCACCGCTCCGACCTGTTCTCGCTGGGAGCGGTGCTCTACGAAATGCTGACAGGCAGGATTGCCTTCGGCGCGTCCGGCCTTGCCACGCTCGCACTGCAGATAGCGCAGGAGAAGGTGGCACCTATCGAGCGCTCGGCTGCGGACTGTCCTCCCGGCCTTCGCCAGACGATCGAGAAGTTGCTCGCGAAGAAGCCGGAGCAGCGCTTCGCCAGCGGCACACTGCTTTCCCAGGCGCTGCATCGCGAGCTTGGCGCGCTGAGCGCGGACGACACCATCGCTCGTCGCGGCCTTTCGTTGCGCATCAAGCTGCCGCTGGTTCTGGTCGGAATCACGCTGATCGCGCTGGTCCTGAGCATCACGATGATATTGTCCCGCCAGCAGCGCGCGCTCGAGCATATGGCGATCACCTCGGGAGAGACGATCGCGACGTTTGTGACCAAGAACGCAGCGGTGCTCGTCGCCGACAATGCCGGCCTCCCCACGCCCGAACAGGATTGGGCACCGCTCCAGGCATTCGTGGCGACCGCCGCGCAGGATGGCGGCATCCGCAGCATGGCTGTGATCGACGAACATGGGATCGTGCGCGCCGCAAGCGACGGCAAGGGCGTCGGCCAGCCCTACCGCACCCATGCCGGCGAAAAGCCGATGGCAGGACGCGCCGGGGCATCGGTGACCAATGTCGCCGCGGGTGACGACGGGAGCGGTGGCATGCGGTTTGTCCGCCCGATCCGTTACGCCGGCGCGGATTTCGGCTCGATCGATCTGGTTCTGCGCAGGACTGCGCTCGATTCGGCGATAGCGAATGCGCGCGCGCTCCTGCTGGGACTCGCGGCGCTGGTGATGCTGGTGGTGCTGGTAATCGGATATCTGAGCGGCGCGATGGTCGCACGGCCACTCCACCGCCTGGCGCGCTCGATGGACGAAGCAGCGGAAAAAGGCTTTGCCCTGCGGATATCGCATCGCCGGCGCGATGAGATCGGCGCATTGTTCGACGCGTTCAACCGCGCCGCTGCAACGATCGAACCCCAATTGGCAGGCAAGACCGCCGCTCAGCAGCCTGCGCTAGATGCCACTTGCGTGCTGCCGGCGGCGAGCCGGGCCGCAGCTTAGGATCGCGCCCGAATGTACATGCTCCAGCTTTTCGACAGCGCCGACGCCGTGCATCCCATTGATGCGCGTCTGCTCCGGGAGGGGATGATCAGCATCGGCCGCGACAGCAATTGCGACTGGTCGATCGCCGATCCCGATCTGGCGATCTCGCGTGCACACTGCGAAGTCGCCGCGGTGGCGGATGGCCTGGTTGTGCGGGCGATCGGCACCAATGGCGTATTCGACGCAGCGACCGGCGATCGCCTGCCCGATCTAACGGACGTGCCGGTATCGCCGCCGTTCACGATGCGACTCGGGCGCTTCCGGATCGCGCTGACCCGCGCTCCTCTTGATGACGATGCACGCGATGTCGGCAGGACGATGATCCTGACGCCGCCGCTCGGCGCCTCTTCCTACGTGCCGACCGACTGGAGCGATGCCCAGCCGATTGCCGACGCGACCGGGGAATCGCTGCTCGAGGCTTTCTGCCGAGGCGCGGGGCTGGAGGCTTCCCTGCTGTCGTCGGAGGATCCAGCGGAGATCATGGAGCGCGCCGGTGCCGTCTATCGCCAGCTCGTGCTCGGCCTGGCCGATCTGATGGTCGAGCGTGACGCTGCCCGCGCCCGCTACAATCTGGCGCGCACGACGATCGGCGGGTCGGGGAACAACCCGTTCAAATGGGCGCCCACCCAGCGGCTGGCGATCGACATGCTGCTCGCAGGTTCGGGCGGATTCCTCTCCGGGCCCTCGGCGATCAGTTCGTCGCTTCAGGATATCAAACGCCATTTGATCGCGACATTTGCCGGCTTACAGGCGTCGCTTCGCCGCGCCGTAAAAACCTTCGACGCAAATGACCTGGATGCCGCGATTGCCGATCGCGCATCACTGCTCAAGAACCGCGCGGCCCTGCGCGCCCAGGAAGCCGAAGCCCGCCACGCAGATCTGATGCGCCAGCTCAATGGAGAACCTGGCTCGCTGGACGAGGCATTCGTCCATGCCTATGCGCTTGCCGAGCAGGACATCGGAGCTCGCCCGTGAATATGCCCCGCCGAGTATCGCCGGGCTTTGACTGCCGGCCGCCTCGATCGGGCGATCGAGACGGCCTTGCCTATGCTTCGGTCGCACGCACGCATGTGGGCCATAAGCGCCAGATCAACGAGGACCGCTTGCTCGACTGTCCGGAACGCGGGGTCTGGGCGATAGCGGATGGAATGGGTGGGCATCGGGGTGGCGACGTCGCCGCTGAAATCGTCATCGGCGCGCTGCGCGAAGTCACTGACGCGGCGAGCCCCCTCCCGTGCGCGCAGAGCATCGAGGCAGCGCTTTACCGCGCCAACCAGCGCATCCGCGACCACGCTCTATCTGCCGGGGGCGTGATCGGCTCCACCGTGGTCGTGCTCCATATCGCGGACGATCGGGCGTGTCTGTTCTGGGTCGGCGACAGCCGAGGATATCGCATTCGCGCGCACCATCTCGAGCAGCTGACGCGGGATCACAGCCTGGTGCAGGAACTGGTCGATGCCGGCGTCATATCGAATGAGGCAGCCGCGACGCATCCCCAGGCGAACGTCGTCACGCGAGCGCTGGGCGTCGAGGCCGAGCTCGCGATTGAGAAGCTGGCTTTCCTGGTATCGCCGGATGACATCCTGCTTCTCTGTTCGGACGGTCTCAGCCGGTCACTGGAGAATGATGCGGCCGAATCCACGAATGAGCCTGGCGAGGCGCTGGCCGACCGGTTGCTGAGCACCGCCCTGCACAGGGATGGAAGCGACAATATCAGCTTTGTGGTGATCCGCACGGAGAAGGCGACATCGACAATTGGGGTATAGACGATGCTGTATCGCGATCCGCGGCGACCGCTTGCCATCTCGCCGCCCGATGCCCGGAAAGAACTTCGCATCCCGATCGCACTGGAAGGTGTGATGGGGAGCACGCTGACCGGCAAGCGCAGGGTCGAGCTCCAGGATATCTCATGCATGGGTTGTCGCGTAACCACGGTGCTCGAACTTGCGGTAGATAGCTATGTCGTCATCACCATCCCAGGTCTTGCGCCAATGGGAGCCAAGGTGCGCTGGCAAACGATTCACGGCGCGGGACTTCGTTTCAACTCGGCGCTTCATCCCATGGTCGTGAGCAGGGTGCTCGCATTGAGCGGGCAATAGTCTTCGGCGGTCGCGACCGGGGACTGCATGTCAGAATGCAAAAACGCTCGTTGTGCGTCGGTCCGCGAGCAAAAAGGCATCGGCGACGAGCTGAAGCGGCCGGATATCGACATCGCTGCCCCCCGACGCGACCAGTTCGGCGAAACGCGCGTAGAGCCGCGGATACTCCCGGTCCGGTGCCTTGCGCTCGGGTTCGCCGGGAAGGTGCAGGATGCTGCCGCCCATCGAGAGCCTGAGCGTGCCGGCATCGGTGTCGATTTCAATGTCCCAGGTCTGCGGGCCGGTCTGGAGAAAATCGAACTCCGCGGTCACTGCCGCTTCGCCGCTCCGCATTTCCAGCTGCGCGGCAAGCGGCGAGGCGCGGCCTTGCGGCACCTCCATCCACGCGGAATCGAGCAATAGCGGCTGAGGCAGGATGCGCGTCGCAATCGACAGCGCGTTGATGCCGGGATCGAAAACGCCGAAGCCGCCGGCCGCCAGAATCCATTCCTGGCCGGGATGCCAGCGTCGGATATCCTCCTTCCAGGTGATCCGCACCGCATCGATTCTTTTGTCTGCCAGCCATAGCCGTGCTGGCTCAACCGCGGCGGCCTCGCGCGAATGCCAAGTGGTGAACAGAGTGACGCCCTTGCCGCGGGCGCGTTCGGCGAGATCGACGATCTCGGACAGCGTCGCTGCTGGGGGCTTTTCGAGCATGACGTGCAAGCCTGCCTCGATCGCGACTAGCGCCTGCTCGTAACGACCATCGGGCGGGGTGCAGAGCGAGACCGCTTCCAAGCCGTGCCCGCCGGCGATCATCGATTCGACATCGGAGTGAGCAGGAATGCCCTCGAGCTGGGCATGGCGGCTGGCCGTCGCGACCAATTCGAACCCCGCATCGGCTTCGATCGCAGGCAGATGCTGGTCGCGTGCGATCTTGCCGATTCCCACCAATCCCAGCCGAATTGCGCTTGTCATGCCTCGCCTCGCCTTTTTATAAGATATATATGCTCTTCCTATTGCCGCACTCTGCCGGTATCAAGCCCGCGCAGTGCCGCTTCCAGGCCGGTGCCTGCCAATAACCCGGAGGATATAATTGAGGGACGAAGCTGGATCGAGCGGCAAGGGTCTCAGATCCCGCGCCTGGTTCGACAATCCCGCCAATCCGGACATGACCGCGCTCTATGTAGAGCGTTATCTGAACTATGGCATCAGCCTGGAGGAGATGCAGTCCGGCCGACCGATCATCGGCATCGCCCAGACCGGCAGTGACCTGGTGCCATGCAACCGGCATCACATCGAACTGGCGAAGCGGGTCCGCGAGGGGATTCGCGATGCCGGCGGCATCGCCATCGAATTCCCGACGCATCCGATTCAGGAAACCGGCAAACGCCCAACCGCGGGGCTCGATCGCAACCTCGCCTATCTGAGCCTGGTCGAGACGATCTACGGCTATCCGATCGACGGCGTCGTGCTGACGATCGGCTGCGACAAGACCACACCGGCCTGTCTGATGGCCGCGGCGACGGTGAACATTCCCGCGATCGCGCTATCGGTCGGGCCGATGCTCAACGGCTGGTTCAAGGGCGAGCGGACCGGATCGGGCACGATCGTCTGGAAAGCACGCGAGATGCTCGCGGCGGGCGAGATCGACTATAAGGGCTTTATCGAGCTGGTGGCGTCGTCGGCACCGTCGACCGGCTGGTGCAACACGATGGGCACCGCGACGACGATGAATTCGCTGACCGAGGCGCTGGGCATGTCGCTGCCCGGATCGGCGGCGATCCCGGCGCCCTATCGCGACCGGCAGGAGTGCGCCTACCGCACCGGTCTCCAGATCGTCGAGATGACGCTGGCCGATCGCAAGCCCAGCGACATCCTGACCCGCACGGCGTTCCTCAATGCGATCCGCGTCAATTCGGCGATCGGCGGATCGACCAATGCGCCGATCCATCTGAACGCGATCGCGCGGCATATGGGGGTCGAGCTGAGCCTCGCCGATTGGGAAGCGCATGGCGCCGACGTACCGCTGGTCGTCAACCTCCAGCCTGCGGGCAAATATCTGGGCGAGGATTTCTACCGCGCCGGCGGCGTACCTGCGGTGATGGGACAGTTGCTGCGCGCCGGATTGATCGACGGCAGCGCACTCACCGCCAACGGCAAGACAATCGCGGACAATATCGGCAATGCCGAGAGCGAGGACGCCGACGTGATCTTCCCGCTCGGTACTCCGATGATGGCGGGCGCCGGGCTGAGCGTGCTTTCGGGCAATCTGTTCGACAATGCGGTGATGAAGCTGAGCGTCATCTCCCCTGAGTTCCGCGCGCGCTATCTGAGCAACCCGGAAGATCCCGAGGCGTTCGAAGGCGTCGCGGTCGTGTTCGACGGGCCGGAGGATTATCATCGCCGGATCGACGATCCCGCGCTCGGCATCGACGCCAACAGCATCCTCATCATGCGCGGCGCCGGGCCGGTGGGCTATCCGGGCGGCGCCGAGGTGGTGAACATGCGGCCGCCCGCCGCACTGATCCAAGCGGGCGTGCATGCGCTGCCCTGCGTGGGTGACGGACGGCAATCCGGCACGAGCGGATCACCCTCCATCCTCAACGCCGCTCCCGAGGCGGCCGTGGGCGGCGGGCTCGCGCTGGTGCGGACCGGCGACCGGATCCGCATCGACCTGAACACGCGTACCGCGGACATGCTGGTGGACGAGGCGGAACTGACCCGTAGGCGGGAAGCGCTGGCGATCGGCTATGTGCCCGAATCGCAGACGCCGTGGCAGGAAATCCACCGCGACCTGGTCGGACAGTTCGATACCGGCGCGGTGCTCGAAAGCGCGGTCAAATATCAGCGCATCGCCCAGACCAAAGGCCTGCCGCGCGACAGCCATTAGTACATAGAGGGAGAGGACAATGAAGAATTTCGCAGCGATCGGCGCGCTTGCCGCCGCGATCGTGATCTCCGCCCCCGCCGATGCGGCCACCGCCAAGCGCGGAAGCTTCGGCAAGTTGCCCGATGGCCGGGTCGTCGCATCGGTGACGCTCGCCAATGCGCGCGGCGTGTCTGCGACCGTGATCACCTATGGTGCCACGCTGCAATCAGTGGTCCTGCCCGACCGCGTCGGCCGCAGGGCCGATGTCGCGCTGGGCTATGACAATATCGGCGACTATCTCGCCAAGCCGCAATATTTCGGCGGGACCGTCGGCCGCTTCGCCAATCGCATCGCCGTCGGCCGCTTCCGCCTGGATGGCCAGAGCTACCAGACACCCGTCAACAACGGGAAGAATTCGCTCCACGGCGGAACGATCGGCTTCGATAAGGTGCTGTGGGAAGTCGTTTCGGTGAAGAACGGGCCGGTCGCGTCGGTGACCTTGCGCTATGTGAGTCCCGACGGCGACCAGGGCTATCCTGGCACGATGACGGTCGACGCGACCTATTCGCTCGACGAGAAGAACAACCTCTCGATCGAATATGTCGCGACCACCGACCGCACGACGATCGCGAACATCACCAACCACGCTTATTGGAACCTGTCGGGCGAAGGCTCGAGCAACGGCGCGATGGGGCATGTCGTCACCATCCCCGCACAATCCTATCTGCCGACCGACGATGGCGCGATCCCGACCGGCGACTACAAGCCCGTTGCCGGCACGGTGTTCGATTTCCGCCGTGCCCGCGCGGTGGGCGATCGGGTGCGCGATGCCCGCGACCAGCAGATCGTCTGGGGCCGTGGCTATGACCATAACTGGATCATCGGCACCAAGGTGACGCCGACGGAGCATCTGATGGCGCGGGTCAGCGATCCCGTCTCGGGCCGCGGATTCGAGCTCTGGTCGAATCAGCCAGGCCTGCAATTCTATTCGGGCAACTTTCTCGACGGCACGTCGAGCGGCAAGGCTGGCAAGATCTACCGCGAGGGCGACGCCATCGTAATGGAGCCGCAGATCTTTCCAGACACGCCCAACCAGCCGAAATTCGGATCAGCCCGGCTCGAGCCGGGCCAGACCTATCGCAACATCATGACCTATCGACTGACCACCGGTCAGCCGGCCAAGCGCTGAGGAGCTCGATGCCCATGAAACGCATATTCCTGATCCTCGCGGCGCTGCTGGTGGCAATGCCGGCCCAGGCCCGCGAGCAATGGACCAAGGCCCAGGCGAATGTCTGGCAGGACAAGCAGCCCTGGCTGGTCGGATCGAACTACACGCCGGCCAGCGCGATCAAC
>NZ_JACTGR010000034.1 GCF_014489075.1 Sphingomonas sp. JC676 | reverse complement strand
ACGTATCTGTTGGCCTGGCCCCCGAAGCGGGATGGCCGGCTCTCCCTGCTAGGCCCGCCTCGGCGAGCCGCAACCCGGCTGCGCCGCGTCCTCCACGGTGTTGCGGCCCTGCGGGTGCGGCCCGCCTTTGCGGTGTGCCTTTCCGGTCGATTTTCGCCGCCCACCCCACTCCGGGGTTCCGGTGCGGGGAAGGTGAGAAGGGTTTGGCAGAAGGTGACTTGCAAGG
>NZ_JACTGR010000033.1 GCF_014489075.1 Sphingomonas sp. JC676 | reverse complement strand
TCGGGCCCTGGCCAAGGCGTTTGCCCGCGAGGGCATCGAAGTATCGGTCGCCACCACGCGCGACCCGGAAAGCTATGCAGCCGACGCGGTCGCGATCGGGCCCACGATCCTTCCCAAGACGCTGGCGGATGCGCTCGAGGCGGACATCATCTTTCTGGCGGTCCGGTTCGAGTCGCACGCGGACGTCGCGAAAGCGCTCCCCAGCTGGCAGGGCAAGACCATCGTCGATGTGACCAATGCCTACGGCGTGTCCCATGAGGCAATGGGAGGGCAGCCTTCTGCCAGCTTCGTCGCGCAGGCCTTCACCGGCGCAAAACTGGTCAAG
>NZ_JACTGR010000032.1 GCF_014489075.1 Sphingomonas sp. JC676 | reverse complement strand
CCGGGCCCTGGCCAAGGCGTTTGCCCGCGAGGGCATCGAAGTATCGGTCGCCACCACGCGCGACCCGGAAAGCTATGCAGCCGACGCGGTCGCGATCGGGCCCACGATCCTTCCCAAGACGCTGGCGAATGCGCTCGAGGCGGACATCATCTTTCTGGCGGTCCGGTTCGAGTCGCACGCGGACGTCGCGAAAGCGCTCACCAGCTGGCAGGGCAAGACCATCGTCGATGTGACCAATGCCTACGGCGTGTCCCTTGAGGCATTGGGAGGGCAGCCTTCTGCCAGCTTCGTCGCGCAGGCCTTCACCGGCGCAAAACTGGTCAAA
>NZ_JACTGR010000031.1 GCF_014489075.1 Sphingomonas sp. JC676 | reverse complement strand
CAGCTCGAGATGTGGCAAAGCGACACATTCGACGCTGCGGCGATCGACCGGGAGCTCGGCTGGGCCCAGTCGATCGGGATGAACACGATGCGCGTGTTCCTGCACAATTTGCTCTGGGAGAATGATCCCGAGGGGCTCAAGAAGCGGATGAACCAGTTCCTGGAGATCGCCGCCAAGCACAAGATCCGGCCGTTGTTCGTGCTGTTCGACAGCTGCTGGGATCCCGATCCCAAGGCCGGCCCGCAGCATCCGCCGATCCCCGGCGTGCACAATTCGGGCTGGGTCCAGGCGCCGGGCGCGGCACGGCTGAAGGACGCCAGCCAGTATGGCAAGCTGGAAAGCTATGTGAAGGGCGTGGTCGGCGCCTTCGCCAAGGACGACCGCATCCTCGGCTGGGACGTGTGGAACGAGCCCAACAATG
>NZ_JACTGR010000030.1 GCF_014489075.1 Sphingomonas sp. JC676 | reverse complement strand
ATGAAGCGCCGTGCGATACCAGTTGATCGGCTCGTGAAACGCTGCCGGCGGCGGCACCGCGACATAGTCCGCCGTCGGCGAGTAATACGCCTCCACGCCCCCGACCCGGAAATCCGCGCCGCTCGCGTCAATGACAGCTTGCACCTGAGGGAGGATATCCACCTCTTCGGGAAGCTCAGGTACACCCGCCAACGTCCCGGGTAACCCCTCGCACTGATCGACATTGAACACCGTGAACCGCTTGAGGAACGCCAGCTGCCGCGCCTCGCGATCCTCGTCCCGCGCGCGCTCGGCCTCATCCTTGGGCGTGAAGCGATCCGCATAGCAGATTGTCGTTCCCCGCTCGCCTTTGCGAACGTTACCGCCCGCTGCCTGGGCCTGCCGATAGGTCAGCCAGCGCTGCGAGGCGTATCCGCCCTCGATGACTGCCGCCCACAGGATCAGGACATTGATCCCGGAATAGCGCCGCCCGGTCCCCGCATTGTGCGGCATGGTGCAGCCACACGCCGCGCTGTCCCAGGGCTGCACCCAGGGCAGCCGCCCCTGCTCCAGCTCGGCAATCACCTGCGCCGTCACCTCGGCATAGAGGCTCTGACGATTGGTCCCGGTCTTCTCCATCTTCCTCACTCCCAAACCACCGCAACCGGCGCCGGAATGGCGGGGTGGGCGGCAGGAGCGGACCGGCAGTCCCGCCGATAAAGGCGGGCCGCACCCGAAGGGGCCGGAACGA
>NZ_JACTGR010000003.1:262500-574827 GCF_014489075.1 Sphingomonas sp. JC676 | reverse complement strand
CTTCCGGCCAATCGTGATTTATGATTTTACCGGCCAACGCGGCCAAGCGAGTAGTCTGCTCCCTCCTCATTCGACAGAGCGGGGACCTTTTTTGCAGAACACGGCCCAACCGCGCATCAAGAGGCGGCGCTTATCGAGGAAGTCGGTCCGGCGATACGCCGCCTCCACCTTGTTCGCGACCGTATGGGCGAGTGCAGCCTCCGCAACCTCACCGGAATAGTCTGTCTGCTCCGCTACCCAATCCCGGAATGCCGATCGGAAGCCGTGCACCGTCACGGTTAGCTCGCCATCCCGAAGAATCTTGAGCAGGGTCATGTCGGACAGCGGCTTCTGCACGTCCTGACCGGGAAAAACGAGGTCTCCGACTCCCGCCTTATACTCCTTCGCGCGTTCGAACACGGCAGCGGCTTCAGGCGACAGTGGCACGATGTGAGGCCGCCCCATCTTCATGCGCGCCGCCGGGATCGTCCATAGGCCAGCCTGCAAATCCAGCTCCGACCAGAGCGCGCCGCGAATCTCACCCGACCGCGCGGCCGTTAGGATGAGCGCTTCTAACGCGAGCCGCCCAACGGACCTTCGTTCGCCAAGCTTTTCCACGAATTCCGGCACGTCCGCGTAGGGCATCGCGGCGAAATGGCCGTCCTTCTTGGGCTGTCGGGGTAGCCCCTTAGACAGCGACCGCATCGGCGCTTCGGTGGCGCGAAAGCCCTTAGCACAAGCCCAATCGAGAACCGTGCCGATGCGCTGCCGTACTCGCCTCGCCGTCTCCGGCTTGGAAAGCCAGATCGGGATCAGCACCTCTCGGATCGCGGGACCCTCGATCTTGTCCACCGGGAGGTCCCCGATCTTGGGGAAGGCATAGGTGGTCAGGGTCGCAAGCCACTGGTTCTGGTGCTTACCGTTCTTCCATGCCTTTTCGTGCTCCTCGTGCACGAGTTTGGCCGCATCACGGAAGGTCGGGGCAGTCTGCCGTTCCTGCTTTCGCTCCGCGACCGGGTCGATTCCCTGCGCGATCTTCTTGCGCATGACGAAGGCTGAATCGCGTGCGTCTGCCAACGAGACATTTTTCAGCGAACCCAGGCCGATTTCCCTTCGCCGCCCATTTGACTGAACCCGAAGGACCCATCTGCCGGCCGCCTTGCTGGTCACATCGAGAAAAAGGCCATCGCCATCTGCATACCGCCCCGGCTCAGACAGTGAGCGTACCTTAAGCGCGGTGAGCTTTCCCATAACCCTCGCTCCCAAAATACCCGCCATTTTACCCACCACATTATGGTGGGAAGTGGTAGGATTGAGTGAAATCCGATGAGACGGAGAATGCAGGATTTCGTAAGCTTTTATAGCGCTTTAGGAGGGTCTTGGCGAGCCCCAAAAAGGGGGTAAGTGGCGGAGCGGGAGGGATTCGAACCCTCGATACGCTTTTGACGTATACTCACTTTCCAGGCGAGCGCCTTCGACCACTCGGCCACCGCTCCGCATACCAGGAAGGCGCGTGCCCTACCGCCTGTGCAGGCCCTAGGCAAGCGTGCGCGACCGTGCCACCTTCCGCGCCATGCTAAAGCCTCTGTTCGCGCTGCTCGCGCTCGCCGCCCCGGTATCCCTGACCGCCCAGACCCAAACCGCGCCCGCGCCCGGCGATGCGATCCCGGCCGACTGGCACGACATTCCCGACAACGAGATCATGGTGATCACGCTGAAGGACGGGCGCCAGGTTTTCATCCGCCTCGCCGCGCGCTTCGCGCCCGCGCACGTCGCCAATATCCGCAAGTTCACCGAAGCGCGCTGGTGGGACGATGCCAGCGTCTATCGCGTCCAGGAAAACTGGGTCGTGCAATGGGGCGACGCTTCCGAGAAGAAGCCGCTTCCGCCCGAGATCATCGCGCGGCCGCCGGCAGAGTTCGAGATCGGCGCATTCACTCCCGCGCAACGCCTGTCGCGGGCCGATGGCTATTCGACGGCCTCCGGCGTGACGGCCGATGGCTGGCCGATCGCTACCGACGGAAAGGCGGCCTGGCTGACGCATTGCTACGGATCGGTGGGCGTCGCACGCGATTCGCTGCCCGACACGGGCAATGGCGCCGAGCTTTTCACCCCAATCGGGCAGTCGGCGCGGCGGCTCGACCGCAATTACACCGTCGTCGGGCGGATCATTGAAGGGATGCAGTATTTCTCGGCAATGCCGCGCAGCAGTGCGGCCATGGGCGTGTACAAGGACGAGTCCGAGCGGACGCCCATCGCGTCGGTGCGGCTCGCCAGCCAGTTGCCCGAGGACGAACGGCCGCGCTTCCAATATCGCGCGGCGGACAATCCGCGCTACGCCGCGATGATCCAGAAGCGCGAGCATCCGGACGCCCCGACGATCGCCACCGGCGTCGAGGTTTGTGATCTTGCCCCGGCAGTGCGACGCACGCCGACCGAATAGGCTATTTGCCCACCCAGTCGGCGATCTCGGCGGCGACCTTGTTGGCGGCCTGGTTGAGCGCCGGGCCGACACCTTCCGAATCGATCTTTGTGACGGGCACGCGTGCCTCGAACCGGCGCTTCTCGAACACCGGATCGGCCCCGCGCAGCAGCGCGGCGTCATAGGTGACCACGGCCTCGCTGGTCTCCTCGTCGATCCCGAAGGCGCGCAGCTCGCCGGTCAGCTGGGCACCGGGGTCCATCCGCGACTGGCGGTAGCTCAGCACGACGCGCCCGGTCTGCGCGGTGATCGTGTCGGACAGCAGCCGCGCGAACAGCCGCGAGGGCGGCTCGACCCACTGGGCATCCTTGACATAGGCGATCGCGGTGCCGCCCGAATGCACCGGAACGCGATTGCTCGCCAGCTCCTGCGACACGGCTGGAACGCCGATGGTGATCGTCCCGGCGGCGTTCGACTTCTGCGTTTCGCCGACGGCCAGTCCGCTCGCTGAGGTCAGCGTGAGCAGCGAGGGCGGCGGCTTGGCGCCGAACGAGATGCAGCCCGAAAGCGGCGCGGCCAGCAGCACGGTCAGGATCATGATGCGCGTGTTCATCGGGCCCCTCATTTCTTGCCTTTATAGTCGGGCAGCTTTGGCGCGCCGAGCAGGCTCGAAGCGCCGCCCTGATCGAGCTTCTGCGATACCGAGGTGAGCGCGAGTGCCATCTCGCGCAGGTCCTGGACGAGCTGGCCGACTTCCGGGACGGTCGTCTTGGAGAAGGCCTGGAGCCCCGGCCGCGCATCGCCGATCGTCGCGTCGAGCGTCTGCATGCTCTTCTTGGCCGCCGAGATCGTCTCGTTGAGATTGGCGATGGTCGGCTTGACGTTCTCCGAGAGCACGCCGTTGGTGGTCTGGGCGAGATTGCCGATCTGCTCCGCGGCGGTCGCCGCCTTCTCGATGGCTTGGCGCGTCTCGGCGAGGGTCGCGGCGATCTCGGGCCCGCGATCGGCGAGCGACTTGGTCAGGCGATTGGTGTTGGCGAGGATGCCGCGGATCGAATCCTGGTTCTTGTCGCCGAGCAGATCCGACAGGCGCTCGGTCAGCGTCGAGATACGCTCGAGCAATTTCGGCGCCGAGCTGAGCAATGCGCCGAGGCCGCCTTGCTTGGTGGGGATGACAGGCACGCCAAGGGGGCAGGCTGCGCGCGGATGCTCGACTGGACAGGCGATCGGCGGCGCGCCCTTGACCGCGCCATCGAGCTGGACGGTGCTGGGGCCGGTGAAGCTGCCCTGGATCGACGCGGTGGTGCCTTCGAGGATCGGCACATCGGGCTTCACGCTGATGCGCACCCGCACCAGGCTGGGATCGGGCTTCCAGAACTGGATGTCCTTCACCTGGCCCGAAGGCACGCCCGAGAAGCTGACCGATGAACCGGGGCTCAGCCCGTCGACCGATTGCTTGAAGAAGATGTCATATTCGCGCTCGTTGCCGCCGCCCAGCCGCGCGAGCCAGACGATGAACAATGCCAGCACGGCGAGCAGGATCAGCACGACGGCACCAACCAGCACATGATTCGAACGCGTTTCCATCAGCCCCTCATGTCCTCAGTCCTGGCGCTCTCGGCCCCGACATTCTCAGCTTCGTGCCGTTCGGCGCTAGCGGTCGCGGCACGGCCGCGCGGCCCGTTGAAATATTCCTGGATCCACGGATGATCCAACGCGAGCAGCTCGTCGATGGTGCCGACCGCGATCACCTTCTTGTCGGCGAGCACCGCCACGCGATCACAGATTGCATAGAGCGTGTCGAGATCGTGGGTGATCAGGAACACGGTAAGTCCCAGCGTCTTCTGCAACGACGCGGTGAGTTCGTCGAATGCGGCGGCGCCGATCGGATCGAGGCCGGCGGTCGGCTCGTCGAGGAACAGGAGTTCCGGATCAAGTGCGAGCGCGCGAGCAAGCCCGGCACGCTTGCGCATGCCGCCGGAAAGCTCGGCGGGGAATTTGGGCGCGGCATCGGGCGGCAGCCCGGTCATCACCACCTTGTAGGCGGCGATCTCCTCGAGCAGCGCCTGGTCGAGCTTGGGGTAGAATTCCTTGAGCGGAACCTGGACATTCTCGGACACGGTGAGTGTCGAGAACAAAGCGCCTCCCTGGAACAATACGCCCCAGCGCTTGCGGATCTCGATCGCCTCGGTCTCCTCGCGGCCGATCGTGTTCTCGCCGAACACCTCGATGCTGCCCGCGAGCGGAGTCTGCAGTCCGATGATCGAGCGCATCAGCACCGATTTGCCGGTGCCCGATCCGCCGACCACGCCCAATATCTCGCCTCGGCGCACGTCGAGATCGAGGTCGTCATGGACCAGCTGGTCGCCGAAGCCGTTCTTGAGGCCGCGGACGCAGATGACGGTCTCGGTGGAATCGCGCGGCACCATCAGTTCCATCCGACGTTGCTGAAGAACACGGCAAAGAACGCGTCCAACACGATCACCAGGAAGATCGCCTGGACCACCGCGGTGGTGGTGCGGTGGCCGACCTGCTCGGCATCGCCTTCGACCTGCATGCCCTGGAAGCAGCCGGCGATCGCGATGATCGCGCCGAACACCGGTGCCTTGATGAGTCCGACCCACAGATCGTTGAGCGGCACGACCTCGCGGATGCGCTGGATGAAGGTGACCGGCGGGATGCCGAGCGACACCCAGCAGAGCAGGCCGCCGCCGATGATCGCAACCAGCGAGGCGTAGAAGCCGAGCAGCGGCATCATCAGCACCACCGCCAGCGTGCGCGGGACGACCAGCGCCTCCATCGGCGAGACGCCGATCGTGCGCATCGCGTCGATCTCCTCGGTGAGCTTCATCGTGCCGAGCTGCGCGGCAAAGGCCGATCCCGAGCGGCCGGCGACCATGATCGCGGTCATCAGCACGCCGAGCTCGCGCAGGGTGAGCCGGCCGACCAGGTTGATCGTATAGACCTCGGCGCCGAACTGGCGGAGCTGCACCGCGCCCTGCTGGGCGATGACGATGCCGATCAGGAAGCTCATCAGCCCGATGATGCCGAGCGCCGATACGCCGACAACCTCGAAACGCTGGACGGTCGCGTTGAAGCGGAAGCGGCGCGGATGCCGCGCGATGTTCCAGAACGCGATCAGGGTCGCGCCCATGAAGCCGAGCAGGCCGTAGAGCGTGTGCCCCGCGACGAAGACGGCGCTGCCGACTTCGTTGAGCATCCGCGTAAAGGGATCGGCAAGGCGCGCGGGCAGCTCGATCGGATGCTCGGCGGCGGCGACCTGGTCGAGCAGATGCTGTTCGTTGGGATCGAGTCCCTCGATCGTCGCGCCGCGCTCGCGGGCGAAGCGGTGGATCACCCAGGCGCCGACCGTATCCATGCGATCGACATTGCTCAGGTCGATGCGGGCGATCTGGCCGTCGACCTGTTCGAGCCGGGTCGGCAGGTCGTCCAGGCACGCGAGCGACAGGTTGCCACTGAAGCGGAGCACGGGCTCGCCTTCGGCATCGCTGCGTTCGAATTCGGTTCGTGCCCTCATCGCGGGCACCTTTCCGCGATTTGGGGTGGAACGGCAAGGAGCCGCGCGCCTAGGGCCTGTATCCGTAACCCGCAATGCCCGGGAATCCGCCCGCCCCGAAGGGGTCGCCCTGTGAAAGCCGCTGGACGGCGTCGCGTCTCTTGCGCGTGGCGCCGCCACGCGGCTGCGAGCCGCTCCTTGCCGGCGGCTATCACAGGGCGATCACGGGCTTTGCGGGTTACGGATACAGGCCCTAGATGCGTCAATGCAGCACCTTGCGATCTACGACATGGACAAGACGATCACCGCCCAGCCGACCTGGACGCGCTTTCTGGTGCACGCCGCGCGGATGCGCAGCCCCTGGCGCCTGGCGCTGCTGCCGGCGGTTGGCATGGCCGGGCTCGGCTATCTGCTCAAGCTTGTCGATCGCGCGGGATTGAAGGCGATTTCGCAGCGGCTGATGATCGGCCCGGCGCTGGCGCCGGAAGAGATGGCGCGGGTCGCGGAGGCGTTCGCGGATGTCGAAATGGAAACCGGCGTGCTCCACGGCGCCCGCGAACGCATCGCGGCGGACCGCGCCGCCGGCTACCGCCTGGTGATGGCCACCGCTTCGCACGGCTATTACGCCACCGCCATCGGGCACCGGCTCGGGTTCGATGCGGTGATTGCCACCAATGCGAAGCGCGATGCGCGAGGTCATATTCTCTCCGGCCTTGAAGGCGAGAACTGTTACGGGCCCGTAAAGCTCCGCATGATCGAAAATTGGATGACAAGCCAGCGCCTTGCGCGGAGCGACCTGCATATCCGCGCCTATTCGGACCATGTCTCCGACGCGCCCATGCTCGACTGGGCGGACGAGGCGTTCGCGGTGAACGCGCATGGGCCGCTGGCGGCGCTGGCGAAGCAAAGGGGCTGGCCGCTGCTCGACTGGCGCTGAACGAACCAACTCGCGTCGGGCCGAAGCCGGCGCCCGGCCTACGCCTCGAAGCGGCTCGTGGCGTCGCGATCGTGGTCGTATCGCCTCGTGAGCGGAAACGGCGGCAACCAGGACTCCCGACGGACGGTCCAGAGTTCGTAGGTTGGCATCAGCTGGTCAGGGGCATCCAGGGATCCCAGATTCACTTCGATCTCGTCCGCGCTGCATCCGAAAACAGACGAGCCGCAGCGCGGACAGAAATGCCGCCCGGCATAGTCGTGTGTCTCGCCCTCGACCGTCACCGCGTCCCGCGGGAAGATTGCGGAAGCGTGGAAAAGGGCGCCATGATGCTTGCGGCAGTCGAGACAGTGACAAAGGCCGACCCGATATGGGAGCCCCGACGCCACGATCCGGACGTTGCCGCACAGACAGCCGCCGGTGAATCGGTCCATTCTGCGCCTCTCTGCTCGAACCTATAGCAGCGTATCCACGGCGTGGATCGCCACGCCGACCAAGCCGCCGACCAGCGTGCCGTTGATCCGGATATATTGCAGGTCGCGGCCAACGGCATTTTCCAGCCTGCCGGTCACGGTCCGCGCGTCCCAACCGCGGATCGTGTCCGACACCAGCCGGACGATGCCGTCGCCATAGTCCGATGCAGCGCCCACGGCGGTGCGGCGCGCGAAGCGGTTGATCGTGTCCGCCAGCCTTTTATCGTCCTGCAGCGTTTCGCCGAACTGGCGCATCGCTTCGCCCAACTTGCCGCCCAGCGCCCGCTCGGGATCGCGGGCGAGGCGGAGCAGCGCGCTGCGGCTTTGTTCCCACAGCCCGTCGATCCAGCGCTGGAACGCCTGATTCTCGAGCATCTCGGCCTTGAAGGCTTCGACCTTCTCGCGCAGCTCGGGCTTGTTCTGGAGATCGTGCGCGAGGCGCTCCAGCCCCTCTTCGGCCTTGGCGCGCAGCGGATGGCTGGGATCGTCGGCCATTTCGGCGATCAATTTGTGGAGCCCGTCGATGATCTTGTTGGCGACGGTCTCGTCGAGTCCCGTCCAGCGCATCACCGCGCCCGAGCGGGCATGGACCATCTCGCGGATCAGATGCTCGTTCGATTCCAGGATGCGCTGCGCCCAGCGGATCATGCCTTCGAGCAGCGGCAAATGCCGGCCATTGGCGATCGCCGCGCCCAGCGCCTGGCCGAACAGGGGCGCGATGTCGATCGCGCGCAGCCGGGCGGCGATCGCGCTTTTGGCCATGCCGCCCAGCCGCTCCTGGTCGAGCGATTCGAGCAGGTCGGCGCCCAGGCGATAGGCACCGGCGCCGATCCGCCCGCGCCCCATCGGCGGATTGGCGAGCCAGCGCCCGGCAGCGCCGGCCAGGTTCAGCCGCTGCATTCGCCGCGCCACGACGCTGGGAGTAAGGAAATTGTCGCGCAGGAACTGGGCTAGCGTGCCGGCGATGCGATCCTTGTTGCGCGGGATGATCGCGGTGTGCGGGATCGGCAGGTGCAGCGGGTGGCGAAACAGCGCCGTCACCGCGAACCAATCGGCCAGCCCGCCGACCATCGCGGCCTCGGCAAAGGCGCGGATGAAGGGGATGGCGGGATGCAGATCCTGGAAATGCCGCGCGGCCAGGAACACGCCTGCCATCAGCACCAGCAGCCCGGTGGCGACCAGCCGCATGCGGCGCAGGCCAATGGGCACGGCCTCGATGGTGCTGGGAGCGCGTAGGGTCACGCGCTCCCCAATACATCAGGACGGGCTAAGTTCACTCCGCCGGTTGCGGCGCGTCGTCCCCGGGCTTGTGGTCGATCGCGCCGCCGTCATGCGCCGGGCCGAGCACGCGGCTGCCATCGTCGCCGGGGCGATAGGTGAGCAGCCGCTTGGACAGCTTCGGTCCGAGCCATTGTTCGAGGCCAACCGCCAGGCTGAACAGCGCCGGCACAATCACCAGGGTCAACACGGTCGACAGGATCAGGCCGCCGATCACCACCACGCCCATCGGCGCGCGCCAGGACGAGTCGCCGCTCAGCGACACGGCGGTCGGGATCATGCCGGCGACCATGGCGATCGTGGTCATCACGATCGGCTGCGCGCGCTTGTGCCCGGCATCGACGATCGCAGTGACCTTCGGTACGCCCTTGTACATCTCCTCCAGCGCGAAATCGACGAGCAGGATCGAGTTCTTGGCGACGATGCCGAACAGCATCAGGATGCCGATATAGACGGGCAGCGACAGCGGCATGCCCATGATCAGCAGCATGAGGAGGCCACCCAGCGGCGCGTTGAGCAACGAACCCATGTTGACCAGCGGCGACACGAACCGGCGATAGAGCAGCACCAGCACCGCGAAGACCAGGAAGATGCCCGATGCCAGCGCAATGAAGAAGTTGTTGAGCATTTCCGCCTGCCACTTGGCCTGGCCGACGGTCATCTCGCCCACGCCCACCGGCAGGCTCTTCATGATCGGCAGGTCGTGGATCTTCTTCATCACCTCGCCATTGACGAAGGGCTTGCCCGTCGCCGGATCCATCGCGAGGTCGGCGCCCACCACCAGGCGGCGCTGCAAGTTCAGGCGCTCGACCTTGGTCGGCCCCGCGCCGAAGCCGATCTCGGCGACGACCGAAAGCGGCACCGAACCGCCGTTCTGGGTCTGCACCGGCATGTTCTGAAGCGTCGAGAGCTTGGCGCGGGCATCCTCATTGATCGCCACCCGGATCGGGATCTGGCGGTCGGAGAGCGAGAATTTGGCGCTGTTTTGTTCGATATCGCCGAGCGTCGCGATGCGGATCGCGTTGGACAATGCCGATGTGGTCACGCCCAGGTTCGCCGCCAGGTCGAGCCGCGGCCTGATGATGATTTCGGGCCGCTGAAGATCGCCCGAGATTCGCGGAGCGACGACTTCCTTCATCCCCTCCATCTGCTTGACCAGCTTGAGCGCGGTGTCGTTGAGCAGCGCGGGATCCTCGCCGCCCAGCGTGACGGTCAGGTCGCGGCCGCTGGAGCCCCAGCCGAACTGCGAGCGGAAGGTGACGCGCGCGTCGGGGATCGCCAGCAGCTGGGGCGCGAGGCGCTTCTCGAACGCGGTGCTCTTCTCGGTGCGGTCTTCCTTCAGCTCGGCGCGGACGCGGCCGTTGCCGACGAAGCTGCGCTCATAGACGTTCATGACGTTCGATTCGCCGCGCAGGATGCCGGCCACCCTGCTGACGACGCGTTCGGTCTGCTCGAGCGTGGTGCCCGGCACCATCTCGACATTCGCGGTCACGCTGTCCTGGTCCTGCGCCGGCTGGAAGGTCTGCGGCATCGTGGCGAACAGGAAGACCGTCGCCCCGAGCGACAGGGCATAGCCCGCGACCGCCACCCAGCGATGCATCAGCGTCCAGCGCAGCAGCACCATGTACGCATCCATGATCCGGCCTTCGCCGTGCGACGCATGGCCCTTGGCTTTCAGGAAATAGGCCGCGATCATCGGTGTCAGCAGTCGGGCCACCGCCAGCGACATCAGCACCGCGGCGACCACGGTCAGGCCGAAATTCTTGAAGAACTGGCCCGAGATGCCCGGCATCAGGCCGACCGGCAGGAACACCGCGACGATCGACATGGTGGTGGCGAGCACCGCGATGCCGATCTCGTCGGCCGCGTCGATCGATGCCTGATAGGCGGATTTGCCCATGCGCATGTGGCGGACGATGTTCTCGATCTCCACGATCGCATCGTCGACCAGCACGCCCGCCACCAGGCTCAATGCGAGCAAGGTCATCTGGTTGAGCGTGAAGCCCAGCATATCCATGAACCAGAAGCTGGGAATCGCCGAGAGCGGGATCGCCAGCGCCGAGATCGCCGTCGCGCGCCAGTCGCGCAGGAAGATGAAGACGACGATGACGGCGAGCACGGCGCCCTCGATCATCGCTTCCATCGCCGTGTGATATTGCTGCTCGGCATATTTGGAATTATTGTCGAGCAGCTGGAACTTGACCTTGGGATTGGTCTTTTCGAGCTCCTTGAGCTTCTTGTCGGCGTCATGGAACACCTCGACGTCCGACGCGCCTTTGGCGCGCTGGATGTCGAACGAGATCACCTGGTGGCCGTTATACTTGGCCAGGCTGCGCTGCTCGGCGAAGCCGTCCTTGACGTTGGCGATATCCGCCAGGCGCACGGTGCGGCCGGCGCCGGTCGAGATCTGGGTCTGGCCCAGTGCATAGGCATTCTTCGCGTTGCCGATCACGCGCACCGACTGCTCGAAGCCCGAGATCTCCGCGCGTCCGCCCGCGGCATTCATGTTGACCGCGCGGAGCTGCTGGTTGACCTGGCTCGCGGTCAGGCCGACGCCCTGGAGCTTGGCGGGGTCGAGCACCACGCTGATCTCGCGATCGACGCCGCCGTTGCGGTTGACCGCCGACATGCCGGAAACCGCCAGCAATTCCTTCGACACGGTATTGTCGATGTACCAGGAGAGGTCTTCCACCGTCATGTCGGTGGCGACCGCGGTGAAGCTGGCGATGTCGTTGTCGCTCGCAGTGTCGACGCGGCCGACCTGCGGTTCGAGGATGCCGTCGGGCAAATTGCCGCGGATCTGCTGGATCGCGCTGCGCACGTCCTCCACTGCGCGATCGATCGGCGTGCCGATGTCGAGCTGGACGACCGTCTGGCTGTTGCCTTCCGAAACCGTCGAATTGATCTCGTCGATGCCCTGTAGGCTGCGAACCGCCGATTCGACCTTCTGGGTGATCTGGGTTTCGAGCTCGCTCGGCGCGGCGCCCGGCTGGCTGATCGAGATCCACACGATCGGGAAATCGATGTCCGGATCGTTGTTCACGTCCATCTTGGCGAAGCTGACGAGCCCCGCGATCGTCAGGAACAGGAAGAGGACGATCGGGGGGACCGGATTGCGGATCGCCCAGGCCGAGATGTTCCGGAAGCTCATGACGCAGCCTTACTTCTTCTGGAGAATCGGAATGACCTTCTGGCCGGGATTGAGGAACGCGCCCGCGGTCAGCACGACACGCTCGGTGCCGTTCAGGCCGCTCGCGATGGCGACGCCATTCTCCGAGACATCGCCCGTGGTGACCGCGCGGCGCACCGCCTCGTTCTTGTCGTTGAGGATGAAGACGTAATTTCCCTCGGGATCGCTCTGCACCGCGGACTGCGGCAGCGAGACCGCCGCGTTGCCACCGGCGATGATGCGCGCGCTGGCAAAGCCACCCGGGCGCAGCGCCGGATTATAGCTGAGCGCGACGCGGGCGATGCCCTGGCGCGTCTGCGGATCGATCACCGGAGAGACCTGCCACACCTCGCCCTTGAACATCTGGGTGCTGCCCGTCGGCGTCACTTCGGCCTGGGCACCGGCGTGGAGCCGCTGGATGTCGCTTTCGGCGAGTTGGGTGCGCAGCTCCATCTGGCCGCCCATCGCCATGCGGAACAGCACGCCGGAGCCCGCGGAGACGATCTGGCCGGGTTCGACCTGGCGCGTCAGCACCAGGCCCGCTTCGGGCGCGCGAATGTCGAGTCGGCGGTTGCGCGCCTGGGTCTCGGAGAGCTGGGCCTGCGCCACGCGGACGCGGGCGGTTGCTTGATCGCGCGCCGCGGTCTTCTGGTCGATATCGGCCTTGGAGATGAAGCCGTTCCCGACCAGTTTCTGGGCGCGTTCGAGATTGGACTGGGCCAGCTTGGCGTCGGCCTGCGCCACGCGCA
Source organism: Sphingomonas sp. JC676 (assembly GCF_014489075.1). Lineage (GTDB taxonomy): Bacteria > Pseudomonadota > Alphaproteobacteria > Sphingomonadales > Sphingomonadaceae > Sphingomonas. Next base: position 562,306 of record NZ_JACTGR010000003.1, on the reverse strand, counting down.
CCGATGCGGCGAGCGAATCGGCCGTCTGTACCTGGACCGAGCGGTCGACGGTGGCGAGCACCTGACCCTTGGCGACCCAGCTGCCCGGCTCGACGAGAACGCGCGTGACCACGCCACCCTCGCCCGCGACGCCGACGGGCATCTCGCGGCGTGCCGCGAGGCTGCCGGTGCCGGTGACGATCGTCTGCACGTTCTGGCGACCCGGAACCGCGACGGTGACCGTCGGGATCTGCGACTGGGTCTGCGCCGCGCCGCCCTTGGGCGTGTCCGCCTTGGGCTTGCCCATCATGAAGAAGGCGGCCACGCCCACTACGATCACCACCGCGAGGCCGATCCAGATCCAGCGGCGGCTGCGCCGCGCCGGTTCGTCGCCGGTGAACTCCAGCCGCTCTTGCCGTCCCAACATCTTTGCCTCGTAGTTCATGTGCGACAATCCCGATTCGGCCATGCAAGCCGCTGCCCCAGGTCGCACTGTATTAGATGAATAAGGCACCGACCACAAGAGCCGTTTCGCATGCGGCGCGGCAAATGCCCGTGTCCGCCAGATTGCGCAAGTATCTCGGGTTGTTTCCTCTAAGAAACGGTTTGCATTCGCAAACGCATGGCGCAAGCTTTCCCCAGGCTCGGGTCAACGGGTCATGACGGGAGAAGAGAAGATGCCCAGCGGTATCCTAGGATGGCTTCTGATCGGCCTTGTGGCCGGCGCACTCGGCAAGCTGATCATGCCGGGGAAGGATCCGGGCGGCATCATCGTCACGATCCTGCTCGGCATCGCCGGCGCGCTGCTGGCCTTCTATCTCCTGCCACTGCTTCACATCGAAGTCCGCGACAGCACGTGGCAGGCCTATGCTGCGGCAACCGCGGGAGCGGTCGTGCTGCTTGTGATCTACCGGCTCCTGATCGCGCGCCGAACCTGACGCGGCGCTGACGATTGCGTTCATGTCGCATTTGTCCTGCGTTCGGCATGGCCGTGCGCAGGACAAAACTGTTCGGGAGATGTTGAAGATGATGCGGACCCTAATGCCCGCCACGCTTGCGGCGCTGGCGCTGTCAACGCTGCCCGCGACGGCGCAGGATATGCGCCCGCCCTACGCGCCGATCGACGGCACGATTCTAGACGTGTCGGTGACCGGCACCACCACCCGCACGCCCGATCTGGCGCTGATCGAGGCGGGCGTGGTCACCACTGCGCCCAGCGCCGCGGCGGCGATGAGCCAGAATGCCGAACGGATGCGCACCGTGCTCGCGGCGTTGCGCAAGGCAGGAGTCGCCGAGCGCGACATTCAGACCTCGGCGATCTCGCTCAGCCCGCAATATCGCTATGTCCAGAACGAAGCGCCGGCGATCACCGGCTACCAGGCGTCGAACCAGGTCTCGATCCGCTTCCGCGACGTGGCCAAGAGCGGCCCCGTGCTCGATCTGCTGGTGCAGCAGGGTGCCAACAATATTTCCGGCCCCACGCTTTCGATCGACAAGCCCGATGCCGCGATGGACGAGGCGCGCCGCGACGCGGTGGCCAAGGCCAAGGCGCGGGCGACGCTTTATGCCGAATCGGCGGGGTTGCGCGTCGAGCGCATCCTGACGATCTCCGAAGGCAGCGCTCCGATGCCGCCGATGCCCGTGATGATGCGGGCGCAAGCCATGGCCCAGGACAAGGCGCAGAGCGAAGTGGCACCCGGCGAGCAGCAGGTTGCCGCGACGATCACGGTACGCTTCCTGCTCAAATGAACGTGAAAAAGGGGCCGCCCCGGCTGGGGTAGCCCCTTTTTCTATCGAACCTGCGTCTGTTAGCGGACGGCGCCGCGACGAACGAGGTTGACGATCGCCAGCAGGATGATTGCGCCGACAAGCGACACCAGGAACGTGGTCGGAGTGATCACGCCGCTGTTTATGTTGCCGCCGAACAACAGTCCGCCGATAAATGCGCCGACAATGCCGACGATGATGTTGAGAAAGATGCCCTGCTGGGCATCGGTACGCATGACGATGCTCGCCAGCCAGCCGACAACGCCGCCGATGACGAGCCAGATAAGAAGACCCACCATAATAGTCCCTCCGTTGCTAGCCCGGCCAGCCGGGCAGACGGTGAACTAATCCGTGACCAGTCGTGTTGGTTCCGTACCGAAATTTCGATGCGCTGGCGGAACTTTCCTTCGGCTCGTCGGTGGCGGGCAAAAAAACGGCCCACTCTCGACCGGAGAGCGGGCCGCGTCGAGCCTCGAGGGAGGCAATCAGTATTTCTGCTGGCGTTCGTAGAGCGACCGATAGTGCTGAATCCGCGTCACGCGCAGCCCCGGCATGCCAGATCGATCGATTGCGCGCTGCCAGCCCGCAAATTCCTCTACAGTAAGGTTGTAGCGCTCGCAGACCTCGTCCACGCTCAGCAGCCCGCCATTGACCGCGGCAACGACTTCCGCCTTGCGACGGACGACCCAGCGGGTCGTCTCGGGCGGCGGCAGTGTTTCCAGCGTCAGCGGCTCGCCGAGCGGGCCGATGACTTTCGCGGGACGGATTTTCTGGTTCTCAATCATCTACCAACCTCGAATGGGGCGGGGGCACCCAGTTACTCAAACTCTGAAACGACCGATAAACGCGCCACTTGAACAACGGCTAAAATGGCACGGTAAACAGTCGATTCACTCCTCTTGCCATCGCGTTAGCGCTTGCGCGGCAACGCGGTGAAAGGCGCCGTGCACAGGCGCCAGCAACGCTTCGACCGGGACCGAAAAAGAAATCCTGGCCTGGATTCGCGCCGTGGGACTCGCCGCCTGGCGGGCGGCGATGCCCACCATCAGCACCGCCAGCCTGGTCGGCATGGCGGTGACCGCCACATCGCGTTCCAGCCTGGCAAAACTCAAATCCACGTTCGCACACCCATTCGTCTCTAAGGTTGGCCATTCTTAGCGAAGAGACCTGAAGGGGCAGTAAAGGCGCTGAAAACGGGCGCTTAACCTCGGTGTTCGAAACGTTTAGGTGCAGCTCCGGGTGGAACCCGGGCTCGGTTGCCCCTATGTGCGGGCTCGATGAACCCCGGAGATTTCCAGTTGAGCGGGCCGCTGACCAAGCGGCGAATCGTCGTCGCGATGTCGGGCGGGGTCGATTCGTCGGTCGTCGCCGCGCTCGCCGCGCGCTCGGGCGCGGAGACGATCGGCGTCACGCTCCAGCTCTACGACCATGGCGAAGCGGTGGGCCGCGCGGGCTCGTGCTGCGCCGGCCGCGACATCCGCGACGCGCGCGCGGTGTGCGATAAACTGGGCATCGCGCATTATGTGTTCGATCACGCCAGCAGCTTCCGCGAGACGGTGATCGACGATTTCGCCGACGAATATCTGGCCGGCCGCACGCCGATCCCGTGCGTGAAGTGCAATATGGGTCCGAAATTCACCGATCTCTTCGCGCTCGCGCGCGATCTCGGCGCCGATTGCCTGGCGACCGGACATTATGTCCGCCGGGTCGAGGGGGCCGAGGGCCCCGAGCTCCACCGCGCCATGGATCCCGCGCGCGACCAGAGCTATTTCCTGTTCGCGACCACCGCGGCGCAGCTCGACTTCCTGCGCTTCCCGCTGGGCGGCATGCCCAAGCCCGAGGTCCGCGCGCTCGCCGCCGAGCTGGGGCTGGGCGTCGCGGGCAAGCCCGACAGCCAGGACATCTGCTTCGTCCCCGACGGCGACTATGCCTCGCTGGTCAAGAAATTGCGCCCCGAGGCCGAGGCGGGCGGCGCCATCGTCGACGAGAGCGGCAACAAGCTCGGCGAGCATAAGGGCCTGATCCATTTCACCGTCGGCCAGCGCCGCGGGCTCGAGATCGGCGGCAGCCCCGAACCGCTCTATGTGCTGCGCCTCGATCCGGCGACGCGCGACGTGATTGTCGGCCCCAGGCGCGCGCTCGCGGTGCGCGCCGCGCGGATCGAGAATATAAACTGGCTCGCGGGCGACCATGCCGGGCCGATGACCGCCAAGGTCCGCTCGCTTGCCAAGCCGGTGCCGGCGCGCAAGCAGGGGGACCGAATCGTGTTCGAGACCCCCGAATATGGAGTCGCGCCGGGCCAGGCGGCGGTGCTCTATGCTGGCGACCGCGTGCTCGGCGGCGGCTGGATCGCCGAGACCGAACGTGCCGAGCTCCTGCCCGCCTGACCGGCGCGGATACCGGTCCCTCCAAAGGTAACGAAGGTAACGGGGATGTCGGGGCGAATGCACCTTCCCCGGATTCGAAAGCCGGATCCGCATGCGCGCGACCGGCGCGGTCGCCGGCCGCGGAAATGCGCTTGGGGCGTCCGGAATCGCATAGTCGTCGCAATCCGCATCGGCACCGCCAGCAGGAAGCAGACGAAATCCTACATTGCCAGTCCCCGGGGGGCTTTCGGCGGGTGCGCCGATGTGAGTCGGAGTGACGAACCACGTCGCAGTCGCGGAAACCGGAATGGCTGTTGGCGATCCATTTGCGGAGACTAGAAAGCGGCTTGGTCGGCCGCTCGTCATGCCCAAACCGCCCGCGGTCCTTCCTTTTGTGCCAGGGGAGCAAAGAGAGTAACTGCCGCAGAGCACAGATGCGGAGGTTTCATGGATCGCCTCGACGCAATGCAGGTGCTGCTGGCGGTCGTCGACGCGGGAAGCATTTCGGCGGGAAGCCGCAAGCTCAATGCGCCGCTGCCAAGCGTAAGCCGGAAAGTCGCCGAGCTCGAGCGCCATCTCGGCACGCGGCTGCTCATCCGCACGAGCCGTAAGGTCCAACTCACGGACGCCGGACGTGACTATGTCGAAGTCGTTCGCCAGGTCGTCGGCCAGATCAAGGAAGCCGAGTTACGCGCATCGGGCGAATATGAGGAGCCAAGGGGCGAACTGAGGCTTACCGTACCCGACGAATTTGGCCGCAGGATCGTTCTCCCGCTCGTCTATGAATTTCTTCGCGAGCACACCAAGATTACGCTCGACATCATCACGGCAAATCGCTTCGTCGATCTTGTCGAAGAGCGGGTCGATGTCGGTATACGAATTGGCCATCTGGCCGACAGCGCGCTCTACTCGATGAAGGTCGGCACTACCGGCATACTAACCTGCGCCAGCCCCGAATATCTGCAGCGCAGAGGCACGCCGAGGACGCCAGCGGAGTTGGTGGGGCATGACGGCGTTCAGATCGGCCATTTCGCACGCGCCTGGATATTCGGAAGCGCGTCGGTTCCCGCCGCCGAGCCGGTACGGCGTGTGCACGCGAACGATGCCACGGATGCTTGCAACGCTGCGATCTGGGGCCTTGGGATAATCAGGCTGCCCAACTTCATCGTCGACGAGCACCTTAGGTCGGGCGCACTCGTCGAGCTTCTCAAGGACTATCCGGCCGAGCCGCTTCCCATCCATATCATATATGCGAAACAGGGGCTTCTGCCTCTCAAAGTTCGCGCCTTCATCGATTGGATCGCGCCGCGGCTGCGGAATAAGCTGAATGAGGTCAACGCACCCCGATTGAGTTCCTAGTCCCCGACATGCGCAGCGGATGTCTGCACCCCGAAGGTCAGAGCGTGAACTCGCCCTCGATCACCGTCACGCATTTGCCGCCCAGGATCGCGCGGTCGCCGGCCAGGGTGCAGGCGACATGGCCGCCGCGCTTCGACGCCTGATAGGCGGTGAAGCTGTCCTGCCCCAGGCGCTTCGCCCAATAAGGCGTGAGCACCGAATGCGCGGAGCCGGTCACCGGGTCTTCGTCGATCCCGGCGGCGGGCGCGAAGACGCGGCTGATCACATCGGTGCCTGCCCCGGCCTCCGAGCTGGGGGCGCGGCCCGGGGCGGTGACGATGTTGAGCGTATCGCCGATCGCGGCGAGCGCGCGGAAATCGGGCGTCAGCGCCAGCACCGCCTCGGCACTGTCGAGCACGGTCAGGTCGTAGCCGCCCGGATGATGCAGCGTCTCGGCGTTCGCGATGCCGAGCGCGCGCAGCACGTCGGGGAGCGCCTTCGGCTGGGGCGGATAGGCGGGGAGCGCCATCGCATAGCGGTCGCCGTCGCGCGCCACTTCGAGCACACCGGCCTTGCGCGTGCGGAAGGTGACGCGGTCCCGGGCCGGATCGGCGCTCAGCACGAAGTGCCCGCTCGCCAGCGTCGCATGGCCGCACAAGGCGACCTCCACCGCCGGCGTGAACCAGCGCAGCTCATAGTCCGCTTGGCCGGTCGCGTCGGGCAGGAAGAAGGCGGTCTCCGCGACATTATTCTCCTCGGCGATCGCCTGGAGGATTTCGTCGGCCAGCCAGGCGTCGAGCGGCATCACCGCGGCCTGATTGCCGGCGAAGGGCTTGTCGGCAAAGGCGTCGATCTGGGCGAAAGGCAGCTTCACGGTTCGCGTTCCTCGAGCAAATTGGTTTCGGCCATCGGGTTGCCGGGCTCGTCGATCTGGCCTTCGGGATCGACATGGATCAGGATTTCGGTGCCGGGAAACTCGGCGCCGAGCTCGGTCTCGAGCTTTTCCACGACCTCGTGCGATTCGGCGATCGTCATCTTGGGGTCCATCCAGATATGGAACTGGACGAAGTCCATCGCGCCGCTGGTGCGCGTGCGCAGGTCGTGCAGGCCGATCAGCTCGGGATGGCGGCCGGCGCACTCGATGAAGCGCTGACGTTTCGCTTCGGGCCATTCCTTGTCCATCAGCTGGTCGATTGCCGCGACCGACGCGCGCCACGCGCCGAACAGCAGCCAGAAGGCGATGAGCACGCCGAACAGCGCGTCCGCGCCCTGGATGCCTGCATAATTCTCCAGCACCAAAGCCGCGATCACCGCGCCGTTGAGGAACAGGTCCGACGTGTAGTGGATACGGTCTGCGCCGATCGCGATCGATCCGGTGCGGCGGATCACCGATTGCTGGTAGCTGGTCAGAGCCAAGGTGACGAGGATCGCGACGATCGAGACAAGGATACCATATTCGGGATCGGCGCTCGCCTGTTGCGTGAACATCCGCTCGACCGCGCGGACCAGGATCGCGAAGGCCGAGATCGCGATCACGGCGACCTGAAAGAGCGCCGCCAGCGCCTCCGCCTTGCCGTGCCCGAAGCGATGCTCGCGATCGGCGGGCTGCGCCGCCCAATGCACCCCGCCCAAGGTTACCAGCGACGCGACGAGATCGAGCAGGCTGTCGGCGAGGCTGGCCAGCACCGCGACCGATCCGGTGCGCCACGCGGCATAGGCCTTGAGGCCGCCCAGCAGCACGGCGCAGGCGACGCTCGCCAGCGCGGCGCGGCGGGCGAGGTTGGTCACGGGTACAGCAGTCCTTCGTTCCAGCTATCGCCTTCCCAAGTGAACAGGCGGCGCTCGTGGAGCCGGTGCTCGCGGTCCTGCCAGAATTCGATTGCCGTCGGCGTTACTCGGTAGCCGCCCCAATGCGGCGGGCGCAGCACTTCGCCCCCCTCGAACCGCGCGCGCATTGCCTCGTAGCGCGCCTCGAAGGTTTCGCGCGTATCGAGCGGGCGCGACTGGTCCGACGCCCAGGCGCCGAGCTGCGAATCGCGGCTGCGCGAAGCGAAATAGGCGTCGCTCTCGGCATCGCTCACCTGGCTGATCGCGCCCTCGATCCGAATCTGGCGGCGCAGCGATTTCCAGTGGAAGAGCAAGGCCGCCTTGCTGCCCTCGCCGAGCTCCCGCGCCTTGCGGCTCTCGCGGTTGGTGTAGAAGACGAAGCCGTCGGATCCATGCCCCTTGAGCAGCACGATCCGCGCCGAGGGCTGGCCGTCCGCGCCCACCGTGGCCAAGGTCATCGCGTTGGAGTCGTTGGGCTCGCTCGCGCGCGCTTCGGCGTACCAGGCGTCGAACAGTGCGAAGGGATAGGTGGACATAGCCAAGGAGCCTCTATCGCCAGACCATTTTTGTGTCGAGGAACACTGAGCCTATTGGGGAATTGAATCGGCCTCGCAACGAGAGAGGAACGAGTGATGGCGGCGCGCGCCTATTGGCAGGGGCAGATCAGGCTGGCCTTGGTCTCGATTCCCGTCGAGATCTACACCGCGACCAAATCGGGCGCGCAGATCAGCTTCCATCAGATCCACGAGCCCAGCGGCAAGAGGATCAAGTACGAGAAGGTCGCGCCCGGCATCGGCGAGGTCCCGGCCGACGAGATCGTCAAGGGCTATGAGGTCGAGAAGGGCGAATATGTCCTGCTCGAGCAGGACGAGATCGACGCGGTGAAGCTCGAATCGAAGAAGACGCTCGAGCTAACCCAGTTCGTCGACGCCGACGAGATCGACGTGCTCTATTACGAGCGGCCCTATTTCGTGGTGCCCGCCGACGATCTGGCCGAGGAGGCCTTCATCGTGCTGCGTGAGGCGCTCAAGCGTACCCGCAAGGTCGGGCTCGGCCAGCTGGCGCTGCGCGGCCGCGAATATGTCGTCAGCCTCAAGCCGTGCGGGCGCGGCATGGTGCTGGAGACGCTCCGTTACGCCGATGAGGTAAACAAGGCGCAGGGCTATTTCCGCGACATCCCTGACGATGCGCCTGATCCCGAGCTGCTCGGCCTCGCCGAGACGCTGATCGAGAAGAAGGTCAGCAAGTTCGTCCCCGGCCAGTTTCACGACCGCTATGTCGATGCGCTCCGGGACCTGATCGAGCGCAAGAAGAAGGCCAAGGGCAAGAAGATCATCGAGGAGACCGATGACGGCGCGCCGACCCGCGGCTCGAACGTGGTCGACCTGATGGCGGCGCTCAAGAAATCGCTGGAGAAGCCGGGCGCCAAGGCCAGCGCGGCGGTGAAGACCAAGCCGGCCAAGGCCCCGGCGAAGCGCGCGCCGGCGAAGAAGCGTGCCTGAGGCCGATCCCCTCGCGAAGTACAATGCCAAGCGGGACTTCGCGAAGACCGCCGAGCCCGCCGGCGCGATCGCGCGCACCGGCGGCAATCGCTTCATGGTGCAGAAGCACGATGCGTCGCGGCTGCACTGGGATTTCCGGCTGGAGATCGACGGCGTGCTCAAGAGCTGGGCGGTGACGCGCGGCCCCAGCCTCGATCCCGACGAGAAGCGCCTCGCGGTGCGCACCGAGGATCATCCGCTCTCTTATGCCGATTTCGAGGGGACGATCCCCCAGGGCCAATATGGCGGCGGCACGGTGATGCTGTGGGATGACGGCGTCTGGGAGCCGATCGAGGGCAAGAGCGCCAAGGACCTGGAGAAGGGACATCTCCATTTCCGCCTCGACGGCGAACGGATGAAGGGCGAATGGCTGCTGATCCGCCTGAAGCCGCGCGTCAAGGAGAAGGCGGAGAACTGGCTGTTGCGGAAAATCGACGACCAGTTTGCCGGCGCGACCGACGCGCTGGTCGAGACCGGGCTGACCAGCATCAAGACCGGCCGGACGATGCAGGAGATCGCCGAGGGCAAGAAGGCCGAGAAGGTGAAGAAGGCCGCGCCGCGGGCGGCGAAGGGCAAGCTCCCCACTTTCCATGCGCCCCAGCTCGCGACGCTCGTCGACACCGTTCCCACCGGCAACGACTGGCTGCACGAGGTCAAATATGACGGCTATCGCGCGCTGCTCGCGATCGGCGACAAGGGGCCGAAGATCTACACCCGCACCGGCCTGGACTGGACGGAGAAGTTCCCGGGCATCGCCGAGGCGGCTGCGACGCTCCCCGGTGCTGCGCTGATCGACGGCGAGATCGTCGCCTTCAAGCAGGGCAAGCCCGATTTCTCGACGCTGCAGGAAGCGATCTCGAACGGCGGCGAGGGGCTGACGATGTTCGCGTTCGACCTGCTCTCGCAAGGTGACGAGGACCTGACCAAACTCCCGCTGCTCGCCCGCAAGGAACGGCTGCGCGCGTTGCTCGAGGGCGTGGACGAACGCATCCAGTTCTCCGAGCATATCCAGGGCGCCGGGGAGAAATTGTTCGAGACGATGTGCCGTGAGGGTTACGAGGGCGTGGTCTCCAAGCGCGCCGATGCGCCCTATCGCGGCGCGCGGACCAAGAACTGGCTCAAGATCAAGTGCATCCACCGCCAGGAATTCGTGATCATCGGCTGGACGCCGAGCAGCGCCAAGGGGCGCGGCTTCCGCTCGCTGCTGCTGGCGGTCAACGGCAAGGACGGGCTGGTCTATGCCGGCAAGGTGGGGACGGGCTTCAACGCCGCGACGCTCGACGATCTGCGCGAACGCTTTGAGAAGATCGCCACCGACGATCCGCCGGTGAAGGTCCCGCGTCCGGAGGCGCGCGGCGCGAAATGGGTGAAGCCCAAGCTGATCGCCGAGATCGCCTTTGCCGAATTCACTGCTGAGAATGTCGTACGCCATGCCAGCTTCATCGGACTGCGCGAGGACAAGAAGGCCGAGGATGTGGTGGTCGAGAAGCCCTTGCCGCAACCCGAAGCGCCGGTCAGCAGCATCAAGATCAGCAGCCGCGAGCGGGTGATCTACCCCGAATCGGGCCTGACCAAGGGCGATCTCGCCGATTATTACGCCGCGGTCGCGCCGATCGCTTTGCGCTGGGTCGGCAATCGCCCGATCAGCCTGGTCCGGTGCCCGCAGGGCCGCGCGAAACAATGCTTCTTCCAGAAGCATGATGCCGGCTCGTTCGGCGAGCAGGTCCATCATGTCGACGTCCGCGAGAAAGACGGATCGGTCGAACCCTATCTCTATGTCGACGATGCCGACGGGATGCTCGCCTGCGTGCAGATGGGGACGATCGAATTCCATGGCTGGGGCAGCCTGGTCGCCGATATCGAGAAGCCCGACCGGCTCGTCTTCGATCTCGATCCCGATGAGGGGCTCGACTTCGAGGTGGTCAAGAAGGCGGCTGTCGACCTCAAGGACCATCTGGCGGACATCGGCCTGACGAGCTGGCCTTTGCTTTCGGGCGGCAAGGGCGTCCACGTCGTGGTGCCGCTGATTCCGAAGGCGGAGTGGCCCGAGGCGCGGTCCTTCTGCGAGCGCTTCGCGCGTGCGCTGGCCCAGGCCGAGCCCGATCGCTTCACCGCCAACCTCAAGAAGCTCAATCGCAAGGGCAAGATCTTCATCGACTATCTCCGCAACCAGCGCGGCAGCACCGCCGTGCTCCCTTATGTCGCCCGCGCCCGGGAGGGCGCACCGGTCGCGGCGCCGGTCACCTGGACCGAGCTGCGCGATATCGACAGCGCCAAGCGCTTCACGATCCGCGATGCCGCCGAGCTGATCGAGCGCGCCGCTTCGCGCGCATTGCAGGGCTGGGGAGAGACCGCGCAAGAATTGCCCGACCTCTAGTCGCGAAAGGCATAGCCCTCCGCACATCTCCATTGTTGCAAGGCAGCATGGATTGCCCCATCGTCGACCAAAGGGTTGAAGGAAGCGATTTTGGCCAGCCGCGCAGCGACCGGATTGTTCGATGCCGGCCTGATCGCCGACCGGTGGATCGCGGACTATTGCGCCCATGTTCCCCCCAGCGACATGCTCTGCGCCCATAGCGACAGCGCCTGGGCCGGCCTCTTCGAGGAACTGGCCGCGCTTTCCGGCGAGAATCTGGCGATCGCCCGCGAGCGCGCCCAGCGCAATGCCGAGGATATCGGCACCGGCTTCCGCATCGCCGGCGAGGGCGAGGAGCGTCCCTGGCCGCTATCGCCCGTGCCGCTGCTGATCGAGCAGGCGGAATGGAAGGGCATTGCCGACGGCATCGCCCAGCGCGCCGAGCTGATGGAGACCTTGCTCCAGGACCTCTATGGCGAGAGCAAGCTGGTCGCCGACGGCGACGTACCCGCCGCGCTTGTCACCGGGAGCCCCTTCTTCCTGCGCCCGCTCGCGCGGCTCACCCCGCCGGGCGGCTATCACCTCCAGTTCGTCGCGGCCGATCTTTGCCGCGGACCTTCGGGCGAATGGCGGGTGCTTGCCGATCATCTCCGCGCGCCCGCCGGCGCCGGCTATGCGCTGGAGAACCGGCTGGCGATGGCGCGGACGCTCGATGGGCTCCAGACCCGGATCAACATCGAGCGCCATGCGCCCTTCTTCGCGGCGTTCCGCGAAGGGCTGGCGGCTTTGTGCCGGCGAGCCGAGCCGCGCATGGCCTTGCTCACCCCCGGCCGGCTCAATCCCAGCTATGCCGAGCAGGCGCATCTCGCGCGCTATCTGGGCTTCCTCCTGGTCGAGGGTGCCGATCTCGCGGTGCTCGACGACAAGCTCTATGTGCGCACCATTGCGGGCCTCAAGCGCGTCGATGCGCTGTGGGACCGGCTAGATCCGCGCCTGCTCGATCCGCTCGCGCTCGATTCGCACTCGACGATCGGCGTGCCCGGCGTGATCGACGCGATGGCCGAGGGCAATGTCGTCATCGCCAACGCCCCCGGCGTCGGGCTGCTCGAGGCGCCCGCCTTCGCCGCCTTCCTGCCGCGCCTGTCCGAACTGCTGCTGGGCGAGCCACTCAAGCTGCCCAACATCGCGACCTGGTGGTGCGGCCAGGACACAGAACGGGACCATGTCGCCGCCAATCTCGATTCGCTGCTGATAGCGCCGGCATTCGGAAACCCGCCGCTGGGTCTGCCCGAGGGCCAGGCCGCGCTCGGCTCGACGATCACCGGCGATGCCCGCACCGCTTTGCTCGAGGATATGGCGCGCCGGCCGCAGGACTATGTCGGCCAGGAAGTCGTGTGCCTGTCGACGATGCCCGTCGGCGCGGAGGACGGCCTCGCGCCGCGCCCCTTCACGCTTCGGGTCTTCGCCGCGCGCGGTGCCGATGGACAGTGGATCGTCCTACCCGGCGGCTTCGCGCGGATCGGCGAGCATCCCGACGCACGCGCCGCGGTGATGGGCGAGGGTACCTGGTCGGCCGATGTCTGCGTCCATGGTCCCGATCCGGTGGCGCCGGTGTCGCTGCTCCCGTCGGGCGATTCGACCCAGCTCCGCCGCAATCCGGGCACCTTGCCCAGCCGCGTCGCCGACAATCTCTTCTGGCTCGGCCGTTATCTCGAGCGCGGCGAGGCTTTGCTCTCGGTGCTCCGCGTGCTGCTCGGCAATTCGATCAGCGCCGATACCGGGGCTGCGCTCGCCGGCGACACGGTTCGTCGCCTGGTCTCGCTCGTCGTGACCAGCGGTGCGGCGCCTGAGCCGCGCGCGTTGAAGCGTGCCGACCTCACCCATCTCGCGCGCACCGCGCTGGAGGACGAAGGCGCGCGCAGCGTTCGCGCGATCAATGCCCAGGCCAAGCTGATCGGCGAAGTATCCCGCGAACGGCTATCGGCCGACATGGTCCGGCTGCTCGATGCGCCGTTCCCGACAGGCGGCTCGCTGCTCGACAAGGCGGGATCGCTCCAGCGCCGTTATTCCGCGCTGGCGGGCCTGGCGGGCGAGCATATGGCGCGCACCGATGCCTGGCGCTTCCACGAACTCGGCCGCCGCATCGAGCGCGCCAGCGCCGCGATCCGCTTCCTGCGCAGCTTTGGCGGGGCGGACGCGACCAGCGACGATCTTTCCACCCTGCTCGATCTCGCCGACAGCCAGATCAGCTATCGTCAGCGGTATCTGACCGGCATCGCCCGCGTGCCAGTAATCGATCTGGTCGCGCTCGATCCGGGCAACCCGCGCGCCATCGCTTTCCAGGCCGGGGCGATCTCGGAGCATCTCAACAAGTTGCCGGTGCTGTCGGACGATGGCCTGGCCGAGCCGCAACAAGAGCAGGCGCGCGAGTTCGCCGCGCTGATGGTCACCGCACGCGCCACGCGGATCGACGATGCGATGCTCTGGGACCTTGAGAATCGCCTTGGGCGCCTCTCGGACGCGATCGCGCGCCGCTATTTCCTCCAGGGCGCCGAACCCTTGCGCGCTGCAGGGCTCGTTCTGGCCTAGGAACCCATGCTCTACCGCATCCGTCACGTCACCCGGTTCGAATATGCGCAGCCGGTCGCCTTCGCGCGCTGCAACCTGCGGCTCCAGCCGATATTGTGGTCGGGGCAGGTGATCGAGGATTATCGCCTGACGATCACCCCCAGCGGCGAGACCTCGCCCGCGCGCGCCGAAGCCGGCCTGGCCAATGTTGTGCGCCTCGTGCTCGATGCGCCGGTCCGGTCGCTGACGATCGAGAGCAGCGCACAAGTCCGCGTCGATCGGATGATTCCGGTCCCGCAGGCGAGCGATCCCACGCTTGGCGAGATCGCCCGGCTTGCCCGCGCCAGCCGTGACGCCTCGCCGGTCAGCCCGGCTAGCTATCTGTTCCCCTCGCCGCTGATCCCGCTCGATCGCGACATCGCTTTGTGGTGCGCCGAGGATCTCGATCCGGGCCGCGGCGTGCTGGAGGCGGGGATCGCGCTGGCCCGGCGCATCCAGCGCGAGTTCGCATTCGATACCACCGCGACCCTTGTCGACACTTCGCCGCACGAGGCATTCGTGAAGCGCGGCGGCGTCTGCCAGGATTTCGCGCAGATCATGATCTCGGGCCTGCGCGCCGCGGGCCTGCCCGCGGCCTATGTCTCGGGCTATCTGCGCACCTTGCCGCCGCCCGGCCAGCCCCGCCTGGTCGGCGCGGACGCCACCCATGCCTGGGTGCTGCTGTGGTGCGGCCCCGATCTCGGCTGGGTCGGGGTCGATCCCACCAACGGCATCTGGATGGCCGAGGATCATGTCGTGATGGCGATCGGCCGCGACTATGCCGATATCGCACCGATCGACGGCATCGTGCTCGGCTCGGGCGCACAGGAACTGCGCGTCTCGGTCGATGTCGAGCCGCTGGAACAAGTCTCCGCCTGAGCCTTGCCCTTGCACTACAGGCCTTGCGCGCCGATGTTCGGCGCCATCGTCCGTCCTATAAGGAGCGGACTAGGTTAGAGTGGACGAACTGGGGAATACATTGGCCGATCCTTACGCAACTCTGGGTGTGGCGCGCGGAGCGACCGAGGCCGATATCAAGAAGGCCTATCGCAAGCTCGCCAAGGAGCTGCACCCCGACAAGAACAAGGACAATCCGAAGGCGACCGAGCGTTTCAGCCAGGTCACCCAGGCCTATGACCTGCTCACCGACAAGGACAAGCGCGCGCGCTTCGATCGCGGCGAGATCGACGGTGACGGCAATCCCACCGCGCCATTCGGCTTTGGCGGCGGCGGCCAGCAGGGCGGTTTCCGCCCCGGCGGGGGCCAGTTCGATTTTGGCAGCGAGGGCAATGGCGATCTCGGCGACATTTTCGAAGGTCTGTTCGGCGGTGGGGGCGCGAAGCGTGGCGGCGGGTTCAGCGGCGGCTTTGGTGGTTTCGGCCGACGCCCGGCGGCCAAGGGCGCCAATGTCGCCTATAAGCTCGCGGTGAGTTTCGAGGATGCCGCGCGATTGAGCCCGCAGCGGATCACGCTGCGCGACGGCAAGACGATCGACCTGAAATTGCCCGCGGGAGTCGAGGACGGCACCCAGATGCGGCTCGCCGGCAAGGGCGAGGAAGGGCCGGGCGGCTTTGGCGACGCGATCGTCACGATCGAGATCCAGCCTCATCGCTTCTACGAGCGCGTCGGCGACGATATCCGACTCGACCTGCCGGTCAGCCTGTCCGAAGCGGTGCTCGGCGGCCAGATTCGCGTGCCCACGCCCGATGGCGCGGTGATGCTGACGGTTCCTAAGGGGTCGAGCTCGGGCAAGGTGCTCCGCCTCAAGGGCCGCGGCTTCCACAAGAAGGGCGGCGGGCGCGGGGACCTGCTCGTCACGCTGATGGTCGATTTGCCGGTGGACGACGACGCACTGATCGAGTTCGTCCAGGGCTGGCAAGACAAGGGGAACCCGCGCGGTCGCATGGGCGTCTGAACCCGCGTGGATTCTGAACAACCTCCCATCTCTCCGGAATCGCCCGAGGCGCGTCGGCGCGGGCTGGGCGGCCAGATCCATCAGCATCTCAGCGATCTAGGCGTCTCGCAGCGCTTCTTCGTGGTGCTCAAGCGCGTCGCCATCGGCACCTTTACCGATGGCTTCACCTATGCCGGCAACCTTGCCTATCTCTCGCTGGTCACGCTCTTCCCCTTCTTCATCGTGGCGGCGGCGCTGGCTAGCCTGTTGGGGCGCACCGGCGAGGGCATCCAGACGCTCGAGGCGTTCCTGCGCACCGTCCCGCCCGATGTCGCCGCTTTGCTCCGCCAGCCGGTGCTCGACGTGCTCCACGCCCGCACCGGCAATCTGCTGTGGTTCGGTGCGATCGTCGGGTTGTGGACCACCGCCGGCTTTATCGAGACGATCCGCGGCATCTTGCGCCAGGCCTATGGCGTCCAGTCGCGCACGCCCTTCTGGCGCTACCGTCTGGGGGCGATCGGGATGATCATCGCCTCGGTGATCCTGGTGATGGCGGCGTTCAGCTTCCAGGTGATCCTCACGGGGGTCGAGCAACTGGTCTATCGCGTCTTTCCCTGGGCTTCGGAGGCGCAGCGGATCGTGTCGTTGAGCCGCATCGCGCCGGGGATCGCGCTGTTCGGCGCGCTCTACATGCTGTTCTATTCGCTGACGCCGAGCCGCTACCGCAAGACCAAATGTCCCAAATGGCCGGGCGCCGCATTCACCGCCGGCTGGTGGCTGCTGGTGACGGCCTTGCTCCCCAGCGTGCTCGGCACGCTTGGCAGTTACGACCTCACTTATGGCAGCCTTGCGGGCGTGATGATCGCGCTGATCTTCTTCTTTCTCGTCGGGCTGGGGCTCGTCGTCGGCGCCGAACTCAACGCGGCGCTGGCGGAAGCGCCCGAAGACGGGCTAGACGGACGCCACGAACAAGAGGTGCAAAGCACGTGACCGGATTGATGCAGGGTAAGCGCGGGTTGATCATGGGCCTGGCCAATGACCGCTCGCTGGCATGGGGGATCGCCAAGAAGCTCCATGAACAGGGCGCGGAAATGGCGTTCAGCTATCAGGGCGAGGCGCTGGAGAAGCGCGTGCGTCCGCTCGCGGAGCAGCTCGGCCAGGATTTCCTGATCGAGTGCGACGTCTCCGACATGACCGAACTCGACAAGACCTTCGCCACGCTGGCGGAGCGCTGGCCCACGATCGACTTCGTCGTCCATGCGATCGGCTTTTCGGACAAGAACGAGCTGCGCGGCGGCTATGTCGACACGAGCCTCGAAAATTTCCTGATGACGATGAACATCAGCGTCTATTCCTTCGTCGCGGTCGCCAAGCGCGCGGCGGCGATGATGCCCAATGGCGGCAGCCTGCTGACGCTCAGCTATTACGGCGCCGAGAAGGTGATTCCGCACTATAACGTGATGGGCGTCGCCAAGGCCGCGCTCGAGACCAGCGTCCAGTATCTCGCGGTCGATCTCGGCCGCGACAATATCCGCGTCAATGCGATCTCGGCGGGGCCGATCAAGACGCTGGCGGCCAGCGGAATCGGCGATTTCCGGCTGATCCTGAAGTGGAACGAGCTCAATTCGCCGCTGAAACGCAACGTGACGATCGAGGATGTCGGGGGCGCGGGGCTGTACCTGCTCTCCGATCTCGCCTCGGGCGTGACCGGCGAGACGCATCATGTCGACGCCGGCTACAACGTCATCGGCATGAAGGCCGAGGACGCCCCGGACATCGCGCTCGTCTAGCGTGATGCTGTTTCATCCCCTGCTGACGTCGGTCGGAGCGATGGCGGTTGCGCTGTTGCTCAACCTCGCGGAATTGGGACCGCGCTGGTCGCGTCTCGATATCGTCGTGCTGGGTGTGACCATCTTCTGCATTGTGGCAGGCGGTTCGATCGGTGATGCGCTCGGATCGTCCACGATCGGATGGATCGCTGGCATAATGATCGGCATGACCGGTGCCGGGCTGATCCGTTCGCGGTTTTCCCGGGCATGAGCTTCAATACCTTCGGCCGCGTCTTCCGCTTCACCACCTGGGGGGAGAGCCATGGGCCCGCGCTGGGCGCGGTGGTCGATGGCTGCCCGCCGGGGCTGATCCTGTCCGAGGGCGACATCCAGCCTTTCCTCGACAAGCGCCGCCCGGGCCAGTCGAGGTTCACGACGCAGCGGCAGGAGCCGGACCAGGTCCGCATCCTTTCCGGCATTTTCGAGGGGCGGACGACCGGCACCCCGATCGCGCTCCATATCGACAATGTCGACCAGCGCTCGAAGGATTATTCGGAGGTCGCCAAGGCCTATCGCCCCGGCCATGCCGATTATGCGTATGACGCCAAATACGGCTTCCGCGACTATCGCGGCGGCGGGCGCTCCTCGGCGCGCGAGACGGCGGCGCGGGTCGCCGCGGGCGCGGTGGCGCGGCTGGTGATCCCCGAGGTGACAATCCTCGCCTGGGTAGAGGCGATCGGCGGCGATACGATCGACTATGCCAATTTCGATGCGGCCGAGATCGGCAACAATCCGTTCTTCTGCCCCGATGCCGAGGCTGCGAAGCGCTGGGAGGCGCTGGTCGACGGAGCGCGCAAGAGCGGCTCGTCGCTGGGCGCGGTGATCGCCTGCGAGGCGACCGGCGTGCCGCCGGGCTGGGGCGCGCCGCTCTATGCCAAGCTCGACAGCGAGCTGGCGGCGGCGTGCATGTCGATCAATGCCGTGAAAGGCGTCGAGATCGGCGACGGGTTCGCCGCCGCTGCGCTGACCGGCGAGCAGAATGCCGATGCGATGCGCCCGGGCAATGACGGACACCCGCATTTCCTCGCCAACCATGCCGGCGGCATCGCGGGCGGCATCTCGACCGGCCAGCCGGTGCGCGTCCGCGTTGCGTTCAAGCCGACCAGCTCGATCCTAACCCCGGTCGAGACGATCACCCGCGAAGGCGAGGCGACCGAGATCATGACCAAGGGGCGGCACGACCCCTGTGTCGGCATTCGCGGCGCTCCGGTGGTCGAGGCGATGGTTGCGCTGGTGCTGGCGGACCAGAAGCTGCTGCACCGCGCTCAGGTCGGCTGACCCCGCTCTCGGCTCGTGGTTAAGGCGTGGCGAGGCTGGGTTGGCGGTGTTTCGTTTGAAACATAACAGACACATTTGAGGTCTGGAAAGGTCCTTGGCAAAAACAAACCGAGGACTGCCCTGTATGTTTATCAAAGCACTGATTACCGCCGCCGCCCTGTTCGCGGCACCTGCCGCCTTCGCGCAGACCACGCCGGATCAGCAGCAGACGCCACCGACCACGGACCAGACGACAACGCCGGCTCCGGCACCCGCGCCCGAGGCGAGCCAGGCGCCTGCCCCGGCACCCGACAGCAGCATGACCAAGCCCGAGGACAGCTCGGCCAGCACCACGTCGGCGCCGACCGAATCGAGCGACACGCACAAGAAGAAGAAGGGCAAGAAGCCCGAATAAGAGCGCGAACCCCTCTCCGCCGGGTCAGTCCGCGAAAGGATCGCGGACCAGGATCGTATCCTCGCGCTCGGGGCTGGTGGAAACCAGCGCCACCGGGCATTGGATCAGCTCCTCGACCCGGCGGATATATTTGATCGCCTGGGCCGGCAGCTGTGCCCAGCTTCGCGCGCCTGCGGTCGAATCGGACCAGCCGGGCATGGTTTCATAGATCGGCTCGACCGCGGCCTGGTCCGCGGCATTGCTGGGATAATAGTCCAGCGTCTCGCCGCGCAGCGTATAGCCGGTGCAGATCGCCACTTCGTCGAACCCGTCGAGCACGTCGATCTTGGTCAGCGCGATGCCGGTAATCCCCGATACTGCCGCCGATTGGCGCAGCAGCACCGCATCGAGCCAGCCGCAGCGGCGCTTGCGCCCGGTAACTGTGCCGAATTCATGCCCGCGCGTGCCCAGCCGCTCGCCGATTTCATTGTCCTGCTCGGTCGGGAACGGCCCCGATCCGACGCGCGTCGTATAGGCCTTGGCGATCCCCAGCACGAAGCCGACCGCACTCGGGCCCAGCCCCGATCCCGCTGCCGCCGTTCCCGCCACGGTGTTGGACGAGGTGACGAACGGATAGGTGCCGTGATCGATGTCGAGCAGCACGCCCTGCGCGCCCTCGAACAGGATGCGGCGGCCGCGTGCGCGCGCCTCGTGCAGCATCCGCCACACCGGTTGCGCGAAGGGCAGCACGAAGCCGGCGATCTCGCGCAACTGCTCGACCAGCGCATCGCGGTCGATCGGTGGCTCGCCGAAGCCGGCGCGCAGTGCATCATGGTGCGCGGCCAGGCGATCGAACTGCGGCGCGAGGTCGTCGAGATGCGCCAGGTCGCACACCCGGATCGCGCGGCGGCCGACCTTGTCCTCATAAGCGGGGCCGATGCCGCGCCGCGTCGTGCCGATCTTGCCCGATCCGCTGGCATCCTCGCGCAGCGCGTCCAGGTCGCGGTGGAAGGGCAGGATCAGCGGGCAGGTATCGGCGATCTTGAGCGTGTCGGGGGTGATCTGGATGCCCTGGTCGCGCAATTTCTCGACCTCGGCCTTGAGCGCCCAGGGGTCGAGCACTACGCCGTTGCCGATCACGCTGGGCGTGCCGCGCACGATGCCCGAGGGCAGCAGCGACAGCTTGTAGACCTTCTCGCCCACCACGAGCGTGTGGCCCGCATTGTGCCCGCCCTGGAAGCGCACGACCACGTCGGCGCGCTCGGCGAGCCAGTCGACGATCTTGCCTTTGCCCTCATCGCCCCACTGGGCGCCGATCACTGCTACATTTGCCATGGATGCGAGTCTCCGCCTGCCGGGGCGGACCCAAAGCCGCCCTTCGACAGGACTCGGCGGCCGGGCTGTACGGGTGGCCCGGCGTGTCCCGAAGCCGCGGCGCGAATGGCCCCCCCGCGTCCGCGCGTCAAGGGCCTTCCGATCGGCGAGCCGCTCAACCGTCCAGCGCGGCGCGGACGCGTTCGGCGAGCTGATCGATGTCGAAAGGCTTGCTCAGGATCGATTCGTCGGCGCCGCCCGCCACTTCGGGCGCGTAGCCGCTGGTCAGCAGCACCTTCAGTTCGGGCAATCGCTGGCGCGCCTGTTCGGCGAGGTCGCGCCCGCTCATTTCGGGCATCACGACATCGGTGAACAGGAGCGATACCGGCTGGCCGCGCTCGATCATCTGCAATGCCTCGAGGCCGTCGCGCGCGTCGACCACGGCATAGCCGAGCTCGCGCAACGCCTCGACCGAGAAGGCGCGTACGCGCTCCTCGTCTTCCACCACCATCACCACTTCGCCGGGTTGCGCTCCGGACACGTCGCGGTCCGGATCATTCTCGGGAGTGCCGAGATCCGCCGCATGGTCGGCCGGTAGCCAGATGCAGACGCGCGTACCCGTGCCCGGCGCTGTTTCGATGCGGACATGCCCGCCCGATTGGCGGACAAAGCCGAATACCTGGCTCAGCCCCAGCCCGGTGCCCTTGCCCACGCCTTTGGTGGTGAAGAACGGATCGAAGGCGCGCGCCGCCACGTCAGGCGGCATTCCCGATCCGGTATCCGCCACGGCGATCTCGACATAGTCGCCGGGCGCGATCTCGTAGCGCTCGGCTTCGTCCGCGGTGACCGCTACATTGCCGGTCTCGATCGTCAGCCGGCCGCCCTCGGGCATCGCGTCGCGCCCGTTCACCGCGAGGTTGAGGATGACATTCTCGAGTTGGTTGCGATCGGCCATCGCCCGCCACAGCCTGGCGGGCAAGTGGGTCTCGACGCTCACGCCCTCGCCCAGCGTGCGGACCAGCAGATCAATCATCCCGCCGACCATTTCGTTGGCGTCGATCGGCGCGGGGGCGAGCGGCTGCTGGCGCGAGAAAGCGAGCAGGCGCTGGGTCAGCGCCGCCGCGCGGGTCGCGCCGTCGCGCGCCGCGGTCACATAGCGGTCGACATCGGTCTGACCCCTGGCCAGCCGCCGCTCGAGCAGGTCGAGCGCGCCGATCACCACCGCCAGCATATTGTTGAAGTCATGCGCGATGCCGCCGGTAAGCTGGCCTACGGCTTCCATCTTCTGCGCCTGGCGCAGCTGCTCCTCGGCGGCCATCAGCCGCGCGGTGCGCGTCGCGATCTCGGCCTCGAGCTCGCCGCGCGAGCGGGCAAGCACTTCGCGCGCGTCGATGATGTCCTGAATGTCGGTGCAAGTCCCGAACCAGCGCGTGATCGTGCCGCTCTCGTCGCGCACCGGCTGGGCGCTGCCGAGCACCCAGCGATACTGGCCGCTGCGATGGCGCAGGCGGTATTCGATGCGGTAGAAATCGCCCGTCGCCAAGCTGTGCCGCCACAGGCTCCAGGCACGCGCCTGATCGTCGGGGTGGAACATGTCGTTCCATGCCTCGCCGTCGGTCGAACCGTGCGGCACGCCGGTATATTCGTACCAGCGGTCGTTATAATAATCGTGGAAGCCATCCGGGCGCGTCGACCACACCATCTGGTCAATCGAATTGGCGATCGCGCGGAATTTCGCCTCGCTTTCGCGCAGGGCGACGATCGCCCCGGTGCGTTCGACCGCGTCCCATGAAATCTCGGCCACCGCCTCGATGAAGGCGATCTCCTCCGCCGCCCAATCGTGCGGATCGGCATAGTTGGCGAAGAATACCGCGACCCATGCCCCGCCGCGCAAAAGGGGCACGCCGACGCCGGATGGCGCCACCCTGGCGGCCATGCTGCCCGGCTTCTCGCGCGCGGTATCGCGCATCACCGTGGTTCGGCCGGAGCGATAGATGTCGGCGTTGGGCCCCACGGCCTCCATCGACATCGTCCCTTCCAGCACGGACAATCGCGCGCTGGTCCATGCCGGGCCGAACTGGATGCTGTCCTCGCTCAGGACGCGGTAGAAGCCGACGCGATCCAGCGCCATCCGCTCGCCCAGTGCGTGGGCGGTTTCGCGCATGATCGCATCCGGCGTGTCGAGCGCACGAAGCCTGTCCGCGAGCTCGTGAAGGAAGGACTGCGCTTCGATAGCCTCATGCAGATCCTCCGCCGCCGTCCGCGCCGCCTCTTCGCTGGCCTTGCGCTCGGTGATGTCGAAACTCACGCCGGGGAAACGCACCGGCTTTCCGGCATCGTTATAGATGCACTGACCCTGGGTGAGCAGCCAGCGGATCTCGCCGTCGGGGCGGACAACGCGGATCTCGATCGACAGCGGCGTGCGCGCGGCCACCGCGTGCTGGACCGCCGCGCCCAGGCTCTCCCGATCCTCGGGATGGATGAAGGGCAGCACCGCTTCGAACGATCCGCCGCCCGATACTCGCGCAGGCTCGATGCCGAACAATTTGGCAAAGCGCGCGTCTCCGGTGATGCGTCCCGTCGCGGCGTTCCAGTCCCAGGTGCCGATGCCGATTGATGCGTTGAGCGCGAGCTGGAGCCGCTCCTCGCTGCGCCTGAGCGCCTCGGCTGCGGCCGCGGTCTCGGTCACGTCGCTGGCGGCGACGAAAATGTCGGTGCTGTTGCGGTTGGTGTCCTTGATCGGATGGTAGACGAAATCGAGGAGGCGCGTTTCGGGGTCCGCCCCGGGCGTGCGGTGCAGCAGCACCGGCATGCCCGATGCGCGGAAGGTCTCGCCGCTGCGATAGACCTGGTCGAGCAGGTCGATGAATCCCTGCTCCACCACTTCGGGCAGCGCTTCGGCGGCGGTCTTGCCGATCACGTCGCGCCCGCCGATCAGGTCCAGATATTCGGAATTGGCGATCTCGAACACATGGTTGGGGCCGTGGAGCAGCGCGATCGCCCCCGGCGCCTGCTGGAAATAATCGCGCAACCGCTCGATCTCGGCGCTCCGCGCGCGTTCAGCCAGCACCAGCCGGGTCGTCTCGTTGCCCTGGTTGAGCACGCCCAGCACCCGGCCGGTCTCGTCGCGGATCGGCGTGAAGCTGTAGTTCCACCAGGTTTCCTGGGGTCGGCCGTCGCGCTCCATCGGCAGCATCTGGTCATAGGCGACGAACCCCTCGCCATCGCGCACGACTTTTTCGATCTGCGGGCCGACCGTGTCCCAGATATCGGCCCATACTTCCGCGCCCGCGCGACCCAGCGCCCAGGGATGGCGATCGGCCGGGATCGCGGACCAGGCGTCGTTATAGAGCAGGCGGAGCTCGGGCCCCCAATAGATCGCGGTGGGAAAGCTCGACGCCAGCGCCATGTCGAGCGCGAATTTGAGTGGCCCGGGCCAGGTTTCGGGCGTTCCCAGCGGATGCCCGCGCCAGCCGAAGTCACGGATACGCCCCGACATTTCGCCGCGGTGGTCCAGAAATCGAAGTGCCCCGCCCATGCCCTATCGATGCGGGGGTGGTTTGTCCGAGTCAACTCGACTTGGCCGCCCGGACGGTTATGGATGGCACAAAGAGGAGAGAATGCATGAAATTGGCCAGCCTCAAGCATCAGCGAGACGGCAAGCTCGTCGTCGTATCGACCGATCTCGCCTGGTGCGCCGATGCCAGCGCGATCGCGCCGACGCTCCAGGCGGCGCTCGACGATTGGGATCGGGTGGAGGGTGACCTGCGCAATCTCGCCACGGATCTCGATCATGAGGCGATCCCGATGATGCGCTTCCATGAGCGCCAGGCCGCCTCGCCCTTGCCGCGTGCCTATCAATGGGCCGATGGCTCGGCCTATGTGAACCATGTCGCTTTGGTCCGGCAGGCGCGCAGTGCCGAGATGCCCGAGACCTTCTGGCACGATCCGCTGATGTATCAGGGCGGATCGGACGGTTTCCTGGGGCCGCGCGATGCCATTCCGCTCGCCGACGAGGCCTGGGGCTGCGATTTCGAAGGCGAAGTGGTCGTGGTGACCGGCGACGTGCCGCTGGGCGCGAGCCGCGACGAGGCGCTGGCGGCGATTCGGCTGGTCGGCATCACCAACGACGTGTCGCTGCGCAACCTGATCCCCGGCGAGCTCGCCAAGGGCTTCGGCTTCTTCCAGTCCAAGCCGGCCAGCGCCTTTTCGCCGGTGTTCGTCACCCCCGATGCGCTGGGCGACTGGTGGCGGGACGGCAAGTTCCACCGCAAGCTGATGGTGGACCTGAACGGCAAGCCTTTCGGCCGGGCGGAAGCGGGCGAGGACATGACCTTCGATTTCGGCACGCTGATCGCGCATGCCGCGAAGACGCGAAATCTGGGGGCCGGGACGATCATCGGATCGGGCACCGTTTCCAACCGCGACAGCGATGGCGGCCCGGGCAAGCCGGTGGCCGAAGGCGGCGTCGGGTACAGCTGCATCGCCGAAGTGCGCACGATCGAGACGATCCGGGGCGGCGAGCCGGAAACGCCGTTCCTGAAGGTGGGCGACACCGTCCGCATCTGGGCCGAGGACGACAAGCACCACGCGATCTTCGGCACGATCGAGCAGACGGTCGAGGGCTAGAAAGGGAAGGTGCCCTGGCGCTGGATCAGCGGCCAGCGGCCGAGCAGCTCATGGCCCTCGCCGTGGATGCTGTTGACCAGCAGGAACTCCTCGACGCGCCAGCTGATGGGGTCGATGCGGATGTTGCGCGGCTGCCAATCGGTATAGGCGAGTGAAACGTGCGGATCGAAATCATAGTCGAGCGTAATCAGCCCGAATGTGGCCAGACGCATGACGAGTGCGCGCTGGAAGTCACGCATTGGACGCATTGCGTTGCCGACAAGCGCATTGCCGCGGACTCGATTGAGGGTGACTTCAAAAGGTTCGGCCTGGAGCGATGCGGCAGCAAGGCAGATGCGTTCGAAATCCGATCGCGAAATCGTCCTGATGTCTCCGAACGGCAGAAGCGTGAAATGAAAGCGCGAGACGGCGTATTTTCGCGACAGTCCGTGGACTAGCCGAACGCTATCCATTGCGGCCGCGCCCTGCTCGTACGGCTTCGCCATGAGATAAAGCATCTGATCGTCATGCTCTCGCCGACGGCTCAGTGCTGGCTCTTGTATTGCGGACAACATCATCGTTTTTTCACCTAGTGGAAGTCGTGCGAGCGGATCGGGATCAGCTCCGTGTCCTTGAGGCTGCGGCGCGGCGGCCAGCTCTCGAGCGCGCGCTGGCGTGGCAGCTTCAGTTGGTCGCGCGGGTCGATCGTGCCGCCATGCGTCGCGCCGTCGCCGGGCATGGTCATGCGCGGCAGATCGAGCTCGCCCAGCTCGCGCAGCCACGGCGTCAGATCGGTGATCTGCTCGGCGACAAGGTGGATCACGATTCCCTCGCGCTGCACCTTGCCCCGGATCGCCAGCATCGTCGCGGACATGACGGTGCGGCGATTGGCCTCGAACCGGTCGGCCCAGAGCACGGCATTGGCGATGCCGGTCTCGTCCTCCAGCGTGACGAACACCACGCCCTTGGCGCTGCCCGGCCGCTGGCGCACCAGGATCAGCCCGGCGACTTCGGCGCGGTCGCCGTCCTTCATGGCGCTGAGATCGCCGCACCGCGCGATCCGCCGCGTATCGAGCCGATCGCGCAGGAACGTGATCGGATGCGCGCGCAGCGTGAGCTGGGTCGCGCGATAATCCTCCACCACTTCGCTGCCCGCGGTCAGCGGCAGGAGCGCGACCTTGGGTTCGACCGCTTCCGCCACGGTTACGCTCGCGCCCGCATCGGCAGCGGCGAAAAGATCGAGCGGAGCCTGGCCCAACCCTTTGATCGCCCAGAGCGCCTGGCGACGGTTGAGTCCCAGTGCGTGGAAGGCATCGGCGCGCGCCAGTCGCTCCAACGCGGCCGGCTTCACGCGTGAACGTCGCCAGACGTCTTCGATCGACACGAAAGGTGCCTTGGCGCGGGCACCGAGGATCGCATCGACATCCGCCTCAGCCAGCCCCAGCACGATCCGCATGCCGAGCCGGATCGGTTGCAACCTGGCCCAGTCAGCTTCGCTGCCACAGAAGCTCACATGCCGTGGACGCGTGTTAGGTCCTTCGCGTACCACCCGCGTATCCCAGTCGCTGTCATTGATGCACACCGCCCTCGCCTCAACACCGTGCGTGCGCGCATCGCGGATTAACTGGGCGGGGGCATAGAAACCCATGGGCTGCGCATTGAGTAGCGCCGTGCAGAACACGTCAGGATGATGACACTTCATCCAGGAGGAAGCGTAAGCTATCTTGGCAAAGCTGGCGGCGTGACTTTCGGGGAAGCCGTAATTGCTAAAGCCCTTTATCTGTTCGACCATCCGCTCGGCAAACTCCTCGCTGATGCCGTTCTTGCGCATGCCCGCGATCAGCTTGGGACCGAATTCACCGATGTCGCCGCTCGACTTGAACGTCGCCATTGCGTGCCGCAGTCGATCCGCTTCGGCCGGCGTGAAGTCGGCACCCTTGATCGCGACCTGCATCGCCTGTTCCTGGAACAGCGGAATGCCGAGCGTCTTGGTCAACACGGTTTCCAGCGCTGGCGACGGATAGTCGATCTTCGCCTTGGGGTTGTTTCGCAGCAGTTCCCGGCGTTTCAGATAAGGGTGAACCATGTTGCCTTGGATCGGACCCGGGCGGACGATCGCGACCTGGATTGCGATATCGTAGAAGCAGGTCGGCAGCATACGCGGCAGCATCGACATCTGCGCGCGACTCTCGATCTGAAACACACCTAGCGTATCCGCCCGCTGGATCATCTCGAAGGTCGGTGGGTCGGTGCCCTGGAGCACATCCGCGTCTAGCGTCATCCGTTCGTTCTTATGCTCTTCGAGCAGCGTGAAGGCGCGCCGCATACAACCGAGCATGCCGAGACCTAGGACGTCGACCTTCATCAGACCGAGTTCTTCGACATCGAGTTTCTCCCATTCGACCACGCGCCGATCGACCATCGCTGCGGGTTCGATCGGCACCAACGTGTCGAGCCGGTCGCGCGTCAGTACGAAGCCGCCGGGATGCTGCGAAAGATGGCGCGGCGTGCCCACCAGCTGTCGTGCGAGTTCGAGTGTGAGAGCAAGGCGCGCGTCGCTACGATCGAGATTGAGCGCGGCGGCATGGCCATCGTCCACGTCATTGGACGTGCCCCAGACTTGCGAGGACAACGCCGCGGTCAGATCTTCGGGCAGCCCCATCGCCTTGCCCACCTCGCGCAGTGCCCCACGCGAGCGATAGCGGCTGACCACCGCGGTGAGCGCGGCATGATCGTGGCCATAGGTTTCGTAGATCCACTGGATCACCTCTTCGCGCCGCTCATGCTCGAAATCGATGTCGATATCGGGCGGTTCGTCGCGTTCTTCGGAGACGAAACGCTCGAACAGCAACTGGTTCTTGACCGGGTCAATCGACGTAACGCCGAGCAGGAAACAGATCAGCGAATTGGCGGCCGAGCCGCGCCCCTGACAAAGGATGTGTTGGCTGCGCGCGAACTCGACAATCGCCAGCACGGTTAGGAAATAGGGCGCATAACCGAGCTTTTGGACAAGAGTGAGTTCCTTGGTCAGTAGGTGTCGATAGGCTTGCCGTGGGCGCCCATTGTGTCGCGCATTGAGCGCGCGCCATGCCATCCGTTCCAACGCTTTTTGCGGCGTATGCCGCGTCATGAATATCTCGTCGGGATATTGATAATCGAGCGAACGCAGGCTGAAGGTGCAGCGCTCCACAATCGCCGCGCTCGCCCGTAGCGCCTCGGGATATTCCTTGAAGCGCCGCGCCATCTCCTCGGGCGGCTTCAGATGCCGGTCGGCGCTGCGCTCGCGACGGAAGCCGAGTTCGTCGATCGTGCATTTCTCGCGGATCGCGGTCATCATGTCCTGCAGCATGCGTTTGTCGGGATGGTGATAGAGCACGTCGCCGGTCGCGAGCGGGGTCAGGCCGTGGTGCCGGGCAGCCTGAGCGAGCGTGTGGATGCGCAGCGCATCGCCCGGCCGGCGATGCTGGGTGAGCGTCACATGGCCGCGCTCCGCGAACACATCCGCCATCCAGCGCAACGCCAGCGGATCACCCGAGTCGGCAAAACCGGGCACCAGCGCGCCCACCAACCCCTCGGCATGCTCGGCGACATCCTCCCAGTGGAGAAAGCATTTGCCCTTCTCGCCATGCTGTGGATCGGCGCGCGACTTGCCCAGGGTCAGCAGCCGGGTGAGCCGGCTCCATGCCGGCCGGTCCTCGGGCCAGACCAGCAGCGAGGTGCCGTCGACCAGATCGAGCCGGCAGCCTGCGACCATGTGCACCTTGGTCTGTTCGCTCGCCACCAGGGCCCGCACCACGCCCGCCACCGAATTGCGGTCGGTGATGCCGAGCGCGGGCATGCCCATCAGCGCGGCGGTGGCGAACAATTCCTCGCACGACGACGCCCCGCGCAGGAACGAGTAATGCGTCGTCACCTGGAGCTCGGCATAGGTCATCCGAACACCCCGTGGAGATACCAGCCGAGGTCGCCGGTCACCGCGCGCTCGCCATCGCCGCTGCGGAATAGCCAATAGCGCCGGCCGCAATCGTCCTCGACCTGGAAATAGTCGCGCACGCTGTGCGCCTCGGCCATGCGCCGCCACCATTCGCCATGGATGCGCTCGGGCCCGTCGGCACGCACCACCTGGTGGGTCTGGCCGCGCCAGGTGAAGCGCCGTGGCGGCTGATCGGGCAGCAAGGCGATCACATCGTCGACGCGTTCGGGGCGCTTGAGCAATCGGGCGGGGCGCGGCCATTCGGGGTGCCAGACCGGCATTTCCCCCTTGCGATCGAGCTGGCGGACATCGTCGGCCTTGATGCGCGCGCCCGGGCGAACCGGCGGATCGAGCACCGGCGCGCGCGTCACCGATCGCTCGGGCACGTCGCTTTCCACCGGCCGGCTGCGCCACAGTCGCCGCATGCCGACCCGCGTGGCGAGCGTGTCGACCAGGGGTGCGAGATCGGGCGCCGCTTCCTCGTCGAGGCGTTCGGTGAACGGCTCGGGGCCCAGCGGATCGGCGCGGCGCAGATGCAGCGTCATGACGTCAATGCCGTATCCCGGCTCGATCTCCTCGATCCGGCGGACGAGCAGCCGCAACAGATGTGCGGGGTCACGATTGGGCCGGGCGAGCCCGACCAGGATGCGCTGCGGCACGCCGTCGACGCGATCGGCGACCAACTCGATGCGGCGCGCGCCGAGCCCGGCCTGGGCCAGCGCATCGGTCAGCCGGGGTACCAGCACCCCCAGCCAATGGGTAATCGCCTCAGGACTGGCGATCGGCTCGGCGAAGCGCTGGGCGACGGCAATCGGCTCGGGCGGCACCACCGGATCGAGCGGCTCGGGGAGATGTCCCAGCGCCTGGTCGAGCCGCAGCACCAGCGCCATGCCGAAGCGGCGCGCCAGCGGCGCGCGCGGCATCGCCGACAGGCCGCCGATCCGTTCGACGCCGAGCCGCTTGAGCAGCTCGACTGCGCGTTCCTCGATGCGCAGCGCCGCTACGGGCAAGTCGGCGAGTGCGCGCGCCTGCTGCCCCGCCGGACAGAGCCCGCCCGCAGTGTGGCGGGCCAGCGCATGCGCCGCGCCCACCGTATCGGCGACGGCGATCCGCGCGGTGAAGCCGGCGCGCGCGAGGAAGCGGATGATCCGCCGCGCCATTGCCGCCTCGCCGCCGAACAGGTGCGCGGTGCCGGTCAGGTCGAGCAGCAGTCCGTCCGCGCCGTCCAGCGTCACTACCGGACACCAGCGCCGCGCAGCGCGCACCGCCAGCCGCTGGAGTTCGGCCAGGTCTCCCTCGGGATCGGCGGGGCGGACGTGGATTCCCTTCACCTGCGCGCGCGCCTGGGTGACCGCCATGCCGGGGCGCAGCCCCAGCGCCAGCGCATGCGGGCAGGCCGCGGCGATCTCCACGCGATTGCCGGTGCGGATGGAGGTGACGAGGGGAAATTCCTCCCCGAGCTTGTCTCGGGGAGGGGGACCGCCGCCGAAGGCGGGGGTGGAGGGGCCGCCGGCGAAGACGGCGGATGCAGTCCGCCGCCCCTCCACCATGCTATGCATGGTCCCCCTCTCCGAGCTGAGCTCGGGGAGGAATGAAGAAGTGCCGCTCGGCAGCACCGCGACATGGCCGAGCTGATCCTCGCGCGCCCAGCGCGCGCCCGGCCGCCAGCCGCCGCCGCGCGGTACCGAACCGGCCGCCGCGTGCAGTGCTTCCAGCGAAGCGGAGGGGCCGGCCTCAGGCGGCCTGGCGGTCCGCTCCGCCCGCCACAGCCTTTCGATGGCCCAATGCGGCAGGTAGAGCGCAGCGACCCGTTGCATCGCACGCCTCCACTATCTGTTCGAAACCTTCTCCCCCCTTTTGGCGCACCAGTTCGAGCCGCCAGCGCGGCCGTCCCACCCCTGCCACCGGCAGCGGCGTCGACGGCGCGCACGCCACCCGCCAGCGCGTCACCGCGGCGGAAGGTGCGCCCAGCGGATCGCTCCCCTCGCGGGTATGGCGCTTCATCAGCAGCGCGATCGTCCGTCCGCCCTCGGCCGCGAGCTGCAGCCGCCGGGTCGCCGGCATGCCCACGCGACGCGCCTCGCCGATCACCGCGCCCAACCCGCGATGGCGGATGCCCTCTTCCATGATCGCCAGCAATTCCTCGTCGTCCGCCGCCTCGGCATAGATCAGCCGCTTATGGTCGAGCCCTACCTGCGCCAGCCCGGGCGCGAACAGGTCGCGCCGTCGCACCACCCACAGCACCGGACCCCAGGCGCGCGCCGCGATTCCCGCCAGGAACAAAGTCGCGGCGCAGTCATCGGCCATGTCGTGGGTGGCCCCTGCGATCTCGTGCAACGCATCGAGTCGCAGCCCGCCATTGGCCAGTCGCGAATCGAGCGCCTCCATGCCGAACGGCAGCGCCGGCCGGCGGCGGAAACCGCTCCCTTCGATCGCGCTCAAGGTTGCGCGCAATTGGGCAAGGACTGCAGGATCAGACACGGCGACTCGCTGGATTCGGAATGTTCCTATTCTGTTCCATATCCGTCGCGAGTCAATCACTGTTCGTCAGGTCAGCCCTGCTGACCTTCTCGACAAGGCTTTTGAAACTTTATAACAAGGCCCCGAAACCGAGTCCGTGCGTTGTGTTTGACGACACGGTCCATGCAATTCGGAGAGATCATGACGGTGGACGCCCCGCGCTCCAACCTGCCGCCGCTATCGCTGCACGTGCCCGAGCCCAAGTTCCGGCCCGGCGACGAAGCCGATTTCAGCGATGTCGACGTGCCCCCCGCGGACGCCGCGCGCCGTCCCGACACCGCCGATTCGGCGGACAGTTTCCACGACCTCGCTTATGGCCTGGTCCGCGTGCTCGACGAGCGTGGCCAGGCGGTCGGCAACTGGAACCCGCGGCTCGACGCTGAGGCCAAGCGCAAGATGCTCCGCAACATGGCGCTGGTCCGTGCCTTCGACGAGCGCATGTTCCGCGCCCAGCGTCAGGGCAAGACCAGCTTCTACATGAAGTCGACCGGCGAGGAGGCCGTCTCGGTTGCCGCCACCATGGCGCTCGCGTCGGATGACATGTGCTTCCCCAGCTATCGCCAGCAAGGGATCCTGATCACCCGCGGCTACAGCCTCGTCGCGATGATGAACCAGATCTATTCGAACAAGGCCGATCCGCTCCAGGGCCGCCAGCTGCCGATCATGTATTCGGCCAAGGATCATGGCTTCTTCTCGATCTCGGGCAATCTCGCGACGCAATATCCCCAGGCGGTAGGCTGGGCGATGGCAAGCGCGGCCAAGGGCGACAATCGCATTGCCGCCACCTGGTGCGGCGAGGGCTCGACCGCCGAAGGCGACTTCCACTCAGCGATGACCTTCGCGACAGTCTACAAGGCGCCGGTCATCCTCAACGTCGTCAACAACCAATGGGCGATCTCAAGCTTCTCGGGCTTTGCCGGTGCCGAGGCGACGACCTTCGCCGCGCGCGCAATCGGCTATGGCATCGCGGGCCTGCGCATCGACGGCAACGATGCATTGGCGGTCTATGCGGCCACCCAGTGGGCGGCCGAGCGCGCGCGGACCAATCAGGGACCGACGCTGATCGAGCATTTCACCTATCGCGCCGAGGGGCACTCCACCTCCGACGATCCCACCCAATATCGCTCGGCGGGCGAGCCCAATGCCTGGCCGCTCGGCGATCCGATCCGGCGCTTGAAGGACCATCTCATCGCGCTCGGCGAATGGGACGAGGAACGCCATGTCGCGCAGGACCTCGAGCTCGCCGAGATGGTCAAGGCCGCGCAGAAGGAAGCCGAGAAGAACGGCGTGCTCGGCCATGGCATGCACCAGCCGTTCGATTCGATGTTCGAGGGCGTGTTCGAGGAGACGCCGTGGCACCTGAAGGAGCAATGCCAGCAGATGCTCGACGAGCAGAAGGCGGCCGGCCTGTGAGCGACAGCGAAATTATCGATCAGGGCGGGACCGCCCGGATGAACATGATCCAGGCGATCAACTCCGCCATGGACGTGATGATGGAGCGCGACCCCGACGTGGTCGTGATGGGCGAGGATGTCGGCTATTTCGGCGGCGTCTTCCGCGCCACGGCGGGCCTCCAGGCCAAGTATGGCAAGACCCGCGCGTTCGACACGCCGATCACCGAGATCGGCATCATCGGCGTCGCGATCGGCATGGGTGCCTATGGCCTGCGCCCGGTGCCGGAGATCCAGTTCGCGGATTACATCTATCCCGCGCTCGACCAGCTCGTCTCGGAGGCCGCCCGGCTGCGTTACCGTTCGGCGGCGGACTTCACCGCGCCGATCACCGTGCGCAGCCCCTATGGTGGCGGCATCTTCGGCGGCCAGACGCACAGCCAGTCCCCCGAAGGCATCTTCACCCATGTCTCGGGCATCAAGACGGTGATCCCGTCCACGCCGTACGACGCCAAGGGCCTGCTGATCGCCGCGATCGAGGATAACGACCCCACGCTCTTCCTCGAGCCCAAGCGCATCTATAACGGCCCGTTCGACGGCCATTACGACCGCCCCTCGAAGAACTGGTCGGCGCATCCGGCGGGCGAAGTCCCCACCGGCTATTACAAGGTCCCGCTCGGCAAGGCGGCGACCGTCCGCACCGGCGAGGCGGTGACGATCCTCTGCTACGGCACGATGGTCCATGTCGTCGCCAGCACGGCCGAGGAGATGGGCGTGGACGCCGAGATTATCGACCTGCGCACGCTCGTCCCGCTCGACATCGACGCGATCGAGGAATCGGTGAAGAAGACCGGCCGCTGCATGATCGTCCACGAGGCGACGCGCACCGGCGGCTTCGGCGCCGAGCTTTCCGCGCTCGTCCAGGAACGCTGCTTCTATCATCTCGAAGCGCCGATCGAGCGCGTCACCGGCTTCGACACGCCGTATCCCCACAGCCTCGAATGGGCCTATTTCCCCGGCCCGGTGCGCATCGGGACGGCGCTCCAGAAAATCCTGAAGGACTGAGACGACCATGGCACGCTTCACTTTCCGCCTGCCCGATATCGGCGAAGGCATCGCCGAGGCCGAGATCGTCGCCTGGCACGTCAAGGTCGGCGACCGTGTCGAGGAGGACCAGCAGGTCGCCGACATGATGACCGACAAGGCGACCGTCGAGATGGAATCGCCGGTTTCCGGCGTGGTGGTCGAGCTTGCCGGCGAAGTCGGTGATCAGGTGCCGATCGGCTCCGCGCTGATGATCGTCGAGACCGACGGGGTGGTGGAGGAAGCGCCCGCCGAGCCGCCGGAAGAAGTGCTCGAGGCCGAGAATCCCGGCGTCGAAGAAGTGGCCGAAGCACCCGCCCCCACGAGCGTTCCTGCGAACGCGGGAGCCCAGGATGGCGAAGGCGTCGCCCGTGACCCTGGGCCCCTGCCTGCGCAGGGGCACAAGGAAGAAACCAGGGCGCCCGAGAAGCACGTCCTCGCTTCCCCCGCCGTCCGCCAGCGCGCGCACGATCTCGGCATCGACCTCTCGGCCGTGAAGGCCGAGGGCGATCGCCTGCGCCATTCCGATCTCGACGCCTATCTGCGCTACGGCAGCGGGCAGGGCTATCACGCCCCCCACGCCGATCGCGCCCGCCCGGACGAGGCGATCAAGGTCATCGGCATGCGCCGGCGCATCGCCGAGAACATGGCCGCATCCAAGCGTGCCATCCCGCACTTCACCTATGTCGACGAGATCGACGTCACCGCGCTCGAGGCGATGCGCGGCGACCTCAACGACAATCGCGGCAATCGCCCCAAGCTGACGATGCTGCCGTTCCTGATCGTCGCGATCTGCCGGACGATCCCGGACTTCCCGATGATCAACGCGCGCTATGACGACGAGGCCGGCGTGGTCACACGCCACGGCCGCGTCCATCTCGGCATGGCGGCACAGACCGATGCGGGGCTGATGGTCCCGGTCATCCGCGACGCGCAGGACAAGAATGTCTGGCAGCTCGCCAGCGAGATCGGCCGCCTCGCCGAGGCCGCGCGCACCGGCAAGGCCAAGTCGGAGGAATTGAGCGGATCGACGCTCACCGTCACCTCGCTCGGCCCGCTTGGCGGCATCGCCACCACGCCGGTGATCAACCGTCCCGAGGTCGCGATCATCGGGCCGAACAAGATCGTCGAGCGCCCGATCTTCCAGGGCGACGAGATCGTCCGCGCGAAGTTGATGAACCTGTCGATCAGCTGCGACCACCGCGTGGTCGACGGCTGGGACGCGGCGAGCTTCGTCCAGGCGCTCCGCAAGCTGCTCGAGACCCCGGTGCTGCTCTTCGCGGACTGAGGCCATGCGCTGGCGGCAGATGACGGCGGACGATCTGGACAAGGTCGTCGCCGTCGCGCGCGTGGCGTTTCCCGATCATCCGGAGGAACGCGCCTGCTTCGCCGAGCGGCTCGCTCTGTCGCCCGATCTCTGTTTCGTGCTTGCGGACGGGGACGATGTCGCAGGCTATCTCATCGCCTATCCCTGGCCGCTCGGCCGCATTCCGCCGCTCAATTCGCTGCTCGGCGCGCTGCCCGAAGCACGCGATGCGCTGTACCTCCACGATCTCGCGCTGCGCCCCGATGCGCGCGGCGGCGGCCATACGCAGGCGATCCTCGGCCTATTGTTCGGCCGCGCCGTCGGCACGCCGATCGCTTTGGTATCGGTCAATGATTCCGCTGCCTTCTGGCGTGCGCAGGGTTTTGCGGACAAGGACGCGACCGGCCTCGCCGAGAAACTCGCCAGCTATGGGCCGGATGCGCGCTACATGGTGCGCACCTGAGAGGCGCCGGCGGCTATCCACGCCGCCGCCGGACGCCGGAAGGTCAGCGGACCATCTTAACTTCGGTCCAGAGACCATCGTCGATGAACTGCCGGTATTTCTCGTAACCGGCCACCGCGGCGTCGCCGTCCTTCT
Source organism: Sphingomonas sp. JC676 (assembly GCF_014489075.1). Lineage (GTDB taxonomy): Bacteria > Pseudomonadota > Alphaproteobacteria > Sphingomonadales > Sphingomonadaceae > Sphingomonas. The sequence continues at coordinate 526,358 of NZ_JACTGR010000003.1, read as the reverse complement.
TGCTGAATTTGGCCAGGATTTCCTTCTCGATCATCTGGTCGCGCGCCTTGTCCGGCTCGAGCATCGCCGCGCTGGTGTAGTGAATCATGATCAGCACGCTCGGCGCGCTCTTATTGTATCCGTTCCGCACCATGAACTTATAGTCGTCGATGATGCCGTGCTTCTTCATCACCTCGAAGCCCGGAACCTGCGATTTGCGCAGCCCGGTGAGATAATCGTCGACATGATTGGGATCGACTTCGATCGCGTTTATTTCCCACAGGCCAGACTGAGGAACATAATCGACATATTGTTCAGCGATCGCGATCGATGTCGCACCGCACGCAACCAGAGCGGCAATCATGAATTTCTTCTTGTGTAGCATGGCCTTTGTCCTTGATTCTGAGGAACGCCAAGGCACTGGTGCGCGAGCACTTTGAGAAACTATCATTTTACATACGATTTTGCGAGCGAACGGGCAGGATATTTCGCCCCTATCTGCGCGCCCGCGACCTGCTTGCTCAATTGGCGCTTTCACCGACTGACAACCGACACGAAGCGGTGCTAGCGCCGCTTCATGCATTTCGATCTGATCCAGTCGCTCAGCCTCGCCGGCTCCTCCTGCACCCCCAATGACGATCGCGCGGGTGCGGCCAACGCGCATGCCTGGGTGATCGACGGCGCCACCGATCTCGGGCCGCCGGGGCTGATGGGCACGCGCGGCGGCGCCGCCTGGCTGGCGGGTGAGGCGCAGGCCGCCTTCACCGCTGCGCCCGATGCGCCGATCGAAGTGATCTGCACGAGCGTGGCCGATCGCCTCGCCACCGCCTACGCCGCCACCCGCACCCGCGCGCCCGAGGGCCGCTGGGAGTTGCCGATGGCCTCGCTTCTCGCTGTCCGCCTTGTCGGTGACATGCTCGAATGCGGCTGGCTCGGCGATTGCGCCGGACTGCTGCGGAGTGCCGGCGGCGTCACCCGCCTCGGCCCGCCCCGCCAGGAAAAGGATGAGGAGGCCGAGCGCGCAGCCAGCCTGGCCCAGCACGGCTTGGGCAGCCCGAAGCGCAGCGCGCCGATCCTCGAAGTCCTCCGCACCGCGCGCAGCCGCCCGGGTCTGCGCATCCTCGGCGTCGAACCCGAGACGATGGCGAGCCTCGAGACCACCCGAATTCCCTGCACGCCCGGCGACGATGTCCTGCTGATGAGCGACGGCTTCTCGGCGCTGATCGATGCCTATGCCGCTTATGACGAAGCCGCGCTCTTCGAGGGGCTTGCGGTCCAGGGGCTGGCTGGGCTCGGCGAACGCCTGCGCGCGATCGAGGCCGAGGATATTGCCTGCGCCCGCTTTCCGCGCTTCAAGACGTCGGACGACGCCACGGCCTTGTGGCTGCGCATCGGGGAGTGACCATGGCGCGCGGGCGCACAACGATCGTGGCGGCGGTGGCGCTGTCGCTGCCGGTCGCGATCGGCGCCTGGTTCGCGCTCCGTCGCGGGCTTCCGCCGATCGACGCCGATCCGATGCTCTTCGCCCTCCAATGCGCAGGCGCCGCGATCCTGCTCGCGCTGATGACCATGGTCGAGGCGGTGGCGCATGAGCGGCTCTATCATACTTCGATCGATCCGCTCGCCGGGGCCGATTCAAGCCGGCTGGAAGTCAACCGGCGCTGTCTCCAGAATACGCTGGAACAGACTGCGATCTTCGTGCCGGGCCTGTTCCTGCTTGCGCATTATGCGGGCGATCTTCGCGCCGTCGCCGCCACCGCGATCGTCTGGACGCTTGGCCGCTGGGCATTCTGGATCGGCTATCATATCGGCCCGATGTGGCGCGGGCTCGGTGCCTTCTCGATGTTCCAGAGCCTGCTGGTCCTGATGTACGGCGTCGGTAGCTTCGGCTTCGAGCTGGCGGGCTTGGCAGGCGTCGCGGCTTTGCTTGGGCCGTTCCTGGCGATCGAGGCCTATCTGTTCATCGCGCTGAGGAAGCCCGCATGACTCATTTCCTGCTCCGCTACACGCTGGCGCCCGACTATCTCGAACGCCGCGCGCAGTTGCGCGACCGGCATCTCGCGCTCGCCTGGGCGGCGGCGGATCAGGGCAGGCTGATCCTCGGCGGCGCGGTCGGCGACCCCGTCGAGAGCGCGCTGCTGCTGTTCACCGATAGTGATGCCGCCCGCGCCTTCGCCGAGGCCGATCCCTATGTCGGCGAGGGCCTCGTCACGCGCTGGGAGGTGCTGCCCTGGATCACCGTCGCCGGGGCAGACGCGGCAACGCCGGTGCGTCCCGGCGCCTGACTCATCACTGCGGCGCGAAGATCGATCGGCTGAGCGCGTCGCGCACCAGATCGCGGCCCTGTTGCATCTTGTCGGTCGCCACGCGTGCGATCTGTGCCGTTTCGGCCGAGAGTGCTTTCCGGCGGATGCCGAGGGCGTCGAACCGTGCCTTGTCCCCACCGCTGTTGAAGCCGAAATAGCCGCCCTCATTGTACCAGCCGCGCCGTGCCAACAGCGTGCACAACTCGCCGGTCGCGTCGAGTATCGCGAGCTGGTTGGTGAGCACCGCGTCGTTGCCTGAAGCGACATCGGTGCCGGCCATGATCGCGATCCCGCGCTTCGCCTGTCCCGAAAGATTAGCTGCGTCGATCGTGTGCCGCAGCGACTCCTTGCGCTCGGCGCGCGCGGCGCTCTGATCGCGCGCCAGCTTCCGGACGCTATCAATCTCGCCGCAATGGCCGATCGCACGCGGATCCTGCTGGAGCAGATAGGGGCTGTTGAGCGCCCCCGCGCCGAACTTGCCCAGCGCTGCCGCATAGTCGCGCTGCGCCAGCGCATCGGCCTGGACCGAGGTGACGAACAGTTGCGAGATCGGTCCGCGTGCCGACGCGTCGCCCGGCATCTGCGGCGCGCCCTGCGGCCCGAACTCGACTTCGGCGAAGCTGCTAGCATCCGCCCGCGCGCGCGTCTGGTATTGGCCATGCGCGACGAGGCCCGCAATCACGCCGGCACCGGCCAGGATCGCCAGCGATCCTGCCTTCCAAGCCATCGGCGATCGGCGGACGGTCGCCGCGAACCCGATCGCCCAGAGCAGCACGCCCAGCGCTACGCCACCGCCGAGCAGGGTCGCATAGGTCAGCTGGGGCACCAGCCGCGGCCCGATCACCGCCGCCAGCACCAGCACGGCGCACCCGGCCAATATGGCGAGCACGGGATGATCGTGCGGCGCGTGGACGTGCGTTTCCTCGGTTTCTGTCATGGCTTTCCCCCTTGCCGCCGAACCTTAGGGTCGGTGTTTGATACTCGCAATATCGTCGGACGGCGGACCGAAAGATCGCTCCGCTCGCATTTCGCTTTGCCCAGGCCAAGCCTCGCTTGCTTGCGCCGCGCGGCGCGATCGGCTCAAGCGCCCGGCATGACAAGCTCTACCCATCCCGATGCAAAGGGCCTTGCGCTTGGCGTCAGCGCCTATGCGCTCTGGGGCGTGCTGCCGCTCTATATCCATCTGCTGAAGGGCGTGCCCTCGCTCCAGGTGCTCGCGCACCGCGTGCTCTGGTCGGTGCTGCTGCTCGCGGTGATCGTGATCGTGATGCGCCGGGGCCCTGCGATCCTCGCCGCCGCGCGGCAGCGGCGCACTTTGCTGCTGCTGATCGCCAGCGCAGCGCTGATCGCGGTCAACTGGATCGTCTATATCTGGGCGGTCCAGAACGACCACGTCCTGGAGGCAAGCCTCGGCTATTTCATCAACCCGCTGGTCAATGTCGCCTTGGGCGTCGCGATATTGGGAGAGCGGCTGCGGCGCATCCAGGGCGTCGCCATCGCGATCGCCGCGATCGGCGTCGTGGTGCTCGCGCTCGACGGCGGCGGCTCGCTATGGATCTCGCTAACGCTCGCCGCGAGTTTCGGCATGTACGGGCTGGTGCGGAAAGTCGTCGCGATCGACGCGCTGGGCGGCCTGACGGTCGAGACGCTGCTGCTCGCCCCGGCCTGCGCCGCCTGGCTGGTTTATGCCGCCAGCACGGGCGAGGGTGCGTTCGGCCATTCGCGCCATCTCGATCTGCTGCTGGTGCTTGCCGGCGCGGTCACCGCCACGCCCTTGCTGCTCTTCGCCGCCGCCGCGCGCCGCATGCCCTATGCCACGCTCGGCCTGCTCCAGTACATCGCGCCCTCGCTCCAGTTCCTCGAGGCGGTCTTGCTGTTCAACGAGCCGGTCCATACCGTCCACATCATCACCTTCGTGCTGATCTGGAGCGGCTGTGCGCTCTATGCCTGGGATAGTTTGCGGGCTCTGAGAGCGCCCGTCGCGGCATAAACAGACGTCATGCGTGCAATACTCAGGAAGCCTGGGCTAGCCGATCGGCGCGGCGGCGGGGACGATCGCGGCTTTCAGCAAGGGCGATTCCGCCTGCGGAAAATGCGGTCAGGGCTGCCAAGAGGATGATCATGTGCGTGTCCTTTCGTTCTTTTGCCGCGGCGGAGACGCCGCGGACGGGTTCGATGCTCGGCTCAGGCGATAGCGGGGCCGACGGCACCGGCCATGAAGATGGCGCTGGCGAGGAAGGTGAAAGCAACTGCGACAAAGGCGTTGCGAAGCGAGGTGGCTTGGTAGGTCATGATGTCGTTCCTTGTGTTGTCAAAATGCCCGGTGTTGGGCCTGCCAACATCTCAGCAGGAAGCGTGCCAAAATCGTAAGTAATTGATTTTGATATATATCACATGCACGCCCACGGCGTGGCGGACTCCAGTCTGCTAAGAAGTGGGAAAATCCGCGATGTTTGCGCCGCGTCAGCGTGCGCCCCGCCCGCACTCTCTCGGAGAGCAACCCACCAGCGTCTGATCGAGGCATGGTGCGGCGTCCGCTCATGGACACCCACTGTCCGGTTCCGGACAGAGCCGTTCCACGAGCGATGCGAATGTCCGCAACCGGATCGAAAGCGGCGCATCTTTTGTCCGTCCGCACCTGGCAATGCAGGATTTCGCCTGCTCCGCTCCTCGGGTGGCGAAGCTCCACAACCGAGATGCGCTGGAACCAGGCAAATCCGCCGAAAATTATTCAACCAATCGGTTGACTATTCAATCGGCCGGTGGAATATTCAACCATATGGTTGAATATCGACTCGACGCGACATTTCAGGCGCTTGCCGACCCCACAAGGCGCGGGATGCTCGCCAATCTCGCACTTGGCGAAAAGTCGATCGGCGCGCTCGCCGAGCCCTTTTCGATGAGTTTCGCGGGCGCTGCCAAGCATGTGAAGGTCCTGGAGGATGCCGGGCTCGTCGCGCGGCGCAAGGTCGGGCGCAGCTATATGTGTGCGCTCAGGCCCGCGCCGCTGGCCGAGGCGGATCAATGGCTCCGCCAATGGGAGAAGTTCTGGAACGTTCGCCTCGACAAGCTCGAGGCGCTGATCGCCGCCGAGAACGCGCAGGAGAAGCTATGAAGGTCACCCTCGTTTCGATCATCGTCGACGATCAGCAAAAGGCGCTCGCTTTCTATCGCAACAGGCTCGGCTTCGTCGTCAAGGAGGATGTGTCCACCGGACCGCCGGGCGCGCCGCACTGGATCACGCTGGCGCCAGCCGAGGATCCGGAGGGCGCACGGATCTCGCTCGAGCCCAATTTTTTCGACTTTGTGAAGACCTATCAGTCGACGCTCAAGGAGAAGGGCATTCCGCTTACTGCCTTTCTGTGTACCGATCTGAAGGCCGATTACGAACGGCTCAGCGCCGCCGGCGTCGTCTTCAAAGGGCCGCCCAGCGCGGGCGACGCGGCGATGCCTGCCATGGCGACCTTCGACGACACGGTCGGCAACTGGATCATGCTCTACGAGGCGCCAAAGCCATGAGTACTCCGGTCGTCCTCACCGTCACCCGTGATCTCGCGGCGTCACCCGAGCGGGTGTTCGACGCCTGGCTCGATCCGGCAAAGGCGCGTCAGTTCCTCTTCGCCACGCCCGATGGCGAGATGCTGACGTGCGAGATCGACGCGCGCGTCGGCGGGCGCGGCCTGATCGTTGAACGCCGTGCCGGCGGCGACGCGCATCACCGCATCCAGTTCGAAGCGATCGATCGTCCGCACCGCCTCGTCTTCCTCTTCTCCGCCGATCCGGCCGAGGAAGGGCAGTGGACCCGCGTCAGCATCGCCATCGCAGCCGCGCCGGGCGGCTCGACGCTCACCCTCACTCACGAAATGGACCCTGCCTGGGCCGCGTACGAGGAACAGACCCGCAAGGGCTGGACGATGATCCTCGAAAGCCTGGCGCACACGCTGGAGAACGGAAATGGCTAACACTCTCGCTGCCGATACGATCACGCCGCAGATGCTGCGCTTCGAGCGGAACCTTGCCGCGCCGATCGAGACCGTCTGGCAATATCTGGTCGATCCCGAGCTCCGCGCCCGCTGGTTCATGGGCGGCCCCACCGAGCCGCGCGAGGGCGGCAAGCTCGGCCTCACCTTCGCGCACCAGAATCTCTCCGATGACGAGGTGCCCAACCCTGAGCGTTACGCGAAGAACGAGGGCAAGGCCTGGTCGGAGACGATCACCCGGATCGAGCCGCCGCATCTCCTCGCCTTTACCTGGGACAATGGCGATGCGGGCGATGTGACGATCGAGTTGGCGGAAGCCGGCCCGGGCCGCACCCGGCTGACGCTCATCCATACGCGCCTGCGCGGGGCCGAGGACGCGCGCAATTTCGGCGGTGGCTGGGGGGCGCATCTCGACGTTCTGCAGAAGCGGCTGGCGGGCGAGCATGTCGCCAATTTCTGGGATCTCCATGCCGCGGCCGAGGCGCGCGCCGCGAGGGCGGTGGGTCTCTAGACGGAGCGATTGCAGCGGGCTTGCCGCTCCCCATATGGCGCCTTTGGAGGTGCCCCATGGCAAGCAAGCCCGTTCGGATTCCCGGCCCCGATCATCCCATCACCGTCACCCGCAGCGACGCGCATGTTGTAGTCCGTGCCGGGGGCAAGGTGATCGCCGACACGCGCCGCGCGCTGGCGCTGCAGGAGGCGAGCTATCCGCTCGCCTATTACGTCCCGCGCGAGGACGCAGACATGAGCCTGCTCGAGCGCACCGATCATGCGACCTACTGCCCCTATAAGGGCGAGGCTTCCTATTATTCGGTGCGCGGGGGCGCCGCGAATGCGGTGTGGAGCTATGAGGCGCCCTATGACGCCGTCGCGGAGATAAGCGGCCATCTCGCTTTCTATCCCGATCGTGTCGACGGGATCCACGTCAGTCGGTGAAGTTGGGCGGACGCTTCTGCAGGTTCGCCATCACCGCTTCGATCTGATTGGGCGAGCGGAGCAAAGCGGCCTGTTCGGCGCTCTCGGCGAGGAGGATCGCGGCGGCGTCGCCCTCCAGATTGGCGAGCCGCTTGGCCGCGCGGATCGCCTGCGGATTACACGCGGCGATCGCCCGGGCCAGTATCATCGCCTCGGCGTGCGGATCCTCGGCGATCCGCGTGACGAAGCCCCAGGCCTGCGCTTCCCCGGCATCGAACTCCTGGGCGGTATAGGCGAGCTCGCGCAGCACGTCGTCGCGCACCGTCCCGCGCCACAGCGCGAACCCCGCCATGTCGGGGACGATGCCCCATTTCATCTCCATCACCGCCAGCCGCGTGCCCGGCGCGGCGATCCGCACGTCCGCGCCGCTGGCGATCTGCAGCCCGCCGCCGAACGCCACGCCGTGCACCGCCGCGATCACCGGCACGCTTAAGGTCCGCCAGCCCCAGGCAACCTGCTGGACGTCGTTCGCCAGCCCGTGGCTGCGCGTTGGCAGGTCGATGCCGGAGCCTCCCGCCGCCATGCTCGCCATGTCGAGCCCCGCGCAAAAGCCGCGCCCCTCGCCCGACAGCACCACCACGCGCAGTCCCGGCATCGCCTCCAGCTCGGCGATCGCGGCAATGATCGCGGCGAACATCGCCGGATCGAGCGCATTGAGCTTGTCGGGCCGCGCCAGCCGTACATCGGCGACGCCATTCTCGAAGCTGATCGTCACCCGTTGGTCGGTCATCTCGCTCTCCATTTCCCGCTTTTCGGCAGCGGCGCTTGCGCGCATGATTAGGGCAAATCCCGAAAACGGGAACAAGGGGAGAGGTAGAAATGAAGACCCTGGCGTTCGCCGCGGCACTGCTCGCGGCTTCCTTCCAGACCACGCCCGCCGTCAGTCCCGGCGCGGTCTACAGCAACGCGCTGGCCAATGGCTGGGAGAACTGGAAATGGGACGGCGCGGAGGCCGCGCTCTCCTTCGAGCTCGGCGGCACCGCGCGCAAGCCGATCCGCGTCGAGGCGCAGGGATATAAGGGCCTGTATCTCCACCATGCCGGGTTCGATACCAAGCCGTTCGTCGGCTTGAGCTTCCTCGTTCAGACCGGGGAAGGCACCGGCCAGATCCGCGTGATCGCGATCAGTGGCGGCAAGCCGATCCCGGATAAGCAGAAGCTGGTCAAGCTGGCACCCGGAGGCTGGACCAAGGTCGATGTGCCGCTCAGCGATCTGGGTGCTGCGAACAAAGTGATCGACGGCATCTGGTTCCAGAACGACGGCGCCGATCCTGCGCCGCGCTTCTACATCACCGACATCATGTTTCACTGACCAGGCGGTAGCCCTTCCCCCGGTCGGTAAGCAGCAGCGGCGCGGTGAAGCCCCGGTCGAGCTTCGCGCGCAATCGCGACATATGGACTTCGACCACATTGGTGCCGGGATCGAAGCGCAGCGCCCAGACCACGGCGAGCAGTTCGGCGCGGCTGACGCAGCGCCCGGCATGGCGCGCGAGATGAAGCAACAGGCCATATTCACGCGCGACCAGGCGGATGGCCTTCCCCTCCCGCGTCACGCTGCGCTCGACCGGATCGATGCGCAGCGGCCCGATGATCAGGGGCGCCGGCGCCCGCCGCACGCGCGCGGCAAGGCGGGCGGCGATCTCGCCTGCATTGGCGGGGGCGGTGACGGCATCGTCGGCGCCGGCATCGAGGGCCAGAGCGACGGATTCACCTTCGCCGAGCACCAGCATCAAGGGTCCGTGCCAGCCGCGCGCCCTGAGCCGCGAGATCTGGGCGGCACAGTCGCCGTCGCCGGCAAGCAGCGCGGCCTGCGCTTCCACATTCCTCGTGAAGGGTACTAGGCGCAGCCCGCGCGCATCCGCTGCCTCTGCGAGGTGCGGTATCTCGAGCGTGCAAGCGATGATGGCGGTCACGAAGGCCAGGCTAGCGGGAAACATCCGGTTCCGATGCAAACCGACTCCGTTATGGAGCAAGTCCGGCGGCCTCCAGCGCGGCCAGGCGCGCCCGGGCATGTTCCGCTACATAGCGGGAAGGATCGCCCGCCGCGTAGCCGAGGATCGCCTCCGCCTCGTCGGGCAGGGCCGATGCGAGCGCGGTCAGCGCGGTAACCCGCATCCGGCCGCACGGATGGCTGCGCGCCAGTTCCATGGCCAAATCGAGCCCGTTGCCGAGGTGCGTGGCGATCGCGATCAGCGCCTCCGCGCCGGTGGCGGTCAGTCCTTCGACGATCACGCCGCGTGCGATGTCGAAACGATATTGTTCGATCCAGGGTTGCGCGGGATCGGCGCCCAGGATGTTGAGCGAGACCGAGAAACTGTCCGGCGGCAATTGCACATGCACGTCGCGCCGCATCCGATAGAGCATCAGCCTGCCCGGTTCGAGCCGCGCCCGCTCGACGAAGCGCAGTCGTGCATCCTCGCCGGGAATGCCGTCCAGCGCTTGCGCGTCATATTCGAAATAATCGCTCCAATAGCCCGGACCCAGATAGCCGTAAGTGAGGAACGGGAAATTATGGTCGTGCGGCATATCGTAGAAAAACGCCGCAGGCCCGCTCGCGCGCGTCACCGGATCGCTGCGCGCTGGCCAGAAATTGGCGCGCAGGACATAGCGGCCATTGGGCGGCCGCAGTAGGAACACCTGGGCACCATAAGCAGCGCCTTTGTGCTGCCCCTCGCATCGGGTCTTGAGTTCGTCGATCGCCAGGTCGGCGAGGAAGCTCCGGTTGCGCCCGAGCCGCGCCAGCAACGGACCCAGTGCCGCGAACGAATCCTCGTCGCGTGTGTCGAAATCCGCCCGGTCGAGCGCGACGACAAGGTCGTCGAGCCCGATCGGAGCGCCGTCGCCGGGATCGATCAGGCGAGGCATCGCGCCTGCTCCAGCCGTCGCTCGACCGCGACCAGAGTCAGCGTTGCCGCCGCGCGAACTTCCATATTGGCATCGCCCGTCGCCATCTCGGCCAGGCGAGGTAGGGCGGCGCGCGCGTCGAGCGCCAGCCATTCGCGCATCGCCGCCCATCGCACGTGAAACGCGGGATCGCGCGTCACGGCGCCAAACTGCTCGCCCGCATCGGCGCGACCCGAGAGGCGGAGGAAAGCGAGCAGCATCTCGGTTCGCGATGCCCGGTCATCATTGCTGGCGGTGCGGATCAGCACGCCATCGGGGATCGCATATTCGCGCATCAGCGGAGCCGCGCCGGGGCGCACCGTGGCGGCAAGCGTCACGACATCCGAGCGCGCCTCAGCCACGAGCTGCGCTTCGATCCGGCCGTCGAGCCGCATCATGTCGCCATCCACCAACGTCACCGGCGGCAGCGCCCTGGCGGGCACAGCGGTCGCGGCACCGAACCGCGCGGTGATCGGTTCGGCGCGCCAGCGCCGCAGTGTCGCGCCGCCCGCCTTGAGATACCGCGTCACCGCCATGCGTCCGGTGAACACCATCGATGCCGGCGCCGGCAGCGTCGCCATGGCGGTCGCGCTGGCGATGCTCATCGTGATCGAGATCGCCGGGCAATCGAACAGCACCGCGCCGAACCGGCGCGCATCCCGGCTGATCTTGAACGGCGGCTCGAAGAAGGGATCGTGGTCCAGCGCCGCGACCAGCGGATCGATCAGCGCCGTCGCCCAGCCGCTGTCCGAGAGCAGCCGCTCCGCCCGGTCTGCTGCCGGCTCCGCGCTTTCCAGCGGGCAATCGGCAAACATGTTCTCGAGCGTGCGATATTCCGCCCCCTCCAGCCAACGCCGCGCAATTGCCCGGGACGCTTCGCGGGACGCAGCGATCCGTGCGCGCAAAGCTTCGGTCATCTCCGTCACCTGCGTCGCGCTCAGGGCGCGATCTCGTAGATCAGGATTGCGATGCCGACGAGGAATTCGAACAGATCGTCGACGCCCTGGACTTCGCCGGCGCGCAGCGCGCCGTTGATCGCCACCTGGGTGCCGAGCTCGGCGATTTCGCTCAAATCGATCTGGATCAGAGCCATGGTGTCCCCCTTTCAAACTTGCCCGTCCGCGAAACTAGGCGCGCCGCTTCCCCGGCTCACGTTACATCGGCGTAATGTGCCGGGTTTGCGCGATGGGGCATGCGCGGTTAGGGGCAGGGCATGTCCGGCGACGACAATACTGCCCCTGCCAGGGGCTTCGATCCGCGCTTGTTCTTCAATGCCCGCTTTGCCGGCCATGGGAGCCAGCTGGGGATTTCGCACCGTGCACATGGCGACGACTGGGCCGAGCTGGTGCTGCCCTATGCCGATGCCCTGATCGGCGATCCCGCTTCGGGCGTGCTCGCTTCGGGACCGATCCTGGCGCTGATGGATATGGCGACCAGCGTCGCGGTGTGGCGCAGGCTCGGCACTTTCGCGCCGCATGCCACGCTCGATCTGCGCATCGATTATCTGCGGCCCGGCCGCCCGGGCGAAGCGGTGATCGGGCACGGCGAATGCTATCGCATCACCCGCTCGATCGCGTTCGTGCGGGGCCAGGCGCATGACGGCGATCCGGACGATCCGCTGGCGCATGTCGCCGGTACCTTCATGGCGGCGGACCGCTATTGGTGACACTCCCGCCTTATGCCGAATTCCTCGGCCTCAGCATCGAGCCGGGCGAAGGCGCGCCGGTGCTGCTGCTGCCGTTCCACACCGACGTGATCGGGCGTCCCGGCTTCCTCCACGGCGGCGCCATCGGCGGGCTGCTCGAAATGGCGGCGGTGATGGCGCTCAAGCACGCGCTCGAGGCCGATGGTGGCGGTCGGATCAAGCCGATCAACGTGACCGTCGACTATATGCGCGGCGGCCGCGACAAGCTCACCCGCGCGCAGGGCAGCGTCACGCGCCTGGGCAATCGTGTCGCCAATGTCGAGGCGATCGCCTGGCAGGACGAGCCCGACCGCCCGATCGCCGCGGCGCGGATGAACTATCTGATCGTGCGCTAGCATTCGGGGTAGCATTTCCCGCTTGCCAATCTCTCGGCAACCGCGCCAATCTGGCAGCATATTCCACAGGCTTGGGGGGCAAGCCCATGAAAGTTAAGCTATTGAGCGTGCTCGCACTGGCGAGCGCGCTGTCCTTGTCCGGGCCCGCGCCCGCCGCCGATCCCGATCCCACCGTTCCCACGGCAGCGGATTTCGGTGCGGTGCCGATGATCAAAAACCCCAAGCTGTCGCCCGACGGCAGCCTAGTAGCGGCGGAGGGCCTGATCAAGGGCAAGTCGGTGGTGCTGATCGTCCAGCCGTCCGGGATCAAGCCCATACCCGTTCCCGACAAGCATCGGATCGAATGGATTCGCTGGGCGGGCAGCCGGCGACTCCTGGTGAGCCTTAGCACCATCACGCGCGAGCTCGAGGAAGAGCAGCGGATGACGCGCATCGTGATGCTCGATCTCGATACCGGCAAGCAGCGCTTCGTCGGTCCGCGTGAGCAAGGCGTGGACGGCGACGACATTGTCCATATCGATGAGGGCGGCAATTTTGTGCTGCTCTCCACTCAGCCCAGCATCTACGAATATCCGGTCGTCTATCGCGTCGATCTTGCCACCGGCAAATCCTCGCGCGTCGTCGATGCACGGGAGGATGTCTGGAATTGGTACGCCGATCCGTCGGGGGTCGTGCGCGCCGGAATCGCGATCCGCGACGATAAGTGGTGGGTCTATTATCGCGACGGCGCGAAAGGGACCTTCGCGCGCACCAAGCGGCGTGATTTCGACGACAACGACGCGCATATCGACACGTTCGAGCCGGTGGTCGGCAGCGACAAGGGGCTGGCCGTGGCGGCGGGCGACAGCGGCCGCTTCGGGCTCTATCGCTACGATTTCAAGAACGATCAGCTCGGCGAGAAGATCTACGAGAATCCGGTCGTCGACATCACCGATTACGATGTCGCGTCCGACGGCACGGTGCGCGGCATCTTCTACGACGACGACAAGCCCGAGGTGACCTGGCTCGATCCCGAGATGAAGAAGCTCCAGGCCAAGCTCGATCGCGCGGTGCCGGGGCACCTCAACCGCATCGTCTCGTCGAGCCGCGACAAGATGCGTCTGCTGGTGTGGAGCGGATCGGCGGAGGATCCCGGCGTCTATTATCTCTACGACCGCACGACCAATCACATGGATCTCTTCGCCGAGCCCTTTCCGGGATTGGGCGGCAAGCGGCTCGCGCCGATGGAGCCGGTCCGGTACAAGGCGCGCGACGGGCTCGAGCTGCGTGCCTATCTCACGCTGCCGCCGGGCCGCGATCCCGCCAAATTGCCGCTGATCGTGATGCCGCATGGCGGCCCCTTCGCGCGGGACAGCTGGGGCTATGACCCCTGGGTCCAGTATCTGGCGAGCAAGGGCTATGCAGTGCTCCAGCCCAATTATCGCGGATCGACCGGCTTTGGCCGCGCCTTTGTCGAAAAAGGCAATGGCCAGTTCGGTCGCGGGATGCAGGACGATGTCGACGACGGCGTCAAATGGCTCGCCGAGCGCGGTACGGTCGATGCCAAGCGCGTCTGCATCATGGGCGCCTCCTATGGCGGGTACGCCGCGATGCTGGCGGCGGAGCGCAATCCGGAAATCTATCGGTGCGCGATCAGCTTTGCGGGCATCTCAGACGTCGCCTCGCAGCTTCGCTACGATCGCAAATCCTTTTCCGCGACCCGCTATTTTCGCAACTGGCGCGATCGCGTCCGCGGCGACAAGAGCTTCGAGCTCGACACCATCTCGCCGATCAAGCAGGCGGCGCAGATGACCGTGCCGATCCTGATCGCGCACGGCGAGGACGACGATAATGTGCCGCTCTATCAGTCTCGGCGGCTGCACGAGGCGCTGATGAAGCTCAAGCGGCCGCACGAATATGTTACCTATCCGAACGAGGGCCATGGCTTCAGCGATCCCGTCCATGCCACTGATTTCCTGACCCGCGTCGGCAAGTTTCTCGACGCCCATAATCCGAGCTGACGCAACGATATAAGCGTCATTTCGGTAGTGAAATCATCAAGTTGCGCAAAAATACGGATTTGCGCAACTTCGCGACTGCGGGCATGATCGCGGCGAATCGAGCTTGGGGGGTCCAAGTTGACCTTTTCGCGATTGCTGCGCGGTGCAGCCCTGTTTTCCATGGTTCTTGCGGCGCCGGCCTGGGCGGGCGCCGATCCAGTGCCGAGCGCAGCCGACTATGCGGCCAGCCCCGCGATCGCCGACCCGGTGCTTTCCCCCGACGGGCTTCGCGTCGCCGCGCGGGCGCGGCTTGATGGCCGCTCGCGGCTCGCCTTGTTCAACCTTGCCGATCCCGCCCGTGCCGTGCAGCCGATCGCGTTGCCGCAGGGTGAGCGGCTCGAATGGTTCTACTGGCTCGATTCGAACCGGCTGCTCGCCAGCCTTGGCCGTGGCGGAACTGACGTCACGCGGCTGGTAGCGATCGACCTGACCAGCGGCGCAGCGACCCAGATCGGCCCGGATCGAGCGGGCGGCGCCGGCGACGAACTCGTCCATATCGATCGCGCGGGCGCCTTCTTGTTGCTCAAGCACCAGGACCAGGAGGACGAGGCGCCGGCGATCTACCGTGTCGATCTGCGCACGGGTGCGACGACGCTCGCGGTCGCGCCGCAGCCGGGCGTGTGGGACTGGCTGGTCGATTCGGCCGGCGTGGTACGTGCGGGCATGGGCGCCAGGGGCGGCAAGTCCTGGATGCTCTATCGCAGGGGCGAGGGCGAGCGGTTCAGCCGCTCCGGCCGCGGCGCCGATCCGCGATCGGGCATCGACCAGCTGACCGCGGTGCGGGACAGCGATCAAGGCTATGCGCTTGCCGATACGCGGAGCGGCCGCACCGGGCTGTTCACCTATGATTTCCGCAAGGGTCGGCTGGGGGCGCTCCTCTACGAGAATCCCGAAGTGGATCTGGACGGTTTCGAGACCGGAACCGATGGGCGCGTGACCGGCGTCGACTATACGCTCGACCGGCGCGAGACGCATTGGCTCGATCCGGCGCTGGCGAAACAGCAGGCGGCGATCGATGTGGCGCTGCCCGGCCGGTCGAACCACGTCATCTCCGCCAGCGCCGACTGCGCGCGCCTGCTGGTGCTGAGCGAATCGGCGAGCGATCCCGGCGCCTATTATCTCGTCGCCGACGGCCGCGCCGAACTGCTCGCCGAGATCAATCCGGCGCTCCGCGGAACGCCGGCGGGAGAGATGCGCGCGGTGCGCTACCGCGCGCGCGATGGGCTTGAGATCCGCGGCTATCTCACGCTTCCGCCCGGGCGCGCCGCCGCCGGCCTGCCGTTGATTGTGATGCCGCATGGCGGCCCCTTCGCGCGCGACGATTGGGAATATGATCCCTGGGTCCAATATCTGGCGGGCAAGGGCTATGCCGTGCTCCAGCCCAATTTTCGCGGTTCGACCGGGTTCGGCGACCAGTTCGTCGCGGCGGGCGACGGCGAATGGGGCCGCGGCATGCAGGACGATGTGGACGATGGCGTGAAATGGCTGGCCGGGCAGGGCACTGCCGACCCGAAGCGCGTCTGCATCATGGGCGCGTCGTTCGGCGGCTATGCGGCGATGTGGGCGGCGGTGCGCAATCCCGAAACGTATCGCTGCGCGATCAGCTTCGCCGGCATTTCCGATGTGAAGGGCCAGCTCGACTATGACCGCAAGACCTTCGACGAGCGCGACTTCCGTGTCTGGCGCCGCCGCATCCAGGGCGATGCCCGCTCGCTCGAATCGCTCTCGCCGCTCAATTTCGTCGAGCAGATGCGCGTGCCGATCCTGATCGCCAACGGCACGGCGGACACGGTGGTGCCCCCCGACCAGTCCGAGCGGCTGCACCAGGCGCTTACCCGGCTGGGCCGCGCACATGGCTATGTCGCCTATCCGGGCGAGGGTCACAGCCTTTCCGATCCGGCGCACGAGGCCGATTTCCTGGCCCGCGTCGGCGCCTTTCTCGACGCGAACAATCCGAGCTGAATTAACGTACAATTCGGCTCGCCTACAGGGTCTTGCCGCCACAGCATCCAGCGCGTATATAGCCGGTGCTTTCTCGGACATCGTCAAACATGATCGAGGTCGAGGCCCCCGGGTCTCGGCGCTGAAGCTGCTTATCTGATTGCCGGAGACCCGATGGCGGACATCGCCGCACTGACCAGCTTGATCGAACCCGAAGCCAAGGCGCTCGGGCTCGAGCTTGTGCGCGTAAAGATGTTCGGCGGCCAGAGCGATCCGACGCTGCAGATCATGGCCGAGCGCCCCGATACGCGTCAGCTGAGCATCGACGATTGCGCCGATCTGTCGCGCCGCATCTCGGATCGGCTCGACGAGCTCGAGGCCGCCGGCCGCGATCCGATCGACTATGCCTATCGGCTCGAAGTCAGCTCGCCGGGCATCGATCGCCCGCTTACCCGGTTGAAGGACTATGCCGATTGGGCCGGGCATGAGGCGCGAGTCAATTTGACCGAGCCGACCGAGGACGGGCGCAAGCAGCTCACCGGAATTCTCGCAGGCGTCGAGGGCGACACTGTCACCATCGACGTCCGCAAGCATCGCGAGGTCACCGTGCCGTTCGTGCAGATCGCCGACGGCAAATTATTGCTGACCGATGCCCTGATTGCCGCAACCGTGCCGCTCTCCGTCGAGGGCGCCGACAAGATTATCGAAGTGGAAGGATAAAGAATGGCCACTGCCATTTCCGCCAACAAGGCCGAACTGCTTGCCATTGCCGACTCGGTCGCCAAGGAAAAGCTGATCGACAAGGCCATCGTCATCGAGGCGATGGAGGACGCGATCCAGCGCGCGGCCAAGAACCGCTACGGTGTCGAGAACGATATCCGCGCCAAGCTCGATCCAGTCTCGGGCGATCTGCGCCTGTGGCGCGTCGTCGAGGTGGTCGAGGCGGTCGACGATTATTTCAAGCAGGTCTCGGTCAAGGACGCACAGAAGCTCCAGAAGGGCGCAGTCGTCGGCGATTACATCGTCGATCCGCTGCCCGCGATCGAGTTCGGCCGCATCCAGGCCCAGGCTTCGAAGCAGATCATCTTCCAGAAGGTCCGCGACGCCGAGCGCGAGCGCCAGTTCGAAGAGTTCAAGGACCGGATGGGCGAGATCATCACCGGCGTGGTGAAGCGCGTCGAGTTCGGCCATGTCGTCGTTGATCTCGGCCGTGCCGAAGGCGTCATCCGCCGCGACCAGCAGATCCCGCGCGAAGTCGTTCGCGTCGGCGATCGCGTCCGCTCAATCATCCTCAACGTGCGCCGCGAGAATCGCGGGCCGCAGATCTTCCTCAGCCGCGCGCATCCGGACTTCATGAAGAAGCTGTTCGCGCAGGAAGTGCCCGAGATCTACGACGGCATCATCGAGATCAAGGCGGCCGCCCGCGATCCGGGCTCGCGCGCCAAGATCGGCGTCATCAGCCATGATTCGTCGATCGATCCGGTCGGCGCCTGTGTCGGCATGAAGGGCTCGCGCGTCCAGGCGGTGGTCCAGGAGATGCAGGGCGAGAAGATCGACATCATTCCCTGGTCGCCCGACACCGCGACCTTCGTCGTCAACGCGCTGCAGCCGGCCAATGTCAGCCGCGTCGTGATCGACGAGGAAGAGGATCGCATCGAAGTCGTCGTTCCCGACGATCAGCTGAGCCTCGCCATCGGCCGCCGCGGCCAGAATGTCCGTCTCGCCTCGCAGCTCACCGCCAAGGCGATCGACATCCTGACCGAGGCCGATGCCTCGGAGAAGCGCCAGAAGGAATTCGTCGAGCGTTCGGAGATGTTCCAGAACGAGCTCGACGTCGACGAGACGCTGGCACAGTTGCTGGTCGCCGAAGGCTTCGGGTCGCTCGAAGAGGTCGCCTATGTCGAGCTCGGCGAGATCGCTACGATCGAGGGCTTCGACGAGGAGCTCGGCCAGGAGCTGCAGAGCCGCGCGCAGGAAGCGCTCGAGCGCCGCGAGGAAGCCAATCGCACCGAGCGCCGCGCGCTGGGCGTCGAGGACGATCTCGCCACCATGCCGTACCTCACCGAGGCGATGCTCGTCACGCTCGGCAAGGCGGGCATCAAGACGCTCGACGATCTCGCCGATCTCGCCACCGACGAACTGGTGCAGAAGAAGCGCCAGGAGCCGCGCCGCCGCAACGAGGATGCGCCAAAGCGCACCGAGGACAAGGGTGGCGTGCTCGCCGAATATGGCCTGAGCGACGAGCAGGGCAACGAGATCATCATGGCGGCCCGTGCCCATTGGTTCGCGGACGAAGAGACGGCTCCGGCCGCCTCCGCCTCTGATACCGGCGCAGCCGGCGAGGAGGACGCTGTTGCGGAATCCGAGCAATGAGACGCCGAGCGTAAACGGCAGTGATGACGCGGCGGATGGTCCCATCCGCCGCTGCATCCTCTCTGGCGAGCACGAGGCGCGCGAGCATCTCGTGCGCCTTGCGCTCTCGCCCGACGGCGAAGTGCTGCCCGATGTTCGTGCCAAGGCCCCGGGCCGCGGCGCCTGGATCGGCGTCACCCGCGCCGAGCTCGAAACCGCGCAGGTCAAGGGCAAATTGAAGGGCGCGCTCGCCCGCGCGTTCAAGACCGGTGAGATCCGCATTCCCGACGATCTCGGCGAGCGGATCGAGACGCAGCTCCAGCGCAATTTGCTTGATCGGCTCGGCCTCGAATCCAGATCGGGCGCGGTGGTCACCGGCGGCGAGAAGCTCGACAAGGCGGCGCGATCCGGCAAGCTCCATCTGCTGCTCCATGCCGCCGATGCGGGCGAGGACGGGTCGCGAAAGCTCGCCCAGGCGTGGCGCGTCGGCTCGGATCAGGAGGGCGGTGATCTCAAGGGATTGGCATTGCCTGTCCCGCGCACCATATTGTCCTTGGCGCTTGGCCGCGAAAATGTGGTACATGCCGGCCTGATCGATGCCCGGGCGGCCAAGCGGGTGAGCGAAGCGCTCGACCGTTGGCTGCACTTTATTGGCCCCGAACGCAGTCCCTGAGCCTTGCGAAACCCATTCGCACGGCGCATCGGCGCTATGCGAACGGCCCGACCGGAATAAGAATACGAACGAAGGATTTTGAGTACGCGATGAGCGATACCGACAACGATAAGCCGAAACTGGGCATGCGCGCGCCGCTGGGTCTGAAGCGCACGGTCGAGACGGGCAAGGTGAAGCAGAGCTTCAGCCATGGCCGCTCGAACACCGTGGTCGTGGAGGTGAAGCGCCGGCGTGTCCTCGGTCCGCAGGGCACGCCGCAAGAAGAGCAGACGCCGGTTCCGGCGCCCGCACCCGTTGCCGCGCCTGCGCCCCAGGCAGAGCGCCCCGCGCCGCCGCCGGCGCCGCGTCCCGCTGCCGACAATCTGTCGCCGCAGGAGCGCCAGGCCAAGCTGCTGCGCGAAGCCGATGAGCAGCGCATGCAGGCGCTTGAGGAAGCGCGTCGTCGTGAAGAGCGCGAGCGCATCGAGGCGATCGAGGAAGAAAAGCGCCGCGCCGAGGAGCGCGCCCGCGCGGAAGCAGAGGCCAAGGCGCCCAAGCCCGCTCCCGCTCCGGCCTCCGAGCCGGAGCCGGCTGCCACGCCCGCGCCCGAACCCGTTCAGGCCGCGCCGAAGCCGGCACCTGCCGCGCCTCCGCCGCCTCCCGCCCCCGTGGGCCTGCAGCTCGATCCGAGCCGCCCCGCGCCGCGCCTGTTCACGCCGGTGCAGCGTCCGGAAATCCCGAAGCCGGAGCCCAAGCCCGAACCCGAGGCGAAGCAGCCCGAGCGTCAAGCGACCGCCGCCGCCACGTCGGCATCGACCGCCTCTACGCCCGCCGCACAGCGTCCCGCACCTGGCGGTGGCGCTCCGGTGCGCCGGGGACCCGAGCCGGCACGACCGCAGCAGCGCGACCGCAAGGGCGATGACCGCCGCCAGGCGGGCAAGCTCACGGTCAATCGTGCGCTCGGCGACAATGACGGCGCGCGTGCGCGCTCCCTCGCCGCGCTCAAGCGGGCGCGCGAGAAGGAACATCGCCGCATGGGCGGCCCGCGCGAGCCGCAGGTCAAGCAGGTCCGCGACGTCGTGGTGCCGGAGGCGATCACCGTCCAGGAACTCGCCAACCGCATGGCCGAGAAGGGTGCCGACCTGGTCAAGATGCTGTTCAAGATGGGCTCGCCCGTCACGATGACGCAGACGATCGACCAGGACACAGCCGAGCTGCTGGTTACCGAATTCGGGCACAATATCGTCCGCGTTTCCGATGCCGATATCGATCTCGTCACCGATACGGTCGAGGATGCCGAGGAGACGCTGAAGCCGCGTCCGCCGGTGGTCACGATCATGGGCCATGTCGATCACGGCAAGACGTCGCTGCTCGACGCTCTCCGCGGCACCGATGTCGTGAAGGGCGAGGCCGGCGGCATCACCCAGCATATCGGCGCCTATCAGGTCACGCTGAAGGACAAGTCGAAGATCACCTTCCTCGACACGCCGGGCCACGAAGCCTTCACCGAGATGCGCGCCCGCGGTGCCAACGTCACCGATATCGTCATCCTGGTGGTGGCGGCGGACGACGGCCTGATGCCGCAGACGATCGAGGCGATCAATCACACCAAGGCGGCCGGCGTGCCGATGATCGTGGCGATCAACAAGATCGACCGCGAGAACGCCAATCCGCAGCGCGTGCGCGAGCGTCTGCTCGAGCATGAGGTGATGGTCGAGGAAATGGGCGGCGAGACCCAGGACGTCGAGGTTTCGGCGCTCAAGAAAATCGGGCTCGATTCGCTGGTCGAGAAGATCCAGCTCCAGGCCGAACTGCTTGATCTCAAGGCCAATCCCGATCGCGGCGCCGAAGGCACGGTGATCGAGGCCAAGCTCGACAAGGGCCGCGGTCCGGTTGCGACCGTCCTTGTGAGCCGCGGCACGCTGCGGGTCGGCGACGTTTTCGTCATCGGCGCCGAGAGCGGCAAGGTTCGCGCGCTGATCGACGACAAGGGCCGCCAGCTCAAGGAAGCCGGCCCGTCGATGCCGGTCGAGGTGCTCGGCCTGTCGGGCGTCCCGATGTCGGGCGATCCGCTCCAGGTCGTCGAGAATGAGGCACGTGCCCGCGAAGTCGCCGAATATCGTTCGGGTGTCGCGCTCCAGAAGCGCACGACCAACGCGCCCGCGAGCCTCGAGAGCATGTTCTCGGCGCTCAAGGACAAGCAGGCGATCGAATATCCGCTGGTGATCAAGGCCGATACCCAGGGTTCGGTCGAGGCGATCGTGGGCTCGCTCAACAAGATCTCGACCGACGACATCAAGGTGCGCATCCTGCACTCAGGCGTCGGCGGCATCACCGAGAGCGACGTGACGCTCGCCGGTGCGTCGGGCGCGCCGATCATCGGTTTCAATGTTCGTCCCAACTCCAAGGCGCGCGAGATCGCCGAGCGAAACAAGGTGGCGCTGAAATATTACGACGTCATCTATGACCTCACGGACGAAATCCGCGCGGGCATGGCGGGCACGCTCGGCCCCGAAGCGTTCGAAACGGTCGTCGGCCGCGCCGAAATCCGCGAGGTCTTCTCGGCGGGCAAGCATGGCAAGGCGGCGGGTCTGCTCGTCACCGACGGCGTCATCCGCAAGGCGCTCAAGGCACGCATCACGCGCGAGGACGTCATCATCTACCAGGGCGAGATCGCCTCGCTCCGTCGCTTCAAGGACGATGTCCCCGAAGTGCGCGCGGGTCTGGAGTGCGGCGTGACGTTCACGCAGAACTTCGTCGACATCAAGCCGGGCGACTTCCTGGAGACGTTCGAAGTCGAGATGCGCGAGCGCACGCTCTGACCGGTGACATGAGGAGGGGACGTGGGAGTCCAGTCGATCTTCGATGATTTCCCCGTGCCCTCCTCCGCCCGGTTGCTCGGGTGGGAAGTAAGGGCAATCGATCCCGCGGCGCAGACGATCGAGATCGGCTTCGTCCTCGACGATCGCTTCCTCAATCCTGCGGGCAACGTGCAGGGCGGTTTCCTCGCGGCGATGCTCGACGATACTCAGGGCCCGGCCCTGTTCTCGGCGAGCGGGGGTACGGTCTATGCGCCGACGATCGACTTCCACATTGTCTGCCTGAAGCCAGCGCGGCCTGGCCATTTCACCGGCAAGGCCAGGGTGATCAGCCTCGGCAAGACGATCGCGGTGACCGAGGCCGAATTATTTGACGAAGGCGGCGCGCTCGTCGCCCGCGGCACCTTCACGAGCCGCGTCATGGAAAGCGCGATGGCGCGCCGGGGACAGCAATGAAGAACGCGACCAATACCGAAGACCGCTCCGTCCGCCTGCTCCGCGTCGGCGAGCAGGTGCGCCACGTGCTCAGCGAGATCCTCCAGCGCGGCGAAGTCCATGACGAAACTTTGGCCCGGCACCTGGTGTCGGTCACCGAGGTCCGGATGTCGCCCGATCTGCGTCACGCCACGGTGTTCGTGAAGCCGCTGCTCGGCAAGGAAGAGGAGGTGGTGCTCAAGGCGCTGCGCACCAACACCGCCTATCTCCAGCGCGAAGTCGCTGCGCGGGTGCAGACCAAATACGCCGCCAAGCTCAAATTCCTCGCGGACGAGAGCTTCGACGAAGGCACCCATATCGACAAGCTTCTGCGTGATCCCAAAGTGGCGCAGGATCTGAAGACCGACGCCCAGGACTGATGGCCAAGCTCTATTTCTACTATGCCTCGATGAATGCGGGGAAATCGACCACCCTGCTCCAGGCCGATTTCAATTATCGCGAGCGCGGCATGCGCACCCTGTTGTTCACCGCGGGCGTCCATGATCGCGGCGGCAAGGGCGTGATCGATTCGCGGCTGGGCATCCAAGCGAGCGCCATTCCCTTCGACGGCGAGACCGATCTGCGCGTCATCACCGAAGACGAGCATTTCCGCAGCCCGCTTGCCTGCGTGCTGGTCGACGAGGCGCAGTTCCTGTCGGGCGCGCAGGTCCGCCAGCTCGCCCATATCGCAGATGAAGTCGGTATTCCGGTGCTCTGCTACGGCCTGCGCACCGATTTCCAGGGCAAGCTTTTCCCCGGTTCGGCCGAGCTGCTCGCGCTCGCCGATTCGCTCATCGAGCTCAAGTCGGTGTGCGAATGCGGGCGCAAGGCGACGATGAACCTGCGGGTCGACGCCGAGGGCAATGCCGTGCGCCAGGGCGAGCAGAAAGAGATCGGCGGCAACGAGCGCTATGTCGCATTGTGCCGCCGCCACTTCATGCAGCGTACAGGCGCGATCGGCTAGGATCCGGTCACGTAAGGAGACCTTCCATGTCCAAGCTCTTCGCCACCGCCCTGTTGCCGGTGCTGGCGCTCGCGGCGGCTGCCCAGGCCCAGGACGCCGCGCCCGCTCCCAAGGGTGAAAGCACCTCCATCCCGTTCATCACGCGCGGCAGCGTCCGCACCTTCGAATCCGCGCCCGACGGCCAGGGCGTCTATATCCAGAACAACCAGCGCAACTGGTATTATGTGAGCTTCTTCGCCCGCTGCCAGAACCTGCCCTACGCGATCCGGATCGGGTTCGACACCTTCGGCAATGGCAGTTCGCTGGAACGCGGCGACACGATCTTCGCCGATCGCGAACGCTGCAAGATCGCCGACATCGTCCAAAGCGGTCCCCCGCCCAAAAAGGCGAAGAAGGCCAAGAAGGGCTGAGCGCTGGCGGCATCGCGGCCGCTGGGTTAGGCGGCAGCGATGCATGGCTGGATCATATTGGACAAACCGCTGGGATTGGGCTCGACCCAAGGTGTGAGCGCGGTCAAGCGCGCGCTGCGCGAGGGCGGCTACGGCAAGTTCAAGGTCGGCCATGGCGGCACGCTTGATCCGCTGGCGACCGGTGTGCTGCCGATCGCGGTGGGCGAGGCGACCAAGCTCGCCGGGCGGATGCTCGACAGCGACAAGATCTATGATTTCACGCTCCGCTTCGGCGTGCAGACCGACACGCTGGACGGGGAGGGGCGCGAGGTCGCGCATTCCGATATTCGCCCGACGCTCGCGGAGATCGAAGCAGTGCTGCCGCGCTTCACCGGTCCTATCGAGCAGGTGCCGCCGGCCTATTCGGCGCTCAAGGTGGATGGCGAGCGCGCTTATGATCTGGCCCGGGCGGGCGAGGAAGTGGTGCTGGCGAGCCGAAAGGTGACGATCCACTCCCTCCAGATCCTCCCCGAGCTTGTCTCGGGGAGGGGGACCGTCGGCGAAGCCGATGGTGGAGGGGCAGGCGCAACTGGCGTTTTGGCACCACCCCTCCACCACGCGCTGCGCGCGCGGTCCCCCTCCCCGAGCGAGCTCGGGGAGGATCTCGAGTGCATCACCTTCACTGCCCATGTCTCCAAGGGCACCTATATCCGCAGCCTCGCGCGCGACATCGCGCACGCTCTGGGCACGGTCGGCCATGTCACGATGCTCCGCCGCACCAAGGCGGGTCCGTTCACCCTCGAACAGGCGATTTCGCTGGACAAATTGGGCGAAGCCGCTAAGGGCCGCACCCTTGAAGACTGCATCCTGCCGCTGAGGGCGGGGCTGGACGACATCCCGGCTCTATCCCTCACCCCCGACCAGGCAGGGCTGCTCCGCAAGGGGCAGGTCTTGGCCGGGACCGCCGTTGACGATGGCCAATATTTCGCGCTGCTGGAGGCTATTCCCGTCGCGCTGGTGGAGGCTCAATCCGGACTTGTCCGGGTCGTTCGCGGGTTCAATCTCTAAGACGATGTCGAAGGAAACAGCATGACGATTTCGCAGGAGCGCAAGGACGCGCTCGTCAAGGAACATGGCCGCGCCACTGGCGATACCGGCAGCCCCGAAGTCCAGGTCGCGATCCTCACCGAGCGCATCACGAACCTGACCGAGCACTTCAAGACCCACGGCAAGGACAATCATTCGCGCCGCGGTCTGCTGCTGATGGTCAACAAGCGCCGCAGCCTGCTCGACTATCTGAAGAAGAAGGACGCAGGACGCTACGCGGAACTCATCGCGAAGCTCGGGCTTCGCAAGTAACAAAACGGCGCCTTTTCGGGCGCCGTTTTTTCATCCCGGCATCAACCGGGGAAAACTGGACCCCTGCAGGAGCGGGGGAACAAGGGGGACAATCCGGTCCCTCCTAACGGGCCAACAACGGTCCGGCTCATAGGCCCCCTGCGCATCGGGCGCGGGGAGTGAAGGAAATAAAATGTTCGACATCAAGAAAGTAGAAATCGAGTGGGGCGGCAAGACGCTCACTCTCGAAACGGGCCGTGTTGCCCGTCAGGCCGACGGCGCGATCCTCGCGACGCTCGGCGAAACCGTAGTGCTCTGCGCCGTCACGGCCGCGCGCTCGGTCAAGGAGGGGCAGGATTTCTTCCCGCTCACCGTCCATTACCAGGAGAAGTATTCGGCCGCGGGACGCATCCCCGGCGGCTTCTTCAAGCGCGAGCGTGGCGCGACCGAGAAGGAGACCCTGGTCTCGCGTCTCATCGACCGTCCGATCCGCCCGCTCTTCCCGGAGGGCTTCTACAACGAGATCAACGTCATCGCCCAGGTGCTGAGCTATGACGGTGAGAACGAGCCCGACATCGTCGCGATGGTCGCCGCTTCCGCGGCCCTGACCATCTCGGGCGTGCCCTTCATGGGCCCGATCGGCGCGGCGCGCGTCGGCTATGTCGATGGCGAGTACATCCTCAACCCGACGCTCGACCAGGTGAAGGAAGGCGATCTCGATCTGGTCGTCGCCGCCACCGGCGATGCCGTGATGATGGTCGAATCCGAAGCCAAGGAGCTTTCGGAAGAAGTCATGCTCGGCGCCGTCCAGTTCGCGCACAAGGCGTGCCGCCAGGCCGTCAACGCGATCATCGATCTGGCCGAGAAGGCCGCCAAGGATCCCTGGGAAATGGCCGAGCAGGCCGATCTCACGGCTGCCAAGGACAAGCTCAAGAAGCTGATCGGCAAGGACATCGCCGCCGCCTACAAGGTGACCGACAAGTCCAAGCGTTCGGGCCTGCTCAACGAAGCGCGCGCCAAGGGCAAGGCTGCCTTTGCCGATGCCGCTCCGCAGGACCAGATGGCCGCCGGCAAGCTGATGAAGAAGCTGGAAGCCGAGATCGTCCGCGGCGCCATCCTCAAGGACGGCACCCGCATCGACGGCCGCACCACCACCCAGATCCGTCCGATCGAGGCGATGGTGCACTTCCTGCCCCGCGCGCACGGCTCGGCGCTGTTCACGCGCGGCGAGACCCAGTCGATCTGCACCACCACGCTCGGCACCCGCGACGCCGAGCAGATGATCGACGGTCTGAACGGGCTCAATTACGAGCACTTCATGCTGCACTATAACTTCCCGCCCTATTCGGTCGGCGAAGTCGGCCGCTTCGGCGCCCCGGGCCGCCGCGAAGTCGGCCATGGCAAGCTTGCCTGGCGCGCGCTGCACCCGGTGCTGCCGTCGAAGGACGAGTTCCCCTACACGATCCGCGTTCTCTCCGACATCACCGAGTCCAACGGTTCGTCGTCGATGGCGACGGTGTGCGGCGGTTCGCTGTCGATGATGGATGCCGGCGTGCCGCTGAAGCGCCCGGTCTCGGGCATCGCGATGGGCCTGATCCTGGAAGGCAAGGACTTCGCGGTCCTCAGCGACATCCTCGGCGACGAGGATCATCTCGGCGACATGGATTTCAAGGTGGCGGGCACGTCCGAAGGCATCACCACGATGCAGATGGACATCAAGATCGCCGGCATCACCGAAGAGATCATGCGTCAGGCGCTGGCCCAGGCCAAGGAAGGCCGCGCCCACATCCTCGGCGAAATGGCCAAGGCGCTCGATCACACCCGTGAAGAGCTGTCGGCGCACGCACCGCGCATCGAGACGATCACGATCGACAAGTCGAAGATCCGTGACGTCATCGGCACGGGCGGCAAAGTGATCCGCGAGATCGTCGCCACCACCGGCGCCAAGGTCGACATCGACGACGAAGGCGTGATCAAGGTCTCGTCCTCGGATCATGCGCAGATCGAGGCGGCGATCGCCTGGATCAAGGGCATCGTCGAAGAGGCCGAGGTCGGCAAGATCTACAACGGCAAGGTCGTCAACCTCGTCGATTTCGGCGCGTTCGTTAACTTCATGGGCGGCAAGGACGGTCTCGTCCACGTCTCGGAGATCAAGAATGAGCGCGTCGAGAAGGTCTCGGACGTCCTGAGCGAAGGCCAGGAAGTCAAGGTCAAGGTCCTCGAGATCGATCCGCGCGGCAAGGTTCGCCTGTCGATGCGCGTCGTCGATCAGGAGACCGGCGAAGAGCTGGCGGATACCCGTCCGGCCCGCGAGCCCCGCGAAGGCGGCGATCGTGGCGATCGTGGTCCGCGCGGTGATCGTGGCGACCGTCCGGCGCGTGACGGCGACCGTCGTCGTGACGGCGGCCGTGGCGGTGACCGTGGTCCGCGTCGCGAAGGCGGCGGTGGCGGTGGTGACCGTGGTCCCCGCGGCGAAGGCCGTGGCGACCGTGGTCCGCGCCCTGAGCGTTCGGAGAGCAAGGACGAAGGCGGCGAGAATATCGGCCTGCCCGCATTCCTGACCGGCGACCGCGACTAAGCTTCGCTGTATCGAAAATGAGGAAGGGGCCCGGAAGGGCCCCTTCTTTTTTGCCCGATGTCGGCGCCGAAAGGCGTGCCGGCGGGTCCAGTCAGGGCTTTGGTCCTTCCCTCGGTTCCCTTTCGGGATGCTCGACGCCGATGCCTTTCAGCCGGTCGCGCATGGCGTCGCCGGTGCTGCCCAGATGGTAGGCGCCGATCCAGTATAGCTTCGCTGACTTGTCGTCCCCGCGATCATGAGCGAGGTCGCCGAGGACGGTGAGCGCAAGCTCGTTGGGCTCGATTTCGAAGGAGCGCTTGGCATCCGCCAACGCGCCCTCGGGATCCTCGCGATTATATTTCGCGGCAGATCGTCCGGCGAGCGCTGCCCAGCTAACCTTGATCGCGATCGCGCGGTCGAACTCGCGCGCCGCCGCCCAGCTATGGTGCGCGTCGAGATAGGCGAAGCCCAGATTCGCGTGCGCGTCGGCGCTGCCCGGGTCGATTGCCGCAGCCACTGCCCGGTCGAGCGTGGCGGTCGCGCTATCCTGCTTGGCGCTGAGCCAGGCCAATGAGCGATAGGTGAGGAATTCGGCGCGTCGCGTGGGGCTCTTGGCGGCCAGAAAGGCTGCGGTGCAGTCTCCGATGAAACCTGGCACGTGCAGCGCGGCATTGTCGCGCGGCCATGCGCAGCCCGCGGCACCCTTCGGTGAAGTTGTCGTCCACAGTACCAGCGACTCGTGAAACGCCGCTATCGACTTGCCGAGCCCGGCGTCGCCTTTTGCCAGCTTCGTGGCCGAGTCGAGATCGCTGCGCGCCCGGTCGAACCGTCCCAGCCACATCGCCGCCGCCGCCCGGTCCAGCAACGGTGCGGCCTCGGTCGGAAGCATTGTCACGACCTTGTCGCGATCCGCATAAAGCCCATCGAGCTTGGCGAGATAGAGGCGCGAGAAGGCGCGTTCCTGATAGGTGGCGACAAAATCGCCCCGCAGCGTCAGCTCGGTATCCGCGGCCCGTTCGCCTTCATCGTAGTCGCCCAGCGCATTCGCGGTATAGCTAAGTTCGTGCCAGGCGACCGGGTTGGCCGGATCGAGCTTCACCGCCCGCTCCAGCGCGTCGCGCGCTTCGAAATATTGGGAAGCCTCGTTATAGGCATAGGCGCTGCGGAACAGCAACACCGCCTGAGCCACGGGATCGCGCTCGGCCTTGATCGCGGCATCGCACTCGGCGCGCCAGCCGGGCTTCTCCGAGGCTGCGTCCTCGATCGGGCAGGCAGCGGGCCCAGCTTGCGCAGCCATCGCTGAGAGCAGCGAAACGAAATGCAGGAACATGCGATCCTCCCCCAAGGTCAGGGAGAGCTAGCACGGCGGAAAGGTGAAGATGAAGTGGGAGGGGCGCCGCATCGGCGGCGCCCCAAGATCCGTCAGCCGGTCCCGGCAGCGAGCTTTTTGCGATATTCGAGCGCGGGCAGGCCGCCCCAGCCCCAATTGTCAGTGTCGACTTCCTCGATGACGACGAACGTCGATTCGAGCGGCTTGTGGAGCACGGCGAGAAGGAGCTGGCTGACGCCTGCGATCAGCTCGGCCTTTTCCTCCGCCGTGACCGAGTCCCGACCGGGGCCGGATCCCTCTCGCGTTACCTGGATCGTGACAATGGGCATAAATCCTCCTTAGTGGCCCGCGCTCTGGCCGCCATCGACATGCAGGATCTCGCCGGTCACGAAGGCGGCCGATTCAAGATAGAGCACCGCGTCGACGATGTCGCGGATATCGCCCATGCGCTTCACGGGGTGCAGCGCGGCGAGGAATTCATGGGTTTCGGGCGCGTGCATCGGCGTCTTGATGACACCCGGCGACACCGCGTTCACGCGGATGCCCGTCGGGGCATATTCGATCGCGAGCGATTTGGTGGCCGAGTTGAGACCGCCCTTGGTAAGATTGGCGAGCACGCTCGGGACGCCGGTGATGGCATGATCGCTGAGGCTGGTCGTGATGTTGACGACATGACCGGCTTCCTGCTTCAGCATCTCCGCTACGACGCGCTGCGTGATGTGGAAGACGCCGGCGACGTTGGTCGAGATCGTCGAGGAGAAGTCTTCGAGCGT
The DNA here is from genome assembly GCF_014489075.1 of Sphingomonas sp. JC676. Lineage (GTDB taxonomy): Bacteria > Pseudomonadota > Alphaproteobacteria > Sphingomonadales > Sphingomonadaceae > Sphingomonas. The sequence continues at coordinate 496,568 of NZ_JACTGR010000003.1, read as the reverse complement.
GAAGTCCGTGAACGGCTTGGCCGTGAAGATGCCGGCATTGTTGACCAGCGTATCGATGCGTCCGAACCGCGTAATCGCCTCGTTGACGACGCGCTCCGCGGTGGCGGGATCGCCGATATCGCCCGCGATCGCCACCACGTCGGGATCGCTGCCCTGCTTGATGGAGCGGGACGTCGCGATGACGCGGTAGTTGCGGTCGCGATATGCCTTGACCAACGCGGCGCCGATACCCTGCGACGCGCCGGTGATGATGGCCACTTTCTGTTCGCTGCTCATGATCTGTCTCGATCGTTCGGTCAGCGGAATTGCTGCCGAGGCCCTCAGGCCGTGGGCAACACGTAGGTTCGATCATCAATCGTCAGAATATTCGTTATACGGCGGTCACTCTTCCCACTCGCGGAATAATGGTCTGGTTAGGGGGCGAATACGCCTGCTTCCGCCGAGAGACGGGCAAACTCGGCACGCAGCCTGGGAGCGGCGAAATCGACAAAGGCCCGCACCTTCGGCACCGAGGTTCGGCCGGCCGGCAGGAGCAGATGCACCGGCATGGAAGGTGGCTCCGCATCGCGCAGAACGATCTTCAGCGAGCCGTCCCGCACGCGTTCCGCGACATGATAGGTATAGAGCCGGGTCACGCCCTGGCCCTCCACGGCGGAGGCGAGTGCGGCGCGCACGCTGTTGACGAGCAGCCGTGGTCTGAAGTGCACCGCCCGCGCGATCGGGGCGCCGGGCGCCGGCGGAAACACCCAGCTGTCCTGCCCGAAATGGGTGGTCGTCACGATGCTGTGCTTCGCCAAGTCGGCGGGCTCGATGATGCGCGGATGCTCCGCGAGATAGCGCGGCGACGCGACGATCACGCGCTTGACGTCACCGCCGACGCGGATGGCGACCAGTGCTGAATCCGGAAGCTCGCCGACGCGCAGCGCGATGTCGATGCCTTCCTCGACCAGATTGGCGTGACGGTCGAGCAGGACGAAGTTCACCGAAACCGCCGGATAGGCGTGCAGATACGCGTCGACGATCGGGCGCAATATCTCCTCGCCGCTGATCGGCGGCGCGGTGATGGTGAGCGTCCCGCGCGGCGCGGCACGTTCGCCCGCGGCGGACAGGTCGGCCTCCTCGAGTTCGATCAGCACGCGCCGGCACGCCACCGCATAGCGCTCACCGGCTTCGCTGAGCTTCATTGAGCGCGTCGTGCGATGCAGGAGCTCGGTCCCGACATGCGCCTCGAGAAAGGCGATCGCGCGGCTCACGGCGGCGGGCGACCGCCCCAGACGCCGCCCCGCGCCGGCGAGGCTGCCCTCGTCCAGCGCGGCGACGAACACGCGCATCGCGTCGATACGGTCCATGACATTCTTCCGAGAGATGGAACTACCGGCGCGCATATTCGAGAATTCGGGCGATTCTGGCAACGATCCAAACGCGATCTAACGTCGATAGCAAAGGCGCGCATGGTATAATCCCCGCGAGTCTTCCGTTGGAGATGATGCCATGTCGACGATGCGCGCGATGATCGTTCCGCAAGCCGGTGCTCCCTTCGAACTGGTGGAACGCGAAATTCCGACCCCTGGCCGGCACGAAGTGCTGGTCAAGGTACAGGCCTGCGGCGTCTGCCACAGCGACGCGATGACGGTCGGCGGCGCGCCCGGCATCGAATATCCGCGCATCCCCGGGCATGAGGTCATCGGCACGATCGAGGTCGTCGGCGCCGATGTCGACGGATGGAGCGTCGGCGACCGGGTCGGGGTCGGCTGGTTCCCCGGTTCGTGCGGCTATTGCCCGCATTGTCGGCGGAGCGAGGCCTATGCCTGCGACAATGTCCATGGCGCGACCGGCGTCTCGCGCGATGGCGGCTATGCCACGCATATGCTGGCCCTGGCTTCGGCGCTGGCGCATGTCCCCGCCTCGCTCGATTCGGTCGAATCCGCGCCGCTGCTCTGCGCCGGCGTCACCACCTTCAACGCGATCCGCAATGCGGGCGCGCGGGCGGGCGATCTCGTCGCGGTCCACGGCATTGGCGGGCTCGGCCATCTCGGCATCCAGTTCGCCGCACGGCTCGGCTTCCGTACCGTCGCGGTCAATCGTGGCACCGACAAGGAGGGGCTGGCGCGTTCGCTCGGCGCACATGACTATATCGACAGCGCCGCGAACGACCCTGCCCAGGCGCTGCGGGCAATGGGCGGCGCCAGGGTGATCATCGCCACCGTCACCGCTACCGATGCGATGCAGGCGATCGTCGGCGGCCTGGGCGCCGGCGGCACGATGATGGTCATCGGCGCGACCGGACCGATCCAGATCAATCCGATCGAGTTGATCACCAAGAGCGCCGGCGTGCGCGGCTGGTATTCGGGGGTATCGGCGGATTCGGAGGATACGCTGCGTTTCAGCGAGCTGCACGCGATCGCCTCGATGAACGAGATCTATCCGTTCGAGCAGGCCCAGGCCGCTTATGACCATATGATAAGCGGCAAGGCACGCTTCCGCGTCGTGCTGAAGATGGATTGATTGGGAGGAAGTGGGGAGCTTCTGTTGCCCGGTGCTCCCCGTACCGCTGGATTCCGCTTCTGTTGCCCGGTGCGGTCCAACCGCGCATTTTAGAATAACCTTAGGCCGTTAAGCCTTGGGGTTACGCCGCAATAGCGAGTGCTTCGTTATCGTTGGCACTTGTGTAATGGACCGTCACGGTGGCCCACGCCGAGAGATAGTTAGCGCTTTTCAACACACGTCGATCCTAGTTCGGCCCCGTCAGAAGCCCCGTTTCCGGGGTTTATGGTGGAGCCGCCGGGTACCGCCCCCGGGTCCGCTGCGCCTATTGCACGCCGTCGTTTATCCCCATAGCCGGGCGAACCCGGCAAAACCGATATAAGCACTTTGCGCTTAATGAAAAGGTCAGGTTGGCGGCCCTATGAGACCGGTACCGAGGCCGGCGGTGCCAAAAAAGCGTCCGGGGCCTTCACAGTGCCGCATTCGCTTGGCATGGAGAGTGCATCATGTTGACGCAGCGTTCCCGTTATGCGCTTCGCGCGATGCTCTTCCTCGCAGAACAGCCCGCCGCCGGCGCCCCCGTGCCGATGAACCGCATCGCGGCCGAGGCCAATGTACCCCGCAAGTTCCTCGAGCTGATCCTCGCCGATCTGCGCGAGGCGGGCTTCCTCTTCTCGACCCGCGGCAAGATGGGCGGCTATCGTCTCGCCCGCACCTCGCACCTCATCTCGCTGGGCGAGATCATCCGCGTGATCGAAGGGCCGCTGGCTTTGGTCCCCTGCGTCAGCCGCACCGCTTATCGCCCCTGCGCGGACTGCAAGGACGAGGCCGCCTGCGCGATTCGCCAGGCGATGGCGCGCGTGCGCGATGAGACCGCGCGAATCCTCGACGGCACCAGCCTGGCCGATGCGATCGCCGAGGATCTCGCCGCGGCCTGAGCCCTCCCATGCGCCTGTTGGCGCATCGCCTCGAAACGACGTCAGCGCTTCTTCAACTCGTCGCGTATCTCGCGCAGCAGCGTCACGTCTGCCGGCTCGGCAGCCGCGGCTTCCTCGGCCTTCGGCATCACGCGGTTCACCGCGCGCACGATCAGGAAGATGATGAAGGCGACGATCAGGAAATTGACGAACGCCGTGACAAACGCCCCCCACCCGAACAGCGGCACGCCCGCTTTCTTCAGCGCGGCATAATCGGACGATCCGGCGAGCTGCGCGGGGATCGGCCCCAGCGCGATGAAGTAGCTCGAGAAATCGAGCCCGCCGAAGATCTTGCCGATCAGCGGCATGAGGATGTCGTCGGTCAATGAGCTGATGATCTTGCCGAACGCCGCGCCGATGATGACCGCGACGGCAAGGTCGAGCACGTTGCCACGCGCGATGAAGGCCTTGAATTCCTTGATCATGGTTCGCGTCTCCCAGGACTTGCCGTGCCTTCATGCACGAGCCGGACCGGGCGGGCCAAGCCCTTGATGTCCGATTTCGCTTTCGAGTGGGGGTGTAAGCACCGTATAAGACACCTACTTACTGCGTCTGGAGGATCACCACCGATGAAGTTTCGTGCCGCCATTGCGCTTGCCGCCGTCGTCCTGCTTTCGGCATGCGGCATCAACAGCGTCCCCACCGCCGAGGAGAATGCCAAGGCGCGCTGGGCAGACGTCCAGACCAATTATCAGCGTCGCGCCGATCTGGTCCCCAATCTGGTGGCGACGGTGAAGGGCGCGGCCGCGTCCGAAGGCAAGATCCTGACCGACGTTGTCGATGCCCGCGCCAAGGCGACCTCGATCCAGGTGACCGGTGCAGACCTGAGCGATCCCGCCAAGGTCCAGCAATATCAGGCCGCGCAGCAGCAGCTTGGTGGTTCGCTTTCGCGCCTGCTCGCCAATGTGGAGGCGTATCCGGAGCTCAAGAGTCAGGCCAATTTCGCCACGCTGATGAGCCAGCTCGAAGGCACTGAAAACCGCATCGCGATCTCGATCCGCGACTATAACGCTGCGGTCCAGGCCTATAACACCCGCATCCGCACCTTCCCCGACGCGGTCGGCGCCAAGATCTTCTATGGCGCCAAGCCGATGACGCCGTTCGAGGCCAAGGCCGGCGCCGATGTCGCGCCTCCGGTCAGCTTCGGGAACAGCAACTGATCCCCAGGGCGCTCCTCCTCTGTGGGGCGCTCGCAGCCTGTAGCGCTGCGGCGCCACCCAGGACACCTCCCGCCGGCTATGATTTCCCGGCGCTGACGGGGCGTGTGGTCGATGCGGCCGATCTTCTGCCGCAGGATGTGGAGGAGAAACTCGCCGGCCGATTGGCGCAGGTCGAGGCTCGGTCGAGGCACCAATTCGTGGTGGTCACGATCAAGTCTCTCGATGGGCATGAGATTGCCGACTATGGCCGGACCCTTGGCAATTATTGGGGGATCGGCCGAAATGGATTAGGCGACGGCGCCCTGCTGATCGTCGCTCCGACCGAGCGCAAGGCGCGCATCGAGACCGGCAACGGTCTGATGAAGGCGCTTACCAACGCGGAGGCGCAGGCGATCATGCAGAATATGATTCTGCCGCGCTTCCGCGAACAGAAAATGGCTGACGGCATCCTCGCCGGCAGCGACGGCATCATTCGCGAGATCACCCAATGAGCATCGTACGCGTTCTGCTCGCTTTGCTGCTCCTCCTACCGGTTTCGGCGCAGGCGCAGCCCAATTTCCCCAAGCGCGATCGCGAGCCCGTGGTCGACGCCGCAGGGCTGCTCAGCGCTGCGCAGAAGGCCGAAATCACCAAGCTGGCGGAGGATATCAACGCCAAGACGACGCGTCAGTTCGTCGTCGCGACAATCCCGGATCTGCAGGGCTATGAAATCCGCGACTATGGCTATCAGCTCGGCCGTGCCTGGGGGATCGGCCAGAAGGGTGCCAATAACGGCATCATCCTGGTTGTCGCGCCCAACGACCGTAAAGTCGGCATCGAGGTCGGCTACGGCCTCGAACCAATCATGACCGACGCGCTTTCGAGCCAGATCATCAACGAGATCATTCTCCCGAAATTTCGCGCCAAGGATATTCCGGGCGGCATCGTCGCCGGCGCGCAGGCGATCGGCGAGCAGATGAAGCTACCGCTCGAGGCGGCCGAGCAACGCGCGCAGCAGGCGACGCAGAAGACCGTCCAGACGCGCCAGCGCAGCCATGGCGGCGGCTTCCCGATCGGGCTGATCTTCTGGGGCATCGTGCTGGCCTTTGTGCTCATCCCGATGTTCATCGGACGGCGGCGTGCCCGCGGGGGCCCTTGGGGCGCCCGGAGCTATCGCGGCAATGACGGCGGCGCGTTGCCGATCATCCTGTGGAGCATCGCCAACGAGATCGGCCGCGAATCGAGCCGCGGTGGCTGGGGCGGCGGCTCCGGCGGCGGAGGCTGGGGCGGCGGGGACGGCGGTGGCGGTGGCGGCGGCTTCTCCGGCGGCGGCGGATCGTTCGGGGGCGGCGGCGCCTCGGGGAGTTGGTGATGCAATTGACCGACGCAGATCGCGCGCTGGTCACCAATGCGGTGACCCAGGCCGAGCTCTCCACCGACGGCGAGATCGTCACCGTCGTCGCGGGGCGCTCCGATGCCTATCACGACGTCGCGCTCCATTGGACGGTGCTGGCGATGCTGCTGGTGCTGGCTTTGCTCGCCTGGCAGCCCGCGCCCGCCGAATGGCTGCACGCGCGCTTCGTCGACAGCTGGGCGCAGACGGTGCCGGCGACTTGGTACCTCACCGCCGCGCTGATCCTGATGGCATTGACCTTCCTGGTTGCGCGCGTCGCGCTGACCTGGGACGCGCTGCGCTTCGCGCTCACCCCCGGCGTCACCAAGTCGCGCCGCGTCAATCGCCGGGCACTGGCACTGTTCCGCACCGCCGCCGAGAAGCGCACCAAGGCGTCGACCGGCGTGCTGATCTATCTCTCGATCGCCGAGCACCGCGCCGAGATCATCGCCGACGAGGCGATCCATTCGAAGGTCACCCCCGATGTGTGGGGCGCGGCGATGGCCGGGCTGCTGGGCGCGGTCCGTGAGGGACGGCTGGGCGACGGATTGGCCGAGGCGGTGCGCCAGGTCGGCGTCGTCCTCGCGGAGCATTTCCCGCGCAGCGAGGGCGACACGAACGAGCTTCCCGATCGCGTCATCGAGCTCTAAGGCCGCGGCCATGAGCGACGAACCAACCGAGATCGCCTGGCAGGGCAAGTGGATCACCGCCAAGCGGCAGGGGCGCTGGGAGTTCGTCTCGCGGGCGCGGGGGATCCGGGCGGTAGTGATTGTCGCGGTGGACGACGGCCATGTGCTCCTGGTCGATCAGTATCGCGTCCCGCTGGGCCGGCGCTGCCTCGAACTGCCTGCCGGACTGGTCGGCGATGAGGATGCCAACGACACGATCGAAGGCGCAGCGCGGCGCGAGTTGGAGGAGGAAACCGGCTATCGCTGCGCGAGTGTCGAGGCGCTGGGAGATTATTATTCCTCGCCCGGTCTGGTGAGCGAGGGCTTCACTCTGGTGCGGGTCAGTGGTCTCACGCGAATCGGTCAGGGTGGCGGTACGGCGGACGAGGACATCATCGTCCACCGCGTCGCGCTGACGGAACTGCCGGAATTCGTCGCCGCCAAACGCGAGGAGGGCCTCGCGATCGACGTGAAGCTGTTGTTGCTGCTTGCTCAGTCGCTGCTGGCGTAGAGCCGCTCGAAGCTCAGCCGGTCCCAATAGCCGCGCTGGAAAGCGATCCTGCCTTCGATAACTCGGAAAAAGCCGCAGCCGCGCAGCCCCAGGGGATCGCGCCATTCGAGGATCGCCCACTCGCCGTCGGCGAAACGGTTCTCAGGAACGCAGACCATCTCGACCTGGGCGAATTCGCCGGCGAACATCGCACGGATCGCATCACGGCCGACAACCGGATCGCGGACCACCTGATGATTGACCGCATCCGCATGATAGAGCGCCGCCAGGGCATCCGCGTCACCGGCGTTGAAAGGCCTCGATCCAGCGGTCGAGGACCTGGGCCGGCGTCACCGGAAATTGTCGGCGTAGGCCTGGAGCTTGAGCTTGCGTTCGGGCGCCGGGACGATGTGAAAGGCATAGCCCTCGCGCTCGGCATGCGCTTTGGCGGCTTCCAGCGTAGGAAAGGCGATGCGGACCTGGTTGGTCGTGTCCCCGCCGCCTGCCCAGCCGGTGAGCGGATCGGGCTCTTGCGCGCGTTCGGCCTCGAATTCGAGGATCCAGGTATCGGTCCGCGCGCGGCCGGATTGCATGGCGTTCTTGGGGCGCTGATAGATTCGGGCGGTCTTCATGGGATTTTCCTTTAGCGCGGGCGTGCGGCCCTTGCATCCGCATTTTTGGTGCGGAGCGTGGCGGAAGCCGCAGCGGGATCGTCGGGCCAGGGATGGCGCGGATAGCGGCCGCGCATCTCCTTGGCGACTGCCGCCCAACTCCCCTTCCAGAAGCCCGGCAGGTCGCGCGTCGTCTGGATTGGACGCCCGGCGGGCGAGGTGAGGCTCAGCACCAGCGGCACGCCATTTCCGATCACCGGATGCTCGGAGAGGCCGAACAGTGCCTGGACGCGCATCTCCACCGTCGGTCCCGCCTCGGCGGCATAGTCGATCGCATGGCTCGATCCCGCTGGCGTCTCGAAGCGTGCCGGCGCTAGCCGATCGAGCGTCTTCTGCCCGTCCCAGCCGAGCAAATTCTGCAGCGCCTGGGTCAGCGCCTCGGGCGCGACCGCATCGAGCCGCCTCTTGCCGGCCAGCGCCGGCGGCAGCCATTCGTCCAGGCTGGTCAGCAGCGCTTCGTCGCCCAGCGCATCGATCCCCGCATAGGCGGCGCGCGTCCGTAGCGCCTGCGCGGTCTCGGACCAGGGCAGCAGCGCCAGGCCATGTTCGCGCACACCCTCCAGCAACGCCGCCTCGATCTCGGCGGGGCTCGCCGCCGAATCGCTCCCGCTCGAAAGTCGGATCGCGCCCAGCCGGCGCTCGCGCAGCGTCTCTATCCGCCCGGTCGCGGGATCGAAGGTCACGCTGCGTCGCGTCTCGATGCGCTCTCCGAATAGCGCCTCGACCGTGGCGGCATCGATCTGCGCCGCCGAAAGGATCCGCGCGCCCGCCGCCATGCCCTGTGTTTCGGCCACCGCCAGCCATTCAGCGCGGGCGAGCGGCGAGGCCGGATCCAGCCGGAAGCCGCGCCCACCCGCCGACGCCCAATGCTCGCCCGATGCGTCGCGGCGTTTGGCGATACGGTCGGGAAAGGCAAGCGCGATGCAGATCGCGACATCGCCTTCGCCCCGGTCCGAGACCAGCTTCGCCCAACGCTCGGCCAGCCGCCGCGCATTTTCCGCGCGTGGCCCGCGCTCCGAGCGCCAGCGGCGCAGGCGAAGCTCGAGATCGGCATCGTTGCCCCCAAGGCCGCGCTCGCCGAGCAGCACGGCGACTTGCGCCGCGGTATGCGCCATCCCGCGCTCGCCGGCGCGCACCAGCATATGGCCCAGGCGGGGCGGCAGCGGCAGCCGGGCGATCGCCTTGCCATGCGCAGTGGGTCGGCCGTCCACGTCGAGCGCTTCGAGCGCGGCAAGGCGCGCGCGCGCCTCGGAGATCGCGGCGTCGGGCGGCGGATCGAGCCAGGCGAGCTGGCGCGGATCGGCGACGCCCCACAATGCGCAATCGAGCGTGAGCGCCGAGAGATCGGCCTCGAGAATCTCGGGCGGGTCGAAACGCGGCAGCCCGGCGGTCGCCGCCTCCTCCCACAGCCGATAGGTCGTGCCTGGACCCTGGCGCGCGGCACGCCCGGCGCGCTGGGTGACCGATGCCTGGCTCGCCCGCTCGGTAACCAGCCGGGTCATTCCCGCGGCGCGATCGTAGCGCGGCCGCCGCGCCAGCCCTGAATCGACGACCACGCGGATCCCGTCGAGCGTCAGAGACGTCTCGGCGATCGAGGTGGCGAGCACGAGCTTGCGTCGCCCTTCGGGGTCGGGCGCGATCGCGGCGCGCTGGGCCTGCGGCTCGAGGCTGCCGTGCAGGCGATGCAGAACTATGCCCGGAATGTCGGCCAGTCGTTCGGCAGTGCGCTCGATCTCCGCAACGCCGGGCAAGAAGGCGAGCACGCCGCCTTGTTCTTCGCGTAGCGCGGTCCGGATCGCCGCTGCCATCGAATCCTCGATCCGCGCCTCGGTAGCGCGGCCGATATGGCGCAGGGTCAGTGGATAGCTACGCCCCTCGCTTTCGATCACCGGGGCACCTCCCATCAGCGTGGAGAAGCGCACTCCGTCGAGTGTGGCCGACATCGCGACAATGCGCAGATCGGGGCGCAGCGCCGCCTGCGCGTCGAGCGCGAGCGCCAGCCCGAAATCGCTGTCGAGGCTGCGTTCATGGATTTCGTCGAACAGCACAGCGGAGATGCCCGCCAGCTCGGGATCGGACTGGATGCGATTGACGAAAATACCCTCGGTCACAACTGTGACCCGCGTCGCCCCCGAACGCTTGCTGTCGAGCCGCGTCGCATAGCCGAAGGTCCTGCCGACCGGCTCCCCCGCCAGCGCCGCCATCCGCTCGGCGGCGGCACGCGCGGCAAGGCGGCGCGGCGAGAGGAGCAGGATCTCGCCCGTGCACCAGTCTTCCGCTAACAGGACCGGTGCGACAGCGGTCGTCTTGCCCGCACCCGGCGGCGCGACGAGCACGGCGTTGCTCCCCGCCTGCAATGCGGCGAGCAGATCGGGCAAAACGGCGTGTATGGGCAGGGGTTCGGACATCAGGCTGCAACCAATTGCCAGAGCCGGGGTTTGGCGCAAGCGAAGGAGCATGCGACATGGCACGGACCCTGGCACAATTCACCATCACCCCCGACAGCGACGGCGATTACACGCTGCATCTCGAAGACGATGACGGCGAGACGATCGAGTTCACTGCGAGCTTTGAGCAGCTGGATCTGGTGGTCGAGGCGATTGAGGAAGTCCTCGACGGCGACGAGGACGACGTGCTGGGTGCGGATGAGGATGCCGACGAGGCCGAAGGCGTTGAGGAATAGCGGGCGGCGCCTGGCGCGCACGCGTGGCGCGTCAGGCTGTTCTCGCTAGATCGGCGGGGCGGCGTGTGATGCATTGCCGGTTGCGGCTGAGGCCGGCTGCGCGTGCTCGAGCAATATTACCGTCCCCGGCATGCCGTCCAAGACGGTGATATGGGCGCCCAGTTGATCGGCAAGCGCCTGGATGATGCTGGTGCCCAGGCCGGGTTTGGCCAGTTGGGGCTCCGTCGGCATGCCGACACCGTCGTCGGCAACCGAAAGGGCCCAGTCGACGCCCTTGCTGCGATAGCTCACCATGATTTTCCCGTGGCGTGCCTCAGGAAAAGCATGTTTCAGCGAATTGATGACGAGTTCGGTCACGACGAGGCCAAGGCTGACCGAAACATTTGCCCCGACCAGGCTCTCGTCACTTTCGACTTGCAGCGTGACCTGGTCGTGATCGTGGATCATCGAAGCCGATGCTCTCGCACAATTGTCCCAGATACGCCCGGAGATTCACCTCGTCGGCCGGTGAAACCGTGAGCTGCTTCTGGACGGCGGCTACGGACATCACGCGATTATGGGCATCGCGCAAGTGACTGCGTACCTCGTCCGATTGTACCTTCTTGGCGCTCTGCATCAGCACGCTCGCGATGATCTGGAGGCTATTGGCCACGCGATGCTGAAGTTCCTGGAGCAATATGCTTTTGTCACGAACCAGATCGTCCTTCATCCGCTCGGCGATTCGCGCTTCCGTCACATCGGCGATGGCGAGCAGGAGCCGAACCTCCTGCCCTTCGCCATAATTGAGCTTGTGTGCGTTCAGGATCAGGCGGCGATCGCCGCGACCTTCGCGCTTGAGGTCGAACTCGTAATTCTTGACCTCGGCGAAGCCGGAGGCGGTTGCCTTGAGGAGCGACTGGAGCTGCGGAATCGCCCATTCGCCCGCACCCAACAAGGCGAATTCCTGACCGCCAATCGTCCCGGAATCGATCTCGAAGGCGTGGCAGAAAGCGTCGCTCGCGGCGATAACCACGCGGCTTTCGTCGAGCAGCAAGACCGGCGCGTGCGACGAGGCGATGACAGCCAGCGCGAGGTTGAGAGTGAGATCAGTGTCGCTCGGTGTTGCGGGAGGCATTGGAGCCCTTTCGGTCTGTGGACTTCGTGCGAAGATCCGGCGGCTGCGGTCAATCTGACCGGCGCATTCGACCTGTGCGGAAACCATAGCACGTTCTCGCTCGCAACCTTGCTACATTTCGGTCGGTTATTGTCGAGGGAGTTTCCCGATCGGAAACTGGGGCGGTTTTGAGATGACGCGAGCGAAAGTCGTGTTAGCGCCCCTGGAACAAGGCGACCGCGCGGTGCGAACCGTGATAGCATGCTCCATCACCGAGTCGTTCCGAGCACCGTGTGACTGAGAGACGCAATGCTCTCGCTCCCCGAGGGAGTTTCGCCATGGATATCAACTATCTACTTGAGCGGGAGCAGATTTCGCTCATGCGGGCCAGCGCGGCCCGCAGCGTCGAAGCGCGGATCGCCCATGAGGGCCTGGCGCGCGGATATGCGAGATTGCGCCGGGTAGCATTTCCGACGACGGTTTCGCCGGGCGTTGCCCTTCGCTGAAGCCATGCCGCGACGGTCAGCCGCGGCATCGCACGTCCAGCTCAATAAGCGCGCGCCACCGCGAATTCGACTGCCTCGACCATCGCGTCCTTGGCCTTGCCCGGCGCGAAGCCGCCGAGCGCGTCGATCGCGCGCTGGCCGTAGTGTCGGGCGCGGGCGAGCGTATCGTCCACCCCGCGGCTGCTCCGCACCAGGCGGATCGCCTCGGCGAAATCTTCGTCCGATGCGCGACGGCCCGAAATGGCGTCCTTCCAGAAGGTGCGCTCGGCGTCGCCGCCACGGGCATAGGCCAGGATGACGGGCAGCGTCATCTTGCCCTCGCGGAAATCGTCGCCGGCATCCTTGCCCATCGTGCCCGCGTCCGAGACATAATCGATCGCGTCGTCGACGAGCTGAAAGGCGACGCCGAGGTTGCGGCCATAGGTGTCGAGCGCCGCTTCTTCGCCTTCCGATCGCTCTGCGAGCACCGCCGCGATACGACAGGCAGCGGCGAACAAAGCAGCGGTCTTGGCGCCGATGATGTCGAGATAGCGCTCCTCGGAAATGTCGAGGCGGCGCACCGCGGTGAGCTGGTTGACCTCGCCCTCGGCGATCACCGCCGACGCGTTGCTCAGGATCTTGAGCACCTTGAGGCTGCCATCCTCGACCATCAGCTCGAACGAGCGGCTGAACAGGAAGTCGCCAACGAGCACGCTCGCCGGATTGCCCCAGATGATGTTGGCGGTGCGGCGGCCGCGGCGCAGGTCCGATGAATCGACGACATCGTCGTGAAGGAGCGTCGCGGTGTGGATGAACTCGACCGCGGCGGCGAGCCGGTGATGCCGCGTGCCCGAATAGCCGAGCAGCTGCGCGCTCGCGAGCGTCAGCATCGGCCGCATCCTTTTGCCGCCGCCGGCGATCAGATGGCCGGCAAGCTCGGGGATCAGCGGAATGTCGGACTGCATGCGATCGAGGATGACCGCATTGACCAGGTTCATGTCGTGCGCGACGAGCGCCATCATCGGATCAAGCGACGGCTCTCCGCGCGAGCCCAGGCGGTGAATGGTGGCGCTCATTACCCGCGCTCTGGCGCGTGCATCGCACAAAGGCAAGAGCGCGGGCTTGCAAGGCCGCGTGCAGCGGGCGAAAGGGGCGCGAGGGAGACCGGAATTGCCCGACGAGACGCTGCAACGCTATCGCCAGAGCATCGACAATATCGATGCGGCCCTGGTTTTCCTGCTCGCCGAGCGATTCAAGGTGACCCAGGCGGTGGGGCGCTACAAGGCCGAGACGGGGCTGCCGCCCGCCGATCCGGGCCGCGAGGAAGCGCAGATCGCGCGGCTGCGGGCCCTGGCGAAGGATGCCGATCTCGATCCCGAATTCTCCGAGAAATTCCTGCGCTTCATCATCGACGAAGTGATCCGGCACCATCAGCGGGCGCAGCAGGCCGGAACCGGAAGCGCCTGATGCCGTTCGGTCCCCGGCAGACAAGGGGGACCTTTTGGCCCAGGATTATCTGATCTTCCGCCCCGACGACGTCGATCTCGCGCGTTCGCCGCTCCGGCACGGGATCGACGAGGCGACCTATGTGCTGGGGGCGTTCAACCCCGGCTTCGCGCGGCTGCCGAACGGCAATCTGGTGCTGATGGTGCGCGTGGCAGAGGCGTTGCGGGAGCCGGTCGCCGGGGACTGCGCTCAGGCGATCCGCTGGACGCCCGAAGGCTATGTGCTCGACGCGCATGCGCTGGCCGGGGTCGACATGGGCGATCCCAGGCAGTTCGCGCTCAAGGACCGCAATCCCCGGCTGCTGGGGCTGACCTCGCTCTCGTGGCTGCTGCCGGTGGAGCTGAGCGCCGATGCGCGCGAGATCGTCGCGGTGCACTATGACAAGGCGATCGCGCCGAGCGCGAGCTACCTCGAATATGGCGTCGAGGATGCGCGGATCACGCGGATCGACGGCATCTGGTGGATGACCGTGTGCGGGGTCTCGGCCGAGCGCCACTGCACCGCGATGTATTGCTCCGCCAACGGGCTCGATTACGAGCTGCTCGGTGTGGTGCTCGATCACCAGAACAAGGACATGATCCTGTTCGAGGGTAAAGTGGGCGGGAAATTCATGGCGCTCACCCGGCCGCTGGGCGAGGTTTATTTCGCCTATCCCGACGATTCGCCCTGGCTCGGCGGCCCCTCGATCAACCTCGCGCAATCGCCCGACGGACTGCACTGGAAGCCGCTCGACGCGCCGGGGCTGCGGGCGCGCAAGGGCTCGACCTCGAACCAGCGGATCGGCGGCGGCAGCCAGCCCGTTCTCACCGAAGACGGCTGGATGCTGATCTATCACGGCGTCGAGAAGAAGGATGCGGTGGGCATCTATCGCAGCTTCTGGGCGCTGCTCGACAAGGACGACCCCACCAAGATCCTGCGCCAGGAGGACAATGATCCGGTGCTCGAGGCCGATCCGGCGCTGACCGCCGCGATCGCGCACCAGATGTACCTGCCGACGCCGGTGGTGTTCACCACCGGGCTCGTCGATGCGGGCGACCATTATATCCTGGCCTCGGGCGAGGCGGACCTGGCGTGCCGGATCACCCATATAGCGAAGGAGCGGTTCGCGTGAGGCCCGTGTCCACCGTCACCCCGGACTTGTTCCGGGGGCCGCCGGGAGGCGAGCGATGGGTTCGAGGCTCGAATGCGGTGCGTGCGGCGAAGTGGACCCCGGAACAAGTCCGGGGTGACGAAAAGAGGGACGCGGCATGACCGATCCGCATTGGTGGCAATCCGCCGTCATCTACCAGATCTATCCCCGCTCGTTCCAGGATTCGAACGGCGACGGGATCGGTGATCTCAAGGGCATCGAGCAGCGGCTCGACGCGCTGAAGGAGCTGGGGGTCGACGCGATCTGGATCTCGCCGATCTTCCCCAGCCCACAAGCGGACTTCGGCTATGACGTCGCCGATTATCGCGGCGTCGATCCGCGCTTCGGCAGCCTCGACGATTTCGATTCGCTGCTCGCCGCGGCGCATGCGCGGGGCCTCAAGCTGCTGCTCGATTTCGTGCCCAATCACACGTCGAACGCGCATCCCTGGTTCGTCGAGAGCCGCTCTTCCCGCGATAACCCAAAGCGCGACTGGTATCTGTGGCGCGACGCGAAACCCGATGGTGGGCCGCCCAACAACTGGATCAGCGATTTCGGGGGTTCGGCCTGGGAGTGGGACGCGGCCACCGGCCAATATTATTACCACGCCTTCCTGAAGGAGCAGCCGGACCTCAACTGGCGCAATCCGGAGGTGCGCAAGGCGATGATGGACGTGCTGCGCTTCTGGTTCGCGCGCGGCGTCGACGGGTTTCGCATCGACGTGCTGTGGCACATGGTGAAGCACCAGGATTTCCCGGACAATCCGGCCAATGCCGAATGGCAGCAGGGCTTGCCGGAGTACATGACCGTCCACCAGCTCCACTCGACTGACCAGCCCGAGGTCCACGACATCGCCGCCGAGATGCGCGGCATCGCCGACGAATATGGCGCGCGCGTTCTCGTCGGCGAGATCTACCTGCCCGTGCCGAAACTCGTGACCTATTACGGCCTGCCCGAGAAGCCGGGCGTGCATCTGCCCTTCAACTTCCAGCTGATCGGCGCCGAGTGGAATGCGCGGTCGCTGGCGAAGATGATCGCCGAGTACGAAGGCGCGCTGCCGGGCGGCGGCTGGCCCAACTGGGTGCTCGGCAACCATGACCGGCCTCGCATTGCGACCAGGGTGGGCGAGGCACAGGCGCGCGTGGCGATGCTGCTGCTGCTGACGTTGCGGGGCACGCCGACGCTCTATTATGGCGACGAACTCGGCATCACCGATGTCGCGATCCCCGCGGAGCGCATCCAGGATCCGCGCGAGCTGAACGAGCCGGGGATCGGCATGGGCCGCGACCCGGTGCGCACGCCGATGGCCTGGGACGCGAACGTCCATGCCGGCTTCTCCAGCGTCGAGCCCTGGCTGCCGCTCCACGCCGATTGGCCGACGCGCAACGTGGCGGCGGAGCGCGACGATCCGCGCTCGATGTGGCGCTTCACCCAGGCATTGCTGACGCTGCGGCACGCCCGGCCTGCCTTGGCGATCGGCGAGTATCACGGCATCGAAAGCAGCGGCGACCTGCTTGTCTATGAGCGTCGGCTGGGTGACGCGCGGATCGTCGTGGTACTTAACCTTGGCACCAGCCCGCAGAATTTCCCGATCCCCGAATGGGCGGAAGGACTTTCGGTCCTGGTCTCCGCGCAAGGAGCGAACGATCCAGCGCTGCTCGGCCCGAACGAAGGATATATCCTGGGATGAAGATCGCGATGCTGGCGCCGATCGCCTGGCGCACGCCGCCCAGGCATTATGGCCCATGGGAGCTGGTGACGAGCCTGCTCACCGAGGCTTTGGTCGCGCGCGACGTCGACGTGACCCTGTTCGCAACGCAGGATTCGATCACCACGGGCAAGCTCGCGGGGGTCGTGCCGCGCGGCTATGAGGAAGATCCTTCGATTGACGCCAAGGTCTGGGAATATGCCCATCAGGCGCATCTTTTCGAGCGCGCCGGCGAGTTCGACCTGATCCACAACCAGGCCGATTTCCCGGCCCACGCCTACGCCAATCTGATCGACACGCCGATGGTGACGACGATCCACGGCTTCTCGTCCGATCGCATCCTGCCGATGTACAAGCCGTACGAGGATCGCGTGCATTTCGTCGCGATCAGCGAAGCGGACCGGCACCCTTCGCTCAAATATGCCGCGACGATCCATCACGGCGTCCGGCTCGACGAATTCCCGTTCGAGGCGGACGGCGGCGAGGACCTGCTGTTCTTTGGCCGGATGCATCCCGACAAGGGCGCGGCTGAGGCCATCGCAGTGGCCAAGGCGACCGGCCGCCGACTCAATCTCTACGGCATCGTCCAGGACCAGGGCTATTTCGAGCGCGAAGTCGCGCCCCATCTCGATGACAGGATCGTCTACCACGGCGCGGTCGGCGGTGCGGAAAGGCTGCGCGCGCTCGGCAAGGCCCAGGCGTTGCTCCACCTCATCAATTTCGACGAGCCGTTCGGCCTTTCGGTGATCGAGGCGATGGCCTGCGGTACGCCGGTGATCGCGGTGGACCGCGGCTCGATGCCCGAACTGATCGACGATGGCGTGACGGGGCTATTGGTGGGATCGGCCGGCGAGGCGATCACCGCGCTGGGCGGTGTCGCGGCGATCGATCGCGCCGCCTGCCGCGCAGCCGTGGCGGCGCGCTTCTCGGTGGAGGCGATGGCGGACAAGTATCTCGCGCTGTACCGCCTCATCCTCGCCGGAAATCCTTCCGTAACCGCTTTAATCTAGGCTTTTCCTCCGAATGGAGGCCTGATGCCGTCGTTTTTCGCGTTGTTGCTGATGACCGCCGCGCCGGACCCGCACCCCGGCTGGATGGTCGGACGCTGGCAATATATCGGCCCGAGCCAGCGACCGGGCGAGGCATGCAATGGCGATGGCGGCGGCGATCAGGTCGTCTTCAGCCGGCGCGGCTATTGGATCGGCATCGCGATCGGCGACTATGGAAAATGGTGGATTCGCGGCGACACGCTGTTTCAGCGCGTCATCGAACCTGGCGACGGCGCCATGCCCACGGATCGCGGGACGACCTTCAATATGCGTTTCCGACGCGCAAGCGATCATGCGCTGCGGCTATCCGATGGCGGATGGATGATCCGATGCGGCCGCGACGTTACCGGCTGGTTCGCTCCCGGGACGCCCCATTAGAGCGCAGGCTTGCACCGCCGTGCCTCATAGGTGCCGCGCAGGAAGCCGCGCCGCGCGAAGCCCGCATCAGTTGCCGCGTTGAGCTCACGCTGCGCCGATGCCGCGCCGCTCACTTCGCGGACGACGCCGCGGAACGGCACGATCAGTCCGGCGACGGTGTTGCCGGTCACCTTGATCTTGCGGCTCTTCTTGCGATCGACCGCGCCCTCATAGTCGGGGCCCAGCGCACCGCTCAGATCGGCGATCGCCGCGCGGATGTCCCCGCATTTGGACAGGCCGTCCAGGCTGTACGGGTTGGCCGCCGCGTCCTGCAGCACCGGCGGGATCTTGGTCTTCACCGCGCCGACGTCGCGCGCGGGCTGGGTGGCGATATCGCCGGCCTTCTCGGTGGTCGTCTGCGGCTTCTGGTCCTGCGCATAAGCGGGCGCGGCAACTGCCACCGCCAGAACCAGGCCGATCGTGATGGATCGCATCGCATTTCCTCCCATTGCCGCCGGGGCGGAGTGGCATGAGACACGCTTACTCCGCCGCCAGCAAATTCTCCGCCCCGCCCAGATCGACCGACACCAGCCGGCTCACGCCCTGTTCGACCATGGTAACACCGAACAGCCGGTGCATCCGGCTCATCGTCGCGGCGTTGTGCGTGACGATCAGATAGCGCGTCGCGGTCTCGCGCGTCATCGCCTCCAGCAGGTCGCAGAAGCGTTCGATATTGGCGTCGTCCAGCGGCGCATCGACTTCGTCGAGCACGCAGATCGGCGCGGGATTGGTCAGGAACAAAGCGAAGATCAGCGCCACCGCGGTCAGCGCCTGCTCGCCGCCCGAAAGCAGGGTCAGCGACTGGAGCTTCTTTCCCGGCGGCTGCGCCATGATTTCGAGCCCGGCCTCCAGCGGATCGTCCGAATCGACGAGCTCCAGATGCGCCTGGCCACCGTTGAACAGGGTGGAGAATAGCCGACGGAAATGCTGGTCGACTGCCTCGAACGCAGCGAGCAGCCGTTGCCGCCCCTCGCGGTTGAGCGTGCCGATCGAGCCCCTCAACCGGTTCACCGCCTGGGCAAGCTCGTCGCGCTCCTTGGCGTTGCCGGTATAGGCCGCCTCCAGCTCGGCCAGCTCGCTCTCCGCGACCAGATTGACCGGCCCGATCCGCTCGCGCTCGGCGATCAGCCGGTCATGGCCGACCGATTCGTGCTGCGGATCGCGCACCGTCTCCGGATCGAAGCCGGCCTGTTCGGGGAGCAAGGGTGGCGGGCATTCGAAGCGTTCGCCCGACAGTCGGCCCATCTCGATGCGGCGCATCTCCTGATTCTCGGCCCGCGCCAGCGCGCCGGCGCGCGCTTCGCGCGCCAAAGCGAGCGATTCATTGGCGGCGCGGACATCGCCTTCGGTCGCGCGCAGCGTCGCCTCGGCGGTGTGCTCGGCAGCCTGGGCGACGGCGGAGTCGGCGCGCGCAGCCTCGGTCGCGGCCTCGGCCTCGGTGACCTGTGCATCGAGCTCGGCGGGGCGCCCGGACAGGCGTTTGCTCTCCTCGGCCAGCTCGGTGGCGCGCTTGTCCATCTCGGCGGCGCGGCGCGCGGCCTCGCCGGCGCGCGACTTCCAGCTCCGGCTCTCGGCGGCGGCGGCAGCGTGGCGCTCGCGCGCCTGGGCAATCTCGCGGTCGAGCGTGCCGCGTTCGGCGCGCGCGCTGGCGGAAGTCGCGCGACGGACCTCGGCCTCGGAGGAGAGCGTGGCGACACGCTCGCGCGTGGCGGTGCCGTCGGGAAGCGCGGCCTTGGCAGCTTCGGCCCGGGTCAGCTCACCCGATGCCTCGTCCTGCTCGGCGGCGATGCGGCGTGCGCGGCTGTCGAGGTCGGCGCGCTGCGATTCGAGCCGTTCGAGCTGCGAGACGGCGCGATCCTCGGCGCGGCCCGCTTCGCGTCCGGCATTCTCGGCATGATCGAGCACCCGGCGGCAATCGGTGGCGGCGCGGCGGGCCTCTGTGATGCTTTCGTCGATGCGCGCCAGCTCGGTATCGGCGGACTCGACCGCGCGGACTGCGGCGGGGCGCGCCTTTTCGATCGCGGTGAGGCGGTTGACGCGCTCGAGCCGCTCGGCCGCCGCGGCGCCGCCCGATTTGGCTGTGTAGCCGTCCCAGCGCCGCAGCACGCCCGCCAGAGTGACGAGCCGCTGACCCACCGCAAGCGGCTGGCCGGTGTCGCGCTCGGCGACCAGTATCTGCGCCAGCCGTCGGGCAAGCGCCGGCGGCGCCTGGACATGCTGGCCGAGCGGCGTGGTCTCGGATGGCGCGCCAGGATCGCCCGGCAGCGATTCGGCGCCGGCCCAATAGCGCTCGGAAGCCGGATCGAGCCCGGCCTCGAGATCGTCGCCCAGCGCGGCGGCGAGCGCGCGCTCATATCCCGCGTCGACCTTGAGCGAATCGAGCAGCCGGTCCCTGCCCGAAGGCCGGGTCGCCTTGGCGAGCGCGGCGGCTTCGCTGTCGAGCTGGCTCAGTTCGGCATGCGCGGAGGCGCGCGCGGATTGGGCACGGTTGCGCGCCTCGATCGCCGATCTTTCCTCGGCATCGGCGCGGGCGAGCCCCGTGCGCGCCGATTCGGCCTGGCGCAGCGCCTGGGCGCGCGCTTCGGCGGCGCGGGTCTTCTCGGCCTGGAGCGGCGCGGCATCGGCGAGCGCGTGCAGTTCGGCCTCGAGCCGGGCATGGTCGCGGCCCGATCGCTCGACCCTGGTGCGCGCGGCGGCGAGCGCGGCTTCTGCGACGCGTGCCTCGGCGGCTTCGCTGGCTTGCGCGGCGAGCGCCTGGGCGAGCGCGACTTCGGCATCGCGCGCGGCGCGCTCGGCTTCGGCCAGCGCGGCATCGAGATTGGGCATGCGCGCGGTGGCTTCGGCGATGCGCGTGTCGAGCGCGGTCGATTCCTCGGCCAGACGCGCCAGCGCCTCAGCGGCGTCGCGGGCGAGCGCGCCCTCGCGGCCGCGGTCCTCGGTCAGCCGGCGTTCGGCGTCCTGCAGTTCGGTGATCCGTCGCTCGACCGTCGCGCGCTCGCTGCGCAGCGTCGCCAGCCGATGCATCGCATCGGTGGCGCGGTCGCGCAGGCCAAGCGATTCGGCGCGCAGCGTGGCAAGCGCCTGTGCGGCCTCCTGTTGCGTGGCGGCGGCGATATCATGCGCTTGCGTGCGTTCGGCGACCAGGGCCTCGGCGCCGGCGGCTTCCTTCTTGGCGGCATCGGCCGCGGCGGCCGCGTCGCGCCAGCGCGCGAAGATCATCCGCGCCTCGGCGACGCGGATCTTGTCCGATAGCTCGCGATAGCGTTCGGCCTGGCGTGCCTGGCGCTTGAGCGCCGCCGCGCGTGCCTCCTGGTCGCCGATCACTTCGTCGAGGCGGATGAGATTGGCCTCGGTCGCGCGCAGTTTCTGCTCGGCGTCCTTGCGGCGCACATGCAGCCCGGCGATGCCCGCCGCCTCCTCCAGCATCGCGCGGCGCTCGCCGGGCTTGGCCTGGATGATCGCGCCGATCCTGCCCTGGCTCACCAGCGCCGGCGAATGCGCGCCGGTGGCGGCGTCGGCAAAAGCGAGCGCGACGTCCTTGGCGCGGACGTCGCGGCCGTTGATCCGATAGGCGGAGCCCGCGCCGCGCTCGATCCGCCGGACGACTTCGAGCTCGCCATCCTCGCCCACCTGCTCGGCGAGGATCGAGACTTCGGCGAAATCCCGGGCCGGGCGGGTGGCGGTGCCGGCGAAGATCACATCTTCCATGCCGGCGCCGCGCATCGACTTGGCGCTGCTCTCGCCCATCGCCCAGCGCAAAGCTTCGAGCAGATTGGACTTGCCGCAGCCATTGGGGCCGACGATCCCCGTCAGCCCCGGCTCGATGCGCAAGTCAGCCGGGTCGACGAAGCTCTTGAAGCCTGTCAGCCGCAGCCGCTTGATCTGCATCGCCGCTCCTTATCTGCCCGGCGTCAGCGCGCGCCGGCTGCCTGGAGCGCGGGCTCCAGCGCTTCCCATGCCGCGGTGTTCGGCACGACCTTGCCGTTGATGAAGAAGGTCGGCGTGCCGGTCACTTCGCCATTGTTGACCGCGTCGCCATTGACCTTGGCGATCGATTCGATCGTCTTCTGATCGGCCAGGCAGGCGCGCGCCTTGGCTTCGGGCAGGCCGTGCTGCTTCATGAACTCGACGAAGCCCAACTGATCGGCAAAGCCCACCGCCGCCTGGGGTGCGGGCATCGACTGGAGCTGCTGCGCGACCTGCGGGTTCTTCTCGACGAGCGCCTGGGTGCGGTCGAGGAACGTCGGCTGGTTGGCGTAGATCTGGTCCATCACCGTGAAGAAGTTCTCGGTCGGCACGCACTGGTTGAGCAGCGCCAGGGCGAGATCGGGCGCGCCGTGCACCAGGAAGTCGCGGAACTCGTAGCTGACCTTGCCGGTCGAGATATACTTCTGGCGCAGCGGCTCGACGCCCTCGACGGCGAAACGGCCGCAGACCGGGCAGTTGCGCGAGCCATATTCGACCAGCTTGATCGGCGCGTCCGGATTGCCCTGGACGTAGCCGCCCTCGGGGGTCTTGGCGACGACGTCCATCCAGGTCTTGCCGGCAGGGGGCGCCGCGGCGGTGACGGGCGTGGACGCCTGGACCGGCGCCGAGCTGTTCGACGATTCGCCGCCGCATGCGGCGAGCGCCAGGACGGGGAGCAGGGCAATCAGGGCTGGGGCTACGCGCATGTCTTCACTTCTCCAGGGGAATGGTTTCGGTCAGGCTCCCGCCGCCCATAGTTCGGGCTGGAGATGGAGCCAGTCGGAGGCGCGCATCTTGCGGCCATTGACGATAAAGGTCGGCGTGCCGTCGATGTCCTGTTGATTGACGGCGTCGGCATTGGTCTGGGCGACACGCTTGATCAACGCAGGATCGGAAAGGCATTGGCGCGCCCGTGCCTCGGTCACGCCATGAGCCTTCATGAAGTCGACGAAGCCCAACGCCTCGGCGAAGCGAGTCGCCATTTGCGGCGGTGGCAGCTTCTGCCAGGCGGTCACTTCGCTCGAGCGGGTCTTCATCAATTGCTCGAGCTTCTCCGCGAACGCCGGCTGGTTGGCATAGATCGCGTCCAGCACGGAAAAGAAGCGTGGCGTTGGCACACACTGGTTCAGCAGAGCGAGCGCGAAGTCCGGCGCGCCATGGATCAGGAAATCGCGATATTCGTAGCTGACCTTGCCCGTCGCGACATATTGGCTGCGCAGTTCCGCCATACCCTCGGCAGCGAAACGGCCGCAGGTCGGGCAGGTGCGCGAGCCATATTCGATCAACTTCACGGGCGCGTCCGGATTGCCCTGGCGATAGCCGCCCTCGGGTGTTGCGGTCACGGTAGCGACCCAGTCGGCGACCGGACGCGGCGCCGAATTCGATAGCAGCAGCAGCGATGCGGCGATGAGAAACAGGCGCTTCATATGTCAGTCGATCCGGCCGATCTTGGGTTTTTCGTCGCTCGCGGCGACGCCGGCGGCAAGCGCTTCGAGCACTGCCTTGAGTTCGGGATCGACAATGCCGCGCAGGCTCGCGCCCATTTCCTCGGACAAGGGCTTGAGGCTGGGCGGCGGCACGGGCTTTTCGGGGCGTTTCACGTCGCCGTGGCGGATCGCGAGCCGCGCGACCGCGGGATAGCCGAAGAAGCGATTGACCCGGTCGACGATCTCGGGGGCGATATGCTGCATCATCGGCGCATGGGCGCCCGAGACGAGCAGATGGAGCACCCCCTCGGCGCGCTTGCCCTGCGGGAAGCGAATCGATTCGGGCGCGGAGACGCGGGCATAGCGCTCGCCGACGATCTCGCTCCAGCGGCTGACGATCGAATGCTGGACGAATCCGAACTTGCGGAAGGTCGCGCGGCCGACATTGCCGAGCAGGTCTGAAACCGGTTGCACGCGGTTGCTGCGCTGCGGCTCCGGGCGCGGCTTGGGAGTGGTTGTGCGCGGGGGCTTCGTCATTGCCGCCAACCCATGCCATAGCCGGGGCGTGCCCGACAACGTCCCTCGCGCAATCGCCGCTCCGCTGCTTGAATGGTACGATGCCCACGCCCGCGATCTGCCCTGGCGGGCGCGGCCGGGCGCCAATGCGACGGAACCTTATCGGGTGTGGCTTTCCGAGGTGATGCTCCAGCAGACCCAGGTCGCCAGCGTCATCCCCTATTTCGAGAAGTTCACGTCGCGCTGGCCCGATTTCGCGGCGCTGGCGGCGGCGGACGATAGCGACCTGATGGCCGCCTGGGCCGGGCTCGGCTATTATGCCCGGGCGCGAAACCTGCTCGCCTGCGCGCGGGAAGTGGCGGCGATTGGCGCGCTCCCCGACACCGAAGAGGCACTCCGCAAGCTGCCGGGCGTCGGCGGCTATACCGCAGCGGCGATCGCGGCGATCGCATTCGGCCGGCGCGCGGTGGTGGTCGATGCCAATGTCGAGCGCGTCGTCTCGCGGCTGTTCGCGGTGGCAGAGCCGCTGCCGGGTGCCAGATCGCGCATCTACGCGCTGACCGATTCGGTGACGCCCGATGCGCGCGCGGGCGATTTCGCCCAGGCGATGATGGATCTGGGCAGCGGCATCTGCACCGCCAAATCGCCGCGCTGCCTGCTCTGTCCTTTGCGCGCGCAATGTGACGGCTTCGCCACCGGCGCGCCCGAGATGTTCCCGGTCAAGGCGAAGAAGGCGCCCAAGCCCCAGCGCCATGGCACGATGTTCTGGGCCGAGCGCGACGGGCTGGTGCTGCTGGTGACGCGCCCGGCCAAGGGCCTGCTCGGCGGAATGCGTGCCCTGCCGACCGGCCCGTGGAGCGATTCGCCTCCGGGACTAATGGGAGCACCTTTCGATATCGCGTGGCAAATGCTCGACGAACACGCGATGCACGGCTTCACGCACTTCAACCTCGATTGCATGCTTGCCGCTGCAACAATCGGGGAGCATTCAGACGCCGCACTCATCCAAGAGGTGGGAGGCGAATGGTGGCCGATTGCCGATCTGGAAGCGGCGGGGCTGCCGACGGTATTCGCCAAGGCGGCGCGGATTTTCGGGAGAATGCGATGCGCGGACGGTTCGGAATTGGATTGATCGGAGCGCTCGCGCTCGCGCCGTGGGCGACCGCGCAGGTTGCGCCGACGGAGGCGCCCGCGCTGGCCAAGCGCTATGTCGCCGACGGCACGGTGCCGGGCATCGTCATCACCTATGCCAAGGGCGACGCCCCGCTCAAGGTGATCGCCGAGGGCCGCATTGCCAACGAGCCGACGGCGCGGGCAGCCGATGCGGACAGCCTGTGGCGCGTCTATTCGATGACCAAGCCGATCACCGGCATCGCCGCGATGATCCTGATCGAGGAAGGCAAGATCAAGCTCGACCAGCCGATCAGCGACTTCATCCCCGCGTTCAAGAACATGAAGGTGCTGGTCGATCCCGCCAAGGACCTGACCAGCCGCCCGGCGACGCACCCGATCACGGTGCGCAACCTGCTCACCCACACCGCGGGCCTGGGCTACAACATCATCACCAAGGGCCCTTTGCTTGACGAGTATAACCGGCTGGGGATCAATCCCGCGGCGGTGAGCGTGTCCTTCGAGGCGCAGGCACGCGCTACCCGCCCGGCGACCCTCGAGGAATTCGCGGACCGCGTCGCGACGCTGCCGCTGATCGCCGAGCCCGGCAGCAAATGGAGCTATTCGATCGGGCTCGACGTGCTCGGCCGCGTCATCGAAGTCGCATCGGGCATGCCGTTCGACACCTTCGTCAACACGCGCATCTTCGCGCCGCTCAAGATGCGCGAAAGCTATTGGACAGTGCCGGCCGACAAGGTCGCTTCGTTCGCGACCGACTATGCCGTCGTCGGCGGCAACCGCATCGCGCTCGATCCCGGCGCGACCTCGGTCTGGCTCAAGCCGCCAAGCTTTCCCTATGGCGGCGCCGGACTGGTGATGTCCGCGCGCGATTATGACCGCTTCCTCCACATGCTGGTGAACGGCGGCGAGCTGGACGGCGCGCGTATCCTCAAGCCGGAGACGGTCGCGCTGGCGATGTCGAATCTACTCCCGGCGGGCGTCGACCAGTCGATTCTCGACGATATGACCAGGGATACCGGCGTGCCGATGGGCTTCGGCGCAGGTGGATCGGTCTATCTGGCGGCTCGACCCGGCGGGCAGGGCAAGGGCACATTCGGCTGGGGCGGCGCCGCAGGCACGATCGCCTGGGCCGATCCGGTCAACAAGGTGCGCGGTGTCGGCATGATCAACCTGTTGCTGGCCGACACCGCGCTCAAGCGCGAGGTGGGCCGGGCGGTCTACGCCGATCTGGCGCGGTGAAGGCGCCGGGTTTCACCGGCGGCACGCTCGACCGTGCCGACCCGGTTCGTCACGATCCGGCATTGCTCGATGCCGCGCTGGCCGATCCGGCGGCGCGGCTGCTGGTGCTGGACGGGCTCGATCCGGTGCTCGACGATGCCGGGCACCTGACCTGGACCGGGCTGGATGCGGCGGCGGGAGCGCTGCTGTTTCTCGGCTTTGATTCGGGCGTGCCGTGCTTCGCCTCGGCGCTGCCGCCCGGCCACCCCGTGCCGCCGGGCCGCTCGCCGGCTTTGTTCGCGATGCTCGACCGGTTCGCGCCTGCAGACGCCGCCAATTATGCCGCCGCGCGCAGCCTGGTCGACTGGCACGGCCGCCACGGCTTCTGCGCCAATTGCGGCACCGCCACCGCGATCTTTCGCGCCGGCTGGGCGCGCAAATGCCCGCATTGCGGCGCCGAGCATTTCCCGCGCGTCGATCCGGTGGTGATCATGCTCGCCGAAATCGGCGACCGCGTGCTGCTCGGCCGCCAGCCGCCCTGGCCGCCGGGCCGCTATTCGGCGCTCGCCGGCTTCCTCGAGGTCGGCGAATCGATCGAGGAAGCGGTGGCGCGCGAGATCCACGAGGAAGCCGGCGTACGGGTGCGCGACATACGTTATGTCGCGAGCCAGCCCTGGCCCTTCCCCTCGTCGCTGATGGTCGCGTGCATCGGCGTGGCCGAGGACGACGCGCTCACGATCGACACGCACGAGCTGGAGGATGCGCGCTGGTTCACGCGGGAAGAGGTGCGGCTGGCGATGGCCCGCGATCCCGCCGCCCCCTTCGGCGCACCGCCGCCCTATGCGATCGCGCACACGCTGCTCGGTGCGTGGATGGAAGGTGCCTAGATAGACGACCTATGAAGCGCGAATGGCCCTGTCGGCGGAACGAAAGAAAGTTGCCGACACTAGCCACAGCGCCGTAAAGAAACCGCCGAACAACAGGGCCTTGAACGCGCCACCGGGCATGCTCGCGGTCGACGGTGCGGTCGCAATGGCTATGCTGAGCAATGCCTGCATGATCGCCACGCCAAGCATGGTCCGGGCCATGCCGGCGGGCTGAAACCAGGCGGAGAACGCACCTACCGCTGCCGCCATGATCACCAGGAAAAAGCCAATGCCGGTGCCGTCATCGCGAACAATTGTGGTCCACACGGTCAGGAACGACGCCACGAGCGCGATGGCAACACCCGCGCGATAGGCCCGGCTTCCGCTCGCTCTTTCGGCAAGCTCGTAGAGCAGCCCGACACCGCCAATCATGATACCGGCAAAAAGGAAGCTGCCGATGGTCCAGTGCCATTCGTCGCTGATCTGCATCATCACCAGCGGCGTGAGCAGCAATGCCAATGCCCCGGTCCAGCGCGCGATCCGCCAATAGTCCCAGGCCCCCGCGCCGCCCTGTTCGCTCGATCCAATCATCTGCTTGCCTCCTGTGGGAATCAGCACCTCATCTTGGCACGAGTTTGGATGCGCCGCGTGAGCAGGGCGTGAGGAAAAAATGAAGAATCGATGTTCGCAGCCGGCCCGTTGGCAATCCTTGCGCCTTTACGGGTGCACGGCCTAGTCCTCGCCGATCGGTCGGGTCGCCCAGCTCGCATGGAGCGTCGGCACCGCCGAATAGAGCGTCATCAGGTACCAGGTGAAGGCAGACAATATCTGGAGCAACGCCGAACGGTCCCAATTGCCGAGCAAGGCAAGGCCGAGGATCAGCCAGATGCCGCATATCGCCGTGGCGCTGACAGTCGCAAAGGTGACGAGGAAGGCGTTGCGCCGCACGTCGCGGTCGAACTCGTCGACCCGCTCACCGCTGCCCCACAGCTTCACCGGCCCGAACATCGGCAGCAATATTGCCAGCATTAGGCCGAAAAATACCATGCCCTGACCCAGAGCGCGTTCGCGCCAGCCCGCAAAGGCGAACATGATCGCCATGCCGATGGTAGCGATCACGAGCGCGACGATCGGGAGCCAGCGCAGGTGCCGCCGCTTCGCCTTGCCTGCGGCATAGGCAGGAATGCCGGTGCGTTCGGCGACGGCGTCGAGCGCCTCAAAAATCGCCTTGTTGGTCAGCTTGGGCATCGAAAACTCCCGGCTCATTCGGCCGCGCGGCGCAGCGCCGCGGCGACGGATTCGAATGGCTCGAAGGAAAAGAGCAATTCGACCGGCACGCCGAATTCGCGCGCGATCTTCATGCCGAGCTCGAGACTGGGGCTGTAATCGCCCCGCTCGAGATAGCCGATCGTCTGGGGATTCACCCCCACGGCGTCGGCCAGGTCGCGGCGGCTGAGGCCGCGCTCGGCACGAAACAGCGCAATCCGGTTGTGAATGCTCGGCAAAGCTACGCCTCAATCCAACGAGTCGTTGTGTATACACAACATATCGTCGGGAGAGTCAACTATTCCGGGCGCGCGCGTGCCTGGGGATAGGTGCCGAGCAGGCGTGTCCATTTGGTATGGAATTTGAGCTCCTCGAGCGCGCGGGCGATGGCAGGATCCTCGGGGCTGCCGACGATGTCCGCATAGAATTCGGTCGCCGCGAAGCTGCCGCCGCGCTGGTAGCTCTCCAGCTTGGTCATGTTGACGCCGTTGGTCGCGAAACCGCCCAGCGCCTTGTAGAGCGCGGCGGGGACGTTCTTCACCTCGAAGATGAAGGTGGTCATGAACGGGCCGGGGCCGTCGATCGGCGGCGCGGCGCGGGCGAGCACGACGAATCGGGTCATGTTGTGCTCGGCATCGGCAAGGTCGGTAGCGAACAGCTTCAGGCCGTAGAGCGCGGCGGCCCCGGGCGGCGCGAGCGCGGCCACGGCGGGATCTGCCATCTCGGCGATCACCGCGGCGGCGCCAGCCGTGTCGGGATAGGCGACGGGCGCGATGCCGTGTGCCTTCAGCCAGTGGCGGCACTGGCCCAGCGCCTGGGGATGGCTCATCGCCTCCTTCACTCGATCGATCTCGCCCACGCCCATCAGCCCGTAGCGGATCGGCAGGAAATGCTCGCCAGTGATCACCAGCCCCGATTCGGGGAGTAGGAAATGGATGTCGGCGACGCGACCGTGCAACGAATTTTCGATCGGAATCATCGCGCAATCGGCACGGCCTTCCTTCACCGCGTCGATCGCGTCCTCGAACGAGAAGCAGGGTAAGGGCAACCCGTCGGGAAAGGCCTCGAGCGCCGCGATATGCGAATTGGCGCCGGGCGCGCCCTGGAACGCGACCGCGCGTTCGGGCGCCTGTTCGGCGGCTTCGATCATCTTGGCGACGATCGGCCGCGCGGGGGCTGCGAAGTTCTCCATAGGGAGCGCGGGCTAGACGTCCGCTCGACATGCGGCAAGCCCGCTTGCGTTCGCCCCGACGGCAGTTCTAAAGGGGCTCGATTTTTTCTCCTCAGGGGCACGTGATGGACAATCGCTTCAATACGATCGCGGGTTGGGCTCTGGCCGGCGGCATTGCCGCGCTGGGCCTGTCGATCGTCAGCGGCATGGCGTTCAAGTCAGAGCGTCCCGAGCATATGGGATATGCGATCGAAGGCGCCGAAGATGCGAGCGCCGGCGGCGCGGCCGCCGCGGTGCCGATCGCCACGCTGCTCGCCACCGCCGATGTGACCAAGGGCGCCGAGGTCTTCAAGCAGTGCGCCGCGTGCCACACGATCAACCAGGGAGGCGCGAACGGTGTCGGCCCGAATCTCTATGCCACGCTCGGCGAGGGCGTAGCCGAGGGCAAGGGCGGCTTCGCCTTCTCCGACCCGCTAAAGGCCGTTGGCGGCAAGTGGGACTTCGACAAGATGAACACGTGGCTCACGAGCCCGCGCAAGATGGCCCCCGGCACCAAGATGACCTTTGCCGGCATCTCCGATCCGCAGGCGCGCGCGAACGTGATCCTCTATCTCAACAGCCAGGGCTCGAACCTGCCGCTGCCGGCTCCGCCCGCCGCGGGCGCCGCGCCGGGCAATTCGAGCGACGCTGCCGAGGCCAATGCGACTGCAGCGGCTCCGGGCGACAACATCGTCAACCAGGCGACCCCGGGCGAAGGCACGCCGGCAAAGACCAATTCGGGCGCGATCCAGGCCGAGAAGAAGGGCGTCAAGTAAGCTTTCGCAGATCGACTACGCCAACAAAAAAGGGCGCGGCTTCGGCTGCGCCCTTTTGTTTGTCCTCAGACTCCTCTCCTGCCTTCGCGGCGGAGGATGGGGGCCGCCGCGAAGCGGAAGGTGGGGGTCACCCCCGGGCCTTTTCCTTTTCCTGCCAGAATTGCTGGACGATCTCCCAGCCTTCTTCCGCCGTCTCGACGAAGCGGAACAGGCTCAGGTCGCGCGGCGAGATCACGCCCTCGTCGCACAAAGCCTCGAAATTGACGACGCGCTCCCAGAATTCGCGGCCGTAGAACAGTACCGGGATCGGATCGATCTTGCCGGTCTGGATCAAGGTCAGCAGCTCGAAGCTCTCGTCGAACGTGCCGAAGCCGCCGGGGAACACCGCCACCGCGCGCGCATGGAGCAGGAAGTGCATCTTCCTCAGCGCGAAATAGTGGAACTGCATGCTGAGGCCCGGCGTGACATAGGGGTTCGGCGCCTGTTCGTGCGGCAGCACGATGTTGAGCCCGATCGTCTCCGCGCCCACGTCGCGCGCGCCGCGATTCGCCGCTTCCATGATCGAGGGGCCGCCGCCCGAGGTCACCACGAAATGCTTCTTGCCGGCTTGGTCGAGCGGAAAGTTGCTCGCGATCTGCCCCAGCCTGCGCGCCACGTCATAATATTTGGATTTGGCGACCAGCCGTTCGGCGATGCGCTTCTGCTGGTCGGTCTCGGCAAGCGCCAGCACGGCCTCGGCCTTGGCGGGCTCGGGGATGCGGGCGGAGCCATAGACCACGAAGGTCGATGCGATATTCGCCTCGTCCAGCAGCAATTGCGGTTTCAGGAGCTCGAGCTGGAAGCGGACGGGCCGCAGATCCTCGCGCAGCAGGAAATCCATGTCCTGAAAGGCGAGGCGATAGGCGGGATGCTCGGTCTGGGGCGTGCCGCTGGCGGTGTTGGCGCTCTCGGCTTCCTGCTGGGCAGGGCGGAAGACGCGCGAGGGTACACGAGTATCGTTCATTCAGGTCCGTTAGGCGCATCGCCCCGGCGCTGCAAACCTCATGCGCAGAACGGCCCACGGCCCATGTCGAGGTGGAGATGATCGTGGTGCGCTGCGTTGTAATCCGGGCTCAGCACCGTCCTGAAGCGCTTGCACGCGGAGGCATGGATCACGGTGAAGAATTCGCGAATCTGCGGGTCGTCCGAGCGCCAGTTCGCCTGCACGGTGATGCGCCGGCCGTCGCTCAGCACGAAGCCCGAGACGTCGACCGCGTTGCCCAGAGCGTGCTCGGAGATCCGCCCGGCGGAAGCCGCGCCCCTGCCGATGATCGCGCGGCACGAATAGGTGCCCATGCTCTCGACGCGGACGAGTTCGCTGCCGAGGATCTGCTTGGCGGCCGGCGCCACCGCGAATCGCACCCAGGCGGTGAAAGTCCGCGCCAGCGGGCAGCGCATCGACTTCAGGTTGGTCACCGGTACGCCGATGTCGAGCAGCTCGACCGCGCCGGTGACAATGCAGCCGCTGCCGAAATCGCGATCGGGCAGCGGGCTGTAGCGCACCTGCTCGCGCGACAGGTCCGAGAAGCATTGCTGCGTCTCGCGCGGGGTCGGGCCGGTCAGGGTGGTCGGGCCAGAGGGGCGCTCGCGGATCGGCGCGGGGCGCTTGTCCCCGCCGCCGAACACGCAGGCGGAGAGAAGGAGCGGCAACAATGCCAGAATAGTCCCCCGGCGCATCGGGCGAGCATAGCCAGAGCCGCGTTTGACAGCGAGCTTGTTACCGCTACCATCAAACGCGATGCGGCCACCGGAGCCGCACGCAGGAGAGATTGATGCCCCGGTTGCTCATGACTTTCGTCTGCGCGCTTGCCGCGCTGTTCGGCGCTCCCGCTTTCGCGCAGCAGCCGCCCGTTCAGGGCGAGCGAATCGCCTTGTGGGACAAGGGCGCACCGGGGTTCGAAGCGCGTGCGAACATTCCGGAGACGTCCGAGGCCTATTGGACCAAGCCGATCAACAACCCGAGCATCACTTATTATCCGGCGCGGTCCGGCCGCGAGACCGGCGCGGCGGTGCTGATCATGCCGGGCGGTGCGCATGAGTTCCTGGTGATCACGACCGAGGGCAATGATGTCGCGCGTTGGTTCAACGAGCGCGGCGTTGCGGCGTTCGTGCTGCGCTACCGGCTCTTCCGCGGCAAGGATTCGCCGTACAAGTTCGAGAATGCCCGCCAGGATGCCGAACGGGCGATGCGGCTGATCCGCAGCCGCGCGGACCAGTACAAGCTCGACCCGAAGCGAATCGGCGTGGTCGGCTTCTCGGCCGGCGGCGAGCTTGCGCGCGTGACGCTGCTCAGCGCCCCGGTGCCTGCGCCGGGTCCAGGCGACGCGATCGACAAGCTCTCCGCCCGGCCCGATTTCGGCATCCTCGTCTTTCCCGGGCCGCTCCATGCCGAGGAGCACATCACCAACACCTCGCCGCCTTTGCTGATGGCCGCCACCAACGACGACAATTGCTGCTCGCAGCCGATCCTCGACCTGCTCGCCGCCTATCGCGCCGCCGGCGCCTCGTCGGAGCTGCACATGTATGCGGCAGGCGGCCACGCCTTCAACATGGGCGAGACCACCCCGATGGTCGCGCTGCGCCACTGGCCCGAGCGCATCACCGACTGGATGACCGACCGCGGTCTGCTGGTGCCGAAACCTGCGCCGTGACGGCACGCTGCGGCGCAACACGTGATTGACTTTGGCGTGCTCGCCGCTAGGGCCGTCGACGGGCCACGCGGTCCCAACGCCGCGCGTGCTCTCTGCAAGGAGAGACTGACATGACTGATTCTGCCGTTACCGACGCCACAGCTGCGTCTG
The DNA here is from genome assembly GCF_014489075.1 of Sphingomonas sp. JC676. Lineage (GTDB taxonomy): Bacteria > Pseudomonadota > Alphaproteobacteria > Sphingomonadales > Sphingomonadaceae > Sphingomonas. Next base: position 463,460 of record NZ_JACTGR010000003.1, on the reverse strand, counting down.
CGAAGCCCGCCACCAAGCCGGCCCGCCCCTATTTTTCCTCCGGTCCCTGCGCCAAGCCTCCGGGCTGGGATGCGTCGAAGCTCGTGACCGAATCGCTCGGCCGCTCGCACCGCTCCAAGATCGGCAAGGTCCGCCTCCAATACGCCATCGATCTGATGCGCGAGATGCTGAAGCTGCCGGACACCCATCGCATCGGCATCGTCCCGGGCTCCGACACCGGCGCCTTCGAGATGGCGATGTGGACGATGCTCGGCGCGCGCGGCGTCACCACGCTCGCCTGGGAAAGCTTCGGCGAGGGCTGGGTGACCGACGCGGTCAAGCAATTGAAGCTCGAGCCCAACGTGGTCCGCGCCGATTACGGCCAGCTCCCCGATCTCGACAAAATCGACTGGTCCGACGACGTGCTGTTCACCTGGAACGGCACCACCTCCGGCGTGCGCGTGCCGGACGGCGAGTGGATCCCGGCCGATCGCGAGGGCCTGAGCTTCGCCGACGCGACCAGCGCGGTGTTCGCCTATGACCTGCCCTGGGACAAGATCGATGTCGCCACCTTCTCGTGGCAGAAGGTGCTGGGCGGTGAGGGCGGCCACGGCGTGCTGATCCTCGGCCCCCGCGCCGTCGAGCGTCTCACCGAATATACTCCGGCCTGGCCGCTCCCCAAGGTCTTCCGCCTCGTCTCCAAGGGCGCGCTCGCCGAGGGCGTGTTCAAGGGCGAGACGATCAACACGCCGTCGATGCTCGCGGTCGAGGATGCGATCTTCGCGCTCGAATGGGCCAGGGGGCTGGGCGGTCTGCACGGCCTGATCGCGCGCTCGGACGCCAATGCCGAGGCGCTGAACAAGATCGTCGGCGAGCGGGACTGGCTCGGCCATCTCGCGGTCGACAAGGGCATCCGCTCGAAGACCAGCGTGTGCCTGACCGTCGAGGGCGCGGACGAGGCCTTCATCAAGAAGTTCGCCTCGCTGCTCGAGAAGGAAGAGGCCGCCTACGACGTCGCCGGCTATCGCGACGCTCCGCCGGGGCTGCGCATATGGTGCGGCGCGACCGTCGACACCGCCGATATCGTGGCGCTCGGCCCCTGGCTCGACTGGGCCTATTCGGCCGCACGCACCTCCTGATCGTCATCCCGGCGCAAGCCGGGATCCAGAGCCACAAGCGACGCCCTTTGTAACCCTGGGCCCCGGCCTTCGCCGGGGTGACGGGTGGAGAAACAAAATGCCCAAAGTACTTATCAGCGACAAAATGGACCCCAAGGCCGCCGAAATCTTCCGCGCCCGCGGCGTCGAGGTGGACGAGATCACCGGCAAGACGCCGGACGAACTCAAGGCGATGATCGGCCAGTATGACGGCCTCGCCATCCGCAGTTCGACCAAGGTGACCAAGGAAATCCTCGAAGCCGCGACCAACCTCAAGGTCGTCGGCCGCGCCGGCATCGGCGTCGACAATGTCGATATCCCGTCGGCCAGCGCGAAGGGCGTGGTCGTCATGAACACCCCGTTCGGCAACTCGATCACCACCGCCGAGCACGCCATCGCTTTGATGTTCGCGCTCGCCCGCCAGCTGCCCGAGGCCGACGCCTCCACCCAGGCCGGCAAGTGGGAGAAGAACCGCTTCATGGGCGTCGAGCTGACCGCCAAGACGCTCGGCCTGATCGGCGCGGGCAATATCGGCTCGATCGTCGCCGACCGCGCGCTGGGCCTCAAGATGAAGGTGATCGCCTATGATCCCTTCCTCACCCCCGAGCGGGCGATCGAGATGGGCGTCGAGAAGATGAGCCTCGACGATCTGCTGCTGCGCGCCGATTTCATCACCTTGCACACGCCGCTGACCGATCAGACCCGCAACATCCTCTCGGCCGAGAATCTCGCCAAGACCAAGAAGGGCGTGCGGATCATCAATTGTGCGCGTGGCGGGCTGATCGACGAGGCGGCGCTGAAGGCGGGCCTGGAATCGGGCCATATCGGCGGCGCTGCGCTCGACGTGTTCGTAGAAGAGCCGGCCAAGGCCTCGCCTTTGTTCGGCGTCCCGAACTTCATCTCGACGCCGCATCTCGGCGCGTCGACCAACGAGGCGCAGGTCAATGTCGCGATCCAGGTCGCCGAGCAGATGGCCGATTTCCTCGTCTCGGGCGGCGTGACCAACGCGCTCAACATGCCGAGCCTGTCGGCCGAGGAAGCGCCGCGGCTCAAGCCCTACATGGCGTTGGCCGAGCGGCTGGGCAGCCTGGTCGGACAGCTGTCGCACGGCTCGCTCAGCAATATCTCGATCGAAGTCGAGGGCGCTGCCGCCGAACTTAACCAGAAGCCGATCACGGGCGCGGTGCTCGCCGGCCTGATGCGCGTCCATTCGGACACGGTGAACATGGTCAATGCGCCCTTCCTGGCGAAGGAGCGTGGGCTCGACGTGCGCGAAGTGCGCCACGAGCGCGAGGGCGATTACCACACTTTGGTCCGCGTCACCGTTGGCACCGAGGCGGGCGATCGTTCGGTGGCGGGCACCTTGTTCGGCAACCAGGCGCCGCGCCTGGTCGAACTGTTCGGCATCAAGGTCGAGGCCGATCTCGCGGGTCCGATGCTCTACATCGTCAACGAGGACGCGCCTGGTTTCATCGGCCGGCTCGGCACGACCCTGGGCGAGGCGGGCGTCAACATCGGCACCTTCCATCTCGGAAGGCGGAGCGCGGGCGGCGAGGCGGTGCTTTTGCTTTCGCTCGACGACGATGTCTCGCCCGAACTGATCGCCAGGGTCCGCACGCTGCCCGGCGTGAAGACCGCGATGGCGCTCAAGTTCTGAAGCCATTAGGGGAGGCGGCCATGACCGGACTCCTCCCCGAGGGTTTTCACGACCGTCTGCCGCCTGCGGCCGATGCCGCGGCGCGGCTGGAGGGGCGCGTGCTCGGCGTCGCGCGGCTCTATGGCTATGAGCAGGTCGATCCGCCGCTCGCCGAATTCGCCGACGAGCTCGGCAGCCGGCTGAAAGCGGGCGGGCTGCGCGATGCGGTGCGCTTCGTCGATCCGGTCTCGCAGCGCACGCTGGCGATCCGGCCGGACCTGACCGCGCAGGTCGGGCGGATCGCGGCGACCCGGATGGGCCACCATCCGCGCCCGGTGCGGCTCTCCTATGCCGGTGCGGTGATGAAGCTGAGCGCCTCCGAACTTAACCCGCAGCGCGCGATGCGGCAGATCGGCTGCGAGCTGGTCGGGCTCGACACCGTCGCTGCGGCGACCGAAGTGGTGCGGGTGGCGATCGAGGCGTTGCAGGCGGCGGGCGTGACCGGGCTGGCAGTGGATTTCACGCTGCCCGATCTGGTCGATCGGCTGGTGGGCGACACCCTGGACACGGAAACGCTGGCGCTGCTGCGCGAACGGCTCGATGCCAAGGATGCTGGCGGCGTCGCCGCGATCGATCCCCGCTATCTGCCGCTGATCGAGGCGGCGGGACCATTCGACGCGGCGATGGCGCGGCTGCGTGCGATCGATGCGGGCAAGGCGCTGGGCAGCCGGCTCGACGGGCTGGCCGAGATTGCGGCCAGCATCGAAGGCCAGGCGGCGCTGACGCTCGATCCTACCGAGCGCCATGGCTTTGAATTCCAGAGCTGGCTGGGTTTCTCGATCTTCTCGACCGGCATCCGCGGCGAGATCGGCCGCGGTGGTAGCTACACGATCGTCCATGACGGTGGCCGCGAGGAGCCGGCCGTCGGCTTTTCGCTATTCGCCGATCCGATCCTCGATACCGGCGTCGGCACCGATGCCCGTCGCCGCCTGTTCCTGCCGCTCGGCATTCCGCCGGAAGTGGGCGCGAGACTGCGCGGCGAAGGCTGGGTCACCGTCGCCGCGCTCGAGGTCGATGATACGCCGGAGGCGCAGCTCTGCAGCCATGTCTGGCAGGATGGAAAAGCGCGGGCGCTGTAGGTCGGGCTTACCTGCCAGGTCGATACTCCGAAGTTTATTCAAAACCGATGCTGAGCGGTATAAGCCCGCGGACGACCGCTTATCGTGGTTAGCTGCCGTACGCGCTAACCGACCGCACCGGGTGGGATTGCAATAATACCGGTGGTGCGAGCCCGGACCACCGGAGTGGCGACGCAAGTCGCTACAGCTTCATATCCTCGCCCACCCGGATACAGGTGGGCGCGAAACGGCGGGCTGTGATTGGCGGGACAGTAGAAGACGGCTTCATCGGCGCGGACTCGATCAAGGTCCAGGATCGATGACGAGCGCGTCATCAGGAACAGGGCGCGCTTGTTTCCGGGCTTCACCCGCAAACGGGCGATCAAGGCACGTTGGGCTGTATCGCACAGCCCCTCTTCCACCATATCTACGACGAGAATTGCGGGCCTCTCGGTTTCGAGAGCGACCACAAGCGCGAGCAACGCTTGCGTTCGTTCTGCTCCCTCCTCTTCCAGGCGGCCAAGCATATGTTCCACGCGCGCGGTTAGGGCGGCATCTTCTTCAAGAAGTCGGCCAATGCCTGCATTGGAAAGGCGGTCGAGACCCAGAAATTCGGCATTGGGAAGTTCACCTGCCAATCGCTCCGCAAAACGGGTCTTGCCGCTGCCGAGCGGGCCGGTGATAAAATTGAGCGGCCCAACGTCGCAAGTTTCGAACCATTCTCCGTCCCATGGCCAAGGAAGTTCGAAGGCCGTGGCGATCGTCGCATCCCGGCCGAACACTATGCTCAGCGCGGCGGCGTCCAGCGCCTTCCCTTGGCCTATGTTGTCGCGAAGGCTCCGTATCCTTTGGAGTGCCGTCTCGATATGCTGTGCCTGCTGCCAAAGGCGTTCCTCATGGGCAACCAGCCCGGCTTCCAGCGCACTCGGATCGCCGTCCATTACACGGGCAATCTCCGCGAGGCTGAGGCCCAGCACACGCAGCGACACGATCGTCGCTGCCCGCTCCACATCCTCGGGACGGTAAAGCCGCCATCCCGCCGACGACCGATCAGGGGCGAGCAGACCTTGCTGTTCATAGAGTCGAAGGGCTTTCGTCGAGACACCGAGGTGCGCGGCTGCTTGCGACGGAGTGAGATTGCGGCGTGGCGGGTTCATAAGGCACCTCTATCAGCATTGAACCTGCCTCCTATCCGTCCGGCCCCAGCGGCCAGGTCAAGGCGTAAGTGTTGGCCCTTGCATCGGAAGTATCGTCCGCTTCCGCCACGCGCTTGCAATGTAGGATTCCATGCGCCTGGCTGCGGCGCCCTCGCCTTGGCGGTGCCGCTCTTTGAAATTGAATAAGCGCAGGTCGGACCAGTGGCGAATGCCGCTTGCGCACGTCCCTGTCGCCTTATTGGCGCGCCACAAACCCGCGCCTCTGGGGAGACGGAAATTCACCCGCTCCACGCCTCAACTTGGTTAACCGACACGCAGGAACGACCTCGCTTACCGCGCCAGTAGCGGCTCGATATGGCCATCGAGGAAGTGCATCAGCGCATCGGCAACCGCATGGCGGAAGCGCGGATCGGTGGCGAGGCGCTCGGGGAAGACCTGACGCAGCCCGAGCATCGCCAGGCAGACGTCGCTGCCGGTGGCCGCCGCGGCGAGAATGTCGGCCAGCGGGTCGGTGATCTTCTCGTGCGCCTGCGCCTTGCGACGGACGAATGCGATCCAGGCGGCTACCGGCACCGCGAGACGCTCGATGCTGCGGCCATTGTCGAGCGCGTCCTGCACCGTGTCGAGCAGGCGATAGGGCAGCTTCTGCGAGCCGTCCCAGGCGATCTGGGACAACAAGTGGCGGATCGCCGGATTGCGGAAGCGGTTCGACACTGCATCGGCATAGCCCGCAATGTCGAGCCCCTCGACCGGCTTCAAGGACGCGGCGATGTCGTAATGCATCAGCCGCGACACGAAATGCTCAAGCGCGGGATCGGACATCGCCTCAAACACCGTCTCGAGGCCGAGATGCAGGCCGATATAGGCAAGGCTCGAATGTGCGCCGTTGAGGATGCGCAGCTTGGCCTGCTCATAGCCGCGCACGTCGTTGGTGAGCGTGACGCCCGCCGATGCGAGATCGGGGCCGTCCGCCTGTTCGAAGCGCTGGAGCACCCACTGCGTGAAGCTCTCGCGCTGCACGGCGGCCTTGTCGGTCACATGCAGGTCGTGCGCGACATGGGCGAGGAAGGCGGGATCGCTCGCCGGCGTGATCGAATCGACCATCGAATCCGGGAAGGCGACCTCCGCCTCGATCCATGCGGCGAGCGCGGGATCATATTGGCGGGCGAGCGCGGTGCAGGCGGCGCGAAGCTTGCCGCCATTGCCGGTCATGTTGTCGCAGCAGAGCATCGCGAAGGGCGCGGTGCCCGCGGCGCGGCGATCGGCGAGGCCAGCGACGATCCAGCCGATCACGCTCGCCGGTTCGGCGGGGCGCTTGAGGTCGTGGACGATGTCGGGGTGGGCGAAATCGAGCGTGCCGTCGTTCGTGAGGCAATAGCCCTTCTCGGTGACGGTGCTGGTGGCGATGCGGATGGCGGGATCGGCGAGCAGGGTGCGCAGCCGAGCGCCTTCGCCGGGGCCGATCGCGTCCGAATGGGCGGCGAGGACGCGCATCGCTGGTTCGCGATCGATCACCGCCAGCGTGTAGAGCCCATCCTGCGCCTTCAGCGCATCGACGGTGCCGGGACTGCGCAGCGAAACCGCGGCAATGCCCCAGCGCGGATCGCTATCAAGCACGCGATCGACATAGGCGGCCTGGTGCGCGCGGTGGAAGGCACCGGGGCCGAAATGGACGATGCCGGTGCGGATCGATTGCGGATCATGGCCCGGCCGGACGATGCCGGCGGGGAGCGATGCGAGTGCGGTGCGGGAAAGGCTGGTCATCGCGTTCGCCCAAGCAGCGGCACGCGGGCAAAGTCAATCGGGCTTCAGAGAGTCTTGGTCGACGAGCCACCGCGCGCGCCGGGAATCAGCGGCGAACTCCACTGCGGCAGCGTCACCCGTGTATCCTTCGGCATCAGGAAGCGGACCTGACGGTTCGGGAAATCGATATCGACGCGGCGGAAGCTGCGCAGCGCATCCATGCCGAGCAGCAGCGCCGGGCGCTTGGTCAGGCCGAAGCGCGCGAACGGCGCGACATCCGCGAACGCGACCGGCATCGAACTGAACGCCACTTCGCCAACCTTGATGTTGGGGATATTCGCATAATCGGCGGTCGCCTGCTCGCCGGTCACGCTGGTGAGCCTGATGGGCTGCATTTGACCGGCGCGGCGTCCGACACGCTTGCGGAGCGCGCTATTGCCCATCGTCACCTGCGAGCCGGTATCGAGCACGACCTGGATGCGCGTGCCGCCATAATAGGCATCGGTGACGATCAACTGGCCGAACAGGCTCTTGGCGGTGACGACGATCTCGTCGGGATCGCGGCGCGTGAATCTCTTGCGCTTCTCGCTGGCGCGCACGCTCATCGTGCCCTTCTCGAAATCGATGGTGACCTGATGGCTGCTCAGCGTGTCGATACCCAGCAGGCCGGCCGCGCCCAGATTCCGCGCCGCAAAGGCGGGGGCGATCACCCTATGCAACTGGCCGATCGACTTGATCGAAAGATCGGGAATGACGACCGTATCGACTCGCGACTGACCGGTCATCGACGTCACCATAACCGGATTGCCCGCAGTCAGCCGCAGCGAGCCGGCGAGTTCGCGCGAGACGGAGGTGCGCTCGGCACCGGTATCTATGATGAAATTGTAAGAGCCCTTGCCACCCACCGCGACGGGAACGGTGAGGCGCGAATCAACCTCTCCCAAGGTCAGCATCGTCGTGTCGATATGCAGATCGGACGCGATCAGCTCAGGGTCCTGCGACGGCAAGTCGCGGCCGTCCACGCCAGCGCCAAGCGGCAGGAGGAGGAGCAATAACGGGTGCCAAACTCCAGTCATGAGTCGGAAGGTATACCCATCCGTGCTGCGCAGCAATCTGGCAGAAACAGTTTTTAATCGAGCCGCATTGCCTCCGCCGCGATACCCTCCGCCTCCAGCAACAGCGCGTCATCCGCCGTGCCCTGCGCGACCGTCTCGCGGCCGATCATGATGAGCACCGGCACCGCCATCGGACTGACGCGCGGCAAGTCGATATGGAGCATCGTGTCGCCGGCGGTGTCGAGCAGATGGGCGAGGCGCCCGACATCGGTCATCCGCGCGCGGGCATCGGCCCAGGCGGCGCGCAGCAGCAGGTGATCGGGCTCGTATTTACGGAGCACATCGTAGATCAGGTCGGTCGAGAAGGTGACCTGGCGCCCGGTCTTTTTCTTGCCGGGGTGCTGGCGCTCGACGAGCCCGCCGATGATCGCGACTTCGCGGAAGGCGCGCTTCAGCAGCGCCGATTGCTGCACCCAATCGACGAATTCATGCTCCAGAATATCGGGCGAGAAGAGCGGGCGCGGGTCCTCGATCTTCTCCAGACCGTAGACGGCGAGCGCATAATCGTTGGCGACGAAGCCCAGCGGCTTCAATCCCATCGCCTCCATCCGGCGCGTGATCAGCATGCCGAGCGACTGGTGCGCGTTCCAGCCCTCGAAGCTGTAGGCGACCATGTGATGACGGCCTTCATGGGGGAAGGTCTCGACCAGGAGCTGGCCCGGGGCGGGCAGTGCGGAGCGATAGGCCTGGACCTCCAGCCATTCGCGGACATCGTCGGGAAAGCGCGACCACTGGCTGCGATCGTGCAGGAACACCCGCACGCGGTTCGCCAGCGTCGCGGTGATCGCCAGCCGTGCGCCCATGTACGACACGAAGCGCGCCTGCTTGGACGTGGCGCGCACGATCAGGTCGGTCGTCTCGACGCGTTCGACTTCGAGCGCGAGCCCGGCGAAGAAGAAGGTGTCGCCCGGCGAGAGCGTGCTGCCGAAGCCCTCCTCGATTCGACCGAGACGGCGCCCGTTCTTGAAGCGCACCTCGAGCATCGGCGCCTCGACGATGATGCCCGCATTGAGTCTATGCTGCGCAACAAAAGCGGGCTTGGTGACGCGCCAAAGCCCGTCGCGGCCGAGAGTCAGCCGTTTGAACTTGTCATAGGCGCGCAGCGAATAGCCGCCATCGGCGATGAAGTTCAGGACGCGGTCGAAAATCTCCTGTTCGAGCGCCGAATAGGGCAATGCTGCGCGGATCTCCTGCAGCATTTCGCTCGCCTCGAATGGTGCGGCGCAGGCGCAGGCCATGATATGCTGCGCAAGTACGTCGAGTGCGCCAGGGCGGAAGATGTCAGGATCCAGCTCGCCCTGCTCGACCGCGTCGAGCGCGGCGCGCGCCTCCAGATATTCGAAGCGGTTGCCGGGGACGAGCACCGCCTCGCTCGGCTCGTCGAGCCGGTGATTGGCGCGGCCGATCCGCTGGAGCAGGCGCGACGAACCCTTGGGCGCGCCCATCTGGATGACGCAATCGACATCGCCCCAGTCGACGCCGAGATCGAGGCTGGCGGTGGCGACCAACGCGCGCAGTTGCCCGTCGGCCATCGCCTGCTCGGCACGGCGCCGGGCCTCCAGGCTGAGGCTGCCATGGTGGACGCCGATCGGCAGCTTGAGCTCGTTGACCTTCCACAATTGCTGGAAGGTCAGTTCGGCCAGCCCGCGCGTGTTGCAGAAGACGATCGTCGTTTTGTGCGTCTCGATCTCGGCCATAACCTGGGGGATCGCATAGGTGCCCGAATGGCCGGCCCAGGGGACGCGGTCCTCGGGGAGCAGGATCGCGATATTGGGGTCTGCGCCTTTCTCGCCCTGGACCAAGGTCACGCTATGGATGTCGCCATGCGGCGCGAGCCAGGCGCGATAGCCGTCGGGATCGGCGACGGTGGCGGAGAGCGCGACGCGGCGCAGCCCTGACGCGAAGCGCTGGAGCCGCGAGAGCGCGAGCGCGAGCAGGTCGCCGCGCTTGCCGGTGGCGAAGGCGTGGACCTCGTCGATCACCACCGTCTTCAGGTCCGAGAACATCGTCAGGCTGTCTTCGTAGGATAGCAACAGGCTCAGCGATTCGGGGGTGGTCAGCAGGATCTCGGGCGGCCGCGCGCGCTGGCGCAGCTTGCGATCGTACGGGGTGTCGCCGGTGCGTGTCTCGACTCGGATGGGCAGGCCCATTTCCTCGATCGGCGTCAGCAGGTTGCGCTGGACGTCCACCGCGAGCGCCTTGAGCGGCGAGATATAGAGCGTGTGGAGGCGGTCGGTGGGCGCCTCGATCAGTTCGGCCAGAGTCGGGAGAAAGCCGGCCAGCGTCTTGCCCGCGCCGGTGGGCGCGACGAGCAGCGCATGGTCGCCGGCGCGTGCGGCTGCGAGCATGTCGCGCTGGTGACGACGCGGCGACCAGCCGCGCGAGGCGAACCAGTCTTCGAGTTGCCGGGGAAGCTGGGAACCTGCGGGCATCGCAACCATATAGTCATGATGGCGAAGCTCGGCGACTGGATCGATCCGCGACCCTCGGGGGTCTATGTGCCCGCGGCGGATGCATGGATCGATCCGAGCCAGCCGGTGCCGCGCGCGCTGATCACGCATGGCCATGCCGATCATGCGCGTGGCGGACATGGCGAGGTATGGGCGACGCCCGAGACGCTGGCGATCATGGAAACGCGCTACGGCCCGCAGAATGGCCGGCCGGTGGCCTATGGCGAGGGGCTGGCACTGGGCGGGGTCGATGTGCGCTTCGTGCCGGCGGGACATGTCCTGGGATCGGCACAGGTGGTGCTCGAGCATCGCGGCGAGCGCATCGTTGTCTCGGGCGATTACAAGCGGCGCGAGGATCCTACCTGTGCGCCGTTCGAGCCAGTGCCGTGCGACATCTTCGTCACCGAGGCGACCTTCGGCCTGCCGGTGTTCCGCCATCCCGAAACCCATGACGAGCTCGACAAATTGCTGACCGCGCTCAGGGCCAATCCGACGCGCTGCGTGCTGGTCGGCGCCTATGCGCTGGGCAAGGCGCAGCGGGTCATCCGCGAACTGCGCGTCATGGGGTTCGAGGATCCGATCTATATCCACGGCGCGCTGCAGCGGCTGTGCGACCTTTATGTCGAGCTGGGCGTCGATCTGGGCGATCTGCGGCCCGCCACCGGGGTCGCCAAGAGCGAGCTGGAGGGGAGGATCATCCTGTGTCCGCCGGGCGCGCTCAACGATCGCTGGTCGCGGCGGCTGCCCGATCCGATCACCGCGATGGCGTCGGGCTGGATGCGGGTGCGCCAGCGTGCCCGCCAACGCAATGTCGAGCTGCCGCTCATCCTGTCCGACCATGCCGATTGGGACGAGCTGACCAGGACGATCCAGGAGATCGAGCCCAAAGAGGTCTGGGTGACGCACGGCCGCGAGGATGCGCTGGTTCACTGGTGTCGGATGCGCCAGATCAAGGCGCGCGCGCTCGATCTGGCGGGATATGAGGACGAGGACGATTGAGGCCGGTTCCGCTGCTCGTCACGCGCGGAGATTAGCTAAGGCCGAACTCGATCAGGCCGCCTGGGATTCCTCGCCTGCGCCGAGCAACCAGGCCTCGGCCGCATCGGAATCCTCGAAGCAGCGCGCATGGCGATTGGCGAGGGCGCGGCCGAGCTGGCTCCGCGCCAGCGTCGAGGAGACAATGAAGGCCAGACGGCGCGAGCGATATTCCGGCGCGGCGAGCATGGCGCGGAAGGCGTCGACGATTTCCTGCGACTGGATCTTCATCTCGCGAAGGTCGTTGATTGTCAGATGGGCATTGCGCCGGCAGGTCAGCTCGGCATGCGCCTTTGCGCGCGCAGCCAGGAAACCATCGACATCGGCAAGCGTGAAGAAGCCACTCATCCGGATGCGGATGAGGTCCCGCGAAGGGTCGACCTGGATCGAATATTCGGCGCTCATGCCCGAAAATTACGAAACATCGCCTACCAAATTCTGAATCAGCCGACGCCTTCGAGCGCTTTTTGTCGACGGCGCTGAACCGAGCTGCCGATGCCGAGCGCCTCGCGATATTTGGCGACGGTGCGCCGGGCGATGTCGAAGCCCTTCTCGCGCAGCATGTCGACCAGCGTGTCGTCGGAGAGGATTGCCTTGGGATCCTCGGTCTGGATCAGCGCCCGAATCGCGCTTTTCACCGCTTCGGCCGAAACCGCGTCGCCGCCGTCGGAGGACTGGATCGCGCTGGTGAAGAAATATTTGAGCTCGTAGAGCCCGCGCGCGCAGCTCAGATATTTGTTCGAGGTGACGCGGCTGACGGTCGATTCGTGCATCTCGATCGCTTCCGCCACCTGGCGCAACGTCATCGGGCGGAGATGCGCGACGCCCTTCAGGAAGAAGGCTTCCTGCTGCTTCACGATTTCCGACGCGACTTTGATGATCGTGCGCTGGCGCTGGTCGAGCGCCTTGACCAGCCAGTTGGCGCTGGCGAGCATGTCCGACAGCCAGGCCTTGCTCGTCTTGTCCTGCGGTCCCGCCGAGACCTCGGCATAATAAGCGCGGTTGACGAGCAGGCGCGGCAGCGTCGCGGCGTTGATCTCGATCGCCCAGCCGCCGCTTCGGCGAGCGACGAAGATATCGGGGGTGACCGCGCGCATCGGCTCGCCGCCATAGGCGCAGCCGGGCTTGGGATCGTAGCTCCTGAGCTCGCGGATCATGTCCGCCAGATCCTCGTCGTCGACGTCGCAGATGCGCTTGAGGCGGGCCATGTCGCCGCGCGCGACGAGATCGAGATTGTCGATCAGCCGGGCCATGCACGGATCATAGCGATCGGCCTCCTTGGCCTGGAGCGCGATGCACTCGGCGAGGTTGCGCGCGCCGACGCCGGTGGGTTCGAAGGTGTGGATCACCGCCAGCACCGCCTCGATCCGGGCGAGCGGTACGCCCAGCCGATTCGCGACTTCGAGCAGCGGCACGGTGAGGTAGCCGGTCTCGTCGATCTGATCGATCAGGTGCGCGGCGATGAACAGGTCGCTGCCGTCGATCGTGGCGCCGGCCTGGGCCATCAGATGATCGGCGAGGCTCAGTTCGGACGCGCCGAGATTGTCGAAATCGGGGCCATCCTCGGACATGCCGCCGCTGCTGGCGCCGGTCAGGCCCAGACTGCCGTCGAGACCGCCGATCGAATCGGTGGGGCCGTCGTGATGGAAGGTCTCCGCGGCGAAATCGACGTCGAGCGCGGCTTCGCCCGCCGCCTCGCCGCCGCCGGCGAGCAGCTCCGCAGCGTCGGCCGGACCGTCGCGAACCTCGTCGAAATCTCGTTCCGGCTCGGGCGCCGAATCGGGAGCCTCCTCGGCGCCGCCGCCGCTCTGGGCGTCGAGCAAAGGGTTCTTCTCGACCTCCTCGGCGATGAAGGTTTCGATCTCGAGGTTCGACAGCGCCAGCAGCTTGATCGCCTGCTGGAGCTGCGGCGTCATGACCAGCGATTGCGACTGCCGGAGATCGAGGCGAGGCGCGAGACTCATGGCATCTAGAGCGAGAAGCTCTCGCCCAGATAGAGCCGACGGACGTTCTCGTCGTTGACGAGATCGTCGGGCGCGCCGGCGAAGAGCACGCGGCCGTCATAGATGATGTAACCGCGGTTGACGATGTCGAGCGTCTCGCGAACATTGTGATCGGTGATCAGCACGCCAATGCCGCGCTTCTGCAGCTCGCAGATGAGGTCGCGGATGTCGCTGATCGAGAGCGGGTCGATGCCGGCGAAGGGCTCGTCGAGCAGCATGATCGTCGGATCGGCGGCCAGCGCGCGGGCGATCTCAGCGCGGCGGCGCTCGCCGCCCGACAGCGCCATCGCGGGTGCATCACGGAGGCGGGTGAGGCCGAATTCGTCAAGCAACGTATCGAGCCGGGCGAAGCGGGCGTTGCGATCGGGCTCGGACAATTCGAGCACTGCAAGAATGTTCTTCTCGACGCTCAGCCCGCGGAAGATCGAGGTTTCCTGCGGTAGATAGCCGAGGCCCAGGATCGCACGGCGATACATCGGCAGCTTGGTGATGTCTTCGCCGTCCAGCATGATGCGGCCCGAATCGGGCTTCACCAGCCCCATCACCGAATAGAAGCAGGTCGTCTTGCCCGCGCCGTTGGGACCGAGCAGGCCGACAACCTCGCCGCGGCCGACCGAGACCGACACGTCGGTGAGCACCACGCGCTTGTCATAGGATTTCGCGATCGAGACGACCGCAAGGCCGCGATCCGGCAGCGGCGCCGGATCGGTGACGGGCATCTCGAGCGTGGCGACGTCGTTCATGGCAGTATCCTGCATGGACCCGATATGGACCCGGTTCTTTTACGGGCAACCCATCCCAAAGCCGATTGGCAGGATTCCTGCATGAGAAAATCGGCCAAGGGAAGGGCTTGTAGGCCGTGCCGTTGGAAATCGGCTCTATTGTTTCGGCGCGGGCGCGGGCGCAGGTTGCGTAGCGTCGCCCTGGCGCTTGGGGACCGAGAAGCGACCGGTGACGCGGCCACCCTGGCTCTGGACGCCGGGCTGGCCGGGACGCGTCGATCCGCCGACGCCCGAGCCGTCGATCGTTGCGCGACCGGTGTCGAGATTGATCGATAGCCGCCCGCCCGAGACGTTGTTGGCGCCCTGGCGCAGTGTCACGCCGCCGACCATCGTGATGATCCGGGTGTTGAGATCATAGACGGCATATTGCGAGCGCGCGGTCTGATCGGGCCGCGACACCGTCACGCCGCCCGACGCGTCGAGCCGCGAGACCTGGGGCGAGCCGTTGCTGATCTCGCCAGTATAGGTGACGATCATCCGCGACGAGGTGAGCGTCATCTCGGCCTGGACGATCCTGACATTGCCGGTGAGCAGGACGCGGTTGGCGCGGTCCTGGAGCTCGATATGGTCCGACGCGAAATCGATGGGCGCGGCCGAATCGTGGCGCGTCTGCGCGGCCGCCGGAACGGCGGCGACAAGGGTCAGGGCCAGCAAGGCGAGGCTGCGGGTCATGGCCGCCTATTCGCGCGCTTAGGGATTATCCGCAAGCGTGCATTGCCATCGAGGCGTATGGTCCGCTGTGCCAGATCGGCGGTCATGCTGTTCGCGCTGAAGGTGCCGGTGGGCGTGTTGCCGGTCACCGCGCCGCCGCTCTGCATCACGCGCGTCTTCAGATCGACCGTCGAATCATGCGTGTTCAGCGTATAGCCGTCGGCGGTCTGGAAGCGGATCGGGCCATCGACCGCGACCTTCTGGGTATCCATGTTGTAACGTCCGCGATCGGCGGTGACCGAGGCGGGGCCTTCGGGTAGACCGATCTGGGCGTTCAGGTCGCGGAGCTGGACGATAGGCTCGGCCGAGCTCTTCTGGATCGCCGAGCCGGCATGGAGTTGGAAGGGCTGGCCCTTCTCGTCCTGGCCGCGATAATCGGCCGCGTCGATCCGCAGCCGCTCCTCGGCCATCGCCACCTTGTTCTTGTCGAGCACGAAGCTGACGTCGCCGCCCATGAACAAGGGTGCGGTGACCAGGAATGCCGTCAGCACGCCGATGCCGATCGGCAGCACGACCAGCGACAGGCGCACGAGACGGTCGTGGTTGCTGCCCGGATGCGCCCAAAAGCGGCGCTGCGAGCGCAAACGGGCGGCGACTTCAGACATGCGTGCCTTTGTGGGGAGCGGAAGGCCGCCGGACAAGCAGGGCGTCAGATATGCGCAAAGATATCGACCTCCGGCCAGCCGGCGAGATCGAGATCGGCGCGCCACGGCAAGAAATCGAAACAGGCTTGGGCAAGCGGCATGCGGCCTTCACGCTCGAGACGCTTGTCGAGTTCCACCTTCATCGCGTGAAGATAACGGACGTCGGACGCAGCATAGTCTTTCTGCGCGTCCGAAAGTTCGGGGCCGCCCCAGTCGGACGATTGCTGCTGCTTCGAGATTTCGTTGCCGGTCAGCTCGCGGACCAGGTCCTTGAGCCCGTGGCGATCGGTATAGGTGCGTACGAGCCGCGACGCGATCTTGGTGCAATAGACCGGGCCGGCGACGACGCCGAGATAGAAGCGGATCGCCGCGAGATCGAAGCGTGCGAAATGATAGAGCTTGAGCCGCTCCGGATCGGAGAGGACGGCGCGCAGGTTCGGTGCGTCATAGGCCGAATGCGAGCCGAAGCGGACGAGATGCTCGTCACCCGAGCCATCGGAGAGCTGGACGAGGCACAGCCGGTCGCGTGGGGTGATCAGCCCCATTGTCTCGGTATCGACGGCGATCGAGGCGCCGGGAGCGAATACGCCCTCCGGCAGGTCTTCTTCGTGGAAGTAAACAGTCATCGCGCTCGCCTAGCCGCGTTCGCCGCGCTTCTCAATGGTGCGGCATGCGCGAAAGTGAAGGAACGCGAGGCCCATTCGTTCACTTCCGCCCTCCTGAGATGGGCATTTCCCCGGCAAAGCAGGCCAAAATGCTACTTTGAAAGCCTATGGATGCGGATCGCCGTGCTTGGCCCGTGCCTTGCGCGCCCAGATGTTGAGGGTCTCCACCCCGGCGGAAAACGCCATGGCGCAATAGACATAGCCTTTGGGGACGTGGACGCCGAAACCGTCGGCAATCAGGATCGCGCCGATCATCAGCAGGAAGCCCAGGGCGAGCATCACGACGGTCGGGTTGCGGCTGATGAAGTTGGCCAGCGGGTCGGCGGCGAACAGCATCACGCCGACCGCGAAGACCACCGCGGTGACCATCACCGGCAGATCGTCCGACATGCCGACCGCGGTGAGGATCGAATCGATCGAGAAGACCATGTCGAGCAGCAGGATCTGGATGATCGCCGCGCCGAAGCTCGAAATCGCGCGGCCCTTCTTGTCGAGCGTCTCGCCCGAGGGCTGGGGATCGACGCTGTGGTGGATCTCGGTGGTCGCCTTCCAGACCAGGAACACGCCGCCGGCGATCAGGATCAGGTCGCGGACCGAGAAGGCGGTCTCGAGCGCGGGCTCGCCATGCTCGCCGGGCAGGCTGATGCCGAGATCGAATACCGGCGTGGTGAGCTTGGTGATCCAAACCAGCGACGACAGCAGCACGATCCGGAGGATCAGCGCCAGGCTGATGCCGATTCGGCGGACGCGGGTGCGCTGATGCTCGGGCAGCTTGTTCGACAGGATCGAGATGAAAATGAGGTTGTCGATGCCGAGCACCACCTCCATCACGATGAGCGTAACTAGCGCGAGCCAGGCCGCCGGGCTGGTGACGAGTTCGAGGATCGCTTCCATGTCGTCCTCCCTGCCGGTTGGTGCCGCGTGGCGCAAGCGCCGCAGTTCGGCCGGAATTGCCGCAATCCCGTCGAAATTCGTTCGCGCAGGCCAGTTTTTTGGGCTATGACCGATTCTAGGCGCACTATTTTAGTGCTCGAAGACCTGCGTTTTTCGTCCGGCGCTCGGGTTTTGATTGGTACAAGGGCGAACCGGGAAGACGAACAGGGCATGAGTTTTGATCGAGGGCGCCGTGGGGATCGCGGCGGGCGCGGCAGAGACAAGCGCGACGGTTTTGGTGGCGACGACAGCAGCTATGGCGGCGGTGGATTCGGTGATCGTGGCGGCTTCGGCGGCGGCGACCGGTTCGGCGGCGGCGGCGGCGGTGGTGGCGGCTTCGGCGGCGGCGGTGGTTTCCGCAGCGGCGGTGGCGGCGGCTTCGGTGGCGGCGGTGGCGGCTTTGGTGGCGGTGGCGGCGGCGGTGGCCGCGGCATGCCCCCCCAGGTGGTCGGCGAAGCGACCGGCGTGGTCAAATTTTTCAACGCACAGAAGGGCTTCGGCTTCGTCGTTCGCGATGACGGCGGCGAGGACGTGTTCGTGCACATCTCGGCAGTCGAGCAGGCAGGCCTGACCGGCCTGGCGGAAGGCCAGCCGATGGGCTTCACGCTCGTCGATCGTGGCGGCCGCATCTCGGCGACCGAGCTCAAGATCGACGGCGAACCGCTTCCGGTCGAAGACCGCGGCCCGCCGCGCGACCGCGACGCAGGCCCGGGTGGACCCCGTGGCGGCGCCGGCGGCCCGCAGCGTCAGCTGACTGGCGAGAAGGCGACCGGAACGGTCAAGTTCTTCAACGCCATGAAGGGCTTCGGCTTCATCCAGCGCGATGACGGCCAGCCGGACGCATTCGTCCATATCTCCGCCGTCGAGCGCGCGGGCATGCCCACGCTCAACGAAGGCGACCGTCTCGAGTTCGAACTCGAAGTCGATCGTCGCGGCAAGTATGCAGCGGTGAACCTCACGCCGATGGCGTAAGGCTTTGCACAAGCGAATCGGAAAGGGCCGGGCGGAAACGCCTGGCCCTTTCTCGTTTCGGGGGTTGTCCCTCAGCGCGTCAGGATCAGCACTGCGCCCGCCAGGATGCCGAGCACGCCCACCGCGCGCGCCGGGGTAACGCGCTCCTTGAGCACGAACGTGGCGATCAGCAGCGCGGTGACCATGCCGGTCTCGCGCAACGCCGCCAGCGGCGCGGTGGGACCGAGCGCGAAGGCGCTGAGTGCTAGGCCATAAGTGAGGATCGAAAGCGCGCCCGCGATCACGCCCGGACGCCATTGCTTCACCGCCGAGGCGAAGATCGCGCCGCGCGAGACCAGGCCGAACATCGTCACGGTCACGCTGCCCATCAGCACGAACATCCAGACGATGAAGCTCATCGGTGTCGGCGCCGCACGCACCCCCTGTGCGTCGATCACGGTGTAGCTCGCAATCATCACGCCGGTGAACAGCGCCCAGGCGAGTCCCCTGGCCTCGATATGGCGGCCGCTCACCATCACGAACATCGCCGCTCCGATGCAGCCGATACCGATCAACTCGCGCGGGCTCGCGGGCTCGCCGAACACGCCGATCGCCAGCGCCGCGGTGATCAGCGGCGCCGTGCCGCGCAGGATCGGATAGGCGGCGGAGAAGTCGCTGGTCTCGAGCGCGCGGACCAGCGCGAAGAGATAGAGGCTGTGGAGCACTGCCGTCGTCGCGAGCCAGCCCCAGGCGCCTTCGGGCAGCGGCACCAGCAGCGTCGCCGGAAGCAGGATCACCGCGCTCGACCCGTCGATGATCGCGCGGCCTGCCATCTTGTCCTTGCCGCCCTTGAGGATGGCATTGACCACGGCATGGATCGAACCCGAGGCGATCATCATCGCGGGGGCGAGGAAGCTAGTCGACATTTGGAACAGTCTTAGCCGGCAAGCAGCGCCCCGCCAGCCGAAGCCGGCCCAATCGGCTAGACACCGCCGCTCTTGCCGTCGTCGGGGTTCGTGGTGACGAAGCGTGCTTCGCCGATTTCGTCCGCGTGCTTCGAGGCGAACCGGAAGACGAACCAGGCGGTGACGATGGTCAGCAATCCTATCGCAGCCGGAAGAAGGACAGCCGCGCTGCCGCTCGAATCCCGCGTGACGAAATATGCCGCCGCCAATCCGGTGCCGACCACGACGCCCGTGCCACTTTTCGCAGGTGAAAGCTCCCGGGCGGGCGCGTTTTTCCTGGCGGTGCGGAACCAGAATCCTACGTAAACCGTGCTGATCCAAAGCCAGAGTGCCAGCTTGCGCAGGCGTTCCACTTCGGGCGGCGAAGTATCCATCATCAACTGGACGCAGATCAACGCGGCCAGCGCCCCCAGGAACACCAGGGACAGCCGCTCCAGCACTATCTTGGCTATGCGCATCCCAGCTCCCCGACACGATGGCTTACCCGCAGTCTGGCGTGCCTTTCGCGCGCGCGCAATTAGCTGATTAGCCGCTTCAGTCCCTCGATCGTGTCGGCCTCGCTCGCCGGCTTGTCGGTGCGGATGCGGCTGATCCGAGGGAAACGCATCGCGACGCCCGATTTGTGTCGCTTCGACTGGTGGATCGAATCGAACGCGACTTCGAGCACCAGCGTCTTGTCGACCTCGCGCACCGGGCCGAAGCGGTTGACGGTGTGGTTGCGGACGTACCGATCGAGCCATTTCAGCTCCTCGTCGGTAAAGCCGAAATAGGCCTTGCCGACGGGCAGCAGCTCTTGCGTCTCGGTCCACGCGCCGAAGGTATAGTCCGAATAGAAGGACGAGCGCTTGCCCGAGCCGCGCTGGGCATACATCAGCACGCAATCGGCGATGAGCGGATCGCGCTTCCATTTGTACCACAGCCCGGTGCGGCGGCCGGCGACATAGGGCGAATCGCGGCGCTTGAGCATCACGCCCTCGATCGAGGCGTCACGGGCGCCGGCGCGGATTTCCTCGAGCGCGGCGAAATCCGCGGCTTCGATTACTGCCGAGACGTCGAAGCGATCGGGATCGAGCTGCGTGGCGAAGCCCTCGAGCCGGGTGCGGCGATCGGACCAGCCTAGCGCGCGCAGATCTTCCGCGCCGTCGAACAAGATGTCGTAGAGCCGGACAAAGGCGGGATATTCGACGAGCGTCTTCGCGGAGACCGCCTTTCGGCCGAGCCGCTGCTGGAGGGCGTTGAAGCTAGCCGCGCCGCCTTCACCGCCCTGGAACTCGCCCTTCACCAGCAATTCGCCGTCGAGCACGCCTGGCGTGGCGAAGGCACTCGCCACTTCGGGAAAGCTGTGGGTGATGTCGTCGCCCGCGCGGCTGTAGAGCCTCGTCTCGCCCGCGACATGGACGATCTGGACGCGGATGCCGTCCCATTTCCATTCGGCGGCGTAATCGTCGAGGCTGACGCTCGTTTCCTCCAGCGGATGCGCGAGCATGAAGGGGCGGAAGACGGGGACGTTCTGCGGCGTCGGCTGGGTGCCATTGCCTTCGGCCCAATCGAACAAGGGGGCGTAGGGCGGGACGAGCCCGTGCCAGACCTCCTCCACGGCATCGACATCGAGGCCGAAAGCCTGGGCGAGCGCGGTCTTGGCGAGCCGCGCCGATACGCCCACACGCAGCGCGCCGGTGGCGAGCTTGAGAAGGGCGAAGCGCTCGTCGGCCTCGAGCCGGTCGAGCATCGAGGCGAGCATGGCGGGGGCATCGGACTTGGAGATGGTGCCGAGCGTGGCGACGACCCGGGAAAGTGTGAGCGGCGAGCTTTCGGGAGGTGGTGTCGCTGGCTCGGGCCAGAGCAAGGCGATCGTCTCGGCCGAATCCCCGACGAAATCGCGACTCATCGCGAACAGCACCGGATCGACACGTTCCTCGACCATCGCGCGGATCAGCGCCGGCTTGACCGCGGGCAGATCGAGCCCCCCGGTGAGCGCGGCCATCGCCCAGCCGCGGTCGGGATCGGGTGTGGCCTTGAGATAATCGCCGATCAGCCGAAGCTTGGCGTTGCGCGACCTTGTGTAGATCAGGCCATCGAGCAGATCGGCGAATGCGCGCATGGGCTATTAATGGTTTCGGGCGGCGGTTTGTGCCAGACCCCGGCCATGCTGCGCGCCCTCGGAGTGATTCTCGTCCTCGTGCTCGCGCTGGCGGGCTGGTGCTATCTCAACATCCTGGCCGATCCGATCGTACGGCGCGCGACCATCGCGGTCCCCGGCTGGCCGGCCGGTGCTGCGCCGCTGCGCGTGGCGCTGATCAGCGACGTGCATGTCCAGGGCCCCGACATGCCGCCCGAACGCGTCGCGCGGATCGTCGAACAGGTGAATGCCCAGCATCCCGACATCGTCCTCCTCGCAGGCGATTTCGTTGGCGATCGGGTGCTGGGTACGCGCGACTATTCGGATGCCGAGATCGCCGCGCCGCTCGCCCGGCTCTCCGCGCCGCTCGGCGTCTATGCGGTACTCGGCAACCATGATTACACATACCGGGGCATTCCGCGGATGTGGGAGGCGCTCGAACGGGTTGGCATCCGCGTTCTCGACAATCGCGTGCAACACGTGGGCGTACTGACGCTGGCGGGTATCGGCGACGTGCATTCGGGCCATGCCGCCGTCCCCGCCGTGGTGCTCGCCGCCGCCCGGATGCCCGGGCCGATCCTGGCGTTCATGCACAGCCCCGACGTGATTCCGCGCCTGCCGTCGCAATTCGGCGTGGTCTTGGCGGGACACACGCATTGCGGCCAGATCGTACTGCCCTGGTACGGCCAGCTCGCGAGCGCGTCGCGCTATGGCGACCGCTATCGCTGCGGGGTGATCCACGAAAGCGGTCGCACGATCGTGGTAGGCGCGGGCTGGGGCACCAGCATCGTGCCTTTCCGACTCGGGGCGCCGCCCGACTGGTGGCTGGTTACTGTTGGCCCTGCGCAGGCGCTGGCGAAGGTCCGTGCAGCACGCTAGGATTGGCGCTCCACCCGATGGAGTTCCCCATTATATGAAGCTCGTCCTGACCGCGGTAGCGCTTGCCTGCCTGGCCCCTGTCGCCGCACTCGCCCAGACTGCGCCTGCGCCCGCAACCGCCCCGGCCGCCACGCCGGCTCCTGCCGCGGCTGCGTCTACGGCGAAGTTCAACCTCGACACGCCGATCGAGACGATCGTGGCCGACGAGAAAGCGAAGGCCGTGCTCGCCACCAGCCTGGGCGCCGATGTGACCGCAAATCCTGCTTATGAGAGCTTCAAGGCGATGAGCCTGCGCCAGGTGCAGCCCTTCGCGCCGGACAAGCTGACCGACGAGCTGCTCAAGAAGGTCGAGACCGACCTCGCCGCGATCAAGTGATGCGAAAAGGGCCGGGGTGATCCCCGGCCCTTTCTAAATTCAACCCTTGCGGCTGGCCTCGAACAGAAACCAGGCGCGCTCTTCGGCCTGGTCTGTCCATTCGTCGACGATGCCGCTGGTGGCATTGTCGCCGGCCGCCTCGGCGGCTTCCTTGACCACGCGGAAGCTCTCGACGAGCTTGAGATTATCGTCGCGCAGCTCGGACAGCATGTCGCCCGGCGCGACATAATCCGCATCATTGTCGGTCAGCGTCTGGTGGCGCGAGATGTCGCCGATCGACCGTAGTGTGACGTTGCCGGTCTTGCGCACGCGCTCGGCGATCGCATCGGTGACGCCGTAGATCTGCGTCGCCTGGTCGTCCATCAGCAGGTGATAGTCGCGGAAATGCGGGCCCGACACGTGCCAGTGGAAATTCTTGGTCTTGAGATAGAGCGCGAAGCAATCTGCCAGCGCGCTGTTCAGCGCATCGGCGACGCTCTTGGTGTCATTGCGGTTGAGGTCGGTGGGCGTCTGGAGCGCCGCGGTCTTGTCTGCCATCTTTCGTCCTCCGGAAATCGATTCGTGGGGTCAACGAACGCCATATAGTGCCGGGTCCGTGCCCGCACATCGGATTTATGCCGATGACGGTGATCGATTCGGCGACGTTTCAGAGCAGCCGAACCGCGCCCAGGCCGATCCAGGCGCCGGCGATCAGGAAGAGGATGGCGGAGCCGATCCGCAGCCAGCCGAAGCGAATCGCCATCCATTGCTTTTCGCCGAGAACCGCCGCGACGAACGCCACCGCGAAGGCGCCGATCGTCGCGCCTGCCGCCGCGAGCCAGGGCAGGCCGCGCACCGAAATCGCCAGCGTGAAGAATTGCGTCCGCTCGCCGAACGCGAGGATAAGCACGCCCAGCAGCGGGGTGAGGACCGCGCCCAGCCGCCAGCGCTCCAGCCGGTCGGGCGCTTTGACCGGCCAGATCCCGCCCACCCCGCCGAAGACGAGCGCGACCGCGAGGAACAGCGCTTGCGCATTGGGGGTCATCATCGGCGCGATCGCCATGCCGGCGGCAGCGGCCGCGCCGTTGCCGATCGCATGCGCAAGCCCGGCGGCCAGCGCGACGAGGATCGGGCGGCGGAAACGATCCGACAGAATCGCCGTGAGCGCCGCGGGACGCTCGCCGAGCTGGGTCAAGACGGCCAAAAGGAAGGCCGGGACGATCGCTTCCATGTGCCTCCCCTGTGCGGAGCCGAGCTTGGCCCAGGCACGGTTAAGGCCGCGTCAAGCGGCTCGCGCCTTGACTTTTGCGGCGGACTCGCGCAGGTGCCCCCGTCTGGAAGCGGTGCGCCTCGCGTGCCGCTCTTTCTTTTTAGCAGATTCAAGGGTTTCGGGTCATGGCCAAGCCGACCACTGTCAAGATCAAGCTCGTCAGCACGGCGGACACGGGTTTCTTCTACGTCACGAAGAAGAATCCGCGCACCCAGACCGAGAAGTTCTCGTTCCGCAAGTACGACCCCGTCGTGCGCAAGCATGTCGAGTTCAAGGAAGCGAAGATTAAGTAAGTCGGGCGCAGCCTGACTTACTATATCCCCGCGAAAGCGGGGACCGCTTTCAACGAAGCCCCAGGCCTTATGGCTGTGGGGCTTCTTCTGTGCCCGGCTCCGTGTCCGCCGCGGCTTCGGCGGGCAGCAACGCGCGGACTTCTTCCATGAAGCGCGCCAGCGAGATCGGCTTGGAGACATAGGCATTCGCGCCGGCAGCGCGGATGCGCTCCTCGTCCTCATGCCCGGCATAGGCGGTGACCGCCATAATCGGGATCGAACGCAGATCGACGTCGAGCTTCATCTGCTGGATCAGCTCGTAGCCACTGACATGCGGCAGCTGGATATCCATGATCGCGAGGTCGGGCTCGAACGCGCGTGCGGCGGCAACGGCGTCGCGCCCGTCCTTCACCGGCTCGGTGGTGAAGCCGTGCGCACGCAGCAAATCGCAGAACAGCTTCAGATTGAGTTCGTTGTCCTCGACAACGAGCACCCTTTTTGCCACGCGCTCTACCCTATGCTTTCGGAGACTCTCTAGGCGATGGCGGCGTCGGAAACAAATGCCGCGGCGCTGGCGCTGCAGGCGCTCGCCTGGACTCTGACCGATTCGCAGCGCGCGAGCCGGCTGCTCGATCTGACCGGACTCGACCCCGCGTCGCTTCGGGCGCGGGCGGGCGAGGCATCGCTGCTCGCCGCGACGCTCGGCTTTCTCGAAGCATATGAGCCCGATCTGCTCGCCTGCGCCGACGCGCTGGAGGTGAAGCCGGCCGCGCTCGTCGCCGCACGCATGGAACTGGAACGCGCATGAAGCCGCTGCTGATCACCGATTGCGACGAAGTGCTGCTCCACATGGTGCGCCATTTCGGCGTCTGGCTCGACGAGGAGCACGCGATCGATTTCGCGCCGAACGGCGGCGAGTTCGCCAATTCGATGCGTCGCCGCCACGATCAGAGCCTGGTCGGGAGCGCGGAGATGTGGGGGCTGCTCGACGGCTTCTTCCCCGACGAGATGGACCGCCAGACGCTGGTGCCGCATGCCCGCGAAGCGCTGGCGGCGCTTGCCGAGGAGGCCGAGATCGTCGTGCTCACCAATCTGGGCGATCATTGCCGCACGCACCGGATCGCGCAGCTCGCAGCACACGGCATCGCGCATCGGGTCGAGTGCAACCAGGGCGGCAAGGGCGCGCCGGTGGCGAGGCTGGTCGAGGAGTTCGGCGCGCCGGTCACGGTGTTCGTCGACGATCTTGCCGTCCACCACGAATCGGTGGCCAAGCATGCGCCGGGCGTGTTCCGCCTCCACATGATCGCCGAGCCCAGCCTGGCGCCCAGCGTGCCGCCTGCGCCTTATGCCCATGCCCGAATCGACGATTGGCGCGAGGCGCAGGGCTGGATCGCGGCGCGCTTCGCCGCGGGCGTGCCCGCCGGGGCTTGACCGTCCCCGCCGCGAGTGGTTGATCCGCTCGCATGACCACCGCCATCGATCGCAAGCTGGAAGAGCTCGGCCTCTCCCTTCCCGAAGCCGCCGCCCCCGTGGCCGCCTATGTTCCTGCCGTCGAGGCGGCCGGGCTGCTCCACATCTCCGGGCAGCTGCCGTTCAAGGACGGTGCGCTGATGACCGGGCGGCTGGGTGATGGACGCGATCTCGAATTCGGCGCCGAAGCGGCGCAGCGCTGCGCGCTGATGCTCGTCGCGCAGATCAAGAAGGCGCTCGACGGCGATCTCTCGCGCGTCGTGCGGATCGTGAAGCTGGGCGTGTTCGTCAATTCCGCCACCGATTTCACCGACCAGCCCAAGGTCGCCAACGGCGCGTCCGAGCTGATGCAGGCGCTGTTCGGCGAGGACGGGCGTCATGCCCGCAGCGCCGTGGGCGTGCCGACACTGCCACTCGGCGCCGCAGTGGAAGTGGACGCAATCGTCGCAGTCCGCTGACCGCCCAAGGGCATTCGGCTCCTGTTGCGGCCCAGCAACAGTTTCTTACGATCCTGTCATAGAACAGCAATTTTCATTGTGCGTCGCAGCGTAATTCGGCATTGATGGCGCGTCGAATGAAAGCTGCCCCGGCCATCGAGCCACATAGATGCAGCGTCGGACGACGGCAGGTGGGGACCCTTTAGGAATTTATTGAAAGGGATTCCATGCGCTTCTCGATGATCAGCTTTGGCGCGCTTTTGCTCGCCTCCACCGCGCCCGCAATGGCGCAAGACGAAACGGCGCCCGCGCCCGCGATCACGATCAATGGCAGCGCGACTGTAGTCAGCGACTACAAGTTCCGCGGCATTTCGCAGACCGACGGCAATTTCGCGGTCCAGGGCGGCATCACCGTCAGCCACGAATCGGGCTTCTATGTCTCGGTCTGGGGTTCGTCGGTCGATGACTATGTGACTGCCCATGGCAGCGCGCACCAAGAAATCGACCTGATCGGCGGCTTCAAGAAGACGTTCGGCGGCGCGACATTCGACGTCGGTGCGCTCTATTATGTCTATCCGGGCACGCGTGCCTCGGGTGACAACAGCGCGTCCGACTTCATCGAGCCCTATGCCTCGATCTCGTATGCGATCGGCCCGGTTACCGCCAAGGGCACGGTCAACTATGCGCCGAAGCAGAAGGCGCTCGCGCTCGATCAGGGTGCCTCGAACACGCTGAAGAAGAACGACAACGTCTATATCGCCGGTGATCTCTCGGGCGCCATTCCGGGCGTGCCGCTGGGCCTGACCGCCCATCTCGGCCACACCTTCGGCCCGAGCTGGCTGTCGATCGGCAAGGAATATACCGATTGGAGCGTGGGTGCGACCTACACCTACAAGGCGCTGACCTTCGGCGTTTCCTATGTCGACACCGACGGCGACTTCATCACCCCGACCGGCAAGAATGCCAGCAAGGGTGGCGTGCTCGGCTCGATCGGCGTCAGCTTCTAAGCCAAGTCGGCCATAACAGGCCAAAGAAAAGGGCCGGTCCGCAGAGTGCGGGCCGGCCCTTTTCCGTATCGGATGATCCGCGTCGCTTATTGCGGCGTGCTGGTGGCCGGCGGAGTCGCCGCGGGACCGGGACCGGGAGCGGGAGCGGGAGCAGCGGCGCCCGGCGCGCTGGCGCGAGCGTCGCGGCCATCGCCTTCGGGCGCGGCGACGATGTCGCGCGTGGTGCTGCCCTTGTCGACGACGTTGGTCGAGGGGCTGCCCGCGGTGGTGCGCGCACCGGCATCGGCACCGGTACGGCCGGCGGCGTCGAGCGTCGCATTCTCGGACGCGCTGCGCGCAGCCGATCCGCCGAACAGCGCATCGAGCGCCTGGTTCGAGGGCGAGGTATCCTGCGGGCGCGGGGCACCGGGCTGGGGCGGGACGAGCGCGAAATCGGGCGGAATCACCAGCGGCGCCTGGCGCGCGACGGCGAATTCATCGGGACGCGCGCGGTCATAGCCCTTCTTGCCGCAGGCGGAGAGCGTGGCCACGAGCGCGACGCCCGCCGCAAGGGTGATAAGCTTACGCATTGACTTCATTCTCCAGAGGGGCCGGCGACTTGGCCGTCTTATCGCGCACGAACAGGGCGCGGATCAACAGGATCAGCACGCCGATGGTAATCGCCGCATCGGCGACATTGAAGACCAAAAAGGGACGCCAATTGCCGAAGTGCAGATCGGCGAAATCGACGACATAGCCGAGGCGCGTGCGATCGAGAATGTTGCCCAGCGCACCGCCCAGCACCATGCCGAGGGCGAGCACGTCGGGCCGCTTCTTCTCGCGCAGCATCCACCACAGCACGCCCGCCGCAATCGCGCCGGTCATCGCCACGAGCAGCCAGCGCATCGTCGCGCCGCTCGCGGGCAGCAGCCCCAGCGACACGCCGACATTCTTGACGAAGCGCAGGTCGAAGATCGGCAGGATCGTCAGCGACGCATCCTGCACGTTCAGCCCCAGCGGGCCGGTCACATAATATTTGGCGAACTGGTCCAGCAGGAACACCAGCACCGCCACGCCAAGGCCGATCCAACGCGTCATATTCACTTGCCCACAACTCCGGCGCAGCGGTCGCACAGCATCCCGTCTTCCGCAACTTCGGGAAGATGGCGCCAGCATCGACCGCATTTGTGGCGCTGGGTGGGCGTCACCGTGATCGCGTCGCCTTTCGTCACCGAGGAGACGATGAACAATTCGGCGAGGTCGGCGCCCGACATCGGCAATTTGGGCACGGTGACTTCGGCCTCGAGGCTGGAACGGACCTGCTTCTCGCGGCGATAGGGCTCGATCGCCTCGGTCACTGCCTGGCGCAGCGCGCGGACTTCGGCCCAGTCGGCGGTAAGGGCACCGCCCAGCGCGGGGAGCACCGGCCATTCGAGCATATGGACCGATTCGTCCTCGTTCGGGAAACGCGTCTGCCAGACTTCCTCGGCGGTGAAGGCGAGGATCGGCGCGGCGTAGCGGACCAGCGCGTGGAACAGGATGTCGAGCACGGTGCGATAGGCGCGCCGCTTCGGATCCGTGGGCGCATCGCAATAGAGCGAGTCCTTGCGGATATCGAAGAAGAAGGCCGACAAATCCTCATTGGCGAAATCGGTCAGTGCGCGGCTGTAGCGGTTGAACTCGAAATCGTTCGCGGCGGCCTTCAGCTCGGCGTCGAGTTCGGCGAGCTTGTGGAGGATGTAGCGCTCCAGCTCGGGCATCTGCGCGACGGGCAGCTTCTCGCCGTCGTCAAAGCCTTCGAGCGCGCCGAGCAGGTAGCGGAAGGTGTTGCGCAACTTGCGATAGGTGTCGCCGGTGCCGGCAAGCACTTCCTTGCCGATGCGGACGTCCTCGAAATAATCGGTCTGCGCGACCCAGAGGCGCAGGATGTCCGCGCCGCTCTCCCCGATGATCTTGAGCGGATCGACGACATTGCCCAGCGACTTGGACATTTTCCGGCCATTGCCGTCGAGCGCGAAGCCGTGGGTCAGCACCGCGTCATAGGGCGCGCGGCCGCGCGTGCCGGAGGATTCGAGCAGCGATGACTGGAACCAGCCGCGATGCTGGTCGGAGCCTTCGAGATACAGGTTCGCGCGGACGCCCTCGCCATAGCGCTGCTCGATCACGAAGCTGTGGGTCGAGCCCGAATCGAACCAGACGTCGAGAATGTCGGTGATCACCTCGTAATCGGCGAGCGCATAGTCGGGGCCGAGGAAGGCCTGGTGGTCCGCCTGGAACCAGGCATCGGCGCCGCCGTCGCGGAAGGCGTCGAGGATGCGCGCATTGACCGCCGGATCGCGGAGGTAATCACCGGTCCTGCGGTTGACGTAGAGCGCGATCGGCACGCCCCAGGCACGCTGGCGGCTGATCACCCAGTCGGGGCGACCCTCCACCATCGAACGGATGCGGTTGATCGAGCGCTCGGGCACCCATCGGGTACGCTCGATCGCGTCGAGCGCGATGCCGCGCAAGGTGGGGCCGTTGCCCCTCGCTTCAGGGGAGAGGGGCAGCGTCTCATCAACCGCGTCGCCCAAAGCCAGATCAGCCAAGTTGCGGTCGCTTGTCGCGCTGCGGTCCATCGGGATGAACCATTGCGGGGTGGCGCGGAAGATGATCTTCGCCTTGGAACGCCAGCTGTGCGGATAGCTATGCGCAAAATCCTCGGTCGCGGCGAGCAGCGCGCCGGCCTCGCGGAGGTCGGAGCAGATCGGGCCGTCGGGCGCGACGAACTTCTTGTTGATCACGCTGCCCTGGCCGCCGAGCCACAGCCAGTCGGGGCGATAGAAGCCCGCGCCGTCGACTGCGAACACCGGATCGATCCCGTGCGCCTTGCACAGCAGGAAATCGTCCTCACCATGGTCCGGCGCCATATGGACGAGGCCGGTACCGGCATCGGTGGTGACGAAGCTGGAGCCGTCGAGGAACGGACGCGGCTTGGCGAAGAAACCGCCGAGCTTGTGCATCGGGTGGCGGGCGACCGCGCCGGCGAGGTTTGTGCCGGGGAAATCGTTGATGGTGATCCAGTCACCACGGACGCGCGAGACAAACGCGTTGAATAGATTGCTGGCGATCAGGAAACGTGGCCCGGTGCCATCCGCTGCCTGGACCAGATCATATTCAATCTCAGCCCCATAGGCCAAAGCCTGGTTCACCGGGATCGTCCAGGGCGTGGTCGTCCAGATCACCGCATGCGCGCCGACCAGCTCGGGCGCATTTGGCGCCTCGACGATCTCGAACGCGACGTCGATCTGGGTCGACACCACATCCTCATATTCCACCTCGGCCTCGGCCAATGCGGTCTTCTCGACGGGCGACCACATCACCGGCTTGGCGCCGCGATAGAGCTGTCCACTCTCGGCGAACTTGAGCAGCTCGCCGGCGATGATCGCCTCGCTCTCGAACTTCATCGTGAGATAGGGATCGTCCCAGTCGCCCATCACCCCCAGCCGCTCGAACTGGGCGCGCTGCACGGCGACCCATTTCTCGGCATAAGCGCGGCATTCGGCGCGGAAGGCGACGGGGTCGACCTCGTCCTTGTTGAGCTTCTTGGCGCGATACGCCTCCTCGACCTTCCACTCGATCGGCAGGCCGTGGCAGTCCCAGCCGGGCACATAGGGCGCGTCCTTGCCCATCAGGGACTGCGAGCGCACCACGATGTCCTTGAGGATCTTGTTCATCGCGTGGCCCATGTGAATATCGCCATTCGCATAAGGCGGACCGTCGTGGAGCAGGAAGCGCTCGCGACCCGCGCGGGCCTCGCGCAGCTTCTCGTAGAGGCCTATCTGCGCCCAGCGCTCCAGGATAGCCGGTTCCTTTTGGGCAAGGCCGGCCTTCATGGGGAAATCGGTCTTCGGCAGGAAGACGGTGTCGCGGTAGTCGATAGGTTCGCTCATGGGTGCGCGGGGGATTAGAGGATGGCTTGCCGACATGCAAAGCCGATGTTGTTAGGGATTGGTTAGGCACGATTGGGCGGAACGACGAGGGAGGCCCGCGCGTCGAACTGCCATGAAACCGCAAGCATTTGGCAAGGGATACCCCCAGGAAGGCGACGCGATCGCCGATCTGGCCCGGCAGTACCTGCTGGAGCCCGGGCTGCGCGGCGTCGAGCGGGTCGAGGCGCTTATCGACCGCGCGGAGAGTGATTCGCGCTGGGACGATATGAGCATGTGGCATCGGGTGCGGTTCCGCCTGCTGCGGTTCAAGCGCGAACAGGCCGTGGCGCGGCGGTTGGGCTGCCACGTGGCGCACTAGGCAGAATCGATCTCCCACTTCGTCAGCCCGGAACAAGTCCGGTGTGACGAGAAGGGCAGATAGATAGCGATTCGCTTTAGCCGCGAAGCAACGCGCGCGCCTTCGCCGCATCGGCGTCCATCTGGACCTTCAGCGCATCGAGATCGTCGAACTTCGCCTCGGGCCGCAGATAGTCGATCAACGAGACCTCGATCGTCTGGCCATAGAGATCGCCGTCGAAATCGAAGAAATAGCTTTCGAGCAATTCCACCGGCGGATCGAAGCTGGGACGGATGCCCAGATTGGCGACGCCGTCCAGGATGCGCCCGTCGGCAAGACGCCCGCGCACCGCATAGATGCCGTAGGCGGGGCGCAGATAATGGGCGAGGGACATGTTCGCTGTAGGATAGCCGAGCTGGCGCCCGAGCTTGCCACCGTGCTCGACCACGCCTTCGATCGCGAAAGGGCGGGTGAGCAACGTCGCGGCGTCGCGCGGGCGCCCGGCCTTCAGATGCTCGCGGATGCGGCTGGAGGAGACGGTCTCGCCACCCAGCCCCACGGGCGGCACCGCGACCGCGGTGAAGCCGAGCTCGTCGCCCAGTGCGACGAGCCTTGCGACATCGCCCTCGCGGCCCTTGCCGAAGGTGAAGTCGATGCCGGTCACCACGCCGCCGACGCCGAATGCCTCGACCAGCCGCTCGGCGGCGAAGGCATGCGCGCTGAGGCTCGCCAGCGTGGCGTCGAAGGGGAAGACCAGCATGGCATCGACGCCGGCCGCCGCGAACAGGCGCTGGCGCTGGTCGAGCGTGGTCAAGCGGAAATGATCGGCGTCAGGCTTGAAATAGCGGCGCGGATGCGGATCGAAGGTGCCGACGATCGCCGGGCGCCCAGCGGCGTGCGCGTCCGCCACCGCGCGGCCGACCACCGCCTGGTGGCCCAGATGAAACCCATCGAAATTACCAAGCGCGACGATCGCACCCCGGAAGGGAGGCGGAACCGCCGAGCCGCCGTCCAGCCGCTGCATGCATGGGGCTATGGGCGAGGCGAACGGCGCAATCAATCCTCCCCGAGCTTGCTGGGGGAGGGGGACCGCCGCGAAGCGGTGGTGGAGGGGCGGCGCGGAACGCGCCCGGTTCACCGGCGCACCCCTCCACCAGCCTGCGGCTAGTCCCGCTCCCGGAGACGAGCTCGGGGAGGATTTTTAAGGCTTCGCCACGATCCCCGCCCGGATCACCCGCAGCACATTGCCGCCCATCACCTTGCGGATCTCGTCCTGGCTGAAACCGCGATCGACCAGCGCCTGGGTCACTTCGACCAGCTGAGACGAATCGAAGCCGGTGGTCACCGCGCCGTCGAAGTCCGATCCCAGGCCGACATAATTCACGCCGACCAAATCGCGGACATGCGCGATGGCGTCGGCGACCGCCGAAGGAGCGGTCGAGCAGACCGCGGCGTCCCAATAGCCGATGCCGATCACCCCGCCGGTGCGGGCGATGCCCTTGATCTCCGCGTCGGTGAGGTTGCGGTTGACCTTGCAGGTCGCCTGAACGCCGCCATGGCTGGAGACCACCGGGCGCTTCGCCATCGCCAGCACCTGCGCGACCGTGGCGTGGCTCGAATGCGCGATATCGACGATCATGCCGAGCGCCTCCATTCGGCGCACGACCTGCTGCCCGAGCGGCGTCAGCCCGCCCTTCTTGATGCCGTGCATCGATCCGGCGACCTGGTTGTCGAAGAAGTGCGCGAGCCCCGCCATGCGGAAGCCGGCGGTGTGGAGCCTGTCGAGATTGCCGATCTGGCCCTCGAGATCCTGGAGCCCCTCGACCGAGAGCATGCCGCCGACGACCTTCTGGCCCTTGGCGCGGTCCGCCAGCAGCCGGTCGAGATCGGCCGGGGTGTGGATCACGCGGAGATGGCCGTCGGACTTCTGCGCGGCGCGATCAAGCTTCTCGGCATGCCAGAGCGAGCGCTGGAGCAGCGAGCCCCAGGTGCGCGGCGGCTGGAGCTGAGCGATGGCGAGCAGCGTGATATTGTCGGTATCGTCGCCATTGGCGTCGTAATTCTGGCCCTTCGGCGTCTTGGTCACCGACGAGAAGATTTGGAGCGCGACATTGCCCTCGATCAGCCGCGGCAGGTCGATCTGGCCGCGCCCGGCACGGTCGAGCAGGCTCCTGCGCCACATCAGCGTGTCGGCATGCATGTCGGCGATCTGCAGTTTGGCGTGGAGCGCCTGGGTCTGCGCGGTCACCTTGGGGAGATTGCTCTTCTCCACCTTGTTCATGCTCGATTCGACATAGCCGGGCGCGATGCCGAAAAAACCGATCGCTCCCAGCACCAGGACGATGACCAGCCCCCACAATATCTTCTTTCTCATTGCCCCCGCTCCAATGTGACGAAGCTGTAGGCGGGACGCCCCGCTTCGCTCTGATGATCCTCGCGCGCAGTTTCGCGCCAGCCTGCGCCGAATGCGGGGACGGTGGCGTCGCCCTCGGCTTGGATATGGACTTCGGTGAGTTCGATCCGGTCGGCGCGGTCGAGCAACAGCGCGAACACCTCCGCACCGCCGATCACCGCCGCGTCGTCGCCCGCCAGCGCCAGCGCCTTTTCCGGCGTATGCGCGACTTCGGCGCCCGCGGCCTGCCAGCTCCGGTCGCGGGTCAGCACGATATGCCGGCGGCCGGGGAGGGGCGCGGGAAAGCTCTCGAAGGTCTTGCGCCCCATGATCATCGGCTTGCCCATGGTCTGCGCCTTGAAACGCTTGAGGTCGGCCGGCAGATGCCAAGGAAGCTTGCCCTCGCGCCCGATCACGCCGTTATCGGCTCGCGCGAGGTGGAAGCTGATCAAACCGCCACCGGTGCCTTGATATGCGCCTGGGGGGCGTAATCATGGATCGCGAAATCCTCATATTCATAGGCGTCGATCGACGGCGCCTTGCGGAGGATCTCGAGGCGGGGCAGCGGGCCGGGTTCGCGCGCCAGTTGTTCGCGGGCCTGCTCCAGATGGTTCGAATAGAGGTGGCAGTCGCCGCCGGTCCAGATGAACTCGCCAGGCTCAAGGCCGGCCTGCTGGGCGAGCAGCATCGTCAGCAGCGCGTAGCTGGCGATGTTGAACGGCACGCCCAGAAAGATATCGGCCGAGCGCTGGTAGAGTTGGAGGCTCAGCCTGCCGTTCGCGACATGCGTCTGGAACAGACAGTGGCAGGGTGCCAGCGCCATGGCGTGGAGTTCGCCGGGGTTCCAGGCCGAGACGATCTGCCGGCGCGAGCCGGGATTATTGCGGATCGTCTCGAGCAATTCGGCGATCTGGTCGATCTCCCTGCCGTCGGCGGTCTCCCAATGGCGCCACTGTTTGCCATAGACCGGGCCGAGCTCGCCCGCCTCGTCGGCCCATTCGTTCCAGATGCTCACCTTGCGCTCCTGGAGCCAGCGGACATTGGTGTCGCCGCGCAGGAACCAGAGCAGTTCGACGATGATCGAGCGCAGGTGCAGCTTCTTGGTGGTGAGGACCGGGAAGCCCTCGGCCAGGTCGAAGCGCATCTGGTGGCCGAATACCGAAAGCGTGCCGGTGCCGGTGCGGTCCATCGTCTCCGCGCCCTGGTGGAGCGCGCGGGCCATCAAGTCGAGATATTGACGCATGCGCGAAGCCTAGCTGCCTCGCGCGTTCGCGCCAAGCGCCGGACTTTGCTCCGTTGTGGACAAACCCGGCTCCGGATCGGACGAGGATGGGCTTCGGGCGAAGCGACGGCGATGCCACCCTTCGCGGCGATGATGTTGCCCAAACCTGCCGCGCCGCCGCGCCGCATCGCCGATCCGGATGCGGCGGGCGCGCTGTTCGCGGACCTGGCGCGGGAGGCGGCCGAAGTGGCGGCGTTCGCCTATCTGGCCGGCGATCAAAGGCTGCTCGGGCTCCGTCGCGCCGGGAGAGGGGCGATCGACCGGATCGAGCTGCCGATTCGCGCGATCGTGGCGGACGTGCTCGCGCTCGATGCGTTCGCGGTGGTGATGGCGCATAACCATCCTAGCGGCGATCCGACACCGAGCGCCGCTGACCGCGAGGTTACGCACTTGCTGGCGCGCGCGCTCGATCCGCTCGGCGTCAGGCTGATCGACCATCTGGTGATCGCCGCGGGCGGCATCACCAGCTTTCGCCTACTCGGACTGCTTTGACTGGGTCGCCATCGCCGCCGGCGTGGCGGTCTTGCCGGTGCGGCAGGCGCGGATCGCGCTCGGCTCGGGGCGCTCGCCCTCGGCCTTGAAAATTGCGAGATAACCGCCCGCCGACGGCATCGGCCGCATCGCCACCAGCGCATAGCCGACCGCGGCGAACTCGCATTTGAGCAATTCGGGCGGGGTGCCGTGATGCTCGGTCGGGCGGTTGGCATCGACCACCACCACCTGGCCGTCGGGCGTCAGCGAGGGGCGCAGCCGCCACAGAAACTCATAGGGCGATTCGATCTCGTGATACATGTGGACCATCAGCACGCGGTGGAAGCTGGCCTCGGGCAGCCGCGGATCGGCGGGGAGGCCGAGGCGCACGCTGACATTGTTGAGCCGCTCGCGCACCACACGCGTCGCCAGCTTCTCGATCGTATCCGGAACGATGTCCTCGGCAACCACGCGCCCCTTGTCGCCGACGCGCTGGGCCAGGCGGATCGTGTAATAGCCTTCGCCGGCGCCGATATCGGCAACGGTCATGCCCGGCTGGATCCTTGCGAGGTTCATCACCTGGCCGGCCTCGTTGAGCCGGTCGCGCGCTTCCTCGGTCGACCAGCGCGCCGAGACGATCGTCGCCACGGGCCGGTCGGCGGCGGGGAAGCCGGTATGCGGCTCCTGCTTCGCGTCGCGCGTCGCGATGGGCCCACCGTCGCACGCCGCCAGCAGCAGCGTCGCGGCAATCCCCAGCGCCCGCGCGATCCGGATCAATCGACATCCTCCACTTCGACGGTCTCGCCGGTCACCCGCTGCGACAGCGCCGCCGCCATGAACGGATCGAGCGCGCCGTCGAGCACGTCGCCCGGCGCGGTCGAGGTCACGCCGGTGCGCAGGTCCTTCACCAGCTGGTACGGCTGGAGGACATAAGAGCGGATCTGGTGGCCCCAGCCGATATCGGTCTTGGTCGCGTTCTGCGCGTCCGCCACCGCCTCGCGTTCGGCGAGCTCGCGCTCGTAGAGGCGGGCGCGGAGCTGGTTATAGGCCTCGGCCTTGTTCTTGTGCTGCGAGCGCTGGTTCTGGCACTGGACGACGATGCCGGTGGGGAGGTGGGTGATGCGCACCGCCGAATCGGTCGTGTTGATGTGCTGGCCGCCCGCGCCCGAGGCGCGATAGGTGTCGATGCGCAGCTCGCTCTCGTTGATCTCGATGTCGATATTGTCGTCGATCACCGGATAGACCCACACGCTCGAGAAGCTGGTGTGGCGCCGCGCCGCGCTGTCATAGGGCGAGATGCGGACGAGGCGGTGCACGCCGCTCTCGGTCTTCGCGTAACCGTAAGCGTTCTCGCCCTTGATCAGCAGGGTCGCCGACTTGATCCCGGCCTGCTCGCCGGCGTGATAGTCGATCAGCTCGACCTTCATGCCGTGGCGCTCGGCCCAGCGCGTGTACATGCGCTGGAGCATGCCCGCCCAGTCCTGGCTCTCGGTGCCGCCGGCGCCCGAGTTGATCTCGATATAGGTGTCGTTGGGGTCGGCCTCGCCCGAGAGCAATGCCTTGACCTTGTCGGTGTCGGCGCGCGCGGCGAGCGCGGCGAGCGCCGCGGTGCCTTCGCTCGCCATCTCCTCGTCGCCCTCGGCCTCGGCCATCTCGATCAGCTCGGCGGTGTCACTGAGCTCGGTCTCGATCGCGCGGGTCGCGCCGATCGCCTCGTCGAGCCGGCGGCGTTCGCGCATGACGTCCTGCGCCGCCTTCGCGTCGTTCCACAAAGTCGGGTCCTCGACCCGCGCATTCAGTTCGTCGAGCCGGCGCAGCGCGCGGTCCCAATCGAGCGACCGGCGCAACAGCGCCAGCGCATCGTTGATCTTGTCGGCATGGGCCTGCGCTTCGGCGCGCATCTTCTACTCTCCAAACAAACGCGTTCGCCCAACAAGGGCACGGCATCAAGATAGGGACGGAGGCGCGGCGCTAGTAGATTCCGCCCTCACGTTGCAAGAAATCGCTGTCGCCCGGGCTTTCCGCCTGGGGTGCGGTCTTCTTCTCGACCGCCTTGGCATCGGCCTGGACCGCGTCGCTTTCGCGGCGACGGCGCTGCGGCTCGCTCTCGGGCTTGAACGCTTCCCAGATCACTGACGAAAGCGGATCGTTGCCGGGCCAGGCGCCATAGACGGGCTTGCCGCTGGCGCGATCGATGCGGACCATGCGGATGCCGGCGGGCGCGGTGAAGGGGACCTTCTCCAGATCCTTGTACGCGGGGATCGCAAATTCCTTGAAGATCGGCGCCGCCATCGTGCCGCCCTGGGCGTAACCGCCCAGGTTGGTCGGGCTGTCATAGCCCATGTACAGGCCGGCGAGCATCTGCGGGCTGCCGCCGACGAACCACACATCGGTGGGCCCCGAGGTTGTCCCGGTCTTGCCCATCAGCGGGCGATCGAGATCGCGCAGCACGGTGGCGGTGCCGCGCTGGATCACGCCCTCAGTGATATGGACGATCTGATAGGCGCTGAGCGGATCGACGATCTGGCGCGCGCGCGGGATCGGGCGCGGCATCGACGCGCCGTTCCAATCGGGCGCGTTGCAGCCCTCGCAGGCGCGCCAATTCTCGGGCCAGATCACTTCGCCGCGGCGGTTCTGGACGAAATCGATCACGGTCGGATTGAGCGCGCGGCCATGGTTCACCAGGATCGAATAGGCGTTGACCATCCGCATCACGGTCGTCTCGCCCGCGCCCAGCGCATAAGAGAGATAGGGCGGGAACTTGCCCTTCGAAACGCCGATCCGCTGGATCATGTCGACGACGTGCGGCATGCCGGTCTGGTTGGCGGCCTGGACGGTCATCAGGTTGCGCGACTGCTCGATGCCCCAGCGCATCGTGTGCGGGCCTGCGCCGCGCATGTTGCCGAAGTTGCGGAAGCATTTCTGGCCGAGCCCCGCGCCCTGCCATACGCAGAACGGGCCATCGACGATGATCGATGCCGGGGTCATCCCCTGCTCGAGCGCGGCGGCATAGACGATCGGCTTGATTGTCGATCCCGGCTGGCGCAGCGCCTGGGTGGCGCGGTTGAACGCCTGGAGGCGCGAATCGAACCCGCCCTGCATCGCCAGCACGCGGCCGGTGCGCGGATCCTCGACCACCATGCCGCCCGAAACCTTGGGCACGTTGCG
This sequence comes from Sphingomonas sp. JC676, assembly GCF_014489075.1. Taxonomy (GTDB): domain Bacteria; phylum Pseudomonadota; class Alphaproteobacteria; order Sphingomonadales; family Sphingomonadaceae; genus Sphingomonas. Next base: position 425,046 of record NZ_JACTGR010000003.1, on the reverse strand, counting down.
CAGCGCATAAGCGCCGCCCTCGGGCGCGACCGCGATGATGTCGCCGCGCTTGATCGCGTCGAACGCCTCGCCGCCCTGGCCGCGCACGGGCATCGTCGCCGCAGATTCGGGCAGGGTGCCCGTCGATCCGTCTTCGAAGCCGAGCTGCCAGCCGCCACCGGCCTGGTCGATTACGATCGCCGCGCGCCAATTCTCATAGTCGACGCCGATATTGGTGTTGAGCAGCGCCTGCTGCCAGCTCGACTTGATCTCCGCCCGGCCGATCGGCCCGCTCCAGCCGCGTCCGCGATCATAGCGGAGCAGGCCGTCGCGGAGCGCCTTTTGGGCATATTCCTGGAGCTTGGGATCGAGCGAGGTGCGCACCCACAGGCCACCCGAATAGACGCTATAGGGGCTGTCCTTGTCGGTTTCGCCGAACTTGTCGATCAGCTGGCGGCGGACCTCTTCCATGTAATAACCGCCGACGCGCTCGAACTTGGGCGTCTGGCGCGGGACGGTGCCGAGCGGCGCGGCGACCGCCGAATCGTGCTGGGCCTGGTCGATGAACCCGTTCTGGAGCATCTGGCCCAGCACCCAGTTGCGCCGCTCCAACGCGCGCTCGGTATGGCGCTCGGGATCGTAATTGGAGGGCCCCTTGGGCAGGATCGCCAGATAGGCCATCTGCGGTAAAGTGAGCTGGTCGAGCTCCTTGCCGAAATAGGCCTGGCTCGCCGCCTCGACCCCGCCGGCGTTGCGGCCGAGCTCGATCGAATTGAGATAGAGCTCCATGATCTGCTGCTTGGTGAGCGTATCCTCCATGCGCCAGGCGAGGATGCCCTCCTTGAGCTTGCGCATATAGCTCGTCTCGTTGCCGACGAGCAGGTTCTTGGCCACCTGTTGGGTGATGGTGGACGTGCCGCGCGGCGTTTCGCCGCTCACCACGCCCTGGAAGGCGGCGCGCACCAGGCCGGGGAAATCCAGGCCGTGATGTTCGAAGAAGGTGCGGTCCTCGGCGGCCATATAGGCCCTGACCAGCAGCGGCGGATATTCGGCATAGCTGAGCTGGACGCGCCGCTCGCGCGCATAGCTGTGGACCGGCAGGCCATCGACCGAGCGCACATAGGTGGGCAGCGGCGGCTCATACGTCCGAAGCTTGTCGATCGACGGCAGGTTGCGCGCGATGAACAGCCAGATCAGGAAGACGAACAGCCCGGCGAGCAATGCGAGCACCGCGAGCACGCGGAACCACCAGCGGCGGCGCAGGCGCGCGAAAAAGCCGTCGCCAGGCGCGCGCTTGATCTTCAGCGTTGTGATGGGAGTGTCATCGTCCGACATGCGACGCGCGGTTTAGCAAGATTCCGCCGGGATGCCAGCGGGGTAATCGGATGGCTGGCGCAGGGCTCCCTCGTTTCGTCACCGGGGGCCGGGGTGACGGATGCAGGATGATCCGCTCTACCGCGCCGCCAGCCGCGTGGCGAAATGGATCTCGACCGCCTTGCGCACGCTCTCGGCGACCTTCTTGCGGCCTTCCTCGGAAGCGAGGAACTCGGCATCGCCCGTGTTGGAGATATAGCCGGTCTCGAACAGCACCGAGGGCATGTCGGGCGCCTTCAATACCATCAGCGATGCCATGCGGTGGTAATTGGCCTTGATCGGAATGAGCGGCTGCGCCTCGCGGCCGAGCAGCCGGGCGAAGCTCGCGGACATGTTCATCGTCTCGCGCTGGGTGAGATCGATCAGGATCGACGAGATATCGGCATTCTGGGTGCCGAGATCGACGCCCGAGATGATGTCGGCCTTGTTCTCGCGCGCCGCGAGCCGCGCGGCTTCCTTGTCCGAGGCCACTTCGGAGAGCGTGTAGACAGTGGCGCCCGACGCCTCCTCGTTGCCGGCGCTGTCGCAATGCACCGAGATGAACAGGTCGGCCTTGAGCCGCCGGGCGATGCCGTAGCGCTCCTGGAGCACCAGGAAGCGGTCGTCCTCGCGGGTGAGTGCGACGCGGACCCGCCCCGAGGCGAGCAGCGCGTCCTTGATCGCGAGCGCGGTCTGGAGCGTCAAATCCTTCTCGCGCAGCGCGCCCGAGGGCGAGACCGCGCCGGGATCGTGCCCGCCATGGCCCGCGTCGATCACGACGAGCGGACGGCTTGCGTCGCCATAGACGTGCGGCAGCGCCGAGGCGGGCAGGCGCGCCGGGATCGCCATCGAGACGCTGTACGCGTGGCGCCGCGCCGGCTGGAGGAAGGTGAGCGGCGGCAGGAAGCTCAGGCGGCGCTCGGCCGCGGCGCGCGCGAAGCTGGCATCATCGACGGTGCGCAGCTGCAGGATGAGCTTGCGGCCGTCCGAGCCGAAGCTGCCCTCGGTGACGATCGCGGGGCGCGACAGGTCGAACACGATGCGCGTGCCGTCGCCGCCGCGCGCGCCCTGGCGGATCGCCGAGACCGCGCCGCCGGTGAGCGTCTTGGTGCCGGGCGTTGCACCCTGGATGTCGAGCGCGATGCGCTGCGGCCCGGCGAGGAGAAAGGCGCTGGCGTCGCGCACCGGCGTATCGAAGGTGACGACGACGCGGTCGCCCTGCACGCGCACCTGTTGGACCACGCCTGCCCAGCTCGGAGCACCGGTCAGCCAGCCGGAGAGCAGGGCGAGCAGGAAGAGCACCCGCACGCTATGCCGCGCCTGCCCGCAAAGGGTCCAGCCAAAAACCATTGAGACACTCGCGACGCCGGGAACCGAGGCTGGACGGAATAGGAGCGCGGCTTCAAGTCGCGGTTAATCGAAATGGTTAATCTTGTCCTAACTTGTTGGATCGTAGAGAGTGTGCGGCGGTATCGTACCGCTTCGACAACAAATTGCGCGAAGACGCTGTGCCGGTTGCCGCATCGTGCATGCGGTGCTACGCAGCTTGGGTTCCGGCCTTGCGCCGTAATGGTTCCGCGGCCACATTCGCCGCGACAGTTCAGGTTGACGCTCGCATGAGGCAATTTTCCCACCATCCGCATCGCCTGGCCTCGGCCGGCGGCTGGATGGCGGTGGAGCAATCGGACCGCCGGTCCGTGCGTGCCCTTGCAGCAACGGCATCTTTTGAAACCTGCGTGACCGCAGCCGGCGCCGCCGGCCAGGGCCGCATTGTATACCGCGCGCACGCGCCCCAGCTCCCTCGGGACTCAGGCCGGCGCGCCTGGAGAATAATAAATGACCATGCGTATGCTGATCGACGCACGCCACCGGGAGGAAACCCGGGTGGCCGTCGTCAAGGGAAACCGGATCGAGGAGTTTGATTTCGAGTCCGCCGAGCGCAAGCAGCTCAAAGGCAATATCTATCTAGCCAAGGTCACCCGCGTCGAGCCGTCGCTCCAGGCGGCGTTCGTCGATTACGGCGGCAATCGCCATGGCTTCCTGGCCTTCAGCGAAATCCATCCCGATTATTACCAGATCCCCAAGGAAGATCGCGACGCGCTGCTCGCTGAAGAGGCCGAGCATGCCGCGCAGGAAGCCGCGCTGCGCGACGAGGACGGCGACGACGACCATGATCACGATCATGAGGACGGTTTCGAGGTAATCGAGCCTCCGCATGACGACGAGGATGGCGAAGGCGAGGTCGAGGCTTCTGAGGGTGAGGAATCGTCCGAGGGCAATCGCGGGCGCGGTCGTGGCCGCGGCAAGCGTGGCGGCAATGGCGACGAGGCGGAGGCCCTGCGCCAGCGCCGCATGAACCTGCGCCGCCGCTACAAGATCCAGGACGTGATCCGCCGCCGCCAGGTGCTGCTGGTCCAGGTCGTCAAGGAAGAGCGCGGCAACAAGGGCGCGGCTCTCACCACCTATCTCTCGCTCGCCGGCCGCTACTGCGTGCTGATGCCCAACACCGCACATGGCGGCGGCATCTCGCGCAAGATTTCGTCGGCCGCCGATCGCAAGCGCCTCAAGGGCATCATGGCGGACCTCAAGCTGCCGCCGACGATGGGCTGCATCGTCCGCACCGCCGGCCTCCAGCGCACCAAGGTCGAGATCAAGCGCGACTTCGACTATCTCGCCCGGTTGTGGGACGGGATCCGCGAGACGACGCTGCAATCCTCGGCGCCCGCGCTCGTCTATGGCGACAGCGACCTGATCAAGCGGGCGATCCGCGACATTTATAATCGCGATATCGACGAGGTGATCGTCGAGGGCGAGGAAGGCTATCGCCAGGCCAAGGACTTCATGAAGCTCCTGATGCCCAGCCATGCCCGCAAGGTGAAGCAATATGCCGATGCGGTGCCGCTGTTCCAGCGCGCGCATGTCGAGGATCAGCTCGCCGCGATGTACCATCCGGTCGTCCAGCTGAAGTCCGGCGGCTATCTGGTGATCAATCCGACCGAGGCTCTGGTCTCGATCGACATCAACTCGGGCCGTTCGACCCGCGAGCACAATATCGAGCAGACCGCGACCCAGACCAACCTGGAAGCGGCGCAGGAAATCGCCCGCCAGCTGCGCCTGCGCGACATGGCCGGCCTCGTCGTCATCGACTTTATCGACATGGATCACGGATCCAATGTCCGTAAGGTCGAGAAGGCGATGAAAGAGGCGCTCAAGAACGATCGCGCCCGCATCCAGGTCGGCCGCATCTCGGCCTTCGGCCTGATGGAAATGAGCCGCCAGCGCCTGCGCACCGGTGTGCTCGAAGCCTCCACCCGCCAGTGCCCGCATTGCGAAGGCACCGGCCTGGTCCGCACCGCCTCGTCGGCAGGTCTCTCGGCGCTACGTCTCATCGAGGACGAGGCCGCCCGCGGCCGCGGCTCGCAGCTCACGCTGCGCGCCAGCCAGGAAGCCGCCTTCTACGTGCTCAACCGCAAGCGTTCGGAGCTCGCCGAGATCGAGGACCGCTATGGCGTGGCGATCGAAGTCGCGCCCGACGGCGAGCTCGAAGGCGCGCGCATGTCGGTCGAGGCCTCGGGCCCGCCGCCGGCGCATGCGCCTCGGATCGACCAGCTCCTCGAAGAGCCCGAAGACGATTATGTCGAGGAGATCGAGGAGGAAGAGGAAGAGCTGGAAGCCGAGGCCGAGGCTTCGGAGCGTCCGGCGCGTGCCGAGCGCGGCGAGCGTGACGAAGGCGAGGGTGAAGGCCGCGGCAAGCGCCGCCGCCGCCGTCGTGGCCGTGGCCGCCGTGGTCGTGAGGGCGATGGCAGCACCGAGGCTTCGGAGACTTCCGATTCCGAAGGCGAAGCCGCCGAGCAGGAGGAAGGCGAGGAGCGTCCCGAGGGCGAGACTCCGGAAGCGCGCGCTGATGAAGGCGAGCGTGGCCGCAAGCGCCGTCGCCGCGGTCGTCGTGGCGGTCGCCGGGGCAACACCGAGGAGGGCGTTGCCGCAGCCGAGGGCGAAGCCGAGCCGGTGAGCGATGTCGCCGAGATGGCGGAAGCCGAGCCGGTCGTCGAAGCCGAGGCTGCGCCGAAGCCCAAGCGCTCGCGCCGCAAGAAGGCCGATGTGGAAGCGCCGGCCGAGCCGGTTGCGGAAGCGGTGGTCGAAGCCCCGGTGGTCGAAGCGGTCGAGGAGCCCGCGCCGAAGCCCAAGCGTTCGCGCCGCAAGAAGGTCGACGCCGAAGCCGAAGCGCCTGTCGCCGAGGTCGAAGCCGCGCCGGCGCCCGAGCCCGAGCCGGTCGCCGTCGAGGAACCTGCGCCCAAGAAGCGCGCGAGCCGCCGCAAGGCTGCCGTCGCTGCGGAAGCCGAGACGCTGACCGCCGAGCCGGTTGCCGAAACCGCGGACGCGATCGAGCAGGATCTCGCGCCTGCCGAGACTGGCGAAGCGCCCGATGGCGAAGGTGGCGGGCCGCGCCGCGGCTGGTGGCAGCGGACCTTCGGAGCATAAGGATGCCGAGGGGAGCGCGGCTTGTTGCCGCGCGCCCCTCGCACCTTCACACCCGGTTCAGGGCCGGGCCATGAAAGCGTACGGCCAAGGAGTCTTGAGTCGATGATGCCGCGTCTGAAGCGCCTCGCCACGATGCTGGCGCTGCTTTGCCTGACCAGCTTCGCCGCCCAGCCCGCCGCTGCGCAATCGGTGCTTCGCGATGCCGAGACTGAGGCGCTGCTGGCCGATATGGCGCGCCCGTTGTTCCAGGCGGCCGGCCTGTCGCCCGCCAATGCCAAGGTGGTGCTGATCCAAGACAGCTCGATCAACGCTTTCGTCGCGGGCGGGCAGATCGTCTATGTCCATTCGGGCCTGATCGACGCGGCGGACAATGCCAACGAGGTCCAGGGCGTCATCGCGCACGAGATCGGCCATATCGTCGGCGGTCACGCGGTGTTCCAGGGCGATGGCGGCTACACCAATGTCTCGATCCTCAGCCTGTTGCTGGGCGTCGCGGCGATGGCGGCGGGATCGCCCGAGGCGGGCACCGGCATCCTGATGGCGGGCCAGCGCGCCGCGATCGGCAAGTATCTCGCCTTCAGCCGCGTCCAGGAATCCTCGGCCGACGCCGCCGGCAGCAAGTTCCTCAACACCGCCGGCGTCTCCGGCAAGGGCATGCTCAGCTTCTTCGACAAGCTGACCGCCCAGATGCACCGCTACGGCTATTACACCACCGATCCCGAGGTCGATCCCTTCGCCCAGACCCACCCGATGTCGGCCGATCGCGTCGAGACGCTGCGGCATGACCTCCAGGCCGCGCCGTCGTGGAATGCGCCGCTCGACAAGGGGCTCGAGGCCCGCTTCAAGCGCGTCCAGGCCAAGCTGCGCGGCTATGTCAACGAGCCCGAGGTGACGCTGCGCATCTATCCCAAGACCGACAATTCGGTGCCCGCGCATTATGCCCGCGCTTATGCCTATCACAAATCGGGCTATCCCGATCAGGCAGCGGCGGAGACCGCGGCCCTGGTCAAGGCCGCGCCCGACGATCCCTATTTCCTCGAGCTCGAAGGGCAGATTCTGCTCGAATCAGGCAAGCCCGCCGAAGCGCTCGCGCCACTGCGCGAAGCGACCCAGCGTTCGAACAACCAGCCGCTGATCGCCACCACCTTCGGCCACGCGCTGATCGCGACCGAGGACAAGGCCAATTTGGACGAGGCCGAACGCATCCTGCGCCAGGCGGTGGCGCGCGACGACGAGAACCCCTTCGCCTGGTTCAACCTGGGCACCGTCTATGAGCGAAAGGGCGACGAGCCGCGCACCGCACTGGCCACCGCCGAGCGCGCCAATCTGATGGGCGATGCCCGCACCGCTTTGGTCAGCGCACATACCGCGATGGCGGGGCTGCCCCAGGGCTCGTCCGACTGGATCCGCGCGCAGGACATCATGATGGTCTCGCAGACCGCGGTCGACGAGGACAAGCGCAAGGGTCGGGGACGCAACCTCCAATGATCGACAAGCTGTTGCGCAACCCGCTGGCGCTGGCCGGCGCGTTCGTCGCGTGCGCGCTGCTCGGCGCACTGCTGTTTGCGCTGATCCAGGCGGCGTTGCCGGGCGTCGCCGGCGACCGCGCCAGGATCGAGACCGTCGTACGCAACTATATCCTCGAGCATCCCGAGATCCTGCCCGAGGCGATGACTCGCCTGCAGGAGCGCGATACGCAGCGGCTGCAAAAGGCGCAGGACGATGCGCAGAAAACGGTACCCCAGCATCTCACCGCGCTCCGTACGCCCTATGCCGGCGCCTGGGCGGGCAATCCCAAGGGCGACGTCACCATCGTCGCGTTCATGGACTATGCCTGCGGCTATTGCCGCGCCAGCCTGCCCGGGATCGACGAACTGCTCGCCAAGGATCCGAACGTCCGCATCGTCTATCGCGAATATGCGGTACTCGGCGAGGAGAGCATCGTAGCCGCGCGCTGGGCGCTCGCCGCGGCGGAACAGGGCAAGTTCCGCGCCTTCCACGACGCGCTCTATGCCGCCGGACCCAGCGCCGAGGGCATCGCCGCCGCCGCGGACAAGGCGGGGCTCGACAAGGCCGCCGCCCAGAAGGCGATCAAATCCCAAGCGGTGGAGAAGGAAATCACCGCCAATCACCAGCTCGGCGCGAAGCTGGTGATGACCGGCACGCCGAGCTGGGTGATCGGCGATCAATTGCTCTACGGCGCGCGCGATTATGCCGGTCTGGCCGAGGCCGTGGCGGCGGCGCGCAAGAGCAAATAAGCCTCCGCGCCTTGCCGGGTGCGTAACGGCCACCTAGTTATGGGTCCTTCCGGCCAGGGGCACCCAATGCAATCCATTCTTTCGGTCAGCCAGGTCAGCAAGACCTATGGCTCGGGCCACAAGGCGCTCGACCATGTCGATCTCGACATCAAGCGCGGCGAGATCTTCGCGCTGCTCGGCCCCAACGGCGCCGGCAAGACCACTTTGATCTCGATCATCTGCGGCATCGTCACGCCGAGTTCCGGCACGATCCTGGTCGACGGCCATGACGCGATCCGGTCCCCGCGCGAGGCGCGCTCGCGGATCGGCCTGGTGCCCCAGGAGATCGCGGTCGACATGTTCTCCACCGTCGGCTCGACCTTGCGCTTCTCGCGCGGGCTGTTCGGCAAGGCGCCCGACCAGGCGCATCTCGACCGGGTCCTCAAGGATCTGTCCCTGTGGGACAAGCGCGATTCCAAGATCATGGAGCTCTCGGGCGGCATGAAGCGTCGGGTGATGATCGCCAAGGCGCTCGCGCACGAACCCGAGATCCTGTTCCTCGACGAGCCCACCGCGGGCGTCGATGTGTCGCTGCGCCGCGACATGTGGAAGATGATCGGCGGTCTGCGCGAGCGCGGCACCACGATCATCCTGACCACGCATTATATCGAAGAGGCCGAGGAGATGGCCGACCGCGTCGGCGTCATCAACAAGGGCCAGCTGCTCCTCGTCGAGGAGAAGGCCGCGCTGATGAAGAAGCTCGGCAAGCGCGAGATGGTCGTGTCGCTGGTCGAGCCGCTCGCTACGATTCCCGCTGAGCTCGACGAATGGCATCTCGCGCTCGAGGACGAGGGGCGATACCTGCGCTACACCTTCGACGCGCAGGCCGAACGCACCGGCATCCCGTCGCTGCTGCGCAAGCTCGCGGACTTGGGGCTAGGCTTCAAGGATCTCGACACCTCCAAGTCGAGCCTGGAGGACATCTTCGTCGATCTGGTCGAGCACAGGGAAGCTTCGAACGAAGGGGCCGCGGCATGACTGGCATCAATTTCCACGGCATCTGGGCGATCTACAAGTTCGAGATGGCGCGCACCTTGCGCACGCTCTGGCAATCGATCGTCACGCCGGTCATCACCACCTCGCTCTATTTCATCGTCTTCGGCGGCGCGATCGGCAGCCGTATCCAGACGATCGGTGACGTGAATTACGGCAGCTTCCTGGTGCCCGGCCTGATCATGCTCTCGCTGCTCACGCAGAGCATCGCGAATGCCTCGATCGGCATTTACTTCCCCAAATTCACCGGCACGGTGTTCGAATTGCTCTCGGCGCCGATCTCGGCGGTCGAGCTGGTGATCGGCTTTGTCGGTGCGGCGGCGACCAAATCGGTGGTGATCGGGCTGATCATCCTCGCTACTTCGGCCTTGTTCGTCCCGCTGCGCATCGATCACCCGATCGCGATGATCGCCTTCCTGCTGCTCACTTCGATCACCTTCAGCATGTTCGGCTTCATCATCGGCATCTGGGCCAAGGGCTTCGAGCAGCTCAATATCGTGCCCGCGCTGCTGGTGACTCCGCTCACCTTCCTCGGCGGTGCCTTCTACTCGATCGATATGCTGCCCCAGCCCTGGCACACGATCAGCCTGTTCAATCCGGTGGTCTATCTGGTCAGCGGCTTTCGGTGGAGCTTCTTCGGCAAGGGCGATGTCGACATATTGTGGAGCCTGGGCTTCACCGGTGCCTTCCTCGCGCTGTGCCTGGGGTTGATCATCGCGATCTTCCGGACGGGATACCGGCTGAAGAACTAGGCTGTAGACGCCTGGATCCGCGGCTGCCTGCTACCCCGCCATTCTACAAAAGACCCCCGCCATCGACGTCGATTACCGATCCCGTGACAAAGCCGTTGGTCATGGCGAAGAGATAGGCGCGGGCCAGATCTTCGGGCGCGCCAACGCGCTGGACGGGGAGCGCAGCTGCCACACGGGTGAGGAACGCCAGACGAGCGTCGGACCCATTCTCTCCCCAAATTGGGGTGTCGACCACGCCCGGGCTGATGACATTGACGCGACGTGGGGCGAGTTCCTTCGCCAAATGGCGGCCAGCCGCATCGACGGCCGCATTGACCGCGCCCTTGACCATGCTGCCGGTGCCGTATTTGCGGGACGCCTGGCCCGAGGTGAAGGTGATCGATGCTTGCGCCGAGAGGTGCGGCAGTGCCACTCGGACGGCTTGAATCGCGCTGAAGAGCTTGATGTCGAACGCCAGAGACAAGGCGTCCCATTCGAGCAGCGGTAATGCGATCGCGGCGGTTCTCGCGCCTGCCGTATGCACGAGATGGTCGATGGGGCCGATTGTGGCGAATGTGCTGCCAAGTGCTTCGAGATCGCAGACGTCGAGCGGGATCGGCTCCACGCCTTGGGGGGCGAAGCCGGATCGGCTGATCGCAACGACGCGAGCGCCCTTCGCGCGTGCAAGTTCGGCAACGGCTGCGCCGATACCGCTGCCGCCTCCGATCACGACAACGGTCTGGTTCAGAAGTATTTTGCCCATCGTTTGCGTGCCCCTTGGGAGGTGAAGGGCCGGCATGAACCGGTTGAGACGGCGCTGAAGGCCTGCGAACAGGTCAGCGAGGTCCGTCGAAACCCGGGCGTGGTGTTCAGCCCATGCCGGACTCGCAAAGTCTTCGATCATGATCTCTTCACGGCGCGACGCGGCGCCAGATCGAGTAAGCGACGATGCCGCTGCTCGATGCACTGGCCGGAACGGCGTAGCTCAGGAGGCCGTCCTTGAAGGTGTAGTCGCGCACCTGCCGCTTGCCTTCCCAATTGGGAAAGGAGGCGGCTTTCACGTCGAACACGAGTTGGTGCTTGGCACTGTCGATCGTGACGGTGCCGAAGTGGGTGCTCGATCCCACGACCGCCTGCCGGTACTCCTCCGGCGTTCCGCGCGCCTTGTCGCCACTGGCGAAGGCAGGCCGGCCGACCCTGAAAATCTGCATGTTGTACCGGTGCGCCGCATCGACCGTCAGGAGGCCGAGTGGATGCTCGCCATAATTAGTCGACCGCGTGCCATCGGCCTTGATTTCGTAGGCGGAGACCATCTCCCACGTGCCCTGGAGCGATACGAGGCTTTCCGGGGACTGCGCTGGTGCGGCGCCGGCGAGAAGCGAAGCTGCGATACAGGCAAACGGGACACGATAGCTCACGAGAATCTCCTGTGTAACCCTATTGATAGGTTACTATTGTGCCATCTTTGGAAACCTGTCAATGAGGTTACATGTCAAAACATCGCGCGGCGGTTTCCCTCCCTGAGGACCGGGACGGCTTTCGGTTCCGGGGCGGCAGCGCCGCTATCGATCTGGCAGCGACGCTTCAGGCCAGACTGAAGCCCGCACCGCGCGAGTTGCTGGCAGCGCCGGTAGATCTCGACCGCTGGCTGGTATCGGCAGGGCTGGTGAAGTCGTCGCCTGGTGCGGCCGAGGCGGACTTGGCGACAGCGCGCGCCTTGCGGGAAGCGATCTTCGTTCTTGCCGGCGGCTTGGGGGGGGCGGCTCTCGACGCCGATGCGCGTGACGTGCTCAACCGGATTGCTGCGGCTCCTGCCGCGGCTCCGGTGCTGCGCGCGGACGGCAGTGTGGCGATGGATGGATCGGTCGCAGGGCTGTTGTCGTTCCTGGCGAGAGAGGCGGTGCATCTGTTCGGCGGCGAGAACGCCGCGCACATCCGTCAATGCCAGTCATCGACATGTACGATCTTCTTCGTCGATACCTCGCGTTCGGGCGATCGCCGTTGGTGCTCGATGTCCGCCTGCGGCAACAAAGCCAAGGTGGCGGAGTTTCGGCGGCGCAAGCGCGAGTCGCCGTCCGGTACGTGACCCCGATGGGCCGTCTCTGCACGTCCGGGAATGGGGGTTAACGGACAGACCACATTTTCCTTTCAGGCCCCGGCTTCGGCCCGCCTCGCCCTGTGCTCCAGTGATCGAAAGCCTATGGCCTTCGGGACGGTTGTCGGTTGGAAGTACTCCTTGTTGAAGCGGGCTCCTCCTGAAGAGCCGTTCGGCGGGTTAATGGTTGAGCATAGAGCGGGTGGACATGAGGACTTTCGCAAATACGATTCAGGGCACGCTGAATGGCGATATCATTCAGGGCACGAGCCTGAACGATCTGATTCTCGCCAAGGCGGGCGCAGATCAGGTCAACGGCGGCAACGGCGACGACGACATCTATGGCGGCGACGGCAATGACTATCTGATCGGCGGGGCCGGCGCCGACTATCTCTACGGCGAGAATGGCAATGACCGGCTTGATGGCGGCGTGGGCAACGACCGGCTGATCGGCGCCGACGGCAACGACATCATCTCCGGTGGCGACAATGACGATTACATCGACGGCGGGATCGGGCACGACCAGATTCTCGGCGATGCCGGCAACGACACCATCTACGCCGGCGATGGCCGCGACTATATCGATGGCGGCTTTGGCGACGACATCATCTATGCCGGCGCGGGCGACGACGGCTTCCTCAACGAGATCAATCCCGCGACGGGACTGTTGACCACCCAGGCGGTCGGCGGCGGCGCGGGCAATGACACCATCTATGGCGAAGGCGGCAATGACAAGCTCAAGGGCCAGTCGGGCAACGACCATGTCTATGGCGGCGACGGCAATGACCGGGTCGATGGCGGCGACGGCGACAATTGGCTCGAAGGCAATGCCGGCGACGACATCCTCTCGGCCGAGAACGGCGCGGACGTGCTGCTCGGCGGCGACGGGCGCGACAATCTGCAGGCCGGTGCGGGCAACGATTACATGGAGGGCGGCAACGACGCCGACAACATGAATGGCGAGGCCGGCAACGACCAGATGTTCGGCGGCGACGGCGACGATTACATGCTCGGCGGCGACGGCGCGGACCGGATCCATGGCGGTACGGGCGTCGACAAATTGTTCGGCGAACTGGGCGCGGATCAGCTCTGGGGCGATGCCGGGGCGGACTGGTTCATCTTCAAGGGCGCCGGTGCGCTCGACGGCGGCGACCGCATCGAGGACTTCCAGGACGGGATCGACAAGATCGTGCTGGAGAAGTTGGGCGTCACCGCATTCAAGAGCGGCGGGCAGGCGGGCACGGTCTTTGCGCACGACCTAGCCAACGGCGATGTCAGCGTGGATGTCGTCACCTCGGCAGGCGTGGCGTTCCACATCGACCTTGCCGATCCATCGGGCACGCTGACTGCTCATAGCATCACAGCCGCCGATTTCATCTTCACCTGAACCTGCGCGATCTGGGGGGCGGCGCGGAGGCTTGGAATGTAGGATTTCGCCTGCAATCCTCCGGCCGGCTCTTTCTTATCGTCGAGGTCACCAAAAGCGCGGAATTCCGGGGAGGAATGTTTTTCCGCATAGTAGGTGTCAACCGTGTCAACTTGGCGCCGACCGATCGTGGCCCGGAATCGGAAAAAGCCACGGATTTTTTACGATTTTAGTCTGCAGAGCACGGAAGCGCCGAATCGCACGCCGATTCGGCCCGGCCGGCCGCTATTTGACCACCGGCAGCATCACCGCCGAGCCTGAGCACACCTTCTGCGTCGCCTTCTGATAGTCCTCGGGCTTCGCCTTGTAGATGTTCGGCACGAATTTTTGCGGGTTGCGGTCGATCACCGGGAACCAGCTCGACTGGACCTGGACCATCAGCCGGTGGCCCTTCTTGAAGACATGGTCGTGGTCCCTGAGCGGCACGTCCCATGCGATTACCTGGTTCGGCACCAGCGGCGTCGCTTTCTCGAACGACTGGAGATAGCGGCCGCGCCGGATCTCCATCGCGATGGGCAGCTCATAGCCGTTCAGCGATCTGGCATAGGCGCCGGGCTGGCGGCCGGTCTGCTCATAGTCCTCCGGAAAGACGTCGATCAGCTTGACCACGAAATCGCTGTCGGTGCCGCTGGTCGAAGCCATCAGCTTGGCGGCGACATTGCCGGTGATCGTTAGGTCGGCATCGAGCGGTGCGCTGGCATAGCTGAGCACGTCGGGCCGATCGTCGACGAAGCGCTGGTCCTCCGCTTCCCACCAGCGCCAGTCGGGCGTCGCATAGGTGGCGGACATCGGATGCACCCGGAACGGCACCGGCCGCGCGGGATCGGAGACATAGTCGCGGCACGCCTCGCCCGCCGCCGGCGCGTCGAAGCTCAGCGATCCGTTGGCGTGCAGATAGAGGCTGGTCGCCTTGGCCTCGGGCAGCGGATATTTGGCATAGGTCTTCCACTGCCAAGATCCGCTCTGGAAGCTCTTGAGCGCATAGTCGGGCTTGGTGCCCTTGCCGTGCAGCCAATAGGCGAAGAAGGGCGCCTCGACCTGCTCCATGAACTGGGTGCCGCTGTCGACGCCGAACGGGATGCGGCCCAGCGCATTGGCGGGCGAGCGCCAGGTGCCGTGCGCCCAGGGGCCGGCGACCATCAGCGACAGGCCCTTGGGATCGTCCTGCTTCTGCTTCTCGAAGATCTTCCAGCTGCCCCAGGGATCCTCCTGGTCCCAATAGCCGGCGACGTTGAGGGTCGGGACGGTGGTGCGCTTCAGGCTGTCGGACCAGCGCTGCTTCTTCCAGTGATCGTCATAGTCGGGATGATCGATCATCTCCCGGTAGCGCGGCGATCCGCCCTTGAAGTACTTTGCTTCGATATCGGCGGGCGAACCAGCCTCGAGGAACCACTGGTAGGTATCGAAGCGGTCGTACGGGAATTCCCAATTGTCCTTGGCCATCTGCAGGCTGGAGACCCAGTCGGTGGCATAGGTGAGCCGCATCGCGCCGTAGCGGTGCAGGTCGTCGTTCATCCAGTAATCGATCCACGCCGCCTGCGGGCTGACCGCCTTCAGCGCGGGATGCGGCCGGGCAAGCGCCGCCGCGGCGGCGAAGCCGGGGTACGACACGCCGAACATCCCAACCTTGCCGTTGTTGTTGGCGACATGCTTCACCAGCCAGTCGATCGAATCATAGGCGTCGGTGGCTTCGTCGACCGCGCCCTTGCCGGTCTTGATCTCGGTCGAGAGCGTGAAGGGGCCGCCTTCGGAGGTGAAGCGGCCGCGCATGTCCTGGTTGACGAAGATATAGCCGTCCTTCGCCAGCGCCGCCCAGCTCGCGGGAATGGAGCGGGGCGCTTGGTTCGACGTGCCATAGGGCGTGCGGCCAAACATGATCGGTAACGGACCAGTCTGGTTGCGCGGACGCAGGATCACGGTGTGGAGCTTGGCCCCGTCGCGCATCGGGATCATCGCCTCTTCGAGGATGAAGGGCGATTCGGACGGGGCAGTCTGGCCTTGGCGGGCGGGGGCCGATGTCAGCGGCAGGGCGGCGGTGCTCAGCGCCAGAACAACCAACATCCGCTTCTTCATGCGATCCTCCATCCGAGTTTGGCGCGGACTAGAAGGGGGGCCGCGCCGCCTGTCAATCGGCGCGGCGCGAGGCCAGCGCCTTGATCATGGGGCGGAGGATCAGCCCGTTCCAGTTGAGCAGCAGATGGAGAAGGATCGGTAGTGCAAGGCCGCCGGAGGCGAGATAGGCGAAGGCGAACATCATGCCGAGTAGGCTCGTCAAGACCACGCCCAGCCAGCCCTGGTAGCGGTGCATCGCCCCGAACAGCAGCGCCGCCGCCCCGAAGCCGATCCAGGGGCTGGCCCCGAGCGGCATGAAGAGGAGCGGGATATAGAGCCGGAAGCAGACTTCCTCGGTGAGCGCGGCATTCGCTCCGAGCAACGCGACGCGCAGGGTCTCGGCGCGGTTGCGCGGGATCATCGCGTCGATGTCGATCGCCTTGCGTGGTTTGGCGGGCTTGCGCCTGCGCGACGCCAGGACGCCGCCGATCACGCCTCCGGCGAATACCGCTCCAGCCAGCGCACCGATAAAGCCGGCCGACATATCGCCGATCTCGGGCATATCCGTCGCCGCCGGGGCGAATTCGGCGGGGAAGGACCATAGCGCCTCGATCCGTCCGAGCAGCGCGAGCCCGATCAGAGGCATGCCGAGGAAATAAGCCGCGGCCTGCCACGTCCAGCGCAGGAAAACGCGCTGGCGTGCCTGCGTTTCGGTCACCGTCTTGAAGCGGGAGAAGACCCTCGCGTCATGCCGCACGAAATGCGCGTAGGCGCCGATCGCCACCGCAAGCAGCAGCGCGGCGAGCAGCATCAGCCGATCCGGTGCTCGCCCTTCACCCAGCGCACCGTGCCCGAGCTCGCGCGCATGACGACGCTCTCGGTGGTCATCTTGCCCTTCATGCGCTTGACGCCCTGGAGCAGCGAGCCGTCGGTCACGCCGGTGGCGGCGAAGATGCAGTCGCCCTTGGCGAGCTCGGTCAGGTCATAGACCTTGTCGAGATCCTCGATGCCCCATTTGCGCGCGCGGCCGCGCTCGTCGTCGTTGCGGAACAGCAGCCGGCCCTTAAACTGTCCGCCGACGCAGCGCAGAGCCGCGCAGGCGAGCACCCCTTCGGGTGCGCCGCCGGTGCCCATATAGACGTCGATCGTCGTGTCGGGATTGGTCGTCGCGATAACGCCGGCGACATCGCCGTCACCGATCAACACGACACCGCAACCGATCGTGCGCAGCTCGGCGATCAGCGCCTCGTGGCGCGGGCGATCGAGCACGCAGGCGATGATCTCGTGCGGCGCGACGCCCTTGGCGGCGGCGATTGCGTGCACGTTCTCGGTCGGCGTCCGGTTGAGGTCGATCACACCCTCGGGATAGCCCGGGCCGACCGCGATCTTGTCCATATAGACGTCGGGGGCGTTGAGCAGACCGCCCTGCTCGGCGACCGCGAGCACCGCCAGCGCGTTGGGGCCGGCCTTGGCGCAGATCGTGGTGCCTTCGAGCGGATCGAGGGCGATGTCGATCTTGGGCCCCTTGCCCTGTGCGGCGCCGACCTTCTCGCCGATGAACAGCATCGGCGCCTCGTCACGCTCGCCCTCACCGATCACCACGGTGCCGTCGAGATAGAGCTTGTTGAGGGCGTCGCGCATCGCCTCGACCGCGGCATGGTCCGCGGCCTTCTCATCGCCGCGCCCGACCAGGGTGGAGGCGGCGATCGCCGCGGCTTCGGTTACACGCACCATCTCGAGCACGAGGACGCGGTCGAGCATGTGGCTGGCGGTCTGCTGCATGTCGTGGAAAGCCTCTATGATTTCGTCGCGGCGATAGGCGGCGCGCTCGTTGATGTCGACCATGCTAACGTTGTCAGGTCTTTCCTATTTCCGCCACATCGTTGCGCTAGCGTATGAATCTCGCGATTCGGGACCTGCCCATGCTGCTACCGGTGCTTCTGCTGCTTGCCCAGGATGTCAGCATCGAGGCGGCGCTGAAGGCGTATCGCGAAAAGACCCGCGCCGACGTTCCCTGCACTCGGGCCGCGGATGAGAACGAAATCGTGGTGTGCGCCCGGCGCGATGCGGACCGGTATCGCGTGCCGCTCATTACCTCGAGCGCGGGACGCGAGGCTTCGGGCGAACGGCTGAATTACCTCCTCAGCAGCGACGCGGCAGGGTTCGCGCCCTGCGGCAAGGGCGCCTTCATGGCCCGATGCGGCTCGGTGGGCGTGGGGGTCACGGTCGATAGCGGTGGCGGCACGCACACTTCGGAGCGTCCGCTGGCGCCCTGATCAATCGTCCAGGATGTGCATCCACATCGGCTCGCCGGCCAGGCTGGACGAGCCGCGCAGCTTGTCCAGTGCTTGGGCGACGCTGCGCTCGGGCCCCTCATGGGTGACGATGGCGACGAGCACGCTGCCGTCGGGCATCACGCCGCGCTGGATCAGGCTCTCGATGGAGACGCCGGCGTCGCGCATTGCCGCGGCGATCTCGGCGAGCACGCCGACCTTGTCGACCACGGTGAAGCGGACATAGGCGCGGCCGCGGCGCTCGCCGCTGTCGGCGGGAGGCTGTGCCGCGAGCGCGTCGGCGGGCATCGCATAGGGCGGGCCGAATTCGCCGCGGGCGATGTCGATGAGGTCCGCGACCACGGCGGAGGCGGTGGGGCCGTCGCCGGCGCCGGCGCCCTGGAACAGCAGCCGGCCGACGAAATTGCCCTCGGCGACGACGGCATTGGTCGATCCGACGACATGCGCCAGCGGGTGGCTGACCGGCACGAGATGCGGATGGACGCGCTGGAACAGGCCGTGCGGGCCGGCATCGGCGACGCCGAGCAGGCGCACGCGATAGCCGAGTGCCGCGGCCTCGGCGATGTCGGCGGCGATGACGTGGCGGATGCCGGCGGCGCTGAGATCGTCGAACGCTGGCTGGGTGCCGAACGCGAGGCTGGCGAGAATCGAGAGCTTGTGCGCGGCGTCGATGCCGTCGATGTCGAAGGTCGGATCGGCCTCGGCATAGCCCAGCCGCTGCGCCTCGGCGAGGATATCGGCGAAGTCGCGGCCCTCGGCTTCCATCTTTGACAGGATGAAATTGCAGGTGCCGTTGAGGATGCCATAAACGCGGGCGATCACATTCGCCGCAGCGCCCTCGCGCAGGCCCTTAACGACAGGTACGCCGCCCGCGACCGCGGCTTCGAACTTGAGCGCGACATTGGCGGCTTCGGCGGCGCGGGCGAGCTCGAGCCCGTGATGCGCGATCATCGCTTTGTTGGCGGTGACGAAGCTCTTGCCCTGCGCGAAGGTCGAGCGGGCGAGGGCGAGCGCGGGGCCGTCCGATCCGCCGATCAGCTCGACCACCACGTCAGCCTTTTCATGATGCGCCAGGGCGGCCGTGTCATCGACCCAGTCGAAGCGGGAAAGGTCGACGCCGCGATCCTTGGTGCGGTCGCGCGCCGAGACTGCGACCACTTCGATCGGCCGACCGGCACGCCGTGCGATCAGTTCGCCGTTCGCATCGAGCACGCGGATAACCCCGCCGCCGACGGTGCCCAGGCCAGCCAATGCAACGCGTAGTGGTTCGGTCAATGCAGCCCCCGTTCTGGTGGAAGCGGCGGCCGGGGCATCGAGCCCCGTCCGCCGCTAAACCCATCCCTAGCCCCTCCCTTTCTGGGAGGGGAAGTAAGATTTACTTCTTGATCAGGCCGATCTCGACAAGCCGCTCGTGGAGATAGTCATGCGCGGTGATCGGCTCGGGGTAACGGTTCGGGCGATCCGCGCCGATGCAGCCCGGCAGCGTCTCGATCAGGAAATCGGGCGCAGGGTGCAGGAAGAACGGCATCGAATAGCGCGAATTGCCGCGGCGCTCGGGCGGCGGATTGACGACGCGGTGCGTGGTCGAGGGCAGGACATGGTTGGTCAGCCGCTGGAGCATGTCGCCGACATTGACGACCATCGCACCCTCGGGCGGCTTGATCGGCAGCCACTTGCCGTCGCGATCGAGCAGCTCGAGCCCGGCTTCCTCAGCACCGAGCAGCAGGGTGATCAGGTTGATGTCCTCATGCGCGCCGGCGCGGACCTCAGGAGCGTTGGCGTCGACCGGCGGATAGTGGAGTAGGCGGAGGACAGAATTGCCGTCCTTGACCGCCGGGTCGAACCAGTTCGGCGCGAGCCCCAGATAGCGTGCGATCGCCGAGAGCAACTTGTCGCCGGCATCGTCGAATGCCTGGAACAGCTCGAGAAAGGTCTCGCGAAAGCCTTCGGGACGGTCGGGCCAGATATTGGGCGCCATTTCCGCCTCGAAGCGGTGACCCTTGGCCAGTTCGCGACCGACGTGCCAGAATTCCTTCAGGTCGACATATTGCGCTCCTTTGGCGATCTCGGTCTTGAACGGGGTGTAGC
Source organism: Sphingomonas sp. JC676 (assembly GCF_014489075.1). Taxonomy (GTDB): domain Bacteria; phylum Pseudomonadota; class Alphaproteobacteria; order Sphingomonadales; family Sphingomonadaceae; genus Sphingomonas. The sequence goes on along the minus strand of NZ_JACTGR010000003.1, from coordinate 405,256 downwards.
CGCGTGCGCCGCCGCCGCCCTCGACAAAATAGCTGCGCTTCCCGGCTTCCGGCAGATCGAAGAACGCCTTGGCCATCGCCCAGGCGCGCTCGATCAGTGCATGGGGCACGCCATGATCGCTGACCACGGCGAAGCCGAAGCGCTGGAAGGATTCGCCGAATGCCCGGGCGAAGCCTTCGGGATCGGATTGCTGGTCCGCCATCGAGACGGGCGTGATTTCGGCGAGGGAATCTAACATGACGAGTCTCCGGGAATTGCTTCCCCGTTAGACCCGGGGGCCGGGGTTGAACAAGCCGCGGGTGTTGGCGGCGCGCCTGGCGGTAAAGTTCACGGAGTCGCAGGTCATTCGTGTACTTTGCCGTGCGTGACGCGGGCGCTTTTCGTCGACATGCAGGAAAAGGCCGGCGCGGTCGCATCGCGGCCATGCGAGCATCCCAAATCCTACAAGTAAAGCCGACGCCGCGCTATTTGCCGACTTCCATCCGGCCTTTCGACTTGCCGTCGCCATCGGCATCCAGCTGCACCGTGAAAGGCTGGCCGTCCTCAGTGGTGCCCATCAGCCCGTTGCCGTGCGTCTCGACCTTGAAGCCCTGCTTGGTCATGTTGTCGCGGAACCAGTCGCGCACCGTGGTGGACGCGGCGGGACTGTGGAAGCGGATGGTGACCTTGCCCTTGTCATCATTGCCGCCCTTGTCCTCGGCATCGGCGCGGAAATCATCGATCGTCGAGCCCGGATAGAGCTTGACGCCGTTCACTTCGAAATCCTCGGCATTGATATGGATCTTGGGCAGCCGGGCCGAGGCGGTGAAGCCGGGCACCTTGATGTCGACCTGGCCGTTGGCATCGGTCGAGATGACGGAATTGCCCTCGTCATCCTTGGAGTTGATCGAGATGCTGGTGCCCGATCCGTCGCATGCGGCGAGCGCGAACGAGAGAGCGAACGGCAGGAGTACGAGACGCGACATTCCAGTCTCCGTGAGTGTATTAGTTGCATAATGCACTAAGTGCCAAGGCGATCCGCGTCAACCAAAGGGGGTGACGCGCCGCCTTTGATCGGCCATCTGCGCGGGCAATGGAAGAGCCGCATCTCAGCACGCAATCCGCGAACCGGGCACCTCTGGCGTTCGGCGAGTTCGTCACGCTCGTCGCGGCGATGATGGCGCTGACCGCGCTCGGCATCGATTCGATGCTGCCTGCGCTGCCCGCGATCGGCGCGAGCCTAGACGTCATCGAGCCCAACCATCGCCAATATGTGATCACCGCCTATCTGATCGGGTTCGCCGTGGCGCAGCTTGCTTATGGCCCCTTGTCCGACCGTTTCGGTCGTCGGCCGGTGCTGTGCGTGGCTCTGGTTTCCTATGTCGTGACCAGCGGGATCGCGGCGATTTCGGGCAGCTTCGACCTTCTGCTGATCGCGCGCGCCGCAATGGGCGCGGCGGCAGCGGGCTGCCGCGTGGTGACGGTGGCGCTGGTCCGCGACTGTTTCTCGGGGCGGGCGATGGCGCGCGTGATGAGCCTGGCGTTCATGGTCTTCATGGCCGCGCCGATCTTCGCGCCGACCTTCGGCCAGGCGGTGCTGTGGGCCGGCGGCACCTGGCGGATGATCTTCTGGGGCGTGGCGGGCGCGGCGGCGATCGTCGCCTTGTGGTTCGTTTGGCGCATGCCCGAGACGCTGGCGGCGGATGCGCGGCAATCGCTACGGCCCGAGCGGATCATCGGCGATTACGGCCTGATGCTGCGCGACCGCGCGGCAGTGGGCTACACGCTCGCGACGACATTACTCTCGGGCGCGATGTTCGGATTCATCGGATCGGTGCAGCAGGTGATGGAGGTAGTGTTCCGCCGGCCCGAGCTGCTGACGATCGTCTTCGCGATGGTAGCGGGCACGATGGCGGTGGGATCGTTCCTCAATTCGCGGATCGTGATGCATCTGGGTACGCGGCGAATTTCGCATACCGCGCTCGCCGCTCTGGTCGTGATCGCGTCGATCCACCTCGCCGTCACGGTCGCGAGGCTGGAGGCGCTGTGGAGCTTTGTGCTGCTCCAGGCGCTGATGATGGCGTGTTTTGGCCTGGCGACGTCCAATTTCTCCGCAATGGCGATGGAGAGGATGGGCGAGATCGCCGGCACCGCTTCCAGCCTGCAAGGATTCGTCAACACGCTGGGCGGTGCGGTGATCGGCGCGGTGATCGGCCAGTCGTTCAACGGCACCACCGTGCCGCTCTACAGCGGATTCGTACTCATGGGTGTCATCGCTTTCGTGATAGTAGCGATTGCGGAGCGCGGAAGGCTGTTCCGGCCGACCTGAGTGGAACGAGTCGGCCCGTATCGCCGTTCGCGCTCTTGAACCCGGCGATTTCCGGCGGGCGAAACGGAAGGATCGGCGATGGGCGGCTATCAGGTTACCGGACAAGGCCCGGGTGACGACGGTTTCGATGAAGAAGGCTATGATGAGAGCCAGCGCGCCGAGATCCTGGAAGTGACCGGCGACGGCCCGACCGATGGTAATCTCCTGACCGATCTGATGCCCGATCTCGGCGACGATTCCGACGACGACGAGGACGACCTCCTGATGGAGGACGACGAGCTCGGCGAGGAGGACGACGATGTCGAGCAGGCCGAGACCGACCAGGACGAAGATGAGGTCCAGGACGAGTTCGACGAGGACGACGACGAGCTCGACGACGACGAGGACCTGGACGACGCCGACAAGGACGCACTCGAGCCCTGAAGCTTGACGCCGCCGGACTCGTGAAGAAGCATGGCGCGTCCTTCAAACGGGAAATGCGCCATGCCCTTCGATCCCCGCGTCGATGCTTATATCGAGAGCCGCGCCGAATTCGCGCGACCGATCCTCGCATGGCTGCGCGCACGCGTGCACGCCGCGGTGCCCGGTGCCGAGGAAGGCATCAAATGGAGCATGCCCTTCTTCAGCCATAACGGCCGGCCGCTGGCCAATATGGCGGCGTTCAAGGCACATGTGAGCTTCGGTTTCTGGAACCGGCAGGAACTTGCGACCGGCAAGGAAGGCGAGGCGATGGGCCAGTTCGGCCGTATCGAGTCGCTAGGCAACTTGCCTGCTGACGCCGAGATGGAAGCGCAAATTCGCGAAGCCGCGGCCCTGCTCGACGCCGGCGTGAAACGTGCCCGCCCGGCGCGCGCGCCCAAGCCCGAGGCCGAAGTGCCGCTCGAACTGGCCGAGGCGCTGGCGAAGGACGAAGCCGCGTCCGCGACATTCACCGCCTTTCCGCCGGGCTGCCGCCGCGAATATTGTGAGTGGATCGCCGAGGCCAAAAGGCCAGAGACCAGGGCCAGGCGCGTCGAAGAAGCGGTGAGCTGGATACGCGAGGGCAAGAGGCGCAACTGGAAATATGAGAATTGCTGATCCCTGAAAGCCCTCTCCCCACCGGGAGAGGAGAATGGCATTGCCAACTGCCTCGGGCATGATATGTTACATCATCATCACGAGGAGAGATGCCATGGCCAGAACTGCCCGCATTCCCGAACCCGCTCCCATCAGCGGGATCAACGTGACACCATTCATCGATGTGATGCTGGTGCTGCTGATAGTGATGATCCTGAGCGTGCCCGTGATGACGCACAAGGTTCCGATCGATTTGCCGAATGGACCTCCCTCGGGTGCCGTGGAGACCCCGCACAAGCTCGCGATCGATCGCGGCGGCGCGCTCTATTGGGACGGCAAGCCGATCGGCGACGCGGCGCTGCCGGACGCTCTCGCTGCGCTCCGAGCCGATCCGGCGGGCGTGCTCCACATGCAGACCGATCCCGAGGCGCGCTATGAGCGCTTCGATTCAGTGCTGGCGGTGGTAAAGCGTGCCGGGATCGAACGGCTCGGCTTTGTGGGAAATCGTCCGCTCGAGGATTGAGGAACTGGCGCATTCGGTGCAGCGTTCGTTTCGCTCGCGAACGAAGAGGATTCACCGAATGCGCCTGACCCCGATCCTGAGCCTGGCCGGCTGCGCGCTGGCCGCCTGTTCGTCCCAGCCCAGCAGCAACGCGCCCATACCCGCGAACGCGTCGATCGAGCCGGACAGCAATTCCGCGGCGACTTCCACCGCGAACGTGCAGGCGCCGCTCAACCCGCCCGCGCCGGGCGAGCCCGGCGGCTTGGCGAACGACATGACGCCGGTGAGCGAGGCGCCGTTCACCGAGGAAAGCGCGCAAGGGGCGGGGAATGTCGTTCAGACCTATTATGCGCTGATCGAGGCGAGGAAATACCGCCAAGCCTGGGCGCTGTGGGGCAATGAGGGCAAGGCTTCCGGCATGAGCCCGCAGGCGTTCGCGGCGAGCTTCGGGCGCTATTCGGAATATCACGCCAACATCGGTGCGCCGGGGGCAGTCGAGGCCGGCGCCGGGCAGCGTTATGTGACCGTGCCGGTCCAGGCCTATGGCCGGATGAAGGACGGTCAGCCGTTCAACCAGCTCGGCAGCGTGACGCTGCACCGGGCAGGCGACATCGACGGGGCGACCGCCGAGCAGAAGAAGTGGGGGATCCGCTCCGCCGATCTGGTCGCGCGGCCGGTGCCGGGGGCCTCGCCTACGCCCGAGGCGACCGAGGATAATCGCTCGGTGGCGCGCTATCGCTGCATGGACGGGACCAAGCTCACCGCGCGCTTCGATCCCGACAACGGGGAGGTGGCGCTGGAGCATGGCAACGCCCCGTCGCGTATGCTGAAGCGCCAGGGCACCAGCACCGGTATCCGCTATGCCGGCGGCGGCTATTCGTTCGGCGGCAAGGGCGACATGATGACGTTCACCGCGCCGAATGCGCCGACGATCGCCTGCACGGTGATCCGTTAGTTGGCGAGATAGTTGCGGAGCACCGCTAGGTCGGCGTTGCTGACCTCGGCGCCCGAATCGTCGGTGAGCGCTGATTCGGCTCCGGGCTTGGCGTCGGTCTTGGCGCTGCCAAAGCCTATGGTGGTCACGGCAGTGACGAGCACGCCGGCGGCCCAGAACAGCGCCGACCAGCGGCTGCGGAAGATTTTACTGGGATTGCGCGGGAGCATGCGGGGCTTGTCGCACATCGGAATGAACGCTGCGCTTCGAAAGCTGGTTAAGTTAGAATAGGCCAATGGCGCGCTACACGACCAGCATCACCGCAGGGCCCGACGACATCGACATGCTCGGGCACGTCAACAATGCGGTGTGGGTGAAGTGGATCCAGGACGTCGCGGTGGCGCACTGGCTGGCGATCGCGCCGCCCGAGCATCGCGACGCCTATGTCTGGGTCGTGACGCGGCACGAGATCGATTATCGCGGCAACGTCTCCGAGGGCGAGGCGGTGCGCGCCGAGACCTGGGTGGCCGAGCCGCCGCGCGGAGCGCGGTTCGACCGGCACATGCGGTTCCTCGGCGATGACGGGAAAATTCGGGTCGAGGCGAAGACGACCTGGGCGCTGATCGAGCGCGCCACCGGGCGGCTGGTGCGGGTGCCCGCCGAAGTGTCGGCGCCCTTTCTGGCCTAGGCGCCCATTTCCAGCAGCACTTTCCATTCCGCGTCGCGGACCGGGGTGACCGAGAGGCGCGACTGGCGGACCATCTCGATCGCGGCGAGGCGCGGTTCGGCCTTGATGTCGGCGAGCGTCACCGGCCTGGCGAGCTTGCGCACCGGCTTCACCGCGACGCTCGCCCATTTGCCGTCGTCGCCGTCTGGCTGCCAGGCGCGAGTGATCTCCATGATTCCCACCGCCGCCTTTTCAGTGTTCGAATGGTAGAAGAGCGCCTGATCGCCGGGGTGCATGTCTTTGAGGAAATTGCGCGCGGTATAGTTGCGCACGCCGTTCCATTCGGTGGCGCCGTCGCGGACGAGATCATCCCAGCTATAGGCATCGGGTTCGGAGCGGAGGATCCAATAGGCCATGGCCACGCCATTACCTCCCTAAACCGCGGCTGAACACCCGATTCCGAACCAGTTCAGGCGCGGTGCGTTACTTCTTCACACTCAGCGCCGCGACTCGCAGATTGTGCAGACGGGTCTGGTGCCAGCAATTCGAGGAGGAAGACCATGACCAATCTCGTCAAAAAGGCAGTGTTCGGCACCGTCCTCGGCGCCACCGTTCTCACCGCCGTCGCCCCGGTCGCAGAGGCCCAGCGCTACCGCCATTATCGCCATCACGACGATACCGGCACCGCGGTGGTCGCGGGTATCGCGGGCCTGGCGATCGGTGCAGCGCTCGCCAGCGGCGACCGGCGCTATGATTACGACCGCCGCTATTATCGCGAACGCGGCTATTATCCGCGCGACGGCTATTATTATCGCGAGCACTATCGCCGCTATCGCGGGTACGAGCGCTGCGAAATCCGCCGCGTATGGGACCCCTATGAGGGCCGCCGCGTCCTCGTCCGCTACTGCTAAGGTTTCGGCCTGACATCCTGGGTGACGCGGGGAGGCCCGCGTCACCCATTCGGACGGGTCGATTTGGCCGCAGAGTGGCGTACACTGCGCCCATGGCAACCGTAGATTCGCTCGCCCGGCCCGAGGTATCCGATCCGTCCGATCCCCTTGCGCGGACCGCCCAGACCTTTCCGACACTGTCGGAGGAGATGAGCGAGCGGATTGCGTCGTTTGGGGTCGAGGAATCCTTTCCAGAAGGGGGGATGCTGTTTAGCCGCGGCGACCGGAGCGTCGATTTCTTCCTGTGCCTCGACGGACAGATCGAGATCCTCGATCGCGGTGCCAAGGGATGCGACCGCGTCATCCATGTCCATCAGTCGCGCCAGTTCACCGGCGAGCTCGATCTGTTCAACGACCGGACCATCCTGGTGAGCGGCCGCGCGCTGCCCGGCACCCGCGTCGTCCGGATCGAACGCAGCGCCTTTCGACGGATGATGGCCGCCGAGCCCGACATCGGCGAGATCGTGATGCGCGCCTTCATCCTGCGCCGCGTCAGCATGATCCGATACGGCGAGGCGGGCGTAGCACTGGTTGGGCCGGCGCATGCCGCCGATATGGGGCGGATCCAGGCCTTCCTGACGCGCAATGGCTTTCCCCACCGCCGCATCGACACCGAGATCGATTCCGATGCCGTGGGCTTCATGGAATGCCTGGCGCTCAGCGAGAGCGACCTCCCAGTCATCGTCGTCGAAGGTCGCGTCTATCGCAATCCGACCAATGCCCAGATCGCCGATGCGGTGGGGCTGACATCGGCGCTTGATCCAGACCACGTCCATGACGTCGCCGTGGTGGGCGCCGGGCCAGCCGGACTGGCCGCTGCGGTCTATGCCGCATCCGAGGGGCTCGACACGATCGTGATCGAGGCCGTCGCCCCGGGCGGGCAGGCGGGGACGAGCAGCCGCATCGAGAATTATCTCGGTTTCCCGACCGGCATTTCGGGCCAGGCATTGTCGGGCCGCGCCCAGGTGCAGGCGCAGAAATTCGGCGCGCGGCTGCTGGTCTCGCGCTCGGCCAGGGGTATCGACTGCGATGGGCGGCCGTTCCGCGTCCATCTCGACGACGGCGCGTCGCTCAAGGCGCGGACCGTGGTGGTCGCCACCGGCGCACGCTATCGCAAGCTCGACCTGCCGCATTACCTCGAGCTGGAGGGCAACGGCATCTATTATGCCGCGACCGCGATGGAGGCGGGGATCTGCGGCGATCAGGCCGCGGTGGTCATCGGCGGCGGCAATTCGGCGGGGCAGGCGGCGATCTATCTGTCGAAGACCGCCGGGCACGTCCACATGCTGGTGCGCGGGCCCGGGCTCGCCGCGACGATGTCGAGCTATCTGATCGAGCGGATCGAGGCCTCGGAGAAGATCACGCTCCATCCCTTCTGCGAAGTGACCGAACTGGAGGGGGAAAAGCATCTCCGCGCGCTCAGCTGGACCAACCGCAAGACCGGCGAGGTCGAACAGCACGAGGTTGGCGCGCTGTTCGTGATGATCGGCGCGCAGCCCAATACCGACTGGCTCGATGATTGCCTGGAGCTCGATCCGGCGGGCTTCGTGAAGACGGGGAGCGGCGTGACGTTCTTCTGCTCCTCGAAGCCGGGCGTGTTCGCGGTGGGCGATGTGCGTTCGGGATCGGTCAAGCGGGTCGCGTCGGGCGTGGGCGAAGGCTCGGTCGTGGTCTCAGCGATCCACCGTTATCTTGAACCGACGCCCCAATAGCGGCTAAGGGCGCCGCCATGAGCGATACTCCTCCCGACCGGCTCTCGGTCAACCAGAACAGCCCTTATTTCCAGCGCGAGCTGCTGGAGCGCGGGATCGGCATCCGCTTCAAGGGTGTCGAGCGCCGCGACGTCGAGGAATATTGCATCTCCGAAGGCTGGATCCGCGCCGCTCTGGGCAACAAGGTGGATCGCAAGGGCAACCCGCTGACGATCAAGCTGACCGGCCCGGTCGAAGCATGGTTCGAACGGCCTGCCGCTGGCGCAGCCGAAGAAAGCGTCGAAGGCTGATTTCTGAAGGCCGGCGATACGCCGGTCGCGGATCAAAACCGTTGCTCGGCGCCTGAGCCGGGTTTCGAAGCCGCGTCCGAGCGGCTTCCGCTATTCCGCGAAAGCCGCGCGCGCCGCCTCTTCGAATGCCTTCAGCGCTAACATGTGCGGGAAGGGACCATGGCTGATCCGCGCAACTCCGGTGGTTGCCACATCCTTCGCCGACGGCGCCCCCGGGAAGGCCATGAAGTTAACTGGCAGCGGCACCGCCTTGCAGACACGCTCCAGCAGGCGGAGGTCCGCCAGGCCGGGCACGAAGAAGCCGCTCGCGCCCGCTTCGGCATAGGCCAGGCCACGCGCGATCGCCGCATCGACCATCGCGCCGTCATGCGTATCGGGGCTGGCGATCAGGAAGATGTCGGTGCGCGCGTTGATGAAAAAGGCGGGGCCGGTCTCCCATCGGATGGCGGCGATGCGCGCGGCCTGCGCCTCGGTAGCGTGCATCGTGCGGGGCTCGGCGCCCACGACCTGGTCCTCGAAATTGCAGCCGATCGCGCCGGTGGCGGCGAGGCGTGCGACATTGGACGCGGCGCGTTCCGGATGGACGGCATAGGCGCCCTCGAAATCGATCGAGACGGGCAGCGACGTGCTCGCCACCACGCGCGCCGCATTGGCGATCGCGAGGTCGATCGTCAGGCCTTCCGCATCGTCCACGCCGTGCGCGGTCGCCACCGAGGCGCTGCCGGTGGCGATCGCCTTTGCTCCCGCCTTTTCGGCGACGACGGCGCTGCCCGCGTCCCAGACGTTGAACAGGATCACCGGATCGCCAGCGATGTGCAGCGCAACGAAGCTTTCGAATTTCTCGGTCATGAACCGCTCCCTTGTTCCTCTATTGTTCTAAAGGGCGAACGATTCCGCGGCAAGCCCGGAACCGACCGCAAACCTTCAAAAGAGCGAAAATTGCGGCTATTTGAGGCGATGGAGCCGCAACGCGTGCATTTGCGGCTTGCCCTTGGCATTGCGCCAGCGCTGCTGGACCTCGATGGTGTTCGCATCGACGCGGCGCAGGGAAAATCCGTTCGGCGCGTCGATCGCCTCGAAACGAACCAGTCCGTCGCCCAGCTCGACCGCGTGCCAGCTATGGTCGTCCCAGCGCGATTCTATCCTGCCACCCTCCAGCATGATCTGGCTCTCGTCGCTCATCGTGACGAAGCTGGGATCGCCGAAACGGCGCATCCGGAGGATCGTCGCACCCAGGTCATATTGCTCGAAGAACGCCGTCCCGTCGGGCGCCGTGCCCGTCCAGCGCCCTTCGAGGAACTTGAGCGTGGCGAACTGCTCGGCCGTGTACACCTGTGCCTGGGCAATCAGCGCAACCGGCGCGAGCAGTGCCGCGATCAATGGACGAACCGTGCCACGACGTCGCGATAGGAGCGGCTGACCTTCACCGATGCGCCCGAGTTAAGCACCAGGAAACACTCGCCATTTGTGTGCGGCTTCACCTGTTTGACGAGATCCAGGTTGACGATCGTCGAGCGGTGGACGCGCTGGAAACGGCGCGGATCGAGACGCTTTTCGAGGTCCTTCATCGTCTCGCGCAGGATCAGCGTGTTATCGCCGGTATAGATGCACATGTAATCGCCGGCCGCGTCGATCCGCTCGATCGTGTCGACATCGACGCGGAAGATCTGGCCGCGATCCTTGATGTTGATGAGCTTCTCGAAGCGGTTGGCGGCATGCTCGGGGTTGCTGTCGGTGATTTCCTCGACCGCGTCGGGGGCGACCTCGGCAAGGACTTCCTTCAGTTTCTCTACCTCCTCGACGCCGCGCTTCTCGGTGAGGCGCTGGCGGACGCGGTCGAGCGTGTCGGCGAGCCGGGCGGGCTCGACCGGCTTCATGAGATAATCCATCGCCTGTGCCTCAAAGGCGCGGATGGCGTGGTCGCTATAGGCGGTGACAAAGACGAACAAAGGCGGTTCGACTTCCATAAGGCCCTGGACGACCGAGAAGCCGTCAAAGCCGGGCATCTGGATGTCGAGGAAGACAAGGTCGGGTTTATGGGTTTTGATGGAGCGGATGGCCTCGCGGCCATTGGAGCATTTGTCGATGATTTCGACATCCTCATGCTCCATGAGCCGGAGCTCCAGCCCCTGGATAGCCAGGGGTTCGTCGTCGACGAGGATGGTACGGATGGTCATGCGGCCTCTCGGTTCGGTTCCTCAAGCTGGAACGGTATCTCAATCTCAACGCTGAACCCCTGCCCCGGGTTCGTTCGCGTTTCAAAACGATGGTCAGGCCCGAAAGCCTGCACCAGTCGCTCCCTGATATTGGCGAGCCCCACGCCAGTTGAAAGGGTCGGCCGCGGTTTGCTTTCGATCAATCCCGGTCCGGTGTCCGATACGGCGATCTGCACCCGTTCTCCGGCGAGCCGAGCGGAAACGGTGATATCGGCGCCCTCTTCCTGGGGCGTGACGGCATATTTGATCGCGTTTTCGACAAGCGGTTGGAGCAGTAGCGACGGCAACCGGGCCTTGGCGCACCGCGGATCGATGTCGAAATGCGGGCGCATCCGCTCGTCGAAGCGCATCTTCTCGATCTCGAGATAGAGTTTCAGCGTCTCGACTTCCTGCGCCAGGGTAACATGCGCTGTGGGCTCGTTGGCGAGCGTGTAGCGCAGGAACGAAGACAGGCGGGAAAGCATGACGTTAGCGCGCTCGGTCTGCTTCAATAGCACCAGCGTCGAGATCGAATTGAGTGTGTTGAATAGGAAATGCGGGTTGAGCTGATAGCGCAGCATCGCGAGCTGCGCGCTCGATGCCTGGTTCTCGAGGATCTCCATCTGATCGATCTGCTGCTCGACGATCAGATAGAAGTTGATCCCGAAATAAAGTGCCGACCAGCCGGCGAGCACGGTGAAGGTGAGGAAGGTGTAGCCCAACACGCGCGTTAGCGTGATGCCGGGCTCAGCGGCGGTGAACGAGAAGGTGAAGGCCTCCAGCACCGCATAGATCAGTGCGGCCGCGACGAGGGTGCCGAGCGTCAGGATCACGCTGGGAATCCGTGGCAGGCGGCGATAATAACCGTACAGCGAGGAAAGCAGTAGCGTCAGGCAATAGCCGACGATCGCCTCGATGATCGCCCTGATGATGCCTTCGACCGAGAAGGTGTTGGACACCGACGAGACCGTGCGTAGCAGCAGATAGCCGCTCCAGCCGGCCGCCTGGAGCATCCAGAAGGCGCGGCTCTTGTCCTCGAAGAACGGCCGGGAGAACAATCCCGGCTGTTTGATCGCCGGCGGTGTCCGCCGATCGGCAGGGTTCAATACGCTCGCCACGCCTGTGCCTCTAACACCGCTGACAAGCGGCGGCAAAGAGGCGTAGACTCGGGCGAAACGCAGGAGAGGGCGGATGAGCGAAATCCATGAGCCGGCAGAGCGGGCAAAATTCCATGCGATGAGCGAAGGCACGGCGGGAGACTGGGCGATCATCGGCGGGCAGTTTCGCCATTTCGCGGGCGGGCTGGCCGATCGCGTGCTGGGGCATCTGAAGCTGCTCGACGGCGATTTCGGCGGCTTCCCAATCGACCGGATGCAGCACTCGCTCCAGACCGCGACGCGCGCGCACTGCGACGGCCGGGGTGAGGATTATGTGGTGATGGCGCTGCTCCACGACATCGGCGACACGCTAGGGACCTACAATCATCCCGATATCGCCGCCGCGATCCTGAAGCCGTTCGTCAGCGAGGAACTGCGTTGGATCGCCGAGCAGCACGGCGCCTTCCAAGGCTATTATTTCTTCCATTATCTGGGGATGGACCGCGACGTGCGCGAGCGCTTTCGCGGGCATCAGCATTTCGAGGCCTGCGCCGATTTCTGCCGGCTCTACGACCAGGCGGCGTTCGACCCTGCCTATGACAGTGCACCGCTCGACTTCTTCGAGCCGATGGTCCGCCGTATATTCGCGCGGCCGTTGCACAGCATGTACGCCGCCGTGGTCGAGACCGACGCGGCCTGATTTCGATCGAAATATTCCCAAAACGAAAACCGCCGCCCCATCGCTGGGGCGGCGGCTTCGTTGTCCCGTGCGGGAGCGGGCTGCTTAGAAGCCCACCACCAGCGAACCGACGAAGGTACGCGGATAGCCGATCTGGGTGTTCAGCGCGCTGCCGTACCCTGTGATCGCGCCCTGCGCATTGTAGGTCGGACCCTGGTTCAGCGAACCGTTGCCGCTGTTGATGCTGCCGACCCAGAACTGGTTGAATGCGTTCAACACGTTGAGCTGGAAGTAGGTGTTCTTGTTCAGGCCAGCCCAATCCAGACCCACCCGGGCGTCGAGATTGACGAGGGTGTAGGCCGGGGCCTTGCTGTCGAAGATGTTGAAGGTCTGGGGCGAACCATTCACGGTCAGGATCTGACGAGCCGGCTCGTTGGTGTCGTACAGATAACGCGGACCGGTGCGCTTCACGTTCACGCCCAGGCTGACATAGGTCAGGTCGAGCGTCGCGCCGCCACCGAAGGTGTAGGTCGGGGCGTTCGACTCGCGCTTGCCGGCGGTCGGGGCATAGACGATCGTGCCGATCGGGCCGAGCGGACCCGCCGCCGTGGTGCGGAAGGCCTCGACGTCGTTCTGGATCTCGGACTTGAGATACGAACCGAAGGCATAGACGCTGAGCTGGCGAACCGGCTGATAGGCGATCGTGCCGTCGATGCCGTACTTCTTCACCTTGCCGAGGTTACGATAGACCGACTTGTCGAGCTCGGGGTCGTAGGACGAGGCCAGACGGTTCTGGTAGTTTGTGTACCAGCCCGACAGCTGCGCCTGGATCTTCGACGAACGATAGCGCACGCCGAGATCGAAGTTATCGGTCGTCTCCGGCTTCGGGTTGGCGCGATCGGCACCGACCGGGAAGTAGAAGGAGTTGTACAGATTGTCCGTGCCCGGGACCTGGATGCTCTTCGAATAGTTGCCGAAGATATCGACCTGCGGGGTCAGCGACCAGGTGTAGCCGAAGCTCGGGAGGAGCTTCTTGTAGTTGAAGATGCGCTGCTGCGCACCCTGGGTCGGGAAGGTGCAGACCGCCGGCGTACCGGTGCAGGTCGCGCCTGCCGCCGCGGCCGCGCTCGGAACCACCGACTGGGTGGGCGTGCCGGCGAGGAACGAGGCCAGACCCGCGCTATCGCTGCCGAAGCACTCGACGAAGCCGCCGGCGCTCGAGGTCGCGCAATAGTTGGTCAGGTTACGCTTGAAGAACGGTGCGCGGATGCCGGCGCTGACGACGAACTGGCCATCGAAGAACTCGCCGCGATATTCGGCGGAAGCCTGATGCAGGATCGCGAACGACAGGCGGTCGCGCTTCTGCAAGATGCGGCCGTTCACATCGGCGAGGCCGTCATTGACCGGGAAGACGTCGAACGGCTTGCCGTTGAGCTGCAGGAAGCCGGTCTCGCCAGTCTGGCGGTGACGTGCGCGGTCATAGGTGTAGGCGACGCGGATCGTGTGCTCCGGCGTGATGTCGTAGCGCAGCGAAGCGATGACGCCGATGCGGTTCGTTCCGGTCTGGCTCGGGGCCAGTACGCGGACCGTGTCGAGCGTGTCGCCGTCACCGTTGAGGTCGCGGCCGTAATAGGGCGTGCCGCCGATATAGCCGACCTGGCAGCTGACCTGGGCGCCGTTCGGCGTGTTGGCGCAGTTGGCAGCGCCGCCTGCCGGGAACACGTCACGACGGCCTTCCTGGCCGACCACGGTGCCGCCGCCGTTTGCCTTCACATACTGGTAGCTCGGATCGACCGTGAGGACGAGACCGTCAGAGAGCGTGAAGCGCGACGAGCCGCGGATGTTGCCGGTGTTCGACGGGTTGAAACGCTCGTCGAAGACCGAGCCGCAGCTGTTCGCCGCGTCGGCGACGCCCGGACGCGCGACCTGGTTGGTCGTGCAGGGCGCGACGGAGTAGTGAGCTTCGTCGAGGTTCATCGGGAAGCGGTCGGTCGCGTTGGGGCCGACGTTGCGCGGGGTCGTAGTGATCGTCTGGTTCGGCGCCGTGCCGGTGACCGAGCGCTGCACCGTGTCCCAACGCAGCGGCACCGAGCCCTGGAAGTTGTTGCGGTTGACGTTCCAGTTGCCGGCGATCGAGAGGAAGTCGCCGCCGCTGCCGAGCGGCTGATAGATGCGGGCGTTATACTGCTGCTTCTCGATCTGCGAATCGTTGTTGAACGGCGAGTGGTTGCGCGCCTGGCTGGCGGAGATGAACGCGCGCGTGCCGAACGAGGTGAACTCGCCGGTGTTGATCAGGCCGAACGTACGGAAATAGTCGAAGTCACCGACCGAACCGATCACCTTCACGCCGAAATCCTGGGTCGGGATGATGGTGCGGTAGTTGACGGTCGAGCCGGTCGCCGAGGCGGTGGGGCTATCGACGTCGGTCGAGCCGAGGTTGACGTTGACCTGCTCGATCAGCTCCGGATCGAGCTGCTGGTTCGAATAGATCGCGTAGTTACCCGAGTCGTTCAGCGGAACGCCGTCGAAGGTCTGCGAAATGCGCGAGTTGTCGAAGCCGCGGATGCTCATCGAGCCGCCCGACGAACCATAGGGATCGTTGTTCTGGAAGCTGACGCCGGGAAGCTGGTTGATCAGTTCGTTGACCGACTGGCCGGGTGCCTGGCGCTGGATGAATTCCGACGTCAGCACTGCCTTCGCCTTGGACGTGTCCGGCACGACGATGCCGTTGACGCCGTCATTGACGCGGCTGCCGGTCACAACGATCTCGGTACCCTGGTCTTCGAAATCCACGGAACCGGTCGACTGCGCGTACGCGCTCGCCGGAATCATCAGCGCGGCAAAAGCCACGCCCGCAAATAGCTTGGTGCGCATTTTGGTTATTTCCCTTTCGGTGTGCTCTGAGATGCACTCACGCGGTGCGGTTCACCGTCTTCGCCGCCCATGGCGTTATTTTATTGCGCTTCGATGACAGTCAATTGGAGTCCGCGTTAACCTGCCATTCAGCCGTTGTGCGTTGCAAAATAGCATCACCTCGCGCGGGCGACGATCTCCGCCCAATCGCTCTCTGATATCACCGGAATCTGCAGTTCGGCGGCCTTTTTGAGCTTCGATCCGGCGCCCGGACCGGCAATGACGAGATCGGTCTTGGCAGATACCGATCCGGCGACGCGGGCGCCCAGGGACTCGGCCTGCGCCTTCGCTTCGTCGCGACTCAGCGACTCGAGACTGCCGGTGAAAACCAGCGTCTTGCCGGTGACTTCTGAGTCGCGGGTTTCGATGACGAAGGGCGGTGGGGCGATTTCGCCGAGCAGGTCTTCCCACACGGCGCGGTTGTGCGGCTCATGGAAGAAATCGGCCAATGCGTGGCCAACGGCGCCGCCGACATTCTCGACCCCGATATGCTCGGTGATCGCCTTGTCGAGGCGCGTCCGATGCTTCAGCTCGGCCTCGCCGAGCGCGGGCGGAGTCGCCTCGCGCAGCGCGATGAGCTCGTCGGCCAGCGCCCGGACCGCGGCGAGCGTCGCGTAGCGCTTGAGCAGGTCGCGCGCGGTGATCGCGCCGATGTGGCGGATGCCGAGACCGAAGAGCAGGCGCGCCGCATCGGGCGCGCGCTTGGCCTCGATTGCGGCGAGCAGAGCATCAACCGATTTTTCCTGCCAGCCCTCACGCCCGAGCAGCTCCTCGCGATGGGGCGCGAGGCGGAAGATGTCGCCCGGCTCGGTGATCCAGCCAAGGTCGATCAGCTCGATCAGCGTCTTCTCACCCAGCCCGTCGATATCGAGCGCACCGCGGCTGACGAAATGCTTGAGCCGCTCGAGCCGTTGCGCAGGACAGATCAGCCCACCCGTGCAGCGGACATCGACTTCGCCTTCCTCTGCCACGGCTTCGGAATGGCAGATCGGGCAGTGATCGGGGAAGACATAGGCGGGACGGGTCTCGTCGCGGGTGAGGTTCTCGACGATCTGCGGGATGACGTCACCCGCGCGCTGAAGGACGACGCGGTCGCCGGGGCGGACGCCGAGCCGCGCGATCTCGTCGGCATTGTGCAGCGTCGCGTTGCGCACCACCACGCCGCCCACCGTCACGGGCTCGAGCTTGGCGACGGGCGTCAGCTTGCCGGTGCGCCCCACCTGGATTTCGATATCGTTGAGCGTGGTCTGGGCGCGCTCGGCGGGGAATTTGTGCGCCAGGCCCCAGCGCGGGGCGCGGCCCACGAAACCGAGCCGCTGCTGCCAGTCGATCCGGTCGACCTTGTAGACGACGCCGTCGATGTCGAACGGAAGGTCGGCGCGCTGCTTCTCGATGGCGCGGTATTGGGCGAGCGCCTGGTCGAGCGTCTCGGCGCGGATCAGCATGTCGGAGACAGGGAAGTCCCAGCTTTTGATGCGCAGCATCGCGGCGTACTGGCTGTCGGCGGGGTCCTCCGAAACTTCGCCCCAGCCCCAAGCGAGGAAGCGCAAGGGACGCGACGCGGTGACCGACGCGTCTTTTTGGCGCAGCGAGCCGGCGGCGGCATTGCGCGGATTGGCGAACTGGCGCGCTTCCTTGCCGCTGGCCTCCGCCTCGGCGAGCAGGCGGGCGTTGAGCGCGGTGAAATCGCCCTTGGCCATATAGACTTCGCCGCGCACCTCGAACACGTCCGGAGCGCCTTCGATTCGCGCGGGGATGTCGGCGATGGTGCGGACATTGGCAGTCACATCCTCGCCGATCTGGCCGTCGCCGCGGGTGAGCGCCTGGGCCAGCAAGCCCTTCTCGTAGCGCAGCGAGCAGGAGAGGCCGTCGATCTTGGGTTCGGCGGTGAGCGCGATGGGCGCGTCTTCGGGAAGCTTGAGGAAGCGGCGGACGCGGCCGAGGAAATCGGCGACATCCTCGTCCGAAAAGCCGTTGTCGAGGCTGAACATCTGCCGGGCGTGCGCGACCTTGGCGAGGTGCCCCGACGGCGCCGCCCCGACGATCCGCGAAGGCGAATCGGCGCGGACCAGGTCGGGAAAGGCGGCCTCGATCGCCGCATTCGCCCGCATCAGCGCGTCGAACTCGGCGTCGCTAATCTCGGGCGCATCCTGGCCGTGATAGAGCCGGTTATGGTGCGCGATCTCGGCGGCGAGCCGTTCGAGCTCGACGGCGGCATCTTCCGGAGTCTCTGGGGCTGTTTCGGGCAGCTTCATGCATGCAGCGCTAGGGGATGAGGGGCGTTGATCGCAAGACCGTTCTGGCGGATGGAGCAAAGCCATGAAACCCTGGCTGCGCCGCGCGGGCGCCTTGCTCCTCTGGACCATCGTCGCGCTCTGTCTCACCGTAACGATCGTGCCGCATTATCTGGACCGGATATATTATCGCGGGCCGGTGAGCGGGCATTTCGACGGTCAGCATTTCTTCAATCCGGATGGCGAGGACGACGCGCTGACCAGAGGGGTCCGGTTCGGCCTGCTCTGGAAGCGGATCTTCGGCGATCCGACCGACCCCCCTTGGCCCGATCATGTCGCGGTGACGCCGTCCAGGCCGCCGGCGCGGGTCGAGGGCGGGGCGATGCTTGCCACCTGGGTGGGGCATGCGACGCTGCTGGTACAGGCGGACGGCGTAAACATCCTGACCGATCCGGTGTGGAGCGACAGCGTAGGGCCGTTCGGCATCGGGCCCAGGCGAGTGGCGGAGCCGGGCATCCGCTTCGAGGACCTGCCCAGAATCGATCTCGTGCTCGTCAGCCACAACCATTACGACCATATGGACCTGGCGACGCTCAAGCGGATCTGGGACCGTGACCGGCCGATGATCGTCACCGCGCTCGGCAATGATGGCGTGATCGGAGGCGTTGGCGTACACGCGGAACCGCGCGATTGGGGCGGCGTGGCGCTGGTCGCGCACCCGTGCGCACATTTGCCCGCAGTACCGGATACAAAGGGCCGGATCCCTCCGCCGTGCCTGGCGGCGCCGATCGCCAAGGTTCATGTCACCCGCAGCCATCACTGGGACAGCCGCTGGTTCGCCGACCGCAACCGGGCGCTGTGGTCGAGCTTCGTGGTCCAGCTTCCGCACGGCAATTTCTTCTTCGCGGGCGATACCGGACTCGGCGACGGCAAATGGCCTGCCGAGGCCGCGGCGCTGGGACCGATCCGGCTGGCGGCAATTCCGATCGGGGCGTTCCGCTTCGAAGAGGGGCAGATGGCGAGCGGCAGCCATATCGGCCCGGAAGGCGCGATCCGGGTGTGGAGCATATTGGGCAGGCCCCAGACCATCCCTATCCATTGGGGCACCTTCCGGCTTTCGCGGGAGGGCTATGCCACGCCGCCCCGCATGCTCGAAGGGATGCTGCGCTGTGGCGGATCCGACCCCTCACGTTTCGCCGCGGTGCGGATCGGCAAGCCCGTGGCGATCGCGCCGCTCGGTGCGGTACCTCCGCCGCCCGATCTCGCCGCGATCACTGTCTGCGAACGGGACGGACGGTTCGCCGCATTGCGCTGATCCGCGACTTGAGGACGGGCGCTCACCGGCGTATCCCTGCGCGTCGGGAGGGGAGCCCGCAACGTGACCGACAGACGCGCCCGCAGCGCCGGGCACCGCTATGACACGAGCATCGACCGCGCCGGCATCGCACTCGGCGCGGGGAGCCTGCTGGCCGGGATCATCATCGTCGTGCTGGTGCTCGCCGGCGGGCGGCACGATCCGGTGTCGATCGTCAGCGGCTGGATGATCGGCAGCATCTTCGCCGCGATCGCCATCACCGCGGTGGGCGGGCCGCTCTGGCTCGTCATGCACGTCGCCGGCCTTCGCCGTGCCCGCCACGCCGCCCTGGTCGGCGCGGTCACCGCGATGGCGATCTTCGTCGGCGCGCAGACCTATGGCTTCGGGCTGTTCGAGATGCCGCCGATGGACGGCCGCGCTTTGCTCTACCGCTGGGTGAGCGCGATCCTGTCGAGCGCGGTGCTGGCGCTGGCCGCGGGCGCCATCGGCGTGGTGATGTGGCGAATCGCCTATCGCCGGAGCGAATAGCCGCGCGGCCGGAGGCGTGGACCCCGGCACTCGGGCCGGGGTGGCGAATTAGGAGATCGCGCGACCCTTCCGCCGTCAGCCCTTGCACTCGCCGATGCGCCGGCCGGCGGTCTTCGCCTTCATCTTCATGCCGCCGCCGGGGCCGCCGGTCGCGTCCATCGAGGAGGCGAGCGCGAAGCTGGTATCGGTATAGGTGCCCGCGATCGTCTGCGTCATCTCGGCGCCCTGCTGGCCCGCGCAGATCATGGTCGCATCGATCCGGCCGCTCGCCATATTGAAGTTCTTGTAGGTGCAGCGGCCGTCATTCTTGCCGGTCAGCACGCCCGCTTCGGGCTTGGCGGCCTGTTCGGGGGTCATGCAGGTCTTGACCACCTTGCTGGTGGACATCAGCGTCTTCTTCATCTGGTCGCGCATCTGCGGCGGCACGCCGGGCAGCTCCATATCGGTGACCTCGACCGTCGTCTCCCATTCGCCGGGCGTGAAATGCGCGCCCCCCGCCGCCTGGGCCTGCTTCGCGACTTCGGCGGCCGAGGCATTGGTGAGCGATACCTCGCCGGTCTTCGCCGCGGTATCGGCGGTGGACTGCTGCTGGTTGCAGGCGGCGAGGGCGAAAAGGACGGGCAAGGCAGCGATCAGGCGGGCATCGGCATCTCTCCCATGAGTTTGTCCCGGAGTGTCGCCGGGTTCGGGCGCGATGGCAATGCGATAGCCGCGGACGTTGAAAAAGGCGGCCCGTGCAGGCCGCCCCTTCCCGGGTTCTAGGGGTGATCCTTCCGGTCCGGGCGGTCCGGACGTTTCGGCGGGCCGGCTACCGGCCGGACAGGCCGGGCCTGCTGGACCCGCGCCGGCTGCGACGGGCGCTGCGCGGCTTGGGCCTGGCGCGCCTGCGCGACCTGGGCCTGGCGCTGGGCGACCTGGACTTGGCGCTGGGCCTGCATCTGGCGTGCCCGGTCGGCCTGGGCGTTCCGCGCCGCCTGCCCCTGTTGTGCGCGGACCTGCGTGGCGCGCTGGCTCTGCTGCTGGGCCTCGCGCTGCTGCTGGCGGCTACGCGCCTGGACCTGCGCCTGCTGGGCGCGTTGCTGCGCTACCTGCTGCTGGCGTTGCGCCTGGACACGCTGCGCCGGTTGCTGGACGGCCTGCTGCTGACGGACCTGGAGCTGGCGCTGGGCCTGGGTGGCGCGCTGCGCCTGTTGCTGCGCGACCTGTTGCTGGCGCTCACCCTGGACGCGCTGCGCCTGCTGCCGGGCGGCCTGCTGCTGACGGACCTGGAGCTGGCGCTGGGCCTGGGTGGCGCGCTGCGCCTGTTGCTGCGCGACCTGTTGCTGACGGACTTGCTGCTGCTGGAGGCGTTGATCGGCGACCTGGCGCTGGCGGAGCTGCGCATGCTGCGCCGCCTGCTGGCGCTGCTCGGCCTGCTGGCGTTGCGCGGCTTGTTGCCGCTCCTCGGCGGCCTGCCGGACATCGGCGACATAGCGGGTGCGATCGCGCGCCCAATCGGCTCTCTGCCAGCGCTCGGGGATCACGCGCGGCGGTGGCGGGGCGGCGTTGAAACCGCGGCCGCGCCATTCGGCATATTGGCGCGTATCGGCGACGCGGCGCACACGCTCCTGCTGCCAATAGCCGTTGGCGCGCGGGGCGTTGCGGGCATGATAGGCCTGCCAGTCGCGCTGCTGCGCCTGCTCGGCCGCCCAGCGCCGCTGCGATAGGGCGATCGCCTGCTGGCGCGCGGACCAGTTGGCGGCGATGACGGCGCGGCGCTGCCGCTCGCGCGACGCGCGATAGAGCGCCTCGCCCCGGTTCAGATAGCGTCCGGCATAATCGGCGCGCTGGCCGTAGCTGTCATAAGGGAGGACGTCGCCGCGCGGGCCATAGACCACGGCGAGGCGATCGCCGTCATAGCCATAGCCATAATCGGCATCGCGGACATAATAGGGCCGGTTGGCGCCCGGCCGGTAATAATAATAGCGATAGCCGTCATCGACCGGCTCGGCGAAGACCTGCGAATCGTCATAGCCCTGCCAGGCCCAGGGCTCGACCCCGTCATAGTCGAAGCCGTAATCGGGCGGCGCGTCATAGACGACCTCGCTGAAATCGCGCGCATCGTCGGCATAGGCCCAGGCGTCATCCGGCCGGGCGACGCGGACCGTCTGGATCGGCCGGGCGGCGGGAAGCCGCGCGGCGGGCGGCGCGGCGGCGATCGCGGTCGCGGCGCCGGCGTCGAGCGGCAGCGTGGCGGGCAAGGGCGGCAGCGCCGCCGACTGGTTGAGATCGGGATTTTCCGCGCCGGTCTGGCTCGCGGGACCCGGGTTGCAGCCCGCCAGCACAGCCGCAAGCGCGACGATCGCGGTCATCGTCGCGCCGCGGCGACGCATTCGGAAACGGTTGGTCATGGCATCCTCTCCTCGATGCCCCCTCAACCATGGGGAATGCGCCTACGTTCCTGAATTGGCCGTGAGGGGGTTGTTCATGGGAGGGCTAGGGGGGGCGAGCTTCTCCTTGCCGGTCTTCGCGGCGATAAGGCGGTGCGTGCGCTCTCCTCCGGGTGCGTTGCCCGGGATAGTGGTCGAGGAAAGCTGCCGTGATAAGGCGGATCTCATGTCGATCTTAGCAATCCCGCCATCCGCGATCTCGGCTTACAAGCATGTTCCTGCGAAGTTCGGGGACGCGTTTGCGAGTGGCGAGTCGATTCAGCTCGCGACACTTAACGCTTATCGCGAAATGGAAGGGGATAGAGCCGATCAGCTCGAGGGGGTCGTCAGATACAGCGCCCAAAGGATTTGGGCTGGTATGCCGGGGGGAGTGTTCAATCCGGCGCAAGTTTTTTTGTCTCGGAGAATGGAGGCCATGATGGGAAGTGGTCATTCATTCGAAGGTTGTAGCTTCCAATTCCGCGTGCAGCCCTTCTATGTATTCTGTGCGTCTTCGCAGCCGGACTTGCGCCGAGCGGATATGGGCGAGCACATATTTTTTATAGAGAATCTTCGGGAATTCGCTTGGCAAATAAAGCTCGCCTCAGGAGGGCTGCTTGGAAATTATGACTGCCAACCCGTTCGATATTGCCGACGTTCTAGCGATGTCGATCGGAGTGGCGAAGTCCTGCCCGAGGGGCCATTCTACAAAAACATCGACAAGAAGTGGGAGAATGAAGTTCGTGCCGCATGGGAGGTGGATGATGAAAGTAAGCCCTACATTCGGCTTTCCGTTCCTCAAGTTTCCAAGTTGATCAAAAGAATCTCGTAATAACGTGGCGCGAACCGCATTACCGAGCAAGGTAGGAGTAAACTACCGATTTCTAATATTTCTTGGGCGGCATTGGGCGGGTTATCTTCGGCCAACCTAGGGATGGCAATCTCGGCTTAATGATATGCCCGTTCCTGCAGGAATAATTACGTTGGCGAAGTAAGTTGGGCCATTAGCCGCGTACGAAGTTGTACTATCTTGGCAAGATCATCGAATCCGAAATGATGGCTTATTGCCTGACCACTTATCGTTGTGGATTCCTCCCATATAACCGGAACCACTCCGGACGGGACCCGAAGTCCTTTATATAGCAACTTTTTGTAATCGGCGAATAATTTTAAGTTATTTTCATACAAATACAATACTTCCATCATTATAGATGACAATATCTCTCGATATTCAATTAGCATCGGTACAACGTCTATATTTGGGGCGTCTAAATTTTTCAGTTCCGCGCGAACTTTTGCGTTTGTTTTGTCTTCTTGTATAATTTTAACAGAGTCGATTTGTATCTCAGCCCGAAATAAGAATTCACCGTTTGGTGATGGCTCAGCGTAGGTACGTATATTAGATAGAGGGAGGGACCGGTGTTGAGAATAGTTGCGTAAATTGTGAAGAAAACGATAGCTAAAATATTCATCATATAAGAACGAATAATGATCTTTAAGTGATTTCCTTTGGGTGCTGTCGCTACCCCATTCTTCGCTTACATAATGCAGAGCCCTTTCTCGAAACCGCTCGCAGCTGCAAGAAAAGCATTCACCCTCCGCTGGGCCAAGGCCAGAGTTTCCAAGGTAATAGGCTTCATCAGGTCATCGCCCAAAGTTGCGACAACATCTTCGTTAAGAGTTGCCGCTGATGCTGCCTCAGCGTCAAGCGCGAGAAAGTCGATTACTATAGGTTTAAGCTGAGGAATGAAGCTGGTGTGGCGTTGATATTCTATCCAATCTCCCAGAGTAACCGGGGGGTCTACGTTTCCTCTCTGGAGGGGGTTTCTGGTTTGAGGCCGATACCAACCATATCGATATTTTTTGCCGGGTTCGAAGCCCTTGAAATCCATTTTTCCTCTCCCTCCGTTGCGCCCGTTTTCAACCTTTGTCGGCTGCAAGGCCAGCACACCTGCAACTCTTCGATCTCCGCAAACTCCAAAAAATTGTCGATACCAACGTCATTTGGAACAAGTGCGAATGGTGCGCTGTACGTTCCGCTCCATAGCGTCATAGGCCAGCGATAGATGCGATCGCCGATAGAGCGGGTCGCAGCTGTTCACGAGGTCGCAGAAGTGCACCAGCGAGCGCTTGCCTAGCACGGGCAACAGAGCGCGGTACGCCAGCTTCTCGCACGGCGTAAGCGGCCTTCCCAGCCCCTCTTCCGCAATCGAACTGCGGAGGACTGCCATCGCGTGCTGGATCAGGAGTGAATCGTGAGTTGCCGTCTTGAGAACATAAGCAGAACACGCTATACGGGGCTAGCCGCTAACTTGTTGTGATCCGGCGGCAGGCCGCGGACAGCGTTCGATTGCACCGTCCCCCTCGGAGCCCCATATTCCCCTTATGGCAATCCAGATCCGCACCAGCCTAGCCGAGCCCGAGACCGGGACCGACTTCGTCCCCCATCGCCCGAACCGTCCCGACAAGATCGAGGGCGGCAAGCGCTTCAAGCTCGTCAGCGACTATGAACCCTCGGGCGACCAGCGCTATGCGATCCCCGAGCTGGTCGAGCAGGCGCTGGCCGGCGAGCGGGACCAGGTACTGCTCGGGGTCACCGGCTCCGGCAAGACCTATACGATGGCCAAGGTGATCGAGGAATTGCAGCGCCCGGCGCTGATCCTGGCGCCCAACAAGATCCTGGCCGCGCAGCTCTATGGCGAGTTCAAGAGCTTCTTTCCCGAGAATGCGGTCGAGTATTTCGTCAGCTATTACGATTACTACCAGCCCGAGGCCTATGTGCCGCGCTCCGACACGTACATCGAGAAGGAAAGCTCGGTGAACGAGGCGATCGACCGGATGCGGCATTCGGCGACGCGATCTTTGCTGGAGCGCGACGACGTGATCATCGTCGCCTCGGTCTCGTGCCTGTACGGCATCGGCTCGGTCGAGACCTATTCGGCGATGATCTTCGATTTGAAGAAGGGCCAGGTGGTCGACCAGCGCGAGATCATCCGCAAGCTGGTCGCGCTGCAGTACAAGCGCAACGACGCCGCCTTTGCGCGCGGCAATTTCCGGGTGCGCGGCGACAGCCTGGAGATCTTCCCGTCGCACTATGAGGACACCGCCTGGCGCGTGTCGTTCTTCGGCGACGATGTGGAGGAGATCGTCGAGTTCGATCCGCTGACGGGCAGCAAGGTGGCGAGCCTGGACTATGTCCGCGTCTTCGCCAACTCGCACTATGTGACGCCGGGGCCGACGCTCAAGCAGGCGATGGAGGGCATCCGCCACGAGCTGACCGAGCGGCTGAAGGAACTGGAGATCGAGGGCAAGTTGCTCGAGCTGCAGCGGCTGGAGCAACGGACCAATTTCGACCTCGAGATGATCGCGGCAACGGGAAGCTGCGCGGGGATCGAGAATTACTCGCGCTTCCTGACCGGGCGCCTGCCCGGCGAGCCGCCGCCCACGCTGTTCGAATATCTGCCGGAGAATGCGCTGCTGTTCGTCGACGAGAGCCACCAGACGATCGGCCAGATCAACGGCATGTCGCGGGGCGACCACAAGCGCAAGATCACGCTGGCGGAGTACGGCTTCCGCCTGCCGAGCGCGATCGACAATAGGCCTTTGCGGTTCAACGAATGGGACGCGATGCGGCCGCAGACGACGTATGTGTCGGCGACGCCGGGCTCATGGGAGATGGAGCGGACCGGCGGCGTGTTCGTCGAGCAGGTGATCCGCCCCACGGGCCTCATCGATCCGCCGGTGGAGATCAAGCCGGTCGAGGAGCAGGTGCAGGATTTGATCGTCGAGGCGAAGAAGACCGCCGAGATGGGGTATCGCACGCTGGTGACGACGCTGACCAAGCGGATGGCGGAGGATCTGACCGAATATATGCACGAGGCGGGGGTGAAGGTCCGCTACATGCACTCGGACACCGAGACGCTGGAGCGGATCGAGCTGATCCGCGATTTGCGGATGGGCGTGTACGATGTGCTGGTGGGGATCAATTTGCTGCGCGAGGGGCTCGATATCCCCGAGTGCGGGCTGGTCGCGATCCTCGATGCCGACAAGGAAGGGTTCCTGCGCTCGGAGACGTCGCTGATCCAGACGATCGGCCGCGCGGCGCGCAACGTCGAGGGGCGGGTGATCCTCTATGCCGACCGCATCACCGGCAGCATGGAGCGGGCGTTGGCGGAGACCGGGCGGCGGCGCGAGAAGCAGCATGCCTACAATACCGAGCACGGCATCACGCCCGCGACGATCAAGCGCAACATCGGCGACATCATCGCGCATGTGGCGTCGAAGGACCAGGTGACGGTCGCGATCGACGAGGATCGGCCGCACATGGTGGGGCACAATCTGCGCTCGTATATCGAGAGCCTCGAGAAGAAGATGCGCGACGCCGCGGCGAACCTGGAGTTCGAGGAAGCCGGGCGGCTGCGCGACGAGATCCGCAGCCTCGAGGCCGAGGAGCTCGGCCTGCCGGCGGGCGAGCACAAGGCGCCGATCATGGGCCGCAGCAACGAAGGCAAGCCGGGGACGCGCAAGACGCGCTACGGCAAGCAGTCGAAGATGCGGATAAGCGGGGGCAGGACGCGCTGACGTTGCGGACCGGGAACAAACCCCCCGCCGCCTGATTTTACAGTTTCTTGCGTAAAGTGTTTCCGGCGTTAAGCATGCACGGAAATGCGAGTTTCCATCCCGAGCGGGGGCGTTTGGGAGAGATACGATGTTGCGCAACAGCCTGTTCTTCTCGAGCCTGGTCGTGCTCGGCCTGACCGCGTGCAGTGACGGCGGCTCTTCGGGGATGAACCCCGCGCCCATGCCGACGCCCACGCCAACGCCGATCCCGCTTCCCACGCCTTCTCCCACCCCGCTGCCGACGCCCGCTCCCGCGCCTAAGGCGAGCGCGGCGGATTATGCGCCGGCCGTGGCGTTCCGCCCGAGCGCCGGCATTGCGCTGCCGATCGGCAAGTGCGTGAACATGGGCAACCATCTGGAAGCGCCCAACGAAGGCGATTGGGGCCGCGCGATCGTGGACGGCGACTTCGCAACCATCCGGGCGGCGGGGTTCAACACGATCCGGCTGCCGGTGCGCTGGTCGACGCATGCGCTGGCCGCGGCGCCCTATACGATCGACGCGGCGTGGATGGCGCGGGTGCGGCACGTGGTGGATACCGCGCGGGCCGCGGGGCTGAACGTCATCCTCAACCTGCATCACTATGACGAGATGGCGACCGATCCCGCCGCGCACGCCACGCGCTTCGCCGAGTTGTGGAAGCAGATCGGCGCGGCGTTCGCCGACGAGCCGGTGGCGAGCGTCTGGTTCGAGCTGATGAACGAGCCCAACGGCGCGCTCAACGACAGCAATTTGCCCGGCATACTCGCGCCGGCGCTCGCCAATGTCCGCGCCACCAATCCGACGCGGCCGGTGATCGTCGGCGGGCAGAATTGGAGCGGGGTGGCGTCGCTGGCGACCCTGGCGCTGCCGGCGGACCCCTATGTGATCGCGACGATTCATACCTATGACCCGTTCGCCTTCACCCATCAGGGCGCGAGCTGGATCACGCCGACGCCGCCGCTCGGCCGGACGTTCGGGGACGCGGCCGACAAGGCCGAACTCGACGCCAATCTGCAGAAGGTGCGCGATTACATGACGCGGACGGGCCGCGCGGTGTTCGTCGGCGAATATGGCGCCAACGACGATCCCGGCGTGCCGCTGGCCGAGCGGGTCAATTATTACGGCACGATCACCGCCGCATACGCGTCGATCGGGGTGCAGAGCTGCGCCTGGGCCTATACCAACACCTTCCGGCTGCGCGACGGCAACACCTGGCTGCCCGGCATGGTCGAGGCGATCCGGACCACGACGACGCTGCAATAGCGGCGGCGCGCGGGGCAAGCCCCACGGGACTCTACGGAATGCCCATTCTGGCCGGAAGCTGCTCTATGCCGGTCGAAAGGGGAACGCATGACGTCGATTCTCGACCTTCGTATCGAGCATCGTGAACTCGAGGAGCAGGCGGCAACGCTGCTTCGCGTCGTGCAGAACCTCGTCCCCGATCCCGCCGCGGTGGCGATGCTGCGCTGGCGGATGGCGCAGAAGCTGAGCGACCATTGCGTCCGCGAGGATCGCGTCGTGTATGAGCAACTCGTCGCTTCGGGCGACGCGTCGGCGACGGCGGTCGCCTGGCGCTACCGCCAGGAACATGGCCAGCTTGCCCCCGATTTCTCGCGCTATATCGGGGCCTGGCCGGTCGACCGGGTCGCCAGCGAATGGGCAGCCTTCCGCGCCGAGACCGAGGCGATGGTGATGCACCTCAACAGCCGCATCTTCCTCGAGGAGCAAGTGCTCTACGCGCATGTCGAGCGGCTGGCGCAGCGCCGCGCCGCGGCATGACCGGGGCCCGCTGACACTAGGTTGAGCCTCCCGGACTCTTCCCCCATAAGGCGCGCCATGCGCCGCATCCTAGTGCTCGCCAGCCTTGTTTCGTCAGCCGCGCTCGCGCTGGGCGGATGCTCGACCACCGCCAAGGTGGTGCCGGCGCCCGCTGCGCCCGCGCCCGTAACCGTGACGGAAACCTTGCCCTATGGGACGGCTGGTCTGCCGATGCCCCGTTCCGAGGACTGGCGCGACTGGCCGCTGACGCCGGGCACCTGGGCCTATCGCCAGGACGAGCGCGGCAGCATCGCGCTGTTCGGACGTGCGGGTCAGGATGCCGAGCTGACGTTGCGCTGCGACCGCGCACGCGGGCGCATCTACCTCTCGCGCCGGGGCGAGGGCGGCGGCGGATACAGAATCCGCACGACCAGCCTGGAGCGCCGGCTCGCGGCGCTGCCGACCGGCGGTACGCCTCCCTATCTCGCGGTCGAGCTTGGTGCGCGCGATCCGTTGCTCGACGCGATCGGCTTCAGCCGCGGGCGGTTCGTGGTCGAGGTGGACGGCCTGCAGGAGCTGGTGGTGCCTGCCTGGGCCGAGACGCTGCGCGTCGTGGAAGACTGCCGCGGCTGAAAATCGGGGAATTCCAGGAACCGGAGGCGGCGTTACGCTTCGCTCATCCCCAAGACTTCCAGAATCGCTCATATAAAAAAACATTACAAGACTTGTTCTGCGACTCAGGGTGATTCATGATTCGTTCGTGCAGTGACGCACGCTCGTTCTTCAACTAGCGAAAGGAGGTGATCCGATGTCTCATGGTTCAGCAATGGGGTCGGTTCAGTTCGTTCGGGAGACGCGCCGCTGAGCTGAAAGCGCGGACGGAAGCCCTCCGTCCGTATGGTGAGCGGGAGGTATCCTCCTCCAACCAACGCTCGCCCGCTGGCAGCAAAGCGGTCCGCATGGTCTCCCCTGCTGGAGCTTCCGGCCGCTGACCATGTCGGAGGTCGCCGGGTACCCTGACGGGGCCCGGCGGCCTCTTTCATTTTCTGCTATGGCGCGCCGATGGAAACGTCCGCACAGACAGATAGCTCGCGACCCCGCATTCGCTGGGTGCGCACCGTGATCGGCGGGGTCGTGCTGGGTCTGGTCGTCGTGCTCGTCGGCAATCTGCTGTTTCCCGAGCCACGCGAGGCATCCGAGCCGCCGCTGCTGCGTGGCCTTCCCCAGACCTATGAGGCGGCAACCGGGGCGCTGACGGATCGCGCGCGTGCCCGTTTTCCTGTCGGGACGCCGGAATCGGCCGTGATCGCCGAACTGCTCGCGCAGGGTTTCAAGGTCAGTCCACCGTCGCACTATGCGCAATGGCAGCGCAAGGGCGTGCCCTGTGTCCAGATCGCCCGTATCTGGTGGAGCGCCGAGCAGAACCGCGTGACTAAGATCGAAGGGCTGCGCAACGCGCTTTGCACCTGAGCGGGCCAATTGGCCGTCCGTCTAGCCCCAATGGGACAGGGCTCGCCGCGTGACTCAACTGGGCGCTCGGGTTACGCTCCCGGCACAGGAACGGGGAATGCCATGAAGACGATGATTGCCGCGCTGCTGGCGCTGTTCGCATTATTTCCGGGGCAGGCCATGGCGCAGGACGCCGCGGTTTCGGCGCCCATCTCCCAGTTCATGGACGGCTTCAACAAGGGCGATGTCGCCGCGGCGCGCGCGACGCACCATGCCGATGCAGTGATCGTCGACGAAGTATCGCCTTATATCTGGCGCGGGCCCGGCGCGTTCGACGCCTGGGTCGCCGATCTGATGAAAGACAGCGCGGCGCAGGGCATCACCGATCAGTCGGTCGAGCTCGGCACGCCGACGCGCACGCTCGTCACGGGGGACAGCGCCTATGTGATCGTGCCGTCGACCTATCGCTTCAAGCAGAAGGGCACCGCCATGTCCGAGGTCGCGCAGATGACCTTCGCGCTGCGCAAGACCGCTGCGGGCTGGAAGATCGCCGCCTGGACCTGGACCGGGCCGAACGCGACGCCGGTCAAATAACCCCGGCGTGCTTCAGCCGCCTTCGCGCGGCTCGAATATCGACCAGCCGGTGCGCGCCACCAGCCGCTCGAGCGCTAGCACGCCGAGCTGGGAATTGCCGCGTTCGTTGAGACCCGGCGACCAGACCGCGATCGAGGCGATGCCCGGTGCGACTGCGAGGATGCCGCCGCCGACCCCCGACTTGCCGGGCAGGCCGACGCGATAGGCGAACTCGCCCGAGCCGTCATAATGACCGCAGGTGAGCATCAGCGCGTTGATGCGGCGCGCGCGCTGCGGCGAGACGATACTGTGGCCGGTCTCCGGGATCACGCCGCCGTTCATCAGGAACCGCCCGGCGCGCGCGAGCTGGCGGCAGCTCATCGCCAGCGCGCAGTGGTGGAAATAGACGCCCAGCGCACACTCGGGCGAATTCACCAGATTGCCGAAGGCGCGCATGTAATTGGCGAGCGCGATGTTGCGGAAGCCGGTATCCTGTTCGGCGCGCGCGACGGCTTCGTCGATGAAGATCGCCTCGTCTCCGGCGAGGCCGCGGACGAAGCGTAGCAGCTCTCCGATCGCCTCGCCCGGCGCGCTGCGGCCGAGCAATATGTCCGAGACGACGATCGCCCCGGCATTGATGAAGGGATTGCGTGGGATGCCATGCTCAGTCTCGAGCTGGACGATCGAATTGAACGCGCTGCCCGAGGGCTCGCGGCCGACGCGTTTCCACAATTGATCGCCGACCGCGCCGAGCGCGAGGGTGAGCGCGAAGACCTTGGAGATCGACTGGATCGAGAAGGGCGCGTCGGCATCGCCTGCGACATGCTCGGTGCCGTCGGCGGTGGTGATCGCGATACCGAAGCAGGCCGGATCGATCCTGGCGAGGGGCTCGATATAGTCGGCGACCGTGCCGCGATCGGTGGTGGCGCGGATTTCGGCGGCGATGTCGGCGACGATCTGGGAGAGCTCGGGCATGCTTCATTGCTAGACGGTGTGGGAGGCGGAGCAAGATGGCGCGGAGATTTGCGCTTTGGAAAGGCGAGCTGGGGTCGGGGAAGGTCCGCTTTTGACCCGCAGCATACGATTTTTTGCTGCCGCCGCCGCGATGCATGACCTCGAATGACTGGTCTAGAGCAGGGAAGTCCGGGGTGCTTGCGCTTCGTGCGCGAGCAGGTTAGACACTGAACTATATGGTTCAGTATTCAAGCCCTCCCCTCGATCTCTCGTTTGCGGCGCTGTCCGATGCGACCCGCCGCGGGATCATCGATCAGCTTGGGCGAGGGGACGCGTCGATCACCAGTCTCGCGGATAAGTTCCAGATGACGCTGACTGGCATGAAGAAGCACGTCCAGGTTCTGGAGCGGGCGGGGCTCGTCGTCACGCAGAAGGTCGGACGGGTGAGAACCTGCGCGCTTGGGAAACGCGGCCTCAAGGCGGAGGCCGAGTGGATCGAGGCGCACCGCAAACTCTTCGAGGCCCGCTTCGAAGCATTGGACGAAATCATCAGCGAAATGAAACAGGAGGAAAGCGATGGATCAGCAAGTTAGCAGTGCAGGTGGTGCGCAGAACCGCACGTCAGTCGAGCGCAAGGGGCATCGCGAACTCGTCGTAACGCGGACGTTCAATGCGCCGCCGAGCATTGTTTACAAAGCGTGGAGCCAGCCCGAACTGTTCCAGCGCTGGTGGGTGCCAAAATCGGTATCCGGCGTTTCGCTCGTATCGTGCGATATGGACGTCCGTACCGGCGGCAAATATCGGCTGGAATTCAGCGCCGGCGGCCCGGATACCATGGCCTTCTATGGCAAGTATCTCGAGGTGGTGCCGAACGAGCGCATCGTCTGGACCAACGATGAGGGCGAAGAGGGCGCGATCACGACCGTGACCTTCGAGGACCAGGGTGGGAAGACGCTGCTGAATTTCCACGAAGTCTATCCGTCCAAGGAGGCGCTTGAGGAAGCACTGCAGGGCTCGGCGGCCGGATTGCCGGAGCAGCTGGAGCAGCTCGACGAATTGCTTTCCAGCATAAGCGAGTAGCGCGGTCGGGAAACTCGCCCCGGGGGAACGTCTGTTCTTGGGAAGTGACTCCACCGGCCATTCCGGAGCTGGGCGCAAAGCTGCCCCTGTCTGACCTCCGCAACTCGGTTTAGAAGCAAATCTCCGGTTCGTGTCCGCGTTCAAGTCACAAGGATCGGATATTCCGAGCGGAGCGCATCGGACACCGCCTCCACCGCCGCGACGTCCGCCGCGCTCCCGGTGGGGGTGATCGACCAGTTGCAATGCGCGTGCGTCGCGGCGCTGTAGACGCGGACCGCACCGAGCACATTGCGCCAGCGGCGGCGGGTGCCGCCCTGCTCGCGCAGCAGCCGGGCGAGGAAGCGGTCGATCAGGTCGTCGCCGGTCATGCCTCGCTCGCCAGGCCCTTCAACCGGTAGAGCGTTTCCAGCGCCTCGCGAGGGCTGAGCGCGTCCAGGTCGAGGCTGGTCAGCTCGGCGCGTAGCGTGTCGATCTTCTCTTCCTCCTGCTCGGCCGCCGCGGCGAATAGGGGCAGGTCGTCGAGACCCGCAGCGAGGCCGCCGGTCTTGGCGCGGCCGGCCTCGAGCTTGTCGAGCACCGACTTGGCGCGTTTGATCGTGATCGGGGGCAGGCCGGCGAGGCGCGCGACCGCGATTCCATAGCTGCGGTCGGCCGGACCCTCGGCGACTTCGTGGAGCAAGACGAGATCGCCCTTCCATTCGCGGGCGCGGACATGGTGGAGGGTGAGCGCGTCGCAGCGCTCCGCGAGGCGGGTCAGCTCGTGATAATGGGTGGCGAACAGGCAGCGGCAGCGATTGTCCTCATGGATCGCCTCCACGACCGCCCAGGCGATGGCGAGGCCGTCATAGGTGCTGGTGCCGCGGCCAACCTCGTCGAGGATGACGAAGCTGCGCGGGGTCGCCTGGGCGAGGATCGCGGCGGTCTCGACCATCTCAACCATGAAGGTCGAGCGGCCGCGCGCAAGATTGTCCGAGGCGCCGACGCGGCTGAACAGGCGA
This sequence comes from Sphingomonas sp. JC676, assembly GCF_014489075.1. GTDB lineage: Bacteria > Pseudomonadota > Alphaproteobacteria > Sphingomonadales > Sphingomonadaceae > Sphingomonas. Next base: position 372,056 of record NZ_JACTGR010000003.1, on the reverse strand, counting down.
TCGACCAGCCCGAGCGTTGCGCTGGTGGCGGGGACGTAGCTGCCCGCCTGGGCGAGCACGGCGATCAGCGCGTTCTGGCGGAGGAAGGTCGACTTGCCGCCCATGTTCGGGCCGGTGACCAGCCAGAGCCGCGAGCTTTCGGAGAGCGAGCAGTCATTGGCGACGAAGCGGCCGCCCGACCGTGCGACGGCGTCCTCGACCACCGGGTGACGGCCGCCCTCGATCTCGAAGCAGCTATGCTCGACCAGGATGGGGCGGGCCCAGCCGCCCTCGGCCGCGCGCTCGGCGAGGGCGGCGGCGACGTCAATCCGGGCGAGCGCGTCGGCGGTGGCGGCAATGGCCTCGCAGCGATCGAGCGCGGTGCCGGTCAGATCTTCGAGATGCGCGGCTTCGGCGGCGAGGGCGTGCGCGCCGGCCTGGGTGACCTTGATCGCGACTTCGTGGAGTTCAGGGGCGTTGAAGCGGACGACGCCGGCGAGCGTCTGGCGATGGGTGAAGCCGCTGTCCTGTTTCATCAGCGGATCGGCGTTCCGGGCGGGAACCTCGATATGATAGCCGAGCACGCCGTTGTGGCGGATCTTGAGCGAGGCGATGCCGGTGCGGGTACGGTAGTCGGCTTCCAGCGCGGCGATGGCGCGACGGCCGCCGGCACCGGCGTCGCGCAGGTCGTCGAGCGCGGCGTCATAGCCTTCGGCGATATAGCCGCCCTTGTCGGCGTCGATCGGCGGCTCGGGGACGAGCGCGCGGGCGAGCAGGTCGATCAGCGCGCCGTGGCCGCGCAGCTGGGGGATGAGGTCGCGGAGCAATGCGGGCACGTCGGTTATGCCGCCGAGCCGCTCGCCGAGGCGCCAGGCGCCGTCGAGGCCGTCGCGGAGCTGGCCGAGATCGCGCGGGGAACCGCGTCCGGCGGCGAGGCGGCCGAGCGCGCGGCCAATATCGGGCAGAGCGCGCAGCGCATTGCGGATGCTGTCGCGCAGACCGGCATCGTCGTGGAAGCGCTGGACGAGATCGAGCCTTGCGTCGATCTGGCCGCGGTCCATCAGCGGTGCGGCGATGTCGGTGCCGAGCAGACGGGCGCCGGCGCCCGTCACGGTGCGGTCGACGCTGTCGAGCAGGCTGCCCTTGCGAGCGCCCGCGGCGCTGAGCGTGAGCTCGAGGCTCTCGCGCGTCGCGGCGTCGATCGCCATCGCCGCATCGGCGCGGCTGAGGCGCGGCGGGCGGAGGAAGGGGAGCGATCCCTTGGCGGTATGCTCGAGATAGGCGACGAGGCCGCCCGCGGCGGAGAGCGCGGCGCGCGAAAACTGGCCGAAGCCGTCGAGCGTCGCGACGCCGAACAGGCGCTTGAGGCGAACCTCGCCATTGCCGCTCTCGAAATCCATGCGAGGACGCTGGACGGTCGCGAGATCGGCGAAGGCGGAGGCGTCGCTGGCGACGGTCTCGGCGGGGTTCAGCCGGGCGATCTCGGCGGTGACGCGCTCGGCATCGGTCTCGATCAGCTCGAACCGCCCGGTCGAGACATCGGCGCAGGCGAGCGCGACCTGGCCCCCGGCCTCGCCGAGCGCGACGCACCAATTGGCGGCGCGGCTGTCGAGCAGTGATTCCTCGGTCAGCGTGCCGGCCGTGACGACGCGGACGATCGCGCGGGCGACCAGCGCCTTGGATCCGGCGCGCTTCTTCGCTTCCTCGGGCGTCTCGGTCTGGTTGGCGATGGCGACGCGGTAGCCGGCCCTGATCAGGCGCGCTAGATAGCCGTCCATCGCATGCGCGGGGACACCGCACATCGGGATGCGCTCGCCGTCATGCTCGCCGCGCGCGGTCAGGGCGATGTCGAGCACCGCGCTTGCGACCTTGGCATCGTCGAAGAACAATTCGAAGAAGTCGCCCATCCGGTAGAAGAGCAGGCAATCCTCGGCCTCGGCCTTGAGCGCGTGATATTGCGCCATCATCGGAGTGGGAGCGGCGGAAGACATGCGGGCCTTTCGGTAGCCGAACCGGCGGAGGCGTCAAACATCCGTCCGGCCTTTTCCTGGGGACAAACGAGACTGTGCGGAATATCGCACATGTTGGGACTGCGATTGGGGCTATCGAAGCCGATTGCGGGCTTCTCTCCGTGGAGCGACGTCGATTCGGCTCATTGCGGGGCCGGTGCGCCGACCCTAAAGGGAGGGTAATCCCGGGAGAGAAGAATGTCCGAAGACAGCAACGTCCAGTTTTCCGATCGCGAGGCGCTTCGCTATCATTCGGAAGGACGGCCGGGCAAAATCGAGATCGTCGCGTCGAAGCCGATGGCGACCCAGCGCGATCTGGCCCTGGCCTATTCGCCGGGGGTCGCGGTGCCGGTGCTGGCGATCGCGGAGAACCCGGCGCTTGCCTATGACTATACCGCCAAGGGCAATCTGGTCGCGGTGATTTCGAACGGCACGGCGATCCTGGGGCTGGGCAATCTCGGCGCGCTCGCCTCCAAGCCGGTGATGGAAGGCAAGGCGGTGCTGTTCAAGCGCTTCGCCGATGTCGACGCGATCGACCTCGAGCTCAACACCGAGGATGTCGACCGGCTGATCGACGCGATCGAGCTGCTGGAGCCCAGCTTTGGCGGGATCAATCTGGAGGACATCAAGTCCCCCGAATGCTTCATCATCGAGCAGACCCTGCGCGAGCGCATGAACATCCCGGTGTTCCACGACGATCAGCACGGCACCGCGATCATCGCCGCTGCCGGCATCATCAACGCGCTGTATCTCACCGGGCGCGACATCAAGACGACCAAGGTGGTGGTGCTGGGCGCTGGCGCCGCGGCGATCGCCTGTGCCGAGCTGATCAAGGCGATGGGGCTGCCGCACGACAATTTGCTGATGCTCGACATGAAGGGCGTGATCTACCAGGGCCGCGAGGAAAGCATGAACCAGTGGAAGTCGGCGCACGCCGTCGACACCACGCGGCGCACGCTGGCCGACGCGCTGGACGGTGCGGATGTGTTCCTGGGGCTCGCCTCGGCCAATTCGCTGCCGGTCGAGCTGCTCGAGACGATGGCACCCAAGCCGATCATTTTCGCGATGGCCAATCCCGATCCCGAGATCAGCCCGCCCGTCGCCAAGGCGGCGCGGCCCGACGCGATCATCGCCACCGGTCGTTCGGACTATCCGAACCAGGTCAACAACGTGCTCGGCTTCCCTTTCATCTTCCGCGGCGCGCTCGACGTGCGGGCGACGACGATCAACGACGCGATGAAGGTTGCGGCGGCCGAGGCGCTGGCGGCGCTCGCGCGCCAGCAGGTGCCCGAGGAAGTGGCTGCGGCCTATGGCGTGCAGCACTGCTTCGGCCCCGACTACATCATTCCGGCGCCATTCGATCCGCGGCTGATGGAGATCGTTCCCGCCGCCGTCGCCAGGGCGGCGATGGATTCGGGGGTGGCGACCAAGCCGATCGAGGATTTCGAGGCCTATCGCCAGTCGCTGCGCGCGCGGTTGAATCCCACCACCTCGGTGCTGAGTCTTGCCTATGAGGGCGCGCGCGCCAATCCGAAGCGGGTGATCTTCGCCGAGGCCGAGGAGGAAGTCGTGCTGCGCGCGGCGATCGCCTTCAAGGAAGGCGGTTATGGCGTGCCGGTGCTGGTCGGGCGGGAGTCGGTGCACGACCGGCTGCGCGCGCTCGGCGTCAATCCGGACGAGTTCGAGGTGCATAACAGCGTCAATTCGCCGCTGGTGCCGCGGATGGTCGAGTTCCTCTACCAGCGGCTGCAGCGCCGCGGTTACCTCCGCCGCGAGGCCGAGCGGATGGTCAATCGCGACCGCAACATCTTTGGCGCCCTGTTGCTCCAGCTGGGCGAGGCCGATGCGATGATCACTGGCATCACCCGCACCTATGCCCAGGCGATCCGCGAAGTGCGCCGCGTCATCGATCCCGAGGCCGGCCGCACGCCGTTCGGCATCCATGTCATGGTCGGCCAGTCGCACACGGTGTTCATCGCCGACACGACGGTGAACGAGCGGCCCAATGCCGAGGAGCTGGCGGATATCGCGGTGGGCACCGCGCAGGTGGCGCGTCGGATGGGGCATGAGCCGCGCGTCGCGTTCCTCAGCTATTCGACCTTCGGCAATCCCGAGGGCCGCTGGCTGGAGAATGTCCGCGGCGCGGTAAAGATTCTCGACGAGCGCGGCGCCGAGTTCGAATACGAGGGCGAGATGGCACCCGACGTGGCGCTCAATCCTCGCCAGCTCGCCAATTATCCGTTCGCGCGGCTCTCGGGCCCGGCGAATGTGCTGATCATGCCGGGGCTGCAGTCAGCCAACATCTCGGCCAAGCTGCTGCGCGAGCTGGGCGGCGATTCAACGATCGGCCCGATGCTGGTCGGGCTGGAGAAGCCCGTCCAGATCGCGCCGATGACCGCGACGGCGAGCGAGCTGGTGACCCTGGCGGTGCTCGCGGCGGGCGGGATCGCGCGCTGACGTCCAACAAATGAAGTCGCCCTTGCTGCTACATTTGTAGCATGCTACAAATGTAGCAGGAGGCGGTTATGATCGAGTCGCTGCCGCGTCGCGAGCGCGAGGTGTTCGAGGTGCTGTGCAGTCTGCAGGAGGCGACCGCCTCGGCAGTGCGGACGGCGATGACCGATCCGCCGAGCGATTCGGCGGTGCGCACCTTGCTCGGGCGGCTTGAGGCCAAGGGGCTGGTCACGCACCGCACCGCCAACCAGGCCTATGTCTATGCGCCCGCGACGCAGACCGAGGCGGTTGCCGAGACGGCGCTGCAGCGCATCGTTCAGACCTTCTTCCACGGATCGGCGGCGGGCGCGGCGACTGCGTTGCTCGGCATGGAGCCGCGGCTAAAGGCTGAGGAGATCGAGATGCTCCAGCGGGCGATCGACCGCGCGCGCGAGGACGCGAAGTGATGCCGCCGCTGCTGATCGCGCTCGCCTGGAAATCCGCGCTCCTCTGTGTCGTGGCGCTGGGAGGGGCATGGGCGATGCGCAGGCGGCCCGCCGCCGAACGCGTGGCACTGCTCCGCGTGGCACTGGCGGCGCTGCTGGCGCTACCGCTGCTGACCCTGGCGCTTCCCGCCGCGGAGGTGCCGCTGCTGCCGGCGCCACAGGCGGTAGCACCAACCGAGATGGCGACGTCGTTGCCCCAGCAGAAAGCCACGATCACGCTTCGGATACCGCCCGCCGAGCGCAGCCCGGAGCCTGCCGCGCTGCTATGGCTGCTCTATCTGGGCGGCGCGGCGCTGATGCTGGCGCATCTCGCGGTCGGGATAGCGACGCTGGCACACTGGACACGGCGCGGCCAACCGGTCGCGGACCGGCAATGGCTGGCGGCGCTGCAGCGCGCCGGGAAGGGGCGGCGAGCGGTGCGGCTCCTGGTATCGCCGCATGCGAGCACGCCGCTGAGCTGGGGAATCGCGCCGGCCTGGATCCTGATCGATCCGGAAACGGCAGCCCGCCCCGAGCAGGCGGAATCGGTGATCGCGCACGAGATCGCGCATATCCGGCGCTTCGACTGGCTCGCGCTGGTGGCGGCGCACCTGACGGTGGCGCTGTACTGGTTCAACCCGTTGGTCTGGATGCTGCGGCAACGGCTGATGCGCGAGGCCGAGCTTGCTGCCGACAGCGATGCGGTCCGCGAGATTGCCTGCGCCGACTATGCACAGGTGCTGCTTTCGGTCGCCGCGCGTCCGGCGGGGCCGCGCATCGCCAACGGCATGGCGCTGGCGCAGGGGACACTGCCGCACCGTATTGCGACTTTGCTCGAAGGAGGTGCCCACCGGCGCGCCAACAGGGCCTTGTCCGTGGCGCTGCTGGTGGGCGGGCTGGGCGTGGCGGCTCCGCTGGCAGCGATGAAACTGGTGCCCGCCGCTTCCCCGGCCGGTCCGGAGGCGAGCTTGCGGACCGTGTCGATCGCTCCTGCTCTCGCCGCCCCATTCAAGGTGGAAGGCAATCGCGAGCGAGGCGAGGCGGCGCGTGAGTCCGTGCCCGGGCGGGAGAAGCCCCCCGTTCAGGCTCCGCCCGTCGCTCCGCCACCGGCGCCAACCCCGCAGCCGTCCGCTTCGCAGCCGGGCGCGGTGATCCTGTCGAAGTCCGACAAGCTCGTGATCGCCGTGCCGGTTCAGCAACAGGTTACGATCGCGAATCCGCAGGAGGAAGGGCGTGGTTCAGCGGTCGAAGGCCAGCGTCAGGGCGCCGCAAGCCGTGGCGAAGCGATCGGCAATCTGATGGAGAGCGCGGCCGAGCTGCGCGAGCAGGCGATGGACCTGGAGGAAAGCGCCGACGAGGACGGCCTCACCGCGTCGGCGCGCGACGGGCATCGCCGGGCTGCGCAATCGCTGCGCAACCAGGCGGCGAAACTGGAAAGCGAAGCAAAGGCGATGCTCGGCGCGCCGTAGCGCCCGGCCGCAACCCCAAGCGAACTGAAAATCGCGCGATTCCGCGCCACGGGACAGGCTTGTCCGAATTCTAGAGGGAGGTTGACGATGCGCGTAATTATCTTGGCCGCGGCGGCGGGAGTGCTGGGCGCATGCATGCCAGCGCAGGCGATGGAGGTGAAGATACGCCTGAGCTATACCGATCTGCGCCTCGATAGTCGCGAAGGCCGGGCGCATCTGCGGTCCCGCGTGGCGGAGGCGGCGCAAAGTTACTGCGCGGCGCATCACGCCGAGGTGACGCCGCACGACTCGCGTGCGGATCCCTATTATTGCCCGGACATGCTGCGCTCGTGGATCGTGCACGAGATGTCGCCCGCGACGCGGCGCGCCTACGCGCTCGCGCGGCGTGAAGCAGGTGTGCGCGGCCGGCGGCTCTAGCCGTCGATGCTGCTCCCCAGCGATGCGTTGACCAGCCCGCCATCGACCGTGATCGTGTCGCCGACGACATAGTCGCCGGCACGGCTGGCGAGGTAGATCGCGGCGCCGGCCATGTCCTCGTCGACGCCGATGCGCTTCGCCGGGATTGCCTTGGATACCGCGCCGCCGTGATCGCGCGCGGCCTTGTTCATCTCGCTGGCGAAGGCGCCGGGGGCGATCGAGGTGACGTTGATATGATCGCGGATCAGCCGCGCTGCCATGCGCTTGGTCAGGTAGATCAGCGCCGATTTGGACGCGTGATAGCTGTAGGTCTCCCAGGGATTGAGGCGCTGGCCGTCGATCGAGGTGATGTTGAGCACCTTGGCGGGCTTGTCCGCCGATGCGCCGGCCTTGAGCAGCTCGTGAAGCGCCTGGGTCAGGAAGAAGGGCGATTTGACGTTGAGGTCCATGACCTTGTCCCAGCCCTTTTCCGGGAAGGTCTCGAACGGCTCGCCCCAGGCGGCGCCGGCATTGTTGACCAGGATGTCGAGCCGGGGCTCTAGGGCGGCGAGCTTTTCCGCCAGCGCCTTGCAGCCCGCGACGGTGGAGACGTCCTCGGGCAATGCAATGCAGTTCGGGCCGAGTGCTGCGGCGGTCTCCTCGCAGGCCTCGGCCTTGCGGGAGGAGACATAGACCCTGGCGCCCTGCGCGATGAAGCCTGCCGCGATCATCCGGCCGATACCGCGCGACCCGCCGGTGACGAGGGCGACCCGGCCGTCGAGCCGGAAGAGTGTTGTGGTGTCCATGTCTTCTACTCCCTCTCCCGCTCGCGGGAGAGGGCCGGGGTCTCTCCGCGAACGGCAATGTTTGTGGTGGGGACTCACCCTCACCCAACCCTCTCCCGCAGGCGGGAGAGGGCTTTTCTATCCGCCCCGCTTCAGCGTTTCCCTCGCGATGATGAGCTGCTGGATCTGGCTGGTGCCTTCGTAGATCCGGAACAGCCGCACGTCGCGGTAGAGCCGCTCGATGCCGTAATCGGCGATATAGCCCGCGCCGCCGAATATCTGCACGGCGCGATCGGCGACGCGGCCGACCATCTCGCTGGCGAAATATTTGGCGGCGGCCGCCTCCATCGTGGTGTTGGCGCCGCCGTCCTTTGCGGCGGCGGTCTCGAGCACCAGCGCGCGAGCAGCGAGCGCTTCGGTCTTGGAATCGGCGAGCAGCGCCTGGATGAGCTGGTGCTCGGCGATCGGCTTGCCGAACTGCTTGCGTGTCGAGGCATAGGCGACGCAATCGGCGATCAACCGCTCGGCGACCCCCACGCAGACCGCCGAAATGTGCAACCGGCCGCGATCGAGCACCTGCATCGCGATCTTGAAACCCTCGCCTTCGCCGCCCAGCCGATTGGCGACGGGGACAGGCGTGTCGTCGAAGATCACGTCGGCGACCTTGGCGCCCTTCTGCCCCATCTTCTTCTCAGGCTCGCCGATCGAGACGCCGGGCAGGTCGCGCGGCACCAGGAAGGCGGAGACGCCGCGGGCGCCCGGTTCGTCGCCGGTGCGCGCCATCACGGTGAAAAGCTGCGCCTTGTCGGCATTGGTGATGAAACGCTTGGTGCCGGTGAGGCGATAGACGTTGCCGTCGCGCACCGCGCGGGCCTTCACCGCGCCCGAATCCGATCCAACATCGGGCTCGGTGAGCGCGAAGCTGGTGACGATCTCGCCCGAGGCGATGCGCGGCAGCCACTCGGCCTTCTGCTCGGGCGTGCCGGCCATGACGAGGCCCTGGCTACCGATGCCGACATTGGTGCCGAAGGCCGAGCGGAAGGCGGGGGTGGTGCGGCCCATCTCGATCGCGACGCGGCATTCCTCGCTCATGGTGAGGCCCAGCCCGCCATAGTCTTCGGCGATCGACAGGCCGAACAGGCCGAGCGCCTTCATCTCCGCGACCACGCTCTCGGGAATCGCGTCGGCCTCTTCGACTTCGGCTTCCAATGGTCGCAGCCGCTCGGCGACGAAGCGGCGGATGGTATCGAGCAGGGCGTCGAAGATTTCCGGGTCGAGTGCCATCGTCAGCCGTTCTCTTTGTTCGAAGCGCGAGGCTATACCGGACAGGTGGCTGCGGACAAGCCGTACCCGATCTTCCAATCGCTTTCGATTGACCCCGGCACGCCCCCACCTATGCTGCGCCCGTCTTTGGAAAGGGATCGCATGCAATCGGACGCAGAACAGGTCGCGGTCGGCGCGATTCCGCCGGTCCGGCGCGTCGCGACGCCGACGATGCTCGCTTATGGGTTTGGCGCAGCCGCCTATGGCGTGAAGGACTTGTGCTTCTCGACCTTTCTGCTGCTGTTCTACAACCAGGTGATCGGGCTGCCCTCCGCCGAGGTGGGATTCGCGATCATGTGCGCGCTGTTGTTCGACGCGGTGATCGATCCGGCGATCGGGTTCCTTTCGGACCGGACCAAGAGCCGTTGGGGGCGGCGGCATCCCTGGATGTATGCGTCGGCGGTGCCGATCGTGGCGGGGTGGCTGCTGTTGTGGAACCCGCCGGCGCTGTCGCATTACGGCATGCTGGTGTGGGTGTTCGCAACCGCGGTGGTCGTCCGTACCGCGGTCTCCGCCTATGAGGTGCCGTCGCAGGCGCTGAGCCCCGAGCTTTCGGCCGATTATGACGAGCGGACGCGGATCATGGCCTATCGCTATCTGTTCGGCTGGGCGGGCGGGATGGGCATGATGATGGCGGCCTATGGCTGGTTCCTGGCCGGCGGCGTGCTCAACCGGAGCGGCTATCCGGGGTTCGCGATCGGCGGGGCGGTGGCGATGTTCGTCGCGATCCTGGTCTCGGCACTCGGCACGCACAGCGAGATCAAGCGGCTGCCCAAAGTCGAGATCGCCCGCCAGCCCTTCCGCGCCAGCCTGGCCGAACTGGGCGAAACGGTGCGCAACCGGGCGTTCCTGATCCTGATGGGCGCGGGCATCTGCTATTATTCGGCGCAGGGGATCAGCTTCGCGCTCTCCAACTATCTCTACGCTTATGTCTGGCAGCTGCCGCCCTGGGCCTATCAAATGCTGGCGCTGACCCTGCTGCTCGGCGTCGTCGTCGCCTTCCTGATCGCGCCGCGGGTGGCCAAGAGGACGGGCAAGCCGATCGCCGCGATGGGCTTCATGATTGCCGCGGCGATATTGCTCACCGGGCCGTACGTCCTGCGGCTGGCGGGCGTGTTTCCCGAGCCCGGCAGCCCCTGGCTGGTGCCGGTGCTGTTCACGATCTTCACCGTCAATGCGACGTGCAGCGTCTCCTCCACCATCCTCGGCGCCTCGATGATGGCCGATGTCGTCGAGCATTCGGAGGTCGAGACCGGGCGGCGATCGGAGGGTGTGTTCTTCGCCGGCGGCTTCTTCGTCCAGAAATGCACCAGCGGGCTCGGCATCTTCGCGGCGGGGACGATCCTCTCGATCGCCGGCTTCCCGGCGCTGGCCGAGCCCGGCAAGGTGCCCGAGGCGACGGTCGACCGGCTGACCCTGATGTTCATCCTCCTCTATATGGGCCTGGGCTTTACCGCGGCGTTCTTCTACCGGCGCTTTCCCTTCGGGCGGGCGGAGCATCTGGCGCGGGTGGCGCACCTGGCGAAGGCGGAAATGCCCGCCGGGAAATAGTCCCGGCGGGCACCTTTCCTCCCCAGGAAAACTTCGGGCTACGTCAGGCGACGCGGCCTAGCCGGTGATAGAGGTTCGAATATTTGACCGATTCCGGCGAATCCTTGATCTGCTGGAGATGGGTGCCGACGGCTTCGCGGATCAGGCGGAAATCCTCGGTCGAGAAGACAGCGCGGCTGCGCTGGGGTTCGTTGGTCATGACAGTCACTCCTTTCAGGCAGCTTGCTTGTTGAACTGGTCGGCTTCGGTCGATTCGCCGAGCGCGGTGGTCGAGCTCGATCCGCCCGCGACAGTCTGGGCGATCTGGTCGAAATAGCCGGTGCCCACCTCGCGCTGGTGGCGGGTCGCGGTGTAGCCGTTCGTCTCGGCGGCGAATTCGGCCTGTTGCAGCTCGGAATAGGCGGCCATGCCGCGGTCCCTATACCCACGGGCAAGCTCGAACATGCCGTAGTTGAGCTGGTGGAAGCCCGCCAAGGTCACGAACTGGAACTTGTAGCCCATCGCGCCGATCTCGCGCTGGAAGCGGGCGATATCGTCCTTGTCGAGATTCTTCTCCCAGTTGAAGCTGGGCGAGCAATTGTACGCCAGCATCTTGTCCGGATGCTCGCGCCGGATCGCCTCGGCGAAGCGGCGGGCATCGGCCAGATTGGGCTTGCTGGTTTCCCACCACAAAAGATCGGCGTGCGGTGCGAATGCCAGGCCGCGCTTGATGCAGTGATCGACGCCGGTGCCTTCGCGCAGACGGAAGAAGCCCTCGGCGGTACGTTCGCCGGTGAGAAACTCCTGGTCGCGCTCGTCGACGTCCGACGTGATGAGCTTCGCCGATTCCGCATCGGTGCGTGCGCAGATCACGGTGGGAACGCCGCAGACGTCCGCCGCCAGGCGCGCGCTGTCGAGGTTGCGGATATGCGCCTGGGTCGGGATCAGGACCTTGCCGCCGAGGTGCCCGCACTTCTTTTCCGATGCGAGCTGGTCTTCATAATGCACCCCGGCGGCGCCTGCGGCGATATAGGCCTTCATGATCTCGAAGCAGTTGAGCGGCCCGCCGAAGCCGGCCTCGGCATCGGCGACGATCGGCGCAAACCAGTCGCGCGTGGCGCCGCCCTCCATATGCTCGATCTGGTCGGCGCGCTGGAGCGCGTTGTTGATCCGCTTGCAGAGCTCGGGGCCGGCATTGGCCGGATAGAGCGACTGATCGGGATACATGGCGCCCGCCGTGTTGGCGTCGGCGGCGACCTGCCAGCCGGAGAGATAGATCGCCTTCAGCCCGGCGCGGACCTGCTGCATCGCCTGGTTGCCCGACATAGCGCCGAGGGCGTGGACATAATCCTCGTTCCTGAGCAACTCCCAGAGCTTGAGCGCGCCGCGGCGGGCCAGCGTATGCTCGATCGGGAACGACCCGCGCAGCTTCGCCACATCGTCGGCACTGTACGGCCGAGCGATACCGTCGAAGCGGCCGGCGGGGGCGGGGACCAGATCCTCGAAACGCTGGGACATTGTGCTTTCCTTGACAAGATACCGATTGCTTGTGTGTATCGATTGTCGAATTTGACCCGGTGGTATAGGCAAATCGGGCCGGTTTCTGGGTGTTGGTGTCGAAGGCAATCGTTGACGAGTTGTCTTGTTGTAAATTATTTACAGAGATCAGGCCGGGGTAATAGGAACATATGGAGAACTTTCCTGCATTGCCAGCGCGGCATAGTTTCTCCCCGAGCTTGTCTCGGAGAGGGGGACCAGCCGCAGGCTGGTGGAGGGGCGTTGCGGAGGCCGCGGGATCGACCCCTCCACCACCGCCTTTGGCGGCGGTTCCCCTCCCCGAGACAAGCTCGGGGAGGAGTTGAGGCGTGGCCGAACGCAAGCTTTTCGCAGGACATGCGGTGCGCCGGTTGCGGCGGCAGATGGGGCTGACCCAGGCGGCGATGGCCGAGGCGCTGGATGTCTCGCCCAGCTATCTCAACCTGGTCGAACGCAACCAGCGGCCGCTCTCGGCATCGCTGATGCTGCGGCTCGCCGAGACATACGACTTCGATCCGCGCACACTTTCGGCGAGCGAGCCAGGCGGCGGGGCGGAGGCGATGCGGCGGCGGCTGGCCGATCCGGTCTTCGCCGATCTCGAGATCGACCGGCACCAGCTCGAGGAATGGCTGGCCGGTGCGCCAGGCGGGGCGGAAGCGTTCGCGCGCGCCTATGACCGGATGGGCGCCGCCCCCGGTCCGGAAGGCCAGGCGGCCGATCCGGGTAGCCAGGTGCGCCGCGAGATCGAGCGCTGGCGCAACCATTTTGGCGATCTCGACGCGGCGGCCGAAGCGCTGGCCGACGAACTGCGGATGGCGGGCGACCTGTATGGCGCGATGGCCGAGCGGTTGCGGGTCAAGCACCAGCTGTCCGTGCGGATCCTGCCCGCCGAGGTGATGCCCGACCGGGTGACGCGGCTCGACCTGCATGCGCGGCAAGTGCAGCTTTCCGAGATGCTGCCGTCATCGGCGCGCAGCTTCGCGCTGGCCGAGCAGCTGGCGGTGGAGGCTCGGACCGAGATCGACGGGCTGGTGCGCGGCGCGGCGCTGGACCGGGTCAGCGAACGGCTCTTCCGCCGGCACCTGATGCGCTATTTCGCTGCGGCGGTGACGATGCCCTATGCCCGCTTCCTGCGCGCATGCGAGGCGAGCGGATATGATGTCGAGCTGCTCCAGCGGCGCTTCGGCGCGAGCTTCGCCCAGGTCGCGCACCGGCTGACGACCTTGCAGAAGATCGGCGCGCGCGGGCTGCCCTTCTTCCTGGTGCGGACCGATCGGGCGGGGCAGGTCTCGATCCGCTATGCCGGCGCGAGCGGATCGCCGCTGGCGGAGAGCGTGGCGCTCTGCCCTTTATGGAACGCGTTCGACGCGTTTGCGCGGGCGGACGAGAGCGTGACCCAGCTTGTCGAACTGGAGGACGGATCGCGCTGGTTCACGCTGGCGCGGTGCACCCATCCGCATGCCGGGACGGTGGCGGGCGTGCGGCCGCGCTTTGCGATCGCGCTCGGCCTGCCCGCGCGCGACGCGGGGAGTCTCGCAGCGGCACGCGGCGTCGACCTGGAAGCGAGCGCCGTGCCGATCGGGCTGGGTTGCCGCGCCTGCACGCGGATGGACTGCCCCCAGCGGTCGGCGCCGCCGGCGGGACGCGGGCTGGTGGTCAGCGACCGTGAGCGCGGGGTGACGGCGTTCGGGTTTGCGGGGGACTAGGGCCTCGCCCTTGGAATGCCTTCAAGGGCGCGGGCAAATGTCCGCTTTGCGCCCAATGGCGCCTTCAGCGGCCGATTACCTGATCCTGGAAGATGCCCTTCGATCATGGATCGGCGGCCGGCCTCCCTGCGAAGCGAACGCCCTTTCTTTCGAGCGTTGCTTCTCAGGGGACCGACGATCCCGAACACTCGCTGCATTACGCCGAAAGCGAAAGGGCTCGTTCCGCCTTGCCGCGACGGCGTACAACCGCACCGATCATGCCGAATCCCGCGATCATCATCGCCCAGCTCGTCGCTTCGGGAACGGCAACCGCGTCGAATCGGCCGAGTAGCCCGTGTTCCTCGTCTCCGATACCGGCAGCGAAGAACAAGGCTTGCGAACTGCCGGCATTGCCGTCGTTGCCCGGTGTGATCTGCCACAGATACGGGATTGTTACCGCGCTTCCATCGGGGTTGAGCAGGCTTCCGAGAAAAGCGCCCGTACCCAGATCGAAGGCGTTGATCTGGCCATGATCCTCGTTGAAATTGCCGACCAGCAGGCTGCCGGCAAAATCGCCGAAGCTGCTTGGTGCGAGCGTCATTCCCCAGGGCGACGCAAGCGGCCCGCCGTCCGTGACACGACGTACGAACGTGCCGTCGAGCATGAACTCGCTCACAAAGCCGGTACCGAGCGCAGACTCGTCGGCGTCAGGCCCGCCTGGCGCATAGCTTACGAAGAGCCGGTCGCCGATATTGGCGATGTTGAAGGGAACGAGGTTGTCCGGATTGGACCCGGGATCGACGAACCCGCCGGGAATGTTCACGGGCGAGAACGAATCGTCGAACACGTCGATCCGGCCCATCGAATCGTTGGCGGCGTACAGGAAATTGGCTGTGCCGATCGTGCCCGACGCCAGGCCGGTATAGACGGCGCCCGGCGTGGTTGCGACCGTCTGGGCCGACGTGCCGAAGCCCGAGTTCCAGGCCGAGATGGTGCCGTTCAGATTGGCGAAGAAGAATCGCCCCGATTGGCCATTACTGAGCAGGAAGCCGGACCCGCCATACCCCACCTGCCCAGTCGGCCCCTGCGGTCCCGATACAGTGACTGGCGTCGAGACTACCAGTGGCACGATCGAACCGTCACCGCGGTACAGGGTGGAAACGTTGGTCCCCTGGTCGGAAACCCAGAACGGGCTCGTGCCGACGAACGACATGCCCCATGGATTGATGAGGTTCGGGTCGACAAATGCCGCGGCCGTAAAGCCAAGGTCCGCGAGCGCTTCCTGATTGTCGGTCACTAGATTGGTTTGAGACACGTACTGGGCAGACGACGGGCATGCCCAGAACATGAACGTGCTCGCGGCCATGGCAAAACGGATGGCGCGAATTCGAGCTGATCCTTGCGAAACCATCTTGTCCTCCTTTGCGCAAACTGCGCTCCCTAATCGGGTCGGCACCGCGAGGCGTATTGCCTTCGAACTGGGCACGGGGAGATGAGGCGCTTGGCGGTGCCATTCCTTAGTGGGGGCCGAGGCTCGCCCGGTTCATTCTCCACGCACTTTTTTGGCCTACGGGCGCCGGCGCCGATCCTGTTAACCTTTCGGCAACATTCCCCGACCGACTATTCCCCGACCATGGGGGACAAGACGTGCGCTACCGCAATCTCATTCGGGACGAGACCGCAGCCACAGCCATCGAATATGGACTGATTGCCGCGCTGATCAGCATCGCCTGCATCATGGCGTTCCAGGCGCTCGGGTTGAACCTGGCCAACATCTTCGAGACCGCGACCAACGCGATGAAGGTTTGAGGTCCGTACGGACGACGCACCGCCCGCCGCCGACCAAATCGGCGGACCGTTAGCCCGCGCAACCGCTCATCGCAGAGCCGGGGCGTGTTCCCGCAGCAAGCTGCCGCAAATGCGATCGTTGCGGAACCGCATCCGCCGATATCCGTTCGCACCCGCACAACTATGGGATCAAGTTGCATGGCATCGTCCGCGTCGTCCGTTTCCAGCCTGCACCGAAGACGAATCGACATTTCCGACGACGACGAACTTTGCTTCTGGATGCGGGAATTGGGGGTCGGTCCCGGGGAGCTGTACGAGGCCATCCAGGCCGTCGGCACATCGGCCCGCTTCGTCCGGGCCTATCTGAACGATGCCGCCGGCGTCCGCCGCTGGCCCTCGCATGCCCGGCACGGCTTCGCCGAGCATTCCGAGCGGCAGGCGGGTTAAGCGCCAGGATCAGGCGTTCGCGGCGCGGGCGCATTCCTCCATCCACTTGAGCCATTGCGCCCGCAGTAGCGCCGGCCGGCCCGGAATCGCGTCCTCCAGGAACATCGCCTGCTGGATCCGGTCGAGCCGGAAGGTTCGGAAATCCTGGCGCAGTTCGCACCAGGCAACGAGCAGGCGGGTCGCGTCCTGGTAGCCGATCAGCAGCGGCCAGACGGTGCGCTGGGTCATGCGACCGGTCTCATCGCTATAGGTGAGCGCGAGCTTCTTCGCGGCGCGGATGCAGGCACGCAGCTCGGCGACGTCGACACCGTCCGATGGTGCGTTCCACACGGGTATCGAGCGCGCCGCGGAATCGATGAGGAAGGGGCGCATCTCCTCGGGCAGCACACTCACCACCTTTGCCAGCACGTCGCGCGCGGCGCGGGCGAGCGCGGGATCGGCATGGCCCGCGACCCAATGCGCACCGAGCGACACTGCGTCGATCTCGTCCGCGGTCAGCATCAGCGGCGGCAGATCGAACCCGCCTTCGAGGACATAGCCGATCCCGGCCTCGCCCCGGATCGGCACGCGCTGGCCGATCAGCGCGGCGATGTCGCGATAGACCGAACGCTTCGAGGTCTCGAGCTCCTCGGCGATAGCGTCCGCGGTTACCGGCCTGCCGGTGCGGCGGAGGATCTGGACGATCTGGAAGAGACGGTCGGCCTTGCGCATTCCGGAACCCTACTGCCACGCTGCTGACACCATGCTGGCAGCAGTGTGGCAGTAGGTCCAGCGGGCAACCTCCTGGGAGACCGACGATGCTGAAGACCTATTATGGCAGCTGCCACTGCGGCGAAGTGACGTTCGAGGCGGAGATCGACCTGGCGCAGGGATCGGGCAAATGCGATTGCTCGATCTGCGTGAAGCGCCGCGCCTGGGGCATATTGATCAAGCCCGAGGCATTCCGTCTGCTGCGCGGCGCCGACAAGCTCAGCGACTATCAGTTCGGCACCAAGAGCGGGCACCACCGCTTCTGCTCGAACTGTGGCTGCGCGCCATTCGGCGACGGCCATGTCGAGGCGATCGGTGGCGCCTATGTCTCGATCGCGCTCAACTGCCTCGACGAAGTGAGCCCCGAGGAAATGGCCGCCGTGCCGGTGCGCCATGCCGATGGGCGTAACAACAATTGGTGGAACGCGCCGAAGGTGACTGCGTATCTCTGAGGCGCGGGGATCGAAAGGAGGACGACCGATGGAAGCCATGCAACTGCATCGCGGACGGCTGATCGATCATATTCAGCTCGTCGTGCGCGACCTGCCCGCCAGCCGGAAATTCTACGAGGCCGTGTTCGGCGTGCTCGGCGTGCCGATCGGCGGCGAGGCCGGGGATTATTTCTGGGTGGACGAGCTGTTCGTCTCCACCGCCGACAGCAAGGCCGCGCTGGGCAAGCTGACCGGGCGGCACCATCTCGCCTTCCAGGCGAAGGACCGTGCGGCCGTCGATGCCTTTCACAGGGCGGGGCTGGCGCATGGCGGCGGTGACAATGGCGCGCCGGGTGAGCGGCCCTATCATCCCGGCTATTACGCCGCGTTCCTGCTCGATCCCGACGGCAACAATATCGAGGCGGTGTTCCACGGCCCGGCGGAGCGATCGGCCGACAGCGTGACGATCGACTTCGAGATGTGATCCGGGCGGGCACGCTCAAACGAAACGGAGCCGGCAATGCCGGCTCCGCCCCGTTTCGATATTCGCGATAAAGGATCAGGCCGCGTAGGCAACCTTGGAGGGACGGCGGCGGCGGACCGCCATGCCGGCCATGCCGAAGCCGCCGATCATCATGCCCCAAGCCGCCGGCTCGGGAACCGCTGCGATCGCATAGACGCGGTCGATGGCGAAGTCGGCTGCCGTCACGCCCAGCCCGCGGAACTCGAAGGTAAGCGAAGCCGGGCCGCTCGCCATCGCGACGAACGAGGTGTTGAAGTTGAACCAGGTCTGAGCCGGCGTGCCTGCGCCGCTGCCTGCGGTCAGCGTGCTGCCCACGGACAGGCCGTTGATCAGGAACGCAAGCGTCGCGTCATTGGGATTCGCGATGCCGTTCGCCGGCGCATAATAATCGAAACCGATATTGTAGGTGGTGCCCGCGACCAGGTTGATCGTCTGCGTCAGCGAGTCGGGATTGGCGGTATCCGATGAGAAATAGGCGACATTGGCGCCCGTCGGATCCGGACTCAGCGTCATGACGGCGTTCGGGCCGATCGGCTCGCCGAACGCGCCGCCCGGATAACCGCTCGGGCTGCCATAGGGTATCACGACTGGAGCGGTGCCACCGCCCACATTGCCGAGAAGCCAGCCGCCGAAGCCGCTTTCGAAACTGCCATTGGTAACAAGGTTTTGGGCCGAAGCAGGCGCCGCTACGGTGAGCGCAGCTACAACGGCGAACGCGATCTTCTTGGACATGTCTGATCCCCTCATGCGCGCAATACTGCGCTGATCCATCGCGACCATTGTTATGTCTCGTAGTTTACT
This sequence comes from Sphingomonas sp. JC676, assembly GCF_014489075.1. Lineage (GTDB taxonomy): Bacteria > Pseudomonadota > Alphaproteobacteria > Sphingomonadales > Sphingomonadaceae > Sphingomonas. The sequence continues at coordinate 353,686 of NZ_JACTGR010000003.1, read as the reverse complement.
CAAAATTAGCCAAAAGTAGAACCGGATTCGACACAGTGTAGCTTGCCCCTGTTTCGCGGGGAGATTATGCTGCATTCACGGATAGATATGCAATAATGATGAGATTGGAGGGCTTCGCAGCGCGCGCCCGGAGTCCCGATCTGAGTGACTCCGCCGGAGCATCGAAGGCGGCAACCGGCGCGCCGAGTCGCGGGGAAAATGGGACTTGTCCGGCACTTGGACAAAACTGTTGTCCCGATCATGGTTTTCGAGGCCAGCTGGTCTCGCGCAGCCTGCTTTATGCAAGCTTTACGGGGCGACGGTGCATTCGCTCTCGAAGCTTAATGGCGGGCTGCCCCATATCGCCGCCATGCCAAATCGCCGCCGCATCCATCAGGGCATGTCGCCGAACCGCCTCCAGCCCCTCGAAACCCCGGCCCAGCGCCGCTGGCGCGCCGTGACCGACTGGCTGGGCGCGCAGAAGCCGCTCAACCTGATCCTGGGCGCGGTGACGCTGATCGCGGTGTTCGCTGCGCTCGCGCAACTGCACAAATAACGTCGAGGCCGTGCGGATCAGCGCGGCTTCCCGCCCCCCTTATCCCGGAAGCGCCTCAGCGACAGGGATCCCTGAATCCGCTGGTGGGATCGAGGCGTCGGCGCGGCCGAGGGCGCCGCGCCAGCGCCTCCGTCCGCCGCTGCTCGAGCCGCCTGAGCCGCTTCAGGCGCCTTGCGAGCATGAACACCAGGACCAGATTGGTCAGCGCGAGGCCCATCAGGGCCAGCGTCAGCAGCATGAAAGCGCTCATCTTTAGTGACCATGGCTCGCGGGATCAGCGGCTGAGGATCGAAGTGAGCGGCGCAGTGGCGAGCTCGATCCGGGCCGCGGGGAAGGCATGACGCTCGCAATGTGCGAAGTGCAACGCCGCCGCGCGATTGATGAACAGGCCCTCGATCAGGCCGTGATTTTCCTGGACGACCCAACGGCCATCACGATCACGTCCGACGAGAAGGACATGATCAGCCGGACTGTCGGCGCATGCCGAGCAGGGTTGCATCTGGCTACTCCATTGCCGGCGCATCTCCCGCCGGCCCGGGAGCGGCGCGACCGCGCCGCCGACAGCGATATGGGGCGACGCCGCATTAAGCTTCCACGGGGAGCTTGGGCGCGGCCATAAGCAAGGCGTAAAGCAGGGCGGGGCGCGAGGCGCTCAGGCGCCCGCAGCGGTCAGCCGGTCGAGTTGCTCCGCGCTCAGACGAACGTCCCAGCAGCCGACCAGCTCGCCAATCTGCTCGACGCTGGTGGCGCTGGCGATCGGCGCGGTGACGCCCGGCTGCGCTGCGAGCCAGGCAAGCGCGATCTGGGCGTGCGTGGCGCCGCTTTCCGCCGCGACCTGGTCCATCGCCTCGAGCACGGCCTTGCCCTTGCCTTCGAGGAACGCCGCCATCCGGCCGCCGCGAACGCTCTTCCCGTAATCGGCCTGACTGCGATACTTGCCGGTAAGGAAGCCCGAGGCGAGGCCGTAATAGGGGATGACCCCGACATTGTGGGTGATGCAGATATCCTCGAGCTCGCCCTCGAACTTATGGCGGCTGACCAGATTATATTCGGGCTGGAGCACGCGATAGTGCGGCAGGCTGTTCTTCATCGCGATGTCGAGCGCGGACTTGAGGCGCGCGGCGTGGAAGTTGGACGCGCCGAGCGCGCGGACCTTGCCCGCCTTGATCAACAGGTCGAACGCGGCGAGTACATCCTCCTGCGGCACGTCCTCATCGTCCTGGTGCGCGAAGTAGAGGTCGATCGTATCCACGCCGAGCCGGGCGAGCGACGCCTCGGCGGCGGCCGCGATGCGCGCGGGGGCGAGCTTGGCGCCGCCTTCGCCGTCGAGCATGCCGACCTTGGTGGCGATCAGCACCTTGTCGTGCTTGCCCGATTGCCGGAGCCATTCGCCGATGATCGTCTCCGATTCACCGCCCTTGTTGCCGTCGACCCAGGACGAATAGACGTCGGCGGTGTCGATCATCACGCCGCCGGCATCGGCGAAGGCGTCGAGGATGCGGAAGCTCTGGGCCTTGTCGACCGTCCAGCCGAAGACATTGCCGCCGAGCACGAGCGGGGGCGTTTTGAGCCCACTGGCACCGAGTTCGCGAGATTCGGTCATTGCGGAGCCTCCGTGGCGTTGGCCGTGGTCGTGTTGATGTCGATCGCCTTGGCGGCGTCGTCGAGCTGGCGCGCTTCGGCGGGCGTGACGCCGTCGGGGCCGGCGGCGTCATTGTCCGACTGGCCGCAGGCGGCGAGCGCGAGCGGGAGAAGCAGGAGGAAGGTTCGCACGGACAAACGGTCAGTCGACGATTTCGTTGCTGCCGGCGTCGCTCTCATTGCCGGTGGCGGTATAGGCGTTCTCTGCATCAGCGAAGGCGGCGTCCTGCGCGGCGTTCACATCGGCCACGGCCTCGCCCATCGTGTTACTGTCGCCGGTCATCGCCTCATTGGCTTCGGCGGCTTCGTTCTTGGCCTTCTGGCCGCAGGCGGCGAGGCTGGTGAGAGCGAGGGCGGCGACGGGAAGGAGCAGGGCCTTGCGCATGAGATTCCTTTCGGGGACTGGCTTGGCAATGGGCTAGCCGAGCGTGCCGGGCAGGCGCAAGCGATGGGTGGCCGAGCTGGCCGCCGTTTTCGTCACCCCGGACTTAGTCCGGGATCCACCGCGCGTCACGGCAGTCAGCAAGAGGCTCCAATCCAGCGCTCGCGGCACCGTGGACCCCGGACCAATCCGAGGTGACAATGAACGCGCGTTGACCTGATATAAAGATATCTTTATATCTATATGCGAACCATGAAACTTGCCCTTGCCATCTTCCGAGCTCTCGCGGATTCGACGCGGCTGCGCATCCTCGCGCTGCTCCGCTCGATGGAGCTGTCGGTGGGCGAGCTGGCGCAGGTGTTGGGGCAGAGCCAGCCGCGGGTGAGCCGGCACGTCAAGATCCTGTGCGACGCCGGGCTGGCCGAGCGGCGCAAGGAAGGCAGCTGGGTGTTCGTCGCGCTGGGCAAGCCCGCCATTGTCGATCCGGTGCTCACCGCGCTGGATGGCTGGGACGAGGCCGACCCCTGGGCCGTGGCGGACGAGGCTCGGCTTGCCGCGGTGCGTGCCGATCGGGCGAGCGCGGCGGCGGAATGGTTCGAGGCGAATGCGGGCCAGTGGGACGCGATCCGCTCGCTTCACATCGCCGAGAGCGAAGTCGAGGCGGCGATGGCGGCTGCGCTGGGCGATGCGCCGCTCGACTGTCTGATCGATATCGGCACAGGGACCGGGCGGATGCTCGAACTGTTCGCGCCCCAGGCCGGATATGCGCTGGGGATCGACCGCTCGTCGGAGATGCTGCGGCTCGCGCGGGTCAAGCTCGCCGAGCGCGGGCTGGCCAATGCCGAGCTCAGGCAGGCCGATCTTTATGCGCTGCCGCTGCAGGATGGCGGGGCGGACGCGGCTATATTGCACCATGTGCTCCATTTCGCGCAGCAGCCGGGCGCCGCGATCGGCGAGGCGGCGCGCGTTCTCTCGGCCGGGGGACGGCTGCTGATCGTCGATTTCGCGCCGCACGAGCGCGAGGAATTGCGCACCCGCGACGCACATGCGCGGCTGGGTTTTTCGGACGAGCAGATGCTCGGCTGGTTCGAGAATGCGGGCCTCGCCCCGGTGAAGATCGAGACGCTCGGCGGTGGCGAACTGACGGTTAAATTGTGGCTCGGTCGCAAGACCGGCGAAGTTACGGAGAAGGTGAAGGCGGCATGAGTATCGTGGATCCCCTGGCGCCGCCCTTGTTCGCCGATGTGGCGGGCGATGTGGATGTGAGCTTCGAGTTCTTCCCGCCCAAGACCGAGAAGATGGAAGAGACGCTCTGGGAGTCGATCCAGACGCTCTCGCCGCTGGGGCCGCGCTTCGTGAGCGTGACCTATGGCGCGGGCGGGACGACGCGCGAGCGCACCCACAACACGGTGGCGCGGATCGCGCGCGAGACCGGCATTCCGGCGGCGGCGCACCTCACCTGCGTCGAGGCGACCAAGGAGGAGATCGATCAGGTCGCCGAGGAATATTGGGCGGCGGGCGTGCGGCATATCGTCGCGCTGCGCGGCGATCCGCCGCGCGTCGGCGAGAAATTCCGCTCGCATCCCGGCGGCTACGAGAATGCCGCGGCGCTGGTGGCGGGGCTGCAGAAGCTCCACCCGTTCGAAATCTCGGTCGCGGCCTATCCCGAATGCCATCCGGATTCGCCCGACGCGACCGCCGATCTCGACAATCTCAAGCGCAAGATCGATGCGGGCGCGACCCGGGCGATCACGCAATTCTTCTTCACGCCCGAGGCATTCTTCCGCTTCCGCGACGATGCGGCGGCGGCGGGGATCAGCGCGGAGCTGGTGCCGGGGATCATGCCGGTGATGAACTATGCCAGCGTGGTGCGGATGTCGGGGATGTGCGGCACCGAGGTTCCCGCCTGGATGGGGCGACTGTTCGAGGGGCTCGACGAGCATCCCGCGGCGCGCCAGCTGGTCGCGGCGACCCTGGCGGCCGAGCTATGCCGCAAGCTCTATGCGGGCGGCGTGCGGCAGTTCCACTTCTACACGCTCAACCGGGCCGAGCTGAGCTACGCGATCTGCCATCTGCTGGGGCTGCGGCCGACGGTGCCGGCGGAGCTGGTGGCGGCTTGATAGGACAATGACGATGACACCACGCGAGAAACTGCTGGCCGAAGCCGCGAAGCGCATCCTGATGACCGACGGCGCCTTCGGCACCGAGATCCAGAACTGGAAGCTGGTCGAGGCGGACTATGCCGGCGATCTGGGGCTGAGCCACGACCAGAAGGGCAATAACGACATCCTCGCGATCACCAAGCCCGAGGTGCCGGAGACGATCACGCGCGAATATCTGGACGCGGGCTCGGACATCGTCTCGACCAACACCTTCTCCGCGAACGTGATCAGCCAGGCCGATTATGGCGCCGAGCATCTGGTGAAGCAGATCAACGTGGCCAGTGCGCAGATCGCGCGGCGGCTGGCCGACGAATATGCGGCGAAGGACGGCCGCCCGCGCTTCGTTGCCGGCGCGATCGGGCCGACCAACAAGACGCTGTCGCTGAGCCCCGACGTCAACGATCCCGGCTATCGCGAGATCGACTTCGATTATCTGAAGCAGGTGTATCGCGAGCAGATCGACGCGCTGGTGGAAGGGGGCGTCGACTTCATCCTGATCGAGACGGTGTTCGACACGCTCAATGCCAAGGCTGGGGTCATGGCGGCGATCGAGGCGGGCAACGATCTCGGCCGGGACCTGCCGATCATGCTGTCGATGACGCTGACCGATCTTTCGGGGCGCAACCTGTCGGGTCACACGGTCGAGGCGTTCTGGCACGCGGTGCGGCATGCCAAGCCGATCACGATCGGGCTCAACTGCTCGTTCGGCGCCGAGCAGCTCCGCCCGCATGTGAAGACGCTGAGCGCGCTCGCCGATACGCTGATCATGGTCTATCCGAACGCGGGCCTGCCCAACGAGCTGGGCGCCTATGACGAGATGCCCGCGACCACGGCGGGGCTGGTCAAGGAATGGGCCGATGCAGGGCAGGTCAACATCCTTGGCGGCTGCTGCGGATCGACACCGGCGCATATCGCGGCGATCGCCAAGGCGGTGACCGGGCTGGCGCCGCGCGCGATCGTGACGCCGGAGGTGCGGACGCGGTTGGCCGGGCTCGAGCCGTTCACGATGGCGGCGTAACTTCACGTCACCCCGGCGAAAGCCGGGGCCCAGAGCCAAGAGCAGTGTCGCCTGTGACCCTGGATCCCGGCTTTCGCCGGGATGACGAACTTAGGACTGATATGAACACCACCACCTCTTCGACCAATTTCGTCAATATCGGCGAGCGCACCAACGTCACCGGTTCGGCGGCGTTCAAGAAGCTGATCATGGCGGGCGATTATACGCGTGCCGTCGAGGTGGCGCGCCAGCAGGTCGAGAACGGCGCGCAGGTGGTCGACGTCAACATGGACGAGGGCCTGCTCGACGCGCACCACGCGATGACGACCTTCCTCAAGCTGATCGCCGCCGAGCCGGACATCGCGCGGGTGCCGGTGATGATCGACAGTTCGAAATGGAGCGTGATCGAGGCGGGGCTCAAGTGCGTCTCGGGCAAGCCGATCGTCAATTCGATCAGCATGAAGGAAGGCGAGGAGCAGTTCCTCCATCATGCGCGGCTGTGCATGGCCTATGGCGCTGCCGTGGTCGTGATGGCGTTCGACGAGGTCGGCCAGGCCGATACCAAGGACCGCAAGATCGAGATCTGCGAGCGCGCCTACAAGCTGCTCGTCGGGATCGGCTTTCCACCCGAGGACATCATCTTCGATCCGAACGTGTTCGCCGTGGCGACGGGGATCGAGGAGCACAACAACTACGCCGTCGACTTCATCGAGGCGGTGCGCGAGATCAAGGCGCGCTGCCCGCACGTCCATATCTCGGGCGGGCTGTCGAACCTGAGCTTCTCGTTCCGCGGCAACGAGGTCGTCCGCAAGGCGATGCACTCGGTGTTCCTCTATCATGCGATCCCCGCGGGCATGGACATGGCGATCGTCAACGCCGGCCAGCTCGACATCTACGACCAGATCGAGCCCGAGCTGCGCACCGCCTGCGAGGATGTGATCCTCAACAGGGATCCCGAGGCGGGCGACCGGCTGGTCGCGCTGGCGGAGAAGTTCCGCGGCACCGATGCCGTGGCCGAGAAGCAGGCGGCCGAGTGGCGCGGTTGGCCGGTCGCCAAGCGGCTCGAGCATGCTTTGGTCAAGGGCATCGACATGTATGTCGTCGAGGATACCGAGGAATGCCGCCTCGCCTTTCCGCGCCCGATCGAGGTGATCGAGGGCCCGCTGATGGACGGGATGAACGTGGTCGGCGACCTGTTTGGTTCGGGCAAGATGTTCCTGCCGCAGGTGGTGAAGTCCGCGCGCGTGATGAAGAAGGCCGTCGCGCATCTGCTCCCCTATATCGAGGCCGCCAAGGAAGAGGGCGCCAAGGGCAAGGGCAAGATCATCATGGCGACCGTGAAGGGCGACGTGCATGACATCGGCAAGAACATCGTCGGCGTGGTCCTGCAGTGCAACGGCTTCGACGTGGTCGATCTGGGCGTGATGGTACCCTGGACCAAGATCCTGGAGGCCGCCAACGAGAACGACGCCGACATGATCGGTCTTTCGGGGCTGATCACGCCGAGCCTCGACGAGATGGTGACGGTCGCCGAGGAGATGCAGCGTTCGGGCATGACGATGCCTTTGCTGATCGGCGGCGCGACGACGAGCCGCGTGCATACCGCGCTGCGCATCGAGCCGGCATATAAGGGCCCGGTGGTGCATGTGCTCGACGCGAGCCGCGCGGTGGGCGTGGCGACGACGCTCGTCTCGGAGACGATCCGCGACGATTATGTCGCCAAGATCGCCGAGGAGTATGAGGCGGTGCGCGTCGCGCGCGCCGGGCGTGGGCAGAGCGAGCTGGTGCCGATCGGCAAGGCACGCGACAATGGCTTCGACGCGGACATGAGCCTGAAGCCGGGCAAGCCGCGCATGCCGGGCGTGCACGAGTTCCTCGACTGGGATCTCGCGGATCTGCGTTCCTATATCGACTGGACGCCGTTCTTCCGCGCCTGGGAGCTGGCGGGCAATTATCCCGCGATCCTGACCGATGCAGTGGTGGGCGAGAGCGCAAGCTCGCTGTTTGCCGACGCGCAGGCGATGCTCGACAAGCTGATCGCGGAGAAATGGCTGACCGCGCGCGGCGTCGCCGGGCTGTGGCCGTGCGCGCGCGACGGCGACGACATCATCGTCCATGTCGAGGACGAAACCCATGTCACGCTGCCGATGCTGCGCCAGCAGATCGCCAAGCGCGAGGGCCGGGCGAACATGTGCCTGGCCGATTTCATCGACCAAGACGGCGACTGGATCGGCGGCTTCGCGGTGGGCATCCACGGGATCGAGCCGCACCTCGCCAAGTTCAAGGCGGCGATCGACGATTATTCGGACATCTTGCTGAAGGCGCTGGCGGACCGGCTGGCCGAGGCGTTCGCCGAACGGTTGCATCAATATGTCCGCACGGCCTTGTGGGGCTATGCCGAAGGCGAGCAGCTGACCAACGAGGCGCTGATCAAGGAACAGTATCGCGGCATCCGCCCGGCGCCGGGCTATCCGGCCTGCCCCGAGCACAGCCTCAAGCCGATCCTGTTCAAGATGCTCGACGCGCACAAGCGCACCGGCATCTCGCTGACCGAGAGCTTCGCGATGCTGCCGACCGCGGCGGTCTCGGGCTTCTATTTCGGCCACCCCCAGGCCGAATATTTCGGCGTGGCGCGGATCGGGCAGGACCAGCTCGAGGATTATGCCCAGCGGCGCGGCATCAGCCTGGAGCTCGCGCAGCGCTATCTGCGGCCGAATCTGGACTAGGCGTTCAGCCAGCGCAGCGCGGCGACGTCCGAATCATCGGGCCTGGTGTTAAAGGCGATGGCGGTCGTCGGAGCCTGCTCATGAACCACGTTGATGATCCGCTCGAACTTGGCGGCCATCTGCGGGAGCGTGCGTAGTCCGGCGCCGATGACGATCACGTCGTGACGGGCGTGGCGCAGCGCATCGGAGACCTGTTCCTCGGCATTTTCGCGCGTCAGCAGGATTTCCACAGCATGGCCGACGCTGCGTAGACGGTCGCGCGCACCCTCAAGGCCCGCGAGGATCGATTCGGGTGTCACCCCCGTGGGCGCACCGGGGGCAGCGAAATCGATCATCGCCGGATCCTCGCCGATGATGAGCACGGATTTCGGCATCGTTTCTTCCTTCGCCTTGAAGGAGCGGAAGCGCGCGAGGTGCAGGCGAGTTCCGCTCAGAGCGCCTTGCGGACCTGCAGGAACAGATAGCGGCTGTGCGTCAGCGCGCGCCGCTCGCGGTAGAGCAGGGCTGCGGCGTTGCGCGGGCCGGTATAGACGTTGCGCAGATTGAGCGCGCCATAATCGGTGACGTTGCCGAGATCGACGCGGATCGTGAGGTCCTTGCGCGGTTTCCACTGGCCGTAGATCGATAGCGACGGATCATTGTCGATCGTGCGGACCTCGCGGACGCGGTAGCTGGTATATTTGGTCCGGCAGCTATGCTGGGCGCCCCAGGAGAAGCGGCCGCCCTTCAGATCCTGATCGAAGGAGACGCTGCAGCTGAACGGCTGCTCGGCCGAGAGGCGGCGCTTCTCGCCGGTCAGCGGATCGGTGACGCGCGAACGCCTGAAGGTGGCGCGGCCGCTCAGGATCGCGTTTTTCAGCCCGATGCGGTCGAACGGCAGGGTCAGCCTGGTCTCGAGTTTCTCGAGCCGGCCATTACCGATATTGCCGACCGCATCGAACCCGCCGGCGAGCGGGATCAGGTCGATCACATCGGCGATCGCGCTGTGGCTGGCGGTGAGCTGGAACACACCCTTGCCCCAGAAGCGGTGCTCATAGGCGGCCTCGAAGATCGTCGTCCGCTCGGGAACGAGATCGGCATTGCCCCCTTCGACCGTGCCGAGATTGATTTCGGTCGACGCGATGAAATCACTGAAATCGAGCTGGCCTACGGTCTTCTCGAAGCGCAGCCGGAACTGGTGGCCCCTGGCCGGGGCCCAGGTGAGCTGGAAGCGCGGCTTGGGGTAGACGAACGACTTGGACTGATCGGTGTCGCCCGACTGGCCGATGCGCGAGACTTCGACACGCAGCGTGCCCTCCAGGGTCAGCCTGACATCGGGGCGCCAGGTCGCCTGCCCGAACACCTCGCCGCGCAATTCGTCCACGCGGACCGAATCATTGGGCAGCGCCACCGCCATTGCTTCCTCGGCATAAGCGGTGTGGCTGTCGCGAAAATTATAGACACCTTCGCCGCCGCTCTCGAACGCCCAGCGATCGTTCGGACGGAACTTGACGACGGCGCGCGCGATGCTCTCGCCGGCGGTCGAGCGACCAGTGAAGGTCGAGACAAAGCCGTCGGATTCGGACGAGAGCGAATCGTAACGCTCGCGATAGGCGCGCTGGAGTGCGGTAATCTCGAGCGATGTGCGCGGGCCCAGTGCGCGCGTCCAGTTCAGCCCCAACTCGCCATTCAGATAGCGGTCGTCATCCTCGCTATGCGCATCGAGCCCGGCACCGGAGAGGATCGCGATGTCCTGACGCGTGCGCAGCTGGGTGGTCTCGATCAGCCCGTTGACGCGCAGCTTGCCGCCGCCGGCGGAGCGCTGGACCACGCCGCGCAGGCTGGCGTTGCGATAGCGGTCCCATAAAGCGAGATCGGCGCTCTGCACGAGCGCACCCGAGGCGTCGCGGCGGGTGCGATCGCCCCAGGCGGTGCCGCCCGAGCGATCGGTGGTGGCATAGGCGGCGAGCTCGGTCTGCTTGTCGCCTTCGCGGCGCGAATATTGGAGGCGCAGGGCGGGACCGACATAGCCGTCGTCATAGAGATAGGTTTCGGTCGCGAGTGCGATCTCGGTGGTCGCGCTGGGCCGGAGCACGACATTGGCGACGATCGTCTGGCCCTGCATGTCGATGCCCGGCGCGCCGCCGCGGATCAATTCGATCCGCGCGACGCTTTTGGCCGCGATGCGCTTGAGGATTTCGAACAGATTGTCGCTCTTGGACGAAGGGCGCGCGCCATCGATCAGGACGTTGCCCGAACTGCCCGAAAGCCCGCGCGTGGCGCTGTCGCCGAGATCGAGCGTGAAGCCGGGCAGGCGCTGGATCATTTCATACGCACTGTCCGGGCGCGCGCTGGCGAAGAATCCGGGTGCGAAGACCAGGGTGTTACCCTGTGTCGCAGGGCCCTGCGCGGCGGAAGCATCCTGGGGAAGCGCTTGTTGCGCCAGCGCGGGCGGGGCGAAGGCGCAGAGCGCCCCGCCGATAATACGCAACCCACACACGATGTACTAACCCCCCAGATACCCCCGATGGATCGGTATCGTGCGTTACAGAATCGCGCCATAAGTGGTTGCTTCCAAAATGGAAGTATTAACTCTACGCGCCGTTGGTGTGTATCTGGGGCCGCGCTCTACAGCGCCTGACCGGCCGCCCAGGCGCTGGCCCAGGCCCATTGGAAATTATAACCGCCGAGCCATCCGGTGACGTCCACCGCTTCGCCGATCGCATAGAGGCCGGAGACTTTCCGCGCCTCCATCGTTTGCGACGAGAGATCGGCGGTGCTGATGCCGCCGATCGTGACTTCGGCCTTCGCAAAACCTTCGGTGCCGCTCGGCTTGAAGCGCCAATCGGCGAGGTGGCGTTCGGCTTCGGCCAATGCGGCGTCACGGATATTGGCGAGCTCGGCGGGAAGCGCGAGACGCTCGGCCAGCACATCGGCTAGGCGATCGGGCAGGTCCCGGGCAAGCAGGCGGCGGAGCGTCGCGCGAGGCTCGGCACGTTTGGCGGCGGCAATCCAACCCGCGGGGCGGGCGGGCAGGAAATCGATCCCGATGCATTCCCCATGCCGCCAATAGGACGAGATCTGGAGGATCGCGGGACCCGAAAGGCCACGATGGGTGAACAGCGCGGCCTCGGGGAACGCGGCCTTGCCCGCCCGGGCGACGACCGGCGCGGCGACGCCGGAGAGGTCGCGGAACAGCGCCTCGTCAGGACCGAGCGTCAGTGGCACGAGCGCGGGGCGCGGCTCGACCACCTTGAGGCCGAACTGGCGCGCGAGATCATAGGCGAAGCCGGTCGCGCCCATCTTGGGGATCGACGGCCCGCCGGTGGCGATGACCAGCGCGGGGGCGGTGGCTTCGCCACGGCCGGTGACGAGGCGGAAACGGCCATCGGCGTGATCGACCGAGGTGACGGCGCTGCCCAGCACCAGCTCCACGCCGCCCTTGGCGCATTCGTCGAGCAGCATGTCGAGGATCTGGCGCGCGGAGCCGTCGCAGAAGAGCTGTCCCAGCGTCTTCTCGTGCCAGGCGATGCCGTAGCGCTCGACCAGGGCGAGAAAGTCCTGCGCGGTGTAGCGGCTGAGCGCCGACTTGGCGAAATGCGGATTGGCCGAGAGATAGCGATCGGGCGCGGTGCCGATATTGGTGAAGTTGCAGCGCCCGCCGCCCGAGATCAGGATCTTCTTGCCCGGCGCATCGGCATGCTCGACCAGCAGCACGCGGCGGCCGCGCTGCCCGGCGACCGCGGCGCACATCAATCCGGCCGCGCCCGCGCCGAGCACGATCGCGTCATATTCGGTCATTTCAGTGCAGCTTGGCGATCGACAATCCGTCGGCCTTGGCGCGTTCCTTGACCGATTCCTCGCTGCGGGTGAGTGCCTTGGCGATCGCCTTCAGCGGCATGCCCTTCTTGGCGAGCGTGTGCAGCTTCTGCACCTCGTCCTGGCGCCAGGGCTGGCGGTGGCGTTCGAAACGTTCGGCCATGATCGTCTTGCTCCTCGGGCCGAGCCTTAGGCGCGGTGCGGAGCACAGTCGAGGCGGCACGAAAAAGGGCGCGGCTCCCGGCAGAACCGCGCCCTCTTTCCTTGTCGGCAGAGGATCAGGCCAACGCGACGCCCGCGCGGCGGCGACGCATTGTCATGCCGGCCAGGCCGAAGCCGCCGATCATCATGCCCCAGGCCGCAGGCTCGGGCACCGGACTGGTGGCGCCCGACGCGGTCACGCTGAAATCATCGAGGCCCCAGCTCTCGTCGGCGCCGCCCTGCCAACCGGCGCCGGCAGCGCGGAAGGCGATGGTCAGCGTCGAACCGGTATGCGCGAAGGTCGCCCAGGGCGAGTTGGCGAAATCGACCAGCGTGTCGCTGTACGTGGTCTGGCCATCGGTATTCTGGTGCAGTGCGATCACGGTGCCGCCACCATATTCGGTGTTGTTGCCGCTGGCGTTGTTCGCGGTGAGCTGTGCAACGACATTGCCATTGACCAGCACTTGGAGCCAATCGGGCGCCGGATTGCCGTTGGTCGAGTCCCAGCTGTCCAGCATGCCGAGCACGCCGCCCAGCGCGATCTGGGTATGCGACCCGAGCCCGCTGAAACTGAATTCTGTGGTGGTGATGGGCGAAACACTGTCGTTGCGCAGGAAGCTACCTGCCCAGCCCGACGCGTTCCAGCTGCCGCTGGTCGCGGTGCCGGTGCCCGACGCATTCGAAGAGGTCACCGAAACTCCGGCGCCCGTGACGACATTGCCGTCGAAATCATTGCTGTAGACCGTCTGGGCGCTGGCCGCGCCCGACATAAGGAGTGCGGCGCATGCCGCCGATACCAAACGCAACTTCATCGCAAGTCCCCTAGAAAGCGGTTGATTCTTGCAACCCCAACTTTTTCACTGGCGCCCCGATCCTCGCATTTTCGGATTGGTTCGCGTCTGGGTTGATAGGGCGGGAGCCATTTTGGGTAAACGGGTGGTTAACCACGTTCGTCGCGTTTGCGGTGCTTTGCGGCTCGGCTCGTCGCAACGCTTGCCGCGCCGGGCCAACCCGCTAAACCTTCCGATAGAATATGGGGAGGAAATGATGGCAATTGCGGAAGGGGCGCCGCAGGCCGAGCCCAGTGCCAAGGAGATGCGGCTGGTGATCAGCGCTTCGTCGCTGGGCACGATCTTCGAATGGTATGACTTCTTCATCTGGGGGACACTGACCGCGACGGGAATCCTCAGCCGCACCTTCTTCCCCTCCGGCGACACGATCCTGGGCGCGCTGATGGCCTGGGCGACCTTCGCGGTGGGGTTCGGCTTCCGCCCGCTGGGCGCGATCCTGTTCGGCTATCTGGGCGACAAGCTCGGGCGCAAATACACGTTCCTCGTCACGATCACGCTGATGGGCTTGGCGACCGCCGGGATCGGCCTGATCCCCGGCTATGCCGCGATCGGCGCGCTGGCGCCGGTGCTGATCATCCTGCTGCGCATCTGCCAGGGCCTCGCGCTGGGCGGCGAATATGGCGGCGCGGCGATCTATGTCGCCGAGCATTCGGGCAAGGGCCGCGCGGGCTTCCACACCAGCTTCATCCAGGCGAGCGTGGTCGGCGGGTTCATCCTGAGCCTGGTCGTGGTGCTCGCCGCCAAGTTCGCGCTGGCCGCGCAGTGGGACGCATGGGGCTGGCGGGTGCCGTTCCTGTTCTCGATCGTGCTGCTCGCGGTATCGCTGTGGATGCGATTGAAGCTCTCCGAGAGCCCGGTGTTCAAGGCGATCAAGGACGCCGGCGAGACCGCGAAGAACCCGTTCGTCGAGAGTTTCACCTATCCCGGCAACGGCAAAAGGCTGTTCGTCGCGCTGTTCGGCATCTCGGCTGGGCTGACGGTGATTTGGTACACCTCGATGTTCTCGGTGCTGTCGTTCCTGACCGGGCCGATGCGGGTGGACGCGACCGCGGCGCAACTGATCTGCGGCGGATCGGCGCTGCTCGGTCTCGTCTTCTTCATCTATTTCGGCAGCCTGTCCGATCGCGTGGGGCGCAAGAAGCCCATCGTGATCGGCTATGCGCTGACCCTGTTGCTGCTCTTCCCCTTGTTCTGGGCGATCGGCAGCGCGGCCAATCCGGGGCTGGCCGCGGCGGCGAAGCGCGCACCGGTGGTCGTGTCCGGCCCCAACTGCACCTATGATCCGTTCGCCGCCAAACAGGCCGAAGCCTGTGGCCAGCTGCTCGATTATTTCTCGAAAAAGGGCGTCGCCTACACGACTGCCGAGGCGTCTTCGCTGGACGTGACGATCGGCGGACAAATGATGGGCGATACGAGCCCCGCGGCGCTCGACGCAGCACTCCGCACCGCGGGATACGACCTGACCAAGGTGGTGCCGCCCGTGGGCAACATCGTGGTGATCGTGCTCGCGATCCTGGCGCTGATGGCGCTTTCGGGCGCGACCTATGGCCCGGTCGCGGCATTGCTGGCGGAGATGTTCCCCAGCCGCATCCGCTACTCCTCGATGTCGATCCCCTATCATATCGGCACCGGCTATTTTGGCGGATTCCTGCCGCTGATCAGCCAGTATATCGTCGCCAAGAGCGGCGATCCCTATGCCGGGCTCTGGTACACTATCGTAGTGGTGGCGATGGCGCTGGTGGTGACCGCATGGGGATTGAAGGAGACGGTGGCGCAGAGGCCGCTGCGCCGCTAACCGCTCGGGGATGATCGCTCCCTCCCGCCTGCGTCTCGATGGTGACGCGCTCGTCGCCAACTGGAAGCTGCTCGACCGGATGAGCGGCGCCGCCGCATGCGGCGCGGCGGTGAAGGCCGATGGCTATGGGCTTGGTGCGCGCGGCGTGACCGAGCGGCTGGCAGCGGCGGGGTGCCGAGACTTCTTCGTCGCCACCTGGGCGGAAGGGCTGGCGCTGGCCGATCTGGGCGTGGCGATATCGGTGCTGCACGGCGTGCGCGCCGAGGATCCGCTGGGTGCGCCCAATCTGCGGCCGGTGCTGAACACCGCCGAGCAGGTCGCGCGCTGGAGGCCGACCGGGCTACCCTGCGACGTGATGGTCGATACCGGCATGAACCGGCTGGGGGTTTCGGCGGAGGAGATCGGGGCGGGGTTGCTCGACGGATTGCGGATCGAGACGCTGCTGAGCCATCTCGCCTGTGCCGATGAGGAATCGCCACTCAATGCACGACAGCTGGCCGGCTTCGCGGCGCTCAAGGGGCGGACTTCAGCGAAGCGGATGAGCCTCGCCAATTCGGCCGGGATCGCGCTGGGGGCAGACTACGCCTTCGACCTGACCCGGCCGGGGATCGCGCTGTACGGCGGGGTGCAGGGACCGGGGCATGCCGGCATCCGCCAGGTGGTGACGCCCGAGTCGCAGGTGCTGCAGCGGCGGCGCGTGCGCGCGGGCGACACGGTGGGCTACAACGCCACCTTTACTGCTCCGATGGACATGGACGTCGCGATCCTCAACATCGGTTATGCCGACGGCTATCTGCGCTGCTTCTCGGGCAAGGGGCTGGCACGGACGGGCGATGCCGTGCTGCCGGTGCTCGGGCGCGTGTCGATGGACCTGGTGGCGATCGGCGTGGACGCGGCGCCGGGGCTGGGCGAGGGCGACTGGGTGGCGCTGGACTATGACCTGCCCGCGACTTCGAAGCTGAGCGGGCTGTCGCAGTACGAGTTGCTGACCGGGTTGGGAGCGCGGTTCGACCGAATCTGGTATTGATACCGTCGCGACGGAGGATCCCCAGATGCAGTTTCCCTCGGCCTGTCCGGAAATCCCGGTCCGCGATCTGGCACCAGCTCTGGCCTATTACCGGGACAAATTCGGCTTCACGATCGACTGGTCGGACGAGGAGCTCGGGCTTGCCGGCGTGTCGCGCGGCGAAACCCGAATGTTCATGAGCGCGGCTGCCTATCGATCGGTTCTCGGCAACCAGGGGCCGCTCGTCCTGTGGCTGAATCTCTCCAGCCGGGCCGAGATCGATGCGCTGCACGCGGAGTGGAGTGCGGCAGGGGCAACTATCGCAAGTCGTCCCGAGGCGCAGCCGCACAAGCTCTACGAATTCTTCGCCCAGGATCTGGACGGGAATTATTTCCGCGTCTTCTACGACTTTGCCTGGGAGGAAAGGTGAGGCCGGAGGTCGCTTCCCGGCCTCCCTAACTCGTCAGTCCCGCTCAACGCACATGGCGATGCCCATGCCGCCGCCGATGCAGAGCGTGGCGAGGCCCTTCTTGGCGTCGCGCTTCTGCATCTCATAGATCAACGTGGTGAGGACGCGGGCGCCCGAGGCGCCGATCGGGTGGCCGATCGCGATCGCGCCGCCGTTGACGTTGACCTTTTCGGCGTCCCAACCGAGTTCCTTGCCGACCGACAGCGCCTGCGCGGCGAACGCCTCATTGGCTTCGATCAGGTCGAGATCGGCGAGCGTCCAGCCGGCCTTTTCCAGCGCCTTGCGCGACGCCGGCACCGGGCCGATGCCCATGATCGACGGGTCGACGCCGACCGAGGCCCAGCTCTTGATCGTGGCGAGGATCGGGGCGCCGCGCTTCTCGGCCTCCTCGCGGCTCATCATGACCAGCGCAGCGGCGCCGTCGTTGAGGCCCGATGCATTGGCGGCGGTGACGGTGCCGTCCTTCTTGAAGGCGGGGCGCAGGCCCGCAACGCTCTCCAGCGTGGCGCCAGCGCGGATATATTCGTCGTCGGCGACGATGGTGTCGCCCTTGCGGCCCTTGATCGTGACGGGTGCGATCTCGTCCTTGAACTTGCCCGCAGCGCGCGCGGCCTCGGCGCGGTTCTGCGAGCGGACGGCGAACTCGTCCTGCTCGACGCGGGTGACCTGGTACTGCTCGGCAAGGTTCTCGGCGGTGATGCCCATATGATAGCCGTTGAACACGTCGGTCAGGCCATCCTTGATCATCGTGTCGACCAGGCTGAGGTCGCCCATCTTGGTACCAGGACGCAGCGACTGGGCGTGGTTCGACATCGACATGCTCTCCTGGCCGCCCGCGACGACGATCGTCGCGTCGCCGGTCGAGATCGCCTGATAGGCGAGCGCCACAGCGCGGAGGCCCGAGCCGCAGACTTGCTGGACGCCCCAGGCGGGGATCTCCTTTGGCACGCCGGCCGCCATCGATGCCTGGCGCGCGGGGTTCTGGCCCTGCGCCGCGGTGAGCACCTGGCCGAGAATGACTTCGCTGACTTCCTCGCCCCTGACGCCGGCTTGCTCGAGCGCGGCCTCGATCGCGATGCGGCCGAGCTCGTGCGCGGGGGTTGCGGCGAATGCGCCGAGGAAGCTGCCCACGGGGGTGCGCTTGGCGGCGATGATGACGACTTCGGTCATGAAGGACTCCTGCGGCGGGTGTGTTCTATGGTTGCGGGCTATCTAGTGGCAGGAAGCGCGCATAGCCAGTCCGCGAGTGGCTGCCAGACTAGGTCTCGCGCGCGACCGCCGACGATCATGCCGACATGGCCGATCGAAAGCTCGCGGCTCTCGGCGAGGCGAGGCGCACTGGCTGCGGGAACGATGCGGTCGGTGGTCGAGATGAAGGACAGCGACGGGCAGACGAGTGATTCGGGGCGGACCGCCGCGCCCGCGACCTGCCAATGGCCCTGCCCGGGCAGATCGGCGGAGAGGAAATCGTCGAACAGCTGGCGGCCGGCGGCATAAGCGAGCGGGGCGCCGCCATTGGCCCAATCCTCGAGCGCGACAAAGGCGTTGGCGGCGCTGCTGCGCGGCGCCAGGCGGCCGAACCGTTCGAACTTCGCGATCGTGCGTGCGGGATCGAGCTGCCAGAAGCCCGACTGGAGCACCTCCATCGGCACCATGCCCAATTTCTCGCAGGTCGGCTGCGCCTGTTCCCAGAGCGCCGAGATCGATTCGAGCGATGGGCCGTAGCCCGAGAAATGCCAGGGCGCGGCGATGGTGACGAGCCCGGCGGCCTCGCTTGCCGCCGCGGCTGCGAGCGCCATCGTGCCGCCCAGGCAATAGCCGACGAGCACCGGCGGGCGATCGAGGGTGCGCAGCAAGGGCAGCAGCAATTGCTCGACATGCGCGGTCACGTCCTCGTCGCGCGCGTCCCGGTCTGGGACGCCCCAATCGACCAGCATCGGCCGCACACCCTGGCGCGCGAGCCAGCGTAGCAGCGAATTGCCGCGGGACAGGTCCAGCACCATCGGCGGATTGATCAACGAGGGGACGAAGACCACCGGCCGGCCGCGGCCACCATAATCGCGCAGCACGGCGCGGCCCCGGCGTGCGATCGCCGGCTTGGGCACAAGCGGCGCCGGGCGTTCCGCGGCCTGATAGGCCGCCAATCCCGCCAATGCCGCAGCGCGTCGATCCGGCGATGCTGCAGTTTCGCTGCGCAGCAGCTCAAGAAACAACGGGAGCGGGCGAGGGCCTTGTTGCGATGCGGAAAAAAACCGTGTTAGGTGTGCGTCTGTCACGCGCGGGGGTCCCCATGAAGAAAGCTACGCCTGGTACTGGTCCCGTCATCATCAAGAAGTATGCGAACCGCCGACTCTACAATACCGAAACCTCATCCTACATAACGCTCGACCATCTCGCCGCGATGACGCGCGAGGGCCGCGACTTCAAGGTCATCGATGCGAAGACCGAGGAAGACATCACGCACAATGTGCTGACCCAGATCATCATGGAAGAGGAGCAGCGCGGCCAGACGATGCTGCCGGTCAACTTCCTGCGGCAGCTCATCGCGCTCTATGGCGACTCGATGCAGGCGATGGTGCCGGGTTATCTGGAAGCGTCGATGGACAGTTTCCGCCGCAACCAGGAACAGTTCAAGTCGGCGGTCGAGGGCGCGTTCGCGCATTCGCCCTTCGCCGAGATCGCCAAGCGCAACATTGCGATGTTCGAGGCGGCGGCCAATGCGTTCAAGCCGGGTGCCGGCGGCGTAGAGGCGGCACCGGCCGCGGCTGCGCCTGCAGCCGAATCGGGTGACGACGATGTCGCGGCGCTCAAGGCCGAACTCGCGCGGTTGCAGGACAAGATCGAGAAGCTCGGCAAGTAACGCGTTCGGAGCGGTCAGCCTGCTCGGCGTGCCCCCAGGCCGCCGAGCTCGGCTTCGATCTCTTCGGTGCTCAGCATCTGCTGCTCGATGACGCAGCGCAGGCCGAGCCCCGAAAAGCCGTGATAATCGGCGGCGGTAGCGAAAGCGACGATCGATTCGCCGCGGCTCTCGGTGCCGCGCACGGCAAGCGCCGGCAGCGGCACGATCTGGCCGAATCGCTTGCCCTGGGTATCGGCGACGATGCGTGCGGCCGGATCGACGATCGAGATGCGCGTGCGCGCCCAGTCCTTGTCGCTGAACAGCGACTTGTCCGAGATGATCGCGGGGACATGGCCTTGCCAGTCGAACTCGAGATAGAAGACGCCCGCCGGCGCACCATCGGTGCCGCGCGGGCGGATGCCGGTGACGAAGACGAGCACCGCGCGCCCGTCCGAATAGGGATTTTCCCAGACTTCGTCGGTGAACCATTCGTCGCGGCGGCGGCTGGCCATCGCGTTCAGATATTGCGGCGCATCGGAAAGATCGACGCTGAGCACGCGCGCATTCGGATTCGAGCAGAGCAGCACGCGCCCTTCCGCGTTCGCGATGAACGCGTTGACGTAATAGGGCGAGGTATCGACGAGCTGCTCGAGTCGACCTTGCGCCGCGGTGAGCTTTTCCGGCGTCGGATCGAGCGTCGCGGCGACGATCTCGGCATCCGAAGCCATTACACGCAGATCGATGCTGCGGCCGTAGAGCTGACGGGTGACGTTCTGGATCAGCGCCTGGGCGAGCTCGACCAGGCGCGTGCCCTCGATCTCACTGACCATCTCGTCGGCGATGCCCGCGCCGAGCGCCAGGCGCTCGCGGACTTCGGAGCGGAATTCATGGGAGGCGCCGCGCGCCTGCTGCGCCAGCGCCTTCACTTCCTGCGCGACGACCGAGAAACCGCGACCGGCCTCGCCCGAGCGGGCGGCCTCGATCGCGGCGTTAAGCGCGAGCAGATTGGTCCGCACGGCGATTTCCTCGCTCGTACTGGCATAGGTGTCGACCTCGTCCCTCAGGACGGACAGCAAGGATCGGATGCGGCGCGGCACGATTCACTGGCGTAAATCGCAATGGTTAACGCCGTGTGGAGAATCCGCGCCGAATCTACAGAATCCTTGCGCGTCCGCAAAGCCTTGCCGCGGGTAGCTCGGGATCAGGGCTTGCGGAAACGGAGCGTCATCCGATCGCTTTCGCCGATCGCTTCATATTTGGCGCGATCGACATCCTTGAGCCGATAGGTGGGCGGCAGCGTCCAAACGCCGTTGGGCCAGTCGGCGCTGTCCTTGGGATTGGCGTTCACTTCCGAGGCGCCGACATATTTGAAGCCTGCCTGCTCGGCGAGGCGGCGGACGGTGGAGACCTTCAAATAGCCTGACTTAAGCTCGCGCTCGTCGCTGGCGCTCTCGGGAAGGCGATGGTCCTCGATGCCCAATATGCCGCCGGGCTTGAGCATCGCGTACATCTGTTTGAACGCCTCGCCCGAATAATCCTGGCCGCCGCGCTGATAGCCCATCCGCCAGTTATGGACGTTGCGGAAGGTGAGGACGACATCGGCGGTGCCGTCGGGCACCTTGGGCTGATCGGCGGCGGTGACCGGGAAGGCGGCGAGCTTCACCTTGCCGAAGTTGGCGGCGTCTTTCGCCTGGAGTGCCTGGATGCCCTTGGCGCCGTCGGGCCAGGGGGTTGCGGCATAGAGCGTGCCCTTGGCGTTGGTGAGTGGCGCGAGGATCTCGGTGTACCAGCCGCCGCCGGGCCAGATCTCGACCACGGTGTCACCGGGCTTCACGCCGAAAAAGGCCAGGGTCTCGACGGGGTGGCGATATTTGTCGCGGGCGATGTTGGCGGGCGTGCGCGTGGTCGCGGCGACGGCCTCTTCGAGCGAATGACGCTGCGTGGCGGGTTCGCCCGCAGCGACGCTTGCGATAGCGACCGCGGTGGTGAGTATCGCGGCGATGGCGAGGGTCTGGCGCATTGCGATTCCTTACCTAGATGCTGGGTCGGGCATGAGGGAGCGCGACGGTATGATGCAACAACAATTATGGGGCGGGGCTGTTGCAGCACTGTTACTCGCGGTGGTGAGCGGTGTCGGCGAGAGCCGGCGGCGCAAGCGGCGCAACCTCGATCGGGTGGGCTTCATGCCCTGGGCGATGGTGCAGGTGCTGGCGGTGCTGAGCGCGGTGATCCTGGTGAGCGTGGCGCTCAACATGCGCTAGGGCGCGGCGTGACCCAGAGCGGGCGGCGCGGCGGCTAGATTGTCACCAACTGCATTTCTGCCTAGCCTCGGCTCAAAGCTTTTGGGGAACTTGGAGAGGAGATCCCGCAGCATGGCGAAGCTCGTGTTCGCGTTGAACCAGTCCCTGGATGGGTATGTCGACCACATGGCATTTGCGCCCGATGCCGCGCTCTTTCGCCATTTCATCGATGACGTGCGTGCCCTGGCCGGCAGCGTGTACGGCCGCGGCATGTACGAGGTGATGCAATATTGGGACGAGGACCATGCCGAGTGGGACGAGGCGGAACGCGACTATGCGGCGGCGTGGCGGAGCCAGCCGAAATGGGTCGTGTCGCGCTCACTGAAGTCGGTCGGCCCGAACGCCACGCTTGTCGCGGACGACCTGGAGGCGGCGGTACGCGGGTTGAAAGCGCGACTGGACGGGGTGATCGAAGTTTCCGGACCCGGGCTGGCGCGAAGCCTGACCGACCTTGGTCTTGTCGACGAGTATCGGCTGTATATCCATCCCGTCGTGCTTGGCAGCGGCAAGCCGCTCTTCGCCGGTCCGCGGCCGCCGCTGCACCTCGTGGCCAGCGAGCGAATCGGCGGCGACGTGATCAGGCTGACCTATGTTCCCGCATAGGCGCGCGATCGACCAGCGCGCTAGGTCTACGCTCTAGTAGAATTTCCGCAGCGTCAGCGTGCGTTCGGTGCCGTCGCAGAGCGTCAGTCGGACAATGGTGCCCGGCATGCCCGCCGTCCAGCCGGAGAGCGCCTGGGCCGAGGCGGCGTCGGTGATCGGGGTGCCATTGGCGGCGCAGATCGTATCGCCCGCGCGCCAGCCGCCCTGCGCCGCGGGCGAGCCGCGCATCACATGCAGCACGCGCAGCATGTTCTCGGCATAGCCCATCAGCAGCCCGCTGGTGGAGCGGATATAAGGCGCGGCATTCGGGGCGGCGGGCTGCAGCACCATATGGCCGGCCTTGACGTCGAACAGGATGCGGAAGCGCATCAGCAGCGCCGATCCGATCCGGCCCGCCAGGCCGGCGCGGCCCGAATAGCCGTTCGCTTCCTCGATACGGATCTCGGCCTCGCCGGTGTCGGTGCCCGCGATCGTCGCATTGGGGATGACGGCGGCTTCGGTGACCGAGGGTCCGCCCAGGCCATAGCCGAGCGTCGTGGTGACCGCCGAGCCGTGATAGCCGGTCGACAGCCAGGCGGGGCGGGTGAGCGATAGCCAGGTGCCGTCGCCGGTATCGATCAGCATCGGCCGCAGCCGCGTGCCGGCGATCGCGAGCTCGGTGACCCAGATGCTGCGGCCGCGGCCATGCGCGAGCGGCGCGGTAAAGCCGGTGAAGGGCATCCGGCCGCTGGGAATGATGCGGAAGCGGCGGCCGGGATAGTCGATATCGAGCGCGCAGCACGACAATATGTCGGCGCCGATGAGCATGTCGGCGGTGACGACATTGGCTTCGGCCGGCGTCTCCATCGGCGCGATGCCGATGCGTCCGCCGCTGCGGGTGAGGCCGCCGATCACGAAAACGGGGCCGGCCGTCCAGCCGATCGCGACCTGGCCGCCGATCGCGGTGCCGCGCTGGCGCTGGCGCGATTTGAGGCCGGCCACGGCGGCGAAGCGCTCGGACACCATCGTGTCGGTCATGCCGGTATCGAGGATCGCGGTGGCGGGCTTGCCGTTCAGCGTGAGGCTGAACAGGATGTGGTTGTTGGCGGTAAGCTCGAACGGCACCCAGCGCGCCTCGGCGTCCGGGGCCAGCATGGCGGTGGCCGGCGGGGACGCGGCGAGCGCGAGAAGCAGCGGGAACATCACCCGGCCAGCCTAGCGCCGGCCGCCGGGCGGATCACGCGGGAAAGAAGGTTACAGGCACGCCTCGAGCATCGCCTGGTCGAAGCCGTATTGCTTGGCCTTGTCGAGCGTATAGGGGCGCAGGCCCATCGAGCGATACTCGCCGATGATCTTGCCATCGGCGCTCTCGTCCAGATATTCGAACTTGAAAAGCTCCTGCGTCACGATGACGGGGCCTTCCATGCCGATCACCTCGGTGACGTTGGTGACTCTACGAGAACCGTCGCGCAGGCGTTTCACCTGGATGATCAGATCGACCGAATCGGCGATCTGGCGCGAGATCGCTTCCTTGGGCACCTTGATGTCCGACATCATCACCATGTTCTCCATACGTGCCAGCGCCTCGCGTGGCGAGTTGGAGTGAAGCGTGCACATCGAGCCGTCATGGCCGGTGTTCATTGCCGAGAGCATGTCGAAGCACTCGGATCCACGGATTTCGCCCAGGATGATGCGATCCGGGCGCATACGCAGCGCGTTCTTGACGAGGTCGCGGATGCTGATCTCGCCCTGGCCCTCGAGATTGGGCGGGCGGGTTTCGAGCGGCAGCCAGTGCGGCTGCTGGAGGCGAAGCTCGGCGGCGTCCTCGATCGTCAGCACGCGCTCGCCGGGGTCGATCATCTTCGAGATGGCGTTGAGCATCGTCGTCTTGCCCGAGCCGGTACCGCCCGAGATGACGATGTTGAAGCGGCTGGCGCCGGCGATCTTGAGCATCGTCGCCATTTTGGGGCTCATCGATCCGCCGTTCGCCATCATGTCGAGCGTGATCGGCTTGGCCGAGAATTTACGAATCGAGATGGCGGTGCCGCGCAGGCTGAGCGGGGGCACGATCACGTTGACGCGGCTGCCGTCCTTGAGGCGGGCGTCGGCGAGCGGAGTGGTCTGGTCGACGCGGCGGCCGACCGAGTTGCAGATACGCTGTGCGATCTGGAACAGATGCTCCTCGTCGCGGAACTGGATGTTGGCGAGCTCGAGCTTGCCCTTGCGCTCGATATAGGTCTGCTCGGGGCCGTTGACCATGATGTCCGAGATCGCCGGATCGGAGAGCAATTCTTCGAGCGGTCCGAGGCCGAGCAGTTCGTCGACCAGGACCTTTTCGAGCGCGAACTGCTCGCGGCGGTTGAGCGTGAGCTTCAGCTCGGCGAGCACTTCGCCGATGATCGGGCGGAATTCCTCGGCCAGCTCGTCCTTGCTGAGCGTCGCGGCGGCTTCGGGATCGACACGCTCGAGCAGGCGCGGAAGCACCTGCTCCTTGATGCGGTGAATCGAGGCTTCGAAGCCTTCCATGCGCGAACTGCCGGCATCGCCGGATGCGGCCTGACGGTCGGCGAGGCGCTGGAGCGCGTCACTGCTGGCGAGGCTGGGCCCCGAAGGATCGCGCTCGGCCATCGGATCGGGCGCGCCGGCACCGGGCAGGGGCACGCTGTTGATCGGAGGGAATTGTTCGCCGCCGAGCGGCGCCGCGTCGGGACGGCCGGCCGGGCCGGGGCCCTGCATCGGCTTCGCGACTCCGAATGCGGGCCGGCCACCCGTGCCGCCACCCAAACCATTGCGTCGACCGAAAGCACTCATCGCAGGCTCATCATCCCCATCGGAGCGGCAGGGTTAGCGGCGAAGGCTTGAGAATTAGCTAACCAACTCAGCGCCGGGGTGCTTCGGGGTGGACGAAGCGCGGATCCGTCGCGAATGCGCTGCCGATGTGGCGCGAGAGCGCGAGGAAGCGGCGGCCGCTTGCCGTGAGGCGGATATGTCCATTCTGGACCGTGATGTTGCCCGATTGCGCCTGTTCGGCGACTCGGCGGTCGATCTGGGCCATGTCGCGGACATAGCGATCGACGAACAGCCGCTCGAGCGCGGGCGTGTCGAGGCCGTCATGTGCCTCGATCTCGGCAAGCAGGAACACGCTGATCGAGCGATCGAGGGTGACCGGGAAGATCACCAGGAAGCTCAGGTTGAACGCGAAGGACAAGGCGGCGGCAGCGACGACCGTTTCCAGCGCGAGCGGCTTCCAGCGGCCGGCCAGCGCTAGCGCGGCGGCGAGCAGGATCGCGCTCGCCATGCAGAGCAGCACGCCGCGATAGAAGAGGATCGAGATGCCGGCGAAGAGCGGCGTGTTGGTGAGGCCGAGATAGACGAGGAAGCCGGCAGCGACCGCGAGGCCGAGCGTCAGCATCAGGACGGCGAATCGCTTCATTTGCGGGCTCCGGAGACGGCGGCAATGCAGACATGCGCGTCGCGATAGAGGCAGGAGATGTCGGCGGGCAGATGGCCTACATTCTTCCACACCGGATCGAGATCGGTGAAGACGAGCGCGTCGATACCCTCGCCGCGGGCAATGGAATAGCGCCGGGCGGCGGGAATCGCCTCTTCGAACACCGGACGCAGGGCGCGGATGCGCGCCCAGGCCTCGCGGCGGCCGGCGCCGAACAGATTGGCTTCGTCGTCCGACGCGGCAATACGATGGCTGCCATAGAGGCCGAAGGCGAACAGGCGATGCTGGAGTCCGGCATTGTGCTGGAGCACCCATTCGCGCGGCAGATGCGCGCGCGCCCAGCCATAGGCGGTGCGCTGGGAATAGTCGTTGGCGGGTGCGGCATTGAGCTCGGGCCAGGAAGTGGGGAAGAGCGGCGGTCGGATCACGCGCATGCCGACCAGATCCCAGACATTGCCGAGCACGCCGACCAGGACGAGCAGCCTGAAGCCCAGGCTCGGCTTGAGCAGGCGCGGCATGTTCTGGAGGATCGTCGCGGTCCACAGCATCGCGGGCAGTTGCGCGAACCAGATCGAGCGCCAGCCGAGATCGTTGTTGATGATCGTCGAGCGAAGGAAGCCTGCAATCAAAAGTGCGGCAATCGCCGAAACGAGCAGCAACCGGCCCATCCCGTTGCTGCGCATCCGGGTGCGCAGCCAGAGCCCGGCACCGGCCGCAAAGACGCCGAATTCCAGCGCATAGTTGAGCGGCAGGATAAGAATCAGCGGGATCGCCAGCCAGCCGGCGATTTCGGGCTGCCACCACAGGAAGCGGCGGACCGTGAGCGCGACGGGCATGTCGGTGTCTGCGCGGCCGTGGAGGAGATCGACGATCTGGGGCGCGGCGACGACGAGCGCGATCCCACTGGCGACAGCGAGCGCCATCAGCGGGAAGCGGTCGCCGCGACGCAGCTCGATCAATGCCCAGATGCTCAGGATCGGGGCGGCGGTGAGCATGATCCACACCGACATGCCGAAGGTGGCGGCGAAGGCTATTCCCGCGGCGACGAACAGGGCGACGCGGGTGCGGGGTGCCGCGCCGCGCGCCTCGTCGAGCACCAGGAGTCCGCACCAGCAGGCGATCAAAGCGGCGATATGGTGCGGCACCCAGAACAAGGAGGTCATCGCGAAGCGGACTTCTTCGTTCCACGAATCGACCTGTGGCTCGATCACGCCCGAGGCTAGGAAGCGGAGCAGCATCAGGACGAGATCAGGACCGGTAACGAAGCAGAGCGCGACGCAAAGCGCGAGGAAGCGACGCTCGCGGCCCGGGCGGATCAGCTTCGCGGCGTGGCCGAGTCGCCAGAGCAGGGCTGGAAACACCGGCCCGGTCCAGAACAGCGTCGCGGCGAAGGCCATGCGGCTGTCGATCGCGGGCACCAGCCAGTGGAGCTCGGCGGGCCAGAGATAGTAGAAATAATAATAGCCCGCGGCGGCATCGCGGGCGAAGAACGGATCCTGCAGGGGCAGCCCCACGCGGGCGACCGCATCGACCACGGCGGCGTGCTTGACCAGATCGATGATGACGATGCTCTGGTTGAGGCGACCGGCGTGATCGAAATCGACGAAGGCGATGGCGACCGCAGCCCACCAGATGAGCAATGTCGCGACATAGCCCCAGCGCAGATCGAGCCTGGCGCGCAGCATCGCCCGGCCGCCGATCGCAGCGAGCACGAAATGGAGACCGATCGTGACCGACATGCCAACGAAGCGGACGAGGAGGGCGTCGAGCGCCGGGAGCAATGCCAGGCCGAGGAGGCCGGCCCAACCCATGCGCTGCCAAGGCGTGCCCGCGCCGAATCCCAAGCGTTCGAGAAACACGAGCAGCGCGAAGCCCGGAAGCAGGCCGAGCAGGGGCGCGAGCAAGGTGCCGAGCGCGAGCCCGCCCAGGTCCTGAAGGAAATAGGTCATCGCGCCACCGTCACCTGGCGCGGTCTAGGCCGAACATAGTTAATGGCCCGCTAGTTTTTACTTTTCTCTTGGGCCTAGCGGGTGCCGAAATATGCCTGGACCGGCGACATGGGCGATACCGCGGCGCCGCGTCGCTGGATCGCAGGGCTTTGACGCTGGCTTGCCGCCTGCGCGCGCGCATGGGAGACTGGGCCGACTAACGGGAGAGGATCATGCTGCTGTCGCTGCTCATTGTCGCCGCGCCGATTGCGCAGGATCCGCCGCTCGGCTGGCTGGTCGGCGAATGGTGCACCGAACCCAGCCAGGGCGAACAGACTTGCGAGCGTTGGGCGCCGATGGCGAAGCACGAGATGCGCGGTGTCAGCGAGACCCGGCGTGGCGCGGAGACAGTGTCGGCGGAGACGATGCGGATCATCGACCATGCGGGGAGGCTGGTATTCCACGCCGAGCCCAAGGGGCAGGCAGCTGCCGATTTCCAGTCGACCGTGCGCGATTACGCGCCTTCCGAGCTGACATTCGAGAATCGTGCGCACGATTACCCGCAGCGCGTCCGCTATTGGCGCGACGGCGAATTGCTGATGGCGGAGATTTCGCTGGCTGACGGCGGCAAGCCGATGCGGTGGACGTACCACCGCGTGAAGCATTGAAGGTTATTCGGCCTTTTCGGCGAGCACGGTCAGGCCGCGCGCATTGACCTCGGCGAAGCCGCCCTCAATGCGGATCGTCTCGGGCGTGGTGGCGCCGGCCTTGTAGATTTCGAGATTGCCGTCGCGGATGGTCGACATCAGCGGGGCATGCCCTTCGAGCACGCCGAAATCGCCCTCGGTGCCGGGGACGACAACCATGTGCACGTCCTCGGAGCGGACGAGACGTTCGGGAGTGACGAGTTCGAAGTGCAGCATATCAAGCTCCGGCCCCTCCCCTTCAGGGGAGGGGTTAGGGGTGGGGCAGCGGCGACGGGGCTCGATGCCCCGGCGTCGCTTTGGAGGTGAGTTCGGGACGCTCGCTGCGCTCGCGACCCACCCCCAACCCCTCCCTTGAAAGGGAGGGGTTAGTCCAGGTTACGCCTCTTCGGCCAGCTTCTTGCCCTTGGCGATGGCGTCGTCGATGCCGCCGACCATGTAGAAGGCGCTCTCGGGCAAATGGTCATACTCGCCGTTCACCACCGCCTTGAACGACTTGATGGTGTCCTCGAGCTGCACGAACTTGCCGTCGATGCCGGTGAAGACTTCGGCGACGTGGAACGGTTGGCTGAGGAAGCGCTGGATCTTGCGGGCGCGCGACACGGTCAGCTTATCCTCTTCGGAAAGCTCGTCCATGCCGAGAATCGCGATGATGTCCTGCAGCGACTTGTACTTCTGGAGCGTCGACTGGACGGCGCGGGCCGTGTCGTAATGCTCCTGGCCAACGATGCGCGGCTCGAGAACGCGGCTGGTCGAATCGAGCGGATCCACCGCCGGATAGATGCCGAGCTCCGAGATTGCGCGGTTGAGCACGGTCGTCGCGTCCAGATGGGCGAACGAGGTGGCCGGCGCCGGATCGGTAAGATCGTCCGCGGGGACGTACACGGCCTGCACCGAGGTGATCGAGCCTTTGTTGGTCGAGGTGATGCGCTCCTGCAGCGCGCCCATGTCGGTCGACAGGGTCGGCTGATAGCCCACCGCCGAAGGAATACGGCCGAGCAGCGCCGACACTTCGGCGCCGGCCTGGGTGAAGCGGAAGATGTTGTCGACGAAGAACAGCACGTCCTGGCCTTCGACGTCGCGGAAATATTCGGCGATCGTCAGGCCCGACAGCGCGACGCGGGCACGGGCGCCCGGCGGCTCGTTCATCTGGCCATAAACCAGCGCCACCTTCGAGCCCTCGGAAATGGCGTTGCCGTCGGCGTCCTTGGCGATGACGCCCGCGTCGAGGAACTCGTGATAGAGATCGTTGCCCTCACGGGTACGCTCGCCGACGCCGGCGAACACCGAGGTGCCGCCATGGCCCTTGGCGATGTTGTTGATCAGCTCCTGGATGAGCACGGTCTTGCCCACGCCGGCGCCGCCGAACAGGCCGATCTTGCCGCCCTTCGCGTACGGCGCGAGCAGATCGATGACCTTGATGCCGGTGACGAGAATCGCGCTCTCGGTCGATTGGTCGACGAAGAGGGGAGCCGGTGCGTGGATCGGCGAGGTCATCTCGGCATCGACCGGGCCGCGCTCGTCGATCGGCTCGCCGATGACGTTGAGGATGCGGCCGAGCGTCTTGGGGCCGACCGGAACGCGGATCTGCGAGCCGGTATCGGTGACCGACTGGCCGCGGGTGAGGCCCTCGGTCGCGTCCATCGCGATCGTGCGGACGGTGTTCTCGCCCAGATGCTGCGCGACTTCGAGGACCAGGCGGTTGCCGTTATTGTCGGTCTCGAGCGCCGAAAGGATCGCCGGCAGCACGCCGCCATCGAACGACACGTCGACGACGGCGCCGATCACCTGGCTGATGCGGCCGACATTGTTGGTCGTCGCCGGGGCCGTGGTCGCCGTCGCGGCGGCCTTCGTGGCGCGCGGCTTGCGCGCGGGCTTCTCTGCGGTCGGGGCTGCGGTGGCCATCTTACTTTCCTTGGGTCTGGCTGTTGACGGGGGCACTAGCCCCGGTGCGGGTGAAAGTCACGGTGAGGTGGCGATCGTCGGGCTTGCCGCCCGGAATCGGCTGGGCATTGACGCGCATCGCGACGCCGTATTTTTCCCGGGAGGCCGAAGTGCGACCCTGGAGCGCGTTCCGGATTTCGTCGCCGGTGCCGACCTCGAAGCGGCTGAGAAAACCGCCGACGATGCGCGGCGGATAGCGCAGCGAATCGGCTTCCTTCTGGGTCTTCGCCTTGCGCTTCTGAACGAAATCGAAGGTGAAGCTAACCGTATCGATCAAGTCGGCCTTGGCGCCGGTGGCGGCGAAGCCGGTCCGGACCAGGATAGCCGGATCGGCGTCCTTGGGCAGCAGTTGCTCCTTGCCGACGGCGCGCCAGCCGGTGCCGGACTGTCGATAGGCGCCGCTCTGATAGTCGAATTCGTTGGCGGCGGAAACGACTCGGGCCGGATTGGCGAACATGCCCTTCCAGCGATCGGCCATCACCTTGTCCGGATCCATCAGGCGGTTTTCAACCTTGGCCGCCATTTCCTCGTTCATCGCCGCGTCCGCCTGCGGCGCATGGCCGCAGGCTGCGGTCGCGAGGCCGCAGGCGATAAGGAGAAGGGCGGCCGCAGCGCGCATTACAGGGCTTCGGCGCCCGAGATGATCTCGACCAGCTCGGTCGTGATCGCGGCCTGGCGGGTACGGTTGTACTGGATCGTCAGGCGATTGATCAGATCGCCGGCGTTGCGGGTGGCATTGTCCATCGCCGTCATCTTCGAACCCTGCTCGGACGCGGCGTTCTCGCGCATCGCACGGTAGAGCTGGATGGCGACGTTGCGCGGCAGCAGGTCCGCGAGGATCGATTCCTCGTCGGGCTCATAGGTCACCGCGGCGTCGGCGGCACCGCCGGTGGGAGCGGCAGCCGCAGCGGCCGGGACCGCGACGGGGATGATCTGCTGCTCGGTCGGCTCCTGGGTGAGGACCGACTTGAAGTTGGAATAGAAGAGCGTCGCCACGTCGAACTCGCCGCCCTCGAAGCGGGCTATCAGATCGTCGGCATAGCCGCGCGCATCG
Organism: Sphingomonas sp. JC676; assembly: GCF_014489075.1. Classification (GTDB taxonomy): domain Bacteria; phylum Pseudomonadota; class Alphaproteobacteria; order Sphingomonadales; family Sphingomonadaceae; genus Sphingomonas. The sequence continues at coordinate 322,321 of NZ_JACTGR010000003.1, read as the reverse complement.
GCGAAGCCGAGCTTGCCGAGGTCACCGGGCTCGATCGAGTGGATGATGTTCTTGGGGAACAGGCGGTTGAGCACGGCGCGGCCCTTGCGGCCGATCGTGTAGATCTTGACTGTCTTGCCTTCGGCGGTGAGCTCCTGCGCGCGACGCCGGGCGAGGCGGGCGATATTGGAGTTGAACGCGCCGGCCAGGCCCTTGTCGCTGGTCGCGACGACCAGGAGATGGACCTGGTCCTTGCCGGTGCCAGCGAGCAGCTTCGGGCTGGACTCGCTGACGGTCACCTTCGAGGCGAGGCTCGCGACCACGCTCTCGAGGCGCTGGGCATAGGGACGGCCGGCTTCCGCCGCTTCCTGCGCACGGCGCAGCTTGGCGGCGGCGACCATCTTCATCGCCTTGGTGATCTTCTGCGTCGACTTCACCGAGCCGATGCGGATCTTGAGTGCCTTGAGAGAGGCCAAGGGTGTTTTCCTTCTACTCCCTCACCCCTGCAAAGGGATGAGGGAACTCAATTAGGCAAAGGTCTTCGCGAACGCCGTCAACGCGTCCTTGAGCTTGGCGCGGGTGTCGTCCGACAGGTCCTTGGAGTCGCGGATCGCGCCCAGGATGTCGGCATGGTTCGCGCGCATGTCGGCGAGCATCGCAGCCTCGTAGCGGACCACGTCCTGCACCGCGACGGCATCGATGAAGCCCTGCGTACCCGCGAAGATCGACACGGTCTGCTCCTCGAAGGGCAGCGGGCTGAACTGCGGCTGCTTGAGCAGCTCGGTCAGGCGCGCGCCGCGGTTGAGCAGGCGCTGGGTCGAGGCGTCGAGGTCCGAGCCGAACTGCGCGAACGCCGCCATCTCGCGATACTGGGCGAGCTCGAGCTTGATCGAGCCGGCGACCTTCTTCATCGCCTTGGTCTGCGCGGCCGAGCCGACGCGCGACACCGACAGGCCGACGTTGATGGCGGGGCGGATGCCCGCGAAGAACAGGTCGGTCTCGAGGAAGATCTGGCCGTCGGTGATCGAGATCACATTGGTCGGGATGTACGCCGAAACGTCGCCCGCCTGGGTCTCGATGATCGGCAGCGCGGTGAGCGAACCACCGCCGTTGGCGTCCGACATTTTGGCGGCGCGCTCGAGCAGGCGGCTGTGGAGATAGAAGACGTCGCCCGGATAGGCTTCGCGGCCCGGCGGACGGCGCAGCAGCAGCGACATTTGGCGATAGGCGACGGCCTGCTTGGAAAGGTCGTCGAACACGATCAGCGCGTGCATGCCGTTGTCGCGGAAATACTCGCCCATCGCGGTGCCGGTATAGGGCGCGAGGAACTGCAGCGGCGCCGGCTCGGAAGCGGTCGCGGCGACGACGATGGAATATTCCATCGCGCCATTCTCTTCGAGCGTCTTGACGAGCTGCGCGACGGTCGAGCGCTTCTGGCCGACCGCGACATAGACGCAGTAGAGCTTCTTCTTCTCGTCGTCGCCAGCGTTGACGTTCTTCTGGTTGATGAACGTGTCGATCGCGACGGCCGATTTGCCGGTCTGGCGATCGCCGATGATCAGCTCGCGCTGGCCACGGCCGACGGGGACGAGCGCGTCGATCGCCTTGAGGCCGGTCTGCATCGGCTCGGAAACCGACTGACGCGGGATGATGCCGGGCGCCTTCACCTCGACGCGGCTGCGCTGATCGGTGACGATCGGGCCCTTGCCGTCGATCGGATTGCCGAGGCCGTCCACGACGCGGCCGAGCAGGCCCTTGCCGATCGGCACGTCGACGATGGTGCCGGTGCGCTTGACGGTGTCGCCTTCCTTGATCTCGGCGTCCGAGCCGAAGATCACGACGCCGACATTGTCCGCCTCGAGGTTGAGCGCCATGCCCTGAATGCCGTTGGCGAACTCGACCATCTCGCCGGCCTGGACATTGTCCAGCCCGTGGATGCGCGCGATGCCGTCACCGACGCTGAGCACCTGGCCGGTCTCCGAGACCTGGGCCTCGGTGCCGAAATTGGCGATCTGGTCCTTGATGACCTTCGAGATTTCTGCGGCGCGGATATCCATGTTCAGCCTTTCATCGCGTGCGCGAGGGAGTTCAGTCGGGTCTTGATCGACGAATCGATCATCTGGCTGCCGATCTTCACGACCAGCCCGCCAAGGAGCGAGGGATCGACCGAGAGGTCGACGGTAACCTTACGGCCGGTGCGGGCGTGCAGCTGCTGCTTGAGCGCGTCGACCTGTGCGGCATCGAGAGGATGGGCGGAGACGACTTCGGCCGTGATCTCGCCGCGATGCCGGGCGGTGAGCTCGCGGAAGGCGCGGATGATCGCCGGGAGCTGAGCCAGCCGGCGATTCTCGGCCAGCACGCCCAGGAACTTCGCGGTAGTCGCGTCGAGCTTGAGCACGCCGGCGACCGCCTCGATCGCCTTCACCGCAGCGCCGCGGGCAATCAGCGGGCTGGTGGTCAGCGCCTTGAAGTCGGCCGATTCGTCGAGCGCCTGCCGCACCGTGGCGAGGCTCGCCTCGACTGTGTCGATCGACTTCGCGTCGCGGGCGAGCTCGAACAGAGCGGTGGCATAGCGTCCGCTTAAGCTGGCCTGGATACCGCCGGAATTCTCCACGCGATTGTGTTCCTCTTGGAGGTTCGAAAGGTGGCCCCATGCAAAAAAGGGGCAGCACCGGAAGGGCGCCCCTATGGGTTGGCGGGCTGCTAGCATCGGGGGGCCGGGGATGCAACCCGAGTCGAATACAGGGATTTCGGGCGGGTCTCGTGCGCCCGCTTCTTTTCTTTGACTCGCATGGATGTCAGGGATGCTTGGGGAAATCGAGGGGGCGATATGAAGCGAATATCGGGGCTGCTCGCGGCGACTTTGCTCGCGGGCACGGCGCGGGCCGAAGTGATCGAGGTCACCGGCGAATTTCCGGCGAGCAACCGCGAGGCGAGCATGCTGGGCTCGATCGCGATCGAGCGGATCGGCGGGCAGGACGGACCGGCACTGGGCATCGCGATCGAGCGCGCGCTTTCGGGCACACATTTCGAAGTGCTGGCGGGGCGCACCGGCCGGGAGACCGCAGAAGGCGGCATCTCGGGCGCGGTCTCCACCGGCGTGGAGGAGGCGCCGTTCAAGCGGAAGGAGAAACAGTGCACGTCCAAGGATAAGGACGGCAAATGCCTGAAGGAGGAGCAGGTCGAGATCAACTGCCGGCGGCGTTTGATTACCATCAACGCGGACCTGCGCGTGGTGCGCAACAGCGACGGGCGCATCCTCTACTCCGACACCAAGCGCGCGGGCGACGATGTGAGCTGGTGCAAGAACGAACGGCCAAACCAGACTGCCGAGGATAGGATCTCCGACCTGCTCCAGGGGATCGCGGGCGGCTTCCGGATGGAGATCGCGCCGCATGTGGAAACCTATCGCATCCGGGTGCGCGAGAGCGGCAAGGGGATGCCCAAGGACGTGGCGAAGCAGTTCAAGGGGCTGGTGACGCTATCCAAGCGCGATCCTCGCGGCGCCTGCGCGGGCTGGGATTCGATGAACCGCCAGCTGCCGGGCAACGCGTCGGTGGTGTTCAACCTGGGCCTCTGCGCCGAGCAGCACGGCGAGTACGACGCGGCGCTGGCGCTCTATCGCGAGGCACAGCCACTGATCGGCGGGCGCGGCGGCGAGGCGGCCGACGGCGCGGACCGGGCGATGCGGCTGATTGTCGGACGCAAAGACGCCGCCGAGAGGGCCCGGCGGCGATCTTGAGCTGGTTTCCCGGGAAGCGCTTGCCGTTCCCGGGAATAGGGTCAGGCGGCTTTATAGGCCGTGACGCGGCGCCGGCGGACCGCGCCGCCGACCAGCGCGAAGCCGCCGATCATCGTCAGCCAGCTCGCCGGCTCGGGTACCGCGGTGACATAGACCTGGCTCTGATTGTCGCCGGCGAAGAGTACCTGGAGCTTGTGGCCCGCGATCGCGGTCCAGCTGCCATCGGCGATCTTCTGCAGATAGGTGTTGGCAAGCGCACGGGCGTCGCCGCTATTGCCGCCGACGGTGAAGAGATCGCCCGACGTCGTGTCGTAGGGCGTGTCCTGGCTGTCATGGACGATCTCCCAGATCGCGAGCTGGGTCGCGGCGGAGATGGTCTTGCGGGCGAGTGTGTCGCTTTCGGCGGCGAGCACGAGGTCCGAGTTCGTGAGCAAGGTCAGGAGCTGATCCTGGCGGCCGGCATCGGGGACCATCACCGAGATGTCCGCCCAGGCGAACGCGCCCGGATGGAAGGCGTGCAGAGCATCGACGCAATAGGTGAAGATGTCGAACGGCGTTCCGTTATCGGTGCCGACGACGTGGAAGCGGCTCATGCCGGGATTGCCGAAGACATAGCCCAGCGGCGTATAGTTGAGTGTCGATGCCGCGAGATAGCCGGGATCGGGCGTCAGGCTGTTGATGATGACCTGCGCATTGGCGGTCTGCGGAAAGGCAGCGGCTGCAAGGAGCGCGGCCGTCATCAAGGTCTTACGCATCGAATCCCCCCAAGCATCGTTAAAATACCGTTAAGACGATGCACGATTTTGGGGCAAAATGCGATAGACTTAGATCAATGTGCAGTCGTTCCGGAACAAGACGTGCCGAAATGGCACAATAACCGGAAACCTGAACTGAATACGTAACGATGCTCCCCCGCCCGCAGACAGGGGAGCATGAAGTTCAGCGCGGGCGGCTGGCGTTGTTGCGCGGACCGCCCTGGGCAGGACGGGCCTGCCACTTGCTCTTGGGGCGCGCATAGCTGCGCGGCGCATCGCCGCGCGGCGCATCGGCGCGGGGGCCATCGGCACGCCGCGGCTGATCGCTGCGCGGACCCTCGGGCCGGCGCTGCTGGTCGCCCCGCGGCGGACCATCACGGCGCTCGCCGCCGCGCGGCTGGCTGTCGCGGCGCTGGCCCTGGTGCTGTATCGCGCGGCCGCTGCGGCCATTCGCCTCGTCGCGGCTCACCGGCATCGGCGAGCGGCTCGACTTGATCTTGTTCGATTCGTTGACGAAGTCCGCCGGCAGCGGCTCGACGGTCACCTTCTGGCGGGTGAGCCGCTCGATGTCGCGGAGATACGGACGCTCGTCATCGGCGCAATAGCTGATCGCGATGCCGGTGGCGCCGGCGCGCGCGGTGCGGCCGATGCGGTGGACATATTGATCGGGCACGTTGGGCAGCTCGAAGTTGAAGACATGGCTGACGCCCGACACGTCGATGCCGCGCGCGGCGATGTCGGTCGCGATCAACACCTTGACCTTGCCCGACTTGAACTCGCTCAGTGCGCGCTCGCGCTGGGGCTGGCTCTTGTTGCCGTGGATCGCGTTCGAGGCGATGCCGCTGCCGCCGAGCAGGCGGACGACGCGATCGGCGCCATGCTTGGTGCGCGTGAAGATCAAAGCGCGTTCGATCGACGGATCGCGCAGCGCCAGCGTCAGCAGCGACTGCTTCTCGGCCTGCTGGACGAAGGTGACGCGCTGCTCGACGCGCTCGGCGGTCGTCGCCTCGGGCGTGACCTTCACTTCGACCGGGTCCTTGATGAACTGGCCGGCGAGCTCGCGGATCGTCTTGGGCATGGTCGCCGAGAAGAACAGGGTCTGGCGCTTCGAGGGAAGCTCGCGGACGATGCGCTTCAGCGCGTGGATGAAGCCCAGGTCCATCATCTGATCGGCTTCGTCGAGCACGAGTATCTCGATGCCGAGCAGGATCGCGTAATGCTGGTCGATCAGGTCGACCAGGCGGCCCGGCGTGGCGACGACGATGTCGACGCCGCGGGCGAGATCGGTCTTGTTCTTGTGGACCGAGGTGCCGCCGAACAAAGTGGTCACCGACAGCTTGGTGCCCTTCGAATAGGCGCGTGCGCTCTCGGCGATCTGGCTGGCCAGCTCGCGCGTGGGGGCGAGGACGAGCATGCGGCAGCCGCGCGGCGCTGCGCGCTTTCCGCTCGCGATCAGACGATCGATCGAGGGGAGCATGAATGCGGCGGTCTTGCCGGTGCCGGTCTGGGCGATGCCGAGCAGGTCGCGCCCTTCGAGCAGCGACGGGATCGACTTCTCCTGGATCGGAGTAGCTTCGGAATAGCCCTTCGCCGCGAGCGCAGCGAGGACAGTCTCGGACAGGCCGAGGTGCTTGAATTGCATTATGGAACTTTCAAATGCGGCCGACGCGCGCGGAATCCGGACGCGGAAGCGGTGTCAAAAATGACAACCCGCGTGATTAGGGAAGCCGGGGTCTTGACCGAGGCAGAGCCGGGCGCTTTCCCTCGAAAGGGGGCGGCCCATCACGCTGCATGATGCCTCGATGGCGGCGCATATGGCAGCGAGGCTGACCAAAGTCAAGGTGACACCGGGCGCACCGGGTTACGAAACCTTTAACGGTCTCCGTCTTAGAATTGCACTCCGGAAACATTGGAGTGCATGGTTTGCTGGTCGCGCGGCTGGAAGTGATGGGCGAAGTCGACGAACGCGGTGCGATCCGCTTCGCGGTGGACAGCGCGACGACGATCCGCGGCATGGACGGCAAGCCCTTCGACGTGACCGTCGAGAACTTCTCGCGCACGGGCTTCCTGTTCGTCGGTGACGTTGATCTGCCGGTGGGGACTTTGGTCTCGGTCGGGCTGGCGGGCGCCGGCGCGCGCGAGGCCAAGGTCGTACGCCGTGACGGACAGCAACATGGTTGCGAATTCCTGGTGCCGTTGCCCAAGCGCGAGCTGGTGCATGCCTTCAAGGGGCAGGCGCAGGTGGTTGCGGAGCTCGAAGCGCTGCTGCGCCGGGCACGCGAAGGGCGGCGCTAGGAGACCTGCGGTGCCGCGGACATTTTGGATCTGACGGAACAGGCAAAAAACCGCGCCGGACCAAATGACGGGCACCGGGTCCATGTTCAAACGTGTGTGCCTGCCCTCGAATATGCCGGAAAGTCGGTGAAGCCCACCGCGCCGCGACGGGTATAATAAGTGGATCGGTCGGCTTCGGTCAGTGGCCAGTCGTGCCTGAGGCGTTCCGGCAGGTCCGGGTTTCCGATAAAGGGTCTCCCGAAGGCGATCAGGTCCACCAATCCGGTGTCGAGGGCGGTTTGCGCTTCCTTGCGGCTGGTGAAACCGCCGCACCAGATGATCGCGCCCGGAAATGTAGCGCGCACCTTGGCCAGGAAAGCATGGTCGAGATGGCGCTTCTCGAAGTCGGCGGTCTCCATGTTTCCCGCAGGCATCAACTCGTAGACCAGATGCATATATGCGGCGCCGCGGCGGCCCAATTGCTCCGCGACGTACAGCAGGGTTTCTTCGGCAAGAGGATCCGCCGGCATGGAGTTGAACGCGCCGAACGGGGCGAGGCGAACGCCGACGCGTCCCGGGCCCATTTCACGCACCGCCGCATCGACGACTTCCATCAGGAACCGCGTGCGGTCTTCCGGGCTGCCGCCGCCATAGCGATCGGTACGCGTGTTCAGCACCGAGTTCATGAACTGGTCGAACAGATAGCCGTTGGCTGCGTGGAGTTCGACGCCATCGAAACCGGACTGCCGCGCGCGGGCGAAGGCTTGCGCGAAAGTGCCGACCAAAGCCGACACTTCTTCCGTCTCAAGGCGCCTTGGCGTGCCCGCCGGCATATAGGTCAACTTGCCCTCGGCATCGTGAGCGAACACGTCCGAACCCTCTGCCCGTTCGTCGGTCACACCCCAGGGGGCCTCACCATTCGGCATGAGCGACGGGTGCGCCATCCTGCCGACGTGGAATATCTGCGCGAATATCGTGCCGCCGCGTCGATGAACCTCATCGGTCACTAATTGCCAGCCCTGGCGCTGCGCTTCCGTGTAGAGGCCGGGCATCAGCGCATAGCCCTTGCTGGAGGCAGCGACGTTGATCACTTCGGAGACGATCAGGCCGGCGACGGCGCGCTGCCCGTAATACGTGGCCATCAGCGCATTCGGGACGTCCCCTTCGGACGTCCGAGTGCGAGTCATCGGGGCCATGACGATGCGGCTTTTCAGCGGAACCGCGCCGCCCAGCAAGAGAGAGTCGAACAGGTCTTTCACAGGGTCTTCCTTCGATCGGTGTGGATCGAAGGTTTACTCCTCGACAGGCATTCCTATCTGCACACCGTTTGGTCAGTGGTGTCAGATGAAGATCCTCAACAGGTTGCCGGGCTTGCCGGTCGAGCGCGCGCTCAAGGTCCTTTCCGGGCGGTGGAAGGCGGTCATCCTCCACACGCTGCTCGACGGTCCGCAACGCACTTGCGAGCTTGAGAGCCGCGTCGTCGGCCTCTCGCAGAAGGTTTTGATCGAGCAGCTGCATGCGCTCGAGGAACATGGAATGGTGCGCCGGCAGCCGAGCACCGGGGATGGGCAAGGGGTAGAATATCTGCTCACGCCGCTCGGCTCGAGCCTTCAGCCGATCCTGGCGTCGTTGATGGAATGGGGAGCCCATCACGCCAGGGAGCTCGATGAGGCGCACAGGCTTTTGCCATGCGAGGCCGTTGTTCGGGAGCGGTGAACCAGCGGCAGCTTAGCGGTCCTCTCCCCGCATGTTGAAGGGCTGGACCGCGGCGCAGCGCGGTCCCTTATGTCTGCGGTCGGTCCGAAAGCGATCTTGGCGTGCGCGCGTGGTCAAGCGGCAAATGCGCGCTCGCGATACGCGAACCAGTCGAAATCGGCCGCGTGCCCCGTGCCGGCCATGTCCTGACACGCCATGCCGACGAACGCGCCGGTGAAATTGGGAAGGCCCGGGGCGGTGGCTTCGTCGGAGAGGATCGAGGCGTCGAACTGCTCCGGGAGCCAGGCCCAGTCGTCGCCCTTGATGCGCCAGGCGAAGCGAAGGCGTTCGTAATCGACCTCGACGCGCAGCTCGATCGGGCCTTGCGGAATCGCGATCGGCGGGGTGAAAGCGTCGGCCTGGGTGCCGTCGGGGAGCGCGGACATCACGCGGAGGTGGCGGCCGATCTCGGCGTCATGGGTGACGTGGAGGTAATGGAACTTGGCGCCATTGTAATAGGCGACCAGCCCTGCGGCCTGCTGGAAATGCTCGGGCTCGAATTCCATCGCGCAGGACGCCGAATAGCAGAATGCCTGTTGACGCCGGGCAACGAGCGCCTGGGTGAACAGGCTGCCGATCGTCTCGCGGCCGTATAGCCGCAGATGACCGGGCCGCTCGGTCAGGCTGAAGATCGTGTCGGGCTCGGGGGTTCGGAGCCATTGCAGATCGATGGGCAGCGCAGCCGTATCGAAGTCATAGCGTGCCTCGGTGGCGCGCGGCGGCGAGGGCGGAAGATCGGGCGCGGGGGCCTCGAGCATCGGCAGGCCGGTGCGGTCGTGCGTGTAGAGCCAGCCATCCTCGGCCCAGTGCATCGGCTGGAGCGCGGTCTCGCGGCCCAGCACGCAGCGCCCGCGACCGGGCAGCGGGCGCCCGCAGAGATAGGCCATGAAGGTCTCGCCGTCGGGCGTGTCGACCAGATCGGCATGGCCGGCGCGGGCCAGCGGCGCATCGGGGCGGGTGCGGCTGCTCAGGATGTAGGTGTCGGGATGGAGCTCGTACGGGCCGAGCAGATCGCGGGCGCGCGCCATCGTCACGGCGTGGTTCCAGCCGGTGCCGCCCTCGGCGGTCAGCAGATAATGCCAGTCGCCACGGCGATAGAGATGCGGGGCTTCGGTGAGGCCGAGCGGCGTGCCGGCGAAGATGTTCGCGCGCTCGCCGACCAGCCGGCGCTCTTGCGGAGAATATTCCTGGAGGACGATCCCGGCGAAGCGGTTGTGGCCGGGGCGATGGTCCCAGAGCTGGTTGACGAGATATTTGCGGCCGTCCGCGTCGTGGAAAAGCGAGGGGTCGAAGCCGCTGCTATTCAGGTAGATCGGATCCGACCAGTCGCCGTCAATGGTATCGCAGGTGACGAGATAATTGTGGAAGTCGCGCAATGCCCCGCCGGTGGCGCCGGCGGTGGTGGTGCGACCGTAGCGCTTCACATCGGTGTAGATTAGGTGGAAGCGCTCGCCGTCATGGGAGAGGCAGGGCGCCCACACACCGCAGCTGTCGGGATCGCCGCGCATGTCGAGCTGGCTGGCGCGGCGCAGCGGGCGGGTGAGCAATGTCCAGTTCGCGAGGTCGCGGCTGTGGTGGATCTGGACGCCGGGGAACCATTCGAAGGTCGAGGTCGCGATATAATAATCGTCGCCGACGCGGCAGATCGACGGATCGGGATTGAAGCCGGGCAGGATCGGGTTGCGGATCATTCAGGGGCCTTCACCAGGGTCCATAGCAGAGCCGCGGCGACGAGATCGAGCAATCCGAGCGCGACGAAGAACGGGTTGTAGCCGATCGTCGAGACCAGTCCGCCGATCAGCAGCGAGAAGATCAGGATGCTCGAATTGGCAAGCAGCCCGGCCAGCCCGGCAACGGTGCCCAGCTCGTTCTTGCGGAACAGGTCGGTCGCCATGGTGATGCAGGTGACCGACAGCGTCTGGTGCGCGAACCCGCCCAGGCAAAGCAAGGCGACCGCCGCCCAGGCGCTCTCCACCGTGCCGACGAACATCATCCCCGTCATCAGCACCGCACCCAAAGTGAAGGTCCAGCGCCGCGCGTTGATCAGGCTGACCCCGCGCCGCTCGAGCCACACCACCACCGTCGGCCCGAACAGGCAGCCGAGATCGGCGGCGACGAAGGGGAGGAAGGCGGAGAGCGCGATCTCGCCCAGGTTGAAGCCGCGCACGCTGCTCAGATAGAGCGGCATCCAGAAGGTGAGCGTGCCCCAGGTCGGATCCGCGAGGAAGCGCGGGATCGCGATTCCCCAGAAGTTGCGCTGGCGCAGGATCGAGGGGATCGACGGGCGCGTGCCGGCGGCCTGGATATGTGCTTCCTGCCCGGCGAGGATGTGGTCGCGTTCCTCCTGCGAGATAGACGGATGGTTGGCGGGCGATCGATACCAGACCAGCCACAGCACGACCCAGAGCAAGGCGAGCAGCCCGGCGACGACGAACGCCGCACGCCAGTTCCAGAAATAGATCGACGCTGCCACTAGCGGCGCGGCCAGCGCCGATCCCGCCGACGCGCCGAGGTTGTAGACCCCACCGGCATAGCCGCGCTCGCGCGCCGGAAACCATTCGGCGACGACCTTCAGTCCGCCGGTGTGCGAGGTGCCCTCGGCAAAGCCCAGCAGCCCGCGCAGGACGAACAGCCATTGCCAGTTGATCGCCAGGCCATGCGCCATGGTCAGCACGCCCCAGCCGGTGGCGAACAATGCGAGGCCGGTGCGCAGCCCGATCGTGTCGAGAATATAGCCGACCAAGGGCTGGAGCATGATCCCGCCCTGGAACGCGGCGGTGATGTAGGAATATTGATGCTCGTCGATCTTGAGATCGGCCATGAAGGTGGGCGCGGCGACCGCGAGCGTGCTGCGGGTCAGATAATTGACGATCGTGCCGAGCATGACGATCGCGATGATCCACCAGCGCAGCGCGCGGGTGCGTTGCCAGAAGCCCAATCGCCCTCTCCACTTGGGCGTCTGAGCGCCCGTTAGCGCTAACGGTGGCGGGAAGCGGGGCATGGGGCAAGGGGTTTGTCCGAGTTATGTGTCCTCTCTCTCGGTGACGGTTAGGTGGAGGCGCTTCTGCTTTGAGCGCAAGCGGCGGGATGTGGGGCGCGCGCCGTGCGCCTATATCGGGGGCATGAACCAGATGACCCTTTCCGACGATGCCGCCTGGGCCGCCTTCGAAGCGCGCGACCGCGCCTTTGAGGGGCGGTTCATCGTCGCGGTGATCACCACCGGCATCTATTGCAAGCCGACCTGCCCCGCGCGGCGGCCGCTGCGCGAGAATGTCCGCTTCTATGGCGACGCCGAGGCAGCGCGCGAGGCCGGTTTCCGCGCCTGCCTGCGCTGCAAGCCCGACGAAGTGGGGCGCGACCGCATCGCGGTTGCCGAGGCGGTCGCGCTGCTCGAGGCGGCGGAGGACCCGCTAGGGCTCGACGAGCTGGCCGAACGGGTTGGCTATGCGCCGCATCATTTCCACCGGCTGTTCAAGCGTGCCACTGGCGTGACGCCGGCCGCTTATGCGCGCGGCTTGCGCGCCAAGCGTGCGGCGGAGGCCTTGAACGAGGGCAGCGTGACCGAGGCGATCTACGAGGCCGGCTATTCGGCGCCGAGCCGCTTCTACGAGACCGCCAATGCGCGATTGGGCATGACGCCCAGCGCGTGGAAGCGTGGCGGCGCAGGTGTGACGATCCGCTGGACCGTCGCGGAGACCAGTCTTGGCCCGCTGCTGATCGCGGCGACCGACAAGGGGCTGTGCCGCATCGCGTTCGAGGAAGACCAGTTCGCGCTCGCCCGGCGCTTTCCGGCGGCGGAGATCGTGATGGGCGGCGCCGCGCTCGCCGCGTTGGCGGCGCGCGTGGTGGGCGAGGTCGAGAATCCCGGGCGCCATACCGACCTGCCCGTCGATGTGCAGGGCACGGCGTTCCAGGAAGCGGTGTGGAATGCGCTGCGTGCCATCCCCGCGGGCGAGACGCGCAGCTATGCCCAGATCGCTGCCGAAGCCGGCAGTCCCGGCGCGGTGCGCGCGGCGGGAACCGCATGCGGTGCCAACCATGTCCCGATCGTCATTCCCTGCCACCGCGTCCAGCGGAGCGACGGCAGCATTGGCGGCTATGCCTACGGCGTCGATCGCAAACTGGCGCTCAGGAAGCGCGAAGGAGTATCCGAATGAGCTATGTCATTGCGGGGCTCGACCCCACACCCTTCCGTCCGCTCTACGGCCTCGATGACGCCGCGCTGGCGGGCCTGGGCGTCGTGCGCGTCGTCGCGGACAGCAAGCCCGGCTTTCCCTGTCGCGTGACCCTGGAGGATGCAGAGCCCGGCGAGAGCCTGTTGCTGCTCAACTACGAACATCTTCCGGTGGCGAACCCCTATCGTTCGCGCCATGCGATCTTCGTGCGAGAGGGTGCCGAGACGCTAGCGCGCCATATTGACGAGATACCGGAACAACTTGCGGCTCGGCTGCTGTCGGTACGAGCGTTCGATCGTTACGCCATGATGACAAACGCGGAGGTTGTCGGCGGAGATGAGCTGGAAATGACAATAAAAAGATATTTCGAGGACCCGGCGACCGAATTCCTGCACGTCCACAACGCAAAGCGCGGCTGCTTCGCGGCACGCGTGGATCGCGCCTGAGCCTTATTCCGCGGGCGGGCCGTCCGGCGCGGCCGAGCAGTTATAGACCAATTTCTCGTTATAGACCGGCGGCAGCGAGGCACGGACCGATTGCTGCTGGGTGGCGAGCGCGGCGCGCGCGCTCTGGTCCGACGAACACGACTTGAGCGGCACGGTCGAGCGGAGCTGACGGGTCCGCTCCATCTGATCGGACGAGAGCAAGTAGCGGGTATTGGTATAGGTTCGCGTGTCGGGATCGAAATCGAGCACCGAGACGGTCTGCTCCTGGTCGGGAACCAGCACGCGCTGCCAGTGCTTGCCCGATTCGGCATATTGGGTGCGGCCGTTGACGCAGCCGTCATTGCCCAGATCGAGATTGACCGTGCCGATCGCGGTGACGGTGACGCGGCTGCGCTCGGGAACCAGCGTGCAGACCATCTTGCCGAGCGCGGCGCTGCTGACCGTCGCCGCGGCCTGGTTCGCCTCGGGGATCGGTAGCATCTTGGTCTCGTCGAAGCCGGGGCGGCTGAAGAACAGTGCGACCGCGCCGAGGATCAGCACGCCGCCACCGGCAGCGACGCCATAGCCCTCGCGCCTGCGATCACGCGATACCAGCAACCCGCCGCCCGCCAGGGCGAGCGCGCCGAGCACGAGCAGCACCGCGGCGCCGGCCATATAATTCTCGCGCATCGCCTCGTTGCGGCTGCGCGCCTGGGCGACGGCCTCCTGACGGTCGGATTCGGCCTTGGCCGCGATGGCGCGCGCCTTTTCCTCGGCATCGACCCGCGCCTTTTCATCGGCACTCCGATCCGCCGCCATCCGCTCCTCGATGCTCGTGCAGGCGATGTCGACCGTGGCGAAGGGCTGGTTGGCCTCGCGCAGGAAGTCCGCAAGCTCCCTGCCGGCAATGGCGAAGGCGAAGGTGGAGTCGCCCTCGTCGGCGCGGGTGATCGCCGAATTGACGCCGAGCACGCGGCCGCAGCGATCGAGCAGCGGACCGCCCGAATTGCCGCGCGCAATGCTCGCAGTGTGGAGCAGCACATTGGTACCCTGGAGCATGCGCAGCCCGGCGAACCCGCCCTGCGAGCGCACCGGCGATTGCGGCGTGATAAAATCGGCGGCGGACCGCGCGGTGGCCAGGTCGACATTGCCCGGATAGCCTAGCGCGATCAGCGGCTCGCCATCCTGCACGCCGCCCGAATAAAGGGTGAGCGGCGGCAGCTTGACGCCGGTGAATTCGATCAGCGCGAGGTCGCGCGCGGTGTCGATCTTGATCAGCGTGCCCTGGAACGACTTGTCGCCTTCGGACGGCACCACGCCGATCACGACATTGTCGGGGTAGCGCGAGGCGAGTTCGACGACATGGGCGTTGGTGACGATGCGGTTGGGCGCGACCGCGAAGCCGCTGCCATGGCCGAAGCCGACCACCTCATCGCCCACCACCGCGATGGTGACGATGCGGACGACGCCGCGGCCCGAGGCGGAGATATCGTCGGCGCGCGCCGACGAACCCCAAGCGAGGATCAGCGCCACCAGGATCAGCAATCGCCGCATCATATGCCCCGCCTGTTCGAAGGCGCCGCTTTCGGGCAAAATCACAAGGGGTTCAAGCGGGACGCCGGATCACGCACCTTTCTTGGGTTCTGTTGATGCGTCTGGCTTGGGCTTTTGTCCCATGCCGCGGATCACCGCCAGAGCGCCTTCCGTGCCTTTTTCATCAAGTGCGGTGATGATATCGGCTGCGAGATTGGATTCGCCGGAACGATGCGGGCCATAAGCGACGGGCTCGAACGCGATGCGGGCCGCCTTGGCGTTGCCCTTCTCCAGCAATGCAATGCCGGCGTTCATCCGAAGGCCCCGGTCATAGGGTGCGAGCGCATAGGCATAGATCAGACCGTCGAGCGCGCTCTTGGGCGGGGCCTGTTTTGCGGCGTGGAAGCTGTAATAATATTGGATCAGTGGTTCGGCATATTCGGTGTCGGCCTTGTTGGCCGTGATGAACCATTGGCGGATCGCGCGCCATTTGGCGGGATCGGTTTCGCTGGCCTTACGCGCAATCTCTGTCTGTGCCATGCCCTTATAGAGCAAGGCATGGACCGACTTCGGATCCGCCCCGAGCGCGCGATTTGCAGCGGCCTCTGCGGCGGCGTAATTGCCCGCGTCATATTCCGCTTCCGCGAGTTCGTTCTGCGCCCCGGCATCGTTGGGATAGGGCGCCGCCAGACGTCGGGCGAGGTCCACGGTTGTTTTGGCCGCGGCCTCGTCCACGCCATTCTCCGAAAGGATGCGTGCCGGCATTACCGCAGCCTCGCCGGCGGTGAGCTGGCGAATGGCGATCTTGCCCACCTTGAGCTTATCGGCATCCACTTGGGAGGCGGTCAGCGTGCTACGCTTGGCATAGACGGTCAGCTTGCTGTCGAGACTGTCGAGATCGCCTAGTGCCTGCGTGGCTTCTTCGATCGATTTGTTCGCGTTGATCGCGCCGATATATTGCGCGAGCTGGTCGGCGTGGCCGCCGCGGATCAGATAATGGGTAAGCAGCCACCCACGGGCATAAAGGACGCAGGTCTGCTCGTCACTCAGTTTGCCAGGGTCGAGCTTGACGAGCTGGCGCGCGGGCAGCGCTCCGGCGCGATCGATGCAGCCGGCCCGGTAGCTTGGTGACCGGCCGATAACGACGCTGCCATCGGTGCGCGTGGTGGCGGTAGCGACGAACTCCGCAAATCCCTCGATGAACCAGGGCGCGAACACGACACCGGGCCAGCTGGAGAACATGAAGTTATGGGCATATTCGTGCTGAAGAATCTCGCGTGCGCCGAGTCCGCCGCCGCCCGCGCTGCGCGGAACGAACGCAACCGACCCCGACGCCCGTGCCTTGAAGAAGCCCGCGATATTGCGGCGGTCGATCAGCTTCTCGATGGTGCTCACATTATCGACGAAGAATACGGTCACCCGCGCATTGGGGCTGATTGGCCGGTCCGGTGTGCCTGTGACGATGCGCAGTGCCTGGTCGAAGCGTTCCAGCTCATCGGTGAACGCGCGCAATTTCTCGGGCGCGCCTTCGGAATAGACGACGAAATGGCTCGAACTGGCCTCGCTCCACTGCGCATGCGCAACCGAGGGCGCGACCAAAGAAGCGACGAACAACAGCCTGCGAAGCATGAATTTCTCCCCCGTGCGCGCAACAATAGAAATCGCTTTTCGCGCGAGCAAGCAAGGATATGGCCGGGGCTACACGAAGCTGTAGGGATCGACGTCGACTGCCACGCGGACCTTGGCGCCCCAGCTGAGGCTGCCCAGCCAGTCGCGGATCACATCCTGCACGTCGAAGCTCCGCTTGGCGTGGACGAGCAGGCGGAAGCGATGGCGGCCGCGCAGCATCGCCATCGGTGCGGGGGCGGGGCCGTAGACATGCATCTCAGGCAGCTGCGGCGCGGCGCGGCCGATCATCCGGGCAGTCTCCTCCGCCGCCGCTTTGTCCTCCGACGAGACGATGATCGCGGCATAGCGGCCATAAGGCGGGGCATCGGCGTCGCGGCGCGCCTCGGTCTCGGCGGCGTAGAAGGCCTCGGCATCGCCGCTGATCAGCGCCTGCATCACCCGCGCATCGGGAGCGTGGGTCTGGATATAGACGGTGCCCGGCTTCTCGCCGCGCCCCGCACGCCCCGAGACCTGCCTGATCTGCTGGAAGGTGCGTTCCGAGGCGCGCAGGTCGCCGCCGTCGAGGCCCAGATCCGCATCCACGACCCCGACCAGGGTGAGGTTGGGGAAATGATAGCCCTTGGTGACGAGCTGCGTGCCGATGATGATGTCGATCGCTCCATGCTCCATGCGCGCGACGAACTCGGCGGCCTTGGCGGGCGACCAGAGCGTGTCCGAGGTGACGATCGCGGTGCGCGCCTCGGGAAAGAGCGCGGCGACCTCGTCGGCGATGCGCTCGACGCCGGGGCCGCAGGCGACGAGCGTGTCCTCCGACTTGCATTCGGGGCACAGGCTCGGCGCCGGGATCGTGTGGCCGCAATGGTGGCAGGAGAGGCGGCGCAGCAGCCGGTGCTCGACCATCCAGGCGGTGCAGTTGGGACATTGGAACCGGTGCCCGCAGTTGCGGCAGAGCGTCAGCGGCGCATAGCCGCGGCGATTGAGGAACAGCAGCGACTGTTCGCCGCGCTCGAGCGTCTCCTGCAATGCCTTGACCAAGCGGGGCGCGAGCCAGCGGCCGCGCTCGGGCGGTTCCTGGATCAGGTCGATCGCCTCGATCCGCGGCATCTCGGCGACGCCGAAACGGGCGGGGAGCTTCAATTCCTCGTAGCGGCCGAGCTCGACCTGGTGGCGCGTCTCGATCGCCGGCGTGGCGGAGGCGAGGATGACCGGGCATTCCTCGAACTTGCCGCGCATCACCGCGACGTCGCGCGCATGATAATGGACGCCGTCTTCCTGCTTGAAGCTGGTCTCGTGCGCCTCGTCGACCACGATCAGGCCGAGATTGGGATAGGGCAAGAACAGCGCCGAGCGTGCCCCCACCGTCACCATCGCCTCGCCGCTCGCGATCGCGCGCCAGGCGCGGCGCCGCTGCGAGGTGCGCAGCCCCGAATGCCAGGCGACGGGCTCGCAGCCGAACCTTTTGGCGAAGCGGGTGAGGAAGGGCTCGGTGAGCGCGATCTCGGGGAGCAGGACGAGCGTCTGCTTGCCGGCGGCGAGTGCCGTCGCGACCGCCTCGAAATAGACTTCGGTCTTGCCGGATCCGGTGACCCCGTCGAGCAGGAAGGGCTGGAACGCCTTGGTACTCACCGCCTGGCGCAGGATGCTGGCGGCGTCGGCTTGATCGACGCTGAGATCGGGCGGCCCGAAATTGGGATCGGGGATCGGATAGGGCATGTCGGTATCGACCACCACCGCCTCGATCGCGCCGGTCTTCACGAGGCCCCGGATCACGGCGTCGGAGACTTCGGCGATCGTCGCCAGCTCGCGCACCAGCCCCTGGCGCTCGCCGATCCGCTCGAGCGCCTGGGCGCGCTGCGGGGTGAGGCGACCGGGGATTAGCCCGGTCGCGCGATATTCGACGATCGTCGGCGCGCTCTCGAACGCCGCAGAGGTGCGCAGCGCCATGGCGAGCACGGCGGAAGGCGGGCTCAGATAGTAATCGGCGGTCCACTCGACCAGGCGGCGGACCGATGCGGGGATCGGCGGCGCGTCGGCCACCGCGAGTAAATTGCGCAACCGGTTGTCGCCGACTTCCTCGGTGGGCAGCCGCTCGGGCTCCCAGACGACGCCGGCATATTGGCGCGGCCCGATCGGCACGACGACGATCGAGCCGGGCTCGACCGTCATGCCGTGCGGCACGCGATAATCGAGGACTCCGAGCACGGGATGCAGGACGAGGATACGGGCGCGGTTGCCGGGCATGGCCGCGTCATATGGGGATTTTGCGGCGAACGGGAATCCCGTATCGCGCGTTATACCCGCCAGGAGGCTCGCCATGTTGCTCTTTGCCGCGCTGCTGCTCGTCCAGACTGCCCCTGCCGACCAGGCCACTGCCTGCAAGGCGGCCGATGCCTCGCTCCCCACCGCGCTGACGGGCTGGACCGCCCCGGGCGATGAACTCACGCCTGACAAGGCGGTCTCGCTCGACACCGTCGATGCCGTGGCGTTGAAAGGGCTGCCTGCCGGCGCCAAGCCGGGTAAGGCCGCGACGATCGCATTCCGGATCACGACCGCCGGCACCTATGGCATCGCGCTCGACCAGCCCGGCTGGATCGACGTGCTGCCGGGCGCCACGGGCGGCACCGCGCTGACCTCGGTCGCGCACGGTCATGGTCCGGAATGCTCGACGATCAAGAAGATCGTGCGCTTCAAGCTCGATCCGGGCGCCTATCGCCTCTACGTGACCGGCCTCGCCCAGCCCAAGGCGAAGGTGATGCTGGTGGTCGGCGAATAGTCGCGGGCTCACATTTGTTTCGAGTGCGCGCTAGTCCGCATCGCCATGATGTCCGGAAAAGACCCCATCGAGCGTCAAGGATAGGGTCAGGGTCATCGCGTGATCCATCTGGTCGCGGGCGCCGCCGCGACCGAAGCGATACTGGTTGAGATAGCCCACATCGGTCGACAGCCTCCGCGCAAGCGGCACGGTGATGCCGATCGAGTTGCGCATCCGCTCATAGCCGGAGCGCTGGCCCCAGCGCGTATCGTTGAGGTTGAGGAAGTCCTCATGCGTGGCGAACAGCGTGGGCCCCTTGCGCGCCAGCGGGAGGGTGAAGCGGAGCTGCGGGCGAAAGCGCACGCCCACCCCGCTGCCGCTGCTGTTGAAGCGCTGCTCGAGGCGCAGGCGGGTGGCGAAGCCTCCGCCCAGCGTGACCGTGACGATCTGGCGAAGCCGCTCCTCGTTGGGCAGCGCGCGGCCATGGTCCCAATCCTCGACATGGCGATAGCCCGCGGCGATCTCGACGCCGTTCGCGACCACCATGCTGCCCAGTGCGCCGAACTCGGAATGGAAGAAGCCGCCCGCGCGATCACTGAACCGCCCGATCGATTCGAGCGTGACGCGGGCCTTGTCCCCGACCGGAACCGAGGCGTTGGCGGCGAGCCAGAGCTGCTCGTCGGTCCGCTGGGCGAATGCCGGCAGCGGAGCGAACAGGAGCAGGGCGAGAAGCGCGCGGTGCATCGCGGTGTCCCGTACACGTTTGTCATTCCCAAGTCATTTCGAAGGGGCTTGTTTCGGTATCGGAACGAAAATAGAACAAGAGCGACCGAGGGGGAGGCGAATCATGTTCCTGACCGCGCTTGCACTGACGATGGCGGCGCCGTGCCGTACGCTGGACACCACGCTGCCGCGGCCGCTGGCCGGCTGGACGCGACTCGGGCGGACACTCGACACCGGGCACGCGGTCACCCTGGCGGCGGGGCGCGGCAAGGCGGTCACCACGAGCGTGCGAATCCGCAAGGCGGGCATATTCGGCGTCGCGGTGGACCAGGACGGCTGGGTCGATCTCTATCGCGGACAGGGCAAGGCACTGGAAATGGCCTCCGAAAGCCGTGGCCCGGCATGCTCGACGATCCGCAAGATCATCCGCTACCGGCTGCGGCCCGGCACCTACCGGGTCGAAGTGCGGCAATTAAAGGCACCGCGGGTCAAGCTGCTGCTGGTCGCGGGCGAGCGGCGCTAGGCCCTCTAGCGTTTGCCCGATCCGGCGTGCTCGGCTAGGCGGTGCGCGATTCCCGCCGGAAAGGTATCCCCATGAAATTCTTCGCCGACACCGCCGACACCGCCGACATCCGCGACCTGGCCGAAACCGGGCTGCTCGACGGCGTCACCACCAACCCGTCGCTGATCCACAAGGCCGGTCGCGACTTTCTCGAAGTGGTCGCCGAGATCTGCGGGATCGTCGACGGTCCCGTCTCCGCCGAAGTCGTCGCGCTCGATTTCGCGGGCATGATGCGCGAGGCCGAGATCGTGCGGAAGATCGCCGACAATGTCGCGGTCAAGGTGCCGCTGACGCTCGCGGGGCTGAAGGCGTGCAAAGCGCTCACCGACGAGGGCACGATGGTCAACGTCACACTCTGCTTCTCGGCGAACCAGGCGCTGCTCGCCGCCAAAGCGGGCGCGACCTTCGTGTCGCCGTTCGTCGGCCGCCACGACGACAACGGCTTCGACGGCATGGAACTGATCGCCGACATCCGGCAGATCTACGACAATTACGATTTCGGTACCGAGATCCTGGTCGCCAGCGTGCGCCACCCGATCCATGTGCTGGAAGCCGCCAAGATCGGCGCCGACGTCATGACGGCGCCGCCCGCGGTGATCCGTCAGCTCGTCAAGCACCCGCTGACCGACAAGGGCATCGAAGGCTTCCTCGCCGATTGGGCGAAGACCGGGCAGAAGATCGGCTGACTTCTCAATCCTCCCCCAGCTTGCTGGGGGAGGGGGACCATTCGCGGAGCGAATGGTGGAGGGGCCGCTGCGGAACGCGGCGGTGACCCGCCGTGCCCCCCACCCCGCCTTCGGCGGCGGTCCCCCTCCCCGAGACAAGCTCAGGGAGGACCTGTACTATGCACTCGTGACCGAACCCGCGCTCCCCCTCCTTTACGCCCAGCATCTCGCCCGCGACCGGCGGCGATCGGCGCATACTGTGCGCGCGTACGGCGCTACGGCGGAGCGGCTGGTGGCGTTCCTGCAAGGGCATTGGGGCGGCGCGGTGACGCCCGAGGCGCTGGCCAAGGTGAGTTCCGCCGATCTGCGCGCGTTTCTTGCGCAGCGTCGCAACGAAGGGCTCGGCAATGCATCGGCGGCGCGCGAGCTTTCGGCGGTACGCGGCTTCCTGAAATTCGCGACGGGCGATCATGCCGATCTGCCGCGATTGCGCGGGCCGAAGGTCAAAAGGGGCGTGCCGCGCCCGATCGCGCCGCACGAGGCGGTGGCGCTCGCCGAATGGGCCTCGGACGAGGCAAGCGAGCCCTGGATCGCGGCGCGCGACTGGGCGGTGCTGCTGCTGCTCTACGGCGCCGGGCTGCGCATCGGCGAGGCGGTTGCACTGACCGGGGCGATGCTGCCGCTGGGCGCGACGATGCGTGTCACCGGCAAGCGCGACAAGACGCGGATCGTGCCGCTGCTGCCCCAGGTCCGCGAGGCGATCGACGCCTATGCCAAGATGTGTCCGTACGGCGTTTCGGCCGAAGCGCCGCTGTTTCGTGGCGCCAAGGGCGGGCCGCTGCCGCCCGGAGCGATCCGCAAGGTCGTGCGCTCGGCACGCACTGCGCTGGGACTGTCCGAGCGGACCACGCCCCACGCGCTGCGCCACAGCTTCGCGACGCATCTGCTGGGCCGCGGCGCCGATCTGCGCGCACTGCAAGAGCTGCTCGGGCACGCAAGCCTGAGCTCGACTCAGATCTATACGGCGGTGGACGCAGCGCATCTGCTCGACGTCTATCGGAACGCCCATCCGCGCGCCTGAGCGCGGGACCACGCTATGATCCACGTTGGTGATCCCGCGGCGGAATTACATTACACCGTTGGAATGACCGACAGTTTCCGCGCCGACATCGCAGCCGTTCACGATATTCCCGGCATCCGGGAAATGCTCGAGCAGGTCTGCACGCTCACCGGCATGGGCTTCGCCGCCGTGGCGCGGGTCACCGGCGAGCGCTGGGTCGCCTGCCAGGTGCTCGACAAGATCGAGTTCGGGCTCCATCCGGGCGACGAGCTCGAGATCAAGACGACGATCTGCGACGAGATACGCGCCAGCGGGAAGGGCGTGTTTATCGATCATGTCGGCAGCGATCCGCACTGGCGGACGCATCCCGTACCCGCGCTTTATGGTTTCGAGAGCTATGTCTCGCTTCCTATCGTGCTCGAGGATGGCAGTTTCTTCGGCACGCTGTGCGCGATCGATCCCGCTCAGCGCACGAGGTCGCTGGCGGAGGTTGTGGGACAGCTCCAGGAATTCGCCCGGACGATCGGCCAGGCGCTCGACGGGCTTCGCCGCGTGCCCGCCTAGCGCTGCGTGCGCGGCTTCCAAGTGAGGACGCGCCAGATGTAGAACAGAACCATCAGCACGATGACGCCGGTCACCACCGGCGCGATCCAATGGTCGATCGTCTCGAAATTGGTGCCCAGCCAATAGCCGACCCCGACCAGGATCGTGTTCCACACGGCGCTGCCCGCGGTCGTGTAGATCACGAAGCGCCAGAACGGCATGTGGAGCAGGCCGGCGGGGATCGAGATCACCGTGCGGCCGATCGGCATGAAGCGGAACACGAACACGGTGATACCGCCCCAGCGATCGAAAAAGCGGCGCAGCCTCTCGACATCCTCCCATTCCAGCGTCAGCCAGCGGCCCCAGCGTTCGATCGCGGGCTGCAATCGCTCATAACCGAAGCGCCGGCCGATCTCCCACCAGAAGAGATTGCCCACCGCGCAGCCCGCAGTGCCGACCAGCACGAGCAGCAGGAAGTCCATCTTGCCCTGGCCGGCGGCGATGCCGCCCAGGCTCATGATCAGCTCGGATGGGACAGGCGGGATGACGTTTTCCAGCACCATCAGCAGGAAGATGCCGAAATAACCCCAATCGAGCCAATGGATCATGGCCTCAGCCGCGCGCAGCGACGCGGCGCTCGATCGCTTCCCAGATCATCGCTCCCGTGTCGCTGCCGTTGAACCGGTCGATCGCGACGATGCCGGTGGGGGAAGTCACGTTGATCTCGGTCAGCCATTCGCCGCCGATGACGTCGATGCCGACGAAAAGGAGCCCGCGGCGCTTGAGCTCGGGGCCGAGCACCGCGCAGATCTCCTGCTCGCGCGGCGTGAGCTCGGTCTTGGCCGCGGAGCCGCCGACCGCGAGGTTCGAGCGGATCTCGCCTTCGCCCGGGATGCGGTTGATCGCGCCCGCGACCACGCCGTCGACCAGCACGATGCGCTTGTCGCCCGACGCCACCGAGGGGAGGAACGCCTGGATCATGTGCGGTTCGCGATAGGCAGTGTTGAACACCTCGATCAGCGCGGAGAGGTTGGCGCCGTCGCGGCCGACCTTGAAGATCGCCTTGCCGCCGTTGCCATGGAGCGGCTTGACGACGATCTCTCCATGCTCGGCCAGGAATGCCCGCGCCTCGTCCAGGCTGCGCGTCACCAGGGTCGGCGGCATGAAGCGGGCGTAGTCGAGGACGAAGACCTTTTCGGGTGCGTTGCGGACATTGACGGGGTCGTTGACCACAAGGGTCTTGTGGGCGATCCGCTCTAGCAGGTGGGTGGCGGTGATATAGCCGAGATCGAAGGGCGGATCCTGGCGCATCAGCACGACATCAGCTTCCTCGCCCAGGTCGAGTTTCACCGGATCGGCAAACGTGAAATGATCCCCCGCCACACGCTGGACGGTGACCGGATGCGCCCGCGTCCAGACGCGGCCGTCGCGATAGTTCAAATCCTCGGCGGCATAATGGAACAGCCGGTGGCCGCGCGCCTGCGCCGACAGCATCAGTGCGAAGGTCGAATCGCCTGCGATGTTGATCGCGTCCAGCGGGTCCATCTGCACGGCGACGGTGAGCGACATTCGGCCTCCTTTTGACACCCTTAGGTGACTTATCGAACTAAGTCACCCTATCCAGGCGTTCTCGATATGGCGAGGCAGCGTCTTGGGGGCAATGAGGATCACATCGACGCGGATATCGTCGCCGGGGCCGGCGTAGCGCGGCATCAGCACCTCGGCCGCCGCGGCGACGCGCGAGAGGCGGAACTGGTCGATCGCGAAGTCCAACTCGGCGGCGGTGCGGCGGGTCTTCACCTCGACAAAGGCGATCAGATTCCCTTTGCGGACGACCAGATCGACTTCGCCCGCGGACGTGCGGACGCGGCGGTCGAGAATCTTCCAGCCGCGCAGCCACAGCCACCATGCCGCGCGCCGCTCACCGTCGCGGCCGCGAATTTCGGCGGCACGGCGGTCCCTCACCCCTTCATCTCCATCGCCCGGGCATAGAGCTCCCGCCGGTCCAGCCCGAGCTTCTTCGCCACTTCCCCCGCCGCCTTGGATGCGGGAAGGCGGGTGAGCGCCTCGGCGAGCGCGGTGTCGGCATCCTCGGCCGATGCCGGCGGCGCCTCGCCCGGCGGAGCGACGACGATCACGATCTCGCCCTTGGGCGGCGCATCGGCATAGCGCGCGGCAAGCGACGAGAGCGTGCCGGTCACGCACTCCTCGAACTTCTTGGTGATCTCGCGCGCGACGCCCGCCTCTCGGTCGCCCAGTCCCTCGGCAAGCGCGGCCAGGCAGGCGGACAGGCGCGGACCCGATTCGTAAAAGACGAGGGTAGCGCGCACCGAGGCGATCTCGGCGATCGATTCGGCCCGGGCGTGCTGCTTCGACGGCAGGAAGCCAACGAACAGGAAGCGATCGGTCGGTAAGCCCGCCAGCGTGAGCGCCGCCACCGCCGCGCAGGGTCCGGGAATCGTAACCACCAGATGCCCCGCCGCCCGCGCATCGCGGACTAATTTATAGCCGGGATCGGAGATCAAAGGCGTCCCCGCGTCGGAGACCAAAGCCACCGCCTCGCTCGCCATTCGCGCGATCAATCCGGGACGCACCGCATCGGCATTATGGTCGTGATAGGGCAGCATCGGCCGCTTCACGCCGATATGCCTGAGCAAACCCGCAGTCACACGGCTGTCTTCAACTGCAACCACATCGGCCGCCGAGAGTATTTGCGATGCGCGCGGGGACAGGTCGCCGAGATTGCCGATTGGCGTGGCAACAATGTAGAGGCCGGGCGCTAGAACAGGTTTCATCGGGGAGAGTCATGGCAGACGCCAAAGGGATACGGCAACACGGGCTTTTCGCCTGCCTGCGCTGGGCGGTGGTCGGCACGGCTCTTTTCATCGCCGGCTGCGCCTCCGGGCCGCGGGTTGTACCCGAGCCCACACGGCCTGCGCCGGTCGAGCGGCCGGTGACGCGGCCGCCGGTGATCCAGCCCGGCCTGCCCCAGGATACCGAGCGGCACCGCGTCGCTTTGCTCGTGCCGATGAGCGGCGCCAATGCCGGCGTCGGCAAGTCGCTGCAGAACGCGACCCAGCTCGCGATCCTCGACACCGGCACCGATGCGATCCGCATCACCACCTATGACACCACCGCTCCCGGCGGCGCCGCGGCCGCAGCCGAACAGGCCGTGGCGGACGGCAACAAGCTGATCCTGGGCCCGTTGCTCGCCGAGGACGCCCGCGCGGTCGCTCCGATCGCGCGCAAGGCGCATGTCCCGGTGCTGAGCTTCTCCAACGATGTCAGCGCGGCGGGGAACGGCACCTTCCTGCTCGGCTATTCGCCTACCCAGTCGATCGAGCGCGTAGTCGCCTATGCCCGCACCAACGGCATCAGTCAGTTCGCCGGCCTGATTCCCACTGGCGTCTATGGCGAGCGCGTCTCCACCTCCTTCCTGCGCACCGTCGAGGAAGCCGGCGGCAAGGTGCTGGCACTCGAGACCTTCGATGCGCGCCCGGGTTCGATGACCAATGCGATCACCAAGCTCGGCCGTGTGCCGTATCAGGCGGTGCTGATCGGCGGCAGCAGCGGCAGCGCGGTCGCGGCACTTCCGACGTTGCGCAAGTCGCCCAACGGCAAGACCGCGCGCGTGCTGGGCACCGAGCTGTGGAACAGCGATTCGTCGATCGGCGCCAAGCCCGTGCTGGGCGGCGCCTGGTTCGCGAGCGTGCCCGACACCTTCTATCGCCAATATGCGACTAAGTACCGCGCCCGCTTCGGCACCGCGCCCTACCGGCTTTCGACGCTCGGTTATGATTCGGTACTGCTGACCGTCCGCATCGCGCGCGAATGGCGGCCGGGCGAGGATTTCCCGGCGCAGCAACTCACCAATCGCGGCTTCGGCGGCGTCGACGGGGCATTCCGCTTCGGCAGGGACGGCGTCGCCGATCGCGCGCTCGAAGTGCAGGAGATCCGCGGCGGCACGATCGTGACGGTTTCACCCGCGCCGGCGAACGTCGACTAGTCGAGCACGATCTCGCGCAGGATCGCCTCCAGGACGGGCATCCCCGCCTCGGTGGCGCGCAGGCGGTCGCCGTCGCGCGCCATCAGGCCCTGATCGGCGAGCCGCGCGATCGCCAGATCGTGGAGCGGCGCGGTGCCGCCCGCCAGCGCCGCGATGCGTCGGACATCGACGCCCTCGCGCAGGCGCAGGCCCATCACGAGACCTTCGGTCGCGCGATTGTGCGGCGTCAGCTTTTCCTCGACCTGGAGGCCGTTGGCGTTGCGGTCGATCGCCGCCATCCAGTTCTCGGGCTTCTTGTGGCGCACCGTCGCGAGGCCCGCGCGCCGGCCATGCGCGCCGGGGCCGACCCCGGCATAGTCGCCATAGCGCCAATAGGTCAGGTTGTGCCGGCTCTCGGCGCCCGGCTGGGCGTGATTCGAGATCTCATAGGCGGGCAGGCCCGCGGCGGCGGTGATCGCGCGCGTCGTCTCGAACAGGTCGGCGCCCGTATCTGCATCGGGAATGGTCAGCGCACCTTGTGCCGCGAGCGTGGCGAAGCGCGTGCCCGGCTCGATGGTGAGCTGGTAGAGCGAGAGATGCTCGGTGCCGAAGCCGATCGCGCGGGTGAGCTCGGCTTCCCACGCCGCAGCCGACTGGCCGGGCCGGGCATAGATCAGGTCGAAGCTGACGCGGCCGAACGCCCGTTGCGCGGTGTCCAGCGCCGCCAGCCCCTCGTCCACGTCATGCGCGCGGCCGAGAAAGGCGAGTGCGTCATTGTCGAGCGCCTGGAGCCCCAGCGAGACCCGGTTGACGCCCGCTGCCGCTAGATCGGCGAAACGCGCGGCTTCCACGGAGGAAGGATTGGCCTCGAGAGTAATCTCGATATCCGGCTCGAAAGCCCAGTGCCGCCCCGCCGCCTCGATCAGCGCCGCTACGGTTTCGGGCGGCATCAGCGAGGGCGTGCCGCCGCCGAAGAAGATCGATCCCAGCCGGCGCCCCGGCAGCAGCGCCGCCTCATGCGCCAGATCGGCGAGCAGCCCGGCGCGCCACGCCGCCTGGTCGACGCTTTCGCGGACATGGCTGTTGAAGTCGCAATAGGGGCATTTCGACACGCAGAACGGCCAGTGCACATAGAGTGCGAGCGGGGGAGTGTCGGTTTTCATAGCAAGGGCTGGAGCGGGTAACGGGAATCGAACCCGTGTATTCAGCTTGGAAGGCTGCTGTACTACCATTGTACTATACCCGCTAGCCGCGCGCCGATTGGCACAACCCGGCGCACATGGTCAACCGCTAAGGGGCGACGCCGATTACCCGACGCCGCCCCACCCTTGCGACCCGCAGGGGATCGCCTTGGTTCAGAAGCGGTAGTCGACTCCGGCCAGCACCTGGTGGCGCGAGAGGTCGTCGCCAAATTCGGTGTGGCGATACTCGCTCGACGCGGGTGCGGATGCGGTAGCCGTTCTTGTCTGCGCCTGGGCCGATCGGCCACCAGCCAGCGTGGCGCCGGCCGCGAGAACCAGAAGGATGGTGATACGCATTGGTCAATTCCCTGGATGATGTCGGGCATCCGGCCCGCAATTCCGCGTCGGCTACTATCGACCGCCCGAGGTGTGTTATATAGCTATGACAGCTCACACACCGGTCCCGCGACCGGAGCGACGAAGCTGCGTCGGTTGCGGTGCAGCATGGGATGAAGCGGCGACCCCGCGCGTTGAAGCGACCAAAATGTAAACGGCCATCCGGAGCGGGTCCGGATGGCCGTCGATGCGCCTGCCCTGGGGCGGGGCGAAGCACGGCGTCACCGCTACCGGGGGAGTGAACGGGACATTTGTCGGATAGGCGAATCGGCCCGGCATGTCCGCCTAGCCGCGACGAACGTGCGACGAATGCGCGGGCTCGGCCGGCGTTCAACGACCGCACCTTCCTTCGTCACCCCGGCATTGTGCCGGGGTCCACCAAGCATCTGGGCGACGTGATCGAGCCCGGAGCGGCTCGCGTCCGGCATAGTGGACCCCGGCACCAGGCCGGGGCGACAATGGAGACTCAAGTCCCGGATACGCAACTAGACTCAGGGCCGGGCGAGCGTCTCTTCGATGGGGGTAAAGGCGGATCGCGCGCCCGTCCCATCGACCACATCTGTCGCGAAATAGACCACGCCGGTGCCCGTCTCGCGATCGACCCACAGCCCCGAACGCAGGCCATAGGCTTCGCCGGCATGGCCGATGCGGCGGACGCTGTCGCCGAACGGATCGTCGCGGCACCCCTGCGTCGGCGTCGCGAGATACGTGATCGCCAGGCCATAGCTGCAATAGAAGCCGTGGCTGGTGTCGCCGTTGCTGCCGTTAAAGGTCCAGAGCGGCGCCTCGAGCAGCGCCATCGAGCGCGCGCTCAGCAATCGCACACCGTCCACCGTGCCGCCGCCGAGCAGCAACCGGCCGATCTTCGCCAGCCCGTGCATCGAGATGCGCAGCCCACCCTGCGGCGCGAACACCGCGCCGTTCGCGCCCGCGCGCCACTTCGAAAGATCGCAGCCGCCATCGCTGGCGGGAGTGACCGGACAAAGCGGAGCCGCGCCGCGATTGTCGTCCCGCACCGGCTGAGCGTCGCGATAGAGTACCACCGCGCGCGCCGCGGTCTTCGCGTCGCAGCTCGCCCAATTGTAGCAGGCCTGGATCCTGAGCGGCCGCAGCACCAGCCGGTCCATCAGCCGGTCGAAGCGTTCCCCGGTCGCGCGCTCCATCACCGCGGCGACCACTGGGAAGTTGAAATTGGTATAATTGAACCAGCTTCCCGGCGCGTGCGTCGCATCCCACGCCTTGGGATTGCCCAGCACCCCGCGCATGTCGGCATCGAGCGGCAGGACATAGTCGATCGTGTCGGTCAGGCTCGATCGATGCGACAGGAGCAGCCGCAGGGTGATCGGGGTGTCGGGAAAGGCGGGGTTGCGCAGCTTCCAGCCCAGCCATTTGGAGACATCGGCATCCAGGTCGAGCTTGTGCTGCTCGACCAGGCGCAGCACCGCGATCGACGTCACCAGCTTCGAGATCGAGGCGACGCGCACCGGATCGTCGGCGGTGACCCCGCGGCCCGCGGCCAGATCGGCCACGCCTTGCTGGCGGATCGAGGTTTCGCCTTTGCGGTCGAAGGTGATGCGCACGCTGGCGAGCGGGTGCGGCGTGGCTGCGAGCAGCAGGGCGGTGAAGAGCATGGCCCAAGGCTAGGCGAACCGGCGCGATGCGCGCAAGCGGTTGCCCCGTTCGCAAACGCGACTAGGCTGTGGCTATGAACCTGCGCCACATCGAGATTTTCCATGCGGTCTATGTCAACGGGTCGGTGAGCGGCGCGGCGCGCGCGCTCAACGTTTCGCAGCCTTCGGTATCGAAGATGCTGCGCCACGCCGAATCTTTGCTCGGCTTCCAGCTCTTCCAGCGCACCAATGGCCGGCTGGTGCCCACCGACGACGCGCATACCTTGTTCACCGAGGTCAGCGAGATCCAGGACAAGGTCTATGCGCTGCGCGAGGCGAGCCGGAACCTGCGCCGCGGCAGCGGGCACGTGCTGCGCGTCTCGGCCTTGCCTTCGATCGCGCTCGATGCGCTGCCCACTGCGGTCGCGCAGTTCCTGCGGACGCACGAGAGCGTGAAGTTCGATCTCCAGACGGTCCATCACGACGATCTTCTCCGCAAACTCTATGAGCGCGAGACCGACATCGCGATCGCGTATGAAGTGCCGCACGCCGCGCCGGTCGGGCATCGCTGGCTGGGCGAGGGCGAGCTGGTGGTGCTCTATCGCGAGGAGGATATGCCCGACGCGCCGCCCCGCATCGAGCTCCAGCGGTTGCGCGACCACAAGTTCATCAGCGTGGTGGCGAGCGGGCCTATCGGCCAGCTCTTCACCCAGGAGCTCGAGCGCGCCGAGATCGTGCTCGACGAAATCGTATCCGCGCGTACCTTCTATATCGCCACCGCCTTGGTGCGGCAGGGGGTGGGGCTGACGGTGGTCGACAGCTTCACCGCCGAGGCGTCGATGGCGCCCGGCCTCTCGATCCGGCCGCTCAAACCGCAGGTGACGTTCGACGTCCATGCAATGTTCCTGCTCAATCGGCCGCCCACCGCGCTTGCCACCGATTTCCTCAAGACGCTCGCTGGGGTGATCGACGCGCCATAACGGCTGGCTATGCCGAGCCGCGCCATTGATATGCGCGGGGGCCGCGCACCGACGATAGCGTTATCAGGATGATACCCGCACCCTTTCTGCTTTACCTGGGCCACAGCACCGACTTCGCGGGCATCAAGACCTCGCGCGGGCTCGCCGAGTTCCGCCGCGATGATTGCGTGGGCGAATTCCGTCATGACGATTCGACACTCACGCTCGGGCTGCCGCGCATGACGATCGCCGAAGGCGCAGCGGCGGGAGCGAAAACCTTCGTTCTCGGCGTCGCCAATTCGGGCGGGATGATGGGCGGCGACCTGGTCGATGATGCCGTGGCGGCGCTCGAGGCAGGAATGAATGTCGCTGCGGGCCTGCACCAGCGCCTGCGTGACGTGCCGCGGTTGGCGGCGCTCGCGGCGGAGAAGAGCCTCCAACTGTTCGACGTGCGCGAGCCGCCGGCCAACATGGTGGTGGGCAACGGCAATCCCCGCGCCGGCCATCGGCTGCTCACCGTCGGCACCGATTGCTCGGTCGGCAAGATGTACACCACGTTGGCGCTCACCCAGGGCCTGCGCGCGCGTGGCATCAAGGCCGATTTCCGCGCGACCGGCCAGACCGGCATCCTCATCGCCGGCGAGGGCGTGCCGATCGACGCGGTGGTCGCCGATTTCATCTCGGGCGGGATCGAAGTGCTCGCGCCCGCGCGCCACGATGGTGGCTGGGATCTGATCGAGGGGCAGGGCTCGCTGTTCCACCCCTCGTTCGCCGGGGTCTCGACCGGGCTGCTTCATGGCGCGCAGCCCGAGGCGATCGTGATGTGCCACGATCCGGTGCGCAGCCATATGCGCGGCATTCCCGGCCGCGCATTGCCCGGTCTCGAGGAGTGCCTTGCCGCCAATCTGCATGTCGCCCGGCTGACCAGCCCCGATGTGCGCGCGGTGGGCGTGTGCCTCAACACCTCGCGGCTCGATCGCGCCGAGGCCGAACGGCTCTGCGCCGCCACCGCGGATAGGTTGGGCCTGCCCTGCACCGATCCGATCGCATTCGGCGTCGATCCGATCCTCGACGAGCTGCTATGCCTAGAATCCTCCGCGCGCAGCACGACCGCTTCGCGCTGAGCCGTCCGTTCCGCATCTCGCGTGGGGTCAAGACCCAGGCGGATGTGGTGACGGTGACGGTGGAGGCGGACGGCGTCATCGGGCGCGGTGAGGGCGTGCCCTATCCGCGCTATGGCGAGAACGTCGAGACCACACTCGCGGCGATCGAGGCCGCGCGCCCAGCGATCGAGGCCGGCGCCGGGCGCGAGGAATTGCTCGGGCTGCTGCCGCCCGGCGCGGCGCGCAACGCCGTGGATTGCGCGTTATGGGATCTGGAATCGCGGGCCTCGGGCAAGTCCGTCGCGGCGATGATCGGCGCGCCCGAGCCCGAGCGGCTGGCAAGCGCGCTCACTATCGGCATCGACACGCCGATGATGATGGGCGCCGCGGCCCGCTGCATCGCCGCTGCCCCGCTGATCAAGATCAAGGTCGATGCGACGCTTCCCGATGCGCAGATTGCCGCGGTGCGCTCCGCCGCGCCCGATGCCGCGCTGATCGTCGATCCCAATGAGAGCTGGAACCAGCGGCTGGTCGAGGCGATGCAGCGCGTGCTGGTCAAGCACCGGGTGTCGCTGCTCGAGCAGCCAGTACCCGCCGACGACGATGCATGGCTGGAGGGCTTCACCCCCGACGTGCCGATCTGCGCCGATGAATCGGTGCATGTCGCGGCCGATCTCGACCGCATCGCCGCGCGCTACCAGGTGGTCAACGTCAAGCTCGACAAGTCGGGCGGGCTCACCGCGGGGCTGGAGCTGGCCCAGGCGGCGCGCGCGCGCGGGCTCGGGCTGATGACCGGCTGCATGATCAGCTCATCCTTGTCGATCGCCCCGGCGCTGCACATCGCGCGCCGCTCCGATTTCGTCGACCTTGACGGTCCGATCTGGCTCGCGGAGGATCGCGCGGGTGGGGTACGCGACGAGCATGGGCTTATGCTACCGCCGGCAAAGGGTTTTTGGGGATCGCCATGAAGGTCGCGCTGCTGTTTGGAATCGCGGCTTTCACGCTGGGCGCGGCATCGCCGCCGGCGGCGCAGGAAGCCGATCTGCTGATCCGCGGCGGCACGATCTATACGGGGGACGAGGCGCCTTTCACCGGCGACCTGCTGATCAAGGGCGATCGCATCCTCCGGGTCATCCGCTATCGCGACGGCGTGGCCCCCTCGAAGCTGCGGCTGACCGCAACCAGTGTGATCGATGCCAAGGGCATGATCGTCGCGCCCGGCTTCATCGATCCGCACACGCATATGGGCGAGGATCTCGCATCCGACGACCCGGCCAAAAGGCTGATCCCGGCGTTCCTCATGCAGGGCGTCACTACCGCGTTCATCGGCAATGACGGCGGCGGGAGTCCCGATGTCGCTCGGGTGCTCGGCAGCGCCGCGAGCAAGCCGGTAGGCATAAACTATGCCGCCTATGTCGGCTTCGGCGCGGTGCGCGAGAAAGTGATCGGCGAGGCGGACCGCGCGCCGACGCCCGGGGAGCTGGCGCAGGAAAAGGCGCTCGTCGCCGATGCGATGTGCCACGGCGCGCTCGGCCTCTCGACCGGGCTGTTCTATGCGCCGCAGAGCTTCTCGAAGACCGAGGAAGTGATCGAGCTCGCCAAGGAAGCCGGCAAGCGCGGTGGCGTCTATGACAGCCATATCCGCGACGAATCCTCCTACACGGTCGGGCTGGCGGCAGCGATCGACGAGGCAATCCGGATCGGCCGCGAGGGCGGGCTCCCGGCGCATATCAGCCATATCAAGGCGCTCGGCATCGACGTGCAGGGCCAGGCGCCGGCGATCATCGCCAAGGTCGAGGCCGCGCGGAAGGCGGGACAGAATGTCACCGCCGATCAATATCCGTGGGACGCATCGGGCACGAGCCTGGTCGCCTCGCTGATGCCGATCTGGGCGCAGGACGGCGGTCGCCCGGCACTGCTCAAACGCTTCGACGATCCCGCGCAGGCCGAGAAGCTACGCGCCGGCATCACCGAGAATCTCCGCAAGCGCGG
Organism: Sphingomonas sp. JC676; assembly: GCF_014489075.1. Lineage (GTDB taxonomy): Bacteria > Pseudomonadota > Alphaproteobacteria > Sphingomonadales > Sphingomonadaceae > Sphingomonas. The sequence continues at coordinate 288,523 of NZ_JACTGR010000003.1, read as the reverse complement.
TGGCCCCGAGAAATTGCTGATCGTCGAGGGCAAATATGCCAACCAGACGCTCGCTCAGGTGATGAAGGTGCGGGGCGAGGACGCGGTAACCGCTGCGATCAACGCAATCCGCCTCGGTGATTCGGGCACCGTCTCGTTCAACCAGAGCGAGGCGGACATCGCCGCGTTCATGCGCCAGCCCTGGGTAATGACCGGCTCCGACGCCTCCGGCGGGCACCCCCGCGTCTATGGCAGCTTCGCCCGCAAATATTCGAAGTACGTCGTCGCCGATCATGTCCTGACCTTGCGCGAGTTCATCGAGCGCAGCACCGCTTTCCCGGCCGACTGGTTCGGGCTCAAGGGGCGCGGCCATTTGAAGCCGGGCGCGTTCGCCGATGTGGTCGTGTTCGATCCCAGCACCTACGCCTCGCGCGCTACCTATGAGGCGCCGACCCTGCTCGCTGCCGGCGTGCGGACGGTGGTCGTCAACGGCACCATCGCGGTCGACAAGGGCGCGCTGACCGGCAAGGCCGGCGGCCGCGCGCTGCCGCATACCCCCACGCCCGGAAGCTGCCGCTAGGTGCTCAAGGCCTGGTTCGGCATCGCGCTGTGGCAGCGTGTCCTCGGCGCCCTGGCGCTGGGGCTGGTCTTCGCTTTGGTCTGGCCGTCCGCCACGCCGCACGTCCAGTTCCTCGGCGACCTGTTCGTCCGCGCGATCCGCATGCTGGTCGCGCCGATCGTGCTGGTGACGATCGCATCGGGCATCACGTCGCTCGCCGATCCCAGGCGCCTCGGCGGCCTTGGCGGCCGGACGATCGGGCTGTTCGCCTTCACCACCGCGATCGCGGTCTCGGTCGGCATGCTGGTTGCGACTTTGGTCCGCCCCGGCGTGGGCGCACCGCTCGGCACCGCCGCGCCGCACGCGCTGGGCGTCCCGGTCACCCCCTATGACCAGCTGATCGGCATCATCCCGCTCAACATCGTCGACGCATTGGCCAAGGGCGACATGCTCGCGCTGATCTTTGTCGCGATCTTGGTCGGCTGCGGCACGGTGATCGCGGGCGAGGCGGGCAAGCCCTTCGCCGCGGTGCTCCAGTCGACGTCGGCAGTCCTCTTGAAGGTTGTCGGCATCGTCATGGAGGCGACGCCGTTCGGCGTGTTCGCGCTGATCGCCAATGCCGTCGCGGCGAACGGTGCGGCGGTATTCGTCCATGTCGGCTGGCTGGCGCTGGCAGTGGTGCTGGGTTCGCTGATCCAGATCATCGTGGTGCACAGCCTGATGCTCAGGCTGCTCGCGCGCCTGCCTTTGCTCCCCTTTTTCCGCGGCATCGTCGACGCGCTGGTGGTCGCTTTCTCCACCGCGTCGAGCTCGGCGACCCTGCCCGTGGCCATGCGTGTGGCAGAGCAGAATCTGGGCGTAGGCCGCCCGGTTTTCTCCACCGTGCTCCCCTTGGGCGCGAGCATCGGCAAGGACGGCACGGCAATGTATGTCGGGCTATTGAGCATGTTCGCGCTCCAGGCCTTCGGCACGCCGCTGACGCCGCAGGTCTATGGCATGGTGCTGCTCACCGGGGCGCTCGCCGCGTTCGGCACCGCGCCGGTCCCCTCGGCCTCCTTGTTCATGCTCGCCGCCGTGCTCTCTGCGGTCGGCATCGCGCCTGAACAGACCGCTCTGGTCGTCGGCTTCGTGCTGCCGTTCGATCGGCTGCTCGACATGACCCGCACCGTCCCCAGCGCCAGCGCCAATCTTACCGTCGCGACCTGTGTCGCACGCTGGGAAGGCGAGCTGGACGAGGAAGTCTATCGCGCGCCCGACATGGCTTGAGGGGAACAAGATGCGCCGCATTTTCGCACTTCTGGTTTTCGTCGCCACGCCCGCAACCGCGCAGGAAAGCCTGCAGGCCCGCGTCGAGGCAAAGCTTGGCGAGGCCGGGCCAGGCGTGCGCTTCGGGCTCGTCGTGGCGGGCGAGGACGGCAAGGAGATCGTCGCGGTCAATCCCGACGGGCGCTTCATCCCCGCTTCGAACACCAAGATGTTCACCACCGCCGCCGCCTTCGCGACCCTGCCCGGCATCGATCAGCCCGATACGACGGGCGGCGCGACGGTCCGGATCGAGGGGCGCGACGTGGTGCTGGAGGGGCATGGCGACGCGCGCCTGTCGAGCGCCGCCGATTGCACGGTGGATTGCCTCGCCGCGCTGGCCGACGCCGTCGCGGCGAAGACCCGCGTGGTCCGCGACGTGATCGGCGACGACACGCTCTTCCCAGACGAGCGCTGGAGCCCGGGGATGAGCTGGAACAACATTCCCAGCCGTTCGGGCACCGGCATCTCGGCGCTGACGCTCGACGATAATGAGCTGCCGGCGCAGGTGATCCCCGGCGTGGCCGGCGAAGCGCCCAAGCTCGACACGCTGCCCTATTTCGAGATCGAGAACCGCGCGGTGACGGTCGCGTCGGGCAAGACCGATATCGGTTTCGACCGGATGCCGCTCAGCCGCACGATCCGGATGACGGGCACGATCGTCGCGGGCGCCGAGCCCGAAAAACTGCGCTTCGGCATCGACGATCCCGCCGATTATGCCGCGTGGCGATTGAAGACTTTGCTCGAGGCGCGTGGCGTGCGCGTGACCGGCAAGGCGCTGGCGCGGCACCGGCCCTTGTCGCCGTCCGACGATCCAGCCGTGCGCAAGGGCGCGCCCGCGCCGCGGCCGCCTTTGGCCAAACCGCTCGCCAAACTCACCCCCGCGCCGCTGATCGAGGATCTGACCTTCACCAACAAGGTCAGCCAGAACCTCCACGCCGAGCTCTTCCTGCGCCGCGTCGCCGTGCAGCAGGGCAGCGGCTCGATCGCTGACGGCGTCGCGGTGGTCGAGGCGATGCTCGCCGGCGCCGGCGTGCCCCGCCGCGCCTATGACTTCTCCGACGGCTCGGGCATGTCGACCTATAACCGCGTCGCGCCGCGCGGCGTGGTGGTATTCCTGCGCTGGGTCGCCGCGCAGCCCTGGGGTGCGGCATGGCGCGGCACCCTGCCTAATGCCGGTGCCGACGGCACGCTCGCCCGCCGCTTCAAGGGGACGCCGCTGGAGGGCAAGCTCTTCGCCAAGACCGGCACGCTAAACGCCACGAATGCCTTGTCAGGCTATATGGTCGGCAAGAGCGGCAGGACGCTCACCTTCTCGGTCTTCGCCAACGACGTCCCGGAAGGCGTGAGCGCGACCAAGGCGATGGATGCTGCGCTGGAACTGATCGCGGCGGAGAATTGAGGCGCGCAGTAAGGGGATGAAAGCCCGGCGGGAAGCGGACAAGGCCTGCACGGGCTATGCACAGCCGTCCATTAGAAGCGTGACCATGTTCAGATCACGCCGTTCGCGACTCTTGTGGATGGCAATCAACCTGGCTGGCATTGCCGCATTTCTAACGGCGGCATCGCGGTCCTGGATCGAACCTGAACTGGCAAATGTTCCAGGCGCGAGCGTAGGGGACGCCTTTATATGGTTCGTCATGGCGGCCCCGGTCCTGGCGCTATTTCTCATCGGAAATTTGGCTTGGCTGGCCGGTTCGCTGCGAAGCGATGCTTCGAGCAAACGCATGTCCCTCCTGTTTGGCGCTCTGATACTGGCATGTTGGATCGCCGCTTACCTGTTCGACAATTCGCGTCACGGCATCTGAATCTCAGCGTGGAAAGCGTATAGCCGGCCACTCGCAGCCTGCATGGGCGTCTGAGCGAAGTTGCGATTTGGGGGCTCCTAACATGAACATGCAAGAGCAAATCAAAAAGTATATTGCTGATCAACCTGAGCAAAAGCGGGATGAAATGCACGAGCTGCACCAGCTCATACTTCGCATATCGCCAGAATGTAAATTGTGGTTCCTCGACGGTAAAAATAGCGATGGTAAAATAGTTTCAAATCCAAACATAGGGTATGGACATCAGTTAATAGAATATGCAGGTGGAAAAACTAGAGAATTTTACCGGATCGGACTAAGTTCGAATACGACGGGTCTCTCTATATACATTATTGGTATTGAAGATAAGAAATACTTATCTCAAGTTTATGGGGAAAATATAGGTAAGGCTAGTGTAACTGGTTATTGTATCAAATTTAAGACTTTAAAGGGTATAAATATAGATACGCTTGAAGCGGCAATCCGATTTGGGCTGGAAGTTCGTAAATGATAGCTGCTGCCATACCCTGTCAGATCAATTGCGCTGACTGGTAAGGATGCCGACAGGAAGAGGGGATTTCTTGCGCGGCTGCAGTGCGTAAACCACCACTTCTGCAGTGGTCCGAAGCGGTCATCCCGCTCCTGTCCGAAAATCGCTGGCAATGTAGGATTTCGCCTGCTGGGCTCTCAACCGATCGGTTGGGGATTGCTCAGCCCGCGTCCCATGCCGCGATCACCGCATCGCCGGTCTCGGGGCGCAGCGTGAAGATGCCGCTATCGAAATGCCGGCTCGGATGGACGCGATTGGTGAGCAGGGTCCAGGCGATGCCGCGCTCGAAATCGATCCATAGTCCGGTGCCGGTGAAGCCGGTATGGCCGATCGTCTCGTCCGAACAGGCCTGGCCGCCCGACCAGCCGACAAATTTTCTTTCCCAACCGCAGGTGCGGTGGTCGCGATGGGGGGTTCGGATCGCCTGCAGCATCGCCGGCGAGGCGCCACTGCCGTCGAGCAGCCCCCGGGCATAGCCCAGCACCCCGGCGACGGTGCCGAACAACCCGGCATGGCCGGTCTCGCCGCCCATCGCCGAGCAATTCTCGTCATGCACCTCGCCCTTCAGCACCCGGCCCCGCCAATGGCAGAATTCGGTGGCGACGGCGGGCCCGGGGGGCGGGCCGAAGCTGAGCTCCGGGCCGAGCGGCCAATCGGAGAGCGGCTGGCCGGTGATCCGCTCGATCGCGATGCCGAGCAGGATGAAGTTGATGTCCGAATAGGCCGGCGCGACATGCTTCCACTCGCGCTGCAGGACGAAGGCGCGCAGCCGCTGAGGGTCGCCGTCATAGGTGTAGATCGGCTCGACCGCAGGCAGATGCGTGCGGTGTGCCAGGCAGTCCCGGAAGGTCAGCTTGCGCTCGGCGGCGTTGGCGACGTCGTACTGGCGCAGGTCGGGGATCGCGTCGGTCAGCGGGCGGTCGAGGTCGAGCCGGCCCTCGTCGGCGAGCTGGAGGATGATCGTCGTCGTGGCGATCACTTTCGAGACCGAGGCGAGGTCGAACCAATGCTCCTCGGTCAGCACCTCCTGCTCGGGGACCAGCGCAGCCATGCCGGCGAGCCGGATCCAGCGCTGGCCGTCGGCGGTGACCAGGCCCAGCGTCGCGCCGGGGATGCGGCCCTCCGCCACGGATGCGGCGGCGGGAGCGAATGCGGGGTCGATCATGAAACAGCCGGCTCCGGTAGCTTGTTGTCGGGCCGAGCCCTGGCCCGGACGATGAAGGGCAGGAAGATCAGTGCACCCAGGCTCATCGCGCCGGCCATGATGAAGAAGCCGTCATAGCCGATCGCCTTCTGGAACACGCCCGAAAGCCCGGCGAGCAGCCGCGGGATCAGGAAGGCCAGGCCCGAGAGCAATGCATATTGGGCGCCCGGGAAGCGCGGGTTTACGAGCAGCGAGAGGTAGACGACGAACACCGCGCCCTCGAAGCCGTGCCCGAACTGGTCGACCGCCATGGCGAGGTAGAGGTCGAAATCGCCCGCGCTCACCGCCATCGATCCGAGATGGAACAGTATCGGTCCGCCCGGGGCCTGGTGCGCGAGCCAGGCGAAGATCCAGTTGCTCAGCGCCGACATGATTGCGCCGATCACCAGCGCCCAGCCCATCGGCGCCTTGGCCGCCAGCCAGCCGCCCAGCGCCACGCCGAGCATGCTCGAGAAGAGCGCGACGAACCCGTCGGCCACGCCGATCTGGGTCAACCCATAGCCGAGCGCGTTGAACAGCGGGTGGGAGAGGGTGAGCGCCATCACGTCCCCCATCCGATAGACCGAGACGAACAGCAGGATCGGAATGATCAGGATGCCGTATCGCCATGCCACGTTGGCGTACGGCGCCAGCGCCGAGGTGTTGAGCAGGGGATGGTCCGTCGGCAGCTTGGAGATCCAGGGCACCGCGGCGCCCAGCGCGATGAACGGCACCAGCGCGATCCCGAACACATAATAGCTCATCACACTGGGGTTGCTCATCCCGATCGAGCCGATCGCCGTGAGCAATACCCAGCCGACCGCCGCGGCGATCGCCAAGCTCGCGCCGAGCACCACTATGCTGGCGCCCACCCCGGTAGCCAGCGCCGTACCGCGCCCGCCGCCACGTCCGGGATCGGGGCGCATCGCCGCGAGGATCGGGAAGGGCAGGAAGGCGGCCGCCGCGATGACGAGATAGGCCGCCGTCCAGTCCCAGGCCGCCGCGATCAGGATCGCGCCGCTACCCGCCGCGACCATCGCGCTGCGATAGCCCCATAGGTTCGCCGCCACCATCGGCCCCTGCTGCTCGGCGGTGGGGGCGAGCTCGATCCGCCAGGCATCGGCCGCAACTTCGAGCGTGGTGGTCCAGAAGGCGAGCAGCACCGCAAACAACGCGGTTAGCGGCAGGTTGGTGTCGGCGGAGGTGAACGCCATCGCCACGGTCGAGAGAAAGATGCCCAGCTGCGAGAGCATGATCCAGCCGCGACGCTTGCCCCAGAAGCGGCCGAAGCCGGGCACGTCATATTTGTCGAGCAGCGGCGCCCAGGCGAATTTGAACGTCGGCAGTAGCGCTACCCAGGCGAAGAAGCCAACCGTGACGATGTCCACCCCATGCCTGGCCAGCCGGAGCAGCAGCACCGCGTTGAACATGTAGAAGGGCAGGCCGGCAGCAAAGCCGAGCAACAGGTACAGCGCCAACCGTCCGAAACCGGGCCGAATTACGGGAGGGGCGAGGGTCGCGTCAGCCAAGTGCGTGGCTCGCGGATTCAATCGAAGAGCGCAGCAATTGTTGATCCCCCGGGCAGCATTTTCGCGACGCTCGACTGTGCCGCGCGATCCGTCAATGGCCGGAAAATGAGAGAGTGTTGCGCGCACGACACGCTTCGCGACGTTTCTGTGCGTGGCGATGCCGCGATGTTATGGATTGTGCAACAGAAACTATGGCGCAGCGCAACATTCTTGTTACTTAATGCCGCGGTCCGTTCTGGGGTTGAGCGGTCCTTGGGGGGCCATACCATGCTTGCTGCGAAGTCGTTCAAATTGATGCTGGTTTCGGGCACGGCGCTCGCCGCGCTCGCCATTGTGACCCCTGCCGCCGCGCAGACGCAGAACGATCAGGACACGCAGGAGGCCGCGACGCCGACGGGCGCGGGAGCGCCCGTCTCGGATGCGCAGGACGACGAAGCCAAGGGCGCCGAAATCCTGGTGACCGGTTCGCGCATCAAGCAAGACCCAAACAATTCCGCCCTGCCGCTCCAGGTGATCACGACGCAGGAGCTTTCGCGCAACGGCATCAGCAGCCCCGAGCAGCTCGTGATGTTCCTGAGCACCAACGGCAGCGGCGCGGACAATCTTGCCTCCAACGCCGACGTGACCAGCGGTGCGCAGCGTGGCACGAACGGCCTTTCCGCCGCCAATCTTCGCGGCCAGGGCAGCGCCGCCACGCTGGTGCTGCTCAATGGTCGCCGCGTCGCCGCGCACGGCCTCACCGGCTCCGCAGTCGACGTCAACCAGATCCCGTTCGCAGCGATCGAGCGCGTCGAAGTCCTGAAGGACGGCGCTTCAGCGATCTACGGCACCGACGCGGTCGGCGGCGTGATCAACTTCATCACCAAGAAGGACTATCAGGGCCTCGGCCTTCAGGCCTTCACCGACGTTACCGAGCAGGGCGGCGGCAATATCTACCGTCTTTCGGGCATCGCCGGCTATGGCGACCTCGACAAGCAGGGTTTCAACGTGATGGGCGCGGTCGCTTATAGCTGGAACCAGATCCTGCGCGGCTCGGACCGCAGCTTCGTCAATGGCAACCAGCCCAATCGCGGTCTTTCGGTCGACACGCGCGGCACGCCGATCGCCACGGCCTTCAATATCGGCGCCAACGCCGCCCAACTGCCGACCGGCACCTTGCTCACCGGCCTGACCCTCACGGCTCCCAATGGCGCCAACGCGGCCGCCGGCGGCATCAATCCCCTCGATCTGCCCGGCGGCGCCGGCTGCGGGACGATGGACGGTGGCATGCCTTATGACGAAGTCCTGTGGAACGCACCCACCGCTTATTATGCCTGTTCGTGGGATACGGGCCGCGCCGCGGTCATCCAGCAGCCGATCGAGACGCTGACCTATTACGGACGCGGTGTTGTCCGCGTTGCCGGGCAACACGAGATTTCGCTCGAAATCACCGGTTCCGACGCGAAATCGGCCAAGAGCTTCTCGAACGCCCAGCTTTCGGCCAACACGACCAACTTGCCGATCGCATACCCGCTTAACAGCGCCACTGCGGCGACCTACAACAGCGTCTTTAATGCTATCCGTTCGACCTTTGCCGGAAACCCGGCGCAGGTGGCGGCGCTCGACGCCCGCTACGGGCAGCCTATCTCCTATCGCTGGCGCTGCGGAGTCTGCGGTCCGCGCGAGTACAAGACCGACACCAAGACCTTCCGCGCCGCGCTCGGGGTCGAAGGGCCGCTGTGGGAGGGTTGGGATTATCGCGCCGGCGCTTCGTATGCGAAGAGCGAGTCCTCATCGGTGCTCGGCAGCGGCTATTATTATCGCGGCACGCTGGCCAATGGCGCGTACGATCCCCTGGCGCCGGCTGCGGCGGGCACTGCGGGTCGCGGTCTCGTAGGCGTGATGAACAGCGGTCTCATCAACCCCTTCAGCCTAGATCAGACACCCGCCGGCCTTGCAGCGCTCGAATCGGTCTCCGCGCGTGGTGCCACGCTCTATGGCGGCAAATACGAAGTGAAGCAGTTCGACGGATCGGTCTCGGGCCCGCTGTTCCATATCTGGGGGGGCGACGTGCAGCTCGCCGCCGGCGTCGACTATCGCCGCGAGACCTATGCGTTCAACGGCTCCGATGCCGCTGCCGCAACGGCTCCCGTCATTTTCCTAGCGGCGTTCGACAACGTCAACGCACTGACGCCGAAGACCCGCAACGTGAAGGCGGCCTATGCCGAGCTGCTGGTGCCGATCCTGCCCGGCCTGGATATCACCGGCGCGGTGCGCATCGACGATTATACCGGCTTCGGTTCGACGACCAATCCGAAGATTTCGGTCAAATTCCGCCCGATCGACCAGGTCATGTTCCGCGGATCGTTCAACACCGGCTTCCGCGTGCCGTCGTTCAACCAGATCTTCAACGGGATCACCCTGTCGCCCTATGCCGGCAGCGACCTAGCGGATCCGGTGAAGTGCCCGGGCGGCGTGCCGAACGCGACCAACCCGGCCTGCGCCTTCATCCGTCCGGACATCGCCACCGGCGGCAACAGCGAGCTGGGCCCGGAAACGGCGAAGCAGTTCAGCGCGGGCATCGTCATCCAGCCGGCAGCCAATTTCAGCCTTTCGGCAGACTGGTGGTCGATCTCGGTCGACAACACGATTCAGCTGCTGACGCTGCGTCAGCTGATCGACAATGCGTCGTTGTTCCCCGATCGGTTCATTCGTGATGCGGGCGGCACGATCGTGGCGATCGACGATACCTGGGCCAATGCCGGTTCGCGCCGCACCCAGGGTCTCGAATTCTCGGCGCGGGGCGCGATCGACGGGCTGGGCGGACGGTTCGCCGCCGGCCTGGACGGAACGCTGCTGCTCAAGAAGCGCGAGAAGCTGACGCCAACCTCGCCCTATGGCCCGAGCCTGATCGGCGTGTTCACCTTTGCGGGCGACCTGGGCAACAAGTGGAAACACAATGCTTTCATCAGCTATACGACGAACGACATTTCGCTGTCGCTGAGCCAGATCTTCCGCAAGGGCTACAAGAACTTCGCGCTGCCCGGCATCGCGGCGGGCACGGTGACGCGCCCCGACTACAATGAGTTCGTCGACGACTATATCATCTATAACCTGTCGCTGAGCTACACCGGCCTCGCGCCCGGCTACAAGCTGACCGCAGGCGTCAGGAATTTGTTCAACACCGACCCGCCCTTCGCGGTCACCTATGACGGCAACACCGGCGCGGGCAGCTCGTGGGATCCGCGCGTCGCTGATCCGCGCGGCCGCTCGTTCACCATCGCGGCAGAGGTGAAGTTCTAGGATCGATTGGCGATTGCTCCGGGGAAGGGCGCGTCTTCACTGCGGTGAAGGAGCGCCCTCTTCGTTTGTGCGCGGCTGCGGACCGGCGCTGGCCAGTTCAAGCAGCGAATCGCCGCCCAGAGTGCGGTAGAGCGCAACGAGGTTGCTCGCCTGAGTGAGGCGGGTGCCCACCAGCCCGCGCTGCGCCGAATAGAGCGAACGCTGCGCGTCGAGGCTGGATAGGAAGGTGTCGATACCCCCCCGGTAGCGCGCCTCGGTCAGCCGATAGGTGTCGGCAGCCGCTTCGGCCTGGGCGGTATCGGCGCGGAGCTGCTCGGCGATGGTGCCGCGCCGCGCGAGCGCGTCCGAGACTTCGCGGAAGGCAGTCTGAATCGCCTTTTCATAGGTAGCGACTGCCGCCTGCTGCTGCGCTTCACTGAGCGCGACGCCGGCGCGACCGGCACCGGCGCTGAAGATCGGATAGCTGCCGCTGGCGCCCGCCGACCAGTTGAACGCGCCGCCCGAGAACAGGGTGCGCAGCGCATCGCTGGCGAAGCCGAACAATCCGGTAAGTGAGATGCGCGGAAACAATGCCGCACGCGCAGCGCCGATCTCGGCATTGGCGGCGCGGAGCTGATACTCGGCCTGCACGACGTCGGGGCGGCGCAGCAGGATGCCCGAATCGATTCCGGCGGGCAGCTCGGCGATGGCCGACGAAGTCTCATCGATCGAAGCCGGGAGCAGCGCGGCGTCGATCGGCGCGCCAACCAGCAACTGGAGCGCGTTGACGTCCTGCGCCAGCGCAGTGCGCTGCAGCGCGACGTCGGACTGGGCGGTGGCAAGCACCTGCTCGGCCTGGCGCAGATCGGTGCGCGGGGCGATGCCGCCATCGAGCCGCGCCCGGGTGAGTCGTACGCTGCTTTCGGCGCTGGCCGCAGTATCCTGGGCGATCTTGAGCAGGCTGGCGTCTGCAGCATAGTTCAGCCAGGCATCGGCAATGTCGCCGACCAGGGTTAGCCAGGTCGCTCGCGCGCCGGCCTCGGTCGCGAAATAGCGATTCTGCTCGGCGCGGGTAAGCGATGCCACTCGGCCGAACAGGTCGAGCTCGAAGCTCGTGACGCCGACATCCGCCGAGAAGCGCGTGCGCGTGCCAGAGCTCGAGGACGTGCTGCCGGTGGTGCTTCCATCGGAGACGGTGGCGCCCGCGCCGGCATCGATCTCAGGAAGCTGGTTTGCGCGCTGGATGCGATAGTTTGCACGCGCCGCGGCGATGTTGGCGGCGGCGATGCGCAGGTCGCGATTCTCGGTAAGCGCCTGCTGGATGAGCTTTTGCAGGCGGGCGTCGCGGAAGATGTCGCGATAGGTGACTGCGGGGAGCGTCGCTTCGCTCTGTTTGAGATAGGCGTCGCCTACCGGCCATGACGGCGGAACGAGCGCTGCGGGCTGGACATATTTGGGGTCCATCGAGCAGCTCGCCAGCGCGCTGGCGCAGAGGAGCAATGCGATGCGCTTCATGGCTGCGCCTCCGGCTGCGGCGTGTCGTGGTGATGATGCAGTCGGTTGAGGGCGTCGCGCGTGGTGCGGCGGACGATGACGAAGAACAGCGGGATGTAGAAGATCGCGAGGATCGTCGCGGTCAGCATGCCACCAATCACCGAGGTGCCGATGGCGATGCGGCTGTTGGCGCCGGCGCCGGTCGAGATCGCGAGCGGCAGCACGCCGAAAATGAAGGCGAGGCTGGTCATCAGGATCGGGCGGAGACGAATGCGCGCGGCTTCCAGCGCCGCCTCGATCACGCGCTTGCCCTGCTTCTCAGCGCGCTCGGCGAACTCGATCATCAGAATCGCGTTCTTGGCGGCGAGGCCCATCGTGGTGAGCAGGCCGATCTGGAGATAGACGTCGTTCTGCAACCCGCGCAGCGTCACCGCGAAGATCGCGCCGACCAACCCGAGCGGGATGACCAGCAGCACGGCGACGGGGATCGACCAGCTCTCATACAGCGCGGCGAGGCACAGGAAGACGACGATCAGCGAAACCGCGTAGAGCAACGGCGCCTGGCCCGAGGATAGCCGCTCCTGATAGGAAAGGCCGGCCCAGGCGACGCTGGTGCCGGGGATCTGCGCGGCGAGCTCTTCCATGCGCTTCATCGCTTCACCCGAGCTCTTGCCCGGCGCGGCCTGACCCTGGAATTCGAAGGCGGGGATGCCGTTGAAGCGCGACATGGTGGTGGGGGCGGTCGCCCAGCTCGTCCGCGCGAAGGCGGAGAAGGGCGCCATTTCGCCATTGTTGCTGCGGACGAACCATTCGCCGATATTGCCAGGCGCGGCGCGATACTGCGCGTCGCCCTGGACATAGACGCGCTTCACACGGCCGCGATCGATGAAGTCGTTGACATAGCGTCCGCCCCAGGCGGTCGACAGCGTGCTGTTGACGTCGGCCTGGGCGAGGCCGAGCGCCGAGAGCTTCTGCTGGTCGATATCGACCTTGAGCGTGGCGACGTCGGGCAGGTCCGAGAGGCGGATCTGGGCGAGGTCGGGATCGGCATTGGCCGCGGCGAGCAACTTGTCGCGCGCGACGACGAAATCATCGCGCGACATGCCGCTGACATTCTGCAGCTCCATGGTGAAGCCGGTCGACTGGCCGAGCCCACGGATCGACGGCGGAATCAGCGCGAAAACCTGGGCGTCGCGGAAGTTGCGGAACGCGCCGGAGGCGCGGCCCACGATCGCGTCGGCGGTATTGTCCTTGCCCTTGCGTTTGGACCAGTCGGCGAAATTGAGAAAGCCCTGGCCGGTATTCTGGCCGCTGGCACCGCCACCGCCACCGCCACCGGTGACGGTGAACATGGTGGCGATGTTATTGCTCTCGTCCTTCAGGAAATAGCGTTCGATCGCCAATTGCACGTCCTGCGTGCGGCTCTGCGTCGCGCCGGCGGGTAGGCGGAACTGGATCTGGGCGGCGCCCTGGTCCTCGGTCGGCAGGAAGCCGGTCGGCAGGCGGTAGAACATCAGCACCAGCAGCGCGCAGATCGCGGCATAGATCAAAAGGAAGATCCATTTGCGGTCGACGACCCTGTTGACCGCCACCGTGTACCGCTCGACGCCGCGTTCGAAATTGGTGTTGAACACGTCGCGCGCGCGGCCGAAGAATCGGCCGACGGCGGGGAAGCGCTGCTCGACCCAGCCATGATGTTCATCGCTCTTCTTCTTGAGGAGCGTTGCGCACAGCGCCGGCGTGAGAATCAGCGCGACGAGCACCGAAAGCACCATCGCCGACACGATCGTCACCGAGAACTGGCGGTAAATCACGCCGGTCGATCCGCCGAAGAACGCCATTGGCAGGAACACCGCGGAAAGCACCAGCGCAATGCCGACCAGCGCCATCTGGATCTGCTCCATCGACTTGATCGTCGCGTCACGCGGGGAGAGATTTGGATCCTCCTCCATCAGGCGCTCGACATTCTCGACGACGACGATCGCATCGTCGACGAGCATGCCGATCGCGAGCACCAGCCCGAACAAAGTCAGCGTGTTGATCGAGAAGCCGAGCGCATAGAAGACCGCGAAGGTGCCGAGCAGCACCACCGGCACCGCGACGAACGGAATCAAAGTCGCGCGCACGCTCTGTAGGAAGATGAACATGACGATCACGACGAGAATGATCGCCTCGACCAGCGTCTTCACCACTTCCTCGATCGACAGCTTGATGAAGCCCGTCGTGTCGTTGGCATAGGCATAGTCAAACCCGGCCGGGAAGGTCTTGGCGAGCTCCGCGACGCGCGACTTGACGAGATCGGCGGTGGTCAGCGCGTCGGCGCCCGGGGCCAGCGATATACCGATGCCGGCGCCGGGATGGCCGTTGACGCGGCTGACTGCGTTGTAGCTGTCGGCACCGAGCTCGATCCGCGCCACATCCTTGAGCAGCACGGTGGCGCCGCTGGTCTGGGTCTTGAGGATGATCTTGGCGAACTGATCGGGTGTCTGCAGGCGCGACTGGGCGGTCACCGTGGCGTTGAGCATCTGGGTGCTCGGCTGGGGCTGGCCGCCGATCTCGCCGGCGGCGACTTCGGTATTCTGGTTCTGGATCGCGGTGACCACGTCGCTCGGCATCAGCGAATAGCTCGCCAGCCGATCGGGATTCAGCCAGATGCGCATCGCATAGGGCGCGCCGAACACGTTGGTGTCGCCGACGCCCGGAATGCGGGCCAGCGGATCCTGCATGTTGGACGCCATCCAGTCAGACACGTCCTGATTGGTGCGCTTGTCTGTCTTGTCATAGACGCCGACCAGCAGCAGCTGATCGGGGTTGGACTTGGTGACGCGCAGGCCTTGTTGCTGGACCTGTTGCGGCAGGCGGGACAGCGCCTGCTGGACCTGGTTCTGCACCTGGACCTGGGCGATGTCCGGATCGGTGCCTTTTTCGAACGTCGCCGAGATGTTCACCTGGCCGCGCGAGGTGGACGAAGTGGTGAAATAGAGCAGCCCGTCGATACCGGTGAGCTGCTGCTCGATCACCTGGGCGACGCTGTTCTGCACCGTTTCCGCCGACGCGCCGGGATAGGTGGCGCGGACATTGACCTGGGGCGGCGCGATATCGGGATATTGCGCGATCGGGAGCGAGAAGATCGCACCCACGCCGGCCAGCATGACGATGATCGCGATCACCCACGCGAAGATCGGGCGATCGATGAAGATGCGCGACATCGAGGATCAGCCGCCCTTGGCCTTGGCCGCGCCTGCGCCCTTGCCACCCTTGGGCGGCTGGATGTGCTGCGGAGCGGTCGCGGGGACGGGCTTGATCTGCGTGTCGGGCTTCAGATTGGCGATGCCCTGGACGATGACCTTCTCGCCCGGCGCCAGCCCCTGGGTCACCACCCAATTGGGGCCGATCGTGCGCTCGGCGACGACGGTGCGCGCCACGGCGCGGTCGCCGGGCCCGACCACCCAGACGGTGGCGTTGCCCTTCGGATCGCGGGTGATGCCCGGCTGGGGCACCAGGAACGCCTGGGTGTCGATCGCTTGCGCGAAGATCGCGCGAACGAACATGCCCGGCAGCAGTACGCCCTGCGGATTGGAGAAGCGCGCGCGCAGCGTCACCGTGCCGGTGTTCTGATCGACCATCACTTCGGAGAACTCGACGGTGCCGGTCTGGCCGAAATCGCTGCCATCCTCGAGCTTGAGACGCACCGCGGCGCTCGCCGGCACCACGCCGCTGCGGGTCAGCGCCTTGCGGAAGGCGAGCATGTCGGCGCTCGACTGCTGGATGTCGACATAGATCGGATCGAGCCGCTGGATCACCGCGAGCGGATCGGTCTGGTTGGTGGTGACCAATGCGCCTTCGGTCGCCAGCGTGCGACCGATGCGGCCGGTGATCGGCGCGGGAACCCGCGTGAAGCGCAGGTTGATCTGCGCGGTATCGAGCTGTGCCTTGTTCTGCGCCACCGCGGCCTCGGCCTGGCGGGCCTGGGCAAGGGCGTCGGTATAATCCTGCTGCGCCACGGCCTGCATCTGGGCGAGCGGCTTGTAGCGATCGGCGCGGACCCGTGCGGCTTCGGCATTGGCGCGCGCGCTCTGCAGATTGGCCTGCGCCTGCGCCACTGCGGCTTGATAGAGGCTCGGATCGATCTGGTAAAGCGTCTGGCCCTGCTGGACGATCGCGCCTTCTTCGAAGAAGCGGCGCCGGATGAGACCCGCAACCTGAGGACGAACCTCCGACATCTGATAGGCCGTCACGCGGCCCGAGAGTTCGGTGGTGACCGGAACGCTGCTCGGCTGGACGACGACAAAGCCGACCTGAACCGGACCGCCCTGGCCACGCCCCTTTTTCTGCGCGTCGCTGCTGCCACTGCTGCAAGCGGTGAGAATCGATGCCGCGGCCAACAGAGTAAGGCCCGATCGGCGAAGGCTGGTCGGTAACGTTGGAGCCATTCAAGAACCCGCTCAGCGCGCACCCAGAGGCCGGGAGCGCAGGTCAATGCGAAACTCGCTCATAGGCATGCAGTTTCGCTCGTTCCACAGGAGAAATATCTCGGAAACGCGAAAGACCGGGGTTAGCATAGCGGCCGTTCAGATTTCGAGCGCGACCGGAGATGCTTGGCGCATAAAGCTCAGACACGGGAGGCCAATCGCTGCCGAGGCCGCACTTTCTCGCGCGCTTGATCTCGTGCGTTGCGATAGCCGCCGAACGCGCCTAATCGCGCGGCGATGGCACGTATCGAAACCCCCAAGCGGATCCGGGGCACCCAGGACATTTTCGGCGACGAGCAAAGGCGCTTCGCGACCGTGCTCGAGAAGTTCGACTGGGTGCGCCGGCTCTATTGCTTCCAACGGGTGGAAATCCCGGTGTTCGAAGCGACCGGCGTGTTCGCCCGCTCGATGGGTGAGACCAGCGACGTTGTCTCGAAGGAAATGTATACCTTCGAGGATCGCGGCGGTGACTCTATCACGCTGCGCCCCGAATTCACCGCCGGCATCGCTCGGGCCTTCATCACCGAGGGCTGGCAGCAGCATGCGCCGATGAAGCTTGTCACGAGCGGCGCGGTGTTCCGCTACGAGCGGCCGCAAAAGGGGCGGTTCCGCCAGTTCCACCAGATCGATGCCGAGATCATCGGCGCAGCCGAGCCCGCGGCGGATGTCGAACTGCTCGTGCTGGCGGACCAGCTGCTGCACGAGCTGGGCATCGCCGAGGGCGTGACGCTGCAGCTCAACACGCTGGGCGATGCCGAGACGCGCGATGCGTGGCGCACCGCGCTGGTCGCGCATTTCGAAAAGCATCGCGAGGAACTGTCCGAGGACAGCCAGACGCGGCTGGAGAAGAATCCGCTGCGCATCCTCGATTCGAAGGACCCGCGCGACCGGCCGATCGCCGATAGCGCACCGGGGATCGACGCATTCCTGACCGAGGAAGCCGGGGCTTTCTTCAAGGCGGTGACCGACGGGCTCGACGCGGCGGGCGTTGCCTGGACGCGCAATGCGCGACTGGTGCGCGGGCTCGACTATTATCGGCACACCGCGTTCGAGTTCGTTACCGATCGGCTGGGCGCGCAGGGCACCGTGCTCGCGGGCGGACGGTATGACGGGCTGATCGGCTCGCTGGGTGGACCCGAGACGCCGGGTGTGGGCTGGGCTGCGGGCGTCGAGCGGCTGGCGATGCTGATTGATGAGCCGGTGACGGAGCAGCAGGACGTCATTATTGCGATCGAAGACGACCGGGCGATCGGTACCGGGTTTCGCGCGCTCAAGCTGCTTCGCGAAAATGGCCTTTCAGCAGACATGATCGCGACCGGATCGCCGAAGAAACGCTATGATAAGGCGGCCAAGATTCTCGCGACGACACTTGTGGCCATTGGCGTTCGGGACGACAAAATTGTCGTTAATACTCGAGCTGCGAAGGCTTCCGATGCGCACGTGCGCGTGGAAGAGGTGCTTCGGGGCCTGGCGACCGCATGACCAGCATCCCCGCAGACCGCATCGCCGCGATCGAGGCGCGGCGGGATGAGTTGCAGGCGCTGATGGCGACCGGCGACTTGTCGGGCGACAGGTTCGTCCAGGTCTCCAAGGAATATGCGGAGGTCGAGCCTGTCGCGAAAGCGGCTGGCGAGGTGCGGCGGCTGCGCGAGGAAGTCGAGACGCTCACCGGCATGGAAACCGATGGCGATGCCGATCTGCGCGAGATGGCGCGCGAGGAACTCGCCGCGATCCGCGAGCGGCTTCCGCAGGCGGAACGTGGCCTGGCGCTGGCGCTGCTGCCGCGCGACGCGGCCGACGAGCGCGCGGCGATGCTCGAGATCCGCGCCGGCACGGGCGGGGACGAGGCGGCCTTGTTCGCCGGGGACCTGTTCCGCATGTATCAGAAATATGCCGAGCGGCAGGGCTGGCGGGTCGAGCTTATCTCGTCCTCGGCTTCGGACTCGGGCGGGTTCAAGGAAGCGATCGCCTCGGTCGAGGGCAAGGGCGTGTTCGCCCGGCTCAAGTTCGAAAGCGGGGTCCACCGCGTCCAGCGCGTGCCCGCGACCGAGGCGGGCGGGCGCATCCATACCTCCGCCGCCACCGTCGCAGTGCTGCCCGAGGCCGAGGAAGTCGACGTCAAGATCGACGACAAGGATCTGCGCATCGACATCTATCGCTCGTCGGGCCCGGGCGGCCAATCGGTCAACACGACCGATTCGGCGGTGCGCATCGTCCATATCCCGACGGGCCTCGTCGTGATCCAGCAGGACGAGAAATCGCAGCACAAGAACAAGGCCAAGGCGATGAAGGTGCTGCGCACCCGCCTGTACGAGCAGGAACGCGAGCGGCTCCATGCCGAGCGGGCCGGCGCGCGCAAGTCGATGGTCGGATCGGGCGATCGTTCGGAGCGCATTCGCACCTATAATTTCCCGCAGGGCCGGGTGACCGACCACCGCATCAATCTGACGCTGCATCGCCTGCCCGAGATATTGGAAGGCGAGATGGACGAGTTGATCGGCGCGCTGATCGCGCAGGACGAGGCCGACCGGCTGGCGCAGCTCGATTCATGATTCGCGCGGCGCTTGCCGTCGCTGCCCAGCGTCTTGCCAATGTCAGCGACACGCCGCGGCTCGATGCCGAGCTGCTGATGGCGCATGCGCTGGGCGTGTCGCGCGATGAACTGCTTCTGCGGCGGCTCGACGATCCGGTGCCTGATGTTTTCGAGGCGCAGGTCGCGCGACGCCTGGCGCACGAGCCGGTGGCGTACATCACTGGCAGCCGGGCGTTCTGGACGATCGAGTTGCAGGTCGGTCCCGGCGCGCTGGTACCGCGGCCCGACAGCGAGACGCTGATCGAGGCTGCGATCGAGTGGTTCGGGGATCGGGCGCCGGTTTCGATACTCGATTTGGGAACCGGACCCGGCACGTTGCTGCTGGCGGCGCTGGACCATTGGCCCGATGCGAAGGGCCTGGGGGTCGACCAGTCGGAGCAGGCGCTTGTCTATGCGCGTAAGAATGCCGAGCGTCTCGGCATGGCGGACCGCGCCCTGTTCGTTCCAGGCGATTGGGGGGAGGGCCTGGATTCGCGCTTCGACCTGATCCTTGCCAACCCGCCCTATATCGGGACGGATGAGGCATTGCCCGAGGATGTTCGCCGCTACGAACCTGCCGCCGCGCTGTTCGCCGGAGCCGACGGACTCGACGATTATCGCCGCATGATTCCCGATCTGCCAGGGCTGCTGGAGCCGGGCGGCGCGGCGATTGTCGAGATCGGCTGGACCCAGGCCGAGGCGGTATCCGCAATAGCCCGCAATTCCGGTCTGGGCCCGACCGTGTATAAGGATCTCGGCGGGCGTCCCCGTGCGATACGGCTCACTTGAAATCGCATCAAAACGTCACATATTTCTGCTTGGAGATTGATGCTGCACGGGCTAAGAACGGCGCCGGGGCGAGGCACTTTCAACCAAGTTGTTGAAAATAGGGCTATAGCCCACTCCATGGTCATGTGAGCTGCTGCAGTCCGGCAGCCGTGGCAGGCGGGAAGCGCTGGAGACATCCGGCGCGCCCCGCAAATGTAACTTGCATCCGGAACCCATGATGGACCGACGGACGGCTTTGTAGGACAGGACAAACAGACCTTGATGAACAATCGTCAGGCAAACGGCCGCCGTCGCGGTCGTGGCGGTCAGCAACAGCAGCGTGGGGGCAACCCCAATCAGCGCGACAACGGTAATCGTATCGACAATCGCGCCCGCGGTAATGCTGCTCAACTGCTCGAGAAGTACAAGAACCTCGCCCGCGATGCGCAGATGCAGGGCGATCGGGTCAACTCTGAATATTATTTCCAGTTCGCGGATCACTATTTCCGGGTGCTGAGCGAAACCCGCTCGCGCTTCGAGGAGCAGAATCCGAATGCGAACCAGAACCAGAATCGCCGCCCGCGCGACGATGAGGATCAGGACGAGGATTTCGATTTCGAGGCCGATGGCAATCGCGAGGATCGCGACTATCAGGAGCCGCGTCAGCAGCAGCCTCAGCAGCCGCGAGACAATCGCGAGCCGCGCGAGAATCGCGGCAACCGCGACGACCGCGAGGCCCGTGGCAATCGCGACGACCGGGAAGCCCGCGAGCCGCGCGAAGCCCGCGAGCCGCGTGAGGCGCGCGAGCCGCGTGACGATCGCCGCAATGGCCGCCCCACTGGATATGCGAACGGCAACAGCCAATATGCCGAAGCCGCGCCGGCCGAGACTTTCGAAGCCGGTAGCGAGGAAGCGCAGGACCGCGCCCCGCGCCGTCGCGGTCGCCCTCGCCGCGACGAAGCCGTCGAGGCCGAAGCGCCGCATGTGATCGACGTCGCGGTGTTGCCGCCCGCGTTCGGCATCGAAGCCGCTGCCGAGACGAGCGAAGAGGCACCCAAGAAGCCGCGCCGCCGTCGTGCCAAGAGCGACGATGCCGAGGTTTCGACTTCCTGATTAGGTAGTCCCGGCGCCTGCCGGAATGACGATTTCAAGACAGACTAGCCCTTGCGGCGCAACCTGCTAGCATCCTTCCCTGAGACTATCGGGGGAGGATGCCATGCGTTTGTGGGCACTCGTTCTTGTGGGCGCACCGTTCGCCGCACAAGCGCAGACGGCGGCGGTGCCGTCTCCGGAGCAGAGTGCGCAGGGCGATGTCTCGGTCACCATCTACAACAATGATCTTGCGCTCGTGCAGGACATGCGCACGCTGACGCTGCCCAAGGGCCGCGCGCGCCAGGAATTCCCCGACGTTTCCGCCCAGATCCGGCCAGAGACCGTCACCCTGTCGACGGAAGGTGCAGGCATCGTCGAGCAGAATTTCGATTATGACCTGCTTTCGCCCGACAAGCTGATGGACAAATCGGTCGGCCAGACCGTGTCGCTGGTCCGCACCAACCCCGCCACCGGCGCCGAGACGCGCGAGAGCGCGCAGGTGCTGGCCAATAACGGCGGCACGATCGTTCGCATCGGCGATCGGATCGAGGTGCTGGGCGGGATGGGTGCGCGGGTGGTCTTTCCGTCGCTTCCGCCCAATCTGCGCGCGCGGCCGACACTGTCGGTAACGCTCGATGCCGCGCGGTCCGGGTCCCGCCCGGTGACGCTGAGCTATCTCTCGAGGGGCTTTGGCTGGGCCGCCGATTATGTCGCACTGTTCGATGAAGGGGCAGGCAAGATCGATGTCCAGGGCTGGATCACGCTGAGAAACAATAGCGGCACCAGCTTTCCCAATGCGCGCACGCTGCTGGTCGCCGGCGCGGTGGGCGGGCAGCAGGACAATCGCGATCGCTATTCGCCGCCCCGGCCCTCGGGCAATCGCCCGGGTACCGAAAGTGCCAATCGCGAGCGGCTCGGCGACTATTATGTCTATCCGATCGAAGGCCGCACGACGATCGCCAACGCGCAGCAGAAGCAGGTGAGCTTCCTCGACGTGTCGGGCGCGCCGGCGAGCAAGGGCTATTTCTATCGCAACGATTGGCTCGGCAGCGCGAACGAGGCGGTGAGCGTCGATACCGTGCTGCGCTTCTCCTCCTCGCGCTCGGGCGGGCTGGGCGATGCGCTGCCGGCCGGTACGGTGCGCGTCTACATGCGCGATGCGCGCGGCCAGCCGCAATTCATCGGCGAGAACGCCATCCCGCATACGCCGATGGGATCGGATCTTGCGCTCAAGACCGGCGAGGCGTTCGACGTGAAGATCCAGCCGACGGTCGAGAAGCGTGCCCGAATCGACAGCGGCGAATGGCAACGCACCGCGCGCTTCCGCATTACCGACGGCTCGGGCGTGGTCCGCGAGGAAACCTGGGAACGCGCCGTGATCTATTGGCGGACCAGCATGCGCTATCGCATCACCAATGCCCGGCCGACTCCAGTGACTGTCGAGGTGGTGCAGGGCGGCCTCGACAATTGGTGGCACGATACGCGGGTGCCCAATGAGAGCATCAAGGGCAGCCGGCGTTCGGTCGACGAGCGGGCGTGGCAAGTCACCGTTCCGGCCAATGGCGAGACGGTGCTGACCGCCGATTTCGACACGCGCTACTGAGCCGGCGATGGGTCGGCCGGGCTTGATCGGGTTGATCCTCGGGGCCGCGCTGGGCGCTGCCGGGCCGGCTGCGGCGCAGGCGATCGTCACCTCCGACAAGACGGAAGCAGTATCCGTCACCATTTATCGTGCGGAAGAGCGCGGATCCGACGAGGCGATGAATCTCGACTGGCTGCAAGGCTATGCGCTGGTCACCGAGCGGCGGACCGTGACGATTCCCGCGGGGCGCGCGGTGATCCGGTTCGAAGGCGTCGCAGGCGGGATGCTGCCGGAAAGCGCGATCGTCACCGGATTGCCGGCGGGCGTCCGCGAGAAGAATCTGGACGCCGACCTGCTCTCGCCGCGCAACCTTTACGCGCGTGCGCTCGGCCGGCCGGTGACCTTGCGCCGGACCAACCGCAAGACCGGGGAAGTTCGCGAGGAGTGGGCTATCATCCGCTCCGGGCCCGACGGCGCGGCCATCCTGCAGACCAAGGACGGGTTCGAGGCAGTGAATTGCGGGTCGCTCGCGGAAGAGCCGGTCTATGACGGCGTGCCGCCCGGTTTGCCCGCGCGGCCGACCTTGTCGATCGAGACCGATTCGCCCGCGCCCGCCACCGTGACCCTGACCCTGTCCTATCTTTCCTGGGGGTTCGACTGGCAGACCAACTATGTGGTCCGGATGCGCGACGGCGGCGAGCGGGCCGATCTCACCGCATGGGTGACGCTGGCGAATAGCGATCCGACCAGCTTTATAGATGCCGAAATGGCGGTCGTCGCAGGCAAGCTCAATCGCGAAGATGAGCGGAATTATGCCGGGCGACAGGAGCAACGGCTGACGTTTCGCTGCTTCTACCGCCCGGTTCTCGCCATGGTTGCCCCGGCCATGCAAGCCGGGATGGTCGACACGCAGGACGGGATTGGTGAAATCGTCGTGACCGGCATGCGAAGAATGGGCTTCATGTCCACGCCCGTCACCGTCCAGGGCGAGGATCTCGGCGATCTGAAGCTCTATCGCATGCCGATCGCGACCACGATCGCGTCGAATGCGCAGAAGCAGGTCGCGATGTACGACAAGCCGGGCGTCAAGGTGGCCATCGTCTATGCCGCCGATCTGGATGCCGTCGATCCTGACGAGGAGACGCCGGTTCGATTGACCCTGCGCGCGCGCAACAAGCGCGAGGACGGGCTGGGGGTGGCGCTTCCCGCCGGACCCGTCGCGGTGTTCGAGCCGCTGGGAGCGACCGACGCGCTGTCCGGCCTGGGCTATCTGCCCGACAAGGCCGTAGGCGAGGATGTCGACGTGACCGTCGGCGAGGCCACCCAGGTCCATGTGCTGGGGCAGGAAGTCGAGAGGCAGGACGAGGGAGCCGCACAACGTTCGAGCGACTTCGTCTATTCGGTGAGCAATGCGAACCCATGGCCGGTCAGCTTCGAGGCCATGCTGGACTTTGACAGCACGACCTATCGCCTCGAGCCGCGTTCGGCGCGTCTCGGGCGCAAGAATGGCCGCACGCTCTGGGCGGTTCGCGTGCCGGCAAACGGCACCGCGACGCTGCGCTATCGGCTGACGCGGATCGTCGATTAATCGATATCCACCTCGCCCTTCAGCGGATCCTCGACCTGTTCGTCATGCCCGGTGCCCGAGCTCAGGAACATCAGCCCCATCAGCGCGGCGGCGAGCATCATCGTCAGGAACACGCCGAAGAAAGTGGCGATCGCGGTGACGATCTGCAACTCGCCCATCGACCAGTAGAGCGCCAGTTCGGCGAGGCCGACGGTGAGCAGCGAGACGAGCGCCATCCAGCCCAGGATTCGGCGATAGCGGCCCCAGGCAAAAGCCGCATATTCGGGGTCGTCGAGACCCGGTCCGTCGTTGGCGCGCCGGTCATCCATGGCTTTGCAATTGGGCGCGAATCATGGGAGAAACAATCGCCTGAACCCGTATGCGGAGATAAGCGGTGACTATCGCAGCGATCCTGGGGGGCAAAGGCCATGAAGTGGTGTCGATCAGCGCCGATCGGACCGTGGCCGAAGCAGTGACATTGTTGGCGGGGCGACGAATCGGCGCGGTGCCGGTGCTCGACGGCGACACGATCGCCGGCATCTTTTCCGAACGCGACGTGATCCATTGCCTCGAGGAATTCGGGACGGCGGCGCTCGATCGAACGGTCAGCCAGGTGATGACGGCGCCGGCGATCACGGTCACCCCGGCCGAGACCGCGCTGGGCGCGCTGGCGCTGATGACGCGGCGTCGGGTGCGCCATCTGCCGGTGGTCGACGGCGACAAGATCGTCGGCTTCATCTCGATCGGTGACCTGGTGAAGTACCGGATCGACAAGATCGAATCCGAAGCCGAGGCGATGCGGGCCTATATCCAAGCGGTCTAGCCGAACTGCGAACGGAGACGGCTGAAATCAGGGGTTCCGGGGCCACCGGAGCAGTGGGTCGACGCGTTCAAGTTGACACGGTTGACACCTGCTATGTGGAAAATCCTTCCTTCCCGAAAAATGCGGTTTTCGGAGGGTTCAACGATGAGAAAGAGCGGGTCCTTCGATCGCTTTTGAAATCCTACATTGCAAGGCAGGGGCTGCCGATTTCACCTTCGTCATCCCGGCTTTCGCCGGGATGACGAGATATTGGAGAGACGCGCCCTAGCCCGCCCGATTGCGGACGAGCGCGATCACTTCGACCAGCATAGCGCGCGCGAAGAGGAGGAGCAGCGCGCCATAGGCCGCGGCGCCGGTGACGATGAGAATACCGAGCCGGGCGAGCGGCGCCATCTGCGGCAACAAATGATCGACGCTGGCGACCAGCAGGCCCATCGCCGCGGCCGCGAGCACCGGCGCCGCGATCGCCTCGACAAGTGTGCGCAACCGGACGCCAATCACCGGCAGCGTCCGCCAAGTGCAGATCGCCAGATAGAGCGGATAGGAGACGAACCAGGCCGCGATCAGCCCCTGAATGCCCCATTGGATTCCGACGAGAAACGCAACCGGAAGCAATGCGGCGCCGGTCGCGGCGTTGCGCGCGCTGATTCCCGGACGGCCGCAGGCGTCGCTCGCGGGGGCGAACAGCGTCTGCATCGTCATCATCGGCATGGCGAGCGCGAGCCAATGGACGATCGGGGCGGCCTCCATCCATTTGGGGCCGAGCACGACCTGGACCAACGGATCGGACGTCGCGGCGAGACCCATATAGAAGGGCATCGCCACCACCATGATGATCTGCGCGCCCTTGACGAATGCCTTGCCGACGGCGGCGCGATCGTCCTTCAGCCGCGCATAAGCGGAGAAGGCGACCTCGTTGAGCGGCGGCACGAACTTCGAGACGAAGATCTGGGTTAGGAACAGGCTGGTCGTATAGATACCCAAGGTGTGCGCATCGAACTGGCGGCCGGCGATGAACACATCGGCCTGGCTCTGCAGGAACCAGAAAATCTGGCCCGTCGCCATGACCGCGCCGAATCGCGCCATGTCACCGGCGCCGCGGAAGTTGAAGCTCGGCCACATCAATGAGCGCGCGGCCAAGGTCATCCCGATCGCACGGACACTGAACAAAGCGATGGGCGCGGCGACCAGCGTCCATACGCCCCATCCCGCGAGCGCGCCGCCGAGCGCGGCAAGCGCGCCGGCCGCGGCGGAGACGAAGTTCACCTGCGCCTGTTTGCGGAAATCCATCTCGCGGGCGAGCAAGGCATAGGGGAGGGCGATGAACGGCGTCGCGATATAGAGCAGAGCCTGCACGCGCAGCAGATCGGTCACCATCGGCTGGCGATAATAGGCCGCGGCGAGCGGCGCGGCGGCGAACTGGATCGCGCCGAGCCCGAGGTTCAAGAGGATCAGCATGCCGAAGAGCTGGCGCTGCGCATGCCG
>NZ_JACTGR010000003.1:0-257500 GCF_014489075.1 Sphingomonas sp. JC676 | reverse complement strand
TTGACTGGGGCGGTCGCCTCCCAAAGAGTAACGGAGGCGCGCGAAGGTTGGCTCAGGACGGTTGGAAACCGTCTGTTAGAGTGCAATGGCATAAGCCAGCCTGACTGCGAGACTGACAAGTCGAGCAGAGACGAAAGTCGGTCATAGTGATCCGGTGGTCCCTCGTGGAAGGGCCATCGCTCAACGGATAAAAGGTACGCCGGGGATAACAGGCTGATAACCCCCAAGAGCTCATATCGACGGGGTTGTTTGGCACCTCGATGTCGGCTCATCACATCCTGGGGCTGGAGCAGGTCCCAAGGGTTTGGCTGTTCGCCAATTAAAGTGGTACGTGAGCTGGGTTCAGAACGTCGCGAGACAGTTTGGTCCCTATCTGCCGTGGGCGTCGAAATTTGAGAGGAGTTGACCCTAGTACGAGAGGACCGGGTTGAACATACCTCTGGTGTACCTGTCGTTCTGCCAAGAGCGCAGCAGGGTAGCTATGTATGGACGGGATAACCGCTGAAAGCATCTAAGCGGGAAGCCTCCCTCGAGATAAGATTTCTTAGGACGGTCGGAGACCACGACCTTGATAGATCGGATGTGGAAGCGCGGTAACGCGTGGAGCTAACCGATACTAATTGTCCTATTCGCGCTTGAGAGTCCCACCATCAATGACAGCCCTGGGCAAAACCCAGTCTGGCATGGATGGCGGATGATCATCGCAGCCCGTATTAAAGAATACCTAGAGTGCACGGTATCGATTTGAAGAAACCCTCCCAGCTACACCGGCTTCATTGCTTGGTGATCATAGCGTCTGTGACCCACCCGATCCCATCCCGAACTCGGCCGTGAAACCAGACAGCGCCGATGGTACTATCGCCTAAGCGATGGAAGAGTAGGTCGTCGCCAGGCATTGCAGCCGGTGTTGTTGGGAATGTTTCTTCGTTAAACCCATTCACATGTCAGAGCCCTATCCCCGTTGTCGCGGGGTGGAGCAGTCCGGTAGCTCGTCAGGCTCATAACCTGAAGGTCACAGGTTCAAATCCTGTCCCCGCAACCAACGCGACCAAGCAAAAAGCCCGTTCAACCCATCGGTTGGCGGGCTTTTGCTATGTCTGGCGTGCATGCTGCCGCTCGGTAAACGGTGTTGCGGCCCCATATCGAGCCTGTTGCGAGGATGCGCGGGGCGGCGGCGTCTTCGGATATGACAAGCCGTCTTCGTTGTTCGGCCGGTTTGGACGATCGCGTCACCGCGGTCGGGCGCGAGCTGGACGCCGAACTCGACGCCGCACTGCGCCAGGCCGCCGCATAACCGACCGGGGTTTCCCGCGTTCCGGCAGGTGGGGTTTGACAGGGTGGGCGGGCTCGGCTTTGGTCTGGCTTCCTTATCCAGCGAACCGCCGAAAGCATTTGATGAAGCGCATAATCCTTGCGGTGCTCGCCGTGATCCTCGTCATCGCGGGCGGCTATTTCCTTTACACGCGGCCCGGCGGGATTCCGGTCTATCGCGCGAGCGTCGTCGCGACGCTGCCGCACGACAGCGCGGCCTTTACTGAGGGGCTCTTCTTCCAGGACGGGCTGCTCTACGAAGGCACCGGCGAAGTCGGCACCTCGGGCATCCGCAAGGTCCAGCCGGAGACCGGCAAGGTGGTGCAGGAGGAGCAGCTTCCCGCCCCCTATTTCGGCGAGGGCATTGTCGCCTGGAAGGACAAGCTCTACGAAGTCACCTGGCAGGATCGCACCGGCTTCATCTACGACCTGAAGGACTTCACGCCGCGTGGCACCTTCTCCTATTCGGGCGAAGGCTGGGGCCTGACGCACAACGGCAAGGCGATCATCATGAGCGACGGCACCCCGGTGCTCCGCTTCCTCGATCCCGAGACGCTGGCGCCGATCTCAACACTCAAGGTCACCGCGAACGGATGCCCGGTGGAGAAGCTCAACGAGCTCGAATGGGTCGATGGCGAGATCTACGCGAACATCTGGGAGACCAATTTGATCGCGCGGATCGACCCGACGACCGGCGAGGTACGCGGCTTTCTCGACGTGAGCGCGCTCGGGCCCCAGGCTCGCGGCGTCGACGATGTGGCCAACGGCATCGCCTATGACGCTACGGCCAAGCGGCTGTTCGTCACCGGCAAGCGCTGGCCGCAGCTCTATCAAGTCAAGCCCGGCGAGCGCGTGGCGACATCGGAAGAGGCCGACAAGATCACCACCTGCACCCATTGAGCCAATACATTTTCAAGCCCGTCAGGCAGACCGCCTGGCGGGCTTTGTCGTGTCCGGCGCGGTTTCGGCGAGGATCCAGTCGCGGAACGCGAGCATCGCGGGGCTCGGGATACGCGATTTGAGCCAGGTCAGCCAATAGCGCCCCGTGACGACTTCGTGCGTGAACGGGCGGACCAGCGCGCCGTCCTCGATCATGCGCACCAGCATCGCCGCCGGCGCCAGTGCGACGCCCGAGCCCTGGATCGCGGCCGAGGCCATCGTCACCGAGGAATCGAATACCGGTCCCCGAAGCGGCGGCGCCGATACGCCGGCCGCGGCGAACCAGCGGGGCCATTCATCGGCGCGGTAGGAGCGCAGCAAGGTCATGCCGAGCAGGTCGCGCGGCTCGGCCAGTTCGCGCGCGATCGCCGGCGTGCAGAGCGGCGTCAACGGCGTCTCGATCAGCGCCAGGCTCTCGGTGCCATGCCAGGCACCGTCGCCGAAGCGGATCGCGAAATCCAGGCCCTCGCCGGCGATGTCGACGCGGTTGTTGTTGGTGAACAGCCGCAGGTCGATCCGCGGATGCGCAGCCCCGAAGCCGGGCAGTCTCGGAAGCAACCAGCCGGTCGCGAAGGTGCCGACCGTCGCCACCGAGAGGACCTGCGTCGCCATCCCACCGGCGATGCCCTCGACCAGCTCGGCGATGCGATCGAGGCTGTCGGCGAGCGCGGGCTGTAGCGCGAGGCCTTCGTCGGTGAGCGCCAGTCCGCGTGGCAAGCGGCGGAACAAGGTCACGCCCAATCGCGCCTCGAGCCCCTTCACCTGATGGCTGATCGCCGCCTGGGTCACGCACAGCTCGATTGCCGCGCGCGTGAACGAAAGATGCCGCGCCGAGGCTTCGAAGGCGCGCAGCGCGTGGAGCGGCAGATGGGGGCGGACCATCGCCCAGCCATAAGCTGAGCTAATGGCTCACGCCAGCTTTCGTCCTTTGTGTGCGCATGCCCGCGCGGTTTAGCTTCTGTCCGAAGACAAGGAGGCGAGGACTATGAAAATGGATCGGCGGACTTTCGCGCGCGGGCTGGCGCTAGGTGCAGGCGCGGGAATCCTTGGAATTCCGAGGGTAGCAGCGTCATCCACGGCAAACGTCACACGCGCGACACTGGTCGTGAACCTCGCTGACGGCAAGGTGCTGCATCGCTCCGGTCCCAGCGCGACGCGCTTCACGCCCTGCTCGACCTTCAAGATTCCCTTGGCCTTGATGGGCTTCGACTCCGGCATCCTGAAGGACGCGCATCATCCGGCCTGGGACTATCGGCCGGGAGTCCATCACGCCAGCCGTGAGACCGACAAGCACATGACCGATCCCACGCGCTGGGAGGCGGAGTCGGTGGTGTGGTACTCGCAGGAGTTGACGCGGCGATTGGGCGAGGCCCGATTCAAGGCCTATGTCGATCGCTTCGGCTATGGAAACCGCGACGTGCGGGGCAATCCGGGCAAGCATGACGGCCTCACCCAGGCCTGGCTGGGGTCATCGCTCGCGATCTCGCCCGACGAGCAGGTCGCGTTCCTCCGCCGCATGCTCGCGCACCGGCTCGTATCCGCACAGGCGCATGCCCAGGCCGAGGCAGTGATTCCCGGGTTCGAGGGAAGTGCTGGCTGGAGCATCCGCGGCAAGACAGGCAGCGGATGGGCGGTGGGCACCAACGCCCGGGTCGACAAGTCGCGGCCACTCGGCTGGTTCATCGGCTGGGCCGAAAAGGGCGGGCGCCGCGTGGCGTTCGCGCGACTGGCATGCGGACCGGGTCTGCTGGCCAATCCGGCCACGGGAAGGACGGTGCGCGGCGAAATGCTCGCGGAGATCGGGAAGCTGGCGGGCTAGATTGAGCCGTTGCCGGCCCGCGTTCAACGCAGGCTGGCGCGGTCTCGCTCGATGGTGATGCTGTCGAAACGGCTCAGTACGTCCTGGCCGATCAGCGAGACGCCCAGATCGTCGCTCGCCACGCCGATCTTCACGTCGGCGAAGCGCTTGCCCGCGATGCGGAGCTCCTTGACCCTGGCCTGGGTGATGCGGACATCCCCGGCGAGCGTGCGCGCGCGCCGGGACCCTTCATTACCCCGTTCGGCGAGCCCGAGCCGGGCGGCATCCGAACGCGTCAATATCGTGGTGCTCGAGCCGGTATCGATGAGGAAGCGTATCGGCGCGTCGTTGGCGCTTCCGGCGAGATAGAACATGCCATCGGCCGCGCGTTTCACAAGATGCGGTGCGCCGGCGCGGGCGGGCGGTGTGGGTGTGGTTGCCGCATGCGCCACCAGCTCGGCTTCGGAGGCTTGCAGCCAATGCTCGACACCGCCGCCCATCGCGCCGACGGCCTGCACGGCGAGGGCGGAAGACAGCAAAAGGCTAAGCGACGAAACAATGGGTAGATTCGCGAGCATGGGCCGTTGCTACGCGAACTTGCTTTACCAAGTTTTAAGACGGGATCCCCGCAATCAACCCGTGCGCCGCGCCGATCAGGCCGGCGCCGCTTCTTTCGCCACTGAGGTGCCCAGGCGACGCTTGATGCCGCGGATCCGCAGGCGCTGGGCGACCCAGAAGAGCAAGGTGATCAGCGCGCACATCCCGAGCTGCGCGGATACGGCGAGATACCGGAGCCGCGCCGAAAGCTCGCTGCGGTACAGCGCGTAATAGGGCTCGACGACATGCATCCCCGCGCCGTTCATGTACGAGATGGTGGTGCCGGGCAGGCCGTTCTTGACCAGCACGCCGAGGCGCGAGGTCGCCACGCCGTCATGCTCGAAATTCTCGAGCTCGTTCTGGCTGAGCTCGGCAAAGACGGTCACGTGCTCGCCATTCGCGAGCTTCGCGTCGATCTGGGCAAAGCTGCTGCGGACGAGCTCGCCGGGCCAGCGCATCCTGAAGAGGATCGCGCGCTTCGGCGCCTTGTCGATTTCGAGCTGGGTGAGGCCCTCACGCACCTTGAAGCGATTCTGGACGGCCGACAGCTGCTGCGGCGTACCGCCATCGGTGGGAAGATCGAGGAGCACCAGCGCGACCGACAGCAAGGCGGCGATGACGAAGACGATGACGCCGCCGATCAGCCAGCGGCCGAGCCGTTCGGCCACGCGGAGGCCCGCGGCGCGTTCCTCGATGATCTCGGGTTGCGTATGGCGACTCCGGCGGAGCTCGATCAGCTTGACGATCAGCAGCGGCAGCGCGCCGAAGACGATGGTGAGCGCGGCGACATTGCCGACCGGCATGTACCAGTCGTAATGCTCATGCTCCCATTCGGCGATCATGGCGTAGAGCCCGGTGTACCAGAAGCCCTGCCAGCAGAAATAGCAAAGCACCAGCAGCAGCCAGGCATAAGCGAGGATCTTGGCGGTGCGCAGCCATGTACGTTTACGCTCGGGTTCGAGCGCGCCGTCAGCAGTGGTGGCGGTCATGCGACGTCGCCGCCCGCATCCTCTGCTGCCACTGCGTCCAGGGCGCGGCGCCGCCAACGGATGAGGCTGCCCATCACGCCGAAGCCCAGCAGCCAAAGTGCCCAGGCGGCGGGTTCGGGGACAGGGCTGATCGGCCCGGTTGGATCGATGACCGGGGGTGTCGGGTTGGTCACCGGCGGCGTCGGGGTCGGATCGATGACCGGAGGCGTCGGCGTTGGCGTGGGATCGATCGCAGGCGTGGTCGGTGTCGGCGTAGGCTCGATCACCGGCGGCGTGGGCGTGGGGGTCGGGTTCACCGGCGGCGTGGCACTCGGCTCCGGCGTGGGAGTCGGGGAGGGGCCAGGCGTTGTGGTGGGCTCGGGTGTCGGCGATCCGGTCGGCTGCGGCGTCGGTGTCGCGTTCGGAGCGAAGCCCGAAGGGCCGGAGATCGGCGACAATTGCGACAGCAGGCCGCTGAATCCGGGGAGTCCGCCCGAGCCATTGCGCGCGCTGCTGTCGCCCGTGGCGGACGACGCGGCGGGAACCGTCGACGGTGTTCCGGCCGAAGCCAGATCGGGGCTGGTGCCCGACGATCCAGGGGTGCCTGCAACCGGCGCTGCGTCGGCCGGCGGACCGGCGACGGCGCGGGGGTGCGGATTGCCGAACGAGCGGCTGGCGGAATCAAGCAGGCGGCCGACCGGGCCGGTCGCCGGGCCCAAGCCGCCGGCAACACCCTTGGGCTCGGGCTGGACCAGAGTCGCGAACGCGCCGGCCTTGCCCTCGCCCACGGCAAGGATCGAGCGGCCGTTCAGCTGGAGTATGGCTGCGAGCACCAGGCACACTGCCAATAGCGATACCAGCAGGCGATTGCGCCTGACTTCCTGCGCTGCGATACCCATTTCTACGCGAACCCCCAGCAGGCCCGGATACCGGTGCCGCTTCGGCACGTGTACCTGCAAGACTGTTAATATTCAATGGACCAACCGTGCTCCACTTGCGACGGGTCGAGGAGAGCGCACGCCGCAACATGCCCCGATTTGGACCAAATCGAGCCGGCGCAGGCTCATTTTTGGTTAACGAAAATGCAGGGTGCACGACGATTCGGGTTACCGCGCCCGCGCGGTGACGCGCGCGATCCGGTCAATCGGGCGATATGACCCAGCCGGTGCCCGGGGCGTTGAAATCGACCACGTCGTTCAGCTCCCAGACGTTCGCATAGCCATAGCCGACCAGGTTGATGAAGGTCTGGATGTTGAGCGCGAGCGCCGCGGATTTGAGCGGCACCGGCGGACGGTGGTTCGAAAAGTTATTGTTGCAATAGATCAGGATCGGTCGGTTGCGATCGCGGCCGATCAGGTGCGCCAGCGCCTCGGCGGTGAAATCGGTGAGCGGCAGGTTGACCGCGCCCGCCAGGTGCCCGCGCGTGAACGCGTCGCCGGAGCGGGCATCGAGCACCAGGACGTCCGGTCGCGCCGCCATTGCCTTGAAGCGGTCGAAGCCGATCAGGCGCTTGGCGCGGATGGCCCGCACGTCGCGGGTGAGCGTGCTGAAGCCAGCATAGTCGATCTGCGGATTGGGGGCGGCATCGCGCTCGCCGGCAAAGGCGGGTGGGGAGACCGAGAGCAGGAGGGCGGAGAGGAGAAGACATGGGCGCATCGCAAGGCTCCATCCGTCGAAGGCGCAACGATCGGCCAATCTCGCTGCATGCGCGATGAACAGCGATTGCACGCGCTCCGCGCCGCGCTATCACCGGCGGACAATTGGGGAGGGAATGCATGGCCAGCCTGTTCCGACTGAAACAGATCGTCGCGGAGCATGAGCGCCCGCCCGAGCACCGGTTGCAGCGCACGCTTTCCTGGCCGCATCTCGTCGCGCTTGGCGTTGGCGCGATCGTCGGGACCGGCATCTTGACGTTGATCGGAGTCGGCGCGGATCGTGCGGGGCCGGCGGTGATCCTCTCCTTCGCGGTCGCCGGCGCCATCTGCGCGTGCGCCGCGCTCGCTTATGCCGAGATGGCGACGATGATCCCGGCATCAGGCAGCGCCTATACCTATAGCTATGCGGTGCTGGGCGAGATCGTCGCCTGGGTGGTGGGGTGGAGCCTGCTCGCCGAATATACTTTGGTGGTGGCGACGGTGGCGGTCGGCTGGTCGGGCTATGCCAATGGCTTCCTGATGGGGCTGGGCGTGCACCTGGATCCCGCACTGACGCACGGACCGGTGATGGCGGCAGGCAAGATCGTCTCCTGGGGCGTGAACGTGCCGGCGATGTTCATCGTCGCGCTGGTTGCAGGGCTGCTCTGCGTCGGCACCCGCGAGAGCGCCAATATCAACGCGCTGCTGGTGGTCGTGAAGATGGTCGCGCTCGCCGTGTTCGTCGTGGTCGCCTTGCCCTATTTCAACGCGGCGAATCTCGAGCCCTTCGCGCCGTTCGGCTTCGCCAAGCATATGAGCGGCGACGGCGTCGAGCGCGGCGTGATGGCGGCGGCGGCGATCATCTTCTTCGCATTCTACGGGTTCGATGCGATCTCGACCGCGGCGGAGGAAGCCAAGAACCCCGGCCGCGATCTGGCGATCGGCATCGTCGGATCGATGGTGGTGTGCGTCGCGATCTACATGATCGTCGCGGTCACGGCGATCGGCGCACTTTCCTATACGCGCTTCGCGGACAGCCCCGAACCGCTCGCGCTGATCCTGCGTGAGATCGGCCAGCCGGGCACCGCGACCTTTCTGGCGGCGACCGCGGTGATAGCGCTGCCGACGGTGATTCTGGCGTTCCTCTATGGCCAGAGCCGCATCTTCTTCGTGATGGCGCGCGATCGGATGCTGCCGGCGAGTCTCGCCCGAGTGTCGTCGCGCGGAACACCGGTCAGGATCACCATCTTCACCGCGGCCGTCGTCACCTTCTTCGCCGCTTTCTTCCCGATCGACCAGATCGCCGCGCTCGCCAATGCGGGCACGCTGACCGCGTTCGCGGCGGTGGGCATCTGCATGCTGGTGATGCGCGTCCGCGCGCCTGACGCCGTGCGTCCCTTCCGCACCCCGGCGGCGTGGCTGGTCGGGCTCGGGGCGGCGTTCGGCTGCTTCTATCTGTTCCTCAGCCTGCCCCATCAGACGCAGATCCTGTTCGGCGTCTGGAACCTGTTGGGGCTGGGCCTCTACTTCGCCTATGCGCGGCGAAACGTGGAAAGGGCGAGTGCATGAGTGGTTGGACGATCGGGATCATCGGCGGGTCCGGACTGTATGATGTCGAGGGTATCGAGGATGGCGACTGGGTGGACGTGTCGAGCCCCTGGGGTGCGCCATCGGACCAGTGCTTTGTAGGCCGGGTCGGTCATGTGAAGGTCGTGTTCCTGCCGCGCCACGGGCGTGGGCACCGGATCAGCCCGTCGGATCTCAACGTTCGCGCCAATATCGATGTGCTCAAGCGGCTGGGCGTGACCGACCTGCTCGCGGTGTCCTCGGTCGGCAGTCTGGTCGAGGATCGGCCGCCCGGCAGCTTCACCATCGCCGACCAGTTCATCGACCGCACCAAGGGACGCCCGTCGAGCTTCTTCGGCGAAGGCATGGTCGCGCACGTCTCGATGGCTGACCCGGTCTGCCCCCGGCTTTCCGCATTGGCGGCGGACGCTGCGAAGGCGGCGGGCGCGCAGACCGATGTCGGCGGCACTTATCTGGCGATGGAGGGGCCGCAATTCTCGACCCGCGCGGAAAGCTACCTCTATCGCAGCTGGGGCTGCCACATCATCGGTATGACCGGCATGCCCGAGGCCAAGCTCGCCCGCGAGGCCGAGCTTCCCTATGCGCTGGTCGGCATGGTCACCGATTATGACTGCTGGCGCGAAGGCGAGGAGGCGGTCGATGTAGCACAAGTGATCGCGCAGCTTTCCGCCAATGCCGAGAAGGCGCGGGCGATGGTGATGCA
The DNA here is from genome assembly GCF_014489075.1 of Sphingomonas sp. JC676. Lineage (GTDB taxonomy): Bacteria > Pseudomonadota > Alphaproteobacteria > Sphingomonadales > Sphingomonadaceae > Sphingomonas. The sequence continues at coordinate 247,963 of NZ_JACTGR010000003.1, read as the reverse complement.
CCTACTGCGCGCCTTGCCCGAAGAGCGGCCGGCGACGCCGATCGACACTTGCCTGGACTATGCGCTGATCACCGCCCCGCACGTCCGCGATCCCCAATTGCTGGCCAAGCTCGACGCCGTCGCCGGCCGCGCCCTCAACAAGTAAGGAAGACCATGTCTAAGTGGATGCCGCTGACCGCGATTGCGTTCGCCTGCACCGCCGTTGCCGTCGCGGTCGCTGCGCAGACGGTGCCGGGCGGAGACTATTCGCAGGATACCGCCTGGCACAACCGCCAGATGCTGGCGCTGGCGAGCCTGAAACCGAGCGACGGCTGGCGCTCGCTGCAAGGCGGGCTACGCTGGCGCCGTGTCAAGGGCACCGGATCGGGCAAGCACCCGACACTCGCCGACGAGGTGACGCTGCATTATGCCGGGCGCCTGGTCGACGGCACCGAGTTCGACAGCTCCTATGGCGGCGATCCGGTGACCTTTCCTCTGGGCCGGTTGATCGAGGCCTGGCAGATCGCCGTGCCGCTGATGGGCGTGGGCGATACGGTGGAGATCGCGGTCCCGGCCGATCTCGGCTACGGCCCGCGCGGCAAGGGGCCGATTCCGGGCGATGCCACCTTGCTGTTCAAGATCGAGCTGCTGGGGATCGTCGACGCCAAATAGCGCGTGGGCTCCCTGGCTCGGGATGGTAGCCGGTTCCTAGACCGTGTCCTGCCGAGCTTGAATCGCGCTCCTGCGAAAGCAGAGTCCATAGTTGCCAGCGGAATCACTTGTGATCCTGGGCTCCTGCCTTCGCAGGAGCACGGGCCGCTTCCGGTACGCCTGAAACGAGAACGGCCCCGCTCCCTGGGGAGCGGGGCCGTCCTTCAGGCTCTTGTCGAAGCGATCAGGCGTAGCTGACCGTCGAACGGCGGGTGCGGTAGCGCATCGCGCCGCCGAGCGCGCCGAAGCCGAGGATCATCATCATCCAACTCGATGCTTCCGGAACCGCGGCCGCATAAACCTGCGCGGTGGTGAAGTTGTAGTTCGGATTGGCGAGCACATCGACGTTGACGTTCCAGCCGATCGCGTCGAGCAGACCGAGGTCGTTCGCCGTGATGCTGTCGACCAGGCCGCTGCAGATGTACGGGTTCATGATGCCGACGAAGTTCGCGCAGCCGCCCGGAGCCTTCCAGTGGGAAGCCTGCCAGCCGTCCCCCTGGTTGGAACCGGTCGACCAGTAGGAGTCGCCGAGGAACGCCGACGCGCCGCCGTCGATCGAGAAATAGGACGGAGTGTTGAAGTTCCAGTTCAGCTGGCCGGCCGCGCTGTAGCGGAACAGGTCCGCCGAATAGCCCCACCAATAGCTGTCGACCGGGAAACCGCCCTGACCGGAGACATAGTCGAAATCCTCGACGCCGCTCAGGAAGCCGAGTGCATGGCCCATCTCGTGGATCGCCACGCCGATGAAGTCATACTGACCGGCACTGATGCCGTCGCTCGGATCGAAATCGAATGCGAAGGTGTTCGAGAACTGGATGTTCGCATCGGTGCCGGCGACATCGCCCGTCAGCGCCTGCCAGACCGAGCTGGCGACCGCGATCGTGTTGCTGATCGGCTGGCCGTCCGGAGCGACGCGCGTTCCGGTGGTGGCGACACCGGTGTGGGCGGCGGGATTCTTATAGGCGGGAACGATCGGCGCCAGGCTGCCGGTAGCGCTGAGCGGCTCGAGATGGGCGATTGCCTGTGCATCCAGCGCGCTGACGCCGTTCGCGACCAGAGCGTCATAATAGTCCTGGACCGGAACATAGGTATACAGGCTGGTGCTGGTGCCGCCGAGAATGCCCGGTCCGAGAGCCGAGAAGCCGACGTCGAAATCGATCGTCACGTTGTTGGTGAGAACGCTTTCCCAATAGCTGGCAGCAATACGGAAACCCGCTTCTGCGGGCGAACCGGCCACACCACCAATATCGTGCAGCACGATATGGGTCTGCGCCGATGCAGGAGCCGCAGCAAATGCCATAGTTCCGGCCGCAGCAGCACTGCATAGCAGTGCCTTCATTCGATTGTTCATCTTAAACCCCCTCTTTGGTTTGACGATGGAACGTCGAGACTCACCAGTAAGATTTACGGTGTGTTAACCAGAGTGCTTGACGGGGCTTATTGTCGTCAAGGACATTTCGGCACCGCACCAAAGCTTTGGTGGGGCTTCTCAGGGGATTTGTATCGTAGCGGGACTCGGTCACCGTCGGTACGTGTCTGGGTGATTTCCGCTGCGCTGCGAAAGATTTCAGAGCAGCCGCAGAACGGCTTCCATCGAAGGATTATTGCTTCGAGTCGCTGCCGGGGCGCCGCCATGGCGCCCCGGCGCAACGTGTCAGGCGGCGAGCTTGCGCAGCACGTAGTGCAGGATGCCGCCGTTCAGGAAATATTCCAGTTCGTTGACGGTATCGATCCGGCAGCGGGTCTGGAAAGTCTCGGTCGTGCCATCGGCGCGGGTCAGCGTGACTTCCACGTCCTGCCGCGGGCGGATCTTCGCCACGTCGGTGATCGTGAAGGTCTCCGAGCCGTCAAGCTTGAGCGTCTCGCGCGTCACGCCCTCGGCGAACTGGAGTGGCAGGATGCCCATGCCGACCAGGTTCGAGCGGTGGATGCGCTCGAAGCTCTCGGTGATGACCGCCCTAACCCCCAGAAGATTGGTGCCTTTTGCCGCCCAGTCGCGCGACGAGCCGGTGCCATATTCCTTGCCCGCAATGACGACGAGCGGGGTGCCGTCGGCCTTGTGGCGCATCGCGGCGTCGTAGATCGGCATCACCTGGTCGTGATATTTGGTCATGCCGCCTTCAACGCCGGGGACCATCTCGTTTTTAATGCGTATATTGGCAAAAGTGCCGCGCATCATAATTTCATGGTTGCCCCGGCGGGCGCCGTAGGAATTGAAATCCCTTTTGCTAACCTGATGGTTTTGCAGGAAAGTTCCGGCCGGCGAGTCCGCTTTTATGCTGCCTGCCGGGGAGATGTGATCGGTGGTGATGGAATCGCCGAGGATGGCTAGGGGCTTGGCTTCGATGATGTCCTGGACCGGGGCGGGGGTCATCGACATTCCCTCGAAATACGGGGGGTTGGCGATGTAGGTGCTGCCGGCGCGCCACTTATAGGTGTCCGAGCCCTCGACGGTGATCCCGCGCCAGTGATCGTCGCCGGCATAGACGTTGGCGTAGCGCGCGCGGAACATGCGGTCGTCGATGTTTGCGGCCATCAGATCGGCGATCTCGAGATTCGAGGGCCAGATGTCCTTGAGGAACACCGGGCCGTCGGTCCCCTCGCCGATCGGCGTCTCGTACATGTCCTCGGTCACCGTGCCCTTGAGCGCATAGGCGACCACCAAGGGCGGCGAGGCGAGGAAGTTGGCGCGCACGTCCGGCGAGACGCGGCCCTCGAAGTTGCGGTTGCCCGAGAGCACTGAGGCCGCGACGATGTCGTTGCCGTTGATCGCCTGGCTGATCGGCTCGGCGAGCGGACCCGAATTGCCGATGCAGGTCGTGCAACCATAGCCGACCAGATTGAACCCGATCGCGTCGAGATCCTCGGACAGGCCGGCCTTGTTGAGATAGTCGGTGACGACCTGCGAGCCCGGCGCGAGCGAGGTCTTCACCCAGGGCTTGCGGTTGAGGCCGAGCGCCCGCGCCTTGCGCGCCACCAGGCCCGCGGCGATCAGGACCGAGGGGTTCGAGGTGTTGGTGCAGCTGGTGATCGCGGCGATGACGACGTCGCCGTCGCCAATGTCATGATCGGCGCCCTCGACCGCGGCGCGCGCGGGGCGCTCCTTGTGATAGATTTTGAGCAGATCGGCGTTGAACACCTCGTCGACGCTGTCGAGGCTGACCCGGTCCTGCGGGCGCTTCGGGCCGGCGAGCGACGGGCGCACCGACGACATATCGAGCTCGAGCGTGTCGGTGAAGATCGGCTCGGGGGCGGTGACGTCGTGCCACATGCCCTGCGCCTTGGCATAGGCCTCGACCAAAGCGATCGTCTCGTCGGGGCGGCCGGTGAGCCGCATATATTCCATCGTGCGCTCGTCGATCGGGAAGAAGCCGCAGGTCGCGCCATATTCGGGCGCCATGTTGGCGATCGTCGCGCGGTCCGCGAGCGTCATCGCCGGCAGGCCCGAGCCATAGAATTCGACGAAGCGGCCGACCACGCCCTTGGCGCGCAGCATCTGGGTGACGGTGAGCACGAGATCGGTGGCGGTGATGCCCTCGGCCAGCGCGCCGGTGAGCTTGAAGCCGACGACCTCGGGGATCAGCATCGACACCGGCTGGCCGAGCATCGCGGCCTCCGCCTCGATCCCGCCGACGCCCCAGCCGAGCACGCCGAGGCCGTTGACCATCGTGGTGTGGCTGTCGGTGCCGACGAGCGTATCCGGATAGGCGATGTTCTCGCCGGCCGGGTCCTTCGACGACCAGACCGAGTGGGCGATATATTCGAGGTTGACCTGGTGGCAGATGCCGGTGCCCGGCGGGACCACCTGGAAATTGTCGAGCGCCTTCGATCCCCACTTCAGGAACTCGTAGCGCTCCAGATTGCGCTCATATTCGAGCTCGACGTTCTGTCCGAACGACTTGGGCGTGCCGAACTCGTCGACCATCACCGAGTGATCGATGACGAGATGGACGGGAACCTGCGGATTGATCTTGGCGGGATCGCCGCCGAGCTTGGTGATCGCGTCGCGCATCGCGGCGAGATCGACCACGCAGGGAACGCCGGTGAAGTCCTGCATCAGCACGCGGGCCGGGCGATACTGGATCTCGCGGTTCGAGCGCGCGTCCTTCTGCCAGTCGACGATCGCCTGGGCATCGTCCTTGGTCACGGTCACGCCGTCCTCGAAGCGGAGCATGTTCTCGAGCAGCACCTTCATCGAGAAGGGCAGGCGGGAGATGTCGCCGAGCTTCTTCGCCGCCTTGGGGAGCGAATAGAAGCCATAGGTGGCGGTGCCGACGGTGAGCGTGTCGCGAGTGCCGAGGCTATCGTTGCCGATTGCGGTCATGGGGCGCGGGTCCTTCTGTCTGTCCGTCCCGGGGCGCGCGGGGGACGCGGCTCGTGAAGGGCCGCGCGGGCGCACCGGGGTGCTGCGAATGCGAGATTCGTGGTGGCCTTAGCGCGGTGTGGGGGGGAGGGGAAGGGGAGTGAGCGAAGCTATTGTGGCTCCGGGTCCCGGCGTTCGCCGGGGTGACGGAAGAGAGGCGAAATCACCGGTTCGCGCGCGACATGGTTTTGCCCCACTATCGCCCGATCCGGCGAGGTTTATAGAAGCCCGCGCGCCCCGCGATTCCGCGCGGCGCCAGTTCCGGGGTTTTCAGACCTTTCCCGATGCAGTCCACGACGTCCCTTTCTTTGCCGGACCGATTTCGCTCGACCTTCCGGCGGCGGGGCGCAGCGTTCGTCCTCGCGCTGATCGTCGAGCTGCTGATCGCATTGCTGCTGCTCGGGCTGATCCCGACGATTAGCCCCAAGGAAAAGTCCAAGCCGGTGGTGTTCGGGATCAGCACCAATGAAGGCAACGAGCCCGCGGCGAAGCAGCAGGCCAAGGCGAAAGCCAAGGCGGCCAAGGCCGACAAGCCCGAGCCGCAGCCCCAGCCGCCCAAGCCCGAGATCGTCCCCCCGCCGCCGGTGCCCCAGGCCAAGCAGCCGCCGAGCTTCCTGGTGCTGACCCGCGAGGATTATGCCACGGGCGACATCGCCAAGGTGCGATCGAGCGCGCCCTCGACAGCGACGGCGGACGCGGGCGATGCGGCGGCTGGCGGATCGGAAGGCCTGGGCGATAGCGAGAAAGCAGGCAAGGGGCCGCATGGCGAGCAGCTGTACGCGGCGGAATGGTATCGCCGGCCGACCGATGCAGAGATCTCCCCCTATATCTCCGAACGCGCGCGCGGCGTGGAAGGCTGGGGCGAGATCGCGTGCCGCACGGTAGCGCGCTACCGGGTGGAGGATTGCCAGGAGCTCGGCGATTATCCGCGCGGATCGGGCTATGCCGGATCGGTGCGCCAGGCGGCGTTCCAGTTCCTGGTCAAGCCGCCGCGGGTGAACGGCAAGCTGCTGGTCGGGACCTGGGTGCGGATACGGATCACCTATACCGAGCGCGGCCGGGTGGAGTGAGGCGGTGGCCGGGCACCGGCCCCGACGCTTTGCGCCGTGCGTAAGACATGGTAACTTCAGCATTAATCGGGCGCGACCAATAATCATCCATTGATTGAGGGGACCGACAATGCTCAGGAAATCCCTGCTTCTCGCCGCCTGCCTCGTGCCCCTTTCCGCACAGGCGCAGGTGGTGACGCGGACATTCGACCTGCTCGGCACCGACTTCCAGGTCTATTCCGGAGCGCCGTCGCCGCTCGTCGCCGATCCGGTGCTCCTGAACTTCACGCTTGCGCTGGACCCGGGCATCGCGCCGGCCGGGCCGTCGACCGCAGGGCTGGTGATCAACAGCTTCAACCTGCCCTATGCGCTGGCCTGGTCGCTCAGCAGTAACGGCACGCTGATCATCGCGACCAATGGAACGCCCGGTTCCTGCGCAGCCGACCCGAACAGCTTCTGCGCCATCATTCGCGACGCCTTCACCGACGAACCCGCGTTGTTTTTCCTCGAACTGTCCGACGCCAACGGAGGCTGGTTCGCGCAGACGCGAAGCGTCGGCGTCAGCGATGCCGCCGTGCCCGAGCCGGCGAGCTGGGGAATGCTGGTGGTCGGGTTTGGCGCGATCGGCGGGGCGATGCGGTATCGGCGGAGGCGGATGGCGGTCGCTTTTGGGTGAGCTAGGCTAGCCGCCGCGGGTGAACGGCAAGCTGCTGGTGGGGGCGTGGTGCGGATACGGATCACGTATACGCAGCGGGGTCCGGTGGAGTGAGGCTCACGTCGGATACAACTAGCTGGCGACTAACCGTACGAGCGAGCGACCTCCATCTCTCCATTGCAGCATCGCTTGGGCCAATTCTCTTTCGGCATTAGATGTCCCGTCAACCTTCAGGGTACCGATAAAGCCGTCAAGAAAACGAGATTGTCTAGATTTTTGATCTCTTCTCAAAAGTTTCAGATCGTATAATTCGCTCAGAACACATGAGAACACGCCGGCACTAAGCATGATTTTAACAACGCTATTTCTTCTTGCTTTTCCTTTAACCTCCCTGTCGAAATAATATTGCAACATATCAAGCGATCTAAAAATGTCATGATCCATATGACTACGGTTGAGTCGCGCCGGTGCAACACTAATTTCTATCTTATCGCCGTTCGCAATAGGCGCTATTAATTCATCAATAATACCAATAATCTGATATGGTTCGCGATCGCCGTATATTTTTCCTAATATTTCTTCTCCGAGTGCCACGAAAATATTGATAAGAATTGGGGAAGAGCCGGCATAGCGCCATTCAGGTACGTCTGTGATTAGGAAATTCGGCCCGTGGGCTCGGAGCAAATCAACAGCGTGCTCTCCGTAGGTGTAAAAATATCGCGCCGCCTCTTCCCGAGACGCGACAGCTCGGGCCAGCGCTGCACGCTCTTCGCGAGCGCGTAAGCCCGTTAGGGCTTCGTAGCTAGGTGTAATACTACCCGCGCGAAAGCCGACCCTACTTAAAAATACATTCGCCGTCGGGTTAACGCCGTATCCAAGTAAGAGCACACCGAAAGAGCGATCTGAGGCGTCGCGAGATAGTAGGTTATTGGTAGCGAATTCCTCAATGACCGAAATGCATATTTCGCGCTTCCTTCGCGCGTACGTCAAAAGTATCTCGATGACATTTAAGGAGCTTCTCCTAGCCCTGCTCGGAGAGCTGCCGAGTTTTTGTACGATTTCGCGAATAAACGTTCGATAAACCTGCTCGGGCAAGGATAGATACTCTGTCGATCGCGCGATAAAGGTAAGAAAATTAATCTGCTCCTCATCCGATCTGGGGTGTGACCGAAGCCGCTCCAATAGGTCATGTGACGCTTTAAGAGATTGGGGGCCGCTGGTCGTCCCAATCTGAAGAGACAAGTGTGACACAACATCCCATTCTGCAGCGATAATTTTCGAGTATAGCCTATCGATAAGGCCGGATATGCCGTCGCTTTCGGTCCATATTCTAAGTGCTACAAAATACTCCAGAAATGTTCTGTGGGTAAATTTATATATTGCTGGACCAATATCGCACATCACCCAGGCGCGACCTGTTATGAACTCAACCAGCGAGCGGGCGGCAGCTACAGCCCTTGGCTTATCTGAATACCAAGCGAAGAAAAAGTCCTGCATATTTTTTGTAAGCCATTCTTGAGATACACCGTCTTCGGCGTCACTATCGCCGAAGATACTCAGAGCCAGATATCCGAAAAGATCCATAAGCTCGAAATCGTCGGGATGCTCAAAGATAATATCTCGCCTCTGATCCCAACGAGTAAACAATAGATTGGCGCACGCTTTATATATCTCTGGCCTGCTATCGGGCACATCCCCACGTTCTAGGAAAATATGAACCATAAGGCCAAGTAGAAGTGGGTTAACCCGTAGATCTGCAGCACTAGAAACGGTTTGCTTCATAAAATTAGCGGCAGACATCTTTGCTTCATCGCGTGGTATCGAAGCTACCACTTTAATCAACTTTTCGGCAAATGAGTTTACCTCAGATCTATTAAATCTAGACAAATAATAGTGATTATACTCTTCGTTGAGCGGGGCATCTCTATAGCCAACGATTCTTGATGTGACGAGAGATGCGCAAGAAGGGTAGTGAGAAGAGAATCTTTCTATTATGGAGACTATTTCACGGCGTTTCGATACATTCAGTATTTCGTCGAGGCCATCGAAAAGCACGAAGCATGAACCAGTGGCTAGCAAATATTTTACAAGGAAACTTGTCAGGTGATCATCATCATCTAATGATGATTTAAGTTCGTCGACTAAATAATCTATCAAAGAGTATGAGCAATCTTGTGACCACCGCTTTTCAAAGGTTCGTACGGCTATTTTCAACGGCATTCTTAATTGAGACTTGTCAAATAATTTAGAGGCGTCATATGACGCCGCGAGAGTGATTGCGCGAGCCATGTCAAAGCAAAGGCTTTGAACCAATGTTGATTTACCCCCTCCGGGATCTCCGAGTACGACAGTGGTCGATGAGATACGGATAACATCTACCAGGGCATCTCCACGTCCCCGCTCCTCTAACTCGACGGGCGCAGGCGCCGGTTGCTCGTCAATAAGTCTGGGTGATATTATAACTGTTTTGATGTTGACTCGCCGCAAGCCACGCTGGGTTTCTATAGAAATCTCTTTGTGCATTTGCTCAATCGATCTCGCTAACTTCAAACGAGCGACATGAATCTCATCGTGGGAATACTTCTGAACTCCGAGCTTGAGGTCATGAACAACGAGCTCTAATCGCTCGAGCGTGGCGGTAGTTTGCGCATTCTGACCAGTTAACAACTCGGCTAACGCGGGATCTTTTGTCGATTGCTGTATTCTATAGTCTATAGCCGTTTTTAGCGCTTTGAAGCACGCTTCTGCTTCGAAGGGAAGGCCGTCGAAAGTGGAGTAAACTACAAGAAATTGCGCGAAAGCCGCGTCTGTAGCCCTCGCCGCAACGAGGGATCTATACAGTTCCTGTAGCACGGATGTGCGGCGTAACTCTTTCAGGAAATCATCCACCGTTGTTGTAAATACACCCTTTACACCTCCCAAAACCCGAACAACATCATCGACAGCTCTATCGATTTTGGATTCGCTCTCAGTGGAGTTGTTTTTTTCACCTTGTTCCAAAGCTTGTATGATAGCGCTTCTTCGCTGATTAAAGGCCTTTAGCGCATGCGCGGGAGCTCGAATTCCCTCGTATATAGCCGAAGACAGCAACCCCGTGACGATCTCGCTACCTGGTAAGGGCATGTTACCTCCGAATAAAGTATCAATACGTAAATGAAACGTGGCTTCGACGCAAATTGCCTCGGCGTATTGTTGTTTCGGATAGTCACCCTTTCCCCTCTTCCAATGTAGGATTTCGCCCGATAGCTGATCTGCTCCTTTTGGGCGGGGGCGAGTCGTGGCGGGATCGAGGGGGCGGGGGCGCTGGTCGGCGGCGGTGCGGGAGGCTTTCCTGGTATCGCTCTCCCGGAATGGCGGCGTGCGGGGTAGCTGCGCCGCGGTGGGGATGACGGTCGCCTCGGTCTATCAGCTTCGCCGCCGCGATGCCGAGTTCGCCGCCGCCTGGGACGCGGCGCTCGAGTGGGCGCGGGCCGCGCGGGCGGCTCGGCAGAGCGCGCTGGTACTGCGCAATCCTTCGCTTCCCGATCACCGCATCCGACACGACGGCTGGACCGAGGCGCGGCAGAAGGTCTTCCTGCGCGCGCTGGGCGAGACGGGGTGCGTGCGCGACGCCTGTGGGCGGGCGGCGATCTCCTCGACTTCGGCCTATCGGTTGCGCAAGGCCCAGCCGGGCTTCGCCAGGGCGTGGGAGCGCGCGATCGCCAAGGCGGCGCCGACGATCGGGCAGGCCGCGTTCGAGCGCGCGGTACATGGCTGGGACGAAGTGGTGACGCGCGAGGGGCGCGAGCTTTCGCGGCGGCGGCGCTATTCGGACTCGCTGCTGCGCCTGCTGGTCCAGCGCGGCGACCTGGACGCGCCACGCGCGAAGGCGGCCGAGGCGGAAGCCTGGGAGCGGCCGGCGGCGCGGACGACTGCGCGCAACCGGGGCCCGGTGCGGCGGATAGCGACCGAGGAAGAGACCAACGCGGTGCTGCTCAAGCGGCTCGCCATATTGGAGCCACAGGTTCAGGCGAAACAGGACAAAGAGCATGCGGCGCGCTGCGCGGCGCAGTGGGACGCGTGGCGGGCTGGCTGGGCGAAATGGGGAGGCAGGGACGCGGCGGCGCGGCCGCAATTGCTGCTGGCGGGGCCCGAGCGTCCCTAATTCCGCCGCCTTTCGGGCGGATAAGGCGTGCGGTGGAACGGCACCATATCGGGACACACGGCACAATGGGCCCGAACGGGTTCATCGTGCGTTCATTGCGCCAGGACCCCATATCGGAAACAGGGGGGCTCGTCGCATTGTGCCATTTGGGGACTATCTAAAGTCGACCAAATTCCATAATGGGCCGGAAACCAAAGTCTTGGGGTAAGTATTTGGTGTACGTGGCAGCAGATTTTCAGGGGGCGATCGGACGCCAGCCATATGGCCGGACCCTATCGACCGGAAAATCGCGCTCGAAGCACATGGCGCGCCGTCTCGCCGGACTGGTTCTACTGGGATCGATGCTGGTCACGACCTCCGCGGGCGTGGCGCTGCCGCCGATCACCGCCGCGATCGACCTGCTTGCGATGATCGCCGCGCGCTCGCCCGGCGTGCGGGAAGCAGGCGTGCTGAGCAACAAGAAGGCGCGGGTGCCGCTGGAGGCGCCGGGCGAGAAATCGAGCCTGTGGAAGCCCGAGGCGCCGATCCCCGATGCCGTGCCGCTGCCGCCCGATGCGGGCGCCGTGCCCGGCGCCGTCCCCGATGCCAGCGCGCTGGGCGGACCGGAAGCCGTGGGCGGCACCGATCATTTCGGGTCGGAAGAGAGTTTCATCGGCGGCCCTCCCGGCGGCGGGGGATTCCCGATTGGGGGCGGGCCGTTCGGCTTCGCTCCGCCAGGCGGAACCCCGGGCAATCCGGGCGGTGGCGGCGGTTCGCCGCCGGGCGGCGGTGGTGGCACGACACCGCCCGGAAACCCGCCGGTGACGCCGGTGCCCGAGCCGGGCGCCTGGATCCTGATGCTGGCGAGCTTCGCGCTGATGGGGGCGCGGCTGCGCCTGCGACCCCGGCGAAAATCAACGATGCGGTGCGCCTGAGCCGAACGGCCGCCACGGCGCTGGCCGGGCTCGGAATTGCGCTCGTGCTGGCGGTGGGGGTTTACGCCGCGCTGCGCGGACGTGCCGCGCCGCTTCCGCTCGTCGCCGAGCCGGCCGCGCCCAAGGGGCCGCGCGTGGTGTTTCCGGAAGGGCGCCTGCCCCAGCTCACGCTCGCCGACGGCACCAGCCGGGCGGTGAAGAGTCTGCTCAACGTGCCGGCGCGGATGACCTATGGCCAGTTCGTGTGGAACGACCGGGACGTGCCGGCGGGCGCGGTCTGGGTGCGGGTCGATCTCGGCAGGCAGATGCTCTCGGTGTTCCGCGGCGGGCAGGAGATCGGGACCAGCGTGATCCTCTATGGCGCCGACGAGAAGCAGACGCCTGTGGGCAATTTCCCGATCCTCGCGAAGAACGCGCATCACCGCTCGAGCAGCTATGACGCCGAGATGCCCTATACGCTGCGGCTGACGCCCGACGGGGTCGCGATCCACGGCAGCGACGTACGCGAGGGCGCGGCGACACATGGCTGTATCGGCGTGCCGCTCACCTTTGCCGAGCATCTGTTCGCGAGCGTGCGGACCGGGGATCTGGTGACGATCCTGCCCTAGCGGGCGGTGGCGGAGGTGCGGAAGGCCGGCCCGTTGCTCGCCAGCGCATCCGATACCGAGCGGCCGTTGATCGTGCGGCTCATGTCGACGACGCACATATGGCCGTAGCGCTGGTGCGCGCCACAGCCCACGCCGGCGTAGCGGACCTCGATATTGAACAGCAAGGCACGGTGGGCGCGGTCGCGGACGCCGTCGTCGACGATCAGCTGGCGGACGACCGCATCGGCATCGCTGTAGCCGTAGGAGATGTCCTCGCCGACATAGATGTCGCCGCCGCGGCGGCGGACGCGCTCGCCGGGCGAGGCGCCGTCGGGCGAGACATGGCCCCGGCCGCCGATCGGGCCCAGCGCAGCGACATGGTCCTGCGCGGCGAGCTCGAGCAGGGCGCCGCGGCCGAGCGGAGGGAGTGGCGCCTGGCGCTCGAGAAAGCCGATCGCCTCGTCGACGGCGGCGGTGCCCTCGCGGGTCGTCACGCCGTTGGCGTCACCGGGCAGGTACAGCGTGCTGCCGACGAAATAGCGGCGATAGTCGCGCAACTGCTCGGCATATTCGCGCGGATGCTGGCGGACGAAGTTGATCCGCGCGAGCACATCGTCTTCGAGGGAAGGCGGCCCGTCGCTCGCGGCGGTCAGCAACGCCCAGCAACCGGCGAGCGTCATGAAGGCCAAGCGACGGACCGGAGTCATGGGTGATACGCCCCCAAAACACGACTGCGTCAGTGCAGCCTTGGGGAATATCTTGGCAGTTTCTTCCTAATTGCCGGGGAAGGAGCGTAGTTACTATGGAAGTAACCACGCTACTCTTCGAATTCGCCGCACATAAAAAAGGAGGCCGGGCGAACCCGGCCTCCTCGTTCGGCGCGAAACCGCGTTCAGGCCTTGGCGAGAACGACCGTGCGGCGGCGGACCGCCATGCCGGCCAGGCCGAAGCCGCCGATCAGCATGCCCCAGGCCGCCGGCTCGGGAACCGCGTTCGACACGAACACGCCCTGACCGCCATAAGAACCGTTGCCGCGCGAGATGCCGTTGATGATCAGCTCGTTCTGCACGCCCGCGACGATCGGCACGGCATTGGCGAACACGACTTCGTTGAGCGCGCCGGTGATGCCGGTGAGCTGGACGCCGTTCAGGAACACCGAGGTCAGGTCGAGATCGCCCACGCCGTGGAACAGCACCGCGCTGGTCGTGACCGAGCCGCTCGCCGAACCGCTGACCGGCAGCGTGAACTGATAGATGTGCTGGAACATGCCCGCGACGATGCCCGACTGGCCGAAACTCGCCGAGATCGTGCCGCCGGGCCCGAACGACGTGTTGATGTCGGCGGGGCCGAAATAGGTCTGGGCATTCGCCGGGGTGAAGGCGAGGATCGCCGCTGCACCGAGTGCGAGCGCGAGAAGCTTGCGTGTGATCAAAGAGGCCTCCGTGACAAACTGCGTGTCAAATTGCTGCAGTGTCCGGCGTTAACGCCTGGAATCGCGGCAAGTGTCACGAAAATCATGCGCCCGACCGGTGCCATTTCGGGACAGGTGGCAATGGAGCGAAAGGCGGCCTTCGCGGGAGAAGGCCGCCCTTTGCTAGCCGCGCGCGGCGATCGCGTAGAGCGCCACTGCCGCCGCGTTGGAGACGTTGAGGCTCTCGACCTTGGGCGAGATCGGCAGCCGGGCGAGCTGGTCGCAATGCGTCTCGGTATTCTGGCGCATGCCTTCGCCCTCGGCGCCGAGGACGAGCGCGATGCGAGCTTCGCCCAGCACGTCGCCCAGCGTGTCCCTGGCATGGCCGGTCAGGCCGATGCGCCAGAACTCGGCCTCGCTGATCTCGTCGAGCGCGCGGGCGAGATTGACGACGCGGACCCAGGGGACGGTCTCGAGCGTACCCGAGGCGGAGCGGGCGAGCGCGCCGCTTTCCGGGGGCGCGTGGCGGTCCTGGGTGATGATGCCCAAGGCGTCGAAGGCCGCGGCGGAGCGCAGCACGGCGCCGACATTATGCGGATCGGTCACCTGGTCGAGGATGACGAGGGGGCGGCGATCGCCCTGGCCCTGATCGAGCAGGTCGCCCAGCCAGATCTCCTCGAGCGGCTCGACCTCTGCGACGAGACCCTGATGCGGCGCGTCGTGCGGGACGAGACGGCCGAGATCGGCGACATCGGCATAGGTGATCGGGATCACCGGGGGGATATCGAGCGACGCCAAGGCCTCGCGCGTGCCCCAAAGTTTCCGGACGGTCCGCTCGGGATTGGCGAGCGCGGCGAGCACCGCGTGGCGGCCGTAGAAACGGGGCCGCGACGCGGGCGCCTGGCTGGGGCGATGTCCACGCTTTGCCATTACTGGGCCTGGTACGGGTAAGCGCCGTCGAACGGCTTGGGCTCGGTCGCCATCGGTACCCGCGGCAGCGGCTTGTCCGAATTGGCGGCGTCGACCAGCATCGCGGCGAGGATGATCGCGCCTTCGCGCATGTCGTCGGCGCGCAGGTGATCGAAGGTGTCGACATTGGTGTGGTGCACCGTCGAGCCGTAATCGAGCGGATCCTGGATGAACTGGAAGGCCGGGATGCCGACCGCGTCGAAGAAGACGTGATCGGTGCTTCCGGTGCGCGCGGTGATGACGTGATCGGCGTCGAGCGAGGCGAAGGGCGCCAGCCACTCGCGGAAGATCGGCACCACCGCCAGATTGCCCTGGGTGTTGATGCCGCGCAGCTTTCCCGAGCCGTTGTCGATGTTGAAATAGGCGGCGAGCTTGGCATGATCGGCGAGCGGCGTGATCGGGAAACCCTTGCTCCAGCCCATGTAGCGGGCGATGCCGGTCGCGCTCTTGTCGACCGGGCGCGATGCAACATGCGTCTCGACATAGTTCATCGAGCCGATCAGGCCCTGTTCCTCGCCCGCCCAGAGCGCGAAGCGGATCGTGCGCTTGGTCTTGATGCCCGACGCCCGGATGATGCGCGCGGCTTCCATGACCATCGACACGCCGGCGCCGTTGTCGGCGGCGCCGTCGCCCATCGCCCAGCTGTCCATATGCGCGCCGGCCATCACATAGCCGGCCTTGGCATCGGTGCCGGGGATATCGGCGATGATGTTGTAGCCCTTGGTGTCGCTGTCATCGAAGCTGTTGGCGGCGCTGAACTCGACCGTCGGCGCCGCGCCCATCTTGCTCAGGCGCGCCAGGCGGCGATAATCCTCGGCGGCGATCTCGAAGGCCGGCAGCGGCGGGGTGGCGCCGACCTGATACTGGCTGTTCTGGCCGTGGAGCAGCTTGTTGTTGCGGCTCGACATGGTGGCATAGGCGACCGCGCCTTCCTCCTTCAGGAACGCATCGCGCTTAGCGGCAAAGGCGATGCGGGCGGCGAAGTTCGGCCGGCCTGCAGCGGCGCCGCCATTCTGCAGTTCGAGCTTGTCGCGGCCGGCGATCTCCTCCTCCGTCCAGCGCTTGAAGGCGGGATCCGTGGCATCCTCTGGAGCAGTCGGCTCGCTGATCAGCACGATCGCGCCCTTGAGCTTGCCTTTATACTGGGCGAGCGACGCTTCGTCGGTGAGCGGGGCGAGCACAACCGGCGCGGTGACCGGGCCGCTGGTGCCCGGCGTCCAGGCGAGCGGCGCAGCAGCGAGCAGCAGCGGGCGCGGGCTGATCATGCGGACGATCGCGCCCTGGCTCGACCAGCCGCGGCCGAATTCGAAGCCTTCCTTGTGGACGTTCACCAGGCCCCATTCGCGGAACTTGTCCTGCGTCCAGGCTTCCGCCTTGCGCATGCCGGGCGAATTGGTCAGCCGCGCGCCGATGACATCGGTGAGATATTGCGCGATGCGCATGACTTCCGAGCGATTGGTGCCTTCATCGACGATGCGGTCGACCGGTGCGGTGGGCGCGGCCGTCTGGGCGGCGAGCGGAGCAGCGACGGCGAGCGCGGCGACGGCGAACACGGCGACGGGGGCGATAGGAAGACGGCGCATAGGACTCCAAAGCATCAGAGGCATGGGAATGCGCGGGACGCTATGCGCGGCTTTGCCTGCGCGCAAGGCGTTGACAGGCCGCTTTTAGCCCGGCAATGGACCGCGCTCGCTGATTGGCGCCTCTGGACAGGTGGCCGAGTGGTTAAAGGCAGCAGACTGTAAATCTGCCCGTGCAAGCGTACGCTGGTTCGAATCCAGCCCTGTCCACCATCCCCGCATTCTTCCACATTCGCCGACGTCTCGAAAACCTAAGGTTTTCCGAGACTTCGCGGTGATTCGCGGCCGCCCCCGTTCGCCGATTCTCGCCTGTGACCGATTTCCCGTGTGGGAAAAAATGTGGGAATATTTTGCGATGGGAAAGCAATTGCGACAGCCGTTAAGGCTGCGCGCCGACCCGGTCGGCTGGGCGACGGTGAGGGATTATTTCTTGTCGTCAGCGTGACCGGCGGCAAAAGCTGGGTCTGCCGGGTCCAGAAAAATGGCAGGCGCCGGGACATCGGTCTCGGCAGCGCCGGCAAAGTCAGCCTGGCAATTGCGCGCAAGCGCGCCGCCGAGCCTCGGGGCACTCCTCCAGAGAAGCGAAGGGCGTTGATGGACCGCTGGGCAGAATATTGCAGTCTACCAACGGCCTGAATGGTCACAGCATTGCCGCGCTCCGTATCGAAAACGAATGATCGGAATTGGCGATTTGCGGAAGGGGAGCTGCTCGGCTTGGGCCGTCTGCGACCCGACATGAATCTACAATTCTAGATCAGTTCCTTCAGCTCGACAGCGCGCTGCTCTCGCGCGCTGATCTCCGCAGCGACGCCGATCGCAACCGCGAGCAGCCCGTCCCGCGCAGTGACCTCAATTGGGCCTTCACCGCGTACGGCTCTCGCAAAAGCCTCGTGCTGATGAAAGGTCGCGCCGTGGTGCGAGCCTGCAGCCATGGCTGCTTCGTCCACCGCTACCAGCTCGCGCTCTACCCGTTTGGGCGCGCGCAGCGGCACACGGGGCGACCAGACCAGTTCGCCCGGCGGGATCAGCACGTCGAGCCGCGCCTCGTCCCCGGTCGCGGAGATTTCCTCTTGGTGCTCAGCACCCTCAGCGAACATGCAGAGATCGAGCAGCGCGCGGGTACCGTCAGCGAAATCGACGACCGTGTAGCTGTTGTCGATGATGTCCGGCTGTTCGCCGCCATAGCGCTCGTCGACATGGTTCACGTCCATCGCGCCGGAGCAATATACTCGCACAGCCTCGCTGCGGGTGATCAGCCGCATCAGATCGAAGAAGTGACAGCATTTCTCGACCATGGTGCCGCCGGTATTGCGCGCGAAGCGGTTCCAGTCGCCGACCTTCACCAGGAACGGGAAGCGGTGCTCGCGCATCGAGACCATGTGGAGCTTCCCCACACGGCCACCATGCACCTGCTCCACAAAGCGCGCGACCGGCGGCATGTAGCGATACTCCATGCCAGTCCAGAAGGGCGCAGAACGTCGTTCCGCCTGCTCGACGATCCAGCTTGCATCGGGGATCGTCGTCGCGAGCGGCTTCTCGCACAGGATCGCCACGTCGCGCTCGAACAGGGGCGCGAGAACATCGCGGTGGGTGTAGTTTGGCGAGGAGACGATCACGGCGTCGATCTCGCCCTTTTCCGCCAAGTCCTCGGCGCTTCGAAAGCGCGCCGGTCGCTGGTCGCCCAGCGACGCATCGGCCCAGTCCAGCGATGCCTCGACCGGGTCGGCGATCGCGGTGATGCGTGCCCCGGGGATCAGGCGGATGTTGCGGATATGCTCGCAGCCCATCATGCCGGTGCCGACCAGACCGTAGCGGATTGTCTGTGTCATGATGCCTGTGCCAAAAGGAATGTCGACCGGCCTGTCACCCGAAGCGCCATGGGCTCGCAAGATCGAAAAGCTTGGCGGCCCGCGCGTTCAAGTTTGAAGAGGACGAATCTTGTCCGTGCCTCCCTGCGAAGTGAGCTGGTTCTCCGCGCTCTGCGACGACGACTATGAGTTTCTCGGCGTGCCCGAGCCCCGGCTCCAGTCGAGCTGGGAGCATTGCCGCGACATCGTCCTGCAGGCCGAGAGCCTCGGCTTCGACAATATCCTGCTTCCCTCCGGCTATGCGCTCGGCATCGACACCACTGCCTTCGCCGCCGCGATAGCGACCTGGGTGCGGCGCATCCGCCTGCTGATGGCGATCCGCATCGGCGAAAATTGGCCGCCGCAGCTCGCGCGCCAGATCGCGACGATCGACCAGATGCTGGGCGGGCGGCTGGCCATCAACATCATCTCAAGCGATCTGCCCGGCGAGATGCTGGACAGCGCGCCGCGCTATGCGCGCACGATCGAGGCGATGGCGATCCTTCGCAAGCTGCTGGATCGCGAGCCGCTCGACCATGACGGCGAATTCTGGAAGCTCGGGCTAAAGCCGCCGCGGATCGGCACCGTCTCTGGCCGTTGCCCAAAATTCTATTTCGGTGGGCTGTCCGAGGCGGCACGCGACGCCGCGGCCAAGGGTGCGGACGTCTACCTGATGTGGCCGGATACGCTTCCCGGCGTGCGCGCGATCATCGCCGATCTTCGCGAGCGCGCGGCTAAGGAGAACAGGACGCTGCGGTTCGGCTACCGCGTCCATGTCGTGGTGCGCGACACCGAGGAGGAGGCGCGCGCCGCGGCGGATCGGCTGCTCTCGCACCTCGACGCCGCGACGGGCGACGCGATCCGCGCCAAGTCGCTCGACAGCCAGTCGGCGGGGGTGCGCCGGCAGGCGGAGCTGCGCGAGGCGGCGGGCGGCGAATATGTCGAGGACAATCTCTGGACCGGGATCGGCCGCGCGCGTTCGGGCTGCGGCGCGGCGATCGTGGGCGACCCGGACCAGGTGCTCGCCAAGCTCGACGCCTATCGCGCAGAAGGGATCGAGGCGTTCATCCTCTCGGGCTATCCGCACGCGGCCGAGGCCGATCTGTTCGCGCGCCATGTGCTGCCGCGGCTGGAGCATGGTCCGCTCGGTTAAGATCATTCCCATCGATTTAGTGGGAGTTGATAGTTTTTCTTCGTCGGCACCGCACCCGGGCTCGACCTAGCCTGGGGCGGAAGGAAACGGCCATGGGGTTCGAAGAGCAGAAGGCACAGTTCGCCGAGCAGGGCTATGCGGTGTTCGATCATGCGCTCAATGGCGATCTGCTGACACTGCTGCGTAGTCAGTGCGACGCCTTTGTCGCGCGCGAGGACGCGCGAATGGACGCGGCGGGCTCCGACACGCTCGGGATCAGCCATCGCGGCAAGCGCTATTTCGCCAATGAATGTCAGCGCGAGCAGCCGGAGCTTCGTCGCATGCTGTTCAGCCCGGTAATGGCGGATGTCTGCCGTGCGACGATCGGCGACACCGCGTATTTCTTCTTCGACCAATATGTCGTCAAAGGCCCCGAGGGCGGGCTGCCGTTCAGCTGGCACCAGGATTCGGGCTATGTTGTCGCTTATGGCGGGCCTTTGGACCATGCACCCTATCTCACCTGCTGGTGCCCGCTTGATGATGCGACGCTCGACAATGGCACGGTGCGCGTGGTGCCCGGCAGTCATCTCGGCGGCGTGCTCCCCCATGTGAAGCACGAAGGCAGCAACGACCTCGCCGTCGAGGTCGATGAGGCCGACAGTGTCGCGATCGAAGTGCCCGCGGGCAGCATCGTCGCCTTTTCCAGCCGGACGCTGCATGCCACCGGCGCCAATCGCACCGACCGACCGCGCCGCGTCTATCTCGCCCAATATACGGCGGAGGCGATGCTCAACCCGGGGACGCGGCAACTCCGCCGCAACGCGATCCCGCTCGTCCAGGGTGGACGGCAGGTAACTTTCGCATGACGCTGTCGCCCGGGCGCCGATGGGCGCTGTTCGCGTTGCTGCTGGTGGCGGGCATCCTCAACCTGGTCGATCGCCAGATCATCTCGGTGCTCAAGCCGGTGATCTCCGCCGATCTCGGCTGGAGCGACAACGACTATGGCACGCTCGCGGCGTGGTTCCAGGGGTCGGCGGCGGTGGCCTTCCTGTTCACCGGCTGGATCGTCGACAAGGCCGGCGTCAAATGGGCAAACCCGCTCGGCGTTGCAGCCTGGAGCCTTGCGGCAATCGGCCACGCCTGGGCAGCGACGATGGGCCAGTTCGCCTTCGTTCGCGCTGCGCTGGGCGCGACCGAAGCGATGGGCACGCCCAGCGGAATCAAGACGATCGCGACGATCTTCCCGCCGCATCTGCGCTCGACCGGCTATGGCATTGGCAACGGGATCAACAGCTTCGGCGGGATTGTCGCGCCCCTGCTGATCCCGCTGCTCGCCGCCGGCTATGGCTGGCGCGCGGCGTTCGTGTTCGCGGGACTGGTCGGCCTGGTCTGGGCAGGCGCCTGGCTGCTGGCGGTCCGCGGCGTGAAGTTCGAGGATGGACCTGCGCCTGTCGCCGCGGCGGACTCGCCGGTCTACGGCCCGATCCTCAGGGAACGGCGGACCTGGGCGATCGCGTTTGCCAAGGTCCTGTCGGATTCGACCTGGTGGCTGATGCTGTTCTGGATGCCCGATTTCTTCCATCGCCAGTTCGGCCTGGAAGGAGCGGCGCTCGGTCCGCCGCTGGCGATCGCCTATACCGGTTCAGCGCTCGGCGCGATCATCGCGGGCACTGTCGCCAGCCGGCTGCTGGTGCGCGGCCGGGAGCTCGACCGGGTCCGCAAGGGCGCGATGCTGATCTCGGGCCTGGCGGTGCTGCCGGTGCCGCTGGCGCTCTATACCGGCGAATTGTGGCAGGCGACATTGATCCTCGCGCTGACCATGGCGGGGCACCAGGCCTTTTCGACCACCCTGTTCGCGACGATCGCCGACGTCACTCCACGCGCCAAGGTCGGTCGAGTGACCGCGTTCGGCGCGTTCTGCGGCAATGTCGGCGGGATGGTGATCGTCAAGGTGGCAGGTGCGGTGCTGGCGGCCGGGCTCGGTTATTTGCCGCTGTTCCTGTTCGCCAGCGTTTCGTACCTGCTCGCGCTGGGCTGGATCCACCTGCTGCTGCCGCGCATCCGGCGAGCCGAGGATCCCGGCGAATTCGAAGCAATAGTAGCAGGGCATTGAGGCGAACATGACCGACAAATTCGATCGTCGCGGCGTGCTGCTGGCAGGGAGCGGCGGCGCGTTCGGCCTCTATTCCTGGGCCGCCGCGGCGCAGGACGTGAAGTCCAAGCGGCTGGAGCTCAAGCGCATCCCCGGCGCACGGCCGCGCAACATCCTCGTCGTGCTGACCGACGACCATCGCTACGACGCGATGGGCTTCATGAAGGCGCAGGATTTCGGCGACACGCCCACGCTCGACCGACTGGCGCGCGAAGGCGTGCATTTCCGCAACGCCTTCGTGACCACCGCGCTCTGCTCGCCCTCGCGCGCCTCCATCTTCACCGGCCTCTACGCACACCAGCATCGGGTGGTCGACAACAACCATCCGATCCCGCCGGGCCTCACTTATTACCCCGAATATCTCCGGCGAGCCGGCTATGAGACCGCGTTCATCGGCAAGTGGCACATGGGCGAGGAGACCGACACGCCGCAGCCGGGCTTCGATCATTGGGTGAGCTTCAAGGGCCAGGGCAGCTATCTGCCCGATGCCAACGGCCTCAACGTGAATGGCCGCAAGGTCCCACAAAAGGGCTATATCACCGACGAATTGACCGATTACGCGCTCGACTGGATCGGCAAGCGCGACCGCAAGCGGCCCTGGATGATGCATCTCGCGCACAAGGCGGTGCATTCGGAATTCATTCCGGCGCCGCGGCACGCCGGGCGCTACGCGAAGGAGACGTTCCGCTATCCCGCGACGATGCAGGCAAACGCGCCGGGGCGGCCGACGTGGGTCGAGAACCAGCGCAACAGCTGGCATGGCGTCGCCTATCCCTATCACGGCACGCTCGATGTCGCCGATTATTACAAGCGCTACATGGAGACCTTGCTCGCGGTCGATGAGGGGCTCGCACGCATCCTGGACCTGCTCGAGCGCCGCGGCGAGCTCGACGACACGCTGATCCTCTACATGGGCGACAACGGCTTCCAATTCGGCGAGCACGGTCTCATCGACAAGCGAACGGCCTATGAGGAATCGATGCGCGTGCCGATGATCGCGCGCTGCCCCGCATTGTTCGGATCGCGCCAAGTTGATGCGGTGGTCGCCAATATCGATGTGGCGCCGACCATGCTTGCCGCCGCCGGCCTCAAGGCACCTGCCGGCATGGCGGGCGCCGACATGCTCCCGCTGGCGCGCGGAGAGACGGTCCCGTGGCGGAGCGAGTTGCTCTACGAATATTATTGGGAGCGCAACTTTCCCCAGACCCCGACTGTCCACGCGCTGCGCGAGGACCGCTACAAATACATGCATTTCCACGGGATCTGGGATCTCGACGAGCTCTATGATCTCGAAGCCGATCCGCACGAGACGAACAATCTCCTGGCGCGTCCAGGCCATGAAGCGCTGGCGGAGCAGATGAGCAAGCGCCTGTTCGCGCTCCTCGAAGAAACCGAAGGAATGCAGATCCCGCTCAGCCCGGACGCGGGCCAACGCAATGAGCTGCGCGATCCCAAGGGGCCTGCGGGCGCACCGTTCCCGACGCGCTTCCTGCGGCCCCCGCGGTCGTGACCGGTTGGACGAGCCGGCTTCCGACAGAAGCTAGGGCGTGCCCGCGATGAAGCAAAAGTTTATTCTCCTACTGGTTTGATAGGATATTCTGCTCTCGAAAATCCAGGGAGTGACCATGCAAAGAGAATCAAAGGGCCGTGCCTACGCGCTACGCCTGTCCGCACTCGCCGGTGCCGCGCTGGCGGGCATTGCGCCGGCCTATGCCCAGGAGGCGCCCGCGAGCGATCCGCAAGTCGTGCAGGACAATGGCGAGATCGTCGTCACCGCCCGCTTTCGCGAGGAATCGCTGACCGACGTGCCGATCGCGATCACCGCGCTCAAGGGCGACACGCTCGCGTCGCGGAACCTCAACACGCTGCAGGATATCGCGCAAACGGTCCCCACGGTCGACTTCCGCGCGGGTTCGTCGAACAAGGACCGCTCGACCTTCATCCGCGGCATCGGCACGATCACCACCTCGCCGGGCGTCGAGCCCTCGGTCGCCACGGTGATCGATGGGGTGGTCCTAGCCCGGCCCGGCCAGTCGACGCTCGATCTGCTCGACATCGAACGCATCGAGATCCTGCGCGGGCCGCAGGGCACGTTGTTCGGCAAGAATGCTTCGGCCGGCGTGATCAACATCGTATCGAAGGAACCGGCCAAGGAACTCGGGTTCAACGCCCAGCTCGGCGCTTATGAAGGCGGCGAGTATCGCGTCCGCCTGGGCGCGTCGGGCCCGATCGGCGATGACTGGGGCTTCGCGGTCACCGGGCTGTTCGGCGGCTTCAAGGGCAATGTCCGCAATGTCACCACCGGCGACTGGGTCAACGGTTATGACCGCCTCGGCGGGCGCGGCAAGCTTGTCTATCAGCCGGCGGACAACCTGAAGTTCACGCTCGCGGGCGACTATGTCTTTACCTACGAGAATGTGCCTACCGGCGTGTTTGTCGCGACATCGCGCGTCGCCTTTCCTACCGGCGCGGTAACCCCCAATGCGGACCTCGCCGCGATCCTCGCCGCCTCGGGCATCGTCGCGAACGCCGACAACACCAAGGTCGCGCCGAGCTTCGACGCGGATGTGCGCGACAAGAATTTCGGCGGATCGTTCACCGCCGAGATCGGCCTGGGGGATCATACGCTCACGTCGATCACCGCCTATCGCAAATGGAGGAACCGCCAGCACCAGGATTGGGATTCGACCGGGACGCTGACCGCTGCCACCGCATCGGGCGAAGACATCGGAAAAGTCGATTCCGATCAATTCTCGCAGGAACTGCGGCTCACCTCGCCCAAGGGCAAGCTGATCGATTATGTCGTTGGCCTCTATTATTTCCACACGGTCGCGCGCGAGCGCTACCAGCGTAGCGTGACGCGGCTCGTGGGCGGCGCGCCGGTCTCCGATCTGGGCGTGGCCAACTACCGCACTGATCTCGACAATTATTCGGTGTTCGGCGAGGCCAATATCAACTTCACGCCGCAGTTCCGCGCGATCCTCGGCGGCCGGCTGATCCATGACGATCTTGCATATGAGCACAGCCGCGTCGCCACCACCGCGACGGGTGTCGCCGGCATCCGTCCGTCCTTTGCGAGCGCGGGCAGCACGAAGCGGACCGACTATAGCCTGCGCGCCGGCCTCCAATATGACGTGAGCGCCCGGATCAACCTCTATGCCACCTATTCCCGCGGCTATAAGGGCCCGGCTTACAACGTGTTCTTCAACATGCAGGCGTTCGACGTGAACCCGCTCGCCCCCGAGACCTCCGACAGTTTCGAGGCGGGCCTGAAGGGCAGCGCCGGCAATGGCACGCTAACCTACAGCCTGGCGGCGTTCCTCACCAAGTTTCACGGCTTCCAGGCGAACTTCCAGGACACCTATCTCGGTACGCTCGTCACGCGCCTGATCAATGCGGGCGACGTTTCCTCCCGCGGCGTCGAAGGCGACATCACGGTTCGGCCGATCCGCAACCTGACTCTCAGCGGCGCCTTCGCCTATAACGACGCGCATATCGACAGCTTCCTCTGCCCGGCCTCCGCCGGCGGGGCATGCGCCAATGTCGACGGACGGCCGCTGCCCTTCGCGCCGAAGTGGAAATTCCATGTCGACGGCAATTACCACGTGCCGATCACCGACACGCTGGGCGTCGATCTTCAGTCCGATTTCAGCTGGAAGGACGACACCCAATATTCGATCACGCAGACGCCCGACACGATCCAGCCCGCCTACGGCATCTGGAACGCTTCGGTCGGGCTGGTGAGCGACGCCGGCAAGGGCTGGGAAGTACGCGCCGTCATCAAGAATATCGCCAACCAGCATTACTCGCCGGCAATCGCCTATGGCGCGGTCGCAGGCGTCTCGCGCTTCGTACCACGTGACAACAGCCGTTACGTCGGCGTGAACGCCAACCTCAACTTCTGAGAAAAGGGGACGTGGACGGGCACCGCCCGTCCGTCGTGCCGGCTGATCGTGCTGCGCCCCTCGCCGCCGGTGCAACTCAACGCTCGATTAGCGCTGATGCCCGCGTCGTGATCGCGAAAATCGCCATGGCTAGCGCAACGATCCGCGCGCGATCACCAAGAATGAGCGGCAGACCGCCGCCCAGTTCGACCGCGACCGCGACCGCCGGAGCCAGCGGTGGGACGGGCAAGCCGACCGCCGCGATCATCGCGTTGGTGGGACCGATGGCGGCGCGCTTGCCGGCGATTCCGTCGCCAAAGGGTCAGGCGCCGTTCACCGAGACCACGCTGCGCACCGGGGCGAGATAGGCGTGTGTGGCGCCGAGCACGCGCGCCTGCTGGCGCTCGCGATTCCAATTCTCGCGCAAATGGAAACCATGGGGTTCCGATGCGGGCCTTGTCGCCCGCACCGCGCGACGCCAGCTCCCCTCATCGGCATTCGTATGGAAAGTTCGCATGAAAAAGATTGGCTTCTTGTCGTTCGGACACTGGTCCGCCTCGTCGCAATCGGCGACCCGCTCGGCCAGCGACGTGCTGTTGCAGTCAATCGACCTCGCCGTCGCGGCCGAGGAACTGGGCGCGGATGGCGCTTATTTCCGCGTCCACCATTTCGCGCAGCAGCTCGCGTCGCCGTTCCCGCTGCTCGCCGCGGTGGGCGCGCGGACCCGCCGCATCGAAATCGGCACCGGCGTGATCGACATGCGCTACGAAAACCCCTTCTACATGGTCGAGGATGCCGGCGCGGCCGACCTGATCAGCGGCGGGCGCCTGCAGCTGGGGATCAGCCGCGGCTCGCCCGAGCAGGTGATCGAGGGATGGCGCTATTTCGGCTATGCGCCGGCCGGGGGCCAGGACGACGTCGAGATGGGCCGGCGGCACGCCGAAGTGTTCCTCGACCTGCTCAAGGGCGAAGGCTTTGCCCAGCCCAACCCGCGCCCGATGTTCCCCAATCCGCCCGGATTGCTCCGCCTGGAGCCGCATTCGCCGGGCTTGCGCGAGCGGATCTGGTGGGGATCGGCCTCGAACGCCACCGCGGTCTGGGCAGCACAGATGGGCATGAATCTGCAAAGCTCGACCCTCAAGGCCGACGAATCGGGCGAGCCGTTCCACATCCAGCAGGCCAAGCAGATCCGGATCTATCGCGAGGCGTGGCAGGCCGCCGGGCACGCGCACGCGCCGCGCGTCTCGGTGTCGCGCTCGATCTTCGCGCTGATAGACGATCGCGACCGCGCCTATTTCGGGCACGGCGGCAGCAGCGACCAGATCGGCAACATCCACGATCTGCGCGCGATATTCGGCCGTTCCTACGCCGCCGAGCCGGAGCGCCTGATCGATGAGTTAAGGGCGGACGAGGCCATCGCCGAGGCCGACACCTTGCTGCTCACCGTGCCGAACCAGCTCGGCGTGGCGTACAACGCCCATGTCATGGAAAGCATCCTCAAATACGTGGCGCCGGCATTGGGCTGGCGCTGACATTTGCGGATCCCTTGAATGGAGATCATTTGCCAGAACCGGTAGCCTGATAACGATTTCAGCAATTTTTTGCGCAGAATTGGTTGCCGGTCCGGAGGCCTCAGGTCTCGCGTTTCACCATCCGCGTCGGCAGCATCACCGATTCCGGCCGATCGCCCTCGATCTGCTGCATCAGCTTCTCGACCAGAAGCGCGCCGGCGACATCGGTCTTCTGGTCGATGGTGGTGATTGCCGGGCTGAAGTGCGCCGCGGGAGGTATGTTATTGTAACCGACCAAAGAATAGTCGCGGGGCGCCGTGAGACCCCGGTCTCGAAATACGCCCGCCACCGCCATTGCCGCGGTATCCGAAAAGGCGAAGACGGCGTCCGGATGCGCGGCGGTCCCGAGATAGCGCGCGACGGTCTCGGCAGTGACCGTGAACGCCATGGATGCGATCGGTAACAGGTCGAGCGTGATATCGGGCGACCCCAGCGAAGCCAGCCGCAGCCCCTCATAGCGCAGCCGAAACTCCTCGTGGCGGATATCGCCGACGAACAGCCAGTGCTGCCGATGATGCGCGAGGAAATGCTCTCCAGCCAGTCGTCCGCCTGCAAGATTGTCGCTGCCGATTGCACAATAACCGGCATCTTCAGGGACAGCTCCCCAGACTACGAGGGGAACGTCATACTTTGCGAGCGCCCGCAGCATCTCGTCGCGCGTTCCCTGGCCGAGCACGATGAAGCCGTCCGCGCCCTGCGCGCGATAAAGATCCCGGAAGGCACGGGCATCTTCCAGTCCGGGAGGAGAGAGCAGCAGGTCCTGGTTGCGAACCGACAACGCCTCGGACACGCCGGCGAGCAATTCGAAAATGAACGGATCCCCGATCGCTCCGTGGCGATGCGACCCGAAGTCGAGCATCACCGCGACCGTGTTGGCGCGGGCGTGACGGAGCTTTTGTGCGTTCCGGTTGACGGCATAGCCGTGCGCCCAGGCCGTCCTTAGCACGCGCTCGCGCGTCTCTTCGTTCACGAGAGCACTGCCATTGAGCACGCGCGAAACGGTCGGCGTCGACACGTTCGCGAGGCGGGCAATGTCCAGCATCGTCAGCCGTCTGCCGCCAGCCTCTGCAGACCCGTCGGCGCCTCTCTCGCGTTTCCCACCCATAACGGGCTTGGTAGGGCAATGGCGGCACCTACATCAAGGACCGTGCAACGGCCATTGCTGGGCAGTCTTGAAAAGCATTTCATAATTCCATAAAATCCCCTTCGGCGAGGCAAGCGTGCCCGTCGTGAAGGGGAGGTATTATGCTTCGCACCACAGTTTTCATGCTGGGCGCCGCGCCGCTTGCGCTGGTTGCCGCCACCGCCCATGCCCAAACGACACCGTCCGACTCGGGCGCCGCCCAGGCGGCGGATTCAGGCCAGCGCGCCGAGGTCGGATCCCCCGATGTCGCCGATCAGACGACGAGCGGCGACGACATAGTCGTGGTCGGCACCTCCGGCGGCGGCACGCGACGCCAGGATGCCGCCTTCGCCGTCACCACCCTCAACAACGATGCCATCGAGCGCGCGGCCCCGAACAGTACCGCCGATCTGTTGCGCACCGTGCCGGGCGTGATGGCTGAAAGCTCGGGCGGCCAGAATGGCGCCAACATCTTCGTGCGCGGCTATCCCTCGGGCGGCGATGCGCAGTTCGTGACCTTCCAGCTCGCCGGCGTGCCGATCTTCCCGCCGCCAACGCTCTCCTTCCTCGAAAATTCGCAGCTGATCCGCCTCGACGAGACGGTGCAGCGCGTCGAGGCAGTGCGCGGCGGAACCGGCTCGCTCTTCTCAAATGGCCAGCCCGGCCTGACCGTGAACGTCGTGCCGCGCATCGGCGGCGCCGAATTCCACGGATCCGGCAAGGTCTCCTATACCGATTTCGGCGAGGTCCGCGGCGACGCCTGGGTATCGGGCCCGCTCAACGACGACACCGGCTTCATGGTCGGCGGCTATTACGCGCAGGGCAATGGCGTGCGCGATCCGCAGTACCGCGCCGAAAAGGGCGGGCAGGTCACCGCCAACATCCATCACGATTTCGGCAATCGCGGCTCGGTCGAGATCTATGCGCGCTACCTCAACGACCACGGCCAGTGGCTGCTGCCGATCCCGATCGTCCAGAACGGCAGCAAGATCAGTGCCTATCCGGGCTTCGATGCCGGCACCGGCGCGCTTCCCGGGCGCGAGACGCGCATCACGACCAATCTGGCTGGCCGAAGGGTCGACCTCGCCGACGGGCGCGGTGCCGATGTGTTCAACACCGGCATCAACTTCGACTATGAGGTCGCCGACGGCTTCCGGCTGCGCGAGCGCGTCAGCTATCTCGGCGGCAATGCCGACACGGTAGGCCTGGTCCCGGCCGAAGCGCCGATCGCCGCTTCGGACATGGCGGTGAGACTGGGCGGCGCGGGCTCGACGGTCACAAGCCTCAGCTATGCCAATGGCGGCGGCGCGCTCGCCGCAACCACACCGGTCATGCGCGCCGGTATCTGGGAGGTTCGCAAGAAGATCTCCTCCTTCGTCGCCGACACGGGCTTCGAATGGGAGGCCGGCCCGAACAAGCTGACGGGCGGCTTCTACTATGCCAATTATACTTCCCGCGACAGCTGGTCGCTCGGCAACCAGGTGCTGCTCACCGGTACGCCCAATGCGCGGCTGCTCAACCTGACGCTGGACGGCGGGCGGATCGCGACGTCCAACGGATTCACCAGCGGGCCGGGCTTCATCGTCGATGGCCATTATGACGGCAGCGACTACGCCTTCTACGCGGTCGATGAGTTCCAGATCACACCCGAACTGCGCGTCGACGGCGGCGCGCGCTGGCAGCGGCACACGGTCGACGCGACGATCCGCACGCCGGGCGGAACGGTCAATGTCGATGGCAACCCCAACACGCTCTACGACAATTCGGTCTCGGTATTCGGCGGCCCGCGCCTGATCGACTATTCGGATTCGGCCTGGTCGTGGACTGTCGGCGCCAACTATGACGTCACGCGCGAGATCGGCGTCTTCGCGCGCTACAGCCGTGGCAACAGCTTCCCGCAGTTCGACAATCTTCGTGACGCATCGAACGCGGACATCGCGAACAACACCGGCCTTGCCGTCACCGCCGAAGTCGAGACCTATGAGGGCGGACTCAAGGTGTCGATGCCGTGGCTCAACCTCTACGCCACGGTGTTCCACAACAAGTTCGACGGGCTCGCGACCACGCAGCTCGTCAACAACGTGCCGCTGAGCCAGATCGGCGGCGCGAAGGCGACGGGTGTCGAGCTCGAGGGCGCGATCCGACCGTTCCGCGGCTTCAGCCTGTCGGCAGCGGGCACCTGGCTCGACGCGACCTATGTGGATTTCTTCACCGGCGGCGGCACGATCGACAACACAGGCAACCGCGTCCAGCGCCAGCCGCGCTGGGCGTGGCGCGTGACGCCGGCCTATGAGGTCGACCTCGGCAGCGTGAAGCCCTCGGTCTTCGCGACGCTGCAATATACTGGCGACCGGTTCTCGGACGTGGAGAACAACCAATTGCTGCCGAATTTCTATCAGCTCGATGCGGGTGTGTCGGTCGATATCGCCGAGCGGATCAAGCTGCAGGTGACCGGCAACAACCTGACCAACGAGATCGGTCTCACCGAGGGCAATCCGCGGATCATCGGCTCGCAGGGCACGGGACCGATCCTCGCGCGCCCGATCCTCGGGCGGTCGTTCCGGTTCAGCGCGGCGTTCAGCTTCTAGGTTCTCCCGAACTGGCACTCCTGCCCGCCCCCTGGCAGGAGTGTCTCGTTCGGGGCGGTTTCGACGGGCGTTGATGGAGGCTTGACGATGGATCGCCGCACGGTTCTGAAAGGGGCAGTGGGCGTGGCTGCGGCGGCCTCGGCGGTGCCGCTGCGGGCGGCGCCTTCGCCCAAACGCAACGTCCTGCTGCTGATCTCCGACGACCAGGGCCTCGATCTCGGCTGCTACGGCGTGCCGATCCGCACGCCGCGGATCGACCGACTGGCGGGAGAGGGGACGCGCTTCACCCAGGGCTTCGCGGCGGTCTCTTCGTGCAGCCCGAGCCGGGCGGTAATCAACACTGGCCTATTTACCCATCAGAACGGGATGTACGGCCTCCAGCACGACGTCCATCACCAGTCGCTGCTCGACGGGATCGAGACGCTGCCGGCGATGCTGCGCCGCGCGGGCTATGCGACGGCGCTGGTCGGGAAGAAGCATGTCGGGCCGGACGCCGCATTTCCCTATGAGGCCGAGCTGGTCCCGGAGCGCTCGGGCATCCGCGATGTCCGCGAACTTGCGATCGCCGCGGCGAGCTTCATCCGCTCGAGCGACGACCGGCCCTTCCTCGTGACAATTGGCTATAGCGATCCGCATCGCGCGGCGACCGATTATGGCAATGATCGCGCATGGCCGGGCGTTCCGCCTGTCCGCTATGATCCGCGCAAGGTGGCGCTGCCGTCGCACTTGCCCGATCTGCCGGCAGTCCGCGCCGACCTTGCCGAATATTATGAGTCGCTCAGCCGTCTTGATGCCGGCGTCGGGATGATCCTCGATGAACTCGCCGCGACGGGTCGGGCCAAGGACACGCTCGTTATTTTCCTGAGCGACAATGGCCGGCCTTTCCCGGGCGCCAAGACCAATCTCTATGATCCCGGACTGCACCTGCCGCTCATCATATGCGCGCCCGGCGCAGCTGCCGCGGTCAATGACGCGATGGTGAGCTGGGTCGATATCGCGCCGACCGTGCTCGATTGGACCGGTGTCGCGCCCCCGGCCACCAAGTTCTCGGGCACGTCGCTGATGCCGCTGCTCGGACGGCGGGGCGATCCGGCGCGGGATGCCGTGTTCGCAAGCCACGATTTCCACGAGATCAATCAATATTATCCGATGCGCAGCGTGCGCACGCGGACGCACAGCTACATCCTCAATCTCGCCCACCCGCTCGATTATCCGATCGCAGGTGACGTGGCGGGGTCGCCGAGCTGGCAGGCGATCAGCGCCGACCCGGCGATCCGGCTCGGCAAGCGCACGCAGGCGGCCTATCTGCGGCGCCCCGCGGAAGAGCTGTACGACCTGACGCGCGACCCGGACGAGCTAGTGAACGTAGCCGCCGATCCAAGTTATGCAGGCGTGCTGCGGACGCTGCGCGCGCGGCTGCAGGCGATGCGCGCCGCCACACACGATCCCTGGCTTGCCGGGCAGACCGACCCCTATTCGCATGTTGGGGGCAATTGACACCCGCAGGACTGCATCTCGAATTCGCGCGCCAGTATGACATCCGCCTGAGGCATTTGGCCGTAGCCTGGGTCCAGAACGGAATGGAATGGCGCGCCAGTTCATCTGGACGACGACGCCTCGATGTGATCTCCGCCAGCGCGGCCCAAGGCTGTTTGCTCCGACGAAGCGCGATATCGCCGGGTGTCCTATGCCGGCGTTACGCACTGCCGTCGGAAGCAAGACTTAGCGCCTCTGCACGCAAGCACGCGCAATTTCTGCAACTACGGTAGAGCCTCTGACG
Organism: Sphingomonas sp. JC676; assembly: GCF_014489075.1. Taxonomy (GTDB): domain Bacteria; phylum Pseudomonadota; class Alphaproteobacteria; order Sphingomonadales; family Sphingomonadaceae; genus Sphingomonas. The sequence goes on along the minus strand of NZ_JACTGR010000003.1, from coordinate 215,524 downwards.
CTCCGGAATTTCAGAGGCGCCCTTCCGCGATAAGCTCCTTTTGGATCTCCGAGATGCGCGCCTCGCCCGCGCGTAACGCATCGCGGCTGGTATGGACGGAATAATAGCCCAGGGCGAGATCATGCTCATGCGGCGCAGCGGCTCCCACCATGAACTCCGCGTCTTCGATCGCCTCGAACTCCACGCCTGTCTCCGAGCGCTCGAAAACCGCCATGTCGCCATGTTCGAGACGCTCAGGCACCGCGACTCTTCCCTTGGCGATAGCGGTCCACAACACCGTCTGTCCGGCAGGCGGCTCGAAGCGCCACCGCTCGCCGGCGCGCAGCGTGACCGCGAGATAGGTGATCGGCGACGGCGCCGCGATCGGGCTTTCGACTCCGCCATGCTTTCCCAACAGCACGCGCGCGGGTCTGGCCAGCGCGACGTCCTCGGGCGCCTGGTAAAGGCTGTGGGTCGGGCCCAGCTCCAGTTCGGGCGGGAGCGCGATCCAAAGCTGGAACCCGCGTGTACGCCCGGCCTCGACGCCGCCGCCATGCCACATTCCGCCGCCCGCCTGCATCCACTCAACGCCGCCTGCCGGCAGCTGGCCCGTGAAATTGTCGGGATCGATATAAGTGATCCTGCCTTCGCCGATATAGGTCAACGTGGCGATTCCCGAGTGCGGGTGAAGGCTCCCCTCAAAGGCCTGGCCCTCATGCTCGATCAGGTCGAGAAACACGAACGGCTTCAAAAGCTCGCCCAGATCGGAGGGACTCATCAACCTCGTGATCGGACCGTGCCGGCGACCGCGAGTGCGGTGCATGATCTTGCGCGCAGCGGTATCGACTGGCGATGCCGCAGCGTCGGCGAAGCTATGTGCCATCGAAGAGTTCCCATTCACTTATAATTTGTGCTGTGGGTGAGATCGGTCGCTCCGAACCGTGCTGCAAGAAGGCACATGTTCGTAACCGAGGCACAGGGACGTGACTTCAAAGGACGAATATCGCCGAGGATATGGGAACCATCTGGTCGGAGAGGTTCTTGAGGCGCACTTCTTCAGTGAACGAGATCAGGGCGCGCAATCGGGAAGAACCGCGACAGCCGGCCCGTGGTGACCGCATTGCTGGGTGGCTCTCCGACCCAGCTCCGTCCACCATCCGCCCAGGCGGACTCTCCGCCAACTCAGCAGCCGGGAGGCTTCGCTCCAAGACCGGATAGCGGGAAGCCAAGTCCATGCAGCCCGCCGGCGAGCCTCGCGCTTGCGATGCGCTCGCGATATTCGACAAGCTGGAGGACGTGATCGAGATCGCGGACCTTTCCGGGGTCGTCGCCATTGCGGACCGCGGCCTCGATCTGCCGCAGCATTTCACCCTGGGCAGCCGGACCGTGCATGAGCATCGCCACTTCGGCGCGTTCCAAAAGAATGGCGAGCGGCGTCACTAGGTCTCCCTGCTCCCTTGCATGAGCGGCGGGTCATATCCAGAATGGATATACCTAGGCAATCCTCAATTAGTTGCGTCTGCGTAATGATGCAGACACGTAAATTTCCTTACCCCGGTGTTTTCCGGACTTGTTTACACCGGGGTAAATAATCCATTGTGGATATATTGAAACACGAGTGAACCGGGCGATGAGCAATAGTGGAGACGGCATCGAGACCGTCTGCAGGCATCTGGCGGAGGCCATAGCGCTTCTTGATCGTGCCGGTGAAGATATGGAAGCGGCGAACCTGTCCCTGTCGCTCGAGCGACTGACTTCGAAATACGAAGTCAGTTCGCCGCTGGGTCCGCAAGCCGTGCCAGAATGACTCCGAGCAGCTTGTCGAGCGACTGAGCGGTTTCCTCGCTCAACTCGAGGAAGGTGAAGCGCTTGTCGCTGGGCATGCCGTGCTTCACGACCATGCCGCGCTTGGCCAGCGCATTGATCCAGCGCAGCGCCGTGGTGGTCGGCACGCCCGAGGCGGTGCAGGCCGCCGAGGTGGATACGCGGTGACCCTCGGCACGATTCACGTAGAGATCGAGCAGGATGTTGAGCGCGGGATTGGCGAACAGTTCCGGATTGAGCTGGATTTCCAGCAGCCCGCGCGCCCAGAGGATCAGCCGGGCGAGTTCCAGCGGCGTCAGCCCGGGCGCGATCGTGATCGCCGACGAAGCCGCCGACCTGCCCGCGACTTCCGAGAACAGCCGCTTGATATCGGTCAGTCGCTCGTCGAATTCATGTTGTAGATCGGGCCGGTGGTTTCCCACTCGTTCCTCCATTTCAGGAGTGAAGGTAAGGCGCGCATCCGGCCCAGATCGAGGTAAGGGTGCGTGCCACGTCACTTCTCAAGACAAGAGAGGCAGTTCGAAACGGACATTGGCTTGTGGGCCGGATCCGTTCGCGATTGCTCCAGTTGTACCGTAACGGGACATTCCCCCTCAGATCAATAGATTGCTGGGTGCCCCGGATCGTTCTGGCGCATTCCACTGCCAAGACGAAACGAGCCGCGCGAATCCGCATCGCGCCGGTTCGAATGCCGATCACGCCGCGCCGATGGCCGGCGCGCGGCGCCGAGCCCTGATTTGTCTGCCCGGTCTCGTCTGCATAAAGCTGCCCCTCCCCTAGAGAGCGGGTGCAAAACTATGTCCGGGCGGCCGATGCAACGAAGATAGGGGGTAAACGGCGCGTTCGTTATCTTTGCGTTACAATACGGTGGCGACCAGCTGCCGGAAGGCATCCGCCCGGTGGCTCATCGCGTGCTTGGCCTCGGGATCCATCTCGCCGAAGCTCTGGTCATGTCCGATCGGCACGAACATCGGATCATAGCCGAACCCCTTGTCGCCGCGCGGCGGCCAGACCAGCGTGCCGTCGACGCGGCCCTCGAACCATTCGACATGGCCGTCGGGCCAGGCGAGCGCGAGCGCGCAGACGAAATGCGCGCCGCGGCCGGTCTCGGGGGGAAGCGCCTCGAGCTTCTCGTTCACGCGGTGCATGGCGAGGCCGAAGTCCCGGCCGTCGAAGCCGGGACCATCGCTTGGCTCAATGCCCGGAAGGCCGGGATTCGGCAGCCCCCAGCGCGCGGAGAAGATGCCGGGGTCGAGGTTGAGCGCCTCGACGCACAGGCCGGAATCGTCGGCGAGCGCGGGCAGGCCGGAGAGATCGGCGGCCTGGAGCGCCTTCAATTCGGCATTGGCGACAAAGGTGGTGCCGGTCTCGTCGGGCTCGGGCAGGTCGAGCTCGGCAGCGGAGACGGGTTCGATGCCATAGGGCCCGAGCAACGCGCGGATCTCGCGCACCTTGCCTTCATTATGGCTGGCGATCACCAGCCTGCCGGGGGCGAGCTTGCGGATCGCCTGGGGGGTGTCGCCACCGATGCCTTCGTCCGGATCGCTCATTGCACAGCCTTTAACTGCGCTTCGAAGATCCGGTTGCATCCGATGCGCGCGAGGCGGAGCAAACGGAGCAGGCCTTCCTCGTCGTAGCAGGCGCCTTCGGCCGTGGCCTGGGCCTCGGCGATCTTGCCGTCGGAGAGCAGGACGAAGTTCGCATCGGCATCGGCGTTCGAATCCTCGTCATAGTCGAGGTCGAGCACCGGATTGCCCTGATAGATGCCGCAGCTGACCGCCGCGACCTGCTGCCGGATCGGATCCTGCTCGAGCTTGCCCTCGGCAATCAGCTTGTTGACCGCGATACGCAGCGCCACCCAGGCGCCCGAGATCGCCGCGGTGCGGGTGCCGCCATCGGCCTGGATCACGTCGCAATCGAGGGTGATCTGGCGCTCGCCGAGCAGCTTGAGATCGGTGACGGCGCGCAGGCTGCGGCCGATCAGGCGTTGGATCTCCTGGGTGCGGCCCGACTGCTTGCCCTTGGCCGCCTCGCGCTGGCCGCGCGTGTGGGTGGCGCGGGGGAGCATGCCATATTCGGCGGTGACCCAGCCCTCGCCCTTGCCGCGTAGCCAGGGCGGCAGGCGCTCCTCGACGCTGGCGGTGACGAGCACGCGCGTGTCGCCGAAGCCGATCAGGACGGAGCCCTCCGCATGGCGGGTGAAATGGGGCTCGATCGTGACGGTGCGCATTTCGTCGGGGGCGCGGCCGGATGGGCGCATCTGCTTCAGTCTCCTGTAAGGTCGGTCCAGCGACGTAGACGGTGGTAACCAAACAAGCCAGCCTTGGCGGGCGATCCTCGGGGAGTGTGACATGCGGCAATGGGTGTTGATGGGGGTGGTGGCAGTGGCGCTGGGCGGATGCATTCCGCCGGGGCGGCCGCAGGCGCCGGGCGGGCCGGTGCCGATCGAGGGCGATTCGATTACCTATGAGACGGGGCCGTGCTTCGGCGCCTGCCCGGTCTATTCGGTGACGGTGCGGCCCGACGGCAGCGGCGTGTTCACCGGCAAGCGTTTCACGGCAGTGACCGGGGAGCGAGGCTTCACGCTGACGCGGGCGCAATATGACGCCTTCGCCGGGCAGCTGGCGCCCTATCGCCCTGCGAGCGGCGGCGTGCGCTATGCGCCAGGCGAGCCGAACTGCCAGAACGCTCCGACCGATATGCCCAGCGTCGACGTGACCTGGACGCGCGCGATCGGCGACAGCCAACACCTGTATTTCTATTTCGGCTGTGGCCGAACGGCCAATCCCGGAATGCGGGATGCACTGGGGCATGCGCCCGACGCGCTGCCGATCGCGGAGCTGATCGGGGCGCGGCCATAATTCCTTCACCGGGGTGAGGGACGCGGGGAAGGTTGGCGCTGGGCCGCCAAGCGTTACATAAGCGTGGCATGACCACGCCCCCCATCCACGAGCTGACCGACCGCGCGCGGGACGTGTTCCGGATCGTGGTCGATTCCTATCTGGAGACGGGCGTGCCGGTGGGATCGCGGACGATCGCGCAGATCTCCGGGCTCAATCTGTCGCCGGCGTCGATCCGCAACGTGATGCAGGACCTGGAGGAACTGGGCCTGCTCGCCGCGCCGCATACCAGCGCGGGGCGGATGCCGACCGAGACGGGGCTGCGCCTGTTCGTCGACGGGATGATGCAGGCGAGCGCGCCGAGTGCCGAGGAACGCGCGGCGATCGAGGAGCGCGCGGGCCAGGCAGGGCCGATCGAGGAGGCGCTGGCGAGCACCACGCTGGCGCTTTCAGGGCTTTCGGCCTGTGCGGGGCTGGTGCTGGTGCCCAAGCGCGAGCCGGTGCTGCGCCAGTTCGGCTTCGTGCCGCTGGGCGGTGATCGCGCGCTGGCGGTGCTGGTGGGCGACGACGGCTCGGTCGAGAACCGCGTGGTCGAGCTGCCGCTGGGGATGGACCCGGCATCGCTGCAACAGGCGGCCAATTATCTGAGCGCGACGCTCGCGGGCTCGACCTTAAGCGAGGCACGCCGGCGGATCGAGCGCGAGATCCGCGACGAGCGCGCGGCGCTCGACAGCGCGGCGCGGACTTTGGTCGAGCGCGGGCTGGCGGTGTGGAGCGAGGACGGGCACCGCCCGGTGTTGATCGTGCGCGGCCAGGCGCGGCTGATCGACGCCGCCGCGACCGAGGATCTCGACCGCGTGCGCCAGCTGCTTGACGAACTCGAAGGGAAAGAAGAGATCGCCCGCCTGCTCGACAGCGCGCGTGAAGGCGAGGCGACGCGAATATTCATCGGATCGGAAAACAAGCTTTTTGCGTTGTCCGGTTCGTCGGTGATCGCGAAGCCCGTGCGGGCACTGGACGGGCGGGTCGTGGGCGTGGTGGGGGTGATCGGCCCCACGCGGTTGAACTATGCGCGTGTCGTGCCCATGGTGGATTTCACCGCTGCAACATTGGCCCGACTGCTGGCCTGAATACTTTGGAAGAACATGTCGGAAGATAAGAAGATGGACGTCGAGAACGCGGACAACGACCTCCGCGAGGAAACCGCGGAAGCAGCGCCCGAAGTGGCGGAACATGATCGCCTGGGCGAATTGGAAGCGCAGCTCGCCGACGCGCAGGCCGCCGTGCTCTATGCCCAGGCCGACCTCCAGAATGTCCGCCGCCGCGCCGAGAAGGAAGCGCAGGACGCGCGCAACTATGCCGCGACCAGCTTCGCCCGCGACATATTGTCGGTGGCCGACAATCTCAGCCGTGCGCTGGCGGCGATCCCCGCCGAGCTGCGCGCCGACGAGAAGCTCAAGGGCCTGGTGACCGGCCTCGAGGCGACCGGGCGCGAGATCGAATCGGTGTTTGGCCGCCATGGCATCTCGAAGATCGTCGCGGTCGGCGAGCCGCTCGATCCCAATCGCCACCAGGCGATGATGGAGATGCCCTCGGCGGATGCTGAGCCAGGCACCGTCGTCCAGGAAATCCAGACGGGCTATATGATCCGCGACCGGCTGTTACGTCCCGCGCTGGTGGCGGTGGCGAAGAAGCCGGATTGAACTTGGTCGTCATCCCCGCGAAAGCGGGGATCCAGGGCCAAACAGGACAGTCCCCCGTGACTCTGGATCCCCGCTTTCGCGGGGATGACGGATAGAGGGGTAGCGAGCGCCGAAGATAGTGGCGCCGTTAACCGCTTCTCCCTATCTGCCCCACTATGTCCGGTCGCTTCGATTCCGTTCCCAATCGCCGTTTGCTGATCGACCGGCGAGGCGTCGCCGAGCGGCTGGCGGCGGTGAAGGGCAAGGATACCGCGGCGCTGCGCAAGGCGGCGACCGCGGAGCTCAGGATCGCGCTCGATGCCGGGCGCGCCGAGATCGAGCGGCGGCTGCAGGAGCATCCTTCGCGCGGGATCGAGATCGCCGCAGCGGGCGCATTCCTGACCGACCAGATATTGCGCTTGCTGTGGGACTTCACCGTCGAGCGGCTGCACCGCAACTCCAATCCCTCGTCCGGCGAGCGCATGGTGCTGATCGCGGTGGGCGGATACGGGCGCGGCGAGATGGCGCCGCATTCGGACATCGATATCGGCTTCCTCACCCCGTGGAAGGTCACCGGCTGGTGCGAGCAGGTGATCGAATCGATGCTCTATTCGCTGTGGGACATGCAGCTGAAGGTGGGGCATTCGTCGCGCTCGCTCGACGAGATGGTGCGCCAGGCCAAGGCGGATGTGACGGTGTGCACCGCCTTGCTTGAGGCGCGCTACGTCTGGGGCGACACCGATCTGTATGACGAGGCGGCGAAGCGCTTCAAAGCGGAGGTCCAGGTCGACACCGCGCGCGGCTTCATCGCGCAGAAGCTCGACGAGCGGAACGCGCGGCACAAGCGCATGGGCGACAGCCGCTATGTCGTCGAGCCCAACATCAAGGAGGGCAAGGGCGGGCTGCGCGACCTCCACACGCTCTTCTGGATCGGCAAGTACGCGTACAATGTCCGCGAGCCGGCCGAACTGGTCGAGGCGGGGCTGCTGACCAAGCTCGAATTCCGCCAGTTCCGCCGCGCCGAGAATTTCCTGTGGGCGGTGCGCTGCCAGCTCCACCAGATCACCGGCCGCGCCGAGGACCGGCTGACCTTCGACGTCCAGCGCGAGATCGCCGAGCGGATGCGCTATTCGGACCGGCCGGGCATGTCGAAGGTCGAGCGCTTCATGCGCTTCTACTTCCTCCAGGCGAAGGTGGTGGGCGACCTGACCGGTGTGTTTCTCGCGCATCTGGACGAGAAGTTCGCCGCGCGTGGGCGTCGCTTCGGGCTGCCGGCCTTGTGGCGGGGACAGCGCAAGCTCAAGGGCTTCGTGCTCGATCGCGGTCGGCTGGCGCTGCCGAACGACCATTTCTTCCGGGACGATCCGGTGCGGCTGGTTGAATTGTTCCAGCTCGCCGACCTGCACGAGCTGGAGATCCATCCGCTGGCGATGCGCACGGCCAATCGCGACGCCAAGCTGGTCGACGATGTCCGCGACGATCCGCGCGCCAACGCCTTGTTCCTCGACGTGCTGACCTCGAAGCGCGATCCCGAGACGGTGCTGCGCTGGATGAACGAGGCGGGGGTGTTCGGGCGGTTCGTGCCGGACTTCGGCCGCGTCGTCGCCCAGATGCAGTTCGACATGTACCACCATTACACGGTGGACGAGCATTCGATCCGCGCGATCGGGCTGCTCAACGCGATCGAGAAGGGCGAGCTGAAGGATGATCATCCGCTCGCCTCCGTCATCTTCGAACATGTCGCGTCCAGGCGCGCGCTCTATGTCGCGGTGCTGCTCCACGACATCGCCAAGGGACGCGGCGGCGACCATTCGATCCTGGGCGCCGAAGTCGCCGAGCGGCTGTGCCCACGGCTGGGAATGACGCCGGCCGAGACCGAGAATGTCGCCTGGCTGGTGCGCTGGCACCTGCTGATGTCGGCGACCGCGTTCAAGCGTGACCTGTCGGATTTCAAGACGATCCTCGACTTCGCCGAGCAGGTGCAGAGCGCCGAGCGGCTGCGCATGCTGCTGATCCTAACGATCGTCGACATCCGCGCGGTGGGGCCGGGCGTATGGAACAGCTGGAAGCGGCAGCTGCTTGGCAATTTGTTCGAATCGGCCGAGGAAGTGCTGCGACTGGGGCACAAGCAGAAGGGGCGGAACGAGCGGATCGCCGCAAAGCAGGAGGCGCTTGCGCAGGCGCTCGGCTGGAACGAACCGCGGATGGCGGCGCTCAAGAAGCGGATGACCGAGCCCTATTGGATCGCCGAGCCGCTCGACGTGCTGGAGCGCAACGCCCGGCTGGTCGACGCGGCGGGGAACTCGCAGCTCTCGATCGAGGCACAGGTCTATCCCGATCGCGGCGCGACCCTGGTGACAGTCTATGCGTCGGACCATCCGGGGCTGTTCTACCGGATCGCCGGCGCGATCCATGTCGCGGGCGGCAACATCATCGACGCGCGCATCCACACGACCCGCGACGGCATGGCGCTCGACAATTTCCTGGTCCAGGACCCGCTCGGCCGCCCGTTCGACGAGGAGTCGCGGCTCAACCGGCTCAAGACCGGCATTGCCGACGCGCTGGCAAACCGCGCACGGCTTTCCGAGCGGCTCAAGACCAAGGCGGCGCCGCGGCTGCGTTCCGACGCCTTTGCCATCGAACCAAATGTGTTCATCGACAACAAGGCGTCGAACCGATTTACCGTGATCGAAGTCAATGCGCGCGACCGGCCGGCATTGCTCTACGGGCTGGCGCATGCGCTGTTCCAGTCGAAGGTGACGATCCATTCGGCGCATGTCGCGACCTATGGCGAGCGCGCGGTCGACACCTTCTACCTGACCGATCTGATCGGTGATAAGATCACCTCGGCGTCGCGACTGAAGACGATCGAGCGGCGCCTGCTCGAGGCCGCCGCGGGCGAGGAGGTTGCCCAGGCCGCCTGAGACGAAAGGAGCTTGCATGCCGGTAATCGGATTGGGCGGCTATTTCTTCCGTGCGAAGGACCCCGAAGGGCTGAAGAGCTGGTATCGCGAGACGCTGGGCGTGGGCGGCGGCTGCGGCAAGGACGAGACCGGCGAGTCGAGCGAATGGTTCTGGCATCCCGAACCGGGCCCGATCGTGTTCGAGCCGTTCAAGGCCGACAGCGACTATTTCGCCGCGGACAAGCAGGTGATGCTCAACCTGCGCGTGCGCGATCTGGACGGATTGCTCGAGCAGCTCAACGCGCTGGGCATCGACATCATCACCAAGGACGAATGGGATACGCCCGAGACCGGACGGTTCGCGCGGATCCATGATCCCGAGGGCAATCCGATCGAATTGTGGGAGCCGCCGGCGAGCTGACGCGGATCGGTTGACGGAATTGCGCGGGTGCGCCGAGCGCCCGCCCGTCACACGATATCGGCGGAGATGACCTGATCGATCAGCGCATCGTCGGCGCGAATCTGGCCGTCGAGGATCAGCATCGCGAGGCCATGTACTAGCGACCAGGCACGCGTCACGCGGATCGCCGTGGCAGGATCGTCGGTCGACGCATTGCCCGCGGCGGCGGCGTTACGGCGCAGGAAGGTCATCGGATCCGCCTCGTTGCACGCATCATAGTGTTCGCCGTCAAGCGCGGGCGATGCGAAGATCAGCCGGAACAGCGCGGGATTGGCGAGCGCGAAGCGGACATAGGTGCGTCCCGTCGCCGCGAAGGAAGCCAGGCCGCCTCCCGCTTTCTCCGCCGCCTCGAGCTGCGCCGCGCCGAGCTGCGCCAGGCCTTCGCGCGCGAGCGCCGTCATCAGCGCGTCCTTGTCGGGAAAGTGGCGATAGACCGAGGTCGCGCTGACTCCGGTGTTGCGGGCGACCTCGCGCAGCGAAAACGACTCGGCATCGCGCTCGGTGAGCAATCGCAATCCTTCCTCGATCAACGCAGCGCGCAGATCTCCATGATGATAGGGCTTTTTTTCAATGTTGACACTGTTACCATCGGAGTTCATATTAACAGTGTAAACATTGGAGGCAGACATGCAAGACGTTACTATCCTCGAAACCAAGGCGGACGCAGCGGCCCTTGTTGCGGCCGAAATTAAGTCGGCGAACCCATTCCTGGACGGCATCCACACGCCGATGACTGACGAGCTCGAGCTTACCGAACTCGCGGTGACCGGTGAGATCCCGGCCGGGTTCGACGGACGCTATATGCGGATCGGGCCCAATCCGGCGGCGGCGCCCGACGCCGAGCGCTATCACTGGTTCACCGGCGATGGCATGGTCCATGGGCTGGCGATCGCCGAGGGCAAGGCGCTCTGGTACCGCAACCGCTGGATCCGCTCGGAAGCGGTGGCCAAGGCGCGCGGCGTCGAGGCGGCGCCCGGGCCGCGGCACAGCTTCGATACGGTCAACACCAATGTCGTCGGCATCGGCGGGCGCATCTGGGCACTGGTCGAGGCTGGGGGCTATCCGGTCGAGCTGTCCCAGGACATGGAAGAGCAGGCGTCCAACCCGTTCGACGGCACGCTGGCCGGCGCGTTCAGCGCGCACCCGCATCTCGATCCCAGGACCGGCGAGATGCACGCGATCTGCTATGAGGGCTTCGAGCCGGGCAAGCTGAGCCATGTCGTGGTCGACAGCAGCGGCAAGGTGGTACGCGAGGAGCCGATCGCGCTGCCGCACGCGCCGATGATCCATGATAGCGCGATCACCGAGCGCTTCGTCGTCGTGCTCGATTTCCCCGTCACCTTCTCGGTGGCGGCGCTGAGCAACGGCAGCACCTTCCCCTATAACTGGAACCCGGCCCAGCCGGCGCGGATCGGGCTGATGCCGCGCGGCGGCAGCCAGCAGGACATCCTCTGGTGCCCGGTCGAGCCCGGCTTCGCCTTCCACGTTGTCAATGCGTACGACCGTGCCGACGGCAAGGTGGTGATCGACCTGTGCGTCTATGACTCGATGTTCTCGGACGGCGCGCATGGTCCGGATGCGCGGTCGCGCGGGCTGGAGCGCTGGACGGTCGATCCCGAGACGCGGAGCGTCGCGGTGCGCACGATCGACGCTTCGCCGCAGGAATTTCCGCGGCTCGACGAGCGGCGCTTCGGCCAGGCCTATCGCTATGCCTATACGATGGCGCTGCCCGCCGAACCCGCGGCGCGGTTCCTCGGCGAGAGCAAGCTCTACCGGCACGACCTGGAGACCGGCGCGCGGCAGGTGCATGACTTCGGCGTGGGCCGGGTGCCCGGCGAGTTCGTGTTCGTGCCCAAGGGGCCGGACAGCGCCGAGGAAGAGGGCTGGCTGGTCGGGCTGGTGATCGACACGCTTTCCGAGCGGACCGATCTCGTCATCCTCGACACCACGCGCTTCGAGGGCGAGCCGCAGGCGGTGGTCCACCTGCCGCACCGCATCCCGCCGGGTTTCCACGGCAACTGGATCGCGTCGGCGGCCTGACGGCCGCCAGCCGAGCCAAGGGCGGCCGCTCCTCGCGGGGCGGCCGCCCTAGCTGTGTCAGCGCCCGGTCATCTGCTCCAGCCGCTCGGGGTAACGATTGCCCTCGACGGCGATCTCCGCGGCGGCATCCCCGATCTCGCGGAGATCTTCCGGCGTCAGCACGACATCGACGGCAGCGATATTCTCCTCAAGGCGGCTGAGCCTGGTCGTGCCGGGGATGGGCACGATCCAGGGCTTCTGCGCGAGCAGCCAGGCGAGCGCGATCTGCCCGGGTGTCGCCTGCTTGGCGGCGGCGATCCGGCCGAGGAGATCGACCATCGCCTGGTTGGCCTGCATCGCATCGGGCTGGAAGCGCGGCAGCTTGCTGCGGAAATCGTCGCTGGCGAAGCTGGTCGTCGCATCGAGCTTGCCGGTGAGGAAGCCGCGGCCGAGCGGGCTGTACGGCACCAGGCCGATGCCCAATTCCTCGAGCGTCGGGATCACGGCTTCCAGCGGCCGCCACCAGAGCGAATATTCGCTCTGCAGCGCGGCGACCGGCTGGACGGCGTGCGCGCGGCGGATCGTCTCGACGCCCGCCTCGGACAGGCCGAAATGCCGCACCTTGCCCTCGGCGATCAGGTCCTTGACCGTGCCGGCCACCTCTTCGATCGGCACGTCGGGATCGACGCGGTGCTGGTAGAAGAGATCGATCACATCGGTCTTGAGCCGCTTGAGCGAAGCGTCCGCGACTGCCCGGATATGCTCGGGTCGGCTGTTCAGGTCCGGCGCGCCGCGCGGATCGGTGCCGGTGTCGAAGCCGAACTTAGTGGCGATGACGACCTGGTCGCGCACCGGCGCCAGGCCCTCGCCGAGCAGTTCCTCGTTGGTGAAGGGGCCATAGACTTCGGCGGTGTCGAAAAAATTGACCCCGCGCTCGACCGCGCCGCGAAGTACCGCGATCATCTCGGCCTTGTCCTTGGGCGGGCCATAGGAAGTGCTCATCCCCATGCATCCGAGCCCGAGCGCCGAAACCTCGAGGCCGCTGGTTCCCAATATCCGCTTCTGCATAAATCCTCCTTCGCCCGCCACGCGGGCATTGTCCGGGAACGCATATGGGCCCGATGACTTCCAGCGATTAGACGGCTAAACGTGCATGTAGTCATATCGGATATTCATGAATGCAGCGCGACGACCTGGTCGATCTGAACGCGTTCCTGGCGGTGGCGGAAGAGCGCAGCTTCACGCGCGCGGCGGCGAAGCTGGGTACCTCGCAATCGGCGCTGAGCCATGTCGTGCGCCGGCTGGAGACGCGGCTGGGCATCCGGCTGCTCTCCCGGACCACGCGCAACGTGATGCCGACCGAGGCGGGCGAGCGGTTGCTCCGCACGCTGGGGCCGGCGCTCGACGAGATCGATGCGGAGCTCGCCGCGCTGGGCGAGCTGCGGGAAAAGCCGGCGGGCACCGTCCGGATCACGACGGGGGAACATGCCGCGCGCACGATCCTGTGGCCGGTACTGGAGCGGCTTCTGCCCGACTATCCCGATCTCAGGGTCGAGATCAGCATCAACCAGGGGCTGACCGACATCGTCGAGGAACGCTTCGATGCCGGTATCCGGCTGGGCGAGCAGGTCGCCAAGGACATGATCGCCGCTCGGATCGGGCCGGACGTGCGCGCGGCGGTCGTCGGCGCACCTGCCTATTTCGCCGATCGGGCGATACCGCGGGTGCCGCAGGACCTTGCCGAGCATCGCTGCATCAACCTGCGCCTGCCGACCTTTGGCGGCCTGTATGTCTGGGAGTTCAGCAAGGGCGGCCGCGAGCTCAACGTCCGGGTCGACGGCCAGCTCGTCTTCAGCAGCACCTCGATGATAGTGACGGCGGCGGCGGCCGGGTTCGGGCTGGCGATGGTGATGGAGGACAAGGTGCGCGACGGAATAGCGAACGGCAGCCTGATGCGGGTGCTGGACGACTGGTGCGAACCGTTTTCGGGCTATCACCTCTATTATCCGACCCGGCGCCAGGCATCGCCGGCCTTCACGGTGCTGCTGGAGGCGCTGCGCTATCGCGGCTGAGCGGCGCTACTTCTTCTGCCAGACCCGCACATAATCCACCTCCATCCGCGCCGGAAAGGCGTTGGCGTCGATGCCCTTGTCGCCGCCCCAGCCGCCGACCGCGACGTTGAGGATCAGATATTGCGGACTGGCGAAGGGCCAAGTGTCGTGGTTGCCCTTATGGTCGTTGTCGAAGCGGAGAAAGGCGCGGCCGTCGACGCCGATCAGCATCCGATCGGCGTTCCAGTCGAGCTGGTAGGTGTGGAAGGCGGTGCAGGCATCGGAAACCATCGCCTGCGCGGTCTTCTGCGTCTTGATGACGTGGTTATAGGCCTTGGTGTGGATCGAGCCGTGGACGCGGCCGGGATCCCAGCCGACATGCTCCATGATGTCGATCTCGCCGAGCCCCGGCCAATCGGCGCGTTCGTCCGAGCCGAGCATCCAGATCGCCGGCCACATCCCCTTGCCGCAGGCGAGCTTCGCGCGGACCTCGACAAAGCCATAGGTCCAGTCGGCGATGCCGCGGGTGTAGATCTTGGCCGAGCTATAGTCCTGCCCGCCATGATCGGCGCGGTCCTTGAGCTGCTCGTGGCGCGCTTCGATGATCAGATGGCCGCCGGCGACGCGGACATTCTCGCGCCGGGCGGCGGCATAATATTGAAGTTCGTTGTTCCACCACCCCTCCTTGTTGCGGGAGGTGTCATAGGCCCAGCGCGTGGGATCGGGCAGGCCGGGCCGGTCGAACTCGTCGGCCCAGACCCGGGTATAGCCCGGCGGCACCGCCATCGGCTCGTCGGCGGCGGCGGTGGACATAGGAGCCTGGATCGTCTGGGCGGCCGCGGCGAGCGGCAGCAATGCGGCGGGGGCCGCCAGCAGCAACCCCCGCATGCAGGTCATTTGGGCGAGATCACCATCAGCATTTGGCGGCCTTCCATGCGCGGATAGCTCTCGATCTTCGCGATCTCGGCGGTGTCGCCCTGAACGCGCTGGAGGAGGAGCATGCCGAGCTGGCCGTGCGAAAGCTCGCGGCCGCGGAAGCGCAGGGTGACCTTCACCTTGTCACCTTCGCCGATGAACTTGTGGATCGCCTTCATCTTCGTATCATAGTCATGATCGTCGATGTTCGGACGCATCTTGATCTCCTTGATCTCCTGCGTCTTCTGCGATTTGCGGGCGAGGTTCGCCTTTTTCTGCGCCTCGTACTTGAACTTGCCGACGTCGAGGAACTTGGCGACGGGCGGATCGGCGTTGGGCGACACTTCGACAAGGTCGAGCCCGACCGACTGCGCCTGCTCCATCGCCTCGCGCGTGTACATCACGCCGAGATTCTCGCCGTCCTGATCAATCACCCGAACCTTGGGCGACTGGATGAATTCGTTGAACCGCGGACCATTTAGCGGTGTCTGTGGCGTCATCGGGCGCCTGGTCATGGGAGGACGTATAAGACTTGCTCCTGAATCATTCTTGTTACAGCTTGCCAATATAGGCGTCCTGCGCCCGATTTGAAAGCGGCACCGGCCCCCTATAGCGCAAATGGACGAGCGGATAGGGCCATCCGTCGGGATTGGTGGCCGCGGACTGCGGAGTCCTGCCCGCGGACTGGTGAAAGTCCGCGGGAGATCGGTCAGCGCAGATCGGGCGGGGTTGCCTCGGCCACGAGCTTCGCCACCGCCTCGTCGAGGGTCAGCATCTGCTGGCCCTGGCTGCCCAGGACGCGGAGCGCGACGGTGCCCTCATCGGCCTCGCGCTTGCCGACGACGAGCAAATTGGGGACCTTGGCCACCGAATGCTCGCGGACCTTGTAGTTGATCTTCTCGTTGCGAAGATCGGTCTCGACGCGCAGGCCCGCCGCCTTCAGCTTCGTGGCGACTTGCTCGGCATAATCGTCCGCGTCCGAGACGATCGTCGCAACCACCGCCTGCACCGGCGAGAGCCAGAGCGGGAAGCGGCCCGCGTGATGCTCGATCAGGATGCCGATGAAGCGCTCGAACGTGCCGAGGATCGCGCGGTGGAGCATCACCGGGCGGTGGCGGTTGCCGTCTTCGCCCACATAGCTTGCATCCAGGCGATCGGGCAGGACCTCGTCGGCCTGGATCGTGCCGACCTGCCAGGTGCGGCCGATCGCGTCCTTGAGGTGGAACTCGAGCTTGGGCGCATAGAAGGCGCCTTCGCCGGGGAGTTCCTCCCAGCCATATTCCTCGGTGTCGCGTCCGGCGGCCTTCACGGCGTCGCGCAGATACTGCTCGGCCTGGTCCCACATTTCGTCGGAGCCGAAGCGATTATCGGGGCGCAGCGCGAGCTTGATCGCATATTTGTCGAAGCCGAGATCCCTGTAGACCGTGTCGAGTAGGTCGCAGAACTGGCGGACCTCCTCGATCAGCTGGTCCTCGCGCACGAAGATATGCGCGTCGTCCTGGGTGAACTGGCGGACGCGCATGATGCCGTGCAGCGCGCCGTGCGGCTCGTTGCGATGACAGCAGCCGAACTCGGCCATGCGGATCGGCAGGTCGCGATACGACTTGATGCCCTGGCGGAAGATCAGGACGTGCGCGGGGCAGTTCATCGGCTTGAGCGCCATCAGGTCGCTCTTGCCCGACAGGATCGGCCCTTCCTCCTCGGTGCCCGGAATCTCGTCGGGCACGACGAACATGTTCTCGCGATACTTGCCCCAATGGCCGGACTGCTCCCATTGGCGCGCGTCCATGAGCTGCGGCGTCTTCACTTCCTGATAGCCCGCGGCGTCGAGCCGGCGGCGCATATAGGCCTCGAGCTGGCGCCACAGGATGAAGCCCTTGGGATGCCAGAAGACCGAGCCCTGCGCCTCGGACTGGAGGTGGAACAGGTCCATCTCCTGGCCGATCTTGCGGTGATCGCGCTTGGCGGCTTCCTCGAGACGGACGAGATGCTCGTCGAGCTGCTTCTTGTTGAGCCAGCCCGTGCCGTAGATGCGCGAGAGCTGCGGGTTGTTCTGGTCGCCGCGCCAATAGGCGCCCGAGACGCGCGTCAGCTTGAAGGCGTTGGGATCGACCTTGCCGGTGGAGGCAAGGTGCGGCCCGCGGCACATGTCGAGCCATGCGTCGTCGCCTTTGCCGGCGCGATAGACGGTCAGCTCCTCGCCTTCGGGAAGCTCGGCGGCCCATTCGGCCTTGAAGCTCTCGCCCTGCGCCTTCCAGCGCGAAATCAGGTCCTCACGGCTCCAAACTTCGCGGATTAGCGGCTCGTTGGCGGCGATGATCCTGCGCATCTCCGCTTCGATCGCCGGGAGGTCTTCCTCGGTGAAGGGCCGGTCCTTCGGCGCGAAGTCGTAATAGAAGCCGTCATCGGTCGATGGGCCGAAGGTGATCTGCGTGCTGGGGAACAGGTTCTGCACCGCCTCGGCGAGGATATGCGCGTAATCGTGGCGCACGAGCTCGAGCGCGTCGGCCTCGTCCCTCGACGTGATCAGCGCGAGCTGTGTGTCGCCTTCGAACGGGCGCATGATGTCGCGCACTTCGCCGTTGATTCGCGCGGCCAGCGCTGCCTTGGCCAGGCCCGGACCGATCGCCGCGGCGACGTCCGCCGGGGTAGTCCCCGGGGCTACCTCACGGACGGAACCGTCGGGCAGCGTAATGCGGAACATCTCGGACACGGGATCAGACTTTCTGGTTTGGACTTGGAAGAGCGCGGCTTATGCCTTCGCACGCATAATATAGGCAAGCCGTATGACCATTGCATATCGCGTCACTGCAATCCTGCCATGCAAAGGCGTGCCGGCGCCTATCGGACGGTCCCCGGCTTGAACGGCGAGGCGGAGCGGCTGATCGGGCATGCGCGGCGGCTTGCCCGGGCGGGTGACGACGGGCGGGCGCTGCAGGCGCTGAGCCGCGCGCTCGATTTGGCACCGGGGGCTGCGGCGGCGCCCTATGCCGCGCTGGTCTCGCAGATCCGGCCCAAGGGCTATTTCGCCAAGCTCGACAGCGACCTGCGCGTGTGCCTGGCGGCGGACAGCGTCGATTCGCAGGTGCTGGCGCGGGTGACGGCGCGGCTGCTGCTGCTCAAATTTCCGGACGCGGCAACGCCGGTGCGAGACGATCCGCTCTGGCGAGCCTTTCTGACTCGCTGCATCAATGTGGATCCGGAGATGGAGGCGCGGCTGGCGCGCGTGGCGGAGGCGCCCGGCGTGCTGCGCGAGGCCCTGGCGGAGCAGGCCTTTGCCAGCGAATATATCTGGGGCGGCGAGTGGCTGGGGCTGTCGGAGCGCACCGCAGCCGAACTGACCGCAGAACATGCGCTGGCGCAGACGCTGCCGGGCATCGGGGACGAACGGGACGGCGTCTCGGCCGCGGTGCGCGCGCAATATGAGGTCAATCCCTATCCGCGCTGGCGGGCGCCGCCCGCGCCACGGGCGGCAGCGGTGCGCGAATTGCTGCGCGGCCTGGGCGGCAGGCCCGACGATCCGGCCGAAGTGCTGATCGCGGGATGCGGGACCGGGTACGAGCCGATCGACCTGGCGCGGACCGATCCTTCGCTGTCGATCACCGCGCTCGATCTGAGCCGGGCGAGCCTGGCCTATGGGCGGCGGATGGCGGAGATGCTGGACGTCGCCAATGTGCGCTTCGTCCAGGGCGATATTCTCGACGTGGCGGAGCTGGGCAAGGCGTTCGACCTGGTGAGCAGCACCGGCGTGTTGCACCATATGGCGCGGCCGGAGGAGGGGCTGGCGGCGCTCGCGGGCGTGCTCAAGCCGGGCGGTATCCTGCGGATCGCGCTCTACAGCGAACGCGCGCGCGAATGGGTGCGCACGGCGCATCAGCTGATCGCCGAGCGAAGCTGGCAGGCGACGGCGGAGGGCATCCGCGCGTTCCGAGCGCATGTGCTGGCGCTTCCGGCGGAGGCGCCGCTGGCGCGGCTTCGCGAAAGCGACGATTTCTACACGCTGAGCGGATGCCGCGACCTGTGCTTCCACGCGCACGAGCATTGGTATCGCTTGCCACAGATCGCGGCGATGCTGCGCGACGCGGGGCTGGAACTGGCGCGGTTCGATGCGCCGAGCGACGCCGTGGCGTTGTTTCGCGGCGATCCACTCGATCTCGATGCCTGGGATGCGGTGGAAGCCGAGCATCCGCTGCTCTTTGCGGGGATGTACCATCTCTGGTGCAGGCCGGCGGGAGGCTGAGACGATGGCGAAGAAGAAGCGCTTCCTCACCGCGACCCTGCCCGACGGTTACGTCAAGACGATCGGGCCGACCTCGACGGCTTTCACCCATTACTGGCGGATCGTCGCGCATCTCGGCGGCGGGCGGACCGAGGTGTTCTGGGGCCACACCAAGTCGCTCGCCGAGGCGCGAAAGAAGAAGACGGCCGCGGCCGATGCCGCCGGTCAGCGCGGCTGGGAGTGCTATGATTTCGACATTGTCGAGCTGGTCGAGAGCGATTGACCCGCCGACCCCTGCGTTCCATCCCTGCAGGTCAAAATGACGATGGAGGCGAGGATGGTGAGCGGGCGGGAATTGCGATCGATGGTGCGCGAGGACGGGGCGCTCGTGCTTACGCTCGAGGATGTCACGCTCGGCGATCCGGCCGCCGACGAGGTGATCGTGCGGGTGGAAGCCGCGCCGATCAATCCGAGCGACCTGGGGCTGCTGCTCGGCCCGGCCGATGTCGCGTCGCTCCGCGCGAGCGGCACCAGCGAGCGGCCGATCCTGACCTTCGACGTGCCGGCGGCGCGCCTTGCCGCGGTGAGGGGACGGCTCGGCCAGTCGCTGCCGGTCGGCAATGAGGGCGCGGGCACGGTGATCGCGGCGGGGCCGGACGCCGCGGCGCTGCTGGGTCGGCGCGTGGGCATGATCGGCGGCGCGATGTATGCCGACTATCGCAAGCTCAAGGCGCGCGACGTCGTGCTGTTGCCCGAGGGCGCGAGCGCGGTGGACGGCGCGTCGATGTTCGTCAATCCGCTGACCGCACTTGGCTTTGTCGAGACGATGCGGACCGAGGGGCACAAGGCGATCGTCCACACCGCCGCCGCCTCGAATCTGGGCCAGATGCTCCAGAAGCTCTGCCTGGAGGACGGCGTACCGTTGGTGAACGTTGTGCGCTCCGACGAGCAGGCGGCGATCCTGCGCGCGATCGGGGCGACGCACGTCCTGAACAGCCGCGACCCGGATTTCCGGGCGAAGCTGGTGGACGCGATCGCCGAGACCGGCGCGACGATCGCCTTCGACGCGATCGGCGGCGGATCGCTGGGCAGCGACATCATGCAGGCGATGGAGCAGGGCGCGGCCCGCAGCATGACCGAATATAGCCGCTACGGCTCGAACAGCTTCAAGCAGCTCTATATCTATGGCGCGCTGGATCTCGCGCCGACGTCGCTCAACCGGCTCGCCTTCGGCTTCCAATGGAGCGTATCGGGCTGGCTGCTGACGCCGTTCCTGATGAAGGCCGGGCAGGAAACCGCAATGCGGCTTCGCCAGCGCGTGGCCGATGCGCTGACCACGACCTTCGCCAGCCATTATAGCCACACGATCGGCCTGGCCGAGGCGCTCGATCCCGAAGTGCTGCGCGCCTATGAGCGCAAGGCGACCGGCGAGAAATATCTGATCGATCCGACGCGGGGGTGAACGCGGGCTAGAACGCCTCGCGATAGGCGAACAGGCCCGGCACCCCGCCGGTCATGACGTAGAGCACCGACTCGCCCGGGGCATATTCGCCCGCGCGGATCGCGGCGATCAGGCCGGCGAACGCCTTGCCGCTATAGACCGGGTCGAGCAGCAGCCCTTCGGTGCGGGCGAGCAGGCGGACGGCTTCGAGCATCGCATCGGTGGGGATGCCGTAGCCGGGACCGCGCTGGCTGCCGTCGATACGGATCGCAGCGTCGTCGAGGCTGCCTTCGAGGCCGCCTTGTTCGAGCACGGCGCGCGCGAGGGCGACGGTGGCGGGGTGTGCCGCTTCGGTGGTGGCGAGCACGGTGAAGGATTTGACGCGCGCCGGATCTTCGCCGGCGGCCGCCATGCCCGCGGCGAGGCCGGCATGGGTGCCGGCGCTGCCATTGGGGATCAGGATGCGGGCAAAGCAGACGCCGAGCGCGCGTTCCTGTCCGAGGATCTCCCAGGCGCAGGCGGCATAACCAAGCGCTCCGACTGGCGAGGAGCCGCCCGCGCCGACGACATAGGGGCGCTTGCCTTCCGCGCGGAGCTGGTCGGCGCGGGCATGCGCGGTGGCGAACGCATCGGTGTCACCCGAAACCAGATGGACCTTCGCGCCGAACAGCCCGTCGAGCAGGACATTGCCGTTGGTGCGATAGTCCGGGTCGTGGCGGGGGACGAGATCGGCGAGCACCAGCTCGCAGGCGAGGCCCATGCGTGCCGACGCGGCGGCGCTAAGGCGGGCATGGTTGGACTGGATGCCGCCCGTCGTGACGAAGGTGTCGCAGCCCTGGGCTATCGCGTCGCCGAGCAGGAATTCGAGTTTCCGCAGCTTGTTGCCGCCGCCGCCGATGCCGGCGATATCGTCGCGCTTCACATGGATGCGCACCCGGGTGCCGAGCGCCTGTTCCAGCCGTTCCAGCCGTTCGATCGGCGAGGGCTGCGTGAACAGCGAAACAGCGCCGAAGCGGGTGCGGAGTGCGGCGGCATCGGGCATCACCCGACTCCGAACGGCACGACCTTGTTCAACTCTATATGCCCGATCTCGGCGCGGCCGAGATAAGGCACCCCCATCTCGCGGCACCAGCGGACGATCATCTGGTCGATCGTCTCGCCGAAACCATAATTGCCGTCCTTCTCGCCATTATCGACCACCGAGGTGACCGCGCCCAGGCGCACCCCGGCGATGCCCTTGAGCTGGGTCGCATGCGCCATGTTGAAGAGCATGCGATCGATCCGATAGAGTGGCTCGTCGACCTCCTCGATCATCAGCACGTGGTCGGTGAGGTCGGGCAGCCATTTGGTGCCGATGATCGCATCGAGGATCGAGAGGTTGAAGGCAGCGGCGGGGCGGCCGTCGGCCAGGCTGGGCTCCAGCCCGCGCTTGTCGCCGTCGATCAGCCAGCCGAGCACCCAGCCGGCCGCATCGCCCTTGTCGTTCTTGCCCAGGCTCGACGCCATCGATCCGTGCGCCTGGCGCCCGATCCGCCGCGCATAGAGCGCGCCGAGCATGAAGCCCATGTCGGAGAAGCCGATATAGGTCTTGTGCCCGGCCGAGACGTTGAGCTGGGGCATGACGTGCTCGAGGATGCGATTCGAGCCATAGCCGCCGCGCGCGAACCAGATCGCGTCGAAGCCGGGATCGTTGGCGAATTCGAGGAATGCCCGGGCGCGGACTTCGTCGGGGCCGGCGAAATGGCCGAGCTCCATGAAGCATTGCGGATGGAACACGATCTCATGGTCGGGATAGGTGAGCGCCATGAACGCCGAGAGCCGCAGCGCGGACTCCCTGCTGACCGTTCGTGCCGGTGCCACCACTCCAATCCGCATACACTTGCCCCTTGACCGTGAATTGCCGATAGCGCGGGGCCATGCATCACCGCAAACCCTACTTCTTCGTCGGCATCGGCGGATCGGGCATGATGCCCCTGGCAATGATCCTGGCGGGGCAGGGCGCCACCGTCGCCGGATCGGACCGCAGCCTCGATTCGGGGCGGCTACCGGCCAAGTTCGACTATCTCAAGCGGATGGGGGTCGCGCTGTTCCCGCAGGACGGCAGCGGGATCGTCGCGCCCGAGCAGATCGTGGTCGCCTCCGCGGCGATCGAATTGACCGTGCCGGACATGATGAAGGCGGCCGAACTGGGCAGCGAGCGGATGAGCCGGGCCGAGCTTCTCGCCGGCCTGTTCAACGCGGCGCCGCTGTCGGTTGGGGTGGCCGGGACCAGCGGCAAATCGACCGTGACCGGCATGATCGGCTGGATCCTCCATGCGCTCGGCCGCGATCCGACGGTGATGAACGGCGCGGTGATGAAGAATTTCGCCACGCCCGACACGCCGTTCGCGAGCGCGCTGGTGGGCGAGGGCGATGCGTTCGTCAGCGAAGTCGACGAGAGCGACGGCTCGATCGCGCTCTATTGGCCCAAGGTCGCGGTGCTCAACAATGTCAGCCTCGATCACAAGTCGCTCGAGGAGCTGCGCGACCTGTTCGGCGGGTTCATCGCCAAGGCGGCAACCGCGGTGGTCAATCTCGACAATGGCGAAGGCGCGGCGCTGGCGATGACGCTGCCGGCCGAGCGGCTGCTGACCTTCGCGATCGAGCGTGACGCGAACCTAGCGGCGGAAAATATCGAGGCGCGGCGCTTCGGCGCGGCGTTCGACCTGGTCGAGCGCGGCGGGGCGCGGCACCGCGTAACGCTCAGGGTGCCCGGGCGGCACAATGTCTCCAATGCGCTTGCAGCAATCGGCGCGGCAAAGGCGGCGGGCGTGACGATCGAGGATGCGGCGCGCGCGATCGAAGGGTTTGAGGGGCTCAAGCGGCGTTTCGAGCTGGTCGGCGACGCCGGCGGTGTCGCGGTGATCGACGATTTCGGGCACAATCCGGACAAGATCGCGGCGACGCTCGACACGCTCCACGCCTTTCCGGGCCGGTTGCTGCTGCTGTTCCAGCCGCACGGTTATGGCCCGCTCAGGGTGATGCGGCGCGAGCTGGTCGCGATGTTCGCCGAGAAGCTTGGGGTCGACGATCTGCTGGTGCTGCCCGATCCGGTCTATCAGGGCGGCACGGTGACGCGCGAGGTGACCAGCGCCGATATCGTCGCGGATATCGCGGCGACCGGACGGAGCGCACTGCATATCCCCGAACGCGCCGCCGCCGCCGCGCATCTTGTGGCCGAGGCGCGTGCCGGCGATCGGATCGTGGTGATGGGCGCGCGCGACGATACGCTGAGCCTGCTCGCCCAGGACATGCTGGAGCGGCTCGGCAGTTAGGCTGCGTCTGCATTTATTCGCAAACATTGCCCCGTGATAATGGGATTGTCTTCAAGCGCCGCCACCATGACGTCAACGCCGACTCACGGCGTGTGGGGGATGCGTGAAAATATTTCAGCTTCTGGGATGCGTGCGCGGCAAGCACCTTCGAAACAGCAGGCTTGCCCATAGCGACGGCACGAGCTTCCGCTCGCAATGCGTCGGCTGCGGCACACCCATGATCCGCACGTTCGACGGTTGGCGTGTCGACAACCAGCCCGCCCCCCGCGGCGCAGAGAAAAGTGGGCGCGGCGGATGATATTGCTCGTGTTGCGATCAGTGGAGGGAATCGGCAACGCGATGGATCGAAGCGGGTGAGCCGATAGCGTGTTCTGGCGAGGTTGGGAGATTATGCGCTAAGGGCACCGAATGAATCCAATCGAGCTATATGGTCGCCTGATCCATTGGGTGGGCGACGGGACCGGCGCTCCGGACACGGTCCTCCACATCCATGCCGGCATGGCGGTGCTGTTCGTCGCGCGCGTCGTCAGCCGCCGCTCGCTCGCAACACCCATTCCGCTCGGCTGCGTCTATCTGGCCGAACTGGCGAACGAGATACTCGATCGCGTCAATCACGGGCAGTGGATGCCGGACACGTTCAGCGATGTGGTCAACACCGTGTTCTGGCCGACAGTGCTGTTCATCGGTCTGCGGATCAGGCGCGCCCGGCTTGAGCATCCATCGCAGCAGGATCGCAGCACGAGGAGGCGAGCCTACCGGCCTGGTCGGCCGGTATAGGTTGAAGCCAATCGGCGCGCGCCGATCATCACAGATCCTGAGGTCGACGCGGCTCGGCAATTAACCCCATCTAAGGAAAGCGAGGCCGACGTTTAGTATGGCTCGCTTTTCTTTGTGGAAAGTAGAGTTGACATAACCGCGCGACGCACGTAAAGCTCCCTTTACTGATTCGAAAGGGAGCTTGACATGATGCAAGGACAGTGGAGCCATACCGCTGCGGGCCAGCGCTACACGAAGCGCTTCATTCCGACGATGCTCGCTTATGTGGTGCTGATCCTCGGCACGAACTGGATCGACAATCATTACCACCCGCAAGGCGTGACGCTGATCGTGCTGGCGCTGCTGCCGGCGCTCGCGCTGGTCGTCTCGATCGCGGTGATGGGTCTCTATTTCATCGAGGAGAAGGACGAGTATCTGCGCCACCGGCTGGCGATCGCGTCGCTGGGAGGCACGGGGTTCATGCTCGTCATAACCACCGTCTGGGGCTTTCTCGAGGAAGCCGGCCAGCTACCGCACATGCCGGCCTATTGGGCCTATATCCTATGGTGCATGGGGATGGGCTTCACCCAGACTTGGTATTCGGCGCGTACGCGGGGAGGCGGGGAATGAACAACCGCCTGAGAGTGCTGCGTGCCGAGCGCGCCTGGAGCCAGCAGGACCTGGCCGAACGCCTCGAAGTCTCGCGCCAGAGCGTGAACGCGATCGAGACCGGCCGCTACGACCCGTCGCTGCCGCTCGCCTTCAAGATCGCCGACCTATTCGACATGCCAATCGAAGCCATTTTCATGAACCCGTCCAAGGAGAATTTGCAATGATCCGTCGCCTGCTTCCCTTCGCCGATTGCCGCGACACGCCGCTTCGGTGGATCGCCATCGCCGTTGCCCTCTGCGCCGCTATCGGCTCCGCGACCCACGCCCATGCGCAGACGGCGCCTGCCGTCGCCGCCTCGCCCGCCATTCAGATGGAGCACATCTCGGTGCAGGTGATGGGCAAGGGCAGCCCGGTAATCCTGATCCCCGGCCTCTCGAGCCCCCGCGCGGTGTGGGACGGCGTCGCGCCCGACCTGGCGAAGAACCACACCGT
Source organism: Sphingomonas sp. JC676 (assembly GCF_014489075.1). Taxonomy (GTDB): domain Bacteria; phylum Pseudomonadota; class Alphaproteobacteria; order Sphingomonadales; family Sphingomonadaceae; genus Sphingomonas. The sequence continues at coordinate 190,017 of NZ_JACTGR010000003.1, read as the reverse complement.
CTATCTGGTACAGGTCAATGGTTTCGGCGGCGAGGATCCGCGCGGCAATCTGCAGCCGGGGATCCTGCCGGGGATGATCGACGAGCTGCACAAGCTGATCGTTGATCACAAGCTGCAGGGTGCGGCGGTGGTCGGCCATTCGATGGGCGGGCTGGCGGCGCTGATGCTCGCCAAAGCGCATCCCGGCGATGTCGGCAAGGCGCTGATCGTCGACGCGCTTCCCTTTGTCGGCAGCGCGTTCGTGCCGGGATCGACGGCGGAGACGATCAAGCCCTTCGCCGAGGGCGCGCGAGCGCAGATGGCGGGCCTGTACGGCAAGCCATTTCCGGCAGCGGTGGGGCAGGCAATCGCCCAGCGCAACGCATTGAAGCCGGAATCGCAGACGCAGGTCGCGGCCTGGTCCGCGGCGGCGGACATGCGGGTGGCCGGCCAGGCGATGTACGAGGACATGCTGATCGACCTGCGCGGAGAGATGAAATCGATCGCGACGCCGATCACTGTGATCGTGCCCTGGACCGCGGCGCGGGGCGGCGAGGAGCCGACGCTGGCGTTCTACAAGGCCGAATATGCCGGCACGCCGAACATCAGCTTCAAGGGCATCGGCGACAGCGGCCATTTCGCGATGCTCGACCAGCCCGAGGCGTTCAAGGCGGCGCTGCTCGCCTTCGCCGCAAAGTGACACAAAAGGGCCCCGGCGAGGGGTAACCCCGGGGCCCAGTTTGCTCACGTTCTTTATGATTAAACTCAATAGGTGCCGGAGAAGCTCCGGTTGAGGTTGTGATCGGTCCGCCACGACGACTGATCATCGTGCTCCGATCCGAACAATGCGCCCGAGCGCTCCTCGTCCTTCCAGTGCGCCTGGGCCTCGTCGGCGGTCTTGCGCAGCTTCACCTTGTCGTCGACCGAGGCGATCCAGCGCGACGGGATCGAATGGTGATGGCCGCCCGCGTCGCTGTCGCTTTTGGTCAGGAGGATGCGGTCGCCGCGGACCTTGTCGACGGTGCCGACATGCTCGCCGTCCGATCCGAGGACCTCCATATGCTCGCGCACCCGGTTCAGGCTGTCGCGCTGGCCCAGGCGGTCGCTGCGCCAGGCGTTGAATTCATTCTCGAAGCGCTGGGCATTCTCGTGGCGATATTCGTCATAGTCGCGGTCGAGCTCGGCGATGCGACTGCGGCGCCAGGCGGAATAGTGATCGTCGGGATGCGCACCGCGCCCGCTGCGGACGACCCCCTCGTCATAGCGCTGGTCGCGCTCGCGGCGGCGCTCGGCCTCCTCGTCGCCGAACCAGGAGCGGACCTCGTCGCCGGCGCGGTCGAAAAAGCCGCGATCCTGGTCATAGCCGCGGTCCCGATCGGGACCGTAGCTGCGCTGGCGATCCTGGCCATAGTCCGCGCGCGGGCCGCTGCGATGGTCCGGGCGGTTGCGATTCCACTCGTCGCGATAGTCGCGCCCGCTGCCATAGGCCGAGCGATCGCGCCCAAACCCGCGGTTCCGGCCATAACCGAGCTCGCCGGCGGCGGCATATTCGCGCGCGCTGGAATAGCTGTAGTCGCGGCCCGAGCCGTAATCCTGGGTATAATCGCCGGAGCTGCGGCTGTTGAAGCTATCCCGCGGACCATAGGGACTGTTGCGGTCATCCATCTCCAAATCTCCTGGTTTGGCGGCGGCGCGCGGCGAAGGCCGCGCGCCCGATTTCCGCGGATTCAACCGAGCGGACGGCCAATCAGTTCCGACATTTGCAAGCGATCCGCGTGCGTTTCGACGCGATCGGAAAACCACTGGACGACGCGCGCGCAAGCCGGTTGCATCGCTCCATCGGTCTCGCTAAGGGGTGCGCCTCCCGGCGCGCCGGGATCGGTGGCGGGGCTGTAGCTCAGATGGGAGAGCGCTGCAATCGCACTGCAGAGGTCAGGGGTTCGATTCCCCTCAGCTCCACCAGCCGCCAGCCGCAGAAATGCGCGCTTTTAGGCGAGCTGCGCCGATCCGTCTTCGCGTGGCGACCGCCTCCTGGTATCGCACTGGTATCGCAAGTGCGCATCCGTATGCTCTCCAACGGCTCGCCAAAACGCTTCTGTCGAGTCAATGAACTCGCGGAGGTATTCGGGGCGTAGGTGCGTATAGTTAGCGCCCGAACCACGTTCGCTGGTGTGGCCTGCCGCAGCGTCGATCTGCGCCTGCGGAACGCCGTGCCGCTGGTGCCAGGTGTGGATCGTATGGCGAAGGGTGTTGGGCGTGCCGATCCCAACTAGCTTTGGTCGAGGTTCTGTCTCACCAAGCTTCTTCCGAACCGGAAGTAGGATCAGTGAGCCGTCTCCATCAATGGCGTTTTGAGCAAGATTGAGATGCGGCTTCGCGAGATGCGCGCTCACTAGGCACGCTTCGAAGGCGCGTCCAATGTCGGAGGTTTCGCGCTCGAACCATTCAGGCCCCCCCTCGCGCCTGGTTTTCCCAGATGTGGGCACGCGATAGCGGATCAATTTGCCGTCTCGGTCGGCTAACCAAGGCGCCAATGTAGGTGCGATCGGAACGATCGAGCGTCGTTTGCGGGTCTGCTCGCGGCCCGGCGCATTGAAGTATATCCGACCGTCGCGGATCTGATCCGAGTTTAGTTCGAGGATCGCTTCCGAGCGGCCGTGCGTACTCAGATGGATCATTGCGTAGAGATGCACATGTCTGCGCTCTGGCGTGGCCCATGCGGCATCCAGGATCGCAGCGACCTGCTCTGGGCAGTACTCAAGTTCGCGCCTGCGATTTTTCCCCCGTACCTCGGGGATGCGCGGGGCATAGGCGATAATCTGCTCCTTCACAGCCCAGTTGAGCGGGCCGCGAAGCGCAGCTAGATCGCGGCTAATCGTCGCCGGGCTCATTCCTTGGTCGGAGCGCCACTCCACAAAGTCAGACACGAGATCGCGTGTGACGGCTCTGATGCAGAGCGGTCCTGTGAGAAGGCCCTTCGCACGTCGTTCGTCAAAAAACTTCTGAAGGATCAGCACTGAGTCAGCGTAGCGATCGCCGGCTGCCAGCTGGGAGACGTGGGCCTTGAGCCACAACCTCGTGACATCGGCGAGAAGGACTTCGCTTGGTAAGCGTACAGTATCAGACACCGTGACGGTCGGAGCCGCCTGAGATTGCAGATAGTGCTTCGCTAGTTCGTGCTGCGCTTCTTCCGGCGGCAGATCCGGAGTGCCTCCTCCGATGCCAATGCTTCTGCGGCGCGTTGTTCGACCATCGAGCCAACAGATCGCCCAGTCGTCGCGGTCGGCACGATACCAGAGCCAGTACGGCCCGAGCTGATGTCGGGCCGTGCTCGAAGCTTGCTTGTTTCGTCCAGTTGATTGTCCTGATCGCATAAGGCGTTGAGTTCTTCAGCTTCTAGAGTGGAAATGACGCCGTAGATCCCTGGTGACAGCAGGGCCTTGACATGTGCAGGCTCGAGGTGAAGTCGAGTGCCGTTCCGAGCTGCCTTGCGCAGCCTTTCGGCTAGATCGGCGTGGATCGTCATGGGCGACCGACGCCACCTGATACCAGCAGGTCTGCACGTGCGTTGAAGAATGACGCACCGATAGCCGAATTGTAGAGGAGGTTTCGCATCTGACGCTCCATGTTGTTTCCAAAGAGCGGGCCAGATATTCGCAGGACTTGCGCGGCTACAGGTCCTACGAGCATCGAAGCCTAGATATGCCTACGATTTCCGAGTCTCTTCCATCATTCGGGCCAGCTCCTCGACCTGATCGTCAAGCTGGGCGATGGCCGCCGCGGGCAGCACACGCACGGACATGGGCGCCCACTCAAACGCCGGGTCTTTTTCACCCGTCGGGATTAGACAAAACAGTGATTGTTGCATCTGGTCGAGGACGCGGATCGTCTCTCCCGTTTCCTGGTCCTCATCGGTGGTCAGGTTCGCCGTCCAATGTAGCCGACATGGCATTGAAGCGCTCTGACCCAACGCAACGATCGTCAGATCGATTTGAAGGTTCCCACTGAACTCAAGGCGTTCATAAAACTGCGGCTCGAGTTCGGGCAGTGGCTGATCGATCTCAAACTTGAGGTTTTTGGCGAGCATGCGAGCGCGTTCCGGCGAAAGACGGCGGACGATTTCCTGCATTGCATAGGCTGGGAGCATGGATTGACCTTTCGGACTCGCGCGCCCGCCCTCCGCCGGCGAGCGGCGGATAGCAGGAAGCGCATCTATTGGATTTATGCGGAGAGGTGGCAGCCCAAGAGCAGGCTCTGCTCCTGGATCAGGTTCGTGAGATCCTCGAGGATCAGGCGCTTCGCTTCCGAGTCGGGATCGAGGCCGTCCACTTCGCCCTCGAACAGGATCTCGAGCTTCCGCGCGATCGCGGTGAAGCTCGGCGACGGAGTGTCGAGAAGGTCATCCTGAGCCGCCGCGATCGCGCGCTCAAGCGCGTCGCATTCGTGCGCCTTGGCCTGGTCCAGCTTCTGGGTCAGGCTCAAGTAGTTTTCGTATTGGGTGTTCCACGCGCCATCCGGCGCGCTATGCGGCTCAACAGCCATCGACTCGATCCTTCCATGATCGGTTGTTGGTTAGGGCCGGCTCGGCGTTGGCGCGCTGGGTCGGTCCGCTCTGGGAAATAGGTTCCGCTGAGTCCGCGGTCAACAGATCCACGCCGGAAAATCATTCGAAATCAGATTATGAGATGAAATTCCACAATGCGCCTCGCCCCGACTGCCTCCGAGAACGAGCGGCGAAATCTTCCTCGCAAGTGTCTGCGGTGTGGTCGGGCCATTCAACCAACAGCCCTGCCACGAAAGTCCGGGAACAGTTCATCTGAGAACCATCTTAGATGGTACGTCTACTTGTCTATCTGTCTAGGATCTTTCCAAATTACATAGAATACTTTTTAAAAAACCTCATCAATGCACGAAGAATTGATGAGGGCTGTACTTCAACCTAGACGTTAGACGTTAGACGGGTCGTCTTCCTCCACTCCTTGCGTATTCTCATTGGGAAGGGGGATTTCGCCGACGAGGATGGCTCCGAAGCGCCCGGTCATGTCGCCGTCCCAGTGCTCAGCATGAGCCACGACAATGCCCGGAGCATCGAACTGCGCGAATGCCCCCGTTGCGCGGCCAAACTCTTCAGCCCGTTCCTGCGGAGTCAGAAACGGCCAGAGGCCACCGTTACGGACTGCCCACACGCTGGCGCGCGCGTTACCGACCGTCCGTTGCTGGCCCAGAGGGATCCCACCGACTTCCTGCAACGCCTTGGTGAGCTGTTTACGACTCTTGAGGCGGGCGATGTGGCCAAGTTCATAGGTCACCTGGTCAAGCGTTACGATATCTCGATCGAGCACACCCACGCGATCACTGATGGCGAGTGCCAGATCCTGAGTGAGTTCCGAGCGGCTGTTCTCGGCCAGGCGCAGCTTCGACGCGGTAACGGGTGGTGGCGCGAACGGCTCGAAGGCGAACAAGTCCACTTGGTCGAGGTGATACCGGATCACGCCTAGGTTGCTGCGCCACCAAGCGGAAAATTCCGCATAGTATCCCGGGTCGCGCCGGCTCGCCGGGGAGTCGATGTAAAAGAAGCGGCGATCCTTGTCCTCGATCAGAATGGGCACATCGAGATTCGTCAGGAAGACGAACGTCGCGTAGTTCGGCCAGATCCGCTGGCGAAGAAACTTCTCGTTCACAAGCGCCGTCTCGCCGGTGATGAGGTCCTTCAAGTCGTTGTAGATCTTGTGTCCCTTGCCGACGTTAAGCTCCTCACAAACGATGAGGAGGTGACCGGGCAGAAAGCCCTGATACGCGCTCTCAAGCTCAGACGAGGTAGTCTTCCGTGCGTTGTGCTCGCCGACCAGGGCAGACCAAATCGACGCCAACATGGACTTCCCGACACCCTGCTCGCGGGTGCGCATCAGAAGGGCGTGTCCAAGTTTACGCCCGGGGTTGCGGACGACATACGCCATCATCTTGAGCAGATGATCGCGCTCTTCCTCATTGGGAACTAGGTGGGAGACGAAGTCCACGAATGGAGAGGGGTCCCCCTCCACCGCGACGACATCCGACGGCTTGAACGTGTTGAGCCAGACAACGCCGTCCCGCTCAATCACGCCTTGCGGCTCGAGTGGGCGGTAGGTGATGTCGTGCACCTTCTGGATGAAACCGTTGTTGAGCAGGAAGCCGGAAAACGACTTCTCGGCTGGGCAGAGGTCGCCAAACTGGCCGTCGAAACCGACCCGCTTCAGATAGCTGCCGCTCGCTGGATGGAAGAACTGGTCCTGTGCGCCCAGGTAGACATGCTCCGCGGCAACCTGCAGCCAGCGAGTGGGCTCCTGTGCGCCAGCCTGGCGTGCATTCTCGAGTGTGCGCTGGATCTCAATGGGCTCCAGCCCAATTTGAGCTGCAACTTCCGCGAGGGCGTCTGCACAAATCCCCCAGTCCGATCCGGCTCCAGCACAGTCGCGCGCAACGCTTGCAGCTACGCGGAATAGCGTGTCGTTGCGAGTGCCTTCCTCGGCTGCGGACAACTTCTTCAGCGCCCCTGCCAGGACATGCGCCATGTAACGATCGACGCCATTGGGCGCAGGTTCGACAGGGGTGCGCACACCTCGCGCAGTTGCTGATGAGACCAACGCCGCCTTCGGCTTCGGCGCCAGAACGGTCGGAAACTCCGCGAAGGGGACATCGGTGGGCGAAATCAGCCATTGGTATTCAGCGCCGCTCTCATGCACCGAACCCGCCCCTACGACGAAGCCGCCGTCACCGCGGACGTCCATCTTTCGCCCGCCGACGTTCACCGAGTTGCGGATGCCGTCGACCGAGAGGCGGAAGTACAGATGCAGGCCACGGGCTGTCCGCACGGTGGGGGTGGGAGGCAGTCCTAGGCTCTCCACATGGGCAATGGCCTCCGGACTATCGAGATCAAGCACGGCGATGCCGCTCGGCGCACCGGTGACGATCCCGATGTTGAAGTCACTGCCATCCCAGGCCCGCAGTTCTTCCTCGGTCGGTGCCCGGTTTTGGAACTGCTTCCACGGCAGAGCGGGCATCTTGCTGCGCGGCCTTACGGGAAAGACACGCAGCCCAGATGCGGCGGCAGATGAAAAGCGAGCAATCAAGGGGTAAACTCCGTGTTTATTAATGGAGCGCCCCAAAAGCACAGAAAATGCCGCGCTGTATCGAGCGGCGGACATCGAAACCTAGTTACGATGCGAATGGCGGGCCAAAATGTGCGAGCACCGGCCGAGCGTTGGCGAAATCAGAAGGTCGCCAACCCTGGCCACATGTTGTCCGCGACTAACGACAGCGGAGCGCAGTCGGGTACTTGTTGCAGTAGTCAACTAGCTCGAGCCGGGCTGCAGCCTCGTCGATCATTTCCTGATCGGTAAGTTGCCGCTTGGGGCCATGAGGGAGAGTGGATCCAATCGCCGCCAGCAGGAGGAAAGCACCAAAGGCGATCCAAATCTTCGTCGAGCGCTTCAAGCCTGTGCCTCCCCATTTTGCAAGGCTGCTTCTGACGCAATCAAAGCTGAAATGCTAGGTATAAGCTGTAGAGTCAAAAGCATCATCGTTCGACCGATGGCGGTGTGCCGACCGCCCCGACATCCGAGCTTCGCCGTGTTTTCGCGTTGCGTGTCCGCGAACAGCGCAAGCGCCTGCACATCAGCCAGGAGGAACTGGCTGATCGGGCTCAGGTCCATCGCACCTTTATCGGAGCCGTAGAGCGGGCCGAAACCAACGTCTCGATCGACAACATCGCCCGGATCAGTGCCGCGCTCGTCGTTGAAGCATGGGAACTGCTGAAGGAGTAAGCCGAGCCGGCAATCGCCCTGTCGCGCCGGTGCACCGAGATTTTGGATTGCTGCTGGGTGCCGTTCCTAGGGCGGTCCTATAGGCCCGAAGGGTACCACCCTTTTATGTGCGCGCAGAGGTTCGCGTGTTTCGACTGCCCCTTATCGCGCCCGCAAAAAATTTGCGTTTTGGAAGCCTTTTATCGCGTCGCGATGAGAATCCATTGGCAACTCGCCCGCGGACGCTTTGCGCCACGCGAGCCGGTTTCCGTTAGCAAGGGGTTGGTCGACTGCACCTGTCGGAGGCGCGAAGCGTCCTTGTGGGTGGCACCCATGTTGCGGCATTGCCGTCTCCAGATTCACTCGCGATCGAGCAGATCGGCGCTATGGTGCCGCGATGTTGTTCGACGATAGCGGGCCAGACATTCCAATCTCGCTCCTGCGTGCGCAGCGGGCAGGCAACTTGCTGTTTATCGTCGGCGCCGGTGTATCCAAGGCGGCCGGACTTCCACTTTTCGGCGAGCTCGCTGATCTCGTCTATGCTCGCCTCGGACAAGCGGTCCCAGGCGCTCCCGGCAGTCTTGCCAGTCAGGCAGAGTTTGAGGCACGGCAAGCTGGGCAATACGACCGGCTAATCGGGCTTCTCGAACAACGTTTGGTGTATCGTGGCGTTGATTGGCGACAGCCTCATAACAGCGTTCGCGAAGCCGTCGCGGCGTTAGTGCAGCCGGGCCCGAGGGCCCGTATCGCGGCGCACGCCGACTTGCTTGACCTATCAAGGGCCGCTGACGGTCGACCGCGAATTATCACTACGAATTTCGATACACTGTTTGAGAGGGCCTGGCGCCGGCGCACCAACCAGCATCTGACCAGTAGCGCTGGGCAAGGGATGCCGGCGGTTGGATCACAAGATTTCACAGGCGTTCTGCACCTTCACGGAAGGGTCGCCGACCGTCGCTACGGCCTGAGCGAAACCGATCTGGTGCTGACCTCGGCGAATTTTGGCGAAGCCTATATGCGCAGCGGGTGGGCTTCTCGCTTCGTGTACGACCTCCTCCGACGATACTCGCTCGTGCTAGTGGGCTACTCTGCGGACGACCCCCCGATGCGCTACATGCTCGAAGCGACCGAGGACGGTCGCCTCAATTTTCCCGACCTGAAGCCGGCATTCGCTCTCGTCGGCGACACGGCAAACGATGCGGGCACACTACGCGAGGCGTGGCGCGGCAAAGGAGTTCAACCTCTGGTCTATCCCGCGCCTGACCACGATCATGGCGCGTTGTACCGTACACTGGGCGTTTGGGCGCAATTGGCACGTGCACCCCTGGAATGGTCCGAGGGCCAGCTTGCTCGTATTGGCGGCCACACCCGTGAAGAAGCTGCAGCTGCAGATAAGGAAAGTTTCTCCTATCTCACCAGAGAAGTCTCGAGCGTCACGGTTGCCGCGGCGCATGCAGCCGATCCGGCGTGGATTGAAGAGATCCTGCCGGCCGATAGCGAAGAGAGCTGGACGTTCATCGCTTGGTTTCGCGAACGGCTTCAATCGGCCGAGACAGCGCGGTATGCAGCTTCTGCTGGTGGCTCCCTTAAGTTGCAGATCGCGCATGCGGTAGACGTTCTATTGCGCACTCGGCACGAACCCCTACCCCAACTCTATCAGCAATATTGGCTGCTTTACGTTCAGGCTAATCTGCGAACGCTTCCTAGTGCACTTGGGCGGATACGTGGGGGGGACGCAGTCACCACGAACCGAATTCAAGAGCTTGTGGGTCTGATCGAACCTCGATTGCAAGTTGAGGGCAGGTTTCGCTGGCGAGAGAGTGATGAACCTCTAGCCGCGCCCGTCAACGTCCACGATTTAGCACAGTTCAGTTTCCAGGCCAGCGACAGAGATTGGCTTCGACGTCTCGAACGCTGGCCGGAGGACGCGCGCGCCGAAGAGCGCTTGCTTCTCGCGCTTGATCGAAGCCTGTGTGAAGCAATCGAGGTCGGGTACGATGCCGGGCTGGTTCAGCCCGACGGTGATTTGATGTCGTTCGACCTGGCGCTTGTTCACGCTCCAGAACCTGACGAAGGGCTTGTTGATCCAAACGATCGGCACAAAGGCAATTGGCGGCTTAATCAGCCCGACGCTCATAACGATCACTTCGCGCCGCTCGTGCGGACGATGACGGGACTGTGGCGGCGACTTGTCAGTCGCGACGCTCACCGCGCAGCGCGAATCGCGACAGCTTGGGCTGAACGCGATGCATTGATCTTCAAGCGGCTCGCTGCATGGACTGCGATAGAGGGCGACAGCGCCCCGGCCCGTGTGATTGAGCTCTACCTGCGCGATACGACGCGAACGCGATATTGGGAATCCGACAATAGCCCTGAGCTCGTGCGGTTCTACTGCAAACGCTGGAATAAGCTCGCTTCAAGAACGAGACAGGCGGTCGAACACGCGATCCTGGCGGGCATGCTCCCCGAAGTCATCCAACGGATCGCTCAGCGCGGGAGCCGAGCGTATGCGCGCGCGCTATATACTACGCGCGAACTCGCTCGCATCCGAACAGCGGGTGGGCGGCTGTCACGTGAAGCAAGTCGGCGACTGAGCCACTATTATCGTGCCTTTCCCGATCTACCGCGCGAGATGCCGATCTATGCTCATCTCTACAATCCGAGCTGGTCAGGATCGGGCTATTCAGCCGATATCCGAGTGCTGGACGAAGTCACTGATTCTCAATTGCTTGAGAGCACCGAAGCTTTCGAAGCAGGCAATCGCATAGAGCAGGCTGACTTGTGGCGAGTATTTGTCCGAAGCGAACCTGTTCGTGCGTTTGCAGCGCTCCAGAATGCGCAAGCGAAGGGCGAGTTTTCTCCGTATCGGTGGCAGCCTTTCCTAAGCCTCTATGCTTCTCCAGAAACCGAGCCGGCGTCGGAGGATTGCCCACGGCTTGGCGACGTGCTGGGCGTTATCGCGCAGGTGCCGAGCGACGCCCTTGCATCCGTCACCTATCAGCTTGCGCGCATCATCGAACGCCACGCGCGTGCGCTCCACGATCCTCTGTTCCCACAAATTCTCGCGTTATGGGATCAGTTGGCCCCGATTGCCGCATCGCCGGAACAGGACGAGCGCGATCGGCCGCTGTCCGAGTTGGTCTTCTCGCACCCACTGGGTACGATTGCTGACAGCCTTGTCAGTATGCTGGATGAGATGAACCTCGCACCAGACGACGGCATTGCGGAGGCACTCGCGGGCCGTTTCGACCTCCTGGCTGGACTAGAAGGGCGCGCCGGGTTGATTGCTCGAGGCGCTCTCCTGCAGCAACTAGCTTTTCTGCGTACGATTGCGCCGGGTTGGGTCGACGCGAACCTTCTGCCCGGTTTGCTCGAACAGACCGACGACGCGATTGACCTCATGAGCGTTGTCGCACGCTCGGTCGCGCCGCAATATGCTGAACTGTTCAATCTTTTGAAGGCGGCGATCTTCCACGCGCTTGAGCATGAGCGCACCGACGAAGCGATCAGGGAACATCTCTCCGGGGCGTTGGTCGGTGCAGCCTTTGCGATCATCGAAGGTCGGGGCGGTTTCGATTTGACGAGTGTGGAATGCCGGCAAGCCCTTACCCGCATGCCCAACAAGGTGCTTTCGAGCATGGCGTGGGAGCTTGGATCATTGCTTCGAGACAAGAAGGACGCCGGCGAGAAAGCGGCGTATTGGGACGCAGCGATTTTACCCTTCTTGCGTGACTACTGGCCAAACGATGTGTCGGCGCGGACGTCCGAGGTGTCGGAAAACCTCGCCCACCTGCCTGCGCTGGCTGGTAAGGCCTTTGAACGTGCCGTTCCCGTTGTTCTTGATCTGGTTTGCCCAATTCAGCGGCACGAGTTGTGCTACGGGCTTGGCCTTGAGGGTGATGAGGACCTGCTGACAGAGCAACCGCGGGCTTCACTACTGTTGATCGGCTCCATTCTTGATCGTTCGGCGCCACCTCCGCGCGATCTTGGCGAAGTTATTGAGCGGTTACTCGAAGCCGCCCCCGACATCGCGTCGGAGCCAGCGTTCTGGCGCTTGCGTCAGATGCAACGTGCCGACTGAAGCCGACCGCTTTAAGACTGACAGCCGCAATCTGAGCATACCATAAGATGCGGTCACTTGATCTTTCGCGGCCGCAAAATCGGTCGACCAAGGGCTCTAGCCGTCTCGGCGTTGGCTAGAGCCCCCAATTCGAGGCAATCTAAGTAACTTACAATGCCGCCGCGATCCGCGCTTGGAGATCGGGCCCAACGCGCCTGAAGCCTAGCAGCCTTGCGGCAGTTCTAATTATGTCGGCATCATCTCCACCAGCATTGTCGTCGCGCCCGATGGCAATCGCCGCTGCGATTTCGAGCATGGAAATGGATGCGGCCTTCAAGGTTGCTCCGCTTTCGGACGATCGGTCGCGGACGGGTGGCGCGCCGGCTTGGGCGCGATTGAACCAAAATGTGCCGTCCGACAGCAAATCGGCGTTCCTCGACTGCGCGTACTTAAGCGCGAGCCGAGTGGCGGTCAGGATGCGCGAACCCGCTTTTTCCTTGCCGTAGCAGGCAGCGATGCGCCGGGCTGCTTCCTCAATGTGAATGGGGCCCTCGGCATCCACGATGCGCCTGGCGACGTCGCACAGGGTCCAAATCGGAACTTCATGTGGTTCCTGCCAGCCATAGATCGGAAACACCGCTCGTTCGTAGGCCGGCATCTGCCGCTGAACAACCTCTGGAATCTCGAAGGTAGTGATGGGCTCAGAGGTGACGACAATCGGGCGCGTTCGGTTCGCTCCGTCGATCCGTACACCCAGCTTTGCCATTTCGCGGGCGGCGAACAAAGCAATGCGCAACCGTTCGATTTCAGTACGGCGGTTGTAGAACCAATCGGTGCTCCAGATGCGATGGAACTGCCAGCCAAGATGTTGAAGCACGTCTTGACGTAAGCGATCTCGTTCACGCGCCCACAGCGCACTATGATAGGTTGCGCCGTCGCATTCCACCGCCAGAATATAGGTGCCCGGCTTGTCGGGATGGCGAACGCCGATATCGATGCGAAAGCCGGCAGAGCCGACTTGGGGGTCCGCAAGAAAGCCGAAGCTTCGGACGACCTCGGCGACGTCCTCCTCGAAGGGCGTGTCGGCATCCAGGCCCGTTATAGAGACTTCATCGACGCGACCGTTCTTGGCAAATTCGAGAAAGCGCTTGAGGATGCGCGGCCCTTCTCCACCGGTGCGGGTGAGATCGATATCGCCGGGATCGAAAGAGGCGAAGACCTCGCATCGCACACGCGCGCGGGTAAAAAGCACGTTTAGGCGGCGCTCACCGCCTTCGCCATTCACCGGCCCAAACGACATGCTGGTCAACCGCCCGCCCACGACCACCGGTCCGTAGCCGACGCTCACCAGGATGACGTCGCGTTCGTCACCCTGTACGTTTTCGATATTCTTGACGAACAGATCTTCGGCCTGACCTTCGCGCAGAAAGGCGTCGAGTATGGCGTCTCCGCGCCGCGCGAGCTCGATCAACTCGGTGATCATATTGCGCTGCGCGAAGGAGAAAGTGACTATGCCCAAGGACAGCGAGGGCGTCATCCGTGCGTGCTCGGCGACACGCGCGACGATAGCTTCGCCTTCCTTGCGGTTATCGCGTTTGCCACCTTTGTCGTAGACGCCGTCAATTCGCGTGAAGCACAGGCCGTAAGCGGGATCCTTTTCCAGCGGCGAAGGCGGCAGGATCAGGCCATTATCGTAGAATTCCCGGTTTGAGACCTCGATCAGTGACGGATCGCGTGAGCGGTAGTGCCATTGCAGCATTCGCCCTCCCAGGCCGCGCGCTTCGCACAGGGTGAGAATGCTCTCCATACTGCCGAGCTTGGCCGCCCCTTCGAGAAGATCGGTGCCGGCATTCTCGTCATCGCCCTCGCTCTCGTCCTCCTCGTCCGCCAACAGACGATCGAAGAACGACGATGGCGGTAGCTGCTTTTTGTCGCCGACGACCACGATCTGGTCTGCGCGCGCGATGGCGCCCAGCGCATCCTCGGGGCGTACCTGCGACGCTTCGTCGATGACCAACAGGTCGAACGATAGTGCGCTGGGCGGCAAAAATTGGGCAACAGAGATCGGACTCATCAGCAGCACTGGCTTGATGCGCTGGACGGCGGTGCCCGCTCGCTCGAAGAGCCGACGCAATGCTATATGGCCGCGCTTCTTGCCGATCTCGCCGCGGATAACCTTCATCTCTCCCATTGCCCCTTGCGGGACCTGCGCAAGATGGGCGGCGAGAATAATGGTTACATTTTCTTTCAAGCGCTCGCGTTCGAGGGTCGCGAAGGTGTCGACCAATTCGTGTCGCTGCTCCTGTGCGATGTCGCGAAGCACAGGTTCTTGTGCAAGCGCAAGGTTCCAGAGACGCTCCGCGCGCGCATAACGAAGCTCCACGCTAGCACCGGCGGTGCCTAGCTTCCCCCCGCGCATACGCGTTACAAGATCGCCGAATCCGGCATCGGATAGATTTTTGTCGAGCCGAGCGAGCTGTGCCCAGGATGCGTAACGGTCGGTAGTAAGCGCCATCTCTGCGAACCTGGCCGAAAATTCGGCTGGATCTCCCATCTCCAGATCGTCGCCCGCCAGTTGAGCAAGATCGAGCTTGAGAAGTGCCATGACTTCACCAATCGCGGCGCGAGCCGCAGGCTCAGCATCGAGGAGCATCTGCCGCAGCCGTGCGGCCGCGCCGGCGCGCGCAGCGAGGTCGAGCGCGGGTTGCTGAAGCGGCGAAAGCGTTGCTTCCGTCATTCGCTCGCACCATTGCGCAACCGCGTGCAGTTTAGCGAAATCGGTTTTTTCGCCGCGCCACGCATCACCGAGGATGCGGGTGCAATAATCGCTATCCTCCTCCCAACCTGACCGGAGCGAAACCACGCTGGACAATTGATCGACTAGCGCGACCCGTTCGGATGCCGACCGGGGGAGTTCACCACGCAGAAGACCCGCCAGGTTGCGCGAGGCTGAACGATAGGCGCCACCCCAACGAGTAAAAAGCGATTGTGTCCCGGCAACCAAAGGACCGCGGAGTTGCGGGGCAAAGGATTGAAACGCCGCGTCGACAAATATCGCAGCGGCCTCGTCATGTATCGCGCGCCAGGCCATACCCGTCTGCAGCGCTTCGCGAAGGCGGGCGATGTCGGATGCGGCCAACATCAGCGGCGCCAGCTCGGCACCTGCTGCAGGCAGGCCATCAAGGCGCTGAAGTAGTTCGGCGAGCGGCCGGATCGACGCGAGGGTCTGCGCGCACTCCGGTAACAACATATTGATCGGTGCACGCAGTGCTTCCGATAGAGTCGCACAATCGGATTGCGCTCTTTCCAGCAGCCCTCGCAGTCGGGCGAGATCGACCGGCTGGAGATCGAGATTGCGCGTGCCCTCGAACGGGTGACGCGCGCCACCGCCTTCCGCGTCGAGCAGTGCTCCGTAGCGCTCGATCGTCTCGACCAGGCGGTTCTCCTGCTCGCGCGACATGGTGGCCAGCGCCTCGCTCTCCAGCGCGGGCGGCGGCGCACCCCCACCTATGAAACGGGACTGACGGCCCAAAACGCTGAAGGCAGTCTCACCCGTCGCGCCGATCGGTCGGTGAAGAGCCTCCGCCACAATGTTCAGTTTATCGCGCGCGGCGGTCAGGGCGATGGGTTGGCCGGGCATGGCCGGCGTTGCGCTTGATTGCGTAAGAGTCCGCGCGAGTTCGGCCAGCACCGCCTTCTTGTTCGCGCTCCGCGAATGGAGCTCCAGGCAAACGTCGCGTAACCCAACCTTGACCAGGCGGTCATGCACGACCGACAGCGCGGCCATCTTCTCCGCCAGGAAGAGGACACGCTTTCCATCCTTGGCAGCTGCGGCAATGATGTTGGTGATAGTCTGGGATTTGCCGGTGCCCGGTGGGCCCTGCACGACAAGATTTCGTCCTGATCGGACTTCCTCGATGACCTTTGCCTGAGAAGCGTCGGCATCTACGACATGAAACAGCTTCTCGGGGGGCAGAACATCGTCCAGCCGATCCTCGGCACCGAACATGGGCGCTTCCGCGTCGAACCCCTCGTAAAGGAGTCCCCGAGTGAGGTTGTGGCCGGCTAGCGCTTCGTTCGGCCAGGATTCCATCGCGAGATCGCGATACATCAGCAACTTGCTGAAACTGAAGAAGCCGAGCTGCATTGCATCGGCGTCGATCTTCCACCGTTCGCGCTGTCCTACCGTCGCCTGTACTTGCGAAAAATAGTCGGATGGTTTCCAGTTTTCGCCGATCTCCAGCTCGGGAAGGTCGATCCCGTAATCGTCCTTCAACCGCTGCTGGAGCGGAAGGTTTGTGACGATATCTTCCTCGCGTAGACGCACGTCATAGGTGGAGGTGCGCGCGTTGCGGATCAGCTCGACCGGCAGGAGCACCATCGGCGCCTCCCGCGGCACACTGGAGGTCTTGTCCTCGAACCAGGTCAGGAAGCCGAGCGCGAGGTACAAGATGTTGACCCCTGATTCTTCCTCCGCAGTCTGTGCTTCCCTTGCGATCTTCAGCAGCTTCTTCTGGAGTGCGTTAGGTCCCAGACGCGTCTCGAGCTGCGCATCCGTAAAGCGGCCTTCCTCGAACGTCTCATGCTCGGCGTCCACGAACTTGATCGTGTCGTTTGCGTCGTCCTTGTCGCGGCCGATCGCGAGGAAACGCATCGTCTTGCTGTCCGCCAACAGTGGGTAAACATCGTCCGACCTCTCGTTGACGATACTCAGGACATTGCCCCGTGTATTCGCGCGATTGACGTGAACGAGACGATTGCGCGTGCCGGTCTCCACCAGGCGACGGCGCGTGTCGTTGAACAGTTTCGCAATCGCGGAACGCGCGCCCTGATCGTCGGACGCATCCCCAAGCATATGTGCCAATTTTTCCCACCCCCGGCGCAACGATTGCGCCTGTTTTTTCTCGATTCCAAGAGCTTGCCACTCGTTTCCAATCAAGGCGCGATTTCGCCCTGCTTCGGTCGAGGCATTCACCCCGTGCGTTGCAGCGCTTCCTGTTCGACCTGCTGCCGCAGCGCATCGGTGCTGACGGAAGCTGGCTCGAGTTTTTGCTCCGCAATCTTGGGCGGCTTTGCCTGCCATGCGGTCAACCTCTCGCCGATATTGGCGTGGAACGTGCTGGCGGCGTTGATGATCTCCGAGACAATGATCTTGCGCTGGGCGAACTTGCTTCCGAGATCCTTGACCAGAAGCACTTCGAAAGCTCCGGCCACCATATTCGGGCGGTCGGTAGTGGCGCTTTCTGGGCTGCCCACCAGGATGCTCAGCGGATATTGAGTCGCGTTGGCGCGGCCGGGCCAAAGTAGGCGGACGTGCACGTCCTTGGTCTCGGCGTCCGCGAGCTGGCGCATCAGCCAGCTCAGTCGCGCTTTCGTCGATTTGCGATCGGCCGGCGCCTTCAACCGCATTGATAGAGTTACCACGCGCTTTCGAAAGTCGATGCAGATCTGCGCAGGCGCTGCGGCATTCGGGATCAGGATGTCACTCTGTAGGTACGCGTCGGAAGCTAAGCCCGAAAGGGCCTTCTTGATCCGTTCGGTCGGATCCGTGGCTTCTGCGCGCCCCATAGCTATCTGCACATGATCGCCGATCTGGCGGCTGAGCACGGTGGTCACACGATCCAGGGCCTGATGCCAGGAGCCCACGACTTCCTGCGACTTCGCATCCTTGGCGCTGATTGTGCCGCCGGCTGCCACGCTCGCGCAGAAGTCCGACCATGCCGCCGGCATCTGGTCGAACTCCTTCACCCCCGAGCTCGGGTGCAGGAGGAAACGTTGCAGCTCCGCGAGCAGGATTAGCTGCTCGCGATCCTCGACCTCGCCAAGTTCGCGCAGCAATTGCGCTTGGGTGATTACATTGCCCCACGACCAATGAAACAGCTCCACCTTGCGAGTCAGCACCGAGCTGATGCTGAGCGGGTGGTGGGTCGGGAGCGGCGTGAACTGGTTCGACAAGGTGATCACGGCATCGATACCGTTCAGCTTCGCGAGCGACAGATAAGCCTCGATCTGGGGGTTGGTAAGCTCCGCGGCCCCGACCTTGGCTTCGACCAGGGCTGTCCATGTGGACTTGCCGGTGTTAACCACGATCAGGCCGTCGGGCCGATATTTCGCGTCGCTAGCGGTCTTGGCGAGCATGACTTCGGTGAATGTATCTATTCGCCCGCGAGAGCCGACGCGCACGCCCAAGCCTCCGAGCATTGCCCGGCCAAAGCCGCTGACATTCTCCAGGCATGCCAAGAATATCGATAACGTTCGACCTTCCTTGGACGTATCCGCGAGTACGGGGAAGAGGCGCGCAGCCTCTCCCGATCGAACAAACGCAGGCAATTTTCCCATCTGCCCCCTCCCAGATGGAAGCGTTGCACGAAGCAAATTCCTCAGCAAGCAGGGACTTGGGGATGATCCATATCTGTTGCTTTAGGCCCGAGACCGAAATTGGCTGCTTTGATGCGAATGTGTGAGGCACGGGTGACAGTTCGACAGGGGAGGGTTCATGTGCCTCGCCTGACCCGTGCGCGGGTGAGACTGGGGTCAAGTGGACGAGGCTAAAGCCAAGCCGAGCCGAGCCGACCAAGCTGGTGTCGTCGGCGGAATTGGCGGGGCACGGAGCGCTGCCCGCCCTAGGAGCCCGTCGAGGCCTTGAAGTCAAATGTATAGGTCGAGGAAGCGCCATCCTTGCCTAGCGTCATGGATAGGTTCCCCGGCGATTGGGATCCCACCAGGGGCAGCAGGGGAGGCAGCACGTAAGCGAATTGTTTCTCCAGTCCGGAGTGTGATGGATCATAGGGCAGGGACGGGAAATCGGGCAGCGCCGGCACGAGGGACACGAGTGTCTCATGGGCGATGTGGCGCATAATCGCGAAATGCATGCCAAGTGGCGTGGCTTCGTTGGACGCGGTTCCGCCTGCGCTCCAGCCTGCGCTCTTCAACGCGACCTCGATATAGGCTTGGAGCGGCGTCTCATATCCGTGTCCCCCGCCATCCTTGTTCCGCATCTGAGTGATGAGCTCGCGCCTTGTGATCCGTAGGTTGGCGTTGGGGGAGGTGAACACGGGCTCCGGCCACCACTTTCCGAGGCGCAGCCAGCTGGTCGTCGCATTTTCCCCCGAGCAGAACGGCAGGAAGCGACTCGTTTTCGGTGCGATACCCAGAATGGCTGCACTGGAATTATAGGAAGGAATATACCCCGGGTCCGCCGGACCATCGCTTCCCCTGATGGAAGCGAACCGAACCTCTCGATCTTGAACGAACTTCCCGCCGCCGGGGGTCTGGAGCATGTCCATAAAGATGGTGCCCAGGCGGACCGCAATTGACTTCGCGTGCGTTCGCTTCCCGGCGTCATACAGATCGCAATAGTCCACCAATAGGGCGAGCTGCTCATGAAGTTGCCCGGCGATTTCGGTCTCTGCATTCATGTAGGCCCTTTGCCATGGGCGGACCCGCGTTCCAAGGTGGGCGCTCCCTCGACCGATAGCCTGCGAAGGGGACGACGAGCCCGGTCGCGGCGCGTAACGCAGGAGACCTACGATGCCTGGTGGAACGAGATGCAGGCGTTACTTGACAAGGAACAGCCGCAAGGTCGGACAGTACAGACTTAGGAAAGCCCCGGTGCTGGCCGCACCACGCGCTTTCAGCTCCGCTTCGCGCCCAATCTGCGCTGTTTCGGACTGCGTTAGTTGTTCCCGGAACCCACTGTCATCCTCGCTTCCAGTTGAGATGATTGAAGAAGCAATCTGCTTAGCTCACCTTCGCAGGATCGTGCAGCCCGCAGAATAGCTCGTCGAACGCGCGGTCGGCGCCCCAGGCTTGAGCCGAGGCGAAGGCCAGCATGCGGTTCTGGTCAGATATGAGACCGCCCCCTTCGGGCTTGTAACCAAGGTCGTGATTTGCCTCCGACCAGGCGTGCTGGAACAGCGTCTTCACTTGAAGTTCTAAAAAGTTTGGGACGTGTTCTGCAGGCCAGTCTGGCATAATCAGTTCCGCCGGGAAGAGGCACACCGAGTGCCAGCCGAAATACCCGAACTCCCATTCGGATGCTGGAACGAGATCCCTCGACTCGACCGGCCGCAGGTAACGCATGAGGACTTCACGGACGCGCACGACATCTGACTTGTAGAAGACGGTGACGCGAGCGCCGATCTGGTCTTGGATCTGGGCGAGCGGATATTCATATTTTGGAACACCCTGGTCCGTCACGTTCCTGGACTTGGCGACAAACCGGTCGACGCTCTTGGCACGCGCGCCAATCCGGTCGATCCGCTGCTGGTCACCGAGATGCTCCGCCAGCAAGTCGGAAAGCGAAGCGGCAAGCGGCACTAACACCTTGTCGTGGCGTGCCTGATATTCGCCCTCGATCGTCACCGCGGCGTCTTCTCAAGCTTTTCGCTAACAACTATTCCGGTCGCCGTGTACGTGACCTGCCCCTCGGCGTTCGGCTCACCATGAGCGAACACCTGGTCGAAATCGGTGGCGGCAGCGGTCAGGATGGCGCCCGAGTGAAGCTCGACGGACTTATACGGAAGTTGGCGGTTGAACTCTTCTGCGCTAAACCGGAACTGCTCTTTGAGAAGCCCTTGATGCCGCATCTGCCCCGTGATCGCATCCCGCGCCGGCTGTGAGAGGCCGAGGCGGGCAAGGAAGTCGTTCGCAGTCATCACCTGATCGTTGAGACCGGGGCCGAGTGTAGCAGCAGCGGTAATCTCTTTCTTAATGTCGAGATTTTCGGTCGCTTTCGCCGCGTTCCGCATGGCCACGGCCAGAACCCGCGTGCCTGTCGCCGAGGTAGTCTTGAAATCAGAGTCCAAGAACTCTGTTATCCAGTAGCGCGAAACCTCCGTCTCGCTGCTGTTGATCTGTCGGTCGACGGCTTTTGCCATCCAGAAGCCGTGGTCTGTGACTGAGTCCTTATAGAGTACAGCCTTGTAGGACCCGACACTCCTTAGGAAGACGCGCTCGACGAATTCGACGCTGAGCGCTTCCCGGTTCTCGTCCGCTAGGATACCGCTGTTCGCAGCGAAGCGTGCGATCACGATCTTACGCTGCAGCCCCGCCATGCCGGTCGCGAGGAAGAGAAGGCCGAGCGCCGACCGCCGTGTCGAATGAGCCGCCAGGCGGGTCGCGAGAGGAAGCCCGGTCGCAACCGATGGCGCCCGCGCGTATGCGAGCAGGAGCGCACGACACGGGTTTGAACCTCCGTCGTCGGCCGGCTGGTTGAACGCTATGTCGATCGAACACTCACGCTCCGACTTCACATAGACATCCTCGAGAAGCCTGAAGACCTCGCCTTCCAGAGGCACGTCCGTGCCGCTGACCAACCGCGGGTCGACCGCACCCTTGTTCGGATAGACAAGGTATGTCTGAAGATGTTCGATACTCAATTCTGCCCCCCAGAGGGCAGTTACTAACAGTCTGGTTTCACGTTGTGAACGGCCCCGATCGGCTATCACGTCCGAGGCACGATTCACTCCGGACTCAATCCGCGAGCTCCAGTATGCCAGCGACATGAGCGGCGGGTTCTTGACAGCTCACCGAGGAGGTTCGCGTGAATACCATGCCGTCCTCGAACACAGCGTTTGGCCAGTGGATCGTACGTGAACACAAAAATCTGTCACGCCGACGCCCCGGCGAAAAAAACAGTGGTGGAAGAAGCATTTGCGGACAGAAAGGCGGCTCTTAATCATGCGCTTGGCGTCCGTATCGCCTAGCTGACCTGATGCGCCAGCTGCGGCAGACCTCCGAAAATGATCAAAGGCCTCGCTCGTTAAGGGACCAGTCGGGCAAGCCCAACTTGTCGAATGAATGAGTTAGCAGGTTAACGTTTGCACACCATAATTACCTTCATTTTGGATGATATTATTTTTGAAAATTCATTTGCTCGTCAGGGCAATATGAGGTTGTCTGAAGAAGTCTTAGTGCATGATTCGAAGCCTCCGGACGATCTCGGCTGGAGTGGACCCTCAAGCGACTAAGCGGGGCAAATCGGGGGAACGCATGCGGAGAGTCGTCGCGTCGATTTTGGGGTTGGTTGGTGTTTGCGCTGCGAGCGCGGCCATAGCTAGCGAGACTGTCACCTATACCTATGATGCGAAGGGTCGCCTGGTGAAGGTCGTGCGCACCGGCACGGTGAACAACAACGTCACCTATGACTATACCCAGGACAAGGCGAACAATCGGACCAATGTGAAGGTCACCAATTCGCCCAATGCGCCGCCGCCCTGAGACCCTGATTCTTTCTCATAATCCAGGCTTGCTGACCATCTAGGTTCGGAGAACCGATAATGCTGAATAACGTCAGGGCGCTGCGCCCCGGCGGCGGGAAGACCGTTGCCAAATTGCTCGCGCGTTCGCTGCTCGTTTCCGCCTCGCTGCTGTCGATAACGGCGCAGAGTGCCTCTGCGCAGGGCGGGCCGCCGGTACGCCAGTCGATCGACGGAAACGGCGTCGATCTGTTCCTCGGCAAGATGAACTTTGATGGCCCGTCACTGAGTGCGGGCAGCGATGAGGTTTTGGGCATCAACTATCGGAAGATGCAACGCGGCAGCGCTTATTTTGGCGATAGCGTCTGGGCCTCGCTCTACGACAGCGCCGGCACAGCGATTGTCGCCATCGGCGGCCGCTCGGACCGTTTCACGGTCTCGGGGACGACCTATACGCCTACCGAGGGCAACGGCGCGTCACTGACCCTGAGCGGCACGCAATACACCTACACCGCGCGAGATGGCACGGTCGTCCATTTCGACAAGGCGAAGCAGGGCGCCTATCCCTATCAAACGGCGGTTGCCCTCGTCACCGATCTGACGAGCCCGTCGGGCGCGTCCTTCACCTACACCTATGACGTGCTCAATTATTGCGTCAGCTACAAGGAGCTCTCCGATCACTTCGTCTGCCTGCAGCGTGGCAACGCTTACCGGGCCGGCACGGCCACCAGCAAGGGCGGCTACCAGATACGGTTCCTGTATAACGAGATCGACCCGGTCAACGAGTCCGAGGGTGAGTTTCCGAACTTCAACATCTGGGGCCAGGCCGTCGGCGTTCAGCTGAAGAACACGCTCATAGCCGGCTCCACGCCGCGCACGATGACGTTCGGCAGCACGTCCAGCGGGATCACGATCACTGACCCGATGGGGCGCACCACCACCTATCGAAATGCCGTGCCGGGTCTGGCCGGCATTACCCGCCCCGGCAGCACCGGCGAGGACGTGACGATCACCTATGACGGGTCGGGCCGCGTGTTCACCGTCACCAATGCCGTGGGCACGACGACCTATACCTATTCGGACGGCGGCGGGTTTCGAACGACGACGGTCACGGATCCGCTCGGCCATCCGACCGTCTATGTGTTCGAAATCGCTTCGCAGCGAATGAGGTCGGCGAAGGATCCGCTACTGCGCACGACGCAGTCGGATTATGATGCGTCCGGCCGCGTCACCAAGGTTACGGCGCCCGAGGGTAACTATACGCAATATAGCTACGACGCGCGCGGCAACGTGACCGAGACGCGCGCGGTGGCAAAGACCGGTCTGAGCGCCGGGGACATCGTAACCACCGCCGATTATGATACGTCGTGCACCAGCGTTGCGAAATGCAATCAGCCCAACTGGACCAAGGACGCCAGGGGCAACCAGACCGACTATAGCTACAACACGACCACCGGAACGCTGACGACCGTCGCGGCGCCCGCCGTAGGCGGCGTGCGGCCGACTACGACCTACAGCTATACGGCCGTCAATGGCGTGCAGCTTCTCAGCGGCACGTCTATGTGTCGGACGACGGCATCGTGCGTGGGCACGGCGGACGAGGTCAAGACCACCATCGGTTACAACACCAACGGCCTTCCGACGACTACCACCAGCGGTGCCGGAGATGGCTCGCTGACCGCCACGACCACGATAGCCTATGACGACTTTGGCGATACCCTGACCGTTGATGGGCCTCTGTCGGGGATGGCCGATACCACGCGCTACCGCTACAACGCCGATCGGGAGCTGGTCGGCGTCACCAGTCCCGATCCGGATGGAGCCGGATCGCTCAAGCCGCGTGCGCAGAAGTTGACCCGCGACGACAAGGGACGCGTGACCCTGAGCGAGGTCGGCTTTGTCAACAGCCAGAGCGATGCAGACTGGGCCGGATTCTCGACCATGCAGCAACTGGCGACCAGCTATGACGGCGTCGATCACAAGACGAAGGAAGTGCTGACAGCGGGCGGCGGCACCTTTCAGGTGACGCAATATAGCTATGACGGCGACGGCCGGCTCGACTGCACCGCGGTGCGGATGAACAGCGCGAGCTGGTCCTCGCAGCCCGACGCCTGCACGCAGACGACCGCGGGGGCGGCGGGGCCGGATCGGATCACGCGAAACAGCTACAGCATCGCCGATCAAGTCACCAAGGTGCAGACGGCCTATGGCGTGACCGGTCAAGTCTCGGACGAGGTAACCGGTACCTATACGACCAACGGCAAGCTCGCGACCGTGACCGATGCCGAGAACAACATGACCACTTACGAATATGACGTGTTCGATCGCCTATCAAAAACACGCTATCCCGTCACAACCAAGGGCGCACTCGCAAGCTCGAGCACCGATTATGAAGAACTTGTTTATGGCCCGGCGAACAATAACGTTACTAGTCAGCGGCTCCGCGACGGCAACACGATCGCGCTCACCTATGACGCGCTCAATCGGGTGACGTTCAAGGACGTACCAGCCACGGGAGTTTATTACGATTACGACATCACCTATGCCTATGATCTTCTCGGTCGACTGTCTTTGGCAACAAACGCGCTCGGCGTCTCGACCTCCTTTACCTATGATGCACTTGGTCGCGTGGTCACCGAAGCCGATTATCACGCATCGAAGACGATGCAGTACGATCTCGCCGGGCGGCAGACGCGCCTGACCTGGAGCGATGGTCTATATGTTGCGTATGATTATCTCGTTACCGGCGAGGTGACGGCGATCCGGGAGAATGGCGCGACTTCGGGCGTAGGCGTGCTGGCGACCTACGCCTATGACTATCTGGGTCGCCGGACGAGCGTGACTCGTGGCAATGGTACAGTGACGAGCTACAGCTATGATTGGATCTCGCGGTTGGAGTCGCTCACGCAGGATCTGGCTGGCTCGAGCTATGACTTCACCAACGGGTTTACCTATAATCCGGCGGGACAGATCGCGAGCGTGACGCACTCGAACGACGTCTATGCCTGGAACGGTCACTACAATATCGATCGCAGCTATACACCCAACGGGCTAAATCAGCTGACAACGGCGGGTTCGACGAGCTTGGGCTATGATGCGCGCGGCAACCTGACCAGTTCGGGCGCCAGTTCGTACATCTATACGAGCGAAAACCGCATGACCAACGGCGCAGGTAACCTGCTGGCCTATGACCCGCTTGGGCGCTTGCTTCAGGTTTACAGCACCTCCGGCGTGGATACGCGGTTCGATCCGGTCGGCGACAAGATCGTGACCGAGATAAGCGCACCCACGGGCACGATCCTGCGTCGCTACGTCTATGGTCCCGGCACCGACGAACCGGTAGTATGGTACGAAGGCGCGGGGACCGGCGACCGGCGCTGGCTGCATGGCGACGAGCGCGGATCGGTCGTGGCGGTAACCGACAGCTCGGGCAATGTCGTATCGGGCGGGATCAACCGCTATGACGAATATGGCATACCGGCGAGCACAAATATCGGGCGGTTCCAATATACCGGCCAAGCATGGATTCCCGAGCTCGGCATGTATTATTACAAGGCCCGCATCTACTCGCCGACCTTGGGTCGGTTCATGCAGACCGATCCCATCGGATATGGCGATGGGATGAATATGTACGGATATGTTGGCGGAGATCCGGTCAACAACACCGATCCGCGAGGCTTGAAGTTAGTGTTTTCGTGCGGAACAATGGGGGATGGGCCAAGAGTTTGTGGATGGCACAACTTGTTTGATCCCATCGGAGAGACCCTGCAAGGTCAAAGCGCCGGTGCCATCGGAAGAGGTGACCGGCCAATTGAACCTGGCGGCGGACAAACGGTCCCTGAGTTCGAATGTAAGGAGGGGGACAAGAGTTGCGAGATCACACTTAAACCGGATAAGGTGGAGTCGAAAAAGAAGTCTAGGTTGGGTTGTCTTGGCTCTGCGCTTTGGCAAAACAAGACAGGACTTCTTTTGGATACAGCGGGCTGGGCCTTGGAATTGTTTCCGGTCACCAGGGTGGCAAAGGCGCTTGGCGGCATGGCAATAGGCGCCACAGGAATGGTCGCTGGGGCAATGGACAAAGATCTTGCTGGAGCAGGGTTAGCCTATGCCGGAAAGCAGGGAGCCGTCGGAGAGGGGCTTGGCGTAGCTGCCGCGAAACGCCTCGGAACCGTTGCTCTCGCGGGGTCTACTGTATATGATGTCGCGAAGACTGCGGACGCCTATAGTAAGTGCGTACAAGGAGGATGACGTGATGTTTTCTGCACTCTTTAGAAAGAATTATAACGGGATTTTTCTGTCAGACATAATTGTCACGCTGGGTTCTTTTATCGTTTCATCATTTTTTTTCACCTTGGAGCGATCCCTGTTGATTTGTTTTGTAGTTGGGACAATTAATGTTGTAATAAATATGAAATGGGAACTAAGAACTAAGATTTCGTTTTGGTTTTTATTGTTCATTTTTCTCGTAGTGCATATGATTTTGATATTTTCAGTTCCGATGCCACGCGAATTTAAAATGGCCGCGGCCTTTGCGCCCGTGATCATCGTCGAAGGGTTGGTCTTACTTGGAATAACCAGATTACTTGAGACTAGCAAAAGTTGATGGCGAATTTCGGGACCATTTTCAGAGGGGCCAAGTGATAAAAGTTGATAATCGGGGCCGGTTCGCCGGTGGAGCAATTGTTGCTGCGCTGAGCTGGGTCAACTCTGCCATCGCGCAGGATATTTCCGCGGATCCGCAAGGCTCAGGGGTTCTCATTTCCGCCATGCATTGGCTTGAGGGAACGCTGCTCGGCACTGTCGCTACGGTCGTTGCGGTAATCGCGGTGGCGGCCGTCGGGCTGCTGATGCTCACCGGCCGGATCAACTGGCGCTATGGCGCGACTGTGATCTTGGGCTGTTTCATCCTGTTCGGCGCGGCGAGCATCGTTGGGGGCATCAAGTCTACCGCGCAAATGAGCCAGTGACGTGAACGGCTTGGAGCGCGACCAGCTCTTCGTCGCCCTAACGCGACCGCAGATGTTTGCCGGTGTCACCTACAGCTATTTCATCGCCAATGCGGTGGTGGCGACCGAGCTGTTCCTGATTTTCAAATCGGCTTGGGTGGTAGCGATTGCGCTCGCCATACATGTGGTCGGCGTAGTGCTGTGCCTGCGCGAGCCGCGCTTCTTCGACCTGTGGCTCGTGCGTATCGGCCGCTGCCCGCGCGTGCGTAACTACGCGATCTGGCGATGCAACTCCTACCGCCCCTGACGCGGGACCCCAGGGTGATCGAACGGGAGGCGCCGGCTGGGCGACACCTCCCGTACGCGCGCCATGTCGACGATCATACGATCGAGACGCGCGACGGGCTGCTGCTCCAGGTGATTCATCTGCGCGGGCTGCTGTTCGAGACCGCCGACACCGAGGAGATCAACTATCGCAAGCGCCTGCGCGACGCGATGCTGCAGTCGATCGGGTCGTCGCGCTTTGCGGTCTATCACCATGTCGTGCGGCGTCGCGTCGATGCGGAACTGACCGCCGAGTTTCCGGACGAATTCTCCGGACGGCTCGATGCGGCGTGGCGGGCACGGCTCGCGAGCAAGCGGCTCTATGTCAATGATCTGTTCCTGACGCTGGCCCGCCGTCCGCTCCAGGGACGGATCGGCCTGTTCGATCGGCTGCGCGGCACTCGGGCGGAAGCGAATATCGCCAACGAGCTGCGCCAGCTCGACGCCGCGCGCGATGCGTTGCTGGCGGCGCTGGGCAGCTACGAACCGCGCCTGCTCGGCACCTATCAGACCGCACAGGGGCCGTGCTCCGAGCCGCTCGAATTCCTGTCGTCGCTCTACAATGGCGAGATGCGCCCTGTACTGCTGCCGATGCAGGACCTGGGCGCCTATCTCCCCTATCGGCGCGTGAGCTTCGGGCAGGAGACGGTCGAACTCGGGGCCGCGGGCGCGGTGCCGCGCAGCTTTCTCGGTCTCATCTCGATCAAGGATTATCCGGGGCAGAGCGCGCCCGGCATGCTCGACGAGCTGCTGCGGCTGCCGTTCGAGCTGGTGATCTCGCAGAGCTTCGGCTTCGTCGATCGCCAGGCGGCGCTCTCGAAGATGAATCTCGCGCTCCGCCGCATGCGCTCCGCGGAGGACGAGGCGGTCAGCCTTCGCGCCGATCTTTCCAATGCCAAGGACGATGTCGCCGCCGGCCGCGCGGGGTTCGGCGAGCATCACATGACGGTCGCGGTGCGCGGGGATGCGCCGGCGCAGGTCGACGAAGGCGTCGCCGAGGTGCAAGCGGCGCTGGCGGACATGGGGATCATCGCGGTACGTGAGGAGATCGCGCTCGAGCCCGCGTTCTGGGCGCAGTTTCCCGGCAACTCCAAATATATCGCGCGGCGCGGGCTGCTCTCGACGAGCAATTTTGCGGGCTTCGCCAGCGGCCACAACCTTCCTCAGGGCAAGGCCGACGGCAATCACTGGGGCGAGGCGGTGACCCTGCTCGAGACGACAGCGGCGGGCCCTTATTATTTCAACTTCCACCAGGGCGACCTCGGCAACTTTACCGTGATCGGGCCGTCGGGCTCGGGCAAGACGGTCGTGCTCAACTTCCTGCTCGCCCAGGCGCGCAAATTCGCGCCCCGGATCATCTTCTTCGACAAGGATCGCGGCGCCGAACTGTTCCTGCGCGCGATTGGTGGACGGTATGACCTGCTGCGTCCGGGCACGCCTTCGGGCCTCAACCCGCTGCAGATCGACGACACGCCCGCCAACCGCCAGTTCCTGATCGACTGGGTCGCTTTGCTCGCCGGCGGTGCCGACATTGAGGAAACGGCGCGGATCAAGGACGCAGTCGACGCCAATTTCGATCAGCCACCGGAACATCGGCGGCTGCGCCACCTCGCCGAATTGTTCCGCGGCGGGCACCGTCCCCATGAGGCAGACCTATGGGCCCGGCTGCGGCCCTGGTGGGGTGAGGGCGAACGCGCCTGGCTTTTCGACAATGCCCGCGACGAGACCGACCTGGTAGCCGAGACGGTCGGGTTCGACATGACCCAGATCCTTGACGATCCGGCACTGCGCACCCCGGCGATGATGTATCTGTTCCACCGCGTTGAGGAGCGTCTGGACGGAACCGCAGCCATCATCGTGGTTGACGAGGGCTGGAAGGCCCTCGACGACGATGTGTTCGTGCGACGGATCAAGGACTGGGAGAAGACGATCCGTAAGAGGAACGGAATCGTCGGCTTCGCCACGCAGAGCGCGCAGGATGCGCTGGAGAGCCGGATCGCCAGCGCTATCATCGAGCAGGCGGCGACGCAGATCTTCATGGCCAATCCCAAGGCACGCTCCGCGGATTATATCGAAGGCTTCGGGCTGACAGCGCACGAGTATGAGCTGGTGCGCACGCTGCCGGACAATGCCCATTGCTTCCTGATCAAGCATGGCAATGAGAGCGTCGTAGCGCGCCTCAATTTGAGCGGGGAGCGCGACCTGCTCACCATCCTGTCGGGCCGCGAGCGCACGGTGCGTCTGCTCGACGAGATCCGCGTGACGAGCGGCGACGATCCGGCCGCGTGGCTGCCGCGCCTGCTGGAGGTCGCATGAGCGGGACGTGCGCCGGCATCGTCGACGGCGCGTTCCTGCCGAGCGTGCTCGGCTTTGTCGACTGCCAGGCGCAGGCGATCGGTAGCGGTGGTTATCAGGCACTGGCCGCGCCGGGATCTTCGCTCTCCCTCATGCTGACCGGCCTGCTGACTTTGTTCATCGCGTTCTTCGGGTACCGCATGCTCTTCGGGCAGGTGCCGGGGGTTCGGGACGGTGTCGTCGCGCTGGTCAAGATCGGGATCGTGCTGGCACTGGCGACGAGCTGGGCGGCCTATCGCACGCTCGCTTATGACGTGGTGTTCCATGCGCCAGCCGAACTTGTCGACACCATCGGCGCGCCGGCCGGGCTTCCCGGCGCGCAGGGAGGAATTGCCGAGCGGCTTGGGCAGGTGGACAATGCGCTCATAGAACTGAACCGGCTCGGGGTAGGCGGGCGCACGCTCGGCACGATCGATACGGTGCGCACCGTCAACGGCCAGCAGGTGACCGTCGAGGCGCCTGTGCAGGAGCCGTCCACCATTTTCGGTTCTTCCGGGCTGGGAACCGCGCGGCTGGTGTTCCTGACCGCGACGATCGCAGGATTTGCGTCGGTGCGACTGGTTGCCGGCCTCCTGCTGGCGCTTGGGCCGTTCTTCATCGCCTTTTTGCTGTTCGAAGGGACGCGCGGCCTGTTCGAAGGCTGGATCCGCGGTATTGTGGCAGCCATTATCGGCGCAGTTGCCGTGACCATCCTCCTCGGTATCGAGCTGGCGCTGCTAGAACCCTGGCTTGGTCAATTGATCGCGCTTCGGCAGGCCGACCGATCCATTGCCGGCGCAGACACCGAATTACTCGTCGTCGCGCTTGCCTTTGCATTGGCGCTACTCGCAGGGTTGGGGATGTCGGCGCGGGTTGCCATTGCCTTCCGCTTGCCGGCGGCGTGGCGTGCGGCAGCCGGTGACCCCGTGGCACAACTTCGCCCAGAAGAGGCGATGCGACCGGCTGTAGTGGGCGGCCCGGAGCGCCAGCCGTCCGAGCAGCATTCGCGCGCAGCCGCGGTGGCCGAAGCGGTCGCCGGCGCGCAGCGACGTGAGGTGGCCTCGACAGCTTCTGCCGGCGCGCCTGGTCGTACCGTAGGACAGGGACCAACCCGAGACGTTGCGGTGGCGACGCCAACACCACTCGGGCAAAGCTATCGGCGCCGGACCCAGGGCCGCGTATCCGCCAGCGCCGGGCGACGGGACAGAAACGCATGAAAAGCAAGTCGCGTGAGGCGCTCGACGCCTATTACCGGGAGGCCGGAAGCTGGGCATTGGACCGGCAGGACATGCTGCGCGCATCGCGGCGCACGGCCTGGATTGTGGCAGGTGCGGCAGCGGCGATCGCCGTGCTGGAAGCGATGGCGCTCCTGCTGCTGACCCCGCTCAAGACGGTGCAGCCCTATACGCTGCTGGTCGACAAGCAGACCGGGTTCGTCCAGGCGCTAAAACCGCTCGATGCGCAGCAGGTCAGCGGCAACAGCGCGTTGACCCAATCCTTCCTTGTGCAATATGTGATCGCACGCGAGAGCTTCGACGCGTCCGCCCTCCAGGCCAATTATCGCAAGGTATCGCTCTGGTCGGAAGGCGATGCGCGCAGCGCCTATGTGTCGAGTGTCCAGGCGTCCAACCCCGACAGTCCGCTGGCGCGGCTGCCGCGCTCGAGCCTGATCGAAACCCGGGTCAAGAGCGTGTCGCCGCTGGGCGCCAATTCCGCGCTGGTGCGGTTCGACACGGTGCGGCGCGACGCCGGCGGCAGCGCGTCGGCTCCACGCTCCTGGGTGGCGGTTATTCGATACCGCTACTCGGGTGAGCCGATGAGCCTGGAGGACCGATTCATCAACCCGCTCGGGTTCGAGGTCATCCGCTACCAGCGCAATGCCGAGGCCTTGCCGCAAGCGGAGCCCTCCGCTGCGCCAACACCCGCGGTCGCGGCCACGCCGCAAGCCGTCGCTCCGGCGATCGTGCCACAACCATCCCAGAACGCTCTTCGGCGATGAGGATCGCTCTCGTCCTGCTCCTCGCGCCGTTGGCGGCTCAAGCTCAGGTGCTTCCGCGCCCGGGCTTGGGCAATCCCCATGTCCAGTCGGTCACCTATGCCGATGACCAGGTCGTGACGCTCCAGGCGGCGCCCGGCTACCAGCTCACGGTCGAGTTCGCAGCCGACGAGCGTATCGAGAATGTAGCACTCGGCGATAGCGGTGCCTGGCAGGTCTCAGCGAACAAGCGCGGCGACCGTCTGTTCCTCAAGCTGATCCAGCCGGGTGTTGCGACCAATATGGTGGTCATAACCGATACGCGGGCATATTCCTTCGATCTGGCGCCCTTGGGCGAAGCCCAGCCGGACATGGCCTACACTGTCCGGTTCCTCTATCCGTCGCCCGTACAGGCCGGTGCCGCAGCGGAAAATGCCAAAGGCGAAGCCCCGCTCGGTCGCTACAGGCTTCGCGGCGTTGAAAGCCTCCGGCCTGCCGGGATGCATGACGATGGCACCCATACCTACATAGAATGGCCTGTCGACCGGCCGTTGCCGGCGATCTACGCCATCAATGATTCGGGCAACGAGAGCCTCGTCAACGGCATGATGCGCGACGGGCGCATCGTCATCGACAGCGTCCAGCCGAAGCTTGTGTTCCGGATCGACAATCGCAGCGCGACGGCGACGCGCCTTCCTGTCCAGGCTCCCTGATGGCGACCGCACCCGAACCCGTTGATCCGCGCACCGCGGGTGAAGCCAAGGTACTTCCGTTGGTCGCGCCGCCCCGCCGCGGCGTGCCCGGCTGGGTGATCGCCGTGGTCCTCGGGCTGTTGGCAGTCCTGTTGTTCGCAGTGCTGGACGCGCGCCGCAGGGCGCTGACAGCGCCGGCCGTCCGTGCGCGCACTGTGGACGCAGTGGCGACCCCGGCCCCACTGCCTGCGCTGTACGTCCCACCGGAACTGGCCCCCATCCCGCCGCCGGCTTTAGCGCCTGTTGTGTCGGTTGCGCCCCCGGCCGCCGTTGTTCAGCGGCCGGCGCAGACGACGCCGCAAGTGATCTATGTGCCGCAGCAATCCATGGCACCGATCCAGTCCGAGCCACCCCGTCCGACCCGGGCGGCAACAGATCCTGCGCTGGTGATCGATACCACCGCGCCAGGCATTTCGGCGCCCGCCGGATCGAGCGGCGCGACGCCTGGCGGGGCCGCGGAACCGCAACAGCCATCGATTGCCGTTTCGCGGACCGGCGCCGGCGTGCTGGCGAACCGGGCCACCACGGTATCGCAGGGCACGCTGATACTGGCAGTGCTCGAAACCGCGCTCGATTCCACCCGCCCTGGTCTCGCACGCGCCATCGTGTCACGCGACATTCGGGGATTCGACGGCAGCCGGATACTCATTCCGCGCGGAAGCCGATTGATCGGCGAGTACCGCTCCGACGTGGAGCGCGGGCAGAACCGCATGCTCGTCAACTGGATCCGGCTGATCCGTCCGGACGGCGCCACCATCGCGATCGGATCGCCCGCCACCGATCCGCTGGGGCAAGGCGGAATCAAGGCCCAGGTGAACAGCCATTTCTTCGAACGGTTCTCCGGGGCGATCCTGCAATCGGCGCTGGACGTGGGCGTGAACCTTGCCTCGCGTGCGGCGGATTCCTCGGTGATCGTCGCGCTCCCGGGAGCGCTCCAAGGTAGCGGCGGACAAAACAGCCTCACTCAGAACCAGGTGCGCCCGACGCTGAAGGTGAAGGCGGCGACCAGCATCTCGATCTTCGTGGCACGCGACCTTGATTTTACCGGGGTTGAGAGCCGATGAGCAGCGCGGTGCTGGCGGCCGAGGGACAGGTCTATCTGCGGTCGTATCTGGCGCCGCTGACCGGAATGCTGGCGCGGCCCGATGTTACCGACATTTACGTCAACCGACCCGGCGAGATCTGGGCGGAGACGCTGGGCGGTGCAATCGAGCGTCACGACGCCCCTGCGCTTGATGCATCAACGCTTGATCGCCTGGCGCGCCAGATCGCCGCTTTGTCGCACCAGGGGATCAGCCGGGAGCATCCCCTCCTGTCCGCCGCGCTTCCCGATGGCGCGCGGGTCCAGGTCGTGGCGCCTCCGGCGACGCGCGGGCCGATGGCGATAGCGATCCGGAAACATGTCTCGTCGGATCTGACACTGGACGGTTACGTCGCCGCTGGGGCCTTCGCTTCGACCAGACGCGGCGAGGTCGGTGGCAAGTCCAATGCCGATACTCGCATGGCGGAATTGCTCGGCGCGGGTGACATTGCCGGCATGCTCGCCACCGCGGTGCGGGCGCGCAAGAACATCCTGGTCTCCGGCGGCACTTCGACTGGCAAGACGACGTTTCTCAATGCGCTGATCCGTGAGATCCCAGCCGAGGAGCGGTTGATCCTCATTGAGGATACGCCGGAGCTGCACCAGCATCACGATAATCTGGTCGGGTTGCTGGCGGTGCGCGGTGCCCTGGGAGAGGCGCGCGTCGGTGCCACGGACCTTCTTGCCGCGTCGCTGCGCATGCGGCCCGATCGTATCATCCTGGGCGAGTTGCGCGGCGAGGAGGCCTATACGTTCCTTCGCGCGATCAACACCGGCCATCCGGGTTCGATGACATCGGTCCACGCCGATTCCGCCGAGCGCGCGATCGAGCAGGTCGTATTGCTCGTCCTGCAGGCGGGTACTCAGCTCAGCCGTGATGATGTGCGGCACTATGTGAAGAGTACGGTCGACGTGTTCGTTCAACTCGTGCGAATTGGGGGCAAGCGCAGCGTCGGCGAGGTGCGACTGGCGTGACCTATTTGCTGGTGTTCGCCGCTTCCGCTTCGCTCGCCGATCCGCCGGGATCGAGCGTATTGCTGGCGGCTGTATCCTGGCTGCAGGGGACCGTTTTGGGGACGATGGCGACCACCGTGGCGCTGGTCGCCGTCGCGGCTGTTGGCATGATGATGCTGACGGGCCGGATCCATATCCGCCGCGGCGCCACCGTGATCCTCGGCTGTTTCATCTTGTTTGGCGCGCCCGGTATCGCGGTCGGAATTCAGAATGCGACGCGCGGGAGCGACCGGATGATGACTCAATCGAGACCAGTTGAGTCGTCACCGTTGGCCAATCTATCGGCGCCCGCCGCGCCGTCATCCGGTTATGATCCCTATGCCGGGGCTTCTTTACCACATCGCTAGTTAACTCACGCGCAATGGTTTCTTCGCCCATTATCCGCCACTTGAAGATGCAGAGCGTGGTGCCGAAAGCTGCCGTTTTGCAGGTGGGACTCGAATGTCCGCTATGGTGGAGCATGTGTATTCGCCCTTGCAGATAATCGAAGCGATGAAGGTCGATAACGCAACGCCTCGACCGAGAGATTGAAAGCCGGGAGGCGCGGCCGCCGGGCAATACAGGCGATAACCGGGAAGGAGCGAGGAAGTCGGTCCGCTCTTTCGGGAATTAGTCGGCGTCAGCCATCACCTGTTTGGACGTGGACTCGAGACTTCTTGATGTCCTTCGCAGTCACTTTCGAATTTGCGGGAATCTCTCGAAGCAATCGCTGAGGAAATGGGGCCTCGCTCCCTCCTGTTGATTGCCTCCCTTTTGTAATACTGTAAGGTTGAACGATGGCGAAAGAAGAACCTGCCGATGCGGTCCAACCAGCCCCCGTCAAGCCACCCCGGCCGCAAACGGTCCCGACTAATTCTCTAAAGGCCAATCCACACAATCCGCGAGTCTTGTTCGACGAGGCGCCGCTGCAAACACTCGAGGCGTCGATCCGGAAAGTAGGCGTGCTGGTTCCGCTCACCGTTTACCAGGCCGCTGGTAGCAAGAATTACACCATTCTCGACGGGCAGCGCCGCTGGATATGCGCGCAGCGGATCGGGCTGACCGAAGTTCCGATCAACCAAGTGACCGAGCCGACGCTGGCGCAGAACATCGTCACGATGTTCCAGATCCATAAGCTGCGGAAAGACTGGGAGCTGATGCCGACGGCGCTGAAGCTCGGCGTGCTGATTGAAGAGCTTGAGGAAAACCGGGACACGGCGCTTGCTCATCTCACCGGTCTCGACGTCGCAGTGGTAACGCGGTGTAAGAAACTCCTGTCGTTCGAGCCCGAGTTTCAAGACAGGATGCTTGATCCGGATCCTGAGACCCGGCTCAACGCAGACCTGTTCATCGAGATGTACCCGATCATTACCGACCGTACGGTGCGTTCAGCCGATTGGTATAACCGCCGCGTGCTGATCCTAGCGCTTATGGATAAATATATCGAGTCCAAGTCAGGATTCCGGTCAGTAACGGACTTCCGCAAGATCAAGGCCTATCTCACCGCCGCAAGGAAGACTGGAACCGAGAACCAACTGCTGGTGAAGCTGCACCGATTCATCGACGATCCAGGAATGACGATCCATGATCTCGAGGTCGACGAGGCGCGAATCCACACTGAAGCAGATAGCTTAACGCGACAGATCAGCCGCTTGCGGTCGATTATCACCGCGCTCGATCCCGACGAGTTCGTTGCCGAGGAAGGCCTGTGGGAAGAGCTCGAGGGCCTGTTGCTCGATGTCCGCGCGAAGCTCGAAGCCGGCGAACGGCGGTCCCTCTGATGGCGGGTGAGGGCGGGGACGACGCCGAGTGGGAGCAACTGGCGTCCAGCGAGCAGCTCGAGGCATGGGTCAAGCGCTTCGCCGGCTACCGACAACCGCCGACCAAGGATATTCTGTGCAAATGGCTGAGCCGCTTCCAGCCGGAGCATCTCGGAACGGCCCACAAGGTTCTTGATGCCGTCATCGTGGTCTCCGAACGCGAAATCCACGAGGGCTACCGCGACGCGCTCACAGCTTTGCCGGGCTGGAGTAAGTCAGCGGCGGCCCGCGAGGGGCGCTGGTTCTTCGTTGGAGTCGGCGGAGCCGGGGAGAGCGGCCCGGCAATGCTGCGCATGTTCCGGGAAGCGAATGGCCTCACCTCGGCGCAGTGGCAGGATTATTTCAAGATGCCGCGCGAACTCCCGCGGCTTGCCTTAACGGCCTACGACCACGTCGTCTTCGTCGATGATTTTGCCGGCACTGGCCGGCAGATCGTCTCCTACTGGCCGCTCATGCAGGAGCTCGTTGCTTCGGAGGCGAGCTGCTACCTCCTTCTAACGGCGCTGACTAATGATGCAGAGCGCAGCATCCAGGACAATACCGAGCTGGACGTGCGCGCGCGTCTTAGGCTTGACGCGACGGCCAATGTTTTCGCGGCCGCGTGCGGCCGGTTCGATGATGACGAGCGGCTGGTCCTGGTGGATTATGGGAAGACGGCCTGGCCGTCCCATCCCAAGGGGTTCGGCGATTGCGGGCTCACGCTGATTCTTAGCCACAAGACGCCGAACAACACGATCCCAATCCTGCATGCCAATCACGAGCATTGGGAAGGTCCATTCCCGCGCAATCTGCTGGCGGCTTAGCGCCCGTGAGAATGGCGCCATGCACTCCTCTCCGACTGCCGGACGATTGATGGGAAGAAACCGATCCGGCTTTTGGGCTTGCCAAAAGGCACCTCGAGCCCGATTCTCCGGGCGGCCGGGGGAAGTCATGAGCAGTCGCATCAGCTATATGGGGACGAAGCATGACCTCGCCGATCGCGTGGCGAAGGTTATCGCTGGTTGCCGCCCTGGGCGCCTTCTCGATGCTTTCGCCGGGATGGGTGCGGTTGCCGACGCGCATGCCGGCAAAAGGCGGGTCTGGACCAATGACGTCCAGCATTTTGCCTACCTTGCGGGCCGGTGTCGGTTTACGGACCCAGCTGGGCCCTTGCCAGCCTCTCGCATGCGCGAATTGACGACACCGACCTTCCAGCAGAATATGGATCTGCTCGAGGAGCAGAATAGCACGGCATGGGATGCCACCGGTAAGATGCCGGCAACGTCCAGCTTCGAAGAGTTTGAGCGCTTGTTCACGTTGGTCGCGGACGAGACGATCGCCCGCGAAGGGGCCTATGCGTGCTTCACGGCGACTTACTCGAACGCTTACTTTTCGCTGACCCAATGCGCGGAGATCGACTCCGTCCGCTGCGCGATCGACACGCTGCGGGGCCGCGGCGTATTGACGCAGGCGCAATTCGACTGGGGGCTTCTGGCCTTGGGCCATACAGCCTTGCGCGTCGCGAATACGACTGGTCATTTTGCCCAGTTCCTGACGCCTAGTGAGAAGAATTTCAGGCGTGTTGCGCGGCAATTTGGACGGCCCGTTTTCGACGAATGGCTGGCCAGCTTGGACTCGTTGAAGCCTTCGGGCACGCCCGAATGGCGCGCCCAGAATTTCGCCACGAGATCAGATTGTGACGCCTTGTTGCGGACGATTACCAGTTGTGGCGACGTCGGGGTTGTCTACTGCGACCCGCCCTATACGGACGACCAATATTCCCGCTTTTACCATGTTTGGGAAACGCTGATCCTGAACGACTATCCGACCGTCACAGGCGCGGGCCTTTACCGGCCCGACAGATTTACGACGGCCTTCTCGCTCCGTAGTAAGGTCGCCGGCGCCTTCCGTGCCCTCGTCAATGAAGTCGCGTCGACGGGCGCGGACCTGGTGCTGAGCTATCCATCGAACGGGCTGCTACACGATATCGGTGGGAATCCGCTCGACGTGCTCCGGAGCGCCTATCCGAAAGCCAAGCTGGTCGCCCAGATCGAGCATAATCATTCAACCATGGGCGCCTCTAAAGGCAGCGCGACGGCGAGCGTCGCCGAATGCCTCTATCTGGGCCGAGCCTGATCCGAGCGACCAGCACCGGGGGGCTCAAGCGAGCGGCGGCTCGAACTCTCCCTCGATGAAGCTTGGCGGCAGCGTGTTCGCCAGATGCTCCGAGATCAGTGAGAGCATCTTCAGGTCATCATCTTTGTAGGAACGACCGCCCGGATGGGCAACGATGCGCCGGATTCGGTTGAAGCCCTCGAACCAACCGCTGTAGAAATGCTTGCCACCGCCTTCGTCCTGCATCTGGATGCTGAGCACGTCCTTGACGGTATCGCGGACCTCCTTTTGGGTCGCGATCTTCTGCAGCTGGATCCAGTCGAGATAGGTCTCGACCGTATGCTTGTCGCCGGCTTCATCATCGATCCGCTTAGTCTGGCAGGCCTTCTGAATTTCTTTAGGCACTCCAAGGTCGAAGAAGTCTTCGCCGTAGATGTGGCGCAGCCTGTCGATGAGGTAGGCCATGACAACCTGCTGGATCCATTTTACCTGCCGGTCGGCAAGCTCGACGACCTCAGCCGAGGACAGGCGTTTGAACTCGGAATAGCCTTTCGGCGCGAAGTCGGGCGCAACACCGACCACTAGGTCGACGATGCTGAAGAAGTATTCGTGGAAGCCGCTGCTGCCGAAGATTACCTTGAAGCGGGCTTCGAACTCGGCGTCGGTCGCCCTCCGGATGAAGGCGAGAACCGGCTCGATGTGCGGCCTGATGCTGCCGTAAAGGTCATGGACCTCGGCGGCCTGCGGCTCGAAGCCGAGCTCTTTAGAAGCATAGTCAATGAGCTCGCTGACTAGCCGGATATGGCTGCCTACGCCGAAATTGGTGCAGAGCAGACCGGCCTTGCCGGCTTCCCACCGTTCGGGGTTGGCGAGGCGCACCTCCTCGAAGTGAATATCGAGGAGGGTGACCAGTCGCTTCAGGCTCGCTTCGGAGGGGCCGTCCCAGCAGGGGCCGTGGACGATCTCGCCAGTGCGAGGGTTGATGGTGCCGATCAGTCCTGACTGGTTGATGCGGTCCTGGATGCTGCGGACATTCAACGGCTGACTGGTGCCTGCGGTGATGCCCGGCGAGACGACCTTGCCCTCGAGCGCACCGCCCCCGCGCGTATTGAGAAGATCCACCGCGCGCGAGGCGATCGCCGATAGCCGCTCTTTAGGAATCTCCGAATCCCATTTCACCTCGCCTTCGAGCGCGGAAAGCAGGGTCGGCGGGACGGTCGCCTGCTTAGAGTTAATCTCAACAAAGATATTCGCTTCTTCGGAGGCGGTGACCGAGTCGAAGCCAATGAAGAACAAGGGCGTAGTATAGTCTTCACTCGCGTAGGTCGTGCCGTACAGCCGGTGCTGGCCATCGATGATCCAACAGCTTTTGTAGCGGTCGGGCAGAATCAGGTTACCGAAGGCCACTGAGGAGATGTCGTCCTTGGCCGTCTGCTCAAACAAAGGCTTGCGGTGAAAATTCAAGAGAATCGTGTTCGGAAAGAATTTCTTATCGTCGAGAAATTCGCCGATCTGCTTCAAGCGTGAGGGTTTGATTATCCTTTGATAGGAGGGGGCGCCCGAAGGATCGCGCAGATCTCGGTGATTAACAAAGGCGATCCGGAGAATGTCTTTTGCGAGCGCGGAGAAAAGGTAAGCGGTCTTGCCGCCAAGCTTGGTTTTAACAGCCGGAACCTTGCGGCCAGCGAGCGCGGGGACCTTCTGGTTTTCAAGATATTCGGCGTGGAACTGGTAGCGTGCGGCAGGTCCCAGTTTCTTGGAAAACTCCTCGAAATAGATAAGCTCCAAGCCTTGGATTACGTTGATCTTGTGGTCGGCCGCGCGCTTGAGATCTTCATCCGACCAGCGGATATTATCCGTGACGAAGCACCAGATGATCTTCGGTTTAAACGCATCGCCATAATGCTTTCGGATGGCGTCGGCCATCGGCTTCATTAGGCCGGCAAATTCGTTAAGATCCTTCTGCAGCACTCTCTTGGTCGGCACTTTGCAGGCTTTGCATTCTGCGATGACGATCGTTTCATCATCCTTCGCAAAGACATCGACCTGTTTCTGGATCGCGTCTTCGCCCTTCCCAACGACGACGCGAAAATG
This sequence comes from Sphingomonas sp. JC676, assembly GCF_014489075.1. GTDB lineage: Bacteria > Pseudomonadota > Alphaproteobacteria > Sphingomonadales > Sphingomonadaceae > Sphingomonas. Next base: position 149,585 of record NZ_JACTGR010000003.1, on the reverse strand, counting down.
CCGACCCTTGTTGAGTTCGGCGTAGCCGAAGCGATAGAGGATGTTCCAGAAGCGGTTTTCGATGACTTCGTCGAAACGCTTCGGCCGGCGCATGCGCAGGGAATTTTTGTTTTCGCGCTGCAGGGACCAGCCGTCCGCTTCCCTCGTCGCGCGAAGGGGGGAGGCAACGGTCTCTTCATCAAAGGGCTTGCTTCGGCGTGCGTACTCGGCACGCTTCTCCCCAAACTCTATTACCAAATTTCCAAGCATTCTAGCTCCCCCGCGACCGATAAAGGCAAACGGGTGCAAGCGTGTCAAATAGGATTGGAAGAATGGCTGTGATTGCGGTGCCTTTGTCTCGTTTCGAAACCGTGGCGGCAGCGTTGCGCAGCCTTGGCGGCCAGGCGCGACCCGTGGAGATTGCGCAAGAGGTACGACGGCTCTTCCCTGGGCCGCATACGGACAATTTGCTGCAGAGTGTGCGCGCACGAATCCAAGAATGTTCGTCGGATTCCCATCACTGGAAGAAGAAGCGCGATCTTTTTTACAGCGTACACGGGATTGGCGGTGGCGTTTGGGGGCTGCGCGATATGGATCCGCTCAACCCCGTAAACCGAGACGGTTTCGTTGACTATGTAGAAACCTATATGGCAGCCGAAGGCACAGCTACGCTGCGTACACACCTACGCCGTGAACGATCGAAATCGCTCATCGAGCGCTTCAAGAAGGAACTGAAGACAGTTGCCTGCTCGGTTTGCGATTTCGATTTTGGAAAAACCTATGGAGAATTGGGCTGCGGCTTCATCGAGGCCCATCACAAAATCCCTGTTGCGCGGCTGGAACCGGGTGCAAGGACGCGGTTGGAGGATCTCGCAGCCGTATGCTCCAATTGCCACCGAATGCTGCACCGTTCGGGTCGTCTCTCGATCGAGGACTTGAGGTCTCGACTGAGGCGATGAAGGGGTCATGGAGAAATGGCGATACCAGATGCCGCAAGCAAACAGGCAGCTAACGGCCCAACCCTCGCCGTCCGGACGGCCGCGCAAAGAACAATCTGATGATTATTGGTATCGCGGTGGTATCGCAGTTTGCTGGTTTCGACGATTGAAGCTTGGATAATCAAGCTAAAACTCCACGATTTTTCAGAGATTTCTCGAGTTTCAGCTGCAATCGCACTGCAGAGGTCAGGGGTTCGATTCCCCTCAGCTCCACCAGCCGCCAGCCGCAGAATCCTCAGTTTCCGGTTACTGCCTGGTCAGGGCCACGCCAGCATCTCGAAAACCGTCAGAGTGCCGCCAGAGGCCGGCGCCCAGCGTGACCAGTTCGATGAAGAGATTTTCATCGAGAGCCTGGATCTGTGGATCCGCGAGAAGCGTGGCGAACAGGATGCAGAGTGTCTCGATCGGCACATCCGATGCCTGTTTTGCGAAGTCGAACATGACGTTCAAGATCGCATGTGCCGGCAATTCCTCTACCATTTCAGTCGTTCCGGGCCATTGGATGAAGGGAGGCTATCCGGAAACCCCAACATCGCCAATCCCCTGCCGGGTCTAAATTTAAGTTACTGTAAAACTGAAATAATTGTTGGACCGCCCGCCAATAACCTATGGGGAATCGGGTGACTGCGTGAGCGCTTCGCTTTCTTCCTGGACTAGTTCCGCGCAGACCCCGGCGGTGTGCTCGTCGGCGGGGAAAGTGCAGTCGATCCGGATCTCGTCGAGCGTCACGTCGTGTGGCGCGGCGAAGCTCGTGAACGTCTCGAAAAAGCGCAGCTCGCCGCGCGGGCTGCGGAAGGTGAAGGTGATGATCGGCGCGGGCTCGTCGCCGAGATCGCGCAGCCGCCAGCGTTGCGGGACGCCAGGATAGCGGAATACCTCCTCGAGCAATTGCCGCGTGCGGCGATCGGTGGGATTGGCGGTCAGGTCGTCGTGCAGGTGGCGGATGAAGCGCCCCGCCACTTCGGGCCAGTTGACGATGACCGATCGGAAATCCGCAGGGTCGAACAATTGGTGGATCAGATTGGCGTGCGGGCTCTGCCGGCCGCCGGTCAGCAGATTGTTCACCCGCACCGCCGCGGCGTTGGTCATCAGCACGTCCCAGTGCCGGCTGATCACGAAGGCCGGATAGGGCTCCTGGTGCGCGATGATCAGATCGACCGCCTGGCGGATCCGATCGAGCGCCGGCGCGGCGAGGGCGCGCTCGGGGTGCATCGCTGCGTACCCTGCCGCCCTGAGCAGGGCGTTGCGCTCGCGCAGCGGCATGCCGAGCGTATCGGCGAGCCGGGCGACCGTCTCGCGGCTGGCTCGCGCCTTGCCGGTCTCGATGCAACTCAGGTGACGGGTCGAGATGCCCGCCTCGAGCGAGAGATCGAGCTGGCTCATCCGGCGCGCGGCGCGCCATTCGCGCAGCAACATGCCGATCGGCGGATGGGCGTCGTCGGCAGTTGCGTGCGTGGCCATGCGAATCCTTCGGGCTGTTGGCCGTCAGGATAGCGAGGTTCACGCCCCGCTACACGGGTCCTTCGCCTGCGCCGTTAGTGCGTGAAATTCGATCAGCATGCCGAGATCGTCCCGCGTTGGCGCCAGGAAGGAATCGCCCGACAGGCCGCGATAGCGCGTCAGCTTGCGCTCATAGCCGCGCTCGACCCAGCGCTGCGCCCGTCCGAGATCGGTGGCGGCGAAGCTCATCCCCAGAACGCGCGATCCGCCGCTCGCCATCACCGCCGCCGCGGTTCCGGCGCCATCGGGCCGCAGGATCAGCAATGCGGTGGGCCCTACCGGCACGCAGAAGCCCTTGGCCCCGACCTCGGGCACCCGCACCGGCACCGCTCCGCCATAGCCCATCCGCTCGAGCTGTTTGCGGTCGGGTTCCGCAACGGACGATACCAGCCAGATCGCGGAGAGCGCGCGTGCGCTGTTGGGATGCTCGCGTGTCACGCGCCAGTCGTCAGCATTGGCGGGATCGGCCTGATCGGGCGCGTATCCGGCGCCATAATCGATGAAGAAGGTGTTGCTGGAGAGCGGCGCGCGATCGAATGCGAACAGCCGCCAGCCGGGCTTCGCACTGTCGGGGCCGGTGAAGAACGGCGTCACGGCATAACCGAGCGCCTTGAGCGAATCGTGGATCGCGTCGAGCCCCGATGACCGGAAGCCGAAGGTCCGCGCGCCCGGCTCGTTCTTGAGCGCGACGCGGTCCTCCTTCATGCCCGGATCATATTCGGGATCGGGCCGTGTAACGCCGAGCAACTCGATGAAGCTGGTGTCGGCGAAGCGGATAAAGCGATTGGCGACGCCGCCGGGATTGCGGCCGGCCCGGACCTGGAAGCCCAGCTTCACGGCCATGGTCGACGTCACTTCGTCGATGCTGCGACCCCAAAGCAGGACATGATCGAGCCGCGTGGGCGCGGTAGCCATTGGCGTTGCCGGCGCCGTCGCGCCGAGGGTTAGGAACAGCGCAGACGCTAGAAGCAAGGATCGCACGCGAGAGTCTCCCGGGAGATGTCGCGCGGCTTGTGCCGGGCAGTGTTCGCCGGGTCCATGACCTCGGAGGTCATGAACCCGGCCATCGACACATCAGCGTCCGAATTTAACTGCGCCTGGCGTTGCGGGTTTGCCGCGCCTGACTCGTCCTCCTCTCGGTAGCCATTCCAGGCGCCCGGTACGGTTCTGAGAGGTTCGATGTTTCGCGCGACGGACGCATTCGTGTCCCATGGGTCCGAATGGACCTTTCCCTCCAAGGCTCCGAGCAAGCCCGGCTGGGCGAGGCGATTGCTTGCCGGCACGGAGCTGTGGGTAGCCAATCCCGCGACGCTCGCTTTGCTCCTGTTCGCCGTAGCCATCGCGGCGCGCGTGGCGCAGTTCGGCAATCCCGTGGTGCAGGTGGACGACCAATTCTATCTGCTGGTTGGCGACCGGATGCTGCACGGCGCGCTGCCCTTCGTCGACGTCTGGGACCGCAAGCCGATCGGGCTGTTTCTGCTCTATGCCGGGATCCGGCTGCTCGGCGGTGGCGGCGTCATCCAGTATCAGATCGTGGCGACTTTGTTCGCGGCGCTGACCGCATTCGTGATCGCGCGAATCGCGCTGAGGGGGACGAACCCGCACGGCGCCGCCGCGGCGGGCGTGGTCTATATCCTCTATCTCGGCGTGTTCGGAGGCGAGGCCGGCCAGTCACCGGTATTCTACAATTTGCTGGTCGCATGCGCGGGCTTGACGATCGTGCGGGTGCTGGAGCGGCCACACTTCGATCGCATCAGCGTTTCGCTCGGCGCGGCGGCGATGCTGCTCATCGGCATTTCGCTGCAGGTCAAATATTCGACCGTCTTCGAGGGTGCGCTGTTCGGCGTGGTGCTGATGCTTGCCGCGCGCGCCGATGGCTGGCCGTTGGCGCGGGTCCTGTCCGCCGCGATCCTGTGGGCGGGGATCAGCGCGCTTCCCACTGTGGCGGCATGGCTCGTCTATGTCGCGATCGGCCACAACGCGGAGTTCGTTCAGGCCAATTTCCTCTCTATCCTCGCGCGAGGCTCGGACGGGACGGGGATCGCCGCGTGGCGGCTCGTGCAAATGACGCTGGGGCTGATGCCGCTGCTCTGTGCCAGCTGGATGGCGCTTTCGGTCAAGCGGGAGGCTGAGACCGGCGTCGCGCGGCGAGTGCGGCACTTCGTCCTGACCTGGGCGGTTTGCGCGATCGCCGGCGTCCTCGTGTTCGGCGCCTATTTCGATCACTACGCCCTGCCGCTGCTGCTGCCGCTCTCGCTCTGCGCGGCGCCGCTGTTCGGGGATCCCAATGCCGGTATCGCGATCGTCGGCGGCAAGCGGACGTGGCGGATCTCGGCCGGGCTGGTCGTGATGATCATCGCCACGGCGATCTCGATTCCGGCGATCAACAAGAATCGCCGCGACCGGGGCTGGGGTCCCCAGGTCGAGAAGCTGGCCGCCTTCATCCAGCCCAGGCTCGGCGACGGCTGCCTGTTCGTCTTCCACGGCGAGCCCGCGCTCTATCAGATGACCAACAGCTGTTTTCCGACCCGGTGGATATTCCCGAACCACCTGAACTATCGGCGCGAGGCGAACGCGCTGGGCGTCGATGCCGTGGCCGAGACCAGCCGGATCATGGCGACTCGCCCGAAGCTGGTGGTGACCAGCACAAAGCCCGAGCGCGACGTGAACCCGGCGACCTGGGCCGTGGTGCAGGCGGGGCTGGCGCGCGACTATGATCTGGCATTTGCCCAGCCCGTCGGGAGCCGGATGCGGCTGGTCTACCAGCTCAAGTCCGGGCGATGAATCGCGAGAGCGCGGTGCGGCGTCGCGCCGTTCGATCCCCCGGCCGAACGCGACCGGGCTTGGCAAGACGGCCGCGCAGTGCTTTTGGGGCGCGGATGGAGTCCCACCCTGAAATTGGCGGACTGCAGCGTGTTTTTCTCAACGAGCGGAGCCGACTGCTCCGATTCCTCCAGGCGCGTGGCGCGGGCGAGGAAGCTGAGGACGTGCTGCACGATTTGTGGCAGCGCCTGGGCTCGGCGGGCAGCCAGCCGATTGCGGATCCGCTCTCGTATCTTTTTCGCGCGCTCGAAAATGTGATGCGCGACCGCCGGCGCTCGGACGTCAGTCGCGATCGGCGGCAGCAGGACTGGTACCAGCTCGGCCCCGATCCCGACGATGAACCGCGCGGCGAGCGCGTGCTGATCGCGCGCGAGCGGCTGCGCAGGGCGGAAGCGGTGCTGGCGGCGCAAGGTGTGCGGGTCGAGTTGGTGTTCAAACGCTATCGGCTGGACGGAATCGGGCAGGCGGCGATCGCCCGCGAGCTGGGGATAAGCTTGAGCTCGGTCGAGAAGGATTTGCAGAAGGCCTATCGCGCGCTGGCCGATCTCCGGGGGAAATTCGATGCGGAATAGGGGCGCGCCGGAACCGGTCGCGGAGGCTGCGCGGCTATGGGCGATCCGGGTTCAGGATCCCGCATTCGACGGCTGGGACGGCTTCACTGCCTGGCTCGAAGCCGATGCGGCGCATCTGGCCGCCTATGAACAGGCGCTCGACGACGATGCGCAAATGACGGGGCTGTTGTCGACCGCGGAGCAATTCCGAGCCGAGGCTCCCGCCCGCTCGCGGCGGCGCCTGCTCGTCGGTGCGGGCAGCGCGATCGCAGCCACCGTGGTTGCGGCGGCCGGCTGGTGGACTTTCGGCGCCGGACCGGCCGAGCGCGAGATCGCGACGCGGCGCGGCGAACACCGGACCCTCGCGCTCGCCGATGGGTCGAAGGTGCAGATGAATGGTGCGACACGGGTCCGCTACCAGTCGGATGCGCCGCGGCGGGTCGCGCTCATCGAGGGCGAAGCCTTGTTCGAGGTCCGCCACGACGCGCGCGATCCCTTCGTCGTGACCGTGGGCGCGACGCGGCTGGTGGATGCGGGAACGGTGTTCAACGTTGTCCGCCAGGCGCAGCAGACCCGGGTCGCGGTTGCCGAAGGCGCGGTCATCTACAGCCCCGGCGCGAACGAGGTTCGCCTGGAGCCTGGAGATGCGCTGGCGGTGGACGGCTCGGCCGCGCCGGTGCTGACCCGCGCCGCGCCGCAGGAAATCGGGAGCTGGCGAAGCGGGCAGCTCTTCTATCGGGATGCGCCGCTCGATCAGGTGGCCGCCGACCTTGCACGCAGTCTGGGCGAACCCGTCGAGACGGTCGACGCCGGGGACCGGCGTTTCACCGGGACGCTCGCGGTGCGTGGCGAGCCGCGCGCGGTGCTGGCCCGGATCGCGCCGCTGATGGGGGTACGCGTGAGCAAGTCGAAGGAAGGGTGGGTACTTACCCCGATCAATGGTTCGCCGCGCTGAGTTTCACGTAGCAGCGTTATTGCTCGCGTCTCCCGCCGCGGCGCAGGAGTCGCGCGTGCAGGTCGCGATTCCCGCGGGCCGGCTGGACGCCGCCGTGCTGGAGCTGGGGCGCCAGGCGGGGATCAGCGTCGGCGTGCCCGATCGCTCGATCTCGGCTGTGCAGGTTCGAGCCGTACGCGGGCGTCTGATGCCGGGCGAGGCGCTCGATCGATTGCTCGCGGGCACGGGCCTCCGTCTGCGCAGAATCGCGCCGGGCAGCTATCTGATCGAACGCGGCGCGCCGCCGCGACGCAAGCCGCCACCGGTGGCGCGGCCACGGAAATCCCCGACGGTCGAGCCGCCGGAAACCGTGGCGCCCGAGGAGATCGTCGTCACCGGCACGAAGCGCGACGTGCCGCTCTACGCCTATCCTGGCGGCGTGCAGATTCTGGACGGCGATGCCATCTCCAAGGCCGAGGGTGGCCATGGCACCGATGCGATCGCCAATCGCGTGGCCAGCCTGTCCTCGACGCATCTCGGGCCGGGCAGGAACAAGCTCTTCATCCGCGGCATCGCCGATTCGAGCTTTGTCGGGCCGACCCAGGCGACGGTGGGGCAATATTGGGGGAACAGCCGTATCACCTACAGCGCGCCCGATCCCAATCTGCTGCTCTACGATATCGGCAGGGTCGAGGTGCTCGAAGGGCCACAGGCGACACTCTATGGCGCGGGATCGCTCGGCGGCGTGCTGCGCGTGGTGCCCCGCGCGCCCGATCTGTCCGCCGCCGAAGGCCAGGCCTGGGCGGGCGCGCAGGTCGTCCAGCATGGCGATCCGGGTGGCGACGCCGGTGCGGTGGTCAACGTGCCCATCCTTTCCGACGTCCTCGCGGTCCGCGCCCTGGGCTATGTGTCGGTCGAGGGCGGCTATATCGACGATCGCGAACGCCATCTCGAAGACGTCAATCGCGTGCGCACCGTCGGGGGACGCGCGGCCATCCGCCTGGAGCCGGGCGACGACTGGACGATCGACGTCAATGGCCTGGGCCAGCGGATACTGGGCGACGACAGCCAATATGCCGATCGCGGCGGCGACGGGCTCAGCCGCGCGAGCACGCTGGCGCAGCCCTATCAGAACGACTTCTGGCTGGGCGAGATCGTCGCGCGCAAGCAATGGGGCTCGCTGGAGCTGACGACGTCGGTCGCGCTGGCGGAGCAATATGTCTCCGAGCGTTTCGAAGGCGTGGATTCGCTCGATCCGGAACAGCCCTTTCCCTTCGCCCTGCCGCCCGCGTCGTTCACCCAGGTGAACCGCATCGACATGCTGACCACCGAGACGCGGCTGGCGCATAACGGGCCGGACGGGACCGGCTGGCTGATCGGCGTGAGCGCGATCGGCAACTGGGCGCGGGTGAACCGGCAGCTGAACCGCGATCCGGAACCGGTGTCGCTGACCGGGGTCCGCAATCGCGCCGAGGAAGCCACCTTGTTCGGCGAATGGACGTTCGCGCCGCTGCGTCGCCTCAGCGTGACGCTGGGCGGGCGCCTCACCCATGCCCGGCTGGCCGGGAATGCGGAGGACGTCGATCAGCTCAAGGCGTTCCGCGTCGATCCCGGCGCCCGCGCGACGCGCTCGGAAACGCGGCTGCTGCCGTCCGCTGCGCTGGCGTTCAAGGCGAGCGACGGGGTCACCGTTTTCGGCCGGTATCAGCAGGGCTTCCGGCCCGGCGGCCTGGCGGTGCGCCGCGATTTCATCCAGCGATTCAAAGGGGACCGCCTCTCCACGATCGAGGCGGGCATTCGCTATACCGCGCCCCGGCTGGAGATTTCCGCGACCGGTTCGCAGACCTGGTGGCACGACATCCAGGCCGATCTGGTCGACGGCTATGGCTTCCCCGCCACCGCGAATATCGGTGACGGCCGGGTTACCTCGCTGGGCCTGTCGGGCCGGTGGCGGCCGGTCGGCGGAATCGAGCTCGACGCGTCGCTGTACCTGAACGGCAGCAAGGTCTCCGTGCCCATCGAGACGCAGAACACCGTCGGCGCCGTGGATGCATCGGCACGCTTGCCCAATGTCGCGGATGCCAGCGGCCGGCTGGGCGCGAGCTACCGCACGGCGCTGGAGGACAATATCGAACTGCAGGCCTCGGGCTATGTCCGCTATGTCGGGCGCTCGACGCTCGGCATCGGATCGGTGCTGGGGCAATTGCAGGGCGACTATGCCGATACCGGCCTCGACCTGCGGCTCGCACGCGGCGCGGGCGCGCTGACGCTTTCGATCACCAACCTGCTCGATTCGCGCGGCAACCGCTTCGCGCTCGGCACGCCTTTCCTGATCCGCGACCGCAACCAGATCACCCCGCTCCAGCCCCGCAGCCTCAGGCTCGGCTTCGAATTCGGCTTCTGATCTTTACGGCTCGCGGCGCTCGGCACCGTCTTCGACACTGAAGGGCGCACACCTGACAGGGGGCCCCAATATCCTTTCTGGAAAGTCGATGACGTCACTGCGTTTGTTGGTTCTTTTGGCCTGTTCCGGGATCTCGGCCACCCCCGCACTGGCGCAAGACGGCGCCCAAACTCCTGGAAATAGCGCGCCTGCGCCGGTGTCGGACCCGTTCGGCGTGGCGGTTCCGGCGCTGCGTGCCGCCGCGAGCGTGATGATGGATCTCGGTTCGCGCCCCTCCGAGGTTCCGCAGGTGAATGCCTGGCTGCAGCAATTCGGCTGGGGCACCTCGCACAGCATCGGCGACGCCGCGGACAACGGCATTCGCGGCTGGGGCGCCGCCGGCGGCCTCGAACTCGCCGCGGGACGCAGGGACGCTATCGGGGTCTCTGCGGGCTTCTTCCGAAGCGACGATTCCACCGCCGGGCCCGCGCGCGAGAAGGTTCGTCTCCTCGAAGGCGCGGTGCATTGGCGCCGCAACTGGGGAAGCGTGTCGTCGGTGCTTCGACTGGCCGCCGGAACGCTGACCTCGAAGGACGATGTGGAAGATCCCGGCGCGGCGGGCACGCGGAAGAGCGTCCTGCTTTCGGCCAGCGGCGGCGTGCAGCGCGAAGTTGCGATCGGGCGCCGCCTGCGGCTCACCCCGGCGCTGGTCGCCGACTATTATCGGCTCGCCGGCGGCAAGGCACGGGGAAGCGCTTCGCGGCGGGACCAGAGCGCGGTCACCGGCACGATCGCGTTCGGCTATGAGCTTGGCAGCATGGCCCCGGATGTGGCCTGGCTGCGGGTCGATCTGGAAGGCGGGCGACGCGAAATCGTCTTCGACCATTTCGGCGAGAATAATGCTCTGGCCGCCCAGCGCGGAGGCGGCTTGCTGCGACTGCGCCTTTCGGGCGGCCGCGAGGCCTTCAGCCTGGCGGGCGAAGCTTCGGCGGAAGAGCGGCGGGAGGGCACCGGCATCGCGCTTCGCCTGGGGTCTCGCCTTTCCTGGTGACGAAAACGGGAGCGTGAAAATTCTTGTGCGGAGTCGGCGCCGGGACTCCGTCTAGGTCCCGAGGGGTTGGGTATGCCGTGTCACCCCCCTACGGCAGGTTCAGCCCCTCAGCTCTCGTCCGCCATCCATGCACCGGTGGGATACCCGGCTTGCCGACTGCATGGATGGCACTTGCGCACGCCGGGTCAGGCGTCCCTGGGCTTCTTCTGAACATTGAGCGCCACCGCGCCGAGAATGAGCGCCTTCAGCGCCTCCTCGTCGATCGCCTCGCCCTCGTGGAAATCGATGGCGCGCCGGGTGTTGCCCTCCAGGCTGGAGTTGAACAGGCCTGCGGGATCCTCCAGCGCAGCGCCCTTGGCGAAGGTCATCTTCACGGCATTCTTGTAGGTCTCGCCGGTGAAGAGCATTCCGCCGTGATACCAAACGGGAACGCCCCGCCACTTCCACTCCTCGACGACGTCGGGGATCACCTGCTTGATGAGGGCGCGGAGCCGGGCGAGCGTCTCACCCCGCCAGTCGCCCAGCTCCTCGATCCTCGCATCGATCCGCTGGGAGGGAGAGATTTCTCCTGTTGCTTCCATCGCGCCGCCTTCCTCTTCCTGATGCTTGCCACTGCCTGCGGGGCGCTCGGCGAAATGCTCAGCCAGCATTGCGCTGCGCCTCTATCATCTTCCACCCGTTCCCCGAAGGATCGCGGAAGCCGGCATCGACGCTGCCATAGCGATCCACGGGCTCCTGGGTGAACTCCACGCCGACGCCGCGCATCCGTTCATAGGCGGCGCGGCAATCATCGACGACCAGCACGAGCGCCGGCATCGCGCCCTTCGCCACGAGCTCCTGCAGGGTCTGCGCGGTCGCCGCGTCGACCATCGGCGCCTGGGGCTTGAACAGGCCGAGCTGGAAGGAGGGCTGGTCCGGATGCTGCACCGTCAGCCAACGATAGTCGCCGTTGCGCGCATCGGTATGGACGCGGAAACCGACCTTCTCGACATAGAATATAAGAGCTTCGTCCTGATCGCGAACATACAGACCGACGACACTGACACCCTGGCTCATAAGACCTCCTTCTGGTTGGACGCATCCCTCCTATCGTCCGCGTCCAGCCGCCGCTTCTCCGAAACTGCTATGTTGAGATCGGGCCGGTGCGCGGCGCGCAGCACGCAGGCCGGCACCCGATCGAGCTGGTTCGGAGCGGCACTCGCGCGCGCACGGAGTTCGCCCGGGCTCTCGCCGGTGACGTCGCGAAAGGTTCGGCCGAAGGTGCCGAGGCTGTTCCAGCCGGTCTGGAACGCGATCTCGGTGATCGACAGCTCGGTGTCGCGGAGCAGGGCTGCGGCGCGCTCGATCCGGCGGGTGAGCAGATAGCGGTGCGGCGGCAGGCCGAATGCCTCCTTGAACGAGCGCGCGAAATGCGCCTCGGAAACGCCGCTCACCTTTGCCAGGCGCGGGACCGGCCATTCTTCGTCCGAGGCGGCGTCCATCCGGTCCTTGGCGCGCAACAGGCGGCGCAACAGCTCGGGGTCCTGGCCGCTCACAGGCGCTCGCCGGGCAATACGCTGGCCTGCTGCACCCAGACGGCAAGTTGTGCCTCGTCGAACACATCGTCCTCGTGGATGTGGAAGTAGCGAACCTCCCGCTGCTTCGATTCGACCGGCGGGACGGGATTGAGCGACGTGCCGCGGAAAAAGGCCAGCTTGATGTATTTCGTCATGCAGTGGAACGCGACGAACCAGCCCTCTCCTGCGACTCCGTAGAAGGGGGTGTTCCACTTCACCGCCTTGTGCACGCCGGGGACGGTGCGTGTGATGAGCGCGTCGAGACGGCGCCCGATATCGCTTTTCCAGCCCGGCATCGCGGCGATATAGGCCTGGACAGGCGCGTCGCCCTCGCCCTTCGCGATCCGGGGATTGCCGCTGGAGAGAAGGACCGGCTCGCCGCTCTTCGCGGCTTTCGGCTTCGCAGGCATGGTTCCGGCCATTGCGTTCGCTCCCATCCGTCGGCGCGACGCTTCTGCCTTACTGGGTGTTGGTCTGCCAACCGCCGCCCAGCGCCAGGAACAGCGACACGGTCGAATCGGAGAATTGCGCCTGGGCCTGGGCGAGCAGTGCCTCGGATGCCGCAAGGCTCCGCTCCGAATCGAGCACGATCTGGAAGCTCTCGGCGCCCGCGCGATAGCGCAGCCGGGCGATGCGCGCGGCTTCCTCGCTCTGGGCGCTTGCACGGCGCAGCGTCTCGACACGGGTGCCGGCGGCGACATAGTTGGCGAGCGCGGTCTCGGTGTCGCGCAGCGCGATCAACCAGGTGCCGTCAAAGGTCGCGAGCGCGGCGTCGGTGCCGGCCCGCGCCTGGGCGATGCGCGCGCGGGCGACGCCGATATTGGGGAAGGTCCAGGAGATGAGCGGCCCGATGCTGAAGCGGAATCCCTTGTCGGAGAAGAGATCGCCGGCGGTCAGCGCGGTCGAGCCGATCGACCCGCCGATGCTGATGTTGGGATAGAGATCCGCCGTGGCGACGCCGATCCGCGCGGTAGCGGCGGCGAGGCGGCGCTCGGCGGCGCGGACATCGGCCCGGCGCGCGAGCAATGAGGCGCCGTCACCGACCGGAATCGGCTTGGTCACGGTCGGCGAGGTCTCGCAGATCGCGACATCGGCCGGGAATTCCGCGGGCGGCTTGCCGGTCATCACCGCGAGCCGGAACAGCGCGCCCTTGCGCGCGGCTTCGAAGGTCGGGACGTCGGCGCGGGTCTGTTCGAGCAAGGCGGCGGCGCGGCTGGTGTCCAGCCCGGTGCCCCGGCCACCCGCTTCGAGCCGGCGGGTCAGGTCGAACGTCTCTTCCTGCACGCGCAGGCTCTCGCGCGCCACTGCGAGCTGATGCCCGGCGGCGCAGGAATCGGCATAGGCGCGGATCGTCTCGGCGACGACGGTGACGCGGGCGAGATCATAGGTCGCCTGGCTCGCCGCGACATCGGCGCGGCCGGCCTCGATCGCGCGGGCGATCTTGCCGAACAGGTCGACCTGGTAGCTCGCGTCGAGCCCGGCATCGAACACGTCGAGATCCGTGCCCCCCGTGCTCTGCCCGAACGAGGCGCCCGATTGGCGGGTGCGCGAATAGCTGCCGCTGACCGTAGTGCTGGGCAGCCGCTGGACGCGCGTCTCCCGCAGTACCGCGCGTGCCTGGCGCAGGTTGGCGGCGGCGACGCGCAGATCGGTATTGGCGGCGAGCGCCTCGTTCACCAGCCGGTCGACCACCGGCTGGTCGAACAGATGCCACCATTCGACCGGCGGCTCCTCGGCGACGAAGCCGGGCGCGGCGGCCTGGGTCAGCGGCACCTGGGCGGGTGCCTTGGGCGCGGGCGAGACATAGTTGGGGCCGACCATGCAGCCCGAAAGAGCGAGCGCGGCGGCGACGGTGAGGCTGCGCTTCATTGCGCTTCTCCCGCAAGGGCACCCGGCGCTTCGGGCGGCGGCGCCTCCTCATGCGAACGCGGCTTGGGGCTGAGCTTGCGCAGCAGCACGTAGAAGACCGGCGTGAAGATTAGGCCGAATATCGTGACGCCGACCATGCCGAACGCCACCGCGGTGCCGAGCGACTGACGCATCTCCTGGCCCGGGCCCGAGGCGATCGCGAGCGGGATCACGCCGAAGATGAAGGCGAAGCTGGTCATCAGGATCGGGCGGAGGCGCGAGCGCGCGGCGTGCACCGCGGCCTCGAACCGGTCCATGCCCTCTTCCTCGCCCTGCCGGGCGAACTCGACGATCAGGATCGCATTCTTCGCCGCAAGCGCGATCAACACGACAAGGCCGACCTGAGTCAGGATGTTGTTGTCCATGCCGCGCAGATTGACACCGAGCATCGCCGCCAGGATGCACATCGGCACGATCAGGATCACCGCCAGCGGCAGGTTGATACTCTCATATTGCGCCGCGAGCACCAGGAACACGAACATCACGGCGAGGACGAAGATCAGCGCCGAACTGCTGCCCGCCGCCTTTTGCTGATAGGCGAGGCCGGTCCATTCGAAGGTATAGCCCGGCGGCAGCGTCTTTGCCGCCATCTGCTCCATCGCCGCGAGCGCATCGCCCGAGGAGACGCCCGGTGCGGCGGCGCCCTGCAGCTCGACCGCGGGGAGCAGGTTGTAGCGCACCACGCGCGCCGCGCCCGAATCGCGGTGGAAGGTCGCGACCGACGAGATCGGCACCATCTGGCCGCTGATCGAGCGCACCTGGAGCCGCCCGACATCGGTGAGGCTGTCGCGCGCCGATGGCTCGGCCTGTGCGGTCACGCGGAAAGTGCGGCCGAGCAGGTTGAAGTCGTTGACATAGTTCGAGCCGATATAGGTGCTGATCGCATCGAACACCTGGCCCGGGTCGACGCCGAGCAATTGCGCCTTGTCGCGGTCGACATCGGCGCGGATGCGCGGATTGGCGGTGTTGAACAGCGAGAAGACCTGGGTGACCTTCTTCTCCTGCATCGCCGCGCCCATCATCGCGCCGGTTGCGCCTTCGAGCCCGCGCCAGCCGCCATTAGCCGAGCGGTCCTCGACCATCATCACGAAGCCCGATCCGTTGCCCAGGCCCGGCACCGCCGGCGGCGCGATCATGAAGATGTTGGCGCCGTCGATCGCGCCCGCGAGCTGGCCGGTGAGCTGACCGGCCAGCGCCTCGGCGCTCTGCTTCGGCCCACGCTCCGACCAGTCCTTGAGCCTAATGAAGAACACGCCCGCGTTCGACGCCTGGCTGAAGCTCGCGCCGTCGAGACCGGCAAAGGCCGCGCCGTCGAGGATGCCGTCGGTCTTGCTGGCGATGTCATAGGCCTTGTCGGTCACCGCGCTGGTGCGGTCGAGCGACGAGCCCGGCGGCAACTGGACGACGCCGATCAGGAAGCCCTGATCCTGTTCGGGGATGAAGCCGGTCGGCGTCGCGGTGAGCCGCCAGCCGGTCAGCGCCAGCAGGCCAGCATAGATCAGCATCATGATCAGCCCGAGCCGGATCAGGCGCGCGGTAACATGGCCGTAGCGGTCCGAGAGCCATTCGAAGCCCTGGTTGAACTTTTCCGCGCCGATGCGGATCGGCCGCGACCAGCGCGGGCCTTCGTTCGCGTGTACATCGTGGTGTGGCTTGAGCAGCAGCGCCGCAAGCGCGGGTGACAGGGTCAACGACACAAGCAGCGACACCGCCGAAGCGGCGGCGATGGTCACCGCGAACTGCCGGTAGAAGATGCCGGGGATGCCGCCGACCATCGCGGTGGGGATGAACACCGAGACCAACACCAGGCCGATCGCAATCAGCGCGCCCGACACTTCCTTCATCGTGCGGTGCGCCGCCTCGCGCGGGGCGAGCCCGTCACGGATATGCCTCTCCACCGCCTCCACCACGACGATCGCGTCGTCGACGACGATGCCCACCGCGAGGATGAGCGCGAACAGTGACAGCGAGTTGATCGAGAAGCCGAGCGCGAGCTGCACCGCGAAGGTGGCGACCAGCGAGATCGGTATCGCGACGATCGGGATCACCGCGGCCCGCCATGTCTGCAGGAAGACCACGACGACGATCACAACCAATACTACCGCTTCGAGCAACGAGTGCTGCACCGCCTCGACCGAGGCCGCGACATATTCGGTGGGGTTGTAGGGGATCGAATATTTCAGGCCCGGCGGGAAATCCTTGGCCATCACGTCCATCTCGGCGAGCACGCGGTCTGCCGCCGAAAGCGAGTTCGCGCCGGGCTGCTGGACGATCGCGAGCGCGATGCCGCGCTTGCCGCCGAATGAGCCGCGGATCGAATAATCCTGGCTGCCTAGCTCGATCCGGGCGACGTCGCGCAGCCGCGTGATCGAGGCGCCGGTGGGATCGGCCTTGACCGTGATGTTCGAGAATTGCTCGACGGTGGCGAGGCGTCCTTTTACGTCGACGGGCACTTCGAACGACGGATTGTCCTTGCCCGATGGCGCCTGGCCGAGCGCGCCGCCCGCGACCTGGACGTTCTGGCCGCGCAGCGCCGCCACGATCTCGCCCGAGGTCAGGTTGCGCGCGGCGGCCTTGTCCGGATCGATCCAGACGCGCATCGAATAATTGCCGCCGCCGAACACCTGCACCGAACCGACGCCGTCGAGGCGCAGCAGCCGGTCGCGGATCGCGGTGTTGGCGTAGTTGCCGATATAGTCGACATCGAGGCTGTCGTCGGGCGAGGTCAGCGCAACGATCATCAGGAATCCCGATTCCTGCTTGTTCACCGTCACGCCGATCTGGCGGACCTGATCGGGCAGGCGCGGCACCGCGAGGTTGACGCGGTTCTGCACCAGCACTTGCGCGGCGTTGAGATCGGTGCCGGGCTTGAAGGTGATGGTGATCGTCGCGGCGCCCTGGGTCGACGAGGAGCTCATATAGAGCATACCCTCGACGCCGTTGATCTCCTGCTCCAGCGGCTGCGACACCGTATCGGCGATCGTCTCGGGATTGGCGCCGGCATAGAAGGCGTTGACCGCGATCGTCGGCGGCGCGATCTCGGGATATTGCGAGAGCGGCAGCAACGGATAGCAGAACGCGCCGATCAGCGTGATGAAGACCGCGATCACGCCCGCGAAGATCGGGCGTTCGATGAAGAAGCTCGAAATGTTCATGGCGGCGCG
This sequence comes from Sphingomonas sp. JC676, assembly GCF_014489075.1. Taxonomy (GTDB): domain Bacteria; phylum Pseudomonadota; class Alphaproteobacteria; order Sphingomonadales; family Sphingomonadaceae; genus Sphingomonas. The sequence continues at coordinate 132,738 of NZ_JACTGR010000003.1, read as the reverse complement.
CTCAGCGGTTGCCGGCGGGGAGCGCGGTACCGGAAGGCAGGTCGCCGTTGGTCGGCGCCGCCGCGGCGGGCGCCTGACCCTGCTGGATCTTGCCCGGTTGCGGCGTGACCTTCTGGCCCGGGCGCGCACGCTGGCCGCCGCCGATGATCACGCGGTCCTCACGGGTGATACCGCTCTGGATCACGCGCAGATCGCCGCGCAGCGCCCCGGTCTGCACCGGCTTGGCGGCGACGGTGTTGTCCTTGCCCACCACGAGCACGATCTGTCGCGCGGCGTCGGCCTGGACGGCGGTGTCGGGCACCAACAGCGCCGGATAGGGGCGCGACGCCTCGAGCCGGAGCGAGCCGAACATGCCGGGCTTCAGGAAGCCGCCAGGATTGTTGATGATCGCGCGAGCACGGATCGTGCCGGCGCCGGCATCAAGCGCGTTGTCGATGAAATCGAGCGTGCCCGAATGCGCATAATCATTCTCGTCGCTCAGCTTGACGCGCACCGGCGTGCCCGAGCGGACGCCCGACCCGTCGCGCTGATATTTGAGCAGCAGTGCTTCGGAGCCCTGGAAGACGAAATGAATGGGATCGACCGAGACGATCGTCGTCAGGATGGTCTGATCGGCGGTGACCGAATTGCCGACATCGATGCGGCGCTCGGAGATGCGGCCGCCGATCGGCGCGTAGACATTGGTGAAGCCGAGATCGAGCCGGCGCGCGCGGACATTGGCCTGGGCGGCGGCGACCTGCGCCACACCGGTGCGGACCGTGGCCTGGCGGCTCTCGACTTCCTCCTGGCTCGCGGCGCGCGACGCGGCGAGCGTCTGCGAGCGGGCGAGCTCAGTGCGGGCATTGACGAGCGTCGCTTCGGCCTGGGCGAGCTGCGCCACGGCCTGGGCGAGCGCGGCCTGAGCTTGGCGCGGATCGATCGTGAAGAGCAGCTCGCCGGCGCGGACGAAGGCGCCGTCGCGGAAATGGATGCCCTGGAGATAGCCGGTGGCGCGCGGGCGCACCTCGACACTCTGGATCGCCTCGAAGCGCCCGACATATTCGTCCCAATCGACGAGGTCCTGCACCAGCGGCGCGGAGACCGTCACCGGGGGCGGGCCGGGGGGCGGGGGCGATTCGGCGCCACCGCATCCGCCGAGCAGGAGCGTGCCGGCCAGGGCCGCGGCGATAAACGTCTGAGCTTTCGTCGAAAACATGCGAGCGTTCCTGATCCAGCGACCGCCGGGCACCCTCCGCGGGGACTTTTTCTCGAGGAAAAGCCTCCCTTCAGCCTTGGTGGCTAGGCCGGTGTTTCCCCTTTGTCAACGATCGTGGACATGCTATGCGGGCTCCGTTGACCGGCCATGCGCCGGTGGTAGGGAACGGCCATGATCCCACCCACACAGGTCCCACGTCTGCGCAACGCCGCCGCGACGCGCGCCGCGATGCTCGACTCGGCCCGACGCCATTTCGCACGCGAAAGCTACGAGAATGTGGGGCTGAGGGAAATCGCGGGGGATGCCGGCGTCGATCCCGCACTCGTCGCGCGCTATTTCGGCAACAAGGAAAAGCTGTTCAAGGAAGCTGTGCGCGGCGACGACGAGCACATCATGCAGGGCGTGCCGCGCGACGGCCTTGCCGCGCATTTCGTCTCGCTGATCCTCGACGAGGAAGGCGAGGATTCGGCGGACAAGTCCGCGAAGATCGAGCAGTTGCTGATCCTGCTGCGATCTGCGTCCTCGCCCAAGGCGTCACAGATCATCCGCGAAGCGATCGATGAGGACATATTGGGGCCGGTCGCCGCGGTGCTGGGCGGCGAGCAAGCCGAATTGCGCGCCAGCCTGTGTCTGGCGGTGCTGATGGGCACGGGAATCCTGCGATCGGCGATGGCGATCGATCCGCTGTGCCGGGTGGACGAAGCGCTCCTGCGCGAGCGCCTCACCGCATTGTTCGGGGCCGCCCTCGCCAGTTGAGCGAGGACGAGGAACAGTCAATCCATCCATTTTGGACGATAAGGTGAGTGCACTTTTCGAGTATTGCAAAATATTAACTACGATTCCGGCAATTTGACTGGTGAAAATCGAAACTTTACCGGCGTTCGCGCGTAAGGTGGCGATGGACAATGGCTGGAGGGGTAGCATGCGCGCGCAGCTTCAGGGCTGGTTTCAGTCGAGCGGCGACTATGCGACTACTCTGATCGCCAACGAGCGCCGCAAAAGCCAGCGTCACATCACGGTTCTGCAAGTCGCCAAGCTCGTGACCGAGACGTGCGAAGAATTGTGCATCGTCAGGGATATTTCGAGCGGCGGACTGAAGGCGGAAATCTACTGCCCCCTGCAGCTCGACGATAAGGTGCAGATCCAGTTCAAGAGTGGCCAGCAGGTCGACGGACATGTCGTCTGGCTCGAAGACCGGCAGGCGGGCATCGAATTCGATCAGACGATCGAGACCGAACGATTGCTGGTGCGCCGCGAGCGCGATCCGGAGGGCAATCCCGTCCGCGCGCCGCGGCTGAAGGTCGATATGCCCGGCATGCTCCGCGTCAATGGCGAACAGGCCTGCGTCCATGTCGGCGACATTTCGCAGGACGGATGCAAGGTACACAGCGATCTGCTGCTCAAGCCGGGGATCGGATGCGAGATTTCGCTGCCGGGGCTCGGCTTCCGCATGGCCGCGGTTCGCTGGTTCCGCGACAACGAGGCAGGCGTGCGATTCCACGAGCGGTTGAGCTACCAGGAGTTCGCGCAGTGGCGGCATCGGCTGGTCTCCGGCGGAATCTGAGCCGGGGGGTTTCACTCGGCTGAAACCCGATTATGGCGGCGGCAAGCCACCACGGATCGGGCCAGCCAAATGACTCATGCGATCGCCCATATCGGGCACGACAAATATGCGACGAGGATCGATTTCGGCACGCGCGGGCTGACCGCCGACGAGCCGGCGGAGCGCGGCGGCGGCAATGTCGGCCCCGCCCCCTACGAACTGCTGCTGGCGAGCTTGGGCGCGTGCACCGCGATCACGCTGCGCATGTACGCCGACCGCAAGCAATGGCCGCTCGACTCGCTCGACGTCCGGCTGCATCTGCACGGGCAAAGCGAGACGCTGCGGATCGAGCGCGTGCTCGTGCCCGTGGGTCTCGATGCCGAGCAGAATGCCCGCTTGGCCGAGATCGCGGAGAGGACTCCCGTCACAATGACGCTCAGAAATGGCGTGCCGATTGATACGCGGCTCGGCTAGGCCCATAACGGGCTGAACTCAGACAAGGCACGAGGTCGCGTATGTTGGGCGTAAATACCGGAATGGACGACTCGGCGACGTTACTCGTCGTCGACGATGATCGCGACATCCGTCTCTTGCTGGCGAATAGCCTCGGGGCACGCGGCTACCGCGTCGAGACTGCGTCGAACGCGCGCGACATGGACCAGATCCTGGCGCGCACGCCAATCGACCTGGTGATCCTCGACGTCATGATGCCCGGCGAGGACGGGCTTTCGGCATGCCGGCGAATCGCGCGGCAGGACGGGCCGGAAGTGGTGCTGCTCAGCGCGCTGGGCGAGGAGCAGGACCGCATCCTGGGCCTCGAAGTCGGTGCGAGCCATTATCTGCCCAAGCCCTGCTCCCCCCGCGAGATCCTGGCGACGGTGCGCGCGGCGCTGCGCAAGCGCGGCACGATCGCGGCGCCCGAAGGCGATGTCTACAGCTTCGAAGGCTGGCGGATCGATCTGGGCAGCCACGAGCTGTTCGATCCCAATGGCGTACTGGTGGGGCTGACCGACGGTGAGTTCGCGGTGCTCCGCGTGTTCATCGAACGGCCGCGCCGCGTGCTCTCGCGCGAGGCGCTGCTGGCGGCGGCGCGCGGCCCCGACTCGGATGCCTATGACCGCGCGATCGACGTGCAGGTGAGCCGGCTCCGCCGCAAGCTGCGCGCCGGCGGCGACGAGATCATTCGCACGGTCCGCAACGAGGGCTATCTGTTCGTCCCCAGGGTCGTACGCGCTTGATGGAGCGGGGGAGCGCGGCGCGCTCGCCTCTGTTCCTGCGGATCTTCGTGCTGATGCTGATCTGCGTCGCGGTGACGCAGCTGCTCAACGTCCTTCTGCTTGTCGCGATCCAGGCGCCGACCGCCAAGCTCTATACCGTAGGCCAGGTAGCCAACGCGCTGCAGCGACATCCCAACGACAACACCGACGACTTCGTCGTGTCGAAGGCGACCAGCGTCACGCTTTCGCCGTGGAACCCGCGCGGCGAGCGCACGCAGATGGCGCTGGCCATGCTGTTGCGCGTCGATCCGCAGAATATCGATGTCCGCTTCGAGCGCCCCTTTTTGATGCGCGAACAGGTCTATGATCGGTCAAGCGTGCCGCGGCTGACGCCGCCGGCCAGCCTGGCCGCGGCGCGCGATCTGGCGATTGTCGGAGATTTCACGGCGGCGGTGCGACAATCCGACGGGCACTGGCTGAAGATCGAGCCGGTGCGCGGCTTCGAGCCCTGGCGCTGGTTCGTGCTGATCTGGCTGGTGTTCTCGGCGCTAGCGGTCGCGCCGTTCGCCTGGGCACTGGCGCACCGGCTCGCCAAGCCGATCGGTGCCTTTGCCGCGGCCGCCGAAAGGCTCGGGCGTGATCCGCGGGCCGCGCCGCTCGAGGTGGACGGGCCGGCGGAAATCGCCGAGGCCGCGCACGCATTCAATCAGATGCAGGCGCGGCTCAATCGCTATGTCGACGATCGCGCGATCGTCATCGCGGCGATAGCGCACGACCTCCGGACCCCGCTGATGCGGCTCGGGCTGCGGATCGAGGAGGCGCCGCCGACGCTGCGCAGCGCATGCGAGAACGACATTCGCGAGATGCAGGCGATGATCTCGGCGGCGATGACCTATGTCCGCGATACCAGCAAACCGGGCGTGCGGCGGCCGCTCGACCTGCGTTCGCTTGCCGAGACCGTGGTCGACGATCTGAGCGACCGCGGCGAGGCCGTGTCGCTCGACACCGGCGAGCCGCTAGTGCTCGACGGCAATCCGGTGGCGCTCAAGGCGATGCTCAGCAACCTGGTGTGCAATGCGGTCAAATATGCCGGGGGTGCCGACGTCTCGCTCGCGCGGATCGATGGGCATGCCGTGATCGAAGTGCGCGACGAGGGCCCCGGTATCCCCGCCGAGGACATCGAACGCGTGTTCGAGCCCTTTTTCCGCGGCGAACCCTCGCGCAATCGCGATACTGGCGGAATCGGGCTGGGGCTGGCCAGCGCGCGCGCGGTGGCGAGGGCGCATGGCGGCGACGTGACGCTCGAAAACCGCGAAAGCGCCGGATTGCTGGCGCGGGTGACGCTCCCCGTTTGAAACATGCGCTACGTCGCAGAAATGTCATCGTTATGATTTGAAATCCCTTGGACACGCCCCCGGCGGACGACTCCTTGCACAAGGTAGCGAGGATAAGCCCACCGGTGTTGAGGCAAGGGCAATACGAGCCGGATGGCTTTGGCGGCGCAAGCACGCCGGCGTCGCGCCGCGTCGTGCCGGCGCCCGGCCGCATCGAGCGGCTGCTGTTCCGCCCGGTGCCGCTATGGAGCCTGATCCTGTTCGCGCTGCTCGCGACCCTGGGCGCCGGCGCGTTCGGCGCGATCGTCGATGGCTGGGAGAGAGCCGGTATGCTCGGCCGTGTCGCGATCCGGATCGCGCGCACGCCCGACACGATCCACGCCATGCTGCGGGGCACCGCGCCGATCTACGCGGGCGCCGCAGAGAGGTCGCCCGCGGGCTTCTGGCGCGATCCGGGCACGGCGTTCGAGGATCCGGGCTATGCGCTTATCTCGCCGTTCGACCTCAAGCGCGGGCGATCGGTGGTGCGGCTGATGCGGCTCAGCGACGGCGCGGCGCTACGTGAGATCGTGCCCGACGTCGATGCGGTCAATGCCCGCTCGCGCTTCCGCTCCGCGCTGGTCGATCCCCGCCGCGATAAGGATGCGAGCCGCAACCGGCTGATGCATCCGCTGCTGCTCGAGGACGGCAGTGTCGTGCTCCACGACAGTTCGCCGCTGGCGCGCTACGATGCATGCGGACGGATGATATGGTCGATCGACGGCATCTTCACCCATTCGACCGAGCGTGCGGCGGACGGCAATCTGTGGGTGCCCTATCGCTATCCCCAGCCGCGCGAGCCGGGGGTCAAACCGGACTTCTGGGACGACGCGGTCGCCGAAGTCTCGCCGGACGGGCGGATGCTGCGGACTGAGCGCGTCGCCGAGATCCTCGAGCGCAACGGGCTCGCCTATCTGTGGCGCGGCCGGCCCTATAGCGACGACCCCTTCCATCTGAACGACATCCAGCCGGTGCTGATCACCGGCCGTTACTGGCGGCGCGGCGACGTGTTCTTGAGCCTGCGCAACCTCTCGCTGGTCGCGCTCTACCGCCCTTCCACGGGCAAGATTCTGTGGTGGCGATCGGGGCCGTGGCGCTTTCAGCACGACGTCAGCATCGTCGACGATCACCGAATCTCGGTCTTCGACAATAATGTGCTGCTCGGATACCCGGACGAGCGGGTGAACGGCACCAACCGGTTGCTGGTGTTCGACCTGGCGAGCGGCGCGGCGAGCTCGCCTTATGCCCAGGGTTTCGCGCGCAATCATATCGCGACGCGCGCGCAGGGGCGCGGCACGCCGCTGCCCGGCGGCGACCTGATGGTCGAGGAGACCGAGCAGGGCCGGCTGATGCGCATGGCGCCCGACGGCACGCTGCGCTGGCGCTACATTTCCGCAACTCCCGACCTGCGCCGGATGGCGCTCAGTTGGGCGCGCTATCTTTCCCCCGCAACCGATGGTCGAGCCATCCAAGCCGCAGTGAGTGCCAAATGCGTCTGACCTTTCCCCATCTGCTCGCGGCCATGGCCGCGCTCCTCGCGCTCGCCGCGCCCGGCGTTGCGCTCGCCTATACCGGGCCCGGGCTGGGCCTGGGCGCGATCGGCGTCGCGCTCGGGCTGATCGGATCGCTGTTGCTCGCGATCCTCTCGGTGCTCTGGTACCCGGTCAAGCGGCTGGTGCGGCGCGTGCGCGGCGGCAGGCGGCCCGGCTGATGCTGATCCTGTTCCTCGCGATCGTCATGGTGCTCGAACTCGCGCGGCGCATGCCGCTGGTCGCGGCGTTTCGCGACATGGCCGCGTGCCAGGCGCACGCCGTCCGGCTGATGCAGCGGCGCGGCGTGTCCGAATGGGGCAAGGAGCGCGCGATGCGCATCCTGGCGGGGCGGCTGTTCGCCCGGTCGCTGCGCGCGGGCGGGCTGCTCGTCGTGGTGGCTTCGCCCTTGCTGCTCGTCCTCGGGCTCGCCGCAGTGGATCCGCGGCTGATCGGCGCGCATCTCGATTGGGTGACGCGGCTCTGGGTGGCGCCGATGAGCCTCGGCTATGCGGCGCTGCGCTGGCAGGTCGGGCCGCGTGTACGGGCGCGCTGACCGGCTGCTCCACCATGTGGCGCTGGGACTGAGGCCATTGCTCGACGCGACCTTCGACTTGGAACGCGCGCGCTGGGGTAAGGCGGTGCGCGATGTCCCGGTCGAGCGTCCGGTGTTCGTCACCGGGCTGGCGCGCGCGGGCACTTCGATCCTGACGCGCATCCTGCACGAAAGCGGGGGTTTCGCCTGCGCCTCGTATCGCGACCTGCCCTTTCCGCTCGCGCCCAACAGCTGGGCCCGGCTGGGCGGCAAGCGGCGCGTCGAGGCGCGCGAGCGCGGGCATGGCGACGGGCTGATGCACGATCTCGACAGCCCCGAGGCGATCGAGGAAGTGTTCTGGCGGCTGCGCGAGGGTGCGCGCTATCGCCGGGCCGACGGGCTGGCCCCCGTCGCACCGCAGCAGGAGAGCATCACCGCGTTCCGCGACTATGTCCGCCTCGTGCTCCACGCGCATGGCGGTGGGCGCTATCTCTCCAAGAACAACAACAATGCGCTGCGCCTCGCCGCGCTGATCGAGGCGTTCCCGGATGCGGTGCTGGTCCATCCGTTCCGCGATCCGCTGCAACAGGCGCTGTCGCTTCGGGCGCAGCATGTCCGCGCGTGCACCCTGGCCGGGGAGGATCCGTTCCGCCGCCGCTTCATGACCTGGCTCGGCCATCACGAGTTCGGCGCGGACCAGCGCCCCTTCCTCTTCGACGGCGCCCCCGGGCCGGACGAGGATCGCGGGCATGTCGATTATTGGCTGAAGCTGTGGATCAGCGTGCACGAGGCGCTGCTGTTTCCGCCGCACGAGGTGCACGGGCGGCAGCTCTTCGTCGACTATGACGCGCTCTGCGCCAATCCGAGGCGCTATGCGCCGCGGCTGGGCGCGCGGATCGGCGCGCCGGTCGCGCTGGAAACGCTCGCGTCGCCGCCGGTCCGCGCCGCCGATGTCAGTCCCGCATTGCTCGCCCGCGCGGCCGAAACGCATGTCTGCCTGACCGACCGGTTCGACGCCGCGCTCGGCTAGATTGCGCCCGGCTTTGCTGATAGCGCTATCAGCGAAGCGGCGGGGACACGTCGGGACAAGAGGAGCCGGATCATGGGGACTCGTCGGGAGTTGCTGGGCGGAATCGGGGCCGGGCTGGTCGCCGGCGCGCTGGCCGGACCCGCCTGGGGACAGGGCAAGCGCAAGCTGGGCTATGCGATCGTCGGGCTGGGCAATTACGCCACCAACCAGATCATGCCGCGGATCAAGGACTGCGAGTTTGCCGAGCTGAGGGCGCTGGTGAGCGGCACGCCCGAGAAGCTCGAGCGCTATGGCGCGCAATACGGCGTGCCTAGGACGCACCGGTACAATTACCGGAATTACGACAGCATCCGCGACAATCCCGACATCGACCTGGTCTATGTCGTGCTGCCGAACAGCATGCATGCCGAATATTCGATCCGGGCGAGCAAGGCGGGCAAGCATGTGCTGTGCGAGAAGCCCATGGCGATCTCCTCGGCCGAATGCGAGGCGATGATCGCGGCGGCGAAGAAGGCGGGCAGGAAGCTGATGATCGGCTATCGCTCGCATTTCGAGCAGTACAATCTCCTTGCGATCCGCACGGTGAAATCGGGCGAGATCGGAACTCCGAAGGTCATCACCGCCAATCACGGCTTTAATGCCCAGCCGAACCAGTGGCGGCTCGACAAGCCGATGTCGGGCGGCGGATCGCTGATGGACATCGGCATCTACAGCCTCAACGCGGCGCGCTATCTCGCGGGCGAAGAGCCGATCCAGGTGAGCGCGATGGAATCGACCGACCGCAGCGATCCGCGCTTCAAGAATGTCGAGGACCAGATCGACTTCCAGCTGCGCTTTCCCTCGGGGATCATCGCCAATTGCGTCTCCAGCTATTCCACCGGCCATAACGACTATCGCGTGACGGGCACCAAGGGCTGGGTGGGAATGGAGCCGGCCACACCCTATGACGGCCACAAAATGTGGAAGCGCGTCGCCGGCAAAACCGAGCCGATCGTGCTGCCCGCGCCAGCCAAGACCCAGTTCGTCGGGCAGCTCGATCACCTGGCCGAATGCGCGATGAGCGGACGCGAGCCGATCGTATCGGGCGAGGAAGGCCTGCGCGACATGCGGTTGATCGAGGCGATCTATAAATCGGCGCGCGAGGGCCGTGCGATCAAGCTGACCGCATGAAGCGCCGCGACGTGATGAAGGCGGGCGCGCTGCTGGCGGCCTCCGCCTGGGCACCGGTCGCGGTCGCCGCTCAGAGCAGGGATCACAGCGCGCGGATCAAGGCGCTGATCGACCAGATGACGCTCGCCGAGAAGCTGGGCCAGATGACCCAGATCCCCGGCGGACGGCAGAAATCGCTCAACTCGAAGCTCGACGCGGCGATGCTCGATCGGGTGCGCAAGGGCGAGATGGGGTCGTTCCTCCACGTCGCCGGGGCCGAACCGCTGCGCGAGTTGCAGCGCGTTGCGGTCGAGGAATCGCGGCTCAAGATTCCGCTGCTTTTCGCGATGGACGTGATCCACGGCTATCGCACGATCCTGCCGGTGCCGCTGGCGCTGGCGGCGAGCTGGGACCCGGCGGTGGCCGAGGCGGCGGCGCGGCTCGCGGCGGAGGAAGCCTGGGCAGCGGGGCTCCACTGGACCTTCACGCCGATGGTCGACGTGGCGCGCGATCCGCGCTGGGGCCGGGTGGTCGAGGGCGCGGGCGAGGACCCGTATCTGGGCGCGCGCATGGCCGAGGCGCAGGTGAAGGGCTTCCAGGGCGCGGATCTCGCCAAGGGCCAAAGGCTGATGGCCTGCGCGAAGCATTTCGTCGGCTATGGCGCGGCGATTGGCGGGCGCGATTATGACAGCGCTGACGTGTCCGACCGGACACTCAACGAGGTGTATCTGCCGCCCTTCCACGCGGCGGCGCGGGCGGGCGCGGCGAGCTTCATGACCGCGTTCAACGATCTGGGCGGCGTGCCGATGACCGCGAATGCGGCACTGGTGCGCGGCACGCTCAGGGATAATTGGGGCTATCAGGGGCTGATCGTCAGCGACTGGAACGCGATCAAAGAACTGATCAACCACGGCGTCGCGGAAACGCCCGCCCAGGCGGCTGCGCTGGCGCTGCGTGCCGGCGTCGACATGGACATGGCGAGCGGCACCTATTCCGAGCATCTCGGCGCGGCGGTGGCGGTGGATGCGGGCCTGTTGCCGCTGGTCGACCAGGCGGTGGGGCGAATCCTTGCCGCCAAGGCACGGCTAGGGCTGTTCGACGACCCCTTCGGCTTTGGTGATCCGGCGCACGAGAAGGCGCCGCTCAACCGGCCAGTGGCGCGCGATCTGGCGCGGCGGTCGATCGTGTTGCTGCGCAACGAGGGCGGGCTGCTGCCGCTCAAGCCCGGCGCCAAGGTCGGGTTGATCGGCGCGCTGGCCGACGATGCATCCTCGACGCTGGGTTCCTGGCGCGCACGCGGACAGATCGAAGACGGCGTTACCCTGCGCGCGGCGTTGGGCGACACGGTCGAGTATCAGCCGGGCGTCAAGCCGCGCGGCAGCGACGGATCGGGCATCCCCGCCGCGATCGACGCGGCGAAGCGCGCGGACGTGGTGCTGCTCGCGATCGGCGAGGACTATGATTTCACCGGCGAGGCGCGGAGCTATGCCGAGATCGGCCTGGCGGGCCTGCAGATCGCTTTGGTCGAGGCGCTCAAGGCAACCGGCAAGCCGATCGTCGCGATCCTGATGGGCGGCCGGCCGCTGGCGCTGGAGAAGGCGCTGACGGGCATCCCGGCAGTGCTGCAGACCTGGCTGCTCGGCGTCGAGAGCGGCCCGGCGATCGCCGAGATACTGACCGGCAAGGCGTCGCCCGGCGGACGGCTGCCGATCGGCATGCCGCGCGTCACCGGCCAGTCGCCGATCCCCTATGCGCACCTGCCCACCGGGCGCCCCGCGAACCCAGACCTGAGCGTCGACAGCGCGCGCTACCGCGATATGGATATCGGGCCGCTCTTCGCGTTCGGACATGGGCTTGGCTATTCCGAGGTGAAATATGGCGAGCTGTCATTGAGCGCGGCGGAAATTCCCGTCACGGGCACGCTGACCGCGACGATTTCGATCACCAACACCGGTAAGGTCGCGGTGGAAGAGGTCGTCCAGCTCTATGCCAACGATCCCGTCGCCTCGGTCTCGCGGCCGGATCGGGAGCTGCGCGGGTTCGTCCGGGTGACGCTCAAGCCCGGCGAAACGCGGAAAGTCAGCTTCACGCTGAGCGCCGCGCAGTTCGGCATCTGGCAGCCGGGAAAATGGGTGGTCGAGAAGGGCGAGATCAAGCTGATGGCCGGCGCCTCCTCTACCGATATCCGCAGCGAGGCAGGTTTCCGCATCACCGGCACCGCCGCCGGTGACATGCCGGCCACCTCGATCGCGACCAGGGTGAGGGTCGCCTGATGGCCGAGCCCTGGCACACTTTGCTGATCGTCGCGGCGAGCATCGCCGCGGTGATCCTGCTGGTGCTCAAGCTCAAGTTCCAGCCCTTCCTCGCGCTGCTGCTGGTGGCGCTGGTGACCGGCCTCGCGTTCGGCGGCGACCCGCAGGCGGTGATCGGCGCGATCCGCAAGGGCACCGGCGAGGCGCTGGGCTTTGTCGCGGTGGTGATCGGGCTGGGCGCGGTGCTCGGCGGGCTGCTGGAAGCGAGCGGCGGCGTCAACGCCATCGCCCACCGGCTGCTCGACGCGTTCGGCGAGAAGCGCATTCCCTGGGCACTCACCGCGATCGGCGTGGTCGTCGGCGTGCCGCTCTTCTTCGACGTCGCCTTCATCATCCTCGCGCCCTTGCTCGCCACCCTCTCGATCCGCGCGGAGCGCCGTGTCACCTATTTCGCGCTGCCCTTGCTCGCCGGGCTGATGACGATGCACGCGCTGCTGCCGCCGCATCCGGGGCCGGTCGCGGTCGCCGAGCTGCTCCACACCGATTATGGCCGGATGGCGCTCTACGGCCTGATCTGCGGCATCCCTTCCGCGATCCTCGCCGGGCCGATCTTCGCGCGACTGGCGCATGGCGCGCCCGGCTTCGGCGACCAGAACCCGCCGCCGATGCTCGACGAAGGCGCGCCGCAGACGGCGCCCATCGGCTTCTGGCCGGCGCTGGTGGCGATGCTCTTCCCGCTCGCGCTGATCCTGGTCGCGGCGGTGGCGGGGCAGGCAATGGAGGACGGGCCGGCCAGGACGGTGCTGCTGTTTCTCGGCCATCCCTTCACCGCGCTGATCCTTGCCGCGCTCTCGGTCACCTTCTGGCTCCGCATCGTCGAGCGCGCACCTTTCGCCACCCTCTCGAAGATTATGACCCGAGCGCTCGAGCCTGCCGGGCTGATGGTCCTGATCATCGGCGCGGGCGCAGCCTACAAGGAAGTGCTGATCGAATCGGGTGCCGGCGTGCAGATCACGCACGCGGTGAGCGCCGCGCAGGTATCGGTGCCGGTCTTCGCCTTCCTGCTCGCCGCGTTCGTCCGCATCGCGCAGGGCTCCGCGACGGTGGCGATGGTCACCGCGGCCGGGCTTGCCGGGCCGCTGATCGCCAGCGCCGCGCTCAGCCCCGATCGGATCGCACTGGTGACGGTCGCGATCGGCGCGGGCGCGACGGTGGCCAGCCATGTCAACGACACCGGCTTCTGGCTGGTGAAGCAATATCTCGGGCTCACCGAAGCCCAGACCTTTCGCAGCTGGACGATCGGCGCCACGATCGCAGGGCTTTCGAGCTTCGCGATGGCGCTTTTGCTCTGGCCCTTTGTATGACGGAGAAGATGATGATCGAGACGACGCGCCGCACCGTGCTGGCCGGCATGGCCGCTTTGCCCTTCGTGCCCGTACTGGCGCGCGCCGAGACGGTGGGCGGGATCACGCGGCTGGATCCCGAGCTCGACACGATCCTCGACGTGAATACGCCGATCGAAGTGATCGCCGACGGCGTGCAATGGGCCGAGGGGCCGGCCTGGGTGAAGGAGGGCGGATACCTGCTCTTCTCCGATCCGCCCGCGAACACCGCCTATCGCTGGAAGGAAGGCGAGGGGAAGAGCGTGTTCCTCAAGCCCTCGGGACTGGCCGGGCCGATCCCGGCGGGGGTGCGCGAGGCGGGCTCGAATGGCATGGTGATGGACGACAAGGGCCGGCTGGTGATGGCCGATAGCGGCACGCGCACGATCGCCCGCGTCGATCTCGCGACCAAGAAGAAGACAGTCCTCGCCGGCCGCTATCGGGGCAAGCGCTTCAACAGCTGCAACGACCTGGTGATCGCCAAATCGGGCGCGATCTATTTCACCGATCCGCCCTATGGCCTGAGCGAGGGCGACACGTCGCCGCTCAAGGAACTCAAGTTCAACGGCGTCTATCGGCTCGGCACCGACGGCAAGGTGACACTGGTCGATCCCGGCCAGACGCGCCCCAACGGCATCGGCCTCTCGCCCGACCAGAAGACGCTCTACGTCTCGGTTTCCGACGACAAGGCGCCGTTCATCCACGCTTATCCGCTGGGCGAGGACGGACTCCCGCGCGGCTCGCGGATCTTCGCCGATTTCCGCGACGGCGTCGCCAAGGGCCTGCCGGGGTTACCCGACGGGATGAAGGTCGGCGCGAGCGGGCATCTGTTCGCGAGCGGCCCCGGCGGCATCCACATCCTCGCCCCCGACGGGCGGCGGCTCGGGCTGATCTCCACCGGCAAGGCGGCCGCCAATTCGGCGTTCGGCGAGGATGGCCGGACCTTGTTCATCACTTCCAGCGACATGGTCGTGCGCGTGCGGCTCAAGATTTCGGGACGGTAAATGCTCTTGCGAGTGACTTGCATTAGACTTTGAGCGCTGCTAGCGGCGCGCGATAGACCCGCGGGCATGGTGCCGAGCGGGCGGGGGAATCCCATGTCGCGTCGCTCGTATCTTTCGCTGCCCTTGTTCGCACTCGCCGTGACGATGCCAGGTGGGGCCTTCGCGCAGGATTCGGGCGTGACACCGGTTGGCGAAGAAACGACTGCCGATTCGTCCGACGAGATCGTCGTCACCGCGGCGCGCACCATCCTGCCGCCCAACGCGCTGCCGCTGACGATCGACGTGATCGACAAGAAGACGCTCGACCAGCAGATCGCGATCTCGGGATCGGTCACCGACGCCGTCGCGACGCTGACGCCTTCCTTCTCGCCAACTCGCCAGAAGCTCTCTGGCGCGGGCGAGACGCTGCGCGGCCGTTCGCCGCTCTACGCGATCAACGGCATTCCCCAATCGACTCCCTTGCGCGACGGTGCCCGCGACGGCTTCACCATCGACGGCTTCTTCGTCGACCGGGTCGAGCTGATCTATGGCTCGAACGCGCTGCAGGGGATTGGCGGCACCGGCGGCATCGTCAACCAGGTGACTGTCGGCGCGCCGAAGCAGGACGGCATCAGCGGCCGCCTCCTGCTCCAGGGCAGTGCGGACAATGATTTCAGCAAGGACGGGATTGGCGGCAAGGTCGCCGGGCTGGTCCAGTACAAGGCGGGACGCTTCGATGCGACCTTCGGCGCGGCTTATGACAAGCGCGGCGTCTTCTATGACGGCGACGGGCGGCGCGTCGGCCTCAACCTGACGCAGGGCGAAACGCAGGATTCGAAGACGACCTCGCTGTTCGCGCGGCTCGGCTATCAGGTCGGCGAGACCGGCCGGCTCGATCTGATCGCCAGCCGCTTCGAGCTGAAGGGCGATGGCGACTATGTCGCGATCCCCGGCAATCGCCTGACCGGCGTGCCGACCAGCTCGGTGCGCGGCGACCCGCCGGGCATCTCCGCCGCCAGCCGCACCGAGAGCATCGCGCTGACCTATACCGACAGTGCGCTGTGGGGCGGCAATTTCGTCAGCCAGATCTTCTTCAACCGCAGCCGCGACACGTTCGGCGGCGAAATCGCACCGATCGCGACCTTCCAGGATCCCGCGATCGATCCCACGCTCAAGCTGTTCGACCAGTCGCAGAACAAGTCGCGCAAGATCGGCGCGAAGATCTCCTATGAGCGGGCGGTCCCCGGCTTCGAGAATCTGACGCTGACCGCCGGGCTCGATGCCCTGTCCGACAATACTGCCCAGCTACTGGTCGCGACTAACCGCATCTGGGTGCCGCCCAGCCAGTTCCGCAGCATTGCGCCGTTCGGCCAGGCCAATCTCAAGCTGTTCGACGGCGCGCTGCGCCTTGCCGGCGGCGTGCGCTGGGAGAATGTCGAGATTAAGGTCGACGATTATCACACGCTCGCCTCGACCACCTTTGTCGCCTGCGCGCCCACTCTGCCGCCCGGCACACCCTGTGGTCCATCGACCTATGGCGGTGTCGCGGTCGCCGGGGGCAAGCCCAAGTTCAACGATCTGCTGGTCAATGGCGGCGTCGTGCTCGAGCCCTGGACCGGCATCCGCGCCTATGCGAGCTACGCCCAGGGTTTCACCGTGCCCGACATCGGCCGCATCACCCGCGCGATCAGCAAGCCCAACCAGGACATCGACACCTATGTCGATATCCAGCCGATCGTCTCGAACAACCGCGAGATCGGCGTCGAGATCAAGCGCGGGCCGCTCGATGCGTCGGCCACCTATTTCTGGTCGTCGAGCGACAAGGGCCAATTGCTCATCGCCAATCCCGGCGGCATCTTCGACGTGCAGCGCCAGCGGGTCGAGATCCAGGGGCTCGAGATCAATTTGGGCGTCCGTCTGCCGATCGACGGCCTGCGCGTCTCGGCGGGCTATGCGCATCTCGATGGGCGCTATGACAGCAGCGTCGTGCCCGACGGCAAGGTCGATACCGATCTCGACGGCACCAACATCTCGCCCGATCGCCTCAACCTCTCGGCGAGTTATGCCAAGGGCCCGCTCTCGGCGCTGGTGCAGACGCAATTCTATCTGTCGCGCAGTTTCCAGGGGAGGGTGCGCGATCCGCGCAACGATTTCGGCGGCTATACCGTCACCGATGCGAGCCTGCGCTACGAAACCGGCATCGGCGCCTTGTCGCTGAGCGTCCAGAACCTCTTCGACAAATTCTATATCGATTACAGCAGCGACACCCGGCTCCCGACCGACAATCTCAGCTATTTCGCCGGCCGCGGTCGTACCTTCACCCTGGGCTGGGACTATCGGTTCTGATGAAATGGCTTGATCTGGTCCATCGCTGGACCGGCGGCATTATCGGCCTGGTGCTTGGCATCATGGGCCTGACCGGCGCGATCCTGGTCCATAAGGAGAGCTGGCTCTCGCTGATGCTGCCGCATGCCGGCGACGCGCTGGTCACCGATCCGGCGGCGATCGGCGCGGCGACCGCGAAGATGCTCGCCGCCAATCCCAAGGCGCAGAGCATCATCTATGCCGGCGACCGGTTCGGGCTGGACCAGCTGCGCCTCGCCAAGGGCGCGGGCGCCTATGCCGATCAGGCGGGCAATGTGGTAGCGCGCTGGCACAGCCAGTGGGAGCGGCCCGAGCTGTGGATTTTCGACCTGCACCATCACCTGTTCAGCGCCGATGTGGGCGAGACGGTGATCGGCGTGGCGGGCCTCGCGGCGCTCCTCTTCATCGTGACCGGCGCGATCCTGTGGTGGCGCACGCGGCGGACCTTCAAGTTCCGGCTCTGGCCCAAGCGGCTGAGCCGGCCCGCGATCGTGATGCAGCACCGCGACTTCGGCATCGTCATGGCGCCGCTGCTGCTGCTGTCGGTGGTCACCGGCACGATGATGATCTTCAAGCCCTTCGCCGCTTTCGTCGTCGCGCCGTTCGGATCGCTTGCCGAGGCGAGCGCGATGCCGAAGGTGAAGAGCGGGCCGCTCTCGCCCAGGCCGGACTGGTCCGCGATGATCCTTGCCGCGCATGCACGCTTCCCCGATGCGCAGATCCGCATCCTCGCGATCCCGCGTAAGCCGGGCGAACCGATCTCGATCCGGATGAAGCGTGCGGGCGAGTGGCTGCCCAACGGCCGCTCCACCGTCTGGTTCGATGCCGCTGATGGCCATCTGCTCGCCGCGAACGACGCGCTGGCGATGCCCAAGGCCGCGCAGGTCTTCAACGGCGCCTATCCGCTGCATGCCGCCAAGGTGGGCGGGCTCGCTTATCGGCTGCTGATGACCTGCTCCGGGCTGGCGCTGGCGCTGCTCGGCAGCCTCACCGTCTGGACCTTCTGGTTCAAGCGTCCGCGGAAACGGCGAGCCTGACTCGCGGTTTTCGGGTCCATCGCCTAGCGTTAGTCTGGCGATGGGATCGTTCTCCTGCGAAAGCAGGAGCACAGGGTCACGAGCGCATCGCCTGAGGCTCCTGGGCTCCTGCTTTCGCAGGAGCACTGGCGATTGCTTCCTTCCAATCAGGACAGAGGCTAGACCTCGGGGCATGTCCGAACCAGAGGCGATTCCCGCCGCCACCGTGATCGTGATGCGCGAATGCGCCGGCGGCCCGCCCGAACTGCTGATGGTCGAGCGCGCGCAGGCGATGGCCTTCGCGGGCGGCGCGTTGGTATTCCCCGGCGGGCGGATCGATGCGGGCGACCATGTGTTGGCGGCGCTCCATTCGGGCGATCCCGACGATATCGCCGCGCGGATCGCGGCGGTGCGCGAGACGCTGGAAGAAGCGGGAGTCGCGGTCGGGCTCGATGTCGACGGCGATGCGATTCCCGCGCTCAAGCACCGGCTCTATGCCGGCGAGCCGATGGGCGCGCTGATCGAGGAAATGGGCGGCACACTGCGACTCGACGCACTCGTTCCGTTCGCGCGCTGGTTGCCCGACAATGTCAGGCACCGCGTGTTCGACACCCGCTTCTACCTCGCCCGCGCGCCCCAAGATGCAGCGCCGGTGGTCGATGGGAACGAGAATGTCCGCGTCTTCTGGGCTACCGCGCAGGCGGTGCTCGATGCGGCGGATGCGGGCGAGGCGACGATCATCTTCCCGACGCGGCGCAACCTGGAGCGGCTCGCGCGCTTCGCGTCGTTCGAAGAGGCGGCCTCCGATGCGAACCGCTATCCGATCCGCACGGTCACACCGTGGATCGAGACGCGGGACGACGGCCAGTATCTCTGCATCCCCGATGACCTTGGCTATCCGGTGACCGAGGAGCGGCTGGACCGGGCGATCCGCGCGTGAGGGCGATACGGCAGACGATCCTGGTGATGCTCGCCTTTGCGTTGCTGCTCGGCGGGGTGCTCATCATCGTCGCGCTGGTGCGCGACCGGCCGCAGGACCTGCCGTGGACGCGGCTCGACTTGAGCCAGAAGGTGGGCGCCTTTACCGGCCGCAAGATCGCCGGTCTGACGGACGATTTCGCCGAGTGCCGCGCACTGCTCCGTGCCGCCGGAGTCGCCTACACCGTGCTGCCGCCTGTGCGGTCGGGCGAGCAATGCGGCTATGCCGACGGCGTCCGCTTCGCACCGGGCGGATCGCGGACGATCGGGTTCAGCCCCGCGAACCTGGGCACGTCATGCCCCGTCGCCGCGGCGCTGGCGGTGTGGGAGTGGAACGTGGTCCAGCCCGCCGCGCAGAAGCATTTCGGCGCGCAGGTCGTCGGAATCGAGCATCTCGGCAGCTATTCGTGCCGGCGCATCTATGGCCGCAGCTCGGGCGACTGGAGCGAGCACGCCACGGCGGACGCGGTTGACGTCGCCGCTTTCCGCCTGTCGAACGGGACGCGGGTCAGCGTGTTGGTGGATTGGTCGAAGGGCGGAGAGAAGGCCAAGTTCCTGCGCGAGGTGCGCACCGGCGGATGCAGGCTGTTCTCGACGGTGCTGTCGCCGGACTATAACGCGGCGCATCGGGATCACCTGCACCTGGACGAAGCGGCGCGGGGTGAGATGGGCTGGCGGACCTGCCGCTAGGCGGCTTTATCCAGATATAACCATTTCCCCGCGAAAGCGGGGATCCAGGGTCAAAAGCGCATAGCCCGCGACCCTGGGGGTCCTGCTTTCGCAGGAGCACAAGCATCTCAGTTGGGCAGCGCCTGGACGTCGACCTTTTCCACCCATTGCGGGAAGAAGGCCGGCTGGCGGTTCGACCAGCCCGAGGCGGTCGCCGCGGCTTCGCTGATCGACTGAAGCAGCTTGCGGCGCAGGTCCGGGTGGAGATGCGGGAGCGCCGCGGCCGAGCAGAAGGCCGAGGGGAGCCAGGGGCGAACTTCGGCGCCGATCAGCCGCTCGTAAAGAAAGCGATAGGCCGAGAAGGTGATG
Source organism: Sphingomonas sp. JC676 (assembly GCF_014489075.1). Classification (GTDB taxonomy): domain Bacteria; phylum Pseudomonadota; class Alphaproteobacteria; order Sphingomonadales; family Sphingomonadaceae; genus Sphingomonas. The sequence continues at coordinate 113,154 of NZ_JACTGR010000003.1, read as the reverse complement.
AGGCGGCCCTGGCCGAGATCGAAGGCGGAGACGGTGACGAGCGGCGCCATGAACGGTTCGATCGAGGGGAGATCCGAATCGTCCGGCATCAGCGCGCGAACCTCGGGAAGCCGTTCGTACATGCGGGCCTGGGCGCGGATGCTGGCGGCTTCGACCACATCGCGCGACCAGCGCTCGAGCGCGTCGTTGCGCTCCAGGCCGATATCGAGCGAGCGGCGGACATACCGCTGGGTCGCCGCGCTGAACCCCGCAAACTCTTTCATTTCGGCCAGCGTCATCGCGCCCTCGGCCGGTTTCATTCTAGAAGCCATTCACCTAACTCCCACCCCACTCAAATCCCTCGAAAAGGATCATGCGGCAGATTGGTTAACGCGCCGCTTAATCCTTCGTAGTCCCCTATTCATAATAGGAGCCCAGATGGTGTTGCGGCGCAACATAGGTTGCGACGAGTTGAGGGTGTCGGACAGAATCGGCTTTAGCGTGATGCTTTTGCGCAACAAAAATGCCCGCTCCCCAGAGGCGCGACCTCCAGCTGACCCGCAGCGGGACGGCGACTACCGTATTTTTCCTAGAGCCGGCGCGGCGCGATTTTTCGGATGGTTCCTGCGGATCGGCGCAGATTCCTGCACTCCATCGGCTTGGCGCAACGGTTCGTCCCATCGGCGGGCCGCGGTAGTATACTGGTAATCCGTGATCTGGTTAGCACGTCTCAACAGATTCGCTTCCTGACCGGGGGGTCTATGAATTTTCGTGGTTTTGCAGCGCGTTTTGCGCTGGTGGCGGCTTGCGCCCTGATGACTGCAGTCCCGGCCCAGGCAAAGGGCATGTTCTGGCAGTGCGCCACCTATGCCCGTGCGATTTCCGGCGTCGATATCCATGGCAATGCCTGGACCTGGTGGGACCAGGCCGCCGGCCGCTACGAGCGTGGCGAAACCCCCAAGGTCGGCTCGGTCATGTCGTTCCAGCGCACCGCCCGCATGCCGCTCGGCCATGTCGCAATGGTGTCGAAGGTGGTGAGCAGCCGCGAGGTTCTGCTGACCCATGCCAACTGGTCGCGCCGCGGCGGGATCGAGCGCAACGTCCGTGCGGTCGACGTGTCGGCAGCCGGCGACTGGAGCGAAGTGAAGGTGTGGTTCGCGCCGAACGGCGATCTCGGCACCTCGACCTATCCGGTCAACGGCTTCATCTATTCGAACGGCGAGCCCAAGGGCGACTGGGCCGACAAGCCCGAGCAGATGGCTTCGCTCGATCTCGACCTCAGCGACCTGGTTCCCGAGACCGACGTCAACTGATCGGCTGGGTCACCCGCTGAAGATCCTGACGTACCGAGCTCTAGCTAGCGCTCCTGCGAAAGCAGGAGCCCAGGAGTCTCGAACGCGCCGCTTGTGATCCTGGGCTCCATGCTTTCGCAGGAGCACGTTTCAGGTGAGACGGGCCGGATTGGTCCCTACGCCCCAGGCGTGAACTTCATCGCGACACCGTTCATGCAATAACGCTTGCCGGTGGGCGGCGGGCCATCGTCGAATACATGGCCCAGATGCCCGCCGCAGCGGCGGCACAGCACTTCGGTGCGCGCCATGCCCAGCGTCGTGTCAGTCTTCGTCACCACGGCATTCTTGAGCGGCGCGTAGAAGCTCGGCCAGCCGGTGCCGCTCTCGAACTTGGTTGTCGAGGAATAGAGCGGCAGGTCGCAGCCCGCACACGAGAAGATGCCCTTGCGGTGCTCCTTGTTGAGCGGGCTGGTGCCGGGATATTCGGTCGCGCCGTGGCGGAGCGTCTGATAGGCGGCCGGGCTCAGCCGCTTCTTCCATTCGGCATCGGTGAGCGTGAATTCGAAATGCTGCGCGGCCTCGGCGGGCCCGCCGCATGCCGCGGTGAGCGCGCCGAGCCCGGCGACGGTAAGGAAGGTGCGGCGATCGGTCTGCATGGTGACGGATGTGGGGAGCCGCCCGGCCCGCCTCAATAGCGCGACAGCTCCGCGGGCATCTTCTTGTAGCCATGGACGAAACAAGCAGCGACCCGTTCGGGTTCACGCAGCACGTTCACGCGCAGACGGCGCTTGGCCATCTCCTCCATCAAGATGCTGATCTGCAGTTCGGCGAGCCGCGCGCCGACGCAGCGATGGATGCCATGGCCGAACGCCAGATGCCGCCGCGCATTCTCGCGATCGACGATGATCTTGTTCGCGTTCGGAAAGACGCTCTCGTCGCGATTGGCCGAAAGATACCAGAGTGCCAATTTGTCGCCCTCGCGGATCTTCTGCCCCTCCAACTCGCTGTCCTGCGTCGCGGTGCGGCGCATATGCGCGAGCGGGGTCTGCCAGCGGATGATCTCCTGGGTCGCATTGGCGATTAGGCCGGGATTGGCCTCCAGCTTGGCGCGCTCGTCGGGGAATTGCTCGAGTCCCCAGGCATAAGCGCTCATCGAATTGCGCGTGGTGTCGTTGCCGCCGACGATCAGCAGGATGAGGTTCCCGAGAAACTCCATCTGGTCCATCTCGGCCATCGCGTCCGAATGGATCATCATCGAGATGAGGTCCGGGGTCGGCTCCTTGCCGACCTTCGAATTCCACAGATTGCCGAAATAGGCGGCGCATTCGAACAGGATGGCGCGGCGCTCTTCCTTGCGCACCGGATCCTTGGCGATCTCGATGTCGCCGGCCCAGTCGGACCAGTAGGTGAGCTTGCGGCGGTCTTCCCAGGGAAAGTCGAACAGGATCGCGAGCATCTGGGTGGTCAGCTCGATCGAGACGCTATCGACCCAGTCGAACTCCTGGCCGACCGGCAGCGAATCGAGGATTTCGGCGCTCCGTGCGCGAATATTCTCGCTCATCCGCACCATCTCGCTGGGCGTGAAGGCAGGCGAGACGGTGCGCCGCTGGCCGGTATGCTTGGGTCGGTCCATCGCAATGAACATCGGCATTTTGATGTCGCCTTCCTGCAGGTCGGCGATGGTGATGCCGCCCGCTTCCGACGAATAGAGATCGGGCAGCGACTCGACATGGACGATCGGCTTGTAGCTCGAGACCGACCAATAGGGGCCGAAGGCGCTCTCTTCGGTGTAATGGACCGGCGCCTCGGCGCGCAGACGGGCGAAGGGCTCGTGCCAGAGATCGTCGCGATAGAGCTCGGCGCGGCTCACATCGAGCGGATCGACCGCTGCATCATTGGCAAGCGTGGCCATGCATACCTCTCCTGTCTTTTCGGCAGGAGGCCAGTCGCTGACATGAATGTCAATAGTACTGCGATGTATCGCCTAGCTTGCAATGTAGGATTTCAGAGCGGATCGAAGGACCGGCTCTTTCTCATCGTCGAAGCACCAGGAACGCGCGGGACGGTCCGCGCGAAAACCCCTCCGCGAGCGAACTTCGTAAACCGACGCGCCGCCCGTCATGCCGGCGAAGGCCGGGATCCAGAGCCATGCAGACCATCGCTCGTGATCCTGGATCCCGGCCTTCGCCGGGATGACAAGAGTAGGCGTCGAAGGTCCCGAACCACGCCATTCCGGAGAGGAAGATTTTTCGACATGGCAGGTGTCAACCGTGTCAACCGACCCGCAGCGCGCGTTACGCCAGCTTGCGCTTCGACCGGCGCTTGGGGCTGCCCGACTTGAGCACGCCGCGGCGGAACAGCCGGGCGGCGACCGTCACGGTGATCGCCACCCACAGCCCCTGCCAGGCGAGCGCCAGGAAATGCGGCCACAGCTCGGGCGAATTGGCGGCGTGCGCGGCCATCGCCAGCGGCGAGCTGAACGGGAAGATCTCGGCCGCGCGTGCGATCCAGCTTCCCGGATGCCCCGCCGCAAAGGAGGACCAGCCCAGCATCGCGAACTGGAACACGGTGATCGGCAGCGACAGCATCTGGATCTCGCGCTGCGAGGAGGCGAGCGAGCCCAGCCCCAGGAACACCGCGCTCTGGAGCATATAGGCCATGGTGAAGTAGGCGACGAACAGCAGCGGGAAGACCGGTCCGACCGCGGTGCCCAGCTCGTTGAAGAAGAAGCTGGCGCTGGGCGGCAGCAGCTTGGGCAGGTTGACGAGCAAGGTGAACCAGAAGCCGACGAACAGCAGAGCCGATCCGAACGCGCCGATCAGCTTGCCGAAGAACACGCTTTCGAGCGGCACGGCGGCGGCAAGCACCTCGATCACCTTGTTCGAGCGCTCCTCGGCCATCGCGCCGACCACCTGGCCTGACAGCATCAGGGTCAGGAAGAAGATGCCGAGTGCGGCGAAATAGGCGGCCTGGCTTTTTCCGCTCGACGTCGCCTGGACGCGGCCGATCACCTGGGTATCGGGCTGGCTGAGCGTTACCGGCCCGCCGGCCTTTTCGGCGCGAAGCGTCTGTTCGGCGAGCTGTGCGAGGTAATTGGCTTCGGCATAGCCGTTCGGCGTCCGAAGGATGTGCGGCCGCTCGAGCGGGCCGTAAAGCGCCGCGGCCACCTCCACGTCGTTCCGGTCGAACAGCGCGCGTGCCTGGTCGGCGGGCTTGCCGGTGGTTGGCTCGACGCTGAGCTCGGGGCGGCTCGCGCGCGGGAAGAAGCTGCGCATCTGCCTGTCGACAGCGATCAGTGTGGCGGCATGCTCCGGGCTCGCGATCACGACGATACGCTGCCGTTCCTCGCCACCGCTCGCCGCGGTCGACGCACTGAGGCTTCCGACCACGCCGAAGCCGATCATGAAGAGCGGGCTCAGCAGGAAGAGCAGGAAGGTGGGGGTCATCACCGTCGCGGTGAAATCGCGCCTGGCAATGGTAAGCGCCTGGCGCGCGGCGTGCCGGAAATCGCTCATGCGGGCACCTCTTCCAATGCTTCGGCGCCCACGATGCGGACAAACGCGTCGTGCAGGCCTGGCCGCTCGATCGACAGGCCGGAAATGCCGTAGCCGGCGTCGATCAGCCGGACGAGCAGACCCTCGATCCCTTCGGGCGGGACGGTGAAGCGCCAGCTGCCATTCTCGCGCTCGGCATCGGCCGGGAGCAGAGCTCCGGCGGTCTCGGCATGATGATGCGGCGTGTAGTGCGCCTTGTAAGGAAGAGTGGATCGCGCCTCGTCGACCGTGCCCTCGAAGCGGACCTTGCCGCCGGCGATGATCGACAGCCGGTCGCACAGCCGCTCGGCATGCGCCATGACATGGGTGGAGAAGAGGATCGTCGCGCCGCGGTCACGCTGGACGCGGATCAATTTTTCCAGCCGCTCCTGGTTGACCGGGTCGAGGCCTGAAAAGGGTTCGTCGAGCACGAGCAGATCGGGCTCGTGGACGACGGCGCCGAGCAATTGGACGAGCTGCGCCATGCCCTTGGAGAGCTTGCGGATCTTGTCGTCGGCGGCATGGCCGAGCCCGGCGGCCTCGAGCAACTCGCCGGCACGCTTGCGCCCGACCTTCCACGGCAGCCCGCGCAGCGCCCCCATGAAGGCGATCGCCTCGCGGCATTTCATCCCCGGATAGAGGCCGCGCTCTTCGGGCAGATAGCCGACATGGTCGCTCATCTCGCGCGGGCGATCGGTGCCGAGCATCGTGCGCTCGCCCTCGTCGGGCTCGATGATGCCGAGCAGCATGCGCAAGGTCGTCGTCTTGCCGGCGCCGTTGGGGCCGAGCACGCCGTAGATCAGTCCTCGAGGCACGGAGATGTCGACGCCGTCGACCGCGCGGCGATCGCCAAAGCGCTTGACGAGGCCCTTGGCGCTTACGGCCAGAACGCTGCTCAAATTTGCTCCCCTCCCCGGTGGGACTTCGTGGTAGCGGGTCGCTGTGCGTGAAGACAAGCCATTGGAGGCCTTGCTCAAGGCGAAAGCGGCGGAAATCGGGTTCGCCGCCTGCGGAATCGCGCATGCCGATGCCGCGCCGCTGGCCGGTGCGCGGCTGCGGGAGTGGCTGGCCGAGGGCGCGCACGGGTCGATGATCTGGATGGAGGAGCGCGCGCATCGCCGCGAGGCGCCCAAGGGGCTCTGGCCCGAAGTGCGCTCGGTGATTTCGCTGGGGATGAGCTATGCCCCCGCGCTCGATCCGCTGGCGCTGGCCGGCGAGGGCGAGCGCGGGCGCATCTCGGTCTATGCCCAGGGTGCCGATTATCACGACGTGATGAAGCGGCGGCTGAAGGAGCTGGCACGCTGGCTCGTGGGCGCGGCGCCGGGCGCGGACGTCAAGGTGTTCGTCGATACCGCGCCGGTGATGGAGAAACCATTGGCCGAGGCGGCGGGGCTGGGCTGGCAAGGCAAGCACACCAACCTCGTCAGCCGCGCGCACGGGAGCTGGCTGTTTCTCGGTGCGATCTACACGACGCTGGAACTGGCGGGTGACGCGCGCGTGCGGACGACGTGCGGGAGCTGCGAAGCGTGCCAGACGGCATGCCCGACCGACGCCTTCCCCGCACCCTATCGGCTCGATGCGCGGCGCTGCATCTCGTATCTGACGATCGAGAATAAGGGGCCGATCCCGCACGAATTTCGCGTGGGGATCGGTAACCGCATCTATGGCTGTGACGATTGTTTGGCGGTGTGCCCGTGGAACAAGTTCGCCGCCGCGGCGCAGGCCAACCTCGCCTTTGCCCCCCGCGCCGAACTGACCGCTCCGATGCTGGCGGACCTGCTCGCGCTCGACGATGTGGGGTTTCGCGAGGTGTTTTCGGGCTCGCCGATCAAGCGGATCGGGCGCGACCGGATGGTGCGCAACTGTCTGATCGCGGCGGGGAACAGCGGGATTGCGGCGTTGGTCACGCCGGTGGCGGCATTGCTCGATGATCCCGATCCGGTGGTGCGCGGCGCGGCGGTCTGGGCGCTTGGCCAGCTCGATGCCAGTCGCTGGCAAGCCGAGCGCGCGACGCGGCTGCCCGACGAAGCCGATGAGGACGTCCGCGGGGAGTGGCTCTAGCGCACGCCCGGCCGCTTGGTCAGCGCCGCGACGCAGCTCGCCTGATCGATGGGGGCGCCGTCGCGTTGGCGTGTGTCGAGATGGGTTACGACCTGGTCTCCTTTTCCGCTCGCGGGCGGATAGAGATAGGCGTCGAGCACGCAGATCGGCCCGGCGAATTGCAGCTTGCGGGCGCGGCCCTCGTTCAGGTCCATCGCCGGCGTGCCGAACTGCGCGATCAGCTTGGGCGCGGTCTCGCCCTTGATCGCGGCGATGCTGGGTGGCGCAGGTATCGCAACCGGCGCCGCGGCGGGGACCGGGACATAGGACGCCGCGCGTGGCGGCGGCATGCTCTCGCCGCACGCCGCGAGCGCCAGCGCGGCGACGACGATCCAGCCCTTCATGCGCGCCGGCCCCGGTGGAAGACATGGGTCGCCATCGCGGCGCCGAGCACGGGTGCAACAAGGTTCAACACCGGAACCACGAACAGGCCGGTGCCGATCAAGCCAAGCACGAAGCGGCGAGCCGTAGTCTCCTTGCGCCATGCCGAGAGCCCGGCGGCGGGCAGATGGCGCGCGGCGACCATGTCTCCCAGATCGCGCCCGAGCAGCCAACCATTGACCGCGAAGAACAGGATCGGCGTGCCCACGCCTGTGACGATCAGCAGCAGATAGACGGGCAGCAGGAGGAGGTTGACGCCGATCGCCCGTGCCGCCGATCCCAGCCCCATCGCCAGCGACCGCGCGAAGGGCACCGGCCGGGCGGCGGCATGCGCGGCGGGATAGTAGCGCGCCTCCACCGCCGCGACGATTTCGTCGCCGAATAGCCCGATCACCGCAACCGCGATCGCGCGGAAGAGCAGCCACCAGGCGCCCGCCAGCAGCATCGCGGTCGCCACCGCCGCGAAGATGCCGCTCTCGTCTTGCCAGCGCGCGGCCAGGCTATCGAACATGGCATCGAGCGCGAACCACAGTCCGACCCCTGCTGCGGCGAACAGCAGCAGTGTCACCGCGAGCGACTTGAGGAAGACCGAGAGCACCGGCCGGTCGGTCAACTGGCCCAGCGATAGGAAGAAGGCTTGGATCAAGCGAGGTCCCTTTGGTTGCACTATTCCATGCCGCTCTCTAGGGCATCGGCGCAACCCAATTGGAGCGTTAGACCTTGACCACCCCCCTTTATGACGTGGTCGCGATCGGCAATGCCATCGTCGACATCCTTGCCCAGGCCGAAGACAGCTTCATCGAGGAGATCGGCGTCGCCAAGGGATCGATGCAGCTGATGTTCTCGCCCGAAGAGGCGGACGCGCTCTATGCCAAGATGGGCCCGGGCCGCGAAGTCTCCGGCGGGTCGGCGGCGAACACCGTCGCGGGCATCGCAGCACTGGGCGGCAAGTGCGCGTTCATCGGCCAGGTCGCAGACGACCAGCTCGGCATGGTCTTCGGCCACGACATCCGCGCCGCCGGCGTGCATTTCGACACCGTGGTCCGTGAAGGTCAGCCGACCACCGCGCGCTGCCTGATCTTCGTCACGCCCGACGGCCAGCGCACGATGAATACCTTTCTCGGCGCCTCGCAGTTCCTCCCCGCCGCCGCAATCGACGAGAGCATGATCGCCAATGGCGCGATCCTCTATCTCGAAGGCTATTTGTGGGATCCGGAAGAGCCGCGCGCCGCGATGCGCGCCGCGATCGACATCGCCCGCGCCAATGGCCGCAAGGTGGCCTTCACGCTGTCCGACGTGTTCTGCATCTCGCGCCACGGCGGTGATTTCCGCAAGCTGATCGAGGACGGGCTTATCGACATCCTGTTCGCCAATGAGAGCGAGCTGCTGGCGCTGTGCGAGCATGAAAGCTTCGAGGGCGCGGTCGAGCATATCCATGGCAAGGTGCCGCTGCTCGTCGTGACGCGCAGCGAGCAGGGCGCGATGGCGCTCCAGGGCTCCGAGCGCGTCGAGGTCAAGGCCGAGCCGATCGAGAAGCTGGTCGACACCACCGGCGCCGGTGACATGTTCGCCGCGGGCTTCCTCTTCGGCCAGGCGCAGGGCCGTAGCCTCGAGGAATCGCTTCGCCTCGGCGCGATCTGCGCGGCGGAGATCATCCAGCATTACGGCGCGCGCGCCGAGAAGGATCTGAAGAAGCTGGCGGAAGAACGGCTGGGCTGATCCGCTCCACCTGAAACGAAAAGGGGCCGGGAGATCGCTCTCCCGGCCCCTTTTTTTGAGCTCGACCCTCAGTGCGTTCCCGGCACCTTGGGTTCGAGATCCTCATAGGCCTCGGGCTCGGACACATCGACGAGGCCGCGGCCGACATGGCTCTTGCGATAGCCATAGGCGAAATAGATCACCAGGCCGATGCCGCCCCAGATCGGCAGCACCATCTTCGCGTCGAACGGCAGCAGCAGATACAGGCCGATACAGCCGACGATCGCCAGCGGCGCGACGATATAGACGAACGGCGTCCGGAACGGGCGGCGGCGATCCGGATCGGTACGGCGCAGGATCAGCACCGCGACCGCCACCATCAGGAAGGCGAACAGCGTACCCGAGTTGGAGACGTCGGCGAGCTTGCCGACCGGCAGGAACGCCGCGGCGATCGCGACGAACACGCCGGTGATGAAGGTGACGATATGCGGGGTCTTCCACTTGGGGTGGATCGATGCCAGCTTCTCCGGCAGCAGACCGTCGCGCGCCATCACGAAGAAGATGCGGGTCTGGCCGAACAGCATCATCAGGATGACCGAGGGCAGCGCCAGACCGGCCGCGAGGCCCATAAAATAGCCGGCCCAGTCATAGCCGCCGACCTTGAGAACGTGCGCGAGCGCCTCTTTCGAGCAGGCGAGCGGCAGCGTGGCGCCGCCATTGACGATATCGGCGCAGCGCGCGGCGAGCTCGGACGAGCCGGGCGAAAGGACCTCGCCGTTGAGACCGGTGACCGGCGTCGCGCCGATCATGCCGATCGCGCCGGCGGCGACGAGCAGGTAGAAGATGGTGCAGATGGCGAGCGATCCGATCAGGCCGATCGGAACGTTGCGCTGCGGGTTCTTGGTTTCCTCGGCTGCGGTCGAGACCGCATCGAAGCCGACATAAGCGAAGAAGATCGACGCGGCGGCGCCGCCGACGCCGATGATGCCCCAGCCATTCGGCGTGAACGGCGTGAAGTTGCCGCCCTTGATGAGCGGAAGCGTGATCAGGCAGAACAGCGAGAGCGCGGCGATCTTGATCGCGACGAGCACCGCGTTGACGCGGGCGCTCTCGGTGGTGCCGATCATCAGCAGCCAGGTGACCAGCATCGCGATCAAGGCGGCGGGCAGGTTGACGATGCCGCCGGCATAGGGGCCGTTGGCGAACGCGGCCGGGATGTTGAGCCCGATCGTGTCCCGCAGCAATCCCACGATATAACCCGACCAGCCGACCGAGACCGCGGAGGCCGCGACGGCATATTCAAGGACCAGCGCCCAGCCGACCATCCAGGCGAGCAGCTCGCCCATCACGGCATAGGTATAGGTGTAGGCGGAGCCGGAAACCGGCACCATCGATGCGAGCTCCGAATAGCAGAGTGCGGCCACCGCGCAGACGAAGCCGGCGATGATGAAGCTGATCATCATGCCCGGGCCAGCCTTTTGCGCGGCTTCGGCGGTGAGCACGAAGATGCCGGTGCCGATGATCGCGCCGACGCCGAGCAGGGTCAGCTGGATCGGGCCGAGTGAGCGGTGGAGCGATTTCTTTTCGGCTGTCGCCAGAATGGCATCGAGTGGCTTTATGCGCCCGAATATCATTTAGGTTATCCCCTTCACGGCGTCGTTGCGCCGCACCAATGATGAAAGGCGCGAGCCTAGCCCCAAATCAGGGGCGCGCAATCCCTTTGCTGCGCGCGGCGCGGCGAACGGCGGATCAAAGGTCACGAAGTTCACGCCACTGTGCGGCCGGAGCGCGCGCGAAAATTGACGAAGTTCGCGATAACGCGCCGCATCTCGTAATATTATTGCGCGTTGGGAATGCGAGGCTCGAAGGATTCAAAGAGCGGCCGGTAACCGGCCGAGCCAAGCAGGCGAAATCCTACATTGCAAGCGGCGGGCGGGTTAGAATCCCAGCCAGCGTTCTCCCTGCACCGACGGCGCACAACTGTTCCAGCGGATGCGCGTTCGCCATTTGGCGGCGGCGGCGCGCCTGCCCCTACGCGACTCGTCATCGCGCATGGTGCGCAGCGCCTGGCATTCGCCACGTTCGGCGGCGAGCAGCCACCACCGTCGTCCGCCCTCCGCGGTCCGGTCGTCGCGAGTATCTTCAAACTGTGCGAGTTTCACCGCGGCATCGTTGTCGCCCTTCCGCGCACGGGCGATCAGGTCCCGATATTCAGAGAGCTTCAGCATCCACTCCACGCAGCCTGCCACGCCGGCGACAAGACCGGTCCCGCAAGGCGCTTTCGGCGCCGCGCCTGCCGGCGACCCAGCCGCGGCAAGCAGTAGCAGCAGCGCACTAAGCGCGACGTAACGAATCCGGCCAATCGACACGGTGCTCCCCCCGGAACGGCTATTGCTTCCGCTGTCCAGGATGATCGCGGGCGTTGACCGCGGCGTCAAGCGACGTGCCGTTCGCTGCCGGCCACTTCCACCGGGTGAACCGGCGGATTTAGTCTGCCATGCTGCCTTGTCCGTGACGCGGAATGGCCTGAAGATTGAATTCGGCGTCGCGGCCCGCTGAAGGGCTCAGCGACGACAAGGACAGGGCCGGCCATCGGGCGGCATGGGGAGGGTTTTGATCGATGCTTGGACGCCTTTGCTTTTTGGTGGCGATCACGCTTTCCCTGGGGGCGGCCCCTCCGCACGCTGCTGTTCGCGCGCCACAATTCACCGTGGAAACCCAGTGGCTGAAAATGCCGGCCGACCTGGTCTTCGGCGAAGTTGCAGCGGTCGATGTCGACAAGCACGACCAATTATGGGTTCTGCAACGGCCCCGGACCGCGAAGCCGGGTCCGGGCCAGCAGGCCGCGCCGCCGATCATGATATTCGACCGGCACGGGGTCTATCTTCGCGGGTTCGGCGGGCCCGGGCCGGGGTTTGACTGGCCCGCCAACGAGCATAGTCTCGCCGTCGATGCCCTCGGCCGGGTGTGGATCACCGGCAATGGGCGATCCGACCCGAAAACGGCCGACGACATGCTCCTGACATTCGATTCGGCGGGCCGCTTCCTGCGCCAAATCGGGCGTCCGGGCGGTACGCGCGGCGACGATGACGTCGAAAACCTTTCGGCGCCCGCCGATGTCTTCGTCGATCTGGGGCACCACGAAGTCTATGTCGCCGACGGCTATGGCAACCGCCGGGTCATTGTTTTCGACAGCGAGACCGGCAAGTTCAAGCGCATGTGGAGCGCTTTCGGGGCAGTGCCGCCCTCCTTGCCGGCGCCGCCGACGCGCGAGCCCGGCAGGGCCTTCACGCCGGAGACGGGCAACGGACCGGCCGGCTTCAACGGCGTGCACGGCGTCGAGCTGTCCCGCGACGGGCTGGTCTATGTCTCGGACAGGAACAATCAGCGCGTCCAGGTCTTCACGCGCGGCGGCCGCTATCTGCGACAGGTGTTCATCGACCGGAACGAAGCGTCGGCGCAGACCGCGTCCGGCATGGCCTTCTCGGCGGATGCCGCGCAGCGGTTCCTCTATGTGGCCGACTTCGGAAACTCGAAGGTCCTCATCTTCGATCGCCGTTCCTTGAAGGCGATCGGCGAGATCGGCGGCAAGGGAGACGCGCCGGGCCAGTTTCTCGGCCCGCATCTCATGGCCACCGACAGTCACGGCAATCTCTACGTGGCCGAGGTGCCGGGCCGACGGCTGCAGCGCTTCACGCTCAAGGCAAACTGATACTGGCAGAGCGGCGCGGCGCCGCGCCCTATCGCGCCAGCATCGGCCCGAGCGGCTTGCCGGCGAAGATATGGACGTGGAGATGCGGGATCTCCTGGTGCGAATCCAGGCCGGTATTGGCAAGCAGCCGATATCCCGGCGCCACCAGCCCTGCCTCGCGCGCGACATGCCCAACGGCGCGGACGAACCCGGCGATCTCCGCGTCCGATCCGCGTGCCGAGAAATCGTCCCACGAGACATAGGCGCCCTTGGGGATCACCAGGATGTGCAGCGGCGCCTGGGGGTTGATGTCGTGGAAGGCGAGCGCGAACGCGTCCTCATAGACCTGCTTCGACGGGATCTCGCCGCGCAGGATCTTCGCAAAGATGTTCTGGTCGTCATAGGGCTTGGTGGCGTCGATGGGCACGCTGGGTCTCCTTTCGGCTCTCCCATACCATTCCGTCACCCCGGCGAAAGCCGGGGTCCAGGAGTCACGAGCGGAACCGCAGAGAAACGCTGGTCCCGGTTTTCGCCGGGATGACGATCAGGAGGAAGCGCGGCCAGCCTTTTCCTCCAGCCCCGAAACCCCCTCGCGCCGTGCCAGCTCGGCGCGAACGTGGTCGAGGCTAAGGCCGGCATCGGCGAGCAGGATCATGAGGTGGAAGACCAGATCGGCGGCCTCGCCGGTGAGCGCGGCCTTGTCGTCGGCCATCGCCGCGATGACGGTCTCGACGGCTTCCTCGCCCAATTTCTGCGCGATCTTGGCGCGGCCGCGCGCGGTCAGCTTGGCGACATAGGAGGTTGCCGGATCGCCGGTGCGGCGTTCGCGGATCGTCTGTTCGAGCGCGTCGAGGGAGTCGGCCATGTGCGCGGGCTGCGGGAGCCCGCCGCGCCTGTCAATCCTCGGACCGGCGCCGGAAGCGCGCGCGCATCCGGCTGCGCACGAACCAGATGCCGCCCGCGGCGACCGCGGCCAGCGCCAGGTCCGAGAATTCGGGCATCGAACGGCTGCCGGCGACGCCGGTATGCGGCGGCTCATCGGCGGCGAAGGCCGGGGTGGCGATCAGGAGGGCGAGGGCGATGCGGATCATGGGGGCGGTGTAGCGGGGTGGGGGTTGGGGAAGGATTAAACTCCCTCTCCCGCTTGCGGGTGAGGGCTTAAGAGCGGACCGGGATACCCGCCGCGGCCAGCGCCGCATGCGCGTCGGCGATGCTCGCCTCGCCGAAATGGAAGATCGAGGCGGCGAGCACGGCAGAGGCGTGGCCGTCACGAATGCCTTCGACCAGATGGCCGAGATTGCCGACGCCGCCCGAGGCGACCACCGGCACCGTCACCTGATCGGCGATGGCGCGGATCAGCGCCAGGTCATAGCCGTCGCGGGTGCCGTCGCGGTCCATCGAGGTGACGAGCAGCTCGCCGGCGCCCAATCTGGCGAGGCGAAGGGCGTGTTCGACCGCGTCGATCCCGGTGGCGTTGCGGCCGCCATGGGTGAAGACTTCCCAGTAGTCGCCGACCCGGCGCGCATCGATCGAGGCGACGACGCATTGGCTACCCATGCGATCGGCGATCTCGGCGACCACTTCGGGCCGCGACACCGCGGCACTGTTGACCGCGACCTTGTCCGCCCCGGCGAGCAGCAGCGCCCGCGCATCCTCGACGGTGCGGACGCCGCCGCCGACGGTGAGCGGCATGAAGCAGACCTCGGCGGTGCGGCGGACGACATGGATCATCGTGCCGCGCGCTTCGTGGCTGGCGGTGATGTCGAGGAAGCAGAGTTCGTCGGCACCCGCCGCATCATAGGCACGCGCCTGCTCGACGGGATCGCCGGCATCGATCAGGTCGACGAAATTGACACCCTTGACGACGCGGCCATTGGCGACGTCGAGGCAGGGGATGACGCGCGCGCGGACGGTCATCCCTTGGCCACCTGGATCGCCCAGCCCAGATCGAGCCGCCCGTCATAGAGCGCGCGGCCGGTGATGACGCCCTCGACGCCGTCCTCGACATGCGCGGCGAGTGCGTGGATGTCGGCGATGTCGGTGACGCCGCCGCTGGCGATCACGGGGATCGCGACGGCGCGGGCGAGCGCGACGGTCGCCTCGACATTGCAGCCCTTGAGCAGCCCGTCGCGGCCGACATCGGTGAACAGCAAGGCGGCGACGCCGGCATCCTCGAAGCGGCGGGCGAGATCGACCACGGCGACATCGGACACCTCCGCCCATCCGCGCGTCGCGACCAGCCCGTCGCGGGCGTCGACCGCCACCACGATGCGCCCAGGATTGTCGCGAGCGGCCTCGCGGACCAGCTCCGGATTCTCCAGCGCGGCGGTACCGATCACGACGCGCTCGACGCCAAGATCGAGCCAGCGCTCGATCGAGTCGCGGTGGCGGATCCCGCCGCCCAGCTGGACCTTGCCGTGGAAGCGCTCGAGGATCGCGGCGACCGCGGCGCCATTTACCGATTCGCCCGCGAACGCGCCGTCGAGATCGACGACATGGAGCCATTCGGCGCCGTCCTGCGCGAATATCTCCGCCTGCTGGGCGGGGTTGTCGCCGTAGATGGTGGCACGGTCCATATCGCCCTCGGCGAGGCGGACGACCTGGCCGGACTTGAGGTCGATGGCGGGGAAGACGATCAGGGCCGCCATTTGAGGAACCTCTCCAGCAGCGCAATGCCGTAGCGCTGGCTCTTTTCGGGGTGGAACTGGACGCCGGCCATATTGTCGCGGCCGATCGCGGCGGTGACCGGCCCGCCATGTTCGGTGGTGGCGAGCACGCTCTCGCCCTCGAAGGCAAAGCTGTGGAGGAAATAGGCTTCGCCCGCCTCGATCAGCGGGTGATCGGCGACGGGAATCACGTCGTTCCAGCCCATATGCGGCACGCGGACCTGTGCCGAAGGCGCGAGGTGGCGCACGGTGCCCGGGATCCAGCCGAGGCCGGCATGGCTGCCGAGCTCCTCGCCGGTAATCGCCATCAATTGCATACCGACGCACACGCCGAGAAACGGTGCGGCTTCGCGGAGCACGCGCGCCTCCAGCGCTTCGACCATGCCATGGATGCCGCGCAGCCCCGCCGCGCAGGCGCCGAACGCGCCGACGCCGGGCAGGACGATGCGATCGGCCCGCGCCACAGTCTCGGGGTCGGCGGTAACGAGGATGTCCACCGCGCCTGCCGCCTTCAGCGCGTTGTGGACCGAATGGAGATTGCCCGCGCCGTAATCGATCAGCGCGACGCTCACTGGGACAGGGACTCCAGCCCCGGCGCGGTCATCGTCACTTCGATCTCGACGAATTCATAATCGGCGGCGCCCGCCACGGAGAAAGGGTCGCTCGTGACCCATGCCCTGACCTCCTCGAGCGTTCCGCGCGCCATGAACATCCCGCCCGTCACCGGCACCTTGCGTCCGGCGGCGAGCAGTCGCCCTGCCGCGACGCCTTCGGCTAGCCAGGCGCGATGGCCAGCGCGCAGCTCCGCGATCGCCTCGGGGCTCAGCTTGTAGGTCAGCAGGACGAGGATCATCAGAGCACGCCTTTGGTGGACGGAATGGCATCCGCCTTGCGCGGATCGATCTCGATCGCCTCACGCAGCGCCCGGGCGAGGCCCTTGAACGCGCTCTCGGCGATGTGATGATTGTTGACGCCGTAGAGGGTCTCGACGTGGAGGGTGATGCCGGCGGCCTGGGCGAACGAATGGAACCAGTGCTCGAACATTTCGGTGTCCATCTCGCCGAGACGCTTTTGGCTGAACTGGGTCTTGAAGACGAGGAAGGGGCGGCCCGAAATGTCGATCGCGACGCGGGTCAGCGTCTCGTCCATCGGCGAGAGCGCGTCGGCATAGCGGCGGATGCCCTTCTTCTCGCCCAGCGCCTTGGCCACTGCCTCGCCGATCGCGAGTCCCGTGTCCTCCACGGTGTGATGCTGGTCGATATGGAGGTCGCCCACCGTCTTCACGTCGAGGTCGATCAGCGAATGGCGGCTGAGCTGCTCGAGCATGTGATCGAAAAAGCCGATGCCGGTGGAAACAGTGTATTCGCCCGTGCCGTCCAGGTTGACGGTAACATGGATCGAGGTCTCGCTCGTCTTGCGGTTGATGGTGGCGATGCGCATCGGCAACCCACATAGCGATGGTTGCCGTCCATGCAATCTTGACCCGCGCTCGGCATGCGCTAGTCCAACAAGAATGACTGGTACCGTGCCCGACAGCCTGATTCCCTATGACGAGATCGTCCAGGAAGCCCTGCGCGCCGTCGTCGGCCGGGTGCTGGGCTCGGTCGCGGCGACTCAGGCGCTGCCCGGCGCGCATCATTTCTACATCACCTTCAAGACCCACGCCCCCGGAGTCGACATCCCGCAGCGGCTGATCGAGCGCTTCCCGGACGAGATGACAATCGTGCTCCAGCACCGATTCTGGGACCTGAAGGTGGACGGCGAGAAATTCTCGGTCGGCCTGAGCTTCAACCAGGTGCCGGCAATCCTCAACATCCCCTTCTCGGCGATCACCGGCTTCCACGATCCGGCGGTCAATTTCGAATTGCGCTTCCAGGCGCAGGAAGGCCCGGACGGCCCCGAGCCGCACGAAGAAGCCGAAAATGACGGCGCCGTCAGCGTGGTGAAGCCGGTCGACGATGGATCGAACGTCGTCTCGGTGGACTTCAAGCGGAAGAAGTGACAATCGCCCCAGCGAGCCGGGCAGGCCCGGCGCGCATGGAGGCAATGTGACCGTGACTACCCGCACCGAAACCGATTCGATCGGCGCCATCGAAGTTCCCGGCGACGCCTATTGGGGCGCGCAGACCCAGCGTTCGATCGAGAATTTCCCGTTCGGCCCGCAGGAGCGCATGCCGATCGGCATCATCCATGCGCAGGCGATCGTGAAGCAGGCCGCGGCGCGGGTGAACGTCAAGCACGGGCTCGATCCCAAGATCGCCGAGGTGATCGAGACGGTCACCCAGGAGATCATCGACGGCAAGCTCGACGACCAGTTCCCGCTGGTGATCTGGCAGACCGGCAGCGGCACCCAGACCAACATGAACGTCAACGAGGTGATCGCGGGCGGCGCCAATGAGATCCTGACCGGCAAGCGCGGCGGCAAGTCGCCCGTCCACCCCAACGACCATGCAAACATGGCGCAATCGTCGAACGACTCGTTTCCGACCGCGCTGCACATCGCCGCGGCGCGTGCAGTGACGATGAAGCTCTATCCGGCGCTCGAGCGCCTGCATGGCGCGCTCGACAAGAAGGCGAAGGACTGGGACCGCATCGTCAAGATCGGCCGCACCCATCTTCAGGACGCGACGCCGTTGACGCTCGGCCAGGAGTTCTCCGGCTATGCGGCGATGCTGACCTCGGCCAAGGCGCGCTTCGCCAGCGTGCTCGAGCTCGATATCTTCAAGCTGGCGCTGGGCGGCACCGCGGTGGGCACGGGGCTCAATTCGCCTCCGGGCTATGCCGAGGACGTCGCCGCTGAGATCGCCAAGATCACCGGGCTGCCCTTCGTCACCGCGCCGAACAAGTTCGAATCGCTTGGGACCAAAGACCAGCTGGTGAACCTGTCGGGCACGTGCAACACGCTCGCCGTGTCGCTTACCAAGATCGCCAACGACATCCGCCTGCTGGGCTCGGGTCCGCGTTCGGGCCTGGGCGAGCTCGAGCTTCCGGCCAACGAGCCGGGGAGCTCGATCATGCCGGGCAAGGTCAACCCGACCCAGTGCGAGATGCTGACGATGGTCGCCGGCCAGGTGATCGGTAATCATGTCGCGGTCACCGTCGGCGGTCTGCAGGGGCATCTGGAATTGAACGTGTTCAAGCCGCTGATCGGCTCGAACCTGCTGCGCTCGATAGAATTGATGTCGACCGGCATGACGAGCTTTGCCGAGCGGACGGTCGACGGGATGAAGGCCAATGAGGGCCGCATCAAGGAGCTGGTCGACCGCTCGCTAATGCTGGTGACCGCGCTGGCGCCCGAGATCGGCTATGACGCCGCCGCCAAGATCGCCAAGAACGCGCATGAGAAGGGCCTGACGCTCAAGGAATCGGGCCTGGCGCTCGGCCTGGTCGACGAGCCCACCTTCGACCGCCTGGTGCGCCCCGAGACGATGGTCGGGCGTTGAGGCGCGCAACCCTTTCCCGCGGGGAAGGGCCGATCTGGACGAATTCGGAAAAGGTCGGGCTCGATGCCCGGCCTTTTTCTTTCGGCGGTCTCGCCGTCGAGACTGCAAAGTTCGGACCCGCCGTCATCCTTTGCTCTGATCAACAAGGTCATCGGCGCATCGAAATTGGTATAGCGGGCAGTCAGGGCGCAGGTAACCGCTCGCGGAACGATCACTTTTAGACTATACCGTCGATGTTTCGAGGGGGTGGATATGAACTGGGAACTTTACTTCTGGTGCGTTGCCGGGATCGTCATCAGCGTACTTCTGCCCGTCATCTGGGTCGCAGTCCGCGCTGCGTTTCCCGCCCCGGCCGGACCTGCGGGTCTGCGCGACGATAGCAAGAAGCTCTGGACGATTATAAAGCCTTACCTGCTGCTCGGGATTGCCTCTGCCATGACGGCGATCATCATCATGTTCGCGCTTGGCAAGCAGGTGGAGACTGCCCAGGCGGCAATGCTCGCCGGCTACGCGTGGGACTCGACGCTCCAGAAACTCACCAAGGCCTGAGCCGCGTGCCGGCCCTGCCCGACGATTTCGATCGGAAGCAGGGCATATCCCGCTGCTGGGAGCGCGGCGCCAGGGGCGCGGGCATCACCATCGGGGTGATCGACACCAGCCTGGATCCCACGCATCCCGAGCTGGAGGGATGGGTCGAGTCCTGTCTCGAAT
The DNA here is from genome assembly GCF_014489075.1 of Sphingomonas sp. JC676. Classification (GTDB taxonomy): domain Bacteria; phylum Pseudomonadota; class Alphaproteobacteria; order Sphingomonadales; family Sphingomonadaceae; genus Sphingomonas. The sequence continues at coordinate 93,660 of NZ_JACTGR010000003.1, read as the reverse complement.
TCGTGGAGCGCGAGCCGGCGGTGCCGGCTGGTCCCGACACGCACGGAACCAGCATCGCCCGTAACATCCGCCTCGTTGCGCCCGAAGCACGGATTGTCGGGCTCAGCATCTTCCCTGCCAGCAACACTGCGCTGCGCTACAATGCCCATGTCCGCGATGCGGCGGCGCGCGCGGTTCGCGAGAGCATCGCGCGCTATCCGGCGATGCGTGTGATCAACATGAGCTTCGCCATCCCGCGAGGGCGGCTATGGGGCTGCCGGCCCGGCGCGCGTTGCGCGCTGTGCCGGGCGGTCAACGATGCGCGCGATGCCGGTATTGCTCCGGTCGCCGCGGCGGGAAACACCGGCCCGCACGCCAACTCGATCGAATGTCCCGGCATAGCTGAGAAAGCCATCACCGTCGGCGCGGTGCTGGGATCGAAGGATCGCGAGGCTTTCGCCTCGACCACGCCCGCAGAACGCACCGACCGCTACGGTACCTCCTATTCGACCGCCTATTTTTCGGGCGGCGCGGCGCTGCTGATGTCCGCTGCGCCTAAGGCGAGCGTGGACGAGGTGGAAGAGGCATTCGCGCGGGTCACGAGCCGGATGGCCGACGGGTCCCCGGCGCGCGCCAATTTCGCGAACGCGCTGGACTGGTTGATCGGCCCCGACCAGGGCCTGGCCGAAATGATGATCGAGCGCCTTCATTGGATCGCCGGCAATCGCGATGCGCAGCGTCCGGACAATCAATATGTCGTCGAGGCGCTCGACATTGCTCTCCTCTTCATCGAGCGCGGGTTGATCCGCCGTGGAGAAGTGGAGCGTGCCAATGCGATGGCCGAGAGGCTCGACGCGACGATCGAGCCCGACTGCTTGCCCGCATATCACGCTAGATTGATGGATCTGCAGCGCAGGATGAATATCCGCCCGATCTGAACCTGGAAAGGATCAGCCGCTGTTGCGCAGCGCCGTCGCGATCGCGTTGATCGAGAGCAGGATGCCCTCGCCGATCCGGGGATCCTCCTCGCCGGCGCGGTGGCGCTTCATCAGCTCGATCTGAAGCAGGTTGAGCGGCTCGATATAGGGCAGGCGGAGCAGGATCGAGGTTTCCAGCGTCGGGTGCCTTTCCAGCAGCCGCGTCTGGCGCGTGACCTGGAGCAGCCCGTCATGGGTCTGCTGCCAGCCGTCGCGGATGCGCCCGAACACGGTGTCGCGCAGCTTTTGGTCCTCGACCAGCGCGGCATAATGTTCGGCGATGCCCATGTCGGACTTGGCGAGCACCTGCTCCATGTTCGCCAGTGTCGAGGCGAAGAGCGGCCAGGCGCTCGCCATCTCGCGCAGCAGCCCCTTGTCCTCGAACGCCTCGATCGCGGCGCCGACGCCGTACCAGCCGGGGAGCATGATGCGCGCCTGCGCCCAGCTGAACACCCAGGGGATCGCGCGCAAATCCTCGATCGCGTCTGATTTCTTGCGGGAGGCCGGGCGCGAGCCGATCTTGAGCCCGGCGATCTCGGCGATCGGCGTCGCCTCGCGGAAGAAGGTGGTGAAGCCCTCGGTCTCATAGACCAGCCCGCGATAAGCCTTGAATGCCGTGTCGGAGAGCTGGTCCATCGCAGCAGCGAAGCGTGCGGCGTCCGCATCGGCGAGCTTTTCGGGCTCGAGGCTGGCAAGCAAAGTGGCGGAAGCCATGGCCTCGAGATTGGTCATCGCGCTCTCGCGCGTGCCGTATTTCGCTGCGATCACTTCGCCTTGTTCGGTGATGCGGATGCGGCCCTGCACGGTGCCGCGCGGCTGGGCGAGGATCGCCGCGAAGGACGATCCGCCACCGCGTCCCACCGCGCCACCGCGGCCGTGGAACAGCTGCATGCCGATATTGGCCCTTTCGAACACCGGCTTGAGCGCGGTTGAGCCGCGCGACAGCTGCCAGGTCGAGGTAAGATAGCCGCCGTCCTTGTTGGAGTCGGAATAGCCGATCATCACTTCCTGGTGGCCGCGCGCCTTGGCGATCGCGGCGACTTCAGGAAGGCCGAGCCAGGTTTCCATGATCGGCGGCGCGGCTTCTAGATCGGCGATCGTCTCGAACAAAGGGATCGCCATGATCCCGGCGCTCGGCGTCTCGCCCGGCGTATAGAGCCCGGCTTCCTTGAGCAGCACATGGACCTCGAGCAGGTCCGACACGGACTGTGCCATCGAGACGATATAATGGGTGATGCACTGGCAGCCATATTTGGCATGCGCATCGGCGGCGGCGCGGACGATCGCCAACTCCGAGGCGGTCTCCTCCGAATATTCGGCATAGGGGCTCGTGAGCAGCCGCGGGCTGGCGAGTTCGGTGCGCAGCAGTGCGACGCGCGCATCTTCGTCCAGTAACGCATAGTCCTCGGCGACGCCCGCTGCCTTGAGCAGCTCGGCGACGACGCGCTCATGGACAGCGCTGTTCTGGCGCATGTCGAGCGTGGCAAGGTGGAAGCCGAAGGTCTCGACCGCGCGGATCAGCCTGCCGAGCGCGCCGCCGCTGGCCAGCGGACCAGGCCCCTCGGCGATCAGGCCGCGCGCGATCGCCACCAGTTCCTCGCGGAATTCGCCGGGATTGGCATAATGCGTGCCCGAGATCGGGGCGGGGCGGGCGGGCGGCTTGCCGGTCAGATGCTCGTGGGTGGCCGAGAGCCGGGCATAGATGCCCGAGAGCGCGCGCCGATAGGGCTCGTCCTCGCGGCTGCGGCCGGTGTCGTGGCTCGCCTCGGCGAGCTTGAGCACGGCGTCGCTGACCGAGACATGCTCGGTCGAGATCGAAAGCTCGGCACCAAGCGCATGCACCGCGTCGAGATAATAGCCGAGCACCGCCTCGGCCGAGCGCGCCAGCGCCAGCCGCATCGATTCGGCGTTGACGAAGGGGTTGCCGTCGCGGTCGCCGCCGATCCAGCTCCCGGCGCGAAGGAAGGAAGGTATGCGTTCGCCCAATGCACGATCCCAGCGGGCATAGAGTGCGGGCAACACGGGCAGGAACACGTCGCGCAGATAGGAAAGCGCGGTCTCGACTTCGTCGGCGACGCCGAGTTTCTCGCGGCGCAGCACGCGGGTCTGCCAGAGCAGGGCGATCTGGCGCAGGATCGCCTCTTCGACCCTGTCGCCATCCTCGGTCTCGCTCAGCCCTAGATCCTTGAGCTGCATCAGCTCGGCGATCCGGTTCTTGTGGTCGATCATCGACTTGCGGCGGACCTCGGTGGGATGGGCTGTGAGCACCGGCACGACCAAGGCATGATCAAGCAGCGCCATCACCGCGTCATGGCCGATGCCCTCGACCTTCAGCCGCTCCAGCGCGCTGACGACATCGGCGTCCTTCTCGGTCTCGACGCCCTGCCGATCCTCGGCGAGGTTGGCGAGCATCGAGAAGAGCATGAAGCCGCGGACGAAATCGATCGTCTCGTCGAGCGTCAACCGATCGAGCCCGCGATCGATCGCGCCGGCACCGGCGACACCGCGATGGCGATCGACAGAGGTCGCGCGAATATATTCGATGCGCTTGAACAGCTCTTCGCCGCCATAGGCGCGGATCACGTCGCCAAGCAGGCGTCCAAGGAAGCGGATGTCCGGGTTGTTCGCGATCGCACGGCTAGCCATGGCCGCGATTGCTGCACCGCGAAATGATTCGGGTCAACGGAGAAGCGTGCGGCGATGCATTCCGCGGGTTCGCTATGCCAGATTGCCGGTGGAATCGATCGCCACGGGTAATATCCGGGTCGATGCTGGCGCGACCATCATCTCTGCCGCGCTCAAGTAAAAATGTCCGATTTCGGTATTGCGAAACCGAGCGGAACTATTGAGAATACTTGCGATTCCTCCGGCTTGATTTCATATTCACAGACTGGGGGATTGCGAGATGGGTGCGTGGTTGAGACGAGACGCCTTCGCGTCACAAAGGCTTGTTGAGGACGCGCGCGGGCGCGCCGCAATCCTGCCGGGCGCGATGCGCGAAGTGCGGCCGATCGATCGGACGCGTCACACCGCGCTGCTCGTCGATCTGAACAATTTCGCGACCTTCCCCACGCTGGCGGTGGGGATATTGATCGCTGCGTTGCGCAATGCCGGGCATGAGGTGCGGCTGTTGGTGCCGCTGGCCTATGACGTGCCGGCGAGCGAGCGCGAGCGCGTCGAGTGGTGGCTCGATCACTGGATGCGGCGCATCCATCTGTCGACCTGGGCGCCGGCGCGCTGGTTTCGCGATATGGCCCGCGGGCTGCGCTATTGGTGGCGCCAGCGCCCGCATCGCACGGTATTGCGCGAAGTCGCGAGGGCGATCGAGGCGAAGCCCGACGTGCTGCTGCTCTCCGCCTATCTCCAGCATCACGCGACCGTGGTCGAGATCGGTAAGCTCGCCAGGGCGGCCGGCATTCCGCTGTTGCTCGGCGGGCCGGCCTTCAATCTGAAGGGCGTTGCCGACGCATGGCGGACGGTGCCCGGGCTGACCGCGATATTCGGCGGCGAGGCGGACCTGCTGCTGCCCGAGCTGATCGCGGCGATCGTATGCAAGGACGATCTGCTCAAATTCGACGGCATCGTCCTGCCCGACGGCGAGCGCAGCCGGCCGGCGCCGCCGTTTCGTGCGCTCGATTCCTCGCCGGTCCCCGATTTTTCCGATTTTCCCTGGGATCGCTACCGTGTGCGCATTGTGCCGATCATGACCGGGCGAGGCTGCCAATGGGCGAAGTGCAGCTTCTGCAGCGACGTCGTGTCGGCCAATGGGCGCACCTATCGCACGCGGAGCCTGGAGTCGGTGCTGCACGAGATGCGCGAGCAGTCACGCCGGCAAGCAACGTCGAACTTCCTGTTCCTCGATCTCAAGCTCAACAGCAATCCTGCGCTGTTCCGGGGGATCGCCGAGCATGCGCAGGACGTGGTGCCGGGGGCGCAGTGGATTGGAACGGTCCATGTCGATACGCGTGCCGACAATGGTCTGTCGCGCGCCGATCTGCGCGCGGCGGCGGCGAGCGGGATGCGGCGCGTCAGCTTCGGACTTGAGAGCGGCAGCCAGCGGATGCTCGACCTGATGACGAAGGGGGCGACGGTCGAGGCCAATTCCATGTTCATCCGCCATGCCTTCGAGGCAGGGATCTCGGTACGCTGCACGATGTTCAAGGGCTATCCGGGTGAAACTGCCGAGGATCTGGAGCGTAGCGCGCGGTTCCTCGAGGAACATCTTCGCTATATCGATCGCGTCCGGTTCAACGAGTTCTCGATCCTCGAGGATACGCCGATCTGGGCGCAGGTTCATGCCGGGGACCTGCCCGATATCGAGGTAAACGGCGCGCAGGCCAGGCTCGGCCGCATCTCTTATTTGAATCGATCGACCCAGGTGAGCGACTATCGTCGGGCGAAGGCGCGAGTGCTTGGGGCAGTGTTCGCGATCAACCGGCGGCGGCTCGCGCCCGGCGCGCAGATGTTCGACGGAATGATGTGATGCACGCGGATCGGTTCGCCATTGCCAATCCCGTGCTGCGGCGGATGCGCCGGTTGAGCCGGGGCGAGCGGCGCGAGGAAGCGCTTGCCTTTCTTGCCGATTTCGCGCGCGAGACGGGGCAGATCGAGGCGGAGGCGAAGGCGCGTCGCCGGGCGGTGCTCGCGTCGTTGCGGGCATCGAATCACTACGAGCATACGGCAGAGGAACTTGCGTTCGGCGCGCGGCTCGCCTGGCGCAATCATGCGCGCTGCATCGGTCGGTTGTGGTGGAAGTCGCTCGAGGTGCGCGATTGCCGGGCGGCGGAGACGCCGGCGGAAGTCTCGGCGCATGTGTTCGGTCATATGACGGAGGGATTTTCGGGCGGGCGCATCCGTTCGTGCATCAGCGTTTTCCCACCGGCCCGGCCGGGCCGGGTGCCGGTGACGATCGAGAGCCCGCAGGTCATTCAATATGCGGGCTATCTGGGCGAAGACGGCAAGGTGATCGGCGATGCCCAGAATGTCGAGCTGACGCGCACGGTGATGGCGCTGGGCTGGCAGCCGCCGGTCGACCGGGGGCGGTGGGACGTGCTGCCGATGCTGCTCCGCGATGCGGACGGCCACCGCCACATCTTCGATCTGCCGCGCGATCTTGTTCAAGAAGTCGAGATCAGGCACCCGAATTACCCTGGAATCGCCGATCTGAACCTCAGATGGTACGCCGTTCCCTGCGTATCGAACATGCACATGACAATCGGCGGCATCGAATATCCCTGCGCGCCGTTCAATGGCCATTATATGGGCACCGAGATCGCTTCGCGCGACTTGGCCGATCGTAAGCGCTACGACCTCCTGCCCGAGGTCGCCAGCGCGATGGGACTGCCAATATCCGCAAACGCCGATCCGCTTTGGCGCGATCGCGCCCTCACCGAGCTGAACCATGCAGTCCTGCACAGCTTCCGTCACGCGGGCATCGACATAGTCGATCACCACACCGCCAGCACGCAGTTCATGGAGTTCGTGAAACGCGAGCAGCGCGAGGGCCGCACCGTTTCAGGCGACTGGTCCTGGATCGTCCCGCCGCAGGCGAGCTCCGGATGCCCGGTTTTTCATTTGGGGATGGAAAATCTCAACGCGGTGCCAAACTTCTTCGTCAGTCGGGCGATCGACGGCAATGACTTGCGGGTGAACCGGCGCGACCAGCGGCGGAACAAGTGGTTGCGGCGCTACGACAGGCTCAAGCAGCACTGGCGCGACTGGCGGCGGCAGCGCGACGGGCTGTGGTCCGGCTGAGCGTGATGTTCTCGATCGTCATAGTCTGCTGGAACAAGCGCGACGCGAGCCGCGCCTGCCTCGCTTCGCTGCGCGCGGCACCGCCCACCACAGACCATGAGATCATCCTCGTCGACAATGGATCGAGCGACGACACGGCGGCAATGGTGCGGGAGCAATTCCCGCACGTGAACCTCGTCTCCAGTTCGACCAATCTGGGCTTCGCCGGCGGCGCCAATCTGGGCGCCGCACACGCGCGTGGCGAGCAACTGTTGTTCCTCAATAACGACACCAAAGTGCCGCCCGGCGCGATCGACGCGCTTGCCGCCTTCGCCCGCGAACGGCCGGAGGCGCGCATCTGGGGTGGGCGCACGCTCAGGCCTGACGGGCGGATCAATCCGACCGAAAGCCTTGCGCTGCCGACGCTCTGGGGCAGCTTCTGTGTCGCGTCGGGCCTTGCCGCGCTGTTCCCGGGCAGCCGGATGCTCAACTCCGAAAGCTATGGCGGCTGGAAGCGCGACACCGTGCGCGAAGTGGGAATGATCGCCGGCTGCTTCATGCTGATCGGCCGCCGCTTCTTCAAAGAGCTTGGTGGGTTCGACACGCGCTTCTTCCTCTACGGCGAGGATGTCGATCTCAACATTCGCGCAAGAGAGCGCGGTGCACGCCCGCTGTTCACGCCCCATGCGAGCATTGTCCATGCCGGCGGCGAGAGCAGTCGACCGGAAGATATGTGGACCTATCTGCTCAGCGCCAAGCTGGAGCTGGCGCGACGGCACCTGGGCCCGGTGCGCGGCAGGCTCGCGGCGGCGTGCCTGATCCGGGGGAGCCAGTTGCGCAGCGTCGTGCTGACGCTTGCGGCGATCCCGATACGCCGGCTCGCGCCGAAACGCGACATTTGGAGGGTCGTCTGGTCGCGCCGGGCGCTATGGTCGGCCTGCGCGATCGCCGACCCGATTGCCGGGCATCTTCCGATCTGACAGCGCCGCGGCGACGATCTCGTCGAGCGCCACACGCCGTGCGACCATCCAGCGCGTCCGCGCCGCGCGATCGGGCCGGGGCGTGCGCACCAGCGCCGCTGCGAACGCCTCGGCCGAGTCCGCGCCCGCCACGTCCGCCGGAACCTGCCCGACCAGACGGATCGCGCTGGCGCTCGCCACGACCGGCCGCCCGGACGCGATCGCATCGAGCAGCTTGAGATTGGCGCCCTCCGCCGCGAGAGAGGGCACCGCGACGCGCTCGGCACGGCGCAGGAAGCCGGGCCCGTCCTCGACCGCGCCGCAGAACCGCACCTGCGCCGGCGCCGGCAAGCCGGCGGGGTCGACATTGCCGCCGATCTCGATCCGCCAGTCCGCCGGCAGCAGAGGCTGGACGCGATCGAGGAACCAGCGCAACGCCTGCCGATTGGGCTGCCACCGCCAATTGCCGAGCAGCGCGACCTGCGGGCCGGCGGGTTCGGAAAGCGGGGCGTCGGCCTGCTCGCGACCGAGTGGCGGCAGCGCGCGGACGATGCCGCGGGCTTGGGCGCGAAGCCGATCGGCGTCGTGTTCGCTGATGCACCAGGTTTCCACAGCGGCGTCGAGAACCGCACGCTCGACGCGGGCGACCAGCCGCGCTTCGCGACGATAGACCCGCCTCCCGGCGAAACCGGCGGACGCCGCGAGCCGCACGTAGAGCGACTGTTCGGCATGATGCGCGAGATAGACGATCGGGACGTCGCGCAGCAGCGGCAGCGTCCATCCCATCTGGGCATGATCGATGACGACGAGATCCCAGTCCCGATCTGCGATCAGCGTCGCGAGTTGCTCCCGATAGCCTGCCCCCATCCATTTCTGGACAGTGAAGGCGCGGCGGCCGATCGATCTCAGTGCCCAGATCGCGGCACGGAGCGGCGCGGCGCGTGTCTCAATGCTGCACACACCCACGCTGGTCTCGCCCGGCGCGGGAGACGATCCCGGGCGTTCATAGCCGAGCAGCATGACCTGCGCACCGCAGCGGCGAAGACTGTCTACGATCGTTTGCGACCATAGCTCACCGCCGTTGCGGATCTCGGCGGGCAGGACCGTGGTCAGGAAAAGGATCTGCATCGCCGCGCCCCGGATCCGGCAGGAAGGGCCGGGAAGATATCGGACGTTGCTAGCCGAACTCGATCGCGCGTACCAAGTATGACGATGGGGCAATGGAAGATTGAACCGAAGCGGCACGAGCTGATCTTCTTCGCGATCCGGCTATTCGTGCTCGCCACGGGCCTGTTGACCACCATCGCCATCGGCCATTTCCTGGGTGCGGCGGCGAGCGGCGTGCTGGGGCTGGTCCTGCAGACATCGACACTGGCGGCGACCGTAGCGACACTGGGACTCGATCTCGCGCTGTTGCGTCTCTTCGCTCCCGCCGTCGCCGATGGCCGTCCGATCGCAACCCAGCTGATCGGCAAGCTGCTTGGCTTCGTCGTCGCGGCGGACATCGCCTTTGTCGGCGCGGTGCTCTTCTGGCTGGCGATCTCGCCAGAGGCCGTCGATCGCGCCACACTGATGGCGCTGATCGTTGCGTTGGCGCTGCGTCCGGTCATTCGCTTCGAGGTCACGCTGCTGCAGGCGCACGGCAAGCTGGTGCGATCGCATCTGATGGAAATGCCGATCAACCTGGCGATCCTGCTTGCGCTGCTGTTGCCCAATCCGACGTTGACGCGCGTGCTTGCGGCGATGGTGGCGGGTACCGCGGCGGCCGCCGTGCCCGCGCTGATCGGCATCGCGCGGCGCATGGCGCACGGGCGGGGCGGGGAAGGCGCGTTCTACATGCGCGCGCGCGACGTGGCCCGTTCGGCGATGCCGCTGGCGGCAGCAGCGCTGTTCGTGGCGGCGGGCGACTGGCTGGGGCTGGCCTATGCAGGGCTCTATTTCGGCGCGGCCGGGGCGGGGACATTCCGCATGGCGGCACAACTCGCCAACGGCTTCATGATACTCTTCACGTCGATCGCGTTCAGCAACCTGCCGGCCCTGGCGCGCATCGCCAATGGCGGGGACCGAAGCGAACTCGGCCGTCTGCTGCGGAGAATGGCGGTGACGGCGGCGGCGTTGGGCGTACCGGTCGCGCTCGGCGCGACGGCCCTGGCCGAGCCTCTGCTCGGCGCGATCCATCCGGAGTTCGCCGGCGCGGGGGCAGTGCTCGGCATATTGTTGGCCGGGCAGCTTGCCGCGGTGGTGATGGCGCCCTTTGCATATGCGCTGATCGTGCTCGGCGGGGAGCGCCTGAACATGGCACTGGCGGGCGTGCGGTTCGCGACGATCGCCGCGTTGGGGGCACCGGCCGCCTGGTGGGGCGGGCTATGGGGCCTGGCTGCCGCAATTTCGGCGGTGCTGATCCTCAATAATATCGCGGTCTGGGCGATGCTGCGACGGGCGCTCCACTCTGGACCCGTCCCCTGTGCATCCGCGGAGATAACAGCTCCCAAGGCCAGCCTGTTCTGACCGCTTTCCGGCGCAACCAAGCGGTTTGATCGACCGGGTCGATCTCCACAATCGACACTTTCTTTTTCATAGGGTCTTGATGCTATGATTTTCATAGCAAAATAGAGCTCCGTTCAAGCGACGCCAGGGAGCATGCTCCGGGAGTAGCCGCCTGCAACATGCCCAAACATCGATTGGAACGAACATGTCACAGCCAATTTACAAGAGAGAGTCGACCGCACTTCTTTTCGTCGATCCCTATAACGACTTCCTGTCCGAGGAAGGGAAAGCCTGGCCGCGGCTCAAGCCGGTCGCCGAACAGGTCGGGCTTCTCGACAATCTGCGCAGTCTTGACCGCGCGGTCCGCGCTGCCGATATCCAGGTGGCGATCGTCCCGCACCGCCGCTGGGAGCCGGGCGATTACGAGGATTGGGACCATCCCAACCCCTCGCAGGAGAAGATCATGCACGGCCATCATTTCGCCCGCGGCGAATGGGGCGGCGACTGGCATCCTGATTTTGCGCCCAAGCCGGGCGACATCGTCGCCAAGGAACATTGGGGGCAAAGCGGCTTCGCCAATACCGATCTCGACATGCGGTTGCGGCAGAAGGGCATCACCCACGTGATCGTTGTCGGGCTGCTCGCCAATACCTGCATCGAATCGACCGCCCGCTACGCGATGGAACTCGGCTATCACGTAACCTTGGTGCGCGACGCCACCGCCGCCTTCGCGCCCGAGCTGATGCACGCCGCGCATGATCTGAACGGCCCCACCTTCGCCCATGCCATCCTGACGACCGCCGAGCTGCTCGCCGCGCTGCCGTCAGCCTCTGTCGAGGAGTGAATTTCATGAACAGCTTCATCAAGACACTCGCCATATTGGCGGCGGGCACCATCCTCACCCCGAATGCTTTCGCGCAGGCCGCGAGCCAGTCCCAGCCGGCACCGACCGCGATCGCGGCCAAGCAGGCCGAGGACATGTCGATCCGGCCGTTCCGGGTTCATGTTCCCCAGAAGGACCTGAACGAGCTCAGGCGCCGCATCCGCGAGACGCGCTGGCCCGACAAGGAAACCGTCGAGGACCAGTCGCAGGGCATCAAGCTCGCCAAGCTCAAGCCGCTCGTCGAGCATTGGGGCACGGGCTATGACTGGCGGAAGGCGGAGGCGAAGCTCAATGCCTATCCTCAATTCGTCACCCGGATCGACGGGGTCGACATCCACTTCATCCATGTCCGCTCGAAGAATCCCAACGCGCTGCCGGTGATCATCACGCATGGCTGGCCGGGTTCGGTGTTCGAGCAACTCAAGGTCATCGGTCCGCTGACCGACCCGGTGGCCCATGGCGGCCGTGCCGAGGATGCATTCGACGTCGTTATTCCGTCGCTGCCCGGCTATGGTTTTTCGGGCAAGCCAACCGATCTCGGCTGGAATCCGGACCGTATCGCCCGGACCTGGGCGGAGCTGATGCGGCGCCTTGGCTATACCCGCTATGTCGCGCAGGGCGGCGATTGGGGCTCGCCCGTCTCGAGTGCGATGGCGCGGCAGGCGCCGGCCGGCCTGCTTGGCATCCATATCAACCTGCCGGCGATCGTGCCGCCCGATGTCGCCACGGTACTCGCCGCCGGCGGGCCGGCCCCGGCTGGGCTATCCGAGCAGGAACGTGCGACGTTCGACGCGCTCAATGCCTCTGCCAAGAAGGGCAACCGCTCCTATTCGATCGTGATGGGTACGCGCCCGCAGACGATCGGCTATGGTCTGGCGGATTCGCCCACCGGGCTCGCGGCATGGATGCTCGGGCATCCGGGCTTCATGACCTGGACCTATGACGCCAGTGACCCGGAAAAATCACCGGACGAGGTGCTCGACGACATCACGCTCTACTGGCTGACCAACAGCGCGACCTCGTCAGCGCGGCTCTATTGGGAGGTCGGCCCGATAAGCCCCGCATTGTCCGGCCCGCAACGCACCAGCGAAATCTCGCTACCGGTCGCCATCACCGTTTTCCCGGGCGAAAGCTATCGCGCGCCCGAGAGCTGGGCCCGGCGTGCCTATCGCAACCTCGCTTATTTCCATGAGGTCGACAAAGGCGGTCATTTCGCCGCCTGGGAAGAGCCGGAACTGTTCGCCACGGAACTACGCGCGGCGTTCAAGTCGTTGCGCTGATCGACACGCGGGAGAGGGCGGGGGATCCGCCCTCTCTTCGTGTCGCCACGATCACGAAATGGCACTAGCGCGCACCGGCACGATTGTTCGCGGCCAGAGTTTCCCGGACTCGCGTGAGCGCCGCGCCGCGCGGATCTTCTTCTCCCAGCAGGAGAAAGGTGCCGTTCAATGCGAAGGCGCAATGCCCATGGACCGTCGCGACTAGCGACCGCGTCAGCGCTGCGATTGTGGCGCGGCCCATATGCGGAAGCGCCCGCGCAATCTCCTCTTCGACGATATTGGTAAGCCCTGCCCGCAATAGGCGATATTGCTCGGGAAGCTCGGTATTTGGCGGCAGGCGATGGTCGTAGATCGCCATCCACAGATTGGAATTGCCCTCGGCGAAATCAAAATAGCCCTGGACGAGCGCGGCGATGCGATCCTCGCCGGCCTGGGCAAGCTTGTCGTGCAGCGTCTGCGCCCACAGCACGAACGTCCGGCTGTTGAGCGCGGTCAGCAGCGCGTCATGGCTGCCGAACACATTGTAGATCGTGCCGATCGAATAGCCGATCCGCTTCGCCACCTCACGCGCGGAGAAGCCAGCATAACCGACTTCGGCGAGCAGCCGCTGGCCCTCGGCCAGGATGAGCTCCTGCAATTCGGCGCGCGTGTGGTCGGATCGGCGTCCCATGGAGGCCGGATAGGGGTTAAATTGAGCACTGTCTAATTATTTAATTGAACAGTGCTCAATTTCATGGCATTTCGCTGTCGTCCGGTGATTCGCCGGGCATCGAATGGAGTTGTCGTGATGCAGCCCGTTTATGTGACCGCCACCGCGCAGTGCCTTCCCGGCGCGCCCGTGGGCAATGAAGCGATGGTCGAGTATATCGGCCGCCTCTCTCCCGAAGCCGAGCGGCTCGGCCGGCTGACGCTGCGCCAGAACCGCATCCGCGGCCGCCATTATGCGATCCGCCCCGATGGCAGCAGCGACTGGACCGTCGCCAAGCTGGCGGGGCGGGCAGTGCGCGGTGTGCTCGCCCAGACCGATCCGCAGCGTGTCGGCTTCCTCGCCACCGCCACGACGCAGAACGACCTGCTCGTTCCCGGCCTAGCCAGCGGCGTCCATGCCGAGAGCGGGCTCCCGCCGATCGAGGTCGCGAGCCTGCAGAGCGTGTGCGCCAGCTCGATGATGGCGTTCAAGACGGCCGCGTTGCAGGTTGCCGCCGGCGAGCACCGCGCGGCGATCGTGGCCGGCGCCGAATTCTCGAGCCGCTATTTCCGCCCGGGCCACTATATAGGCACCGACACGATGCGCGCCGACGGCACGCTCCCCGGCGATGCCGAGTTCCTGCGCTGGACGCTAAGCGACGGCGCCGCGGCGCTGCTGATCGAGGACCGGCCTGCCGAGCGCGGCCTGTCGCTGCGGGTCGACTGGATCTCGCTGCGCTCCTTCGCCGATCGCTTCGCGCCGTGCATGACCGGCGGCGCGGTGCGCGGGGCCGATGGCGACCTCACCCCATGGAGCCTCACCGGAGGCGCCCCCGAGGCGGCCCGTGCCGGCGCCTTCCAGCTGCGCCAGGATATCGACGCGCTGTACCGGATGCTGCCGGTATGGATGGGCGAGTTCATGCGCCTGGTCGACGATGGGAAGATCGATCCCGATGCGGTCGACTGGTTCCTCTGCCATTTCTCGGCGCACAGCCTGCGCGAGGAGATGGTGAAGCTCGCCACGCGCGCGGGCTGCATGATCCCCGAGGAACGCTGGTTCACCAACATCTACGACAAGGGAAATGTCGGCGCCGCCGCGATCTTCCTGATGATCGACGATCTGATGTGCTCGGGCCGTCTGCGGCCGGGCCAGCGCATCCTCTGCGCCGTGCCGGAAAGCGGCCAGTGCATCATGGCCTATGCCGGCCTCACCGTTGTGGGAGACGAGAAATGAACGCTCTTGCCGTTGCCGAAGACAATGCCGCGCTGGTCGAGCGCACGCATCGCGGGCTCGCCATGGTCTGGATCGATTTCGAAAGCGCGCTGGTGCAGGTGCCGGTGATCGCGCGCCTGACCGCCGGCAAGCTGCGCCGCGAGGACTATCAGGCTTTGCTTCGCAACCTGCGGCAGCAGGTGGTGGAGGGCAGCCGCTGGATCAGCCGCGCCGCGTCGAACCTCGGCTCCGAGCATGAGGAATTGCGCTCGCTGTTCGTCCGCCATGCGGTCGCCGAGCATCGCGACTATCGTCTGCTCGAGCAGAATTACGTCGCCGCGGGCGGCGTGCTCGAGGACATAGTCTCGGCGCGCAAGAATATCGGGTCGGAGGCGCTCTCGGCCTTCATGTACCAGGCGGCGTCGAAACCGGATCCGCTCGGCATGCTCGGCGCGATGTTCATTATCGAGGGGCTGGGCGAGCGTCTCGCGCTCCCCTGGTCCCAGGCGATCCAGGCGCAGCTCGGGCTCGGCAAGGAGGCGGTAAGCTTCCTCGCTTATCACGGCGCCAACGACGGGGATCATCTGGATATGTTCGATAAGGCGCTGGCGCTCGCCGTGCGTGATGCGGCGACCGCCGAAGACATTGTCCGCCATGCACGGATCGTCGCGCGCCTCTATCGCCTCCAGCTCGAGGAGCTCGACCATGTCTAAGCCGGCTCTCGACCTCGCGCATTACGACCGCGCCGATCCCGATCCGGGCCTCGCGCTGATGCTCGACCGCTCGCTGCCCTTCGCGCCCGAGGCCAAGGCTGCGCTGATCCGTGACCAGGCCTCGCGCAGTCGCCAATTCCTGCTACCCGTCGTGCGGCCCTTCGCCCGCGCGATGATCGTGGTGGCGCAGCTCGTCCACACAATCAGCCCGCGCTGGCCGCATGCGCCGCGGCTGCTCCACCGGTCGATCGCGTTCGGCATGCGCCATTTCCTGACGCCCGACGCCAACCGGCTGATCCTGCGCCACTTCCATCTCGGCGGGCAGGTGCTGCGCTTCATCGCCGACAATGCCACGCCCGGCTTCCGCCCAGAGCTCGAGCCAATGCAGCCGCGCGAGATCCGGGACGTGGAGGACAATCTGTTCCTCAAGCACGACCTCAACATCTTCAATTTCCTGATCCAGCTGAATGCCGAATTGGAACGGCGCGGCACGTCGCTCGAGCGCGTCGAGGCGCTCGATTTCAGCGCGATCACCGCCGATCTGCCGATCGACCCGATGCCTGCCGGCCGCTTCAACCTGATCGACCTGCAGACCGCGATCGAAATCTACACGCCGGCCTATGCCCTGCTGCTCAGCGACCGCGACTTCTGGCGCGCGTCCAATTCGCTCCAGCTCGACGAGACGATCGGCCTCTACGCCGCACGCCTCACCGGCGAGGAGAAGCATCTCGCAATGATCAACAACCGCCACCCGCTCGTGCCGTTCTCGACGCTGCGGGCCGGATTCCGGCTGATGCTGCACGGTCTGTCAACCGAAGTGCTCCATGGCTTTCTGTGCGAACTCAAGGCTCGCCAGCAAGTCACCGCCGCCGCATAACAGTTCCAGGGGGAAGCAGAACCATGTCCGCACCCGATTTCTCGCTGCTCGCCAAGCGGCGCTTCGGTCCGTTGTTCGTCGTCCAGTTTCTCGGCGCGTTCAACGACAATGTCCTTAAGTTCGCGATGCTGTTCCTCGCCAACTTCACGATCCTCAGCAAAGCGCCGGATCAGGCGGCGATGCTGTCGACAGTCTCGACCGGCATCTTCATCCTTCCTTATTTCCTGTTCTCGGCGCTCGCCGGCGAGCTTGCCGACGCGTGGGACAAGGCGAAGCTGGTACGCGCGGTAAAGGCCGCCGAGATCGGCATCATGGCGCTCGGCCTCGCCGGGTTGTGGTTCCAGTCGATCCCGCTGCTGCTGATCGCGCTGTTCCTGATGGGCTGCCATTCGACGATCTTCGGACCGGTCAAATATTCGATCATGCCGCAGCATCTCCATGCCGGCGAAGTGATGGGCGGCACCGGCCTGATCGAGGCGGGGACGTTCCTCGCAGTGCTCGGCGGGCAGCTGCTCGGCAGCAACGTGCCGCCATGGGAAGCGGGGCTGATCGCGACCGGGCTCGCAATGGCCGGGTTCGGCGCCAGCCTGCTGGTCCCATCGGCCCCGCCGGTGGGGACGCCGGCCCGAATCACGCCGAACCCGTGGAAATCGACGATGGAGGTGCTCAAGGTCGCGCATCAGGGCCGGGGCACCTGGCTGTCGATCCTCGGCATCAGCTGGTTCTTCGCGGTCGGCGCCATCATCCTCACCCAATTCCTGCCGCTCGTGAAGGACGAACTGGGCGGACGCGAGGAAGTCGTCACGCTGTTTCTCGTCATCTTCTCGGTCGCGATCGCGCTGGGCTCGATGATCGTGAATCGGTTGCTCAAGGGCGAAGTGTCGGCGCGCTACGTGCCACTTTCCGCCTTGTTCATGGCCGGCTTCATGATCGACCTCTGGTTTGGCGCCTCGCGCTACACCATTACCGTGCCGGGCGCCTCGATCGCCGAGTTCGTATGGACACCAGGCAGCTGGCGAATCCTCGGCGACCTCGCCGGCATGGCCTTCGCCGGCGGCATGTTCATCGTGCCGCTCTACGCGATCCTCCAGACCGCCGGCGCGCCCGAGGATCGCTCGCGGGTCATCGCCGCCAACAACATCGTCAATGCCGCGGTGATGGTCGGTGTAGTCGCGGTCGCGACCGGTCTGCTCGCGGCGGGCGTCTCGATCCCGGGCATCGTCGGCACGATGGGCTTCGCCACGCTGGCGGTCGCATTGATCTCGTGCTGGCTGCTGCCCGACACGGTGATCAAGTCGAGCATCCGCACGATTCTGAAGCTGCTCTACCGGATCGAGCTGCACGGCGCCGAGAACATGCCCAAACCCGGCGAGCGCGCGGTGGTGGTGGTCAACCATGTCTCCTGGCTCGACGGCCTGCTGCTCGCGGTGTTCCTCCCCGGCAAGCCCGTGTTCGCGGTGCACACCGCGGTCACCAAGCGCTGGTGGATCCGGCCCGCGCTCAAGCTGTTCCGCGCCTTTCCGGTCGATCCGACCAATCCGATGTCAACCAAGGCGATGGTCCGCGCGGTGAAGGAGGGCAACACGCTGGTGATCTTCCCCGAGGGGCGTATCACCGTCACCGGCGCGCTGATGAAGATCTTCGACGGCCCCGGCATGGTCGCCGACAAGGCCGACGCGCCGATCATCCCGGTGCGCATCGACGGCGCGCAGTTCACGCCGTTCTCGTATCTGCGCGGCAAGGTTCGGCTGCGGACCTTTCCGCAGATCAGCCTGACGATCCTGCCGCCGCGCCACTTCGTCATCGAAGGTGCGATGACCGCGCGTGCCCGCCGCGCGATCGCCGGCCGCCGTCTTTATGACGAGATGAGCACGATGATCTTCGCCACCTCGGATATCGACCGCACTTTGTTCCAGGCGCTGCTCGATGCCAAGGACGTGCATGGCGGCAAGGCGCTGGTGGTCGAGGACATCAAGCGCGAGCCTCTGGGCTACAAGAAGCTGATCACCGGCAGCATCGCTCTGGGCCGCGCGTTCGAGCGTCGCACCGCGCAGGGTGAGGCTGTCGGGCTGCTGCTCCCCAACATCACCGGCACCGTGGCGAGCTTCTTCGCGCTGCAGGCGATCGGGCGCGTGCCGGCGATGCTCAACTACACGGCCGGCCTCGCCAATCTGAAGGCGGCGTGCCTTGCCGCGGAAGTGCGCACGATTGTGACTGCGCGCGCTTTCATCGAGCAGGCCAAGCTGGAGCCGGTGATCGAGGGGCTCGAAGCGGACGGTCGCAAGATCCTGTATCTCGAGGATATCTCGCGCGAGATCGGCACCGGCGCCAAGCTGCGCGCGCTGTTCGCGACGCGCTTCGCCGGCCGGCTCCACCGCCGCCGCCGCGTCTCGCCCAACGACGCGGCGGTGATTCTGTTCACCAGCGGATCGGAAGGGCTGCCCAAGGGCGTGGTGCTCACGCACCGCAACCTGCTTGCCAATTGCGCGCAGCTGTCGGCGCGGATCGACTTCAATTCGTCGGACCTCGTGCTCAACGCGCTGCCGGTGTTCCACAGCTTCGGGCTGACCGGTGGAACGCTGTTGCCGATCCTCAACGGGATCCGGACGTTGCTCTATCCCAATCCGCTCCACTACCGGATCGTGCCGGCGCTCTCGTACGACGCCAATGCGACGATCCTGTTCGGCACTGACACTTTCCTCGCCGGCTATGCGCGCATGGCGCACAGCTACGACTTCTACGCGCTGCGCTACATCTTCGCCGGTGCCGAGCGTGTGCGCGACGAGACGCGCAAGGTGTGGAGCGAGAAGTTCGGGTTGCGCATCCTAGAAGGCTATGGCGCGACCGAGGCGGGGCCGGTGATCGCGGTCAACACGCCGATGCACTTCCGCGCCGGCACGGTCGGCCGGCTGCTTCCAGGGATCGAAGCGAAGGTGGAGCCCGTGCCCGGCATCGCGGAGGGCGGGAAGCTCTCGATCCGCGGGCCGAACATCATGGCGGGCTATATGAAGACCGATCAGCCCGGCATTCTCCAGCCACCCGTCGAAGGCTGGCACGACAGCGGCGACATCGTCACGATCGACGAGATGGGCTTCGTCACCATCCGCGGTCGCGCCAAGCGCTTCGCCAAGATCGGCGGCGAGATGGTATCGCTTCCGGCGGTCGAAGGCTATGCCGCTTCCGTGTGGCCCGACGCCGACCATGCGGTCGTCACCCGCGCGGATCCTCGCAAGGGCGAACAGTTGGTGCTGTTCACCACCCGCCCGGAAGCGAAGGCGGGCGATCTGCAGGCTTGGGGGCGGCAGAACGGCATCGCCGAGCTTGCCATTCCGCGCGACATCCGCGTGCTCGATGCGCTGCCGGTGTTGGGGACGGGCAAGCTCGATTATGTCGAACTAGGGCGTCTCGCGAGCGGGTGAGCATGCAAGCCGGATGGCTGCCAGAGGACCATTTGCGGCGCGATTCTGCTTTGGTCGTGTCGCAAATTGCGGCTTGTCAGTTCTCCGCGCCTGCCAGCCGCGTCTCTTCGACAGCCAGTTCGCGCCGGGCGAGCATGATGATTTCGTCGGTCGGTTCGGGCAGTGCCGGGGGGCGCGTCTCCAGCCAGGCGATGAATCGTGCCGTCTCGCGCGTGAAACGGACGTCGTGGACCGGGTGCTCTTCCCAATAAGCGTCGAGCAGGGTGCGCAAGACCGGGCGGAGCAGGCCGAGCGTCAGCGGTATTATGGTGTTGAGCGCGGTGATCCGGGTCGCGCGATATAGCGTGCAGTTCGCGTCCATGCCGCGCTGCCATACGGCGCGCGCCAGGCGGCCATGTTCGCGCGCATCGAGGTCATAGGACGCGAGCGCCGCGACGGGATCGGCGCGCACCGCAAGGCACAGCTTGGGCGAGCCGGCAAGATCGGCATAGGCGCGCTGGAACGCCGCCATGCTCATGCGTGCGTCTTCCACGAGCGGCGGGCGCGTGTGACGACGTCTGCGACGCCATCGAAGCCGATTAGGGGCAGATAGCTGTCGTGAAATTCGAAGGTGATACCGCGCAGATTTGGCGCCCGCCCGACAAGGTCGTCGAGCAGATCCCATACCGGCTCGGGTGGCGCGCCTGAGTGGCTGTCGGCATACATGCCGCCGAGTTCCGAGCCGTTGGCGATGTGAACCTCCACCACCATGGCAAGATCAATCTCGTCCAGAAACCGATGCCCTGAAAAGCCGTAGTTGACCGCATTGCAGTAGAGATTGTGCAAGTCGAGCAACAGTCCGCCGCCGCTGTCGGCACAGAAGCGGTTCAGGAACTCGGCCTCGGCCATGTCCGAGTCGTCGAAGGTCACATAATAGGGGCTGTTCTCGAGCAGGAAGGGCGCCTGTGTCCGTTCGATCACGTAACGGGCCCGTTCGACGGCCAGATCGAGGACATCGCGGTCGAACGGTGCAGTCAGGGCCAGGCCCGCCGCCGACGCGCCCTGGCCTTCGGCGATCGCTACGAAAGCCAGATGTTCGCTCAGCCAATGCGCATGCCAGCGATCGGCCCAGGCGGCCATCTGGGCGACATAAGCGGGGTCGGTGGGAATCGCGCTGGCGATCGACAGGCCGATATGATGCGAAACCATTGGCAGCCCGGATTCATCCAGCATGGCCACCCAGCTTGGGATGTCGGTGAACCGCCGTCCCGCTCCGCCGGTATCCGAACCATGATCGATCCAGAACATGTCCGGCGTGACCGCGAGATAATCAACCGCGCCGGGCGTGCCTATGAATGGCGCGATCGCAAGATTGGCCATGATGCCCACACCGAGACGCGGGGCATCATGGCCGGGATCGGCGTGCGTCATCTTATCGCTGCGTTAGTGGCCTTGGCCCAGCCTCACGTTGATGACCGGATCGAATTGCTCGCGGATGTCGAACGGGTGGCCGGAAATGCAATTCTGGCAGCCGCGAGGCAGCTTGGCCAGCGCCGAAAAGTCAATTGTTGAAAGAGCCTTTAGGGCATCCACCAACTTGGTGCCATGCGGCACGGAGAACTGAATTGCTCCAGTTACTTTGTTGATACCTATAGAGGCGTGTTGAACCTTGGCGGCTGTTTCCTTCTCCATTGCATTTCTCCCAGCAAAGACTCGGATCGCACCAAGGAAGTATCTACTTCACTAATATGGGAGTCAACTTGCACGGACAAAGATGACTACTCCCACAAAGCTGATCGATGTTTGGCCTAAACTGTTCAATTTTTAGCCTAAACCGCTCGATTTTGAGCTTGGACTCCGCTCGTGCGAGGAGGCAAGGCGAAGACGAACAGGTCCAAAG
The DNA here is from genome assembly GCF_014489075.1 of Sphingomonas sp. JC676. Taxonomy (GTDB): domain Bacteria; phylum Pseudomonadota; class Alphaproteobacteria; order Sphingomonadales; family Sphingomonadaceae; genus Sphingomonas. The sequence continues at coordinate 72,574 of NZ_JACTGR010000003.1, read as the reverse complement.
GGGAGCCGGCCAGAGCGGAGTGCATCAACCCAAGCTTCTGGTGGCCGCTCGTCAATTTAGAACAAGGACCGGTCCCGCCTCCAACCGATCCTACCCGATCTTCCTCGTGCTGCGTCGGACGACAAGTTCGTGCGGCAGGGTGATTTGATTCACCAGGTTATCGGTGCCGCTCAATATGCCGACGAGCAAGTCCACTGCATGGTGCCCGATCAGCCCCTTGGGCTGGGCGATGGTAGTCAGTCCGGGCTGGAAGAAGCGCGCCAAAGGCAGGTCGTCGAAGCCGATAACCGAGATGTCGTCCGGACAGGTGAGCCCCGCCTGGCGGATGGCGCTGATCGCGCCCATGGCCATTTCGTCACTGAAGCAGAACAGTCCGGTCACGCCCCGCGAAATGAGGTCGCCCATCAGGTCGAAGGCGGATTGTGCAGAATAGTCGCCGATCCGCACTTGAAGCCGATCGCCCAGGCCATGGCATTCGGCGGCTTGCATTGCCCCGGTCAGGCGGTCGCGGCTGATCGGACTGACGGGCGGCCCCGTGATGACCCCGATGTCGCGATGCCCGAGGCCGATAAGGTGCTCTACGGCATCGCGGCCGGCTGCCGCATTGTCGATATGCACGCTCGGCACGCCGATATCCGGGCTGTATTCGCAGCCGTTGACGACCGGCGCGCGCGCGCCCTGCTTCGACACGAGCGGGCGCAGATTGTCCGGGAGGCGATGCCCAAGGAAAATCAGTCCGTCGACCTCGCGGCCGGACAGCATGTCTGCATATTGATCCTCGATCAGCGGATCGTGCCGCGTATCCCCGACGACAACCGCATAGCCGGCGTCGCGCGCCGCCTCTTCGGCGCCGCGGATCACGCTGGCGAAAAAGGGATTGGAGATGTCGGGAACGGTGACGAGGATCTTGGCCGCGCGCAATGTACGCAGTGTCCGGGCGGCGACGTTCGGCTTGTATCCCAGCGAATCGACGACATCGAGCACGCGCCGGCGCGTTTCTTCCGCGACCCGATTCGGATGGCTCAGGACACGCGAAACCGTGGCCGTGGAGACGCCCGCCATTGCGGCGACCTGGATGATCGTCGGCATCGCCGCTTCATGCAGCCTGTTCCGCCCGCTTGTCGACAGCAAAGCAATGTAATCCTTTACATCGCCATTTGTCCGACATAGGCTTGGTCCACAAGGCAGGGAAACTGCGTCAGCGGGAGAGGGGTCGCATGGCCACTTTGGGCAACGAAGCGGTGGGAATAGCGCGCCCGGCAACGGCGGCGCTCACGGCGCGATTGAGCGCACTCATGTTCATGCAGTTCTTCGTCTGGGGCGCGTGGAATGTAACGCTCGGACTGGTCATGCAGACCGTCGGGATCGGCAGCCTTATCGGCAACGCATTCTCGGTCGGGCCGATCGCGTCGATCGCCGGATCCTTTCTGCTCGGCATGGCCGCGACTCGATATCTGAGCCCGCGCGCGCTGATGGTGATCCTCCATTTGGTCGGCGGCGCGATCCTGCTGGCGCTTCCAGCGCTCGTGACCCCGGCGACCGGGGGAACCTTCGTCTGGGTGCTGCTCGGCTATATGATCCTCTACATGCCGACCGTCGGCCTCGCGAACACGATCGCGCTTAAGAGCTTCGGCGAGCGCACGGACCGCTTCCCGTTCGTGCGGGCGTTCGGCACGCTCGGCTGGATCGTCGCGGGGCTGATCATCGGCTGGGCGGGGCTGTCGGCGAGCCCCGAGATATTCCGCGTCGCCGCAATCGTCTCGATCGCGCTCGGCCTTTACAGCCTGACCCTGCCGAAGGTGGCGGCTGACGCGCCGAGCGGCGAAGGGCTGGTGCGGCAGGTGCTGTGCGTCGAGGCGTTCGGGCTGCTCCGCCAGCGCTCGTTCCTGATCTTCATGGGCTGCGCGACTTTGATCTCGATCCCGCTGGCGATGTATTACGCCTATGCCTCGCCCTATGTCGGCGCGACGGGCATCAAGAATGTCGGCGGCACGATGGCGATCGGGCAGATGTCCGAGCTGGTCTTCATGTTCTCGATGCCTTGGCTGTACCGCCGGTTCGGCGTGAAGCCGCTGCTGCTGGTGGGCATGATCGCCTGGGCGCTGCGCTATGCCCTGTTCGCCATCGGCGACGGCGGCGGATCGCTATGGGCGGTCTATCTCGGCGTGGCGCTGCACGGTGTCTGCTACGACTTCTTCTTCGTCGCGGGTGCGATCTACACTGGCACGATCGCGTCGCCCAAGGGCGTCAATGCGCAGGCGCAGGGCATGCTGACCCTGTTCACCTATGGCGTCGGCATGCTGCTCGGCTCACAGATCGGCGCGCTGCTCTACGCCCAGCTGCCCGAGGCACCGACCATCGCCGATTGGCAGCATATGTGGTGGTATCCGGCGATCGCGGCCGCGGTCATCGCCATCCTGTTCCAGCTTTTCTTCCGCGATGACAGCAGGGCGGAGCGCGCCGCATGAGCGAGATGAAGGGACCGGCGATCTTCCTCGCCCAGTTCATGGGCGAAGCGGCGCCGTACGATACGCTCGACAACCTCGCGCGATGGGCGGGGGATCTCGGCTATGTCGGCGTGCAGATCCCGTGTGACGCGCGCCTGATCGACTTGGGGCTGGCTGCGGAAAGCAAGACCTATTGCGATGATCTGCGAGGGCTGCTCGGCGAGTTCGGCGTGGAGCCGACCGAGCTGTCGACCCATCTCCAGGGCCAGCTGGTTGCCGTGCATCCGGCCTATGACCAGCTTTTCGACGGGTTTGCGCCGCCGGAGCTGCACGGCAAGCCGGCGGAGCGCCAAGCTTGGGCGGTGGAGCAGGTCAAGCTCGCCGCCAAGGCGAGCGCCAATCTGGGGCTCAGCGCCCACGCGACCTTCTCCGGCGCGCTGGCCTGGCCCTATGTCTATCCCTGGCCGCAACGGCCGGCGGGGCTGGTCGAGGAAGCGTTCGCCGAACTCGCGCGGCGATGGACACCGATTCTGGACGTGTTCGAAGAAGCGGGCGTCGACTGCGCCTTCGAGATTCATCCCGGCGAGGATATTCACGACGGTGCGACCTGGGAGCGATTCCTCGAGGCGGTCGGCAACCACCCGCGGGCGCGTATCCTGTTCGATCCGTCGCACTATGTGTTGCAGCAGCTCGACTATCTCGACTTCATCGACCGCTATCACGACCGGATCTCCTGCTTCCACGTCAAGGACGCCGAGTTCAATCCGACCGGGCGGTCGGGCGTCTATGGCGGCTATGAGAGCTGGGTGAACCGCGCCGGGCGGTTCCGTTCGCTGGGCGATGGCCAGGTCGATTTCGTCGGCATCTTCAGCAAGATGGCGCAATATGGCTATTCAGGCTGGGCCGTGCTCGAATGGGAGTGCGCGCTGAAGCGATCCGAGGATGGGGCACGCGAAGGTGCTCCCTTCATCCGCCATCATATGATTCGCCTGACGGATCACCCCTTTGACGACTTCGCATCGAGCGGCGTCGATCGGAACGCCATCCGCTCGATCCTCGGAATCGCATCGTCACAGAATTGAACGCCTGCCCAGAGTATCGGGCACTTCGGAGGTAGAATGGGACAGCCTCTTCGGCTTGGCATGGTTGGTGGCGGGGAAGGGGCCTTTATCGGCGCCGTCCATCGGATGGCCGCCGCGCTGGACGGCGACTGGGCGATGACCGCCGGCGCGTTCAGCACCGATGCCGGGCGGAATGCGCGGACGGGCGAGCAACTCGGTCTCGATCCGCGGCGCGTCTATGCGTCGTTCGAGGAACTGATCGCCCGGGAGCGCGGGCTACCCGCCGGCGAGCGGATCGATGCCATCGCCATCGTCACACCGAACCATCTGCACGCGCCGGTGGCGATCGCCGCGCTCGATGCCGGCTTCCACGTCCTTTGCGAAAAACCGATGGCGATGTCCGTCGCGGAAGCCGAGACGATCGCGGGTTCGGCGGAGGCGAGCGGAAAGCGGTTCGCGCTAGCCTTCACCTATTGCGGCTATCCGCTCGTCGAGGAGGCGCGCCTCCGGGTAGCGCGCGGCGATTTCGGGGCGATCCGGCTGGTGCAGGTGGAGTATCTCCAGGGCTGGCTCAGTCGCCCGATCGATGCCGGCGGCAATAAGCAGGCCGAATGGCGCACCGATCCCGCCCGCGCTGGCCTGGGCGGATGCCTTGGCGATATCGGGACCCATGCATTCCAGCTGGCCGAGCATGTTTCTGGATTGCGGACCGATGCGATCTGCGCGGACCTCACGACGCATGTACCGCGCCGGCGCCTGGACGACGATGTGAGCGCGCTGCTCCGCTTCGATGGCGGCGCCCGGGGTGTGCTGAAGACGACGCAGGTCGCGGCCGGCGAGGAGAACGGGCTGAAGCTGCGGATCCATGGCGAGCTCGGCGGGCTGGAATGGGCGCAGATGGAGCCGAACACGCTCGCGCTGCGCTGGCTCGATCGTCCGACGGAAATCGTGCGGGCGGGCGGACCGGGTCTCGACGAACGGACCCTGGCGCTGATTCGGACACCGGCGGGGCATCCGGAGGGGTATATCGAGGCATTTGCGAACCTCTACCGCGCGTTTGCGCAGGCCATTCGCGGTGATCGTACGTCGGAAGACCGTTCTGGCGCGTCGCGCTGGTTCCCCGGTCTCGCCGACGGGCTTCGCACGATGCGGTTTGTCGAAACGGCCGTCGCCAATGCGGCGTCGGACCAGAAATGGACGCGCATCGATGGAGGATGATCGGCGCGGGGCGCATGCTGCCGGGCATCGGTGAGGCCGCGGTTTCGAGATAAGTACAAAGCGTGTTGGGAGAGTTGGAATGAAGCTTTTCTTGGGTCTGGCGACGGGCGCCGCGGCGGTGGCTGGGCTGTGCGTAGCGCTCACGCCTGGTCATGCGCGGCCCGCGCCCGATGCCCAGCCATCGGTCTTTGCCGCCTGCCGCGCTTGTCATACCGTCGAAAAAGGCGGCAAGAACGGGCTGGGTCCCAATCTGTACGGGGTCGTGGGGCGGCCCGCCGCATCGGCGCCGGGCTTCAACTATTCGCCGGCGCTCAAGGGCTCCAAGCTGGTCTGGGACGAGGCGACGCTGAGCGAGTTTCTGGCCAATCCCGGCAAGAAGGTTCCGGGCTCGCGGATGCCGATCAGTACGCCCGATCCGGCCAAGCGCGCGGCGATCATCGCCTATCTGAGGGGCGGGAGCGCGAAGTGACATCGGTCACGCGCAGGACGTTGCTTGCTGGAGGCGCCGCCGTGGCGGCGGCAGCGACGGCCCGCGCCCAGGGCCAGAGCTCGAACGCCGCGCATTTCTCGCTCGCTTATGCGCCGCACGAAGGCAGCTTCGCCAGCCGGGGTGGCCTGATCGAGCAGATCGCGTTCGCCGCCGACCAGGGCTTCACCGCCTGGGAGGACAATGAGGCGCGAAGCCGCCCGGTGGCGGAACAGGAGCGGATGGCGAGAGCGCTGACGCAACGCGGGATGAAGATGGGCGTGTTCGTGGCCAGCATGCCGAAATGGGTGCAGTCGCGGCCGCTGCTCGGGGCCAACGACGATGCCGAGCGCGAGGCGTTCCTTGCCGATATCCGCACCTCGATCGACGTCGCCAAGCGGCTGGGCGCGACGCACATGACCGTGGTCACCGGGTTTCTGGACCCGAAGCTGCCCGTCGATATCCAGACCGCGCGCATCATCGACGTGATGCGCCGCGCGGGGGACATCATGGCGCCGCATGGCGTGGCGATGGTGATGGAGCCGCTGAACACGCGCAGCAACCATCCGGGCGTGTACATGCAGACGATTGCGCAGGGCTTTGCCGTGGCACGCGGCGTGAACAGCCCTGCCGTGAAGATCCTGGCGGACCTCTATCACGAGCAGATCCAGTCCGGGAACCTGATCCCGACGCTGGAAACCTGCTGGAGCGAGATCGGCTATCTCCAGTTCGGCGAGAATCCTGGCCGCAACGAGCCCGGAACCGGCGAAATCAACTATGCCGCGATCGTCCGATGGCTCCGCGCGCAGCACTATGCCGGCGTGATCGGCATGGAGCATGGCAATTCCATACAGGGCCGCGCGGGCGAGGACCGCCTGATCGCCGCCTATCGCGAAATCGATCGACAAGGAGTGGAAGTATGACGCGTGTGCGCATGGTTGGGTGCGTTGCTGCCAGCTTGATCGCGATGACGGGTGGACCTGCGTTTGCGCAGGACAAACCGGGCTTCAAGGACACGCCGATGCTGCCGGGCGGCAAGTGGCTCGTCCATGATTCGGATCGGCCGGCGCCGACGGTGACGACGCCTGCCGCCGCGCCGGGTGGCGCGCCTTCCGATGCCGTGGTGCTGTCGAGCGACGCCTGGAAGGCGGAGGGCGCACCCTGGCAGGTCGAGGGCGGCGTGATGACGGTTCCGGCCCGGGCGCAGGGCGGCACCGAGAGCAATCTCGTTTCGCGGCAGAGCTTCGGCGATGTCCAGCTCCATCTCGAGTTCCGCTCGCCCACGCCGCCGTCGGGGACATCGCAGGACCGGGGAAACAGCGGTGTCTGGTTCATGCAGCGCTACGAGGTGCAGGTCCTCGATGGCTATCAGAACCCGACCTATGCGGACGGCACGGTGGGCGCTGTCTATGGCTGGAAGCCGCCGTTGGTGAACGCCGCGCGCAAGCCTGGCGAGTGGCAGAGCTACGATATCGTCTTCGAGCGACCGCGTTTTGCGGCGGACGGGAAATTGCTGCGGCCGGCCTATGTCACCGTCTTTCTGAACGGCGTCGTCGTGCAGAACCATCAGGCGCTGCTCGGCGCCACGATCTACCGCAAGGTCGCCAGCTACCAGGCGCACGGTGATGCGGCGCCGCTGCAGCTGCAGGATCACGGTTCGGCGGTTTCGTATCGCAACATCTGGGTCCGTCCGTTGCCCGAGGCGGCCATCGCGCAGGATCTTCCGGGAGCAGGAAAATGATCAATCGCAGAACCGCGCTTGCCGGCGTGGTCGGCATGTTCGGCGCATCGGTCTTCGCGCCGATCGCCCGCGCCGCCGGTGCTGCCAAGGCGTCGAACGTGCCGGTGATCAGCGAGGGCCCGCCGAGCGTGGCGGTATTCACCCCCGCCCAGCGTGCGCTGATGGCCGCGCTCAGCGAACGCGTCATTCCAACGACCGACACGCCGGGCGCGATCGCGGCGGGGGTGCCCGCCTTTATCGAGAAGCTGCTGGCCGACTGGGCGCGGCCGGAAGACCGATTGCCGATCCTGGCCGGGCTCGACGCAATCGAGGCGCGGAGCCTTGTGGACTACAAGGTCTCGGGCGCGCAGGCGACCGCGGCGCAGCAGGATGCGCTCCTCACGCTCGCGATGAACGGCCAATTGCCGTCCGCCGGTTTCTTCTTCGAGGCTTTCCGGCAGCTCGTCATCACCGGTTACTACACCTCCGAAATCGGGATGACGCAGGAGCGCGAATATCTGCCGGTTCCCGGCGAGTATAACGGCGAATTCCCCTATTCTCAGGTCAACAAGGTCTATTCCTCATGATCATCAATCGCAGAAACATGCTCGCAGGCGCGGCCGGCGCAGCCGCTTTCGCCGTCCTTGATTTTCCGATCACACCGGCCTTTGCGGCCCAGATCAAAGCGATCGGCCTGCAGCTCTACACCGTTCGCGACATCTTCGAGAAGGATCCTGTCGGCACGCTCGAGAAGGTCGCACGTATCGGGTATCGCGAGGTCGAGTTCGGCGGCGGAGGCTATGACAGCATGGACGCCGCCATGCTGCGCAAGACGCTCGATCGGCTGGGCCTCAAGGCGCCGTCGGTCCATATCGGCTATGACGCGCTGCTCCAGAATTTCGACAAGAGCCTGAGCATGGCGAAGACGCTCGGCGCCGACACGGTAGTCCTGCCGTATATGGCGCAGGAGCATCGCACCGAGCAGGCATGGCAGGCCGCGCTTCCGAACTTCAACCGCTTTGCAGCGGACTTCAAAAAGGCCGGACTGGGCTTCGCCTATCATAATCACGACTTCGAGTTCACCACCAAGCCGGGCGGTACCAGCCTTTACGATCGGTTCGTGAAGGAGACCGATCCTTCGCTCGTGAAGGTGGAGCTCGACCTTTACTGGGCGGCACATGCCGGGGAAAGCCTGGCACCGCTGATCGATCGGCTTGCGGGGCGGATCTATGCCTATCACGTCAAGGATATGCGGGCCGATGGCAGCATGGCCGCAGTGGGCGCCGGGACGATCGATTTCGCCGCGCTTTTCAAGCTGAAGAGCAGCGCCGGCGTGCGCCATTTCTACGTGGAGAACGATCAGGCGCCCGCGCCCTACATTCCCGACATCACCACGAGTTTCGAGACGCTTCACACCCTGCGTTTCTGACAGGAATCCCCGAGGAGGAAGATCATGGCTTCGACCAACAGGTTCGATGCAATCGTCATAGGATCGGGGGTCAGCGGCGGATTCGCCGCGAAGGAACTCACCGAAAAGGGTCTGCGCGTGCTGATGCTCGACCGCGGCATCATGGTCGAGCATGGCGAAGGCTATGCCTATGACGGGAAGCCGGCGTATGAGGTTCCGGCGCGCAACCAGATGCCGCCAGGGCTGATGGAGAGCGACTATTTCATCGCGAAGCACGGTTATGTCTCGCCGAGCAACCGGGCCTTCTACAATGACGACCGGTTGAACCCCTATGCCTTTGACGAAGGCAGCAAATTCTACTGGATCCGGCCCGCCGCGGTTGGCGGTAAATCGCTGATCTGGGGACGCTGGAGCTTCCGCTGGAGCCCCGCGGATTTCGAGGCGAACAAGCGCGACGGGGTCGATGGCGACTGGCCCATCCGCTACGACGACCTCGCCCCCTGGTACAGCTATGTCGAGAAATATATCGGCGTGTCGGGCTCGCGCGAGAACCTGCCCTATCTCCCGGACAGCGAATTCCAGCCGCCGATGCCGATGAACGTCGCCGAGAAGTGGCTCAAGCAGCGGCTCGAGACCCAGTTTCCCGGCCGCAAGCTCATCCATACCCGTCTATCGAACATGACCGAGGACAAGCCAGAGCAGAACCGGACGAAGTGCCAGTTCCGCAACCAGTGCGCGAACGGATGCTCGTTCGGTGCCTATTTCTCGACACAGGCGGTGACGTTGCCGGCCGCACGCGCGACGGGACGGCTGACGCTCCGGTCGGACGCGGTGGTGACGAATCTCGAATATGACGCCGCGAAGAAGCGCGTGACGGGCGTGCGGTTCATTGATGCGAAAACCGGGCAGGCGGAAGTGGTCAATGCCGGCCTGGTCTTCCTCTGCGCGTCGGCGATGGGGTCGAACCAGATCCTGCTGAATTCGCGGCCTGCCGGCAGCGGCCGCAGCCATTTCGACGCCAGCGGAACGCTCGGCAAATATGTGATGGATCACATATTCCGGGTGTCGATCGACGGCGATATACCGGGGATGGAGGAGTTCATCGAATATGGCCGCCGGCCGGGTGGCGTCTACATTCCCCGTTTCCGCAATATCGGCGGCGACGAGGGGGTAGGCTTCAAGCGCGGCTACGGCTATCAGGGCAGCGCCCGGCGAGACCCTGCCTCGCCGGTGGGGTTCGGCGCCTCGATGAAGCAGGGCATGCGCAAATATAGTGGTTGGAAGTTCGGGATGGGCGCGTTCGGCGAATGCCTTCCCTATGAAGACAACCACGTATCGTTGCATCCGGACAAGGTCGACCGCTTCGGTGTCCCGTTGATGCGCTTCGACGTGCGCTTCCGCGAGAATGAGCTGCGCATGATGGCCGATGCGCGCACCCAGGGCGAAGCGATGCTAAGGGCCGCTGGCCTGATGAACGTGTCGAGCACCGAGGACGAGCATGTGCCCGGCGACGCCATCCACGAAATGGGCGGAGCACGCATGGGTGCCGACCCTCGCTCCTCCGTCCTGAACAAATGGAGCCAGGCGCATGATGCCTCCAACCTGTTCGTCACGGACGGTGCGCAGATGGCATCTGTCTCCTGCGTGAACCCGTCTCTCACCTTCATGGCGCTGACGGCGCGGGCCGCCGATCACGCGGTCAAACAGCTCAGGAGCGGGTGAGGGCGGGGCGATTTCGCCCGTCCGATCCAACCTAGCGCCGCTCAGTCCCTCAATCACACGCCGTCCCGTTGCTTTCAGCGGGGCGGCGTTCGGCTGTTCGTGCTCGAGTCGTTCTGGCGCGCGCCCGAATCGGCGGTCGCTGTCAGTCGTAACCGGGCGGCGAAACCGCCCTGCGCTGGTGATTTGCGCTGTCGCCAGAGTTCAATTGACAAAATGGTTTATTTAATCAAATCTCCATCACGAAGACCGCCGGCAAGGCGGCATCGGGTGCGAATGCGGAAGCGCGTTCGCTCGCTATGAGCGGAGAGGAAAATGAAGGGTCCTTCGGGCGCATCGCGGCAATTCCAACGTTTCGGCCGTCGCGCGACTCGCCTGACGATCCTTGCGGGCGCGGCTTCGGCACTGGCGGGTGGCGCAGTGATCGCGCAAACCGCGGGACGCTCGACGGACGAGCGCGCCCCGGTGGATGCCGCCAACCCGCTGGTCGGCACCGCGCCGCTCGACAAGCCCGAATTCATCGGCAACGCGCCGCCCGCGGGTGAACCGCTTTATTCAGGCATCACCTCGCCGGGTGCGCGATTGCCGCACAGCGCGGTCGAGGCGGCGCCCGTCAACCTCAACGTCGAACTCAGCTACCCGTCGGGCGTTGCGACGCCCTATTACTACACCAATCCGACGATGATCGGCTTCACCGGCGGCGGCGGGCCCACCTATGGCGCGCGGGCCACGCCGATGCTGATGCCGGTGGTCGGCGACTGGACCGTGCCGCCGGCCTATACCGAAGCCTATTACGACAAGGCGCGCGAGACTGCCGCGCCGGGCTATTACTCGGTCTATCTCGACACCTTCAGGACCAAGGTGGAACTGACCGCCACCCAGGCGACCGCGCTGATGCGCTTCACCTTCCCGGCGACCGAGCGGGCGCATGTGATCCTCAACCTTCAGGGGCGCGGCGGCGAGGTCGAGGTGGTCGGCGATCACGTCGTGCGCGGTGTGGTGGCGCGGCATAACGACAATGATGCGCGCGACGGGCGCTATTTCGTCGCCGAGTTCTCCAAGCCGTTCAAGAGCTTCGGGACGTTCCGCAAGTCAGGCGGGGATGCGCGCGGCTATGGTATCGGTGACAAGGACGTCCTGCCCGATGCGCGCACGATCGAGGGCGGCTTCGCCGGCAGCTATCTCGACTTCACCACGCGCCAGGGCGAGACGGTGCTCGTCAAGATTGCGCACGGGCCGAGCTATGAAGCGGCCGAGCAGCGGCTGCGTGAGGAGAGCCCGGGCTGGGACTTCGATCGCATGCGCGGCGGGGCGCGTGCGGAATGGGCGAAGCTGCTCGACCGGGTGCAGGTGAGCGGAGGAACCGCCAAGCAGCGGATGCTGTTCTATTCGACGCTGTTCCAGTCCTTCGCCAGCCCGCGACTGGTCGCGCGCAAGGGCGAGCATTTCACCGACACGCGCGGGCAGACCCAGACCGCAACCCATGATCGCTACGGCCCGGTGCCGTTCTGGGATACGGGCCGCAACCAGATCGTCTTGCTCGAACTGCTCGAGCCCGAGCTGACCGCCGATGTGATGGCGTCCGAACTCGACATGGCGCGCGAGCGGGGGTTCATGAACACCTCGTTCCACGGCGACAATGCCGTGTTCCTGTATCTCGGCGCGATGCTGCGCGGCATTCCGTTCGACTATCCGGCCGCGTACGAATTCCTCCGCAAGAACGCCACCGATCCCAAGGGGCCGCGCGACTTCCTCGCGGAATATGACCGCAACGGCTGGATCGCGGACGAGATTCCCAAGGGCAATCCGAGCCCGCCTTATGCCGGCGGCAAGGCAGGCGCGGCGACCACGCTCGAATATGCCTGGGACGATGCGGCGATGGCCGATCTCGCGGCTCGGCTCGGCAAGCGCGACGATGCGCGGCTGTTCGCCAAGCGCGCGGGCAACTACCGCAACGTCTTCGACCCGTCGATCGGCTTCATCCGCGGCCGCACCGCCGATGGGAAATGGATCGCGCCGTTCGATCCGGCTGAGCCCTATTACAACTTCATGATGAAGGAGGCGTCGGGCTGGTCGACGCTGTGGCTGGTGCCGCACGACGTGCACGGACTGATCGACCTGCTCGGCGGCCGCGCGGCGTTCAATACCAAGCTCGACCAGTTCTTCTCGACGCCCTACGCGCCCAAGGGCATCTGCCGCGACTGCACCGGCGTGATCGGTCAATATGTGCAGGGCAACCAGCCCGATCAGCAGGCGCCCTATCTCTATGCATGGAGCGGCCAGCCCTGGAAGACGCAGGCGCTGGTGCGGCGGATCCTGCGCGATCTCTATGGCAGCGACGCGAGCGGCTATGGCTATCCGGGCATGGACGACCAGGGGGCGACCTCGTCCTGGTACGCGCTGAGCGCGCTGGGCTTCTACACGGTCGATCCGTCGAGCGACGTCTATGTGCTCGGTAGCCCGCTCTTCGATCGCTCGGTGCTCAAGATGGGCAATGGCAAGGCGCTGGAGATCGTCGCGAAGAACAACTCCGCGCAGAATCTCTACGTCCAGTCGGCCACGCTCAACGGCAAGCGCTGGACCAAGCCGTGGTTCCGCCATGCCGACATTGCCAATGGCGCGACTTTGGTGCTCACCATGGGGCCGAAGCCGAACCCGGCCTGGGGCAGCGCGCCGGCCGATGCACCTCCCTCGTTGTCGCGGCGCTGAGGTAGCAATGATGCGCAACGCCGTCCTGGCCTTGATGCTCTCCTCCGCCTGGACGGGGTGCGCGGCCGCGCAAGAGACGTCCCCGGCGCCCGCCCAGCGCGCGGACTCGGTCTATACCGGCGCGATCATGACCCGTTGGGGCAAGGCGGTGACGCCCGACAATGCCTGGCGCGGCTATCCGCGTCCGCAGCTCGAACGCGCCAAGTGGCAGAATCTCAACGGCCTGTGGGATTATGCGATCACCAAGGCCGCCGCGCCCATGCCGACACAGATGGACGGCAAGATCCTGGTGCCGTTCGCGGTGGAATCCCGTCTTTCCGGCGTGGCGCGAAAGGTGCTTCCCGACGACCGCATCTGGTATCGCCGCAGCTTCACCGTTCCGGCCGACTGGGCCGGGCAGCATGTGATGCTCAATTTCGGCGCGGTCGATCATGCCGCACATATCTGGGTCAACGGCGCCATTGTCGGCGCGCATGAAGGTGGCTCGGACGCGTTCGGCCTCGACATCACCGAATATCTGCGGCCCGGCGCGAACGAACTGGTTGTGCAGGTCGCCGATCCGACCAGTGCCGGGAGCCAGCCGCGCGGCAAGCAGATCCTCGATCCGGACGGCATCTGGTACACCCCGGTCAGCGGCATCTGGCAGACGGTGTGGATCGAGCCGGTGCCGGCGCTTTACATCGCCGACGTCCGCGCGACGCCCGATATCGATCGCGGCAAGGTGGAAGTCGATGTCGCGCTGAGCGGCTGGGCGAAAGACACCGATGCGGTGCGGCTCAGCGTGCGCTCGGGCAACAAGACGATCGCCTCGACGACCATGCGCGCCAACCGCCATGCGAGCCTCAGCGTGCCCGCGGCGCATCTCTGGTCGCCCGAGGATCCGTTCCTCTACGACCTCGTCGCAGAGCTGGTGACGGTACGCGATCCCTATGCCGGCAAGCCCGAGCGCAACCGCGTCGCCTATGACGCGCGCTTCACGCAGGGCGAAGTCGAGACCTATGCCGCGGCGCAGGTCGAAGGGCAGCCGCGTGACCGGGTGAACGCCTATTTCGCAATGCGCAAGATTTCGGTGGGGCCGGGCAAGGTGACTGGCCAACCGGCGCTGCTGCTCAACAACAAGCCCTATTTCCAGAACGGCACGCTCGACCAGGGCTGGTGGCCCGACGGGTTGCTGACCCCGCCGTCCGAAGCGGCGATGCGCCACGATCTGGAGTTCCTCAAGAAAGCGGGCTTCAACATGGTCCGCAAGCACATCAAGGTGGAGCCGGCGCGCTATTATTACGACGCCGATCATCTCGGCATGCTGATCTGGCAGGACATGCCGTCGGGCGGCGGCGAAGACCAGTTCGTCACCGGTACCAGCCAGAGCCAGGCGGTGCTCTCGTCCGACGTGATGGCCGAGCAGCAGAACGAGCTGGCGCACATGATCGGCGACCTCAGGGCATTTCCGTCGATCGTGATGTGGGTCGTCAACAATGAGGGCTGGGGACAATATGATTCCGCCACCCTCGCCCGTTACGTGAAAGGAATGGATCCCAGCCGGCTCGTCAATGCCGACAGCGGCTGGCTGGACGTCGCCCCCGGGGTCTCCGACGTATTCGACATCCATACTTATGAGGACGTACCGCACACCCCGGCACACCAGAGCGGGCGCGCGATCGTGCTCGGCGAATATGGCGGCGTGGGCTGGCCGATCGACGGCCATCTGTGGCGCAGCGACAAGCGCTGGAGCTACCAGGTCACCACTGACCCCAAGGACTATCTCGCCCGCTATCGGCGCAAGTTCGACGAGGTCGTGCGCCAGGCCCGGGAGAACGGCCTCAGCGCCTCGGTCTACACCCAGACGACCGATGTCGAGGGCGAGGTCAACGGGCTGCTGACCTATGACCGCGAGGTCGCGAAGGCGCCGGCGGAAGCGTTCCGGCGCATGGCGGCACCCTTATGGGAAGATCGCTGATGCGCAGGACCTTTCCGGGCGGTGAAGGGCGTGCGGGGCCCTAATCGGGGCCGGCTCGGGCTTTTGGACACGAGCCAGCAACGGGCTGCCGGGAAGCCGTCACCACTGGCCGGGAATACAATTGACAATTTGCTTTTAATATTATGACGTCGAACCCGCCGGATGGCAGGGGAAAACATAACCGGGCCGGACAAGGCCCTATTTGGAGAGGGAGACAGGGGATGACCCTTCAGGAGATTTCAATGCCGGCCAGCCGCGCTCGGCTGCTGCGCGAACTGCTGGCTTCGGCGAGCATCGTCGTGGCGCTGGGCGGCGTGGCGCACGCGCAGCAAGCGCCGGACGTCGCGACCACCACGGTTCAGCAGGATGCGGCACCAGCGCAACAGGATGCGACGCAGGCCCAGCAGGACGAAGCGACGCAGGCCGGCGACATTGTCGTCACCGGCTACCGCCAGTCGATCGAGCAGAGTCTGTCGCGCAAGCGCGAGGCCAATGCATTCGTCGATGTGATCACCGCCGAGGATGTCGGCAAGTTTCCCGACAAGAACGTTGCCGACTCACTGCAGCGCGTGCCGGGCGTCATCATCGATCGCGACGGCGGCGAAGGGTCGCGGGTCAGCATCCGCGGTCTCAGCTCAGACCTGACGCTGACCGAATTGAACGGCAATTTCATCGCCTCGGCCGATTCCGGCGACCCGTCGCGCTCGTTCAATTATCTGTTGCTGCCATCGAACCTGATCGGCCGCGTCGAGGTGTTCAAGTCACCCGAGGCGCGGCTCGATGAGGGCGGTGTCGGCGGCGTCATCATCAATCACACGCGCAAGCCATTCGATCTCGAGCCGTGGTCGGGCAACGTCCAGGCGGAAGGTTCCTATGCGGACGTGTCAGACAAGATCGAGCCGAGCGTCTCGGGCCTGATCTCCTGGCACAACAAGGACAAGACGTTCGGCGTCCTGGTCGGCGCGACCTATCAGGAGCGCACCAACCGCACGCTTGGCGCCAGCACCGAGAGCTGGCACTGGTGGGCCGACGACTCCGCTGCGACGCCGGCGACCGACATTCACGGCAACACCTATTCGAACAACGACGCGATTTCCTATTGGGACGGTGGCACGACCACGCAGGGCGGCACGCACTATAACGGCTATTGGGCGCCGCAATCGGTGGACGAAACGGTCTTCGTCCAGAAGCGCAAGCGGCTCGGCATCCAGGGGACCGTGCAGGCGCGGCCGTTCGACAATCTGGAGCTCACCGCCAATTATTTCCGGTTCCAGCTGGACGGCAACAACGTCAACAACGTGGTCAAAATCCCCGAATGGGGATATGGCAACTTCTTCACCGGCGCGAAGTTCGATCCCAGCGGCACCATCCTGCAATCGGCCACTTTCCAGGTACCGGCCGAAGGCACCGGCTGCCGCGACGTGACCACGAATCCCTCGCCGTGCACGATGGAGACGCCGGCGCTGCAGAGCTATTATGCGCGCGAAAAGAGCGTCTCCGATACCTTCGACCTGCATGGCGACTGGACGGTCGGCCGGCTGAATGTGAACTTCGCGGTGGGCAAGACCCGCGCCACCGGTGGCCCGTCGTTCCAGTTCTTTGCGCAGGCCAAGCCGCGCAAGGTGACCGGCACCGGCGCGGCGGGCAACGTCAACGGCAATACGTTGAGCCAGTGGACGTTCACCGATCAATCGGCGGCGATGCAGTTCTCACCGGATCTGCAGCAGAATCTGATGAATGGCATCTCGCAGATCGATCTGGGTTCGACCGGCTCGGGATTCACCAACAGCTCGATCGAGCAGACCTACGCCCAGGTCGATGTTACGCGCCATTTCGACAGCTTCATCGACTCGATCCAGGTCGGCGCCAAATGGCGTGACGGGCGTGTTCATCGCGAGACGGGACGGTACGAATGGTATTCGGATGCGGCCAACACGCTGCGCTATCAGGATACCGCCGGCGCTGCGGTCACGCGCCCGGAATTCTTCCTGAGCAATCCGATCGGCAACATCGCGGGCGGCTTTACGACGAACGTGTTCCCGGCGTTCAACATGAACAATTACCTGGCTTATCTGAATTCGACCTATAACGGGCCGGTTCGTGTTCCGGAGCCGGAGAATGTCTACAACATCAAGGAGCGGATCTGGGCGGGATACGGCCAGATCAACTTCAAGACCGACAACATCCGTGGTAATATCGGCGTCCGCGTCGCCAGCACCAAGCAGAGCGGTGTGTCTACCGACGTTCTTTATTATGAGAACGACTATTGCGTTAACACCAACGGCGATCCGTTCATACCGCCGCCGGTCGGCCCGGATGGAAACTGCCTCGTGCTTCCGCAAAATCAGCGAGAAGTGAAGGTATTCAGCCAGAACAACGAGTCGAAGAACTACACCGACGTCCTTCCGAGCTTCAACATCGCGTGGGAAGTGACGCCGAATCTTCTGCTTCGCGGGGAAGTCTCGAAGGTGATCGCCCGTCCCGGCTACGGCGATCTTGCCGGTGCGCGCTCGCTGACCTTCAATTCCGATGCGTTCGTCTATGACCGCGCGCAGTTCGGCGCGTTGCCGGGCTGGTTCGGCAACGGCGGAAATTTCGATCTGAAGCCGTTCAACGCCTGGCAATATGATGTCGGCGTGGAATGGTATTTCCACCGCGGTTCGGTCATCGGCGCGACGGCGTTCCGCAAGGACGTGCACGACTTCATCGTGCCGGTGGTGATCGATCTCGTGCAGGACGTCGCCGGCCAGCCCGTGACGGTGCAGCAATATGCGACGCAGGCCAACGGCTCCAGCGCGGTATCGCAGGGTGTCGAACTCTATGCCCAGCACACGCTGGACTTCGGGCTCGGCGCCCAGGTGAACTTCACCTATAACGATACCTCGCAGGCCGACGTCTCGTTGAACGGCGCGAACATCGGCAAGTCGGCGCTGGTCGGCAGCGCCAAGACGCAGATCAACGCCTCGATATTCTACGAGCATGGACCGGTGCTGCTGCGCGCGTCGTACAACCGTCGCGGCGAGAAAGTGGAAGGACTGCAATCGGGTCTGAACGTTTACGACGACCCCTACGAGCAGGTCGATCTGAACGGGGCCTTCAATATCATGAAGAACCTGCAGTTGACCGCTTCGGTCATCAACCTGACCAAGTCGGAGCAGCGCCAGCACCTCGGCAACGACACGAAGGATCGGTTTATCTCGAACGTTTATTCGGGTCGCCGCTTCTACATGGGGCTGTCGTTCAACTTCTGACCTGAACCCATGAGTCAGCCCCCTGACTCAGGAGGTGGTCCTTCCCCCCCGGGGCCACCTCCACCACTTTTGAAACAGGCCGGTATCGTTCGGCCGCCCGGCTCGGTATCCATCGAGCCGGGCAGCACGACCAAGTGGAGCACAGGCTTAGCATGAGGAAAGTCCGGGCCGCATTGATTGCCGCGGTCGCTGTCGTCGGCGCCGGCGCCGCCTTTGCGAGCAATCCGATCGTTCCCGGCTGGTATGCCGATCCCGAGATCCGCGTGTTCGGCGGACGCTACTGGATCTATCCGACCTATTCCGACGATTACGGGGCGCCCGACGTCTCGCGGCAATTCACGCCCGAGCAGCAGGCGATGCGCAAGCAGAAGACGGTGCGCCCGTCCTATGTCCAGCAGACCTTTTTCAACGCCTTTTCCTCGCCGGACCTGGTCCACTGGACCAAGCACGAGCATGTGATCGATGTCGCGGACATCCCCTGGGCGGGCTATGCGGTCTGGGCGCCTTCGGTGATCGAGCGCGAGGGACGCTACTACATGTTCTTCGGCGCCAACGACATCCAAAGCGACAAGGAACTGGGCGGGATCGGTCTGGCGGTGGCCGACCGGCCCGAGGGCCCGTTCAAGGACGCGCTGGGCAAGCCGCTGATCGGCGCCTTCCACAACGGCGCGCAGCCGATCGACCCCTTCGTCTATCGCGACGACGACGGGCAGGTATATCTCTATTATGGCGGCTGGCAGCACTGCAACGTCGTGCGGCTGAGCGCGGACATGCGCTCGGTGATCCCGTTCCCGGATGGCAGCACCTATAAGCAGATCACGCCGCCCGGCTATGTGGAGGGCTCGTTCCTGATCAAGCGCAACGGCGTCTATTACCTGATGTGGTCCGAAGGCGGCTGGACCGGGCCGGACTATAGTGTCGCCTATGCGATGGGGCCGAGCCCTACGGGTCCGTTCAAGCCGATGGGCAAGATCCTGCAGCAGGACTTCCGCATCGCGCGCGGGGCGGGCCATCATTCGGTGGTCAATGTACCCGGCACCGATGACTGGTACATCGCCTATCACCGCCGCCCGCTCGGCGACGACAAGGGCGAGCATCGCCAGATGGCGATCGACCGCATGGTCTTCGCCGCCGACGGCACGATCAGGCCGGTGGTGATGACCAAGGAGGGCGTCGCGGCGCGGCCCATCGGCGGACGCAAATGATCCGGGCGGAGTGCCCATTTCGAATTTCAGGGGGAGACCTGCGTTGAACAACCGTTTTGTCCAAACGCTGCGCCGCGGCGTCGCGATGCTTGCGATCACCGGCCTGTGCCTGCCGACGCCGCTGCTGATCGCCCAGGCGAACGCGCGCGAAGCGGCGCAGCCGGCGGAATCGCTCGCCGATCTGGTCAATCCGCTGATGGGGACCGACTCGAATTACGAGCTTTCCTACGGCAACACCTATCCGGCGGTGGCCGTGCCCTGGGGCATGAACTTCTGGACGCCGGTGACCGGCAAGCCCGGCAGCGGCTGGGGCTATATGTACGATGACCTGAAGATCAACGGCATCAAGCAGACCCACCAGCCCAGTCCCTGGATGAACGACTATGCCGCCTTCGCGCTGTTCGCGGAGACGGGGCCGCTCAAGCTGAAGGAAGAGGAGCGGGCGAGCTGGTACAGCCACAAGGCGGAGGAGAGCCGGCCGTACCGGTACCAGATCTATCTCGCCGACTATGACGTGACCGCCGAGGTGACGCCGACCAACCGTGCCGCGCAGTTCCGCTTCACCTTCCCCAAGAGCGACGACGCGCACATCCTGCTCGACGGGTTGGCCGGTGGATCGATGGTCAAGATCGAGCCCGAGAAGCGGCGGATCATCGGCTATGTCCGCAACAATCACGGCGGCGTGCCCGAGAATTTCCACAATTATTTCGTCGCGGAATTCGATCACGATTTCACCGTCACCCGCACCTGGGACGACAATTGGCAGCTCTCGGCCGATCTGGCGCGCGAAGGCGGCCATGTCGGCGCGGTGGTCAGCTTCAAGACGCGCGACGGCGAACAGGTCGGGGTGAAGGTCGCCTCGTCGTTCATCAGCCCCGAACAGGCCGAGCGCAATCTCGCGAGCGAGATCGGCGGCGACAGCTTCGCCGCGACCGAGGCCAAGGCCAAGGCGGCGTGGGAGAGCGAGCTCGGCCATATCCAGGTGAGCGACCCCAGCATCGACAATCGCCGCACCTTTTATTCGGCGATGTACCGCATGCTGCTGTTCCCGCGCATGTTCCACGAGGTCGATGCGCAGGGAAAGACCGTCCATTACAGCCCCTATGACGGCAAGGTGCATGACGGCCCGCTGTTCACCGACAACGGATTCTGGGACACTTGGCGCGCGGTATTTCCCTATTTCGCGCTGGTCCGTCCCGATCTCGACAGCCAGATCATGCAGGGCCTCGCCAATGCCTATAAGGAGGGCGGCTGGCTGCCCGAATGGATGAGCCCCGGCCAGCGCGACGTGATGATCGGCTCCAACTCGACCAACATCATCGCCGACGCCTATCTTAGCGGCGTGCGCGGCTTCGATGTCGAGACGCTCTACGAGGCGATGGTCAAGAACGCGACGACGTCCGAGGGGCGGCCCAGGGACAAGAAGGGCAATGTGCTGAGCGCGGTCGGCCGCGAGGGCGTCGAGTGGTACAACAAGCTCGGTTATGTACCCTATGATGTGGGCATCAACGAGAATGCCGCGCGCACGCTCGAATATGCGACCGCCGACTTCTCGCTGTCGCGTCTCGCCGCGGCGCTCGGCAAGACCGAGGATGCGAAGAAATACGCGGCGCAGGCGCAGAATTACCGCAAGCTCTACGATGCCCAGTCGGGCTGGATGCGGGGGCGCAACAAGGACGGCAGCTGGATGACGCCGTTCAACCCCTATGCCTGGGGCGATGCGTTCACCGAAGGCAATGCGCTGCACTATAGCTGGTCGGTGATGCAGGATGTGCAGGGCCTGATCGACCTGATGGGCGGCGACGCGAAGTTCACCGACCGGCTGGACTCGATCTTCACCCAGCCGCCGGTCTTCGACGACAGCTATTACGGCCAGGTGATCCACGAGACGCGCGAGATGCAGATCGTGAATATGGGCCAGTATGCCCATGGCAACCAGCCGATCCAGCACATGATCTACCTCTACGACTGGGCGGGCCAGCCCTGGAAGGCGCAGGCGCACGTCCGTGACGTGATGGCGAAGCTCTATTCGGCGACGCCGGACGGCTATCCGGGCGATGAGGACAATGGCCAGACCTCGGCTTGGTATGTCTTCTCGGCGCTGGGATTCTATCCGGTGACGCCGACGGTCGGCCAATATGCGATCGGCAGCCCGTTGTTCCGCTCGGTCCGGGTCAAGATGCCAGGGGGCAAGGTGCTGACGATCGAGGCGGCGAACAACTCCGCGAAGAACGTCTACGTCCAGTCGGTCACGTTCAACGGCAAGCGTCATGACAAGCCCTGGCTTTCGCGCGAGGCGCTGCAGGCCGGCGGCACGCTGCGCTTCGTGATGGGACCGACGCCCAACAAGCAATGGGGCAGCGCCAAGGCGAACGCGCCCTTCTCGATCAGCGCGCCGGCAGCGCGCTGATCGCAACGAGGAACAGGAGAGCGCCATGAATCGTCGCGAAGTAATGGCGGGGGCCGGTGCGATCGCCGTTTCGGCGGCGCTGCCGAACCGGGCGCTGGCAGCCGACCCGTTCGTCTCGAAGCGTCCGCCGGTCAGAGCGCGTCGCGTCACCAGCAAGGCCGTCGAGGCCGAGATCAAGGCGGTGCAGGCGAAGATCGCCGACCCCGAACTCGCCTGGCTGTTCGAGAATTGTTATCCCAACACGCTCGACACCACGGTCAAGCTCGGCACAATCGACGGCAAGCCCGACGCCTTTGTCATCACCGGCGACATCGACGCGCTGTGGCTGCGCGACAGCTCGGCGCAGATGCAGACCTATGTGCATCTCGCGGGCAAGGACGCCGATCTGCGCCGGGTCTTCCAGGGGCTGATCCAGCGCCAGGCGCGCTGCATCCTGATCGATTCCTACGCCAACGCCTTCATGGAGGATCCGAACGCCAGATCGAGCCTCTCGGCGGTCAATGACAAGACTGACATGAAGCCCGGCGTCGCCGAGCGGAAATGGGAAGTGGATTCGCTCTGCTACACCATGCGCCTCGCGCACAGTTACTGGACCGCGACGCGCGACAAGACGCCGTTCGACGCGCTCTGGGCGCAAGGCGCGGCGCGTGCCGTCGCCACCTTCCGCGAGCAGCAGCGCAAGGACGGGCCGGGGCCCTATCATTTCCAGCGCATCGATCCGTCGCCGACCGAGACACTGATGTTCGGCGGCCTAGGCGCACCGACGCGCAAGGTCGGGCTGATCCACTCGATGTTCCGGCCTTCGGACGATGCCTGCGTGCTGCCGTTCCTGATCCCGTCGAACCTGTTCGCCGTGTCGGCGCTCAGGATGCTGGCGCAGGTGCACAACGAGGCGCGGGGCGATGCCGCGGCAGCGCGGGACTGCCTGGCGCTCGCCGCCGAGGTCCAAGCCGCGCTCGATGCGCATGGCAAGATGCCGGACGGGCGGGGCGGCGAGGTCTGGGCCTATGAGGTCGACGGCTATGGCAACGCCATCTTCATGGACGACGCCAATGTGCCGAGCCTGTGCGGGCTCGCGCTGCTCGGCGCCGCCGATCGGAATGACCCATTGTTCCGCCGGAGCGCGGCGCTCGCATGGAGCAGGCGCAATCCCTATTTTTTCGAAGGCTCGGCGGCGCAGGGCATCGGTGGCCCGCATGTTGGCATGGACATGATCTGGCCGATGTCGATCGTCGTCCATGCCCGCAACAGCGACGACGATGCGGTGATCCGGCAATGCCTGCACTGGCTCAAGGCGACGCATGGCGGCACCGGCTTCATGCGCGAGAGCTTCCACAAGGACGATCCGGCGAAGTTCACGCGGAGCTGGTTCGCCTGGGCGAACGGCTTGTTCGGCGAGTTGATCCTCGATGTCGCGAAGCGCAAACCGGCGCTGCTCGCCGAGCGTTTCTGACCATAGAACAGGAAGAGAGGGGGCCATGATCACCGCAAGCCGTCGCCAATTGCTGGCCGGTACGGGGCTTGCCGCGCTTGGCGGCGCGATGCCCGGGATTGCGCGCGCGCAGTCGGTCGAGACGGGCAAGCCGGACCTGTTCATCGGGACCGGCGGGCATGGTCACACCTATCCGGGCGCGTCGCTGCCCTTCGGCATGGTGCAACTCGGTCCCGATACCGACAATACGCGCTGGGATGCCTGTTCGGGCTATCACCGCAGCGATACCTCGATCATGGGCTTCTCGCACACGCACCTGTCGGGCACCGGCATCGGCGACATGCTCGACGTGCTGGTCGTGCCGACGCGCGGGCCGCTCGAGCTGGAACCGGGCCCGCTTGCGGATCCGGACAAAGGCTATCGCCAGCGCTTCTCCGAGGAACATGCCGAGCCCGGCTATTATCGGGTCCTGCTCGAATCCGGCGTGCGCGCCGAGCTGACCGTTACCGAGCGCACCGGGCTGCACCGCTATCGCTTCCCCAAGGGTCCCGGACATATCCTGATCGACCTTGCCCATATGATCCTCGACGTGTGGGACAAGGGCACGATCATCGACAATGCCTCGCTCGCTTTGGACGCGGACGGGATGCTCACCGGCAGCCGCCGCGTGCACCGCTGGGCCAAGGGTCGGCAGATCCATTTCGCGATGCAGTTCTCGCGCAAACCGGATCGGGTGCAGTTCTTTGGTGACGGCAACAAGCTCGCTGCCGCGCACGGCAGCAGCGTCACCGGTAACAAGCTGAAGGTTGCATTGTTCTTCGACGATGCCGGCGGCGAGCCGATCCTGATCCGCACCGGGATCTCGGCGATCGACGTGGCGGGCGCGAAGGCAGCACTGGCAGCGGAAACGTCGAATCGCACGTTCGACGAGGTGCGCCGCGCCGCGCGCCGGCGCTGGTCGAAAGAGCTCGATTGCGTCCGCGTCGCGGGCGGGACGGAAGCGCAGCGCACGATCATGGCGAGCGCGCTCTATCATTGCTTCCTCGCGCCGACGCTCTTCACCGACCGCGACGGCCGCTATGTCGGGCTCGATCGCCAGGTCCATCAGGCGGCGGAGGACGCGCCGGCGTTCAGCACCTATTCGCTGTGGGACACCTATCGCGCGCTCCACCCACTGCTCACTTTGGTCCAGCCCGAGCGTGCGGCGATGTTCACGCGGGATCTGGTGCGCCAGACCCAGCAGAGCCCCTACGGCCCGCCGGTCTGGCAGCTCCAGGGCGTCGAGACCGGCTGCATGATCGGCTGGCACTCGGTTTCGGTAATGGCGGAAGCCTGCGCCAAGGGGATCCAGGCTGATTATGCCGCTGCCTGGCCCAATATCCGGCGCCGCGCCTTCGACCGCACCTACCAGGACAGTGACGGCTCGCTCGGCCGCGGCTATTATTACGATCTCGGCTATATCCCCGCCGACAAGATCTGGGAGTCGGTGAGCCGCACCCAGGAATATGCCTATGACGACTGGGCGATGGCGGTGCTCGCCGAAGCGGCGGGCGCGAAGGAGGATGCCGCGGCGCTGCGCAAGCGCAGCCTGAACTATCGCAATGTGCTCGATCCCACGATCCGTTTCGCGCGCCCGAAATTCTCGGACGGCAAATGGTGGGCGCCCTATGACCCGATCCAGATCGGCCACCAGCCCGACAAGTATCGCGACTATACCGAGACGAACGGCTGGCAGGCGACCTTCCTCAATCAGCACGATGTTCACGGCCTGATCGAATGGTTCGGTGGCGACGCCGCGTTCGAGAAGAAGCTCGACGCTCTGTTCAACGCGCCGTCGACGCTCCCGGCGAACGCGCCGCCCGACATCAGCGGACTGGTCGGCCAATATGCGCACGGCAACGAGCCCGATCAACACGTCGCCTATCTCTATGCCTATGCCGGCGTCCCGTGGAAGACGCAGGCGATGGTGCGCCGCCTGCTCACCGAAATGTACAAGGACGATCCCGACGGGGTGATCGGCAACGACGATTGCGGGCAGATGAGCGCCTGGTTCGTGCTCAGCGCGCTCGGCTTCTATCCGGTCGATCCAGTAAGCACGATCTACGTGTTCGGCTCGCCACTGTTCGATCGCGCTGAAGTCGCGCTCGGCGACGGGCGCGAACTTCGCGTGATCGCGCGTGGCAATGCGCCGGACCGGCCCTATGTGCAGTCGGTGACGTGGAACGGCGAGCCCTGGACGCGCAACTGGATCTCGCACGCCGATCTGGTGCGGGGCGGCGAACTGGTGTTCGAGCTGGGGGCGAGCCCGTCGCGGTTCGGCGCAGCAAAGGCGGACAGGCCGCCCTCGTTCGGCAGGACTCCGGCCTAGCGGGCTAGGCCGGGTCGATCACCGCGTCCGGGCTGCCCTGCGCCTTCCACAGAGCGCCGGGCTTGGGCAGCAGGAAGTGGCTGAACGGCAGGATCGCCGCGCCGACTGCCGGCGCATCCTCGGATAGTGCCGCGCGTGTGACCGGCGCGACCGCCGGCAGCAGCGGCGCCCGCTCGCGCATCAACGCATCCGTCCGCGCGGCGAGCGCGTCGAGCTGTGCGGTTGGCAGGCGGCCGCCGAGCAGGATCGCGGCGGGATTGATCAGGCAGTTTACCGCGTCGAGTGCCACGGTGAGTTCCTGCGCGGCGCGCTCGATCCAGTCGTCGAGGCACGCCTGTACCCCGGCATCGGGCTTGGCCCGCATCACATCGGACAGGGCATAGCCCTGTTTCTCGAGGCACCGGGCAAGGCCGGAAAGCGACACTAAAGTCTGGATCTGCTCGCCGGCGGCAGCGCCCGACTGGGGCACCCGCATGAAGCCGAGTTCGCCGCTGCGGCCGTCGGCCCCGCGGATATAGGAGCCATCGACCACGAGGCCCCCGCCAAGGCCGGACGAGAGCAGGATGTAGAAGAAGCTGTGATTGTTCTGGCCATGGCCGAGCTGCATCTCGCCCATCGCGGCGGCGGTGGCGTCGTTCTCGACGAAGACCGGCAGGTCGAACGGCTCATCGAACAGTGCCGATATGTCGATATTTTCCCAGGTGGCATAGTTCGCGGGGCGGCCGGGCAGATCGACGAGCCCGAGATCGTCGGGCACGGCGACGCCGAGACCGACGACTTTCCCGACATCGACATTCGCCTTGCGCAGCATGTTGCGGATCGACCGGCGATACAGGGCGCGGACCTGGGCCGGGAGTGCGAAATCGACTTCCTCGAAGACGCGCATGAGCGTCTCTCCCGAGAAGTCCACCAGCACGATCGTGATATGGTCGCGGTCGATATTGACGCCGATCGAATAGCAGGCGTCGCGCTTGACGATCAATTTGGTCGGCGGCTGTCCGCGCCCGCCGCGGCGCTGGCCGGCTTCCTCGATCAGGCCATCCTGCAGCAATCGCTTGGTGATGTTGGCGATCGCCGGCCCGGTGAGGCCGGTGACCCTTGCCAGCTCGACGCGGGTGAGCGGCCCGAGCACTCGCACCGCGTGGAGCGTCACGCGCTGGTTGTGATCGGCGGCGCGCTCGAGATTGGTACCGGAAAGGCGCGGGCGCGCACCGGAACTGCGGCTGGTCATGTCGGGCTTATCTCCGTTGCGGTGCAGGTCGCTGCGTGCAGGCGGGCCATTCACTTCCTCTCGTAGGTCCCTTCCAGCCGCTCTAGCGAGACGCCGCGCGTTTCGGGGAAATATCTCCAAACTACGACAAATTGTACCAGCATCGCTGCCGCGAACAGCCAGAATGGCAGCGCCTGGGTATATTGTGCCACTATGGGAAATCCGAAGGCGAGCAGCGCATTCATGCCCCAATGGGTCGCGCTGCCGATCGCCTGGCCCCGCGCGCGTACTGCGGTGGGGAATATCTCTGAGAGATAGACCCAGATCACTGCGCCCTGCGACACAGCGAAGAACAAGATGAACAGGATGAGCGCCGGCAGCAGGAGCATCTGTCCGCGGCCCAGGGTGTAGATGAGCGCCACTGCGGCGAGGGCGAACGCGGTGCCGGCCGCGCCGATCAGCAGCAGCGGCTTGCGTCCGATCCGGTCGATTACCGCCATGCCCAGCAACGTGGCGAGAAGATTGGCGAGGCCAATCGCCACCGCCTGGAGGTCTGCGGACACCGCGCTGAACCCCGCGGCCGCGAAGATGTCTCCCAGATAGTAGAGGATCGCGTTGATACCGGAGAGCTGGTTGAACAATGCGAGCGCGATCGCGAGAAGGATCGAGCGCCTATGAAACCTCCAGTCGAGCCGATCCCGGGCGCTCGAGGTCGTGGCACCGAATTGGGCAAGCAGGCGATCGGGGGCGCCCATCGAAAGCTTGAGAATAGCATCTTTTGCCTCTGCGACGCGGCCGTGTTGCGCAAGCCAGCGCGGGCTGTGCGGAATGCGCAGCAGCATCGCGAAGAAGATCACCGCTGGAACTGCGGCGACCGCGAACTTCAGCCGCCAGGCAAGGTCGCCCTCGATCGCGCGCGCGATGAGGAAATTGCTGACATATGCCGCAAGGATTCCGACGACGATGCTGAGCTGGAACAGACCAACCAGCTGCCCGCGTCGTTCGGCCGGGCTCACCTCGGCGATATAGACCGGTGCTAGAACGGAGGAGCCACCTATTGCCAGTCCGCCGATGAAGCGAAACGCGACGAGCATCGCTAGTCCATTGCTCGCCGCCGACCCGATCGCCGAGACGATATAGGCGAGGGCAATCCAGTAGAGCATGGTGCGGCTGCCATAGCGGTCGCCGGGCGGGCCTGCGCCGAGCGCTCCGATCAGCGTGCCGACCAGTGCGGCGGAAACTGCCGCGCCGAGCTGCGCGGCACTGAGGCCGAAGGTGCCGCGCAGCGCCTCGGTGACGCCGGCAATCACTGCAGTGTCGAAGCCGAACAGCAGCCCGCCGAGACTGGCTGCGACGATGGCCGATCGATTGAACGCTCTGGTTTGCGCTTCCATCGCAGTTCCCCTCTCCTGTGATTGAATTATACAAATTGAAATATTAATGCCAGCCAGAAGGGTGACAAGCGGCCTACGGTCGATATGCGCCGGATAACGGTCGGGAGGACAGGATGCACGGGTTGGTTGGCGTTCGGATGTCGATGCGGGCTCTGCCGGCGTGATGGCTCGTGATGGCGAGACGCGGCTGCGTGCTGGCATCGAACTGGGAGGCACCAAATGCGTCTGCACTCTGGCGCGCGGTCCCAGAGAGATACTTGATCAACGGACGGTGCGCACCACCCGGCCCGACGAAACGCTGCCGGCGATCCTGGCGATCCTCCAGGAATGGCATGCGGCACGCGGTTTTGCTGCGCTGGGCATCGCTTCCTTTGGTCCGCTCGAACTGGACTCCAGCTCTTCCCGTTTCGGCCAGATCCTGGCGACGACCAAAGCGGCTTGGCCCGGCACCGATGTACGCGGCATTCTCTCCGCGCCTTTCGCCGTCCCAGTCGGCTTCGATACCGATGTGAATGGTGCCGCGCTTGCCGAAATTGCATGGGGCTGCGCGAAAGGGATTGACGATTTTGCCTATGTCACGGTGGGCACCGGGGTGGGCGTCGGGCTGGTCGTACATGGCCTGCCGACACGCGGCATCGGCCATAGCGAACTCGGCCATATCCGCGTCCCGCGTCTGCCTGGGGACGACCAGCCGAGCTTTTGCCGCTTCCATGACGATTGCGTCGAGGGGCTCGCGTCGGGATCGGCGCTCGTGCTGCGGCTCCGCGGACGGTCGGTGGGCGATGTCGATCCGGACGATCCGGTCTGGGAGCCGGTCGTGCATACTCTGGCTGCCATGTGCCACGCGATCGTGTGTGCGACTGGCCCGCACCGCATCGCACTCGGCGGCGGGGTGGTCGCTGGCCAACCGCATCTGCTCGAGAAGATCGAGGCTAAGCTCATTGCCAGCCTCAATGGCTATATGCGGTTGCCCGACACGACCCCGTACATCGTTGCGCCGGCGCTCGGGGACAGAGCGGGGCCACTCGGTGCTATCGCCGTCGCCGATCTCGCGCTCGCTCGCGAAGGCGGGGTCGGACCGGATCTGCGCCGGGGAATGATCGCTGAGGATAGCCGCTGACGCCCTCACGATTTCGCCGCGCGAATATCGGCACCGTTTCTCGACGCGTTCCCCGACATCTGCATCGGGTGAATCCCAAAAAATCTTGAATCGCGCGCCGACCGACGCGGCGCAGTCGGTCGGCTCGGCACGCTTGCCTTCTCGAAGAGGTCGGTGCCGAACTTAGCTGCGACCCTTGCTTGATTGGAATGCGGCCGCCTGCGAGTGCCTAGACTGCGCTCGAACGCAAATGATCCCGGAGAAACTGCCAGCTGCGGCCGTTGGCCAAGGCGGCGGCATCGGCGTCGTAGTGAAGGCCGCCGTGCCGGGCGAAAGCATGGGCGCAGCCCGGATAGCTGTAGATCTCGACATTCGGCCGGCCGGCAAGCGTCGCCTTGATCTGCGCCTGCGCCGCCTTGGGAATGAACTCGTCCTCTTCGGCCAGATGCATCAGCATCGGCGCCGAAATCCGGCATGCCTCGTCGAGATACTTGTCGGTCTCCGCGCCATGATAGGCGACCGCGGCGTCGATGCGCTCCCGCGCCGCGGTGAGAAAGGTCATCAGGCCGCCAAGGCAGAAACCCAGTAGGCCGACCTTGCCGGTGGTTCCTTCCAATGCGCTCGCAGCGCGCACCGTGGCGGCGATGTCGTGGACAGCCGTGTCGCGGTCGAATGCGGCATAGAGCTTCTGCGCCTTCTGCCAGTCGGCATCGGTCGTCACGTTCAGGTCGACCCCGGGCTCCAGTCGCCAATAGAGATCGGGGCACAGGGCGACGAAGCCCTGTGCTGCGAGTTCGTTGCAGGTCTGGCGCATGTCGGCGTTGACGCCGAACGCTTCGTGCAGGACGACGACGGCAGGCGCCATCGGCTGGTCCGGCCGCGCAATATAGGCGTCGAATGCGCCGTCGTCGGTCTGGATCGAGATTTGGCTCGGCATTGAATTCTCCATGATGCGACGGTCAGTCCGCCGAGGACGTCGACCATTTCGGTTGCAGGCTGTTGCGCAGCCAATCCTCGAATCTGAGCGAGGCGATGCGGGCGTCCGGGCCCGGGAGAAGCGCCCGCTCCGTAAGCTCGGCGCCGAAATAACGGGCGTGGACATCGGCCACGACGTGGCGACCGTCTTCGAAAGCGGTCGCGATTTCGGTCGCGACATAGTCGAGATGGAACTGCTCGGGACCCGCTATTTCCAGAGTGGCGTTGAACGCGTCGCTGAACACCGCGTCCGCCAGCGCGTCGGCGATGTCCTCGCCCGCGATCGGCTGCACCAGGGCGGGCGATATCGGGATTTCGCGCGCCGTGCCGTCCTGTACCACGTCCCGGATGAACTCGAAGAACTGGGTCGAGCGCAGGATCGTGAACGGAATTCCCGACGCCTTGATCAGGTCTTCCTGGATTTTCTTTGCACGGAAATAGCCGATGGAAAGGAGCCCATCGATGCCGACGATCGAAAGCGCGATGTGGTGCCGGACGCCCGCTGCGCGGCCGGCGGCCAGGAGGTTGCGGCCCGAAATCTCGAAGAACCGCATCGCGTCCGCACCGTCGAGCGAGGGCGAGTTCGAGACGTCGACGACGATCTCGGCGTCGGTCAGCGCCTCGGCCAGCCCGACCTCGGTGACGGTGTCGACCCCGACGGTCGGCGAGGCCGCGAAGACCCTACAGTCCTCCTGGCGCAGATTGCTGACGAGTTTCTCGCCAATGCGGCCGGTGCCGCCGATGACCACGATCTTCATGTCAGTGCCTCGAAGGATGTGATGTCGATTGCTGCCGGCCGGCCGTCGGGCAGCCCCTCTTCGGCAAGTGCCCGGCGCACGGTCTCGCGTTCGGCGACGCGCTCGAAATAGGCATGCATGTCGGGCGACATCCGCACGCCGAACCCGTGCGCCCAGCGTAGCATGACGAAGAGATAGGCGTCGGCCACGGTGAAGCGCGGACCGAACAGATAGAGTTCGTTGATCCGTTCGGAGATGACGTCCAGTCGCCTGGCGACCGCTTCCCCGGCTGCGGCCTTCTCGTCCTCGCTTGCGTCGTGGAAATAGGGCTTGAAGGCGATGTGCAGTTCGGTCGAGAGGTAAGAGAGGATCTCGAGCAATCGGGTGCGTCCCAGCGGCCCTCCCGGGGCAAGCTTCGGTTCGCGATCGGCGATCAGCTCCAGGACAGCGACATTCTCGGTTACCGTATCCCCGTCGTCGAGCACGAGCATGGGGACATAACCGCCCCGGGGATTGAGGGCGTTGAAATCATATCCCTGCTCGGTGAATTTCGTTTTGAGATCGACCCTCTCGAATTCGGCTTCGAGCCCGGCTTCGTGAAGCGAGATGCGGCCTGCAAGGCTACATGCGCCCGGTGAGTAATAGAGCTTCATCGATCTGACTCCTCTCGATTGAATTCTGTCCGGCCAGTCGGGTCGGTTTCGGCAGTCGGGGCGGTCGCGGGCAGCCGCAGCGTGACGATCGTGCCGATTCCGAGCTCGCTCTCGATGGCGATTTCCCCTCCCGCATCGCGGACGAAGCGTTCGACCATCGGCAAGCCGATTCCGCCGAGGCCGTCCCGCTTGGTCGTGAAGAAGGGATCGAAAGCGCGCGCGACGATTGCGGGCGACATACCGAGGCCATTGTCTGCGACGTTGATCTCGACTCCCGCCGCGACGGCCCCGCGCCATATCGTCCGCGCCTGGATCGAAACGATACCGGTTCCGGCCACCGCGTCGCGCGCGTTGAAGACGAGGTTCAGAACGGCCCTGCGCAAGCCGACAGGATCGCAGGGCAGTATCGGCAGCTTCGGCTCGGCATCTATTTCGAGGGTGAGCCCGGGCTCACCTATTCCCTCGATCAGCATCGCGACGTCCACGAGACATGCCGCCACATCCGTTTCTACAACGCAACGCGCGCGGTCGCGAATGTCGCCGATCGTCTGCCGGACGATCGCCCCCGCCTGATCCAGCGAAGCCATCGCGCGGGCCAGCACGGGTCCCGAGTGAATCGCGGGCATATCCGGCGCGCGGGCGACGATATTGATCGCCGAAGCCGCGATCTGGATCAGGTTGCCCAGGTCGTGGACGGTTCCGGCCACGGACATGGTGGAAAACCCGTTCGGCCGGCCGGCACCATCTTTCCGGCCTGGGGGTCCGTGATCGGTCGCGTCGAAAACCACGGGATCCGCGGTGCCCGGTGCGTGGAAGGTCTGGAGCGGCTTCATTGGTTTTCCATTGCGAAATGGGATGCGAGGCACGCCGGAGGGGAGGCAACGTACCTCGCATCCACCGCCGGTCAGGCAGCCACGGCCGCCGGCGTTTCGACCGGATGCGCGGCGCGAAGGCCGATCTGCACGCGGTTCCAGAGATTGATCGCGCCGACCAGCAGCGTCAGATAGGCGATCTCCGTCTCGTTGAACTGGCTCTGCAGCAGCGCATAGTCGGCATCCGGTGCGTGGGTCTTGGCGATCCGCGTCAGGGACTCGGTCCAGTTGAGGGCGGCGCGCTCGCGGTCGGTGAACAGCGACGACTCGCGCCAGCCGTCCAGCATGTGGAGGCGCATGTTGCTCTCCCCGTTCTTGATGGCATCCGCGACGTGCATGTAGATGCAATAGGAGCAGCCGTTCATCTGCGAGGCGCGCAGCCGCACCAGTTCGAGCAGGCTGTGCTCGATGCCGCTTTTTCCGATGGCGGCCTCGACGGCGACCATCGCCTTCGAGCCTTCGGGCGCGGCCTGGAAGATGTTCATACGGGGGGTCATGGTCTTCTCCTGCAAGTGGGGAACCGATGGTTCCATGGGGGAATTGGCTAGATGGCTGCGCGTCCGGCATGGCGATCGCGGATCGCCCAGAGGCTCAGCGCCACTCCGATGAGCGCCGGAAGCGTGACGGCGGCAAAATCGCGAGCCAGCGCCGACGGTCCGCAGATGCCGACGGCGACTTCCCAGAAATGGAACAGCGCGTGGCAGCAGAGCCACACCGTCGCCGCGGTCCAAAGGACGACGCGAAACTCCGGGCGGAACGCGCCGATCAGGAATGCCGTGCCCAGGAACACGAAGATGATGCCGATATCGCGCAGGAAATGCTGGTTAAACGGCCCGGTGGTCGTGACGCCGGGTACCGCGAAATACCAGTTGGCGGGCGATACGAGCATGAAGAAGCCGTTCGCCAGGGCGAGGAGGCCGAGCACGATCGCGGTTATGATGCAGGTCTGCTTCATTTTATTCGGATCCTTCGCTGTGCGGATTGCGGTGAAGGCGCCCCGGTTTACCTCTTCGGCGGCGGCGGAACGTTGGCGAGCCACCAGTCGAAGCTGGTGCTGCCCAGGCGAGCATCCGGACCCGGCATCAGCGAGCTGTCGTCCAGCCGCACCCCGAAATAGAGCGCCTCCGGATCAGCGATCACCTTGTGCGGGTCCTTGTCATAGTCGAGCACGCGCGCGACCAGCTCATCGATGCGGAAACTGTCGGGACCGGCGACTTCGCGGGTGCCGTTGAGGGGCGGGGCGAGCGCGGCTTCCGCGACTGCGGCGGCGACGTCCTGTGCAGCCATGGGCTGAAAGCGCGCAGGAGATAGCCGGACGGTGTCGCCCTCGATCGCCGATTGCGCGATTCCGCGGAGGAATTCGAAGAACTGCGTCGCGTGGATGAGCGTGTAGGGGATCGCCGAAGCCTTGATCAGCTGTTCCTGGGCGAGCTTGGCGCGAAAATAGCCGCTGTCCTGCAGCCGTTCGGTGCCGACGACTGAAAGCGCCAGGTGATGACGCACCCCGGCGGCTTTCTCGGCTGCGGCAATGTTGCGGCCCGCCGTCTGGAAGAAATCCATCGCGGGCTGCGCGTCGAATGAAGGCGAGTTCGAGACGTCGACGACCACCTCCGCGCCCTCCAGCGCCTTGGCGAGGCCCTCGCCGGTGAGAGTATCGACACCGGTGTTCGGTGCGGCGGCGAACACATCATGACCTTCCCGGCCCAGCGACGCGACGACCTTCGAACCGATCAGCCCGGTTCCGCCAATGACGACGATCTTCATGCTTGCTACCTCTCGCGACGTTTCAGGAACGAGGGCGAAAATCGCGCAGACCGGTGTCCGACCGCCATCGTACGGAGGGCTGCGCCTCGCCAACCAAATGACAGGCAAACCTCGCCTTTGGTGCAGGTCAGCAGGTGTGGCGCGGTATCGGAGCGGCTCAACGCCGATCCACTTGTCTCGCGTTTGCGGTTGTTCGGCTGTCCAGCGGGCGCTTGCGGGTCGCCGCACAGTCCGGGGTCAGGCCTCGGCGATGGCCGGAAGCGAGAATTGGAAGAGTGCGCCACCTCGGGGGTGGTTGGAAGCCGAGATCGTGCCGCAATGCGCCGCGATGATCGACTGACAAAGTGCCAAACCGATGCCGATGCCGTCATCCTTGGTGGTGAAGAAAGTGCCGAAGATCCGGTCCAGATCTTCTTCCGCGATGCCGGGGCCCCCGTCGTGAATAGTGAAGGTGACTTCGCCGTCCGCGCCCCTGGCGGTGCTCAGGTCGATCCGGCCTGGCCCGCACTGCGCCTGCACGGCATTGACGAGCAGATTGACCACGACCTGCTGCAGCTGCACCCGATCGCCCAGCACCTTGGGAAGATTGGGTTCAAGGCAAGTCGACATGCCGATCGACCGCGATTCGACCTCGTATCGAACGAACAGCAGAGCCTCGTCGATGATTTCATTCAGATCGAGGGGCACGCGCTCGGGCGCGCGCCGGGCGGCCATGCCGCGAATGCGCTGCACGATGTCGCTCGCGCGGCGGGCATTTTCTGCGATCCGGGTCGTGAGTTGGCCGACCTTGGCCAGGTTCGGATCGTCGCGCGAGAGCCATCGCAGGCTGGTTTCGGCATTGGTGACGATCGCAGAGAGGGGCTGGTTGACCTCATGCGCGATCGACGTGGCCAATTCGCCGAGCATCGAGATCCGCGCAGCCCGTGAATAATCGGCCTGGAGCTGGCGTAGCTGTGCTTCGGTGCGTAGCCGCTCGGTGATGTCTTCCAGGCCAATTATCGTCACGTCGAGACGATCAGGCGGTCTGGGATAGGTCACTGACAATTGGACGTCGCACAGCCGTCCGTCCAAGGTGCGCAGTTTCATGATCTCGATATAGTTGCGCCGGTCTTCGAAACGTGCGGCGACTATCCGCCCGGCGGTTTCGGGAGAGGCCGTGAACAGAAAGTCCAACGAACCGAGAAGCTGATCCGCGCTGTCGGCCCCGAGCAGCTCCACTGCATTTCGGTTCACGTCCGTGACGCGAACGACGCTCCTCGAATGGACGAGCAACTCGGGCGTCTCGTGCAGATAACGGGCGATATCGGTGATGCGCTTGCGCCGGAGATCATCGAAGATGCCGAGCATCGGCGTCGAATCGACCTGCACCAGCGCGTGGGGCAGGTAGTGAATGAGGTTGCGGTATCGCTCCTCGCTGGCGCGAACCGACCAGAAGGAACGGTCGTCGATGACGGTGCCGCTGACGGACACGAACACGATGTCGGGATGCCTATCGTCGGTCGACATGCCGATGAGGCAATCGCCAAAAACCAGCGAGGTGATCTCGCGGATCCGCGCAGCGTCCGGTGGGTGGTTCGCCACGGCGGCGAGAATGAGTTCCGCAAAACCTGGCCAGCCCTCTCGCGGCGCATAGGCGCTGAACGGCTGGCCGATCATCCGCTCGCGCCCTGCATAGGGGCCGACCAGATGTGCGGCGTTCTGGTCGACATCGGCAACATGGACGCCGCCGAGAAGCCTCTCGATCCAATCGAGCGGTCGGGTTCCGCCGACGATCGAATCGATCAGATCGCGCGCACCCGAAACGTCGAGCGCCCACCGCGCCGCCCTGTCGTCGTGCATCCCGGCATGGCCTGCACCATCGGGTCTCGGCAACAGCGGTACCTGCGACGGAGCAACGCTGTTTCGTCGGGCCTCGAGGAGGGAAGGGAACGCGGCCGCCATGTCAGGCCCCCGGCCGCTCCTGGATCGGGGCCCCGTTGCGGCCCAGCGCGGCCCACAGCGCATCCAGCAGTTCCTCGTCGGCGACCGGCTTTGTGAACCAGCCGGCGGCCCCGCCCCGCAGTGCGCGCTCGCGCGCCGCTTCATCCACTGAGGCAGTAATGAAGATCATCGGCATGGCCAGGCAGCGCGCGCGCAGCCGCTGCTGAAGCTCGATCCCGGTGATTTCCGGCATCCGGAGATCGGTGATGATGCAGTCGAAATGGTTGGCCGCCGCATCGGCAAGAAGAGCGGTACCGCTAGCAAAGGTCCGCGCGGAAAGGCCTTCCACCTGCAGGAGATCGAGAAGAGCCTCGCGCACGGCATCGTCGTCATCCACGATCGCGATAAGGGGCGGGTTGGACAAACGAGGAGCCCTCAGTGACCTGACCGGCGCGGCCAACCCCGGATGTCGCTGAATTCAGGCGGGAACGTAACCATACCATGGTCTAGGTCACCCGCTCACGAAGTTCGGTAGGAAGCATATCCCAGGCGCGAACAAGTTCGCCGACCGATATGGCCCGCATCTTCTTCATCATGCCACTGCGATGGAGCTTGACCGTGACCTCGCTGATGCCGAGCTCGAACGCGATCTGCTTGTTGAGGCGTCCCTGCGCCACGAGCCGTAGCACCTGGCGCTCGCGCGTGGTTAGCGTGGCGTAACGGTCGGCTTGCTGCTTCACCAATTGCGCATCGGCGCGCTGGGCAAGATCCCGCTCGATGCCAGCGGTCACCGCGTCGAGCAGCGACTGGTCGCGGAACGGCTTGGTCAGAAAGTCGACGGCGCCGGCTTTCATCGCCTGGACCGTCATCGGGATATCGCCATGGCCGGTGAGGAAGACGATCGGTTTCGGGTTGCCCGTCGCGGAGAGGTGCTGCTGGAGATCAAGCCCGCTCGAGCCGGGCATGCGCACATCGAGCACCAAGCAGCCCGGCCTCTCAGAAAGCTCAGCGTCGAGCAACTCGCGCGTCGAACCGAAGCCGACTGCGTCGATTCCGACGGACAACATGAGTTCCTCGATCGAGGTGCGGACGGCTATGTCATCGTCGACGATGAGCACCAGCGGACGGTCCTGCACGATCGAGCCGGAGGACCGAGCGATAACATCAGATCGGCCAGGCAATCTCGACGGCGCCGGGGTTTCACGGTTCAATTGGAATCCTTGGTTCATCATGTGACCTCCGGGCTGTTGCGGCTGGAGATAGGCGATTGTTTCACGGTGCTCGGCGGAGCGAAATCCCGAAGAAGGTTAGCCTGGGCTTCCCCGATCAGGGGAGCGCGGCTCAAGCCGGATGACCTGGCGACCGTAACGATGTGCATCGATCGAATAGGCCCCGGGGCCAAGCAACGCTAACGCTCCAGCACCGCCGACGGAACCCAGAATAAAAAGGATTACCTCTCCCCGGGCGGTGAGAAGATCGGCGACCAGGGCCGAAAGGAGTAGTAGCGCCGCCATCCGCGTACCGAAGCCAGTCACGACGGCCAAGGCGATGACCGTGGAAACCGTCGCCGCCAGCCACCAACTGGAAGAGGTCGGCCAGAGACGGGCGAGCGCGGGAAATGCGATCCATGCATAGGAGATTCGCATCAACAGCAAGGCGACGCCGATGGCGCCGTCCGGATAGCGTGAAATGAGCCTTGGCACCGGCCAGCGATAGCCGCACGGCAAATTCCGGTCAGCCTTCTGTCCGGGGATGTTCCGTTCCCCCGTTCGGGGGTAGCATCCTTCCGGGCTCCCGAAGGGGTGCGTTGACTTAGAACTTGGCGGAGACTCACCGGAAATTGCAGGCACGGCGATGCAGCTTGATCGAGGCGCTTCTCGTCGCGGCGATGCTGCTGCTGCCATTCGTCGCGTCGGCCGCCGATCCGACCACCAATCCCGGGCGCAACCTAGCCCATTATACGCATCAGCGCTGGAGCGAGGAAAGCGACGCACCGAGGCCGGTTACCGCCCTGGCCCAGGATGGGCGCGGCTATCTCTGGGTCGCGACCGCTACCGGCGTGTTCCGCTTTGATGGCATGCGCTTTGAGCAGATCAGCGCCGGCGTGGACCTTGTTGTTCATGGCGCGCCATCGGCATTGCTCGTTCGGCGTAATGGCGAGGTCTGGACAAACTTCGAACGTTCCGGGCGATTTGCGGTCTATCGCGACGGCCGGCTGCAATTCATGCGCGCGCCGCGGGCGCCGCATCGCGTCATAGCCATGAAGGAAATGCGGGACGGAACGGTCTGGGTGCTGACCGAGCGCATCGGAGTTCCACTCATGCGTTTTCGCGACGGCCTATGGACATCGTTCGGCATCGACGCCGGGGCCCCGCTCGACAATCCCTTCAGCATGGTGGTGACGAGCGACGGCACGGTCTGGGTTTCGTTCACGGGGTCGGTGGGGCGATTGACCCCGGGCGGCCATCGATTCGAGTTCGTGCGGCATGACAGGGGCGCTACGGGGCGCCTGTCGATGGATCCACAGGAGCGGATCTGGCTGACGGAGCGCCGCGGAACCTATCCGATCACCGGACCCGGGGGGCGCGGAAGCCCGCCGCCGCTCCGTCATGCCTATGCGACCGATGCCGCGCAAATTCGCGGCTGGCCCATATTCGACCGCGAGGGAAATCTCTGGATCGCCACTTATTATGACGGGTTGCAGCGCGTGGCGCACCCCGATCCGCGCGGCGCTGCGTCGCCGGCCGAAGCCGTTGCCGAGGTCGAGCGCTTCACCGCGCCCGACGGTCTCTCTTCGAATGCGACGACGCAGATATTCCAGGACGCGGAGGGCAATGTCTGGGCCGCCACCGAGAACGGTCTGGACAGGTTCTGGCCCGCCACGCTGCGTTCCGAGCCCGTGCTCCGCGACCCGGCTGCGTTCGGCGACCTGCTGCTGCAGGCTTCGGATGGGAGCGTTTATGTCGGGCAGGCGTCGACGGTGTACAGGGTGCGCCCTCACGAACGCCCGACGCCGATCTTCAAGACGCGAATTGAGCCGCGCACTCTGTGCGAGGCCCCGGACGGTGCGATCTGGATCGGAACCGACGACAGGGAGGTCGTGGTCTGGCGAGACGGCCGGGTGCGTCGCCTGGGGCAGAAGGTGCCGGTCTTCGATACCATTTACGACTGTGCGTTCGACGCCAAGGGCGATTATTGGGTTACCGCGGCGCTCGGCGGGATGGTCCGATTCGGCGGAGGGCGCTGGGAGCGGATGCGCGAGCCGACGGGCGACGGGTTCCTGCCCAAGTCGATGGTAGCCGACGCGCATGGCAGGATCATCGTCCAATGGAACGATCGCACGCTGAGCTGGCTTGACGGGGCAGTGCGCCATGCGACTCCGATACCCTTTGGCGGCTACCAACCCTATGACGTGGCACTCTATCCGGCATCGCCCGACACCGTGTATGTCGCCGGCCGGTTCGGGCTCGCCCGCCTTCACGATGGGCAATTCCAAAGCATTTCCGCCCGCCGCGTGCCCTCGTTCAGCGGCGTGAACGGCATGGTCCGCACGCCCGCCGGCGAAACCTGGCTCACCGCCCCCGGTGGCGTCCTGCGCATCGCTTCGGCACAGCTCGAACGCGCCTTCTCCAACCCCGGAGAGCCGTTGGCGATGCAGGTCTTCGGCCCGGTCGACGGACTTCGGAGCCGCCCCCATTCGCACAGCCGACATGCCATCGTGCGGGGCGGCGACGGGAGACTCTGGATCGCCACCCAGAGCGGAACATTATGGCTTGATCCGAACGACCTCACCCGGAGCGGAACGCGCCCCAAGGTGGCGGTCGGTGCCCTTGTCGCCGACAAGGTCTACCGCGATCCGAACAACCTCACCTTGCCGGCGGGGACGTCGAACATCCAGATCGATTTCGCCGTGCTGAGCTTCTCGAACCCGCGCGCGGGGCGCGTCCGCTATCGGATCGAAGGGCAGGATCCAGGCTGGATCGATGCCGGAATGCGCCGGCAGGCCTTTTATACCAACCTTGCACCGGGCACCTATCGCTTCCGGCTGATCGCGGCGAACGACAATGGCGTTTGGAACGAGCAGGGCGCTACCGTCGACTTCGTCATTCCGCCGACCTTCATGCAATCCCGGTGGTTCGTCGCCTTGTGTGTTGTCCTCGCGCTGATCGCACTCTGGCTGATCTACCGGCTGCACCTGGCCCAGGTCGCGGGCAGGATTCGGAATCGGCTTGAGGAGCGCCTGGGCGAACGCGAGCGTATCGCCCGGGAATTGCACGATACCTTGCTGCAGAGCGTCCAGGGCCTGATCCTGCGTTTCCAGTCGGTGGCCAACAAAATGCCCGCTCAAGGGCCTGCGCGGGCGCAACTGGAAACAGCGCTCAGCCGCGCCGACGAAATCATCGCCGAGGGACGTAATCGCGTGCAGGATCTGCGGGTAGCCGATGGCTCCCACGACCTGCCGGCGCTGCTCCGGGAGCGCGCCGTCGGGGCCGGCTTCGATCCCGCTATTCCGATTCGCATCGTTGTCGAAGGCAGACCGCGTCGGGTTCACCCGCTTGTTTCGGTCGAGCTGGGGCGGATCGCGGGCGAAGCTCTGTTCAACATCGCGCGTCACGCCAAGGCGAACAATGTCGAGATCACGGTCCGCTTCGCGGCCCGACAGCTCGGCGTGGAAATCCGCGACGACGGCGTTGGAATCCCTGAAGACGTGCTCGTAAGGGGTCACAAGCCTGGCCATTTCGGTTTGATCGGGATGCGGGAACGCGCGGAGCGGGTCGGCGCCAGCTTCTCGGTCGAGAGCAGTCCCGGCATGGGCTCCGCCGTGACGATGACGTTGCCCGCTCGCCTCGCCTTTGCCGATCAGGCACCGCGGCGGCTGTTCTCAAAGCTTTTCCGCAGAAGTAAGGTATCGGGTCATGCCTGACAAAGACCCATCGCCCATCCGTATCCTCGTCGTGGACGATCATCCGGTGCTGCGCGAAGGCGTCACCTCGATCCTGGAGGATCATGCGGACATGATCGTGGTCGGCGAGGCACGCGACGGCGCGGAGGCGATCACGCAATTTCGCGCGCTCAAGCCGGACGTGACGCTGATGGACTTGCAGATGCCGGTCATGAACGGCCTCGAGGCGATCATGGCGATCCGGGCTGATTTCCCTGACGCCCGCATTCTCGTCCTCACCACATATGCCGGCGATGTGCAGGCCGTGCGCGCGCTTAAGGCGGGCGCTACCGGCTATCTGCTCAAGAGCAGCATCAGAACCGAGATGCTGGATGCTATTCAGAACGTCTATCGCGGCCGGCGGCACGTCCATGGCGACGTTGCCGCCGAGATCGCGCTCCACATCGTCGACGACAGCCTGAGCGAGCGCGAGGTGGCGGTGCTGCGCCTTGTCGCGATCGGGAAGGCCAACAAGGAGATCGCGCGCGCCATGTCCCTTTCAGAGGAAACCGTGAAGGCACACCTGAAGAGCATCTTTGCCAAGCTCGAAGTCGCCGACCGCACCCATGCCGTGACCGTCGCTGCTCGGCGCGGGATCATCGAACTCTGAGGGTCAGGTGGGCGGCGGCTTGGCGAACCCTGAACCTGCCCGGATTCCGGCAGCTATGCTCAGGTATGGGTCGAACACGCCCAGCGGGGGGCATCGTCTCGAAAATCGGGCGGCCGGCAGCTGCCACATGTATGAGCGAAGCTCTTCCTTTGTGCAGGTGGCCCAGGATGTTCCACGCCGCCATATCGCCGTTATGTCGAAGGCATCGCCCCGTCCGCCGGTTGGCTGAACGGCGCGCGGGACCGGCTTGTCGAGCCGTGTTAATCGGACGAGGCAGGGATGATGAATGCAGGGGTTTTTCCGATTTCACCCTGCGACCAACGAAATGGTAGTCGAGCGTCCAACCTGTCCGGCTCTTCAAAGCCCACGGATCTACATCCATGGCGGTCCCGGTTCGGTCGTAATGCCGATGGCCTAGACCTTCCAGCATCCCTGGAGGACTACTTCACGGTGGTTCAGTGGGATCAGCGCGGGGCTGGACGATCCTATCCGGCGGCTCGACCGAATTACCGCCAACGACGCAATTGCGGACGTTCGAGTCGCGTTGCGCCCCGTTCCGGCCATTGCGCGCGTCATGCGGCCGTGCGCGCGGGCAAGTGCAGCGACGATCTGATCTCGAAACCCTTGATCAACCAGAAAGCCGAAAAAACGAAAATGCCGGCAATCTCGATGACGAGCGTCGCGTAGCCATTCCGCACGGATGACATCTGTCCCACGGCGGCGATTGCGGCCGGCGTTGCCAGCATCAGAGCGCCGAGGACGACATAGATTCGTTCAAAGATCCGCCGGCGTCCGGCATCATTCATCAGGCAGAGGGTGTCGCGTGCACGGAACACGCAGACATAAGCAATCATGATGAAAAAGACCGTCGCGGAGATCCAATGGATCTTGCCCGCGACGGTCGTTGCGTAGACCGTATAGGACGGCCATTCCATCGGGACGAGAGCGACGAGAACCACCGAAATTCCCGCGGCATTCAGTGCCAGGTCTTCCTGAAGCGAGTGGCCTCGGTAGAAGAACAGGAAGGCGCCGATCGCGCATAATATGCCCACGAACGCGTCGCGCATCGTTCCGGCGCCATATTGGCCGGGGGCTGCTCGGGAAAAATGATAATAGGCGCTGAGCGAGCGCTGGATGTCATCAAGCCCGCCCCCCACCAGCAGGACGATCGGCAGTGCCAGACCGAGCACGCCGATCCCGTTGCGGAGAATCTCGTAACTAAGCGAGACGCTCAAAGGGTCTGTCGGTCGAGCGGAAATCTGTTTCGTGGCCGGCTTGAGAAGATTGCCGATTCTGGCCCGAAGAATGGGCTTGCCGGGAGGGCTTCCCGCTTTCGCGCTGACGGGCATCGCCATCTGAGACGGTGTTTCCCGGGATTGATCGAGCCGGGCCGGTCTTCGCGAAGACATGCTCACGCGCTGCATCCTGTGTTCGGGTTGCTTGCCGTCCAGTGGGGCTCTCTCCGGCAATGCAACGCTCGCATGATACTCGCATGGAATGTGCCGCCAAGGCCGATGGGACAATCTGGCTAAGCGCTATCGGAAGCGACGCTTGGTATCATGGACCCTAGACCATGGTCAGGGTACGCATGGCTGGGTGGCTAGTCCGGCATGAAGGTCCGAGCCCTATCCCTTTCGAGCCGCGTTCTGCTGGGTGCGCAGATCTTTATGCTTTGCGTTTCCGCAATGCTCGATATTGCGGCGATCCGCATGGCTTCCGCGCAGCCGAGGCGGGCGACTGCCAGTCTCCGATTCCGTTTCGCAATGCGCGCGCTTGTCGCAAAACAGCGGATTTGCGGCCAATTACCGCTCCATGGCGGCCGGGCGCAGAATTTATGCGGCCGTCGCCAGACGGCCCACTCGAACCAAGGAATGCGCAACCATTTAAGCCCAATTTCGCAATCTATTGGGTCCAATTCGCAATCTTTTGAGTCGCCCTACACCAGCAGTTCACACGTCCAGATTGGCGACGCTCAGCGCATTCTCCTGGATGAACTCGCGGCGCGGCTCGACCACGTCGCCCATCAGCTGGGTGAAGATCGCGTCAGCGACATCGGCCTGGTCGACCTGTACCACCAGCATCGAGCGGTTCTGCGGATCGAGCGTGGTTTCCCAGAGCTGCTCGGCGTTCATTTCGCCGAGACCCTTGTAGCGCTGGATCGCCAGGCCCTTGCGGCCGAACGCGAGGATCGCGTCGAGCAGCTGACTGGGGCGCGAGACAAGGGCCTCACCCTTGGCCAGCGTCACCGGCTCATCGGCTTCTTCGGCGGCAGCTGCAGCGGCCGCCGCAACTTCGGCATCGGCCGCTGCACTCGCCTTGGTCGAGACCAATTTGGAGGGCAGGAGGTAGCTGGGCGCCTGTTCG
Organism: Sphingomonas sp. JC676; assembly: GCF_014489075.1. Taxonomy (GTDB): domain Bacteria; phylum Pseudomonadota; class Alphaproteobacteria; order Sphingomonadales; family Sphingomonadaceae; genus Sphingomonas. The sequence continues at coordinate 28,663 of NZ_JACTGR010000003.1, read as the reverse complement.
GTCGCGAGCGCATGGAGCTTGCGGGCCTCTGCCGAGACCAGGAAATTGGCCTCGACGATGTGGTGGTCGGTCACGCCGCGCCAGCGCCGCTCGAAATGATAGCCGCCATCCTCGGTGACGCGCGCAGACCACCGGGCATCCTGATCGGCCGCGTCCAGGCGATGGACGACGGTGGTCAGGCTCTCGGCGCGCTGCTCGCGCGATGCCGCGGGATCGAGCCCGCCGCCCAGGCCGAGCGCTTCGATGATCATGGGATCGTAGCGGCGCGGCACGTAGCGCATCAGGGTGCGCATGCGGCGGGCATGCTCGACTAGGTCGCGCAGATCGTCTCCGCTGCGCTGGCCGCCGGCGCCCTCGAGCAAGGTGCCGCCGACGCCGGCATCGACGAGATACTGGTCGAGCGCATTGTCGTCCTTGAGATACACCTCCGAGCGCCCCTTGGTCGCCTTATAGAGCGGCGGCTGGGCGATATAGAGATGCCCGTTGGCGATGATCTCGGGCATCTGGCGATAGAAGAAGGTCAGCAGCAGCGTGCGAATATGCGCGCCGTCCACGTCTGCGTCGGTCATGATGACAATCTTGTGGTAGCGCAGCTTCTCGACGTTGAAATCGTCGCGGCCGATGCCAGTGCCCATCGCCTGGATCAGCGTGCCGATCTCGCGGCTGCCCAGCATCCGATCGAAGCGCGCGCGCTCGACGTTGAGGATCTTGCCGCGCAGCGGGAGGATCGCCTGGAAATGGCGGTCGCGGCCCTGCTTGGCCGATCCGCCCGCCGAATCACCCTCGACCAGGAACAGTTCGGACTTGGCGGGATCGCGCTCCTGGCAGTCGGCGAGCTTGCCGGGCAGGCTGGCGATGTCCATCACGCCCTTGCGGCGGGTCAGCTCGCGCGCCTTCTTGGCAGCCTCGCGCGCCGCCGCCGCGTCGATCACCTTCTGGATGATCATCCGGGCATGGGCGGGGTTTTCCTCGAGCCATTCGGCGAGCTTGTCGGCCATCAGCGATTCGAGCGGCTGGCGCACCTCGGACGAGACCAATTTGTCCTTGGTCTGCGAGCTGAACTTCGGATCGGGCAACTTGACCGAGACGATCGCGGTCAGCCCCTCACGCATGTCGTCGCCGGTGAGGGAGACCTTCTCCTTCTTCAGCGCACCCGACTTTTCCGCATAATTGTTGAGCGTACGGGTCAGCGCCGCGCGGAACGCCGCCATGTGCGTCCCGCCGTCGCGCTGCGGGATGTTGTTGGTGAAGGCGAGGACGTTCTCGTAATAGGAGTCGTTCCACTCCAGCGCGACGTCGATCGTCACGTCGTCGCGGGTACCCGAGATCGCCACCGGATCGGGCATCAATGGCACCTTGTTGCGATCGAGATACTTTACGAACGCGGCGATACCGCCCTCGTAGAATAATTCGACTTCCTTGATCTCCTCGTGCCGCACGTCGCGCAGCAGCAGGCGGACGCCCGAATTCAGGAAGGCGAGTTCGCGGAAGCGATGCTCGAGCTTCTCGAAGTCATATTCGGTGATCTTGAACGTCGCCGGCGAGGCGAGGAAGGTCACGCGGGTGCCCTTCTTGCCGTTCGCCGGGCCGACAATCTTGAGCGGGGCGACCGCGTCGCCATGCGCGAAGCGCATGTAATGCTCTTCGTCGTCGCGCCAGATCGTCAGATCCAGCCACTCGCTGAGCGCGTTGACCACCGACACGCCGACGCCGTGCAGACCGCCCGAAACCTTATAGGCATTGTCGTCGCTGGTATTCTCGAACTTACCGCCGGCGTGGAGCTGGGTCATGATGACCTCGGCCGCCGAAACGCCTTCCTCGCTGTGGATGCCGGTGGGAATGCCGCGGCCATTGTCCTCGACCGAGACCGAACCGTCCGGGTTCAGCTGGATAATGATCCGGTCGCAATGGCCAGCGAGCGCCTCGTCAATCGCGTTGTCGCTGACCTCGAACACCATGTGGTGGAGGCCGGAACCGTCGTCGGTATCGCCGATATACATGCCCGGACGTTTGCGAACCGCGTCGAGGCCCTTCAGCACCTTGATCGAATCGGCGCCGTATTCATTCTGCTTCGGAGTGTCTGTCATGCCCAGCATATAGGCATAAGCGCCACGCAACGAAAGCCTGTTGCGGCGCTTCAGCGCAGGGCCGGAGAGGCGGCCGGGGAGGCCGGCGGCGGCGGCCCGCGGGTTAATTTCCGTGCCGCTACGAGACCGAGGTACCCTTTATTATTCATTTACCTGAAGCTTTCGAAAGAGTAGAGGGCTACGTACATTTACAGAAGGGGTACTGATCTTGCGTAAGCTCATCGTCGCGACAATCGCCGCAGCCGTCCTGCCTTTCGCCGCCAACGCGCAGGCGTTCCAGAATGGGGGCTTCGAAACCGGTCCGAATCCCGGCGGCTTTACCACGCAGGGTACGGGATCGACCGCGATCACCGGCTGGACCGTGACCAGCGGCACCATCGACTATATCGGTGCCTATTGGCTGGCGGCTGAAGGCGCTCGCAGCATCGATCTGTCGGGCAATGGCCCCGGCACCATCGCGCAGACCTTCGACACGGTGCTGGGCCAGCACTATCAGGTCAGCTTCTGGCTCTCCGGCAATCCGGACGGCGCGCCGACGGTCAAGAATCTCGCGGTCAATGCCACGGGCGGTGCCACCACCAACTATACGCTCGACTCGACCGGCGTTCACCATGAGACGATGAACTGGATGCAGTTCACCTATGACTTCGTCGCGAGCGGCACCTCGACCACGCTGAGCTTCGCGTCGCTCGACAGCACACCTTATGGCCCGGCGCTCGACGGCGTCGCGGTCACCGCGGTTCCCGAGCCGGCAGTGTGGGGCATGATGATCGGCGGCTTCGGTTTGGCCGGCTTCTCGCTGCGCCGTCGTCCGGCTGTGCGCTTCGCGCGCGTCTGATACGCCCTAACCGGCAAACGAAAAGGGCTGCTCCACTCCGGTGGGGCAACCCTTTTCGTTTGGGCTCAGTCTGTGGCCGGTTGCGCCAGGCAGGGCATGGCGAAGGTGAAACGCGTCTCGGCCGCGTCCGAGACCACGTCGATCATGCCGCCATGCGCCTTGGCGATCTCCATCGCTATGAACAGCCCAAGCCCGAGCCCCTTGGTCTGGCCGGCATGGGTGAAAGGCTCGAACAGCTTGGCGAGCCGCGTCCGGGGAATCGGCCTGCCACCATTGGCGACCTCGACCCGGAAGCAGCCGTCCGCCGTTTCGGCGGCGATCTGCACCGGCTTGACCGGATCGCCATATGTCAGCGCATTGCCGAGCAAATTGGAGACGAGCTGCATGATCCGCTGGTGATCGCATGTCACCGGCTCGCCGATATCGATCCGCGCTTCGAGCGTGCGATCCGGATGCACCGCGCGGAGTTCGGCGACCACGAGCTGGATCGATTCCGCCAGCGTCATATCGTCAACACGGTCGACTGACAGTCCCCCACCCAGCTGGCCGCGCGCGAGATCCAGGACGTGATCGACCAGTTGTGTCATGCGCCGGTTGCTCGCCGCCATCTGCTTGACGATCTGGGCTTGTCGTGGCGTCAGCGGATCGCGCTCGCTCAGCAGCCGCGTGCCGGCTTCGATTGCTGCCAGGGGATTGCGTAGATCGTGTCCCAATACGGCGACGAAGCGGTCGCGCAGCGCCGCCGTCGCGCGTTCCTCCAGGAGTGCGGCCTCGCTCGCGTCGAGCCGTACCTGCGCATCGAGGTGAAGCGCGATGAACTGGGCGAAGGCGGTGAACGTGCCGGTGACGACCGGATCGGAGACCTTGTGCGGCTTCGGATCGAGCGCGCACAACGTGCCGAAGAAGCTGCCGTCGCCGCGGAAGATCGGCATCGAGATATAGCTCTGGAAGCCGTACGTCCCGGGCGTCTGGTGGGCGTCGTAAATGCCGTCGGAAGCGACGTCGTCGATCACGATGGCCTCGCGCCGATCGCGCACCGCGTTGCACAGGGTCGTCTCGACCTTGAGTTCGTCGCCGGGCTTCATGCCGAAGGCGATGTCGTCCTTCACCGCGCAGGCGATCCAGCGGTCCTCGGTGACGCGCGCGATCGCGGCGAAGCCCATGCCGGTTACGCGGCAGCACAGGTCCAGCAGCATCGGGACGACGTCGATGCGGCTGATCGCCGCGATACTGGACGCTGCGAGTTCGGGCATCTTCCCCTCCGTGACCAGCGTAGCACTCGAATCCCACGGCACAAACTACGGCAGGAAGGAAGGAGTTACAGGATCGCGCCGTCCGCCACGCGGTAGCGCGTCGCGCCATCGGGGATCGCGTCGAACAGGCCGGGCTCGGTGCCGGTCATCCACACCTGGCCCATGCCCGAGAGCCGGTCGAACAGCGCCGCGCGCCGGCCGGGATCGAGATGGGCCGCGACTTCGTCGAGCAGCAGGATCGGCGCACGGCCGATGCGATCGGCGACCAGCTCGGCATGGCCCAGCACCAACCCGAGCAGCAGCGCCTTCTGCTCGCCGGTGGAGCAGAGGCCGGCGGGCTGCAGCTTGCCGAGATGGGTGACCAGCAGATCGGCGCGGTGCGGGCCGGCGAGCGTGCGGCCGACAGCGGCATCGCGGCGGCGGCCTTCGCATAGTTCGCGCGCGAGCGTCTCGGCATCGCCCTGCCAGCCCTCGATCGCCAGCCCCGCGCGGGCGAACACGCTCTCGGGTTGCGCGGCGAGACGTTCGGAGAGCAGCGCGACGGTCTCGCGGCGGGCGGTGTCGATCGCCGAGCCATGCTCTGCCATCCGCGCCTCGAGCGCGTTCAGCCAGTCGGGATCGGCGGGTGATTCGTCGGCGAGCAGCCGGTTGCGCTGGCGCATCGCGGCTTCGTAGCGAGTCGATTGATGGGCGTGGTCGGATGACAAAGCGAGGGTCAGCCGGTCGAGGAAGCGGCGCCGTTCACCGGGCCCCTCGACGAACAGCCGGTCCATCGCGGGCGTGAGCCACAGGACGGCCACCCATTCGGCGAGCGCAGTCGCGGCCGTGGGGGCGCCGTTGATTCGCACGACCCGGCGTTCGGGGGCATCGGGCTGGACGCCCGTGCCGATCTCGACATCATTTTGGGGTGGGCCCAGCGCAGCCGCGACCCCGAAGCCGCCGCTTCCGCCTTGCCGTGCCATTTCCGAAAGCCCGGCGCGGCGCAGTCCGCGGCCTGGCGCGAGCAGTGAAAGCGCTTCGAGGATATTGGTCTTGCCCGCACCATTCTCGCCCGTGAGCACTACGAATCCGGTGCCGGGCGTGAGCACGGCATCGGCATGGTTGCGGAAATCGGTGAGCACGAGGCGGGACACGGCCATGCCAGTGCCCTTAGCGCACCCCCTTGCCGACGAACACCACTTCGCCGATGAGGGCAAAAAGGGGAATCATATGATCCGCAATTATCTCGCCGCCGCCACCCTCCTGCTCGCAGCTGCCTGTTCGAAGGCGCCCGAGGACGTCACTGCGCATTATTCGGTCGCGAACGGCCGCGGCACGATCACGGTCAAGGCTGCCGGCAATGGCGATACGCGCCTCGATGCCGGTCCGCAGACCTTCATTCGCCACGGCGGCACCGATTATGTCGTGGTCACCGAGGGCAATGACCGTTTCGCAGCTACGGTTCCCGATTTCGTCTCGAGCATGGGCGAGCTGATCCGCGAAAGCGGCGGCGTGCCGCCGCAGCAGGCCAACGAGCCCGAGTTCGAGGCGGTGCAGGAAGGCGAGGAAACCATCGCCGGCCTGAAGGGCGCGGTATGGAAGGTGCGCCCGAAGCCCGCCGCCGGCGCGCAGAGCATCGATGTGGTGGTCAGCAGTGACCCGGCCTTTGCCGGTGTGGGCAAGGCGATTGCAATGCAGGCCCGGTTCGGCAGCGCCGGCATGCAGCAGGTCGCCGGCCGCGTGCCCAATATCGAGAAGAAGCTCGAGGAAGTGCTCGACAAGGGCATGGTGCTACGCTTCGGCGACGCGCTTAAGCTCGACGGCGTCGAGAAAGCGCCGATCGCCGCGAGCGAATTCGCGCTGCCCAAGGTGCTCGACAAGGCCGCGCTCAAGAAGCACCTGAACGAGATGCGCCAGCGCAGCATGGCCGAGGCCGAGGCCATGGCGAACGCTGCAAAGAAGCGCGCAGAGGAGGCCCCGGCGCCCGCGCCCGGCGCATCGCCTTCGCCGGCACCCAAGGCACCGGCCAATTGATCCAGAGGCGAGCCGCGGCAGCGCGGCTCGCACTCATCCTGCTGGGCGCGGCGCCGTTGCCCGCGTTGGCGGACATAACGGCGCGCTACGCCATCGGCGAAGGCAAGCAGATGCTCGTCGTCGAGATCGACGATAGCGGCGATTCGCGAGTCGGCGTCGACGGCATTTTCAGCGTGATCCGCCGAGGCGGCGTCGATTATGTCGCTCTGGACATGCCGGACAAACGGATCGTTGCCCGCCTAGACGACGCGATCAAGGTGCTGAAGACGCGGGTTTCGTCGGACGCCAAGGAGCCGCTGTTCGTGACAGGCGGCGCGGAGGTCCAGGTCGCCGGCTATGTCGCGACTTCCTGGCAGTTCGGGCCGCAAGGCGACGAGATGCTCGATGTCGCCCTGAGCGCCGACCTTGAGCTGGTGCCGGTCGGCGAGCTGCTCCGGCGGCTGGCCGATTCGGCGCTCTTGGCGCTGGAAGGCACGGTCATACCCGCCTCGTCGCAATTCGGGCCGCGCCTGCACGAACTGCTCGCCAAGGGGACTCCGGTGAAGATCGCCCCCCTGATCGAGCTGCAATCGCTCGATCACAAGGAGATCGACCCGCATCGCTTCGATCTGCCCGGGCCGGTCGCATCCGCGGAGGCATTGCAGAAGGCTCTGGGTTCCGACGCGCCGCCGGGAGCGCCGACGACGCCGGAGCAACCCACTCCGTAAGTGCGTCAGATCCCGGTAAGGCCCGCAGCCGCGAGGCTCTTCTGGGCGATGCGGTATTTGACCGGTTCGACGAGATTGAGCCGCTTGCGCACGGCGTCGAGCGGCTCGTTGAGCAAAGCCTCGTAATCCTCGCCGTGGAGCCAGCCGGCGCGCTTGCCGTTGCGATAGCCCTCGCGGACCGCGCGGATGAAATCGAGCTTGCCGGTGATGCGGATGCTCTTGAGCGACGCGCCGAGCGCGATGAACGCCCAGCCGAGTCCACCGGTCTGCGCATAGGAAAAGGCGACCAGGCACGCTTCGCCCAGATGCTCGTCGGCCTTGTAGCCGGTGACGACGTGCCAGATGTCGTGGATATCGCGCTCGCGCCGGCCCATCCACGCATAGGGATGCTCAACATCGACGCCCTGGAAGGCACCCTCGGCCATGCTGACTTCGGCGAGGCCCTGTGCGGTGTAGCCGGTCGAATCGAGGAAAGCGCGGTACGCCGCGCCCACGGTGCCTTCGGCGAAGCTGTCGACCCAGCCGCGATCGGACAGCCGATCGGCCAGTTCGAGGCGGCGATAGGCGAGACGGCCGCCATTGGGCAGCGTCAGCAGTCGGCGATAATTGCGCTGGGTCACGTCGCCGTTGAGCGCGCGCATGATGCGGAAGACCTGGGTGGTGTCATCGCCATTGGCCAGCAGCTGGCGCAGCGCGCCGAGCGCCGTGCCCCATTCGCGCTTCATCGGAATACCGGGATTGAACTGCTCGGGAGCTTGGGTGGCCATCTAGCGAATCCGTTTAACTGACATCAGTGTAAATAACACTGTGCCGGTTAAAGATCAATTCCCGGCATTCGCAGCTCGACAGGTCTCGGGAAGGAGCCGGGCAGCGTACTGGAGGGTCCACCGCCCGACTCGAGTCCCGTAAGGTTCTGAACCCTCGGGGCTCATCGTCTCAATGCCGAAATGCTGCCCTGCGGCAAAGCTGGGAAAAGCGCGGGTACGTAGCTTAATATCCTGATAACCGCGATTTAGCTGCCCGAAATGACAGGCGGGACCGAGCTTACACCCGCATCGGCATCAGCACGTAGAGCGCGGGCGACTGGTCATTCTCGCGGATCAGCGTCGGCGCCGCGGCATCGGCCAGATGGACCTCGACCAGGTCGCTTTCGATCTGCGCCAATATGTCCATCAGATAGCGGCTGTTGAAGCCGATCTCGAACGGCATCGCGGCATATTCGCCGGGGACTTCCTCGGCGGCGGCGCCGTTTTCGGGGCTGGTGACCGACAGGATGACCTTGTCGCGGTCGAGCGCCATCTTGACCGCGCGGGTCTTCTCGGTGGCGATGGTCGAGACGCGGTCGACGCCTTCCATGAAGCTCTTGGGGTCGATCCTGAGAATCTTGTCGTTCCCCGTCGGGATCACGCGGCTGTAATCGGGGAAGGTGCCGTCGATCAGCTTCGAGGTCAGGATCGCCTGGCCAAGATCGAAGCGGATCTTCGAATTGCTGAGCGAAACGCCCACCGATCCATCGACTTCGTCGAGCAGCTTCCGCAACTCGGCGATGCACTTGCGCGGGATGATGACGTCGGGCATCGCCTCGGCGCCGTCTGGGCGCGCCACGGTGACGCGCGCCAGCCTGTGGCCGTCGGTCGCCGCGGCCTTGAGCAAGGGCACCGCTTCGTCGGTGACGTGCAGGAAGATGCCGTTCAGATAATAGCGGGTCTCTTCGGTCGAGATCGCGAAGCGAGTCTTGTCGATGATCTGCTTGAGCGTTTCGGCCGGCAGCTCGAACACCGTCGGCAGCTCACCCTCGGCAATCATCGGGAAATCGTCGCGCGGCAGCGTGCCCAGGCTGAAGCGCGCGCGCCCCGCCAGGATCACCATCTTGCCCTCGGCCGCGGTCAGCTCGACCTGCGAGCCCTCGGGCAATTTCCGCACGATATCGAACAAAGTGTGCGCCGAGATCGTCGTCGCGCCGGCCTGATCGACCGCGCCCGGGATCGTCTCGTCGATCTGGAGATCCAGATCGGTCGCCATCAGCCGCACCGCGCCCGAAGCCTGCGCCTCGATCAGCACGTTCGAGAGGATAGGGATCGTATTGCGCCGCTCGACCACCGATTGGACGTGGCTGAGGCCCTTGAGCAGAGTCGCGCGTTCGATCGTCGCCTTCATGTATTCAAACCCCCGGGCCGCCGCCCTTTTTCCACCAAGTGCCGAGCGGCCGGTGGCAGTTCGCCGTTCTCTATCCTTAACGGCAAAAAGGGCCGGAGCAACCCGCTCCGGCCCTTCGTCCACACCAAAATTGGCGTGATCTGCGTATCAGAAGCGAACGCCGACGCCGCCCACCACCTGGTGGCGCTTGGCGTCGATGCCGTTATCGTCCGAGCTATAGTCCGAATAGCGATACTCGCCCTTCAGATAGACGCGCTTGTTGATCTGGTATTCGGCGCCGGCGCCGACGCGCCAGCCATCGACATGATCCTTGTCGTGGATGTCGATTGGGGTCGTGCCGCCCGCGGTGTAGTGCGTGTCGAAGCCGGTATTGGTGTAGCCCGCCTTCGCATATATCAGCGTCCGGGGCGCCGCGACGAAGCCGAGACGGCCGCCGACATAGAGATCGCGATCGGCCTTCACGCGCAGCGAATCGCCCGCGACGAGCACGCCCGTAGCGTTGTCCTTGGTCGATGCGCCGGTGATTTCGCCTTCGACGCCGACGACGGCGCGGCCGATCTGATAGTCGTAGCCGATGGCACCGCCATAGACGACGCTGTCCTTCGATGCGCCATAGATCGAATCATCCTTCACATGGTCCCAGCCGACGATTCCTTCGGCGCGCGGACCGGTGAAGGTCGAATCCGAATCCTGCGCGAAGGCCGGTGCGGCGATGGCCGTGGAGGCGATCAGGGCAGCGGCGAAAAGCTTGGTACGCATAACTCACTCCTTGGGTACAGGCCTGTTTAACGGACAGGCCGGGGCACAACCGGAGACGGGAAGTCTCGGTTTCACTAACCTCAGATAAACGCGGAAAACCGTGGTTTTTTGGGCACAGTCGGCAGATCTGACGCTGGGCCTTGGGACACTCCCTTTTATCCTCGGCGGCCCGTTTCCGGGCTGGTGTGCTATTGCGCCGCTACACCTGTCGGGCGAATGAACGAAACGGGGCCGAACTGAGGCATTGCGTTTCCCAACGTGAACCGCTGAGAGAGTGGCATGGCAGGCAACCGCAAGGGACGCGACTTCATCGCGCGGCACGGCGAGACGGTGTTCAACGCCGCGCGCCGGATGCAGGGCGACCATCCGCACACGCCGCTGACGCGCGCGGGCTTCGCCCAGGCCGATGCGATGGGCGCCGCGCTCCGGGAGATATTGGGCCCCAAGCCGAAGCTGACCCTGTGGTCGTCGAGCGCGGGCCGCGCGCTCCAGACGTTGGCGGTCGTCGCTGAGCATCTCGAGCTCGACTGGCACCAGGCGAAGACAGATGATCGGCTCGTCGAGATCGGCATGGGCGAATGGAGCGGGCGCTATTATGCCGATCTGCTGGAGGAGGCGCCGGGCTTCCTCGATTTCGAGCATGGGCTCTACACGCGGCCGCCGCCGGGCGGCGAATGGTATGATGCGATTGCGATGCGCGTCTCGGGCTGGCTCGCCGACACCGATGACGATCCCGGCGACCGGTTGGTGATCATGCACGGCATGTCGAGCCGCATCCTGCGCGGCGTGATGACGGCGCGCGACGCGATGCCGCAGTTCGGCGCGCCGGTGGCGCCCGACCTGCCCCAGGGATCGATCGTGCGGATCGAGCAGGGCGTCGAGACCGTGGTCCATCGGGGATCGGGCCGTGGCGCGGCTCCGGCATGATCGTGGCGCTTCTCGCGCTGGCGGCCGCCCTGCAGGGGCAGGGACGCGAAGCGCTCGGCGTCTATGACGGATGGGGCGCATTCCGCGACGCGGCGCCGATGCGCTGCTTCGCGATCGCGCGGCCGGTCGAGAAATATCGCGAGGCCCAGCCCTTCGTCAGCATCGCCACCTGGCCGCGCAACCGCGTGCGTGACCAGCTCCATATCCGCCTGAGCCGCGCGCGCGCCGCTAATGCGCGCGTCACGCTGTCGGTGGGCGAGCGGCGATTCGAGCTGATGGCGGGCGACAGCGATGCCTGGGCGCCCGACGCTCGCACCGACGCGGCGATCGTCGCGGCGATGCGCGACGGCCGCAGCATGAGCGTGGAGAGCGTTGACGCGAACGGCGCGCCCTTTGCCGACAGCTACGCGCTGAAGGGCGCGGCGAGCGCGATCGACGCGGCGGCTTTGGGCTGCGCCGGGCGCTAGCTGCCGGCGATATAGGCCGTGAGGCCGACCACCAGCGCGTCGAACACCGCGCGGACGCGGGCAACATTCCGCAGGTCCTCGTGGCAGACGACCCAGGTCTCGAGATCGAGCGAGAAGCTTAAGGGGAGCAGGTGCGCCAGCCCGTCGCGCTTGCCCAGCGGCACCTGGCAGACGCCGATCCCCAGCCCCGCGCGGATCGCGGCATATTGGGCGATGTCGCTATCGGTACGGAAACCGAAATCGGCGAGACCGACCGGGAAGCCCTGCTCCTGCACCGATCGGAGCACCGGCGAATCGCTTGCCGGACCGATGATGCGGTGCCTGGCCAGATCCGCATAGTGGCGCGGGATCTCGCGCCCCGCCAGGTAAGCCGGATGCGCGTGAAGGCCCAGCGCGACCACGCCAACGCGTCGCGCAACTAGAGCGTCTTGGTTCGGCGGCACCATGCGGACCGCCACATCGGCCTCGCGGCGGAGCACGTCTTCGTTGCGGTTTGTGGGCGAGAGCTCGATCACCAGCGACGGATGCCGCGTGGCGAGATCGGCGAGGATCGGCGGGAGTGCCTCGATCGCGATCATGTCGCTGGCGCTGACCCGCACCGTGCCTGCCACCTGGTCCGGCGCCGCGGAAGCCGAGCGGACGAACGCATCCGAGGCGAGCGCCATCGCCCGGGCGTGCTCGCGCAATGCCTCGCCGCGTTCGGTGGGGATCAAGCCGCCCGGCGAGCGGGTGAAAAGCGGCGTGCCGAGGGCGTTTTCGAGCATTTCGATCCGCACGCGCACGGTGGGTTGCGCGAGGCCGAGGCGCCTTGCCGCGCCCGAGAGACTGCCTTCCTCGATCGCCGCGAGAAAGGCGCGCTGCTGCTCCCAATCGATCTGGCTCATAAAATTCTTATAGGCCGCTCGCAAAGGTTAGGCAATTTTCTTTGAAGCTCGCCTGGGCCATCTCGTGGCCACCACTGAAGGAGGTCGAAATGGCAAAGACGGTTCTGGTGCTGGGCGCGACCGGCGGCGTGGGCGGCGAAGCCGCGCGGGCATTGCTGCGGCACGGCTGGAAGGTGCGCGGGCTCGCTCGCCAGATGAAGCCGGGCATGGATACGGAAATCGAATGGACGCAGGGCGACGCGATGGACCGCGACGCCGTGCTGCGCGCGGCGAAGGGTGTTGACGCGATCGTCCATGCCGTGAACCCGCCGGGCTATCGCGAATGGGAAAAGCTGGTGCTGCCGATGATCGATAACAGCATCGCCGCAGCGCTCGCCAACGATGCCCGGGTCGCGCTGCCCGGCACCATCTATAATTACGACGCCGCCGAAACGCCGGTGGCCCAGCCCGATTCGCCGCAGCATCCCTCGACGCGCAAGGGCCGCATCCGGGGCGAGATGGAGAAGAGGCTGGAGGCGTCGGGCGCCCGGGTGGTGATTCTGCGGGCGGGCGACTTCTTCGGGCCGCGGCCGGGGAATAGCTGGCTGTCGCAGGGCATGGTGACGCCGGGCAAGCGGGTGCGTGCGGTCACCAATCCGGCGAGCAAGGGGGTCGGGCATGCCTGGGCGTATCTGCCCGATGTCGGCGAGACCTTCGCCCGGCTGCTCGACCGCGACCGTGAACTACCGCGTTTCGCGCGCTATCACTTCGCCGGAACCTGGGACGCCGATGGCGCACAGTTCGCCGCGGCGGTGGCGCACGCGTCGGGCAATGACGCGAAGGTGCGCGGGCTTCCCTGGGCGCTGCTGCCCCTGGCGGCGCTGTTCAGCACGACGCTGAAGGAGTTGATCGAGATGCGCACCTATTGGCGCCATCCCTTGCGGCTCGACAATCGCGAGCTCGTCGAACTCCTCGGCGAGGAACCGCACACGCCGCTCGCCGAAGCGCTGCCGGTCACGCTGGAAGCGCTCGGCTGCACTCCCGCCTGAAAGCCGGGGCGGCGGCGGTCATGCCGCCGCCCACAGCTTATTTGGGTGCCGGTGCCGGAGCCGGCGAGGAAGCGCCCGGTGCCGGCGTAGCGGGCTGCTGCGCTGCCGCTGCCGCCTGGATCTTCTTGTTCAGCGCCGGATCGGCCTGCATCGCCTGACCGATCTCGTTGAAGCGGTTCGGGTCGAGACCCGCCATCTTCACCGCATCGGCCATCTTGGTGTTCTTGTCGGCTTCGGGGATCGTCGTGTCCTTGCGGACCTTCTCGACCGCCAGCGCCGCGGTGGCGAATTGGGTCACTTCGGCGTCCGTCACCGCGGCCGGAGCGGCCGGTGTGGTGGGCGCCGGCGTGGTCTGCGCAGGCGTTGCCGGCTGGGCCGGCGGGGTGTTCTGCGCGAAGGCTGCCGGTGCGCACAACAGCGTAGCGCCCAGCACCATCATCGAATTGCGAAGCTTCATATCCTACTCCAACTAGGGTTGCCCCGCGCCAAGCTGGACAGCGGGTGTCCTGCTAGACAACCCACTACGCGGCATGGCGTTGCATATGCAGGACAAGGTAAATGCGGGCGTAGAAATTATGACGCGGCGCGGGGAGTGGAATTCCGGCGCGAAATCGCCTACATGGCGCGCCATGCAGACAGTGTCGGCCGCCCTTATGCCCATCCCCGGGCACATCGATCCCGTGCCCGTCCCGCGCGCCTTCGTGCCGCGCCAGGACGGCCGAATCGACTTGCTCGGACTTTCCAAGGCCGATCTCCGCATGGCGCTGGAGACCTCGCAGCTTGAGCCGAAACAGGTCAAATTGCGCGCTAAGCAGCTGTGGCACTGGATCTATAATCGCGGCGTCACCGAATTCTCGAGGATGACCGACATCTCGAAGGCGATGCATCCCTGGCTGGAGCAGCGCTTCGTGATCTCGCGGCCCGAAGTGGTCGAGGCGCAGGTCTCGACCGACGGCACGCGCAAATGGCTGCTCCGCTCGGACGACGGCCAGGACTATGAGATGGTCTTCATCCCCGATGCGGATCGGGGCACGCTCTGCGTATCCTCGCAGGTCGGCTGCACGCTCAATTGCCGCTTCTGCCACACCGGCACGATGCGGCTGGTGCGCAACCTGACCCAGGCCGAGATCGTCGGCCAGGTGATGCTCGCGCGCGATTCGCTGGGCGAATGGCCGAGCCAGCCCGAGGGGCGCATGCTCACCAACATCGTGATGATGGGGATGGGCGAGCCGCTCTATAATTTCGACAATGTCCGGGATGCGCTCAGGATCGTGATGGACGGCGACGGGCTGGGCCTGTCGCGCCGCCGTATCACGCTGTCGACCTCCGGTGTCGTGCCGATGATGGCGCGCGCGGGCGAGGAGATCGGTGTCAACCTCGCGGTTTCGCTCCACGCGGTGACCAAGGAAGTGCGCGACGAGATCGTGCCCTTGAACCGCAAATACGGGATCGAGGAGCTGCTCCAGGCCTGTGCCGATTATCCCGGCGCCAACAATGCCCGTCGCATCACCTTTGAATATGTGATGCTGAAGGACAAGAACGACAGTGACGCCGAGGCGCACGAGCTCGTCCGGCTGATCAAGAAGTACAAGCTGCCCGCCAAGGTGAATTTGATCCCGTTCAACCCCTGGCCCGGTGCGCCCTATGAAACGTCGACGCCGGAGCGGGTGCGGGCCTTTTCGAGCATCGTATTCGAAGCGGGCATATCCGCCCCGGTGCGCACGCCGCGCGGCCGCGACATCGACGCCGCCTGCGGCCAGCTCAAGACCGCGTCGGAGAAGAAGAGCCGCGCCGAGCTCGATCGGCAGGCCGAGGAAAAACTCGCCGCGCTCGGGTGAGCTTACAATATCGTTCGTGCTGAACCTGTCGAAGCACCGTCTTCCTTGCGCGGCTGGCGATAACGGCTAGGGCCCTTCGACAAGCTCAGGGCAAACGGAATCAAAGCTTGTCTGGTCTCGGAGATATAGCGCTGCCGCTCGCGGCCGGCATGCTCGGCGGCGCGATGAACGCGCTTGCCGGGGGCGGCACCTTCGCGACCCTGCCGGCGCTGATCGCGCTGGGGCTGCCGGCCAATATTGCCAACGCGACCTCAAACGTCGCGCTGCTGCCCGGCGCGGCGGCCAGCGCGTGGGAGTTTCGCGACGAGCTCGCGCCGGTGGGTGGCCTGGACGTCCGCGTGCTGGCGGGAATCACCTTTGTCGGCGGGCTGGTCGGCAGCGTGCTGCTCGTGATCACGCCGTCGCGCGCCTTCGACTTCATCATTCCCTGGCTGCTGCTGATCGGCTTCCTGGCGATGCTGCTCGGGCGCAAGGCGTCCGACTGGCTGCGCGCCCGCGTGACGATCGGCCCGCGCACGCTGATGATCGTCCAGTCGCTGCTCGGCATCTATGGCGGCTATTTCGGCGGCGGCGTCGGGCTGATGACCACCGCCACCTATGGCCTGCTCGCGGGCGCGCATCCGCGCTCGCTCTTCTCGATCCGCACGCTCATGCTGGCGATCGCCAATCTGGCGGCCGCGATCGTTTTCGTCGCGGCGGGGCTGGTGCGCTGGCTGTTCTGCCTGCCGATGCTGGTCGGCGCGATCCTCGGCGGGTGGCTGGGCGCCAAGCTGGGCAAGAAGCTACCGCACGGGCTGGTGCGGTGGTGGACGCTCGCGGTGACCGGGGTTACCACGCTCGTCTTCTTCCTGCGCGCCTATGGATAGCGCCGCTCAGCCGGGCCGGCGCATCCGGAACAGCGCACCCTCGGTGATCTCGAAATAATCGGCCGGTCCGCCGCCGCGCAGGATCGGGTGCGGGCGCGCGGTCTGGTAGACGCCGTTTTCCAGCATCGCCCGATCGATATGGATCGCCACAGCCTCGCCCATCACCAGCCACTGGTCGATCGCATGGCCTTCCTTGGTCTCCAGCCGGATAAGCTGGGTAAGCCTGCACTCGAACTGGACCGGACTGCCCGCGACACGATCGGGCTTCACCAGCCGTGACGGCAGCGCCGCGAGACCGGCGTGGACGAACTCGTCGATCTCGGGCGCGACGATAGCCGAGCTCGCGTTCATCGCCTCGGCCTGGGCGCGAGTCGCCAGGTTCCACACGAATTCGCCGGTCGCCTCCACATTGGCGACGCTGTCCTTCCACCCCGTCGACGAGAAGCCGATGAGCGGCGGACGATAGTTAAACAGATTGAAGAAGCTGTAGGGCGCGAGGTTGCGCACGCCGTCGGTGGAGACGGTGCTGATCCAGCCGATCGGGCGCGGGGCGACGATCGCGTTGAGCGGATCATGGGCCAGGCGGTGGCCCTGGGTGGGTTCGTAGAAGTGGAAATCCGCGGTCATCGGCGCTTTCGCAGGAAAAGAGTGATTCGGGAGGAGACCTTTTGGCCCGCGGCCGGATAGCCTATATTGCCGCCCCATGGAGAGCGCGGAAATGGCAGACGATCCCGATCCGGCGCCCCCACCCATGCTGTATCGCCACGCCCTCGCCACTCGGCTCTGGCACTGGATCAATGCGTTGGCGATCTTCATCATGATCGGCAGCGGGCTGATGATCTTCAACGCGCATCCCCGGCTCTATTGGGGGCAATATGGCGCGAATTGGGACCATGCCTGGCTCGCGCTTCCGCGCTTCCCCGGCTGGGCGACGATCCCCTCGCACTACAGCCTGTCGGGCGCGCGGCACTGGCACCTGTTCTTCGCATTGGTGCTGGCGTTCGGGCTGCTGATCTACATGGCGCTGAGCCTGCTCAACCGGCATTTCGCCCGCGACCTGCGCATCCGCCGCGCCGAGCTGGGACCGCGCCATCTATGGGCCGATTTCAAGGCGCACCTGGCGCTGCGTTTCCACGATCCGGAGAACCCGCGCGCCTACAACATCTTCCAGAAGCTCTCTTACGCCGGGATGATCTTCGTGCTGATTCCGCTGCTGATCCTGAGCGGCCTGGCGCTGTCGCCCAACATGGATGCCGCCTGGCCATGGCTGACCGAGATATTCGGCGGCCGCCAATCGGCGCGCTCGGTCCATTTCATCGCGATGGCGCTGACGACCTTGTTCATCCTCGTCCACCTGACTTTGGTGCTGCTCGCCGGCCCGATCAACGAAGTGCGTTCGATGATCACCGGCTGGTGGCGCGTGCCGGAGGACGCGGCATGATCACGCGCCGCAACGCGCTCATCCTCGGTGCGGGCGGGCTCCTGGCAGGCTGCGACCGCTTCACCAACGATCCCTGGCTCCTGAGCGCCGAGGACGCGCACCGCTTTCTCCAGCGCTCGATCACCGGCCGCGCGGCGAAGGCGCGTGAATTCCGCGCCGAGCAGCGCAGCCCGTTCTTCCGGACCAACGGCACCGCCAACCCCAACACGCCCGAATATGAAGCGCTCGCTGCGGGCCGCTTCGCCGATTGGCGGCTCAAGGTCGACGGGCTGGTGGCGCGGCCGCTCTCGCTCTCGCTTGCGCAGCTTCAGTCGATGCCCCAGCGCGCGCAGATCACGCGGCACGATTGCGTCGAGGGCTGGAGCGCGATCGGCAAGTGGCAGGGGCCGCGGCTCGAGACGGTGCTCGACCTGGCGGGCATGCGCGACACCGCGCGCTATCTCGTCTTCCACTGCGCAGATCTACTCGGCGGGAGGCCCTATTACGAGTCGATCGACCTGGTCGACGCCTTCCACCCGCAGACCATCCTCGCCTGGGCGCTCAACGACCGCTATCTTTCGGTCGGGCATGGCGCACCGATACGGCTGCGCGTCGAGCGGCAGCTCGGCTACAAGCACGCCAAATATGTCATGCGGATCGAAGCGGTCGCTTCGCTCGCCGGAATCGGCGGCGGCAAGGGCGGCTTCTGGGAGGATGTGGCCGGCTACGAATGGTACGCCGGAATTTGATATCGGTCGGACATAAAATCCTTGTGGCGCGGCGCAGCACGAGTGCCTAACTTCCGCTCATGGCGTTGATCGATCGTTTTCTCACGCGCGCCATCACGCGCGGTCCGCTCTCAGTCATCCACACCGACGGCTCTACGCGAAGCTACGGCGTACCCGATCCGGCATTCAAGCCGGTTACGATCCGTTTTGGACCGGGCGCCGAACGGGCGATCCTGCGCGATCCGTCGCTGGGCGCGGCCGAGGCGTTCATGGACGGCAAGCTCGTCATCGAACAGGGCGACATCCTCGACCTGCTGACGCTGATGACCGGCAACAATCTGTGGGAGCAGGGATCGGCCAATCTGATGCCCGGCCCGATCCGCAGCGCGATCGACGGCGTGGCCCACCGGATCGGGCGCTTCAACATGCAGCGTCGCTCGAAGCGCAATGTGGCGCATCACTATGACCTGAACGACCGGCTCTACGATCTCTTCCTCGATGCCGATCGCCAATATAGCTGCGCCTATTTCACCGATCCGGCCAACAGCCTCGGGCAGGCCCAGCTCGACAAGAAGGCGCATATCGCCGCCAAGCTGGCGCTCGAGCCGGGGATGAAGGTGCTCGATATCGGCTGTGGCTGGGGCGGTATGGCGCTGTATCTCCACGAAAAGACCGGCGCCGAAGTGCTGGGCGTCACCTTGTCCGAAGAGCAGTTGAAGGTCGCCCGGCGCCGCGCCGACGAGGCGGGCGTGGCCGACAAGGTCAAGTTCGAGCTGATCGATTACCGCAACGTCTCCGGCCAGTTCGACCGGATCGTCTCGGTCGGCATGTTCGAGCATGTCGGCCCGGCATTCTACCGCGCCTTCTTCGCGCAATGCCGTCGGCTGCTGACGCCGGAGGGCGTGATGCTGCTCCACACGATCGGACGCGCGGGACGGCCGGGGATCACCGATCGCTTCACCTCGAAATACATCTTCCCGGGCGGCTATATCCCGGCGCTTTCGGAGATCGCGCGCGGCTATGAGGGGATGCGCTTCTTCCTGACCGATCTCGAAGTGCTGCGGCTCCATTACGGCTATACACTGGAGCACTGGTTCAAGCGGACGGTTGCCGCGAAGGACCAGGTGGTCGCGCTCTACGATGAGCGCTTCTTCCGAATGTGGACCTTCTACCTGGCGGGCTCGTGCGTGGCGTTCCGCACCGGCGGCATGGTCAATTACCAGCTCCAGTTCTCGCGCTCGCGCCACACGCTGCCGATCACCCGCGACTATATGTTCGAAGGCGAACGGAAGCTTGGACTTCAGGCCGGATAGACCGCGTTCATCCGGTCGAGCGCGCCCTGGACCAGCCCTTCGAGCACGGCCATGTCCACGTCGGCGAGCTTCTTGATGTAGAGGCAGCATTTGCCGGTCTTGTGTTTGCCCAGCTTCGCCAGCTCAGCGCTCTGGTCGGCATAGGCGGTGAGCACATAGAGCACGAGCTCCGCCTTGCGCGGGCTGAAGCCGATCCGGCACATCTCGCCCTCATGGCCGCTGTCATATTTGTAGCGATAGCTGCCGAAGCCGATGATCGAGGGACCCCACATCACCGGCGGCTCGCCCGTCAGGCGCTCCATCAGCGCCACGAGCGTCTTTGCATCCTCGCGCCGAGTCGCGTCGGGCACCGCTTCGATGAAGGCGTCGACGCGCACCTCCGTCGGCTTGGTCTTGAGTTCGGCCATCGCTCTTTCCCCTGAGTCGCGTGGGTTACAGGATGCGCCCGCTGCAAAGGTTGCGGAAGCGGCACGTGGACCCTAGAGCGCCCCCCGTTCCCCCATCCGGAGTCGCAAGCCCATGTCCGATCAGATCAACCGCGTCGTCCTCGCTTATTCAGGCGGGCTGGACACGAGCGTGATCCTGAAATGGCTGCAACAGACCTATAATTGCGAGGTCGTGACCTTCACGGCGGACCTGGGCCAGGGCGAGGAGCTCGAGCCCGCGCGCAAGAAGGCCGAGATGGCAGGCGTGAAGCCCGAACATATCTTCATCGACGATCTGAAAGAGGAGTTCGTCAAGGACTTCGTCTTCCCGATGATGCGCGCCAATGCGCTGTACGAGGGACTGTACCTGCTCGGCACCTCGATCGCCCGGCCGCTGATCGCGAAGCGCCAGATCGAGATCGCCAAACTGGTCAATGCCGATGCGGTCAGCCATGGCGCGACCGGCAAGGGCAACGACCAGGTCCGCTTCGAGCTCGGCTATTACGCGCTGAATCCGGACATCAAGGTGATCGCGCCGTGGCGCGAATGGGACCTGACGTCACGCACCAAGCTGATCGAGTTCGCCGAGCAGCACCAGATCCCGGTGAGCAAGGACAAGCGCGGCGAGGCGCCGTTCTCGACCGACGCCAACCTTCTCCACACCTCGTCCGAGGGCAAGGTGCTCGAGGATCCGTGGGATGAGGTTCCCGACTATGTCTATTCGCGCACGGTCAATCCCGAGGACGCGCCCGACCAGCCTGAGACGATCACGATCGATTTCGAGCGCGGCGACGGCGTCGCGCTGAACGGCGTCGGCATGAGCCCGGCGACCCTGCTCGCCGCGCTCAACGAGCTCGGCCGCAAGCACGGCATCGGCCGGCTCGACCTGGTCGAGAACCGCTTCGTCGGGATGAAGTCACGCGGCATGTACGAGACTCCCGGCGGCACGATCTATCACCTCGCGCATCGCGGCATCGAGCAGATCACACTCGATCGCGGTGCCGCGCACCTGAAGGACGAGTTCGCCCCGCGCTATGCGGAGCTGCTCTACAACGGCTTCTGGTTCAGCCCCGAGCGCGAGATGCTCCAGGCGGCGATCGACCATAGCCAGGAGAAGGTGGCCGGCACCGTCCGCCTCAAGCTCTACAAGGGCAGCGTGATCGTCACCGGCCGCAAGTCGCCTTACTCGCTCTACAGCGAGAAGGTCGTGACCTTCGAGGACGACCAAGGCGCCTATGACCAGCGCGATGCGGCGGGTTTCATCAAGCTCAATGCGCTGCGCCTGCGGCTGTTGGGGCGGCGGGATCGGTAAAGCGAAACCCGTGCCCCTGCGAAAGCAGGGGCCCAGGGCTACAAACCGAGCGCCCGCGACTCCTGGGCTCCTGCTTTCGCAGGAGCACGAAGTGGCCTAGCCCGCGGTCACGTTCGGCGTGTTCACGCCCATCGACTGCAGATATTTCCGCACATTGCGCGCAGCCTGGCGCAGGCGCTGCTCGTTCTCGACCATGGCGATGCGGACATAGCCCTCGCCATTTTCGCCGTACCCAACGCCCGGCGCGACCGCGACCTTGGCCTCGGTCAGCAGTTGCTTCGAGAATTCGAGACTGCCGAGATGGGCGAGTGCCGGCGGCAGCGGCGCCCAGGCGAACATCGATGCGGGCGGGCTGGGGATGTCCCAGCCGGCGCGGCCGAAGCTCTCGACCAGCACGTCGCGGCGCTTGTGATAGAGCTGCCGGTTGCGTTCGACGATGTCCTGCGGACCATTCAGCGCTGCGCAGGCGGCAGCCTGGATCGGGGTGAAGGCGCCGTAGTCGAGATAGGATTTCACCCGCGTCATCGCTGCGATCAGCTTCTGGTTGCCGACCGCGAAGCCCATCCGCCAGCCGGCCATCGAATAGGTCTTGCTGAGCGAAGTGAATTCGATCGCGACGTCCTTCGCGCCCTTGACCTGGAGGATCGAGGTGGTCGGCTTGCCGTCGAAATAGAGCTCGGAATAAGCGAGGTCTGAGATGATCCAGACCTGGTTCTCGCGCGCCCAGGCGACGAGCCGCTCGTAGAAAGCGAGGTCGACGGTTTCGGCGGTCGGGTTCGACGGATAGTTGACCACCAGGACCGACGGCCGCGGCACGGTGAAGTTCATCGCGCGCTCGAGGCTCTCGAAATAATGCTCGTCCGGGGTGGTCGGCACCGCGCGGATCGTCGCGCCGGCGATGATGAAGCCGAAGGTGTGGATCGGATAGCTCGGGTTCGGCGCCAGCACGACGTCGCCCGGCGCGGTGATCGCGGTGGCGAGGCTGGCCAGCCCTTCCTTCGATCCCATCGTCACCACGACTTCGGTCTCGGGATCCACATCGACGCCGAAGCGGCGGGCATAATAGTTCGCCTGGGCGCGGCGCAGACCCGGAATGCCCTTGGACTGCGAATAGCCGTGCGCGTCGGGCTTGCGCGCGACTTCGATCAGCTTCTCGATGACATGCTCTGGTGGTGGCAGGTCGGGATTGCCCATGCCGAGATCGATGATGTCCTCGCCCGCCGCCCGCGCCGCTGCCCGCATCCCGTTCACTTCGGCGATGACATAAGGGGGCAGGCGCTTGATGCGGTAGAACTCTTCGGACATTTCCTCGTCTCTCAGGGGTTGGAGCGCGACACCCGAATGTGTCGTAAGGCGGTTTCTACGCGATATGCGGCGCTGCGGGAATGACGAGTTGCGCGGGGTGCGCTAAAGCATGGCTTGAAGAGGATAGCATGGCAGAAACCGCGACTCCGCCGACCACCAGCCTCGAAGACCTGCAGCACTGGACCTGGGTGCTCGGCCGCGCGCAGCAGATGATGCTGGAGAACGGGCTGGACATGTTCGAGCATGCGCCCGCAGCGCCGTCGTTCGGCGCCTTTGATCCTACCGCGGCGATGCGCGCGAGCGCGGGCTTCTGGGCAGACACGATGCAGCTCTGGCAGCGCTTCCTCGATCCGGCGCATGCCGAGCCCTTCGAGGAAACGCCCGAACAGGCGCGTGACAAGCGCTTCAAGGCGCCGCAATGGCGCGAGGAGCCCGTGTTCGATTTCCTGCGGCAGAGCTATTTCGTCATCGCCGATCATCTGCTGAAGGGCGTGGACTCGCTGGAGGGCATCGATCCCAAGCAGAAGGATCAGATCCGCTTTGCGACCAAGGGCTTCATCGACGCGGTCAGCCCGACCAACTTCCCCGCGACCAATCCGCAGGTAATCGAGAAGATCGTCGAGACCAAGGGCGAGAGCCTTCTGAAGGGCCTGCAGCACATGCTGTCGGACCTCGCCAAGGGGCAGATGACGCAGACCGCCGAAGGTGCGTTCGAGCTCGGCCGCAATCTCGCGATGACGCCGGGCAAGGTCGTCAAGCGCACCCCGCTCTACGAGCTGATCCAGTACGCGCCGGCGACCGAGCAGGTCTACAAGACGCCGCTGATCATCTTCCCGCCCTGGATCAACCGTTTCTACATCCTCGACCTGACCCCCGAGAAGAGCTTCATCCGCTGGGCGGTGGACCAGGGACTGACCGTATTCGTCGTCTCGTGGAAATCCGCTGACGCGAGCATGAAGGACGTCGTCTGGGACGATTATGTCGAGCGCGGCCAGATCGACGCGATCGACACGGTGCGCGATCTGCTCAAGGTCGATGGGGTGCATGCCATCGGTTACTGCGTGGCGGGGACGACGCTCGCGGCGACGCTGGCGGTGCTTGCCGCCCGCGAGCAGGCCGACAAGGTGAAGAGCGCGACCTTCTTCACCGCGCAGGTCGATTTCTCCGAAGCGGGCGACCTGAACCTGTTCGTCGACGACGATCAGCTCGCGCTGATCAAGAGTTTGGGCGCCGACGGGTTCCTTGACGGGCGCTACATGGCGACGACGTTCAACCTGCTGCGCGGCCGCGACCTGATCTGGAACTATGTCACCAACAATTATCTGATGGGGCAGGACTATGCGCCGTTCGACCTGCTCCACTGGAACTCGGACGTCACCAACCTGCCTTCGGCCTGGCATCTGAGCTACCTGACCGACCTCTACCGCGACAACAAGCTGGTGACGCCGGGCTCGCTCTCGATCGCCGGCACGCCGATCGACCTGACCAAGGTTTCTACGCCGACCTATATCCAGGCGGGCCGCGAGGACCATATCGCGCCGGCGCAGAGCGTCTGGAAGATCACTCATTATTTCAAGGGACCGCTCAAGTTCGTGCTCGCGGGCTCGGGCCATATCGCCGGCGTGGTGAATCCGCCGGCGGCGGGCAAATACCAATATTGGACCAACGAGGCGCCTGCGAGCACGCTTTCCGAATTTTTTGCGGGAGCAAAAGAAACCAAGGGGAGTTGGTGGCCCGACTGGATCGGTTGGATCGATGCACTGGATAGCGCGAAGCTGGCTGCAAAAGCTGCACGTGTACCCGGAAAAGGCAAATTGAAGCCGATCGAGGATGCGCCCGGCAGCTACGTTCGGACACGCTGAAGCCACGGTTCCGTAACGGAAATGTCTCATGTTGCGGTGCAACATTTTCCTCTTGCAATCCGCGCAACGATCCCTTAAATGTTGCAACGCAGCAATTAGCTAGGGGAGCCATATCATGGCGAGCAAGGGTCCGAAGTCCGGTACGGCGAAGCCTGCCGCTCCGAAGCCCGCGGCGCGTTCGAAGAAGCCGGTCGCGCCCGTGGCTAAGATTGCTGCCCCCGCGGTTGAGAAGCCCGCGCCGGTTCCCGTTGCCGAAACGATCGCTCCGATCGTCCCGGCCGTGGTCGCCGAGCCGGTCCCGCCCGTGGAAGCAGCACCGCAGGAAGTGATTGAGACCGTCGAAGCCGTGAGCGAGCCCGTTGTCGAGGCCGTCACGGAAACCGCAACCACCGCCGCCGCCGTTGGGCAAACGGCTGCGGAAACCGTCAAGGAAACCGTGAAAATGGCTACCATCGAAAACACCGTCGAGAACACCACCGCCAAGGCGCAGGCCTTCTTCGCCGACTTCAACGACCGCACCAAGGCGGCCGTCGAAAAGTCGACCAAGCTGGTCGAAGAAGCCAATGAGTTCGCCAAGGGCAATGTCGAGGCGCTCGTCGAGAGCGGCCGCATCGCCGCCAAGGGCTTCGAGTCGTTCGGCCAGGATGCCGCCGAGTACAGCCGCAAGTCGTTCGAGACCGCGACCGCCGCGATGAAGACCCTCGCGACCGTCAAGTCGCCGGCCGACTTCTTCAAGCTGCAGAGCGATTTCGTCCGCGGCGCGTTCGACTCGTATGTCGCCGAAGCTTCGAAGAACACCGAAGCGCTGCTCAAGCTCGCCGGCGACGCCGCTCAGCCGCTTTCGAACCGCGTTGCGGTTGCGGCCGAGAAGGTGAAGACCGCCGCGTAACAGTTATTTCCCGCGTATCCGGGAAAAAGCGTGGAGGGGCGGTTGCCGAGAGGCAGCCGCCCCTTCTGCGTTAGGGTGCGGGAGAAATCAGGGTTATCGCGCAGCACCGGCCTTGCCCTCACCGCAGCGCCATCATATTTTCACGAGACAGATGGCTGAAACCCCCGAAACACTGATCCGCATGGCCGAAGACGGCGACAATGACGACCAGGGCAACGATCCCTCCGTCGGTCTCGCCACGCGCACGCGGACGCGGACCAAGAAACCGACGCCTTACCGCGTGCTGATGCTCAACGACGACTACACACCCATGGAGTTCGTCGTGCTGTGCCTGCAGCGTTTCTTCCGGATGAACATGGAAGAGGCGACTCGGGTGATGCTCCATGTCCATCAGCGCGGCGTGGGGGTGTGCGGCGTGTTCAGCTACGAAGTGGCGGAGACCAAGGTGAGCCAGGTGATCGACTTCGCCCGGCAGAACCAGCACCCGCTGCAATGCACGCTCGAAAAGGCGTGAGCGTTCCGGGATAGTAGCTCCTTCGTGACCCCGGATTTGTTCCGGGGTGACGGGAAGGGGCTGAACCGATCAGCTACGCGGCTTGGGCAGCCAGCCCAGGTCCAGCCCCTCATACCGGTTCACATAATTCGCGGCTCGGGCGAGAGCCCGCTCGTCGACCAAGGTGACGCGGCCCGCCTCGCGGGCGATCAGCCCTTCTTCCTCGAGCTGGCGGAGCATGCGGTTGACATGGACCGCGGTAAGCCCGGTCGCGTCGCCGATTTCTTCCTGGGTGAGGCCCAGTGCGAATGCATTGGCGATGCTCTTGTCGATCGCGCGAAGGCGATTGCGCAATTCCAGCAGCAGCGCGGCGACGCGCGCCTTGGCGCTGGTGCGGCCGAGCGCCGCCAGCCGATCGGTCAATGCGACGCGCTCAATCTGGCTATAGACTAGGATCATCCCCGCCAGACGCGGATGCTCGACCATCAGATCGGACAGCACCGAGCGATCGAACGGACAGACCACGCAATCGGACAGCGCGCACAAGGTCTCGGGCGCTTCGCGGTACATCGCGCTGGAGACGCCGAGCATGTCGCCCGGGAACAGGAAGCGCAGGATCTGGCGGCTGCCGTCGTCGAGCAGCACATAGCTCATGATCAGCCCCTTGCGGAGGATGAACAATTCACCGCACGCCTCGTTCTCGCGTTGCAACACCGCGCCGCGGCGCACGTGCCGCTGACGCTCCTCCAGCCTTTCGAGCGCCGCCCTTTCCGGCGGCGTCAAATCAACCAGCTCGCTCAACACTTCGGCGAAACAACTACCAGACACGCTTTGGACTTCCCCCCACCGCGCATGCAAAGCAGTCCAAAGGAATCAATGCATTAAAATCGATCAAGCACCTGCAAGAGAGCTGTGCTTGCGCGAGGCGCAAGAGGAACTAGAAGCCCGGTCATGGACCGTATCCTCATCCGTGGCGGCAACCGCCTTTCCGGCAAGATCGCAATTTCGGGCGCCAAGAACGCCGCGCTGACGCTGATGCCTTGCGCATTGCTCACCGACGAGCCGCTGACGCTGCGCAATCTGCCGCGGCTCGCCGATGTCGACAGCTTCGGCCATCTGCTGAACGAGCTCGGCGCATCGACCGCGATCGAGGGGACGCGTCCCACCGATTTCGGCCGGGTGATGACGATCCGCGCGGGGCGGCTCAGCTCGACGGTCGCGCCCTATGACATTGTCCGCAAGATGCGTGCATCGATCCTGGTGCTCGGTCCGGTGCTCGGCCGCGCGGGCGAGGCGACGGTGTCGCTGCCCGGCGGCTGTGCGATCGGCAACCGCCCGATCGATCTGCACCTGAAGGCGCTGGAAGCGATCGGCGCGGAGATCGAGCTCGCGGCGGGCTATGTGAAGGCAAGCGCACCCGGCGGGCGGCTGAAGGGTGGCAAGTACCGCTTTCCGGTGGTCTCGGTCGGCGCGACCGAGAATGCGCTGATGGCCGCGGTGACCGCCAAGGGCGGCACCGTGTTGGAGAATGCCGCGCGCGAGCCCGAGATCGTCGATCTCTGCAACATGCTCGTCGCGATGGGCGCGTCGATCCACGGCATCGGCACCGAGACGCTGGAGATCGAGGGCCGCGATCGGCTGCACGGCGCGACCTATGCAGTGATGCCCGATCGGATCGAGGCGGGCAGCTATGCCTGCGCCGCGGCGATCACCGGCGGCGATGTCGAATTGGTCGGCGCTGCTGCGGGCGACATGCGCGCGACGTTGGACGCGCTGATCGAGGCGGGCGTGACCGTCGAGGAGACGCAGGACGGCATCCGCATTGCCGCGGCCAACGGCATCAGGCCGCTGACGCTCAACACCGCGCCGTTCCCGGGCTTCGCCACCGACATGCAGGCGCAATTCATGGCGATGCTGTGCAAGGCCGACGGCGCCAGCGTGCTGACCGAGACGATCTTCGAGAACCGCTACATGCACGTGCCCGAGCTGGCGCGGATGGGCGCGAACATCGAAGTGCACGGGCGCACGGCGGTGGTGCGCGGCGTCGACAAGATGGTCGGCGCACCGGTGATGGCGACCGATCTGCGCGCGTCGATGAGCCTGATCCTCGCTGGACTCGTCGCCGAGGGCGAGACCCAGGTCCAGCGCGTCTATCACCTCGATCGCGGCTATGAGCGGCTCGAGGAGAAGCTCCAGGGCGTCGGCGCCGATATCGAGCGCGTCGGCGACGGCTGAGAGCCGGCACGGCGGATCGACATTGTAGGGACCAGCGGCGGACCTTCTCCTCCCGTCACTCCGGACTTAGTCCGGGGTCTACCGTGCCGCACGGGATGGGCTCGAGGCTCCACGGCTTCGCTGAAATGCCAGGTGGACCCCGGACCAAGTCCGGGGGGACGACAAAAGGGCTCTGGATCAGGCGATGGAGGGAAATATCCGTCCTAATCGAATCGTCTAGCGCGCCGGCATGCCGGATGGGCGATAAGGCTCGGCATCGGACCGCCGGAGCATCGCCATGTCGCTGGATATCGGAAGCAACTCCCTTTCATCGACCCTTTCGCGGCGCTGCCGCCGGTCCAGCTGGTCGCGGATTGCCCCGATTTCGCGCCCGATTATTTCGCGTGGGGCGGGCTCAGCCTCGTCTCGGCGCTGCGCGAGACACTGGCGCTGCCGCCCGGCGTGGTCGAATATCTGCCGGTCGATGCGAGCCGATCGCGTCCTGAGGTGATTGCGCGCGACTATCGCGTGATGAATCCCATGTCGTCCGCCCGCTCGTCGATCTCAAGCGCACGCTGTACGAACGCATCCCGGTGCAGCGCGCCGACGGATCGATCGGCGAGGATATCCTGCTGACCCCGGAGCGCCGCCAATATTGGCGCACCGATTTCGTGGCCGACGCGCCCTTGTTCCGGGTCGTGCATAGCGGTGCGATCGTTGTCGACGATGCGCTTGCGGGCCGCGTCCTGGCGGCCGGCGCCACCGGCATCGTGTTCCAGGATGTCACCAGCGACCGTGCGCAGGCCGGCCTTGTCCTGAAGGCGCTCGAGACCAGCGTCTGACCGGCGGTCCTGTGTAAAAACAGGAATGGCCAGAAT
>NZ_JACTGR010000029.1 GCF_014489075.1 Sphingomonas sp. JC676 | reverse complement strand
GCGTATCTGTTGGCCTGGCCCCCGAAGCGGGATGGCCGGCTCTCCCTGCTAGGCCCGCCTCGGCGAGCCGCAACCCGGCTGCGCCGCGTCCTCCACGGTGTTGTGGCCCTGCGGGTGCGGCCCGCCTTTGCGGCGTGCCTTTCCGGTCGATTTTCGCCGCCCACCCCACTCCGGGGTTCCGGTGCGGGGAAGGTGAGAAGGGTTTGGCAGAAGGTGACTTGCAAGGGCCGTCCACACATTCGTTCCGGCCCCTTCGGGTGCGGCCCGCCTTTATCGGCGGGACTGTCGGTCCGCTCCTGCCGCCCACCGCGCCATTCCGGCGCCGGTTGCGGTGGTTTGGGAGTGAGGAAGATGGAAAAGACCGAGACCAATCGTGAGAGCCTCTATGCCGGGGTGACGGCGCGGTGATTGCCGAGCTGGAGCAGGGGCGGCTGCCTGGGTGCAGCCTTGGGATGGCGCGGCCTGTGGTTGCACGATGCCGCACAATGCGGGGACCCGGCGGCGTTATTCTGGGATCAACGTCCTGATCCTGTGGGCGGCGGTCATCGAGGGCGGATATAGTTCGCAGCGCTGGCTGACCTACCGGCAGGCGCAGGCGGTGGGCGGTAACGTCCGCAAGGGCGAGCGGGGCACGACCGTCTGCTATGCGGATCGCTTCACGCCCAGGGACGAGGCTGAGCGCGCGCGGGACGAGGACCGCGAGGCGCGGCAGCTGGCGTTCCTCAAGCGGTTCACGGTGTTCAATGTCGATCAGTGCGAGGGGCTGCCCGAGGCGTTGAGCGCCGCGCCCGAGCTTCCTGAAGAGGTAGATGTCCTCCCGCAGGTGCAAGCTTTTATCGACGCGAGCGGCGCGGATTTCCGGGTCGGTGGCGCGGAGGCCTATTATTCGCCGAGCGCGGACTATGTCGCGGTGCCGCCGCCGGCAGCGTTTCACGAGCCGATCAACTGGTACCGCACCGCGCTCCAC
>NZ_JACTGR010000028.1 GCF_014489075.1 Sphingomonas sp. JC676 | reverse complement strand
GTCCGCTAACTGTGGAGTCTCAACAGGTTGTTCTCGGTGAGGCCGAGTCTGGTGATAGGCGTGAGGTGTTTAATGCCGGCGTGAGGTCGGTGCCAGTTGTAGCGGTGTAGCCAAGGCTGGAGTTCGGCGCCGCGAGTATCCGAGGTGGGATAGGGCTTGGCATAGGCCCACTCGCGTAGCGCGGTCTGGATGAAGCGTTCTGCTTTTCCGTTGGTGCGGGGCGTATAGGGTTTGGTGCGGATGTGCTTGAGAGCGAGGTCGCGACAGGCGAGACGGAAGGCGTCGGAGCGGTAGCAGCCGCCATTGTCGGTCATGACGCGAGCGACCGTGATGCCGAGGCTTTGATAATAGGCCACTGCGTGGCGGAGCGCGGCGGCGGCGCTGGTGGCTTTCTCGTCGGGCATGATGTTGGCGCAGGCGAGGCGTGAGGCATCGTCGATCGCGACATGCACGTACTCCCAGCCGACCTTGAGGCGTTTGATGCGGCTGGTGGGGTCGCCGGTGATCCGGTGACCGACCTGTTCGAAGCGCCCCAGCTTCTTGATGTCGAGGTGGATCATCTCACCAGGCTCAGCGCGCTCGTAGCGAACGACCGGCACAGGCGGATCGATGTCGCGCATCCGGCTCAAGCGGTGACGACGCAGAATGCGGCTGACGGTAGCGCTCGAGATGCCGCATGCGCTCGCGATCTGTTTGCCGGTCCAGCGCTCGCGCCGCAGTGCCACAACCTGCTCGATAACAGTTTCCGGGGTAACTGCACGCAACCGGTGCGGTCGTGACGAGCGATCGGCAAGACCGGGCCATCCTTCCAGTTCGAAGCGCCTGACCCACTTGGCCACGGTGCGCAGCGAAACGCCCATGTCCGTCGCGACGGACATGGGCGACTGGCGCTCGATCAGCACGCGCCGCACCAGCAAGGCTCGACTGCGCGGTGTCAAACGGGCATTCTTGTGGATGTTCATCCGGTCCTCCCGAGCGCTTGAAGTGTCGTAACCTCACTCTGCTCGGCCGGCACCGGATGAACAACCTATCGAAAGCTCACAGCTAAC
>NZ_JACTGR010000027.1 GCF_014489075.1 Sphingomonas sp. JC676 | reverse complement strand
CTAGTCACGTGAATCTAAAGTTCGCCACATAAGGTCTGCTGTGTTTTCTGGCAGAAGCGCTTGACCGAGGCGAGGATTTCGTCGGCGGACTTGGTCCAGCTGTATGGCTTTGGGTTTTCGTTATGTCGGTCGATGAAGGTGAGGATATCGGCCTCGAGTTGGCCGGTCGAACGGTGGACGCCGCGCTGAAGCTGCTTTCTGGTCAGTTCAGCGAACCAGCGCTCGACCTGATTGATCCATGACGCCGATGTCGGCGTGAAGTGCACGTGATAGTGCGGGCGGCGGGCGAGCCAGGCCCTGACTTTGGCAGTTTTGTGGGTCGCGTAATTGTCCATGACGATGTGGACGTCCAGCCCATCGGGGGCCGCCCGGTCGATCTGCTTGAGGAAGTCGAGGAACTCGGTCGCGCGATGCCTTTTGTAGCATTTGCCGATGACAAAGCCCGAGGCGATGTCGAGCGCTGCGAACAGCGATGTCGTCCCGTGCCGCACATAGCTGTGGGTCTGGCGCTCGGGGATGCCCGGCATCATGGGGAGCACCGGCTGCTCGCGGTCGAGCGCCTGGATCTGGCTCTTCTCATCAACGCTGAGGACGATCGCGCGGGTCGGCGGCGACAGGTAAAGCCCAATGATATCGCGCACCTTGTCGACAAACAGCGGGTCGCTCGACAGCTTGAAGGTCTGGCTACGGTGTGGCTGCAACCCGAAGGCATTCCACATCCGGCGGATCGTCGTATGTGAAAAGCCCGTTTCTGCCGCCATCGACCGGATCGACCAGTGTGTCGCATCCGTAGGTGTGGTGCGCAGCGTTCGCTCGATCACGGCAGCTACTTGATCGTCGTCGATCGTGCGCGGCCTGCCGGGGCGCGCTTCGTCGAGCAGCCCGTCAATGCGATCGGCCAGAAATCGCCGGCGCCACTTGCCCACCGTATGCTCGTGAACGCCAAGCTCGGTCGCCACGACCTTGCTCTGCAACCCATCGGCACAGCGCAGGATAATCCGACATCGTTCTGACAGCGAGCGCGATACCCGGTGCCGCCGCACCTGTCGCTCAAGATACGCGCGCTCCTCCGCCGTCACCACCAACGGCTCAATCGGACGACCCTTCGCAAACGCGTTCGCCATCAACGCCTCCCTCTCGGACGGCGTCATATACAATGTAACTTACTTCAGTTCCAGATGACTAG
>NZ_JACTGR010000026.1 GCF_014489075.1 Sphingomonas sp. JC676 | reverse complement strand
TGTTCCCCGATAGATGAAGGTGCGGGCTCACGACTTGCAGCCGGGCCCATACATCGGACGGAGAACAGCCATGGACGAGTATATCGGACTAGACGTCTCGCTGAAAGAGACGGCGGTATCTATCCGGCGCGCGGGTAAGCGGGTCTGGCGCGGCAAGTGCGCGTCGGATCCGCAGCTGCTCGCGGCACTGATCCGCAAGCATGCGCCTGCCGCGAAGCGGGTGGTGTTCGAGACTGGGCCGCTCTCTGTCTGGTTCTTCCATGCGCTCATCGCGGAGGGGTTGCCGGCGATCTGCATAGATGCGCGTCATGCGAAAGCTGCGCTCGACATGGCTGCCAACAAGACGGACGCCAACGATGCGGACGGTCTCGCTCATCTGGCAGAGGTCGGCTTCTTCCGTGAGGTGCGGGTGAAGGGCTTCGACAGCATGCTGTCGCGCACGCTGGTTGCGGCGCGAACGAAGCTCGTCCGGGCGACGTTGGATGTAGCGAACCAGGTCCGCGGGTTGATGAAGACGTTCGGGCTCATTGTGCCGCGTGGCATAGGCGGCAAGTTCGACGCGAACGTTCGCTCCTTGCTCGACGGCCATACCGAACTCGCCCGGATCATCCTGCCTCTGCTTGAGGCATGGCGGAGCATGCGCATCCAGGCGACCGAACTGAGCCGGCAGCTCCTCGCCGAGGCCCGCAGGAGCCAGCAGTGTCAGCAGCTGATGACGATCCCCGGTGTCGGAGCGATCACCGCTACGGCATACCTGACCGCGGTTGAGGATCCTGCCAACTTCAGCCGATCCCGTTCGGTCGGTGCCTGGCTCGGACTGACCACAAGACGCTATCAATCAGGCGAGGTCGACTATGACGGCCACATCTCCCGACGTGGCGACACCCACGTCCGCGCACTCCTGTACGAGGCAGCCGTCGTGATCCTGACCCGCAGTCACGCCGACAGTGATCTGCGCCGCTGGGGCATGAAGCTTCGCGAGAAGATCGGCTTCAAGCGGGCCGCAGTCGCCGTCGCACGCAAGCTCGCCGTCATCATGCATGCGATGCTCCGCTCAGGTGAACTCTTCACCAGGACGAAGATCGCCACCGCTTAACTCACGAGCTCGAAAGCGCCTATGGCGTGACGAGGCGTCCCTGCCGGGACGTAGGCTGGTCCATTCCGCAGCTGCCGTTGCACCACGAACTTCGGTTCGCTTCGTGCGTAACGAACATTGGAAGGACCGTCCCGCGAAGCCCCATGATGCGGCGGCCTATGCCGACCGCGAAGACGACCATGCTCCC
>NZ_JACTGR010000025.1 GCF_014489075.1 Sphingomonas sp. JC676 | reverse complement strand
CCTCGTAGATTGTTCCATCGAGCATCAATTGGGTGACCAGCGCACGCGGTGGTCACCCGGTAACGTCAATTAGGCAGACGGGGATGCGAATACGCGTAGCCGATGACCGTCTGGATCGAGCGCGACGAAGGTGGTGCCAAAGCTCATGCGCGTCGGGATCTGGAGGATGGACAGACCGCGTCGGCTCCAGTCGGCGTGCATCGCTTCCACTGCGGTTACGTCAGCGACGGCGAATGCGATCTCGCTGGCGCCGGTGTGCCCAGTGCTCTCCGGTTCCACCGTTTCGCGTGACCATAGGCCTAGCATTACGCCGTCGCGCAACGGCAGGATCGCGATATCCGGCTTTTGCTCGACGATCGGGATGCCCAGCAGTTCGTGGTAGAGCACAGCGCTGGCTGCATGGTCCCGGACGTGCAGAAGGACGAAATTAAAGTCCGCCATAAAACCTCTTTCAGATCA
Source organism: Sphingomonas sp. JC676 (assembly GCF_014489075.1). Lineage (GTDB taxonomy): Bacteria > Pseudomonadota > Alphaproteobacteria > Sphingomonadales > Sphingomonadaceae > Sphingomonas. Next base: position 884 of record NZ_JACTGR010000025.1, on the reverse strand, counting down.
GCGGCACGCGGGATCGGTGCCGGCAAAAGAAGCCTACGGCGCTATCCTGTCAGTTTTTGTCAGCAGTCATTGTTCGGGGACGCCCTGGAAGGCGTACCACTCCTTGAGCAGTGTGGCGCGACGGCGTGGATACCGCTCTGTACCGCATTCAAGCGTGGCGATACGGTCGATCCTGAAATGGCGGTAGCCGGCGCGCAATTCGCACCAGGCGACAAGGACACGCACGCGATCATAGAAGGCCAGCGCAATCGGCCAGATGGTCCGGTCGGTGGCGTTCCCTTGTTCATCGGCGTATCCGACCTGCATCTTGCGTTCGGACCGGATCGCCGCGCGGATCGCAGCAAGTTCGCCGTCCCGCGCGGCAATCTGCTGACCAGGGCCGATCAGCAGGCCAGAGGCATCTATTCCCGATTTGAGGTCGTCGGGGAGCACGGCGCCGATCTTTGCGAGCACGTTGCGCGCGGCTTTCCCCAGAAGGCCGTCCGCCCGCTCAGAAACCCATCGCGAGCCGAGCACCAGCGCCTCGATCTCCTCTTCCGAGAACATTAGCGGCGGCAGCATGAAGCCCGGCCGGAGCACGTAGCCCAAGCCGGCTTCCCCCTCGATATGCGCGCCTTGGGCTTTCAAAGTCTCTATGTCGCGATAGACGGTACGCAACGACACGCCGAGTTCTTCGGCCACAACGGCACCCGCAACTGGTCGACGATGCTGGCGTAGTACCTGGATCAGATCGAGAAGGCGCTGTGCTCGAGACATGAAGTTATACTGCCAAAATCTGGCAGTGGAGCAATCCTTTGCGAAGTCGATTCAACCGGAAACCGATCATGCGAAATGGCAGCTATCGCCCATCGCGCTCTTGGAAGCAGCCGGACCGCTTTCCACCA
>NZ_JACTGR010000024.1 GCF_014489075.1 Sphingomonas sp. JC676 | reverse complement strand
GCCGTTCTCTAATCGCGCCTCCTTCGTCAACTTCTTCTTTGTCGCCTTCCGGGTCATGGTTCTCTTCGCGGTCGGCATAAGCCGCCGCAGCATCTGGTCCGGTCGGAAAAGCGCGGGCGCTGCAAGGTCCACAACGGGCTGACGTTAGATCACGTGCCCATGGCCCCAACCGCGCAGTCGCCCGCACCTCGCCCGAGGCGACATGTACATCCGGCTCGCGCCGGATGATCTGGCATTTAAGCGGCGAGTGCGGTTGGCTCCCAGCGGAACGGCTCACCGGAACGCCACACACTGTGCAGGATCACCGACAGCTTTCGCGCCAGGGCCACCCGCGCCTTGCCTGGCCCAGCTCGCTCGGCGATCGCCAGTGCCCAATCCTTCAGGTGCAGCGCTCGCTTTACCCGGTGGAGGATCACGATGGCAGCCTCGTACATAAGCGTACGCGCCAGGACGTCGCCACACCCGGAGATGTGCCCGCTTCGGTCGATCTCGCCCGATTGGTAGCGCCGCGGCGTGAGGCCGAGATGAGCGCCGACGGATCGGGAGCGCGAGAAGCGCCCGGGATCTTCGATCGTGCTGACGAAGGCGAGCGCCGAAAGGGCGCCGATGCCGGGCACCGTCATCAGCAACCGACAGGTCGCATCAGCCCGTACCCGGCGTTGGACGACGGCATCAAAGACTGCGATCTGCTCGCCAAGCTGCCTCCAGGTGACAAGTAGCGGTCGCACGATCAATGCGACCTCTGGGACATCCTCGATCATCGCCTCGACACGGCGGTCGAACCTAAGGCCGCGGTCCGCGCCCGGGAGCAGACCAAAGGTCTTAAGCACGCCGCGCACCATGTTGGAGAGCCGCGTCCTCATGCCGACGAGTTGGGCTCGCGCACCAAGAAGGGATCGCGCCTGATGGGCATCCAGCGACTTGACGTGGACAGAGCGGTACCAGCCTGTCCGCACCACCTGCGCCAGCCCTTCCGCATCATTTTGGTCGGTCTTGTTCAACCTCATCTGCAGCGCCGCCTTCACCCGGCGGGCGTCCAAGACGGCAACGTGAAGACCAGCGGCGCGCAGTCCGTGTACAAGCCACGGCGTCATCGCACCGGTCTCGACACCCAACTTCGCGTCAGTGCCTGCGTGCTTGAAGATGAGCTGCGAGATCTGACCAGGATCCGTCGGGCAGGCTCCCCTCCAGACCCGCCGCCCTTCGGCATCGACCACGCAGATCGCCGTGGTCTTCTGTGACACATCCAAACCTACTGAGTGCGGCATCGAACCCTCCGATGGTGCTTACCACCGGGCACAGCGCCCGGATCGCGGCACTATCGATAACTCGACTCGCCCACCGCGATTACCCGAGGTCCACACAT
>NZ_JACTGR010000023.1 GCF_014489075.1 Sphingomonas sp. JC676 | reverse complement strand
GCCGCGGCGTGCCGCAAGCCGAGCTGCGCTCGGCTCCTCCTCTGATGAAGTGGGACGGCTGCGGGATCGCAGTTGGTACCATCACCTGCTGATTCGCAGCAGGATTGGAGGAACGAAGATGCATATCGCAACGATCGGTTTGGATATCGCGAAGCACGTTTTCCAGGTGCACGCGGTAGATACGGATGGCGCGGTGGTGATCCGTAAGCGCTATTCTCGAGCGCAGCTCGTGCAGCTTTTCGAGGAGATCCCGCCCTGCCTCGTCGGGATCGAGGCATGCGGCACGGCGCATTATTGGGGTCGCAAGCTCCAGGCGCTCGGGCATGATGTTCGTCTCATGCCTGCGCATTACGTGAAGCCCTATGTGAAGCGCGGCAAGAACGATGCAGCCGACGCGGAGGGCATCTGCGAAGCGGTAACCAGGCCGACCATGCGCTTCGTGCCGATCAAGGCACCCGACACGCAGGCGCTGGCGCTGATGCACCGACTGCGTACCCAGTTTGTCGCTCAGCGCACGGCGATGTTGAACGCGCTGCGCGCCGGGATGGCGGAGTTCGGCATCGTGACCAACCAAGGGCTTGGCGGCGCAACCGAGATCCTGCGGATCGCGTGTGCGGGCGATGAGCGTCTTCCAGCGATGATCCGCGATGCCTACAGGTTACTCGCTGATGCTATCCGGGCGGTCGAGGCCCGGCTGGTGACCCTTGATCACCAGATCGCGGCCAGCACGCAGTTCGACGATACCTGCAAGCGCCTGAGCACGATCCCGGGCGTCGGGCCGGTAACCTCGACCACGATCATTGCGCTCGCGGGCGACGTTTCTCGATTTTCATCGGGCCGCGACTTTGCAGCGTGGCTTGGCCTGACACCGCGCCAGAACTCGACGGGCGGCAAGGCCAGGCTCGGGCGTATCACCAAGGCGGGTGATCAGACCTTGCGGACGCTTTTGGTGCTGGGTGCCTTCTCGGTGATCAAGCGAGCCCGCGTCGCGCCGGAGAAGGCCTCGCCCTGGCTGATGGCGCTGATGGAGCGCCGGCCACCGCTGGTCGCGGCCGTCGCACTGGCGAACAAGATGGCGCGTATCATCTGGGCGATCCTCACGCGCGGCGGCACCTTCCGCGCGCCGGCGAGGGCAGCATGACGCGATTGTAGGAGTTTCCCGCGGAGCCTGACTCCGAAGGAAGCGAGGTGGTGCTCAAGCCATGATGACGAACCGGTTGAGCCGGGGATCGCTCAGTTCGGAAAACGAAGGGAGCCTTTGAGCCCGTTTCTCTGATGGAACGTGCGATCCGCGGATTTCATCAGGGCCAGCGGTCGTTGACCGCACCAACAGGCCGGACACATGACCGCACCCCGACCGATCGAAGTCATGCTCGGCGTCACCTCGCGTAATTGTCGAAGGACCCAGCGGGCGCCGCGCTATCGCGCGGCG
>NZ_JACTGR010000022.1 GCF_014489075.1 Sphingomonas sp. JC676 | reverse complement strand
GGCTTCAACCATTTGGTCGCCGGCGTGCTTGAACAGGATCCGGCGGTCCATGGCGGCCGGAGAGTCGTGTTCCTGGCGAGCGACGATGATGGCGCCGCAGACGAGATCGGCGCGCTTGCGGAAAATCTAGGCTTCGCGCCGATCAAACTTGGCGGGCTTTCGGAAGGTGGACTGCTGGTGCAGGCGCACGGCAAGAGCTGGGGGCATCTGATCTTCAAGGATCTAATCAAGTTCGACTGAGGAGCGCGAGGCTCCCCGCCGGCAGAGTCACATGCGAAATGGAGGAATTCCCATGAGTATTGAGAAGAACATCCAGGCCGTGAAGGACTTCTTCGCCGCCATCGCCCGCGGCGACAAGGAGGCTCTGCTGGGACTGGTCGCCGAGGACATTGAGTGGATCATTCCCGGTGAGGACTGGCCGCTGGCCGGTACGTACCGCGGGCACGCGGGGCTGGCGGATTTGCTCGAGACGGCGTCAAGGTCGATCGAAACGTCGACGGAACCCCGCGAGTTCGTGGCCCAAGGAGACCGGGTCCTCGTCATCGGCTTCGCGAGGGGAAGGATCAAAGCCACTAACAAGACGTTCGAGGACGACTGGATCTTCGCGATCACGGTCCGCGACGGCAGACTGACGAGCATCCGGGAGTATGTCGACACGCAGGCATTGGCGCGGGCCACCGAAGTCGAAACGAACCCGACTCCCTCGCCCATCGACACCGAAGCCGCGCAACGGGCTTCGTAAGCGCGCTCGTTGATGCTCAGCTGCAAAGGAGATCCCGATGTACGACCAATCCAAGCAATCCGAGTTGATCCGGTTCGCACGCGTCGATGCGGGCTCCACCGTCATCGACGTTTACCCAGGCGACGGCGACTGGACGCGTCTCTTCTCCGATGCCGTCGGACCCGAAGGGCGGGTCTACAGCTTCGTGCCGGCCGAAGTCGCTGGCTTCAAGAACGACCCGGTCGGCCTCATGCGAACGCTTGCGAAAGAGCCGGGCCGAGAGAATGTCGAAGCCGTGTCGGAGGATCTCGTCGCGATGCCGGCGGCCACGCAGCCCGCGGACGTCCTTTGGCTGCACCTGTTCTACCACGATCTCCACACTGCGCTGATCCAGACGAAGGGCGCGACCGCGGCCGACTTCAACCGGGCCGTCTACGAGCGGCTGAAGCCCGGTGGGTCCTACGTCATCGTCGATCACGCTGCTGCCGCTGGGTCGGGCACCAGCGACACCCAGTCGCTGCATCGGATCGATCCCGCGTTTGTCCGCGAGGAAGTCGAGGCGGCCGGTTTCGCGCTGGACTCGGTAAGCACCATGCTCGCGAACGACGACGATCGGCACTCGATCAAGGTGTTCGATCCGTCGATCAAAGGTCAGACCGATCGCTTCGCTTTTCGGTTTGTGAAGCCCTGACAGATCCGGCGCCACCCCCAAGCGAATTTCAGTAGACCAGCTTATTGGGCAGCGGCCGCAATGCTCCCATCTCCTGATCGGTTTTGCGCAGCCAGCACTCGCAACGCCTGCGTCTCCGTACCGTCGAACCTACGGACCCGGCTTCAGTCGAATGGCCGCTTTCCTCGATCTGATCACTGACAGCTGTCAGTCGGCAACCGGCCCA
>NZ_JACTGR010000021.1 GCF_014489075.1 Sphingomonas sp. JC676 | reverse complement strand
ACTCCTCATTTGCAGATATACCCTTGGCCGCGCCCCTGCTTGCAGACAAGCCAAGCGCCCGCCGATGAGCGCCGAAGGTGGAAGCGCAGCTCGCTATTTTCGGGCAGGTCCATGTGTGCGACGTAGCGAATAGTGAGGGTCCCGCCTGGAGCACGCCCTCGAAGAACTTTCGAAATCTTCAGATCGGCCGTCATTATGCTGGACATGCCGAACTCATCGAGCGCCTCGTATTCTCGAGCGGTCACATACCCCATCACGACCAAGTCATCGCGCCTGATATGAGAATCCTGTTGCATCGCCTGTAACGATGCTGGCGGCGACAAAATCGAGACCAAAGCAAGGGGGAGGATGATCTTCATAGCTGACAGTGTAGCTGCGCCCGGCATGTCCGCAACTGATGCCATGGACGGCTCTCCACCACCGCGGAGTCGATCTAATCTGCTCTGCTCGAATGGAGGAGAAGTGCCATGGCGAACGTACATGTGGTCGGATTGGACATCGCGAAGTCGGTCTTCCAGCTGCACGGGCTGGATGAAGCCGGCACCATCGTTTTGCAGAAGCGGCTGACCCGAGCGCGGTTGCTGCCGTTCTTCGAGAAGCTATCGCCTTGTCTGGTCGGGATCGAGGCCTGCGCGACATCGCACTATTGGGCTCGCGAGATCGCCAGATTTGGCCATCAGGTGAGGCTGATGCCTGCCCAATACGTGAAACCCTATGTGAAGCGGCAGAAGAACGACATGGCCGATGCCGAGGCGATCGCCGAGGCCGTCACGAGGCCGAACATGCGTTTCGTAGCGCCGAAGGCACCGGAGGAGCAGAGCGCGATGATGCTGCATAAGGTGCGGCTGATGCTCAACCGTCAGCTGGTGATGCTCACCAATGCCATTCGTGCGCACATGGCGGAGTTCGGGATCGTCGCACCGGTTGGTCGCGGTGGCGTCGATCGGCTGCTCCAGGTCATCGAGGATGAGGCCGATGCGCGTGTCCCTTCCGCAGCGCGTCAGTGTCTGCAGATGCTCGTTGGGCAGCTGCACCTGGTGAAGCGGCAGATCCTCGAGAACGATCGCCAGGTCCTCGCCCTGACCCGGTCGAGCGAGCTTGGCCGGCGTCTCATGGAAGTGCCCGGCATCGGGCCGCTGGTGGCATCGGCACTGGTAGCATGCGTGCCAGATCCGTCGGTCTTTCGGTGCGGTCGCAACATGGCAGCGTGGATGGGCTTGGTCCCGCGACAGAACTCCTCCGGCGGCAAGGAGCGGCTGGGGTCGATCACCAAAGCCGGCAATCGCTATCTGCGGCAGATGCTGTTCGCCGGCGCCATGGCGGTAATCCGGCGCGCGATGCAGAGCACGCGCCGCACCTGGATCGTCCGCTTGCTCGAGCGTCGCAAGCCTAAGGTTGCCGCCATCGCATTGGCCAACAAGAACGCTCGCATCGCATGGGCCATGATGATGAGTGGTGATCGCTATCGCGAGCCGATGGCGATCGCTGCATGAGACCGCGCGGCTGAAGGGGCTGCGCTTCGAGGTTGGAAAGGGCAGAGGAGCTATTGCACGAAAGCCGGTCGACACCGCCGGATCAGACCACCCTACAACGCCCCAGCACTCCAAAGTGCGAGCAACTGATCAGGGATCAGATCCGCGGAAGGCATTATGGCCAGCGGCAACGACAGCCGCAACAAAGGCCGGACACATGGCCGCACCGACCACCAAGTGCATCCGCTCACCAAACCCTTGCCAACGGAGA
>NZ_JACTGR010000020.1 GCF_014489075.1 Sphingomonas sp. JC676 | reverse complement strand
GCCACCCTCCGCATCATCGCTGATCGGGGAAACTCGCTCCCGCGATTACCCCATGTTCGTTCACATAGCCGCCCACCGGCAGCTAACGCCCCAATAGGAGACGTGGTCAGCGTCTAATCGGGAGCGACAAGCGCTGAGGTCGGTAAAAGACCGTATCTAGGTGCCGCGGTTTTTGTGATCTTGTATCCGGTCGGCGTCTCTTGAAGATCGACTGCCAGCGGAAGCGCGCCGGAGGGTAAAATCGGGATTGCTTTGCTGCTCGGCCATCTGTCGCGGATTGCAGCGATCAGACGCGTGCGGAAATTCAACGAACGCTCGGGAACGCGACCCTTCGGGAACGTCAGCCACACCCGACCCTTATGGCCCATATCGTCAACGTCAGCTTCCTGCTCGTCGTCATTCTCTCCGCGCCATACGCCTACGTAAAGCGTCCCATCTGCTTCCGGTGGGAAGTTTTGCGCTTGGGCCTTGAGTTCCTCCCAACGGTCGCTGACGTCATCGACATGTAGGGCCGGATCGGCTGCTGCCTGTTGGCGTAACACTGCAAGAAGGTCGGCGCGATCCGCAGACGTTTGCAACACAACCTCGATCGCGGCGACGGTGCGAACGTTATCCTGAGTTAAGGGCGCGCAGGCCACCAGCAGAGCAAAGGTTGCCGCGTTCCACATTGTTCGAGGCTACCGAAAAGTGCATTTTCGTCAACGGCTGCTAGCCAGCACTTCCGGACACGGGCCGGGCAGATTGCCTCAACGGCTATCGATGTCCCAGTTGTAGACCTCGCCTGACATAGGCACCCTGGCCGATATGACGCCTGATCAAGATGAAGCGCGCCGGGACGAACGGCTACCGCCAGTGGCGAGCCACAAGTCAGGGCCGGAGCCGGAAGAACCGCAGTGAGCGAAACGATCTGGGGTCCGTTGATCACCGGGGCGGTGACGGTTGCTGTTCGGCTGGTTGTTGGTGAGCGGCTTTAGGACGGGCACGATGGAGTTTCCTCAAGCCGGCTTCACCTTGTCGGGTCGACGCAGCAGGCAGCCAGTGCGTTTCTGGCTGACGGCATTGTTCGTGGCCATCCTCACTATTCTCTGTGCCCTGGGCACAATCGGGCAGATATTTTTCCCGTACGGCCTGTGAGTCCGCAAACTAGATACCGGCCAAACTCTTTTTGCTCGTCGCAACGACCGCTTTCCACCACTGCCGGTCATCCGCGGCGACGGATTGCCGCGGCCGCGCCAATGCCCAACTTTGGTGGATAGTCGACATTCATCTATCGCGATACGATCGATGCATGCGTCTAATGACTTCGATCTCATTCGTGGCGGTAATCGCTCCGTTAGCGGCCTGTTCAAACCGCGTAGTTTCGGAAACGCCGTGGTTTCGACAGAGCGTGATGGATGAGAGGCCGAAATTCCGCGACGGCGTGTGGCGCGTCGAAGACCCGCGTTGCAAAGTCAAAGAAACCAAGCCTGTCGAGCGATGGCCGGTGTGCGCGAGTTGGGGCTATTTACGTCACAACCAAAGTCTCACTCCGCAATGGATTGAAGAAGGGAAGGGTCGCAATCGACGCCGGACCTATGGGGCTTGGTCGGTGACAGAGAGTGTTCTCGTTTCCGGTGATCCGGTCATCAGGCAAAGCAATGACTGTTCGCTTGCCGCTGAAAGCGTGGCTTCCGATGGCAATGCTGAGGGGGCGCCGCCGGACTCGTCGGTACCTGCTCGCGAAGTCGGACTTCCGGCCCCGATCCAACAGCCCCACGTCAATTTCTGCTATGAGGCCGTACGCGCCACTGCCTTTGACGGCATGGGCAGTATCACCGCTGCAGAGACATGGCCGGTCCTCTGTGGGCCGTGGCCGCTGGAGGGTGGCAACGTCACCGATCGACCTTGGCAGGGCCTGTCGATCGTTGGCGACAACTGCAACGCTACAAGCGAAGCCGCTCTCCGAGAGGCTGCGAGGCGGAGCCGCGAGGTCGTTCCGGTCGTCAGCGTACATTGGGTTCGCGACGGTTATCGTTGAGCGTGAATGTACGCCTGCTCGACTTCAACCAACCTCCGCTAGTGGGTCGTTAGCTGCCTTTCGCCGGATCG
>NZ_JACTGR010000002.1 GCF_014489075.1 Sphingomonas sp. JC676 | reverse complement strand
CCCGTTATGCCGATATCGGCATAAGGGTCATTGGACCGGCCATCGCACCCGGCTCAACCGCGACCAGCGCGGGAGCTTCGGTAGCCCGGACTATGCGCGGGAGGAGCTGGTGGCCGAGATGGCGAGCGCCTTTGCCTGTGCCTCTCTGTCGATCCGGCCGACCGTGCGGCATGCCGATTATGTCGGTGCGTGGCTCGCAGTCCTGCGCGAGGACGAGAAGGCGATCTTTCGCGCCGCGAGTGCCGCAAGCAAGGCGGCGGACTATCTGCTCGGGCTCGCCCTCGCCGATCAGCACCAACGCCAGCAATGAAACCATGCGCATAAGCTGTGGATCGGATTGGTCTTGCCATCCGGTCCGCGCCTGCCACAGGTTATGGGTTCCATGCGAAACGATCTCGATCATCTGCCGCAGGCCAAGCAGCGCGAGCTCGCCCATGTTGTGCGCATCCTGTTCGAGGAATTTGCCGAGATCACCGCGAGGACAACCGATCCGAAGAAGAAGGCGGCCCGGATCCTCAAGCTGGTGCTGTTTGGATCCCATGCCCGCGGCGACTGGGTCGACGATCCTATCGGCGGCTACATTTCCGACTATGACATCCTCGTCGTCGTCAACGACGAGCGCCTGACCGACGTCACCGAATATTGGGGCGCGGCCGACGATCGGCTGATGCGCGAGGTGACCATCGCGCATACGCTCAGCGCTCCGGTCAATTTCATCGTCCACACGCTGACCGACGTGAACAAGCAGCTCGAGCGCGGACGACCGTTCTTCGTTGATATCTTGAAGCAGGGCATCGCGCTGTATGAGGCGGAAGGCTTTCCGTTCGCAGCGCCGCAGAACTTGCCGCCCGAGCAGGCGAGGGCGGAAGCGTGGGAGCACTTCGATACTTGGTTCCCCAGCGCAGAACGCCGGCTAACCGCCTTCGAAATGGAGATGCGGGAGGCGGCTCGGGATTCTGAGTGGAGAAAGGATGCGGCCTTCACGCTCCACCAGGCTGCGGAACGGCTCTACCACTGCACGCTGCTGGTGCTCACACTTTACAGCCCCAAGTCGCACAAGCTGAACTTCCTGCGTTCGCGCGCGGAGGACATCGCGCCGTCACTGATCGAAGCATGGCCACGTGACGACAAGGACAGCCGCAGGCGGTTCGAGCTGCTGCGCCAAGCCTATGTGAACGCGCGCTACTCGCCACACTATAAGATCACTGCCGAGGAACTTACGTGGCTCGGCGAGCGCGTCGCGGTACTGCGCGATCTTGTGCGCGCGGTCTGCGACGCGCGACTTGCGGCGCCCGAGTAATCGGGCGCCGCAAGTCGGGGGTTTCTTGGGGGATCTGACGGCGAGAGAGAAGATCGACGAACTCTCCCGCTCGAAGCCGCGTCCGATCGAGCTCATCGACTCCCCGCACTGCCACCGATCCCATATCTCCGCCCGCTGAAAAGCCGAGTAATATATCCGCCCAGGCTGCTTCATCGCTTCACTCCATCCCTTCATCAGAATGAAGTGTCGCGACCACCCGTTGAACCCACCGGCGTTAGCGGTCATTCCCGTTTATGAGTTCAAATGTCGGGCAATGTAGGATTACGGCTGAAAGAACGGCTCTGGCTCCTTCTCATCGTCGGAACTGGTTCATGCCTCGCTTTGCGCGCGGACAGGGGCGCCTGCGGAGGAGGAATCTTTTCCACATAGCAGGTGTCAACCGTGTCAAGCTGGCTTCGTCGGAATCGGTGGAATTCTGTGGGATTCGCCTTCCACGGCCAATCGGTCGTCACCAGTTGAACATCGTCCCGTCCTCGAGCCGGTTCACTGGCAGATAGGCGCGCTGATATTCGTATTTGGCGGCAAGCGCCTCGTCGATGTCGACGCCCAGGCCGGGCTTGTCGCCCGGATGCATCAGGCCCTGCTCGAAGCGATAGGCGTGCGGGAAAACCGCGTTGGTCTGCTCGGTGTGCACCATATATTCCTGGATGCCGAAATTGGGCACCGACAGGCCGAAATGCAGCGCCGCGGCCATGGTGACGGGCGAAAGGTCGGTCGCGCCATGGCAGCCGGTGCGGACCTGGTAAAGGTCTGCCAGCGCGGCGATCCGGCGCAGATGGGTGATCCCGCCGGCATGGACCACGGTGGCGCGGATATAGTCGATCAGCTGCTCTTCGATCAGCAGCTTGGCGTCCCAGATCGAATTGAAGATCTCGCCCACCGCCAGCGGCGTGGTGGTGTGCTGGCGAATCAGCCGGAATGCGGCCTGGTCCTCCGCCGGCGTCGCGTCCTCCAGCCAGAACAGGCGATAGGGCTCCAGGTCCTTGCCCAGCCGCCCCGCTTCGAGCGGAGTCAGCCGGTGATGGACGTCGTGGAGCAAGTGGATGTCCCAGCCCAGCGCATCGCGGCCGCGCTGGAACAGCTCGGGGACCATGCGCATATATTTGGAGGTCGACCAATAGGATTCCTCGGGCAGCGATCCCTTGGCCGGCTCGTAATAGAAGCGCTCGCCCGATACGCCGTAGGTCGCCTTCAGCCCCGGTACGCCCGATTGCAGGCGGACGGCCTTGTAGCCCTTTTCCAGATATTCCTGCGCGCGCTCGATCGTCTCGGACACGTCCGATCCGTTGGCATGACCATAGACCATGCAGCCCTCGCGGCTCGCGCCGCCAAGAAGTTGGTAGACGGGTAGCCCCGCAATCTTGCCTTTGATGTCCCACAACGCCATGTCGATCGCCGCGATCGCGGTCATCGTCACCGGCCCGCGCCGCCAGTACGCGCCCTTGTAGAGATACTGCCAGATGTCCTCGATCGAATGTGCATCCCGGCCGATCAGGATGGGGGCGATGTGGTCGGACAGGTAGCTCGCAACCGCCAGCTCGCGGCCGTTCAATGTCGCGTCGCCGATGCCGTAGACCCCTTCGTCGGTCTCGATCTTGACGGTCACGAAGTTGCGACCGGGGCGCGTGACGATCACGCGGACAGACGTAATACGAGGCAAAGGCTGGTCCCCTGGAGTGGTCAGACCAATATCCCCTTTCCGAAGCGAGCGTGTCAACCTATGATCCCGGCAAGAGCAGGACAGATATGAAAATCACGGGCAACAAACTCTATCAGCGCGTGGCCGCGTCGATCGCCGACGGGATCGAAGGGGGCCGCTGGTCGCCCGGCACGCGTCTCCCCGGCGAGCGCGACCTGGCCGAGGAATATAAGGTCAGCCGGCCCACCATCCGTGAGGCGATGATCGCGCTCGAGATGAAGGGCTGGATCGAGGCGCGGCATGGCTCGGGCCTCTATGTCACGAAGCGCGACCATGGCAGCGGACGGCGTGAGGACGCACTCAATTTCGACGTCGGCGCGTTCGACCTGACCGAGGCGCGAATCCTGTTCGAGGGCGAGGCGGTTGCGCTTGCGGCGGTGTCGATCACCGACGAACAGCTCGCGGAACTCGATGGATTGCTGGCCGAAATGGCAGTGAACGAAACCAACGAGCCGGCGCTGCTCGACGCCGATCACCGCTTCCATTTGGCGATCGCCAATGCCACCGGCAACGCGGCGATTCGCAGCGTCGTCGAATATCTCTGGGAGTTGCGCACCAAGTCGCCGCTCTGCGCCAACATGTTCGCCCGTGCCCAGCGCAGTGGCGTGACGCCGCGAGTCGAGGAGCACCGGCCGATCTACGAGGCGCTGCGCAGTCGCGATCCCAATGCGGCGCGCAACGCGATGCGGCTGCACCTGCGCGGTGTGGTCGATGATCTCCTCGAAGCCACCGAGCTGGAGGTCATGGAGCGCGCACGCAGTGAGCTCACTGCCCAGCGTGACAGCGTCACGCGGCGGCTCAAGATAGGATCGGCTTGACACCGGTAGTCCGGTGACGGAAATTGGCCTGACCAATAGGAGAGGCCAATTGCGTAAACCCCTGTCCGCGCGCGCGTTCTGCGCCGGCGTCTGTCTTGCCGCGCTCGCCAACCCCGCTTTCGCCCAGTCCGCCGCGCCGAATCCGCACGGGCCCGTCTATGCACAAGCCCCGGCGATGGACGCCACCGTCACCGGCCGGCTGCTCCCCCAGCTCGAGGCGCTGCTCCACCAGCTCCTCCGCGAGAAGCGGGCGCTGGCGATCGACGGGGTCCCGGTGTTCGACAGCGGTGACAAGTTCCTCCCTGGCAAGATCGCCTCGGGCCTGTCCTATCTCCTTCTCGCCACGCCCCGCGGCGATCCGCGCCTCCAGGAATATCTCGCCGCCTATCGCGACATCGCCGATCTCACCGTGGGCGAGCACAATGACAGCTGGGGGATCTATTACTATATCTCCGCGCTCCACGCGCTGAAGCAGGCGGGCCTGCTCGACCAGGCCGTTCGTCCGGAGACGCTGGCGGCGCTGCGCGAGAAGCTGGACTGGCGCCGCTTCGTCGACGCGAAGACGCTCAACCTCATCAATTTGCCCAATAATTATTACGGCGTCGCCTTCAGCGTCGCGCGTCTGCGTTATCAACTCGGCTGGGAGGACGCCTCGGCCAGCGACGCGCTGCTCCAGCGGATGCTCAGCCACTACCAGACCTATTCGGGCGAATATGGCTTCGCCGACGAGACCGACGGGGAAGGGCGTTTCGACCGCTATTCGGTGCTCCTGATCGGCGAGATCGCCCAGCGCTTCATTGAAACCGGCATGGCGCCGACGCCGCAGGTCAAGGCGTGGCTGCGCAAGTCCGCCGAACTGATGCTGCTGCGCGCGAACATGACCGGCGAGGGCTGGGAATATGGCCGCAGCATCGGTGCTTACGGCGAGACCGCGTTTCTCGAAGTGCTGACCGCCGCGGCCAAGCTGGGCGTGCTCAACCCTGAGGAGCGCGACATGGCATATGCGTTCTCCTCGCGCATCGCGGCGCGCTATGTCGATTTCTGGCTCGATCCGAAGACGGGTTCGGTCAATCTGTGGGACGCGGGCCGACGCACCGATGCCTATCGCGGCAAGCATCGGATATTGGGCGAGAATCTTAGCCTCGCCCGCCAGTATATCTACACCAACGCGATCTGGAACGAGCTCGGCTATCGTGGCGTTGCGCCCTCGACGGGCTATGCCGCCTGGTTGAACACGGCCCCCCCGATCACGCTTACCTGGTTCGCTCGTGGCGCCCATGATCGTGCGCTGCTGACGGTGCGCGACGGTGCCCATGTCATCGGCCTCCCGCTGATCAACGGCGGTGACAGCCAGCACATGAAGAATCCCTATTTCCCCGTACCTTATGCAGCGGGAATGCTCTCCGGCTCGGCGGATGCGACCTATCCGAACCTGGTGCCGCGCTTCACGCTGGCGGACGGCAGCGTGCTGATGCCGCTCGCCTGGTTTCGCGACGTGAAGCTGATCCGCGCGAGCAAGGGGACGATCCTGACGTATCGCCTCGACGCGATGGACCGGATGGGTGGCAAGGATTCGCTCGCCGACAAGCGGATCACCGTCGAAACGCGCTATGAATTCACGCCCGGCAGGATCGTGCGGACCGATCGGTACAGCGCGGCCAAACCGCTCGAAATCCGCGCGATAGATATGGAATTCGCCAGCTTTTCCGGCCTGCCGACCGTCAAGGGCTCGGACATCCGCTTTGGGGAAGGAGAAGTGACAGGCTTCTCCACGCAGGGCCTCCTATGCGCCCCGCAGCCGGTCACCGGCGCACCCTATCAGGCGCCGAGCGGGCCATTCGCCACCCGTGTCGCCTGCCACCGCGGCGCGCTCCGGCTGGATGAGCCGCTGAGCCTCGGCTGGACGCTCACCTACAAATAGCAACTGCACTTCTGCGCAGATTGTTCTGGTCAATTGGGTTGACACCGGTAGCATATTGGCCTTACCAAAATGCACGACCCGGTAAACGGGCGTCGAAATCGCTAGGGGAGTGAATATGTCAGGTGTCGTCGCTACCACGCTGAGTCGCGCTGCATTACGGATTGCACTGCTGGCCTCAGCTTGCGCGGCGCTGCCCGCTTTTGGTCAGACAACCTCCGATCCGGTCCAGACCGATTCTGCGCAGACGAGCGTCGAAGCTGATGAGAGCGCCGAGGTCGAGCAGGGGATAGTCGTCACCGGTGCCCGCGCCGAGCAGCGCAGCTCGATCGACGTCAAGCGCAACGCTGCGGTGATCCTGGACGGTATCGTCAACGACGAAATCGGCGCGCTGCCGGACAATAGCGTCGGCGATACGCTCGAGCGCATCACCGGCGTTTCCGCCGATCGCTTCAAGGGCAATGCCAACGAGCTTTCGGTACGCGGTCTGGGGCCGACGCTGAGCTTTTCCGAATTCAACGGCCGTGAGGTCTCCACCGCGGGGCCGGACCGCTCGGTCGCGTTCCAGCAATTCCCCTCGGAGCTGGTCAACGGCGTCATCGTCTACAAGTCGCAACAGGCCGACTTCCTCGAGGGCGGCATCGGCGGTGTGATCGAGTTGCGCTCGCTGAAGCCGCTCGATTACGGCAAGCGCCGAATCCAGGGCGAGTTCCGGGCGTCCTATCTGCCCAAGGACGACGACATCGTCGGCCGCGACGGGCTCGGGTACCGCGCCAATCTCTCCTATGTCGACCAGTTCCACACCGGGATCGGCGATATCGGCATCTCGATCGGCGTGCAGCGCCAGGACGTCGCCGCGCCGGAGGATTATTATAACGGCAACTCGGCCTATGTGCCGTGCAACACCAGCGCCAACAACGGCACGCTGGCGACCGGCACCACTGCGCAGCTCAACGCCGCCGGCGCCAACTCGAACTGCACCCAGGCCGCCGCGCCGCGCACCGGCATCGGCGAGACGGTGGGGGACACATACTACGCAACCCAGTCACGCAGCTGGCGCCAGCAGCGCACCCGCGAACTCCGGAATGCGGTGATCGGTGCGCTGCAGTGGAAGCCGACGCCCAACCTCGATATTTCGTTCGACGGCCAATATTCGAAGCGGGAATCGACCGAGGACCGCAACGTTTTCGCGATCGCCGAGGCGCTGCGCGGCATCAAGCCGCTGATCATCGGCGATGGCACCAACGGCTATACCGACGGTGCCCTCATCAAATATTCGGGCAACTCGAACCTGGAAAACCAGCTCGAACTGCGCGAGCGCGACGAGGAATATATCGCCGGTGCCGCCACGGTGTCGTGGAAGGACGATCACCTCGCCATCACCGGCGACGGCAGTTTCTCGCAGTCGCACCGCACCGAGACGCAGAAGGCGACGCGCATGCGCTCGACCACGCGTGTCGGCTATACGCTCGACTATAGCGACAGCCCGATCGTGCCTGTGGTCAGGTTCAACAATTTCGACATCAGCAACCCGGCCAATTTCGGCGCCAACGCGGCGACCGCGGTCTATGCGCGCAACCGCCTGGTGACTGACCGCAAGGACGATATCTATGCTGGCCGGCTCGATGCCGAATACAGCTTCGACCAGGGCTTCATCCGTTCGATCAAGATTGGCGGCCGCTATTCGGAACATCACCGTACGCTGGACGGCAACGCCAACAACGATCTGAACACGATCGTCGGCTATGGCGGGATGACGCCGGCACAGATCATCAACAAGGCGAACCAGGATTGTCGCGGCGCCTTTCCGACCAAGCAATATTTCCCGACCACCAACACCAACGTCAACAATTGGGCGACGTTCGACAATGAGTGCCTGTTCCGCACCTTCACGGGCAGCGACAGCGCATTGCCGATCCCGAGCGAGACGCGCGATCCGGGCGACATCGACGTCCGCGAGCGGATCAAGGCGGCCTATGCGATGGCGAGCTTCGGCGGCGATCTGGGCTCGACACCGTTCAGCGGCAATATCGGCCTGCGCTATGTGAAGACCAACATCACGTCGGTCGGATTTCGCCTGCCGTTCAAGGTGACGATCGACACCGCCTCGGACAATTTCACCGTGGCTGCCGACCCGACCGGCAAGATCTCGACCGACACGCTGAAGGGCGACTACGAATATTTCCTCCCCAGCATGAACCTGGCGTTCGAGCTGTCGAACCAGGTCAAATTGCGCCTCGCCGGTTATCGCGCGCTGTCACGTTCGCCGATCGAGAGCTTCGGCGCGGGCATCAACCTTAATCCGACCACGGGCACTGGCGGAGCAAGCAGCGTCACCTTCAACCCGACCAGCGGCAATCCCAACCTCAAGCCGCTGCGCGGCTGGAACGCCGATGCCAGCCTGGAATTCTACCTTTCCAAGGACACGCTCTTCTCGGTCGCGGGCTATTACAAATGGCTGCGCGGCACCGTGATCTCGCGTTCGGCGGGCATCCCAACCTCGATCACCGTCACCACGGTGGTAGATGGCGGCGCGCCGAGCCAGCAGACCTATAACGTCAACCTGATCGCACCGGCCAATGACCCCGAGATGCGGCATCTCTATGGCGTCGAGTTCACCGGCAGCCATGCGTTCAGCTGGCTCCCGGGCCTGCTCAGCGGCTTCGGCGTTTCGGGCTCGCTCAACGTCGCCTGGGCGAACTTCCAATATCCCGACACCTCGACGCTGGCGCCCTATCTCGACCCCGAGAACCTGATCGGCTTGTCGAAATATGTCGCAAACGGCTCGATCTATTGGGAAAAAAGCGGGCTCTCGCTGCGCGCGAACTACCGCTACCGCTCGCATTATTACAAGCCGAACAGCTCGACCAACCGCAGCGTCCAGGACGCCGGCTATCTCAACCTGTCGGCGCAGTACGACGTGACCAAGAACGTCCAGCTCAAGTTCCAGGTGCTCAACGTCACCGACACCAAGGACGTGTTCTACAAGGGCGGCTATGACAGCATCGCCGAAGTGAGCGAGAGCGGTCCGCAATATTATTTCGGCGCCCGGTTCCGGTTCTGAGGGGAAAACCTGTGCGCAAAACCCTTACCTCCCTCGTCCTGCTGGCGGCCACCGTGTCGCAGACTGCACAAGCCGGGATCGCCTCCCCTGGCCCAAACTCAACGCAGCCGGTCTGCCAAGGCGTGGAAGGATATTCCGCGGCTTTTGGTGGGCGCAGGACCTTTTTCTTCGTGCCCGACGTGCTTGAGCGGCTGAAGGCGAGCCGCGAGAGCGATCCCGCGGTAGCCGCGGCCTATAAGGCGCTGATCGCCAAGGCCGAGGCGGCGATGCGGAACCCCCTCTATACTGTGGTCGACAAACGGACGATCCCGCCCTCGGGCGACCGTCACGACTATCTGAGCGTCGGGCCGTACTGGTGGCCAGATCCGTCCAAGCCCGACGGCATGCCGTTCATCCGCAAGGACGGCGAGATCAATCCCGACCGCTCGAGCGACAAATATGACGTCGCCGATCTCGATTCGATGAGCGCCGATGTCGAGACGCTCGCGCTGGCTTACTATTTCACCGAAAACCCCCGTTATGCGGGTCGCGCCGCAAGCCTGCTTCGTACCTGGTTCCTCGAACCAAGCACGCGGATGAATCCCAACATGAACTTCGGCCAGGCGGTGCCGGGGCGTGAGAATGGGCGCGCGGAGGGGATCATCGACACGACGCGCCTGCAGCGCGTGGTCGACGGGATCGGACTGATCGGCCCCTCGGGCAAGCTGACCGCCGCCGAGCAGTCGGGCCTCGAGAAATGGTTCGGCGACTATGTCGACTGGATGCGATCGAGCCCGAACGGCAAGGCCGAGGACGGCGCCAAGAACAACCACGCCATGTGGTTCGACGCGCAGGCGGCGCAGTTCGCGCTATTCGCCCGCCGGCCGGAGATCACCAAGGCGGTGGTCGATGCCTTTCCCAAGCGCAGGATCGCGCCGCAGTTCACGCCCGAAGGCAAGCTGCCGCAGGAACTGACCCGGACGCGCAGCCTGCATTATTCGATCTACGCACTGCTTGCCGCTTATGACGTGGCGGAGATGGGCAAGTGCCTGGGCGCCGATCTGTGGAACTATGCCGATCCGAGCGGCAAGGGGCTGCGGCGCACCACCGATTTCCTGGCGGGCTATCGCGGCAACGTCGCGAGCTGGCCGTACAAGGAACTGCGCCCCGGCACCGGCGAGTTGGACGAACTGCTCCGCCGCGCCAAGCGGGCCTGGCCCGACGGAACCTATGTCGCGACCGAGCCGGCTGAGCTCAAGCGCTTCATGAAGGGCGGCGGCAGCGAGGCCGAGGGCGCCGAGCGGTAGCCGGTTACCCTAAAGTCACAAACGTCACGGGGCCCACGCGTGCGCACGCGTGAGTGCGAATGGTCCTCCGTCACCCCGGCCGAAGTGCCGGGGTCCACTTTGCGCCCATGTGAACCGCTGGAAGTTTGAGGGACTCGCGTGCGGACAGGTGGCCCCCGGTACTTCGACCGGGGTGACGATTGGGGAGCCAATGGTATTCGCGATGAGAAAGAGCATCGCCAGCGTCGCAGGCGAAGTCCTACATTTCCAGCCTATTCCGGGCCCTTGCACGTCGCCGGGCGGGCATGCGGGGTCAGGTGGGCGCGATCGGCGTTCTGCTTGTCGAACTCGGCCGCGGTCGTATCGGCCCAGGCCTTGAACGCAGCGAGCGTCTTGGGGGCGGTCGGCTCCTGAACCCAGGCGGCGGCGAAGGCGTAGCGGATCCGGGTGGGATCGCAGAACTCGACGAACAGCGAGCCATTATTGGCGCCGGTCTGCACCGCATCGCTGACGCGGTAGAACAGGACGATGCCGAGATCATCCTTGGCGAGGCTCTGCTTGCCCCAGGTGCCGAAATAGCGCCAGCGGCCGGCGCCGCCCGAAACCTGGGTGGTGCCCGCATGGAGCGTCAGCCCCGCCACCATTTTGGGCGCCGGGCCGGTGACGATCGAGGAGACCATGGTGATACGCGAGCCTGGTTTGATGGCGTAGCGGGTCTTCATGTTCGCGGGGGCACCGGCGCCGGCAAAGCCATCATTGTCGACATCGACCAGCGCCAGGGGACCGAGGTCGCGTGCCTCGACATGGATGGTCGAGCGGCCGAGCTGGGTAACCTTGCCCTCGCGCAGCACGCCGATGCCGCCCATGCCGAGCGACTGATCGACCTGGAATATGTCCATGCCCCAGTCGGCGAGCGCGTGATAATCGTCGTGCCCCATGCCGATCCGGGGCAGGATCGGTGCCGGCAGGCGCTTGCCGTAGATGTCGGGGACGTTCCGCTCGTCGAGATAGAGGCGATAGGCGACTTTGTCCGACTCCCAGCCCGGCCCTTCGAAGGCGATCAGCTGGTCATGGATCCGGTGATCGGCGGGGACGTCGAAGCTCTCGACCAGCCCGAACGCGCCGCCACTGACCTTGCCGTCGGCGCCGCGTGTGCCGCCCTGCTGGACGTTGAGCGTCGCCTTGGCGAAAGGCTGGGAGGCGTCCTGGCCCTGGCTGGGCGCCGCCAGGAAGAGCAGGGGCGTTGTCAGCCAGAATATGCGCTTCATCCCAGCTACTCCGCGAGATCGTGTACCGCGCTCCCTGCCAGCAGATAGGCGCCGACGCCATAGAGCTGCGTATCCTCGGCCTTCACGACATCGGGCCGGTCGCTGACCTGCTGCACCCAGCCGAGCCGGCCGTCGGGCTGCACCGCGCGCTCCAGCGCCGCCCAGCCACGCGCGACGGCGGGCAGATAGCGGTCGCGCGGCAGGATGCCCGCCTTGATGCCCCAGGCGAGGCCGTGGACGTAGAAGCCCGTGCCGCTGGTCTCGTCCGCCGAACGGTTCGGATCGGCGAGCAGCGAGGGCGGCCAATAGCCGTTCTCGCGCTGGAGCGTCACCAGCCGCTCGGCCATCTCCTTGAATAGGCCGACATAATAAGCGCGGCGGGGATCGTTCTTCGGAAGCTCGGGGATCAGCCGGGCGAGGCCGGAAAAGACCCAGCCATTGCCGCGGCTCCAGAACAACTTCTCGCCATGGGCGCCGCGCTGAGCGAAGAAGCGGCTGTCGCGGAAATAGAGATGCTCGGTCTTGTCGAAGAGCAGGTCGGTGGTCGCCTTGTACTCCTGGTGCGCGAAGGCGGCGTAGCGCTGGTCGCCGGTCTCGCGGGTGAGGCCGTAGAGCGTCGGCGGGGCCATGAAGAGCGCGTCACACCAGCACCAGCGCGTCGTGCATTCGGGATCGCCGCCCTGCGCCGGGGCGACGAAGGTGAGGTCGTGGCGGAGCGGCTTGGCGAGGATCTTGTCGAAGGTCGCGCGCATCGGCTCGAGCGCTTCCTTGCCGCCGCCATGTTTCGCGGCCCAGAGCCAGACCGCGCCGATCAGGTGATCATCGGCATGGTAGAGCCGGCCGCCGAGCGTCCAGCCGAGCTTGCGTCCCGTCGCAAGGATCGCGTCGCGGTAGCGCGGGCTGGACGAACGATCGGCGACGTCGACCAGCCCGACCCAGAACGCCGCCTGCTGCCAGTCGCGCGGGTCCCTGGTGCTGGCGCGGGCGAGCGGGATGTAATCGAGATTGTCGAGATGGGCGAGCTGCCAGTCGGCCATGCGCTCGACCGAGGCGAGGATCTGGGTGCGGGCTGGAAGGGCGGCGGGGGCCTGCTGCGAAGCGGATGCGGGAGAGGGAGGATCGCAGGCCGGCAGGAACGCCAGAACAGCCAATGCCCAGCCAAGCTTCGCTCTCATACCCTGCTTCTCCCGTGCTACCGTTGTCATCGCAACTTGGGGGCGACGATGTTGGCGCGCGCTCGCCCAGTCAAGTGGTAAGGCCAATTTGTCGCGACCGTTTGACGCTACGGCATCTGCGATCTCTGCGCAGAACAACCGATTCCGGTGTAATTTCAGGAATTAATCTCGCCGTGGCCGGGCCATTCTGCTAAGACGATGGGCGTGAGTACTACCGCGCAGCCTTATGATTTCCACGTCGACGTCGACCAGGCCGATATCGATTTCATGGGGCATGTGAACAATGCCTCCTATCTCAAATGGGTGCAGGCCGCGGTTATAAGCCATTGGCAGCATCTGGCACCTGTCGAGGCGGTCGCGCAGCATCTGTGGGTCGCGCTGAAGCACGAGATCACCTATCGCCGCCCGGCCTTCCTCGACGACGATGTCGTCGCGACGGTGCTGCTCGAGAAGGTGCAGGGCGCGCGGGCATTCTACGAGACGGTGATCACCCGCGGCAGCGAAGTGCTGGCCGAGGTCAAGTCGAGCTGGTGCTGCCTCGACGCCGAGACGCTGCGCCCCGCACGGCTGGCGAAGGACGTGATCGACCGGTTCTTCGTGAAGAGCGAAGGCGAGGTTCAACCGGCGGGTTGAGCATCGCGTCGTGCGACTGTGATTTCAGGATAAAATTGGCGGGAATCCCGGTTTTTCCGATTGCGCGCACGGTCGAGCGCCGACGTCAAGTTGACACGGTTGACACCTGCTATGTCGAAAAACCTTCCTTCCCGGAATTTCGCGCTTTTCGAGATCTGACGATGAGAAAGAGCCGGCCCGACGGTGGCAGGTGAAATCCTACATTTCCAGTGGCTTCCGGACTCGTCACCCCGGACATGTTCCGGGCCCCACGGTGCCGCGAACGCCGCGAAAGAGGCTCAGGCCGCACCGCCCGCCGCCAAGTGGACCCGGGCACTTCGGCCGGGGTGACGGATAGGGGGGAGCCTAAAGCTCCATCTGCTGGAGGAAGCGGCAGACATCCTCCGGCATGAAGGGCTTTTCGAGGACCGGGCGCTTGATCTCCTCGAGGAAGCGCGCGGCGGAGGCGCCGAGCGTGTCGCCGGTGGTGAAGGCCATGCGGGCCGCCAGATCGGGGCGGGTCGCGGCGAGCCAGGCATGGAGCTGGGGGCCGTCGATCCCGGGCATGCGCAGGTCGCTGACGATCAGATCGTAACTGCCTTCGCGCAGCTTGGTTTGGGCATCGGCGCCGCCGATCGCCAGCTCGCAGGCGAACCCTTCGACGGAGAGGAAATCGGCGAGCACCTCGGCGATCTCCGCCTCGTCGTCGATCACCAGCGCGCGCCTTGTGGCGGGCAGCGCCGCGAAGTCGGAGGTGTCCTGGGGCTTGCGCAACGCCTGGACGGGGTCGATCGGCAAGGTAAGGCGGAAGCAGGCGCCCTGCGATGCCGGCAGCAGCTCCAGCCGGCCGCCATGTGCTTCGGCCAAGCCTTGCGAGAAGGACAGGCCGACGCCGGTGCCATGCCCTTCGGGCTTGGTGGTGTAGAAGGGCTCGAAGATGCGGCGCCGGGCGTCCTCGGGCACGCCGGGGCCGTTATCGGCGACCTCGAGGATGACGGTGTGCGGCAGGCTGCCGGGCGCGGTGCGCAAGGTCAGCTTGCGCTGCGGGCCGGCGCCGACGGCGAGCGCCTGCTGCGCGTTGACCAGCAGGTTGATGATGACCTGGTGGAGCTGATCGGCGTCGGCGGAGATGTTGGGCAGCGACGGCGCCAGGTCGAGCTTCGCGATGATGCCGTCGCTGCGCAGGCCATATTCGGCGAGCTCATAGGCGGCGATCGCCACGGCGTTGAGATCGACCGCCTCGCGCTCGGGCTGTTTCTGGCGCGCCATCGCCAGGAAGGTCTGGACGATGCGCGAGCAGCGATCGGCGGCGGTGCGGATCTTCTGCGCGCGTTCGGACAGCTCGCCGCCCTGCGCCTGGCGCTCGAGCATGATCGACTGGGCGACGACGATCGACAGCGGATTGTTGAGCTCGTGGCTGACCCCGGCGAGCAGTGAGCCCAGCGCGGAGAGCTTCTCATTCTGGTAGAGCGCCTCACGCGAGCGGGCGAGCGCGGTTTCGGCATGGACGCGCTCCAGCGTGACCCAGGCGCGCTCGGCAATGTCGCGCATCAGCTGGAGCTCGTCGCTCCGCCAGCGCCGCGCATTCTTGTCCTGCACCGACAGGATCGAGCGCATCATGCCGTCCTTGACCAGAGGCACACTGATAAAGGCGCGGATCTGGGTGAGCGCGTAGCGGAGGCGCGCGGCTTCCTCGGCGCGCGGATCGGTGGTGACGTCGTCGTACGAGACGAGCTCGCCGCACACCCATTCGCGGTCCACCGAAGCGCTGATGCTGCCCATGGTGATGCTGTTGCCGAGATTGCTGCCGACGCCCTTGTGCCATTCGTTGACCACGGTGAAGACGCGGCCCTCGACGTCGCTTTCGGCATAGGTGACGCGGCTAACGCCGAGATGCTCGCCGAGCCATTCGAGCGTGGTCGCCATGATCGCGTGGGGCGAGGTCTCACGCCGGACCTTGTCGCTCCAGGCGAGCAGGAACGCCTGGTTGCGCTCTCGCTCCTCGAGCGCGGCCTGGGCGCGGGCGCGCTCGAGCGACACCCAGGTGCGCTCGGCGACGTCGCGGAGCAGCTGGATCTCGTTGTCGCGCCAGTGGCGGGGCAGGCAATGCTGCACCGACAGCGCCGAGCGGACCTGGCCGTTCTCGATCAGCGGCACGCTGACAAAGGCGAGGATCTCGGCGGCGGCATAGGCTTCGACCACGGCCGTTTCATAGGCGATGCGCGGATCGGTGATGACGTCGTCATAGCGGACGATCGTGCCCGCCACCCATTCGCGCTCGACCGTCTCGCCGACATCGTCGAGCGAGAAATCGGTATCGACGATGCTCATCACCCCGTCGCGCCATTCGCCGAGGATCGAGAAGACGCGGCCGGTCTTGTCGCTCTCCGAATAGGTCGCGCGGGTGACGCCGAGATGCCTGCCGAGCCATTCGAGCGTGGTGGCCATGATCGATTCGGGCGAGCTTACCCCGCGCACCGCGTCGCTCCACTCGATCAGGAACGCCTGGTTGCGGTCGCGCTCCTTGAGCGCCGCTTCGGCGCGGGCGCGGGCGATCGAAGTGGCGGCGCGCTCGGCCAGTTCCTCGCACAATTCGATCTCGTCGCGGGTCCAGCGGCGGGGATTGGCGTCGAGCATTGCCGCCATCGCGACCGGCCGGCCTTCCTTGACGATGGGGACGTTGATGCTCGCGCGCACGCCCATCGCGCTGGCGGTCCACTGGACGGTGTCATCCGGGCCGCGGCCGAGCATGTCATTGTCGTCGATGACGCGCGATTCCTCCCAGGAATAGCGCGTGGCGAGCGCGGCGAACGCTTCGTTCAAGCGGAAGCGCTCGGCGGCGCCGCGCTGGGGGATGCCGTCGATCGCGTGGAAGACGTCGAGCGTGGCGGATTCGCCGTCGCTGGTCTCGCCGAAGAGGAAATGGCGGATGCCGAGATGCCGGAGGAGGATGTTCGCGACCAGCTCGAGTATCGCGTCGCGATCGGTGAGGTAACGCGAACCCTCGTGAAAGGCGCGCAGCGCGCCCTGGCGCCGATCATGCGCCTGGTCTTCGCTGGAATGGACCGCGACAGCGCCTATGGCTGTGTCCGGCATGCTGAATCTCCCCGCACGCATCGTAGCGCTTTATGGGCGATTTGCGGAGAGGGGGAATCTCTGCGCGGTCGCGAAGGATTTCAGGTTGGTCGCAGGTTCGTCGCAACTTCGTCGCAGCGG
Source organism: Sphingomonas sp. JC676 (assembly GCF_014489075.1). Taxonomy (GTDB): domain Bacteria; phylum Pseudomonadota; class Alphaproteobacteria; order Sphingomonadales; family Sphingomonadaceae; genus Sphingomonas. The sequence continues at coordinate 817,183 of NZ_JACTGR010000002.1, read as the reverse complement.
GTGATCCCGAGCCGGGTGGACCGTTCCGGCCATTTGAGCACGAGGCAATATGCTCCGCTGGTCGACGGTTGGCCTAGGTCACGAGGAGTAGGGGGACGCATTCGCTTCGCCGAACGAAGGCCTCGATCATAAGGCGACTGGCAACCTACGGGCGGTTCATTTTGCTCGGACACGCGCAATGACCGCTTGGCGCCCATATCCTGCCGATACGGCGTCCAATTGCGTCGCCCGAAATCGGTCGTCGAGCGTAGTGCAATCGGAATGGCTGTGGCGATTCTCGTTGGCTCGAACGCCCAGAAAGTTTCGAGCGGAGGCTTGTCTGGCTTGCGAAGGAACTCGATCTGGGCAGCGAAGTCGCTTCCACGCCGCCTTCAAGCGGCAACGTCCACCCGAAGGATCCAGTCATGACCCAGATCGACGCCAGCCTCGCCGGCCAGTTCAGCATCGGCGGAGACATTCCCATTCATCGCCTGGGTTTCGGCGCGATGCGGATCACCGGCCCTGGCATTTGGGGCGAGCCCGAGGATCGCGCGGAAGCAATCCGCGTGCTCAAGCGGCTGCCCGAGATCGGCGTGGACTTCATCGATACCGCCGACAGCTATGGGCCGTTCGTCAGCGAGGATCTGATCGCCGAGGCGCTCCATCCCTATGAAGGGCTGCTGATCGCCACCAAGGGCGGGCTGGTCCGGCCCGGCATCACCGAGGGGCAATGGCCGATCGTCGGCGACCCCGCCTATCTGGGCCAGGCGGTGCGGATGAGCCTGCGCCGATTGAAGGTCGAGCGGATCGATCTATGGCAGCTCCACCGCATCGATCCCAAGGTGCCGCAGGACGAGCAGTTCGATGCGATCAAGTCGTTCATCGACCAGGGCTTCATCCGCCATGCCGGGCTGAGCCAGGTGAGCGTCGCGCAGATCGAGGCGGCACGGAAGGTGTTTCCGGTGGCGACGGTGCAGAACCGCTACAATCTGGTCGACCGCGCCGATGAGGACGTGCTCGACTATTGCGAGGCCAACGGGATCGGCTTCATCCCTTGGTTCCCGCTTGCAGCGGGCGACCTCGCCAAGCCGGGAGGCGTGGTCGACTCGCTCGCGCGCGAAAAGGGGGCCACGCCCGGTCAGATCGCACTCGCGTGGATGCTGAAGCGCAGCCCGGTGATGCTGCCGATTCCGGGCACCAGCCGCGTCAAGCATCTCGACGAGAATGTCGCCGGTACGGCGGTGTCGCTCACCGACGAGGAGTTCGCCAGGCTGAACGCCGCCTCGCCAAGGTCGTGAGGAACCGATGGCGGCGACCGGCTGTGGTCGCCGCCGTCCAACGAGACGCGCTTGCCGCAGTAAGCGCCCCGGCAGCGGGGACGGGCCGCCGGGGCGTTCCGCCTCAGGCGGGTTCGGAGAATTTCGCGGCTTCCTCGGAGCCACTGGTGGCATTGCCGGTGGCGTAGGAGTGCGCGCCGGTGCCGGCGAGCTTGCCGCCGTCGACGATCAGATATTCGTCGCGGATCGGCCGCCCCTCGAAATAGCATTCGAGGATTTCGCGCGTGCCCGCCGCATAGCGCGCCTGCGCCGACAGCGACGTGCCCGAAATATGCGGGGTCATGCCGTTGTGGGGCATGGTGCGCCACGGATGATCCTTGGGTGCGGGCTGGGGGAACCAGACGTCGCCCGCATAGCCGGCGAGCTGGCCGCTCTCCAGTGCTCGGACGATCGCGTCGCGGTCGCACAGCTTGCCGCGCGCGGTGTTGACCAGATAGGCGCCGCGCTTGAAGTGCTTCAGCGCCTCATCGTTGATCATGTGCTCCGTCTCCGAGTGGAGCGGCACGTTGAGCGTGACGACGTCGCAGACCTTGTACATGTCCTCGCGGCTGTCGTGCCAGGTCAATCCGAGTTCCTTCTCGACCGATTCCGGCAAACGATGGCGATCGGTGTAATGGAGATGCATGTCGAACGGCTTGAGGCGCTTGAGCACCGCCAGGCCGATGCGGCCGGCGGCGACGGTGCCGACATGCATGCCCTCGACATCGTAGGAGCGCGCGACGCAGTCGGCGATGTTCCAGCCGCCTTTGCGTGCCCAGTCGTGCGACGGGATGTAGTTGCGCACCAGTCCCAGGATCATCATCACCACATGCTCGGCGACGCTGATCGAGTTGCAGAAAGTTACCTCGGCGACGGTGAGGCCGTGCGCGATCGCCGCGTCCAGATCGACATGATCGGAACCGATGCCCGCGGTGAGCGCGAGCTTGAGCTTGGGCGCCTTGGCGATCCGCTCGGCGGTCAGATAGGCAGGCCAGAAGGGCTGCGAGATCACCACCTCGGCGTCTGCCAATTCGCGCTCGAGAACCGAATCCGGACCGTCCTTGCTTGACGTCACAACCAGGGAGTGGCCCTGCGACTCGAGATAATTGCGCAGGCCCAGCTCGCCCGATACCGAGCCAAGCAACGTGCCCGGCGTGAAGTCGATCGCCTTGGGGGTCGGCAACGTCTGCCCGTCGGGATATTTCTCGATCTTGGGCAGCGCGTCCCGCGCATAGGAGGTGGGATACCCGTCGATCGGATCATCGTAGAGCACGCATACGACCTTCGCCATGTCGTCATCCTTTTCATCAGCGGTGCAGGACGGGCGCGTCGCTGGCGCGATGGAAACCCGCGCAAAATCGCGGCGGATCGGTGTCGAACCATGATGCGGCGTCAGCCATCCTCGTCCGATCGTTTCGCGAGTCGCGGGGTGCGCTCCGCTCCGGACGAGGCGGACACTTGATCTCGACGCCGCTCGAAATCCAATGAAAGTCTTGGAAGGATTGATAGGCGCTATCTATCAAAATGCGGCGAAGGCGGCTTCGATATCGGTCTCGAGCGCGGCCGCGAACAGCGCGCCCGCCATCGGGGAGCGTGGGTCCCGATCGGAGATGATGAGACCGATCGTCTCGCTGTGAACAGGATCGACGATGTCGATCGCCGCCAGTTCAGGTTGCTTTCCCAGCACGTGGAAGAAGCTGTGCGGAACGATGCTCGCCCAGTCCCCGCTACGAAGATGGGCGCACACCGCCAGGAACGAGTTGCTGACGACGACGGGATGGACAGCCAGGCCGATCGAGGTGGTCAGCCGGTCGATGATGCGCCGGTTCTGCATGTCCTGGCTGAGCAGGCACAGCCGCTCGCCGGCGGCTTCCTGCCAGCTCACCGCGGCACGGCCGGCGAGCGGATGATCGTGCGGGACCACCAGCTTATAGCGCTCGCGATAGAGCGGCAGGCGCTGGACATGTTCGACGGGCTCATTCTCGAGATAGGTAACGCCGCCATCCAGCTCGAAGGCGTCCAGACCTTCCGCGATGGCGCGCGACGTCATCGAGCGGATCTCGATGGTCGCGGCGGGATTGGCAGCGCAGAAGCGTGCGGTGAGGAAGGACACGCATGGCATCGCGGCGGGAATCACGCCGAGCCGCAAGTCGCCGACCAAACCCTGGCGCGCGCCGGCGAGATCGTCGCGCAGGCTGGTATAGTCGGTAAGGATCTGCCGGCTCCAGGCGAGCAGCTTCTCTCCCTCGGGCGTCAGGCCGACGAAGCGATGGCTGCGCACCACCAGTGTCGCACCGAGATCCTCCTCCAGCTTGCGGATCGCCGCCGACAGGGTCGGTTGCGCGACATTGCAGGCATCGGCGGCGCGCGCGAAATGGCGCTCCTTGGCGAGCATGACGAAATAGGACAGGTGTCGCATCAGCATGGGTCGCGGCATAGCACGGGTGCCGCTCGAGCCACCTCATCCTCGCAGTTGCCCCGTTCCTGGAGATGCAGGATGGCATCATGAACCCGGATCTCCCCGCCCGATGGACGCGCGCCTCGCCGAACCGGCTTGAAGACAGCCAGCCAACATTGCCAAGGGGGATCCGCCCTTTTGCTTCCACGCCAAGGCGACCGCCCGTGCTCGCCTGAAATCAGCTTTCCAGCAGGCGCTCGTAGAAACCGCCGAAGCTGCGGTCGGGGGACACGAGATGGATCTCGAGGATCCAGTGCCGGGGATTTCCATGCGCATCGGGATCGCGCATCCGTGCCGCATTGCCCGGGAATATCAGGCGCGCCGCCTTGTCGCCGGGGCTCCTGGCATAGGGAAACTGCCCGACGAGATGCCCCGCGATCTTGCCGCCGAACAGCCAGCCGCGACGCTCGGCCTCCTCGTTGGCGATGGCATACAAGGCCGCGCCGGTGATGTCGGGATCGGCCTCGAACCGGGCTTTGAGGGCGTCGAAGATGATCGGCAGGTCGGCGCAGAGCGCATGCTTCACTGGATCGTCGCCGACCGCATAGCTGCGCCCGACATCGGCTTCCCAGGCGCCGAACACCGGCCCGAGATCGAGAAAGACGATATCGTCCTCGCCGATCACCCGGTCCGGCGCCGCCTCGCCCGCGACGCACAATGTGTTGATGCCCGCACGAACTACCCGGTCATGCCAGTGCTCGGTGACGCCGAAATCCCGGGATGCGATCGTGAAGATGTCGCGCTCGACCTCCAATTCGCTCCGCCCCGCCGCGATCAGGCCCGCGGCCTCGATTGCATCGAGCAGGTCCAGCCCCTTCCTCTCGGCAGCGACCAGCGCGGCGAATGTCTCATCATGACTCTCGATCATCAGCCGCTTCTGCTTTTCCTCGGTTCCGCGCACAAGCCTTCCTCGCATTGTTCGGGCTGCTGCTGCTGTTTCCCGCGCTCGCCGATCGTGCGACCCGACCGCTGGTCGCGCTCGGCTCGCGATCTGGGCCTCCCTTATCCGGTCGCGCTCGCGGGTCAGAAGCTGGCGGTCAGGTTGAGCGACAGATATTTGGTGTCGCCGTTCGTCGGTGCATTGGGAGCCGCGCGCAGGAAGCGGCCCTTCGCTAGCCAGACGCCATCGACCTCGACCCGCAGCCGGTCAGGGACGATCCAGGTGCGCACTCGCGCATCGACCTGATGCCCGGCAAAGCTGCCCGCGCGTCCGGTCGCGTCGCGCACGCCCGTAGTCGAGAAGGTATCGGTGCGATCGGCGAGCCACATCAGCCGATAACCGACGAACCAGTCGACCGCCTTGCTGGGGGTTGCCTCGACGCGGAGTCCGGGCGTGGCAATGTTGGCGCGGCCGACGGCGTTGTAGAGTCCTGCGGGCGCGAGATCGGCGCGGCGCATGCCGAACAGGGTATCGAACCGGCCGTAGCGGCTGCCCGGCCCATCGCCACTGGCGCGGTCGAACTCGATCGAGACGCGCGGCTTCCAGCCGCCGGTGAAGCTGTAGCCGATATCGGCATGGAAGAAGGATGCGCTGACGGCGAGCCGCGGGGCGGTTGCCGCGAGGCTGCTGCTGACATGGCCGAACTGGTAGATCGCCTCGATCTCATAGTCGATCGCGCCCGCCTTGGGATCGCGGATGATCCGCCCGCCGACGGTGTCGAGCGAGCGGTCGCGGCTCGGCCGGCCCGGCGCATCGCGTTCACCGAGATGATAGAAGGACAACTCCGCCATCGCGTTGCCGATGGTTTTCGATCGCGAGACGGTGCCGCCCCACAGCACCTGGTCGAAGCTCTCGCGATCGACCCGCGGCTTGTTGTCGAGGATAGAACTCAGATCGTCGGGTAATCTGACCTGCGGCAGAACGTAGAGGAAGGTGCCGCGCAGCCCGCCTTTGCCGGTAATGTCGGCCCGCAATCCCGTATAGCCGTTGGTCGTGTTGCGGTAGTCGTCGGCGGCGACCAGCCGGCGCGAGCCGATATTGAGCAGAAAACGGCCGCCCTGCAGCGACAGCGATGTCCCGTCGCCGAACGCATTCGCCGCATCGACAGCGACATAGGCCTGGACCAGTTCGAACGTGTTGACTTCATTGGTGGAAACCGGCGTGCGCCGGTCGGCAAGCCAGGCCCTGCTATCATAGACTTCGGCCGCCAGCTTGACCGGTCCGGTCTTGTATTGCGCCGACAGGATCGTGCGCAGGTTCAGCAGATCATCGCTGGCGTTGAAGCCCGGGCGCGCCTGGCCGTCGATCGTCTCGTAGCGCAGGCGCATCGAGCCGCTGACATCGAGCCCATCCGGCGCGGAGGGTGGCCCACCTTGAGCCCATGCCGGACCCGCGAGGGCAAGCAGCCCCAGCGGGGCGGTCGGACTCGCGCGCCGTAGGATGAACGCCCGCCGGCGCCGCAGGATCGCCATGTCAGCCGGCCGTCAGTGCCGGGAAGCGTCGGCTCGCCGCGCTCCGGTCGATCGCCTTCATATAGGCGTCGACATAGGCCGCGGCCTTGGCGCCATAGTCGATCGCATAAGCGTGCTCGTACATGTCGAGCGCGAGTATCGGCGTGCCGCCGGCCAGCGTCATCGTGTGGTCGGCGGCCCATTGGTTGACCAGGCAGGCTGCGGCGATCGATGCTGGACTCGGACACGGGTTACTCCTGGGGGGCTGGGCGTGGGTCATCGGGTGAGGCCCGTAAGATAGAGGATCACGCCCGCGGCCGAGGCGACCAGCAGCGTCGGGATCGCACCCGCCTTGAAGCGCAGCATCGCGACGATCGCGGCAGCCGACAGGAGCAGTGCCCAGAGATCGACACTCGCGAGCACGGGCATGTCGAACCGGACCGGACCGGCCGCAAACGGCTGGACCTGGCGGAAAATGGTGTGGATCGCGAACCAGATGGCGAGGTTGAGGATGACGCCGACCACCGCCGCAGTGATCGCGGACAGCGCGCCCGCTACCGCCGCGTTGCCGCGTAGCCGCTCGATGAACGGCGCGCCGAGGAAGATCCACAGGAAGCAGGGGATGAACGTGACCCAGGTCGCGAGCAGCCCGCCGAGCGTGCCCGCGAGCAGCGGGTGCAGCATCCCCGGCGCGCGATAGGCGCCCATGAAGCCGACAAATTGCAGCACCATGATCAATGGTCCCGGCGTGGTCTCCGCCATGCCGAGCCCGTCGAGCATTTCACCCGGTTGCAGCCAATGATAGGACTGCACCGCCTCCTGCGCGACATAAGCGAGCACGGCATAGGCGCCGCCGAAGGTCACCACCGCCAGGGTCGAGAAGAAGGTAGCGATCTGGCTGAACACATTGGCGGGACCGAGCCAGACGAGCAGGATTGCAACCGGAACCAGCCACAGGGCCAGCCACACGCCGGCGGTCCGGATCGCCTCGCGCGGTGCGACCCGGGCATGGGCGGGGAATTCCTCGCCGAGCAAGGTCTCGGCATCTTCGACGATCGCGCCCTTAGCGACGCCGTGGCCGCCGCCGACCTTGAACACCGCCAGGCCCGCGCGTCCGCCGAAATAGCCGATCACGCCGGCGGCGAGCACGATGAGCGGGAAGGGTATTCCTACGAAGAAGATCAGCACGAACGCGAAGGCGGCCATGGCGCGCATGACATTGTTCTTGAGCGCGCGGCTGCTGATCCGCACCACCGCCTGAAGCACGATCGCCAGCACCGCCGCTTTCAGCCCGAAGAACAGGGCCGAGACGATGCCGAGCTTGCCATAAAGTGCGTAGATCCAGCTCAGCGCCATGATCGAGACGACGCCCGGCAGCACGAATAGCCCGCCGGCAACGATGCCACCTTTCGTGCGATGCATCAGCCAGCCGATATAGGTGGCGAGTTGCTGGGCCTCGGGGCCGGGCAGCACCATGCAATAGTTGAGCGCGTGGAGGAACCGGTGCTCGCCGATCCAGCGCTTCTCCTCGACCAACACGCGGTGCATCATTGCGATCTGTCCGGCGGGGCCGCCGAACGACAGCGACGCGATCCGGAGCCACACCCAGAAGGCCTCACCGAGCGTCACTTCGGCCGGCCGGGAGCGCGGGGTCGTCGTGCCGGCCGCCAGGGCTTCCGCGCTCATGCCGGCACCCGCGACTTGGCCGGTTTGTGCGACGTCCAGTCGTGTGTTTCGTCGGTGGCGTCGCGGCACCAGCGATAGAGCGCATCATAGATCGCGATGCCTGCCTCGAGCTGTTCGAGATCGTCGGTGTACAGGCGCGACAGCCCCAGCGAGATCGCGAGCAGACCGGCTGCTTCGGGCACAATGTCGGGCCGGGCTGTGTCGGCACCGCGGACGATCAGCGCAAGCCGCTGCAGCCCGTCGATGCCGCCGAGCCCGAACCCCTCGACCATCACGTCGAAGGTGCAGCGCTGGCCGTCATGGGTCCAGCGTAGCCCGTCGGCCTCGATGTCGAACGGCGTCGCGCCCATCTGCTGGGCGACGCCGGCCACCTCGGGGGCGGGGACGAACAGGAACTTGGCATGCGGATCGACGAACCGCCGGATCAGCCACGGACAGGCGATCCGGTCGACCTTGGGCCGCGCACGCGTGACCCACAATGTCCGGCCGGCGGCGTCGCGCGCCGGCAGGGCCGTGGTATCGAACATTGGCAGGCCGGTAGCAGCCCAGCCGCGAATTCCGCCATCGAGCACGTCGGCATCGGCTCCCGCCTCGCGCAGCCAGGCGGCGGTGCCATGCCCCATCGCCCCACCGTCCTCGCAGGCGACGACAACCGCAGCGTCCGCGAATTCCGGGGCCCAGTCCGCCAGATCGGCAAAGGGGCGGCGGATCGCGCCGGGTATCAGGCGGGGTTCGGCGGCGAATGCCACGTCGCTGCGGATGTCGAGGATCACTGGCGCGCGCGGCGTGCCAAGGAGGCGAACGAGCTTATCGGGGGCTATGGCGTTTATTGCAGGCATGACGCGTCCTCAAGTGGGTTGGGACGCGATACTTCAGCCTGTCGCCTCATGGGGAGATCGCAGACCCCATGCGACGGATAGTGCCGCTCGCGGCGCGATCGGTCAAGCTATAGCCGACGATTGGCTGAGCCGATCGATCCGAACTCTAGTGCCCCTGAAACCCGCCATTCAAGCGGACATAGAGACCGCCAGTGCAGCTATCGTGCGACCGCGGATGCGCGCTCGACCGCGAGTTGTTCCGATGCGATTCGCTGAAGCGACGCGGCCTGTTCCTTCGAAATGCCCAGATCGTCCGCCGCGCGCTCGTCGGGTCCGAGCGTTCGGGGATCCACCCCCGTGACCTGCCCGAACACGATCAACGCCTCGAGATAATAGCCCCAGATGCTCGCGTGGTAATGGTCGTAGGTCCACAGATCGACCTGACCAAAGGCGATGCCGTCATACGGATTGGGATCCGCAACACCGGCGGCGAAGGCGCGGTCCCAGGCCTGGCCGACGGGCAGGATCCCGTCGATGTCCGGCGAGGCTTTCCTGACACGCTCGGCGGCGAAGCGGAGATCGTTCGCCATCGTATCGATTGGCTTGCCCGACCAGGGACTGCCCGGCTGATAGACCTTGTCGGCGCGCGACCAGGTCGACATCAGCAGCACTTCGGCCTTGGGATTGGCCTGAGTCGCCATCGCCGCGAGCAGCGGCGCATATTTGAGATAGTCGGTGGCGTCGCCCGGCCGCTGGCGGTTGAGCTCGCTCAGCTCCTGGAGGATCACCACGTCATAGGCGCCGCCCAGCTTCGCGCGGCGCTCCTCATAATGGAAGGCGAGCGGCTTGCCGCCCTGAGTCTCCAGGCTGACCTTCCAGCTTAGCCCCGCTTCCTCGGTGAAGGTCTTGAACAAAGCCGGCACGCCGCCATAGCCGTCGCCGTTCAGATCGGTGACGGCATCGGCGCGGTAGCGCTTCACCGCCGAATGCGCGCCCTGGGTGAAACTGTTGCCGACGAACAGGATTGTCTTCTGAGGCGGAGCGGCCGCCTGGGCCAGCGCAGGGGCCGGCACCAGGGCGAACAGGGCGAGAAGCAAAGCCTTCATACGCATACCTCTTAGAAACGCTTGCTGATGCTGCCGTACCAGTAGCGGCCATAGGGGACGTAGAGCGACCCCAGATAACCGTCCGACACCACCGGCGGCTGGGTGTCGAATATGTTGCGCGCGCCGATGCGGAAGCGCGTGTCCTTGAGCCAACCGTCCTTGAAGCGATATTGCGCGTAGAGGTTGACCGTGGCCTGACCGTCCACGGGATACGGATCGCCGTTCGCATCGAGGAAGTTGGTGTCGTAGACGGTCCCGACATAATTGACGAAGCCGCCGATCTGGACCGGGCCGCTGCTCCAGGTGAGCGAGCCGGTGAGGCGCCATTTGGGCTTGCCGCGCTGCTCGATCAGGTCGCTCGCGTCGGTGAGCGGCGTGGCGGCGTTGATCTGCCCGGCCGCGCGCGCGTCGAACAGCGCCTGCACCGCCGGTGGCGTGTCGCGGCTGAACTTGGTCAGGCGCGCGGCGTTGAGCGCCAGGTCGAACCTGCCGATGCCGGTGCGGACATTGTAGAGCAGCGCCAGGTCGAGGCCCTGCACCGTCTGTGGCAGCAGGTTGGTGAATTGGTCGTTGATCTGGGTGACCGCGCCGGCGGCGGGAAGGCCGGTGCCGGCGAAGATCGGCGTATCGTCGGCGGTGGGCGCGGCGCGGACGACGTTCGGGTTGCTCGATCCCTGCAGGCGCAGGAGATAGTCGAGCACCAGCGCGTTCTGCGGCCCGAACTGGCCGACAATGCCGACCTGCTTGATCGACCAGAAATCGGCGGTGAGCGTCAGGTGGCCGGCTTTGCCGTTGATGAACTTGGGTTCAAGCACGACGCCCGCGGTCCAGTTGGTGCTGTCCTCCGGCTTCAGATCGGGATTGCCCGAGACGAAGATCGAATAGCTGATGCCGCGGCCGCACGCGCCGAAATTGGCGATGCGATTGGCGCGCAGATCGGCCTCGCAGCGATAATAATCGGTGTTCGAGCCGAGGCGCGAGTACTGGACGGTCTTGGTCTGTTCTAGGTTCGGCGCGCGGAAGCCCTTCGAATAGGAACCGCGCAGACGGATGCCGTCGATCAGATCCCAGGCGCCGGCGATCTTGGGTTTGAAGACGCTGCCGAAGTCGCTGTAATGCTCGTAGCGGGCGGCGAGCTGGAGATCGATGCGGCGGATCAGCGGAATGTCCATCTCCGGCGAGATCACCGGCACGGCGAGCTCGCCGAATGCAGAGAAGACCGTGCGCTTGCCCTTGGTGCTCGGCGTCGGGCTGACGGCAGCGGTATTCGACAGATTGGTCTCGCCGGTCACCGCATCGACAAAGGTGTTCGTGCCGTTGACGTTGGGATCGCGAACGTCCTGCTGCGTCTCGCGACGCCCTTCGACGCCAAATGCGATGCCGAGATGGCCGCCGGGAAGCTGGAGCAGATCGGGCCGCGACAGCTTGAAATCGGCCAGCGCCAGCGTGGTCTTCGAGCGGCGCTTCAGGTCGAAGCTGATCGCGTCGATCGCCGTCTGAGACGAGGGCTGGCAATCGCCGAGGCTGGGCGTCGCCGCGCAGCCGCCGCTGAACGGGTTATAGGCATCGGGCGTCGACAGCGCGAGGCTCGCCTGGAGCTTGGTCATATCGATCGCATTCGACGTGTCGGTCGCCTGCGCTTCCGAATAGAGGATCGCGGTGTCGAAATCGAAGGTGCCGAGGCGGCCCTTGGCACCGCCCAGGAAGCGCGTCTGCCAGTTTTCGGTATCCACCGTCTGCATGCCCGCATCGACGAAGCGATAGGTGGTGAGACGCACCGGCAGGCCGGCGGCTGGCACGTTGGTGAGGCCCGGGACGCGGTTCGGATTGGGCTGGCCGTTGGGCAGCGTGGCCGCGCCGAACGGGTTCCAGTAATTGGAGGCCGGAATGACGATCGCGTTGAGGTTGATCGTCGGCGGCTGGATGCGCGTGGTGTTGGCGCGGTAATAGCCTAGCTCGGTATAGAGCGTGACGCTGTCCGACACGTCGTAATGCGCGGTCAGGAAGCTGTTGTAGCGGTCGATCGACGGCGTGACCGAGGTGCCGGGCCGCGTGTCGAAGCGCTCGGAGCGCAGCGTCGTCGCGGTCGCGCGGGTGCCACTGCCCAGGCAGGTATCGGCGTTGACCGTAATGAGGCAGCCCGGATTGGCGCTCGATTGCGTGTGGAACGCGCCGGCCGACGAGGTGAGTGCGCGGTTGCCCGGCGACATGCGGATCGTGCCCGGCCCGCCGACCACAGCCAGGTTCGCCCAGGGCGACTGGGTGGCGCGGCCGTCGGCGGTGAGGTTGCCGGCGAAATCGGGATTGTTCGCGAAGAAATCGAGCAGATTGTCGCTCGCGGTATAGGGCTCATCCTCGGCGAGCTGCGCGGTGCGGTGCGTGTAGTCGAGATACAGCGACACGTTGCCGCGCCCACCGGCGAAATCGGTGCCGACCATCCCGGTCGCCTCGAACTCGCGACGATGCGTGCCCTCGGCACCCCCATAGCGCAGGTCGATCGTGCCGCCGTTGAAGTTCGACTTGGTGACGGTGTTGACCACGCCCGCCACCGCGTCCGCGCCGTAGATGGCAGCGGCGCCGTCGCGCAGGATCTCCAGCCGCTCAATGCCGGCGACCGGGAGCGCGTTCGAGTTATAGCCGAGCACCGGCACGTTGCCGTCGCCGGCCTGGCTGGTCGGATGCTGGACGAGACGGCGGCCGTTCAGGAGCACCAGCGTGTTGCCGACGCCCAGATTGCGCAGGTTGATCGAATTGACGTCGCCGCGCGCGGCGTTGCTCGTTTGCGGGTTATTGGATTCGTTGAAGGTGATGTCGCCCGCCTGCGGGATCGAACGGATCAGATCGTCGCCCGAGGAGGCGCCGGTCGCGTCGATCTGGGTGGAATCGATCACGGTGACGGGAAGCGCGGTGTTCACCTTGGCGCCGCGGATCTGCGAGCCGACCACGACGATGTCCTGCTCCGGCTTGGAGGCGGGGCCGTCGGTATCAGCCTGCGCCTCGGCGGCTTCCGGCGCGGGCGGCGGCGTTTCCTGCGCATGCGCGCAGGTCGCCCAGCCGATAACGGCGATGGCGGTGGTGGCGGCTAGCGCCGGATGGATCAGACCCCTCATATTCTCTCTCCCTGTAGGCCCATCGTAGCGTGGGCATCGTCTTCGTTGATGGCGTCATCGTTCGCCCCGGGGTGCGCGAGCACCTGCGCCAGCTGGGCGCGGTCGAGCTTGTTCTCCCACCGCGCGACCACGATCGCGGCGACGGCGTTGCCGATGAAATTGGTGAGGCTGCGGCACTCGCTCATGAAGCGGTCGACGCCGAGGATCAGCGCCATGCCGGCGACCGGCACCGAGGGCACGATCGACAGCGTTGCGGCGAGCGTGATGAAGCCCGCGCCGGTGACGCCCGCGGCGCCCTTTGAGCTGAGCATCGCCACGCCGAGCAAGGCAAACTGCTCGCCCCAGCTCAGATGGATGCCGCAGGCCTGGGCGATGAACAAAGCCGCCAGCGTCATGTAGATGTTGGTGCCGTCGAGGTTGAACGAATAGCCGGTCGGCACGACCAGCCCGACCACGCCCTTGTCGCAGCCGGCGCGCTCGAGCTTGGCGATCAGGCTGGGCAAAGCGGCTTCGGACGAAGAGGTGCCGAGCACCAGCAGCAGCTCGGCCTTCAGATAGTTGAGCAACCGCAGGATCGAGAAGCCGTGCAGCCTGGCGATGATGCCCAGCACGATCAGTACGAACAGCAAAGAGGTGAGGTAGAAGGTTGCGACCAGCCCGCCCAGGCTCACCAGGCTGCCCGCGCCATACTTCCCGACGGTGAAGGCGATCGCGCCGAACGCGCCGACCGGCGCGGCGCGCATCAGGATGCCGACCAGGCGGAACACGACGAGCATCAGGCGCTCGGCAAAATCGAGCACCGGCCGCGCGGGCTCGCCAATCAGGCTCAATGCGATGCCGAAGAGGATCGCGACGAACAAGGTCTGGAGAATCGAGCCGTCGGTGAGCGCGGAGACCATCGTCGTGGGGATGATCGCCATCAGGAAGCCGGTGATCGTCGTCTCATGCGCCTGGTGGGCATAGTCGGCGACCGCGTTGGCGTTGAGCGTCGCGGGATCGACGTTCATCCCCGCACCCGGCTGGACGATATTGGCGACCGCGAGACCCACGAGCAGCGCCAACGTCGAGACCGCGAGGAAATAGCCGAACGCCTTGGCCGCCACGCGGCCGACCGCGGCGAGCTCGCGCATGCCGGCGATGCCGGTGACCACGGTGAGGAAGATCACCGGGGCGATGACCATCTTGACCAGCTTGATGAAGCCGTCGCCGAGCGGCTTCAGCGCTTCGCCCCAGGCGGGATAGAAATGCCCGAGCAGCGCGCCGCAGAGAATCGCGAACAGCACCTGCGCATAGAGATGCGCATAAATCGGCGTGCGGGTCCCGGTGGGCGCAGCGGTATTGACGATCGGGTGGGCCATTCATCCTCTCGACGGCGTGGGGTTACGCCAAGCCTCTTGTGCCGAGGCCTTGTTGGTGCACCCTAATGGGCAAGAACCCTCCCGCCAGAGGCTAGCCGTTTCGTACTAACACTATGGAATACAACAATTATCCATTTTTTCTCCTCACGACGGCTTGCATATATGTGCGGATTTTCGCACGAGTTGCGCCTATGATGTGCGAAGATCCACACAGATGAAATCGATCCGCCGTCCGCTGCTGGCCACGCTTGCGATCGTGCTGATCGCGGTGGCGCTGATCGCCTGGGCGGGCGATCGATGGGCGCGCTCCCGCGCCAATGCCGCGGCGGACATGGCGGCGGCGCAGGCGGCGCGCACGCATTCGGCGCTGCTCAACAGCGAGCTCCAGAAGTTCCGCCTGCTGCCCTTGGTGCTGATCGAATATCCCGACGTCTCCGCGGCGCTGGAGGGCGACACGGGCGCACGGGCGGCGCTCAACCGCACGCTCGAACTGCTCGCCGCGCGCACCGATGCTGCCGACATCTATGTGATCGGCCCCGACGGCGTGACCGTGGCGGCAAGCAACTGGCAGAAGCCGGCGAGTTTCGTCGGGCAGAATTACGGCTTCCGCCCCTATTTCCGCGACGCGATGGCCGGCGGCTCGGCCGAGCTCTTCGCGCTCGGCACGGTCAGCCGCCGCCCCGGCCTGTATCTTGCGCGGCGAGTCGACCGCGGAGCGCGCCATCTCGGCGTGGTGGTGGTCAAGGTCGAGTTCGATTCGGTCGAATCGGCATGGGGCCGGACCACCGGCGCAAGCTTCGTCGCCGATGCCAATGGCGTGATCCTGGTGACCAGTCTGCCCGAGTGGCGCTTCCACACGATCGGCGGCGTCGATCCCGCCGTGCTCGCCACAGCCCGGCGCACGCTCCAATATGGCGGCACTGCGCCCATGCCTGCGCCGATCCGGCTCACGCCGTCCGCCCCATCGGCGGAAATGAGCGGCACGCGCGAGCGCTTCCGTGTCGCGACCGAGGCTGCTCCGATCGCTGGCGGACGGCTCTACCATATCGCCCCGCTCGACGTGCCGCTGGCCGCGGCGCGGACCCAGGCGCTCCTGATGGGGCTGGGCGCGCTGGTCGTGCTGGGCGGGATCGCGGTGCTGGTCTTTCGTTCGGGCGAGAAGCAGCGGCTGCAACGCGAGGCGCGCGAGGCGCTGGAGCGCGAAGTCGAGCGCCGCACCGCCGAGCTGCGCGACGCCAATGCCCAGCTGATCGTCGAATCCAACGAGCGCGCCGAGGCGGACCGGCGCTACCGAGAGGCGCGCGAGGAGCTGGCTCAGGCCAGCCGGCTCGGCACGTTGGGCCAGGTGACCGCAGGCGTGGCGCACGAGATCAACCAGCCCGTCGCGGCGATCCGCACCTTTGCCGAGAGTGGCGCGACGCTGATCGAGCGGGGTGCGGGTGAGACGGCGCGCCAGAATTTCGCCCGGATCGTCGAGCTGGCAGACCGGATCGGGCGGATCACCGCGGAGCTGCGCGGCTTCGCGCGCAAACGCACGCGCACCGGCGGCAACGCCACCGTCGCCTCGGTGCTCGACGGGGTGATGATGCTGATGGGCGAGCGCGCTCGCGGCGGAGTCACCATCGGCGTGCCTGACTATGTCAGCCGCCTCGCACTGAGGGGCGATCGGGTGCGGATCGAGCAGATCCTGGTCAACCTGCTCCAGAATGCGCTGGATGCGATCGCGGACCAGCCCGGCGGCGAGGTCTTTGTCGATGCCAGCGCGCTGGACGATATCGTGGAGCTGAGCGTCGAGGATACCGGGCCGGGCATCGACACCTCGATCGGCGATACGCTGTTCACGCCCTTCACCACCTCGAAGCCGGGCGGGCTGGGTCTCGGCCTCGCCATCGCCCGGGACATCGCGCGCGAGTTCGGAGGGGATCTTCGGCACGTACCGCTGGCGGGCGGCACCCGCTTCACGCTGACGCTGCCCGCCGCATGATCGCCGCCTCCTCCAATCGCGTGCTGTTCGTCGAGGACGACGAGATGCTGCGCACCGCCACCGTCCAGGCGCTGCTGCTCGCGGGATTCGACGTGACCGCCTTTGCCGATGCCGAAGCCGCGTTGGCAGCGATCGACCGGGACTTTGACGGCGTCGTCGTCTCTGACATCCGCATGCCCCGCATCGACGGGCTCGACCTGCTCGCTCGACTGCGCACACTCGATACCGATCTCTCGGTGATCCTGGTGACCGGCCATGGCGACGTGCCGATGGCGGTGAAGGCGCTGCAGGACGGTGCCGCCGATTTCCTGACCAAGCCCTTTGCTGCGGACCATCTCGCCGCAAGCATCCGCCGCGCGCTCGAACGACGCAGCCTCGTACTCGAGAACCGGCGGCTGCACGCCGCGGTCGCCACGTTGGAGAATGAAGACGGGCTGATCGGCGAGAGCCCGCCGATGATCATGCTGCGCGAGACGATCCGCCGCATCGCCGCCGCCGATGTCGACGTGCTGGTCGAGGGCGAGACCGGCACGGGCAAGGAGTTGGTCGCACGGCTGATCCACCGCGAGGGGCCACGGCGCGGGCGCCCCTTCATCGCGATCAATTGCGGCGCGCTGTCCGAGGCGACCGCCGAGATCGAGCTGTTCGGCCATGCTGCCGACAGCGTGCCCCAGACCCGACTCTCGCGTACCGGCCAGATCGCCGCGTCCGACGGCGGCACATTGCTGCTCGACGAGGTGGATTCGATGCCGCTCGGGCTACAGGCGAAGCTGCTGCGCGTGTTGGAGGAGCGCGAAGTCCAGCCGATCGGCGCCGAGCGCCCCATTCCACTCAATCTCCATGTGATCGCGACGACGAAGAGCGACCTTGGCGCCGCCAGCGAGCAAGGTGGCTTCCGTCCCGATCTCTATTACCGGCTGGCGACGCTCAGGTTGAGGGTGCCACCGGTACGCGAACGCGGCGACGATCGCCTGTCGCTGTTTGCTGCGTTCCTCGCCGAGGCGAGCGAGGCTTTGGGCCGTGAGCAGATCACGCTGGATGGCGCGATCCATGCCCGGCTCCACCATTATGACTGGCCGGGCAATGTCCGCGAGCTGCGCAACTTCGCGTTCGAAGCGATGCTGGGCAGCAATGGCGCGACACCGGTCAAACCGGAGATCCAGGGATCGCTGGGGGAGCAGGTCGGCGCTTTCGAAGCGGCGCTGATCCGCGACGCGCTGGTACGACACAAGGGCAATGTGCAAAGCACGATTCGCGAGCTCGGCCTGCCGCGCAAGACCTTCTACGACAAGATCGCCCGATACGGGATCCGCGCGGCGAGCTTTCGGGAGGCCCGTTCAGGAGCTGTGATGCCGCTCGACTGACCTTGCAGCTGAAGTCAGTTAGTTCCTCTGATTTCCTACCTACGCACCTGTAAGCGGCCGGGGTCGCAAACGGCCACTTGGCATTTTTTTTGGCTGAACTTCCCCTAGACGGGCTCGTGGCGTGGCTCGACTACGTCGCCCAACTTATGCCCCGGTTTTCATCACCTACATCGCCAGGGCGGCGTCGCTCGCGAGCTTGTCGGCGCGTTCGTTGTCGGGGTGGCCGGCATGGCCCTTCACCCAGACCCATTCGACGCGGTGCGGCTTGGCGGCGGCGAGCAGCTCCTGCCAGAGATCGGCGTTCTTGACCGGCTTCTTGTCCGAGGTGCGCCAGCCATTCTTGAGCCAGCCATGGATCCACTTGGTGAGGCCGTCCATCACATAGCGGCTGTCGGTGGAGAGGGTGACGCGGCAGGGGCGCTTGAGGGCGTTGAGCCCCTGGATCGCGGCCATCAGCTCCATGCGGTTGTTGGTAGTGTGCGCCTCGCCGCCAGACAGTTCCTTCTCGGTGCCGCCCATGCGCAGCACCACGCCCCAGCCGCCACGGCCGGGATTGCCCTTGCACGCGCCGTCGGTGGCGATCTCGACATGTTGCAGTTCGGTCATGCGAAGAGGAATGCCCCGTGTTCGGCGTAGAAATCGAGGCGGCGCAGATAGGCGAGCGGATCTTTCCGGGTCACCAGCGCATCGGCCGGCGTGTTGAGCCAGTCCCAGGCGCGGGTGAGGAAGAAACGCAAAGCCGCGCCCTCGGCGAGGATGGGGAGCGCGGCGCGCTCCTCGGGCGAGAGGCCGAAACTCATATAGCCTTCGAGCAATGCCTGGCCGACTTCGGCGTCATGGTTGCGGCCGGCGCCGTCGAACGCCCAGGCGCCGTGCATCACCGCAAGGTCGTAGGCGCGGACCTCGGTGCAGGCGAAATAGAAGTCGATCAGCCCGGTGACGCGGTCGCCGAGCATCAGGACATTGTCGGGGAAGAGATCGGCATGGATCGCGGCGCGGGGGAGGGTGCGCGGCCAATCCGCCAACACTTTGTCCAGAGCCTTGTCCACATGATCGTACAGGCCCGGCTCGATCGCATCCATCGCGCGGCCGCAGCGCTCGAACAGCGGGCGCCAGGCGTCGGGGCCGAGCGCATTGGGGCGGTCGAGCGTGAAATCGGCAAGGCTGGCGTGCATGCGCCCCATCGCCTCCGCCGCGGCGCGGGCCTGGGCGGGTGTGGGGTGGGTGACCGAGACGCCCGGGAGGAATTCGATCAAGCAGGCGGGGCGGCCCTCGAGTTCGTGGATCAGGCGACCGTCCTGGTCGGGGATCGCCGGCGGGACCGGATTGCCGCGCTTCGCCAGATGTTCGAGCAGCGCCATGAAATAGGGCAGGTCGTCCGCCGAGACGCGCTTTTCGTAGAGCGTCAGGATGAAGCGGGCCAGGCTGGTGTCGACGAGATAGTTGGAGTTCTCGACCCCCTCGGCGATGCCCTTGGCCGAGACCAGTTCGCCGACGTTGAAGCGCGCGAGGAACGCGCTCAGCGCCTCCGCCGAGACTTGCGTGTAGACGGCCATCTCAGGCGGCTTCGAGGCCGCGGGGCAGCTTGAAGGCGATGTTTTCCGCCACCGTCTCGACCTGACGCTCGGTCACGTCGAACCGTGTCGCGATGCGATCGACCACTTCGCGGACGAGCAGCTCGGGAGCAGAGGCGCCGGCGGTGATGCCGACGGTTCGCACATTGTCGAACCAGGCGAAATCGATCTCGTCGGCGCGCTGGATCAGCGTCGCGCGGGTCTGGTTGCGCACTGCCACTTCGACGAGGCGCATCGAATTGGACGATTTGGGCGAGCCGATCACGAGGACGAGATCGCAGGTCTGGGCGATCGCCTTGACCGCCGCCTGGCGGTTCGAAGTCGCGTAGCAGATATCGTCGGCGCCTGGGGCGAGGATCGCCGGGAAGCGGCGCTTGAGCACGCCGAGCACCGCGGCAGTATCGTCGACCGACAGAGTCGTCTGGGTGAGGAAGGCGAGGTTTTTGGGATCGGGAACCGTCACCGCCTCGGCATCCTCGACCGTCTCGACCAAGGTCATGTCGCCTTCGGGCACCTGGCCGAAGGTGCCGATCACCTCGGGATGGCCGGCATGGCCGACGAACAATATGTGGCGGCCGGCGGCGACGAGGCGCTCGGCCTGACGATGGACCTTGGAGACCAAAGGGCAGGTGGCGTCGAGATAGGAGAGGCCGCGCTCGGCCGCCTTGTGCGGCACTGCCTTGGGCACGCCATGCGCGGAGAAGACCACGGGTACCCCGTCGGGCACCTGGTCGAGCTCCTCGACGAAGACCGCGCCCTTGGCCTTGAGGCTGTCGACCACGAACTTGTTGTGGACGATCTCGTGGCGGACATAGACCGGCGCGCCGAATTTCTCGATCGCCAGCTCGACGATGCGGATCGCGCGATCGACGCCCGCGCAGAAGCCGCGCGGTGCGGCGATCAGGAGTTCGAGGGGGGGCTTTTGCGGCTCGGCCATGGGGCTGAGCCTCTACGCGATTGCTTGCGCGTGCGAAAGGCGGTTCCTATGCTACGCCCCGTTCCGGGGGCGCCAGACGCGTTCGGCCTGCTGTTCGCTTTGAAAGGTTGCCCTTTTGTCCTTCGCCAAGATTGCCGTCCCCGCCATGATCCTGCTGGCTGCCGGCGGATGTTCCCGAACCGGCGATATCGACTCCAGCGGCGGGGGCGCGGGCATCACCGCGGTGCGCTCAGCCTGTCCGCGCGTCGGCGTGCCGGCCGCCACCGGCGACGTGACCCTGTTCGATCCGGCCAACAGCCGCGAGGCGCAGGCGATCGACGTGGTGGCGAACATCACCAACATGGTCTCCACCTGCGACGACGCGGGCGAGCAGGTGGTAACCAACGTGACCTTCGACGTCTTCGCGCGCCGCCGCGACGCGGGCCCGGCGCGCGACGTCACCTTGCCCTATTTCATCGCGGTGGTGCGCGGCGGATCCTCGGTCACGGCCAAGCGCATCAGCCATGTGACCCTGCATTTCGACGCCGGCCAGATCCGCGCCAGCACCACGGGCCAGGCAAGCAGCTCCGTGTCGCGTGCCGCGGCGACGCTGCCCGATGAGGTCCGCAAACGGCTCAACCGCAAGCGCAAGGCCGGCGAAGAGGCGGCGGCGATGGACCCGCTCGCCGATCCCGCGATCCGCACGGCGGTGGCCTCGGCGTCGTTCGAGGCACTGGTGGGCTTTCAGCTGACCGAGGACCAGCTCAAGTACAACGCGACGCGCTAAGGGCGTTGACTCGAATCGAGGGCACAGCCAAGGCTGTGCCCGTCGATGCCGGGTGACCGGGATAGGCGCGCGCGGGAGAGTGTTGACCCTCGGGTCATCCGCCGAAGGAGCAACCGCCCCGGAATCTCTCAGGCACAAGGGACCGCGCGAGCCACGACACTCTGGAAAGCGAGCGTGCTTCGAGCGCGTTCCACCGAAGGTGTAACCCCGGGATTCGACCCGGGGGAAAGCTCTCAGGTACCGTGACAGAGGGGGCGATGGATCACAGGGCGCAAGCGGCGCCTGCGGTCCGTCGAATCCTCAAAAGTCGTGGAGTGCCCGCATGAGCCAAGACGTCCAGAGCCAGGAACTGCGCGGCGATCCCGATGGCGGCGACGGCACCCCCGAAATCCTGACGCTGCCGCTCGACGCGTGGCACCGTGCGCGCGGCGGCCGGATGGTGCCGTTCGCGGGCTATGAGATGCCCGTCCAGTATGAAGGCATCATGGCCGAGCATCTGTGGACGCGCGAACATGCCGGACTGTTCGACGTCAGCCATATGGGCCAATTGCTCTTTTCGGGCGAGAACGTGGACGCCGGGCTCGAGACGCTGCTGCCCGGCGACATCAAGGGGCTCGGCGAGGGGCGGATGCGCTATTCGCTGCTGCTCGCCGACAATGGCGGCATCCATGACGATTTGATGGTCTCGCGCCTGCCGGCAGACAATGCCTTCGAGATCGAGGCCGGCGCGCTCTACATGGTCGTCAACGGCGCGACCAAATGGGACGATCTGGGCGTGCTGCGCGAAGGGCTGGCCGACGAGGTCGTCATCAACCATCTCGACGAGCAGGCGCTGCTGGCGCTGCAGGGGCCCGAGGCGGTGACCGCGCTGGAGCGCGTCGTGCCGGGCGTGTCGAAGCTGGTGTTCATGACCTGCGCCGCGTTCGAATGGCAGGGCAATCCGCTGTGGATCAGCCGCTCGGGCTACACCGGCGAGGACGGGTTCGAGATCTCGCTGCCGGGCGACGTGGCGGAAGCGTTCGCCGATGCGCTCTGCGCCGAGCCCGAAGTGAAGCCGATCGGTCTGGGCGCACGCGATTCGTTGCGGCTCGAGGCGGGGCTGCCGCTTTATGGCCATGACCTGGACCTGGAGACGACGCCGGTCGCCGCCGATCTGGGCTTCGCGCTGTCGAAGCGCCGGCGCGAGGAAGGCGGCTTTCCGGGTTACGAACGCATCATGATGGAGCGCGGGCAGGGCGCGATCCTCAAGCGCGTCGGGCTGATCGTCGAGGGCCGCCAGCCGGTGCGCGAGGGCGCGATGGTGGTGGATGCGGACGGCAACGAGGTCGGCAAGGTGACCTCGGGCGGGTTTGCGCCGAGCGTCCAGAAGCCGATCGCCATGGCCTATGTGCCGGTCGCCAGCGCCGCGCCCGGCACCAAGATCACGCTCGCCCAACGCGGCAAGATCCATAGCGCGGAGGTCGTCGCCATGCCCTTCGTGCCGCACAATTACGTCAGAAAGGGAGCCTGACCATGAGCCGCTACTACACCGAAGATCATGAATGGGTTGAAGTCGATGGCGACATCGGCACCGTCGGCATCAGCGAATATGCCCAGGGCCAGCTCGGCGACATCGTGTTCGTCGAGGTGCCCGACGAGGGCAAGGAAGTCGGCAAGGGTGACGATGTCGCGGTGGTCGAGAGCGTCAAGGCCGCTTCGGACGTCTATTCGCCGGTCTCGGGCACGGTGATCGAGGGCAATAGTGATCTCTCCGACAATCCCGCATTGGTGAACGAGGATCCCGAGGGCGAGGGCTGGTTCTTCAAGCTGACGCTGAGCGATCCGAGCGAGCTGGAGGGCCTGATGGACGAGGCCAAGTACGCGGCGTTCGTCAGCAAGCTTTAACTATTCCCTCCCGCTTGCGGGAGGGGTTAGGGGAGGGCGTATCCGCGGGTGGATCGCTCTCCCATGACAGACCCTCCCCCGACCCCTCCCGCAAGCGGGAGGGGAGAAAGAAACTAGATGCGCTACCTTCCCCTTACCCAGACCGACCGCCAGGCGATGCTCGGCGTGATCGGCGCTGCCTCGATCGACGATCTGTTCGTCGATGTGCCCGCTTCCGCACAGCTGGATGGCCCGATCCACGGCCTGCCGCTGCACGCGAGCGAGATGGCGGTCGAGCGCCATATGACGGTACTGGCGGCAAAGAATCTGGCGGCGGGGAGCGCGCCCTTCTTCCTCGGGTGCGGGGCATACAAGCATCATGTGCCGGCGAGCGTCGATCATCTGATCCAGCGCGGCGAGTTTCTGACCGCCTATACGCCGTATCAGCCCGAGATCGCGCAGGGCACGTTGCAGATGATGTTCGAGTTCCAGTCACAGGTCGCGCGGCTGCTCGGCTGCGACGTGGCGAATGCGTCGATGTACGACGGATCGACCGCGTGCTGGGAAGCGATCGTGATGGCGCGGCGCGTGACGCGGCGCGGCAAGGCGATCCTCTCGGGCGGCCTGCATCCGCATTATGTCTCGGTCGCCAATACGATGGCGAAGTTCACCGGCGACGTGCTCGACACGCGCGTGCCCACGCTGTCGGCCAAGCCCGACACCGACGAGCTGATCGCGCTGATCGACGACGATACCTCGTGCGTGGTCGTGCAGTACCCCGACATTCTCGGGCGGATCGGCGATCTCTCCAAGCTCGCCGAGGCGGCGCACGCCAAGAAGGCGCTGCTGGTCGCGGTGGTCACCGAGCCGGTGGCGCTGGGGGCGATCCGCTCGCCCGGCGAGATGGGCGCGGACATCGTTGTGGGCGAGGGCCAGTCGATCGGCGTTGGCCTGCAGTTCGGCGGACCCTATGTCGGCCTGTTCGCCTGTTCCGAGAAATTGGTGCGGCAGATGCCGGGGCGTCTGTGCGGCGAGACCCAAGATGCCGAGGGCAAGCGCGGCTATGTGCTGACGCTCAGCACCCGCGAGCAGCATATCCGCCGTGAAAAGGCGACGTCGAACATCTGCACCAGTTCGGTGCTGTGCGCTTTGGCCTGGTCGATCCACATGACCCTGCTCGGCGAGAAGGGGCTGCGCGAACTCGCGCACGTCAACCATATGGGCGCGAGCGCGGCAGCGGACCGGCTGGCCAAGGTGAAGGGCGTCGAGCTGATCACCGACAGCTTCTTCAACGAGTTTACCCTGAAGCTGTCGAAGGAAGCGCGGCCGGTGGTTCGCACGCTGGCCGAGAAGGGCATCCTGGCGGGCGTGTCGCTCGGGCGGCTCTATCCGGATGCGGCGGAGCTTCAGAACGGGCTGGTCGTCGCGGTGACCGAAACCACCACCGCGGAGGATGTCGAGACCTTCGCCTCCGCACTCGAGGAGGTGCTGGCATGAGCACGATCAACCAGAGCGGCTGGCGCCCCACCGCGCCCGAGGCCGGCGAGAGCAGCACCGCGACCTTCACCGGCAACCGCGCGCTGATGCTCGAAGAGCCTTTGATCTTCGAGATCGGATCCTCCGACACCACCGGTGTCGACTTCGCCGAGGCGCCCAAGGCGGCGTCGCGGCTGGGCGGGCTGGAGCGCGGCAAGGCGATCGGCCTGCCGGGTCTCTCCGAGCCGGAGACCGTGCGCCACTATACGCGCCTGAGCCGCCAGAATTACGCGATCGACCTGGGGCTGTTCCCGCTGGGCAGCTGCACGATGAAGCATAATCCGCGGCTCAACGAGCGGATGGCGCGGCTTCCCGGTTTCGCTGATCTCCACCCGCTGGCTCCGGTCGATACGGTGCAGGGCGCGCTCGAGGTGATCGACCAGCTCGCGCACTGGCTGGTGACGCTGACCGGCATGCACGCCGTGGCGATGAGCCCCAAGGCGGGTGCGCATGGCGAGCTGTGCGGCGTGCTGGCGATCCGCGCGGCGCTGGAGGCCAAGGGCGAGGGACACCGCAAGATCCTGCTCGTGCCGATCAGCGCACACGGCACCAATCCGGCGACGGCGGCCTTCGCCAACTTCACCGTCGAGGACATTCCCGCGACCGAGGACGGCCGGGTCAACCTGGAAGCGCTCAAGGCACGGCTGGGGCCGGACATCGCCGGCGTGATGATCACCAATCCGAACACCTGCGGCCTGTTCGAGCGCGACATGAAGGCGATCTCGGACGCGGTGCATGCCGTGGGTGGATATGTCTATTGCGACGGCGCCAACTTCAACGCGATCGTCGGCCGGGTGCGCCCGGGCGATCTCGGCATCGATGCGATGCACATCAACCTGCACAAGACCTTCTCCACCCCGCATGGCGGCGGCGGCCCGGGCTCGGGGCCGGTGGTGCTGTCGGAAGCGCTGGCGCCCTATGCGCCTTTGCCGTTCGTCGAGAAGACCGAAGACGGTTATCGCCTGGTCGAGGAAGAGACCGCGGGCGAGCATCATGCCGGCAGCTTCGGCCGCATGGTCGCCTTCCAGGGCCAGATGGGCATGTTCACGCGCGCGCTGACCTATATCCTGTCGCACGGGGCCGATGGCTTGCGTCAGGTCGCCGAGGATTCGGTGCTCAACGCCAATTACATCCTACGCTCGATGGAGGATGTGCTCGACGCGCCCTTCGCCAATTCGGGGCCTTGCATGCACGAGGCGATCTTCTCGGACGACGGGCTGCCCGAGGGCTTCTCGACGATCGACATCGCCAAGGGGCTGATCGACGAGGGCTATCACCCGATGACGATGTATTTCCCGCTCGTCGTCCACGGCGCGATGCTGGTCGAGCCGACCGAGACCGAGAGCAAGGCGGCGCTCGACCAGTTCATCGGCGCGTTCCGGAGCGTGGCGGCGCGCGCGAAGAACGGCGACCCGACGATCAAGACCGCACCGCACTTCGCGCCGCGGCGGCGGCTCGACGAGACGCTGGCGGCGCGCAAGCCGGTGCTGGCGTGGAAGGAGCCGGTGGCGGAAGCGGCGGAGTGAGATAAGCCCCTCCTCTTCAGAGGAGGGGTTGGGGTGGAGGAGTCTTGGAAGCGAGTCTCGGTGAGACACCGCCCCACCCCCAAACCCCTCCCCTGAAGGGGAGGGGTCTTAGAAAATCAGATCCAGCGCCGCACGTCTTCCTTATAGGCGCGGTAGCGGTCGCCGAAGCGGGTCTGCATGTCGGTCTCTTCGGGCTCGATCACTTCGTTCTGGAGGACGAAGAACAAGGGAGCGATCAGCAGCAGGGTGATCATGCTGTCGGCGAAGATCGCGGCGCCGAGATAGATGATGCCCATGCCGAGGATCATCGGGTTGCGGCTGCGGCCATAAACGCCATCGGCGATCAGGTCCGGAGCGCCGCGCCAGGGATCGACGCCCGCGTCACGGAACAGCCGCACCGCCGAGAAGAGCAGGCCCGCGCCGAGCAGCATTCCGGCGATGCCGATCGTCCGCTCGAAGCTGCCGCTGAGCGGTAGATCGGGGTGGCCGAGGATGCCGCTGAGGATCATGCCGCCGATGAAGGTGCCGATAAAGGCCACTGGGGGGCTTATCTCCCGACGCGTGGCTTCGCGATTCGTATCCATGACGTCCCTCCACGGGACGTGATGGACCCGAAGCGTGCGCGCCGCAACGGTTCGGGCTTGTGATTTGCGCGACGGTTTCCGAAAGACGCGCGCATGAATCATCCGAACCCGCAGGCGAACTGGATAAGCTTCGCCATCAGCGCCGTCATCATCCTGGTCGTGCTCGCGCTGCGCATGCGGCGGATGTCGCGCGAACGGCCGCTCAAGATCGAGCAGATGTGGATCATCCCAGTGCTCTATCTGGGCATTGCTGGCTTCATGTTCTGGCGCTTTCCGCCGGCGGGGCTGATGTGGATCGCGGTGCTGGTGGGGCTGGGCATCGGCGCGGCCCTGGGCTGGCAGCGCGGCCGGATGATGCGGATCAGCGTGAACCCTGAGACGCACGAGGTTTCGCAAAAGGCGTCGCCCGCGGCGATGCTGTTCATCCTGGGGCTGATCGTGATCCGGATGGGTGTGCGCGAGGCAGCGGCGATGGGCGGCCCGGGCCTGCACATCGATCTGGCTTCGGTGACCGACGTGTTGATCGCGTTCGCGCTGGGCCTGCTCGCGACCCAGCGGATCGAGATGTACCTGCGCGCCAAGCGGCTGCTCGAGGAAGCGCGGGCAGTGGCGTGAGTGCACGGCGCCACGCGCCGGCGACGGAGCGCAACCGGGAACCGATCGCGGCGGTGCTGGCCGAGGAACTGCCGGCGCAGGGACATGTGCTCGAAGTGGCGAGCGGGACGGGCGAGCATTGCGCCTGGTTCGCCGAGCGCTTCGCGGCGCTCATCTGGCAGCCGACCGATCCGGATCTCGAGGCGCTCGCGTCGATCACGGCATGGACGGCGGACCTGCCCAATGTGCTGCCGCCGATCGGGCTCGATGCCGCCGCTGCGGACTGGCCCGTCGATCGCGCCGACGCGATCCTGTGCGTCAACATGGTCCATATCAGCCCGTGGGAAGCGACGCTGGGCCTGATGGCGGGCGCGGGGCGACTGCTGGCGCCGGGCGCGCCGCTGATACTGTATGGGCCCTATCGTCAGCGTCACGTGCCAACGGCGCCTTCGAACGAGCAGTTCGAATTGTGGCTGAAGGAGAAGAGCCCGGATTTCGGGCTGCGCTATCTGGAGGACGTTGCTTCGGTGGCCGAGGCGCAGGGACTGGTGCTGGAGCGGACCGCCGAGATGCCCGCCAACAACCTCATGCCGGTGTTTCGGCGGCGGTGACCGGGCTGACGCTGCGGCGCAGGCGCTGCTCGCGATAGACGATGTAGAGGCCGCTCGCGATGATGATCGGTGCGCCCATCCAGGTGTAGGGCGTCGGCAAAACGCCGAACAGCAGCCAGCCATAGAGCGTTGCCCAGACCAGCCCCGAATAGTCCATCGGCACCACCGCCGAGACGGGCGCGAAGCGGACGGCGCCGGTGAGCGCCAGCTGGCCGACTCCGCCGACCAGTCCGATCGCCACCAGGATCGCCCAGGTGAGCGGATCGTGCGCCTTGAGCTGAAAGGCGTAGACGGCGCCGAGCGGCAGCACCGAGAGCGTCGAGAACCAGAAGACCGTCGTGCCGGCGCTCTCGGTCTTGCCGATCTGGCGGAGCAGGATCGCGACGATCGCGACGAACAAGGCGGCGAGCAGGCCCACCACGGCGCCGTAAAGCGGGAAATGGCCGCCGCCCGGTTGCGCGACGACGAGGACGCCGAGGAATCCGACGATCACCGCGCCCCAGCGGTGCCAGCCGGTCGGTTCCTTGAGCACCAGCGCGCCCAGGATCGTCGCGAAGATCGGCACGGTGAACTGCAGGGTTGTCGCCTCGGCGAGCGGAAGCAGCAGCACCGAGCCGAAGGTGAAGACCATGCCGGTCAGTCCCACGGCGGTGCGCGAGAGATGCGCGCCGAAACGTCGGGTGCGGATCGACCCGAGGCCCGGCCCGGCGGCGATCCAGGCGGTCACCAGCGGCACCGCCCAGAGCTGGCGGTGAAACATCGTTTCGACCAGCCCCGCGCCGCGCGTCTCGGCCAGCTTGATCAGCGCCGACATGGTCGAGAGGCAGGCGATCGCGAACAGGCGGAGCGCCAGGCCGGTAAGGACGCGATCGGTGTGCGATTGGGACACGAGCGCGGGTTAGGTGGCGCGGGCGCGGGGGGCAAGGCCGTTTCAGTCCGCTCGCGCACTAACCACCCTCCTGAGGCGCACCCAAGTGAGGAGCAACGGCCTGAGGATCGGCGAGGTGCCGTTGGGCGTCTCAATATCGATGTTCCGGCGCTTGAATTGCCAATAGATCACCACGCTCATGATTGCCGCGTAGAAGCACCAGACCGAAGCAAAGGCGTATTCCTTGATGATTTCCGCGATCGTCAGCGCGATGACGTTGAGCACGCCATAGGCCCTGACGACCCGATGGGTCGACAGCAGCAACGCGCCGCAGGTGGCGAGAATATACAAATAGGATATCCAGATATTGCCCGTCATCGGGTTACGATAGGCAATCGAATTCTGTTCGATGAAGCACCGACTGGGCAAGAAGATCAGCCCGGAGACATCCCATGCAAACACCAGAGCGCCGACGGCGGTGAGCGCGAGGATGGCGCCGCGGCGCCAGCCGGGCGGCTCCATCAGCGCGACCGCGGCCGGCAGCAGCAGCGGCAGGATTCCCTGCGCATAGAGCATGAACAGGAAGGCGACATGGTCAAGCGCGAGCTTGCCGATATGTCCGTTGAGGCCGAGCCAGACCCATCCTTCGGTAAACTGATGCACCGCGAACAGCATCGGCACGGAGGCGAACAGAAGCGCACGCGGCTCGCGCACATGGCGGAGCGTCGCAATCCCGATCGACCCGATCACGCCGGCGGCGATAAAGCTGGAAGTGGCCGAAAAGCACATGCGGTTCTCTCCGGCCGAAGTGGCGAGAATCGGTGTGCAGTGATTCCTGGCACATAGCCAGCAGGCGACGATGCAAAACAGCCTGTAGCGGATTAATCCAAGAGCCGCGCTACCACCCCTGCCAGCGACTCCTGCCAGCGCGGGGCGCGATACCCGAAGGTTTCGGAGAAGCGGGTGCAATCGAGCCGCGAATTGGCGGGGCGCCGGGCCGGGGTCGGATAATCGGTGGAGGGGATGCCGGTGACCGCGGCGCTCGGTCCGCCATGGCCGGCGCTTTCGGCGAAGATCTCGCGGGCGAAGCCGGCCCAGTCGGTCTCGCCGGAGCCGGCGAAGTGATAGATGCCGCTGCTCGCGCCGTCCCGCCAGGCGTCGGCGACCTTGAGGATCGCGGTGGCGATGTCGAGCGCCGAGCTGGGGCAGCCGCGCTGATCGTCGACGACGTTGAGCGCGTCGCGCGTCTCGGCGAGGCGGAGCATCGTCCGGACGAAATTGCTGCCGAACGGGCTGTAGACCCAGGCGAGCCGCAGGATCGCATGCGTGGCGCCGGAAGCCTGCACCGCCTGTTCGCCGGCGAGCTTGGTCGCGCCATAGGCGTTGATCGGGCCGACGGGATCGTCCTCGCGCCAGGGGCGATCGAGGCTGCCGTCGAAGACATAGTCCGTCGAGAGATGAATGATCGGCGCGCCGATCCTGGCGCCCGCGCGGGCGAGCACGCCGGGGGCCGTGCCGTTGATCGCCAGAGCGAGATCGGTCTCGCTCTCGGCCTTGTCGACCGCGGTATAGGCGGCGGCGGAAACGATCAGATCGGGATGGACCTGCGCCACCGTCGCCTCGATCGTCTCCGGCAAGGCGAGATCGAGATCGGGGCGCGAGACAAAGACCAGCTCATGACTGCCGGGCTGTTCGGCCAGGCTCCGCGCGACCTGGCCCTCGCTGCCGGTGACGAGGATGCGCATCAGGCGGCGCCCAGCCGCTCGCCTGCATATTTGCCCGAGCGGATCGGCTCCCACCACCAGCCATTGTCGAGATACCAGTCGACCGTCCTGGCGATGCCACTCTCGAAATCCTCCTCGGCCTTCCAGCCGAGCTCGGTCTCCAGCTTGGTCGCCTCGATCGCATAGCGGCGATCATGGCCGGGGCGATCGCTGACGAAGGTGATGAGCTCGCGGCGCTTCCGGCCATCCTCGAGCGGAATCCGCGCGTCGAGGATGTCGCAGATCGTTTCGACCACCTGCAGGTTGGTCCGCTCGTTCCGGCCGCCGACATTGTAGCTCTCGCCGATTACGCCCTTGGTGGCGATCGTCGCCAGCGCGCGGGCGTGATCGTCGACATAGAGCCAGTCGCGGACATTTTCGCCCTTGCCATAGACGGGCAGCTGCTTGCCCTCGAGCGCGTTGAGAATAGTCAGCGGGATCAGCTTTTCGGGGAAGTGGAACGGCCCGTAATTGTTCGAGCAGTTCGAGAGTACCACCGGCAGGCCATAGGTGTGGTTCCAGGCGCGGACGAGATGGTCGCTCGCCGCCTTGGACGCCGAATAGGGCGAGGAGGGGTTGTAGGGCGTCTCCTCGGTGAAGATGCCGCTGTCGAAGGGCAGGTCGCCGAACACCTCGTCGGTGGAGATGTGGTGGAAGCGGAAGGTGTCGCGCTTCTCGCCCTCGAGCGCGCGCCAATGCTCGAGCGCGGCCTGGAGCAGCTTGAAGGTGCCGACGACATTGGTCTCGATGAACTCGCCCGGGCCGTCGATCGACCGGTCGACATGGCTTTCGGCGGCCAGGTGCATGACCACATCGACCTGCTCGTCGCGGAGCAGGGGCAGGACCAGCGCGGTGTCAGCGATATCGCCCTGGACGAAGCGGTAATTGGGCGCGTTCTCGATCGAGGTGAGCGAGGCCGGATTGCCGGCATAGGTGAGCTTGTCGAGATTGATCACGCGCGCGCCCGAGCGGACGAGATGGCGCACCACCGCGGATCCGATGAAGCCGGCGCCGCCGGTGACGAGGAAGGTTTGCTGGGTCATTGCTCGCTCGGAAAGGAAAGTCCGCGCAGCGATGCCGCGAACCGGCCCTGGTTTCAACGCAAGACTTGGCGGGATCAGAAGGCGTTGGAGTGGACGACGACCTTGAGCGTCTTCAACAGGATGCTGATGTCGCGCCAGATTTCCCAGCCGTCGATATATTCCATATCGGCCTGGAGCCGGTTGGTCAGGTCGACGCGGCGATCGGTGGCGCCGCGGAAGCCGCGGATCTGCGCCAGGCCGGTCATGCCGGGCTTGAGCGAATGGCGGTGCCAGTAGCGCTCGTCGATCTCCCAGAAGTGCTGCTCGGCGGCGCGCGATCCCAGCGCGTGGGGCCGGGGCCCGACCAGGCTCATGTCACCGCGCAGCACGTTGATGAGCTGGGGAAGCTCGTCGATGCTGGTCTTGCGGATGATCTTGCCGATGCGCGTGATACGATCGTCGTCGCGGCTCGCGGAGCGGGTGCCGTCGGCATCGGTGCGCTCCTGGCGCATCGAGCGGAACTTGAGGATCTTGAACAATCGGTTGCCGCGGCCGACGCGGTCCTGCGCGAACAGCACCGGCCCGCGCGACTCCAGCTTGATCGCGATCGCCACCATCAGCATCAGCGGCGCCAGCGCGATCAGCGCGGGGACGGTCATCGCCAAGTCGAGCGCGCGCTTCTTGGCGCGATTGGGCATGCTGAGCGGGCCCTGCGACACGACCAGGGTGTCCTTGCCCATATAGGTGCCGACGCCGATCGCGCCGAGATCGTTGAACTGCGGGACGAGGATCTCGCCCTTGATGTTCATGCCCTTGAGTAGCAGCGCCCAGACCGCGCGGCGCTCGGGCGCGCAGGCGACGACGACGCGATCGAACCCGACGACCGAGCTGCCGAGGCGCTGGAGCATCAGCGGGTCCTGGGGATTGGGCGAAAGATTCACCACGCGCGCGTCGAGCGCGACGGCGCCGTCCGTGGCGTCGAGCACCGCGCCGTCGACGATTATGAGCTCGTCGAGCCAAAGGCCGCCAGTGACATGCTTGGCGTGAATCCGGAAGAGCATGCGCCCCGTCGCGAGCAGAGCGAGCGCGCACGCGGCGCCGACGCCGAGCTGGAGGCGCGAGAGCTGCAGATCGGTGGTGAGCACGAAGGTGCCCAGCAGCATGATCAGCACCGAAAAGGTGAACGCCGAGACGATGCCACGCAATCCGGCGAGCGGATAACGCAGCGAATTGATCGAATAGGTGCCCGTGGCGATCGCCGTGCCGATTGTGATCGGCAGCAGGAAGAAGCCGACATTGACTCCCGCGAGCGACAGCCAATGCCCCTCGCGCACGCTTGACGCGAGATAGAAGCCTGCGATGATCGATGCGGAATCGAGCAACAGAAGCTGCGCGTAGAGCAGCAGGCGGACCGAGGATTTGGACCAGGTCGAGCGGCGCGGAATTACGGCAGTGCTCGATGCTGTGCGCACGCGTAGCTGCTCCTCAAACGCGCGCTGTGCTTCTAAAGCGTTCATCGCCCCGTCTGGCCCCCCACAATGGAATACGCTGGCCATGGCCGATTCGGCCTTGTGCGGTGCAATATACCTAACCGCCCGTTAACTGGAAACCCGTCTGCGCGACCAACCGGTTCTAACCTGGGACGGAACTGAAACAATCTAAATAGTTACACTATGAAGATGTACGCCCCAATACCTATCAAGGCACCGGCAAGACAGATATAGCCCGCCGCGCGCGACACCGTCGAGACGATCTCTTCGAGGATTTGGCGAGGTCCTTCGACGACAAAGGGATCGGCGACACTGGGCCAATCCGCGATCCGCGTCATCAGCATTTGCTGCAGCGCAGCCACGGGGCCTTCGCCGAGTTCGTCCAGCGCTTCCGGTTGCCGCGCGGCGGATCGCTCGGCGGGCTTCGGTTCGTGAAACGGTGAGACAGCAGGCTGAGCCATCATATTTTTCCTTCAACTCGCAAGCGAAGGTAATCCACCGGCATTAACAGCCGGCTAATGGCGTGGAGATCGGCGCCGCGCGCCGTGCGGGCACAACGGATCGCACAAAAAGGGGCGCCCGAGAGCGCCCCTTAGATTGCCTTGCAGGCACGGCCGATTCAGGCGAACGTTGCAGTGCCCAGCGCGCGGCGGCGACGCATCGCCATGCCGCCCAGGCCGAAGCCGCCGATCATCATGCCCCACATCGCCGGCTCGGGAACCGCGGCGAAATCGGCCGAGGTCACAAAGGTCGAGGTGCGCTCGGTGCTGTTGTGCGAGGTCACCTCGAGGAAATAGGTCCCTGCAGCGAGCACGTTGAAGCTATAGTCCTGGCCGAAGACCGGGGCGAACGCGGCGCCGCCGTTGAAGTTGGCCGAGGTCAGCGAGAGCTTGCTCGTGGTCCAGTTGAACAGGAACTCGCCCGCCGACGAGACGGTGAAATAGAAACGATCGGTGTGGGTCGAGCCCTTCGCGATCGAATTGACGATGCCACCCGTCGTGCCGTCGAACGTGCAGACGCCCGGGGCGGGATTGCAAATGAAATTTGCTGCACTGGCGGAGCCGGTGAAGCCGAATGCGGCCGCGGTGACTGCCGCCGCGGTCAGAATGCGCTGAAAACGAGTCATACTATCCTCCGAAATCCTGATCCAGGACACGACGGAAGAGTTCCCCCTCTGCCGCTCGCACCTTTTGGTACGTTAACGGGGCATCAACCGCAATTGCGTTTTACGCAGTCGCAGCATTAATTCGCGAACCTCAGAAAACATTTGGAAACATATCGGACATGTTTATCGAGCCTTCGCCGGGCTCCGTAAAAACCCCGGAATTCCCGCAATTTAGGGAATTATTTACCAGTTTTCTTCATCACGTTCTTCCGTGCCAGCCAATGGAAGGCGGAATCCCAGAATGAAACGCGATGATATGCAGGCGCGGCTCCAAAATGCCTTCGCTGCAAGCGCTTCCGCCGAACGCGAGCAAGAGATGCGCGAGTCGGGCTTGCATGCGCTCGCGGCGTTGCTTGGCGTACACCGGATCGCGACGACGCCCGAACAGCTCCGCCACGAGCTTGGCCACGACCAGGCGATCTCGGCCGATGACGTGATCCGCCTGGCCAAGCGCCACGCCGGCGTGCGCGCCAAGGCGGTCCAGGTCCAGCGCGGCAGCCTTTCGCGCCAGCCCTTTCCCGCGATGGCGCACGGCCCCGAAGGCTGGTTCCTGATCGGCGGCCTGAGCGAGAACGGCATCGTCATCCAGCGGCCGGGCAACGCGCCCGAGCATATCGGGCGCGAGGATCTCGACGCGATGTGGTCGGGCCTGGTGGTCCTGCTCA
Organism: Sphingomonas sp. JC676; assembly: GCF_014489075.1. Classification (GTDB taxonomy): domain Bacteria; phylum Pseudomonadota; class Alphaproteobacteria; order Sphingomonadales; family Sphingomonadaceae; genus Sphingomonas. Next base: position 782,649 of record NZ_JACTGR010000002.1, on the reverse strand, counting down.
CCACCCGCGCGGTGGGCGCACCCGACCTGCGCTTCGGCCTCGCCTGGTTCGGCAAGCAGATGCGGCGCTATCGCAAGCTGCTGATCGAAGTGCTCGTCATCACCTTCGCGCTCAATCTGCTCGGTCTCGCCGCGCCATTGCTGTTCCAGGGCGTGATCGACAAGGTCCTCATCCACAACAGCCTGAGCACGCTCAACGTGCTGGCGCTGGCCTTCCTGGCCGTGTCGGTGTGGGAAGTCGCCCTGGGCTGGATCCGCACCCGCGTGTTCACCGAGACGACGCAGAAGATCGATGTCGAGCTGGGCGCCAAGCTGTTCCGCCATTTGCTCTCGCTGCCGCTCAGCTATTTCGAGCAGCGTCGCGTGGGCGACACCATCACCCGTGTTCGCCAGCTCGAGACGATCCGCGAGTTCCTGACCAACGCGTCGTTGACGGTGATCGTCGATCCGATCTTCACGATCGTCTTCCTGGTGGCGATGCTCGTCTATTCGCCGGCATTGTTCGGCATCGTCGCGATTTCGCTGGCGGCCTATGTCGTCGTCTCGCTGAGCGTGGCGGGACCCCTGCGCGAGCGCGTCAACGACAAGTTCGAGAAGAGCTCGGCGAGCAACGCGCTATTGGTCGAGAGCGCATCGGGCATCCACACGATCAAGGCGGCCGCGGTCGAGCCGCACTGGCAGAACCGCTGGGAGCAGCAGCTCGCCGCCTATACCGCCGCATCGCAGCGGCTGCTCAACGTCGCCAATACCGGCACGCAGGGCATCGAGCTGATCTCGAAGATAACTTTCGCGGCGATCCTGTTCTTCGGCGCCAAGGCGGTGATCGCCGGCACGATGACGGTGGGCGCGCTCGTCGCATTCAACATGTTTGCGCAGCGCGTGACCGGGCCGGTGATCCGGATGGCGCATCTGTGGCAGGACTTCCAGCAGGTCCGTACCGCGATCGAACGGCTGGGCGACATCCTCAACCACCCGCCCGAGCCGCGCTCGGCATCGGCGGCGACGCTGCCTGCGGTGCGCGGCGCGGTGCGCTTCGAATTCGTCAGCTTCCGTTATGCGCCTGATACCCCGCCCGTGCTCAGCGACATCACGATCGACATTCCGGCGGGGACCTCGCTCGGCATTGTCGGTTCGTCGGGATCGGGCAAGTCGACGCTCGCCAAGCTGCTCCAACGGCTCAACATGCCAGAGGCGGGGCGCGTGCTGGTCGACGACGTCGATGTGAACCAGCTCGATCCTGCCTGGCTGCGTCGCCAGATCGGCGTGGTGCTGCAGGAGAATCTGCTCTTCAACCGCACGATCCGCGAGAATATTGCGCTGGCCAACCCGGCGATGCCGTTCGACCGCGTCGTCAGCGCGGCCAGGCTGGCAGGGGCCCACGAGTTCATCATGCGCCAGCCGCGCGGTTACGACACCGAGATTGTCGAGCGCGGCGTCAACCTGTCCGGCGGGCAGCGCCAGCGCATCGCGATCGCCCGTGCGCTGGTCAACAACCCGCGGATGCTGGTGTTCGACGAGGCGACTTCGGCGCTCGATGCCGAAAGCGAGGAGCTGATCCAGAACAACCTCAACGCGATCTCGGCCGGCCGTACGCTGATCGTCATCGCGCATCGCCTTTCGGCCGTCCGCGCCTGCGACCGGATCATCACGCTGGAGAGCGGGCGGATCGTCGAGAGCGGCACCCATGAACAGCTGATCCGTGCCGGCGGACGTTACGCCGATCTTAATCGCCGCCAGAACGGCATCGGGGAAATCGCCGCATGAACGCCATCGTTCCGATCAAGCCCAAGGCCGTTCTGCGTCCCATGCGCAACGGCGGCCGCTGGGGCCGCGACGAATATGACACTGCATTCCTGCCCGCGGCGCTCGAAATCGTCGAACGGCCGGTGTCGCCGACGGCGCGGATCACCGCCAAGGTGATGCTCGTCGGGGTCGCTGCCACCGCGCTTTGGCTGACGTTCGGCAAGGTCGACGTCGTGGCGCCCGCGGAAGGGCGCATCGCGCCGGTGGGCGAGACCAAGGTGGTGCAGGCTGCGGAAACCGGCATCATCCGCAAGATCCTGGTTGCCGAGGGACAGCGGGTCCAGCAGGGCCAGGTGCTGATCATGCTCGATCCCACCGTATCGTCCGCCGAGGCGGCGCAGGTGCGCGCGGCGTTGCTCACCTCCGAATTCGATATAGCGCGCAATCGCGCGGTATTGAGCGGGCTCGACGGCAAGGGCTTCCTGTTCGTCGCGCCCGAATCGGCACCGGCGGACGCGATCGAGACCCAGCGCAGCCTGGCGCGCGCACGCCTGAACGAAATCCAGGCGATCGCCGCAACGGGCCGTTCGGAAAGTGGCGCTGCGGCGTCGGCTTCGGCGGAAGCGCGGGCACAGGTGCAGAAGCTCCAGCAATCGCTGCCGCTGCTCGAGCAGCAGGTGCGTGCCAACGAGGTGCTCGCCGCCAAGGGCTATGTTTCCAAACTGCGCGTCGTCGACTTGCGGCGGCAGCTGATCTCAGAAACGCAGGACCTGGCGGCTGCTCGCGCGGCGGTCGGGCGGCTCGCGCAGCAATCGCAGGGCACGTCGAGCACGACGATCAAGACGCGCGAGGAAGCGCGTGGCCAGATCCTCCAGGACCTGGTCAAGGCCGAGGACGACGCCCGCGCGCGGCGCGAGGAACTCGCCAAGGTGACTTTGCGCAGCTCGTTCCGCGAGCTTCGCGCCCCCGTCTCGGGCACGATCTCGCAGCTTTCGGTGCATACCGAGGGCGGCGTGGTCGAAGGTGCCAAGCCGCTGCTGACGATCGTTCCGGAGAATGCCCGGCTCGAGGTCGAGGTGGCGATCCAGAACAGCGATGTCGGCTTCGTGAAGACCGGAATGCCGGTGAACGTGAAGCTCCAGGCCTTTCCCTACACGCGCTACGGCACGATCCCCGGGAAGGTGATCGCGATCAGCCCCGAGGCGGTGATGGTCAAGGAAGGCCAGCCGCCGGTCTTCAAGGCGCGGGTATCCTTGAGCCGCGTGTATATCGCGGTCGATGGCGCCCGGGTGCCGTTGCGTCCGGGGATGAACGCCAGTGCCGATCTCGTCACGGGCAAGCGTTCGTTGCTCAGCTACCTGATCAGTCCGATCGTCGAGACCAGCGGCAACGCGCTCCACGAACGCTGAGGTAGATCGATATTTCTTTCTCCCCTCCCTGCAGGGGAGGGGAACTTTCCCGCCAATGTCGATCCGGCCTAGCGCACCAGCGCCGACTGGACGAACAGGTAATTGTCGCGATCGATATCGGCGAGCTCGAAGCCGATACGCTTGAGCTGCCGGATCGTATTGGCGACCTTGAGCGTCGAAGTGGGGCTGTCGAACTCGACGCAGAAGATCGAGGGGCGGATGTCGTCCGCGACCATCGAATCGATGATTTCCTTCCAGGCGCCTTCGACATCGACCTTGAGCAGGTCGATCCGGTCATGGCCGAGCTCGCGCATGATCGTCGTCAGCGTCTTGCACTCGGCCTTCACCGAGACGCCGGTGAGGTGGACGTTCTTGACCGACAGATTGACCACGCCGTCCGCCGGCATGAAGAATTCGAGCGTGGTGTTCTCGCTCCACACACCGATAGGCAGGAACTTCAGTCGGTCTCTGGGATAGTCCAGCGTCTCCATATAGGCGATCGCGGTGGGCGTGGGATCGAACGAATAGACCTGGCAGCCGTTCTCAGCGAGCTGGACGTCGAACGAGGCCTCGACCCCGACGCCGACGCAATAGCAGACCATGTCCGCGCGGAGCTGATCGATCGGCACGCGCCATGCGCCGTGCCCATTGCCCATGGTGACCAGCTTGCCGGCCGCCACCGGACGATACAGCGCCGGGATGATGTGCCGCGCGGCATGCTTGTTGAGGCCATTGTAAAGGCGCCGCAGACTGCCCCGGATATTCACCTGCATCTCCCTTTATGGCTGTATCGCCGGCGCGCCGCAGCAAAGGACGCGCAAAGACGTTCAGGCCGGCTTGGACCGGTTCGCCGCGATCGTTTCGCCGAAGCTGGTACCAAGCAGCGGCGCGAGCAGCGGCTTGGGCAGCGCCTCGACCAGCTGGCGGGCGAAATCGCGGTTGATCGCGAGCCCGTCATCGGCTTCGCTGGTCACGTTCGAGATCCGCACGAGCACACCATCGACGATGAAGCCGGCCATCTGACTCTTCAGGCGGGCCAGCAACTGCTCGTTGCCGGTCTGCGGCAGATATTCGCCGACGCGCGCCCAATAGAGGATCTGCTCGGTGCGGTTGTAGCTCGACGCGGTCATCGCGCGGCCGGGGACGGCCACCTGCGGCGTGATCGGAATCGTCTCGGGATGGCTGTTGCTGACCGTGAAGCCGAAGAACGGATAGCAGACCTCGGGACGATGCAGCTGGAGCAGGTCGGTCTGCGCATTGCCGTAGGCGATCAGCATCATCACCATCGCGCCGTCGCTGCGCGAGAAGACGCGGCTGACGACGGTGTTGTAGAGCTTGTCCTCGAGGCTGTTCTCGCGCGGCGGGGCGATCAGCGCGCCGACCTCCTCGGCCTTCCATTCGCCGAATGCGTGCGGCAACAGCTCGTCGAGACTGGCGCCGCGCAGCAGGTCCATGCGGTTGCGCGGCTTCATCGCCATCGCCGTGCCCGCTGCCGCGAAGCACGACGCGCCGATCAGGATGTCACGCCGGTTGAACATGACGCCTCCCGCGCAATCCCATGAGATATTCGAAGGCCCAGTCGACGGCGAAGATGCCGAGGAGTGCGATAACGAACATCACGACGCCCGCCGTATTGTGGAGGAAGCTCTGCGCGGCGGCATCGCCCCAATAATAGGTGATCAGGACGAGGATCACGATGCGGATGATGTTCGCGAGCACGGCCACCGGAACGATCCACAGCACGACGAGCAGCGAATAGCGCCAGGACGGCTTATTCTTGATATAGATGTAGAGCAGGGTCACGACGACCAGGCTCGACAGCGAGCGCAGGCCCGAGCATGCATCCTCGACGAGGAGCTGATAGGGCCCGATGAACAGGGTCACGCCCTGGCGCAGGATCGGATAGTCGAACAGCAGCAGGAATTTGGTCGCGCCATAGGACACGAATTCCTTGAGCGGCGCGGTCAGGCGATCGACTACCCAGCCCGGCGGCGGGATCAGGAAGAACAGCCAGAGCACCGGGAACCAGTTCGCCCGCAGCGCGCGGCCGCCCAGATAGAGATAGGCTGCCGCGAAGGCGGTGAGGACCAGTCCCAGCACCTCGATGCTGATGAAGTCGAAGATGCGGCCGCCGATATAGATGACGAGCGCGAGGAACAGGATGGCGAGACCGGCCGCCAGATTGCCCGGCCGCGCGAGTTCGGCGAGGGACTTGCTCTGGCGCCAGAGCATCCACATGCCCGTGGCGAGCACGATCGGGCCGTGGACGCCTCCTTCGGAGCTCCAGACCTGGCGTGCGAGCGTGATGAACGTCGGAATCGCGAGCGCCAACAGGCCGAGGATTGCGAGCCAGTAGCCGGCAATCGCCCTGGGGCGCGGCGGCCCTGCCGCGATTTCCGCTATGTCGGACAACTCAGTATCCGTTCAATACGCAGCCGACGACATTCGAACGATCGGCACGCAGCATCTTGCTGAGCGTCGTGACGTCGCGAATGTAGCTCGAATCCTTGTGTGCGACGATCAGGCTGTAACCGACGACATTGGCGACGCGTTGCGCATCGGCGCAGGCGTTCGAGGCCGTGGTGTCGAAGATCGTGATCTCGAACTCGCGGAGCAGCTGGCCGACCAGATCGCGGAAACGCTCGGACGAGAGCAGTTCCTGCGGGCTGAACGAGGTCTCGCCGGCGGGGACGATCGAAAGATTGGCGAGACGGGTCGGATGAATGATCGCGTCAATCGGAATATCGCTCGACGACAGATAATCGGCGAGCCCGTGCTTCGGCGGCAGGATGTTGAACGCCTGGCCGATCGAGGGATCGCGCAGATTGGCATCGACCAGCGCGGTCTTGATGCCGATCTGGGCGAGCGCGGTCGCCAGGTTCACTGCGATGAACGTGCAGCCGGAGCCGGCGGTAGGCGCGCAGACCGCCAGCGCCCGGCGCCCTTCGCGGAGATGCTGGGCGACGATGCGCGTGCGCAGGCCGCGGATCGCTTCGGCTTCGATGCCGCTCGGATCGGCCAGCACGAGCTGGTATTCGAGAACGTCGAGCGTTTCGGGATAGGCCGAACCGTAACCAGGCTCATCGCCGTGCGGGTCCTGCTCGGGAGTGGTCACACCGTCCATTAGCTTGCTGCAACCTCTTGAGTAGCGGCGGATTCCGATGCAGCCTGATATCCCCGGCGAAGCCGGGAGGGCAGCGAGAATCCGGTCTGGATGACGCCAAAGACCGGCGCACCAACGGCGAGTTCGAGATCCTCGGTGCTGCGCACGCGTCGGCCGAGAAGCTCGACGAGCAACGCGATCAGCACGCCAAGGCCCAGCCCGAAGCCCGCGGCACCGCCGACGATCAGCGGGACATTCGGGAAATAGGGGTTTTCGGGCGCGGTCGCTTCGCCCAGCGTGGTCATGCCGGCATCATCGCTGTTCCCCTCAAGCCGCAAATCACCGACGCGCGATGAAGCCTTGAGGAATTGCTCCTTTTTCAGCTCGACATCGCGCTGTAACCGAACCAGCTGGTCCAGTTTTTCGCTCTTCGCGATAACCTGCGATTTTTGCGCATTGGCCGCGTTCCGGATCGCACCGACATTGACGACCGAACTCGCCCCACCGGCGCTCTTTTCCCTTGCGGCTGCGGCCGCGACGACCACGCGCTGGCGCTGGAGCGACTGGAACATCGGGTGATTGGGACCGAGCGTGGTCGCTGCCTGCTCGAGCTGCTGGTCGATCGCGGCGAGCTGGATCGCTGCGGGGCCCATGCCGCCGCTCGGCGCCGACATGGTCGGAGAGCTCTGCGCCGCGACGCTCTGGCCCTCGAGCTGCTCGAGCTTCTGCGTGTCGAGATCGGTGTTAGCCGACGTCAGGACGATGTCATTCGCCTTGGCAAAGGCGGTCCGCGTGTCTTCGGCCTCGGTCAACGCCTTGCGTGCGGAATCCGCCTGCAGGGCATACCAGGCGGCCGATTTGTTGGCGGCGTCGCGCTTATAGGCAAGGCTTTCCTCGAGGAAGGCCTTGCGCACCAGGTTCGCGATCTGCTCGGCCCGTTCGGCCGTGGTGTCGATATAGCTGATCTCGAGGATGTTGCTTCCCTCTATGATCCCCGCCTTGGTGTTGGCGATGATGTTCTGTGCCAGCCAGCGGCGAATGTCACCGGAGGCCGCGGCAGACGACGCATTGAACGCGGCGATGTTGCCCGGGTCGTTTACCCAACCGAGCGCGTCGACCACGCGACCGGCCGTGCGATAGTCCTCAATGAGCTCGATCTGCGTCTGTGTGTAGGCGCGCATGAACTGCGAGGACATTACCTGCCCGGTGACCGGGTCCGGCTTGAACGTATCGAGCACGACCCGCGTGCTGGCGCGGTAGCGCTGGGGCAGGAACTGCGACACGATCGCGGCGGTCGCCACGCATACCAGGAACGCCGGGAGGATGATCCAGCGACGTGCCCAGAGGATGCGGAAGAACTGAACTAGACTCACGGGCTCGCCTCACCAATATTCGACAATGATTAGAACGCCCGCTCGCCGACAACGATGACGTCGCCCGGTTGCAGCAGTTCGTCGAGGTTCATCTTGCGCTCTTCGCCGTTGCGAGAAACCTTCACTTTTTTCAACGAACCCGAGGCAGTCAAACCGCCGCCTTGTCCAAGTGCCCGGCGCAGCGTCATGTCCGAACGAATCGCGTATACGCCCGGAGCGTTAACTTGACCATAAATGTAGAATCGTTCGGCAGTCGGCACGAAGATCTTGTCGCCGGCCTTCACAACCGGGTCGTCCGACGGCCCGCCGGAGGCAAGCTTCTCAAAGTCCAGCTTCTCGGTCGTGCCATCGGGATGGGTCAGCGTGACGCTCTCGCCGGCGCTGGGCTTCATGCCTCCGGCGCGCGCGATGATCTCGCTGAGCCGGTATCCGCGGTCGATCGGCTGGAGGCCGGAGCTGCCGACCTCGCCGAGCACGATGACATAGTTGCTGACGAAGCCGAGGATCTCGACGCTCACGATCGGCTTGGCATAATAACCGCCGGCGCGGAGCTGAGCGCCAAGCTTGTCGGCCAGGGAGACCGCAGTCTCACCCACCACCGGCACGTTGCCCAGATAGGGCAGCGTAACGGTGCCATCGCTGCGCACGCGGGCGCGCGTCTTGAAATCGGACTGGCCCAGCACATCGACTTCGATGACGTCATCGGCGCCGATGCGATAACCGGCCGGGGCGACCGAGGGCAAAGCAGGATCCGCCGTCGCGGTCGATACCGGCGTGGCGGCCGGCACATTTTGCGGCGGCGTTTGCGTGGGCATCGTCGGCGTGGATGCCGGCTTCGGGGCGGGCAGGCTGCGCGTTGGGATCTGCGCCATGGCCGGCGTAGCGATGGAGGCAACCGCGGCGAGAAGGAGGAAACGATGGAGCTTGGTCTGCATAGCTGATCGCCCGGGCTTAGAGAGACAGGGAGGTGGTTAGAGAGATTCGCTTCTGATCATAATTGAAGAGTTGCGTATCCGAGGTTCGTTTGGTGTAGCCCCCGTCGAGCGAGAAACGCAGCCGACGCCCGGCCTGGTAGCTGAGACCGGCGTTGAGCGAATACAGAGACTCGGTTCCACGAATCGGCGCGGCGATGAAGATCGGCGACGAGGCAAAGGCGCGGCGGCGATACGAAAAGCCCCCGTTCCAGCGGAGCCGCGGCGTGAGCTCGGTCGTCATGGTCAGGCCCAGGCTCGTCTGGATGTCATAGCTGACGAAAAGCAGCGTCGAGGGCTCCGCAGCGCGGCTGCCGGTCAGCCCGACCTGGAAGAAATCGCCGCGATACTGGGCGGAAAGATCAAAGCCAACGCCGCTGAATTCCTTCACCGACGCGAGATAGGGCTTCACCTTGCTATAATTGACCGAGCCCGTGAAATTGAGTCGCGTTCCCAGATTGCGTTCGAGCTGAACGCCGGCCGCGTAGGTGCGCACGCCGTCGTCGTTGCCGCTGGGGGTCGAGCGGTTGATATATTTGCTGTCGCTGTATCGGCCGAAAACCGAGACTATGCCCAGCGCTGGCGCCGAATAGCCGATCTGACCGGTCAGGCTGTTGGTGTCGGCGTCCGAGAATTTGCGCAGGGCGGCGCTGTTGCGAACTTCCGAGCGGCTAACCGCCACCGAAGGACGAAAGCCGATGCCGCCGCCACAGCCGACATCGGCGGAGATCTCGCGATTCTCCTGGCTGTTCCTGAACTCGCCCGTAACCGGCACCGTTGTAAAGACATCGCCCAGATCGCTCAGCTGCCGCGAATAATTTGCGCTGCCATGGACGATGCAGTCCCCCAGCACCCGCTGATCAAACCCGCCTTCGAGGTTAATCCGCTCGCGGTTGAGCTTCGTGAACTTGCGGTAGAAGACATAGCCGAGATTGCCGCGCAGATAGAGACTGCCGGTCGCGCGCGGTAGATAGATGTCGAGATCGAGGGTGGGCGAGGTGCTGACATCGTCCTTGCCGCGGCCGCCGCTGATACGGCTGTCACTCAGCACGACGTCGCTGTCATATTGGAGGCGGTTGGAAACGCTGACGTCGATTTGCCGCCCGCCGCCGCCACTCGTCTGCGCGTCTGCAGGCGCGGCGTATACCGCGGCCCAGGCCGTAGCTAGCAACGCAACTCCACCGCTCCGCGACAATGAAGCCCGCGAAAATAGGGAGGCGGAATTCACACCTCGAATTCGAAACGTTTCTGCGCGCACTTGAGACCCCCAGGCTTGTCCGCTCATATCAATAGCCTGCTGGTCAAGCAACCAATCTAAGTCCCTGCGGCGTCCCGACTGTCACGTTTGTCTTCTTTTGGGCCTGGCTCGCGTGCCGAATATCGCCGCGTGCGGACGCACTAGCGAAGAATTTGCATTTACGGCACATTATGCGGACGGCGGCGGTCTAGCTAGCCGTCGCCGCCGCTGCTACGGGCGTGGCAAGAAGCGATTGGGGGACCAGGAGCCGACGGCTCCCGGGCGCAGGAAGGAACGTTTTTTCAATGCAGACGCCATATGATTGGGTGACTGTCGCGATATTTGCCGGACTGATCGTGATCTTTCTGCAACGCTCGCAGGAGGATTCGGCCGTCCGCGATACGATGATCAGCTATCTTCCGCCCGCGGTTGGTTGTGCGGTTGCCAATTATCTAGGCAACGAGGAGTATCACGTTTTCGCAATCATTACCGTGATACTCGTGCTTGCGTATATCGCCCTGGTGATAAAGCCCTACGAGTTCATCAAGCGCCGGTGATCGTTGCCGCGGATGAACGACGTTCAGTAAATGAGGTGCATGCGTGTCGCGAAGTTCTGCAATGAGGTTCCTGTGGCCCTTCGGGCGCAAGCATGACGACGACGATCAGGACTTCCCGCTCGTCGCAGGCTATGCGGGCACGCCGCGCGAGGCGAGCACGGCCGGGCGGCTGAGGCCCGACTTTCCGGGCTTCCGCGCGTCCGCGCTCGATCGCCCGGTGGAGCGCAAGCGCGGCGAGCGCCGCGAGATCACCCGCGCGCGTTTCGCGATGATGAACATGTTCACGCCGACCCAGCCGGTGACCAACCGCGCCAGTTTCGCGGGGCGCTTGGGCATGCTGAGCCGGCTGATTTCGGCGATCGAGACGCAGCGCAGCCACGTCGTGCTCTATGGCGAGCGCGGCATCGGCAAGACCTCGCTGCTCCACGTGCTGACCGACGTCGCGCGCGAATCGAGCTATATCGTCAGCTATGCGACCTGCGGCGCCTCGTCCGATTTCTCGGAGATGTTCCGTGCGGTGCTCGAGGACGTGCCGGTGCTGTTTCACCGCGGCGTCGCGCCGACCACGGGCGAGGCGGAAAGCGGTGGCAGCCTGTCCGATCGCCTGCCGTCCGGCCGGTTCGGTTCGCGCGAGCTCGCGGACCTCTGCTCGGAGATTGTCGGCACACGCGTGCTGATCATCCTCGATGAGTATGACCGCGTCGATGATCCGAAGTTCCGCCAGTCTGTGGCCGAGCTGATCAAGAATCTCTCGGACCGCGCCGCGCGCGTCCAGATCATCATCGCCGGCGTCGCGCCCAACCTGCAGGAACTGATGGGCTATGCCCCGTCGATCCGCCGCAATGTGATCGGCCTGCCGATGCCGCGGCTCCAGGAGAGCGAGATCCAGGAGATGATCGCGATTGGCGAAGCCGCCGCGGGCATCCGCTTCGACGCCAAGTTCGGCCATCTCGTCAGCCTGCTCGCGCTCGGTTCGCCCTATCTGGCGCGGCTGCTGTGCCACCATGCCGGGCTCGAGGCGCTCGACCAGGGCCGTCTCACCGTCGATGTCGGCCATCTGCGCGCCGCGCTCGATCTGGTGATCGCGGAAACCGAAGGGCGGATGTCGCCGCGCACGGTGACCGAGATGCAGAAGTTTCTGACCGGCGCCTATCCGCAGCTCATCGCCGCGATCGGCGAGGCTTCGCGCTCGGTCGATGGCTGGTTCACGGCGCGCGACATCGCCGGCCTGCTCCCGGCATCGGCCGGTGGCGCGGACAAGGTTCAGGCCGAGCTTCAGTCACTTACGTCGACGCTGGGTCTGGAATCCGAGACCGAGGACGGCGAGCTGCGCTTCCGCTTCTCGGATGACAGCCTGCCGATTTATCTGTGGCTGCTGATCGCGCGCGACCGGCTGAACGCGGGCAAGCTCGATACGGCAGCGCCTTCCGCCCCCAGCAAGGCGGCTGCGGGCCTATCAGAGGTCAAATCCTAAGCTTTGGCGCAGCCCGGCTGCGCTGCGCCAAAGTCTGATCTTCACCAGCGTTACCAATGCGACCACCCGCGCGCCGGCGATCTGCGGCGCGCGTAGCAGCTTCGGCGCTTCGACGGCGATCATGCCCGGCAGCAGCAGCGAGCGGACGAACCATTTCGCGCGCCCGCCCGGCCGCTCGAGCGCGAACAAATACAGCTCCCGCTCGATACGGCGGGCCTTGCCCTTGAGCGCCGCCCAGTCGTCGCGTGGCGGATGCCCGACAGCGGCATAGGGCGCATAGGCGATCTCCAGCCCCTTCGCGATCGCGCGGTGGCACCATTCCAGATCCTCGGAAACGCCGGTGCGGAACGGGCCGACGCGGGCGAAATCCTCGGCCATCACGAACAGGTTCGCCGTCACGGTGAAGTGCTTGTCGCGGACATAGGATTGGTTATCAAAGGCGAGCACCATCTCCAGTGCTTGCGCGCCGTTGATCGCGCCCTGGGGGCGGAGCACGAACATCCGTCCGCCGATGAAGCGGCCTGTGGCAACCGCAGCGGCGCCGGCTTCGAGCCAGCCGGGCTCGGCGACGCAATCGCTGTCGATAAAGGCCAATATCTCGCCGCTTGCCGCGGCGGCGGCGCCATTGCGCGCGGGGCCGGCGCCCTTTTCGGGGATCGTCACAATCCGGCCACGGCCGGCCACTGCGCGCTCGACCGCCTCTAGCCCGCAGGGGGAATCATTGTCGCCGACGACGATCTCGAACGCGTCGCGGCCGATCGTCTGCGCTTCAAGCGAATTGAGACAACGGCCGAGCCCGATAGGGTCGTTGTAGTGCGGAACGACGACGCTGATCCGCGGCCCAGTCATCGCGTCGACCCGAACAATGCCTCGAGCTGGCGCGGCGCGGGATCGGTGAAGGCGGAGGGATTCTGGGCATAGAGGCGCGCGAGCTCGGGCACATCGCGCTCCCACCAGCGGCTCGCCTCGATCGCTTCGGCGATCTCGGGCCGGAAGCGGTCCTTGATCTTGCGCGCCGGCACGCCAGCGACGACTTGGTACGCGCCGACATTGCGCGAGACGACAGCGCCGGCCCCGACGATCGCACCGCGCCCGATATGCTTGCAGCCCGGCAGCAGGATCGCGTTTTGGCCGATCCAGACATCGTCCTCGATCACGAGCGGTTCGGCATGGATCAAATCGCGATCGACTACGCCGAACTTCCTCTCGTACAGGATCGGGTGCGTCGTGAGCGCCGAATGCGGATGGTTGGCGGGGACGATGCGGGCGGTGCCAGCGACCGAGCAATAGCGCCCCACCTTGAGCGGCCCAGGCATCCGCCAGCGATCGAAGCAACCATAGCTGTGCATGCCGACATCGATGTCGTAGCGCGTGCGGAAATACTCGCGCAGCGAGGTGCTAGTCGATTGCTTCCGGCGCCACAGGAGCATCCTGGCGCGCTCGATGGCGGTTCCGATCATGCTCAAGCCGCGGCCCTCCATTTTTCAATCAGCGCAGAAAGATGGGCGATCAACGCCGTGTGGTCGGTTGTCGCCATCACCGGTTCAATAGCCTTCGCCGCGGCGATCGCTTCACCCAGGCAGCTCTCGTTCCGGACGATGTGCAGCAGGCCCCGGTCGGCAAAGGTCTGCGCAATCTCCTCCTGGTGATCGTCATAATGTTCGCCAAGATCGTGGCGGCGGGGAAATGCGATCACCCTGCATCCGGCGCGCAATGCCGTGACCAGCGAACCCGTTCCGCCGTGGCAGATCACCAGGTCCGCGTCGCGCAGGATCTCCTGGACTCGGTCGAAGCTCAGACTGGCGTGGAGTTCGACATCGGGAAGGTCGGGCGCCGTGACCTTCTGGTCGCCATATTGCAGGATCAGATCGCCTTCGAGCTCGCCGGCGCGCTTGAGATCGAGCACCGCGGCGACCAGTCGGGGGAAGGGCAGGGTGGCGCCCACGGTGGCGAAGGTCAGCGCCCTCTTCGCGGGCCGTTCGCCGTCGAGCAGGCGAAAGGGATCGAACAGTTCGGCATCGGGCCAATGCTCCTTCAGCGCGGGCGACTGGACGATTTTGATGGTGGCGAAGGGCGCCATCATCTTGCCGAAGGCCGAAGGAAAGTCGAAGCGCGCGAAGGATTCGATCTGGACGACCTTGGCGCCGAGAAACCTGGCGAACAACGCAACGAAGAACACCGCGCCCGCGCCGGTGGTGATGACGATATCGGGCCGTTTCCTCAAAACGATGCCGATCGACTGGAAGAAATTGCGAAACGCGTGGCCGAGCATCTTGAACGGATGGCCGAGCCTGGCCTGGCCCAGCGCATAGTGATCGACGAGATGGACTTCGTACTTCTCGGCGAAGCTGCGGCCGAGTGCGGTATCCTCGGTGACGAAGAAATAATCGTGCTGCTTCCAGATGGCTTCAAGATCGAGGATTTGCCGCAGATGACCACCGCCCGAAGCGGCCAGACACATTTTGAGCCGCACGCCCGGCGTTGTGATTTCGTCCGACACTCGGCTCAATTCTCGCCCCCTAGACAGCATCGAATTCGTCCCCGCGAGGGAGCGCGGGGCGCCGATCCGCTATTGCGGATGCCCGGCAGCCCGAATAGGTTCAAGTGAAACTTTGGCTGGTCCGCAATGGAGCGGATCGCGGGGGAGATGCAAATGAAGAGGATTTTCATGGTCTCGGTCGCGGCCGTGGCGCTGATGAGCGTCTCCGCGTGCCATGGGCAGTCGGGTGCGGCGCCCGACAAGGGGCAGGTCGTCGCCACTGTCGATGGCGAAGAGATCACCGTTTTCGAACTTAACGCCGAGATGCAGGCAGCGCCTGCGCCCGCCGGTGTCGACCGCAAGGTGCTCGAGCAGATGGCGCTCCAGCGCGTCATCGAACGCAAGATCCTCGCCAAGATCGCGCGCGATCGCAGTCTCGACAAGAACCCCGCCTTCCTGCTGCAGCAGCGCCGCGCGAGCGAGCTGATCCTGGCGACCATGCTGCGCGACCAGATCGCTTCCAAGATCGCCCAGCCCAATGACAGCGAGATCGCGACCTATCAGGCCGCGCATCCCGAATTCTTCGCGCAGCGCAAGGTCTTCACGGTCGAGCAGATCATATTCCCGGCGCCGACCAATATGGCGAAGTTCAAGGAGATCGCGCCGCTCAAGACGCTCGATCAGCTGGCCGCCAAGTTGACCGCCGACGGCACCCAGTTCCGTCGTGGCCCCAGCAAGATCGATTCGCTCCAGCTCCCGCCTGACGCGGTCAAGAAGATGGGGACGCTGCCCCCCGGTGAGATGTTCATCCTGCCGTCGCAGCAGGGCGTGACCGCGAACGTTATCACCGAGACGACGATCGTGCCGCTGGCCGGCACCGATGCGCGCAACGCCGCGATCAACGCACTGAAGGCACAGCGCTTCGCCCAAGCGGCGGATTCGCAGTTCGCCGATATCGTCAAGAAGGCCAAGGACAGCGTGAAGTACCAGGCCGGCTACGCGCCGCCGCCGGCGCCGAAGGGCGCGCCGACGCCCGGCACGATGCCTCCGGGCGCGATGCCTTCGCCCGGAGCAGAGGTGCCGCCGGCGAAGTGATCGATCAGGGGCGCTCAGCCGGCTTGGCGGCGCCCCCTATATCCTCCCCACCATTTTGTCGGATTGAGCAGGACGCCCCGCCAGCCCCTGCCCACCGCGCGCAGCCGCTCGCCACGGCTTGGCATCAGCGGCGCCGCGATGGCGGCACCCGCCACATATCTGGCGGCGACCAGCCATAGCGCACATGCGGTGGCGAACGCGCCCGGACCGCCGAAATGCTTGCGGGCATAGTGCATCTGGCCCGCGGTACGGTAGATGAACCGCGTCGGCGAAAGGGCCTCGCCCCCACCAGCATCGTGCACCACCGCGACGTGCGGGGTCACGATCGCGCGATGACCCAGGTCTTTCATTCTCTTGAAGAGATCTATTTCTTCCGAATAGAGGAAGAAGCTCTCGTCGAATCCGCCGAGTTCCCGCCATATATCGGCCCGGACCATCATGAAGCCGCCCGACAAGACATCGACATAGCCGGGCGCGGTGGCACCGGCCGGCAAACCGCCGCTGGCGAGACTTCGCAGCGATCCGAGCGGCGCTTTCAAGAAATCCCACATGCGCGGCAACACCAGGAAATTGGCGGCATCGAGCGTTCCGTCGGGGGAAAGCGAGCGACCGCCCCAAGCCGCCGCCTCAGGATGGGCTCGCGCGAATTCAACGAGATCGTCGATCGCCGCGCCGTGCGGTAGCGCATCGGGGTTGATCAGCAATAGGCGCGGCGCCCGCGCTTGTGCCGCAAGCCGGTTGTTGCCAGCGCCGAAGCCAATATTGCCTTCGCTTGGAACGATCCGCACTTCGGGGAACTGCGCCCGGACCAGTGCTTCAGTGCCGTCGTCGCCATTGTCGATCAGCAGGATTTCATGGGGCGTATTGGCCGCCGAGCGGCGCACGCCGAGCAAACATTCGGCGATGAAATCCGACGACCGAAAAGCTACTATCAGTATACTTACTAGGGGCGTTTTGTTGCCATTCAAATCCGACATGCAAACTCCAACTTTTGTTCATCGGCTAAATAGTTCCAACAGTTAGACCCAGTTCCTAGAGGGCGCCGGAAAACCCCGATACTGACAAACACCTAGGTCTTTGGCCGAAGATAATTAACCGTGTCTTTAGAAGGATGTTTCACCGACCCGGCCGTAAACACTGCCGGGCGTTATGAAATCGACTCGGGTCGCCCAGTCGCTGTAAAAGGTGCTTACATGCCAGATATCATCGTCAAGAATCAGACCGAATTGGATGCTGCGCTCAACGGCGCCAAGGGAGGCGAAACGATCAAGCTGGCTGCGGGAACGTATTCGAACGTCACGCTCACCAATCGCAATTTCGCGTCGAATATCACGATCACCTCCGTGGACGTCAAAAATCCTGCCACCGTGCAGCGAGTCGCGCTGAACAGCGCGAGCAATGTCACCTTCCAGGGCCTGACCCTCGGACGGCAGATCTCACCGCCCGAGGCCGAATATACGCAGCTTCACAACGTCAACAAATCCTCGAACATCGTATTCGACCATGTCACGATCACGGGCGGCTCCGGCGATGCGTCCAAGTCGATCGGCTGGGGCCTTTTCGTGCGCGACAGCTCGAACGTCACGCTCACGAATTCGTCGTTCGATCACACCAGTCTCGCTCTCGAGGTGTCCAACGTTACCGGCATGGTGGTGAAGGACAACACCTTCTCGGATAATCGTCGCGATGGCATCAATTTTGCCGCGGTTACGAACGTCGTCATCGACGGCAATTTCTTCACTAACATGCATCCGGTCAACGGCGAGCATCCTGATGCGATCCAGTTCCTGACCAACGGGACGACCACCGCTTCGAGCAACATCGTCATTAAGAACAACATCATCATGCAGGGATCGGGAGAGGCGATCCAGGGCATCTTCCTGAACGACGAGGTCGGTACGCTGCCGTATCAGAACGTCGATATCACCAACAACCTGATCTACGTGAATGGCCAGTATAATGGCATCAGCGTTACCGGCGGCAAGAACATCAATATCCAGCAGAACACCGTCGTATCACGTACCGATGACGCGATCCCCGCATGGATCCGGCTCGAGCGCGTGGACGGCGCCACCGTCGTCGGCAATGTCGGCGACCGCCTGGTCGCAAACACCAACACGAGCAATATCGTCGTCGGCGCGAACAGTTGGCTGTCGCAGGATTCGGTGCTGCTTCGCAAGTTCGAGAATCTGAACGCCGCGGGCGCTGCCAAGCTTTCCGGCATGATCGTCGGCGACTTGGGTTACCATCCTCCCGCCGGAAGCGCGGCAGCGGCCCTGGTGGCGAGCGAGAACGCCAACGCCAAGCCGTCGCCAACCAGGAACCTGCTGCTCGATCTCGAGTTTAACTCGACTGGCTTGGCCGATAAGTCGCGCTTCGCTTCGGTTATCACCACCGCCGCGATCGACATGAGCAATGTCAGCAACGGCTATTATCATGTGCAGACGGGCAAGGGCTTCGAACTTTCACGTGCGAACTCGGTGCAGCTCTTTGCGCTTCCGGCCTTCACCCTTTCGTTCAACCTGATGCGGGATTCGATGACGGCGCCGGTTGGGCAGATTCTCGGTGTCCATCAGAGCTGGTCGGTCAGCCTGACGTCGAGTGGCGAATTGAACTTCGCGATCAAGAATGACGCCGGCACTTCCTACAGCATCGTTACGCAGGGGGCGAGGCTTGTGGACACCGCGTCGCACAAGATCGGCCTCACTTATGACAGCGCCACCGGCCGCGCGGTGATCTATGTCGACAGCGTGGCCCGGGGTACCGGCGCGATCGGCGGACCGAGTAAGGCTCTGGAGAGCTGGGGACTGTATGTGGGAAGTCCGTTCGGCGCTGCTTTCAGTGGCAAGATTGGCAACATCGAAATGCGCGATCAGGCGTTGAACGCGGCGCAAATCGTGTCGCTCAATACCGCATCGGGCTTTGGCGTCCTGTCGCTCCTTCCGGCATTTGCGGGAATGGTGGGGCAGATCGTCAGCAACGGGGCGCAGGCCAAAGTCGCCGCGATGGTCGAGGTTCCGGTTCTGGCCGCCGATGTGTTTACGGCGCCGGCTTCAACCGGGAATGTTGCGATGGGGGGCATCGTCGCTTCGATCCCGTCGATCTCTACGGTTCCCACCATGGCCGCGGCCATCTCGACATCGACGAGCGCCAATCTTTCGGCGGCGCCGCTGTCGCTTACGACGCTGCGCGTGACCAAGGCATGCGGCTTCGATTTGCTTCACGCCTGATTTGTCTGTCGGCCAAGTGAGATGGCGCGGGACTTTGCGATCCCACGCCATTTCCTTTGCTTGCTGGTAGGATGTGAGTCGCATAAGGCTCGCGGAGCATGAGCCTTGGGGACAACCGGAAATCGTGACGCGCAGATGGTTTAGTCTCGATGGGTTGCGCGGTCAGATGGTGCTCGGCTTCGGCGTCAAGGGCATCGGTTCGGTCACCAGCTTCCTCTTCACTTGGTTGATCGCGCGCGCTTACGGCCCCGCCGGGGTCGGTGCCTTCGGAACAGCGCTCACCACTTCGTTCATGGCGGTGACGCTGGCCCTGATGGGCCTCGACTTCATCCTGGTGCGCACCGTTGCGGTGTTGCTCAGCGCCGGGCAATCGGGAATGGCGCGCACCGCGATTCGCCACGCGCTGCGGATCTCGCTCAGCGCCGGCCTGGCACTTACGGCGGGCCTCATCCTTTTTCGAGACCGGATCGCGACCGATCTGCTGGGCAGCGCGGAGCTTGCACCGGAGCTTGTGGTTTTGGCGCTGGTCATTCCGGGGATGGTCTATAGCCGGCTAGTTTCCAACGCGCTGCGGGGGCTGGGTCAGGTGGGGTCATCCCAGCTGATCGAGGGGCCGATCGGCTCGACCGTCGGCAGCATATTCCTTGGTGCGGCGCTGTTACTCGGCCTTGCGCACGACCCGCTGCTTCCCGCGATCCTGTATCTGGTGGGCTGGTCGGTCGGCGATCTGTTCGGCGCGATCCGGCTTGCCAGGGCGACGCGCAACTGGGCCCCCGCCGAGCCGCTCGACCGGCCGCTGCTGAAGCCTGGATTCTTCATCTTGGTGGCGAATGCGAGCAATCTTTTCATTGACTGGTTCGCCACGATCGTATTGGCGGCAACTCATGGTCCGGCCGAAGCGGGCATTTTTCGAATCGGCTATCAAATCGCCTCGTCGCTCAAGCTGCTTGCAGCAACATCGGAAACGATCCTGCATCCGGTCTTCGCGGCCAGCTTCCAGCAAGGCGACCTCGCGCGAATCGGAAGGATTCTTCGGATCACCGTCGGCGCACTGTTGCTTGCTTCGGCTCCGGTGGTGCTTGTTGTACTGGTGGCGCCGCACTGGATTATGGGGCTGTTCGGGAGCGGATTCAAAGCGGGCGCGGTGGCGATGCAGGTGCTCGTGTTTGGTCAGGTGATCAGCCTGGTGATGGCGGCCAGTGGTGGGCTGTTGGTGATGGCCCACCGCGAGAAGCTGATGCTGGTCCTCACCTTGATTGCGGCGCTACTTGCGGCAGTGCTGGCGCTGACGCTGATCCCGCCCTACGGCGCACTGGGCGCTGCGATTGCAACTACGATGCCGTTCGTGTTTCTTCGTCTCGCTTCGATGGCGGCGGTGCGCTGGAGCTTGGGAGTGCGTTTGGTGGGCACCACGCGATGACTGCGATCACTGATCTGCGCGGCAGCGATCTGAGGCTGCGCCTCCGCCTATATGCGCGGCAATTCCGGACCTGGGCATTGAAGCGCGGGCGGCCGGTATTGCCGCTTTATGAAGCGGAGCGGCCGACATGGTGGGCGGTGCTTCGTCGCATGCTGCTTCTCGCCGCGGTTTGCGCCATCACGTTTTTCTACGGACTGCTCGTATCGGTGCTGCCGCCATTCCTTCTCGTGCCCGCCGCCGCTCCGCCAGCGATCCTGACCTTGGTAGTCATTTGGGCGCTGCCGGATGCGCCTCGGGCGCCGGTGCGGATGCTGGCGCGCCTATTCATGATCTTTTCCATGATCATGCTTTTGTGGCCGAATTATCTATCCTTCACCTTCGGGGGGCTGCCCTGGATTTCGCTGCGGCGCCTCATCGGTTCCGTGGCGGTGCTGCTGCTGCTCGTCTGCGTCTCGACCTCGAAGAAATTCAGGACGGACATGGCGGCCATCCTGGGCAGTTCGCCATGGATCACGCGGCTAATGCTGGGCTTCATTGCGGTCGAGGCGATTTCCACCTTCACCTCTTCCGCACTGGGTGAGACGATCAATCGCTTCGTTGACATGCAGATCATGTGGACTGCGATGTTCTTCATCAGCGCCTGGTATTTCGGGACGGCGGAACGCAATTCGAACCGCTGGGTCAACTCCATACTCTGGTGCTCCGGCATCCTGATGGTTGTGGGTGCGATCGAGTTTAAAGTGGAGCACGTGCTGTGGGCGGACTATATCCCGAGCTTCCTGCAGATCCAGGACGAGGCCGTGCAGCAGATGCTGCGGCCCAACTTCCGCGACCGCTATCGCGTGGTAACGACCTTCTCCTCGCCGCTCTCCTATGGCGAATTCCTCGCGCTGATAGCGCCGCTGATTCTGCACAAGCTGATGAATTCAAAGACGGCCCTGCGTATCTCGCTGTGGGCGGTCGCGGACCTAATCCTACTGATCTCGGCATTTTTGAGCGGCGCACGTCTCAGCATGGTCGGCTACATCGTCGCGCATGCCGTGTATTTCCTGCTCTGGGGTATCCGGCGATGGCGAACCCAGCCTGGCGGGCTGATCGGACCCTCGCTGACGCTAATGTATCCTGCGCTAATGGTCTCACTGTCGATGCTCATTGTGTCGGTGGATGCGTTGCGCACGCGGGTGCTAGGTGGTGGCGCATCACAGCAGAGCAACGACGCACGCAGCCAGCAGTTTGATCTGGCCGTGCCTGCGGTTGCGCATCGCCCACTGTTCGGATTTGGGCCGGGCGAAGGAGCTGGCGCGGTAGGCTGGCGGACGATGGATGGAAAACTGTCCATCGACAGCGGCTTCCTCTCCATCGCGGCGGACTATGGCCTGATTGGATTCGCCTGCTTCTACGGGGCCATCGTGTTCGCGATCGCGCACTTGATGCGTAGCGGAATCTTTGCGCGCGGAACCGATTATTCGCTGCGGCTCGCGCTCGCCGCGATGCTGGTAGTGCTGCTGACTGCGCGTTCGGTGCTGTCACAACAGGACAACAACCCTCTCGTATTCATGATGGTGGGATTATCGCTGGCTCTGATCTACCGGGCGTCGCAGGAGCCCCAGGCGCTGGTTACAGATGCTACCAAGACACCCGGAGAACGAAATGGTTGAGGCGGTCGAACAATATCACGACCTCGTGCGTCGTGACGTATTCGAGGTCATGCCCGCCCATCTGGGTCGTGTGCTCGACGTTGGCGGCGGCATCGGCGCGACCAGCGTGGCGCTCAAGCGCGAGGGGCGCGCGGACCATATCGTGATTGTCGATCAGGTCGCGGACCAGGTCCTAGACGGCGTTGACATGGCCTTTGCTGGCAATCTCGAGGATCCCGCTTTCCTTGCTCGCGTCGTTGCCGAAGCCGGTCATTTCGATACGATACTTTGCCTCGATGTGCTCGAGCATCTGCGCGATCCCTGGTCGGTGGTCGATCAGTTGCGGCAGTGTCTGGTGCCCGGCGGAACCATCGTTTCCAGCATTCCCAATGTGAACTTCATCGGCTTGGTCGGCCCGCTTGTGCTGCGCGGACGCTATGAACTGGCCGATGCCGGCATCCTCGACCGCACGCATATCCGCTGGTTCGTGAAGGACGGCGCAGTGGAGCTCATGAGCCGGGGCGGGCTTCGTGTGGAATGCGTCGTCGATCGCGTGCCGCGTTTCAAATACCGGCTGTTGAGCGCGTTGAGCTTTGGGGTGCTCAAGCGCTTCTTCGTGCTCCAGTTCCTCATCCGGGCGCGCAACAGCGAAGCCGGTGCCGCCTCGGAGAGCAGTCGCGCGACAGCTTCCGCCTAGGGCCTTGAAGCAGACCGCGAATGGCGTTTTATTGGCGCGAACTTTCGGATGGGCTTCGTTATGACCGTCATCGATGACAAAAGCCTGAGGCCCCAGAACAATGATCTGACCATGGTCAGACTGTTGCTGGCGACTCTAGTGATATACTCGCACAGTTTCTATGCTGTGTTCGACGACGATCATGACGACTTGGCGACGACGCTTGGCGTACCGATCTCGAACTACGCCGTGGATGGATTTTTCATTCTCTCCGGCTTCCTGGTGTATCGGAGCCTTGTTACCAACAATTCGCTACGCTTCTTTGCGCTCGCCCGCCTGACGCGCCTTTGGCCCGCATTGTTCGTGATGATGATCGTGGTCACGCTGGGCGGCCTGGCGTTCACGACGAGCAGCCTGGCGGCCTATTTCATCGGCACCGACACACTGAAGTTCATTTTCTTCAATACGACGTTCGTTTTCTACGGCGCGAACCTCACGGGCGTGCATTGTGGTGCCGAGCTTTGCAACGTCAATGGTTCGCTTTGGACCCTGCCCTGGGAAGCCCGGTGCTACGTGATCCTCGCGCTCTTGGGCGGGCTTCGCCTCGCCGGCGCGAAGCCGATGACCTATCTGATCCTGCCGGCAACTTTGGCGTTCGCCGTGCTTTGGGATGTGGGCGCGGCGAATGGACTGAGCCATGTTCTCGGGCGCGGTATCAGCTACCAGTTCGAACGACTCGACCGGCTATGGGTCGCATTCGCGCTGGGAATCGCGGCCTATCTCTTTCGCCATCGCATTCCGCTTTCGTGGTGGATCTGTCTTGCGCTGCTGCTGGCGAATATCGGGGTACAGCAATTCGTGCCGCCGGCCGGCCTGCACGCGCGGGCGGTTTTTATGGCCTATTTCGTGCTGTGCCTGGGGTTCCTCGGCGTCCGCAAGACCAGCGTCTCCTCCAACTGGCCCGACTATTCCTATGGAATGTACATCTACGCATTCCCGGTGATGTTCGTATTGCAGCGCGTCTTCGCCTTCGAGTCGCCTTATGCGCTGGCGGTCTGCAACGTACTGGGCACGGTACCGCTGGCAGCTCTATCCTGGCATTTCGTCGAAAAGCCGGCGCTCAACCAGCTTAAGCGTTATCGCAAGCGCCTCGCGACGGCGCCAAAACATCCCGAGCCGCTGGCGCCCGAAGTGGTAGCGCCCGGAGCCGCGTGAATTTGACAACCAAGTGTCTCGGGCAGTCGTCCCGAGTGATTGCGCTCCGACATGTTCGGAGCGCCCACTCTATTGATGAGGCGTCGAAATGACCAAGAGCACTCGCCGCCGCTTCATCGGTTCCGCACTGGCGCTGCCCTTCGCGCCCTTCGCTTGCTCTGCGCCTTCGGCGCCTGCAAGCGATCGACCGGTGCAGGCACGGCCCGGAACGCTTCGCCCGGGCCGTCGCTGGAACGGCGCGGCGGGAAGCGGCGGTACTGCCCCCCTTCAAAGCAATACGCCGAGCGGTTCGCTGGTTCCGGACGAACGTTTCACCGGCGGGTTTTCGGCGATCCCCGGCCAGTGGGTGCATGGGGAAGGCATTCGGATCACGGCGCTTGGCTTGCCGCCCCAGGCAGCCGGCAGCGATCAGATCAACTATTTCAGGGAAGCCGTATTCTTCCTGGAAGGGAACACCGTCACCGTCACCGAATGGAGCGTCAACCGGACGCCGGTGCGGATGCACGACGGCACCATGGCGCCGCAAGGTTCGGTCGGATTTTCGGTGGAGATCGGGCCGGGCGAAGGCGCCGTCTCGGCGGGCGATGCGATTCTGTATTGCTATCTGCGCGGAGAGCATGGGCTGGAGCGCAGGATCGAGATACCGCTCGTGATCAATGTTGACCGCTCGCTCGATGCCAGGCGGCGCGCCGGCTATGTTGATCCGGTGCGGGGCCACGATGCCGCGGCGGGCACCGAGCGCGCACCCTGGCGCTCGATCTACCACGCGCTCAGCGCCGATGGCGTCGGCGATGGCGGCAAGGTGATCCTGCTGAGCGCGGGGCGATATGTCGAAGACGCCAACATGGTTCCGCACACGCGGCCGACCAACAACAAGCGGATGATCGAGGTCGTCGCGGCGGAGGGGCTGAAGCCCGAAGATGTGGTGATCACGCGCAGTTCCCGGCTTTCGCCCGAGACCCGCTGGATCGTGATGGCGCGACTGGTCTATTTTCAGGGGCTCACGCTTGATCTCGGCAAGGTCCCGACGCTGCAGTCTCGTGTGCCGAGCTATGTGATCGGCTTTTCCGGCTGCCGGCTGGTTGATCCCGAGGGGGAGAATGGGCCGCGGGACGCGCGCAATCTCGATGTCGCCTACAACGCGTCGGTGGGGCCGGTTCTGCTCCGCGATGCCGTAAACAATCCGTTTCCCTATAGCGTCGGCGCGATCTATCTCAGCGAATGCCTGCTGGTGAACTACGCCACCCAGGGCGCCAAGCTCTACCGGAACGTCACGGCGCGCGAGTCGACCGACAGTCTCGCGGGCGGCCCCGGCTATGACGACGTCGTCGTCGATGGCTACTTCGTTTCGATGAAGCGTAGCTTCCGCCTGCGCCTTCATTCGACGCCGGACCTGATCGTTCAGGGCGTCGAGGCAGGCCCGCCGGGTCAAACGATCGTGCGCGTACCGCCCGGGGATCTCCTGAAGACGGGCAGGCGGACGGACTGCAAGGCCACGATCGTCAGCGGGCTTTCGGCCGGCAAGGATTGGATTCAAGTAGTGTCGGCGGATCCGACGACGGGTGTCGTGGTGCTGGAAGGAGACTTGCGCCGTCAATTATCGCCGAGCGATCGCGTCCGGATCTTCATGATCTGGCATGCCGATTTCTGCCAGCAACAGGGCGTCGTCCGTCCTGATCAGACCGGAATCCGGAACCTGACGATCTTCCGCTATCATGCTACGTCGCCCACCGCCCAGCTGTTCCTGATCCAGGCCGCGGTAAAGCTCGAGCCGGGCACGACGATATCGACCAACGGCGCACGCTTTACCCTGAGCGGCGGCGCGCGCCCGAACGTCGTGGTTCCGGACGACGTGCTGAGACTCGCATCGGGGCCGGAGGCGGGGGAATATCGACTGGTGCGGGACTTCGACATGGCGAGCGGATCGGGAACCTTGCTCGATCCTTTTACCGCGAATCAGAACGGCGCGTCGGTGGGCCGCGGCAAAACACTCCACGGGCTGGCCATGGCATTGTCGATTTTGCACAAGACCGGCACCGAGGCCGAAATGGGACAATTCCAGGACGGGCACCGCAACTTCGTCCTGGCGCACAATACGTTCGTTAGCCAGCCGATGTGCCTGAGCTTCCGGAACAAGAATCCAGGGCATGGGCATCGCAATCATGCGCAGCTGTTCAATCTCTACTCGCGGCTCGACGCCGACACGCCCGAGCTGCCGCGCGAGGGACTGCGTATCCAGCGCAATCATTTCCTGACTGGGAAGGCCCGTGGCGCCGGCGGAAAGGCAGACGCCGTGATCTTGCGCTGGGACGGGCTCGCCTATGCGCCGGGCAGCGGGCTGCAGGCGATCGGCATGCGCCCGCTGATCCCGTTCGACGCCTTCGGTAACCCGGTGGACCACACTTCGCCGGTCGGCGCGATCACGGGATCGCGGCGGAACTGAACCGGCGAGGCTAGGCGCGTGCGGGGCGCCGGCGGTCGAGCAGCGCCCGGGCCACGCGAATCAGCGGCGTCTCGATCAGCCAGTGCGTGACGATCCCGGCTGCCGAGATCAGCACTATCGACCCGATCAGCAGCCCGATCAACGCGGCGATCGTCACCGATCCCCCACCCGTGGGGATGTGGCGCAGCGAAACTTTCTCGATGCCGAGCGCCATGAACGGGTGCAATAGGTAGATGGCGTAGCTCGCGTCGCCGAGCAGCTTGGCGAGCGGCGCCTTGATCGCCCAGCCCGACTTTTCCAGCAACAGGGCGCCCAGTACCAGCAGCGCGGCCGGGAAGCCCGCGACGAACAGACGCTCGGCATCGGGCCAGAAGACGTGGGTGAGCACGAGCAGGCCCGCGCCGAACGCGGTGATGGCTGCGGCGACGCCGGCCGGACAGCCTTGCAACGGTCGCGTGTAGAGGATCGTCGCGATCAGCATGCCCAGCGCGAATTCGGCGATCAGAGGCCTAGTGTAGAAGATCCATGCCGGGCTGGGCAGGGTGAGCAGCAGGCCGGCCACGATCAGCAGCAGCAGGATGCCGGCAGTGAACGAAACCCGCGTGATCGCGGAGTGGATCGTAAGCGAAATCGCGAATATCAGGTAGAAGAACATCTCGTAATTGAGCGTCCAGCCGACGAACAGCACCGGCTGGATGTTGCCGCTCCCCTTCATGTACGGGATGAACAGCAGTGATTTCCACAGCTCGGCATAGTCGGCCTGGGTGGACCTGAAAAATTGCGGTGCCGCTGCCGCGGCAGCGAAGGCGAGCAGGGTGAAGAACCAATAGAGTGGGACGATCCGGCAGGTCCGGTTGACCAAGAACTGCCACGGGGTCGTATGGCCTCGGCGAGTCATGTGGACCATGATGAAACCGCTGACGACAAAGAAGATGTCGACGCCGCCCGTCAGGAAGGGGCCCGTGCCCGGGGGTACGCCGAGCCCCGTCCAGATGCCGCCAAAGTGGAACATCACCACCATTAGGGCGGCCAACGCGCGCAGCGATTGGATATTGTAGAGCATTCAATTCCCCCGCGTACGGGGTCTATCGAAGCTTCCCGGGTCTGTCATCCCACGCGGCGACCACCAATGTCCCGCCCGTTCGGTTTTGATAACTTGTAAAGCCTTGACCTCTACTGACTGCATCGTCAGGTGCTTCACTAGCGAGGCAGAGGGCGCACGCGTTTTTTCGGGCGACGACATAGTTCGCGCGGTCCGGTATCGCGGCAAGCGCTTTCTGCCGCGCGGGCTCGCCGAGCTGGTTCAATTTTGGAGTTGTTAAATGAAGACTGCTCTTGTTTGCGGTGCCGGCGGCTTTATCGGCGGCCACCTTGTCAAGCGGCTGAAGCGTGAAGGCTTCTGGGTTCGCGGCGTCGACCTGAAGTTCCATGAATATGCCGAGTCCGAGGCGGATGACTTCGTAGTCGGCGATCTGCGCGAGCAGGCTTTCACCCGCAGCGTGGTCGATCGCAAGTTCGACGAGGTCTATCAGCTCGCGGCCGACATGGGGGGCGCCGGCTTCATCTTCACCGGCGAGAATGACGCCGACATCATGCACAATTCGGCGACGATCAATCTCAACGTCCTCGATGCGACCTATAAGCGCAACATCAGCCGCATCTTCTATTCGTCCTCGGCCTGCATGTATCCGGCATACAATCAGGAGGATCCGGACAACCCCAATTGCGCCGAAGATTCGGCCTATCCTGCCGCGCCGGACAGCGAATATGGCTGGGAAAAGCTGTTCTCCGAGCGACTCTATCTCACCTATGGTCGCAACTACGGCATGCAGGCCCGTGTCGCGCGCTTCCACAACATCTTCGGCCCGCAGGGCACTTGGGACGGCGGCCGCGAAAAGGCCCCCGCCGCCATCTGCCGCAAGGTCGCAGCCACGCCGCATGGCGGCACGATCGACATCTGGGGCGACGGCAAGCAGACGCGCTCGTTCCTCTATGTTGACGAATGCGTCGAGGGCGTGCTGCGCCTGATGCGATCGGACTTCACCGGTCCGGTGAATATCGGCTCCGACGAGATGGTCTCCATCGACCAGCTTGTCGATATGGTCGCCGATATCGGCGGCAAGACCATCATCAAGAACCATATCCCGGGTCCGGTCGGCGTCCGCGGGCGCAATTCCGACAACCGGTTGATCCAGGAGCGGCTGGGCTGGGCACCG
Organism: Sphingomonas sp. JC676; assembly: GCF_014489075.1. Classification (GTDB taxonomy): domain Bacteria; phylum Pseudomonadota; class Alphaproteobacteria; order Sphingomonadales; family Sphingomonadaceae; genus Sphingomonas. Next base: position 754,372 of record NZ_JACTGR010000002.1, on the reverse strand, counting down.
AGCAACACGCTGCGCGCGGGCCTGGAGCCCACCTATGCATGGATTGAACGTCAATTGCTGCGCAACGCGGCCTGATCTTTAGCGCCGGGGCCTTCGCGCCCTGGCGGCTTCACTGCAGAATCGCCTTGATCAGCTTCTTGAGGCGGATGCGCGGATTATAGCGCTCGATATCGATCATCTTCGCGCGGGGCATCTTTGAGATCAGGCTGGCGATCTTGGAGAAGGTCGAGCTGCCCGGGAAGATCAGATAGTCGCACTCGGCGAGCAGATACATGTCGATTAATGCCTCGACCGCATTGTTGGTGCGATCGGGACATTCCGGGTTCTGGTGCATCGAGATGCCGCCCTCGGGAAACCATTTGGGTGTGGTCACAACGCGCGGATATCGGCCGCGGATCAGATTCTCGGCTTCCTTGTTGTCGGTCGCCAGGAAGATCGCCGCATCCGGTCGCTTGGCGTGCAACTTGTCGAGATGCTTGAGGAAATCGTGGATCGAGGTGCGGCGATCCATATAGCGCACATGCACGCCGATCACTTCGCCGGGCAGGTTAGCGGCCTTGAACGCATCGACCTGGCGGCGGATGCCCGGCGCCAGCAGGATGTGGCGCTGGAGCACGCGCGCGATTACCTGGTCGTCGGACAGCTTCGCCCATTCTGCCCAGGCGCCTGTGAAATGCTTGCGCAGCAGCTGTATGTGCTGAGTGTAGCTCCAGAACATCGCATAGCGCTCCGCATGATCGAGCCTGGTCAGGTCGACCGAATATTTGCGCCACAAAGTCGCGCCGCCATGATCGTCGTTATCCAGCTCAGTGACCATATCGTTGGCGGACTTGTCGAGCCGGCCGGCCCAGACTGGCGGCGCGACCGAGGTTTCGGCGAGATCGGGAAGCGCGGACAGGCTGCGTTCGCACTGGAAGAGCTGGTGGAAGACGTTGGTGCCGTCGTTCGAATAGGTGAAGTCGGACCAGTCGGGGACGAAAATGCGGCCGCTCAGTTCCGCATAGAGCCAACCGGTGATCGCCGCGAGCATCCGGTTGCCGAGCCCCGCTTTGCCTTTGGCGCAGAAATAGAGATCGGGATTCGCGTCAGGCATCAAAGGCTCCGGAACAGGTTCGGTATGTGTGAACGACTAGACCCCTCTTTCTGAGGAAATCGTGACAATGCAAGCGCGGTGCGGCTCAATGTGCCCTTGGTCTTCCCGTCGGGCGGCTTAGTCGCTAATCGGCGCGACCATGATCAAGCACGCTCTTAACGTCACCCGCGAAGCGGATTTCGCCGCCTGGTACCAAACCGTCATTTCCGAGGCCGATATGGCCGAGGAAAGTGGCGTGCGCGGATGCATGGTGATACGGCCCTGGGGATATGGCATCTGGGAGCGCATCCAGCGCCTGCTCGACGACCGCATCAAGGCGACCGGGCACGAGAATTGCTATTTCCCGCTCTTCATTCCGCTCTCCTATTTCGAGAAGGAAGCCGAGCATGTGGAGGGCTTCGCCAAGGAAATGGCGGTCGTCACGCATCACCGGCTGAAATCGGTGAACGGCAAGCTGGTGGTCGATCCCGAGGCGAAGCTCGAAGAGCCGCTGGTGGTGCGGCCGACTTCGGAGACGGTGATCGGCGCGGCCTTCTCGCGCTGGGTGCAATCGTGGCGCGACCTGCCTGTTCTCATCAACCAATGGGCCAATGTCGTCCGCTGGGAGATGCGCACCCGCATGTTCCTGCGCACCAGCGAGTTCCTGTGGCAGGAGGGGCATACCGCGCACGCCAGCGAGGCCGAAGCGCGCGAAGAGACGCTCAAGATGCTGGAGGTCTATCGCAGCTTCGCCGAAGATTGCCTGGCGATGCCGGTGGTCGCGGGCGAGAAGCCGGAAAATGAGCGCTTCCCGGGCGCGGTCTCGACCTATTCGATCGAAGCGATGATGCAGGACGGCAAGGCGCTCCAGGCGGGCACCTCGCACTTCCTGGGCACGACCTTCAGCCAGGCGCAGAACATTAAGTTCCAGAACTCGGAAGGCCAGCAGGAGCTGGCACAGACAACGAGCTGGGGCGTCTCCACGCGCATGATCGGCGGCGTAATCATGGTGCATGGCGACGATGACGGGCTGCGCGTGCCGCCGCGCGTCGCGCCGTGGCAAATCGTGATCGTGCCGATGCTGCGCGACCAACCGGAGGATTCGGAGATCGTCGACTATTGCAAGACGCTGCAGCAGGAACTGGCGCATTTCAGCGTGTTCGGTGAGCCGGTGCGGGCGCTGCTCGACCTGAAGCCGGCCAAGGCCGCGACCAAGCGCTGGGGTTGGGTGAAGAAGGGCGCGCCGATCATCGTCGAGGTGGGCGGCCGCGATGTCGCCGGCGCAAACGTCTCGGTGATCCGCCGCGACCGGCTCTATCGCGAGGACGGCAAGCTCGACAGCGCGATCCTGCCGCGCGCACAGTTCGTCGATGAGACGACGGCGGTGCTGGAAAGCATCCAGCAGACGCTGCACGCCCAGGCGCGCGAGCGGATGGATGCCAATATCCGACGCGACGTCACCGACTTTGCAGCGCTGGAGAAGGCTTTCGATGGCGACAAGCCAGGCTGGGTCGAAGTCAATTGGGCCAAGCCGACCGGTGCCGAGCTGGACGCGGTGGTCGAGCGGCTGAAGGCGCTCAAGCTCACCTTCCGCAACGTGCCCGAGGGCGCGGCTGCGGCAGAGGGCGCGTGCATCTTCACCGGCAGGCCCGCGGTCGAGCGCATCCTGATCGCGCGGGCCTATTGAGCACGCCCGCGCCCGTGCGGACGCTGTTCGCCTCTTTGCTCTATCAGGAAGCGTTGGGTGACGACGCGCTGGTCGCGGAGCTCGAAGCATCATGCCTTCAGCTTGCCGAGGATGACGGGGCAGGGCGGCGCTGGGCCAGGGAGCATGGCTATCGCGGCTATACTTCCTATGCCTCGCTCAACGACCTGCCGATCCGCGATCCGGCATTCGCGGATCTCAAGCGACTGCTCGACAGGCATGTCGCGCGCTTCGCCGAGGCGTGCGGCTTCGATCTGGCGGGCAAGAAGCTCAAGCTCGACAGCCTCTGGGCGAACGTGCTCGACGGCAAGGGCGGGCATAGCGGGCATCTGCATCCGCACAGCGTCGTTTCTGGCACCGTCTATATCGCGCTGCCGCCCGGTTCGCGCGGGTTGCGGCTCGAGGATCCGCGGCTGGCGATGATGATGGCGGCGCCGCCGCGCCATGCCGACGCGCCCGAGATGCTGCGCAGCTTCGTCGAAGTGTCGCCAGAGCCGGGGACGGTGCTGCTCTGGGAAAGCTGGATGCGGCACGAGGTTCCGCCGGGCAACGGCAAGGGCAAGCGGATCAGCGTGAGCTTCAACTATCGCTGGTAGCCGGGCCGGGTGCCGGCGCGATCTCGGCTGAATCGCGATCCCGTTACGGCACAAGCTCTCATTGAGGATCGCCGTATAGCCGTTGGTTGGTCCTAATCACCGATGCCTTTCATATTGGGGGGCGACTAGTCCACGCCAGGACTATCTTTAAGAGCATGCCGCCAGATTATTCTGATTCCATTGATAAAAGCTGGTCGGCTTTCCTGAGGTCGCAAACATCGGTTGGGTAGGTCTCGATTTTGCTGCCAGCGGCGGGATCTGGTTATCGTCTCAACTTGGTACATGCATGAATCGGCATATTTCGACGTTGCGACAAATTGATACAAAGGCCGTGACGGGACTGGGAGCAGATGTGGGTTCGTGCCCCCGGATTTTTGGGAGGAAACCATGAAGATCACCACTTTGATGACCGCATCGGTCGCGGCGCTTCTCGCGTCCACCAGTGCGCAGGCGCAGATCTCGGGTTCGCTCGGCGGCGGTGCCGACCCGTTCGTCAGCCTTTCGGCGGCTGGCCTTGGCGGCGGATCGATCGCAACGCTCTCGGGCGGCACGATCTATACGGCGGATCAGCCCTTTGCGGACATTCCTGCAGGCGGCATCTATGGCAACACGTTCCTAGCCGCCGGCCCGACCTCGGGTTCGACCGCAACGCTGACGTTCACGCCGGGCACCGGTTGGGTGAGCTTCCTCTGGGGCTCGCCGGACACGTATAATGCGCTGACGATCACCTCGTCGCTCGGCAATGTCGCGAGCTTCACCGCTTCGGGCCTGGGCTTCTCCGTGACCAACGGCAACCAGTCCTTCTCGCAGTACGTGCAGTTCCAGGCGCTGGGCGTCGGCGAATATATCAAGTCGATCAGCTTCTCGAACGTCCCGTCGCAGGATGCGTTCGAAGTCGCCAACTTCGCCGTCCGCGGCGTGCCGGAAGCATCGACCTGGGCGATGATGGTCCTGGGCGTGGGTGCAGCAGGTGGCATGATGCGCCGCCGCCGCATCCGGACCTCGGTCAGCTTCGCCTGAATAGCGACGCACGAAAACGCCGCCGGCCTCACCGCCGGCGGCGTTTTCGTGTCCGGGTTAGGCGGCAGACAACGCCGCATCGACCCGCGCTGCCATTCCGTCTGCAGCGTGCAGCCCGAGCTTGCTCCGCCGCCACAACACGTCCTCTGCAGCGCGGGCCCATTCATGGTCGCGCATCCAGCGGGCCTCGATCTCGGTCAGACCCGCGCCCAGATCGGCGCCCATCCCGGCTTCGTCATGCACGTCGCGCAGCATCTCGCCGAGCGACGCGCCATAGGCGTGCGCCATGCGCCGCGAACGGACATCGCCCAGGAATGGCCAGCGGGCACGAACCTGGGCGAGATAATGGTCAAAGCCGGCGATCGCGCCGCCGGGGAAGACGCGGGCGCGGGTCTTGGGACGCGGCTCGATGCCCAGCAGCGGGCCAATCTCCTCCAGCGCCTCCTCGGCCAGCGCCCGCGCGGTGGTGATCTTGCCGCCGAAAACCGACAGCAGCGGGGCGCCGTCCGTATCGAGTTCGAGGAAATAGTCGCGCGTCACCGACTGCGCCTCGGTGGCGCCGTCGTCATGCAGCGGACGGACGCCGGACCAGTCCCAGACGATGTCCGCGGGCGTCACCTGGCGCGAGAAATAGCGGTTCACCGCATCGCAGAGATATTGCCGCTCCTCGTCGGAGCAGACCGCATCCTCGGGCCGGTCAACTGCAATATCCGTAGTGCCGATCTCGGTGAATTCGCCCTCATAGGGGATCGCGAAGACGATGCGACGGTCGGGCTGCTGGAGGATATAGGCATGGTCGCCCTCGAACAATCGCGGCACGACGATATGACTGCCCTTGACCAGCCGGACCTGCGAATTGCTTGTGACATCCAGGCTATTGAGTAGCGTTCGCACCCAGGGGCCGGCAGCATTGACGAGCCCACGCGCCTCGACGGTGCGGCCGTCCGACAGTTCGGCGCGCCATATTTCTCCTTCGCGGCGTGCCGAGAGCAATTCGGTTCGCGTTGCGATTTCCGCGTCGTGCGCCGCCGCGTCGACCGCGTTGGCCAGCGTCAGCCGGGCGTCGTCGACCCAGGCGTCCGAATAGACGAACCCCGAATGATCGGCCTTGAGCGGATCGGTGAAGGCGGTGTCCTGCCTGCGGAGGCTGCGCGAACGGGGGAGCGAGGATTTTCCCGAGAGCAGATCGTAGAGATGCAGGCCCAGGCGCACCATCCACCATGGGCGCACCGAATGCGCGTGCGGCAGGACGAAGGTCATCGGGCGGATCAGGTGCGGCGCGGCCAGCAACAGGCGTTCGCGTTCGTGCAGTGCCTCGCGCACCAGGCGGAACTCATAGGTTTCAAGATAGCGCAGGCCGCCATGGATGAGCTTGGTCGAAGCCGAGGAGGTGTGACTGGCGAGATCGTCCTTCTCGACCAGTAGCGCCTTGAGACCGTTCAGCGAGGCCTCGCGCGCGATCGCACAGCCGTTGATGCCACCACCGACGATCAGCAGGTCATAGGTCATTGATGCTCAGATTGGGCATGCGAGGCGGCCAAGTCCAGCCAATGGGGTGACGTCTCCGCAGATAATCCCTATCTTCGAAGCCAATGACAAAACCAAAAACCAAAACGGCCGGGCTGCCCACGCGGCAGCAAATCCTAGATTTCATTTCAAATTCAGAGACTCCGGCGGGCAAGCGCGAGATCGCCAAGGCGTTCGGGCTGCACGCGCAGGACAAGATCGCCCTCAAATCGCTGCTCAAGGATATGAGCGACGAGGGGCTGATCGACAGCGCCCCGGGTCGCGCCTTCCACAAGATGGGTGGACTGCCCAAGGTCACCGTGCTGCGCGTCACCGACGCGGACGGCGACACCGTCTGGGCCGTGCCCGAGCGCTGGGAGGCGGAGGGTATTCCGGTACCGCGCCTGCGCGTCCGCGAACGCGGCAAGCGCGATGCGCTGGGGCCGGGCGACCGCATTCTCGCCCGCACCGAGGAGGCCGGCAACGGCTGGATCGCGCATCCGATGAAGAAGCTCGCGCGCGGCGAGGAGCAGATGCTCGGCGTGGTGCGCGAGGAGGGCGGGCGGCTCTATCTCCAGGGCGTCGAGAAGAAGGAGCGCCACAGCTATCCGATCTCGGACCGCGCCGGCGCCGAGCCGGGCGACCTGGTACTCGCCGAAAAGGCCGGGCGGCCGCCGCGGATTTTTGCGCGGGTCACCGAGCGATTGGGCGATCCCTTCGCGCCGCGTAGCTTCTCGCTGATCGCAATCCACCGCCATTCGATTCCCGACGTCTTCTCCGACGAACTGATTCAGGAGGCCGAGCGCGTCTCCAGGCTGGATCTCGGCAAGCGCGAGGATCTGCGGCATCTGCCGATCGTCGCGATCGACCCCTCGGACGCGCGCGACCATGACGATGCCGTCTGGGCCACGCCCGACGACGATCCCAAGAACGAAGGCGGCTGGAAGGCCGTTGTCGCGATCGCCGATGTCTCTTTCTACGTCCGCCCCGGTTCGATCATCGACCGCGAGGCACGCAAGCGTGGCAATTCGGTCTATTTCCCCGATCGCGTAGTGCCGATGCTGCCGGAGATTCTCTCGGCGGAAGTCTGCTCGCTTAAGGAAGGCGAGGACCGCGCGGCGCTCGCCTGCCATCTGCAGGTGGGCAAGAATGGCGAGCTCAAGAACTGGCGCTTCACGCGCGCGGTGGTGAGCATCGCGGCGAACATTGCCTATGAGGACGCGCAGACGATCATCGACGGGCCGGGTTCGGAGCGTCCGATGCTCGACGAAACGCTGCGTCCGGGGACGGAGCGGCATGCCGCGATCGAAGCTGCGCTCAAGCCGCTCTGGGACTGCTGGAAGGCGCTCAACAAGGCGCGCGAGAAGCGCGAGCCGCTCGATCTCGACCTGCCCGAGCGGCGGATCATGCTCGACGAGATGGGGCGCATCCTCTCGGTCGCGCCGCGCGAGCGGCTCGATGCGCACAAGCTGATCGAGGATTACATGATCGCGGCGAACGTCGCCGCGGCCAAGGCGCTGGAGGCCAAGAAGGCCCCCGTCATGTACCGCATCCACGAGCCGCCGAGCCGCGAGAAACTGGTCGCGCTCAAGGATTACCTCAAGACCTTCGACCTCGAACTCGCGCTGGGCCAGGTGATCCGCCCGGCGACCTTCAACCACATCCTCGGCAAGATCGCCGAGGCCGAGTTCCGCGCCGAGGTGATGACGCAGGTGCTGCGGACGCAGACCCAGGCCTATTACGGGCCGCAGAATGCGGGCCATTTCGGGCTGTCGCTGGGCAGCTATGCGCACTTCACCTCGCCGATCCGGCGTTATTCGGACCTGATCGTCCACCGCTCGCTGGTCGAAGCCTATAAGCTCGGACCTGGCGGGCTCACCCCCGAAGAGGCGGGATCGATGGAGCGGATCGGCGAGAGCATCAGCCAGCTCGAACGCCGCGCGATGGAGGCCGAGCGCGAGACGATCGATCGCTATGTCGCCGCCTATCTCGCCAACCATGTCGGCGAGGTGATGGAAGCGCGGATTACCGGCGTCCAGAATTTCGGCTTCTTTGCGACGATCGAAGGCATTGGCGGCGACGGGCTGGTTCCGGTACGCGATCTGGGCACCGAATATTTCCGCTATGACGAGACCAGCCACAAGCTGATCGGCGAGGATAGCGGCCAGGCATTCTCATTGGGCCAAAGGCTGCCGCTGCGGCTCGTCGAGGCGAACCCGATCTCGGGCGCGCTGCGCTATGAACTGCCCGACGGCAAAGGTTCGGCGGGCGGAGGCGATGAGCGCCGCGGCAAAAGCGGGCCCAAGCGCGTCATCAAGCATCGTGGCCGCCCGGCGAACATCCGCCACCAGGGCCGGAAGCGCTAAGGCGGAAGCGGCGATCGACAGATGGCAGAGGAAACCAAAGTCGTTCCGATCTCGGCGGCCTCCGCCGCGCGAGCACGGCGGCGTATCGCCGACCATTTCTTCGCGCTGCAGGCATTCGAGCCGGACAAGGCGATCGAGTTCGCGCCGCAAACGCCCGACGAGTTGCGCCAGTTCGACCAGCTCCGTGCCGATGGCGTCATCCGCCAGCAGGTGCCCGGCCATTACTGGTTCGACCTCGACGTCCATCAGGCTGCGAAGAAACGCCGCGGCCGGCGCATTCTGCCGATCATCGCGACCGTGTTGCTCGTCCTCGTCTGGGCGTGGGCGCTATTTTATCGGTGATGACGCCGTGCGTCATTCGACCGTGAAGGTCAGCCCCGCATTCGCCTCGAGCCGTTTCTTGAGCGGCTCGGCCATCAACGCGCCGGGCGTCCAGATGCCACCCTTGCCCTCGGTCGGTACGTCGCGCAGCAGGCAGAGGGCGCTTTCCGTGATCATCTTGCAGGTCGAGCCATAGCCGGGATCCTTGTCACCCTTGACGCTGACGGTGACACGCTCGCCGGGCATCTCGGCGATGAAGGCGATGTCGTAATGGCCGGTTTCGCGCTCTTCCTTGCTCGGGCCTTCGCCGGGCGCGGGGCCCTTGTCGCCAGCCATCGGATTGAATTTGGCGATCGCCTCGGCCGCGGCCTTGCCGATCTCGCCCAGGCCGGGGACGACAAGCATCTCGTCATACTGGAACTCGGCGCCGTAAGGCTGGCCCGCCAGGAAATTGGTGCGGTGGACATTCTTGGTGTTGATCACCGCCATCATGAAGGGCGCGACCCAGGCGTCCACCGCCTCGTCATGGTGCGGGACCATGCCGTTGGGCTGATGGGGGCCATCGAAACCCGGGGTGAGCGCGAAGGGATCGATCATCAGCTTGAGGATCGACGGGTCCTTGGCTGCCGCGGCCATCGAGGCCTTGCCGCTGGCGAAGGTGCCGCCCGAGAAGGTGCCCTTCATCGCACGGACGCGGCCCTTCACGCGGGGCGCAGGCTTGCCGAAGCGCTTCCTCGCTTCCTCCTCGACCGCCCATACGCCAAGATCGAAGGGGATCGAATCGAAGCCGCAGGAGAAGACGATGCGGGCGCCGTTGGCCTTGGCGGTCGCCTCATATTTGCGGATCATCTGTGCCATCCAGGCGGGCTCGCCGCACAGGTCGACATAGGCGGTGCCGGTCTCGGCACAGGCCGCCAGCAACGCCTCGCCATAGAGCTGATAGGGGCCGACTGTGGAGATGACGACCGTGGCACGGGCGACCATCGCCTTCAGGGCGGCGGGATCGTCGGCATTGGCGGTGAGCAACGGCGTGGCGGCGGGGGCGCCGATCTCGTCTCGGACCTGTTGGAGCTTGGTCAGCGAGCGGCCGGCCATCGCCCATTTCACATCGGAATAATGGGCGGCGAGATATTCGGCGACCAGACGGCCGGTGAACCCGGTGGCGCCATAGACGATGATGTCGAACTCAGCCATTTCGCGATTCTCCTGCTCCTGCCGTACCTCTTATTCCAAAGGTGACGAAAGTCACGCCACCAATGAAGAAGGTTCCAGAGCATACCCGATCTTCGGAGTGCGCGGGAGTATAGGGTCGCGAGGTAGCCATCTGCGCATTGAAGCAGGGCAAATCCTACATTGGAAGCTGAGACGTCGAGCTGGACGGCCTTATCCGGTGCCTAGCTCTTGGGATCCTCTACCGCCTGTTCGGCAAGCACTTCTTGCTTGTGGCGGTGCCCGAGCAATTCGTAGCCGATAACGGTCACCAGAGGCGCGAGCGTCACGATCAGGAGGCAGGTCGTCATGCCCACGCCGTTTGCCGCGGCAACGACGGCGAGGATGATCACGGCCATCGTCGCCAGCAGTAGCCAGAAGTGGAACGGGTCGAAGCGACGGACCAAATAAGCGTAGAGCGCGTAGACAACGGCCAGGAAGATGCCGACCGGCAGCGCAACGCACAGGATCGTCGCCAACGCGCCAATATGCGCCTTGTGCTCGATGAAGTAGGCCGCGACGTGAAGGCCCGCGCCGGTCGCGACGATGGCCGTGATGATCGCCAGCTGGCCATAGGCCCAGGGGAAGGCTCGGTTGCGGTGGTGGTGCAGGATCTCCGCCGAGGGCAGCATGTAATAGACCCACCACATGCCGAACGTGAGCCCCATGCCGGCGATGCAGGCGAGCGCGGCGTCGAGCGTCCAGCCTTGGTCCGCGACCACGGCAGACAGGGCGGCCACGGTGCCGACGATCCCTTCGCCGAGCGCGATGATCGCGAACAGGCTGTAGCGCTCTGCGATATGATGGGCGTGCCAGGGCGTTCCGGTCCGGCGCTCGGCAAGCATCGGGGCGGCGACCTCCCCCAGCCCGAGCAACACGTACAGCGCGAGCGCCACGCCGAACGGCGGCGCCAAGGCGACGAGCGCGACCCATCCAATCTGCACCGCCGAGACGATGATCGCGTAGATCCAGGTTGCCTCGCGCCGCGCCGGATCCTGCCAGGCGGCGCGCAGCCACTGGAAGACCATCGCCAAGCGCATGATGACATAACCGGCGACCATCATGCCCGCATCGAGATGCGCACCGTGCTCGATCGAGGCGAACATGCGCGGCAAGCCGAGCCCCAGCACCAGCACGCCGCTCATCTGCACCATGGTGACGACGCGGAACAGCCAGTCGTCGGTGTCATAGGCCGACGAGAACCAGGAGAAGTTGGTCCAGGCCCAGCAGATCGCGAAGCCGGCAATGCCGAAGCCGAGAAGACCCGTCCCGAGATGTCCTTCAGAAAGTGCGTGGGCGAGCTGGGACGCCGCAACCCCGAAGCTGATGACGAAGGTGAGGTCGAAGAGGAGCTCGAGCGGCGTCGCGACGCGATGCTCCTCATACGGGTCCCGCCCAGTCATGCGGCGAAGATGGTGGTGCAGCCCGTTTCCCTCTGACGCCCCCGTCATGCTCGCTCCTTTTATGCTTCTATGCCGCCTCGTTGAACTGGAGCGCGGCGAGGCGCGCGTAGAGGCCGCCCTTCGCCACTAGCTCAGCGTGCGTGCCGGTTTCGACGATGCGGCCCTCGTCCATCACGATGATCCGGCCTGCGGCGCGGACGGTGGCGAGACGGTGCGCGATGACCAATGTGGTGCGGTGCTGCATCAGCCGCTCCAGCGCATCCTGGACGAGGCGCTCGCTCTCCGCATCGAGCGCCGAGGTGGCCTCGTCGAGCAGCAGGATCGGCGCGTCGCGCAGCAGCGCGCGGGCGATGGCGAGGCGCTGGCGCTGGCCGCCCGAGAGGCGCGCGCCACCCTCGCCCAGGAAGGTGTCGAGGCCCTGGGGCAGCTCACGGAGGAAATCGGTGGCGTTGGCGGCGTCGGCAGCGGCCCATAGCGCCTCGTCCGATGCGTCCCAGGCACCGTAGCGCAGATTGTCTCGCGCCGAGGCGGCGAAGATCACCGTTTCCTGCGGCACCATCGCCATGCGGGCGCGAATATCGGCAGGATCGGCATCGGGCAGCGGCACGCCGTCAATGCGGAGCTCGCCGCCCTCGGGATCGTAGAAGCGCTGGAGGAGCTGGAACAGGGTCGACTTGCCGGCGCCCGAGGGGCCGACCACCGCGACGGTCTCGCCCGGCTGCACGTCGAGCGAGAAGTTGGTGAGTGCCGAGACTTCGGGGCGCGTGGGATAGCGGAACGTGACGTTGTCGAAAGTGATGGCGCCTTGCGCCGGCTCGGGCAGCGGCGCAGGATTGGCCGGCGGCGCGATATCAGGCTGCTCGGCAAGCAGCTCGGCGAGGCGGCTGGCGGCGCCCGAGGCACGGAGCAGGTCGCCATAGACTTCGGTCAGCGCACCGAACGAGCCAGTGACGAGGCCTGCGGTAATGACGAACGCGGTGATCGATCCGCCCGTGATGCGGCCAGCGGCGACGCCTGACACCGCGTCCCACATGATCAGCGTGATTGCGGTGAAGAGCAGGCCGATCACCAGTGCCGTCATTACGGCGCGAAGGGCAAAGCGCTTCTGCGCGGCGGCAAAGCTGAGGGCGACGGCGTCCTGGAAACGCTGCGCCTCGCGCTTCTCCTGGCCGAACGCCTGGACGATGCGCATCGCACCCAGTGTTTCGGCGGCGAGCGCGCCGATATCGGCGACGCGATCCTGGCTGGAGCGCGAGAGCTGGCGGACGCGCCCGCCGAGCCAGACGATCGGCAGCACTACGAGCGGGATGCCGACGATCAGGAAGGCGGCAATCTTGGGCGCCAGCGTGAACAGATAGATGATGCCGCCGACGCCGGTGAGGAAATTGCGCAGCGCGATCGAGACGGTGGAGCCGACGACCTGCTCGATGATCGCGGTGTCCGATGTCAGGCGCGAGGCGATCTCGGACGGGCGATTTTCCTCGAACCATTTGGGCGGCAGGCGCAGCAGGTTGCGGTGCACCGCAGTGCGCAGGTCCGCGACGGTGCGTTCGGCGACCCAGGAGACGAAGAAGAATCGAACCGCCGTCGCTAGCGACAGGATCGCGACGACCAGCAGCAATCCCTCGAAATAGACGCCGATCCGGCTGGTGTCGGCGCTCGCCGCGAAGCCATTATCGACGATCTGCTTGAAGGTGCGCGGGATCCACAGCGTGGCAATCGACGAAGCGAGCAGCGCCAGCGTGGCGATGGTGAGCTGCAGCGGATAGCGGCGCGTGAAGCTCCAGACGACAAGCAGGCTGGAAAGCTTGCGCTTGGGCGGGGCAGGCGGGGTCGTTTCGGCCATGGAGCGCGGCTTAGGGCCTGTCTCCCGAGGCGGCAATGGCCGTGATGCTGCCTCGGACACGGGGTCTGACATGGTTCGCGGGCCGGGAAACCATACCGTTTGTCTCATTTCCGCAATGCTACGGCGTTGCAGCGCACAACCACGCCGTCTATATAGGTAACCGGTACCCCCGCCGTTCACAGAGGGGCGAACGGAAGGGACGTAATGCTCTACGACGCCTATGAGATCCAGCGATCGATGCTGGCCGGTGCCAGCGCGATGGCCAATTTCAGTGCCGGGCTGCTCAACAACCCTGCAAACCCGTTTTCCTATTTTGGCGGTGGACCGATCGTCGCGTCCGCACTGGAAGTGTTCGCGCACGCCTCTGCCCCGCGCGGCAAGCCCCATTTCGGACTCGATCATACCGAGATCGATGGCAAACAAGTCGACGTCCACGAAGAGATCGTGCTCCGGAAACCCTTCGGCCAGCTCAAGCGCTTCGTGCGCAGCGGCGTGGAGGGCGGCCCCAAGCTGCTGATCGTCGCGCCGATGTCCGGCCATTATGCCACGCTGCTGCGCGGCACGGTCGAGCGGATGCTGCCCGTCGCCGATGTCTACATCACCGACTGGCGGGACGCTAAGCAGGCGCCGCTATCCGACGGTCGTTTCGATCTGGACGATTATATCGATTATCTGGTCGAGTTCCTCGCGCATATCGGCGCGGAAGGCGATCCCAGGCCGCACATGCTGGCGGTGTGCCAGCCCTCGGTGCCCTGCTATGCCGCTGCCGCGCTGATGAGCGCCGACAAGCATCCCAATCGCCCCGCGACCCTGACCATGATGGGCGGACCGATCGACACGCGCGAGGCGCCGACCGCAGTCAACACGCTGGCGACCGAGCGCCCGCATTCGTGGTTCGAGCAGAACGTGATCGCGACGATCCCCGTGACCTATGCCGGCGCGGGGCGGAAAGTCTATCCGGGCTTCCTGCAGCTCGCCGGCTTCATGACGATGAATCTCGGTAGCCACATGATTTCGCACTGGGAGATGTTCAAGCACCTCGTCCAGGGCGACGACGACAGCGCTGAGGCGACGATGTCGTTCTACGAGGAATATCGCTCGGTCTGCGACATGACCGCCGAATTCTATCTCCAGACGATCACCACCGTGTTCCAGGCGCATGCGCTGCCCAAGCGTGAGATGATGCATCGCGGCCGGCTGGTTGATCCGTCGGCGATCACCGACATCGCGATCCTCGCGATCGAGGGCGAGCGCGACGACATCTCTGGCATCGGGCAGACCAAGGCGGCGCTGACCATTTCCGACAAGCTGCCTGAGGCGATGAAGCAATATCACCTCGCCGAAGGCGTGGGCCATTACGGCATCTTCAACGGATCCAAGTGGCGCACGCGCATCGCGCCGGTGGTGGAGCAGTGGATCGCCGCACACAGCGGGTGACCTGACGCACTAAATCGTCCGTCACCCCAGCTCTTCGGCCGGGGTGACGGGTATGCTCGATGAACGCGCCTCAATCGTACGCGGTCGTCAGCGCGGTCCATATCAGTATCGCGGCCAGGCCCCAGATCGTCAGCACGATCAGCACGCCGCCCCAGCTGACCGGTCGCTTGGTCTCCTCGGCCGCGCGGGCGCGATGCTCGGCGAACTGATCGGCGGGAATCAGCCGTTCGAACAGCCAGACGCCGAGCGGGATCAGGATCGCATCGTCGACCAGCCCGAGCACGGGGATGAAATCCGGGATCAGGTCTATGGGCGAGAGCGCGTAGGCGGCGACGAAAAGCCCGACCAGCTTGGCCGCGAGCGGCGTCCGCGGATCGCGCACCGCGAGCCAGACGGCGTGCGCTTCGGTGCGGATCCGGTGTGCTAGCGAAGGCCCCATAGCGCAGAGGGATCGCGCGACCGTGCCTTCGGGTCAATGGCAAGAATGGTCAGGACTCAGCGGTGGTTCCGACCAAGGCATGGCTGCCGGATTCGTCCGAACGGACCTTGCCGCCGAACAGCATCTTCACCTTGCCGGAGAGGCTCATATCGGTTTCCCAGAGCTCTGCGCTGTCGATGTCGAAGCGCAGCAGCGCCAGATTGGGATCGTCCTTGCCGCCCGGAAACCAGGCCTCGACCTGCTTGTTCCAGAGCTTGTCGATCGTCCCGAAATCATTGTCGATTTTCGCGGTGCCGGAGAGGCAGGCGAAATAATCGTGACCCTTCGCCACGAACTGCGCCATCGCCATGCCACCCTTGGCGAGGCGATTGTCCTTGCCGATGAAGAAGAACAGGGCGTCGACCTGATCCTCGTCGAGCTGCGCGGTGAGCGGCACGCTATGCTCACCGCCCTCGAGCCCGATCATCAGGAACGGGCTGGCCGAGAGTTTCGACCAGAGATGCTTCTTGAGTTCGGCGATGTCGGCCATGTGCTGCTCCCGGGATTGGATGTGCCGGGATAACGAGCCATCGTCGTCAGGCGTTCCCGTGCGCGGCGGCCGCGCCGAGCAATTCCAGGTCGTTGCGGTTGATCAGCGCGACCGGTACCTCGCCGAGCTGGCGGCGGAATGCGGCCTTGTCCAGCATGCGGCGACGGAAGCCTTGATCGACGAGCTGGGGCTGAAGCGCACGCCCGATCGCGCCGCCCAGGAACACGCCGTCCCAGGCGCCGAACGCCAGCACCAGATCGCCGGCAAAGGCTCCCAGATGCTCGACGAACATGCGGACGACTGCGGTGCAGACGGGATCGCGGCCGACACCGCGAGTCACATCCTCGGGCTTGGCGAGTTTTTTGCCGCCCGACAGCGCCTCATAGGCGAGGAGCAGCCCGGGCGCGCTCAGCAGCACTTCGACATCGAGCTGGATACCCTTGGCGGTGCAATATTGGGCGAAAGCCTTCTCGTCGGGCGTGGTCGGCGCGAAGGCCATGTGCCCGGCTTCGCTCTGGACCGGCACGAGCTTGTCGCCGGCGGAGACGAGAGCCGCAACTCCCAGCCCGGTGCCACTGCCGATCACCACATAATTGCCGCCGGGCGCGACCGCGCGGGGTGCGGGCCCGTGGAGCTGGGCGAAGGCGGAAACTGGCAGCATGGTGAGCGCGAGCGCATTGGCGGCGCATTCGTTGAGCGCGCGGGGCCGCACGCGCAGCACCGCCTCGACGCCGGAGAGCGAAATGTACCAGCGGCTGCCGGTCAGGTTGATCAGGTCGCCCCGGGCGGCGCCGGCGACGGCGAGCACACTCGGCAGGCGCGCGTCCTGAAGGCCAAGGCCGCCCAGATAGGCGACGAGCGCGCTGGTGAAGGTCGGATGCTCAGCGGTCATGAACTTGCGCACGTCGCGCGGGGCCAGTCCGGCCTCGCCGCCGGTCAAGCCAAATCGTACCGATTGGCGGCCGATATCGGCCACCAGCGCCAGATCCTGGCCCATGCGCGCACCCCCTCGAATTGGCTCCCTGTGGAAGCTCCGTCGCTGTTATCGCTAACAGAGATTGCTGAAGCAATAACTGTTGCGATGGCAGCGTTGTCAGGAGGCTAGCGCGAGGCGATGGCTGCGCGCAAGCGCAATGATTTACAGTTGTTACATTGAGAGAGGGGCGCCCCACCGGCGCCCCTCCGGTAAAGCGGTCAAAGGACTTCGAACAGCCCCGCCGCACCCATGCCGCCACCGATGCACATCGTCACGACGACGTACTTGGCGCCGCGACGCTTGCCCTCGATCAGCGCGTGGCCGGTCATGCGGGCGCCCGACATACCGTAAGGGTGGCCGATCGAAATCGCGCCGCCATTGACGTTGAGCAGCTCGCCCGGGATGCCGAGCTTGTCTTGGCAGTAGAGCACCTGGACCGCGAACGCCTCGTTCAGCTCCCACAGGCCGATATCGTCCATCTTGAGGTTGAAGCGCTCGAGCAGCTTGGGGATCGCATAGACTGGGCCGATGCCCATCTCGTCGGGCTTGGTGCCCGCCACCGCCATGCCGACATAGCGGCCGAGCGGGGTGAGCCCGCGCTTGGAGGCGAGCGATTCTTCCATCAGCACGCTGGCCGAGCTGCCGTCCGAAAGCTGGCTCGCATTGCCGGCGGTGACGGTGCCATTGGGCAGCACGACGTTGAGCGCCTTCAGGCCCTCCAGCGTGGTGTCGGCGCGATTGCCCTCATCCTTCGTAAGCGTCACTTCCTTGGTGGAGACTTCCTTGGTCTCCTTATTGACGATGTTCATCGTCGCAGTGACCGGGACGATCTCGTCGTCGAACCTGCCGGCGGCCTGGGCAGCGGCGGTGCGCTGCTGCGACTGGAGGGCATATTCGTCGCAGCGGTCGCGGCCGATGCCGTAGCGCGCGGCGACGACCTCGGCGGTCTGCAGCATCGGCATGTAGATGTCGTTGTGCATCGCCAGCAGCTCGGGATCGGGTGCAACACGCATCTGCGGGGTCTGGACCAGGCTGATCGATTCGACGCCGCCGCCAATGGCGATGTCCATATTGTCGACGATGATCTCCTTGGCGACCGTAGCGATCGCCATCAGGCCCGAGGCGCATTGGCGATCGACCGACATGCCGGCGACCGAGACGGGCAGGCCCGCGCGGAGCAGCGCGTTGCGGGCGATGTTGCCGGCCTGGCTGCCCTGCTGGAGCGCAGCGCCCAAGACCACGTCCTGGACCTCGCCCGGCTCGATCCCGGCGCGCTCGACCGCGGCCCTGATCGACGCGGCGGCTAGCGTGGGCGCGGGAAGATTGTTGAACGCCCCGCGATAGGCGCGGCCGATGCCGGTACGGGCGGTGGAAACGATGACTGCGGAGCGCATGTTCTTTCTTCCTCTCGTTAAACGTAAATCAGCGCGATCCATTCGGCGATCAGCGCGGGTTTTTCCTGGCCTTCGATCTCGAGCCGATATTCCTGGACCTGTTCCCAGACACCGGGATGACGCTCGGTGAATTTCAGCAGCGTGAAGCGGCCGCGCACCCGACTGCCTGAGCGCACGGGGGTGATGAAGCGGGTTTTGTTGCCCCCATAGTTCAGGCCCATCTTGACCCCCTCGATACCGGGCGTGCCGGTCTTCGCCGCGAGCATCGGCATCAGCGAAAGCATGAGAAAGCCGTGCGCGATCGTGCCGCCGAGCGGGGTTTTCGCCGCCATTTCGGGGTCCACATGGATGAATTGGTGATCGCCGGTGGCGTCGGCGAACTTGTCGATCATCGCCTGGGTGACTTCGACCCAATCGGACACGCGTTCGGTGCCGATGCTCTCGGCCATCTGCTGCACCGTCATCGTATCCACAGAGACTATTCTCCCGCCCGCTTTGCCGTCATAGCGCTGGCCCATCTACTGACCCAAGCGGGGCTACTGCAAGCCTCACCCAACCGAGATTTGGAAAATGTCGACTGACGTAGCGTCCGCCCCTCGCGCAACCATGGCTAAGCTCCACCGCGCGAGCGAACCCGATGTTCTAAAGCCGCTGATCGAGCGCGCCCGGCTGATCCCCGAGTCGCGCGGCCGCGTGATGGGCCATGCGCTCGCGCTGCTCGCGGACCTGCGCGCAGCGCAGAACAAGGGCTGGGTGAACCAGTTTCTGCAGGAATATCGGCTCAATTCGTCCGAGGGCGTCGCGCTGCTCAGCCTGGCCGAGGCATTCCTGCGCGTGCCCGATCCCGAGACCGCGGACCTGCTGATCGCCGACAAATTGGGCGATGCCGACTGGAAGACGCACGCCGGCAAGTCGAACTCGATGCTGGTCAATTCGGCGACCTGGGGGCTGATGCTCGGCCGTGCAGTGGTGGGCGAGCAGGGCGGGGTGTTGCGCCGGCTGATCGCGCGCGCGGGCGAACCGTTCGTGCGGCAGGCGGTGGGCGCGGCGATGAAGCGGATGGGCGAGGTCTTCGTGATGGGCCGCACTATCGAGGAAGCGACTAAGCGGATGAAGAAGCCCGAGCACAAGGGTTTCACCGCAAGCTTCGACATGCTCGGCGAGGCGGCGCGGACCAAGGCGGATGCCGAGCGCTATTTCGAGGCCTATTTCGACGCGATTCGCGCGGTGGGGCGCGATCCAAAGGCGGGGCATTCGATCTCGGTCAAGCTCAGCGCGCTGCACCCGCGCTACGAAGTTGGGCAGTATGACAAATGCGTGCCCGAGCTGACCGACATGCTCGCGCAGCTGGCCTCCGAGGCGGCGTCGCAGGCCATCCCGCTGACGGTGGATGCCGAGGAGAGCGAGCGGCTGGAGATGAGCCTCGACATCATCGGCAGCGTTGCGAAGCGGCCCGAGCTCAGGGGCTGGGACGGGTTCGGCATGGCGGTGCAGGCCTATGGCAAGCGTGCCCGCGCGGTGATCGGCTGGGCCGACAAGCTCGGGCGGCCGATGCATGTCCGGCTGGTCAAGGGCGCCTATTGGGACAGCGAGATCAAGCGTACCCAGGTGGAGGGGCTTGGCGACTATCCCTTGTTCACCCGCAAGGCGGCGACCGACGTCTCTTATCTCGCCTGCGCGCGCGACATGCTCGACGCGAAGCACATCGTGCCGGCATTCGCGAGCCACAATGCGCTGACCGTGGCGACGATCCTCGAATGGGCGGGCAAGAGCCGCGACTTCGAGTTCCAGCGGCTGCACGGCATGGGCGAGGGGCTGTACGAGCGGCTGGTGCGCGAGGACGGCTATCATTGCCGGATCTATGCGCCGGTGGGCGGACATCGCGACCTGCTTGCCTATCTGGTGCGGCGCCTGTTGGAGAATGGCGCCAATTCGAGCTTCGTCCACCAACTCGCCGACGAGCATCTGAGCGAGGACGAACTGCTCGCCGATCCGGCCGAGAAGATCGCCGCGGTGGGCGGCTCGCGGCATCCGAGCATCCCGCTGCCGGTGGACCTGTTCGGGGCCTGGCGCAACTCGGGCGGGATCGACCTGCAGGAGCGGACCGTGCTGCGCGAGACGGCGGATGCGATCCTTCGGTTCGACGAGGCCGACGCGTTGTTGGGGAAGCGGACCGAGGTGCGCGATGCGCACGACCGCCATGCGAATGTCGAAGCAGACGTCCAGCAAGCGATCGGGCGGGCGCAGGCGGCGTTCGGCGACTGGTCGAGCCGTTCGATCGACGAGCGCGCGACGATACTCGAGCGGCTTGCGGACCTGCTCGAGGAGAACCGCATTCAATTGATGGCGCTGGCGGTGAAGGAGGCGTTCAAGACACTTCCGGATGCGCTGGGCGAAGTGCGCGAGGCGGCGGATTTCTGTCGCTATTATGCGGCGCGGGCGCGGGGCGACCTGGCGCCGGTGGTGCTGCCAGGGCCAACGGGCGAGCGCAACGAACTGCGGATGGCGGGCCGTGGCGTATGGGCGACGATCGCGCCGTGGAATTTCCCGCTGGCGATCTTCCTGGGCCAAACCGCCGCTGCACTGGTGACCGGCAATACGGTGGTGGCGAAGCCCGCGCCGCAGACGCCCGAGATCGCGAGTGCCGCGGTGAAGCTCGCGCATGCGGCGGGCGTGCCGGAAGATGCGCTGATCCTGATGCCGGGCGGGCCCGAAGTGGGCGCTGCGTTGACATCCGACCCGCGCATCGCCGGGGTGGCCTTCACCGGATCGACCCCGACGGCGCGCAAGATCGCGCGGGCCCTGCTTGAGGACGAGAGCCGGCCGCTGGTGCCGCTGATCGCCGAGACCGGCGGGATCAACGCGATGATGGTCGATTCGACCGCGCTGCCCGAACAGGTGGTGGCGGATGTGCTGACCTCTTCGTTTCGCTCGGCGGGCCAGCGCTGCTCGGCGCTCCGGCTGCTGCTGCTCCAGGAAGAGATCGCCGACAACGTCATCGAGATGCTGCGCGGCGCGATGGAGCTGCTGGTGATCGGCGATCCCGGCGATCCGTCGACCGATGTCGGCCCGGTGATCGACCGGGCGGCCTATGACAAGCTGATGGCCTATCGCGAGAGCGCCAAGGGCAAGTGGCTCAAAACCTTGCCCGTGCCCAAGGAGGGACTGTTCGTCCCGCCGACCCTGATTCGGCTGGATAGCCCGGACGAGCTCGGCCAGGAATGGTTCGGCCCGATCCTGCACGTCGCGACCTGGCCCGCGGGACAGCTCGAAGAGACGATCGCACGGGTCAACGCCAAGGGCTTCGGACTGACGATGGGGTTGCACAGCCGCATCGCACGATCGGGCGAACTGGCCGAAATGCGGGCGCGGGTCGGCAATCTCTACGTCAACCGCTCGATGATCGGCGCGGTCGTCGGGTCGCAGCCATTCGGCGGCGAAGGCTTGTCGGGCACCGGCCCCAAGGCGGGCGGACCGCATTATCTGCAGCGCTTCTGCGCCGAGCGATCGGTCTCGGTCGACACGACCAGCGCCGGAGGCAATGCGACGCTGCTTTCGCTTGACGAGGGCGGGATCTAGCTGGCCAATTCACTCCCGATCCGAATCGGATCGGGGGGAATGATCAATGCGGACATGGACGGGCAGCGCGCTTGCGCTGGGGGTAGCGCTTGCGTTGAGCGCTCCGATGACGGCCTTCGCCAAGGAAGAGCCGAAGACTGCCGCGGCGAAGGCGCCGGCGCTCCCGCCGGAGATGGCGGCGCTGCAAAAGGCTCTGCACCCGCAGACCGGCGATGTCCGCATCCCCGAGGCGAAGGCGGTGCTGCACCTCGGCGACCGCTATTATTTCCTGCCAGCCGTCGAAGCCAAGCGCGTGCTGGTCGAGGCATGGCGCAATCCGCCCGATTCGGTGTCGAACGTGCTCGGCATGGTGTTCGAGAAGGGAGCGACCTTTGTCGACAATGCCTGGGCCGCGGTGATCACCTATAGCGACACCGGCCATGTCTCGGACTCCGATGCCAAGGAACAGGATTATAACAAGGTGCTCGCGGACATGCAGGCGGGCGACGCGGCCGACAATGAGCAGCGCAGGGCCGGGGGCTTCCCCACCATGAAGCTCGTCGGCTGGGCGCAGCCTCCCGCCTACAATGCCGCCGATCACGCGCTGATCTGGGCCCGCGAGTTCGAGAATGAGGGCGAGGCGAACCATGGGCTCAACTATGACGTTCGCATGCTCGGCCGTTCCGGCGTGCTGAGCCTCAACATGGTTTCGGCGATGCCGCTGCTGAAGGATGTGGGCGGTGCGGCACAGGCGTTCGGCAAATCGGTGACGTTCGAGCCCGGCGCGGGCTATGCCGATTTCAACGCCTCGACCGACAAGGTGGCCGAATATGGGCTCGCCGGATTGGTCGCGGGGGGCGCCGCCGTCGCGGTTGCGCAGAAAGTCGGGCTGATCGCGATCCTGCTCAAGTTCAGCAAGCTGATCTTCCTGGGCATCGCTGCTTTCGGCGCGGGGATTTGGGCGTTCGTGAAACGTAAGCTCGGGCGTGGCGACGCAGAGGAAGTGATCTAGCCCGGCGGTCGCATTTTCGTCGCCCGGTCGAACCGCGCTCGGCCGCGGCGGCGATCGCGCGCATCTCGCCCATCAGAGGCCGTCAGGCTGTTTGGGAGTGAGAGAAATGCTGTTTCATGTGTCGATCGACGCCGAAAATCCGAAGCGTGTCGCCGAGGTGATCGCGGAACTGTGGGGCGGCATCGCCACGCCGTTTCCGCCGGTGATCGTAGGAAGCTGGGTCGCGATGGCGGGCGATGCGCGCAACACGATCGTCGAGATCTATCCGCGCGGCACCGAGCTGATGCTGGGCGAAGGCGAAGCCGATTCCTACGGCCGGATCGGCACCAAGGTCGCGCGTTCGGCGACGCATTTCGCGATGGCGACGGATCTGGACCTTGGCCGCGTCATGGCGATCGCGGATCGCGAGGGCTGGCCGGTCAAATATTGCAAGCGCGGCGGCGCGTTCGGCGTGATCGAGCTGTGGATCGAGGGCACCCGCATGGTCGAGGTGCTGACGCCCGAGATGCAGGCCGAATATCTGGGCGCGATGACAGTGCCCAATTGGCAGCGCTTCATCGCCGGCATGGGCATGATGCCAGAGACCGTCGCGGCCTGATTTTCAGTTTTTGATTACCGCGTTTTCCGAGCCGCTGGCTGTTCCAGCCGGCTTGAAAACGCTCAGCCGCCACTGTTGATGTGCAGGATGTTGCCGTCTGGGTCTTTGAACCAGATGGCCTTGAAGTCGCCTGCGGAGTGGACCCCGCCGGCGATCTGCATGCCCATGTCCGGATATTCCTCGAAGGTCACGCCGCGGCTGCGTAGTTCGTCGGCTGTCGCGTCGAATGCGTCGCCCGCACCCCAGACGACCGCGTTCGCGCGGTTGGTGCCAGCTTCGGCGGACCGATAGACATTGAGCAACGTCTTGCCGGTGCGGAAGGTGAGCACCTCTTCGGTGTCCATCGTCACCTCCAGGTCCAGCGTCTCGGCGTAGAAACGGCGGGCCCGGGCGAGATCACTCACCGCGACGATCGCGGATGACGATTGATCCTTGAACACCGGTCTCTCCTTGGCGGTTCACGTTGCCGTTCAAACGCTCCCGGCCGCCTTATTCTCCGCCGGAAGCGCGGGTTTGCTCGCATCGGGATAGGGCATGACGATCCTCCCGTCCGGCGCCGCCGTGAAGGTCGTCTGGGTGGGATAAGGGATGCGGATTCCCTCGGCCGCAAACTTGCGCACGATGCCGAGCATTAGCTTGTCGCGCACGGCCTGCGCGTGCGGCACGTCGTCGCCGGGGACATCGAACTCGATCACGAAGTCGATCGAGCTGGCGCCGAACCCCTCATAGCTGGCGCGTGACAGCGTGCCGCCGGCTTCTTCGATGATTGTCTTGATCATCCCGGGCAGAGCCTCGAGCTTCTCGACGGGTGTTTCATAGGCGACGCCGATCGGGAGCTTGGTGCGCGTGTGGTGGCGCAGCGTCAGGTTCTCAAGCAGCTTGTCGAGCAGCTGCTTGTTCGAGATCACCAACTCCTCGCCAATGAACGAACGGATACGCGTCGACATCAGGCCGATCGCCTGGACAGTGCCGGAATTGCCATCGAAGCGGATCTTGTCGCCAACACGGAAGGGGCGGTCAAACAGGATCGTGAGTGCGGCGAACAGGTTGGCGAAGATGCCCTGGGCGGCCAGGCCTATCGCGATGCCGCCGACCCCGAGACCGGCGATAAGGCCGGTGACGTTCACGCCCAGATTGCCCAGCACCATGACCAGCGCGATCGCGAACAACACGACGGTGATGAGCAGGCGGATGATGCCGAGCGCGCTGGCCAGCCCGCTGCCGTGATAATCGTCGGTGCTGGTTCTGTGCTCGATTGCGCCAAAGATCAGCTCGCGCAGCCAGATCGCGGCCTGAAACACCGCGGCAATAGTGAAGAGGAATTCAATCGTGGTCTCGACCATCGGCGGCGGCCCGGCATAGCCGGAGACCAGTCGAATCGAGGCCATCAGGATGAAGAAATTGCCGGTCTTCGACACGGCGCGGCCCAGGATCGAGTACCAGCTGGCGGTGCCTTCGCCCTTGCGGCAGAGGCGGGAGCCCCAGGCCTTGATGGCGTGAAGCGCGAAGAAGACCGCGACGGCGATGCCGGTCGCGACCAGGATGTTGAGCCAGTGATTCTGCACCCAGATCGTCGAATCCTGGAAGAAGGTGTGCGCTTGCGCTTGCAGCTCATCGCCCGACAGGAGTCTCGGTTCGGCCTTGGTCGTGTTGGTCATGGATTCTTTCAGGCTGCCTTGGCGCGCGGCGCGGTCGCGCTTTCGAGAAAGGCGATCAGTCCGCGTTCGTAACGACTGAGGTATCGCGTGGCGCGCGGCAGGTGCAAGGCCTCGCGGAACGACGCCTGGGCGTCACGATCCTTGGCGAGATCGATCAGCCGCGGATGGACATAGGATTTGCGGGCGATAGCCGGAGTGTTGCCCAGCGCCTCGGTCACCGGATCGAGCATCGAGTTGATGCCCAGATAGGCTTCCGCGTCCGCCAGCGCCTCGAACGCGACCACGCTCGCCCCCCAGGTGCGGAAATGCTTGGCGGTGAAATCCTCGTCCGTCGCGTCGCGGATATAGGCGTTGACGTCGGTCGAGGTGACGGGATGCGCCTCGCCGGCTTCATCCACCCAGCGGAACAGATGCTGGCCCGGCAGATCCTGGCAGCGCTTGACGAAGCGGCTGAGCGATCCGTCGGTGATCGTCATGACGCGCAGCTTGCCCGATTTGGCGCGGAACTGGAGGCGGAGTTTCTGCCCCTTCACCCGGGCGTGGCGCTTGCGCAGCGTCGTCGCGCCAAAGCTCTTGTTGGCCTGGGCATACGCCTCGTTGCCGACGCGGATCGTGCCGAGATCGAGCAGGCGGACCACCGCCGCGACGGCCTTTTCCTTGCACAGGCCGCGCAGCTTGAGATCGGTCTCCACCTTGGCGCGCAGCTTCGGCAGCGCTTCACCGAAGCCGGAGCAGCGATCATATTTGGCCGTCTCCTGCGCCTCGCGGAAGCCGGGGTGGTAGCGATATTGCTTGCGGCCCTTGTCGTCATAGCCCGTCGCCTGGATATGGCCGCGCGGATCGGGGCAGAACCAGGCTTGGACATAGGCGGGCGGCAGACCGATGCCGTTCAGCCGATCGATCTCTTCGCGATCGGTGATGCGCTTGTCGTGCGCGTCCCAATAACCCCAGCCGTGGCGGACCTTGCGGCGTGTGATTCCGGGCTCGTGGTCGTCGACATAGACGATGTCGCTGTGCGGCATGGGGCTCCCTCGCAAGTGCGGCGATCAATGCGCAGACACCTCGATCGTTCCGGGAGCTGCGCCGCCGGCGGTCAGCCGTGCGGGGATCGAGGCGCGGGGGGAAGGGGCCTAAACGGCCGGAGGTTCAGAGCATTGATCCAGTGCTGCGTGGGGCGCTCGACCAGGTGGTAGAGCGCGACCGAAGCGGCGAGCACGATCGTCAGATAGAGCGCCACCAACGGCCAGCTGACCGCGTGGACGTCGCTGACGAAGGCGAGCTTGAAGGCGTACCAGAGCAGATAATGGCTGAGATAGGTCGCGTAGCTGATCTCGCCGAGATAGTGGAGCGGCGCGGTCTCCAGCGGATTGCCGCGGCGGCCGGCGCTGAGCGCGAGCGCGAGCAGCAATGCGGCGAATCCCACGGGTACGACGAGGGTTTCGGCCAGCATGCCCGTGGTCCAGCCGACGAGCATCGCCAGCGTGACGATGGCGCTGGCGACGGCGGGGAGTTGCCAGTGGTCGCGCCAGCGCAGCCAGAGCGCGCAGATAGCGGTGCCGCAGGCGAATTCGAGCACGCAGCGGATCAGGCCCATCCGGCTGATCTCCTGGCCAAGCTGCCACAGGCCGCGTTCGACGAAGACGGTGTGGAGCAGCAGGAGCAGTGCGCAGATCGCGACGAGGATCGCGGCGGAGGGAACGCGGCGCCAGTCGATAGCGAGCGCGAGGAGCGGGAACAGCAGATAAGCGGCGAGCTCGCACGAGATCGACCAAGCCGGATCGTTCCAGGTCAGCGAGTAGGCAAGGCCCCAATTCTGGACGAGCGCGATGTGGAAGGGCAGCTCGGCGAAAGGGAAGGCGTCGCTGTGGCGTCCGGTCGCGAGCATCGCCAGCGCCATCAGCATAGCGAAGCCGAGCATGAAGAGGTGGAGCGGCCAGATCCGTGCGATGCGGCGCTTGAGGAAGGCGGGTACCTCGGCGAGTCCGCCGGCGCGCAGCCGCTCCGAATAGCTCAGCCAGATGACGAAGCCGGAGAGC
The DNA here is from genome assembly GCF_014489075.1 of Sphingomonas sp. JC676. Classification (GTDB taxonomy): domain Bacteria; phylum Pseudomonadota; class Alphaproteobacteria; order Sphingomonadales; family Sphingomonadaceae; genus Sphingomonas. Next base: position 727,691 of record NZ_JACTGR010000002.1, on the reverse strand, counting down.
AGGAAGAAGAAGTCGACAGCGAGATAGCCCTTCTGGAAGACGGCCATCGCGACGTCGGGCAGTCCGTCGATCGAGCGTCGGATATGGAAGAAGACCACCAGCCACGCGGCGATGCCGCGCGCCGAGGTGAGCGCCCGCAACTCGCCCTTCACGCCGCTGCCATCCTCGGCTTGCGCAGGGGGCGCCATGAGCTCTCCGCGCGCTTGCGGGCGCAATAGGTGTCGAGCCCGATCTGCGCACCGATCAGCATGTAGATGAAGGGCTGGAAGGCAATCGCGATGAAGGTGCCGCCGAGCATGTAGATGAGGTGGCCGCTCTGGAGCGCCGAGGCGAGCGGCGCGATCCATTCCTGGCCGGGCTCGGGCTTGGCATAGCGGCGGCGGAGCACTTCCATGCGGAAGATGCCGGCAAGGTTGAGCAGCAGCCAGATGGCGAGGCCGGGATAGCCCTGTTCGCCGAGCATCTCGAAATAGGCGCTGTGATAGGCACGCGCCTTGTCGACCTCGAGGCTGCGATCGACCTTGGCGTTGCCGCCGCCTTCGCTTTCGACCGCGACCTTCTCGTAGCGGATATGGTTCTGGCGATAGGCCTCGAAGCCGCCGCCCATCGGATGCGTCTTGGCGTAGTCCATCGTCCATTGCCACACCGCGAGGCGCGTCGAGGCAGAGGCATCGGCCTGGTAGGTCTTGATCGTGCCCATCCGCTCGGTGAAGGCCGAAGGGAGGAAGGGGATGGCGACCAGCGCAACCGCGCCGAGCGCGCCCAGATAGACGAACTTCTTCTTGGTATCGCGCAGCATCAGCACCGCGAGCAGGACGATGCAGAGCAGGCCGGTCCGCGTCGAGGTGCCGATCGGAATCAGCAGGCAGGCAAAGACCAGGGCATAGGCGAAGACCTTCACCTTCCAGTCGGGCGGGAAGATCGTGCCGTAGCGGGTGAACCACAGGATCAGCGGGATGATCGCGATGGCGACCATCGAGATGGTGCTGCCTTCGTAGAGCCCGGAATTATTGGCGACCATAAGGTTGAGCTCGCCATAGCCGCCGCCCGACAGGATCGTCTTGATCCCGCCAACGATGATGATCGACGCGGCCGAGAGCGTCATGAACAACAGCAATGCCTCGATGCGGAGCTTGGTGCGCAGCGTCAGTGGCAGGAAGGCGGCGAAAGCGAGCGCCTTCCATACCCAATCCCATTTGTCCTTGGCTTCCAGCGGGAAGTCGGCGTGCATCGTGGTGTACCAGCAATAGCCGAGCAACAGCACGATCAGGAACTGGCGCGGGGCGACGCGAACGTCGCGCTTGTCGTCGATCGCCAGCCAGCCGGCCACCGCGAGCGCGACGGCGATCATCGAGATCGGCAGCGAATTGAGCAGCAGATAGGTCAACCGCTGGGGCGAGACGATGTCGATATAGGCATAGACGAGCACGAACAGGAACGGCTTGCGGAAGCCGAGCCCGAAGAAGCTGAACAGGAACAGGACGAAGGCATAGTCACGCACCGGGCTTGCCCCAGCGCTTAGCCTTGCGCGGCTTGGGTGCGTCGTTGGGCCCAGGTTCGTGATCGAGATCGGAACGGCGCAGCAGCAGGAACGCGGCGAGCATCATCAGGCCATGGCTCAGGCCGAGCGAGAGATTGTCGATCATTGGCCCGCGCCGCTCCTTCCAGAGCGGGTCTAGCGAAGGGCGGTTGACGTGCCGTTAAGGGCTGCGTGGCATGGAAAAGCCACGATGCGCATTCTCCACATCCTGGACCACGGCCTGCCGCTCCATAGCGGCTATGCGTTCCGCACCCGCGCGATCCTGAAGGCGCAGATCGCGCGCGGATGGGACGTCGCGGCGGTGACCGGACCGCGCCACGGCGAGGCGCCGGCGGCATATGAAGTCATCGACGGGCTTCGCTTCTTCCGCACCAAGGCGCCCAAGGCCGCCTCGCCGCCCTTGGGCGAGTGGCGCGAGATCGATTCGTTCGCGCGGCGCATCCGGCAGGTGGCGCTGGGTTTCCAGCCGGACGTGCTGCACGCCCATTCGCCGGTGCTCGATGCGATGGCAGCGCTGCGCGTCAAGCGCCAGCTCGAGCTGCCCTTGATTTATGAGATCCGCGCTTTCTGGGAGGACGCGGCGGTCGGCAACGGTACGGGGCGCGAGGGGAGCTTGCGCTACCGAGTCACCAAAGCGCTGGAGACGCGCGCGGTGCGGAAGGCCGATGCCGTCGCGGTGATCTGCGAGGGGCTGCGCGGCGACCTGATCGGGCGCGGGATCGACCCGGGCAAGATCTTCGTCTCGCCCAACGGCGTCGACATGGGAGTCTTTGGCGAGCCGGTGACGCATGATGCGGCACTGGCGGCGGAGCTGGGGCTGGATGGTACCGAGACGATCGGCTTTATCGGCAGTTTCTACGATTATGAGGGCCTGGACGACCTGATCGCGGCGATGCCGGCCCTGGTCGCGGCGCGGCCCTCGATGCACCTGCTGATGGTTGGCGGCGGGCCGAAGGAGGCGGCGCTCAAGGCGCAGGCCGCGGCTTCGAGCGTGGCGGACCGCATCCGCTTCGTCGGGCGCGTGCCGCACGAGCAGGTCGAGCGCTATTACAGCCTGGTCGACGTGCTGGTCTATCCGCGCAAGGCGATGCGGCTGACCGAGCTGGTTACGCCGCTCAAGCCGCTCGAGGCGATGGCGCAAATGAAGCTGGTCGCCGCGTCCGATGTGGGCGGGCATCGCGAGCTGATTCGCGACGGCGATACGGGCACGCTGTTCGCGCCCGACGATCCCGCCGCGCTGGCGCGATCGGTCGCGGGGCTGTTTGCGGACCGCGCGCACTGGGATTTGCGGCGGGCGCGGGCGCGGTCCTTTGTTGAAACGGAGCGAAACTGGGCTGTAAATGTGGCACGGTATGACTCTGTTTACCAAAGATTGGCCATAAGGGGTGCGATGAAGGAATCGTGGTCGCACACGCCCCCGGTGAACGCATGAACCTGCCGATCGCGCCCTTGGCTGCTGTCGTGCTGGGCGCCCTGGCTGCGCTCGGCGTTGCGGCGATGCCCGTCTCCGGGCTGGAAAGCCTGGTGATGGACTCCGGGCTGCCTTCGGTGCTTCCCGCCGCCGAGCCGCCATTGGGCCTTACCGCCCGCGCTGTCATGGCGCTGCTGACCGGCGGCTTTGTCGGACTCTTCACCTGGCTCGCGGGATTCATCCTGGTCGGCACCCGCAGCGTGATGCTGGGCAAGACGCCCGAGGCTTCGGACGAGGACGTGCCGATGCCGGTGCTCCGCCGCGCCGACGCGCATCCCGATGCCCCGCCGCGCCCGCCGCTGCTGGCGACTCGCGACCTGGGAACGCCGTTCCTCGAAGTGCGCGCAGTAGACGCCAAGGTAAGCGAAAGTGTCGCGGAACCGGAAAAGATCGAGGCCCCCGTCGAGCCCCTCGAGCAGCCGCTGCCCCAGGATCTGGAACAGCCGCTTTCAGCCTTCGATCCGGACGCGATCCTCGCCGTGCCGATGCCGCCGCCGATCAAGCTGCCGCCGATCCGCCGCTCGGCCACGCCGCCGGTGTTCGAACCCCATGAGCGTTTCGAGGTTTTCGAGCTGACCCCGACGGTGCGCAAGCCGGCCCCGGCTCAGGCCGCGCCGGCCCCCGAGCCCACGCCGCCTGCCGAGCCGATCGCGCGGCCCGAGACCGAAGCTTCGGTGCATGCCTTGCTCGAGCGGCTGGAAAAGGGCGTGGTGCGCCGCAGCCAGGCCAAGGCCGCGACGGCCAAGCAGGCCGAACGCGGACTGGAAGACGCGCTGGCGACGCTGCGCAACATGGCGCGCCAGGCCTGAGCGCGACTAGCGCTCTTCGACCGTAAGTATTTCCAATTCAATCGTAATTTCTGCTCCCGCATGCCGCGCCGCGACGACCGATAGGTCGGCGACCAGATGACCGCGCAGGACAAGCTCGACCTCCGGAAGCGCTGCGATCCAGGCGATCAGCGCGGGGGATGGCGGGGCCGATAGTTCGACGCTGTGTCGTGCGCCGGTGAAGGTCGCGCTCGCCCAGCGCGACCAATCCGCCGTCACGACCGTCACCGGGCACTCCGCAGCCGCCGCGCTCCTTGTCAGCGCGCGCGCGAGCAGGGTCGCGGCATCGGGTCCGCGGCTCATGGCGCGCGCTCCGCTGCCTGTTGCGCGGCGATGAACGCCTTGAGCCGCGCCTCGAGCTTGGGCCGCAATTCGCGCCCATTGCGCAAGTCGCGCACCAAGCCGGGATCGCCCGCCGCGAGGCGGCCGAACTTGCTGGCAGGCATGTCCGTTCGCCGCAGGAATTTCTCGATCTCGCGATGCACCGACATCCATGTCCTCCTCCTGAGTCGCGGTGAATATGATCCTGTTTTGTTCTCCAAATCCTACTTGTCTAGGAAAAATCCTACGTCTATGAACGGAGTATGGATGCGGAGGCGCAACGGGCCGCGCTGGCGGCACTGATGGCGGAGCAGGGCGCGAGCCTTGCCGAGCTTTCGCGCGTGATCGGGCGCAATGCCGCCTATCTGCAGCAATATGTACGGCGCGGGTCTCCCCGCGCGCTGGCCGAGCGCGACCGGGCGCGGCTGGCGGCCTATTTCGGCGTGGCGGAGGAGCGGCTGGGCGGACGGCCGAACGAAGCGAATGTGGACGTTCCGCGCATCGATGTTGGCGCCTCGGCCGGACCGGGCGGGCTGGTCGATGCCGAGGATCGGCGCCAACCCTTTGCTTTCCCACCTGCATTGCTGCGCCAGCTTGGGGTGCGCACTTCAGCGGCCAGCATGATCCGGGTGGAGGGCGACTCGATGTCGCCGACGCTCGAGGATGGCGACGAGATATTGGTCGACCGCGACGTGCGGCGCGTGGAAGCGCGCGGCGGCATCTTCGTGCTGCGGCTGGACGGCGTGCTGATGGTCAAGCGATTGCGGGCCGCGGTGGGCGGCGTCGAGCTGGTGAGCGACAACCAGGCCTATCCGCCGCGCGTGGTGCCAGCGCGCGAGATCGAGGTGATCGGGCGCGTGGCCTGGCTCAGCCGGGCGATCTAGGGCGGAGAATTGTCGTGCCCAGCAAAGCGGTCCGTTCGTCGCTGCGTGCTGCGAGGCTTGCGCGGTTCGGAAGCTATCCTCCCGATTCTGCGATCTACTGGGCCAGGGGGCCGATCCCATCTCCATTCCACGTCTCTCGCAAAGGCGGAAGGCGGAAGGAGTGGAGATCTGTGATGAACCGCTATCAGCAAATAGATCTGGGAATCCCCCGGCCGACGCCGGAGGCATCCGTGCCGCCCGCAAATGTGGGAGAGACGGGCTGGGACATTCTCCTCGCCCTACATTCCAGCCATCGCCATCAGATGAGCGTTAAAAGGCTGGGCTCGCTTCTCAGTGTGGCCCCGCATGTCATGCACTACTGGCTGGGCTGGCTCGAGGATCGATGGTTGGTCAAGGCCGCGAAAGACGAGGTCAATGGCGAGGTCGGAACCATTCTGACGCGGCATGGCCTCGAAGTGTTGGACCGCTACCTGTCGGCACTCAACGCCTTGCACGCGGAGCGATGATGGTCCGGCGATCACCGACCTTCACTCCAACTCGCTTGATACCGGCGCCCTCATCCACTCACCCGAGCGGATGCACAGCCGGACAGAATGGGATTGTTGGAACCTCAGCGCTCGGCTTGGGTTGTGACACTTCGTTAACCATTGGAAAAAAGCAATGACGACGTCTTTAACGAAACTCGCCCCTGCGGTGATTCTGGTTGGTGCGCTGGGCCTGGGTGGCTGCGCCACCAAGTCGTTTGTGAGAGAACAAATCGCTCCTGTGAGCCAGCGCGTTGATGCGCTCGAGGCAAAATTGCAGGAAACCGACGGCATAGCGAAGTCGGCAGATGCCACCGCGAAGGCGGCACAGACAGAGGCACAGGCAGCATCCGGGCAAGCGCAGAATAACGGCCAGCGTCTGGATCAGCTCAATGCCCGTGTGGATGGCATCGAGCAGCGGATGCAGGCGCAGGAGAACAAGCGGAAGCGGCCGCGCAATTGATGCAAGGCAGCGATGCCGATCGGACTCTGATTTCCCGCGACGGCCGTCGCTGCAGGCGACGGCCCTCTCGTTTCGAGCGCCTCAAGCGATGATCAATGTCTTTCTGGCGCTTGTCGGACTCGTGCTGACGGTTCCCGCGCCTGCACGGGCGGAGAGCGCACCGTTGTCAGGACCGGCCTCGGCACAGCCCGGGACCATGGAAGCCGAGGCTACGGTGAGTCCATCGGCGGCGGCGACGCGCGTCGCCGATTGGGTCGCGGCGTCCGGGGATAACGGGACCCTGCCCTATATCATTGTCGACAAGGCGACTGCTTCCCTCTTTCTTTTCAGCGCAAAGGGAAAATCGCTCGGCAGGGTTCCGGTATTGATCGGCGTTGCCGTGGGAGATGACGCTACTCCCGGCATCGGCAGCAAGGATCTTGCCAAGATCGGTCCCGCGGAGAAGACGACGCCCGCGGGGCGTTTCCTCGCGAAATATGGATTGGCCGCTGGCAAGCAAAAGGTGCTCTGGGTCGATTATGCCACCTCGGTGGCGCTCCACCCGATCCCGCCGGGGGCCAGCAAGAAGGAACGGCGCCGCCAGCGGATGCTGTCGCCGACTTCAGACGACAACCGCATAACATTCGGGTGCATCAATGTGCCCGCGGCCTTCTACAGCAAGAGCGTGCAGCCGCTTTTCCAGAGGAAGGGTGGATATGTCTATGTGCTGCCCGACACCAAGCCGCTTGAGGAGGTTTTCCCTCGCTTGCGGGTTCAGGCCGTGATGAACGGCGCGCCCTGACAGCGGGCCGCCGGTATTCGCGCGCTCGGCCTAGCCCCGCATCCGATCGATCAGCCAGACCAGCAGCGCGAGCGTGATGCCCACGGCGGCGCCGATCACGAAGCCGAACGAAGCCTCGCCCTTCACCGCGCCAACGACCGCGCCGATGAGGATGCTCATGCTGAGCAGGAAGCCGCCGGCGAGCGGCGCGCGGGAAGTGGTATTTGCCATGCGCGCCCCTGTGCCACGTCGCGCGGCGCGGCGCTACCGGCTGGGATGTGGTTACCGGACGGGTGACCAACATCAGCGACGGAACACTGAGGAAGCGCGGGTATGAGGGACATGCGGGTCGGTCCGGGCGCGCACCTGTACGGAGCATCGATGGACAGCTATCCCTATCTCGACCGGCGGGAAGTGGCCGAGGCCGACGAACTGATCCGCACGTTCGGCGAGGATGCCGGCTGCGAGGCCGCGGCGCGCGCCGACCGCAGCCGGGATCTGGGCAACCATGTGCATTTCGCCCGCTGGCGCCAGGTCGAGCGGCTGGTGGTGCTGATGTCGATCCCGCGCGCGGTGGGGACGGTGCACTGAATCCTTTCGGCTGCGATTTCCGCACGCAGACCCACCATCAATGCAACGCGCCGGTGCTGGTCGCCGGTACCCCGCGCATCCTATGGATGTGGCTGGTGTACTGAGCGGAGTCGGAACATGGCACGGATGGCGAGGATCGAACGGACCGGCGGGCCCGAGGTGATCGAATGGGTCGATGTCGACCTGCCGCCGCCCGGCCCGGGCGAGGTGCGGATGCGCAACACCGCGGTCGGGCTCAACTTCATCGACACCTATCATCGCTCGGGGCTCTATCCGGTCGAATTGCCCAGCGGGCTTGGCGGCGAAGCCGCGGGCGTGGTGGAGGCGGTGGGCGAAGGCGTGACCGGCTTCGCGCCGGGCGACAGCGTCGCGACCTTCGGGCCGGGGCTCGGCGCCTATTCGACCGAGCGCAACGTCAAGGCCGCGACCTTGTTCAAGCTGCCCGACGACATCAGCGATGAGACCGCGGCGGCGGCGCTGCTGAAAGGCGGCACCGTGGAATTCCTGGTCGAGCGCTGCGCGCGGGTGCAGCCGGGCTGGACGGTGCTGGTGCATGCCGCGGCGGGCGGCGTCGGGCAGATCGCGGTGCGCTGGCTCAAGGCGATCGGCACGACCGTGATCGCGACTGTGGGGCATGCCGACAAGGTGGCGCTCGCCAGGGACGCAGGCGCCGACCATGTGCTGCTCTCGCGCGAGGAGGACATCGCGGCACGGGTGCGCGAGATCACCGGCGGGGTGGGCGTCGAGGTGGTGTTCGACGGCGTCGGCAAGGCGACGTGGAAGGCGTCCCTGGGCTCGACGAAGCGGCGCGGGCTGATCGTCAGCTTCGGCAATGCGAGCGGGCCGGTGGACGGCGTCAACCTCGTCGAGCTCGCGCGGGCGGGATCGCTCTATGTCAGCCGCCCGACGATGTTCGACTATTACGTCACGCCCGAGGAGCGCGCTACCGGGAGCGAGCGCCTGTTCGAGATGCTGCGCAGCGGGGCGATCCGGGCGGACATCGGCCAGCGGTTCGCGCTGGAGGATGTCGCCGATGCGCACCGGGCGCTGGAGGCGGGACAAACGACGGGGTCGACGATTCTCGTGCCCTAGATGCTATTCGGGCCGGCGGCGCACTTGATCGGCCGCCGCTCCAGGATCTCGGTCGTCGTCCGCGTCTCTACGCCCTCGCCTTGTCGAATGGAGAGCGTGACGACCTTGGTCCGGCGCCGCACATTGCCAGCGGCATCGGTGTCGAAACGGACTTTGATCGTTCCGGAGATATCCTCCGTCTTATGCACCTTGATCGCGGTTTCGCGAGCCAAGGGCTTTTTGCTGATTTCAGCCACCACCAGATCGGCCTCGACGCGGTCGCGGCGCACGGCATCCGGGTCTACGGACAATTCGGCGAGAAACGCCTTTCCGTCAGGCGTCCGATGCAAATGCGCCGTGCCAGTCGCCTGGTCATCGCGCCAGGGCGCATCTTCGGAAAGCGGCTCGTAGCCGAGTTCGAATGCCTCGACTGTCCGAAGTACCGATTCCGGATCGCATTCGACCCGGAAGGCGTTCCAGGTGAAGTACCATTTCCCGCACGCGGTGCGCGGCAGGTTGGCCGCCTTCAGCCATTCGTCGCGGCGTGCTTCGAGCTCGGCGAGGTTGCGCAATTGCGCCGGCGCCGTGCGGGACTTGAGGACGCGGGCAGGAAACGCCCACTCTCGGGCGCGGTCGTCCGCCGTTGCATCGTCCGGGAGGTCGTATTCGGTTTCGACTCCGGCATCGCTGACGGTGATCACGCGCGCGACGAGCGTGTCCCGATCGTGCGTAGTTCCCGTCGATCCATCACCCTTCCACTCGGAATTGCTGGTCCGCAGGATCTCGAAGGCGTCGCCGACATGTGCCGGCTGCGCGGTCGCGAGGTGCGGTGCGAGCAGCGCGGCGGCGACCGCCAGCGCGCGCAATCTCACGCCAAAGCCCCCACAAGTGCCTTGACCTCCATGAACTCGGCCAGACCGAACTTGCCGTGCTCGCGGCCGTTGCCGCTCTGCTTGTAGCCGCCGAAGGGGAGGCTGGGATCGGGCTGGCCGCCGTTCACATAGACCATGCCGGCGCGCAGGCGCGGGGCGACGCGCTTGACGCTTTCGGCGTCGCCGAAGATCACCGCGGACAGGCCGTAATCGGTGTCGTTGGCGATGCGGATCGCGTCTTCCTCGTCCTCATAGGGGATGATCGTGACGACGGGGCCGAAGATCTCCTCGCGCGCGATCGTCATGTCGTTGCGGACGCCCGAGAAGAGCGTCGGCTTGACGAAATAACCGGTCTCGACGCCGTCGGGACGGCCAGGGCCGCCGGTCTCGAGCTTGGCGCCTTCCTCCAGCCCCTTGGCGATCAGGCCCTGAATCTTGTCCCACTGCGCCTTGTTGACGACCGGGCCGATATGGCGGCCTTCCTCGGCGGGGTCGCCGGTCTGGGTCGCCTTCATCACCTCGGCCGCCATCGCGGCGACCTGGTCCTGCAGGTGCTTGGGCACGAGCAGGCGGGCGGGGGCGATGCAACTCTGCCCCGAGTTCATGAGGACGCTGAACAGCGTGCCGGGGACGGCGCGGCTGAGGTCGGCGCTCTCGAGAACCACGGACGGCGACTTGCCGCCCAGCTCCTGATGGACGCGCTTGACCGTCTCGGCGGCGTTCTTGGCGACGAGGATGCCGGCGCGGGTCGAGCCGGTGAAGCTGACCATGTCGACCTTGGGGTGGCGGCTGAGCGCGGTGCCGACGCCGGGTCCGTCGCCCTGGACGAGGTTGAACACGCCCGCCGGCGCACCGGCCGCGTCGAGCACCTCGGCGAAGATCGCGGCGACGCTAGGGGCTTCCTCGCTGGGCTTGAGGATCATCGTGCAGCCGGCGGCGAGCGCGGGCGCCACCTTCGAGACGATCTGGTTGAGCGGCCAGTTCCACGGGGTGATCATCGCGACGACGCCGATCGGCTCGTGGACGACGAGGCTGTTGCCGATCTGCTCCTCGAACTGGAAACTGCGGAGCGCGTCGATCGCCGCCTTCCAATGACCGATACCGGAGCCGACCTGGGCGGTCTTGGCGAGGCTGAGCGGTGCGCCCATCTCGAGGCTGATCGCCTCGGCCATGTCGCCGGCGCGGGCCTTATAGGCGGTGAGGATGCGCTCGATCAGCGCGATGCGTTCTTCGACCGTGGTGCGCGAGAAGCTTTCGAAGGCCCTGGCGGCGGCGGCCACCGCCTTGTCGACATCGGCCTGGGAGCCGAGCGTGATCTCGGTGACGGGCTCCTCGGTGGCGGGGTTGATCACCGCGTGGCGGGTGCCGCCCTCGCTCTCGACCCAGGCGCCGTCGATAAACTGCTTGAGGTAGCTACGCATGCCCGCGTCTCCGTTTAGAACTTTCGGTATGGCGCTCTAGATGGCGCCGGGCGCACGGGGTTGCAAGCGCCATCGCCGGGACCCGTATGCGCTTCCGTCACCCTGTCATGCTTCCAGCATGTAATCCGCCACACTATAGCAGTGGCTCGCCTGATAAGCGTTCCGGCCCCGGTTCATGTGCGAGAGATTGAACCTCCGAATGGCGCGCAGCGCGTGGCTGGACGCGAGGAACTCGCGGATCGACGCGGAGCCCCGCACCGTGACGCCGAAAATGTCCGCGCCACGCGGGAAGAAATGGCCGACATCTTCCGGTGTCGTGACGCAGCGCTCGAGCAAGACTTCGTCCAGATGCTCCTGCGTGAGTGAATGGTCGGTGGTGAAATCCGAGAGGTGGAGGATGAATCTCGAACGGATGCCTTCGCCGTCCGCATAGAGCGTGAAAAGCTCCATCCAGCTTGAATTGACGCGGACCAGAGGCTTGTCGGAGGTCGACGGCAGGCAGGAGACCGACCAATAGTGACGCTCGGTCGTGCGCGGCATCGGAATGCAGCTTTGGCCGTAGAGCGCCAGGATCTCCAAAACCTCCTGTGCCTGCGGGCGACGAAGCAGTTTTTGAAGGCGCGCGGCATATTTGAACCGCTGTTCAAGCGACTCCGGGCGCTCGCCGGCGTCGCGCAAGTCCGTCTTGCCTTCGATCCAGTCGCGCTGCTGCTCGAGATCCAGAAACTGGCGCAGACCGGTGGTGCCGCGGCGGGGAGAGGGGCTCATGTCAGCTGCCATGGGAGATCCATTAGCGCCTGCTTCACCGGCCTGCTCCAACATTCCCGCTATAAGGTCACCGCCTAAAGCGGGAAGCGCGGATCGGGATCGACGAAGAAGACGTCCCCGTCGATATCGACCAGATAGAGATTGTTCGCGCTGTCGATCCCGAACGAGACGAGCTGGTTGATCGTGCCCGCGTCGGGAATGAAATCCTGGTTGCGGCGCTCGTAACTGCCTGCCGGATAGAGTGTGCCGGGCGCCAGCGCAGCGGTGGCGGCGGCGGGAATGGTCCAGATATTGCCGCTGATATAGTCGCCGAAGACGTACGAGCCCTGGAGCGAGACGATGCCGCCGCGATAGACATAGCCGCCGATGATCGTGCTGCCCTGCTTGGGGCCGGTGCCATGGTCATATTGCGAGACCGGGCCGGTGAGGCCGGCGGGCGCGGTGCCCTTATAGGGTTGGGTGCCCTCGAGGAACGGCCAGCCGAAATTGAGGCCCGGCTGGTTGGTGTTGACCGCGTCGATCTCCTCGATCGCGCCCTGGCCTACATCGCCGATGATCAGCCGGTTGCCGTCGAACGCATTGCGGAACGGATTTCGGAGGCCATAAGCGAAGACATAGGGATCGCCGCCGCCGCCGATGAACGGATTGCCCGGCGCGGGCGCGAAGGGCGTCGCCGATCCGGGCGTGGTGTCGATCTTGATCCGCAGGATCTTGCCGAGCCGCGAACTGGTGTTCTGGGCGTTGTTGTTGGGATCGCCCGCGCCGCCGCCGTCGCCGGTGGCGTCGTAGAGATAGCCATCGGGTCCGAAGGCGATCCAGCCGCCATTGTGATTGTCGAAGCCGGGATGGGGGACGGTGAGCACGGTGCGGTAGCCCGCCGTGCCGATCGTATATTCGCGGATCTCGATCGTGCCGTCGGGCGCGGTGGCGTGGACGAAGACGACTCCCGAAGTGGCGAAATCGGGGCGTGCGGCGAGGCCGAGCAGACCGCGCTCGCCGCCGGTCGAGAGATTGCCGACGGTGAAGGCGGTGGTGAAGGTGCCGGTGACGTTGTTGATGAAATAGACCGTGCCGGTCTTGCCGACCGCGAAGACGCGCGTGTCGTCGCCGGGCACCGGGGCGACGAAGAGCGGCTGGTTCAGGCCGGTGGCGATGCGGCGAACGCGGATGCCTTCGACGGTGTTGGTAACGGTGACGACCAGGTCGAGCGTCGACGAGGCGGTGCCGTCGCTGGCGCGGAGCTGGACATTGTAGACATTGTCCGCGCCGACATCGGCGGGCAGCTCGAAATTGGGCAGAGTGGCGAAGGTGAGCGCGCCCGCGCCGGTGATCGCGAAGCGCGCGGAATCGGCCCCGCCAGCGATCGAGAAGGTGATCGGGTTGGCCTCCGCGTCGGTCGCGGTCGCCTGATAGACGGTCGAGTTGATGTTCTCCGGTGCGGTGGCGGTGGTACCCGAGGTAAAGGTGGGGGCAGTGTTCGCCGGGGTCGGCGTGGGTGTGGGAGCGGGCGTGGGGGCCGGCGCGGGGCCGCCGCCGCCGTCACTGCTGCTGCATGCCGCCAAGAGCATCAGAACGCCTAGTGCCGATCCGGTCCGCATCGCCGATTTCCCCTGAACTTTGCTGGCCAACCAACGCAATTGCCGTGCGATCCGTTCCGCGAGCCCAACGATCGCATGACACGAAAGTGATGCTGCGTCGCAACATGGCTGTAATGAAGCAGGCGCAACGCGGGCACAAAGGGGGCGGGAAACCCGCCTCGAACACAGGGGGTTCCAATGAAGATTCGTAATGCGCTGCTTGCGCTTGCCAGCCCGTTCGCGCTTGCCGTTTCGGCCTTTCCGGCGTGCGCGCAGGACACCGCGCCGCAGCAGAATGCCGCGCCGGAAGCGGTGGACGAGGACGAGATCGTCGTCACCGCGCAGCTGCGCGAACAGTCGCCGATCGAAGTGCCGTTCGCGCTGACCGCGTACAAGGGCGAGTTCCTGCAAGACATGGGCATCACCGAGTTCGACAAGCTCGGCCAGTTCGTCCCCGGCTTCGACGTGCAGAACCAGTCGCCCAACAATCCGGGCTTCGTGATGCGCGGCATCACCTCGGATTCGGGCAGCGCCTTCAACGAGCCGCGCGTCTCGGTCTTCCAGGACGGCGTCTCGATCTCCAAGTCGCGCGGCTCCTATGTCGAACTGTTCGACCTGGACCGGGTCGAGATCGCCAAGGGGCCGCAATCGACGCTCTATGGCCGCGGCGCGCTGATCGGCGCGGTCAACCTCGTCCAGAACAAGGCGGACCCGTACAACGGCTATGGCTATATCTATGCCGAGGGCGGCGATCATGGCCGCTACCGCGTCGACGGCACGTTCAACCTGCCGCTGGGCGGCGACCTCGGCTTGCGCGTCGCGACCCGGATCAAGGAGCGCGACGGCTATGTCGACAATCTGCTGGGCGGGCCGGACTATAACGGCATCAAGTCGGAAGCGGTGCGCGGATCGGTGCGCTGGGCGCCCGGCGCACTGACCTTCGACCTGATCGGCAATTACGAGCATGACCAAGCGACGGGGACGTCGTTCAAGTCGATCGCCTACAACCCGACCGACCCGACCACCGGCGCGGTGATCGGCGACCGCGGGCGCAATTCGGGCGCGGCTTTGGTCGCGAGCCCGGGTTTCGAGGGCGGGCGCCCGCTCGGGCTCGATCGCGACGTGTGGGGTGTGACCGGCATCGCCAACTATGAATTCTCGAGCACGCTCTCGCTGAACGCGATCGGATCGTACCGCGAGTTCAACGGCATCGAGATCTTCGACGCCGACGGCATATCGCTGCCGGTGCTGACCGCCGCCGAGGATGCGCGCGGCGACCAGACGATGGGGACGCTGCGACTGACCTATTCGGACGACCGGCTGACCGCGTTCGCCGGCGGTACCTATTTCAAGGAGAACGGCCTGCAGCGCACGCCCGCGCAGTTTGACGAGCGGCTTGCGCTGGCGCGGCTGACCAACACGCTGAACGGGGGCGGCGCGATCCCGGGCCGCCCGGCGAGCGACCCGGCGCCGCTCGGCTTCTTCGCCAATACCGCCTTCACCGGGCAACTGCTCCAGGGCGTGATCGCCAATGCGACCGGCCTGACGATCCCGCAGGTCGCCGCGCTGGTGCTGCCGACCGCGCAGGCCCAGGCGATCGCCGCCAACCTCAAGTCCGCGCATCGCGAGACCAGCACCAATTTCGCCAGCACCGAGAGCTGGGACCTGTTCGGCGATGTCAGCTTCAAGGTAACCGACCGGTTCGAGCTGGGCGCGGGCATCCGCTGGAGCCATGACGACAAGTCGACCGGCTTCGCGGCTTCGGTGACCAATGGCCGCTCGATCCTGGGCGGGTTCATCGGCGCGCTGTCGCAGCCCGCGGCGACCCGGGCGGCATTGCTCCAGGCGCTCGCCGCGCCCGGCGCCGCGAACATCCCGCCCTCGGCCGGCTATCCAGTGCCATTGTTCGGCCTGGGCCTCCAGCCGAGCGGGACCAACGGCCAGCGTACCGACCAAGGCCTGACCGACAGCGGCTTCACCTGGCGCGCCACCGCCCGCTACGAGCTGACGCCCGACGCCAATCTCTATGCCAACTACGCGCGCGGCCGCCGGCCCGAGATCCTGAGCGTCGGCGCACCCTCGGCGCCGGGCGGCGCCCCCAAGTTCAGCGTGCTGCCGTCGGAGACGGTCGACAGCTATGAGGCCGGCATCAAGACCGCGCTGGCGAACCGCACGCTCTTCGCCGACGGCGCGTTCTTCTACTACCACTACTCGAACTTCCAGACGACCGAGCAGCAGGGAACCCTGTTCGTGACGGTGAATGCCGGCCGCGCCGAAAGCTATGGCTTCGAGGGTCAGCTGACCTGGAAGCCGACCGACTGGGTCGATGTGTTCGGGACCTATGCCTATAACCACAGCCGCTTCTCGGCCGGCGCGCGCGAAGGCAATCATTTCCGCCTGTCGCCCGATCACAGCGCCTCGTTCGGCGTCGCGCTGAAGGTACCGGCGGGCCCGGTGAAGCTCGATTTCACGCCGAGCGTGACCTGGCAGTCGAACGTCTTCTTCGACGACGACAACGACCTGCCGGCGCTGCAGACGGGCAATCTGATCCCCGACACGGTGCAGGACGAGACGCAGAAGGGCTATGCGCTGGTGGACCTGCGCCTCGGCGTGGAGACGGCGAACGGCCGCTGGCGGCTCCAGGGCTTCGTCACCAATTTGTTCGACCAGAACTATATCAAGGATGCCGGCAATACCGGCGACAGCCTGGGCCTGCCGACCTTCATCGCGGGCGAGCCGCGGATGATCGGTGCGGCGCTGAGCCTGAAGATCGGCGGGCGCTGAACGGGCGCCGCGACACGCTGGGGTAGATAACGATAAATCCTCCCCGAGCTTTGCTCGGGGAGGGGGACCATGCGCAGCATGGTGGAGGGGCGGCGTGAAGCGCCGTTGCCTTTGCTACACTATACCCGGCCTGCGGCCGGCCCCTCCACCGCCTTCGGCGGTCCCCCTCCCCCAGCAAGCTGGGGGAGGATTTGTTTGACCTGCGCTTACTTGGGCAGGATCGCGTAGATCGCGCCGCCCAGATCGACGATGTAGACGTTGCCGGCGGTATCCTCGCCGAAGCACACCACGCTGCGGATGCCGCCTTTGTCGGGCGTGAAATCCGTGTTGCGCCACGTATATTGCGTCGTCGGCAGGATGGTGCCCTGGGTCAGTGAGGCATAGGGCACCGACCAGATGTTGTTGCTGCCGAAATCGGCGAACAGATACTGGTTCTTCAGCACGGCGACCGGACCGCGATAGACCACGCCGCCGGTAATGCTGTTGCCCGCGAAATTGCCGGTGCCGTGGCGATATAGCGTGACCGGGCTGACCAGATCGGCCGGCGGATTGGCGGTGTTGACCTTGTCGCCCTCGACCAGCGGCCAGCCGAAATTCATCTTCGGTTGGCTGACAGGCATCAGATCGACCTCTTCGTTGGTGTTCTCGCCGACATCGGCGATCACCAGCCTGCCGTCCGGCGCGAAGCTGTTGCGGAACGGATTGCGCAGGCCGAGCGCGAAGACATAGGGATCACCGCCGCCGCCGATGAAGGGGTTGCCGGGCGCGGGCGCGAACGCCGTCGCCGCGCCGGGTGTCGTATCGACCTTGATGCGCAGGATCTTGCCGAGCCGCGAATTGGTGTCCTGGGCCGGATTGCCGCCCGTGCCGCCATCGCCGACCGCATCGTAAAGATAACCGTCGGGTCCAAAGCCGATCCAGCCGCCATTATGCGTGTTGGCGCCCGGGTGCGGGATACTGAGCGCAACGCGGTAGCCGGTGCCGTTGAAGGTGGGATTGCCGACCTGATACTGACGGATCTCGATCGTACCGTCGGGCGCCGTGGCGTGGACGAAGATATTCTTCGATGTCGCGTAATCGGGGCTGGCGGCCAGGCCGACCACGCCGCGCTCGCCATCGGTGGAGAGACTGGCGACCGTCATCAGCAGCGTCTTGGTGCCGGTGGCGGGCTCGAGCGTGTAGATCTTCCCGCCCTTCTCGGTGACGAAGACATGGCCGGGATCGCCCGGAATCGGGCCCACCCAGGTTGGCTGGGTGAATCCGGTCGCGACCTGGACGACGCGGAAGCCCGCGGTCGCCGGGGTGACGGTGACCAGCAGGTCGAGCGTGGTGTTCACCTTGCCGTCGCTGGCGCCGATCTGGACGGCATAGACATTGTCGCCGTTGCTGTCCGTGGGGGTGGCGACCTTGGGCGCGGTGACGAAGCTCAGCGCGCCGGCCTGCGTCATCTTGAACTGTCCGGCATCGGCGCCGCCGGAGATGCTGAACAGGATCGGATCGCCGTTCGCGTCGGTCGCGGTCGCCTGATAGGCGGCGGTGGCGTTCTCGGTCACGTTCGCGGTCGCCGGCGAGGTGAATATTGGCGCGGCATTGGCGGGAGTCGGTGTTGGCGTGGGGATCGGCGTGGGTGTTGGAGCGGGCGAACCGGTGCCGCTGCCGCCACTACATCCCGCCACCAGCAGCAACGGCGCGATCGTGCGCGCCAGTGCCAGGATGGAAACCGAACGGGCGCCGCTAACGGGGGTGCGGCTGTACGCGATACTCTTGGTCATGCGATGTTTTTCCCTAGACCGAGCGCCTTGTTGCGTGTGCGCAATGGTCGAGGGTTGGACTATGAGGCGCTGATTATCAGGATATTACAATGGGGCTGCCTTAAGCATGTTTGTGACCTTCCAGATGTGACCACTTCGGTGCAAAAGCACCTGGAACATAATGGAACATCGCCGAGCGGGATCGGGCCAGTCATTGGCTTTCGCAAACGCGCGCGGTTTCCTATCAAGCTGTGTCCATCGCGAGAATCGGGGGAATTTTTGACTCGCGACCTGTTGCCATTGCCGCCTCTGGTGGCCTGCCGTGCGCATATCCGACGAGCGCGTGCCTGATGGGCACGGCGATCGTCGCGCTGCTGACGCTGTTCAAGCTTGGCAAGGTAGGCGGCACGCTGCTCACCATGCTCGTCTCGCTTGCCATCTATGCGCAGATATTCGGCTGGCAATATGCCGCCGGCTTTATCGGGCTGCTGTTCGTGCACGAGATGGGACACTTCATCGCCGCGCGGCAAAAGTCGCTGCCGGTCAGCGCACCGACCTTCATCCCTTTCGTCGGCGCGTGGATCGAGCTCAAGGACCAGCCGATGGATGTCGAGACCGAAGCCTATGTGGCGTCGGCGGGCCCGTTCCTCGGCACGATCGGCGCGCTCCTCGTCTATCTATGGGCGCGGCATACCGACAGCGACCTGCTGCTCGCGGTCGCCTATAGCGGTTTCTTCCTCAACTTCTTCAACCTGATCCCGCTGTCGCCGCTCGACGGCGGCCGGATGACCGCGATCCTGGGGCCGCGCATCTGGTTCCTCGGCGTGCCGATGATGCTGGCGCTGATGCTGTATCGCCCGAGCCCGCTCCTGTTCGTGATCGCGATCGCGGCGCTTCCGGCGCTCAGACAGGCGTGGAATTACGATCCGGAAGCGCCGGAGAACCAAGCCTATTACAACGCGTCTGCCGCGACCAAGATCCAGTACGGGGTCTTCTACCTGGGGCTCGCGGCGTTCCTCGCGCTGATGACCGATGGGACGCACCAGATGTTGCAATGAAACAGGCGGCGCCGTGCCGCCCAAATAGGGGGAGACGATGATGAACGAGACGACCGTGGAGGCGGCCGAGGTGCCGCTCGAGGAAATGGGCCATGACGAGGCAGTCGCCCATATGCGCGCGCGGCAGAATTTCGCACTCGCGGTTCCGGCGGGGCTCGCCGCCGCGGTGGTGGGCGCGGCACTATGGGCGGGGTTCGTCTATGTCACTCATTACCAGCTCGGCCTGATCGCCGTCGCGGTGGGTGCACTGGTCGGCTATGCGGTCCGTGTGGCCGGGAACGGCATCGACCAGAAGTTCGGGATCCTGGGCGCGGCGTGCGCCGCGCTCGGCTGGCTGCTCGGCACGGTGATGGTGGATGTCGCGATGGTGGCGCAGCTCGCAGACATTTCCTTCCTGGACGCGCTCGGGCGGCTCGACTTGAGCAACATCGCGACGCTGGTGATGGAAGCGTCGGACGCGATGGACCTGCTGTTCTTCGCGATCGCGGTCTGGGAAGGCTATAAGTTCGCGTTCCGTCATCGCTTCTGACGCCGCGCGCGGACAAGAAAGGGCGCCCGGGTTTCCCGGGCGCCCCTCTTACCCTTCAGTAAGCAGCGCTTAGGCGCTGTAATACATGTCGTACTCGACCGGGCTCGGGGTCATTTCCCAGCGGGCGACATCGGCGCGCTTGATCTCGACATAGGCTTCGACCTGGTCCTTGGTGAACACGTCGCCCTTGAGCAGGAAGTCCATATCGGCCTCGAGGCTGTCGAGCGCCTCGCGAAGCGAACCGCAGACCGTAGGGACGAGCTCGAGCTCGGCCGGCGGCAGGTCGTACAGGTTCTTGTCCATCGGCTCGCCCGGATGGATCTTGTTCTGGATGCCGTCGAGGCCGGCCATCAGCAGCGCCGCGTAGCAGAGATACGGATTGGCGAGCGCGTCCGGGAAGCGGAACTCGACGCGCTTGGCCTTGCTGCCCGCACCATAAGGGATGCGGCACGAGGCCGAGCGGTTGCGGCTCGAATAAGCGAGCAGCACCGGTGCCTCATAGCCCGGGACCAGCCGCTTGTAGCTGTTGGTCGAGGGATTGGTGAAGGCGTTAAGCGCCTTGGCGTGCTTGATCACACCGCCGATGAAATAGAGGCACATGTCCGACAGGCCGGCATAGCCATTGCCCGCGAACAGCGGGGTCTTGCCATCCCAGATCGAAATATGGGTGTGCATGCCCGAGCCGTTATCTTCCTTGATCGGCTTGGGCATGAAGGTCGCGGTCTTGCCATAGGCCTGGGCGACCTGGTGTACGACATACTTGTAGATCTGCATGCGGTCGGCGGTCTGGACCAACGTGCCGAAGGTCAGGCCCAGCTCGTGCTGCGCCGCGGCGACCTCGTGGTGATGCTTGTCGCAGGGCAGGCCCATTTCGAGCATCGTCGCGACCATCTCGCCGCGGATGTCGACGGCGCTGTCGACCGGGGCGACCGGGAAATAGCCGCCCTTGGCGCGCGGGCGGTGACCCAGATTGCCGGCTTCATATTCCTTGCCGGTGTTGGTCGGCAGCTCGATATCGTCGATCGCATAATAGCTGGTCGCGTAGCTGTTCTCGAAGCGGACATCGTCGAACATGAAGAACTCGGCCTCGGGGCCGACATAGACGGTGTCGCCGATGCCCAAAGTCTTGAGATAGGCTTCCGAGCGCTTGGCGGTCGAGCGGGGATCGCGCGAATAAAGCTCGCCTGTCGAGGGCTCGACAATGTCGCAGACCAGGATCAGCATCGGCGTGGCCGAGAAGGGATCGATCCACACCGCGTCGAGATCGGGCTTCAGGATCATGTCGGACTCGTTGATCGCCTTCCAGCCCTCGATCGAGGAGCCGTCGAACATCAGGCCGTCGGTCAGCTCGTCCTCGCCGATCACGCCCGCCACCATGGTCAGGTGCTGCCACTTGCCCTTGGGATCGGTGAAGCGCAGATCGATCCACTCGATCTCGTTCTCCTTGACCATCTTCAGGACGTCATTGGCCGAATTCGCCATCGCTAAACCCTTTCGCTTTCATGCTGTCTGCCCGACGAATCAGGCAATTAAATTACGTTCGCGCTCGCAGCATCGCTAGGATGCTGCGCCGCGTCAAACTGCGTTTTCGTTGCGCTCCCCGGTGCGGATGCGGAGTGCCGTCTCGACCGGAATCACGAAGATCTTGCCGTCGCCGATGCGCCCGGTCTGGGCCGCGGCGGCGATCGCCTCGACCACGCGATCGGCGAGCGCGTCCTCCACCACGACCTCGAGCTTCACCTTGGGCAGGAAATCGACGACATATTCGGCGCCGCGATAGAGCTCGGTGTGCCCCTTCTGGCGGCCGAAGCCCTTGGCCTCGGTCACGGTGATGCCCGAGACGCCCACTTCGTGCAGCGCCTCCTTCACTTCATCGAGCTTGAACGGCTTGATGATCGCTTCGATTTTTTTCACTTGGTCCCCCGGGGATACGCCGAATGCCCTGCCGCGCGACTAGCATGACTCATGCCAGAGCGGTCGGTCTAGGCTAGTCCTCCGGTTGCACTCAGCGCAACGGTTAACAATTGCCTATCAAATAGGCAGCACGGACCGGGGTGCCCGATCGAAGGGCAGTGGGATCAGGCGGTGCGGACTTCCGCCAGGAAACGGTCCACGCCGTTCGAAAGCGCCTCGGCGCCCGAGAACAGGCTGGCAGCGAGCAGCTCCATGTCGCCCGCGCTTTGCGACGCGGCCTGCGAGGCGGCGCCGATCGCCTCGATGTCATACTGGACGCCGACGGTGCCCTCGACGCTCTCGCTGACATTGTGCGCGATCGTGCGGGTGGCGGATTGCTGACCGCGCACTGCCTGTTCGATCCCCGGAGAGATCGGCGATCGCGACGATCGCGGCCTCGACCCGGGCATGGTTGGCGGTGACGAGGTCGACCGCGCGGCGAATGTCCTCGACATGCGCGGTGACGGTCTCGGCGGCGTCGCTGACCTGGCCGGCCAGCGCCTTCACTTCGTTGGCGACGACGGTGAAGCCGGAGCCGGCATGACCGGCACGCGCGGCCTCGATCGAGGCGTTGAGCGCGAGCAGGTTCACCCGGCCGGCGATCTCACCGATGATCGCGGTGACGCTGCCGACGGTCTGCGCGAAGGCGCCCAGTTCGGCGGTGCGGGTGCGGCTGTCGTCGACCAGGTCTACGGCGTGCGCGGCCGAGGCCTTGGCGGCGGTGGTGCTCTGGCCGATCGTGTCGAGCGTCGCGGCGAGCTCATCCGATTCGGCGGCGATGGCGGCGAGATTGTCGTGGTTCTGGGCGACCGCCGCGGCGAGCGCGGTCGCCGAGGCGCTGTTGCTCGCAGCGCGATCGACGGTGGCGGTGGCGCTCTGCTGGAGCGTGGCGGCTAGGCTACGGAGCTTCTCGGTCAGCGAGCCGATTTCACTCTCGAGGCGTTCGCTGGCGGCCTCGATCCGGCGCGCGCGGTTGAGGCGTTGCTCGGCGGCATGGACCTGGCGCTCGGCGGCGAGCTGGATGAGGCGCCGATTGCCGATCACCGCGAAGAGCTGGCCGCCGCGCGTGAGGATCATGCCTTCATGCCCGTCCTCGGCGGTATAGGCATCGACCAGCGCCTCGGGATCGAGCGAGGCATCGGCGACCGGGCAGGTGCGGACCAGCGCCTTCAGCCGGCCGCCATAGGCCGGGTTGCGCATCAGCGCATGGCCGAAGGGATTGAGCAGCAGACGGCGCACGTCCTTCTCGAACACCGCGCCGACCGGGCGCTGCGCCGGATCGACCACAGGGAGCAGGCGGAGCGACAGATCGTCCTGAAACCGGCGCACGGCATCGCTGATCGACGCGCCTTGCGGCAGCGAGGGCGCGTCTCGCTCGGCGGAGGTGAGCCATTGCGCAAGGAACCTAGGATCGGCCTGGGGGCGGGGGCGATGGGGCTGGAACATCGCGATCGCGCTAGGGCCTTCATGGTAAATGCCGCCTTAGTGTTTGATGACAGGATGAAGACACGCGCAAAAAAATTGCGCTGGCGAAACAGCCATATGCGGTGCAATCCTAGGGGAACCAACTGCCTCTTTCGTACGTTGATCCATGTTAAGACGGCGTGGTGGCATCTATGCACCTCTACCCCATGGATGTTCCGGCGGAGATTCACCGCTGGATCGAAGATGACGAGCATCCCGGTCATCGCAGCGGCGAAGTAATCGTCGCCAAGGGGCCGTTGGTGATCATGGCGCATGGCATCTGCGCGATCGATCCTGTCTTTCGCCGCGCATGCTGGATCACCAGCGAGGTCGGCGACTTGAATGCCGAAGAGGCAGAGGAAGCGCTGCGCTACTGGTCGACCCGTGCCGAAGGCGCCGACGAGGAAGCGTAACGCGAATGTCGCATTCGGATCGCTCCGGGCTCATCCTCCCATCCGTGACGCAAATCAGCGAATAGCGGACAATCAAGCGACCGACGGGTTCCTTTTCGCGAACCGGTTGACCGCTCCTGCGCCCGGCGCTATCGGCGCTAATGCGAGTTAATCGCAATAGTAGCTGGAGGCGCGCGTGTATCGATTCCTGGACCGGCCCGTGTTCGATCTGCCGCCCGGCGATCAGATGATCCTGTGGTCGATGCGGAGCTGGGTGGTGGCGATGTCGATGCAGAAATGCCCGTGCGCCACGCTGGGGCCGTCGTTCGAGCGCTGGCGGGTTCCCGAGCTGCTGCGCGACTTCAACATGGCGATGTTCGTGCTCAACGTCGAAGGCGCGGGGCCGCTGCGCTTCGGCCAGCCAGGCTGCGTCACGGTCCATGACGACGAGGCGGTGCTGCTGACGCTGTTCCATGCCGCCGCGGACGGCGACGAGCGGCTGGTGGGACGGCTGGCGGCGCAGCTCGTCAAGCCCGAGATCGTCCATCCCTTCATCGTCGCGGTGCTCCAGGCGAGCGACGTGCTGCGGCGGACACCGGTGCCGCGCGGCTCCAACTCCTGACAAGGATCGTCGATGACAATGCATACGCGCCCGCCGGCGCTGCTCCCGGCGCATGCCAGCTTCGCCACGTCCGGCGTGCGCTGGGTCAAGCACTGGAACGAACATCTGTTCAGCTTCGCGATCGAGCGCCCGACGAGCTTCCGCTTCCGATCGGGCGAGTTCGTGATGATCGGGCTGATGGACGGCGACCGGCCGCTGATGCGCGCTTATTCGATCGCGAGCCCGGCTTGGTCCGACGAGCTCGAATTCCTCTCGATCAAGGTGCCGGACGGGCCGCTGACCTCGCGGCTCCAGGCGATCCGGCCGGACGATCATGTCTATCTGGGTAAGAAGCCGACGGGGACGCTCGTCTCCGACGCGCTGCTGCCGGGGAAGCGGCTGTTCCTGCTTTCCACGGGTACGGGGCTGGCGCCGTTCCTGAGCATCGCGCGCGACCCCGACATCTATGAGCGGTTCGCGCAGATCGTGCTGGTGCACAGCGTGCGGCGCGTGAGCGACCTTGCCTTTCATGACGAGCTTACCGCGCAGCTGGCGAGCGACCCGCTGGTGCAGGAGCAGGCGCTGCTCCAGTTCCATTATGTGCCGACGGTGACGCGTGAGCCGTTCCGGACGACCGGGCGGATCGGCGAACTGGTCGCCAATGGCTGGTTGTTCAAGGCGCCGGTGGCGGGCGAGCGGGAGCTCAATCCGGAAACCGATCGGGTGATGCTGTGCGGGAGCACCGCAATGATCCGCGACTTTGCCAGGATGCTGGAGGGGCGGGGCTTTATCGAGGGCTCGAACGCAGCGCCCGGCCATTATGTGATCGAACGGGCGTTCGTAGGCTAACGATATGATCTTACGACAATTTGCTACAATATCGTCGCTTGCGTGAAATCTTGCGGAGAGGCCGGGCGCCGATCCGGCCTGTACCGCGAAAGATGCGGGCAGGAGATTTGAAATGAATGTGAAGTGGAAATATTTGGGGGTCGCCGCGATCAGCGTCGTCGCGACGCTGACCGCGGGCGGCATTGCCATGGCGGGGATGCACCGGGGCATCGGTCCTTTCGGCAATGCCGATGCGAACAATGACGGGATGATCACCCAGGCGGAATGGACACAGGCCGCCACGACCCGGTTCCAGCAGCTCGACATCAACAAGGACGGCAAGCTCGCGATCGGCGAAGTGCCGCGCGAGCCGCACGGCCCTCGGCATGGTCCGGGCAGGCACGGCTTCCACGACCGTGACGACGACTGGAGCCCGGAGGAACCCGCGCCCACGCCGGTGCTGGTCAACGGAACCGCCGCCCAGACACCGGCCGGCTGACGTCCGGCGGCTAGGCGGCTTGCGACCGGATGGCGCCGATCTCCGCGCTCGCGCTGCGGATATCGGCCGCCAGCTGGTCCACCCGCGCAGGATCGGCGTCCCACGCGAACATGAAGCGGGCACCGCCGCCGATGAAGGTGTAGAAGCGCCAGCCACGCTCGCGCAGGCTCTGGAGCACCGGCTCGGGCGCGCGGACGAAGACGCCATTCGCCTCGACCGGGAACATCGGCGCGATGTCGGGCAGGTCGACGATCTGCGCCGCCAGCCGCAAGGCGCAGTGATTGGCGTGCTGGGCGTTGCGCAGCCATGCGCCGCTCTCCAGCATCCCGACCCAGGGCGCCGAGAGGAAGCGCATCTTCGAGGCGAGCTGGCCGGCCTGCTTGCAGCGATAGTCGAAGTCCTGGGCGAGCGTCGCATCGAAGAAGAGCACCGCCTCGCCGACCGCCATGCCGTTCTTGGTGCCACCGAAGCAGAGCACGTCGACGCCCGACTGCCAGGTCAGCTCGGCCGGGCTGGCGCCGAGGCTGGCACAGGCATGGGCGAAGCGCGCCCCGTCCATATGGAGCTTGAGCCCGAGCTCGCGGCAAACCGCCGAGAGCGCCCGGATCTCGGCGACGCTATAGACCTGGCCGGTCTCGGTCGGCTGGGTGATCGTCACCACGCGCGGCTTGGGGAAATGGATGTCCGAGCGGCTGGTGGCGACGGTGCGCACTGCCTCGGGCGTCAGCTTGCCGTCGGTGGAGGGCGCGACGAGCAGCTTGGAGCCGTTGGAGAAGAATTCGGGCGCGCCGCACTCGTCGGTCTCGACATGGGCGGAGGCCGAGCAGATCACGCTGTGATAGGATTGGCAGAGCGAGGCGAGTGCGAGCGAATTGGCCGCGGTGCCGTTGAAGGCAAAGAAGACCTCGCAATCGGTTTCGAACAAGGTGCGGAAGGCGTCCGACGCGCGCTGTGTCCAGTCATCGTCGCCATAAGCGGGGGCATGGCCGCGATTGGCGTCTTCCATGGCCGCCCAGGCTTCGGGACAGACCCCGGCATAATTGTCGCTGGCGAACTGCTGAACTTCGGTCATCACGCACACTGGCCTTCTCACTGGTGTTGGCACCAGGAACCAGATCGACGCGTGGCTTCATCCCGTTGGTTGCCGGATCGGCCACATCCCTCCGCTGGAAGCGGAGACACCACCTTGCCGGGAAGGCAGGTTGGTGCCGGGCGTCGGCCCGACTCTTGATGCTGCGGCGCGGAATAATGCGGGCGGGCAGCGAGGGCAAGGGGTGGTATGTGCGGGT
Source organism: Sphingomonas sp. JC676 (assembly GCF_014489075.1). Classification (GTDB taxonomy): domain Bacteria; phylum Pseudomonadota; class Alphaproteobacteria; order Sphingomonadales; family Sphingomonadaceae; genus Sphingomonas. The sequence continues at coordinate 701,453 of NZ_JACTGR010000002.1, read as the reverse complement.
CGCGCGCGTAGCGCGAAGGACCGCCGAACGGCGCTTCACCAAACCTAAAGGACCGGCGCGGTAACATAGCGGGTTGGCAGAATGCCGGCGCCGGAGAATTTGGGTCATGAGTGGAGACTCCCCGACCGCGAAGAACGCCGCTGTAGCCAATTCCGGCAGCAATACCCGCATCTGGCCGTTCGCGCGAAACGGAGACGCGCATGCAGCAGCCGTGAAGGATGCGCATTCGAGCCTCCTTCGCAATTACGAGGAAATGAAGCTCGGCTGGTTCTGGGCAACGGATGCGGACGGATGCATCACCTACATGACCGATTCGATCGGCGCGCTGCTGACCGGAGGGGCCAACGACATCCTGGGACGTGAGCTCGTCTCCCTGTTCAAACCCGCGAACTCGGATGCGGAGCGACGGCGCACATTGCCCTTTCAGCTCATTCGCCATGCACGTTTCGAAACGACCCAGGTGCGGATCGATATCAACGGCATTGAGCGCTGCTGGGAGCTGTCCGGTCAGCCGCAGCTGGATCGCACCGGGAATTTCTGCGGCTATCTCGGCCATGGAACCGACGTGACGGTCGAACAGCAATCAGTTGAGGAAAACACGCGGCTGGCGATGTACGACCCGCTGACGGGACTTCCCAACCGGCGTTGCGTGACCAGCCTGCTGGAAAGGACGATCGTCGCATTCCGGGTGCAGCGGCGCCCGTGCGCGGTGCTGCTGATCGACCTGGACCGATTCAAGCAGATCAACGATACGATGGGCCACCCGGTTGGCGATGTGCTGCTCAAGCAGGTCGCGGAACGATTGGTGAGGATCGTCGGCGATGCCGAGAAGATCGGCCGCATCGGCGGCGACGAGTTCCAGATCGTCCTTCAGGATACGCATGATCGCGGCGCGCTGGGCGACATGGCCAATGCGATCATCGAATCGCTGTCGCATCCCTATTCGATAAACGGCAGCCGTTGCATCATCGGGGCCTCGGTCGGAATCGCCGTCAACCCGTTCGATGGCGAGACCAGCGAAGAGCTCATCCGCAACGCCGACCTGGCGCTTTATGCCGCGAAGAGCGGCGGCCGGGGACGATTCCGCTTCTTCTCCACGGAATTGCTGAGATCGGCGGAAGAGCGCCGTGTCCTCGAACACGACCTGATGGACGCGCTCGGCAATGGCGAGATTGCCGTCCACTACCAGCCGGTCGTCAACGCGCTCACTAATGAGGTGAGCGGGTTCGAAGCGCTGATGCGCTGGAATCACCCCAAGCGCGGACGGATTTCGCCCTCCATCTTCATCCCGATCGCCGAGGAAGCCAATCTCATTCCGCAACTGGGCGAGTGGGCGCTCAGGAAAGCTTGCATGGATGCGGCAAGCTGGCCGGGCGAATTGCGTGTCGCGGTGAACGTCTCGCCGATCCAGTTTGCCAGCGACAGCCTTCCGCAGATCGTGCTCAGCGCGCTCGCCAACTCCAACCTGCCGCCCGACCGGTTGGAATTGGAAATCACCGAGAGCGTGTTCCTGGGCGACACGCTCGAAACGGAAAAGAGATTCGAGGTCCTCAAGGCGCTCGGCGTACGGCTGGCGCTCGACGATTTCGGAACGGGGTACTCCTCGCTGGGGTATCTCAGGACGGCGCCATTCGACAAGATCAAGATCGATCAGAGCTTTGTGCGCAACTCGACCGAGGAGGGCGCGCGAAATCAGGCGATCATCGCCGCCATCGTTGCGCTGGCCGGCGCCCTGGGGATGGAAACGACCGCCGAGGGCATCGAATCCTTCGATCAGCTGGAGACCATGCGCGCCTTGAAGGTGAGCCACGTGCAGGGCTTCCTGTACAGCCGCGCCGTATCCGCCGAGGAGCTCAAAAACTATGTCGAGGACGGCCGTTGGGTCATCAAGCCCAGCGGTCCGGCAAAGCAGCGCCACCACCGGCACGCCACGTTCCGCAAGGTCGGCGTGATCCACGACAATCATTACTATGCCGCCGTGCTGCGGAATCTCTCCGCCTCCGGCGCGCTGATCGATGGCATTGTCGACGTGCCGGAAGGTACGCAATTCGTGGTCGATCTCGGCGACGGCCAGTTGGCTGTCGCCACCGTCCGCCGCGCCTCGAACCATCAGCAAGGCGTGGAATTCGAGCAGCGCCTGGTGGACGACGGCAATGGCGGCCTGTGCACCAGGCATCGCGTGTCTCCGCTGATGCTGGCTTCCGAAGGACTGTCGGCCGAGCTTTTCGCGCCGAACAACAATCTGGTCGTGAAGACGCTTGACGGACAGCTCAGCCTGCCGGCCTTCCATACGCTGACCGAGTGGAAAGCCGCCATCGACGGACGGCGGGTCGCCTGACCGGGCGGACCCACACCGCTATCGGCTAGTCCGGTCTTTCAGCAGATTCCGGCAGCAGATCATGGCGCCGCGGCCGCCCGCACTCAATAAGGCGGGCGGTCCAGCCCCTTGGGGCTCTTGGTGAAGATCTCGCAGCCGTCCTCGGTAATCCCGATCGAATGCTCGAACTGAGCCGAGAGCGAGCGGTCGCGCGTGACCGCCGTCCAGCCATCCTCCAGCAGCTTCACGTCGGGGCGACCGATATTGATCATCGGCTCGATCGTGAAGAACATGCCGGGACGCAGCTCCGGGCCGGTGCCGGGGCGGCCGACATGGACGACCTCGGGCGCATCGTGGAAGACCTGGCCCAGGCCATGGCCGCAGAAATCGCGGACGACGCCGTAGCGGTGCCGCTCGGCATGGCGCTGGATCGCGTTGCTGATGTCGCCCAGATGATTGCCCGGCTTGGCCTGCTCAATGCCGAGCATCAGGCATTCATAGGTGACGTCGACCAGGCGGCGCGCCTTGATCGGCACGTCGCCGACCAGGAACATGCGGCTGGTATCGCCGTGCCAGCCGTCCAGCATCGGGGTGACGTCGATATTGACGATATCGCCGTCCTTGAGGGTGCGGTCGCTCGGGATGCCGTGGCAGACGACATGGTTGATCGAGATGCAGCAGCTGTGCGTGTAGCCGCGATAGCCGAGCGTGGCGGGGACGCCGCCACCCGCGACCGACATGTTGCGGACGATATCGTCCAGCTCCTCGGTGGTGACGCCGGGCACAACATGGGGGACGAGCGCGTCGAGGATCTCGGCGGCGAGTCGGCCGGCCTTGCGCATCCCCTCGAAGCCCTCGGGCCCGTGGAGCTTGATCGCGTGGCTGCGCGCCTGCGGCATGTCGGCGGTGACGGTCACATATTCGGTCATTTCGAGAATATAGGCGGGCGCGCGCCGCTTTGCGAGACCTTCCGGCTGAGCTATGCGACCGACATGGGCGAGCGCATCTGGACCGCGGCATTGGTGGTGATCGGCGACGAGATCCTCTCGGGCCGGACCCAGGACAAGAATATCGCGCAGATCGCGAGCTGGCTCAACGTGCAGGGAATCCGACTCGCCGAGGTGCGCGTGGTGCCCGATGTGCAGGCGGCGATCGTCGAGGCGGTCAATGCGCTCAGGGCCCGCAACGATTATTGCTTCACCACCGGCGGGATCGGGCCGACGCATGACGACATCACCGTCGATGCGATCGCGGCGGCGCTGGGCGTGGGCGTGGTGGTGCACCCGCACGCCCGCGCGGTGCTCGAACGCTATTACCAGACGAAGGGCGGGCTGACCGATGCGCGGCTGCGGATGGCGCGGGTGCCCGAGGGCGCCGATCTGATCCCCAACCGCATGTCCGGCGCGCCGGGCATCCGGGTGGGCAACCTCTTCATCCTGGCGGGCGTGCCGCACATCACCGCGGGCATGCTCGATGCGCTGACGGGAACGCTGGAGGGCGGGTTGCCGGTGGTTTCGCGCACGGTGGGGAGCTGGGTGGCGGAGAGCGAGATCGCCGAGTTCCTGCGCGAGACAGAGCACGCGCACGAGGGGGTGTCGATCGGCAGCTATCCCTTCTTCCGCGATGGAAAAACGGGCGCGAACTTCGTCGTGCGCGCGACGGATCAGGCGCTCGTCGACGCGTGCGTCGAGGCGCTGATCGCCGGGCTCAAGGCCAGGGGCCTGGAGACGGTTGAGGGCGGAATCTGATCGTCAGCGGGCTGAGCACAACTATTCCGTCATCCCGAAAGCCGGGATCCAGAGCCAAATAGTCCATGCTTGTGACTCTGGGCCCCGGCTTTCGCCGGGGTGACGGGTTTGTTTGGGTTTCGCCTTAGAACTTGGTCCCGGCGCGGATGCCGATCGTGCGGGGGCGGATATAGACGGCATAGGGCCGCTGGCCACAGCTCCCGCATTCCTGGAAGCGCGAGATCTGGCCGCGCTCGTCCCATATATTCTGCACGAACGCTTCCAGCGTGAAGCTGGTGAACTCGGCGCCGATCGCCAGGTCGCCGGTGGTGTAGGCGGGAAGCCGCCCGAGTGCCTGCGCCGCATTGTAATAGCTGGTCGGATCGGCAGCGGTCGCCGGATCGGTCGGATCGTGCAGCGGCAGGATGAACACCTTGGTCCGCACGTCCGACGCGGCCGAGCTCTGGTGTGCGATTATCCCCTGGATATAGGCCTTGGCCGAGCCGATCGGCACCTGGTAGCGCGCCGTGCCATTGATCTTGAAGCGCGGCGTGACGGGTAGCCGGGTGCCTATGGGCGCCGAGATATAGTTGATCGCGCCGTCCGGGCCGGGATTGGTGCAGCTATAGGTGGCGTCGTCATAGCCGCACAGATTCTGCCGCGTCTTGGCATCGGTATAGGAACCCGCCGCGGTCAGCGTCAGCCCGCCCGAGACGAAGTTCACGTCGGCCTCGACACCGCGAATGCGCGCATTGGGGCCGTTATGGATCTCGGTGAAGCTGTTCTGGCCGAGGAAGGAGAACTGGAACTTCTTCCATTCCTGCTGATAGATCGAGCCATTGAAGCGCAGCATGCCGTCGGCCAGCGTGGTCTTCCAGCCGACCTCGTAATTGGTCAGGAAATCGGCGGCATAGGGTGCGATGGTCGCGCGCCTATTGATGCCGCCGGGACGGTAGCCGCGCGACCAAGTCGCGTAGAGCAGCACGTCCTTGATCGGCTTCCAGGTGAGGTTCACCCGGTGGAGGAAGCCGTCGCCCTCGGTCGACTTTGGCACCAGCTTGCCATTCTCGAAATCGGCGAGGTTGGTGCAGGGGCTGCCGGAGACCGCTGCCGGGAGCAAGGTGGTAGGGGCGCCGGCAAGCTGCGCATCGCGCAAGGTCATGCCCTGGGTGGTGTAGCACCCGGCCACGCCCGTCCGCGTGCTGCCTGCGGCATTGGGCGGGGGATTGCCCGCGGCACCCTGATAATAAGCGGGATCGCGGCCGAAGCCGAAAAAGCCGATCAGCGAGTTGTCGTATTTGTAGACGCGGCCGCCGCCGGTGATCGTCAGCGTGGGCAGGATATCGAAGCTCGCCTCGCCGAACGCGGCATAGTCCTTGTCGACGCGGTGCTGCTGGGTGAGCCACAGCGTGCCCGGGAAGCCGTTGACCGACAGGTTCGGGCTGAGATTGGCGATCCGATAGTCCTGATGGATCGCGTTGCTCTGGCGCTGGTAGAACAGGCCGGCGACGACGCGGAAGGGTGAATCCTGCGGCGAGGCGACGCGCAATTCCTGGCTGAGCTTCTTGAAGTGATCCGATCCCAGCACCTGCTGGCGCGGATCGATCGTGTTGCCCGCGGCGTCCTGATAATAGAAATAGCCTGCCAGGCCGCCGACCGACGAATAGAGCGAGTCATAGGCCTCGGAATAATCGGTATAGTCGCTGGACGATGAGTCCTTCCGGTCCAGATAGGCACCGGCATAGGTCACGTCCCAATTGCCGATCCTGCCCTCGATCGTCAGCGCCGCCTGGATGAAGCGGTCCTTGCGCCAATCGGGGAAGAAATGCTGCACCTTGAGATCGCCGACCTGGGCGTCGCCGCCGAACGTGCCGTTGGTGCGCGATTCCTGGTAGAGGACCGTCGGCGTCACGATCCAATTATCGTCGAGATCAACCTTGAGCGCCGCACGGCCGCCCCAGGTATCGACGTCGTTATAATCGTCCTTCACGAACGCGTTGTTGTTGACGCTGATCCCGCCGATAAAGCTGCGGGTGCCCGGCACATTGTCGATATAGCCGGAATCGTGCTGATAGAAGCCTGACATGCGCAGCGCCGCCCAGGACGAGAGTGGCACGTTGAGCATGCCCTCGACCTTGCCGCCGAACCCGCCCTTGTTGACCAGATTACCCTCGGCATCGACGCGGCCGTAGAAGCTGCTCGTCTCGGGCTTGTTGGTGATGATGCGGATCGTGCCCGCCTGGCTGGAAGCGCCGTAGAGCGTGCCCTGCGGCCCAGCGAGGCTCTCGATACGTGCGATGTCGTAGATGTGTACGTCGAGGGTGCCGCCGATTGTGGTGATCGGCTGTTCGTCGAGATAGACGCCGACGGAAGGGAGCGATCCCGAATGGTTGCCGTCGCCACCTGAGGCGACACCGCGCATATAGACCGTGGTGGAGCCCGGCTGGCTCGTCTGGAACGACAGCGACGGCAGGAGCTGCGAATATTCCACGAAATTGGAAATGTTCAGCTGGTCGAGCTTGCGGGTGCCCAGTGCCTGGATGCTGATCGGAACGTTCTGCAGGCTTTCCTCGCGCTTCTGCGCGGTAACAACGATGTCGGTGTCGGAGACGACCGTTTCGGTTTCCTGCGCGAACGCAGGCATCGCGAAAGCGGTGGAAGTCAGCAGAGCTGCGATAGTCAGGCGGCGCGGGATCGAAACCATTCGATATTCTCCGGCAGGAGGCGACTTACCGGAGACTGTTTGCAGGGGCGGGGTGTCGTCAATGCTGCGAGCGCGAAGTATATGATTTGTTTCTGTGCCGTGACAGATTTGCAACTGTCAGTCGACGGGTGTCGTAGGGTAAAGCGTGAGGACGTCGCCGAGCGCTGCCTTGAGCGGGTCAAGCCAAGGCTCGAACGGCTGCCAGCTTTCGGTGCCCTCGCGGAAGATCGGCTGGCGGACCTGCTCCGAACTGGCGGTGCGCACCGCGCGATCGGTCTTGTGGAATTCGAGGCAGGCGGGCTCGAAATCGAGGCCGCAATAGGCGAGCAGGGCGCGGACCTGCGCCTCGGTATCGTCGACCATCGCCTCGTAAAGGACGCGGTGGACCAGACCGGGCCGGACCGCATCGACATGCGCCATCAGCCGCACATAGTCGCGATAGTAGCGGCCCATATCGTCGAGCGAATAGCTGAACGCCTGGCCGCGGGCGAAATGCTGCTTGAAGTTGGAGAAGCAGCACCCGAGCGGGTGGCGGCGCGCGTCGATGATCTTCGCGTTCGGCAGGATCAGGTGGATCAGCGGCAGATGCGCCCAGTTGTTGGGCAATTTGTCGATGAAATAGGGGCGGTCGGTGTGGCGCTGCACGGCGGCGCGCTTGAGAAAGGCCTCGCCCATCTCGACGAGCTGCGCGGCCGACAGCGCCGCTGCGCCCGAGGGATAATCGGCGACCTTGCGTGCGAGCGCCGGGATATCGGGAAGCTCGGTCGTGCCTTCCACCTGGCTATGGCTGGCTAGGATCTGCTCGATCAGGGTGGAGCCGGCGCGGGGCATGCCGAGGATGAAGATCGGGGCAGGGGAGTCGCATCCCTGGCCGGCACGGGCATCGAGGAACTCACTCGTGTAGAGCGCGATGCTGGCATCGACGAACGCTTGGGTCTCGTCGGCGTCATATTTGAGCTGGGTCCGGCGCAGCGCGTTGCCGGCCTCGTAATGCGCGAAGGCGCGCGGGGGATCGCGGCGGTCCTCGAACGCCTTGCCCAGCGCGAAATCGAGGTGGAAGCGGTCCTCGTCCGACAGGTCCGATTGCTCGAGCGCGGCTTCCATCGCTGCGATGTCGCCATCGTCGAAGCGGACGGTCTTGAGGTTGGCGAGGCTCCACCAGGCTTCGCCGAGGCTCGGCGTCTGCGCCAGCGCGCGGCGATAGGCGGCGACGCCTTCGGCCTGGCGGCCGACGGTCTTGAGCATATGGCCGAAGCTCATCCAGACGCGCGGCTGGTTGGGCGCGGCGGCGAGGATCGATTCGTAGAGCGCGATCGCCTCGTCGAAGCCGCCGAGCCGGCCGAGCGCCGCAGCCTTCAGATTGGCGTGGCCGATATTGTCGGGATCCTCGCCCAGCACCTGGTCGAGCTCGGCAAGCGCGTCGGTCGGTCGGTTGAGGCGATAGAGGACGAGCGCCAGATTGGCGCGGGCGGCGGTAAAGCCGGGCGCCAGCTCGATCGCGCGGCGCAGCAGCGATTCCGCGTCCCGATAGCGACCGATCCGGCCCGCCAGCTCGGCGAGCATGCGGATCGCCGCGACATCGAAGGGATCGGCTTTGAGATGCTGCTTGAGCAGCGGTTCGGCCTCGGACAGGCGATTGTCGTGCAGCGCCAGCGCGGCTTCGACGAGGCGGGGATGATAGCGGGAAGTGGAGAGCGACATTGCCTCCTGTGTAAGACCTATGCGCCGCCGGGCAAATATGGTTCACTTCGCGTCCGACCTTGGGGGGAAGCGCATATGGCGGCGACGGAACGGCCCTTCGGCTTCTGGACCGCGGCGGCGCTCGTCGTCGGCGGCATGGTCGGCTCCGGCATCTTCGTGCTTCCCGCGCAGCTTGCGCCCTATGGCTGGACCGGGCTGGTCGCCTGGTTCGTCGGCGTTGGCGGGGCGCTGCTGATCGCATTGGTGCTGAGCCGGCTCGCGGCGGCGATGCCTGAGGAAACCGGCGCGGTGGCGATCTGCGCCCGGGCGCTGGGGCCGTTGGCTGGCGTGCTGATCGGTTGGGCCTATTGGGTCGGCATCTGGTCCGCCAATGCGGTGATCTCGCTGACCGCGATCCGCTATCTCGCCGCCTTTTTTCCAGTGCTCGCGGCGACGCCGCTGGCGCTCGCCTTGTCGGCAACGGCGCTGATCTGGCTGATGACCCTGCTCAACCTGCAGGGGGCAAAGACCTCCGGGCGGTTCCAGGTGGCCACCACCGCGCTCAAGCTGCTGCCGCTGGTCGCGGTCGTCATCATCGTCGCAGGGCTGGCGCTGGCCGGGGGTGGGCAGTTCCGCAGCGCACCACATGCGCCGTTCCAATGGGGCCAGCTCACGCCGGCGCTGACCCTGGCCTTCTACGCGGTGGTCGGGTTCGAATGCGCGAGTGTCGCCGCGGCGCGGGTGCGCGATCCGGCGCGCAATGTCGTCCGTGCGACGATGGTCGGGCTGGTGCTGACCGGCGGGCTCTATGTCGTGGTGTGCTCGGGCATCGTCTTCGCGCTGCCCGAGGCGACCGTCGCCAATGCGACCGCGCCGATGGCCCTGTTCGTCGAGACCTTCTGGGGCCGCGCGGCGGGGTTGGGGGTCGCCGCGCTGACGGTGGTCGCGGCGGTGGGCTGTCTCAACGGCTGGGTGCTGGTGCAGGGCGAACTGCCGCTCGGCATGTCGCGCGCGGGCGTGCTGCCGCGCTGGATCGGCGTGACCAACCGCCGCGACGTGCCGGTCGGGGCACTGATCCTGTCGAGCGGGCTGGCCTCGATCCTGGTGCTGAGCAATGCCAGCCGCTCGACCGCGGGGCTGCTCGACTTCATGCTGCGGCTGACCACAGCGGCGACCTTGTGGCTCTATATCGGCGCGTGCCTCTCGGCGCTCCGGCTGCGCCTGCTGCAGCCGGTGGCGGCGGTCGGGCTGGTCTTCGCGTTCTGGGCGATGTGGGGATCGGGCTGGGAGGCGGGCGGGCTCAGCCTGATCCTGATGCTGACCGCGGTGCCGCTTTATTACCTTACGCTACGCGGGAACGCTGCGGCCGAACAACCGGCCGAATAGGCTCCGATCCTTGAGGATTTCGTGCGCAGCATTGTGGCCGGGCGCGCCGGTGACGCCGCCGCCGGGATGGGTGCCCGATCCGCACATGTAGAGGCCCTGGATCGGCGCGCGATAATCGCCATGGCCCAGGACCGGGCGCGCGGCCCAGAGCTGATCGAGCGTCATGTGGCCGTGCATGATGTCGCCGCCGATCAGGCCGAACTTGCGCTCAAGATCGAGCGGCGAGTGGATCTGGCGGGCGATGATCGATCCCTTGAAATTGGGCGCGTGCTTCGTGACCGTATCGACGATCAGGTCCGCCGCGGCTTCGCGCTCATCGTCCCAGCTGCGTCCGGCCGGGAGCACGGGCGCGAATTGCTGGCAGAAGAGCGAGGCGATGTGCATCCCCGGCGGGGCGAGGCTGTCGTCCACCGAGGTGGGCAGCTTCATCTCGACGATCGGCTCCTTCGACCAGCCGAACGCCTTGGCGTCGGTGAAGGCCTTATCCATGTAGTCGAGCGTCGGCGAGATGATGATGCCGGCGGTGTGATGCTCGGCCTTCTCCTTGCCGGGCAGCACGGTGAAGTCGGGCAGCTCGGAGAGCGCCACATTCATCCGGAAGGTGCCCGAACCGGCCTTGTAATTGTCCATGCGGCGAGCGAATTCGGGCGTCATGTCGCTGCGCTCGACCAGCTGGCGATAGAGCAAAGCCGGGCCAACATTGGCGGCGACCACGCTGGCAGCGATCTCCTCGCCGCTCTCCAGTCGGACGCCGGTGACCTTGTTGCCATCGACCAGCACTTTCGCGACCGGCGCCTCGAGGCTGATCTCGACCCCGGCCTCGACGCACGCCTCGGCCATGTATTGGGTGATCGCGCCCATCCCGCCGACGCTATGGCCCCACATGCCCTTCTTGCCGTTGATCTCGCCGAAGACGTGGTGGAGCAGCACATAGGCGCTGCCCGGCGTATCGGGGCTGGCATAGTTGCCGACGACGGCGTCGAAGCCGAACGCGGCCTGGATATATTCGTTCTCGTACCAGCTATCGAGGAAGCTGCGGGCGGACTTGACGAACAGGTCCATCACGTCGCGCTGGGCCTCGATATCCATCTTCGCCAGGCGCCGCCCCTGCGATGCCGCGGCCAGCAAGGCGCGGATGCCGCCGCCGGCATTGGGCGGGGTCTTGAGTGCCATGTCGCGCAGCACTTCTGCGACGCGCTCCAGCGCTTCCTCGTATTTCGGGAAGGTTTCGGCGTCCTTCTGCGAGAAGCGCGCGAACTCGGCCCGGGTGCGCGCCTGGCCGCCGCCGAGCTTCAGATAGCCGCCTTCGTGCGGAAAGAAGTTGCTGATCGTCCGCTCGATGATCCGCCAGCCGCGTTCGTGCAGCCGCATGTCGGCGATCACCTTGGGGCGGAGGAGGCTGACCGTGTAGCTCGCGGTCGAGTTGCGGAAGCCGGGATGGAATTCCTCGGTCACCGCTGCGCCGCCGACGATGTGGCGGCGCTCGAGTACGCGGACCTTCAGCCCGGTGCGGGCGAGATAAAAGGCGCAGACCAGGCCGTTATGGCCGCCGCCGATGATGAGCGCGTCGTAGGATTTGGTCACGTTTCGCTTTTCTTTCGCTCCCCTCCCGCTTGCGGGAGGGGTTGGGGGAGGGCGCCCGCTATCCAACCCCGGATCGCTCGCGGAGGGCGGGCGCCCCCCCCCCGGCCCCCTCCCGCAAGCGGGAGGGGGAGAAGTCTAGTCCACCGCCCGCGGCCGCCGCGACCATCCCGGCGCCGGCGGCGTCGGCAACCGCGCCTCCGGGATCAGCGCGCGGATCTTCCGGGCGAAGCTGCGCAGGCAGACCTCGCTCTCGCCGAGCGGGCCCATCGTGTAGCTGCGCGAGGCCATGCCCTGCTGGACACGGGTGATCAGCCAGGTGTCCTCGGCGTTGACCATGCGGTTGATCCGCCAGTTGGCGTAGCGGACCAGCTTCATCTCACGACGATCGTCGGGCAGGGCGAAGGCCATCTCGCGCAGCACGCATTCGGTGGGGCTGACCGGCAGCCACTGCATGAAGTCGATCTGGTCGGCGTAGAGGTCGAACGCCTGGTTGGGCCAGAGCTTGTAGTAGAGCCAGAGCCGCTGGTTGGCCTCGGGCAGATGCGCCGCGCGCGGCAGATGCTTGCGGTAGACGTCTTCCCAGAAATTGCCGGGGCGATCGGTCAACTCGCCCGACATGCGATCGACCCAGGGCTGCGCCTCGATCGCATAGCTCCTGCCGAACAACCGGGTGAGGCCGGGATGCGCGACGGGGATGTGGAGCCCGTCCGAATAATTGTCGCCGACATTCTTCCAGTTAACCGGGCGGCGGCGGGTGCGGACCGGACTGATCGTCCGCATCTCCTCGAAGCGATAGGGCGCGATCTCGTCGTCATAGGGCGCCATCATCTGGGCGACCGTGGGGCCTCCATTGTCGACGAGGCGGACGAAGACGAAGCCGCGCCAGATTTCGACGTCCACGGGCGCGAGACCATGCTGCGCCGGATCGAGCCCGGGATAATCGGCGCGGAAGGGCACGCCGCTCAGCCGGCCGTCGGCCTCGTAGGTCCAGGCGTGATATGGGCAGACCAGCTTCTTCGCGCAGCCCGTGGGTCCTTCGACCAGTCGCATCGCGCGGTGGCGGCAGACATTGGCGAAGGCGCGGACCTGACCGTCGGTGCCGCGGATCGCGATGACGCTTTCGCCGACATAATCGAGCGTGTGGTAGTCGCCCGGGGCGGCGATATCGCTCTCGTGGCAGACGATCTGCCAGGACGGGCGCAGCACCCGCTCGATCTCGGCATCGAGGAACTCGGCATCGGTGTAGAGCCAGCCGGGCAGGCTGACATTGTCGTCGGCATCGATAGTCGCCGCGACCCCCGCGAACCGATGTGCCATATGCGTCCCCGATATTTGTTGTACGATCGTATAACAACATAGGCTGTTGGGCAAGCCTGCGACGTGTAGAAAGGACGCGATGACCCGCACCGCCTTTACCCGCGCCGAACCTGACGAGCGTCGCGCGAGCCTGATTGCGGCAACCGCCAAGGTCCTCGCCGAACTGGGAGCTGCGGGCGTCTCGGTGCGGACGATCTCGACCGAAGCGGGCGTGTCGCCGGGGCTGCTGCGTCACTATTTCGACGGAATCGATGCGCTGATCGCAGAGACGTATCGCTGGACTGGCGAGCGGGTGCGCGCGGCGCTGGCGGCATCCGTCGAGGCGGCGGGGCCGGACCCGCGCCCGCGGTTGATGGCCTATGTGACGGCGAGCTTCGGCGATCCGATCGCCGATCCGCGGTTGCTCGCGACCTGGATCGCCTTCTGGAGCCTGGCCAAGACCAATCCCGCAATGGATGCGCTGCACGGCGAGATCTATGCCGACTATCGCGCGGGGATCGCGGCGTTGCTCGGCGAATGCGGCGTCGACGCCGGCGCGGTGCGGCTTGCCGCGATCGGGCTGACCGCTTTGGTCGACGGGCTCTGGCTCGAACTGTGCCTCGCGCCCGGCGTGTTCACGCCTGAGGAAGCGAGCGGAATCGCAGGCCGCTGGATCGCTGCGCTGCTGGACGGCGCTACTTGGTCAGCTCCTTGAGCACGCGCTTGTAATAGACGATCGACGGCGCGATTTCGCTCAAGGGCGTGCGCTCGTTCAGGCCGTGCGAGAAGCTGTCGCTGTCCTTCATGAAGATCGGCGAGGCGCCGTAGCTGGGCACGCCCTTGTTGCGGAACCACATGCTGTCGGTCGCGCCGGCCGACATCACCGGTACCACCGGCACATCCGGGAAGCGGGCATGGACCGCGTCGCTGACGATCTTCATCAGATCGGGGCGGAGCGGCGAGGCGTCGCTGGGGACCGAGCCGCTCTCGAGCCGGACGACCTTGGCCTGGGGATCGCCGACGAGCTCGGCCAATTTGTCCCGGACCGAGTCGACCGAGACGCCCGGGAAGATGCGGCAATTGATGTTCGCGGTGGCGCGCTGGGGCAGCGCGTTGGTCGCGTGGCCGGCATTGACCATGGTCGCGACGCAGGTCGTGCCGGTCTGGCCGATCAGGCCCGGCTCGGCGCTGAGCACAGCGCGGGCCTCGGCATCCTGCGGATTGGCGGCGAAGCGGCGCATCGCATCGGCGATCTTCGGATCGCTTGCGGTCTTGGCGCCGGCGAGGAAGCTTGCCTTGGTGATCTCGTTGACTTGGCCGGGGAACTCGAAATTGCCGATCCGGTCGAGCGCGCGGGCGAGCGAGTAGATCGCATTCTCCTTGCGCGGGGCGCTCGAATGGCCGCCGGGATTGGTGAAGGTGATCTCGTAATCGGCATAGGTCTTCTCGGCGCCCTGGAGCCCGAAGATCGTCGGCTTGCCGCTTTCGTCCAGCCCGCCGCCGCCGCCGTCGATGTTGATCAGCAGCTCAGCGTCGTGGAACTTGTCGGAGAGGATCGCGGTGGTCTTCATCCATGTCTCCTCGTCGCCCGAGAGGAGCAGCAATATGTCGCGGCCGGGCTTGTAGCCCTCGCGCTTCAGCTGGATCAGGCTCGCGACCGTGGTCGAGAGGTCGTACTTCATGTCGGTCGCGCCGCGGCCGAAGATATAGCCGTTCTCGACCACCGGGGTGAACGGATCGCGGGTCCAGTCGGCGGGCTTGGCCTCGACCACGTCCATATGGCCCGAGATCAGGATCGGCTTGGCACCATTCTTCGCCTTGCCGGTGCCACGATAGCGCGCAGCGAGCCACGCCGTGTCGCCGAGCTTCTCGACCTGGACATCGGCGTCGGCAAAGCCTCCGGCGACCAGCACCGACTTCAGATAGGTGGCATATTCGAAGGTCTGGTTGCCCGGTCCGGCGACGGTGCGGAAGGCGATGCCGCGCTTGAGCAGATCGAGCGCCTGCGCTTCTGCTTCCGGATTGGTCTGGGCATGGGCGGCAGGAATAGCGGCGAGCGCCACTGCGAGAAAGGCCGCGACGTGACGCATCAAGCTGGCTCCATGCCCAGGTGAAAGATTGGAGCAGATGAAAGGTATCAACCTTTGTTCGACCCCGGAATTGTGTTGGGCAACACCTGCCCTTCCTGTCGCAAGGCGCGGGGCTTCGTCAATCCTACCCTCAACCCGTAGGTCTACGCAGCCGATCGCTTTGGGCGTCGGGATGATGCGGTGGATCTGGAGCGGACGGACGATCGCGCCCGAGGACATCAAGCGCGCGGCCTATGGCAAGACCGGATGGAAAATAGGATCAGTCAGAAAATAGGCGATAGTCAAAGTCAAACCTATCACCAGACCCACGAAAGAGTAGAAGAACAGCGAGAATACATGCGCAGCGGAATAATGTCGCCGCCGCTCTACAGCGTAAATCAAACCCGTTACCGAAAAAAACAGGAAGGGAAGGGCGATGATCAACAGCATAATATCCCTTTTGTTGCGCGATACGTATTCAATCGCGATTCAGGGACCTAGGCAGGCTCGTTTCGTCTGCCGCGCCGACCAGCCCTTGGCGCCTAGATGAAGGGGTAAGCGGGTGACGGGAAGCACGCCCGTATCGCCATGGAAGGCTGGAGCGGGTGAAGGGAATCGAACCCTCGTCGTAAGCTTGGGAAGCTTCTGCTCTACCATTGAGCTACACCCGCAATCCGTTGCAAAAGCGTCGGTTTTTAGCCTTCGCCGTTCAAGCGGTTACAGTCTGGTTTACACCGCCTGCAGCGATGCGCTCGCCGATTGCCACGATAACGCGACTTTGGTCAACATAGGTTCGACGGATCCCGGCCATCTGATCGCGTGACCAGCCCATGATATCGGCAGCTTCTTCATCGGCCTGGCCGACCAGAATCAAACGCGTGCGGAATGCTTCCCCTCAAATCATGCAGATGTCAGATCACGAATCCGATTGAAGACCCCGCCAAATCCGCCGCTGGTCCAAGTGGCTGATTCCAGTCCGGCAGCAAAGAGGAGCCGAGTGTGCCATAGTGGACCTTCTCGGATTCGCGGGATTGACGGTTAGAGATGCCGGCGGCAGCTTTCCATCCATTACCAAGACTTCTGTCCGATCCGGGGTAGGCATGCCAAAGTCGTCATCACGCGCATATGTCTTTTCGAAGGCGAGCGCTCGATGCGTCGGAGCCCGGGATGCGGGGATCGCGTCTCTTTGAATATCTGGCGTAGCGAGGGCTCCGCCAGTGTCGCTTCGCTCACGACGCATGGCCTGACGGGTAACGGGGTGGCTGCTCAGCAGCCCAACAGATATCTGTGCGTCAAGGGCAAAGCCGGGCTCGGCAACCGCATGCTCGCAGCGGCAACCGCGTGGCTCTATGCACAACTCAGCGGTCGCGCGTTCGTACCCGACTGGTGCGACTATACCTATTCCCATGACGGATCGAACGTCTTCCATCGCCTATTCGAATGCAAAGACAGCGTGGTCGCCTTGCCCGACTTCGACGAGACTTCAGTCGCACCGACGCGCTGGATCAGCCGGCTGAGCGAGACCGCCGACAAGATGGTCGACGATTTCGACGGTGGTGATCACAGCAGTGCGACGCTGTGGCGCCGCTATTCCATCGATCTCGGCAGGCTCGACCATCCCGAACGCTATGCGATGTTCTGGAGCTATGATGCGCATATCCGGCGGCTCCGACCGCACCTCGACGGCGCCTGGGCATCGTGGCGCGACCTATCCGACGACCAGATCATCGCGCGCGTGCTGCGGGATCACATCACTTTAGCCCCCGCAATACGTCGTCAGGTAGACGCTTTCGCTGCTGCGCACTTCTCGGGCGGTGTGATAGGAGTTCATATCCGCAATACCGACCGACGTACCTCGGTCACGGCTTCGCTACGTCATCTCGCGCAGCTTCGCGCGCGGCATCCGGCAGCCACGATCTTCCTGGCGACCGACAACCGGCGAGCCGAGGAGCTCGTGCGACGGCGCTACGATCGGGTCCTGAGCACGGCCAAATGGTTCCCGGAAGACGGCGCGCCGATGCACCAAAATACGAACTGTCCCGATCGGCTGCAGAACGCGGTGGAAGGGCTGATCGATATGTATCTGCTCGCCGAATGTGACTATCTGATCTTCCCTGCCAGCTCAACCTTCTCGAGGATCGCTGGCCTGATCTCGACGAAACCGCGCGCCAACCTGATCGATATAGAGCGCCATCGTCCCGGAGTCCGGATCAGGCGTTTCGTCAGGTCCCTGATCCAGTAGCGGATCCATCTATTCCCTGATGTTGTCATTGGTCGCAAAGAGCGCGTTTCTCTGGATGAACCCGCGGTGCGCTCGACCATGTCGCCCATCAAGCAAAGCGCCGCGCAGAGGGGCCAAGGGCCCGCTCCCCGGTCGGTCAACGGCTCGCGCGCCGACCGGGACCGGGCAGGGTCAGGCGGCTTCCGGCATCGACGCCATGTCGATCACGAAGCGATAGCGGACATCGGCGCGCTCCATGCGTTCGAAGGCGTGGTTGATGTCCTGGATCGCGATCATCTCGCATTCGGGCAGGATGTTCATCCGCGCGCAGAAATCGAGCATCTCCTGCGTCTCGGCGATGCCGCCGATCGGCGAGCCCGAAAGTCGACGCCGGCCCATCAGGAACGGTAAGGTGCTGGTCTCGTCGATCGGGCCGAGCTGCCCGACGATCACCAGGGTCGCGTCGATGTCGAGCAGCGGCATGTACGGCGTCACGTCGTGGCGGACCGGGATCGTGTCGATGATCAGGTCAAAGCTGCTCGCCGCGGCCGCCATCGCGTCCGCATCGGCCGACACCAGCAGCGCCTCGGCGCCGAGCGCGAGCGCGTCCGCCTTCTTGGCGTCGTTGCGGCTGATCACGGTGACGTGCGCACCCATCGCATAGGCCAGCTTGACCGCCATATGGCCGAGCCCGCCCAGGCCGATCACGCCGACGCGGCTGCCCGGGCCGACGCCCCAGGTGCGCAGCGGCGACCAAGTGGTGATCCCTGCGCATAGCAGCGGGGCTGCCTTGGCCAGGTCCAGCGCGTCGGGGATCGAGAGGACGAATTCCTCGCGGACGACGATGTGGCGCGAATAGCCACCATAGGTGGTCTCGCCGGTGATGCGGTCCTGGCCGTTATAGGTCTGGGTGACGGTGTTGCGGCACATCTGCTCTTCGCCCGCGTGGCACTGGTCGCAATGCTGGCAGCTGTCGACGATGCAGCCGACGGCGACCTTGTCGCCCTTCTTGTAGAGCGTGACGTCAGCCCCGGTGCCGATCACGCGGCCGACGATCTCGTGGCCGGGGACGAGCGGATAGGTGCTGCCGCCCCAGTCGTTGCGCGCCTGGTGAAGGTCCGAATGGCAGACGCCGCAATAGAGAATCTCGATCGCGACGTCGTTGGGGCGAAGCTCGCGGCGCTCGAAGGCGAAAGGCGCGAGCGGAGTGTCTGCGGTCTGGGCCGCATAACCCACGGTTTGCATGGGGGAGGCTCCGGGTTGAGGGAACGGCGCTCCTCTACAGGCGGCGGAGCGCCGCGCGGTAGCTCGATCCTGCCGCTTTCTTGCCCGATCCTCTGGCGCGGCGCGAAACCGGTCGCCTTGCTACCGATAGCGCCTACATAGGGTGCATGCTGATTTCCTCCGACGAGTCCGACGCCAATCGCCGTGCAGAAACCGCCGACCTGCGCGCGACGATGGGCGCGCGGATAGAGCGGCTGCTCAATGCTAGCGGAGAGAATGGCACGGCGATCGAGCGACTGAACCTGTATCGCTGCACGGGCTACGATCCCGCCAACGCCACGATCTACGAGCCCAGCCTCGCCGTGATCGTGCGCGGTCGCAAGCGCGCGATGGTGGGAGACGAGACCCATTTCTACGACGCGTCGCGCTTCCTGCTGACGGCGGTGGACATGCCGACCATCTCCTGCGTGCTCGATGCGCGTCTGGACGAACCTTTTCTCTCGATCATGCTCAAGCTAGATCTTGAAGCGGCGCGGGACCTGATCGCCGATATCGATTTGGCGGCGATCGATACGGCCGGCGCGGGCACGGCGATGGCGACGGGCCCGGCCACGCTCGAGCTGCTCGACGCCGTCAACCGGCTGATCGGTCTGCTTGAGACACCGCACGACATCGCCATTCTGGGCCGGATAATCGAGCGCGAGATACTCTACCGCTTGCTGACCGGACCCACCGGCGCGCGGCTGCGCCAGACGGTGTCGCTCGGCACGCAGGCGAATCGCGCCGCGCGGGTGATCGCCTGGCTGCGCGAGAACTATGTCTCGCCCGTGCGAGTGGAGACACTTGCGGATGTGGCGGCGATGGGCGTGTCGACGCTGCACCACCATTTCCGCGCGCTGACCGGGATGAGCCCACTTCAGTACCAGAAGCATCTACGGCTCCACGAGGCGCGGCGGGTGATGCTGAGCGAGTCGATCGACGCGGGCAGCGCAGCGCTTCGGGTTGGCTATGAGAGCTCGACCCAGTTCAGTCGCGAATATCGTCGTCTGTTCGGCGCGCCGCCCAAGCGGGACGTTGCGGCGCTGCGCGCGGAGACGCGGGAATTCGTGACGACCGCGTAGCAAAATCGTTACGCTTGGGAAGCGACCAAATCCGCGCTCGCGCGTTGGCCGGCGATGGAAAAACTCTGGTTCATCACCAATCCCGATTCCGGCACGACCTCACGCGCCAAATGCGATGCGCTGGAGGCGGTATTCGAAGAGAATGCGCTAAAGCTCGCCGGGCGCACCGACTTTCCCGAGCAGAAATTGCCGAAGGAAGCGGAACTGGACGCGGCGGGGGCAGATACGGTGGTGCTGTTCGCAGGGGACGGGACGATCAACGCGGCGCTCTGCGCGCTGGCGGAGTGGAAGGGATCGTTCCTGATCCTGCCGGGCGGCACGATGAACCTGCTCGCCAAGGCGCTGCACAGCGACCTCGACCCCAGCAAGATCGTCCATGCCGCGCACCGAAGCGACCGGCTCGTCGCTTTGCCCTATGTCGAGGCGGGCAGGCACCGCGCCTTTGTCGGGCTGATCCTGGGGCCGGCGGCGGCCTGGGTGCGGGCGCGCGAGGCGGCACGCAAGGGACGGTTCGGGCGGCTGGTCGGCGCGGCGCGGGCGGCGTGGCGCAAGACGTTCGGCGAACAGGGCATCCGCGTCGCCGGGGCGCCGGGCCTGAGCGACCGCTATCAGGCGGTGTTCGTGCGGCCCGATCCGGACGGGCTCGACATCGCCGCGGTCGATGCGCGCGACTGGCGATCGATCGCGCAGCTTGGCTGGGAATGGGTGAATGGCGACTGGGTCGCGGCGCGGTCGGTGACCGAGACCTTGGCAAAGCAATTGCGGGTGCGCGGTCGCAAGCGCGTGCTGGCATTGTTCGATGGCGAGCCGGTGACGCTCGACGCCGGGGAAGCCATTACGCCCGGCAAGAGTCGCAAGGCATTCATCGCAACACGCGAGGAGGCGGTGTGACCCGACTGTTCCATGTCAGCGACGTCCATTTCGGCCGCGAGGACCGCGAGGCGATCGACTGGTTCGCCGCCAGGGTGCGCGAGGAGCAGCCCGATGCGGTGATCATGACCGGCGACCTGACGATGCGGGCGCGGAGACGCGAGTTCGAAGCGGCGGCGAAATGGCTGGAGAGCCTGGGCCGGCCGGTGACGGTGGAGGTGGGCAATCACGACCTGCCCTATTTCAACCTGTGGGCGCGCTTCGTGACGCCGTACAAGCGCTACCAGTCGCTCGAGCGGATGATCGAAAAGCCGCTCGACGTGCAGGGCGTGGCGGTGGTGCCGCTCAAGACCACGGCGCGCTTTCAGTGGCGGCTCAACTGGTCGAAGGGTTATGTGAGCATACGGGCGCTGCGGGAAGCGCTGGCGCTGGTCGAGGCGGTGCCGACAGGGGACCTGATCTTCGTGGCGTGCCATCACCCGCTGGTCGAGGGCGGGACGGTCGCTACCTCGAAGACCCGTCGCGGTGTTGAAGCGCTGGAGGCGCTGGCGAGCGCGGGTGCGCATGCGGTGCTCACCGGCCATGTCCATGACCCGTTCGACATCGAGCAAGCGGTGGATGGGCGCACGGTGCGGCTGATCGGCGCGGGGACGCTTTCGGAGCGCGTGCGCTCGCAGCCACCCTCGTTCAACGAGATCATGATCGACGGTGCGAGCTTCAGCACCAAGGCGCGCTTCAAGGGAGAGGCGAGCGTGGCGCTATAGGGTGAAAGCCCCGAAGAATCACCGTCCGTTATTGGTAAAGCGGACGTCGCCTCGTAAAGCCTGAATAGCAGCCATTCCCATAAGCGAATTTCGGGACGGGACGGCGGAATATTGGCTAGTGACCAGTTGCACCCTTGTCAGGTTGGCGATTATTCGAGCTCGCCGCTAGCATCCGGCCTGTCGCCGTTCGTATCTACTTGCTGTTTAGAGCCCATGGATTTTTCGCCGAACCGGCTAGGCTGCGCTAACAGCGGCTTCCGCAAAGAACTTTAGCGTGAAGATGGCTTTGCGTCGTTGATCTGAAACGGTCATCGTCCACTCCTCGGCGTTCCAGAAACGCTCGGGCATTTCCTTCAGGACCTCGGCCGCGTAGCGAACCGCCTCTATGCGCACGGCAGAAATGTCCGGCCACTCCGATCCATGCTCGTCGGGAAGGTCGTGACCGTCTTTGATGTCGAAAAAATAGCGTTCCATGACGCTCCAGCGCTAAGGCGAGAGCATTGGTGCTCCCGGTTGCAGACGCCTCGAATGATAGTCGGCAATGCAATCAGAACGGCTCGCGAGCTCTAAAGTCGCAGATGCATCATAACATAAATTAGTTATGATGACCTCTGTAACGGCGGCTATTAGTAAATCTTTCGTATTTTTACGAAAGATACCGTAATAATACGTAGTGATCATCGAATTAGTTTTGCCGATTTAATTCAGCATTTTCGCTGGGAATTCGAAGAATTAAGCCTTATTAACCGTAATATATTGTTATTTATGCGTTGATGTGACACGATAATACATTGGCGAAACGTCACGGCACTTCGGCAACTGGGAGATACACAGCTCTCGCCCGCCGGAGAATCGTATGACGATCCACTCAGCACCTCCTTTTGCCGGTGACGCTCCGTTCGTGTCGAGGGCACCGGGCATCGATCGCGCCAGCGGCGATCAGCGCATTGCGGAGCGCGAAGTAGACCGGTTCCGGCGCGCGCTGGGACCCTTTGTCGTCGCGACCGAGGCCACGCGCATGGCGATGGTCTTCACCAACGCGCTGGAAGGCGGCAACCCGATCATATTCGCCAATGACAGCTTCCTGAAGCTCACCGGCTATTCGTTTGCAGAGGCCGTCGGGCAGTCGTTCGGGTTTCTCATGTCGCACGTGGCTGATCCGGAATCGCTCGAGCGTATTGCTTCGCAGTTTGAAGCGGAGGCAGTCGAGACCATCGAAGTGAAGTGCCACCGGCGCGACGAACGCATTCTCCTGCTCGCGATCCGGATCAACCCGGTGCATGACCGGAGCGGCAAGGTCGTCCAGCACTGCATCTCCTTCGTCGATCTGAGCGTCCATGAAAAGCGAATGCGCGAGGAACGAAGCGCGCTGCACTCCCTCTACCAGCACACGCCGGACTTCATCGTCACGATGGAGGGGCCAGATCACCTCTTCACGTTCGCCAACGACTCATTCCACCGACTTGTCGGGCATCGTCACCTGCTGGGTATCGGGGTCGCGGAGGCAGTCCCGGAGTTTCCCGAACAGGGGTTTCTGGTACTGCTGGACGAGGTCTATCGAACCGGACAATCCTTCACCGGCAGCAACATGCCCGTGTGCCTTCGGCCTGGAAGCCAGGGGCAAGACGGCGTCCGCTTTCTCGACTTCATCTTCCAGGCGGTGCGCGACGGGTCCGGTATCATCACAGGCGTGTTTTGCGAGGGACACGACGCAACCGAGCAGATCCAAGCGGCCGACCAAGTCCGACTTCTCCAGGCGGAGCTCACCGAAATCTCCCTGGCCGGTGCCATGAGCACGATGGCTGCGACCATCGCCCATGAATTGAATCAGCCCCTGACTATCATTTCGAACTACGCGGACGTTTGTGGCAATCTAGCGAAAGCGCTGCCGGGCGCGGACCCGGCGCTGCCTTCTGCGATCAAGGGAATTGTCGACGGTGTGAAGCGTGCCGGAGAGATACTCCGCCGTCTTCGGGACATGACCGAACGCCGACAGTCGCACTACGAGATGTTCGACGTGAAGAGCGCCATCCGTGAATCACTCCAACTGGTGCGAGCCGGGGTCTATAGCGGCGCGCCCATCGAATACCGGGGCAGCAGCAAGCTGAAGCTCGGAGGCGATCGAGTCCAGATCGAGCAGGTCATTGTGAATTTGGCGCGAAATGCCTGCGAGGCTGTTGCCGGGCGCGAAGGCGGCCGGGTGATCGTGTCTGCGACGGTGAGGGGACAAGACGTCGTCGTCTCGGTCTTCGACAATGGCCCCGGGATCCCTCTCGACAAGGTTGAAGCTCTTTTCGAATGGACCCCTTCCTCGAAGCACGGCGGGATGGGAATTGGCCTGTCGATATGCCGCCATATCATCGAATCGCACGACGGAGGGCGAATCTGGCTGGAGAGCACGAGCGAGGCTGGAGCCTGCCTGGCTTTTTCTTTGCCACTGCCGAAGCCGCTACTGGGTCGTTAGCGGTCATCCCAATCCGCCTCTGCAAAACCGCCGGCAATGTAGGATTTGGCCTGCGAATCTATCGTGGCTCTATCTCATCGTCGGATCGCTGCGGTCGTCTCCGATCGCACCACCAGGTTTTTCGACATAGCAGGTGTCAACCGTGTCAACTTCGCGTGGGTCCGGCTCACGCGTGGGTGCGCGAAGAGCCTGCGACCTTTGTGACTTTAGGGTATCCGGCTACCGCTCACCGGCGCTAGCGCTTGACCGTCATGTCCTGGCCGAAGGCGATGATGTTGCCGTCGGGCGCCATCACCAGCAGCTCGCGCTGGCCATAGATCTGGTCGACCGGGCCATAGACGTCGCCGTCGTTGAGCAGCGGGATCTTGGGCTTGAGCTCCTCGTGGATCGCGTCGACATCCTCGACGTCGATATAATAGCAGAAGCGGCGGTTGCCCGGCGGCGCGCCGTCGTCGCCGGCGTTCTGGAGCAACCGGAATGCCGCGACCTCGCGCTGGACATAGGCATAGGTGCCCTGGCGGAAGCGGCAGGTGAAGCCGAGTATCTCGGTGAAGAAGCTGATCGCCGCGTCGATGTCCGGCACGTGCATGAACGGGGTGATGCGGTACAGATTGGCCACGAATGCCCCCTTGTTTCGTCCGCACCCGAGTCGCACGGAGCGTGGCACAAGGGCAAGCCTGCCGGAGGGTTAAACGCGGAACAACCCCAGGGGGCCGCGGCCAGCGGTGCTCCATGTCGTCCAGTTGGGGAAGACATAGGGCATGTCGGCGGCGGCGACGCCGTGCCAGCGCGCAATCGCGCCGACATATTCCTCCTGCGCGATGGTGGGGATGAAGCGCCCGCTGACGTCGATGTCGTTGGCGCCGCCCAGTGTCGGATCGGGATAGGCGCCGAAGATTCCGCCGGGCTTCACATTGCCGCCGACGACCAGGTGATTGTTGCCCCATGCGTGATCGGTGCCGGCCTGGGCATTGCTACGATAGCTGCGCCCGAAATCGCTCATCGTGAAGGCCGTCACGTTCTGCGCCATGCCCATTGCCTGCATCGCGCGGTGGAAGCAGGCGAGAGCAACGGCGAGATCGCCGAGCAAATCGGCATGGACGCCAGTGGCGGCATTTCCCAGCACGACCTGATGGGAATGCGTGTCATACCCTCCTTGAGCGACAAAGAAGGTCTGGCGCGCATGGCCCAGCGAACCGCGGGCTTCGATCATGCGGGCGACCCGGATGAGCTGGCGCGCAATGTCGCTGGTCAACGGCGCCTTGGTGACCGGATCGAGGAAATAGTTCTCGACCGAACTGGCAGCGGAGAGGATGGCATTTGCGGTGTTGGCCTGGGTGTAGCTCGTGCTGATGCTGCGGCCGGTCGCGTCGGTGATCGTGCCATAGGCGGCACCGTCGGCAAGGGCGTTGATCGCGTTGTTCCTGGCGGTCATTGCAGGATTGACGCCCGACCGGATCATCGTGCCGGTCGATGGAATGGCGAGCGAAGCGCTCTGCCTGCCCAATATCGCCAGGGTGGAGCCGGCCAGCGATATCAGCGACGGCGTCGGCGTGGCGGCCATGCGATCGGCAATGCGCCCCATGAAGCCGTCACTGCTTCCTTCGCGCGCGCGCATTCCCTGCCAATGCCCCTGCTCGTCGGGGTGGCTCATCAGGTTGCTCGGCCGCAGGTCGGGACGTGCGTTGTATGTCGCCTTGGTAAGCGGCGCGAACAGTGTGCCGGTGTTGAGCACCAGCGCCAGCGAGCCTTCGTCCCATAGCGGACGGAGTGCCGCCATCGCGGGATGGAGGGCGTAGGTCGAGTTGGTAAGCGGCTTAAGCGCGCTTGCGGGAATCCCGACCTGACTGCGCGAGGCGAGATAGGCGGCGTGGCGGGCGTCGGTGGGAATCACCATGTTCCAGCCGTCATTGCCGCCGAGCAGGAACACACCAACCATTGCCCGATAGGTGCCGACGGGCGCCGCCATGGCAGAGGTGCGGCCCAACTGGCCAAGGGCGGCGAGCGCGCCGGTGCCGGCGGTGAAGCGAACGAAATCGCGACGGGAGAGGGTCATCTTAGTTCCCTTACCGATCGACCAGGAAGAGCGGACTGGTCGCGGCGACATAGAGTATCATCTGGGCGCGCTTGCGAGCCTGGGTGCGCGGATCCGGATTGGTCACGGCCATCGCCGCGGCCTTGAGCGCGGCCTTGTGCGTGCTGGTCAGCGTGTTGGCGAAGAGCAGCGTGTTGACCCGGTCGACCATGCCATCGATATTGGTGCCGAACGCTTCCCAACCGGACCATAAAGGCTGGGTGCCAGACGAACGCGGCATGCCCGACAGGATCGCATATTCCGCCCGTGAAGCGTCGCCTTGGATCGTCCAGTCGTAGACGAAATTATGCAAACGCAGCACGCCGGCCGCGGTCATGAGCTTCGACGCCGGGCTCTTGAGCGTGGCGCTGCCGGCCAACGGAAAATCGTCAGGGTAGAAATTGAATACCGAAGGCGCGCGCATCACGGGCTGGCCCAGCGCACTGTCGCGCGTGGCAAAGACATAGCCATCGGTCGCGATGCCGATCGCGCGGGCCAAGCTCGTCATCACCAGGACCGGCTCCTTGACCTTGCCGCTATTGGCGCCCGGCGCTGTGCGCGCCTCGGTATCGGTCAGGATCGCGCGGACCACCGCCTTCAGATCGCCGCGCACGCCGCTGCCATTGTTGTTGAACACCGCGGCGACGCGGCCGACATAGGCCGAGGTGGGATTGGCCGTCACCAGATGGACGATGAGATGTCGCGCGACGAAGGGGCCGGTCGAGGCGTTGTTGAACGCCGCGTCGACCACGGCATCGACGCTGGCTTGCTGCGCTGCGCCGGCAGGCACGGTGACGCCCAGGAAGGTCTTGGCGGTGGAATCGTACCGGCTCGGGACCGGGATCATCGGCTTCGAATAGTCGCGCGCCTTGCCGTCATTGGCCGGCGAGCCGGCGAGCCGGGGGTGGGTCCAGCCCGTTAGCGCGCGGGCAACGCCACGAATATCGTCCGAAGTGTAGTTGGGAATGCGAGTGCCGGACGCGTCGAGCCGGGCTCTGCCGTCTATGGTGAGCTGATCGGGCCCCATCGAGAAGAGCTGGAGGAATTCGCGTGCATAGTTCTCGTTCGGGGCGACCTTGTCGCTGTCCGCCATGTCGAGATAGTCGCCCATATAGCCGCTGAGCGAGACGGCCTTCAGGATATTGCGATAGTTGCCGAAAGCGTTCGTGAGGAAGATCTGGTTGAACGTCGCGATACCGGCGGTCGAGGTGACCTCCTGTTCGGAGGCGACGATCATCTGCCCCAGCGCAAAGGCGACGCGCTGGCGCAACTGGTCGGGCGCGGAGATCGCATCGGCATAGAAGCGCATAGCCACCGGCAGGCGCGAGAAGTGTTGCCGGTAGCAAGTGAGGTCCGTGGGGACGCAGAAGTCCATGCGCACGTCGCTCGCGGCCATATCGGCATAGGTGCTGCCGGTGGTGGCGAACTGCTCGTTGAGCCACCCGTTGACGCCGAGGGACTGGATCCGGGTGACCAGGGCCGGCGTCGGACCGAAGCTAGCCTGTTTCGCCAGCCGCACTGCGTCCGAGGCGACCTGCGGGCCGCCCGGCGGTGTGGGCGAAGTCGCCGAGGCCGTGCCTGGCGCCACGATCTTCACCACACCTTGATATGTCTGGCCGCTGCCTACCATGGCATAGGCGGACAAGAGGCTTGCTCCGCCGACCGCGCACAGCACGGCCCATTTTGATACGCTTTTCACTAACTGTTCCCGCTCAGGTTCCGCCTTCGCGGCCTGCTTGCGACGGGCCTATATGCCGGACGCGAAGTGCGGAACACTGTCCGAATGGTCGGGGGGGCCGTAGCAAAACTGTCTTTTTCTCGCGGTGCAGCGGAGGAGGCCGCTTGTTTCCAATTCGTAACGAAAATTGGCACGGCGGGGCGTTCAGCAAACCAGACGGATGATAGCGCAAACATCATATTGACTGCCAAACAGGAATAACGTACATTTCTGTAATGACAGAAATAGCTGACAACAACACGATGCTCCCAACCGCCGTCCAGCAGTTCGTGCTGCACTGGGGCGAGATGGGCGGACAATGGGGCGTAAACCGCTCGGTCGCGCAGATCCATGCGCTGCTCTATCTGAGCGACCGGCCGCTCAATGCCGAGGAGATCAGCGACACGCTGCGCGTCGCGCGGAGCAACACGTCGAACAGCCTCAAGGAACTGCTGGGGTGGAAGCTGATTCGCCGGGTGCCGGTAATGGGCGACCGGCGCGACCATTATGAGGCCGAGGTCGATCTGATGCGGATGCTCACGCGCATCGCCGAGGGGCGCAAGGAACGCGAGATCGATCCCGCCGTGGCGGCGCTCAGGATCTGCACCGAGGAAGCGAAGGCTGACACGCGCATCTCGAAGACCGCGCGCGAGCGGATCGAGGGGATGCATGATTTCGTGGCGACGATCGACGACTGGTACCAGCAGATGATCGCGATCCCGCCGAGCCGGCTGATGCTGCTGATCAAGATGGGAAAGCGCGTGCTCGCGTTCCTTCCCAAGGGGAAAACCAAGGAGGGTTGAGCCGGATGATGGCTCGGCATTGCTGCGCTCGAATATTTCCGTTTTTACAGAAAGGACTGACAATGGGGATGACAGTCGGATCGAGAGCGGGCGAACTGGCCCAGTATGCGGCGTGGCGTCGCGCTGCGGCGCGTGTCCATGACGACGGCGAAAGCCCTTTCGCGCGCCTGTTGAAAGACCGCTGGCTGTTCCTGCCGCCCGCCACCCGCAGCCGCTTCCTGCGCAGGATCGCAGCGGGGGCATGCGTCAACTATATCGGCGAAGTCGCCGAATGCCGGATGAGCCGGGCAGGCTGGCTGCTCGCCCAGGCCGCACGCCTGATCGGAGGGCCGCTGCCGATCAGCGCTGACACCGGCGTCTCCGCCAGCGTGAGCGTGACCGCCGACGCGGACGGCGAAAGCCAATATTGGACTCGCCAATATGGCCGACGCCAAGGTTTTCCACAGGTTATCCACAGCGCCAAGCGCTTCGCCGGCCCGACGGGGCTTGAGGAATATCTGGGGCTGGGCGTGGGAATTGCGCTGCGGCTCGACGAACAGGCAGGCACATTGCTGTTCGTCAGCGATCATTATTTCCTGAAGTTCGGCTGGCTGCGGCTGCGCATTCCCGAAGCGATGCTGGGCCACCTCGTCATCGCACACACCGATCTGGGCGCCGGCCGTTTCGCCTTCACGCTCGACCTCGCCCATCCGCTGCTGGGCGAACTCATCCATCAGACGGCGATCTTCGCCGACTGCGAACCCGGAGATCGGTGATGCTCGATTTTCCTCTGTGGCCGCTGCTGCTCGCCCAAATCGCTATGGGCGGCTTCGACACGCTCTATCACCACGAGCTGACCCAACGCCTCGCGTGGAAGCCCAGGGCGGCGCTTGAGCTCAAGCTGCACGGCGTGCGCAACCTAATTTACGCGGTCGTCTTTCTGGCGCTCGGCTGGAGCGCGCCGACGGGCGGGTGGGCGACGGCGCTACTCGCGCTGCTGCTGACGGAAGCGGGAATCACCCTGTGGGATTTCGTCGAGGAAGATCGCACCCGGCTGCTGCCGGCGAGCGAGCGCGTGACCCACACGCTACTGACGCTCAATTACGGTGTGGTCCTGGCGCTGCTGGTGCCCGATCTTTGGAGCCGGGCGGCGCGCGCGGATGCGCTGCCGCTGGTGTGGAACGGCTGGCTGTCGGTGATTTTCGCAGCCGCCGCGGCGGGTGTCGTGCTCTTCGGCTTGCGCGACATGGCGGCGGCGGCGCGGATACGACGAATCGTCGAGACCGATGCCGCGCCGCTGCTGGGAAGCTCCGCGCGCCGGCGCAACATCCTGGTTACCGGTGGCACCGGCTTTGTCGGGCGCCGGCTGGTCGCAGCGCTGGCCGGAGCTGGGCATTCGGTGACGGTCCTGACGCGCGATCGCAAGCGCGCGCTGGAACTGCCCGCGCCGGTGCGCGTCGTCACCGACCTTGTCCAGATACATGCGGCTGAGCGGATCCACGCGATCGTCAATTTGGCGGGGGAGAGCGTCGCCGGCGGCTTGTGGACGGGCCGCCGCCGCGCGGAGATCAAGGGCAGCCGGGTACGCATGGCAGCGGCGCTCGATGCGCTGGTCGGACGGCTACAATGCGCGCCTGAAGTTCTCGTGGCCGCGTCCGCAGTCGGCTTCTATGGCGACACCGGCGAAGCGGTGCTCGACGAGGGCGGGGCAGCCGGCACCTGCTTCAGCGCCGATGCGTGCCGCGCCGCCGAGGATGCCGCTGAAGCATGCGTCGCGCGCGGCATGCGCGTGGTGCGACTGCGAATTGGCATGGTGCTGGCGAGCGAGGGCGGGCTGCTCGGCAACCTGCTCTTTCCGTTCGAAATGGGAATGGGCGGGCCGATTGGCAGCGGACGGCAATGGATGAGCTGGATTCATCGCGACGATCTTGTGCGGCTGATCGCATTCGCGATCGAAGACGAGAGCCTGGGGGGCGCAGTGAACGCCGTCGCGCCGAATCCGGTGCGCAATCGCGCGTTCGCGCAGGCGCTGGGCAAGGCGCTGCATCGCCCCGCACTGATCCCGCTGCCGGCCGCGCCGCTGCGCTGGCTGCTCGGTGATTTCGCCCGTGAACTGTTCCTGGCGGGCCAGCGCGCGCTTCCGGTCAAGGCCGTGTTCCACGGCTTCCAGTTCCTACATCCGGAGATCGGGGACGCCTTGGGCCGGATCGTCGGCGCTCCGAAGCCTGCAGCGACGGCCGAACCGGCCTGGCGCGAAGCAAGACTGCTGCATTGATGGAGGCTATGCCATCCGAATATCCGGCCGCCGGGACGATCATGAGCGCCATGGTCATCGGTGCGGCGGCCGCGACTGGCCCGATGTTAATCCTATCCTACGGATTCGGTATATTCCTCCTGCCTCCGGTGCTACCCATCACCTGTTTGCACGCCGCGCTGATTGCCGCTCCTCTCTATTATTCGCTTCGGCGCTGGATTCCGCTGGACTGGATAAGCTGCGCAATTGGCGGTGCCGTGGTCGGTGGAGCGCCCGTTGCGCTAGCTGTTGGGGTGCCTGCGATGATGGCAGGGGCCGATCCGATCGACATGCTCAAGGCGCTCGCGTTCTTCGCCGGGTCAGGGCTGATCGGCGGTGTGGCCTTTTATGGGTGGATCATCAGGGACGAGATATGAGTGCCAGCGCGATCGAGGTCGCATCACGGACGCAAACAAAAGGGCGGCCCGTTGCCGGACCGCCCTTTCGGTTGTTCTGAAGGAACCGCTTAGCGCTTCGAGAACTGGAAGCTGCGGCGTGCCTTGGCGCGGCCGTACTTCTTGCGCTCGACCGTGCGGCTGTCGCGGGTCAGGAAGCCGGCGGCCTTGACCGAAGCGCGGAGGACCGGCTCGTACTTGGTCAGCGCCTGGGCGATGCCGTGCTTGACCGCGCCGGCCTGGCCCGAAAGGCCACCGCCCTTGACGGTGCAGACGACGTCATAGGCACCGGTGCGATCGGCGACGCCGAACGGCTGGTTGATGACGAGGCGCAGCGTCGGACGCGCGAAATAGACTTCCTGGTCGCGGCCGTTGATCGTGATCTTGCCCGAGCCGGGCTTGATCCAGACGCGGGCGACGGCGTCCTTGCGGCGGCCGGTCGCATAGGCGCGGCCGAGATTGTCGATCTCCTGCTGGCGCAGCGGAGCGGGGGTCGACGGAACGTCGAGCTGGCCGGCCAGAAAGGCATCGGCGCGCGCGTCGGACGAAGCCTGTGCGTTCGTGGCGACGGCCTGCTCACCGGCGGCGATGGCGCCCAGATCGGAAAGGGACTGGCGGTTGTCGGACATTATGCGCCCACCTTGTTCTTGCGGTTCATCGACGCGATGTCGAGGACTTCGGGGTTCTGCGCGGCATGCGGATGCTCCGTACCGGCGAAGATGCGCAGGTTGCGCATCTGCTGGCGGCCGAGCGGGCCACGGGGAATCATGCGCTCAACGGCCTTCTCAAGCACGCGCTCCGGGAAACGACCCTCGAGCACCTTGCCCGCGGTGATTTCCTTGATGCCGCCGGCATAACCGGTGTGCTTGTAATAGACCTTGTTCTGCAGCTTCTTGCCGGTGAACCGGATCTTGTCGGCGTTGATGACGACGACATTGTCGCCGCAATCGACGTGCGGGGTGAAGCTCGTCTTGTGCTTGCCGCGCAGCACATTGGCGATGATCGTCGCAGCGCGACCGACCACGAGACCCTCGGCATCGACGAGATGCCACTTCTTCTCCACTTCGGCCGGCTTTACCGACTTGGTGGTCTTCATCAGCGCCTTCATGGGGCCGGACCTTTCGTTTGAAACGCAAGCGCGCCGACCTTTCGGCCAGCGCGGTTGGCGGCCATTTGCGTGAGGAGGGGGTGAAAGTCAAGCAAAAGCGCCACTTTGCTGACGGGTAATATACTACCGCCCAACTTTCGGCCAGGCTTCGGGCCGGATCGGGGCAACCTGGAGCGTCGTGACGCGGCGCGTTTCTCGCGCCTCCGCACCGCTGCCCACCCGCGTGAAGGTCGTGTCGGTGCTCTGTGTCAGCAGCCCCGACTTCGAATCGAATTCGCGCCGCATCTCCACTTCGACCCGACCGGCGCGCGCCGGCGCGCTGCCTTCGGGGGCGAGCGGCGCCTCGGCCGAAGCGCGCGTCACGCTGCGCATCCTTGCGTCACCTGCGCCGGAAAGGACACGCTCGCCCTCCATCGTCACCGCGCCGCCAAAGGGCAGGGCGCCGGGAATGCGCACCGGCTTGGTCCCGACAGGCTCGGCGGCCTCCTCTGCAACGAGTGCGGCAACCAGCGACCCGATCAACTCGCGCTGGCGATCGGCGGGCATTGCCACCAATGGCGTCTCGAGCCGTTTGGCTAGGGCGGCGCGATCCGCCGACGGCAGGTTGCGCCGGGCGGCGGTATTGTCGGCCACGCCGCTGCAGATACGGCCCCAGATACGCGCCATGTCGTCGATCGCGAGAACCCGGCCGGCGGAATCGAGGTGAAACACCAGGATCTGGCCCGCGAGCGAGCCGAAACCGCTTTCGTACAGCGTGCCACTGGCCTCGTGCGTGTCGCTGGCGATCCCCAGGATGACGACTTCGGCGCGATAGCCCGCTTCCTCCCGCGCGAAGCGGACGAGGCGCTCCATGCGGAAGCGGCGTGCGCTTGTCCCCGTCTCGACGCGCTCGGTGACGACGCGCAGCGGCGCATCGAGCGGTGGCGCGAAGACGGGCGCGGCGGTGACCTGGAGCAGCGCGGCTGCGAGGAACATCATCCGGTCTCGTCCGCGATCCAGGCGGCGACCCGTTCGCCCGCGGCCACCGGCCAGGTCTCGATCACCGGCAGGTCATAGGAATGGAGCGCGGCGATGCGATCGCGGAGCCGCCGCGCGAGCATCGGCGTGGTCTTGAACAAGACCGGCACTTCCTCGCCGCGTTCGACCGTCCCGTTCCAGCGATAGAAAGAGCGGCACGACGCCAGGACATTGACGCAGGCGGCAAGCCGCTCGGTCAGCACGGTTTCCGCGATCCGCTCCGCCTCTGCGCGGTCCGCGCAGGCGACGTAGAGGAGCGCGGTGTCGGTCACCGGCCGCGGCCGATCGCGTGTGCCCCCCAGGTCGTGGCGATGACGAGCAGCGCCCCGGTCAACTGGTGGAGCGCGGCGAGGGCGATCGGCACGCCGCTCATCACGGTGGCTATGCCGAGCAGGATCTGGAGGCCGAAGGCGGTGTGGATCGCGATCGAGGCGGGGCGGTCGTTCGCGGCGCGGGCCTTGCGCGCGAGCAGGATCAAAGCGGCGACCGCGACCCAGGCCCACCAGCGATGGACGAAATGAACGATCGCGGGATCGTTGAACAGCGCGTAGCCGAAGCTCTCGCCGGCCTGGCTGGTGCCGGGGAAGAAATGGCCGTTCATCAGCGGCCATTCATTGGTGACCAGCCCGGCATTGAGCCCAGCGACGAGCGCGCCGAACATCAGCTGGACGAACAGGATGACGAGCGTCGCCGCGCCGAGCGGCTTAAGAGCGGCTGGGCGTTCGCCGCGGTGTCGCGACAGCGCGAGCAGGTCGAACGCGGTCCAGACGATGCCGGCAAGCGTGAACAATGCGACGAGCAGGTGGGTGGCGAGACGGATATGGCTGACATCGGTGCGGACGCTCAGCCCGGATTCAACCATCCACCAGCCGACCGCGCCCTGAAGCCCGCCCAGCGCCAGCAGCGCGACGAGACGCGGGCCGTAACCGCGCGGGATCCGCCCGCGCACCGCGAACCAGATCAGCGGCAGCGCGAAGGCCAGGCCGATCACCCGGCCGAGCAGGCGGTGGAGATACTCCCAGAAAAAGATCGCCTTGAAGCCCGAGAGCGTCATGCCCTGGTTCAATTGCTGATATTCGGGGATGCGCTTGTAATTGGCGAACTCGGCCTGCCACTGCGCGTCGTTGAGCGGCGGGATCACGCCCGAGATCGGCCTCCACTCGGTGATCGACAGCCCGGATTCGGTGAGCCGGGTGATGCCGCCGATCACGACCATCAGCACGATCAGCGCGGCGACCGCGAAAAGCCAGTTGGCGAGCGCGCGCGGGCGGGCGGTGACGGGGAGCGTGGTCATCTGCAGCATGGCGCGCGTCTAACCGCCACGTGGCGGAAAGGCGAGTCTGGGGCGGGAGCGCCGGCGGCTAAGTTGACAAAGTTGACACCTGCAATGTGAAAAAAACCTCCCGGGCGATATCGCGCGCGTACATCCGCCCGTGCGGCTCGGCGAATGACGGAATCCGTGATGGAAAGCTGGCGCATCCTGCTCCTTGTGCCCGCGCTTTTCGAGCGGCGGGCGCGGATGAGGGAAGCAGGGGGAGTCCTACATTGCAAGAGGGCGTGGCGGTTTTGCGCCCGATGTTTGCCGTTTAGGACGCGCCTGGGCCAGAGCCTATAGGCCGAGGGCGGGTGCTCCGCTCTCGGCCTGAGGCTGAACGCGGCTTCCCGAGCTTCGCGCCGAAGAGCCGCCTGTCTGCAAGCGGCCAACGACGATCGTTCAGTCCGCCGCGGTCGTCAGGGCCGCTTGGCGACCAGCGTCCCCGTCGCGGTCAGCACGGTGCCGGCGCCGGGCGTGATCAGCGAGAAATGGCCGCCGACCTCTTCGGCCGCGGGACCGAAGAAATGGGCGTAGAGCCGACCGGTGGTGCCCGCCGTCCCGGTGATGTCGGCGGTTAGCACATTGCCGTAGCCGTCCTTGCCGGGAAAAGAGAGCTGGTTGAAGCTGTAGGTGCCAAGGTCGCTCGGCGCCGACGTGCGGCTATTGATGACGCCCAGCGCCATCGAGCCCGTGAAGCTTTGCGCGGCAAAGTCGGCGTCGATCCCGACCGTGCCGTTCAACGTGTAGCGGTCGGCAGTGCCCCCCGCGCCGATCGCGGAGCCGTAGACCACGCCGCGATACGCGCCGGTTCCGGTGCGCGGCACGTTGAGGGGGAGGGTCTCGATGCCGAAGACGCGCCAGGTATCGATCCGCCTGCCGTCGGGGATGACATAGGCCTCTTCCGCAAAGCTGAGATAGTTGAGCACCAACTCGGGGTTGCCGGGGCCGGAATTGTAGACGGTGAAGGTCCGGGTGAAGACCCCGTTGCCAGGGTATGGATACGGCAGCTCAACACGAAAGGTAGTGAACCGCGCGTCGCTCTCGGCCGCCACGCGCTCGCCGGGGCCGTATACGATGTTGCCGCCGACGTCATATGTCCGCGGGTCGGACTTGTAGCCCATACTGCTCTGGGAAAAGGGCGTCAGCGTCGCGTCGCGATACGTCCCGTCCGCGTTGGCGACATAGGCTGTTTCCGACGAATAATATTGGAACGACGTCGGTGCGAGCATCGACGTTAGCGTTTCCAGTACGGGCGCCGTGGTGCCGCGCCGCCCGATCAGCGTCCCCGCTCCCTGGCGCGAGCCACTCGCCCCGTCGGAGCCATAGAGATAGAAGCTTGCGGCGATCTCCTCGGTGCCCGGGCCATAAAAGGCGCCCTGGAGAGGGCCGGAATATTTCGGGTAATTTCCTATCTCTATCGAGCCCATCAGGGCGTTGGCACCGGACGCGAGCAAGCCGCTGCCGCGCAACTGGTCATAGTAGATCCACTGATATTCCCCACTATGGGGCTGATTCACGCGCTGGCGGGTCACGCCAGACAAGACCCAATCGCCCGTCGCGAAATTGGCCCGCAACACCCCCGCGCCGTCAAAGTCCATCCAATTCTGGTCGGTCGCATATTGCCCGTTCACCATGACCGCGAAGCTCGCACTGCCGTTGCGCGGGGTGGCCGCGTCCGGGCTGCGTACGCCATAGCTGAACGCGGCGAGGCGGGTGTTGTTCGCGCCGTTCACGGATTCGGTCCGGCGCCACAGGCCGGTGCCGGCGTAGCGGTAGGTCCAGTTCCCCGCATCGCCGGGCTGCGAAAGGAACAGCGTGTCCGTGACAGCTCCCTCGGCGCGGACATAGGGGCGGCCTCGCGGATCCGTCGTGGGCTGGATGTCGGCGGGGCGGAACAGCTGGTTTCGGCTGCCCTCCGTTACCGTGTAGCTGTGCGTGTCGGCGTCGTAATAGACTTTGACCGGTACCGTCTCGCCGGGAATCGGGCTGGTACCGCCGCCCGGATAGCTGGCGTTGGCCACCGCCCCGTACGTGGCAAAGGTTTCGCTGACGGTCAGCTCGGCGAGCGAGGGGTTGGTAGGCGTCGGTGTCGGCGTTGGCGTCGGAGTCGGAGTGGGTGTCGGAGTCGGAGTCGGAGTAGGGATCGGAGTGGGCGTCGGCGTCGGAGTGGGCGTAGGGGTCGGCGTCGGTGCGGCTACCGGCGGCGCCGGTGTGGAGGCGATCCCGCCGCCCCCGCCCCCGCAGCTCGCAACGAGCGGCAGCACCGAGCAAGCTGATAACCATATATATGCGCGCATGTTCTGAATCCCCCCCGCCCTTCGTGTGGCACAGGTGATGCCCTCGGGCAATATAGCGCGCGTTTCTCCGAGGCTTGCGCCCCGAACTTACGTGATCTTCCGGTTGTTCTGCGGAGGCGTGGCCCGCTCGCGCCGATCAAGATTCTCCCGCAACATGCTTAACCGCGAGGAGTTGGTGCTCCGCTCCCATCAACGCTGTGGTGCGCGATTGCCGCCGCATGGATCTTCTCCGAAGCGCTGCTGCTTTAGTCCAAAAGCGGATCGGTTACTCTCGGCCTGCTCTTGCTCAGCCCGCGGTTAGGGCTCTTTGCGAAGCCAGTAGGTGATGAAGCTGCCCCCGGTGAAGAGCTGGCCTCCGTTCTTGAATCCGAGCTTTCCCATCTCCTTGTCCAGCTCGCCGCCCTGCATTTCACTCATCGTCTCGTTGACCAGCTTTTCATCGCCCGTGGGCATCACGCCGGCGACCTCGCAGAGCGTCGCGCCGCAGGTCACCCGCACCGGGCGCGCCATGCGAGCGGCGTGTACCAGCCTTGCGTAGCGTGCGCGGAGCGCCTGCTCGCGCGGTGCGGCCCAGGCCGGGTCGCGCGTCTCGCCGCGCAGCTGCGCATAGAGGTTGCGCGTGTCCATCCGCGCGTCGGGAAAGGTGATGTTGAATTCGGCATCGCCGGGCACCTGCTGTGGCGCCGAAGCGGGGTTCGAGATCATGGCGAGCGCGGCGATGCCGCTGAGCAAGGTGAAACCCATCAGGACGGCTCCTCTGGTCTGCAGACCGCGGACACCTGTCACCGCGGCTTCCTGGCCCGGACCTGCCGCGACCGCCGCCGCTGCTGCCACCCCGATTTGCTTGTCCCGATTTTCTTGTGCCGCGAGCAGGCGCGCAAGCTCGCGGCTGCTGCCCACGCCGGTCTTGCGGCGGGCCTCGCGCAGCCGCTCGTTGACCGAGGTCACCGAGCGTCCGGTGATCTGTGCGATGCTCTTCGCGGTGTGACCCTGCGCGAGCAGGTCGAGCGCGGTGCGCTCGCCATGGTTCAGCGCTGAAAAGTCTGTCTCAGGCACGCGCCCCATCGGTGGCGACGGCTTCGTTGTAGCGGAGCGCCTTCAGCACCGTGTCGGTGATGTTCTCGGCGTTCAGGCCCGCCGCGGCATATTGCAGCTCGGGCTTGTCCTGGTCCTGGAACATGTCGGGCAGGCGCATCGTGCGCAGCTTGAGGCCGGCATCGATCAGACCCTGGTCGCTCGCCATGGTGAGGACGTGCGCGCCGAGGCCGCCGATCGAGCCTTCCTCGATCGTCACCGCGACCTCATGCGTGGTGAGCAGGCGACGGATCAGTTCCTCGTCGAGCGGCTTGGCGAAGCGCAGATCGGCGACGGTCGTCGACAGCCCCTTGGCCTCGAGCATGTCGGCGGCCTTGAGTGCCTCCGCCAGTCTGGTGCCCAAGGACAGGATCGCCACCGTCTTCCCTTCGCGTACCACCCGGCCCTTGCCGATCGCGAGCCGCTGCGGGATTTCCGGCAGCGCCACGCCCACGCCGTTGCCGCGCGGATAGCGCACCGCGATCGGGCCGTCGTCATGCAACGCCGCGGTGTGCGTCATATGGACTAGCTCCGCCTCGTCGGCGGCGGCCATCACAATAAAATTGGGGAGCGTCGCCAGATAGGTGATGTCGAAGCTGCCGGCATGGGTGGCGCCGTCGGCGCCGACCAGGCCCGCGCGATCGATCGCAAAGCGCACCGGCAGGTTCTGGATCGCGACGTCATGGACGACCTGATCATAGGCGCGCTGGAGGAAGGTCGAGTAGATCGCGCAAAACGGGCGCATGCCTTGCGCTGCAAGGCCGGCGGCGAAGGTGACCGCATGCTGCTCGGCGATGCCGACGTCGAAGGTGCGGTCCGGGAATGCCTTGGCGAAGCGGTCGAGCCCGGTGCCGCCCGGCATCGCCGCGGTGATCGCGACGATCCGTGGATCGCTCTCGGCGTCCTTGATCAGCTGATCGGCGAAGACGTTCTGATAAGCGGGCGGGCCCGGCGGGGCCTTGGCCTGGGCGCCGGTGATGACGTCGAACTTCTGGACACCATGATATTTGTCGTCCGCGGCCTCTGCGGGCGCATAGCCCTTGCCCTTCTTGGTCACGACATGGACGAGGATTGGGCCCTCCTCGGCATCGCGGACATTCTCCAGCACCGGGATCAGATGCTCGAGATTATGGCCGTCGATCGGGCCGACATAATAGAAGCCGAGTTCTTCGAAGAGCGTGCCGCCAGTCGCCATGCCGCGGGCATATTCCTCGGCCCGGCCGGCCGCCGCGGTCAGGCGGCGCGAGAGTTTCCGCGTCACGCGCTTGGCGAGGTTGCGCAGGCCCATATATTCGGACGACGAGATCAGCCGCGCGAGATAGGCGGACAGGCCGCCCACTGGCGGGGCGATCGACATGTCGTTGTCGTTGAGGATGACGACGAGGCGGTTGCCCGCCGCCGCGGCATTGTTCATCGCCTCATAGGCCATGCCCGCGCTCATCGCGCCGTCGCCTATCACCGCGATCGCCTTGCCG
Source organism: Sphingomonas sp. JC676 (assembly GCF_014489075.1). Lineage (GTDB taxonomy): Bacteria > Pseudomonadota > Alphaproteobacteria > Sphingomonadales > Sphingomonadaceae > Sphingomonas. The sequence goes on along the minus strand of NZ_JACTGR010000002.1, from coordinate 662,479 downwards.
GGCTTGTCGCCGAGCTTGTTGGCGACCGCGAAGCCGAGCGCCGCCGAGATCGAGGTGGAGGAGTGCGCCGCGCCGAACGGGTCGTATTCGCTCTCGCTGCGCTTGGTGAAGCCTGAAAGGCCGCCACCCTGGCGCAGCGTGCGGATGCGGTCACGCCGCCCGGTCAGGATCTTGTGCGGATAGCATTGATGGCCGACGTCCCAGATCAGCCGATCGCCGGGCGTTTCGAACACGTAATGAATCGCCACCGTCAGCTCGACGACGCCCAGTCCAGAGCCAAGATGGCCGCCGGTCGTACCGACGGCGCTGATCGTCTCGAGGCGCAGCTCGTCGGCAAGTTGCCGGAGCTGTTGCGGCTTGAGCTTGCGAAGGTCTTGAGGCGTGTCGACCGAGTCGAGCAACGGCGTCTTGGGTAGATCGGCCATAGCGCCTGTTAACCCAGAGCGAGGCGCAAGTCGAACGGTCAAATCCGGGTTTTTACATGCACTTCCGGTGCAGAAGCGGCCCGCTCACTCGCAATCGGAGCACTTGCCCCGGACTTCGATCACGGGGCGAACCGGCGAGAATCCGGCGCTTTTCGCGGCCGAGCGGACAGTCTTGGTGATCGAATCGTCGTCGATATGCGTGGTCTGGCCGCAAGTGTCGCAAACCAGAAAGATGCAGTCGTGCAGGCAGTCCGGGTGGGTGTTCGCCATATAGGCGTTGGCGCTCTCGACCCGGCGCGCCAGGTTCGACCCGACGAACAGGTCAAGGATGCGATAGACGCTGTTGGCGGCGACTCGGCGGCCCTCCGCCTTCGACACCGCCTCGGCGATGTCGTAGGCCGATGCCGGCTTGTCGAACCCGGCCAGCGCTTCGAACACGCGCTCGCGCATCGCCGTCCATTGCTCGCCGGACTTCTCCAGCGTGGTCTGGGCGGCACGAGTCAGGTCGTTGCCGTGGTGCTCATGATGTTCGTGCGCATGCATATCAGGGATTTAGGCCCGGCAAGGCCCCGGGACAAGGTGCGCATTGGGGCGCGTCAATAGGTCGCGCGGCGATTGAGGTCGTGGCCGAGCGCAACGAGCGAGACGCCTACCAACGTCCAGAAGATCTCGAAATTGCCATGCGGCAGCGACAGCGCGCCGGCCATGATACCGAGCCCGAACGCGCCGACCACCGCGGGCATCATATAGCCGTGCGTGGCGATGCCGCGGCCGAGCGCGATCACGCCCATGCCGATCGCCAGCGTGAGCCCGACCTCGTGGATCGCGGGATTGAGCAGGCCGCCTGCGGAGGAAATGACGGTGAGCAGGACGGTGGTCGCGACACAATGTACCAGGCACAATCCGCTGATCCCCATCGCAATGCGATCGAAGCGCGAATCGATACCTTCCCAGAAACGGGCGATCGGGAGACTCACCAACATGAGCGCGATATAGACCCGCAAAGGTAAAGGTACAACATATCATCGACGCATTATTGCGTCCGGTGTTTCAGCCGAACAGGCCGTGCGCCTTGGCCCAGCCATGGAAGAGCTCTGGCCAGATCGCGACCGGTTTGCCGACGGCGCCGCGCAGGCCGAAGCCATGGCCGCCTTTCTCGAAGATGTGCGTCTCGACCGGCACGCCGGCCTTTTTGAGCACGGCACGCAAGAGGATGGTGTTTTCCACCGGCACGACATCGTCGTCCTCGGCATGCAGCAGGAAACAGGGCGGGGTGACGCGACTCACCTGGCGATCGGGAGAATGCTCGGCCTCGAGTTCGGGCCCGGGGTTCTTGCCGATCAGCTTCTCGCGCGAACCGGCATGGGCGAAGGCGGGGTCCATCGTCACCACCGGATAGACCGGCGCGGCGAGCATCGGGCGCGCCGAGCCCTCGTCCGCCGCGTCGACGGGATCGTAGACCTTGCGATCGAAGCGAGTCGCCAGATCGGCGCAGAGATGCCCGCCGGCCGAGAACCCCATCGCGGCGACGCGCAGGGGATCGACCTGCCATTTCGCCGCCTGTGCGCGAATCAGCCGCATCGCGCGCTGAGCGTCGGCGAGCGGCGCGTTGGGCGCATCCCTCCAGCCTTCGGCGGGCAGGCGATAGAAGAGTACGAAGCACGTCACGCCGCGCGCGGTGAGCAGAGCGGCGAGCTCATAGCCTTCCTTGTCGAGCACGACGCGCTCATAGCCGCCGCCGGGGATGAGCAGCAGCGCAGCGCCGTTGGGCTTGGCGGCGCGGAATATGTCGAGGCGCGGAGTGCGGATGCGATCGAGCGCGCGGTCGGCGATCGCCGGATCCTTGCTGCGTTCGGTCAGCCGCTCGTGGAGGTCGGGATCGAGCAGGCCAGGCGCTTCGCCGGGCCATAGATTGATGCTGGCATCGGGCTTGATCGGCCCCACGGTGCCGCGCGCGTTCGCCGCGACGGGGAGGAGCGTGCCGGCGAGGCCGGCGGCGAGCACATCACGGCGATCCATGGCGTAAGGTGTGCCGCGCGCTTCGCGCGTGCGCAAGGTTGCGATCCGAGGGGCTCGTGGCCGAGGGCCCTTGGGACGTAGGCCGAGTGACGCTCTAGGGTACGCCACCCGGCCACGCCCGCTACTGCACTATGTAGTAGCTTTCCCTTACGTTTCCAGCGGGCCGCGGTGATTTTCCCCGATCGTGCGGCAGCTCGAGTCGTTTCATGCCGACGCTCCCAGATAATGCGCCTGCGCGGCGTCGGTGGCGTTGATCGCGAGCAGCGAGCGCGCCTCGGCGGCGGAGCGCAGCTTGCCGGTCCGGTCCGATGCCGCATCGAGCACGCGATCGAGCAGTATCTGGCCTTCCTCCCACCAGCCGATGCCGCTGGCGGCGTTCAGATGCCCTTGCGGACCCGCATCGATGAAGAAGCTGCCCCAGGTGTTGGCGAGCCCCCGCGCGCGCTCGGGTGCGATCCAGGGGTCGTCGCTGCTCGACACCAGGATCGAGGGGAAGGGCAGAAGCTTGCTCGGTGCGGGACGAAAGGCGCTCAGTTCCGAAGGCGCGCTGGAGCGATCGACGTCCGCCGGGGCCACCAGCAGCGCGCCGGCGACGGGCCAGCCGAACGGCTGCCCGGCAAGCTCGGCCCACCAGGCGACGGCGAGACAGCCCAGGCTGTGCGCGGCGAGCACCACTGGCGCCTGGGCCTGGCGAATCGCCTGATCGAGCTTGGTCACCCAGGCGTTGCGGTGTGGCGTGTCCCACATGCCGAGTTCGACTCGATGCGTGTCGGGGCGCGACTGTTCCCACAGGGTCTGCCAGTGCGACGGGCCAGATCCGCCCAGCCCCGGGACGGTGAGAATGATCGGCGATTGATCGTCGAGAGGAGAAAAGATCGTCATTTTTCCACTCCGGTGGAGGGGAGGCCGGAGCTTCGATTTAATTCCCACTGGATTGATAGGCAATAGGGTTGCGGCGGATCGAGGGGCGGTTGCGCCGGACTGAAAACGGCGCCTAAAGGAGCCCATGGCCAAGCTGCGCGCCGATCAGATTCTCGTCGATCGCGGGCTCGCCGAGAGCCGGACTCGGGCGCAGGCGCTCATTATGGCGGGTCTCGCCTTTGCCGGCGAGCGCAAGATCGACAAGCCGGGGCAGATGCTCGCCGAAGAGGCCGTGATCGAAGTGCGCGGGCGCGATCATCCCTGGGTCTCGCGGGGCGGGATCAAGCTGGCGCACGGACTCGACCATTTCGGCTGGGACGTGACCGGCGCGGTGGCGATCGACGTGGGCTCGTCCACCGGCGGGTTCACCGATGTGCTGCTCACCCGCGGCGCGGCGCGCGTCTATGCGGTGGACAGCGGCACCAACCAGCTCGCCTGGAAGCTGCGCCAGGATCCGCGGGTGATCGTCCACGAACAGACCAGCGCGCGCATCCTCACCGAGCAGCATATCCCCGAATCGGTCGACCTGATCGTCTGCGACGCGAGCTTTATCGGGCTCGCCAAGGTGCTCGACGTGCCGCTCGGCTTCGCCAAGCCGGACGGACGACTGCTTGCGCTGATCAAGCCGCAGTTCGAGGCGGGACGCAACGAGGTGGGCAAGGGCGGCGTGGTCCGCGATCCGGAAATCCATGCGCGGGTCTGCCGCGAAGTCGCGGAATGGCTGGAGTCGAGGGGTTGGGAGGTCGCCGGAATCGCGCAAAGCCCGATCACCGGACCCGAAGGCAATGTCGAGTTCCTCATTGCGGCGCAGCGAAAGAATGAAGCGGCCGCCCGGTAGCGCTTGCAACCGTAACATAAATCTTCCTAGTCTCGCGATTATCGGGGGCACGCCGCGTAACAACGCGCAAATCCGCTTGAAGCCCGTTGCCGCGTCGCGGCACGGGGCCTGCAGGCGGAAAGGGGAGCATCAGGTTGAGCGAGATCGCATCCAAGGGCCAGTTGCGGCTGGCTTATCTGCGTTGGGCTATTTTCACCGTACCGCTGATCCTCCTGCTCGGTTTTCTCTCCGCCCGCCTGGTGCCCAGCGGCGACCAGAATCCCTGGTATCTGTGGCTGGTGAAGCCCGAAGGCATGCCGCCGGGCTGGGCGTTCCCGCTCGCCTGGTCGATTCTCTACGTGCTGCTCGGCCTGGCGCTGGCGATGGTGATCAACGCGCGCGGATCGCGGATGCGGACGCCGGCGATCGTGCTGTTCGTGATCCAGATGGCGCTGAACCTCGCCTGGTCGCCGGTGTTCTTCGGCCTGCACGAGGTCAGGACGGCGCTGATCATCATCGGCGTGCTGTTCGGCCTGGCGCTGGTCACCACCTTCCTGTTCGGCAAGGTGCGCACCGGCGCGGCGATCTTGCTGGTGCCGTATTTGGCTTGGATATGCTATGCAGGCTTCCTGCTTTACCGGATCAACGAGCTGAATCCGGACGCGTCGAGGATTGTACCGGCGCGGTCGAGCAACCAAATCCAGATTATCTGAAGACTGTGGGAATTTTGAAATGCAGACCGACAACCGCCTGTTCGACGATTTCGTGAAGTTCGTGAACGGCGCGGCAGGCACCGTCGCAGGGATGGCGCGCGAAGGCGAGGCCGCTGCGCGCGAGCGCGCCAAGACCTGGATCGGCGGGCTCGATTTCGTCAGCCGCGACGAGTTCGACGCGATCAAGGCGATGGCGGCGGCCGCGCGCGACGAGAATGATGCGCTGAAGGTGCGGATCGAAGCGCTCGAGGCACAGATTGGCGGAGCGAGGCCCGCCCCCAAGGCTGCCAAGCCCAAGAAGCCGCAGGGCGACGCTTGAGTATTACGGTAAACCGCTTGTCCACAGCTTTTCGACAGGGTTGCGCACGCCGCGCTTGTGCGTCTCCGGCGCCATTGGCAGGACTTGGCATGTCCCGTCCTGCCGAGTGGAGGTATTGATGCTCGACGAAGCGGAATACGACCGCGACGAAGCCGCTGCTCCGATCGACATGCTGGAAAGCTATTTCGCGGCGCATGGCTGGAGCTTCGAGCGCGAGGACGACGAGATCGTCGCCAAGGTCAAGGGCAGCTGGACCCAGTATGAGCTGCGCGCGATCTGGCGCGAGGAAGACGGCGTGCTCCAGTTCCTGGCGTTCCCGGACGTGCGGGTGCCCGACGAGCGCCGTGTTTCGGTCTATGAGGCGATCGGGCTGGTCAACGAGCAGCTCTGGATCGGCCATTTCGAATTATGGTCGCAGAGCGGCATCCTGTTGTTCCGCCACGCCGCGATGATCGACACCAATGGCGATGCGACCTTGACGCTCAGCCAGGCCGAGCTGCTGGTCGAAAGCGCGATCGACGAGTGCGAGCGCTTCTATCCGGTGTTCCAGTTCGTGCTGTGGGGCGGCAAGACGCCCGCCGATGCGCTGGCCTCCGCGCTGATCGAGACACAAGGCGAGGCATGAGCACGCCCGGGCCGCTCAGGCTCTGGCTGGTCGGCTGCGGGAACATGGCCGGAGCAATGCTCCGCCGCTGGATCGAAAGCGGCGCGGTCGCCGCAGAGAACGTCTTCGTCGTCAATCGTCACGATCGCGAACTGCCAGCGGGCGTCCGGCAGGGCAGGGCGTTTCCCGACGAGCCCCCGCCCGATTTGATCCAGCTCGGCATGAAGCCGCAGCAGATCGACGAGATCCCGCCGCTTCCGGCGGGCGAATATGGCGTGATCTCTATCCTCGCCGGCGCCGATGTCGCGACGCTTGAGGGGCGCTTCCCCGGCCATCCGATGGTGCGCGCCATGCCCAATTTGCCGGTCGCGCTCGGCAAGGGCGTCGTCGCGCTCCACGGTGCGCGTATACCCGGTATCGACGATCTGATGGCACCGCTCGGCCTCGTCGAATGGATCGACGACGAGGGCCTGTTCGACAGAGGAACCGTGCTCTCCGGCTGCGGCCCCGCCTTTGTCTATCGCTTCATCGACGCGCTCGCGGAGGCTGGTACCGCTTTGGGCTTCCCGGCCGAGCAGGCACAAAGGCTCGCGATCGCGACGGTGGAAGGCGCGGGCCTGCTCGCCGCTGAGGCCGATGCACCGCCTTCGGTGCTCGCCGACCGCGTCGCCAGCCCCGGCGGATCGACGCGCCAGGGCCTCAACGTGCTCGACCATGACGATGCGCTCAAGGCATTGCTTGGCGAGACCCTTGCGGCCTCCGCGCGACGCACCGCCGAAATGGCCGCCGAAGCGCGGAAATAGCGCGAATTTCGGAACGCCCGCGTTCCCGAACGGTTGTGCAGCCGAACTCATTCGATGGAGACGGCCATGGCGACGACCAGCGCAACACGCGACAAGAACGGACGGTTCACCGGATTGAAAAAGACCGGCAATGGCGGCAATCTGGGCATGATCGCCGGGGCCGCCGCGGGCGGTGCCGCGCTGGGATTGCTCGCGATGTTCGGACGAAAGGCCGCCGTCCAGGCGCCAACCGTGCTCGCCGGCAATTGGGACGACGCGCTCGCGGCCGAGCATGTGGCGACACTGAAGGTGTTCGATTCGATCGAGATGACCGACGAGACCGCTTCAATGCGCCGCAACATGCTGCTCGCGCACCTCAAGCACGCACTGACCAAGCACGCGATCGAGGAAGAGAATGTCATCTATCCGGCGCTCCGCGAGGCCGGGCAGAAGGACGCGGCCGACGCGCTCAACAAGGACCATGGCTATGTGAAGCAGTATCTCTACGAGCTGGAGAATACGCCCACCGCATCGCCCGACTGGATCATGAAGGTCCGCCAGTTCCGCGCCGACATCGAGAAGCATATGCGCGAGGAGGAGACGCATCTGTTCCCGATGCTGCGTGCCCAGCTTTCCGAAGAGAAGAACAAGGCGCTGACGCTGGCGATGAACAAGGAAGGCTTCAAGGTGGCGTGAGTTACCGCCCGAGGGCGGCCACGCGATCGCGTTCCTCTTCGGGCATCAGCCCTTCGAGCACCGCCCAGAAGCCGCCCACGGCGCCCTGGCCCGCGCTCGAATAGGCCGTGGACATCTTCTCGCGCAGCGCGTCGAACAGCTCGGATTCGAGCGCGGCGCCCGCGGAGGTAAGCCGCAGCAGCCGCTGGCGCCGGTCCTTCGCGCCGGTGCGGGTCTCGACCAGGCCGCGATCCGAAAGCTCGCCCAGCACGCGGCCGAGCGACTGCTTGGTGATGCCGAGCAAAGCAAGCAGCTCGCTCACCGTCAGATCGGGCTTTCGCGCGATGAAATAGAGCGTGCGGTGGTGGGCGCGACCCAGTCCCTGGCGCGCCAGCCCGGCATCGATCGACCGCGTAAGATGGGCGTAACCGAAATAGAGCAGCTCGATGCCGCGACGTATTTCTGGCTCGCGCAGGAATAGCGGAGAGGCGGGAATTGGGGCAGCCATGTTGACGCTTTCTGCCACCGAGCCTAGTCGTTCGCAACCCGAGGCCCCCAGATGGAAGCTGTGATGGAAGACGCGACGATCCTGGATTTCGAATTCGAGGCGCATACCAGCCCGGTCGCCGCCGCCGATCGTGCCGCGCTCCTCGTCAATCCCGGGTTCGGCAAGGTCTTCACCGATCACATGGTGGTGATCCGCTACTCCGTCGATCGGGGCTGGCATGACGCCAGGGTGCAGCCCCGCGGGCCGATCTCGATCGATCCCGCCTGCGCCGTGCTCCATTATGCCCAGGAGATCTTCGAAGGCCTCAAAGCCTATCGCCTGCCCGATGGTGGCGCGGCCCTGTTCCGCGCTGAGGCGAATGCCGCGCGCTTCCGCGAATCGGCCGAGCGCATGGCGATGGCGCCGCTGCCCGAGGAGCTATTCCTGTCCTCGATCCGCGAGCTGGTCAGCATCGACCGCGACTGGATCCCGGAAGGCGAGGGCGCGTCGCTCTATCTGCGGCCCTTCATGTTCGCGAGCGAGACGTTCCTCGGCGTGAAGCCCGCGTCCGAATATCTCTACATGGTGATCGCATCGCCCGCCGGCGCCTATTTCAAGGGTGGAGCGCCTTCGGTGACGCTGTGGGTCTCCGATCACTACACGCGGGCGGCGCCGGGGGGCACGGGCGCTGCCAAGTGCGGCGGCAACTATGCCTCCAGCCTGATCGCCCAGGCCGAAGCGATCAAGCAGGGCTGCGACCAGGTGGTGTTCCTCGATGCGGTCGAGAACCGCTATGTCGAGGAACTGGGCGGCATGAACGTGTTCTTCGTGTTCGACGACGGTTCGATCGCGACCCCGCCGCTGGGCGGCACGATCCTGCCCGGCATCACGCGCAACTCGCTGCTGACGCTCGCCCGCGACTCCGGCATCGAAGTGCGCGAGGAGCGCTATGCGGTCGACCAGTGGAAGGCCGATGCCGAGAGCGGCAAGCTGCGCGAGGCGTTCGCCTGCGGCACCGCCGCAGTGGTGACGCCGATCGGCGCAGTGCGCGGCAACGGCTTCGACTTCAAGATCGGCAATGGCGGGCCGGGCATGCTGACGGAGAAGTTGCGCGAGCAGCTGGTCTCGATCCAGCGCGGCCAGGCTCCCGATCCGCACGGCTGGCTGCAGCGGCTTTTCTAACGCGCGGTCGGGGCTTCCATCGCGGGCGGAGGGCTCTATAAGCCCCACTCCCGCGCCGGATTAGCGGCATGTGTTGGGGCGTCGCCAAGTGGTAAGGCAGCGGCTTTTGATGCCGCCATTCGCAGGTTCGAATCCTGCCGCCCCAGCCAACTTTTCACCAAGCACCTGAAGATGCTTGGTTTTGTCGATATCGCCGGAGCTCTGGCTGGGGACTGTTACAGACCCCTGTTACAGAAAGGCGTTATCGAGGCATGTCAGCGGTGCCAAATACCCAGCGTCGGGCGGGGGTCTATTACTTCAGGCGAGCAGTCCCGCTCGACATGCGGATGCTTCTGCGGCGCGCCGAACTGTGCTGTAGCTTGCGGACCACGAACGCGGGGATCGCTGGCGGTAGTGCGCGCCTGATGTATCTTCGCTCGGAAGAACTTTTCGCTGACCTGAGACTTTCCCCGATGCTGTCTGATGCCGACCTTGCCCGCATGGTGCAGGATTTCTACGCTACCGTGCTGGACCGGGAAAATCAGCTACGGCTGCTTGGAAGGTTGTCGACCAACGAAGAGGGGCGCCAGGCACGTCTTCGTCATTGGATCGATGTAGCGGAGGATGCCAGGAGCGACCTTGCTTGCAGCAATTTTGGTTCGGCTGATTTCACTGCTGCCTGGGCGATCAAGAAGAGCGGACTGACCGGAAAGCTGAACGACCACGAAGTACGCCAGGTACAGCAGGCGATGCTACGTGGTGGCGTCGATCTCGCCCAAGCCTTGAAGGCTCGGTACGAAGGCGATTTCTCCTATACTCCAACAGATCAGCTGCTGCGCATGGAATTGGCCCGAGCGATCGAAGCGCCTGTCGTGATCCGGACCGAGCCTGCCACAGCTGAAAATCGGCCTGCAGCAGTGGATGCACCGCTCTTCACCGAGGCGGCTGAAAACTTCCGCAAGGCTCAAATTCGGCACGGCAACTGGGAGCTCCAAACCGCAGCTCAGGCTCGGAAGAGCTATCAATTGTTCGCAGAAATGGCGGGTGATCGACCCTTGTCCGAATACGTCCGGGATGAAGCGGTACGGATCAAGAACCTCTTGCGCGACCTTCCTGCGGACTATGGGAAGGCGGCAAAGTACCGAGGCCTGGTAGCGACTGACATCGCGACGATGACCAGCGATCTTCAGGTTGCACGACTGTCGCCGCGCACGGCGCAACGCCACATCAACGCTCTTTCCACGCTGTGGGAATCTGCGATCGAGGCGGGCCATGCGCAGACGAATATTTTCGCTGGTTTCAAATTCGCCAGCGCCAAGCGCGCCCATGAGCAACGGGCCATGTGGACGGAAGATCAGCTGAATGCGCTGTTTTCTTCGCCGGTGTGGTCGGGTTGCAAGTCGGAACTGCGCAGATCGAAGCCTGGGGCAATGGTCATACGCGATGAGCGGTATTGGCTTCCCTTGATCGCGGTATTTTCTGGGCTCAGGCAGGAGGAAATCTGTCAGCTGACCGTCAACGATGTCCGGACCGAGCAGGGCATCTGGGTGTTCGATATCAACGCGACGGCGGGCGAGAAAAGGCTCAAAAACGCCAACGCCGTGCGTCTGGTGCCGATACACTCCCAGCTAATCTCGTTGGGTCTCCTCGAATATGTAGAGGAGCAGCGAGCGGCTGGCGAAGACCGCGTATTTCCCCGGCTGCAAGGTGGTGGTGCCGATAGCCGCCTTGGCCACAACTTCTCGAAGTGGTTCACGCGCTACCGTAAGGATGTCAAACTCTACGAAGCGGAACTTGATTTCCACTCGTTTCGGCACAGCGCCACCACGTTTATGCAGTGGAGCAATGTGCCCGAGCCTGTAATCGATCGGCTGACCGGACACGCCACGCATGGTGAGACGGCCCGGTACACAAAATCGTTTCAGATCGAGCAGCTGCAGGAGGGGATCGAAGGTATCCGGCCAAAGCTAACGCTTGAGGGGTTACCGCGATCTCAGCCCTGAAGGCACAACTGACAGGATGTGTGTCCCTTGGCCTGAGCGCTATATCCCCCATCCCCCATCCCCCCTCTATCTGCCTTCCCCCCTATCTCTCTAACCATCAAAATCTGCCTTCCCCTCTGCCTCCATCCATCTCTCTCTTCCGCCCTCGGGAAAGAACGATTTCAGGAGGTCCGCATGCGTTATGAATTGATGGAAGTGGCCCGGCACAGAGAAGCCGATGCGCCCGCTACGACAGCCGCTATCGCCGCCCTTCTGGCGGCAGGGTATGACGTTCGTCGGCCAGCTAACAACGCCCATCAGCTCAAGGTCACGGCCTCGCTCAGCTACTACCCGACCACCGGCGTTCTCTTCGTTGACGGTCATGCCAAGCCCCTTGAGCCACGGGGCCTGGAGGCGCTTTTCGCGGTGCTCCGCTCAGTTCAACTGGCACGATCTCGTTAGACCGAATGAAGCCCTTGCTTCAGCAAGGAGATCAAAGTCCTCATGAGCATCGTCCTGAGCGTAACGCCGCCGCCGATCGTGCCAAACTCGATCCTTCGTCAGCATCATGCTTATGAGCCGAGCGATACGCGTTTCCGCGCCTGCGCGCGGTTGCTCCAGTCGATTTGGCGTCAGCAACAGGGCTTAGAAGCTGGTCGTCACACCACCCGGCGTGGCGGCAAACGCCTCGTCGGTTCGTTGCTGACGACGGCCGACGCGGAGGTTGGCTGCAACTTCCTCAGCCAAGACCTGTTTCGGCTGGCGAGGTTGAGCGTGGCGTATCGGCAGCCCGGTGCCCTGATTCATGCCAAGCGCTTGATCGCGAACGCGCTAAGCTCCCACCCGCTTGCCTTCAACCTGTTCGGTCCGCTCGCGCTCGACCATGTGCTTGCCGCCCGCGTTCTTCGTCTGCTCCTGCCGCAATTGCCGATTGCTGACGTTCGCGCGATTGCTTTCGAGTTCTCGCCTGGGCGCGGCGCCGCCGAGCTTACCGGCGACGGCACGGCGTACGACATCGCTGTGAGCTATGAACGCCACGACGGCGCTCCGGCCTTCGTCGGTATCGAGCTCAAATACTCGGAAGGAATGGGGGAGGCCGCATCCAACAATGTCGCCCGTTACGACGATCTCGCTGAGGCATCTGCGCTCTACAGAGAACCAGCCAGCGCCCTGCTACAATTGCCCAGCATTCGTCAGCTGGTGCGAGAGCATCTCCTCACCCAAGCCGCGCTGATCCGAGGAGACTTTGCTCAGGCGGACTTCGTGCTGATCGCGCCGCAGCACAACGATGCCGTCGCCCGAGCCGCTGACCTATATCAAGCCCAGCTCAATCCGTGCTTGCCGGGCCACGTGCCCTTTGCCTTCCTCAGCTTGGAGCAGGTGATCGCCGCCATCGACCACGCTGGCGCCCGCGACCATGCGCACGCACTCCACCAGCGTTACACCGACTGGTCGGCAATCGATCGCTTGGTTGGGGATTTCATCGATCGGCGGCCGCCTGCTGAAACGCAGGGGCGCTCGCAACCAAGGTTCCTGCAGCGGCACAGGCATCAATCCGGCCGCAACAGCTCCAGGTGCGACACGTCCAAGGTAAGCGCGATTTCGTAAACCGAGACGATGGTGGGGTTCCGCTTACCCTGTTCCAAGCCGCTAATGTACTGCTGGCTGAAGCCGCTCTTCTCGGCGAGTTGCTCTTGCGTCCAGCCCTTAGCGGCCCGGGCCTTTCGCACGTTCCGTCCAACCAGCTGCCGCATATCCATGGGCCGCTTGATCGCGCCTAGACTTGGCGCTGATTATCAACTTTAATATGTATCGGAGGGGCGGCATGTCTGATCGACTGGATGAAATCGAGCGCCTGCAGGCGCTACGCGACCGCGGCATACTGAGCGACCAGGAGTTCGAGCGCGCGAAGGGGGGGCTGCTTGGCGGCCCCCCGAAGCGTAAGCTTCCGGCGTGGATTGTGCCGACGAGCGGCGTGCTTGGCATGGTGCTCGCCATCTTCGTCATTAAGCCGCTCGTCGGCGGAAGCGTGTCGGACCCGATGGCCGCACCAAACCAACCCGTCCAGTCTAGTCCCGTCGGCACTTGGCAGATCTCGACGAAGACCGACCCGATGACGGACGTGACGAGCACGATCGCGGCCAAGAACTTCGAGCTGCCCACCGCGATCATCGACGTCACGATCAGCTGCAGCAGCACCGGCCAGATCGTCTATCAGCTTGCTTCATTCGACCGCGAGCGCAAACCGCTCGAGATGCGCGGCGGCATCAATGACAACATGAGCCCCTATGTTGCCTATGAAGTCCGGGTCGGGGAAGCGGCACCTACGCGGGAGGTGTTCAGCAATCCGCCCTACAACAACTTCATTTCGCTGGAGACTCCAGATCCGGAGGCAATGGGTATCGCCGCCGCCCTGGGCTCTGCCCGCACAACGAGCGATGCGCTGTCCACCGCGGAGCGCGTCACCTTCGGCCTTCATCTTGTCCATAGCGACGAGGCTTTGGTGCTCGATCAAACGGCACCCTCCGTCGCCTCAACTCTCAAGCCCTGCGTTGATCTCCGCTCGAAACAGATCAGCGAGGCAGAGGAAAGGGCCCGCGCCGACGAGAACGAGCAAGCCGCCAGGCGTTCCAAGGCGCTCCGCAGCACTTCTGGAAACGCAATGTGAGCGGCGAGCTTGATCAGCTCGAGCGTCTGGAGCGTCTCCGTACATCCGGCGCGCTTACCGAGGCTGAGTTCAGGCAGGAGAAGAAGCGCCTGCTTGCAGCCGATGGGGGCACGTTCACGCCAGACTGGCGCTCCATCACGCGCGCCGCGGCCTTCATCATCGTCGCTGGCGTGGTCATCATCACGGTCTTGCTGGTGATGCCCGCGCCGAAGCGGGCAATCGACACCGCTCCGTCTAACGCTGCAGCGCCTGCGCAAGCACAATCGCCGACAGCCGTTCCCCAACCGATCGCGAGCACTGCTCCCGCCGCAGCCGACGAGCCAGTCGCCCAAGCTGTCCCAGAAGCGGCAGAAGGACAGGGGAGTATGCCCGCGCCAGTGCACGGTCGCTGTTCGCTGACCATCAAGGGCATCACCTACCTGAACGGCGCCTGCGACATCGTGCTGGCGGAGGATGGTTCGTTCGACGTCTTCGAGCATTTCGGCCAGCCGGGGTACTTTGCCAAGGTGATCCGGGATGGCGCGATGGCGCAGGGCTATTGGAACGGCGCACGCGACTCCGACCACGCGCAGGACGAGCTCGGCGAGCTCACCCGCAGTGGCGCCTGCTGGAAGAACGCGACGGCCAAGATCTGCGCCTGGTCCTGATCCTAGCTCGGGAAGCAACATCGCCAGCGCTCGCATGAAGCTCAATCCCGAAAGGGAGCGGGCACATGCGCAAGCTGTTCCAGAGTGTTACCGACGAGATCATTGCGGCCATCGAAGCCGGGGCGGGGGACTACACCATGCCCTGGCACGTCGGCGCCGCGGGTCTGCCCGTCAACGCCGCGTCGGGCCGGGCGTATTCTGGCACCAACACGCTGCTGCTTTGGGCTGCGGCTCCCATCTGCGGCTACAGCTCCTCGCGCTGGGCTACATACCGGCAATGGGCCGAGCTCGGCGCGCAGGTACGGAAGGGCGAAAAAGCTACGACGGTGCTGTTCTGGAAGACGCTGGCTGGCGATGCCGACCAGGCTCTCGACGAAGCCGGGGATGCCCGGCAACTCCGCTTCGTTGCACGCGCCTTTCGGGTGTTCAATGCCGCCCAGGTGGACGGTATCGACGACGAAGCGCCTCTCGCGCTCAATGAAGGCAATCGGATCGAACGGGCGGAGCGGTTCTTCAATCAACTTCCCGCCATGATCTGGTACGGCAGCGAGAGCGCCTTCTTCGACCAGCGCGCCGACATGATCTCGATGCCGGACTTCACCAAGTTTCGCTCCGCCGAGGCCTTTTATAGCGTGCTCTCCCACGAGTTGGTCCACTGGTCAGGCGCCAGGCATCGGCTCGGCCGCAATCTGAAGGGTCTGTTCGGCTCCGAGGCATATGCGATGGAGGAACTGATTGCGGAAATGGGCGCAGCGTTTCTGTGCGCGCGCCTCGGCCTCTCCATTGAACCCCGCCGCGACCATGCGCCCTACATCGACAGCTGGCTCAAGGTGCTGCAGGGTGACCCGCGGGCCATTATCACCGCTGCCAGCCGGGCGCAGATCTCGGTCAATTTCCTGGTGGGACTTGCCTCAGGCGAAATCCAGGCTGCCTGCGCGGGGCAGGCGGCATGAGCGCCGTAGATACCGCGAACCGCTTTCGCCTTTCGAAGTCGAAACTGGCCGCGTTTGAGCATTGTCCGAAGCGCCTTTGGCTTCAGGTTCATCGGCGCGATGTCGCCAAGTTTGACGACACCACGCTGGCGCGTTTCGGTTTCGGCCATGACGTAGGTGAAAAAGCGCGTTTCGCCGTTCCTGACGGAGTGCTGGTAGATACGGGTTGGGATATGGCTGAAGCGGTTGCGAAAACGCAGATCCTGCTCGCTGCTCCCGAGCGCCGCCCGATCTTCGAAGCCACCTTCCAGTATGAGGATGTGCTTTGCCGGGTCGATATACTCATGCCCGACGAGGGTGGAGCATGGCGCGCGATCGAAGTGAAGGCGTCTAATAGCGCCAGGGGCTACCATATGGCGGATATAGCGACGCAGGTCTGGATCATGCGAAACTGCGATGTCACCATATCCCGCGCGATCATCAGGCACTTGGCACGCCCGGTAGCGTGGTGGCGGGGCGACATCGCTGCGGTGACCTTTCGGGACACCGATGTGTCGGGCGAAATCGAACGCTTTCTGGTTGAAAGGCCAAACGTCGCGTCGTCGGCGCGCCGCGTCATTCGCGGACCGGAGCCGGTGCGGCAACTGGGTATGCACTGCTATCGGCCCTTCGCTTGCGAATTTCGGGACTGGTGCCGAGAAGTGAGCAAGCCTTCCAACGCCAGTCCTAGTTAGAGAGATTATCTTATTGTATCAGTATCTTATGGCGATATATCTCATGTTGCGCCGCGTGATTCTCAGGTTTGGGGTTCATTCTCGCTTTTGAGTGAGCGCATCTGCAGTCCCATGTTGAGCAGGCTGTGGTCATAGGGGAGGGCTCCGCCCTGAAGTGAGTGCTGCCAGTGATCGTGTAAATGCGCGGGCTGACTCTTCGGGCCGAGCGAGTTGGAATACCCCATGCGAGCGCCCACAACGGCTCCTTGATCCTTTGGCTTCAGGTCCGCGAATTCAACGGCCAGATACTTCTGATGAGGAAAATCCGGGGTGGACACACTGAAGCATTCGTTCGTGTCGATTGCCTTCATTAGATATTTGAACACACCCCATTGATCGTGCGCCGTTGGCAGGCGGCTTACGTGAAGCAGTTTGGCTCTGCTCGGCTTCATGTCGAGAGTAACGGCGGGTGCATTCACCAGCCGGTGGATCGCGCCAATCAGCCATGTGCGAAAACCAGGGTAAATCTCTTCTGGCACATGCACGAGGAAGTGGCTGTGCAGCCCCATGAACTTTCCGACCTCCTTGACCCACAGCGCTGCAAGGGGTGGGCACCCAAATTTCTGGATGCGCTTCCGCTCGTCGCGAAACCAAGCTCCCATCAATGCGAAAAGCTGGCGGTGCAGGTAGGCAATCCGGTCGTCGCTCATGCTTTCGGCAACGTTCCACGCCACGGTGACGAACGTGTTGAGCAGCCATCCTTGCAGGTTGGCACTTCCCGTGGCCAGCCATGCTCGCTTCAACTCATTCGCTGTCAGCGCATCGGAGATTTTGAGCGACTTCTTCTGCTGAATATCCCACGTGGCCATGACCAAGGCACTTTGTGGGCCATTGCCGAGCGGGACGCGCGGGCGCCCCTGCCAATCGACGGGTTCGTAACCATCGCGGCGCATCGCCGCTATACGCTGTTCTACAGGATCGAGATCCTTGTATCGGTCTTCCGACATTCGATATTCCTAAATGTGAGTTCCGGTTAGCCGGCCTCAGTGACGCGAGCGGTGAAATCGACGAGAAAGCGCGCCAGCCAAGCGACGGGACGAAACCGAACGTCGCCATCTACGCAGTGCCGCTCGTGAAAGGCGGTGAGCTGTTGACCGAGCGCTGCCAATCTCGAGTAATCCGCGCCGTGCGTTTCGACAGGGCCACCGTAGAGGGCGCAAGACAAAGGCCGTAGCGCCTTCGTCATCCGATATCCCGGATCATGGTTGTCACCGTCCTGATGAGGAAAGCGCACTTTTGGCCGGCTAGTGGCCGAGCAGTATAGCTTTTCGCTCAGTCGCCTGGCGATTTCCACCGCTTGCTCAGGCGTCGCCTCCACCAACTTGATATGTTTGCGGCTGATGAGACGGACCACACGGGCTGCGTTTTTCGCCTCTCGGCTTTCGGCGCTTGGAGCTTCACGTGCCTTATCAGACAGGCCCAGATTGGCTCTAAACTCGGGATGACCCCAGCGATCGTTTGAACGGGCGTCCATATGCACTCCTTGAGACAGGGCAGAGTGCAGGAAGCGACGAGATCGCTCCTGCGGACATATATTCGAATCTGGGCTGGAGATCTTGCCTGTGTTGGGCGTGTAACACGGCTCAAATCTAGTGCTTCTGGGCGATTTAGCTCACGAGAGCTTTCCATGGCGCACAGAGAAATCGTTCTTTTACAGAGAGATGGCAGCCGATAAGCTGCAGTGTTGCGTACTTGCAACGCCCGTGGTTTTTCTAGGTAAGCATCCGGGCGGCCAATCCGGACTGTTCGCCTGCGACCACGGCTAAGTGTCGCGTCGGTCCGCTGCTATGGCGGTGACCTCTGAAGCCAACGTTCGTTCAGGAAGCTTCGGGACAATAGCGGCCCGTCCGCTCACGGGCGCTCGGACGGCGTAAGCGGACGCTTGTTCATGAAGCTCGCAGTGTCGGCTAGGCGCCCCAATCTCGGCCATTCAGCATTGATTTCGCGCTTCTCAAAAGCCGCCACTCATCCCGGCTGCCGACTGCAATCGTGGAATGGCCGAATGAGGGGCGATCCGGACAGGCTGCTTCGGGATACGGCCCGGTCTAAGCTGCTCCCATTCATGCCGATCCCACAGCTCAAAATTATCGAGATCAGGTTGGGCGCTGTCATTGTCCACCGCAGTATCCGAATACTTGAACCACCGCGGAGCTTTTGGCGCTACATACCTTGCTTCTTCGCCCGGCAAATGCACACTGGAAATGGGGGAGCTTGCCGCCGGCTGCTCAAAAGACTCATTGGAGCAGTTGGCGAATGTCAGGTATCGCGAAACCGTTCAGTCCGGAGGCCGCTTTGAAGCGGTCGCTGCGCGCGCATCTGCGCCAGCTCGGCTTTACCAAGGACGAGGCCGGCGATCTTGTGCTACCCGGGGCCGGCAAGGACATGATCCGGCGGATGCACCGCGGCCAACGTCGTGAACGGCTTGCCGCGGCCCAGCCCTTCCTGGCCCGAGCCTTGGACCGTGCGCTTCCCAGCTTTGCCGAGGGCGCCGAGATCGACCCCGCGAAGATCCGCCTCGGCCTTCGCCTGGTCAGAAGCGACACGCGAGAATCGGATCTGTTCCGCGTTGCAACCCTGACGTGGTCGGTCCCGGTTTCGGCTGGTTTCGGGCGGAGAATGCGCTATCTCGTCTGGGACGAAGCCCATGACCGGCTCGCCGGCGTGATCGCGCTCGGCGACCCCGTCTATAATCTCTCGGTGCGCGACGCGCTGATCGATTGGACCGTGGACGATCGGGCGAAGCGTCTCGTCGGTATCTTGGACGCCTATGTGCTGGGCGCGGTTCCGCCTTACAATTTCCTGCTCGGCGGCAAGGCGATTGCGTGCCTGATTCGCTCGCGCGACGTGTTCGACGACTTCCAGCGGCTGTACGGCGAATCGGTCGGCGTCATCTCGAAACAGGCCAAGCGCGCCGCGTTGGTGGCCGTCACCACCACCTCCTCGATGGGACGCTCGTCGGTCTATAACCGGCTGCGGCTCGGCGGGACGGCATATTTCGAACGCATCGGCTTCACCGAAGGATGGGGCCATTTCCACATCAACGATGCACTGTTCGACAGGATGCGCGATTATCTGCGCGACCGCGACCATCGCTACGCCGACAAACACAAATTCGGCGAAGGCCCGAACTGGCGACTGCGGACCATCCGTGCAACGTTGTCGGCCTTGGATTTCAACGAGAATATCCTGCGGCATGGCATCAAGCGCGAGGTTTTCATCTCGAAGCTGGCCGCCAATGCCTATGACGTGCTGCGCACGGGTGCCGAGGCGCCCGATATCTCGGGCCTGCTGAGCGTTGCCGACATTTCCGATCTCGCGCGTGACCGGTGGATGGTTCCCCGCGCCGAACGCGGAGAGATCGACTATCGCGGTTGGCAGCGCGACATGATCCCGCGCCTGATCAAAGGCCGGCTCGATTCGGCGCGGGTCGCCGAGCGCCGAGCAGGCTGACCCCGGCCATGCTGGACGATGCGCAACGCCAGCTCGAAGCCCGCTTCACCGAATTGGCGGCGATGCGCAAGCCGCTGGACTATCCGGTCTATGCCCTGGAGCATGGGCTGGAACCCGACCAAATGGAGCTCATCGCCAAGGCGGCGAGCCTCGAGCTCCGCCAGTCCGGATTGCGGAAAGCCCATTGCCTGGTCTGGGTCGCGCTGGCGGCAGAAGCCGGCTACCGTTATGCCGGCGAAGAATATTGGCCGGCGCTGGAACGTTCGCGAGGCGAATGGCGCGCCAATGATTTCCGCGACCGGCTGCGGACCTGGTTCCGGGCATTTCATACGACCTATGGCGGCCCGGTGCCAAAGGGGCGATGGGCCGCGCACTTCAACATCATCGCCTGGCCGATCAACAACGCGATCCTGCCGCGCTATCTGCAGGATCATTTCGCGCGGCACCTCTACAATCTGCGCTACGAGCTTGCCCATTGCGCTCAGGCCGACCCGAGCAACATCGGCCCATTCCTGCTCGATCGGTATGACGGCAGTTCGTCGCGCTTCGTCTATTTTCTGCAGCAGACCGAACTGACCACCATGCTCGTGTTGGCGCTGCGGGAGGAGGAGAGCGGCGCGCTGCCGCGGATTTCGCCCACACTCCTGACGCGCATCGTCGCCGATCTCGAAGCCAAGCGCCTCGCACGCGATTATCTGCGCGAAGCGCGCGCCGTAATCCGCACGCGGAGATTCGCACTGTCGCAGCCCTTGCGCACCGGCAGCGCTCTCGTCGGCGGCGCAGATGGTGGCCAACCGGCGACCATCTCGGGCCCAAGGCTTGCGGCGAAGCTCGTGGCGGATCGCGGCCTGTCGCTCGCGCTGATTGTGCCCGATTTCGCAGCCGCATTGACCCGAGCCGGGCTCAACGCGGCTGCGCTGCGCAATGTGCGCATGCGTCTCCCGGGCGATGCCGAGCGCTGGACGCCCGCGAGCAATCTGCTGACATGGGCCGGGCAGCCCCGCGAAATTGCGACATTTCCCCCGCCAGCCGCGCCTGTTATTGCGCTGCAGGGCGAAACCCAACCGCTCTGCGTGATCTTGGATCCGCTCTGCCACCTCGAGGAACGATCCTGTTGGGTGTTGCGGCGGTTTGACGACGGCCTCTATCGGCAAGTCGTGCAGGGGCACGTCCGACCGGATCAGTCTTATGTCATCTTGGCCCGTCGGCCGCTGCCCGACACCGACGTCGCGCTGGCCGGCCTTGCCTCGGTGCCCGCCGCGATGCCGGACATGGCCGCCTATCGCCTGAAGGTCGCGAGCCGCATGACCGAGGACCAGGCCGCGGCACTCGCGCGGCTGACGATCGGCACCAAGGCGGCGATATGGGTCGAGCCGGCAGGCCTGGCGCCGCGGCCAGCGGGTGCTGAATCGGTCGCGCGCTGGCTCTCGACCGAACCCGTCATTCTCCGCATCCGCGCCGACCATGACGTTTCCGGCTTTGTGGCCCGGCTCGACGGCGCCGAGCCCGAGCGGATCGCCGCCCGGACCAGTGATGTCCTGCTCGCGCTCGGCGACCTGCCCCTCGGCCGACATCAACTTGAACTGGCCGCTATTCCGAGCGGGTCGCCGTCCGCAGCCGCCGGTGCGGTCGCCACGATGACGTTCGCGTTTGAGGTCGCCGCGCCCCAGTCCTGGCCGGAAGCCGTCCGCGCCAAAGCGGGATTCCGCTTGGTCGCGTCGCCTTCCAATGCGCGGCTTGAAGAGGTTCTTGCCGGACGGGCCCCGCTCAGCGTGATCGGCCCTGGTGGACGTCAGGTGCAATGGTCGCTCGACACCTTCGACGCCGGCGGCAACCTTGTCACCACCAGTCGCGGCAGCACCACGGGCGCGCGAGCCACCGAAGCCGACATCACCCAGGTGATCGCGCGCCTGCGCAGCGCCAATTCGGAAGCGATCGACCGCGCGCATCGCGTCGACATCAGCGCGGCCATCGACGAACTCGGCGTCCAGACCCTCCGCTTTCCCCATGCCGTCGAGCCGTTGCGCTGGATCTTCGAGCCGAAGCAGCATGTGGTGCGCCTCATCGACGAGACGGCGCATGAGGAGCCAATCGAGGTGACCGGCCTTCCGCTGGCGAGACCCTTGGAACGGATCGTGCTCGCGGCGCCAGCGCTGATCGACGGACAAGCGGTCGAAAGCCCCGGCATGCTGCTGACGGCGCGCTACCGAGGGCGAAGCCAGACAGCGTTCGTCAGCGCCCCGGCAAGCGCGACTCTGCATAGCTTCGCCGAGCTTGATCTGGTTCAGCGCTTCGCTCTGCCGGTCCGCGACGCCGAAGCGCTGCTCTTGCTGGTGCGCACGCTGGCCCTGTGGACGCGAGCGCACGCGCTGGGTCATCTCGCCATCGTGCGCAAGGCGGTGACCGTCGACAAGCTGCGCGAAAAGGTCGCGACGCTTGCCGCCGGGGCGGATTTTGCGTCGCTGCTCAAGAATGGCGGACCCGCCGCGCTCAAGGCCGCGCGGGACATGGTGGGCGGATCACCGGGCTTTCGGTCGCGAATGTGCAGCCATGCCTGGGACGTCTCGCTACGCGAATCGATCCCGGCCTTCGCCTCCTATGCCAGCACCTATCAGGTCGAGACCGATGCCAAGCGCGCTGCCGCCGCGCTGGCGCTCGCCTTCGACCCGCTGCGGCTGCGGTTCGGCTATGGTTCGGAAGCCGAGACCAAGGCCGAGCGCCTGCTTGCCAATCGGACATTGTTGCGCGGCGCCTATCTCGCATATGCCCATGCCCGGGACCATGCCGACGATCCTGCCATCGCGGCGGCAAGCTGATGCAGAGCCTTTCTCCCTCCGACCTGCTCCTCTCCATCGGCGACGGCCTGGGCGTTTCCGACCCTGGCGCGATCGGCCCTTTGCTCAAACCCGCGCTGCGTCGCGCCGCGCATATCCTCGCGCCCGCTGCGCGCAGCGATCTCCTCCGCTTCGTCGCCGAACCGCTCGCGGCCTTCGGCGACCAGCGCGACACCGTCGAGAGCGCGCTGGACGAGATGATCGTCTATGGCGACATCCTCGCCATGCGGCCCCAGTCGCTCGACGACTGGGGTGCGCCTGCCGAAGTGCTGCGGCCGGCGCCGCCGACCTTCGTCCGCCGGAACAACGGCGAGTTCATCATTCTCGGCGTCGCCGGTGACCATCCGACTGCGCTGAGCCAAGAATTGGATGCCCTGCTGGTCGACGACGGCATGGTCCGTCGGCTTGCGGTCCAGGGCGAGGATCTTTCGGCGCACCTTCGCCTGCTGGGCTTCGCCCAGCTCAGCGAGCAGGCCTGGCTGCGAACGCCGCCAATGGAGAGCGCCGCGGTGCATCTCGCCCGCTGGCAGGCCAAGCTCGACGCCGCTCCGACGCTCGATCATGCGGTCGATGGTCTCGACCTTCTCGATGGCGTTCGCGACCCGCTTTACTATCGCGGCCGATGGACGACCCCCGGCACCCAGAGCGGCATGTTCGTCGTGCGGCGACCGCAGCTTTACGGTGCGCCGCTCTGGAGCCTGGTCAGCCTTGATCAAGGCCGGGCACGGCGTCTGATCGACCTCTACGCCGATGATGATCGCCAACGGCCCTGCGACCTGGCCTGGCGCATCCAGGCGGCGCTCGATGCCGAGCGCACGACGCCGCAGCGCGCGCATATCCGGCGGGCGGCGACGACGGCATCGATTGACCTGTTCTCCCCGCTTCCCGCCTTCGCCGAACGCCGCCTGGCGCTGGTCGCGACCAAGGCGGCGGGGACTCAATGCCTCTATAGCTACTCGCTACCGAACGCCCGCCTGGCCGAGGAGGTCGGCGCGCTCCACACGCTGCTGTGGATGGCCATCGACGAGGAAGACGCATGACTGCGACCGTTCAGGAAACGATCGATACGCTGCACGAGACCCTGCGCGGCTATATCGAGGCAACCTATCATATCGCCGACCCCGGCGTGGTCGCGCAGCGCCGGCAGTTGCTCGAAGCGGCCGGCGGCATCTTCCAGATCCCCTTCCTGGAATCGACCCCGCGCTATGTCACCGGCAAGCGCTTCGCCGAGATGGCCGACATACCGGCAGCTGCGCGCGAGGCCTACGAACGCCTGTCCGACCCGGCGCTGGGCCAACCCCTGCTGTTCGATCCGCCCTATGCGCACCAGGCAGATGCGATCGGCACGATCCTGCGCGACAACCGTAACCTGATGATCATGACCGGAACGGGCTCCGGCAAGACCGAATCCTTCCTGCTTCCCATTCTGGGCAAATTCGCGATCGAGGCGCGCGACCACCCGCAGCAATTCGCCGACCATGCGGCGGTGCGGGCGATGGTGCTCTATCCGATGAACGCTCTGGTCAACGACCAACTCGGCCGCCTGCGCCTGCTCTTCGGCGACCAGCGCGTGGTCGACATGTTCGAGTATTGGTCTGGCCGCCCCGCAACCTTTGCCCGTTACACGAGCCGGACGCCCTATGCCGGCGTCCGAAACCGCAAGAAGGACGGGCGTCGCCTCAAATCGATCGGCGAGTTCTTCGTATCGCTCGAGCAGGCGGCCGACCGGCATGTCGCCGGCAGCCCCATCGTGGCGTCGGAGGACAAGCGCGCGTTCGAATTGGTCGAGACGTTGCGCCAGAAGGGTAAGTGGCCGGCCAAAGGCCGCATCGCCGACTGGTTCGGATCGGGCAACTGGCTCGACAGCCAGGGCCAGTTCCGCCGTGCGATCGCGCTCGACGACGATGCCGAACTGATCACCCGCTACGAGGCCCAGACGGCGCCGCCAGATCTGCTAATCACCAACTATTCGATGCTCGAATATATGATGCTGCGCCCGATCGAGCGCCCGATCTTCGAGCGCACGCGCGCCTGGCTTGAAGCCTGCCCAAACGAGAAATTCCTGATCGTTCTTGACGAGGCGCACCTCTATCGCGGGGCCCAGGGTGCCGAAGTCGGATTGCTGCTGCGCCGGTTGCGCGAACGGCTCGCGATCCCGGCCGAACGCTTTCAGGTCATTTGCGCGACCGCCAGCTTCAGTGAAGCGGGCAAGGCAAAGGCCGGCGCCTTCGGCGCGGCGCTGAGCGGTGCCGATCCCGCATCGTTCGATCCGGCGCCTGGCGACTACAAGCTGCGGCCCGATCCGGCGGTCGGCGGCGCGGATGATCTTGATGCGCTACTGAGCGTCGACCTCGGCGGCTTCTATGCCGAGACCGAGGCCGAGCGCGACGCCGCCATCGCGCCCTTTCTCGCCTTTCGCGGCGTCAATGCATCGCTTGGCCATGGACCAGCGCTGCATGCCGCGCTCGAAACCTATGGGCCCTTTTCCAAGCTCGTGAACGACACGATGCGCGCGGCGCGCTCCTTTGGCGAACTTCGCGAACTGATCTTTCCCGACGCATCGGCGGACGTCGGCGACCGCGCCGTCAATGCCTTGCTCGCGCTCGGCAGCCGGGCGCGCCTCAAGCCCGACGATGCCAGCCTGCTTCCCTGCCGCGTTCATGCCTTCCATCGCGGCCTGCCCGGTCTCTGGGCCTGCATGGACCCCGAATGCGAGACGCTCGAACCCGAGGCGCGCGGCGGCCCGATTGGGCGCCTCTATGCTCAGCCGCGCAGCCGCTGCGGCTGCGGCGCTCCGGTGCTCGAATATTTTACCTGCCGCTATTGTGGCACCTCTTATGCGCGGGCCTATGTCAAGGACGTCGCCAATCCCGAGCATCTTTATGCCGATCCGGGCGAAGCCCTGCTCACAGAGGGCGGCGCAACCACCGCGTTCCAAGCGCTCGATCTGCTGCTCGAGGCGCCACCGACCGCGACCCAGGGTCTGGAGCGAATCTATGATCTTATGTCGGGCCTGCTCGATCCCGATCCACCAGGACCGCGCACACGCAGCGTCTATCTAAAACCGCAGATCGCAACACTGGCTCCGCCGACAAGCGACGACGATGCGGATGAGGATGACGGCGAGGCCGGCGACGACGCCGCACCGACCGCCGGACCCGGCGAGTTCGTGCCCTGTGGCTGCTGCAAGCGCCGCGTGCGCGGCGGCAAGTCGAGCGTCCAGGATCATGTCACCAAGGGCGATCAGCCGTTCCAAGCCCTGCTCTCCGCTCAAATCAAGGTCCAGCCGCCCGGACCGACGCCAGCGACCGAGTTCGCGCCGTTGCGCGGGCGCAAGGTGCTGGTCTTCTCGGACTCGCGGCAAGTGGCGGCACGGCTCGCCCCGACCCTGCAGCTCTTCTCACTGCGCGACACGCTGCGCGCGCTGCTGCCGGTCGGGTATCGCGACCTGCTCCAGCATCCGGGGTTCGGATCGTCGCTGACGCTCGATCGCGCCTGGTTGGCGGTCGTCGTCGCCGCCTATCGGCTCGAGGTTCGTCTGCGGCCCGAGCTCGAAGGGCCGGAAACGATGCCACGGGTCGAGGACACGCCGCCCGGCGCCATCCCCGACACGCCGCAGCTGTTCGAGCTGCTCGGCAAGAAGCCGCCCGCCAATCTTACCAAGTCGATCTTCGAGGTGCTGCGCGACAACATCCTCGGCCTGGAGCCTCTCGCCATCGCATCGCTGATCGAGGCGCCGGGTATCACCAAGAAGCTGCTCGAATTGCCGGACCTGCCCGGGCTTGCCGAAACGCCCGAGCAGAAGCTCGCCGTCGTGCGCGTCTGGCTGCGCGCATGGCTGCGCAAGAACGGCGTGTGGTTCCGTGACATGCCCGACAGCTGGTGGGGCCCCGGCCAACTCGTGCGCGCGCATAAGGGCGTGTTCACCACGCTCAAATATGTGTTCTCGACCGGCGATCTCAAAAAGGGATTCGCGAAGCTCTGGCTGCCGACACTGCTGCAATATTTCACCGAAGACCCTCCCGCAGGCCGCCGGATGGAAGCGCGCAATCTCTCGCTGGCGCTCGGTGGTGACTGGCGGCGCTGCGCGCAATGCACCTCGGTCCATCGTCCCATCGAAACAGTGGCGGTCTGCATCGATTGCGGCTCGTCGGATGTTCATGGCTTCGAGCCCGACACCGACCTCGTATTCAACGCCCGCAAAGGCTTCTACCGAAAGCCGGTGATGGAAGCCCTGGCCCTCGACCAGCCGATGCTCATGTCGCTGATCGCCGCCGAGCATACCGCGCAGCTCAATGCCGCGCAGGCCGATGAAGCCTTTTCCCAGGCCGAGCATCACGAGATGCAGTTTCAGGACATCGATCTCGCCTGGCGCACGATCGAGCAGCACAAGAACACCAGCATCGACGTCCTCAGCAGCACCACGACGATGGAGGTGGGCATCGATATCGGCGCCTTGTCTGGCGTCGCCTTGCGCAACATGCCTCCCGGGCGCGCCAACTATCAGCAGCGCGCCGGCCGCGCCGGGCGGCGTGGCAATGCCGTCGCGACCGTTATCGCGTTCGGCAGCGCCGACAGTCATGACGATCACTATTTCACGAATCCGCGCGAAATGATCCGCGGCGAAGTGATCGATCCTCGGCTCACGCTGGAAAATCCCAACATCGCCCGGCGGCACATCCGCGCCTTTCTGCTTCAGCGCTATCATGAAGCACGCATCCAGCATCTCGACCCGTCGGACGAGAGCCTAGCAAACCTCTTTTCGGTCCTGGGGACGGTGGGCGACTTCAAGGACCCCGCCAAGCCGCTCAATCGCGCCGATCTCGCCGCATGGTTGCAGCAGGACTATGCGGCCCTAGCCGAGGCGATCGACCGCTGGCTGCCCGAGGAGTTGAGCAGCGCCGACCGCGCTGCGCTGCTCGGCACCTTCTCGGCCGACCTGCTGCACGCGGTCGACGAGGCGATCGACGGCACCGCCGCGGAACCGCTGCCGCCGACAGCGGAGAGCGACGACGATACGGAGGATGACGCGCCCGTGGTGGCGCCTTGGGTCGGTGCCGATGATCCGGCGCAGCTGGCCGATCCCGACGTGCCGCCGCCGGAGCTCGACCCGCAGCCCGACAATGATGCGCTGGTTGACGCCGCAGCCGACAATCTGCTTGATCGCCTGCTCTATTGGGGCGTGCTGCCGCGCTACGCCTTCCCCACCGACGTCGCCCCCTTCTATGTATTCAGCCCGAAATCCACCGCCTATCGGGCGAAGATGGAGTTTGCACCGAGCCAGGGCCTCAACATCGCCTTGTCGCAATATGCGCCAAACAAGCAGATCTGGATCAAGAACAAGCAATATACGTCGCGGGCGATCTACTCGCCCTATCGCGATGATCGCTACAACGCCTGGGGCAAGCGCCGGCTCTATTTCGAATGCAGCCGCTGCGGCCACGCGATGACCGACCAATATGACCACGACCGCCGCGGCACCTCAATCACCTGCGAGGCGTGCATGACCCCGCAAAGCTTTGGCCCGGCCAAGCCCTGGTTCCGCCCGCCCGGTTTCGCGCACCTCTGGTATCAGCCGGCCCCGTCCACGCCGGACGAGCCCAACGAGACTGCCTATGCAACGCGTGCCAAGCTCGTGATGCCGTCTGGCGGGACCGGCGGCACCCTCCTGAATCCGCGGTTGAGCGCGCTCGAAGCCCGGCCGCGGCTGCTGGTGTCGAACTCGGGACCAGACGGCGCTGGCTATGACTATTGCAAGAAATGCGGGCGGATCGAATCCGTAAGCGCGCCCGTCGACAATATCCGCCAGCCTCACCCGCTTCCCTACCCGAACAACAACGAACCGCTCTGCGAGGGCATTCCCTGGCGCGGCGTCGTTCTCGGCGCTGACTTCCCGACCGATATCGCCCTGTTCGCCCTCCGGCTCGAAGGTCCGTTCCGGCTGCCACCTGCCAATTCCGAAACGCTCTCCGCGATGCGGACGATCTGCGAAGCGCTGGCCAAGGCGGCCTGCCGCCTGCTCGAAATCGAAGTCGGCGAGATTCTTGCGGAATATCGTCCTGCGCTTAACAGCGCCGCGGGTGCCGCCGGCACGCTCGTGGAAATCTTCCTCTACGATACGCTTGCTGGCGGCGCAGGCTTCTCGCCCCAGTTGGCAGCACGGGGCCTCGAACTGTTCGAAACCGCGCTCGAGATCCTCGAAACATGCCCCGAGGGGTGCGATTCGTCCTGTTATCGGTGCCTGCGCAGCTTCCGCAACCGGCTCGACCATGCCCTGCTCGATCGCCAGGTCGGCGACCAGATCGTCCGCCACATCCTAACCGGTGATACACCGGCGTTCGCGCCCGGCCGCGCAGCGATGGCGCTGGCCATTATCGGTGACGAGATCGAGCGACAGTTTTCCGCCCATTTCGACATCATCCGCGCCTTTCATGCGATCCCCGCCGCCAAGGCACCGCTGATCGTCCGGCGCAAATCGGACGGCGCTGAAACCTTGATCGACGTCCATTCTCCGGTCGCACGCGACATCCCGATTTTCGGGACACAGGAGCCGAGCGCGATCATCGTCGACGAGCAGATGGTGCGGCGTCATCTCGGCGCGGTCGTGGAGCAGATCAGCCTCGCGCTCTGACGCAGCGAGAGGCTCGCCGGCTCATCGCGTCGGATTGACAGCGCTCGTTACGCGGATCGGGTCAACCCTTCAGGGTCGGGAACAGCGTGCCGACCGCAGCGATCGCGCCGCCGACGATCATCATCGCGAAGAGCGGCCAGGTGAACTGATCCGCCTTCAAGGCGGCAATCGCGGCTGGCGCCGCCGCGCCGACCGCGATGAAGCCGATGCGCGCAATCGTCCAGCCGAGCGCACCGCGAAAACGCGCTTCCAAAGTGATGTCGCAGCGATCGACGACATCGGATGGTTTCGCCTGATCGGGAATCTTGAGGCTGATACGCACGCCGGCCGGCACCGACATCTGCGCTGGGGTGGAGGTGAAATGCGACCGATTGAGATCGTAGCGCGAATCCAACGTGTGGCTTGCCGACGCGGTGAAGCGCACCGCGGGGTCGCTGCTTTCGCAGGCGAGCTTGGATGGGTAGGCGAGCGGCGCGCCGCCAGCCGGTGAATAGCTGTACAGCTCGAGCCAGTAACGCCAGCCGAGCCAGAGCGAATATCGGCCGTCGGCCGGAAGGATCTCGATCGACCCCTTGCGCCGGCTCCACCACCAGCGATCGGTGGTATTGAGAGCGAAGACGGTGAAGAAGGAGAGCCCCTTGCCAGGGGCGAAGCGCGGGTCGGCGCTGAGCGCCGTTGCCGTCGCCTCGAACGCCGCCATCGCCTTGGTGCCCGGGGCATATTGGCTGTTTCGATGGAATTCGGCCCCAACACTCAGGGCGAATTTGCCACTCGGTCCATTGCCCTGAGCATCGAACGCCGGGATCTGGTCGCGTTCGCCTTGCTGTAGGCCGGCGCGGATAGCCGCGTCATCGAGCGCGGCAACGAAGCTGCCGGCATTCAGGGTGAAGATCCACGAGGAACCGACGATCTCGACCTTCACCACCGTCGCGAAGCGGCACGGGATGAGCCGGGCTGTCTTGGCTGCCGCATCGACCGACAGGTAACAGATGAGGACCGGCTCGCCGGCGAGGCTGCGCTGACTCAGCAAGCCGTCGACATATTTCTTGTCGTACCGGAACTGAAAGCTCGTGCCCGCCGGATGGGCCAGCGCGCGAATGATATCGTCGGCGTAGCGCTGCTGCGCGCTCGACGAAATGAGAATGAGCATTCGCCCCCCTTCGATCGGCCGGCGCGGCCGCGCCGGCCCTTATTTCACGAAATTGGGCGCGCCGTTCTTCACCTTCCATTTGAGATGAATCCAGCCTGGCGGAATATAGTGCGAGATACCGTTCGCATCGAAGATGCGATGACCGCGGCTCTCGCTGACGTTCAGCTTGAGCGGCGCACTGATCCGGATCTTTTCGCCCCCCAGGAACTGATATTCGCGCCACTGCTCGCTCGAAATATCCGCGAATTCGAGATCGGTGGCATTCTTGAATTCCGGCACGTCCGTGACTCGAGTGGCCATCGAAAAAACTCCTAGTTCAAGCCAATGTACGCGCACTCACGCATTCGTGCACCGAAATATGGGCAAAGGGGTGGTCCTGCTAGTGCGCCAGTCCTTATGGTCGCTTCGATGACCGTGGGCGCGCCGGATGCTGCCACTGGTAACGGAACAGGTCCGCCTTTGCGGGCCTGAACGAAAGGCGGGCTATGAGCAGGCAGCAGCGGCGAGCGACCCTCCGGGATCAAGGCGTTTGCCGACGGCATGTGCTGCGTGCGCATGTCCGCTTTCTGGCTCATCCGGCCTTAAACCTGCCCGTCCGAAATCGGCCCAGTAGCGGCCATGGTAGCACCCGGCGCACTGAACGGCTGAAATGGGGCCGTCAGCCGCCTGTTCGCTTTTGGCAACGAATGCCGGAAAACAGACATTCGCTCCGGATCCGGTCTCGAACTTAGCCAAGGGATCGTTTGTGAAGCGCCGCAACAGCAATGCGCTGCAGCCGGCCGATGGCGAAGGCAACCCGATGACGCTTGAATTCCATATTTCCTTGACTCTGGAAATATGGAGGATAGTGCGGGTACCGCGTGATTGGGAGGACGATGAATGAGCTACAAATTGCTGCTGCTTGCCACCGCGCTGAGTGCTTCGGCCTCGGCAAATGCGGGCATCATTGAGCAGGCGGCTAGCGAGCCGATGGTTGAGATCAGCGCGAGCGGCGATGGCACGTGGTATGTTCGATGCCAGGTGCAGCGCGACATCAACAGCGGACTGCGCGAGCTGAACAAGGATCGTCCGGCTTATCGAGACGATCACATGCGGCGCGCGACCTGCCACTACGAGTCCAACAAGAAAGGGCTGACGATCAAGATCGTCGGCGCCGGTTGGGCTTGCCCGTTCAAGGGGGCCGCTGAGGGTGACTGCACTTTCACAGACAATAAGCTCGGATCGGGCCAATTCCGGATTGAACGATCGGCCCATTGAGGGTGTTCGAGGAGGCGGGCTCCAGCGCCGCGCTGTGTCCGCCTCCTATGCCGTTGCCACATCCTCGCAATGGCTACGCGCGAGAACTGCTGAAAGCCGCTCGCAAATCTCGGGCGAGCCACCGCAGCAATCCTCCATCAGGAACTCCAGCAACCGGCTCATATCTTCGTATCGGGCCGTGTAGATGATCGAGCGCCCGTCCCGGCGGTTCTCCACCAGATTGGCGTTGAGCAGGATGTTGAGGTTCGCCGACAGCGTATTCGGCGGTGTATCGAGCCGGCGCGCGATCTCGCCCGCAGCAAGGCCGTCCGGCCCGGCTTGGATCAGCATGCGAAAGACAGCGAGCCTTCCCTCGTGTGCGAGGGCGGAAAGGCTGGCGACGGCGTTTCTTGGTTCCATAATTCTACTCTAGCGGAAATGCGCGTGTGGGCAAACGCGCCGTTGTGCAGCGCGGCGCGATGCTATCGACCATAAACTCCTATACTTCAAGAATTATAGAAATATACTGTCCGAGAGGGGGAATGGATCATGCCGGAGGCCACTGCGGTTCGGACAGAACCGCCGACCATGATTGCGCTTCTTGACGCTGAAGCGCTCGTCCTGGCCGAAATAGCAGGTGCATTTGGGCGGATGTTCGCGGGCAATGGAGAGCGCGACGGACAAGTCTCGGCCATCCTCGCCCATGCAGCCGCATCTCGCGCGATCGTGGGCGAGGTGGTGCACGAGCATAAGACCGCTCGAGGCGTTACCGCTGATCGGGCCGCCATCACGGCACTGTTCAAAGTCGTCGACAGCGTGGTTGCGGAGATAGAGCAAACTGCGCAAACGGTGCGCCGTTACAACCTCGCCCTGTTCGATCCCAACGCGCAGCAACTGGCCCACGGCGCCGTGGATGCGGTAGACGCCATCGCAACCGCGCTTCCATTCTTACGCTCGGCGAGCCGCTATCGCGCCAAGATGCGATGCATCGCCATGGAGTTAATCGAATTTCGCGTGTGCGCCGATGATCTAGACGCCACCGGGCTGCACGCGCTGTTCGAGGCATCGGCTGACACGACTGCTTATATCGCGCAGCGCGAGATTCATCGTCATCTCCGGTA
Source organism: Sphingomonas sp. JC676 (assembly GCF_014489075.1). GTDB lineage: Bacteria > Pseudomonadota > Alphaproteobacteria > Sphingomonadales > Sphingomonadaceae > Sphingomonas. The sequence continues at coordinate 630,132 of NZ_JACTGR010000002.1, read as the reverse complement.
CCTGGCCGACCGGCTTGACGCCGTCGCCACGATATTAGAGGCGCTCGCTGATTAGCGGCGAACCTGACCGATCGCGGTCGCCGAATGGTCGGTTGCTTCGTCGAACCTGACACCGGCCGCTTTGCGTTCCGAATAGCGCTCGACGAGCTGCGCCGCGTGCGGCCGCAGCAGCACCGTGAACCGCACTAGCTCCTCCATCACGTCGACAATCCGGTCGTAATAGCTCGAAGACCGCATGCGGTCATCCTCATCGAACTCCTTGTACGCCATCGCGACGCTCGACTGGTTGGGGATGGTAAACATCCGCATCCAGCGCCCGAGCAGGCGCAACGTGTTGACGGCATTGAACGATTGCGAGCCGCCGGACACCTGCATGACGGCAAGCGTTCGGCCTTGGGTGGGGCGCATGCCCTTCATTTCCAACGGCAGGTGATCGATCTGCGCCTTCATGATGCCGGTAATTTGGCCGTGACGCTCCGGGCTGCACCAGACCATGCCCTCCGACCAGAAAGCGTGTTCGCGCAGCTCGTGAACGGCCGGATGGTCGTCGCCCTTGATCTGGTCGGGTAGCGGTAAGGTGCTCGGATCGAAGATGCGCGTCTCCGCCCCGAAAAATTGAAGCAGTCGCGCGGCTTCCTCGGTAGCCAAACGCGAAAAGGAGCGTTCGCGCAACGATCCGTAGAGCAACAGAATTCGCGGCGGCGGCTGATCGGCGCCGAGCCCCGTCGCTGGGCGACGATGGGCATGTTGCGGATCGAACGCGGGAAGAAATTCGGGGTCTGTAAGGTCACGAAGCGGCATTGAACTCAATCCAGTGTCTTGACGAGATAGGAGGCGCTGGCCGACAGAGCGAACGGAACTGCTCGGTTGCGGCGATAGTCTCAGGCGCGCTTGCGCGGTCGGTGTCGACATAGCCCAGGGCGCGGAAGAACGGCGTCGCGCCCTCGGTCAGCAGGTGGAGGCGGTCGACGCCGATACGCTTCGCTTCGGCTTCGACTGCGGCAACGAGCGCTGCGCCAAGTCCGACGCCACGACGTTCTGCCGGAACCACGACCGAACGCAGCAGGCGCTCGGTGCCCGTACCTTCGAGCCCCGCGAAGGCGGCGGCCCCCCGATCGCCGAAGCGAAAGAAGATACGATCGGGTTCACTGAGATCGTCGGTAGGCAGATTGGCCGCGCTCAGTGCCGCGCGCAGATCGTGAAGTTCGTCCGGCGCAAGCCGGCTGATCGCGACAAGGCTCACGCGACCGCGCCGCGCTCGTACCAGCCGCGCGTCCGCTTCACGATCGACACCACCGACAGCATCACCGGCACCTCGACGAGCACGCCAACCACGGTCGCAAGCGCGGCACCCGAGTTCAAACCGAACAGCGAGATCGCCGCTGCCACCGCCAGCTCGAAGAAGTTCGATGCGCCGATGAGCGCGGCCGGCGCCGCGACGCACCAGGCAACACCGAAGCGCTTGCTCAGCCAATAGGCGAGCCCGGCATTGAAATAGACTTGGATTAGGATCGGCACCGCGAGCAGCACGATCACTAGCGGCTTCGACAGGATTTGCTCGCCTTGGAAGCCGAACAGCAGAACCAATGTCGCGAGCAGCGCCGACAGCGAGATCGGGCCCAGCGCCTTGAGCAGCCGGTCGAGCGCTGCCGGTCCGCCGGTTGCCAGCATAGCGCGGCGGAGGATCTGTGCGGCGATCACTGGCAGCAAGATGTAGAGGACGACAGAGATCAGCAGCGTGTCCCAGGGCACGGTGATCGAGGCGACGCCGAGCAGCAAGCCGACCAGCGGCGCGAACGCGAAAACCATGATTACGTCGTTCAGCGCGACCTGGCTTAGCGTGTAGGTGGGCTCGCCGTCGCAGAGGTTAGACCAAACGAACACCATCGCGGTGCAAGGTGCCGCGGCGAGCAGGATCAACCCTGCGATATAGTCGGACGGCAGGCCGGGCAGCAGCGGCGCGAACAACCAGCCGATGAAGAAGGTGCCGAGCAGCGCCATCGAGAAAGGCTTGACTGCCCAGTTGATGAACAGGGTGACGCCGATGCCCTTCCAATGCTGCCTCACCGAGCCCAGCGAACCGAAGTCGATCTTGAGCAGCATTGGCACGATCATCAGCCAGATCAGCACCGCGACGACGAGGTTGACCCGCGCGACCTCGGCCGAGGCGATAGTCGCGAAAAGGCCGGGCAGCCACGAACCGAGCGCGATCCCTGCGACGATGCAGAGCCCGACCCAGAGCGTCAGATAGCGTTCGAAAAAGCCGATGCCGGGTCGGGACTGAACGTCGGCGGGCACCGTGGCCGCAAGAGCGTCGCTCATGCCGGAATCCGATTGCCTGCAGCGTCGACCACCTGCTCACCGTCTTCCTTGGCGAACGCGCCCTGTTGCGGTGACGGCAGGAGGTCAAGCACCGCCTCGGATGGACGGCACAACCGCACGCCGAGCGGGCTCGCCACCAGCGGGCGGTTGATCAGGATCGGATGCGCCATCATCGCATCGATCAACGCTTCGTCGGCGAGGGTCTCGTCGCCAAGGCCGAGTTCCGCATAGGGCGTGCCCTTTTCGCGCAACAGCGCGCGCGGGGTCAGTCCGGCGCGGACGATCAGTTGTTCGAGCAACGCGCGTGCCGGCGGCGTCTTCAGATACTCGATCACGTGCGGTTCGAGCCCGGCGTTGCGGATCATCCCCAGCGTGTTGCGCGACGTGCCGCAGTCGGGATTGTGGTAGATGATGATATCAATCGGCATCGATACTCGCCTCAGTGGTTGCGCCTTCTTCACGGCCGATCTCGCGCAGCTTGCTCTTGAGCGCCATGCGGTCATGGCTCTCATGCGGCAGCGCGAGAAACAGCGAAATCCGGTTGCTCAGATAGCGCAGCGCCGCTTTGAACGCTTCGCGCTGGCCTTCGCCCTCTACCGCGGCGGGATCGTCGATCCCCCAGTGCGCCGAAACCGGGCGACCTGGCCATATCGGGCACGTCTCACCGGCGGCATTGTCGCAGACGGTGAAGATGAAATCGAGCTGAGGGGCGTCCGGGCCGGTGAATTCGTCCCAGCTTTTCGAGCGCAGCCCCTCGACGGGATAGTGCAACGACGAGAGCAGTTCGAGCGTCATCGGATGGACCTCGCCCTTGGGAAAGCTGCCCGCCGAGAACGCTCGAAATCGCCCGGCGCCAAGCTTGTTCATCGCCGCTTCCGCGAGGATCGACCGAGCTGAATTTCCTGTGCATAGGAAGAGTACATTGTAGATGCGGTCGCTCATGCCCGGTTCTCCCGTTCGATCTCGACGATTGCGCATAAACGCGCCGATGGGGCGGCGGCGCTGATCAATTCCATGCTTCGCCTGTAGCGGAAGTATCGAACCGAACAAGCGTCCAGGTGCTTCGCCGCCGCCGCGATAGCTCTAGTCGCGCTTCCTGATCTCGAACTGGCCGGAGCTCCCGGCTGCGAACGTTTGCCGGCACATCTTTTTCTCGCGCGCGGGCAGCGTGCATCGATAGAGCGGGCTCTTGAGCAAGATTGTGATCGGCTTGTCCGGCGCGGACCGGTAGGTGCAAATGCCCGCCCTTGGCTCGCTCAGGTGCAGGCGGTCGCGATCGCCCTTGCGTGCCTCGCTCGTTACGGTCTTCCCTTTGGCATCCTGCCACTCGCAGCGCACCGCCCAATCGCCCTTCGCCGATACGCGGATCTGCAGCACCTCGTTAGGCGGTTCCCATTGTCCGTACGCAGGAGCGGCGGCAAGCAACATGAGTAGCGGCGAAACGCTCAGCCATTTCATTGGAAATCCTCCCGGTTTGGCACCGAGCCATCGCGACTCGATTCCATAATTCCACGATAGCAGAAATATGGGTGCAGCCAAACTATTCGGGCATGGCAACGACCTGCGTACCGAATGGAGTTTGCACGCCGCTCTGGCTACGCCCGGTCCTTCTCGTCGGCTTGCTGTTCGGAGCGTGTTGCGGCCGAAGGCCGGCGATTGCTGTGTTTTCTGTTCCTATGACACAGTGCCATGCTGGCCGATTCAACTCGCCGGATGCCGCTGCTACACCCAGCGGCCAAGGACCAGGCGCGCCGCCGGTACATTAATACGCCCGTTGCCTCTATCAGGGGATTGCCGGCCCAATGAAACGGCCGCTTTCGGGAAACGACGAATTTCTGTCCAACGGCAGCTATTGGGGCGCGAAGCTGCCGTGCGAGGTCGAGATGCATGAGCGGCCGCTTCTGGGGACCGGGGAGGGCGGTCTGAATGGCCCCTTGCAGGTCGATCCCGGCCTCTCAGGCGGGCTGACGAGTCGCAGCAAACTACCCATGGAAAAACTTGCCAGTCCGCTGATAACCCATTTCGGTCAGCAACTCCCCTAGCTTGCCACCTTACGCATCCGTGTTACAGAGCAGGGGAGACACTGGCGATCGACGGTGCCTAAGCCATTGAATGGCTTGGTTGGAAAATGTTGGTACAGGCTCCTGCCGCCCCAGCCAACATTTCCACAAGTTATTGAAATTGTTACGTAAAATGTGTAGTTATTTTCGATGATTGAGTGAAATTTCATCGAGCTTGTCGATTGGCCGCTCGCGCATCAAGTTGGGCGATCGATCAGTTGAGAATGGTCAGCGGCTGTCCCGGTCAGCCAGAGTCTCGGTACACCGTGCGCACAGCCCTGCAAATTCAACGAAATATCGTGGGTCCGTTAGCCCCGCCGCCGCCGCGAGGTTTCCGAGTTCGTTGAATGCCTCGGCGCAATGAATTTCAGTCAGTTCCCCGCATTCGCGACACCATAGCACCGCGACCAGCTTTTCACTGACCGGCGCATAGCCCCCGGCGACAAGGATCTTCCGCACAACTTCGCGATCGATCAATCGCCGGATCGCACGAAAAATCATGCTGAGCGGAACCGCATTCCCCTCGTAGCGCAGCCTCTCCGCCAGCTCGCGTCCGCTCAACGGGCGGCGCTCATCCCGCAGGATCTGCAGGATCGCGTCCTGCAAATAGTGCGGTCGCCGCTTCGCCTTAGCCATGCCGGTGCCGGCGATGGCGCAGTCGCCAGTTCCACAGATGGGCGAAAACCAGGCACGCACTGCCGGCTATCGTCGCGGGGGTCTCCATGGGGCTGCCAAGCAGTAGCAACGCGCCGACCGCCAGCAACGCGAGTCCGATACCGCCCACGATCAAGGGCAACCGCTCGCGATGCCCCCGATGGCCGAGCAGCAGCGCAGCGCCAGAGGTTGGAAGCGCAAAGCCCAGCACCCCGACGTGGAAGCTCTCCGGCAAGGCGATCAGCCTGGAAAGCGCAGGCAGTGCCGCCAGCAGCAGCGGAAGCCCGATGCAGTGGATCAGGCACAGCATCGAGGCACCGACCGCCGCCCGTTCGAACCAGTCGGTGACGGGGGCGCCGGCGGCCTGTTGTCCGCAGGTCATGACATTTCTCCAGATGCCGCGCCGCTACGGGAGGACCCGCAGCGGCGCGGCATTGCTCAGAAGGTCGCCGCCCGAAGCACGAAGCGGACGGTCCGCCCCGGCATCACGACATCTTCCTTGTTGAATGCCGAGGCGTTGCGGATGACATCGTCGGTCAAATTCTGCCCGACCACCGCCAGTTCGATCCCCGGATGGTCCTTGAACGGACGCACGGCGATATTGGCGCTGAGCGCTTCATACCCGTCCGTCTCGGTGTCGAAATCGCCGAACTTGTCCTGCTTGCCGACATGCATCAGCAGGAAACCCGCGTCGAAGCGAGGGCTCGTCCAGTTGAGGCCACCGCCGATCCGGTAAGGCGGGATCCGGGGCACGTTGCTGCCATCGTCGAGCTTCGCCCGGGTGTAGTCGCCGAGCGCCTTCACCTCGAGACCGCCGGCCGTGGTCTTCAACAGCCGATAATGTGCCGCGGCTTCCAGCCCCCAGAAGCGCGCGCCCTGCTGGCCATAGTTAAGCTCTTTCAGCTCCTCGCTATCGCCGGCGACGCAGACCCCGTCGTCGTCGCAGGTGCGGCCGGTGAGCTGGCCGAAAATATAGTTGTGGAACCAGGTGGCGTAGACGCTGCCTTCGAAGCGGAACGGTCCCGAATTCACCCGCAGCGTGCCCTCGAGCGAATTGGCGCGCTCGACCTTGAGCATCGGATCGCCGGTCTCGAAGGTCTGCGGGCCGTCATGCCCCCCGCGCGCGAACAGCTCGGTGATCGCTGGCGCGCGACCGGTGCTCGAGAAGGTCGCGCCCAGCTTGACGCCCGGGCTGAGGTCGAGCAGCGCGCCGATCGCGCCGCTCACGGGCGTGAAATCGCGCCGCGTGAAGACGTCGGATGCAGGCGTTCCCTCGACATGGACGCGTTCGACGCGGCCGCTGGCCTGGAGGTGAAGCGCGGTGCCGATCGGCACCTCGGTGAACAGATAGGCCGCCTCGCTCTGCGACGTGGCCGGCTGGAGATAGGCGCTGTCCTCGCCGATCGCAGAGAAGTCGCGGTGGCCGACCTGGATGCCTAGCGCCGTCTTGGAGAAGAAGCCGATCGGCCCGAGCAGCAGCTCGGCATGGCTGTCGAACTCCTTGTTCTTGAAGGTCGTGTTGATCGAGCCGTCGGGGTTCTTCTCGTCATGGCTATAGTCGCCATAGCTGCCGTCGATCGACAGCGACTGGAGCGTTCCGTCGCCGAGGGCGAATAGCGAGCGGCCGATCACCTTGGTCTGGCGCATGTCGATCCAGGCGGTGTCGGCCGGAATCCCGTACTGGGCGGCATAGTGGATCACCGTGGCGCCGACATGGCTGCCACTGTCGGGGCCGAAGAAATAGGAGCCGCCGAGCGCGCCACCCCAACCGCGGAGGAACGAATTCGACTGGGTGCCGAGCGGCGTGTCGTAATCACCGGCATGGCGATAGAAGCCATCGGCATGCAGCGCGAGATCGCCGACCTTGGCGTCGGCGAGTGCCGAGCCCTGCCAGGTATCGGCATTGGTGGCGTAGCTGCCGCTCGCTTCGCCCGAAAAGTCTCGCGTGGGCAGATCGGTGGGCACGCGATTGTTGATCACATTGACCACGCCGCCGATCGCCTGGCTGCCATAGCGCAGTGTCGCGGCCCCGCGCACGACCTCGATGCGCTGTGCGGACAGCGGATCGATCGGCACGCCGTGGTCCGGGCCTATGTCCGAGACGTCGGATGCGCTGCTGCCGTCCTCGAGCATGCGCACCCGCGTCGCATCCATACCGCGGATGATCGGGCGGTTGGCGCCGGAGGCGAAGCCAGTGCCGGCGATGCCCGGCACCTCGTTCAACGCGTCGGCGATGTTGCCACCGCCCGTCTTGACGATCTGGTCGCGATCGACCGTGGCGACGATCGTCGCTGTCTCGGAACCGAGTGGCGATCCGCTGACGACAATCTCGTTGCTGCGGGATTGATCGGGGGAATCGGGTTCGACCTTGTCAGGCCCGGCGGCGGGCGTCTCGGTCGGGGTGGTAGTTGGGCCGTCGGCAGCAGCAGCGGCATGGGGCAGCAGCGCTGCGGTCGCAGCGCCCAGCAGGAACAGATATCGCATGAATGAAACTCCAGAACCTTGGCGGCGAACTCCCTCCCAGGAATCCGTCGAGGTGCGGCGAGGCGATGGACCCGCCCTCGCTCGCGATTGTGATCTTCAGGCTTGGAGTTGGTGCGGCGGCGCTCGGCTTTGCCAGGCATGCGAACGCTGGCGAGGCGCAATCGTTAGCGAAGGACTGACGATGTACCAGGCGATGACGGACTGGGGCAGGTGGAACGCGGGCAGACTCGGCACCAAATAGCTGCCGGCATGGGCGATCTCCTGACAGATCGGACAAGGAGTCGGTGCATCAGGTGCCGATTGCCCGCCTTCGAGTTGCGCCGGCCTAGCGACCTTGCCGGCCTGCCCCGTCGCGCACCCATCCGGGCACGCATGCACGTGCGTCTGAACGATGAAGCTCTGCCAAGTAAGGGCCAGCAGCGCGACGAACAGCGTTGAGAGCCATAGCGCGCGTAAGCGCTTGCCGGGCAAGCGCGGGCGAGCGTGAGCGCGCCGAGCCTCGGCCCGTACTCGCATTGCTCGTCGCTTCTCGCTCACTCTCGCGCTTCCAACCAACCAGTAACGCGGCGATTCAAAACCGCAGAGCTGAATTGATATGTTGTATTATTACATTGGTCAACTCGCTGACGCAGAGTTTGTCGTCCGGAGCGCTCGCGGGGGTTGCTCGGCATCGGATCATCCAACCTCGGACACCGGAGTTCGGTCCGATGGGAAAAGTCGGGCACGTGCGTCTAACTCGCCGCAGAGTCCTCCAAGAAGGGAGCGCCGGCCGAGGCCATTTACCTACTCGCATTCCGAGAGACCGGAACAATCGAGCAGGAGAAGGAAGATGGCGGTCGCACCCAACGGCAATAAGCAAGAGAAGCCTCTGCCCGCACCCGACAGCGATTTCTACCAGCTCGTCGACGTCCTTACTGCCGACGAACTGGCCGTGGTCAAGAAAGTGCGGGCGTATATGGACACCAAGGTCCAGCCCATCATCAACAAATATTGGTCCGAGGACGCGTTTCCGTTCGAGCTGCTGCCTTCGTTCAAGGAATTGGGGCTCGGTGGTCTCGGCTATGAGGGCTATGAATGCGCCGGCGGAAGCCAGAAGCAGTTCGGCTTCATCGCGATGGAGCTGGCGCGGGTCGACGCTTCGTTCTGCACTTTCTTCGGCGTGCACAGCGGCCTGGCGATGGGCTCGATCTACCTCGACGGATCGGAGGAGCAGAAGCAGAAATGGCTGCCGCCGATGGCGCGCTGGGAAAAGATCGGCTGCTTCGGCCTTACCGAACCTTTGGTCGGCTCGGGCACCAGCGGCGGCCTGACCACCACCGCCAAGCGCGAAGGCGACACTTGGATCCTCAACGGGCAGAAGCGCTGGATCGGCAATGCGACCTGGTGCGATGTCTCGATCATCTGGGCGCGCGACCTCGACGATAATCAGGTCAAGGGCTTCATCGTTGAAAACAAGACGACGCCCGGGTTCAGCGTCGAGAAGATCGAGCACAAGATCGCGCTCAAGGTCGTCCAGAACGGCGTCATCACGCTGAATGACGTTCGCGTGTCGGAAGAGAACCGCCTGCAGGGCGGCAATTCGTTCCGCGACACCGCGCGGGTGCTGCGGATGACGCGGTACATGGTCGGCTGGGCTTCGACTGGCATCCAGATGGGCGCGTATGAGGCGACGCTGAAATACACCCAGGAGCGTCTGCAGTTCGGCAAGCCGATCGCTTCGTTCCAGATGGTGCAGAATCTGCTCGCCCAGATGCTCGCCAACGTGACCGCGTGCCAGTGCCTGATGGTGCGGCTGGCGCAGATGGATGACGACGGCAAGCTGGGCGATCAGCACGCCGCATTGGCGAAGGCTTTCTGCACATCGAAATCCCGCGAGACCGTAGCCTGGGGCCGCGAACTGCTCGGCGGCAACGGCATCGTCGCCGATTACAATCTCGCGCGCTTCTTCAACGATGCCGAAGCGCTCTACTCATACGAAGGCACCTATCAGATGCAGAATCTGATCGTCGGCAAAGCCGTCACCGGGATCGGCGCATTCGTGTGAGCAAAGGCGAGCCAGGGGTTCCCTTCCTCTAGCCCCTGGCTCGCCCCTTTTCTGGACAGGAGATTCGACATGGCTTCGGAAACGGCGGGCCTGACGCTCGCCAACATCCTCTATGAGAAAAAGGGTGCCATTGCCTATGTCACGGTCAATCGCCCGAAGGTCCTCAACGCCCTGAACACGCCGACCTGGTCGGACTTGCGCAAGGCCTTTGAAGACGCGCGAGAGGACGCGGCGGTGCGCGGCGTCATCCTGACCGGCGCCGGCGACAAGGCCTTCATCGCGGGCGCCGACATCAGCGAGCTGGCGCAAGCAGCAGCGTTTGACGCGCAGCAATCCAGCCGTTTCGGACAGCAGGTCCTCGATCTCATCGAAAATCTCGGCAAGCCCGTCGTTGCCGCGGTGAATGGCTTTGCGCTGGGTGGCGGCTGCGAGACCGCGATGGCCTGCACGATCAGGCTCGCGGTGGATTCGGCCCGGTTCGGCCAGCCGGAAGTCGCGCTCGGCCTTCTTCCCGGAGGCGGTGGAACGCAACGTCTCCCGCGGCTGGTGGGCAAGGCGCGCGCGCTTCAGCTCATCCTGTCCGGCGAAATGATCGGCGCGCAGGAAGCGTACCGCATCGGCCTGGTCAACGAGATCGTCCCGGCGGCCGAGCTGATCAGCCGCGCCGAGGCGATCCTGCACAAGATCGCCTCGAACAGTCCTATCGCGGTCAAGTTCTCGCTCGAAGCGGTGAACAGGGGGATGGAGACCAGCCAAGGCGAAGGCCTGCTGCTCGAAGCCTCCTATTTCGGCCTCTGCGCTGCAACCGAAGACAAGAAGGAGGGCACGACTGCCTTCCTCGAAAAGCGCGCGGCCCAGTTCCGCGGACGCTGAAGACCCCCCGTAACCCAGAAAGGCCAGACCATGGCAAACGACAACATTTTTTCCGGACTTAAGGTGGTGGATCTCGCGAGCTTCATCGCCGGGCCGGGCGCCGCGGTGATCCTGTCCGATTTCGGCGCCGAGGTGATCAAGGTCGAGCCGCCAACGGGCGACACCTGGCGCATCGGCTACAAGATTCCGCCGCAGCCGCGCGCGAAGGACAATTACCCCTGGCACCTCAACAACCGGAACAAGCGTGGCCTGGCGCTCGACCTGAAATCGCCGGAGGCGAAGGAGGTCGTGCGGCGCCTGGTCGAGTGGGCGGACGTTCTCATCGTCAACACCCCGCATCCCGCCCGCGAAAAGCTGAAGCTGGGCTATGACGATGTCGCGCAGTGGAACCCGCGGCTGATCTATGCGGACGTCACGGGCTATGGCGACAACGGGCCAGACGCCCAGCTGCCCGGCTTCGACATTACGGCATATTGGGCCCGCAGTGGTCTGCTCTCGCTGACGCGCGACGCGGGTGCCCCGCCGACGCTGCCCGTGGCCGGCAGCGGCGACCATGGAACCGCGGTGAGCCTCTATTCGGCAATCGTCACCGCGCTCTATCGGCGTGAACGTACCGGCAAGGGTTCGTACGTCACGACCTCCTTGCTGGCGTCCGGCGTCTGGGCCTGTGCGGTCTCGGTGCAGGCGGCGCTTTGCGATGCCAGCTTCTATCCGCTGCACGACCGGGCGAGCCCGCCGAACGCGACGTTCAACGTCTACCGGGCGGCTGACGATTCATGGTTCGTGATCGTCCTGACCCCCGACAAATGGCCGGCGCTGGCCAACGGAATCGGCCGCCCGGATCTCCTGACCGATGACCGGTTCGCCGACGGTGCCAAGCAGGCCGTGAATTCAGCGGCGCTCACGGCGATCCTGGATCAGGCCTTTGCCGCGCAGCCGATGGCGCATTGGCACGAAATCTTCGAGCAGGCCCATCTCACCTTCGGCGTGGTGCAGGCGCCCGGTGACGTGATCAAGGACCCGCAGCTCAAGGCGAACGACATCGTGGTGCCGCTCGATGGCGCCGGCGGGAATATCGAGTTTACGATCGGCAGCCCGCTCCAGATCCATGGCGTGGCCAAGGTTCCGGCCAAGCGCGCGCCCGGGCTCGGCGAGCACAGCGAAGAAATCCTCACGCAGCTTGGCTTCAGCACGCCGGAGATCGCTGGCCTGCAGGCCAGCGGCACCGTTCCGAAGGCAGCGCAACGCGCCGCATAGGGGCGGGGTGCCTCAACCACTCCCGAGCTCGGTATTTGTCAGGCCGACGGAGAATGAAGACGATGGACGAGATAGTCACCGAACGTTTCGAAGGCATACTTCGCGTTCAATTGAACCGCCCGGAAAAGCTCAACGCGATGACGTCGGGCATGTATATCGGGCTCGCGGAAATCATCGATGGCGCGGCCAGGGACGAAAGCATCCGAGTGGTGCTCTGGCACGGCGCGGGAGACGCTTTCAGCGCCGGCAACGACATCGAGGATTTCCTGGAGAATCCCCCCGGCGCGGGAGAATCTCCGCAGTCCAAGCTCATGAATGCGCTGGTCGATTTCGACAAGCCGCTGGTCGCAGCCGTGCACGGTGCCGCGATCGGCGGCGGAACCACCATGCTGCTGCATTGCGACTTCGTCTATGCGGGCGAGAGCACCAAGTTCCAGATGCCCTTCATCAACCTTGCCGTGGTTCCGGAGTTCGGATCGAGCGGCATTCTTCCCCACACCATCGGGCACATTCATGCAGCGGAACTGATCCTGCTGGGGTCGGCGTTCAATGCCAGCCGCGCCGCGGAATTGGGATTGGTGACGAAGGTCGTGTCCGATCAGGAGCTGCTGGCGACAGCGACCGAGACGGCGCGGCATCTGGCGGCGAAACCGTCCGGTGCGCTGCAAGCTTCCAAGCGACTTCTGAAGCGCTCCTTCCGCGAACTCACCAAGGCGGCGATGGCTGCCGAGAACGAAGTCTTCAGCGTCCAGGTCCGCTCCGACGAGGCGAAGGCGGCGCTGGCAGCTTTCATCGCAAAACATTCCCCTGCCGCAGGCGGGGCCAGCAAATCAGCGACCGCCGCGTAGCGCGGCCACGGACGAACCGATCACCGGGATGCCGGAAAGCCGTTCGGCATCAAGGCCTGATACCTGAAAGGAAATAGTTATGACTGACGCTTTGGCGACGAAGTCGAAACCAGCATCGAGCGGTGTCGGAGGCCGATTGTTCGTTCTCGAGCTGAGTGGCGACCGCATCCATTCGATGAATCCGGACGGTACCGATCGGAAGGTCATCGTCACCGACTGCCACCTTCCCGATGGCATCGCGGTCGATGTCGAGGCCGGCCATATCTACTGGACCAATATGGGAATCCCCTATCTCGACGATGGCTCCATCGAGCGCGCCGACGTCGATGGAAGCAATCGCAAGGTCATCGTTCCCCAGGGCGTCACCCACACGCCAAAACAGCTCCACCTCGAGAAGGCGAGCGGCAAGCTCTACTGGTGCGACCGTGAGGGCATGCGCGTGATGCGCGCAAATCTCGACGGCTCGAACGTCGAGACGCTGGTCAAGACGGGCGAAGGCGAGGACGACAGTCGCGACGCCACGAAGTGGTGCGTCGGGATCACGGTCGATCCCGAGCGCCGGCAAATCTACTGGACGCAGAAGGGGGCGGACAATTCCGGCCTTGGACGCATCTTCCGCGCGGGACTGGACATACCCGAGGGCGAGGACGCCGCCAGCCGGACGGACATCGAGACCTGGTTCGACGACCTGCCTGAGCCGATCGATCTCGAACTCGATCTCGAAAGCCGCCTTCTCTACTGGACGGATCGCGGCAACCCCCCGCAGGGCAACACGGTCAATCGCGCGTCGATCGATGCGCCGTCCGCAAATGGACGCGCGCCCGAGCTTCTCGTCGGCGACCTGATGGAGGGCATCGGCGTCGCGCTCGACGTCTCCGGTAACCGGATGTTCGCCACCGACCTCGGTGGCTCGCTCTATACCGCAAAGCTCGACGGCTCCGAGACGCGTACGCTTCTCTTCGCCCAGGGCAATCTGTCCGGCGTAGCCTACGCCGAATTCCCTTCACAGGAGAAGTAATCATGGCCGGAAACAAACCGATCTCTCGGGTCGCCATTATCGGTACGGGTGTCATCGGCGCGAGCTGGGCGGCGCAGTTCCTGGCAAAGGGCCTCGACGTCGTGGCGACCGATATCGCCCCTGATGCGGAAGAGGCGCTGCGACGCTTTGTCGACGCTGCCTGGCCGGCGCTCGAAAGGCTGGGCCTCGCCGCCGATGCCTCTCGCCTGCGGCTGAGCTTCACCGCTGACCTGGCGGAAGCCGTGATGGGTGCCGATCTGGTCCAGGAGAACGGACCCGAGCGGATCGATTTCAAGAAGAAGCTCTACGGTCAGCTCGACGCATTGCTGCCGCCCGACGTGATCATCGCCTCGAGCTCGTCCGGCCTCACGATGAGCGAGATCCAGTCGGGTTGCCCGTTCCATCCGGAGCGCTGCGTGATCGCGCATCCGTTCAATCCGCCGCACCTGGTCCCGCTGGTCGAGATCGTCGGCGGCGCGAAGACGTCCGAGGAGACGATCCAGCGCGCCGCTGAATTCTACACCGGATTGGGCAAGCAGACCGTCCGCCTGCACAAGGAGGTGCCGGGGCACGTCGCCAACCGGCTGCAAGCCGCACTGGCCCGCGAGGTATATTATCTGGTGGAGCAGGGCGTCGTCAGCGTCGCCGACGTCGATACGGCGGTCTGCTGGGGCCCCGGACTCCGCTGGGGGATCATGGGCCAGGTCCTGCTCAACCATCTCGGCGGCGGCCAAGGCGGCATGGAGCATTTCCTGGCGCAGTTTACCGGCCCGTTGACGGCGTGGTGGAAGACCCTGGGTTCGCCGGAACTGACCCCCGAACTCCAGCAGAAGCTCATCGAAGGCGTTCATGCCGAGGTGGGTTCGCGCTCGATCGACGATCTGGCCGCGGAGCGGGACGAGGTCCTGCTCGGGCTACTCGAATTGCGCGCGAAAGCTGCCAAAGCTAAGGCGTAGTCGATACGGGATGAGCATGCCGCCGGGAAGTGAAGCCCGGATTGCAGCCCGGCAAAAGGGGCTGCGCTCCGGCTTGGGACCGGCGGCACCTTGTATCGGCGGCGGGTCGCGGTCGGCGATCAACAGCTCCTGAGGATTGATACCATGACCGGGAAGTTCATGCAGGGCGCCAAGTCCGCATATGAATATCCGCTTCTGATAAAGCAGCTGTGGCATACGCCGCTCGCGCAGGCGCCCGATCAGCAGATCGTCTATCGCGACCTGAAGCGCTTCACCTATCGCCAGTTGCGCGAGCGCGTGGGGCGGCTCGCATCCGCCCTCGCCACGCTCGGCGTCGGCCCCGGCGATACCGTCGGCGTGCTCGACTGGGACAGCAACCGGTTCCTCGAGGCCTATTTCGCCGTGCCGATGATGGGGGCCGTCCTGCAGACGGTGAACGTCCGTCTGACCCCGGAACAGGTCGCCTATACGATCAACCACGCCGGCGCGTCGGTGCTGCTCGTCAACGACGACTTCGTACCGATGCTGGAAGGCATCAGGAGCCAATTGCCCAATGTGAAGCTGCTGGTCCTGATGTCGGACCGCGCGGCGTTCCAAATTGGCGGACTGACGTTCGCGGGCGAATATGAGGACCTGCTGCTCTGCGCTTCGCCCGACTACAGCTTCCCCGAATTCGACGAGAATGCGGTTGCGACCACCTTCTACACGACCGGGACCACCGGCCTTCCGAAGGGAGTCTATTTCAGCCACCGACAACTGGTTCTGCACACGCTTGCGGGAATGGCTTTTTTCGGGGCTGCGGCGAAACAGGGGCGGTTTTGCCGCGACGACGTCTACATGCCGATGACCCCGATGTTCCATGCGCATGCCTGGGGAATGCCGTGGACCGCGACGCTGTCCGGGGTGAAACAGGTATATCCGGGTCGCTACGATCCCGCCTTGCTTCTCAAGCTGATCAAGACCGAAGGGGTGACCTTCACGCATGGCGTTCCGACGCTCCTGCAAATGCTGCTTGGCGCTGCGACTGCTGCAAACACCGATCTGGCGGGCCTGAAGATGGTGATCGGCGGTTCGGAACTGCCGCACGCGCTGGTCAAGCAAGCGCTCGAGCTGGGTGCTGACGTCTTCGCCGGATACGGAATGTCGGAGACCGCTCCGCTGCTTTCTGTCGCGCAAGTGAAATCCGCTGATCTTGGGGGGGCTACGGAGCGGGAATTGGATATCCGCACTAAAGCCGGAATAGCTGCGCCGCTGGTTGATATCCGCCTGGTCGATGCAGAGCAGAATCCGGTGCCGCAGGATGGAAAGACGCCTGGCGAGATCGTCGTGCGGGCGCCGTGGCTCACGCGGGGCTATGTCGGCAGTCCCGAAGCTTCGGAGCAGTTGTGGACCGGCGGTTACATGCACACCAGCGACGTCGGAATCATCGACCCGGATGGCTCGCTTCGGATCGTCGACCGGATGAAGGAGGTCATCAAGACCGGCGGCGAATGGGTGTCGTCGCTCCAGCTCGAAGACCTTATTTCGCAGTGCGAGGGCGTGTCGGAGGCCGCCGTCATCGGGATCAAGGACGATAAATGGGGCGAGCGACCGCTGGCGCTCGTGGTCCGGGAGCCGCGAACAGGCGACGATCTCAGCGACGCGCTGATAAAGGCGCATCTGAAAGCCTCGGCCGATGCCGGATTGATTTCGAAATTCGGCATCCCGGACCAGATCCTGTTTGTTGAAGTCCTGCCCAAGACGAGCGTCGGGAAGGTCGACAAGAAGAAACTCCGGGAGAAGTACGGCAAACACTAGCTGGTCGCGCATTAGCCGACCGCCTTCTCCAACCTGGTTGACGCGCCGCTCTACAAGGCGGGAGCAGTCGATCGCTCCATTTTCGAGCAGAAGCCCGCAGAAACCCTAGATTTCAGCATGCCCATACAAGCGGCAGCCCCGCACGCTTGGCTAACCTCCCGCGTTGAT
This sequence comes from Sphingomonas sp. JC676, assembly GCF_014489075.1. Lineage (GTDB taxonomy): Bacteria > Pseudomonadota > Alphaproteobacteria > Sphingomonadales > Sphingomonadaceae > Sphingomonas. The sequence continues at coordinate 613,651 of NZ_JACTGR010000002.1, read as the reverse complement.
ACCGATAAGTTGCCCGCCCGCGAGGACCTCGAAATGCTGAAAGGTTTTGCAGTTCCGCGCTCGCCCCTTGGGACTGCCGCCTTGATACCGCCGCCGCCCTGGCATTTCGCGGGCGATGTTCTAGCGGTGGAATATTGGGGTGATCCGGATCTGTCGGCGAATGCTCTGCCCCAGGGAATCGCGCCGGATGTCAGGTGCACGGGCCACGCTGTAGCGATCTTTGCCGACTATCAGTTTACCGCTCAGAACGAGGAATATCTCGATCCGGCGCGATACCAGTGTCGCGGGTTTCTCATTCTGCTGGACGCTGAATGGCGAGGCTTGCCCATTGCCTGGTGTCCCTATGCCTTTGTCGACAACGATGCCGCCCTGCTTCGAGGTTGGATCTGCGGCTATCCTGGGAAACTCGCTTCGGTTCAACAAACCCGCACCTTTGCCGCGAACAGCGCCGCTTCGGCGCCTCTCGCGCACAACAGCAGCTTTGCCGCCTGCATCTCCGCACACGGACAACAGCTGGCGCAAGCGCGCGTCACGTTACGAGAAAGATCGGATCGCCTTGTTGGCCTTCTTGATCGCCCGATCGTAACGCGGCGTTATTTTCCGCGTGTTACCGCAGGGGGGTACGAAAGACCCGCTGTAGATGAGCTTGTTCTCTGTATCTCGAAGAACATATCATTCACAAATATCTGGATTGGGGACGGTCAGCTAACATTTCCAGAAGTCTATGGCGAGGAGCTTGATATCTTGGCGCCGATCAAGGTCGGACGTGGAGTTCGCTTCTCATACTCCTATTCGGTCAGCGGATGCAGGGTTTTGTCGGATTTGACTGGCTAGAAGCTGCTGCTCGCTCCACCGAAGTTTTTCTTAGCATATTAGTTTATGATACTAATTTAAATACAAATTTCTCCGATTTCCGCAGAAGAAAACAAGCGGGCGCATGGCAATCAAATCGAGTCGCGGTCGATCGGAATAGGACTGCCGTCGCAACAATTGAACTGCGCTGGAGATAGAAATGCTGAAGGGCTTCACCCTTCCCAGGTCACCATTCGGTCAGGCTGCGATAACGCCGCCGCCGCCCTGGCACTATTCGGGTGATGTAGTGGGCGTCGAATTCCGGGCGGATCCGGATGCGACCGCGACCACGCTGCCGCGGGGCCTTTCCCCCGATCCGAAGTCGAACGGCCGTGCCGTCGTGATTTTCGTGGACTGGCAGTTCACCGCGCAGAACGACGAATATCTTGATCCTGCGCGCTATCAGTATCGCGAAGCGTTCGTGCTGCTGGATGCCATGTATCGCGATACGCCGGTAACCTGGTGCCCCTACGTCTTTGTCGACAACGATGCCGCACTGGCGCGCGGGTGGACGCAGGGCTTTCCCAAGAAGATGGGCAGTATTTTCCAGACGCGCTCCTATCCGGCGGAAAGCCCGGCGGCGGCGCCCGTTGTGCCCGGTGGCCGGTTCGGTGCGAGCCTTTCCGCGCACGGCCAACGCCTGGCGGAGGCCCGCGTCACGTTGCGGAGGCCCGTCGAAGACGGATTGTCATTCCTCCGCCGCCCGGTCGTCTTGCTGCGGTATTTTCCGCGACTCACGACCGGCTACCAGGATGCGCCGGCGGTCAATGAGTTGACGATGTCGATCACCGAAAACCTCACCGTCACGGAGGCGTGGATCGGGGATGGCCAGCTAAATCTTCCGGAAGTGCACGGCGAAGAGCTGCATTTGCTCGCCCCGATCATTGTCGAATCAGGGTTCCGCTATTCCCTTTCCTACTCCGTAACCGACCTCAAAATCCTTGAGGACCATGCGACTTGATGATCGGCAGAAGGGCGTCGCCGGGGCCGGCGGCTACAGGAGCATATGTGCGGCACAAACGGGAAGAAGGCGTGCCCGCCCGGGGAGCTGACGAAATCCCACATCTATATCCATAAGCGCGCCGACGCTCATCTTGCCAGTGGCGAGATGCCCATGATTAACAACTCAGAACGCCTCTTAACAGGCAAAACGGTCCGTTTTGCGCCATCTTCCGTAGCGTCAACTTCCGGCACGAGCTGTTTGGGCGAGGGTTCGATATGGAGACGTTATATACCGAGACTGCGGAGGTTTCACCTCCGGTCGATCTCGAGTTCGGTTTCCTGGCGAGCAAGCTTGCGCTGCTTCTTGAAGCGGCCAAAGGCGAGATCGAACATGATCGGCAGGCGGCAAAGGCCTCGCTGGCAACTGCGGCGTCTATCCTGAACTCCGAGATCGAACGTCGTGCGAGCCCCAAAGGGCCGAAAACGGGAGGGCTGGCCGGTTGGCAGATCGCGCGTGTCCGATCTTTCATCGAAAAGAACCTGCACCGGTCTATCCGTACGACTGAACTCAGCACCGTTGCGCAACGCAGCACGGCGCATTTCTCGCGCTCGTTCAAACTGGCGTTCGGGGAGCCGCCGCACGCGTACATCGTAAGAAGGCGCCTCGAGGAGGCTTGTTACCTTATGCTGACCAGCGCAGCTTCGTTGAGCGAAATCGCGCTGAGCGTAGGGCTGTCCGACCAGGCGCATTTGTGCCGGCTTTTCAGGCAAGCCTTTAGCCAGAGTCCGGCCAGCTGGCGGCGCGAACGCGAGGTCACGCGGTGACGCTGGCATTCTCGTGCGCCGGGCTGACACTCCGGCGTGAATTGCCAGGACATTTCGCGTAGCGCGACAGGCGTGACGGTCCCGATGGCGGTGTCCGCCGAGCAAGGTCTTTTGGCTTTCACTCCCTTTGGAGTGTCCATTCATTGCACCCCTTGGTATAAGCATCTTGCGGTCAACCGGGTGCTACGTTGTGAACGTTCTCACAATTGGCTTGGTAAGGTTTCGCGTGATTCTGAATTTGGTAAGGCGCCCATCGCGCCAGCTGGACCGCAAGTCTGGCGTCCGGGGTGCCGGCGAGGCTAGTTATGCCGGCTAACCAACTAGATGTGCCGAGTGCGACCAGGGTATTGTTCGGTCCGTTCGAGCTGAACATCGTCGAACGCACGCTCAAAAAGGCGGACGAAGTGATCCCGCTTGGGTCGAGGGCGTTCGACATTCTCGTCACGCTGGTCGACCAGCCCGGCGAGATTGTCGGCAAGAACGCGTTGATTGACCGGGTATGGCCGGACGTGACTGTCGAGGAAGGCAGTCTGCGCGTGCATTTGTCGGCGTTGCGCAAGGCGCTGGGCGAGGGACAGTTCGGTTCCAAATATATCGCGAACGTGCCAGGGCGGGGTTATTCCTTCGTCACGCCCGTCGTCCGCCAGGAAGCCGAAGGCGACAAGGTGAACCCGGTTGCCCGAATTTCAAGCCTCCCGATTGCGTCCGGCGGAATGATCGGACGGGACGAGGTCGTTCATCAGATCCGCACCCGCCTCCGAACCGAGCGATTGATCACGATCGTGGGCACGGGCGGCATCGGCAAGACCACGGTCGCTCTGGCCGTCGGACGTGCTCTGTTGGAGGATTTCTCGGGCGCGGTTCTTTTCCTTGATCTCTCGGTGTTCAGGACCAGGGACCAAGTCGTCACCGCCATAGCGTCCATGATTGGGCTTGTCGCACTGCCGGGTAGACTCGAGGAAGCATTGCTGGAGTTTCTGCGCTCACGAAGGGCGCTTCTGATCCTGGACAGCTGCGAGCACCTCGTCGAGCAGGTCGCGGAGATCGCCGATCGCATATTTCGGTGTGCGCCGGATGTTTGCGTGCTCGCTACCAGCAGGGAGGCGTTGCAGACCGCCGGCGAGCATGTGTTCCGTCTGCAACCCCTGGGCTTTCCTCCCGAGCAATCCGGGCAGACGGTGGAGGAGATTCTTTCCTATCCGGCTGCGCGACTGTTCCTGGAACAGGTCAACGCGCAGGGCGTGGATCTTGTGCTTGGCGCCGATGAGGCCGTCTCTATTGCAGAGATATGCCGCAGGCTCGACGGCATCCCGCTGGCGATCGAGCTTGCCGCCAGGGCGGCCGCAGTCTTTGGTGTGCACGAAACTGCGCGAAGGCTGTTTTCGCGCCTCGACCTGTTGGAGCGCGGTCGGCGAGCAGCAAATCCGTTGAAACTCGGTCGACGAACAGCAAACCCAAGGCATCAAACCCTGCGAGCGACCCTGGACTGGAGTCATGAGATGCTTTCTGAGGTCGAGCGCGCCGTTCTGCGGCGCGTGGCGATCTTCTCAGGGGGCTTCTCGCTAGAAGCTGCGCTGGTAGTGGCGGAATATGAAGTCACGGACGGGTCAGACATAGCGTGCTCGGTAGTAAGTCTTGTCGAGAAGTCGTTGATCGCATCGCGGATGGACCATCAGGGAGTTTCCTATCGGCTGCTTGATACAACGCGCTCCTATGCCCTGGAAAAGCTGATCGCGAGCGGTGAGCACGAAGCGATTGCTACGCGACACGCGATCTACTCGGCCCAATGGCTGGAAGCCAACAAAGTCGACTTCTTTGTGGGTATCCGGAAGGATACGCAGCTGGAGAAGGATTATCTCGGGAATACCCGCGCCGCCCTCGAGTGGAGTTTTGGTCCTGGCGGGAGCGATGCGTTGGCCATCAGGCTGGCCGCGGCTGCCGGGCCGGTGTTTCTGGCCATGCCGCTCATGTCCGAATGTCGGAACTGGATGGAACGAGCGATCGAACAGATGACTCCGGATTGTGATCCGCAGCATCAAATGGAAGTTCACGCATCGCTCGCTTTGTCGCTGATGTTCACTGAAACGAATAGCGAACTGGTTCGCGATGCATTCAACGTCGCGCTAACCTTTGCGCAGCAGCACGAGGATGCCAATCAGGAATTACGACTGCTCAGTGGCCTCACTTTGTATTTTCAGCAGGTTGTCGACGTGCCGGGAATGCGCGACGTTGCCCTTCGCGCCGAGGCTATCGCCAGTAAGACGGGAAAGCCGGAACATGCAGCTGTCGCTGATTGCATGCTTGGACCGGCTTACTACCTTCTCGGTGACCAGCGCCGGGCGCAAAGGCACGTCGAACAGGCGCTGGGTGTCCATCCCGGCGTGCGACGGCTAAACGCGAGCCAGTATATGTTCGACCCGGTTCTTACCCGGTCGAGCTTGTATGGCGTCTTGTTTCGTTCGCTTTGGTTGACCGGCAACCTGGACCGAGCTGTTGATTATGCCAATACAGCAATCGAGGAAGCCGAGCGATCAGATCATCCTATCGCGTTGTTTCGCGTACACGCCCTTGCCGCTTCGCTGTATTTCTGGATCGATGATTTACCGCAGGTCGAGCGTAATCTGGTGAAGATCGAGTTAAACGCTGAGAAGAATTCGTTAGGCCTGTATCGTGCAATCGCCGTGGCGCTGAGGGGAATGTACTTTCTACGCACTGACCGAATTGTAGAAGGAATGGAGCATTTGCGCGATGCTCTGAAGAGACTTGCGATGCAACGGTACAAGATTTTGGTGCCATATTTCGCTGCGGAGTTGGCGGTCTGCCTGGCAAAACAGAATGACCGTGCGGAAGCTCTGGCTCTCTTGGACGAGGCGATCTCCGGCCAGCGCGAAGTCAGGATGCTTATCCACTTGCCAGGACTCTTTCTGGCTAAAGCCTTGGCATTCACCTATGGTGACGCGCCTGATCGTCAGTCGGCTGAAGAATATTTCAAACAATCGATGGCCCTGGCTCGAGAACAATCCGCACTTTCGTACGAATTAAGAGCAGGTTTGGAACTCGCCCAAATCTGGATTCGAGAGGGCAGGGTCCAAAGAGCGCGCGACCTGATCGCGCCTATCTACAGTCGTTTCTCCGAAGGCTTTGAAACTCCGGATCTCGTCCTTGCTCGGGAAATGCTGGATGGTACCGTGACGCGCGCCGGAAAAATGTAAACCGCACGCTCCGGATGCCGGCGATCGCCGGAAAGCTGAAAAACATCACATACGGGGAAGCAATTTCCGCGTCGCGCCGGGTCGCGTGAATGCGGCGAAGAGCCGTGCCGAGAGCCGTGAACCGAGGCGTTTGCCTCACTGACAAACGCGCTTCCTGCCGTCACCGCAGAAGCAGCAGTGCCGGCCATCTTTGAGCATGATCGGCCCCAGTTCAGCAGCACCATACAAGCGCGCTTCTCCCGGAACATGCCAATTCGGGGAATGGGCGCCGACCAAGGCGACCACGCCGCAACGGCCCGGTTTCGGATGAACGCGGAGCAGCATGATGCGCATCAAGACCATAGATGGCGAGTTTGGCCATGCGCGGGACGGGGCTGGCGCAACGCGTATACGCGCACCCGATTCCCGCATGTCCAGGAAGGCACGCGCCGCGGCGCTAGCCGTCGGCTTGATCGGCACCACGATGCTTGCCGGCTGTTCGGAAGGCGTGCTCAGCCCGCAGGGGCCGGTCGCTACCGCCGAACAGCAGATATTGTTCAATTCGCTCGGTATCATGCTGGCGATCGTGATTCCGACGATCATCGCCACGCTCGGCGTCGCCTTCTGGTACCGCGCGTCCAACCGGCGCGCCCGTTACCTGCCCGATTTCGAATATTCCGGCCGTCTCGAGCTGCTCGTATGGGCGATCCCCGCGATGACCGTGCTCCTGGTCGGCGGCGTCGCCTGGGTCGGCTCGCATGAGCTGGATCCGCGCAAGCCGATCGATTCCGCGATCAAGCCCATCAGGGTCCAGGTGGTCTCGCTCGACTGGAAATGGCTGTTCATCTACCCCGACCAGGGCATTGCGAGCGTCAATCAACTGACCGTGCCGGTCGGCACGCCGGTCAGCTTCGAGCTGACCTCCTCCACCGTAATGAACAGCTTCTTCGTGCCGCAACTCGGCAGCCAGATCTACACGATGACGGGGATGGTGACGCGTCTTCACCTCCAGGCCGATCGTGCCGGCAGATACCGGGGGCTGTCGGCCCAGTATAGCGGCGATGGTTTCTCCGACATGCGGTTTGCCGTCGATGCGGTGCCGGCTGCGGCCTTCGCGCAATGGGTGCAGGCTGCGCGCGGCACTGGTCCGGTACTCGACGTGCACACCTATGCCGATCTGGCCAAGCCAAGCGAAGCGGTTGCGCCGTTCACGTACCGCGGCGTCACTCCCGGTCTTTTCAACAACATCCTGAGCCTCACGGCGCAGCCGAGTGATCCTTCGCGGCTTGCCTACCAGGCGTCACATGGGGCGCAGAAATGAACCTGCTCGGTAAGCTCAGCTGGAGTGCGATTCCGTTCGACCAGCCCATCATCATGGGCACCGGGGCCGTCATGGCACTGGCGATCGTCGCGATCCTGTCGTGGATCACGCTGAAGGGCTATGTCCCCTATCTGTGGCGCGAATGGATCACCTCCGTCGACCACAAGCGGATCGGCGTGATGTATTTCATGCTGGCGCTCGTCATGCTGCTGCGCGGCTTCGCCGATGCGATCATGATGCGGACGCAACAGGCGGTCGCCGCCGGCGGCGCCCAAGGGTATCTGCCTCCCGAGCATTTCGACCAGATCTTCTCGGCGCACGGCACGATCATGATCTTCTTCGTGGCGATGCCGTTTGTGATCGGCCTGATGAACTTCATCCTGCCGCTGCAGCTCGGCGTGCGCGACGTCGCCTTCCCGACGCTGAACTCGGTGAGCTTCTGGCTGACGGCGTCGGGTGTCCTGCTGATCAACGTCTCGCTGGTCGTCGGCGAGTTCGCCAAGACCGGCTGGGTCGCGTATCCACCGCTGAGCGAGCTGCAATTCTCGCCTGGTGTCGGCGTCGACTATTATCTCTGGTCATTGCAGATTTCCGGCGTCGGCACGCTGATGACCGGCATTAATTTCGTCACCACCATCCTGAAAATGCGTGCTCCGGGAATGGGCTATATGCGCATGCCGGTCTTTTGCTGGACGGCACTCGCATCCAACCTGCTCATCGTCGCGGCCTTCCCGGTGCTGACCGCCACTTTGGCGATGCTGCTGCTCGACCGGTATCTCGGCTTTCACTTCTTCACGGTCGACGCCGGCGGCAACGCGATGATGTACGTGAACCTGTTCTGGGTCTGGGGGCATCCCGAGGTCTATATCCTGATCCTGCCCGCGTTCGGCGTGTTTTCGGAAGTGGTCGCGACCTTCTCCGGCAAGCCGCTGTTCGGCTATCGCTCGATGGTGGCCGCGACCATGGCGATCTGCGTCCTCTCCTTCCTCGTCTGGCTGCACCACTTCTTCACCATGGGTGCCAGTGCGGCGGTCAACGGCTTCTTCGGCGTCATGACGATGGTCATCGCCGTGCCGACGGGCGTGAAGATCTTCAACTGGCTGTTCACCATGTATGGCGGACGCGTCCGCTTCACGGTGCCGGTCCTCTGGTCGCTGGGCTTCATGGTGACGTTCGTGATCGGCGGCATGACCGGCGTGCTAATGGCCGTACCGCCAGCCGATTTCCAGCTGCACAACAGCCTCTTCCTGATCGCCCATTTCCACAACGTCATCATCGGCGGCGTGGTGTTCGGGGTGATGGCCGGCTACAATTACTGGTTCCCGAAGGCGTTCGGCTTCAAGCTCGACGAGCGCTGGGGCCAGGCATCGTTCTGGTGCTGGCTGATCGGTTTTTATGTCGCCTTCATGCCGCTCTACTGGCTCGGCCTGATGGGCATGACCCGGCGCATGCAGCATTACGACAATCCGGCGTGGCAGCCCTGGCTGGAGGTCGCGGCGATCGGCGCCGGGATCATTCTGCTCGGGATCGTCTGTCAGATCGTGCAGCTGGTCGTCTCGATCCGCAACCGCGAGCAGCTTCGCGTCACCGGCGATCCGTGGAACGGCCGCACGCTCGAATGGTCCACCGCGTCGCCGCCACCGGCCTGGGACTTCGCCGTCCTGCCGCAGGTCGCCGAACGGGACGCATATTGGGTCCGGAAACAACGCGCCGGCGCAGGGCAAGCGCAGCCGGTTCAACCGCCCCGCTACGAGCCGCTCGAAATGCCGAAGAACAGCCCAGTGGGGTTCGTCAACGCCTTCTTCGCGTTCGTCACCGGCTTCGGACTGGTCTGGCATATCTGGTGGATGGCCGGACTGGGACTGATCGGCATCTTCCTGGCGCTCGTCGTCTTCGCCTTCCGCGATGAAGACGAGATCGAAATACCGGTAGAGCGGATTGTTCACTTCGACCAAGCGCACAAGACGGAGGTCGCAATATGAACGCCACCTTCGCTGCAGACGGGATCGGCAGCGTAGCGCTGCCACCCGCGAGCGAAGCCGGCCCTGCGCCCAAGCGCGTCGTCGTCGCCTATGGCTTCTGGATCTTCCTGCTGAGCGACATCGTGATGTTCTCGGCACTCTTTGCCGGCTACGCGGTCTTGCGGCACGCCACCGCGGGTGGGCCGACCGGTGCGGAGCTGTTCAATCAGTCCAACGTCGCCATCGAAACCATCTGTCTCCTGACGTCGAGCTTCACCTGCGGACTGATGGCATTGGCGATCAATGCACGAAGCCGCCTCGGCACCTTTGTCGGCGCCTTGTTCACGTTCGTGCTGGGCGCGGCATTCCTCATGCTCGAGATCCGCGAGTTCGCCGATATGATCGCGCATGGCGCGGGCCCCCAGCGCAGCGCGTTTCTTTCGGCCTTCTTCGCGCTTGTCGGCTGCCACGGACTGCATGTCACGGCCGGGCTGATCTGGCTGGCGGTGATGATGGCACAGGTCAATTCAAAGGGATTCAGCGCGCCCGTGGAGCGTCGGCTCCAGTGCTTTTCGCTCTTCTGGCACGCGCTCGACATCATTTGGGTCGGGCTGTTCACGGTCGTCTATCTGATGGGAGTCACCCAATGAAAACAACAGGTCAGGACCGCGCTCCCGGCGACAGGTCGCCAGCGACCGACGGGCAGGAGCCGAAGCCCTCCGGCGTGCTCGTCTATTCGATCGGGCTGTTTCTCGCGGCGGTCCTCACGGCCACGTCATTCTGGGTGGCCAACACGTCGCTGCTCTGGGCGTCCGGAATTCCGCTCGGCCTGTGCGTCCTCGCGATCGCCCAGATGGGCATTCATCTGGTGTTCTTCCTCCACGTCACCACCGGACCGGACAACACCAACAACGTCATGGCGCTCGCATTCGGCATGCTCATCGTCCTCCTGGTCCTCGCGGGTTCGCTGGTGATCATGGCCGATCTCAACAGCGGGATGATGCCGTCGGAAGAGATCATGAATCTGCAGATGCAACACTGAGCTGCGGGACATGCAGCGTCAGGCCTGGCGTTTCCAGGCTGGCCCCAGAGCAGGACACGAGGTGATTAGCGATGTTGACCGCGACAGATTCCCGCGACAATTCCGCCTTCGGCGATGGTTCGCGAACCATGCGGCCCCGGATCGTGATCGTCGGTGCCGGCTTTGCAGGAGTGGCCGCGGCACGGGCACTCGCGCGATCCGATGCGGAGGTGATCCTGATCGATCGCCGCAATCATCACATCTTCCAGCCCTTGCTCTATCAGGTGGCGACGGCGGTACTCGCATCATCGGAAATCGCGGCGCCGATCCGGCAGCTCGAGGCGAAGCAGGCCAATCTGGACGTGATGCTCGCCGACGTCGTCGACATCGATCCAACTAATCGCACCGTTGATGCCCTTTGTCCCGGAATCGGCTTACGCAAGGTGCGGTTCGATTTTCTCGTGGTTGGTACGGGCACGCGTCCGAGCTATTTCGGGCATGACGAATTTGCGGCCTTTGCGCCCGGTCTCAAGAATCTCTCCGACGCGGAGGTGGTTCGAACAAAGATCCTCAGCGCGTTCGAGATGGCCGAGGCCACCGAAGATGCGAATGAGCGCGCGCGGCAGATGAATTTCGTGCTCGTCGGTGCCGGACCCACCGGCGTCGAACTTGCGGCATCGATCGCGCAGATGGTTCACGTCACGCTGCGAGGAAATTTCAGGCGGATCGACCCAGCGGCCAGCACGATCACCTTGATCGAAGGTGGGGATCGGGTTCTTCCGAGCTTTGCTCCATCCTTGTCGAACCAGGCCGCCAGACGTCTTGCGAAACTCGGCGTGAAGGTGATGACCCGCGTCAAGGTCGATCGCATCGACGAAGACGGCGTGATTGCGGGGGGCGAGAGGATCGCAAGCGCGACTGTGTTGTGGACGGCGGGGGTCGCAGCATCGCCGATCGTCCGGTTGCTTGGCGTCGACACGGATCGGGCGGGCAGGGCGCTGGTCGGGCCCCTCCTCAATTTGCCGGCCGCGCCTAACATATTCGTGGTCGGCGACGCCGCGTCGCTACAGCAGGATGGGCATTCCATACCCGGCGTTGCGCAGGCAGCGATCCAGCAAGGGCGCTATGTCGGGCGCCTCATCTCGGATCGACTCAGAGGACAGGATCCGAAGCGCCCGTTTCGGTACTGGAACAAGGGCAACATGGCCGTTGTCGGCAAGAATTTCGCCATCCTCGAGGCCGGCAGCGTGAGGATGAGTGGTTTCCTCACCTGGTTTATCTGGGCCTTCATCCATGTGATGGCGCTCCCCCAGCTTCAGAACCGCTGGCGGGTTCAATCGCAATGGCTATGGTCGTATCTGACCGGCCAGCGCAGTTCGCGGTTGGTTTCCGAAGCGCCATCGCATGTAGATGCCGTGGCCACGGCCGAGCAAGCCAAGGTATCTTGATCCGGCTGCCGCGAGGACGGCGATTTTCCGATTCTGTGACGCCATTGTTCGGGCGCGACTCTGCGGCGCACCGACGACTTCCTGCCCGGCATTGGCACTGCTCCGCGAGGGGCAGGACGATCACGCGCCTAACCGACACGGTGCCCATCGTCTTCGAAGAAAGAAGCAGACCGCCTGCCCCCGGGGGCGGGGAAGGCGATCTGCTCCGATCCGCAGCGCCCAGAGGAGGGGAAGGTGGGCGCCGGGCGCTCCTCAGTGAGCACGGAGACCATGCCAGGCCGAACCGCGCTATGCTTGGACAGCCCTGCCGATTCTGGGCGTTTCCGCGCGAAACACACATACTCAAATCACGAAGAATCCGGCATTTGGGGTGATGCCGGCTCATTCAGGGGGCCGAACCGAGGCTCCCAGTCGCGAGGGCGAGCGTGGCGGCGCTGGAAAGCGCCTGGCTATAGGCGTCGATCGATGCCGTCTTGGCCGCGAGCAACTGGGTCTGTGCCTCGAGTACAGGGGTGATCGGTCCGACACCGCTGCGATAGGCATCGAGCGCCGCGTCGTAATTGGTCTGCGCGGCGGCCACCAGCGCGGTCGAGGCGTCGACGGCGGCCAGGCTGTTCGCAAGCTGATTGTTGGCGATGACGATCTCGCGCACCGCATCCTGACTGGTACGCGCGAACGAACTGTCCGCGGCCTCCTGGTTGTTCCGCGCCTGGCGCAACAGCGCATCGCGGCGGCCGCCATCGAACAGGGGTATCGTCACGCCGGCAAGGATCGTCGCGCTCGCGCGGCGGCTCGACAGGTTGAAGGTTGGCGATTCGCCGCCAGTCCCGGGGAGCGCCGAGACATCGATGTCGCCGGTCGCATAGGACCCGGTCGTCGCGACGAATATCTTGGGCATGAAGGCCGAGCGTGCGGCGCGGACATTCGCCGCACTGCGCTTCTGGGCGGCATAGGCGGCGAGCATGTCGGGCCGGCGCGCAAGGGCGTCGGTAACGATCTTTTCGATCTCGCCCGCCATAGCCGGCGAGAGCTGGCGATGCTCGGGCTCGGCGATCTGCACGGGGATTAGCGGGGAGACGCCCATTGCGGCGAGCAAAGTGACTCCGCTGTTCTGCGCGGCGCTGCGCGCGGTCACCAGCGCGAGCCGCGCCTGGGCGGTCACCTGAAGCGTCTGGTTGACCTCGATCACCGTGCCCACGCCGCGGCGATAGCGATCCTCGGCTGAGGCTTGCACCGCCTTGGCATTCTCCAGCGACTGCTCCGCGGCGGCGACATGGGCACGCGCTGCGGCATGCGTATAATAAGCGAGGCTGACGTCGTGGATCAGCTTCTGGTGCGCGGCGGTGAACACGATGTTCGAGATGACCGAATCCTGCCGTGCCGCGGCTACCGCTGCCTCGCGTCCGCCGAAATCGAACAACAGCCATTGCAGCGAAACCGCCGCGATCACGCCGTCCGCGTCGCGGTCGCCGTCGATGCCGGCGAGGTTGGAGCGCTGGTCCTGCGTCTGATACCCCCCGACGGCGCTCGTGGTGATGCGCGGAAGATAGGTGCTCTTGGCGATGCCCGCGGCGAGCGCGGCGTTGCGCGCTTCATTCCAGGCGATGCGCGTGGACGGGTTGTTGAGTTCGGCAATATCGATCAGCTCGGCCAGCGTATAGGCGTGATGCGGATCGATCGATGGCGCGGGAAGGACGGCAAGTGCCGGGTTGGCGGGAAGCACATAGCCTTGCGGGGAGGGTGCCGCGCTGGCGGACGCCTTGCCCGGAACGATCTCGCCGATCGCGCTGGTGGCGGGCACCCAGGGCTGGGAAGGGCTGGGCGGCGCCAGATCGAGCGACGAGCGCGCGCAGCCGGCGAGCAGCAATGCACCCGTGAGCCAAGCGCGGCTGCTAAGGGATGGGCCGGGCATTGCCGGGGCTCCTTTCGGGTTGGGGCTGGATCGGGAAGAGCGCCTCGAGCGCGTGCAGATGGCGGTCGAGCATGTCGCGAAAGGCGCGCCCGCGGCGCGACGGGTCCGGCTCGTTCGACGGGGTGGGGTCGCACTGCGCGGGCGCGTCGGGCGACGCGTCGAGCTGGCCGGCGACGCGCTCCAGTCGTCGGGCGACGCTGGCGGCATGTGCGCTGCGACCGTCCGGGCTGGCAACCAGCTCCTGCTCGATCGCGCCGAGCGCGTCGAGCGCTTCGTGTCGGCTGGTGAGCCAGGCATCGTCGTGCCGGATACCGTTCGGCTCGAACGCCGCCAGTCCAAGATCGCGTTCGATCGCGCCCAGCTGGGTGCGCGTTTGCGATGCGATCGTGCGCCGCTCGGCGGGTGCCGACGCGGTCGCGAGCGCGGCGAGGCGATGCAGCAGCACGGCGATCGCGGTGTCGAGCTGTCGTCCCACGCTGACCGGCCAGACCTGGGTGAAGATGAGATAGACAGCCAGGTTGCCGAGCAGGATGCCGACCACGCGGTCTCGCGCGATGTCGAGCTCGAACCCCGGCGACGGGCCCTGGATCAGGCAAAGAAGGAAAGCGAAAGCGATCTGGAAGCCAGTATAGGAGATTTTGGGGCTGCCGGCCGCCACCCATCCGGCGGCCAGCACACCGACAAAGACCACCGCCATCAGCGCGCCGACCGAAGTGAGGTCCGGAAGCACATAGACGATCGCCGCCAGGCCGGCGGCCGCACCAATCAGGCAACCCAGGATGCGCAGCGTGAGCTTCTGGATCGTCTCGCCGACGGTGGTGAGCGACACGATGTAACAGGTGATCAGGCAGGTATGGATGCCGGGCCAGTCGAGCAGCGAATAGAGCAGGTAGCAGAGCATCGCCGCGGCGGTGGTCTTGAGCGCGTAGCGGACATGGTCGGGATTGGTGAAGGCGTCGGTCAGAAAGAAGCCGCCCCCCGCTTCATGCGCCGCGGCAGGTGGGGCGGGCGCCGGCTCCGCGAAACCGGCAATCGCCTCACGCAGCTGCGCGCTGAGATGTGCCGCGCGCGGCGATAATGTTGCGGCGACCTCATGCGGCACCGCGATCTCGACCGGATAGCGGCCGCGGCGCAGGATCGCGGACATTGCTTGGAGTATGTCCGCCATTTCCCGCCGCAGCGGTTGCGGCAGCGCATCGGCGGGCTCGTGATCGATCAGTGCGGCCGTAGCCATGATGGCGAGGATGGAGCGGCTGGCCTGGCGCAGCACAGCGAGATCCGCCGCGGGCGAGGTGCCTTCGAGCCCGGCGAGGTGGAGCAGGCTGTCGATCTCGGCCGTGCCTTCGCGCTCGACCTCGGCGAAATCCTCTCGTTGCGCGGGGCTTGGTCCGGTCAACATCGCCGCGCAGAGCGCAAGCCGCCGGGCCAGAGCGCGCTCGGCGAGGCGGCGCGGAGGCGGGGCAACCAGCAGGTTGACTACCATCGAGACGGCGAACGGCATGCCGACGAGCAGCCAGGCGTAAAAATAACCCCGCGTCGCGATCTCGCCGCCGAACGCGCTGCCGAGCAGATCGAGCGCATAAGCAATGATGAGCGCGATGATGCCGCCCACAGGCCGCAACTTGCTGGCGGAGGCGAGGAACAGCAGCCCGAACGAGATCAGCGTCATGCTGACGACGCGCCAGAAGGGATGGTCGGCCACCGCCTGCGCGACCGGGAAGATAAAGCCAATGATCACCGTCACCAGCAGCAGCATCACGAAGCTGGTGAGGATGCTGCCCATGCGGTCGGGCTTGTTCAGGAAGAAAGCGATGTAGACGGTGAGCGCGATCGCAGGGGTCTGATAGATGAGCGCGAGCAGCGCGGTAAGCGCGCAGATCAGCGCGAGGCGCGCCGCAAAGGCGAGGCGACCGGGAGAGGGCCGCAGCAGCTCGGCCAGCAGCACGTGCGGGTCGAGCGCGCGGGGGCTAGCGGCACGCGCTGCCATGGCGGACCTCGACAACGGCGCTGGCGCCTAGCCGCATCAGCCCCTGGGGCGGATCGCCGAGCCGGATCCGCACGGGAAAGCGCTGCTCGACGCGCACCCAGTTCAGCGAGCGCTGCACATAGGGAAGCGAGCGCGGGAGGTTGACGCGCTCGTCGTCGAGTACGCCCGAGCCGATCCCCTCGACGGTGCCGTGGATCGCATGGGCGCGGTCGAGCATCGAATAGACGGTGGCGCAGTCGCCGATCGCGATATGCTTGAGGCTGGTCTCGCGGAAATTGGCCATCACGAACCATTCGTCCGACTTGATCAGCGTGAACATCGATTGCGACGGGGCGACCATCTCGCCGGTGCTGACGGTCAGGCCCACCACGCGGCCGGGATGGCTGGCGCGTACCACCGTGTCGTCGAGCGCACGCTGGGCGATGGCGAGCGCCGCCTCGCCGGCGCGGATCGTTGCCGCGGAGCTCGCATCGGTGTCGATGGCGGCGCGCGTGCCGGCCTGCTGCTCGCGCGCCTGGCGGAGCGAGGTCGCGGCATCCTGCGCGGCGACGACTGCCTGATCATATTGCTGGCGCGGGATATAGCCTTTCTCGGCGAGCGGGCGGAGGCGCTCGGCCGTCCGCCGCGCCAGGCCGAGATTCTCAGCGGCGCGCGCGATCTGGCTGCCGGCGACCTGGCTCGCGGACTGCTGTGTCGCGATCACCCGGTGCTGCGACTGGTTGGCGGCCCGCGCGACGTCCAGCGCCGATGCGGCCTGGCGGACGGCCAGTTCATAGGGCAGCGGATCGATCTGGAAGAGCAGGTCGCCTTTGCGGACGGTGGCGTTTTCGCTCACGCCAATCCGGATCACGCGTCCGCCGACCGCGGCGGCGACATGTACGACATCGGCGTCGATCGTCGCGTCGTCGGTCGAAGGATAGTCGCGTGACCGTAGCGACAGGACTATGCCGATCGCGATCGCGATCACGATCACGGCCAGCGAAATCAACCGGGCCAGCTTGTTATGGCGCGTTCCGCCCGCTGCCTTCATGTCAGCCTCCGACGCTCACGAGCCAAACGACCGAGGCGACGATCGTCCCCGCGGCGATGCACAGAAACAGCTGGTAGGGCAGCGTCTCTGCCAGCCCGGTTTTCACGAGGAGGATCCGCACGGCGATCGCCGCGAGGATGCCGATCAGTGAAAACAGCATCCAGGCCGGAAAATAGGCGCCGAAAAACACATAGGACGGCGCTCCACTGCAACCTCCCAAGGTGCCGACGAGAGTGAGGGCCGCCGCACCGCGTGCGGCCGCTGGCAAGCAGCGCTCCATCAACGGTGTCGCGTGAGTTCGAGCGAAACGCGCTGATTCTGCGCGCGGCCGGCCGGTGTGCGGTCGTCGGCGATCGGCTGCGTGCCACCGCGCCCCTCAACCTTGATCCGGGTAGAGAAAATGCCACTGGCTTCGAGGATGCGCCGCACCGCCCGGGCGCGCGCCTCGGACAATGCCTGGTCCGCCGCCGCGTCGGCGGAGCGGTCGCTGTGGCCGACCAGCAGGATGTGCACATCGCTGTCGGACTTGAGCATCTGAATCAGGCGCGTCAGCCGGGCCTGAGCTTCGATCGTCGGTTCGGCCGAGCGGCCATCGAACTGGCGTCCACCGAGCTCGAACCGGCCTTGTGGCGCACTCGAGGCAAGCCAGTCGACGATCTCGCGGCCGACCGTGCCGCGCTCGGCGATCAGCGTGGAGCCGCCATGGAGCGCGACGATCGCGGAATTGTCGACACCGGCGTCGGTGGCATTCGCAGCCGGCGTGTCCGTCGCCGAGTTGCACGACGCGGTCATCATTACGAAAAGGCCCAGCAAGACCAGCCGGGCAATGGGATAGGCCGTTTCCATGGTGGCTCTCTCCTGCTTCCGCAGCGGTGGCTGGATACGAATATGACAAGGGCTCGCGACGCCGATTGGAGAAACGGAGCAGCATTTGTCGCTTCATGCCCTACCTGCGATTCTAAAGTGATTTATGCCGTCCAATTTCCACGGTCAGGCGCGATAGTCGTGCCGGTGCCAGCGCGCCCGGTCTTGAACTGCAATGCGGCACGTGTCCGATCGGGCCGGCATCGACGAAACCGTTGCGATGCATGAGCACGGCACGGCCCGTTAAAGCGGGCCGTCCAGTCACGCCGACGGAGGTCTCGTCCAGCGATTGGCGAAATGGGGGGCGTGTGCACCGATGCCTGCGCGCGCGGAGACTGGCCTTGCTAGCCTGGTGCCAAGGACTCTGCTCGCGGCTTCGCTCGCGTAGCGCGCCGCGGCCGGCGCGCTCGCCGCGACGTGGCGGACTACCGCCGTCGCGCGCTCGATCAGTTCCGCTGGCGCGACGATCTCGTCGACCAGTCCGATGTCATAGGCCTCATATGCATCGAGCATCTCGTCTTCGGCGAGCCCTCCCATAATCTCCGACATCCCAAATCGGGCCGTGTCGGTCGCGATCCGGAGCCTGCAGACCATGGCAATCTCGCACCAGCAGCCAAGTGCGACTCCGTTGATCGCGGCAGCGACCGGCTTCCCAAGAACCTCGATCAGGCGGAGCAGCGTTTGCGTCAGGAGGCTCGATTCGGCCGCCGCGAAGCTGTCGTGGTCGAGCGGTCCGTCCAGGTCCGGGCCGATGAGCGTTTCGCCGCCGCCTCCGGAAAGGACGATGCCGCGGATGTCATGGTCGTGGCGTGCGGCCTTGAACGCCCGGCACAACCCGAGCCGCATGCCCGCGTCGATCGCGTTCAGCGCATCGGATCGATTGACGAGGATATGCGCAATATCACCGCGCTTTTCGCAGACCGGATAGCTTAAGCGGTGAATTCTCGAAGCGACGGACATGATCCTTTCTCCTGATGGGAGCAACATGCACGGAAGCTGCATTTCGATCTTGAAGGGTTGTCGCGAGACTTTGCGGTTTGGCGCGGAAAGCCTGGGCTCACGAGAGACTTGCCACGCTCCTGGTCGGCCGCTCTTGAGAACCGTGGCCATGGATCCGACTTCAGAGGCAGGCCGATCCCCTTTCGCGGTCACCGACTTCGGCGGAGGGCAGTGCGCAACTTGACCACGAGTCTCGGCCGGCCTAGTCCCGTGACCAAGTCTGGTTGGGCAACACACTTATAGATCGAGCGAAGTCTCAAGCCTCTGATGCTTCAGGAAAGCAGCCCTCGCACCACTGAGGTCATTTCCTTCGGGCCATTTCGGCTAATTCCGTCGGAACGCCTGCTCAAAAAGGAAGAAGAGCCGGTCAGGCTCGGCAGCCGCGCCTTCGATATCCTCCGTATCCTGATCGACCATGCCGGCGAGGTGGTTGGCAACAAGGAACTGGTCGCCAAGGTCTGGCCCGACGTCTTTGTCGAGGAGGTCAGTCTTCGCGTCCATGTTGCCGCCTTGCGCAAGGCGCTAGGCTCCGCGGAAATGGGCCCGCGCTATGTGGCGAACGTACCTGGCCGCGGCTATTGCTTCGTCGCGCCCATATCGAGGGAGTGGATCGAGACCAGCGCGCCGGAGGATAGGTCTTTCGATCCGGCTTATCCTTTGCCTCCGGCCCTGGCTCGGATGGTGGGTCGCGACGAGGTCGTGGCGGAAATCTCCCGCAAGCTCCTGGCCGATCGCTTCGTCACCGTGGTCGGGCCTGGCGGCATGGGCAAGACGACGGTGGCCCTGTCCGTCGCGCACGCGCTGCTCCAGACCTTTCGCGGTGCCGTGTGCTTCGTGGATCTTGGTCCTCTCAACGATCCGAATCTGCTCGCCGGCGCGGTGGCCTCGACGTTTGGTCTGCCGGTCCGGTCGCAAGATCCCGTGCCGGACATCATCGCGCATTTGCGGGGCAAGCCCGCCTTGCTCGTGCTCGACAGTTCCGAGCATTTGATCCTGGAAGTCGTTTTGCTTGCGGAACGACTTTCGACCCAGTTGGACGAGCTGCATATCCTCGCGACAAGCCGGGAGATCCTTCGCGCAGAGGGCGAGAATGTCTTTCGCCTTCCACCCCTGGACAGCCCGCCTGATTCCCCTGCGCTGACCGCCGCGCAGATGCTCGAGTTTCCCGCGGCGAAGCTGTTCATGGAACGTGCGGCAAGCGGCGGTGCGCCCATTTTACTGGACGATGCGGACGCGCCAGTGGTCGGCAAGATCTGCCGCAAATTGAATGGCATCGCGCTTGCCATCGAGCTTGCCGCCGGAAGCGTCGGAACCTTCAGCCTCTATGAGACCGAAGCTTTGCTCGACAGCCAGTTCGCGTTGCGCTGGCCTGGGCGCAGGGCCGCTCCGGCCCGCCATCAGACTCTGAACGCGACGCTGGATTGGAGCTACAATCTGCTGTCGGATATCGAGCGCGTCGTGCTGCGGCGGCTTTCCGTGTTCATCGGCAGCTATACCTTGGAGGCTGCCCAGCGGGTTACGGCCAATCGGGATCTGAGCGACGAGCAGGTGTATGACGCGATCGGGGGGCTGTTCGTGAAATCCCTCGCGTCGGGCGACACCTCGCTGGCGATCCCGCGCTATCGCCTGCTCGACACGACGCGGACCTATGCAGCGATGAAGCTGGCCGAGGCCGGAGAGCAGAAGCTGCTCCGGCGTCAGCATGCCGAATATTATCGCAAGCTCCTGCAGAAAGGGACGAGCAATACCGATGAATCGACCCCCGAGCCGCGGGCCTCGGCCGCCGATCTCGACGACATCCGCACAGCTTTGCATTGGGCTTTCGGTACCGATGGCGACACGGCTCTTGGCATAGACCTCGCCATCGGCGCGGTGCCGATCTGGCTGGGCAAGGCACTTTTCGCCGAATGCCAGGATTGGATGATCAAGGCCGCAGCCGCAGTCCCTCGTGGTACGCCGAGGGATCTTTCGATCCAGCTGGCACTGGCGAGCACCAAGATCTTCACGGTCGGCATATCGGATGAGCTGACGGCGAGCTGGACCACGACCCTCGAACTCGCGGAAAGCCTCGACGACCTGGCCTGCCAGTTGGCCTGTTTCCTGCCGCTCTGGGGCAGCGAGATCCGGGCGGCGCGGTATGATGATGCGCTCAAGAACGCATCCAAATGCGTGGAGGCGGCGAAGAAGATGCCGGAGCCGGGTCCGTCCGCAACGGCCGAGTGGATGGTCGGCCATTCCCAGCACCATCTCGGCCGTCTCGCCGAGGCGCGGGTGCATCTGCAACGCGGTCTCGCCATCGACACCGACCAGGCGCGGCTCGCCCAGACCATGGCGGTCGGCTATGACCGCAAGGTGGATGGTCTTGGCCTTCTGGCGAGCACCTTGTGGCTCCAGGGCTTCCCCGATCAGGCCCGGCAAACCGCCTTGCGCGCGGCCGCGACGGCGCGGCCCTTGCCATTCGCGCTTCCTATCAGCGTGGCGATGACGTGGCTCGCCTATATCGACTATCTGTCGAGCGCCGATATCGATGCCATTGAACAAGACATCGTCGAAATGACGGAGCACGCCAGGACCCATTCGATAGGAAGCCAGGTCGGTGTCGGCCTTTGCATTCTCGGCTTGTGCCAGACAAGGCGACATCATTTCGAGGCCGCGGTTCCCTTGGTTAGCGAAGGACTGCGGCTTTTGGCTGAGGGGCGTTACGAAGTCTACAGCCCCATCATCCTGGCGCATTCCTGTGAGGGTGCTCTCGTCGCGGGGCGGCAGGACGATGCGCAGTCGCTGATGGCGCAGCTCGAGCGACGGGATCGAAACCCCGAGCACTGGTGCACGGCTGAGATCCTGCGTGTGAGGGGCAGGCTGGCGCAAGCCGCCGGTGACGAGGCGGAGGCCGTCGATCAGTTTTCGAAGGCGCTGAACCTAGCCCGCCGGCAGGGCGCGCTTGGCTGGGAATTGCGGTCAGCGACGAGCCTAGGACAGCTCTGGGCCGATCAGGGCCGTGACAAGGACGCGCTGAATCTGATCGAACCAGTATATGGCAAGTTCACCGAAGGCTTTGCGACCGTGGACCTCGTCGCTGCCGAGCGTCTGATCGCGGGGCTGAGAGCCCCGATTTAGGGGGGCTGCTGCCCGGAATTTGCCCCGCTCAGCCGGCGCCGCGGTCAACCGCGATGCGGCGACGCGGTTGCGGGATGGCGCGCGCAGAGTAGCGTGCCCACCAGTACCATTGCCGCGGCGAGCAGCAGCGGCGGTGTGAGACCGAAGTGCGTCACCAGCACGGCCCATAGCCGCGCCCACGAATATCGCCGCTATGCTGCCCAGCCGCCGCCCCAAATTGGGGGCAGCACCGCCGGCAAGTCGCGAATCCGCCGCGATGCCGGTGACGTGAGCGTCAGCACGGTGGTGGTGAGATCGGGCACTTTCAGCCGGCGTACCGTCGCGTTGCGAACGCCCACGGCAATCGCCGTGAGCGCGATGGCGGCGAGTACGGCGTGCTTCGGCGCCAGCGCGGCGATCCCGATCCCGGCGGCGACTGCCGCGGCCCCACCCAGCAGCGCCGCTTCGATCAATGCCGCGCCGATCAGCCAGTGCCGCAGCGGACGATCGGCGAAGCGCGTGCCCATCCGCCCCCCCAGCATTGCCCCGGAAACGAACGCAACGAGCGCAACTATATAGTGCAGCGCTTTGAACCCGGGCGTGCCGACGGCGGCGAAGCCGAGAAAGGCGATGTTGCCGGTCATGTTGGCCGTGAACACATTGCCCAATCCAAGTACGCTGACCGCGTCGACCAGGCCGGTCGTCACGGACAGGAACACCAGGAACTTCGAAAGCGGCGGGGCCGGTAGCGCGGCGGCTCCGGAGGGGGCATGGGCGTCTCCTTCAGAAGCGGAAATTGACCTCGAGGCCGAGCATCCGGATGGTCCGGCTCGGTCCGGTCCCAGCCAGCCGCAGGTTGCGACCGGTTACGAAATCAGCGCTTGCCCACGCAGAATATGAAGCGCGTGCCCGGCCGGGCGTCGTCATAGCCGTGCCATCCGCCCAGCCGCGTCGCCATCATGTCGATGAGCCGGCTGCCGAGCCCGCTCCCCTCGGGCGTGGCGTCGGGTACGCGTCCACGTCCGCTATCCTCCACTTCGAGGATATAACCGCCGAACAGCATTGGCCTGAGCGCGATCCGCACGTCCCCGGGCTCATTGGGGGCATAGGCATATTTGCAGGCATTGCCGACGAGCTCGGATACCATGATCCCGATCGCGGTCGCCTCCATGGCCGTCACCGTGATGGACGACGCGTCGACCAGCACGCGGCGGCCGGCGGCGGCGTTGGCATATCCCGCCTCGAGCTCGTAGCCGAGCTCGTCGAGATAGGCGCCCAGATCGACCGTCGACGCTTCGTGCGTGCGATAGAGCTGGCGGTGCACGCTGGCGATCGCGCTGATCCGGCGCTGCGTCATATCGAGCGCGGCGCGCGCCGCAGGATCCTCGATCCCGCGCGCTTCCACCGAAACCATGGCCGAGAGCAGCTGCAGGCTGTTGGAGATGCGGTGATTGATCTCGTCGGCGCTGCTCGGCTCGGGGTCCGCCGGCAGCACGGTGATCGCCGGAGCGTCGCCGGTCGTGGTATCGGCTGCCGTCATGACCATCAGATCCTCCCTTTGCTTACAGCGTGGGTTCTCGATGGCTCGTAATCCCCGATCAGCGCGGCCGGAGGTATCATACGCAGGTTTAGGGCGCCTACCTCTTCGGCGTGCGCCCTCTCAGCGATTCGTTACTTCTTGTCGTTCGCGTGCTTGGCGGCCTCCTCGATCACCGCGGCGACTTCCCGTGGCCGGGACTCGTAGACCGAGTGGCTCGCGCCCTGCAGCTCGGTCACATGGCTGCCCGCACGCTTGTAATAGAAGCGCTCGAGATCCGGGTTGATGATCTTGTCGGCGGCGGCGACGATCGCCCAGCTCGGCTTGTCCTTCCAGGCCGCGACGGTCATCGGCGTCGAGAAGACACCGGCGGCGGTCAGGACCTGCGACTGCGCTGCGAACCTGGCTTCCGCCACCGGCAGATCGGCGGCGAAATGCGAAGGGAAGAGATCGCGACGGAGATAGGTGAAGCCGTCGGGCGTCGAGACGATCGCGCCGGGCGTGCTCTGGGTGACGCTGGGCATCGTCTTGCCGAGCGCGGACTCGTTCTCGCCGACGTCGGGGGCATGCGCCGCGACATAGACGAGCGCCGCGACATGCGGATCCATCCCGGCCTCGGTGATGATGGAGCCGCCATAGCTGTGCGCGACCAGGATGGTGGGGCCGTCCTGCTGGTCGAGGATGCGCTTGGTCGCCGCGACATCATCCACAAGGCTGGTCAGTGGCTCCTGGACGATCGTCACGTGATAGCCGTCGCGCGTCAGGATATCGTAGACCGGTTTCCAGCCGGAACCGTCGACCCAGGCGCCGTGCACCAGCACGACATTTCTGACGGTCTGCGCGGAGGCGGCGGGAATGCCGGCGGCCAGCAGTGGAAGCAGCGTGAGGGCGATCTTGGTACGGAAGCGGCGCATGGTTTCACCTCGCTGTTGTTCGATCCAGCAGCGAGATGGGGTGGGGCAGTCGTTCGTGCACCCAAACCAAAGGGTGATGTGCGATCGGGCCGCGCGGGTCAGCCCGCGCTGTGATACCGCGTGACCGAGGTCTCGCGCACGCCCAGGGTCTCCGCCATCCGGACCAGATCGGCCAGCGACTCCGCCTTCATCTTGCGCATCAGATTGCCGCGGTGGATCTTCACGGTGATCTCGCTGAGCTCGAGCCGGCCGGCGACCTGCTTGTTCATCAGGCCCGCAGTCACCAAGCCCATCACCTCGCGCTCGCGCGGGGTGAGCGATGCATAGTTCGCGCGGACATCCTCGCCCTGTTGTTCTTCGGAACGGCGCCGGCGGTCGCGCTCGACGGCTTCGGCGACAGCCGCGAGCATGTCTTCCTCCTCGAACGGCTTGGGCAGGAAGCTGACCGCGCCGGCCTTCATGCCGCGCACGGTCATCGGGATGTCGCCATGGCCGGTGATCAGGATGACGGGTACCTGCGCTTCGCTTTCTATCAGCGATTGCTGGAATTCCAGCCCGTCGGCGCCCTGTAGCCGGACGTCGAGCACCAAACAGGCCGCGGCATCGGCCGCAGGACAGCCGAGATACTCTTCCGGCCCCGCAAAGGTCCGCACTTCGAAACCGGCGGAGCGCAGCAGGCTGTCGAGCGAGCCGCGAACTTCCTCATCGTCGTCGATGACGCAGATCAATATCGGTTGCGATGCTTCGCTTCCCATCGTCCAAACTCCCCTGACATTCACAGGCGGCCTGCGACGCGGCGTCGCTTCGAGCCGTCGCGTTGATTATAACAGTATCTCCCCGACCCGATCGAGCAGCATGTCCGGATCGACCGGTTTCACCAGAAAGGCGACAGCACCCAACGTGGCGGATTCCTTTTGGGCGGCGGGCGTAGGGAAGGCGGTCATGACGATCACCGGGAAGGTCCGCCCGATCCGGTTGAGCTCGCGCTGGAGCGTCATGCCGTCCATTCCAGGCATATGTAGGTCGGTGATCAGGCAATCGGCCTCGAGCCGGTCGCTCGACGCCAGGAAGTCCTCGGCGGAATCGAAGCTGCGCACTTCGACGCCCACCGAGCGCAGATAATTTTCAAGACTGGACCTGACATCGTCGTCATCATCCACGATGCAGATGGTCGGGGACTGTTTCACGCTTTACTCCTGCCGCGACGCACCAACGGCCCGCGACCTTCCCTCATGAGCTGGGCGATTCTGGGACGCGATCCCATCATACAGAGGTATGCGATGCCTGTGCCGCAGGCGGTTCGGCGGTGCTCACGGGCAATGTGAAGGCGATGGTCGCGCCATGGTCGGGATTGTCGGCCGCGCTGATACGGCCGCCCTGCGCCTCGATGATCGAGCGGCAGATTGAGAGGCCCATGCCCATGCCATCGGCCTTGGTGGTGAAGAACGGCTCGAAGATGCGGTTGGGATTCTCGCCGATCCCGCTTCCGCAATCCTCGACCGCGACGCGCACCATGGTTTCGGTCTCCATGCCGAGCCGGATGCAGAGCGCACGCTTGCGATCCTCGACCTCGCGCATCGCCTGGATGCCGTTGAGCAATAGATTGACCACGACCTGCTGGATCTGGACGCGATCCGCGATCACGAAGGGCAGCAGATCCCCGCCCAGCCTTTGCATCGCGACCCGCCCTGCGCTCGCTTCACGCTGGACGAGCGCCATTGCCTCGTCGATCAGCGCGGGAAGTGCCAGCGGCTCGGCCTGCGGGGCGGTCTTGCGGGCCAGCGCACGCACCCGGGCGATCACCGCCGCGGCGCGGTTGCCGTTCGAGACGATGTGATCGAAGCAGTGCTCGGCCTCCGCCGTATCGGGCACATCGCGCGATAGCCAACGCGTTCCGGATTTTCCGTAGTTGATGATGGCCGCCAATGGCTGATTCACTTCGTGCGCGATCGACGCGGCGAGCTGGCCGAGCGTGGATACGCGGGCGGCATGTGCCAGTTCGGTCGATGTTTGCTCGAGCTTGGCACGTGCCTCGTTCCGCTCGGTCACGTCGAACGCCATGACCAAAGCGCGCGACCAGGGCTCGCCTTCGGATACGAGCGAGACACGCAGGATCAGATCCACGGTGCGGCCCTGAAGGGTGGTCCATTGCCCCTCTTTCTCGATCCTTTCGGCACCGGTCGCGAGATCGGCGAGGATCTCGGCGAAGGACTGCTCGATCCCGGTGGCGTAGCGCGCGACGACATTGCTGCCGATCAGCGCTTCGAGGCTGGCGGCGCCGAAAAGATCCACCGCTGCCTGGTTCGCGTCGCGGATCTTCGCCTTGATCGCCGCGTCCCGCGCCACATCGGGATGGGCGGCCATCCATGCGCGCAGATCGGTGCCGGGCGGGGCCGCCGCCACGATGTGCTTGCGTGTCTCGGACCAGTCCGATTCCCACGCCGCGAAGCCGGCGGCGTGGAAGATCGTCCTGTAGCGCGTTTCCGAGAGCTGGCGTTCGGCATCGGCGCGGCGCTGCTCGGTCAGATCGGCGCTGGTCTCGATGATGCCGATGCTGCGGCCTTCCGGATCGCGGCGCAGCAACCAGCGGCTGGCGAGTACGATCCGGGTTCCATCGCGGCGCGTGCGGGTCACTTCGCCGGACCAGCTCCCCTCGTCCCGGAGCGCCTGGGCGACTTCCTCGGAGGGGAACTGACATTGTAGCAGTTCGTCGCAGGGCCTGCCCAGGGCTTCCTCTCGCGCCCAGCCATAGAGATCTTCCGCGCCGTCGTTCCAATAGAGAATCCTGCCGCCGGCATCGCGGATGACGACGGTGTCGTGGGTGAGCTCCAGGACGCGGGCCTGCTCGGCCAGCGTCGTCCGCGCGCTATGGTCGCGCATCGAAAGGAGCGTGGCGGCGAGGATCGCGATAAGGCTCACGCCCAAGCGGACATAGGCGCCATCGAAGGGATCGTCTCGATGTCCCGCGACGAATGCGCCGATAGCGAGCAAGGCGCAAATGAGTCCGGTCGTCAGCACCGATCGCCGGCCGCCCGTCTGCGCGATGAGCAGGACCACGATGATGTAGAGCACCGCGACCGCGCCCTGGAGCGGGCTCAGCAGGTCCGACGCGAAGATCGCGGCGCCGATGACCAAGGCGGCGGCCCGGAAGAGCCGCTTGCGCCTGACAAAGAGCGATCGCTCGGACCGATCGGGACCATGTTCCGTTGAACGCATTCGCCTTCCAGCTCCCGGCAACCGGCGGATCGAGATTGCCTCCGACTGCGGCGATACGCCAGTCGGTATCGGGCGGACAATGCCGACTATGACCCGAACCTTTCGTATGATTGAGGCGACCCGGCCGCAATTCCTACATGCGCCTCGTCCCCAGGAGCCGCGACGCCGATCGCGGCGGGACGATCGAGGAGCATGCCATGGACACGCTGGCAAAACTGGCGCCCGCACTTGCCACGCCGAGCGATCTCGATCGCGGCGAGGTCCGTGCTGTCGCGACGGCTCTCAACGCGATCCTGGCCGATACCTTCGCGCTCTACATCAAGACCAAGAACTTCCACTGGCATGTCTCGGGACCGCATTTCCGCGACTATCATCTGCTGCTCGACGATCAGGCGACGGAGATCTTCGCGATCACCGACGCGATTGCCGAGCGCGTGCGCAAGATCGGCGCGACAACGCTGCGCTCGATCGGCGACATCGCGCGCCGGCAGACGATCTTCGACAACGACGCCGACTATGTCTTGCCGCGCGCGATGTTGTCCGAGCTGCGCGAGGACAATCTCATGCTGGTGGAGTCGTTCCGCCGCGCCAAGCAGTTCGCCGACGCGGCGAGCGACAATGCCACTTCCGCGATGATCGACACCTGGACCGACGATGCCGAACGGCGCGCCTGGTTCCTGTTCGAGGCATCGCGCAACTAGTCCCCAGCGTTCCGGCGCGCCCCCCCTCCCCGCCGGAGCCGGCGAGGCCCGGGAAGTCCAAGCGGCTTCCCGGGCCTTGTTGTTTGCATTTCGGGGCTAGAATGTAGCGGAGGTCCTCAGGCCCAACACCAGCGCATCGGGCGTCCTGGGTCCAGGGGGCGAGACCAGCGCGGACGCGGCGGGGTGCACGACATATTGGAGGTTCGGCTGGAGGGACATTCTTTTGCCGACCGCGAGGCGATAGCTTGCCTCCATCACCCATTCCCCCGACGGCAATGGATCGGCGGCACCATTCCCGGCGAGCCGGGGCGAGAGGCGCGCAAAGGCCACAGCAATGCCGAGCACGTCACCGGGGCGATTTCGAAACGGCCCTGAAAGCGAGACGCCGCCATCCAGATACAGGTCGACCGGGTTCCGGTCGGACGGCCCAACCGTGATCCTGGCGAAGCCCGAGACCCCTTGTCCCGGCACGCGCGCGGATTTCCACAGCGGGACATCCACCACCCCATAGACGGCGAAGTTTCCCACGTGCCGATCGGCACGGCCGCCAACATCGTCGAACCGCCCGAAATGCTTCCAGCCGCCCAATGTTGCGACGCCGCCGCCCGGGAGCGTTGTCGACAGTTCGCCGATCACGAACGGCTGGCCGGCGAAGCCGAAGGCGTTGAAGCCATGGCCGTCGCGTCGCTGCGGATCGCCTTGCCCTGGCCCGGCGGGATCGCCGGCGAATATGGCGATCCGCGCCGTTGTCTTCGAACTCGCACTGACGCTGAGACGCGCGCCCGGAGCGCCGAGCGGCCAGGACGGACCGCCGCTCGGCAGATCAGTTGCGAAGCTGGCCGGCCAGCCGAAGCTCGAATTGATGAACAGCCCCGCAGTGGGGCTGGCGAAGAACTCCTGCGCCGTGATTTTCCCGAGCCGCAATTGCGCGCCTTTCGCCAGCGGGAATTGCACCCAGATCTGGTTGAGCCGCAGCGCCGGCTCAGCCTCGATACCGCTCACCGCGGCAGTGTTGCCGACGAAATGCCCGGACGCGCCCGTGCCATGTATCTGCAGGATACTCAGATGGAGCATCGCCGAACGGAGCCCCACGAGCCCATCGAGGTCTGCGTCGGCCAGCAGGCTCAACCGACCGAGATAGGCCGCGCCCCGGCGCTCGCCGCCTGCGACATCGGCGTTGAGATCGCTGGCATAGGATCCGCTCAGCGTCACCGGCCGCTTCTGGGCCGGATCGGCATCAGCCTCGACTTGCGCGGCAGTGGGGCCTTTCGGCAGCGGCGCCTCTTGCGCCTGAAGCGGTGTCGAAGCCGCCAGCGCGAGCCCTGAGCCGAGCATCCAATCGCGGAGTGCGCGCGCTGCCATGGGGTTGGTTTACCAGCGCCAGCGGTGCGTGCGAATTCATGCAAAGGTGTAGGGGCGGGAGACGGGATCATTTGACCCGCTGCGACCTCGAAACCTAGAAGGCGCGATGACCAGCATGGAAGCCCGACCCGTAGCCGGGACCGACACCCTACGCCAGGCGCCGCTTGCGGGCCGGCGCATCCTCGATCTCTCGCGCGTGCTGGCCGGGCCGTGGTGCACGATGATCCTGGCCGATCTCGGCGCCGAAGTGATCAAAGTGGAGAATCCGAACGGCGGCGACGACACCCGCCACTGGGGCCCGCCTTATGCCGGTGGCGAGGCGGCTTATTATCTGTGTGCCAACCGCAACAAGCAGAGCATCGCGATCGATCTGTCCAAGCCTGAAGGGCAGACAATCGTGCGCGAACTGGCGACACGCGCGGACGTGGTGGTCGAGAACTACAAGCTGGGCGGGCTCGACCGGTTCGGGCTCGACTATGCGTCGCTCGCAGCGATCAACCCGACGCTGATCTATTGCTCCATCTCCGGCTATGGCCGCACCTCGCCAATCGCGGAGCGGCCGGGCTATGACTATGTGATTCAGGCCGAGGGCGGGCTGATGGCGGTCACCGGGCCGGTGGACGGCGAGCCGATGAAGGTCGGCGTCGCAGTGGCCGATCTCTATACCGGCATGGCGGCGGCGCAGGCCATCCTGGCGGCGCTGATCGCGCGCGACCGCGACGGGCTGGGCCAGCATATCGACATGGCGCTCTATGACTGCCAGCTCGCGATGATGGCGAATGTTGGCGCTGCCTATCTGGCTTCGGGCAACGAGCCGCGGCGCTACGGCAACGGCCATCCCACGGTAGTGCCCTATCAGGTGTTCGATACCAGCGACGGGCGTGTGGTGATCGCGGTGGGCAACGATCGCCAGTTCGCGAGCCTGTGCGGGCTGATCGGCAGGCCGGAGATCGCGGCCGATGCGCGGTTCACGCGGAATTCGGCGCGGGTCGACAACCGCGATGCGCTTCTGGCGCTGCTCGGGCCTCTGATCGCCGAGCGATCGAGCGAGGCCTGGCTCGAGGGTTTGCGAGGGGCGGGGATACCCTGTGGCGAAGTGCGCGGCATCGGCGCCGCACTCACCGCGCCGGAGACGCTGGCGCGCGAGATGGTCAAGACGGTGCCGCATCCGACGGCGGGGGAGGTGGCGCTGGTCGCGTCGCCGCTCAGGCTTTCCGCAACGCCCGTGGTCGCACCGGTCGCGCCGCCGCTGCTAGGGCAGGATAGCGACGCCGTGCTCGCCTCTCTGGGATATACGGCCGAGCAGGTGGCGACGCTGCGCGCGGGCGGCGCGATCGGCTGATCGGCCTGGGCGCAAGGCCTTGTTGGCATGGCGCCGGGCTCCCATTTATCCGGGCGATTGGAGAACCATCATGGCGGACTATCGCAAGACCGACGAAGCGGTCGCGGCGCTCACCCCCGAACAATATCGCGTGACCCAGCTGAGCGGCACCGAACGCCCCGGCACCGGCGCGCTTCTGAACAACAAGGAACCCGGCATCTATGTCGACATCGTCTCGGGAGAGCCGCTGTTCGCATCGTCGGACAAATTTGAATCCGGCTGTGGCTGGCCCAGCTTCACCAAGCCGATCGAACTGGCGAACGTCAGTGAGTTGCGGGACGCGACGCACGGCATGATCCGCACCGAGGTCCGCTCGGCAAATGGCGACAGCCATCTCGGCCATGTCTTCCCGGACGGTCCGATCGACAAGGGCGGACTGCGCTATTGCATCAATTCGGCGTCGCTGCGCTTCGTGCACCGCGACGACATGGAGGCCGAGGGTTACGGCGCCTATCTCGACCAGGTGGAGGAAGTGGCATGAGCACCGAACGCGCAGTACTGGCAGGCGGCTGTTTCTGGGGCATGCAGGATCTGATCCGCAAGCTGCCCGGCGTGGTATCGACCCGCGTCGGCTATAGCGGCGGCGAAGTGCCCAATGCGACCTATCGCAACCATGGCAACCATGCCGAGGCGATCGAGATCGTCTACGATCCCGCGCTGACGAATTATCGGGCGCTGCTGGAATTCTTCTTCCAGATCCACGATCCGACCACGAAGAACCGCCAGGGCAATGATGTGGGCGCCAGCTATCGCTCGGCGATCTTCTATGCTGACGAAGCGCAGAAGGCGGTCGCCGAGGACACTATCGCCGATGTCGAAGCGTCGGGACTGTGGCCGGGCAAGGTCGTGACCGAGGTGACGCCGCTCGGCGATTTCTGGGAGGCCGAGCCCGAGCATCAGGATTATCTGGAGCGGCTCCCCAACGGCTATACCTGCCATTTCGTCCGGCCCGGCTGGAAGCTGCCGCACCGCGCCGACGCGGCCTGAGGCCAAGAAACAAGAAGGGCCGCGCTTGTGCGGCGCGGCCCGAGATCACGAGACCCCGCCCGGGCATACCGGGCGGGGTTTTTCGTGCTCAGAATTCGGCGCTGAAGCCGAAGGTGAAGGTGCGACCGGCGGTCGTGTAGACCTCGGTGCGGTCCGGGCCGATCGACTGCCGGATCGGCTCGTTGGTCAGGTTGATGCCTTCCGCGATCAGACGAACGCCAGGCATGATGTTGACGTGCGACTGGAAGTCGACGTTGTTGGTGGCCTTGATGACATCACTGTTATTGTCGATCGCGTTGCCCACACCGGTCAAATACTGGCTGCGATACGCATCGGAGACACGGACACCCCACACCTTATTCTCGTAGTAGAGCGTCGCGTTTGCCGCCCATTTCGAAAGCGCGCCCAGCGGCAGCTGCTTCGGAACGTTGTTGAAGATCGCCGTCTGGTGCCCGTCGAACCAGGTGCCATTGGCGACCACGCCGAGATGCTTGAGCACGCCCGGAGGAAGGTGAAGTCGTGCTGGAACGCGGCTTCGATGCCCTTGATGTTGGCACCGGAGCCGTTGATCGGCTGGCTGACGTCGAAGATGGTGTTGCCGTCCTCGCCCTGGATCAGCAGCGAGAGCGGCAGGCCGGTCTGGCTGTAGGGGATCTGCTTCGTGGCCGTGGTGATGAAGCTGTCCATGTGCTTGTAGAAGAAGCCCAGCGACGCGAAGCCGTGGCTGTCCATGTAATATTCGATCGAACCCTCGACCGACGTCGCCTTGTAGGGCTTCAGGAAGGGGTTGCCGAAGCTGACGCTGCCGCCGTTCGGACGCGTCGTGATCGAGCCTGCCGCGGCGAGCGCGCCCAGGTCCGGCCGGTTGACATTGCGGCTCGCGCTGAGGCGGACCACCACATCCTTGGCGACGTCGAGCGCGACATTGGCGGACGGCAACCAGCCATGCGAGTTCGACGGCACCGCGACCGCGACCAGACCAGCGCTGGTCGCGAGATTGCCCGACGAGATCAGGTCGGTCGAATAGTAGCGCACGCCGGCATTGGCGCGCAGCCGCATGCCGCCCAGCATCGTATCGAGATCGGCCTGCACGAAACCGGCCCAGGTCTTTTCATCGACGCGATAGTCGCTGCCCGCCTGGAGGTTTTTGGCACTCAGGTTCCGCGGATCGCCGATATAGGCGTACACGCCGTCGACATTGCCGACGATGTACTGGATCAGCGTCTTCGGATCGACGGTCTGCTTCAGGTCGTTCGGGATGGCAACGTCCGCGGGGACGTTGTGGAACACCTTGTTCACCCAGGTGTAGCCGCTGTTGATGAAGTGCTTGAACTCGCCGCCGGCCTTGAAGGTCAGCGCGTCGTTCACGGCGTAGGCGGCGTCCAGCTTGCCATTGGCATACTGGTTGGTGATCTTGTTCTCCTGCACGTCCAGGCGCTGGAGCGCCCAGTTGTTGGGATCGGTCAGATCCTTGCCATAGGTGTTGACCGGGATGGTCGGGCGGGTGTCGTAGCTGAAGGCCATGTTCTTGGCTTCCATGAACACCTTGTCGAACACGGGCTGGCCGAAGTCCGATTCCTCATAGCCGCCCAGCGCATGGACGGTCAGGCGGTCGGTCACGTTCCAGGTCGCATTGGCCACGCCCTGATAGAAATCGGTGTGGTTCTCGACGATGTGATGCTCGGAGCGCTGATCGATGCCGGTGAAGCTCGCCGCGCGCAGCGTGTTGGTGTCGTCGATCACCGCGGTCTGGATGACCTGGCCGGCATTGATCGTGGTGCCGGTCAGTGCGTTGGTGCCGGCGCTGGCGATCGCATAGTCGTCGCGGTGATCCCACAGGCGGCCATAGAGAAAGTCGACGTCGAGCTTGAAGTTGTTGCCCGGATGATATTGCAGCGACGAGGTGATGCCCAGCCGCTTGCGATCGGTGTACCAGGTCGAGGGGGATTCCGCCTGGGGCTGATAGACGCCGGCGAGGAGCTTAGCGCGGGTCGCCGCATCGATGTTCGGGCCGATATTGGCGGCGCCGTAGGTGGTCTTACCCCAGCCCCAATTGCGATAGCCATATTCGTTGGTCTTGATCTGGCTGTAGGCGACCGAGACCAATGCGCCGAAATCACCCTTATGGATCGAAGCGAGGCCGACGACGCGCGGTGTAATGCCGCTGGTGTTGGTGTTGGTCTGGCCCTTGGCCGAGACCACGAACTTTGTGCCCTCATAGTCGAACGGCTTGGCACTGGTGAGCTGGACGGTGCCGGCGATGCCGCCTTCGTCCTGCTCGGCCGAGAACGACTTCTGGACCGAGACGCGGTTGAACAGCTCGGACGCGAACAGGCTATAGTCGAACGAACGCGAACGGCTGACGCCGCCGCGATTGTCCATGCCCGATGCGGTGTTGCCCAGCACTTCCATGCCGTTCAGCTGGGTGCGGGTGAAATCGGCGCCGAGGCCGCGCAGCGCGATCTGGCGGCCTTCGCCGCTGTCGCGCGTGATCGCGATGCCGGGGATACGCTGGAGCGATTCCGCGAGGTTCAGATCGGGAAAGGCGGCGATATCGGTGGCGAGAATATCGTCCTCTGCACCCACGGCGCGGCGCTTCAGGTCCTGCGCGGCTGCGAGGCTCTGGCGATAGCCCGAGACGACGATTTCCGGTTCCTGGGTCACTTCCTGCTCGGCGGTCTGCACCGGCGCGTCATCGGCGTCGGCGATACGGACGGGCGCGGGGCGAGTGGACGGCCGGGGCGCCGGGGCAGTGGCGGGCTTCAGCACCGCGACGCCGCCGCGGATCGACGCGGACAGGTTGGTGCCGCGCAGGAGCTGGTCGAGCGCTTCGCGCACCGTGAAAGCGCCGCGCACGCCGGTGGTGCGGCGGCCCGAAACCGCGTTGGGTGCGACCACGACCTGAACCCCCGTCGCCCTGGAGAATTGCGAGATGGCCGCGCGCAGGTCCGACGCCGCGATGTCGAAATGCATCTGGCGCGAAAACGCGGCATCGGCGGCATGCGCCTGCGCCATGGCCGGCGCGGCGAGCGCCACTGCCAGCGCGATCAATGAAAGTCCCTTAGTGCTGTGCATGATATTCCTCCGCTCAGACGCTTGTGCGCCTCGAACGGAGGACGGGGCTTTGGGTCAGGTCCGGACAAAAGAATTTTGTTGCAATGCAGTGACATGAAGAAGTCGATTGCGAGACTCAATCGACAGTCGCGACGAGCTTGAGCTTGTCGCCTTCCTTCACGACGTCGAAGCCATAAGCGGCGCCGATCGCGCCCAGTAATTGCTGTGAATTATCAAGCTTGAAGCGGCCGGACAGGGTGATGGTACCCAGCGCGCGCGGCGGTTCCAACACCAGCGGTCCGTCCCGCCGGTTGAGCGCGTCGACCAAGTCGACGAGCCGCATATCGTCGGTATCGACCCAGTCCTGGCGCCAATTCTGCTGCGTCGCGTCAAAGCGTGTCGGCGCCTTGGCCACACCCTCGCTAAACCGCGAGCGGAAACCCGCCGGCACCTCGACGCTGCCGGCTTCATAGGATGCGCTGCCGAACCGCACGCGACCGCGATAGACCGAGAGCTTCACTTCGCCGCGCGCGACATCGACGTCGAACGCAGTGCCGAGCACGCGTGTGGCCGAATCCCCGGCATGGACGACGAACGGGCGCTTGGGCTCGTGCGCGACGTCGAAATAGGCCTCGCCCTGCTTGAGCACGACCACCCGCTGGCGATCGTCGAGCGTCACGTCGAGGCTGGTCGCGCCGCTCAGATGGAGGGTGGAGCCGTCGGCCAACTTGACGTCCCGTTGCTGACCGCGCTGGGTTTCGTAATGGGCGATGGCCGGCACCGGGCCGGCCTTGAACCAGCCGCTCGACCAGGTGCCGATGCCGATCGCGCTGACCAGCGCGAGTGCGCCGAGCGTGGTGGCGTTGCGGCGCCGTGCGGCGCGCATCGCCCGGACGTCGCCGTCGGAGAGACGTCCGAACGTCGCAGCCTGCTCAAGTGCCTCGGCGAGGGCGGGATCCTGCAGCGTCGCCTGGACGTCGGCGGCACGCGGCGGCGGTGCCCCATTGCCGTCGGCAAGCGACCAATGCGCTGCGTTGCGGAGTGCGCGGCGGCTCATGCGCGTGCTCCCGCCGGCAGACCGCGGCGCTCGAGCGCTGCGCGCAGATCGGCCAGCGCGCGACTGCAATGCTTCTCCACGGCAGCGACGCTGAGATCGAGGTCGGTCGCGATCGTCGATGTGGCGATCCCGTCGAGCCGGCGGCGCAGGAACACTTCGCGGCGAAGCGCCGGCATCACCTTGAGCGCGCGGACCAGTATCTCGACGCGCTGGCGGTAATCGAGGATCTCCTCGGCGCGGGGCTGCGGGCAGACGAGGTCCTCGGCCAGCTCGCCTGTCGCCGGCTGGGCCTTGTGGCGGCGGAAATGGTCATGGACCAGGTTGCGTGCGATCGCGAAGCAGAAGGCGCCGACATCGGCGACGGGGCGCGTGCGGCGATAATCGTAGAGGCGGACATAGGTTTCCTGGACGATATCCTCGCCCTCGACGCGGTCGCGCAGCCGGCCTTCGACGAAGCGCTGGAGCGCGCGGCGCAGCTCGGCGTCCTCGCCATCCGCGCGCCGCCGGGCGGAAATGGCCGTGATCTCGTTCATTGCACCGGACTTCCTTGGGGAAGCCGGCCACGCAGCCGCGCTGGCGCCGTCATCATCTGCCTCCCCGCCCGGATTCGCCCCGAGTCTCCGTACGGCTAGGCGCGGTCCGTGAAGTCCGCATGACAATCGTCCCCGCGCGTTTCAATCTGAAACAATCGCGTCCTAGACAGCCGCGTTTCCGGAAACGTTGGAGTAGGCGATGCGCTTGGGGATGATGCTGGCGGCGTTGATCGGATTGGGCGCAGGCCCGGCCGCGGCACAGGACCAGAAGGTGCTCTTCAGCATCGGCGCGATCGCCGACGCGCAATATGCCGTCGAGCCCGACGCACCGCCGCGGCTCTACCATACCACGCCGGACAAGCTCGCCGCCGCTATCGAGGATTTCAACCGCCAGAAGCTCGCCTTCGTAGTCCATCTCGGCGATTTCATCGACAAGGATTGGGCGAGCTATGACGCGCTGCTGCCGGTGGCCCACAAGCTGAGGCATCCCTGGCATTTCGTGCTCGGCAACCACGAATTCGCGATCGACGACGCGCACAAGCTCCAGGTGCCGGTCAAGCTCGGCATGAAGGCGCGCTACTACAGCTTCGTAGAGCATGGCTGGATGTTCATCGTCACCGACGGCAACGATCTGAGCAGCTATGCCTGGCCCGAAGGCAGCGCGGAAAACAAGCGGAGCATGGAAGCCCACGCCGCGCTCTATGCCGACAAGCCGTTATGGGACGGCGGCATCGGGGACGAACAGATGCGCTGGATCGACGCGCAGCTGGCCGAGGCGGACCGCAAGGGCCTGAAGGCGATGCTGTTCAGCCACTTTCCGCTCTGGCCCGAGAACCCGCACAATCTGTGGAACGCGCCGGCGGTGATGGCGCTGCTGGAGCGGCACCCCTCGGCGAAGATCTGGCTCGATGGGCACAATCATGACGGCAATTACGGCGTCCGCGCCGGCATCCATTATGTGAACCTGAAGGCGATGCTTGACACTGAGGAAACGAGCTATGCCCGCCTCGACTTCTTCGCCGATCATGTCGTGGTGCGCGGCACCGGGCGGCAACAGGATCTCACGCTGCCGCTGCGGTAACCCCGCTCAGTCCTTGCCCCGCGCCGGCAGGATGCGGATGAGCTCCGAAAGCGGCCATGCCGGCTGCTCGGCCTTCCAATGCGCGTGCACGGGAAACACCGCGCCCGAATAATCGACGGGAAGGATTGTCAGATCGTCGCCCAGGCCGTCGACATGGCTGCGGCAGACCAGCGCCAGCCCGTCTCCCGCCGCGACGCGCGCCATCAGCCGCGAAGGGCTGAGATCGAGCAGGACGCTGCTCAGCGCGGGCATGAGCGGGCGGATGCAGTGCGACAGGAAGCGGTGCATGTCGCTGCCATGCTGCTGGCGCGAGACCAGGAAGGGCTGATCGCGCAACTGTTCGGGCGTCACCACCGGCAAGGCGGCGAGGGGATGATCCTTCGCCATCGCGACCATCACGCGATCGACCCAGAGCAATGCGCTCTGCAGGCCCGGCCGCTCGGGTCCGGGCATCACCGCCAGCTGGATCTTGTCCGCCTCGAGCGCGGTCAGGAGCGCGGCGCGGGGCATTTCGTGCACGCCTATCCCCAGGCTCGGGCACGTGCGCGCCAAGGCGAGCAGCTCGTCCCCGAGACGTTCCGGAGCAATCGAAGCAAACAGGCCGACGGCCAACTCGACGCTCGTGTAAGAGACAGGGATCGCGCTATCCATTTGATTATTGTGGGGTGTTTACACCGGTTACCGTCATCAGTTGCGACGGCTGCGACGAAGATGCGACCAACGCGACGGACGTGGCGACCGGGCCGCGCCGCTCGGCTCCCCAGTCGACCAAAGGGTGTGGTACACCTGCACAAATGGGCGGGGATATGAAACCAGCGCGCAATATCACAGCGGACGTCATCTTCCCCGATTTCGATTCGGCGGAGCAGGTACGGCTATGGCTGTCGGAGCATTTCGCCTCCGAAGCCGATCCGCTGCGCATCCTGAGCGTCACCGCCGAGGCGATCGGCCGTTTCCTGGGCGTCGCACGCGTCGGCTATGGCGAGCTCGAGCCCGGGATCGAGTTCATCAACATTCCGTTGGATTGGGCACGCCCCGGGCTGGTCAGCATGGCGGGGCGGCATCCCTTTTATGCGGATTCCGCGCTGACCGGCGAATATCGCCGCGGCCGGACCGTCATCGTCAACAATGTCTCGGATCTCGACCTGGTCCATGAAGAGGCCCGGCTGCTCGAGCTGAGCGACAGCCGTGCCTTCGTCACGATCCCGCTACTCAACGACGGCGCGCTGGTCGCGCTGTTCGTCGCGATCGACGACAAGCCGCGCGTGTGGAGCGCGGAGGAAGTG
Source organism: Sphingomonas sp. JC676 (assembly GCF_014489075.1). GTDB lineage: Bacteria > Pseudomonadota > Alphaproteobacteria > Sphingomonadales > Sphingomonadaceae > Sphingomonas. Next base: position 575,093 of record NZ_JACTGR010000002.1, on the reverse strand, counting down.
AATCTTCTCTCGCAGACCGGCGCGCGGATCTGGGGGGCGCTCGAGCATCTGCGGCTCACCGCGAAGCTGCGCGAGAGCGAGGAGCAGTTCCGCTTGCTCGCCGAAAGCCTGCCCGGGCTTTGCTGGATCGGCGACGAGAAAGGCAATCTGCGCTGGGGCAACCAGCAATGGCACGACATGTTCGATGGCACGCGCGGCGCGCTGGGCGATCCCATCGACGTCGTCCACCCCGACGACGTGCCCAAGGCGCGCACGCTGTTGGCGCAGATGCGCGCGCGCCAGACGCCCAATGCGGTGCAGCTGCGCATGCGCGGCGGCGACGGCAATTATCGGCCGTATCTGACCAAGGTCGTCCCGCTCCACGATTCCGGCGGCACGGTGGCGCGGTGGTGCGCGGTCCAGGTCGATCTGAGCGACAAGCAGGCGCTCGACCGGAGGCAGACGGTGCTGCGCGCGCTGCACGACGTCTCTCGCGACCTGACCGATGCGGACAAGATCCTTGCGGCGCTGTCGCGCATTCTCTCCGAGCATCTCGGCATTACCCATTTCCTCTATGGCGAAGCGTCTGACGGCGATCTCGCCAAGATGGGCACCTTTCATGCAGCCAATGGAGTCCCGCGTGAGGATCTAGCGGGCCATGAGCAGATGCGGCTGGCGTATCAGAAGCTGGCCGCGCGGGGCGCCGACGCCAAGATGCAGGTCATCAGCGACAACACCCAGCTCGGTCGTGCGCCGGACGATCCGGTGCAGGGCGCGGCAGACCTGATGGGCACGCGATCGGGCATCATCGTGCCGATCGTCAAGGAAGGCCGCATGGTCGCGGTGATGGCTGTGCTCGACAGCGTGCCGCGCCAATGGGCGGTCGATGAGGTCGATCTGTGCGAGGAACTCGCCGAGCGTGTCTGGGCGACGGTCGCCCGCGCGCGCGCCGAGACCGCGCTCCAGGAGCGCGAGCGCAACCAGGCGTTCCTGATCGACTGGAGCGACCGCATTCGCGGCGAGGCCTCGCCGCAGGCGATCCTCTCGACCACGCTCGAATGGCTCGGCCGGCACCTGGGCGTGACGCGCACCACCTATGCCGAGACCGACGAGACCGGGCGTATCTTCTGCGTCATCGACGAATGGCGCGACGGCGTGTCGAGCGTGAAGGGCAATGTCTTCTCGTTGGAGAGCGTCGGCGCCTCGGTCGATCGCGCCTGGATCGCGGGCGAAGTGATCCGGTACGAGGATGTCGTGCACGATCCGCGGCTCGAGCAGTCCGCCGTCGAGCGCTATACCAGCCACGAGATCCAGGCATTCGTCAGCATGCCGCTGGTGCAGGACGGCCAGATGCACTCGGCGCTTTCGGTTCAGAACGATCGCCCGCGCGTGTGGCGCGACAGCGAGATTCAGCTGATGCGCGATATCGCCGAGCGGACCTGGGTCGCGCTCGAACGCGCCACGGCGCAGGCCGCGCTGCAGGAAAGCGAGCGCAACCAGACCTTCCTGTTGGCCTGGAGCGACCGGATCCGCAACGAGACCAGTGCGCGCGGGATCCTGGGGCAGACATTGGCGGCGCTGGGCGAACATCTGGGTGTCGAGCGCGCCAATTTCGCCGAGACCAGCAGCGACGGTTCGGTGCTGTGCGTGACGCAGGAATGGCGCGAAGGCGTTTTGAGCGCCGTCGACCAGCGCTATCCGCTGAGCGCGCTGGGCGAGAAGCTCGCTGCCGCGCATTCGAGTGGTCAGGCGGTGCGCGTCAACGACACCGCGACCGATCCGCGCTTCGACGAGACCAACAAGCCGTTGTTCGATTCGCTCGGAATCGCCGCAGTGCTGACGCTGCCGATGATGCGCGCGGGACAGATCGTCGCAGTACTCTCGGTCCAGCAGGGAACGCCGCGGCGCTGGCGCGACAGCGAAGTCGATCTGGTCCGCGATCTCGCCGACCGGACGCTCTCTGTGCTCGAACGCGCGCATTCGGAGGAGCGGCTGGCCGAAAGCGAGGCGCAGCTTTCCGCGTTCATGGAGAATGCGCCCGTCGCAATGCACCTGAAGGATGGGGAGGGGCGCTATATCCGCGTGAATCCCGAATTCGCCAAGGCGCTGAGCCGCACGCCCGAGGAATTGCAGGGCAAGCATCCCAACGAGCTTTTCCCGCCCGAGATCGCCGCGCAACTCGAGATCATCGAGCGCGGCGCCCGTGCGGGCAACGTCGCAGGCGCCGAAATCGCGCTCGCCGGCTTCCTCGAAGTCACCCACGTCCTGTCGATGGCCTTCCCGGTGGGCGCGAGCGTCGGCATTGCGCGGACCGGTGGCTTCACGCTCGACCTGACCGAGCGCAAGCGTGCCGAAGCCGCGCTCGCCCAGTCGCGCGAGGCGCTCTACCAGACCGAGAAATTGTCGGCGCTGGGCTCACTGCTCGCGGGCGTCAGCCACGAGCTCAACAATCCGCTGTCGATCGTCGTCGCCCAGGCGGTGATGATGGAGCGCCAGTCACAGGGTTCGGAGCTCGCGGCGCGCGCGCAGAAGATCCGCCGCGCGGCCGATCGCTGCGCCCGGATCGTCCAGACCTTTCTCGCGATGGCGCGGCAGAAGCGGCCCGAACGCGCCGCCGTCGACCTCAACGCCGTGGCGATCGCCGCGCACGAACTGGCGGACTATGGCCTCAAGACCGACGGGATCGCCTCGAACTGCGATTTCGCGCCGGCGCTGCCGCTGATCGCCGCGGATTCGGATCAGCTCCACCAGATCATCATCAACCTGATCGTCAACGCGCAGCAGGCGATGGCCGATTCCGCGACCGAGAACCGGACGCTGACGCTGCGCACTGCGCTCGGCGAGGCCGGAATGGTGACGCTCGAAGTATGCGACACCGGCCCCGGCATCCCCGATGAGATGCGGCGACGGATCTTCGAGCCGTTCTTCACGACCAAGCCGCAGGGGCAGGGGACGGGCGTAGGCCTGTCCTTCTCGCAGGGCCTGGCCGAGGCGCATGGCGGGCGGCTGGAGCTGGTTCCGTCGCCCGAGGGGGCGTGCTTCCGCCTGACGCTGCCGATCGATGTCGGCCAGACGCTGCCGCCGATCCCCGCCGACCTTCCGCTCGCCGCCGCCGCGCCGGCGCGTCGTGCGCTGGTGATCGACGATGAGGCGGAGATCGCCGAGGCGCTAGCCGATTTCCTCCTGGTCGAGGGCTTTACCTGCGACATCGCCGTCGGCGGCGCGGACGCGCGCGCCCAGCTTCGCACCGGCGATTTCGACCTGATCGTCAGCGATATCCGCATGCCCGATATCGACGGCCCCCAGCTCCATGCCTGGATGATGGCCGAACGGCCTGATCTACTTGATCGCGTGGCCTTCGCGACCGGTGATACCCTGGGTGTCGCGGCCGCGCGTTTCCTAGCCGATGTACAGCGTCCCGTTCTCGAAAAGCCCTTCACGCCCGAAGCGGTCAGCCGCTTCCTGCAGCAGATGGATCTCGCATGAGCACCGCAGCCAACCCCTATATCATCACCGTCGACGACGAAGAGGATCTCCGCGAGCCCGTCGCCGCCTATCTGCGCGAGCAGGGCCTTGAAGTGGACGAGGCCGGCGGCGGCGCCGAGCTCGACCAGATCCTGGCACAGCGCACCCCGGCGCTTGTCGTGCTCGACGTGACCATGCCGGTCGAGGACGGCTTCAGCATCGCCCGGCGGCTGCGCGCGAGCCATCCGACGATCGGGATCATCATGCTCACCGCGCGCCGCGACGTGATCGATCGCGTCGTCGGGCTCGAGCTCGGCGCCGACGATTACATCATGAAGCCGTTCGAGCCGCGCGAGCTGCTCGCCCGCATCCGTTCGGTCGCCCGGCGACTCAGCGACGCGCCCGCCGTCGCGAATGATGATGCAGACGCGGCCGAAGAGGCGCCCACCGATACCGGCGACTATCACCAGGAATTCTGGGTGCCCACCTCGCGCGGGCAGATCCGGGTGCCGGTCGACACGATCGAATGGATCGAGGCGGCCAAGGATTATGCGCTGCTCCACACCGCCGAGCGCAGCCACATGATCCGCGTGACGATGTCCGCGCTCGAACGGGGCCTCGATCCCGCGCAGATGATCCGCGTCCATCGTTCGGCGTTCGTCCGGCCCAAATCGGTGCTCCAGATCAACTCGATCGGCCGCCATATGGCGCTTGTCCTGCGTTCGGGCGCGACGGTGCGCGTCGGACCGCGCCACTGGGACGAGGTGCGCCATCGTCTCAAGAATTAAGGCCGCGTAGTAAGCCGCGCGCCTTCGTCGCTGCCGGGAACATGCTCGTCGCATTCCCGGCACCGCCGTCTCGCTCTTGCTGATCTGTCGTTACGCCCGCGGCACGAACCGCCGCATGTCCCGCGCCAAGTATCGTGCGGACGCTGCGTAAGCGACTGACAAATCACGTAATCGAGAGGGAATACCATGTTGAAGAAGATGATGATTGCCGCCGCGCTGGCCAGCGCGTGCGGTTCGGCCCATGCCCAGATCACCGACGATTTCAATCGTCCCAACGGGACGGGCCTGGGCCCCAACTACACCAACCAGGCCAGCACGCCGTCGATCCTGGGCGGCAAGGCCATCACGACTTTTACCGCGCTGTCGACTTACAATGACTCGAGCTCGACCACCGCGTCGGTCGATGTCGCGCTGCGCGGCTTCGATTCGGGCAGCTATGTCGCGCTCGCGCTAGGCTATCTCTCGGGCAGCAACTATTTCATCAAGGTCCAGGACAATGACGGGGACGGCTGGTTCGATTCCTATGGCTTCTACACTGGCAACAACGGTTTCCTGAACGGCATCCAGCCGCTTAACAGCTTCCAGAGCGGCAATATGAGCGTCAGCTATGCCGGCACTGTCGCCAATCTGCTGATCACCACTGCCTGGGGCACCCAGTCCTATTCCTACGACTATGGCTTCACGCCGGGCAGCCTCGATGTCGGGCTCGGCATCAACCGTCAGGGTGTGGCCGACAATCTCACCTTCGCGGGCACCGCTACGGGTGTTCCTGGCGTTCCCGAGCCGGCGGCCTGGGCGATGATGCTGACCGGTTTCGGCGCTGTCGGAATCGGTGTGCGGAGCCGCCGTCGTGGCGGCGTCGCCCACGCCTGATATCAATGCGATCGCGGCGGGTGCTAAGGCGCTCGCCGCGATCGGCTTTCTTTGGGCCGGCCTAAACCATCCGCTCCGATCCGGCCGGGCATAGCGAAACGACCCGCTCCGATCCGTCGGAAATCCGCCATGTCAGTCCGATCCGGAACGAAAAATATCGTTACGATCCAATGAACCGCGCCGCATCCCTCTAAAAAGCAAAAGCAGGTCTGTGCTCCGGAAGTGCAGGCCGCTTTTGGCAGGGATAGGAACGACGTGACGCAAGTAATCGAAGCGCCGATCTCCATTACCGTGAGAAGCGCCGGCGAATTCGCCGAGCAGCTCCTTGGGGCCGTCCAGTCGGGCGGCGATATCGACATCGACTTGTCTGCCCTGGCCGAGGTCGATCTCAGCTTCATTCAGCTCGTCCTCGCCGCGCGCGCGCACCTCGAACAGGAAGGCGCCCGGCTCGGCCTAGCCCAGCCCGCGGGCCCTGGGCTTGCCGCTTTGCTCGATCGCGCCGGCTTCCTTGGCGATCCTCAGCCTGCCGACCTGGATTTCTGGTTCCACGGAGAACTCCCCCAATGACTGCCTCGATCCTTACCGTCGACGATTCCCCCAGCCTGCGCATGGCGATCCGCATCGCGCTCACCGGTGCGGGCTATGACGTCACCGAAGCCGGCGACGGCGTCGAAGGGCTGACCGCCGCCAACTCGGCCAAGTTCGACATGATCATCACCGATCTCAACATGCCCAACATGGATGGGCTGACGATGATCCGCGAGCTGCGCAAGGATCCCGCCCAGTGCGGTACGCCGATCATCTTCCTCACCACCGAATCCGATGACGCGATGAAGCAGCAGGCCAAGGCCGCCGGCGCGACCGGCTGGCTAGTCAAGCCCTTCGTGCCCGAACAGCTCGTCAAGGTCGCCCGCAAGGTCCTTGGCCGGTGAGCGGCCAGGATCCGATCGCGGCATTCCGTGTCGAGGCGGGCGAACTGCTCGAGCAGATCGAGCAGGGTCTGCTCGATCTCGGCCACCGCCTCGACGACCGCGATCTGGTCGATGCTGTGTTCCGCGGCCTGCACACGCTCAAGGGCTCGGGCGCGATGTTCGGCTTCGATGCGCTCGCCACCTTTACCCATCACTGCGAGACTGCGTTCGATCGCGTCCGCAAGGGCCTGGCGCCTGCCACGCAGGAACTGGTCGCGGTGATCCTTTCCGCGCAGGACCATATGCGCGCGCTGATCGACGGCGACGGCACAGGTCTCGAAGCGGCGGGCGACGCGATCCTGGCCCGCCTCCAGGCGGCGATCGACGGCGCTTCGGGCGCCCTGGCTGCTGCCGCTGCGGCCGGGCCTGCCAAGAAAGGCTGGCGCCTGTTCTTCCGCCTGCCGCCCGAATCGATGGCGAACGGCACCAACCCGCTGATGCTGCTCGACGAGCTGCGCGAGCTGGGCGAGTGCAAGATCATCGCGCGTACCGACGCGATCCCGCCGCTGGCGGAGCTGGTGCCGGTCGAATGCCATATCGGCTGGGACGTCGAACTGCATGGCGACATCTCGAAGGACGATATCGAGGACGTCTTCATCTTCGTGATGGACGACATGGAGCTGAAGATCGAGCCGCTGGCGTCCGAGCCCGCTGCCGATGCCGCTCCCGCCGATACGCCCACGGTCGTGCAGGCGATGGTTGCCGCCAACGACGCGCCCGCTCCCGAAACTGCCAATCCGACACCCGGCCGCGCCGCGCCCAAGTCCGGCGAGAGCGTTCGCGTTCCCGCCGAGCGGCTCGACGAGTTGATGGACCGGGTCGGCGAGCTGGTCATCGTCCAGAGCCGGCTGTCGCAGCTCGCCCATGGCGGCGGCAGTGCCGCCGATCTGGTGCTCCGCTCGATCTCCGAGGAAATCGAGCGGCTCGCCAGCGAGCTGCGCGACACGATGATGGTGCTGCGCATGGTGCCGGTCGCCAGCCTGTTCGGCCGTTTCCGCCGCCTCGTCCACGATCTTGCCCGCGATACCGGCAAGACGATCGAGCTTTCCACCGAAGGCGAGACGACCGAGGTCGACAAGACCGTGATGGAACGGCTCGCCGATCCGATGGTCCATCTCATCCGCAATTCGTGCGATCACGGGCTGGAAACGCCCGAGGAGCGTATCGCCGCCGGCAAGCCCGCCGCGGGCCAGGTCAGGCTTTCCGCCCACCAGGCGGGCGGCGAAGTGATGATCACCATCCGCGACGACGGCCGCGGCATCGATCGCGACCGTGTCCGCGCAAAGGCGGAAGTGCAGGGCCTGATCCAGCCCGGCCAGCAGATCTCCGAGCAGGAACTGCTCCAGATGATCTTCCATCCGGGTTTCTCCACGGCGGCCGCGGTCACCAATCTTTCCGGCCGCGGCGTCGGCATGGACGTGGTCAAGCGCACGATCGAGAGCCTGCGCGGTGCGATCGACATTAAGAGCGTGCCCGGCGAGGGTTCGACCGTCACGCTGCGCATCCCGCTGACACTGGCGATCATCGATGGCCTCCTCGTCCGGGTGGGCGAGGGCCGCTACGTGATCCCGCTCGCTGCGGTCGAGGAGTGCATCGAGCTGAGCCTCGAAGAGGATTTGCGTTCGCGCGGCCGCAGCTTCATCACCCTTCGAGATCGCCTGGTCCCGTTCTTGCGCCTGCGCGAGATGTTCGACACGGGCACGCGCCCCGATCCGCACCAGAAGATCGTCGTCATCGCCACCGGCGCCGAGCGCGTCGGCCTTGTCGTCGACCAGATCATTGGCAGCCACCAGACCGTCATCAAGTCAATGTCGGCGCTGCACCGCGACGTTTCCACCTTCGCCGGCGCGACCATCCTGGGGGACGGCGGGGTCGCGCTGATCCTCGACGTCGTCCAGCTCGTCACCCTCGGCCAGCACCAGGAGGAGCGGCTTCGCGCCGCCGGATAAGCCATGCACGAAGCCACCCAGACCCAATGGGATGCCAATGGCACCCTCGAAGTGCTGACCTTCGACCTCCAGGAAGAGACCTTCGCGCTCGAGGCCATCCTCGTCCGCGAGATCCTCGATCTGCTGCCCGAGACGGTCGTGCCCGGCGCCGCGCCTTTGGTCGGCAGCGTCGTCAATTTCCGCGGCAAGATCATCCCGATTGCCGATCTGCGCCTGGCCTTCGCCCTGCCCGCGGCGGAAGCGACGGTCGACAGCCGCATCGTCGTGATCGAGCTCGAGACCGAAAGCGGGGCGATCCAGCTCGGCATCCGTACCGACAAGGTCCACGAAGTCGCCACGCTGCATCAGAATGCCAGCGAGGAGCCGCCCGCCGTCGGCATGCGCTGGCGCCGCGAGTTCGTGCGCGAACTGGTGCGCACTCCGGAGGGCGTGATCGTCCTTCCCGATCTCTCCGCGATTTTCCGTCCGTTCCTCGGGGGTGGCGAGTCCGCTGCCGCCCTTCCGTCCACCGTACATTGAGCCAGGGGCTTAGATCATGCACGCATCCATCAAGCTGAAGCTGGGCGGCACCTTCGCCCTTTTGCTCATCATCATGACCGCGGTCATCGTGCTCGGCATTTCGCGCCTGAGCACGCTCAACGACGCGATCGGCGACGTCATCACCGGTCCTGCCAAGCAGCTCGACCGCGCGCGCAGCATCGACGGCGGCGTGAGCATGATGGTCCGCGCCGAAAAGAACCTCACCATGACCGACGATCCGGCACAGCGCCGCGACTTCGAGGCGTCGATCGACTCCTGGCGCGCGCGCGTCGACGAAGCCGTCGAGCAGGCCAATGCCAAGCCGTCCGAGAAGACCAAGGCACAGTGGGCCGAGCTGCGCGATCAGTGGAACGCGTTCAAGCCGATCAACGAGAAGGTCCGCGAGCTGAGCGATACCGACAAGGCCGCTGCCGTCGCGCTCACCATGGGCGATTCGCGTGACAAGGCGACCGCCGTCACCAAGACGGTCGAAGACCTCGTCAAGGCGCAGCAGCAGATGATGGCTGAAGCCGATGACGATACCGAGGTGCTCTACGGCTCGGCGCGCACGACCATGCTCGTGATGGGCGTCGTCGCATTCCTCGTCACCGCCGCTGCCGCCATCTATCTCTCGTTGCTGATCTCGCGCGGCCTCAAGGCTGCCGGCGACGCGATGCGCCAGGTTGCCGAGGGCGACCTGACCAAGACCGTCGAGGTCAAGAGCAAGGACGAGATCGGCGAGCTGCTGGGCCATGTGAACAACATGATCGAGCGCCTGCGCGGCGTGGTCGGCGATGCGAACGTTGCGGCCGAGAACGTCTCGGCGGGCAGCCAGGAGCTGTCGGCGAGCTCGGAGCAGGTGTCGCAGGGCGCCACCGAGCAGGCAGCCGCCGCCGAGCAGGCTTCGGCATCGATGGAAGAGATGGCCGCCAACATCAAGCAGAACGCCGACAACGCGGCGCAGACCGAGAAGATCGCGCGCCAGTCGTCGAAGGACGCCGAAGCGAGCGGTCAGGCGGTCGACAAGGCCGTGGGTGCGATGCGCACGATTGCCGACAAGATCGGCATCGTCCAGGAGATCGCGCGCCAGACCGATCTGCTGGCGCTGAACGCGGCCGTCGAGGCGGCGCGCGCCGGCGAGCATGGTCGCGGCTTCGCGGTGGTGGCGTCGGAGGTGCGCAAGCTCGCCGAGCGCAGCCAGACCGCGGCCGCCGAGATCAGCTCGGTCTCGTCGGAGACCGTTAAGGCAGCCGCCGAGGCGGGCGAGATGCTGACCAAGCTGGTGCCGGACATCCGCCGGACCGCCGAGCTCGTCTCGGAGATCAGCTCGGCGTGTCGCGAGCAGGACATTGGTGCTTCGCAGATCAACGAAGCGATCCAGCAGCTCGACCAGGTGACGCAGCAGAATGCCGGCGCTTCGGAGCAGATCTCGACCACCTCGGAAGAGCTCGCCGCCCAGGCGGAAGAGCTCCAGGCCAGCATCGCCTATTTCCGGGTGACCGAAGCCGGCGCGGCGCGGAAGGTCGCGCCGATGGCCCGTTCGGCTGCTCCTTCGGTCCGCAAGCCGGCCGCCCCTGCGGTCAAGAAACCCGCGCTCAAGGCTAAGCCGAACTCGATCGTCGATCAGAAGGCGCGCGTGAACGGCTTCGCGCTCGATCTCACCAGCGGTGGGCCCGATGCGGACGACGCCGATTTCGGCAGCCAGGCCGCCTGACGCCAACCATCCTCGGGGCCGTAGCGCAGCTTTCCGCAGCTACGGCCCACGAAAAATAGAAGAGGTCGCTAGAAATGCGCGCAACGATCAAGCTCAAGCTGGGGGTTACCTTCGGCATCCTCATCGTCATGCTGTTCGCCGTGGTGCTGGTCGCCACGTCGCGGCTCAGCACGCTGAACACCGCGATCACCGAGATCATCAACGGACCGGCCAAGGGTGTCGAGCTTTCGCTGACAATCGATACAGAGCTCGGCAAGCTGCTCCGCTCGGAGAAGAACATTCTCCTGACCGAAGACACGCAGCTCAACCAGCAGTTCTCGGACTCGATCCGCACCGGCCAGAACAATGTCGAGAACCTGATCAACCAGGGCGCGGCGCTGGCAGATAGCCCGGAAGAGAAGGCGATCTGGGCGCAGGTACGTTCGGATTGGGCAGCGTTCAAGCCGGTCAACACGCGCGTCCGCGATCTGGGCTTCAGCAACCATAACCAGGAAGGCGCAGCGCTCTCCATCGGTGAATCGCGCCAACTGGCGACGGCTCTTTCGGCCACGGTCGACAAGATCGTCGAGCGCGAGAAGGCGCAGATGCAGCAGACCGACGACGAGACCAACGCGCTCTATGCCGCAGCGCGGCTGATGCTGTTCACCGTGGCTGGCATCGCGCTGGTCCTCGCCATCGGTGGCGCGATCTGGATCTCGCGTCTGGTCTCGGGTGGGCTGCGTCGCATCTCGGCCGCGGTGAGCGCCGTCGCGATCGGCGATCTCGAGCAGGAAGTGAAGGTTACGTCCAACGACGAGATCAAGGATCTGGTCGACACCGTCAACGGCATGACCGCGAACCTCCGCGTCAGCGCCAGTCTTGCCGACAAGATCGCCGATGGTGACCTTACCGTCCATCACCGGCCGCTCTCGGACCGGGACATGCTGGGTCTGGCGCTGGTGCGCATGGTCGAGCGCCTGCGCGGCGTGATCGGCGACGCCACCGCGGCGGCGAACAATGTTTCGACGGGCAGCCAGGAGCTGTCGGCGAGCTCGGAGCAGGTGTCGCAGGGCGCCACCGAGCAGGCCGCCGCCGCCGAACAGGCTTCGGCTTCGATGGAAGAGATGTCCGCCAACATCAAGCAGAACGCCGACAATGCGGCGCAGACCGAGAAGATCGCCCGCCAGTCGTCGAAGGATGCCGAGGCGAGCGGCGTGGCGGTCGAGAAGGCCGTCGAGGCGATGCGCACGATTGCCGACAAGATCGGCATCGTCCAGGAGATCGCGCGCCAGACCGATCTGCTGGCGCTGAACGCGGCCGTCGAGGCGGCGCGCGCCGGCGAGCATGGTCGCGGCTTCGCGGTGGTGGCATCGGAAGTACGCAAGCTCGCCGAGCGCAGCCAGTCCGCCGCCGCCGAGATCGGTGCAGTCTCGACCGACACGGTGCGCGCAGCGACCGAGGCGGGCGAGATGCTGACCAAGCTGGTGCCGGACATCCGCCGGACCGCCGAGCTCGTCTCGGAGATCAGCTCGGCGTGCCGCGAACAGGATATCGGCGCGGCGCAGATCAACCAGGCGATCCAGCAGCTCGACCAGGTGACGCAGCAGAACGCCGGCGCCTCCGAGGAAATCTCGACGACGTCGGAAGAGCTCGCCGCCCAGGCGGAGGAACTCCAGACGAGCATCGCCTATTTCCGTATCGAGGACGGCGGCCGTCACATCTCCGCCCGCACCGCGCCGACGGTCCAGCGCAGCGCGCCGGCCCGCAAGCCGGCCGCGCCTGCCGCCAAGCCCAAGGCGAAGGCGAACTCGATCGCCGATCAGAAGGCGCGGGTGAACGGTTTCGCGCTCGATCTCACCAATGGCGGCCCCGACGCCGACGACGCATCCTTCGGAGTGCAGGCAGCATGAGCGACGTGCAGGAAATCCAGGCCGTGACCTTCGGGCTGGGGGCGGAGACCTTCGCGGTCCCCGTGGCGCTGGTCCGCGAGATCCTCGATTATCGCGAGACGTTCCGCATCCCCAACGGCCCGGATTACCTGCTGGGCCTCACCGACATGCGCGGCCAAGGCGTCGCCACGGTCGACTTCCGGCTGCGCCTTGGCCTGCCGCATGTCGATCCGACGCCCAGCACGCGGATCCTGGTGGTCGACGTGCCGGTCGCCGATCGCGTGCTGGTGCTCGGGCTCGTCGTGGACCGCGTGCTGGAGGTGAGCACCTTTCGCGGCGACCAGATCGGCGCCGCGCCCGATATCGGCGTGCGCTGGCCGTCCGAATATATCGCCGGCGTGGTCAAGCGGACCGAGGGCTTCGTCGTCCTGGTCGATGTCGCGCGCATCTTCTCCACCGATGAGGCCGAATTGCTGCGCGCTGCCTGACCGGAACGGCTCCGCCCGCACTCAATCCCCGCCCGCGTCCAATCGGACCGGGCTCAGCATATCGGAGCAGGTCCTTGGCCACTGCCGCCCCCGTCCTAAGCGCCCAGCCCGTGGGCAACGATCAGATGAACAGGCGCAACTTCGCGAGGGTGGCGGCGTATATCTACGATTATTCCGGCATCAAGATGCCGGAGAGCAAGAAGACCATGCTCGAAGGCCGGCTGCGCCGCCGCCTGCGCGCCACCGGCACACGTACGCTTGATGAATATTGCGATCGGGTGTTCAGCGGAGACGGTCTTGCGAACGAAGGGCTGCACCTGATCAACGCGGTGACGACCAACAAGACCGATTTCTTCCGTGAGCCCGCGCATTTCGAATATCTGACCCGGACGATCCTGCCCCAGTTCAAGGCGCGCGGGATCCGTACCGTGCGCGCCTGGAGCGCCGCCTGCTCGACAGGACCCGAGCCCTACACGATCGCGATGGTGCTCGACGATTATGCCGATACCTGCAACGGCCCCTCTTACGGCATCCTGGCCACCGATCTCGATACCGAGGTGCTCGCAGCCGCCCGCGCCGGCATTTATCCGGCCGAGCTGGTCGATCCGGTGCCGGCGGCGCTGCAGCGCAAATATATCATGATGTCGCGCGATCCAGCGCGGCGCGACATCCGCATGGCGCCGTCGCTGCGCAGCGCGATCGGCTTTGCACGGCTCAACCTGATGGACGATCGGTATCCGGTCGGCGAGGCGATGCACCTGATCTTCTGCCGCAACGTGCTGATCTATTTCGACAAGCCGACGCAGCGCAAGGTCGTGTCACAGCTCGTCGATTGCCTCGAGCCCGGCGGCTATCTGTTCCTCGGCCATTCGGAATCGATCACCGGTCTGGACCTCCCGCTGGTCCAGGTCGCCAACACCGTTTTTCAACGGAGCTGATCCCAGATGCTCGCCGCCAAAAAGATCCGCGTCCTCGTTATCGACGATTCGGCCAGCGTCCGCCAGACGATGACTGCGATCCTCCAGGAGGATCCCGAGATCGAGGTGATGGGTGTCGCCTCCGATCCGTTCAGCGCGGCGCGGCGCCTGCAGGAGGAGGTGCCCGACGTCATCACGCTCGACGTGGAGATGCCGCGGATGGACGGCATCACCTTCCTGCGCAAGCTGATGTCGCAGTGTCCGGTGCCCGTAGTGATGTGCTCATCGCTCACCGAGGAAGGATCGGAGACTTTGCTCCAGGCAATGGAGGCCGGCGCGGTCGACGTGATCCTGAAGCCGCGCGTCGGCGTCGCGGATCACCTGGCCGAACATAATCTCCAGATCCGCGACGTGGTGAAGGCCGCGGCCAGGGCGCGCGTGCGCGGCCGTCCCGCCATGCGCGATCCCAAGCCGCATGGGCCAGAGAAGAAACTGACCGCCGACGCGGTATTGCCGCCGCCCAGCGGCCGCGCGATGAGCCGGACCACCGAGATGGTGGTGTGCCTGGGCGCGTCGACCGGCGGCACCGAGGCATTGCGCGAGGTGCTGGAGGCGCTGCCCGCCAATTCGCCCGGCGTCGTCGTCGTCCAGCACATGCCGGAGAATTTCACCCGCGCCTTCGCGTCGCGGCTCAACACGCTGTGCGAGGTCGACGTCAAGGAAGCCGTGGACGGCGATCCGGTGCTGCGCGGCCATGTGCTGATCGCGCCGGGCGGCAAGCACACGATGCTCGAGCGCCAGGGCGCGCGCTATTATGTTTCCGTGCGCGATGGGCCCTTGGTCTCGCGGCATCGTCCCTCGGTCGATGTGCTGTTCCGATCGGCGGCGCGCGCCGCCGGTTCCAACGCGGTCGGCGTCATCATGACCGGCATGGGCGACGATGGCGCGCGCGGCCTGCTCGAGATGAAGCAGGCGGGCGCCCGCACCTTCGCGCAGGACGAGGCGACGTCGATCGTCTTCGGCATGCCCAAGGAAGCGATCGCGCGCGGCGCCGCCGACCGGGTGGTCCCGCTCGGCGCCATCGCCCGCGAGCTGCTGCAGGCGACTGCGCGATGAGCATGTTTCCCCACCGCAAGATTCCCGACGGAGCCCGGCATGTATCAAGATAGAATCGAGCCCTCAGCTTCCGCGCGCGACGCGGTTGTCGAGAATCTGCAACAGGCCTTGGCCGGGCTCGCCGCCGGGCTCGACGTTCGCTTTGTACATGCCGCGAGCACGCTGGCGACCGTAATCGACACGGTCAACCGCGTGATCGCCTCGCTCGATTCGATCATCCACGCAATCGACGAACAGACCGGCAAGGCCGCGGTCCGCATCCTGCGCGAGAGTGCGCGCGAGCTTACCGCACTGCCCATGCTGCAGCATGAGCGTGTCAACGATCTGGGCGTGGTCCGCCGCGCGGCGGCAGAGCTCAACCTTCACGTGATGCAGATCCAGGAAGTGCTGCGCATCCTCCGGGTCAACGGCACCAATCTCAAGATCGCGGCATCGGGTGCGCCGTCCGTCACGCGGTTCGCCGACGAGATGTTCGCGCGCTTCGATGCCGGCGACGGGCATCTGAAGGGCTTCATGACCACGCTTCAGGAGCTGGTCGGCGGCGTCGCCACCGTCCAGCGCTCGGCACGGCTGATCGCCGCCGAATGTGCCAAGGTGATCCCGCTGGTGCCCGATCGGCTCGCCGACGACGCGCTCGAGCTCCAGGCGCACCAGGTTTCGATCGCCGACAGTGCCGCCGGCGTCCGCAGCATCGCGCGCGAGGTCCAGGGCCGGGTGGCCGTGATCCTGGGCGCGCTGCAGATCGGCGATATCAGCCGCCAGCGGCTCGAGCATATGGTCGCCGCGCTCCAGCTCCTCAACGCGCGGCGGCTCGAGGCAGAGCAGACCGCGGCGGCGCGCGCGCTGGAATCGCACATCCTTGCGCTGATCGAGGCGCAGCTCGCCGACGTCGCGGCCGATCTCGATCGCGAGACCGGACTGCTGGTCAATGCGCTGGGCGAGCTGGGGCCGCATACCGGCGAACTCGTATCGCTGATCGACGAAAGCGACGCAGGACGCGAAGGTCATGCCTTCCTGCATCGGCTGGAGCGCGGTTTCACCGACATCGATGTACTCACCGAGCAGCTCCGCGCCGGTACCAGCAAGACGCTGACGATGACCGCGGTGGTGATCGACACGATGAACGACCTCACCACGCGGCTCGACGCGGTGCGCCTGGTGCGCGCCGACGTCCAGGATATCGCGGTCAGGGCACGCCTGCATGGCGAGCGGCTGGGAACCGCGGGGCGATCGGTCGCGATCGTGGCGGAAGAGATAGGCAGCTGCGCCGATCGTCTCGACCAGGCGGTGAACGGCGTGGGCTGGGCGATCCGCGAGCTCGGCGCGGTCAGCGTCTCGATCCGCCACCGCCACGAAACCGCGCTCGAGACCGATCCTGGCCCCAAGCTCGCCTGGTCTCTCGCGCTTATCCGCGAGGCCTGCCGGCGCACCGATCAGGGCATCGGCGAAGGCGGCATCGACGCGCGCGAGTTGATCCAGACGCTCGACGATGCAGGTTCCCGGCTGGCCGACGAGCTCGAACTGGCGGCCACCATATCGGGGTTCGTCAGGACATTGCGCGAGCTGGGCGGACAGGTGGCGGAGATCGAGGGGACCGACCAGGCGCCGCTTCGCACGATCCTTCAGGAAATCGAGGCGATGTACACGATGGCGCGCGAGCGCGAAGTGCACCGCGCCTTCCTGTTGCCCGGCATGGAACTGATGGCCGCAACCCAGAGCGATACGCTCGATGATGGGCTTTTCTAACCTGAGGGGTCATTTGGATTTTCCCGTTATTTTCCTATCAGAATAGAGAGAAGGTCGGAGGGCGACTTTGTACATTTCGAGGATTGCGGAAGGGCCTGCCGAAGGCGGCGCGTCGCTCGCGAATGTGCAAGTGACTCTTGCTGCATTGGCGAGCGGCCTGGACGCGCGTTTCGTCGAGGCGGGCGGCGCATTGGCGCAGGCCTATCAGATCGTCGAGACGCTGGTGAAATCGCTCGAGGGCGTGACGAGCGCGCTTGATCGCGAGGCGGCGGAGGCTGCCGTGCAGGACATGCGCGCGATCGCCGACCGGCTGACCAGGCTTCCCGCGATGCAGGCTCGGCGCCAGGCGGCGCTCGCCACGATCAGCGGCTCGGGCGAGGCACTGCGCGCGCCGATGGGCCAGTTTCACCGCACGCTTCGCTTCCTTCGGATATGCGGGCTCAACATCAAGGTCGCGGCCGCGGGCGCCGCCGAATTTTCGGGCTTCGCCGACACGATGTTCGAGAAGATCGACGTTGCCGAAGCGCAGATGAGCAGCTTCGGGCATGAGATCGACGGGCTCAGCAGCGGCATTTCAGAAGCGCTCGCGGCAGAGAAGCTGCTGGCGGCCGAATGCACGCGGGTGATTCCGGAAGTTCCACTGCGGTTGGACCGCGATGCACTGGCGCTCCAGGAACACCAGGCGGGGCTCGGCGAGCTAGCGGCCCGGATCGCCCAGGTTGCGCGCGATATCCGCACCAAGCTCGCCACGGCGCTGGGCGCGCTACAGATCGGCGACATCACCCGGCAGCGGCTCGAACATGTCGTGGCCGGCCTGTCGACGCTGGAAGCTGCGATCCGCGAAGGCGGCGAACTGGAGCCCGAGGAATTGAAGGTTATCGAGGACCATACGCTGGCGTTGCTCGCCGCGCAGGCCTCGGACGCGGTCGAGGACTTCCGCTCGCAGGCGCGGATCCTCGCGCAGAGCCTGCGCGCCATCGGCCCGCAGGCCACGGCTTTGCTCGCGCTGAAGGATGCCGGCAGTGCGCAGGGTGCAGGGGAGGGCGACAATGTCCTCCATGTCCTCGAGCGCAGCATCGAGGAGGTGCGGAGCGTCACCGGGCGGCTCCAGGAAGCCGACGAGCTGTCGGACCGGCTCGGCACCGCGACGTCGTCCACCGCGGAAAGCCTGGGACGGCGCATCGCCGCGGTCCAGCGCGTCAAGAACGATGTCCAGCAGATGGCGTGGAACACCGATCTGCGCTGCCGCCGCATGGGTGACGAGGGCCGGGGCCTCGCGATGATCGCGACCGAGATCCGCAATTTCTCCAACCATCTCGAGATGCTGACCAACGGTATCGCGGGCGCCTTCCAGCAGCTTGTCGACGCCGCCGCGGAGATGCGTGCCCAGGCGGAAGAGGCTGGGAAGGTCGATGCCGGGCGGGCGCTCACCGCGTCGCTCGACTGTGTACGCGACGGCGGCAAGCGGATGGACGAAAGCATGTCCGGCCTTGATCGCGACGCCGCGGCCGTGGGCGATATCCTGCGCCAGACCACCGAGAACGTCGATTGCGACGCCGAGATTGGCGACGCGCTGCGCGAAGCCGTGCTGCAGCTGACGGTCGCCGCGGGCGAGCAGGCGCCGCTCCCGGAAAGCCTGCCGGTGGCGCTCGGCACGGTCCTCGGCACGATCCATGCGAGCTACACGATGGTGAGCGAACGCGAGATCCATAAGAGGTTCGCGCTGACGAGCGGCGAGGCCGAAGCCGCGGAGGCGCCCGCACCGGACGATGATGACGATGACGACGGGCTGTTCTGAGGCGTAGTCAGGTGCTCGCGGCGAGCTTGTGACCCTTGTCCGAAAGGCTGCGAAAGGTGATCGACCAGCGCGGCACCTCCATCGGCGCGATGCTGTGCTCCCATTCGTGGCGTGCCTCGCCCGAGAGACGGTAGATCGAGCGGGGCGCCAGCGGCGCCGAGAAACGGTCGAACCCGCCTGGCCTGCGCCGGCGCAGCCCCAGCGTCGCGGGATTGCCCAGCGAAATGCCGATCACATGCTCGAACACCGGTCGATCGCGGTGCCAGCCGATGCCCGCGCCGGGATCGTAGCGCGTGAGCAGCAGCTGGACGAGATCGTCAGGTGCGAGTCCGGCAAAGGCGGCCGCGCGCTCGCGCAGCGGCAGCAGCCAGTGCGGAATGGGCGCCGTTTCGCGAAAGCTCGCATCCTCGAAATCATAGCGCCAGCCGAAGCTCGCGGTCAGCCGCTTGCCGAGCCAGCCTTGGAACCGGAAGGGCGCGAGCGGCGCCGACTCGACCCCGGCGATCAGAATCGACTCGTCTTCGGGCGACACGAAATCGTCGCGATATAGGAGGCCGGGCAGGTTGGGTGCGCCGAAAAGGTCAAGGGCAAATGCGGTCATAGGGGGCGCAAACGAGATAGGTGACGGAGCCGGTAAACCAACCCCGCAAACCTTCACGATTGATGAGGCAATAATCTAAATTAACCTCAAAACTCGTTCCGTTTCCGAACGATAGCGTCTTGCAACCATGGCAATCCGCGCATAGCTGTCCGCCCGTGAAGTACGATATGATTACCGAGATCGACCGCGCCTCCGCGTTCCTGAAGGCGCTGTCCGGTCGAAGCCGCTTGTTGCTGTTGTGCCATTTGTGGGACGGCGAGAAGTCTGTGGGCGAGCTTGCGCGCCTCACCGGCTCTCGCGATACCGCCGTATCGCAACAGCTTGCCCTGCTCCGTCGCGAAGGGATGGTCTCGGCTCGCCGTGCGGGCCAGATGATCTTCTATTCGCTGGCCAGTCCGGAGGCGAAGCGCATGCTCGAATCGCTCCACGGCCTGTTCTGTGTGGAAGCCAAAGCGGCCTGATCCCGGGTCGCCATGGATTGGCGACCACTGCGCATTCGACCTCTCTGGTTGAGCATCCGTTCGTCGAGCGATCGGGTGAATGGTGGGGTTCGCGCAAGGCATCGGCTGATGAAGTTGATTCGTAGCGCCTGGTTTCCGGTGGCCGATCCGGCCTGCCACAGAGCGTTGTTCACGCAACCGAGCGGTTTGCAAGAACGATAAGCGGAATCGTGGTTTTTCAATAGCTTCGTGTGTGGTCGGTTGACACGGTTGACACCTGCTATGTCGAAATTCCTTTTTTTTCCGAAAAAGGAAGTTTCCGGGCCTCGACGATGAGAAAGAGCGGCCCCTACGGTCGCCTTTGAAATCCTACATTGCAAGATTGTCGACGCCCGGATGCCATTCGACCTAGCGTCCGACCCGTTCGAGCACGGCACGCGCGGCGGGCACGATCAGGTCGAGCGGGCGATTGGCCCGCATCCGGTGCCAGCTCGAAAGATCGCCGACCGAGCGGCGCGATTGCTCGCGGACGACTTCGACGCTCGCATCGGACGCATCGCTGGCGCGGCCGCGGACGCGCTCGATCCGATCCTGCTCAGGCGCCTCCAGCCAGATGCCGGTGAACGGCACCCGCGCCCGGATCGCCAGCGCCTCGGCAACGTCGCGCTCGCTACGGCTCATGAATACGGCGTCGAGGATCACCGAGCTGCCGCACGCGAGATGATCGTCGGCAGATTCGAACATCGCCTCATAGGTCGCCTCGTCGCTGTGCCGGGTATAGTGCGCGGGCGGCAGCCGGGTTTCCGGCGGGAGCCCGACGAGACGCTTGCGGAAAACGTCCGAACGCAGCACGCGCCCGCCCGGAATCCGCCCGATCCGAGCGCCGAGCAGTCGGGCGAGGGTCGACTTCCCCGTGCCCGAAAGACCGCCGATCACCACCAGTCGGGGCGAGGCGGGCTGCAGCGCCCGCTCGGCCAACGCGACATTGCTCTCGGCACCGGCGCGCAGGGAGAGGAGCAGGGGAAGCAGCGCCCAGCCGGTGGCGCCCTGGGCGTTCACGTCGAGATAGCGGTTGGCCAGGATATTGGCTTCGGTCGGCAGGCCGTCGTGCAGCATCTGCACGATCGGGGCGGCGAGATCGTAGAGCACATCCGCCGGCATGCCGTCATTCAGCTTGCGGATGCGGCCGCCGCGCGCGCGCCGATCGATATCGTCGTTATGCAAAGCGAGTTCGGCGCGCTGGGCAGGGGTGCGCGCGGCATCGATCAGGCGCTGACGGAACGCGGATCCGGAGACCGGCGCCGCTGCGGCATGTCGCACGCCGATCGCGTCCGCGAAGGCATGCAACGCGGCTGCATCCAGCCCGCCCTGTTCGAGCGAAGCTGCGAACGATGATCCCTGTTTCGCGGCCGCCGCCGCCATCACCTTGCTCCCTGCGGCTTGGGCCGCTTGCCGGCCTTAGCCATTGCCCGTCTTATAGCACGGCAATTATGAACCGCAGCCGTATCGATCAGGCGGACCGTGCCGGCGCGTCGCTCAATCGTTTGCCGACGGCGGTGTAGAGCGGTTTGGGTTTGTAGGTCGCGTCATAGGGCGTGCCGCGCTTGAGCGTGCCGTCCGCGCGCGGCTTGAAATGATTCAGCCAGCTATATTTGTCGCACATCCCCCAGAACAGCACGTCGTGGAGCTGTGGATAGGAAAGCATGATCTCCAGATAGGCCGCGCCATAATCGGCGACCATGGCGTCGCGCTGGGCGAGGTCGGTCGGCAGGCCCTTGTCGCTGATGTCCATCTCGGTGACGACGAGCTTGTAGCCCATCGCCACCACGGCATCGAGGAACTCTCGCCACGGCTTTTCCTGCCGTGTCGCCAGCTGGCCCGGCGTGCCCTCGCCGATCAGGCTGATATGCGATTGCACGCCCAGCGCGTCGACGGGCACGTTCCGCTTGCGGAAGCCCTCGAGCAGCTTGAGCACACCGGCGCGGTGGATCTCGTTCCCGGGCTCCCAGCTCATATACTCGTTATAGACGAGCTGCGCGTGCGGCGCCGCGTCGCGGGCGACGTGGAAGGCATGGTCGATCATCGCCTCGGCGCCGCCGAACGCTTTGGTGATCGAGGATTCGCGTAAGCCCGCGGTCTTCTCGTCGACCGCCTCGTTGACCACGTCATAGGCAGTGACGCGCTTCCCGTAGCGGCGGCAGATCGTGGAGATGTGCTCGGTCAGCAGCCGATCGGCTTCCTTGGCGGGATTGGCGCCATAGTCGTAGCTGTTCAGCCAGTCCGGGATATATTGGGTCTTGGCCCAGAACAGGGTGTGACCGCGCATCGCCAGCCGCTTCGATTCCGCCCAGGCGAGCATCGCGTCGAAGCGGGCGAAGTCGAAGACCTTGGGGGAAGGGCGGACGCGCTGCCATTTGAGCTCGTTCTCGGGCACCAGCAGGCCGCAGTCGCGCGTCAGCAGCGCGGCATAGTCGGGATTGGCGAACGATCCCGTGTCGCTGCCGGGCTCGCCCCAGGAGAAGCACGATCCGAAACGCAGGCCGCGCCTGGCGGCCAGCGCATTGAGCCCGGGCGCGGCATTCCCTGCAAAGGCGGGACCGGCGATGCCCGTGGCGGCCAGCGCGGTGGCGGTGGAAAGCAGGTCGCGGCGCGTAAACTCGGTCATGCCTGTACTCCGGTCACCAGTTGAACATCGTTCCGTCTTCGAGCCGCGCAACGGGGAGATAAGCGCGCTTATATTCGTATTTGGCCGCCAGCTTTTCGTCGATCTCGACGCCCAGGCCCGGCTTGTCGCCCGGGTGCATCATGCCGTGCTTGTACGAATAGGCATGGGGGAAAACCGCGTCGGTCAGCTCGGTGTGCGGCATTAGCTCCTGGATGCCGAAATTGGGCACCGACAGGCCGAAGTGGAGCGCCGCCGCCATCGTCACCGGCGACAGGTCGGTGGCGCCGTGGCAACCGGTGCGGATCTGGTAGAGATCGGCGAGCGCGGCGATACGGCGGACATGGGTAAGCCCGCCGGCATGGACGATCGTCGCGCGGACATAGTCGATCAGCTGCTCCTCGATCAGCTGCTTGGCATCCCAGACTGTATTGAAGATCTCGCCGACCGCGAGCGGGACGGTGGTGTGCTGACGGATGATGCGAAACGCGGCCTGGTTCTCGGCCGGGGTCGCGTCCTCGAGCCAGAAGGGGCGGAAGGGCTCGAGATCCTTGCCCAGCCGCCCGGCCTCGATCGGGGTCAGCCGGTGATGGACGTCGTGGAGCAGATGGACGTCCCAGCCCAGCACCTCGCGCGCCTTTTCGAACAAGGGCACGACCGAGCGCATGTACCGCTCGGTCGACCACAGGCTTTCGGTCGGCAGCGACGCGTCGGCCGGCTCATAGCGCTGGCCCGGCTTGGCGACGCCATAGGTGGCCTTGAGTCCGGGCACGCCGGCCTGGAGGCGGACCGCTTTGTAGCCCTGCTCGACATGCGCGATCGCCGCCTCGATCGTTTCCTCGATCGTCGCGCCGTTCGCATGGCCATAGACCATGCAGCCGTCGCGGCTGGCGCCGCCGAGGAGCTGGTAGACGGGAAGACCCGCGACCTTCCCCTTGATGTCCCACAGCGCCATGTCGACCGCACCGATCGACGACATCGTCACCGGACCGCGCCGCCAATAGGCCCCCCGGTAGAGATATTGCCAGATATCCTCGATCCGGTGCGCGTCACGCCCGATCAGGCAGGGAATGACATGATCGGTGAGGTAGCTGGCGACCGCCAGCTCGCGGCCGTTGAGCGTCGCGTCGCCGAGCCCGACGACGCCGTCGCTGGTCTCGATCCGGAGCGTTACAAAGTTTCGGCCCGGGCACGTAATGATGACGCGTGCGGATACGATCTCGGCCATCGGCGCGCCTGTTCCCCCTCCTGGTTTGGCGCACAATTCGGACGTGCGCCATCTGGTAGCGCTACCATGGGCAAGCTGCTACAGCCTTGTCAACGGCAGCGGACGACTGCCCCAGGGAGCGGATGCCGATGTGGCGGATTTTGCTGACTATTTTGTCTGCGTTATTGGTTTT
Source organism: Sphingomonas sp. JC676 (assembly GCF_014489075.1). Lineage (GTDB taxonomy): Bacteria > Pseudomonadota > Alphaproteobacteria > Sphingomonadales > Sphingomonadaceae > Sphingomonas. The sequence goes on along the minus strand of NZ_JACTGR010000002.1, from coordinate 551,799 downwards.
TGGCGTTGCGAATCAAGCATGTGCCGAGGACGGATATCAGCTTTGGCTGCGCTATCAACCGGTCGATTCGGCGCAAAAGATGCGGGTCGAGCCGCTCGTAACCCATTATGTGGGGCCGAGCGGCAACGCCACGATCGACGCTGCGATGGACGAGTTCGCGCGCGGACTGAAGGGCATGATCGGCACTCCGCCGGTGCGCCGCGAAACGGTGATGGGCGATGGCGCCGTCCTCATCACCACCGCCGCCTCGCCGCTGCTCAAAGGCATGGCTCTGCCGTTTGACAAGCTCGGCAAGGAAGGCTTCCTGATCCGCAGCGCGACCGTCTCGGGCCACCGGGTCACGATCATCGCCGGCAATAGCGGCGGCGGCACGCTCTACGGCGTGTTCCGTTTCCTCAAGCTGATCCAGACCGACCAGCCGATCGACCGGCTCGACATCCTGGATGCGCCCAAGCTCCAGGTGCGCGTGCTCGATCACTGGGACAATCTCGATCGCCATGTCGAGCGCGGCTATGCCGGGCAGTCGCTGTGGGACTGGCAGAAACTGCCGCTCTACAAGGACCCGCGCTACACCGATTATGCCCGCGCCAATGCCTCGATCGGCATCAACGGCGTGGTGCCCAACAACGTCAACGGCAAGGCCGAGATCCTGACCGCCGAATGGCTGGAGAAGGTGAAGGCGCTGGACGACCTCTTTCGCCCCTATGGCATCAAGGTGTATCTGAGCGCGCGCTTCTCGGCGCCGATCGAGCTGGGCGGGCTCAAGACCGCCGATCCGCTCGATCCGGTGGTGATCGCCTGGTGGAAGGCCAAGGTCGACGAGATCTATCGCATCATTCCCGATTTCGGCGGCTTCCTGGTCAAGGCCAATTCGGAAGGCCAGCCGGGGCCCGCCGATTACAAGCGCACCCATGCCGATGGCGCAAACATGCTGGCCGATGCGCTCCGGCCCCATGGCGGCATCGTGATGTGGCGGGCGTTCGTCTATTCGGCGGAGAATGCCGAGGACCGGCATAAACAGGCTTTTACCGAGTTCCAGCCGCTCGACGGCAAGTTCCGCGACAATGTCCTCGTCCAGGTCAAGAACGGTGCGATCGACTTCCAGCCGCGCGAGCCTTTCCATCCGCTGTTCGGGGCGATGCCCAGGACACCGCTGATGATGGAATTCCAGATCACCAAGGAATATCTCGGCTTCGCGACGCACCTCGCTTACCTCGGCACGATGTGGGAGGAGGCGCTGGAGGCTGACACCTTCCGCCCCGCCAAGGGCAGCACCGTCGCCGATGTGATCGAGAAGCCGGTCGATGCCGGGGCCGTCACCGGCATGGCGGGCGTCGCCAATATCGGCAGTGACTTCAACTGGACCGGATCGCAGTTCGACCAGGCCAATTGGTACGCGTTCGGCCGCTTCGCCTGGGATCCGCAGTCCAGCGCCGACGACGTGGCGCGCGACTGGGCGCATATGACCTGGAGCAACGATCCGGCGGTGGCGGAGCCGATCGTCCGGATGATGATAGGATCGCGCGAGGCGGTCGTCGATTACATGACGCCGCTGGGGCTCGGCCACCAGATGGCGACCGGTCATCACTACGGGCCGGGCCCATGGGTCTCGGAGCTTGCCCGGCCCGAATGGAACCCGACCTATTATGCCAAGGCGGATGCGAACGGGATCGGCTTCGACCGGACGAAGACGGGCAGCGATGCGCTGGCGCAATATGCGCCGCAGGTCGCGGCCGAATGGGGCGATCTTAAGATCGTGCCCGATCGGCTGCTGCTCTGGTTCCACCACGTGCCGTGGGACTATCGGACCAAATCGGGCCGCACGGTGTGGGACGATCTCGTCACGCAATACGATGCCGGCGTCGATTACGTGAAGAGGATGCAGGCGCAATGGGACCGGCTGAAGGGCAAGATCGACCAGCGCCGCTGGGAGGAAGTCCGCGATTTCCTCGCCATCCAGCGCAAGGAGGCGACGTGGTGGCGCGATGCCTCGATCGCCTATTTCCAGTCGGTCTCGAAGCGTCCGCTGCCCGCGGGCCACGCCGCGCCGCCGCGCGATCTCGATTGGTACAAGGCGATCCGCACGCCCTATGCGCCGGGCAGGGGTGAATAGGATCAGGGACGCTGCAGCCCGCGCGCGACGAACGCCTTCACGTAGCGGCGCAGCCGTGGCGTCGGGGCACCCAGCGCGCCGCGATGCTCGGGCGCGAGGTGCGCGGCGGGTTCTCCGTGGCGCTGGAAAACATAATGATCGAACAGCGCCGACCAGCCCTGGCGGCGCTCGGGCGACAAATGACTGATCGCGAGGATCGCATAGACCATGGCGTCGAAGCGCGCGTCCTGGTCCGGCGAATCCGCCCACCAGAAATTGACGAGCATGTTGAAGGTGGAGAGCGCCTCGACATGATGCCACCAGAGCGCGGGGATATAGATCGCGTCGCCGGGTTCGAGCTCGGCCGTCTGCGCCGCCGCCAGCGCGTCGCGGAAGCGCGGGAAACGATCGAAATCCGGCTCGACGAAATCGACCATGCTCGTCGGCTGACCCGCCATCGTATTGTCGAGCGGGCCGACATAGAGATTGCTCGCCTGGGCGGGCGGGAACAGCGTGAAGCGGCGCCGGCCCGCCGCGACACAGGCGATATTGTCCGAGCTGTCGAAATGCGCGCTGATCACCGATCGATTGCCGATCCATATGCGTCGCATCGCGCCCAATCCCTCGATCAAAGGCAGTGGATTAGCCGCGGCGAAGCCGGGCAGCGCGCGGCTGGTTTCGACCGCGCCGGCATAGATGTGCGGCGCATTGTCCCGCGTTGCGCGTTCGGCGAGGTGGCGCAGCGTCTCGCCGAACTTCCCCTGTTGTCGTTCGAAATTGAAGCCGTGCATGTCGGGGCCGTAGAAGAACCGCCCCTGCATCGCGGGCGCGCCGACAAAGACCTCGGCGCTCGCGCCCCGGTCGAACTGCAGCAGATAATCGCTGGCGGCCTGCGGCGAGATCCCGGCCGCCACCACCAAAGGCCAATCGCGGACCAGCCCGCGGATCACGACCGGCGCATAACCGCCCGCGATTTCGTCGCGGAGCCCGGGTGCGTCGGCGGCAATCTCGGGAAGCGGACTGGGCTGGGGCAGCATCGGGCTCCTGCTGGAGCGTCAAGCTACGCCTCGAGAATTTCCTTTATATTGCTGGAGTGTGGCTGATGATGTTTAGATATTGTCTCCCGCTTCTGCTGCTCGGCGCTGCTCCGGCTTATGCCCAACCCGTCGCGCGGTTCGACTGGTTCGAATATCGCGGCACCGATGCGGTCGATCGCGCATATCCGGCGGCGGCGGGGGAGTATCGCAATCCCATCCTCCAGGGCTTCTATCCCGATCCCAGCGTCACGCGGGTGGGCGACGATTTCTATCTCGTAACTTCGACCTTCAGCTATTTCCCCGGCATCCCGGTCTTCCACAGCCGCGACCTGGTGAACTGGACGCAGATCGGCAACGCGATCGACCGTCCGGACATGCTCGATTTCAAGCAGCTCGGATTGTCGCGCGGCGTGTTCGCACCTTCGATCCAGGCGAAGGACGGCGTCTTCTACATCCTCAACACCTGTGTCGATTGCGGCGGCAATTTCGTCATTACCGCCAAGGACCCGGCCGGGCCCTGGTCCGATCCGGTCTGGCTGACCGACCTCAAAAGCGGGATCGATCCGTCGTTGTTCTTCGACGACGATGGTCGCAGCTGGGTCGTCAACAACGACGTGCCCGAGGGGAAGCCGCAATATGAGGGGCACCGCGCGATCTGGATCCAGCAGTTCGACCCCCAGACGCTCAAGAGCTTCGGGCCGCGCAAGGTGCTGGTCAATGGCGGCGTGGATATCACCAAGAAGCCGATCTGGATCGAGGGGCCGCATATCTTCAAGAAGGATGGCTGGTACTATCTGAGCTGCGCCGAGGGCGGCACCGCCGAGGGGCATAGCCAGGTGATCCTGCGCTCGAAGAGCGTCGACGGGCCCTATCTGCCCAACCCCGGCAATCCGATCCTCACCCAGCGCGATCTGCCGCGAGATCGGCCCAACCCGATCACTTCAGCGGGCCATGCCCAGCTCGTCACCACGCCCGACGGCAAATGGTGGGCGACCTTCCTCGCGGTGCGGCCCTACACAGGCGATTTTTACAATACCGGCCGCGAGACCTTCCTGCTGCCGGTGGAATGGCACGACGGGTGGCCCAGTATCCTGCGGCACGGCCAGGCGATCCCCTATGTCCATGCCCGCCCAGCGCTGCCGCGCCAGCCCGCGCCGCCGGTGCCGACCAGCGGCGCATTCACGGTCCGCGACGAATTCAATGGCACCAGCCTGCCACCCTATTGGATGATGCTGCGAAACCCGCGCGAGCGCTGGTACGCGCTCGATCACGGGAGCCTGGCGCTCACCGCGCGGCCGCAAGGGCTCGGGGACAATGCCAACCCGTCCTTCCTCGCGCGGCGCCAGCAGCATATCGCAGCGTCCGCCGAGACGGTGGTGCGCTTCACCCCCGGGAAGGACGGCGACCGCGCCGGCCTGGTTGCGCTCCAGAGCGACGAATATTGGATGTTCATTGGGGTCGGCATGCGCGGCGGCCAGCGCGTGGTGACGGTCGAGGGCCGCGCCGGGCCTGGCCAGCCCACCGGGGGGAATGTGATGCGGACGATCCCGCTCGGCCGCGACGCCGGCAAGCCGATCTACCTGCGCATCGCCACGTCGGACGGCTTCTACCGGCTCTCCTATCGCACCAACCGGGACAAGCTGAACGAGATCGCCATCGTCGATGGCCAGACGCTGAGCACCAAGACCGCGGGCGGCTTTGTCGGCGCGGTGTTCGGCGTGCTGGCGGAGGCGGGCGAATGATGCGCGCGATCTTCACCGTGGCGGCGTTTGCGCTTGCCATGCCGGCGAGCGCCCAGGAGCGTGCGCCCGCGCTCAACCAGCTCGGCTTCGAGCCCGGCGACCCGAAGGTCGCGATCGTGGCGGTTGCGGGCGATCCCATTGCCTGGACCCTGGTCGATGCCGGCGGCCACACGCTCGCACGGGGCAAGGCGCAACCCTATGGCGACGATCCGGCATCGGGCGAGCCGGTGCAGCGGATCGACTTCAGCGGCTTCCGCACGCCCGGCACAGGCTATCGGATCGCCGTCAATGGTCGATCGAGCGACCCGTTCGAGATCCGCGACGGCATCTATGCCCCGCTGGCGAAGGACGCGCTGGCCTTTTTCTATCACCAGCGCGCCGGGGTGCCGATCGAGGCGCGCTTCGTTGGCGCGAACTGGGCGCGGCCGGCCGGGCATCCGCACGAAATCGCGAAATGCTTTGCCGGTGCCGATCAGCGCGGGCTCCAATGGCCCGGTTGCGACTATGCGCTCGACGTCACTGGCGGCTGGTACGATGCCGGCGACCACGGGAAGTATGTCGTCAATGGCGGCATCAGCCTGTGGACCTTCCTCAATGCCTATGAGCGGCGGCCCGCCGCCTTTCCGGACGGATCGCTGAAGCTGCCCGAGGCCGGCAATCGCGCGAGCGATCTGCTCGACGAAGCGCGCACCGAAATGGAATTCCTGCTCAGGATGCAGGTGCCGGACGGCAAACAGCTGTCGGTCCCGGTCGGGCCTTCCAAGCCGCTCAAGCCGGGCCAGGCGCGCTGGAACGCCGACCCCGCTGATTTCGCGACGATCAATGCCGGCGGCATGGCGCACCAGAAGGTCGCCGACCGGCACTGGACCAAGCTGCCGATGCCGCCGCAGGACGATCCCGAGGAACGGCTGCTCTATCCGCCGACCACCGCCGCGACGCTCAACCTCGCGGCGACCGCCGCCCAGTGCGCACGGCTTTGGCGCGGCGTCGATGATGGTTTCGCCGCCCGGTGCCTCAAGGCCGCGCAGCGCGCTTGGGCGGCCGCCAGGCGCAATCCGGAGGTCTACGCCACCAACAGCTTCGACGGCAGCGGCGGCTATGGCGATAGCGACGTCTCGGACGAATTCTATTGGGCCGCGGCCGAGCTCTATGCGACAACGGGGGAGGGCGCGTACCTCGCCGCGGTCCGCGCCTCGCCGCATTTCACCACAGAGATCCGCGAGCCCGGCTGGCCATCCACCGCGACGCTCGGCACGATCACGCTGGCGACGGTGCCGAACGGATTGCCCGGTGTCGAAGTGAAGCGGCTCCGCGCCGCGATCGTCGCGGCCGCCAATCGCTTCCTCGCCGACGAGGCGGGTAATGGCTATCGCATCCCCTATGTCGCGGCGAACTATCCCTGGGGCTCGAATTCGAGCCTGCTCAACCGTGCGATGTTGCTCGGGCTGGCGTACGACTTCACAAGGGATGCGAAGTATCGCGCGGGAGTGATTGACGCGATCGACTATGTCCTGGGACGCAATCCGATCGGCACCTCGTTCGTCAGCGGTTACGGCACGCGCGCGATGCAGAACCCGCATCACCGTTTCTGGGCGCATTCGATGGATTCGAAGCTTCCAGGGCCGCCGCCGGGCGTGCTCTCCGGCGGCCCCAATTCGACCGCGATGAGCGACGATGTCGCGGCGAAGATGAAGGGCAAGTGCGCCCCCCAGAAATGCTGGGCCGACGATATCCGCGCCTATGCGCTCAACGAGGTTGCGATCAACTGGAATGCGCCGCTCTTCTGGGTGGCGGCGTGGCTGGATAGCCGAACGTAGCATGAAGGCCGGGGGACAAATCCTGCCGCATCACTGCAAAGCTTTGGTTTGCCTTCCGATTTTCCATCCTGTATCTTCCCTTTCAACCAAAAGGGGTCGCATGTCGGATATCCAGCTGGACTACGCCCTGCCGAACCCGGCTGTCGCGAATCATGTCACGCTGTTCTACTGGTTCCGCGCGAACGTGCCGCTGTTCGAAGATGTCGAGCGCGCCGATCATGCCCAGATCCGCTTCCGTCTGACCCCCGGCGGCGCAGAGTACAGCTTCGCCGACGGCAATGTGCAGACCGCCAGCGACGTCCATATCGTCGGCCCGACGACGGGCGCGGTCCATGTCCGGGCGCCGGGGCCGGTCCATGTGTTCGGTGCCGGTATCACCCCACTCGGCTGGGCGGCGCTGGTCGGGAACGACGCTTCGGCGATGGTCAACCGGATCATCAATCTCGAGGATCTGTTCGGTCCCATGATCTATGATGCACTTGCTGAGCTGAAAAGCGCGTCGACTCTCGATGCGCTGGTAGCGTGCGGCGAGGCGATCCTGAGTGGGTTGTTTGGCTCCACCTGCGATCCTGCGCTCGATTTCGTTCAGAGGGTGGATGCCTGGCTGAGCGACGACACCTCGCCCGAGGTAGACGCTCTGACCGAGGCTACCGGCCTTTCGCGCCGCCAGGTCGAGCGCAAGTGCAGGGCGCTCTACGGGGCGCCGCCCAAGGAACTGGCGCGCAAATATCGCGCGCTCCGGGCGGCTGTTTCGCTCGTCGTCGACGGAGCCTCGATCGACGAGGTCGTCAACCGCGGATTTTACGATCAGTCGCATCTGATCCGCGAGATCAAGCAGTTCACGGGTTTCACGCCGGGGCAGATCCAGGCGGAGCCAACCATCCTTGCCCAGCTGACGATCGGGCAGCGCTCCGCGCTCGGCGGCAAGGTCCACCCGCTGATCAGCGACACCTGAGAGCGGTCGTTCCGGCGCTCATTTCACCGTGAGCGTGGTGCTCTTGAGCGTCGCGGAATCAGGCCCGGACGAGATGGTGAACGTTCCCGGCTCGACCACGCGCTTCATCTTGACGTTATAGAGCGCGAGATCCTCGGGTTTGAGCTCGAAGGTCACCGTCTTCTTCTCGCTGGGCTGGAGCGTGACACGCTCGAAGCGCTTCAGCTCGATCACGGGCCGCGTCACCGAAGCCTCGTCGTCATGGACATAGAGCTGGACGACCTGGTCGCCGGCGCGCTTGCCGGTGTTGGTCACGTCGACATTGACCTTCACCGTATCGGCGATGCCGATCGTGCCGGCCGCGAGCACCGGCGCGGCCACGTCGAAGCTGGTGTAGCTCAGTCCGTAGCCGAACGGATAAAGTGGGCTGGTGTCGCCGAACAGATAGCCGCGCCGCGCGGTGGGCTTGTGGTTGTAGAAGATCGGCAGCTGGCCGACATTGCGCGCGATCGACACGGGCAGCTTGCCGCCCGGATTGTAGCGCCCGAAGACTACGTCGGCGAGCGCATTGCCGGTCTGCTCGCCCAGATACCAGCCCTCGATCAGCGCCGGCGCCTTCTCGGCGAGATAATTGACCGAATAGGGGCGGCCGTTGAGCAGGATCACAACCACCGGCTTGCCCAGCGCGAAGATCGCCTTGGCGAGCTCGTCCTGCGGTCCGACCAGGTCGAGGCTCTCGCTGTCGCCGAGATGGCCGTCGGCCCAAGCCTCGCGGCTCAGCGCCTCGTTGCCGCCTAGCACCATGACGATCACGTCGGCGTTCTTGGCGGTTTCGATCGCTTCGGCGCGCAGCTTGTCGTTGGTTTCGGCGGGGGTGAGGACGACATTGTCCTGCGACCAGACATGGCCTTCGGTGATGCGCACGCCCTCGGCATAATCGACCTGGAACTTGCCCTTGCCCTCGGCCTGCATGCCCTCGAGCACGCTGACGACATGGTTGGGGACGTCCGAATAGCCGCCGATCGGCGTATCCTTGGCGTGGGTGCCGATCACCGCCATCCGCTTGATGCCGGCCGCGTCGAGCGGCAGCAGGCCCTGGCCGTTCTTTAGTAGCACGACCGACTCTCGCGCAGCCTGGCGGGCAAGTGCGATCGCGTCAGGCGCGTTGGTCTTCCTCGCCGCGGTCTTGGGATCGGCATAGGGGTTCTCGAACAACCCGCCTTCAAACTTCATGCGAAGAACGCGGCGCACGGCATTGTCGATCTGACCTTCGGTCACCCGGCCTTCACGGACCAGATCGAGCAGGCGGTTATAGCCCTCGCCATCCGGAGTCTCGACATCGACGCCGGCGTCGATCGCGCGCGCGGCGGCGTCCTTGACGTCCTTGTACATCTTGTGGCGCGTCACGAGCTCGCGGATCGCGAAATAGTCGCTCACCACCGCACCCTGGAAACCCCATTCGCCGCGCAGCACGTCGGTCAGCAGCCATTTGTTGGCGTGGCTCGGGATGCCGTCGATCTCGTTGTAGCTGGCCATCACCGACATCACCGGCAGCGTCTTCACCGCCTTTTCGAAGGGCGGGAAGAAATCCTCGCGCAGCGTGCGCTCGCCCAGCGAGGCGGGGCCGACATTGGTGCCGTTCTCGGGCTGGCCATGGCCGGTCATGTGCTTGAGGGTGACGAACACCTTGTCCTTGGCGAGTGGCAGCGTGGTCCCCTGGAAGCCGCGGATCGCGGCGAGGCCCATCTCGCTGACCAGATACGGGTCCTCGCCATAGGTCTCCTCGATCCTGCCCCAGCGCGGATCGCGGGCGACGTCGACCACGGGGGCGAGCACCAGATTGGCGCCACGGGCACGTGCCTCTCGGGCTGCGACCGAGAAGACCTGTTCGAGCAGCTTGGGGTCCCAGGTGCTGGCGAGCGCGATCGATTGCGGGAAGCTGGTTGCGCCCGGCGCGACCAGGCCGTGCAGCGCTTCCTCGTGCATCAGCATCGGGATGCCGAGCCGGGTCTTCTCCACCGACCATTTCTGCGCGGCGTTGATGTAGCGGACAGTTTCTTCCGGGCTGCGGTTGGCGGCATTCGCCACGGCACCGGCGGCGCCATTGGCCTGGGCAGCGACGCCGCGGCGGTCCGACGGGCGCGAGACCATGCCTAGGCCGTTGGGGAAGGCGGCACTCGCCTTGGCGGGGTCGAACTCGCCGGCGGTCGTCTGGATCTTATCCTTATGTTCCCAGATCGCGACGAGCTGCGCGGCCTTTTCCTCCAGCGTCATGCGACGGAGCAGATCGTCGACCCGCGCTTCGACCGGCTGCGAGGCGTCCTTGTAGAGCGGCGTCTGGGCGTTGGCGGGCTTGCCCTGGGCCGATTGCGCCTGCGCGGCGGGCGCGAGGAGCGGGGTGAGCGCCGTGGCGGCAATGGCAAGCGCGGCGATGCGGCGGAAGTTGCGCATGGTCCTCTCCTTTTGGCTCGCGGCGCCCTGCGCCGTCTCGATTTTATTATGGTAGCGCTATCAGCTATAAGGGTCCCGGCGCGGAGCGGTCAACCGGCTCTCCACTCGCCTATCCAATTGCAATCTTGTTAACGTGAACCTATGCCCTCCACAGGAGTGGGAATGAGCAGACCCAGTCGGCGAAGCCGGGGCACAGTTACCGTACAGGACGTGGCGCGCGCCGCGGGCGTGTCAGCCATGACCGTTTCCCGCGTCGTGAACGGCGGCGCAAACGTGCGCGAGACGACCCGGGTCGCGGTGCTCGAGGCGATCGCGAAGCTCAACTATTCGCCCAACAGCGCCGCGCGCAGCCTGGCCGCGGGCGAGGCGACCCAGATCGGGCTGCTCTATTCGAACCCATCAGCCGCCTATCTTTCGCAATTCCTGATCGGCGCATTGGCCGCCGCCCGCCGCGCCGGCTGCCACCTGGTGCTCGAGGCGTGCGAGGGCGAGCGCCCCGACGAACAGGCCGAGGCCACGCGCAGCTTTGCCTCGACCAGCGTCGAAGGCGTGATCCTGCCGCCGCCGCTTTCGGAGGCCGCGCCCGTCCGTGCCGAACTGGAGGCCGCCGGCATTCCCTGGGTCTCGGTCGCGATGGGCCTGCCGCCCGAGCGCAGCCTCAACGTCCGCATCGATGATTTCGGCGCGGCATCGGCGATGACGCGGCATCTGCTCGATCTCGGCCACCGCAACATCGGCTTCATCCGCGGCAACCCGAACCAGACCTCGAGCGCCGAGCGCTATCGCGGCTTCGTCGCCGCGCTGGAAGAGGCAGGGATCGACGTGGCGTCGGTGCCGGTCGAGCAGGGCTATTTCACCTTCCGCTCGGGAATCGTCGCGACCGAGCGACTGCTGGACCGTCCGAACCCGCCGACCGCGATCTTCGCGAGCAATGACGACATGGCCGCCGCGGCAGTGGGCGTGGCGCATCGCCGCGGGCTGCACGTGCCGCAGGATCTGAGCGTCGTCGGCTTCGACGACACCTCGCTCGCGACCACGATCTGGCCCGAACTCACGACGATCCGCCAGCCAATCGCGGCGATGGCCGAGGAGGCGCTGACGCAATTGCTTGCGCGACTGCGCAACGAGCGGGGGTCTTCGGAAGAGCCGACGCTCAAGGAACAGATCCTCGACCATCAGCTGATCGTCCGCGAATCCTCGGGCCCTCCGGGCGAGGCCGCGGCGCGCAAGCCGACGAGCGGACGGGGCCGGGGCGGCAGCCCGAACTGGCGCTGAACCCCAACAGGCAACTTGCTTTTCCGTGGCGGACCCGCCACCGTTACCGCTAACAAGCCCGTCCGTCGCACGGGCACGCAGGGAGAGGACAAGCGGATGAATCAAGTGGGGGAGAGGACGAATTTCGGCCTCATCGGCGCCATTGTCGCGGTCGCGACGATCGGCGGCCTGCTCTTCGGATATGACAGCGGTGCCGTGAACGGCACGCAGCCGGGGCTCAAGGCGGCCTTTGCGCTGGACGATGCCGGGCTGGGCTTCACCGTCGGCTCGCTGCTGATCGGTTGCGTGGTCGGCGCCTCGCTCGCCGGTATCCTCGCCGATGCCATGGGCCGCCGCAACGTGATGCGGCTCGCCGCATTGCTGTTCCTCGGCGGCGCGCTGGTCCAGGGCTTCGCCCACGATCACACCATCTTCGTCATCGCGCGGATCATCGGCGGCATGGCCGTCGGTGCCGCATCGGTGCTCTCGCCCGCTTATATCTCGGAAGTTGCCCCCGCGAGCATTCGCGGCCGGATGACGACGGTGCAGCAGGTGATGATCATCACCGGCCTGACCGCGGCGTTCCTCGTCAATTACTACGTCACGGCCACTGCCGGGGTTTCGACCAACAAGATCTGGCTCGATATCGAGGCCTGGCGCTGGATGTACCTGTTGCAGGCAGTGCCGGCGGTGGTGTTCCTCGTCGCGCTCTTCTTCATCCCGGAGAGCCCGCGCTATCTGGTGTCGAAAGGCCGCAATGATGAGGCGCTCGCAGTGCTCACCAACCTGTCGGGGCCGATCGCCGCGCAGGCCAAGGTTGCAGAAATCAAGGACAGCTTCTCGCACGATCATCGCCCGCGCCTCAGCGATGTGCTGACGCCGTCGGGTGGCCGCGGCTTCCTCGGCATCCGTTCGATCGTCTGGGTCGGCATCATGCTGGCGGTGTTCCAGCAGCTCGTCGGCATCAACGTGATCTTCTATTACGGCGCGACCTTGTGGCAGGCGGCCGGCTTCTCGGAGCAGGATTCGCTGCTGATCAACATCGGTTCGGGTGCGGTCTCGATCGCGGCTTGTTTCGTGACGATCGCGGTGATCGACCGGATCGGTCGCAAGCCGCTGCTGCTGATCGGGTCGGTCGGCATGGCCGTGTCGCTGTTCGCAATGGTCTATGCTTTCAGCCAGGGCGGCTTGGTCGACGGCAAGCTCGTGCTTTCGCCCGACACTGGCATTGTCGCGGTGGTCGCGGCCAACCTCTATGTGATCTTCTTCAACGTCAGCTGGGGCCCGGTGATGTGGGTGATGCTCGGCGAGATGTTCCCGAACCAGATCCGCGGCTCGGCGCTGGCGGTCGCAGGCTTCTTCCAATGGGCCGCGAACTACGCGATCGCGCAGGCGTTCCCGATCATGCTCAGCACGATCGGCCTCGCCGCCAGCTACAGCTTCTATGGCGTTTGCGCCGTGATCAGCTTCTTCCTGGTCGCCAGGTTCATCACCGAGACCAAGGGCAAGGAGCTCGAAGCGATGGAGGGCTGATCCCTTCGGCGCTATAATCCGGGGGCGCGGCCGCGAGGCTGCGCCCCTCTTTACGTAGAGGAAGACCGTTGACCACCCGCACGCCCGTCCGCCCGTTCCGCTCCCGCGAATGGTTCGCCGCGCCTGGGCGCAGCGACATGGCCGCGCTCTATCTCGAGCGCTTCATGAACTACGGGATCACCCCGGACGAGCTGCGCAGCGGCAAGCCGATCATCGGCATCGCCCAATCGGGCAGCGACATCGCGCCGTGCAACCGCATCCATCTAGAGACGGTCAAGCGCGCCCGCGAGGGTATCCTCGCGGCGGGCGGCGTGCCGATGGAATTCCCGCTCCACCCGATCTTCGAGAATTGCCGCCGCCCGACCGCGGCGCTCGACCGCAACCTGGCCTATCTCGGGCTGGTCGAGATCCTCAACGGCTATCCGATCGACGCGGTCATCCTCACCACCGGCTGCGACAAGACCACGCCCTCGTCGCTGATGGCGGCCTCCACCGTCGATATTCCCGCGATCGTGCTCTCGGGCGGGCCGATGCTCGACGGCTGGCACGAGGGCGAATTGGTCGGCTCCGGCACGGTGATCTGGCGCAGCCGCCGCAAACTCGCGGCGGGCGAGATCGACGAGGAGGAGTTCCTGCGCCGCGCGACCGACAGCGCGCCGTCCTCGGGCCATTGCAACACGATGGGCACGGCATCGACGATGAACTCGATCGCGGAAGGGCTGGGCATGAGCCTGCCCGGCTGCGCGATGATCCCGGCGCCGTATCGCGAGCGCGGGCAGATGGCGTACGAGACCGGCAGGCGCATCGTCGAGATGGCCTATGAGGACCTGCGCCCCTCCCAGATCCTGACGCGGCAGAGTTTCCTCAACGCGATCAACCTGCTCACCGCGATCGGCGGCTCGACCAACGCCCAGCCGCATTTGATCGCGATGGCCGCGCATGCCGGGATCGAGATCACCCCGGCCGACTGGATGCAGGGCTACAACCTGCCGCTGATCGTCAACATGCAGCCGGCGGGCAAATATCTTTCCGAGCGCTTCCACCGCGCCGGGGGCATCCCGGTGGTCATCAACGAGATGATCAAGGCCGGGCATATCGACGGCAGCGTGATGACCTGTACCGGCAGGACGCTGGCGGAGAATGTCGCGGGGCGCGCCGCGACCGACCGCGACGTGATCTATCCCTATGACCGGCCGCTGATGAAGAAGGCCGGGTTCCTGGTCCTGTCGGGCAACCTTTTCGACGTTGCGATCATGAAGACCAGCGTGATCTCCGACGATTTCCGCGCGCGCTATCTGTCGCGTCCCGGCGCCGAGGGCGTGTTCGAGGGCCGGGCGATCGTGTTCGACGGATCGGACGACTATCACCACCGGATCAACGATCCCGCGCTGGCGATCGACGCCAACTGCCTCCTGGTGATCCGCGGATCGGGCCCCATCGGCTGGCCCGGCTCGGCCGAAGTGGTGAACATGCAGCCGCCCGATCACCTGATCCAGCAGGGCATCATGAGCCTGCCGACTTTGGGCGACGGCCGCCAGTCGGGGACGTCGGACAGCCCCTCGATCCTCAACGCCTCGCCCGAGAGCGCGGCGGGCGGCGGGCTGGCCTGGCTCCGGACCGGCGATATCGTCCGCATCGACCTCAACAAGGGATCGTGCGACGCGCTCGTCGACGCCGAGGAGATCGCCAGGCGCGGCGGCGAGCCCGCGCCGCCGATCCCGGAAAGCAACACGCCCTGGGAAGAGCTGTACCGCGAGAAGGTGGGGCAGCTCAGCGACGGCGCCACGTTCGACTTCGCGCTCAAATATCGCCGGACCAGCGAGAAGGTGCCGCGGCACAATCACTAGGCGGATTGGGCACTGAGCCCGATTTGGGAGCAATCGGCGGGACGTGATGCGCGTGGCGTCATGCGATAGGCTGATCGCATGACGACCGAACATCCGCTCGACAATCCGGCCTGGACCGCGCTGCGCACCACACAGGCCGAGCTCGCAACGGGAAGCGGGCAGGCGCTTCGCTATGACCAAGACTATGCGATCTTTGCGGCAGCGGTGGACCACGCGCCGGCCCCGCTGGCGGCGTTGGGCGCGCTGATCCGCGAGACGGGACCGGCAATCGTGCTGGAGCGGGAAGCGCTGCCGCCCGTTCCGGGCACAATGGTCGAGAAATGGCGCGAGGGCGTGCAGATGGTGGCGGAGACGCTTGCGCCTTGGGATGCGCCCTGCGACTTCGTGGCGCTTGGAGATGCCGACGCTGCGGAGATGCTTGCGCTGGCGACACTGACCGAACCGGGGCCGTTCTTCGCCCGCACCCATCAGCTCGGCGACTTTATCGGCGTGAAGCGCGAGGGACGGCTGATCGCGATGGCGGGCGAGCGGATGAAGCCAGCGGGCTTCACCGAAGTGAGCGGGGTTTGCACGCATCCCGACTTCCGTGGCCAGGGGCTAGCGGGTGCGTTGATGCGGGTTGTGGCGGTGCGGATAGCGGCGCGCGGCGAGACGCCGTTCCTCCACGCCTATGCCGACAATCAGGGCGCGATCGGATTGTACGAGTGGCTCGGCTTTCGCCTGCGCTGCAACGTCAGTGTGACGGTACTGCGCGGCGAGAATGGCTCGCAGAAACAGTAATAGTGAATTGCAATAGCCGTTAGTCGCCGGCTTCGGCCTCTTCACGCATGTCGATCAGCGCCGCGAGCACTTCGCGAGCATGGGCGATCTTGGTCTCGCCCAGGCGCGCCAGCAGTTCGACGTTGATCGCTTCGCCCGCCTGGCTCTGCGCGGCGGCGGCCGCCTTGCCGCGTTCGGTGAGGGTGATGGTCAGCCGCCGCCGGTCGTTGGGATCGACCTCGCGCTCGAGATAGCCGCGCAGCACCAGCGCATCGACGAGCTGGCCCGCCGCCTGCTTGCTTACCCGGAGCTCGCGGATGATCTGGCTGAGCGGCGTCTCGGTAATCGCGAGCGCGCCGATCACGTACATGCCGTTGGCGGGCACGTCGTCAAAGCCGCCCTCGGCAAGCGCGGCACGCATCGCCGAACCATAGGTGGTGCGCGCGTGGCGGAGCAATGCGGGCATCGTGACGTGCATCCAGGGGGATATTTCTTGGGTCATGCGTATCGGTTTACAGTAACGAGCATTGATAGTCAATATGATTGACTATCAATGCTTAAGCCGCTTAGAGGGTCCTTGCGCTGCTGTCGGTACCTTAGTGCTTGTTCAAGCAGGCTTTTATGCGTTTAATCACCGTACGGTGACAAAAGGCGGTCGCGCGGCAATTTATATCACTGACCGGTGACATTCTGGCATTGATTTGTCACCGTATGGTGATATTGGGCGCGGGGGAAGGTCGAATGGCGCGCGCAGGCAGGGGTGCAGTGAAGCAACGCGACTCGGCGCGCACCCGCGCGGCGATACTCGCTGCCGCCAAGGACCTGCTCGCCGAGCAGGGCTTTGCCAACTGGGGTATCAATGGCATCGCACGCGCGGCCGGCTGCGACAAGCAGCTGATCTACCGCTATTTTGGCGGGCTCGACGGACTGGCCGAGGCAATCGGCGAGGATGTCGCGCGCTGGCTGGAAGAGGCGCTGGCGGCGAACCCCGCTACGCCCGCGACGAGCTATGCCGAGCTGATGGCGCGGCTCGCGGTCGCCTTGCTCGATGCGCTCCGTGGCAATCGGCTCGCCCAGCGGATCATCGCCTGGGAGCTGGCCGAGCCGTCACCGCTCGCGGCCAGCTTCTCGGCGGCGCGCGGCAAGGCGCTGGCCGGCTGGGTGGCGCGCGAGCGCGGCGCTCTCCGGCGGCCGGCGGGCGTCGATGCGCCGATGATCAACGCACTGCTGGTGGCGGGCGTGCAGCAGCTCGTGCTCGCCGACGCTTCGGGCGGACGCTTCATGGGTATCGATCTGGGCGACGATGCGGGCTGGGAACGCGTGCGCGCAGCAATCGCTGCGATGACGCGCGCTATCTATGGCGGCTAGACGCCTTCGCGGATCAGCGCGCCAGGTTGGCCGGGCACATCCACCTCGAAGCGGAACAGGTCGCCCGCGTGCGGCTCCTTCTCCAGGGCGGCGGGGGAGAGGTGCTTGTTCGCGGTGGTCGCGAATACTGTCTTCAGCTCCGGACCGCCGAACGCGACCTTGGTGATCGCGCTGACGGGGAAGGGCACGGTGTCGATCAGCGCGCCCGCCGGCGAATAGCGGCGCACCGTCCAGCCATTATAGAGCCCGACCCAGACACAGCCTTCGGAATCGACCGTGGGGCCATCGGGATAGCCTTCGCTGTTGGGGATACGGACGAATTCGCGCTGGTTGGCCAGCATGCCGGCATCGTCCACATCGCAGGCATAGATCACGCCGCCCAGCGTATCGACATGATAGAGCGTCCTGCCGTCGGGACTGACCGCCGGGCCATTGGTGATCGAGACCCGCGGTGTGGTGGGCACGCAGCTTCCGTCGGCGGCGAGGCGATAGATCGCGCCAGTGGCCTGGCTCTCGCCATCGTCCATGCTGCCGAACCAGAGCCGGCCCTGCGGATCGACGGTAGCGTCGTTGAGGCGGTTGCCGGGCAGATCGGGCTCGGGCGCTACGATCTGGGTGAAACTGCCGTCGCGTTCGTCGAACCGGGCGAGGCCGGACTGGAGCCCGGCGACGAAGCCGCCGCTTTCGATCGGCAGGATGAAGCCGATCTGGCCGGGCGCGTCCCAGCTCCGCGTGGCGCCGCTCGCGGGATCGAGGCGATGGATCTTGTGGCTTTTGATGTCGACGAACCAGAGCGCCTGGTCACGCTCGACCCAGACCGGCCCTTCGAGGAGCGGTGCTCCGAGCTGCCAGATGCTGACGGGCCCGGAAGTCACCATTTTGCTCATTATCGCCAACCCGCATCCACGAAATATTCGTGGCCCGTTATCAGCCGGGCGTCGTCCGAGGCAAGGAACATCGCCATCGCGGCGATGTCGTCGGGCACCAGCCGGCCCTTCAGGCACTGGGCGGTGATGATCTCGGCCTCGCCCTCGGGCGTGTACCATTTCATCTGGCGCGGCGTCTTGACGTTGCCGGGGACGATGCAGACCGAGCGGATATTGTCGGGGCCGAGCTCGCGCGCGAAACTGCGGGTCAGGCCTTCGATCGCGGCCTTGCAGGTCTGGTAGAGCGTCAGCCCCTCGAGCGCGAGGTGCCAGGAAATCGAACCGAGATTGACGATCACGCCCGAGCCTTGGGCCTTCATTGCCGGGATCACCGATTGCGCGGCGAAGAACAAATGCTTGAGGTTGGTGTTGAGACGGTTTTCCCAATATTCCTCGGTCACTTCCTCGATCGAGTGGCGATCATCGTTGGCGGCGTTGTTGATCAGGATGTCGAACGCGCCGTTTTCCTCGATCAGCCGCTTGATCGCGGTCTGGAGGCCGGCAATGTCGGTCAGGTCACGCTGCTGGAAGACGGGGGCCGGGCCGGTGCCGGCGAGGCTGGCGACCAAGGCTTCCGAATCCTCGCGCGCGAGGTCGAAAAAGGTGACCCTGGCGCCCTGGCGAGCAAAGCCTTCGACGATGCCCGCGCCGATGCCCGAGCCGCCGCCGGTAACCAGCACGCGCTTGCCCTTCAGGCTGGGATAGATGGCGCGCTGATCGCTGGTGAGCGGCACGTGCATGGGATCAGCTTCCGACATGAGAATGGAGTACCTTGGCGAAATAAGGGAAATTCTGTTGGCGTAGACGGCTCATAGCAAGCCACGGCCCGCCAGGTTCCGCATCAGGTCGCGGATGCCGAACTGCCACGGAGCGGCAGCCTTGGATGTGGTGACGCGATTGAACAGGCTGCCGAGCTTCGGCGTCGAGATGCGGACCACATCGCCATCCTTGTGGGTGAAGCCGCGGCCGGGATGGTCGCGATCCTGCACCGGCGCGAACAATGTGCCGAGGAACAGCGCGAAGCCATCGGGATATTGGTGCTCGCTCAGCGTCTGGCGGACGAGATCGGTCGGATCGCGGCTGATCTCGCTCATCTTGTTGGTGCCGGTCAGGCGATAGCCCTCGGGTCCGTCGATCTCCAGATCGACCACCGCCGTACGGACATCGTCCATCGTGAAGCTCGCGTCGAAGATGCGGACAAAGGGGCCCAGCGACGTGGAGGCGTTGTTGTCCTTCGCCTTGCCGAGCAG
Organism: Sphingomonas sp. JC676; assembly: GCF_014489075.1. Classification (GTDB taxonomy): domain Bacteria; phylum Pseudomonadota; class Alphaproteobacteria; order Sphingomonadales; family Sphingomonadaceae; genus Sphingomonas. The sequence goes on along the minus strand of NZ_JACTGR010000002.1, from coordinate 532,789 downwards.
CAGCGCGCTGCGGCCCTCGAAATCGCGCAGATTGACGTCGTTGCCCAGTGTCGCGCCGCGTGGCGTGCCGTTGCGGTCGACGATGAGCACGACCTCGGGCTCGGGATTGTTCCAGTCGCTGTCCGAACGGATGCCGATATCGCCACCCCAGCCGATCGCCGAGAGGACCGGCGCCTTGGTGAACACCTCGGCATCGGGGCCGATCGCGACTTCCAGATATTGCGACCACATGCCGGCATCGATCAGCGCCGCCTTGAGGTTGGCCGCTTCCGCGCTGCCGGGGACGACCGAGCGGATGCCCGAGCCGACCTTCGCCTCGAGATCGCCGCGGATCGTGGCCGCCTTCTCGGCGTCGCCGCGCGCACGCTCCTCGATCACGCGCTCGATCGCGGAGACCGCGAAGGTCACCCCGCACGCCTTGATGCACTGGAGATCCACGGGCGCGAGCAGGCGCGGGCCGCCGGGCGTGCCGAGCGACTCGACTCCGCACAACACGACGCCGTCGATCATCGCGAGATCGTCGCGCTCGATCAGATCGGCGACAGTGGGTGCGATTGCCGACACGTCATAGACAGTGCCGCCGCGCACGACGACGGGGCTTGGACCGTCGTCTGTGAGGACACGGCCAACCAGAATTGCCTGCGCATGGTCGGCGGGCAGCATTGCAACGGGGGACGCTTCCAAGACCTCTCGCCTGTGAAGTTTATGCTTTGATAGCGCTACCATGCTGTCGGCACGGCGTTGCTGTCAAGCCGAACGGTCCAAATCCCGCGTCCCGTTTTCAGATGTGGGAAATAATCTCGTCTACGATCGCGCCCGGTGCGCGCATCGCACCGCCCTCGCTGGCATGGACGACCTGCCAGGGCCCCAGCAGATCGGCCGCGACGATCGCCTCGTAATTGGTGCGCACGCGCTGCTGGAGCGCGATATCCGCTTCATACGCGTCGAAGCTCTTTTCGGTATAACTGCGCTGCGCCTTTTTCAGGATCAACTCGCGGGCGAGGTCCCACGGCGTGTCGAGGTAGATGGAAAGGGTAGGGCGCGGCAGGGCGAACTGGCCGATTTCGAGCGCGAGAATCCAATCCATCATCGCGCGCGCCTCGGCGGCTTCGAGCTTGGCGGCCTGATAGGCCATGTTGGAGGCGATGTAGCGATCGAAGATCACGACGTCATGGGCAGCCTGCGCTTCCAGGATCGCGTCGCGCCATTCGAGCCGGTCGAGCGCGTAGAGCACGGCGGCGGCGCGGGGCGTGACAGGCACGGGCATCTCGCCGGCAAGGAAGCGGCCGATCGTGACGCCGGCGGCGGTCTCGCCATAACGCGGAAAGCCGATCACGACCGCGCTGCGGCCGGCGGCGTTGAGCGCGTCGCACACGCCGCGCGAGGCGGTGTTCTTGCCGACGCCGTCGGCGCCCTCGATGACGATGAGATCACCCATGGCGGCGCCTTAGCATGGCGCGCGGAGATGTCACGGAGCCGCGCTCAGACGAAGATTGCGCTGACGATCGCGGCGAGCAGCGCGGGATCGCAATCGTCGAGCGCCACTTCGAGATCGGGATTGACGCTGTAGCCGATCATGCGGCCGGCGCGGTCCGATCCGACCGAGAGCAGGCGCCAGCCCGTTTCCTCGCGCAGCGCCGCCAGGCCGCCGGGAACGGGCAGGCGGTCGGGGTCGGCAATGACGGTCGCCTGGCTGGGCAGTCCGCCACCGAGCGTGGCACGACCGACCTTGAGGCCGAAGGCGCGCGGGCCGGCGACGTGCGGCGCCTCCACGGTCTCGCTAGTGAGGGTGTCGGCGATCAAACCATTTGGCAGTGGTGCGCCGCGCACGCCGATCAGCCGCACCGAACCGATTGCGGCTGGCGTGGCGCGCTGGGCGGGGGATGGCGGGGTGGCGGGTGCTTCCAGTGCGGCGGCAAGCTCGGCGATGCGTCCGCGGCTGCGCGCGTGCCGGGCCGCGGGATCGGAAACATTGGCGATGAAGGCGTCGAGCGCGCCGGCGTGGTGACGTTCCTCCACCACATGCCGCAGCCCGGCCTCGCTGGACACGCCGAACAGCGCATATAGCGCGGACTGGGTCGCCGCGTTCCAGCGCGCGAACGGCTTTTGCGCATTCTCGATGCGCGACAGATTGACCGGCGGGAGGCTGTATTCGCGTTCCACCGTGGCGATGGTGAGCGCGGAATCGGTGGCGCGGCGGGCGCGCAGCGCGGCGCCGAGCAGCACGGCGAACCGTTCCTCCGCGAGATCGGGCGCGCTGCCATCCTCGAACGGCTGGGCCCAGGCCGCGATATCGAAGCCCGGCGCGTCGATGTCGAGCAACAGGTCGGCCGGCGCGATTCCCAGCATCGCGGCGATGCGGCGAATCTCGTCGGGCCGCGCGACGACCTCGCCGCGCTCGATCTTGGACAGGCGGATATAGGGGATTTCGGGGATCGCAGCGGCGAGACGCAGCAGCTTGGGATAGCCATGGCTGCGGCGCTGGTCGCGCATGCGATTGGGAAAAATAAATGCGCGATGCAGATCTATCCGCACCTCGCCCGGGGTTGATCCAGCGTCCGGACGCCGTCCCTTGCCCTTGATCTTCGCCATTTCAGTCCCCTCGCACATCCATTTTGGACACGCTACGGACTACCTTGAAGTATTTTTAGGATAACGCAAGGTTAATGCTGTGTAATTTAATGGAATGAAAGTGGACGGATTGGACCGCAAAGCAGAGCGCAGGGCCCTTCGCGGTCGAGCGGAAGAATCGCGGTGAGCGAACCTGCGCCGCTTGCATGCCGCAGCAACCAGCCTTCGCTGGCGGGCGCGGGATGCTCGGGCGCGAACGCCACGCCGACTCCATCAGTGATCACACCGAACTGTGTGGGCGTCGCCGGCCAACGGCCCCCCAGATAGGCGAGCAGCGCCGTGGCGGCATCCTGCATCGCGCCTTCCGCCGTGTCTTCCGGGCAGAAGCCTTCGGCCGAAGCCGCGATCTCCGCGATCAGGCGGAAATCGTCGCGGCGCCACCAGATCAGCCGCAGCGTATCTTCGGTGTCGCGCTGCAGGCCGAGGAACAGCCCGGCGCCTTGCGGGAGCAACGGCTGGGCACAGCGAACCACTTCCCGTGCCAGCTCGGTGAGCTTCCGGTTGGGCCGCGGCAGCGTCTGGACCGCGGCTTCCGGGGCTAGAATTTCAGGTTGGCGCTGCATCGTCGGATCCCCAGAGCTGTAGTCACATTATAGGATGCGCGGATCGAGTCCGCGCATTCTCAATGGAGGGCAGCGCTGGACGGTGCAGCTGAAGCGGCAAGCAGAATGGCCTCGACGCGCTCGGCCGGAAGTTCGGCTGCGGCGATTGCCGCGGTGCTCAGCGTTGCCGGGTCGATCGCGACGACGCTTGCCAGGCGATTGTGCAGCTGGCCCGCATCCGGAAGGATCGGGGTAGCGACGCGGCTCGACGCCGGCTGGCGGCGCTTTGCGGCTGGCTCGCCATATTCAGCCATCACCGCGAAACGCGGATCGGCGGCGGCGATCTCGGCGATCGTCTTGGCGGCGCGCTTGGTGATCTGACGGACGCGCTCCTTGGTGACGCCGGTCTCGAGCGAGAGATCGTCGAGCGTGGCGGTCTGGAACACGCGGCGGGCGACGATCTCGCGATCACGCTCGAGCTTGGCTTCGAGCTTGTCGAGTTCGGCCGGATCGATGCCATGGGTGGCGACGCGGAGGCGCGGCCCTTCGCGGCGGAGCGCGGCCTCTTCCCGCTTCGGGCGGGGGCGGCGGCGCAGCTGCTCGATGCCCACCTTGCGGAGCTGATCGACATAGGCGTCGATCAGCGATGAGATCGCGCCATCGGCGAGATAATCGGACGCAGCGGCTTCGGTGCGGGAGAGGGCGTCTTCGTCCTCGATCATCGCTTCGGGCGACATTTCGTCGCCGTCCGGCGAGAGGGCGATCGCGCTGAGCGAGACGGTGGTCGCCTCGACCTTCTTCGCCGACGGGCGCTGATCGGTCATCAGGCGGAAGCGGAGGCTCTGGAGCTCGCCGCGGATCTGCCAGTTCACGAAGGTGGTGAACTGCGCCTTTTCCGGCTCATAAGCCTGGATGGCGCGGTGGACGGCGATCGCGCAGCACTGCTCGGCATCGTCCCAATGCGCGGTGAGGCCGTACTGGCGGATGAAGTGGCGGATGCGAGGGGCGATGAGCTTCAGGATCCGGGCAAAGGCGCGATCGACCTCCGCGCGCTGACGGTTGGTCTGCTTCGCTTCCTTCGGCGAATTTTCGATGACAATGGCGACGGCTGCTTCGAGCGCGATCGTGGTCTTCGACATGAAATCTCTTCCCCCTGATGTGCGCGGCGGAGCGCGTTGAAGCGCCCCGTCGACAAGGGGAGATTTCGCCTGAATGAATTAAAGGAGTACTAATTCATCCTATAGGTGTAATCCCCTAGCGCGCAACTCCCTAGGCAAGACTTTCCTGTGGAAAACTGTGGAAAACCATATGGTTAATGCGTTGTTAGCCATCGAAACCCATGGCCAATAATCATTATAGGAAAAATTTTAGGAGGAAAATTTTTGCGGCTGAATCCGGCGATCGATAAAGCCGAGCAGCCATTGGCGGTGCGCCTGGACCGCATTGCCGGTACCCGCGATGCGCTGATCCGCCGCGCTTTCGCCGATCTGGGCAGCGAGCAGCATGCGCGCGCGCCCCGGCTCGATGCCGGTGCCCAGGAACTTGCGGGCATCGCCGAAGCCGAGATGGTGACTGAGATAGGCGGCCTTGGCGAGCGTTTCGGAATCGGTACGCACGCGAATGCCCGATTTCTCGAGCCGATCGAGATTGAGCTTGGCCATGTCGGCGACGGTGGCGATCGACGCCTGGGGGTCGTAGCGCAGGGCCAGCAGCTCGGCACGGCTGGCAGGATCGACCTTGCCGCGCGCATCGAGCCAGCCCTTCTGGCTGGCGATCGTGTTGAGCCAGGTGCCCTGAGTCTGCGCAAGGTCCTGCCAGGTCCCGCTCAGGAACTGGCCGAGCCCGGCCGCGCTCGATCGTGGATTGCGCGAAAGCGTATTCCAGCTTCCGTCATGGCTCTTCGCGGCTTCGGCATCGACGATCGCGGCGAGCGCCGGAGCGGGGATGCCGGTGCGTTGCTCGGCGCCGGCAAAGGCCCAGCCGTAGCGCGTATTGGCACCGAGCTGGAGCCCGCCGGTCGAGACGGCGGCAGCGGGTGCGGCGACCAGCGCGGCGGGCCGCGCCACCATCGCCTCGGCATCCGTGAACGCGTCGCCGCCGGTCGCGCCTTGCTGGCCGCCGGCATGGCAGGCGCAGGCGCAGTGGCAGCCGCAAGTGCCGGCCTTGCCTGCGGGCGCCTGGCCCCCGAGCAGTTCGAGCAGCGAATCCATTTGCAGGTTCTTCGGCGCCAAGGGCGAGGTCTCGCGATCGTCCTTGCGGTCGCTGTCGCCTAGCGCGGCCCGCCACAACCGCGTCGAGAGCTGCGACTGTGCCTCGGCAAAGATCACCTGCGCGCGCTTGGCGGGGGTGAGCTGGGCGAGCTGGTCGGCGCGGGCGATCATGCCGAACGGCTCCCGGTCGCGCGGCGCGCGCGCAGGAAGCGCGCGGCGGCGATGTCGTCGATGCCGGTCTGCTCGGCGGTGGCGGCGGTGCGGTCGGCTTCGTCCTGATAGCGTTCGGCAGCGCCTTCGATCGCGCGCATCGTGCCATAGGCTTCGACGGCCTGGGCGCGGAGCTGGCCGAGCCGGGCCTGGGCCAGATAGGCGGCTTCGTTGATGCGGATCTGCTCGTATTTCATCCGCGCGGCCCAGGCGTCGGAGGCGATGGGGAGGCTGGTGGCGAGCGCGCGCTCCTCGCGGGCGCGTTCGGCGAGCGTGCGCGACTGCGCCTCGAGCGTGGTGATGCGTTCGACCTCGATGCTGATCGAGACCTTCACGGCATCGACCTCGCGGCGCTGGACGCGGAGCGCGGTGTCGAACGGAGTCATTCGCCTGCCTTGCCTGCGTCGACCTGGCCCATCTCGACGATTTCGGCGAGCGCGGCGAAGGCGGCCTGGGCGCTGCCCTGGTCGTTCTTGCCCTGGTTGATCAGCGCCTCGATACGCGGGGCGAGCGCCACGGCGCGGTCGACCTCCTCGGACGATCCCGCCTTGTACGCGCCGAGCCGGACCATCTCTTCCATATCGGCATAGGTCGAGAGCAATTTGCGGGCGGCGAGACGGGTCTGGTTCTCCTCCTCGCTCAGGCAGTGCGGCAAGGTGCGCGACACCGATTTGAGCACGTCGATCGCCGGATAGCGGCCGCGCTCGGCGATCGCGCGGCGCATCACGACGTGACCGTCGAGGATGCCGCGCACCGCGTCGGCGACAGGCTCGTTATGGTCATCGCCATCGACGAGCACGGTGAACAGGCCGGTGATCATCCCCGACCCCGGCGCACCGGGGCCGGCGCGTTCGAGCAGGCGGGGCAACTCGGCGAAGACGGTGGGGGTATAGCCCTTGGTCGCGGGGGGCTCGCCCGAGGCGAGGCCGATCTCGCGCTGCGCCATCGCGAAGCGGGTGACCGAGTCCATCAGGCACAGTACGTTGAGGCCCTGGTCGCGGAAATGCTCGGCGACCGCCAGCGTGGTCCAGGCGGCCTGGCGGCGCATCAGCGCGGGCTCGTCCGACGTGGCGACGACGACGACCGAGCGGGCCATGCCCTCGGGTCCCAGATCGTCCTCGATGAATTCCTGCACTTCGCGGCCGCGCTCGCCGATCAGGCCGATCACCGCGACATCGCACTGCGTCCAGCGCGCGAGCATCGAGAGCAGCACCGATTTGCCGACGCCCGATCCTGCGAACAGGCCGAGCCGCTGGCCGCGGCAGAGTGGCGCGAACAGATCGAGCGTGCGCACGCCGGTCTCGATCCGCTCGGCGACGCGCGCGCGGTTGGCCGCGGCGGGCGGGGGCGCCTTGATCGGCTGGGGGTCCGCACCGTTGACGAGCGGACCGAGCCCGTCGACCGGGCGGCCGAGCCCGTCGATCATCCGGCCGAGCCATGCCCTGGACGGGCGCACGCTGAACTGGCCGGCGCCAAGCTCGGCGCGCGCGCCCAGGCCGACGCCCTGGGGATCGACGAACGGCAGGCACAAAGCGACACTACGGTCGAGCGCAGTAACTTCGGCTTCGACGCGGCCGCCGGGGGCGGAGATCACGACACGGCTGCCGATCTGCGCGACGCCGGCGAGTCCTTCGACTTCGATCAGCGCGCCGCGCACGGCGACGACGCGGCCGAACCTGCGGTCGGGCACCATGTCGCGGATCGCCCGCGCGGCACTGGCAAGGGTCTGCATGGTTAGGGTCCGTACCCTTGGGCCTCAGGCGGCCTGATGCTCGGGATCGGCGGCCTCGGCTTCGAACGCGATCAGTTCGCGTGCGGCGGCCAGCGCCTTGTAATAGTCGCCCTGGGCGAGATCCTGGGCGAAGCGGATGCACGCCGATTTGGCTTCGGGCGAAGCCAGGCCGGCAAGCAGCGCACCGAGCAGGCCGACCACGATATCGTGGTGCGTGTCGCGGCTGGCGGGATCGATATAAGCGAGCATCGCCGAGAAATAGAGCTGGCGCGCGGGGGTAGTGGCTTCCTCCGGCCGCATGACTTCGCGGCCGCGCAGGATCGCCACCTTGTTCTCGACCGCGATCTGGGTGCGGCCGACGGCGCGCAGGACCGCGCCGTTGACGATCGCCTTTTCGCCATCGCGAAGCGTGATGCGAAGCATGGTAGGTGCCTTTCGTGGAGCTTGCTCACATTATAGGAGCAATTTTCCGCCCTTGGCCGGTTACGCGGCAATTTTTGCCTACCGTTGGGTCTCGTCGAACCTCATCCTACAATGGAGACGTGGCCTGCGTGGTGATCCGCGGGCATCGTCAGGAGTGTATGACTTGAGCCTTTATTCCGCTCTCTACGCAGGTGTCTCCGGCATGAGTGCCGAGGCCAGCGCCTTGGCGATCGTCGCCGACAACATCACCAACATCAACACGATCGGGTACAAGGGCACCGACGCCCAGTTCCGCACCATGGTGACGGACGGCCGCGTCGGCTCGTCCTACACCGCCGGCGGCGTCTCGTCGGTTGCCGTGCCGCTGATCTCGAAGCAGGGCCTGCTCCAGTCTTCGAGCCGCAGCACCGACGTCGCGATCGACGGCGGCGGCTTCTTCGTCACCCGGTCGAATTCGACATCGACCGGCGGCGTTGCCTATACGCGCGCCGGTTCATTCAGCCCCGACGAGGAAGGTTTCCTCCGCAACGCCTCGCAGCAATATCTCTATGGCTGGCGCCTCGATGCGTCGGGCGGCTATACCGATACCGGCAGCCTGGACGATCTGTCGCCGGTGCGCCTGAGCGACCTGACCGGCACCGCGAGCCCGACGACCAAGCTCCAGATCCATGCCAACCTCCAGTCGACCACGACGGTCAGCGCCGCCGCGGCAACCTATGTCGCGGGCAATATGGCCAGCGGTGCCGTGAAGCCGGACTTTACGCGCTCGTTCGACATTTCGGACGGCCAGGGCGCGTCGCACCAGGTCTCGATCAGCTTCCTCAAGACCGGCGCCAATACCTGGGCTACCGAAGTCTACGCAACGCCCGCCACCGACGTCACCCAGACCGGCGGCCTGCTGTCGAGCGGCACCATGAAGTTCAATGGCGACGGCAGCCTCGACCGCGCCGGATCGACCGCGGCGCTGTTCAATCCGCTGGTGGCCACCTGGACCAACGGCGCGTCGTCGGTGCCGATCGATCTCCAGCTCGGCGACGATAAGGGGATCAACGGCATCGTGCAGTCGAGCGACGTCTCGGCTTTGCTCTCGTCGACCGTCAATGGCGGCGTGCTGGGCAATCTGGCCTCGATCGACATCAGCAAGACCGGGCGCGTCAGCGCGATCTTCGCCGACGGCACCACCCGCGAAGTGTTCCAGCTGCCGATCGCAACCTTCCCAAATCCCGACGGCCTGACCCGTGTCTCGGGCAACGGCTACACCCCCAGCAAGACCTCGGGCAGCCCGACGATGAAGGTGCCGGGCTCGCTTGGCGCGGGCAATCTCCTCGCCAACAACCTCGAATCCTCGACCGTCGATCTCGCCAGCGAGTTCACCAACATGATCCGCTTCCAGCGGGCCTACAGCGCATCGTCGAAGATCATCACCACGGTCGACGACATGCTGCAAGAAGTCAGCAATCTGAAGCGCTGATCTGAACGACGGCGAGGGGTCAAGGAATGTCGCTCAACGACATATTGGGAACGGCGACGTCCGGCCTGGCTGCGGCCCAGGCCGGGCTTCGCGCGGTCTCCAACAATATCGCCAACGTCGGCGTGGCGGGATATGCGCGCGAACGCGTATCCCTCACGACCGGCGTATCCGGCGGGCAGGTCAGCGGCGTCGTTATCGGCGAGCCAACCCGCATCGCCGATCGTTTCCTCGAATCCACCGTCTATCGGCGTGCTGGCGACTTTGGCCGTGCCGACGTCACCTCCAGCTATCTGGATCGGTTGCAGTCGCTGCTCGGCGCGCCCGGCGCTTCGTCGGGTCTGCCGGCCAGGCTGGACGCGATTTCGGCATCCGCCGTGGCGATGACGGGTTCGCAATCCTCGGCGCAGACCGTCGCGGTCTTCACCGGCGACGTGCAGGATGCGATCTCGTCGATGCAGCAGATCAGCAAGGATGTTGACGGGCTGCGCGGCGATGTCGAATCCGAAGTCAGCTATTCGGTCGACAAGATCAACAGCCTGCTCAAGCGCATCAATGACCTGAACTCGACAGTCTCCCAGGCGACCGTCCTCGGCCAAAGCGCCGGCGGCGCCGCCGACGAGCGGATGAGCGCGATCGAGGAATTGAGCGGCCTCATCTCGTGCAACGTGCGCGACCAGGCCGACGGCCGGGTCACCATCGAAACCGCGACCGGCGCGATGCTGCTCGATCGCCGCGTACGCCAGCTTTCCTATCCGGCATCGGGAGGGGGAGGCACGGCGCAGTCGAGCTATCCGCCGATCGAATTGCGCTTCACCAATCCCGACGCATCGACCGGGGAGAGCATCGATTCTGCGGCCGTGGGCGGCAAACTCGGTGGCCTGCTCGATCTGCGCGATCGCGCGCTTCCCGCGTTCAACGAGCAGCTTGGCGTATTGTTTGGCGGACTTTCCGAGGCGCTCAACAGCGTCTCGAACGCCGGAACCACCATGCCCGCGCCCAACAGCCTGAACGGCCGGCAGAGCGGGCTGGCGGGAACGGACCGGCTGGGCTTTACCGGCAAGGCGACCTTCGCGGTTACCGGCGCCGATGGCACACTGATCGCCAAGACCAACGTGGATTTCGACGCTCTCGGTCCCACCGCGACGGTGGACGATATGGTCACGGCGATCAACGCCGGGCTGGGCGGGGCGGGGACAGCGAGCTTTGTCGACGGCAAGCTGAGCATCAAGGCAAACGGTGCCGGCAACGGCGTCGTAGTGGCCCAGGATCCCACCACCCCCAGCGACCGCGCCGGCGTGGGCGTATCGCAATATTTCGGGCTGAACGACTTGGTCACCAGCGGCACAAGCACGCTGGTGCCTTCGGGCTTCAACGCGAGCGATCCGCACGGCTTCGCCGCCGGCGAGACGACGCAGATTGTGCTGCGCGATTCGTCCGGCCGCTCGCTGGCGAACTACACACTCACGCCCGCAGCCGGCGGCACCGTCGGCGACCTGGTGACGCAACTCAACGGCAGTCCCCTTGGCAGCTTCGGCAGCTTCTCGCTCGACAATCGTGGGCGCATGCGGTTCGAGCCCAATGCTTCGGTGTCCGGGGCGACGCTTTCAGTTCCCTCGGATTCGACCAGCCGCCTCGGTACCGGTGCCAGCTTCTCGTCGCTGATGGGCCTGAACGGCCTTTCGAGCGGATTGAGCACCGGCCAGGTTCGTTCGGACATCGTGGCCACCCCGACCAAATTGCCGCTCGCGCGCTTCCAGATGGACGCGGTGGTGGGCGCGAAGGCGCTCGGCGCCGGCGATACGCGCGGCGCCACGGCGTTCGTCGATCGGCTCGGCACGGCCGTCGACATGGGCAAGGACGGCAGCAGCACGGTCGAGCGCTTCTCGAGCCTGTTGCTGGGGCATACCGGGCTGGAGGCAAGCCAGGCGAAGGACTCGCTGAACGACGCCACCGCGCGCAAGGACGATGCGGTCAATCGCCGCGACAGCTTCTCGGGCGTCAATATCGACGAGGAGCTCCAGCTCATGGTGGTGCTCCAGAACAGCTACGGCGCCGCGGCCCGCGTGCTGACCACCGCCAGCGAAATGTACGACACACTCATCGGCATGGTCCGATAACGGAGAACATCATGGCACGGGTTGCAACCATTCCCCTTCAGCGCACGATGTCCGACGCCATTCAGCGTGCGCAGGAAAAGCTCGCGATCAGCCAAACGCAGCTCTCCACCACCAAAAAGGCCTCGGACTTCGCCTCGCTCGGCACCGAGACCGTGCGCAACCTTTCCGCGCACAGCCTGCTCGCCCGCCAGGATGCACAGTCGACCGTGTCGAAGCGCGTCGGCACGACCCTGTCACTCTATCAAGGCCAGATCGAAGGCATGCAGGACTCGATCGAGGACCTGAAGCAGCAGATCACGACCACCGTCGGCACCGGCCAGTCGTCGGGGTTGCAGGAGGCGATCAACGCGGCATTCAGCCAGTTCCGCTCCTCGCTCAACGCTTCCGAGGGCGGCACGCCGCTGTTCGGCGGATCGCAGACGGGCCAGCCGCCGTTCGTCCCGAACACGCTCGCCGACGCGGCGACGACCACCGGCGCCGACGCCTTCAAGGACGATGGCGTACAGTCGACCGCGCGGGTCGCCGACGGGGTCGACGTGACCTATGGGATCAGCGCGAGTGCGCTCGGCAAGAACATGTATGAGGCTTTCCGCACGCTCGCCCAGGCGGGCAACATCGGCGACCAGCCCACCGCGGCGCAGATGGATGCGCTGAAGCTAGTCGTGAGCCAGTTCGACACCGGGCTGGGCGATCTTCGTGCGGTCAATGCCGAGAACGGCCGCAAGCAAAACCAAGTCGAGACGCTCGCAAAGCGCGGTGACGAGCGGTCGCTGCTGCTGAACGGTGTGATCGAGACCAACGAGGACGCCGATCTGGGCCAGGTGGCGGTCGACATCGCCCAACAGCAGACCGTGCTCAAGGCGAGCTACTCGGTATTCTCGCAGCTCTCCGGGCTGAGCCTAGTCGACTATCTGAAGTAACGAGAGAGCCCTTCCGTACGGCGATGCCGGCGGGGAGGCGAATAAAAAGGGCGTCCCGGGTTCTTGCCCGGGACGCCCTTTTTATGTGGCCGCGGATGGCAGGAGGCGATCAGGTCGCGCTGGCGTCGAGCAGGTCGCCGATCGCGCCCGCGGGGCTCGCCTCGGGGATCGCGCCCATCGCCTCGCCCAGCGCGGCAGGGTCGATCGTTTCGACCTTGCGAGTCAGCAGATCGAAGGCGCGGGCGCTGGGCAGCGTCTTGAAGATCGCACCATAGCGGGCGCGCAGCGCCTGGAGCTTGTCCTCGCGGCCGAGCATCGCGAGCGCGACGGCCTGGCGCAGCACCGCGGCCTGGCCGGGTTCGCCCAGCCCCTTGGGCGCGGGCAGCATGGCCTCGCTCTCGGTGACGAAGGCACCCCAGTCCTTCGAGCGCCAATGGATCTCGGCGCGCACCGCTGCGGCATCGGGAACCTGGTCGAGCGCCGCCATCGCCGCGCCGTCCCGGCCGAGCTGGTGCAGCGCGACGGCTTCGACGCGCTTGCGGTCCCAGCGCATCTGATCGGTATAGTCGGGCTGCTCAGTATCGTGCAGCGCCGCCAGCGCGCGATCGGGCCGTCCGGCGAGGATATGGAGCGCGGCGACCTTTACCGAGAGCGGGCCCTGCGCCACATCCTCGCGGCGCTGGGTGAGTTGATACTGGAGCAGCTCGGCAGCGCGGGCATAGAGGCTCGCGGCCTGGAGCCGGCCGGCGAGGCGGAACGCGAGCGCATCGCCTTCCGCGCCCGAAGGCGCCAGCTCCTTGTAATCCCAGTAAAGGCCGGCCGCGTCGGGCAGCGAGACGCCGCTTTCGGGCAGCAGCGCGGCGCTGAGCCGGGCCTGGAGCTCGGCGAGCATCGAGCCGCCATCGTCGCCCAGCTTGAAATAGCGTAGCAGCGTGGCGCCGGTGCGCAGCGAGCCGCGCAGATCATGCGCCTCGCTCGCGATCCGGAACTGGAGGCGCAGCGCTTGCTCCTCGGTCGGCCCGCCGCGCCAGACATAGCGCAGCGCATCGAGCTGCTTGAACGCGTCGGCGGGCGGGATCCGGTGGGTGGCGAGACCCGTCTCGATCTTGGCCAGGCGCGCGCCGGCCTGGACACCCGGATCGCCGCTCTCTTCGGCGCGAGCCAGGCGCAGCAGGCCGCCGGCGGTCTCGCCCATCGCCAGCAGCGCGCGGCCGCGCAGCAGATTGGCTTCGGGTTCATTGTCTCCGAACAGCTTGAGCCAGGCAAGCGCGGGCCCGGGCTGACCGATGTCGATCGCAGCCTTGGCGGCGGCGCTCATGAAGGGGCGGCGATCGAACGGCGCACGCGCATTGATCACGGGGATCGCGCAGTTGATTTCGCGCGCGGCCTGTTTCGCGAGATTGGCGTGGGCGAGCGCGCGCAGCCGCCAGGCACAGGCCTCGGCATTGGCGGTGAGATCGGGCCCGGAGAGCGATTCGACGGCCTGGTCGTCGCGGCCGATCAAGGTCAACGCGGCGCCCATGGCGAGCTGGAACTGGGTGACCAGCGCGAGATCATTGTCGTCCGCGCGCATCGTCTCGAGCACGCCCAGCGCATCCGCGCCGCGGCCTTCGCCGATCAGTCCGAGCGCATAGCTCCAGCGCGTCGCCTGGCGGGCATCGGGCCTGGCTGCGGCTAGCAGCGTCCAGGCCTGTGGGCCGGTCGGGCCTTGCCATGCCGATCCGTCGGTGAGCTGCGCACCCTGTGCGAGCTGGGCGGCGAAGGGAGGCAGCTTGGAAATCCGCGCGGGAGGTGGGGCGGGCACCTGGACGGCGGCCACGGCGACATTCGGCGCCGCCTCATGCGGCGTCGCTACGGTTGCCCCGGCGAGGAGCGCGATCAGACTGGTGCGCATCAGAACGGCCGCAGAACGGCGACGGTGACGCCGCCGATCACGCAAGCGAGCAGGAAGAGGCCCGCCTGAAGCATCGACAAACCTTTCCTGGCGGCAGCGGCGTCGCTTCCGGCCCGGCTCGAGCCGGCTGCGCCATTCGCGACGCCCGTATCGGTTCGCGCCGCGACGCTGGCCGCGGCCGTCACATCGCTTCTGCGATTGCGGTTCGCGGTCGCGGCGTCCTGGACGACGCGCATCTTTCCGGGGCGTTGATCGTGGCTCAAGTCTGCACCTGCTCGATGATTTCCCTCTATTATAGAATGTTGGGCGCGTCCGCGGGCCGCCCGCTACGAGGAGAATTTCAGTGCGCAGGAGCAAGCTGGCGGCTTTGGGTCTCGCCGCGGTGGCGACGCCGTTGCCGGGTGGTCTTGCCCAGGCGTCCGGAGGCGGCGGTGGCGGCGGCGAGGGTCTCAACCTCGTGCCGATGGACGAGATCACCGTGCCGATCATCGATGCCGATCGCATGGCCGGATCGCTCTATTTCAAGCTGGTCCTGGAGGCCGGCAACAGCCAGGTGGCGGCGCAGGTGATCAAGGACCTGCCGGTGCTGCGCGCGGCATCGGTGGCGGCGGGGCTCGAATTCGCGCGGCTCAATGCATCGGGCCTGCGCGCGGTAGATGCCGAACAGCTCGATCATGATCTGACCGCGGCGATCAAGGCCGCACAACCGGGAATCACCCGCGTGCTGATCGTCGAGGTGCGCGCTTCGCAGCGCTGATCCAGCGGTAGCCGGTTACCCTAAAGTCACAAAGGTCAGGGGTTCTTCGCGCGCGCACATATGAGAGCGCGCGCGACCGTTTCGATATTCAGGATTTCAAAGACACGGTGCATGTCTCAAGCGAAATCCCACATTTCCAGCGAAATTTTGGGCGCACGCCGCCTCCCCATCCGTCACCCCGGCCTTGTGCCGGGGTCCACCGAGGTCTGGGCGAGGCGATTGAGCCTTGAGCGGCTTGCGCGCGGCGAAGTGAACCCCGGCACAAGGCCGGGGTGACGGAAAAGGATTAGCGGCGCGCCATTGTCGCGGGCTTCGCCACGGCGGCCGGCGTCGCCGGTGCCGGAGCCACTGCAACCGGACGCGGGCGTGCCGCGCTCTTGCGCGCCAGTGCCATGCTGAGCGCCGCGGCGCCCCGGGGGGTCATCGATGCCAGGATCGACGCGGTCGAATTGGCGCGCATGCGCTGCGCGACCTTCATCTGCACTTCCATGTCGAGCTGCTCGAAGACCAAAGCCGCCTTGGCGGGCTTCATCGCCTGGTAGATGCGGGCGAGCTCGTCATATTGCGCCTCCGCCGGCAGCATCGGATCGTTGCCGGACATGCCGCCACCGGCGGGTGCGGTTGCCGCTGCCTGCTTCTGGCGCGCTTCGAGATCGGCCTGGAGCCGGGCTTCGGCGGCCTTGGCGGCCTGTTCGCGCAGGTCGAGGCCGCGCTTGCGCTTCGCCGCGGCGGAGTCGCGGGCGTTGATGTCCTGCTCGATCGAATTGCCGAGGCGGGTCTTGGCCGCCGAATCCTGATCGGGCACGGCGAGCGTCGCGGCATTGGCGACGACCGCCAGCGCCGACGCGGCCGCGGTCAGCAGGAGGAGCGAGGGGCGGGCCATCAGGCTGCCTCAGCCTTGATCTCGGCTTCGGCCTCCACGTCGATCGGCTCGACGCCGCGATGGGCATTGGCGATGCCGACCGAGTTGACGATCCGCTCACAGGCGGAATCGGCGATGCCGATCATGTCCGAAAGCTCGTCGCGCAGGTCGCGTGCCTGGCCGACGAGCCGGGCATGCTGGGCACATTCGGTGCCGAGCGTGGACTTCATGTCCGAAAGCACGGCGCGCGCCTGGCCGGTCGCCTTCTCCAGCGCGCCGACCACTTCGGTGAGCGCCCCGTCCTTGACGGTGCGGAGGCTCCGCATCATCCGCACGCTCTGCACCAGCACGGCCATGCAGAGGATCATCGTCAGCACATTGGCGAGGATAGCGAGGCTCATGACTTGCCCTTTTGCTTGGGGGAAACATCGGTGACCAGGCGCACGGCGATCTTGCCGCGGCGCTGGCCGATCTGCGCCTCGGCGAGCTTGACGCCGCCGCAAGCGATATCGAGGGAATCGTCGGGGCTCTTGTGGAGCGCGATCGTCTGGCCGACTTCGAGCGCTTCGAGCGCGGCCAACGGCATCGCCTTCTCGCCCAGCACGACATTGACCGTGACGTTGGTCTTGCGGATCTCGGCGGCCATATGGGCCTCCCAGATACTGTCGCGGCCGTTCTTCTCGCCCATGAAGCGCTGGAGCAGCTTGTGGCGCACCGGCTCGAGCATGGCGTAGGGGAAGACCAGGGTGAAATCGCCGCCGCGGCCGTCCATGTCGACCCGGAACGTGGCGATCGCGCAGATGTTCGACGTGCCGGCGATCGCGGCGAAGCGCGGATTGGTCTCGATGCGCTCCAGATCGATCGTGATCGGCTCGATCGGCTCGAACGCGTCGGCGAAATCCTGGAGTGCCAGCGTCAGCATGCGCGAGACCAGGCCGGTCTCTATCGTGGTGAAGGCGCGGCCGTCGATCAGCAGCGGCGCGTTGCCGCCGCGGCCGCCGAGCAGCGCGTCGACCACCGCATAGATCAGGCCGGATTCGACCGCCACGAGGCCGTAGCTCTCCCATTCCTTGACCTGGAACACGCCGATCATCGCAGGCAATGCGACACGGTTCATGAACTCGCCGAAACGCGTCGAGGTCACTTCCTCGAGGCTGACGTCGATCGCATCCGAAGTGAGGTTGCGCATCGACGTGGCGAAGGCGCGCACGACGCGGTCGCACACCACTTCGAGCATCGGCAGCCGCTCATGGCTGATGACCTTGGATTCGATGACCGCGCGCAGGCCCTTCTTCTTGGCCGTGGGCGCGCCCAGATCGCCGAACAGCGCGTCGATGTCGGACTGGTCAAAGCGCACATCCTCGCCGACGCCCATCGGGGGGGCGGGAGGTTCGGGCAGGTCGAAATCGTCGAGATCGATCATTGCTGCACCAGATCCTCGATCAGGATGTCGCTGACCGAGCCCGCGCCGGCGACGTTATTGGCGCGGATCAGCATCTCTTCCTTGACGCGGAAGACCGCGGCGGAGCCCGCCAGATCCTCGGGCCGAAGCTCGCGCAGGAAGGGCTGATAGGAGTCGAGGATCAGCGGCAGCTTGTCCTTGAGGGCCGCGGCGTCGCTATTAGGCCCGGGCACCAGCAGGAAGTGCAGCTTGAGGAACCGCATCGCGCCGTCGGGCGAACGCAGGTTCACCACCATCGTGGGCACTTCGACGAAATTGCCCTCGCGTTCGCCGGACTCACCATGTGCACCGGGGGGGAGATTGGCCTTGCCGTCCTTGTCGGATCCCTCCGCATGGGCCTTCGAGCCCGAGAACAGGAAGAACGCGGTACCGCCGCCACCGCCGAGCAACAGCACTGCCGCCGTCGCTGCGCCGATGACCATCAGCTTCTTGTTCGATTTGGGCTTTGCCACTGCCGGCGCCGCCACTTTCTCTTCGACGATTTCCGCCGACATGCCCTGGACCTTTCGAATTCGCGTGCGGTGAGACCCGCTCATGCGATTTCTTCCTATTATAGGAGCATCACCCGGCAATTTCTGCCTAGTGAAAAAAATCGAAGGACGGTCCGGTGGACATCTCCTCTTATGTGCTCCTGAGTCAGGAACAGGCGCTGCGGCGCCGGCTCGACGTGACGGCGAACAACCTCGCCAACATGAATACGGTAGGCTTCAAGCGCGAGCAGCCCGTGTTCCGCGAATATGTCGAGAAGACCGATTCCACGGTGAAGCCGGCCAAGCAGACGTCGTTCGTGCTCGATTATGGCGCGGTGCACGACGTCACCGCCGGAGCGTTCCAGGTGACCGGCAATCCGCTCGACGTGATGATCGACGGCCCGGGCTATCTCGCGGTCGAGGCGCCGGGCGGGGGCACCGCCTATACACGCGCAGGGTTCGTGAAGGTGCTCGAGACCGGCGAGCTCGCCACCTCGGGCGGCCAGCGCCTGCTGGGCGAGGGCGGCAAGCCGATCACCGTCTCGCCCGAGGATGCGGGCAAGCTGAGCATCGGTTCCGACGGCACCGTGAGCGGTGCGAACGGCCCGATCGGCCGCCTGACGGTCACCGTGTTCGACGAAGCCAATATGGACCCGCGCGGCGACGGGATGTTCAACGGCACCAGCGGCCGCGAGCTCACGGCGGCCGAGACCAGCCTCAAGAGCGGCGGGGTCGAGGGATCGAACGTCAACGCGATCACCGAGACCACGGACATGATCGAGATCCTGCGCGCCTACCAGACCAGCCAGCATATCTCCGACAGCATGTCCGACATGCGCAAGAACGCGATCGACAAGCTCGGCCGCGTCAGCTGATTTTCACGAAAGGACTAGCCCCATGCGTTCTCTCACCATCGCCAGCAGCGGCATGCTCGCCCAGCAGACCAATGTCGATGTCATCTCGAACAACATCGCCAACATGAACACCACGGCGTACAAGCGCCAGCGCGCCGAATTCCAGGACCTGCTCTACGAGCAGGTGCAGCGCCCCGGCGCGGCGACGAGCCCCGACAACCGCTCGCCCTCGGGCATCCAGATCGGCGCGGGCGTCAAGACCGGTGGCATCTATCGCATCAACGAACAGGGCGCGATGACCCAGACCGACAATCCCTATGATGTCGCGATCCAGGGCAAGGGCTATTTCCAGATCACCATGCCCGACGGCACCACCGCCTATACCCGCGACGGATCGTTCCAGCCTTCCGATCAGGGCGAGCTGGTGACGCAGGACGGCTATATCGTGCAGCCGGGCATCACCGTTCCGCAGGGCACGATCGACATCACCATTTCGAAGACCGGCCAGGTCGAGGCGAATATCGCGGGTAACGCGCAGCCGCAGGTGCTCGGCCAGCTCGAGCTCGCCAACTTCATGAACGAGGCCGGCCTGGAAGCGAAGGGCGGCAACCTGTTCCTCGAGACCGCGGGATCAGGCCAGCCGACCGTCGGCGCACCGGGCGAGCCGGGCTTCGGCACGCTCAACCAGAAGTTCGTCGAGGCGTCGAACGTCAATCCGGTGGCGGAAATCACGGCGCTGATCTCGGCGCAGCGCGCCTATGAGATGAACAGCCGCGTCGTGAAGACCGCGGACGAGATGCTGGCGACGACCAGCCAGCTGCGCTGATGCCCGTGCTGCTGGCCCTTTCGCTGCTCGCTTCAGGCCCGGTGGAGGACGTGCAGGTCGCCGTCCTCCAGCAGCCGGTTGCGCGCGGCGAGCGGATCGAGGCGAGCGACTTCACCACCGAGGCGCGCGCGCCTGCGGCAGCGCGCGGCGCGCTGACGATCGAGCATGCGACCGGGATGGAAGCGACCCGCAATCTCCAGACGGGCGCGGTCGTACGGCAGAGCGACGTCATGCGCCCGCAGCTCGTCCATCGCGGCGAGCCGGTGACGATCCGTATCGTCTCGGGAACGCTCGCCATCACCGCATCGGGCCGCGCGCTCGGCGGCGCGGCGGTCGGTGAGGCGGTACGCGTCGTCGTCAATGCCACCAATCGCACGCTGGACGGCGTGGTCGAAGGCTCCGGCACCGTCCGGATCTCGGCACCTTGAGGGGAATGCACATGCGTAAACTGATTACCGCCGTGGCGATCTGCGCCACGCTTTCGGGCTGTGGCGCCGTCGGGCGGCTGAAGCAGGTGGGCAAGGCGCCCAAGCTCTCGGCGATCGATCCGGTCGATACGCCCGAGATCGAGCCTTCGCTCTCGATGCCGGCGGACCGCGGCGGTCATGCCCAGCGACCGCAGCAGCCGGCGCCGACCGCGTCGCTGTTTCGCACCGGCGCCGGTGCGTTCTTCCGCGACCAGCGCGCGAATAAGACGGGCGACATCCTGACGATCCGGATCAACATCGCCGACAAGGCCGATATCGGCAACGCCACGTCGCGCACTCGGGGCGGATCGGAGACCGGCGGCGTCGGGCAGCTGCTCGGCATCGCGCCGGTGTCCAAGTTGCTGGGCAGTGACGCCTCCAAGGTGTTCGACACCAATTCGGGCTCGAAATATAATGGCGGCGGCACCACCAATCGTTCCGAGACGATCAACATGACGATGGCCGCGATCGTCACCCAGGTGCTGCCCAACGGCAATCTGATGATCCGCGGCCGCCAGGAAGTGCGCGTCAATTTCGAGATGCGCGAGCTGATCGTCACCGGCATGATCCGTCCCGAGGACATCGCCCGCGACAATTCGATTCAGCACTCGCAGATCGCCGAGGCGCGCGTGATCTATGGCGGCAAGGGCCAGCTCACCGAAGCGCAGCAGGCGCGCTGGGGCCAGCAGATCTACGACGCGCTTTTTCCGTTCTGATTTCAGCGACTTCGGGGGCCTTCCGCCCGTTGTTCCAGCGCGAGCCGGAGCGGGGGCGGTAGGCTCCTTTTTCATGTTAACCTTCTCGTAACCATCAAAATTCGCTCGATAATTTGGGTCATCCTATAATTTTTCCCAGAATGAAGGTGCAGGGCGCATCGTAAGCGCCGTGTCGTGAGCCGGCGTCACCGGCTCGGGTCGCAGAAGCGGCTCTTCATCCGAGAAGGAAATTATCATGGGTTTCTCCGTCAACACCAACGTCGGCGCAATGGCCGCCCTCCAGAGCCTGAACCAGACCGGCAAGGATCTGGCCACGGTTCAGAGCCGCATCAACACCGGCCTGTCGGTGTCCTCGACCAAGGATGACTCGGCTCAGTACACGATCGCTCAGGGCCTGCGTGGCGACATGGGCGGCCTCAAGGCCGTTTCCTCGTCGCTGAGCCGCGCCAAGAGCGTGACCGACGTTGCAGTGGCTGGTGCCGAGCAGATCTCGGACGTCGTCAACCAGATGAAGGCCCTGGCCTACAAGTCTGCCGACGCCGGTATCGATACGACGACCCGCGCTGCCTATAACAGCGACTTCGTTGCTCTGCGTGACCAGATCACCACGATCGTCAACTCGGCCGACTTCAACGGCACGAACCTGCTCAAGGCTTCGGGCGGCACGGTTACCGCGCTGCAGTCGCTGCAGGATTCGGACACGTCGACCGCGACGACCTGGGATCCGGACTCGCTGAGCGTTGCCAACCAGGGTCTCGACCTTGGTGGCTCGGTCATCACCGTCGGCGCTTCGGGCGCGATCGACACGCTGGCGAATGCCACCGCGATGATCGACACGCTCACCACCACCCAGACGAACCTCAAGACCAGCCTCAGCACGCTGGGCGCGGCTTCGCGCAAGATCGACGCGCAGTCGACCTTCACCAGCAAGCTGTCCGACACCATCGAGGCGGGCATCGGCAACCTTGTCGACGCCGACCTCGCCAAGGAATCGGCGCGTCTGCAGGCTCTGCAGGTCAAGCAGCAGCTCGGTGTTCAGGCTCTGTCGATCGCCAACCAGGCGCCGCAGACGATCACTTCGCTGTTCCGTTAAGAGCCAAGGCCCTTCCCTGGGGGCGCGGCTTGACGGGGGCCGGGATGGGAAACCATCCCGGCCCTTTTTTTGCGCGCGTCCGGGCCCGAATGGTTTCGCATTCTATAATGATAGATAGGCAGGAGGATGTCGCTTGTTTCCCCGTATTCGTGAAATCACTGATGCATTCGGCGGCCGCTTGAGGGTGAGCGTCGAGGAGCATCCTTCGGGGGCGCTGGTCGTGCTCGAGCGGCCCGACATGGCTGGCCGGCCGCGTGTCCTGCTCGACGGCTACGGCGTCGACGTTCTTTCCGGCTACATCATGTCCGCGCGCCTCTCGGTGCCGCACGAACTGCCCGACGAGCATGTCGACGGCATGTTCGGCACGCGCTTTCGCCTGGGCCTGGAGCCCTGCGCGACGCTGGCGCTGACGCAGAGCAGCGCCGGGGCGATGGAAATTCCGGCGCCTTTCTGGGACCGGCTCTACGCGGAGTTGTGCCTGGTCGCGGCACATGCCCGCGAACTCGGGCGCCGGGCAGAGGCCCGAGTCCATTGATCGCGGTGTCACAAGATAGGTGCATATACTGAATACGCTAAGGGAACGTCCTGAGGCATTTCTCGAATCGGGCAATCGACCAGGGCATCAACCAGGGGACGCAACTATGGATTTTCGTGACTTGCGGCACAAACTTGCCAAAGCTGATTCGACATTCATGGTAACGTTGACGCTCACGGTCGAAGACGCGAAGGCGTTGTGGAGCGCTGCGGCGGACCGCGCACTTGCCGCACCGGGCATGACGATTGCGGATGTGCTCGACACGATCGGCCCGCGCGAAGATCCCTCGATCATCGACTGTATCACGATGCTGACCGCACCCACCGCCATCCCCGGTTGCGCGCTCGAGGCGTTCGACGTGCGCGACGAGCCGGTTCCGGCGCAGGTGGTCCATCTCCTGCCCGTCCAGGAGCGCGGCGCCCCGCTGCTCCCGGCTGCGAACGGCTAAGCGCCCGCCACTCGACATTTTTCCCTGAACCCCTTTGGGCCGCGCGGATACCCGCGTGGCCCTCGATGTCTTGGCGATCGTCGCCGGCTTTACAGCATCTGAAAACGCACAAAGGCAGGCCGGTCTGTAGGGACCTGGCCTGCGTTTGCGTTTCAATGCCTATGGAGTCTGGCGAAAGGAGGAGAGACGGACGGATCGCGAGGGGATCTAAACGCCCGCCCGTCTCATGCTATTCTTATAGAATATTTCCTGCAATCGTGAAGTATATGTCTCGATAAATCAGATAGGGATTTTCACTTAGGCAGATTTTGTGCGTAGTAGTACCGAAATACTTATTTCTCTATACGAGAAATGCTGTCGGAGGCATATTCGGCGCCGTTGATCGACAGCTGAACCGCGCCATTGACCATCTGAACATTGTTGACCAATCCCGTCGCCCAGGGCGAGACGGTGATCTTGTTGCCATTTACGTCCTGGCCCTCGAGCTTGAGCGTGTAGACGCCTTCGGGAGCAGTCTTGTCGCTTCCCGTGATCTTGCCGTCCCAGCTGAAGTTGCCCGTCCGCTCGCCGACGTCGAGCTTGCGGGTTTCGACGACCTTGCCCGACGCGTCGGTGATCGTCGCGGTGAGATCGCCGACTTCGGCGCTGGCATACCAGTTCCACTGGGCCGGGGTCGTCGCGTTCAGCCCCGACGTATCCGAATTGACCTCGACCGTCTTGCCGATCATCGACGAGGCCTGGGTGAGGCTCTGGTTGCCCAGGCTCGCCAGGATCGAATTGAGGGTGGAGTTCTGCTTGATCGACTGCTCGACCTGCGAATATTGAACGAGCTGCTGGGTATATTGCGAGCTGTCCATCGGATCGAGCGGATCCTGGTTCTGCATCTGCGTGGTCAGCAGCTTCAGGAACATGTTGAAATCGGCATTGAGCCCGGTCGACGAGGCGGCGGCCGCCTGATCGGCGGTCGAGGTCGGGGCGCCGCTGGTGGCGGAAGGAACGGTGGTCATCGGGGCAGCTCCTTAAGCGAGGAGATCGACCTGGCCGTCGTTGCGGATCGCACGATAGGCCGGGGCAGGGGTTTCGGGTTCGTCGTTGAAGGCGTGCTGGCTGTTGCCGCGCGACTGGTGCTGGCCGGTCTGGCCACCCGCCGATCCGCCATTGCCGTCGCTGCGGCTTTCGAAGCGAAAGCTCTGGGCGTCGGCGCGGATACCGGCGGAATCGAGCGCGCGGCCGAGATCGGGGGCATCCTGGCGCAGCAGATCGAGCGCGTGCTGGCTCTCCGCGCGCATCGTCGCGCGCATATTGCCGCGATCATCGAACGCGAGCGTCACTTCGACGCGGCCAAGCTCGACCGGATTGAGGCGGACGCGCAGCGTATCCTCGCCCGCGCCCACCTTGCGCGCGATCTCGACGCCGAGCGCGTGGCCGAGCTGGCCGGCGCGCGCGGGGATCATCGGATCGGAAGCTGCGGCGGCAGGCGAGGGAGCGTTGGCGTGGACCGGAGCCTGTGCCGTATTCTGGGTGACGTGCGAGGCGAAGCTCTGCTGAGGCAGCGGTGCCGAATTGGACTGCGCCTCGATCTTCGGGGCGGCGCCTGTCGGTAGCGCCGCGTCGGGGAGCGATGCCGTGCTCGACGATGCGACCGGCTCCTTGGGATTTGCGGCCGGCGTCATGACGTCGCTCGCGGCCGCCACATTGGGCTGGCCCAGGGCGACGGGTGCTGTCTTGCCCCCCCGCGCGGCGTCGGGCTTGCGCTCAGGAGTCGCAACCATGGGTGCCGGCGGTGGTGTGGAACCGGCAACGACGACCGGCGTGGAGGTCGTGGCGGGCTGCGCGGTCAGTGGATCGACGGGAAGCGCGGCCGCATCGCCGTCGATGGCGAGCGGCTTGCGTGTCTTCACCGGTGTCGCGACGATCGCCGTAGGGGCGATTTCGTCCGTCTTCGGACGCGTGGCGGTCGGAAGGTCGAGCAATGTCGGTTGCTCGCTGACTGCGGTGGGGCAGGCGACCGGTTCGTTCACGTCCGTCTGCGCCATTACGGCAGGATCGGGCGAAGCGCTCTTTGGATCGGACGAGACAATCGTCTCCGTCGCCGGCGTAACGACCGGGTTCGTCTTGTCGGTGACGGGCGCTGGCACGGCATCCGCTGAGGGGATCGCCGCCACATCCTTTACCGGAATCTGCGCCGCGGCATCGGCGGGCAGCTCTGCGGGGGAACCCGTCACGGATTGTGGCGTCGCATCTGCGGGAACTTGCGCTCCGACGCCTGTAGCGATCTGGCCGGGCTGCACGGCAGTGACCGTCGCCGGCACCGTCGATCCGGTCGTCAGCAGCTGCGCCAGAGTGATCGGAGCACCGGGCTGGGTTCGGACGATCTGGCTTTTGCTGAGCGAAAGGGGCGCTGCATCGTTGGCGGGGCGCGCGATTTTGTCGTTCGCGGCCACTCCCGGCATCATGGGCGCGTTCAGGCCCGCCGCGCCGAGCGCGAGCGCGAAGTCCTGGCCCGGAGTGCCGAGTGCCGGCACGCCAGACGCCGCACCGAAGGGAAATCCGATAGTCGTGACGTTCATCCAAGGGCCTCTCGCCCGGCCTCACATGGCCGCTTTCATCATTATAGGATGATTTTCCGCCCGATACCGGCGCGGCTTCAGCCGATCGTTCCGAGCGCGCGGATGCGGGCGCGGGCGTGGATCTCATTCTGCGAGAGCACGACGGTGGCCGGCCGCACCCGCTCGATGATCGAGCGGACGAACGGGCGGATCGACGGGCTGGTGAGCAGGCACGGGATCTCGCCGTCCACCGCGAGTCGGTCATAGGTTTCGCGCACCGAGGCGATGAACTTCTGAAGCGAGGAGGGTGCCATCGCGAGCTGGCGCTCGTCGCCATGGCCCATGATGCTGTCGGAGAATTCCTGGTCCCAATCGGACGAGAGGGTGACCACGGGGATCGCTTCGCCGCGGGTCTGCTGCGCGCTGATCTGTCGCGCCAGGCGGCCGCGGACATGCTCGGTCATCTGGGTGAGGTTCGCAGTCAGCGGCGCGGCTTCGGCAATGCCTTCGAGGATCGTCGGGATGTCGCGGATCGAGATGCCTTCCGAGAGCAGGTTCTGCAGGATGCGCTGGACGCTCGAGATCGAGACCTTGGACGGGATGATGTCCGCGACCAGTTTCTCGGACTCCTTGTGGACTTCGGTGAGCAGCTTCTGCGTCTCGGTATACGAGAGCAGATCGGCGATATTGTCCTTCACCAGCTCGGTCAGATGCGTGGTGATGATTGTGCCGCATTCGACGACGGTCAGGCCGCGGAAGCCCGCCTCGTCGCGCAGCTCGCGATCGATCCACAAAGCGGGCAGGCCGAACACGGGCTCCTTGGTGGCTTCGCCGGGCAGGCCGACCGGCGCGCCGCCCGGATTGATCAGCAGCAATTTCTCGAGCTTGATCTCGCCGCGTGCCGCCTCGGTCTCCTTGATCGAGATGACATATTCGCTGGGCTTGAGGCCCATATTGTCGATGATCCGGACCGAGGGGAGCACGAAGCCATAATCGGTCGCCATCTGGCGGCGGAGCGCACGCACCTGATCGTCGAGCCGCGGCTCGCGGGTGTCGTCGTTGATGATCGGCAGCAGCGCATAGCCGATCTCGATGCGCACCGCGTCGATCGCGAGCGTCTGCGAGATCGGCTGCTCGACGATCGCAGCCTTGACCTCTTCCTGGATGGCGATCGCCTTTTCGAGCGCGGCCTTGGCGGCGGCGCGCTTGCTCATCCGCCAGGCGGCATAGCCCGAAAGCGCGGAGAAGGCGGCGAAGGGGACGAAGGGCAGGCCCGGGATGAGCGCCAGTGCACCCATCAGGAACGAGACCATGCCGAACGCCTTGGGATAGCGGCCGAGCTGATCGCCCAGCGCGGTGCCGGTCTTGCCCTTCACGCCGCCCTTGGAGACGAGCAGGCCCGCCGCGGTCGACACGATCAGCGCGGGGACCTGGCTGACCAGGCCGTCGCCGGCGGTGAGCACGGTATAGGTGCGGAAGGCCTCGGCGAGCGGCACGCCGTGCGAGATCACGCCGATGGTCAGGCCAACGACGATGTTGATCGCGGTGATCAGCAAAGCGGCGATGGCGTCGCCCTTCACGAACTTCGACGCGCCGTCCATCGCGCCGTAGAAGCCGCTTTCGGCTTCAACTTCGGCGCGGCGTTCCTTGGCCTGTTCCTCGTTGATCATGCCGGCGGAGAGATCGGCGTCGATCGCCATCTGCTTGCCGGGCATCGAATCCAGGCTGAAGCGCGCCGCGACTTCGGCGATGCGGCCCGCGCCCTTGGTGATCACGACGAAATTGATGACGACCAGGATCAGGAAGATGGTGAGGCCGATGACGGTCTCGCCGCCCATCAGGAATTCGCCGAACGCCCCGATCACGCCGCCGGCGGCGTCCGGACCCTCATGGCCATGGCTCAGGATCAGGCGCGTCGAGGCGAGGTTGAGGCCCAGCCGCAGCATTGTCGAGATCAGCAGGATCGTCGGGAAGGCGCTCAGCTCCAGCGGCTTCTCGATGAACAATGCCGTCATCAGGATCATCACCGAGATGGTGATCGAGAGCGCCAGGCCCAGGTCGAGCATCCAGGCGGGCATCGGCAGGATGAGCATCGCGATGATCGCGATGACGCCGAAGCCGAGCGCGAGATCGCGGCTCAGACCGAAACGATTGAGCAGATTGACGATGGCTGGGGGCATCAGGGGACCGTTTCGATCGAAGGCTGCTGAAGCCCTCCCCCTTGATGGGGGAGGGTTTGGGTGGGGGTGAGTTCTCCACGCACGGTGGCGCTTGTGGAGAGGTCACCCTCACCCTCCCAAGCCATTCGGCTTGGGCCCCTCCCTCTCCCATCAAGGCAGAGGGGGAATAGAAATCCCGTGCTTCTCAAAGGGCCGGCGAGACGGTGATCCCCGCCTCGATGAAGGTGCGCAGCTTGTTGCGCATCGTCCGGACCGAGATGCCCAGGATATGCGAGGCCGAGGTTCGGTTGCCCTGGCAGCGCTCGAGCGTCTGGAGGATCAGCTCGCGCTCGACCTCTTCCACCGTGCGGCCGATCAGGCTTTCGATATGGAAGCGATCGGGTTCGTTGGCCTCCAGCTCGATCAGCGGCGTGCCGTCGGCATGGATGATGTCGCCGGCTTCGATGCGCGGGCCGCGCGCGAGGAGGACGGCGCGATGCACCGATTCCTCGAGCTCGCGGATATTGCCGGGCCAGCCATAGCGGCGCAGCAGCGACAGCGCTTCCTCGGTGAAGGGCTTGGGCGCGATAGCATCGGTTTCGGCCAGCCGCGTGGCGAAATGCTGGGCAAGCTCGATCACGTCGTCGCCCCGCGCGCGCAGCGTTGGGACTTCGATACGGACCAGGCCCAGCCGGACCAGCAAGTCCGCGCGGAAGCTGCCCGAGGTGACACAGGCCTCCAGATCGAAGCTGGTCGAGGCCAGCATCCGGGCGTGGAAGGCGATCGGTTCGGTGCCGCCGACACGGGTGAAGCGCTGCTTCTGGAGAACGTCGAGCAGACGGGCCTGGAGCGTGGGCGAGAGCGCCGCGACTTCGCGGAGCAGCAGCGTGCCATGGCCTGCCTTTTCGAGCCGGCCGATACGACGCGCGATCGCGCCCGGGAACGCCCCGGCTTCATGTCCGAACAGTTCGGATTCGAGCACGTCGGCGCCGACCCCGGCGCATTCGACGACGATCATCGGATCGGCGCGGCCGGACGCTTCGTGGACGGCGCGCGCCATCGATTCCTTGCCGCTGCCCTTCTCGCCGGTGACGAGCACGGGCGCGCTGCTGGGCGCGACGGCGACGGCCAGCGCCAGCGCGCGGGCGAGCGCGCTATGCTCGCCGATACGGCCCGGCGCCTTGCGCTCGACGACCGAGGCGATCGCGGCGGCGATCAGCTCGCGCTGCGGGGGCAGGGGAACATAGTCGCGCGCGCCGGCGCGGATCGCGGCAACGGCGCGTTCGGCCGAAGCATCGATGCCGCACGCGAGCACGGGGATGGTGAAGCGCTCGGCGCGGAGGCTCTTCATGAAACCGACGACATCGGTGAGCACATCGATCATCACGAGATCATGCTCGCCCTCGCGCAGGCATTCGAGCGCGTCGGCCGGGGTGTCCGCCATCGTCACCTCGGCGCCGGCGCTTCGCGCCAGCTCGGCCGCGTGGCGAAACTCGCTTCCCGGTATGCCGACCAATAACATGCGAATGCGCCCGGGCATCAGCGGTCGGCCCGCACGATCTCGGTGAGCGTGACGCCCAGCGCGTTATCGATCAGCACCACTTCGCCGCGCGCGATCAGGCGATCATTGACGAAGATGTCGACCGGCTCGCCGACGCGGCGATCGAGCTCGACCACGGTGCCCGAGGACAGGTGCAGCAGGTCGCCCACCGGCATCCGCGCGCGGCCGAGCACGGCCTGGACCTTGACCGGAACGTCGTGGACGGCCTCGATCCCTTCGGTGCCCGTGCCATGCTCCGCGCCTGCCAGCGTATCGAAATCCTCGAACACCGGAGAAGGCTGCTCTTCGGCTTTTTCGGACGGGATGATGTTGTGCGGTTCAGTATCCATGGGGGCGTTCCTATGTGTTCATCCACTGGCGGATCACCGAGGCGGCCTCGGGCGGGCTCGCCGAAATGGCGTCCCCGATCCGCTTCAGTGCGGAGAGTTTGATGCGACCGTCGACCTGGGCGAGAGCGATCTCCTGGTCGAGGAGCTGCTGCTCGGGATTCAGCGATTCGAGCTGGTGCATCGCGTCGGCGTCGCCGTCCGCGGCGCGCTCGGCGAGCGCGAGCATTTCGGGCGATTGGCCGTTGGTGATCTGTGTCGCTTCGGCTTCCTCGACCGGATGGGAAGCACCCCATCCGAACTTGGGCTTGATCATGCGGAGCGCGAACAGCCCGATCACGCCGATGACGACCAATTGGAGCAGACCCCAGATCCGGTCCATCGAGAGCAATGAGAAGATCCCGCTTTGCTTGTCGGCGAGAGGATCGGCGGTGTTGAATGCCATGCTCTCGACCACGACGCTGTCACCGCGCTGGACGTCGGCGCCGACCGCATTCTCGACCAGGCGCTGGAGGCGCTGGATCTGCGCGGGGGGAAGTCCCTTCGGGCCGCCATCGACCATCACCGCGACGCTCAGCCGCGTGACCTTGCCCGGCGCGCGCAGCGTGACGGTCTTGGTCGAGCTGTTGTCGTAGGTCTTGTCCTCGGAAGTCTGGTTGCTCGCCGACTGGCGCGAGGCGCCGGGCGTGGCCGGCTGGGCCTGTGCCTCGGGTAGCTGGTTGGCGACCGAGACGGTGCCCGGGCCGGCATCGTTCTCGCGGTTCTGATCACCGGTCTCGACGCTGACCTCGTGCGAGACGACCTGCCTGTCGGGATCGAATATGTTCGATTCCTCGCGGGTCTGGTCGCGGTCGATCTGGGCCGAGACCTCGGCGCGGACCTTGCCCTGGCCGACAATCGGCTCGAGCAAAGATTCGACTTCCTGGCGCAATTTGCCCTCGACCGCGGCCTGGCGTTCGTCGGCATCGCCTGCGCCGGCCGAACCCGGATCGCCGGCACGCGCCAGCAAAGCGCCGGTCTGGTCGACGACCGAGACGGCATCGGGGGAAAGCTCTGGGACCGAGGAGGAGACGAGGTAGCGGATCGCCGAGATCGTCTCGGAGCCGATATGGCCCTTGGTCTTGACGGTGACCGCGGCGGTCGCCTTGCGGCTCTCGTTGGCGAACATCGCGCGCTCGGGCATTACGATATGGACGCGCGCGGCGCTGACGTCCTGGATGGTCTGGATCGACTTGGAGAGCTCGCCTTCGATCGCGCGCGTCTCGTTCATCTTGGCGCGGCTGGCGGAGACGCCGAAGGGCTGCTCTTCGTCGAGCACCTCATAGCCGATCTTGCCGCCCAATTTCTCGCCGGCCAGGCTCATGCGCAGCTCGGCCAGCTTCTCCTGCGGCGCCATGATCGACGTGCCGTCGGCGGAGAGCGTATAGTCGATATTCTGCGCCTTGAGCTTCTCGGTGATCGTCGCGGCGGCCGAGGGATCGAGGTCGGTGTAGAGGAAGCCCATATCGGACTTCGAGCCGCGCGTGGCGACGAAGGCGAGCGCCGCGAGCAGCGCCAGCGCGACGCCTCCCATCAGCATCAGCCGCTTGGGGCCCAGTTGGCCCACCAGATTCTTGATCGCTTCCAAAACCGCCCCGTCGAATGGACCCGGGGTACGTGCCCCTTGCTTCACTTATAGGAGGGGTGGGGACGGCAGTTTCTGCCGGGTGGGAATTTTTTGCCTAGCGGCGCTTTCCCCTGAATCGTCATCCCGGCGCAGGCCGGGATCCAGAGCCGCGAGGGATGCACCGCGTAACCCTGGATCCCGGCCTGCGCCGGGATGACGAGTGGTAAGCGGTGGCCCGCTTATTTCGGCAGCAGCGATTCCAGCTCGGCGGCGATCGCCTCGCGGCGCGCGGCGGCGCTGAGGGTCAGCCCGCCTTCTTCCCAGCCGATCACGGCATCGCCCAGTGCCAGCGTATCGTCGGCGACGACGCTCAGGCTGAGCTTGCGGCGATCCTGCGACTGGCGAAGCACGATCTTCTCCTCGATATCGGAGACGAGATCAGGATGGACGCGCACCTGCAGCTCGGTGCCGCGCGCGACCTGGCCGAGCACCCGGCCGATCGCCGCATCGATCGTTGCGGTCGGTGCCGCTTCGAGCGCGCGGCCAGCGAGCATGTCGGCGGCCGCCAGCGCGATCTCGGTCGCCTCGCCGGCCACGCGATCGGAGACTTCGGTGAAATGCGCATCGATCACCTCGATGCCGGCGTGGAGCGCGTCGACCGCGCTCAGCAGTGCGACTTCGCGTTCGGCGCGCGCCTGAGCGAGCCCGGCTTCGAAGCCCTGGGCGCGGGCGACCGAAATCGCGGAGCCCTGGTCGGACTTGAGCAAGGCGATCTCAGCGCGGAGCGCAGCGATCTCCAGCTCGAGATCGCCGGTATTTATCTTCGGATCGGACGCGTGCAGCGCGAAGATCCGGTCGAAGGCGAAACGCTGGACGGAGGCGTGGGCGTGAAGGCTCATCTGAACCGCTCCCTTAGATGATCATCGCATCGTCGCTCTTCGGATCGACGAGCAGGATTTCGCCGCGATCGGCAAGGTCCTTGGCAAGCCGGACGAGCGCGGACTGGGCTTCTTCGCAATCGCGCGCGCGGACGGGACCCATCGCCGCCATGTCTTCGCGCATCAGCCTGGCGGCACGCTCGGTCATCGCGTTGAAGAACAGCTGCTTGAGCTGATCCGGCGCGCCCTTCAGCGCCAGCGCCATTTCGCGCTTGTCGGAGTTGCGGACGATCGTGGCAATCGCCGGCGGCAGCAGGTTCGCCAGATCCTCGAAGGTGAACATGAGCGCGCGGATGCGCTCGGCGCTTTCCGGCGCGCGCGTGTCCAGCGCGGTGAGCATCGCTTCCTCGGTCGAGCGGTCGAGCGAGTTGAACATCTCGGCCATCGCCTCGTGCGGGTCGCGCTTCTGCGAGCGCGAGAGGTTGGTCATGAACTCGGTCTTGAGCGTCTGCTCGACCTGGTTGATGACTTCCTTTTGCACGGTCTCCATCCGCAGCATGCGCATGACGACGTCGACGGAGAAGTCGCGCGGCAGCTCCGAAACCACGCGCGCCGCATGATCCGGTCGCAGCTTGGAGAGGATGACCGCGACGGTCTGGGGATATTCATGCTTGAGCGCGCCGGCGAGCACGGTCTCGCTGACGTTGGAGAGCTTGTCCCACATCGTGCGACCGGAGGGGCCGCGGATGTCTTCCATGATCTCCTTGACCTTGTCGTTCGGCAGAATGCCGAACAGCAGGCGCTCGGTCGTCTCGTAGCTGCCGTGCAGGCTGGCCATGCTGGCGACTTCGCTGGTGAACTGGACCAGCAGATGCTCGACCACCGCCGAGGGAATGCGGCCCAGCCCGGCGATCGTCGAGGAAAGCTCCTTGATCTCGTCGGTCGAGAGCTGTTCCCAGATCGGCGCGCCGTGATCCTTCCCCAGGGCCAGCATCAGGGCCGCCGCGCGCTGCGCACCGGTGAAGCGCTTCAGTTCGGGCGGTTCGGCAATCGTCGCCATCAAGCTCATGGGTTCCCCTGCGGAAAAATACGCCCGCTCGCACGTGCGAGGGCGCAATCTCCTCTATTATAGGATCATGGATGGGTGCTGGGGATCGCACGGTGGTTAATTTATCTGGAAGTCTGATAGGGTTGAGCGTGCTGACTGGCACGGACTCGTTTTCGTCGTTCGCCCCGGTCGCCTTTGAGAGCAAGGCCGTCCGCGCCGCCAAGGCGCAGTTCACGCTCGATCCCACGACTCCGCCCTGGAAGGACGGCACGACGCCGCCGCCGCTCTCGACCCAGGTCTCGCAGATCACCGCGATGAAGACGATCATCGATCAGGCGGGGCTGACGTCCGACACGCTGACCGACGACGTCCAGACCTCGTTCACCGCCTATAAGGCGCTCGACCGGCTCCGCGCGCTCGCCGAAGCCTCGACTTCGACCACGGCATCGGCTGCGCAGCGCGCGGCGCTTCAGAAGACCTTCGCCAAGGGCCTGGCCGATCTCCAGACCTATCTGACCGGTGCGCCATCGGACTTGCTCGGCATTTCCTTCGGCCAGCCCAGCACCACCGTGAAGAGCGCGCCGATCGTGTCGGCCAATCTCTATGAGGTGCAGGGCGACGGTCTGGTCACGAACCGCGCCGATCCGCTCCCCGGACTGACCGGGCAGGAGAAGTTCTCGGTCGGCCTGACCCGTCCGGGATCGTCCGAGAATCTGACGGTCGACCTGTCACTGGGGCCTCAGCCGCCGACGATCGATTCGGTCGTGAACCAGCTCAACGCCGCGATCACCACCACGCCCGCGCTCGATGCGGACGGCAATCCGCGTCTCGACAACAAGGGCAATGTCGTCTCGAAATGGTCGGTGCGCTTCGTCGCCGAGAAGGACGGCGACAAATGGGCGATCAAGCTCGATTCCCCCGACGGGCTCGAGCAGGTCGCGCTGAATCAGCCGGGTGCCAAGGACGCGCTGGTGGTCGCCACCGGCCAGACCGCGCTGGACGCGCCGACCGCGACCCAGGTCTTCCGCTTCGACGATCCCGCGGGGGGCAACACCCGCACGGCGATGGGCACGATCTCCGCGCTCGATCGCCAGGCGACCGACAAGGCGGTGCTGGCCGGCAGAACCACGACGACCACCTCGGTGAAGGTCGAGTTCGACGGCACCAAGACCACTACCAAGACCACCACCAGTAACGTCTATGCGAACACCGACGCCGCCGCCGTGGTGACCGATGCGCAGGGCAACTCCTATGTCGTCGGCACGACCAAGGGCGATCTCGGCGCCAACCGCTCCGATGGCGACGACAATCTCTTCCTGACCAAGCTGGACGGCGACGGCAATGTCGTGTGGCAGCGCAGCCTGGGCGCCAGCGGATCGTCGACCGGCGCGGCGGTGAGCCTGGCGCCGGACGGCAGCGTCGTCGTGGCGGGCACCGTCAACGGCACCTTCAACGGCGCGACCACCGACGGCGACATGGTCGTCGCCAAATACGCCGCGAACGGCGACGAGAAATTCTCGACCGTGGTGCGCTCGACCGGATCGGACATCGCCAAGTCGGTCGCGGTAGGTGCGGACGGATCGGTGTATGTCGCCGGCAAGGTTGCAAGCGGGGTCGCCAGCGATCCCGGCGACGCCTTCGTCGCGCGGATCGACGCTACCGGCAAGCTCGGCGAGCGTCGCACCATTTCCAGCACCGGTAGCGATGCGATCAACGGCCTGGCCGTGGACGGCGACGGCAATGTGCTGGCGCTCGTCTCACAGAACGGCGTGGCGCAGGTACGCAAGCTCCAGGGGAGTTCGCTCTCCACCGAGCTGGGCAGCATCGATCTGGGCACGGCCGATGCGCGCGCCATCGCCGTTGCCGCCGACGGCACGATCGCGGTGGGCGGTGCGGCGAGTGGTGCGCTGAACGGTGCGCAGGTCAATGCCACCAGCGGCGGCCGCGACGGCTTCGTCACGCGGATCGATGCCAATTTGGGCGGCGCCAGCACCACCTATCTCGGCTCGTCCGCTGACGATCAGGTCGACAGCATCGCGTTCATGGGCAACGACCTTTATGCCGGCGGTCGCACCACCGGCGATCTGGGCGCGACGCGCAAGGGGCCGACCGACGGCTTCGTCTCGCGGATCGACACCACGACGGGCGCGATCCAGAATACCAGCCAGTTCGGCCAGACACTGCTGCGTACCGAGCCGGTGCGGATCTCCGCCGATGTCGGCGGCGCCAGCGCGGTTTCGGCGCTGGGCTTCGGGCGCGGCACGATCAATCCCCAGCCGTCGGACAAGCTGACCACCCAGACCATGCTGCGGGCGGACGACAGCTTCTCGTTCCAGGCAGATGACGGCGCGGTCCGCAAGTTCACGATCGCGGCCGACGATACGATGCAGACGATCGCCAAGCGCCTGCAGAGCGCGCTCGGCGCGTCGAAGGCGACAGTGACCACGCCCACCATCAACGGCCAGCAGACGCTGTCGATCGTGATGAAGGCGGGTCACAATCTGGAGCTGATCGCCGGCCCCGCCGGCACCGACGCGCTAACCAAGCTGGGGATCGATCCACAGCGCATCGCCAACCAACTCCCGGTCTCCGCCGCGGCGCCCAAGGTCCGCCCTGGCGGTACCTATGGCCTGGGGCTCAGCGAGGCGCTCGACATCTCGACGCTGGACGATGCCAAGGTCGCGTTCGGCAAGATCAAGGATGCGATATCGATGAGCCAGACGGCATATCGCTCGCTCTATTGGGACGATTCCAAGGCGACGATGGTCGACGGCGTCAAGAATACCGCGACCGGCACCCAATCGACCGCGATCGAGCAGGCGCAGCTTGCCAATTACACCGCGGCGCTGAACCGCCTCATGTCTGCCCCCACCGGCATTATTGGACTCTGACACATGCGCGACGTTCCCCCTCTCATGGCCGGCATCCAGACTCGGATGCGCAACCTGTCCGATCGCCAGAACGTGATCGCGCAGAACATCGCGAACAGCGAAACGCCGGGCTACAAGGCGCGCGAAGTCTCGGAGCCGAGCTTTGCCGGCCTGGTGCGCAGCGGCGGGATCGCGGTTGCGAAGCCGCAGGTCCAGCTGACCGATGCGATGAAGGGCCTCGGCGCGATCCAGCCGATTGGCGCCGGCGTGGTGTTCGACAAGGATATCAGCGAGACCAAGCCCGACGGCAACAATGTCACGCTCGAAGACCAGCTGCTCAAGATGGGCCAGATCCAGGCCGATTTCACCGCGATGACCAGCCTCTATCGCAAGCAGATCTCGATGATGAAGACCGCGCTGGGCAAGGGCGGGAACTAGGACGAGAACCGGGCCAACGGAGTGGCTCACCCGTTCATCACGGACTGATCCTGGGTTTCACGGAACGGCGGGCGCGGGCGACCGAACTTGCGGCGCCGGCTCGGCTTGTTTGACGCTGGCAGCTTTGCGCCCAATCTCGGTCATTTATCGAGGTCGTCGCCAGCGCCAAAAGCGGTCGTCGTCAGCTATATTCCGACCAACTTGACTTGGGAACTGTGTTACGAAACCATCACGCCAGGCAGGCTTGGAGCTTGAGATGGATCGACGGCGGTTTCTGGCGAGCGCCGCGTCACTCGGAATCGTCGGCGTCTGGGCGACGCGATCTGCGGCTGCGCCGTCACGCATCGGCTGGCGTGAGGATCGCGCGCGCTATCCCCAGGGCGTCGCGTCAGGCGATCCGGACGAGCATAGCGTCGTGCTGTGGACTCGGCGGCCGTTCGATACGGGTGAGCGGCACGCGCTGACGGTGGAAGTAGCGCGCGATGCGGACTTCCGCCGCGTCGTCGCCACGGCGCGTGCGCCGGTGCTTGCGGCGGCCGACTGGACCTGCCGCGCCCTCGTCGGCGGGCTCTCGCCGGCGACGGCCTACTGGTATCGCTTTACCGACGACAGCGGCGCCGGCAGTCGGGTCGGGCGCACGATCACCGCGCCGCGCGCCACCGATCGGCGCCCGGTTCGCTTCGCTTTCGTGTCGTGCAACAGCGTCAACGAAGGCGCGCAGAACGCTTATCGCCGGATGATCTGGGAAGATGAGCGCGCGACCCCCGACCGCAAGCTCGGCTTCGTGCTTCACTTGGGCGACTTCATCTACGAGGTGGTCGAATATCCGGAAGAAGTGCCGCACCGCTATTCGCGCACGGTCTACGATCTCGGCCACATCCCCGAAGCGCGCAAGGTCGGCAATTTCTACGTGCCGACTAACCTCGCCGGCTATCGCCACGTCTATCGCGCGCATATCGACGATCCCGACATCCAGGACGCACGGGCACATTTCCCGTTCGTGTGCATCGGCGACAATCACGAATTCTCGTGGCAGGGCTGGCAGAGCTTCATCAAATATGGCGGCAAGGTCGAACCCGCGCAGCCGCTGCGCGTCGCCGCCAACCAGGCGTGGTGGGAATATATTCCCTCTCGTGTCCGCAAATCATCGGGCCCTGGGCTCGAGCAGTTCGGGCCGCCCGCGGTGGCGAGCGCGCCGATCGAGGCGTTCGACGATGATGGTTTCGGCGCCGAGACCAACAACCGCGTCGCGGTCGGCAGCATGACCGCCTACCGCGCGCTGCGTTACGGCCGGCACGTCGAACTCATCCTGACCGACTTTCATAGCTACAAGATGGCGGACCCGACGGATCGGCCTGAGGCAGCGGCGCTCGACTCGGGCGAGTTTCCGGTCGTGCCGCAAGAGTGGCTGGAGATCGTCGACGGCGGGAAGGCCTATGCCGGCGGCAAGCCCCCCGCGACCATCGCGATCGGCGACAAAACCATCCCCAATTACCGCAAGGACGAGCCCGCCTACACCGTGCTCGGGCGCGAGCAGAAAGCGTGGCTCAAAGAGCGGCTGACCCGATCGACTGCGACCTGGAAGATCTGGGGCGCGACCAACGGCACGCTCGACATGCGGACCGACCCGCAGAACCTGCCCGCCGGCCTGGTGAAGGCGATCTGGCCGGGCAAGGGCTTCGGGACCTTCGGCGGCAGCGATTTTAGCGGAGCGTTCAGCGAGCGCGCCGAGATCTATGACCTTGTCCGCGATCACAAGGTGTCGGGTTTCGTGACCATCTCGGGCGACCGCCACAGCTTCTGGGCAGGCTATGCCGCGCCCGCCTTGCCGCCCGCCGGGTTCGCGCCGGTCGGAATCAGCTTCATCACCGGTTCGATCTCCGCGCCCGGCCTCGGCGAGGCCACGGAATATTGGAAGGAGTCCCCCCTGCTGCCACTGTTCGTCCGCAAGACGGCGGGTGCCGCGCCCGAACACACGATCAATCTGACGATCAAGCGCGGAGTACGCAGCGCGCTCGAATATGCGGCGAGCGGCGATATCGCGAAGGCGCGCGCGATCACCAATCCGGACGTGGCGCCGCATCTGGAGTTCGTCGATATGGCTGGGCACGGCTATGCCGTCGTCAGCGCCGGGCCGGATGCGATCGACACCGAATTCGTCTGTATCGTCCGCCCGATCACGCGCGCCACGACGTCCGACGGGGGCCCGCTGCGTTACCGCGTCTCGCACCGGGCCAGCATGTGGCAGACGGGCACGTCGCCGAAGCTGGAGCAGCGCGTCCTCGAGGGGGACGCCAAGCTGTCCGTTTGAAGGCTTGTCAGGGCAATGGTGGCAAACGGCCAACTATGGTCAAAACAGCAATTGCCGCCTGGTATCACTAAGCTGAACAAGTCTGGGTGACCGAAGGGGAAATGTCCGCTGATCGGCTCAGCGAACCTTACCCCTTTGCGGATCGGCGAGCCTACCCCTCAGAGCCGCGTGTTGATCGAGATCGGCGCGGATATGTCCGTGCCGGCGATGCCGCCGCATGCGCCGTAGGAAATGCTGCGGTTGCCGGTCAGGCGCTGAGCCTCGGCGGCGATCGCGGCCATCATGTCGGCCGAGAGTTCGATCTGGCGCGACAGGATCTCGGCGTTGACCGCTGATGCGTCGCGCAGGTTGCGGCTGGCATCGGCCAGCTGGTCGCGCGTCTCCTGGTCCACCCCATCGAGCCAGTCGTCGGGATTCTCGCGCTTCATCCGCGCGACTTCGGCCTCGAGCCTGCCGGCGAGGCGCAGCTTGGCACCGGCGATCTCGCCCAGCTCGGGCAGATAGGGGCTGCGCGTGAGCTTCTCGCTCTCCTCTTCCATCAGCGTGGCGAGCGATACCATGGCGTCGATGAGTTGCGCGGTCATTGTTGTCCCTGCTGAAGCTTGATGATCTGATCGAGGACGGCAGGCGCGAGGCCGATGCCGCCGCGCTTGGCCATTTCGGTGCCGAGCTTTTCCGAGAGGATGCCGCGGAACATCTCTTCGCCCGCACCGCCATGGAAGTCGCCGTCCTGCTCGACGGTCGACATCATCATCTGGGTGAGCTGGCCCAGAAATACGGCCTCGAAGCTCTGCGCGGTCTCCGCATTCTTCGGATCGACCTTGGGCAGTGGCCGAGCGGTCGATGCCGCGGTGGGAGAGGAGAGGGGAGGGATATCTTGCATCACTGTACCTCGATTTCGGCCTGGAGCGCGCCCGCACTCGTCACGGCCTGCAGGATGGTGATCAGGTCGCGCGGGGACACGCCGAGCGTGTTGAGCCCGCTGACCAGCGATTGCAGCGTCGCGCCATTGACCATCGCCAGGTGGCCGCCATTGCCGTCGTCGACCTGAACCTGGCTGCGCGGGACGACCGTGGTCTGGCCCTGCGAGAGCGGCGCCGGCTGCGAGACCTGCGGAGTCTCGGTGACGCTGATGGTCAGGCCGCCTTGGGCGATCGCGACCGGGGTGATCCGCACCTCGCTGTTCATCACCACCGTGCCCGAGGCTTCGTTGATGACGACACGGGCCGGCTGGTCGACCTTGATCTCGAGTTCGCCGACCTGGGTGACCAGATCGATTGCGCCGCCCTTGAACGCGCCGGCAGGCGCGACTTCGACGGTCGCCGGATCGAGCACCTGCGCAGTGCCCGGGAAGTTCTTGTTGATGGCGCTCGCGATCCGGTCGGCGGTCGCGAAATCGGGGTTCTTGAGCGCCAGCTTGAGGCTCGTCGCCGAACGCAGCGCATAGGGCACTTCGCGCTCGATGATAGCGCCACCCGCAATCCGCGCCGAGGTGGTCACGCCACGGCTCACGCTGGCAGCCTGGCCCTGGCCGCGGAAGCCGGAGACAGCGACATTGCCCTGCGCGACCGCATAGATCTCGCCGTCGAGCGCGCGCAGCGACGAGGCGATCAACGTGCCGCCCTGGAGGCTGGTAGCGTCGCCCAATGCGGCGACCTGGACGTCGACCCGCGAGCCCGAACGGGCGAAGGGCGGCATCGTCGCGGTGATCGAGACGGCGGCGACATTCTGGGTGCGCATCTGCGTGCCGCGGATGTTGACGCCCATCCGCTCGAGCATCGATTGCATCGATTCCTCGGTGAACGGCGCGTTGCGGATACGGTCACCCGTGCCGGCGAGGCCGACGACCAGGCCGTAGCCGACGAGCTGGTTCTCGCGGACATTCTCGACGTCGACAATGTCCTTGATCCGCGTCTGGGCACCGGCATGCGGAGCTGTGGCCAGGCTCAGGAGGAAGACCAGGACCAGGGCGGTCAGACGCTGCATAAACCCTCGGGACAAGTGGAAAATTTCCAGTAATCTTCTTATAGGATAGTCAGGGCCATAACGGTCCCGAGAGGATCTATTTCGTGCGTATCGACAGCCTTTCGCCGATGCTGGTGCGCAGCCTTCTGGCCGCGCTGCCCAAGGTCGCGCCGGGCTTTCCGCGGATCGGCGAAGAGCCGCACGTGCAGCCGATGCCGCATATGAGCGGACCCGGCGCGGTGCCTGCACCTTCGGTCGAGATGCTGGTGACGCTTTCTGCCGCCAATCCGGCCATCGAACGACGCCGCAAGCTGGCGCAGGACGCCGGCAAAGGCATCGACGCGCTCGATCGGCTGCACAAGGAGCTGGTGGCCGGCGTGGTCAGCCCGGTCCGGCTCCAGCAGATCGCCGAATGGTCCCAGAGCTTCGAGACGCCCGACGATCCCGTGCTTGCGAGCCTGCTCTCCGATATCGACCTGCGCGTGCGCGTCGAACTGGCGAAGCACGACATCCAGGCCTGATTGTCCGCGCTCCCGCACGGACAAACCATTTTGGATCTTTTCTAAAGCCTCACCTGGATCAAGGTGCGCGCGACCCTCGAATGGTAAACATGCGCTTGCAGGGCCGGGGGCGACGGAGCTCAAGATGCCGCGCATCGACGATGGAGAGTATTTCCGGCAACGGGCGCAACAGGAGCGCGCTATCGCGGCCGCCGCGCTGGACGAGGGCGTCGCTAAGGCCCATTTGCAGATGGCCGAGGAATATGAGCGCAAGGCCGCGGAACACGAAGCCGCGAAAGCGGACAAGCCTTCCGAAAGCTGAGCCTCAGCGCAGGCCCTTGGCAATCTTCAGCACGTAGCTGATCACTTCCGCCACCGCGGCATAATGCTCGACGGGGATCGGGTGGTCGAGCTCGGCGCTGGCATAGAGCGCACGCGCGAGAGGGCGGTTCTCGACCAAAGGCACATTGTTCGCGGCCGCAATCTCGCGGATCTTGAGCGCGACCGCATCGACGCCCTTCGCCACCACCACCGGTGCCGCCATGGCGCCGTGATCATATTGCAGTGCGACGGCATAATGGGTCGGGTTGGTGATGACGACGCTGGCCCTGGGGACGTTCTGCATCATCCGGCTCTTGGCGCGCTGCATCTGCAGCTGGCGGATCTTGCCCTTGATCTTGGGGTCGCCCTCGCTCTGCTTGTATTCGTCCTTCACTTCCTGAAGGCTCATCCGCATCCGCTTCATGAAGGCGCGGCGCTGCCAGACAAAGTCGAACAAGGCGAGCGCGCCGACCAGCATCGCGATCGGCTGGAGCATCGCGCGGACGATGTCGTGCGCCGCGCTGCCCATCGAGGTCAGGTCGGCGCCGACCAATCGGTCTATCGTGGCGGCGTGCGGCCAGGCGACCGCGGCGGCGATGCCGACAACGAGGCCGAGCTTGGCGAGGGTCTTCAGATATTCGACGAAGGCGCGCTTGCCGAACAATTTGCCCGCGCCGCTGACCGGGTTGAGCTTCGACCATTTGGGCGCGACACGGTTCCACGCGATCATCGGCCGGCCCTGGAGCACGCCGCCCAGGATGGCGAAGCCGAACAAGGCGGCGAGGATGGGCAGCAGCGCGCTGCCGATCGCGGCGAGCAGCCCGGTGGTGAAGGCCTGCGCCCCGTCGGGCGTCATCCGGAAATCGTCGGCGCTGCCCCATAAGCGGACGAACAACGAGCCCATCCGGCTCACGGTATAGGCGCCCAGGCCCCCCATCACCACGAGCATCGCGACGAACATCGCGGCGTGGCGCATCTCGGGTGCCATCGGCACATCGCCCTTGGCGCGCGCGTCCTCGAGCTTCTTGTCGGTTGGGTCGAGTGTCTTGTCTTCCTGATCGCCGCCGCCCGCCATCACCAGCCTCCCTGCATCGCGTCACCCATCGCCTGGGTGAAGACCGTGAGCATGGTGCCGATAGTGGTGGCGGCGAGCGCGAGGCCGAGCAGCAGGTTGAGCGGCTGGGCGATGAAGAAGACCTGGATCGCCGGCGCGACGCGCGCGGCGAGACCGAGCGCGACGTTGAAGACGATGCCATAGACGAGGATCGGCGCGGCAAGGCTGATGCCGAGCATCATCGAGCGGCTGACCGCTTCGACCGCGAGCTGCGCGAAATCGTGCATCGGCGGAAGCCCGCCGATCGGGAAGGTCTGATAGCTATGGACGATCGCGCCGATCCACAGATGATGGACCTGCATGCCCATGCACATCAAAGCCGCGGCGAGCCCGACGAACTTGGAGAGCATCGGCGCGCTGCCGCTCTGCGCGGGATCGAAGATCACCGCGGAGGAAAGCCCCACCTGGGTGCTGACGATCGATCCCGCCATCGAGATCGAGAAGAACAGGATCTTGACGATCATGCCCATGGCCAGCCCGGTCATCAGTTCGGCGATCAGCACCGCGGGCAGCACCGCTCCGGCCTCGACCGCCGCGCGCGCGGGCGCGCCGATCAGGCCATAGAGCGCCGCCGACATGGCGAAGGCGATCATCAGCCGGATGCGGCCGGGGATCGCGTCCTCGCCGAACACCGGCAGCAGCATCAGCACGCTGCCGACCCGGGCGAAGATGATGAAGAAGGCGGAGACCTGAATCGTCAGGTCGGGGGGGACGGTCATCCGTGTATGATCAGGTCGCTGATCTTACCCATGAACCCGCTCAGCGCAGCGCCCATGGTCGGCAGCATCACCAGGAGCACCAGCCCCATCGCGAGCAGCTTGGGCACGAAGGTGAGGGTGGCTTCCTGGATCTGCGTCAGCGCCTGGAGCAGGCCGATGGCGGTGCCCACGATCAGCGACGTCAGCAGCAGGGGACCCACCACGGTGAGCACCAGCAGCAACGCCGCCTGGGCAAGATCGACGACCTGGGACGGAGTCATGGGTGCGCGGTCCGCTCAGATCTGCATGCGCATGATGTCGGTATAGGCGCTGACCACGCGGTCACGCACGGCGACCATCGTGTCGAGCGCGGTCTCGGCGGCGCCGATCGCGGTGACCACGTCGATAAGGTCACCCTTGCCGGCGACCTGCTGTGCCGAGGCGTGTTCGGCGGTGCGCATCTGGTCGGCGGTGCCGGTGACAAGGCCTTCGACCATCTCGCCGAAGCCCGAACCTTCGGTCTTGCTGGTCGGCTTGGACAGGGCGCTGCCCAGCCCTGCGACCTTGCCATAAGCCGAGGTCGCATCAAGTGCTCCGATAGACATTGCTGTATCCCCTTATTTCAGCAGATCGATGGTGCGCATCGTCAGGCTCTTGGCGGCCTCGATGGCGTTGAGATTGGCTTCGTAGCTGCGCTGCGCCGCCTTCATGTCGGCGCTCTCGACGAGGCCGTTGACGTTGGGCTTCATCACGTAGCCGTCCTTGTCCGCGGCCGGGTGGCCGGGCTGGTAGACACGGGTGAAGTCCGACTTGTCGGTCTCGATCGAGTTGACCTTGACCCCCGTCGCGCCGGTGGCGCGGTCGAGCGCCGCCGAGAAGCTGGCGACGCGGCGCCGATAGGGCGTGCCGCCGGGCGTGTTCGCCACC
Source organism: Sphingomonas sp. JC676 (assembly GCF_014489075.1). Classification (GTDB taxonomy): domain Bacteria; phylum Pseudomonadota; class Alphaproteobacteria; order Sphingomonadales; family Sphingomonadaceae; genus Sphingomonas. The sequence continues at coordinate 488,878 of NZ_JACTGR010000002.1, read as the reverse complement.
GAATCCTGGTTGGCCAGGTTCTCGGCGATCACCCGCATGCGCAGCGACTGGGCACGCAGGCCCGAGGCGGAGACGCCGAGCGATTCCTTCAAATCCATTCGAATGCCTTTCCGAGTGGGGCCTGAGCGGCCGTCCCCATCATTGTAGGCAAAATTTGCCGCATCGGGCGCCGAGGGCGGAAAAAAGGTTCCTATAAGTCATCCTGAAAGGGAGACGCATGTCCGTACTCGAAGGAATTATGATCGACCTGTCGATCGTGCTGGGATCGGCCGAAGTGCCCATCCGGCAGATCCTGCAGATGAGCCGTGGCGCAATGATCCCGCTCGATTGCGGTCAGGACGATCCCAGCCTTGTCTATGTGAATGGCGAACTGGTGGCGAAGGGCCGCATTCTCGTCGACGGCGAGCGGATGTCGCTCGAAATCTCCGAACTCGTGAAGAAGTCGCGCCACTGATGGATATTCTGTCGATGTTGCGCACCATTGGTGCGCTGGGCCTCGTCCTCGGTATGCTGGGAAGCGCGCTGTGGATCGTGCGCCGCTATGACGTGAAGTTGCCGGGGCGCATTTCGGGCACCGGGCGCAAGCGCGTCGAACTGGTCGAGCGGCTGATGGTGGATGGCAAGCGCTCGGTCGCTTTGATCCGCCGCGACGGCTGCGAGCATCTGATCCTGATCGGCCCCGAGGGCCATGCGACGATCGAGACCGGTATCGTCGCACCGGTGCAGCCGGAGGCGCCTGCCGCCCCCGCGGCGCCGCTGCCGACAATCGAGGCCGATCTCGCCGCGCTCAAGACGAGCGTCAGCTCGAGCTTCAGCAAGCTTGTCGACAAGGCCAGCGTCGCGAAGCTCGTCGACAAATCCAATATCGGCAAGCTCGTCGAGCTGCAGCGCCTGCGCACCCGCCGGCCTGCCGTCGCGCAGCCTTCCAAGCGCACCCGCCGTCCGCGCGACACCGCGCGCTGGAACCGTGCGGCCGTGCGCGAGGCGCTCGATGCGTAAATTGCTGGTGGCTTCGGCCGCCCTGATCCTCGCGCCGATCGCGGCGCACGCGCAAGCGGCGCACGGGACGACGATCACCCTCGGCGGCGACGGGGCGATGTCCGCCCGCGCCATCCAGCTCGTGCTGATGCTGACCGTGCTAAGCCTGGCCCCCGGCCTGCTGATGACCGTCACCAGCTTCACGCGGATCGTGGTGGCGCTGTCGCTGCTGCGCACCGGCATCGGCGCGCCCGGCGTGCCGCCCAACCCGGTGATCATCAGCCTGGCGCTGTTCCTGTCGTTCTTCGTCATGGCGCCGACCTTCGAGAAGGCGTGGAAGGACGGGGTCGATCCCTATACCGCGGGCAAGATCACCGAGACCCAGGCGTTCGAGCGGACCTCCGAACCGTTCCGCCAATTCATGCTGGGGCAGGTGCGCGACAGCGACCTGAAGCTCTTCGCCGATCTGGCGGGCAAGCAGATCCCGACGCGCGCCGAAACGCCGCTGGGTACACTCGCGCCGGCCTTCATGATCTCCGAGCTGCGCCGCGCGTTCGAGATCGGCTTCCTGCTGCTGCTGCCGTTCCTGGTGATCGACCTGGCAGTCGCCGCCGTGCTGATGGCGATGGGCATGATGATGCTGCCGCCGCCGACGATCTCGTTGCCGATGAAGATCATCTTCTTCGTGCTGGTCGATGGCTGGGCACTGGTGGCGGGCTCGCTGGTCAAGAGCTTCGTGACCGGCTGACGGGCCGGGGCTACGCTTGCAATGTAGGATTTGAGAGCCGATCGAGGATCGGCTCTTTCTCAGCGTCGATATCCCGAAAATCCCGTTTTTCGGGAAGGAAGAATTTTCCACATAGCAGGTGTCAACCGTGTCAACCGGATTGACGGGCGCAGCCAGCCCAACGCGTGGATTCTTTTCTTCATCGTCACCCCGGCCGTAGTGCCGGGGTCCGCTTATCCGCCCGCGAACCGCTCAAGGCTCGCACGGTTGGTAGACCCCGGCACAAGGCCGGGGTGACGATAAGGGAAAGGTGGAGCCCCGATAGGGGCTGAACTTCAGCCCTGGGCGACACCGTGGCCAAGCACGGCCGCCAGCTCGTCGTAGGGAACCATGTCCATGAACGCGAGGCCCACGGTCTGGCCCTTGCTCCAGCGCACGGTGCAGCGGCGCGGCTGCAGGCCGGGGATCGTCAGCGTGACAGAGTGATCGAGCTCGCGCTGCTCGCCGAGCTGAACCCGGGCACCGCTCTGCGAGATATTCTCGACCGTGACGTCGATCGGGTGGCCTTCGTTGATGAGGCGCGCGGCGAGGTTGGCTGCGAAGCGCGGCGCGCGCGGCGCCACGACTCGCGCCGCGCTGGCGCTACGTGCCACTGCGAGCACCTGATCGACTTCGATCGGCGCGGTGAACTGGACGCCGGCGCGGCCGGTGCTGCTCCATGCGACCGTGCCCTGGAGGCGCTGGCCGCAACGCAGCTCGACGGCGACCCAATTGCCATAGCCGAGCAGACGCTGGGTCTCGATCAGCATGCCGGTGGCGGAAAGGTTGCGCACGCGGCAGAGTTGTTCGTTGGTACCGTCGCTGACCAGCTTGCCGACGAGCAGAGTCGTGACCGTACGCGGAGCGCGCTTGGCCCAGACGGCCTCTTCGCTGGCTGGATCGGTTTTGACTGCTACCATACTGGCCTCCTTGCCAATGCAGGGATGTCGGTCGCGTAACCCCGCCCATCCGTAATTCTACGACGGAACCTCATGCCGGCGACGCGGCGGTGACTGCCACCTTGCGGATGATCGGCGCGCCGAACGCTTCCTGCGCCGCCTGCAGCACGACCTTGCGGAACACTTCGATATCGGGAAGCATCCCGTCGGGCGCGGCTGCCATCGGTGTGCGATAGGTGCGCATGTTGATCGCGTGGAGGAGCAGCGGCAGGCGCTCGGTGACGAATGCGGACTTGTCCTGCGCCACTTCCAGCTCGACGTCGAACTGGACATAGCCGGCCAGGCGCCCGTCGGCGAAGACGAGCGGCGCCAGGACCTTGCCGGTCGGCACGAAGCTGACCTTCACGTCGTCGGCGGCCTCCCTGGCTTCGGTCTCGTGCCGCGGTCCCAGCGCGAGCATTGTCGCCAACGCCGCACCGCCGCCCAGGCCAAGCCCGGCGAGGAGGACGATCAGCAGGAACAGAATCTTCTTCATCGAATCTGCTCCTCAGAACTTGAAGCTGGAATCGCTGGGCAGGGCCGAGGCCTCGCCCTTCAGGATGATGGATATGCGGCGGTTCTCGGGCCGGTCCGGCTGATCGGCATAGACCGGCTTGGTCGCGCCCATCGCAATCACTTCGGAGAAGCGGTCGGGCGTGACGCCCGAGGCGATCAGCACGGATCGCGCGGCAAGCGCGCGCTGGCCGGAGAGCAGCCAGTTGGCGTCGCTCTGGCCGCCGGTGCCGTCGGTATGGCCCTCGATCGCGATCTGCGCACCCGAAGTGCCGATCTTGCCGGCGACGCGGGCCAGCATCGCGCGGGCATAGGGATTGAGCTCGGCGGTACCGGTGCGGAACATCGATTGCTGATCGGTATCCATCAGCGTGATGCGCACGCCGGCGCGTTCGGCCTGGATATCGACGTTCTTCTTGTTCTGCGGCATCGCATCGAGCGCGACCTTGAGCTCGGCGGCGGTGACGCGCATCGTCGCTGGCACGTCCGCGGTGCCGCCGCGCGAAGCGCCGGCGGTCGCGACCGGCATCGCCGGGGGCGAGCTGGGCGTGCTGGGATCGGTTTCCGAGCGACGGGTCGATCCACCCGCGCCGGGGGAGGTGTTCGAGATCGGCGTCGCCGGCGCGCTGTCGGCGATCGTCGGCGAGAAATATTGCGCCAGACCCTTCAGCCGCTGCTTGTCCGGGTTCGAGATCAACCAGAGCAGCATGAAGAATGCCATCATCGCGGTCACGAAATCGGCATAGGCGACCTTCCAGGCGCCGCCATGGTGGCCGCGGACGACCTTCTTGACCTTCCTGATGACGATCGGGCGCGCGTTCCGAACGGAGGCCATATCAATATCCTCTCAGCGCGGTGCGCAGGCGATCCTGCACGGCACCCAGGCGGACATGGCTGATCGCGGACAGCGAATCCTCCCCGCCGGCGATGCGCTCAAGCAGGTTCACGCACTCGTCGGCATGCTGGATCAGATAGTCGAACGTCTGGAGCTGCTCGAGATAGGAGGCAGCGAAATGCTCGTCGCCGACCAGCACTTCCGCCAGCGCCTCCAGCTTGTCGCGCATCTCGCGGAGCTCGCCAGCCATCACGGCGTGGAGCACGCCCGAGAATGGGTCGTAGCTAGGCACGGGCCGTGCGTCGTGATCATGCGAGGAGATCGGCAGACACGACATCAGAACAGCTCCAGCTCGCCGTCGTTGACGGGTAGGTGAACGGGGACGGCGGCGCGCTCGGGCACGCGCTCGGTGACCTTGGTGCAGCGGCTGCGGCCTTCGTGCGGGAGGAACTCGACCTTGCGCGCCGAGGTGCCACCCAGGTCGCAATGCCCGATGGCGATGCCTTCATCCTCCATGAAGCGCCGGGCGAACGCCGCGTTGGACGAACCGATCGCGCCGAGGCCGGAGATGATGTTGGCGCCGCCATAGAGATGCGCCTGGAGCCGGCTGCGCACCGCGCCCCTGGCCATCATGCCGTTGATCAGCAGCTCCATCGCGTGGACGCCGTAGCGCGACATGTCGCTGGCCGAGACGCGGTGGTCCGCGTTCGGCTCGCCGAGCAGGAAGTGGTTCATGCCGCCCACCCTGGCGACGGGATCGTAGAGGCACGCCGCCACGCAACTGCCGAGCAGCGTCGAGACGACGACATCGGGTTCGGCCACCACCGCATTTTCACCCTGTACGATGGAGACGCGCCGCATCAGCTGAGCTCGCCGAACACGCGCTCGATCTTCTCCTTCAGCGCTGCGGGCGCGAAGGGTTTCACGACATAGTTGTTGACGCCCAAAGCCGCCGCCTTCTGTACGATTTCCTTGTCGGCGGAGCCGGTGAGCATGATGAAGACGGTCTTGCCGATGACGGCGTCGGTCCGCACGGCTTCCAGGAACTGGAGGCCGTCCATCTCGGGCATGTTATAGTCGGAGATGATCAGGTGGACGCGGTCGCTCTTGACCGCGGCCAATGCCTCGGTCGCGCTCGGTTTGTCGCGTACGTCCTTGAACCCCAGATCCTGCAATGCGCGGCGGATCATCGCGCGCATACTGGTCTGGTCGTCGACGACCATCACCTTGATCGCTGCAGCAGCAGGCATCAGACGCTCCCAACCTTACTCGTTTCGCGGCATGCCTTGAGGATCGCCTCTGGCATGGCCGACAGACCAACTTCCTTTTCCACCGCGCCCAGCTCGCAGGCTGCGCGCGGCATGCCCCAGACGACGCAGGTGTCGCGGCTCTGCCCAAGCGTGCGTGCGCCCGCCTGGCGCATCGCCAGCAGCCCCTGCGCGCCGTCCGCGCCCATACCGGTCAGGATCGCCCCGACCGCCGCGGACCCGAGCGGCGCCACCGAGCGGAACAGCACATCGACCGAAGGCCGATGCCCGCCCACCGGGTCGCCCGCGCGCAGCTTGATGCGCCCGTTGACGCCGCCGGAAAGCTCCATGTGCGTCTCGCCCCCAGGAGCAATATAGACGGTTCCCGGCATCACCTGCGCGCCGTCCGTCGCTTCGACGACATTGACGCGGCATTCCCCGTCGAGCCGCGCCGCGAAGCTGCGTGTGAAGCTGGCCGGCATGTGCTGGACGATCAGCACCGGCGGGCAGTCCGCCGGAAGCGAGGGCAGCAGCGAGAACAAGGCCTCGACGCCGCCGGTCGACGATCCTATCGCGATCAGCTTGCCCGTGCCGCCGCCGGCGACGCTGGGCTGGACCGGCAGCCGCTGCGGCCCGGCGCGAGCGATCGAGCGTGCGGCGGTCTTGACCTTCTCGCACAGCAGGGCCGCATCGCGCTCGATATCCTCGGGCGTGCCGCTGGGCTTGGTGACATAGTCGACCGCGCCCAGGCGCAGCGCCTCGATCGTCACTTCGGCGCCACGCGCGGTGAGCGTCGAGCACATCACGACGGGCATCGGACGCAGGCGCATGATGCGCTCGAGGAAGGACAAGCCATCCATCCCCGGCATCTCGACGTCGAGCGTCAGCACGTCGGGGTTGAGCGTCTTGATCATGTCGCGCGCGGCGAAGGGCTCGGGTGCCATGCCGACGACTTCGATCTCAGGATCGGCCGAGAGCATGCGCTTGAGCGTCGCGCGCATCGAAGCGCTGTCGTCGACGATGAGCGTGCGTACCGGTTTCATCAGTGCGTCTCCGGCTTTTGATAGATGGTGTGGCCGCACGAGCGCATGCGCTGTGCCGCCGGGCCGATCAGACGCTCCGAATGACCGATATAGAGATGCGCACCGGGGGCGAGCTGATCGACGAAGCGCTGCTCCAGCTCCTCCTTCGCGGGATCACCGAAATAGATCATCACATTGCGGCAGAAGATCACGTCGTACGCAGCCTTGAGCGGCCAGGGCTCGAACAGGTTGAGCACCTTTGCCGTCACCAGCTCACGCACTTCGTCCGCCATCACCATCCCGCCCGGCGCGGGGCGCATCCAGGTGCTGCGATAGGGCTGGGGAACGCCCTCGACCGCACTATCGGCATAGAAGCCGCGCTTGACCGATTCGACTACATGCGGCGCGATGTCTGTCGCGAGCAGGCGGACGTCCGCATGCCGCAGCCAGATCGCCGAGGTCCGGTCGGGACCCAGCAGGCACATCGCAATCGTATAGACCTCCTCGCCAGACGAGCAGCCCGCCGACCAGATGCGAACCGGGCTCTGCTTGCGCTGGAGCACCGGCAGCACGGTTGCGCGGAAATGATCGAAGTGATGCGGCTCGCGGAAGAAATGCGTGTGGTTGGTGGTGAGCGCTACCACCATCGCATGGCGTTCCTCGGCGTCGCTATGCACCAGCGCGACATAGTCGCTGAAGCGGACCAGGCCATGCTCGCGCAGCCGGCGCGCCAGGCGCGACTGGACGAGCGTGGTCTTCGCCTCGCTCAGCGCGATCCGCGCATCCTCGTGCATGATCTGGGCGATGGCGGCGAAATCGCGGGGCGTGAGCTCCGCATTGTGCGCCGTCATGACCGTCGCGCCGCCGGCGAGCGCCGCGGCGCCCCCGGCGGGGCTCACGCCGCGATGTCCAGATGCTTGGTGAGGCTCAGCGCGTCGAGGTCGAGCAGCAGCACCATCACGCCCTTTTCGTCGCGGGTGCCGTCCTTGGTCCGCGTGGCGATGCGGACCAGGCCGGCGATCACGCTCGTCTCGATCGTCTCGACTTCGGGTGCGGGCTGGATCTCGGTCTCGCCGATGCCGACGATATCGTTGACTTCATCGACCAGGAAGCCCGCCTGCTTGCCGGCGATGTTGACGACCAGGATGCACGAGCGCGAATGCAGCACGCTCGGCTCCCAGCCCAGGCGCTCGGCGAGGCCGACGACCGGGATAACGTTGCCGCGAAGGTTGGTCACGCCCTTGACGAAGCTCGGGACATTCGGGAGCGGAGTCGGCTCGTCCCATTCGCGGATCTCGATGAGCGCGCGCATGTCGATGCCGAACGTCTGCTTGCCCAGCGAGAAAGTGACGATCTTGCGGTCCGAAGCCGTATCGGTCGTGGCGGTGCTCATGCTGCGAGTCCTTTGGGGGTGTAGCGGGAAGGCGAGGCGACGAGCGCCTCGATATCGAGGATCAGCGCGATCGAGCCGTCGCCCAGGATGGTGGCACCGCCCAGCCCGCGGATCGGGTGCAGGTTCTGGTCGAGGCTCTTGATCACGACCTCGCGGCGGTCGTCGATCGTATCGACCACCAGGCCGACATTGCCCGCGGTCTCGCTTTCGACGATGACCACCAGCGAGTCCTCGATGGCGCGATCGTCGTTGAGGCCGAAGATCTCGGTCGCGCGCTTCACCGGCACATATTGGCCACGCATGTCGATCACCTCGGTATCGGGCGAGGTGCGCTTGACCTGGCCGGGCTCGGGCTGGACCGTCTCGAGCACATGGCTGAGCGGCAGCACGAAACGCTGGCCGGCGAGCCGCACGATCATGCCGTCGAGGATGGCGAGCGTCAGCGGCAGAACCATGGTGAAAGTGGTGCCATGGCCGGGGACGGAGGTGATTTCGAGCCGTCCGCCCAGCGCTTCGACGTTCGAGCGCACCACGTCCATGCCGACGCCGCGGCCGGAGATGTTCGAAATCGTATCCGCGGTCGAGAAGCCGGGCGCGCAGATGAGCTGGTCGATCTCTTCGTTGGTGATTTGAGCGTCGGCGGCGATGATGCCCTTCTCGATCGCCTTGGCCTTGACGCGTTCGCGGTTGATGCCGCGGCCGTCGTCCTGGACCCGCACGAAGATGCGTGCGCCTTTCTGCTCGGCGGAGAGCTTGATCGTGCCGGCGGGGTCCTTGCCCGCGGCGATCCGTTCCTCGGCGCTTTCCAGGCCATGGTCCGCGGCGTTGCGTATCATATGGGTGAGGGGGTCGCCGATCTTCTCGATCACACCCTTGTCGACTTCGGTCGTCTCGCCATAGGTCTCGAGGTTGATCGTCTTGCCGGTCTCGACCGAGAGATCGCGCAGCATACGCGGCACGCGGCTGAATGCCTGGCGGATCGGCTGCGCGCGCAGCGACATCACATTGTCCTGGATCTGGCGCGTGAGGCGGGCCAGCTCAGGCAGTTCGACGCGGGTGCGATCCGCCGGCGACAAGCGATCGGCGAGGATCGAGTTGCGGATCACCAGCTCGCCGACCAGGTTGAGCAGCAGATCGAGCTTGCCGAGATCGACGCGGATGGTCTGCGCGGCTTCGCCGGCCGGCTTGGGCGTCGCGGCTGCGGCTTCGGCGACGGTAGGCGAGGCGGCGGCGATCGCGGCGACCACCTTCTCCATGTTCGCGGCGAGATCGTCGAGGTGGACGGTGACCGGCTCGAACAGAATCTCTTCCTCGATCGTCGCCATCACGGGGATGAATTCGGCTTCAGGCGCACTGACCGGCGCCGCGGCGCGCGTGATCTCAATCAGCGAATCCGGGGCGACGAAATCGAAACAGTCGGCGATATCGCCTTCGGACACTTCGCCCGGCATGCTCAGCACCCAGGTGAGATAGGCGTTCTCGGGATCGAGATCGCGCAGCGGCGGAACGGTCGAGACGTCGACGGACTCGATCGTCGCGCCGAGCCCCTCGAGCTCGCGGATGATCAGCAGCGGCTCGCCAGCATTGGCGAGCGCGGCGCGCGACGGCTTGAAGCGGATCGTCCAGCCGGCGGCTTCGGCCGGCTCGGCCGGCGCATCGAAATCGTCGAGCGAGACGAGCACGGGCTTGAAGCCGAACTCATCCTCTTCCTCGGCAACTGGCACTGGGGCCGGGGTCTCCGCCCTCGTCGGGGAAGCGGCAGGGGCAGAGCTGTTGGAACCGTCCGAGTCGGGCGCGCCCTTGTTGGCGAGCACGGCCTCGAGTGCATCGAGTGCGGCCTGGTCGGCCGGGCGCGGGGCGAGGCCCTTGGCTGCCTCGACATGGTCGGCCAGCACGTCGAACGAGCTCAGCATCACCTTGATGACGCCGGCAGACGGAGCGATCTTGCCGCCGCGGACCTCGTCGAGGACGTTTTCGAAACGATGCGCGAAGGCGGTCAGATCGGCATGGCCGAACGCGCCGGCGCCGCCCTTGATCGAATGGACCGCGCGGAACACGCCGGCGATCGTCTCGGCCGAGACGTCACCCGCCTGCATCGCCGAGAGACCCTCTTCGGCGGTCGTCAAGCCTTCGGTGCATTCCTCGAAGAAGATTGCCTGGATATCGTCGAATTCATCGCTCACGGGCAGACGCGGCGGATCGCCGCCCCCAGCTTGGTCGCTTCGAAGGGCTTGGTGATCCAGCCGGTAGCACCGGCCTCGCGTGCGCGGGCCTTCTTCTCGTCCGAGAATTCGGTCGACAGCACCAGGATCGGCGTGCCCTTGAACGCGCCTTCGGCGCGCACCGCCTCGATCAGCTCGAAGCCGTCCATCTTGGGCATGTTGATGTCGGTGATGAGCAGGTCGGGCTTGACCTCGTGCATGCGCTCGAGGCCGTGCTGGCCGTCGTTCGCGCTCTCGATGCGGTAGCCCTGCGCGGTCAGCGACGTCTTCAGGAGCATTCGCATGCTCGCCGAGTCATCGACGGTGAGGATGAGCTTGGTCAAAGGACGTCTCCGGATTCGAGGCCGATCGCGGCTGCGAGGTGGCAGCGGTTCACGCGATCGGTGAAGGCAGGGCTGGGATTGACTATGCGGAAGGCCTGGCCCGCGCTCGTCGCCTCGGCATTCGCCGCGACGAGGAGCTGGAGCACAGCCTGGCCGACGCTCTCGACGTCCGACGCATCGACTTCGATCGCATCGTCGAGATCGGCGGCGAGCACGAGGCGCACGCGCAGATCCTCGGCGGTGACGGTGGTGCCGTGCGCGGGAAGGCGCAGCGAACGATCATCGAGGCCGAACTCGGCGTCAGGCAGTGGCAGGGTTGAGTCCATTCTTCGCCTCGTCGAGTGCATTTTCGAGTTGCTGGAAATTCGGCGCATAGGCCGACGGCGTCATGCGGCGCGCGATCTCGATCGCGACCTGGACCGGTACGTTCTGCGCATAGGCGACGATCGCGGTCTTCACGATCGAGAAGGGCTTGATGTCCGCCTCGATCGTCTCGTTGAGCTTGGCGGCGAGCGGGCCGACTAGGCAGTAGCTGAGCAGCACGCCCAGGAAGGTGCCGACCAGCGCGCCGCCGATCATCGCACCCAGGATCTCGGTCGGCTGGTCGATCGAGCCCATCGTCTTGATCACGCCGAGAACGGCGGCGACGATGCCGATGGCGGGAAGGCCGTCAGCCATGATCTGCAGTGCATGCTGCGGACCGGCTTCCTCGTGATGATGCCGCTCGATATCCGCTTCCATCGCGGTTTCGAGCTGATGCGGATCCTCGAAATTGACCGTCATCATGCGCAGGTAATCGCAGATGAACTCGATGAGCTTTTGGTCCTGCAGCAGTCGCGGATAGGGCTTGAAGAGCTCGCTCTTATCGGGATCGTCGAGATGCGGCTCGAGCGCGGTCGCGCCGCTCTTCTTGAAGGTGCTGAGCACGCCATAGAGCATGGTCAGCAAGTCCCGATAGTCGCTCGCCTTCCAACGCCCGCCCTTGAACGAGCGCATCACCCCGGCGAGCGCCTTCTTCACCGTCGGAAGCGAGTTCGCGACGATGAACGCCCCGACCGAGGCGCCGACAATGGCCATCAATTCGTGCGGCAGGGCGTGCAAGATGATCTCGAACTTGCCGCCCGAGATGATGAAGCTGCCGAAGACGCAGACGATGACGATGAGGAAACCGACGCCGTTCAGCATGGCGATACCGCAGTCTTTCTCTGGTGTTTCCAGAATTATAGGAAGGTTTCGGTGTGTCCGGCGCGTGGCGGCCGCATTTTGGTTAAGCGGCCTCGCGATCCTGCCATTCGATCACCGCGAGATAGTTGCGCAGGCGATTGAGCTCGAGCGACGCGACCAGTTCGTTGTTGTGGTAAGGCTGCACGATATTGGCGACCTTGCCCGCCCAGGGAGCGGAGGCGTCGAACAATATGCCGAGGCCGAATACCGCGGGTACATTGGCAAAGGCGAGCGGGCGCTCCTCGCTGCGGGCACCGTCGATGAAATCCTCGACCGCAGTCAGCACGCCGTTGCGCGGGCCGCCTTCGTGGAGCGCGACCGCGAACTGGCCGGCGCCGCGGAAGCCGCGGCCGGGCAGGGTGCCCTTGTTGCCCAGCGTGACGCCGGCGTCGAAGCTGTGCGGGTGGCGCCATTCCGGCGGAATGCGATCGGGCGCGTAATAGAAGTCGCGGCGGCCGCACGGCCAGCTCACATCGTGGAGGAACGCGAGCAGCGGCTTGCCGTCGCGCTTCGAAAGCTCGTCGGCGATGCGCAGCTCGTTGAACACGGTGTAGTAATTATGATCGCCGTCGATGACCCAGGCGTCGATGTCGCACAGGCCGGGCATCGCCTCCAGGCTGGGCGCCGGGATGTGGCGCACGGCGGGCGTGGCGTTGACCCAGTCGATGAACTCGCGCTTCGGCGCGGGATCGATGCTGGTCAGGCTGCCGCCGGTCGCCTGGGCATAGGCGGCAAGCTGCTGCGAGGTGCCACCGAATTCAGCGCCGACCTCGGCGATGTGGTGGACGCCGGCAGCATGCAGGCTGCCGAGGATGATGTCCGAGAATTCGGTCATCGAATGGATGAGGAGGTTGGTCACGAATTGGCTCCCATGGTTTCGGTAAAGCGGGCGGCGGCAGGCGCCTGGACGGTCTCGCGCGGTGCGATCGGGCGGAAGACCACCGCCAGCATCATCGGCTCGTCATGTTGGCGTTGCGGCGGAGGGACCATCATGAACGCGCCTTCGTCCGCGCAGCGGAAGAGATGGGGAGCGGTCTGCTCCATGCCTTCGAGCGAGGGCCGTGCTTCGACCTCGTCCAGGCCCGGCCGCTGCTTGTCGCTGAGGAAGCGCTTGACCGGCATGAACACGGCGCTGTCGACCTGTAGCCATTCATAGAGGCGACCGAACTGGATGCCGATCGAGAAGCGGCAATCGCCGATCGGGATCGGAGCGAGATAATAGCCGTCATGCGTCGGCGTCGCGGTGACATTGCCGGTCGAAACGTTGCGCCCGTCGGCGATGATCACCGGCAGCGAAATCGACTGATCGATGAAATCGGCATATTTGAGCGCCAGCCCGAAACGCTTGCTCGCAAGCAGCGCCAGCTTGAGCGACAGGCCCTCGCCGTGCAGCTCCGCCGGGAGATACATCCGCTCGGAGCCCTTCATGTAGAACAGGCCGCGCTGGCGCAAACCGCGCTTGGCGATGTCGGCATCGAACAATGCGACGGTATCGTCGACGCCCAGGTTCACGTCGTGCTCGAACTCGGCAAGCACAGCCAGTTCCTGTGGCATCGGAATGAACATGAGGCGGCCGAGCACCGCTGCGGCACCGCGGCGCCACATCGTCGCTTCATCGGGCACGGCGTGGCGGACGAAGACGCTGCGCTCCTCGCGGACGAAGCGGATGCAGCCCTGCTGGACGCGGTCGCGGATCGCGCTCTGGCGCGACTTGATGCTGTTGCCGCGGCGGATCGGCTCGCCTTCACGGCTATAATCGACCACCGAGCCCTGCGCCGCGGTGCAGAGCTGCTCGAGCACCGCGACGTTGCTGCACAGCGATTCCAGCGTGTAGGCGTCGTAATGTTCGGGACCGAGAAAGCCGCTTTTGTCGAAGCCGGTGAGCGACTGTTCGCGCAGCAGCAGGTAGCGGCCCGCGACATGGACGTTCAGCGCCTCGGACAGCTGCCGGTCGATATCGTTCTGGACCGAACCGTTATAGCCCAGATCGACGAGCATCAGCGTGTCGCCCTTGGCCGGGTTCACGCTGGCGCGGATATGCGCGATCATCCGCTCGGCAAAGCCCTCGGCGTTCTTTATGATCCGCCGCATCCGGGCCGGGTTGCGGATCGCGCGCAGGAAGGCGGCAGGGCGACCCGTGGCGGGCAGCTCGCGGAGGATCGTCGCGACTTCGGTCTTGGGCAGGAGCAGCTGGTTGGCCAGTGCCTTCAGGTCGCCCATGATCTCAAGCTGGAGATAGCGTTCGATCGCCGCTTCGCTCGTCAGCGACGCGGCAGTGGCGGTGAAGCGGCTGATCTCGATCGCATGAGCCGAGACGTGCGCGCCGGTGGCCTGGTGCACCAGCATTGGCAGATGGCCATCGCGCATCAGGAACAGATAATGGACGTTGCCGCCGCGCTCTGCCTGAAGCGCCCGCGCTTCGGCGGCGAGCCAGCGCTCGAAGCCGCCGAGCACCGGGCCCAGCGTCGAAAAGCCGAAGCGTTCGGCGGGATCGGTGATCCTCGGTTCGATCGCGGAAAGCGATGCGCGATGCGGCTGATGCGTGGTCGCGATCTCCGCCGGCGTCGGATCGAGCATCGCGCTGACCGCGGCCTCGAGGCGCAGGCGCTGCTCGGCCATGTCGTCGAACTGCTTCAGGTGCAGCGTGTTGACGCCGAACGGGGCGACGCCCTCGACATCGGCCTTCTTGTTGTCGCCGATATGGAGAATGTCGCGCGGGGCGACGTTCAATTCCTTGAGCACGAGCTCGTACAGGCCTTCGCCCTTCGAGCGGCCGTAGAAGGACGAGCAGAAGATGCGATGGATCATCCCCGCGACTTCCTCGCCCGCGGAAGCGGCGATCAACCCGCGCAGCTGGTCGGCGTCGAGATAGGTGTCACTGACGATGATGACGCCCATGCCGCGGCGATGCGCTTCGCGCATCAGTTCGACGGCGGGGGCGAAGGCGAAACAGTGGCTCGCCTCGGCGTCGAGCTCGTTCTGCACGGCGGCGGCACGCTCTTCCGCGGTGCCGTTGGGCAACAGCTCGGCATAGATCTCGGCGATGTGCACTTCGTTCTGCAGGCGGCGGACCGCCGAGGCGCTCCGCGCGCGCAGCTCGGCCCATTGGCGCTGCGGCACGGTGACATTGGGGAGCGCGCCGAACAGGTCGCGCGGCGCGTGCGTGTCGCGCCACAGCAAGGTGTCGAAGCAATCGAGCGAGAGCAGCTTCAGCGGACCGCGGCCATCGAGCGCGGACGGCAAAGCGTGCGGAAGGATCGTGTCGGCCAATGCAGTTTCCCTGGAACGTGCGCCGCATCGGTGGGCGCATGAATCTTATAGGATGGTCGCAGCCGCTCGCGGCGAAATCGTTCTAGAATGGAGGACAAGCAAAGGAGCCAGAATGACTCTCTCCGCCTATCAAGCGGCCCGCAGCCGGGCCGAGACCCCGCGCTCGGCCGAGTTCCGGCTGATGAGCGAAATCACCGGCGAGATGATCGCCGCCCAGGACGCCGGGCTGAAGGGCGCGATGCTGATGCCCGCGCTATACCGCAACCGGCAGATGTGGTCGGCCTTCGTCACCGATTGCGGCGCCACCGGCAACGGACTGCCCGTGCCGCTGCGCGCGCAGATCATCTCGCTCGGCCTGTGGGTCGATCGCTTCACTAGCGACGTGATCGCCAGCCGTGAATCGATCGCCGAGTTGATCTCGCTCAACCGCACGATCATGGACGGCCTGCGCGCCGAACGCCTCGCCGCCTAAATCGATACATACCGACCCAAGAGAAAGGGCGCCGCGAGACGATCGCGGCGCCCTTTCTCGTTTGAGCCGTCAACGCAGGCGCTAGAAGGCGCTAGCGGAGTTCAGTCCTCTTCACCGAAAATGCTCGGCTCCAGGTCCATGGTTGCCCCTTGCAGTCGATCCGTGGCGCAATTGGGGTGCGCATAGAATGATTGCGTGCCGCCATTCCGCCGCCACAAGCTTTGGACGGTTATCATGACCGCGCTTGCATCGGCTCGCACGATATTCTGTCCACAGAACCAGCATTGATATTCGGTCATGCCCGCTATGGTGGCTCGTTCACAACCCCGGCGCAACTTCGGCTTTCCACCACGAGCGTCACCGCATTCCGGTTACGCTTACCAGCGGGAGCCGCAAAAAAGGGCGCCGCGATTGTCTCGCGGCGCCCTTTCAGTGCGAGCCGAACGCGGTAGCTGTCAGAACGATGCCCAGTCGCCCGAGCCACTGCCGTTCGCCATCGCGGCGACGGGCAGGGCCTTGACCGGCGAGACATAGCCGGACGCCTTGGCCGGACGCGCGACGGGCTTGGCCTGCGCGCCGGTGCGGAACCGGGCGGCCTGGTCGGCGAGCGCCGAGACTTCCGAGGTCAGGTTGCGCGCAGCGGCGGAGGTCTGCTCGACCATCGCGGCATTCTGCTGGGTGGACTGGTCCATCGTGCCGATCGCGGCGCTGATCTGGGTGATCGCGGTCGACTGGGCCTGATTGTCGGCCGCCATCTGACCGAGCAGCTGATGGACTTCGCCGACATCGCTCGAGATGTTGACCAATGCGCTGTCGACCTTCTCGACCATCTGTACGGCAGCGGCGATATCGGTCTGGGTGGCGGTCAGCTGGTCGCGGGCGCGTCCCGCTTCCTCCTCGGCGCGCATCGCGAGCGCGGAGACGAGATCGGCGACCACCGCGAAGCCACGACCGGCCTCGCCGGCGCGGCCTGCCTCGACCGCGGCGTTCATCGCGAGAACGCGTGTCTGGAAGGCGATCTTGTCGAGACCTTCGATGACGCTGTCGATGCCCTTGGCGCTCTCGGCGACGCGCGTCATCGCCTGGACCGCCTCGTCGGCGATGTCGCGGCCCCCCGAGACGGTGGCGATTGCGCCATCGGCGCGCTCCACCGTCCGCGACGCGGCGGCGGCAGTGGCCTTGAGGCGGCCGTCCATCTGCGTGACGGCGGCCGAAGTCTCTTCCAGACTGGCGGCATTACCTTCGGTGCGGCGGGCGAGATCCTCCGAAGCCTGGGCGATCTCGCCCGAGCCGGTACGGATGCTCGCGGCGCTCTCGGTCACCGAACCGATCAGGCTGCGAAGGCTGGTCATCGCTTCGTTGAAGTTGGTCTTGAGCTGGGCGAAGGGCGGCTGGAGATCGGCGGTCACCTGGGCGGTGAGGTCGCCGTCGGCAAGCGCGGTGAGGCCCGAACCCAGGCTTGCGACGATGAGCTGGGCCTGAGCCTGCTTCGCCTGTTCGGCAGCGTGGAGCTGATCGCGGAACGCGACCATCGCCTTGGCCATGTCGCCAAGCTCGTCGCCGCGATCGGTGCCGGTCACTTCGGCCGTCAGATCGCCGGCGCCCAACTTGCGCATCGTTCCCGCGAGCGAGACGAGCGGAAGCACGACGCGACTGCGGACCGCCATGATCAGCGCGACGCAGGCGCCCATGCCCGCGGCCAGCGTGAGGACGAGCAGCAGAATGGCGTAGCGGCCGATCGCAGTGGCCGCGCTCGAAGTCTCCTTCGCATGGGCCTCGATCGCGTCCGACGCATCGGCCATCGACTTTTCGAGGGTGTGGAACTGGTCGAAAAAGGCGGGCATGTCCCTGTCGGCAGCCGCGGGATCGGCTTTGACCTTGGCCAGGATCTTGCGTCCCGCGTCCGCATAGGCGGCCATCGGTTCGAGCAGCTTCGACGTGACAGCCGAGACGTCTTCCGAGCCCTTATAAGCACCATCGGCAGCGATATGCTCGCGCAGCGTGTCAAGATGTTCAGCGAAGTCCTTTTCGACATCGTCCATCTTGATGCCGCTGTTCGGATCCTGCGCCTTGAACGCCGCGAGCACGTCGGCGCGGATGGCGTCATGCATCATGTCGGCGACCTGGTGGTTGGCGAGGAGCGTGGATGCCGCGCTCTGGCGTTCCAGGCCGAGCCCCTGCTGCCAGGCGGCGCCGATGCCCGTTACGCCGCAGAGCAACATGAGCCCGAGCAGGATTGCGCCGGCGATCTTTGAGGCGCGTTCGAGAGACATGCCGCTTTCGACTTGGAAGGAAGGTCGCATCCGATTCGATTCCCTGAGTGACTGTTCCACCCGCCGCGGCATGCGGCCGGTGACAGTGAATTATAGGATCGAATCTACCTTATGTTCGTGGCCGTGCAGAAACGGCGTTGTCCGAGCCGGGAAATGTTACGGACATCCTATAATATCCACGGGGATCGCCAACAGGCCACGGAACATCGGCAATGCAATCGATACGTTTTTCTTTGATCGCCGTGAGCGCCTTGACCGCCGCTCCCGCATGCGCGCAGGAAGCCTCGGAACGCTCCGTTGCGGTCGGCGGTCGCTATGTAGCCGACACCGTCATCGTGGCGCAGGGCGAGGAGTCGCGCTCGTTCGTCCTGCATGACGTCGAGATGACCGCCGAAGCCGACCTGCAGAAGCTGATCGGCGTGAAGGGCCTCAGTGCAGGCGGACACCTGCTCGCCAACTTCGGCGGCAAGCCCAACGATGCGGCGGGGACGCTCCAAGGCATCAACAACATCGAGGTCGGCTCCGCGCGCGCCAAGCTCTACGAAGCCTGGGTCCAGCAGGCGTTCGCCGCCAGCCGCGCGTCGATCCGCCTCGGCCTCACCGATCTCAACGCGGATTTCTATCAGAATGATTCGGCCGGGCTGCTCATCGCGCCGCCCTTTGGCATCGGATCGGAGCTGGCGGCGACGGGCCCCAATGGCCCGTCGATCTTCCCCTCCACCGCGCTCACCGCGCGGCTGAGCGTCGATGTGGGTGCGCACGGCTACGTCCGCGCCGCGGTGGTGGACGCCAAGTCCGGCGTGCTCGGTGATCCCACGGGGATCGATTTCCGCTTTCGCGACGGCGTGCTGCTGATTGGCGAGGCGGGGACGACGTGGGGCGGCAAGCTCGCGCTCGGCGCGTGGCGCTACAGCCAGCGTCAGGACGATGTCCATGCGCTCACCGCCGCCGGCGATCCCGTGCAGCGCATCGCCCAGGGTGCCTATGTACTGATCGACCAGCAGGTCGCGGGCGATGAAGAGGCGGGGACGCATCTCTTCGCACGCATCGGCCTGTCGGAAGGCAAGACCACGCCGTTCCGCGGTGGCTTCCAGGCCGGTGTACTAGTCACCGGCTTGGTGCCCGGCCGGCCCGACAGCCAGGTGTCGTTCGGCGTCGAGCATGGCCTGTTGTCGCATGGATTCAGCGGCAATCTGCTCGATGAGGGTTTTTCGGCGGCCGACGGCGAGACCGGCATCGAGCTGACCTATCAGGACAAGCTTGCGTCGTTCCTGAGCATCCAGCCCGACATCCAGTATATCCGCCGCGCCTATTCGGATGGCCATGGCCGCGATACGCTGGTGACTGGGCTGCGGCTGATCGCGGCGTTCGGCGACGACTGAGCCTCAGCCGACGCCAACAAAGAAAGGGCGCCGTGGCCACAAGCCACGGCGCCCTTTCTTTGTCCCGGAGATGCGCGGCGCAGGGCACGCGAGCCGATCGCTGGGACGGTGCGCAGCGGAATATCCCAGCGCAAGTTGCAGCTACAATGAAAAGCGGGCGCCCCGGCCTCGCCGCGACGCCCGCCATTTCGAACGCGGATCCGTGCCTAGAACGAGGTCCAGTCGTCGTGCGCGGCGCCGTTGCCGTTGGCGATCGCCGGTACCGGCAGCGCCTTGACCGGCGAGACATAGCCCTTCGGCTTGGTGACCACCGCCTTGGCGGCGGGCGCCACGGCGCGGACACTGGCGCGGGGACGCTCGTTGCCGATCGTGAACCTTGCCGCCTGATCGGCGAGCGAGGTCACTTCGGCACTGAGGTTGCGCGCGGCGGCGGAGGTTTCCTCCACCATCGCGGCATTCTGCTGGGTCGACTGGTCCATCGTGCCGATCGCGGCGCTGATCTGGGTGATCGCGGTCGACTGGGCCTGGTTGTCGGCCGCCATCTGGCCGAGCAGGCTGTGCACCTCGCCGACATCGCTCGAGATATTGGCGAGCGCGCTGTCGACCTTCTCGACCATCTGTACGGCAGCGACGATGTCGGTCTGTGTGGCGGTCAGCTGGTCGCGGGCGCGGCCGGCTTCCTCTTCCGCCCGCATCGCGAGGGCGGAGACGAGATCGGCGACGACCGCGAAGCCGCGGCCCGCTTCGCCCGCACGGCCGGCCTCGACCGCGGCGTTCATCGCGAGAACGCGCGTCTGGAAGGCGATCTTGTCGAGGCCCTCGATGACGCTGTCGATGCCCTTGGCGCTGTCCGCGACGCGCGTCATCGCCTGTACCGCCTCGTCGGCAATGCTGCGACCGCCCGCGACGGTAGCGATCGCGCCATCAGCGCGCTCCACGGTCCGCGAGGCCGACGCCGCGGTCGCCTTGAGGCGGCCGTCCATCTGCGTCACCGCAGCCGAAGTCTCTTCCAGACTGGCGGCATTACCTTCGGTGCGGCGGGCGAGGTCCTCGGACGCCTGGGCGATCTCGCCCGAACCGACCCGGATCGTCGCGGTCGATTCCATCACCGAGCCGATCAGGCTGCGCAGGCTCTCGATCGCTTCGTTGAAGTTGGTCTTGAGCTCGGCATAGGCGGTTGGGAAGTCGGTCTTGATCTGCGCGGTGAGGTCGCCCTGGGTCAGCGATAACAGGCTGTCGCGCAGGCTGGAGGTCACGACCTTCTGCTCGGCGGCCGAGCGGGCGTCGGTTTCGGCGCGCGCGATCGCAGCGACGCGGAACTGCTCGACGGCGATTGCGATCTTGCCGAGCTCGTCCTTGCGGTCGCGATAGGGGACCTCGGCCTTGCCGCCTTCCGCCAGCGCGGTGGTGACGCCGGTCAGGTTGGCCATTGGCTTGGCGACGGTGCTGTTGATGACGAACCACACGAACAGCAATCCGGCGATCGAGGAACCCACGAGCAGGATCGACAGCAGGATGGTCTGGCCGGCATAGGCGTCGGCGGCCGCATCGGCGGCATGCGCGCGATCGCGTGACTTCTGCAGCAGCTCTTCGATCTGGTCGATCGCCGTACGCGATACCTTCTTGCCATCGCCCTTGATGAGCGCGAGCGTGCCATCGGCGTCACCCGCCCTCTTGAGTTCGAACGTCTTTTCGTTGATCGAGATCAGGGACTGTACCTGCTCGCTCAGCTTCCCGACCTCTGGAGCGAACTCCTCGCCGGCGATGGGCTTGTAGGCTGCGAGATCGTCGAGGAACGCCTTGTTCGCCTTGACCGCGCGCTCCTCTAGCGACGCAATGTCCTTCGGATCATGGGCGCTGTAATAGCTGTAGACGATGATCCGCAGTTCTTTCACGTCGCTCAGCAGATCGGCGAGGCCGGACATGCCGGCGACGCTCTGATCGACATGCTGCGAAGCGATGGCGCTGAGCCTGGTATTCGAGACGTAGCCGTTTATCCCCAGCGCCGCGATCAGCGCGCCGAGAAAGGCGAAAGCGACCAGCATTTTCTTTGCCAATCGCCAGTTGTTGATGAATGCGAGCATGTGCGAGTCCATTTGATCGGGCGCACGCGAGCACGCCGCGGATTATAACAGGCTCCGGCGGAGCGGAACTCGTACATTATAGGATGGTAACCGAAGCGCTGACCGCCGGCGGCGCCGAAAAAGCCAGCCTTTTCAGCCAATAGCTTTTTCAAAAACCCGGCATCGGAGCCAATTACTTAAGCGGCGCGATCCGGTCGGTCGCGGGTTTGTTTCTATAAGGAGTGGGATATTTACCCCGCCGGAGCTCGCCGTGACGATCAACATAGCCACCCGTTTTCTTCTTAGCGCCGCTGCCTTACCCCTTCTATTGGTGACGATTCCGGCCGTGGCGCGTCCCGAAGACGGGAAGGGCAAGTCGGACGTAAAGTTCACCATCGACGCCAGCGCCCGCGCGCGCATCGAGGCGATCGATGGCCAGTTCCGTCCGGCCACCAGCCCTGACGATGTGTTCGTCTCGTTTCGCACCACCGTCGCCGCGCGTCTTGACGTGGCTGATTTCACGCTCGGCGGCGAGATCGTCGATGCGCGCGGCTATGCGGAGAGCGACAAGTCCTCGGTCAAGACCACCGAGATCGACGCGCTCGAGCCCGTCCAGGCTTATGCGGCCTATCGCTTCCGCGATGTCGCGCAAAAGGGCGATACGCTGACCGCCACGGCCGGCCGCTTCTCGCTCGACATCGGCTCGAGCCGCCTCGTCGGGCGCACCGATTTCCCAAACACGGTGCTTTCCTATCTGGGCGTGATGGGCGAATGGCGAACCAGGGGCAAGGATCGGTTTCTGGTCTTCTGGACCGAGCCGTTCACGGCGCTGCCCGACGATGCCGGCGCCATCCATCACAACGGGTTCAAGTTCGACCGCGCCGCCGGCAACATGACCTTTTTCGGTACTAGCGGCACCGTCGCCGAGGCGTTCAAGAATGTGAGCGTCGAGCTGTACGGCTATCGCCTGGTCGAGGAGGACCGTCCCGGCCGCCTCACGCGCGATCGCCATCTCTCGACCTTCGGCACGCGCATCCGCCGCGCGCCCGCCAAGGGCAAGTTCGATTTCGAGGCTGAAGGCGCGCTCCAACGCGGCACCGCGCGCGCGACTACCGCAGCGAACGACCTCAAGGACCTCAAGGTGCAGGCGGGCTTCGGCCATGCCGAGGCCGGCTGGACCGCCGCCAAGGGATGGATGCCGCGCATCTCCGCCATGTTCGACTATGCGTCGGCCGATGGCGCCAAGTCGTCCTACGGCCGGTTCGATACGCTGTTCGGCGCGCGCCGCGCCGATTTCGGCCCGGTGGCGCTCTATGGCCCGATCGGCCGCGCGAACCTGATCTCGCCGGGTGCGCGGATCGAGGCCAAGCCGTCGAAGCGCTTCGACCTGATGGCGGCGGTGCGCGGCCTCTGGCTTGCGGATGCGACCGACGCTTTCGCGTCGACCGGTGTTCGCGACAAGACCGGGGCGTTGGGTCGCCATGCGGGCACACAGATCGAGGCGCGCGCGCGGCGTTGGCTGATCCCCGATCGGCTGCGTCTGGAGGCGGGCGGTGCCTATCTCGCCAAGGGGCGTTTCCTGCGTGATGCGCCGAATGCGCCGACGACGGGCGATACCCGGTACGGCTATATGGACCTGTCGGTCAGCTTCTGATCGGCTAGCTGCCGGGCTCAGGCCTTCGGGAAGAGTCCGGCAGCAAAGGCGATGCGCAGCGCTTCGGAAAGGCTGCGCACTTCCAGCTTTTCCATCAAATTGGCGCGATAGATCTCCACCGTGCGCGGGCTGATATCCAGCTCATAGGCGATGATCTTGTTCGAGCGGCCCTCGATCAGCCCCTTCAGCACATCGGTCTCGCGCGGCGAGAGCTTGGCGATCTTCGCCTCGGCCGCGCCGATCCGCGCCGCGGCCTGACTATCCTCCTCCAGCCGCGAAAAGGCGGTGTCGACGAGCTGCATCAGCGTCTCCGCCTCATAAGGCTTCTCGACGAAATCCAGCGCCCCCGCCTTCATCGCCTGCACCGCCAGCCCGACATTACCCTGGCCGGTAAGCACGATCGGCACGAAATGCGGGCTGGAGCTCAATGCGTTGAGCACGTCCAGCCCAGTCGATCCCGGCATATGGAAATCGAGCAGCAGGACGCCCGGATCGAGCTCCTTGACCTGCTCCAGAAAGGCGTCTCCCGAGCGATATCCACGTACCGCCAGATCGCTTCTGACGGAGAGGAGGCTGTGCAGCGAAGCGCGGACGGCGTCGTCATCATCGACGATGTAAATGGCTCTTGTCATTCAACTCCACCCTCTTCGACGGCGGGCAGAGTGAAGCGGAAGGATGCTCCACCCCCGGTCTGATTTTCAGCGCTCAGCGTACCCCCGTGCGCTTCGATGATACGCTTACTGATTGAAAGTCCAATACCCATTCCGCCACCGCTTCCTTTTGTGGTCGTGAAGCGTGAAAACAATGTTTCCAATACATGTTCTGGCAGGCCGGGTCCGGAGTCCGTGACGGCGATCTCCACCATCTGGCCGGGATACTTGCACGAACTGATAGTAATTTGCCTTTCGGTGCGACCCGATCCGCGCAGTGCTTCCATCGCATTGCGCAATAGGTTCACCAGAACTTGCTGGACCTGGATCCGATCGGCCAGGATGAAGCGCGCTTTAGGATCGAGCTGATAATTGACCCGCGTGTTGAACTGCCCGGTGCCCACCAGGATCAATTCCACCGCGTCGCGCACGGTCCGTTCGACCGATTCAACGCGCATCTCCACCTCGCCGCGTGCCATGAAGGCGCGCAAGCGGCGGATGATCTCGCCCGCGCGCTGCGTCTGCTCGATCGCCGTGCGTAGCAGCTCGGACACTTTCTCCACGGGTTCTCCCCGTTCGAGCAGCATGCGCGCGGCGGCCAGGAAATTGGACGTCGCGCTGAGCGGCTGGTTGAGTTCGTGCGCGAGATCAGCGGCGAGCTCGCTCATCGCGCTCTGCCGCGAGACATGGGCGATTTCGGAACTCAGCTCGCTGAGCCGCTCCTCCGTGGCTATGCGATCGGTCAGGTCGCGGATGAACACCGTAAGCAGTGTCTGTCCGTCGCTCTGGGCCACGCCGGCGCGCCCCTCCAGTGGGAAACGCCGCCCGTCAGCGGTCTCACCGGTACCCGTCAGCACCTCGCTGGCGATGCCTCCGCGCCTTTCGAGGAACCGGTGAAGTATGGCTTCGCTCGCCGCGCGGCTATCCGCCGGCGAGAGCATCGTGAAGTTCTGGCCGATGACCTCGGCGGCACGATATCCCCACAGGACTTCCGCGGCCGTGCTGAACTGCAGGATCGTGCCGCCGTCGTTGATCACTACCATCGCATCGGGCACGGTTTCCAGCACGGTGCGCAACTGGGCTTCCCGACGCCGCAGCGCCGCCTCGCGTTCCTCGCGCTCAGTGATGTCCAGGATCACGCCGACGGTACGCATCAGATTGCCCTGTTCGTCGTAAAAGGCCCGCGAAGACCCTTCCACGGCGCGCACGCCTCCGTTGGAGTGGAGGAAGCGATAGCGGAAGCTGAATTTCTCCGCGCGGTTTGCCACTGTGCGGGCGATGGTATCCACGACATCGTCGACGTCGGACGGCTCGACCTGCGAGCGCCAGCTCTCGAAATCCCCCAGCGAGCCCGGGACCAGGCCCAGGCGCTGCTCAGTGCCGGGCGACCATTCGATGCGGCCGGTGACGACATCCCACTCGAAAACCCCGAGTTCGTGCGCACCCGCCGCGAGCGCGAGTCGCTCCTCGCTGGTCCGGAGCGCGCGCAAAGCCGCAACACGCTGCGATACGTCGGTGATGCTGTGGACGAGCAGCGGCTCGCGATGCGGGCTCGTGACGCGATTGACCCGTTCGAGGACGCAGATCTCTACCCCGTCCTTGCGGATTTCGATCAGTTCTTGCGCATCGCCCGCGGTTTGCCTGGGTTGGTCGCCGCTCGAATCATAGCAGCGCGAGCGCAGCAGCATGTATTTGCGCTGTCCCTGCGCCTCCGCGGGGGTCCAGCCATAGAGCTGCTGGCACCCGAGCGACCAGTGGAGGATTCGCCCCTCCAGATCGGTCAGCACCACGGTGGTGTAGTCGAGAGCGTGACTTAGCTCGGCCATCGCCTCCTGCTCGCGCGCGACGCGTGTCACCGCCCAATAGGCAATGAACGAAACGACCATGAGGTTGAACGAGACGATCAGCAGCCCGCTCGCCGTTGGCGACAGCATCGCATGGCGGACGACAAGCAATTCCATCAGCGCCGGGATGATCGGGAGCACGACGCCGCACGCAATCAGCATCCGCACCAGCCGTGGGTTCTTGCGGCTGACCTCAACCAGCCGAGTCCAGCTCTGGCTCTTCTGCAGAAACAGGAAAGACGTCGCCAGCGACATCGCCGAGACTGCGGCAGGTAGCGAGATGTGCAGGATCTGCGGGCTGGTGATGTCCTCGTTGGAGAGCAGGATCATCGCTGCGGCGGCGGCTGAAAGTCCGAGCACGACCACTGCGATCAGACTGGCGATCTCCGAGGGCACGGGCGTGCGTCCCCTTGCGCTGTACGCGGCGGTAGTGAGCAGCAGGAAGTTGACAACTGCATTGGCCCCGGGGCGGCCCGGGTGAACGAACGGATAGTCGGTGAGCTGTGCGCCGAACAGCACGCGGTCCATGCCGATATCGATGCCGGTCACCGATTGAAAGATCGCCAGCGCGGCGAGGACTAGCGGCACCGCCAGACAAATCGCGGCCATGGAACGCCAGCCGAAGATCGTTGCGAGATAGCCGAGCGAAAGGAACGCATAGCCGGTCGCGGTGAGCGGCCAGACGGGATAATCGTCGAAGCCGAAGCTGCGCACGTCCGGCAGGTCGAACAACCAGCCCGCAAGTGCCGACAGACTGCACGAAAGCGCCAGCACGGCGAACGCCGCGGGGACCGTCTTTGCACTGTACGCTGGGCTTTCACCCGCCGCACGAAGTTCATTGTACACGCGCAAACTACCTGCCCCTGCACAGGTGAAAGCCGAGGCCCATAAGCGGCGATAGCATCACCTAATTTTGCGTGGAAAGCCATAGCTCCAAACCGGGATCATCTCCCAATGACTTTTATTACGGAGGCGTTTCGATCACGGGTCGGTCCCGCTTGCCAAAAGGCCCGGTTCCCGCGACACCGCTGCCCACCAAAAGAGAATCAGGGAAGGAGTCGCGGTTGATCCGGTCGATCTTGGTCGTAGGAGCTTGTGCGTGGCTGGCGGCCTGTGCCGCCGATGGCGGAGGCAAGGCGCGGACCGCTTCATCGGAGCCTGCGAGCGCCGCTCCCGGCAAGGGCAAGGGCTATTCGCACGATCCCTATCCCTCGACCTATCGCGTCTATCCCGGCGTCCCGACGCTGGTGACCAATGTCACCGTGCTCGACGGCGAAGGCGGCAGGGTCGACAAGGGATCGGTGCTGTTCCGCGACGGCAAGATCGTCGCCGTGGGACAGGAGCTGACTGCCGACGCCGGCACCAAGGTGATCGACGGCACGGGCAAGTACGTCACGCCCGGCGTGATCGATATCCATAGCCATATGGGCGACTATCCCGTGCCGGGCGTCGATGCGAATTCCGACGGCAACGAGATGACCTCGCCTGTCACCGCCGAAGTCTGGGCGGAGCACAGCGTCTGGCCGCAGGACCCGGCCTTTTCGCGCGCGCTCGCCAATGGCGGCGTGACCACGCTCCAGATCCTGCCGGGCTCGGCCAATCTGTTCGGCGGCCGCTCGGTCGTAGTGAAGAACGTCTATGCCCGCACGATGCAGGGGATGAAGTTTCCCGGCGCCCCCTATGGCCTCAAGATGGCCTGCGGCGAGAACCCCAAGCGCGTCTATGGCTCCAAGGGCCGTGCGCCCTCCACCCGGATGGGCAACATCGCGGTCGATCGCCAGACCTGGGCGCGCGCGGTCGAGTATAAGCGCCGCTGGGACAAATATGAGGAAAAGGGTGGCGAGCCGCCCGCGCGCGACCTGCAGATGGATACGCTGCGCGGCGTCCTCGAAGGCGAGATCCTAGTCCAGAACCATTGCTACCGCGCCGACGAGATGGCCGTGGTCATGGATATGGCCAAGGAGTTCGGCTACCACGTCTCGGCGTTCCACCACGCGGTGGAGGCCTACAAGATCGCCGATCTGCTCAAGGCCAACAACACCTGCGCCGCGGTCTGGGCCGATTGGTACGGCTTCAAGATGGAAGCCTATGACGCGATCCCCGAGAACCTCGCCATCTTGGAGAAGGAAGGTGCGTGCGCGATGATCCATTCGGATGACGACAACGGCACGCAGCGGCTGAACCAGGAAGTCGCCAAGGCGCGCGCTTCGGGCATCAAGGCGGGTTTCCCGATCTCCGAGGAGACGGCGTGGAAATGGCTGGCGATCAACCCTGCCAAGGCATTGGGCATCGCCGACAAGACCGGAAGCCTCAAGCCCGGCAAGATGGCCGATGTCGTGCTGTGGAACGGCAATCCGTTCAGCGTCTACACCCGTCCGCAGATGGTGTGGGTGGATGGCGCGCTGATGTACGACGCCGCCGATCCCAAGCGCCGCCCGGTATCCGATTTCGAGCTCGGCCAGCCGGGCGAGGGGGACGTGAAGTGATGAAGACGCTGCTCCTTGGCGCCGCCTGCCTGGCCGCGCTTGCTACCCCCGCCGCGGCCCAGGATGTCGCGATCACCAACGCCAAGCTCGTGATCGGCGATGGCTCGGCACCGGTCGATGGCGGCACCGTCGTCGTGCGTGGCGGCCGGGTCGTCGCCGCGGGGGCCGGCGTCGCCGTGCCCGCCGGCATGCGCGTCGTCGATGCCGGCGGCCGCTGGGTATCGCCCGGCATCTTCGCCGGCTTCACGCGGATGGGGATCATCGAGGTCGACGGGGTGTCGACCACCAACGACGCTTCGGCCGGCAGCTCGCCGTTCAACGCTGCGCTCGATGTCGCGCCCGCGGTCAATGCGCGCACCAGCACGATCGCGATCAACCGCGCCGAGGGGATCACCCGTGCCGTGGTCGCGCCCGAGACGAGCAAGGGTTCGATCTTCGCAGGGCAGGGCGCGGTGATCGATCTCGGCACCGACATGGATCCGGTCTCCAAGCCGCGCGCCTTCCAGTTCATGGAATATGGCGAGAATGGCGGCCAGCAGGCCGGCGGTAGCCGCCCGGCGGCCTATGCCATGCTAAAGAACGCATTGTTCGAGGTGCGCGACTATGTTCGCAGCCCCGCAAGCTTCGCCGATCGCGGCAAGGATGCGCTGCTGACCCGTGCCGATGCCGACGCACTGTCCGGCGTGGTGCAGGGTAGGGTGCCGCTGCTCGTCCATGTCGAGCGCGGTTCGGATATCCTGGTGCTGCTTGCGCTCAAGCGCGAGATGCCGGCGCTGCGGCTGGTGTTGGTCGGCGCGACCGAGGGCTGGACCGTGGCGAAGGAGATCGCGGCGGCAGGAGTGCCGGTGATCGCGACCGCACTCAACGACCTGCCGGACTCTTTCGAGCAGCTTGCCGCCACCCAGTCGAATATCGGCCGGATGAAGGCGGCGGGCGTGCTCGTCGGGATCGGCACGATCGGCCAGGACGAGGCGCGCCAGGCACGCTGGGAGAAGCAGTTCGCGGGCAACCTTGTGGCGCTAACGCGCGTGCCGGGGGCGACCGGGCTCGATTGGGGATCGGCCTTTGCAGCGATCAGCTCGAGGCCGGCCGAGGCGATGGGGATGGGCGCAGATTTCGGCTCGCTCAGGCCCGGCCGACATGGCGACGTTGTGATCTGGGACGGCGATCCGCTCGAGATCGGCAGCGTGGCGACTTCGGTGTTCATCGACGGCGTCGAGCAGCCACTGGCGAGCCGTCAGACGCGCCTGCGCGAGCGCTATTGGAATCCGAAGGAAGGCGATCTGCCCAAGGCCTATCAGCGCTGAGGTCGGGCGGGAACTTCGCTCCCGCCACGGCATTGCTGGAAGTCAGGGCGCGGATTCGTGCCGGCGATGGGAGAGACGGATATGAAGCCTATTATCCTGCCGATGCTCGCTGCGGCAGCACTGCTCGGCGCGTGCCAGCCCGTCGCCGAGAAAGAGGCGAATGTGACTGTCACGGCCGAGGCCAATGGAGACGAGGCGGTCGAGACGAACGCGACCGACAACGTGGCGGAACCGGCCAACGTCACCGCGACGGTGCTGGCGATGAACGACCGCACGCGTAACGTCGTCTTCATCCGCGCGCTGCTTGATGCCGGGATTCCCTGCGACGGCGTGGAATCGTCGGTGCGGCTGCCCGATCGCGACGGCAAGCCGTTGTGGCGCGCGAACTGCACCGGAAACGGCGGCAGCCACATGATTCAGATCACGCCCGACGGCACAGCCAACATCGTCAGCCGCACCGATCGCTGATGCCCCGCGCTTCGGCGGGTTGCGGAACTTAGGGCACAAAAAAGGGAGGTTCCGAAAGGAACCTCCCCCTTAGTTCACCGAAAGAAATCAGAGGCCGACGACACCGCCGTCGTTCTTGGTGATGATGACGATCGCCGAACGCGGGCGGACGGTCGCACCCGCGGCACCCGCCTGGCTGTCCGGCCAGTGGCTGGTGGGTGCCGCGGCGTTGCCGAGCTCGCCCGGATGCTGGATGCCGACGAATAAGGTGCGGCCGTCGGGCGTCGAGTCCACGCCGGTGATCTCGCTCTCGAGCGGACCGACCAGGAAGCGCTTGAGGTTCGCGCCCGGCGCCGCACCGACACGGGTCGCCTGCGTGAACGAAGCGCCGCCGGTGACAGTGTTGGTGACCGTGCGCGCGCCGCCGTCGCCGACGGCGCCCGGCATCGCCGCAAGCATCATGCAGTTGGTCACGTCGGTGAACGCGCTGTCGTCGGTCTGGAGCCACATCAGCGGCTTGACCAGGCCACCAGCATGGGTGGTGCGGGCGAACGCCATGCCGTCCGGGCTCGACAGATCGTTGTCGGTGGTCAGACCCGAAAGGTTGATGTTGGTCGCGTCCAGATCCGAGCCCGAGCCGAACACATAGATGTCCCAGGTGAAGGCAGTCGCCTCGGTCGTATTGCCCGTCTCCTTGAGGCGGACGATATGGCCGTTGCGATTGCTAACCGACGTGCTGGGCGGATCGATATAGGCGCGCGGATTGGCCGCGTCGGTGTTGGTCGGCGTGCGCGTCGAATTGTTGGTGAGCGTCAGATAGACTTCGCCGTTGACCGGGTTGACCGCGGTCCATTCCGGACGATCCATCTTGGTCGCGCCCAGCGCGTCCGCCGCCAGGCGGGTGTTGACCAGGATGTCGACCTGGCTGGCGAAGGGATAGGCGGCGTTCGAGGCGTCGAGCGGCGCCGTGCCATAAACCATCGGCAGCCACTGGCCGCTGCCGTCTGAGTTGAACTTGGCGACGTAGAGGGTGCCGGCGTCGAGATACTTGTCGCCGATCGCGAGGCGGTTGGCCGAGGTCGCGTCCGCAGCGACCCAGGGCGTCGCCGAGACGAACTTGTAGAGATACTCGTTCACCGCGTCGTCGCCCATGTAGAAGGCAGGTTTCTTGCCTTCGACGAACGCACCCGGCCAGCAGCCCTCATGACCCATGCGGCCCAGCGCGGTGCGCTTGCGCGGCGCCGCGGTGGGGCTGTACGGATCGATCTCGACCACCCAGCCAAACTGGTTCGGCTCGTTGCGGAAATCGTCGAGCGCGGTCGCGCCGGTCGCGCGCGCGTCCCAGCGGCGGAACAGCGTGTTGGTCGCATCGGCCGGAACCACCGTCGACCAGCCAAAGCTGCCAGTAGCGCTGGTCACGCCGTAGCGGGCAAGCGCGGTCACCTCCTTCGCGGTACGGGCGGCATTGTCGCCGCTGCGGCGGAAATAGCCGGCCCAATTCTCTTCACAGGTGAGGTTGGTGCCCCAAGGCGTGGCGCCGTTGGCGCAATTGTTGACCGTGCCGCGGCCGTCGGTGCCGGCGGGCGAGAACGGCGTCTTGAGGAAGTCCGAACCCTTGACCGGCCCGTTGAACACCATCGGCGTGCTCGGGGTGATGCGGCGGTTGAAGGTGCTCGCGGGAACATAGGCCCAGGCGCGGTTCGCACCTTCGGCATATTCGATCACGCTCACGCCGTGGCACTCGATCTCCTTGAGCGCCTCGCCCTCGGGGCGGATGCCGCCCGGCTGGGTGGCGCCGGCGACGTGGAGATAGGGCTGATTGATATTCTCGTGGTTCTGCACGATCAGGCCGCGGGCCGAGCTGGTCTCGTCCCGGGCGCCGATGGCGCTCAGGCCGAACCAGCGCATGGCATCGCCATGGTCGCCGATGCGCTGCGCGAAATTGGTGTCGGTGCCGTCATTCTTGTAGGCGGCGACGCCGGTCGCGATCGGATCGCCGAGGCGCGCGCCGATCTGCACGGTGTAGCCGGCAGGGACGGTAACGACGTCGAGCTTGTTCTTGGCGACCGCGGTGAAGCCCATCGCCGACGGGTTGACGGTGACGGTAGTGGTCGCCGTCGCGGAGTGACCGGTATTGTCGGCCGCCGCGAACTGAAAGGTAAGCGTGGTCGCGGCCGCAACGGCAGGCGCCATGAAGGTCACCGTGTTGCCCGTGCCGTTGAGCGTCACCGCGGTGCCGCTGGTCTGCGTCCAGGTGACTGCGCCGATCGAGCCGTCGTCGGTGGCGGTGCCGGTGAGGGTCACGAGGCGGCCCGAATTGGTCGTCGCGGCGGCGCCGGCGCTCACGGTCGGCGCGGCGTCATTGTTGAAATCGGCGTTGCTGTCGCAAGCTGCGAGCACGGAGCCACCCATCGTTGCGGCAACGATCGCGCTCGATCCGCGCAGCATCTGGCGGCGCGAGAAACGCTCGTCGGCGAGCGCGTTGAGCGTGGGGCCGGTGCTGGTGTTGGTGTCGACGTCGCCATCGGTATAGCCGAAGCGCGTCTCGATCAGGTCGGTCATGATTTCCCCCTGGAAATATCCGAGTCAGCACGACCCGGTCCGTCTTCCCTTGGGAGGGCTGGTTTACGCCATCATGCGATAGGCGTGGCGGGACCGTGACTCTTCAGGGACCGATATGTGACGCTTTGCCCTGCGCCGCGGCAGCGGTTAAGCGGCAGGCATGGACGCGGGAAAGCCCGATCGGGTTGAGAACGAACGTCGGGGCCGCAGCCTTGCCGAAGGGTTGCGCGCCGCAGCACGGGGCTGGCGCGGCCGCGGGTCGGCATCACGGGTTACCCCGACGACGCCGTCGCCGATCGGACGGCGCACCGCCGCGATCGTCGCGTTGCTGATCGCCGCCGGGCCGCTGGTCACGCTGCTGGGCGCCGAGATTCTGGCCGCGCGGGCGCGATCCGAAGCCGCCGGGCTGAACGCCCGGCTCGCACCGCGCGCAGCGGCGGAGCGGACCGCGGAAGGGGCGCGGACCGAGATGCGCGCCGCGGCCACCGGCCCAATGCTGGGCGTCACGCTGGAGGCGATCGCCCGGGCGCTCCCCGCCAATGCGAACGTGCTTCGTGCCGAACGGACCCGCGACGGCGCAGTCGAACTCGAAGTCTCGACGCCCGATCCCGATCAGCTCCGGCCGGCGCTGCGTACGCTTCCGGGGATCGGGACGTTCCGCAACACTGGGCAGCGCCAGGGCGAAACGGGCATGGTCGCGTCGTTTCGGGCAGAACGGCCATGAGATTTCCGCCGCTCGCTTATGGCGCCGCGCTGGGGCTCGTGCTCGCCCTGTTGATCGCCCCGTTCGCCGGCACGGCGCTCGGCAAGTTGTCGGTCGCGCGCGCCGAACGTGATGCGCTGGCCGCCGCCGCCAAAGCGCCGCCGGGGAATGTCGCAGTCGTGGCGCCAGGGCTCGCGATGCCAGTGCAGGACGCCGCGGCCGCCCGCGCGTCGATCATGAATCGAGTCCAGGCACTCGCCAAGGCAGGCGGCGTGCTGGTCGAGGAAAGCAGTGCGGTCGAAGTCCCCTCCGGCCTCGCCATGCTGCGCATCCGCGTCTCTGGTGCGGAAAAGGCCGTGGTCGCGCTCGCCGACGCGCTCGAGCGCGGTCGACCGCTGATCCGCCTGCGCAGCTGGCAGCTCGTGCCGATTCCGGGCGGGGTAAGGCTGACCGGAGAGGCGGTGGCGGCATGGCAGTGATCCGGCCCGACCGCCTCGCACTGGTTGCCGCGGGAGCTCTCGCGATTGGTTTCCCCGTCGCGCTGTTGCCCGCGTGGCACGCAGTTCCGGTGAAGAAGCAGACGCCCAGGCCAGTGCCGGTCGCCGCCGAAGCCGCACCGCCGCCACTCGCCGCCATCTACGAGCGCCCGCTGTTCGGCAACGCAGTCGTGGAGGCCGGGGAGGCGCCTGCCGACGCGCCGCAGCTTGCCGGTATCGTCGGGCGGCTGGGCGGCGATGCGGTGGCGCTGGTCCGCACCAGCGACGGCACCACGCGCGCGCTGCGCATCGGCGAAAGCGTCGATGGCTGGCAACTCGTCTCGCTGGCGATCGACGCCGCCTTCTTTGCGCGCGGCACCCAGCGGGTGCGTGTACCGCTTCCCGCGGGCTAGAGCCGATACGCTAGTAGATCCCGTCGATCTCCACCGTCAGCCGCGGCGTCGGGGGAGCCAGCAACAGGCTCTTGCGCTTGGTATTCTCGATCTCGTCGGCGCGCAGCCGGGCATAGCGATCCCTGGCAGCGGCGGCGGCATCGGCGCCGTCGCGCAGGATCGTCGGCTTGAGGAAGATGAACAGCGTGCGCTTCTGGTGCTGCTCGCGGCGGCTCTTGAAGAGTTCGCCGATGATGGGGATGTCGCCCAGGATCGGCACCTGCTGGCGTCCGTCCTGATAATCGTCGCTGATCAGCCCGCCGAGCACGATAGTCTGGCCATTGTCGGCCAGCACGGTCGTGTTGATCGCGCGGCGATTGGTGACCAGGTCCGACGCGGCGGCGGTCTGCGCGGCGGCGATCGAAGAGGCTTCCTGGTTGACCTGAAGCCGGATCGTGTCGCCGGCGTTGATGCGCGGCAGGACGCGCAGCGTGATGCCCACATCCTTGCGCTCGATCGTCGTATAGGGGTTCACCGTCGTCGAATTGGTCAGCACCGAGCCCGTGATGAAGGGTACGTTCTGGCCCGAGACGAACTCGCCCGCCACATTGTCGAGCACCGTGATCTGCGGCGTGGAGAGCAGGTTGGCGCGGGTCGAGGTGCCGAGCGCCTGGACGAGGATGGAGAAATCGTCGCCGATCTTGATGTTGCCGGTGAAGCCAGTGCTCAACAGCGAGCCGGCGGGTACGCCGAGCGCCTTCAGGATCGTGCCGAGCGAGGTTCCCGCCTGGTCGAACGAAGTTCCCGCGCCCCCCTGGCCGAGCACTGCGCCGCTGGTGCCGAGCTGGACGCCGAGCGCTTCGGCATCGTCGCCGGTGATTTCGGCGATCGCGGCTTCGATCAGCACCTGCGGGCGGCGCACGTCGAGATCGGTGATCAGCGTCTCGATCGAGGCGATGGCGGCCGGCGTGCCGCGCACCACCACTGCGTTGAGCTCGGGCGCGGGCTGGACGGTGAGATCGGGGGTGACGAAGCCTTGTGGCGTCGGCGCCGGGGAGTTGGTCATTTGCGGCTGGGTCGGGTTGGCGCTGTTGCCGGTGTTGCCGATGCTCCCCCCCGTCGTAGAGCTGCCGCCGCCGGTCAGCGACGAGATGCCCTGAGACTGCGCGCTCAGCCGCGCGAAGGGGTTGCCGCTGCTTTCGGACAGGCTGCGCGCGATCGGATTGTCGGCGCTCTCGCCCTGGCCCAGCACGCCGCGCAGCACCTCGGTGACGGTCTCGGCATCGGCATAGTTGAGGCGGAACATGCGCGTGATCGGCGTGGCGCCGCCGGGCTGGTCGAGCGAAGTCGCGATCTTGCGCGCCTCTGCTACCGCCGCGGGGGTGCCGCGGATTATCACCGTGTTGCTGCGTCCGTCCGCCGCGACGCGCGCGCCGGTGCCGTTCTGGCCGCCCTCGCCGAGCACGTTCTGGAGCGCCTGGGCGACATCGGCGGCGTTGCCGTTCTTGAGCACGATCGTCGCGAAGGTGGCGCCGCTGCCGCCGTCGAGCTGGCGGGCTATCGCCTCGATCCGGCGGACATTGTCGGCATAATCGGTGACGACGATCGCATTGGGGCTCGTCATCGGCTCGACGCTGCCGAAGGTCGCAACGAGGGGCCGCACGACGCGGGCGACATCGGCCGAGGGCACGTTCGCCAGCCGAACCATGCGGGTCACCAGCTCCTGGCCTGCGGCGCCGCGGCTCGGCACGCCGCCGTCGCGCACGGCATTGGCCGCGGGCACGATCCGCCATGCCCGGCCCGAGCGCACCGCGGAGAAGCCGTTGGCGCGCAGCACCGACTGGAACAGCTCCCATACGCCCGCAGGAGTCAAAGGTGTCGCCGAAGTTACCGTCACCACGCCCTTGACCGCGGGATCGAGGATCAGCGTGCGGCCGGTGATCCGCGAGATCTGGTCGGCCACATCGGCGATCTCGACGCCGCGCATGTTGATGACGACATCGCCCGCATCCTGCGCCACAGCGGTCTGCGCAAGCGCGATCAACGGGTCGAGCGCGGTCGAGGCGAGCGCGAGACAGGCGAGGGCGGAGCGAATCTTCACTGTTTTCTCTTCTATCGGAGCGGCACGGTAAGCGTGAGCCGCTTTCCGTCGCGGAGGATCTGGATCTGGGCCGTGCCGCTTGCCTGCGCGGCGGCGAAGGCGGCGTTGGCGGCTTGCGGGTCGTTGAGCGAGGTGCCGTTGACCGACTGGATCACATCGCCCGGGACCATGCCCGGCGGGCCGTTGTCGCCGATGCGATAGCCGCCGCTGGTCGGCGTCGCGTCGAACCGCTGGAGCGCCGCGGCGGTGTTGCCCGGAGGCGGACCGGGGGGCGGGGGCGTCACGGCACCGGTGACCGCCTGCGGTGCAGGTGCGGCAGGCGCCTGTGCGGCTGCTGCCTGGCGCTGCTCGGGC
This sequence comes from Sphingomonas sp. JC676, assembly GCF_014489075.1. GTDB lineage: Bacteria > Pseudomonadota > Alphaproteobacteria > Sphingomonadales > Sphingomonadaceae > Sphingomonas. The sequence goes on along the minus strand of NZ_JACTGR010000002.1, from coordinate 452,981 downwards.
GAGAGCGTCGGATCGGGGAAGGCGAGGAATTCGCTGCGTCCGCCGTTCAACAGGATCACGCGGTCGCGGAGGATCGACTGAATCGTCGCCCCGCTCACCGCTTCGCCTACGCGGAACGGCTGGGCGGGCTGGCCGCCGACCGCGATGAAAGCGGTCGAAAGCTCCATGGGGACGGCGGCGACGACACCCTTCAGCTCCAGCGGCAGCCCCGTCGGCTGGTTCGCGTCGGCCAGCGCCGCCTTGCCGAACGGGGCGAGCGCGATGGCGGCGGCGATATCGGGTGGCACAATGGGGCCGCTGCGACCCGAAGGGACGGTGATCGCGCCGGTTCCGGCATGGCCGGCGATTCGCCAGGTGAGACCGGCGAGCGCCACCGCGACCGATACGACGACGGCGCCGGTCAGCAGATCGAGCGCGGTGCGCGCCTGGCGCGGCGTGAGGTTGAGGCCGGTCATCCCTTGCGTCCGTCCACGAACCCATCGAGCGATGCAAGCGGTGTCGTCTCGTTGGCGGCGAACACGTTGATCCGCACGCGCTCGATCTCGGGATCGTCGGTGCGGCGCCGTTCCACCGCGACGCGCCAGCGCTGACCCATCATCTCGACCAGCTCGCCTGCGCTCGACTGCGGTCCGATCTCGAGCTCGGCGAGACGATTCTCCGCCACCCACATCGCGGCCGCGCGTCGTTCGAGCCCGCGGGTCGAATCGATATGCGATTCGACCGTGCGCATCAGCCCGACCGTGGCGATGGCCAACACCACGAGCGCGACCATCGCCTCGATCAAGGAGAAGCCGCTCTCGTCCGACTGGACGAGGGCGCCCCTGCGGAAGCAGGGGTCCAGAGTCGCGGGGGGGGCGCTTGTAGCCCTGGGCTCCTGCTTTCGCAGGAGCGCGGCAAGAATCAAACGCACCTTCACTTCGCCGGCGCCCGAATCGCGGCGGCGGTCATGCCGTCATAGGTGACCATCCAGCGCTGTGATCCGCTCTCGATCGTCGCGGACATCGGCTTGCCCGAACCGTCCACCCCCAGCACCACCGGGGGCCGCGCGCTCAGCGTCATCGTGATGCCGGTGGGCAGGCGGTGGAACCCGAGCGCATCGTCGGTGCGCGCCACGATGCTTCCGTCCGCGCCGATCGTCGCAAAGCCATAGCCGTGCTTCTCCACGGTGAAGGCGATCGTCCGGTCGCCGAGCATCGCATCGTCCGCCGCGGCCTGGAGTCGCGTCGCCAGTCGCCGGGCCTCGGTCTCGACCGAAGGCGCGCGCGTCGCAGCGCCGATCCCCAAAGTTGTCGCGCCCGCGGCGACGCCGATGATCGCGAGCACGATCAGCATCTCGATCAGCGTCAGTCCGGCCTCGGAAGGGCGGCGTACGGAGCTGCCGATCCCCCGCATTTCGATCAACCCTTGCCGTCGATATCGGCGTCGACGCCTTCGCCGCCGGGTTTGCCGTCCTTGCCGAGTGATTTGATCGTGAAGCCACCGCCTTCCGATTTATATTCGTACGGACGGCCCCAGGCGTCGAGCGGTGGCGCGGAGAGATAGCCGCCCTGCGGGAAGCTGGAGGGGACGGGCGGGGTGGTCGATTTCTCGATCAGCGCCTTCAGGCCCTGCTCGGTGGTCGGGTAATCGCCATTGTCGAGCCGGTACATCTTGAGCGCGCCCGAGATGCTGGAGATGTTGCCCTTGGTGGTGGTCGCCTTGGCTTCGTCGGGCCGGCCGATCACGTTCACGGTGATCAGACCCGCCACGACGGCGATGATCACCAGCACGATCATCATCTCGATCAGGGTCAGGCCGGCCTCGCCATCGGGCACGGCCCGGTGCTTGCTTGTGCCGCCAAGCGGTGCGATGTCACTAAACTGTTTCAAAACTATGCGCATCCCAACCCCATGCGTTCTGCCCATGAAGCTTATGTGACACCCTCATCCAACACCATCAATGCGTCAGAGGGGCAGGAGCCGCGCGCCGCGGGCGTGTGGACGCTGGCGGGCGACCGGCTGATCATAGCCGAGCCCGACGGCCTCGCAACTATTCTCGTTCCCACCGAGCAGGTGCGCCTGCTTGCGGTCGACCTGCCGCTGTCCAGCCGCGCCAAAAGGTTGGAGGCATTGCCCTTCGCGATCGAGGATTTGATCGCCGAGCCGGTCGAATCGCTCCATCTCGCGCTCGGCGAGGAAATTGCTCCCAAGCGCTACCTGGTCGGCGTGGTCCGGCATGACGTGATGGAGCGCTGGGTCGACCTGGCCGATGCCGGCGGGCTGGGCCAGGCGGCGATGGTGCCTGATGCGCTCGCGCTGCCCATTGCCGACGAGGATAATTGGTCGGCTGAGATTCGGGGCAGCCGTGTAGTCGTTCGCACCGACGAAGGCGGATTCGCTGGCCCCTTACCGCTGCTTCGCGCTGCGTGGGAGCAGGCACCGGATAAATCAGATCTGGATGTCACCATTGCGGGCGACACGCCGCCCGAGGGCGAGCTTCCTAACGGCTGGACGGTCCACGGTCCTGGTTATGACCCGGCCGCAACGCTTGAGAATATTGCGCGTTCGCCGCTCAACTTGCGCCAGGGCCGCTATGCGGTTCGTCGCGCTGGGAATTCGACCTTCTGGCGCCGGCTCGGCTGGATCGTTGCAATCGGCGCGGTGGCGCATACCGCGATCGCCTTTGCGGACACGATGATGCTCCGTTCGATTGCCGATCGCCGCGGCGCCGAGACGCTGGCCGCTGCCACGCTGGCGGCGCCGGGCGCCGATCTGAGCGGCGACTTGAAGGCGACGATCCCCGATCTGCTGCCCAAGGGGGGATCGAAGGCGCCCGACGCCTTCCTGCCGCTGCTGACCCGCATCTCGGGCGCGCTCCAGCCGCTCGGCGGATCGCTCAGCGTCCGGCAAATGGCGTTCGAGGGCAACACGCTGACGATGGACGTGGACAATACCGATCCCAGCCTTGCCGCGCGGATCGACGCGGCGTTGCGCGGCGCGCAGGTGCGGGCCACCGCAACCCGCTCGCCCGACGGCTCGATCCGGATTACGGCGAGTGCGGCATGAGCGTGATCCGTACCCATCTGCCCGCGCTCGACGCGGCGCTGACCCGCTTCAACGACTGGTGGAGCGGCCGCAGCAGCCGCGAACGGCTGATGCTCGGCGTGCTGGCCGCGCTGCTGGCGGGCGTCGTGCTGGTCTTCGGCGTGATCAAGCCGCTCCAGTCGGCGCGCGCCCAGGCGCTGTCGGACATCCGCACCTATGAGACGCTCACCGCGCGTATCCGCGCCGCGGGCACGCTGGGCGCTCCGACGACGCCGCGCCGCCAGGGGCCGCCGGCAGAGGTGGTGAGCAGCTCCGCGACCAGCTTCGGCCTCGTCGCCGCGCCCGAGGCGATTCCCGGCGGCGTCCGCGCGACAGTCGCCGATGGTACCTATGAATCGCTGATGGCCTGGCTTGCCGACCTCAGCGCGACCAGCGACCTGCGCGTCCGCCGTCTCTCGATCCAGCGCCGCCCGACCGCCGGCCGCATCTCCGCATCGGTGGATTTCGCGCAATGACCGATACGCTGATCCTCGACGACGTGCCGGCGACGCTTCCCTACAGCTTCGCGCGGCGGAACGGCGTGCTGCTGCGGCAGGGACCGGACGGCGTGGAATGCGTCCACCGCGCTGGCGCCGCGCTCGACGGGCTGCTCGAGGTTCAGCGCATCGCCCCCGGCGCGCGCTTCGTCAGCGTCGCCGACGATGTCTTCGATGCCGCGCTCGGCGTGGCCTATAGCGGCGCGGGTGCTGCCGCCGATATCGACCTCGGTGACATGGACCTGGCCGCGCTGGCGGACAGCGCCGCCTCGATCGACGACCTGCTCGACACCCGTGACGACGCGCCGGTCATCCGCCTGATCAACGCGCTGCTGCTCGAAGCGGTGAAAGAAGGCGCATCGGACGTCCATATCGAGACGCAGGAGAAGCGCTTGGTCGTGCGGTTCCGCGTCGATGGTGTGCTGCGCGACATGATCGAGCCGCCGCGCGCGCTCGCGCCGCTGCTCGTCAGCCGTATCAAGGTGATGGCGAAGCTCGACATCGCTGAGCGCCGCATTCCGCAGGACGGCCGCGTGACTTTGCGGATCGGCGGCCACGATGTCGACGCGCGCGTCTCGACGATCCCGACCCAGCATGGCGAGCGGGTGGTGATGCGCCTCCTGGAGAAGGGCTCGCTGCGGCTCGACATGGAAGTGTTGGGCATGAGCGAGCGCGACCGGGGCGTGTTCACGCGCCTGCTCGAGCGCCCGCACGGGATGGTGCTGGTCACCGGGCCGACCGGTTCGGGCAAGACGACCACGCTCTACGCCGCGCTCAACCGGCTCAACGATCGCAAGCGCAACATCATGACGGTGGAAGATCCCATCGAATATGAGCTTGCCGGCATCGGCCAGACCCAGGTCAATCCGCGTACCGAGCTGACCTTCGCGCGCGGGCTGCGCGCGATCCTGCGTCAGGACCCGGACGTGATCATGGTCGGCGAGATCCGCGACCAGGAGACCGCGCAGGTCGCGGTCCGCTCGTCGATGACGGGGCATTTCGTGCTCTCGACGCTGCATACCAACAGCGCCGTCGGATCGGTGACGCGGATGATCGACATGGGGGTCGAGCGCTATCTGCTCGCTCCGATGGTGGTTGGGCTGGCGGCGCAGCGGCTGGTGCGGAGGCTCTGCCCGAGCTGCCGGCGCGAGGATGTCGCGACCGAGGCGGATTCGCTGCTGCTCGGCGGCGCGATCGAGCTGGGCACAAAGCTGTGGCGCGCTGTGGGCTGCGCCGAATGCCATGATGAGGGCTATCGCGGCCGCGCCGGTATCTACGAAGTCGTCGCGGTGGACGACATTTTCCAGAAGCTGATCCATGACGGCGCTTCCGAAGCCGAGCTCGAGAAGCAGGCGCGCAAGGCCAATCCCAGCCTGCTCGACGACGGCATCGACAAGGTCCGGGCGGGCGTCACCACGGTGGAGGAGGTCGCGCGCGTCGTGCGCGACGAAGCCTGATGCCCGCTTATGCCTATCGCGCCGCCGATCGCAGCGGCGCGTCGAAGAAGGGGATCATCGAGGCGTCCAGCCCCTCAGCCGCGCGCGCTCTGCTGCGCGAGCAGGCGCTGCTGCCGCTCTCGGTGGAGGTGGCCTCTGAGCGCGGCCGGTCGTTCGGTTCGATCAAGCTGCCGCGCTTCGGCAGGGGATCGATCAGCCCCCGCGCGCTGGCAACCATCACCCGCCAGATCGCCACGCTTGTGGGTTCCGACATCGCGATCGAGGAATCGCTGCGCCTGGTTGCCACCCAGTCCGAGCAGCCTGCGACCAGCTCGCTGCTGCTCGACGTGCGCGGCGCGATCCTCGACGGGCGCAGCTTCGCCACGGCGCTGGGGGCGCATCCCAAGGCGTTTCCCGAATTCTACCGCGCCTCGGTTTCCGCCGGCGAGGCATCGGGCAAGCTCCCCGACGTGCTCAACCACCTCGCCGAGTTCGTCGAGAACCGGCAGGCCAACGGCCAGAAGCTCCAGCTCGCCTTGCTCTATCCGGCACTGCTGGCTTTGGTGTCGTTCGGCATGATGGTGATGCTGTTGGTCTATGTCGTGCCGGATATCGTGAAGGTGTTCGTGTCACGCGGTGCGGACTTGCCGCTGTTGACGCGAGCCTTGATTGCGATCAGCGGCTTCCTCCAGAGTTTCGGGCTCTACCTGATCCTCGCGATCGCGATCGGAATCTTCGCGTTCGGCCGCTGGTCGCGCGTGCCCGAGAACAAGCTGCGCGTGCATCGTTTCTTCTCGGAGCGCCGCCCGTTCCGCCGCTTCAGTCGCCAGCTCAACGCCGCGCGCTTCGCCGGCAGTCTTGCCACACTGGTAGGCAGCGCCGTGCCGCTGGTCGATGCGCTCAATGCCGCTGCGGCGGTGACTCCCAACCATTGGGTGCGGCAAAAGGCGTTCGGCGTCGCGACGCGCGTCCGCGAGGGCATTTCGCTTCGCGCGGCGATGCAGGAGGCGGGTGTGTTCCCTTCGATGCTCGTCGCGATTGTCGCCTCGGGCGAATCGAGTGGCAGGCTCGCCCCCGCGCTTGGCCGTGCCTCGGGCGAGCTCGAGCGCGAATTGGACGCGCTGGTCTCGACCCTGGTCGCGCTGGTCGAGCCGCTGGTGCTGCTGGTGATGGGCGGGCTGGTGCTGATGATGGTGCTCGCGATCCTGCTGCCGATCATCAACCTCAACAATCTCGTCGGGATGTAGGCGGGCTGTGGAGAGACCGATTTAGCGGCAATCCGATGGCGGCGGTTCGCCAGGCACATATTTGCTGATCTGGACCGCGCCGGAGGAGGGCGGCGGCGGGCAATGCCCTTCCGTGGACAGGAACCATTGGTCGAAATCGGCCTGGAGCTGATCGATCGGCCCCATCTCGGCGGCAACCGCTCCCAGCGTTGCCTCCGCGGGGCTGACACCCTCTTGCGGCTGAAGCGCCTGGACGCGCGCGAATACCCTTGCGAGCTTGCCCTTGTCCTGCAGATAGAGCGCGAAATAGCGCGACACCGCGAATTGTACCGTGATCGCCTGGGTCGAAGGCGGGGGACCGTCATATTCGAAGCGCTCGCTCGGCGTGTCGCTCACATACCAGTTGGCGGTCAGCACGTCCCGGAGAAGCGGCCGCTGCTCCCAGAACCGAAGCAGGATGGGACCCCGCCAATTGCGCACCCCGCGTACTTGCGCGCCCTTGATCTCCGATACTTCATACAGGCCCGCGACGCCCTCATCGAGCCATTGCGGAATGTCGCCGAAGGTCGACCGCACGACGAGATGGAAAAGTTCGTGGAACAGCGTTCCGATCGAATCGCCGGGGATCAGCGCCACCGCTGACTGGTCGTCCTGAAACGTATAGCCGATCGTTGCCGGGCTGACGTCGAGTCCGTGCAGGTTGCGGGCGGCGTCGCGAAGGTCGCGCTGATCGGGGACGAGATAGAGGGTCAGATAGTTCCGCGGAAGATGGATGCCGTAACTCCGGTCGAGAAAGGCGAGATAGGTATCCAGCCGCTTGGCGATCCCGTCCAGCTGGGCATTTGTCTGGCCGGAGGTGGTCACGAACGCGAAGCGCGAAACGACGTACAGCTTGGCGCCCGACGGCATTACGGGCGTCAATGCCGCTCGGATCGCGGCCGGATTACCGACCGGCACCAGTCGCCGCGCCAGGGCTTCGGGATCGACGGTGCCGAGCGGTTTCGCGGAATAGGTCGCGACCGGCTCTCCGGCTTTCTCCAGATAGTACATTTTTCCCTGCGCCCATGACCCCGCCGTCGTCTGCAGCGCGGCAGACGCGATCTTGTTTGCCAGTGCGGGCATCGCGCCGGTACCGCGGCACAGATCATGCTCGCGCAGCAACAGGGCGCGGCTCGCGGGCGCCAGCGAGTAGCGATTCAATGCCCAGTCGAGGAAGCTCAGACCCCAGGCGCGCCGCCCTGGCGTACGGCAGCCGCCCGTGCCGATCATATAGTCGATCTGCGCCGTGCGAGTCGCCGTGCGGCCACGGAAGTCGAACAATATCTGGCTGGCAGCGGGATAACGCTGCGCGAGCCACTCGCTCTTGCCCCTGGCATAGGACGGGTCGGTTGGCGCGGCATGTACGACCGTGCCGAGGGCGACCAGCGCACATGCAGCGAATTTAATGCGGCGCATCGTTCGTGTCCGGCTTGGGTTTGATCGGGGGCGGCGGGGTCGCTCCGGGGTCTTCTGGGGTTTCGCCCTCCTCCTGCATCGCAGCGGGGGCAGGCATTGCCGACGGTGCGAGGGCTGGCAAATAGACCGGAGCGTCGGAGGTCCCGTATTTGAAGTTCGCCGTCAGCGTGACCAGCATCAGCGCGGTCCCCAGCACGGCGAGCACGATGCCGGGGGACGATGTCGCCAGCGTCGCTTTCGCGCCCGCCGCTTCACCGCCCAACTGGGTCTGCGCTTCGCTCAACTTGGTGAGGATGAACAATGCGCCCATGAAGGTCAGGATCATGCCCGTGACGAAACCGATGTGACGCGTCCAGGCGCGCATCAGCAGCGTCGAATTGACCTGGGCATAACGGTGACGGACGACATCGGCCTCGAGCACGACCATCGTCTTCCAACGCAGCAATTCGGTTGCCTCTAGCGCCGGCAGTTTTGCTGCCCGCGCATCGATCTGCTTGAGCGTAGTCTCCAGCTGGGTGTCCGGCGTGAAGGCCACCGCTTCATTGAGGCGGCCAAGCTGGATGAAGGTCGAGATAAAGAAGAAGAGCGCGAGCAGGGCCACGCCGCCCAGAACAAAGGGCAGAAGACGCTGCTGCCAGCGCCAGATGCGAGCGCTTTCGCGCGCGGCCTCGATTTGCGTCGGATCGCTCGTCGCCACCTCCTAAGCCCGGAGGAGCATAGCAGATTTTGAAGATTATGGCATAGTTACGCGGCTTGTTCGCGACCTGGCGCTTTGCTGCCTTGAGCTACGGCGGCTCGTCAGAGACGGGCCAAATGCTATCCGATCCTGCGCCTTTTAACCGGTATGGTCGCGCAGGCGGGCGTGCCGTCCTTGCCCGTGCCGTTGACCACGGTCTCCAGCATACCCTCGCCAGCCACAGCGCGATCGAGCAATGCCTGGTCGATATCGTGGATGTCGATCTTCATCCGGCGCGACCAGGGTGAGGCGCTATCGCCGGCGGACTGGCCGATGCGGATATAGACGAAGCGCCGCTGGGGGCCTTCGCGCCGCACCTGATCGCCGAAGAATTTGGGGCCCGGCGCGATGCGGATCGGAAAGTCGAATGCCAGCGGCTCGCCGGATTTCGAGCGTTTCGGATCGAGCGGGCCGTCCTCCTTGGACTGGAGGCTGTGGAGGACGCCGACAACCGGCTGCTCGATCACGATCCGCATGCGGATTTCCGCCTGGTCCGCCTTGGCCATTACATGCTGCCCTGAATCCGCGCGCCTCCCGGCAGACCGACGAACGGCAACGTCACGGCGCCGTCGGGCGTCAGCCCCATATCGATCGCTCCGTCCTCGCTGAGCGTCGCGTCGAGCAGGACCCTACGCCGCTGCGTCATCGGTGCGAGCCGGATCATCGTCCGGTTGCCGACATGCTCGGCGGTCAGGATCAAGGCGGGCAGGGCGGATGCCGCGCCTGCACCCTTGGGGCGGCAGCTGCCGGGATCGGTGGTGAGGTTGCCGTCGAGCAGCTGCGTGCCGCCGCCGATCGCGATCCGCTCCATCTGGATCTGCATCGTCAGGTCGCAGGTGAAAGGCAAATTGGGCTGGATCGCCTGGAGCAGGCTGGCGTCGGCCGATCCGCTCACCTTGTCGAGCACGGTGCGCCCGCCCAGGTGCATCAGCATCTGGCCGCCCAGATCGGTGTTCGGCCCGGTCGCCTTCCAGTCCGCAGCGAAACCTAGGCTGACTAGCGAGCGAAGCGGTGCCATGTGCCATTCGAGCTTGCTGCCGCCGGCGACGCCCACTTCGCCGTTCCACACCGTGCCCGCCACGCCGGTGCGCCAGGGCTGGTTCTGGACGATCACGCTCGCCGGCATGGTGACGAGCATCGCAAGGGCATAGGAGGCTATGCCCAGCACGGCGAAGAGGATAATACGCCGCCGTGCCACACCACCAATTTCCGGAGTCGGCAATGAACCGGCGCGTAATGCTGAGGTTCTTGCAATCAGGCCTGGTCGCAACAGCGGCATCGGTCGTGCTTCCCTCGTTCGCTCTTTCGGCAGAGAAGAAGGACAAGCGTCCCGTCGCCCTGCTGGTGCCGCTCACGGGCCCGCGAGCGCGGCTGGGGCTTAGCATGCAGCAGGCGGCGTTGCTCGCGGAAAACAGCGCTTTCGTACAGACTTTCGACACCGGCGGGACCGCAGCGGGTGCGGCAGCTGCGGCTGCCAAGGCGCTCAAGCAGCATCCCGCGATGATCCTCGGGCCGCTTTCGGCCGAGGAAGTGCCCGCAGTCTCCAGCACCGTCGCGCGCCGCGTGCCGATCATCGCCTTCAGCAACGATTCGGTGCTCCGCCAGCCGGGAACCTGGATCTTTGGGATCACCGCCGGCCAGGTGACCAGCGCGATCCTGCGCTACGCCCGCAGCCGCGGGATCAGGTCGGTCGCGGTGATCGACGACGGTTCGCCGTGGAGCGCCGCCTCGGTGCTGGCGGCGGGGCAGATGGAGACCGAACTCGGCCTCACGCTGCGCGTGCTCGAAGTGAAGACCGGCCAGAAGCTGCCCGAGGCGGGCGACGCGCCCGACGCGGTGCTGCTGCCCGGCAGTGGCGAGGCGGTGCTGGCGGCGGCGCGCAACCTGCGCGACACCGGCATCCAGTTCCTCGGCACGCTCCAGGGCCTCGACCACCGTCCGGTGGCGCTGGAGGCGCTCGACGGCGCCTGGATCGCCAGCCCCGATCCGCAAAGCTTCGGGACCTTCGCCAGCGCGTTCGCGGCGCATAATGGCGGCAATCCCGGGACGATTGCCGCTTTGGCCTATGATGCGGCGGGCATCGCCAATGCATTGCGCGGCACCAACACGCTCAACCCGCAAGGACTGATGGACAGCAAGGGCTTCCACGGTGTCACCGGCCCCGTGCGCTTCCGCACCGACGGATCGGTCGCGCGTGACTTCGCCATCCTCGTCGCCCGTAAGCAGGGCTATGAACCGGTGGCGGTGAGCTCGGGATCGTGAAAAATCGGCCCGAAGCCGGGCAAAGCGGCTTCACCCTGATCGAACTGATGATTTCGCTCGGCCTGTTCGCGCTGATCGCGGTGGCGGGGCTGGCGCTGGTTGACGGCATCATCAACGTCAACCAGCGCACCGAAGGACGGCTCGATCGCCTCGCGGCGCTGCAGCGGATGATGTTCGTGCTGACCAGCGATCTCGACCAGGTCTCCAACGGCCGCATCGAAGGCGGCGGCAACAGCATCTCGTTCACGCGCACCGCGCCAGGGTTCGGCGGCATTTCGGTTCCGGTCAAATATGCGGTCGCCGCCGGTGTGCTGGTGCGCGGGGCCGGGCCGGCGCCGCAAATGCTGCTCCCGGGTGTTGCAGAGGCGCGCTGGCGCTTCTGGGACGGCGCCTGGGTCGATCGCTGGCCGATCGACGACAAGTCGGCCGACCGCTGGCCGCGCGCGGTTTCGGTCGACCTGCAGGTAGCGGGGCCGAGCGGCGCTCCGGTGCTGCTCCGTCGTGTCGTGACGCTCCCCGCCAAGCCCGAAGAGCCGCAGCAATGAAGCGTCGCGACGACGAGGCCGGGATGATCCTGGTCAATGTTTTAATGTTCGTCGCGATCGCGAGCGGGATCGTGCTATTGCTAATCAGTCGCGAAGAGCTGGCGCTCGACCGGGGCTTGCGGATGCGCGAGGCGGCACGCGCGCTCGCGGTGGTTCGCGGCGGCGAACTCTCCGCGCTGGTGGCGCTGCGCCGCGACGCCGAAGTGGCGCCCGACGTCGACCATGTCGGCGAGCCCTGGGCGAAGCTTTCGGAGGCCGGCGCGCCGATCGAGGGCGGCACTTTCGACCTGGCGATCGCCGATGCGGAGGGCCGCTTCAACCTCAATTCGCTGCGTACCGGTGAGGCGGCGTCGACCGTGCTGTTCCAGACGATTGGGCACGAAGCGGGGCTGACGCCGGAGCAGATCGTCGCGACCATCGAATATGTCCGGCTGCGCGGCCCCGTTACCGATATCCGGCCACTCCGACTGGCGGGCATCGATCCCAAGTCGGTCGCGCAGCTCGAGCGGCTCGTCACCGCGCTGCCTGGCACCACTGCGCTCAATCTCAACGCGGCGGACGAGGAGATGCTGCGCATCCTGTTCCACGATCCGCTGGTCGCCTCGCGGCTGGCGGCGGTGCGGAAGCGCCAAGGCTATCTGACGCTCAAGGACCTGTCTGACCAGAACGTCACCATGCCCTGGGGGGCGTCGTTCCGTTCGGACAGCTTCTGGGTGCGCACCCGCGCGACGATCGGGGGCACCAGCCAACAGACCGCCACGCTGATCCAGCGCAAGCGCCTGCCCGACGGGCGGATCGAAGTCGTCCCGGTCGAGCGCTGGCGCAACGCCGCGGTCCCGCCCGGCGCGCCGGCGTTCCCGACGAAGACCTAAAGCAATATCCGGAACAGCGCGCCGCCGCCCGGCGCGTCGAGGATGTCGATCGCGCCGCCATGCGCGACGATGATCTGGCGCGCGAGGTTGAGGCCTACTCCGGTGCCGGTCGCGCGCGTCGTGAAGAAGGGGAGGAATACGTCCTGGCGCAGCGAATGCGGCACGCCGGGACCATTGTCCTCGACCTCGATCACGGTCGCCGAGCCTTCGGTGAACAGCCGCAGGGCGAGCTGCGGCGCCTCGATCGCGGCCATCGCCTGGGCCGCGTTGCGCAGCAGGTTGATCAGCACCTGCGCGAGCAGATCGGGATCCGCATTGAGCGCCACGGCGTCCGAGACCAACAGTTCGAGCGGAACCTGGGGCATCTCGGCCGAAAAGATGCGCGCCAGCTCGCCGGCCCACGGCGCGGCGGCAAAGACCTGGCGCTTCACTTCGGGCGGCTGCGCGATCGCGCGATAGGCCTCGATGAAGTTGCTCAGCCCCTGCGCGCGGCGCGCCAGAGTCAGCACTGCCATCCGCGCATCGCCCACCCGCGGATCCGCCGAGAGCGCGGGATCGGCGAGCAGGTCGGCGGCGGTGGCGGCGAGCGACGTGACGGGCGTCAGCGAATTGAGGATTTCATGCGTGAGCACGCGGACCAGGTCGGTCTGTGCGGCCATCTCGACGGTGTCTAGCGTGCTCTGGATCGGCTGGAGGCTGATCGCCCGGGTGCGCTGGCCGAGCCGCTCGAGCGTGGCCGAACGCACCAGCACGCGTTGCGTCCTACCATCGATATTGAGAATCAATAGCTCTTCGCTGGCGCCTTCCTGGGACAGGCGTCGCGCGAAAGTGGCGCCGTAGATGGCGAAGTCCTCGGCGTGCGTGCCCTGGTTGTTCTTGAACAGCCGCCGCGCCGCCTTGTTGGCGAGCGCGACATGGCCGTCAGCGTCGATCGTCAGCACGGCGACCGGCGTATCGTCGACCAGGGCGTCGAGATAGCGCAGTTCGCCCTCCGTCCGGTTCTGCGCCGCGCGGAACCGCCCCATCGCCTCGTTGAGCGATCCGGCCAGCTCGCCGAAGCCCGCACCGCCGCCGGTGTCGAACAGGATTGCCGTGTCGCTGAACTTGAGCGCCTCCAGGAAGCGCGCCACGGTGCGGTTGGTCCGCGTGACGTGACGCCAAAGTCCTGCGAACACGGCCACGACGAACAGCACCGCGACGATGCGCGCAGCGACCAGCCCCGGCGTCGCGAACGCGGCGACACAGGTGAGGAGCGCCAATGCCAGCGCCGCGATCCAGCCGATCAGGCCGATCGTGAAGCGCCGGTCAAAGCCCATGCTTCTCCATTCGACGATAGAGCGCGGCGCGCGACAGCCCCAGTTCCCCGGCGGCGAGCGAGATGTTGTAGCCGTGCTTCTTCAGCGCTTCCTCGACCAGCCGGCGCTCGACGCGCTCGAGGTTAAGGTCCTCGGCCGCCCTGGGCGCCACCACCGCCTGCGGGGCGATGCGCGGGCTCGCGGAGATCAGCGCGAAATCCGCGGGCTCCAGCGGCACGTCGCGGGCCAGGATCACGGCGCGTTCCAGCGCGTGGCGCAGCGCACGGACATTGCCGGGCCAGTCATGGTGGAGCAGCGCCATCCGCGCCGCCGGGCTCAGTTCGGGCACTGTGCGGCCATAGCGCTTGGCGTAGTGGACGAGATAATGGTCGATCAACTCGGGCACGTCCTCGCGCCGGTCGCGGAGCGGTGGCAGGTCGATCTCGACCGTGTTGAGCCGGAACAGCAGATCCTGGCGGAAATGCCCCTCGTCGCGCAGCTTTTCGGGGGGCAGATTGGTCGCGGCGATCACGCGGATGTCGACCGGGATCGGCTTGTTGGCGCCCACCGGCGTCACCTGGCGCTGTTCGAGCACCGTCAGCAATTTGGGCTGGAGGCGGAGCGGCAAATTGCCGATCTCGTCGAGGAACAGGGTGCCGCCGTCCGCCGCCTGGATGCGGCCGACGCGATCGGTGCGCGCATCGGTGAAGGCACCCTTCACATGGCCGAACAGCTCGGAATCGATCAGATCCTCGGCCACCGCGCCCAGATCGACGGTGAGCATCACCTTGTCGGCGCGCAGCGACTGGCGGTGCAACTCGCGCGCGACCAGCTCCTTGCCGGTGCCGTTCTCGCCGAGCACCAGCACATTCGCGTCGGTGGGCGCGGCGCGGGAAATCAGCGAATGGACGCGCGCCATCGCAGGGGAATCTCCGAGCAGCTGCGATCCGGTCGGAGTAATGGGGACCGCCGGGGCCTGCTTGCCGCCTCCGACCGCGCGTCGGGAACGGCGCAGCGACGCGGCGGTGCGCACCGTCGCAAGCAATTTATCGTTCGACCATGGTTTGGAGACGAAGTCGGTCGCGCCGCGCTTCATCGCCGCCACCGCGACCTGCACCCCGCCATGCGCGGTGATCATCACCACTACCATCTCGGGATCGATCGCGAGCAATTGCTCGAGCCAGGCCAGCCCCTCGGCTGCATTGGTCGCGCCGCGTGCGAAATTGGCGTCGAGCAGCACCACGTCGGGCGTCTTCGCGCGAATCAGCGGCAGCGCCTCGTCGGGGCTCCGCGCCGTCGCCACTTCCGTGAACATGCGGCGCAGCAACAGCCGCGACGCCATGAGGATGTCGTCGTCGTCGTCAATGATGACGCAGAAATCGAATTCCGGCCCGGTCCCCATGCCGTCCACTCCCGTACAGCGCCTGTGCGATTCCGGACAATCAATTTGCGTGCCAAGGCTGACTCCAGCCTGAAGGAATTCGACGAGCGACGGTTTTCCGCGGTTGGCACGGCTCATGCTCTTCATTCCTCGCAATGCGAAGCGAGGGAGAACACCAGTGATTCGGCCACCGTCCGACAACTTGGCGCGAAAAGCGCTGCTGCTGATCGCGATAGGGTGTGCAGCGCTGGGAGTAAGCGTTTCCAAACCAGTCGCTTTCGATCTCGCCTTCGGCCGCACCAGCGGCCACGCGCTCGTCCAGATCGGCTTCGCCTCGTTTCGTCTCGCGTTCGATTCCGGACAGAAGTGTCCGAATTCGAACAGTTGCACGGGAGGGGTGCTGTGATCCGGCACCCAGCCTATCATCCCGTACCGCTTGGCACGGGGGTTGCTAAGCCATGAGCATGGGTGTCGTTCGGATGAAAAGCAGCAGCGCCGGTGACAAGCCGGTGACCGGCAGCGGGATGGACCAGATCGTCGAGACGCGGAAGCTCTCGCTTCGGGTCAAGGCCGCGATCGCCGGGGTTGTCGTGATGCTTGCCGCCAGCCTGTTCTGGTGGTTCGCGCCCAGTGGCTCCAGCCAGACGGTCGGCGCGGATCACGTCACGATTTCTAGCGTCACGCGCGGCACCTTCGATGATTTCATTCCCCTGCGTGCCCGCGTCACGCCGCTGCTCACCGTTTATATCGACGCTGTCGAGGGCGGTCGGGTCGAGAAGATGCTGGTCGAGGACGGCGCCACCCTCGCCAAGGGTCAACCGATCGCGCTGCTCTCCAACGCTGAGCTCCAGCTTTCGACGCTTGCCCGCCAGACCGAAGTCGAGCAGCAGATCAACAATATGCGCAGCCAGGAGCTCGCGCTCGCCCAGACCCGCCTCTCGAACGAGCGCGCGGTGCTCGCGGCCGAGACCGCGCTCGACAAGGCGAAGCGCCAGTACGACCGCGAGAAGCCACTCGCCGCGCGTGGCTTTGTTCCCTCGAAGCAGTTCGACGACACCAGCGCCGACTATAAGCTGGCCCGCCGCAACCTCGACGCGCTGAAGCGCAGCCAGACGACCGACGAGCGGCTCCAGGGAAGCCAGCTCTCGCAGCAGGCGGCCGCGGCGCAATCGATGCAGTCCGGCCTCGCCATCGCCCGCGCCAATCTGGACGCGCTCCAGCTCCGGGCGCCGGTCGCGGGGCAGCTTTCGGGCTTCTCGGTCCAGGTCGGCCAGTCGCTCCAGCGCGGCGAGCGCGTGGGTCAGATAGACAGCCCCGGCCGCAACAAGCTGATCGCCGGGGTGGACGAATTCTATCTCGGCCGCGTCCAGATCGGCCAGCAGGCCCGGCTCGACTGGGCCGGCAAGACCTTCGCGGCCAAGGTCACCAAAATTTATCCGCAGGTCCAGAACGGCCAGTTCCAGGTCGATCTCCAGTTCATCGGCACCGAACCGACCCAGATCCAGCGCGGCCAGACGATGCAGGCGCGCCTGACGCTGGGCGATCCGGCGCCGGCGCTGCTGATCCCCAACGGCGCCTTCTACAACGAGACGGGCGGGAACTGGATCTTCGTGGTGACCCCTGACGGCGGGACCGCGGTCAAGCGCACGGTTCGCCTGGGCCGCCGCAACTCCGAATTCGTCGAGGTCCTCGAAGGGCTCGAGGCCGGCGAGAAGGTGCTCACCTCACCCTATACCGGATATGCCGACAAGGATCGGCTAGATCTGACCAAGTAATTGCAAGGAAAGGGATTTCTATGCTGACGATGCGCGAGCTTTCGAAGGTCTACCGTGCCGACACCGTCCAGACGACCGCGCTGGATTCGATCGACCTCCATATCGCGGAAGGCGAATTCGTCGCGATCATGGGGCCTTCGGGCTGCGGCAAATCGACCCTGCTCAACATGATCGGGATGCTCGATAGCCCGTCGAGCGGCTCCTACGTGTTCAACGGCCAGGAGGTCGCCGGGCTCTCCGAGAGCAAGCTGGCGGACGTCCGCAAGGAGAATATCGGCTTCATCTTCCAGAGCTTCAATCTGGTCGACGAATTGAGCGTCCGCGACAATGTCGAGCTCGCCTTGCTCTATCACAACGTCCCCGCCTCGGAGCGCAAGCGCCGGGTGGACGAAGTGATGGACAAGGTCGGCATCGCCCACCGCGCCAAGCACCGCCCCAGCCAGCTCTCGGGCGGCCAGCAGCAGCGCGTCGCCGTCGCCCGTGCGCTCGTCGCCAGCCCCAAGCTGATCCTGGCGGACGAGCCGACCGGCAATCTCGACACGCATCACGGCGAGGAAGTGATGCGGATGCTCCAGACGCTGAACGGCGAAGGTTCGACGATCGTGATGGTCACCCACTCGCCCGCGCACGCCGATTTCGCCGGCCGCATCGTCAGCATGCTCGACGGCCGCATCCTCCAGGAGCGCCGCCGCGCGGCCTGACGGAAAGGAGAGGGGATCGGGGCATGTGGCGGAACTACATCTTGATCGCGCTCCGGCTGCTGGCGCGGAACCGCGCCTATGCCGCGATCAACATCGGCGGGCTCGCGCTCGGGCTCGCCGGCTGCCTGCTAATCCTCAACTATGTCCGTTACGAAAGCAGCTATGACAGCTGGCTGCCCGACAGCGGCCGGATCTACCAGGTCCAGTCGCAGTTCAATCTGCCCGGGCAGCCTGCACGCCATACCCAAGCGAGCCCCTTTATCCTGTACGAGAAGCTGCCGGGCGACTTTCCCCAGGTCGAAGCAGTGACTTCGCTTGCGTCCGGCAAGACCGTGACCGAACGCGACGGCCAGCCGCGGTTCATCGATTCCGCCACAGTCGACGCGAATTTCTTCCATGTCTTCGATCTTCCCTTCGCGCAGGGCACGGCGGCGACCGCGCTCCCCGACACCAATTCGATCGTGCTTACCGAGAGTGAGGCGGTCCGGCACTTCGGTACCGCCTACGCGCTGGGCAAACCGCTGAGCCTCGGGGCCGGTCCGGGCAAGCGCGACTATCGTGTCACCGGTGTGCTGCGCGATCTGCCGCGCAACACCAGCCTGCGCCTCAGCCTGCTCTTCCGCCGCGATATCAACGCGATCCCTGCGGAACAGCGCAATTGGGGCAATTTCAGCCAGCAGCATTACGTCAAGCTGCGTCGCGCCGCCGATGCCGCAGCCATCAATGCCGGGCTCCCGGCATGGGAGAAGCGCTCGATCCCCGATGATGTGATCGACGGCAAGCCGGCGACCATGTCGGACGCCATCGATCTCAGCCTGGTGCCGCTGATCCATGTCCATCTCGGCACGACCCAGGAAGCCGCGCTGACGCCCGGCGGCGATCCACGCGGGCTCGCCACCTTCGCCGTCGTCGCTTTGCTCACGCTGGCCATGGCGGTGATGAACTTCGTCAACCTATCCACGGCACGAGCAACCCAGCGTGCCCGCGAAGTCGCTGTGCGCAAGGTGCTGGGCGCGTCGCGCGGCCAGCTGATCACGCAGTTTCTCGGCGAAAGCGTCGTGATGGCGGGCGTGGCGATGCTGCTCGCGTTGACCATCGTCGAGCTTGCCACGCCGTGGATCAGCGCCGCTCTCGGCGCCGACATTCGCATCGCCTATCTCGGGCCGGCCGGGATGCTGGTGCCGGTATCGGCGCTGTTCCTTGCGACGGGCCTGCTCGGTGGGCTCTACCCGGCCTTCTATATCAGCCGCTTCCATCCGGCCGAAGTGCTTCGCGCCAACAAATCCTCGATCGAGACCCCAGGCAGCGGAAGGTTCCGCACCGGGCTGGTCATGGTTCAGTTCGCCATCGCGATCGGGCTCGTCGCTTCCACCTGGGTGATCTGGTCGCAGACGCGCTATGTCGAATCGGTCGATCCCGGCTATCGTCGCGACGGACTGATCCAGGTCGCCAACGCCTGGCGCTTCGCCAAGGGGAGCGAATATGAGGCTGCGCGGGTCGCCATGCTCGCGATTCCGGGCGTCACCGGGGTCGCGCGGACCGAAGTGGCGCTCGCCTCGGCGGACCGGCCTGTTCGCCTCGTTCAGGCGCCCGGTGCCGCCGACCTGCTGACGATGGGCTTTTTCGCCGTCGACGCCGAATATATCCAAACGGTGGACGTCGGCCTCGTCGCCGGTCGCCGCCTGGGCGATCGCTTCGCTACCGACCGGATGCTGCGCGGCGACGATCAGGCGCTTGCCGCACGCGGCCTCAACATCGTGATCAATCGCGCCGCCGTGGCCAAGCTCGGCTTTCGTGGTCCCCAGGCGGCGATTGGGCGGCAGATGCGCCTCTCGGGCGGCGGCGGCGTGATGATCCCCTCTACGATCGTGGGGGTTGTCCAGGATACTCGCTTCGGTAGCGCCCGCGAAGCGATCGAACCGGCCGTCTATTCCTATGATCCCGAGTTCACGGACCTGGTGCTCGTCCGCTTCGCCGCCGCGCGTCCAGGCGAGGTGATGGCGGGGCTGAACAAGGTCTGGCGCAAGTTCGAGCCCGAGATTCCTTTCGAGGCACGCTTCGTCGATGACCTCACTCGCGAGCTCTACGCCGCCGATCGCGCACGCGGCGCGCTGTTCGCCGGCTTCTCGGCGCTGGCAGTCCTGATTTCCTGCCTCGGCCTCTACAGCCTCGCCTCGTTCACCACCGAGCGGCGCACCAAAGAGATCGGCATCCGGAAGGTGCTGGGCGCCAAGGTGCGCGACATCGTCCGGCTGCTCGCCTGGCAATTCTCCAAGCCCGTGGTGCTCGCCAATCTCGTCGCCTGGCCGCTGGCGTGGTGGGCGATGCGCGAGTGGCTCAACACCTTCGACGCACGGATAGCGCTGACGCCGACACCCTTCGCGCTGGCGGGGCTGCTCGCGCTCGCCATCGCGCTTGCGACGGTGGCGGGCCAGTCGATCCGCGTCGCCCGCACCAATCCCATCCACGCCCTTCGCTACGAGTAGGAAAAGGTCATGTGGCGCAACTACGTGATCATCGGCCTCAGGGCCCTGACCAAGAACAAGGTCTATGCCTTCATCAACATCTTCGGCCTGTCGCTCGGGATTGCGGCATGCCTGCTGATCCTCACCTATGTCCGCTACGAGTTCAGCTACAATGCGTGGTTGCCCGACGCCGACCGGGCCTTTCAGCTGCAGACGGATTTTCACGCCACGCCGTCGGGCGGGCTCGAAGTCAAGTCGCAGACTACCGCCTATGCCGCGGCGACCGCGGTCAGGAAGGATTTCCCGCAGTTCGACCGGGTCGTCTATGCGACGGGTCAGGGCGCGATCTACGTCCAGAGCGGCCAACCGACGACCACCGACAACACGGTTCTCACCGACGGGCCTCTGTTCGATGTGATCCAGGTCCCGTTCGTTCGCGGCGATCCGGCGCATTCGCTCGATGATCCGCATTCGCTGGTGATCAGCGAGAGCGAGGCACGGAAGCGCTACGGCACCGAAGACCCGATCGGCAGGACGCTCACCGTGATCAGCGGCGACATGACCGCGGACTATCGCGTGACCGGCGTATTCAAGGATATTCCGAAGAACAGCACGTTCCGGATGACGATCGTCGCGCGGATCGATCCGGTGGACTATTTCCGGAACGCGCCTCCGGTAGTGACCTCATGGCGCTGGCAGAACGGCCAGATCTTCGTGCGGCTCAAGCCCGGCGCCGATATCCGCCAGATCCAAGCGCAGATGCCGGCATGGGAAAAGCGCAACATCCCCGATGACCTGGGTCCCGGACCCAAGACCAATCCCGGCGATTCCGAGGACTTCCTCTTCGCCAATGTCCGGGACATCCATCTCGACCAGTCGAGGGGGCCCGCGACGACGACCGATCCGGCAACGGTGCTTACTTTCGCCGTGGTGGCGCTGCTGATCCTGGCGATGGCGTGCATGAACTTCACCAACCTGGCGACCGCGCGCGCATCGCAGCGGGCGCGCGAAGTGGCGTTGCGCAAGGTGCTGGGCGCCACGCGGCGGCAGCTCATTATCCAGTTCATCGGGGAATCGATGCTGGTTTCGGGTCTGGCCAC
The DNA here is from genome assembly GCF_014489075.1 of Sphingomonas sp. JC676. Lineage (GTDB taxonomy): Bacteria > Pseudomonadota > Alphaproteobacteria > Sphingomonadales > Sphingomonadaceae > Sphingomonas. The sequence continues at coordinate 432,173 of NZ_JACTGR010000002.1, read as the reverse complement.
GCTCCTCGCGCTGGCGCTCGCCGAGCTGACATTGCCCTGGCTCAATGCATTCCTCGATGCCCAGATGCAGTTCAACTATCTCGGCGCGCACGGTATCCTGCTGCCGGTGATCGGGCTGGCGCTGCTCGTCGGACTCGCGGGCGGCGTCTATCCCGCTTTCTATCTCTCGCGCTTCCAGCCCGCGCGCATCCTGAAGGCGAACAAGTCCGCCGCCAATGCGGAGGGCAGCGGCCGGCTGCGCAACCTGCTGGTGGTCACCCAATTCGCCGTCTCGATCGGGCTGATCATCTGCACCGCGATCGTCTATTCGCAGACGATCTACGCGCGTTCGGTAGATGCGGGCTACAAGAAGGAAGGCCTGATCCAGCTGAACGGGATCTTCCGTCCGCAGGTCGAATCGGTAGGCAAGTCGCTGACCGAGGAGATCCGCAAGCAGCCCGGGATCGCCGACGCCGCACGCGTCGGGTTGGGCGTCGCCACGGGCAACAATTCGAGCACCGACGTTTTTCGGATCGGCAGCCAGGAGCCCGTCGAGTTGGGCATTTATGGTATCGATACCCATGCGATCGACACGCTCGGGATGCGGCTCATCGCGGGGCGCAATTTCTCAGAATCGATCGCGACAGACGATTCGACCGTCCCTTCGCTATCCAATCCGGAGATCGAGCGCCGCCTGGTGGCGCGCGGCAACAACGTCATCCTCTCTGAATCTGCTGTCAGGCGCATGGGCTTCTCCGGCCCGGCCGCGGCGATCGGCCAGCGGGTACAGAGCCAGATGGTGAGTAGCCCGACGCTGGGCATGGTGACGTCGACTATCGTCGGCGTGGTCAGCGACGTGCGCTATCGCACCGCGCGCGATCCGGTGCAGCCGATCCTCTATTTCTACGAGACGGCGGGCTTCAACCAGATGCTCGTGCGCTTCAACGGCAAGCCGACCGATGCCGATGCCCGTATCGCGGCGGTGTGGAAGCGGATGGTGCCGGACATTCCCTATGCCTCGCAATTCGTGACCGAGGTCGTCCACGATCTTTACGATGCCGATGAGACGCGGGCCCAGTTGTTCGGCATGTTCGCCATCCTCGCGGTCGTGATCGGGTGCCTCGGACTCTTCGGTCTTGCCGCTTTCACTGCAGAGCAGCGCACCAAGGAGATCGGCATCCGCAAGGTGCTGGGCGCACACACGTGGGACATCATCCGGCTGCTGGTATGGCAGTTCAGCCGCCCGGTGCTGATCGCCAATCTGATCGCCTGGCCGGTCGCCTGGTGGGTGATGCGCGGCTGGCTCAACCAGTTCGATGTCCGGATCGGTCTTGGGCCGACGCCCTTCATCGGGGCCGCACTAATCGCGCTGTTGATCGCGGTCGCGACGATCGGCGCGCACGCCTTTCGCGTTGCCCGCACCAATCCCATCCACGCCCTCCGCTACGAGTAGGACCCAGATATGTGGCGGAATTACTTGATGGTCGGTTTTCGGGCGCTGGCGAAGAACAAGACCTATGCCTTTATCAACATCTTCGGTCTGACGATCGGCCTCGCCGCGTGCCTGCTGATCTTGCTCTATGTCCGCTACGAGCGGAACTATGACGGCTGGCTCAAGGACGCCCCCCAGGTCTACCAGCTCCAGACCTATTTCACGGCGAGCGGCCGCGGCGGCGAGCAGAAAGACCTGCAACTGAGCGCGATCGCCGCGGGGCGGGCGTTCAAGAAGGATTTCCCGCAGGTTGAGAAGGTCGTCTGGATGCGCTCCTTCGCGCCGATCGTGATCCAGGGCGGCGAGCCTTCGCAGGTGCAGAAGCTGCGCATGGTCGACAGCAACCTCTTCGAAGTCTTCGATCTGCCCTTTGTGCGCGGCAGCGCGCAGACCGCGCTGCCCGACTCGCATTCGGTCGCGCTCAGCGAGAGCGAGGCGAAGCGCCGCTTCGGCGATGCGGATCCGATCGGCAAGACGATGACGATCGTCGATAACACCGGCGACGTCGATTACCGCGTAACCGCCATATTCAAGGACATCCCCAAAAACAGCAGCATTTCGGCCGAGATGATCGCGCGGTTCGATCTGGAGACGCAGTTCGCCGATCGGATGCAGCAAGTGACCCGCTTCGGCAGCCAGCAGGGATGGAATTTCGTCAAGCTGCGCAAGGGCACCGATGCCGCCGCGATCAATGCGCAGCTCGCCGCCTGGGAGAAACGCAACATCCCCGATGAAGTGACTAATGGCGAGCGGACCAACCCCGGCGACGACATGGATTTCGCGCTGGTCAATATCCGCGACGTCCATCTCGGCAAGGCGCAGATGTTCGGGCTAACGCCGGGCAACGACACTGGCACCGTCACGACGTTCGCGGTGATCGCATTGCTCGTCCTCGGCATGGCGTCGATTAACTTCACCAATCTCGCGACCGCCCGCGCGTCGCAGCGGGCGCGCGAGGTGGCGTTGCGCAAGGTTCTCGGCGCGACGCGCGGGCAGCTGATTACGCAGTTCCTCACCGAATCGATCCTGCTCGCGTTGATGGCGATGCTCGCCGGCCTCGCGCTGGTCGAACTGCTGCTGCCTGCGTTTAACCGCTTCCTCGAGACCGCGATCACGATGCATTACTGGGGCGCGGACAATGTGTGGCTCCCGGCGCTGATCCTGGTGGTGCTTGTCGGCGCGGCGGGCGGGCTCTACCCGGCCTTCTACCTCTCGCGCTTCCAGCCCGCGAAGATCCTCAAGGCGAACAATTCGGCTGCCGATACCGCGGGCTCGGGCCGGCTGCGCAGCTTTCTGGTCGTGGCGCAGTTCGCGATTTCAATCGGGCTGATCGTCTGCACCGCAGTGATCTATGGACAGACCCGCTTCGCGCAGACGCTTGACGCCGGGTATCAGCGCGAGGGCCTGCTCCAGGTCACCAACCTCGATTTCCGCGGTGCCACCCAGGCGCAGTCGCAGCAGTTGGTCGAACGCATCCGCCGCATCCCGGGAGTCCAGGCTGCGGCGCGCACGCAGATCGCCGTATCGCCCAACGGCAATTCGGCCGCCGACTTCTTCCTGCCGGGTGCGACCAGCTCGGTCTCGCTGGGCGCCTATGGCATCGAGACCGGCTTTTTCGAGGCGATGGGGATGCGGCTGCTTGCCGGGCGCTTCTTCTCGGACTCGCAGGGCAAGGATGACGCCACCACGCCGTTCCCGGTCAATCTCGACGCCGAGCGCGCGCTTGCCGCGCGCGGGATCAACGTGGTGATCAGCGAGTCCGCCGCGAAGCGCCTGGGCTTCCGCACGCCGCAGGAGGCGATTGGCAAGCCGATGCGCGGGACGCTCACCGTGCCCGAAGTCGGCCTCATCCCCTGCGCCATCGTCGGCGTCGTATCGGATGCGCGCTTCCGCTCGTTGCGCGAGCCGATCCAGCCCACCGTTTATGTCATGCAGAAGGTGGGCTTCGCGCAGGTCGCGGTGCGCTTTGCCGGCGTCACACCGTCGGAAATCCGCCAGCGGGTCGAGCGGGTCTGGCGGCAGACGATCCCGCTCGTGCCGTACAATGCGGAGTTCGCCGACGATCTGGTGCGCCAGCAATATCGCCAGGAGATCGCGCGCGGCGCGCTGTTCGCCGCCTTCTCGATCCTGACGGTCGCGATCGGCTGCCTCGGCCTATACGGACTTGCCGCCTTTACCACCGAGCGGCGGACCAAGGAGATCGGCATCCGCAAGGTGCTGGGCGCGCGCACCCCTGACATCGTCAGGCTGCTGGTATGGCAGTTCAGCCGCCCGGTGCTGATCGCCAACCTCATCGCATGGCCGGTGGCTTGGTGGGTGATGCGCGACTGGCTCAACGGCTTCGACACGCGGATTGCTCTGACGCCGATCCCCTTCGCGGTCGCCGGGCTGTTCGCGATGCTCATCGCCGTCGCCACCGTTGCCGGCCAGTCGATCCGCGTTGCCCGCACCAATCCCATCTACGCTCTCCGCTACGAGTAGGACCAAAGCCATGTGGCGCAACTATGTGACCGTCGGCCTGAGGGCCCTCACCAAGAACAAGATCTATGCCTTCATCAACATCTTCGGGCTGTCGCTCGGTATCGCTGCGTGCCTGCTGATACTCACCTATGTGCGCTACGAATTCAGCTATGACGGCTGGGTGAAGGGCGCGGAAAACGCCTACCAGTTCGAGGACTTCTACAAGCCCACCGAGCGCGGCGGCGAGGAATACAAGCTCCAGATGACCAGCTTTGTCTCGGGCACGGCGCTGCAGAAGGACTTTCCGCAGGTCGAGAAGCGCGTCTACCTTACGGGGCAGGGCATGGTCATCACCAAGGACGGCCAGCCGACGACTCCCGACCGCGGCGTGTTCGTCGACGGCAACATCTTCGACATCATCCAGATTCCCTTCGTGAAGGGCGATGCGGCCCATGCGCTCGACGACACCAGCTCGATCGTGCTGAACGAGACTGAAGCGAAGAAATATTTCGGTAACGCCGATCCGATCGGCAAGACGCTCACCGTCACCTCGCAGGATCTCAAACAGGACTATCGCGTCACCGGGGTGTTCAAGGACCTGCCCAAGAACACGCATCTACGTTTCACCGCCGTCGCGCGCTTCGATCCGCAGACCTATTTCCGCAAGGTGCCGACGATGCTGACGTCGTGGAACAACCAGGGCGGCTTCGTCTATATCAAGCTCAAGCCGGGCACCGATCCCAAGGCGCTGATGGCGCAGTTCCCCGCCTGGGAAAAGCGCAACATCCCCGACGATCCCGCCGATGGCGGTCCAAAGACCAATCCCGGCGATTCCCAGGACTGGCGCCTGACCAATATTCGCGACGTCCATCTCGGCGAGGCGCAGGACGCGACGATGATGCCCGGCGCGGACAAGCAGACGATCCTCACCTTCGCGGTGGTCGCGCTGATGATCCTCGCCATGGCGTGCATCAACTTCACCAATCTCGCCACCGCCCGTGCTTCGCAACGTGCCCGCGAGGTCGCGCTCCGCAAGGTGCTTGGCGCGACGCGGCGGCAGCTGATCTCGCAGTTCATCGGTGAATCGATCCTTGTGGCGGCGATCGCCACGGTCATCGCGCTCGCGTTCGCGGAGCTCGCGATCCGGCCGCTCAACGCCTTTCTCGAGGCCCAGATGGAGATCCATTATCTGGGCAGCGACGGGATATTGCTGCCGGTCATCCTGCTCGCTTTGCTCGTCGGCGTTGCGGGCGGCGCCTATCCGGCGATCTATCTTTCGCGCTTCCAGCCGGCGCGCGTGCTCAAGGCCAACAAGTCGGCGGCAGAGGCCGAGGGCAGCGGCCGCTTCCGCAACCTGCTCGTGATCGTCCAGTTCGCAGTGTCGATCGGGCTGATCATCTGCACCGCCGTCGTCTATTCGCAGACGATCTACGCCCGCACGATGGACGCGGGGTACAAGCGCGACGGCCTGTTGCAAGTCTATGGGCTCAACGCGCCCGCGGTGGAGCCGGTGGCGAGGACCTTCGAGGAGGAGGTGCGGCGCATTCCGGGCGTGACCGCCGCCGGCAGAACCTCGATCGCAGTCAATCCCGGCAACAACTCGATGACCAGCATACGCCAGCAGGGGCAGACCAACCCGCTCCAGATCGGCGTTTACGGAATGGACCCCGGCGTGATCGACGCGCTCGGCATGAAGCTGCTCGCCGGTCGCAATTTCAGCGAGTCGATCGCGATGGACGATGCGACCACGCCCTCGCCAGTCGATATCGAGGCGGAGAAGCGGCTGGTTGCCCGCGGAACCAACATCATCCTCTCCGAATCCGGCGCGAAGCGGCTTGGCTACCAGACGCCGCAGGAGGCGATCGGCAAGCATGTCCAGATCGGCTTCACCGTGCCCGAAGCGGGCAACTGGGTGCCCGCGACGGTGGTCGGCGTGGTGAGCGACGTACGCTACCGCAGCGTGCGCCAGCCGCTCCAGCCGATCGTCTATTTCTACCAGACCACCAACTACTTCCAACTGCTCATCCGCTCGAACGGCGATCTCAAGGCGCTCGATGCCAAGGTCCAGGCGATCTGGAAGCGGCTGGTGCCCGACATCCCCTATTTCTCGCGCTTCGTGACCGAGGTGGTCCACGATCTCTACAATCAGGACGAGAAGCGCGCGCAGCTCTTCGGGATGTTCGCGATCCTGGCGGTGGTGATCGGCTGTCTCGGCTTGTTCGGCCTGGCCGCCTTCACTGCCGAGCGCCGGACCAAGGAGATCGGCATCCGTAAGGTGCTGGGCGCGCGCACCTTCGACATCGTCCGGCTGCTGGTGTGGCAATTCAGCCGCCCGGTGCTGATCGCCAATCTGATCGCCTGGCCGGTGGCGTGGTGGGTGATGCGCGACTGGCTCAACCAGTTCGATCTCCGGATCACGCTCGGGCCCACGCCGTTTATCGGTGCCGCGCTGGTCGCGCTGCTGATCGCGGTCGCGACGATCGGGGCGCACGCCTTCCGCGTCGCACGCACCAATCCGATCAACGCGCTGCGTTACGAATAGCGTCGGCGGGTCAGCCTCGGCCCCCGACGTGCGGGCGAACGGATTGCCCCCCGTTCGCCCGTTTTTCTTTGCGCGTTGCAACCGAACAGCTATTGGGATACGTATTGTTCGTTCGAACGAACTAAACGAGTCGCGATGGTATCCCAGACCCTTCTAGACGTGGCGATAGACCAGTTCGGCCGGCAGGGTTTCGAGGGCGCGAGCACGCGTGAGATCGCGCGCGCATCGGGCACCGCGATGTCTTCGATCACCTATCATTTCGGCGGCAAGGAGGGGCTGTACCTCGCCGCCGCCGATCACATCGCCGCGCAGATCCGCGCGATGCAGGCGCCCGCCGTAGCCGCCGCGCTGGAGGCGGGCAAATCCTCCCGCGAGGGCGCGATCGAGGCCATGCTGGGCCTGCTTGCCAGCATGGCCCAGATGATGCTGCGCCCGGAAACCGAGGCCTGGTCCCGCTTCATCATCCGCGAGCAGCAATTCCCGACCGAAGCGTTCACGCGGCTGTTCGACGGCGCGATGCAGATGGTGCTCGATGCGTTCATCAAGCTGATCTCGCGCGCGCGGCCCGATCTGAACCCGCGCGAAGTGGTCGCCACCGGCATCCTGATCTTCGGCCAGGCGATGGTGCTGCGCGCCGGCCATGCCGCGGTCTGCCGGGCGCTCGGCACCGACCATATCGACGAAGCCAACGCCACCCTATTGCTGACGCGCATGCGCGCCAATGCCCTCTGCATCCTTTCGGAGACGCCGCGATGAATCGCCGCATTATCATTATCCTCGTCGTGGTCGTCGGGCTGGCGATCGCCGCGTTCGCGACCAAGGGCTTTGGGCTGTTCGCCCGGGCAGATGCGGGCCAGCTGTCGCTCTACGGCAATGTCGATATCCGCGAGGTGGACATGAGCTTCCGCGTCGGCGGCCGGATCGGCGATATCGCGGTGGACGAGGGGGCGAAGGTCAAAAGCGGCCAGCCGCTCGCCGTGCTCGACACCGCGACGATCCAGAGCCGCATGGCGGAGGCCGACGCCCGGCTGGGCCAGGCTCAGGCGCAGTTGAACAAGCTGAAGAACGGCAACCGCATCCAGGATATCGGCCAGGCGCGCGCCCGCGTTGCCGCCGCCCAGGCGGTCTATGAGAATGCCCAGCGCGACTATGCCCGCCGCCAGCCTTTGGTCGGCCCCGGCGCGATCAGCCGTGACATATGGGAGCAGACCGTCTCCGACCGCGACCGGGCCCGCGCGCAATTGCTCGAGGCGCAGCAAGGCCTGTCGCTGCTCAACGCCGGCAGCCGCACCGAGGATATCGCCGCCGCGCAGGCCGACGTCCGCGCCGCCCAGGCGACGCGCGACAGCGCAGGCACCGATCTCGGCGATACGCGTCTGGTCGCCGCAAGCGATGGCACGGTCGTCACCCGCGCCCTCGAGCCCGGCGCGATCGTCCAGCCCGGTCAGACGGTGCTCACCATCTCGATCGATCGCCCGATGCGCGTGCGTGCCTATGTCGCCGAGACCGATCTCAGCCGGATTAGTCCCGGGATGAAGGTGGCGGTAACCGTCGACGGCAATCAGAAGATCTATCACGGCACGATCGGCTATATCGCGCCCAAGGCCGAGTTCACGCCCAAGTCGGTCGAGACCGAGAATCTGCGCACCGACCTCGTCTATCAGGTCCGCGTCATCGTCGAAGATCCCGACGACGCGCTCCGCCAGGGCCAACCGGTGACGGTCAAGGTCCCCGGTGCCCGCCCGCGCCACGAGAATTGATCGTCATGGCCGGGCCGGTCGCCCGTACCGAAAATCTGGTGAAGCGCTTCGGCGAAGCGACCGCGCTCGACGGTATCTCGATGCAGATCCCCAGCGGGCAGGTGACCGGTCTGGTGGGGCCCGACGGCGCCGGCAAGACCACGCTGATCCGCATCCTCGCCGGGCTGATGGCGCCGAGCGAGGGCACGGTGGAGGTGCTCGGCAGCGCGCCCGGCGAGCGCCTCGACGATCTCGGTTACATGCCCCAGCGCTTCGGCCTGTACGAGGACCTCACCGTCATCGAGAATCTCAATCTCTATGCCGAGGTCCGCGGGCTCCCCAAGAGCGAACACGCCGAGAGCTTCAAGCGGCTGCTCGACTTCACCGATCTCGCACGCTTCCAGGATCGCCTGGCGGGCAAACTCTCGGGCGGCATGAAGCAGAAACTCGGCCTCGCCTGTGCGCTGGTCCGCACGCCCAAGGTGCTGTTGCTCGACGAGCCCGGCGTCGGCGTCGATCCGATCTCGCGCCGCGAACTCTGGGCGATGGTCGGCGACCTCACCGACCAGGGCATCGGCGTGCTCTGGTCGACCGCCTATCTCGACGAGGCGGAGAAGTGCGACACCGTCTATCTGCTCAACGAAGGCAAGTTGCTGTTCGATGGCGCGCCCGCCAACTTGACGGGCGGTGTCGCGGACCGCGTTTTCCGCGTCACCGGCTTCAAGGAGCGCCGGCGCGAGTTCCTGACCCACGCGCTCGACCGCGACGAGGTGATCGACGGTACGATCCAGGGCCGCTCGGTCCGTTTGCTAATGAAGGACGGGGCGTCGCCGCCCACGCCGCAATCGCTCGAGGCCGAGGGCGCCAAGGTCGAGCCCACGCCCGCGCGTTTCGAGGATGGCTTCATCGAGCGACTGGGCGGCGGCCCGAGCGGCACCAGCAAGCTCGCCGAGCGCTACCGCACCATCGACAAGGGCGATGGCTGCGCGATCGAGGCCAAGGGCCTGACCAAGCGCTTCGGGGATTTCGTCGCGGCCAAGGATATGAACTTCGCGATTCCCCGCGGGCAGATCTTCGGACTGCTCGGCCCCAACGGCGCTGGCAAGTCGACCACGTTCAAGATGCTCTGCGGGCTGCTCACGCCCACCAGCGGCACCGGCGCGGTTGCGGGCAACGATCTGCGGCACGCGCGCGCCGATGCCCGCGCCTCGCTCGGCTATATGGCGCAGAAATTCTCGCTCTATGGCGATCTCAGCGTCCGCCAGAATCTCGATTTCTTCGCCGGCGCCTATGATCTCGACCGCAATCAGACGAGGCGCGCGATCGAGGCGATGGGATCGATCTTCGAGCTGGAGGGCCGGTTCGATACCAATGCCGGCAGCCTGCCGCTCGGCTTCAAGCAACGCCTCGCGCTCGCCTGCGCGGTGATGCACGAGCCGCCGGTACTGTTCCTCGACGAGCCGACCTCGGGCGTCGATCCGGTCACCCGTCGAGAATTCTGGATCCATATCAACGGGCTGGTCGAGAAGGGTGTGACCGTGCTCGTCACCACCCATTTCATGGACGAAGCCGAATATTGCGACCAGGTCACTTTGATCTACCGCGCCGAGCAGATCGCCACCGGCACGCCCGATGAGCTGAAGGCCAAGGCCGGCGAACTCTCCAACGCGGACGATCCGACGATGGAGGACGCCTTCATCGCGCTGATCGAGGAATTCGACCGCCGGCGCGAGGCGAGGGAGGCGGCATGACCGGCATCCGCTCCTCGCCGCGCCGCGTCGCCGCGCTCGTCACCAAGGAAAGCGCGCAGATCCTGCGTGACCCTTCCACCTTCCTGATCGCCTTCGTGCTGCCGATGATCCTGTTGTTCCTGTTCGGATATGCGGTGTCGCTCGACAGTACCCGGACGCGGATCGCGGTGGTGCTCCAGGACAGCAGCGTCCCGGCGCTCCGCCTCGCCCAGGCCTATCAGACGTCGAAATATTTCGAGGTGACCATGGCGCGGTCGATCCAGCCGGTGCGCGAGAAGATGGTCGATGGTGAGGTCCGCGCGATCATTGTCATTCCGCCCGATTTCGGCCGGCGCTTCAACCAGGGCAGGGTGCCGCCGATCCAGATCATCACTGACGGATCGCAGCCCAACACCGCCAATTTCGCCGCCTCCTATGGCGAGGGCGTCCGCGCGCAATGGGCGGCAGCCGAAGGGCTGGAGCGCAACCCCAGCGCCGCCGACGCGCCGATCAACATCTCCGCGCGCTTCTGGTACAATCCCGAGCTCAAGAGCCGCTATTTCCTCGTCCCCGGGTCAATCGCCAACGTGATGACGATGATCGGGACCCTGCTCACCGCGCTCGTCATCGCGCGCGAATGGGAGCGGGGGACGATGGAGGCGATGATGGCCACGCCGATCAGCATGGCCGAGTTCATCGCGAGCAAGGTCATCCCTTATTACCTGCTCGCGCTCGCCTCGATGACGCTCTGCACCTTGATCGGCGTGTTCGTCTTCGGCGTACCGTTCCGCGGATCGGTGTTCGCATTGTTTCTGATCGGATCGTGCTTTCTGATGCCCGCGCTTGGGCTCGGCCTGTTCATCTCCTCGGCGACCAAGAACCAGTTCGTCGCGAGCCAGGTGGCCTTGCTCTCGGCATTCCTGCCCACCTTTCTGCTCTCGGGCTTCATCTACGAGATCGGATCGATGCCCTGGCCGATCCAGGCGCTCACCTATCTCGTCCCCGCGCGCTACCTGATCCCGTGCTTGGAATCGGTGTTCCTCGCAGGCGACCAATGGGCGCTGATCCTGCCCAATCTCGGCATCATGCTGCTGTTCGGCGCGGTGTTCTTCTTCTTGTCGTTCCGCGTCACCCGAAGGAGCCTCGACTAGATGCGCAGGCTTTTTGGAGGGGCCGGCTTGCGCCGGTTGGGGGCCATGATCGTCAAGGAGATGTGGGCGGTGCTGCGCGATCCCAAGTCGCGCGTCGTGCTGTTCGTGCCGCCCTTGATGCAGCTCTTCATCTTTACTTTCGCGACCACGCTCGACGTCAAGAATGTCGATATCGGCGTGCTCGATCGGAGCTCCGGCGCGCATTCCGCCGAGGTGATCAGCCGGATCGCGGGCAGCCCCAATTTCCGCGAGATCGTACCTCTCCGCAGCCCGAACGAGCTCAAGGACGCGATCGACAACCAGAAGGTGATCGCCGCGATGGTGATCGACGAGGATTTCGACCGCGACGTCGCTGCGCATCGGCCCGCGACGATCGGCCTGATCCTCGACGGTCGCCGCTCGAACGCGGCGCAGATCGTCGCGGGTTACCTCACCCAGATCGTCGGCGGCGTGGGTGCGGATCTCGCGCCGCGCGTCAGCACCAGACAGGGAAGCGCGGGGCAGGGGAGCGTAGTCACCAACTGGTACAACCCCTCGCTCGATTACATCTGGTTCACGCTGCCGTCGCTGGTCGCGATCATCACCTCGGTCGCGGGGCTGGCGATCACCTCGCAATCGGTGGCGCGAGAACGCGAGTTGGGCACGTTCGACCAGCTCATGGTCTCGCCCTTGCGCATCCACGAGATACTGATCGGCAAGATGGTCCCGCCTTTCATCATCGGGATGCTCAACGGCAGCCTTTATCTGGTCATCGCGCCCCTGGTGTTCGGCGTGCCGTTCACCGGATCGCTGCTGCTCTTCTTCCTCTCGCTCGCCATGTACATGCTCGCGCTGATCGGTATCGGCATGTTCGTCTCGGCGCTGTCGCAGACCCAGCAACAAGCGTTCCTGGGGGCGTTCCTGGTGACGACGCCGCTGATCCTGCTCTCGGGCTATGCCAGCCCGATCGACAACATGCCGGGCTGGCTCCAGCTCGTCACCTATCTCGATCCGGCACGCTATTTCCTCGTTATCGTCCAGGGCCTGTTCCTGAAGGCGATGCCCGCCGCCGCCGTCTTCCACCAGCTTTGGCCGCTCGGCCTGATCGCCATCGCGACGCTCTCCGCGTCCGCCTGGCTGTTCCGCGCGCGCATGGAGTAGAATGATGCCCCGCCTGCTTTCCCTCCTTTTGCTCGGCACCGCGGTCGCCGGCTGCACCGTTGGCCCCGATTACAAGCGGCCCGAGACGCCCGCCGCTTCGACCGGGGGCTGGCTCGAGCCCGGCACGCCCGGCCAGGTCGACCTCGCCTGGTGGGACAGTTTTGGCGACGCCCAGCTATCCGCGCTGGTAAAGCAGGCCGTCGCCAACGCCCCTGATCTCAAGGAAGCCCAGGCGCGCCTTGCCGAAGCCCGCGCCAATCGCGACGCCGTGGTCGGTGGGCGGCTGCCCACCCTTTCCGCCAGCGGATCCGCCACCGAGAACCGGATCAGCAGGAACGGCCAGCTCCCGATCGGCCAGATCCCCGGTGTCGATCGCGAGTTCCGCCTGTTCGATCTCGGCTTCGACGCGAGCTGGGAGATCGATATCTGGGGCCGCCGCACCCGCCAGACCCAGGCGGCTAACGCGCGTGTCGAGGTGGCCGAATATGGCCAGCGCGACGTGATGCTGACGCTGATCGCCGAGCTCGCCCGCAGCTATTTCGATTTACGCGCCGCCCAGGCCGATGCCGCTACCGCCGAAGCGACCGCCGCCGCCGATGCCGATCTTGCGCACCTCACCCATCTCCGCCTCGACGCGGGCGAAGCCTCGACCCTCGACGCCGAGCGCGCCGACGCGACGGCGCGGGCCAGTGTCTCTACCGTGCCCAATGCCCGCGCCCAGGCAGCGGCAGCGGCGTATCGCATCGCCGCGCTGCTCGGCGCCGCGCCCGAGGAAGTCGTGCCCGGTCTCACCACAACTGCCCCGCTTCCCGCCAGCCCCGACGCGATCCTGGTTGGCGTCCGCTCCGAACTGCTCGAGCGCCGGCCCGATATCCGCCAGGCCGAGCGCGAGCTTGCCGCCGCCACCGCGGACGTGGGTGTCGCCACCGCAGATCTCTTCCCGCGCTTCAGTCTGATCGGCGGTATCGGCCAGCAGGCGCGCACGCCGGGTGATATCTTCGCCGGTGACAGCACGCGCTTCCAGATCGGTCCTAGCTTTTCTTGGCCGATCTTCTCGGGCGGCACGATCCGCGCACAGATCCGCGCCGCCGATGCCCGCGCCCAAGGCGCCGCCGCGCGCTACGAAAAGGCCGTCACCGGCGCGCTTTCGGACAGCGAGTCCGCAATCAACCGATTCCTCAACGCCCGTACCTCCGAAGCCGATGCGACAGCCTCGCTGGACCGCGAACGCGCCGCTTTCGCCCTCGCCGATCGCCGCGCCGCCAGCGGTGAAGACGACCGGCTCACACTGCTCCGCGCTCGGGAATCGCTGCTGGCGGCCCAGCACCGCGCCGATCAGGCACGCGCCGCCAAGGGCCAAGCCGCGGTTGCGCTGTTCAAGGCGCTGGGCGGCGGCTGGTGACCGGGTCGATTTTGGAAAAGGGTCGGACCGTTGGACGGCGGCCGCTACGATAGCCTCGGTTCGGAGCGCCAGGCGCGCATCAGCGCCATCTCGATCGGCCAGCGATATGCGTTGCGGCTGCACCGGTAGCGGGCGAGGCGCTGCAACCATCGCTCCGCGGGCGCGGCGCGCTTCCAGGCGAGCTCGTGAAAGAATTTGAACCGCTCGATCAGGCGGAATTTTTCGGGCGACACCCACGGCCCCGGTTCGCCCTGCACATAGTCGAAGCCCGCCCATTCCTCGAGCGTCTCGGGAAGCTTGTAGCCACGAGCGACGGCCTCGGTGACGATCTCGCTGCCGGGGTAGGGCTTGAAATAGAAGATCGGCGTGAGGAAGTCCGGGCTCATCGACCGGAGCCGCCGCGCACACGCCAATGTATCCTGAATGCTCTCGTCGCTCTCGTCGGGAAATCCGACGATGAACGGGAAGTGCCCGGCGATGCCGTGCGCGAGCATCTTCCCGGCGGTTTCGAACACCTGATCGATCGTGACGTCCTTGCGGATCCGCTTGAGCATCTCGCTGGAGCCCGATTCCACGCCGACGAGCAGCCGCCGCAAGCCCGATTGCTTGCACAACTGCCAGACGTCGTCGGGCAATCGCACACCTTGGTCCGCCCGCATCGTGGCAGCCCAGGTGATCTCCATGCCGGAGGCGATCACCTCCTCGGCGAACGCCTTCACCCGGTCGCGGCGCGTGAAGAAGGTCTCGTCCTGGAAATTGATGTCGTCGAAGCGGTAGCGATCCCATAGCGCCTTGAGCCGCACCCCCATGCTGACGGGATCGAGCCCGACCCATTTGCGCCCGTACACGAAGGGATCCGAGCAAAAAGCACAGCGGAAGTTGCAACCTTGCGAGGAGATGTAGTCGAGCTGCCGCTTTCCCTTGAGCTCGAAATACCGTTCGACCGGGATGAGGCCGTAGTCGGGCTCGCGGAAGGTGCTGACGCCCTTAAGATCGCGTGGCGGATTGATGCAGATCGAGCCGTCGTCCCGCCGGAAGGCGCAACCGGCGCATCCCTCGAGCGAGCGCCCTTCGAGCAGGCGCTCCAGAATGTCGGCGAAGGTCTCTTCGCCTTGAGCTTGAACGGTGACATCGACCGAAGGCTCAGCAAGGCACTCGCGCGCGAACATCGATGGATGCCATCCGCCCCAGACCACCGGCATGTCGGAGTGGGCCCGTTTCGCCGCCCGAGAGATCTCCATGGCGTCCAGGATCGGCGCCCCGGTCAGCACCGTGACGCCCAAGCACACGGCATCCTCTAGATGCGACAGCACCGCCCCGACGGGATCCGCTTCCAGGCGGCCGTCGATCGTCACGACCTCGTAGCGGTCGGGATCGAGGTGCGACCCGATCGCCAGCAACGCCAGGGGCATCTGGTAGAAAACGGCGCGCGGGTTGTAGAGGACGACCTTAAGCCGCCGGCTCGCGACTGCCGGCGCCGCCTCACTCTTCTCAGAGTCCGCGGCCCAAGCGCGCCGATCCACCCTTTTCTCCCCAAATGTCCCGAAGCCGATCGAGGCTCTTGACGTTGGTGCTGGGAACTGGCGCTCCGGTTCACCGCCTGCTGCAAAATTTATCAGGCGAAACGTCGGCAGCCGCAGCGCAGGCTACACGCTGCGGCATACCGGCGATCTGGGCGGCGACAGTCCGATACAGGGGCAAAGCCCCTCGCCGATTTGAGGAAGGTCTCCGGCCTCAAATGCCAATGCCGACGCGGTGCGCAAGACGGTGGATGACCGCAATTCCATGGGTGTCATTCAGGCACACGGCTAGCTTCGGGTGGACTCGCATACACCTCGAGGAAAGCGTCCGCCGCGGCGGTTGCGGCGCTGACGATGTCATTGGCGTCATCGCCAATCCTCGCGCAGAGAAGATACTTCTCGAGCATGTCCCACTCGTTGAGGCCCTTCCAGTGCATCGCGGCGATCCAGGGATCGGCGAATTTCAGCCTGCCTTCCTTCATCATGGTCGCAAAACGGTCGGCTAGACGCTGCCAAGCCGGCTGAAGAACGTTTTCATAGAAATCCTGTGCGATCGGCTGGTTGACCACAGTCCGGATGCTGGCGGTCCGCGACGGCTGACCGGAAAGATAGGCGATGCCGAGGCGGATGAGGCCACTGCGCAAGTCCTTCTCGGACAGAAGCTCCTGCATCAAGCGGTCAGCTTCCTCGTTGACGTCGCGATCCAGGACCGCTCGAAGCAGGTCCTCCTTCGACTCGAAATAGCCGTACAGCGTCGCCTTCGATCCGCCCAAGCGTGTAGCTATGGCAGACATCGTCGTGCGCTCGTAGCCCAGCGCATCGAACAGCTCCGCCGCCATCTGGATGATCTCTTCTCTCTTTTTTTCGGTACGCACACGCATTCGGCTTACTTCTCTCCGGTCCAGGACCAAGGTGATCAATGGTGGGCGCCGACCTGCAGGTCGCCGGTCGCCGACAAATAGTGGTCGAGCAGTTCGCGACCGCGCGCGGTCAGCGTCGCGACGAGTTCCCCGGTCCGACAGTGGGCGGCGCCGGTAATAAGGTCGCGCGCCTCGAGACTGGCGAGCCAGGTTTCGAGCACGGTCATCCGCACGCTGGCCATGGAGGAGAGCTGCGCGATGCTGATCTCCCGAGCCTGATCGGCGTGCAGCGCCAGGAGGATGTCCCAGGCGGTCTCGTCGACGGTCGTCGGCGGTACGGAGGCGAACAGGGGCGAGGCCTGCCGCTTCGCCGGATAGCATGCGTGGTTCATGGCAAAACTCCTTTGATCAAGGTGCTGGTCGTCTCGACTTTTGAAGCCCCGCCCGCGCTCTGTTGGGGCGCGGGCGGGAGGGACTGGAGGCCGGGGATTGGGGGAGGCGGCCTTCCAGTCCTGAATTCATTTGGCTTGCGCCTGGATCACCGGAGCAAAGCCGCGGCAGCCGGCGATGTGCATGAGGATCTCGATTGCGTCGGTCCTCGCGTAGCCGGCCTCGATTAAAGCGCGCATGTCCTGCTCGCGGATGACATCGCGGTGCCACGCTCGGACGCAGAAGCAGCGCAGGGCCTCGAGCCTTTCACTGGACAGCTTCAGCGCCGGCGGCGGTCCGAAAGTCAGCCGCAGCAAGCGCCTGAGCCGTCCCTCCGGCTCCGCCGAGCGAGGGCTGTCCATTCGGGCGATCGCGACGACCGTCCAATGGAGTTCGGTGAGGGATACTCCCTCCTTGGATGCGATGGAGCTCATCTTGCGACTCGCTTTGTTGTCTAGTACCGTACGGTCTAGTCCATCAATCAAGGGAGGTCAATAATAAAATGGACCGTTACGTACGGTACCGTCGTGAGCGGCCCTTGGGTCCGCGCAACTGGCCAACCACGTCGAATGCGGACCTAACGCGTGCACGCGCGAGCCGGCGGCTCATAGCCGCGCCGGCGAATGCATAGGAGTAGCCAGGTCCGCGATTTTGGAGCGTGCGGAGCCCGCCGCTACCACCGCAGGACAGCCCGAGCCGGGATGACGCTCCGCAAGCGTTAGGAAAGGTCGTTCGCTCCCGACGCCGACTCGCGCGGACCGTAGATTATAAGGAAGGCATCGGCAGCATGCTGCGCTGCCGTCCCGATTTCCTCTGGTTCGACCGCTGCCGCGGCACCGAGCAGCTGCCGTTCGAGCAGATCCTGCAGCACCAGTCCCTTGAAATGCATCGCCGCGAGCCAGGGATCCGCGGGCCTGAGCTTTCCCTCATCCATCAGCGCCTCGAACGCGTCGGCGACGCGTTTCCAGGCCACGCATAGAACATTGCGGTAAAACTCCTCGCCGATCTTCGATTCGGCCGGCTGCGTGGAGACGGTGCGGATATTGGCGATCGCCAGCGGGGCGAGCTGTCGCTCGAGATAGATCTGGCCGAGTCGCGCCAGTCCCTTGCGGAGATTTCGTTCGGCGAGGAACACCTCCATCGCCTGGTCCGCGACCTCGCCCACATCGAAGTCGAGCACGGCGCGAAGCAGATCTTCCTTGGACGGGAAGTAGTTATAGAGCGTCTGCTTGGAGCCGCGCAGGCGCTCCGCGATCGTCAGCATCGACGTGCGCTCATACCCCAGCTCCTGAAACGCGAGCGCCGCGGTTCGCACGATTTCGCGCCGTTTCTCGTCAGACCTCGTTCGCGCCACAGGCTAACTCCTTCAAAATCCAAGCAGTACCATACGGTCCATTTTTTCTGTTGACAAGGGATTGGATGATGGACTAGACCGTACGGTACCAGTTCAAGAGATAGGGACTTTCGCAATGATCCGCTTTCTTCCTGCGCGGCCTCGCCGCGCGGCACTCCTGCTTGCGCTTTGCACCAGCGCATGTGCGTCGGTCCCCCATCTGGGGCCGATGCCCGTCGCGAGGACGGCGCCGGCAGCGGCTGCTGCACAGACGCTCGCCGGAACCGGGTCGGAATGGCCGGGAGAGGGTTGGTGGCAGCACTATAAGGACCCCCAGCTGTCGCAGCTGATCGAGGAGGCGCTGGCCAACTCGCCCGACCTCGACGTGGCGGCGGCGCGCATCCGCGTTGCGGAAGGCTTTACCCGGCAGGCCGGCGCGGCGCTTCTCCCGACCGTGGACGCCGGCGGCAGCATCCAGGAAGTGAAGCTCAGCAAGAACAACGGCGTTCCCGCCCAGCTCGTGCCCGGCGGCTGGAACGATACCGCTTCGGCAGGCCTTGGCATCTCGATCGACCTTGACCTGTGGGGCAAGAACCGGGCGGCGCTCCGAGCCGCCAAGCTCGACCTGCAGGCGGCACGCTACGATGCCGGGGAAGCCCGGCTGGCGCTCACCACCGGCATCGCCTCGGCTTACGCCGAGCTGGCCGCTCTCTATACGCAGCATGACAGCCTGACCGCGGCGGTCGACATCCGCGCCCAGACGCTGCAGCTCGTTGCGCAGCGCGTCGCCCAGGGTCTCGATACCGACGCGACACTGCGGCAGGCGAGGGGCCGTCTCGAACAGACCCAGGCCAATCTCGCCGCCACCGACGAGGCGATCGAACTCGCGAACAACGCGCTTGCCGCGCTGGTCGGCTCGGGGCCGGATCGCGGCCGCAGCATCGGCCGCCCGATGATCGCCGCGCTCGAGATGCAGGGCATTCCCGACAATGCGTCAATCGACCTGGTCGGGCGCCGGCCCGATGTCGCGGCCGCCCGCGCGCGCGCCGACTCCGCTGCGCAGCGCATCAAGGTCGCCCGCGCCGACTTCTATCCGAACATCAATCTGAGCGCGCTCGTCGGCTTCCAGGCCGTCGGTATCGACAACCTCTTCAAGCAGGGTTCCACCTTTGGAAGCGCCGGCCCCGCGGTAAGCCTCCCCCTCTTCCACGGGGGCGCGCTCCAGGGCCAGTACCGCGCAAGTCGCGGTCAATATGACGAGGCGATCGCGCTGTACGATCGCCAGGTCATCGAGGCGCTGCGCCAGACCGCAGACGCGCTGACGAGCCAGAAAAGGCTCGTTGCGCGACTTACGGACTCGCGCCGCGCGCTGGCCGACTTTGAAGAAGCCAACCGCCTTGCCCGGCTTCGCTACCGCCAGGGGCTGTCGACCTATCTCGACGTGCTCTCGGCCGAGGAGGGCGTGCTCGATTCACGCCTCAATGTCGCGAAGCTCGAGACCCGTGCCTTCGCTCTCGACGTCACTCTGATCCGCGCCCTTGGCGGCGGCTTCCATTCATAAAAGGAGACCCAACCCATGTCCGTCATCGAACACGATTTTGACCAAGCCGATCCGATCCAGATCGAACACGAAGCCGCACGGCGCAAGTCCAAGCGCATGCGCCTGTTCGGCGGCTTCGCCGCCGCCGTCGCCCTGCTTGGCGGCGCCTCTTACGGCTACGAGACCCTGGTCGGGTCGCACCATGTCGTGACCGACAACGCCTATGTCGGTGCCGACGTCGCGCAGGTGACGCCCCTGATCGGTGGCCCGGTCAAGCAAGTCCTCGTCCAGGATGCGCAACAGGTTCGCCGCGGCGACGTGCTGGTCCAGCTCGACGATACCGACGCCCGGATCGCGGTGGCTCGCGCGGAAGCCGATCTCGCCGTCACGATCCGCCGGGTACGCGGGCTCGTCGCGAACGACAGCGGCCTCAACGCCCAGGTCTCGGCGCGGCACGCGGACGAGATGAAGGCCGAAGCGGCGCTCATGGCCGCGCGCTCCGATGTCGAGAAGGCGCGGATCGATCTCGCCCGGCGCGAAGGGCTGGCGAATTCGGGTGCGGTCTCGGGCGAAGAGCTGACGACGATGCGCAACGCGTTCAGCACAGCCGCGGCGAACCTCCGGTCGGCCGAAGCCGCCCGCGCCCAGGCGGCGGCGACGCGGAATGCCGCGATCGGCACCCGCGAGGCAAACCGTGTGCTGATCGCCGACACCTCGGTCGACAACAATCCCGAAGTGCTCGCGGCACGGGCTGCGCTCGACCAGGCGCGGGTCGATCTCGAGCGCACCGTCCTTCGTGCGCCCGTCGATGGCGTGGTGTCGCGGCGTCAGGTCCAAGTCGGCCAGCGCGTCCAGCCCGGCGCGATGCTGATGATCCTGGTTCCGGTCGATGCGGCCTATGTCGACGCGAACTTCAAGGAAGTACAGCTCGCCGAAGTGCGTCCCGGCCAGCGGGTCGAACTCACCTCCGATCTCTATGGCGAGAAGGTCGTCTATCACGGAACGGTGACCGGCTTCTCCGGCGGCACCGGCGCGGCGTTCGCACTCGTGCCGGCCCAGAATGCGACGGGCAATTGGATCAAGGTGGTCCAGCGCCTGCCGGTCCGCATCAAGCTCGATCCGCGTGAACTGGCGCAGCACCCGCTCCGCGTCGGCCTGTCGATGAACGTCGACGTCCAGGTCTCCGGCTGACCTCCTTCATCCTCCGGGAGCACAAGCCATGACGGCAGCTATCAGAGCACAGCTCAACGCCGCCCCGCTGAAGGGAGCGCCGCTGTACATCGCCGCGATCCTGATCGGGCTCGGCAATTTCCTGGTGGTGCTCGACACCACCATCGCCAACGTGTCGATACCGACGATCGCCGGCAATCTCGGCGTCTCCTCGACGCAGGGGACGTGGGTGATCACCTCCTATGCAGTCGCAGAGGCGATCACGGTGCCGCTCACCGGTTGGCTGGCCAAGAAGTTCGGCGCGCAGCGCACCTTCATCACCTGCTATCTCGGGTTCGCCGTCGTCTCATTGCTGTGCGGCTTGTCGGGCTCGCTCGGCATGCTGCTGGGCATGCGCGTGCTGCTGGGGCTCTTCGGCGGTCCGATCATGCCGCTCTCCCAGATGCTGCTGCTGCGCATATTCCCCAAGGAGAAGGCTACCCTCGCCACCGTCATCTGGGCGATGACCACCCTGATCGGCCCCGTCGCGGGCCCGATCCTCGGCGGCATCATCTGCGACAATTACGGCTGGGCGTGGATCTTCTTCATCAAGGTGCCGATAGCGGCCGCCGGCGGTCTCGCGCTGATGATGATGATGCGCGGGCAGCCAGACCCGAAGGGCAAAGCCGTAATCGACAAGGTCGGTCTCGCTTTGCTCGTCGTCTGGGTCGGCGCGCTCCAGATCATGCTCGACGAGGGCCGCAACCACGACTGGTTCAACTCGCACGAGATCCAGGTCCTGGCGGTGATCGCAGCCATCGGCTTCGTCGCCTTCCTGATCTGGGAGCTCACCGAGAAGAACCCGATCGTCGATCTCAGGATCTTCCGGCACCGAGGCTTTGTCGGTGCGGCGACGACCTATTCCGTCGGCTTCGGCGCTTTCTTCGCCAGCATCGTGATTCTGCCGCTCTGGCTGCAGTCCAACATGGGCTACACCGCCACTTGGGCCGGCTATGCGACCGGCATCATGGGCATCCTCGCGGTGGTGTGCTCCCCGCTCGTCGGGAAGGCCGTGGAGAAGTTCGATCCACGGCTGATCGTCTGTCTCGGAATCCTCGGGCTCGGTGGAGTCATGCTGTGGCGCATGTGGACCTTCAACAGCGACGTCACCTTCCTGCAGATGGCCTGGCCGACGCTCGTCACCGGCGTGTTCATGGTCATGTTCTTCGTGCCCGTGACCGGTCTCGCCATGGCCAGCGTGAACCCGGAGGAGCAGGCCAACGCCGCCGGCCTCTCCAACTTCATGCGGACGCTGGCCGGTGCCTTCGCGACGTCGCTCATCCAGAGCCGATGGTCGGACGCTACCCGGGTCAACAACACCGAGATCGCGAACTCGATGGTACACGGACAAGGGGCGGTCGACGCGATGACCACGCAGGGCGTTCCGGTCGAGTCGGCGAGGACGATGCTTTCATACGTCGTGGAAGGCCAGAGCGTGATGCTCGCGACGCTCAACATGTTCGGCGTGATCGCCGTCGCCCTCGGCATCTCCGCGGCGATCATCTGGCTCGTGCCCAAGCCAAAGGGGCCGATCGACACCAGCGGTGCTCATTGATTTCGAACCAAAACAATCGAGGGAGATCGCAATATATCGAAGTCGATATAACTGAAATTACGCCATTATTTTTTTGTTCAACCGCGTTTTTCGACATTTATCGTAACCTGTACGCATAATATTGAGGTACATTAACATGAAGACTGTTTCGATATCGTTGCTTGTCCTGCTCTCGACTGTGTGTGTTACTGGCGCGGCGCACGCGCAGAACTTCGACGGCCCGTCGGTCGGCGTGCAGGCTGGGTGGGTCGAAAACAAGGTGCGCAACCCCGAAACCGACCTCGGCATCGTGGCAGTCGACGCTTCGCAGGACTCCGCCGTCGTCGGCGGCTACGCTGGCTATGACAAGACGATCGGCAAGTTTGTGCTCGGCGGCGAAATGGGTCTGAACTTCGGAACCAGCGACACCGTGAGCGGCGGCAGCGGTGCAGATCGCGTCTCGCTCAATTCCAAGCGATCTTTCGATCTCTCCGCCCGCGCCGGCTACCTCGTCACTCCCACGACGCTGCTGTATGGGCGCGGCGGCTATACCAATGATCGCGTCGGCACGACGGTGGTATCGGCGACGGGTACGAGCAACGTCTCGGAGGACCGTAACGGCTGGCTCGTCGGCGGCGGTCTCGAGCGCATGGTGACTGACCACGTCTCCGCGCGGGTGGAATATCGCTATGCCGACCTAAGCGACGGTGAGGGCAAATATGACCGCCACCAGGTCATGACCGGCATCACCTACCGCTTCTAGGTCCGTCAAATCACGCAACCCCTGCCTTGCGGGCGTCACGGTCTCCCGACCCGACGCCCGCGTCCGGTTCTGCTGGAAACGGCATCGCCGCGTCGCATGATCAAAAAAGGTTCAGCACAATGTCCCACACCGGCCACCACCTTGTCCAGCGCGCCCAACCGGCTCGCCATAATCCCATGTTTGTCCGGCTCTGCATTGGGGTGCTGGGCCTGTTTCCGATGGTCACTGCGGCCCTCATGGCCGGTGTCCACAGCCTTCCGATCGCCGCAGTGATTGCCGGCCTCGGCGCGGTCACGTTCCTGAGCTTGCTGCCGCGCGGAGGCGGACGGAGGTCGTAACCTCTCACCGTCTCTCCGTCTTTTGCCACTACGGCCCGTGGCAGCGCATAGAGCCGATCGCTTTTGGGTGGCTAGCCGCCGTCAGTTGGCGTCAGGTGTGGCCGGTCCCCCTCGACCGTAGCTACGCTGCGAGGGACGAGAAGACGGAATGTCGCGTGCTACTCGGCTTCGACCTGGCCGCCGAGCACCGAGCGCACCACCGCATGATAGGTCCGGCCGACCGGCAGCGTGTCGCCCACGGCGGTGACGATGCGATAGCCCCCCGCCGGCCGCCGCCGGATCGCGGCGATGCTTTCGAGGCTCACGATGTGCGAGCGGTGGATGCGCACGAAGCGGCTCTGGTCGAGATGCGGCAGGATCGCGATGATTGAGCTGCGATGGAGATAGGTGCGATCGCCCTGATAGAGCCGGACATA
The DNA here is from genome assembly GCF_014489075.1 of Sphingomonas sp. JC676. Classification (GTDB taxonomy): domain Bacteria; phylum Pseudomonadota; class Alphaproteobacteria; order Sphingomonadales; family Sphingomonadaceae; genus Sphingomonas. Next base: position 408,596 of record NZ_JACTGR010000002.1, on the reverse strand, counting down.
TTCGCCCTCGGCGCTGATCCGGTCGAGCTTGTCGAGCGCGATGCTCACCATCTCGCCACGGCGCGAGACCCACAGCCTTTTGCCTTCGCCGCGCCCGCTCTGCCGGTCCGAGCGGAGCTGGTCGAGCTGCTGCGAAAGCTCGTCGAGCCGGCGCCGCGCGCTGCGGTCGTCGATCGCGCGCTGGAGCCGATCGATCGACTTTTCGAGCCGGCTGTAACGCACCGGCTTGGTGAGGAAGTCTATCGCGCCGCTGTCGAACGCATTGGTTGCGAATTGCGGATAGGCGGTGACGAAGATGATCAGCGGGGTCGCGCCATCGGCCTCGGCGGCCAGCGCCTCGACCACGTCGAACCCGTCGAGCTCGGGCATCTCGACATCGAGCAGAACGGCGTCCGGGTGCAGCTCGTCGATCCTTTGGAGCGCCTCGGCACCGCTGCGCGCGACGCCGACCACCTCGACATCCTCGCGCCGATCGAGCAGTGCCGACAGGCGATCGGTGGCGAGCGGTTCGTCGTCGCAGATGAGCAGCCGTACCGTCACGCGTTGCGGGCTCCCGCGGGAATCACGAAGCTGGCCGCGAACCGCCCCTCGGCGTCGACGCCGCTCATGAAGCCGCAATCCTGATCATAGCGCACCAGCAGCCGGCGTGCGACATTGGCGAGCCCGATACCATGCCCGGCCGCCGCCTCGCGCGCGGCATTGGCTACGGTGTTGCGCACGGTGAGCCGCACGCCGCCATCCTCGCGCGCGGCGATGATCTCGATCTCGGTGGTGCGGTCGCTGCGCGCGACGCCGTGCTTGATCGCATTCTCGACCAGCGGCTGGAGGATCAGGCTGGGCAGCTGGACCTTGCGGAGCGCTTCGGGCACGTCGATCGTCACGCGCAGCCGGTCCGAGAAGCGCAGAGCCTCGATCGAGAGATAGAGCGACTGGAGCTCGATCTCCCGCGCCAGTGGCATGTCGTCGCTCGGATCGATCACCAGCGCGGCGCGCAGGAAATCGGAGAGATTCTCCACCATCTGCTCGGCGCAGTCCGAACGGCCCGACGAGATCAAAGACGCGATCGAGTTCAGCGTGTTGAACATGAAATGCGGGTTGAGCTGGTACTGGAGCGCGCGCAGCTGCGCGGTATGGGCGAGATGCCGGAGTTCGGCCATGTGACGCTCGCCTTCGCGCAGCTCCGCGCCATAGACGCCGCTCAGCAGCATCGCCGAAATCGCGCAATAGGCCCAGAACCATTGCACCACCGCGGCGAAATAGGCGGGGAAGGTCGCCTGGCTCCAATTCTCCTTGGGCATGAATGCGTGAAAGACGCTGAAATTGACGCCGCTGTGCAGCACCGCGCCGGCAAGCGCGAGCAGCAGCGCGGTGCTCAACCGGACCGACCAGCTATGCCCGGCTTGGCGCTTGAGCAACAAGCCGATCCCGATCGAGATGGCGACGCCGACCGTCGCCACGATCGCGCGCGGCGCAAGGAAGCTCGTGTCGTCGCCAGAGTCCATCAGCGCGCGTTCCGCCGTCAACATGCAGAACTGGCCGACCCAGAACAGAACGACGAGATAGACTGAAGCCGGAACGCCCCTGCTACGCGCGCGTGCCAGCTCCGGAAGATCGCGGTGCATGTGCAGGTGCTAGGATACCCCGCGCGCGGCGTAAATCACGCGCATGATGCAGTTCGCGCCGCCCGGCGCGCAGTTCGCGATTTGCGCGCTCGGCTGTGACGCGAAATCAGCCGCCGAACTGCGCCGCGCTGCTCGCCGCGATCGCCCGCGCAGCTTGGGGCGTGAGCGCGTCGATCGCATCCTCGCGCACGCCGATCCAGGTCGTGGTCGAGCCGAACAAGTCGCGTTCGACGCGGAGCCTCAGCCCCCACCCGCGCACCGTCTCGACCGGATCGACGGCGCCGATCGCGGCGAACTTGCTGCGGATGCGATGGATGAAGATTTCGCGGTTGTGGGGATTTCCATGGAGCGCGGTGATCGCGCTGTCGACATCTTCCCAGCTCGCCCGCCCGCGTCGCACCAGGAGCGACAGGATCTCCGTCTCAAGCGGTGAAAGCCGCAGCATTACGCCGTTCCAACGGATTTCCGGCGGCTCGGGCAAAAAGGCGAGCGCGCCGCGCTTGATGACCAGCCGCGAAAACTCGTTCTGGACGAGCTGTTGCGGGGCTGACAGGGCCATTACCTGCGTCATGGAGGCTTAATACACCCGTCGGACGCGGTGCCTGAGGGACGCGCTGCGAAACGCGCCGTCCGGGCTTTGAACGACGACCGCGCAGCCGGCGGCGGCCGAACTGCGCGGTCTGCGCCATGAACTGCCTCACGGCCGGCCATGGCGGGCGACGGGGCGCGTAGGGGAATCTCGCGCCCCCCGCCTGGGACTTTTTAGAACTTCGCGCGCACGCCGAAGCGGAACACGCGCCCGACAATGCCGACCTGGGTATAGGTTGGGTTGTAGTTGGCAGGCGGACCGGCATAGGCGGCCGGGTTCAACGGCGCCTTTTCGCCGGTGACGTTGATCACCGTCAGGAAGGCGTTGATCTTGTCGTTGAACTGATAATCGGCCTGGACATTGCCATAGGTGAACGAGCCGGTGTGGCAGTCGACGATCTCCTTGGCCGATGCCGATGGGTCCTGTGGATAGAGGCAGCCGCCGGTCGGATCCTGGTCAAAGCCGATCGAGTCATAGCCGCTGACATAATAGACCGTGCCGGTGAGCGTCGCCGGCCCCCATTCGAGGCTAGTCTGCCAGTTGCCCCGCCATTTCGGGGTGCCCGCGCCCGAGGACAGCGTGTAGGGACTCTGCGTGCCGACATATTCGAAGGTCTGGCCGCCGGTCGTGAACTTGTAGTGGAAGATGTCGGTGACGTTCACGGCGGTGGTCAGGCGGATCTCCGGGGCGAGGCGGAATTTCGCCTCGATCGACGCATCGATGCCTTCGGTGACCAGCGAGTCCGCGTTGACATAGGGCGCGCCGACGATCGTCGGGCGCAACGGTGCGTTCGGGAAGGCCGGATCGGGCTGGTCGAAGGTCAGCACATAGCCGACGGGCAGCGGCCGGCCGTTGAAATAGGCATCGAGCGCCGGTCCGGGCTGGGCCTGGATGATCACGTCGTCCTTGCTGATGTGGTAGTAATCGGCGGTGAGCGTGAGCCATGGCAGCGGCTGGATCACCGCGCCGAAAGTGTAGCTTTCCGAGGTCTCGGGCTGCACGTCGGGATTGCCGATCGTGTTCGCGCCGAGATTATAGGCCTGGACATAGGGATTGGTCGCTCCGCCATGCGCGGCGACGAAGGCCTGATAGCCCGCATCGTTGACCGCCGAGATGTCGAGCGTGGTGAAGCCGAGTTGGGCGCTCGACCCGTTCTCGGCGAATTGCGGGGCGCGGAAGCCCTTAGAATAGGTGCCACGCAGCACGACCTGTTGGATCGGCGTGACCTTAACGCCCACCTTGGGCGAGAAGTGGTTGAAGCCCTCCGAATAATGGTCGTAGCGGCCGCTGACATCGACCTCCAACTGCTTGATGATCGGCGCCTGCAATTCGAAGAAGGCCGCCGTTACAGTGTGGTTGCCGAAGGCAAAGGACGAGCCGAGCCCCAGAACGTCCTGGTTGGCATTCTCATTGGGATCGCTGACCGCTTCGTAGCGCAACGATCCGCCGACACCGAGGTTGAGCGGGCCGCCGGGAAGATCGAACAGTTCCTTGGTCACCACCGCCTGCACCATGTCGAGATCGGTAGTCGATTGCTTGATGATAGTCGGCGACAATGCGTTGCGCACATCGACGCTGTTCATCGACGGATTGACGAAATTGTAGGCGCCGGTCGCGATCGCGTTCTGGAGCGCGGGGATGTTGATGAAGCCGAAGCGCCGGCTGTCGAGCCAGGTGTGCGCCGCGACGCCGGCAACCTGATAGCTCCAGCCGCCGTCGAACTCGCCCTCGATGCTGATCACGCCGCGCAGCACATGGTTGAGCGATTCGGCATGCGCCGGAATGTCGCCGAACGCATAGTTGATCAGCGCCACCTGCCCCATGGACGCGAACGGGTTGTTCGGATTGAGCTGGCCGTTGGCGAGCAACACCGGCAGCGTAATGCCGTTGGTATTGATCGGCACCGTCGAACGGATCTGGCGCGGCGGCAGCGCGGCCGAGACCTTGTCGGCGAAATAGCTGACGCTGGCATAGGCTGTGCTGGTGTCGTTGATCTTGACCGTCACGCGGCCGGTGACGCCGGCGCGGATCTGCGACGGCTGGAGATCACCATAGACGTTGAGATCCTGCTGGCAGAAGGTGCCGCTGGTGGCGGTGCTGGTGCCCGGAGCCACCACGGTGGTCGCGAGCGCGCCGCAGCCCGCCGGATTGAGTACCTGCGCCACGCCGTCGGGGATGCCGCTCAGCGGATCGGCCGGATCGGCGAGATGGCCCGGGCGGACAACCGCATAGATCGAGCCGTTGTTGGTGCCCGGCCGGCCCGGCGCGCGGTTGACGCCGCCGATCGAACGCAGATCCTGCGTGTTGTAGGGGAAGCCGCGGTCGCTCAGCGAAATGTTGGTGTCGCGCTGATATTCGAAGTTGAGATAGGCGTTCCAGCCTTTCTCATCGAGGGTGCCGGTGCCGACCGTCAGATTGGCGCGCTGCGAGATGCCGTCGCCCTTCTCGGTCGTTCCGATCTCGCCGCTGCCCTCGATGCCCTGGAATTCCTTCTTCATGATCAGGTTGACCACGCCGCCGATCGCGTCCGCGCCATAAGTGGAGGACGCGCCGTCGCGTAGCACCTCGACCCGGTCGACCAGGCTCTGCGGGATGGTGTTCAGGTCGACGAAGCTCTTCTGACCGTCATCGGCCAGCGCGTAGTTGGCGGTGCGCAGTCCATCGACCAGCACCAGCGTCGAGTTGACCGAAAGCCCGCGCAGCGACACGCCCGCCGAACCGCGCGCGAAGCCGTTGCTGAACGCGGTCGGGATCGAGCCCGAATTGTCCGAACTGATCGAACGAACCGCGTCGGCGATCGTCGTCTGGCCCGAGCGCGCCATGTCCTGCGCGGAGAGCACAGTCACCGGTGATGGCGTGGCGGTCGAGGTCTGTCGGAACAGCGTTCCGGTGACGACGATCTCGCCGCCCTGATCACCCTGGTCGGCGGTATCGGTTGCCGGGGGGGCGGTCTGCGCCACGGGCTGGTCTTGAACCGCCGGCTGGTCCTGCGCGGCGGCGGGCGACGCCAGGGCCAGCGCCAGGCCCAGGAACGACGCGCCTGCGGCCAGATCGATCCGACTTTTCCTTGTCATTGTCCACTCTCCCTGTCCGGAAGGCTGAAGGCCTGGCCGGCCCCAACCGGGAACAGCCCGCATCAGAGTAGCCACTGATGCAAATAGACCACAAGGAAAGATAGGCGCGATATAAGAAACGCCCATTATCAATCGCAATACCTAGACCGGTTGCACAAATGCAACATCGATACCTTAGAAATAAGAACTCGGAAATATATCTAATGTATATTTGATCTATGCATATCTTACTTCGACGGATGGTTGGCTGGTTATTTTGTTGCTCAGATGCCACAAAAAATCATCCGACTCGCCCGAGATGGCCGGCGAAGATTTACGAAAGATTGACAGGCGTCGCCCTACGAGAGCCCCCTGCTATCGCCCGCGCAACTTTACAAGCCGGCGATCAGCCCCGGTTGTACGTGTCGCGCCGGCGTCGGAAGTCGTCGAAGCGGGCGTTGCCTCTCTCGTCGTCGACGTTCATCATAGGGGATGACTTGCTCCCGCGAGCCGGTCCGCGTTCGCCCGCAGCACGTCGATCCGGCTCCCGTCGCTCAGGCCGGCGAACAGGCAGCGGCAAAGGCGCCGCTCAAAGGCGGTGGCCCCTTCGTTCGGTTTCCAAATCTCGTAGGGCCTGATTTCCAACTCGGCCCGCGACGGACTTCAACGGCGCGCCTGCCGCGCTCGTCAGCATGGACATCGTTGATCTGGCCGATCGCAGTGACGTTGCCAGCCGCACGTTCAGCGAACTGTGTGCGGCGGGACATATGCCCTGCTGGCCGATGCCGGACAGATGGCGCCGCGACGATAGATGGCCATGGATGGACTCCCGCCAGCACAGCGGGCAGCGCACCCGAGAGCAAAATTGTGCGATTCCGATTCGCAACCATTTACCGCCTAATTCAGAAAAGGCGGATTTCCGCGGCTTTCAGCGGTGATTGCTGGATGAATGGTCGGGAAGAGAGGATTCGAACCTCCGGCCCCTGCCTCCCGAAGACAGTGCTCTACCAGGCTGAGCTACTCCCCGACGGAGTATCGATCGGGCTCGAAAGCGCTCCGGATCGATGCTGGAGGGGCGCCTATAACCACGTGGTTCGAGTCGTGCAAGCGCCTCTGACCAGGGATGTCTGATCAGCTTGCGCGCGCGGCGAGCATCGCTTCGATGCTGGTGAATTTCTCGCGCGGGCTGCCATCACGCGCAGCGGCGATCTCGGCGGCCTCGATCTTCTGCCAGTCGCGGAAGGTGACGACATCGACGTCGCGTGCAGCCAGCAGTGCGTCGAGCCCCGGGCGGCCCTGCTTGCCGCTGCCTTCGCCCACATCCGCCGAGATCTTCTCGACGATCGCGAAGCCGTCGGGGCGGTTGGTGCCGATCGTCCCGGTCGGTCCGCGCCGCGCCCAGCCCACCGCATAGAGCCCGGGCAGCACGCGTCCGTCCTCGTTTGCGAAGCGCCCGGCGCGGTCGTCATAGGGCACGCCCGGGATCGGCGGGGTGCGATAGCCGATGCAGCTCACCACCAATCCGGCCGGCACCACATAGGTCTCGCCCGTGCCCGCCGCGCGCCCTTCGGCATCGATAGCGGTCCGTTCGACGATCACCCGCTCGACGCGGTTGTCGCCTTCGATCGCCACCGGCATCGCGAAGAAATCGAAGACGATGCGGACCGGCTTGTCCGCATGCCCCTCGGCGAAATGGCGCAGATGCGTCACCGATTTGCGCTGGCCGGGATCGAGCAGCGCATCGTCGCTGAACGACGGCAGGTCCGCGGCCTCGACGATCGGCGCCGCGCGGGTCAGTTCACCGAGCTCGCCCAGTTCCTTCGGCGTCATCGCGATCTGGTGCGGCCCGCGCCGGCCGAGGATCGTGATCGTGTCGATCTTGGCGGCGCGCAGCGCCTCCAGCGCATGGTTGACGATGTCCGAGCCGGCGAACTCCTCCTCGGTCTTGGCGAGGATGCGCGCCACGTCGAGCGCGACATTGCCGTTGCCGATGACGACCGCGCCGGGCCCGTGCAGCGCCGGCGCCAGCTCGGCATGGTCGGGGTGACCATTGTACCAGCCGACGAACGCCGCGGATCCCACCACGCCGGGCAAGTCCGCGCCCGGTATTTCCAGCGGCCGGTCGTGCGGCGCGCCAGTGGCGAGCACCACTGCGTCATAGAGCACGCGCAGCTCGTCGATCGAGACGTCTTCGCCCAGGGTCACGTTGCCGACGAAGCGGACATTGTCGGTCAACGCCGTAGCCTCGTAGCGCCGCGACACACCCTTGATCGACTGGTGATCGGGCGCCACGCCAGTGCGGATCAGCCCGAACGGCACCGGCAGCCGGTCTATGATGTCGACGCGCACGTCCTCGCCGAAGGTCTTCTGGCAGGCCTCGGCCGTATAATAGCCGGCAGGCCCCGAGCCGATCACCGCGATATGGCGCATGCGCTCTCCTTGGATTTTAGATACGGACCCTAACGTGCGGGGCGGGGAGGGCAAGCGGCCCTCTCGACGGCGAGGCGAATTGGCTGCTAACCGGTGCAGGTGAGCCCGATCGAAGCTGCCGCCACCCTGTTCGGGCTGATCAATGTCACGCTGGTGGTGCGGCGCAGCATCTGGAACTATCCGTTCGCGCTGGCGATGGTCTCGCTCTACGCCTGGGTCTTCTTCGGCGCCAAGCTCTACAGCGATGCGCTGCTCCAGCTCTTCTATTTCGCGGTCAATCTCTATGGCTGGTGGAACTGGGCACGGTCGCGAGCCCAGACCGGCGAAGTGCGGGTCGAGAGCTTGAGCCGAAACGCCCGCTTCGCCTGGCTCGCCGGCTGCGCGGTTGCCATCGCCGCCTGGGGCGCTCTGGTGCATCGCTTCACTGATGCGACCTATCCCTGGTGGGATGGCAGCGTTGCGATGATCAGCGTTGCCGCGCAGATCCTCCAGTCGCGCCGCAAATGGGAAAGCTGGGTGTTATGGATCCTGGTAGACTTGATCGCGATTCCGCTATTCATGGTTAAGGACCTCTGGCTTACGGCTGGACTTTACGGTGTATTCTTCGCCCTGTCGGTCTGGGGCCTTGTAGATTGGACAAAAGCCAGAACATGATTCCGCGCACCATTTGCCTCCACGGGCCCGAAAGCGTCGGCAAATCGACTTTGATGATACAGCTCGCCAAGCATCTCGGCGGCGAGGTGCTCGAGGAATATGGCCGCGAATATGCCGAGGCGCGCGGCGTCGACTTCACGATGCGCGACCTGCTCGAGATCGCCAAGACGCACGACGCGGGCAGGCGAATGATGCTGTCGACCGGCGCCGATCCGTTGATCCTCGATACCGATCCGCTGATGACCGCGGTCTGGGCTGACATGCTGTTCGGCGCGCGCGATCCGTGGTTCGACGAGTGGACCGGCACGGCCGATTTCTACCTGCTGTTCGACATCGATCTGCCTTGGGTCCCCGATGGCACGCGCATGTTCGGCACCCCCGAGCTGCGGGCCAAGTTCTTCGCGCTTTCCAAGGCCGAGCTCGATCGCCGCGGCGTGCCCTGGGCATTGGTTAGCGGGGAGGGTGACGCCCGTTTCGCCCGTGCCGTCGCCGCGATCGAGGTGGAGCGGCAGCGCGTCGCGTCCAGCTGATGCTGCAGATGCGAAATTAGTCCCCTGATTGTCATCAGCCGGAAATAATCCACCCTTATCCGCGAGCCCGCAGAGGGCGCAAACCTCCAGCAAAAAGAACCGGATAACCGGGAATCCAATGTGATTCTCCCGGCGACCGGTCGTGCGTCCGATGTCCAGGGTGGACCAACCAGTATCGGGGATCTGAACATGAAATTCGCAAAAAGCCGCTATCTCGTCGGCGCGGCGCTCGGCGTCTTCTTCTCGGCCACGGCCTTCGCGCAGGACGCGCAGACCAATGCCGACGCCAGCAGCACCGACCTGAACGAGATCGTCGTCACCGCGGAGCGGCGCCCTGAGAACCAGCAGGACGTTCCCGTCTCTGTCGCCGTGATCGGCGGCCAGGACGCGCGCACCTTCACTGCTGGTGGCGACGACACGCTGCTCGCACTGTCGGGCAAGGTCCCCAGCTTCTACGCCGAGACCACCACCGGCCGCATCTTCCCGCGCTTCTACATTCGCGGGCTCGGCAATATCGACTTCTATCTCGGCGCCTCGCAGCCCGTGTCGATCATCCAGGACGACGTCGTCCTTGAGCATGTCGTGCTCAAGTCGAACCCGGTCTATGACCTCGACCATGTCGAGGTGCTGCGCGGTCCGCAGGGCTCGCTGTTCGGCCGCAACACCACCGCCGGCATCGTCAAGTTCGACACCGTCCGTCCGAGCCAGGAGCTCTCCGGCCAGGCGCAGCTCAGCTATGGCAGCTACAACAGCATCAACCTGGACGCCGGCATCGGCGGGCCGCTGGGCGAGAATGTCGCTGTCCGTCTCTCGGGCTTGATCCAGCACCGCGACGATTATGTCGACAACGCTTATGCCGGACCCAGCGCCGACGGCACGGTCGGCCCACGCAAGAACTCCATGGGCGGCTTCGACGAGCGCGACCTGCGTTTCCAGGTCCTGGTCACGCCAACGTCGGACTGGTCGATCCTCGGCTCGGTGCATGGGCGCCAGTATAACGGCACCTCGACCCTGTTCCTGCGCCAGGCGCTCAAGAAGGGCTCGAACGACGTCAGCAACGTCTCGCGCGACACCGTCCGCTTCGACGAGGCGATGGACAATCCGCAGGATTACAACACCTTCGGCGGCTCGCTGAACTCGACCTATGATTTCGGCGGCGTCACGCTGACCTCGATCACCGCGTACGAGACCAGCAATGGCTATAGCCGTGGCGACACTGATGGCGGCGCTGCCGCGGATTATCCGGTCAATGGTGTGGCCAATGGTTTCGGCGAATCGATGGGCCGCTTGCGCGATCTCGACCAGTGGACCCAGGAAGTCCGTCTCGCCAGCGACACTGACGGCCCGCTCAAGTGGCAGTTCGGCGGCATGTATTTCGATCAGCGCGACGTCACCGAATTCTACCAGCGCGCCTGGTTCCTGACGACAGCGGCACGCAACCCGAACAACTGGGTGCGCCTGCACGACGTCAACACCTCCTGGGCGCTGTTCGGCCAGGCAAGCTACGAGATCCTTCCGAAGCTGACCCTCACCGGCGGCGCCCGCATCACGCGGGACACCAAGACCACCGACCTGCTCAAGACCGCCGACACCGCCGCGGGTGCCGTCACCTATCCCGGCCGTCGCCATGTCCGCCTGTCGGACACCAAGCCGAGCTGGGATGTGAGCGCGCTCTATGAGGTGAGCCCGGACGTCAGCCTCTATGCGCGCGTCGCCAAGGGCTTCCGCGGACCGACCATCCAGGGCCGCTCGGCCGTGTTCAACTCGGATTTCACCACCGCGAATTCCGAAACGATCCTGTCTTGGGAGGCCGGCTCCAAGAGCACGATCGGCCGCACTTTGCGCTTCAATGCCTCGGCCTTCACCTACACGGTCGACGACATCCAGCTGAACGGCAATGATTCGAACGGCAACGGCGTGCTGTTCAACGCCGACAAGGCCAAGGCTTATGGCGCCGAGGCGGAGATGGACTGGCGTCCGATCCGCAACCTCGCGATTTCGGCGGGCGCGAGCTATCTGCATACCGAAATCAAGGACAAGCGCGTCTACGCGCAGGTCTGCACGCTGAACGGCGTTACGGTCTGCACGGTCAACGATCCAACGATCACGCTCCCGGTGTTCGGCGTGCCGACCAAGTTCGCGCAGATCGACGGTAATCCGCTGCCGAACGCGCCGAAGTGGAACTTCAATATCTCGGCGCGCTACGACATTCCGGTGTTCGAGAAGGGCAAGGTGTTCGTGTCGACCGACTGGAACGTTCAGGGCTACACCAACTATGTCCTCTACAAGACCGACGAGTTCTTCTCAGACGGCAATTTCGAGGGCGGCCTGAAGATCGGCTATTCGGGCAATGACGGCGCCTATGAGCTCGCGGTGTTCGCGCGCAACATCACCAACGAGAAGAACCTCAAGGGCGTGATCGAGAACTACATGGCCGCCGTGCTCAACGAGCCGCGGATCATCGGCGTCTCGCTCAGCGGCCGGATCAAGTAAGCTTCCCTTCCCGGGAAATACGGGCCCGGCGGCGAGCGATCGCCGCCGGGCCTTTCTTTTCAGCGCGCGCCGAACTCCAGAGCGTTCGCGGTGGCCGCGCCGCTGGCGGTATTGTCGAAAATCACCCAGGTCTCGGCCCCAGTTGCCCGCGCCAGCGTCGCCCAATGGTCGAGCGCCGCCTGGTCGTAGCTCGACCAATAGGGCCTGGGGCTGCCGTGCAAGCGGAAATAGGCCAGGCCGGGCCAGCCGCCAGGCAATGCAGCGGCAGGAACCGGCGCCGGATCGGCGGCGACCCGCGCGACACGGTGGTCGATCAGCAGCGCTTCCGCATCGGGATCGAACCAGCTCGGGTGGCGCGGTTCACAGACGATCGGCCCGTGGATTGTCCTGGTCAGCAGCGCGAAGAAGGCGCCCACGACGCCCGTGTCAAAGGCCAGGCGCGGCGGCAGCTGCACCAGCACCGGGCCGCGCTTGGCGCCGAGCGCGGCAGTTTCCGCCGCGAAACGCTCGACCAGCGTCTTGCAATCCCGCAGCCTGGCTTCGTGGGTGATCGTCCGCGGCAGCTTGACCGAGAAGCGGAAATCCTCGGGCACGCTCGCGGCCCAGCGGGCATAGGTTGCCGGGCGATGAGGACGATAGAAGCTCGAGTTGATTTCCGTCGCATCGAAGCGCCCGGCATAGCGTTCGAGATTGCTGGCCGCGGGCGGGAAACGATCGCGCACCGGGCTGGGTAGAGCCCAGGCGGCGGTTCCGGTGCGTATCCTGGTCACCGGCCGCTAATCCCCGGGAGCGCTGGCGGTTCCGCCGGCCCCCGGGGATCGGGATCAATAGTCGCCTTGCGGGAGCCCGCCGAGTTGCTGGACCATCTTGATATAGGCGTCGAGATACGCGAGCACGATCACCTGGCCGATCTCGGTGTTCTGGTACCCGCCGCCGCCGGCTGCGGCAAAACCGCCCCACCAGCCGGCGCCGCCGCCAGCGCCGAAACCGATATCGGTCTTGCGCGAATAGCCTTCCGTCACCGATTCCTCGGTGGTGCGGGCGTTGACCATGCTCAGCGTGACATTGGCTTCTTTCTTCTTGATGTTGATCCCGCCGGCTATCGCGCCGAAGCGGCCGCCGATCAGCCCGCCGAGCGCTCCGCCGATATTGCCGCCGCCCGAATTGCTGTTGCCCGAGACGATGTTCGGCTCGAGGAAGAAGTCTGCGGCCTTGACCTGGCCCTTGCCCATGTTCGAGCCGCGCTGCATCTCGCCGCTATCGGCCATGGCGCGCTCCATCGCGCGGCTCTGCAGCGCTCGGCCGCGATTGACCAGGCTGAAGCAGCCCGATTGCTGGACGAACACCTTGAGCACCGCTTCGGGGCTGCCCAGATTATAGTCCCGCCACCACTGGGTGTCGGGCTCGACGATCGAGATCGTGCCCAGGCTCCTCGCGCACCGCGGAATCTCGCGCATGCCGCGTTCCTGCGCCTTGCGGCCCGAGGATTTGTCCTGCTTCTTCTGCGCCTGGGCGGGCGCAGCCGCCACCATCGACAGGGCCGCGATCGCGCCCAGTCCGAGCATCAACTTACGCATTCTAGCCTTCTCCCACTCTTTAGCGTCAAGCGGCCCGCGTGCGCCCATTCGCGCAGGATATTGTCCCGCGTCGTCCCCGGCCGTGATCGCGCAGACCCTAGCAAAACCGGCGCTCGACGAACAGGGGCGCGAGCGGCTTTGGCTTTCGCCGCCAAGCTGCTAAGCGCCCGCCACCATGTCGACCGAACTTTCCCGCATCCGCAATTTCTCGATCATCGCGCACATCGATCACGGCAAGTCGACGCTTGCCGATCGGCTGATCCAGCGCACCGGCGGCCTCACCGAGCGCGAGATGAGCGCGCAGGTGCTCGACAATATGGATATCGAGAAGGAGCGCGGCATCACCATCAAGGCGCAGACCGTGCGCCTCGACTGGAAGGGCCATATCCTCAACCTGATGGACACGCCGGGCCACGTCGACTTCGCCTATGAAGTCTCGCGCAGCCTGGCCGCCTGCGAGGGCGCGCTGCTGGTGGTCGACGCCGCGCAGGGCGTCGAGGCGCAGACGCTGGCGAACGTCTATCAGTCGATCGAGCATGATCACGAGATCATCCCGGTCATCAACAAGATCGATCTCCCCTCGGCCGAACCCGAAAAGGTCCGGCACGAGATCGAGGAGATCATCGGGATCGATGCGTCCAACGCCGTGCTGACCAGCGCCAAGTCCGGCATCGGCATCGAAGAGGTGCTCGACGCGATCGTCGAGCGCATCCCGGCGCCGAACGGCGACGTCAACGCGCCGTTGAAGGCGATGCTCGTCGACAGCTGGTACGATCCGTATCTCGGCGTCGTCATCCTGGTGCGGGTGATCGACGGATCGATCCGTAAGGGCCAGCAGATCAAGTTCATGCAGGAGGGGTCGGTTCATCTGGTCGATCGCGTCGGCTGCTTCCGCCCCAAGATCGAGCAGCTGAGCGATCTCGGCCCCGGCGAGATCGGCTTCATCACCGCCCAGATCAAGGAAGTCGCCCAGACCCGCGTCGGCGACACCATCACCGATGCCAAGCGCCCCGCCGCCGAGGCATTGCCGGGCTTCAAGGAAGTCCAGCCGGTGGTGTTCTGCGGGCTGTTCCCGGTCGACGCCGCCGATTTCGAGAAACTGCGCGAGAGCATCTCGAAGCTGCGCCTCAACGACGCGTCGTTCAGCTTCGAGATGGAGACCTCGGCCGCGCTCGGTTTCGGCTTCCGCTGCGGTTTCCTCGGACTGCTCCACCTGGAGATCATCCAGGAGCGGCTGACCCGCGAATATGATCTCGATCTGATCACCACCGCACCGTCGGTGGTCTACAAGCTCCTACTCACCAAGGCGGCAGGCGAGGCCGAGCCGCGCTCGATCGAGCTCCACAATCCCGCCGATATGCCAGATCCCACTCGGATCGCTGAGATCGAGGAGCCGTGGATCAAGGCGGTGATCTACGTTCCCGACGAATATCTCGGCTCGATCCTCAAGCTCTGTCAGGATCGCCGCGGTATCCAGCGGGACCTGACCTATGTCGGCGGCCGCGCGCAGCTGACCTATGAGCTGCCGCTCAACGAAGTCGTGTTCGACTTTTACGATCGCCTGAAGAGCATCAGCCGCGGCTATGCGAGCTTCGATTACGAACAGATCGGCCACCGTCCGGGCGACCTCGTCAAGATGAGCATCCTCGTCAACAACGAGCCGGTCGACGCATTGTCGATGATCGTTCACCGCTCGACGGCGGAGGCGCGCGGGCGCGGCATGTGCGAGCGGCTGAAGGACTTGATCCCGCGCCATTTGTTCAAGATCCCGATCCAGGCGGCGATCGGCGGCAAGGTCGTCGCGCGCGAGACGATCGCTGCGCTGCGCAAGGACGTGACCGCCAAATGCTATGGCGGCGACGCCAGCCGCAAGCGCAAGCTCCTCGACAAGCAGAAAGAGGGCAAGAAGCGCATGCGCGAATATGGCAGCGTCCAGATCCCGCAGGAGGCCTTCATCGCGGCGCTCCGCATGGGCGACGACAGCTAGGAATCTGCTGTCGGGGACAGGTGCCACGACAGCTAGGAATCTACTGTCGGGGACAGGTGCCACGACTCATGGAGTCAAGCGAATTCTTCGCGGAAACCTGTCCTACGCCTTCCAATATCGGGAAATATATAATTCTGCAGATGCGAGAAAGGCGCTTGACCGGATTTGGTAATAAATCGTTAACTAGCCCCACTGCGCAGGCGGGAACTGCGCCAGTTAGGGGGAATCCATGATCAACACTCTTACCTTCAAGCGCATTGCTGCGTCCGGCGCGGCTGCTATTGCGCTCGTCTGCGCCGCGGCTCCGGCGCAGGCCCAGTTGCACATCAATCTGATCGACCAGGGCGGCGTCACCGGCAGCGCGTCCGAGCAGGGCTTCAAGATCGCCGCTGCTTATTGGGAAAGCGTCCTCACCAACAATGTGACGGTCAATCTGGGCGTCAAATATGCCGCGCTCGGGAGCGGCATCATCGGTTCGACCAGCTCGCCGAAGTTCGGCGTGGCGATCCAGGACGTCGAGGACGCGATGATCGCGAATGGCAACAGCGCGCTCGACGCGGGCCTGGTTCTTCCGGCTCTGACCGGTTCGGGCAATGTCGGTTCACCGTTCGGCACCGTCGGCACGATCGACATGATCCGCAACGGACCGCAGGGCGTCGGCAAGCTCAGCAACGTCAAGATCTACGACACCAACGACACCAAGGATAACGGAACGGTCTCCGGCACGCGCGCCAATCTGAAGGCGCTCGGCTATGTCCTGCCGACCGCCACGGTCGATGCGGCGGTGACGTTCAGCACCGCGTTCAACTTCGATTTCGATCCGACCGACGGCATCTCCGCCGGCTATATGGACTTCATCGGCGTTGCGATCCACGAGATCGGCCACGCGCTGGGCTTCACCAGCGGTGTCGATACCTATGACGCTTATGGTCCGCTCGGCCCGAACGGTTCGGTCACCACGATCAACTGGGACATCAATACGGTCGGCAACATCCTCGACCTGTTCCGCTACAGCAACGATCCGACCAACCTCGTCCCTGGCTCGGGTGCGGTGCTCGATTGGTCGTACAACACGGCTTCGTACTTCTCGATCGACGGCGGTGCGAGCCAGTTCGATGACGGTTCGCTGTTCTCGACCGGTGCCTATAATGGCGACGGCCGCCAGGCTTCGCACTTCAAGGACACTGCGAGCCCGGGCGGCTGCAATGGCTACAACCAGATCGGCATCATGGACCCCACCTTCTGCTACGGCGAGATGGGCGTGATCTCGGGCACCGATCTCGCGGCGTTCGATGCGATCGGCTGGAACATCAACTTCGACGTTCTCGGCAACAAGAAGTACACGATCAACACCGATGCGATCTTCCGCAACGTGACGGGCGTTCCCGAGCCGATGGCTTGGGGCACGATGCTCCTCGGCTTCGGTGTGGTCGGTGGCTTCATGCGCCGCCGTCGCGACCAGAAGTCGGGCGCGCTGCTCGCCGCCTGATCGCTGCTGATCAAGAATTGGGTCGGTCCGGGGATGCCCGGGCCGGCCTTTTTCTTTGCCTTCTCGTGTGAAATGTCTCGCGCATAAGCGAAGGCGAAGGCGCGGCTTTTACCAATTCTAAGGCGCTCGCTGTCACATTCCCGCGATCCTGATCCGTGCTCCTGGGCCGGAATCACCGCTGGGGAGAATTGCATGGATCGGCTGCCGCTGATTGCGCCGCATCCGCCGAAGCTGAGCGAACTGGGCGGCGGCCTGCGCGAAATCGAGGCGCGCGGTATCTATTCGAACGGCGGGCCCGTGGTGCGCGGCTTCGAGGCCGCGGTCACCGAACGGCTGTTCGGCGGCGTCGGCGATTGCCTGGCGGTCAACAACGCGACGATCGGGCTGATGATGGCGATCCGCCACGCCGCGGGTCCGCGCGCGGGCACCGGCGCGCTGGCGCTCATCCCCAGCTTTACCTTCGCCGCGACCGCGCACGCCGCGCAATGGGCAGGGCTGACGCCGCTCCTGTGCGACATCGATCCCGACGATTGGGCATCGAGCGCGGCGGCCGAGGCCGCGGCATTCGAGCGCCACGGCAGCCGCATCGCGGTGGTCGTGCCCTATGCCACCTTCGGCGCGGCGATCGATATCGAGCGCTATCGCCGCTATCGGGACGAGCGCGGCGTCGGCGTGGTGATCGATGCGGCGGCCTCGCTCGGCGCGCGCGATGCCGCGGGCCGTAGCTTCGGCGCGGGCGCGCCCTTCGCGATCGTCCATTCGATGCACGCGACAAAGGTGTTCGCAACCGCCGAGGGCGGGCTGATCCACAGCGGCGACGCGCAGCTGATCGAATCGCTGCGTCAAATGTCCAATTTCGGCTTTGCCGGCGGCCGTTCGGCCGAAGGGCCCGGCCTCAACGCCAAATTGCCCGAGGCCCTGGGCCTGGTAGCGGCAGCCAAGCTCGACCAGATCGAGACTCTCGCCGCGCATCGCGCCGGTCTAGACCGCGTCTATCGCGAAAGGCTGGGCCAGTTCGCGCGCGAGAAGAGCTTCGAGTTTCAGGAGCTGCGCGGTGCCCGTGCGGCGCTCCAGTTCCAGTCGCTGCTGCTGCCGCGCCCCTTTGCCGGGCACCGCGCCGCGATCATCGCCGCGCTGGCGGAGATGGGCATCGGCGCCGGTCATTATTTCAGCCCGCATCTCGCCGAGCAGCCCTGGTTCCGTTCGCAGGCGCTGATCGAGCCGGTGCCGGTATGCGACGACGTCGCCGGCCGTATCCTGTCGCTGCCGATCACCGACACGATGACCGAGGACGATGTCGGCCGTGTATGCGACTCGCTGATCGACGCGTGCAATCATTCCGGCCTTGACGGGCTGCGCACCGAACGGCGCGGTCGCACGGTCCACTCCGCGCTCGTCATCGGCGGAGGCCCCGCCGGCACCGCCTTGCTCACCGCCGCAACCAAGGGCGACCAACTCGTCGCGCTGGCCAAGGCCGGGCTCGCGATCGTCGAGCGCGACGCGGTGCTCGGCCGCGGCGAGATCGGCGGCTATGCGATCACCTCGGACAGCACCGCCGAAACTTTCCTCACCGCGGTCAAGGACAATGTCCACGGCGATATTGCCGCACTGACCCAGCATCATTCGGGTCAGGAAGTCGCGATGCATATCGGCGCACTGGGTGTGCCGCTTACCCGCGCGACCCCGCTGCTCGAAGCCACCGGCGCGCGGCTCGCCGCGATCGTTGCCGAAAATGGCGGCACCGTCGCGACGCGCAGCGAAGTCCTGGAGGCACGCCGCACCGCCGACGGCGATTGGGCCGCGCGGGTACGCAACCTGCTCACCGGCGAGGAGCGGCTGATGCGCGCCGCAAACCTCGTCATCGCCACCGGCGGCTACCAGGCGCGCGAGCATGTCGAGGCCGAAACGGTCGCGGGCGCGCCGCTCGGCGAGATCGCCGGCAAGCGCTTGATGCTCGGCGACGATTTCCTGCGCCTTGGCGGTCTCGATCGCCTCCGCAAACGCGTCGCCGATACGCACGCGCCCCGAATCGCCATCGTCGGCGGGTCGACCAGCGCGCTCGCCGCCGCGGCGCTGATGCTCAAGGCCGCACCCGCGCTCCCGCTCGGCGCCGGGGCACTTGCACTCTATCACCGCCGCGCGCTGCGGCCTTTCTACCGTTCCGCCGAAGAAGCGCATGCCGATGGCTTCACCGATTTCGGCCCCGACGACATCTGCCCGTTGAGCGGCTTCGTCTATCGCCTCGCCGGCTTCCGGCTGGAGGCGCGCGAGCTGGTGCTGCGCATGCTCGGGATCGGCGGGCGGGCGCCCGATCCGCGCGTCGCGCTCCGGCAGATTAGCGGCGAGGACGACGAAGCGGTTCGTGCCGAACTGGCGAATGCGGACATCGTTATCGGCGCGCTGGGTTATCGCCCGCGGGCTCTGCCGCTGTTCGATGCCGACGGCGCCCGCATCGTGCTGGCGGCCGACGCGCCCGGCCGCCCGCGTCTGGTCGACCAGCAATGCCGCGTGATGGACGCCGAGGGGAATCCCGTTCCCGGCGTCTATGGCATCGGCCTCGCCTCGGGCTTCGTCCCCGAAGGAAAGCTGGGCGGCGAGGCGAGCTTCAGCGGCAAGGCCAATGGCCTGTGGCTGTGGCAGAACGATATCGGCCGGATGATCGTCGATCAGCTTCTCGACGAAGCGGTACGCCGCGCCGCATGAGCGATCCCACCGTCTCGATCATCATGGCGACATACAACGGCGCCGCGCTGCTGCCCGAGACGCTGGCGAGCCTTCGTGCCCAGACGCTTGCGGATTGGGAGCTGATCGCCGTCGACGACGGCTCGCGCGATGAGACGGTGCAGGTACTCCGCGATTTCGCCGATCCGCGCGTCCGGGTGATCGTCTCGGAGACCAACCACGGTCCGGTCATCGCCCGCAACCGTGCCTTTGCCGAGGCACGGGGGCGCTACATCGCCGGGCTCGACCAGGACGATATCGCGCTGCCCGAACGCTTTGCGCGTCAGGTCGCCTTTCTAGATGCGCATGACGAAGCCGTGCTGGTCAGCACTGCCGCCGATTTCCTGATCGAAGGCGCCGTCGAGCCCGGCAACTGGCCGCGCCCGATGCCGCCCGCGCTGATCGACTGGCTGATCTTGATCCGCAATCCGCTGGTCTGGTCGTCGGTGATGTTCCGCGCCGACGCCGCGCATCGTCTCGATCCGCTTGAGCGCCCCGAGCTGCGCTATGTCGAGGATTTCGACCTCTATCACCGGCTGCGCCCCTTCGGCCGCCTCACCCAGATCGACGAAGTCCTGACGCTCTATCGCTGCCATGCGCTGGGCGCGTCGCAGGTCTATAACGGCATCATGCGCGCGCATGGCGAGAAGCTGCTCACCGATCGCCACCACGCGTTGCTGGGCGAGGCTTCGGCCGATTTCGCGGCGCTGCTGGTCCGCCACGTCATGGCCTGCGAACCCGTTTCAGATCGCCACGCGCTCGAACGTCTGTTCGCCGGCATCGCCGCACTCCGCGCCGATTTCGAGAAGGGCGGCACCTATTCGTCCACCGAGCTCGCCTGGGTCGACCGCGAGATCTCGCGCCTGTGGTGGCGGATGTGCCGCGCCGGCATCCGCTCGGGCACGCTCCGGCTCCACCACGCGCTCGCCGACCGACCCAGCGCCGTGGCGCTTGGCGACGGCAAGCCCGCCGACCTGATGGTGAGCCAGTTGATCGGTGGCATGCGGGCGATCCGGCGGGGTCTCGCGCGCAGCTGACTTGCCCGGAGGGCGGCTTGTGCGGCATAGCCGAGGCAGGCGTAATCCGCAGGTTAAGCGATGGTCGATCGGCGAAGTCTCCTCTGCGGAATCGCTGCCGTGCTGGCGGCCCCCCGCGCATTCGCCGCACCCCGTGCGCCGCTGGTGCTTGCCGCCGCCAGCCTCCAGGAATCGATGAATGCCGCGGCCGACGCCTGGGCGCGCAAGGGGCATGCCCGGCCGGTGCTCAGCTTTGCCGCTTCCTCCGCACTCGCCCGCCAGGTCGTAGCGGGCGCGCCGGCCGACCTCTTCGTCTCCGCCGACGAACCCTGGATGGACGATGTCGAGCGGCGCGGGCTGATCGTCCCCGGCACGCGCGCGCCGTTCCTCGGCAATCGCCTCGTGCTCGTCGCGCCGCGCTCCGATCCGCGCAATGTCGTGCTCGGCCCGCGCAGCAACCTGCCCGCGCTGCTGGGTGACGGGCGCCTGGCAATGGCCGATCCGGAGTCGGTTCCGGCAGGCAAATACGGTAAGGCGGCGCTCGAGAAGTTCGGCATCTGGCCTGCGGTCGCGCCCAGGGTGATCCGTGCCGAGAATGTCCGCGCCGCGCTGTCGTTCGTCGAGCGCGGCGCGGCTTCCTTCGGCATCGTCTACCTCACCGACGCGCATGCCTCGGCGAAGGTCCGCATCGCCGGCACCTTCCCGGCGAACAGCCATCCGCCGATCCGCTACCCGCTCGCCCGCCTCAAAACCTCGACCAGCCCTGATGCCGAGCCTTTCCGTGCCTTCCTGCTGTCGCGCGAGGGCAAAGCGATCTTCACGCGCTTCGGCTTCGCGCCGCTCTGAAATGCTGACGCCCGAGGAATGGGGGATCGTCGTCCTGTCGCTCAAGGTCGGCGGCGTGGCGGTGCTCGCGGTGCTGCCAATTGCCTTCGCGCTAGCCTGGCTGCTTGCCCGCGCGCGCTTCCCCGGCAAGATACTGGTCGACGCGCTGGTGCATCTCCCGCTGGTGATTCCGCCGGTCGTCACCGGCTGGCTGCTGCTCCTCGCCTTCGCCCCCGCCGGTCCGCTCGGCCATTGGCTCCAGAGCTGGTTCGGCGTCACCGTCCTGTTCCGCTGGACCGGCGCGGCGATCGCGGCCGCGGTGATGGCGCTCCCGCTGATGGTCCGGGCGATCCGCCTCTCGATCGAGGCGGTCGACCGGCGCCTCGAACAGGCCTCGCGCACCCTCGGCGCCTCGCCTGCGCGCACCTTCCGCACGATCACACTGCCGCTAAGTCTGCCCGGCGTGATTGCCGGCGTCGTGCTCGGCTTCGCCCGCGCGCTCGGCGAGTTCGGCGCGACGATCACCTTCGTCTCGAATGTGCCCGGCGAGACCCAAACGCTGCCGCTCGCCATCTATGCCGCGCTGCAGACACCGGGCGGGGAGGGGTTGGTGCTTCGCCTCGCCGGCATCTCCGTCCTGCTCTCGCTCGGAGCGTTGATCGCGTCCGAACTGATCGCGCGCCGCGCGGGCAGGGGCACCCATGTTCTTTGACGTCGATGTCGCCAAGCGGCTGGGCGATGCCGAGATCGCCTGCCGGATCGAGCCCGGTCCCGGCCTGACCGTGCTGTTCGGCCCCTCGGGCGCGGGCAAGACCAGCGTGCTCAACATGGTCGCCGGGCTGATCGAACCCGATCGCGGCCATGTCCGCGTGAATGGCGAGACGTTGTTCGACGCCGAGATCGCGGTCAACGAGCCGCCCGAGACCCGCCGCGCAGGCTATGTCTTCCAGGAGGCGCGGCTGTTCCCGCACATGCGCGTCCGCGCCAATCTGCTCTATGGCTGGCGTGCGGGCGAGGGGGCGGTGGACGTGGATGAGACGATCGCACTGCTCGGCATCGTCAAACTGCTCGATCGCTGGCCACGCACGCTTTCGGGCGGGGAGGCGCGCCGCGTGGCGATCGGCCGGGCGCTGCTCTCGAACCCCGCCTTCCTGCTGCTCGACGAGCCTTTGTCGTCGCTCGACCGCGCGCGCCGCGAGGAAATCATGGCGCTGCTCGAACGGCTGCGCGATACGGTTCGCCTGCCGATCCTGATGGTCACCCACGATCGCGAGGAAGCCGAGCGGCTGGGGAGTCGTATCGTTGCGATCTGACCGCGCCGAAACCCGGAAAAGTTGGCTAGGTTCACGGCAACGCGCCTGCACCATTCCACCAAGGTCGAATGACTCGCTTGACATATTTAGATGATTAGCTAATCGTCTTATTATGACGCAGGTGTTCAGAGCCCTTTCCGACCCTACCCGCCGGCGGGTGCTGCAGCTCCTGCGCAAGGGGCCGATGAGCGCGGGCGAGCTCAGCGACCAGTTCGACGTCTCCAAGCCGACGATGTCGGCGCACTTTGCGGTGCTGAGGGAAGCCGACTTGGTGCACACCGAGAAGGCCGGCAAATCCGTCATCTATCACCTGAAGCTCTCGGTGCTCGAAGAGGCGCTGCTGGGCTTCGTCCATTCGTTCGGCCTCGGCGCGGAGGCGCCGGAGCCCAACAAGGAGACCGCACGATGAACAAGGACCTGATCGGGAGCTTTGCCTGGGGCGGCGGCATCGTCGCCGTGGCGCTTGGCATGACCGCCGCGCGCCAGCTCGGCTATGTCGACAGCGACACGGTCACGAGGGTGGTCATCGGCCTGAACGGGCTCATGATCGCCTGGTACGGCAACCGGATGCCCAAGACATTCGTCCCGAGCGCCCGTGCCCGCCAGGCCAGGCGGGTTGCAGCCTGGTCACTGGTGTTGAGCGGGCTAATCTATGCCGGGCTATGGGCGTTCGCGCCGATCCCGGTGGCGGTAATCGGCGGGAGCGGCGCGGTCCTAGCGGGGATAGCGGTGACGCTCGGCTATTGCCTGTCGCTGCGGAACAAGGCGAAAGCTGCCTGATTCCGGCTACCTTCGGGGCTCGCGAGCCTCACGGCCCGATCCTCGGCGATGAGAGGCTCGATGACATCGTCCAAGGCGGCGCCCTCATGCTGTGAGGACTTGACCACCTTGCAGCCGACATCTTGCAAGGCCGGGATCAGCCCGCCACCGACGCCGCCAGCAGCGCCGCGCAGGCGGCGTTGAGGGGGGCGGGGATGCCGTGAATGTTGCCCAGTCGGACGATCACGGTGTTGCGCGCGTCGATTTCCATGCGGCGCCCGGCGAGCAGGTCCGCGTGGAGCGAATTCACCGATTGCGGATGCGCCTTGCGCGTCCAGGTCACCACCTTGTCGACAAGGTCGTCGGGCAGGTCGGCGCCCTCGGCACGGCCCACCGCGATGCATTCGCGCACCAGGCCGCGCATCACCTCGGCGACGCCCTCGTCATTGGCGACCTCGGCGGCGCGCCGGGTCAGCGCGCTGACGATGCCCGAGCAATTGATCGCGAGCTTGCGCCAGGCGGCGGTGATGAAATCGGGTGTCGTCGCAGCGTCGATCGGCGTGTCCGTGAACAGTGCGACGAAGCTTTCGCCGGCCTCGCCCTCGGGAACATGGATCGTGCCCGAGCGGCGCTGGATGATCCGGCCCGGCGCGGTGCGCTCGGCGGGCAAGTCGATGATGACGGGCACCGTGCGCTGCGCCGGCACGCTGGGGAAGCGGTCGCGCTGCTCGACGCCGTTCTGGATCACCGCGAGGCGGGTCGTCGGCCCCATCAGTCCGGGCAGCCAGGCCGCCGCCGCGGCGCAGTCATAGGTCTTGGTGGTCGCCAATACCCAATCGACCGGCGCTGCCTCGGCGGGATCGGTCAGGATGCGCGGCTTCGCGTAAATCACACCCTCGGGGGTCTCGACTTCGAGATCTCCCAGCGGTGATCGCGCGCACAAAGTGACCTGATGCGTCTCGTCCTGCGCCAGCCACGCCGCCAGGGTGCCGCCGATCGCGCCGGCGCCGATGACGGCGATGCGGATCACCGGATGCCGCCGAGATAGTCCATCTTGCCCACCGGCACGCCCTTGTGGCGCAGGATTCCGTACGCGGTGGTCACGTGGAAATAGATGTTCGGCGTCGCGAAGCCGAGGACATAGCCCAGGCCCTTGAAGTGGAAGCCGGTGCGCGGGGTCTTAACCTCGATATCGGCGTCTTCGCGCCCGTCGATCTTGTCGCGCGGCACCGAGTTGAGGAACTCGACCGTCGCCGCGATCCGCGCCTGGAGCTCGTCGAAGCTCGCTTCGGTATCGGGCATCGAAGGCGCTTCGACCCCGGCCAGCCGCGCGATCGCGAACTTGGCGCCGTCGCTCGCGCGCTGCACCTGGCCGGCGAGTGTCGCCATGTCCTCGTAGAGGCGCGTGTTCAGCAGCTCGTCATGGGCGATGCCCTGCTCGTCGGCATAGGCACGACCCTTTTCGAGGAAAGCGGACATCGCCGCGAAAGCGCGGAGATAGACGGGGACCGTGAGGTCATAGAGTTCGGTGGCCATGGCGCTGCAGATAGGCGAGCGCTGCACCGAAGGGAACGGGCATATCGGCATCGGCCCGGCTTTATTCGACGGCTTGGCGACCGAATGGATTTCGCGCTAGCCTGTCGCCGGGGGATTTCGGAAATGCGCTTCATTCTCGGCCTTTTGGCGATGGTTGTGGGTATGGTCGCGGCTTCGGCCCGGGCGTCGGACGACCCATGGCTGGAGGTGCGGACCGACCATTTCATCATCTACATCCAAGACGATCAGGCGGCCGCCTGGGCCTTCGCCACCAAGCTGGAGCGTTTCGACGCCGCGCTGCGCAGGCTCTACGGCGTCGAGGACGATCCCGCGCGGCGATCCAACCCGCTCCAGATCTTCGCCTTCAGCGAAGACATGTACAATGCGACTTGCAACTGCTCCGGCTATGCGGTCGGCTATTACAGCCCACGCGCCGGCGGTTCCGCCATCTTCAGCCTCTATGCGCCCAAGGTCGATGCCAAGACCAAGCCCGGCGACATGAATTCGCAATCGGTGCTGCTGCACGAATACAGCCACCATTTCATGTTCTCGACTTATCCGATCGCCTATCCACTCTGGTATTCGGAAGGCTTCGCCGAATTTAACGCCAACGTCCTTTTCAACGAGAACGGCTCGACGACGATCGGCCTGCCGGCCAATTATCGCGCCGGTGCGATCGGCAGCGAAGCCGATTATTTCTCGATGACCGAGATGCTCGACCCGCCGCTCAGCACGCGCCAGAGCTGGCAGCTCTCCATGATCTATGCCCGCGGCTGGCTGCTCACCCATTATCTGACGCTGGACGGGGAGCGGAAAGGGCAGCTCGCGAAATATCTCGAGGAGATGAATCGCGGAAAGACAAGCACCGAGGCAGCAAGGATCGCGTTCGGTGATCTCAAGAAGCTCTATCGTGACATGTTCGCTTATCGACACCGCAATAAGCTCGCGGCGCCATTTCTAGTGCCGCCGCCCAAGCGTCCGATAGCGGTCGCGATCCGGCCCTTGTCGCAGGGTGAAGTCGCCATCCTGCTGCCGCGCGCGCGGGTCACCAGCGGATGGCGCGCGCAGAACATGGGAACCGTGGCGCGCGCGGCCGAACACGCGGCCGAGCGATTCCCTGACGATGCCCGCGTCCAGGCGCAGCTGGCCCATATCGAATATTTGGCGCGCCGTACCGATTCCGCCGAAAAGGCGGCAGACCGCGCGTTGGCGCTCGATCCCGACAATATGCTGGCACTGCTATACAAGGGCCGTGCCGCCGTGCGCCGCGCGGCCGAAGCCAAGGCGACCGATCCCGCGATCTGGTCCGCGGCACGCGCACCGCTCATCAAGGCCAACCGGGCGGACCCCAATGCCGCGCTGCCCTTGCTCTATTATTATCAGAGCTTCCTTGCCGCGAAGCAGCAGCCGAGCGCCAACGCGGTGAAGGGGTTGTCGCGCGCCGCCGTGCTGGCGCCCGAAGATTCAACGGTCCGCGTGCTGCTCGCCGAACGGTTGCTGGATCAGGGCGATGGCCTGAGCGCCCGCGCGCTGCTTCAGCCGATCGCTTTCGCGCCGCATGACGATCCCAAGGACAATCACATGCGCGCCGCGATCGACCTCATTGATGCATCCAAGCTCAAGGAAGCGCGCGCGCTGCTGACCAAGAAGGATGAGGACAAGGACGAGGGTCAGGGCGAGTAGGGAACCGCCGCGAAGGCGCGGAGATGGACAGCCCGGCGGCCAAGCGAACGGGCCCGGATTGAATTTCGTCGCATGCGCGTTCGTCGCTCGGTCGATTCCCGGTCGAACTCCGCGTGAGGGAATTGCGCGTCTCGGCTAGCTGTACCGCCTTCGCGCTGCATCAGGGCCAGCGCTTGAAGGGAATCACAGATATGGCCACCAAGTTCGCGTCCGAGCTCGACCGGGTCCAACAGCCGGTGAAGCTGCGCGAGATGCACAACCATCATTTCGATTCGACCGTGTGGAACGATTTCGCCTTTCGCGACGACGACATCGTCGTGGCGACCTATGGCAAGTCGGGCACCACCTGGACGCAGCAGATCGTCGGCCAGCTCCTGTTCGGCGCCAGCCCGGACGTGGCCATCTCCGAGCTGTCGCCCTGGCTCGACCTGCGTCTACCACCCGCGCCGGTAAAGCTCGCCGCACTCGAGGCGCAGACGCATCGCCGCTTCATCAAGACGCACCTGCCGGTCGACGCGCTCGTCTTCAGCGAGAAGGCCAAATATCTCTATATTGGCCGCGACGGGCGCGACGTGGTGTGGAGCATGCACAACCATCATGCCAACGCCAATGCCGCCTGGTTCGGCGCGCTCAACGACACACCGGGCCGCGTCGGCCCGCCGATCGGCCCGGCCAATCCCGACAAGGCCGAATATTTCCGCGAATGGCTCGACGGCGACGGCGCCCCCTTCTGGCCGTTCTGGGAGAATGTCCGCAGCTGGTGGCAGGTCCGCGACCTGCCCAACGTCCATCTCGTCCATTTCGAGGGGCTGAAGCGCGACATGGCCGGCGAGATCCGCCGCATCGCCGATTTTCTCGAGATCGAGGTCGAGCCGAGCCTGTGGCCCCGGATCGTCCGCCATTGCAGCTTCGACTGGATGAAGGCCAATGCGGCCAAGGCCGCGCCATTGGGCGGCGTCTTCTGGGACGGCGGCGCCGAGACCTTCATCAACAAGGGCACCAACGGCCGCTGGCGCGAAACGCTGACGCCCGAGGATATCGCCGATTACGAGACGATGGCGCTCGCCGAGCTTGGCCCCGATTGCGCGCGTTGGCTCGCCAACGGAGATTAACGGGGGGCCGCCGCCCGGGGATGTATCCCGGGCGGCGGCTTTATCGTCAGAACGCGGCGCGCAGCGTCGCCTGGAACAGCGGGCCCGCATGCTCGCGCTCGATCTCATATTCGTCGATATCGCCGGCGGCGCGCGCGGCGAGGATCTCGGTCAGCGAATCCCCGTCATATTTGCGGAAGTCTTCCTTCTTCACGCGGTCGAGCAGGTTCTGCGCCGAGAAGCGGACGACGATGTGCTTGCCGATGCGCTTTTCGACGAACGCCTCGAGATCGGGATCGTAACGCAGGTTCACCGTCTCGTCGAAGTTCGATTCGAACGCCGAGCTCCGGCCCGAGATGGTGGCGCCGAAGCTCAGGTCCGCCGGCGCGACGTTCTGGATGAAGCCGACATTGTAGATATGGTGCGGCTGGTTGTTGAAGCGCCGCTCCTCGCCGGTCGCCGGGTCGTTCGTCTTGCTGTCGAGATAGGTGTAGTTGGCGAACAGGCCGGTTTCGCCGAAGCCGAAGATGTTGATCGGGGTCGAGAAGTCGACCTCCACGCCCCAGGTCTGGCCGTCGCCGATGTTGCGCGGGGTGAACCGGCCGCCGATCACGTCGCTGGTGGGATCGTCCTCGTCGTCCAGGACGTCGCCGACGCGCACCAGTTCGATCAGGTCCTTGATGTCGCGGTAGAAGAAGTTGACGCCGACGATGCCCTTGGCGCCAAGCCGCCGCTCATAGCCGACATCGGCGCCCCAGGACTGCTCGTTCTTGAGCGACGGGTTGCCGTAGCTGATGTCGTCGTCGCCCGGGCTCTCTTCTTGCTCATAGGGCGAGATCAGGTCGTAATCGGGCCGGCGCACGGTGCGCGCCACCGACGCGCGGAACTGGTCGCGCGCGGTCGGCGCATAGCGCAGGTGGAGCGAAGGGTTGAGCTGGCTGGTGTTGTACGAGGCGGTGCCGTCCACGCCGGTCACGTCGCGATCGGTAATTTCGTAGCGCAGGCCGGCGTCGATCGAGATCTCGCTGGTCGGCTCGAAGGTCAGGCGCAGATAGGGGTCGTAGCGCTTCTCGTCGATCTTGAAGGTCGCGGCGTTGTTGATTTCGGTCTCGTCGTCCTCGACGTCGAACACCGAATTCGAGCCGGTGCGCTTCTTGCTGAGCAGGTCGATGCCGCCCTTCACCTTGAACGCGCCGCCGTCGCCGTAGCGCAGGAAGAGCGTGCCGGTGAACTCATCGTCCTTGACCCGGGTAGATTCCACTTCGACCAACTCCAGGTCGCTCTGGTCCTCTTCGCCACCCTCGGAAGCCAGCGCGTCGGTATGGTCGCGATAGGCGTTCCAACCGCCCGCCACGCCGAGCTTGAAATCGCCCAGCGGGATCAGCGCATCGCCGGTCACCGCATAGGTCTGCTGGTCGATTTCCTCGTGCTGCGTCTCGACCCCGTCGAAATCCAGGTCCGAGCCCTCATAGGTCAGCGAGGTCTCGTCCTCGTTGCGATCGGTGTCGACGAAGAAGCCGCCCAGGCGGAAATGGCCGCCATCGCCGAAGCGCGTGCTGATCTCGGCGCTGCCCGAAAGATCGCTGCCGTCGCGCGTGTCGCTCTGGGCCTCGAAATTGTTGAATTCGGGGTCGGAAATGTACTTGCTGTTCAGCCCGTCCGGAAATCGCTTGTCGTCGGTAACCGCCACGTCGTCGAAGCGGTACGAGACCTTCTTCTTCGGGTTGCGGCGCTCCTGATAGTTGAGCGCACCCCAGAAATCGGTCGAGTCGCTGATATGCCCGGCATAGGCGACCGCGCCCGAGGGGCGCGTCTTGCCATCGCGGCCGTTGATCAGCGCGCCCGCCTTGGCAAAGCCGCCTTCGAAGCTCGCGCTTTCCTTGGTGATGATGTTGAGCGTGCCCGCCGCGCCTTCGCTCGGCTGGTCGGCGCGGGGCGCGCGGACGATCTCGATCCGTTCGACCAGCTCGGCCGGGATGCGATCGACGAAGAAGCTGCGGTCGCTCTCGCCGCCCGGCGCGCGGCGGCCGTTGATCAGCACCTGGGTATAGCCCGGCGGCAGGCCGCGGAACTGCGGCTGGTCATATTCGAGCACGTCGGACGTGAAGGTCACGCCCGGCACGCGCTTCAGCATCTCGCCGACCGAGACCGGCTCGAACTTCTGGAAATATTCCAGGTCGTACGAGAGCACCGGATTGGGATCGGTCGTGCGGTTGCGGAAAAAGATTTCGCCGGTGACGATGATGTCATTGGCGCGCTGTTCGGCCTCGCCATTTTCCCCGTCCTGGGTCGCGGCGGCGGGTTGGCCGCTCTCCTGCTGGGCGGCAGCAACCCCTGGCATCAGGCTGGCGGCGAGCACGGCCAATGCCGCTCCGCCGAGAAAGCGCGAAACATTCATGTCATGATCCCCTTGCATCGAGGGATTCGGGCCCTCGCTCGATGAGGTCAAAACAGGATGGAAATGAAAATGCGGGGAAGATTCGGCGTCGTTTCGGTTACGGTTTCGTTGCTGTTGTGCGGTTGCAGCATGCATGCGGCGGATCCTGCACCGGCCATTTCCTACCCCGCTGTCGAGGTGCCCGTGGCGGGCGAAACCGTTGCGGTGGCGACGAAATTGGCCGACGCGGCCGACGATCCGGCGATCTGGACGGGCCCGGATGGCGTGTCATTTGCCGGCAAAAGGCACGACGGGATTCTGCTCGGCACCGATAAAAAAGCCGGCCTCTATGTGTTCGGCCTCACCGGCGAATCTCTCCAATTCTTGTCCGAGGGGTTGCTGAACAATGTCGACCTGCGCGGAGAAGGGCAGGGCTTCGTCGCCGGCGCCTCGGATCGCGGCCGGATGGGCGTCGCCTTGTACCGATTCGCGGGCGAGGGCGACGTGAAGCCCGCGGGCTTCATCAAGTCCGACGTGGTCGAGCCCTATGGTTTCTGCATGGGCCGTCTGAACGGCACGCTGCTCGCGGTGCTGATCGCCAAGGACGGCCAGGTCCGCGAATACATGCTCGACACTTCGGGCACGGAGATCACCGGCACCGAGCGCCGCCGCTTCGCGGTCGGCACCCAGTCCGAGGGCTGCACCATAGATGACGCGACCGGTACGCTCTATATAGGCGAGGAGATGAAGGGCGTCTGGCGCTACGACCTCAATGCCGATCCCGCCGCACGCGTGCTCGTCGCGGGACTGGGCGAGGGCAGGCTGGCCGCCGATGTCGAGGGCACGACGCTGATCCGCGATGGCGGCGAAACCTTCCTGATCGTGTCGAGCCAGGGCGACAGCGCGTTCGCGGTGTGGAACGTCAGCGGCGCGGCCGGCGCCGAGCGCTATGTCGGCCGATTCCGCGTAGCGGCGGCGGGCGGTGTCGACGGCGTCAGCGGCACCGACGGCGTCGATGCCTGGTCGGGGCCGATCGGGCCTTTCGCCAAGGGGCTGGTGGCGATGCAGGACGACGTCAACGAAGGCGGCGCCCAGAACTTCAAGCTGGTCGACTGGGCGAAGGTGCGGGCCGCGCTGGAGCGCTGACGGCCCGGCGCGAGGGGTCAGCGCCGCCCCACATCGCGGCCGAAGGTGAAGGACAGCCCGAGCCCGCCCGAGACCTGGTTGCGCGAGCCGATGCCCTGGGCGATCGGCGAGCGCGCCGCGTCGCCGACCAGCCGGTCATATTTGGCGAAGCCGTACAGGCCCCAGCGCGGCGTCAGCTGGTACAGGCCGGTCGCGTTTGCGCCCACGGCATGGACGCCGCCGCCGTCCGGCTCGAAGGCGGGCAGGCCGGTAGCGGCGGCCTCGCGTGGCGAGACGCTGAACCACGCGTCCTGATATTTAGCGTTCGAGAGCGACACGCGCGGGCCCAGCGCGAACAGCCACCGGTCGGCGTCGCGCGCTACATAGTCGAGGCCGATATTGCTCACCAGCGCCTTGTGGCCGTTCACGCCCTGCCGCACCTCGGCATGCACGCGCAGCTTCGGCGCGATCCAATATTGGGCGAAACCGCCCAGCTCGATCGTCGTGCCGACTTCGTCGATGCCGATATGCGATTCGTTGCGCTTGCGGCCGGTCTGGAAGTTGAACGCGGGGCCGAAGGAGAATCCCCCCGTCTTGAGCACCGGAAAGCCGAAGCTCTCATCGGCCGCCTCGAAATCAAAGGGCTCGTTCCCGCGCGCGACCGCGACATCCACCAGCGGGCTGAGGCTCAGATTGTCCGCGCCGGGATAAGCCGGGACGAACTGCGGGCCCAGTGCGACGCGGATCCGCCGGGGCTCCTTGGCCTCCCTAGTCTCAGAATCGCCGGTCTGCGCCGCGGCGCTGGTGGCGAAGAACACGCAGGGGAGTGCGGCGGCAGCGAGGAGGGGGCGAAGCATGCCCTGCTTTGTGGCGCGGGTGGCCCTTACGCAAGAAAAAGCCGCCGTCCGGCATCCCGGACGGCGGCTTTTCTGTCTTCAGCGCCCTTGAGCACTGAACGGGCGGATTATTCCGCTTCGTTCAGATACTCGCCCGCATCCGCGTCGGTGCCGTGGCCCGAGGGCACGACCGACGCGAGCGCGTCGGCGCCGGTGCCGGCCGAGTCACGCGTGCTGCGTGCCAGCTCGGCCGCATGCTCCTCGGCCGCGCTGTTCGGCGCGATCAGGGCAGCGTCCATCTTGCGCTGGGCGACGCGGAGCGCCGCGTCACGCGAAGAGGCCGCAACCCGCAGACGGTTCATGCCCGCGCCGGTACCGGCGGGGATGAGACGGCCGACGATCACGTTCTCCTTGAGGCCGATCAGCGTGTCCTGCTTGCCCTGGACCGCCGCCTCGGTGAGGACGCGGGTGGTCTCCTGGAACGACGCCGCCGAGATGAAGCTGCGGGTCTGCAGCGACGCCTTGGTGATGCCCAGCAGGATCGGTTTGCCCTGCGCCGGGTTCTGGCCCGACGTAAGCTTGCTGTTCTGCTCGTCCATCTCGTCGCGATCGACCTGCTCGCCGGCGAGCAGCGTGGTGTCGCCGCCGTCGGTGATCTCGACCTTCTGCAGCATCTGGCGAACGATCACCTCGATGTGCTTGTCGTTGATCTTCACGCCCTGGAGTCGATAGACTTCCTGGATTTCCGACACGAGATATTCCGCGAGCGGCTCGATGCCGAGCACCTCGAGAATGTCGTGCGGATCGGGCGAGCCGCCGATCAGGTTGTCGCCACGCTTGACGTAGTCGCCTTCCTGGACGTCGATCACCTTCGACTTCGGAACCAGATACTCCACGACCTCGCCGCCATCGTCCGGCTGGATGCCGATCTTGCGCTTGGCCTTGTAGTCCTTGCCGAACACGACGCGGCCCGAGACCTTGGCGATGATCGCGTTCTCCTTGGGCTTGCGCGCCTCGAAGAGCTCGGCGACGCGCGGCAGACCGCCGGTGATGTCACGGGTCTTGGCAGACTCGCGGCTGACACGGGCGAGCACGTCGCCCGCCTGCACCTGCGCACCGTCCTCGACCGAGAGCACCGCACCCGGCGCCAGCATGTAGCGCCCGGTTTCGCCCGAAGCCTCGTCCAGCAGGGTGAGGCGAGGACGAAGGTCTTCCTTCTTCGCCGCCGTGCCGCGATTCTCGGTGATGACGCGCTGGGCGATGCCCGTCGCTTCGTCGACCTGCTCGGTCATCGTCTTGCCGTCGATCACCTCGACATACTTCACGATGCCCGGGTTTTCCGTGATCACCGGCATGGTGAACGGATCCCATTCCGCCATCCGGTCGCCCTGGCTGACGATATGGCCGTCGTCGAACATGACATACGCACCATAGGGAATGCGGTGCACCGCGAGTTCGCGGCCGTCCATGTCGACGATCGCGAGCTCGGCCGAACGGCTGAGCACGACGCGGCGGCCGCGCTGATCGAGGATCATGCGGACATCGCGGAACTCGACCTTGCCGTCCGAAGTCGCCTCGAGGTTCGACTGCTCGTTGAGCTGCGCCGCGCCACCGATGTGGAACGTACGCATCGTCAGCTGCGTGCCCGGCTCGCCGATCGACTGCGCGGCGATGACGCCGACAGCCTCACCGATGTTCACCGGCGTACCGCGGGCGAGATCGCGCCCGTAGCACTTGCCGCAGACGCCGATCTTGGCTTCGCAGACCAGAGGCGAACGGATCTTCATGCCCTGGATGCCGATCGCCTCGATCTTCGTGATCATCGCCTCGTCGAGCAGGGTGCCCGAGGGGATGACGATCTCGTTGGTCTTGGGATCGACCACGTCTTCCGCGGTCGTGCGACCGAGAATACGCTCGCCCAGCGAGGCGATGGTCGAGCCGCCCTGCACGATCGCGCGCATTTCCAGCGCCCGCTCGGTGCCGCAGTCCAGCTCCATGATCACGCAATCCTGCGACACGTCGACCAGACGGCGGGTCAGGTAACCCGAGTTCGCCGTCTTGAGCGCCGTATCCGCGAGACCCTTGCGGGCGCCGTGGGTGGAGTTGAAATACTCAAGGACGGTCAGGCCTTCCTTGAAGTTCGAGATGATCGGCGTCTCGATGATCTCGCCCGAAGGCTTGGCCATCAGGCCGCGCATGCCGGCGAGCTGCTTGATCTGTGCCTGCGAACCGCGGGCACCCGAGTGCGCCATCATGTAGATCGAGTTGATGTCCTTCTCGCGGCCCGTCACCGGGTCGCGGCGCACCGCCTTGATCTCGTCCATCATGGCGCTCGCCACCTGGTCGCCGCAACGGCTCCAGGCGTCGATCACCTTGTTGTACTTCTCCTGCTGCGTGATCAGGCCGTCCTGATACTGCTGCTCGTAATCCTTCACGAGCGCGCGGGTCTCGTCGACCAGGCCCACCTTGGCGTCCGGGATGATCATGTCGTCCTTGCCGAACGAGATGCCCGCCTTGAATGCGTGCCGGAAGCCGAGCGCCATGATCGCGTCGGCGAACAGCACGGTCTCCTTCTGGCCGGTGTGGCGATAGACCTCGTCGATCACGTCGCCCACGTCCTTCTTGGTGAGAAGGCGGTTGACGGTCTCGAACGGCACCTTGTGGCTCTTCGGCAGAGTCTCGCCGAGCAGCATGCGGCCCGGGGTCGTCTCATAGCGCTTGAGGTACTGCTCGCCGGCTTCGTCGGTCTGCGGGACGCGGCTGATGATCTTGGTGTGCAGCGTGACCGCACCCATTTCCAGCGCCTGATGCACTTCCGCCATGTCGGAGATCAGCATGCCCTCGCCGGGCTCGCCTTCCTTCATCATCGACAGATAATAGAGACCCAGCACCATGTCCTGCGACGGCACGATGATCGGCTTGCCGTTCGCGGGGCTCAGGATGTTGTTGGTCGACATCATCAGGACGCGCGCTTCCAGCTGGGCCTCGAGGCTCAGCGGAACGTGGACGGCCATCTGGTCGCCGTCGAAGTCGGCGTTGAACGCCGAGCAGACGAGCGGGTGCAGCTGGATCGCCTTGCCCTCGATCAGGACCGGCTCGAACGCCTGGATGCCCAGACGGTGAAGCGTCGGCGCGCGGTTCAGCAGAACCGGGTGCTCGCGGATCACCTCGTCCAGGATGTCCCAGACTTCCTTGCGCTCCTTCTCGACCCACTTCTTTGCCTGCTTGAGGGTCATCGAGAGACCCTTGGCGTCGAGACGGGCGTAGATGAACGGCTTGAACAGCTCGAGCGCCATCTTCTTCGGCAGGCCGCACTGGTGCAGCTTGAGTTCCGGCCCGGTCACGATGACCGAGCGGCCCGAATAGTCGACGCGCTTGCCGAGCAGGTTCTGACGGAAGCGGCCCTGCTTGCCCTTGAGCATGTCGGACAGCGACTTCAGCGGACGCTTGTTGGCGCCCGTGATCGTGCGGCCGCGGCGGCCGTTATCGAACAATGCGTCGACGGCTTCCTGTAGCATGCGCTTTTCGTTGCGGACGATGATGTCCGGCGCGCGCAGCTCCATCAGCCGCTTCAGGCGGTTGTTGCGGTTGATCACGCGGCGATACAGATCGTTCAGATCCGAGGTCGCGAAGCGGCCGCCGTCCAGCGGCACCAGCGGGCGCAGCTCGGGCGGGATGACCGGAACGACGTCGAGGATCATCCACTCCGGGCGGTTGCCCGAATCGATGAAGCTCTCGACGACCTTGAGCCGCTTGATGATCTTCTTGGGCTTCAGCTCGGACTTGGTGACCGCGAGCTCCTCGAGGAGCTCCTTGCGCTCGCCTTCCAGGTCGAGGTCCATGAGCATGATCTTGACCGCCTCGGCGCCGATGCCGGCCGAGAACGCGTCCTCGCCATATTCATCCTGCGCGTCGAGCAGCTCGTCCTCAGTCAGCAGCTGGAACTTCTCCAGCGGCGTCAGGCCGGGCTCGGTGACGATGTAGCTCTCGAAGTAGAGCACGCGCTCGAGCTGCTTGAGCTGCATGTCGAGCAGCAGGCCGATGCGCGACGGCAGCGACTTGAGGAACCAGATGTGCGCGACCGGGGCGGCCAGCTCAATATGGCCCATGCGCTCGCGGCGGACCTTCGAGACGGTCACTTCCACGCCGCACTTTTCGCAGACGATGCCCTTGTACTTCATGCGCTTGTACTTGCCGCACAGGCACTCGTAATCCTTGATCGGACCGAAGATGCGCGCGCAGAACAGGCCGTCACGCTCGGGCTTGAACGTGCGATAGTTGATGGTTTCCGGCTTCTTGATCTCGCCGAAGCTCCACGACCGGATGCGATCGGGCGATGCGATGCCGATCTGGATCTGGTCGAAGGTCTCCGGCTTGGCCACCGGGTTCGCGAAGTTGGTCAGTTCGTTCATTTCTTTTTCCCTCTGGAGGGTAAAATTCTCTCGGGCGAAGGGGAGGGCGCTACCCAAGGGTAGCGCCCGCGCCCGTTATTCCGCCGCGATCTGGACGCCGTCGGTGTCGAAGCCAGGCTCGTCGGCCTTGAGTTCGACGTTCAGGCCCAGCGAGCGCATTTCCTTGACGAGCACGTTGAAGCTCTCGGGGATGCCGGCCTCGAACGTGTCGTCACCCTTGACGATCGCCTCATAGACCTTGGTGCGGCCGACCACGTCGTCGGACTTCACCGTCAGCATTTCCTGCAGCGTATAGGCAGCGCCGTACGCCTGCAGTGCCCAGACCTCCATCTCACCGAAGCGCTGACCACCGAACTGCGCCTTACCGCCCAGCGGCTGCTGGGTGACGAGGCTGTACGGCCCGATCGAACGCGCGTGGATCTTGTCGTCCACGAGATGGTGGAGCTTCAGCATGTAGATGATGCCCACGGTCACCTTGCGGTCGAACGTGTCGCCCGTGCGGCCGTCGAACAACACCGACTGACCCGACGTATGCAGGCCCGCCAGTTCCAGCATCTCCGACACGTCGGCTTCGCGCGCACCGTCGAACACCGGGGTCGCCATCGGCACACCGGGCTTCAGGTTGGTCGCCAGCTCGACGATCTGCTCGGCCGAACGCGCATCGATCTCGGCGAGATAGTGATCGCCGTAAACGACCTTGAGCCGCTCCTTGACCGCCTCGGGCATATCGCCGCCGGTCGCGTCGGGATTGGCTTCGCGCCAATCATCCAGCGCCTGGCTGATCTGCTTGCCCAGGCCGCGCGCGGCCCAGCCGAGATGGGTCTCGAAGATCTGACCGACATTCATGCGCGAAGGCACGCCCAGCGGGTTCAGCACCAGGTCGACCGGGGTACCGTCCTCTAGGAACGGCATGTCCTCGGCCGGCAGGATCCGGCTGATGACGCCCTTGTTGCCGTGACGGCCGGCCATCTTGTCGCCCGGCTGCAGCTTGCGCTTCACTGCGACGAAGACCTTCACCATCTTGAGCACGCCCGGCGGCAGCTCGTCGCCCCGCTCCAGCTTCTCGCGGCGATCGTGGAACTTCTCGGTGATGCGCTTCACGGCCTCGTCATACTGGCCCTTCACCGCTTCCAGGTTCGACTGCATCGCGTCGTCGGCAACGGCGAACTTCCACCACTCGTGGCGATCGACGCTGTCGAGAAGGTCGGCATCGATTTCCGAACCCTTCTTGATACCCTTGGGGGCACCGGTCGCGACCTGGCCGAGCAGCATCTCGCGAAGCCGCGACCAGGTGGCGCGGTTCAGGATGTTGCGCTCGTCGTCCGAGTCCTTCTTCAGGCGCTCGATCTCCTCGCGCTCGATCGCCATCGCGCGCTCGTCCTTGTCGATGCCGTGGCGATTGAAGACACGAACGTCGACGATCGTGCCGGCAACGCCCGGGGGCAGGCGCAGCGAGGTGTCGCGCACGTCCGAAGCCTTCTCGCCGAAGATGGCGCGGAGGAGCTTTTCCTCCGGCGTCATCGGCGATTCGCCCTTCGGGGTAATCTTGCCGACCAGGATGTCGCCCGGCTCCACTTCGGCGCCGATATAGACGATGCCGGCCTCGTCGAGGTTGCGCAGCGCTTCCTCGCCGACGTTCGGAATGTCGCGGGTGATGTCCTCGGGCCCGAGCTTGGTGTCGCGCGCCATCACTTCGAACTCGTCGATATGGATCGACGTGAACACGTCGTCCTTCACGATCCGCTCGGAGATCAGGATCGAGTCCTCATAGTTGTAGCCGTTCCAGGGCATGAACGCGACGAGCGCGTTGCGGCCCAGCGCCAGCTCGCCGAACTCGGTCGACGGGCCGTCGGCGATAATGTCGCCGGCGTTGACCACTTCGCCCACCTTCACCAGCGGACGCTGGTTGATGCAGGTCGACTGGTTCGAGCGCTGGAACTTCATCAGCGTGTAGATGTCGACGCCGCTTGCGGTGGCCTCGACCTCGCCCGACGCGCGGATGACGATACGGGTCGCATCGACCTGGTCGACGATGCCCGAACGGCGCGCGGCGATCGCCGCGCCAGAGTCACGGGCGACGGTCTCTTCCATGCCGGTGCCGACGAACGGAGCCTCGGCGCGCACCAGCGGCACGGCCTGACGCTGCATGTTCGATCCCATCAGCGCGCGGTTGGCGTCGTCGTTTTCCAGGAACGGAATGAGCGACGCGGCGACCGAGACGAGCTGCTTGGGGCTGACGTCCATCAGGGTGATCTGATCGGGCAGCGCCATCAGGAATTCGCCCGCCTGACGCGACGAGACCAGCTCCTCGGTGAAGCGGCTCTCGGCGTCGAGCTCGGCGGATGCCTGCGCGATCGTGTGCTTCGCCTCTTCCATCGCCGACAGATAGACGACGTCGTTGGTCACCTTGCCGTCGATGATGCGACGATAGGGCGTCTCGATGAAGCCATACTTGTTGACGCGGCTGAAGCTCGCCAGCGAATTGATCAGACCGATGTTCGGGCCTTCCGGCGTCTCGATCGGGCAGATGCGGCCATAGTGCGTCGGATGAACGTCGCGGACTTCGAAGCCCGCACGCTCACGCGTGAGACCGCCCGGCCCGAGCGCCGAGACGCGACGCTTGTGCGTCACTTCGGAGAGCGGGTTGGTCTGATCCATGAACTGCGACAGCTGCGACGAACCGAAGAACTCGCGAACCGCGGCAACGGCCGGCTTCGCGTTGATCAGGTCGTTCGGCATCACGGTCGACACGTCGACCGAGCTCATGCGCTCTTTCACGGCGCGCTCCATGCGGAGCAGGCCGACGCGGTACTGGTTCTCGAGCAGCTCGCCCACCGAACGCACGCGGCGGTTGCCGAGATTGTCGATGTCGTCGACTTCGCCCTTGCCGTCCTTCAGGTCGACAAGCGTCTTTACCACCGCGAGGATGTCCTCGGTGCGAAGCGTCGTGACGGTGTCCTCGGCGTCGAGGTCGAGGCGCATGTTGAGCTTGACGCGGCCCACGGCCGACAGGTCGTAGCGCTCGGGGTCGAAGAACAGGCCGCCGAACAGCGACTCCGCGGTCTCGAGCGTCGGCGGTTCGCCGGGGCGCATGACGCGGTAGATGTCGGACAGCGCCTGCTCGCGCTCCTCGGCCTTGTCGGCGACGAGCGTGTTGCGGATCCACGGACCGGTCGACATGTGATCGATGTCGAGCAGCTCGAGCCGTTCGATGCCGGCCTTGTCGAGCTTCTCGAGATTCTCGGACGAAACTTCGTCGCCCGCCTCGATATAGATCTCGCCGGTGGCTTCGTTGATCAGGTCATAGGCGCTGTAGCGGCCGAAAATCTCTTCGGTCGGGATCAGCAGCGTCTCGAGGCCGTCCTTCTGCGCCTTGTTGGCGGCGCGCGGGCTGATCTTCTGGCCGGCGGGGAACATCACTTCGCCCGACTTGGCGTCGACGATGTCGAACATCGGCTTCGCGCCGCGCCAATTCTCGGGCGCGAACGGGATCTGCCAGCCGTTCGGACCGCGGACGAAGGTCACGCGGTTGTAGAAATAGTTGAGGATGTCCTCGGAGTTCAGGCCGAGCGCATAGAGCAAGGTCGTCACCGGCAGCTTGCGCTTGCGGTCGATACGGACGTTGACGATGTCCTTGGCGTCGAACTCGAAGTCCAGCCACGAGCCGCGATACGGGATGACGCGGGCGGCGAAGAGATACTTGCCGCTGGCATGGGTCTTGCCGCGGTCATGATCGAACAACACGCCCGGCGAACGGTGCATCTGGCTGACGATGACGCGCTCGGTGCCGTTGATGAAGAAGGTGCCGTTGCCCGTCATCAGGGGCATGTCGCCCATATAGACGTCCTGCTCCTTGATATCGAGCACCGACCGGGCTTCCGTATCGGGATCGACCTCGAACACGATGAGGCGCAGCGTGACGCGCATCGGCGCCGCATAGGTGATGCCGCGCTGGCGGCACTCGTCGACGTCGAACTTCGGCGGCTCGAGCTCGTAGTTCACGAAGTCGAGCTCGGCGGTGCCGGCGAAGTCGCGGATCGGGAAGACCGAGCGGAGGGTCTTCTCCAGGCCGGAAACGTAGCCGATCGAGGGATCGCTGCGCAGGAACTGTTCGTAGGATTCGCGCTGAACCTCGATCAGGTTCGGCATCTGGACCACTTCGTGGATGTCGCCGAACACCTTGCGGATGCGGCGCTTTAGCGTGCCGTTACCCGCGCCCTCGATTGCTTTGGTTGCCATGTGTTTTTGTGCCTCGTCAGCCGTAATTCGCTGCCCCTATTCCGGGGCGGGACGCAGCAAAGGACGCAAAAAGGCCGCACGACTTCCTGGTTGGAATTCGGCAGCTCCTAGCGTCCTTATGAAACCGCAACTCCAATTCGATCGATGCGCTGCGCGACGACGCATCATTTCCCGAAGCTGTGGTGTGAACATGCCATCTAGGTATCGCGTAGGAACCTGTCAACGGCCCATGGAACCTTTTTGCCTTTGAAAAGTGCGAAGGATTTGCGGCTGAACAACGGGTTAACAGTGTCGTTCGTCGCTCGTTAACCTCGTCCTGCCGCACGCCTCGGGGCCTTTATCGGGTTCCAATCATTGAACCTGCGATATGATGCAGAAACCCAACATTCTTCGCCCCCGCGCCGCACTGTTGATCGGTGCCGCGATCATCGCAACCCCCGCCTTTGCGCAGGATCAGTCGGTCACGCCACCGCCGATTCTGACGACGCCGGCCCCGGCTCCGGCACCCGCCACCCCGGCGCGCGTGATCCAGGTCACGCCCTCGGCACCCGTGGTCCAGTCGGTCCCGTCGGTCGAGGACCAGCAGCGCGGCTCGAACGCGTCGGCTGCCCCCGCTGAGGCCGCGCCGGCACCTGCCCGCCGCACCACCAGCACCACGACGCGCCAGACGACCCGCGCCACTGCCCCGGTCCGCGCCACCGCGCCGGCCCGCACTGCAGCGCCCGCACCGGCTCCGGCCGCCGCTCCTGCGCCCGTCGCTCAGGCTCCGGTGACGCCGCCGGCACCTCCGCCGCAGGAGACCGCAGTGACTCCGCCCGCAGCCGAGCCGGCTCCGGCTCCCGTCGCCGAGGCGCCCGTCGTGGCGACCACCGAAACCACGCGTAGCACGGGCATTGCCTGGCCGTGGCTCGCCGGTGGCGTGCTGCTTGTCCTTGCCGGCCTCGCCGCGCTGCTCATGATGGGCCGCCGCCGTCGCAATGACGAGGAAGTGACCAGCTATGCCGAGCCGACCTATGTGGCGCCCGTCGATGTCGAGCCCGCACTCGACGAGGCCGTGCTCGTCTCGGCGCCCGAGCCGCGTGGTCGTCCGAAATATGTCCCCCCGGTCGCCACCGCTCCGGCTGCGCCGATTGCCGCTGCGCCGATTGCCGCTGCGCCGGTTGTCGCAGCGCCGATTGCCGCCGCTCCGGTCGCGGCCCCGGTCCGCGAGGCGGAAGTGACTCCGGTCGCCGAAGCCGTCGAGGCGCATGAGGAGATCGAGATCGCCCGCCCCGAGGAGCAAGATCTTGCCGGCGTCGCCGATGCCCATGCGCCGGTCGCCAATCGCCCGTGGCTTGAATTCGGTCTGCGCCCCGTCCGTGCCGGTACCAGCGAGGAAGAAGCGCTGGTCGATATCGAGCTGACCATCGGCAACTCCGGCGACACCGCTGCCAAAGACGTCCGCATCTCGGCCTTCATGCTCGCCGACGAAGACGCGGGCGAGATGGAGAAGCGGCTGACGGAGCATCGCGACGACGCCCATGTCCCGCCCGTCACGATCGCGGCCGGTGACGGCACCCGCGTCGACGCCCATCTCGCGATCCCCAAGGGCGAGCTCGGCCGCACCTTCAATCCGGTCGTCGTCGCCGAGGCCCGCTACACGCTGCCCGACGGCAGCGAGGGCCACACCCAGGCCGCGTTCAAGATCGGTCGCCCGGCGCCTTCGGAAGCAGGCGTGGGAGCGATCGGCGCCACTCGACCGCATATGGTCGAGAACCTCGAGGCAGAGCTGCTGGGTACACCCGAGCACGCCTGACCTTTTCGGGTCGTCGCGCTGGGGCCTGTCTTTCCGTAACGGAAAGACAGGCCCTTTCCTTTGCCCCGGATTTGGCTCTATCCACCGCGCTCCCTCGGTTGGAGCCAGGTCGCACATGAACAAGACGCTCGTTTCGCTGCTCGCAGGAACTGCTTTCCTCACCGCCGCCACTGCCAATGCTCAGCAGGCGCCGGCGCGAACGCCAGGCTTCAATGACATTCCGTCCAAGTTCCAGATCCCCGAGGATCGCAACGACTATATCCGCCGCGAAGTCATGATCCCGATGCGCGACGGCACCAAGCTGTTCACCGTGCTGATGATCCCCAAGGGCGCGAAGAATGCGCCGATCCTGCTCACCCGCACGCCCTATAACGCCACCGCCCGCGCGCGCCGGATGACCAGCCCGCAGATGATCTCGATGCTGCCCCAGGGCGACGAGGTCTTCGTCCAGGCCGGCTATATCCGCGTCTTCCAGGACGTCCGCGGCAAGAACGGGTCGGAGGGCGAATATGTCGTCACGCGCCCGCCGGTCGGCCCGCTCAATCCCACCCAGGTCGATCACACCACCGATGCGTGGGACACGATCGACTGGCTGGTGAAGAACACGCCCGAGAGCAACGGCAAGGTCGGCATGCTCGGCTCGTCGTACGAGGGTTTCACCGTGGTGATGGCGCTGCTCCATCCGCACCCCGCACTCAAGGTCGCCGCGCCCGAAAGCCCGATGGTCGACGGCTGGATGGGCGACGACTGGTTCCATCACGGCGCGTTCCGCCTGCCCAATATCGGCTGGATCTCGGGTATCACGGGCTACAAGGCCAGCGGCCCGACCCCGCCCGACGGCGGCTGGGACGATTATGACACGTTCCGCAAGGTCGGCTCGGCGGGCGATTGGGCGAAGAAGTACGGCTATGACCAGCTGCCCTTCTGGAACCGGCTGAGCCAGCACGTCACCTATGACGCCTTCTGGCAGGGGCAGGCGCTCGACAAATTGCTCGCCAAGAACCCCTCCAACGTGCCGACTTTGTGGGAGCAGGGGCTGTGGGATCACGAGGACATGTACGGCGCGATCCATGCCTTCGAGGAGCTCCAGAAGACGCCGCAGGCGAGCAACAACTTCCTGTTGATGGGGCCGTGGCGCCATTCGGGCTTCAACTATAACGGCTCGAAGCTAGGCGAGCTCGAGTTCGAGGGCGATACCGCGCTCCAGGCGCGCCGCGACATCCTGTTGCCCTTCTTCAACGCTTATCTGAAGGACGGCGCGCCCGCCTACACCCCACCCAAGGCGAGCATCTACAACACCGGCGAGAACCACTGGGACTTCCTCGACAAATGGCCGCTCGCGGGTCCGGACAACCTGACGCCGCTCTATTTGACCACCAATGAGGCCGCGGGCTTCGCCAAGCCGGGGGCAGGGCAGGACAGCTATGTCTCGGATCCGGCCAAGCCAGTGCCGCACCTGCCGCGCCCGATCAATTTCAGCGACGGCCGCTGGAGCACCTATCTCGTCACCGACCAGCGCTTCGTCGACGGCCGCCCCGATGTGCTCACTTACTCCACCGGCGTGCTGACCGAGCCGGTCCGCGTCTCGGGCGCGCCGCTGGCGGACATCTTCGCCAAGACGACGGGCACGGACGGCGATTTCGTGGTTAAGGTGATCGACGTCTATCCGGACGAGAACGCCACAAAGAAGGAGATGGGCGGTTTCCAGCTTCCCATCGCGATGGACATCTTCCGCGGCCGCTACCGCAGCTCGTTCGAGCAC
Organism: Sphingomonas sp. JC676; assembly: GCF_014489075.1. Taxonomy (GTDB): domain Bacteria; phylum Pseudomonadota; class Alphaproteobacteria; order Sphingomonadales; family Sphingomonadaceae; genus Sphingomonas. Next base: position 364,682 of record NZ_JACTGR010000002.1, on the reverse strand, counting down.
CCGACGCCGATCCCCGCGGGCAAGGTTCAGGAATATAAGTTCCGCCTGCCGACGGTGAACCACGTCTTCCTGCCGGGCCACAAGATCATGGTCCAGATCCAGTCGAGCCTGTTCCCGGTCTATGACCGCAACCCGCAGAAATATGTCGAGAACATCTTCTTCGCGAAGCCGGGAGATTATCAGAAGGCGACGGTCTCGATCGTTTATGGCGGTGCCCAGTCGAGCGCGGTGCTGCTGCCGGTAGTGCCGGTCGATCAGTCGGCGGCGAAGGCGAAGTAGTTCCGTGAAGAGAGGCGGGGGCGGCGTAAACCGCTCCCGCCATCTTCCCGACAGCTGCGCGCGTTTGTCGCGGCTGCCTCGAGATGTTCTTCCCGATTGCTTGGAGGGTTTCGAACGGGTTAAAGGGCTTTCTGCGCAAATGGGGGGCGGGGAATGTTCCGGAAAGCCGTTTTGACACTCGCACTGTGCGCGACGATGTCAGGCGCGGCCGCGGCAAAGGACCGCGAGCCGGAGGTCCTGACCCGCTCGGGCAAGTGGGTGGTCAATTACGATCCCGACGCCTGTCACTTGCTGGCGCAGTTCGGCAAGAACGATGACCCGGTAATTCTGCGCTTCACGCGCTACGAGCCCGGCGACAAATTCGATCTCTCCGTGCTGGGGAACAAGGTCCGCTCGTCCGACTATAAGGGCTCCGCCAAGATCAATTTCGGTCTGGGCACCTTCTCAGAAGGTGCGCTGAACGGCAACGCAGGCAAGCTTAAGGCGATGTTCTTCAGCTCGGTGCGCCTCGACGGCTGGGACCGCAAGTCGCCCAACGACGTGCCGCCCAAGGTCACGCCGGCCCAGGAAGCCTCTGTCACCGGCGTAACCCTCGCCATCCGGGGCAAGCGACCGTTCCGCCTCGAATTCGGCTCGCTCGCCAAGCCGATGGAGCAGATGCGCGCCTGTTCGGCCAATCTGGTGCGAAGCTGGGGATATGATCCGGCAGTGCAGCAGACGCTGCTCCGGCCGGCCAGTCCGATCACCGCGCCGGGCGAGTGGCTCGCCAGCAGTGATTATCCGATGGCCGCGCTGATGCAGGGGCATAATGGCCAGGTTCAGTTTCGCCTGGATGTCGATCCGAAGGGCGCAGTCGCCGGCTGCTATGTTCTCGCGCGCACCAGCCCGGACGATTTCGCCGATGTGACCTGTCGCGCGGTCAGTCGGCGCGCGAAGATGCAGCCCGCCCTCGATGCCGAGGGAAAACCGGTACGGTCCTTCTTCGTCACCAAGGTGCACTGGCTGGCGGGAGGCTAGAACGCTTCCCCGCGGAGCTCGCTCGGCAGCTGCCGCCCCAGGATTTCGAGCCGGGGCGCGATGCCCCGGCCCCCGGTTCGGCGGCGCCGATGCGCGGTTTCTCAGGCGATTGCGATCCGGCCAGCGCTACGACGGCGCATCGCCGCACCGGCGAAGCCGAAGCCGCCGATCATCGTCGCCCAGCTCGCCGGCTCGGGCACGCCGCCCGGATTCCCCACTGCGATCTGCTCGAAGATCACCCCGTCGATCAGCGGATCGTTGTTGCCGATGATCCCGAGTTCGTTGGTCGCCAGCAGCGTGAAGCTGATATTGGTCAGCGCGCCGGTCGCGATATAGTCGATCGTTGCGGTCTGGAACTGGCGCGCGAAGAAGCCCGCATTGGTCGCGGTCAGCGTATATTGCGTGACGGTGCCGCCAATGCCGACGCCGAGCACGGTTTCCAGTCCCGGACCATTTTCGTCCGAGAAACCGAAGGTCAGCCGATAGGTGTTGCCGATCGTCGTCGCGACGCTCTGGCCGATGCCCCAGCCGATCGCGCTGATGCCGTTGGTTCCGAGTCCACCGATCGTGTAGAAATTATCCCCTTCATAGGGCGTGAGACCGGGCCCGATCGCCGAATAGGGCACCACGCCGTTGGACGGGCCGATATTGGTCCAGCCGGTGGGCGTGACGAAGCCGCTGTCCGAATCCTCGAAGCCGCCATTGACGAGCAGGTTCTGCGCCTGGGCGGTGCTTGCGATTGCACAGCTGGCAAATGCGCCAATAATGATATTGGCGGCGATTGATTTGCGGAAAGACATTGCACGATCCCCTAAGAGTAGATGATGTAAATCACGCTCGGTGCAAAATATCTCCGGTCACCATAGTACGGCGTGAGGCGCATTGATGCCGGTGAACAACAGCTTCACCATGACCGGACTCGCGAAGGATTTGAATTAGACTGAGGTCTTAAGACCTCGACAGAAATCATTGTTGTGCCTATCCGGGACACCGACGGCGATCGAACCGAGGCCTATCGCTTCGCCGACCGCGCGGGCGTAAAACTACCCACTCGAGCTGGACCAGGGTTGATGCGGATGCTGCGATCGCCATGCACCTGCTGATCGTCGACGATCATCGTGTCGTCCGCGAGGGCGTTGCGGCGATGCTGATGCAGGGGTTCGGCGGCGCCACCCGTGTCCATCACGCTCCCGATCTGGCCGAGGCGCTGCGCATCGTCGCCGAAGAGCCCGAGATCGAAGTGGTGCTGCTCGATCTGTTCCTGCCGGGCGATGGCGGACCGAATGCGGGCTTTGCTGGGATCGAGGCGCTCGCCCGCGCCGCGCCGCATCTGCCGGTGGTGATCCTGTCCTCGTCTGAGGAACCGCGCGACGTGCGCCGCGCGCTGGCGAGCGGGGCGCTGGGCTATATCCCCAAATCGGCGGGTCCCGAGACCCTCACCGCCGCGCTCGATCTGGTGCTCAAGGGCGAGGTCTATGTGCCGCCGCTGATCCTCGAGGACGAGACCGCGCCGCGCTCGCGCAATCCCGCCATCGTCGCGGGGTTAACCGACCGGCAGGTCGAAGTGCTCGCGATGATCGTCCGCGGCCACTCCAACAAGCAGATCGCACGGACGATGCGGATCTCCGAGAAGACGGTGAAGGCGCATGTCACGGCGATCTTCAAAAGCTTCGGCGTGATCAACCGCACCCAGGCCGCGGCGATGGCGCGTTCATTGGGGCTCGCCTGATCCGGCCAGCTCGCGCTCGGCGGCGCGGATCAGATTGGCGATCGCGGCGCGCAGCCGGCCGCTGGGCACCGGCTTGTGGAGCAACAGGAAACCGCTCGCCTGGGCGGTCTCGATCCGGTCGGGTGCGGTGTCGCCGGTGATCAGCATCGCCGGCACGTCCACGCCGAGCGCCGCACGCAGGGCCGCGATCACGCCGATCCCGTCCACGCCGTCGCGCAGCCGATAGTCGCAGATCAGCAGCCTCGGCTGCTCGGTGAGCGCAGGAAGCCGTGCCTGCATCTCCGCCAGCGATCCGGCGACCTCGACGCGATAGCCCCAGCCGGTGAGGAGGATGGTCATCGCCTCCTGGATGCTCGGCTCGTCGTCGATCACCAAGACGAGGCCGCTCGCGCGCGTCGCCTCGCGGATGCTCGGTTCCAACGGGGGCGGGGCCTCGTCGGTCGCGACCAGCGATAGCGCGAAGCAACTGCCGATGCCGGGCCGAGACACGAGCGTCAGCGGCGCGTCGATCAATGCGGTGATCCGCCGCACGATCGCCAGCCCGAGCCCCAGCCCCTTGGCGCGATCGCGCTCGGGATTGTTGATCTGGTAATATTCCTCGAAGATCCGCTCCTGTTCGGCGGGATCGATGCCCGGCCCGGTGTCGTAAACCGCCAGCCGCAGCCCGCCGCCGCGGCGCACGCCGATCAGCACGCGGCCGCGCTCGGTGTGGCGCACGGCGTTGGCGATCAGGTTGCGCAACACCCGCTCGACCAGCACCGGATCGGTACGGACGATGCGCGATGTCGGCACGGTCTTCAGCGCGATGCCCTTGGCCACCGCCTCGACGGCATAGTCGCGGCCCAGCCGTGCGAGCAGCGGCCCGATCGCGACGGGTTGGATATGCGGCTGGACGACGCCGGCATCGAACTTGGAAATGTCGAGCAAAGCGGCGAACATGTCGTCGAGCGCACGCACCGATCGCGCGATATGATCGACCAGCAGCCGCGCCTCGCCGTCCATCTTGCGCGGCCCCAGCGCGCCGATAAACAGGCCCAGCGCGTGGATAGGCTGGCGCAGGTCGTGGCTGGCGGAGGCCAGGAAGCGCGACTTGGAGATATTGGCCTCCTCGGCGCGGTCCTTCTGCACCAACAAATCGTCGGCCAGCGCCTGGTTGGTGAAGCGCAGTCGCAGTGTGGCGAGGAACTGGTGGTGGTTCATCATCGCGACCGTCGGCATGCCGGCCAGATAGATCCACACCATTGCCTCGAGCAGCGCGCTCAGCGGGTGCGGATGGATCAGGAACAGCACGACATAAGGCGCCATCACCAGCGTGAAGAACACCCAGAACGGCTTGAGGTCGGTCGAATAAACATAGGCCGCGCCGGAGGCCATCGCGGTCGACAACAGGGTCACCACGAGCAGCCGGTCGTAATGGGCGCCGTCGGTGAGCACGAAGGCGCCGACGCACCAGGTCAGCCCCTCGAGCCCCGCCGCCAGTGTGAACAACCAGATCCAGCGTTGCGGTTCCGGCGCCTCGGCGCGCGCGAAGGCGTGGCACAGCCACAGATGGAACAGCACGCAGGCAGTCATCACTGCCATCCAGGGGGCTGCGATCGGCCACGCCACCCAGCCCTTGGCCGCGTAGACGGCGGCGACCAGGCACGCCGTCGCGCCCGAAAAGACCACGCCCACCGGCGCGTGGCGATAGAGGATCCGCGCCTGCTCGCGCGCAATCGGTTCGGGTATCGCGGCGATCGCCCCCATCCTCCCTTGGCCCGGCACCAGTCTACTTGGGTTGTGACCCCACGCAAGCGTCGTACGACCTTCGTCCATGGTGGCAGAAACAGGCTCTTCCCACCGCGGTGTAGCGGTGGAATAACCCACTACGACTCACCCCAAGGGAAGACCCATCCGATGCGAAAATGGAGCCTGGCGCTCGCGCTCGCCGCTACTGCCCTGTCTGCTCCCGGGCTGTCCGCCCCGGCGCTTGCCCAGGCCGCCAAGCCGGCCGCTGAGAAGCTGCATGTCGAGACGCAGTATTTCACGCTCGCCAACGGACTGAAGGTGGTGCTGGCGAAGGACAGCATCGCGCCTACGGTCACGGTCGGCGTCTATTACGGCATCGGCTTCCGCGTCGAGCCGAAGGAGCGCACCGGCTTCGCGCATTTGTTCGAGCATCTGATGTTCCAGGGCTCGAAGCACGCGCCCAAGGGCGTGTTCGACACTACGATCACCAATTCGGGCGGGGTCAACAACGGCTCGACCCGGTTCGATTTCACCAATTACTATGAGGTCGTCCCCTCCAGCGCGCTCGACCGGATGCTCTGGCTCGAGGCGGACCGGATGGCCAATCCGGTGATCGACGATGTCGTGCTCAAGAACCAGCAGGGCGTGGTCGGCAACGAGATCAAGGTCAATGTCCTCAACCAGCCCTACAGCACCTGGCCGTGGATCGACCTGCCGATGCTGGCGAACACCAACTGGTACAACAGCCATAATTTCTACGGCGACCTGGCCGAGGTCGAAGCCGCGACGGTGCCCGACGCCAAGTCCTTCTCGGAGGCATTCTACCGTCCGAGCAACGCCGTCCTCGTGGTCGCCGGCGACCTGGACTACGCCGCCACCCGCGCGACCATCGAGAAATATTTCGGCCCGATCGCCAGGAAGCCGGCAGTCGCCCAGCCCGACATCTCCGAGCCGCGCCAGACCGCGGAGAAGTTCAAGAGCCGCGTCGATGCGCTCGCGCCCAAGCCCGGTTTTGCCGCAGGTTATCACGTGCCCGCACGCGGCACGCCCGAATGGTATGCGATGGGGCTGATCGACCAGATGCTCGTCCAGGGCGACGACAGCCGCCTCTACCGCAAGCTCGTCCAGGAAACCGGCATTGCCGGCGAGATCGGTGGCGGGATCAATGCCGATCTCGGCAACATGTTCAACTATCGCGGGCCGATGCTGTGGAGCTTCAGCTTCACCCACGATCCCTCGCACTCTAAGGCGGAGATCACCAAGGCGGTCGACAGCGTGATCGAGAATCTGCGGACCAAGCCGGTGACCCAGGCCGAGCTCGCCCGCGCCCGCACCAAGCTGCGCTCCAGCCTTTACGGCGAGATCGACGGCGGCGGCCGCGTCGGGCTGGTCGATCTGCTCGCGGTCTATGCGCTGTTCGACAATGATCCCGATGCGATCAACCGGATCGAGGACGGCTTCGCCAAGGTGACGCCCGCGCTGATCCAGAAGACCGCGCAGGAATATCTGCGCTCCACCAATCGCTCGATCTACGTGATCGAGCCGGGTGCCGCCGCCGGCGCCGCCAAGCCCCAGGGAGGCAAGTGATGAAGCGCGCGCTCTTTCTCGCGGCGATCCTCGCCGCCACGCCCGCCATCGCGCAGGACAATTTCCCGCCGGCGCCGCCGATCCCGGAGCCCAAGCCGTTCAAGCTTCCCGCTACCGAGACCTACAGCCTGCCCAACGGCATGATGGTCACCTTGGTGCCCTATGGCGTCGCGCCCAAGGTCGTGATCTCGCTGCGCGTCCGCGCGGGTGAAGTCGCCGCGGGCGACAGGACCTGGCTCGCCGCCATGAATGCCGAGATGATGAAGGAAGGGGCGGCGGGGCGTTCCTCAAGCGATCTCGCCACCGCCGCGGCGGGCATGGGCGGCGATCTCGACGTATCGGCGGGGATGCAGACCACCGCGGTCTCGGTGAACGTCCTTTCGGAATATGCGCCGGCGGCGGTGTCGCTGGTGGGGGACGTGACGCTTCGCCCCAATCTTCCCGCGGGTGAACTCGCCCGCGTGAAGGCCAATCTCGGGCGGCGCCTCACCCAGGCGCTCGCGCAGCCCAGCACGCTCGCCGATGTCGCTTTGGGTCGCACCATCTATGGCCCGGACCACCCCTATGGCCGCCAGATCCCCAGCCAGGCCCAGCTCGCCGGCTACACGATCGCCGACATCAAGGCGTTCCACGACGGCCAGTTCGGCGCGAAGCGCGCGCATCTCTATATCGCCGGGCGGTTCGACGCGGCGGCGGTGAAGGCCGCGATCGCCAAGACCTTCGGCGGCTGGGCGGCCGGTCCCGAGCCGGTCAAGCTCGCGAGTCCGCATCAGCCTGGCCCCAAGGTGATCCTGATCGATCGCCCCGGCTCGCCGCAGACGACGCTCCGCCTCAGCTTCGATGCGCCGCTCGCCGGCACCTCCGCCGACATCCCGCAGCGCGTCACCAATTCGCTGCTCGGCGGTGCGTTCAGCTCGCGCATCACCACCAATATCCGCGAGGATAAGGGCTATACCTATTCGCCTTATTCGGACGTCGACTTCAGCCCCGACGACGCGCTGTGGACCTTCAACGCCGACGTGACGACCAACGTCACGGGCCCGGCGCTGGGCGAGGTGTTCAAGGAAATCCGCCGGATGCAGACCGAGCCGGTCGGCGCCGAGGAGTCCAAGGGCATCCGGACCTATATGGCGGGACTGTTCGCGATCTCGAACTCGACTTCGGGCGCGGTGGTCGGCACGCTTGCCACTCGCGACATTCTCGGCCTGCCGGCGAACTGGACCGACACCTATGTCCCCGCCGTGCTCGCGGTCACCCCCGAGCAGATGATGGCCGCGGCCAAGACCGACTATCCGATCGCGAAGGGCACTTTGGTCGTGGTCGGCGATCTCAAGACCGTCGTTCCGCAGCTCAAGGCCCTGCCCGAGCTATCGAACGTGTCGTTCCAGACGGTGACGGTTCCCTGAGCGCCAGAAGCGTGTCGCGCAGGCCCGGATAGAGCAGGTCGTTGCCCAGCCCGCTCAGATGGTCGCCGTCGAAGAAGAGCGGGCGGCCATCGGGCTGGGAGCGGCACGGGTCGCCGGGGCAAAGCAAAGGGAAAGGGTCCCAAACGCTGAGCGCCGGCTGTCGCGCGGCGAGGCGCTGCATCGCGGCGACCACCGCCGTCCGCCGTTCGAGCAGTTCCGCGCGCGGCTCGGTCAGCCCGCCGTGGCAGATCGGATTGCTCCGGTTGAACCAGTCCGAGCAGCGGAAGGCGGGGCTGCGGAACATCGGTTTGGGCGCCTCGATCACCACGCGCGCTCCCATCGCCGCGAACCGGTCGATCAGCGCCCCGGCCTCGGCCAGTGCGGCAGGCGCGACGCTATCGTCGTGCGGCCCCTCCAGGTCGTGGTCGCGCTCGAACTGGTTGACCAGCCGCGTCCCCCGAAGTCCTGGCAGGAATATCATGTCCCCCGGTCTTGCGGCCCGCCGGATGTCGTCGAGAACCGCCCGGTAATAACCCGCGCACTTGGCCCGCCCGGCCATTGTCTCGACGAGCTTCAGATAGGGGCAGCCCGGCTTGAAATAGCGCCGCACCGGCACCCCCAGCTCCGCCGCAAGCTGGCGAAGCAGCGGAGTATAGGCCAGCCCGTGCGAATCCGCGGGCATGAACAGCGCGAACCCGGCAGGCGCGCGGGTGCAGCCCGAGGGCGTCCAGCCGGTCCGTATGCCGCCGCCGACTCGGCCCACGGTCTCGGTCAGCGCGCAATGGCTCAGTCCCGGATCGAGCGGACGGCCAGGTTCGGCATGCCATGCCGCCCGATCGTGCGTGACACTCAGCGTCAGCCGGTCATGCGCCGCGATCAGCCCCTGTCCGCCGATCGCGGCGATCAGCGTTGCCGCCAGCGCGGCATTCACCACCCGCACGCGCGGCCAATCGGACATCGTGCGAAGGCCACGCAGCGGCCGCTCGACCAGCCAGTAGGAGAGGCATGCCAATATGACCGTCACTCCCAGCGCCGCCAGCGCGAGCGCCGGTGTATCGAGCCCGGTCGTCCAGCGGAACAGTACGAACACCGGCCAGTGCCACAGATAGAGCGAATAGGAGAGCAGCCCGACCCCGACGACCGCCCGGTTCCCCAGGACACGGCTGAGCCATGTCCCCCGCGCGGCACAGACCGACGCGATGACCGCGGCCGTGCCGAGCACCGAGGGCAAAGCGAGCGGAAAGGGGAAGGGGCCGCCTTCCGGGATCGCGAACCCAGCGCCGATCGCCAGTGCGCCGACCGCGGCCAGCAAACTGCCGCGCTGTTCCGCGCAGGGCCGCCACGTTGCGATCGTCAGGCACAGCAGCATTCCCGCTCCCAGCTCCCAGAAGCGGGTGAAGATCAGATAGAAAGCGAATTTCGGCGCGGCGAAGCTCAGCACCGCGCACAAGGCCAGCGAGCCCAGCGAGATCCCCGCGACGAACCGCACCGCGGCGCGTCCCTGATGCAGCCGCTGGTGCCAGTAGAGCAGGAACGGAAAGGCCAGGTAGAACTGCTCCTCCACGCCCAGCGACCAGGTGTGGGTGAACGGGTTGTACACCGCCTGCGGCCCGAAATAGCTGTCGGTATCGATCGCCAGCACCAGGTTGCTCAACCCGAAAAAGGCGAAGCGCCCGACCTGCGCCAGGCTGTCGCTCAGCCAGGCATCGGGGATGAAGAGCTGTCCGGCGAGCAGGGTCGTCAGCAGCATCGCCAGCAGCGCCGGCATGATCCGCATCAGCCGCCGTGCATAGAAATAGGCCGCGAACGCACCCAGGCTGTCGAATTGCCGCCCCATCAGCGATCCGGTGACGACGAAGCCCGAGATGACGAAGAAGATATCGACGCCGGTGAACCCGCCCGGCAGCGCCGGCGGCCAGAGGTGAAACAGCATCACCGATCCGACGGCGACTGCGCGCAGCCCGTCGATCGCAGGAATATAGCCAGGCCCCCGCCCGGGTTGTTGCCCCGTCATCGTCTCCCCCGGTCCGGCTCTAGGACAGGGCGGTTCATCGGGCAACGGCGGCATGTGCAGCCTGTGTTCACGTTCGGGATTTAGCCTGTCGGGGTGCAGCCAGGGAGGTATTGGATCCGGGGAATGATCTGCGCGACGGCGGTAACGCTGGCCGCGCCGATGGCGTTCGCCCAGCAGGATGCGCCTGCGCCTGCCCCCACGCCGTCTCCATCGCGCACGCCCGGCGTCTTCACGCTGCCCGGGGTCGTGCCCGAACGTTACAGCCTGCCCGGCGGCACCCCCGTGCCGGTATCGCCGCCCGCGACGACCGTCAGCCCCTCGCCGATAGCGATACCGACACCGTCGGCGGTCGCCCCTTCGCGGCGCATCGAAAGGCCCCGCGTCGAGCGGCGCCCCACCGTGCCCGAGCGTGCGATCGAGATTCCTGCGCCCGTACCGACGCCCACTGCCGCACCTACGCCAGCATCTGCCCCGCCGATCGCGACGCCCACGCCCGCCGCCGCACCGGCGCCCTTACCGCCAGCGGCGCAGCCGGCTATGCCGGGCTGGCTATGGATGCTCATCGGCGCCGCGGCGACGGCGATGTTGGGCGGTGCGGCCTGGCTGCTCCTGCGCCGCCGAGCCGAACCCATCGAGGAGGAGGAGGTGGTGTTCGCGGAGACCCTTCCGGTACCGCCGCCGCACGCATCGCCGCCGCCATTGACGCCACCGCCGCCGCCGCGCCCGGCTCCTGCACCGCCATCGCGGCTCCAGTCCCACCCCTTCGAGATCGGAATCCGCCCGGTCCGGATCGAGCTTGGCGAACGCGACGTGACGCTCGATTTCGAGCTCCTGATCGGCAGTCTCCAGTCGGATCCCGCCGAAGCCATCCGCCTCTCGCTTGCGATGATGAGCGCGAGTCCCGATCAGGACAATATCCTTGCCGGCTTCCACCGCGGTCCGCCCGGCGAGGTCGCGGGCGAGCCCTTTGATCTTGCACCCGGCAGCGGCGTCCGGATGCCGGTCCGCCTGTTGCTCGCACGCGACCGGATCCATGTCGTCGAGGTTCGCGGCCGGCCGATGTTCGTGGCGATGGCGCTGGTCGATCTGCGTTGGCGCTCGGGACTGAGCATCCGGCGCTATGGCGCGGATTTCATGCTCGGCGCGGCGGGGCAGGGCGACAGGATCGGCCCGATCTGGCTCGATCGCGGGTCACCGACGGGGCCGCTCGGCGCAACCCGTTACGTTCCCCGCGAGGCGGTCGCCGCATGATCTCCAGCGCGCGCCCGGCGGATATAAATTAGGTTTGGCGGGTTATGTAGCGTATCAGGCCTCGCTGCAGCCTGCAGCACTCGGGAAATGCACATCGAAACCCGTCTTATTATAGCTTATGCATTGATTGCGCTGCTGGCGGTTGCCGCGGTGGCGCTGGCGTATTTCATCCGCCACAACTCTCACGCACAAAAGACCATGCGTGATCGAAGAAGAGATCAGGCGAGGCGCGAAAAGCGGGCGCTGGAAAAATAGCCGGCGACTGGGCGGCGGCGAATCCTACACATTGGCGCTGTCGTAGAGTCCGACGAGCCGGTCTACGTCCGCTATCACCTGTTGCTGCTCGCGCAGCCAGCGCTCGGTAGCATCGTGCGTCGGCGTGCCGTCGCGTCCGTCGTGCAGCGTCGCGCCATGCTCGATCAGCCAGATCACGTCGCGTGCGCGGGTACGCTGGAGCCGAAGATGGGTCATCCACTGCTCCACAGTGTCGTGCGCTATGATTCTGTCCATATCGGATCCTTTAGTTCTATATGGGGAGCCGAACCCTGAATCGACAGGGGCGCATTTGCAGTAATTCGCCCGCGGCCTCTCCAAAACGAAAAGAGGCGGCCCGTTGCCGGACCGCCCCCTTTGTTCTCTGCCGCGAAGCAGAAGAAGCTTACTTGACCTCGACGGTCGCGCCGGCTTCCTCGAGCTGCTTCTTGATCTTGGCGGCTTCGTCCTTGTTCACGCCTTCCTTGACGGCCTTCGGAGCCGACTCGACCAGCGTCTTGGCTTCGGTCAGGCCCAGGCCGGTGATGGCGCGGACTTCCTTGATGACGTTGATCTTCTTGCCACCGTCGCCGGTGAGGATCACGTCGAACTCGGTCTGCTCTTCAGCAGCCGGGGCAGCGGCGCCACCGCCGGCAGCCGGAGCGGCCGCAACAGCAGCGGCGGCCGAGACGCCCCACTTCTCTTCGAGAAGCTTCGACAGCTCGGCGGCTTCGAGGACGGTCAGCTCGGACAGAGCGTCAACCAGCTTGTTCAGGTCAGCCATGATATACTCCAATCAAATCAATAGGTTTGGTAAAATAGGTCGCAGAAAGCCTTAAGCGGCTTCCTTCTCCGCATATGCCGAAAGAACACGCGCGATCTGCGCGGCCGGTGCCTGGGTGATGGTTGCGAGCTTGGTCGCCGGAGCCACGATGAGCCCCACGATCTTCGCACGCAGTTCATCCAGCGACGGCAGTGTCGCAAGCGCCTTCACGCCGTTCGCATCGAGCAGCTGTGTGCCCATTGCTCCGCCGACGATCTCGAGCTTGTCGTTCGTCTTGGCGAATTCCGCGATGATCTTGGCCGCAGCCACGGGATCGGCGGAAGTGGCGAGCGCCGTCGGACCGGTAAGCAGGTCCGTGAGCACCGAATAATCGGTGCCTTCGGCGGCAATCTTGGCAAGCTTGTTCTTCGAGACCTTATAGCTCGCACCGGCGTCGCGCATCTTGTTGCGGAGGTCCGTCGACTGCTTGACGGTCATCCCGAGATTGCGGGTGACAACCACCACGCCGACCTCGTTGAAGGTGCGATTCAGCTCGGCAACGGCATCAGCCTTCTGGGAACGATCCATGCCGGTCTCCTCATTCATGAAGTCCCCGCAAGGGGACTTCGGTTACGAAATGTCCGAGGGGCATGATCGTCGCGACCGGGATTACCGGCGTGACCCAAACGCCTGCACAAAGGGCAGGACGTCGGAAAAATCTGTCCCCGTCTTGGCGAGAAATTAAGACCGGCAGATCCCGGTCACTCGCTGTCTCGGACGGAACGCAAGCCCGGCGAACCAGGCGAGCGAAGGCGCGCAAATAGCGGCATATGCGCGAAAGTCAATCCGCGAAGGTAGCAGGCCACCTGCTACTCAACCGTCACCCCGGACTTGTTCCGGGGCCCACGGTGCCACCCGTGCTGCTCAAGAGGCTCCACCGTCTCGCCTCGACGAACGGTGGACCCAGGAACAGGTCCGGGGTGACGGAGATCGTCCGGCCTCCAAGGAAAATCGGGAGAAAACTGCGGAGCTTAGAAAGGCGAGCGTTCCAAGTGCGTTACGTCGTTACATCCCGGCTATATGTTGCTGCAGCTAGTTGGCCGGCAGCATTGCGACGATCGCGGCGGCCTTTGTCCGCTCGGGTGAATCATAAGCGCCCGCGACTACCGGGCGCAGCGCCTTGCGCGCGGCATCGGCATTGCCCCGCTGGGCGAGCGCCTCGGCGAGCAGGAGTCTCGGGCCGGGCGCTGCCGGGACGGTCTCCACTACCTTTTCCAGTCCTTCCACCGCCACGTCGGGCGGGGTTTCGCCGGCATCGGCGAAGCTGCGGTAATAAGCGAGCAGGGGCAGGGGGTTCTCGGTATCGGCGCGGTTGGCGCGGGCGATGATCGCGCGTGCGGCCTTCAGCCGCGCCTTGCGCTCGGCCGCCGGGCCCGCGATCGCCTGCTGGGTGAGCGCCACGCCCCTCCAGGTCAGCGCGTCGACATGTCCGGGCGCCAGGACCAATGCACGGTCTGCCGCCGTCAGGCACTGGGCGCTGTCGTCGCTGCGGCACTCCGCCTCGGCGAGCAGCAGCTGCGCCTCGACATTGGTCGGATAGCGCGCCGCGTCCTTGCGCAGATCGGCGAGCCATGTGTCGCGCGCCGCGATCGCGCGCCGGCGCGCGCGCTCGATATCGGCGGCGCGCTTGGGGTCGGTCCCCGGCGGCGCGGGCTCGGGCAGCTCCACGCGCGAGCCCAGCTCCAGCCGGCCTTTGAGGAACGCGGCCTGGCCCTTGGTCAGCTGGTGGACGATCGGCTCGGCGACGCGGTCCGGCGGATAGGTCAGGCGATCATACCAGACCTTGCGCTCGCCATAGCGGACGAAACCGCGCTGGAGTTCGTCCAAGTCGCCGAACGCCTGCACCGCCTGCTCTGGCGGCGCGCCGTTGGCGATCGCGCGCAGATAGGCGCGCAGCTGGCCCTGGCGCTCCTCGTCGACGAACAGCATGTGGGTCAGCGCCCAGGCATGGAACGGCGTCCAGCGGTCGGCGAAGCCCTTGTCGGTCAGCGCCTTGCCGGTCAGCACGTCCGCGACGCGGACGCTGTGGTAATGATCGAGTACACGGCGGATGCCCTCAGGCGGGCGGCCATATTCGAGCACGCCGTCCTCGCGCGCGACCAGGGTCGAGAACAGCTCGCCGAACCCGTCGACATACCAGCGCGGATAGGCGGCGGGGAAATAGGTGAGCAGGAAATGCTGGGCATAGCCGGCATAGATGCGCCCCTCGGCGGGCAGCGGCACGTCGACCGAATTGACCGACACTGCCAGCGGATCGCTCGCGCCGAAGCTCGTCGTCTGGCCGAGCGCCGCGGCGCTGGGCACGCCCCCGCCGCCCTGTTCCGTGGGGGTGGGCGGCACGGTCGCGGCGAGCACCGAACCGATGCTCGCAAGGCTCACCCCGGGTTCAAGCACCGCCTTCTGGTCGATCCGCGTGCTCGCCAGGATCGCGCCGTCCTCGCGCGGGTCGTAATAGCGGGTCACGGGGAAGGCGTCGGCGAAAGGGCCGGGCTTGGATCGCAGGTTGCGCAGGTCCATCGCGTCGAATTCGGCGCTGTCGCCCACCAGCGTGACGCGCAGCTTCACGGTCTCGTCGGGCTTGTCGATGCGATTGAGCAGGACGGACAGCAGGAAATGGAGCCGCTCGAGGTTGCGCGCGATGCGCACCAGCTCGCGCTCGCTGCCGTTGCTCAGCACGATGACATGGTCGGTCTCGGCCTCGCGCCAGTCGCTCGGCGCCTCGCGCGACCCACGCACGACGATCCCGCTATCCTGTTCCGCCGGAGCGGTCTGCGCCTGGGCTTCGAGCGGCAGCAGCGCGAGCAGGGGAAGCAACAAGCGACGCATTGGGCGCATCCTCTCCGGCCTCTGGGGCCTGGCGCGAGTATGCGGCGGGATTGGCCGCAAGAAAAGGCGCCGCTCGCCGGCGCGCTCCGCGCGGAGCGCGCCGGGTCCTGATCGGACGGGACCGCGCTCAGATTTCCCCAGTCAGGGACAGCGTGAAAGCGCGGGGGCCGTTGGTCTGGTAGATCCCGGCATTGTTCGCGTTCCACACGAACGTGTCGAACAGATTGGTCACCCGCGCACGCACCGTCACCGGCTTGCCCTCGACCTCGAAGCGCTGGCGAAGCCCGGCCTGGAATATCGCATAGCCGGGCAGCGTCGTGCTGTTCGCACGGTTCGCATAGCGCTCGCCGCGGAAGTTGACGCCGCCGTCGATCGCGAGGCCGTCGATCTCGGGCACGCGCCAGGTGAGGTTGGCGAGCGCGATCACTTCCGGCCGGCCGATCGGGTGCGATCCGATCACGCCCGCATCCACCAGCTCGCCGCTGATCTTCGCATCGAGATAGGATGCGCCCAGCACCGCGCTCAGCCGCTCGGTGACCGGCCCTGCCAGCGACAGCTCGACGCCGCGGTGGCGAACCTCGCCCACGAACTCGTACACGCCGGCCGCGTTGAGCCCGGGTAGCGGCTTGCGGATGTCGAAAAGCCCGGCGATCAGCGAGGGCCCGCCGGGGATAGCATATTTCACCCCGAGCTCGGCCTGGCGCGAGACCGTCGCGGACAGCACCGCGCCGCGATTGACCGCGTTGCCCGGCGCCACGCCGGCCTCCTCCAGCCCGCGCGCATAGCTGGCGAACGCGGTGAGCTGCGGCGTCACCGCCCCGGTCAGCGATCCACTGTAGAGCCAGGGCCGTGTCGTCTCGCGCGTCACCTTGCCGTCCAACGCGGTCACCTGCTTGGTATATTCCGCCCGCTGCACGTCCGCGCGCAGCTCGGCCTTGTCGCCGATCGACAGCCGGTAGCCCACGCCCCCGGCCCATTGCCCGACATCGTCGCGCTTGCGACGCGGATCGACGGTGAAGGCGGGCTGCGCGATCTGTACCGGCTTGTCGACATCGGGGAACAGCACCACCGGCAGCGCCGCGCCCGGATCGGTCCGCGACAGGCTGTCCCGCCGCCGCGCCATCACCAGTACACGGTGGGTGAGCGTGCCCGTGGTGAAGCCCTTCGCCGCAGTCAGCTCGGCGGAAAAGGAGCGGAAGCGCTCGCCGCGGAAAGCCTGTGAGATTTCCTCCGCGGGCGCGCCGCCGCCGGGGAAGCGGATCAGGTTGAAATAGGTCCGCTGGTCGTCGACGTCTGAGATGAAGGCCGACGCCCCGAAGCGCCAGCCGTGCCCCGCATCCATCTCGGCGATCAGCCCGCTCTGCGTCGCCAGGGTACGCTGCTGCATCCATTTCTGCGACCGCTCGATATCGCGCAGCACCCGGGGCGGCGGCAGCCCGTCGGCAGTCGCGAACACCGTGTCGCCGCCGCGCGTGAACCAGGTGCGGCTGAGCATGCCGGTCAGCTTCAGCCCCGGCATCGGTGACCAGCGCGGCACCACTGAGGCGGCGATATAGTCCCCGCCGGTCCCGTCGGTATAATCCTGCGAAGGATTGTACTGCAGCCCGCCCGCCACGCCCAGGCTGCCGTCCCGCGTTCCCGCCGAGAAGCGGCTCAACACCACCCAGCCCTGGCCGCCCCACCAGCCCGTCTCGACCGTCGCCCGCGCGCCCGGATCGGGCTTGGCCAGGTCGAACTGCACCACGCCCGATGGCGCCGCGAAATCGGTGCGCAGCGCGTTGGCGCCCACGCGGATTGCCGTCCCTTCCTGCAGGGTCAGCGGAAGCCCGGTGGCGCGGACGAAATAATGGTCCTCGATACGGTAGTTGCCCGCGCTCTGCAGGTCGAAGCCACGCACCTCGCCCTCGCTGTAGAGACCGACCTCCTCGATCCCGATCCGCCGGCCAAAGGCATCGTCCGCCGCGCGCACCACGTCGCCGCTGCCCTGCGGCGCCGGCGCCTGCTGGGCATGTGCGGCCGGGGCGGCGAGCAGTGACATGAAACAGATTGATCTACGCATCGTCCACGGTCCCTTTGCATCCCCCTGCATTGCCCCGCGGGACCTCGAATGCGGCCGCAGCGCATGGGGCGGTGAGGGGATTGGGACGAACGTCCCGCCCGCGTGACGAACGGGCGTTCGCGCGCGCCCGCGCGTGCGCTATCGTCCGCACATGGCATCACGGCCGTTCGAGTCGATTTCAGGCCTCCGCATCTCCGGCACCGGCGCCGGCGTGCTGGCGTTGCTCGCCTTCCTGCTCGGCTATGGCGTGCGGGGTGGGGACGACCCTTCCGCCACCCGACCGATCCCCGGCGACGAGGCGGGGATCCCGTTCGCGTTCGTCTGGGGCGTGCTGATCACGCTCGGCTGGGCGTTCCGCGACCAGCTGCGTGCCGCGATGCTCGGCCCGCAGCGCCAGCGCCTGCTGCTCGTCGCATTGGCCTTCGTCCCCGTGATGGTCGCCGATGCGCTGGCGACGCAGCTTGCCGCCGCCACAGCGGTCGCCCACCCAATGTGCCCCGATCAGATCGCTGCTGCTTCACCCTTCGCCGGCTTCCTGCCGCGCTCGGCGATCTTGGGCGGCACGATGCTGCTCGTCCTCCTCGCCTGGGAGCGCCATTTGCTCGGCCAGGCGCCCCGGCTCCAACCCGCTCCGCTGCCGCACTTTCGCGAGCAGCGGGCTCCCTCGGGCGATTGGCTCGATTTACCCGAGGCGCCCTTGCTCCGCATCCGCGCCGATGACGTGGTGCTGATCCGCTCGGCCGGCAATTACAGCGAGATCGTCGCGCTCGGCCGCGCCCATCTCGTCCGCGCGCCATTGGGTACGCTCGCGGACCGGCTCGCCGCACTCGGCTTCGTCCGCGTCCACCGTCAGACGATCATCAACGCGCGCAACGTTCGCCAGATCTGCCGCGACACCGCGGGCCGTGCGCTGATCCATCTCGATTGCGGCCAGACCGTCCCGGTCGGCCGTCGCTACCTCGCCGCGATCGACGCCCTGACGCGCTAGCCCGCGAGCCTGCGCCGAACCCCGATCAGGGCAACGACCAGCACCGCCGCCGTCATCACCCCAAGCAGGAGCGGATGGCCTTCGCTTATCCTCGGCAACACCAACCCGCCCAGCAGCGCGCCGAGAATGCCCGCGAACACGCTGTTGAACCGCGCCCGATGCGTCCGCATCCGCGCCGCGACGCCGGCCAGCGCGCCGATCGATCCGCCGATCAGGAACAGGAGGAGGATGGGCATGCCGCCAATATGGCGCGTGCCCACGTTAAGGTTCGAGAGGGAATGGAGCGGCGCGCGTGAGAATTGCGTAAAGGTGCAACAAAAAGGCCGGAGCTTTCGCCCCGGCCCTTCCGTGTCTTGCTTGGATCCTGAAGGATCAGATCGCGGCGACTTCCGCGGTATCGACCTTCACGCCCGGGCCCATCGACGACGAGAGCGCGACCTTCTTCAGATACTTGCCCTTGGCGCCGGCCGGCTTGGCCTTGACCACCGCGTCGACCAGCGCGTCGAAGTTCGCGCGCAGGTCTTCCGCCGGGAACGACACCTTGCCGATGCCCGAATGGATGATGCCGGCCTTCTCGACGCGATACTCGACCTGACCGCCCTTGGCGGCCTTGACCGCTTCGGCGACGTTCATCGTCACGGTGCCCAGCTTCGGGTTCGGCATCATGCCCTTGGGACCCAGGATCTTGCCGAGGCGACCCACCAGGCCCATCATGTCGGGCGTGGCGATGCAGCGGTCGAAATCGATCTTGCCGCCCTGGATGGCTTCCATCAAATCCTCGGCACCCACCACGTCGGCACCCGCCGCGGTGGCTTCGTCGGCCTTGGCGCCGCGGGCGAACACGCCGACGCGGACGGTCTTGCCGGTGCCCTTGGGCAAGGTCACCACGCCGCGGACCATCTGGTCTGCGTGACGCGGATCGACGCCCAGGTTCAGCGCGACCTCGACGGTCTCGTCGAACTTCGAGGTGGCGTTGGCGCGCACCAGCGCGATTGCCTCGTCGACGCCGTGCAGCTTCTCAGCGTCGATCGTCCAGGTCTTCTGCTTCTTGGTCAGCTTTGCCATGTCTTTAGCCCTCCACAACCTGGAGGCCCATCGCGCGGGCGGAGCCCTCGATGATCTTTGTGGCCGCCTCGATGTCGTTCGCGTTCAGGTCCTTCATCTTCGCTTCGGCAATCTGCGAGAGCTGCGAGCGCTTGATGGTTCCGGCCGAAACCTTGCCCGGCTCCTTCGAGCCCGACTTCAGGTTGATCGCCTTCTTGATGAGGTAGGTCGCCGGCGGCGTCTTGGTCTCGAACGAGAACGAGCGGTCCGCATAGACGGTGATCACGGTGGGGAGGGGCGTGCCCTTCTCCTGGTCGCCGGTCGAGGCGTTGAACGCCTTGCAGAATTCCATGATGTTCACGCCGCGCTGACCCAGCGCAGGGCCGATCGGCGGCGAGGGGTTTGCGGCGCCCGCGGGCACCTGCAGCTTGATATAGCCGGTAATCTTCTTTGCCATTTGTCTCACTCTGTAGTGGAGCGCGGCTGGCGCCGTGCCCCGTTCAAGTTTAGCGGTCCAAGCGGCCGTGCGAACACGGCCTCCCGCAATTTCCATCGCTGTGACGTTGGAAGCGCGCGCCACTAGCCCAAAACGCCGCCAAAGGCAAACCCCTTGCAATGTAGGATTTGGCTTGAGACCCGTGGCCCATGCCGCGCCCGTTCAATCGTCGCCAGGCGCTGGAGAACCAGGCCTTTCTGAAGGCGCTCCGCCGCACCGGCAATACCCATCTCGCCGCGCGCGAACTGGGCATGCACCGCACCACCCTCTTCAGGCGCCGCGCCAGGCACCCCGCTTTCGCTGCCGAATGGGATGCGGCGCTCGCCTTGGCCCATGCGAACCTGCAGGCGAGCCTGAAAGACCCTTCCCGCATTGCGCCGCACAGGGAAGACGAGCCCCTGATCACCCGCCTCGGCAATGGCCGCCTCCAGCTCCGCCACGCCACACCGCGCCGCCTGACCCGCGCGGGAGAGCAGGCGTTCCTCGCCGCGCTCAGCGCCACTGCCAACATCCGCCTTTCGGCCGCCGCGGCCGGCTTCTCGCATTCGGTCTTCTATCAACGGCGTGAGGCGAGCCCCGCTTTCGCCCGCGAGATGCGCCTCGCGCTCCAGATGGGCTATGAGCGGCTGGAGATGGCGCTGCTCGAGAGCTTCGCGCCCGACAGCCACCGCGACGATGCCTGGCGCCACAACGATCCCCCGCCGATCCCCGCGATGAGCCCGGCCCAGGCGCTCCAATTGCTCTACCTCCACCAGAAGGAGGCGGTCCTATGGGGCGAGCGCCCGGACCGCAGGAAGAAGCGCGGCGAGAGCAGCGACGCCTGGTCGGCGCGCGCCGCGCGCAAATGGAAGGCGGAAAAGGCCTGGGATCGCGAAGGCTATGAGGTGCGCCGCGCCGCCCTGCGTGAAGGGCCGAGACGAAGCCCCCACGAACCGCCCGCGCCCGAGCTACCGGCGCTCGACCAGGTCACCGGCTGGAGCGACGCCGAGGCGGGGAAGGCGCCGTTGGGGGATGGGCGGGCGCTGTTTGGGGGATGGCGGTTGAAGGATTGGGAGGGGTGAGGGCGTTGGTTGGTTAGCCGCTAGCGGAATGTCGAGCGGACGGTTACTTTGCCTTCAGTCAGAATAACGTTGTCACTGCATAGAAGAGCGCGCCGACCGCCGCCGAAGCGGGGATGGTGATGATCCAGGCGGTCACGACATTGCCGGCCACGCCCCAGCGCACCGCCGATGCGCGCCGTGCCGTGCCCGCACCGACCACCGCGCCGGTGATCGTGTGCGTGGTCGAGACGGGAATGCCGAGCCAGGATGCCGTGAAGAGGATGATCGATCCACCGAGCGACGCGCTGAAGCCCTGGTGCTGCGAGAGCTTGGTGATCCGAGAGCCCATCGTCTCGATGATCTTCCAGCCGCCGGTAAGCGTGCCTAGCGCGATCGCGATATAGCAGCTGATCGCCACCCAGTGCGGGACCTCGAACTTCCCATGGAGATAGCCGGTCGAATAGAGCAGCACGGTGATGATCCCCATCGTCTTCTGCGCGTCGTTGAGACCGTGGCTGAGCGAATAGGCGCCCGACGAAACGAGGTGCAGAGCGCGGAAAGTCTTCTCGGCGCCGCTCGCAGTGGCGCGGCGGAACATCCAGCTCGACGCCAGCATGATCAGCATCGCCAGGATCATGCCGAGCGTTGGCGAAAGGACGATGGCCATCAGCGTCTTGTTGAGCCCCGTCCATTGCACGCCCGTGAGCCCGGCATGCGCGACGCCCGAACCGATCAGCCCACCCACCAGTGCATGGCTGCTCGACGAGGGAATGCCCTTGAGCCAGGTCACGACATTCCAGAACATCGCGCCGACCAGCGCGCCGAACACGACGGCGGGCGTGATCAGATCCTTCTCGATCAGCCCCTGGCCGATCGTCTCCGCCACCTTGTGCAGGCTGGGAAAGGCGATCGTCAGGAAATAGGCGGCGAAGTTGCACAACGCAGCAAAGGCGACTGCGTGCACCGGCTTCAGCAGTCGCGTTGCGACCACGGTGGCGATGGAGTTTGCCGCGTCATGCAGGCCGTTCAGGAAGTCGAACGCCAGTGCGACGGCGATCAGGCCTATGAGCAGGGGAAGAGCGAGTTCGTGCACCACGGCTCAGGCGTGATCGATGACGATGCCGTCGATCTCGTTCGCGACATCCTCGAACGCGTCGACGATGCGTTCGAGATGCTTGTAGATCTCCCGCGCGACGATGAAGTCCAGCGTGTCGCTGGCGCCGTGTTCCTTGAATGCGCGCTTCACACCCGCGGTATGGATGTCGTCGGCATGGCTCTCCATGCGCACCAGCCTTTCGGTCAGTTCGTGCAGGCGGGCTCCGTTTTGTGCGACGTTGCGGAGGAGCGGCATCGCCTCCGCGGTGAGCCGCGCGGCATCGACGATGATGGCGGCCATGTCCTTCATTTCCGGCTCGAACGTCGTGACTTCGTACAGGTCGATCGCCTGGACGGCCGCCTGCATCTCGTCGATCGCGTCGTCCATCGAGCCGATCAGGCTGGTGATGGCGCCGCGATCGAACGGTGTGAGGAAGGTTTCCCGCACCGTGCGCAGCACTTCGCGAATGATCTCGTCAGCATCGTGCTCGCGCTCGATCACTTCACGGATATGGTCCGCGTTGCCATCTTGCAGCAGCCGCGACATCGCGTCGGCCGCGGCGACCACCGTGACGGCATGCGCCTCGAACATTCCGAAGAAATTGCCGGTTTTCGGCAGCAGCCGTTGAAACCACGCGAACATATGACTGACCTTCGACTTTTGCGCCACGGCATTGAGAATGCCGGAACGCTGCGTTGCTGCCTTGAATTCGGAGGGTCCGAACGAACGGATGAGATCGCTGAGATCGGGCTCGTCGACCGCCGTTGCGGCGTCGGCGAGGTTGAACCACCGCCGCTCGCGCTGCGCCTGTTCCTTCCAGGCAGGGAGCTCGTGGCTCACCGCCAGCGGGAACACGTCCACGTCGATCATCAGCGAGGCGCCGTTGCGACGCTTCTTGCGATACCGAAACGAGCCGAGAGGCATCGGGCAGACGAGCCCGCGCACCCCCGCTTCCTCCTCCGCCTCCATCGCGGCGGCGGCATGCGGCATCACTCCGGGCGTCGGATTGCCCTTAGGGATCACCCAGCGCTTATTCTCCCGCGAGGTGACCAGCAGGACTCGCACCGGGGCCTCGATCGCACTTCCGTCGGTCCGGTACGGTAAAGCGGCGATCTGGCGAATCTGTCTGGTCCAGGACGGAGGTAGGCGGAGCCGCCTGTTACGATTTTATGTCAGCGTCGCCAACCCGCCTGCGTGCGGGTAGTAGGTTATCCCGGCGCGGAGTGCCGGTCGGGCGGCGAAGTTGCTGATCGAGCGCGACAATCGCATCGCCGTCGACAATGTGTCCGCCGACATCAATGCGATACGGCCAGAATTCGGCGTCCGGGTCCGCAAGCGCCAGCCGGACCATGACTGCGAGCGAACCGGCAGCGATTTCCTCCATTTCCCTGGACGCGCGTTCGTCCGGGCACAGGGCGCGAGACCGATACAGCGTGGCCGGAGCGCTTGGATCCATATCGTCGCGGCCTTCAGCGTCTTGAGATAGCGAATGACGGCGGGTCTATCGCTGGACATGACAGTTTTATGACAATGTGCAACTGATTTGAACAGGGACCCGCCAACCTGGGCCTCGCTGCACCGCATTGGGATGCGGTCGAATAACGGCGTTTTGGTAAGTGGCTTCATTCTGATGGCGGCAAATGAATGCAGTCCGGTCGTTTGAGAGCCTTCCTATCCACCTCACCCGTTCCGATACCCCAGCGCATCGAACGTCGTCGTCAGCCACCAGAACGAAGCCCCGCTGCAGATCGCGACCACGATCATCAGCGCCCAGCCCATCGCCGTCGGCGTCTGCTTCTCGACATTGCGATAGGGCCAGGCGCCGCCGCCGATGAGGAAATAGAGCCCGAAGACGAGCATCGCCGGCACCAGGACGAAGATCGGGATCTGGTAGCGCACCTCGGGCGCATGGGCGCGGGCGGCCTCGAGCGGCAGCCAGATGCCCCACCATCCGAACGCAAGTCCCCCCGCAATCGTGAGCAGCCCGCCCAGCCGATACCAAAGCTTCTGGCCCATATTGTCCTCCGCCCCTGCATGGCGCCGCGCGGGCCTTCCCGCGCACGCGCCGGAATGCATGGGATGGGGCAGGGCGGTGCGCTGCGCAAGCCGGGTGCGTAACGAAAAGGGCCGGAGCTTGCGCCCCGGCCCGTTCGTATGGCCCTCAGCGGTGCCGCGCGGTCAGCGCGCCAGGAGCGCTGACCGCGCGGCACCGCATCACGGCGCCCGCGGCGCCGAAGCCGAGGATCAGCAGCGCCCAGCCTTCCGGCTCGGGCACGCCGCCCGGTTGCAGGCTGCCGAAGGTGACATTGTCCCAGGTGAAAGCGCCCGGCGCGCTCGCAATCACCAGCGAGCGGGCGGTGCCGGCAAAGGCGAGCGCGACGAAACCGAACTGGTCGCTCGTCGCGAACTGGCCGGCCGCTGCGAACCGGCTGCTTGCCGCGGACGGGTTGTTGGCCATGAGCAGGTAGGAGGCGAGCAGGGTTCCGGTGCCGTCGAAGTCCGCATAGATCGACACGGTCGTGTTGGCGTCGCTGGCATAGTCGAAGTTCAGCCCGGTGGTCAGCCCCGCCAGGAAGTTCACGCTACCCATGCCGCTGAGCGAATAGGCCATGTTGCCCTGTTGCGGCTGGCTTGGCGACTGGAAGGTCACCCAATCGTCGTCGAGGAACACATATTGATAGTCCGGGCCGATCTCGCCCAGGCTGTTCGCCCCGCCGGCGTAATAATTGTCGACCTTCGCGCCCGTCGTCATCGCGTTGAAGTTGACGATCCGGGAATCGCCGCTGCCGAACTGCACGGGCGGATGGATTGCGCGGGCATCCTGGGCGGACGCGCTTGCTGCGAAGCATGACAGGATCAACGCCAGGACGGGTCTTATCATGCGAATATTCCTTTCGCAGGGAGATCGGCCTCGTACTTGTAAAGTATTTATACAGGATTTTCTCGGGACTATCTATAGTCACGGAAATCAAATGCCCATGTCATCTTTGGGGCGTTTGTCGTTGATTAGGCTGCAATTCACCCAAAACGAAAAAGGCCGGAGCATCGCCCCGGCCTTTTTTATTCCGCAATGCGGCGAAGATCACTTCACGCGTTCGACGTCCTCGAAGCCCAGCTCCAGCGGCGTGGCGCGGCCGAAGATCGAGATTGAGACCTTGACGCGGCTCTTGTCGAAATCGAGCTCCTCGACGATGCCCGAGAAGGTTGCGAAATTGCCCGAGGTGACCTTGACCGTGTCGCCGATGTCGTAATCGACGCTGACCTTGGTCTTCGGCGCGGCGGCGGCTTCCTCCTTGGTGTTGAGGATGCGCGCGGCCTCGGCCTCGGTGATCGCCTGGGGCTTGCCCATCGATCCCAGGAAGCCGGTCACCTTCGGCGTGTTCTTCACCAGATGATAGACGTCGTCGTTCATGTCGAGCTTGGCGAGGACATAGCCCGGGAAGAACTTCCGCTCGGACTGGATCTTCTTGCCGCGGCGGACTTCCGTCACGGTCTCGGTGGGGACTTCGACCGACTCGACGAAGCGATCCAGGCCCATGCGCGTGGCATCGGACATGATCTGATCGCGAACCTTGCCCTCGAAGCCCGAATAGGCGTGGATGATGTACCAGCGCGACATAATGGTCCCTTTTACGCGGCGAGACGGAGGAGGGTGTTGACGATGAAGTCGAAGCCCGTGTCGATCGCGACGAAGAAGATGCCGAGCAGGGTCGTCATGATCATCACCATGACGCCGGTCATGATCGTCTCGCGGCGCGAGGGCCACACGATCTTCGACGTCTCCTGGCGCACCTGACGCATGAATTCGATCGGACTGGTTCGTGCCACCTGGGCCATCCTTCGCTCAATAAACAAATAGCGACTTCGGGGCATGGGTCCGCTGCCCGGTCCTCTCAGAGGAACCGGCGCTTCCCTACCACGCTGTCGGATTGGGCACCGTATCTAGCGTCGTGCCAGGCGAAAGGCAAGCCGCCGATCAGAGATACGCCACCGCAAGGAAACCGCCGACGATCAGCGCCAGGAACAGCCAGGCGAACAGGTTGAGGCGCTTCTCGATAAAGGCCTGGACGGGCTCGCCGAAGCGCTTGAGCAGCGCGGCGATGATGAAGAAGCGCGCGCCGCGGGTGATCGTGCACAGGATGACGAAGAGCGGGAAGTTGAAGTGCGCGACGCCGCTGGCGATCGTGACCAGCTTGAACGGGATCGGGGTCAGCCCCTTCAGCAGGATGATTGCGGCGCCGTACTCGCCGTACATCGTCTGGAACTGCCCGATCTTGTCCTGCATGTGGTAGAGCTGGATCAGCCACTGGCCGACGCTCTCGAGCAGGAAATAGCCGATCGCATAGCCCAGCATCGCGCCGAGGACCGAGGCGACCGTGCAGACCGTGGCGATGAGGTACGCCTGGTCGCGTCGCGCGATGACCATGGGCACGACCATCGCATCGGGCGGAATCGGGAAGAAGCTGCTCTCGGCGAACGAAACCGCGGCCAAAGCGCGCAGCGCGTGGCGATGGTGCGCCATGCGCAGGACCCAGTCGTACAAGGCGCGGAACATGCTGCTATTTCCCCGGGGTCGCCTCGAACGGCAAGTGGCAGGCCTTTATGTACGATATCCGAAATTGTCTATGGGATAGAGTCTGAGGACATCGCCGCCCGTGTGCGCAGTTTGCGGCTAACTAGCGCGCTGCCTCCTTCATGGAATCGAGCTCGTATTTCAGTCGTGACCTCGGCCTTTCGTAGAGGGTGGCCGCGCCGCTAGCCGGGGAGCTTTCGTCAAGCGCTTCGGCCAGCTCCACCTCGCGCGGATCTGGGGAATGTCGAGATTTGGTGGCTTAACGGACGCAGCGATGCGCAATGCCAGCGGAACGGTCGCCAGCCGGCGCCAGGTCAGCATAGCCATTTGTGTGCGCCGAGCGACAGGGTCGCCTCTGCGTTCAGTGGCCCATCGCCCAGCGCCTGCAGGTTCGCTTTGAGTTGCTCTCGTGTGCGCATTCCCGTGGCGGCCGTCGCGATCGCAGGGTGAGACAGGCAAAAACGTAAAGCCAGGTCCGGAACCGATCTGTTGAACGATGCGGCCGTGCTGGCGAGCATTTCGACGCGCTGCGATGTTTCTCGCCAATGCTCGTCGTAGAAATATTCGGCGCGCCAATCGCCTCGCGGATAGGGTTGCCTCATGCGGGCAAGCGCACCGTAGTAGAGCGGAGCGCGGGCGATCACTCCGACATCGTGTTCGATGCACCGGGGAAGCAGCGCCGAAGCCGCGCCCTGATCGAAGACGTTGTACATTACCTGGACCGAATCCACTGCGCAGCTGGCGACGACTTCGAGCGCGGCATCGACGTCATGATCGAAGAGCGATACGCCGCAGCCGGCGATTTTCCCCTCCCGGCGCAGGCGGGTCATCGTCTCGAACCAATCGCCCTCGCCCAGCCATTCGGGACACCAGGCATGAAGCTGCTGGAGCGCAAGGCGTTCGACGCCTAGCCCGGCAAGCAGCGAATCGGTCTGGGCGCGGATATGGGCGCCGGGATAGGCCTGCTGCACCGGGACATGGGGGGAGGGGAGCTCGAAGGGCGCGCGCGACGCGACCCGGGCGAAAACATGGACGCGATGGGTCGCGTTTTCCTGTCTGAGGAGTTCACCGAGAAGATCGATCACCTCCCGATCGTCCGCGGCGATCTCGAAGGCGTTGATTCCCTGGTCGAGCGCCATCGCGACCATTGCGCGCGCTTCGGCGCGATCGGAGCCGGGTGCCGCCAATTGCGACGTGCCGATCGTGCATTCGGAGACCTGAAGTCCCGTCCGCCCAAGGCGCCGATAGCGCATCAGGGCGGATCCGAAACCGCCGTGATGACTACCTGCAGGCCCGGGGATCGCCGGTTCGCCCAGGACGAGCGGTGATAGGCGCCGACCTGCGCGGGGGTTTCGATCCGGTGGATGCTGACCGCGCCCGGCGTGACCTCGATCTCCCTCTCGGGATCGACCAGGAAGGGAAAGTGCCCTGACATCATCGCCGCGAGCTGGATCGGGCGATGTGCCCATAGCGTCTCCACCGGCGCACCGCTGCGCAGCACTTGCGCGTCGAGCCGGCAGAGCAGCGGATGCTCGCGGCGCATATAGGCGCGGTGGAGGCGCGCGTTGATATTGTCGGCCGGCGTCACGCGCATGCCGGCGGGTCTTCCCAACGGCCACAAAAGGCGGAAGGCGGCCCGCTCATGGACGCGATCGACGTGCCAGACCAGGTCGCCCGGCGCGAAATAGGTGCGGATCGCCACCGATGCCCGTGTCTCGGCCAGGGCTCCGGCAAATTCGGCGAGTGCGGCGATGTCCGCGGCGAGCTCTGCCCGTTCACAGGCGAAAACGCCGGGTCCGAGGATCCTGTCCGACACCATGGCCAGCGCCGCATCCGGCTCTAGCCGGTTGAGGTCGAGCTTAAAGCCCGGCGCGCGCAGCAGCGCCCGGATAAAGTCGCGATAGGCGAGATCGTCGAGCGGCGGCCGGGCCATTTCGAGCGCGCCGATCGCCGAACGGTCGAGCATGTCGCGTGCCGCTTCGGGCGCCATTGCCGGTGCAATGCTCGCCAGTTGCGCCATCGCGCTCAGCGCTCGAGTGCCCGCGCATGCGCCGGCGCTGCCTTGTCGGCCGGTAGCTTCCGGATAGTGCGCACGAGGCAGCTTCGGCTACCGCTGCCGCTGGCGTCCGGGACGATCAGCTCGACGGGGCGGCCTGGACAGATCCGTTCGCCGCCGCGCGATCGGATGCCGATGCGCATTGCCCAGTTCGCATCCGGACAGCCGGGGGAGAGCGTGAGCTCCCAGGTCGCGCGCGTGCCGATATGGACCAGCACGCGATCGGCGCCTGCGTCGTCAAAGCCGGTGATCTCGGACGCCCAGAAGCAGGCCCGTTGGGTCTGGGCCGGCCTGGCGGGCGACGCGAAGGAGGTGATCGCGAGAACCGCCGGAACCAGCAGGCAGACCCGAAGCATCCGATTCTCTCCCGATCAGGCGCGGATACGCGAAAGCCAAAGCGGCATGGCTTGGGGCGTTGACCTCTCCGTGCGCGCTCCGGCCTTTCTCGACCTGCGGAGGGCGCCGGGTCAAGCCGGCGCCCTGCCTGGGCCTCAATTGCCGAACTGGACGCGCACGCCGCCCATAACGCGCCGGCCGCCATAGATCAGGCGCATGATCTTCGGCGTGCCGTCGGCGAAGTCCGTATAGCCGCCGGTCGAGACCGTCTGCGCCTCGCGCGTCATGTTGCGGCCTTCGAGATAGACCTGGAAGTTGCGGGTGATGTTGTACGAGATCTTCGCGTCGATGAACGTGCTCGAGTCATTGAACCGCGGGACGCCCGGGTTGTAGCCGGGAGCAACCAAGCGGACATTGGTCCACTGCTCGCCGGGATAGTTGATGTCGGTGGTGTTGCCGCCGCAGGGCGTGATGCACGTGAAGCGCGACGTGCGATACTGATAGGATACCCGCATGTTGAGCTTGCCGTCGTCGTACCAGAGCGAGGCGTTGGCGTAATATTTGGACTCGTCTGGCGGCATCATCACGTCGCCGGTCAGCGGATCCTGCTGCCCGCTGGTGACAGCCGAGCTGAGCACCGAAAGATTGGCGTCGACACCGGTATATTTCAGGAACCAGGGCAGGAAAGTATAGGCCGTCTTAACCGAGAATTCCCAGATGTCGCGCTTGTAGCCGGGCCCGTTGGCATAGGTAGGAACCAGGAAAGCAACGTCCGCCAGGGGCCCGCCCGTGATCGGATCGGTCTCGGTGCTGCCTTCGAACGGCTTTTCCAGCACGGTCACCTGGATAGGCTTGCCGATCTGCACGTCGAGCTTGCCATACGCCACCGAGAAGATCGTGTCGGGGTTCGGATACCATTCGAGCGAGGCGTTGTAGCTCCAGGCGGTGAAGGGCTTCAGCCCGGGATTGCCGACGCGGCCCGAGCAATCGAAACTGTCGTCGGAACCGGTATCGAGAATATCGCGCTCGTCGACCGTGCAGGTGCCGCCGGGCACGATGTTGTCGATGCCCGGGCGCGCGACTGTCTTGGCGCCGTAGAGGCGGAAGACGACCGACTCGTTGAACCCCCAGAGATTGAGGTTGACGCTCGGCAGCCAGTCGGTGGTGCTGCGCGCGAAGGTCACCGGCCGGCTGAACGACTGGGTAATAAAGCCCGAGGCATTGTTCGGATCCGCCGGATTATAGGTCGGCGTGACACGGATCGCCGCGATCGTCTGCAGGCCCGAGGCCTTGGTATTGGTGAAGACGCCGCGGACGCCGGCATTGCCGTTGAACAACAGACCCAGGGGCAGGCGCTGCTCGAAATCGATCATACCGTAGATGTTCTTGATCGTCTCGTCCGCGCGGGTGACCGGCTGGTCATACATTTTCCCGTCGCTGCCCATGCAGGTCTTGAGGCAGTCGAGGTTCATGTACTGCGCGGCCCCGAGCGCGCTGAACAGCTTGTCCGTCCGGATCCCCTGCCATGCCAGCGGCAGGTTCCCACGGTTCGGCAGGTCGCCGAAATAAGCGGAGGTAGCGGGTTCCAGCGTCTTCTCGAACAGGTCGCGCAGCTCTTGCGGGGTCAGCGTGTCTACCCCGGAGCGGACATTGGCCGGATTGGTGCTGGGCACGAAGCCATAGTTGCACGACAGGCCGCCGGGCGCGGACGAGCCGGCCGTCGGCTGGCAGGCGCGATACGATCCGCGCACGATCGCGGTAGGGACGATGACCGCGGGAACATAGCCAGGCTGGCCGAAGGTGCCGATCGCGGTCGCCGCGGTGTAGCCGCCATTGCCCCATTTGCTGATCTGGTTGTTCCGGTACATCGCGCCGACCTTCACGCGGCTGATGAACGGGATCAGACCCTCGGTCTTGTAGGCCAGGTCGAACTTGGCGGTCTTCTCCGACGCCACGCCGAGCGAGGGTGTGTACTGGATCGAGAAGTTCGGCGTCGTCTGCGGCATCTGCGCGACGAGATAGGCGGGAGTCGCCGGCCCGTTGGGCCCTGCCGCCACGGCCGCCTGACCGGTGCAGGTGGCGGGGTTGGTTCCGCCCGACACGCAGGGCGGCGTGGTGAGCTGGACGAAATTGGCGGGATTGGTCTCGTCATAGTTCGACGGCAGTTCGACGTCCCACAGGCCGTTGGGCTGCACCGTCAGCGTCGCGTCGCCATAGCTATAGTTCCGCGAGGTGCGCATGTCGGCGCGGCTCGTGCTCGCCTTGGTATAGCCGCCCCACAGGTCGATCTCGAGCCGGTCGCCGCGATATTCGGCGCCGACCTGGGCATATTTGGTCTTGGTATCGATCGTGTTCTCGATCTGATCGATGCCGACTGAATTGTTGGTCGTCGTCATCTGCGTGACGTTGTGGGCACCGTCGACCTTCACGCTGCCCGGCACAACGTTGAGTACATTGCCGAGCACGGGGCTGACGACCGCAGTGCTGCCGCTGCCCGTCGTGACGGTATTGAAGCCATATTGGGGGTCGAAGAGATAATAGCCCGCCGGCGCATTGGGCGACACCGAGCGCGTAAGCGGATAGCCTGTTGCCGAATTGACGAAGGTGCCGGCGAGGTTCTGGTTGAACATCGTGACCGGCGTGCGGCTGCGGTTCTGGTCGTGCACCTTGCGATTGGCGATCGTGCCCTTGGCGAAGATCGTCAGATTGTCGGTGAGGCGATAGTCGACGCGCGCGTCGATCGAGTAGCGCTTTTCGGTCTGCTCGTTCATGAAGTTGCGGATCAGCGACGGCGTATAGTCGTTCCACTGATTGAGACAGGTCTGCTGCTCGAGAACGCGCTGGGTGATCTGCGAGTTTTTCGTCGCCTGGGACGGGGTCCCGCCATTGCCGTTCGGATTGTTCGGGAAGAGCGCCATGCAATCCGCCTTGCTCTTCGCCCCCGCGGCCATCGTCACCAGCTCGCGCGGGGTGAGCGGCGTGCCGTCGGGTGCGAGGCTGTTGGCGAAGGCGACGTCCGCGGCATCGGTGCCGACCGTCGCGGGATTGAACGAGAAGGTCTTCTCGGGCGAATTGTCGAAGTCGTACAGGCGCGAATAGCCGCGGTTGTTGCTCGTCGTGTTCTCGAAGCCGTGGCCGTTGTTCTGGAGCTTCGCATATGTGCCGCTGACGATCACGCCCAGCCGGTCATTGAAGAACTTGCTCGCGGCGACGCCGTTGAAATCCGGCGTCCAGTCCTTGCCGAGCGAATTCTGCCCGGCACCTGCACGAAGCGAGATATAGGGTTTCTTGAAGTCGAGGCCGGTACGGGTCTTGATCTGGACCGTACCGCCCAGCGAACCCTCGGTCATGTCGGCCGTCGAGCCCTTGACCACATCGACGCTCTTGACGAGTTCGGCGGGAAGCTCGCGCAGGTCGGCGTTGCGTCCCTGGTTGGACGCTACGGCGAGACCGGCCGTGCTCTGCACGCCGATGCCGTCCAGCTCGATGCGGGTCAGGTCGGCGCCGTTGCCGCGCACGGCGACGCCCTCGCCCTCGCCATATTCGTTGCGCGACAGCGCCACGCCCGGGATGCGCGAGATCGCTTCGTTGACGTTGCGGTCGGGGAAGGAGCCGATGTCGTCGGCGACGATCGAGTCGGTCGCCGTCTTGGCGTTCTTCTTGCGGTTATTGGCCGATTGCTGGCTCGCGCGCGCGCCGACGACGACGATCGCCTCGTCCTGCACCGCTTCCTGCCCGTCATCGGGAACCGCTGTCGGCTCGGTCGTCGCGGGCGAGACCTGCGCCATCGCCTGTCCGCCGAAAGTCAGCGCGAGTCCAAGAACCGCCCAAGAGGCAGTAGCGCGCATACGCGGGCGCAGTTTCAGTCGATCAGCCATTTTTCCCCTCTCCTCGATATGCCCGGACAGATTCGAGGCGGGACCTATGGTTGTGCTGTCCCCCGCCTCTAGGCGTCCCTGTCGAATTGCCGACGTCTATCGGTCAATTCATTATGTGGAATGTGAGTCCACTTTGTAAAAAGTAGCATAACAAAGAGAGGTTGCAACCCCGTGGTATGACAAATCGGCCTAGCCAATGTTTCGGGGCATCATGATCTTGAAATTACGTCGAAATTTAAGATTGGCTTGTGTGCGGGCAGCGGCCGGCAGCAGAAAATTGCGCATTTCGGTCCCGCTTTACTCCATATCATGAACTGCTATCATGACATGTGGAACGGCATCAAGCCGGGCAAAGGGAGGGTGCGATGCGGCTGAATCGCGGGATTGGCCGGCTGTGCGGCGCGTGTCGTATGGCGTTTGCGGCATTCTCCCTGTTCTGCGCCGGAACCGCAACCGCCCAGCCGACCGAGCGAATGCCGCTCGACAAGGACTGGCGGCTGATGATCGGCGACAGCGCCGACGCAGCGACGCCGGGGTTCAACGACCGCGCCTGGAAGCTGGTCGATGTGCCGAACGACTGGGCGATCGCCGGTCCGTTCGACCAGAAGGCGCTGAGCACCGGCTCGGGCGGCTGGCTGCCGACCGGCGTCGCCTGGTATCGCAAGCATTTCCGTCTGCCCGAGAACGCAAAGGGCAAGCGCGTCTTCGTCGAGTTCGACGGCGTGATGGAACGCTCGGGCGTGTGGATCAACGGCCGGCATGTCGGCCACCGGCCCAATGGCTATGCCAGCTTCCGCTATGAGCTGACGCCGTTCCTCGACGCCGAAGGGGACAATGTTCTCGCGGTGCGCGCCGACACCTCGGCCCAGCCCGCGTCGCGCTGGTATGCGGGCGGCGGCATCTATCGCCATGTCCGCCTCGTGATGAGCGGCGACACGCATTTCGACCAATGGGGCATCGCGGTCAGAGCGTCGCAGGTGAGCCGCGAGGGCGCCGACATCAGCATTGACGCCTCGGTCCGCAATCTCACCGACAAGGCGAAGGCGGGCAGGATCGCAGTCGCGATCGTCGCGCCGGACGGAAAGACCGTCGCACGCGGGGAGAGTGCGACGGTGGCGCTCGACGCCGGCCGCGTCACGCCGCTCCAGGCGCGCATGCGGGTGACCGATCCCCAACTATGGAACCTCGACAATCCTGCCCTCTACCGCGCCGAGGTCACGTTGCTCTCCGATGGTGGAGAGGTGGTCGACCGGCAGGTCGAGCGCTTCGGTCTGCGGGACGCACG
Source organism: Sphingomonas sp. JC676 (assembly GCF_014489075.1). Classification (GTDB taxonomy): domain Bacteria; phylum Pseudomonadota; class Alphaproteobacteria; order Sphingomonadales; family Sphingomonadaceae; genus Sphingomonas. The sequence goes on along the minus strand of NZ_JACTGR010000002.1, from coordinate 330,919 downwards.
GTTCGAGGCCGAAACCGGCTTCTGGCTCAACGGCCGCAACGTCAAGCTCAAGGGCGTCGCGATTCACGCCGACGGCGGCGCGTTCGGCATGGCGGTGCCGCTCGCCTTTTACGAGCGGCGGCTGCGCGGGCTCAAGGCGCTCGGCGTCAATGCGATCCGCACCGCGCACCATCCCTTCTCGCCCGAATTCCTCGACCTGTGCGACCGGCTGGGGCTGGTGGTGATGGACGAGGCGTTCGACATGTGGACGGTCGCCAAGAACCCGCAGGACTATCACTTGTTCTTCACCGACTGGTCCTCGCTCGACGCGCGCGACTTCGCGCGGCGCGACCGCAACCATCCGAGCGTGATGATCTGGTCGATCGGCAACGAGATCCACGACACGCCCTATCCCCTCGTCGCCAAGTCGATCATCGAGCGGTTGATGAAGATCTTCCACGAGGAGGATCCGACGCGGCCGGTGACGATGGCGCTGTTCCGCCCCAACACCACGGGCGACTATCAGAACGGCCTTGCCGACATGCTCGACGTGGTCGGCCAAAATTATCGCGAGCGCGAGCTGGCCCAGGCGCATGCCGACAAGCCCAGCCGCAAGATCATCGGTACCGAGAACAGCAAGAACCGCGACAGCTGGCTGCCGGTGCGCGACAATGCTGCATATGCGGGCATGTTCCTGTGGACCGGCGTCGATTATCTCGGCGAGGCGGACCGTGCCGGATGGCCGAGCATCAGCAATCCTTCGGGCCTGGTCGACCGCACCGATTTCGTGAAGCCGGTCGGCTGGGAACGGGCGAGCTGGTGGGCCGAGACGCCCGTCGTCAAGATCGCGCGCCGCATCACCGAAAGCGTCGACATCAGCGCGCTGCCGACGATGATCGGTGTGGCGATGCCGCAGCCCAGGGGTCCCGGGGCGCTCATGGACTGGAGTCCCGAGCGCCGCGACGCACATCCCGAGACTGTAGAGGTCTACAGCAATGCGGCGACGGTTGAGCTCTTTCTCAACGGCCGTTCGCTGGGCAGCAAGCCACGCAATGCCGACGACAGCGCGCGACGCTGGGAGGTGGACTTCGAGCCCGGGACGGTCCGCGCGGTGGCACGCGACGCCGCGGGCCGCACGGTCGCAACCGACGCGTTGCGTACTGCCGGCGCGCCGGCGGCGATCCGGTTGGTCGCCGAGACGCCGACGATCGGGAGCGACTTCGATTCGATTGGCTTCGTCCGTGTCGAAGTGGTCGATGCGAAGGGTGTCGTCGTGCCCAGCGCCACCAATCGCGTTCGCATCTCGATCGAGGGCGCGGCCACGCTCGCTGCCTATGACAATGGCAGCCCCACCGACCACACCCTGTTCTCCGAAGCCGAGCGCCCGGTCCAAGCCGGGCGGGCGCTGGCGATGCTGCGCGGCACGGGGACGGGCAGCGTCCGCGTCCGCGCATCCGCGGCGGGGCTTAAACCGGCCAACGTAACGATCGCGGTGCACCCATGAACCGTTCCAGATATCTCCGCGCGGCACTCGCGCTGCTGGTCACGACCGGCATGGCGATGCCGGTTCCGGCGATCGCCCAGACAGTGGCGACACCCTCGGCGTCGGCCTTCCGCTTCGATCCGAACACCGTGCCTGATCCGGCGCGCGTCCTCGAACTGCTCAACCGCAGCGCTGCGGCGCAGATGACGCAATTGAAGGACGCACCCCTATATATTCCGCAGCGCAGCTTCCGCGGCCTTTCGGCGAACTGGATCGCGGCGACATTCCTGATCGGGCTCGGCCGGCTGGCGCGCGTGTCGGACGAGACCGGCGCACGGGTCTATCTGCGCAGCGTCGCCGAACATTATAATTTCGGGCTGCTCGGCGCCTGGTCGCCGCGCAACATGCTCGATGCGGACAATATCGCGATCGGCGAGGTCTATCAGGAGCTCTACGCGCATAGCGCCGAGCCCGGCGAGATCGCGCCGCTCAGGGCACGGCTAGATTACAGCCTGCCCCATCTGCAGGTTGAGCCTGCGCCGGAAAAGCTCGTCTGGTGGTGGTGCGACGCGTTGTTCATGGCGCCGCCGGTGTTGGCCCGCATGGCCGCGCTGACCCACGATCACAGCTATCTCCAGGCGATGGACGTGCAATGGTGGCGCACCTACGACCGGCTCTGGTCGAAGGAGCATGGCCTGTTCTTCCGCGACGAGCGCTTCCGCACGGCCAGGACGAAGACCGGCAAGCCCGTCTTTTGGGGCCGCGGCAATGGCTGGGTCGTCGCAGGGTTGGCGCGGCTGCTCGACACGATGCCCGACAATTATCCGACCCGGCAGCGCTATGTCGGCGTCTTCCAGACGATGATGGCGAGCATCGCCAGGCTGCAGCGCGAGGACGGGCTGTGGACGACCAACCTGCTCGACCCGACCGATCCGCCGGGTCCGGAGTCCAGCGGCTCGGCCTTCTACACCTATGCCATGGCCTGGGGGATCAACCACGGCCTGCTCGACCGCAAGGCCTATCTTCCCCGCGTGACCAGGGCATGGGCCGGGCTCTCCGCGCTGATCCAGCCCGATGGCCTGCTCGGCTATGCGCAGCGCGCCGGCGACCAGCCCGCGCCGTCGCGCCCGGAGGACCATGCCCTGTACGGGACGGGCGCCCTGCTCCTCGCAGGGACCGAGGTGATGAACCTCCGCAAGCCCGTCACCGCGGTGCCGCTCGCCGAGCCGAAGGCCGATCCGCTGGGGCCCGTGCGCGTGGCGATCGCGCTCCGGCCGCGGCCGGAGAACGGCACGCCGGAACAGATTGCCGGGTGGCAGCGCTCGATGGCCGAGCGCCAGGCAATGCTCGATCTCGGCTATGATCCCGCCGCCCAGGCCGCGCCCGCCGCCGCATCATCGCCGCGTGCAGATGGTGTGACGATGCCCAAGATCTCGTTGCCGCTCGACCCGCCGCCTCGGGCAGAGCAACGGCCGCGCGCGAGCGTCAAGTTCGCGCCCTATCGCTTCGACGACATCCTCTGGGAGAATGACCGCACTGCGCACCGAATCTACGGCCCGGCGCTTGAGCGCGAGGAGCCGCCCTCGACCTCGGGGATCGACGCCTGGGGCAAGAATGTCGTGTGGCCGTTCATGGAGCGGCAGCTGCGCACCGGGAAGCAGCACGACTATCATGGCGAGGGGATCGACTTCTACAACGTCAATACGTTCCGCGGGGCGGGCGGGCTCGGCATCTGGGCGGACAACAAGCTGTGGGTGTCGCGCAACTGGGCGAAATACCGGATCCTCAAGGACGGACCGGAGGTCGCGGATTTCGAGGTCGACTACGCGGCCTGGCCGGTCGCGGTCGATCGCAAGGTGTGGGAGACACGGCGCTTCACGCTTCCGCTCGGCACCAATTTCACGCGCATGGTCTCAACGATCGGCTCGGACCGGCACGAGCCGCTGCTTGTCGCCATCGGTATTTCGAAGCGCGCGACGTCGCAGGAGCCGGGCATCTTCCTGGCGGATCGCGCCAAGGGCCGTTTCAGCTTCTGGACGCCCGAGGATTCCGACAAGGGGGCGATGGGGATCGGCCTGATGGTCGACCCCGCGATGATCGCCGAGGTGCGCCAGGACGCCGACAATTATCTGGTGATGCTGCGCGTCACCCCCGGCAAGCCCTTCGTCTACTATATGGGCGCCGCGTGGAGCAAAGGGCTCGATTTCCACGATCGGGCCGCGTGGGAGGCCTATGTGCTGAACGAGAAGGCGGACTTCATGCCGCCGCGTTGACTGGCCTGTGTCGTCCGGCGCTAGAGGCCGTGGCGGCGCGCGAAGCGTTCGAACAAGCCCGGCCAGGGATGTTCCTTGCCGTCCTCGACCATCGGGAGGCCGTGGCCGCCTTTCTCGAAGATATGCAGCTCGGACGCGATCTTTGCCGAATGGAGCGCGGCGAACATGACGAGGCTGTTGGCGGGTGGCACCACCGGATCGTCGGCCGCGTGCGCGACGAAGGTCGGCGGCATGTCGGCAGGCAGGTCGTTCTCGGCCGAATAAAGCCGTGTGCGCTCGGGGCTCGCTTCCTTGCCCAGCAGCTCGCGCCGCGATTGGCCGTGCGCCTCGGGCTGCCGCATCGTGATGACGGGGAAGAACAGGCCGGCGACGGTCGGCCGGGCCGATTGCTTGTCGGCTTCGTCGACCGGAGCATAGGTCTGCAGCGCGAAGCGGCTCGCTGTTCGCGCAGCGACATGGCCGCCCGCCGAGAAGCCCGTCACCGCGATCCGCGCGGGATCGATCTTCCAGCGGGCCGCCCCCGCGCGGATCAGCCGGATCGCGCGCTGCGCGTCCTGGAGCGACACGTCCGGCCCCGCCGCCCACCCGTCATGCGGCAGGCGATAGAGAAGCTCGAATGCGGTGATGCCGCGCGCCGTGAACATGCGCGAGATGCTCGAGCCTTCGCGTCCGAGCGCGACGCGGGCGTAGCCGCCACCGGGGACGACCAGCACCGCGGCACCGTTGGACGCGGCGGCCGGGATCACGTTGAGCATCGGCGTGCCGACGTGCGGCCAGGCGATGTCGTCCGGCGCACCGTTGGGCGAGCGCTTCACCACCTCGTCGCGCACATTCAGCCCCTCGCCGCCCGGAGGCGGACCCGGCCAGATCGGGAAGCGCTCGGTCACCAGGGGCGCGGCCAATGCCGGCAGCGGGACCGAGACGGCGACGGCACCGGCGAGCAGGGTGCGGCGGTCTACCTTCATTTGAGCTCTCCCGGCGTGGCGGGCGCAGGCACCATGCGCACCGGCAAGCCGCCCTTCACATCCCGCAGCGTCACCAGCTTCACCTCCTCCAGCGCATCGCCCGCCACGCCGTCCGAAGTGACGGCGAGCGCGATCGTGTTGCGGCCGCGATGGTTGAGGATGCCCTCGGGCACCGGGAAGATACGCTGCGGGCCGACATGCGCGATGAACTGGCCCATGTTCCAGCCATTGACGAAGATCAGCACGCGATAGGCGGCACTCGCCGAGCGCGGCTTGCTCGTGTCGCCCAACGCGATACCGATGGTGGCGTCCTGTCCTTTCGGGACCGCGAGATCGAAACTGGTACGATACCAGGTCGTTCCTGCCCGGGTCTCGATCGCGGGCACATCGGCGGGTTTCCAGCTTCGGTCGTCGAAGCCGGGGAGATGCCAGCCCATGCGCTCGCCATATTGGCCGCCATTGTTAGCGACGCCGCGCACCGGATCGGCGAGATCCTCGCCACCCGCGCGACCCTGGATGCGCCATGCGATCGGGACCGCGAAGCTGGGGCCGGCGACCGGCTCGATCGACGCCGAGACCAGACCGCGCGCTTCCTTGTGGAAGTCGTCGGCGTCAAGGTCCCAGTTATGTCCGTTGTTGCGGACCATCGCCGACAGGACGTGCTCCCCCGGCGCACGGGCTTCCTCAGGAAGTTCGATGCTGAAGGCGCCGGCCGTGATCGGGCGGGGAAGGCCGTCCGGCAGCTCGTTCTGACCGATCAGCACGCCGTCGAGGAACACTTGCGCTATTCCCGATCCGCCCGCGCCGTAGTGGATGCGGAGGCGCTCGGCCCGCGCGCCGCCGGTGAAGCGGCCGCGATACCAGACATCGCCCTCATGGAAGCCATAAGCGTCCATCAGCAAATTGGGCTGACCGTCGGGCCGCGTGGTGATGCTGGCATAGGCGCGGTTGTCGATCTTCTGCCAATTGGAATCGTCGAACTTCGGTTCTGCCTCGGGCGTGCCGGCGGCCATGCGCCAGCCGGTGAGGGACGGCAGCGCGAATTCAGCGGGGCCGGGCAGGGCGATATTCGCGACCAGGCTTCCCGAGGCCGACCGTGTTGCCGCGACCTTCACGCCGTTCCAGCTGAGCGTATGCAGGTTTGCCGGCGCCCAGACTTCGAGCGGGCTGGCCTCCCGGGTGTCGCCGGTCAAAGCGAGCGTGGCGTCCTTGGCGGTGGCGCCGCGGACCAGCGCCGGGCCGCGGACGAGCGCTTCGCCTTGCCGCCAGAACTTCGTCCCCTCGGCTTCGTCGCCGATCAGCAGGAGCAGGTCGGGTCGCCCGCCGCCGCTGATGCGGATGCGGCTGAGGCCACGATGCCCGTAGCTGAGCTTCAAATCACCCCTGGCGGCATCGAAGCTGGAAGTCGCGCGGCCTTCGAGCACGGTGACCCTGGGCCCGTTCGCATAGCGCAGCACGGTCTCGCCGGCCTCGCCCGTGCGGCCATAGACCAGCACCACGTCGCGGCCGTCCTGGCGGAGCGCGGCCTGAAGCTCGGAAGTCGAATAGACCAGGCGCTGGCCACCGAGATTCACGCCCGCGACCAGCCATTTCGCATCGTAGCCGTCGAGCTGAAGCGGCAGGGTGTAGCGGCCGTCGGGCAGGTCGGCGGTGACCGTGAATCGATCGTCGGTCCGGGCGTTCGAAGGCTTGTGCGTCACCAGCAGGAAGCGTGCGTCCGTTTCCGGGCTCTTGTTGTGATAGACCTGGACCTTGTCGGACGAGACCCGCACCGGACCGGCGGGCACCATGCCGGCAAGGTGCGGCACGCTCGCGATCAGCCCGGCGAGCTGCTTCAGCTCCTCGGCCTTGGAGCGTATCTCGCGCGTCTCCGAAATCGCCGCGCCGTAATCATAGCTGGTGAACACCACGGGCGCGGGCAGCCAGCCCCAGCTGGTGCCGCCGAAGCCCATGTAGAAGCTCTGGATGAAGATGCCGTTTACCAGATTCGTGCCGTAGAAGACGCGCTGGAAGCGTTTGCCGCGTTGGATCGCGTTGCATTCATAGCCGCCGTTCGACCCCCAATAGTCGAACCAGCCGCCGCCGAATTCGGCGAGGAAGCCCGGCGTGTTGGGCGAAGCCGAGGCACCGCCCTTCGCGCCGCCGGGACCGTAATAGCCCCAGTCGGGCGCCGCCGATCCGCGCGTCGGCTTGCCCTCGACGGTGCAGGTGCCACCAGGATAGCCGTCAAAGGCATAGAGGTCGTTGGGACCCGGGATGGTCTTATCGACCTTCGAATCCCCGGGTACCCAATAGCCATTGCGGCCCTGATCGTTGTGGAAGATCGGCACGTTGATGCCGTCCGCCCGCGCCTTGGCGTAGAGATGGTCCATGTAGCGGCGCTGGACCGGCGTGGTCAGCGCCAGCTCGTTCTCGATCTGGTGGAGGATGACGGTGCCCTTGTGGCCCTTGCCGTCGCCGTTGATCTGGTGGCGCGCGATGATCGCGTTGACCTTGGTCAGCCACTCGTCCGCTGCCGCGAGATATTCGGGATCGTCGGTGCGGGCGCGGGCGCGCTGGTTGACCAGCCAGCCGGGGAAGCCGCCGCGAGTCAGTTCGGCATTCACATAGGGGCCGGCACGCGTGATGACGTAGAGGCCTTCCTCCTCCGCCATGGTCAGCAGCCGGTCGATGTCGCGGATCCCCGAAAAATCGTAGACGCCCTTTTTCGGGCTGTGGAAGCCCCAGTCGAAATAGAAGGCGACGGTGTTGAAGCCGCTCGCCTTCATCTTCTGGAGTATGTCGCGCCAGAGATCGGGCGAGGGCAGGCGGAACGCGTGCATCTCGCTCGACCAAATGATCATGCGCTTGCCGTCGATCATCAGCGACCGCGCATCATAGGAGACGCGGCCGAAGGTCTTGGCCGGTGCGGCGAAATTGGCGGTCGGTTTCGCCTCCTGTGCGGCGGCGGGGGAGGCCAGGGCCGCTGCGGCGCCCAGAAGCATGGCGTGGATCGTCTTCATATCAGCTCCCTGCGGGGCGGACCGCGCTTTCGGCGATGCTCGGCAGGATCTGGCCTTCCTCGAGCCGGGGACGGGCCGGGTCGAAGACGCGTGCTTCGGGTTTCAGATGGGCGGCCAGTTCGGGGATTTGCGTCGCGACCTCGGCCGCCACCGCACGGGCGAGGAACCAAGCGCCGGGATTGTTGTGGTGCGTGCGATCCTTGCCGCCTTCGTTGAACAGCGTGGCCGCGCGCGCTTCGCCCAGCGCTTCATAGAGCGTGACGGTCCGTTCCTGGAGATCGATCAGCGGGACATGCTCCTCCCGCGCCACTCTCCGGGCCGCCTCCCCATAGGTTGCCAAGGTCCGGCGGACGCGCGCGCCGTCATAGTTACGGCGCTCGGGCGAGGTCACCAGCACGGGGTGCGCGCCGCGCCGCCGTGCCTCGGCGAGATAGGTTCGGAGCCAGGCGGGGTAGGCGACCTCGGCATCGGCATAGGTCTGCGGCCAATTGGCTTTCTGGTCGTTATGGCCGAACTGGATGAACAGCCAGTCGCCCGGTTTGATCAGCGACAGGACCTTGTCGAGCCTGAGCTCGGTCACGAAGGATTTGAGGGTCTCGCCCGATTCGGCGTGATTGGCGATGGCGACCCCCGGACCGAACAGCGCCGGCAGCATCTGGCCCCAGCTCGCGGCCGGCTCGGAACGCTGGTCGGTCACGGTCGAATCGCCAGCCAGATAGACTGTCGGCACGTCCACCGGCTCGATGTCGATCGAGGCGACATGCGGATCGCCTAGGAACTCCAGCGTCAACTTCTCGTCCCAGCTATAGCTGCCTTTTTCACGGTCCTTGAGCCGCACTGCGCTTCCCCCCGGGGCATTGGCGGGGGGCGGGGCGAGCTGCGCCGTGCGCACGTTCACGATGAAGCTCGCGGTGACATATTGGCCGGGTCTGGTGGAGAGGTCGCGCAGCATCAGCCGGCGGGATTCGGCCTTGACCGTCACATGCCCGCCGATCCGCACCGTGACGCGGTAATTGCCTTCGGGCACCGCCGCCGAGAACAGGAACTCCTTGCCGCGCCGCTCCGGCTCATAGCCGAAGCCACCTTTCTCATAGGGCTTGTCCGCCGCCACCGCGACGCGACCGTCGCCACGCGCGCCCGCCTCCAGGTCGAAACGCAGCACCGGCCCGCTCGCGGCCATCAGCATCGCACTCAGCAGCACGGCGTCATTTCGCTCCGAGATAATAGGAAGTGTGCGGCGGCTGGTTATAGGCCGTGTTCTGCCACGCCACGCCGAGGCGATACACCGGATCATGCATCAGCGTGACGATGCGCTCGGTGGTCGAGAAAGGCGTCTCGTAGATGCGCAGCTCGCGGCTGTCGGCGCTCGGCAGCATTAGCTCCTCGCGCCAGTCGCCGAGGATGTCGGCCGAGAGCGAAGGGTTCGCCTTGGTGCCGTTGTTCCAGACCATGCCTTCGGGATCGAGCAAAACCTTCTCGCTCGAAGTCGTCCAGTCCCATTTGGTGATCTTCTTGCCGTCGAGCGGCTCGCGAAGACGGTCGCCGTCCCACCAGATGCCGAAATTGGCCGCGCGCGGATGCCCGCCGGGAATGACGTTCCCCTTGACGTCGTAGAGCTCGCGCGAGTTCGATGCCCACGCTTCCTCGCCCGGATGGCGGGGGTCGATGTCCATGCTGACGCCGCGGCCGGTGTCCTTGTCGGCAGGCGTTGACCAGAGGATCGCCCCGGTCTTCGCATCAAGCATCGCCGCGCCGCGATTGCCGCTCATCCGCATCACTTCGTGCGCGCCGAACTTCTCGAGGCCGGGATGGTTCGGATCGAGATCGCCGAGATGCATCGTGTCGCCATGGCCGAGCCCGGACGACCACAGGCCCCGGCCGTTGTCGTCGACCACCATCGATCCGTAGAAGACCTCGTCGCGGCCGTCGCCATCGACATCGGCGACCGAGAGCTGGTGGTTGCCGTTGCCGCCATATTTCTCATTGCCCGGCGTCGCGCTGTCGAACAGCCAGCGCATGCTGAGCTTGCCGCCGCGATAGTCCCAGGCCGCGATCGTCGAGCGCGCATAATAGCCGCGCCCGAAGACCAGGCTCGGGCGGTGTCCGTCGAGATAGGCGACGCCCGCCAGATAGCGCTCCGAACGGTTGCCATAGCCATCGCCCCAGACCTCGGTCATCTGCTCCTGGGTGGGGGAATCGGTGCGTGGATCGCGGGGCGGCGCATAGGGCGCGGTCGCCAGCGCCTTGCCGGTCAGGCCGTCGAACACGGTCAGATATTCGGGGCCCTTGAGAATGCGTCCCTGAAGGCGCGAGACCTGGCGGCCGTCGGGCGTGGTCGTGGATCCGGTGCGGTCCTTCGACGCGACCTCGCCCCCATCGCTGCGCCAATCGGCATTGGCATCGCCGATCACCTTGCCCGCTCCGTCCACGGTGCCGTCGGCAGTCTTCATCGCGATTTCGGCGCGGCCGTCGCCGTCCAGGTCATAGACCATGAACTGCGTGTAGTGCGCGCCCGAGCGGATGTTGCGGCCCAGATCGATCCGCCACAGGCGCTTGCCGTCCATCGTATAGGCGTCAATCAGCGTCTCGCCGGTATAGCCCGAAAACGCATTGTCCTTGGCGATGCTGGGATACCATTTCACGATGAGCTCGTAGCGGCCGTCGCCGTCGAGATCGCCGACCGAGGCGTCGTTGGCGGAGTAGCTATACGTCACGCCGTCGGGCGCGGTGCGGTCGGCGGGCTTGTCGAGCGGGATCGAAAGATAGCCCGAGGCCCAGGTCTCCGCCGCCTCGCGCGGGCCCTTGCCCGCCGCGATCTCGTAGCGCGAAGCGGAAGTGCCGTCCTTGTCATGAACGCTGGTCGCGTCGGTCCCGTTCACGCGCGCAATCGGCTTGCCATCGCGATAGAGGGTGAAACGGATGCCCTTGGGGTCGCTGGCGAGCAGTCGCCACGAGACGTGGTTGCCGCCATCCGCCGCGGGCACCGCCACCAGCCCGCGATCGAGCCTCTCGACCTGCCGGCCCGCAACCACCGGTGCCGCTTGCGCGATCGCCGGGCTGCTTGCCGCGATGATAAGTACCGCCAGCATCCTTCTCTCCCCTATAGTTTTCGCGAGGCTGCCCCCGCTTCAAGTGAGAGTCAACAGAGGTCCATTTAGTGGCACTATGTTTTATATTGCGGAATTATGTCCTTGATCATGTGGAGGAGGCGGGGCCGGCTTTGCAGCCAAGTCCCGCCTGCTCGAGCCCGGAACGCGGCTATTTTAGCGTCAGCACCACCACCGACGCGGCCGGCAGAGTCGCGGTGAGGGTCCCACCCGAGAGGCTGGCGCCCGTGAAGGGCATCGGCCGCACCGTGTCGGGTGCGTCGAAGCTGTTGTGTGCCTGGATGGCGCCGGTGAGCACGCGTCCTTCCACGCCAGTGGCGGACAATCCGGCCAGTGCAGCGGTGACGGTCGCGGGGCGGTTGGGATCGACATTGACCAACGCGACATGGACCACGCCCGCGGTATCGCGCGCTGCGGTGACGCTCACCGCCGGCAGGTTCCACTGGTCTTTGGCGTACCAGGGCGTTTTGAGCTCGACCGGCAGGTAGGTGGCATCCTGGAAGGGCACGTACATCTCGAAGACGTGATAGGTAGGCGTCAGCACCATCTTCGATCCATCGGTCAGGATCATCGCCTGGAGCACGTTGATCATCTGCGCGATGTTCGCCATGCGGACGCGATCGGCGTGGCGGGTGAAGATGTTGATGTTGAGCGCGGCGACCACTGCGTCACGCATCGTGTTCTGCTGGTAGAGGAAGCCGGGATTGGTGCCCGGCTCAACATCGTACCAGGTGCCCCATTCGTCGACCGCAAGGTTCACCCGCTTCTTCGGATCATATTTGTCCATGATCGCCGAATGCTTGGTGATCAGTTCCTCCATCTGGAGCGTCTTGGACAGCGTGAGCGCATAGCCGGCCTCGTCGAAATCGGTCGCCGAGCCCTTTTTTCCCCAGCTGCCGGGCACCGTGTAGTAATGGACGCCGATGCCGTCGAAGGCCTTGCTCGCCTCGCGCATCATCACTTCGGTCCAGTTATAGTCGATCGAATTGGCGCCGCTCGCGATCTTGAGCGTCTTGGTCTCGTAGGGGACCTTGACGAAGGTGCCGTAGCGCCGAGTGAGGTCGGCAGCATATTCGGGGCGCATGTTGCCGCCGCAGCCCCACAGCTCGTTGCCGAGACCGAAATAGGGGAGCTTCCACGGCTGCTTGCGGCCGTTCTTTGCGCGAAGATCGGCCAGGCTGCCCGCGGGTGCGGTCATATACTCGACCCACTCGGCCATTTCCTGGGGCGTGCCGTTGCCGACATTGCCGGAGACATAGGCCTCGGCACCGATCAGCTCGGCGAAATCCATAAATTCATGCGTGCCGAAGCTGTTCGGTTCGGTGACGCCGCCCCAGTGGGTGTTGACCTTGACCGGACGCTGCTTGCGCGGGCCGATGCCCTCGCGCCAGTGATATTCGTCGGCGAAGCAGCCACCGGGCCAGCGCACTACCGGCACGTGCAGTGCCTTCAGCGCCGCGATCACGTCGTTGCGATAGCCGCGCGTATTGGGGATCTTCGAATCGGGCCCGACCCAGATGCCGCCATAGATTCCGGTACCCAGATGCTCGGCGAACTGGCCGAAGATATTCCGGTCTATCTTTGGGCCGGGCTGATCCCCGCGGATGGTGAGCGTCGCGACAGGGATGGGTGCCTGCTGGGCGGCAGCACCAGATGCGGCAAGGACGAAAGCGGCGGCCGACAGGAACGTGCGCATCTTGAGATAAACCCTCTGAGGTCGTGAAAAAAAGGGCGGGCCCCTGGAAAGGCCCGCCCAAGGAGGCAACTCAGAACTGGAAGTTGACGCCGAACGTGAAGGTGCGTCCGATCCGGGTCTGGAACAGCGTGTCCTTGCGCTGGCTGTCGATGTAGAGGTTGTTGCGCTCGTCGGTGAGGTTCTGGGCCTCCAGGATGAGCTTGATATTGTCGGTGAACGCGTACGAGGCCGAGGCATCGACGAACAGGTTGGGCGAATTGCCCTGCAGGTCGCTGCCCGGAGACGCCGGGATGCCGCGGATATAGCGGTCGCGATAGCTGGCCGTCCCGCGAATGCTGAACTTCCTGTCCTCGTAGTAGAACGTGCCGCTTGCGGTGTTCTTCGAAAGCCCGATCAGGTCCGCGGTGGTGGTCACCGTCGGCACGCCGTTCACGCTCGCCAGCACATATTGGATGGTCGATGTGACGTGCGTGTAGTTCGCGAGCAGGCCAAAGTGGCTGAGGAAGCCGGGCAGGAAGTCGAATTGGACCTGCGCGTTGACCTCGACGCCCTCGAGCGGTCCACCCGGCGTGTTCACCGGCTGGCCGATCGTGAAGATCTCGGTCGGTGCAGTGTTGGTGTTGGCGAGCAGTGCCTCGGGAAGACCCAGCTGGTTGAACGGTATCTGGCTGGTGACGCGCTGGATGTAGGTCTTGATGTCCTTCTTGAAATAGGCAACCGACAACAGCGATCCCGGCCTGAAATACCATTCGAGTGCCACATCGAAGGTGTTGGCGCGGATGGGATCGAGGAACGGATTGTTGATGTTGCCGGTACGCGTCGTCGCGGTGATGCCGCTGGTCGGTGCGAGCTGGCCCAGCTCGGGGCGTGACAACACCTTGGCGGCCGAAAGACGCAGGATCAGGTTCTCGATCGGCTCGATCGCGACATTGCCCGAGGGCAGCCAGTCGTCATAGCCGCGCAGCACCTGGGCATACTGGCCGCGCACACCAGTCGGCGTCGAGCTCGCCGGCGTCGCCGCCACCGAGATATAGCCTGCCGCCAGCATGTCGGTGCGGACATAGCGTACGCCGACGTCGCCGCGCAGCTTCACCGGCAATGCGTCCTCGGTGTTGAAGGTGGTCATCACATAGGCGCTCTTGATCTCCTCGCGGATCCGCGAGGCGCCGGCGCCGCATTCGGTGCGGCAGAAGCGCACGGCGTCATAGTCGAAGGTCTGGTCCCATTTGTCCGGATCGATCGCCGCCCAGCTCGCGGGCGCGCCGCGGCCGAACAATTGGTCGAGCCCGGTGATCTGGCGCGTGATGCTGGCAAGGCTGGTGCCGGCCGGCAGCGCCCGGACGATCGTGTCGGCGGTGTAGGGGCTCGAAACATAGGCGTTATAGTCGCTGCGGCGATACTGGCCGCCGATCTTGAGTTTGATCCCCTGATCGACATCCCAGTCGGTGTTGACCTCGGCGGTCAGATTGTCGGTCTGGTTCTTGGAGGGCTTGCCCTGGAAGCTGAAGCCGCCGAGCACGGTACCGTCGGCAAGCCCCGGCGCGTAGCTGTAGTTCGCCGGATTGGCGACGTCGAAGCCGAAACCGATGATCGGGGTGGCGCCGCCATCGCGGAAGTCGATCGAGAAATTGTCGACGTCGATCGCATCCATGAAGGTCTGGAAGCGCTTCGGACCCCACCACACCGACTGATTGATCCCGAAGAAGAGCGAAAGCTCGAAGCTGTCCGTCAGGCGGTGGCGGACGTTGAGATTGCCCTGCTTGAAGTCCGAGATGTAGTGATCGACCAGCCCTTCCGAGCGCACGTCGACGCCGTCGAATACGCCATAGACAAGCGATCCCTTGTCATCGAACTGGATGTCGCGAACCGACGTCATCGGCTGGCCGTTGTTGGTGGCGCTGCGCCCGAACGAGATGCCGGCGATGTAGTTGTCGCGACGCTCGACATCGTAGCGCGAATAGAGCGCGTCGACGCTGATATCGGTGTCATCGTCCGGCGAAAACTGGATCGTCAGCGTGCCGCCGATACGCGTCGTGTCCTGCTCCGAATTCACATAGCGCGGTAGGCGGGGCAGGAAGGCACCGCTGCCGGGTGTGTTGGGCAGGTCGGCGCGGCGCAGATTGGCAACGGCGTTGTAGGCCGCCAGGGTACTGGTGCGCGGGTTGCCGGTGCTGCACAACGTGGCGGTCGCCCCCTTGGTGCCGACCGCCGGGCTCAGCGGTGTATAGCCGATCGGGGTGCAGAAGGGCTGGATCACCGCGGGGCCGGTGCCGTCCGGGTCGAGGCCGTTGGTGTTGGCGGAGAGGATGTCGACCGCCGAATAGCCTACTTCGCGGATGTTGCGACGCTGATAGGCTACCGAGGCGAGAATGCCCCAGCTGTCGCCGAGCTTCTTCGAGACGAGCAGCGAGGCGCGTGGATCGACCTGCTTGCTGATCGTGTTGTAGACGCCGCGCGCTGTGGCCGAGAGGACGAAGTCCTTGTCATAGTCGAGCGGCTTGGGCGCCTTCAAATCGACGGTCGCGCCCAGCGAGCCCTCCTCCACGTCCGCGGACGTGGTCTTGCGCACGGCAAGCGAGGAGAAGATCTCGCTCGGGAAGACGTTGAAGTCGAAGCTGCGCCCTGAATTGCCCGCGCCGTAGATGTCGGACGAACCGGTCTGCGCCGTGCCTTCCATGCCATTGATGCGGACGCGGGTGAAGCCGGAGCCCAGGCCGCGCACTGAGATGTTGCGCCCTTCGCCGCCGTCGCCGCGCGAGAGTGCGACGCCGGGCACGCGCTGCATCGATTCGGCGAGGTTGCTGTCGGGAAACTTGCCGATGTCCTCGGCCACGATCGAATCGACCGCCGCGGTTTCATTGCGTTTCTGGGCGAGTGCGCTGTTGAGCGAGGCGCGGAAGCCCTGGACGACGATATCTTCTCCCTGGGTGGCGCTCTCCGGCGCGGCGGTATCACCGCCTGGCACGTCCTGCGCCTGGGCGGGTGCTGTGAAGATTATTGCCGCAGCAAGGGCGGTGGCGGAGCTTCCGAGTCGTAGTGCGCCGCAGGCGCGCGAGCGTAATCCTTGCATTGTTCCCCTCCTTGTTGATCTCCCTGGCCGCTTGATGCCGGCTCTTATTCTGATTGTTATCGGTACCTATGCGGCGATTATCCTCGCCTGCAAAATTTACATATTTATCAAATGAATAAGGTCCATCAGGCGCACGCGGCCGCGCTTCACGCGGACTGCTGAAAGCTTTTTGGCCAGACCAATTGATGGCTTGTAGGCAAGCTTGTCAGACGCGCGGCGAGATTGGCTTGACCAGATGTGCCATGTATCGCACCATGCAACCATAATATGGAACGTTAGAGGATGTCCCGGTGAAAATCAACGGCGTGCGTGGTCGCCGCCTCGACGCCCCGTGAACCGCCTCGAGGACTCGATCCTGTTCAGCTGATGACACTCCGGAAAAGGACCGTTCATGCGCATTGCCCGATTGTCGCCGCTGCTCCTCTCGCTTGCGGTTCTGCCGCCATCGGCGCTGGCGCAGGATGCCTCCACCGGGACGCGATCGGATCGCGCGACCTTCAACCTCAATCCGGACTGGCGCACCGCAACCGGCGAGGCGGCGGGAGCGGAACGGCCCGATTTCGACGATCACGCCTGGCGCACCGTCACGCTGCCGAACGCGTTCAACGAGAAGGAAGCCTTCTCGCGCGACATCAAGAAGCTGTCGACCGGCATCACCTGGTATCGCAAGCGGATCACGCTTCCGGCGCGGGTCGCGGGGGGAAGGGCATTCCTGGAGTTCGAAGGTGCCCGCCAGGCCGCCGAGGTCTGGGTCAATGGCCGTTCGGTGGCGCTTTCCGAAACCGGCTCGACAGCGTTCGGCGCGGACATCACCGCCGCGCTGAAGCCGGGGGAGAATCTGGTCGCGGTGCGCGTCGACAATGACTGGAAGTACAAGGAGCGCGCCTCCGGCAGCGGCTTCCAGTGGAACAACGACAATTTCAACGTGAACTATGGCGGGATCACCAAGAATGTCCGCCTGCATTTGACCGGCCCCGTCTACCAGACGCTTCCGCTCTATTCGGGGCTCGGCACCACCGGCCAATATATCTGGGCCGGCGATTTCGACCGGTCCCGCAGCACCGCCACGATCCACGCCGAGACCGAAATACGCAACGGCGGGACCGCGCCCCGGCGGATCGGCTACCGCGTCGAGATACGCGACCGCGCCGACAAGCTCGTCGCGACCTTCGCCGGCGACTCCGTCGAGATCGCGCCCGGCGAGACCCGCACGCTGGCGGCCGAGCACCGCGTGGCCGGGCTCCATTTCTGGAGCTGGGGCTATGGCTATCTCTATCGCGTGACGACCAGCCTGGTCGATGGCGGCCGTGTGATCGACAGCGTCGATACCCGTACCGGTTTCCGCCAGACGCGCTTCGCCGACGGCATGGTCACGCTTAACGGCCGGGCGATCCAGATGCACGGCTATGCGCAGCGCACCTCCAACGAATGGCCGGCGGTCGGCGTCTCGGTGCCGCCCTGGATCAGCGATTTCTCGAACGCGCTGATGGTGGAGAGCGGCGGCAATCTGGTGCGCTGGATGCACATCGCGCCTTCCAAGCAGGACGTGGAATCGGCGGACCGGGTCGGCCTGATCCAGGCAATGCCGGCGGGCGACGCCGAGAGCGACACCAGCGGCCGCCGCTGGGAGCAGCGCAAGGAAGTCATGCGCGACGCGATCATCTACAACCGCAACAACCCCTCGATCCTGTTCTTCGAGGGCGGGAACGAGAATATCAGCGAGGCGCACATGGCCGAGCTCAAGGCGATCCGCGACCGCTACGATCCGCATGGCGGCCGCGCGATCGGATCGCGCGAGATGCTCGACAGCAAGGTCGCCGAATATGGCGGCGAGATGCTCTACATCAACAAGAGCGCCGGCAAGCCGTTATGGGCGATGGAATATTCGCGCGACGAGGCCGCTCGCCTCTACCAGGACGAGCTCACGCCGCCCTTCCACAAGGATTCGCCCGACTATAACCGCAACCAGGACAGCCACGCGATCGAGGACGTGAAGCGCTGGTGGGACTATTACCGCGTCCGCCCCGGCACCGGGCGGCGCGTGAGCGCGGGCGGCGTGAACATCATCTTCTCCGATTCGAACACGCATTATCGGGGCGACAATAATTACCGGCGCTCGGGCGAAGTGGACGCCGTGCGACTGCCGAAGGAAGGGTATTTCGCGCACCAAGTAATGTGGAGCGACTGGGTCGACAGCGTCACGCCCGCCACGCACATCATCGGCCACTGGAACTATCCGGCCGGCACGGTGAAGGACGTGAACGTCGTCTCCAATGGCGAGGCGGTCGAGCTGTTCCTCAACGGCAGGTCGCTCGGCAAGGGCGAGCGGAGCAGCGGCTTCCTGTTCGGATGGAAGCATGTGCATTGGGCGCCCGGCACGCTGAAGGCCGTCGCGACGCACAAGGACGGCAAGCGCAGCGCATTCACGATCGCAACGGCCGGCGCGCCGGTTGCCTTGCGCCTCAAGCCGCATCTCTCGCCCCGTGGCTTCGTGATGGACGGCGCGGACATCGCTCTGGTCGATGTCGAAGTGGTCGATGCACAGGGGCGGCGCGTACCGACATCCAATGACAAGATCCATTTCACGCTCGACGGGCCGGCCGAGTGGCGCGGTGGCATCGCCCAGGGAGATTCCTTGGGCAAAGCGCGCGCGGAAATCCCGGCAGGAGGGGCGGAACCCACCAAGCCGGCAGGTCCCGACCAGACGACCCAATTTGCCGGCACCGCGCGCGACGAGGACAATTACGTCCTCTCGCGCGACCTTCCGGTGGAAGGCGGCGTCAACCGCGTGCTGCTGAGAGCCGGCACGCGCGCTGGCGCGGTGCGGCTGACGGCGAGCGCCCCGGGGGTCAAGGGCGCGACGCTGACGATCCCCGCCGTGCTGCCCAAGCCCGTGCGCGGCGGCCTCTCGACCGACTTTCCGGAGGCGCATCAGCCCGGGTTGCTCATGCGCGGACCGACGCCGGCCGGGCCGAGCTATCGCGCGACGCGTACCTCGGCGGTGCCTGTCGCCATCACGGCGGGTTCGAACCAAGACGAAGCCGCGCGCAGCACTGACGACAACGAGCTTTCGCGCTGGACCAGCGACGGCAGACCGGAAAATGCCTGGATCGAATATCGCTTCGACGAACCGGTGACGCTGAGCGAGATCGACCTCAAGCTCGTCGGCTGGCGGTCGCGAAGCTACCCGCTCCGCGTCACATTCGACGGCAAGGCGATCTGGCAGGGGACGACCGAGCGGCAGCTGGGCTATGCCAACCTGGCGTTCGCGCCGGCGCGGGGCAGCGTGTTGCGGATCCAGCAGATCGGCACGGTCGAGGATCGCGACGCCTTCGGCAAGGTGATCGAGCTCGATACCGCGCGCAAGGCGGGCGATACCGGCGCGGACTCGGTGCCGCCGGGATGGCGCCTCGGAATCGTCGAGGCGGACTTCAACGGCCCGGCGAAATAGGATGCTGACCCGGCTGGCCGCCTTGCTCCTGTGCCTCGTGGGGCTGGCGGCACCGGCGCGGGCCCAACAGATCGTCCTGTTCGACGGGCGGCAGCTGGCCGGCATCGTCCATGATCGCGAGCGCTCGGCGACATTGGCGGCGGAGCTTCTCGGGCGCGATCTGACGCGTGTGACCGGTCAGGCGCCGGTGGTATCGCCCGATCTCGCGCACTGCGCGAAGCTTTGCATTGTTGTCGGCCGATACGATTCCGATCTGGTGCGCGCGGTTGCCCAGGATACCGGCGTCGAGCTTTCCGCCCTGCGAGGCCAGTGGGAGCGCTATGTCCGCGTGGCGCTGCGTTCGAAGCGCGATCCGTCCAGACGCTATTTGCTGATCGCCGGATCGGACCGCCGCGGCGCGATCTGGGGGACGATCGACCTGAGCCGCGAGATCGGCGTCTCCGCCTGGGAATGGTGGGCCGACGCCGCGCCGCGCCGCGTTGGCCGGCTGGCGGTCGATGGCGGGCGGCGACTCTCGGATGCGCCCTCGGTCCAGTATCGCGGCATCTTCCTCAACGACGAGGATTGGGGGCTCCAGCCCTGGGCGGCCAAGACCTACGAGCCGGAGACGGGCGATATCGGGCCCAAGACCTATGCGCGCGTCTTCGAGCTGATGTGGCGGTTGAAGGCCAATCTGATCTGGCCGGCGATGCACGATTCGACCAAGCCCTTCTATCAGATCCCCGGCAATGCCGAGGTGGCCCGCGACTATGCGATCGTCGTCGGCACCTCGCATGCCGAGCCGATGATGCGGAACAACGTCCGCGAATGGGATGAGAAGACGCGCGGGCCCTTCAACTTCTTCACCAATCGCGATTCGATGATCGCCTATTGGCGCGAGCGTGCCGAGCAGGTGAAGGCATTCGAGAACCTCTATTCGATCGGGCTGCGCGGCAGGCACGATTCCGCCATGGAGGGCGCCACGACACCCGCGATGGCGCGCGACGCGATGACCCGGGCGATGGCGGTGCAGCGCGACCTGCTGAGCGCCGCGCAGAAGCGCCCCGCTGCGCAAGTGCCGCAGGTGCTGACGCTCTATAAGGAAGTGCTCGACACCTATGCGGCCGGCCTCGAGGTGCCGGAAGATGTCACGCTGATCTGGCCTGACGACAATTACGGCTATATCAGCCAGCTCCCTAACCCGCGCGAACAGGCCCGTGCCGGCGGGTCGGGCATCTATTACCACATCTCCTATTGGGGGCGGCCGCACGACTATCTGTGGTTGGCGACGACGCATCCCGCGCTGATCCGCGAGCAGCTCGATCGCGCCTGGCAGATGCACGCGCGTAAGATCTGGGTGGTCAATGTCGGCGACATCAAGCCGAGCGAATATCTCACGCAATATTTCCTCGATATCGCCTTCGACCGCCGAACCTCTGAGCAGGATGCGCGCGCGCATCTAGAGGGCTGGGTGGCGCAGCAATTCGGCGGCGGCGATGCGGGCGCGATCGCTGGTATCCTTGCGGACTATTACGACCTCGCGTTCGAGCGGCGGCCCGAATTCATGGGGTTTAGCCAAGTCGAGCCGACGCGTCCGATCCGCATCGGCGACTATGTCCGCAGCGGCGGCGCGGAGGCGCAGGTCCGCATCGACCGCTATGTCGATCTAAAGCGCAGGGCCGAGGCCATTGCCGCGCGGATTCCCGCGGACCGAAAGGACGCATTCTTCCAGTTCGTCCTCTACCCGGTCCGCAGCGCCGCCAATATCAATGTGCGCAACTTGAAGCTCGATCTGGCGGCGCTCTACGCGCGTCAGGGACGCGCCGATGTGAACGCCTATGCCGAGCAGGCGCGTGCGGCGCACGCGGCGATCGTAGCGGACACGGCGGCGTACAACAGCCAGAATGGCGGCAAGTGGCGCGGAATCATGGACATGGCGCCACGCCGCCTGCCGGTGTTTGACGAGCCCGTTTACCCCCGGGCCGCACTCCAGCCAAAGGCGGGCTGCACGGTGGATTCGAGCGAGCTGGTCTTCGCGCCCGGCCGGCCCGCCGGCCATGCCGTGACGATATCCAGCAACGGCCAGGCCACGGACTGGTCGCTCGCCGGGGCGAAAGGCTTGTCCTTCGAAGCGTCCCGGGGCCGGCTCGATGCCGAAAACGGTTTCGAGCAGCGCGTGCGCGTTGATTTCGACGGGCATGCCGTGGTCGGGGCGGGTTCGGTCGAGTGCGGCGGGCGGATGATCCGGCTGACGGCGAATGTCCTGCCTGCGAGCGCCGACGTGCCGGTCGAGATGAACCGGATCATCTCCTTGGCGGCTGCCGAAGCGCCGCTGGGGGAAGGCGCCGCGTGGGAACGCGTTCCGGGGCTGGGCTCGCGCGGCGCGGCGCTGCGTTCACGCTTAGGTTTGGCTTCGGTCTGGTCCGGCGATGCCGGAAAGCCGATCTCGCTTCGATTCCGCACGGGCGACGAGGCAGACGCCGAACTGCGTGTCGTGGCGCTGCCCGCGCATCCGCTTGCCGCGCACGGGCTCAGGCTGGGCGTGCAGGTGGACGATGGCGCGATCCAGATCCTCGATTTCGAGACGCACGGGCGCAGCGAAGCGTGGAAGCGGAACGTCCTCTCCAACAATGCGGTTCGCAGCATTGCGCTGCCCCGGCTTGCCGGCGGCGCCCACCAGATACGACTCTACGCGCTCGATCCGGGCTTTCTGCTCGATCGCATCGATGTTCGGCTCGACGGGGCGCCGGACTATTATGGCGCGCCGCCGGATCGCTGAGGCCTCCCAAGGCGAACATTTCCCCCGAGCTTACGGGCCGGGATGACACTGCGGCACAGGCGAAGTACGCCGTCTGGGGTTCGTGTTCTTTCCGTATCGGCTTGTGTATGAGTGGCGGTGCGAAAGGAGCCCAATGCCAGGCGACGACCAAATTCCGAAGGGAACGCAGACGCTTATGCGCGCGCTCGACATCCTTGACGAAACGCTGCTGGGGCCTGCCAAATTCTCCTCGGTCGCGGGCAAGCTTGGCCTGAGCAAGACGACCACGCATCGCCTGGCGCACGCGCTACGATCCAGAGGATATCTGACGGTGACGGTTGAGGGGATCGCCTTGGGCCCCAAATTGCTGCAGCTCGGGGCGGTCGCGAAGGAGCGGGTGGACTATGTCCGCGTGGTGCGTCCTTTTCTCGAGCAGTTGTCGGAGACTACCGGTTTCTGCGCCTTTGTCGGCAAGCGTGAGGGCGACTCGTCGCGCCATCTGGATCGAGCCACCGGCCGGCAACGGCTACGCGTTGCGACGGCACCGGGAGACCGGCGGCCAATTGCCGAGACCGGGATCGGAAAGGCCTTGTTGTTCGATGAGGACGAGCAAAGCCTGGCGCGCCTTTACGCCAAGTCCACAGCGGCGAACCCCGATCCCCTAGCCGTCCAGGGCTGGCTCGCTGCGATGCGAAGGCATATCGCAAGGGGCGTAGTATTGCATGAGAGCGAAATCGGTGACGGCGTGCGCTCGGTTGCGGCGCCTGTTCGCGACGCAGACGGCAATATTTGCGTCGCGATAAGTATCGCGAGCGCGGCCCACTATCTGACCGAGGGGATCATAGTTGATGTCGCGCATCATGTTGCCAATACCGCAGAGCGCGTCAGCAGAGAGCTGGGGTACGATCGGGCAGCGGACCGGTAACAGCGGGATCGATCTCGGATATCGCCGGCGCCCACGGCCCAATTCCCAGGCATCTATCGAAACAGGAGATTGTCTCGGGGCCCGGCAGTATCCTTGCGCAGCAACGCGATGATCTCGGCTCCCGCCAGCAACACCGGCCCATATCCATGCGCCGCCCTGACGTGGCGCGGGCGATGATAATAAAAGGCAGGGTCGAAGGCCATGCCGGTGCCGACACATACATCCTCTACTTCGCCGGCCGCGTTGACCTTGGTCGTCACGGCGTTCCAGGCGAGCACGGCGACCGGGGCGTAGACGCGGCGATCGAGCCAGCCGCGGTTGACCGCCCGGGCGAGCGCATAGGCATACATCGCGGTGGCGGAGGTCTCGAGATAGCTGTCGGGCCGGTCGAGCAGCTGATGCCAGAGGCCCGTGCCCGACTGAACCCTGGCCAGCCCGGCGGCATGGGCGCGCAATTGCTCGAGGATGGCGGGCCGGCCGGGATGGTCCGCCGGCAGCACTTCCAGCAGTTCGATCGTCGCCACGATCGCCCAACCATTCGCCCGTCCCCAGAAAAAGGCCGGATGAGGATCCATGCCGTCGACCCAACCATGCCGATAGAGGCCCGTCTCGGCCACGAACATGCGCTTCGAAAATTGCAGCACCTGGCGGACGGCATCGTCGAAATAGCGTCGCTCGCCGGTTAGCGCCCCCATCTGCGCCAGCGCCGGCACGCTCATATAGAGATCGTCGAGCCACAGCGTGCTCGGCATCGGCACCTGCCGGGCGAGCGTACCGTCGGACAGGCGGAACTGCTGATTGGCGATCCAGTCGAGATAGGTGTCGATCTGCACGCGGCCTCGCGTGACGACCCCGGCGCGCTGCGCCTTGATCAAGGCTGCCGCCATCGCACCCGAATCGTCGAGCCTGCCGGGCGCCAGCATCTGGCGGACCGGCGTCTGGTCCGCGGTCGTCTTCTGCCGGCGATAGCGGTTCGCCACGTCCACGACCGTACCGAGCCGATCCGCGACGTAGCGGGTATAGCGCGCGTCGCCGGTCACCTCGCCGGCGAGAAGCGCGCCCGAATAGGTGACTCCCCATTCATAGCTGGTGAGACGATAGGCCGAGCGGAAGCGACTGCCCGGTGCCAGCTCGCCATCCAAGCGCTGTTCCTTGTCCGCGGCGTCGACCAGGGCAGTCGGCGTCTCGCGATCGATATAGCCCAATATCCGATCCATCACCGCCTTGACCGCGGCTTCCGAGGGGCGGCCGTACGGAACCGCATAGGCAGGCTTGAGCCGCGTCGGCGCGTCGGCGACGTCGGTCACGGCATCGCGATGCATGCCGCCGGAAGGCGCGGCGAGCTGCGCCTCGGCTGCGGGGGCCAACGCCAGTGGCAGGCCGAAAGTCAAAGACAGGACGGCGGTCCGGATTGCGGTACGCGGCATCTTCCCCTCCATTGTCGCCGGCTGTCCGGCTCTTTCCGTTGATGCGTTAAACCTTGGCGGTGCCCTCTATCGGATGCGTTCGAGCGTGACCGGGCCGAGCAGGCCGGAGGGCGCCGGAGCGATCTTGTCCTGATCCTGGTCTTGGAAGCGTTCGCCGTAGCGCAGCGTCAGCAGGCGCCGGTCGGGGAGGGGGCGGCCCGCCAGCCGGTTGAGCGCCCCGTTCATCACCATCACCTCGATGCGGTTCTCGCCCGGATGCAGCAGGCCGGTAACGTCGATCCGCCACGGCGCGGCCCAGAGCGTTCCGGCCGGCTTGCCGTTGATGCGCAGCAACGCAGCCTCACGAACCGGCGGCGCCAGCGCGGCGCGCGGGCGGCTCTCGGTCGTCTGGACGGGTTGCGGCATGCCCTTGCCGAAGTCGAGTACCAGCCTTGCGCCGTCGGTGAAGGCGGCGGGCTCCAGCGTCAGCGCGCGCGCATAGGTCGCTGCTCCCGAATAATGGACCAGTGCGGGATCGTCGGTCCAGGAACGGCCCGCGTCCAGGCTTGGTGCCGGTTGCCCGTCGGCCAGGCGCACCGTCCAGCCCGTGAGGTCGGCGATCCGCTCGGCTTGGTCGGTACGCGCGGGTGCCGGGCGCGGCAGGCTGCGGGTGAAGACCAGCAGTTTCGACTGATAGGGTGCGAGGCGGATCGCGATGGCGCCCGCCCCGGCGTCGCTGCGCTCGCCCGTGACCGGGTCCCACCATTGGCCGGGGCGGTCGCCCCCCGTGAAGCGCGCGCTGGTCTCGATCGGTGCAGCACCGGTATTGGCGAGGAAATAGAGATCGCCATCCACCAGCCGCCGGTGGACGAAGCCCAGCGCCGGATCGGGCCGGTCCAGTATCATCGCCGGCACGGCGGTCGCACGCAGTGCGGCAGTGAGCCGCGCGGGTTCGACAACGCGCGCACGGCCTGTCTTGCCGAACAGGCGTGTCGATATCGCGGCTACTTCGCGCGTGGCCGCGGCTCCGTCGAGCAGACCGCCGCCCCGCGAGGGCGGCGTCCCGGTCGCGATCAGGATGCCGCCCCGCGCGGTCCAGTCGGCGATGGCACGATAAGCGGCCGGATCGATCCGCGTCAGCCTGGGCAGGATCAGCACCTTCTGGCGCAGCCCTCGTGCCGTGATCGCCTGCGCGTCGATGAAATCGAAATCGGCGCCGGCATCGAGCGCCTGCTTGACCAGCTCGGGGCCGAGCAGGCCGGTCATCTGGTGGTTCACCGAGCTGTCGTCCGGCCGCATCGCCGCGAAAGCATCCTCGGTCGGCAGATAGATGGCGACGCTCCCGTCCGGGCTGCCCATGCGCAGCGCCGCGCTCACGCGCTGGAGATAGCCGGTCACCGCCGGCATCGCCGGATACCAGGGATTGTGATCGTTGAACGCGCCGGCGGCGTAGAAGGCCCAGCCAGGCTCGGGGACGCCCGGCGGCGAATAGGGCCAGCCATGGCCGATGATCTGGGTCACGCCCTGGAGGAAATGGCGATCCGCCTCGACCTTCATGTCCAGCGGCGTTGCCGCCCAGGCGGGCGAGTGGAGCCAGGTCCAGGTCTCGGACGACACCACCGGACGGCCGTAGAGATGGGCGGCCGATGCCGCCCAGCGCGTGCTGGTGAAGTTGCGCCAGTCCGCCCCTTCGCCCTCGGGCAGCGCGACCAGCGCGTTGCTAGAGAGCGTGACCGGCGGCACGCCATAGACCTGCGCGCGGAAACGCGTGCCGTGCTTGCGGGCCCAGGCGTCGATCGGCGTGAGATAGCGCGCATCGACCAGCTCGGTGAGCGTCCGTGCCCAGTCGTAGCGGATGGCATCGCCCTCCAGCCCGTTGGCGAACAAAGCGGGCAGGCGATCGACCAGGTCATAGCCGCGCCGGCTGCGGAACTGCTCGGCGAAATCGCCGGTCCAGCTCGATCCATAGGCTTCGAGGCTGTCCGAGAACATCGCGTAGGGCGGCGGCGCGCCGGCAAAGGCCGAGAGCAGCCGGTCGCCGATCGCGTGAAGATGATTCTCCACAGCCGCTTCGCTCATATGATCGAGCACGAAGCCTTCGGCGCCCACCGCCGCGCGCTTCACCTGCTGGCCGGTGCGGCCGGCGACGAACAGCAAAGCGGTGCGTGCGCCCGGAGCGGCGGGCAGAGCGATCTGCTCTCCATCCCCGAGCGGAATGCGTTCGCCGTCGATGAAGACGGCGACCGGCCTCTCGCCCGGGCCGAGACGGGGCAGCGGAACATTCCCGGCGCGGGCCGGCACCGGAATGCGCGCCAGGCGCAGCGCGGCCGCCGCCTGCGTCACCGGGATATGCGGGCCGCCGAACGGCCAGCCGCTGCCGATCGTCACGTCGATCCGCATCTTCTCGCTGCGCGCGGTCTCGCCGGCGTGGCGCAGTCGGGCGAGGAAGCCGTCCGACGGATAGGGCAGGTTGCGCAGCCCCGCCGGCGCGTCGTCCAGCGAGAGGGCATAAGTGGGCTGCACCTCGAAGCCGCCGAAGCCGCCGGCCTTCATCGCGGCGATCTCGCGATCGATCTCGGCGTCGGTCACCGCAGGGCCGAACCACCACCAGCGTATCATCGGCCGGGCCTCGTCCGGCGGCGTCTGGAAGGCCCGCCACAGGCTTGCGGCGGTGTCGCGGCTATCCTGCGCGTGGGTGCCGGTAACGGGTGCCGCCACCAGGAGCAGCGCGGCGAATATGACTACGCGCCTCACAGGCCGGTGATCCCGCTTGAGTCGCGCAGGGCCGGCTTCGCCGCCAGTCGTGTTCGCGTGAAACGCCAATCGCGCGCATCGGCGATCGCGCCGCCGTCCGCCGCATCGATCGCGATATCGTCGAAGCGGAAATGGTCCAAAGTTGCCTTCGGATAGGCGGCCACGTCGAACGCGCGGCGCGTATCGGTCGCGCGGATGCGGCGGATCGTGACAATCTCCAGCTTGGGCAGGCCGCGCTCGGGCGGGACGGGCTGGGCGAGCACGCGCCACAGTGCCGGCGGGTCGGTGATCTCGGGCGGGATGCGGGCATAGCTGTAGCTGGGGTTCCAGTTGAGATCGATGCGGACCGCCGTCTTCATCCCGCGCATGTCGATATCGTCTATGACGATGTCCCGGATCACGCCGCCCCGCGTATGCGCCGACTTGAACAGGATGCCCGATGGGGTCGGCGCCAGCACGCGCAACCGCTCGACCCGGATATTGCGGAACCCGCCCGCCGTCTCGCTGCCGAAGGTGATGCCGGCCGCCGCGTCGCGGATCGTGCAGTCCCGGATCAGCACGTCGGTGCTGGTGCGGTTGACGCGCTGCCCGTCGGCGTCGCGGCCCGCCTTCAGGCACAATGCGTCGTCGTTACAGGCGATGTCCGCACGCTCGACCCGGATCCGCGTGGAGCTGTCGATATCGATGCCGTCGGTCGAGGGGCCGCGCCCGTCCTCATTGTTGCGGATGGTGACGTCGGAAACCACGATGTCGCGCGAATAGCAGACATGCACGGTCCAGAAGCCGGAGCGGCGCAACAGCAGTCCGCCGCCGACCGAGGCGTTGCTGGCCTCGTAGAGCTGGATCAGCCTGGGGCGCCGGCAGTCATAATCGGCTGCCCAGCGCAGGCCGCGCGGCTGGTAGCTCTCGCGCAGCGCATGATAGGCGTCCCACCACACCTTGCCGTCGCCGTCGATCACGCCCTCGCCGGTGATGTGCGCATCGTGCTCGCGATAGATGTTGACGAGCGCGGCGGGCCATATCGCCTCGATCCCGGCGACGCGGGTCGCCCGCATCGGATAGTCGGCGGGGTCGCGCGAGCCGAGAAGCGTCACGCCACGGTCGACCTGCAGCGTCACGCCGCTTTTCACGAACAGCGCGCCGGTCAGATAGGTGCCGGGCGGCAGCGTCACCCGCCCGCCGGCCTTCGCCGCCGCATCGATCGCGGCCTGGATGGCGCGGGTCGAGAGCGTCTGCCCGTTGCCGACCGCGCCGAAGCTGGCGGCGTCGAACCGCGCTTCCGAGAAAGCGGGGCGGGCCACCAGCAGGCCGGCCATTCCGGCAAGGATTGTTCGTCGATCCAGAAATGGCGCCCGCGTTCCAGAAGCCAGCAAGATCATGATCTCTCCGAACAGGCGAATCTTCGATCGCTCCGCGGCGATCATGATGCCGTTTCAGAAATGCGCAACATACAATGTGGAATGTGAGTTCATCATTTGGTGTGCGGCGCGCCGCCAACGCGGCCGAGTTCGCCTATCCGAAGGTGCCGACGCAGACCCCCACGTCGGCAATTTGTGCGGTGATAACGGAGGTGAAAGGCATGGCCGAACGTCGCGGCGTGGAGGTAATCGCCATCGATCTCCCGGTTCGCCGAGCTTGCTCGCCACGATGGGAAAGGCCAACCCGGAGGTTGAGGGATGGCGCGCCGCTTTCCACGCGCCGCTTTCCAAGAGTCTTTGGCAGGGGCGCTCGGATTCGAACCGAGGGCCTTCGGTTTTGGAGACCGACGCTCTAACCAGCTGAGCTACGCCCCTGTGCGGTTGGCGGCTGTAGCGTGCGTCGAAACGGGGAGCAAGAGCGTACGCGACGACAGACCCCAATATGGGAAAAGGCGTCGGGTGGCGCCTCCCGAAATGCGCGATCGGGGTCAGTTGGTTCAGGCGAGCGCAGTCGCCGCGCGGGCACGGCGGCGAACGGTAAGGCCGGCAAAGCCCAGGCCGCCGAGCAGCATCGCCCAGACCGCGGGCTCCGGCACCGCCGCGAGCGAAACGAACACGCCCTGGCCGCCATAGGAGCCATTGCCGCGCGAAAGACCCTTGATGACGATCTCGTTGACCACGCCTGCGGTGATCGGCACCGAATTGGCGAACACGACTTCGTTCAGTGAACTGGTGACGCCCATCAGCTGGATGCCGTTGAAGAATACCGAGATGAGATCGAGGTCAGCGGCGCTTCCAGGCGAGACGGCGCTGGTGGTGATCGAGCCGCTGGCCAGGCCATCGACCGGCAGGATGAACTGATAGATGTGTTCGAACATGCCGGCGACGATGCCCGACTGGCCGAAACTGGCTGAGATGGACCCGTCGGAAGCGGTCGAGATATTCATTTCTGCGGCGGTGAAATAGGTCTGGGCCTGGGCCGTCGCGGGTACCAGCGACACCGGGGCGGCGAACGCCAATGCGAGAGCAATAATCTTCCGGATCATAGACGCCTCCCTTAACAAAATTAACCCTCTGCGCAGTTCCCCAGACGCCTCGCAAAGGCCCAGGTTCCGTAGCGTCAGGTTCGATTCGTCGTGAATTTGAGGCGGCTCAAAGCGTAGGAAATGTTGCGCTGCCGAGTCGGTTTATGCTGCGCTACAGCATAAATGCGTGTTCTCAACTATTTGCGCCAAAGCAGCAAAATTCCGACCGTGAGCAAAATTTGCGACGAGTCGAGCGGTTGGGAAGGCGGCTATTCTTCTCGCAATCGCACATTGCGACGCGGAATCAGGCGGCGACGCTGCCGTCCCGGCGATGCATCGCCAGCGCGCGGGCTTCCTGAACCGGCAGCGGACGGCCGAAATAGTAACCCTGGACCTTGGTGCAGCCCAGCTCCTGGACCATGATATGCTCTTCCTCGGTCTCGACACCCTCGGCGGTCGTGGCCATGCCCAGGCTACCGGCGAGCGCGACGACCGCTCGGATGATCGCGATCGGCTCCTTGCGGCCCTTGGATGCGCCCTGGATGAAGCTGCGGTCGATCTTGATCGACGAGAAGCGCGTATGCGCGAGATAGCCGAGCGACGAATAGCCCGTGCCGAAATCGTCTAGGCTCAGGCGGATGCCGAGATCGAGGATCTTCTCGAGCACCTGGATCGCCACGGTCCCTTCGCGCATGAACACGCTTTCGGTGACTTCGAGCTCGAGCCGGTCGGACGACAGGCCCGATTGCGCCAGTGCATTGGCGACGATGCCGACAAAGGCGGGATTGTAGAGCTGATCGGGACTGACATTCACCGCGATACGCACCGGGACGTCCCAGCTCGCTGCCTCGGCGCAGGCGGTGCGCAGCACCCATTCGCCGATCGGGGCGATCAGCCGCGCTTCCTCGGCCAGCGGCACGAACTTGGCGGGCGAGATGTTGCCCAGCTCGGGATGGACCCAGCGCAGCAGCGCCTCGAAGCCGGTCAGGCCGCCGGTCTGGGCATCGACCACCGGCTGATAGTTGAGATGCATCTCGCCATTGTCGAGCGCGCTTCGTAGCGCGATTTCGAGGACGCGGCGTTCTTCGGCGGCGAGGTGCAACTGGGGTTCATAGGCATGGAACGAGCCGCCGCCGGCATCCTTCGAGCGATAGAGCGCAAGGTCGGCCGAACGGATCAGCATCTCGGCGGTGCGGCCGTCGCGGGGCCCCACCGCCAGGCCGACCGAGGCGCCGATGTAGAGCGTGTGCTGATCGACCTCATATGGGGCGGAGAGCTTGTCGATGATCGTTTGGGCCAACTGCTCGACACGGGCGGTATCGCTGGCGTCGCGGACAACCACGGCGAACTCGTCGCCGCCGAGACGGCCGATCATCTCATTGTCGGTAATCAGATGCCTGAGGCGTTCGGACACGCGCCCGAGCAGCCGGTCGCCGATCGGATGACCCAGCGTATCGTTGACCGCCTTAAAGCGATCCAGGTCGATCATCATGAACGCGCAGCGCGACGACCATTTCTCGGCATCGGCCATCGCCTTGCCCAGCGCCTCGTTGATCAGCAGCCGGTTGGGCAGGCCGGTGAGCGTATCGAACCGCGCCATCTTGTTGATCTTGTCGGTGGAACGGCGCTGCTCAGTGACGTCCGATCCGACGCCGCGGAAGCCGATGAACACGCCGCGTTCGTCAAAGCGCGGGCTCGCCGACATCTCCCACCAATGCTCCTCGCCATCGACGAAGACGGGAAGCAGCAGATCACGGAACGGCTCGCGGCCCTTGAGCTTCTCGGCGAGGTCGCGAAGGCCGGTCGCGAAATTGCCCGCTTCCCAGGTCGGTCCGGCGAGAACCTGGAGGAACGGCATCCCGTTGATGACCTTGGGATCCACGCCGAGTGACAATGCGAAGCGCGGATTGGCGCGCGCAACGCGGCGCTGCGCATCGATTTCCCACAGCCAGTCCGAGCCCGAGTCCTCGAATTCGCGGAGCAGCAGACTCACCGTCTCGTCGCGTTCGGCGAGGGCGATCTCGTTGGCGCGGATCACCACCAGCGCCTTGCCGCGGCCGAACGTTGTTATCGCCAGCAGTACGGTGAACAGCGCGGCGGCGGCGGCGAGCGTCGGGGAGGCGATGATAAGCAGGGTTGCGGTGATCGATGCGCCGACGATCGAGACGAAAACGATCGTGGCGAGTGGCAGTGCCGCCATGGCGACCGCCGAAGCCGTCATCAGCAGCGAAAGCACGATCCACAGCCCGAGCGCGGCATCCGAATCGGCGGCATGGCCAAAGGCCATCGGCGGAATCGACCAGACCGCGCCCAGCGCGATCCCGTCGAGCACCGTGGCACGGACGTCCTGGAGCGTCGCGGTGACGGCGCCGCGATGGCGCTTCGAAAGGCGGCGGAAGACAACGAATGCCGCGATGGCGGCAACCAGTGCGCCCCAGCTGGCAAGCTGCCAGAGCGGGACAAGCGGCGCGAGGATCAGCGTGATGAGCGCAGCGCCAACGACATTGGCGGCAAGCATGAACATGGCGAGCTGGCTGCCCGCGTGCAGCTGAGCCGCGCGAATAGGCCCCCAATCGGTGGTGTCCGCGGGATCGTAAAGCCCAAGCAGAGCCCGAGCGTCGATGCGCGGCTTGGCAAATTGCGAAGTCGTCTGGCTGGTCACACGCCCGAGATAGCCGAGCGTTGGTTAGCGAGAGGTTAGATTTGCATGCAAAACGAGCGGAAAAATTTGTAACAGTGTCGTCATGCAACATCCGCGGCTAACAAAGTTTCCGCGCAGTCGATCAGCGTTTCCCGCGCGGGCCGCGGCGCGAAGCCGAGTAAGTCCCGCGCCAGGGAGGTGTCGACGTCCCGTCGCTGGCCGAGATCGCCCGCGAACATGCGGAGCTGCGGCATGAACAATGCGAGCGCCCGGACCGCCCAATTGGGAAGCACCTTGTCCGGCACTTTCGCCGCGCGTTCGCCGAGCCCCTCGCGAAGTATCCGGGCGATGTCGGTCATCCACAGGAACTCGCCCGTCGCGAGGAAGCGCTTTCTGGGAGCCTCAGGCGCGGTGAGCGCATCGATATGCAGCTTCGCGAGATCGCGGACGTCGACGATCGCCAGCCCCATGTTGAGCAGGCGTGCCGGCCGACCCTTGAGCAGATTGCCGATGACCCATACCGAAGCCGGATCTCCGTTCTCCAATATCGGGCCGAACACCGCGCCAGGCAGGATCGTGGTCAGAGTCGTCCTGCCTGACGCAGTCTCCATGAACTCCCACGCAGCGCGTTCGGCCAGGATCTTGGAGCGGCGATAGGGATCGAGGAGCGGGTCGTCGGGGTCCGCCCAGATCGATTCGTCACTGATGCGTCCGGATTCGCGCGGTGGTCGGGCGGTGGCCGCGGCGGACGTCATCACCACGCGATCGACGCCTGCCGCAATCGCCGCGCGCAACACGCGCAGACTGCCGTCACGCGCCGGAGCGACGAGCGCATCGCGAGTTCTCGGCGCGTCGCGGCCGAGCGGAGAGGCGATGTGAAGGACATGGTCGCAACTCGCCATGGCATCTTCCCAGCCCGCATCCCGGGTCAGGTCGACTATCGCGAAGGTCAACCGGTCGTCGGGATCGATTTGCTTCGAAACGGCGGCCCGTACGCGCGGCTCAGCCGTGGCATTGCGCAACGTGGCGCGCACGGTGAAACCCTGGCGAAGGAGCTCGACGATACACCAGCCGGCGACGAATCCGGTTCCTCCGGTCACCAGCACTGTCCTGGTCACGATATTCAACTCCGAAACGGTTGCGGGGCTAGGTTGCCCGAATGGGTCTACAGCCGTATACTTATGGAATGAGCATAAGTCTACAAGTGTATATTTGATGGGGGATGGCACAAGGGAGCCCCGTCGGCGCGATGCCGTGGCGACGCGTGCCGCAATCCTGCGTTCGGCGCGCCGAGCGTTTGCGGAGGTGGGTTATGACGGGGCAGGGGTGCGCTCGATCGCGCAGGGCGCGGGCGTGACAGCGATGCTGGTCAATCGCTATTTCGGATCGAAGGAGCATCTGTTCGCCGAGGTCGTGGCCGACAGCATGGCCGATCCAGTGATCCTCTCGCCGGAGAATATTGCATCGCCGACGATCGGCCGCGATTTCGCGGCGGCGCTGGTGGGATTGACGGGGGCGGAGGAACACCCGCTCGACGGATTCCTAATCCTGTTCAGATCGGCGTCCAGCCCGGTGGCCGCGCGGATCGCACGCGAGCAGATCGAGGCGATTCACCAGGCCACGGCAAGCGCCGCGGTGCGCGGGGATCGGGCACCGCAGCGCGCCGCCTTGATGCTGTCGCTGGTCGCCGGCGTGCAGATGATGCGGCAGATGATCGGCCTCCGCGCTTTGACGGAGGCCGATCCTGGAACGCTTGCCGAGTTGCTCGCGCCGCTGTTTCAGCAGTTGCTGGCGCCTGGGGATTAGTCCCAATCTATCGCGGGTGCGAATAGCGCTCCGTCTTCCTTACCGTCACCCCGGCCTTACCGTCACCCCGGCCGAAGTGC
The DNA here is from genome assembly GCF_014489075.1 of Sphingomonas sp. JC676. Taxonomy (GTDB): domain Bacteria; phylum Pseudomonadota; class Alphaproteobacteria; order Sphingomonadales; family Sphingomonadaceae; genus Sphingomonas. The sequence goes on along the minus strand of NZ_JACTGR010000002.1, from coordinate 297,101 downwards.
CGGGGTCCACCGTGCGGCAAGCCGAGACACCGGAGCCTATAGCGGCTCGCGCAGCGGAAGAGTGGACCCCGGCATTTCGGCCGGGGTGACGGACAGGGAAATGGCCAAGCCGAGGACGGCCTGCCGCCTCGGCTGAATATTGATCGTGCCGAAGCCTTACGCGGCCAAGGCGTAAGGCTTGATCTCACCGTTCAGATAGAGGTTGCGTGCCTTGGCGCGGCTGAGCTTGCCCGAGCTGGTGCGCGGCAGCGTGCGCGGCGGCACGAGCTCGACGACGCAGTTCATGCCGGTGACCGAACGGACGCGCTCGCGGATCTCGTCGCGCAAGCGCAGGCGCTCCTTCTCATCGGAGGTGCGGCACTGGACGAGCACCGCCGGAGTCTCTTCGCCGCCGGGCGTGGTGATCGCGAAGGCTGCGATATCGCCCTGCTTGAAGCCGGGAAGCTGCTCGACGGCCCATTCGATATCTTGCGGCCAGTGGTTGCGGCCGTTGATGATGATCATGTCCTTGGCGCGGCCGACGATGTAGATATAACCGTCGGACATATAGCCCATGTCGCCGGTATCGAGCCAGCCATCGACCAGGCAGGCATCGGTCGCTTCCTCGTCGCGGAAATAGCCGACCATCACCGACGGGCCCTTGCACCAGACCTTGCCGATCGCCTTTTCGGGGAGCGGCGTGCCGTCTTCCTCGCGGATCTCGATCACCATGTCTCGTGCGGGCTTGCCGCAATTGACGATGGCGCGAAAGCGCTGGGGCCGGTCGGCGCGCGAGACGCCACCCGAAAGCTGGGTTTCCTCGACCAGCTCGACGATGATTCCCTCGCCCGGAGGCATGATCGAGACGGCCAGCGTCGCCTCCGCAAGGCCATAGCTGGGCAGGAAGGCCGAAGCCCTGAAGCCGGCATCGGCGAACGCGTCGACGAACGACTGCATCACGTCGGGACGGATCATGTCGGCGCCATTGCCCGCCACGCGCCAGCGCGACAGGTCGAACCGGTCCGAAGCCTTGGTCTGGCTTGACATGCGGCGCGCGCAGATGTCGTAGCCGAAGGTCGGCGAATAAGAGAGGGTGGTACCGGGATTGCGACTGATCAGGTCGAGCCAGGCGAGCGGCCGCCGCGCGAAATCCTCGGTTTTCAGATAGTCGGTCGAAACCTGGTTGGCGACGATCGACAGGAAGCAGCCGACCAGCCCCATGTCGTGATACCAGGGCAGCCACGAGACGCAGCGATCGCCGTCGCCGACGTTCATGCCATGGCTGTGCGCGGCGAGATTGTTGAGCAGCGCATTGTGCGTGATCGCCACGCCATGCGGGAAACGGGTCGAGCCGCTCGAATATTGCAGATAGGCGATGTCGTCGGTGCTCGCCTGCGGCAATTCCGTCTCGGGCGCCTCGCGCTGGCCGAATTCGGACCAGTCGATCCCCTCGACACCGGAAACGCGCGCGGCTTCGGCACACATCGCGCCGATCTCTGGCGGGAAGATCAGCATGCTGGGGTCGCAGCTGTCGAGCTGGACGCGAAGCTGGTCGATATAGCTCTGCGCGCCGCCGAACGAAGTGGGCAGCGGCAGCGGCACCGGCCAGGCGCCGGCATAGACCACGCCGAAGAACAGGCTCGCGAATTCGGTGCCCGTCTCGGCGATCAGCGCGATGCGGTCCTCGGGCTTGACGCCCGCGGCGATCAGCCGGTGCGCCTGCGCCAGCGCATCCTCGCGCAGCTCCCTAAAGCTGTAGGGACGCACCAGATTGCCGCGCGCATCGTGGAAATTGAGTCCACGGACGCCTTGGGCGGCATAATCCAGCGCCTCGCCAAGCGTCGCGAAATCGGCGAGCCGGCGCGGCAGCTTGTCGTCGGTGGGCGTCGGAGCGGGCGTTCCCGTCTCCGCGTTCATCTCAAGCGATCCCGTGTCTTCCAAAACCATTCTTTTCTCGTGCCCCTGTGAGCAAGCAGGCCGTTGTGCCCCCACAACGCATCGATAGACGATCGGCTCTGCTACGCACTGTCGTTCAAAATCGGTTGCCAGTGTGGCACAATCATGGCGCATGTCCCGCCCCCAGCGCCCCAGACCCCCGCTAGAGCCTTCCGATCTCGAGCGTTTCGCGTTGCGCTATGTCGAGCGCTACGCGACCACGCGCGGCAAGCTGACCGACTATCTGAAGCGCAAGATCCGCGAGCGCGGCTGGGCAGGGGCCAGTTCTCCGGATCCCGCGGCGCTGGCCGAACGCATGGCGGAACTCGGCTATATCGACGATCGCGCCTTCGCCGAGGCGCGCGCCGGTGCGATGGGCCGGCGCGGGCTGGGCGCCCGCCGCGTCAACCAGGCGCTGCGTCATGCCGGCATCGACAGTGAGGATGCCGAAGCGGTGGCGCCGGTCATCCGGGCCGATGCGGGAGCGAGCGCGGTGGCCTTCGCCCGGCGGCGGCGGATCGGCCCGTTCTCGCGCGAGGTGGCGGATCGGCCGCTCCGCGAGAAGCAGATCGCGGCGATGATTCGGGCGGGCCACGCCCTCGATCTCGCCCGGCAGATCGTCAGGATGGAGCCCGGAGAAAGCGTCGAAGCGTTGCTTGCCCCGGACCGGGACTGACCTTCACAAACCAATTCCCATTTCCGGTAATGCTGTGTTAATGTTGCCGACTTGGGGGATAACAAATGCGTGCTGACCAACAGCTTGCGTCGAACGACTATGCGGTGACTCCGGAGGATGCCCCTCATTTCGAGGCGGAAGACGGCAGCGATGCGCAAATCTATTGCGGCGTCGTCAAATGGTTCGACGTTACTCGGGGATTCGGCTTTCTGGTCGCTGACGACAGCGAAGCCGGTGATATTCTTATCCATTTCACGGTGCTCCAGGAACATGGCAGACGCAGCCTGCCGGAGGGGGCAAGGGTCGAATGCGTTGCCGTGCAGCGCCAGCGGGGGCTTCAGGCGCGCGAGATCAAGTCGATCGATCTCAGCCAGGCCGTCGAGCCGCCCAAACGCCCGGCCGAACGCGCCGAACGGCTCAAGCTGATCGAGGAGGCCGGTCCCTATGAGCCGGTCAGCGTCAAATGGTTCAATCGTCTCAAGGGCTATGGATTCCTGGTGCGCGACAGCGATACCGCGGATATATTCGTCCATATGGAGACGTTGCGGCGCGCCGAGATCGAGGAGGTCGAACCCGGCCAGCCCTTGCGGGCCCGCATCGTCGCGGGCGAACGAGGGCCGCTAGCCGTGGCGGTCGAAAGGACCGATTGAGTCGATGATAGTGAAGCGTAGGTTCGCTGCGGCGGTTGCCGCCACGGCGTTGCTCATGTCGGGCGCATGCAAGGGCGAGTCAGGCGCCAATGCCATGAGCGCCCAGGCGGCTGCCCAGATTCCGCTGACGGTCCAGACCAGCGCCGGCCCCAAGCAATTCAACGTGGAGGTCGCGCGTACCGCCGCCGAGCAAGAGCGCGGGCTGATGTTCCGCACCAATATCCCGGCCGATGGCGGCATGATCTTCACGCCCTATCCCGCCGATGGCGGTGGCCCGCGCGAGGCGAGCTTCTGGATGAAGAACACCCCGAGCGCGCTCGACATCATCTTCATCCGACCCGACGGCACGATCGCGCGCATCGCCGAGAATGTCGTGCCCTATTCGGAAACGCCGGTGAAATCGGGCGAGCCGGTTAGCGCAGTGCTCGAGATCAATGGCGGCAGAGCTGCCGAACTGGGCATCACACCCGGCGACAAGGTGCGCTGGATGGGCCAGGGGCAATAGAGCAGCGGTAATAAGCAATCACGCGTTGCCTCCAGCCGCCGGGTCACGCTAAGGGGCGCGCATGGGAATCCTGAAGTCAAGCTTCACCTGGTGGGAAGGCGCCACCTTCGGCACGTGGTTGGGCCTGCGTGGCAAGAGCAAGGTTGGCGAGGATTCGCTCGGCAATATCTATTATCAGGGCGGGACCGATCCCAACGGGATCACGCGCCGCTGGGTGATCTACAAGGGCGCGAACGATGCGAGCCGAGTTGCCCCCGAATGGTTCAGCTGGCTGCACCATCAGATCGACGAATCACCCGATCAGGCGCTTCCCGCGCCACGCGCCTGGGAAAAGCCCTGGGAGCCCAACCATACCGGCAGTGAGCTTGCCTATCGCCCGCCCGGCGCGCTTGAGCAGGGCGGGCACCGCGCCCGCGCCACCGGGGATTACGAGGCCTGGGCGCCCGACGCATGACGCTTCGCGCCGGACACGCGGCGGCGGTGCTGCTGCTCGGCCTTGGCGCGTGTTCGGGCGGTCGCCAGCCCGAGGCCGGCAACAACAGCAGCAGCGGCGACATCGTCGTCACCAGCGATGCACCGGGCAATCGCTCCGGCCCCGAAGTGGTGGCGGTGGGGCCTGACGGCAGCACGATCGACGCCGCGGCGACGCCGATGCAGGATCGCGTCGCGACGCTCGGCATCCTCAACAAGCGCAACGGCGCCGCGCGCGAGTTCAAGCTCAAGCCCGGCCAGGCGGCGCGGGTCGACGACGTGATCGTGCGTCTGCGCGCCTGCGAGCGCACCGCGCCCTGGGAGACGGACCAGCTCACCGGCGCCTTCGTCCAACTCGACGTCCAGCAGCCCGACAAGAGCTATCGCCGGGTCTTCTCGGGTTGGCTCTACAAGGAGCGCCCTGCGCTCAACGTCGTCCAGCACCCGGTCTACGATGTCTGGCCCAAGAGCTGCGAAATGACCTTCCGCGACAGTGGACCCGATACCGTGCCTGCCGGATCGCCGGGCGAATCGAACCGGTCGAGCGCGAAGAAGTCGCCATCGACCGAAGGCGCGCCGAGCGAGAGCCCGGCCGAGGTTTCGCCGAGCGCGGCGCCCAGCAACGCGACATAATCGTCGCGCGGGATCTCGACCGCCCCCAGTGAAGCGAGATGCTCAGTCTGGAACTGGCAATCGAGCAACGTGAATCCGCCCGCCTTCAATCGTGCAACGAGATGGGCGAAGGCGACCTTTGATGCATCGCGCACGCGCGTGACCATCGATTCGCCGAAAAAGGCGCGGCCCAGCGCGAGGCCATAGAGGCCGCCGGCCAGGCGGTCGCCGTCCCAGCATTCGATCGAATGCGCGAAGCCACGCCGGTGGAGCTCGATGAAGACCCGCTCGATCGGGCCGTTGATCCAGGTATCGGGCCGATCGCCGGCGCTCTCGGCGCATAGCTGGATGACCCGTTCGAACGCGGTATCGGCAGTGACGCGGAAACGATTGGAAAGGATCGTCTTCCTGAGCGAACGCGATAGATGGAATTCTTCGAGCGGCAGCACGCCGCGCAGCTTGGGCTCAACCCAATAGACGCTCGATGCGATGCGATGATCGGCCATCGGAAACACGCCCATCGCATAGGCACGCAGGACCAAATCGGGGTCGAGATCGTGTTGCTGGGAGAGTCGGTGCGTCACATCATCCTAACGCTTGGAGGCCAGTCGGCGTTCGATCGCCTGCCATAAATTGGCGAAGGCCTGGGCGCCCGCGGTGCGCGGCGCGAAGGCACCGACAGGCTGACGCCGCGCGGCGACCGCCTCGATCACGCTCGCGGACGGAATGATCGGCCAATCGGGATTGCGTTCGATCGCTTCGACATGGAGCTTGCGCCGGCGATCCACCATCGAGTGGATCGGCATCAGCGCGGCCTTGCCTTTCAGATGTGCGGCGACTTCCTCGAACGCGCGCTCGGACAGCGGCGAGGGAACAACGGGCACGACGATCAGATCGGCGGCGCGCATCACCTGCTCGCTGGTCTCGGTCAGGCCCGGCGGGCAATCGAGCAGGATGCGGTCATAGGCCTTGGCCACGTCGCCGAGCAGCTTGCCCAGCCGCTTCTTCTTGTCGAGATCGTGGAAGAGCTGATCGAGGCCGCGCAGCGAGGTGTCCGCGGCAATCAGATCGAGCCGCGGTGTTTCGGTCGGCTGGACGAGCCGTGCGGCGGCGATATCCTTCGAGAAGATCGCCTGGGCCTTGTGCTTGGAAGAGCCGTCCCCGCCGAGCAGGAAGGTGGCGGCTGCCTGGGGATCGAGATCCCAGAGAAGCGTGGTACGCGCCGAACGTACGGCAGAGATCCAGGCCAAGTTGACCGCCAGCGTGGTCTTACCCACGCCGCCCTTCAGACTATAGACCGCGATCGTCGGCACCCTTTTCTCCTCCGCCAGGCAAGCTGGCATGAAAAAGGCCCGGCGGGAATGCCCGCCGGGCCCGGAATTAAGTCCGATTGACCGATGTCAGGCGTGGCAGGTCTTGGAGCCCTTGCCCGGCAGTGTGACGTCGACACTCTTGGGCGTGCCCGTGAGCTTGTAGCCGCCGTCGGCGACATAGGGCTCGCCGGCGGCGGGCGCCTTGAGCATGGTCGGCTTGCCGTCCTTCTCGGTGCGGACATTGACCTGCTTGTCGCCCTGGAAGAATTCGACATAAATCAGGCTGTTATCGCCGCAGCGCAGCGTCTTGCTCGCTGCCACTGCCGGCGGGAGCTCGACCTTCGGCGCGTTCTTCAGCGCTTCCGCCATCGGGTCCGGCGCGCGGCTGTCGACTTCTTCGGCTTTGTTTTCACAAGCAGCCAGCGCCAGAAGCGCAGCTGCGGCAAATGCGATCGGGGAGGGGTTCTTCATAGCGAAAGGTGCTTTTCCTTGAGTCGCAAGAATCGTCAAGTGATTCTGGATATAAAGTCACATAATATTTGTGCGACGCAGCGAGATGTTCCACATGTTGCGCAAATCGCGGCCCCGCGCGCCTACTCGTGAAATTCACTCATTTCCGGAATGCGTCCGAAAGCGATTTTTGTACCGACTCGATCGATCCTTCCGCCGCCCATTGGCCCGACGCTGACGGCATGACGTCCGAACTTCTCGTTCAGCCTGTCCATAGCACGGGAAAGCGCCAATGTCCGCGTCTCGCGTGCGAGCGGGTCGTCGGGATCGAGCGCGCCGAACAGCGAACCCTGTTCGCCCTCGACCGCCTCGATCTCGGCCAGGGTGACGCCCACCATCCGCAGGCGGAAGCCGCCCGTCCGGGCGCGGCCCGCATCAGCCAGCCGTGGGAACAGCGAGTCGAGCGCGGCGAGGATGACGAAGCTGTCCTGCGTGCTCGGCAGCTTGATCGATGCGCGCCAGTTGGACTTGTCGTCCTCGAACTTGCCGTGGAGCACCAATAGCCGGCTGCGATAGCCCTTGCGGCGCAGGCGGCTGGCGGCCTTGAGCGCGAGCCGGCGCGCGGTGAGCCGGGTCGGCTCGAGCCCGCGCTTGGCGGGCGACAATACGTGGCTGTGGCCGATCGTGCGGCTCTGCGTCGGCTTTTCGGGCAGGTCGACGCCGTGGAGCATGTACCAGAGCCGGTCGCCATTGACGCCGCCCCAGCTGGTGCCGGCGTCGCGCGGGCGCCGCTCGCAATATTGGCGGATGTCGAGGATGCCGTCCTGGGCAAGGCGGTGCTCCATCTTGGCGCCGATCCCGGCAATGTCGCGCAGCTTGAGGTCGAACAGCCGGTGCGGCAGTTCGTCGGCGGTGAAGACGATCAGCCCATCGGGCTTCTGGATGTCGGATGCGAGCTTGGCGAGCAGGCGGTTGGGCGCGATGCCGACCGAGCTCGTCAGGCACTCGCCTATCCGGGCGCGGATGCCCGCCTTGATCCGGTGCGCGAGCGCCACCGCCGCCTCCATGTTGTTCTCATTGTCGAGCAGGCGGCACGCCACCTCGTCGATCGAGCAGACCTGGGTGACCGGAATGTGCTTCCAGATCTCGGCGACGATCGCGTCGTGGAACTCGACATATTTCTCATGCCGCGCCGGGGTGATCAGGATGTCGCGGCATTTGCGCTTGGCCTCCCAGACCGGCGTGCCGGTGGAAATGCCGTAGCGCTTCGCCTCGACGCTGGCGGCGATCGCGACCGTGGTATCGGCATCGACCGGCGCGACGATCACCGGGCGCCCGCGCAATTCGGGCTGGAGCTGCTGCTCGACGCTGGCGAAATAGCTGTTGAGATCGAGGAACAGCCAGCGCAGCGGCCGGGGCGGGAAGGCGAGCAGCGGCGGGCGAGGCTCTAAGGGCAAGGATCCCGGGGCAGGGCAGGTCGCAGCCGGCATGACGACGGAACATTAACAGAACATCGTGATCCCGGACAGCAAGAATCGCCGGCTTGACCGCGACCCGGGAGATGCGCAGGGATCGGCAATGCCACTGGAGATACCGACGATGCGCTTCCTGTTGCTGGCCATGCCGCTGCTGCTCGCCGGGTGCGGATCGGATGAATCCGCGGATAACGTCGCGAATATCGCGGCGCCGGTGCTGCGCAAGGGGCCGATGCTTGGCAGTGTCGATCTGTCGCAGCCGGTGCGCGCCAGCGGCGCGTCGCCCTTCTGGGCGCTCGAGATCGCGCCGGGGCGGATCACCTACACCAATTTCGCCGGGGCAGGCGGCAAGGTGACCGACCTCTATCCGGTCTCTCCCAAGGTTGACGCCGACCGTGCCGTGTTCGCGACACAGACGCCCGACGGCGACGTGGTGACGATCACGCTGACGCGCGCCGAGTGCACCGAAAAGGGGGCGCCCCCGGTCACCGACCCACTGACTGCGGAACTGAAGATCGGAGCGCGGGTGCTGGCGGGGTGTGCGCGGTCCGGGCCGGCTGGCGAGGTCGGGCTCGAGCCCATCGGCAACAACTCGGCACCCGCCAGCGCCGGGAACGTCACTCAGTAGGCTGCAACCGCGGGAAGCGTGAAGCAGAAGGTGGCGCCGCCGCCGGGCGTATCTTCCACGCGGATGGTGCCGCCATGCGCCTCCACCAGGTTGCGCGAGATCGCGAGCCCCACGCCCAATCCACTCGATGAGGTGCCGAGGCCCGGCTGGAACAGCGCCTCCCGGATATCGGCGGCGACCCCGGGGCCGTTGTCGATCACCCGGATCTCGATCTCGTCGGCCGATCGGGCACGGGTTTCGACGATCACGAGACTACCGTCCGCGCTTTCGGTCGCTTCGGCGGCGTTGCGGAGCAGGGTCGCGAGAATCTGGACGAGCTGGACATGATCGACCATCGCCCGGGATGCCGCGTCGCCGATCTCGATGCGGAACAGCGGAAGCTGCCCGGGTGCGGCGGCGCCGACCAGGTTGATCGCTTCGGTGATGATCGGCTTCAAGAGGTGGACTTCGAGCGTCAGGTCCTCGTGCGAAACCATGCGGCGGATTCGGCGGATAATCTCGCCGGCGCGCTGGAGCTGCGCCTCCGCCGCGGCGGCGCGCTCGCGGGTGGCATCCGCAGTCGGGTCCGCATCGAGACGGATCGCCGACAGATAGTTCGCCGCCGCGGAGAGTGGCTGGTTGAGCTCGTGCGCGATCGTCGCCGCGATGGCGCCGAGCGCGCCCGCGCGAGTCAGCTCGATCACCCTCCGCTCCATGTCCCCGCGCTCCGCGAGCAGGCGCTCGCGTTCGGCGATGCCGGCGCGCAGCGCATCGTCGGTACCGATGCGGTGCTTCGCCAGCGCGACATAGCTGGAGAGCGTCTGCAGGAACCGCACCTCGGTCTCGTCGAAGCTCAGTGTGCCGCGCCGGCCAAAGGCGAGCGTGCCCAGCAGCTTGCCGGCATGCAGCAACGGCGTGCAGACATAGGCATCGAGCCCCATGCGCCGGGCAAATGCGTCATGCGCTTCGATCGAATCCTGGACATGGCTGGCGATGAGCGGCTTGCGATGCTGTGCCACCCAGCCGCACACTGCTTCGCCGACCTGGATGCGGGCGCCCGCTTCTGCCTCGTCGGCGGTCAGCCCGCCATGCGCCGCGAGATCGAGGCCGGCATCCTCGTCATAGGAATAGTGGAAGAAGACATCGAGCTTGAGTTCGGTGCGGATCATCCGGAACAGCCGGTCGAGCGCCGAGCCAAGATCGTTCGCGTCGAGCAGGTCGGCGGCGCTAGCGGCAAGCAGCTCCAGGAAGCGCAGCTGGCGAGCCTCGGCGAGCCCGTTCTCGCGAGTCTCCGGCCCATCTTGGCTGATCACAACGCTGTCCGAGGTCATTTCAAGTCTGCTTCTCCGAGCAAAATCTATGTTCGCAGGCGCAACAACGAAAGTCCGTATTTGTCCCGGGCGGTGGGTATGAAGGGGTATAGACCTCCTGCGAAAGGGACCGGCGGCGCCGGATCGCCGCCGGTCCCGCGCGCCGCACCCTAGAGCGGTCGCGCTCCCTCGGCCGTGGTTCGGGCGATGCGGCTTCGGGATTGGGCGAGATCGACCAGACTCAGGAACTCCTGGCGCCAATAGGCCTGACTGCCGAAGCCCCATTGGGTACCCGCCAGCCGGCGGATATCGGCATAGCCCCAGTCGCCTAGCAGCGTGTCGCCACGCAGCTTCTGCGCGAAGCCCGCGACCGAGACGGCGAACGCCATGTCGCCGGTGGGGAAGGGTGCGGCGCGGAGCAGCGAGGCCTGAACCGGTCGTTCGATTAGGCGGGACGTGTCGCCATTGGGCAGCTTGTAACGCAGTTTCACCGTGGCGAGCTCGTCGCCGCCGGCATCGGACAGGCGGGCGCCGCGCTGGTTGCCTGCATAGCGGCGCTCAGGGAACCAGCCCTTGGCGCCCGCGGGTACGATCTCGTAGATCGCCGTCACCTGGTGCCCTGCGCCGATATCGCCCGCATCGACCTTGTCGTCGGCGAAATCCTCTTCTTTCAGCGCGCGGTTCTCATAGCCGATCAGGCGATACTGGCTGACTTGGGTCGGATTGAACTCGACCTGAACCTTCACGTCCTTGGCGATCGTGAAGAGCGTGGAGGAAAGCTCCTCGTCCAGCACCTTCCGCGCTTCCGATGCGCTGTCGATATAGGCGTAGTTGCCGTTTCCCTTGTCGGCGACCGACTCCATCATCGCGTCGTTGAGATTGCCCTGGCCGAAGCCGAGCGTAGTGAGCGTGATGCCGTCATCGCGGTTCTGCTCGATCAGCTCCTCGAGCTGCTTCTGGTCGGTGATGCCGACATTGAAGTCGCCGTCGGTGGCCAGGATCACGCGGTTGATGCCTTCTGGGCGGAAAGTGGCGCGCGCGGTGGCATAAGCGAGCTGGATGCCTTCGCCGCCGGCGGTCGATCCGCCGGCCTGGAGACCGTCCAGCGCGGCCTTGATCAGCCGCGGGTCGTTGGTCGGCGGCAGCACCAGCCCCGCCGCGCCTGCATAGACGACGATCGAGACGCTATCCTGCCGCCGCAGATTGTCCGCCAGCATCGCCAGCGCCGATTTGACCAACGGCAGCTTGTCGGGCTCGTCCATCGATCCTGAGACGTCGACCAGGAAGACGAGGTTTGCCGGCGGGCGCTCGCTGCGGGCAAGGTCATAGCCGCGCAGCCCGACGCGGAGCAGGCGGGTGTCCGGGTTCCACGGCGTCTGCGCGACATCGGTGGTGATGCTGAACGGCGCGCCGCGATCCCCGGGCAACGGATAATTGTAGCGGAAATAATTGACGAGCTCTTCGGAGCGCACTGCATCCTTAGGCGGAAGCTGGCCCTGGTTCAGGAAGCGACGGACATTGGCATAAGCGGCGGTATCGACATCGACCGCGAAGGTGGAAACGGGCGCTTCGGCTACCGCGCGGACCGGCGAGACGTCGTTCGCTTTGTATTTCTCCGCGCTCTCCGCCGGCGGCACGCCGTCGAACATCGAATCGGTGGTTACTTCATAGCTGGGCGTCCCGTCAGGGCCGCTTTGTCCATCGCTGCACCCCGCCAGCATGGCGGCGGCAATTGCACTAGAAATCAGGGACTTGACGCGCATTGCATTCTCTCCTGCCTTAATCTCGCCGTAATTGTGGCACGAATAAGGCGGAGCCGGCAAGAAAAACCTACTCAATCAGTAGGAATATGGATTCAGCCCGTCAGATGGATGCGCAGCGCCTCCCAGGCAGGCAGCTTCGTTGCGAGACCGACCGTATGGAGCGGGCTGCTCGAGGGCAGGGCGACGATCGCGTAGTTCGCGGCTGCCGGGCCCAGTTGCTTCACGCCGTGGCGAAGCGCGGTGCCGCCGTTGAAGGCGATCGCGCGCAGCCGGGGCAGGGTAGCGGCCAGCGCTGCGAGATCGTGTCGCTCGATGTTGCGCATCGCCGCATCGGTGCTGCCCTGTCGCGTAGCGCTGGCCACCACGTCCCATAGCCCGATATGCGCGTCGCACAGTGCAGCGAGGCGATCTTCGTAGGGAAGGGCCGCCAGGTCCCGGCCCGCGGCGGACGAGATCAGCCGCCAGAACTGGTTCTGCGGGTGGGCATAATAGCGCCGCTCGGCGAGCGAGCGCTGGCCGGGCAGCGATCCCAGCACAAGCAGGCGAGTATCGTTGTCGACGACGGGCGGGAAGCTGTGCTTGCGTGGCTCCATCGGCTTGCGATAGCTTCTCCAAATGGCGCGCACCATCACCCGATACCGCGACTTCTGGCCCTATTATCTCCAGGAGCACGCCAAGCCCGGCACGCGGACGCTGCACTATATTGGCACCGCGCTGACCCTCGTGTTCCTAATCGTCGCGATCCGGTCGGGCGGCTGGTGGTGGGCATTGCTGCCGCTCGCCGGATATGGGTTCGCCTGGGGTGCGCATTTCGGCGTCGAGAAGAACCGGCCGGCGACCTTCACCTATCCGCTCTGGTCGCTCTTCTCGGATTACCGGATGTTTTTCCTGTGGATCACCGGAAGGCTGGGGCCGCATCTCGCACGCGCCGGGGTTGCGCGCTGATCAGCAAGCGGTGAGGACGAAGCCCGCATTCACGCGATCGAGCGCGGCGCCCAGCGGGCTGCACGGGTAGGGACGCGCTTCGGAGAGCAGGATCAGGTCCGCTGCGCCATCATGCTCGGCGGCAAGCGCGGTGATGGGTTCGCCGATTTCGAAGACCAGGCTGGTGCTGGGATGCGCCTCCGTTTCGGCGCGGTGGCGGGCATGGCGGATGCAGCCGGGGGAGGGATCGACGCCGCGTCCTTCGACGGACACGAAGCCGAGCTCGCGGGCTCGGGCGGCGGCACGCAGCAGTCGATCACCATTGCCGCATGCGAGATCGAGGATACGGATCGAGCGATGGCCCCGGTGTCGCCATTCGGCGAGCCTGGAGGCGATCTGGGCAGTGCTCGGACCCTGCCCTGGGTCGTCGGAATCGTCCGCGGTGCGCGCCGACCGGAACAGGCCGGTCAGGCTGAAATGCGGTGTCATCCCGTGTTTCTCCAACATTGTTTGCGAGATTGGAATTAGGGGAGCCGCGCGTAAAGCTTCGAGAGGGATTGTGCCCGCCGGCATAGCGTTTCCATAAAGTCCCCAATTCGAGCTTCGCATCGGCCTATCAGCCCTTGCTTGCCGCGGGTGCCTTTGCGCCCCTATCTAGCGGCCATGCATGCGACCCCCGACACGCTGGCCCTGATCGGCAACACGCCGATGGTGCGACTGAAAGGCCCGAGCGAGGCCACTGGCTGCGACATCTTCGGCAAGTGCGAATTCGCCAATCCCGGCGCCTCGGTGAAGGACCGCGCGGCGCTGTTCATCGTCCAGGACGCCGAGGAGCGCGGCACGATTCAGCCCGGTGGGACGATCGTCGAGGGTACCGCCGGCAATACCGGCATCGGCTTGGCGCTGGTCGCCAATGCCAAGGGCTACAAGACCATCATCGTCATGCCGGAAACCCAGTCGCGCGAGAAGATGGACACGCTGCGTGCTCTGGGCGCCGAGCTGGTGCTGGTGCCCGCCGCACCCTATTCGAACCCGGGCCATTTCATCCACACCTCGCGCCGCATCGCCGAAGAGACGCCGAACGCGATCTGGGCCAACCAGTTCGACAATATCGCCAATCGCCGTGCGCATATCGTCGGCACCGCCGAAGAGATCTGGGCGCAGATGGACGGGCGGATCGACGGATTCACCTGCTCGGTGGGCACCGGCGGCACCTTCGCGGGCGTTGGGTTGGGTCTGAAGGCCAAGGACGAGCAAGTCTGCATCGCCCTCAGCGATCCTTATGGCGCGGCGCTGTACGAATATTATGCATGCGGGGAACTCAAATCCGAGGGCTCTTCGGTCGCCGAAGGCATCGGGCAGGGGCGCATTACCGCCAATCTAGAGGGCGCGCCGGTCGACACGCAGTTCCGAATCTCTGACGAAGAGGGGATGGAGTGGGTCCGCCGGCTTCTGTCAGAGGAGGGTCTGTGCCTGGGGCTTTCCTCGGGCATCAATGTCGCGGGTGCGGTGCGGCTCGCGCGCGAGTTGGGTCCCGGCAAGCGCATCGCGACGATCCTGTGCGACACCGGCTTTCGCTATCTCTCGACGTTGTACAATGGCGAGTGGCTAAAGGCGAAGGGACTGCCCGTTCTGCCCTGGCTCGCGCACGGCTGATCCTGTCGCTCGACAAGTTAGCGATAACCCGTTACATTTATGCCACAGGTATGAAGTCGGGATCGCACCAAGACTCTGCCCAGGCGATGCAGAGAATTCGCGTCGGCATGACCGGTCTAGCGATCGTGTTGGTGCTGATCGGAATCGTGAGCGTGGTCTTTTCCTCCGCAAATCGCGAACGGCCGGTCTCCGCGATCGGCGCATCCAACGCCTCGGTAGTGGCCAATCTTTCCGAGGGCGGCACCGAAAGCGTACTCGAAAAGAACAAGGATGAGCCGCTCGCCGAACTGGGCGTTGCGCCCAGCACCGAGTCCACCGAAGCCGTCAACGCAGCCGAGATCGCGCGGCGCGAAGAGGCGCGGAAGCGCGGCGAAGCGCCGAACTAAGTCTTTTGATTCGCGTCCTGAATGGACTCGGTTGAGGGTGACGCGCAACCGGATCGACCCGATATCTGCGCCGATTTGCAGGGTTTTCGCGGTTTGTGGAGTCTGGGCGAGGTTCGCCGCGCCGCATGTCCCGCTGTCGCAGCGGTGGAGAAATCGGGAACCGGCGCCTCAAAGCTCGTTTTCAGGGCGTGCGCCGGGATTTGGCCCCACCAGCTCAGGAATTACACCTAAAACGCCCAGATCCGCCCAAGAGAGGCTAAAACAAACGTAGAACATATAATGATTATAAAGTAAACATTCTTCGAAATTGGCGTCGAGTGGGGCAAATACCCGCTCAATCCCCGATTCACCCGTTGTATCCCCGACCGGTTTGTGATTAAACAAGCTGGTTAAGGGGGGCACGATTCCCTTTCCTCGAGTCGAGTACCGGGGCGCCGCGAAGGCGTGATTCCGGAGACGGGAGGGTCGTGCCCATTGGGGTTTGGGCAAGTGGCGGATCGGGAGCTCTTCGAAGGCTTTGCGCTTCAGGCGGTCGACCAGAAGGGTCGGGTCGCTATTCCCGCAGACCTGCGCGCCGCCGCCGAGCGCAATTCCGACACCCGCCAGATCGTCATCGGCATGCATGCGGCAGATCCGTGCCTCTCCGCGCATGATGCCGGCTGGTCGAAGGAAAAATACGAGCGCATCGATCGCCGCGAGCAGATCGCAGCCGATCAGGGCCAGGAGGGCGACAGTCGCGCCAAGCGCCGTGCCTTCGGCCTGGTCGAGAAGGCGCCGTTCGACGACAGCGGCCGCTTCGTGATTCCGCCCTTCTTCAAGGCCAAGGCGAAGATCGGCAAATGGGCGTTCTTCAGCGGCGCCGGCGAGACATTCGAGGTCTGGGCGCCCGAAGTGCTGCTGGCCGATCCCAACGCCGATCCGGCGCTGCGCGAGATCTGCGAATTCCTCTGCCAGTCCAAGGGCGTGACGCTGTGACCGGCGAAGCTCCCCACATCCCCGTGCTGCTCGACGAAGTGGTCGACGCGCTCGCCATCGTGCCCGGCGAGCGCCATGTCGACTGCACCTTCGGAGCGGGCGGCTACACCGACGCCATCCTCGAGCGGGGTGCCGAGGTGGCCGCCTTCGATCGCGACCCCCGTGCGATCGAGGGCGGCCAAACTCTGGTGGCGTCCTCGGGTGGACGGCTGACCCTGATCGAGGCGCCGTTCAGCCAGATGGAAAGCGAACTCGTCCGCCGCGGTTTCGTGCCCGTCGACGGCGTGACGATGGATATCGGCGTGTCGTCGATGCAGCTCGACCAGGCCGATCGGGGCTTCTCGTTCCAGTCCGACGGTCCGCTCGACATGCGGATGGCGGGCGAAGGCGTGACCGCGGCCGAATGGCTCAACACCGCCGACGAAGCCGAGATCGCCGATGTGCTCTACGAGTATGGCGAGGAGCCGCGCTCGCGCCGCGTTGCCGGCGCGATCGTCCGTGCGCGCCCGCTCAGCCGCACGTCGGAGCTGGCGAACGTCGTCCGCAAGGCACTGGGTTACAAGCCGCACGACAAGAAGGATCCGGCGACCCGCACCTTCCAGGCAGTCCGCATCTTCATCAACCGCGAACTCGACGAACTGGCCGAGGGGCTGGCCGCCGCCGAGCGCGTGCTCAAGCCCGGCGGGCGGCTCGCGGTGGTGACCTTCCACAGCCTCGAAGACCGGATGGTCAAGCGCTTCCTCCGGGAGCGCAGCGGCAGCGAGCCCGCGGGCTCGCGCCACCGTCCGGCGACCGGCCCCCGGGCCGAACCCAGTTTTGAGCCGCCAGCCAAGGCCGTGAAGCCCGGCGAGGCGGAGGTAGCGCGTAACCCACGTGCCCGATCGGCGACCCTGCGCGTGGCGCAGCGGACCGCCGCGGCACCGTGGTCTGATCAAGGAGCAGGATGATGGCGGTTCAGGGCTTCAAGGGATTGGGCTGGTTCCTGTGCGGCGTGATCGTGGCACCGGCTTGCTACATGGTGACGTCGCACGGCGCGGCGGAGCGCGCGCGGCTGAAGTCGGTCGAGGCGTCGATCGTCCAAGCGCAGAGGGACATTCGCGGGCTCGAGACCGAGTTCAACACCCGCGCGAACCTTGCCCAGATCGAGCGCTGGAACGGCGACGTGCTGGCGATGGCCGCACCTGCGCCGCAGCAATATCTCACAAGCGAAACGCAGCTCGCCGATCTGGACAAGGTCGATACCGAAGCGACCATGCAGACCGCCGCTCTGGTGGTTCCGACGGGCGCTAGCCCTGTCCAGACTGTCGCAGCAGTGGTGGCGTCCAACGCCAATCGGGTGCAAGCGAAGGATTCGGGCAAGAGCGTTGCCCAGCAGGATTCGGAGCTTCGCAACCTGATGAACAGGGCTGACCGCAAGACCGTGGCGATGGTGGATCGCAGCGTGCTGAGCGCGTCGACGGTGAACGATCTCGAAAAGCTGGCAAAGCGCGAGAAGCTGGCACTGCGTTGATCGTCGTCGTCGCCCCGCCGACCCGCAAGGGTCGTACGGGCGGAGCCCGGCAGGCGCTTGTCGCCATTGCCCAATTACGGCTGATGATCCTGTCGCTGCTGTTCGGCGCGGGAATGTTTGCGATCATCGCCAAGCTGGCATTGCTCGCGCTCTGGGCCGAGCCGGCGGTGGCGCGCGACGTTGCGGCCGGTCTGCTTCCGCCGCGCGGCGATATCGTCGATCGCAACGGCGCGCCGCTCGCGCGTAGCATCGATGCATGGTCGATCGCGATCCATCCGAACCAGGTGATCGGCGACAAGGGCCAGCTCGCGCAGCGGCTTGCGGAGCTGATCCCCGATCAGACCGCCGGCCATTATTATGCGATCCTCAATTCGGGCGGCACCTTCGCCTATCTGAAGCGCCGCGCGCTGCCCGAGCTGGTGAGCGCGGTGAATGCTCTCGGCCAGCCCGGCATCGAATTCCGGCGCGAACCCGATCGGCTGTATCCCCAGTCCGGCATGGCCGCGCATGTGCTCGGCTATCTCGATGACAAGGGACGCGGGAAGTTCGGGATGGAGCGGGCGCTCGACGCCCAGCTCACCGATCCGGCGCGGCGCGGTCAGCCAGTCGCATTGTCGCTCGACTCGCGCGTCCAGGCTGCACTGGAGAGCGAACTCGGCAACGCGATGACCGCGCTTCAGGCGCGGGGCGCAGCCGGTGTGGTGCTCGATGTGCATACGGGTGAGGTGCTGGCGATGGTCTCGCTGCCCAGCTTCAATCCCAATTCGATCCAGACCGAAGTGCCGCGCAACAATTTGACGCAGAGCGTCTACGAGCTGGGTTCGACCTTCAAGCCGATCGCGGTCGCGGCGGCGATCGATTCTGGCACGATCACCTCGATGTCGCGCCGCTTCGATGCGACCAAGCCGCTGCAGGTTGGCCGTTTTGCTGTTCATGACGACCCGGGCGACGAGCAGTTCCGCTGGCTCAACATCCCGGAAACATTGGTCTATTCGTCGAACATCGCCACGGCGCGGATCGTCGACGAGTTGGGCGCCGAGAAATTGCAGGACATGTTCCGCCGGCTCGGCTTCGACAAACAGCCCATCACCGAGCTGGGCAGCGGCCGCCAGCCCATGTGGCCCAGTTTCTGGGGCCGTATCACGGTGATGACCGCGGGCTATGGCCACGGCATCGCGGTCACCCCGCTGCATCTCGCCAATGCCTATGCCACGCTCGTCAATGGCGGCATCTGGCGGCCGGTGACGATGATGAAGGTCGACCCCGCCCATCCTCCCGCGGGCCGTCGTGCGCTGAAGGAATCGACCAGCGCGCGGATGCGCCAGCTGTTGCGGCTAATCGTGCTCAGCGGCACCGGCAGGAAGGGCGAGGCGCCCGGTTATCGGGTCGCGGGCAAGACCGGCACGGCCGAAGCTGCGGCGGAGGGTGGTTACGACAAGCATCGCAACGTTTCGACCTTCGCGGCGGCTTTCCCCATCGACGCGCCGCGCTATGTGGTGCTTGCCATGCTCGACTCACCCAAGGCTAATCCCGCAATCGGGGTTTACCGCACCACCGCCGCCTGGACCGCCGCCCCGGTCGTCTCGCGCGTCATCAGCCGCACCGGGGCGATGCTCGGCGTCGCGCCCGACAGCAATCGCGACATCGACGAAAGCGAGCTCATGCCGCTGGTCAAGCGGGAACCCGACCCAAAAAAGGCCGCCCAATGAAGCTCGGGGCACTGACGGGCGGCGATCAAGGCGCCAACGTCACCGGGTTCGCGATCGACCACCGCAAGGTGGCGCCGGGGACGATATTCGGTGCGTTCGAAGGCGCGCGCTTCAACGGCGAGGATTTCATTCCGGCGGCCGTGAAGGCCGGCGCCATTGCGATTGTCGCCCGGCCGGAAGCGGTCGTCGAGGGCGCGCTCCATGTCGCTGATGCCAATCCGCGCGAGAAATTCGCCCGGCTCGCGGCGAAATTCTTCGCGCCGTTTCCGGAGACCGCCGTCGCGGTGACGGGCACCAACGGCAAGACCTCCACCGTCGAGATGACGCGCCAGCTCTGGCGCATGGCGGGCTTCCACGCCGCCTCGATCGGCACGCTCGGCGTGACCACCGCCGACGACCGCGTCTCGACCGGGCTCACCACGCCCGACATCGTCACCTTCCTGTCGAACGTGGCGGGACTGGCGCGCGAGGGCGTCAGCCATGTCGCGTTCGAGGCGTCGTCGCACGGTTTGTCGCAATACCGCACCGAAGGACTGCCGGTGCGCGCGGCCGCGTTCACCAATCTCAGCCGCGATCACCTCGACTATCACGGCGACATGGAAACCTATTTCCACGCCAAGATGCGCCTGTTCGCCGATGTGCTCGATCTGGACGGCGCTGCGGTGGTCTGGGCCGACGATCCCAACGCGCTCAGGATCGAGGATCTCGCCCGCCAGCGCGGCAATCGGCTGGTGACGGTCGGCGAGCATGGCGAGACGTTGCGGCTGGTGTCGCGCGACCCGACCCTGCTTGGCCAGGGCCTCGAAATCGAGGCCGAGGGCCGCACCCACAAGGTGATGCTCCCGCTGATCGGCGCCTATCAGGCCGCCAACGCGCTGACCGCGGCTGGGCTGGTGATCGCGACCGGCGGCGATGTCGCGGCGACGATCGCCAATCTCGCCCGGTTGCAGCCGGTGCGCGGGCGTCTGGAGCGCGCCGTGATCACCCAGGCCGGCGCGCCGGTCTATGTCGATTATGCGCACACCCCAGACGCACTTGAGGCGGCTATCGCGGCCTTGAAGCCCCATACCAAGGGCCGGCTGATCCTGGTGTTCGGCGCCGGCGGCGATCGCGACACCGGCAAGCGCGAGCCCATGGGTCAGGCAGCGGCGGCGGCTGCCGACGTGGTGATCGTGACCGACGACAATCCGCGCGGCGAGGATGCCGCCACGATCCGGGCGCAGGTGCTCAAAGGCGCACCGGGCGCGCTGGAGATCGGCGACCGTCGCGCCGCCATCGCCGCCGCGATCGGGATGGCGGGGCCCGAGGACATCGTCCTGCTCGCCGGCAAGGGTCACGAGCAGGGCCAGATTGTCGGCGATCTCGTGCTGCCGTTTGACGACGTGACCGTCGCGCGGGAGTGCGCGGCATGATGCTTTGGACTTCCGACGAGATCGCGCTCGCCACGGGCGGCACGGCATCCGAGCCGTTCGAGGTGTCGGGCGTCACTTTCGATTCGCGCGAAGTCGGCCCTGGCGATCTGTTCCTGGCACTGAAGGGCGAGAGCACCGACGGCCACCGCTTCCTCGACCAGACCTTCGCGCAGGGCGCGGCGGCCGCCATCGTCTCGCAGACGACGACGTATCCGCATATATTCGTCGAAGACACGACGGCGGCTCTCGACGCGCTGGGCGTGGCCGCGCGCGGACGCATGGGCGGCAAGGTGATCGGCGTGACCGGATCGGTCGGCAAGACCGGCACCAAGGAGGCGCTGTTTGCCGCGCTCGACCGCAACGATCCCGGCTGTGCGCATCGCTCGGTCAAGAGCTACAACAACCATACCGGCGTTCCGCTGAGCCTGGCCCGCATGCCGCGCACCGCGCGGTTTGGTGTGTTCGAAATGGGTATGAACCATGCCGGCGAACTCGCGCAGCTGACGCGATTGGTGCGCCCGCACGTCGCCATCGTCACCACGATCGCGCCGGCCCATATGGGCTTCTTCGCGAGCGAAGCGGCGATCGCCGACGCCAAAAGCGAGATCTTCCAGGGCCTGGAGCCCGGCGGCATTGCGATCGTGCCGTTCGACAGCCCGCATCGCGACCGGCTGATCGCTGCCGCCAAGCCGCACGCTGACCGGATCGTGACGTTCGGAATGGGCGAAGATGCCGATTTCCGTGCGGTCGAAACGATGCGGACGCGCACCGGCGGCACGTTCGTCACCGCGCGCTTCGGGGACCGCGAGCTTAGCTTCACCATCTCGCAGCCCGGCGCGCACTGGGTGTCCAACGCCATGGCCATCCTCGCCGCGGTCGACGCCGTGGGCGGTGATCTGGAACTTGCCGGACTGGCCCTGGCCGAAATGGGGGGACTCGCCGGCCGCGGCGCGCGCCTGCTGGTGCCGACGGGCGACGGCGAGGCGCTGGTGATCGACGAAAGCTACAACGCCAACCCCGCCTCGATGCGCGCCACGCTCGAGGTGCTGGCGCACGAGCCGGGCCGCAAGGTCGCCGTGCTCGGCGAGATGCGTGAACTGGGCGAGCATTCGGACGCGTTCCACGCTGAACTCTCCGGCCCGGTCGAGGCCGCCGGCGTCGACTATGCGATCCTGGTCGGCGACGCGATGGCGCCGCTCGCGCAAGCCCTTGAGGGACGGATCGATTTCGTCCATGTGCCCGACGCCGCGACGGCGCGTGCGCGGCTCGAGTCCGTGCTGGCGCCGGGCGATGCGGTCCTCATAAAGGGTTCGAACGGCGTGCGGCTCTCGACGCTCGTGGCGGCGTTGGCGGAAAGGGTCCCTGCGTAATGCTGTATTTGATCGCGGACCAACTGGGCTTCCCGGGCGTCCTCAATCTCTTCCGCTACCTCTCGTTCCGCACCGGCGGCGCGGTGGCGACGGCGCTGCTGCTCGGCCTGCTGATCGGGCCCCGCTTCATCGGCTGGTTGCGGCTACGCCAAGGCAAGGGACAGCCGATCCGCACCGACGGACCGCAGAGCCACCTCGCCAAGCGCGGCACGCCGACGATGGGCGGGCTGATGATCCTGACCAGCCTGATGCTCTCGCTGCTGATCTGGATGGATCTGCGCAACCCCTATGTCTGGGCGTGCATGTTCGTCACCTTCGGGTTCGGCATGATCGGGTTCCTCGACGATTACGACAAGGTGCGTAAGGCGAGCACCGCGGGCGTCTCGGGCAGAATCCGGCTGCTCGGCGAGTTCCTGATCGCTGGCATTGCCAGTGCGATCATCATCTTCTCGCAGGGCAATACCCAGCTCTATGTGCCGTTCTTCAGCTGGATCCATCCGGATCTCGGCTATTTCTACATCGTCTTCGCCGCCTTCACGATCGTGGCGTTCGGCAACGCGGTGAACCTGACCGACGGGCTCGACGGCCTGGCGACCATGCCGGTGGTGATCGCCAGCATGGCGTTCATGCTGATCGTCTACCTCGCGGGCAACAAGATCTACGCGACCTATCTCGGCATCCCGCACGTGCCGGGCGCGGGCGATCTCGCCATCTTCTGCGGAGCGATGATCGGGGCGGGGCTTGCCTTTCTGTGGTTCAACGCGCCACCGGCCGCGGTCTTCATGGGCGACACCGGCTCGCTGGCGCTGGGCGGCGCGCTGGGCACGATCGCTGTTACCGCGCATCATGAGCTGGTGCTCGGCATCATTGGCGGCCTGTTCGTGATGGAGGCGCTGAGCGTCATCATCCAGGTGGGTTTCTTCAAGCGCACCGGCAAGCGCGTCTTCAAGATGGCGCCGATCCACCACCATTTCGAGCAGCTCGGCTGGTCCGAGCCGACGGTCGTAATCCGCTTCTGGATCATCGCCTTCGTGCTGGCGCTCGCGGGCCTCGCGACGCTGAAGCTTCGGTGATCACGAGCACCGCCTGGCGCGGCAAACGCTATGCAGTTCTGGGGCTCGCTCGCTCGGGGCTGGCGACGGTGCGCGCGTTGGGCGCAAGCGGTGCATATATATTGGGTTGGGACGACAACGAACTGGCGCGACAGGCGGTTTGGGAACAAGCCAAATCTGATCGTGAAAGATCGGGGACCCTGACACATCTTGAGACGAAGGACTGGGTTTCCTTCCCGGTCGATCTATCGATGAATTTTGAGGCGATCGTCGTTTCGCCCGGGGTGCCGCTCAATCGGCACCCTGTGGCCGAAAAAGCCGCGAGATATGGTGTTCCCATAGTTGGTGACATCGAGCTGTTCGCTCAGGCGCGCGCCGAGCTTCCCCCGCATAAGGTCGTCGGCATCACCGGCACCAACGGCAAGTCGACCACCACCGCGCTGATCCACCATATTCTCGAGACCGCCGGTATCCCAGCGCGGCTGGGTGGCAATATCGGCCTGCCGATCCTGGGGCAGGATCCGCTGCCCGAAGGCGGCGTCTATGTGCTCGAATTGTCGAGCTATCAGATCGATCTTACCCACAGCCTCGATTGCGACGTGGCGGTGCTGCTCAACATCACCCCCGATCACCTCGATCGCTATGACGGCTTCGAAGGCTATGCCGCGTCCAAGGCGCGCCTGTTCGCCATGCAGTCCAAGGGGCATGCCGCGGTCATCGGGATCGGCGACGAACCTTCAGCCGCTGTCGCGCGGCAGGTCGCCGCCGCAGGCCGTAGCGAAGACCTGACCAAGATCGCGCCCGGCGTGTGCATGGATCAGTCGCGCTGGCCGGCGCTGCAGGGGCCGCACAATGCCCAGAACGCGCTCGCCGCCATCGCTGCATGCGAGGCGCTGGGGATCGACAAAGCTGCGATCGCTCGCGGCCTCGAGAGCTTCCCAGGCCTGCCGCACCGCATGGAACGGGTGAAGACCCGTGACGGCGTGCTCTACGTCAACGACAGCAAGGCAACCAATCCCGATTCCACGGCGCCGGCGCTCGCCGCCTATCCCCGCATCCACTGGATTCTCGGCGGCAAGGCCAAGACCGACGATCTCGACGCCTGCCGCCCTGGCTTCGGTCATGTCGCACACGCCTATACGATCGGCGAGTCGGCGGAGATGTTCGCGGAAATGCTCCAGGGCGAGATGCCCGTCGAGCAGTCCGGCACGCTGAATCAGGCAGTCCGCAGCGCCGCCGCTAACGCCAAGCCCGGCGAGACCGTGCTGCTGTCGCCCGCCTGCGCCTCGTTCGATCAGTTCCGCGACTATGAAGCGCGCGGCCAAGCCTTTCGCGATGCCGTGGAGGCGCTCGGGTGAACGAAGTGTCCGAAGCGCCGGAAGCGACGGAGCCCCAGGTCGCACGGCCGCGGATGTCGAACCAGCTCAGCCGCGCGAGCAAGAGCCGGGCGGGCATGTGGTTCTGGGAAGTCGATCGCGTGCTGCTGTTGCTCGCCTTCCTGCTGATCGCGATCGGGCTGGTCGCGGTGGCCGCCGCTTCGCCTGCCACCGCGCGGCGCTATTCGGATGCCGCGCACCAGATGCCGGCGATGTATTATTTCTGGCGCCAGCTGATGTGGGTCTGCGTCTCGGTGCCCGTGCTGATCGGCGTGTCGATGCTGCCCACCACCTTAGCGCGGCGCCTGTCGTTGATCGGGGCGGGCCTGTTCCTCGTCCTGCTGGCGCTTGTGCCGTTCGTCGGCCACGAGGTGAACGGCGCGCGTCGCTGGATCAACCTCGGCATTTCCGATCTCCAGCCCTCCGAGTTCCTCAAGCCGCTCTTCATCGTCTCGACCGCGTGGATGCTCTCGTTTCGCGCACGCGACCCCGAGCTCCCGGTGCTGTTCGTCACCGGCGGCATCACCGCGCTGATCGGCGTGCTGCTGATGATGCAGCCCGATTTCGGCCAGACGATCGTGTTCGGCACGGTCTGGGTGATCCTCTTGATGATTTCGGGCATCTCGCCCGCGGCGATCGCCGGGCTGGGCGGTACGGCAGTCGCGGGCGTCGTCGCGGCCTATCTGTTCTACGGCACCGCACGCACCCGCATCGATAATTTCCTGTTCCCGACCAAGGAAGCCGCGCTCTCCGATCGCTACCAGCTCGAAATGGCGCACGATACGCTGACCGCCGGCGGGCTGACCGGGGCAGGACCCGGCAGCGGCCAGGTCAAGTTCAAGCTGCCCGAGGCGCATACCGATTATATCTTCTCGGTGATCGGCGAGGAGTTCGGGCTGATCGCGTGCGCGGTGATCGTATTGCTCTATCTCGCCATCGTCATCCGCGTGCTTATGAAGCTGCTCGACGAGGAAGACGCCTTCCGCCTGCTCGCAGCGGCCGGCCTGGCGGCGCAGTTCGGCGTCCAGGCGTTGATCAACATGGCGGTCAACACCGGTATCGCGCCGTCCAAGGGGATGACCTTGCCTTTCATCAGCTATGGCGGATCGTCGATGGTTGCGCTTTCGATCGGCTATGGTCTCCTGCTCGCTTTCACGCGGCGAAACCCGTATCTGAAGCGCTCCCCTTATACCGTTCGGTGGAGCAATTGATGAGCAAGTCGCGCAGCTACGTTCTCGCAGCCGGGGGGACCGGCGGGCATATGGTGCCCGCGGCCGCGCTGGCGGTGGAGCTGGCAAATCGCGGCCATCGCGTCGCTCTGGTCAGCGACGATCGCGGCGTGCGTTTTCCCGGGCTTTTCGAAGATGTTGAGACGCATGTCCTGCCCGCAGGCCGCCTCGGCGGCGGCGCGCTCGGCTTCGTCAAGGCAGCGGGCAAGATGATGGCGGGCCGCTCGATGGCGCTCAGGCTCTTCAAGGATATCCAGCCCTCGGCGGTGATCGGGTTCGGCGGCTATCCGGCGCTTCCGGCGCTGCTCGCCGCCTTCCGCGCCAAGATTCCCACGATCGTGCACGAACAGAATGCCGTGCTCGGCCGTGTGAATCGTTTCGTTGCGGGACGGGTCGATGCGATCGCGACCTCCTATGGCACGGTCGAGCGACTCAAGGACAGCTGGCAGCCCAAGACGCATCTCGTCGGCAATCCGGTGCGCGAAGCGGTGCTGGCGCTGCGCAACCGGCCCTATCCGATCATCGAGGAAGACGGCATCTTCCGGGTGCTCGTCACCGGCGGCAGCCAGGGTGCCTCGGTCCTCAGCCAGGTCGTGCCCGACGGTCTCGCGCTGCTCCCCGTCCATTTCCGCCGCCGCCTTCAGGTGACGCACCAGGCGCGGCTCGAAGATATCGACGCGGTGCGCGCCAAATATCAGGCGCATGAGATCCCGGCTGAGATCGCGACCTATCTCCCCGACATGCCCGAGCATCTCGCCTGGGCGCATATCGTCATCGCCCGCGCCGGCGCCTCGACCATCGCCGAGCTGACGGCGGCGGGGCGCCCCGCGATCCTCGTGCCCCTGCCCAGCGCGACCGACGATCACCAGACCGCCAATGCCCGCGAGATCACCGATGCCGGCGGCGCCCGCACGATCCAGCAGCGCAATTTTACCGCGACCGAGCTCGCCAAGCAGATCCAGAAGCTCGGCCTCGACACGCATGCGCTCGAGAATGCCGCGGCGCGCGCGCGCAGCGTTGGCCGGCCTTACGCCGTGCGCGACCTCGCCGATCTCGTCGAATCGATCCATGCGCCCGAAGCCCCTGTGGGCGGGAGCCGGCGCGCCGCAGTCCAGGGAAGGCCAGTCTACGCATGAAGGGCGTCGCAACCGACATCGGCACGATCCATTTCGTCGGCATCGGCGGGATCGGCATGTCCGGCATCGCCGAGGTGATGCACAATCTCGGCTATAAGGTGCAGGGTTCGGACGTTGCCGAGGGCTATGTCGTCCAGGGCCTGCGCGATCGCGGCATCAAGGTCGAGATCGGCCATAACGCGGAGAATCTGGG
Organism: Sphingomonas sp. JC676; assembly: GCF_014489075.1. Taxonomy (GTDB): domain Bacteria; phylum Pseudomonadota; class Alphaproteobacteria; order Sphingomonadales; family Sphingomonadaceae; genus Sphingomonas. The sequence goes on along the minus strand of NZ_JACTGR010000002.1, from coordinate 270,427 downwards.
CGACGCGGCGGTGGTGGTCGTCTCCACCGCGATCGTCCGCACCAATCCCGAGGTCGAGGCAGCCTATGACCGCCGAATTCCGGTGGTGCGCCGCGCGGAGATGCTCGCCGAGCTGATGCGGCTGAAGTCCACCGTCGCGGTGGCGGGCACGCACGGCAAGACCACGACCACGTCGATGATCGCCGCGATCCTCGATGCCGGCGGGGTCGATCCGACGGTCATCAACGGCGGCATCATCAACCAATACGGCTCCAACGCGCGCCTTGGCGACAGCGATTGGATGGTGGTCGAGGCCGACGAGAGCGACGGCAGCTTCCTGCGCCTGGACGGGACGATCGCGGTAGTCACCAATATCGATCCCGAGCATCTCGATCATTATGGCGATTTCGACCGGGTGAAGGCGGCGTTCGTCGAGTTCGTCGAGAATGTGCCCTTCTACGGCGCGGCCTTGCTCTGCCTCGATCATCCGGAAGTGCAGGCGATCATCCCGCGCGTCCGTGACCGCCGCATCGTCACCTACGGCTTCGCCGCTTCGGCGGACGTGCGCGGCGTCAACGTCACCCCGCATGGCGGCGGCAACCGGTTCGAGGCGATCATCCGACATCGCGACGGCACGACGCGTTCGATCGAGAATATCGAGCTGCCGATGCCGGGCCGCCACAATGTCCAGAACGCGCTCGCCGCGATCGGCGTGGCGCTGGAGCTCGGCATTCCCGATGCGACGATCCAGCAGGGCTTCGCCAGGTTCGAGGGCGTCAAGCGTCGCTTCACCAAGGTCGGCGAGACCAATGGCGTCACGATCATCGACGATTACGGCCATCATCCGGTCGAGATCCGCGCCGTCTTGGCGGCGGCGCGTGAGAGCGCCACGGGTCGCGTGATCGCGGTGGTCCAACCGCACCGCTATACGCGCCTCGGCAATCTGATGGACGACTTCGCTCAGGCCTTCAACGACGCCGACATGGTCTATGTCGCGCCGGTCTATGCCGCGGGCGAGCAGCCGATCGAGGGCGTCAACGCCGAGGCTTTGGTTGAGAATATCCGCCGTCGCGGGCATCGCGCGGTCGCGGCAGTTGCCGATGCGGGCGGGCTGGCCAAGGCGCTGGCGGAGGCGACGGTGGCCGATGACATGGTCGTGTGCCTCGGCGCCGGCGACATCACCAAATGGGCGGCGGGCCTTGCTCCTGCGATCGAAGCCGCCCGCGAAGAGGTGGCGGCATGAGCGACTTCTTCTCCACCGCGATCGAGATGCAGCGCGAGATCCTCCGCGCGCAAAAGGCCCAGATGGACGCCGCGCAGAAGATGCTCGAGGGCGGCCGCGAGCTCATGAAGTTCCAGGAGGCCGGGCAAAAGGCCGCCGAGGCAAACCTCGCCGCGTGGAAGCAATGGTCGAGCCTCTGGGGGTGGAAGTGAGCGCAGTCTGTTACGCGCTTCCTTCGGTTCGTGGGCGGCTGACGCATGGGGCTTCGCTCGCGCCGCTCGTCTGGTTCAAGAGCGGCGGCGCCGCGGAATGGCTTTTCGAGCCGGCGGATATCAAGGATCTCAGCGATTTCCTCTTCGCGCTCGATCCCTCGGTACCCGTGATGGGCTTGGGGCTCGGTTCGAACATGATCGTGCGTGACGGCGGCGTGCCCGGCGTGGTGGTGCGGCTCGGCAAGGCGTTCGCGACCGTCGAGCAGGTCGATGCGACCACGCTTCGCTGCGGTGGCGGCGCATCCGGCATCCTCGTATCCTCCAAGGCGCGCGATGCCGGCATCGCTGGTGTCGAATTTCTGCGCTCGATCCCCGGTACGGTCGGCGGCTTCGTCCGGATGAACGGGGGTGCCTATGGCCGCGAAGTGAAGGACATCCTGGTCGAGTGCGAGGTTGTGCTGCGCACGGGCGAGCAGAAGACGCTCGGCCTCGGCGATCTCGGCTACACCTATCGCCACAGCGCATTGCCTGAAGGCGCGATCGTGGTCAGCGCGACCTTCCATGGCCATCCCGGTGATCCTGCCGCGATCCAGGCGGAAATGGACCGCATCGCCGCCGCGCGCGAGGAGTCGCAGCCGCTGCGTTCGAAGACCGGTGGCTCGACCTTCAAGAATCCCGAAGGACACAAGGCCTGGGCGCTGATCGACGCCGCGGGCTGTCGCGGCCTGCGCAAGGGTGACGCCCAGGTCAGCGAGAAGCATTGCAATTTCCTGCTCAACCTTGGCGAGGCGACCAGCGCGGATATCGAAGCGCTCGGCGAGGAAGTCCGAGCCAAAGTGAAGGTGCAATCCGGCGTGACGCTGGAATGGGAAATCCAGCGTGTTGGAGTAACCAAGTGAGTAAGCTGCACGTTGCAGTCCTGATGGGCGGATGGTCCGCCGAGCGCGAGGTTTCGCTGAGTTCGGGCAGTGGCATCGCCGATGCGCTCGAGAGCCTGGGCCACCGCGTCACGCGCATCGACATGGATCGCGACGTCGCGGTGAAGCTGGGCGAAGTGAAGCCGGACATCGTCTTCAATGCGCTTCACGGCACGCCTGGTGAGGACGGTACGGTGCAGGGCATGCTCGATCTGATGGGCATCCGCTACACCCATTCCGGCCTCGTCACCTCGGTGATCGCGATCGACAAGCAGCTCACCAAGCAGGCGCTAATCCCGCACGGCATCCCGATGCCCGGCGGACGCATGGTGCAGGTGGAGGAGCTGTACGAGCACGATCCCCTGCCGCGACCCTATGTGCTCAAGCCGGTCAACGAAGGCTCGTCTGTCGGCGTGGCGATCGTCACCGCCGAGGGCAATTACGGCAATCCGATCAGCGCCGAAGCCAAGGGGCCGTGGCAGGAATTTGACGAGCTGCTCGCCGAACCCTTTATCCGCGGCCGCGAGCTGACCACCGCGGTGCTCGGCGACCAGGCGCTCGGCGTCACCGAGTTAAAGCCTAAAAGCGGCTTCTATGACTACGACGCCAAATATACCGACGGGATGACCGAGCATGTCTTCCCCGCGCAGATTCCCGACGACGTGGCCGATGCCTGCAAGCGCATCGCGTGCGAGGCGCATCGGCTTCTCGGCTGCAAGGGCACGTCGCGTTCGGATTTCCGTTGGGATGATGAACAGGGTGTCGAGGGGCTGTTCCTGCTCGAAGTCAACACCCAGCCCGGTATGACCCCGCTCAGTCTTGTTCCCGAGCAGGCAAGGCACCTCGGGATCGGCTATGCCGAGCTCGTGCAGCGCATTATCGACGAAGCCATGGCCGAGAAGGCCGCATGAGCCGCAAGCCGGCCCAGCGAACTGCGACGCGGCGGGGCGCCAAGCCCCAGCCGCGCAAGAACGCGCGCCGGACCAAGCGGCCGGGCCTGCTCGATCAGGCGATTGCCGGGCTGCCGTTCAGCCAGGCTACGCTGCACCGGATTGTGACATGGGGCATTGTCGGTCTGGTCGCTGTCGCTGGACTTGGCGTGGCAAGCTTCTTCGGCGTGCCCGGCATGATCGGCATCGGCATGTCGCAGGCGGTGGGTGAGGCGGGCCTGAAGGTCGACGAGATCCAGATCGACGGTCTCAAGCGGATGGACAAGGCGACGGTCTACCAGCAGGTCCTCGATCAGGATTCGCGCGCGATGCCGCTGGTCGATCTGAACCAGGTGCGCGAGCGGCTGCTCAAATTTCCCTGGGTTCAGGACGCGCGCGTCTCGCGCCGGCTGCCCAATACGCTGCGCATCCTGATCGTCGAGCGCGAGCCCGCCGCGATCTGGCAGAATCACGGTCAGCTGATGCTGGTCGATCCCTCGGGCGTGCCGCTCGAGCCGGTTTCGCGCGAAGCCATGCCCGATCTGCCGCTGTTGATCGGCGAGAGCGCCAATTCGCAGGAACCCGCGCGCCGCCAGTTGTTGGATGCCGCGCCGGCGCTCAAGCCGCTCGTCAAGGCGGCGACCTGGGTCGGCAATCGGCGGTGGGACCTGATCTTCAACACCGGCGAGAAGCTCCAACTTCCCGAGGGTGAAGTGGAATCGGCGACGGCGCTCAAGAAGTTCGCCGAGCTGGACGGAGCCGAACGATTGCTCGGCAGGGGTTATCTAGGTTTCGATATGCGCGATCCGGACAAGATGGTGGTACGCAGGCAGGGGGTGGTCGAACCGCCGCAGCCGATACCGACACCGACGGGCGTTTGAGTTTAGGGCAGGGGAGTACAGGGCGATGGCGAAAACGGCACCGGAAGGACTGATCACTGCGCTCGACGTGGGGTCGTCGAAGGTTTCCGCGCTGATCGCGCAGAAGGGCGACAATGGCGAGCTGGTGGTGCTTGGCACCGGCCAGCGCGAGAGCCGCGGCGTCAAGCGCGGCTATGTCGCCGACATGCACGCGACCGAGATCGCCATCCGCGAGGCGGTCGAGCAGGCTGAGCGCATCGCCGGCACCAACATCGAGGATGTCTGGGTCAGCTTCTCGGCGGGCGGGCTGATCTCCGACATCGTCAAGCTCGAAGCCGATCTGGGCGGCCACCGGGTCGAGCAGGGCGATATCGACGAGTTGCTCAAGGCCGGACGCGACGCGATCGATCCGCAGGGCAAGATGGTCCTCCATGCCCAGCCGACGCGCTACACCGTCGACGGCCTTGCCGGGGTCAAGCGCCCGCTCGGGCTCCATGCCGATCGCCTGGGCGTCGACATCCATGTCGTCTCGACCGACGGCTCGCCGGTGCGCAACCTCGATCTCTGCGTCCGCTCAGCACACCTGGAGGTCCGCTCGATCATCGCCGCGCCGGTCGCGACGGGTCTGGCCTGCCTCACCGACGAGGAACGCGAGCTGGGCGTCGCGCTGGTCGAGATCGGCGCCGCGGTCACCAATGTCTCGGTGTTCTGCCAAGGCGTGCTCGCCGGCCTTGCCTCGATCCCGATGGGTTCGGCTGACATTACCGACGATATCGCGTCCGCCTTCGGCACCCCGCGCAGCTGGGCCGAGCGGACGAAGTGCTTCCACGGGTCGGCGAACCTGTCGCCGCGCGACAATCACGAGATGATCGATGTGGTCCTTGCGACCCCAGACGACAGCGCCGAGGGCCCGCGCATCACCAAGACGGCACTCAATTCGGTCATCCGCCAGCGGCTCGAGCGGCTGATGGCCGAGATCCAGAAGGAGCTGAAGAAGCTCGGCTTCCAGGATCCGATCGGCCGCCAGATCGTCCTCACCGGTGGCGGTGCCGAGCTCAAGGGTGTGGCGGACTATGCACAGCAGTCGCTGGGCAGTGCGGTCCGCATCGGCCGGCCCAAGGGGCTGGCGGCATTGCCGGAGGCGCATAGCGGCCCGGCTTTCGCGACGCTGGCGGGCCTCGCCCGCTTCGCCGCGGCCGATCCTATCGATTTGCGTTCGCTCGAACCCACGCACCAGCTCGTCACCAAGGCGAGCTCGGGAGCGCTTCTTCGGCGGCTTATGGCCGCTTTTCGGACGAATTATTAAAGAAATGCGTCGGCCGGGGTGCTTTTGGCTAGAGTCGAAGTAACGGTTAGTGCAGAAACGAATTAACGTGACGCGCCATCGCCAGCGTGTCGCAGGGGAGACCACAGGATGAGTATCGATTTTCTTCCGCCCGATGTGGACGAGCTGACGCCCAAGATCACCGTGATCGGTGTCGGCGGCGCGGGCGGCAACGCCATTGCGAACATGATCAAGGCCGAAGTGCAAGGCGTTGAGTTCCTCGTCGCCAACACCGATGCGCAGGCGCTCAAGCAATCGAGCGCGGGTCAACGGATCCAGCTCGGCGCCAAGATCACGCAGGGCCTGGGCGCCGGTTCGCGGCCTGAGATCGGGCGCGCGGCGGCCGAGGAAACCATCGACCAGGTCCAGAAGGCGCTCGAGGGCGCGCATATGGTCTTCATCGCGGCCGGCATGGGCGGCGGCACGGGCACCGGCGCCGCGCCGGTGATCGCCAAGGCCGCGCGGGACATGGGCATCCTCACCGTGGGTGTCGTCACCAAGCCATTCGCCTTCGAAGGCAAGCGCCGCGCCAATTCGGCGGAAGCCGGCATCGAGGAACTGCAGAAGTTCGTCGACACGCTGATCGTCATCCCGAACCAGAATCTGTTCCTGATCGCCAATGCGAACACGACCTTCAAGGAAGCGTTCGAGATGGCCGACGAGGTGCTGCAGCAGGGCGTGCGCGGCATCACCGATCTGATGGTCATGCCGGGTCTCATCAACCTTGATTTCGCCGACGTCCGCTCGGTGATGCAGGAGATGGGTAAGGCGATGATGGGCACCGGCGAAGCCGATGGCGACGACCGCGCCCTGATTGCGGCGCAGAAGGCGATCGCCAATCCGCTGCTCGACGGCGTCTCGATGAACGGCGCCAAGGGCGTGATCGTCTCGATCACGGGCGGCGAGGACATGCGCCTGCTCGAAGTCGACGAAGCCGCGAACCACATTCGCGAGCTGGTCGATCCCGATGCGAACATCATCTGGGGTTCGGCGTTCAATCCCGAGCTCGAAGGCAAGATCCGCGTCTCGGTGGTCGCCACCGGCATCGATGCCAACGCGGCTCCGCGCGCCGCGCCGGCTTTGGATCAGACCCGCGTCTTCTCCTTCTCGACTCCGCGCCGCACCACCGCGGCCGAGCCGGCGGCAGCTCCGGAGCCCGGTTTCTCCGAGCCCGAGGCCGAGCCTGTCGCAGAAGAGGCAGCGCCCATTCCCGAGGCCTATGAGCCCGAGGCGGAACCGGTCGCTGAGGTGCAGGATGAGGCTGCGGATACGGACGAGCTTTTGCTCGGCGCAGACACCGCGCTTCCCGAACCCGCAATGCTTGCGGGCGAGCCTGAGCCGACGGTTCCCGAACAGCCGACCGGTCGCCGCCGCTGGTTGACCGGTGGCAGCAGTGACGAGCCCGAACCCGAGCCCGAAGCCAAGCCTGCCCGCGGCAAGATCGGCGGCACTTTGTTCGAGCGCATGGCCTCCGCATCGCGCGGCGCCAAGACAGAGGACGAGGACAAGGATCCGCTCGACATCCCGCGCTTCCTGCGCAGCCAGAACAACCAATAAGGGCGTTTGTCGCCGGCCTGTCTCGGTTCGCCGAGTGGCCGGCGACGCGTCATCGGCGGTTCAGCAGCCGACCAGCCTATAGTCGAAATACGCATGAACCGGATTCGAAACCTACGCGCGGGAATCGCTGCCCTGGCCCTGGTGGCTGCGGCCGGCGGAAGCCCAGCATTCGCCCAGACCGAGATCGTCGCCGCACCCAATCCGGATGCCGACGCGCTCCAGACACAGATCCGCGTGCTCGCCGAGAGCCCGCGCGACGTCGATGCGTTGCTCGCCGCCGGCCAGCTCAGCACCCGTATGGGCGATACCTCGGCGGCGCTGGCCTTTTTCCAGCGCGCCGAGGCGGTCGAGCCCAGCAATCCCCGCATCCTCAGCGGCCGCGCCTCGGCGCTGGTGCGCCTCGAGCGGCCGGGCGAGGCGCTGCGCCTGTTCCAAGAGGCCGAGGCGAGGGGGGTGAGTCCGCGCGAATATGCCTCGGATCGCGGATTCGCCTATGATCTGCTCGGCTCGCCCGAAATGGCGCAGCGCGACTACAAGCTCGCGCTGTCACAGCGCCGCGACGACGAGACGATCCGCCGCTACGCGCTGTCGCTCGGCATCACCGGCGACACCGAAGAGGCAATGAAGCAGCTCGATACGCTGCTGCGCGGGGGTGATCGCGCGTCGTGGCGTGCGCGGGCGTTCATCATGGCGATGAACGGCGACGCTGCCGGCGCGGAACGGATCGCCGCGAGCATGATGCCGGGCAGTATGGGCGCGTCGCTCACACCGTTCTTCCGGCGCCTTGCCGGCCTTTCGCCGGCGGACCGCGCCTTTGCCGTCCATTTCGGCGAGATGTCCCCTACCCAAGCGCGGCTCGCGGACGCACGCATGGCGCCCGCGGTGCCGCGCTATGTCCCGCAAGGACGCCCGGTCCAGGTCGCACAGGCGCAGCCCGCCGCGACGCCTCCGGCCGTTACGCCAAAGGGCAATGATCGCCGGTCGAGGCGAGATCGCATCGATGCGCCGCAGCCCACGCCCATGCCGGCCCCCGTCCGGACCGCCGAAGCCGCGCCGCTTCCGTCGCCGCCGGCCTATGTCCAGCGGCAGGCACCCATGGTCCAGCCGGTGCCGTCCACGCCCGAGCCGACACCCGCGCCTGCGCGGCCGGTGCAGTTCGCTAGTAGTGGGGTGCGCATGACCGAGCGTGCCGTTCCCGCGCCGCGCACCGATATGCCCGCGCGTACGCCCGAACCGGTGACCCGCGCCGCCGTTGCGGCTTCGATGCCGGCCGCACCGTCCGAGGCACCGCCGCCCGCCGAGGAATCTCGCCCCGCTCCAGCGGAAACGCGGCCTCCGTCCGCGCCTGTTCGCCGCGTAGGCGCGGAGGACTCGGTGCTGGCATCGATCGTTGCCAACATCACCATTCCCGCCGACGAGCTGGAGGCCGCCAACCGCCCCGTCGAGGCCGCTCCCGAGCCCGCCTCGCAGCCCGCGCTGGCCGTGGCGCCCGAGCCGGCTCGGCCTGTGCCGAAGCCGGTCGCGAAACCCAAGCCGGAAGCTCCGAAGGTCGAAGCGCCGAAGCCCGACGCCAAGGCCGCGGCCGCGAAACCCGGCACCGCCAAGGGCAAGGCAGACGCTGCCAAGCTCGATCCGAAGGCGAAGAAGCCCGATCCGAAAAAGCCCGATCCCAAGAAGCCGGACCCCGCCAAGGCGGAACCGAAGCGCGTCTGGGTGCAGGTCGCGGGTGGCGCAAATGTCGATTCGCTTCCCAAGGCGTGGAAGGCGACCGTTGCCAAGGCACCGGCGGCGTTCAAGGGCAGGGCCGGCTGGTGGACGCCGCTGCGCGCGACCAATCGCGTGCTGACGGGGCCGTTCAAGACCGCGGCTGAAGCGCAGACCTTCGTCAATTCGCTCGGCAAGTCCGGGGTTTCGGGCTTCGTCTTCACCAGCGATGCCGGCCAGAAAGTCACCAAGCTGGGAGCGCAATGAGCGCGCGGGCGCCTTGGGCCTGCAATCCTGAACAGAGCCGCGGCCGCTTCCATAGAGAACAGACCGGGACCACACGCGGCCCGCGCGACGCGTTCCAGCGTGATCGCGACCGGATCATCCATTCGATCAGCTTCCGCCGCCTCCGGCACAAGACCCAGGTTTTCATGGCGCCCGACGGCGATCATTTCCGTGTCCGGCTGACCCATAGCCTCGAAGTCGCGCAGATCGGCCGCACCGTGGCGCGGGTGCTCGGGCTCAACGAGGATCTGACCGAGGCGCTGTGCCTCGCGCACGATATCGGCCATCCGCCCTTCGGCCATGCCGGGGAGGAGGCGCTGCAGGGGGCGCTCTCAGCGCATGGCGGGTTCGATCACAACGGACACACGCTGCGCGCGCTGACCGTGCTCGAACGGCCTTATCCGGCATGGAACGGCCTCAACCTGACCTGGGACACGCTGGAGGGGCTCGCCAAGCATAACGGCCCGGTCGGACATCCCGAATGGGCGCTCGCAGAGGCGGATGCAGCCTTTCCGCTCGAGTTGACGAGTTGGCCCTCGCTTGAGGCGCAGGTCGCGGCGATCGCCGATGACATCGCCTATGACAATCACGACATCGACGACGGCCTGCGTGCGGGCCTGCTGACGCTCGACCAGCTGATGGAAGTCCCGATGATCGCGGAAGGGTGGGGCGCCGTGGAGGCGAAGTTCCCGGGCGTGGAGCCGAAGCGGCTGATCGGCGAGCTGACGCGCTCGCAGATCGGCGCGATGGTCAATGATCTGGTGGCCGAAACGCGCGCGCGGATTTCCGAAAGCAACGTCCAGTCGGTCGACGACGTTCGCGCGGCGGGGCGCTGTCTGGCCGGCTTTTCGGACGAGATGCGCGATGCCGAGCGCGGCCTGAAGCGTTTCATGTACGCCAATCTTTATCACCATCCGAACCAGCTCGCCGCCGCCGATGCCGCTCAGGCGGTGGTTGCGGGCTTGTTCGGGGCCTACGCCGCCGATCCGTCGCTGCTGCCATCCGAATGGCGCGAGTCAATGCCGGCGGAAGAGCCCGGTCGCAGTCGGCACATCGCCGATTTCATCGCGGGGATGACCGATCGCTACGCCATCGCGCGGTATCGCGAAGTGGTGGGAAAGATCGACCTGCCCGAGGGTTTTTAGTTTCGAGGCGAACCCGTGCTCCTGCGAATGCAGGAACCCAGAGTCACAGGCGTATCGCTTGGCCACCCTGGGCTCCTGCATCCGCAGGAGCACGAGAAAGTTTCAGATCGCCATCAGAATCCCGCGCTTACCGAGAATAGGATCTTGCCGTCGGCGATCGACGATCCGTCCTTGGTGCTGGAGAAGTTGGGCAGCAAATGGGCGCTGTCCGCGCGGCTGATGTCGGTATCGACATAGGCGACCCCCAGCGTCACCGGGCCCGCGACGAAGTCCGCGCCGACCAGCCAGTCGAGATAGCTTCCGGTCGGCGCTACGCTGGTGCCGTTCGGCCCCAGGCCCGGATTGCCGTCCGAATAGCCAAGATGCGCCTTCACGGTCAGCGGTGTGCCGGGAATGCCCGAACTAAGATCGGTCCAGAGATAGAGATTGTCTTCCTTGTCATCCGGCTTGCTCTCCGGCGTCGCACTCCAGTTGCCGAGCGCTTTTTGTGACGGGGCGTAGGCGACGCCCGCGAACGCGGAGATCGGCCCGAGCGAAGTGCTTACCTTGACATAGGGCTCGGCGAAGTCGGTGAGATCGGCGCCGCCGGGATACATGTACCAGGTCACGCCCACGTCGACATTGACGCCGCTGGTGACCTCGGTCTTGTAGCCCGCGATCAGATCGAGCTCCATATTCGCGCCGCCGAACGTGCCCCAGCCGGACAGGTTCGATCCCCATGCGCCCGCATAGAGACCGCTCGTATGGGTCACGGTCAGGCCGCCCTGGACCGCCATTTCCTCGTCGCTCTGCGAGACGCCGCGGAAGCGATAGTCGGAGACCAGTGCGACGCTGCCCGATACGATCACGGGCTTGGGCGGGTCGGTTTCCTGGGCATGTGCCGGGATGGCCGGGATCAACAGCAGCGCGGCTGCGGCGAACTTGGATTGCATTGAACACTCCCCCTTTTCTGGGCTTTGGAATGTCCCCACCTGCGTCCGGCCGGCGAAGCCTCTGTTGTTCAGCGGCGGGCCTCGTCCTTCCGGAAAGACGATGATGCACCGCACAAAATGGCTGGTTCGTGCCTGGTTCGTAAGGAAATGTTGCCCGCAACCGGCATCGGGCGCGGGACATGTTTTGTTACCGACAGGCAAATCGTGGGCAAGGCGGGCGCGCCTAATCGATCGGATCACCCGAAAAGGATCCGATCGTGAAGCTTCTCACTGCTGCAATTATCTCTACCGCCTTCCTGGCGACGCCCGCTGCCGCGCAATCGCTCGACGAAACCCATGAGCGGGTGTGGATGCCCTCGGGCAAGGCGCCGACACTGATCTGGCGTATGCGCGACCGGGCGGAATGGGTCGCCGCGAACAACCATCATCAGGCGGGTAAGGGCCAGATGCCGGTGGCCGCGCGATCGAAGGACAAGGTCAAGGAAGTTTCGGCGCGTCGCACGGAGGATGGGACGGCCGGCAGCGACTGATTGCCGCAAAAAATCGAGAGCCCCGCGGCCTGGGCTGCGGGGCTCTCTTTTATTCTCAGCGCTGTGCGACTTCGACGCGGTCGCGCGAAACCTTGGGCACGCGGAACGAGACGCGCGTTCCGGCGGCCTTGCCGGTCACCCAGCCCTTGTGGACCACCAGGCGGAAGCTGTCGCCGGTCGGCTGGACGGTGCCTTCGAGAATCTGCACGTCGCCCTTGGTCGTCGAAGTATAAACATAGGTGACGCCGTCACGCGTGAAGCTACGCTCCGCTTCGTTCGCGAAGGCGGGCGAAGCGATGAAGAGTGCTGCGGTTGCTGCGAAGATAAACTTGGTCACGATCTTTCTCCTTCATCTTGAAAAGAGCCAGATCGGCATCCCTGTATTGTTCTGTTCTCGACCGAAAAGATGCTGCATCGCAACAAAATCGACAATCGCAAAACGCGACCGTCTTGATTGCAGAGGACGCAAGCGACGAGACGAGGGATGCGCGCGGTGAACCGAACGCGTGACAAACTTGTGCGACAGCTCCGCGCTATCTCCTTGATATTCGCAGCAGGGACCTCGCCATGGCGGAAGCTAGCATCGCGTTGAACAGGTTCGGTCTGGGCGCCCGGCCGGGGGACGATCCCGGCTCCGATCCCAGGCGATGGCTGGCTGTGCAATTCGACAGATATGAAGCGAGGCCGGCGGCGATTGCGGCCGTTCCGACGAGCGCAACCGTGGTCGGGGAGATCGCCGACTATATTGAACAGGCGCGCGCATTCCGGCGAGAGCTAGGTCCCCGTGCCGCTCGTCAGGCCAAGCCTGCCGGTGCGCAGATGTCACCTGCGGCGGGAGCGATGTCTCCGGAAATGGATCAGGCGATGCGCGCCAATGCGCCGGCGATGCAGGACATGGCGAAGCGCAAGGTCCGGGATCTCGAGGATCCGGTGATGGCGGCGCGGCGCGTCACCGCCAAGCAAGCTCGCGAGACTTATGGTGCGGCTGTCTCGGCACGCGCGCTCACCGCGATCAATTCACCGGCGCCGATGGTCGAGCGGCTGGTACATTTCTGGGCCAACCATTTCGCGGTGTCGGCGGACAAGCTGGAGACGATCGGCTTGTCCGGCACGCTCGAATTCGAGGCGATCCGGCCGCATGTGCTCGGCAGCTTCCGCGACATGCTGTTCGCGGTCGAGCGGCATCCGGCGATGCTGGTCTATCTCGATCAGGCGCAATCGGTCGGGCCGAACAGCCTGGCCGCACAGGTTGCCGGCAAGCGCCAGGGTCCGAACGCGCAGCGGCGCTTCGGGCTCAACGAGAATCTCGCGCGTGAGATCATGGAGCTCCACACGCTCGGCGTCCGCACCGTCTACACCCAGACCGACGTCACCGAATTCGCCCGCGCGATGACCGGCTGGAGCGTCTCGGGCCTGGGTCGCGGCCAGGGCGCGCGCTTCGCCGGCACCGATGGCACGCCCGGCAATTTCGTCTTCGCCGAACGGCTGCACGAACCCGGCACACGCGCCATCCTCGGCAAGAGCTGGCCGCAACCGGGCGAGGACCAGGCCTCGGCGGTACTCGACATGCTCGCCGCGCATCCCGCCACCGCGCGTCACATCGCCACCAAGCTCGCCCGTCACTTCGCCGGCGATGACCCACCCGCGCCCTTGGTCGCGCGGCTGGAGACGACGTTCCTCAAGTCGAATGGCGATCTGCCCAGCGTCTATCGCGCGCTGATCGCCGCGCCCGAATGCTGGGTGCTGGAGCCGGTCAAGTTCAAGTCGCCCTGGGAATGGACGATCTCGGCGCTGCGCGGTCTCGGCACGCAGCAGCTTCCGCCAATGGCGATCAACGCTCTGATGACGCAGCTCGGCCAGCCGGTATGGAAGCCCAGCTCGCCCGCGGGCTGGGACGATGTCGCGGGTGCCTGGGCCGGTCCCGATGCGATCCTGCGCCGCGTCGAGGCGGCCGAGCGCATGGCCCAGCGTACCAAGGACATGATCGACGCCCGCCAGCGCGCCGCCGAACTGTTCCCCGGCGCGCTCAGCGCCAGCACGGCGCAGGCGATCGCGCGCGCCGAAAGCCCGGGGCAGGGCGTGGCGCTGATGCTCTCCTCCCCCGAATTCATGCGGAGATAGGCTCATGTTGATTTCTCGACGCGGCTTCGTCGCGGCAGGCGCCACCGCTGTCCTCACCACTGGCCTCGGCACGCGCATGGCCTTTGCCCGCGCGGCGACCGAGCGGCGCTTCGTATTCATCATCCAGCGCGGCGCGGCCGACGGTCTGGCCACGGTCGCCCCGGTGGGCGACACCGCTTTTGCGAGCCAGCGGGGGTCACTGGCCGAGGACTTCGTCACCGCGCCAAAGCTCGATTCAATGTTCGCGCTCCACCCGGCGCTCGCCAATGTCCATGGGCTCTATCAGGCGAAGCAGGCGATGTTCGTCCACGCCGTCGCCTCACCCTATCGCGACCGTTCGCATTTCGACGGGCAGAACGTGCTCGAGACGGGAGGCTCGTCGGCCTACCAGCTTCGCGACGGCTGGATAAACCGCCTGCTCACGTTGCTTCCCGCCGACGACAAGGCGATCGCGCTCGCCGCGACCATCCCGATGGCGCTGCGCGGCAAGGTCGAGGTGGCGAGCTACGCCCCCTCGGCGCTGCCCGATGCGTCGGATGACCTGCTCGGCCGCGTCTCGGCGATGTACCAGGGCGACGCGCAGCTCCACGGCATCTGGGAACAGGCGATCGCGACGCGGATGCTGACCAGCGATATGGCTGCCGACAATGGCCGCAACGCCACCGCCACCGGCGCGCTCGCCGCCAAGCTGCTCGCCGCCCAGGGCGGCGCCCGGATCGCGATGATCGAGACCGGCGGCTGGGACACGCATGCCGGCCAGCGCGGCCGCCTCGCGGGGCAGCTCAAGGGGCTCGACGGCATGGTCGGCGCGCTCAGGGACGGGCTCGGTCCGCTCTGGGCGAACACCATGGTCGTGGTCGCCACCGAATTCGGCCGCACGGTGAAGGTCAACGGCACCCAGGGCACCGATCACGGCACAGGATCGGTCGCGATGCTGATGGGCGGCGCGGTGAATGGCGGGCGCGTAGTCGCCGACTGGCCCGGCCTGTCGGATGCCGCACTCTACGAGGGTCGCGACCTCAAGCCCACCGCGGGGCTCGACACCGTGATCGGCAGCGCCGTCGCCGGGCATTTCGACCTGACACCCGCGAAGACCGCGCAGACGCTGTTCCCCGGCATGCAGAGCGCGCGCTTCATGAACGACCTCGTACGCGCCTGATGTATCTCCCGGGACAGGCGGGGCGCGCTTTGCGCACCCGCCTGTCTTCCGCTAAGAGCCCGCGCTTCCGTCACCATTGGAATCGCAATGACGCTCTACACCCGTTTCGCCGCGCATATGAACCTCGCGCTGGATGCGCTCGTCCTCGCGGGCGGCCTTCCCGCGGGGCTGGAGCGACGCGCGGTGACGGTGGAGCCGCCGCGCGATCCCTCGCACGGCGATCTCGCGACCAATGCCGCGATGGTGCTTGCCAAGCCGGCGAGTACCAATCCGCGCGCGCTTGCGGAGAAGCTCGCCGCCGAGCTCGAGAAGCTGCCCGAGGTTTCCGCGGTCAGCGTCGCCGGCCCGGGCTTCATCAATATGAGCCTGACCGACGAGACCTGGCGCGATGAGCTGACCGAGATCATGAAGGCGGGCGTGAATTATGGTCGCTCGACGATCGGCGCTGGCCTCACGGTCAACGTCGAATATGTCTCGGCCAACCCCACCGGTCCGATGCACATGGGCCATTGCCGCGGCGCGGTGGTGGGCGACGCGCTCGCCAGTCTGCTAGAATATGTCGGCCACAAGGTGGTCCGCGAATATTATGTCAACGATGCCGGCGGCCAGGTCGACGTGCTCGCCCGCTCGGCGCACCTTCGGTACCGCGAGGCGCTGGGCGAGACGATCGAGATTCCGGAAGGCTTCTATCCGGGCGACTATCTGAAGCCGGTCGGTCAGCAGCTCGCCGCCGAGCATGGCGACAAATATGTCGGCAAGCCCGAGGAGGAGTGGCTCGCATTGTTCCGCAAGGAGGCGGTCGCGGCGATGCTCGTCATGATCAGGTCCGACCTCGCCCTGCTCGGCATCCACCACGACCTGTTCTCGTCCGAGGCCGAGCTCCAGGCGGAGGGCAAGCCCGAACAGGCCGAGAAGTGGCTGCGCGAGCACGACCTCGTCTATGACGGCGTGCTCGAAGCCCCCAAGGGCGAAACGCCCGAGGATTGGGAGCCGGTCGAGCTGCCGCTGTTCCGCTCCACCCAATTCGGCGACGATCAGGACCGCCCGATCAAGAAGTCGAACGGCCAATGGACCTATTTCGGCGCCGACCTCGCCTATCACTTCCAGAAGGCGCAATCCGCCGACCAGCTGATCGACATCTGGGGCGCGGATCACGCCGGCACGGTCAAGCGGATCGTCGCGGCCGTACAGGCGCTGACCGGCGGCAAGACCCGGTTCGACGTCAAGCTCGTCCAGATGGTCCGGCTTCTCCGCAACGGCGAGCCGGTCAAGATGTCCAAGCGCTCGGGCAACTTCGTCACGCTCGCCGATGTAGTGCAGGAAGTCGGCAAGGACGTGGTCCGCTTCACCATGCTCACGCGCAAGTCCGACGCTCAGATGGACTTCGATTTCGCCAAGGTGGTCGAGGCGTCGAAGGACAATCCGGTCTTCTATGTGAACTATGCGCATGCCCGCATCGCCTCGCTCCACCGCAAGGCGGCGGAGGCCGGGATCGAATGCGCCACCGTGGATCTGTCTCTTCTTGATACAGAGGAGCTGGCGCTGGTGAAGCTCGCCGCGCAGTTCCCGCGCACGGTAGAAGGCGCCGCGGCGGCGCGTGAGCCGCACCGTATCGCCTTTTATCTCTATGACTTGTCGGCGGCACTTCATGCGCTGTGGAATGTCGGCAACGATCGCCCCGATCGTCGCTTCCTGCTCCCGGACAATCCGGCGCTGACCTGCGCACGTCTTTTCATGGCGCAGGGGATCGGGCAGATAATCCGTAACGGTCTGGGACTCATGGGTGTGGAGGCCGTGCAGGAGATGCACTGATGAATACAGGCAGCGGCGAAGCATATGAGGGCGACGATCGCCTGCCATGGCTGGAAACGGTCGACGAGGATTATGACGAGGGTCAGAAGCGTGGCCGCGTCTTTCTCTATGTCTTCGTGGCGCTGCTTCTCGCCGGCATTGTCATCTTTGGCTATTATTATGTCCGCCAGTATCCGGGACAGGCCGGTAATGGCGAGCTGATCAAGGCGCAGCAGGGCGATTACAAGGTCAAGCCGGACGAACCCGGCGGCATGAAGGTGGAGGGGCAGGGGGACAGCGTCTTCGCCACCAGCCAGGGCTCCGCAAGCAATGCCAGCATCAATGTCGGTGCGCTGCCCGAGGCTCCGATCGAGGGCAAGGCGGCACCCAAGGGCACGGCCGGTGCCGCGCCCGGTACCCGGAGGGCGACGATCTCCGTGCCTGGAACCGCCACCAAGGGAGGTCCGTCCGCCTCTACGCGTCCGGCCGCGTCCGCACCGGCGCTCGGCGGCGGATCGGGGTCGCTTGTCCAGCTCGGCGCCTTTCCAAACGAGGCCGGCGCCAATATCGCCTGGGCGCGCCTGACCAAGCGCTTCGCCTATCTCGCCCCGCTGGGCAAATCGGTCGAGCGCGCGCAGGTCGGCGACAAATCGGTGTTCCGCTTGCGCGTGAATGCCGGCAGCAACGGTCAGGCCCGCGAAATCTGCGGCAAGCTCAGGGTCGCGGGCGAGAATTGCTTCGTCGCAAGCTGAGGGCGAACGACCGACAAAGCTGTCGTGCAAAAATTTTTTGGCCGCTTTGAGGAAGTTGAAAACTTCCACGCGATACAATGGTGTAGTGAGCGCTAACCTTTCTCGATCGATATCCATCACGCGCGCGTGTAGCCGAGGCAGGGAGCCCTGCGCCCGGTGACGAACTCGTACTCGCATGAATCGGATTCGCAGGCTGGCGACATGTCGGCGCTTCGCCCGCGCGCGTCACGCAAGAACCTGTTGCTGGGGGCCACGATCGAGGCCGGCTCTCTGAAGGCGCCGGTCCGGTTGCGAAACCTTTCCACCACCGGCGCCATGCTCGAAGGCTCCACCCTTCCGGACCCGGGCGTCAAGCTCGTCCTGCAGCGCTCGGATATTCGTGTCGGCGCGATCGTCGTCTGGCGCGTGCAGGGGCGTTGCGGCGTACGGTTCGATGACGCATCGGCATCGGTCGACGAGTGGGTGGCTGGCGTACGCGCCCCGTCCTTCAATGGGCAGCAAGGCCAGGCGCGGGTCGATGCGATCCAGAATGCCGTTCGAAACGGCGAAGCCCTTCCCGTCGATGCGCCGGTGGCCGCCAGTGCCGGTCTATCCGGCGCAGAACTCGAAGCGCGTATCGTCGAAGAGATCGTCTATGTCCGGCGCCTTCTTGATGCGCTTGGCGAGGAAGTGGCGGACGATCCGATCGTTCTCCAGCGGCACATGCAGGCGCTCCAGAATCTGGACCGCGCGAGCCAGGTGCTCGAACATATCGGCGCCATCCTCAGCGCACCCGATCGCCTCGCCGCTGCGGAGGCGGTAAAGATGCACGAATTACGCACGCGCCTGCTCCGCAAGCCGAACTTTTCGTGAGGCGGAACGGCCCGGGCTGAAACCCGGCTACTTTGCTGTGGATCATCTCGCGTCGCCTCTCCCCTTGAGGGATCGGATCGGATAGGTCCGGTGTATGAAACCCGTCATATTCGGTGTATCCGGCCTCGAACTCACGGCCGAGGAACGCGATTTCTTCCGTGATGCCGATCCGCTCGGCTATATCCTGTTCAAGCGCAATTGCGGCGACCGCGCCCAGATGAAGGCGCTGACCGACAGCCTGCGCGCACTCTCCGGCCGCGTCGATCTGCCGATCCTGATCGATCAGGAGGGCGGACGCGTCGCGCGGATGCAGCCGCCCGTCTGGCCGGCTTTCCCCGCGGGCGCGGCATTCGATGCGCTCTACGAGAAGGCGCCGATCTCGGCGATCGAGGCGGCGCGTGCCAATGGCCAGGCGCTGGGGCTGATGCTTTCGGAAGTCGGCGTCACCGTCGATTGTGCCCCGCTGCTCGACGTGCGCCGGCCCGAAGTGACCGACGCAATCGGCGATCGCGCGCTGGGCGGCGAGCCGATGCGCGTCGCGGCGCTCGGCCGGGCGATCCTCGACGGGCTGCGGCGCGGCGGCGTGGTCGGCGTGGTCAAGCATATGCCGGGACATGGCCGGGCGCTGGTCGACAGCCATCTCGAGCTGCCACGGGTCAAGGCTGATGCCGCCGCGCTTGAAGTGGATATCGAACCCTTCGCCCGGCTTGCCGACGCGCCGATGGGCATGACCGCGCATCTGGTGTTCGAGGCATGGGACCAGGATCGCCCCGCCACGCTCTCGCCGATCGTGGTTCGCGACATCATCCGCGGCCGGATCGGTTTTGATGGGCTGCTCTTCACCGACGATATCGACATGAAGGCGCTGTCCGGCACGCCGGGCGAGAAGGCCATGGCCGCACTTGCAGCGGGCTGCGACGTGGTGCTCGATTGCTGGGCGCGGATGGAGGAGATGGTCGAGATCACCGGCCTGCTGCCCGATGCCGGCCCCGAATGCCTCGATCGGCTTGCACGGGCAATGGCGACGATCGCGGACGGGCCCGAGGCGGCGGATATCGACGCGCTCATCGCCAAGCGCGACGCGCTGCTGGCGCTCGCCTGACGGCTATGCTTGACTGCATCGGATGAGCGAGAGCGGAGACGATACCCTCAAGATCGATATCGACGGTTGGGAAGGGCCGCTCGATCTCTTGCTTGCGCTTGCGCGGAACCAGAAGGTCGATCTCCGGGCAATCTCGATCCTCGATCTGGTCGAGCAATATCTCGCCTTTGTGAACGAGGCGCGCGAGCTACGGCTGGAACTGGCTGCCGACTATCTCGTGATGGCGGCGTGGCTGGCCTATCTCAAATCGGCGCTGCTGCTGCCGCGCAACCCGGAGGAGTCGCCGAGCCCCGAGGAACTGGCGCTGCGGCTCCAGCTGCGCCTCGAACGGCTGAACGCGATGCGCGAGGCGGGCGCCCGGCTGGTGGCGCGCGATCGGCTGGGCCGCGACGTCTTTCTCCGCGCCGCGCCGGAAGGGTTGCGCGTGGTGCGCCAGGCGCGTTGGGAGGCCGAGATCTACGATCTCATCGCCGCTTATGGCCGGATCAGCGCGCGCACCCGCCCGGTGATGCACGTCGTTGCGGTGCGCGACGTCATGACGCTTGAAGAGGCGATCGACCGTGTTTCGACGCTGCTCGGCACGCGGATCGAATGGAGCACGATCGAGAGCTTCCTGCCCGAGGGGGCCAGCGGCACCTATCGCAAGTCTGCGCTCGCCTCTTCCTTCGTCGCGGCGCTCGAGTTGGCCCGGCAGGGCAGGCTGGAGATCCGCCAGAAATCTGCCTTCGCGCCGCTCTATCTGAAGGCCAGCGCATGACGGAGCCCGGCGATTTGGCCGACGATCTGGGTCGCGCGGTCGAGGCGGTGCTCTTCGCCTCCGAGCATCCGCTCTCGATCGACGAGATCAAGGGGCATGTCGGGCAGGATGCCGATGTCCGAGGTGCCCTTGCAGCGCTGGAGGCGCTTTATGCCGGGCGCGGCATCGAGCTCGCGCGGCGCGGCGACCGCTGGCATTTCCAGACCGCGGCGGATCTCGCCCATCTGTTGCGCCGCGACCGCGAGGAATCGCGCAAGCTCAGCCGCGCCGGCATCGAGACGCTGGCGATCATCGCCTATCACGAACCGGTCACGCGCGCCGAGATCGAAGCGATCCGTGGCGTGCAGATCTCCAAGGGGACGATCGACGTGCTGATGGAGGCAGGGTGGGTGCGTCCGGCCGGCCGCCGCGAGGTGCCCGGCCGCCCGCTCACTTATGCGACGACCCCCGGTTTTCTCTCGCATTTCGGGCTCGCCAGTCGCCGCGATCTGCCGGGAATCGACGATCTCAAGGCCGCGGGCCTGCTCGATCCGGTCGATCTCGCGTTCGAAACGATGGAAAGCGAAACTGTCACGGAAGACGAATAGGGCACCCCGATCATTTCGTCCGGGGCAGGTGCCGAGCAGTCTTGGACAATCCAACCGTTGCCGGAAGGCCCCGCTCAGCCTAGATAGGCCCGGATACGAGGAGATTTCCCATGGGTAGCATGAGTTTGATGCACTGGCTGATCGTCGGTGTTCTGGTGATCCTGTTGTTCGGAGGCAGCCGCTTCTCGAACATGATGGGTGACGTCGCCAAGGGGATCAAGCAGTTCAAGAAGGGCATGGCCGAAGACGACGACGCAGTGAAGCCTGCGGCGCCGACCCGGCTCGAAGGCAAGCCCGCCCCCGAGGCCGGCCTGCAGGCCGAAGCCGAGCGCACCCGCGAAGAGCAGCGCTGAGCGTCCCATCGATCGTTTGAATGCGCGTCCCGTGATCGGGCGCGCTTGAGGCAGTGCTGAATGTTCGACGTCGCCCCGACGGAATTACTGCTGGTTGCCGTGGTGGCGCTGCTGGTGATCGGCCCCAAGGACTTGCCAAGGGCGATGCGCATCGTCGGCAAATGGGTGGGCCGCGCGCGCGGCATTGCCCGACAGTTCCGTTCGGGCATCGATACGATGATCCGCGAATCCGAGCTTGCCGAGATGGAAAAGCAATGGGCCGCGGAAAATGAGCGCATCATGCGCGAATATCCGCCCCAACCCTCGCTGCCCGCGCCCGAAACGGAGCCGGCGGTCGAGAATCAGCTCATCGAGCACCACGATACCGCGCCGGTGATGGTCGAGCAGCCCGCGATCGTCGAGGCCGCTCCGCCAAAGCCCAGGCCGAAGCGCACGGCCAAGCCCAAGGCCGCTGTCGATCCCGAGCCTGCGGAAGCCGCACCCGCTCCGAAACGCACGCGCAAGCCCAAGGCGGCCGCGGCCCAGGTCCAGGACGAGCCCCAGCCGTGAGCGAGATCGACGACACCCAGGCGCCGCTGCTCGACCATCTGATCGAACTCCGCCGCCGCCTGCTCTGGTCGATCGCGGCACTGGTCGTTGCGTTCGGCGGCTGCCTCTATTTCGCTCGCGCCATCCTCGGCTTCCTCGTCGCGCCGCTCAAGGCTGCGGGTCAGGTGACGATCATCAACACCGCCGTCACCGGCGGGTTCATCGTCGAGCTCAAGGTCGCGTTCTTTGCCGGCCTGATGATCGCGTTTCCGGTGATCGCCAATCAATTATGGCAGTTCGTCGCACCGGGTCTCTACCGCAAGGAAAAGAGGGCGCTGCTGCCCTTCCTCTTCGCCACGCCGGTCCTGTTCGTCGCCGGCGCGAGCATGGCCTATTTCGTCGCGATACCGGTGGCGCTCAAGTTCCTGCTCGGCTTCCAGGGCGATTTGGGCGGCGGCGTGCAGCAGACCGCGTTGCCGGAGGTGAACGAGTATCTCAAGTTCGTGATGCAGTTCATCTTCGGCTTTGGGCTGTCGTTCCTGTTGCCGGTACTGCTGATGCTGCTCGAGCATGCCGGCATCGTCAGCTTCGAGCAGCTCAAGGGCGCCTGGCGCTATGCCACCGTCGCCGCGTTCGCAATTTCGGCGGTACTGACCCCGCCCGACATCGGATCGCAGCTCCTGCTCGCGATTCCGCTTGTCGGGCTGTATTTCCTGTCGCTGGTGGCGATCTGGTTCACGCGGCGGCGCCGCGAGAAGCTGGCCGAAGCCGAGAACGAGGCCGGGGCGGCCTGACGGCCCCTCCCGCTAAGGGAGAGGCTCGCCGTAGCTTATTTGTTGTCGTCGGCTGCGTTGGCGACGGTGTCGCCTGCGGACGACACGTCCTTGCCGACGCCCTCGACCGTGTTGCATGCCGAAACCAGGACCGCGCCGGCGATCGCGATGCATGCCAGGATCTTGCGCATTTGAATTCTCCATTATCGTGAAAGGCGAAAGGGGAATGCGCGGGCCGGCGGAATCGTTCCGCAACAGGCACGAGCGCAGCTCCGGAGCCACTTGGAAAATCTTAGATATTGGAAAGTGTTAGGCCCGGAAGCGTCACCGGGGGGGGGAGGGTGGACGCTTCCGGGCCTATGTCTTGGATAGCGAGAGCGGGGGGGCAAAAGGTCACTATCCGAATAGCAAAACGACATCCGGCGTATGTGGTTCCCCGAATTCCGCAAAAAATTTTGGAAAAAGATTCAGGGCCGGCCAGTGACGGCTATCGAGGCCTCATAGGCGCCGACCAGCGGATCATGGTGCAGCTTGGTGCGCAGCTGGCGCGCCAGCCCACTCATCACGCGGCCATAGCGGGTCTCGATCAATGCCTCGAGCTCGGCGCTTTCGATCAGCGCAGGCGAACTGACGCGGAGGATCGCGCGGTCTGGCTCGTCGCTCGACTTGATCGAGATGCGCACCTGGGTGTCGCCGTGGCGGCTCATCGCCAACTCGACGATCTCGGTGATCAGGAAGGCGACCGCGATCGCGACGTCCTGATTGACGAGCAAGGGCTCGATCTCAAGCGAGATGCCCAGGCCGGCGGCGCGTTCGGGTGCGGTCGCGCGGATGCTGGAGGCGAGTTCGCCGATCACCGATCGCAGCTCTAGCCCACGATTTTCCTCGAGTTCCGCATAATGATGGCGATGGACCACGGCGAGCGCATCGACACGCCGCTGGATCGAAGCATAGGCCTCGGCCGCCTCGGGGCCCCTGGCGGCGCGCGCATGGAAGTTGATCAGGCTGGAGATCACCTGAAGATTGTTCTTCACACGGTGATGGACCTCGCGCGTCAGGCGTGTCTGGCGGACGAGCCCTTCGGCCAGGTCCGATTCGTGCGCCTGCACG
Organism: Sphingomonas sp. JC676; assembly: GCF_014489075.1. GTDB lineage: Bacteria > Pseudomonadota > Alphaproteobacteria > Sphingomonadales > Sphingomonadaceae > Sphingomonas. Next base: position 246,946 of record NZ_JACTGR010000002.1, on the reverse strand, counting down.
GTGCGGCTGATCTCGCGGAAGGTCTGGCCGAGTTCACGGATTTCCTGTGCCGGAATCGCGCCTATACGGCGCATGTCGATCACTTCGCCGGGCTTGTAGTTGCCTACGCTCGTGCGCAGCCGCCTGAGTGGGCGGATCAGCAGGATATCGACCACGAACCAGCCGATTCCGGCGGCGGCGAGCCACATCAGCACGAGGAGCACGGTGGCGATCATCAGCGGTGACGTGATCGGCGCACCCGGCATCGACATTTCGAGCACGAGTCCGTCCAGCCCGAGCTCGCGCTTGACCGTTTCGCGCCGGTCGAGCGGCCCGGCATGGGCAAGCGCGCGCAGGGCGAGCCGGTCGTCGTCGCGGACGATCGCCGCGCCATATTCGGGTACGAACCCGCTGGGACGGGCAAGCGTGGCGAGCGCGGCAGGCGTATAGAAAGCTGCGGCGCTGAGCCCCGCATTGCCGCCGACACGGACGACCAGGCCATTGCCCAGGATCGCCGCCTGCACCTGGCGCGGATCCAGCACCGCGGCACCGGCGACCGTGAAACGTTCGCCGCACAATATCTTGCCATTGCCATCGGCGATCACGAACCGCACGCCGCCCTGCGCGGCGAAGGTGCCCGCGAGCCGCGTGCAGCTCGGCGCGTTCTGGGGATCGCGTTCGAGTGCTGCCAACCCTTCGCTGAGCTGACTCACATGGTTGGCGAGAACATTGGCGACGACGCCCGAGCTTTCGTCCGCCGCCACGCCCAGCCGCTGACGTGCCTCGGCGCCGGCATGGCGCGTGGTCTGGGTGGTGGTGAACAGCGCGATCAGCGCGAGCGGCAGCAGCGCGCCGACCAGGATCAGAAAGACCTTGGCGCCCGTCGGCATACGCCCCAGCAGAGCCGCTGGGCCTTTGGCGCGCGGCTCAAGATCCGTGTCGTCCATACGTGAAAGCGTTAGTCGAGCTTTTTCAGGAGGTCGAGAAGGTCGGCGGGTACGGATTCGCGAACGGCCTCGTCATAGGCTTGGCGCAACGCTTCGCCCACGCTCCTGCCGGGCCGATTGGCATCATTTCCGCCTCTCGCCTTTAGCGGCTTCTTGTTTTCGTCTTTAGCGGAACGCACCAATTCCCCCCTGAGGGCCCGGGTCGACGGAGCCCCGGACTATGACCGACACTATTTCAACCGCGTGTGACGAATACTCACAAAGCCGCCGAGTGCAAACACCCGGCGTTCGTGCATCAAGACGACGCGGCATTGGGGGATGAAACCAAAGAGCCTCTCGATTGTTCCACAGGCGATGCGAAATCCGGGGAGGGGCTCCTTCGGGTAGCAGAACTGATTGCAATGGACCCGCGCGAAGCCGAGATATGCGGCTAGCGCACTCGAAGGAGAATGACCCAATTATGTCGCTCGGACAGCAACTCGCGCCTCATCTCCCCCTCCTGCGGCGCTACGCGCGCGCGCTCACCGGCAGCCAGGCCGAAGGCGACCGCTATGTGCGCGCAGCGCTGGAGGCGATCGTGGCGGCGCCCGATCAGTTTCCGCGCGAAGTCGATCCGCGCCTCGGCCTCTATCGTACCTTCCAGGCGATCTGGCAGTCGACGCACCTCGAAGAGGAGGACATCCGCGAAGACAGCCCCAACGAGAATGAAGCGATCGCGCGCAAGCGTCTCGCACGGCTCACGCCACTTTCGCGCCAGGCGCTGCTGCTGACCACCGTCGAGGGATTCAGTCCCGAGGACGCGGCCTATCTTATCGATGAGGAGCCTGAGCAAGTGTCGAACCTGGTCGCCGAGGCCGTTGCCGAGATCGAGCGGCAGACACGCACCCGTGTGATGATCATCGAGGATGAACCGCTGATCGCGATGGACCTCGAGCAGATCGTCCGCGATCTGGGCCATGAAGTCACCGGTGTCGCTGTCACGCGCGACGAGGCGGTGGCGCTGGCGATGGAGGATCGCCCGGGGCTGGTGCTCGCCGACATCCAGCTTGCTGATGACAGCTCGGGCATCGATGCGGTCAAGGACATCCTGGCCGAGTATAGCGTGCCGGTGATCTTCATCACGGCGTTCCCGGAACGCTTGCTGACCGGCGAGCGACCCGAGCCAACCTTCCTCATCACAAAGCCTTTCCAGCGTGAGACCGTGAAGACCACGATCAGCCAGGCGCTGTTCTTCGATCAGGCGACCGTTCCGGCCTGAAGAGGCAAAAAAGCTGGCGCGGGTTCCATATGATACGGACCCAAAACGGTTTTGGTGTGTTGAAGCGATATGGCTGAGAACAACGAACCCGTTCACATCTCGACAGAGGACGCCCGCGCCGGCGCAACTCCGCACGTCACCCGCTATGTACTTGGCGTCGGCCTGGTACTGGTGATCATAGCCTTTGCCGTCATTCTCTGGTCCTGACCTGGACTGCCGGAATAAGCTGGCAATCGCACCTGCGACGCCTATCTCCTTTATTCGCCGCAACGCGGCTCGCGCTAACGAACGGGATCGAATGACCGAGGCCAATCAGCCTGACGAAAGCTCGCACGCCGCCACCGAAGGCGAAGTGCCGGAGCACGTCTCGCTCTCCGATCCAGAGTTCAAGACCCAGCTTGCGCAAGTGATCCCGCATCTCCGCGCCTTTGGTCGCTCGCTTTCGGGCAGCCGCGACCTTGCGGACGATCTGGTGCAGGAAACGCTGCTCAAGGCCTGGGCGGCGCGCAAGCGCTTTCAGGCTGGCACCAATATGCGCGCCTGGACCTTCATCATCCTGCGCAACCTCTATCTCAGCCAGATGCGCCGTGCGCGGTTCAAGGGCGAGTGGGACGATCTGGTGGCCGATCGGCTGCTCGCCGCGCCGGCCAGCCAGGATCGCCATGTCGAGCTTTCCGACATGCAGCGCGCGCTGCTGCATCTGCCCCAGCCTCAGCGTGAGGCGCTGATCCTCGTCGGCGCGGGCGGCTTCGCCTATGAAGAGGCAGCCGAGATCTGCAATGTCGCCGTTGGCACGATCAAGAGCCGCGTCGCGCGTGGCCGCGTGGCGCTCGAGGCGTTGCTGACCGACGGACAATTGCCCTCACGCCGCGACAGCCAGATCAACGCCGACGGACGCAGTGCGCTCGATACCATCATGGGGGAAGTCGACGATCTGAGCCGCGACCGCTGATTCAGCACCTGCTCGCAGGAGCAGGCGTTTGGCTCAACAGGCCTTTCGGCTATCGTGCCCGTTCAACTGAATCAGCATGGCGGCCATATCTTCCGGAAGCCCGAGTTCCCGCACATAGGTAGAGCGTAACGCCTTCCCGATCGCATCGCTTGCACGCGGCGATTCTACTCGGAATGCGGATTGCTTGGCCTCAGGGACGGGATTTGAAGATGTACTAACCACGCATCTAGAACGGACCGCGGTTAAATTTGTTGCTTGACTCGTCGCATTTAGATGATCGGTGTGTCTGAATTCTGATGGCGCAACCTCAAAATTCCCCCTTGTTCGCCAATGCATTGGCGCGACTCCGCAGCCATTCCCCATTCCTGGCGAACCTTGCGGAACGCGAGTCGGACCTGCTGCGCGACCCCAAAGCCGCCCTGCGCGATCCGCTCGCCACTGCCCGCGCGTTCGAGGGCGAGATGGCCGAAGGCAGGCGCTTGCGGATCGAGCGCAGGCGGCTCGCGTTGCTGGTGGCGCTCGGCGATCTTTCCGGCTGTTTCGATCTGACGCGCGTCACCAGCCTCCTCACCGCGTTCGCCGACAATGCGCTCGACCGCGCCATCCGCGCTGCGATCCTCGAACGCACGCCCGACGCCGAACCGCGTGGTTTCGCGGCGATCGCGCTGGGCAAGCAGGGCAGCTGCGAGCTCAATTATTCGTCGGACATCGATCCCATCCTGATCTTCGATCCCGAGACGCTGCCATGCCGTCCCCGCGAAGCGCCGGAGGAAGCAGCGGTGCGGATCGGGCGCCGCGTGATCGAGCTGCTCCAGGCGCGCGACGGTGACGGCTATGTGATGCGGGTCGATCTGCGCCTGCGGCCGTCGCCCGAGGTAACGCCGATCGCGCTGCCGGTGGAGGCGGCGATCTCTTATTATGAATCGCAGGCGCTACCCTGGGAGCGCGCCGCATTCATCCGGGCACGGGCATGTGCCGGCGATCTCGCGCTGGGGGAGAGCTTTCTCGCGGCCATCCGGCCGTTCGTGTGGCGCCGTGCGCTCGACTACGGCACCATCCGTGAGATCCGCGACATATCGCGCCGCATCCGCGATCATCATTCGAAGGGGCAGGTCTTCGCCCCCGGCTATGACCTGAAGCGTGGCCGGGGCGGGATCCGCGAAGTCGAGTTTTTCGCGCAGATCCACCAGCTTATTCATGGCGGGCGCGACCCCGCGCTGCGCGCGCCGGCGACGCGCGACGCCCTGGCGGCATTAGCAGAGGCTGGCCGGATCGACGCCGACGAGGCGGCCGAACTGTCGAGCGCCTACACGCTGTTCCGCACGATCGAACATCGGTTGCAGATGGTCGACGATCGCCAGACCCACACGCTCCCGGCAAATGCTGAGACACTCGACAATGTCGCCGCGCTGCACGGCATGGAGAGTGGCGCGGCGCTGATCGAGATGCTGCGCCCGCATGTCGAGCGGGTAGGACGCACCTATGATTCGCTTGCGGGCGACGAGGAGCCTCGGCTGCCGAGCGACGCGGACAAGCTCGCGCGGCGCCTGTCGGAGGCGGGATTCGCCGATGTCGAGGGCGCGCAGCGTGTCGTAGAGGGATGGCGCGGCGGCGGCTATCCGGCGCTCCGCACCACCGCCGCGCGCGAGGCGCTGGAAGCGGTGCTACCCGGGCTGATCGACGCCTTTGCCGAGGCGCCGGACAGCCGGCACGCGCTGATCCGCTTCGATGCGATGCTCTCGCGCCTGCCGAGCGCGATCAATTTCTTCCGCCTGCTCGAGGCGCAGCCCGGGCTGGCGCGGCTGATGAGCGCGATCCTCAGCCACGCGCCGACCCTGGCCGAGCAATTGAGCCGTCGCGCCGAACTGCTCGACGGGCTTATCGATGCGAGTGCACTCGATCCGGTCGCCGACGTCCCGACGCTGATCCGGGAGATGTCGGCCAGTGAGCGCGGCGCCGATTATCAGTGGCAGCTCGAGCATGTTCGCCGCCTGGTGGGCGAGAAGCGCTTTGCCTTGGGCGCGCAGATCGTGGCGGGGGTCAGCGATCCGCTCGATGTTTCCGCCGGCTATGCCCGCGTTGCCGAGGCCGCGATCGAGGTGCTGGCGGCGGCGGCCGTGGGGGAATTCGCGCGTGTCCATGGTTGCGTGCCCGATAGCGAGCTGGTGATATTGGCGCTTGGCCGGATGGGTGGGCAGGCGCTCACCCACGCCTCCGACCTCGATCTCGTCTATGTCTTCACCGGCGACTATTCGGCCGAATCCGACGGCGCGAAGCCGCTCGGCGCGGTGACCTATTACAACCGGCTCGGCCAGCGCGTGACTGCGGCGCTTTCGGTCGCGACGGCAGCGGGCCCCCTCTACGAAGTCGATACGCGGCTGCGGCCCTCGGGCGGGCAGGGGCCGCTGGCGGTCTCGCTCGATGCTTTCCGCCGCTATCAGCGCGAGGATGCCTGGACCTGGGAGCATATGGCGCTCACCCGCGCCCGGCCGGTATTCGGCTCGCCCGCCGCGCGCGAGGCGGTGAGCGGCATCATCCGCGAAGTCCTGGAGGGCGCGCGGCCGGACCGCGATCTGGTCGCCGACGCCGCGAAGATGCGCGACGAGATGGCCGCCCACAAACCGGCGGCCGGCCCGCTCGACGCTAAGCTGCTCGATGGCGGCCTGGTCGATCTCGAATTCGCCGTGCATGTCGAGCAATTGCTACACCGCACCGGCTTCGATCCGCAATTGGGCCGCGCGATCGATGCGCTGATAGCCGCGGGGCTAATGGTCGCGGAGATGCGCCCCGCGCATGATTTCCTCTCGCGCTTGCTCGTCACGCTCCGCCTCGTCGCGCCGGATGCGCAGCCGCCGGGTGCCTCGACCCAGGCGCTGATCGCGCGCGCGGTGGGGCTCGCCGACTGGGGCGCGGTGGTTGCGCAGCTCGACCGGACCCGGCAGGAGGTCCGCGCATGCTGGGCGAAAATCCGCGCCCGCGGATGACGGAGAGCGAAATGGCGATCGACCAAGGTGGCAAGCTGCCGAAGATGGAGCTGATGGCGTCGGACGGCGGCACGATAGAGCTGCCCGACTGGGCGGCGGGCAAGCCGTTCGTTCTCTATTTCTATCCCAAGGACGATACCTCGGGCTGCACACGTGAGGCGCAGGATTTTTCCGCGCTGATGCCCGAGTTCGAGGCGCTCGGCGCGGTCGTGCTGGGGGTTTCCAAGGATCCGGCGGCCAAGCACCAGAAGTTCATCTCGAAATACGATCTCACCGTGCAACTCGCCACCGATGTCGATGGCAAGGCGATGGACCTGCTCGGCGTGTGGGGGGAGAAGCAGCTGTACGGCAAACGTTATATGGGGATCGAGCGATCGACCTTCCTGTTCGCGCCCGACGGCACACTGTTCCGCGCCTGGCGCAAGGTGCGCGTGCCCGGCCATGCGGTCGATGTGCTCGAATCGGTCAAGGAACTGGCGCGCACGTGACCGGCAACGTCGCCGAAGCGGCGCGCGCGGTGCTCGACGCTGCCGATCCGCTCGCCAAGGTGAAGGCGGCGCGCAGCGCGGCGCGCGATTGGCGGCTGGGCCGGCTCGCGCATCGTTTCGATGTCGCGATGCCCGATCGCCCCGCACGGCCGGAAAAGCCCGAACTGCTGCCGCCCAATCGCATGCCCAAGCGAGGCCGTGGAGGATCCGAACGCGGTCGCGTCGCACTGATGCACGCATTGGCGCATATCGAATTCGCCGCGATCGATCTCGCTTTCGATCTGGTCGGCAGGTTCGGTGCGCAATTCCCGACCGGCTTCACCGATGACTGGATGAAGGTCGGCGCCGACGAGGCGATGCATTTCGCGCTGCTCGATCGTCGCCTGAAGCAGCTCGGCAGCCATTACGGCGCGATGCCGGCGCATGACGGACTATGGGATGCCGCATCGGAAACCGCGCATGACGTGCTTGCCCGTCTGGCCGTCGTGCCGATGGTACTCGAGGCGCGCGGTCTCGACGTTACGCCTGCGACGATCGACCGTTTTGACGCGGTGGGTGACACCGCAACGGCGCGAATCCTCACACGGATTCTGAACGATGAGGTCGATCATGTTCGCGCGGGCCGAATCTGGTTCGAATCGGCTTGTGCCGCCGCCGGTTTCGCCCCCGAAACGACCTGGCAGTCGCTGGTCCGTCGTCATTTTCGCGGCGCGCTAAAGCCGCCATTCAACGACTCGGCGCGCGACTCAGCCGGTTTGACGCGGGATTACTATCAAGCCCTTGCCGTTCCTTGAAGACTTCGGCCAGAAGCACTCCACGTTCAGGCGCGGAGGGGCTGCTGCCAGGACAATTAGAATTTTCGGAGCTGACACCGGGTCGCAGTCGGTGCGCTTCCATGGTTTTGCCGGGGACTCATGGCTAAGGCATCGACGATCAATAATGCGAATCTCCAGGAGAGGTTCCGCGCTTTTTTCACCACTCGTGATTTTATTTTCCACGATGGCCGCGATCTGCGCCGCTTCAGCGTCGCGGGCCGCACCCAGGCGCTGCTCGCGGGCATTGCCACCGTGACCGTGCTGTTCTCGGGCTATGGCGTCGCGCAGGCGATGGTCGGCGCGATCGCGATCAGCGGCGTCACCGCTACCCCGGGTTCGCCCGAGGCGCAGGTCGCGAAGATGCGCGCCGAAGTCGCCAAGATGCAGGCCGATGTCGCCGACGCCAAGGAGGCCGCCAAGCTCCAAGCCGCCAAGGTCGAGCAGCGCCAGGCGCTGCTGAACGCCGTGGTCTCGGGCAAGGCAGACCGTGCCGCTATCGAAGCGCAACTCCCTGATGCCACCGCCAAGACCAGCGCCGTGACCGATGAAGTCCTGGCTCCCCTCCGCCAGATCGAGGCGCGCCAGGTCGCGCTTGCCGGCAAGGCCCGCGTCGCCGGCGAAGCCCGCTATCAGCAGACCGCCGATCATCTGCGCCGCCTGGGCCTCCGGCCCGAGCGTTTCGTGAAGGTCAATGTCGCGATGGGCGGCCCATACGAGCCGATCGACGAGAACGATAATAACGACAGCGCCTCGGCCAGCGCCGACGCTCAGTTCCGCGCGCTGTTCCTCACCTGGAAGAAGCTCGACATGCTCGAGCAGACGGTGATCTCGGTCCCGTCGATGCAGCCGGTCGACAAGGTGACCTTCACCTCCAGCTTCGGCGTCCGCTCCGATCCGTTCCGCGGCACCGCCGCGATGCACGCCGGCGTCGATATCCCCGGCACGATCGGCACGCCGATCTATGCGACCGCCGACGGCGTCGTCAGCCATGCCGGCCGCCAGGGCGGTTACGGCAATCTCGTCGAGATCAACCATGGCCGCGGCCTCGAGACGCGCTACGGCCACCTCTCGAAGATCCTCGTCGCCGACAATACCCGCGTGAAGCGCGGCCAGATCATCGGCCTGATGGGCTCGACCGGCCGCTCGACCGGCAGCCACCTCCATTACGAGGTCCGCGTCGACGGCCGCGCGGTCAATCCGATTCCGTTCCTGCAGACCGGCGAGTATCTCGCGGGCATCCAGGATCGTGCGCAGGGCGGCGTAGGCGGCCCCGCCAAGTAAGAGTTGGGAGAGGAGGGGCTGCCCATTGAGGTGGCCCCCGTCCCGACTTGGGGACTGGGTGATTGCCCCCAGCGCTCCTCGCCACTATCTCCAAGCTATGGCGACCGTAACCCAGCCCGATATTGCGCTCACCCCCGCCGCCGCAGCGCGCGTGGCCGTGATCGCTCAGAAGACCAGCAAGCCGGCGATCCTGCGCCTCTCGGTCGAGGGCGGCGGCTGTTCGGGCTTCCAGTACAAGTTCGGCTTCGCCGACGGCATCGAGTCGGACGACACCGTCGCCGAGACCGATGGCGTGCGGCTGGTGGTCGATTCTATCAGCCTCGATCTGGTCCGTGGCGCGCAGGTCGATTTCGTTGATTCGCTCGGCGGCGCGGCGTTCAAGGTAGAGAACCCCAACGCGGCATCGGGCTGCGGTTGCGGCACCAGCTTCTCCGTCTGAGCCGCGTTCGTTGAAAATCGTCAGCTACAATGTGAACGGCATCAAGGCGCGCATGGAGCGCCTGCTCGAATATCTCGACGAGCAGAAGCCGGACGTGGTGTGCCTCCAGGAGCTCAAAGGCGCCGACGAGACGCTGCCGGTCAAGGATATCGAGGCCGCGGGCTATGGCGCGGTGTGGCACGGGCAGAAGGGCTTCAACGGCGTTGCCGTGCTCGCGCGGGGGCAACAGCCCGTCGAACGCCAGCGCGGCCTGGCCGGCGATCCCGAGGATGCGCACAGCCGCTATATCGAGGCCGAGATCGGCGATCTGATTGTCGCCTCGATCTATCTGCCCAATGGCAATCCGCAGCCGGGTCCCAAGTTCGACTATAAGCTCAGATGGATGGAGCGGCTGGCCGATCGCGCCAGCGCGCTGCTCGCCGAGGAACGCCCGGTCGTGCTTGCCGGCGATTACAACGTCATTCCCAACGACGACGACACCTTCTCGGTGCGCGCCATGGCAAGCGACGCGCTGATGCAGCCCGAATCGCGCCAGCGCTATCGCACGCTGCTCGCGCAGGGCTGGACCGACGCGCTGCGCACGCGCTTTCCGGGCGGCGGGATCTGGACCTTCTGGGACTATCAGGCCGGCTGCTGGCAGCGCGACGCGGGCTTTCGCATCGATCACCTGCTCCTGAGCCCGCTGGCCGCCGATCGCTTTGCCGGCGCCGGCGTCGACAAGGACTATCGCGGCCGCGAAAAGGCGAGCGATCACGCGCCCACCTGGGTCAGCCTGCGCTAGGCACTACCGGGCGAACGCCCGCTTTCGGACAGTCGCTGTCCGCTATCGAACAGGCATCGGGCCGGATACCCCAAGATTTGGTGTGTATTGCTGCACTATGGCACCCTGCATTTGTTCGCAAGTGCGGTAAGTACCTGTAATATCATGCTTCATGGAACTGGCACGGGTGTTGCGATGGTTGGGGCACAGGCGGAACGAGGGAGCGCCTGTCAGATCCGCATGTAGAGGAGTTCAGGAAATGATCAGCACCATCGCTCGCACCGCTACCGTTTTCGCTGCCGTCGCGCTCGTCGCCGGTGCTTCGTTGCCCGCCGCCGCGGCGAGCGACCCCACCGCCAAGACCTCGGAAGCCAAGCCGCCCAAGGAAAAGCGCTATTGCGTGACCCAGGCCACCACCGGCTCGATGCTGCGTAAGGACAAGGTCTGCAAGACGCGCGACCAGTGGATTGCAGAGACGGGCCAGGATCCGGCCCGCAAGTAATGCGTTCCAAGGGGTTCGCGGCCGCATGTGGGTGCGCCGCGAACCCTTTGTTTTGATTAGAGCGGCTTCTGGTAGACCAGGTATTCGCGATTGACCTTGCTCTCGATCGCGTCGGCGATCGCGTTCATCCCCTGGTTGTCCTCCAGGACCCAGCCGATCTCGCCGCGCTTGGTGCCATAATGGGCGACCGCCGCGCGGCGGATATATTCGATCATCATGAAAGCGAGCTGGCTCGCCATCCGCGACGCCTGGAGCCGCTTCACCACGCCCATCAGCGGCACGCGCATTGTGTTCGCCTTGGGCCTGCGGAGCCATAGCAACAGCTTCACCCAGCCGAAGGGTAGCAGCGAGCCGCGCAGTGGCATCAGTGCTTCGTTGAGGTCCGGCAGAGTGACCATGAACGCGACCGGCTCGCCGTCGAGCTCGGCGATCATGATCAGGTCCTCGAACACCAGCGGCTTCAGCTTCTTGCCGACATCGTCGATCTCGGGCTGGGTCAGCGGCACGAAACCCCAATTGTCCGCCCATGCATCGTTCAGGATCGCGAGGATGATCGCGGCTTCCTTGTCGAAGTGCGACTTGTCGACCTTGCGGATATGGATGCGCGGATTTTTCTCGCCGTTCGCGACGATGCGCTGGACCAGCGGCGGGAAACCGTGCGTGACGTCGAGGTCATAGGTCAGCAGCTTCTTGGCGACCGTATAGCCTTCTGCCTCGATCCAGGCCTGATAATGTGCCGGATGATGGCCCATGAGCACCGTGGGCGGATGATCGTGCCCCTTCACGAGCAGGCCAGGCTCTTCCCAGATCGACAGGCTCACCGGACCGATCGCGCGGTTCAGGCCCTTGTCGCGCAGCCATTGCTCGGCACGCGCGATCACTGCCTTGGCGACTTCCTCGTCTTCGGCCTCGAACAGGCCCCAGAAGCCGGTGCCGGGACCGAAGCCCTGTTCGGGCGGCATTTCGAGCGCGAGCCTATCGATATGCGCGGAAATACGCCCCACCACCTTGCCGGCGCGCTCGGCGAGGAAGAGCTGCGCTTCGGCGTGGCTGAACCAGCCGTTCTTCTTCGGACTGATCGTCGCCGCGACTTCCTCCTTCAGCGGCGGCACCCAGTTCGGGTCGTCGCCGTTCAGGCGGTAGGCAAGGTCGATGAACTTCTTGGTGTCCGCCTTGCCCGAGACGGGCCGGACGATGAGATCGGCAGTTGCCAAGGGGAATCTCTTTGGTTTGTGATGAGCGCCAATGCAGTCCTGCCTTGGCGAGCGGCTGTCAAGCGTCGGCGGCGATTGCCGTAAATGGCCTTCTCGCATCGCTGGAATGCCACCATAAAGCCACTATCTACCGCCAATGGCGGACATCATGACTAAATCTTTGGCCTTCGATCTGCACGATACCGAAGCGGCACCAGCCGCTGCGGCACGCATCCGCCTTTCCGGCGTTTCGGACGATCGCGCGATGCTGCGTACGGCAGCAGAACTGACGCGTGATCTGCACGCGCCGCGCCCGCTGATCTACTGGGGCGATTTCCTCGCTTCGGCGTCGATAGGCTATGGCGCGCTTGCGCTTGCGATCTTCGCGAAGTCGACCGTTCTGCTGGCAGTGGCCGGCATGATCGCGGTGCTGGCGCTGTATCGCGCCGCCATGTTCATTCACGAGATGACGCATGTGAAGCACTCGCTGCTGCCGGGCTTCCGCCTCGCTTGGAACCTGCTGCTCGGCGTGCCCATGCTGGTGCCGTCCTTCACCTATGAGGGCGTCCACAACCTCCACCATGCGCGCACGCGCTATGGTACCGCGGAAGACCCCGAATATCTGCCGCTCGCGCTGATGAAGCCTTGGACGCTGCCGGTGTTTCTGCTGGTCTCGGTGCTGCTGCCGGTCGGGCTGCTGATCCGCTTCGCGATTCTGTCGCCGCTCTCGCTGGTCTCGCCCAAGCTGCGCCGCATCGTGGTCGCCCGCTATTCCGGGCTCAAGATCAACCCGGAGTTCGAGCGTCGCGCGCCCGAGGGCGAATTGAAGGCGCAGTGGTTCTGGCAGGAGCTGGGCGCCAGCGTCTGGTCGATATCGCTGCTCGCTTTGGTGTTCACTGGCGTCGTGCCGCTGCACGCCTTTCTGATCTACATGGCAGTGATCTCAGGCGTGGCCGTGATCAACCAGGTCCGCACGCTCGTCGCGCATCTCTGGGAGAATGACGGCGAGCCGCTGACCGTGACCGCGCAGTATCTAGACAGCGTCAACGTGCCGGCGCCGGGCCTGCTGCCCTATCTCTGGGCGCCGATCGGGCTGCGCTACCACGCGCTGCACCATCTGCTGCCGGGGCTGCCCTATCACACGCTGGGCGAGGCGCATCGCCGCCTGTCGGACGCGCTCGATGTCAATTCGGCCTATCATCAGGCGAATTACCCGACGCTCGGCGGGTTGGTTCAGCGGCTTGCGAGCAGCACGATGAAGGCCAATCGCACGAACTGATCTTCGGATCCGGTATCAGATATAGGGCGCGTGCCGCGAGGTGCGCGCCCTTTCTCTTAGAAATGCTGACTCAACAGCGCCGCCGCCGTGTCTGCCAGCGCCCAGGTTGACGAAGTTGATTCGAAACGCGGGGTGAAATCTCGGTCTCTCAGAGGCTCTGCTGCTTGCGCATCCGCAAGGCGGCAGCGAGGCCACACCAATGCGCCAGCCGCGCGTCAGCGACGCGACAAGGACGCGCCTCCTGCGTGCCACCGACGCGGCGATGGCGCGCCGTGCAGCGCCTGCTTCGCGATCCACGCTTTCCACCAATTGCAAACACCGCCTTAGCTAGCCTTCAGCGAACCAATGTCCTTGCGTCCGCCCGACTAGGTGCGAGGCTTATTCCTCGGTGCGCAGCAGCACCGCTTCGCCGATCATCAGGAACAGCAGGAACGGCGCCCAGGCGGCGAGGAAGGGCGGATAGGCGCCGAGATTGCCCATCGCCAGCGCGAAATTGTCGGCAACAAAGTAAAGGAAGCCGAGCGACATTCCGATCACCGCGCGGAAGAACAGCTTGCCCGAGCGGGCGAGGCCGAATGCGGCAACGGCGCCCAGCAGCGGCATGAGGATCGACGAGAGCGGGCCGGAGAGCTTGTGCCAGAGCGATCCCTCGAGCGCCTTGGTGGGCCGGCCGGCGAGCTTGAGGTCATCGACCGCCTCCTTCAGCGCAGTGAAGGGAAGCCCGTCGGGCTCGACATGGCTGAGGGTGAACTGATCGGGCCGCACGCCTTCGCCGACATGCGCGGAGCCGATCGGTACGATCTTGCCCGCGGCGACATCGAAACGCTCGGCGCCGTCGATCCGCCAGCCATTGCCCTCGCGCTGCCCGTGCTTGGCGGTGAGGATCGAACGCAACGATCCGCCGCGCCGCTCATAGACGGTGATCCCGTAAAGCTGCGTCGCATTGCCCCTGCCCTTGATCTGGAGGACTTCGACCAGGTGATCGCCGTCGCGCACCCAGACGTTGGAACGATCGCCCCGGTCGATCGGTAGCGGGCCATATTCGACCTTCTTCCATTGTTCGAGCGTGGCCGTGGCGCGGGTGACGATCCGCTCGTTGAAGCCGAACGAGATGAGCGCGACGAACATTCCGGCCACCAGGAGCGGCGCCAGCACTTGGTGCGCGGAAAGCCCGGAGGCCTTCATCGCGATGACTTCGCTGTTCTGGTTGAGCTGCGAAAGCGTGATGATCGAGCCGAGCAGGACCGAATAGGGCAGGAAGGTCTCGACGATCTGCGGCACGCGCAGTCCGACATAGCGCCACACTTCGGCATCGCCATTGCCGGCATAAGCGAGGATGCGTCCCGATTCGCTCAGCAGGTCGAGCGACTGGAGGATCAGCACCAGCGCCGCCAGGATGGCGAAGGTGCGGATCAGGAACATCCGTCCCATGTAGAGCGACATCGTGCGTGACGGGAAAAAATTGACCCAGTTCACGCGGCATCTTCCTTCTTGCGGCGGCCCGGCAGCATCCGCCGGATGAATTTACCGATCTTCTCGAAGACCTTTTCAAGGCCGCCGATCGGCTGGCCGCCAGGCACATAGGCGACGGTATAGTACATCCAGAAGGTCAGCCCCGCGAATATCGCGAACGGCGTCCATAGCGCGATGAACGGATCGACCCAACCCAGGCTGCCGATCGCCTGAGCATATTCGTTCACCTTGTGATAGGTCACGATCATCACGATCGACAGGAACACCCCCAGCGCCGATGTCGATCGCTTGGGGGGAATGCCCAGCGCCACGGCAAGCAGCGGCAGCAGGAACATCGACAGGACTTCGGCAAGCCGGAAATGGAAGGCGGAACGGCTGGTTTCGCGTTGCTTGGGATCCGAATCGTGATTGCGCCCGATCTTGGCGAGCTCGGGCAGCGTCAGCTCCAGATTCTTGTCGCCGCGCTTGCGGAACTGCTCATATTTGGGGAGCGGGATCGGCAGATTATGCGTGTTGAACGTCAGCACGCGCGGCACCGGCGAAGCCTTGTCTCGGTGCACCAGCGTGCCGTTGGTCAGCTTGAAGATGATCGTGTCGGGATCGTCGGAGCGCAGGAACTGGCCCTTTTCGGCGGTGACCGCGAGCGGGCTGCCGTCCTTGGTGACCATCTGGACGAAGATCCCCTTGAGATCCCGGCCCTCGTTCTGGCTCGATTCGATCCGGAGCGTCATCTTGTCACCGAAGTTGGTGAACTCGCCCACCTTGATCGAGGCACCCAGAGCGCCGGTGCGCAATTCGAAGCGGAGCTGCTCGTAATTGTAGCGCGCCCAGGGCTGGATAAAGCCGACGATCGACAGGTTCAGGAGCGCCAGTGCGACCGCGTACATATAGGGCACGCGAAGCAGGCGGGTGTAGCTGATGCCCACCGCACGCAATACGTCCAGCTCCGAGGACGTCGCGAGCCTCCGGAACGCCAGCAGCACTCCCAGCATCAATCCGATGGGAATACCGAGACCCAGATATTCCGGCAGCAGGTTCGCGAGCATTCGCCAGATAACGCTGACCGGGCCCCCCTCGCTGGCGACGAAATCGAAGAGGATGCGGATCCGGTCAAGCACCAGCAGCATCGATGCGATCACCAGGTTGGCCAGCAAGGGCACCGCAATGAGGCGCGCAAGATAGCGATCGATCGACGAGAACATGCAATGTCCGTGGTGGCTAAGTCCGGCTCTTGTCAACGCCTATCGGCGTTCCTCGGTCCGCCAAGGCGTGATCTATGCCGCGTCGGGCCAGCCCGCGACCGCCTTTATCGGATCCTCCGGACGGAAAACTGGTCATTCGGAAGCGTCAATGCGTGCGCATAGCCTGCCGGGATTTCGAGATCGTCCCACACCGCTGCCCGTTCGACCGACCAGCGCTCGGAAATAAGCGCGGCGATGGCCAGCTTGAGCCAGACGTTGCTCGTGCTCCTACCCAGATCGGTTACAATGTCCCTGGTTTCGTCACCCAGGTCGAAGTCGCACAGCAAGGTCAAAAGCGACAGGGTCCGTGAAGAACCGTTGCGCGTGAATTCCTTGATCCTATTGGTGCTGCGATCGAAGATGAATTGCCCGTATTTCAGTGACCTGTCCTTCGGGATCACATTGAAGCTCATCGAAAAGCGCTGCGGCGCAAGCTGGGTGTGGATGTCGTTATATTGCTCATACCAGAGCACGCTTCCGAGCGTCAGCTTGAAGCGGCCCTGGAAGGCCATCGGCACCTCCTCATCGTGTGCGCCCAGGATCTTGGAGGCATCGAACCGGTAAATGTCCGTCTCGTATCCGTCTCCGTGAATGCCCTTGGTGAGCAAATGAAAGTCATGATTGTGCACGAGGTCGTAGACGAGCGCTTCCCTTTCGAGGCCCGGCAGGGGGACCTGCTTGTCCGGGAGCCATTTTACCATGCGGAAGGAAAAATCATTGGTGCCGCCCAGCAACAGGCTGGTGTCGCCATAGCCGTCGATCACCTGGTTGCTATTGCGCTCGTGGAATATCCGTTTGATGAAGCTCTCGATGTACGCGACTTCGCCGCTCATCTTGCTCATCAGATTGGCGATGTGGTGGTATTTGTCGGGCGCGGGCATCTTTGCCGCGCTGGCGAGATCTTCAGAAAAATCGTCGATATCGTAGCGGCGATCGTCGAGATCGTAGCGTTCGCTCAGGAAAAGAGCCATGACTAGTGCTTCCCTTCGGCCAGAATTCGCTCAGCGCCGCGCGCGATGAAGGTTACTTCATCGTTCCGGAAGCGCTGCAGCACGGCTTCTGTCTGCGGATGGCGAATCTTGTTGAGCGACGAGAGTGCTCGCCATCGTATCACCGCCGAATAGTGGCTGGAGAGTTCGAGCGCGATATCGGGCAATAGCGCGGAGTTTATCTCCTCCAGCACCTCAAGATAGGAAAGCGCCTTTGCGGTCGCCAGGTCGAATCCGCCGGTTGCAACGAGCTTCAGCGTACGTTTGTCGAACACCAGTCTGTAAGATGCGGGGCGCTCACCGCGAATATAGGTAAGGTATTTTGCACTGTCGCTATGCTTGACGTTAAAGAATATCTCCGGATCGTTGCGCACGATTGCCTGGCCACGACGCAGGGAGAACGCTCCGTTCTTGATCAGACCTATGCCATCGTGGGGGAAATAATAGTCAGAATTCTCCAGGCCGACGATCGAAAACTTCTCGACCTCGATATCGTCGATCGCAACGACAACGAAAGACTCCTCGAAAATGGAATAGAAAGAGCTTTGTGCGTTGCCCGACCGCAGATAAAGTTCGCGCTTGTCAGCATGTTCGCTGGCAAACATCTTCTCGCCGTCCCTGAACATCACAGCCGGATTGTCGGTTTCCGGCGTCAACATCGAGTGCTGCTGCCCTTTGGTCCGCTCCAGCGCGCGTACCGCTACGCGGCGAACATGGTTATATACCCAAGGTCCTTCCAAGAAGGTATCAAGTGTTGGATGATGCTGGACTTCCAGGAGCGTATTCGACGGACGAGACAGCATTTCGTCAAGTACAGAGATAAACTCGAAAAGGTATTCTTGAGACACCTTGCCACCTCTATATTGCCGCCTGAAGCATAAGCTTCAGGCGGCGTTTGATAGTTAAAGAGATCAGTAGAACACGAATTCGACGACCGACATGAAGGCGTCGCATGTCCCGCCACCAATGGCGTTCGATTCGCTGATGTGATCATAGGCAAAATCAGGGATATTGTACATAGTCAACCCCTTAACATAGAATCGACCCCAAGCTTGGAGTCGATCAGCAGTTTTTAGGGAATTGCAGTGCAGAGTCAATTGAGTACCATCGTGAGTTTACACCGAATTTACTGAAAATCGCGCGGCTGACAGTTGCGCGGGCCGTCACGGGCCGCCGGTGCCGCATCCGCTGGGGGCGTCGCGCGAACATGGGCTGGCATGCAGGCGGCGAGAAGCCTAAGTCCGGCGCCATGCATTTCCTCGATCAAGCAAAGATTTTCGTCCGTTCGGGCGCCGGCGGCCCCGGTGCGGTCAGCTTCCGGCGCGAAAAGTTCATCGAATATGGCGGCCCGGACGGCGGTAATGGCGGCAAGGGCGGCGACATCATCTTCGAAGCCGTGGCCGGCCTCAACACGCTCATCGACTTCCGCTACACCCAGCATTTCCGGGCGCCGCGCGGGCAGGGTGGCTCGGGCAGCAACCGCACCGGCGGGGGCGGGGACGATCTCGTCATCAAGGTCCCGGTCGGCACCCAGGTCCTCGCCGATGACGACGAGCGCACGCTGCTGGTCGACCTGACCAAGGTGGGCGACCGGATCGTCTTCCTGCGCGGCGGCGATGGCGGCCGCGGCAATGCAAGCTACAAGACCTCGACCAACCGCACCCCGCGCCAGCACGGCACCGGCTGGCCCTATGAGGAGGCCTGGGTCTGGCTCCGCCTCAAGCTGCTTGCCGATGCCGGACTGGTCGGGCTGCCCAATGCCGGCAAGTCGACCTTCATCAACCAGGTGACCAACGCCCAGGCCAAGGTCGGCGCCTATGCCTTTACCACCACGCGCCCGCAGCTCGGCGTCGTCCGCCACAAGATGCGCGAGTTCGTCGTCGCGGACATCCCCGGCCTGATCGAAGGCGCGGCGGACGGGGCGGGGATCGGCGATCGCTTCCTCGGCCATATCGAGCGCTGCCGCGTGCTGCTTCACCTGGTCGACGCCAACGACAAGGACGTGGCCGAGAGCTACCGCATCGTCCGCGACGAGCTGGAGAATTACGGGGCCGGGCTGCTCGACAAGCGGATCGTGATCGCGCTCAACAAGATCGACACGCTCGACGACGAGCTGATCGCCGCGCTTTCCGCCGAGCTGGAGGAAGCGAGCGGGGCCGAAGTGATCCCGATCTCGGCCGCCGCCGGAACGGGGGTGGATTGGGTGCTCGACAAATTGCTCGAAGCGATCGGCGACGGCGCCAGCACGGTGAGCGCGGACGACGAGGGCGAAGACGAGATCCAATGGTCGCCGGTTTGATCTAGAAATTCTCCCCCGGAGGGGGAGGGGGACCGTCGCGTAGCGATGGTGGAGGGGTAGTTAGCCGCGAGCGGTATGCACTATGTGCCTCACGATCGCATCGAGATCGCCAAACACTTCTCTGGCCGGGATCCGCAAGACCGTGATTCCCCGACTGACGAGCCATTCGTCTCGGTCCGTGTCACGTTGAGGCCGGTCGCCACGCGCGTGTACTTCTCCGTCGACTTCGATTGCCAGAGAATGCCGGGGGCAAAAGAAATCCAGTACATAGGCTCCGGCTGGATGCTGCTTTCGAAATCTAAGGCCGCCGGGGCGTTGCCGTAGCGCTTGCCAAAGAAGCACTTCGGGCAGCGACATTTCTCGACGCAGCCTCGCAGCGCGGTCCTGGGTCGATTTCGGGCCGTGCAGCATGCGGCGCGCTACCCCTCCACCAGCCCATGGCTGGTCCCCCTCCCCCTCCGGGGGAGGATTTGGGATGCCCATGCTTTGCGTTCATCGCAACGCCCGCTAAGCGAAAACGCCATGTCCCTCTTCCCGCCCGCCTCCTGCCCACGCCTGATCGTCAAGATCGGCTCGGCATTGCTCGTTGATCCCGATGGCGGCGTGCGGCGGGAATGGCTGGAGGGCATTGCCGCCGATATCGCCACGCGTTGCCATGCCGGCCAGCAGGTCGCGGTGGTCTCCTCGGGCGCGATCGCGCTCGGCGCTCGGCGGCTGGGGCTCCCCAAGGGCGGACGCGCCAGCCTCGAAGACGCGCAGGCCGCGGCGGCCACCGGGCAGATCGCGCTCAGCCAGGTCTGGGCGGAGACCCTGGGCGCCAACGGCCTGACCGCCGCGCAGATGCTGGTGACGCTCGACGACCTCGAAGACCGCCGCCGCTATCTCAACGCCTCGGCCACGCTCGATCGGCTGCTGGGTCTCGGCGTGGTGCCCGTGCTCAACGAGAATGACAGCGTCGCGACCGAGGAGATCCGTTTCGGCGACAATGACCGGCTCGCCGCGCGTGTCGCGCAGGCGGCGGGCGCGCAGGGCGTGGTGCTGCTGAGCGATGTCGACGGGCTCTACGATCGCAATCCCGCACTTCCCGGCGCGGTGCACATCGCCCGGGTCGAGCGGATCGACGGCGCGATCGAGGCGATGGCGGATCGCGGCTCGAGTTCGGGTATGGGATCGGGCGGCATGGTCTCGAAGATCGCCGCCGCACGTATCGCCAATGCCGCCGGGGCGCATCTCGCCATCGCTTCGGGCCGGGTGGAGCGTCCGCTTTCGGCCGGGGTACGGCACACATTGTTCGTCGCTGAAAAAGCGGCGCCGGCGCGCAAGGCCTGGCTGGCTGGCGGGCTCACCGCGCGCGGCACGATCCATGTCGATGCCGGCGCCGCCCGGGCGCTGGCGCAGGGCAGGAGCCTGCTCGCCGCCGGTGCGATTCGTGTCGAAGGCAATTTCGTGCGCGGCGATCTGGTGGTGATCTCGGGCCCCGACGGTGCACAGCTCGCCCGCGGCCTCGCCGAATATCCCAGTGACGACGTTGCTCGCATCGTCGGCAAGCGCAGCGACGAGCATGCCGAGATCCTCGGCTACGCGCCGCGCTCGACCTTGGTCCATCGCAGCCATATGGCGCTGCTATGAGCATCATCGCCATCACCGGGGGCACCGGATTCGTCGGTTCGCGCCTGATCGCGCTTGCGGTGGAGGCCGGGCACAAGGTCCGCGCGCTCACCCGGCGCGACCAGGCCGAGCGCGAGCATATCACCTGGATCCGCGGCGACCTGGAGAACCAGGCAGCGCTGGCCAGCCTCGCGGAGGGCGCAGACGCCGTCATCCATGTCGCCGGAGTGGTCAACGCGCCCGATCGCGCGGGCTTCGCGCGCGGCAATATCCTTGGCACGCGCAACATGCTCGCCGCCGCCGAAGGGGCAGGGGTCAGGCGCTTCGTCCATGTCTCGTCGCTCGCCGCACGCGAGCCGGAAATGTCGGCTTATGGCTGGTCCAAGGCCGAGGGCGACAAGCTCGTCGACGATTCACTGCTCGAGACGAGCATTGTCCGCCCGCCGGCGATCTATGGCCCCGGCGACATGGAGATGCTCGAGCTGTTCAAGCTCGCCAAGAAGGGCGTCGCGCTGCTGCCGCCCGGCGGGCGTATCTCGGTGATCGAGGTCGGCGATCTCGGACGGCTGCTGCTCGCACTGGCGGTAACCGATCGTTTCCACGCGACGTTCGACGCCGATGACGGCGTTTCCGGAGGCTGGAGCCACAAGGAATTCGCCCAGGCGATCGGCGCCGCGGTGGGCAAGCGCGTCGCCGCCTTCGCGCTGCCGCGGCCGCTGCTGATGGCGGGCGCGCATCTCGATCGGTTGATACGCGGCAAGGGCGCCAAGCTCACGCCCGATCGGGTCGCCTATTTCTCCCATCAGGACTGGGTGATCGATCCGGCGAAGCGCCCGCCGGCCAATCTGTGGACGCCGCAGGTCGAGACCGAGGCGGGTCTGGCAGCGACGGCGGCATGGTATCGCCAGCAGGGGCTGCTCTAGCCGGTGCAAGGCCCTGATGGCGGCGGGATTGCAAAGTAGGATTTCGTCTGCTTGCCTGACGGCGCCATGCCAGCAGCCCATGCCTTCTCGCCTTCGCCGTCCGTCCCGGCGCTTCCGCCATTTCGGGCGAGGCGGTTTTTTCACATAGTGGGTGTCAACCGTGTCAACTTGCGCACCGCTCACGCCCCCTTAGCGGCGCCTTTCCGCCGCATTCGCTTGGCACGTACAGCCGATCGCTTTAAGGACCCCGCCCTATGACTGACCGCGCTGAAATCTTCGAAACCGTCACCGCCCTGATCGAGCCGTTCAACAAGAAGGGTGTCGCGCTGGGCGACAGCACCACCTTTGCCGGCGATCTCGAATGGGACAGCCTGACGGTCATGGATTTCGTTGCGGCGATCGAGGACGAGTTCGACATCATCATCACGATGAACATGCAGGCCGAAATCGAGAATGTCGGCCAGCTCGTGGACGCGGTTCAGAAGCTGAAGGGCTGATTTTCAAGTGACCGAGAGCCTGAATACCTCCGACGCGTTGCCCGAGAACCCCGCCGTGATCGCGCCCGAACGCGACCTGATGTCCAAGTTCGATGGCCTGATCGCCGAGCGCCAGAAGCTGCTCGACAGCGGCGTCACCGATCCCTTCGCCATCGTCATGGAGCAGGTGAAGTCGCCCACCGAGGCGGTGATCGCGGGCAGGGACACGATCCTGCTGGGCACCTATAATTATATGGGCATGACGTTCGATCCGGATGTCATCCAGGCCGGCAAGGATGCGCTCGACGAGTTCGGATCGGGCACGAATGGCAGCCGCATGCTCAACGGCACCTTCCGCGACCATATGGAAGTCGAGGAGGCGCTCCGCGAATTCTACGGCACCACCGGCGCGATCGTTTTCTCGACCGGCTATATGGCCAATCTGGGCATGATCTCGACGCTGGCGGGGAAGGGCGAATATGTCATCCTCGACGCCGACAGCCACGCCTCGATCTATGACGGCTGCCAGCAGGGCAATGCCGAGATCGTCCGCTTTCGCCACAATTCGGTCGAGGATCTCGACAAAAGGCTCGGCCGCCTGCCGCCGGAGCCGGGCAAGCTCGTGGTGCTCGAGGGCGTCTATTCGATGCTCGGCGATATCGCGCCGCTCAAGGAAATGGTCGCGGTCGCCAAGAAGCATGGTTGCATGGTGCTCAGCGACGAAGCGCATTCGATGGGGTTTTACGGCCCCAATGGCCGCGGCGTATACGAAGCGCAGGGCTGCGAGGACGATGTCGACTTCATCGTCGGCACCTTCTCCAAGTCGGTCGGCACCGTCGGCGGTTTCTGCGTGTCGAACCATCCGAAGTTCGAGGCGATCCGGCTGGCCTGCCGCCCCTATATCTTCACCGCATCGCTGCCGCCTTCGGTGGTCGCAACCGCCGCGACCTCGATCCGCAAGCTCCGCCACGCGCACAACAAGCGCCAGCATCTGTGGGAGAATGCCCGCACGCTCCACGGCGGCCTCAAGCAGATGGGCTTTCGTCTCGGCACTGAAACGCCCGACAGCGCGATCATCGCGGTGATCCTCGAGGACCAGGAGCAGGCGGTGGCGATGTGGCAGGCGCTGCTGGAGGGCGGCCTCTACGTCAACATGGCGCGCCCACCGGCGACACCGGCGGGAACCTATCTGCTGCGTTGCTCATTGTGCGCGGAGCATACGCCGGAACAGATCCAGCGCGTGCTCGGCATGTTCCAGGCGGCCGGGCGCGCCGTGGGCGTGCTCGCCTAAAATCGCGAGAGAGACTTTCCACGAGTCGCTGGCTGGCCTAGACTTACCGCGGCATGGGCGAGCCATTAGCAGCAACCGAGGATAGCGCGCTCCGCGCCGCGAACTGGCGCATGCTGTTGCTTGCCGCGCTCGCGATGCTCGGCATCGGCGTCCTCGCGGCGCTGATCGTCATCCAGCAGACCACGGATCGCGAGCGCGACGAGGCGATCGCGCTTCAGCAGCACACGTTCGAGGTGGTGATCCGCGCCAACCAGCTCTCGGGTGCGATCTCCGCCGCCGAGGCCGCGCTCGGCCGCTATGTCGTCAGCGCCGACAAGGCGCTCGGCCAGCAATATTCGGATCAATGGGCCCGTGCGCGCGACCAGCTCGCTAAGCTCAAGCAGCTCACGGCGGACAATCCCAGCCAGCAGGCGCAGATCGTCGACCTGCAAAAGGCGTTCGAGGCGCGCGGCAAGGAACTGAGCGAAACCGCGCTCTATTCGGCGTACAAGCGCCACACCGACGCCTGGGGCAGCTATTACAGGGTACGCCAGAGCGAGGCGCGCCAACATGTCGAGACGATGCTCCAGCGCGTCGTCGAGCTCGAGCGTGGCATACTCCGCGACCGCACCAGGGCGGCGTCCGACCTGATCGAGAATTCGAGCTTCGCCACGCGCGTGCTGACGGCCTTCGGCGTGCTGATCGTGCTGGGCGCGGTGCTGCTCGGCTGGTTGGCGATCGCGGCGCAGGGCGAGCGTGCCATGGCTGACGCCGAAGCGCGGCTGGAGCGCGAACGATCGGCCGAACTGCGCGAGGCAGTGGCGGACGCGACCGCACAGCTCCGCGAAGAAGCGCGCGAGCGCGAACAGGCCGAGGCGCAGCTCCGCCAGATCCAGAAGATGGAGGCGGTGGGTCAGCTCACTGGTGGTATTGCGCATGATTTCAACAACATGCTGGCGGTGGTTCTGGGCGGGTTGGAGCTCGCCAAGCGCCATCTCCACAATCGCGGCCCCGATGCCCAGCGCCATATCGAAAGCGCTATGGACGGCGCCAATCGTGCCGCTGCGCTCACGCGGCGTCTTCTCGCCTTTTCGCGCGCCGAGCCGTTGCTGCCCGAGGGCGCCGAGGCCGCGACCCTGGTCAGTGGCATGTCCGATTTGCTCGATCGTACGCTCGGCGGGGCGATCTCGGTCAAGACCAGCGACGCCGGCATTGGCTGGCGGATCTGGGTCGATCGCCACCAGCTCGAGAACGCGCTGCTCAACCTCGCGGTCAACGCGCGCGATGCGATGGAGGGGCGGGGCAGGTTGATGATCGCCACTGGCGGCAAGACGCTGGCGGAGAACGAGATCGGCGAAAGCGCGGCCGGCGATTATGTGACCATCGCGGTGAAGGACACCGGCTGCGGGATGACGCCCGAAGTGGTCGAACGCGTGTTCGAGCCGTTCTTCACCACCAAGCCGGTGGGCAAGGGAACCGGACTGGGGCTCAGCCAGATTTTCGGCTTCGTTCGCCAATCGGGGGGTGAGATCGGAATCGAGACGGCACCGGGCCAGGGCAGCACGGTAACGCTCTATCTGCCACGCTATCTGGGCGAGGCGGCCACGGTCACGGCCACCGCCGAAGTCGAGGCGCAGCCGGTGGCGCCTGCCACCGACGGGCTCGACATCCTCGTCGTCGAGGACGATCCTCGCGTGCTCTCGGCGACGCTCGGGGCGCTGCACGAACTCGGGCATCGCGCGACCGGCTGCGGCGATCCGCTTGCCGCGCCTGGGGCGCTCGCCCGGCTCGGCACGGTCGATCTCATACTGACCGACGTGCTGATGCCTGGACAGACCGGACCCGAGATGATTGCGGCGATGGAAAATCGGCTAGATGGAGTCGCGGTGCTGTTCGTCACCGGCTTCACCGGCGAGGCGGATGCTGATCTGCTCCGCGGCAGGGGGGTGTTGCGCAAGCCTTTCACCATGGCGGCGCTTGGCCGGGCGATCGACGAGGCAGTCGATCAGGAGGCCCGTCGCCCGCGCGCGGCCGCGGAATAGCGCTCAGGTCTTCGGCTGCAGGTGGCTTTCGAGCATGGCGTTGGTGGCCAGCTCGCGCGCCTTTTCGCGCGGCAGCCCCAGCGCCTTGGCCATCGGCGCCCCGAGCAGTGCATCGCCCAGCGCCATCAGGACGAGCTGCAGCGTCTCCTCCTGCAGCGACGTGCCCTCGTGCGGATGATCGCGGCCAATCATGTCGACCAGCCTCTGGATCGCCTCGAGGATCGGATCGAGCACGTCCTGATTGCCCGTCAGGATCATCCAGCTTGCCAGCGCACCGGCGCCGCCGCGATCGAACGCGTCGAAGGTCAGATCGACCACCTCGCGCGGATCATGGTCGGTTTCGCGCGCGCGCAGCACGGCCGCGCCGATTTTCGCCGTCACCTTCTCCGCAAGACTCGCGACCAGCGCCTTTTGCAGCCCGGCGGCCGAACCGAAATGATGGAGCAGATTGGCATGGGTGCGTCCGATCCGCGCCGCCACGGCTTTCAGCGTCACCGCCTGCGGACCTGCTTCGATCAGCAGCGCGCGGGCCGCTTCGAGCGCGGCATCGCGGGATTCTTCGGGTGACAGTCGCCTGCGTGGAGTTATTGACATTAGTGTAAGTAAACTCTATGCGCCCCTTAGGGCAACCGGCTTAGTGGAGGAATCTTCATGGCGAAAGCAAAGACTCCGGCCGACCTCGCGATCACCCCGCGCGATCGCCGCTTTGGGCGCGACGCGGGCCAGTCGCGCTGGTGGTTCGACGGCGATCCGGTCGCCACGGCGTTCCATAACGCGCTGTCGATCACTTTCCCCAAGGGCGAGGCCTTCTTCATCGAGAGCGTGAAGGCGTTCCGCGACGGCACGCCGCCGCGGCTGGAGGCCGAAATCCGCGCCTTCACCCAGCAGGAAGTGATGCACAGCCGCGAGCATGTCGCGTTCAACAAGCGAGTGACAGAGGCGGGCTACGACCTCGATCCGCTCGAACGGGTGGTCGACGAGATGCTGGCGATCGTGCGTCAGCGCCCGCCGATCGTGAACCTGGCGGCGACGATGGCGCTGGAGCACTATACTGCGATCCTCGCGTCGCTGATCCTGAAGGACGCGCGCTATTTCGGCGGCACCGACCCCGAACAGGCCGCGATGTGGCGTTGGCACGCGATCGAGGAGCTCGAGCACAAGGGCGTCGCCTACGACACCTGGCTGCACGCGACCCAGGGCTGGAGTCGGTGGAAACGCTGGAAGCTCAAATCGCTGATGATGCTGCTCGTCACCCTCAATTTCTGGCGCAAGCGCATCCAGGGCACGCTCGAGCTGCTGCGCCAGGACGGGATCACGGGGTGGCGGGCAAAGTGGGGGGTGACTTGGTACCTGCTGGGCCGGCCCGGCCTGCTGCGGCGGATTGCTCCGGCATGGGCGGCCTATTTCCTGCCCGGCTTCCACCCCTGGAACCATGACGACCGCGCGCTGATCGGCAAGGCGGAGAGCGAATACCGGATGGCGCCGGCTTGAGAGGGACGGTCCGCCACCCCGGTGTCGTGCCGGGGTGGCGGTAGGGATCAGCGCGCGTGGATGTTCAGGCCGCCATTCGGTGATTCGGGTCTACGCCGCCGCAGTCGCTTTCGACGAGGTCGATCTCGAATCGCGCGCAGGGGGCTTCGGCGCCGCGGCCGCGCGAGTAGAGCGACACCACTCGACCGGTGGGGTGAAAGCCGAGCTTGCGCAACACCCGGCCCGAGGCGGGGTTGTCGATGAAATGACCCGCGGTCACGCGCCGGATACCGGCAGCGCGCGCGGCGCGGAGCACCGCGGCACCGGCCTCGGTTGCATAACCGCGGCCCCAGGCATCAGGGGTGATCCAATAGCCGAGCTCGTGCGGCTCGCCGCGCAGGGGGCTCACGCTCATCCCGCCGACCAGCCGGATGCGCTCGTCCCGATGTTCGAAGACCAGAAACCTGGGCTCGCCGGGATCGGGCAGATTCGCGACGAACGTCTCTGCCGCCTCGATGGGGTAGGGCCACGGCGCGCGGCTCAGGTTACGCACGACGGCCTCATGGCCTATCGCCTGGGCCAGCTCAGGCGCGTCTTCCGCCCAGCCGGGTCTCAATGTCAGTCTTTGCGTACGCACAAACATGACCACTCTCCTTGGTCCTGCAGCGCCTCCTAAGCCCATCACTGTGACGTGCCGGTTTCGCTACGATGTCAGGGAGCACGAAAAAAGGGAGCCGGGGTGACCCGTCTCCCTTTTGCGGTCTGTCCATCCAGACCGGGTCACCCTGGTGGGCAACCCGGCTGGTTACCCGATGTTATTCAGCAGCCTCTGCAATCATGTCTACCGAACAGAACTTGCGGCCGAGCTTGCCTTCCTTGAACGACACGCGGCCGTCGACGAGCGCGAAAAGGGTATGGTCCTTGCCCATGCCCACGTTCACGCCCGGATAAATCTTGGTGCCGCGCTGGCGCACGATGATGTTGCCCGCGACGACGGCTTCGCTGCCGAACTTCTTGACGCCGAGACGACGGCCAGCCGAATCGCGACCGTTACGCGAAGAGCCGCCTGCTTTCTTATGTGCCATTTGCTATACTCCTCGTATCTCGCGCTTACGCTTCGGCTGCCGGAGCTTCCGCCGTGGCGGGAGCAGCATCGGCCTTCTTCGCCTTGGGCGCGGCCTTCTTCTTCTCTTCCTGGGCACCGATAGCGGTGATCTTCAGGATCGTGTGGTTCTGGCGATGGCCGTTCTTCCGGCGATAGTTATGCCGGCGGCGCTTCTTGAAGACGATGACCTTCTCGCCCTTCGCCTGCGCAACGATTTCGGCCGAGACGGTCAGACCGTCGGTCGGCTTCAGCTCCGAGCCTTCGCCGGCGAGCAGAACGTCGCCCAGCGTGACCGACGAGCCGGCCTCCCCGTCGAGCTTCTCGACGACGATCTTGTCTCCTGCGGCAACGCGATACTGCTTGCCGCCCGTGCGCACGATAGCGAACATGGCTTCTTCTCTAAATCAAATGCATGTGCCCGCCAGAGCGTGCTCCGGCAGGAGGAAGGGCGCAGCTATGCGAAAGGTGTGCCTATGTCAACCGCCGACGGAGAGGAAATGGCAATTGCGTGACTGCAAATGCCGCTCGAAAGCTTGTCACATATATTCCCCCTTTCGTCACCCGGACTTGTTCCGGGGTGACGATCGATGGGGAGGCAAATGCGCGGCCGGCGAGTCGCATCCCGGCCGCGCATCCGTCCTCAGGCCAGAGCGGTCTTTCGGACGAGGCGATCGGTCTGCCGGCGGCGGAGTACGCCGCCGACCGCGCCGAAGCCGAGAATCATCATCGCCCAGCTCGACGGTTCGGGCACCCCGCCGGCGACGATATCGCGCACCGTGAAGCTGATATTGTCGAGACCGGCGTCGAAGCCGTCCGGACCCCAGCGCAATACGATGCCGTCGCTGAACCAGCCGCTGTTGATCGCCAGGCTGAGGTGATTCGGATAGAGCGTGGAGGTCGATCCGCTGGCGATCGCGGCGCCGCCCAGGCTCGCGATCGTGTAATTGAGCAACTGGCAGGTCGCCCGGTTCTGGTAGCAGGCGGCGTCGAAGCCGTTGAGCGAGATCTCCTTGCCGGCGCCGGGAGTGAAGACGATCTCCGAGATGTAGCTCGTGCCGTTGCCGCCGCCGTAGATGACACGCGACAGATCGCCGTAACCGCCGTCCCAGGACTGGAGATAGTCGGTGTACTGCACCATCGTCGCCGCGACATAGGACTTGTAGGCGACATCGACGATGCCGGCGGCATCGCCGTAATTCTGGCCGATCTGCGTGCCGTTGCCGCACGCCTGATTACCAGGTGCGCCTCAAATGTCGCCCGCAAAGGTCAGCACGGTGGTCTGCGCCTGCGCCGGCGCGGCGATGGCGGTCGTTCCGATGGCGGCCGCCATGGCCAGCATCGCATTGGTCGATCGTTTCATAGCGGCTCCCCTGTGAATCACATGCCGGGAGCCGAGAAATCGAACGCTCCCGAGCATAATGCGGGGACCGGCCGGAAACCGGGCCAGGTTGGATCGATTTTTCGCGATCAGCCTGCCCGCGACGGTATCGTCGCGGTTCAGGTCTGCCGATCCGAAGCTTAGTGGCGGTGCTGGGGCTTCAGCTTGTAGCGGCCGGCGGCAAATCCGTCGAACAACCCGCTGATGCCGGGATGGTCGACCGGCTCGTCGCTCTCGTCGACCACCAGGTTCTGCTGGCTGACATAGGCGATGTAGCTCGAGTCGGCGTTCTCTGCGAGGATATGGTAGAAGGGCTGATCCTTGCGCGGGCGGACATCCTCGGGAATCGCCTCATACCATTCCTCGCTGTTGGCGAAGACGGGGTCGACATCGAAGATCACGCCGCGGAATTCGAACAAACGGTGGCACACGACATCGCCGATGGCGAAGCGTGCGGTGGCGACCGGGGGCATGGGGACCCCGGCTTCATAAGGCGTGAAGGAGCCGGGCGATTGCGTCATGCACCCAATTTAGTGCGTTCGCGGCGCTGCACAAGCACCGCTTGCAGCCCGAGAATCATTGCGCTAATGGCCCCCGCTCTAACGACCGGTGCCGTTTTTGGGAATTTCCCTCCAACGGCATCCAATGACCTCGCGGAGAGGTGGCAGAGTGGTCGAATGTACCGCACTCGAAATGCGGCGTGGGTGCAAGCTCACCGAGGGTTCGAATCCCTCCCTCTCCGCCACTTTCCCTTTGCATGTAGACGGCGCGCCGAGTGCGCAGCCACAAGACTCAGCAATACGCGGCCGCGGTAATAGGGCGCATGCTTGACGCGCGGCGCGATCGGGCAGAAACTTGCGGGGCAATTCGGGAGGTTGGCGGGCCGATCCTGACGGCCCGCGACTCCCAGCCACCGAATGGGGGCAACATGCTGACGCTGAACGTCAATGGTGCCGCGCATGATGTCGACGTGCCTCCGGACATGCCGCTCCTCTGGGTATTGCGCGACGTAATCGGACTCACCGGAACCAAGTTCGGCTGCGGCATCGCCCAGTGCGGCGCCTGCACCGTGCATGTCGACGGCCAACCCTTGCGCTCGTGCCAGCTGCCCGTAGGCACGCTGGGCACGCGCGCGGTCACCACGATCGAGGCGATCGGCGAAACGCCGGCGGGGGCGAAGACGCAGCGCGCCTGGCTCGATCTCGAGGTCGTCCAGTGCGGCTATTGCCAGTCGGGCCAGATCATGGCGGCCGCCGCGCTTCTCGCCGCTACCCCTTCGCCGAACGATGCCGATATCGACGCCGCGATGGCGGGCAATATCTGCCGCTGCGGCACCTATGTCCGGATCCGCGAGGCGATCAAGAAAGCCGCGACCGCCGCCTGAAATCCCCAAATCCGAGGCCTGTGCCATGACCGTCGCCACCGCAGCAGCCGGACCCGCCTTTTCCCGCAGGACGCTGTTGCAGGTCGGGGTGGCGGTAGGCGGGGGGCTGATGGTCGGGTTCGTCGCGCGGGGCGAGGCGGCGCAGCCAGCCGTCACCGGCTTCGCGCCCAACGCATTCATCCGCATCGATCCGGCGGGGCAGGTCAAGCTGGTCATGCCGCAGGTGGAAATGGGGCAGGGGACCTATACGTCGCTCAGCATGATCCTGGCCGAGGAGCTCGATGCCGACTGGCACAAGGTCGTGTTCGAGCATGCCCCGCCGAGCGACGCGCTCTACGGCAATCCCGCGTTCGGGCTGCAGGCGACGGGCAACTCCAATTCGGTCCGCGCCTTCTGGACGCCGCTCCGCAAGGCGGGCGCAGGGACGCGCGCGATCCTGGTCCAGGCCGCCGCTTCGGGCTGGGGCGTCGATCCGGCGAGCTGCCGGACCGAGGCCGGCGAGGTGATCCACGACGCCAGCGGCCGCCGCATCGGCTATGGCGCGCTGGTCGGCCGCGCGGCGGGATTGAAGCCGCCCGCCGATCCGCCGCTCAAGGATCTGGCGAACTTCCGGCTGATCGGCAAATCGCTGCGCCGGCTCGACACGCCCGAGAAGGTCAACGGCACCGCCAAATACGGCATCGACGTGATGCCGCCGGGCGTGAAGTTCGCGACCTTCGCGCACGCGCCGGTGCTCGGCGGCAAGGTCGTGCGCGTCGACGACAGCCGGGCGAAGCTGGTGCCTGGGTTCCGACAGGTGGTGGTGCTCGAGGATCTCGTCGCGGTGGTCGGCGACCATATGTGGGCCGCGCTCCAGGGGCTCGCTGCGCTGGACATCGACTGGGCCGACGGCGCCAATGCCGGCGTCGACACCGCGCAGGTCCGCGAGTTGCTGGTCAAGGCAAGCAGCCGGCCGGGCGTGGTAGCGAAGACGGTGGGCGATGTCGCCAAGGCGCTGGGCGACGATGCGATCGAGGCCGCCTATGACGTGCCGTTCCTCGCGCATGCGCCGATGGAGCCGATGAACTGCACCGTCCATGTCGCCGGCGGGCGCTGCGAGATCTGGGTCGGCATCCAGGTGGTGAGCCGCGCCCAGGCCGTCGCGGCCAAGGTGACGGGCCTCCCGCTCGACCAGGTGATCGTCAACAACCATCTGATCGGCGGCGGGTTCGGCCGACGGCTCGAGGTCGACCAGGTCGAGAAGGCGGTGCGGATCGCCCAGCATGTCGATTCGCCGGTGAAAGTGGTCTGGAGCCGCGAGGAGGACATCCAGCACGACGTCTATCGTCCCGCCTGGCACGACCGGTTCAGCGCGAAGCTGGACGGCGGCAAGATCAGCGCATGGCGGCACGTCATCACCGGATCCTCGGTGCTGGCGCGCTGGCTGCCGCCCGCCTTTGTCGACGGCAAGGATTTCGACGCGGTCGATAGCGCCGCCGACATGCCCTACGACATCCCGAACTTCGAGGTCTCGCACGTCCGCGAGGAGCCGCCCGGGGTGGTCACGGGCTTCTGGCGCGGCGTCGGGCCGGCACACAACGTGTTCGTGATCGAGAGCTTCATCGACGAACTGGCGCACAAGGCGGGTATGGACCCGGTGCAGTTCCGGCTCGGCATGCTCGACAAGGCGCCGCGGCTGAAGACAGCGCTGCAATATGCCGCAGAGAAATCGGGCTGGGGCACGCCGCTGCCGGCGCGCTGCGGGCGCGGCGTCTCGGTCCAGCCTTCGTTCGC
This sequence comes from Sphingomonas sp. JC676, assembly GCF_014489075.1. Classification (GTDB taxonomy): domain Bacteria; phylum Pseudomonadota; class Alphaproteobacteria; order Sphingomonadales; family Sphingomonadaceae; genus Sphingomonas. The sequence continues at coordinate 214,638 of NZ_JACTGR010000002.1, read as the reverse complement.
GAGCTGGATCGCCAATGTGACCGAGGTCGAGGTGGACGAGAGCGGTGGGGTCCATCTGCGCCGAGTGACCTGCGTCGTCGACACCGGCATCGCGGTCAATCCGAACACGGTTGCGGCGCAGCTCCAGGGCGGGCTGATCTTCGGGCTGACCGCGGCGCTGTTCGGCGAGATCACGATCGACAAGGGCCGGGTGCAGCAGAGCAACTTCCACGATTATCGCATGCTGCGCATGAACGAGACGCCGCCGATCGACGTCTATGTGTTGCAAAGCGGCGAGGCGCCGGGCGGGATCGGCGAGGCGGGAACTACTGCGGCCGCGCCCGCGCTCGCCAATGCGATCTTCGCGGCTACGGGCAAGCGGTTGCGGCGTCTGCCGGTCGACCGCGACGTTCTGGCCGGAAGGAAAGAGGCATGAGCGCCCGCCGCATCGTGCTGATCGTGCTGGCCGCGATCGTGGTGGTCGGCGCGGGCATGTTCGCCTGGATCGGCTTCGGGCCGGGACCGATGGCTTTCGCCGGCGGACGGGCGGTGACGCTTGCCGAGTATAAGGCGGGATCGCCGACCGGCGTGCCCGCCGACTTCGCCTCGGCCGACCCGGTCGAGCGTGGCAAATATCTGACAATTGCGGCCGATTGCCAGGCCTGCCACACCGCCCCGGGCGGCACGCCCTTTGCCGGCGGGCGAGCCTTCAACCTGCCGTTCGGTACGATCTGGTCGCCCAACATCACGCCCGACAAGAAGACCGGCATCGGCGGCTGGAGCGATGCGCAGTTCCTCGCCGCGCTGCGCGAGGGCAAGGGCCCCAAGGCACACCTGTATCCGGCGATGCCCTATGCCTCGTACACCTTCCTGACCGACGCCGACGCGCTCGCGATCCGCGCCTATCTCAAGACGCTGGCGCCGGTGCACCAGCAGCGGCCCAAGCTGGCCTTTTCCTGGCCGTTCAACCAGCGCTGGCTGATGACCTTCTGGAGCGGGCTGTTCAATCCGAACCAGCGCTTCCGGCCCAATGCCGATCGCAGCCCCGAATGGAACCGCGGCGCCTATCTGGCCGAGGCGCTCGGCCATTGCGGCGAGTGCCACACGCCGCGCAACATTGGTCAGGCGATGGACAACCGCAGCAAATATGCCGGTGCGGTCGCCGCCGGATGGCGCGCCTTCAACATCACCGGCGACAAGGCTACGGGCGTCGGGGGCTGGAGTGACGCCGATCTGGCGCAATATCTGTCGCAGGGCCATGCGCCCGGGCACGGCACCGCGGCGGGGCCGATGCGTGAGGCGATCGATCTCAGCCTCAGCAAGTTGACCAAGTCCGACATCGCCGCGTTGGTGACCTATCTCCGCACGATCCCGGCGGTCTCCACGCCTGGCCAATCGCCTTCACCGGCCGGGCCGGCGCCCGCCACGCACGCCGTCGCCGCGGCCGACGACCATTCGCCGCTCGGCAAGAAGATCTTCGAGGGCGCCTGCATCGGTTGCCATGCCTGGAACGGCAAGGGCGCGCTGACCGGGCTGGCGACGCTCACCGGATCGAGTGCGGTCAACGATCCCGAGGCGATCAATGTCGCGCAAGTGATCATCCAGGGCGCCAGTGCGCGCACGCCACAGGGCCAATCGGTCATGCCGGCATTCGGGCATGCCTATAGCGATGCCGAGATCGCCGCGGTGGCGAACTATGTCACTGCGCGGTTCGGCGCGAAGCCATCGAGCATCACCGCAAAAGACGTGGCGGCGCTCCGCAAGGCGGAATAGATTAGCTCGTGAACCTATAAAATCGAATGACAGCTAACGGCCCCGTTGCGGACGTTGGCCGCGGCTCAGGTGATGCCCGAAACCTGCCGTTCGTTCAGCAATCCGTCGATTGGCGGCTTAGATCCCACTTCCGGCCATTCGCGATTTATGAGTCTACTGCCTGGTTTCAGACCAGGAGCGCGGAGGCCGGGCTGCGCTTACGGGTTCCCGGCCCGGATCACTTGCAGCTATCGTCCTCATAGTCGATCTCGAGCACGATCTTACGCACGCGAACCCGCTTCGCCTTTTCGAGGCTAGCGCATTTCAACAGGTCTTCGACGTCAATCCGGCAAAGATCGTGCATGCACTTCCCGTCGCCGGAAACCACCGAATATTTCATGTCCGGATCGATATTGAAGCTCATGCCGCCAATGATGATCCCGTTGGCCTGGGCCGTGACGTGAATGAGGGTGTCGGCACTTCCGACTACCATTTCGCGCGTGAAGTCCCCGCCTTGCTTGACGTCGATGAGGACCTCTTTCCGGATACCGGGCTTGAGGCCGAAATTGCTGCCGCCGGCGCTGACGATGCGCACTTCCCAGCCGAGGCGCACAAGGAAGTCGGGCAATGTGGCGGTCAGCTTGATGCGCGCTTCGCCCGGCAGCGGGTTATAGAGTGCAAACGGGCGGCGCGACAGCGCGGCCTTGAGAGGTTGCGCGCCGCCACCACCAGGAACCGGCGATACATTTCTCTGCGCGACATTGTTGTCGTGCGGTACCAGACGCCATTCGGGGATGGAGCCGGTGATGCGACCATCGACATTCGCGGGATCCCCCGTCGCGTAGACCGTGAAGAACATGCACTCGTGGCTGACCTCGCCCGGGGTCCATTGAAATGGACCGACCACGACGCCGGCGCTGTCATTGCCCGCGATGCTCGGCGCCACGAGAAGCACGTCCGTCATGGGGATCCAGTCGTCGGGATAGGTTAGGCCGACCGACGGATAAGCGTGGTAGCCGCGAACCACGACGTTGTTCGCCGTTTGGCTGCCGCGATTCTTGACGCGGACATAGGCATAGTTGGTTTGACCGACGATAGGTTCTTCGTGCGCGGAGCCACCATCGGCGGCGCGCCGGTTCCAGATGTCCTGGCAGTTCCAATGGTTCCACTGATACTGATATTCTCCAGCTCGGCCATCATCGATATACACATCGACCGCCGGCGGACGCCCCACGCTCGTTACGGGGTCGCCGGATGCGCGGAACAAGCCCTGCTTCTCGAAAGACCAGCGGATGACCTTGCCATAGGCACCGCCCGCATGGGTTTCGGCGGGATTCGCCGAGACGAAACTGGATGCATCGGCGGATTCGAGTTTCTGCTCATAATCAGTGCAGGGTGCGAAGTCGGTCACGCCCGTCTTGTTGACCGCGGCGGCGGAGGTCGGCGTCAGAAGGCCGACCGCCTTTAAGATCAGATAAGCCGCGAAGCGGGCGGCAAATGCCTTGCTGTTCAGGTCACCGGAGTCGCCGCCGATCGAGCGATAGACTCGGAAGAGTGTGGTCGAGAGAATCTGTTCGCTCTTATAGGCGCCGTTGTCGTTGCTGCCTCCCCAGCCCCAGCCCGTGGCGACTGCTCGATCGTGGCGCCGCGGGCCCGCAAAGTCTTCGTCCCAGAAGAGCGTGAATGGGAAGGTTATGAAGCGATCTGATCCCGTCAGCGCGCTCAGCGGATCATTGAGAATCGCCGCGAAGCTGTCACCCTGGCTGTGCGAGAAGCCGAGATTGGCCCGGCTGATATGGTCGTACAGGATGCCGTGCCCGCCAATTTCGTGGAGAACCGTGCGCCAGTCGCATGCGCTGCCGAGCGGGTCAGAGGTGTTGCTAGTATCCGCCAACTCGAAATTGACACCTCCGATGCCGTTGCCGGTCGAATTGGCCGGGCAGTTGGCGTTCACCGTGTTTCCGAACCGATGGTTTGCCTTCAAGGGAAACGTCGTGCCGTCGAGGTAGCTCGACAGGCTGAAGCCCATATCGACGAGCATGCCGAAGAACCGGTTGCAATTGTGATAGGCGTTCACCGCCGAAAAATCATTGGTGCGGGAATCGTACTGAAAGTCGAACGGGCTCGTCTTTGTCGGTGACGTCGCATTGGACGAGCTGACGAAGACACGCGATCCCGACAAGGCCTGGGTACCGTTGCTCGGCGCGTTGAGATCGAGCAGCGTGATGGAGTCCCGGAATCCGTTCAGGACGGAAGTGGTCGAGCCGGCCGAATTTGAGGTGCTGCCGGATTTCGTGATGGGATCGGTTAGGAACACGGATCCGGTCACGCCATCGATCAGTGCCTCGAGCAACAGGATTGTCCTCGTTTCGACTTCGATCAGAGCGACCCAATGTAGATCTTCGAAGCCGGGAACCGAGAGCGTGAAATAGGCTTCGAGCGCGACATAGAAATTGCCGTCGACAATAGAGTCCGGAAGGGGAGGCAGCGGCAGGGTGGGCGGCGTGAAAAGCTGCTTCTGCTGCTGACGGTCACCGCGCTTGACCGGAGCGTGAGGCTGACGGTCGCGCTCCTGATATCGAAAGACCACCAGCCGCGTGCGGTTCACGACCGGAGGCCGGCGTGTCTTGTCATCGGCCTTTTGATTCAGGATTTCCGATAGTTCCGGCGAGGTAAGTTTGACGGCACGCTTCACGCTGTCGGCTTTCGGCGCCTTGACCTCGATCGCAGGATGAAATGTCGCGCTGGAGCTGAGAATTCGCAGCGGATCGGTCGCCATCACAACGTCTAGCCCTGCATAACGCACCGGCAACCCGAAATAGGTCTGCACGATCGACACGACGGCCGACCCTGAAACCCGCTTGTCCTCGAGAAGCCGGAAGGAAACCTTGGCGTCGATGGGCATTCGCTCGGGAGCGAGAAACAGTTCGGTGAGCTGGGCGGCATCGATGCCGTATATGCCGGCGACATCGTGCAGATATTTCTGAGCCGCCTGGAGCGGTGACGCGCTCTCCATGCTGATCGGCATCTGGTTGTGGTTGATCAATCGAACGCGACCGTGATCGTCGTTTTCCAGCTGGAAATCCTCGAGGTTCATATCTCCCTCCTTCGATTGCGCTGCCGATGACGTGTCCCTCAGGCCGATCGAACGCCCATCATTTCTGGCCCTGTTCGAGCGACCAAGAAGGCGGAGTGCATTTCCTAAAGCGCGTCGCGCCGTCAGCTGCTTTGATAGCTATACTCCTTCTGATCTGCGTTTTGGAGCCCCGATGGCGAGGGTCATCCGGCAAGACGGGCGGCTCCGTAACGAGAATCAAGCTCAGCCCCTGGTCCGAAACGGCAGCTGCGACCTAGCGCAGCGCGTCCGGGCTCCAGCCGCCGCCGAGCGCCTGGTAGAGCGAGACCGAGGCCGACAGCCGGTCCGAGCGCGCCTGGACCAGCGAAAGCTCAGCCGAAAGCAGCGCGCGCTGGGCGTCGAGTTGCTCGAGATAGGGCGAATAGCCTGCGCGATAGCGGTTGGTTGCGAGACGCAGCACCTCGGCGAGCGAGATGCGCTGCGCCTCGATCACACGCTCCTGCTCGGCGACGCGATCCACAGCGGCGAGCGAATCCTCGACTTCGCGGAACGCAGTGAGCGCCGTCTTGCGATAGGTGAAAGCGGCCTGGTCGCGGCGCGCCGCGGCGGCATCCTGCTGCGCATGCAGCCGACCGCCTTCGAAGATCGGGGCGAGAATGCTGCCGCCGAGCGAGAAGATGGTGACCGGATCGGGCAGCAGGTTCGAGGTGACGAAGCCACCCGCGGCGCTCAGCCTTATGCTGGGCAGAAAGGCGGCGCGCGCCGAATCGAGCGAGCGGTCCGCGGAGACCACGCTCTGCTCGGCCTGGGCGATGTCGGGCCGGCGGCGGAGCAGCTCGGAGGGAAGCGCGGCGGGCGTTTGCGGGGTCTGGAGCGCGTCGAGCGTCAGGCCCCGGACGATTGCGCGCGGATTTTCGCCGAGCAACAGGTTGAGCGCATCCTCCTGCCGGCGGATCGAAAGCTCGGTGGCGGGGATCAGCGCCTGGGCGGCGGCAAGCTCGGCTTCGGCCTGGCGCTGGTCGAGCATGGGGGCATAGCCGGTCTCGGCCCGGCGCTGGGCGAGATGGAGCGCTTCGCGGCGCGCGGCGACCGTATCCTGAAGCACGACGAGCCGGGCATCGAGCGCGCGCAACCCGATATAGCCGCTTGCGGCGGAGGCGGCGACGGCGAGGCGGACATTGTCGCGCGCCGCTTCGGTTGAGAGCAGCGAGGCGCGCGCGGCGGCGCTGGCATTGGCGAGCCGGCCGAACAGATCGGTATCGTAGGAGATGGTGAGCTGGGTCTGGCTGACGGTCTGATCGGTGCCCTGACCGAACGCATTGAGCGCGCGTTGCCGATTGCCGCCGGCGGTAGCATCGACCTGGGGAAGCTGCTGGGCCCGCGAGAGGCGGAACTGCGCGCGGGCTTCCTCGACGCGGGCGGCGGCGATCGCGATGTCGGTGTTGTTGGCGAGCGCCGCATCGACGATCGCGGTCAGCGCGGGATCGCCGAACCCCTGCCACCAGGTGGCGGAGACCTCCGCACCCGGCTGGGCGGTGCCGCCGCGCCAGTCGCTGGGCGGCGAGACCGCGGCTGTGGACGGGGCTTCCGGCCTGGGGCCTGCACAGGCGGCGAGCGCCAGCGCAGTCCCGAGCAGCAACAGGGTCCGCGCGCGCATCACGACTTCTTTCGGGTGTCGATGTGAAGCTCGACCGACATGCCGGGGCGCAGCCGCACCGCCTGGGACTGGCCGGGATCGACCGAGACGCGCACGCCGATCCGCTGCGGCACCTTCACGAAATTGCCAGTGGCGTTGTCGGGCTTGAGCACCGCGAATTCGGAGCCGGCAGCAGGCGAAAGCTGCTCGACATGGCCCTGGAGCTTCGCGCCGCCGAGCGCATCGACGGTGAAGGTCGCGGGCTGACCGGGCCTCATTCCCGCGGTCTGCGCTTCCTTGTAGTTGGCGATGATCCAGCGATCGGGCGGGACCAGAGCGAGGAGCTGGTTGCCGTTGGTGACATATTGGCCGAGCCGGACGCCGATCTCGCCGAGCTGGCCATCCTCGGGCGCACGGATGACCGTGTTGCCGAGATCGATCTCGGTGAGGCGAAGCTGCGCGCGCGCGGCCTCCACCTGCGCCTCGAGCCCGCCGCGGCCGACATCGACGGTGCGGATGTCCTGCCGGGCGATCTCGCCAGACGCCACCGACTGGCGCACGCCGGCCTCCGCCTGGGCGAGCGCCGCCACCGCCTGGTCGCGTTCGCGGCGCGAGACCGATCCGTCGCTCACCAGATCGTCGATCCTGGCGAGATCGGCGCGCGCACGCAGGAGCTGGGCGCGCGCGCCGGCGAGCCCCGCGGTCTGCGATTGCAGCCCGGCGGTGCGCGACGCATGCGCCTGCTTGCTGTTGGCGAGCGCGGCGAGCTGAGCATCGAGATTGGCCGCCGCCTGCGCCACGCGTGCGCGGTAGATGCGGTCGTCGATCCGGACGAGGACCTGGCCGCGCTTCACCTGCTGATAGTCATGGACCAGCACCTGGACGACATAACCGCTGACCTGCGGCGCGATGCTGGTGGTGCGGCCACGGACATAGGCGTTCTCGGTGGTCTCCTCGGCGCCGCCAAACGGCGGCAATTGCCAGGCGCGCAGCAGGATCAGGATCGCGGCGAGCGCGACCAATATGATGCCGGCGGTGGCGATGTTGTGCCTCGTCGCAGGACGCCAATATCTGGGCTTCTGCTCGACAGGAGGAGCGGCTTCGGCCGTTGGCGCTGGGTCAACCGTCGGCGCGGTTTCGGTGGTCGCTGCCGGCCCCGCTGTCTGCGCAGGTTCAGCCGCTTGCCCTGGTTCGTTGATGCGTGTTTCGGTCATTGCATGGCTCCCCGGCGCTGGAGGATGCGCGTCGTCAGGATTTTGGTCAGGATGAAGAACGCGGTCGCAAAGGCAAGCAGCGCGACGATCCGGAAGACGTCGTTGAAAGCGAGAATCCCCGCTTCGCGTTGGAGCGCGGCGTAGAGGCCGTTGGTACCCTGCTGTGAGAGGCGAGCGACCACCTGCGGATCCGAGGCGAGGAGGTGTTCGGACAGCGCCGCGGCATGCGCTTTCGTGCGGATTACCTGATAAGTGCCGAGCAGCGAGGAGCCGAGCAGACCACCGACATTCTGGCTGGTACTGAACAGCACGAGGAAGCTGATTAGATAATTCGGCCCGAGCTGGAGCACGCGGATGAACCCGAAGAGCAGCGCCGGTCCGATGAAGAGGCAGGTGCCGAAGCCGAGCAGCGCCTGGCTCAGATAGAGCTGCTCCGGGCGGGTCAGATTGCTGGAATTGCTATCCAGCAGCGCGCCGATCCCGATGATTATCGCCGCGCTCATGATTTGCCACGGTATCCGCGTGGGGCTGAGCGTGAGCACGGCGGTGGCCACGCCCAAGATCTGCGCCAGCATCACGAACCCGAACAATATATGGAGCTGATCATTGTTCAGCCCGCCCGCAGTGAGCAGGCCGGTCGTGCCATAGGTCTGCTCTGCGAGCGAGAAACGGACGAGCAATGCGATCCATGCGAAAATCACGAGGTCCCGGCTGCCCAGCCAGTCGATCTCCAGCAGCGGACGTGGGCGGAGGTGCTCGATCACGAACGCCGTTGCGAGCAGGATGGCAGCGAAAATGAGCGCGACGCCGACCCAGCGGGTGTCGGTCCACCACACATAGCGTCCCGCACCGATCGCGCCGCAGAGCAGGATCATGCCAGGTATCACGAGCCCAACGGTGAGGAAGTCCAGCCGCTCGAAGGCTTTGCCACAAATGCTTGGCGGCAAGGGCATGGCCCAGAACGCAGCGCCGACAGCAAGCGTGAGGCCGAGCTCGAAGAGATGCAGACCCTGCCACTGACCGACCACGAGCAGGGTAACCGGAAACAGACGCGCAAGCGGCACCGAGAATTGGGTGATCGAAATGGCGAGCAGCAGCGCCAGCGGTCGCGTCTTGGGTCCGAAGAGTTGCAGCATGTAGTAGACCGTCATCGTCGTCAGACCAGTGGCGGCGATGCCCGAGGCCGCGCGGACGATGAGAGCCGTAGTGAAACTGGGCGACGCCAGCTGGATCAGGGTCGTCGTGGCGTAAATGACCAGCAGCGTGAAGGTGACGCGCGGGATGCCGAATTCGATGCGAGCGCGGATCAGCAACAGGTTCCCGCTGGCATTGAAGGCGACATACATCGCCGACAGCCAGCTGGCTTCGGCCACCGTCACCCCCAGGCTGCCCGCGATGTTCTGCAGGTTCACGGTCACCAGCGCGTTGCCGAGCGACGCGGTGAGCCCGACCAGCAGTGCGACCGCGACATAGGCGATCTTGCGCCGGGGATGATGCGCGGGCGAATAGGGCCCGCCGGGGAACGTCGGCTGCTCAGTGGGGCCGAACTGGTATTCGGCGGAGGATGCGGTGGCGCTCATTCAACGGCACACGAGCGAAGGTAGAGCGGCGAAGACTCCGCCCGGCTTGAATATCCGAGTTCCTTTCCGTCCCCGAAAGCCATCGTCACCCCTGAGCATTGGTGGATTCGAAAACCAGCGAGATCCCCATTATGCGCGATACTCTTCACGTTCGCCATTACCCGCCTGGGTGGGGTGGCACATCCATACCAAGGTGTAACTGGCCCAAACGGAGGCGCAATTGGCCGGCGCCGGCTAGGTCCGCATCCTGGCGGTTCTCAAGGGAAGATTTGCGATGGCCACCGTTTCCGGCTTCGATCCGGCGCGCACTGCGTTGCTGTTCGTCGACCGTACCGCCAAGCTGTGCGCTACGCTTCCTGAATCCGTGCCCGCCCGACGGCGCCGGCCCAGGAACGCGCGTCAGGCCAGGGCCGGCATCCGATCGAGCAGCTTGTCGAGCGTCACCGGATAGTCGCGCACGCGCACGCCGGTGGCGTTGTAGATCGCGTTGGCCACCGCCGCGCCGACGCCGCAGATGCCGAGCTCGCCGACCCCCTTGGCCTTCATCGGCGAGGACATGGGATCGGTCTCGTCGAGGAAGATCACTTCCTGGTGCGGGATATCGGCATGGACCGGCACTTCGTAGCCGGCGAGATCGTGATTGACGAAGAAGCCGAAGCGCGTGTCGACCGCGAGTTCCTCCATCAGCGCGGCGCCGGCGCCCATCGTCATGGCCCCGATGACCTGGCTGCGCGCGGACTTGGGATTGAGGATGCGGCCCGCGGCGCACACCGCGAGCATGCGACGGATGCGGATCTCAGCAGTGGCGGAATCGACGCCGACCTCGACGAAATGGGCGCCGAAGGTCGATTGCTGATATTTCTTGTCGAGGTCGCCATATTCCATGAAGTCCTCGGCGACGAGGCCACCGGTGCCCGCCGCCTGGGCGAGGGGGACGCTGCGGTTTCCCGAGCGGACCTTGCCGTCGGCGAACACGGTGTCGGCCGAATTGAAGCCAAGCTTGGCCGCCACGGCCTCGCGCAGTTTCGTGCAGGCGGCATAGACACCGGCGGTAGAGCTGTTCGCCCCCCATTGGCCGCCGGAGCCGGCGGAAACGGGGAAGTTCGAATCGCCGAGCTTCACGACGATCCTCTCGAGCGGCAGGCCCATCATCTCGGCCGCAGTCTGCGCGATGATCGTGTAGGTGCCGGTGCCGATATCGGTCATGTCGGTCTCGACCGTGACCACGCCGTCGCCGTCGAGCCGGACGCGGGCGCCGGACTTGCCGACGAGATTGTTGCGGAAGGCCGCGGCCACGCCCATCCCGACCAGCCAGCGGCCGTCGCGGACCGTGCCGGGCTTCGCGCTGCGCTTGCTCCAGCCGAACTTGTCCGCGCCCACTTTCATGCATTCGTCGAGTTGGCGCTGCGAATAGGGGCGGCTGGGTTTTTCGGGATCGACCTGGGTGTCGTTGATCGCGCGGAAGCGGATCGGATCGATGCCGAGTTTCTCGGCCATCTCGTCGATCGCGATCTCGAGCGCCATCAGGCCCGGCGCCTCGCCCGGCGCGCGCATGGCATTGCCTTCGGGAAGGTCGAGCACGGCGAGGCGCATCGCGGTCATGCGATTGGCGCCGGCATAGAGCAAGCGGGTCTGGCCGACAGCGGTCTCGGGGCCGCCGCCGGGGAGATCGCCCGACCAGCTTTCATGGCCGATCGCGGTGATCTTGCCGTCGGGCGTCGCGCCGAGCCGGATCCGCTGGATCGTCGCGGGGCGGTGCGGCGTGTTGTTGAACATGAAGGGGCGGGGAAGCGCGACCTTGACCGGTCGTCCCGCCGCCTTGGCGCCCAGCGCGGCCAGCACCGCATCGGCGCGGATGAACAGCTTGCCGCCGAAGCCGCCGCCGATGAAGGGCGAGACGAGGCGGACATTCTCCTTGGGAATGCCCAGCGTCTTGGCCATGTCGCCGACCGACCAGGCGATCATCTGGTTGGCGGTCCACAGGGTCAGCTTGTCGCCTTCCCAAGCGGCGATCGAGGCGTGCGGCTCCATCATCGCATGGGCGTGATCGGGGGTGGTGTAGGTCGCGTCGAGCTGGACCGGAGCCGCGGCGAAGGCGCCAGCGAAATCGCCGACCTTGGTATCGGCGACGGTGCCGAAGCTGGGCTCGGGCGCGGTCGCGGTGCCCATCGCGCCGGCGAGATCGAACGCACCCTTGGCGCGAGCATAGTCGACGCGGATCAGCGATGCGGCGGCGCGGGCCTGCTCGAAGGTTTCGGCGACGACGAGCGCGACGGCCTGGTGGTAGTGCTCGATCTCGGGGCCGCCGAGCAGCTTGGCGGTGTTGAAATTGCCTTTGCCGAGCTTGCCCGCATTGTCGGCGGTGACGATCGTGAGCACGCCGGGCGCGGCCTTGGCATCGGCGAGGTTGATGGACGCGATGCGGCCCTTGGCGATCGCCGAGCCGAGGATATAGCCATAGGCGGCGTTCGGCGCTTCGGCGTGATGCTCATAGGCATATGTCGCGGTGCCGGTGGTCTTGCGCGGACCGTCGATCCGGTCGGTCGCCTTGCCGATGATCTTGAGCTGGTCGATCGGGTTGGTGGTGGCGGGGGTATCGAACTTCATGGCTCAGGCCCTCGCTTCGGCCAGCACCGAGTCGAGCGTGCGCTCGGCCAGTGTCAGCTTGAATGCGTTCTCATGCGTCGGCTGCGCGCCGGCGAGCAGCACCTCGTTGGTGCGCTTGGCGCCCTTGGGCAGCTGTTCTTCGGCAGCCTCGATCCGCCATGGCTTGTGCGCGACGCCGCCCAGTGCGACGCGGCCGGTACCGTCCTTCTGGATCACCGCTGCCACCGAAATGAGCGCGAAGGCATAGGACGCGCGGTCGCGGACCTTGTGATAGAAATGCTTGCCGCCGACTGGCTTGGGCAAGGTGACCGCAGTGATCAGCTCGCCGGGGACCAGTGTGGTCTCGATGTGCGGCGTGTCGCCGGGAAGCGTGTGGAAATCGGCGATCGGGATCGCGCGGGTGGCGCCGTCGGGCTTCACCGTCTCGACGCTGGCGTCGAGCAGGCGCATCGCCACCGCCATGTCGCTGGGATGCGTCGCGATGCAGGCGTCGCTGATGCCGATCACGCCGAGGCTGCGGCTGACTCCGCCGATCGCCGCGCAGCCGCTGCCGGGCTTGCGCTTGTTGCAGGGCTGATTGGTGTCGTAGAAATAGGGGCAGCGGGTGCGCTGGAGCAGGTTGCCCGCGGTCGTCGCCTTGTTGCGGAGTTGGCCCGAGGCGCCGGCGAGCAGCGCGCGCGAGAGCACGGCGTAATCCTTGCGCACGCGCTTGTCGGCGGCGAGATCGGTGTTGCGGACCAGCGCGCCGATGCGCAGGCCGCCCTCCGGTGTCGCCTCGATCTTGTCGAGTTGGAGTCCGTTGACGTCGACCAGATGCGTCGGCGTCTCGATCTGGAGCTTCATCAGGTCGAGCAAATTGGTGCCGCCGGCGATGAAGCGGGCGCCCTGGGTGCGTGCGACGATCGCCGCGGCCTCGGCGGGGGTGCGGGCGCGCTCGTAGCTAAAGCTTTTCATGCCCTGGCTCCCGCGACTTCCTGCATCGCCTCGACGATGTTCGAATAGGCGCCGCAGCGGCAGATATTGCCGCTCATCCGCTCGCGCATCTCGGTGGCGGTCATCTGGGGCTTGGCATTGATGTCGGCGCTAACATGGCTGGGGATGCCGCGCTTGATCTCGTCGAGCACCGCGACCGCCGAGCAGATCTGGCCGGGAGTGCAATAGCCGCACTGATATCCGTCATGCTTCACGAATGCGACCTGCATCGCGTGCATGTTCTCGGGCGTCCCGAGCCCCTCGATCGTCGTGATCTCATCACCCTCGTGCATTACCGCGAGGCTGAGGCACGAATTGATGCGGCGGCCGTCGACGATCACCGTGCAGGCGCCGCACTGGCCGTGGTCGCAACCCTTCTTGGTGCCGGTGAGATGGAGATGCTCCCGCAGCGCGTCGAGAAGGGTAGTGCGCGTGTCGAGCTCCAGCTCGCGCGGCTTGCCGTTCACCTTGAACGCGACCTTGTGCATCGGTGCGGCTCCCTGGACTGGCGGAGCGGGTTCGGCGGCGACATTGGGCGCCACCGTGACGGCCACCGAGGCGGCGCCACTGATCAGCACCCCCCGTCTCGAAATGTCGAATTCGCCTGATCTGTCCATTGCGGTGCTCCGGATCGCGCGGGGCGTGTATGGGTTCAATTGCGGGCAACGGATGGAGTTCCATCCGCGCTTCGTTTCGATGACGATACCCTAGCGTGTCGATCGGCCCCTGTCTTCTTGCATTGCAGCAATTGCGGTGTTGGGTTGCGGCGCGTCTGGTGCTAGCGGGCGCGCATGCTCAATCTTGCCGACATCACGGTCCGCATCGGTGGTCGGACCATCATCGACGACGCCAGCGCCAAATTGCCGCCGCGCAGCCGCGTGGGCCTGATCGGCCGCAACGGTGCGGGCAAGACCACATTGGTGCGCGTGATCACCAAGCTGCTCGACGCGGATGGCGGCGAGGTCTCGATGCCCCGGGGCAGCAAGATCGGCTATATCGCGCAGGAAGCGCCGAGCGGCGTTGCCACGCCGTTCGAAACGGTGCTGGCGGCGGACATCGAGCGCGCGGCGCTGCTGGAGGAGGCCGAGCACAGCCACGATCCGGACCGGCTGGGCGAGATCCATGAGCGGCTGAACACGATCGAGGCGCATTCGGCGCCCGCGCGCGCGGCGCGCATCCTGGTCGGGCTCGGCTTCGACGAGGAGGCGCAGCACAGATCGCTCGACAGTTTCTCGGGCGGATGGAAGATGCGTGTCGCGCTGGCCTCTTTGCTGTTCTCCGAGCCCGATGTGCTGGTGCTCGACGAGCCTTCAAACCACCTCGACCTCGAAGCGGTGCTGTGGCTCGAGGACTTCCTGAAGAGCTATCCGGCGACGATCCTGCTCGTCAGCCACGAGCGCGACTTCCTCAACAATGTCGTCGACCACATCCTGCATCTCGATCGCGGCAAGCTGACGCTCTATCCGGGCGGCTATGACGCGTTCGAGCGCCAGCGCGCCGAGCGCCAGGCGCAGCTCGCCTCGGCACGCCAGAAGCAGCAGGCCGAGCGCGAGAAATTGCAGGACTATATCGCGCGCAATTCGGCGCGCGCATCGACCGCCAAGCAGGCGCAGAGCCGGCAAAAGGCGCTCGCGCGGATGCAGCCGATCGCCGAACTGCTCGACGATCCGACCTTGCACTTCGATTTCCCCAACCCGGACGAGCTGCGGCCGCCGCTGATCACGCTCGACATGGCGACGGTGGGCTATGACAAGACGCCGATCCTGAAGCGGCTCAACTTCCGCCTCGATCCCGACGATCGCGTGGCGCTGCTCGGCCGCAACGGCAACGGCAAGACCACGCTCGCCCGCCTGCTCGCCGCGCAGCTCGCGCCGATGGAAGGCGCGATGACCGCTTCCGGCAAGATGAAGGTGGGGTATTTCACCCAGTATCAGGTCGAGGAACTCGACCGGACCGAGACGCCGCTTCAGCACATGACCTTGCTGATGAAGGGTGCGAGTCAGTCCGCAGTGCGTGCGCAGCTCGGGCGGTTCGGTTTTTCGGGGCAGAAGGCCACCACCGACGTGGGCAAGCTCTCGGGCGGCGAGCGCGCGCGACTGGCGCTGGCGCTGATCACCCGCGACGCGCCGCACATGCTGATCCTCGACGAGCCGACCAATCACTTGGACGTCGATGCGCGCGAGGCGCTGATCCAGGCGCTCAACGCCTATACCGGCGCGGTGGTGATCGTCAGCCACGACCGGCACATGCTCGAGATGACCGCGGACCGGCTGGTGCTGGTCGACAGCGGCACCGCGAGCGATTTCGACGGCAGTCTCGACGACTACATTTCCTTCGTGCTGACCAAGGATGCGAGCGACGCGGCCAAGGCGAGCGGCGAGGGCAAGATGAGCAAGAAGGATGCCCGCCGCGCCGCCGCCCAGGCGCGCGAACAGGGCACCGCGCTCAGGAAGAAGGCCAAGGAGGCCGAAGCGGCGCTCGCCAGGCTGACCGAGCAGCGAAGCGTGGTGGACCGGGCGATGTTCGATCCGTCGACCGCGGACGCCAGCCTCGCCAAGCTCTCAATGAGCGATCTTATGAAGCGGCGCGCCGAGCTGGAGGGCCAGATCGAGGCGGCCGAGGCGGCGTGGATGGAGGCGAACGAGGCGCTGGAATCGATCGCGGCCTGACCCGGGGTTTCCGGATTCAGGCCGCTGCGGCGCTCGACAGTTTTCCGAAATCGGCCGATGTCGCGAAGTTGAACTGCCCCTTGCCGCGGCTCTTGGAGCGATAGAGTGCGCAGTCCGCGCACGACAGAAGGCGTTCGAGGTCCAGGCCGAAATCGGCCGCCATGGCAATACCGATACTAGCCGCGACCAGCACGGACTTTCCGTCGATCAGATACGGCGCACTGAGATCGCGGATGAGCCTGCGCGCGAGCATTTGCGCTTCGTCCGGATGGCCCAGATCGGTTTGCAGCACGACGAACTCGTCGCCGCCCAGGCGCGCCACCGTGTCACCGGCGCGGACGGTCTTTTCCATCCGCCGGGCCACTTCGCGCAGGAGCGCGTCGCCCGCCGGATGGCCATGCAGGTCGTTGACCGACTTGAAGCCGTCCAGGTCCACATAGTGCAGGGCCACGCCGTCGCTCTGGAGAGCCGATACGGAGTCCTGGAAGCGCTCGCGCAGCATCAACCGGTTCGGCAGCCCGGTCAGGGCGTCGAATTTGGCGAGGAGCGCGAGATCGTGCTGGGTGACGAGATGCAGCACCGCCGAGCAGTGCAGATGGTGGACCGTGTTCAGGCTCAATATGGCGATCAGGCCAACCAGCATGGCTTCGGTCGCGAAGAGCTGTGTGTGGAGCGCTATCGCGTTGGGTAACGACGCGTGCCACGCCAGGGCGGCGACGGTGGGGACGGTCGCCATAAGGAGGCTGATCACGCAGATGACCGGCCTTGCCGAAATGCGGGAAACGACGCCGGCGCCGAAACCGAAGACGATGCTGACGGTGATCAGGTGCATAAGCGGATCGTGGAAGGTCAGCGCGCGCATATTGAGGACCGCGATCAGGCCGGCGAATGCATAGCTGCCAACGGCGTAGCGCCGCTCCCAGCGACGCAGTTCGTGGCGCGTGATCGCGCCTTCGGCATGGCTTTGATAGGCATTCATCACCAGCAGCCGGCCCAGCGTCACCAATGGGATAAGGATCGCGACCGCCGTGAACACGGGGTCACGCCACTTGGCGGCGAGCAGCGCGGCCACGCCGGCGCATACCACGCCCATCGCAACGATGGGAAAGCGCATGCTGAACAGCGTATCGACGAGCTTACGGTAAACGGCTTCGGGCAATGCGACCGTCTGCCTCCACGAAGAAGTCCGTCGTGCCACGGGCCGAGTCGGCGAGCGGCGTGGAATCTGGGTCATGGTCGAGACCTAGACCAGTACGGCTAACGCTTTGTTTAAATGAGATTACGTAATGTCGACGGGCCGCGAGCGTAACGATGCGGCGCGCCTCCCCTGGCCGGCGGGATCTTAAGCGTTTGCGTTAACGCCGCTTGAGGCTGACCAGCGCCGTGTCCAGTGCCTGGAGGAAGCGCGAGCGATCGGTCTTGGAGAAGGGCGCCGGGCCGCCCAATTGGTCGCCGCCGGCGCGCAGATCGGCCATGATCGCACGGGTGGCGATGGCGCTGCCGATCGAGCTTGTCGTGAAGGGCTTGCCGGTGGGGGCGAGCACGGTTGCGCCGCTCTTGAGGCAGCGATCCGCCAGCAGGATGTCGGCGGTGATCGCCACGGTCCCGGAGTCGCTATTCTCCGCGATCCAGTCGTCGGCGGCGTCGAAGCCGTCGCTCACCACCACGCGGCTCAGCAACGGGTGTTGCGGAATGCGCAAATGGCTGTTGCTGACCACGACCACCGGCACCTCATGGCGCCAGGCGACCTTGTAGATTTCTTCCTTCACCGGGCACGCATCGGCATCGACGAGGATGCGGACGGGTCCGCTCATTTTGGACGGGGACCCCGCGGACCCTTTTGATAGGGCTTGGCCTGGTGGCGTGGCGTAAGGCGGCCCGAATTCGGTCCGGCGCCCCGTGGAGGACCGCTGCGCTGGGGGCGAGGGCCACGGGGACCTTCGTCGTGCGCCGGGCCCTGTGAGGGCTCGATGCGGACGTCGTCATCGCCTTCCGCCGTCTTCGCGAGCGCTGCCTGGAACTTGGCGGCGAGAGCGCGGGGGACCTGGAAGTTGGTCTCGTTCTGCGCGATGCGGATCGCGCCGACCTCGTTCTTGGTGATCTGGCCGCGGCGGCAGATCAGTGGCAGGATCCAGCGCGCATCGGCATTCTGGCGGCGGCCGATATCGAGGCGGAACCAGGCGATGTCCTCGAAGCCGGGACGGTGGCGCTCCTGCTGGGCGGCGCGGCGGGCCTCGGGACTCTGGTCGGAAAGCTCCTCGGGCTGCGGCATCGCGTTGCGATGCGCGCGGACGAGCGCGGCGGCGATATCCTCGGGGCTCTTCTCGGCGATCAGGCGCTCGGCCAGTGCGCGATCCTCGTCGTCATACTCGACCGGTTCGAGCAAAGCGGCGATCAGGCGATCGCGGTCGCTGGCGCGGATCTGCTCGGGCGTCGGCGCCTCCAACCACTCGGCGTTGATGCGGGCGCCGCGCAACATCGATTCGACCCGGCGGCGGCGCGGATAGGGGACGATGAGGATCGCCGTGCCCTTCTTGCCGGCGCGGCCGGTGCGGCCCGAACGGTGCTGGAGCGTCTCGGCATCGCGAGGCAGCTCGACATGGATGACGAGGCTGAGCGTCGGCAGATCGATGCCGCGCGCGGCGACGTCGGTCGCGACGCAGACGCGGGCGCGGCGGTCGCGCAGCGCCTGGAGCGCGGCGTTGCGCTCGTTCTGGCTGTGCTCGCCCGACAGGGCAACGGCAGCGAAACCGCGCTCGACCAGGCTGGCGTGGAGATGGCGGACATTGTCGCGCGTCGCGCAGAACAGCATCGCCGTCTCGGCCTCGTGGAGGCGGAGCAGGTTGATCACCGCATGCTCGATGTCGGACGGCGAGACGGTGACGGCCTGATAGGCGATATCGCCATGGCCGCGATCTTCGCCGACCGTGGTGATGCGCAGCGCGTCGCGCTGGTAACGCTTCGCCAGCATGACGATCGGCTTGGGCATCGTCGCGGAGAAAAGGAGTGTGCGGCGCTCGTTGGGCGTCGCGTCGAGGATTTCCTCGAGATCCTCACGGAAGCCCATGTCGAGCATTTCGTCGGCTTCGTCGAGCACCGCGGCCTTGAGCGCCGAGAGATCGAGCGCGCCGCGCTCGAGATGGTCGCGCAGACGCCCGGGCGTGCCGACGACGATATGCGCGCCATAGCTGAGGTTGCGGCGCTCCTTGGAGGCATCCATGCCGCCGACGCAGGTGGCGATGCGCGCGCCGGTCGGGCCATAAAGCCAGATCAGCTCGCGGCTGACCTGGAGCGCGAGCTCGCGCGTCGGCGCGATAATCAGGGCGAGGGGCGCTTTCGCCGGCGCGACGCGGCCGTCCTCGCCGACCAGTTCGGAGGCCATGGCCATGCCGAAGGCGACGGTCTTGCCCGAACCGGTCTGCGCGGAGACGATAAGGTCGCGGCCGAGTGCATCGGGTTCGAGCACCGCCGCCTGGACAGGGGTGGGCGCGGTATAGCCGCGCGCGGCGAGCGCCTCGGAAAGAAGCGGGGGGAGCTGGGAAAAGGGCATGTTTCGCTTAGATGGGGGGTGCGGCGCTGGCCGCAAGAAGCCGGACCCCTTAGCCGCGATCGAGCTTCCACGCCAGCGTTAGATAATCCTCGGCCGCCTTGCGCAGCGTGGGGTCCTTTTCGAAGGCCTCGGACGGGGGCGGGGCAGTGCCTAGGGCCTCCATCAGCGACCAGAGCGCGAAGCGGCGGCTGGGCTCGCGCTCGGTGCCGAAATCCACAGCCAAGCGATGATCGCCCTCGGCACGCGCCGCGGGATCGATTGCGTCGAGATCGTCGGTGCCGAAATAGTGCGTGAGGAGCGCGTCGAGGTCCATTCAGGCAGAAGCCGCGGACGGCATGGCAGGTTCCGCATCGCGATCGCCTATGCCCGCGATCCAGGTGCCGGTGACATGGAGCGAATCGTCGAGCGCGACCAGATCGGCGCTGTAGCCCGGCGCGATGCGGCCGTGATCAGAGCCGAGGCGCAGGAAAGCGGCGGGAGAGTGACTCGCCATGGCCACCGCGGCCTCCAGCGGGGCGCCTAGCATCGCGACGGCGTTGCGCACCGCCGACGCCATGTCGAGATTCGAGCCGGCGAGGGTGCCGTCGGCATCGGTGCAGGTGCCACCCTGGACGAGGATGCGGCGGCCTTGCAGCGTGAACTCGCTCGCCGAACTGCCGACCGAGGGCATCGCATCGGTCACCAGCATCAGCGACTGGACCGGTTTGCAGCGCAAAGCGAGCTTGAGCGTGACCGGGCTGACATGGTGGCCATCGACGATGATGCCGGCGACCAGCGCATCCTGCTCGAGCGTGGCGCCGACCAGACCAGGCGCGCGCGAGGTGAGCGGCGACATCGCATTGAACAAGTGCGTGATGCCGGTGAGGCCTGCCCGCATCGCCGCGATCGCCTGCTCATAGGTGGCGTTGCTGTGGCCGGCGGCGATGATCACGCCGGCGTCGACCAGGCGGGCGATGATCTCGGGCGAGGTCTGTTCGGGCGCGAGCGTCACCAGGGTGCGGCCGCGCTTGAGCGAGGTGAGCACGCCCAGGCTCTCTTCGTCGATGCGGCGGATCTTCTCGGGAAGATGGATGCCGCGGCGATCGAGATTAAGGAACGGGCCCTCGATATGGATGCCGAGCACGCCCGGGACGCCGGCCTCGATCGCCGCATCGACCGCGGCGACGGCGCGGCGGACCACCGACATATCGTCGCTGATCAGGGTCGGCAGGAAGCCGGTGGTGCCGAAGCGCCGGTGCGCGGCGCCGATCGCGGCGATGCCGTCGAGGGTCGGCGCGTCGTTGAACAGGACGCCGCCGCCGCCATTGACCTGGGTGTCGACAAAGCCCGGCACGAGCATCTGCCCGGCCAGATCGTGGCGCACTGCATTCGCCGGAACGTCGGCCGCGGGCACGATCGCCGCGATGCGGCCACTCTCGACCACCACCGCCACATCGTTGCGAAAGCCTTCCGCGAGCAGGACGCGGCCATTGACGAAAGCACTGGCCATCAGACGGTCTCGGTCACTTTCGCAAGGCTGGGCGGGCGATCGGGATCGAAGCCGCGTTTGAGCGATAGCGCATTTACTGCGCGGTAAAAGGCCTGGATCTGCAGCATCGGTTCGATCGCGGGATGTGCGGCGGGATGCGGGAGCTGGATCGCGCCGGCGACCTCGCCGCCGCTGACCAGCACTTCGCCACCGCGTACGAGCACATCGGCGACCAGTTCGTCGACGCCGTCGGCGGTCTCGTCGCCCTGGCGGAAGACAAGCAAAGGAAAGTCAGGGCCGACCAGCGCCATCGGGCCGTGGCGAACCTCGGCGGCGCTGAACGCCTCGGCATGAAGGCCGCAGGTCTCCTTGAACTTGAGCGCGGCTTCCTGGGCGATGCCGAAGCCGACGCCACGTCCGATCACATAGAGGCCGCGTGCGTTCCGCAGCCGTTCCACTAGTGGCGACCAGTCGCATTCCCACGCCGCGCGGAGCAAAGCGGGGGAGGCCAGGACCGCGTCGAGCAGCTCAGTATCGTCGGCCCAGCGCGCGACGAGGTGGAGCAGACCGGCGAGGCTGGCGATATAGGATTTTGTCGCGGCGACGCTGAGCTCGGGACCCGCATTGAGCGGCAGGGTGAGGTCGGCCTCCGCGGCGAGCGGCGAATCCATGACATTGACCAAAGCGAGCGTGCGGGCGCCGCCCTCTTTCGCAGCGCGCATCGCGGCGAGGATGTCGGGGCTCTTGCCCGATTGCGAGATGCCGATCGCGAGCATGCCGGAGAAATCGGTGGCGGTGCCATAGACCGACGAGATCGAGGGCGCCGCGGAGGTGGTCAGCACGCCGAGTCGTGTCTCGATCAGATATTTGGCGAAGGTCGCGGCATGATCCGAGCTGCCGCGCGCGCAGGTAAGCACGCCGCGCGGATGTTCGGCGCGCAGCTCGGCGGCGAGGGTGGCCACGGCTTCGGCATTGGCCGCGAGCTGGCGCTCGACAGCGTTGGCAGCGTCGGCCGCTTCCTGGAACATCCGGGTCGATTGCGGATCGGCCATCGATTCAGCCTCGCGTGTCCAGTTCGGCGACGAAGTCATAGGCATCGCCGCGGTACCAGCTCTGCGTCGCCTCGATCACGCGCCCATCGGCGAGAAAGCCGCGCCGCTCGATATAAAGCCCCGGAGCGCCCGCTTCGATCCCGAGCAACTTGGCCTGCTCGGCGTTGAACAGCACCGCGCGCAGCCGCTGGAGCGCGCGCACCGGGCGATTCCCCGCCGCTTCGAGCGCGGCATAAAGCGAGGATCCGACAGTTTCCATGTCCTCGAAGCCGAAGCCCGGGATCGTGGCATATTCAAGCGCCATCGCGACATCGTCGGCGTAGCGGACGCGATTGAAGCGATAGACCGCGGCGCCGGGGCTGAGGCCCAGCGTCAGCGCCTCGTCGGGCGTGACGGCGCCTTCGGTGCGGCTCAGCCATTCGCTGCGCACGCTGCGCCCGCGCGCGGCCATGTCTTCGGAGAAGGAGGAAAGCTTGGCGAACTGCTTCTCGACGCGGCCGGCGACGAAAGTGCCCGCGCCGTGGCGGCGCACCAGCAGTCCTTCGTCGACCAAAGTATCGAGCGCCTTGCGCAGCGTGATCCGCGATACCGAGAGGTCCGCGGCGAGATCGCGCTCGGGCGGCAGCGCCTCATTGGGCTTGAGCACCTGATCGCGCAGCGCCTCGCGCAACGCATCTTCGAGCCGCCGATACAGCGGACCGCCACCAGACCCGTCCAGGGGTTTAATTCTTTCGGCCAGCAGCGGCATCTCGGCTCCACCATTGGGCTTGTCGTCGCCCGACGCAACACTAATACCAATGGAATACCAGTTGTCAGTAAAAAAATTTCACTCCGCCGTCACATTGTTGAAAGAATCCCTCTTGACGCCAGAATTGGTCTGGCAGATGGTTCATGCATTGGTATGCAACTGGTACAGACATAGTGCATACCACAGGGATCATCTAAGGGGATGGATCATGGGGATTCGGGCACTACTCATCGGCACCGCCAGCAGCGTGGCGCTGTTCGCCAGTGCGGCGCATGCGCAAAGCCAAGGCGCTGACGCGGCGCAGACTGCGGAGTCCCAGGACGGCGACGAGATCGTCGTCACCGGCTTCCGCGCATCGCTCGCCCAGTCGATCGAGACCAAGCGCAATGCCAATGCGATCGTCGATTCGATCACGGCCGAGGATGTCGGCAAGTTCCCCAACACCAATGTCGCCGAAGCGCTGACACTGGTTCCGGGCGTGACCGTCGACCGCCAGTTCGGCCAGGGCGAGAAGGTCTCGATCCTCGGCACCGATCCGGCGCTCAACCGCACCCTGCTCAACGGCCAGACGGTCGCCTCGGCCGACTGGTTCATCCTCGACAATCCGGGCCGCACCTTCAACTACGCGCTGCTTGCACCGCAGCTCGTCAACCGGGTCGACGTCTACAAGTCGCCCGAGCCGCGCATCGACGAAGGCTCGATCGGCGGCACCGTGAACGTACTCACCCGCAAGCCGCTGGAGCTCAAGAACTTTGTGGTCGCCAGCTCGCTCGGCTATCTCTACAATGACCGTTCGGAAAAGGGCGACATCCAGGGCTCGGCGCTGGTCAGTTGGCGCAACGATTCCGGTACCTTCGGCCTGCTCGGCTCGTTCCAGCGCTCCAAGGACCAGCTGCGCCGCGACGGGCTCGAGGCCTATGGCACGATCAGCGCCAATTTCTGGAATGGCGTGAATGATGCGGGCACCAGCTCGATCACCACGGGCAACTGCACCGGCACCTGCGCGACCACGCTCACCGCAAATCCGAACGCCAAGTTCCCGAACGCGTTCGGCACCTCCTATTTCGCGCAGGATCGCGAGCGCCTGACCTATTCGGCCACCGCGCAGTGGAAGCCGGTCGACCAGCTGACGGTCACCGCCGATTGGCTGCGCATCGACGCGACCTATGACAATCTCAACCAGTCGATGTACGCCTTTCCGGGCAATGTCTGGAACAGCGCCGGGTCGCTGACGGGCCTGACCGTCGACAATGGCGTGGTCACCAAGGCGACCTTCCACAACGCGCTCTCGGTGCTCGACGCCCAGTATCGCGTCGCCGAGATGCACTCGCAGACCTTCCACGGCCAGATCGGCTGGGACGATGTGAAGTGGGACCTCAATGTCGAGGGCGGCATCTCGGACGCGGACGGCGGCACCAAGAAGCAGGTGTTCCTCGAGTTCCTCAACTGGGCCGACTACACCGTCGACATCAGCGGCGCGCCCGGCAAGCCCGGCAGCATCAGCTATGGCAGCAACGTACTCGGCAATCCGGCGGCCTTCGTCACCGACTCCGGCTGGAGCGGCAACCTGGTCGACAAGCCGACCACCGACAAGGAGCGCTATGCCCAGGCGGACTTCGGCCTGAAGTTCGACGGCGTGCTGAAGCGTATCCAGGTGGGCTACAAGTATCGCAAGCACGAGACCGGCCAGGAATATGAGGGCGTCGCGCTTGCCGGCGCCAACGGCTTTACCCAGCCGGCGAGCGCTTTCAACACCAGCACCGTCGCCGACAACTATCTGACGGGCTTTGACGGCATCAACGATCAGATGGCCGGCCGCTTCATCATCGACGGCAACTCGATGGTGGATTATGTGCAGGGCCGTCCGAACCTGCCGACTCCGTCCAAGTTCGCTGCGTCCGAGTTCACCGCGGGCAACTGGGACATCAAGGAACAGATCCACGCCGCCTATGCCCAGGCGAACTTCGACGCCGGCGGCTTCCGGGGCAATTTCGGCGTGCGCTATGTCCACACCTCCACCGACAGCGCGGGCTATGTCTGCAAGCCGGGCGCGACCTGCAACGCGCAGGCCGACTGGGTGTGGCAGACGACCAAGAGCAGCTACGACAATGTCCTACCGAGCGTGAACATCATCGCCGATGTGAAGAAGGACCTCATCTTCCGCTTCGCCGCGGCGCAGGTGATCGCCCGCCCGAACTATGCCGATGAAACCAACTATTTCTGGCTCTCCGACCAGATCCTCACCGGTGGCGGCGGCAACCCGGATCTGAAGCCGTACAAGTCGAACAACTTCAACGCGTCGCTCGAATGGTATCTGGCGCCGCACGCGATCCTGTCGGGCGAAGTGTTCTACAAGGACATCAGCAACTACATCCTGACGCAGACTGCGCCGGAGCAGCATTTCAACGCGTCGCAGAACATGGTGACGACCTATCAGATCAGCCGCCCGTTCAACGCGGGTTCGGCCGAGGTGAAGGGCTTCGCCATCGCCTATCAGCAGAGCCTGCCCTTCGGCCTCGGCCTGCTCGCCAACTATACCTATTCGGATGGCCATGCGAGCACCGGCGCCGACCTGCCGTATAATTCGCGGCACCAGGCCAGCCTGAGCCCGTTCTTCGAGAGCGGCCCGGTGGCGCTTCGCGCGACCTATACCTGGCGCTCCAAATACTTCACCGGCGTCGACCGTGGTGACCAGATGTACGTCCGCGACACCGCCAATGTGGACGTGTCGGCGACGTACAACTTCACCAAGGAAATCGGGCTCACCCTCTCGGGCATGAACCTGACCGACAGCCAATATTATGCCTATGCCAACACGCCGCGCCTGCCGCGCGGGATCTACAAGACCGGCCGCAAGGCGCTCGCGACCATCAACGTCAACTTCTGATCCTCACCCAGAGGCGTGACTGGGCGGCGGAATCGGGGAAGCATGCTCCCTTCTTCCGCCGCCCATTTCTTTTGTGCCAGCCGCGTTTGCGCATAAGCTGGCGCCCGCTCGACCGAGGGGATGTGACCGCGTGAAGTCTTACCGACATCTGCTCATCGCGCTGCTGGTGGCGCTTCCCTCCACGCCCGCGGCCGCCCAATTGCCGAAGCTGCTGCCGGTTCCCGTCGAGCTGAAGGAAGCCGAGGGCGCGTTCCGGATCGGGCCGGCGACGGCGATCGTGGCGGCGAGCGACGATAAAGGCGCGCGGAACGCGGCAGAACGCCTGGCGGCGCTGGTGAGGGGCTCGCGGGGGTTCGCGCCGCCGATCGGGGCGAGCGCCAAGGGGCCGGCGATCCGGTTCCGCCGGGCACCGACGGGGGACGCGGAATCCTATCGGCTCGAGGTGACCAGCGCTGGCGCGACGATCATCGCGGGCGACGATGCCGGGCTGCTCTATGGCGCGGTGACCCTGTGGCAGGCGATGACCCAGACGGCGGGGCAGGGGGCGGTGACCGTGCCGGGCTTCGCCGTCAGCGACACGCCGCGCTTCCACTGGCGCGGGCTGATGCTCGACAGCGCGCGGCATTTCCAGTCGGCGGACTATGTGCGGAAGCTGATCGACTGGATGGCGGTCAACAAGCTCAACACGCTGCACTGGCATCTGGTCGACGATCAGGGCTGGCGGATCGAGATCAAGAAATATCCGAAGCTTACCGAGGTTTCGGGCTGGCGTTCGCCGGCCATCGCGCCGGGAGCCCCGCCGCTGCCCAAAGTGGGCGGTTTCTACACGCAGGACGAGATCCGCGCGGTCATCGCCTATGCAGCGAAGCGCAACGTGACGATCGTGCCAGAGATCGAGATGCCGGGGCACGCGCTGGCGGCGATCCGCGCTTATTCCTGGCTCGGCACCGGCACGCCGATCCCACCGGGGACGGAGAGCGACTGGGGCGTGTTTCCCTGGCTCTACAATGTCGACGACCGCACTTTCGGCTTTCTCGAGGACGTGCTGGGGGAAGTGATCGCGCTGTTCCCGTCGAAGTACATCCATGTCGGCGGCGACGAGGCGGTGAAGGACCAGTGGAAGGCCTCGCCGACGATCCAGGCCCAGATGAAGGCGCTCGGCATCAAGGACGAGACTGCGCTGCAGAGCTGGTTCGTCCATCGGATCGAGAAGTTCGTCACCGGCAAGGGCCGGCGGCTGATCGGCTGGGACGAGATCCTCGAGGGCGGGATGCCCGAGGGCGCGACGATCACGTCATGGCGCGGGATCGACGGCGCGATCGCGGCGGCCAAGGCCGGGCACGACGCGGTGCTGAGCCCGGCGCCGACGCTGTATTTCGACAATCGCCAGGGCTTCGGACCGTCCGAGCCGCCGGGGCGCGGGCACCTGATCGACCTGAAGACGGTCTATGCTTTCGATCCCGCGCCGGACGCGATCCCGGCGGAGCAGCAGCACCATATCCTGGGCCTCCAGGCGAACCTGTGGGCCGAACATGTCCGCACCGAAGCGCGCTCGGCATGGGCGACCTTCCCGCGCGCCAGCGCTGTCGCCGAAATCGGCTGGTCGCGCGAGGCGGAGCGCAATTTCCCCGATTTCGTGACCCGGGTGATCCCGCAGATGGAACGGATGCGCAGCCTGGGGCTGACATCGGCAAGCAGCGCGTTCGAGGTGCATGCGGACCTGGACTATAAGCCTGGCGAAGGCGCGGTGGGCGTGACGCTGGCGAACCAGGCCAGCCTCGAGATGCGCTATACCACCGACGGCAGGGCCGTGACTGCAAAGTCGCCGGTCTACACCGCATCGTTCCAGCTCAAGCTTCCTGGCGCGCTCAAGGCGTCGGCATTTGTCGATGGCCGTGCCGTGCCCGGCGCGGCCATCGCGCGGCAGATCGACGCGCGCGCGGTGCGGCGGCGCGGCGACGAGGAGCTCAAGACCTGTACGAACAAGGTCGTGCTGGCGCTGGAGGACGATTATCCCGCCACCGGCAAGCGCGCGATATTCCTGACCGACATCTTCAATCCGTGCTGGCTCTACGAGGCCGCGCCGGTGGGCGGGGCGAAGCAGATCGCGATCGAGGTCGGGCAGATCCCCTTCAACTTCCAGATCGGCAACGACATCAACCACATCAAGTTCGCTCCGCCGGCGACGCCCGCAGGCGAATTCGAAGTGCGCGCGGGGACATGCCAGGGACCGCGGATCGCGGTGCTGCCGCTGGCGCCGGCGGTGGGCAATCCGGGGATCACGCGATTGGTCGCGCCGATCGAACCGCGGCAGGGCAATGAAACCTTATGCATCAGCTACACGGCCAAAGGCGTCGAGCCGATGTGGGCGGTCGAGTCGGTCGAGCTGGTCCCATGAGCGGCATGCAGGCCGACAGCGTGACCCTGGTGGCGCCCTTTGCGGGCTGGCTTGCGCCGCTGGAGGAAGTGCCCGACGCGGTCTTCGCCGAGCGAATGATGGGCGACGGCTTCGCGATCGATCCGATCGAGGGCGTGCTGCGCGCGCCGGCGGCTGGCGAGGTGCTTTCGGTACCGGCGAGCGCGCATGCAGTGACGCTGCGGCTCGACAATGGTGCGGAGCTGCTGCTGCATATCGGGCTGGAGACGGTCGCGCTGGGCGGGCGCGGCTTTGTAGCGAAGGTGAAGGCGGGCGACCGCGTTGCCGCGGGCGATCCGCTGATCGCTTTCGATCTCGATAGGGTGGGCGAGGCGGCCAAGGCGCTGATCACGCCGGTGGTTGTGGCCAATGACGGCTTCACACTGAAGCTGGATCGCGTGGGACGGTTGGTTGGCGCGGGCGATCCGGTTGCCAGCATATTGCGCAGCGGCGCGCGCGCGGCGGTCGGTGTTGCGGCGCAGGACGAAAAGCACGAGCGCGAAGTGCGCGTAGCAGCCGCGCACGGCATCCATGCTCGTCCGGCTGCGCGCATCGCTGCGGCGTTACGGCCCTTCCTGTCCGAGGTCGAGCTGGTGCGCGGCGACCGCACCGCGAATGCGCGGAGCACGGTGGGGTTGCTCGGGCTTGGCGTCGCGAATGGCGAGACCGTGGTTGTTCGCGCCTCGGGGCCGGATGCGTGCGCGGCGGTGGACGCGGTCGCGGAGCTGATCCTCGCGGGGCTCGGCGAGGAGGCGCATGCCGCACCCGCCGCGGCTCGGGTCGAGCCGGGACGTCCGGTCTGCGCTTCACCCGGCCTTGCCATCGGGCGGGTGTTGCAATTGCGGGCGGTCGATCAGGACGTGCCTGAGAACGGCGGCGGGGCGGCGCAGGAGCGTGCTGCGCTGGACAAGGCGCTGGCGGAGGTCGCGAGCACCTTGGAGGGCAGTAGCGGCAGCGCCGCCGAAATCGCCGAGGCGCATCGGGCGCTGCTTTCCGATCCCGAATTGATCCGCGCGGCGGGCCGCCGGATCATCGAAGGGCGCGGCGCCGGATACGCGTGGCGCGCGGCCAGCCGCGAGGCCGCCGATGCGATCCGAGCGACCGGCGACGCGCTGTTGATGGAGCGCGTGGCGGACCTGACCGACCTGGAGCGCCAGGTTATCGCGGCGCTGCTCGGCGGCGACGCACCCGGCGTGCCGGTTTTGCCCAACGGCACGATCCTGATCGCCGAAGACCTGCTGCCTTCGCAGTTCCTGGCGCTCGACAAGGGCAACCTGGCGGGGATCGTCACGGCGGCGGGCGGGCCGACATCGCATGTCGCCATCCTGGCGAGCTCGGCGGGGATTCCGATGCTGGTCGCGGCTGGGGAGGATGTGCTTGCGATCGCCGACGGCCTACCGGTGATCCTCGATGCCGATACCGCGACGATCGCGACTGACCCCGGCGAAACGGCACTGGCCGCGGCGGGCGAGCGGCTGGCGCATGCCCGCGAACGCCGTGCA
The DNA here is from genome assembly GCF_014489075.1 of Sphingomonas sp. JC676. Lineage (GTDB taxonomy): Bacteria > Pseudomonadota > Alphaproteobacteria > Sphingomonadales > Sphingomonadaceae > Sphingomonas. The sequence goes on along the minus strand of NZ_JACTGR010000002.1, from coordinate 185,530 downwards.
CAGGATCTGGCAGCGGCGCACGAGCCCGCGCGGATGGCCGACGGCACGCGGATAGAGATCTTCGCCAATCTCGGCTCGGTGGCCGACGCGGCAGCGGCGGTGAATGCCGGCGCGGAGGGCTGCGGGCTGCTGCGCACCGAATTCCTGTTTCTCGATCGCGATACCGCGCCCAGCGAGGACGAGCAGCGCGAGACCTATTCGCGGATCGCCGCGACCCTGGGCGACCTCCCGCTGATCGTGCGCACTCTCGATATCGGCGGCGACAAGCCGGTGCCCTATCTGCCGCTGCCAGCGGAGGAAAATCCGGCGCTGGGACTGCGCGGGATAAGGCTGGGGCTAGCCCGGCCCGACCTGTTGCGGCTCCAGCTTCGCGCGATCCTGCGCGGCGTGCCAGCGAGCCAGTGCCGGATCATGCTGCCGATGGTCGCGGATCTGGGCGACTACCGCCCGGTGCGGGCGATGCTCGACGAAGTGAAGGCGGAGCTGGGGGTCACCGATGCGATCCAGCTCGGCGTGATGATCGAGACGCCCGCGGCGGCGATGCTGGCCGGCCAGATCGCCCGCGAGGCCGATTTCCTGTCGATCGGCACCAACGACCTTACCCAATATACGCTCGCGGCGGACCGCGGGAACGCAGGCGTGTCGCAGCGGATCGATGCGCTGCATCCGGCCGTGCTGCGGCTGATCCGCGAAGTCGGGCGCGGCGCCGCCGAGGCGGGGCGCTGGGCGGGGGTGTGCGGCGGACTGGCATCCGATCCGCTCGCCGCGCCGATCCTGATCGGGCTGGGCATCACCGAGCTTTCGGCGACGCCGGCGGCGGTGCCGGGGCTCAAAGCGGTAGTGCGCACGCTCGACATCGCGGCGTGCAAGGCACTGGCCGAGCGCGCCTGCGATGCGGTTTCGGCGAGCGAAGTACGCGAACTTGCCCGGGAGGCGATTCGATGAAGCTGCATCCTTCGCGCGTGCTGGCCCGGCTCCAGCCGCTCGGGCGCGCATTGATGCTGCCGATCGCGGTGCTGCCGATTGCTGCGCTTCTGCTGCGGCTCGGCCAGGCCGACATGCTCGGTATCCCGTTCATCGCGGCATCGGGTGACGCGATCTTCTCGAACCTGGGCCTGTTGTTCGCCGCGGGTGTCGCGGTGGGGCTCGCGAAGGAGAATCACGGCGCGGCGTCGCTTGCGGGCGTGGTCGCCTACCTCGTCGCGACCGAGGGGGCGAAGGTGCTGCTCAAGCTTCCGCCCGATCTTTTGACGGCCGCGGCCGCCGAACAGGCGGCGTGGCGCGTCAAGGAGATATCCAAGCTCAGCGTGCCTGCCGGCATTTCGGCGGGCATCGTCGCGGGGGTGCTCTATAATCGCTACAGCACCATCAAGCTGCCCGATTACCTCGCCTTCTTCGCGGGGCGGCGCTTCGTGCCGATCGCCGCTGGGCTCGCGGGCCTGATCGGCGCGGGGATCTTCGGACTGGGCTTTCCGTGGTTCGAGGCGGGAGTCGACACGCTCAGCCGCTGGGTGGTGAGCGCGGGGCCGATCGGGCTGTTCGTCTATGGCCTGCTCAACCGGCTGCTGCTGATCACCGGGCTGCACCACATCATCAACAACATCGCCTGGTTCTTGCTCGGCGACTTCCATGGCGCGACCGGCGACATCAAGCGCTTCTTCGCGGGCGATCCGACCGCCGGGTCGTTCATGGCCGGCTTCTTCCCGGTGATGATGTTCGGGCTACCGGCGGCGTGCCTGGCGATGTACCGCAGCGCCTTGCCCGCGCGGCGCAAGGCGGTGGGCGGCCTGCTGCTCAGCCTGGCGCTGACTTCGCTTCTGACCGGCGTGACCGAGCCGATCGAGTTCACCTTCATCTTCCTCGCGCCGTTGCTCTACCTGGTCCACGCAGTGCTCACCGGCGTCGCGATGGTGGTGATGGACCTGCTCGGCGTGAAGCTGGGCTTCGGCTTCTCCGCCGGGCTGATCGACTATGTGCTCAACTTCGGACTGGCGACACGGCCGCTGCTGCTGATCCCGGTGGGGATCGTCTATTTCGCGATCTACTATTTCGCCTTCAGCTGGTGCATCCGCCGCTTCGACCTGAAGACCCCGGGGCGCGAGACCGATGAGCCGGTGGCGAGCGGCGCGGCTGCCGGAGGGGGCGGTCGCGGGGCCGGTATCGTCCTGGCGCTTGGCGGGCGGGAGAATATCCGCAACGTGGATGCGTGCACGACGCGGCTCCGGCTGGTCCTGGCCGATTCCGGTCGTGTCGACGAAGCAGCTTTGCGCGGGCTCGGTGCGCGGGGCGTGCTGAAGCTGACCGACGGCGGGGTGCAGGTGGTGATGGGGCCGATCGCCGACCAGGTGGCAAGCGAAGTGCGCGAGGCGATGGCGTCTGGCCCGGTCGTCGCGACGGCGGGGATCGATGCCGCGACAGTCGTACGCGCGTTGGGCGAAGGCAATCTCCGCTCGGCCGAGGCGCGTGCCACGCGCGTGCTTGCCAAAGTGGGCGATCCGGAATTGGTCGACGAGGCGGCGCTTCGGCGTGCGGGTGTGCGGGCGGTGGCGGTGGTGGGTGGAACAGTGCACCTGGTTGCCGGGCCCGATGCTTCCGCGCTTGCCGCAGAGCTCGCCGGCTGAACCATAGCCTTTAGGAATTCCGAACCCAGACCAAGCTATTAGCCGCGAACGCTCCCGGTCCTTAAGCAGTCGGGGAAGGAGTTGGTTGGCGATGGCGGGTATTCAGCAATCGCGGCGCGGCGCGGACGACTATGTCGCCGATTATCAGCGCAATGGCTATGCGGTCGTGCGCGGCCTTCTCTCGCCCTCCGAGCTTGAGACGATCGGTGCAGCGATCGATCAGGTCCATGCCGTGGCCCTCGCGCATGGCCGCAGCTTCCGCCACGGCAATCTGTTCTACAACGTCGCGCCCGGCGAGGCCGGCGAGCCACCGGTGGTGCGGATGGCGCAGTGGATGTCGTATCACCAGCCGGTGCTCAACGGCGTGCGCACCGATCCGCGCATGGCCGAAATCCTCGCGCCGCTGATCGGCGGCGATTTGAAACAGATCATCAACCAGCTCCATTGGAAGGCGCCCGGATCGCGCGGCGATTTCGCCTGGCACCAGGATTCGCGCTTCCGCCGCCCGGAATCGGCCTATCGCAATCTCGGCGCCTCCTATGTGCAGACCGGCCTCGCAATCGATCCGCACAATCCCGAGACCGGCGGGATGCGGTTCATTCCCGGCAGCCATCTGCACGGCGTGCTGGGCCTGGACACCTCCACCGAAGTACTCGGCAGCGAGATGCAGGATGCGGTGCTCGAGGCAGCGGGCCTCTCCGCTGAAGACACCGTCGACCTGGTGCTCGAGCCAGGCGATCTCGCGCTGTGGAGCCCCTATCTCGTGCACGGATCGGGGACCAACCGATCGACCCACCGGCGGCGCTTCTACATCAACGGCTATGTCCGCGCCGAGGATTGCGATCGCGGCGAATGGGCCTTCCGGAATGGCGAGCCCGTGCCGTTCGGGCCCGAGCAGGCACTCGTCCATTACGAGGCGCTGCGCGAACATGGCGAGCCGCATTACGTCTGACTTGGCGCGTTCGCTGTAACCGCTTACTGCTCGCGGCATCAGGAGCGGATGACAATGACGACAGGCGAAAACGCCCCCCTCAAGACCATCACCATCGTCGGCGGGGGCACTGCCGGCTGGATGGCCGCGGCGTTGCTCTCGCGACTGTTCGTGCGAGGCTATGAGATAAGGCTGATCGAATCCGACGAGATCGGCACGATCGGCGTAGGCGAGGCGACGATCCCCGCTATCCGCGACTATCACAAGCTCGCCGGGCTCGATCAGGTCGAGATGATCAAAGCGACCCAGGCGACGTTCAAGCTGGGCATCGAGTTCGTCAACTGGCGCGAGCCGGGGCACAGCTACATCCATGGCTTCGGCAAAATCGGCCAGGATATCTGGTGGCTGCACACCCACCAGCTCTGGCTCAAGGGCGCCGAGCGCGGCACCGTGCAGCATTTCGACAATTACGCGCTCAATTGTCTGGCGGCGCGGAGGAACAAGTTCTGCCTGCCCGATCCGCGCAATCCCGGGTCGCCGCTGGCGGGGCTCGACTATGCCTATCATTTCGATGCCTCGCTGTTCGCGAAATATCTGCGCGGCCAGTCCGAGAGCAGGGGCGTTCAGCGGATCGAGGGGAAGATCGTCTCGGTCGAGCTGCGGCCCGAGGACGGGTTCGTCGACCATGTCGTGCTGGCGGACGGGCGGACAGTGGACGGGGACCTGTTCGTCGATTGCTCGGGCATGCGCGGGCTGCTGATCGGGCAGGCGCTAGGTGTCGGCTATGAGGATTGGAGCCGGTGGCTGCTGTGCGACCGGGCGCAGGCGGTGCCGTGCGAAAGCACGTACCCACTGACGCCTTATACGCGATCGACGGCGCGCGAGGCGGGCTGGCAATGGCGCATTCCGCTGCAGCACCGGATCGGCAACGGGCATGTCTATTCGAGCGCACACCTGTCCGACGACGAGGCGGCATCGGTGCTGCTCGCCAATCTCGACGGCAAGCCGCTCGCCGATCCGCGGCCGGTGCGCTTCCAGCCGGGCAAGCGCGACCGGGCATGGGAGAAGAATGTCGTCGCGATCGGGCTGTCTAGCGGGTTTCTGGAGCCGCTCGAATCGACCAGCATCCACCTGATCCAGACCGGCATCCTGCGGTTGGTGGCGCTGTTTCCGGGCCAGGGTTTCAACGCCGCCGACATCGAGGAATATAATCGCCAGGCGGACTTCGAATATCGCGACGTGCGCGACTTCATCGTCGCGCACTACAAGGTGACCAATCGCGAGGACACGCCGTTCTGGGCGTATCTGAAGCACATGGAGGTGCCCGACAGCCTGACCGAGCGGTTCGAGCTGTTCCGCGCCTCAGCCCGCTTCTTCCAGCGCGGCAAGGCCGAGCTGTTCCGCGAAGAAAGCTGGGTGCAGGTGCTGCTGGGGCAGGGGCTGGAGGCGCGGTACGACCCGATGGTCGAGATGCTGCCCGATGACGAGCTCGCCGCGATCCTGCGCGAGATCGAGGAGGTGAACGCGGATGTCGCCAATGCGATGCCCGATCATGCCGAATTCATTGCCCGCCATTGCAAGGCACCGCCGCTGGCGAGTGTTGCCGTTTAGGCACGGTCGCAACATTCCGGAAATCTGAGAACGTTCTCAACTGTCGGCGGGATTGACAGGCTGGTCCAAAGTCGTTTTTGACATCGTTGTCGGAAAACAGAATCGTGTCAGCGGTCATGTAACCGGTTACAACGAGGGTTAGGGGAGGAGTTAAGTGATAAATTCCAACATCTTGCGGGCGAATCTTGCTCGCGGCATTTCGGGTGCTGCACTGGCTGCGGCGCTGGCAATCAGTGCGCCCGCCCAAGCGCAGACCACTGCCTCGCTGCGGGGGCATGTCGACGGCGTAACCGCCGGTGCGGTGGTCACGGCGACCGATAACAACACCGGTCAGGCAGTCACCGGTACCGTAAACGCGAATGGCGAGTATTTTATCCCGGGTCTGCGCCCCGGCACCTATTCGGTGCAGGTGGCAGGCGGCCCCGAGGCGGAAACCGTGGTCGTGCCGGTCGGCCAGACCGTCGTTTATGACATCGCCGCGGCATCGGCCAACGCTGAGATCGTCGTCACCGGCCGCACCGGCGGGCGCAACGAGACGCGTACCGCGACGATCACGACCAACATTAGCCAGGGGCAGATCGACAATCTGCCGCAGAACGACCGCAACTTCCTGAACTTCGCGGCGCTCGCCCCCGGCGTCAGCGTCACGCCGTCGGGCACCAACCGCCAGGTCCAGGCGGGCGCAACGAGCTCCGACAACACCAACGTCTTCATCGACGGCCTCAGCCTCAAGAACCCGATCAACCATGGCGGCGTCGCCGGCCAGAACTTCTCGAAGGGCAATCCCTTCCCGCAGCTCGCGGTGCAGGAGTTCAAAATCGACACCCAGAACTTCAAGGCGGAATACGAGCAGGCCGGTTCGGCGATCATCACCGCGGTCACCAAGACCGGCGGCCAGGATTTCCATGGCGACCTGTTCGGCGAGTGGCAGCCCAAGTCGTTCATCGGACGGCCCTATTTCGATCGTCCCGGCCATGCCAACAACCCCACCGGCGCCACGCCGAAGCCCGATTACAACCGCTGGCAATATGGCGCAGATCTGGGTGGCCCGATCATCAAGGACGTGCTGCACTTTTATGCCGCGTTCGAAGGAACCGATCAGAAGCTGCCTTCGACCGGCGTGAACTTTCAGGTAGGCGACAACGTCCCCGCTCCGATCGCCAGCCAGTTCAACGGCAGCTATCCGCAGACCTTCAATCAGAAGCTCTATTTCGGCAAATTGAGCCTGTTTGCCACCGCCGACGATACGATCAACGCCAGCGCGTTCCTGCGCCGCGAGAAGAACCTGTCGGACTTCGGCGGCAATTCGGTCCCCGAGCACGGCCGCACGCTCAACAGCGAGATCAACGTCTTCCAGGTCGACTGGTCGCACCGCGGTTCGAACTGGCTGAACGAATTCACCGTCGCCTATAACACGGTCGAAAACGGCACGCCGCGCGCGAGCGATGCGCCGGAAGTCGTGCTGACCCGCGCGCCCGACATCAGCAGCGGCGAGGTCGCCTATTTCGGCGGCAACAGCTTCATCCAGAACGACCACCAGAAGACGTTCACGGTGAAGAACAACGTGACCTTCTACGGCGGCAATCATGTGATCAAGGCCGGCGGCAAGGTGGTGTTCAACCAATATGAGCGCCTCGAGGATAGCCGCAACAACGGCACCTATTACTACAATGCCGCGACGTTCTCGGATCCCGCGGTGCAGACGCCGACTGCTGCCCGCATCTCGACGGTACCGGTGCTGCCCGCCAGCGCCAACAACACCCAGATCGGCCTGTTCGTGCAGGACGACTGGACGCCCGACGAGCATTGGACGTTCAACCTCGGCCTGCGCTGGGACTATGAGACTAACGCGAAGAACGAGAATTTCGTGACGCCGGCAAAGGTCGCCGCTGCCCTTCGCGCCTATCAGGGCTGGAAGGCTGCGGGGATCAATCCCGAGGACTATATCTCGACCGGCAACAACCGCGATCCGGACTGGAAGGCTTTCCAGCCGCGCCTGGGCGTCAGCTATGACGTGAATGGCGATCGCGACCTGATCTTCTTCGCAGGTGCGGGCCGCTATTACGACCGGCCGCTGTTCATCGCGTCGGGCATCGAGACGATCAAGAACTACTATCAGTCGATCTCGACGATCACCTTCTGCAACGGAACCGGCGTCGTCACGCCGCCCGCCGGCTGCATCCCGTTCCAGTCGTCTCTCCGTGATCCCGCCGCGCTGCGCGCTGCGGCGATCGCTCAGGGCGTTGGCGGTGACGTCTGGCTGCTCAACAACGATACCAAGCTGCCCTTCTCGGACCAGTTCAACGTCGGCATCCGCAAGCGGTTCGGCGCGATCCAGACGTCGCTCAGCTTCTCACACATCCGCAGCCACAACATCTTCCGCTATGTGCGCGGCAACCGCCTGCCCGACGGCACCTATACGTCGCAGGGTGACCAGTGGATCGAGGACAACTTCCCGCCCGCCGGCCAGCTTCCCGGCTTCCAGGGCAAGCTGAACATCGGCGACAACCACGGCAAGGCGGTCTACAACGCGATCTACATCACCGCGGAAAAGCCGTTCACGGGCAATGCTCGCTGGGGCTTCACCTCGTCGCTCACGCTGCAGCGCGCGCGCACCAACGTCGCGCAGGAACTCGCCAATAACGACGAGTTCTACAATGGCCCGCGGGTCGACGTTTATGGCTGGAACTATGTCCAGGGCGTTGAGAAGTTCCGCTTCGTGGGCACCGGCATCGCCCGGGGCCCCTTCGGCACGGTCCTGTCGGGCACGCTGACGCTCGGTTCGGGCCCGGCATTCGGTAACATCATCTTCAAGCCGAACCCGCCGGAGAATGCGTGCTGCTACGCCAATATGGGCGGCGTGTTCTTCCCGCACGAGACGTTCGGTTACTCGAACCTCGACCTGCGCATCGCGAAGAAGTTCAAGATGCCGTACGCCGATGGTCACGAGCTCGAGGTCAGCTTCGCGGCGTTCAACGTGTTCGACACGGTCAACCGCTCCTATTCGGCATGGGGCGCAGGCAGCGGCGAGAACCCGACGTTCGAGGAGAATGGCACGATCGGCCTCGCCCGCAGCTTCCAGGTGGGCGCGAAGTACAAGTTCTAAGCCGTTTGGCTTGGGTCTATTGCAGGGGGAGGGGAGCTTCGGCTTTTCCTCCCCCTTTTCTTGAATGGGTGACCGATGAAGCCCGAACTGCGCCGCGTCGGCGAAAGCCAGAGCCCGGTTGTCGTCCTGGACGGCTTCAGCGAGGCAGTCGGCGATATTGTCGGAATCGCGGCGGCGATGGCGCCGTTCGAGGCGAGCCGGGGAACCTATTATCCCGGGCTGAGGCGGATCATCACGCCGGCGGACGGGGCCGCCAACGCCTATGTCGAGCACATGCTGGAGGCGGCGGCGCCGTTCATCGGCGGAGCGTTCGACTTCGATCGCTTTGACCTGCTCGAGGCGAGCTTCTCGATGGTGACTGCGCAGCCGGACGCGCTGACCGCCGTCCAGCGGGCGCCGCATTTCGATTCGACCGATCCCGGCTATCTCGCGCTGCTCCACTATCTGGCGGACACGCCGGGCACCGCATTCTACCGCCAGCGATCCACCGGTATCGAGATCGTCGACGACGGCAATGTCGACCGCTTCGTCGGCGCGGCCAGGGCCGAGAGCGTGGCGATGGCCGGCTATATCCGCCAGTCCGACACCTATTTCGAGCAGACCGGCGTGATCGAGGGACGGGCTGACCGGCTCGTCATCTATCGCGGCAACATGCTGCATTCGGGGATCATCCCCGAGGACATGGACTTTTCCAGCGACCCGCGCCGCGGGCGGCTGACCGCCAATATCTTCATCCTAGGACATTGAAATGAAGCGCACGATCCTGCTGCTGAGCCTGTTGGCCGCGACTTCCGCTTATGCTCAGGCGCCCAAGCGGACCACTATCAACCCGGTCGACTTGGATTACCGCTACAATTTCGAGCAGTTGAACGAGGGCATCTCGTACCGGACCGGCGCCGATCCGGCGGTCGTCCAGTTCAAGGGCGCCTATTACATGTTCCAGACGCTGGCCGACGGCTATTGGCGTTCGACGGACCTGATCGACTGGACCTTCATCATGCCGAGCCGCTGGCCGTTCCAGTCGATTGTGGCGCCCGCGGTCTGGGCCGATGGCGACGAGCGCATCCTGATCCAGCCCTCGATGACGCGGCCCGAATCGATCCTGTCGAGCACCGCGCCGGAGACGGGCAAGCTCGACTTCTTTGTCCGCCGCATGCCCGATCTGCCGGGCGCAGTGCAGGGCGGGTTCGAGGATACTATCAAGGAGCCGGGCCAGGTGCCGCCGGGCCCCTGGGATCCCGCATTGTTCAAGGACGATGACGGCAAATGGTATCTCTACTGGAACTCGTCGAACGTCTTCCCGCTCTACGGCATGGAGATCGAGTTCAAGGACGGCCGCCTGATCTACAAGGGCAAGGCCCAGTCGATGCTGGCGCTGCATCCCGACCAGCATGGCTGGGAGCGCTTCGGCCAGGATCATTCGGGGGGGCTGCCCAATGGCACGCCGATCAAGCCCTTCATGGAAGGCGCCTGGATGACCAAGGTCAATGGGCGCTACTATCTTCAGTACGGCGCGCCGGGCACCGAATATAATGCCTATTCCAACGGCACCTATGTCTCCGACAAGCCGCTGGGGCCGTATGAATACGCGCCCTACAATCCGGTGGCCTACAAGCCCGGCGGGTTCGTCCAGGGGGCGGGGCATGGTTCCACCTTTCAGGACGTGCATGGCAATTGGTGGAACACCGGCACGCCGTGGATCGGCTATAACTGGACGTTCGAGCGGCGCATCGGCATGTGGCCGGCGCACTTCGCGGCCGACGGCCAGATGTCCGTATCGACGCGGTTCGGCGATTTCCCGCAATATGTGCCGACGAGCAAGATCGACGATCCGGAGAGCCTGTTCACCGGCTGGATGCTGCTTTCGTACAAAAAGGCGGCAAGCGCTTCGTCGACTTTTGGAGAGTTCGCCGCGGACCGGGTGACCGACGAGAATCCGCGAACCTTCTGGGTCGCCGGCGCCAACAAAGCGGGCGAGACGCTGACGGTCGATCTGGGCGCGGCCAAGACGCTGCGTGCGGTCCAGGTCAACTTCGCCGACTACAAGTCGAACCGCTTCGCCGATGCGGACGACATCTATACTGAATTCGAGCTGCAATCGTCGGTGGACGGCAAGGCATGGGCGCCGCTGGCGAAGACCGAGGCGCCGCGGCGCGACCGGCCCAATGCCTATTTCGAGCTGCCGGCGCCGGTGAAGGCGCGCTATGTGCGCTATGTCCATGACCATGTCGGCGCGGCCAATCTGGCGATCAGCGACATCCGCGTGTTCGGCAGTGCGGGGGGCAGGGCCCCAGCGATGCCGGGCGGCGTGACGGCGAAGCGGGACGCGGACCAACGCGATGCGCATATCGCCTGGAAGCCGGTGAAGGGCGCGGTCGGCTACAATGTGATGTGGGGCATCAGGTCCGACCGGCTGACGCTCACCTATCAGCGCTGGGCGGACCAGGGCGCGGCGTTGGACCTGCGCGCGCTCAATGTCGGGCAGGGCTATTTTGTCGCGGTCGAGGCATTCGACGAGAATGGCGTTTCGAAGCGGAGCAAACCGATCGCGATCCGCTGATTGGCTTATGGGGAGTGGGGGCGGATCCGATGTGATTCCACAACGGCCTTCCAGAAGCGCCGAGCCGCTGATACGCATGCGGTATTGGGCGGACAAAGGGGAGGGCGCGCCATGTTCCAGTATTTCACCGACACGCTACCGCATTTTCTGGCGTATTTCGCCGCGGCACTCGGCCTCGCGATTGCGTTTCTGGTTCTCTACGTCCTGATCACGCCGCACAAGGAATTCGCGCTGATTCGCGAAGGCAACAGCGCAGCCTCGATCCAGCTGACCGGCACCTTTATCGGCTTCGCCATTCCCGTCGCGGTGGTGATCGGCCATTCGGTGAGCATCCCGGACATGCTGTTGTGGGGCGCGGTCGCGGCCATCGTCCAGCTGGTGGTGTTCTTCGTGATCGCGCGGCTGCTTTTCACGACGATCTCGAAGCGGATCGCCGATGGTTGCGTCGCTTCCGGGATCTTCGTCGGCGGCTTCGGGCTGGGAATCGGCATCCTCCAGGCAGCCTGCATGGTCCCTTGAGCAGCCGGCCGACAGGAGGTCCGCAATGAAGAAACAATTGTCCATGACCACGGCGATGGCGGCGGCCTTGATCTCGCTGCCCGGATGCTCGTCGAACGACGGCTGGAACGACGACGTCGTCACCGATCGCGACACCGCGATCTGCGTCGACAAGGAAGGCAACCGCGTCGATGACAGCCAGTGCGGCCAGCGCACGGTCTATCACGGCGGCGGCGGTAGCGGTGTCGGCACCGCGTTCCTCTGGTATTATCTCGGGCGCAATTCCGCCGTTCCCTATTACGGGGAATCGATCCGCAACCCACGCTATGCCGGCCTTGGCTCCTACGCGCCGCGCGCGGGGGTCAGCTATGCCGATGCGCCCGCGGCGTCGCGGATGACGCGATCGGCAGCGGTCTCGCGCGGCGGTCTCGGGTCGCACGGTCGCAGCTTCGGCGGCGGCAGGTCCTGACGGCGTGGAGCGGCACGCAATCGCGCCGCGCGACGACTGGCAGGCGAAGGTCGAAGCGCAGGGGCTGATCTGGCACAGTCAGGACGGCGATCCCTATTGGGACGAGAGCGCCTATTATGCGTTCGAGCTCGCCGAGATCGAGAAGATCGAGGCGGCGGCCGAAACCGTCTATGACCTGTTCCTCGAGGCGGGCGAGCGGATCGTCGAGGACCCCGAGGTCCTGGAGATATTCGGCATCCCCGAATATTGCCACCGGGCGCTCAAGGCGGCGTGGCGCGACGAGCCGCCGTCGCTCAACTATGGGCGGTTCGATTTCGGCTATACCGGCGAGGGCGATCCCAAGCTCTTCGAGTTCAATTGCGACACGCCGACCTCGATGCTCGAGGCCGCGGTGATCCAGTGGGACTGGAAGGAGGCGCTGTTCCCTGAACTCGACCAGTTCAACAGCCTGCACGAGAAATTGATCGGACGCTGGGCGGAAATCCGTGCGCGGCTTCCCGACCAGCGGATCTGGTTCACCCATACCGCCGATCCCTCGCACGAGGACACGATCACCACGACCTATATGCGCGATCTGGCGTCGCAGGCTGGGCTCGAAACGCTTGCGATCGTGATCGACGATATCGGTCTCGATGCGCGCGGACGGATCGTCGACAGCGAAGACCAGCTGATCACCGCGATCTTCAAGCTCTATCCCTGGGAATGGATCGTCAACGAACGCTACGGCCAGGACATCGTCCGTCACTTGCCCGAGACGGCGTGGATAGAGCCGATCTGGAAGATGCTGTGGAGCAACAAGGCGGTCCTCCAGGTGCTGTGGGCGATGTTCCCCGACCATCCGAATCTTCTGGAGGCGTCGGTGTTCAAGGAGAAGATCGGCGACAGCTATGTCGCGAAGCCGTTCCTGGCGCGCGAAGGCGCCAATATCGAGGTTGTGCAGCGCGGGCTGACCGTCGCACGATCGTCGGGCGAGTACCGCCAGGGACTGACCATGTACCAGCAACTCTATCCGCTGCGCGACTTCGGCAACGGCTATCCGGTGCTCGGCTGCTGGGTCGTGGACGGCGAAGCGGCGGGGATGGGGATCCGCGAGGACGGGCTCATCACCGGCAACCGCGCGCGCTTCATTCCGCACGTGATCAGGGGGTGACGATGAACAGGCTGCAGGCCGCGACCGATACGCTCAAGGAACTGGCGCTCGCTTATGTGGTGCTGCTTCTGGGCTTCACGTTGCTGTTCATGGCGATCGAGGGGCACAATTTCGCCGACAGCCTCTACTGGGCGGGCACCACCGCGACCTCGACGGGCTATGGCGACATCAGCCCGAAATCGACGGCGGGGGAGATGCTGGCGCTTGCCTTGATGCACATCTCCATCTTCGGCGTGGCGCCGCTGATCGTCGTGCGGCTGGTCGAGCGGCTGAACCAGGATCGCGATGCCTTCACGCATGAAGAACAGGTGCGGATCGTCGAGACGCTGGCGCGGATCGAACAGGCAGTTGCGCGCCTGGAAGCGGGTCGGTTCGAGAGGGTCGATGGAGCTGGCGGATCTGCTGAGCTGTGAACCGGGGCAAGGGTTAGCCGGCCCGGGGATTGCCTGCCTGTCAGAAGGTCCGCTGCCGCATCATCGGCTCTCGTCTGCAGTTGGTGCAAAGCGCTCACGCTCCTCACCGTCACCCCGGCCTTGTGCCGGGGTCCATTCGCAATTTGGTGAGACGCCCAAGGCTTTAGCGGCTCATGGTGGTCCAAGACAGCGGCCGAGATTGCCACGCGGCCTATGCCGTCCGCTGCCGCTCGTGCAACTGTCCATCTGGTCCATCCCGAAAGGACGATTTCGCGCAGCGACCATTAGGTCCATAATGGATGACAGGCCCCGAGGCGGTTACCTACGGGACTTAGGGCTGGGCGATCTAGCCCCCTCTCCTCGCTCAGCCCGTCACGCTACAATCAGCGGTCGCTGGTGATAAGAGCGGCCGTTCCCTCACCGTCACCCCGGCCTTGTGCCGGGGTGACGGTGAGGGGCAAAAGGCATCTTCTAATGTCCGGAACTGGGTCGTTAGCGGACGTCGTCGTTAGTCGAGAAGCCCTCAGCCGCCCAGCCATCCTCCGGTGAAGCCGGCCAGCTTGAGTCCTTTGCGGATCGCGGGCGAATTGCGCATGTGCTTCCACACGAAATCGCTGCGGTAATTCGCCGCCATCGCCAGGATCGGGCCCTGGTCGATGCCAAGATAATCGTCGTTCACCCAGCCCTTCTTCGGATCGACGCTGCCCTTTTCGGGGCGGACATCGGTGTATTTGAAGCTGGGGTTGAACGAATCCAGGAAACCATATTTGCCGTAGAGCCGGTCGCCATATTCGCGCTGCATCGCCTCGGCGCAGGGAATGACGATCTCGGGGGCGAAGGGGAGGCAGCCTAGGGCCGCGGTGGGCGCCAGTGTGCCGTCGTCACGCTCGTCGGGCTGGCCCAACGGGCCGCGCGCGGCATAGCCGAAGAACTCGCGGGTCTCACCCTTGAAGGGCTTGCGGAAATTGCCCGGGCCGTCGCACGCGGTGAGGCCCCAAATGTCCTTGGAGAAGCCGTCCCAGCGCATCGGATTGGCGATGCAATAGGCGCGATCGGCATAGGCGGCGCGGCGCGTATTCTCGAAATAGTCGAGCCCTGCCTCGCGCATCACCTTGTCCTGGATGCCGCGGAAATCGATCCAGGTGTGGCTGTACTGGTGGCCGAACAGCGGCGCGAAGGCGAGGTGGCGGGTCGGGCCCTCGCCACGCCAGAAGCGCGGGTAGGGGGCGGTCCAGGCCTCCCAGCTGTTCGCGGGCACGGCATGCTCGGGCGCGCCGAGCCCGAGGATGTAGACGAACATGCCTTCGTTATAGCCGTCCCAGTTGCGCTCGATCAGCCCGCGCTCGGGATGCCAGCCCATCGAGATCGCCTTGCGCCCGTCGGTGCGGAAGAAGTTCCAGTCGGCACGGGTATAGATGGCCAAAGCGAGGCGGCGGATCTCCCGCTCAGCGGGATCGGCGCGGTCATAATATTGGCCGGCGAAGAGGATGCCCATGAACAGGATCGTGCTGTCGACGCTCGAGAGCTCGACGTCGCGGTACCGCTCGCCGCTGATCATGTCGATGAAGTGGTAGAAGAAGCCCTTGTGGCCGATCTTGCCGGTCGGCTCGGGGCCCTGCGGCGATTCCCAGAAGAAGCGCAGGGTGGTGAGCGTCAGGTCGCGCGCCTCGGCGCGGGTGATCCAGCCGCGCTCGACGCCGATCGGATAGGCGGTGAGCGCGAAGCCGACCGAGGCGATACTGCAGAATGCAGGGGTGGGGTAGCGATCAGGCACGAGCCCGTTGTCTCGGCGCGCGGTTTCCCAGAACCAGCGGAAGGTCCGCTTCTCTATATCCTCGTAGAAGGCGGGGAGGGTGGGGCCGGCAGCGGGCGCGGCGACGACGGTTGCGGGAAGCACAGCACCGGCAAGCAGCACCGGGCCCTGCGAAAGAAGCGCACGACGATCGATCATGATTTGGGTCCTCTACACCAAAAAATCAGGGGCAGCACGCAGGGTGCTGCCCCTGAGGGGGGGTGTAACTGTTGATGCGACGAACGAGCGACCGGCCATGAAACCGGTTACATTCGCGGCGAAAAAGAGGTCGGCGGAGTCAATGCGCATCCGCGGCTCCGTTCAAGGCGCGCGGCGCCGTGGTGGCGCGGGCGACGAGCTCGGGGATGTGCATTTCGTTCTGCTCACCGGTGTCGCGGCCATCGAGGATGTCGATCAGCCGTGCGACGGCGCGCGCGCCGATCTCGGCGATGCGAACGCGGACGGTGGTGAGCGCCATGTAGCGGGCGAGGGGCACGTCGTCGAAGCCCGCTACGGCGATGTCGCCGGGAACTTGCTTGCCGGCGGAACGCAGCGCGTGGAGGCAGCCGAGTGCCATCATATCGTTGGCGGCGAAGACCGCGTCGCAGGGTTCGGATCCGGCGAGGATCGTATGCGCCGCGGCGACGCCGGTCTCCTCGTTGAAGTCGCCGTCGATGATGCGCGGTGCGATGCCGGGGGCGTGGCGCGCCATAGCGCGGCGATAGCCCTCGGCGCGCTCCCGCGCGTCGACATTGCCTTCGGGGCCGGAGATATGGACGATGTGCTTATAGCCGCTCTCGACCAGGTGGCGGACGATCGCATCGGCGCCGGCGAAATTGTCGAAGCGAAGCGACGGATGCGCGCCGAAGTCTCCGGGCGCGTTGATCAGCACGGCGGGCAAGGTTTGCGGCAGCGCCCGCGCGAGCGAGGCGGGCGGGATGTGCGGCGCCATCACCAGCAGCCCGTCGACCCGGCCGCGCATTGTGCGCAGCGCGTTCGCCGCCTGCTCGCTGTCGTCATGCATGTTCGAGAGCAGCAGGACATAGCCGCGGCGACTCGCCTCGCGGTCCATGCCGCGCACGCATTCTGAGAAGAATTCGCCGTGGAGATCGGGAAGCACAACGCCGATCGCGTGCGCGCGGGAGAGCGAAAGGCTGCGCGCGCCGGCATGCGGGACATAGCCGAGCTCGTTGGCCGCCGCGATCACCCGCTCGCGCGTCTCGGCGCGGACATTGTCCAGGCCGTTGAGCGCGCGCGACACCGACGCCACCGAAACCTCGGCGCGGCGGGCGACATCGCGGATGGTGGCCTCGGCCATTTCAGTCCCTTCTCCGGCCCTGCGTATGTTTCCTACGTTTCAGACCCTGTAGGCGATTGCAATCCTCGCCCTTGAAAGGGTATGTAACCGGTTACGGTTAGCGGTCACAAGCAAAAAGATTGCGCGCGCCCATTCGAGATACCTACGCGCTTCAGGGTGGGAAGCGCGCCGCCAGGAGAGGAAGTATAATGTTCGACACCAGGATTTCGCGACGCGCAGCGCTGATGGGAGCCGGCGCGGTTGCGGCTTGGATGCACAACCCGGCGCGCGCCATGCTGTGGCAGGCCGCCGCGCTTCCGGTGCCCGCCTTTATCGACGCCCTGATCGCCAAGATGACGCTCGCCGAAAAGGCGGGTCAGCTCACCCTGATGCCGAGCGCCTGGGGCGGCGGCGTGGCGACCGCGCTCAATCCGGCCTCGAACGGCCCGAATTTCGACGGCCAGCTCGAGGAAGTGCGCCAAGGCCGGCTGACCGGCGTGTTCAACGGCAACGGCGCCGAGATGGCGCGGCGGATGCAGACAGCGGCGATGACCCAGTCGCGGCTCAAAATCCCGCTGATCTTCGCAGCCGACGTGATCCACGGCCACCGCACGATCTTCCCGGTGCCGGTGGGCGAGGCGGCGAGCTTCGAGCCGGGCCTGGCCGAGCGCACCGCGCGGATGGCGGCCTATGAGGCGGCGGCGTCGGGCATCGACTGGACCTTCGCGCCGATGGTCGACATCGCGCGCGACCAGCGCTGGGGCCGGACGATGGAAGGCGCGGGCGAGGACGTGCTGCTCGGACGCCTGATCGCCGATGCGCGCGTCCGCGGCTTCCAGGGCAAGGACCTGAAGGACAATGACGCGGTGCTGGCCTGCGCCAAGCATTTCGCGGCCTATGGCGCGGCGGAAGCCGGGCTCGACTACAACACGGTCGACATCTCCGAGCGGACGCTGCGCGAAATCTATCTGCCGCCGTTCAAGGCCGCGGTGGACGCGGGCGTGCTCTCGTTCATGGCCTCGTTCAACGAGATTTCGGGCGTACCCTCGACCGGCAATAGCTGGCTGATGGAGACGGTGCTGCGCGGCGAATGGGGTTTCAAGGGCTTCGTCGTCTCCGATTATACTGGCGACATGGAGATGATCGACCATGGCTTCGCCGCGGATGCGCGCGAGGCGGCCAAGCTCGCTTTCCTGGCGGGCGTCGACATGAGCATGACCAGCGGCTTCTACCGCGATCATTTGCCCGACCTGGTCGAGAAGGGCGAAGTGCCCGTGGCGCGGCTCGATGCTTCGGTGCGCACCGTGCTGGCGATGAAGGCGCGGCTGGGGCTGTTCGAGGATCCTTTCCGCCGCATCGACCTGAAGCGCGAAAAGGCACGTTCGCGGACCAAGCCGGCGCTGGCGCTGGCGCGCGAGGCGGGGCGCAAGTCGATCGTGATGATCAAGAATGATGGCGACCTGCTGCCGCTGCCCAAATCGGGCAAGAAGATCGCGCTGATCGGGCCGTTCGCTTCGGGCTCGGACAGCCTGAACGGGCCCTGGGTGGTCTATGGCGACAATGCCCAGGCGATCGACCTCGCGACGGGGGTCAAGGCGGCGGTGGCCGATCGCAGCCTGATCACCGTGGTGCAGGGATCGACCGTCGAGGCACCGCTGCCCGGCGGCATCGAGGCCGCGGTTGCCGCGGCGCGCGAGGCGGACATCGTCGTGCTCGCGATCGGTGAATCGGAGGGCATGTCGGGCGAGGCACAGTCGCGCGCCGAGATCATCGTGCCCGAGCCGCAACAAGCGCTGGCAGAAGCGGTGGCCGCGGTCGGCAAGCCGGTGGTGATCGTGCTCAAGAACGGGCGTGCGCTGGCGCTCAAGGGCGCGGTGGTGAACGCGCCTTCGATCCTGGTGACTTGGTTCCTGGGTTCGGAGAGCGGCCATGCGATCGCGGACATATTGTTCGGCGACTATTCGCCGTCGGGTCGCTTGCCGTGCAGCTTCCCGCGTTCGCTCGGGCAGCAGCCCTATAGCTATGCGCACAAGCCGACCGGCCGGCCCAATCCGTCCGAAACCCAGCTCGAGCCGTACAAGGCGCATTATCGCGGCATTCCGAACTCGGCTCTGTTCCCGTTCGGGCACGGTTTGACCTACGGCAAGTTCGAATATTCGGACCTGTCGGTGGCGCCGACGCTTGCCTGGGACGGCGAGCTGACGGTGAGCGCCAAGGTGACCAACACCGGCAAGCGCGCGGCCGAGGAGCTCGTGCAGCTCTACACGCATGACCGCGCCGCGAGCGTGACGCGGCCGGTTCGCGAGCTGAAGGCGTTCCGCAAGGTGACACTGGCACCCGGCGCGTCCGAGGTGGTGACGTTCAAGATCCGCCGCGACCTGCTGCTGTTCATCGGGCGCGAGAACAAGCCGACGGTCGAGCCCGGCCTGTTCGATGTGTGGGTCTCGCCTTCGGCCGAGACCCAGGGCGTGCGCGGGAGCTTCGAGCTCAAGGGCGCCTAGGGCATTTATCATCGTCATCCCGGCGCAGGCCGGGATCCAGGGTTTCTCCGCCGTGAGGCTTGAGGCTCTGGATCCCGGCCTGCGCCGGGATGACGGTTGCTATTGTTCACCTCTCGACATCCGCACCCAGCTTCGCGAGAAGCCCGCAAGCTGATTCACGAGAGGCGGACCCATGCCATTCACTGCCAAGATATTGCTGCTCGGCTCGGGCGAGCTGGGACGCGAGTTCGTCATCTCGGCCAAGCGGCTGGGCGCCTATGTCGTGGCGTGCGACAGCTATGCCGGCGCGCCGGCGATGCAGATGGCGGATGCGTTCGAGGTCTTCTCGATGCTCGACGCCGAGCAGCTGCGCGCCGCAATCGCGCGCCACAAGCCCGATTTCGTCGTGCCCGAGGTCGAGGCGATCCGCACCGAGGTGCTCGCCGAAGTGGAGCGGGAAGGTGTGACCGTCGTCCCCTCCGCCCGGGCCACACAGATGACGATGAACCGCGACCGCATCCGCGAGGTCGCCGCGATCGAGCTGGGCCTGAAGACGTCGCGCTATCGCTACGCCGAGAGCCTGGAGGAAGCGCGGGCCGCACTCGAGCCCGTCGGGCTGCCCTGCGTGGTGAAGCCGGTCATGTCCTCGTCGGGCAAGGGCCAGAGCACCGTGCGCACCGCCGAGGAGATCGACCGTGCCTGGGATTATGCGGTCGCCAACATGCGGGGCGACCGTCGGCGGATCATCGTCGAGCAGTTCGTCGACTTCGACTATGAGATCACGCTGCTTACCGTCAGCACCCGCGACGGCATCCGCTTCTGCGCGCCGATCGGCCACCGGCAGGAGCGCGGAGACTATCAGGAATCCTGGCAGCCGGCGGCGATGTCGGTCGCGGCGCTTGCCGAGGCGCAGGACATGGCCCGGAAAGTGGTCGAGGATCTAGGTGGTTACGGCCTGTTCGGCGTCGAATTTTTCGTGAAGGGCGAGGAGGTGATCTTCTCCGAACTGTCGCCGCGACCGCACGATACCGGCATGGTGACATTGATCTCGCAGGACCTGAGCGAGTTCGATCTCCACGCCCGCGCGATCCTTGGCCTGCCGGTGCCCGAGCCGAAGCTGCTGGGTGCCGCGGCATCGGCGGTCATCCTGGCGGACCGAGACGCCAGCGCCTTCCATTTCGAGGGGCTAGCCGAGGCGCTTGCCGAGCCGGGCATCGCGGTTGACGTGCGGCTGTTCAGCAAGCCGGTGACGCGGCCGAACCGCCGGATGGGCGTGGCATTGGCGCTTGCCGACAATGTCGACGAAGCGCGGCGGGTCGCGGTGGCGGCGGCCGCGAAAGTGCGCATCGCCTACGAAGCCTAGCTGCCCGCCATCTCGCGCACGATCCGCGCATGCGCGCCCCTGCCGAGCGGGTTGAGCAGCATCAGCGCGCAGGAGAGCGCGAGAAAGCCGAGCGGCGCCAGCGCGATGGTCCAGCGCATCGCCGCGAGCGTCGCCTCGCTCTGGTGGACATTGGCGACATAGCCGGCAGAGCCGAAGCCGAAGCCGATGATCGCGGTGGCGATGCCGATCGCGACGCGTTGGAGCAAAGAGGCGAGGCCGAACACGGCACCCTCGACGCGCAGGCCGGTGGCATGCTCGCCATACTCGATCGTGTTGGGCAGCATCGCCCAGAATACGAAGTGCAGCCCGACGATCATCGCCTGCATCGCGACCAGATAGAATTGCATGACGTCGGCGCGATCGATGCGGATCGCGGCGAACAGGATCAGCCCGGCCATGCAAAGGGACGCGGCGAGAAACCACAGGCTGCGCGTGCCGATGCGGCGCTGGAGCAGCATCCAGACGGGCACGGCGATCGCGCTGACGAGCCCCATCCAGGCGAGCGCTGTCTGACCGGCGGCCTCGTCCTCGAGGAAATATTTGAAGTAATAGAGCACCGACTTGTTGAGCACCGTCACCGCGACGATCATCGCCATCATCGCGAGGTTCAAGGTGACGAAGGCGCGATTGGCGGCGAGGCTCCTGAGGCTCGCGGCGATCGAAGGGCGCGGCGTGGGCGGCGTGACCAGCTCCTCGCGATAGGTGGCGCCGACCAGGATCAGGATCGCGGTGCCGACGATCGCGAACAGGATCGCCGCGCCGAGATAGGCGCTCGCCGAGACCGCGCCGCCGCTCAACCATGCGCCGAGCGGCACCGTGCCGCGCGCGACCAGCACCCAGGCCATCGTGCCGAATAGCATCCGCATCCCGGCGATGAAGGCGCGGTCCTTGCTGTCGGTGCTGATCCGCGCGGACATCGCCAGATAGGGGATGTTGACCGCGGCATAGGCGGTACGGAACAGCAGATGCCCGACCAGCACGAAGGCGATGCCCCAGAAGCCGGCAATCGGCGGGGGAAGGTAGGTGAGCACGCAGGCGATACCGAGCGGCAGGCTGCCCAGCATCAGCACCTTGCCATAGTGGCGGCTCGCCTCGCGCCGATCGGCGAGCGTGCCAGCGATGAAGTTGGCCACGCCGTCCCAGATTGTCGCGATCGTGTAGATCGTCGCCGCGGTCTCCACCGGAAGCGCCAGCGCCTCGGTATAGTAGAAGAGCAGGAAGAGCATGATGCTCTGCCAGTAGAGATTGAAAGCGAAGTCGCCGAAGGCGAACAGGAGCAGGCGCGGGCGGATGCTCATGCCCGACACTTCCCGTCACCCCGGCGAAAGCCAGGACCCAGGGTCACGGGCGATTCCCTGCTTGGCTCTGGACCCCGGCTTTCGCCGGGGTGACGGTTGGGGGTCATTGGCGGCTCACAGTGACGCGAGCGGCGCGCGGCTGGTCGGGGATCGTGAAGCTCAGCGTGCGCGCGGCGTCGTTCGCGGTCGCCGTGGTACCCTTGATCTTCGCGCCGCCCTGCCAACCGTGCACCGTCACCGCGATGCCGTTCCACCAGGGCTTGTACGCGCCCTCGCGCGCGTCGAAGTCGATCGTCAGGCCGCTCGCAGTTTGCGTGCAGCGGATCGTCTGGCGGAGCGTCGCGCCGTTCGTGGTGAGCCCGTCGTCCCAATAGAGCGTGCCGCTGCACTCCTCGCCCGGATAGATGTCGAGCGACAACGGGCCTTGCGGCACTTGCGCGGTGCTCTGGGTGAGCGGCTGGCGCGGCAGGATCGTGCCGGCGCGGACATAGACGGGCAGGCGATCGAGCGCGGGCGTCTCGCTGAGCTTGTCGCCGCTCTCGGGGAGCCCCGTCCAGTAATCATACCAGCCGCCGGCGGGAAGGCAGATGTCATAGGGCCGCGGCGATTCCGGCTTGGGCGAGGCGGCGATCAAGAGGCTGCGGCCGAGCGTGAACGCCATCGACTGGTCGCATCCGGCGGTCCGTGCCGCAGGATAGTCGTACCAGACCGGTCGCATGATCGGATCGCCGGTGCGGGCATTCTGCTCGGCGACGGCGTAGAGATAGGGAAGCAGGCGGTAGCGCGCCTCGATGAAGCGGCGGCGGATCGCGAGATGCTCGGGACCGTCCGCCCAGGGCTCGGTACGCGGCGTGTCCTTGGCAGCATGGACACGGAAGACGGGGGTGAAGGCCGCGATCTCGTACCAGCGGGTGAGCAGCTCGGGACTGGGCCCGCCGGTGAAGCCGCCGACGTCCGCGGCGCTGTAGGAGAAGCCCGACAGGCCGAGATTGACCAGCTGCTGGACCGAGAGCTTGAGATGCTCCCAGCTGGCATTGTTGTCCCCGGTCCAGGTGACGGCGTAACGCTGGCCGCCCGCAAAGCTGGCGCGGGTCATCACGAAGGGGCGGTCGTTCGGGCGGAGCTTCTTCAGCCCCTCGAACGTCGCGCGGCTATTCTCCATGCCATAGACATTGTGGATCTCGGCATGGCTGGCGTCGCGTGGGGCGAAATCGTCGCTGTCGATGCGGTGCATGGTATCGAGCGGCATCGTCTTGGTCGGCGTCTCGAAGATCGCCGGCTCGTTCATGTCGTTCCAGAAGCCGGCCACGCCGTCGTCCACAAAGCCCTTGAACAACGTGCCCCACCAGTCGCGCGAAGCTTTCCGCGTGAAATCGGGGAAGACCGCGGGGCCGGGCCAGACCGGGCCGACATAGGTGCTGCCGTCGGGATTGCGGAGGAAATGGCCACCGGCCGTGCCGCTGTCATAGGGGGCGTAGTCCTTGCCCGGCGCGGCCGCGACATGGAGGTCGGTGATCGCGACCAGGCGGATGCCGTCCTGCTTCAGATCGCCCGCGAGCTTTTTCAGATCGGGGAAGGTCTGGGTGTTCACGGTGAACGGCCAGTTGCGATATTGATAATCAATATCGAGCCAGATGAGGTCGAGCGGCACCTGGGATTGGCGCATCTTCGCGGCGATCTCGCGAACCTCGGCATCGCTCATATAGCTGTAGCGCGACTGCTGGTATCCGAGCGCCCAGCGCGGCGCGAGCGGTGCCTTGCCGGTCAGATCGGTGTAGCGGCGGACGACGTCGGCGCTGCTCGGCCCGGCGATGACATAATAGTCGATCGGGCCGTTCGCGCTGCCGATCGCCAGCGTGCCATCCTCGCGGTGGCCGAAATCGAACCAGCTGCGCCATGTGTTGTCCAGGAAGAAGCCGTAGCTGCCGCCCGCGCCGCCGACCGAGACGAAGAAGGGGATCGACTTGTAGATCGGATCGGTCGCCGGGCTGAAGCCGAAGGAATCGGTGTTCCAGTCGACATAGCTCGCGCCGCGGCGGTCGAACGGGCCGGTCTTGTCGCCCAGCCCGAAATATTGCTCGCCGACGGGCATCGCCTTGCGCAGCGTGAAGCCGGTCCCGTCGAGCTTTATCGGATCGGGCAGGTCGGCGGTGATGCGCTTGCCGGCGGCATCGTCGATGCTGAGGCGCAGGGTGGCAGGATCGACATGGACGCGGAGCGATGAGGTGGCGAAGCCGTCGGCGAGCGGCGCGACCTTGACGCTCTTCGCGCGTACGTTCGCCGGGACGGCCCAGCTCGCATCCTCGGGAAACTTGCCGTCACGGGCGATGCGGACGCGCAGGATGGCATCGGTCTGCGCGGTGACGCGAAGCGTCAGGCTGCCGGCCTGGACCTCAACGCCGTCGGCGCGGGGCGAGACGGTCTGGGCGTAGGCGGGCGTGGCGAGCACGATAAGAGCGGGCGCGATGCTGCGCAGCATGGAAAATCTCTCCGGCTTCCGGTTCGTACATGAAACCGGTTTCATTCGGGAAATAGCCGCCGCGCCGCAAGAGCGAAACGCCTCATTTCCTCCCCGTGACCAGGCGGCGAAGCTCGTCGGTGCGCTTGCGCCCGTCGGCCAGGACGATGCGGTGGAACGCCTTGCGTTCGCGGCCCCGGGCAAGATCGGCGACTGTGAGCCACACGAACGCTTCCGCGGCGCGGCTGGCGGGCTCGGCGGCGATGCGGTCGAGCTCAAGCGGGAAAGGGGCGAAATAGCCGGGCTCGCCCTGCCATTCGACCAGCCGGGCATGCGCCTGCTCGAGCGACCAGCCATGGAGGTGGATGCCGATATCGGCGAGCGCGCGGCAGCTGCGGAACAGCATCCAGTGGATATGGCCGAGCTCGGCCAGCGGATCGCCGGCAAAACTACCGTCGGCGGCCGCCATCTGCTCGGCATAGATCGCCCAGCCTTCGGGGAAGGCGGGTGTATAATCGAGGCGCAGCGAATGCTGGCCGGCATCCGCCTCGATCGGCAGCTGGATCATATGGCCGGGGAGCAGCTCGTGATGGACCACGCCGGGGAGCGTCCAGGCCGGGCGGCGGGCAATGTCCTTGAGGTCGACATAATAGGCGCCCGAGCGCGTTACGGTGGGCAGCTCGCGATAGCCGCTGCGGCCGGCCGCCTCGTCGGCGCGGGACATTCGCCGGGCGCCGACGTCAAGCGAGCGGGGCGGCCAGGCGGCGAATTGTGCCGGCAGACGGCGGCGGGCGGCGTCGAGCGCGCGGTTCATGTCTGCCACGGCGCGGTCGCGGCCGGCATCGTCGTCGCTGTAGAGCCAGCGCGGATCGCGCCACAAAGCCGAGTAGCGCGCGCCGAGCGAGCCGCGCTTGTGGCCGAGCTTCGACAGAAGCGCATCGGCGCGGGCGCTCAGGCGGCGGCGTTCCTGTTCGAAGCGGCGCTCGGCGGAGGCGGGATTGGCATCGTCGCCGGTGATGCGCCTGAGCAGCAGCGCATAATAAGCGCCGCCGTCGGGAATGCGGCCTACGCCGGGCGGTGGCGCGGCGGCGGACTGGTCGCGCAGCGCTGCGAGCTGGCGACCGAGAGCCGAGGCAATGGGTCCGCTGGTGGATGCGCGAACGGCTTCGATCGCGGCGATGGTGCGGGCGAGCAGTCCGGCGGGAAGGCCGGCGCCTGCCATGGCATCCTGCTGGATCGCGATGGTGTCGGCATCGATCGCGGCGGCATCATTGTGCTTGATCCAGGCGCCCGCGAGCGGCGTGACGCGATAGGGGCGGCCGAAGCGGCCAAAGGGAAAGCGGCGCAGCAATTCGGCGTCGATGGCCAGGCCGGAGCGCGCCGTCACCAGATCGAGCCGTGCCGAGGGTGACAGGTCGTGCATGTCGATCGTGGCGAGGTCGCGGAGCGCTTGTTCCGGCGAGCCCTTGGCCGCGCGATCGAGGATAATGCGGAGTTCTGCGTCACCGGCTTGCGGCCGGGCGAATGCAGGTAGGCTCCGGACGGCGAGAGCGGCGCTCGCGGCCGAGAGCATGTGTCGGCGGGAGATCATCGCCGGCAGAGGTAGCGGCTTTGGTGGAGCCGCGTCGAGGGAGTTTCTTACTTTCAGATCACGCTACAATTTTCTGATTGGAAAATACTCGGCCCAGCCATAGCATGGCTGTACATCAGGGGAGGACGGCGATGCGCGATCACGAGCGTTGGGGAGATGTGGGCACATTCCTGGGGTTGGCGATCGCGATCAGCTGCATCTTCTACGCGCTGATCCTGAGCACCGGCGCGGCGCCGGCGGGGCGCTATTATGTCACCGGGCTGATGTGGACGCCGGGCGTGGCGGCGCTGCTGACGGTGCGACTGCGCGGGCTCGACATGGCCTCGCTAGGTCTCGGCTGGGGGGAGGGACGCTGGGCGCTGACCGGGTATCTGGTACCGCTCGGCTACACGCTTGTCGCCTATGCCGCGGTGTGGATCCTGGGGTTTGGCGGCTTCGCCGACCAGGCGAATGTCGCCGCGCTGGCGGACACATTGGGCTGGAAGGACACGGCACCCGCGCTCGTCATCCTCGGCTATTTCGCGCTGATGGCGACGTCGGGCTTCGTGATCGCGCTGACCGGCGGACTGGGCGAGGAACTGGGCTGGCGCGGGCTGCTTGCGCCCCGGATGATGGGCGCGCTGGGGTTCACCGGCACGGCCTTGGTCGTTGGCGTGATCTGGACGGCGTGGCATTTGCCGCTGCTGCTGTTCGGCAGCTACAATCAGGGCACGCCTTGGTGGGTGTCGGTGCCGTGCTTCGCGGTGCTGGTGCTGAGCATCAGCGTGATCCTCACCTGGCTGCGGATGCGCTCGAACAGCGTCTGGCCATGCGCGATCTTCCACGCGAGCCACAACATCTTCGTCCAGGCGGTGTTCACGCCGCTGACCGGCGCGCGCGGCGCCGCGACGCCCTATGCCATCGGCGAGTTCGGCGTGGCGGTGCCGGCCGCCTTGGTGTTGGTCGCGACCTGGTTCTGGATGAAGCGGAAGGAAGCGGTAGCAGCCGTCTAAATTCTCCCCGAGCTCGCTCGGGGAAGATCTAGGCTGTCAGCGGCCCTTCTTCTCCTCGGCGATGCGCAGGATGCGCAGCACGTTGCCGCTCCACATCTTCTGCATATCGGCTTCGCTAAAGCCGGCAGCGCGCAGCCGCGCAGTGACCTTGGGCAGCGAGTCGATATCTTCGAAGCCCTTGACGCCGCCACCGCCATCCCAGTCCGCGCCGAAGCAGACATGGTCGACGCCGGCGACCTGGATCAGGTGCAGAAGCCCGCGCATATAGGTCTCGAAATCGGCGGTCTGGACCGGAGAGGTGCGATCGAGCGTGCGGGTATCCGCGGTCAGCTTGGCCTGTTCGGCGGGCGTCATTTTGCTCAACTGTTCGACATCAGGCAGTGCATTGCGTTCGGGCGAGGAGCGCATCTCGGAGAGATAGGCGCTGTTCATGCAGATCGCGCCGCCGGACGCGGCGAGCTTGCGGATATGTTCGTCGTCCAGGTTGCGCGGATGGTTCCACATCGCGCGCGGGCCGGAATGCGAGAGCAGGATCGGCGTGGTGGAGAGCTCGATCATCTGATCGAGCACCGAATCCGCGGAATGGCTGGCGTCGATCACCATGCCGAGCCGGTTCATCTCTTTGACCCATTGCCGGCCGAGCGGGCTCAGGCCGTTATATTGGGGCTTGTCGGTCGCGGAATCGCCAAACTGGTTGTTCTTGAAGTGGATGGGTCCGGCGAGGCGGACGCCGCGCTTGTAGAATTCGCCGAGCAGTGACAGGTCCTCGCCCAGCGGATAGCTGTTCTCGATGCTGATATAGGCGAAGCGCTTGCCCGCGTGATCGAGCCGGGCGGCGTCGCTGGCCTTGGTGGCGAGTGCGATGCGGTCCGGGAATTTGGCGAGCGTCGTCTCGATTTCGCCCAAGCGCTTGAACGCGGCGGCTTTGGCGTCGGCATAGCCCTGCGGCGTGAGCGGGCCCTGGCCGGTGTAGATCACGAAGAAACCGCCATCGAGATCGCCGGCGTCCATCCGGCCGAGATCGACCTGGACCAGATCGGTCTCGTAGCTGTGGCGATCGCCGAAGCTCCAGCCAGCCCTCGAGAAGTGGAGCGGGGTATCGAGATGGGTGTCGAGCGTCAGCAGCTTCTGGTGGAGCGCCATGTCGCTGAGCGGCTCCTTGTGCGTCATGGTGCAGGCGGAGGTCGCGAGAAGCGCGGCGAGAAGGAGCGGTTTCATAGAGCGGGTACAGGCCTCCTTTGGACGAGCCGGAACACTCCGACGGTCAGCAGCGGGATGACATAGAGCGCGAGGAGCGCATAAGCGAGGATACGGTATCCGCTGCCGATCAACGCGACCAGCCCCACCCGATCGGCGACGAAGATGCAGCCGATCAGCAGTGTCGCGGCGATGCCGGCGCGCGCGCGGGGCGACAGGTCGACCCCGCGCCGCGCGCGCCAGACCGCGGCGATCCGCTCGTTGATCGCATGGACCGATCCGGTGCCGCTCTCGAGCAGCGCGCAGAAAATCATCAGCTGGAAGAGCAGATGGAACAGCGGGATGTGGAGCTGCTGGAGCAGGAAGTCCGACGGCAAAGTCTCGGCGGCG
Organism: Sphingomonas sp. JC676; assembly: GCF_014489075.1. GTDB lineage: Bacteria > Pseudomonadota > Alphaproteobacteria > Sphingomonadales > Sphingomonadaceae > Sphingomonas. The sequence continues at coordinate 157,292 of NZ_JACTGR010000002.1, read as the reverse complement.
ATGGCGGGGTAGAAGCCGACCATGCACGTGAAAAACAGCACCGCCGGGAGCATCGCCAGCGGCCCCGCGATCAGCCCGGAGATCACCGCGTCGCGCTGGCTGGTGAGGTGGCGGATCACCGGCAGGATCACCACCGCGCCGACGATATTGTAGCTCGCATAGGTGATGCCGCCGAGCGCCCAGCCCTCGGCCGGCGCGGGCATGGCGAAGGCGGCCGAGATGCGGTCGCCGAAGCGGGTGAGCGCCAGAATGACGAACAGGGCATAGACGCCGTAGAGCAGGAACGAGACGTACTTGAACAGCCGCTCGACCGAGGCGTTGCCGAAGGTCGCGAAGGCGGCGATCGCCACCGCGAGCGCGAGTGTACCGACGAGCGGCGGCAGGCCGAGCGTCGCCGCGCCGATCGCGCCCGCCGCCGCGCCGAACACCGACAGGATCAGCACGACGAAGAGGATGTACGCAATCTCGAACGCCACCCAGCCGGGGCCGAGCAGCCGTTCGAAGAAGCTGCGATAGTCATAGGCGTTGGTCGCGCGGGCAAAGGCGAAGGTGACGGCGCAGACCAAAGACCAGATCCCCATCGCGAGCAGCATCGCCGCGACGCCGCCCCAGGGTCCTGCAGGGAGGAAGAACTCGGCGAGTTCGCGGCCCGTGGCATAGCCGCCGCCGATCACCACCGCCTTGAATGCGAAGCCCGGCAGCAGGAAGCGCTGGAACCAGCTCGATCCCGGTGCTGCCGGTCCGCTCATGCGAGGCAGCTGTCGACGAGCCGCTCGAACGCCGCGCCGCCGCGCATCGGATCGGCAACGGGGAGCCCCAGCCGCTCGCTCTCGCGCGCCATCAGGTCGAGCGCCTCGATCTCGCCGAAATTGGCGGTGTTGAAGCTGACGCCCTTGCACGCGATCGCCGGGTTGGTGCGCTTGCCGAGCATCAAGGTCAGCGCGATCATCTCCTCGACGCTCGGCACCTTGTAGCCGGGCGTGCCGAGCACATCGATGCGGTCGGGCTGGTGGCAGACCACGATCACGTCGGGCTGGCTGCCATGGAGCAGGCCGAGCGACACCGCGGCGAAGCCGGGATGGGCGAGCGAGCCCTGGCCTTCGATCACGTCCCAATGATCGGGCGCGGCATCCGGCGAGAGGATCTCGGCGGCGCCCGCCTCGAAATCCGAGATCACGGCGTCCATCGGCATGCCCCCGCCGGCGATCATGATCCCGGTCTGGCCGGTGGCGCGGAAATCCACATCCACGCCCTTCTGGGCAAAGCCGCGGGCAAGCGCCAGCGCGGTGTATTTCTTGCCCAAAGCGCAGTCGGTGCCGACGGTGAGCAGCCTTTTGCCGCTGCGCTTGCGTCCGGTGCCGATCGGGATCTCGGCGGGGGGCGTACGGATGTCGATCAGCCGCCGGCCTAGCAATGTCGCGGTCTCGTTGAGCTCGGGCACGTCGGCGAGGCGAACATGCATACCGCTGACGATGTCGAGCCCGGCCTCGAGCGCCTCGACCAGAGAGGCGCGCCAGCTGGGCGGGATCATGCCGCCGCTATTGGCGACGCCGATGACGAGCGCGCGGGCGCCCTTCGCCACGGCTTCGACAGGGGTGAGCCGTGGCAGGCCGGTGGTTACGGTGGCACCGCACGCGAACTCGCCGACGCACTTCTCGCCCGCCCAGTCGCGCAGCCCGAACGCGGTCTTGGCAAAGCCCGGCTCGGTCGTGTCCCCCAGAAAGAGGAGATAGGGCTGGGGCAGCGCCAGCGCGCCGGTCGCGTGACCGAAGGGAGCGTTCATCAGGGGTTCCGGGCGTCAAAAGGCGAGTTCGGCGGCGAGGCCGATGGTGCGGGGCTGGAGCGGCGAAATGGCGAAGAAGCTGGGCTGGTTGAGCCCGTCCGCGAGGGTGGAGCGGCTCATCTCGCCGTCGTCGTTGAGCAGGTTGCGGGCATAAGCGCGCAGCGTCCAGTTCTTGTCGAGATTGACGCCCAAGTTCACGTCGACCGCGGTGTACGGTCTGGCGCGCGCGACGAGCGGGTCGCTCTCGACCAGCGACAGGCGGCTGCTGGCATGGCGCACGCCGATGCCGAGATCGGCCGACGTGCTGCCCTTCAGGTCGAAATGATAGTCGAGGCGTGCCGAGCCGCTGAACTTGGGCACGGCGGGAAGCTGGTCGCCGTCCTGCCCGCTGATATCGGGCACGTCCTCGGCGAGCGTGGCGTCGGTATAGGAGGCGGTGAGCGCGATCGTCAGGCCGCGCACCGGCCGCACCGAGAGCGATCCTTCGACGCCTTGGCTGACCGCCGCGCCGCCATTCGCCTGGCCGGCGATGCCGCCGAAGCTGCGGGTGACCTGGATGTCCTTCCAGTCCATGTAGAAGGCGGCGACATCGATCGAGACCATGCGGTCCATCAGGTCCGCCTTGAGGCCGATCTCGTAATTGGTGAGCGTGTCCGAGCCGACGCTGGGCGGCACGTTGGGCACGATCACGTTCGGCCCGCCCGGGCGATAGCCGCTGGCGACGCGGGCATAGACCATCGCGTCGTCATTGATGTGGAATTGCGGGCTGACGCTGTAGGTGAACACGCTCTCGCTCGACTTGCCGGGATCGTTGGCAGAGGGGACGATCGCACCCTCGCTGATCTGGCGGAAGGTCTGGTCGTTGCGTGCCCAGCGGACGCCGCCGGTCAGGTCGATCCGGCTGGTGATGCGGAAGGTCGCGTTCGCGAATGCCGCATATTCCTGATAGGTCGCGGGGAGGGCGACGATCGCCAGCGGATCGAGCGCGGCGATCGGATTGCCAGCCATGTCGAACGAGCGGACGAGCTGGCTGTTGCTGCTTTTCTCATGGGTATAGAAGCCGCCGATCAGCCATTCGAAGCGGCCGCCGCTCGGTGAGGCGAGGCGTACTTCCTGCGTGTATTTCTTGTGTCCGAGCTTGATCGTGAACGGCGTGATGCCGGGGGGGATCGCGCCGCCGGTGAGCAGCGGGAACAGCACGCCGAACGCATAGCTGCCGTCCTGGACCTGGGTGGCGTTGCCCACGCTGTAGGTGCTGGCCGAGGTCGCGGTGACGCCGCCGAAATCATAGTCGAGCGTCGCGGCATAATATTGGAGATCGGTGCTGAAGGGCTCGCGGACATAATTGTTGTAGGACGAGCCGTCGCCGAGCTTCCGGCCGGTCAGGTCCGCAGCGTAGAGGCCGTTGCCTTCGCTGTCGACCGCCTGCCAGAGCGCACTGAGCTTGGCGCTGAACCGCTCGCTCGGCTGCCAGAGCAGGCTGACGCGGCCGCCCTTCTGCTCATAGTCGTTCTGGTCCTTCAGCGACGCATTGTTGACGCTGTTCACGAAGCCGGGGGTCTTGCGCCAGGCAAAGCTGCCGGTGACGCCGAGCTTGCCCTCGACGAGCGGTGCGTTGAACATGGTCTGGCCCGCCCAGCCGGGATCGCCGGCGCCGTCGATGCCGAAGATCTCGACCCCGCCGCGCACGCTGAAGACGGTCGTGCTGGGCTGGACGGTGACATATTTGAGCAGACCGCCGATCGAGCTGGCGCCGTAGAGCGTGCCCTGCGGGCCGCGCAGAACCTCGACGCGCTGGATGTCGTAGGGCAGCAGATCGAGCGAGAATTGCCCGCCGCGATTGTAGATGCTGCTCGATCCCACCGGCGCATCGTCGAGATAGATGCCGACCGTCTGGCTGGCGGTGAGCGGGGCGACGCCGCGCAGCGTGATCGTGGTCTGGCCGGGCGTGCCGCTGTTGGTGACCTGCAGGCCCGGGACGTAGGAGCCATAATCGACGAGTGAGCTGGCGCCCTGGTCGCGCAGCGTCTCGCCCCCGACGACGCTGATCGAGATCGGCACGTCCTGGAGGTTCTCCTCGCGCTTCTGGGCAGTGACGACGATGCCCTTCTCATCGGTCACGGTCGTTTCCTGCGCCATCGCCGCCGTGGAGAAGGCGAGGGCTCCGGCGGCGCTGGAAAGCGCGAGGAAAGTGCGAATGCCAAGGTCGAGGTTGCGCATCGAATAGTCCCCCATTTTCGTGGTTGTCAGCCGCCCCATGTGCTGGCCAGAAGTCGACGGAAGTTTCCGCCCAGGATCGCGGCGATGTTCGCGTCGGAATAATTGCGCCGGATCAGTTCTTCGGTGAGATCGTAGATCTTCTGCGGATGGTCGTAGCCATCGGTGTCGATCTTATCGCGGAAGGCGTAGCTCGCTTTATATGCCGCCTTGAGCTGGGCATACATTTCGGGCGGCATGTCCTCATAGCCGTTGAGATCGGCGTCGGAGCCGATGCCGACATGGTCCACGCCGACCAGCTTCACGACATGGTCGATATGATCGACGATCTGCGGAATGCCGGTGGGCTCCTTCGCGCTCACGAACATGCGCACGCCGGTGATCCCCATCACGCCTCCCTTGGCCGCGAGCGCCCTGATCGCCTCGTCGCTCTTGAGCCGGGGATGATCGACCAACGCCCGGCAATTGCTGTGGGTGACCGCGATGGGCTTGGGCGAGAGCGCGATGGCGTCGAGCGTGGTGCGTGCGCCGCAATGCGAGACGTCGACCAGCATGCCGACTTGGTTCATCGCCTTGATGATCTCCACGCCGAAATCGGTGACGCCGCCGTCGACGCGCTCGGTCGATCCCGTGCCGAGCAGGTTCTGGCTGTTGTAGGTGAGCTGCGAGACGCGCTGGCCGATCTGGTAGAACAGCTTCACGTCGGCTGGCGTGCGGAAATGCTCGCTGTTCTGCAGGCCGAGGATGATCGCGATCTTGCCCTGCTTCTTGGCGCGATCGAGATCGGCGGCCTTGTCGACCAGCGTGAACAGATGCGCCGCGCGGCCGATATAGCCCTGGCTGAGCGCGATCCATTCCAGCGTGTCCTCATGCGCGGTGGGACCGCCCATGCCGACCGAATGGTGGAAGCCCGTGATGCCGCACGCGCGGAAATCGGCTTCGTCCTTGGTGGTCATCGCCGCGCCGTAGAATTGCGGGCGATCGTCGATCTTGAGCACTTCGAGCATGTCGATGACGAGCGAGGACCGGACGAGATCGACGGCGCGCTTCGAATAGGTCCGGGGAGAGGCCGCGGACAGCCGGTACGCCCCGAGATTGATCATCGGGAAGCCTGTAGCCGCGACTAGAGCCGCGCCGCCCAGCATGTGGCGACGCGAGATATGCGGCAATGCGGGCACTGCCTTTCTCCCTGACTGTCATATTTTCTAAATGGGATGTTATTATCCCAATCAGAGAATTGTCAAATTTATTATGTAGAGATTTTCGTGTGGTGCTCGAACGGATCGACGTTCGAGATGGAGTGTCACGATCTCTCCCTCCGTCACTCCGGACTTGTTCCGGAGTCCACTCGGCATCTGGGTGAGGCACTAAATCTCTTGTCCTTCCCGCGCGGCACGGTGGACCCCGGAACAGGTCCGGGGTGACGGCAAAGACAGTCAGCTGGTTCCAACAAATGCCGATTGGCGTTCCGTTCCAGCCGCAGCGCGGCCCCAAACGTCTTCGCCGCAATGGATCAGGCCGTCGGCATAATGGATACCGGGCGTGCGATCCTTGGCGAGGAAGGTGGGGCCGTCGAGATCGACGATGTCGCAGAGCTGGCCGAGCAGATAAGCGGGCGCCATCGCCAGGCTTGAACCGACCATGTTGCCCACCATCACGTCCAGCCCCAAGGCCCGCGCCTGGCGGGCAATCTCGAGCCCCTCGGTAAGCCCCCCGCATTTGTCGAGCTTGATGTTGACGACGTCGAACCGGCCGGCGAGCGCGGGCAGCTCGGACAGGTCGAGCGCGCTCTCGTCGGCGGCGATGGGGACGGGCGAATGGAACCCGTCCAGATCAGCCTCGCAGCCGCGTTTGAGCGGCTGTTCGAGCAGCGCGACCCTGGTATCGACGAGCGTTGCGATCAGCGGTCCCAATTCCTCGATATCGAAACCCTGATTGGCATCGACACCGATCCAGCAATCCGGGCGCGCGGCGCGGACCGCGCGGACGCGGGCGATATCGATATCCAGGTCGCCCGTGAGCTTGAGCTTGAGCGCGCGGGCTTGCGCATAGGCGATCGCGGCCTCAGCCATCGCCCCGGGCACGTCGGCGCCGAGCGTGAAGGTGGTGAGGAGCGGCCCGGGCGCGGGCAGGCCGGCAAGCTCCCAGACGGGCTTGCCGGTGCGGTTGGCCTCCAATTCCCATAGCGCGCAGTCGATCGCGTTGCGGGCGCCGCAGGGCGGGAGCGCGCCCCGCAGCGCCTCGCGGGTGATGCCGGCTTCGACCGCACCCCGGACTGCCTCGATCGCCGCCAGCATCGCCGGCGCATCGTCGCCGGTATAATAGACCCCTGCCGCCTCTCCGCGTCCGGTGTGCGTCCCGTCCGAGAGGGTGACCACGACCGCGGGCACTTCGGTGAAGACATGGCCCGCGATGCGGAAGGGCTTGGCGAAGGGGAGCGGCTCGAGCGCCGCCTGCAGCAAGATCCGCTCCCCCACCGGTCAGAACGCCGTGCCGAAGCTGACGAGCTTGTAAGCGAGCGTCAGCCAGAGGACGAAGAAGGCGGCGAGCACGAGCAGCACGGCCCAGAGCTTGGAGAACCAACTGCGCTTGCCCTTGAATGCGAGCCACAGGTTCCACACCGCCAGCCCGAACAGCCCGAAATAGGCGAGCGTGCCGACGAACTGGAGCAGCAGGATCAGCCAGTCATATTTGCCGTGCGTTTCGAACTCCTCGAGCGAGGTGACCACGAAGGCCCAGCCGGCGAACACCAGCAGCACCAGCCACGAGAAACCGCGGACATAGCGATAGGTGCGGCGCTGCTCGCCCTCCAGCGCGAACGGGGCGGCGAAGCGGCGGCGGGCGATCGCATTGATCGGCCAGGACAGAGCGGTGATCGCGATGACGCCGAGCCCGATCAGGAACACCGGCAGCAGCCAGGCGCCGTCGAGGTACCAGGGGGTGCGATCGAACACCATGAAGGGCGAGATGTCGTCGACCGACCAGCGGACGACCTTGCCGTTCTCGACCTTCGCGGCGAGCCGTTGATGGCCGTAAGCGTCTTCCCAGACAAAGGGCTGGGTCTCGATCCACTGGCGCGGCTGTCCGCCAAGGCCGGGCAGGGCGGAGAGCAGCGGACGGCCATTCTCGTCGATCCCGATCGTGGTGCCGCCGAGCAGGCTCACCAGCGAGGCGAAGCTCGAATCGATCCTGCGGCTGTTGGTCCAGTTGCCGGCCAGCAGCTTGGCATGTTCCTTGGCGGTGGGCAGCTCGACCGGCGGCTTCTTGTCCGCAACGGGGAAGTAGCGATCGGCGAACTGATCGAGCAGCGCGCCGCGGATCGCGCCGGCGGCATTGTCCTTGCCGCGGCTGTTCATCGAGATGAAGATGCCGATCTTCTCGGCCGGAAAGATCCACAGATCGCTGTGGAAATAGACCGTGTCGCCGCCATGCGCGACGGTCGTGCGGCCGTTGATATGCTGTTCGTAGAAGCCGAGCGCCATGCGGTTGACGCCTGGCAGGATGTTGCCGGCGGGGGTGTGCATCAGGCGCGCGGTCTCGGGCTTGAGCAGCGGGCCGCCGTCGTTGAGATGCGCGATCATGAACTTGGCCATCTCGTCGCCGCTGGCGGCGAGCGCGCCGGCAGGGGCGAGCGAGATCATCTCGTAGCGCTCGGGCTTGCTCTTCCCCGGCGAATAGCCCTGCGACATGAAGGGCTTGAGATTGGCGGGGAGCGGCTGACGGAACGTCGCATATTTCATGCCGAGCCGGCCGAAGATGTTGCGCTCGATATAGGTGTCGAACTCCATGCCGGAGACGCGCTCGACGATGTAGCCGGCCAGCGCGGTGGCATAGTTGGAATAAGCGGGCGTCGAGCCCGGTGCGTAGATCCGCTCGGGGATGCGCTTCTTCAGCTCCGCGCCCAGCGGCGTGACATTGTCAAAGGAAAGGAGGCCCTTGATGATCTCCTCGAAGCCGGCGGTGTGCGTCATGATCTGGCGCATGGTGATCGGCTGGCCCTTATAGGGCGGAATCTTGAAGTCGAGATACTGGTTCACATCGGCGTCGAGATTGATGCGGCCGGCTTCCACCAGCTGCATCACCGCGGTCCAGGTAAAGAGCTTCGACGTCGAGCCGGGACGGAAAAGCGTCGTCTTGGGATCGACCGGCTTGCGCGCGGCGACATCGGCATAGCCAAAGCCGCGCTCGGTGAGGATCTGGCCGTCCTTGACGACGACCACCACCGCGCCGGGCACGTCACCGCGGGCGAGCGCATAGGGCATATAGCCGTCGAGCCAGGTATCGACGTCCTGCTTGGTCAGCGCGGCCGCGCCCGCCGGGAGCGCGACCGCAGTGGCCGGGGCGCCGGCCGCCGCCTTCTCATTGGGCGCGGGGACCGGCGAAAGTGGTACTTGGGTAAGCGCCGGGACGGCGACAGCCGCTCCCAGCAAACCGGCCGCAACGAACTTGAGCACGCGCTTCCACATGATCTTCCCCCTGGTCTCGTGCGGGACGTGCCCGCATCGTTTGATTTGCGCCCCTAATCCGGAGCGGCTACCCTATGCTTATATGCACCAGTCACATCCTGATCAGGACATAATGATCCTGTTCGGAAAATTGTCAAACATTGCGTGAAGGAGAGGCGCCGCTGTGGCGACGCGTGTGAAAACGGATCAGCCGACGCTGGGTACACTGCTCAAGGCGCTGCGTTCACGAAACGGATGGACGCTCAAGGAAATGAGCGACCGCAGCGGGATTCCGGTATCGACCCTATCCAAGGTCGAGCATGACCGGCTGACGCTCACCTATGACAAATTGCTCCAGCTCAGCCAGCGGCTGAACATCCGCATGTCCGAGCTGTTCGCCGAGAATGACGCGAGTCCCGAGGTGGCGGTGACCGCGCGGCGCAGCATCGGCGATCTCGATCGCGCGGTGCGGGTGAACACCCCGAATTACGACTATTACTATCTCTGCACCGAGCTTCGGCGGAAGCGGATGATCCCGATCATCACCCGGATCCGCGCCAAATCGGTCGCCGAGTTCGGCGAGCTCGTCCATCATCCGGGCGAGGAGTTCATCTATGTCGTGGCGGGCCAGATCGTCGTCCACACCGAATTCTATGATCCGGTGACTCTCGACGAGGGCCAGTCGATCTACATCGATTCGAACATGGGCCACGCCTATCTCACCGCCGAGGGCTGCGACGAGGCGGTGGTGCTGGGCGTGTGTTCCAGCGCCGAGGACGGGCTGATGGATTCGCTGATGAACCTCCACGGCTGAGGCCGCGCTCCTAGAGCGTGCCTGATGAGGCTCAGCCGTGCTCCCGCGAAAGCAGGAGCCCAGAGTTAAGTGGGAATCGCGTGTGGCCCTGGGCTCCTGCTTTCGCAGGAGCCCAAAGATCCTGAAGGCTTACTGGACGGGCTGGCCGCTTTCGTTGCCTTCGTCGCGCGAGACCCGCGCAGTGTCGCCGGTGGCGTCGGCATCGTCCTGGGTCTGCGCTTCGGGCGCGAGCTCGACCGGCGCGGCGGGGGTCGCTTCCACGGTGTTGGTCGGGGTAGCCGCGGGCATTTCGGTCGAGACGTTGACCGGCACGTCCTCGGGCACCGTGATGTTGGTCAGGTTCGCGTCGGGCGCGGCTTCCTCATCCTTGTGCCCGCATGCCGCGAGCGAGAGGCCGGCGGCGGCGAGGAGCGCGATAGTGCTGATCTTCATGGATTTCCTTCCCTGTTAACGTGCGGCGACGGCGGCGGCCGTGATTGCGGAGCGCTTCTCGACCTTGGCCGCCAGCGTGCCGTCCCAGCCATAGGGATCGGCGCGGAAGTTCATCGTGCCGTTCGCGCTGGCGAAGGCGGTCCAGTAGAGCAGATAGACCGAGACCTGGTCCTGCTCCTGCAGCGGCACGCGCTGGGTCTTGCCCGTGGCGACCGCGGCATTGATCTCGTCGGGCTGCCAGGCGGGATCGTTGCGCAGCAGCAGTTGTGCCAGCGGGCCGGGCTTCTCCAGGCGGATGCAGCCATGGCTGGCGAGCCGGCTGTAGCTCGCGAACCCCGTCTGGACCGGCGTATCGTGGAGATAGACCGCGTAAGGGTTGGCGAAATCGAACTTGTAGAGCCCGAGCGCGCTGCGCGGCCCCGGCTGCTGCTGGAGCCGGCGGCTCGTGCCGGTGCCGATGATCTTGTACCCGGTCTTCTTCAGATAGGCCTCGCCCTTGGGCCACAGCTCCTTGGCGGCGATGCCGGTTGGGACGTTCCAGGGCGGGTTGAGCACGATCGAGTGGATACGCGACTGGAGCATCGGCGTCTCGTTGCCCGGACGGCCGGTGACTGCTTTCATCGAGGCGATCGGGGCGTCGCCTTCGAACACGGTAAGCACCGCGGCGGCGATGTTGACCTGGATGCGCTTGGCCGGAAGCGCCTCGGGCAACCAGCGCCAGCGCTCCATGTTCGCCATGATCTGGCGGACGCGATCGGCGGCGGGCACGTTGAGCGCCGCCAGCGTGCCGGTGGAGACCACGCCGGTGGGATTGAGGCCGTAGCGTTTCTGCGCGCGGACCACGGCTTCCTGAAGTTCCTTGTCGAACTTGTCGCCGGTGGCGGCCACGTCCGAATCCTCGACCGCCAGCCGCTTGCGCAGCGCCGCGACGCGCGGCCCACTGGCGCCGATGCCGAGATCGGGGCCGGCCGGAAGCTTGGCCCAGCCGCCCTTGGCCTCGATGTCGCGATAGATGGCGAGGCCCTTTTGCAGACCGTCATAGCCAGAATAGGGCGGCGGCAGCGAGCGCAGCCAGGCGGCGATGCGATCGCGCTTCACCGCGTCGGCGAAGCCCGGCAGCGGATCATAGGCGGCGGGGCGCAGGCCCCAGTCTTCCTGGAAGTCGCTGGTGTCGAGCCGGCCCGAATGCACCGCGCGCGCATAATCGAGCACCGCGCGGACGAGCGCGACATTGTCGGTGGGAAGCGGCGCGGGGGTGCCGTCGTGCCGCAGGCCCTGCGCATAGCCCGAATCGGCGAGCAGCTTGGCGACCTGCGCCGCCTGGCCGGCATTGAGCACGGGGAGCGGGATGATCGGCGGGGGCGGCGGCACGACCTGGATCGTCGGCGGCACGGGCACGGTCTGCGCGGGTGCCGTCTGCGCAGGTGCGGCTTTCAGCGCAGGCGCGACCTGTTGCGCGAGCAGCGGCCCGCCGACCAGCGTTACTGCCAAAGTCCAGGCAGTAGCGTTTCGCAGCATGCGTTTATTCCGATCAATCACGCCCATAGCCTTTACGCGGCTCCCAAATTACACAGCGGGTGCTGAATCCATGCCCCTAATAGGCGAAGGCGGGGCATAAGCGCGAGCGCGAAAGACGCCCATTCGTCGCTTACCGGTCGCTTGACATTGGCAACGTTGTCGGGGAGCGTCGCGCCGCAACCAGAAAAGACCTGCAGGAGAGAGCAGCTTTGGCATCCGCACGATCAACACAGACGACGCTGGCGTTCGCCGCCGTCACCACTTTGTTCTTCGCATGGGGTTTCATCACCTCGTTGGTCGATCCGCTGGTCGCCTCGGTGAAGGGCATATTCACGCTCACCAATTTCCAGGCGCAGGCGAGCGCCTTCGCCTTTTTCTTCGCCTATTTCGTCATGTCGTTTCCCGCGGCGGCGCTCGTCGGGCGCCTGAAGGCGGTGCCGTCGATCATCGCCGCGCTGTGCACTATGATCGCGGGCTGCCTGATCATGCTCGCCGCCGCGAACGTCGCCAATTACTGGCTCGTGTTGCTCGGCCTGTTCGTGCTGGCAAGCGGCATCACCATCCTGCAGGTTGCGGCCAATCCGCTCGCCGCCGCGCTCGGCAATCCCAGCGGGAGCCATTTTCGCCTGGTGCTCAGCCAGACCTTCAACTCGGTCGGCACCTTTCTAGGCCCGCTGATCGGCGCGCATCTGTTCCTGAAGGGCGTCGAGGTGAAGTCAGGCACCGTCGTCACTTCGGAGGTCCGGGCCCAGGCACTGGCCGGCATCGATTCCGCCTATTTCTGGATCTGCGGCCTGATCGCGGCGCTCGCGGTGTTCTTCTATCTCAGCCGCCGCGTGGTGACCGAGGCCGCACCGACGCCTGCCGCTGCGACCTCGGGCCTGTTCTCGGCCTTCTCGTCCAAATGGGCCCTCTTCGGCGGCCTCGCCATCTTCCTCTATGTCGGCGCCGAAGTCTCGATCGGCACCCAGATGGCGCTCTTTCTCAATGACAACAGCGTATGGGGCCAGTCCGACGCGCCCTTCGGCGTGCCGCTGCTCGGCTATCTGATGGGCAGCGACGGCGTGCACGGCGTGTCGCTCCAGGAAGCGGGCAAGGCGGTCGCCTTCTACTGGGGTGGCGCGATGGTCGGGCGTGCGCTCGGTTCGCTGCTGCTCACCCGTGTGAGCGCGTGGAAGCTGCTCACCCTGTTCACCGCGGTCGCGGCCGCGATGTGCGTCTATGTCTTCACGGTGGGTGGCGTGACCGCCGGCTTCGTCGCGCTGCTGATCGGCTTGTTCAACTCGATCATGTTCCCGGTGATCTTCACGCTGACGCTCGAGCGTTCGACCGCAAGCGAGGAATCGACGTCGGGCCTGCTCTGCACAGCAATCGTCGGCGGCGCGGTTCTGCCACTGCTCGTCGGTCAGCTCGCCGACCAGCACGGCTACGCCTTCGCGCTGATCGTCCCGGCGCTCTGCTATGGCGTGCTCTGCTTCTTCGCGATCGCGTCGGGGCGTGCGAAGCCGGTGCGCAGCGAGGACGAGATGACGGGAGTTTCGCTGCACTGACGCATACAGGGTGACGGCCCGGGACAGGGCCGCGCCGTCCCAGGAGGGTGGATATGACGAAGCTTGGGTGGGGCCTGTTGCTGGCCGGCGTTTCCGCTTCTCCCGCCTGGGCGCAGCTGCCCGACAATGGCGGGCCCTATAATGCGAGCTTCCTCGCCGGCGGCATCGGCATCGAGCGCGATCTTGGCAATGCCGAAGCGCTGGTGCGCGAGGGCGGGGCTTATACGATCTCGGCCTGGGTAAACCCCGATGCGGTGCAGAAGGGCCTGGTGCCCTTGATCGTGGTCGGCGATGCGCAAGAGCTCGACTGCCGCTGCATCATGCTGCGCGATGGCGCGCTTATGGTGCGAGACGGCGATCGCGGGATCGTCACCAAGTTCGCAGTGACTCCCGGCAGATGGACCCACATTGCACTCACGTCGGACGGGGCCACGATCAGGGTTTATGCGAATGGCCGCGAAATCGAATGGGCCTCCACCCGTTCCGAGCCGGTGCTGGCAAGGATCGGCATCGCGCCGGTCACCCGCAAATATTCGCATTTCGGAGGATCGTTGGTCGAGGCCAGGGTGGTGGTTGGTGCGGGTACCGCCGCCGATATCGCTGCGGCTGCCAATACGCCCCCAAAATTCGAGCTGGTCCAGATGTGGCGCGTCGGCGTCGGATGGGAATGGCAGAAGACCGCCAATACCGGCTATTGGCGTCAGCAGGACCCCTGGACTTTGCCCCAGGCCAAGGGACCAGGGACCAAGCCAGTCGCCAGGCCGGTGCCCGATGTGCCGGCGCTCCAGCCGCTCGGGCCGGCTCGCTGGGAGATCAACGGCTGGCGGCTGATCGGCGCGCCCGATGTAGCGGGGAAGGGCAGCGACTTCTCGCGCCCCGGCTATGACGCCGGGAAATGGTACGCCGCGACCGTACCGGGCACGGTGCTGACCACCCTGATCGATCGCGGCGTCTATCCGGACCCCTATTACGGCCTCAACAACATGGCGATCCCCGAGAGTCTGTCGCGGCAGGACTGGTGGTATCGCACGAGCTTCGCGGTGCCGAAGGAAGTGGCGGGCAGGAAGCTGACTTTGGTCTTCAACGGCATCAACTATGCCTCGGAGATCTGGCTTAACGGCACGCGGATCGGCGACACGCATGGCGCCTTCACCCGCGGCCAGTTCGATATCGTCCCGACGGCGGGCGAGAATGTCATCGCGGTCCGCGTATCGCCGCCGCCGCATCCGGGCACGCCGCACGAGCAGTCGATCAAGGCGGGCGTCGGCCTGAACGGCGGCCAGCTCGCGATCGACGGGCCGACCTTCGTCGCGACCGAGGGCTGGGACTGGATCCCCGGCATCCGCGACCGCAACACCGGCATTTGGCAGCGCGTAGAGCTCCAGGCGCATGGCGATGTGCGCATCCTCGACCCGCAGGTGATCACCGATCTGCCGCTGCCGCGCACCGACAGCGCCGACGTCTATGTCAGGGTGCCGGTCGAGAATGAAGGCCGCACGCCAGTGGAGGTGACGGTGCGCGCCGAGTTCGACGGGCACCGGCTGGAGCAGGCGATCACCGCCTATCCCGGCATCACCAAGGTCGGCTTCGCGCCGGTGCGCGTCGACAATCCGAAGCTCTGGTGGCCCAATGGCTATGGCGAGCAGGCGCTGCACAATCTGCATGTCGAAGCAGTGGCGGGCGGGCAGTCGTCCGACACCAGGACGGTGCGTTTCGGCATTCGCGAGGTCAGCTACGATCTCTCGCTGTTCGACGGCGCGGGCAAGCTCCGCCGCGTCAACGTCCAGACCACCGACGGCGGTCTCAAGGGCGAGAAGCTGATCGACGTCAGCCATTTGGGCATCAAGGAGAGCCCGCGCGGCTTTGCGGAATCGCTTACGCAGGCGGGCGAGAAATCGCCGGGCGTCACCAGTCTTGGGCCCGAGGACACGCTGCCCGAGCCGCACCTCGCCATCCGCGTCAACGGTGTGAAGATCGCCGCGCGCGGCGGCAGCTGGGGGATGGACGACGCGATGAAGCGCGTCGGCCGCGAGCGGCTCGAGCCCTATTTTCGCCTCGAGAAGGAGGCGAACATGAACATCATCCGCAACTGGATGGGGAACAACACCGAGCCCGAATTCTACGACTTGGCCGACGAATATGGGCTGATGATCCTCAACGACTTCTGGCAATCGACCCAGAATTTCCAGGTCGAGCCCGAGGATCCCCAGCTCTTCCTCGCCAACGCCCGCGACACGATCTCGCGCTACCGCAACCACCCCTCGATCGTCGTCTGGTTCGGCCGCAACGAAGGCGTGCCCTATCCCATCCTCAACGAGGGTCTGGACGACGCGGTGGCCGAGCTGGACGGGACGCGCTGGTATACCGGCAGCTCGAACACGGTGAATCTGCAGGGCTCGGGTCCGTATAATTATCGCCCGCCCGAGGGCTATTTCACCGATCTCGCGACCGGCTTCTCGGTTGAGACCGGGACGCCTTCGCTTGCCACCAAGGAATCGATCGCGAGCTATGTTCCGCAGGCGGACCGCTGGCCGCTGAGCGATACGCTCGCCTATCACGACTGGCATTTCGACGGGAACGGCGACACCAAGACCTTCATGGCGACGCTCGACACGATGTTCGGCGCGGGCACCAGCTTCGAGGATTTCGAGCGCAAGGCGCAGATGATGAACCTCGAGACGCACAAGGCGATGGTCGAGGGTTTCCTGGGGCATTTGTGGACCAAGAACAGCGGCCGACTGTTCTGGATGACGCATCCGAGCTGGCCGTCGAATTCCTGGCAGCTCTATTCCTGGGACTATGACACCCATGCCGCCTATTACGGGGCGAAGAAAGCGGCCGAGCCGGTGCATATCCAGCTCAACCTGCCCGACAATGCGCTGGTCGTGCTCAACACGACGCAGGGCGACCTCAAGGGGCTGACCGCGACGACGCGCGTGGTAAGCCTCGACAATCGCGAGCTGTTCGCGCGGAGCGATCGCGTCGATGCGCTTGCCAATCGCGCGACACCGTTGCCGGCGGTGCCGCTCGACGGCCTCTATGCGCAAAGCCCGATGGTGCTGGTGTCGCTGAAGCTCAGCGATGCTTCGGGCAAGCTCGTTTCCGAGAATTTCTACTGGCGCGGGAAGGAACCGGCTTCGTACCGGGCGCTAAATGATCTTGTCCCCGTCCGGTTGGGTGCCCGGGTGGACACCGCCCCGGACGAGGGCAAGGATAAGCGTGTGCGCATTACCCTAAGCAACCCGGGCCTGGTGCCTGCGCTGGCCGCCAAGCTCACCTTGGTAAACGGCAAGGGCGCGCGGATCTTGCCGGCTTTTTACAGCGACAATTATGTTTCGCTGCTGCCGGGCGAGAGCAGGGTGATCGAGGTGCGCTATCCGGCGGAAACCAAAGGCCTGCCGCATTTCACCATGGACGGATGGAACGTGACGCCGCAGCGCTTCCCCAAGTGATGCTTGCCGCGCTCGCGCTGTTGCTTGCGGCGCCGGACGCGCCGCAGGTTTCGACCAGCGATGGCATCGTCGCGGGAAGCGCAATGCCGGGTGCGAGCATTTTCCGCGGCATTCCCTTTGCCGCGCCGCCGACCGGCGATCTGCGCTGGAAGGCGCCGCAGCCGGTGACGCCCTGGCAGGGCGTGCGAGCGGACAAGCCCGATGCGCCGGCATGTCTGCAGAACGACTATGGCTGGAACCGGGGCGACTATCTCCGCTCGGCGGAGGACTGCCTGACGCTCGACGTGCGTACACCCGATGTGGCGGGCAAGCGGCCGGTGATGGTGTGGATCCATGGCGGTTCGAACCGGGCGGGGTCGGCGCGCGGCACGGTGCAGTCGCGGATTACCGACCAGGGCGTGGTGCTGGTGGCGGTCCAGTATCGGCTCGGGATCTTCGGCTTCCTGCCGCATCGCGGCGCCGCGGCCGAGACGGCCGGTACCGCCGGCAATTACGGGCTAATGGACCAGATCGCCGCGCTCAAATGGGTGCGGGCGAACATCGCGAAGTTCGGCGGCGATCCGGCGAACGTCACGATCTTCGGGGAGACCGCGGGATCGCAGGATGCGTCGCTGCTGCTCGCCGCGCCGCAAGCGCGCGGGCTGTTCGCCAAGGCGATCCTCGAGAGCGGCACGCCGGGCTTCGGGATGCCCTTCCGCCCGCTCGCGGAAGCGCTGGCGATCGGCGACCAGGCGGACAAATTGCTCGATACCGGCGGATCGATCGCCGAGCTGCGCAAGCGCCCGGCACAGGCGCTGCTGGCGGCGGACCTGAAGCTCGCGGACGCGAGCCTCTTCACCAACGATTATCTGTGGCTGCGCACCACGATCGACGGCGCGGTGCTGCCGCGCTCGCCGCGCGACTTGCTGGCTATGGCGCCGAAACGGCCGGTGATTATCGGCAGCAACCGCGCCGAATTCGGTCCCGGGCCGGGAGAGGCCGACTGGCCAGTCGTGCTGGCGAAGACTTTCGGCACCAATGCGGCCAGGGCACGCGCCTTCTATCGGCTCGACGATCCAGCGCGCACCGACGATCCGCGGCTCGGTCCCCCGGAGCTCGAATATTCGACCGACTGGATCTTCCGCTGTCCGGCCGGGCGGCTGGCCGATCTACTCGCGGGCAAGGGGGCGCCGGTATGGCGCTACGAGTTCGACGCGGCACGGGACGGCGGGCGGACCAGCCACGCGGCGGAGATCGACTATGTCCTGGGAACCGCCCATTTCGCGCCGGATCTGCAGCTCCAGGACTATTGGGTCGGTTTCGCCAAAACGGGTGATCCGAACCGTGCGGGGCTGCCACCCTGGCCTCGGTTCGATCCCCAGGGGCAGCGCCATGTGCTATTCGACGCGGCGGGCGTGACGCCCGGCGGCAAACTTCGCGAACCCATTTGCTCGATGCTGGAGGCGTTATGACCGATCCCTTTCGCCGCGGACTTCTCGCCGCCGGCCTGTTGCTGCCCTTCGTCGCCCGCGCGCAGGCGCAGGAGAGCTGGGAAGACAAGCACCAGCGCCAGCTCAAGGAGGATTGGCCCTGGCTCGGCCGCTATGCGGACGACAATGCGAAGCTGCTCGCCTCGGGTGCCAAGACCAGCATCGTTTTCATGGGCGATTCGATCACCGAGGGCTGGCGCGACAAGAAGCCGGGCTTCTTCAAGGCCGGCCGGGTCTGCCGCGGCATCGGCGGCCAGACGACACCGCAGATGGTGCTCCGGATGATGGCCGACGTCGTCGCGTTGAAGCCGCGCTATCTCCACATCATGGCCGGCACCAACGACATCGCCGGCAACACCGGCAAGATGACGTTGCCCCAGACCTACGACAATCTGCGCATGATGACCGAGCTGGCGCAGGCGAACCATATCCAGGTGCTGCTGGCCAGCGTGCCGCCCGCCAACGGCTTTCCGTGGCGGCCGGGACTTCAGACCGTGGAGCCGATCCGCGCGATCAATGCCTGGGCCAAGGGCTATGCGAAACGGGCGGGGGCGACCTGGGTCGATTACACGCTGGTGCTCGGCGATGCGGACGGCGCGATGAAGCCCGGCCTCGCCTCCGACGGTGTGCACCCGACCGAGGCGGGCTATGACGCGATGGCGACAGTGATCGAGCCGCTGCTCCGGGCCCGCAAGATATGAGGCTGTGGCTCGGCGCGGGAGCGCTGCTGCTGGCGGGACCCGCGAGCGCGCAGACGCTCGAGGCGGTGTCGCCCGACGGAACCAACCGCGTCACGATGCAGGCGAGCGTCACTGGCACGCCGGTCTACACGGTATCGCGCGGTGGGTCGCTGGTGCTGGAGCGGTCGCCGATCCTGCTCGATCTCGAGGCCGATACTCTGGGTTATGGGCTAGCGATCACCGGCAGCGAGACGGCGAGTGCGGATACGACCTATCCGATCGTCGCAGGCAAGGCGGCGCAGGGCAGCGACCATTACAACCAGCTCACCGTCCATTTCCAGGAAAAGGGCGGCGCCAAGCGCAAGCTGGACGTGGTGCTGCGCGCCTATGACGATGGGGTCGCGTTCCGCACCGTGATCCCGGTCCAGGCGGCCACCGCCGCGGCGATCGTCCGCTACGACCGCACCGGCTTCTATTTCCCCCAGCCCTACAAATGCTGGGGCTTCAATGTCGGCAAGTTCGGATCGAGCCATGAGGGTGAGTTCGATCCGGTCGATACGACACGGACGCGCGAACATAACCTGTTCGACCTGCCGTTCGTCTGCGAGACCGGCAAGGCCGCGTTCGCGCTCGCCGAGGCCGACTTGCTCGATTTCGCCGGCATGTACCTCACCGGGCGCGGCGATGGCGGGCTCGGCCTGCAATTGAAGCTCTCGCCCTCGCTCGATGACAGCCGGGTCGCGGTCCGCACCCGGGTTGGCAGCCCGATCGTCACGCCGTGGCGCGTGGTGATGCTCGCCGACCAGGTCGGCAAGCTCCAGGAATCCACGCTCCTCACCAATCTCTCGAGCCCGTCGCGGCTCGAGGATACGAGCTGGATCAAGCCGGGTCTGGCGAGCTGGGACTGGTGGAACGGTCCGGTGATCGCCAAGCTGCCGGGCCAGCGGACCACCACCGACGTCGCCAAGGCGTTCATCGACTTCTCGGCCGCCAACGGCTTCCCTTACGCGATGATCGACGAGGGCTGGTATGCGGGCGCCGGCGGGGGCGGGGTGCGCCGCCCGGGCGTCGACATCACGCGCTGGTCCGACGCGATCAACCTCCAGGACGTGGTCGACTACGCCAAGGCGAAGAAGGTGCGGCTATGGCTGTGGACGCATTGGGAGGCGCTCGACGAGCAGATGGAGGACGCGCTCGCGCTCTACGAGAAATTGGGCATCGCCGGCATCAAGGTCGATTTCATGGACCGCGACGACCAGTGGATGGTCAACTGGTACCACAAATTGCTCGGCGCGGCGGCGCGGCATCATCTGATGGTCGATCTCCACGGCGCCTTCCCGCCGCGCGGCCTCACCCGGACCTACCCCAATTTCATGACGCAGGAAGGCGTGATGGGGGCCGAGTACAACAAATGGAGCCGGCGGGTGACGGCGTCGAACAACGTCATGCTCGCTTATACGCGCGGGCTGCTGGGGCCGATGGACTATACGCCGGGCGGCTTCCGCAACGTCAGCCCCGCCGATTTCCGCATCCGCAACGACCTGCCCTTCGTCCAGACGACACGGGCGCACGGGCTGGCGATGTACGTCGTCTATCTCTCGCCGCTCGGCAGCGTCGCCGACAGTCCGGACACCTATGCCGCCAGCCCGGCGGGGTTCGATTTCATCCGCGAGGTGCCGGCAAGCTGGGACGAGACGCGGTTCCTGGCCGGCGAGACCGGCGAGTATATCGTGCTTGTCCGCCGCAAGGGCACGCGCTGGTATCTCGGCGCGATGAATGGCGGCACGGCGCGGACGGTGACGATCCCATTGAGTTTCCTGGGAAAGAAACCGGTCACTGTGCGCATCTGGACCGATGGCGACAAGCCCGATGCGGTCAATCTCGCCACCCGGAAAGTGAGCGCCGCGGACAGCATCGAACTGCCGCTCGCGGCGACCGGCGGGGCTGTGACAATATTCTCAGACAAATAGGGTTCCCGACTCGAAAAACTGCGCTAAGCTTGCTGCCAACGACGCGGCATAACCCGCGCGAACCGGGAGAGATGCGATGGGGATCACACGCCGCGACGTGACGATAGCGCTGGGTGCGGCGCTCTGCACCGTGGCGGCAGCCGCCGTCGCGCAGACGCAGGACAAGTTCGGCCCGGCGGTGTTCGACTGGAACAAGATGACGGTCCAGAAGACCGATGTCGGCGCGATCCGCAACCTGATCCGCCAGCCCACCGCGACGCTCGACGAGCTCGAGATGCACATCACCACGCTCAACCCGGGCCTAGCCTCGCACCCTCCGCACCAGCATCCCAACGAGGAGCTCGTGATCATCGACCAGGGGACCGTCGAGACCCTGTCCGGCGGCAAATGGGAACGGCTCGGGCCGGGTTCGGTGATATTCAACGCCAGCAATTCGCCGCATGCGCTGAAGAATGTCGGCACGACCCCGGCAACCTATCACGTGATCAACTGGAAGACCGCAGCCACCCCGAAGAACTGAGGAGTAAGTATGGATCGCCGCTCGATACTGACCGGGGCCGGGCTGGCGGGCTTTGCTGCCGCACTGCCTGCTGATGTGCTTGCCCAGTCAACTGCCCAGGGAAATGCGCCTTCCGAGCAGGCCGCGCCGGCGGGACCCGAGCCCGAGGCCAAGCACCGCATCAAGTTCGGTGTGATCGGGCTCGACCATGCCCACATCTATGGCATGACCGACGCGGTGATCCGCGGCGGTGGCACGCTCGCGGCTTTCTACGCGACCGATCCCATCCAGATCGCGACCTTCCGCAAGCGCTACGGCAGCGACGTGAAGCTGGCGCGGAGCGAGGCCGAGATCCTCGGCGACAAGTCGATCCAGTTGGTGGCCGGCGCGCCGATCCCCGATCTGCGTGCGCCGCTCGGCATCCGCGTGATGCGCGCGGGCAAGGACTATCTCGGCGACAAGCCCGCAATCACCACGCTCGCCCAGCTCGCTCTGGTACGCAAGGCGGTGAAGGAGACCGGCCGCAAGTTCGCGATCATGTATAGCGAGCGGCTCGAATCGCGCGCCTCGGTCCATGCCGGGCAGCTCGTCGACGAAGGGCGGATCGGCAAGGTCGTCCAGACGATCAACATCGCGCCGCACCGGGTGAGCCCGGCCAGCCGACCCGAATGGTTCTGGGACAAAGCGAGATATGGCGGCATCCTGACCGATATCGGCAGCCACCAGGCCGATCAGTTCCTCTATTACACCAAGAGCACCAAGGCGCATGTCGTCGCCGCGCAGACCGGCAACCTCAACTGGCACGACAAGCCCAGGTTCGAGGATTTCGGCGACATGATCGCCACCGGCAATGGCGGCACCGGCTATATCCGGGTCGACTGGTTCACCCCGGACGGCCTGCCGACCTGGGGCGACGGGCGGCTCTTCCTGCTCGGCACCGAGGGCTATATCGAGCTGCGGAAGTACGTCGACATCGCAGGGCGCCCGGGCGGCAACCACCTGCTGGTCGTCGACAAGAAGGGGATGCAATATGTCGACTGCTCGAAGGTGCATCTGCCCTTCGGCCCGCAATTCGTCACCGATATCGTCGAGCGGACCAGCCTCGCGCAGGACCAGGACCAGGCGCTGCTCGCCGCCGAGCTCGTGCTCACCGCCCAGAAGAACGCCACGCGGCCGGTCACGGTCTGAGAGAGGGATTTGCCATGAACCAGGGGATTTCGCGCCGCGGTCTGATCAAGAGCGGAGCTGTCGCCGCCATCGCCGCGCCGACGATCGTGCCATCCAGCGTGTTCGGCCAGAACGCGCCCAGCAATCGCGTGACCGTGGGCGCGATCGGACTGGGGCGGATCAGCCGCATCCACGACATGAAGGAAATCCACAAGCACGCCGACGCGCAGATCGTCGCGGTGTGCGACCTCGATACCAAGCGGCTGGGCGCGGGCATGCAGCTGGTCGACGACCGCTACGCCGCGAGCACCGGCAAGAATTACTCGGGCACGCGTGGCTATACCGATTATCGCGAGCTGCTGGCGGCCAAGGACGTGGATGCCGTCCTGATCTCGACGCCGGACCATCAGCACGCGCCGCTGGCGGTGCATGCGGTGGGCGCGGGCAAGCATGTCTATTGCCAGAAGCCGGCCTCGCTGACGATTGCCGAAGGACGCAAGATGTCCGATGCGGTCAAGGCCTCGGGCAAGATACTTCAGATCGGATCTCAACAGCGCGGGCAGGAACCCTGGCCGCAGTTCCACCGCGCCTGCGAGCTGGTGCGCAACGGACGGATCGGCAAGTTGAAGCATGTCGAGATCGGCCTGCCGGGCGATCCCTCGGGGCCCGAGGCGGCAGAGATGCCGATCCCGTCGAACCTCAATTACGACGCCTGGCTGGGGACGACGCCCGAGGCCTATTACACCGAGATCCGCGTCCACCCGCAGGCCAGCTTCGAGGATCGCCCGGGCTGGCTGCGCATTGAGCAGTTCGGCGCCGGCATGATCACCGGCTGGGGCGCGCACCATGTCGACATCGCCCATTGGGGCATGGACATGGAGCATTCCGGACCGGTCGAGATCTGGGGCACCGCCGAATTCCCCAAGAGCGGGCTGTGGGACGTGCACGGGCCGTTCGAGACGCACGCCCGCTATGCCAATGGCGTGACGATGACGATTTCGGGCGTGTTGCCCAACGGGGTGAAGTTCATCGGCGACAAGGGCTGGATCTTCGTCACGCGCACGGGGCAGGTCTCGGCCTCGGATCCGTCCAAGGCCAGCGACGTGCCGCTCCTGGCGAGCGACCAGAAGATCCTCGACAGCGTGATCGGGCCGAACGAGGTGCATCTCTACAAATCCCCCGAGCAGCACCGCAACTGGCTCGATGCGATCCTCAAGGGCGTACCGGTGAGCGCGCCGGCCGAGATCGGCCACCGGGCCTGTTCGACCTGCCTGCTCCATCACATCGCGATGAAGACCGGGCGCCGGCTCAAATGGGATCCCAAGGCGGAGCGCTTCATCGGCGACGATGCAGCGAACGCGATGCTGGAGCGGCCGCAGCGGGCGAAATACGCGATCTGAACCGTTTGGGGCGACTACCCGTCCACCGCCTGCCGCTGGTTCCCCTCCGGTGGATCTAGGACGTAGACTCATAAAGTGCACCGTCCGGTTTCGCCCAAGCGCGGTCGTTCCGCCGAGATACGGCGTGTCTCCAAAGCCGCCGTTTGCACATGATGGTGGCTCGTCAAGCTGATTGGGTGTTGCTGGCCGCGACAGGCGAAGAACCGGCACTATTCGTGGATCTTCGAACTGGTGCGGGGGCAGCTTTTCGAGGCGCACTAGCAAACGCGCCAGCGGCTGTGGCTCCGAAAAACGTGGCCCGAACTTAGAACGCGAATTGGGCAAAGATGCGCGGCCCCGATTCGGCGCCATTGCCGTGCAGCCGCTGCAACCAAGCCAGCCCTAGCTCGACCTCGTACCCGTCGATCGGTAGCTCTGTAGTCAGGCTCGGTCCGGCATAATGTTGTCTCGCCGGCGCCAGAGCAGCTGCGCCGTCCAGGCGGGCTATCTGTCCCGACGCCTCGAACCCAAGCCAGGTCTCGCTACCCACTGAACGCTGGACCGACGCGGCGTAGGCCAACCCCGTCCCGTGCGAGCCGTCAGCGTTCGCGCGGCGCAGGATCAAATCCGCCTGAAGCCACCAGTCCCGCGCCCGCCGCTCAACGATCGCACGCATCTCTATGCCTTCGAAGCTGCCGTCTCGCCCGATCGACGCGTGCAGTCCGACGCCGATGCCAATCGGATGCACGTTGGGATCGATGGCGCGGTAGAGCAGGACCGGTCCGATGGATTCGAATCGGAGGCCGTCGCGGAGTCCCGCGAACTCAACCTCGGCACCAAGCGCCAGCTGGCCGGACACACCTACCAGCAGTTCCACGCTCTGCTCGCCGCCACCGCCGAAAGCGCCATAATATTCCGCCTGCCATTCGCCAGCCCCAGGCTCGATCTGCTCGAGTTGCTCGGGCCCTTCTTGCGCGAGCGACGGGCTCGCGACGAACAGCACGGCGGGAAGCAGCTCCCAAATCCACCGCCGGCGAAGTCTGTGCACTAACTTGCGTTCCGCTTGACAGCTGCGGTGCGGGTGTCGCCACCGTCGAGCATGTGCGCCGCCTCAATTGCCGGCGCAGGCCGCCCAAAAAGGAACCCCTGCGCCTGCTCGCATCCAAGCGCCCGCAGAGCATCAGCCACCTCTTCCGATTCCACCCCTTCGGCAGTTACCGGCATGCCGAGCGCCTTGCCGAGCCCCGCTACCGCGCTCACGATCTTGCAGCTCTCCGCGGTGTCCATCGACCGTACAAACGAGCTGTCGATCTTCAGGTGATCAAATTTCAGCTGACGCAGGTGCGACAGGCTCGAATAGCCCTTGCCGAAGTCATCCAGGGCGATGCGGATGCCAACGTTCTGCAACGACGCGAACACAACTGCGACCTGCTCGATATCCTCGATGATTGCGTTTTCGGTCACCTCGACGATCAATCGCTGGGGCGGGAAGCCTGTCTCTTGCAAAATGGCAAGCAGCCTCGCAGCCAACCAAGTATCCTTGAGCTGCACCGGCGAGATGTTGATCGACAACGACGTGTCGCCATGCCAGTCGCGCGCGGCGATGCAGCCTTGGCGAAGGATGCGGTGCGTCAGCGCATCGATCAGGCCCAGGTCCTCGGCGATTGGGATAAACTCGTCCGGGGGGATCGTGCCCCGGGTCGGATGGTGCCACCGCGCCAACGCCTCGAACCCGACGATCCGCTGGTCCGCAAGCGAGATTACGGGCTGAAAATAGGGCGTGACGTCGCCTCTCGCGATCGCGTCTCGCAACTCGGTCTCAAGCATCGAGCGGGCGCGTAGCCGCTCATCCATGTCGGCATGGAAGAAGCGGTGGGTTCCCTTGCCGGCGCGCTTGCCGTCATACATGGCGACGTCCGCCGCCCGCAGCAGGTCGTCGCCAAGCGTTGCGTCAACCGGTGCACGTCGATCCCCACCGTCGCGCCCAGTTCAAGCTTGCGACCACCGACCTCATAGGGGGAACTCAACGCGCGAATAATCTGGGCCGCGGTCCGTGCCGGTGCGTCGGTGCCGGGATCGTGCAGCATTGTCAGAACGAACTCGTCGCCGCCCACGCGTGCCGCCAGTCCGTGGCCGCTTGCGACGCGCTGCAGCCGCGAGGCAACCTCGACCAGCACCGCGTCGCCCGTGTCGTGCCCAAATACATCGTTGATCGGCTTGAAATGATCGAGATCGATCATGAACACCGCGCACTGACGGGTGGAATTGCGCGCTTCTTCGAGTAGCCCAGGAAGCTCCTCATGCAGCATGCGGCGATTGACCAGGCCGGTGAGCGGGTCGTGCCGCGCCAACGAGGTCGCGCGCGCCTCTGCCGCCTCCCGCTGGCCAATCTCGAGCGCCAAGTCCACCGATCGCCGAATTGCGAGAATCAGGGCCCCCACGCCGCCGAAGATCAACATGAAGAAATATTCGTCGAGCTGCCAAGCCTCGTGTTCCGCCAGGAACCCAGCCAGCCGTTCAAAGGCATCTAACCGCTCGAAGAGAATACCGAGCGCGATGGCTGAGCCGACGCAAACCACCAGCTCGTTCGGCCTGATCAGCTTGCTTCGTCCAACATACCTCTTCACTACTGGCCCCTTGCAGATGCAAGAAGTTGCCATCCGGTCAGAACCTATAAGGTACTGTAAATACTGGAGTACGCGTAATCCCCGCGGACTGTTGCTTGGCACCATTCCGTGCCGCGAGGAGCTGCTTTCGACAGAAGGCTGGCGCTAGGATCATGTCCGGAACCGGATTGTTAACTGCCGTTCGAACCTGTGGCAGTACAAAGGTCCGCTTTGCGGTTTTCCAGCCTAAAGCGGTCGGATGGGAAACCACCAATTCCAGTCGTTCCCGCTTAATGGGTTCACGACTTAGGTTGTACTGACATCGAGCTTCTTCCTGCCAGCAGAGAAGAGCAGGCAATGGCGGCCGTTCGGTCCTAGCCTGGCTTGATGCTAGCCATCCGCTTGCAATGTAGGGTTTCAGGGCCGATCCGGGGACCGGCTCTTTCTCATCGTCGCAGTCCCAAAAGCACCGAATTTCGGGGAGGAAGGTTTTTCGACATAGCAGGTGTCAACCGTGTCAACTTGGCGCTATCGCCGGATCGCGACCCGACACCTGGAAATACGCAGATTTTCCGTCGATTTTTTCTCTTCTAAAGCGCGCGCAACGCTTCGATCAGCCGGTCGACCTCGTCCGCCGTGTTGTAGTGGCAGAGCCCCACCCGCAGCAGGCCGCCGCTTTCGGCCAGACCGAGCCGGGCGACCACCTCGACCGCGTAGAAATTGCCCGACCAGGAATAGATTTCGCGCGCCGCGAGATGCTCGGCGATCGCATCGGGATGATGGCCATCGAGCGTGAAAGAGAAGGTGGGCACGCGGCCCTGCATCGTCGGGGCGCCCCAGAGGCGGAGGCCAGGAATGGTCGCCAGACCTTCGAGCAGGCGGGAGCCGATGTCGTGCTCATAGGCAGTGGCGCCCTGCATCGCCGCGACCAACTTCGCGCGGCGGCTGTTTGCCTGGGGGTCGAGGCTGGAGCCGAGCCATTCGAGATATTCGACCGTGCCGAGCACCGCGGCCTGGCTTTCGAACGACGGCGTGCCCGTCTCGAAACGGTGGGCGCCTTCGCTCGATGCCGGGCGGACGCGATAGGCGTCGACCTGCTCGACAAGATCGCCGCGCGCCCAGAGCACGCCCTGGTGCGGGCCGAAGAATTTATAGGGCGAGCAGGCGAGGAAATCGGCGCCGAGCGCGGCGACGTCGGTGACGAGGTGCGGCACCGATTGCACGGCGTCGACATAGACCAAAGCGCTCGAATGGGCGCGGACGATGCCGACCGCCTCGGCCACCGGATTGATCGTGCCGAGCGCGTTGCTCGCCATGCCGAGCGCCACCAGGCGGGTGCGCGGGCCGAGCAGGCCGGCCAGTTCGTCGAGCTTCCAAGCGCCGGTCTCGGGATCGAAGTCGAGCCAGCGCACGGTCACCTGCCGGTCCGCCGCGGCGCGCAGCCAGGGCGAGACGTTGGCGTCGTGATCGAGCCGGGTCAGCACGATCTCGTCGCCGGCCTGCCATTCCTTCGCCAGCGCGCGCGAGACGGCGAAGGTGAGCGAGGTCATGTTCTGGCCGAACGCGATCTCGTGCGGTTGACCACCGAGCAGCTCCGCCATCGCGGCATGTGCCGCGTCGCTCAGCGCGTCGGTCTCGACCGAGGTGCGGAACGCGCCGCCCGAATTGGCCGTGCCGCTGGCGAGATGCGCCACCATCCGCTCGACCGCAGGGGTGCAGATCTGGGTGCCGCCCGGCGCGTCGAAATAGACGCGGGCTTCGTCGGAAAGCGCCTTGAATTGGGCGCGCACGGCGTCGATGGGAAAGGTCATGCGCCCGCATAGAGCGGACCGGTTACACGCGAAAGAGGAGCAGCCCATGATCCGCACCGGAGTGATCGGTTTTGGCCTTGGCGGCACCGCATTCCATGCGCCGCTGGTCGAGGCGGTGCCCGAGCTCGAGCTGGTTGCGATCGCTACGAGCAAGGCCGATGCGGTGCACGCCGCCTATCCACATGCAGCCGTCATGACGCCAGAGGCGCTGATCGCCGATCCCGACATCTCCCTGGTCGCGATCTCGACGCCCAACGACACGCATTTCCCGCTCGCCAGGGCAGCGTTGGAGGCGGGCAAGCATGTCGTGATCGACAAGCCCTTTGCCACCAGCGCGGAAGAAGCGGCCGAGCTGATCGCCATCGCGAAGGCCCGCGGGCTCGTACTGTGCCCGTTCCACAATCGCCGCTGGGACAGCGATTTTCTGGCCGTCCGCGCGCTGATCGAGAGCGGGCGGCTGGGCGAGATCCTGCTCTTCGAGGCGCATTGGGACCGCTTTCGCCCCGACCTGGCCCAGCCCTGGAAGGAATCGATCGCGGCGGGATCGGGCCAGCTCCCCGATCTCGGGCCGCACATGATCGATCAGGTGCTGGTGCTGTTCGGCCCGCCCGAGGCGCTAAGCGCCGATCTGGCGGTCCAGCGCGTCGGCGGCGAAGTGGACGATTATTTCGCGCTTACGCTGCACTACGGGATCCGCCGCGTGATCCTGGCCTCGTCGCGCCTCATCGCCGCGCCCCGCCCGCGTTTCGGCATCCATGGGCGCCAGGGCAGCTTCGTCAAATACGGGCTGGATCCGCAAGAGACGGCGCTGCGCGCGGGCGGCAAGGTGGCCGATCCGGGGCACGGTCTTGAGGACCCTGCGCAATATGGCGTGCTGACGCTGCCTGACGGCACGCGCGCGACGATCCCGTCCGATCGCGGCGACTATCGGCGCTTCTATTCCGGCATTGCCGCCGCCATCGCCGAGGGCGCCCCGCCGCCGGTCGACCCCGCCGATGCGCTGATCGGCCTCAGGATCATCGAACTGGCCCGCCAGAGCGCCCGCGAGGGACGGCGGCTGGCGCTCTAGGGCTTCCAGCCGACCGGGAGCGTCCGCGCGGCGAGCTTGACCGACACGGTCTGGACGATGTCGAGCGAGCTGTGGCCGAGCATCACCTTGTAGTTGCCGGGGGCGATCTTCCAGGCGTTGGCCGGGCCGTCGAACATCGCCAGCAGGCGCGGATCGACGGTGAGCGTGACGCGGGTCGAGGCGCCGGGGGCGAGATCGACCTTCTTGAAGGCGCCGAGCCGCTTGGGGGCTTCCCAGCCGGTGCCCGAGACATAGACCTGCGCGACGTCCTTGCCGCGCCGCTTGCCGGTGTTGCGCACCATGAAGCTGATGGTGACCTTGCCGTTCGCGGCGCTGGCGCCGAGGCCCGAATAGGCGAAGCTGGTATAGGAAAGGCCGTGGCCGAACGCGAATTGCGGCGTGTCGCCCTTGGCGTCGAACCATTTGTAGCCGACCGTCGCGCCCTCGGGATAGCTTGTGTCGCCGGAATTGGGCTCGGAGGGCTTGGGAAGCTGATCGAGGCTGCGCGGGAAGGTGGCGGGGAGGTGACCCGAAGGGTTCACCTTGCCGAACAGGACATTGGCGATTGCATCGCCGCCCGCGGTGCCGGGATACCAAGCTTCCAGGATACCGGCGACCTTGTCGGCCCATGGGGTGAATACGGGCCCGCCGGTCTCCAGCACCACCACGGTCCTGGGGTTGGCGGCGGCGACGGCGGATACCAACGCATCCTGGCCGTCCTTGAGCGTCAGCGAGACATCGAAGGATTCGCCGGCCCATTGCGTGGCGAAGACGAGCGCGACATCAGCGCTCTTCGCCGCCGCCGCTGCCGCTGCGGGGTCGCTGCCGTCGATGAAGGTCACCCTGGCGTTGGGTGCCTGGCGCTGGATCGCCGCCATTGGCGAGGAGGGGTAGTACATTACAGGCCCCGGCCAGCCCGACGGCCCGATGCCGGGCGCGGCGTTGCCGCCGACTGGATAGACCAGCGAGGAACCGCTGCCCGCGAGCACGCCCTTGTCGGCATGGCCGCCGATCACGACGATCGACTTCACTGCCGGCGAGAGCGGCAGGATCGCACGGTCGTTCTTGAGCAGCACCGTCGCGTCCTCGGCGTCGCTGCGGGTCACGTCGGCGTGCTTGGCCAGCATCGCCGGGGCGAGGTCCATCGGCGCTTGCGTGACGGGATGATCGAACAGCCCGTGCGCGAACATCGAACGCAGGATGCGCGAAGCCATTTCGTCGAGCCGCGCGCGGCTGACTTCGCCCTTGGCGATCGCGGCCTTCAGCGGCGCGCCGAAATAGGGTTCCTTGTCGAACGGGAAGCCCGAATCCTGCTCGAGCCCGGCATTGGCGGCGGCGGCGGTCGAGTGGGTCGCGCCCCAATCGGACATCACATAGCCCTTCCAGCCCCAGTCCTTGCGCAACACCTGGTCGAGCAACCAGGGATGCTCACAGGCGTGGGTGCCGTTGATGCGGTTGTACGAGCACATCACCGAGCCGGGGTTCGACTTCTCGATCGCAAACTGGAAGGCGAGCAGGTCCGACATGCGAGCGGCAACCGGATCGACGATCGAATTGCCGGTGTCGCGATCGGTCTCCTGATCGTTGATGGCATAATGCTTCACGGTCGAGATGATGTTGTTCGACTGGATGCCGGCGATCTGCGCGCCGACCATCGTGCCGGCGAGCAGCGGATCCTCCCCGCCATATTCGAAGTTCCGGCCGTTGCGGGGCTCGCGCATCAGGTCGACGCCGCCGGCGAGCATCACGTTGAAGCCTGAGGCACGCGCCTCGGCGCCGATCATCTCGCCGCCCTTGAAGGCCAGTTCAGGATCCCAGGTTGCGGTGGTGGCGAGGCCGGAGGGAAGGGCGGTGCGCTCGCGCTTCTTCTCGGCGCCACCCTGGGTAGCCACGCCGACACCGGCATCGGTCTGCCATTGCGGCGGCACGCCGAGGCGGGGGATGCCGGGGATGTAGCCCGCTGATCCGGGCCGTGCCTCGGCGGGCGCCTTGAATTGCTTCGAGGGGAAATCGGTGCCGAAATAGCCGAACACCAGGGTCAGCTTCTCGTCCTCGGTCATCTCGGCAAGGACCAGCTTGGCACGGGCATCGGGGTTGAGGCGGGCGTTTGACCAAGGGTGTGCAACCGGCGCCTGTTGCGCGCTCGCGGACGCTGTGGCGAGGCAGACAGCAAGCGCGATGAGCGGAGCTGCGAATGCGCGGCGTCGAATGGTCATTATCCCTCTCCACTGGTATGTCAGCGTTGTCGGGATCGACTTATAGAACAGCGCGCCGCGCGGCACCAGCATTCTGTGTTAGCGCTACCGTGCTGGTCGCACCTCAGCCGATGGCGCGGCGCTGTTCCAGGACCCCGTCCTCGCCGGCAAGCAATGCGGCGACCGCGCGCGACTCGATCGGGCGGCTGAACAGATAGCCCTGCACCGAGGAGCAGCCATGCTGGCGCAGTTCGGTGAGCTGGTCGCTTTCCTCGACGCCTTCCGCCGTGGTCTCCATTCCCAATGCGCGGGCGAGATCGGTGATCGCGCGGACGATCGCGCCGGCGCCGGGCCGGGTCAGCAGGTCCTGGATGAACGAGCGGTCGATCTTGATCTTGTCGAATGGGAAGCTCTGCAGATAGCTGAGCGACGAATAGCCGGTGCCGAAATCGTCGAGCGCGATGCGCACCCCCAGCGCACGCAGCGAGTGCAGCATCTTGAGCGTCGCGTCCGACCCTTCGAGGAAGATCGATTCGGTGATCTCCAGCTCCAGCCGGTTCGGCCGGAGCCCGCTCATCATCAGCGATTGGAGCACCACGTCGGCCAGACCGGGGCGGCGGAACTGCACCGACGAGACATTGACCGCGACGCGGACATGATCGGGCCAGGTCTGGGCGTGCGCGCACGCCTCGCGCATCGCCCAGGCGCCGATCTCGACGATCAGGCCGGTCTCCTCGGCGATCGGGATGAAATCGAGCGGCGAGACCTGGCCGCGCGTCGGATGGTTCCAGCGCAGCAGCGCCTCGAATGATCCGATGCGATTCTTGGCGAGATCGAACAGTGGCTGGAAATGGAGCTCGAACTGGCCTTCCTTGAGCGCCATGCGCAGGTCGTTTTCGACGCGACGGCGCTCCTGGGCGCGGTCGTTCAGTGATTCTTCGAAGAAGCAGTAAGTGCGGCGACCCAGCTCCTTGGCACGATAGAGCGCCAGATCGGCGTTCTTGAGCAACGCGCGCGCGTCGTCGCCGTCGGCGGGCGCCAGCGCGATACCGATGCTGCCGCCCGGAGCCAGGCTGTGGCCGTCGATCACCACCGGCAGCTCGATCGCTTCCAGCGCGCGCTGGGCGATGCGCTCGACACTGTCGGCGTCGTCGGGATCGGCGACGATGACGAACTCGTCGCCCCCCAGCCGCGCGATGAAGCATCGGGGCATCGCCGCGCGCAACGCTTCGGCAATCTGGCGCAGCAGTTCGTCGCCGATCGGATGGCCCAGCGTGTCGTTGATCGACTTGAAATCGTCGAGGTCGACGCACAGCAACGCGATCGTGCCGCCGTTGCGCCCGCGTGCCTGCAGCTCGAGCTCGAGATGCTCCTGGAACAGCGCGCGGTTGGGCAGGCCGGTGAGCACATCGTTGAAGGCGAGATGGGTAATACGCCGCTCGCGTTCGGCGATGCCGGCGGCCATGCGGTTGAAGGTGGCGGCAAGGCGACCGAGCTCGTCCGAATCCTCGACGGGCACCGAGGCTTCGGCACCGTTGGCGAGGCGTTCCGCCGCGGCATCGAGCAGAGTGACTGGCCGGGTGATCGAGCGCGCCATTCGCCAGGTGGCGAGCACAGTAACGAGCAGGCCAAGCAGGCCGGTGAGCGCGATGGCGAGCTGGAGCTGGCGATAGCTCGCCAGCGCGCCCTCGAGCGGGTAGCGCAGTACGAGCACGCTTTCAGGCGAGCCTTCGAGCACGGGCAATGGCTTCACCAAAGCGATCGCGGTGCCCTGGCCGGTGCCGACTTCGGACGGTGTCTTCGCGCCCTTTCGGCTGTCGATCGTTTGCGCGACGGCGGGCTCGGACGGCTGCTGGTCGTCGGCGTCGACCCATTTCCCGCCGGCGCCGCTGCGCTGATAGACCGATGCCTCGATCGGGATGGCCGACAGCCGCTGCAGGCTCTCCATTTCGCGCGCGTCGAGATTGGTGCCAAACACCACCCAGCCGACCAGGTCCGGTGCCATGATCGGCGCGGCGATGACGTGGCGCGCGGCGCCGCCCAGGCGGACCACACCGGTCATCTGCCCGGCATCGAGCGCCCTCCAGAAGCGGGCGGCCTCCTGGATCTCCTTTGACGTCTTGAGGCCGACCACGCTGTCGTTGGCGCCAACCACGAAGGCGATCGGCACGCCCAGCCGCTGACGCAGATTGACCAGCGCGGACTCGATCGTCTGCTTGTCGCCGGTGCCGACCGCGGCGCGGAAGCCATAGTCGCGCGCGAGCAGAGCCGCCGCGCCGCCGAGCTGCGCGGTGCGCTGCGCCCAGAGCCTGTCAAACACGGTGCCGCTCGCGACCAGTTCGCCGCGCACCTGCTGCGTCGCGTTGCGCTCTACGATTGCGAACAGGATGAGCGAGGCGCACAGCATCGCCGCGCTGAACAGGCCGGCATAAAGCACCGTCAGCTTGGTCCGCAGGTGGCGGAAACGGGGGAGGCGGAGCTTCATGCGCGGCCCCTCAATAATGCGAGGAGCCGGTCATGCGCGGCGGCGCACGCAGCGTGACGGCAATGGTTTCGGCTGTGCCGGCGGCCGCCAGCGTGACCTGCTTTCTGATCATACTGCCGGGCGCACGAAGATAGGGGTGCCACACCTCGATCGAGATCTGTCCCGCGGGTACGCCATTGAACACCGCGTTGCCGCTTGCATCGGTCTTCACGGCATAGGTGGTATCGACCACGTCGATATAGGCCGACATCTGATCGTGGATGTTGCAGCCGAGCGCGACGATGCCCGGCTTGTCGAAGGTGACCGCGCGGTTCTGTTCCTTGGCGTAGAGCTTCAGCTCGAACTTCTTGGCGGGTGAGAAGGAATAGACGTGGTGGCGCACCGGATCGAGATTGGGGAACGACACCTCGGATCCCACCGGCACCATCAGCACGAACGGGTGGAACTGGATATCCTTCTGGTTGACCGTGTAGCTGCCGGCCGCGCTCGCTGCCGGGGTCGGCCGGCCGATCAGGTGCACGGTCACGACTGCGTCGGCGATCGGGGCATTGCCGGGACCGCGGACATAGACAGTCACGCCGGTGGCTGCGGGCAGAGGTGATACTGCGCCGATGGTAAGCAATGCGGCAAGGACGATCGGAAATCGCATCGGTAAGCCTTAGCAAGCCAATGTAAACAAGGCGTTCAGATGTGGACGCGCAGTGCTAACTGTATCTGGTTCTGCCGCTGGCGCGCGGGCAGTCCTAGACGGACTCGGTCCTGCTTAATGCTGTCGACGTGCAGGACTTCGGCGAGCAGGCTCAGATGCGGTCCCAATTCGTGCCGCGCTGCGGCGGTTATCGCCCAGCCATCCTCGGAATAGCTGTTGTCGAGTATGCTGCCGCGGCCGCGCGTGCCGAACGCGTCGAGCCGCGCCGAGACCGACCCCTTGTTCAATCCGAGCGTGGCCAGCAGGAAGGCCGAGCGGAAGCTGGTATCGGCCCAGATCCTGCCGGCACGCGAATAGCCCATTTCGGTGCGCCCACCCATCGCCTGCGCCTTGAGCGTCACCTGCTCGACCGAGACGATCGCGCCGACATTGTTGAAATGCGTGCGCCAGCCCCATTGCGACCCGTCGGTCACTGCCTGCGGGTCGGCGCGATTGTCGTAGTGGAAGAATTGCAGTTCGAATGCCCGGGAAGGGGACCAGCCGAGCTTGCCGTACCAGCCGACGCGATTGTCGATTTCGCCCACCGGCCGGGTCTCCGGCGCCTGCCTGCTGCTCATGAAGGCGTTCAACGGCGGCAATGGCTGGCGGCCGAATGCCGTGGCCTTCTGGTCATGGAGCGCCCAGCCGCGGAAGGCGAGCAAGGTGCCCGCCGTGTCGTTGAGCCCGAACGCACCGAGCGTCGCGGCAACGCGGTGCGTGCCCAGCGGCATAATAAGCGTCGCCTCAATGCCACCGGTCTTGATCTCGTCGCCGATCCAGCTGTTGATCGCCGACGGCGTGATCGTGTCCGTGACGCGCCATTCAGGGCCCGAATGCTCGAGCGAGATATCGGGCCAATAGAGACCGGCACGGACGGCCAGCTTGGCGGGGCCGTGTAATATCGGCTTGAAGGCAAGCGCGGCCTGGCTGACATCGATCGGATGCTCTTGGCCGTGCTGCGCAGTGACCACAACCGTGCCGCTCAGCGACCAGGTGAAGCGTGGCTGCCAGACCAGATCGGCCTCGGCGAGCCAGGGACGGACATGGAAGTCGCCATCGGGATCGTGCGCATCGAAGCGGGACTTGCCTTCGCCGCCGCCGATCCAGCTACGCGCACCGTCCGCCCCGACGATGCGTGCATCGCCCAGGACCGTCACGGTTTCCGCCGAGAGAAGGTCGGTTCCGCTTTGGGCGCGCGCAGGCACGGCTGCAAGAGCGGCGAGGCCCAGCAGCATCATCATTACGCGATGCCACATCTTCGGAAACATGCCGGCAATATGCCAGCTTTTGGTTAACCGAGTGTTTTCAAACCGAAATCAGGCGCGGATGCGCGCCGGGACGGACTTGGCCGCGGGGGTTTTCGAGGCATGGTCATGGTGCGCGAGCGCAATCAGCGGATCGAGTTCGGGATGACAACCGGCAACGCAGCCGTCCGGCAGGCGAAACGGCGTATCGGCCCCATCGCGCTGGCCGTCGAGCGCACGGGCTGCGGGGTGCTCGGTGCTCGCGGGCGGCTAGTCGCGGCGATTCGGATCGGCCAAGGCGCTGTCGCGCCAAGCCAGGTCTGGGGCCGCTCGCCGGGATCAACGCCGCGCTGCACTGCGCTGCCGCCCGCAGTTTAGATGCAGTCTTGACGGCACCCTGCGATACGCCGAGCCTGCCGCCGGATATCGCCGAGCGCTTGACCGCTGCCGTCCCCGCCGTATTCGTGGAAAGCATGCCTGTAACTGGTCTATGGCCCGCTGCATTTGCCGCTGCGCTCGATGCCTATGCTCGATCGAACGATGGATCGGTACGGGGTTGGGGCCGGGAAGTGGAAGCGCTTCCATATATATTGGACGAGATTTTGCCCAATGTGAACAGTTTAGCCGATCTGAACCGCCTATCCGGGCATTTCCCTTAGGTTCCAGTCCTGATTGATCTGAAGTAAACCACATTCAACTTCGTGGGCCTGGGGCCGCTGGGGGATCGTTGATGGAAGGGCTGTTCGCTGCATTCTCGAACGGCAGCTATGCGCCGCACGGCTATTGCCTGCTGTGGCAGCCGGGACTGATCTATACGCATGTGGCGGCCGATGCGGTGATCGCGCTTGCCTATTTCTCGATACCGATCGCATTGATTACGCTGATTCGGCGCCGTCGGGACCTCGATTTCGGTTGGGTCTTCTGGTGTTTCGCGGTCTTCATCCTCGCCTGCGGGTGCACGCACCTGATGGCGATCTGGACGCTCTGGCAGCCGGTCTATGGGCTCGAGGCCGCGGTGAAAGTGATCACGGCCGTGGCGTCGATCGCCACCGCGATCCTGCTCTGGCCGCTTTTGCCCAAGGCGATCGCGCTGCCCTCTCCCTACAAGCTCTCCGTCGCCAACGCAGAGCTGGCAGCGATCATCGTCGAACGCGATGCCGCGTTGAAGGAATTGCGCGAGCAGATCGCCCAGCGCGAGGAAATCGAGGCCGCTTTGCTTCAGTCGCAGAAGCTGGAGGCCGTAGGTCAGCTCACTGGCGGAATAGCACATGATTTCAACAACTTGCTCCAGGCTGTTGCCGGCAATCTTGAACTGATTGCGCGCAAGCCGGACGATGCCGATCGCGTCGTCCGCTGGAGCGCGAGCGCGCTTGACGCCGTGGAGCGCGGCCGCATCGTCACCGGGCAGTTGCTGGCCTTTTCCAGCAAGCAGCGGCTCGACGTCAGCTCGGTGCGGCTCGTCGAGCTGGTCGGTGGCATGCGCGGTCTGGTCGAGCGTGCCGTCGCGCCGCTCAGCCGGCTCAAGATCGATCCGATCGATCCGAGCTGGAATGTCGAGACCGATCCGCTGCAGCTCGAGCTGGCGATCCTCAACCTGGCGTTCAATGCGCGCGATGCGATGCCCGAAGGCGGCACGCTCACCATGTCGGCGGTGCGCCGCAGCGGCGTGGTCGCGCATGACCTTCCGGCGGGCGACTATGTCGCGCTGACGCTCGCCGATACCGGCACGGGCATGCCGCCCGAGGTGAAGAAGCGCGCGGTCGAGCCCTTCTTCACCACCAAGGGCGTGGGCCGCGGGACGGGTATCGGCCTGTCGATGGCGTTCGGCGTGGCGCGTCAATCGGGCGGAATGCTCACCATCGAATCCGAGGAAGGGAAGGGGACCGCGATCACGCTGTTCCTGCCGCTTGCCGCCACCGAGCCGGTGCGCGAAGTGCAGGACGATGCCGCGCGCGACACGCGCGCCGACCTTACTGGTTTGCGCATCGCGCTGGTCGACGATGACGATCAGGTCCGCGCGACGCTTGCGGACATGCTGCGGACTGCGGGCGCCGAGGTCGAGGAAGCGCAGGACGGCAATTCGGGTGTCGCGCTGGTCAAGACCAAGCGGCCGCATCTGCTGGTCGTCGATTTCGCGATGCCTGGGATGAGCGGCGCCGACGTCGCACGGCTGGTGCGGGCGGAGGATTCGCAGCTGCCGGTGATCGTGGTCACCGGTTACGCCGAATCCCAGACGCTGGACACGATCGCGGGGCCGCAGGTCTCGGTGCTTCGCAAGCCGTTCGAATCGCACCAGCTGTTGCGCAGCATCGCGGACATGCTGGGGCGCTAGGGAAGGGCCTTCCGGAGCTCGTCGATCCACGCCGTCGCGACGCCGTCCGACGGCGCACGCCAGTCGCCGCGCGGGCTCAGCGCGCCGCCGGCCGAGACCTTGGGGCCGTTAGGCAGCGCCGAGCGCTTGAACTGGCTGGTCTGGAAGAAGCGGAACAGGAACGTCTCGAGCCATTTGGCGATGGTTTCGAGGTCATATTGATTGCGGCCCGCCTCGGGGAAGCCGATCGGCCATAGCCCGGCATCGCGGTCCTTCCAGGCCTGCCAGGCGAGGAAGGCGATCTTGGACGGCCTGAGGCCATGGCGGACGACATAATGGAGGAAGAAATCGTGGAGCTCATAGGGGCCGATCCGGTCCTGCGTGCTCTGCATCTTGCCGTCGGCGTCGGCGGGGACGAGTTCGGGCGAGATTTCGGTATCGAGGATGTCGCTCAGCACGACCGCGGCGTCGCCGGCAAACTGCCCGGTCTGGACGGTCCAGCGGATCAGATACTGGATCAGCGTCTTGGGCACGCCGGCATTGACGCCGTAGTGGCTCATCTGGTCGCCGACGCCATAGGTCGACCAGCCCAGCGCGAGCTCTGAGAGGTCGCCGGTGCCGATCACCATGCCCTGGCGCTGATTGGCGAGGCGGAAGAGATAATCGGTTCTGAGACCTGCCTGCACATTCTCGAACGTGACGTCGTAGACCGCTTCGCCCTTGGCGAAGGGGTGGCCGATGTCGCCAAGCATCTGGCGCGCGGTGGGCTGGATGTCGATTTCCTCGCCGGTCACGCC
The DNA here is from genome assembly GCF_014489075.1 of Sphingomonas sp. JC676. Classification (GTDB taxonomy): domain Bacteria; phylum Pseudomonadota; class Alphaproteobacteria; order Sphingomonadales; family Sphingomonadaceae; genus Sphingomonas. Next base: position 118,711 of record NZ_JACTGR010000002.1, on the reverse strand, counting down.
GAGCGCGTTCATGAGGGCCCAGGCATTGGCCTTGGTCGCCTCGCCGGTGGCGAAGCCGGGCATGGTGAAGCCGAGAATGTCCGAGGCAGGACGGCCGAGCCGCTCCATGGCCTTGACCGCGACGATCAGCGCGTGGGTGGAATCGAGCCCGCCCGAAACGCCGATCACGGGGTGGCGCGTGTTGGTGGCGGCGATGCGCTGACGCAGGCCCTCGACCTGGATGTTGAATGCCTCGTAGCAGTCCGCTTCCAGCTTGGACGGCGTGTTCGGGACGAAGGGGAAGCGGCGTAGCGTCCGCATCAGGCCGCGATCGGCGAAATCGGGCTGGTGCACGAATTCGACGCGGCGGAACTCGGTTTCGGGATCGCCATTGGCGGCGGCGCAATCGTTGAACGTGCCCGTCCGCATCCGCTCGAGCCGCAGGCGCTCGAGATCCACATCCGCATAGACGATCTCGGTGGTCAGCTCGAACCGCTCCGAGCGGGCGATCAACTCGCCCAGTTCGTAGATCAGCCCCTGACCATCCCAGGCGAGATCGGTGGTGCTCTCGCCCGGTCCCGAGGCCGAATAGAGATAGGCGGCGACCGCGCGCGCCGATTGCGAAGCGCAGAGCAACTCGCGCTCGCGCGCCTTGCCGATGACGATGTTGGAAGCGGAGAGGTTGCACAGCACCAGCGCGCCGGCGAGTGCGCCATAAGTGGAGGGGGGCAGCGGCGCCCAGTAATCCTCGCAGATCTCGACATGGAAGACGAAGTCGGCGAGATCGCTGGCCGCGAAGATCAGGTCGGTGCCGAACGGCGCGCGCTGGCCGGCGACCTGGATCTCGAGGCCGGCGAGCCCGGCACCGAGCGCGAACCAGCGCTTCTCGTAATATTCGCGATAATTGGGGAGGTAGCTCTTGGGCACGACGCCGAGGATGCGGCCGCGGGCGATCGCAAGCGCACAATTATAGACCCGGCCGTTCCGCCGCAGCGCGGCGCCGACCAGCAGCACCGGCTTTAGCGCCGCACTTGCCTCGACGATCGCGGCGATCCCCGCCTCGGTCGCGTCGAGCAGCGCGTCCTGGAGATGCAGATCGTCGATCGCGTAGGACGTGACGTTGAGCTCCGGGAAAACGAGCAGGTCCGCGCCCTCGGCATCGCCCTCCTGCGCCAGCGCGATCGTGGCGCGTGCGTTTGCCGCAGGATCGCCGACGGTTGCGACCGGGGTGCACACGCCCGCGCGGATCATCCCCTGGCGGTGGATCGCGAAGAAGGGATGGGTCTCAGCCATTCAAAGCACCTGCGAGAGCATTTCGAGCGCGACGCGCATGCATTCGATCCGTACCGGACCGCGGCCTATATCGCCGAAATGCTCCTCGCGGCTTAACGTGTCACGGCCTTTGCGCGCACAGGCGAAGTGGACGAGGCCGGGCTCGTCGCCGGGCGCACCGGGGCCGGCGAAGCCGGTCGTCGCGATCGCCACATCGGCGGCGCTCGCCTTGAGCGCGCCTTCGGCCATCGCGCGGGCGATCTCCGCGCTCACCGCATCGAAACGCTCGATGTCACCCAACGGAATGCCGAGGAGCTCAGACTTGGCGGCATCGGTGTAGACGACGAAGCCGCGCTCGAAGGCGTGCGAGGCGCCCTCGACATCGGTCAGCAGCGAGGCGAGCAGGCCGCCGGTGCAGCTTTCGGCGGTGGCGAGGGTGAGGTCTCGGTTACAGGCTTCTTCCAGCACCGCACGCGCCGCACGATCGACCTGGTCGGGCAGCACGGGCGATAAAGTCTCGGTCATGCAGGCGTCCTAGTCGTTCGGGAGGCGCTGTGCCAACCCCGAGGGACGCCGATCTACCGACTCAGACCCGGGCGGAGAAGATCATCCGACCCGGTCCCAGGCGCTCGAACACCTTGGCCAGTTCCTGTTCGCCGACCGCGAAGCAGCCCTGGCTGCGGCCGAGCTTGCCGTGCTTGGCGATCATGTCGGGGTTCGAATACCAGGCCGAGTGCACCACGATCGCGCGATCGAGCGCATTGTTGTTGGTGGGATCGAGGCCGAGCAGGCGCTGGGAGTCGCCATGCTTGCCGACATAATAATCGGCAGTGAGGAACGCGCCTTCGCAGGTCGCTTCCGAATTCACTTCGTTCGAGAAACGATGGAGCAGGCCGGTATGCTCGGGGTCGGAACCGATGCCGTGCGCGACCAGGAAGCTCTCGACCTCGCCGGTGCCCATATTGATCAGGTGGAAGCGCGGACGGGCCGAATTGGTGCTGAAATCGGCGATGGCGATGCGATCGTGCGAGGGGATGCGCATCGAATGCCTGTCGAGCGCGGCAGTCGCGCGCTTGAACAGCTCGGGACGCACGCCGACGGGCGTGAGCGGCCGCTTGGCAGCAACTGCGGGAGCCTTGGGGATCGGTGCGGCGGGGACCGGCGCGGGAGGCGCCAGCGGAGCTGCCGCCACGGCGAGGTTCATTGACTTCGACACGCAGGCGGACACCGCCGCACCGCTTGCCATCACCAGCGCCGATTTCAAAAGCGCACGGCGCGATTGTGCCGTCCCGAGTATATCGTTCACTATGTTTTACGCCCGCTAAACTCTTGCCCCGAAGAACTTATATCAGAGATGGGCCGTAATATTGGTTTAACAAAGGCTCGGACCGGGGCCATTCGCCGTGTCTGATGCCCGGTTCGCCGAGGACTTGGCGCATTGCGGGACACTTCCGCAAATCGAGCGCCCTTGGGGCACGCCAACATGATTCGGAAATGGATCGAATCTGGATTAACCATTTGTGCCAGGGGAGGACATCCGAGTCCCGCCCCTTGGAGACACGCCGATGCGCGCTGGCCTGGGTGCCATCTTGATCCTCTGCACGATGTTCTTCGCCGTGCCGGCGATCGCGGGCGACGGGCTGCGGCCCGGACAATATGTCTGGTACGACCGGCCCCAGCTGATCCGCGCGAGCACCGTTCCGAGCCAGATCTCGATCACCGTCAGCCTGCCCGATCAGCGCGCCTATGTGTACCGCGACGGCGAGATGATCGGAATGACCACCGTCTCCACAGGCGCGCGGGGTCGCGCGACGCCGGTCGGCAACTACACCATCCTCCAGAAGAAGCCGTTCCACCGCTCGAACCTCTACAGCAACGCGCCGATGCCTTTCATGCAGCGGCTCACCTGGTCGGGGATCGCGATGCATGCCGGGCATCTGCCGGGCTATCCCGCCTCGCATGGCTGCATCCGTATGCCGCGCGCGTTCGCCGAGCAGCTCTATTCGATGACCGATCTCGGCGTGGCGGTGTCGGTAGTCGCGCACCGCATCGAGAATGTACCGGCGTTCCCGGCCCAGACCGCGACGATGATCGCCGACAACAAGTCGAGCCGCCGCCGCGCAGCCGCAGCGGCCGAAGCCGCGTTGGTCGATATCGATCTGGAACCGATTCCCTATCCCTCGCCGATGATTCTGGCCGATACCAGCGCGTTGAGCGGCGACGCGTTCGACGTGCTGACGATGGGCGGCGATCCGCCCGCGGTGTTCGAGCCGGCGGTCTGGACGAGCGCACCGGTTCGCGAGATCGTGCAGCCGATCCCAGCGCGCAAGTAAATCTACTGCTTGCACGCCCGCCGGATGCGCTAAAGGGCGGCACATGACGACAATGGCTTTCGACGATGCCGCCGCCAGGCTGGTGGAGACCGGCCGCCGGCTGGATGCGCGTGGCTGGGCGCCCGCCACCGCCGGCAATTATTCGGCGCGGCTCGACGACGGCAGCTTCGCGGTGACCGTGTCGGGCTGGCACAAGGGGCGGCTGACCGTCGACGGCATCATGCGCATCGATGATTGGGGCAGGCCGCTGACCGCCGGCAAGCCTTCGGCGGAGACCGAGCTGCACCTTGCGATCTATCGGCTGTTTCCGGATGTGAACGCTGTGCTCCACGGGCACTCGCCCGAAGCGGTGGGTCTGAGCCGCGCCGCCGAAGGGCAGAGTGAATGGGTGTTCCGTGGTCACGAGATGCTCAAGGCCTTCCCCGGCAACGCCACGCATGAGGCCGAGGTACGGCTGCCGATCGTGGACAACAGCCAGGACATGGCGGTGATTGATACAGCGGTAACACCTTGGCTTCTGGAACCGGGCGCCGCGCCTGCCTATCTCATTCGCAGTCACGGGCTCTATGCCTGGGGCAAGGATCTGGACGAGGCCGAGCGTGTGCTCGAAGCGACCGAATGGTTGATCGCCGCCGAGCTGGCCGAGCTCGGCTTCAGAAGGGCTTGGAAGCAATGACCCAGTTGCGAATTTTCGAGGAAGACGGTGCGCAGCTCACCGAAACCAGCGATCCGGCGGAGGTGGCCGAGGCGCTGAAGCCGCTCGGCGTGCGCTTCGAGCAATGGCCGTCGCGGGCGATCCCTGTCGATGCCGATCAGGAGGCCGTGCTGGAGGCCTTCGCGCCGGAGGTTGATCGGCTGAAGGCCGAGAATGGCTATCTTTCGGTCGACGTGATCCGCATGGTCCCCGATCATCCTGAGAAGGGTGCGCTCCGGACCAAGTTCCTGTCCGAGCACCGCCATTCGGAGGACGAAGTGCGCTTCTTCGTCGAGGGCGAGGGGCTGTTCACGCTGCGTGGCGAGGACAGGATCTATGCCGTGCTCTGTACCGAAGGCGACCTGATCTCGGTGCCCGCGGGCACGCGGCACTGGTTCGACATGGGGCCCAGCCCGCGCTTCACTGCGATCCGCTTGTTCACCAATCCCGATGGCTGGATCGCCAATTTTACCGGCGACGCGATCGCGGACCGATTCCCGCGCCACGAACCCGTCACGGCCTGACGTGCAGACAGATCCAAAGGCGATCCTCCTCGATATCGAGGGGACGACGAGCAGCATCTCGTTCGTTGCCGACGAGTTGTTTCCCTATGCTCGCAAGCATTTGGCCGAATTCGTTGCAAGTCATCCTGAAGAAAGCGTGCCGATCCTGGCCGAAGTCCCCGGCGATAATCCGGTGGCGACTTTGCTCCAGTGGATCGACGAGGACCGCAAAGCGACACCGCTCAAGACGCTACAGGGCCTGATCTGGGCGCAGGGCTATGCCGATGGCGAGCTGAAGGGGCATGTCTATCCCGACACGCCCGAGGCGATGCGCCGCTGGAACGCCGCCGGCGTGCCGGTCTATATCTATTCTTCTGGCTCGATCGCCGCGCAGAAGCTAATCTTCGGTCATTCGATCGCGGGCGACCTGACGCTGATGCTCTCGGGCTATTTCGACACCACCACCGGCCCCAAACGCGAGTGCGAGTCCTACGCCAAGATCGCATCCGCCATCGGCTTGGCGGCGGGCGACATCCTGTTCGTCTCGGACATCCAGGCCGAGGTCGACGCGGCACGCGACGCTGGGTTGCGGGCGCTGCTGATCGACCGCGACGGCAATGCCGGCGATGTTCACAGCTTGGCGGAGATACGCGCATGATCCTCGAAGGCGTGCATCGCCGCTCGATCACTCGTACCGACGACGGCGCGGGGATCCGCATCCTCGATCAGCGCAAGCTGCCCTGGGAAGTGCTGTGGGTCGAATTGCGCGATGTCGATCAGGCCGCGGTCGCGATCCGCGAGATGTGGACGCGCGGCGCACCGATGATCGGGGCGACGGCGGCTTATGGCCTGGCAATGGCGCTGGCTGTCGATCCGAGCGATGCGGCGCTGGACGCTGCCTATGCCAAGCTCCTCGAGACGCGGCCGACCGCGATCAACCTGCGCTGGGCGCTCGATGCAGTCCGCGCCGCCGTGCAGGATCTGCCCGAGGCCGAGCGCGCCGAGGCGGCTTTCGTCAAGGCCGATGCGATCTGCGACGAGGATGCAGAGCTGTGCCGCGCGATCGGCGAGCACGGGCTTGAGCTGTTCAAGGCGCTGCATGCGAAGAACCCCGAACGCCCGCTCAACATCCTGACGCATTGCAACGCCGGCTGGCTGGCGACGGTGGATTACGGCACCGCCACCGCGCCGATCTATCTCGCGCACGACGCCGGTATCCCGATCCATGTCTGGGTCGACGAGACGCGTCCGCGCAACCAGGGCGCTTTGCTCACCGCGTTCGAGCTGCGCAACCATGGCGTGCCGCACACGGTGATCGCCGACAATGCCGGCGGGCTGCTGATGATGAAGGGGCAGGTGGATGCCGTCGTCGTGGGCACCGATCGAGTCACCGCCAACGGCGACGTCTGCAACAAGATCGGCACCTATCTGAAGGCGCTCGCCGCGAAGGACAACGACGTGCCCTTCTATGTCGCATTGCCTTACACGACCTTCGATCCCAACACAGCCAGCGGCGCGGACATTCCGATCGAGGAGCGTGCGCCTGAGGAACTGACGATGTTCACGGGGCCGGGCGAGGGGGGAATCGCGACCGTGAAGGTCACCGATTCCCCCGCCGCAAATCCGGCGTTCGACGTCACGCCCGCGCGGCTGGTGACGGGTTACATCACCGAGCGCGGGGTACTCGACCGGATCTGACCGTTACCGCGGTTCGGTCTTGACCGTGGTCGTCGTGGTGGTCGTGCTGCTCGCCGGCTTGGCGGGCACGGCCTTGCGCACCGTGGTCTTCTTCTTCACCGAATAGGAGCGCGCGGGCGTGCTCGTCGTCGTGCGATCCACCGTCACGGTCGTGGTCGGCGGCGTTGCAGCTGCCGTCTTGGCGGCCGCGGCTTCGGCCGCGGCACTTGCCGCCGCCTGCTGCGCTTCGCTTGCACGGGCATTCGCGGCCGCTGCACTGTCCTGCGCCGTAGCAGCGGCATTCTCGGCCGCGGCGCGCTGATTGCGCTCGGCGTCCGCAGCCGCGGCAGCGGCATTGGCCGACGCCTCGGCGTTCACTCGGGCATCGCGCTCGGCGGATGCCTGGGCGGTCTTGTTCTGCTCGGCCTGGGCGAGCGCCTGATCGGCAAGCGCCGATGCGCGATGCGCCTCGTTGATCGCCGAATCACGGTGATCGCGCGCGAGCTGGTCCTGCGCGGTGCGCAGGGCTTCCTGCGCCCGTGCCATCGGCTCGGAGGCATAGGTATCGGCGCCGACCTTCTGTGCAGCGTCCACCTTGGCGGTGGCTTCGGTTACAGCGGTGCGCGCGCGGTCGATGCGGCTCTGTGCCAGCGCCGGCGTAGCGACGAGCAGTGCGGAAATACCGACACCACGCATCAGGAAACTAAAATACTGCATGTTTGCAACTCCAGTTGCCCCGCGGTCCGGCGAACGTGCCGCGTCGAGCGGGGGTTGCTTAGACGTCGACCAGACGAGCCAAACTATCGACCAAACGCATTTGCCTGCCTTGATTATGCGCGCAATCGCTCAGGCCGAGCGTGGCATCGTCCTTGACGGAACAGTAGCGCACCGCGGGGGTCGCTTGTTCCGCCGGTGTTGCAATGTAGGATTTCGAATGCTCCACCCTGGCCGATGGAGCAGTTCCCGGATCTATCGCTTACCCAGCGCGGCGCGCGCGCCGGCGATCCGCTCGATCGCGGCGTCCAGCGTGGCGTCTTCCTTCACGAAGCAGAAGCGCACGACATTGATCACCGGGTCTTCGGCATAAAAGGCCGAGACGGGAATTGCTGCGACGCCGGCCTCGTCGATCAGGCGGTCGCAAAAGGCGACATCGCCCAGTTCGATGCCCGATGCGGCGAGATCGACCGAGAGAAAATAGGTTGCCGCGCTCGGCAAAGTGACGAAGCCCGCACCCTCCAGCCCGGCCTTCAACCGGTCGCGACCCTGCTGGAAGCGATGCCGCGCCTCCTGCACCCAGAAGTCCTGCGTCGCGAGACCCTCGGTGACTGCCCATTGCAGATTGGGCGGGGTGGTGAAGGTGAGGAACTGGTGCGCCTTGGCGAGGACGCGAGCGATATGCGGCGCCGCGCACATCCAGCCGACCTTGAAGCCGGTCAGCGCGAAGATCTTGCCGGCGGAGCCGATCTTTACCGTGCGCTCGCGCATGCCGGGAAAGCCGATCAGCGGGAGGTGACGCGCGCCATCGAAGGTGACGTGTTCCCAGACTTCGTCGCAGACGGCGATCAGATCGTGCGCAACGCAGAAATCGGCGATCGCCGAGAGTGCCTCGGCGCTGCACATCGTTGCGGCGGGATTGAGCGGATTGTTGAGCAGCAGCAGCTTAGTGCGGGGGGTGACCTCCGCTTCCAGCGCCGCCTTGTCGATCTTCCACTCGGGCGGTTGGAGGCGCACGAAGCGGGGGATGCCGCCCGCCTGGCGGATCAGCGGCACATAAGCATCGTAGAGCGGCTGGAAGCAGATCACTTCGTCACCCGGCTCGATCAGCGCGAACAGCGAAGCGGCCAGTGCTTCTGTGGCGCCCGAGGTGACGATCACCTCCTCGGCGGCGAGATTCAGGCCCTGGTGCCGGGCATAGTGATCGGCGACGGCCTGGCGCAGCTCGGGCAGGCCGATCATCGGCGGATACTGGTTCGATTTCTCGATCAGCGCGCGCGCCGCGGCTTCGAGCACGGCCTCGGGGCCGCGCCCGTCGGCGAAGCCCTGGCCCAGGTTTATCGCGCCGGTCGCGCGGGCGCGGGCCGACATGGCTTCGAAGATGGTGGTGCCCATCCCGGCATAAAGCGGGTTCATGCGCGGCCTTGTGCCCCGTGCGCGTGGCGGCTTGCAAGTCCGCACGAAACCGCCGCATTAGCCGAACGTTCAGGTTCGGCGTACGAGAAGGAACACCATGAGCAAGAAGCCGCCCCTCCCCGAAGAAGCCCAATCGCCCTACCCGATCGAGGAGGCGCCGCACGACGGCACCGACAACGAGACGGTGGCCGTGGTCAAGGAACTGGCCGCCGCCCGCAAGCGGCGCTTGCAGCCGACGCGCACGCAGCTCGGCATCGGCGCGGCAGTGGGCATCGGTTCGGCGGCGATCGTCGCCGGGCTGCTCTATTGGCGGGGCAACCACCGCAAATAACGGCATTAACGGTGGCGTGCGCGCCGCCGGCTTGCTTGACTCCCCGACAATCTAGGGCATCTTCTTGCCCATGTCCGCGGTCGCATGCGCCACCGCGAAGACAGGTCGCCACAGCATAGGATCGGGGCTCGCCGCTTGGCGTGCGCGCTGTCCGTTTCGCGTTCGAGGAAATTGGCCACCAACAAGGGGGACCAGCATGAACGTCGCCGACCTGTCTCTGCCGGGCAAGGATGCCATGGGGGTCGCCATCACCGATCTCTATGCCCGCAAGCCGCCCGTTTATGGCGTCTATCGCACCGCCCGTGGGGTAATGGTGCATTTTGCCGATGAAGATGCCGCCGCCAATGCGCAACGCGCCGATCTGGCGCGGCTCAATCCGCTTCGCGGCCAGATCAACGGGCTCGTCGAAGGCTGGCGGTCCAGCCTGGCGGGCAGTCCGCAGAACGCCCGGGCCGAACGCTATGATCGTCGCGTTGGCGATGCGCTGATCGTTGCGCTCGAAGGCGATGCGGATACTGCACAACAGCTGCTGACGGACATCAAGCAAGACATCTTGAACGAGCGCATCGGTACCGGCCGGGTGGAGTATCTGGCGACGGCGCTTGCGACCGGGCTCGCGGTGCTGCTCTTCGTGGCGATCGCCACGCTCCTCGGCAATTATCAGGGCACGAGCCTCGCGCTCTGGCGGGCGGCGGCGGCGGGAACGGCGGGCGGCTTCTTCTCGATCGCGCTCGCGATCCGCAGCCGGACCGTGCTTCCCGATCTCCAGCGCTGGTCGAACGTCATCGACGCGGTGCTGCGCATGCTGATCGGGACGATCTCGGGCGTAGTGCTCATCGGCCTGATCCTGTCGGGACTGGTCACGCTCACCATCGGCAGCGCGCATTTCGGGCCGGAGCTGCTGTGGATCAACGTGCTGATCGCCGGCTTTGTCGCGGGATTCACCGAACGCTTCGTGCCGGATATCCTCGAAAAGGCGACGGTATCGACCGATCCGCCGCCAATGCGCCCGACCGTCGCCGAGCCGGCGCCGGCGCCAGCGGCGGAAGTCGCCGGCGAAGGTGAACATGTCGGAGCGACGGAGCCTGAAGCCGATCCGCTGCCCGAGGAAGCCGCAACCGATTCCTGCGCCTGCGATGTCGATCTGCCCGACGACCAGGTCGTCCAGGACAGCGATCTGCCGGCCGCGTCCGGTGGCGTCGCCAAAGACGCGGCTTGAGGGAGGGTAAGATGGTTTTTTCGCTCACCTGGCTTCCCGAAGTGCTCGAAGCCGCCGGCCTGAAGGTCGCCGAGACCGAGAATTGGCGCAGCCGTGGCCGCGCCGAGATGGGCAGGGTGCGCGGGGTGATGTGCCATCACACCGCCACGCCCGGCCACTTCGACAAGAACATGCCGACGCTCGACCTGCTGATTCGGGGCCGCTCGGACCTGGCGGGACCGCTGGCCCAGCTCGGGCTGGGGCGCGACGGGACCTTCTATGTGGTCGCGGCGGGTCGCGCGAACCATGCCGGCGCGGGAAATTGGGAAGGGATCACCACCGGCAATTCCAGCTTCATCGGCATCGAGGCGGAGAATAGCGGCCGCGATCCGTGGCCGGATGTCCAGATGGACGCCTATCGGCGCGGCGTGGCGGCGATCCTCAAGCGCATCGGCGCGGGCGCGAGCATGTGCTGCGGGCACAAGGAATATGCGCTGCCCGCCGGCCGCAAGCCGGACCCGACCTTCGACATGGCGCTGTTCCGGCGCGATGTGTCCGATCTGCTCGCGGGCAAGACCCCGCCGCCGCCGATCCCCGCCAAGGATGACGACAATCGCTCGACGCTGCGGCGTGGTTCGCGCGGGAGCCTGGTCGAGCAGATCCAGGGTCTGCTCAACGTGGAGCAGGACGCGATCTTCGGCCCGAACACCGAGGCCGCGGTGCGCGCCTTCCAGCGGAAGGCGGACCTGGTGCCCGACGGGATCATCGGCCCCAAGACTTGGGCGGTGATCGCCAAGGATAATCCGGGCACCGTCCTCCAGGCACCCACACCCGCACCCATTCCGACGCCGACGCCGACGCCAATCCCGGCTCCGGTTATCTCTGCCGTCTCGCTGCCGCCTCCGGACGACGCAGCGCATCCGGCGACCGTGTCGGCCGACGGCAAGGCTTTCACGCCGCTGGGCAGGCAATTTGCCAAGACCTTCAAGCTGGGTTTCGTCACCAGCGGCACGACTTCGATCGAGTCTTGGCTCGCCGCACGGCCCCAACAGCCAACGGCGTCGCCCTCGGTGCTGCGCATCATGAAGGCGGTGAGCGTCAACGAAGGCCTGCTCGACGCGGTCAACAGCTGGGACGCGTGCTTCATGTCGTTCGGCATCCTCCAATGGACTGCGGGGAAGAATGACGAGGAAGGCGAATTGCCGGCGATGCTCGATCATCTGAAGCGTGCCGATCCGGACGCCTATGCCGAGTGTTTCGGCCGCTTCGGGCTGGAGGTAAGACTGGCGGCTCCTGGCGCGACGACCGGGCGACTGACGCTGAACGGTGCGCTGCTCGATAGCGCGGCCGGGAAGCAACAGCTTCGCGACGTCAAATGGGCCTATCGCTTCTGGCGCGCGGGCCAGCACGACGCGGTACGGCTCGCCGAGTTCGATTTCGCGGCGGGGCGGATCAAACGCTTCATCGACGCGCCTGTGCTTGGCCGGCCGCTCCATGCCTGGATCAGCTCGGAACTCGGCATCGCGCAGCTGCTCGACGAGCATACCAATCGGCCCGGCCATGTGCCGGGTACGCTCAAGCTGGGCCTGCAGGCGCTGTTCGGCGACAGCCCACCCGATCCGTCGGGCTGGACGAATGCCGACGAGCGCCGTCTCATCGCCGCCTATCTCAAGGCTCGGCACGCCAGAACCAAAAGCAAGATGACCGATTCCGAGGCCCGCGCCGGGCGGATCGAAGCGATGGCGGAACAGGGCAAGCTTTCCGCCGCGCGGGGATCGTTCGTTGCTTAAGCGCGCTCGCTTCCGGAAAGCTTGAATTTGAGAGAGAAGTTTTTTTCACATAGCAGGTGTCAACCGTGTCAACCTGTCGTCTCGATTGCTTCCGCGATCGCGGCGTGGATCGCACCGAAATCTGCTTCGTCGATGCAATAAGGCGGCATCACGTAGATCGTGTTGCCGAGCGGGCGCAGCAGCAGGTCGCGCCCGCGGAAAAAGGCGAGAAGGCGCGGACCGAGATCGGAAAGGTAGCGGCTTTGGCCCGAGCCGAGCTCGAACGCGGCGACCGTGCCGTAGCTGCGGGGGTTTTTCACTTTCGGGTGATCGGCGATGGCGTCAATTGCTTCACGCTGGCGCGTGGCGAGCAGGGCGACGCGCTCCAGCACCGGCTCCTCGCGCCAGATCGCGAGATTGGCGGCGGCGGCCGCGCAGGCGATCGGATTGGCGGTGTAGCTGGAGGAATGGAAGAACATCCGCGCGCGGTCGGTCGCGTAATGCGCCCGGTAGATCGCTTCGCTTGCCATCGTCACCGCAAGCGGCACGGAGCCGCCGGTCAGTCCCTTGGACAGGCACAGGATATCGGGAACCACGTCCGCCTGCTCGCAGGCCAGCAAGGTGCCGGTGCGGCCCCAGCCGGTCATCACCTCGTCGGCGATGAACAGCACGCCATGCGCCGCGCAGATCCGCCGCATCTCGGCGAGCACGGCGGGCGAATAGAAGCGCATGCCGCCGGCGCCCAGCACCAGCGGCTCGACGATAAAGGCTGCGGGATGCTCGCGGCAGGCGGCTTCCAGCGCATCGAGCGTGCGTTGCTCGGCGCCGGAATCGGGGAAGGGGATGGTGCCGACATCGAAGAGCAGCGGCTCATATTGCCGGGTGAACGCGCCGCGCGCGCCTGCGGACATCGTCCCGATCGTATCGCCATGATAGCTGTGTTCGAGGACGAGGATGCGGTGGCGCCGCTCGCCGCGGTTCACCCAGAAGCCCAGCGCCATCTTGAGCGCTACCTCGACGCTGGTGGAGCCGGAATCGGAGAAGAACACACGGGTCAGCGCGTGTGGCATGATCTCGATCAACCCCTGCGCGACCTGCTCGGCGGGCTCGTGCGTCCAGCCGGCGAAGATGATCTGGTCCATCCGCGCCGCCTGATCGGCGATCGCCGCCATGATGCGGGGATGACGATGGCCATGCGTCGTCACCCACCAGGACGAAATCGCGTCGATCACGCGGCGCCCGTCGGCAGTGTAGAGCGCGGCGCCCTCGGCATGGGTGACGAGCGGGATCGGCTCCTCCAGCCCATGCTGGGTGAAAGGGTGCCAGATCGGCGAGCTCATGCGAAATCCTCGACGCGGAAATGCGCAGCGAAGGCGGCATCGAGCGTTTCGGGCGCGATCCGGTCGAGGCAGGGCAGGCGGCCGAGCCTGCTGACGCCGCCGAGCCGCGCGATCGTCGCCTCGCTGTCCTCCACCGCATCGCCGATAAAGGCGATGCCCAGTATCGGCACACCCCGCGCCCGCAGCGCCTCGATCGACAAGAGGCTGTGGTTGATGGTGCCGAGCGCTGTTCGGGCGACGAGCACGACCGGCTCGACCCAGCGCGCGAACAGATCGGCGAACAGCAGTTCGGAAGTGATCGGCACGAGCACGCCGCCGGCGCCCTCGATCACGAGCGTGCCCTCGATATTTGGTATCGCCAGTCGGGCGGCGTCGATCGCGATGCCGTCGATCTCGGCGGCGCGGTGCGGCGAGCAGGGGGTGTTGAGGCGATATGCTTCGGGCAGCGTGCGCAGCCCGAGCCGTGCGGCCGTGTCCGCGTCTCCGCCGTCCTCGATCCCCGCCTGGATCGGCTTCCAATAGGTAGCGCCGAGCGCCCGGGCGAGTGCCGCGGCGAACACCGTCTTGCCGATATCGGTATCGGTTCCGGTGACGACGATCCTGTGTCCGGTCAAAGCGCGTCCCCGATCGCCCGGGCCAGCGCCGCGATGTCCGCTTCGTCGACGTTGAGCGTCAGCGATATCCGCAGCCGCGAGGTGCCGGGCGGGACCGTCGGCGGCCGGATGCCGCGGACGTCGAAGCCCGCGCGCTGCACTTCTTCGGCGACGCGCATCGTCCGCGCGTCGTCGCCCAGCACCAGCGGCAGGATCTGCGAACCGGTGGCGGCGACGCCGCAGGATGCCAGCGCTGTCTCGGCCAGGCCGATCAGCCTTTGCAGGCGAACGCGACGCTCAGGCTCGTCCGCCAGGATCCGGAGGCTTTCGCGGACCGCCCGAGCGATGAGGGGCGAGGGCGCCGTGGTGAAGATGAAGCTGCGCCCGCGATTGACCAGGAAGTCGCGGACGATGCCGGGCCCGCAGACGAGCGCGCCCTCGCAACCCAGGCCCTTGCCGCAGGTGTGCAGCGTGACGACGTTTTCCCGGTCGTGGAGACCCTCGGCCAGGCCGCGTCCACCCCGCCCGAAAGCACCGGTGGCGTGCGCCTCGTCGATCAGCAGCATCGCGTCGTGCCGGTCGGCGATCTCCGCCAGTGCCTCGAGCGGCGCCCGGTCGCCGTCCATGCTGTACAGGCTCTCGACCGCGATCCATGGCCGGCCGGTGCCTCCCGCGCGCCGCCAGGCGAGGATGGCATCCTCGAACGCGCTTGCGTCGTTGTGCGCGACCTTTGCCGTTTCCGCCCGGCCGAGCCGCATCCCGTCATGTGCGCTGGCATGGATATGCTCGTCGAAGACGACCAGATCACCCTTTTGGGGAAGCGTAGAAAGCAGCGCGACATTGGCCATATAGCCGTTGGCGAAGAACAAGGCGGCTTCCGCGCCGAAGAAGGCCGCAGCTTCCTCTTCCAGAAGCGCGTGCTCGGGATCGTTTCCCCGCAGCAACCGCGATCCGCCGGATCCGATCGCCATCCCTTCCGCAACGGCATCTGCAACAGCTCGACGGAGCCGGTCGGAGCGCGCCAGGCCGAGATAGTCGTTCGATGCGAAGTCCGCGCCGGTGCGGGGCGCCAGGGCCCTCAGCCGATTGTTCCGGGCAAGCTGCGCAAGATCTTCGCGGTGGGTGGTCAGCATCGCGCGGCCCTTATCGGAGACACCACCGCTTGACGAGCGGGATGCATCTTCACTGTCTTGCAGCTTTCATCATGCCGACGCGGGACGGTCATGGATCATGGTTAACGGCGGGTAACTTCCAAGCCAGTGAGGGGACCTGCCACATGATCCGCAAGCTTCTATTGACCGCAGCCTTGGCCAGCGCGTCCATCGCGTCCGCCAACGCCCAGGCATTCCTGCTCGCCCAGGGCAGCCTGACCGGAAGCTCGGCGGGCGAGGGCGTCGACCTCTCCGGCCTGACCTATACCCTGGAAAACGGCCTTCCGGCCAACATGCTCGGCGGCGTCGGCTCGGGCCTCGCTTATGCCGGCGGCAACACCTTCTTCGCGGTTCCCGATCGCGGACCGAACGCGACGCCGTTCAATTCGGCGATCGACGACACCGTATCGTTCGTATCGCGCTTCCAGACGCTGAACATGTCGCTGGTCGCGGGTCCCTCGGGCTCGACGCTGCCCTTCATGCTCACGCCAACGCTGACCCAGACGACCCTGCTGTCGAGCCCGACTCCGCTGATCTATGGAACCGGTGCAGGCCTGGGCAACAAGAAGGACGGCACGCCGCTCGGTTCGGGCGCGCCCGTGATCAACACGGCCAATGCCTATTACTTCTCCGGCCGCTCGGACAATTACGGCCCCGGCGACTCGGGCAATCCGCTCAACGGCCGGTTCGATCCTGAATCGATCCGCATGTCGAACGACGGCAAGAGCGTGTTCATCTCCGACGAATACGGCCCCTATGTCCGCCAGTTCGACCGTACCACCGGCCAGCTGGTCAAGACGTTCGCGCTGCCCGGCAACCTCAACTCGCCCAACCTCTCGCCCAGGGGCGATGTCGAAATCAGCGGCAACACGATCGGCCGCGTCGCCAACAAGGGCATGGAAGGCCTGGCAATCACTCCGGACGGCAAGACGCTGGTCGGCATCATGCAAGCGCCGCTCGAGCAGGACGCCGCCAATCCGGCGACCGCCAGCATGCTGCGTCTCGTCACGATCGACATCGCATCGGGCCAGACCCACGAATATGCCTATAACCTCACCACCGGTTCGGGTGTGAGCGACATCGTCGCGATCAACGACCACCAGTTCCTGGTCGACGAGCGCGACGGCAAGGGCCTGGGCGACGGCTCCAACGCCAAGGTGAAGCAGATCTTCCAGATCGACATTCAGGGCGCGACCGACATCACCAACCTGAACGGTGCCGCCGCCGCGGCAGCAGCGGTGACCAAGGCAAGCAATCCGTTCATCGATCTGGTCATGCAGCTGGTAAACAACGGCATGACCAAGGCGCAGATCCCGGCCAAGATCGAAGGCATCGCCTTCGGCCAGGACGTGATGCTGAACGGCGAGGTGATCCACACGCTCTACATCGCCAACGACAATGACTTCCTGCCTGGCGTCGCCGGGGCGAACCAGTTCTACGTGTTCGGCTTCCGCGACAAGGACCTGCCCGACTATGTCGCACAGCAGTTCGCCGCGGTCCCCGAGCCGGCGAGCTGGGGCATGATGCTGGGTGGCTTCGGCCTCGCCGGCATCGCGATCCGCCGCCGCAAGAAAGCGCCCGCGCTGGCGTGATCTGTTTCGCACGCGCTCCTTGCCGCATCCGGCGAGGGGCGCATGCCACTCGGTTTCTGCCCCCGCATCTCCTTGAGCCGTTGAACCCAAATGCGGTAGGGGGCCGGCGCCCCTTGGAACAACGAGCCTCCGTCCGACGATGAGCGATCCAGTCGCGCCTTCCCAGGACTCGCGGGGCAAGCCGTTCGGCCTTCATCGCGGCTTTTTCGGCCTGGCGATGGCCGAATCCTTCGAGCGGTTCGCCGTGGCGGGCGTCAAGTCGATGCTCACCCTATTCCTGCTCGACCATCTGCTGCGCGCCTCGTCGGATGCCACGCTGGGGCTCGCGCAGTGGCGTGCCACCTTCGAATCGCTGTTCGGCACCCAGTCCGACATCGCCTTCGCCTCACAGCTCTACGGACTGCAATCGGCCTTGCTCTACCTCTCCGTCCCGCTCGGCGGGATGATCGGCGACCTAGTCGCCGGACGCCACCGGGTCGCGGTGGCGGGAGCGGTGATGATGGCCGGGGGCGGCACCGCCATGGCGGGCGGCTATCTGTTCCTGCCCGGCCTGTTGCTGTTCGCGATGGGCGCAGGGTGGGTGAAGGGCAGCCTGGCGGCGCAGGTCGGCGCATTGTTCGACGACGAGCCCGGGCGCCGGCGCGGCTTTGCCGTTTATCTGGGCTTCCTCAACCTCGGCGTGTTCCTGGGGCCGCTCACCTGCGGGGCGCTGGCGAGCATGCTCGGCTGGCGGTTCGGTTTCGGCGCGGCGGCCTGTGCCGCGGGAGTGGCGCTCGCCGTCTATGGCCTGACCGCCCCGCTACGTCCCCGCGCCGGCCGCGACGCGCTTGCGGCGCCGACAGAGCGGGTGCGCTGGTCGGGCGAGGCGACGCGCAAATTGCCGCTGCTCGCGCTCGCCATGGCGGCGGTGTTCCTGTGCTTCGCCGCCTATGAGCAGATCTCGAACTTGGTGTTGGTCTGGGCCGAGCGCCATGTCGATCTGCGGATGGGCGGGTGGCGCATCCCGACGCCGTGGCTGGTTTCGGCCGACGGGCTGCTGACCATCCTGCTGATTCCGTGCAGCGAAGCGCTGTTCCGCACGGCCGAACGGCGCGGGATTTCGCCCGGCCCGCTCACCCGCATCGCCTTGGGCTGCGGACTTTGCGCGAGCGGCTATCTGGTGCTCGCGGCGGCGGCGATGTCCGGCGCCGAGGTGAGCTTGGGGTGGCTGTTTCTCTATCTGCTGCTGGTCGACAGCGCGATCGTATTGGTCTGGCCGGCGGGGCTGAGCCTGATCACCGCGCAGGCGCCGCACGGGCTGGCGGGCCTGCTGGTCGGGACCTTCTATCTCCACGGTTTTTTCGCCAGCCTGTGGACCGGTGCGTCAGGCGCATTCTACGTGCCGCTGGGTCCGTTCGGCTTCTGGCTGATCCATGCCGGGATCGCGCTTTCGGGACTCGTTCTGCTGGCGATTGCCGCGCCGCCGCTGGCGCGGTTGGCGGGCATGAGGGGGCGCGGTCCCCGGCCGATAAGTTGACACGGTTGACACCTGCTATGTCGAAAAACTTTCCTTCCCGAATTTCGGGCGTTTCGGGGCCTCGACGATGAGAAAGAGCTGGTCTTGGATCGGCGCTGAAATCCTACATTGCAAGGCTGGCGGAGAGGTGACGGCTGGTAACATGAGACTTTGACCCTAAGCGACGACCACCTCGGCATGGGCGAAGGCGGCGGCATAGTCGGGATCGAGCGGCTGATCGGTCACCAATATGTCGACCTCGCTCAGCGCCGCGGTGCTCATCATGCCGAAGCGGCCGAACTTCGAGGCGTCGGCGCCGAGCAGGACTCGCTGCGAGGTGGCGTAGGCGATGCGGCTCATCGCGGCCTCGCCCGCATGGAAATCCATCAGGCCGTGCTCGGCATGGACCGCGCCGACCGACAGGATCGCGAGATGCGGGGTGAAGCCGGCGACGAATTCCTGCGCGGTGCGATCGGAAAAGGCGCGGTAATTATAGTCCATCTGGCCGCCGGCCAGGAAAAGCTGGTTGCCGTTGATCCCGCCAAGCTCCTCCGCGACGGTCAGCGAATTGGTGATCACCGTCAGCGAATTATGATTGCCCAGCGCCCTGGCGACGTAACAGGAGGTTGTGCCGGAATCGATGAACAGGATGTCGCCGTCCGAGACATAGGCGGTGGCGGCGGTGGCGATCCGCATCTTGGCCTCGGCATGTTCCTGCATCCGCCGGTCGAGCGGGCCCTCAATGGCCGGCGGCGCGAGGCGGACAGCACCGTGCAGGCGGACGACGACGCCCTCTGTCTCGAGGACGCGCAACTCGCGCCGGATCGTCTCGTCGGACACGCCTAGCTCCTCCGCCAGCCCCATGACGGACAGCATGCCCTTGGCGCGCAGCTTGGTGACGATTTCCTGCTGCCGGTCATGGCGTCTCAGCATCCGATCCTTCCCCCTTGGTTTTGCATTCTTCTGTTTGATTTGATCGCGGTATTCCAGCCCATTCGTCCGCCGCTCAAGCGGATGCGGGCGCCGGCTCGCTGATATCGGGCCGGCCATTCTCGACATGGCCGGCGAGGCGCAGCAGCTCGGCGCCCTCCGTGGTAGCGATCTCGAAATCGTACCAGCGGTGACGCTTCGCCATCGGCATCGTCACTTGCTGCCTGGCGCCCGGGGCGAGCCGCAGCGTGCGGCTGGCGCCGGCGTGCGCGGAGCGGATCGAGAGCGCGTGCGGCGCGGGCCCGCGATTGGCGAGAGTCAGCGTCACTTCCGAGCGATCGGGATCCCAGCGCGTCATCGCCTCGATCCGCTGCCCGGTGCCGGTGCCGCGATAGGCGCGGTGGAAGCCGTTGGGGCCGCTCACCACCAGCGCGAAGGGCGCGTCGGCGGCGATCGGCCAGGCCGCGTCGAGCGTCTTGCCGGCGCTGACCGTGTAATGCCGCCAGCCCGGGAAGCCGATCTCGTCCTGGACCTGGAACACCACGCCGGCCCGCCCCGAATTGACGAAGCGCAAAGTCGCGCCCTCGGCGGTCCAGTTGGCGGCGACGTCGAAATCATAGGGCAAAGCGCGGGCCGGGCGGGTGCCGGGCTCGGGCACCGGCGCGGCTGCCGGAACGGCCTTGGCGACGGCTTTTTCCTGGCGGCACGCCGCGTCGCTCGCGGCGATATAGCCGCTGACGTCGGGAAGGTCGCGGAACCAACTGGTGTCGCGGCGCGCCTCGAGCGTACGATCGAAGTCGAACGCGCTGGTCAGGTCGCCGCAGACCTCGCGCCGCCAGGGCGAGATATTGGGCTCGGCGATACCGAAACGCTTCTCGAGGAAGCGCAGCACCGAGGTATGGTCGAACAGCTGCGAATTGACCCAGCCGCCGCGCGTCCAGGGCGAGACGATCGTCAGCGGGACGCGCGGACCGAGGCCGACGGGCTCGCTTTTATAGTCCTCGCCGCGCAGATCGACCGTGCTCGCGCCGAATTCGGGCCGCGTCGCCGCGGTGGGCGGCACCATGTGGTCGAACAGCCCATCATGCTCGTCATAGTTGAGGATGAAGACGGTCTTGGCCCAGACATCGGGATTGGCGGCGAGGGCGGCGATCAGGCTGCCGGTGAGATACTGGCCGTAGAGCGGCGGCCCGTCAGGATGCTCGCTCATCTGCATTTGCGGGACGATCCACGAGACCGCGGGCAGGCGATCGGCCGCGACGTCGGCGGCGAAGGCCTCGATCAGGTGCTTTCCACGCGACTGTTCGGCATTTTCGGGGGTCGAGCCATCGACCCAGGCGCGGGCGCGCTGGTAGCGCGAGGAAGATCGGTCGAGATTGCGGAATTGCTTGAAATAGCCGAGCGAGTTATCTGAATAATTGGCATATTCCTGATAGACTCGCCACGTGACGCCGGCGCGCTCGAGCCGCTCGGCATAGGGAATCCAGGCGAGCCCGGCGAACTTGGGATCGTCCTTGGCCATGTCGGCGCCGGGATTGTCGTCGCAGCCGCCATTGGTGACGGCATAGATGCCGTCGAACCCGACGCTCAGCCCGTTGCTGCCGGCGAAATGATAGAGCCGGTTGGGGCCGGTCGGGCCCTGGATCGAGCAATGATAGGCGTCGCAGAGCGTGAAGGCATCGGCGAGAGCGTAGTAGTAAGGCAGGTCTGCGCGGGTCATGTAACCCATCGTCATCGGCGTCTTTTCGGGGATCCACGCGTCCCAGTTGCGCCAGAGATGCTGGGTGCCCTTCCAGTCGTGATTGAGGCTGCCGGTGCAGCCCGCCGCGGTGCGCTGGGTGTCGAGATGGAAGGGCCAGACCGCGCCGCCGCCATCCTTCGCCGCGCGGGGCTGCGCCCAGATCGGGTTTCCGCCTGGGATGCGCGCCGGGCGCGGATCGCCGAAGCCGCGCACGCCGCGCAGCATGCCGTAATAATGATCGAAGGAGCGGTTCTCCTGCATCAGGATGACCACGTGGCGGATATCGTCGATCGAGCCCGCCTTGGCGCGCGCGACGGCGGGAACCGACAGGCGGGTCGCTGCCGCGCCCGATCCGGCGGCAAGCACGAAGGTTCGACGATTGATGGCCATGGTCTCTCTCCTTGCCGCCTTAGTGGCCGTGCCGCGTGTCGCGTTCGTGAAAGTGGGAGCGACGGGAGACTGGCCCCCGCCGCCCGAGAGGGTCAGAAGCCGACGCGGAACTGGAGCCGCACTGTACGGGGATCCTGATACACCGCCGGCTTGCCATAGGTGGGCTCCACCTGTCCGTTCGAGAATTCGCCGTGCTCGTCATAGTCGATCGCCGACTTGAAGTTGAACACGTTGAAGACATCGAGGCGGACCGAGGCGTCGAACGTGGCGGGCACGCGGACCTGCGCGCTGACGTCGATCTGCTTGCGCCACTCGCTCTCGAACGCCGAGCCGCGCGGGACCAACTTGCCCTGGCAATAGAAGCCATAGCCGCCATAGCCATGGGCATAGGGATCGACCGAGGTCGGCACCACGCCGATGCAGCCATATTTCCTGGGCGACTGGACCAGCAAATTGGCGCCGAAATCGAGCCATTCGGTCGGGCGATAGCTGCCATAGACCTTGAGCGTGTGACGGCGGCTGCCGGGCAGCTCGCCATAGGTGCCGTCGACCAGGCCCGGCGAGTCGAACGCGGCGGTCTGGCCGCTGGCGACCTGGCCGGTATCGGAGGCGGCGCCGCCCTCGTAATTGCCGATCGTCTTCGCCCAGGTATAGGAGCCGGAGATCCCCCAGACGCCGTCGAACGCGCGATCGAAGGTGAACGTCACCGAGTTGAAGTGCCGCACCGGCTTGGGATAGCCGAGCTGCGCCGCGGTGAAATGGACGGTGGGCTTGGTGCCGTCGGGCAGGCCGATCAGCGTGATGTCGTTGTCCTTGCCCGGATTGATGATCACGAACTGCGAACCGCCGCCATAGATGCCCTTGCACGCGGCTTCGGTGAAACCCTTGCCGACGCAATAGGCGCGCGCGGCGAGATCGATCGACGAATCCTCGAGCGCGTTGCGGAGTTCGCGATGGGTGAAATAGATCCCCGCCCGCATGTTCGAGCCGAAGCGGCGTTCGGCGCCGATGATGAACTCGTCCGCGGACTGGGCGCGCAGATTGTGCGCGAAGGTATTGGTGGTGTCCGCCACCGATCCGTCGCGCGCGACGGTGCAGTTCAGCAGGCCCGTGTCGGGGCAGGCCGTCACGCCGGTGACCGACCCGACGGGCGCGCCGAGGACCGGCGTGCCGTCGCCCGGATTGACGCCGTTCAGGATGTTGTAGCGGTTGAAGGTGAGCACCGAGCCGGCGAAGCTCAGGTTCATGTTGACGTTGAGCGGCAGATAATAGCGGCCGAACGAGCCATAGATTTTGGTCTTGGAATCGCCGGTCGGATCGAAGGTGAAGCCGAGGCGCGGCGCCCAGAGGTCGCCCGACTTCCAATAGGTCTTGCCCTCGGCGTTGCGGTTGTCGAACTTGTCGTCGCGCAGGCCGAGCTGAAGCGTCAGCCGGTCATTGAGCAGCGACCAGCTGTCTTCGATATAGAAGGCCTGGTTGACCGCCTGGAACGAGCCGCTGTTACGGTAGTTGCGGGCGACGACATATTCGGTGCCGGCGGGCAGGTTGGTGTCGTCTCCCGCCAGTGGGACCTTGAAATATTTGAGGTTGCCGGTGCCGATCGTCTGGTAGGTCTGGGTCGCCGTCACCTTTTCGTGATCGAGACCGAAGCGCACATGGTGCGACCCGAGGGCGCTGAAATAGAGGTCTGCGTCGCCGCGATAGAATTCGCGCTTGTCGTCGTTGAACGAGACCGAATCGACCGTGTTGAGGCCGATGTTCGTGCCTTGCGAGCCCGAGCGATAGTCGGTGATCAGCTCGTGCGTGGTGTCGAGCGGCAAGGTGCCGTCGCGCTTGCGGTTGATGCCATAGGCGGCGGAGAGCGTCAGCCAGGACGTGAAGTTGCCGGTGTATCGGCCCACCCAGTTCGCGCCACCGGTGCGCTGATCGTTGCCGCCCTTGAAGTCGCTGAGCTCGTTGGTGTCCGAATTATAGGAGAAGGTCCGGGTGTGGATCGTCGCGGTGGTGTCGAAATAGGTGAATTCGAGGTGCTGGCCGTCGATGATGATCGCGTCGAGCTTGCCGCCCCAGAACGGGCTGTCCGACGTCACGATCGAGGCGGTGTTTGCCGCATGGTCGGTCGCGGTCGCGCTGCCGTCGATCGCCTTGGAATTGCGGGCATTGTAAAGGCCGTAGAAGAACAGGTGATCCTTGATGATCGGGCCGCTCAGCTGGGCGATCGTGTCGGTCGACTGGCGATAGTCGCCGTCATTGTCGGCCGCGAAGGTGTTGCGCGCCGTGCCCATCAGCGCATCGGGCTGCCAGCTGAACAACATGCTGCCGTGGAACTCGTTCGAGCCCGACTTGGTGGTCGCGTTGACGAAGCCGCCGGTGGCGCGGCCGAATTCGGCGGGGAAGCCGCCGGTCTTCACTTCGACGGTCTGCAGGAAGTCGTAGGGCACCGTGACCGGCGAGAAGCCCAGGCGGAAATCGGTGATGTTCAGGCCGTTGATATAATAGGCGTTCTCGGTGAACGAGCTGCCGCTGATCGAGGCCTGGTTGGCGAAGCCGCCATTGTTGGCGGCGCTGCCCTGGGTGGTGCCGGGGGCGAGCAGGATAATGTCGCGTAGGCTGCGCGCGACGGGCACGCGCTTGTCGAGCTCGGCGATGTCGACGACCGCGCCGGTGGTGGTGCGCTCGAAATCGGCGACTTCGACGCGGTTTCCCTTGACGACGATCTCGTTGCCCTCGGCGGCGTCGGCGGGCGCCAGCGTGAACCGGTTGGCGGCGCTCGCCTGGGTCAGCATGACATGCTGCTCGGTATAGGTCTCGAAATCGGGTGCGGACACGGTGACGGTGTAGCTGCCGGGCGCGAGCTGAGGGAATTTGTAGCTGCCCGATGAATCGGTGGTGCCGCTGCGCGAGAAGCCGCGATCGTTGGAGAGGATCTCGACGGTGGCGCCCGCGATCGGCTTGCCATCGCTGCTCTCGACGCGGCCCGATGCGGTGACGTTGGTGTAATCCTGCGCCGATGCCGGGGCCGCCGTTAGCACGAGCGCGGGCAGGGTGCCGAGCAGGGTCGCGGCGAGAAGCGCGGTGCGGGCGCCGCGGCGCTTGCGCGCCGAGAAATGGTCTTTGTGCATGAGATCCCCCGTCAAGGATGTGGCGGGACCGCCTGCCGGCCCCGGTCAGCGGGGGCGGTAGGGTTGCGATGTGGAGGTTATGTGACGTTTTTGCTCATATCGTGTGATAGTGGGCAATATTCTGCCGATATGGCGTTGGGTTGACGTTTATCTCCACAGAGGCTGTGGGAACGCCGCACGGACCGGGCAGATTCCGCCCAGGTTGGACCGCGATTGTTGGCTTGTGGGGATAGGTGCAGCCGCGATCGACGTGGCCGGCGCCAACCAGCATTAGATGCTCGACCGCCCTGACCAAAGGGGCCAGCTGCTCCCATTCGAGCTACCCGTCCTCGACCGGAAGGACCGCGCAAAAAGAGCCCGGCCGGGTGACCCCGGCCGGACTTTGAAGTGAAAAGATCCCCCCGTTCAAAAGGAATCTCTCGGGTCGCCGAACCTGGATAGCGCAATTTTCACCTAAGCGATTGTAAAATCGCGGCATTTTGCGCGGCTATTTTGGGGGAGGCGGGGGGTCGATAGAGCAATACACCTGGCTAATGATCGTCCCCGATGGTCGAGATGTTCGTATCCCAGGCGCGAATTTCGACGACGTGCCGGAAGCCCTGCGTGACGCGCGTGCGCCTCATACTCGCGGGCAAACTCGAGGTGCTGCCTGTAACTGCGTGAGATTGCCGGCGTTTTTCCCACCTTTCGCGCGCCCCGCGCAAAATTGTTCATGGAGTGATGGTCGGCCTTCGAGACTTAAAACGTGCCTCCTGCGCGGACAATTGCAAAATCGTGAATATGTATCATCGCGGGACTGTCCACCGGCCCCTCGTCCAAGGCCGCAGTCATCAACAATCCTCTTCGCAAGGCAGACTAAGCTAGAAGGTGACCCCGCATGGAAATTCGATCGGGCGGCTCGCCACTCACCCCGGTTGCAGTTGCGGGCGCCTGGGAGTTTCGTAAACGACGGCATCGGCAGCCAAAAATTTGAGCGTGAACAGCGGCACCCGATTCTGATCGAACACGGACATCGTCCACAGTTCGCTGTTCCAGAATCGTTCTGGCATCTCTTTCAGGACCTCGGCGGAATATCTGATTGCTTCGATGCGAGCCGCGGCCAGGTCCGCGTGTATCGAGCCCTGTATATCGGGAAAGTCTTCACCGTCCACGATGTCGAAAAAAAACCGGGGCATGGGCTTCTCCATCCTCAAGGGGGGAGCCCTACTGTCTCTCAGTCGCCAACGCCCTCAAAAGTTAGTCGACGATTACCTAATTTAGTTTAGTATCATAGATTAGGCAACCTGGGTTTCGCGCCAACTACATTTTGCGAGCGTCAGCCACCGCTTGGCACATGATGGGCTCAATCGTCTGATTTCACCCGGTCCTCGAGCTTGGGAAAGAGCTTCTCGACCTCCGCCCGGAGGTCGGTTGGGCCGGAAAGAAGCCCGAAATCATCGAGTATATTCTTCACGAGTCGTGCCCTGTGCGGCCCAATGCCGGGCACTGTCGCGAGACCGGGCAGGTCGGGATCGGTAAGCCTGTCGGCGAGGTCGCCGAGCGTGTTGAACCCCGATAGAGTCAGGATCTTCCGCAGGCCGGCGGGAAGGATCGATTGCCTGACGGGCAGGTCGCGGTCGGTTGCGTCGGACTGGCGCATGCGCATCCTCGTCCCGGCTGTTTTCTCCCGCTTCAGTGCGCGTCGGATGTGGCTGAGCTGACCGGCGCTGAGACCAAGCCGGCGACGGATATTTCGATAGGTAAGTCCCGACGCGCGAAGCGCGCGCGCCTCCCTCAAGTTTATAGCGGCCTGTTCGGGCGGGCTGAGCATTGCGGCAAAGAGACCTCAAGGGAGGCCAAGCGATACGCAGTTACCTCGGTGCCGTGAAGGGCGCGTGCCGGTCCCGGGAGCACTGCGGAAACGGGTGGCTCATGCCTTTTCAAGCCTTTATGGGCGGCATTTTCTGCACGACGATCACATGACGCTTGTCGTGTTCCTCCCACATCTTGCGATCGGCATCGTCGATCGCGCTGAGCAGCTCGCCGAAGCATGGCGTCTCCTCGACCGGATATACGCGCCTGAATTCCTGACCCAGCCGTTCGAGATCGCGCGCGGTCAGCAGCCCCACTGCGATGATCCTGGTGTCGTCGGCCACAGCCTCGCCTCCTATCTGGATTCGGAATAAACACCCGATGCGGATGGAAGTGCCGGTCCAGGCTCGGAGCGCCGGCTCCTACCAACAGGTCGAACCAGAGGCATGGCGGCGACCACAGCGCGGCGGGCTGAGCGAGGAGAGGGGGCTTGGCCGCCCAGCCCTAAGTCTCGCGTCAGCAGGATTGAGGTGGGCGACGAGGAAAACCGTATCGTGGGCGCCATCAAAGGACTCGAGCACGCCGTAGGACGCATTTTTGAAAGGGCTCCGCGAATGGTGCCCAACATCGAACGGGAATGGCGCGCCCGGCTGGATTCGAACCAGCGACCACAGGCTTAGAAGGCATGTGCTCTATCCAGCTGAGCTACGGGCGCGCGCTTTTGCCCCCCTAGCGTGGATTGCCTGGGCAGGAAACCGGCATCATAACCTGCGCATGAGCGAGGGAATGGGCACTCCGGCGCATGTCGCCGCGCGGGACGTGGCGGGTGGGCATTTCCGCTACTATGACTTCGTGATGGCCGCGTTCGTCGCGATCATCCTGCTTTCCAACGTGCTGGGCGCGGGCAAGGTTGCCCAGATCTGGCTGCCGGGCGTGGGGTATTGGCCGTTCGGGGCGGGCATCCTGTTCTTCCCCGTCTCCTATGTGATCGGCGACGTGCTGACCGAGGTCTATGGCTATGCCCGTGCGCGTCGGGTGATCTGGGCGGGCACCGCCGCGGTGCTGTTCATGGCCTTCATGTCCTGGGTGGTGGTCGCGCTGCCGCCGGCGCCGAGCTGGGGCAACCAGGCGGCCTATGTGACGATCTTCGGCCAGGTGCCGCAGATCGTGCTCGCGTCGGTCTGCGCCTTCTGGGCGGGCGAGTTCGTCAATTCCTATGTGCTCGCGCGAATGAAGCTGCTCACCAGAGGCCGGATGCTCTGGATCCGCACGATCGGATCGACGATCGCGGGGGAGGGGATCGACAGCCTGATCTTCTATCCGCTCGCCTTTCTGGGCGCCGAAGGCTGGACGACCGCGCTGGTGATCCAGGTGCTCTTCACGCAATGGGCGCTGAAGGTCGCGTGGGAAGTGCTGCTGACGCCGGTGACCTATCTCGTCGTCGGCTTCCTCAAGCGGCGCGAGGGCGTGGACGTGTATGACGAGGGTACCGACTTCACGCCGTTCGCGACGCGGGTTTAAGGGCCGCCTGACCCGTTGGGTGCTCGGCAATCCCTTCGTCATCCCGGCGAAAGCCGGGGTCCAGAGCCAAGCAGCGCGCCGCCCGTGATCCTGGGCGCCGGCTTTCTCCGGGGTGACGGAAATAAGAATAATCGAAGTGAAAAGCGCCGCGCCCGCTCAGCTAACCGCTTCGAGCAGCCCCTCGAACAGCTTGCGGCCGTCGGTACCGCCGTGCGCGGCTTCGATGCGGCGCTCGGGGTGGGGCATCATGCCGAGCACATTGCCCGCCTTGTTGAGCAGCCCGGCGATGTTGCGGGACGATCCGTTGATGTCGTGCGCATAGCGGAAGGCGACACGACCTTCGCCCTCGATCCGGTCGAGCGTCTCGTCGTCGGCGAAGAAATTGCCGTCATGATGCGCGACCGGCACGGTGATCTGTTCGCCCGAGCGATAGGCGCTGGTGAAGATCGACTGCGAATTGTCGACGGTCAGCGGCACGTCGCGGCAGACGAAGTTGAGCCCCGAATTGCGCATCAGCGCGCCGGGCAGCAGCCCGGTTTCGGTGAGCACCTGGAAGCCGTTGCAGATACCGATTACCGGCGTGCCGCGGTCGGCGGCCTCGACCACGGCCTGCACCACCGGCGAGCGCGCGGCGATGGCGCCACAGCGGAGATAATCGCCATAGGAGAAGCCGCCGGGCAGCGCGATCAGGCCCAGGCCCTGGGGCAGCTCGCTCTCGCCGTGCCACACCATCGTCGGCTTGGTGCCGGTCACCGCTTCGAGCGCGACCGCGATGTCGCGATCGCAGTTGGAGCCCGGAAAGACGATGACTGCGGTCTTCATGCGCGTTCGACTCGATAGTTTTCGATCACGGTGTTGGCGAGCAGCTTGCGGCACATCTCGTCGATCGCCGCGTCGCTGGTCGAGTCCGCGACGTCGAGCTCGAAGATCTTGCCGGCGCGGACGTCGTCGACGCCCTCGAAGCCGAGGCCTCCCAAAGCGTGCTGGATGGCCTTGCCCTGGGGATCGAGCACGCCGTTCTTTAAGGTGACGATGATGCGGAGCTTCATGGCCGCCGCCTATGGCCCGCTCGTTTGCGTCCCGCAATCAGAAATGGCGTGCCCGACCGCGCTCGCGGTCAGAAATAGCGCGCTAGCGTGAAGCGGAAGCGCAGCCGCTGGTTGCCGTAGTAGGGCAGCGAGGAATCATTGCGCGAGTAGCTCGCGCTCACCTGGGGCGAGAATCCCCAGACGTTGATCTTGCGATTGCCCAAAGTCGCGCGCGCGGTGAAGCGCCAGTCGCTGCGCGGGTCGGTGGAGAAGAACAGCATGGGCGCATCATATTTGGCGTAGCTGGCGCTGCCGCTCAGCCCCAGCGTGATGCCCTTGGGCAGCTCGCCGCCGAAGCCGGCGATCACCCCCAGCTCGGTGCTCGAATAGGGCGCGGCCTTCAGCCAGTCGCGCCGGCCGAACACGCCGCCCGATACGATCAGGCTGCGCGTCACCGCGCGCTCATAGGTGGCATAGGCACTGCCCTGCCAGCCGTTATAGCTGTTATCGAAGAGCGCCTCGGTGTGGCGCATGTCGACCTGCACGCCGATCTGTTCGCGATTGCTCAGCCGCGTCTGGAAGCCGGCCTTGCCGCCGACCTGGCGGCTGACCAGGCTGCCGCCATACCAGCGCTGCGCGCCCACCGCCTCGAGCGACACGCTGCTGTCATGCGACAGCCGCAGCTCGGCGCCCGAGGCGACCTGGGCCTGGAAATCGTCATAGTCGATGCCGGCATAGTTGCTGCCCGCGCTGTCGAGATCGACCAGCATCGAGACCTTGTCGCTCACCGGCAGGCGGAGCCCGGCCGAGATCGAAGCGGTCTGCCCGGTGCCCGACCGCGCCTTGGCCTTGTCGTCGAGGGTGAGGGGCAGGGGGGTGTTGCCCCACAGCACGGTGACGGTGTCGGCCGAGGTGGCGTTGTTGATGTTGCTGTCGGGCGCGATGCCGAAATCGAAGTCGAGCCGCCAGGCGCGCTTGGCGCGGATCACGTCGCGGACGGCACGGATCGTGCGCGCGACGTCTTCGGGAAGGTCTTGGTCCTGCTCGGCGATCTTGAACTGCTTGTCAGCGCTCTGCGGCTTGCCCAGCGCCAGCATCTCGCGGCCCAGTTCGAGCCGGACGCGGGTCTGCGAAGGATCGTCGGCGAGGATCCCGCGATAGAAGGAGGCGGCCCGGGCGTGATCGCCCCTCGCGGCGGCGATCTGGCCGCTCAGGAAGCGTGATTCGAGCTTGAACTGCGGCATCGCCGAAAGCGCCGAGACGAGCGGCTGCGCGTCGTCATAGCGCTTGGCCTGCATCAGCTTCTGGACTTCACCGAAGAGCTGGTCGGGCGTCAGCCGCGCCTTGCACGTCTGCGCGACGCATTGGTCGAGCAGCGACTGGGCAGATGCGAGGCCGGGCGCCAGCAGCGCCGCCGCAAGGGCGAGCGCCGAGGCGAGCCGGTTCATTTCTTGGCGCCCGTATAGGCTCCCAGGATGTCGATGCGCTGATCGGGCGTGCCGCCGACGATGCGGAAGCCGGCGCCGACCTCTTCGCCGTTCGGGCCGAAGAACGCGCCGTCCAGGCTCGAGCCTGCGATGTTGATCGTGCCCAGACCGGCGAAGCTCGCCGCGGTGAACTGGCCGGTGAAGCCGCCCTTGTTGACGATGTCGATGGTCGCCTTGCCGTCGGCAGAGAAGGTGGTGCCGGCGGCCAGCAAATAGGCACCGCTGGTATAGGCATCGAGCGGCGGGGCGAGCGCGGTACCGTCGAGATGGGTGGTGACCACGCCGCTGGCGAAGTCCACATTGGTGGTTGCCTTGCCGGACATCCACTGGAGATAGCTGGGCGCGGCGGCATCGATGTCGAGCATCGGATTATAGACCACCGAAGCGATCATGTCGCCGGTGAAGGTGCCTGATCCGCTCGTCGGGATCGCCCCATTGGGGGTCCGTTCGCCGAAGACGAAGGCGGCGCGATCGAAGCTGTAGGTCTCGCGCAGCTCCTGCTTGGCGGTCGTGTCCACCGGCTGCTGCAGCGCGCCCGCGATCGTATTGCGCACGAACCCGGCGTACGAGACATAGCGCGTCGTCGTGCCGTATTTGTTCGTCGTGCCGGGCTTCTGGTAGAAGAAGGTCTGGACCGTCGAACTGGAGGCATCGTCCCAGACGGGATAGGTCGACTGGGCGGCGCTAACGCCATTGCCGTCATATTTGCCCTTGGGGATCAGCGGGGTGCCGCTGCTGCCGCCAGCCTCGAGATACTGGATGCCGTTGAGCGCGGTGGTGAGATCCGGGACGCCGGCCTGGGGCTCGGTCGCGCCGCCAAAATTGGTGCGGTGCGCCGGATCCTGGAAGCGGGAGGCGGAGACGCTGACGATGCCCTTGGGCCGGTTGATCGTCAGCTCGAAAATCGCGTCGCGCGGATTGTAGCTGAGGGTGATGCCGCTGTCGCGCACGGTGTTGGCATCGCCGGCGTAGAGCTGGCCGCCCTGGCTGCCGGCGACGGGCGAGCCGTTCACGTTCGACTGGGTGTGATATTCGTAATGCTGGACGGCGCCGAGGCCGTCATAGGTCTTGGGATCGGTCGGAGCGACGAAGCTGTGCGTCGGCGTCGGCGAGCCGGCCGGCGGCGCGACGCTGCCGACGGTTTGCGGTGCCGTGTCGCCGCCACAGGCCGCGAGCGTTCCCGCGACGGAGAGCGCCAGGATGGTACGAATGGAACGCATCGATGAAATCCCCAGACCTGTTTCAGCCCGGGACTACGCTTCCATGGTTAAGAAGCCCTTTAGATGCGCCTTAAAATCGTGCCGGTAAGGACGTTTACTTGCCCCGGCGCTTGCGGTGCGTCTCGAGATCGAGAACCGCCGAATCGTCGCCCTCCGGGAACAGCCCGAGCCGGCGCGCGACTTCCTGATAGGCTTCGACCTCGCCGCCCAGATCGCGACGGAAGCGATCCTTGTCGAGCTTCTCGTTGGTGGCGATGTCCCACAGCCGGCAACCGTCGGGGCTGATCTCGTCGGCGAGGATGATGCGGGCGTATTCATTGTCCCAGATCCGGCCAAATTCGAGCTTGAAGTCGATCAGGCGGATGCCGATCCCGGCGAAGAGCCCTGAGAGGAAGTCGTTCACGCGGATGGCCATGTCGGCCATGTCGTGCAGTTCTTCCTGGGTCGCCCAGCCGAACGCCAGGATATGCTCGTCGGTGACCATCGGATCGCCGAGCGCATCGTCCTTGAAATAATATTCGACGATCGTGCGCGGCAGCGGCGTGCCCTCCTCGATCCCGAGGCGCTTCGAGAGCGAGCCGGCAACGACGTTGCGCACCACCACTTCGATCGGCACGATCTCGACCTGGCGGATGAGCTGCTCGCGCATGTTGAGGCGGCGGATGAAGTGAGTCGGGATTCCGATGCCCGCCAGCAGCGTGAAGACATGCTCGCTGATGCGGTTGTTGAGTACGCCCTTGCCGCTGATCGTGCCCTTCTTCTGGGCGTTGAAAGCGGTGGCGTCGTCCTTGAAATACTGGATCAGCGTGCCCGGCTCGGGACCCTCGTACAGGATCTTGGCCTTGCCTTCGTAGATTTGGCGGCGGCGTGCCATGGCTAACGATACCCCTGGAAAAGCGCTGCCCCGGCGGCGCGGAGGTCCGCGAGGCTGCCGGGGCTTGGGAAGGCCGCGCCTATACCGGAAGGGGTGGATGGGTGCAATCAGGCTTCGGCGGGCTCGGCAGGATGCCGCTTCTGCCGCGCCAGCAGGAACAGCACGACGGGGGTCGCCAGGGCCAGCCAGGGCAGCAGGAAGATCGCGATCAGCAGCAGCGTGCGGACGACGGCGATCACCGCGATGCCCGATTGCGCCACCGCGTCGCCAAGCTGTCCGGCGAAGGTGCGCGGGGAGGGGGCGACGGTGGACACCGGCACATAGTTGATCGTGAAATCCGAGAAGGCGATTCGCCCGCGGAGTTCGCCCAACCAGCCCTTGGCCTGGTCGAGCTCCTCCTGCGCCTGCGCGACGCTGCGTTCGGCCTCCACCAATTCGCTCACGCGTCCCTGGCGGTTGCGGAGCATGTCGGTGAGGCGGGCGACCAATATCTCGCGCTGGCGGATGCGCGCATCGGTGTCGACCACATCCTTCGACACGTCGTCCGCGGTCACGCTGGTGTCGGCGGCGCGTCCACCCGCGGACGACACCGCCTTGCCCAGTTCCGCCGAGAAGGACTGGGCGATGCCGCTCGCCACGCGCAGCTTCAGATTGGCATTGGCGTTGCCCTGTTCGTTGCTGCTCCGCTGCATCGACACGAGCTGGCAGCGCGACGGCCCGAGCCGGGTGCACAGCGCGAGGTGCGCCTGCTGCGCGTCGGCGATCGCGGTGCCGGGCATGCGATAGCCGAGCATATAGGTGTAAGCGAGCTGCGGCACGTTGACGCTGATGGCCTGGGTGGCCGGCACGCCGTTGTCGGGAGGTGCCATGGCCTCTCCGGGAGGCGGTACGGCCATCGCGGGAGAGGCGATCCTTGCCGGTTCCGCAACGGCCATTTCCGGCATCGCGACGTCGTGCATGGCTAATGTCGGCGGCTTCGCCGTCCGTGGATCTTGTCCTGCGCTGAGCAGCATCAGACAGGCGACAATCACGATGCTCGCCGCCAGCAAGCCGCAAATCAGAAGCGTGGTACGCCGTCGCATTCCGTCTCTCCCCAATTTGTTATGATGATATAACATCACACAAATGGGAAAGTGGCAAGGATCGGTGCGCGGTCTGACGGAGAGAGGGTTTTGTCTGGAAGGAAAGGGTGGTGAGGCAACAACAGGCGATCCGCCGGGAGCGGCGCTCTCCCGGCGATGATCGTCTCAGTGGCAGGTGCTACGCCAGGGTGCGGCATATTCGATCGCCTGGAGGCGCCGAAAGGCATAGAATGCCTTATCGATCCAGCGTGCGATCATGTCGCTCATCAGCTTGTGGCTGTCCGCCCAGGCGGCGCTTTCGAAATCGCTCTGCACGTCGGTTCTCCTTGCTAGAGGCGATTTCTCATATGCTCGCGGATGGCGCGGGAGGCCAACAAATCGGTGGACCTTATCCATAAGCCTGCCTTATATATTGCATATGCGCCGACTACCTCCCTTGCCCGCGATCCGGGTGTTCGAAGCCGCCGCCCGGCTGGGCAATTTCACCCGCGCCTCGGAGGAACTGGGGATGACTCAGGCCGCGGTCAGCTATCAGATGAAGCTGCTCGAGGAGCGGCTGGGCGCGCCGCTGTTCCGCCGCGATGGGCGTCGGGTGGTGCTCACCGAAGCGGGCGCGCGCGCGGCGCCGCAGGTTTCGCGCGCCTTCGATGCGATCGACGCCGCCTTCGCCCATGTCCGCGCCGAGGAGGAGGGGCTGCTGGTCATCTCGACCTCGAACACCTTCGCCAATGCCTGGCTCGCCTGGCGGCTGGGGAGCTTCCAGATGGGGCATCCCGAAATGGCGGTGCGGCTCGATACCAGCGACGCGGTGGCGGATCTGGAGAGCGGCGAGGTCGATTGCGCGATCCGCTCGGGCCGGGGGGGCTGGCCCGGTCTTGCCGCCGACCTGCTGCTGCCGATCGACTTCACCCCGATGGTGAGTCCCGCCTTTTTCGACCGCCACGGCCCGTACAGCCCCCGTGACCTGCTCGATCTGCCGCTGATCAGCCCGCACGATCCCTGGTGGTCGGTGTGGCTTCGCGAGGCGGGGGTCGATGTTCCGGAAGGCCCGCCGCGCCCGGGTGTACGGCTCGATTCGCAGGCGCATGAAGGTCATGCCGCGATCGCGGCGCAGGGCGTGGCGATGCTGACGCCCTTTTTCTGGCGCAACGACCTAGCCGAGAAGCGGCTGGTGCGGCCGTTCGAGCAGATTTCGACGCGCGGCTATGCCTATTGGTTCGTGGTGCCCGAAGGCCGCCGCAATGTCCCCAAGATCAAGCGATTCCGCGAATGGCTGATCGACGAAATCGGCCGTGAACGCCCCTTGCCGGTGTTGGGGTAGACGCCCATCTCACCGCTTACGTGCCGGAATGGGGGTGACGCGGCATCGAGGGTGGAGCTTGATCATGACGCCGATACGTATCCTTCTGCAGACGACGATCGAGCCGGCGGCCGACGACTGGCATATCGGTCGTTTCTCGCTGCTGCGCGCGCATCTCGAGGGATTGCGCGGGAAGGGCGGCGATCCGCTCTTTGCTGTGACCGCGCGCGATCGTGCCGCGCCTCCCGGTGTCTCCGATCCGGTCCTGGCCGCCCTCGACGAGAGCGAATTCGACGAGCTCTGGCTGTTTGCGGTCGATACCGGCGACGGGCTGAACGATGAGGAACGCGCGGCGATCGCACGCTTTCGGGAAGGCGGTCGCGGCTTGCTGGTCGCGCGCGATCATATGGACCTGGGCTGCTCGGTCTGCGGCCTCGAACAGGTCGGCCGTGCGCATCATTTCCATTCGCACAATTTGGATCCCGACCCCGCACGTCATGCGATCGACGATCCGTTCACGACCGCGATCCTGTGGCCCAACTTCCATTCGGGCGCGAACGGCGACTATCAGGAAATCACGCCGGTGGGCGAAGTACACCGTCTCCTCGCCGATCCCGACGCGCCGGGAAGTGCGCTGCGCTTCCTTCCCGCGCATCCGCACGAAGGCGATGTATCGGCACCCTCGGACGATCGCAGCGCGCGCGTCATCGCGACCGGAACGAGCAAAGTGACCGGCGCGCAATTCGCGATCGCGGTGGCGTTCGAGCCGCAGCCCGGCGGTGTCGGACCGGCGGTGGCCGAATCGACCTTCCATCATTTCGCAGACTATAATTGGGACCCGGCCACGGGATCGCCGAGCTTTGTCAGCGAGTCTCCGGGACGGACCCTGTTGGACAACCCGGACGCGCGCCGATCGACCGCGCAATATGTGACCAATATCGCCTTGTGGCTCGCCGAAGAGGCGCGCTCGGACTCGCGTCGCCTCGACCGCGCTCTCGATCAGGCGCTCGAAATGAGCTTTCCGGCAAGCGATCCGAACGCGGTCGGCTGATCCGGCAGCCGCAGGGGTATTGCGGAAGCCGCCAATCGCCGGAAGTGTAGCATTCCGAGACGGAACCCGCATGGGTGGCCGGTGTCCGACCACCCGCGTATAATGGCCTTACCAATTCATTTGACACATTCCAGCAATCAGGCATTATTGGCCTGACACCGGTGCCAGCTTCGCGGAGCAGGATCAAAAGCCGGGTTAAAGGGGATGGAGTCCATGATGAAGGCTGTTCTTTGTGCGGGCACGGCTGTCTGCACGATTCTGGTTGGTTTGCCGGCGCTTGCACAATCCACCGAAAGCACTGCGCAACCTGCCGCACCGGCACAAGCGAACGATGGCACCGCAGCGCCGGAAGCCGAGAGCCCGCCGGGCCAGGAAATCGTGGTCACCGGTTTCCGCCGCGCTTATGCCGACGCGCTCAATATCAAACGCGAATCCGACCAGATCACCGATTCGATCTCGTCGGACGGCCTCGGTCGCTTTCCCGACCTTAACGTCGGCGAGGCGATCCAGCGCATTCCGGGCATCCAGATCAACCGCGAGGCCGATGGCCGCGCCGCGACGATCAGCCTGCGCGGCCTGCCTGGCACCTTCGCTCGCACCACGCTGAACGGCGGCGGCTTCGCCGATCCGATCCTCAACGGATCGACCCCGCTCGGCGCGTTCAATTCGGACATCTTTACGTCGATCACCGTGATCAAGTCGCCCACCGCCGCCGATCTCGCGGGCGGCCTGTCGGGCAATATCGATCTGCGGATAGCGCCGGCGCTGACGCGCAAGAACGGCGGCTACATCAAGGCGTCATACGAGTATAACGATCTGGGCGAACTCGGCACGCCGGCGTTCACGGTCGGCTATAACCGTCACCTGGGCGACGATTTCGCCGTCTTCGGCGTCCTAGCCTACAAGAAGGAAAAGTTCCGGCGCGACTCGATCACGGTCAACAGCTGGGCGAACCGGCTCGGCGCGATCCAGGTCGGGAATCAGGGGGCGGCCGGGGCCAATCCGGTCTATGACGCGCTCATCGCGCAATATCCGGGCGGCGTCTATTTCCCCAGCCAGACCCGCCAGCTCGTCCGCTACAACAGCGGTGACCTGCTCACCGGGGCCGCCGGGTTCGATTGGCAGATGACGAAGACGCTCAAATTCGGCGTCACGGGCTTCTACACGCGGCGCAATCTCGACAAGTCTCTGAACCAGCTGCTCTATATCGACGCCGGCGGCGGCGCCAACACCAACACGGCGCTCACCGCCACCTCGGCGGTCGCGCACGTCACCAGCATCGGCACGCCCTATGTCGTCAACACGCCGACCGGCCCGCGCGCCTATATCAACAAGTTCTCGGCGGAGAATATCAACACCTTCGACTCGATCCGCTCGGAGCCGGGCTCGCAGCGCACCTGGGCGATCACGCCGACGCTCGAGTTCGACGACGATATCTGGAAGGTGAACCTGCAGGGCACGATCTCCCGCGCCCAGGTCGTGTCCAACCAGATCGAGCTCGACATCGTCGAGAATCCCTATCGCAATCTCGGCCCGGCGGGGCTGAACGGCATCACGACCTCAGTCTATACCGGCGGCACGGACCTGTCGGGCTACACCGCGCTGCTCAACACCCCGAACGCGACGCACGTCCCGACCAGCGGCTATCCCCTGCCGGCGCCCGCGAATGCCGCGACGCAGGCGGGCGCGCAGCTGCCCGGCGCCACCGCTGGCACGCTGGGCGACCGGTTCGGCGTGACCGGAACCAACGGCACCAGCACCAACGAGCTCGACGCGTTCCAGTTCGACCTGCAGCGCCGGTTCGAAACCTCGTTCATCACCAGCGTGCAATTCGGCTCGCGCTACGAACGGCGGAACTATACGTCGATCGGAACGCGCAACACCGCGCTCGGCGCGAATACCGGCGCGGTCACGCCAGCCATGTCGACGCCGTTGCCGTTCGCGTCCAACTTCTTCGGCGGGCGGGCGCCCGGCTATACGACCAACTGGCGCACGCTGGACGTCAATCAGGTGCTGGCGGCGATCACGCCGGTCAATACCCAACCCCGCAGCACCGCGAACCCCAACGGTTTGCCCGCGCAGTTCGCCTTCGATCCGGCGAACGGCGTGTTCCTGACGCCCTATGGTCTGGTCAACAACTATTGGGACGGCAATTATTTCAACAATAATTTCAACAATGAAAACAAGATCATGTCCTTCTATGGCATGACCAGTTTCGATTTCGGCATCGGCGGCGTCCGGATCCGCGGCAATGCCGGGCTGCGCTACGAAACGACCGACAACGAGATCAACGCGCTCGACTGCTCGAATTGCACGTCGACCTATGCGCTCCAGCCGTTGCCCGTGAACCACCGACTGTTCACGCGGACCTTCCATCAGCACTACGATTATTGGCTGCCCTCGGCGATGTTCGCGGCCGATTTCACCAGCAAGCTGAAGCTGCGCGGCGCCTTTTACAAAACCTATGTCCGGCCGCAGCCGCGCGACACCAGCCCGATCACGTTCGTCCAGGAGCCCGTCACAGCGATTCCGCCGGCGGTCGTGCCGACCGCGGCGCCTGCCTATACGGTGACTCTCGGCGCGCCGAATTTGAAACCCTATACCGCCACCTCGTACGACCTATCGCTCGAATGGTATAACCGCCCGGGCGGCATTATCGCGATCGCGGCGTATCAGAAGAACGTGCAGGGCTATATCGGGCCGATCACCAACCAGTCGGTACTGTGCCCGACCGACGGGCGCTTCAACGGCATCGACTACGGCCTCGGGCCGCTGCAGATCGTCGGGCCGAATTGCCGCACGGTGCGGACCTTCCTCAACCCCGCGGGAGCGCAGGAGACGGCGACCGTCGGCGTCACCGGTAGCACTAATCAGTCGCCGATCAGGGTCCGCGGCCTCGAATTCTCGATCCAGCAGAATTTCGACTTCCTCCCCGGCTTCCTGAAGTATTTCGGCGGCGCGGCCAATTACTCGCTTATCTGGATCGACGGCACCGACGTGCGCGGCAACAAGATCACCCTGCCCAGCGTGTCGAAGCACAACCTCAACCTGATCGGCTTCTACGAGACGAAGCTGTTCGGCGTCCGCGTCGTCTACAATTCGCGCGGAAAATACGATCTGGCGGCGGGCAACAGCTTTGTCGGTGATGCCCGTTCGGTGAAGGCGCGCAGCCAGCTCGATGCATCGGCATCGATCAACATCACCAAAGACATCTCGCTGTCGCTCGACGCGTTCAACCTGACCAATGCGACGCGGTCGGAATATGAGAATGATCCGCAGCTGCCGCGCCGCATCGACTATGACGGACGGACCTATACCGCCACGGTCCGGGCGAGCTTCTAGTCTCCCCTCGGTGCGGGGCGGCGACGCTTTGTCGCTCCGCATCCTTTGTGGGACCGGTGCGTCCGTTCGGCCCGATTTGCCATGGTGAACTAGATGAAGCTTGCGTTCCTCTGCTGTGCTGCTGCGCTGGCGTTCGCGGGTCCGACCGCTCAGGATCATCGCGCCATCCTCGGGCCGGAGTTTGCGAAGGGCACGGCCGGCGATCCCGTCGCCCAACAGGTCATTACGCGCGCCGAGGCGGCTCTGGCCCGCCCGCCCGGGGCAATCCCGCAGCTCCACACCGAAGGCACGCTGCCTGGAAAGGGGATCCGCGAGATCAGCCTCAAGGCCAAGGAAGACCAGCCGATCATCCTCAACCTCGCCCTGGCGTGGCGGCTGACCGGCGATCGGCGCTTCCTCGACCAG
The DNA here is from genome assembly GCF_014489075.1 of Sphingomonas sp. JC676. Classification (GTDB taxonomy): domain Bacteria; phylum Pseudomonadota; class Alphaproteobacteria; order Sphingomonadales; family Sphingomonadaceae; genus Sphingomonas. Next base: position 79,370 of record NZ_JACTGR010000002.1, on the reverse strand, counting down.
GCCGGGCGCTATCTGGAGACCTGGGCCGACATCTACCAGATGTCGTTCAACCCGATCGACGAGACCGGTTTCGACAGCCTGATCCTCGCGACCGATCTCACTGAAGCCGATCTGCCGCCAGCGCTTCGGGCCAAGCTCGATGCGTTCTGGCGCAGGATGGCCGAGGGCTATCTCGATGCGATGCGCGGCAAGCCCAAGCATTTCTACACCAACTGGCAGAGCCACCGCGTCAAGCTGGCAACGATGGCGGCGTTCCAGATCGGCGATCCCGATCTGATCGCGCGCGCCCGCCAGGCCTTCCAGGCGCAGGTCGCGACCAATATTCTCGCCAATGGCTCGGTCTTCGATTTCCTCGAGCGCGACGCGCTGCACTACGTCACCTATGACCTTGATCCGCTGCTGATGGCGGCGATCGCGGCCAAGGCACATGGCGAGGACTGGTACGCCTGGAAGAATCCCGCAGGCGCCAGCCTGCGCAGCGCGCTGGCCTGGCTGGAGCCCTATGCGCGCGGCGAGAAGAGCCATATCGAGTTCGCCCGCTCGACGATCCAGTTTGATCTCGATCGCGCCAAGGCGGGGCAGGACGAATATGCGCCGCATCCCTGGGACGCCGGCAATGCGGTCGGCACCTACGCGCTCGCGGCCCAGATCGACCCCGGCTACAAGAGCCTCAGCAGTCAGCTGCAGGATCGAACCGGGCGCAAGCCCCAAGCCTGGCTGGAATTGCTCGCAGATTGAGCCGACGCGCAGTCGAATTGCTGACCTCCACCACGCAGTCGCAAGGCAATCACGCTGTTTCCGCAGGGATGGCGCGTCGCGTCATGTGACATATATCGTTAATGCTAATGCAATTGACTCGCATTAGATATTTCCCCTAACGGCACTCGACGATCCGACCAAAAAGGGGAATTCGAGATGAAGCCGTTCCTGCGCCACGCGCTTTTCGCGAGCGCGATGCTCGTTCTGCCGATGGGATCGGCATTCGCCGCGCCCGATCCCGAGGATGATGCGCAGGCACAGGACAAGAGCGAGATCGTGGTCACCGGCACGCTCGACACGCCGACCACCACGGCCGCCGGCTTGTCGCTCACACCCAGGGAAGTGCCGCAATCGGTGACGCTGGTCGATCGCCAGCGGATCGACGATTTCGCGCTGACCAACGTCAACGACCTGCTCAATCAGGTGGTCGGCATCAATGTCGAACGGGTCGAGACCGACCGGACCTATTTCAACTCGCGCGGCTTCGACATCACCAATTTCCAGGTCGACGGGATCGGCCTGCCGTTGCTCTGGGGTATCCAGTTCGGCGATCTCGACACGGCCTTGTTCGACCGGGTCGAAGCCGTCCGCGGCGCCAATGCGATCATGAGCGGCGTCGGCAATCCGTCCGCGACGATCAACTATGTCCGCAAGCGCCCGCTGGACACGCTCAAGGCCAGCGCGACGGCGCAATATGGCAGTTGGGACCAGAAGCGCCTCGAAGCCGATGTCTCGGTGCCGCTCACCAATACGGTCGCCGCACGGCTGATCTTCGCGCACGAGGACCGCGATTCCTATCTCGACTACAACCATGTCAACCGGAACGTGTACGGCGCGCTGCTCAGCTGGAAGATCACCCCGGGCATCACCGCGACGGTCGGCTATTCGCGCCAGGAGAACCATGCGGACGGCGTGCTGTGGGGGGCGCTGCCGCTCACCTATACAGACGGCACCCGTATCGATTATCCGGTGTCCGCCTCGACCTCGGCCGACTGGACCTATTGGAACGTCACCGATCAGAGCGTCTTCGCCGAGCTGGACTATGCCTTTGGCGGCGGCTGGTCGGCCAAGGGCGTGCTCACCTACAAGCGCTTCGAGGAGCATGCGAAGCTCCTCTATGCCTATGGCTATCCGGACAAGGCGACCGGGCTCGGCGCCGGCGGCATGTCGGGCATCTATCCGTCGATCTACGACCAGTATCTGGGCGACTTCTACGCCTCGGGCCCGGTGCACCTGTTCGGCCGCGAACACCAGCTCGCCTTCGGCGTCTCCACCTCACGGCAGGACGCGCTCGAATATGAGAATTTCTCCGCCGACCCGATCGACTTTCCCGCGGTTCAGGACTGGGACCATGTCCAGGTCGCTGAGCCCAGCTATCCTGGCGAATATCTCGCCGCCGACTATAGCGACCGCCTGACCCGCGCCTATGGCGCCGCGCACATTAATCTCAGCGACAAGCTGAAGGGCGTGGTCGGCGCCAGCGCGATGTGGATCAAGTCGACCGGCACCTCCTACGGCACCGATCAGTCGCGCGACGACAGCGGCGTCAGCCCCTATGTCGGCGCGGTCTATGACGTGACGCCGAACGTCTCACTTTATGCGAGCTATACCGGCATCTTCAATCCGCAGATCGAAGTCGACATCAACAACCGCAAGCTCGATCCCGCCAAGGGGACCAGCATCGAGGGCGGCATCAAGAGCAGCTGGTTCGGCGGCAGGCTCTACGCCACCGCTTCGCTGTTCAGGGCCAAGCAGAAGGGGCTTGCGTCCTTTGCGGGCACGTTCGGAGCGGGGGGCGCGGGCCAGATTGGCGACAGTTATTACGAGGGCACGGATACGACGTCGAAGGGCTTCGAGCTCGAGCTTGCCGGCAAGGTCACCGACAACTGGACGCTTAGCGGCGGCTATACGGGGCTCCAGATCAAGGACAACGCTGGCAACAAGGCGCGCACTTTCCTGCCGACCAAGGCGCTGAAGCTGGCCACCACTTATGCGGTGCCGCAGCTCAATGACCTCAAGCTCGGCGCGCAGCTGCGCTGGCAGAACCAGATCACCTATGCCGATCCCGGCGTGCAGGATTATGGCGTCGTCACCGGCGACGTGATTCTGAAGCAGCAGGGCTATGCGGTGGTCGATCTGATGGCCGGCATCCGGCTCGTCGATCGCGTGCGCGCCACGATCAACGTCCGCAATGTCGGCGACAAGAAATATCTGGCCAGCCTGATGTGGGGCCAGGCTTTCTACGCCGCGCCGCGCAGCGCGGCCGTCTCCCTTAGCTTCGCCTATTGAGCGCAAAGTGGTGAGCGGCGCACGTTCGGGACGGCAAGGCTGGCGCTACCGCGCCAATGTCGCCGCGCGTGTGGTGGCGGGGAGCGTAGGCGCCTATGGCGTCGCCGCGCTGTTCGCCGCCGCTCTCGCGCGCACGCTGCCGATGAGCCGGGTCGAGGCGGTGAGCCTCGCCACCCTGCTCGCATTCCTCGTCGCGCCGGCTGCTGCGGTCTGGGCGTTCCTCGCGCCCGGACCGTGGCGCGCCTGGGCCGGCATGCTGGGCGCGGCATTGCTGTTCGGCGCCATCGCCTGGTTCGCGGGACCGCCGGCATGAGCGCGGTCCGCGAGGGCGTGCGCCAGGTGATGGCATGGCTGCACGGCTGGACTGGGCTGCTGCTCGGCTGGGTGTTGTTCGTGATGTGCTTCGCCGGCACGCTCAGCGTGTTCAAGCCCGAGATAGGGCGCTGGATGCGCCCCGAGGCAACCGCCAACGCCGATCCGCTCGAGGCGATCGCCGCGGCGAGCAATTGGCTTTCAAAGAATGCGCCTGGCTCTACGGGCTGGTACCTGACTGCGCCGGACACGCGGATGAACACGGTCGAGGTGGCTTATGACAGCGGCGGTGCCTTTCTTTACCGCGCGCTAGACCCGGTCACAGGCGCGCCGGTCGCGCGCGAGACGCTGGGTGGGGAGTTCTTCTATCGCCTTCATTTCGAGCTCGAGCTTCCTTTTCCCTGGGGGCGGCTGCTTGCCTCGCTGGCGGCGCTGACGATGCTGGTGGCGCTCGTCACCGGCATCATCGCGCACCGCCGCATCTTCCGCGACTTCTTCACTTTCCGGCCGGCCAAGGGGCAGCGCTCCTGGCTCGACGGGCACAATGCGCTCGGCGTGCTGGCACTGCCTTTCCATCTGATGATCACGCTGACCGGGCTGGTGACTCTGGCCTCGCTCAACATGCCCTGGGCGATCACCGCTGCCTATGGCAGCGACGTCGCAGCCTTGTACCACGAAATGACGCCCGGCGTGGTCGAGCGCGCGGCGACAGGCACAAAGGCGCCGCTCGCGCCGGTCGCGCCGATGCTGCGCGAGGCGCAGCGCCGCTTCGGCGGCGCGCTGATCGGGCGGGTCTATGTCCTCAATCCTGGCGATGCCGCCGCGGTGGTGACCGTGTTCCGCTCGGATGTCGGCCAGATCGGCTATACGCCGGGCGAGATCAGCTTCGACGGCGCGACCGGCCGGATGCTCGGCGAATGGACCGAAGCGCGGCCGGCGGTGCAGGCCTATAACATCCTCTATGGCCTCCATATGGGCCGCTTCGCGCCGTCGTTGACGCGGTGGCTCTATTTCCTGGGTGGCAGCATGCTGACATTGGCCATCGCTACCGGTCTGGTGCTCTGGATCGTGAAGCGTCGCGAGCGGGCGCCATTGTCGCTCGGCAACCGCATCCTCGAACGGCTCAACGCCGGCTTGATCGCGGGGGTACCACTGGGCGCCGTCGCCTTCCTGCTCGCCAACCGGCTGTTGCCGCTCGGCATGGCGGGCCGAGCCGAAGTCGAGGTTTCGGCCGCTTTGTGGACGACGGCGGCTGCACTGGTGATTGGCGCTGCGCTGCGGCCTGCCATCGCCTGGCCGTTGCTGCTCGGCTTGCTGGCGCTGGGCTGTGCCGCCGCGCCGCTGTTCGGTCCCATCTTCACCAACAACGCTGCGCTGATCGGAGGCAATCTCGTGCTGCTCGCTTTTGCGGCGGGGCTGGCGTTGCTGGTCGCTCGACAAATAAAGCGGTTGCGTGATCCCGAACCGGTGCGGCGCAGGGCCGCGAGGGCGGCTGCATGATCGCGGCGGGATTGCTCTATCTCGGCTTGTTCACGCTCGCGGCGGCGATGCCGCGTCACGGGCCCGACCTGTTGGGGCGATGGAACGCGCCACCGCTCGCCGCGCGTTTGCCGGTGGCCGGCTGGATGCTGCTCGCGCTCTCGCTGGCGGCCTCCCTGTTGACGCCGGACTGGCCCAGAGCCCTGGTCGCCTGGTTCGGCCTGGCGCCGCTGGCGGCCGGAATCGTGCTGCCGGGCCTCACCTTCCGCGCTGGTCTGGCGCAGGGCGCCGTCCTGGGTGCGGCGGCTCTGGTTGTCGCGGGAAGCCTTGTCTGATCTTTATTCCAGCTCCTCGGCCAGCGTTCCGGCGGGATTGGGCTTCAGGTAGAAACCCAGGCAGAAGATGCAGAGTCCGAGCCCGGCGATCGGATATTTCAGGGCAATGAGCGCCGCTGCGCCGAACAGGCACAATGTCGTGATCCCGCGGAGCCGTATCGCCCCGCGCACCCTCGGGTCGGCCTTGACGGGATTCCTGTCGATCAGCTCCCAGCTGAGCAGCAAATAGGTGAGATTCACCAGGAAGAAGACGGCCGCGTAGAAGGCGACCGGCTGGGGAGCCAGTGCGCTCACCGCCATCCAGGCCGTCGAGAGCGGCAGCAGCGACATCGAGAACAGATGGGCGAAGTTGAACCACATCAAACGCGGCGTCACCCGATTGGCGTAGCGCAGCAGATAGTGATGATTGATCCAGACGATGGCGATGAACACATAGCTGACCGCGTAACTCAGCCAGGTCGGCCATAGTGCAAGGAGCGCCTTGAAAGTGGGCAATTCGGGTGGTCGCAGCTCCAGGACCAGCACGGTGATAAGGACGGCGAAAACGCCGTCCGAGAACGCGTTCAACCGCTCCGGCGTAGCCTTGCCCAGCACTGACAATTTCCTCCCCTGCCTGGTGCAATCGACCCTATCATAGGATCGGCAGGCGCATCAGCCACCGGCGTCACTATGCGGCGTGCGCGTTGCGCCGGACGGCTTGCGGCGGCTGGCCGAACGCGCGGAGGAAGGCGCGGCGCATCCGCTCCCGATCGGCAAAGCCGGTCTCGCGCGCCACCACGTCGATGGGATGCCGGCCCTGTTCCATCATCAGCCGCGCCGCCTCGACGCGAAGATGCTCGACCGCCTTCGCCGGCGACTGGCCGGTTTCGGCATGGAAGGCGCGGCTGAACTGGCGCGGGCTCAGATGCGCCGCCTCGGCCAGCTCCTTGACCGACAAGGGCGCTTTGAGATGCGCCTTGGCGTAGGCGAGCGCGTTCTGGATCCGGTCGGACTTGGGTTCGAGTTCGAGCAACGCCGAATATTGCGACTGGCCGCCGGCGCGCCGGTGATAGACAACGAGCATCCTGGCAACGGACCGCGCGACATCGTGCCCCAGGTCCTGCTCGACCATCTCCAGCGCGAGATCGACCCCCGCGGACATTCCAGCCGACGTCCAGATCGCGCCGTCGTGGATAAAGATGCGGTCGTCCTCGACCTTGATCGCGGGATAGCGTCCACGGAGCTCCCGTCCGAACATCCAATGGGTCGTCGCGCGACGCCCGTCGAGCACGCCCGCTTCCGCAAGTATGAAGGTGCCGGTGCAGATCGATGCCAGCCGCCGCACCAATTTTTCGGCGCTGCGCACGGCGGCGAGCAGCCCGGGTGTCGGCTGTGGCAACCCGGTCCCGCCGCAGACCAGCAATGTGTCGAATTCGTCCTGGCCGAGCGCTTCAGTGTCCGTCGTCAGGCCGGTCGAGCTGCGCACCATCCCGCCGTTCTCGGAGAGAAGGCGGATGTCATAGACCGGCTCGCTCGCCTCGAAATTGGCGAATTCGAAGACCGATGCCGCGGCGAGCGACATGATCTGGAAGCCGGGAAAGACGATCAAACCGATGCGTTGCATGTCGCATTCCTGCGTTATGTCCTGAAACGTTGCATATATGACATTTGAGACGGAGGCAACGCTTCCTAACTCCTTTCCATCGGTGGCGGCGTGCTGCCGTCGCAATCGAAGGGACAATCACATGACTATCCAGAACCAGGGTGTCGCGCTCGTCACGGGAGCCTCGAGCGGCATCGGTGCGATCTATGCCGAGCGGCTCGCCCGGCGCGGCTATGACCTCATTCTTGTCGCCCGGAACCAGGTGCGCCTCGCAGCGCTTGCAACCCGGCTCACCGAAGAGACTGGCCGCTCGGTCGAGGTCGTCGCAGCCGATCTTGGCGACGCAACCGATCGCGCGCGTATCGAGGCGCTGCTCAAGACCGACGCCCGCATCACCATGCTGGTCAACAATGCCGGTCTCGGCGCGACCGCGCCGCTGCTCGCCGCCGATGTCGATGCGATGGAATCGATGATCACGCTCAACGTCACCGCGCTGATGCGCCTCGCTTATGCCGCGGCGCCCGGTTTTGTCGCGCGCGGCGGCGGCACGATCGTCAATATCGGCTCGATCGTGGCGATCGGCCCCGAGGTCCTCAACGGCGTGTACGGCGGCACCAAGGCGTTCGTCCTCGCTTTCAGCCAGTCGCTCCACCATGAGCTGGCCGACAAGGGCGTGCGCATCCAGGCGGTGCTGCCGGGCGCGACCGCGACCGACTTCTGGGACATTGCCGGCACCCCTGTCGAGCATCTACCCGGCGAGATCGTGATGCAAGCGGATGATCTGGTCGATGCGGCGATTGCCGGGCTCGACATGGGCGAGCTTGTCACCATTCCGGCGCTTCCCGAGGTCGCCGATTGGGAGAGCTATGAGGCGGGCCGGCAGCGCCTGCTGCCTAATCTCTCGCGCGCCCAACCCGCGGCGCGCTACAAGACCCGAGCGCAGGCCGCTTGAACAGCTGATGGCGGATGCGGAATCCTTTCTGCGTCCGCCATTGATCCCGCCGCCCCCGGCCACATCTTGGGCGCGTCATCGAACCCAAGCGCCATGGAGAGACTGTCATGCAGCGATTTGCCCAGAAAGCCTATGTTGCCACCGGCCTGCGCACGCCCTTCGGGCGCGGCGGCGGGGCGCTTGCCGATCATGATGCGATCAGCCTGTCGGTGCCGCTCGCCAAGGCGATGGCGGAGAAGGCGCGCCCCGACCTCTTCATCTGGGGCACGGTGATCCCGAGCCTCGGCTGGAGCAATATCGGGCGCGAGATCTGGCTCGACGCCGGGCTCGACCCCACGGTGCCGGCCTTTTCCGCGGTGCTCGCCTGCTCGACCAGCATGGTGGCCGCGATGGCTGCCGCGGGAATGCTTGGCGGCGATACCGATCTCGTCCTGGTCGGCGGGGCGGAAGTGATGAGCCAGCCGCCGATCGGCCTCAAGCTTGAAGCATCGAAGCGGATCGTGAAGCTGTTCCGCACCAATCCCGCCGAAGCCGTGGCGGCGCTGAAGGCGCTCACGCCCGATGATCTCACTTTGCCGGTCAAGGGCTGGGCGAACCGCATCACCGGTCGGACGATGGGCGATCATATGGAGGAAACCGCGCAGATCTGGGGCATCGCCCGCGAGGCGCAGGACGAATGGTCGCTCAAGAGCCACCAACGCGCCGTACACGGGTGGGAAACGGGCTTCTTCGACGATCTGGTGATCGCGCTCCCCGAAATCGCGCGCGACGCCCATCCTCGTGCGGACACGTCCATCGAGAAGCTCGCGGCGCTCCCCGCGGCCTTCGACAAATCGGGCAAGGGTTCGCTCACCGCGGGCAACAGCTCGCCGATCACCGACGGTGCCGCTGCCTGCTGGGTCGCGACCGAAGCGGGGCTGGCACGGCTGCCGGATGGAACGCCGCATGCCGAGCTGGTCGATCACGAGATCGCCGCGGTCGATCACGGCGTCGACGGCCTGCTGATGGCACCAAGCTTCGCAATCCCCCGCCTCCTCGCGCGGCATGGCCTGCGCTATGACGACATCGCGCTTTGGGAGATCCATGAGGCGTTCGCCGCGCAGGTGCTCGCGAACGTTGCCGCGCTCGAGAAGCCGGGTTGGACGCGCGACCGCGCCGGCGTGGATTTCGATTTCGGACCTTTCCCATGGGACCGCGTCAATCCGAATGGTGGCTCGGTGGCGATCGGCCATCCCTTCGCGGCGACTGGCGCGCGTGACTTCAGTCAGGCGGTCAAGGAGCTATGGGCGATGCCCTCCGGCTCGCTGGCGGTAGTCAGCGTGTGTGCCGATGGTGGTCACGGCACCGTGGCGCTGTTCCGCCGGCCCTGACCCATCATAGGGGGAGCATCGCGCCCCGGTGCTCCCCGGCCTTCCGCCCGCCGCTATGGGCGGGCACGGTACTTTGATCGACGGCCGATGGCGTCGCCGATGCAAATGATGCACAAAGCGATCGTGTCGGGGCATGGTGCGACAGGCTGGTTCATCAGGATGCGCGGTCGCGCTGTCGGGACCGGGCAATCGACGGCGCGCCTCCGCGATCGGTCGTGATCCATGGCCGATAGCCGAGACGATCCCGACGCCGATCTCGTCGCCGGCGCGGTCGCCGGGGATCGCGAGGCATTCGGCGCGTTGCTGGAACGGCACTATAACCGGATTCACGGCCTGGCTTGGCAGCTGACCGGTTCGCGCGCCGACGCGGACGATATCGCGCAGGATGTCTGCTGCACGCTCGCCGAGAAGATCGCGAGCTTCCGCGGCGAGGCCCGATTCACCACCTGGCTTTTCGGCATCGTGTTCAATGCCTGCCGCGATCTTCGCCGCCGGCGCAGATCGTTCGGTGCGCTTACCGAGCGGCTCGCGGTGTGGAGCGGGCTGGCGGCGGCCCCGGACGGACGAGACCTGCACGATGCGCTGTGGGTGAAGAGCGCGATTTCGCGCCTCGGCCCGGCCTATCGCGATGCGGCCATATTGGTTGCCGGCCACCAGCTGACGCATGCGGAGGCGGCAGAGATATTGGGCGTCGCGGAATCGACGGTGTCGTGGCGAATGCATGAGGTCCGGCGGATGCTCTCCGCCGAAAAGGAGGGGAGCGACTGATCGCGGGATCGCGATTTCAAAAATATTTTCAAACCTGCCCAAGGATCTCCGGGCGACGCGCGTCGCAGTGACATGCGGACAATTGTGCGCCGCTGTCGACTGGGAGAATCGTCATGCATCGCCTCCGCCGTTCCATCGCCACTGGCCTGGCTCTCGCGTTCCTGGCGTCCTGCGCCGGGCCCGGTGCCGAAAAGGAGCCTTTGTCGGCGTCGGCCGACCCCAAAGCCGAGGATGCTTCCGATGTCATCGTGACCGGCAGTCGCACGGACGGCTACGCCCGCGGGTTGACACGCGAGCGCAAGGTATCGGCGGCGCAATATGCGCCGGCCGTGCCACCCCCGAGCCTCGCCATGGCGGGTAACTACGCTCCGCGCGCCGAGCCTCGGCCATATCCCCTGCCGTACAGGGACGTCGGCCGCGACCGCTTCACGGCCACGGCGCAGAACCCGTTCAAGGTCGCGCGCGAGGAGCCGATCTCGACCTTTTCTATCGATGTCGACACGGCGTCCTATTCGTTCGTCCGCGCCTCGCTCAACCAGAACGTGCTGCCGCAGCAAGCGGCGGTGCGGACCGAGGAGATGATCAACTATTTCCCCTATGATTATGCGGCGCCGCGCCACGCGGAGCAGCCGTTCAGCACCAATGTCGCGGTGCTTCCGAGCCCCTGGTCGCCCGGGCGCAAGCTCGTGCGGATCGGGATCAAGGGCTATGCGATCCAGCAGGCGACCCGCCCGCGCGCCAATCTCGTCTTCCTGATCGATACTTCGGGATCGATGGACGCGCCGAACAAGCTGCCGCTGGTCAAGCAGTCGCTGGCGATGTTGCTCGACCAGCTCGACGGCAACGACAGTGTTGCGATCGTCACCTATGCCGGCAGCGCGGGTACCGCACTCGAACCGACGCCGGCCAGTCAGAAGAGCAAGATCCGGGCGGTCATCGACCGCCTCGGCGCCGGGGGGAGCACCGCCGGTGCAGAAGGAATCCGCCAAGCCTATGCGCTGGCCGAGCAGAATCTCGACCCGCGCGGCGTCAACCGCGTCATCCTGGCGACCGATGGCGACTTCAACGTCGGAATCACCGATCAGGGCGAGCTCAAGGGCTATATCGAGCGCGAGCGCGGCAAGGGCGTGTTCCTCTCCGTGCTCGGCTTCGGCATGGGCAACTATAACGACGCGCTGATGCAGGCGCTGGCGCAGAACGGCAACGGCGCCGCTGCCTATATCGACACGGTGGCCGAGGCGCGGAAGACATTGGTCGACGAGGCGACCTCGACCTTGTTCCCCATCGCCAAGGACGTGAAGATCCAGGTCGAGTTCAATCCTGCCACGGTCTCCGAATACCGGCTTATCGGCTATGAGACGCGGATGCTGAACCGCGACGACTTCGACAATGACAAGGTCGATGCGGGCGATGTCGGTTCGGGCCAGACGGTGACCGCGCTGTACGAGGTGGTGCCCGTCGGCGGCCCGCGCGCGATCGGGGACCTGCGCTATTCGAGGCCAGCCCCGGCCGCGCTGGCGAATACCTCCGCCACCGAGCTTGGCTTCGTGAAGATCCGGTACAAGCTGCCGAAATCAGACACGAGCCGACTCATCTCCACGCCGATCGACACGAAGGCGGCATTCGCCCGCCTGGAAGATGCGCCCAGGGATGCGCGGTTCGCGGTAGGCGTGGCCGGCTTTGCCGAGCTGCTTCGCGGCGGCCGCTATACGGGCTCGCTGAGCTATGACGATGTGCTCAGGATCACGACCGGCGCGCGGGGCGAGGATGAATTCGGCTATCGCGCTGAGTTCATCCAGCTCGTGCGGGCGGCCAAGACGGCGGCGTCGATGGCGCGGCTGGAGCGGTGAAGCCCGGGTCGCCGCTGCCGATAACCCGTCGGCGGCGGCCCGCCGTGCATCGTTCCTTCGACTGGCGGATAATTGCAGTTATAAGGCCAACCAATGTTTCTCCCTGCTCCCCGCCGCCTCCGATCGCCGCCGTCCTGGCGAGACGATGCGCATGCGGGGCGATGCGACCGCGGGAGACGGTAAATGGCCGCGGACGACGAAATCGCGATGATGCTGCCCGAGCCGCCGCCTCCACGACCGGACCGGCGGGCAGCCGCGATGGCCGAGGCTATGGGGTGCTTTGACGGCATCGATGCACCGGCGTCTGCCGCGCCTGATCGGCGGCCCGTGTCGCTGCCGGCGCGAGCGAGGATCAGCCGCGGACAGATCGGCGTGCTCGCTTCGGTCGCCCTGGTCGCTGTGATCGCAATCCCGGTCGCGCTATATTCGCCTGATCGGAACGCCCCCTCCACTCGCGAGCAGGCGTCGACGGATGCCGTTGGGCCGCAGGTCGCCACCCCCGGTTCCACAACGCCCGCAAGCCTGGCGCCGGCATCGGTTCGGACGCCCGGGCCAGATGTCGCGAAGGCGCCTGTGCCGCCGCTGGTCACCCCCTTGCCGCAGAGGCTCGCCGCCAATGATGCGGAACCCTGCAGAGCCCCGTGTATGTCGGAAACCCGCCAGCGAGAGGTGGCGGCCCCGGCCCCGGATGTCCCTCCGGCTGCCGCTCCGGACGCCAAGGTGGCGCAGGCCAAGGCGGAACCGGCATGGGAGGTAAGGGGAATTGCCTCGAGATCCGAGCGGACGGATCAGTTCGCCCAGGCGGCTCCGGTCGCACCGCGCGCGGCCATGGCGCCAAGCGCAGCAGATGAAGACGTGGGGGCGGACGTCATCGTCACCGGGTCGCGGGTCAGGTCGCCGGCCCGTGCGCGTCGTGGCGACTGGAACGCCTGCACGGTGGACGATCCCGCGCGCAGTCTCGACAAGTGCAAGCGGATGGTCGATCCCGGTGCGAAAGGTGCTGCCGGCCGCGCGGATGCCCATTTGGCCACTGGTCTCTCGCTGGCCTGGGAAGACGATATGGACGGCGCCATTGCGGCATTCGACCAGGCGATCGCGCTGCGGCCGCGGCTTGCCTTCGCCTATCTCAACCGCGGATTGGCTTATCAGCACAATGGCGAGCTCGACCAAGCGCTCCGCGATATCGATCGTGCGGTGCGCTACGCCCCGAACGACCCGCGCGGCTATTTCAACCGCAGCCTGATCCTGCGCGAAAAGGGCGATTCCGACGGCGCCCGCGCCGACGCGACGCGGGCGATCGAAATCGACTTCCGCTATCGAGCCCTGCTAAAATGAGGCTGGGCGACGGCAGCGCTCATCTCCTGGAATCGAGCGGCGCTTCGTATTTGTCCCTGCGGCGTTTTCCGAACAGCATGTTGCGCTCGAGGCGGTTGCAGAGCGCCGCATAATAGGCCCGGAGGAAGGCCAGTTCATCGCGGTCCGCGCCGGTCCAGCCGATGCGCGTGCGGATCGTGCGGGCGACGACGATCATCGCGAGATCGTCCTGCCGGCGCAGCACTTCCTCCAGTTTCTGGAGCTCGAATTCGCCATAGGCGTTCAACTGGGCGTCGGTGAAATTGTAGCGCGGCACCTCGCGATGTTCGACCACGCTGGCGCCGAGGCTCCGCCGCGGCAACCGCGTGACCCAGGTGCCCGCGATCAGATCGCCGACGCGCATATGGTCGCGATTGAGAAAGGGAAAGAGCAGGAACACGCCGCACCACAACAGGCCAGCGCCGGAAGTCGCCAGGTCCGAAATCCCCTCGGCGCTTTCATAGGCCATGAAGGATAGCGGCAGGAAGAATTCGAGCTCGCGCATCGCATTGCGCGCGACCACCGCGTGCCCCGACAGGCGCTGACCGTTGCGCGCGACCACCCGCAGTTTCATCACGCGCTTGCCGACCGTGGCCGAGCGGGTGCCGAGCTCGAGCGCGGTGAAGTAGAAATTGCGCAGCACGAAGAAGCCAAGCAGCCAGATCGCGGCGAGTGCCTGGAGGGTGCCCGAGCCATTGCTGCCGCTACCAACACCGACGCCGACGGCGAGCATGATCGTCACGATGGTGAAGACGACCAGGACGGTAGAGATGATAACCAGGTCGAGCACGAACGCAGCCGCGCGTTCGCCGACGCTGGCGAGGTGGAGGCGCAGGTCCACGCCCTCGGGCGTCACGAATTCGCGTGTGGATGTCCCGGCGCGCGGCACGGAGCGCTCAGCCATGGATGTCGGCCTCTCGCACCGGCATGACGTAGAAATAGAATAGCCAGCCGAGCAGCGCGACGCCGCCGATCGCGGCGCGGACGGCATCGGCGCGCACTACCTGGCGACCTACGCCTTCCAGCACGCCCGCGACGGCCAGCATCACGACGACGCCCAGCATCGCCATCGCCGCGATCCTGCCGGCCGCGACCGCGGCCTCGGCGCGCGATCCGCGCCCGGGAAAGGCCACCGCCATGCCGATATGGAGGCCGGCCGCGCCGGCAAGCGCGATGGCGAACATCTCGGTGGTGCCGTGAATCGAGAGCCAGGCGGCGGCCTGAAGGCCCAGACCCTTGGGAACGTAGATCGCCAGGAAGGCGCCGAGGATGCAGCCATTGTAGAGCAGCAGCAGCACGGTCGGCACGCCGAACGCGAAACCGAGCGCGAAGCAGAGCAGTGCCATCTGGGCATTGTGGGTGAACAGGAAGGTGGCAAACACGCCGAGCGCGTCGCCGGACTGGTATAGCACCGCCTTGAGTTCCTGCGCCGATGCCTGGGGGTCGCGCCCGCCGGCCAGATCTTCGGGTACGATCGCGTAGAACCAGGCAGGATCGCGCGACACCATCAGATAGGCGGCGAGCGTCCCGATCAGCAGCATCCCCACCGCGACCACAGTCTCGCGCCCGATCGACCGGATCGCATGCGGCCAGGCGATGGCGAAGAAATAGCGGATACGGCGCCACAGCGGCGGCTGGACTCCGTAGAGAATGAAATAGGCCCTTGTCGCGAGTGACTCGAGATAGGAGACGAGGTCGGCGTCGAGCGAAGTCTCGCGCGCGACCGAGAGCGACGACAGCGTGGCCCGGTAAAGCACCGGCAGCTCGAACAGATCCTCGTCCGAAAGTGAGGCGGCGCGGCCGCTTTCGATGCGACCGATCAGCGCCTCCAGCCGCTCCCAATCGCCCTGGCGCGCCTCGCGGAAGCGGCCGTTACTCAGCTCGGTCGCGCTCACAACAGGTTCCTCCGCTTGAAATCGAGATATTGCCGCACGAGCGCCGGACCTACGCCGTCATATGCCGCCTCCAGCACATGGATGCCGAGATGGCGCAGGCGCGAGACGACGATGCGGCGCTCACGCAGCATCGCGGCGGCGGTGACCGCGCGCGAGACATCGTCGATCGTCATGGGCTCCGCTGCGGCGATCGTTTCGAGCTCCTCGTCATTGAGGATTACGAACAGCACGAGGTGCCGGCCCATCAGGCTGGCGGCGGCGCGGATCATCAGCTCGGCGCCGGCCTGATCGGTGAATTCGGTGAAGACGACGACGAGCGAGCGTCGAGTGAGGTCGCCGGCGAGCGTGGCCAGCGCGAGGGTGAAATTGGTCTCGGCGGTGCTGTAGTCGAGTTCGCCGGCGAGCCGCTGCATCAGCGGGAAGGCGCGCACGCCGGAGACCGCGCCCGACGAGATGCGCGGCTTGGAATCGAAGCCGAACAGGCCGACCCGGTCGCCCAGCTTGAGCGCCGAATAGGCGGCGAGCAATGCGGCGCCGATCGCGCGGTCGACTCGCGGCAATCCCTGGACCGGTTCGCACATCACGCGTCCCGCATCGATCGCGAAGACGACCTGGTTGTTGCGCTCGATCCGGTTCTCGCGGGCGAGGAGCTTCAGGTGGCGGGCGCTGTGGTTCCAGTCGATCGTGCGGCGCTCCATGCCCGAACGCCATTCGGACAAAGCCTCGAACTCGCTGCCCTCGCCGCGATCGATCCGCGCCATCTCGCCCGCCTGGGCGTCGCGGAGCAGCATCGCGGCGGCCTCGCGCACCGGGCGGATATCGGGGGTGATGAGGATGCGGCGGCCTATATCGGTGACGCGCTGGCGCCATATGAGGCGCAGGGGCCCGGTCCAGCGGCTCCACAAATGCTCGATGCTGTCGGTGCCGCGACGGATGGGCTCGAAGGCGATCATCGCGCTGTCCTCGCCGGGCGCGACTCGGACGCGGTCGTCGGCGAGCGGGCGCAGACGCGGACCGGTGGCGAGCGCGAGTTCCAGGCCGATCGGAGGACGCGAACCGGAGTCGATCGCAATCTCCACCACCAGCGGCGCGCCGATCTCGATCGCGCCGGGGCATCGCACCTCCAGATTCGGCGGCGCGGCAGCGAAGAGCGTATCGAGGCCGATCAGCGTGAAGACCAAAGGGACCCACAACAGTCCCACGAACCACAGATGCGGCACGGCGATGCCGGCCAGCAGCGCCAGCGGCGCGCCGGCCGCCATCAGCAACACGCCCTGCCGCGTCGGCCGTATCAACGCGGCGCCTCCACTTGCTCGATCAGCGCGCCGATCACGGCGTCGACCGAGCGGCCGTCGATCTCGGCGGCAGGGGAGAGGATGACGCGGTGGCGAAGCGCCGCGGGCGCCAGCTGCTTCACGTCGTCGGGCAGCACGAAATCACGTCCGTCGAGCGCGGCGCGCGCACGTGCAGCGGCCGCGAGCGTCGCGCCAGCGCGGGGCGAGGCGCCGATTTGGAGGTCGCCCGTGCTGCGGGTGGCGCGGACCAGGCGGACGACATAGTCGGTGACTTCGTCGGCCAGGCGATTGGCGGAAACGGCATCGGCGGCGGCGCGGATCGTGGTGGCGTCGGCGACGCGCGTGACGCCCCATTCCTCGGGCCGCGGCATGCCGAAGCGATTACCCATCGCGGTGACGATCTTGCGTTCCTCGTCAGCGGAAGGGTAGCCGACCTCGTACTTGAACAGGAAGCGATCGAGCTGCGCCTCGGGCAGCGGATAGACGCCCTGGTTTTCGATCGGATTCTGCGTGGCGACGACCATGAAGCGGTCGCTCAGCTGGTGATCGACGCCGTCGATCGTGACGGTGCGCTCCTGCATCGCCTCGAGCAGGGCGGCCTGGGTCTTGGGCGGCGTGCGATTGATCTCGTCGGCGAGCAGCAACTCGGTGAAGATCGGGCCGCGGGTGAGGGTGAAGGCGGAGGTCTGGAAGTTGAAGAGGTTCGAGCCGAGAATGTCGCCAGGCAGTAGATCCGGCGTGAACTGGATGCGGCCGTAATCGAGCCCGGCGGCGCGGGCGAAGCACTGGGCCAGAAAGGTCTTGGCGGTGCCGGGCGGTCCTTCGAGGAGGATATGGCCCGAGGCGAACAACGCGACGAGCATCAGCTCGACCGCGTCGTCCAGCCCCACCACCGCCTTGCCCACTTCGCCGCGGATCGCGTCGCCGAGCGTCTTTACTTCATCGATTTTCACGCGTGACGGTCCTTTTCCAATGATAGAGGTCGCGGGCTGCGGCGAGCAGACCACGGGTGTCGCGAGCATTCGCGGCGCGCGCGGTGATGCTCAAAAAGGGTTCGCCTTCGCGGTCGAGCCTGTCGAGATAGCGGTCGAGCGCGTCGCCGGTGAGCCCGGGCGGCGCGCCGGTGCTGGTGGCGACGGCTTCGCGAACCAGTGTCGCGTACCGCTCGCCGGTGCGGTGGCGGCGGCGCGCGAGGCGCAGCAGTGCGGCGCCGTTTTCCGCCAGCGCGCGCTTGCCGAACGCCACGCCCCGATCGGGCAGCGCCGCGGGGCCGAAACGCAGCATCGCGTGCCACCCGGCGAGCAAGGCGGCGAGCAAAACGCAGAGCGTGAGCGGAAGGAACGGCGCCTCGAACGCAAGCTTGAGCAGGTTCGGATTGCGGCCGAAGCCGTGCAGCGTCAGGTCGAAAGCGACCGGACTGTCGGGCGCGGCGAACTGGGAGAGAATACGCATCGCCCGCTCGGCGCCCTCGACCGTGGCGAGCCCCTGATTGTTGAACAGATCGGGGTCGGCGACGATCGTGGTCACGCTGTCGCCGACATAGGCGACGAGTGCGCTGCCATCGGGAGCTTCGAACGCTGCTTCCAGCGTCGGGCCCGAAACCGTGCGGAATTTTCCATGCGGAGCGTCGCGGATCTCTACCTTGCCGACGCTTGAGACCGGCATCGCCGCGATGAATGTGGGCAGCGTACCCGTCGAACGCACCCAATTGGCCTTGGCGGGGAGCGGCGTGACGATCCATTTGGGGAGGATCACCATGGTCGGCAGGTCCTGGCGGCGATCCAGGATCCGTTTCACCGCTGCCGGATCGGTGCTCGCGTCGGGGGTCAGTACCAGCAGCGTGTCGTTGGCAAGATCGGCCTCGCGGCGGACGAGGCGCACATCGCCATGGGTGCGCTTGATCAGATCGGCCAGGCCGGCGAAGCCGACCGCCGAATTGGACAGCGCGTGGGTGCCGCCATTCTGCGCCGGACGAAGCTCGTCGGCATAGGCCGACAGCAGCAGATAGGACAGGAAGCCGACGACCGAGAGCGCGATCAGAACGAATATGGTGCGCGCTGCGAACGGCGTGGGGGAGGTTTGCGTGGCGCTCATTTCCAGGAGCCC
Organism: Sphingomonas sp. JC676; assembly: GCF_014489075.1. Classification (GTDB taxonomy): domain Bacteria; phylum Pseudomonadota; class Alphaproteobacteria; order Sphingomonadales; family Sphingomonadaceae; genus Sphingomonas. Next base: position 61,025 of record NZ_JACTGR010000002.1, on the reverse strand, counting down.
GGAAGCGCGAAGGCGCCATAAGCGGAGCGGGCTTCCTCCCAATCGCTGCGCCGGAGGTCCTTGCCACCGAACAGGCTGCGCTCCACCGGTGCCGCCATTGCTATAAAGGCGTTGCGGACGATTTGCGGCAGCCCGGCTGCGAGGCCGATCTCGCGGCTGGTGAGCGCGGGACGCAACAGGCGCGGACGGTTGCGGGCGATATCCTCCAGGCTACGGTGCAGGAGCAGGCGCGCGGCTTCCTCGTAGCGGCCGGCAGCCGCCATCGCATCCGCCTCGGCGAGCAAGGCGCGGGCGACCTTCTCTTCGGGGCGCCAGGCGACGACTTCCTGCTCGGCTGTCGCCTCCGCGTCGCCCTGGCGGCGATTCCGGATCAGGCTGCTCACGATCAGCCACAGGATGATCGCCGCGCCAAGGATTACCATCGTCCAGAAGATCCAGCCGGCATAAGGGGCGATCGGCTCCAGCGCCTTGCCGAGCCAGCGCAGCCAGGGCGGGATCTCGGGAGGCTTGGTTGGCGGTAGATCGAACTGGATATCGGTGCGCGCGCGCAGATGCGCATGCGCCGCCGCGACCGATTCTGTCACGGCCTTTCCTTCAGTCGCATTGATAGCCCCCACGAACGGGGACGCTAACCGATTGCCCGCGCCATGAAAAGCGGCAGGGCTGGACTTGCACCATGTTTTCGTTTCAGTTTCGGTTCTTGCGGCGGATACCGCCGAATTCGGGGGGAATATCGATGGCTGAATTTGGGGAAGCGCGGTTCGAGGTAGGTAGCGTCATTTCGCGTACCTTCGAGACGATCGGTTCGAACGCGCTGCTGTTCATCGGGCTTGCGCTGATCCTGTCGGGTCTGCCCGCTTTCGCGATCAATTGGTGGCAGGTGACGAACCTGCCGATGGGCGGGCAGCCCGAGCCCAGTACGGTTTTCACGGGCGCCTATCTGGCCCCGATCTTCGCCGGCTGGCTGGTCAGCGTGGTCAGCGGGGCAGTGCTGCAGGCGGCGCTCACCCGCGCCACGGTGACCCATCTTTCGGGCGAAAAGCCGAACTTCGCACAGTGCCTGACCGTGGGCCTGACGATGATTCTGCCGATGATCGCGATCGGCTTTCTGCTCGCGTTCGGTGTCTTCCTCGCCATACTGTTCCTGATCGTGCCTGGCATTATCCTGTGGCTGTGCTGGTCGGTGGTGGTGCCGGTCTATGTTCAGGAGAAGGTTGGCGTGTTCGAAGCGTTCGGGCGCAGCCTCGAGCTGACCCGCGGCGCGCGCTGGAGAATCTTCCTGACGATGCTGGTGATCGTGATCGCCTTGTGGCTGCTCAGCATTCCCGCGGGCATGGTGACGGTCGCGGCGCTTGCCGCCACCGGCTCGGTGCTGGCGACGGCACTGCTGGGCGGTGTTATCGGCGCACTGGCCAGTATGGTGATGGTGACGGCGCAGTCGTCGATCTATGTCGAATTGCGCAATGTGAAGGAAGGCGTGGCGCCGGCGGATCTCGAGGCGATCTTCGCCTGATCCGCGACAGTGGATTTGCGGGGCGCGCTGGACTTTCGCCGGCGCCCCCGCCGTTCCTTGGACTTGGGTCTATTTCGCTGACCTTGCCGGCCCCGCGACCCGCACCAGCGGCTGCAATTCCTGCCCGGTCGGCAGCTTGCCCGACGCCGTGAGGCGGCCCGTTTTGTCGTCCCAGCGCAGCGTCGTGCGGGTGCCCGCACCCTTGCGATAGGCATTGGTCACGCCGTCATCGTCGTAGAGCGTGAAGGTCGCGTCGCGTCCGGGATAGACGCGGATCCCCTCGAGCGACTGGCGCGCCGAAGTGTTGGGTACCTGAACACCCATCGGCACGATCGAACCGGCGCGGACATAGAGCGGGATGCGGTCGATCGGCGCGGCGGCGGCGACCCATTGGCCGCCGGCGAGTTTCTCCTCGGTCCAATAGTCGTACCAATCGGTACCGGCTGGGAGGTAGACCCGCCGCGATGTCTGGCCCTGTTCGGTGACCGGCGCGACGAGGAAAGCGGGGCCAAACATATATTCGTCGCCCAGGTTCGCGACATTGGGGTCGTCCGGGAAATCCATGAACAGCCCGCGCATGAACGGCGCGCCGGTCTCATAGGTCTTGTAGCCGAGCGAATAGAGATAGGGAATCAGCGCGTAGCGGAGCTTCAGGAACTTCGCGAGGATCGGCTCCGCCGCGGCACCATATTCCCAGATCGCGGTCGCCGGACGCTGGCCGTGGATGCGCAGCGTCGGCGTGAATGTGTTGTAGGCGAACCAGCGGGTAAAGAGCTCGGGATAGTCGGTGTAGCTCGGGCTCATCGCGGTGGCGCCGGCGGGATCGAGCAGCACCGGGCGCTCGGCCTTGGGGCCGTTCGGCCACTGCCAGCCGCCGGTATCGCTGCTCCAATAGGCATGACCGCTGGCGGTGAAGTTGAGCCCGGTCGGAACCTGGCGCCGCAGCGCTTCCCAGCTTCCCTGGACATCCGACGACCAGAAGAGTCCGCCATTATGCTGCGTGCCGAGATAGGCGGCGCGCGCAAGGATCAGGTTGCGGAAGTTCGGGCGATCTTTCGCGGATCCTTCGGCGACGCTGCTGATGTGCACGAGCGGGTAGAGGTTGTGATAGCGGTCGCCCGATCCGATCGAATAGAAATTGCCGTCGGGGACCAGATCGGGCTCGGTCTCGTCGAGCCAGAACCAGTCGAAGCCCTGGCTGGCGATATTGTCGCGGATCTTCCCCCAGAACCACTCGCGCGCTTCCGGATTGGTGCTGTCGAGCAGCGCCCCGGCGCGGTCCGAGCGGACGGGCAGGCCGTCTACCGTGCTGCCGTCCTTGTCCTTCAGCAGCCAGCCCTTGGCGCTCAGCATGTTGAAATAGCGCGACTCCCGCTCGAAGCGTGGCCAGACGCTGATGATGCTGTGCATGCCCTGATCGTGGAGCTGCTTGTTCATCGCGGCAGGGTCGGGAAAATAGGTCCGATCGATGTCGAGCTGGCCCATCCGCGTCCAATAGAACCAGTCGAGCACCATCACGTCGAGCGGGTAGCCGCGGCTGCGATAGCCCTCGGCGATGCCGAGCAGTTCCTTCTGGCTCTCGTAGCGCGCCTTGCTCTGGATCAGGCCGAACGCGGCCTTGGGCGGCAGCGGCGTGTCGCCGGTCAGGCGGGCATAGCCCGCATAGATCTCGTCGGTGGTGGCGCCGGCGATGACGAAGAAGGAGACGCGCTCGCCGACCTCGGACTGCCAGTGCGTACTGCCGTGTAGGCCGGGCGAGACGGTGGTGGCGGAAGGGTTGTCCCAGACGATCGCGTAACCTTTGTTGGTGATCAGGAACGGAATGCACACGGTCTCGCCCGCAGGTGCATCGTAATTGTGACGGCAGTCGATCGTGCGGCCGCGCAGATCGAGCGACCCGGTGCTCTCCTGGTTCTGGCCGAGCCCGTAATAATGCTCGTCGGTAGGCGCGGCGAAGCTGGCGCCGACCTTAAACGTCTTCTCGCCGTTGACGGTGTGCGGCGCGAGCTCCCACCCATTCATCCGGGCGAGCTCGCGCCCGTCGGCGGCGCTGATCGCGATCGACACCGGCGGCAGCGATGGCACGAAATAGCGCTCCATCTGGCTCGGCGCCTTGGGCCAGGGCTGCGCGTTGACGGTAAGCGACAGGGCCGGGGAGGCGAAGACATCGCCGGTCGCGTCGACGCGGTGAGTCCAGCCCTCGGGGTCCGCTTTGCCGGTAATGCCGTAGCCGGGGGCAGCGTCCGAAAGCGCACGGTCCAGCGCAATGGTGACGCGCACGATGTTGGGCGCGTAGGGTTCGATCGCGACCTGGCTGCCGTGGCGGTCGACGGTCGCCATAGGCTGCGCGGCCGCGGCGAGCGGGGCGAACGCGACGCCGGCGGCGAGGATCGCGCGGCGCCAGATGGAGGCGGGGGCGTGGGTCATCGTGCGTCTTCCTTTTTCATGCGCGGGCGCGAAGTGGCTCGGCCCGGGCGAGGCCGTAGACGCGCCGGGCGTTGCCGCCGAACACGGCGTCGTGATGTTTCGGCGGGACCATCGCGCGCGCGCGATCGAGCCAACCGGCGTAATCGGTGGCGAGCGTCAGAACGGGCCAGTCGCTGCCCCAGATCAGCCGGCCCGGACCGAAGCAGCGCCACAGATGCGCGAATATCGGTTCGATCGCCTCGTTCCCCCGACCGGGGCGGAGTTCGGTCAACAGGCCGGACAACTTGCAGGCGATGTTGGGGTTGCGCGCGATCGATGCCATCGCATCTTCCCATCCGGCGCGGTTGGTCATGTCGGGCTTTGCGGCGTGATCGATGACGATCCGAAGGTTTGGGCGATGACTTGCCACGCGCTCGAGGGTCGCGAGATGTTGCGGGCGGATCAGTGCGTCGAAGACCAGACCGAGTTCGGCCATCGCGCGCAGTGCCAGGCCGTGCCTGGGATCGCACCAGTCCGGGCGCTGGTCCTGGAGCATTGGGCGCAGGCCGCGCAGCATCGGGTCTGATGCCAGCGTGCGGATCTGGGCATCGGCGTCGGGCGCCGCCAGGTCGACCCAACCGATGACACCCATGACGAGCGGATCGGCCGCCAATTGCAGCAGCCAGCGTGTGTCGGTGACATCCTCCTGGCTCTGGACCAGGATCACGCCCTGCATGCCGGCGGCGGTGGTCACTTGTCGGAGTTCGGCAAGTTCGACATCGCGGTAGATCGGCGCGAGGTCGGGGGTGGGCCAGGTGCAGCCATTCTGCCCGATCCGCCAGAGATGGACGTGCGCGTCGATCATGCGCGTGCGGCTCTCGCGGTGGCTCCGAATGCCATCACCACGGTGAAACAGGCGGCGGGCACCAGCATGGCATAGACAATCGATCCGCTCTGATCGGACACCCAGCCCATCAGCGCGGGGACGACGGCGCCGCCGATGATCGCCATCACCAGCAGCGCGGAGGCGGACTTGGTGCGGGCGCCGAGACCGTGGACCGACTCCGCGAAGATCGTCGGGTACATGATCGACATGAAGAAGCTGGAGGCGACCAACGCCCAGATACCGAGGATCCCGCCGATGAACGCGGCCAGGATGCACAGAATCGCGCCCAGCGCGGCAAAGCCCGTGAGCAGCGGCAAAGGTGCGATCCGCCCCATCAGGGCGGTGCCGGCGAAGCGGCCGATCATGAACACGACCAGCGAAATCGTCAGATAGCCGGCGGCGAGATGCTCGCCAGTGCCGGGCGCGGCGACCTGGGCATAGCGGATGAGGAAGCTCCATACGCCGACCTGTGCGCCGACATAGAAGAATTGCGCGACCACGCCGAGCATCACCCGGCGATTGCCGAGCAGCGCGCGGAAGTCGTCGACCGCACCGACGCCCTCGTCGACATCGCTTTCGGTGGCAATGGCGGGGAAGCGGGTGAGGCGGATGAGCAGCGCCCAGCCGAGCACGACAAGCGCGATCAGCAGATAGGGCATCTGCACGGCGGCGGCTTCAGCGGCGTTGTGTGCGGCGAGCGCGGCGGGGGTCATTCCGGCGACTTGATCGGGGGTGAGCGTTACCCCGGAAAGGATGAACTGGCTTCCGATCAGCACCCCGGTGATCGAACCGAGCGGATTGAATGCCTGGGCGAGATTGAGCCGGCGCGATGCGCTTTCCGGCGTGCCAAGGCGCGCGATCAGCGGGTTGGCGGAAGTCTCGAGAAAGGCGAGTCCACTGGCGATAATGAATAGCGATAGCAGGAAAAACGGATAGCTCTGCGCGCCCGCGGCCGGCCAGAACAGCAGCGCGCCGGCGCCGTACAGCCCGAGGCCGAGCAGCACCGCGGCGCGATAGCCCTTTGCACGCATGAACAAGGCGGCGGGAATCGCGAGGCAGAAATAGCCCAGATAGAAAGCCGACTGGACGAGCCCCGCCTGCAGATCGCTGAGCGTGAACAGCTTCTTGAAATGCGCGATCAGCACGTCGTTGAGATTGTTGGCGAGACCCCAGAGGAAGAAGAGGGCGACGATCAGCACGACCGGCAGCAATTTCCTGACAGTGTCGCTCATGCGAAGATTCCTCGTCCGTCGATGCGCACCACCGGCACGAAGCCTTCGCTTCGCGGTAGATCGAGGTGGAGTCCGGCGGCGTCCCGGCGGTGCCGAACCGGGCCGCCACCGAGCAGGGTGACGCGCTCGATCTCGCCCCGCCATTCGCCATGGGCTAGAGCCTTCACTGTTATGGGTTTGGAGGGCGGGGCGAGGAACAGCGCGTAGAGCGCCCCCTTGTTGGTGGTGAAACGGATATCTTCCGGCTGAAAGGGCTTGGCGGCGCCTTCGTTCTGCATTCCGGCCTGGAGGCGCGTCGGGCCTTCGCCGAAGATGCGCCACGGCCGCGAGCCAAAAATCGCTTCGCCATGGACCGCGATCCAGCCGGCCATGCCGTCGAGGATCTTCTCTTCCTCCGCGTCGATCGAACCGTCCCCAGGCTGGGGAATCGAGAGCAACAGATTGCCGTTCTTGGAGACGACATCGGCAAGCCGCTGGATCACCTGCTCGGCGGTCTTGTAGCTGCGGTCGCGAAGTCGGGCGACATTGTAGAACCAGTCGCCGATGCAGGTATCGGTCTGCCACGGCTCGTCCCAGAGATGATCGGAGAAGCCGCGCTCGACATCCTGGACCACGCCGAAGCGCTCGTGCGCCTTCAAATTCTTGGCGGTGACCACGACATCGATCTTGCCGTGCCATTCGATCGAGCGGTTGTAATAGTCCGCTATCGCCTCGAGCCCGACAGGGCCGAAGGGCAGGCCGTAATCGTCGAAATAGCAGAGATCGGGCTTGTACTTCGCGATCAGGTCGGTCTGACGCAGCAGCCATTGCCGGACGTAGCGCGCGTCGTCGGGCGGGCCGTGCTCCATCCACTGGCCGTCATTGGCGTCGTGCCATTTGTTCATCGCCTCGATGCTCTCGATCCCGTCGGGCACGACCATATGGCGGCCGGTATAGAGCTCCTGGGGATCGAGGCCGTCCCACCATTTGCCGCGGCCATCGGCTTTGGTCAGCTTGAACGCATCGTAGCGCTCGCCCTTGCGCGGCCCGGTCGGGTCATAGCCATAGCCGGGCTGGTACCAGTGCCAGGCATGCGCCGAATGATTGGACACGCCGAACTTGAGGCCCGCGCGGCGCGCGATCTTTTCCCACGTGCCGACCACGTCGCGTTTCGGGCCGATGCGCAACGCATTCCAGGCGTGATAGCGGCTGTCGTAGCAGTCGAAATTGTCGTGGTGATTGGCGAGCGTCATGAAATACTTGGCGCCTGCCTTCACATATCTGCGCATCAGCGCTTCGGGATCCCAGCGCTCGGCGGTCCAGCGATTGACGATCTCCATCATGCCGGTGTCGGCGGGATGACCGTAATTCTTCAGATGGTGCGCATAGTCCGGATGGCCCTGCATATAGAGAAAGCGGCCATACCAGTCGCCCTGTTCGGGCACCGACTGCGGCCCCCAATGCGCCCAGAGCCCGAGCTTGGCGTCGCGAAACCAGTCAGGATAGCGAAAATTGGCGATCAGCGAAGGCCAGCTGGCCTGCACAGGCCCGCGCGCCTGGCCCATCGGGCTGGCGGCCCGCGCCGCGCAGGCGGCGGCGAGCGCGGCGGCGCCGGCGAGGAAGCCGCGGCGACCGATCACCGGCGCTTGCCCAGGGTCGCGCGGATCGCCGCTTCGGCGAGCGGGCGCATCACGGCATAGCCTTGTTTCGTTGGATGCACACCGTCGGAAGCGAGGCCCGGCTTCATCGCGCCGTCCGGCTGCGCCATGGCACTGTGATAGTCGACATAAGTGAAGCCGCTGCGGCGGGCATAGGCCTGGAGCCACGCGTTTAGTTCGGCAATCTGCGGCGCGGGCCGCTTGGACGGGCTCCAGGGGAAGGCCTTGGCCGGCGGGATCGAGGCGAGGATCACTTTGATGCCATGCGCGCGGGCCAGCTCGGCCATGCTCTCGATATTGCCCTGCACGGTCTCGATCGTCGCTGCGCCGGTATTGCCGGCGACGTCGTTCGTGCCCGCCATGATGTGGACGGCCTGGGGATGGAGCGCGATCACGTCCTGGCGGAAGCGGACGAGCATCTGCGGCGTGGTCTGGCCGCTGATGCCGCGATCGACCAGGCCGTCGGTGAACATCGACGGATCGAGATTGATCCAGTTATCGGTGATCGAATCGCCCATGAAGACGACTCGCACGGGCTGCTTCACCTCTCGGTTGCTGGCGGCATAGCGGCAGAGCTGGCCGAAATCGCGGGTGAGCATGTGGAGATTCCACCGATGCCAGCCCTGGCCGTCGACCGGCATCGGATGCGCCGGGCAGGGATCGGCGACTATGCCGACCGGATCGTCGACGTGCGGATCGCCATCGACATTGGTCTGCGCGCTTGCCTGGCCGGCCAGCGCCAGCATGGCCGCTGCAAGGACGGCGATCCATTTCATTCGGCCTTTCCCCTCGGATATGACACCGGTCTCGTGCCGGCCGACCCGACGATAAGGGCGTATCGCGTCCTGCGCCACTGAAAAACACTTTCATAGGTGAACATTCTTGCCCGACGCTTCTTGTCGCATCCGCGCCGATCATGCATTCTCATGCGCAACCGGGAGGGATCATGGCGGGTACGAAGAACATTGGCGCGGAGAAGGAGGATGCGGTCGATTCCCGCTATCGCGCCCCAGCGCTCGAAAAGGGGCTCGACGTGCTCGAGCTGCTCGCCGCGGAATCCGAGCCGATGACCCTGACCGCGATCGTCAACCGGCTCGGGCGGTCGCATGGTGAGCTGTTCCGCATGGTCCAGGTGCTCGAATTCCGCGGCTATATCGAACAGGATCCGTCGAACGACGGCTATCGGCTGACCGACCGGCTCTTCTCGCTCGGCATGCAGCAGCCGCGCACGCGCAACCTGATCGAGCTGGCTCTGCCGGTCATGCGCCAGCTGGCGCTTTCGGTCGGGCAATCCTGCCACCTCGCGCTGCACACGCTGGGCGAGATGGTGGTGGTGGCGCGGATGGAATCGAGTGAGCAGCTCGGCTTCTCGGTCCGGGTCGGCTATCGCAGGCCGTTGCATCAGGCGGCGTCGGGCGCGGTGCTCTATGCCTTCCAGCCCGAAGACATCCGGCAGCGCTGGGAGAAGCTGTTCAACCCCCCGCTGTCCGAGGCGGATCTCGCCGAGTTCCGCGCGCATGCCGATGGCGTGCGCGAGCGGAAGGTCGAACTGACCCAGAGCAAGTTCGTCGCCGGCGTGACCGATATTTCGGCGCCGGTGATGCGGGGTGGCAGCGCGGCGGCAGCGCTTACCGTGCCCTATCTCAAGAAGCTCCAGCCCTCGATGGCGCCCAAGGACGCAGCCGTGCTCGTGCGCCAGGCCGCGGAGCGGATTTCGGACCAACTCGTCGAGGGCGACAGCCGGGTCTAGCCGCAATGCTCATGCCGTGACCTAGTCGGGAACTGGCGCCTGGGGATGCAGCAGCCCTTCGGCCTTGAGCTCCGCCCAGAGCGCCTGCGGGATCGGTGCCTGCGCCCGCGCGACAGTTTCGCGTACCTCATCCACGTTCGACAGGCCGGGGATGACGCTGGCAACCACGGGATGCGCGAGCACGAATTGCAGCGCCGCCGCGCCCAGCAGCACGTCATGCGCGGCGCAGATCTGCTGCAGCTTCCGGACGCGCTCGACTATCACGGCAGGGGCGGGGGCGTAGTTGTAGTGCGGTGTCGGCGGCAGGGTTCCGGTCGCAAGGATGCCCGAATTATAGGGGCCGCCGATCACCACCGAGATGTTGTTCGCCAGGCAGCGCGGGAACAACAGGTCGAGTGCCCCTTGCTCGAGCAAAGTATAGCGGCCGGCAAGCAGGATCACGTCGAGCTCGATGCGGTCCATCAGGTCGAGACAGATATCGATCTCGTTCACCCCGACCCCGATCGCGCCAATACTGCCTTCCTCGCGCAACCGGCGGAGCGCGCGGATTCCGCCGCCGGCAACAAGCTGATCGAGGCGGGCCGGGTGGCTGGCACCGTGCGTCGCGCTGTCGATGTCATGGACATAGAGGATGTCGATCCGGGCGAGGCCCAGCCGCTGGAGGCTGTCCTCGTGCGAGCGCAACACGCCGTCATAGCTGTAATCGAATACCGGTTCGAACGGCATCGGCGAGCGGTAGCCGTAGCGCTCCTCGGCCAGCGGCATACCACCGGCGACGGGCTCCAGCAGTCGCCCGACCTTGGTGGAAATGACCGTGTCCGGACGGCTTCGAACCGCATCGCCGACACGCCGCTCGCTCAGTCCGAAGCCGTAATAAGGCGCGGTGTCGACATAGGTGAGGCCGGCATCGAGCGCGGTATCGAGCGCGTCGCGCGCAGCCTGATCGCTGACCGCGCGATAGAGATTGCCGAGCGGCGCCGCGCCGAATCCCAGGCAGGGGACGGACAGGCCGATGCGCCCGATCGGTCGGCGAGGGAGCGTGCCGCTCATTGCTCTGCGAGGCTGAAGATACGCCGCATCGCGACCCATTTCTCGCCCTCCGTTGCGTGGGCGAGCGGCCGCTGGAAGCGCCACATCAATTTTTCCCACGCGGCGATTTCGAGCGGTTCGGGCATTGGGCGGGGATAGTCGGACGCGACTTCGGCGATCATCACCAGCCGGTCGCCGGTGCGCCAGATCTCCATCGCCTCGACGCCCTGCGCGCGGATATGCGCCACCACCTGCGGCCATACCGCGCCCGGTGAATGCCGCGCCTCATATTCGGCGATCAGTTCGGGGTCGTTCGCGACGTCCAGCGCGAAACACACGCGATGCGTCGAATTGCCCTCGCTACTGCCGGCCTGCCCCGCCATCTCGCCCTTCCTCACCCACTCGCCATTCGTGTCATTTCGTAGCTCGCGACGAATTATCACAAATGCAAACTTGCGCCAGTCGCAATTGGCAAATATGAAAACTAACAGCACCAGCGAAAGAGGTGCGCTAGTTTGCGGCCGCTGGTGCGGGCGCTGGAGCGGAAAAGGGCGATCCGGTCGATGCCGCACGGGATGCAGGGGAAGCAGCACGGCAGGCGCGCCGGATGACGACGATCACGAAGTTGCGCGTGCTTGACATCCGCTTCCCGACCTCGGATTTCCTCGACGGGTCGGACGCGATGAATCCGAATCCCGATTATTCGGCCGCCTATTGCATCCTCGAGACCGACCGGCCGGGGCTGCAGGGGCACGGGCTGACCTTCACCATCGGGCGCGGCAACGACATTTGCTGCGCAGCAATCGAAGCGCTCGCGCCGCTGGTCGAAGGTCTGGATCTCGACTGGATCCGCGAGGACGGCGCCCGCTTCTGGCGGCATGTGACCGGCGACAGCCAGCTGCGCTGGATCGGACCGGAAAAGGGCGTGATCCATCTCGCGACCGGTGCGGTGGTCAATGCGGTCTGGGACCTCTGGGCCAAGGCCGAGGGCAAGCCGCTGTGGCGGCTGATCGGCGACATGACTCCCGAGCAGATCGTCCGGCTGGTCGATTTCCGCTACATCACCGATTGCATCACGCCAGACGAGGCACTGGCGCTGCTGACCATGACTGCCGCCGGCAAGGCGGAGCGGATCGCCGATCTCGAGGCCGATGGCTATCCCTGCTACACCACTTCGGCCGGCTGGCTCGGCTATGACGATGCCAAGCTGGAGCGGTTGTGTCGCGAAGCGGTCGAACAGGGCTTCAACCATGTGAAGCTCAAGGTCGGCCGATCGCTGGGCGAGGATATCCGCCGTGCGACGATCGCCCGCGCGGTGATCGGACCCGATCGGGCATTGATGATCGACGCCAACCAGGTGTGGGAAGTCGGCGAGGCGATCGATTGGGTGAAGGCGCTCGATTTCGCCCAGCCCTGGTTCGTCGAGGAGCCGACCAGCCCCGACGATGTCGAGGGGCACCGCACGATCCGCGAGGCGGTCGCGCCGATCCGAGTCGCCTCGGGTGAGATGTGCCAGAACCGCATCGTCTTCAAGCAGTTCATCATGCGCGGCGCGATCGACGTCGTGCAGATCGACGCGTGCCGACTGGGCGGTGTCAACGAGGTCCTGGCGGTGATGCTGATGGCCGCCAAATATGGCCTGCCGGTATGCCCGCATGCCGGCGGGGTCGGGCTGTGCGAATATGTGCAGCACCTGTCGATGATCGACTATCTGTGCATCTCCGGCACCAAGGAGGGCAGGGTGGCCGAATATGTCGATCACCTGCACGAGCATTTCGTGCACCCGTCCGAGGTTCGCATGGGCGCCTATCGCGTGCCACGCGCGCCGGGCTTCTCGATCGAGATGAAACCGGCGACGCTCGCGGCCTTCGCGCACGATCGCAAGGCCGCGGCGGCCTGATCAGCGCGACAGGGTTGTCGTCACAAATCCGCGCGCAGAGGCGCTTTCGATTTTCGGAGGCGGCGCGGCCTGGCCGCCCGGAGGCACGGTCGACGCGCCATAGGCGCAATTGTCCGCAATGAATTCGGAGTGCCGGGGCATGGCCTGGGCGCCGCGCCCGATCGCTGCGCGTATGCGCGGGAGCAGGGTACGAAGCTTTTCGAGCGGCACCGCATCGGCAAGCGGATCGTAGCCACGGGGCGGAATCCCCTGTCCGTCGAGCACTGCCAACCAGCTAGATTCGCCGAAAAGCTCGTCGTCGATCCGGAAAAGGCGGGCATGGTTGCGCCATAGCGCCAGCTTCTCCCGGAGCGTGTCGGGCAGTGCCATGGTGCGGCACTGCGCCCAGAGCGGCTCGGGGCGCTGGTTGGCGTGATAGTGGAGGATCAGGAAGTCGCGAATCCGCTCATATTCGATCGCGGTCGAGCGGTTGTAATAGTCGATATCGGCCTGGTTGAAGTCGCGATCCGGGAACAGGTTGAGCAGCTTCGAGATGCCGGTCTGGATCAAATGGATGCTGGTCGATTCGAGCGGCTCCATGAACCCGGAGGCGAGGCCGAGCGCGACGACGTTGCGGTTCCAGAATTTGCGGCGCTTGCCGGTGACGAAGCGGAGCTTGTTCGGCTCGGCCAGCACTTCGCCATCGAGATTCGCGCGCAGGATCGTCTCGGCCTCGTCGTCCGACATGAACGCGCTCGAATAGACATGGCCGTTTCCGGTCCGGTGCTGGAGCGGGATGCGCCATTGCCAGCCCGCCGCATGTGCAGTGGAGCGCGTGTACGGTGTTGGCTCGCCGGCGCTGGCGCAGGGGAGCGCGATCGCGCGATCGCAGGGCAGCCAGTGCGTCCATTCGTCATAGCCGCTTTTCAGCGCGCCCTCGATCAGCAGACCGCGAAAGCCCGAGCAATCGATGAAGAAGTCCGCTTCGTGCACCTCGCCACTTTCGAGCCGCACGCCCGAGACGAAGCCGTTGGCGTGCATCAGGACCTCGGCGACGCGGCCTTCGCTGCGTACCACGCCGGCCGCCTCGGCATAGTCGCGCAACAGCTTGGCATAGAGGCCGGCGTCGAAATGATAGGCGTAAGCAAGGTTGGACAGCGTGTTCTTTGGGTCGGGCGAGGGGCGGCAGAATTTACCCATCGCGGCCGCGATCGTCGGCAGGCTGTATTCGGCGAGTGCGCCGGACAGCTCCGGACTATCATGGCGCAGGCGAAGCCAATATTGATGGAAGGGCAAAGTCTCGATGTCGGCGCCGTAGCGGCCGAACGGGTGGAAATATTCCGAGCCCTGCGTGCTCCAGTTCCGGAACTGGATACCCAGCTTGAAGGTCGCGCGCGTACGGCGGACGAAATCGTCCTCGTCGAGGCCCAGCATCTGATTGAAATGCAGAATCGGGGGGATGGTCGCCTCTCCCACGCCGACGGTGCCGATCGCCTCCGACTCGACGAGCCGGGTCTGGATGGTCGGGGGAAGGCTGCGCGCGAATGCAGCAGCCGCCATCCAGCCTGCGGTGCCCCCGCCGACGATCAAAAGCTTGCGTATTGGCCGCTCGGTCATCCGTCTTCTCCCGCCCTTCGGCTAGCACCACAGCGACGGCGGGCCAACCCGTCAGTTTTCATATGTGGTTCATTTTTTCGTAGACGAGCATGAAGCGCGGTGATAGCGCTACCTTCCAGAAACACTCGGGCGGCTGCCTTGCGGCCGACATCCGGGGATGGGGAGGGCCTGCGGCCGACAACGTTGCCGTAGAAAACTCCCCGATTGGCTGAGCCAGAACAGCGAACTCAGTTCGCGCCTGGAAGAGGGAGGGTTTAATGCGGAATTCCACGGATCAACTGGCGACGGGGTTGCGGCGGGGCCTGCTGCTCGGCGCCTCGCTGATCGCTATGGGCATGGCGGAGCCGGCGCTGGCGCAGACTTCCAGCGAACCGGAAGCGACGCCAGCCGACCAGAGCGTTCCCGCGAAAGCATCGGACGATCAAGGCGATGAAGACGAGCAGGGCATCATCGTCACCGGCCTGCGCGCGTCGCTGGCATCGGCGCAGTCGATCAAGATGAACAGCGGCCAGTTCGTCGATTCGATCACCGCGATCGACATCGGCAAGCTGCCCGACAGCAACGTGTCCGAAGCGCTGCAGCGCATCTCGGGCATCCAGATCACCCGCAACCGCGGCGAAGGCTCGAGCATCGCGATCCGCGGCCTGACGCAGGTTCGCACCGAAGTGAACGGGCGCGACAGCTTCGGCGCCAGCGGTGGACGCTCGCTGAGCTTCGAGGATGTGCCGTCCGAGCTTCTCGCCGGCATCGATGTCTACAAGAATCCCAACGCCGAGCTGATCGAGGGCGGCGTCGGCGGCCTGGTCAACCTGCGCACGCGCATGCCGTTCGACCAGTCCGGGCTGCTCGTCTCGGGCACGGTCGGCCTCAACTATTATGATCTGATCGACGACAGCCGGTTCAACGCATCGTTGCTGGTCAGCAACAAGTGGAACACCGGCATCGGTGAGATCGGCGTGCTGGTCGATCTATCCTATTTCGAAGGCGCATTCCGGTCGGACGACATCACGATCGAGCCCTATTTCGACCGGACCGACGTACCCGGCCATGTCGGCCAGACCCTTTCGGTGCCCGACGGCGCCGGAATCGGCATCACCTTCGGCCAGCGCAAGCGCAAGGGCGCCTATGCGGCGGTGCAATGGGCACCGGCCAACAATCTGGAATTCTACGGTCAGTATTTCCGCACCGATTATACGATCGAGACGCCCAACTACACGTCGTTCGTCACCTGCGGCACCGATGTGAACTGTGCTACCAACACGATGACGCTGAACGGGCCGTTCCAGTTCGATGGCGACGGTAACTTCGTCAGCGGCAGCTTTGGCGGCTTCGGCGCGACGGCGAACAACTCGCAATATACCAAGAACCGCTCGATCACCGCCGACTATTCGGCGGGCTTCAAATGGGGTGTTTCGGACCATCTGAAGGTCAATGGCGACTTCCAGTACATCGACAGCAGCGCCGAGAACCGCAGCTTCACCACCTTCCCGCAGCAGGATGGCGGTAGTTTCTCGCTCGATCTCTCCGGCGACCTGCCGAAGATCAGCTTCGGTCCGGGTGCCACCAATCCGACGAACTATTACATCATCGCGCTGATGGACCATCTCGAGGACAGCAACGCGCATGAATATGCCGGCCGCCTCGATCTGGAATGGGATTTCGACGAGGGCAGCCCGCTCCAGTCCTTCACCGCGGGCGTGCGGTACACCGACCGTTCGGCGATCAACCGCAGCACGCCCTATAACTGGCAGTTCCTGTCAGCCCCCTGGGGCGGGAACGCCAATACGCCGCCAAATCAAGGCCTCGGGCTGGCCAATTACGCGATCAGCAACCCGTTCGACTCGACCTTCTTCTACGGCAAGGGCACCGGCGTGGTTGGCGGGGTTCCGTTCTACAACTGGACGTCGCTCCAGAATGGCGGTGCGACCTTCCTGGCGCTGTCGCAGGCGGCGGGTGCATCCTGTTGCGGACCCTATCCTCGCACCCTGATCGACTACACCACCCAGGACATCAACACGCAGTCGGAAAAGACCTATACCGGCTATGCGATGTTGCGCTTCGACTTCGCGCGCGGCGGCGGCAGTTTCCCGCTCGACGGCAATATCGGCGTCCGCGTGGTGCAGACCAAGGCGGAGGCTGCCGGGTCCTATCGCCTGTCCTATCACCCGGGAGCGCTCGCGGCGAACCCGGTCACGATCGACACGCCGTTTGGCGGCGACCAAGACTATACCGAGTTCTTGCCCAGTCTGAACTTGCGGTATCACCTCACCGACAAGCTGCAGCTCCGTGCCGCCGCGTCGCGCGGCCTGTCGCGCCCGCCTTTCTACGATATGCGGGCGATCTTCAACGTCACGCAGAACGCGAACTTCAATCCCAACAAGACGATCACGCCGGGCGGTGCATCATGCTCGACCGTGACGCCGGCAACTGGTCCCGATAGCTGTTTCGACGTGACCTATACGGGCAATGGCGGCAATCCGAATCTCAAGCCGCTGACGACCAACCAGGCGGACGTCGCGATCGAATGGTATCCGAGCAGTTCGTCGATGCTCTACGGCACTTTGTTCTACAAGAAGGTCAAGAATTTCGAGACCACCGCGATCGAGAACAGCAGCTTCACCGTGCCCGGCTATGGCGATCAGACCTTCCAGTTGACCACTCAGGTCAATGGCGACACCGGCACGATCAAGGGCTTCGAGGTCGGCGGCAACACCTTCTTCGGTTTCCTGCCATCGCCCTTCGACGGGTTCGGCGTGCTGGCCAACCTCACCTATGTCGACTCCAAGGCGCCGAGCCTGATCTCGTTCGACGCCAATGGCCGGCCGCTGCAGACGCCGCTCCAGGGGCTCTCGAAGTGGAGCTACAATTTGATCGGCTTCTACGAGAAATACGGCTTCACCGCGCGTGCGGCGTATAATTGGCGCGACGACTATCTCGATACGGTGAACGGGAACGGTACGGGTGCGGTGCCGATCTATCGCCGTGCTTATGGACAGCTCGATGCCAGCCTGTCCTATGACTTCAGCCGGCACGTCTCGGTGACGCTGGATGCGGTGAACCTGCTCCGGCAGCGCAAGGAGAGCTACCAGGCGGTCCCCGAGCATCCGCGCGATTTCCTGCAGGAGGATCGCCGTATCGGCGTGAGCCTGCGGTTGCGCAACTGATCCGAACACGGGCACTCAGGGCGACGATGATCCGCGCTGCTTTCACCGCCGCCGCCCTTTTCTGCGCCGCCGCTTTTCCTTCTGCGGCGGCGCAGGAAGTCCCACACGTCGTCTCGAAGGACGGCCGCCACGCGTTGATCGTCGACAGCGGGCCGTTCCTGATGCTGGGCGCGCAGGTCAACAATTCGAGCAACTATCCCGCGATGCTGCCCAAGGTGTGGCCGGTAATCGACCAGATCCAGGCCAACACGCTGCAGGTGCCGATCGCCTGGGAGCAGATCGAGCCCGAGGAGGGGAAGTTCGACTTCTCGTTCCTCGACACGCTGCTCAAGCAGGCGCGCGAGCATGACGTGCGGTTGGTGCTGCTGTGGTTCGCCACCTGGAAGAATACCGGCACCGCTTATGCCCCGCGCTGGGTGAAGCTCGACGGCAAGCGCTTTCCGCGCATGATCGATGGCAAGGGCAAGACGCATTATGCCTTCACCCCGCTCGGCCGCACCACGCTGGAGGCGGACAAGAAGGCGTTCGTCGCGCTGATGACCCATCTGCGGGCGGTCGATCCGCAGAATACCGTGATCATGATGCAGGTCGAGAATGAGGCGGGCAGCTATGGCAGCGCGCGCGACCACTCGCCCGCCGCCGACAAATTGTTCGCCGGGCCGGTGCCGGCGGTTCTACTCAAGCAGACCGGCAAGAAGCCCGGCAGCTGGGTGGGGGTCTATGGCCGCGACGCCGAGCTGTTCTTCCACAGCTGGTACGTCGCCCGCTACATCGACGAGGTTGCGACGGCGGGGAAGGCGGTCAAGCCGCTGCCGATGTACGCCAATGCCGCGCTCACCTCGAACCCGTTCATCTGGCAGGATCCCAACACCTATGCCAGCGGCGGCCCGGCGCACACCGTGATCGATGTGTACAAGGCCGCCGCGCCGCATCTCGATGCGATCGGCCCCGACATCTACAATCCCGATCACAAGCAATATCTCGGTTTCCTCGATGCCTATGCGCGCGCCGACAATCCGCTGTTCGTGCCCGAGACCGGCAATGCCCGCTCCTATGCGCGCTATTTCTTCCCGACGATCGGGCGCGGCGCGATCGGCTGGTCGGTGTTCGGCATGGATGCGACCAAATATTCGAACTTTCCCCTGGGTGCGCGTCAGCTCGATCCCGAGACGCTGGCGCTGTTCGAGCGCAATTACCGTCTGTTTCGTCCGATGCAGCGCGAATGGGCGCGGCTCGCCTTCGAAGGCAAGGTGTGGGGCGTCGCCGAACCCACCGATCCCGATGCCAAGCATAGCCAGCGGCTTGATCTCGGTCGGTATACGGCCAATGTCACTTTCGGGCGCCCGCAATTCGGTGTCGAACCGCCCAAGGGTAATGCCGAACCGGTCGGCGGCCTGGCGGTCGCCCAGCTCGGGCCGGACGAATATCTGGTCACCGGATTCGACGCCCGCATCGAGTTCGGCCTGAAGGACGCAAGTGGCGGCAATCTCATCTTCGACCGCGTCGAGGAGGGGCATTTCGACCGTGGGAAATGGGTATTCGAGCGCGTCTGGAACGGTGACCAGACCGATTATGGCCTCAATTTCACGTCGGTCCCGCAGGTGTTGCGCGTCAAGCTCGGCACCTGGCGATAGCCATTGCTTGGACGTCGGCGACCCGGCACTGGACTATTTCAGGCAGGCGATGATTCCAGTGATCACGCTCATTGTCTCGGCAACGTCTCGCACTGCGATCGTGTCGATGCCGGCCTGCGCGACGGGATAGTCGTTTCCGCCCGGATAGATGGCATCGCCGAGGAACAGTGTCGCGTCCGGCGTGATGCCGCTACTCTCGAAAAGGCGCCGCATGCCATAGGCCTTGTCGACGCCCTTGCGGGTGATATCGATCGAGGTCGAACCGCCGATATTGATCGAAAGATCCGGCAGCTGGGCCTGCAACGCCGCCTGCAGCCGCTTGCGCTTGGCGAAATCCGGATCCCATGCCTGCTTCGCGTCGAGCGGCGCCTGCTGCCCAAGACCCGAGAAGGTGATCTGGCTGCCGCGATCCTCGATGCGTTCGCCCCAGCTCTTTGCTTCGGTCAGGCCCTGTTCGTGCGACCCCTTGTCTAGCGCCGCACGGATTGCCGCGCTTTCCTGCGGTGAGAAATTGTCGGCATAGACCCGTTGCCATTGGCCGCCCTCGAACCGGAACAGCTTGGTGCCGGTGGTAGGCAGGACGAACAGCCTGGTGAGATCGGCATCGGCGGGCAGGCGCGAGACCAGCTGTGTCTCGAACTGCGGCCAGTCGCCACCCGAGATCACCGCGACCCTCGCGACGTCCAGCAGCCGGCCGAGCAGAACCGCCATGGGCTCGCCGAGCGGCTGTTTGCTTTCGGCCAGAGTCCCGTCGAGGTCGAATGCGATCAGGTGCTTCATTCGGTGAACGCCGGCAAGATGAAGCGGGCGATGGCATCGGCGACGCCGTCTTCTTCGTTCGAGCGGGCGACATGGGTCGCCGCGGCGCGGACCGCCTCGGGCGCCTGGCCCATCGCGACCGACAGCGCCGCGCGCGCGAACATCGGCAGGTCGTTGTGCTGGTCGCCGAGCACGGCCACCGCCGAAAGCGGCACGCCGTACGCCGCAGCGAGCGCCGTGACGCCATCACCCTTGTTGGCGCGCGGCGCGGTTACATCGAGATAATAAGGCTGCGAGCGCGCGACATTGGCACCGTCGCCCAGCACAGCCCGCGTCTCGCCCTCGATCATTGCGAGCAGAGCGTGATCCTCGCTGACGCCGACCAGCTTGTCGACCCGGTCGAGCAGGGTTGCGAAGTCCGTATCGAAGATCGGCTCGAGATTGGCAGCGCGTCGTTCGCGTGGGAGATGGGAATTGGTGCGATCGCGGGCATACCATTTGCCGTTGGTGAACAGCCATGGCGTCACGCCCGGCTGGTCGAGCAGCGCGAGAGCGCGAGCGGCGGCAGCGGGATCGAGATGATCGGCCGACAGGACCAGCCCGCCCGGCATGACGAGGGTGCCGCCGTTGAATGCGCCGATCGGCCCGTCCAGACCAAGCGTTTCGGCGATCCACAGCATGCCGCAGGGCGGCCGGGCGCTGATCAGGCTCATCATGATCCCTGCCTTGCGGACACGCCTCGCAGCGGCGACCACGCCCTCCGACAAGGTCTTGTCGTTGCGAACCAAGGTCCCGTCGATATCGGAGACCAATAGGCGGATTGGATCGGGCATCAGGCCAGCTCGCTCCAACAGCGGCCGTCGCGCGCGATCAGCGCATCGGCACCGGCCGGGCCGGCACTCCCGGCGGCATAGCCTTCGGGTTCGCCGGCGCGCCACGCGTCGAGCAAGGGCTGCACCACGCGCCAGCCGCCCTCGATCTGGTCCGCGCGCTGGAACAAAGTCTGGTCGCCGGTCAGCACGTCGTAGAGGAGCGTCTCATAACCGGTCTGGTGGCCGACGGCGAAGCGATCGGCATAGTGGAAGTCCATGCTGACCGGCGCGGTCTCCATCACCGGTCCCGGCACCTTGGCGACGAATTCGAGGCTGAGCCCTTCGTTCGGCTGAAGCTGGAGGCGCAGGCGGTTTCCCCATGGACAACCGGCGGCCTTGGTGCCCCGGAACAATGCGATCGGCACGTCGCGGAACTGGACAACGATCTCGGTATCGCGCGCGGTCAGTCCCTTGCCGGTGCGCAGGTAGAAGGGCACGCCCGACCAGCGCCAGGTCTCGACCTGCACCTTGAGCGCGGCGTAGGTTTCGGTGCGGCCGGTGGGGTCGACCTCAGCTTCTTCGAGATAGGCCGCGACCGGCTTGCCTGCAATCGTGCCCGCCTCGTAGCGGCCGCGCACTGCGTCCTCGGGAGGCACCGGCTTGGCGGCGGCAATCACCTTGGATTTTTCGGTGCGGATCGCGTCGGCATCGAAGCTGTTCGGCGGTTCCATGCCAATCAGCGCCAGTAACTGGAACAGATGGTTCGGCACCATGTCGCGCAGCGCGCCGGTGGAATCGTAGAATTTGCCGCGGGTGCCGACGGTGACGGCCTCGGCCGCGGTGATCTGGACGTGATCGATGTAGCGATTGTTCCACACCGCCCCGAGCATCACGTTGCCGAAGCGCGCCACCATGATGTTCTGGACCGTTTCCTTGCCGAGGAAATGATCGATCCGGTAAATCTGCTGTTCCTCGGCGCGAGCGAGAATGCGTGCGTTGAGCGCCTGGGCGGAGGTGAGATCGTGGCCAAACGGCTTTTCGATCACCACGCGGCGGAAGCCGGCGCCCTCGTCGAGCAGGCCGGCATCGGCGAGTGCGTCCACCACGGGACCGAAGAAATTGGGCGCGGTCGCCAGATAGAAGACGGCGTTGCCCTTCACGCGTTCGGCGAGGGCGGCGAAGGTGGAGGCCTGCTCGAAATCGCCCTTCAGATAAGCGACACGGTCGCGCAGCTTCGACCAGCTGTCTTGATCCTCGATGAAATCGTCGAGCGCCTCACGAAGGGCGTCGTCATCGGCATCGTGGTGGCTGACGCCGAGGATGGTCGTCGCCTCGTCGATCAGGCCGTCGCGCGAGAGATTGACGAGCGCCGGCACCAGCAGGCGCCGGGCGAGATCGCCCATCGCGCCGAAGATCACCAGGGTCGCGGCAGGCGCGCGGGGCGCGTCGCTCACTGCGGCATCTCAACATGGCCTCCGAAGCCGAAGCGCATCGCGGAGAGGAGCTTATCGCCGAACGTGTGATCGACGCGGCTGCGATAGCGCGCGAACAATGCCGCGGAGAGCACATAGGCTGGCACTGCCTCTTCCATCGCCGCGTCGATCGTCCACTGGCCTTCTCCGGAATCGGAGACGTGCCCGGTGAATTGCTCGAGCATCGGATCCTTGACGAGGCCAATCGCGCAGAGATCGAGCAGCCAGGACGAGATGACGCTGCCGCGGCGCCAGACTTCGGCGACATCGGGCAGGTTGATCTGGAACTGCTCCTCAGGCGGGAGCTTTTCGGATGCCTTGCCCTTCAGGATGTCGAAACCCTCGGCATAGGCCTGCATCAGGCCATATTCGATGCCGTTATGGACCATCTTGACGAAATGGCCGGCACCCGAGGGGCCGGCATGGATATAACCGCGTTCGGCGCGGTCGCCGGGCGTGTTACGCCCCGGCGTGCACGGGATCGAGCCATAGCCAGGCGCCAGCGTATCGAAGATCGGATCGAGTAGGTCGACCGTCTCCTTGTCGCCGCCGATCATCATGCAATAGCCGCGTTCCAGCCCCCAGACGCCACCCGAGGTGCCGACATCGACATAATGGAGCTGGTTTTCCCTTGCCGCTGCGGCGCGGCGGATATCGTCCCGGTAGAAGGTGTTGCCGCCGTCGATGATGATGTCGCCGGGTTCGGTCAGCTCCATCAGGCGATTGACGGTATCCTCGGTCGGGGCGCCGGCCGGCAGCATCACCCAGAAGATGCGGGGCGCCGCGAGTTTCGCGACGACATCCTCCAGCGACGTGGCGGCGGTGGCGCCTTCTCCGGCCAGCTCGGCGACTGCCTTGGCGTCCCGATCGAACGCGACGATCTCGTGTTTGCCGAGCATCAGCCGGCGCGCGATATTGGCACCCATCCGGCCGAGGCCGATCATCGCAAGACGCATGGCATTTCCTTTCTTCAGGGACGGACGGCCGCGCGGACGGCCTCGACGAGCGCGGCGATGCCGCGGCCGCCGCGATGGAGATGGACGCGCATCACGCGCTGGCCGCGCGCCGCCAGCACATCCATGTCGCCGCGGGCCTGAGCAAGCTGCACCGTGCCGAAGCTGGCGCGGTGGCCCGGAATGGCAAGGTCGGGTTCGGGGTCGCGCGTGATGACGAGGAAATCGCCGGTCGCGGGGCCGCCCTTGTAGGCCTGGCCCGTCGAATGGAGAAAGCGCGGGCCGAAGCCGGCGACGGTCGCGACTTGCGTCGCGTCGCGAACGGCAACGCGCATCGCCTCGATAGCCTCGGCATTCTCGGCATTCCGCTCGATATAAGCGAGGAAGCCCGCATAGCGGGGCGGGAAGAGCTCGGCGAAGTGGAGGCGCACCAGTTCGACTGGATCGGTCGCGGCGAATTCGCTGCTGCCGGGTCCGAAGATCGCGAAATCGGGCGTGTCGACGATCGGCGTCGCGGGCTCCAGCGCACCGGTCCGCTCATAAGCATCGACCAGCTTGCGGGTCGCGATCTTGGCATCCTCGACATCGGGCTGGTCGAACGGGTCGATCCCGATCACCGCGCCGGCGATGGCGGTGGCGATCTCCCAGCGGAAGAATTCCTGGCCGATCAGCTCGGGCCTCCCGACGCGGATGGTGACCAGCGGCTGGCCGGCCGCGACCAGCGCCTCCAGCTTCGCTTCGAGTGCAACATCCTCGTCGCCTTCGAGATGGAGATGCACGAACAACCGGTCGGTGCCGTAGGACACGGCTTCGCCGCCGGGCTCGAGATCGACGGGAATGATGCCTTTGCCCTGCTTGCCGGTGCTTTCGGCAACCAATTGCTCAAGCCACGCCCCGAATGGCGCCAGGCCGGGCGAGGGGAGGATGGTGAGCTTGTCGCGCCCGGACAGCGCCGCCTCACCCAGGATCGCGCCCAGGCGGACGCCGGGATTGGCCGCGGGTGGCACATCGGCCCCGCAGGCGAAAACCATCGGCGCAGTCGCCTCGAAAAAGGCGCTGGTGTCGATGCCCATTGCCGCCGCCGGCACCATGCCGAACGCCGAGAGCACCGAATAGCGGCCGCCGATTGCGGGATCGCCGGGGAAGATCATCGCAAAGCCGTCCGCCTTGGCGGTCGCCTCCAGCTTCGATCCGGGATCGGTGACCGCGACGAAGCGGCTGCCATCCTTGCCCGACAGCGCCCAGAAGTAGGCGCGTAGCAATTCGGGCTCCATCGTCGAACCCGATTTGGACGAGACGATGAACAGCGCTTCCTTGGGGTCGATCGCGGCGGCGACGGTGGCGATCTGACCGGGGTCGGTGGTGTTGAGGACATGGAGGCGTGGGCTCCCCTCTGCATTGCCGAGGATCAGCGAGAGCACTTCCGGCCCCAGGCTCGATCCGCCCATGCCGAGCAGAACCGCGTCCTTGTGGCCCCGGGCGCGTTCGGCGAGCGTCTTCAGTGCTTCGGGATCGACCTGTTCGCCGCGCGCGGCGGCGAGCCAGCCGAGCCACTTGGCTTCGTCCTTGCCGGTCCATAGCGACGCATCGCCCTGCCACAGCCGGCGGGGCCAAGCCTGGGCCCGGGCGGTTTCGAGACGGGCTTCTACCGCTTTGTCTAGGGCAGCGGGGAGGGTGGCCTCCATCGCATTCTCGCGGTCGCCAAGGAACGCCGTGCGCTTGGCCGCCACTGCGCCAAGCAGCGCATCGGCGGCATCGGCGAACAGCTTGACGCCTTCGGGGACCAGGGCGGCGGTGACATCGTCGAGTCCGAGACCGAGCCGCTTCGCCTCGGCGATGATGTGGCGGGCGCCGTCCAGATCCTCGGTCAGCGTGTCGTGCACGGTGCCATGGTCGCGGAACGCGTCCATCGTCTTGGGCGGGATCGTGTTGACCGTGTCCGGCCCAATCAGCGAGTCGATATAGAGCGTGTCGGGATAGGCCGGATCCTTGACGCCGGTTGATGCCCAGAGCAGCCGCTGCGGCATCGCGCCCTTGGCGGCCAGCGCCTGCCAGCGCGGGCTCGCGATCATCTCCTGGTACCAGGCATAGGCAAGCTTGGCGTTGGCGATCGCGACCTTGCCGCGCAGCGCCTTCAGCGCGTCGCTATCAGCATCGCCCGCGGCGACACGGGCGTCGATCGCCTTGTCGATCTTCGCGTCGATGCGGCTGACGAAGAAGCTGGCGACGCTCGCGATCCCGTCGATCGGCTCGCCTTTCGCTACGCGCGCCTCCAGGCCGTGGAGATAGGCTCCCGCCACCGCCTGATAGGCGGCGAGCGAGAACAGCAACGTGACGTTGATGTTGATCCCGTCCTCGATCAGCGTGCGGATCGCGGGGGTGCCGGCATGGGTCCCGGGCACCTTGATCATCAGGTTCGGTACATCGACCGCGGCCCATAGCCGCCGGGCCTCGTCGATCGTCGCCTGGGTCGCGTCCGCGAGATAAGGGGATACTTCGAGGCTGACATAACCGTCGCGACGCTCCAGCCGGTCATAGACCGGGCGTAGATCGGCCGCCGCGGCCTGGATGTCGGCGATGGCCTGGCTCTCATACAGGTCCTGGACGCTGGCATCCCCTTTGCCCAGGAAGGCGGCGAAGCCGGTATCATAGGCGTCGCTATGGCCCATCGCCTTTTCGAAGATCGAGGGGTTGGAGGTGACTCCGGTCAGTCCATCCTCCTCGACGAGCTTGCGCAGGCCGCCCTCGTTCAGGAAATTACGGTCGACAAAGTCGAGCCACACGGCCTGGCCGGCCTCGCCGAGCTGCTTCAGGCGATTGGTCATTTGTTCTTCTCGATAAGCGTGCGCGCGACGGCGCAGATATTCTCAACGGTGAAGCCGAACTTGTCCTGTAGTGCTGCCAAGGGGGCCGAGGCTCCGAAGGACTTCATCGTGATCGTGGCCCCGTACGGGCCGACATAGCGGTCCCAGCCGAGCGGCCCGGCCTGTTCCACCGCGAGGCGGACGCGCACAGCATTAGGAAATACCGACTGGCGATAGGCGTCGTCCTGCTGCTCGAACAGATACCAGCTCGGCAAGGACACGACCCGCGACCGGACGCCGTCGGCGGTGAGCCTTTCATGCGCAGCGACGACCATCGGCAGTTCGCTTCCGGTCCCGATCAGGATTATGTCCGGATTGCCGTCCTCGGCATCGGCGAGGATATAGCCGCCTTTCTCCAGTCCGTCGGCCGAGGCGTATTTCGCGCGGTCGAGTGTGGGGATGGCCTGGCGGGAGAGGATGAGCGCGGTCGGCTCGTGCGTGTGCGACAACGCGACCCTCCACGCCGCCGCGACTTCGTTGGCGTCGCCGGGGCGAATCGTGTCGAGACCGGGGATCGCCCGCAGCGTAGCGAGATGCTCGATCGGCTGGTGCGTCGGCCCGTCCTCGCCCACGCCGATGCTGTCATGGGTGAAGACGAACACGACGGGCAACTCCATGATCGCGGCCAGCCGGATCGGCGCGCGCATATAATCTGCGAAGACGAGGAATGTCGCGCAATATGGACGCAAGTATGAGAGCGCCATGCCATTGGAGATCGCTCCCATCGCATGTTCGCGCACGCCGAAATGCATGTTGCGGCCGCCATAGTCGCCGGGCTCGAACGATCCGGCACCGTCGAAGGTGAGGTTGGTCTTGGTCGAGGGCGAGAGATCCGCGGCACCGCCCATCAGCATCGGCACATGCTGGGCGATCGCGTTGAGCACCTTGCCGCCCGCGTCGCGCGAGGCCACGCCCTTGGCGTCTGGCGGGAAGCTCGGAATGTCGGACTGCCAGCCCTCGGGCAGCTTGCCCTGGCGGAGCAGGTCGAGCTCGGCGGCTTCGGCCGGGAAGGCCTCGCGATAGCGCTCGAACAGCGCTTCCCAGGCATCCCGCGCTGGTTTGCCACGGCTCGCCACCGCCTTGGTGAAAGCCTCCTGAACGCCGTCAGGCACCAGGAACTGTGCATCCTCGGGCCAGCCATAAGCGCGCTTGGTCGCGCGGACATTGTCCTCGCCCAGTGCCTCGCCATGCGCCTTCTCGCTGCCGGCGCGCGGGGAACCCCAGCCGATCACCGAATGGACGAGGATGAAGGTCGGACGATCGTCGGTGGCGCGAAACGCTGCGAGGGCCTGCTCCACGGCATTGGTATCGTTGGCGTCGTCGACATGAAGGACGTTCCAGCCATAGGCCTCGAACCGTTTGCCGACATCCTCGTCGAAAGCGAGGGCAGTTGATCCCTCGATCGTGATCTGGTTGCTGTCGTAGATCCAGCACAGGTTGGAGAGCTTGAGGTGACCGGCGATCGATGCCGCCTCGGACGAGACGCCTTCCATCATGTCGCCGTCGCCGCACAGCACAAAGACGTCATGGTCGAAGAGCGTGAAGCCATTGCGGTTGAAGCGCGCGGCAAGCGCACACTCGGCGATCGCCATACCCACCGAATTGCCGCAGCCCTGGCCGAGGGGCCCGGTGGTGGTCTCGACGCCGGTGGTCATCCGATATTCCGGATGGCCCGGCGTCTTGGAGTCGAGCTGGCGGAATGCCTTGATGTCGTCGAGGCTCACCGCCGGCTTGCCGGTTGGCTTGCCGTCCGCGTCGATCTCGCGGACCCCGGCGAGATGCAGCACCGCATAGAGCAGCATCGAGGCATGTCCGACCGACAGGACGAACCGGTCCCGATTGGGCCAGTCCGGCGCCTCCGGATCGTAGCGCAGGAAATCATGCCACAGCGTGTAGGCGACCGGAGCGAGTGCCATCGGCGTGCCCGGATGGCCCGAATTCGCCTTTTGCACGGCATCCATGGCCAGGGTGCGGATAGTGTCGATCGCGAGGCGGGTGGGGGAGCCGTCTTCGTGCAGGCCCGCGGCGGCGGTGGGAGCTTCGATCATCGTCATCCTTGATCCTTGTAAGCGCCAAACGAGGAACCAATGGGAAGGATGCCGCCGGACACCGGATTTCGAACGTAAACCTAGAACCGCCTGTCGCGCCGGGTGACACCCACCTCCGTCCCGAGATAGATGGTGTCGATTTCGCGCAGGAACAGGCCGTGCCCGAGCAGGCCTGGCAAATTTGACAGGAACGTCGCCAGCGCGTCGGGATCGGCGATCGGACCGAAGGCGCAATCGAGTACCATATTGTTCTGATCGGTGCGGAAGGCGGCGCCGTCCGCAGCCATCCGCAGCGACGGTACCCCTCCGAGGCGTTCGATCCGCCGCTCCAGAAATGCCTGCGCGAACGGCAATATCTCGACAGGCACCGGCTTGGCGCCGAGTTGCGCCACGTCCTTGGAAGAGTCGGCGATGGCGATCATCCGCGCGGCGGCGGAAGCGACGATCTTCTCGCACAGCATCGCGCCGCCGGCGCCCTTGATCGCGCGCAACTGTGGGTCGATCTCGTCGACGCCGTCGATGCACAGGTCGATCGCGGCGACATTGGCGAAATCGATCACGCGGATGCCGGCGGCACGCGCGGCCTCGGCGGTACGGTGCGACGTGGCGACCGCGTCGACGGCGAGGCCGGCCGACACCCGTGCCGCAAGCGCCGCGATCGCATGAGCGGCGGTGGTGCCGGTGCCGAGACCGACGATCATGCCGCTCGCGACTTCCGCCACTGCGGCCTCGGCCGCGGCGTGCTTGCGGTCCTCGATCGAAGGCGTCGCCATCTCAGTGCATCCCGTGCCGTATTCCCTCAGCCCCCGCAGGACTCACGAACGATAAGTTCAGTAGGCAAGCGCTTGCTTTCCTGATGATCGTCCTTGTCCATGATCCGCGAGACGAGCAGCCGCCCGGCCTCGAACGTATCCTGGCGCACCGTCGTGAGCGTTGGGGTGCTCAGGCGGCTCAGCAGCATATCGTCATAGCCGACTACCGAGACGTCCTGCGGCACGGAGACCCCGCCGCGGCGCAGCGCCTGCATCGCGCCCAGCGCGATCAGGTCGCTCGTTGCGACGATCCCGTCGAACTTCACCCCGCGGCGAAGCAGGCCGCTTACCGCCGCAAAGGCGGATTCGAGCTCGAACTCGACCGTGAGGATGCGGTCGGGATCGGGTTCCAGGCCGCTTTCGGTCAGCGCGTCGAGATAGCCGCGGCGGCGCTGCATCGCTTCGGGATCGCTGCCGCCCAGGAAGATGATCCGGCTGCGGCCCAGTCGCGCGAGGTGCCGGGTGGCACGCCTGCCGCCGAGCAGATTGTCCGATCCGATCGAGCAATAACGCTGCCCCGGCAGATGCGCACCCCACACCACGAAGCGCGCGCCGGTATCCGCCAGCTGGTTGAACTCGTCGTGAAGCATGCTCTGGCCGAGGAAGATCACACCGTCCGCCCGGCTGGTCGTCGTCGCGATAACGAGGTCGTCGAAGCTGGTCGGAGAGCTATGGCTGACGGTGAAGTCGCAGTCCCGCTCGCGTGCCGCTTCGCCAATATTGGCCAGCAGCTCGAGGAAGAAGGGGTGCGACAGCGGGAGAGGGCGGCCGCGCATCACCGGGGTGACGATCGCGATCGATCCGACGGCGCCGATCGGGCCAGTCGGCATGGTCGGCTTGAACGGATAGTCGTGATCGCGCGCGAGCGCCCAGATCCGCTGCTTGGTCCGCGTGCTGATCAGCGGATGATCGTTGAGTGCGCGCGACACCGTCGATGCCGACACGCCCGCCAGTCGTGCCAGATCCTGCAGGGTGGTATTGTTATTGCTATTGCTGCCCATTGGACCCAAGCTGTCGGCGATGCCGAATACGGCCCATTAGCGCATTGAGAGGGGCCCTTTGCAAGCGATCAAGCGGCGATCGTCCGGCGCGGGGCGTTTCGGCTCCGATCCGTCGCTCCGTCCACCGGCCTGGCAGCTCTGGAATATGTGCCTCGGGCTGTTCGGCGTGCAGGTCGTCTGGGGCCTGCAGAACGTCAACACCAGCCGCATCTTTCAGACGCTCGGCGCCAATGTCGACGAACTGGCGCTGCTGTGGATCGCGGCGCCGATCACCGGGCTGCTCGTCCAGCCGGTCATCGGGCATCTGAGCGACCGTACCTGGGGTCCGCTGGGCCGCCGCCGGCCCTATATCGTGGCGGGCGCGCTGCTCACCGCACTGGCACTGGTTGCGATGCCGGTCGCGACGACTCTCTGGTCGGCAAGCCTGATGCTGTGGCTGCTCACCGCCGCGATCAACATCGCGATGGAGCCGTTCCGCGCGCTTGTCGCCGATACGCTGCCCGAGCCGCGGCGCACTTCGGCCTATGCCTTGCAGGTGTTCTTCATCGGGGCAGGGGCGGTGTTCGCCTCGGCGCTGCCCTGGATGCTGACCAACTGGTTCGGCCTGGGCGGGCAATCGCCGGGCGCGCATGCGGAATCGGTCGGCGCCGCCTATGTGATCGGCGCCGTCGTGCTGCTGGCGACGGTAGGCTGGTCGGTGGCGACGACGCGCGAGCGGCCGCCAGAGCAACTCGCACCCGGCCCGGAAGAAGTGCCCCATCCCGAGGTGCCCAGCGCGAGCGGCGCCGCGGCACTGGTGTTCAGTGGAATTGCCTGGACCGCGGGCGGGCTGGCGCTTGCCGGGGTCACCGCTTTCTTGGGATCCGCCCGCGAGCTCTATCTGGTTGCAGGAATCGCTGCCATTTTCGGCGTGCTCCAGTTCGGCGCGGTGCTGCTGCGCCGTAGCGGCCGCGCCTCGATCGGCATGATCGTCATCGTCGAGGATATCCTCCACATGCCGCTGGTGCTGAAGCGCCTGGCGATCGTCCAGTTCTTCACCTGGTTCGGAATGTTCGCGCTCTGGGTGTACGCGATTCCGGCCGTTGCCGCGCTCGATTTCGGCACGGTCGATCCGGCCTCGCCCGCTTATGGCGAAAGCGCGGATTGGGTCGGCATGTTGTTCGCCGAGTATAACGCGGTCGCCGCCGTCGCAGCCCTGCTCCTGCCGTTCGTCGCGCGGCACATCGGCCGGCGTGCCTGCCATGCCATCTGTCTCGCTTGTGGCGCGCTCGGCATGCTGGGCTTCGCCACGATGCATCAGGCGCACGATCTGTGGCTGCCAGCGCTTGGCATCGGCATCGCCTGGGCGGCGATCCTCTCGCTGCCCTATGCGATGCTGTCGGACGGCGTGCCCGCGCGGAAGATGGGCGTCTATATGGGCATCCATAACATCTTCATCGTCCTGCCCCAGCTGGTCGCGGCATCGACCATGGGGTTCGTCGTGCGCGTGCCGTTCGACGGCCATGCCGAAGGCGCGCTGATCGTCGGCGCTGCCGCGCTTATCGTCGGCGCTTGCCTCGCGCTCACCATTCCATCGGGACGCCGTAGCCAAGAGATTTAATGCAATATTGCATTAAATCTACCCGCCGGCAATGCTGAGGAATCTCCAATTTCGCGAATGAAACCCCCTCATAGGAGGGGAATGTGCGGGAAACTGGTAGCGCTACCCAAAGAATCCCACTTGCAAGCAATGCAAAAATACGCAATTTTACGCAAAGATTGCAGCGCCGGTGATACCGCGCGCCCATAACGCCTCCGCAAAAGCGGAGCACAAAAGGGGAGGAAGGCATGAGAGACCTCGACTCGAGTCGTCGATTTCGCGCATTGAATTGCGGCGTTTCGCTTTGCGCACTGGCGGCGATGGGCTTCGCCTCGGCGGCACACGCGCAGACCGCCGATACGCCGTCACAGGCACAACAGGCATCGAGCGCAAGCGCCCAGGCGGGCGAAGACGCGACCGACGACGGCCAGGCGATCGTCGTCGTTGGCGTCCGTGCTGCGCTCGACACCTCGCAGAACATCAAGAAGAACGCCGACACCTTCGTCGATTCGATCACCGCGACCGATATCGGCGCCTTCCCGGACAAATCGGCAGCCGAAGCGCTGGCCCGCGTGCCGGGCATCACGGTCAATCGCCTCCAATCCGCGGACGACAGCACCCACCCCTCGGGCGAGCCAACCGGCGTGCTGATCCGCGGCCTCCCTCAGGTCCGGACCGAATTCAACGGCCGCGACAGCTTCTCGGCGGATTCGGCGCGCGGACTCCAGTTCAACGACGTCTCGCCCGAACTGCTGGCCGGCGTCGATGCCTATAAGAACCAGACCGCGGAGATGATCGAGGGCGGCATCGCCGGCACTGTCAACCTGCGCACGCGCCTGCCGTTCGATCAGAAGGGCCTGCTGGTCACCGGCAACTTCAAATATAATTATGGCGATCGCTCGGAGCGCTGGACGCCCGAATTCTCGGCGCTGATCAGCAACACCTGGGAGACGCCGATCGGCCGTTTCGGTCTGCTGGCGGACTATGCCCAGAGCCATGTGATCACGCGTACCGAGAGCGTGATCATGGACAAGATCGACACCTATTGCACCGCGGGCTTCGGCACGCCGGCCGCGGGCAACGTCACCTCGGGCGGCGCGATCGGCTGCACGGCCAATCCGTTCGGCGGCACCAATTTCGCGCTGATTCCGGACGGCATCCGCTATTCCGAGGTCGACTACGACCGCAAGCGCCGCGGCATCGCGGTTGCTGGCCAGTATGAGAACAACAGCGGCACCCTTCGCGCGACCGTGCAATATGTCGATTCGCACTATCGCAACGGCTGGTTCGAGCGGGCGAGCCACGCGATCATCGAGGGCACCTATTTCAATACGCCGGCATTCAACCCGCGCACCTCATCGAACATCGGGCCGGCAGACGGTACGGGGCCGCTGGTGTTCGGGGCGGACGGCATGCTCCAGTCGGGCACGCTGACCCAGCCGCATGGCAGCTTCAGCGGCACCTGGGAAAGCGTGCAGGCGGCGATCAACGCCGGCTCGGCGGTCCCTGGCATCCCCTTCGTCAACAATTGCGCCGCACCGTCGGTCTGCTCGACGCTCCGCGATGGCCTCTACCTGCAGAACGAGGCGCGCAATTTCGCCCACCGGGAAGGCACGCGCGACTTTTCGGGCAACATCAAGTGGGACGTGAGCGACCGACTGCACGTCAATCTCGACGGCCAATATATCGAGGCCTCGACCTATAATAACGATATTCTGGTCGCCACCGGATCGATGGCGAATTACCAGTACAGCGTGAACGGCGACGGGACGCCGCAGATCAAGCTGCTGCCGGGTTCGAACGTGAACTATGCGACGGGCGGCCTCGCCAATCCGCACAATTACTGGCTCCCGTTCATCCAGGGCCATGTCGAGGACAATAATGCCGACGAGGTCGCGCTGCGCGGCGACATGGAATATGAATTCGGCGAAGGCGGCTGGCTGGACTCGCTGAAGGTCGGCGTCCGCTATGCCGATCGCCATCAGAAGGTGCGCTACTCGACCTTCAACTGGTCCCCGATCGCGGCGAACTGGAACTGCAACGGGCCGGGCTTCAACATCGATAACACTACCGGCGGAGCGTATCCGACCAACACCGGCAATTGCGGCGGCAATGCCGGACACGCACCGTTCACCGGCTATGGCGCGGGGATCTGGGAATCCTACGACATGAGTGGCCTGTACGACGGCAACGTCTACAACAACGGCTCGCTCGTCTTCCTCAACCGCGACACGCTGAAGGATTTCGGCCGGCTGATCAATTCGCTCAGCGCCGCCAAGACCAATTCGCCGCTGCTGCCGGGCTATTCCGCGATCTGCGACCGAGCCGAGGCGACCGTCGACGATTGCTTCACGCCGGGCGAGGTTATGGAGGTCCGCGAGAAGACCGAGGCGGCCTATGCGATGCTGCGCTTCGGCGGGGACGACAAGATGATCGGCGGCGTCAACGTGGTCGGCAATGTTGGCGTGCGCGTAGTCAAGACGCGCGAGATTAGCGACGGCAGCGTCGCCTTCCCCGCGGCCAGCGTCTTCAACAACCTGCCGGCGTGCGGCACGCCACTGACCGGCAA
The DNA here is from genome assembly GCF_014489075.1 of Sphingomonas sp. JC676. GTDB lineage: Bacteria > Pseudomonadota > Alphaproteobacteria > Sphingomonadales > Sphingomonadaceae > Sphingomonas. Next base: position 27,409 of record NZ_JACTGR010000002.1, on the reverse strand, counting down.
CAACATCGTCAATCCAAGCTGCTATCTGACGCCCGCCATCCTGGGGTTCGCGAACGGCAGCGCCACGGCCAACACCTACAAGGCCTCGACGACCGACTGGTTGCCGAGCTTCAACGTCCGGTTCGGGCTGGATGACAAGAACTTCATCCGCTTCGCATATTCGCGGGCGCTGTCGCGTCCCGATTTCGGCTATCTGCGCAACACCGTCGCGATCAACTCGTTCCTGTCCAACACAGGGCCGGACTCGCCCTATATCGTCTATAACTCGCCGAACGCGGCACACACCGCCGCGAACGTCGTCGGATACAATTTCATTTTCGCAGCCAATGCCGGCAATGCCGGTCTGAAACCGGTGACGGCCGACCAGTTCGACCTGTCGTTCGAGCGTTATATGGGCCGCAGCAGCTCGTTCACGTTGAGCGGTTTCTACAAGAAGCTCAACAACAGCATCAGCTTCGGCCAGTTCAACCGCACCTTCACCAATAACGGCTCGACCCAGACGATCCAGCTGCTCGGGCCGCACAATGCGGACGACGGCGGCGAGTTGGTGGGTTTCGAGGCGGCGTACCAGTCGTTCTTCGACTTCCTGCCGGGGCTGCTGAGCGGTTTGGGCACGCAGCTCAACTACACCTATGTCCACCAGTCCGGGATCAACAATTCCAACCTGATCAACGCCTCGTCGAGCGGCGATGTCGGCGCGGTAGGCATCGGCCAGCCGGCGCTGGGCGGAACCGGAAACGTGATCGACTCGCATCGCCTGGCGGGCATCTCCGATCACACGTTCAACGCGGTCATGCTCTACGAAAAGGGCCCGGTCGGCTTTCGCCTCGCCTATAATTGGCGCTCGCGGTACCTGACCCAGAATCTCGACTGCTGCATCGGGCTGCCGGTGTTCCAGAAGGCGGCGGGATATCTGGACGGGTCGCTCCGCTTCTCGGTCAACCGCTTCGTCGAACTGTCCGTCGACGCTTCGAACCTGCTCAACACCAAGAGCGTCTACCAGCAGCAGATCTTCGGGGACTCGCCGGCGACACCGAATGCCAAGCCGGTGTTCCAGGACTCCGCCTGGAGCCGGGTTGACCGCCGCTTCCAGTTCGGAGTGCGCGCGAAATTCTGACTACCCTCCCTCGCGCCGCCGCGATCCCTTCGTGGCGGCGCGCCCTTTTTGGGTGCCGAGGAGCAGTCGGCCATGCCAACTGAGAGCGAAGCAAACGACCCCCTGAAGATCGTCATCCTGGGCGGCGGGACCGCCGGCTGGATGTGCGCCGCCGGGCTCGTCCGGCACCTGGACCCGCGCGACTATCAGATCACCCTGATCGAATCCGACGAGATCGGCACGGTGGGCGTCGGCGAGGCCACGCTGCCGCATATCAAGATCTTCAACGACGGGCTCGGCATCGACGAGGCGCGCTTCATGGCGGAGACGCGCGCGACCTTCAAACTCGGCATCGAGTTCCGCGACTGGGACCGGCCCGGCGACAGCTATATCCATCCCTTCGGCGCGTTCGGAGAGCCCTGGGGCGGCGTGCAGTTCCAGCACCACTGGCTGCGGGCGCGCCAGGCGGGCAGGGCGGTCAAGCCGATCGAGGCCTATTCCTTCGCGGTCATGGCGGCGCGCGCGCGCGTCTTCGAATTTCCCAACGAAGACCCCGGTTCGATCCGCTCGACCTTTTCGTATGCCTATCATTTCGACGCCGGGCTCTATGCCGAGTTCCTGCGCCGCTGGGCGATCGAACGCGGCGTGACGCGGATCGAAGGCATGGTGCAGAGCGTGGCGCGCGCGCCCCAAAGTGGCGACGTCACCGCGCTAACATTGCAATCGGGGCAGGCGATCGCGGGCAATCTGTTCGTCGATTGCTCGGGCTTTCGCGCGCTGCTCGTCGGCCAGACGATGGAGGTCGGCTGGCAGGACTGGAGCGAATGGTTGCCTTGCGATCGCGCGCTGGCGGTACCGAGCGAACGCGCCGAGGACTTCACGCCCTTCACCCGCGCCACCGCGCGCGAGGCCGGCTGGACCTGGCGTATTCCGCTCCAGCACCGGACCGGCAACGGCTATGTCTTCTCCAGCCGGTTCACCGACGAGGACCGCGCGCGTGAGACGCTGCTCGCCGCGCTGGACGGCGCGCCGATCGCCGAGCCGCGGCTGCTGCGCTTCAGGGCGGGGCGCCGGCTGCAGGGCTGGCGCGGCAACTGCGTCGCGATCGGGCTGGCGAGCGGGTTTCTCGAGCCGCTCGAATCGACCAGCATCTTCCTGATCCAGGCGGGCGTGCACGATCTGATCACGCTGATGCCGAAGCGCGGGGGCGACCGCGCGGATCCCCGTCTCGCGGCCGAGTTCAACCGGCTGTTCGAGATGCAATATGATCGCGTCCGCGATTTCCTGGTGCTGCACTACACCGCCAATCGGCGCCTGGGTGAGCCACTATGGGATCATGTTCGCACCATGGCGCTGCCCGACAGCCTGCAGCACAAGATCGCCCTGTTCGAGGCACGAGGCGCGGCGCCCGATTACCGGTTCGGCCTGTTCGCGCGCGACAGCTGGCTCTCGGTGCTGATCGGCCAGGGCGTCGAGCCTCGCGCCTATGACCGGCTCGCCGATGCGCTCGAACTGGACGATATCGAGGAACGGCTCGGCTATTTCGCGAACCGGATTGCGCTGAACGTCAGCGCGATGACCTCGCACGCGGACTTCATCGATTCCTATTGCGTACTCGATCGGGTGCCGGCGTGAGCGGGCCGGTCTCGCGCGTCGTCCTGGTCGGCCAGGACGCGCCGCTCTGGCTTGCGGCCAGCGTGATCCGCGCGGCGCTTGCGCCCGCGGGCGTCACGGTAGAGGTCGTCTCGCTGCCATCGACGATCGACGCCTCGCACGTCTATGTCACCCAGCCGGCCCTCGAAGCGCTGCACAACATCCTGCGCATCTCCGAGACCAATTTGCTCAGGGCGACGCGCGGCAGCTTTTCGCTAGGGCAGCGATTTATCGATGGTGCGGGCATGCAGCCGCCGTTCTTCCACGCTTATGGTTCGCATGGCGCGCCGGTCGAGGGGAAGGAATTCCTTGCCTACTGGCTCAAGGCGCGGCGTCATGGCCTCGCGGCGGCGTTCGGCGATTTCAGCCTGACACAAGCGGCGGCGCTCAATGGCCGCATGTTGCTTCCCGATGCGGATACCGAGATCTTCGGCCGGACCGACTATGGCTATCACCTGCCCGCGGCCGCTTATGCGCGGAGCCTCCGCGCGCTGGTGAAGCAGGACGGCACGATTGTGCACGAAACTGCCGGCCTAGTTGTCGAGAAGCATGACAATGGCGCGATCGCGGCCGTGGGGCTGGACGACGGCTTGCGGGTCGCGGGAGACTTTTTCGTCGATGCCAGCGATCTGGGGCTGCTGATCGGCCACATGCCGGGGACCGAGTGGTTGAGCTGGCGCGATATCGTTCCCGCCGATCGCGTGTTGCGCGCGCGGGGTCCTCGGATGCGCAGCATTCCGGCTTATGGCCAGGTCGTCGCGACCGACTGGGGCTGGGCGAGCCTCCATCCCAGCCAGGAGCAGACGCACCTTGTCGCTGCCTTTTCGACCGAAGCAGCCGAGGAGAAGGTGTTTGACGGGCTGCCCTCGCTCTGTGGCTTCGTGCCCGCTGAAGTCTCGCTTTTGGCCTCGGATCCGGGGCGACACGGGGCACCTTGGGTAGCGAACTGCGTGGCAATTGGGCCAGCGTCCGCGCGTTTCGATCCGCTGCACGGCATCGAGATGCTTGGCGTCCAGCTGAGCCTGGTCCATTTGCTGTCGCGCTTTCCCGCCACCGCCGACTTCGCCGCCGAGCGCCGCGACTATAACGAGGCGATGGCGCGGCTGCTGGACCGGCTCTGCGATTTCCAGGCGGCGCACTACCGGCTGGCCCGCTATGCCGGCGACTTCTGGGACAAGGCGCGCGCCTGCTGCTGCCCCGTCACACTGGCGCACAAGATCGATACCTTTGCGGCACGTGGCCAGATCGCGGTGCTCGAGGATGAGAGTTTTCCGAACGACAGCTGGCACGCGCTGTTCCTGGGTCACGGGCTGATCTCCAACAGCTGGATTCCCGAGATCGACCCGGTCGCGCCGGAGCTCATGCATACCGAATTCCGCCGCATGCTGGGTTTCATCAAGGACAAGGTGCTCGCTCAACCCAACCATGACCAGTATCTCGCCGGTCTGCGGCCGGCCGCACCACGATGACAATGCTCGATGATCTGCCGCGTATTGCGGAGCGCAGTGTCTCGACGCCCGAAGCGCTGGCCGAATTGGTCGAACAGGGCCAGCCGGCCGTCGTCCAGGGGCTCGCCGCCCTGTGGCCATCGGTGGCGGCCGGGCGCCGCTCGCCCGATGTGCTCAACACCTATTTGCGGGCGATGGGCGAGGGTGTTTCCGTACCTGTAATGGAAGCGCCGGCCGCTGCGCTTGGGCACTTCGGCTATGGACCCGATCTGAGCGAGTTCAGCTTCACCAAGCGGCAAAGACCATTGGGCGAGACGCTCGACCGGATTGCCGCGCTTGCCGGCCGGGCCGAGGCGCCGGTCGTGGCGATCCAGATGCTGCCACTTGCACAACTGCCCGGCTTCGCGCCGGAAAACCCGATGCCGCTAGTGCCGGGCGACACGACGCCGCGGCTCTGGCTCGGCGGGCCGGTCAAGACGCAGATCCACAATGACCGCGACCACAACCTGGCGGTGGTGATCGCGGGCCAGCGGCGTTTCGTGCTGTTTCCGCCCGATCAGGTCGGCAATCTCTATATCGGCCCGCCGGACAATCCACCGCCGCTGTCGCTGGTCGATCCGGAGGCGCCCGATCTCGCGCACTTTCCGCGCTTCGCCGCCGCGCTCGCCGCCGCCCGGGTCGCGCATCTCGAGCCGGGCGATGCGATCGTCATGCCGCGTTACTGGTGGCATCACGTCACCTCCGCGGCGCCCTATAACGCGATGGTCAATTACTGGTGGGGCGCGCAGCCCGACGGGCTGGAGAATCCGCACGATATCTTCCTCGCCGCGCTGCTGGCGCTGAAGGACCTTCCGGCGCCCGAGCGCGAATATTGGCGCGCGATGTTCGCCGCCTATGTCTTCCAGAGCGAAGGCGACCGCACCGATCATTTGCCGGCGATGTTGCGCGGGCCGCTCGGCAGGATGGCGTCGCGCGATCGTGCAGCACTCAAGCAGCAATTGCGAATCAGGTTGGCGCGCGGACCGTGACCGTGCCCCGCCGCCTGCCGACCAAACTCCGAAGCAAAGGACTCTCCATGTTCCGCCCTCTCGCTCTCTCCCTTGCGGCTCTCCTGTCGAGCACGGCCGTCGCCCAAGCACGCGAATGCGCCAAGTCGCCGGGAAATGTCCTGGAGGTGTGTGTCGACGTGGAGGGCGGCAGGGCGCTCTATTCGGTCATGCGGCGGGGGACCGAGATACTGGCACCGGCGGAACTCGGGCTGAGCTTCGACGGCGAACAGAGCGCGCGCTTCAGCGCCATCGGCAATCCGCGCCGGAGCTCGGTCGACACGAGCTGGGAGCAGCCCTGGGGCGAACAGCGCGTCATCCGCGATCGGCACAACGAGCTGATAGTCACGCTGACGGGCGACACATCGCTCAACGCCCATGTCGACGTGACCTTCCGGATATTCGATGACGGCATCGGATTCCGCTATGGCTATGCGAGCATACCGGCAGGGCAGGCGGTGAAGGTGACCGCGGATCGCACCCAGTTCCGCCCGGTCGGATCCTACCAGGCCTGGTGGTATCAGGCGCTCGGCCAGGAGCGCGACGAGTATCTCTATACCCAGACCGATGCCCGCCGGATCACGCTGGCGGAGACGCCGCTGACGCTGAAGGGCGCGAACGGTCTGTATCTGTCGTTCCACGAGGCGGCCCTGGTCGATTTCCCGAGCATGCTGCTCGCGGGTAACGGCACGGGCACGCTGACCGCGTCGCTGATGCCGTGGCCGGACGGGGTCGCTGCACGCAAGACCGGGTCGTTCACCACGCCGTGGCGGACGGTGCTGATCGGCGACACGCCCGGCGCGCTTGCCGACAGCCGGATCGAGCTCAATCTCAACGAGCCCAACAAGCTGGGCGATGTCAGCTATTTCAAGCCCGGTAAATATGTCGGCGTGTGGTGGGAAATGCATCTCAAGCATTCGACCTGGGGCAGCGGTTATCGGCACGGCGCGAACACCGAGAATGTGAAGCGGTACATCGATTTCGCCGCCAAGAACGGCTTCGACGGAGTGCTGGTCGAAGGCTGGAACCAGGGCTGGGACGGCGACTGGATCGCCAATGGCGACAAGTTCAGCTTCACCAAATCCTATCCCGATTTCGACGCCCCCGGGCTCTCCGCCTATGCCAAGAGCAAGAGCGTCGCGCTGATCGGGCATAACGAGACCGGCGGCGCGGTCGTCAATTACGAGGCGCAACTCGAGGACGCGATGGCGTTCTATGCCAAGCTTGGCGTCCATGTGGTCAAGACCGGTTATGTCCACCATAGTGGCGACATCGTCGATGCGGATGGCGGCCTGCAATGGTTTGCCGGCCAATACATGGTCCGCCACAATCTGAAGGTCGCGCAGGTTGCCGCGAAATACCGCATCGCGATCGACGCGCACGAGCCGGTGAAGGACACCGGCCTGCGGCGCACCTGGCCGAACATGATCAGTCGCGAGGGCGCGCGGGGTCAGGAGTTCAACGCCTGGGGCATACCCACCAATCCGCCCGAGCATCTCGCGATCCTTCCGTTCACACGCATGCTGGGCGGACCGATGGATTTCACGCCGGGAATCTTCGACCTTGCGCACGGCCAGACCGACGTGACGCTACGCGTCCAATCGACGCTCGCGACGCAGCTGGCCGAATATGTCGTGCTCTATTCGCCGGTGCAGATGGCAGCCGATTTGCCCGAGAATTACGACGTGCGTCCGGACGCCTTCCAGTTCATCCGCGATGTGCCGACCGACTGGGAGACGTCGCGCACGCTCCAGGCCGAGATCGGCGATTTCGTCGTGGTTGCCCGGCAGCAGCGCGGAGGGGCCGGCGAATGGTATCTGGGCGCGATCACCGACGAGAACATGCGGACCCTCTCGCAGCCGCTCGATTTCCTGGCGCCAGGCAAGCGCTATGAGGCGCAGATCTACGCGGACGCCCCAGGCGCGGACTATCGGACCAACCCGACTGCCTATCGGATCGAAAAGCGTATCGTGACGCGGGCAGACACGCTGACCCTGGCGTTGGCGGCCGGCGGCGGGACGGCGATACGTTTCCGATCCCTCGACTAAGGCGTGTTGAGCACTCGGGCGGCCAAACGACATCGGACGCTATTGTCCCCAACCTTGGGCGGCCCTTTCGTGGTTAGGGCACGAACGTGCACTTCGTCACATGAAGGCCTTCGACCATTCTCGCGGTCTCTTCTCGAAATCGCGCGATGGACGGTCCGTTTCGATGCACCTCGAATGCATCATCGTCCTGATAGACCTCGTAGAGCAGCACGCGTGCTTCCTCCTCGCGCGGGGCAAGGATCTCGAACTGCAGCGTCCCGGGCTCATTGGCCAGGCAACGCGCCTTGTGCGCCGCCAGCGCGGTCAAAAGCCGCTCTCTCGTGCCCGGCACGACCTCGATTGTACCGATGATTGCAAGCCTCGACATGACTAGTTTCTCCATTTGTTCATAGATTTGAGTGGCTGCTGACCCGCCGTGTGGAGGGCGCCTCCAGATTTGAAGTATTGACGCGACAAGCGGTTAGTTCCCCAACGCCGCGCGTTCGATGCTGGCTGCGAAGAGCGGCGTCTCGCCCTGGTTATGGGCGATCGACATGGGCTGGCGCTGCGCGCGGAACACCTCGAAGGGGATGCCCTGGCGATCGAGGAACGCCAGATGCTCCTCAGTCGCGCGCGAGCGGACATGGTTGGTGAACTCGACGCGTCCGTCGTCGAGCGCCTTGACGCTCAGTTCCCACAGCACGTGGATCGTGGTGCGGCCGGTGGGGGTGAACACGTCGGAGACCGATTCCAGGACCAGATGGTGCTTCTCGCCCAGCGTCTCGACATAATGCTGCACCATCGGGCTGCCGCCGATGACCTCGACATTGATCGACATCCGCTTGCCATCTGGGGCGGTGGTGAAGCCAGCAGCGACGTGCGCGGGCGAGGCGCCCTGATATTCATGCTCGGGCAGCGTGAAGGCCCATTTGGGCAGATCGATCTTGTCGAGCGGCGCATTGATGATCGCGGAGAAGCTCGAATCGACGATTTCATGGTCGTTCATGATAAATCCTTTCAGATCAGCGTGATGGCGACATCGACATTGCCGCGCAGCGCCTTGGAATAGGGGCAGGTTTGCTCGGCTTCAGCGATGAGCGTCTCCGCGACCGCGCGGTCGACGCCGGGCAGGGTCACCGAGAGCCGGGCGCGGAGGAACAGGCCGTCGTCGGCCTGGTTGAGGTCGATCTCGGCATCGATCTCGGGACCGGTCTCAAGCTTGACGCCGTGCGCGCGTGCCGCGCGGCCGAGCGCGCCTTCGAAACAGGCCGACCAGCCCGCTGCGAGTAGTTGTTCGGGATTGGTGCCGGGCCGGCTCGAGCCGGGGATCGAGAGCCGGACGTCGAGCTGACCGTCCGAGCTTTGGGCATGGCCCTGCTCGCGACCACCGATCGTGTGAGTCCGGGCGGTGTAGAGAAGCTTCTCGTTCGGATGGGTGCGGTACGCTTCCATCGTCATTTCCTTTCTGAATCTCGGCCGTCGGAGCGGGCCGGTTGCATCCGCTGCAACGGCAGCCCATATTTGCTATGACAATCATAGCTTCAAGTGACTATGAAAATAAAAGTGACTATATTTATGGATGATAACGCTCCCCAAACCCTCTGCCCGGTTGCGCGCAGCGAGGCCGTCGTTGGCGATCGCTGGACCGTGGTGATCCTCCGCGAGCTGTTCATGCGCAGTCATCGCTTCGAGGAAATTCAGGCGCAGACGGGCGCCACGCCGCAGATGGTCGCGGCGCGCCTGAAGGCTCTTGAGGCCGATGGGCTGGTCGAGCGGCGGCTCTACAGCGAGCGGCCGCGGCGACACGAATATCACCTGACCGAGAAAGGCGAGGCCTTTTATCCGGTGATCCTGGCGCTACGCGCTTGGGGCGAGGCGTGGTGCAAGTCGCCTGAGGAAGGCCGGGCGATCTACTATACCCACCAGACCTGTGGCGGCCCGGCGGGATTGGGCCCGGTGTGCGAAACCTGCGGCCTGCCATTGTATCGCGGAGATATGATCGCCGAACTCAATCCCGCGTATCGCGACGAGCGCCAGGCGCGTTGGGAGGCGTTCAAGGCTAGCCGGTGACGCGAGAGATAAAACGTAGCGTCCTCACGTACGAGATTATGTAGCCTTGAGAATCGCTGGCCTCTCGCAATATCCCTGCGTTCAAAGTCCCTGACTGCATCGCTCAAACAGCAGTTCGCGGAACCGACGACTGGCGGATTCTAAGCAACGTTGCCCTCCGCCCGTGCGCAATATTGCGCCAGGAAATCGGCGTGGCTCGGCAGCGTCGGCAGCGTCGCCGCAATGCCCGCCCTCAGGTCGCTCAGCGCGCGCTCCAGATCGGCGCTGGGCATCATGGCCGGCATGCGGTGATGATCGTGCGGCATGATGCCCTGGCCCATCATCACCGCGTTCCAGCTGTCGATGCGGAACAGATCGTCCGAACCCTGATAGGCGATCGCGGCTTCGCGGAAGAGCGCGATGCGTTCGGCGAGGGTATCCGGGATCGCCCGCGCCGCATGCTCGCGCCAGAAGTCCGTGTCGTCGCGCTGGTTGAGTTTGTAGTGGAGAATGATGAAGTCGCGGACATGCTCCCACTCGGCGCGCGACTGGACATTGAAGCGCTCGGCGAGCGCTTCCGTATCGCGGCGGAACGGGAAATTCTGCAGCAGCCGCGTGACCGCGATCATCACCAGGTGAATGCTTGTCGATTCGAGCGGCTCGATGAAGCCGCTCGCAAGGCCGAGCGATACGCAATTCCGGTTCCACATCTTGCGCCGGGCGCCGGTGCGGTAGCGGAGCAGCCGCGGATCGAAGAGCGGCTTGCCTGGCACCGCGTCCAGCAGACGGGACCGTGCTTCGTCATCGGAAAGATGCGCGCTGGAATAGACCAGGCCGTTGCCCATGCGGTGCTGCAGCGGGATGCGCCAGCGCCAGCCGGCGCCGTGCGCGATCGCGCGGGTATAGGGCACCGGCGCCTCAGTCGTTTCCGACTGCACGGCGAACGCGCTGTCGGTGGGCAACCATTCGCCCCAGTCGTCGAACCCGGTTTCCAGCGCGCCCTCGATCAACAGCGCGCGGAAGCCGGTACAGTCGATGAAGAGATCGCCCTCGATGCGCACGCCCGAGTCGAGAACCAAAGCAGCAATATCGCCGCTTTCGCTGTCGCGCTCGACGCTGGTGATCTTACCTTCGACGCGATGCACGCCGGCCGGTTCGGCGAGCGAGCGCAGGAACTTTGCATAGGCGGTCGCGTCGAGATGATAGGCATAAGCGAGCGGAGCGGGATCGCCGAGCGCGAACTTGCCGGCCGCAGCCGCCTGGCCCTCGAGCGAATAATCGATATAGGCGCCACCGAATCCGCGGCCGCGCGCTTCCAGCCAGAAATGCTGGAACTCGGCAAGCGGCAGCGATCGCCCGATCGTGCCGAAAGGATGGAAATAGCGATCCCCGTCGCGATTCCAGTTCTCGAACGCGATGCCGAGTTTGAAGGTCGCGTTCGTCTCCCGCATGAAGACGTGCTCGTGAATGCCGAGCAGCGCATGGAAGGTGCGCGCCGTGGGGATGGTCGATTCGCCCACGCCCACCGTGCCGATCGCATCCGATTCGACGAGCGTCACGTCGAGCAGCGGCCCGAAATGGCGGATCAGCGCCGCAGCGGCGACCCAGCCTGCCGTCCCTCCGCCAGCGATCACGACCCGGCTGCGTGGTGCTTCGGTCATTGGTTCGGTCCGTTCATGCGAGGGTGAGACATCGGAGGCGCTTCAGGTCCGGCGCCGTTCCTTCCGCGCAGCGAGCTGGCGGATGTTTTCGAGCGACGAGCTCTGCCAGATCGCACAGCGCAGGAAGTCGTCGCGGTGGAGCGCAGCGAGCGCGGGCCCGTCGAGCTGCGCAAGGCGCTGGGCGTCGACGGTATAGCAATCCGGAATCTTGTAATGGGCACCGTGCTCGAGCTCGATGTCGAGCATGACGGGCTCGAGCAGGTTGGCGCGTTCGAACGCCGCGAACATCGCCGGGCCTGCCTGGTCGCCGACGAAGATCGTCTGCAGGACCCCGGAGACCTGATCGAGATAGGGAGAGTTGCCGCCATGATCGCGGAACAGCGGCGCGCCTTCGTTGCGGCTGATACGGGGATGCTCCAGATCGATATGGATCATCGGTTCGCCCGGCTCGCCAGGGCGCGGCAGGCCGATCGAGAAGGGGCCGCGCTGCATCAGCGCCGGAATATAGTTCGCGTCCCAGCGCTCGCCGTCGAGGAACAGATTCTCGTCGGCATCGAGCCCGAGCAGGGCCGTCGAGCGCCAGGCGCCGGCGGCGTCACGGCGGAACAGAATCGCATATTCGCGTTGCAGTGCCTCGAATTCGGTCGGGAAGACCACCGCTTGGTTGACCGTATCGCCGAACGCCGCGCGGCGCTCGAGCACCACGCGTAGATCGGCGTGATCGACATTATTGAGAAGTACGGGCTGGCTCATGATGGCCCCTTGCATAGACAAGAAAGGCCGCTCCGGGGAGCGGCCTTTCCGTCATGTTGGTCGCGGCCGCTTAGAAGCGGAAGCGCGCACCGGCCAGGTAACGGGCGGATCCTTCCGCTTCGTACCAGGTGTCGATGTAATCGCGGCTGTAGCTGCGCACGCCTTCTTCCAGCAGGTTGATGCCTTCGAAGGTGAGCGAGATATTCCGCGTGAGATCGTAGGACAGGCTCAGATCGAGCTGGCCGTACGGATCGCTGAACACGGGATTATGGGCGGCGCCGCGGTTGACGTCGCTCAGGAACTTGCCGCGCCAGTTATAGGCGAGGCGCGCCGAGATCCCGTACTTCTCGTAGATCAGCGTCGCGTTCGCCGTGTCGCTGAGGCCCACCAGCGCGAACTGGTTCGCGTTCGGATCCGCGGTGACGTTGAACCCGATATTGCCGCGGACCAGCGTGTAGCTCGCCGCGATGCCGAGGCCGGTATTGCCGAGGAAATACTGGCCGGCGATTTCGACGCCGTAGATCTCCGCGTCCTTGTTGTTGATCGGCGTGTTGACCGCGAAGTTCAGCAACGGATCGCCCGTGGTCGGCGAGACGTCGAGCGTGGCGAGGATGTTGCTGATATAGGTCGAGTCGAACGTGCGCGTGGCCGCCGAATAGTTCGCGGTCAGCTCCGTCGTCGCCTGGGCCACGTTGCCGTTATACTTCTGCAGCACGGCAGCGCTGGTGAACAGGTTGACGTTGGTAATGTCGCCGCCAAGCCCGGTCACGATGTTGCGCGCCGTGGTTGCGTTCGGGCCCGCAGTCGGGTCACGCAGGCCGAACAGGTTACGCTGCACGACCGTGTTGCCGATGAAGTTGTGCACCCGCTTGTCGAAGAAGCCGACCGACAGATACACGTCCTTGTGCGGATACCATTCGAGCGAGACGTCGAAGTTATCCGAATCCAGCGGCTTCAGACCGGTGTCGTTCTGGAAGCCGCTTGCCGTACCGCCCAGCGAAGTCGGGTTGTTGAGCGCACCAGCGCTCGTCGACGCGAACAAATTGCCGTACGGTGCGCGCGAGATCGTCTTGCTGTACGAAACGCGGGCGATCACATTGTCGAGCGGCTCGATCTGGAAGTCGAACGACGGCAGCAGATTGTTATAGCTGCCCTTGCCCGTCACCGCCTGGCGATCCGCCGAATTGAGGACGGTGAAGTCGTTATCGGCCTGCCACACCACCGCGATCGGTACCTGCTGCAGCGACGTCGAATGCACCTTGGTGCTTTCGAACCGCACGCCGGCGACCAGGCTGGTCTTGCGGCCGGCGATCTCGCCCTTCCAGGTCATCTGCGCATAGGCTGCCCAGATGTCTTCCTTGACGCGGTTGTCGCTGTTGTTGTCGAGGTTGTTCTGGTGGTTGATGCCGTCGTTGGTGATGCCGATATAGTGGTTGTAGAGCGCGTTGTAGAGCGCGGTGGTGTCCTGCGCCCGCCAGGCGATCTGGCTCACGGCGTCGGTGATCGCACTGTTGTGGTGGAACTGGCAGACCAGGCAATATTGCTGGACCAGGCCCGGCGCAAACGCAGCGACGTCGGGCGGCAGCGCGTTGTTCCAGTCGCCCAGCACCTGGCGCGTGTTGACCTGGGTCTGGCGCGTATCGGTGGTGCGATAGTCGCCGCCGAAATCGAAGCGGCTGCCGCCGCCCAGATCCCAACCGGCGTCGATACGCGCTTCCTTGATGTCCTGCGTCTGGGTCGAGGCGAACTGGCGCTGCACTGCGGCCGAGAGATCGCCCGCATCGAACACGCCGTTGCAATTGCCGTTCTTGAACGGCGTACCGGTCGGCGACACCTGCTGATAGCAGTCGTTGATCGTCATCGTCTGGGTCGGGAAACCGTCGTCGCTCCAGCTCAGCGAGTGCGAGCTTACGATATTCCCGTTGAACGCCACCGTGGTCGAAGTCTGGCCGTTGGGATTGTCGGGCAAGCTCTCGGCCTTGCCGATATGGCCGTCGGCGGTGATAGAGAAATTGTCGGCGACATCCCATTTCACGTTGCCGCCAATGTCGTACAGCTTGTTCTTCTGCGCGCGATAGGCGTTCTCGAAGCCTTCGTCCTTCACGCCCGTAAGCGTTTCATGGAGGTACTTCGTCGTCGCGATGCCGTTGCTGGCGTCGTCGAAGGTCACTTCGTCAAACGGACGGCTGAACCAGTTCGACTGGCTCGAGCGCCGCTCGGACTCGCGCAACTGGGCATAGAGGCCGTCCACCGTCAGCGTCAGCGAGTCGGTCGGCTTGAACTGCATGACCGCCTGGCCATTCAACCGCTCGCGGCTCGCTTCGGAGAAGTGGTGGCGGTAATCGTCGGGGACCGCGACCAGCACATTGGTGTTGGTCGGCATGTTGTTGATCTTCGTCGTCGAGCGCACAAAGCCTTTCGACGGATCGAGGAAGTCCGTCAGCGTCGGCATGTTCCAATAATTGTTCGCCTGGCTCGGGAAGCTGAAGTTGCGCTTCTGATAGCTGCCGAACAGCGTCACGCCGAAGGTCTGATCCTCGTTGGTCCAGCTCGCAATCCCCGAGAATTCGGGGGTCACGTGGCTGCCGCACTCGATGCAGTCGTCGGCGCTCGTGTCATAGCTCGCCTTGGCGCCGAGCGAACCGGTGAAGCCGGCCTTCTGGTCCAGCGGCCGCACGCCGGCGATGTTGATCGTTGCGCCGATGCCGCCCGACGGAATCGCCGCGCGCCCGGTCTTGTAGACCTCGAGCGTCTTCACGCCTTCCGACGCGAGGTTCGAAAAGTCGAACGAACGGCCGAAGCCGCCTGCGCCGTCGCCATTCTGGTCGCCGCCGACGGCGACGATGTTCGACGTGGCGAGCTGGCGCCCGTTGAGGGTCACGAGATTGTATTGCGCGCCAAAGCCGCGGACCGTGACGGTCGAACCTTCGCCGTTCACGCGGTCGATCGACACGCCGGTGATGCGCTGGAGCGATTCCGCGAGGTTCGTGTTGGCGAACTTGCCGATATCCTCCGCGGAAATCGCATCAACGATGCCGTTCGAGTCACGCTTGATCGCGATCGAGCGTTCGAGCGATGCGCGCACGCCGGTCACGACGATGTCCGTGTTCTGGTCGTCCGGCGCCTGCGCGTCGCTAGCCTGGGCATCTGCGGCCGGCGCGTCCGCGGTCTGCGCCGCGGCAATGCCGGGCATTGCGAGAGCCGCGGCGAGTGCGGCCAAAGAAACGGTGCGGCTTAGCGTCAATTGCTTGAAGTTCTTCATACATCCCTCCCATGCCGACACTGCCGGTCGGCTTGATTTTCGATGGACCTATCCAGTTTAACAAAAATAAAACGACAACGTTGTCAAGTGATAACGGCAGAAAGCTCCCTCAAATGAGTCATTTTTCGACGAAACCTGCTTCAATATCGACCAATGCATTGGCAATGACGTGCTCGCTATCTTGCGCTAACGACAAACGATACTTTCCACCGGCGATCTTCCATCCCGCTCGCCAGCGGGCAAGGGCGTAGCGATCGGCGGTGATCGTGACGCGCGCGGCCTCGCCCGGCGCGAGCGTCTGGCGCTTCCAGCCTGCCAATCGCAGCGGCGAACCATCAGGCGCGGCGACATAGAGCTGCGGCACCACCGCCCCGGCGCGCTTGCCGTCGTTGCGCACGGTGAAGGTCACACTCGGTGCCGCACCGCCCGCGAATTTGGCGCCGGAAAAGCCGAACGTCGAATAGCTGAGGCCGTAGCCGAACGGAAACAGCGGCTTGTCGTTCTTCGCGGCGTACCAGCGATAGCCGACATTGGCGCCTTCGCCGTAATCGACATCCCATGCAGGGAGCGCACTGCCATCGCCGGCGCCGGCGTTGCTCGCCGAATCGGGTGTTCCGCCGGCCGGCACGACCGGTGTGGGCCGGGGCAATTGCTCCACCGTGCGGGGGAAGCTGATCGGGAGCCTGCCCGAAGGGTTTACGTCGCCGAACAGGATCGCGGCGAGCGCCTCGCCGCCGCGCTGGCCGGGATACCAGGCCTGGACGACCGCCGGGACCTGTTCGAGCCACGGCATCAGCACCGGGCCGCCGGTCTCCAGCACCACGACGGTCTTCGAATTTGCCTTCGCTACCGCCGCGATAAGTGCGTCCTGATTGTCCGGCAGCGAGAGAGAGGGCGGATCCTGGGCTTCGGTGGTCCACTGCGTCGCAAAGACGATCGCGATATCGGCATTGCGCGCGGCAGCCGCCGCCGCGGCGGGATCGCTGCCGTCGACATAGGTCACCTGCGCCTGCGGCGCGAGCACCCGGATCGCGCGGAGCGGTGACGAGCTATGCCACGTCACGCGCGCGAACGACGCCGCCGCGCCGCTGGTCAGCGGGATCTCCACCGGCACGCCGCCCACGGAGCGGACCTGGCTCGATCCGCCGCCCGAGAGCACGCCGACATCCGCGTGGCCGCCGATCAGGACGATGCGCTTCGCCTGTCTGGCCAGCGGCAACACCTGGCCTTCATTGCGCAGCAGGACGATTCCCGCCTCGGCGACGCGCTGCGCCACGTCGGCATGCGCCTTGTAATCGATCGGCTGGGCGGTCGCCGGCGTCGGATGATCATAGAGGCCGCTCGCGATCACGCCGACAAGAATGCGGTGCACCATCTCGTCGAGCCGCGCCTCGGGAACGCGGCCTTCCGCGATCGCCGCCTGCAGTGGCGCACCAAAATAGATCAGCTTGTCGAGCTCTTGGCCCGATTGCTGGTCGAGCCCCGCCAGTGCCGCCTTCTCGGTCGAATGCACGGCGCCCCAGTCGCTCATCACCCAGCCGGAATATTTCCAGTCGCCCCGAAGCACGTCGGTCAGCATGCGATGGCTTTCGCAGGCATAATCGCCGTCTATGCGGTTGTAGGCGCACATCACCGATCCCGGACGGCCCACGGCAATCGCGATCTCGAACGCGAGCAGGTCGCTCTCGCGCAGCGCCGCTTCGTCGATTCGGGCATTGAGGACCGAGCGGCCGGTTTCCTGGCTGTTGAGGATGAAATGCTTCACCGTCGAAACGATGTTGTTCGATTGAACGCCTTGCACCGCTGCGCCGGCCATAGCGCCGGCCAGAAGCGGATCCTCGCCCAGATATTCGAAGTTGCGGCCGTTCCAGGCGTCCCGCGTGAGGTTTACGCCGCCGGCGAGCAGCACATTGAAAGTCTTGGCGCGAGCCTCTGCCCCGATCATCGCGCCGCCAAGCCGCGCATATTCGGGATCGAAGGTCGCTGCGGTAGTGAGGGCGGAGGGCAGGGCGGTCGCCGTATCGCCCTTGCGCTGCTCCACCTGGTTCGCAACGCCGAGGCTGGCGTCGCTTTCGCGCAACGTGGGAATGCCGAGACGTGGCACGCCGGGCACATAGCCGGCCGAAGGAATCATGTCGCTCGGCTGCGGATCGATGCGCGGCGGGAACAGCCCGTGGACATAGCGCAGCTTTTCCTCGCGCGTCATCGCTTTCACCAGCGCGCCCGCCCGCGCCTCGGCGGTAAGACTCTTGTCGAGCCATTGCTGCGCCTCACTCGCCTGCGGAACCTGTTGCGCGGTCAAGGCGACAGGGGCGGCGGACATCAGCAGGGCGACTGCGATCGAGGCGTGCTTCAGGGTCATCTATCGACAAAATTCCATCAGAGGGCTCGTTGCGGCGGCACCGCCGTCGGCGGTCCGATCCATCACGAAAAAAAAGCGCGGCCATCGCCCGAAGATCAGGCGATGGCCGCGAATATCCGACGCTTTGGGGTGGTCGGAGGGGTGACTAAACGGATGACCGTCAATACGGCCGGGACTATGCGGAAGAAGGGCGCGAATTGCGCGAAACGCAACGGTGCACTCGTTGTGCATACCCCCTCCAATGCTTCCTTTAGCGGAAGCGCATCGTCCCGATCTCGGGATCTGACAGCGATGTCTGACTCGATCTGACATCGATGTCAACCTTGCCGGGCGCACGCGTTGCATTGTCCCGCCACGGCGATAATGTCCGCGCGGGCAAGGCTCCCCACCGACCCCAGGCACCAGCTCGAGCGCCCGTCGATTGACGCCTCGACCGGCATCCATTCCCGCAGATTGCCGGAAGTGTAACCGAGCCGTAAGGTTGACGTCACGATATGACCATCATCACCATCAAGGACGTTGCGGCGCGCGCGGGCGTATCCCCGAAAACGGTCTCGCGCGTGATCAACGGTGAATCCTATGTGCGCGCGGAACTGCGTGAGGCAGTGCAGAAGGTGGTCGATGAGCTCGGCTATCGGCCAAATGCCTTTGCCCGCGGACTTTCGAGCTCACGTTCCTTCTTGATCGGCCTGTTCTTCGACGATCCGGCTTCGGGCTATGCCGCAGACATCCAGCGCGGCGCGCTCACGCGCTGTCGTGCGCTCAGTTACCATCTGGTGATCGAGCAGATCGAGCCTGACCGCGCCGATTGGCTGGAGCAGTGCGATGCGACGCTGCGCGTCGTGCGGCTGGGTGGTGCGATACTTACCCCACCGCTTTGCGACCTGCCCGAGTTACTCGACCTGCTCGATCAGCACCAAGTACCCGTTGTTCGCATCGCGCCCGGCGATTTTCCTGGTCGAACGCC
Source organism: Sphingomonas sp. JC676 (assembly GCF_014489075.1). Classification (GTDB taxonomy): domain Bacteria; phylum Pseudomonadota; class Alphaproteobacteria; order Sphingomonadales; family Sphingomonadaceae; genus Sphingomonas. Next base: position 9,085 of record NZ_JACTGR010000002.1, on the reverse strand, counting down.
AAGAGTGCACATGGACGACTACGGTGCGGCGCGCGAGATGACGGTGCGGCTGGTTGCCATGGGCCATCGCGATATCGCCTTTATCCAGGGCAACCCGACCCACCACGCCGCGGCGCGCCGATTTGAGGGATTCTGCGCAGCGATGACGGAGGCGGGTTTAGCGGTGGCGGACACGTGGGTGCTCCAGGGTGATTTTTCATTCCGCTCCGGTCTCGAGGCTGCTGAGTTGCTCTTAGGTCATTCGAATCGTCCGACCGCCGTATTCGCGGGAAATGACGAGATGGCGCTCGCCGTATTGGTCGTGGCGATGCGCCACGGCATTGCTGTGCCGGAACAGCTTTCCGTGGCGGGATTCGACGATGCACCGATCGCACGCATGGCGTGGCCCCAACTCACTACGGTGCGTCAACCCAATGCCGAGATGGGGTCCACCGCAGTGGATTTGCTGATGCGAGCGCAAGTCAGCGGGGGCGATGCGATCGCGACGGAATGTCAGCTTCCCTATGCGTTGATCATGCGCCCCAGTACCGCACCTGTCCCGGCAGACTAAACTACTGGGTTACTGCCCAGCCCAAGTGCGCAGCTCGCCAGCAACTGTCAGGCGGGCGGCGAAAGACACTCGAACCTGCGACGGGCCCGGGCCTAGGGATCCCTCGATGTACGCTCGCCTTCTTGATGGAGCTTCCGCTCAAGTCCGGCTCGGGATGTCCCTAAGTCCCTCTGCTGAGATCGCCGCTGATTCGCCCGATCGTGAGCTTGCAATCAGGTCCGAGGCAATCCCCGGACGTTCCAGAATCTTTAGGAGAGAAATATGAGATAAATCGCCCGAAAATCGGCGATTATTTCCGCTAAGTCATTGAAATACTTGGTGACCCCTACGGGAATCGAACCCGTGTTTCAGTCGTGAAAGAGCCTCCCAAAAACGCCTTCGGACGTGCTCGAGCGCCTTGAAAATCAACAACTTAGGCTGACAAGCTCCTTGCGCGTCCGGGCAGGTTTGGCTAGTATTCCGGCCAGATTTGCAGGCGCAGGGAAATGGCGCGCTCGCTCAAGGAAGTCAGGATCTAGGCCAAGACCGCGCGGGCAAGGCTGAAGCCGCGCGACAAACCCTATTGGCGCATGCTCTCCGAAGGCGCCCATGTCGGCTATTTCCGCGGCGAGACCAAAGGCTCCTGGGCCGCGCGCTACCATTGCCCAAAATGCCAAGACCCAAGACTATGTCCGCGCGATCATCGGCGAGGCCGACGACGTGCACGAGGCCGACGGCATCGAGATCCTCGACTTCCGCCAGGCCAACGAGAAAGCCCAGCGCTGGATCGACCTCCAGAAGCGGGGAGGGGCCCCCGAAAGCGATCCCGAAATCACCGTCGCGGCCGCCGTCGACGCCTATATCGCAGTGCGCGCCGCGCGCCGCGCCTCGCAGGCCGGCCGCCAGATCAACTCCGACGCCCACTACAACTTCACCAACCATGTGCTCGAAGACCGCAAGCTCTCGCCCGTGCGCCTGTGCGATCTCGCCGAGAGCGACCTGCTCGCCTGGCAGCTTCGCCACCGCCGCCTGCCGCCCTCGACGCTCCAGCGCATCGTCAACGATTTCAAGGCAGCGCTCAACGCCGCCGTCCATGTCCACCGGCGCTCCCTCCCGGCCGATTTTCCCATCGTCATCAAATACGGGCTCAAGCTCGATGCGCCCGAGCTGCTCGCCGCCGCTGCCTGCGACAACCAGATCCTCAGCGACGATGCCGTCCGCCGGATCGTCGCCGCCTCGCTGGCGCTCGACGAGGATTTTGGGCGGTTGGTCGTCCTGCTCGCCGCCACCGGCGCGCGCTTTTCGCAGCTCGCCCGCATGAAGGTCCACGACGTCCAGACCGAACACGGCCGGCTGATGATCCCGCAGTCGCTCAAGGGCAAGAAGCGCGTGCTCCAATATGTGCGGGTCGTGGTCGGCAGGGACACGCTGGCGGCACTCGCCCCGATCGTCGCCGGCCGGCCGGCCTCGGCGCCGCTTCTGGAGCGCTGGCGTCACCGCCAGGTCGGGCCGATGAAGTGGGAGAGGGTGGACCGCGGCCCCTGGTCGACGCCGTCCGAAGTGACCCGGCTGTGGAAGCGCGCGGTCGCCGAGGCCGGCCTGCCGGTCGCCACGATCCCCTATGCGCTGCGCCACAGCTTGATCGTGCGAGGGCTTCGCGCCGGCCTGCCCATCCGGCTGGTCGCCGCCTTGCACGACACTTCGGTCGCGATGATCGAGCAGCATTACTCGCGCTACATCACCGAAGGGCTCGACGAGCTGGTCGCGCGCGCGCTCGTGCCGATCGTGTCCCGGGCGGCTTAATTTCCTCTGCGGCCGCAACGCGCCCAAAGTCTGCCGTTTCTCGCGCTCGTCGCGGTGCCCGAAAGCCGCCGTTCGACTTGCTGCTTTTCGGCACAAGCTGGCTGCTAGCGGACCGACGGCTATCAGGACCGGATCGCCAAAAGCTGCCATCCTTCCTGTGTGGGCTTTCGACTGTTAAGCGAATGGCGGAACCTGGCCGAAGGCAGACGGCCGGTTTCGGGGAATCAAGTCTGATTGCGAACTATCCGAGCGAAACGCACCGACTAAAAGCATACTGGCCGCGACGCGGAATCGGTTGGCACCGCTGCCGCGGCCTTTTCCGATCCGTCCATTTATAGCCCGCGACGATCCGGACATCGAAAATCGGACCTCAAGTCGTTCGTGTGACGTAATCCGGAGTAACGCCGCGCTGATCCCAATAGGCAGCCAGGCCGATCTCGCGACATAGTCCGCCGAATCGCGGGTCTGCCCGCATGTTCGCGGTGGCCGGGATGAACAGAGGTTGTGTCCGTCGCCAGCGCAAGTCGTTGACGGGCATCTGTCCGTGGCCCGTCCACAGCGTTACGACAAACTGCCCGCGCCGCAACAACAGCCCTTCAGCGACTGCGAAAGCCGCATTTAGATCATTAAGCGCCGATAGAATGAGGATCGCATTGACTGCGAAGCCTGGGCTGCGCGGCGCGAGCTCCAGATTCAGCGCACGCGCCGCTGCGACATCCCGGGTCGAACGGGTCTGGAGCGCAATCAGCGATGCCCGCCATTGCGCCAGCGCCGGGCCGCCAAACGTCGCCGGCCGGCTTGCCACATCCTCGATCATTGCCAGCGCCGCGGCGGGGCGTCCGGTAAAGGCGAAGATCAGCAGGCGCGCGTTCCAGACTGCCGGATGGCGCGGCCAAAGCTGGAGCGCGCGATCGCTCACTTGATCCGCGGCCGCCACATTGCCAAAAATCCAGTGCTTGTAGGCCCGCCGGAACTGCGGAATCGGCGAAAGCGGGTCTTGGGCAAGAACCTTCTCGTTCCAATCCCACGATGCGCGATCCAGCCCCACGGATTGTAGCAAAGTAACGAGGTGGTTCATGGCTGCTTGGTTATCCGGCGCGATGGCAAGCACCCGACGCAGTCGATCTTCCGCCGCAACCCAGTCGCCGAAATAAGGACGGATCGTCGCCAGTGCCGTGAGCGCGTTGCCCTCCCTCGGGTCGAGCGCCAGTGCACGCCTTGCCGCCGCTTCGCTTTCACGAACCGCATTGGAGACGTTGGCGGGCTCTGCATTCTCGGCGGTGTTGCGGTAAGCGAGCGCAAGCAGGCCCCAGCCCTCGGCTCGATCTGGGTCAAGTTCCGTCGCTTGCTTCAGGAATCGGACCCCTTGATCCCTCTCGTCCGGCAGTTCTTCGCGCAGCGCCTGTCGACCGCGATCGAGAAGAGAGGCGAGCCGCGCATCGGGTTTCGAGTTTATGATCGCCGCTACGCCGAGGCCCGCGAGCGTAGCCGAGACCGCGCCGCCTGCGAGCAGGCCCCGGCGTGAAATCCTCCGCGCTCTTGTCTCCGGCGCTACTTCGACCGGTGAACCGCCCTTGGGCACAGAAGCATCGCGCGCTTCTTCAATCAGCCTGTAGCCGATCCGGGGAATCGTCTCGATACTGAAACCGGCGGCAATCGCCTTGGCTGCGCGCCGCAGCTCGAAGATCGCGCGATTGAGCGCGTCTTCCCCCACAAGCTGGCCGTTCCAGCACAGATGTTCCAACTGGTCTCGTGTGCGAACCGTGCCGTCTGCCAGAGCGACAAGGACCTGCATGACTCGCGGCTCTACCCTGATCGAGCCTTCCGGGCCGTCCAGGCTGCGGATCGAGGGTCGGACGATGGTCGCGCCCAGCCGCAGGTCTCCGCAATGCGCGAGCGAAGTAACATCCTTGTCTGTCCAAGGGTTCACGATCGGCCCGTCCCCGGAAATCCATCAGCCAAAGATCAGATCGGCATCATTCACCTTTTTCCAGCGCCCATCAACATGCGGTGTCGGTGGGCGAACGAGCCGCACTGATTATGATCTGGGAGTTTCAAGATGAGAATGTTCAAGATCAGTAGGTCAACTACGGCAGGAACGGCGCTCCTGCTGGCGGCCTGTCTAAACGGGGTTCCGGCGAGCGCGGCGGTGATCGACTTCAGCGGCACGCTGAGTGCAACTGCGACGGTGATGCCCGATGCGAGTTGCGCGCCGCTGCCGTTGCGCGGAATGATCGCGCGTCCGAATTCATCCGGCCAGTCGTCCCTGGGTGCCTTCACCTACAGTCATTCGATTTGCATCACCGGAGCAACGGGGCCGGTCCACGGCATCTTCTCCGTATTCTTCGACAGCGACCAGTTTGACGGCACGATCGTCGGACAGGCAGTGGCGGCCGGCGACGGCACGTTCAACCAGGTGTTCAACTATACGATCTTGGGCGGCACCGGGCGGTTCGCCGGCGGGACAGGCGCATTCCGCGGAGACGGAACGGTGGATCCCCGCATGCCACCGCCGCGAATCAACTTCACCTTCACGCCTACCAATGCCGCCGTGCCGGAGACGGCCACCTGGGCGATGATGTTGCTCGGCTTCGGTTCTGTCGGCGCCCGCATGCGTCGCCATCGTAAACTGCACTTGCCGGCTGGCATGGCTCCCTCGAAGGGGCGATCGGCGGGCAACTCGTTATGTGATGCTTTGGGATTTAGCGCGGGGTTGCAGGTCGTCATCAACCGACGCAGTGCGCGGCGGCAGCCAGCCGCGTGTGTAGATGCATGAACGAACGTCTGCTGTGGGGCTCCGTCTTGAGTAGGTAGAATGTCCGAAAGTGGGTGCGCTGGCGCCGATCGAGATCGGTACCCGAATGTCCGCTATCCGGGCTTCATCGCCTAAAACCGGTAAGGCAGGAATCCACCATTGGCTGCCGGTCCAAAGCGCCCGCAATTGGGTCATCGCAGAATGTCCGCAACTGGTGGAAAGCGGTCCGGTCGGTTCCGGCTCACATAAGATGAAAGCTGCCATCGATAGCGAGTGCGATCGCAACGATACTTGTGCCGACAAAGAACGCCCAGAACCGGCCGGGATCAGCATGTCGGTCAACCTGGCGCCAATCGGGCGGACCTCCGGGCAACTGAATCTGGCCCGTTACGAGCTGGCCAATCGCGCCGATTGCCAGCACAAACGCCATGAAAAGTTCAAACCATCGGTTTGTCATGCCAACGATGATCGCCGCATCCCCGCCGGTCCGCAATGTGGAATCCGAACGATTGGATGAACGACCGCAACTGGTGGATTGAGGTCGGTCCGCTTTCGGGGTGAAAGGGCAGAAAGCAGTCATTCGTCGCTAATTCGCTCGAACGCCGGCTAACGCTCAATTGCGAACATTTGCCGCATGCAGTTAGGCTCATGGCATGAGAGATCGACAGCAGGAAGCCGCACACGCCGCACTGACGATCCGTGCTTTTCTCGACGGTTCGGGCGGTGATTGGGATTGGGACGATTTTACGTCCTGTCCTCTGCGAGACTGTGAGGTGGATCATCTTCGGCGGCGCGCTGCCCTCGTAGCGCTGCCCGTCGGCGCCGAGGAACGAGATGAACTTGCCGCTCTGGCTATCGAAGCAGAGCGCTTGGCAATAACCAACGGCAGCTAACCGCCGCTTCCCGCCGTTCAGAAGCGGTCACGCCGATGATCGCCAGCGAACGTCCGGGAATGGTGGTTTGCAGACCGACAGCTTTTGGGAACCGAACGCCCAATAGCTGCCGTTCCGGGTCGGACCTCCGGGAATGGCGGCTAACGACCCCTTGCGGACTCTCAGGCAGTTCGCGGGGCAGCGGTCTCGGTTCGATGCAGGCCACGAATGACGACTTCCCGCCTTCAGCACGCCTCACCGTACGTCGCACGACCATCGGCTGCGGGAAGCCCCTCGTACCAGTTCGGGAACTCTTCGGAGTGCCACGGGCGACGCGACTTCCACCAGCTTTTGATGCCGGGTTGTGGCGAAGCCGGTCGCCTGACGTTCGATCATTTGCCAGTGCTCGGGATTCAGCTGACCGCGCAACCAGTGGGCGCGTGGCCAATCATCGTTGACCAAACGGGCATTTAGCTAGGAGACGGGATCGGCCTGCGGAGAAATCCGGCCGAGATCCTCGGCTAGGAATTTCAGGGTGAACAGTGGAAGGCGGTTGTAGTCGTAGACAGACATCGTCCACTGCTCACAATTCCAGAATCGCTCTGGCATCTCCTTCAAAACCTCCGCGGCATAGCGAACCGCTTCGACGCGCGCCGCCGCTAGGTCCGCGTGCATCGAACCCTGCGCGTCGGGAAGATCTTCGCCGTCTACGATGTCGAAAAAATATCGGGGCATGGGCTTTTCCATCCGCAAAAAGGGGGAGCCCTACTGTCTCTCAGTCGCTGACACCCTGAGACGTTGGTCAGCGATTGGCTAACTTAGGTTAGTATGATCGATCAATCAATCTGGAGAACAACGCCGTGTGATCCACGCATATTCAGGTCGAACCCACTCGCGCCACATGGTTTTGCCGACCACTGGGTGGTTCGCGGCGATAGCGGTAATCACGCTCACCGGAATATATGCCGCCTCGACGGGAGAGAGCGTTTCCACGTTGTGATCCGCAAAACCGAGCAGCGAGTTCTGGAGGTCGACCAGATCACCTTCCAAATGGAGTGAAAGGATCTGGCGGGCACCACTTCCCGTGAGTTTATGCCGGACGGCAAAGCCGGAAAGCAGCACGCACGAATGGGATGCCTCATCTCCTTCCCGGATGATGAATTCACCCGTGCCGTGGTTCCGGATGAAGTGAGGAAGAGCCAGGATCGCGGTGCGATCCGACGCGGGGAGCCGAGCCGACTGCTCCAACTGTTTCAACATCGGACTAAGATCAGTTTTAGGATAATCGGATATACGCGCTCCGTTTAGGCGGGAGCGCGTCGCGGTCTCTCAGTCATCGTTTGGCCAGAAGCTGTCGGTGATTTCAAACGATTACATCAATTTCGATGTTTCGTCTAACATTCGTTTGAGGTTGGCCCCCATTAGCTTTCGGCGGACGCAGATTTTGTTACAATCAATTTCGGGCAATGCTTCATCCGGCGTCTTCGTTCAACCGACGTCAACTCACATTTTAAGAGGATCTGGGAATATTCTTGGTTAACGGCCTAATCTAGGTTATTAATATTTATTATGAAAAACTTGGATTCTCATGAACAGGAAAGTGCCGAATCTGAGGTTGAGAATTTTCGGAAACACCTCGGTCCATTTGTAGTCGCTGCTCAGAAAACCAGAATGCCGATGGTATTTACCGACGCGCGAAGCGCCGGCAATCATATCATATTCGCGAACGATAGTTTTCTCGGCTTAACCGGGTATGATCGGGAAGAATTACTCGGGATAAGCTTCGACTCTCTGGTTGACGAAGGGTCCGATGCGCCGACCATTTCCGAAGTCAGGCAGGAGTTCGGCAGCCAGCGCGGCGCTACTCTTGATATCCCATATCGCCGCAAAGACGGGAGCGCCTTCTGGGCTTCTACCTTTGTAAGTCCGGTCTGCGACGAAGGCGGCGAGGTCGTGCAGCATTTCGTCTCTCTCGTCGATCTCACTAGACACAGGGAAGAGCGGGCACATGCAAAGTTGCTCATCGACGAACTGAACCATCGGGTCAAAAACACCTTGGCCACGGTCCAGTCGATCGTCTCACAGGCGCTAAAAGCGTCGCTCGACCCTGAGGCCCTGCGCGAAGCCATCGAATCGCGGGTCTTTGCTCTGTCGCGTTCGCATGACCTCCTGACCCAGGTCAGCTGGCAGGAAGCCGGACTGCACGATCTGCTCGAGGCGGCGCTGGAGCCGTTCGGAGCGGCTTTGGGCTGGTCGGAGCGCGTTTCGATAGAGGGAGACAATATCGGCGTACCGCCCAACATGGCTTTGGCCTTGGGCATCGCGTTTCACGAGCTCGCGACGAATGCCGTGAAATATGGGGCGCTCTCAAGTGAAACCGGACTGGTCCGGATCTCATGGTCGCTCCAGCCCTCCACAGCCGGCGCGCGCCTTGTTTTGGTCTGGAAGGAAAGCAACGGACCACCGGTCGCAGCGCCTTCGATAAGAGGGTTCGGGTCTCAAGTTCTCGAGCGCGGTCTCGCACATGAGCTGCGCGCCGAGGTCCATCTTGAATTCGCGCCCGGTGGGGCAATCTGCACGATCGACATGCCGGCGCCGAAGGGGATCGATAATGGATGACCTTCTCTCCGATCGCCACGTGCTTGTCGTCGAGGACGAGATGATGGTCCTGATGTCGATCGAGAACATGCTCGGCGAACTTGGATGCAGTTCCGTGACGGCCGCGGCGACGGTGACAGATGCGCTCGCCCTGATCAGCTCCCAGATTTTCGACCTCGCTTTGCTGGACATCAATCTGTCTGGGACGAGAAGCTATCCCGTGGCCGACGCCCTGGTCGCGCGCGGCGTGCCGTTCCTGTTCTCGACAGGTTACACCGACAAGGGAACGAGTGCCGACTATCCGGGGCGTCCGGTGCTCAACAAGCCATTTCCTTTCCGGACGCTGTCGGCCGTACTCACGACATTGCTGGGACGCACCCAGAGCTAACACAATTGCACCCGAGGGGCCGTTCTTGGGGGTCGCCAACGGTCATTTGGCGGCAAGCTGAAAGAACGACGGCGTTCAGGTGCTCCCGAAAGTGCCCCGAACGTCCGCAAGTGGGGCGTAAACGGCCCTTCGCTGGCCAA
>NZ_JACTGR010000019.1 GCF_014489075.1 Sphingomonas sp. JC676 | reverse complement strand
TGTAAGCGGTGTTCCGCGCCCACCTTGTCGGGGCTAGTTGTTCGGGCAGACTAGGCGGCGTGGAAGACATCATGCCTATGACCGCACTGGACACGCGCACTGGAGTTGGTCCGGAGCCGTTGAGACGGGTCGAGCTGCTGAGTGGGATGGCCGGACGCCGACGTTCGTGGAGCCTTGAGCAGAAGCTGGCGATCGTGTCGGAGGCCCAGGGGTGCGATAATCTGACCGAGCTGGCGCGGCGCCACGATATTCGGACCTCGCAGCTCTACACCTGGCGTCGCGAGCTGCGGTACGCGCTGGAAGCGGCCGGGACCAAGAACACCATCATCGAGCCGCACTTCGTTCCCGTCGTGGCGGATCGTGAGGAGAGCCCCAGGCGCCACGCTATGGCGATCGAGGTTGAAGTCGACGGCGCGGTGGTTCGGATCTCCCGAACCGCCGAGGCCAGGCAGATCACCGCAGTGGTGCAGGCACTCAGGCAGACGCGATGATCGGTCCCGGTATTGGCGCTCGCGTCATGGTTGCGACGCGCCCGGTGGATTTTCGCAAAGGACCGGACGCCCTGGCGGCGCTGGTCGGCGCCGATTATGGCGGCGATCCCTATTCCGGCGTGATCTACGTCTTCCGGGCGAAGCGCAGTGACCGGATCAAGCTGGTGTGGTGGGACGGCACGGGCCTGTGTTTGATGGTCAAGAAGCTCGAACAGGGCGGCTTTAAATGGCCGGGCATCCAGGACGGTGTGATACGACTGACAGCGGCGCAACTCGGCGCGTTGCTCGAGGGTCTGGACTGGCGCCGCGTGCATGGCGGGCGGCGTCCGCAGGCCCCGCAGATTGCCGGTTGACGAGCCCTTCGGCTCCTGATTCACTCTCGTCATGCTCATGGAGGCGGACCTTCCCGAGAACATTGATGCGCTCCGCGCATTGGTTCTCGAACAGTCCAGGATGCTGGCGCAAGAACGCGCTGCGGCGGCCGATCTGGCGGTCGCCAAGAGTGAGGCCGATGCCGAGGTCGAGCGGCTCCAGTCGATCATCACCGCGTTCATGCGCCACCGTTTTGGATCCCGCTCCGAGCAACTTGATCCTGCCCAGCTCCAGCTCGGCCTGGAAGACATCGAGACGGCGCTGGGGCACGCGCGAGCGGCCCGCGAAGCGATGTCGGACCGTCCCGCCAACGAGCGGCCACGCAAGACCAACCGCGGCTCGTTGCCTGCCCATCTCGAGCGGATCGAACAGGTTGTCGATGTCGAGGACAAGGCCTGCCCGTGCTGCGGCGGTGCGCTCCATCAGATCGGCGAGGATGTCGCCGAGCGCCTCGACGTCGTGCCGACCACCTTCCGCGTGCTGGTGACGCGTCGACCGCGCTATGGTTGTCGTTCCTGCGAGAACGCTGTCGTCCAGGCGGCGGCACCCGCCCGGATCGTCGAGGGCGGCATCCCGACCGAGGCGTTGATCGCCCAGGTCCTGGTGGCGAAGTACGCCGACCATGTTCCGCTCTACCGGCAGGCTCAGATTTATGCCCGTCAGGATATCAGGCTCGACCGCTCCACGCTGGCCGACTGGGTCGGCCGAGCGGCGTGGTATCTTCGGCCGCTGCGCGATCATGTTCTCGAGAAGCTGCGAAGATCCGAGCGCCTGTTCGCCGACGAGACCACCGCGCCGGTGCTCGATCCCGGACGCGGGCGAACGAAGACCGGCCAGCTATGGGCCTATGCTCGCGATGATCGGCCGTGGGGCGGCGACGACCCGCCGATGGTCGCCTATGTCTACGCCCCCGACCGCAAGGCCGAACGGCCCGAGGCGCATCTCGGGAAGTTTGACGGCATCCTGCAGGTCGACGGCTATGGTGGCTACACCGCGCTCACCAGGCGGTGCCAGCAGGTGAGGCTCGCCTTCTGTTGGGCGCATGTGCGGCGCAAGTTTTACGAACTGGCCGTCACCTCACCGGTCTCGACCGAGGTCCTGCGACGCATCGCTCTTCTCTATGCCATTGAGGACCAGGTGCGCGGCTCGTCGGCACACGAACGGCAAGCGCTGCGCGCCGAGCGCAGTCGTGTGATCGTCGATGACCTTCGCGATTATCTCAGCGCCAGGCTCCGTCAGGTCAGCGCGAAGAGCAAGCTCGCCGAAGCGATCCGTTATGCGCTCAGCCGCTGGGAGGGCCTCTCACGGTTCCTGGACGACGGCCGCATCGATCTCGACTCCAACACCGTCGAGCGGTCGATCAGACCGATCGCCCTGAATCGCAAGAATGCGCTCTTCGCCGGCTCTGATGAAGGCGGCGACAACTGGGCGGTGATCGCGACGCTCATCGAGAACTGCAAGCTCAGCGGCATCAACCCCCACGACTGGCTGACCCGAACCCTCACCGAACTCGCCAACGGTCACCCCGCCAACGACGTCGGCAGCCTCATGCCCTGGACAGCCGTGGCCTGAGCACACCGCTTAC
>NZ_JACTGR010000018.1 GCF_014489075.1 Sphingomonas sp. JC676 | reverse complement strand
GCGGCGGCGGCAACTACAAGCCGACCGAAGACAAGAACAAATATGTCGCCAAGCTCTTGCCCCAGGTCTTCGACTGGGCGCGCAGCGTGGATCCGATCCAGCCGCTCACTTCGGGCGTGTGGCTCGGCGATCATTGGGACGATTTGACCAAGGTCGATGCGGTCGAGAAGACCCAGATCACCCAGTCCGACGTGATCAGCTTCCACGATTACAGCTGGCCCGAAACCTTCGAGAAGCGGGCGATGCAGATGCTCGGCTATGGCCGCCCGGTGTGGTGCACCGAATATATGGCGCGTGGCAACGGATCGACCTTCGACGGGTCGCTCCCGATCGGCAAGCGGCTGAACATCGCGATGTTCAACTGGGGCTTTGTCGACGGCAAGACCCAGACCCGCCTGCCCTGGGACAGCTGGAAGAAGCCCTATACGTCCGACGAGCCGACGATCTGGTTCCACGAGGTGTTCCGCGCCGACGGCAAACCCTATCGCCAGGCCGAAGCCGACCTGATCAAGCGGCTGAGCGCCGCACCCAAAGGCACGGTGCCAGCGGGCCGGTGATGCGCGGGCTGGCGATCGCCGCTGCGCTGCTCCCCGCTGCAGCGCAGGCCCAGTCGGTGCCGTCGGTGTTCGCCGGCGCCGATCCATCGGTGCTGGCGGCAGACGGGAGATATTGGATCTACCCGACCGATGCAGGGGGCGGCGACAAGCTGTTCGCCTGGTCCTCGTTCGATCTGGCGGCCTGGCAAAAAGGGCCCGAGCTGCTGACCCAGGAGGCGATACGCTGGGTCGGCGATGACAAGGCACCGCGGCACTATCTGTGGGCGCCCCACATGACCGCCGCCAACGGCAAATATTATCTCTATTATTCGCTCGGCCCGCAGAACCCCACGCCCAGCCGGTTGGGCGTTGCGGTATGCGACAATCCCTCCGGCCCCTGCACCGACAGCGGCAAGCCGCTCGTCACGGGTGGAAACGGCTTCGAGGCGATCGACCCGATGGTCTTCGTCGATCCGAAGACCGGGACGCCGTATCTCTATGCGGGGGGCAGTGCCGGGGCAACATTGCGCGTTTGGGCGCTGAAGCCTGACATGATCACGCTGGATCACGAAGTGACGGTGGATCAGCCGCCCCACTTCACCGAGGGCGCGTTCATGCACGCGCGAAACGGCGTCTATTACCTGTCCTATTCGGCAGGGCGATGGAACACTTCCGGCTACCAGGTCCATTACGCGACGGCGCCATCGCCGATCGGGCCATGGACCTATGCCGGCCCGCTCCTGGTGAGCGGCGAGAAGTACAAGGGCCCGGGGCACCACAGCTTCTTCCAGGATCCCAAGGACGGGCAATGGTACATCGTCTACCATCGCTGGGAGGGCGTGACGGGCAACGGCCCCTATCGCGGCAGCCGGCGCGTCGCGATCCAGAAGCTGGAATATCGCGCAAACGGCGCCATCCTGCCGATCAGGATGAACTGACCGGCGGGGATGAGGCCGCAGCGCCGCCCTGGTTCTCGAAATCGTCGATCAGATTGAGCACGTCGCCGATCAGCATCCGCATCGCGGCGCGGGCGCCATCCGGATCGCGTGCCATGATCGCATCGTGCACGGCGGCATGATCCGCTAGGCTTGCCGAGCGATCCCTGATCCGATTGGTGAAGCGGATCGACGTGTGCAAGGCGGTCCCAACGGCATCGCGGAACTGCGCGTAAAAGGGATTCTTCGAGGCATGAAGGATCGCGACGTGAAATGCGATGTCCGCTTCCAGCGTGTCGTCATGGCCCCGCTCGGCCGCTGCCATGCGCTCCAGCCCGGCCGAGATCCCGGCAAGGTCCTCGGGTTCGCCAAACCGCGCCGCGAGCGCCGCGGCCTCGGGCTCGATCGCGACGCGCAACTGGTTGAAGTGGCGCAGCAGATCGAGCGAGAATTTCCGTTCGAGCAGCCAGCTCAGCAGATCGGTATCGAACAGGTTCCACATGGTCGCTGGCTGGACCACCGTTCCTTGCCGCGGACGCGCGCTGAGCAGGCCCTTGGCGGTCAGCATCTTGACCGCCTCGCGCGTTACCGACCGGCTGACGCGGTGCTGCTTGGCAAGTTCGGCTTCGGTCGGAAACGCTTCCGTCTCATAGCGTCCGGTCACGATCGCCCTGCCCAGGCTGTCCAACAGTCCATAGGTGAGGTTGCGCCCGAGCTGGGGCTCCGAATGCTCTGCGGCGAGGCTGGGGTAGGATGTCGCCATTCAACCTATGTTAGCGTCCCGCCACAGCGGAACAAGCTCAGTAAATAAGATAAATAGACCCGAAACCGCCCAAAAAGAGCGGTTATGTATAACGGGCGGAATTCGTCGATCGGCGCCGGATTAGCGGGATCGCGAAACCATCCTCGCTAGGCCCGCCGCCCCGGGTCTCACGTCTTCAGAGTAACCCAGACTGAAACGGGCACGACGAATTTTCCAGGTGCCGGTTTGCCGACATCGACGCGATCGGCCGTCACCAACTCCCCGGTCTCGAGGGTGAATGAGACCCAGGGTTTGGGCATGCGCCCGAAAGACATCTTCTGGATCGGCTGGCCGGTGGCCGTGTTCATGATTGTTGCGATGACACCCATCAGCGGCCGATAATGGCGGCAAGAGCCCCTTGTCCAGAGACCTGCACGGGCGACTGATATTGCTGGCTGGCAACCGCGAAAGTCCGCGCTCGCGATGTCCGCAATTGGGTCGTCAGGACGTTCCGCAGCCGCAACCACAAATGTCCGCTTCCTGCCTCCGCCTGCCGAAAGCTGCCG
>NZ_JACTGR010000017.1 GCF_014489075.1 Sphingomonas sp. JC676 | reverse complement strand
AGCGGCTATGTCGACAATCCCAAAAGCGGCCATTCGTTCAGAAACTCCAGCAGCCCGAGTGTCCGCTGCAAGCATCGACGACGACCTACCGGGCGTCAGTCGCGCGATATTGACAGCCCCGCGAGAAGGGGCACGTAGGCGGCGAGCCTGCGGGATACGAACTCCGTGAAGAGCCGCACGCGCTTCGTCTTTCGTGTCTCCCCTTGGGTGAGAAGCCAGAGCGTTCCATACATGTGGAGGTCGGTGCCCGGCACCCTCACCAATAGGGGGTCGGCATCTCCGACGAAGCACGGCAGCGTCGTGATCCCGAGCCCTTGTCGTACAGCAACGATCTGCGCCTCGCCGTCCGTGGTCCTGAACGGAACCCCTGTGGTACGAACCTCACCCTCGCCGGCCCACTCCGGGATGCCGTGCATACTTATGACGATCCACCGCATGGGATCAGGCGCGCCCGCACGCCACGCATCCAGCCGATCACGGGATATGTAGACGGCGCCGAACAGCTCAGGTCCCTTCAGGCCGTGAAGGTTGAGCGGCAGGGTCTTGCGATCATAGACGACGCGGATCGCGACGTCGGCCTCCCGGTTGGTCAAGTTCGCCAACTCGCCGGACGACAGGATTTCCATCTCGATATCTGGATGCAGACGCGCGAACTCGGCAAAGTCCGGCATGAGCAGGTGTGTCGCGAGGATCGGTGTCAGCGTCACCCGCAGAAGCCCGCGCACGCTCTGGTCGCGTCCCAAGACACGCGTCTCCAGCTGGTGCGACGAGGCTTCCATCTGCTCCGCGAGCTCGAGGACTTCCTCGCCCGCTTCCGTCAAGCGGTACCCCGAAGGCAGCTTTTCGAACATTTGCGCCCCGAGGTGTTCCTCGAGCTGGGCGATGCGTCTCAGCACGGTCGCATGGTTCACTCCCAGGCGCTTCGCGGCGGCCCGCACTGAGCCGCCGCGCGCGGCGGCAAGAAAATAGCGGACGTCATCCCAGTCGATCATGGTGCATTCCCGCGCCGCAAGCTGCGCCATCCGAAGCCCGTTCTAACAAGTTGAGCTGTAGTGCGCGCGATCGTCCCGGCCTTCAACCGTTTGCCTGGATCGTTTCCGCACCAGCGATGTGCGCGATTCCGCACTCACCGCTCAACTTCGGCGGACCCATCTTGAGGCTCTGAGGGCACCGCCCCGTACTGCCAAAGGCCCGAGACGCCGAAACAAGGACTGCACGACATGACCAGATTGAACGGAAAGACCGCCGTCATCACGGGCGGTGCGACCGGCATCGGCCTCGCCGCCGCCAAGCGGTTCATCGAGGAGGGCGCCTTCGTCTACCTCTTCGGTCGCCGGCAGGACGCGCTCGACGCGGCCGTGGCCGAGCTTGGGCCCAATGCCCGCGCGGTGACGGGTTCGGTATCGGATGAGGCGGACCTCGACCGACTCTACGCGGCGGTGAAGGCCAAGCGCGGAAGCCTCGACGTGGTCTTCGCCAATGCCGGGGCGGGAAGCCCGCTGCCGCTCGGCCAGATCACCGCCGAGCATATCGACGAAACCTTCGACACCAATGTGAAGGGGACGATCTTCACCGTTCAGAAAGCGTTGCCGCTGATGGGCCCGGGCGGTTCGATCATCCTGACCGGATCAAGCGCCGGCACCACGGGCGCCCCAGGATTCACTGCCTATAGCGCGAGCAAGGCGGCGGTGCGCAATCTCGCGCGGACCTGGGCGGAGGACCTGAAAGGCACCGGCATCCGGGTAAATGTCCTGTCGCCCGGGGCGACGGCGACCGAACTCGCGAAGGAAGCGCTCGGCGAGGACGGCCAGAAGGCCTTCGCCGCACTGACTCCGCTTCAGCGCATGGCCGATCCGTCGGAGATCGCGGCAGCGGCTGCGTTTCTCGCATCGTCGGACAGCAGCTTCATGACCGCCAGCGAAGTCGCCGTCGACGGCGGCCTCGCGCAACTCTGACCACCTCGCGGCCCCAACCCTGGCCGACACATAACGAAGGATAAGACTATGAAAATGCTCGAAGGTAAGGTCGCCGTCATCACCGGCGGCAGCAGCGGGATCGGGTTGGCCACGGCCAAGCGTTTCGTGGACGAAGGCGCACACGTCGTGATCACCGGGCGACGCGAAAAAGAGCTGAAGGACGCCGCGGCCTTCATCGCGGAAAATGTTACGACGGTCGTGGGCGACGTGTCTCGCCTGGAAGATCTGGACCGGCTTTATGTCGTCGTGAAGGAGAAACACGGCCACATCGACATAGTCTTTGCCAATGCAGGTGCCGGGACAATCGCTCCGCTCGAAATGGCTACGGAGGCCCATTTCGACCAGACCTTCGACGTGAACGTAAAGGGGCTGTTCTTTACCGTTCAGAAGGCCCTTCCCCTGCTCAAGGACGGAAGTTCGATTATCCTGAACTCGTCGGTCTCGAACGTGTTGGGAGTGCCCGGCTTCAGTGCCTACGCCGCCAGCAAGGCGGCCGTGCGAAACTTCGCGCGCGCTTGGACACTGGAGCTGAAGGACCGCAAGATTCGGGTTAACACGATGAGCCCCGGGCCGATCGAAACCCCCGCCCTGGAGACAACGACAGGCCTTACCCCTGAGCAGGCCGAGCAGGCGGCCGCCCAATTTGCTTCGCAGATCCCAATGGGCCGCAGGGGCAAGCCAGAGGAGATCGCGGCTGCCGTCGCGTTCCTCGCCTCGGATGAGAGTTCCTACATCACCGGCGTGGATCTCGCCGTCGATGGCGGCATGGCGCAGGTCTGACCCCCGACATTACCCAAGATCGGAGAAACATCATGAGCTACGCAATCATCGGCTTCGGCTCTATCGG
>NZ_JACTGR010000016.1 GCF_014489075.1 Sphingomonas sp. JC676 | reverse complement strand
CATAATGCCGCGACCCGGATTATGCCGCATGGCCTCCGCTGGAGGTCGGTTTTCCTGGCATCGGCCATGCGGCTGTTCGGCATAATCAGAGCCTTTCCAGGAACGCGAGGAGCTGATCGTCGGGCCGGAACCGGCTCGACGGTGTGGCGGGGGCGACGACGCGAGCGAGTGCCTTTTCCTTCATCCGCATGTCGGCGTGGATGTAGATCTGGGTGGTTTCGACGTTTTCGTGACCCAGCCAGAGCGCGATCACCGCGGGATCGACGCCGTGGTGGAGCAGGTCCATCGCCGTGCTGTGGCGAAGCGTATGCGGCGTGACCCGCCGGGAGCCGATGCTCGGGCATGCTCGCGCTGCCGTCAGGCAGTGCTTGCGGACCAGATGCTCGAGGGCATCGCGGCTCAGCCGTTCGCCGCGGATGGACGGGAACAGCGGCCTGCTCTCATCCTTGTCGGTGCCGATCCACGCCGCCAGCAGTTTGGCCGTCTCGCGACGCAGCGGTGTGGCGCGTTCCTTCCGACCCTTGCCCATGCAGCGGACGTGCGCACCGCCACCAAGGACGACGTCGCCGCACTTGAGGCCGACCAGTTCGGAGGCCCGCAGACCGGTCTGCACCGCGATCAGGAGCAGTGCATGGTCACGGCGCCCCGCCCACGTCGTGCGGTCGGGAGCTGCCAGCAACGCCGCGATCTCGTCGCCGTCGAGGAACGTCACCGCGCGCTTCACATAGCGCTTGTTGGGCATGGCGAGGACGCGCTGGCAGTGCAGCAGCCAGGTCGGATCACTCATCGCGACGTAGCGGAAGAACGATCGGATCGCGGCGAGCCGGGTGTTCCGGCTGCGCGCGCTGTTACCACGCACCGTCTCGGTATGAACAAGGAAGTCGGCGACCAGATCGGCGTCGATGTCCTCGATCGTCAGCTTGACCGGCGGCTTGCCGTGTCGGGCACTCGCATACCGCAACAGCAGCCGGAACGTATCGCGATAGCCTGCGACCGTGTGGCGGCTCGCCTCCATCTGAACGCACAGCCGGTCGGTGAAGAAGCGCTGGACCAGCGCGGGCAAGGTGGCGGCGCTCATTGGCGTGCCTCCCGGCCATCGGCGGTCGCTCGCGCCATCGCCAGATCGAGCAGCTCCGGAACCGCTTCCAGATACCAGTATGTGTTGGAGGGATTGCTATGGCCCAGATAGGTCGTCAGCCGGATCATCGCGCGCGCCGGGTCTTTTCCGGTGCGGTACCAGTCGATCATCGTCTTCACCGCAAAGCTGTGCCGAAGATCGTGGACGCGCGGTCCCCGCCCATGCTTGCCATATGGCTGATGGGTCCGCAGGCCGATCTGCTGACAAGCCTGCGCGAAGTTGTACCGGGCGGAGCAGTCGGTGAGGCGTGTGGCTTTGTCGGTCACGAACAACGGCTTGGCCGATTGGCCGATCAGCCGGTCGCGCTCCGCAACATAGCCCACCAGCTGCGTGACCACGCTCTGGTCGAGCGGCAGCAAGCGCTCTTTGCCGAGCTTGCCTTGTCGCACGCGCAGCACGCCATGGTCGGTGTCGAGGTCGTCGCGATCGAGCGCCAGCGCCTCGCTGATCCTCAGACCAGTGACCGTGATGAGCCCGAACAACGTCGAGCAGGTCAGCCCGCGCAGGCCATAGACCGACGGCAGCGCCTTGGCCGCTGCGATGATCGATCCGACCTCGGCATCGGTGTAGATATACGGACGCGACCGCTTGTAGGCGCCTGGCAGCAGGCCTCGCGGCGGCACTTCATGCGCCGGATCGAAGCTGCTCAGCCACTGCGCGAACAGGCGCACGACGCTGAGCCTCGCCACTCGGGTCGAGGAGCAGGCCTCGGGCAGCGTCGCGTGCCAGCGCAGGAACAGTGCCGTGTCGATGCGATCGGCGCCTTCGCGATCGGCGAACCGGGTGAAGCGGCGGAGGATGCGCTCGGAGGTGCCAAGGTCGTAGCCGAGGCTGCGCCGGACACGCAGATAGCGATCGAGCTGATACGTGAGGCTCATTGCGCGCCTCCCGTCACGGGCCAGGGCATTGCGACAGACCGCAGCCCGTCGATGTCGAGCCGGGCATATATCATCGTCGACGAACGCGAGCGGTGCCGCAGCACATCGCCCACCTCGTCGAGCGATGCGCCCGCGTTCACCAACTGTGTCGCAAGGCTATGACGCAGCAGGTGCGATCCTACATAGGGAGTCACCGGCTTCTGGCCGGTTGCCTTCAACGCCTCCTTGAGGATCGCGTTGACGATCTGCCCGTCCTTGAACGGCCGATACGGCGCGCGATGCGTGACGAACAGGGTTCGGCAGATCGCCGGGCCACGCTCCTCGCGAAGATACGTGCTCAACGCGTCGCCGACCTCCGGCGAGATCGGCAGGCGGTCATGCAGCTGGCCCTTGCCGCGCACCGTCAGTTCGCCGGCGCGCCAGTCGATGTCGTCGAGTTGGATCGCGATGACCTCGACCGCGCGCAGGCCAAGCCGCGCCATGACCAACAGCATCGCGTAGTCGCGGGCACCGACTTTTGGATTGCTACGTGCCGAAGCGAGCACCGCCTCGACCCCATCCGGCGAGAGATGCCGGGGAAGCCGCGCATCCCAGCGCTTCGCCGTCTTGGGGAGGGTCAGCGCCAGATTGGTGGCCGTCACCGCGCGCCCGAACAGATATTGAAGAAAGGTGCGAACATGCGTCGCAACCGTCTTGTCGCGGCGTCCCGTCGCCAGAACGTGCTCGATGAAGCCGATCACATCGGGGGGACGAAGGTCCGGCAGATTGATCGCTCCTTCACCGAAGCGATGATCGAGGAACCGGTTGGCGAACCGCAGCGTGTGGTAAATCGTTCGCGGGCTCAGACCACGCTGCTTGACGAGATAGTCCTCGAAGTCGGTCAACAGCACCGCTCGCGCGGCTCCCGCCTCAGTCAGAATGTCGGTCATGATCGTAATGCTCCAGGTTGTTGGAGCACCGAAGATTATGCCGAACGGGTTTCCCCCGATCATGCTGACAACCGCGCCTTCTCGGCGGCGCGCGGCATAATCCGGGTCGCGGCATTATGCCCGAGCTC
>NZ_JACTGR010000015.1 GCF_014489075.1 Sphingomonas sp. JC676 | reverse complement strand
CAATGACTGTCTTCGGCACTTCGCGCCGTGCCGAATGGCCGGTTTCGGGATGGCGAAACGGCCGACTGAGCGTCCAAGATTTGGGCGTTTGCTGCCAGCCTGGGTGGCGTCCGCTTTGCAGAATCCTAACATCCACAAGTGGGTGGTTAGCGGTCGTTCCGGGCCGTCCACGCCAGCACAGCAAACAGCGGCCATGCGAGCGCGCTGAAACCCCAGACCGCAATGAACGGGTAAACGACAACCGGCGCGTTCATATCATGGCCAAAGCGGGCCATGACGAGACAGCACGCCGCGAACACACTCACCGTGCCCACGAACCAGATCAAGGTCGCCCTGAATGTCATCACGTCGAAGTGATGAGCAGGAACCGACCGGCCGTCAACGACCGCAACTGGCGCGGTAGCGGTCATCAGCGCGGTCGCCGGCACTCACGTCCGAGATTGGTGGAAAGCCGCCGTTCGCCAATTCTTCAACGACGTCCGATTTGGTCAAATGCTCGAGCGATACGCGGCTCCCAGAATTTCTTTGCGAGCCAAAGTTGAAACACAGTGGAGTATACCACCGCGCCCACGAGGATGATGGCCAGAATGCCGTGCATTCCGCCGTCCTCGCTAGTTACGAACGATCGGAAATCGCTCGATTGCGCCGCGATCACTGTGAGCGCGATGAGAACTGGACCGAGCAGCGCGCTCGCTAAAAGGATGGATTTCTTTCGCATCATCGTCTGACAATCGCAGATTCGATAAGCGTCCGCTACTGGGCGACTGCGGATCGCCTGCTTTGGATCGCGGGGAGCCCGGTCCGGCTCCCCGCCATCGCCGAGGAGCCGGGTTGGGTTACACCTCGACGCCCTCTGCCAGCGCCAGCGCGTCCTCGACGTCGACGCCGAGATAGCGCACCGTGTTCTCAATCTTGGCGTGACCGAGCAGAATTTGGACCGCGCGCAGGTTGCCCGAAGCCTTGTAGATGATCGATGCCTTGGTACGCCGGAGCGAGTGCGTTCCGTACTCTTCGCGACGTAGGCCCACGCCGTCCACCCACTCATCAACAAGCCGGGCGTACTGGCGGGTGCTCAGTGGGCGCGCGTGATCGACGCGGCTCGGGAACACGTAGTCGTCCAGCGCACCGCCACGGCGCGCCAGCCAGGCAAGCAGGCTGGCGCGGGCATCCGACATCAGCTCGAACTGGACCGGCTTCCCGGTCTTCGCCTGGACGACGATCGCACGGGTACGAACCTGTTCACCCAGCACAAGGTCTCCGATCTTCATCCTTACGACGTCGCAGCCGCGCAGCTTGCTGTCGATTGCCAAGTCGAACAATGCGCGGTCGCGAAGGCGCCGGTGCTGATCGAGGAAGAAGCGGATAGCCCAGACCTGCTGGGGCTTCAGCGCGCGCTTGGCGCCGATCTTTCGCCCAGCGTTCCATGGTCGGCGCACGCACGCGGCCGGATCAAACTCTGACATACCCATATTCCTTCTCCTTTGGCCGTGATGGCCAAGGAGGAGAACGGGGCACCGAAGTCGTCACCGCCACGTCTTGCACCGGCTACCGGGGCGCCCTGCCGAAAAGCGGCCCGTCCGGGATCGCCCCACTAGCGGTCGTCGACGTTATGCGTATTCTCGCTATATTACATTTGCTTTGCTCTATACGCGGATCGCAATGGGAGGCGCGGCATTGGCGTTGCTTGTGCTCGGCGTCGTGTCTGAGATGATTTACTGGCCTGACCACTCATCATGGTGGTTCGTTGGAGCCGTGCTGCTGTGTTTTTCCGTCGATCTTGTTCGCATCTTGGAACGACGAATTGGCAATGCAGGCCTGCCCCGAACGAACGGCAAGTAACGCCCAATGTCGGTCGTTGATGGGCGAGAGGGATGGCTCCCGCGCTGCAGGGTCAGTGGTTGATTTTGTACAAAAAGCGCCCCGTGCCCGGTGTAGAACCAAAACCTATCAGTCGTATCGACTTGCCGTTGACGAGCCGAACCTCGCTGCAGCGGGTGCCGCCATCATATGATAAGCATATCTTGTTTCCGGTCACCCGCCAGGAGCCGCGCTCAGTACGGGCGACCACCGCGAAAACAGTCTTTTCCCACGACCCGTCCCGTCGAAAAGCTGCAGAGAAATCTGCACCCGGCGGGGAATCTCGCGAATCCGGCGTCAAAACTGCATTTGAGAATATCCGTCGGATCTCTTTGTGTGTCGCTGGGCGCTCATTTGTGCGGCTTTGAAGAGACGGCAAAACCTTGCTCGATACTGCCAAGTCGATGGAAATAATCTCACTTGGTTGCGCGGCTCCGCCTCCTGCAAAGCCAGCCACGAGAGCGACGATCAAGCCGAAAAGCATCATGGCCTCCAAGTCGATAAGCGATCTCTATCATGGATTCGTCAATGACCGCTTTCCACCACTTCCGGACGTGAGTGTCGGCGACCGCGCTGATGACCGCTTTCGCCCCAAAAGCGGACATAGGATTCAACGTGTTTCGGACCCAACAATGGTAGTCGGCAGTTAAGAGCTAGTTTGCTGTCCAAGGATCCGTTTTGGTCTTGCGGTCCTCACTACTTTTCGGTTCATCGGTGCAGCCCTCTTGAGAGCTGGAAAGTTGTACGTTGCTTAGCGAGACAAGCCGCGCACTAATCCTCGACAACACCCGCTTCTCGCTGTCAGTATTCTTCCCCCTCAAGGCATCGTTCAATACGATCTGCATAGCACTAACTTGTTTAGCAGAAAGAACATGTGGGCACGGGAGCACCGTCTCTACATTTCCGTGCTTATTAAAGATAATCAGTTTATCATATATGTTTGGTGTCCAGGGCCAATAGCCTCTAAACGTCAAATGGTCCTCAGGAGAAAAATAGGTTAATCCCTTACCGTCGACAAACCCTTTTTCGCGACCGTTATTGCATCTTCTGTCCACCAGCACCTGAACTGAAACCCAACGCTCCATTGCCATCCAGCTGATACAGCCCTCTTGAACAGGTGAGTACCACGTCCAATAAAAACCGTCTTTAAACGACCAATGCGTTGACGCAGACGATGGAATGTCAGGGGGTGCACAGCTGGCAAGCGCGACCACTGGCGCGATAGATAGCAATATCAGGGAGATTTTGGTCATCACCGCGTTTGTAGCGCCTGCGATTCTTTCTTGGAATATGATAACGGCAAACTCGAATGACCGCTTCCCACCGGCGGGTTCAACGGATCATCGCAACACCATGGCTAGTCTATCGGCGGGTGTTTCGAAGTCCAAGGTCTTCCTGGGTCGCTGATTGGGGCGCAGGGCGATGGCGTTGAGTTGGCTTTGCGAGATGCGCGAGAGGTCGGTTGATCTGGGTAGATATTGGCGGAGCAGGCCGTTGGTGTTCTCGTTGCTACCGCGCTGCCAGAGGCTGCGCGGGTCACAGAAGTAAACTTGCACGTCGGTGGCCATGGTGAAGGTTCGATGTCGGGCCATCTCCTTGCCTTGATCCCAGGTCAGCGAACGCTTTAGTTCCTTGGGCAACTTGCCGATCTGCTGGATGAGCGCTTCCACCACGGTAGATGAGTCCTTCCTCTTCAGCTTCACCAGCATCGTGAAGCGGCTATGGCGTTCGACGAGCGTCGCGATGTGAGTGTCACCGGCACCGGTGAGCAGATCGCCCTCCCAGTGACCCGGCACAGCGCGATCGTCGGCGTCCGCCGGGCGCTCGCGGATCGATACCATGTCGAGGATCTGTCCCTGGCCTGTGCCGGTGTTGGCGCCCTTGGCATGGCGCATCTGCCGCCTGCTGCGCAGGTGCGCCATGAGCTCCTTCTTGAGCACGCCGCGCGCCTGGATGAAGAGACTGCGATAGATCGCCTCGTGGGATATCTGCATGACTGGATCATCCGGGTACTGCCGCCTCAGCCAGCCCGCAATCTGCTGCGGCGACCACTGCAGCGCCAGCTTCTGCGCCACGCGCCAGCGTAGCCGGCCATGACACGCCAGGCGACACCGCTTCGGACGTAACGCTCGCTCCCATGCCAGCTTATCCGCCCGCGCTGCACGATATACCCGCGACCCACCATTACGCTCGATCTCACGGCAGATCGTTGAGGGCGAGCGCCCCAAGGCTCGCGCGATGCCTCGGATCGACCAACCTGCTGCGATCCCGCGCGATATCTCTTCGCGCTCCTCCACCCTCAACGCCCTGACCGCTCTGCGCCGCGGCGCTGGCGCGATCCCACCGTGCAGCGCCACGATCTGCCGAACGCCCGACTTGTTACGCCGCTCCAGAGCACGTGAGATCGCCGATATGCTCTGCCCTTGCTTCCAGCGCTCCCACAGCTCGACCTTCTGCGCCGGCGTAAACCAGATCCGTGACGTCACCATCGCTCACCTCCATCCTCTCAGATTAAAGGTGTTGCGACGACCCGTTGAACCCGCCACCCATTATCGGACATTCGGAGAGACCGTTCGCCTTCGACAGCTCGAACGGCGGGAAGTACTG
>NZ_JACTGR010000014.1 GCF_014489075.1 Sphingomonas sp. JC676 | reverse complement strand
GCTATCTCGCCTTCGGTTCCCCAAAGCTGTCTGCAAACCAGCACTTCTCGCCGTTCAGAAAGGTAAATAGCCCAGCACGCACCGACCAGTGGGATCGGTGAGCAAGCCGCGGACCTGCGCCGTTGCGGAAGTCATTGGAATGCGCGCTCGCGCAGTAACGCGGCTTCATCGGGCGTGCGTCCGCGGAACGCGACGAACGACGCCATCGGATCACGGCTGTTGCCTCGCGCCAGAACTTCGATGCGGAAGCGCGCGGCGAGCGCCGGATCGAAGATATTTCCGCTCTCGGTAAAGGCGGCGAAGGCATCGGCATCGAGCACCTCCGACCAGAGATAGCTGTAATACGCGCTCGCATAGCCGCCATCGAACACATGGGTGAAGTGGGTCAGGCCATGACGCGGAACGATCAGCGGCGGCATGGTTATGGCCGCTAGCGTCGCGGCGGCAAGCTCGCTTGAACGCGGGTTTAGTTCGACGCTGCGATGGAGCTCCAGATCAAGGATCGCGGACGCGAGAAACTCGATCGTCATGAAGCCCTGGCCGAAATCGTCCGCGCGTCCGATCGCGGCGGTCAGGGCGGGTGGGACGCCAAGACGATCCAGCGTCTCCGGTGAGACGATCCAGTGTTCCAGGAATTTGCTCGGAAACTCGACAAAGTCGCGCGCTACCGCCGTGCCAGCCTGGCTCGGATAGACCACGTCAGATAGCAGCGCGTGCAGCGCGTGGCCGAACTCGTGGAACAAGGTACGCGCTTCGTCGATCGACAGCCCGGTCTCCGCATTGGGAGACGCCTTTGCGAAATTGGCGACGAGATAGGCGATAGGCAGCACTCTACCATCCAGCTTTTCCTGGACCCGCAGTGACCCCATCCAGGCGCCGCCATGCTTGCCGGACCGAGCGAGATAATCGGTGTAGAGGAGGCCCAACGGCGAGCCACCGGCATCAGATACCGTCCAGGCCGTGACATCCTGATGCCATACAGGAAGGTCGGAGTTGGGAACCAAGGCGATGCCGTACAGACTGTTCGCGGTGGCGAAGGCCGCCTCGCGGACCGTGTCGAGCGTCAGGTACCGCTTCACTTCGCCACCGTCGAGCGCATAGCGGTCGCGTCGGATCTGCTCGGAATAATAACGCCAGTCCCAGGGGGCGAGGACGATATTGTCGGCGTCGGCGAGGCGTTGAAGTTCGCGCTGCTCGGATGCCGCCTGGCGCAGCGCCGGCGACCAGACGCGCATCAGCAGCTCGGACGCTGCCTCTGGAATCTTCGCCATGCTGTCGGCAAGCGCATAGTCGGCGTAGCAGGCATGGCCGAGAAGCACCGCGCGCTCGTGGCGCAACGCCAAAATCTCGTCGACAATTGCGCGGTTGTCATGCGCGCCGCCGTCGCAGCGCGTCGTGAATGCGTGCCACATCCGCTCGCGCAGGTCCCGCCGGCGCGAGAAGGTCAGCAGGCCCTCGGCGTCGCCCCGATCGAGGGTGAGGAGATGGCGGCCGGGATGGCCGCGCGCCTCCGCTCGCCGCGCTGAGGCATCCCGCATAGGATCGGGCAGGCCGTCCAGATCGGCCGGCTCGAGATACATTTCCCAGTCCTGGGCCGCCGCGAGAACGTTCTGGCCGAACCGGGTGGACAATGCCGAAAGCGCCTGGTCGATCTCGGCGAAGCGGACCTTGCCGACACCGTCGAGCAGTGCTCCGCCATTTATGAAGCCGCGATGGCTGTCCTCGACGAGCCGAAGCTGGGCTTGATCGAGGCCCATCGTCTCGCGCCCTTCCCAGACGGCCCGCACCCGTTCGAACAACCGTCGGTTGTGCGATATGGCCGTGCCGTGGCGTGTAAGCAGAGCGGAGATGTCGGGCTCGATGGATCGCATCGCTTCGTCCGAGCGGGCCGAGCTAAGCGCCCAGAAGATCCGTCTGACCCGGGCAAGTCGGGCGCCGGCACGCTCGAGCGCGACAATGCTATTGTCGAAGCTGGGTGCTGCGGGATTATCGGATATCGCCGCAATTTCACGCGCGGCCTCATCGATCGCGGTTTGGAAGGCAGGCAGGAAGCGCTCGGTCTCGATGCGGCGGAAATCGGGCGCCGCAAATGGCAGCTCGCTTTCATCGAGCAGCGGGTCGGCGTCGATGGCGTCAGCCAAGTTCCGAAACCTCGTCCGTGTGCACATCGAACCCGACCAGCCGCGCGGGCCCGAACGTGGTGGTGAGGGCGGTGTCCGTCGCATCGCGTCCGCGTGCCATCAGGATTCTGCCGATGCGCGCGACGTTGTGGCGGGCATCGAACGTGTGCCAGGCGCCGCCGAGATAGACGTCGAACCAGGCTGAGAAATCCATGGCCGCATCGGATGGCGGGATGCCGATATCTCCGAGATAGCCGGTACAGTAGCGCGCCGGGATGTTCATGCATCGGCACAGCGCGATCGCGAGATGCGCGAAGTCGCGGCACACGCCCTGCTGCTCCTGGTGCGCGTCCCAGGCGGTCTTGGTCGGCCGGGCAAAATCATAGCCGAACGTCACATGGCCATGCGTGAAGTCGACGATCGCCTGCACGCGCCTCCAGCCGGGTGCGACGTGCCCGAACAGCGACCACGCAGTCTCTGATAGGCGGTCGGTCTCGCAGTACCGGCTGCCCAGCAGGAAGACGAGCACCTCGTCCGGCAAATCCTCAACTTCGTGCTGTATCGCGTCGAGCGCCGCCCGATCGGGGAGGCCGTCATCTTCGATCGTGAAGTCGCAGCTGAGCGTCAGGCCGCCCTCGGGCACGGTCACACGGGTGCACACGTTCCCGAACGCGTCGAGATAGTCATAGATGGGGACATCAGGGGACGCGGTGATCCGATGGGCGGTGCGCAGATCCTTGTTGCGCGATGGATGGACGCTGAGCATCGCCATCATCGGCGTGGCGATGTCGGTCTCGTACCGGATTTGATATCCTGCGCGGATCAGCATTCCTGTATCTTTCTCAACCAGTTCCGACGATCGGTAAGTCAATCGAAACACCGGGATCGACCGAAATGTTCACCGCCACGGTCATATCCAGGAAACTTCCCGGAAATCCGCTCCAGGTCCCCGAAATCGGAACCGCCTGGTAGATGTCGCGCGCGACGGCGACACGGATCAGTCCGCGGCTCCCGACAATGCCGTTGGTCGGATCGAACTCGACCCAGCCTGAGCCAGGAAGGTAGACGCGAACCCAGGCATGGGTGTTTCCGCCGCCGGTGCGCTGGTCGCGCGCGGTGGGGCTGTAAACATAACCGGACACAAAGCGTGCCGCGAAGCCCAGCGCGCGCGCTGCCTCGATCATCAGCATCGCATAATCGCGGCAGGTGCCCCGGCGGGTAGTGAGTGTCTCGATCGGTGTCTGCGTGCCTTTCTCGGGCCGCGGGACATAAGTGAACTCCCGCCGGATCGTCGCGGTCATTTCGGACAGCATCGCCAGCGTTTCAGTCGGGCCCGACACACTGACGAAACGGCGTGCCCAGCTGTCGATCAGGCGGAGGGGATCGAGATGCTGCCGCTCGATCGAACGCAGGAGGTCCGGCATCTCCTCCGACGAATAGGTGAACGGGTAGAGGCGCGCATATTCCTCGATGTCGACATGCTCGACCTCAGCCGGGCTGTGCTGGACCTTGACCCGGCTGTCGATGACCAGGCTGCGGGCGCGCCGATCGAAGGTCGCGATTGCCACCGAATTGCCAAAGACATCCTGGAGCCAGCGCAGGTCGGAAGGGGCAGGATCGATATGTAGCTCGGCATGGATCAGGTGCTGGTCGAAGCTTTCGCGGGGCCGGACCATGATCCGGTGCTCGCCGAACGACACGGGCTTGCGATAGGTGTAGGTAGTAATGTGAGACAGATTCAAAAGCGGCATCAGGGGTCCGTCGCATGAACAGCCAGCCTCGCCGATCGCTGTTTGCGCCACAGGATCCGCCACCGGTTAGCGTCTTCAATCCCGGGGGAGGCGCATCGTTCCTCCTGCTGGGCGATCATGCCGGAAACGCCATCCCGCGCGCACTCGGAACGCTGGGGTTGGATGAGACGGAGCGCACACGCCACATCGCCTGGGACATCGGCATCGGCGCACTGGGGATTGCGCTGGCTGAGACGCTCGACGCCGCGTTTATATGTCAGGCCTATTCCCGGCTTGTCGTCGACTGCAACCGCGATCCAGCCGCGCCGGATGCCATCGCCGAGATAAGCGACGGGACAGTTATTCCAGGCAATCAGCGATTGACCGCCCAGGACCGAGCCGCACGCATTGCCGCCATCCATGCCCCCTATCAGGCGGCTATCACCGCGGAGCTCGCGCGGCGTGATGCCGAGGGCGGCGTAACCGTGCTGGTCGCGCTGCACAGCTTCACGCCGTCCATGGGAGGCGTGGACCGACCCTGGCAAATCGGGGTGCTCCACGACGGCGGGGACGTCTCTTTCGCCGCCGCCTTGCTTCGCGCGCTCAGGGCGCGGGGCGACCTGGAGGTTGGCGACAACCAGCCCTACGCCATGGATGCGACCGACCACACGATTCCGCGACACGCCTATGCGCGGCGGCGTCCCTATGTGGAGCTGGAAATACGCCAGGATCTCCTGGACTCTCCAATCGCGGTTGGAGCCTGGTCGCACCTCCTCTCGGGCATATTCTCCAAGGCTTTGGCCGCAGGGGGCAGATGACCGCCCAGGATTTCAGAGCGAGGGGACGTGAATATCCGGTTCGCGCGCGTGGCACGGCGGTTGCGTCGGAATCGACCTAACCTGGATCAACGGCCGCAACCTTGTTTGGGCAAAACGATTTGGATTGCATGCCACTCTTCGGTTTCCATCTCCAACCCGGGATCGAAACGATCCCCGCCAACTTCCCGCTACGGGATTTCCCCGATTTGCAAGCCGCGCTGATCGAAGCGAATGTGGCCGCGCGCGCGATCGTGCGCCGCATTGGCGTCGGCCGCTCAGACCCATGGCATGGCAGTATCGACGTCGAGAACGAGCAGCGCCAGCCCATAGCACGAATTCTGTTGGCCGACGTCGCACGCCAGATGTCGTAGTCTGCGTCGTGCTTCTCCGCTACGCGCCACTTCACGCCGTTCAGAAGCGCCGAGCCGATGATCGCCAACGAATGTCCGGAAGTGGTGGTTTGCAGACTGGCAGCTTTTGGGAGCCGAAGGCGTGATAGCTGCCATTCCGGGCCGAACCTCTGGAACGACCGCTACCGCCCTGTAGCGGACATTCGACCAGGGGCAGCTTTGCGCCCATTGTCGGTCATTC
>NZ_JACTGR010000013.1 GCF_014489075.1 Sphingomonas sp. JC676 | reverse complement strand
GCCATTATGCCGATATCGGCATAACGGGCATTGGACCGGCCATCGCACTCGGCTCAATCGCGACCAGCGCGGGAGCTTCGGCAGCCCGGACTATGCGCGCGAGGAGCTGGTGGCTGAAATGGCGAGCGCCTTTACCTGCGCATCGCTATCGATCCGTCCGACCGTGCGGCATGCCGACTATGTCGGCGCATGGCTGGCGGTGCTGCGCGAGGACGAGAAGGCGATCTTCCGCGCGGCAAGTGCTGCCAGCAAGGCGGCCGACTATCTGCTCGGCCTTGCGCTCGCCGAACAACATCAACGCCGGCAATGAGACTTTGCGCATAAGCTGCGGATCGGATTGGCCTTGCCATCCGGTCCGCGCCTGCCACAGGTTATGGATCCCATGCGAAACGATCTCGATCATCTGCCGCAAGCCAAGCAGCGCGAGCTCGCCCATGTCGTGCGCATCCTGTTCGAGGAGTTCGCAGAGATCACCGCGCGCACGACGGACCCGAAGAAGAAGTCGGCGCGGATCCTCAAGCTGGTGCTGTTCGGCTCCCATGCCCGAGGCGACTGGGTCGATGATCCGATCGGTGGCTACACGTCCGACTATGACATTCTCGTCGTCGTGAACGACGAGCGGCTGACCGACGTCACCGAATATTGGGGTGCGGCCGACGACCGGCTCATGCGCGAGGTGACGATCGCGCAGACGCTGAGCGCGCCGGTCAATTTCATCGTCCACACGCTCACCGACGTGAACAAACAGCTCGAGCGCGGGCGGCCGTTCTTTGTCGATATCCTGAAGCAGGGGATCGCCTTGTACGAGGCGGAAGGATTCCCGTTTACCGCCCCGCAGAACTTGCCGCCTGAGGAGGCGCGAACGGAGGCTCAGGGATACTTCGACGAGTGGTTTCCGAATGCAATGAGGCGCTTCGATTTGGCGCACACTGCGATTGAACGGGGCTATTCAAAGCAGGCCGCTTTCGATCTCCATCAGACGGTAGAGCAACTTTACCACTGCACGTTACTCGTGCTGACGCTTTACAGCCCTAAATCACACAAGCTGAACTTCCTGCGTTCGCGCGCGGAGGACATTGCGCCGTCGCTGATCGAAGCATGGCCACGTGACGACAAAGACAGCCGGAGGCGGTTCGAGCTTCTCCGGCAGGCCTATGTGAACGCGCGCTACTCGCCCCATTACAAAATCACTGCCGAGGAACTCGCG
Organism: Sphingomonas sp. JC676; assembly: GCF_014489075.1. Taxonomy (GTDB): domain Bacteria; phylum Pseudomonadota; class Alphaproteobacteria; order Sphingomonadales; family Sphingomonadaceae; genus Sphingomonas. The sequence goes on along the minus strand of NZ_JACTGR010000013.1, from coordinate 10,931 downwards.
TGGCTCGGCGAGCGCGTCGCGGTTCTGCGCGATCTTGTACGCGCGGTCTGCGACGCGCGATTAGCGACGCCCGAATGATCGGGCGCCGCTATTCGGGGATTCTGGGGGGGTCTGACGGCGAGAGAAGGGGACGTACCCTCGCCGTGAAACCAAAATATGAGCGCCGGCTGTCGCAGCGATTTGTCAGGCTGCGATGAATGTGTCGCAATTTGTCGCAGCCCGTGCGTAATCGCGGTAGGCGGCAAACTCATAAATCACGAACGGCCAACTGTGGGTGGCTAGCCGCCTTCCGAGGCCTTTGATGAACGGCGGCGGAGGGAATGGAATCGTCCGCTCATTTGGATGGCGATACAGGCTACTGCGCTAACGCCCACGACGAAAGAACTGTAGATTCCGGCCACTAGCCCAAGATCGGGACGCAGCACACCTAGCGCCCCGAAGGCGAAAGTCACTCCCCATATCGCGAGCGACGTCGCAAGGAGAGTTCTGGCTGCTTTCAGCACTTTTGAAGCCATGCCTCACCTCCCAACCCAATCGGTTGTAGCACCGACGCTCATGTCCGCAAATGGGCGTTAGCAGCCACTCGCGTTTTTGGGTTCACTGCCTAGTCGGCCCCGGTTTGATCGACAGCATTCACTATCATTGCCGCCAATGCCTCTTCAGCGCGCGTGCGAGCGGGCTGGTCCTTCGATGCGAGATCGCGACGTATCCAATCCGGCATTCGGGCGACAAATTCCACGATCGCGGTTTTCATCTGATCGTTCATTAGTCGGCTATGCTCATGCCGGAGCGCCACCGGCAACCTCGAAAGCCCGCCGCCCGCGTCGGCGCCACAATGCCAGGGCATGCTCGCGGTCATCACCCCGCAGTCTCGCCGCCGCCTCGACCAAGAGGCCGAAGATGACGGCGCGGTCATCATCGGCCAGGTCGATCAGGCCAGCTTTGGCGACAAGACCGCCCAGCTCGATCAGCTGGCGCGTGCGCTCGCGACGCTTCACCACCCAGGCTCGCTTGTCGTCACGCGCGATCTTTGCTTCCAGGCGGTATCGCGCCGCCGTCGCGCGCCGGATCTCTGCCAGATTCTTGCGGATCAGTTCCGGCATTCTTGCGTGCCCTGCTTTGAAAGAACGCCGCGCCCCGCTTGCGCCAGCCCTCCTTTGTCGAATTGTCGCTCGCCTCGACCGCGGCGAGGAGGACGCCCGCGAGTTGTTCGGGCGGAAATGCGTCGGCTCCAGTGGCGGTCACCAACTCGCCGAGCTGGTGGAGTTTCTGATCCTTCAGGCGCCTGGCCTTGTCGGTCAGCGCCTTCAGCTCGGCGTCGAAATCGCGGGGTCTGCGCATCGGTTCGTCCTCTTGTTGTACGGCGAGGACGAACCAGTTATCGCTGTCTTCGATCAGCGACAACGCCCTGAAATCTCATGGGATTACGCAGTCCCGGGAAAGATGAATTCTTTCGAGGGCGCGCTTATACGTCGTGCCGACGTGCGCTTTAGGGTGTAAGTGGATTGCCGCAATGGCGATCTACCATTTCTCGGCAAAGATGATTTCGCGCGCCAACGGCTCGTCTGCGCTGGCGGCTGCCGCCTATCGTTCGGCGTCACGGCTGCACGACCAGCGGCTCGATCGCTATCACGACTTTTCGAACAAGGCCGGCGTCGTCCATTCCGAGATCGTGCTCCCGGCCGGGGCACCGGATACGCTTGCCGACCGGGAGCGACTTTGGAACGAAGTTGAGGCGGCGGAGATCCGCAAGGATGCGCAGCTTGCGCGCGAGATCGAGTTCGCGCTTCCCCGCGAGCTGAACCAGGCGGAGGGCATTCGGCTCGCGCGCGACTTCGTCGCCCAAGAGTTCGTGGCGTGCGGGATGATCGCCGATCTCAACGTGCACTGGGATGTCGGCGCCGATGGCGAGCCCAAGCCGCACGCGCATGTGATGCTGACCACGCGCGACGTCGGCGAGGGCGGTTTCGGTGCGAAGGTCCGCGACTGGAACCGAACCGATCTTCTGGAGAAATGGCGCGAAGCCTGGGCGGAGCACGTCAACACGCGGCTGGCCGAATTGGATATCGATGCACGGATCGATCACCGGTCCCTGGAGGCGCAAGGAATCGACTTGGAGCCACAGCACAAGATCGGTGCGGTCGCCGCGCGGATGGCCGAACGGGGGTTGCAATCCGAGCGGCTCGAAGAGCATCACGCGATCGCGCGCGCCAATGGCGAGAAGCTATTGGCGAACCCGGCGCTGGCGTTGGACGCGATCACGCGCACCCAGGCGACGTTTACGACGCGTGAGCTTGCGATGTTCGTGCATCGGCATAGCGACGGAAAGGATCAGTTCGATCGGGTGATGGCGACAGTCAGGGCCGCGCCTGAATTGATCGCGCTGGGCAAAGACGGGCGCGGGCAGGATCGCTTCACCTCGCGCGACATGCTTGCGTGCGAGCGACGGTTGGAACGTGCTGCTGACCGCCTGGCGATGCGCCGGCATCATGCGGTCCCGGCGGCCGCGATCGGGCAATCAATCGCGTCCGCCGAGAAGCACAGCTTGACTCTAGAGGGGGCTCAGAGGGCCGCGCTCGAACATGTAGTTCGCGGGGCCGACCTGACGGCTATCACAGGTTATGCCGGCACCGGGAAATCGGCCATGTTGGGCATTGCGCGCGACGCATGGAGCCGGGCCGGATTTGAGGTGCACGGGCTTGCCCTGTCCGGCATCGCCGCGGAAAATCTGGAAGCCGGATCGGGTATCGCGTCGCGGACGATCGCCAGCCTCGAGCATCAATGGTCGCAAGGTCGCGATCTGCTGACCGAGCGCGATGTACTCGTGATCGACGAAGCGGGCATGATCGGTACGCGCCAGATGGAGCGGGTGATTGCCGAGGCCGAGAAGCGCGGCGCCAAGGTCGTGCTGGTCGGCGATCCCGAGCAGCTGCAAGCGATCGAGGCCGGCGCGGCATTCAGGTCGATTGCTGAACGGCATGGCGCCTATGAGCTGACCCATGTGCGGCGGCAGCGCGCCGACTGGATGCGCGATGCCACCCGCTGGCTGGCGACCGAGCGCACGCCGCAAGCCCTCGAAGCCTATTCCGAGCATGGTGCGGTGCATGCGGCCGAGACCCGCGGCCAGGCTCGCGCCGAACTTGTCGATCGCTGGGACCGCGATCGTCAGGCCTCACTGAAATCTAGCTGCATCATCCTGACGCATACCAATGAGGAGGTGCAGGCGCTCAACGCGCTGGCCCGTCAACGCATGCGGGAGAGTCGGGACCTGGGCGAGGATGTCGCGGTCCAAGCCGAGCGGGGCGAGCGGCGCTTCGCATCCGGCGACCGGATCCTTTTCCTCAAGAATGAGCGCAGCCTCGGGGTGAAGAACGGGTCGCTGGGCAGGGTCGAGAGCGTCAACCAGGTTCGCATGGTGGTGCTGCTCGACGACGGCCGATCGATTGCGTTCGATCTCACGGACTATGACCAGATCGATCACGGCTACGCCGCCACGATCCACAAGGCGCAGGGCATGACGGTCGATCGCGCGCATGTGCTGGCGACGCCCGGCCTCGATCGGCATGCAGCGTATGTCGCACTGTCGCGGCACCGAGACAGCGTGGAGCTCCACTATGGCCGCGACGACTTTGCCGATGAGGGCAAGCTAGCACGCGTGCTTTCGCGCGAGCGCGGCAAGGACATGGCGTCGGAGTATCTGCAGCGGGGCCGTCCGACCGGAGTCGCGGCCCGTCCGCCGCGGCGTGATGTCTTAGCCGGGCTAGGGTTGCCGATGGTCTCCGAAGCGACACCGTCGCAGCTCGATCGCGCGCTGGAGCGCGTGGGCCGCGCCGTTGCCGACATCATGCGGCTGCGCGCCGGAGGTAGCGCTGAACTGCCGCACCAGCGCGTCGCCCTGGACGCCGCGGCGAAGGATCTGAACGCGCTTCGCCCCGACGCAGCACGTGATCTCCAAGCGGCGTTTCGCTCCGACCCCAAGCTGGTCGACGACGCGGCGCAGGGAAGAACGGCGCAAGTGCTGCGCGCGATGGCGCTGGAGACGGAACTCCATGATGATCGCGTCGCGCGGGCGGACAGGTTTGTGGCGGACTGGAACCGCCATGCCAGGCGCGCTTCCGCGTTCGATAAGGGCGGGGAGCGTTGGCGCGGCGACGAGGTTCGCACCGCAATGACGGGGATGGCGAAGGGCCTGCAGCGCGACCCTCAGCTCGAGTCGCTGCTCAAGAATCGCATCAAGGAGCTCGGAATCGGCGGTAGCGGAGGAAGTTCTTTGTCTCACGATCTCCAGAACTATCTCGGCCTCTCGCGTGGTCGCGGAATCAGCATTTAAGCCGTGCGCATGACACACGAACCAGATCATTCGCCCAGCGAAACCGCCCGTGCATTTGAGGATTTCCGCGCCGAGATTAGCTTGCTGCGCCATGCCCTCGAAGGCCTCACTGCCGTGCGTGAGCGCGTGCCCGACTACACGCCGACGCTCGCCGAAATGGCCGGTCGCATGACGGCCGTGCTTGGCATCCTTGCCCGGATCGAGAAGGCACCGGCGATAGCGCTGACGCCGGTCGAACTGACCAAGCAGGTGGCTGCATCGGGCGCCCAGGCCAGAGCCGAGGACGCGCGCAAGCTCGATGAAGCGCGTGACGCGATCACCCGCTCGATCGGTCGGATCGATGGGATCGTCGAACGCGGGCAATCGGTCGAAGGGCGAACGCGACGACTGATCTGGTGCTGCGCCGCCAGTGCGGTTGCTGCGGTCATTCTATGGAGTCTGCTTGTGCACCTGATCACTGGGTGATCTTGGCTTTCGAGTGATTGGAACGAAAGAGCAGAAGGTCTGCTTAGCGCCCTAATTCCGGTCATAGCTCGCTGACTTGGCGCAACCCGGAAGCGGACATCCGAGAAGTTCGTTGGCAGCCTACATATAACGGCGATGCGCGGCGGAGATGTCTCCACCGCGCATCTATGGCGATCGCTTGGTCAGCCCTCGACGAGGCGAGCAGGTCGGCGTTGCCGATGCCGACGGCGCGGCCGAGGTCGCCTGACCCGGACGCAGGGGCTAGCGGTGGCTCACGCTGCCCATCGCGTAGCCCGAGCCGAAAGATCCGCGTGCGGCGTCGGCAGCGTCGGCCGACTTCATGAAGAGGTCCAGATTGAGCGGGTGACGGTGAATCTCTTCCGAGAACTCCGCGTCGGCGGCGGCCTCCGCCTCGATCGAAGCAGTGATCTCGGCCAGCTTCTCGTAGTAGACCGCACGCATCAGGTTCAACGCGGTCTCGATCTGCTGACGGGCGCGCCGGACGAGGTTTCGATCCACAGTTTGCCGCCTGGTCACCACGCCGACCTTCGCTTCCGCCCCGCTGAATTGGAGGATGACGAGCTCGCCCTGCCATTCGCCGCCGTAGCTTCCGCCGGAGCCGAAATGGGCGATAGCGCTGTCGCGCAGATCGCTCAGCTCCTTGTGGACGACCTTCTCCTCGTCGCCGAAGCGGGCGCGAAGGTCGAAGCCGCCGCGCTCCTTCGACTCGGTCTTGGTCGCACGGACGTAGAGCACGAGCGCGTTGTTTAGCAGCGCGGATTCGGTGATAAGTTTGCGGTGGTCGTCGGGATCGGCCGGAACGGTCAGCTCCGCCTCCAGCGCATCGATGCTCTCCATCGCCATCACGAGATCGGTCGACAGGGAGTGGAGATCCCGCGCGCGCCGGATCTGGTTCGCGAGCGGGAGGAGCCGCTTCTCGGCGAAGAGGCGATCGGCAAAGGCGGAGAGATTGTAGGTCGGGTCCGGAGCGGTCATCGCTCGAATTTAGGAGCGGGCGGGCGCACTTCAAATACAAGGCGCTGGCACGACGCGAGGATCGGGAGATGGGCATGGCGGACCGCGAGAATAGGGCTGCGGAGTTCGCGCGGTGGGACAGCTTCTCGCGCTTCGCGCGGCACATCCAGTTCACCGGCCGCTACGTCTGGGGCGACGAGGAAAGGGCCTTTTTGGAGACGGTGCTCGCCACGATCCACGACCGGGACGTGCACTTCAAGGCGGGGCGGACCTTCTACCGCGCGCAGCTCGGCGTCGATTTCCTCGACCAGAAGGACGAGGACGGCAACTGGACGGGCGAGGAGATCGTCGGATTCGGAGCCAAGCGGATGAAACCCCTCACAGATCGCGCCCGTGAGGGACGAGCGAACCCTACCGGCATACCTGCGCTCTACGCGGGCACCACCGTCGAGACGGCAATATCGGAGGTGAGGCCCTGGATCGGCGCGGACGTTTCGCTTGCCTGGTGCCGGCTGCTGAGGCCTATTCGGACGCTCGACCTCACGAAGGGCCACGGCAGGACCTCGTTCGCCGGACCAGTGTTCCGGCATGTTATGGGCGGCCCGGATCTGACGGCGGCAGAAAAGGAGGAGGCGGTCTGGATCGACATCGACAACGCCTTTTCGGAACCAGTCACGTCGACCGACGACCGCGCCGACTACGCGCCGACCCAGATACTGGCCGAGCTGTTCCGGAGCGCGGGATACGACGCGATCGGCTACAAGAGCCACTTCGGCGACGGAGAGAAGCGCGGATTCAACATAGCAATCTTCGATCCCGACGCCGTCGAGATCGTCGCCTGCGCGCCTTACCGAGTGGAGTCCATCAAGGTCGAGGCCAAGCAGAACGGAAACGCTTGGTCCAAGGCCCGCGACTAGGCGGCCGCGTACCGGCGAGAAACACCGTGGCGCTGGCGCCATCGCCGATTTCGGAGATCATTGCGACGTCGAGCTGCCCGGTGATCCGCTTACAGCCGTGTTTCCGTTGGAGATCGGCCGCGACGGGCGTCTCGTGGTGCTGGGATAGCTACCTGTTCTGCTCGCGCCGGGAGAGCTCGGCCAGCCTGGTATCATCCCGGACGAGTTCTTGCGCCTTGAGCGCGTCGAGCGTTCGGCGTGTCTCGTGTGGCCAGAGCCATGCATCTTCGGGAAGGACCTTCCACAAGAGGTCGAGCAGCTCGCGCGGATGCTGGGAGGCGATCCCTTCTTCCAGGTCGATGAAGTGGCCCATCCGCACCGACGATCCCGCGACCGCATCGAGGAGCGGGAGGATCGCATTGACGATCTCGACGAACCTATCCGGCATGGCCAATGCCATGTCGACCAGCCGGCCGGACGTCTGCGGCGTCCGGACCGACCTCTGCCGTGGCCACACGCGTTCGAGGAAGGGAAGGATCCGGTCGCCCCATTTCGAGTCGGGCTCGTTCGACCACCGCTGCAGATACCACAGCATCTGGGTCCGCAGTTCGTCGTCGCCGTGAATCAGCACCTCGCGCAGTTCCACGTCGGGGATGAGCGCGTCCTCTTCGGCGGGGTCGTCGCTGCCGGCCCAGCCTGCGAGCAGCATCCCGGCGAGCTTGTTGGCGTGGTCCCGGCGCTTCGCACCCGATCTCGCCAGCGCGATGAAGGCAGGCTTGAGGCGAGTGTAGAGCGGGAGCTGCGGCGTCCGGGCCGCCCAGAAATACCCTCCCCAGAAGGCTTGGGCGTCGGCATCGTCTCCGTCAGCGACCACCAGCAATCGGCTTTCGGTCCAGTCCGGGTCGATGAAGTAGAGCCAGTTCGAGTGCGGCGCGGTCATGGCGATCGCGTGCCGACGCGCGTCGCCGGGTAGCGTAAGGAGCTGATCGAGCCGGGTCTTCCACTCGGTGGGCAGACCCTTGTCTGAATTGAAGTCTACCTTCGACGGATCCTTGAAGAGGGCGTCGACCATGCGGCCGGCTGGCTGGTTGAGACCGTCATCGACCCATCCGGCGTCCGCCCGTCTGAACCGGTCCTTCGGCGGGTGGGCCGCCAACGCGGCTACGAGCAAGTCCCACACTGCCTGGAACACGTCGGGAAGGTTGGTCAGCAGCCAGGTGGCGCGGTCGCGGATCCACTCGCTGATGGGATGCCGCAGCTCCGCGACCTTCTCTGTCCCGAGCTTGGCGAGCCGCACCGCGATGGCGGTCAGTAGGCGTTGGTTGGGTTCGCACTTCGCGGTTTCATGAAGGAGAGCGGCCCATTCCCGCGCGGGAAACTCACCTTTGCGTGCGGCGTCGGTCAGCACCGCCAGCGCGAATGCGGGACGCCTTTCGGCCAGCCCGGAGAAGGGCCGGTGGTCGATGAAGGTCTCGAAGTCGCGGCCTGAGGCTTCGCGCACTGCGGCCAGCACCTCTCCGACCGGTAGCCCCTCCAGCGGAGTGGGATCGGTGTCGGTCGGAATGCTGCGGACCTTGCCGACGTTCGGCTGCGCCGTGCGATCCGCGAACCTGATCTCCCAATCAGTATTGTCCTTGCGCAGGTTGGTCATCTCGGCTTCCAGATCGAAGCCGAACTTCACCCCTTGAGCGCTCAGCCATTGAAGGCGGTTAAGCCGGTAGTGGGCCTTGATCCTGGCGAGATCGTCGCGGGGCTCGGGCCAGGGGAATGAGCCTGTCAGCAGACGGCACTCGAGATCCTGTCGACTCTTCGCGTCCAAGTCCGTCCATCTGTCGCGGAGTGCATACAGCAGGTCCCGTTCCTGCAGATCGGTCCAGAACGCCTCGTCGTCGAGAGACAGAAACACCTCGGCGGCCTCGTCCGGATCGAGGATCGCGGGCTGGCCCGCCGCCCAGATCCGGAGGCGTTCGAAGACCGGATTCGAACCGGCCGGCCAGCGGCCGAACTCCTCCCTCGCCGCCGCGCGGTCGGCCTCTGCCAGGCGGACCATCATGTTTACAAACGTCGCGAGGAGGCCGGTCAGTTGGAAACCGTCCTCGTCAGGCTGTTCTCCATCGTCCGCCCGCGTGGTGTCGAAGTATATCCGGTCATGTCCGCCGATCTCTCTTTCGAGGACGATGGCGTGCTCGATCTGGGCTCGAAGGAGCTGGAGCGCATAGCCGAGATGCTCCGCTGGAATGACGAGCGGCTCGTGCGGTCGCGGATACTTCACGTCCGGCCGAAGGACGTTCTCGATCGTCGCTTCCTCTTTGCCCGGAGGTAGTCGCGTGAGGATCGGCGGCTCGACGGTCAGCAGCGGACGATACATGTCGATCGTCGACCTGACCGTCGCCGTCGACCAGCCCGACTGGGCGACGACCGCCTCGATCTCGTAGCGCTGGCGATTGGGGTCTGGCGGGTCGGTGCGCCACGCGGCGATGAGCAGGCGCCATGCCTCTCGGATGGTCGCCGGAAAGCGATCCTGCTGCTGGCGCAGTGACCATTCGAGATGCGACACGACGTCGGGATGCAGACCGTGCTGGTGCGCCGCCCACCAGATTGCGGCCGGCTGGTGGGCGACGCGGACCAGATATGCTCCCAGATGCCACAGGCGGGTCGGCATCTTCGACGGCCGGCCGGCATCCGCACCACGCAGCCGACCCGTCGCGTCCGGCGCCAGCCGCTCGTGATCGGCTTCGGTGGCGGCAAGCAGATCCCAAGCGTCCGCTGGAGCCTCGCGGCTGGAGAACCGGTCGTCGGGATCGGTCGGCGGTGGTGGTCGATCCGAGTCGAGACCTAGTGAGTCGAACGGATCGACGCGCTCGCTTCCCTCCACGTGAGGGTCGCGTGGGCCGGGAGGCGCGTAGCGCCTCTTCGGATCGAAGACGCAGAGCCATTCCGCCGGAAGAGGCGTTCCTTTGTGCGCCAGCCGCCGGGCGCCGTCACGCGTCGCCGCGAGGTGGGCGACGATCCCCCGATCGTGGGGCTGGAGGGCGCCAGGGCCGGCAGCCGCCATGGCGATGACGCTCTCGTGCCAGGCGTCCACGTCGCGCGCTCGATCCGCCCATGCCCGCAAGGTCTCCCAGAGCGCGAAGTGGCCGTTGGCGCTGTCGTATGGGATGGGCTGCACGCCCTTGTGCTTCCATTGCGCGGCGGCCTGGTCGACGCTGCCTGACTGGAAGGCGTAGAGGTCGTTTGGCCTGTCCTCCTCCCGGCTGAGCGCCTCGAGAAGATACTGGACCGGCGGATCGTCCGCCGAATACCCGACGAACACGATCTTGAAGCGCTGCAGCAGCGTCTGGATGTAGCGGGTTGCCCAGCCATCCGCGAGATACGCCCGGCCGAAGTCGGCGCTCGAAAGAACGAACTCGTCGTCGCAGGCGCGGCTATACTCGGCATCTACGCGGCCATGGATGTGGATGACGCCCCTGAAGTCCGTCGGGCGCCGAGGATCGGGCAGATGCGGCGGATTGAACGAGCCGAGCCCGGGGTCGCAGTCCTCGAACAGCCGGTCGAAGTTGGTGGTGATCAGCCTGACTACGCCCGCCGGATCGCGTGACAGGTCGAGCAGGGTGCGATGGGCGCCGAGCCCGTGCCCCTGAGGAGGGACCAGCGCCTTGGCCACAGCCTGGCGCACCTCTTCGGGGTAGAACTCCTGCTCTAGCAGACCGAAGATCCGGTCGGTGGCGACGACGCCGGTCAGGCCGGTCGCCTTCTCGAAGTCCAGGCTCGCCGAGAACAGTCGTCTGGCCGGGCTGTCGAGGGCGGAGCCCAGAGAGGAGAGCACCCGGCCAGCGAGGCTGGGAAAGTTCGGCAGGTGTGCCTCAGCTTGCGAGACGCCCGCTCCGCAGAAGAACAGGACATGTCCCGCGTCACGGGCGGTCAGCAGTTCGTCGGGTAGTTCCGGACCGTCGGCGATAAACCTCATCGAAGCATACTAGGCGTCGAACGCGTGGCGCGGGAAGTCCGGCGTTTTGAAATTTCGATTCCGGTGCTGCCGATACGGTCTATTGGGAGCAGGCCATTAGCTCCTACTAAACGATGTCGGCATTTGCGTTAGGTCACTGGATAAACGCCGACCGTAATAGGCCCACGCCAGACCCTCCCGGCCTAAGCGGAAAGCCCTACCTCGAATGTCTGCTTCGCGATTATCTCGTCCAAAAGCTGCCTGTCTGGAAGCGGCCCAATAGCGGTCATGTGCCGTATCCAACTTGAACGGCCGGAGT
>NZ_JACTGR010000012.1 GCF_014489075.1 Sphingomonas sp. JC676 | reverse complement strand
CAAGCGCGCGCTGATAGGCGGGGCGATCCTGGATCCGACGGAGCCAGGCGTCGAGATTGTCGTAGGTCCAGTCGAGCCCGGCTCGAAGGCGCGCCGCTTCGATCGGGAAGCTCATCATGATATCGGCAGCGGTGAAGCTGTCGTTCGCGACCCAGGGCCGCGAGCCGAGCTCGCTGTCCAGCCAGGACAGATGAAAGGCCAGGCCGCCACGAACGGCGTCGATGCCGCTTTGGACCGCTTCTCCCATCCGGCCGAGCACGACCAGCGTCACCACCTGCGGCGTGATCGAGCCATCGGCGTAGTGCATGAAGTGGGTGTAGCGCAGCCTCTCTTCGGCACCGCTCGGAACGTACCCGCCAGACGCCGGACGTAAATTCTTGTAAACCGATAGTGATCGGGTCCCGCGAGCTTTCGGCATGACGTCGAGGAAGGGTTGCGGTTTGACGCTTCCCGTCTCGCCAATGATAATTGCAGCGGAAGCCGACCCCATATTGCTTCGGCACGGCCGTGGCCCATGCCCTTCGCGTCGATGGCCTGTGCAAGCGATCCGTCCATCCTGACGATGCCACGTGCCACCGCAGCGCGGCCGTGACGTAACGGAAATCCCTGCGATTCGTTACAATTGTTTACAATGGTGCGATTGTCGCATTTCCGCCCCATTGCTAGCAGCGGCACATGTCGAAGGTCGGTTCCCGAGTTTCATCCGCAATTGCAGATTCTGCAGAATGCGGCCCGGGTATCGCGTATCACGCTCGCCTGCACCGTCGCGCGACCGGTCAGCGCGCCGCCGCCGGATATACCATCACTATAGGACAGGCCGTTCTGTTTGCTGCCCGCGCCGTTCTCGAGTTCCCGCACCAATGGTCCCGCGCCGGTTGGCGATACCCGGCTGGGGCACCCCTGGCCCAGCCCTTTTGAGCCGGCGCGAGGACCCAGCATGCGGATAGCGATCGTCGATGACGACGAGGGCGTGATCGAGTTCGCGGCGGCGGCCTTGAGTGCTGCCGGGCATGCCTGTGCGGGCTTTCGTAACGGCGCTGCACTGCTCGCGGCCCTGCGCAGGCAAACCTTCGACCTGATCCTGCTGGACTGGAACCTTCCAGACAGTTCCGGGATGGAGCTGCTCCGGTCGATCCGGGAGGCGGTCTCCCGCAGCACTGCGATCATCATGCTGACGAGCAGGTCCGACAAGGACGATATCGCCGCGGCGCTGCACGCGGGGGCCGACGACTATGTCGTGAAGCCGGAAAGCTCCTCGGTGATCGTCGCGCGGGTCCAGGCGGTGCTGCGACGGGCAATGCCCAGCGCGGCGCAGGAACGGGTTCTACAATTCGGGCCCTATTCCTTCGACCGGCTCACCGAACGCGTGCTCGTCAAGGAAGAGGAAGTCGCGCTCAGCGCGAAGGAGTTCCAGCTGGCGCTAACCCTCTTCGAGAACATGCATCGCGCGCTCTCGAGGAGCTATCTGCTCGAGACGATCTGGCAGAGCTCCGCCGATCTTTCGACGCGCACCCTCGACATGCATGTCTCCAGAATTCGCACGAAGCTCAAGCTGACTCCGGAGAACGGTTACCGCATCGTCGCGATTTCCGGTTATGGCTATCGGATCGAGCGTTTCGGGGCAGAGGGGTAAGCATGTTTCTTGCGGTCGCGCTTCAGGCCGCTGCAACGGTGTCACCGGTCCCTGCAGGCGAGTCAGTCGCGTACATCATTCGCCGCGGCGACACGCTCGACCGGTTGAGCCGGAGCTTCCTCGTGCCGGAACGACGGTGGCGGGCTCTGCTGAAGCTCGCGGCGACGCGCGACCCCAGGCGGCTGCCGATCGGGCGGCGCATCCTCATTCCGCGATCCTGGCTGCGTTTCAAGGTCGAGCCCGCGCGGCTCGCCAGCTATCGCGGCACGATCAGCCTCTCGATCGGCGGCCGCGCCATTTCCCCGTCGCCCGGCGCCAGCATCGGTGAGGGCATGGAGTTGGCGACGGCAGGCAACAGCTTCGCCACGCTGATGCTGGCCGATCGCTCGCAGGTGGTGATCCCGTCGCAGAGCCGGGTCCGGATCCGCGAATTGCATCGGATCCTGCTCACCGGCGCGATCGATTATCGCATCGATGTGGAGAAGGGCCGGCTCGAGACCAAGGTCACGCCGCTCGACCAGCCCTCGGGTCGCTATCGCATCCACACGCCGATCAGCATGACCGCGGTGCGTGGCACCGAATTCCGGGTGGCCTTCGAGGAGACGAATCGCACTGCCGCGACCGAGGTCCTTGCCGGCATCGTCGCCTTTTCGGCGGCCGAACTTGCGGCTTCGACCGAGCTGGAGCGCGGCATCGGCGCAACGCTGGATGCGGCAGGTGAACCTCGGGTCGAGAAGCTGCTCGGCGCGCCCGAGCTCGACGATCCGGCGACGCTACAAACCCGGGACACTGTGGAGTTTCGGGCCCGCAAGCTCGCGAGCGCGGTGCGCTACCGTGTCGTGATCGCATCCGATGCCGGCTTCGTCGACAATATCGCGGAGCAATTTTCCGACGACGGCGCGTTCGCGCTCAACGACATCCCGAACGGAAACCTGTTCGTCCGGGTATCGGCCATCGCCCGCTCCGGTCTCGAAGGTCTCGCGCAGTCGTACAGCTTCACCCGTCGGCTCGCATCGATCCACGCAACCGTCGAGGCGGGGGAGGATGGCTACCGCTTCCGCTGGTCCGGAGCGGGCAGCGGTGTTCGGCGATATCGATTCCAGCTCATGCGCAAACGGCCCGACGGCATGCCCGTGGTCGACGAAGTCGCGTTGGAGCGCGATGTGCTGACGCTGCGGCAGCTTCCGGCCGATGTTTATTATTGGCGCGTGGGTCTGGTGCAGGTCGAGGACGGCGAGGTCACCGAAAGCTGGACCGATCCGGAGAAACTGACGATCACCGATCCGTCGCGGTCCCGAAGGCGTTAGAGCTTGTTCCGGCGGCTATTGGTCGAATGGTGTGCGGTCGCGCTGCTGGTGCTGGTACTGACGCTGGGCCTCACCTTAAGCGGGGCAACTTCGCGCGCAGACGACGCGCTGTACGACCTTGTCGTGGGATTGCGCGCGCCGCCGGCCTCGGACCGGATTCTTGTCGTCGCGATCGACGATGCGAGCCTCGCGGCGCTCGGCCAATGGCCCTGGCCGCGCACGACGCATGCGCGGGCCCTCGAGACGCTCGCCCGGGCAGGCCCCGCGGCGGTGGGATATGACGTGCTGTTCACCGAGCCGGGGCGCACGGCCGGGGAAGATGCGGCGCTCGCCCGTGCCCTGCGCGGCACCAAGGTCGCGCTGCCTGTGCTGTTCGATGCCCCCGGCCCCGATGGACAGAATCTGGACACCACGCCGCCGATCGCGCCGATCGCCGAAGCCGCGACGGCCCTGGGGCAGGTGGCCCTCCCCCATGGCCAAGACGGAACGGCCCGCACCGCGCTGCTCGAGGTCAACGACGGGGCGCGCAGCTGGCCGCATCTCGTCGAGCAGACCTATCGGCTGGCATTCGGTCGCTCCTCGCCTGCCTGGCAGCACGCCAGGGCCCGGGCGAACATGTCGGTGCTGGTCCCCTATCGCCCGGCCGGCGCGTGGCGCAGCGTGTCGTTCAGCGACCTTGTCGCCGGCCGCCTGCCCCCGGATTTCATCCGCAACCGCCTGATCCTGGTCGGCGCAACCGCGGGGGGCCTGGGAGACCGTCACGACGTGGCGGGCGCGGGAACGCTCGCCGGAGTGGAAGTGCAGGCGAACCTGCTCAGCGCCATGCTCGCCGACCGCTTCGTCCGCGAGGCGCCACTCTCGGTGCGGCTGGCGGCTGCTGCCCTACCGACAATCTTCCTGCTGTTCCTGTTCTGGCGCCTCAAGCCCTCGCGTGCCCTCATCGCGGCGCTGGCAACGTTCGCGCTGGTCGCGTTAGGGCCGGTGCTGCTCATCGCGACCACCGGCTTGTGGATTCCGCCCGCGACAGCCCTGCTCGGGGTCCTGTTCGTATATCCGCTCTGGGGATGGCGACGGCTTCACGCGATCGACAAGGCCATCGCCGGCGAGCTCTCGAGCCTGTCGGTCGACGTCGGCGAGCCGGCGGCGGCGGCCGGGCATCCGCTCGACCATGCGGGCCGCAATGCCGCTGCGCTCAGCGGTTCGATTGCCGCGCTGCGGGATCTGAAGCGCCTCGTGGCGGATACTGTCGAAGGCGTGGCCGATCCGCTGGTCGTCACCACGATGGAGGGAGAGGTGCTGGTCGCCAACCGCCGCGCCGAAGCGCTCCTTGCAAGCGATGCCGAGCTGCGTGCGGCATTCTACAGCCTTCCGTCGGCCAGGGACCTGCTATCAGCCGACGGCAGGCACTTTTCCCACCGCCGCACGCCGCTCGCCGGTGCCGACGGCGGACAACGCGGATGGATCCATCTCCTGGCCGAGATTACCGACATCCGCACCGTGGAGCGCGAGCGGGAACAGGCCCTCGAGTTTCTCAGCCACGACATGCGCTCGCCACAGGCATCGATCCTCACCTTGCTCCAGGGATCCGCCGAGAGCGGATCGAATCACAAGGAGCGGTTGACGCGCGAAGTCGCGGACAAGATCGCCTATCATGCGCAGCGCACACTCGGACTTGCGGAGAATTTCGTGCAGCTCGCACGGCTTCGCGAAACCCGATTCGCGCCCGAAGAGACCGATCTTCATGATTGCCTGGGAGAGGCGAGCGACGCGCTGTGGCCGCTCGCCACGCAGAAGGGGGTAAGGATCGTCGTGCGGCCCGGCGAGCCCTGCTGCGTCGCCGGCGAGCGCCACGCGCTCACCCGGGCATTCCTCAACCTGCTCGACAATGCGGTGCGGTTCAGCCCGGCCGGCGCCGAGATCCATTACGGAATCGAGGAGACCTCTCCCGAGGGTGCAACGATGTTCGAGGCCTGGATCGAAGACCGCGGTCCCGGCATCCCCAAGGAGCGCCTGGCGGATCTCACCGGCCGCTTCGGCCCTTTGGCCGCGTCCGGGCCGGGCCTGAGCGTCGGGCTGGGGCTCGCCTATGTGCGGGCGGTCGCCGAGCGCCATGGCGGAAGGCTCGAACATTCTGCCGTTTCGCCGCATGGATCGCGCTTCACCCTCGTACTTCCGGAATTCGCCGCTTCCGTCACCCGTTGACCGCGGCGCGCGCCATCCTGGGGAGAATCTCCTCTAGCGCCGGGCCGCAGTGGCGGGCAGCCGCCACATTGCGGAACAATACCGCCCCGTTCGTACGATCGATCATGCCCACGGTGAGCACATGGCGTCGCGGACGGCACAGGACGATCGGGTTGCGGGCGGCGTCGACCGCCGGCGGTTCGGCGGCCTCGCCGCGCCCGATGTCAAGCGCGGCAGGTGCGACCGCGAGACCGACCTCCAGGCGGTAATGGCCATTAGGCGCCTCGCGATATCCCTTGGACGCGAGCGCGGCGCGAACCAGGGCGACGGCATCCGAAGCGGGGGCATCGCCTTCGGCCGGTTGGGCGGCGAGGACATAGGTCGGATCTGCAAGCTCTGCCGCGGCCGGCGGCAATCGGCCTTCCCGGGTCAGCGGAGACGTGCATGCGCCGACAAGACTCAGCAACGCTCCCGCGATCGCGTGCCGTGCGTGCATGCTCGTCTCCTTCACCTTGTTCGCCGCGCGGCATAGACGAAACCGCCGCCGAGTCTCAACTCGGCGGCGGCGCGAACCGAGCTTCGCCCGGGGGTCGGTGAAGCGTCAGAACTTGCCGATCATGTTCACGAAGAAGCCGCGCTCGTCATAGCTGAGGTCGGACAGGTCGTCCGAATAGTCGGTGAAGTTGTAGCCTATCCCGAGCTTCACATGGTCGCCCATGTGGCGGTAAACGCCGACCAACGCGCCGAGACGCGCGTCGCCCGCCTCGCGGCTCGACAGCTGCCGGGCTTCGGCGAGCAGGTCCCATTTGCCGATGATGCGATAGTCCGCGCGCACCGCCCAGAAGGTCGCATGACTGTCGAACCATGGCGCGCTCGCATCGCGCGAGGTGCGCAGCTCGCCGACCCGGTAGGCGACCTTCCCGCCCAGGGCGAGGCGCGGGGTCACCTGATAGGTGCCGTCGATCGCGGCGATGTGACTTCGTTGGGCATAGTCTAGGTTCAGCCCGAGCTGGTCGACCTGTGCCGGGGAAGGCTCATCGGCGAGATAGGTATATTTCGCCAGCAGATTGAGCCGGTCGTCGCTGGTCGGCCGATATGCCGCCGCTGCCACCAGCTCATAATAATCGGCGTCGAGCGATTGATCGCTGCCGAGGCCGCCATCGGAAAGCGACACATTGGCCTTGGCAAAAAGCCGCAGCGCATCGGTCGCGCGGAACGTGACCTGGTTGCGGGTCGCCCAGCTGGTCCGGTCGCCATAGGTAGCGCTGCCGTCGGTGCGATATTCGATCGCCGTCGACCACCGCAGCCGCTTCCCGCCATAATCCGCGGTCCCGCCGACGACCTCGCGATCGATCCGGCCGCCGAGCGCATCCGCGAGCGACCCCGTCTCGTAGCGCAACCCGAAAGTCCAGCCTGGGATCGGCGTGAAGTCGGCGCCATAGGCCTGGGTGAAGCCGGTCGGGCCGCTGCCATGCTCGTAGCGCCCTTCGGCGAAGACGTTGGTGCTGCTCCCGAACCGCCGCCGCGCGCCGGCCGTGAGGCGGCCGAGCCTGCCGGAGGTGAAGGCGTCGGGATTCTCCGCCGCCAGCGCGTAAGCCAGATAGAGCGAGCCGCGATCGCCGGTCGCGTAGTTCGCCTTCACATTGGCGCCGGTCCCGAGATCGCCGTCGGACACCTCGCCCGCCAGCGTTAGGCGGCGCGTCGGCTGCAGCTCGCCCGCCACGCCGACCCGGTCGTTCTCGAGCCGTCCGCCATCGCGATCAACCGTCTTCTGCCCGAAGACCGACAGCGCCCAGGGCATGGCACGCTTCTGCGTCGCCTCGCCCTGCTCGGCCGGTACAGGCTGCGGCGTGCGGCGATAGCCGATGCTCGCGGCGATATCCGTGCGCGCGCCCTGGAAGCCAGGCGCCGCGGGATAGGGCGTATACGCCGTCGCCTGTCCCTGCTGCTTGTCGGAGCGCACGCCTATGCTGCCGAACACGCCATTGGTCGTCTGGTGCGTCACGCCGGCTTCGAGCGCTTCGCGGTCGGTCACGCTTCCATCGGTGATGTCGGCCTTGGCCTTGAAGCGGGTGCCACCGGCGATCGCGATATCGGCGCTACCGCCATATTGGTCGAGGCTCTCGCCGAAGGTTAGCTCGCCCGGGCCGGAGAAGCCGGCCTCCCGGCTTCGCCAATAGGCGGCGATCTTCCCGTCGCCGCCGCCGAACATCTCTGCAATATCCGCCGCGCCCTCGAGCATCAGCGCATCCGATGTACGTGGAGCCGTCGTCAGCTGGGTGAAGTCGTACCCGCCGGTCGAGGAGAGCGAGGCTCCGCTGCCCGCGCCATCGGACTGAGCGAATTCGGCGCGCAGATAGGTGCCCGGCCTGTACCGCAGCAGCAGGTCGGCGCCGTACAGGTCCTGCTGCGCCTGATCCTGGCCCTGATGATAGCCGGTGACACCGACGCGCAATATGTCGCCGAACCATTGCTGGGCGCGTCCGCCGATCGTCAGCGCATCCGGCCGGGTCAGGCCCGGCACATATTCATAGGTGGCGACGAGCCAGACCGGATTGCCCGCCAGAGACGCATCGCGAACGAACATGCTCGTATCGGCGGTGATCGGCAGCGCCTCGCGCAGCAATACGCGGCCCTGGATATAGTTCAGTTCATAGTCGCGGCCCGGCACGAGCTCGCGTCGCTCCAGCACGAGGCCCGAATCGCGGTCGCGGACCTCGGCGAAAAGGCGCTCGGATCCCTGCGAGAGGTCGCGGTTGCGGAAATAATAGACCGAGCCGCCCGTCGAGGCGAAATCCTCACGCGTCCCGATCGTGCCCGGATCCGCCGCGAAGCCGGTGACTTCGGTCCGGCGCTCGCCGAAGCTGGTCATGGCCGAGGGCCGGAAGCCGAAATTGGCGCCATAGAGCGCACGCTGGTAGCGGATCAGCTCGGTACCCGGGAGCAGCGTCTGGAAGTTGCCCCACATGGCGACGATGGTGGGGCTCTCGAGACGCGTGTAGAAGCGGCCATAGGTCGGCGCGTCCTCGACCGTGGTCGAATCGTCGCCATAGACGGGATAATGAAGATTCGGGTCGAGGCGGCGCAGGAACGAACGCGAGTCCTTTTTGAGGAAGCCGTCGAACACGTCGGACAGCGGATGCTCGCCGGTGTCGGCCGATGCCGTCAGGCGCCAGGTCTGGGAGAGCTGGCCCTTATAATAGAAGGCCAGCCGCCCATCGACGAAGTCCTTGCGCGGATCGGCGGTGTCGGTTCCCTGCAGGTCGAGCTTGGCGGCATCGAAGCTGCGATGCCCGGCGGTGAGATCGGCGATACCGACGAAGAATTGGTCGCTTTTGGGCAGGTTGAGGTCGCGGCTATGCTCACGCGCGGGACCGCCCGGGGGTTCGATCCGAACCGCAACCGAGCCCGTTCCGGCGGGAACGATCTGCTGGGTGACGAAGCGCAGATCGCGGTCGACCGGAACCGGCGTGCCGAACACGAGGACATGCGTGCCCTGCTCTTCGACGGAGCCGCTGACGGTCACCTCGCTGCCGACCACCGGGATGTTGCCCGTGATGCGCTGATTTTCGAAGACCGGTCCCGTCCGCGTATCGCGCAATCCGTCCGACGGAGCCGCGGAGACGGAGAGCGTTTGCGGTGCCGTTTCGTCGAAACGCCCTTTGGCATCGTAGGCGCGCAGGACCACTCGGAGCTGGGTGCCGGCGCCTGTGTTCGCCTTCCAGCTCACCGGGTTTCCGAACGTGACCGGAACCAGGGTCAGCGGCGTACCCTCGATGCTGTCCCCGGCGCCGAAGATGCGCAGCTCGGCGCGGGCAATAAACGCGGTATAATTGGAGAACAGGTGGAACTGGACCACCTCTCCCGGCGCCACGACCGGCCGCGCCGGCACCAGGCTCAGGATCGGCTTAGCCTCGAGCGTCGTGACCTGGACGTCGATCCGGTCGCTAGCCAGCGCCACATCGGCGCCGCGCTGCGCGTCGGCGGCGGTGGCGCGGTCACCTGCGCCATCCACGGTGACCCGGAACGCGCCCTCGGCGGCGCCCCGTTCGAGGTTGGGCGCGAGGCCGCGCGTGTCTTCACCGCCGTCGTCGACGAGCGGGCCGCAGGGGCGCTCGGGCGTACCGCAATGGTCCGAAGGTTCGGCCGTCTGGGCCAGGGCGGTACCCAGAGCAAGGTGCGAAATGCCGACGCCGAGCGCGAGGGCGGTGCGGAGAGTCAGGCGGTTCATTGCGCGTCTCCCTTCGCGGTGCTGCTGCGGACCGTGGTCTCCTGTTCGATGATCAGGCGGTAGCGATCGCCTTTGTCTCGCCATCTCTGCTCGACGGCCTCGCGCAATGCCGCGACGCGGCGCTTCACCTGGCCCGATGGCTCGCCCGCGGCGCCGTAGGCGATGCGCAGGATCGAGGGCTTCTCGGCGAGCGTGACGATGAGCGCGTCGACCCTGGCGAGGAACGACGGAGCGACCTTGTTTCCCTCGAACACATCGGCATTCACATCGACCCGGACGACGCGGGCGAGCGCCGCGCCGAAGTTCAGCTTGGCGAACTTGCCGCGGGTGAGACGCACCGTCTCTGGATTGACGGTAGTCATCCGGTAGCCGGTCGGCAGCGTGCGCGTGTCCAGCTTCAGGATGAAGTTCGAACCTCGATCCTCGTTCGGAATCATCGGGCAGGTGACATGATAGCGGCCCTGGGCGTCAGTGGTGATGAGGAGTCCGTTCACCGTGACGAGCCGCACGCCCGGCAGGCCTGGCTCGCCTTCATCCTGGGTGCCGTTCATGTTGCGGTCGTCAAAGACCTTGCCGAGGATATCGGTGCAATCGAAGTCCGGATCCGGAATGATCCGCACCGCGGCGTCCGCGATATTCGATACGGTGGCGCCGACGAGCGCGTTGACCGCGAATGCCTGGTTGACGTGCTCGCCCTCGCCCACGCCGGCGCCGACGGTGAGCACGAGCTTGAGCGTCTTTTCCTCGCCCGCGGTGAAGTTCTGGGCCGGCCAGCTGAGCAGGCGACCCGCTTGTTGCGGCTCGACCGGCATGCCGTTGATCGTGGCGCTGCCTTCCCGATAGCGGAAGCCCGCCGGCGTCCGGTCGGTCAAGGTGATGCCCGTGATCGCGCCCGCCAGCGTGTTCCGCGCCGTGATCGTGTAGGGCACGAGGCCGCCGCGGCTGACATTTACCATCGGCGTCGTCTTGGTGACGACGATCGCGCCTTCGAGAATGGGGTCGATCGGCAGATTGTTGTTGAGGACGTTGGCCGACGTTCCCGGCGTGAGCGTGAAGCTCAGATAATAGGCCGTGGTTTGCCCGCCGGTTATGCAGGTCGCGAGCGCCGAGGTCGGCGGCGCACCGTCATAGCTCGAGACCAGCAGCGGATCCGGCATCGCGCCGACGGCGAGCGGTCCGACGCACGGCGGGATGATGCTGGAGGGCTGTACCGGATTGTAGCTGCCGTTCGGGGGCGTGACCGCGAGCGTATAGGTGCCCGCGGGCGCGCCGGGTAGCAGCAGGAACTGGTACATACCGTCCTCGCCGGTGACCTGGCCGGCATTGGCGGTGCCGCCGAGGAGATGGAGCGCGGGGTCGAACCCGGCTGGCCCGGTTATGCGGACCGTTGCGCCAGGCACCACCACGCGGCGCACCGAGTCATAGACCACGCCCGACGGGTCGAGCGGCAGCGACTGCTGCTGCACGTCCGCACCCGGCGTGAGCTTGAGTTCGGAGAGCGTCCCGTCCTCGGTGCGTGCGCCGGCAGGGTTGGAGGGCGACACCACGCCTTCGGCGATCGCCGCGCCGGTCTCGTTCGGCCGCGCGCTGCCATAGATCGCGTTGTTCGCCGGATTGCGGAACAGCACCTGATAGCCGGCCCCCGGCGCGACGCCGGTAAAGGCATAGGCCCCGTCGGCACCTGTGCGAGTCGTACCGATCAGCGCGCCGCCGAGGTGAAGCTCGACAATCCAGTCGGCATAGACCGGCTCGCCCGCATCGAGCGCACGATCGTGATCGCGATCGAGCCACACGCGGCCGGCGATACGCGCGCCCGCGCCCCGCTCGCTGAACAGATAGCCGGTGGCATCCTGTGCCGCCGCAAGGGAGACCGCGCTGATCGTGTCGCCCGCCGCGGTACCGCCGGCAGTGCCGGGCGTATCGATGCCGTCGTCATAGCCCGCGGGCTGCGTCTCGACGACATTGTAGGTGCCGCCCGGAACGCCGGTGAACAGATAGCTGCCATTATCGCCCGAGACGGTGGTGAGGGTGATCGCGTTGCCGCGAGCGTCGCTGCCCGTCAGCTTCACGGTGACGCCGGGGATCGCGGGCTCGTCCGTATCCCGGCGACCATTGCCGTTGGTGTCGTTGTAGACACCGCCGGCAAGCGAGCCGACGCGCTCGCCGAAGTTGACCGGAGCGACCGGGGCACCGACACCGACGGTCAGGGTCGCGCGATTGGAGCGATGCTCCTCGGCATCGCCATAGCCGAGCGGCTGCTGCTCGACGACGACATAGTCTCCCGCCTCGATGTCGGTGAAGCTGTAATGCCCATCGGCAGCTGTGGTGGCGGTCTGGACGACCGTGCCGTCGGGTTTCTGGAGCTCGACGGCAACGCCGGCAATGCCCGGTTCGCCGGAATCCTGAGCGCCGTTCAGGTTGGTGTCGATATAGACGACACCGCCCTGCGCCTGTCCCTGCTCGCCAAACACATAGCCGGACGCATCGGTGCCGGTGGGCAGACTGACGGCCGAGATATTGTCGTTCGCGACGCTGCCGCCGACGCTCCCGGCGGCGTCCTTGCCGTCGCCGAAGCCGACCGGCTGCGTCTCCGCGACCGAGTAGGTGCCCGCCAGGAGGTCGTCGAACCGGTAGTTGCCGGTCGCATCGGTCGTGGCTGTGCGATCGACGGAGGCGCCGCCCGCGGTGGTGCCGGTGAGGTGCACGGTGACGCCTTCCAATCCCCGTTCGCCCGCACCGCGGACCGCGTCACTGTTCGAGTCGAGGAAGACCGAACCGGCGAGGGTCGAGACCGTGTCGCCAAAGTCGATGGTCTGATTGATGCCCGCAGTCACGTTGATCGCGCGGCTGTCCGAGGTCGAGGAGCCATAGCCGGCAGGCTGGGTCTCTTCCACGGTATAGCTGCCGGCGGGCAGGTTCTGGAATCGATAGCCGCCGTCCGGACCCGTGACGGTGGTCGCGACGACAGTGCCGCCCTGGCGCAGGGTGATCGTCACGCCGGGGATCGCCGGCTCGCTGCCCGCGTCCGACCCGTCGCGCTCGGGATCCTTGAAGACCCGGCCCGAAATGGTGATGGCGCGCTCACCAAAGTCGTAGCCGGTGCCGGCGGTGCCGTTCCCGAGCGTTACGGTCGCAATGCGATTCTCGGCGACGCCGCTGCCGAAGCTTCCATTGTTGACGCTGCCGCCCGGTGTTCCCGCGCTCTCGCGGCCATCGGCATAGGCGCTGGGCTGGCTCTCGACGAGCGTATAGCTCCCGGCCGGAAGATCGTCGAAGCGATACCCGCCATCAGCCCCCGTGGTGGCGGTACAGCCGAGCGCCGGATCGAGCGCCGCACGGGCGAGGCAGACATCCTGGCCGGTCGCGGTCGTCCCCGACAGGGTGACGACGATGCCGGCGAGTGCGGTCTCGCCGGGCTGGCGGATGCCGTCATCATTGCCGTCGATATAGGTCGCCCCGGCGAGCGAGCCCGCGCGTTCACCGAATGCGTAATTGATGCCGAGGTCGCCCGCTCCAAGCGTGATGCCGGTGATCGCGTCATTGCCGGCGGTTCCGTGGACACTGCCATTGACCTGGCCGGCGGCGTCGGTGCCGTCCGCAAATGCGGAGAGCGGAGCCGTCGTCTGGGCCTGTTCGGTGAGCGTGTAGCCCGCCGGGGAGGAGCCGGGCACGTTGACGAGCAGATAGTTGCCCGCCGCGTCGGTCGTCGCAGTGCAGGCGATCAGCGTGCACGCGTCCTGTCCGGCGGCCGTGGCGCCGGAAAGCGTGACGGTGACGCCGGCGATGCCGACTTCGCCGGGATCGCGCACGCCGTTATTGTTGCGGTCGAGATAGACATACCCGCCGATGCCGCGGCCGGTGGCGCCGAAATCATAGCGCGTGGCGGTGGTTCCGGCACCGATCACGACGCCGCTGACACTCGAATTCGCCTGGCCGGGAGCGGCCGTATTCGCGCCACTTGCCCCGCCCGAGCTACCCCCGGCGCTGCCGATGAACGCGCCGCTATGCTCAAGGCCCGGCGGTGGTGTTTCGGTGACCGTATAGGTGCCCGGCCGCAGCGCGCGGCAGGAAGGATCGGCAGCGCTCGATGCCGGGAAGCTATAGGCGCCGGTGGCGTCGGTCGTGATCGAGCAATCGACTGCCTGGCCGAGGTCATTCGTGCCGGTCAGGCGGATCACCGCGCCGGCAAGGCCGCTATTCTCGCCGGCATCGCGGGTGGCGTTGCCATTGGGATCGAGGAAGACGATGCCCGACAGCGTCGAGGTCGGGATCTCGCCGAAGTTGCGCTCGGTGAGCGCCTGGCCGGGGGCGAGCGTGCCGACCAGCACGTCTTCGGGGGCTGCGCGCCCGGCCGAGCCGGCGACGATGGTGCCGGCACCATTGGTATCCAGGCCGTCCGAAAGGCCAGTCGGCTGGACAAGCTGCGTCACCGTATAGCCGGTCGCGTCGGATGGCGGCAGGTCGGTGAAGCGATAATGTCCGTTCGCATCGACGGTCGTGGTCAGATTGACGGCGCCGCCCGCATAGTCGGACCCTGTCAGACGGATCTGTGGCGTCGCCCCGAATTCACCCGGGCCCACGCCGGTCTCGCCCAAGTCGATCGCGCCATTATTGTTGGCGTCGCGCCAGACCGTGCCTTCGATCGATCCCGCGCGCGTCTCCTGGAAGAGATAGCTCGTCGCGGCCGTGTTCGCCGGCAGGCTGATCGCGGTGATGCTGTTGGTGGCGGCCGCGCTGCCGAACGCGCCATTGTTCACGACGCCGCCGACACTGCCCGCGGTCTCGCGGAAGTCGAGCAGCCCGGCCGGCTGGGTCTCGACGATCTGGTAGGTGCCCGCCGGAAGGCGATCGAACAGGAAGTTGCCACCGGCATCGGTGACGAGGGTGCGCGGTGCGACCGGGTTACCCCAGGCATCGGTCCCGCTCAGCACGACGGTCACGCCCGCAAGCCCTTCGCTCGCCTGGACGGCATTGTCGAGATTCGCGTCATCGAACACCGAGCCGGCGAGCGAGGACTGGGCGATCTGGACGGCCGCGGTCTTGCTGTCATTGGCCGGAACGGCGTCGCGCGCCAGTTCCTGCCCGCCGCTGTCGAGGCCCGGCGCGATCGAGGCGGTGTTGACCTGATCGGTGAGCAGCGCACCCGCATAGGGATAGGTGGCGCGCGCGCGCAGCCGCAGCGTCACCAGGCTCCCGTCGGGCGGGAAGCTGCCGTCGAGCGTGCAAAGGATCGAGGTCGTGCCGGTGCAGTTGATCGACCCGATACTGGCTGCGCCCGCAGCCGTCGCCGTCGGGGCGGGGCCGGCAAGCTCGAAGCCGGCGGGAAGCGTGTCCGTCACGCGCACCTGATTGATCGGCGAGATGCCGTTGTTGCGGATCACGATCGCATATTCGACGGGCTCGTTGATACTTGCCGGCGAGGCGCCGACCCGGGTCTTCGACACGACCTCGAGGTCGGCCGAGGGCAGCACGGTGGTGGTCTGGACGGCGCGGTTGTTGGCGAGCTGGCTGTCGGCCTGATTGACCGTCACATTGTCCTGCTCGAGCGCCGTGACCTGCGCCTCGTCGGTGAAGGTCAAAGGTCCGGTCGGCGCCGGTCCGCCCGGCGTGAAGCGCAGGCGGAAGATCACCTGGTTGAGCGCGTCGAGATAATTGCCGGCGGTCGAGCTCGCATGGAGGCGGCATTCGACATTCGCGCCGCTCTGGACGCATGCGGGCGAGGGTGGCGCGTAGAGCGTGAAGCCTCCGCTGGCGCCGACAGGGTTCACGCTGAACCCGGCGAGCGTCATCGAATAGCCCGAAGGCGGCTGCGGAACGTCCGCAACTACGACGTTCGTTGCGCGCGAGGGGCCGAAATTGGATACGCGCAGATCGTAGACAAGCTCTTCGCCGAAGCGCAGCGGGTCGAACTCGGGCCCGGGCTCCTGCTTGGTGATTGCAAGATCATAGCCCGGTGCCGTCACGTTGTGGGTCACCTGCCCGCTATTGTTCGTGGTGTCGCTTTCGTCGGTGTCGGTGGCGACATTGGCGATGTTGGTGTGGCTGATCGGGAAACCGGTCGTAGCCCCGCCGAACGGGAAGCGCGCGCGGACCTGCTGCGTGACCTGGAAGGCCTGGCCGCGGGTGAACTGGCCCATGCTGCAGCTGATCACGCCGGTTGCGTCGTCCTTGCCGCAGCTGCTGCCGCCCTTGGTCGAGGCGGGGCTGCCGACCAGCTCGAAGCGGCTCGGATCGATGGTGTCGCTGACCACGACATTGGCTGCCGGGTTGGCGCCGTTGTTGCGCACGCTGATCGTATAGGTGGAGACCACGCCGACCCGGGCCGGATTGGGCGAGATCGACTTGCCGGTCACCTGCATGTCGGCGAGCGGCGCGACGGTATATTGTGCCTGCGAGCTGTTGTTGCTGTTGTCGCTGTCGATCGTGTCCGAAGAGGTGATGTTCGCCGTGTTGGTGAAGGTGCCGCTGTTCACCGGCCGGTCGATGCGCACGATCGCGGTTTCGGTCGCGCCGGCGCCGAGATTGGTCAGCGTCCAGCTGATCTGGCCGCTCGACGCGGTGTAGGATGTGTTCCCGCTCGACGCGCTGATCTGCCCGAAGCCGGTGACATAGCCGGTTGCGTTGAGCGAGTTCGGCAGGCTGTCGGTGACCGTGACGGTCCCGGCCGGGGCGCTGCCGAGGTTGCTGGCGCGCAGGCGGATATAGAAGCTCGCGCTCGTTGCCGGAATTGTGAGCGCCGGGGCCTGGCTCCAGGGTCCCGCCGGATTGAGCGCGACTTCCTTGACCACGGTCAGGTCGGTCGTGACGGTGGTGGCGCGCACGCCCGCGCCGCTGCAATCGTTTGCCGCATTGGTGTCGGCCGGGGTCGCGAGCGAGCCGCCGGTGGCACCAGAGCAGGCGGTGTTGTTGAGGTCGGCGTTCGCGGTCGCGCTGGCGCGCGTCACCAGCGACAGGCCGAGCGTGGCGTTCAGCGCCAGGGTGCCCGACCCCGTGCTATCGCAGGTAATGACGTTACCCAGCTGCGCGCAGCTCCAGGCCGCGTTCGACGAGACGAGGGTCTCGTCGGCCGACACCGCGTCGGTGATCCGGATGGGCGTGCCTGGGGCATAGCTCAGTGCCGATGGGCCGTTGTTGCGTACCGTGATCGTGCTGGTCATGTCGCCGCCTGCCGCGACCGGGTTCGGCGTCTTGCTCTTGCTGACGCTGAGATCCGCCGTCGGCGGCACGATCCGGAAGGGCGCCGTCGCAATGTTGTTGATCAAATCGGGGTCGGCGAACCCGGCGGGAAGATTGATCGCCGCGCTGTTAGTCTGGTTGCCCGCGGTCGGGCTGTCCGCCGTCACGGGAATCGCGAAGGAGCGGCTTGCGCCGCTGGCGAGCGTCCCCCCGTTGCAAGTCACGGCCTGGCCCGTAGCGGCGCAGCCGGCCGGCATGGTGCCGAGCGTGAAGTTCGAAGCGATGGTGTCGCTGATCGTCGCCCCGGCGACCGCTTGCGGTCCGTCGTTGAAGATCGTCAGGTTGATCGTCGTGCCGCTGCCTTCGACGATCGTGGCCGGCATCGCCTTGGACGCCCGAAGATCGCTGCCCTCGAGGATCGTGGTGACGACCGGTGCCGCGGCATTGTTCGCCGCGTCGGGATCGAGCACGAGGGGATTGGTCAGCGAGGCGAAGGCATTGTTCGTGATGGTACCGCTCGACTGGCGGATCACCTTGCCGGTGACCGTGATCGTGGGCAGCGCACCCGTCGCCGCGCCGCCGCCATAGTTGCACGTGACGGTGGTACCGCTGTTCGAGCAGTTCCAGTTCGTCCCGCCTGCGCTTTGATACTGGAAGTCCGAGGCGGGCGGCAGATTGTCGGTCAGCCGGATCGCCGAGGTCGTATCCGGCCCGGCATTGGTGACGACGATCTGGTATGAGATGATGCCGCCCGCAGCCAGGGTGTGGGTTGCCAGCCCGTCATTCTTGACCACCGAAAGGTCGGCACCGGTCTGCACCGCCGGCGTGACGGTGAGCGCATCGTTCGCCGCGTTGCTATCGCCCGCGGTGGCGCTGGAGATCGTGGCGGTGGTGTTGGCCGAACCGGTTGCGATGGCGGTTGCGCTGTAGGTAAAGGTCCGGTCGCCGACCGCGAGCGTCGGAAGGCTGCAGGTGAGCATTTGGGAGCCGATGGCCCCCGACAGGGCGCAGTAGGACGGAAAATCACCTGCAGCGACGCGGAAGCGGCTCGACACCGCGATGGTCACCACGGCGTCCGAGACGGTCCCGGGTCCATTGTTGGTGACGCGCACGGTGAACTGCGTCACGGCGCCGTTCGGAACGGGGTCGGGAAGCCAGCTATAACCGGAAACCTGCAGGTCGGCCGCGAACGCCTGGAGTGGCGCCAGAAGCGCCAGCACCACCAGGATGCGACGCACAACGGACCAGCTGCGGCAAGCAGCTGCAAAACGCTTTTTCACACGATCCCCCGTTCGGCTCGAATGAGACGGACGCGGTTTCGATGGCCGGTTCGAGGTTAAGGATCTACAACCAACGCACTGATGTTACATGATTTTACAATAGTTACTGGATTGTAACGGAGCTCCCAAGAATGTATCTACACGGCTGCCAACGGGCAACGCGAGAGCCGTTATGAGGCCGTACGCAAGCCCGATCGCCAGCGGCAGGCCGGTCCTGCGCGCGCAACGGGAAAGCCCATGCTCAAGAATCATATATCTATGCCGAGGCGGTCGCGAGCCGCCCGGGAACGCTGATCGCCGTGGCATCGTTACGGCGCATCGCGCGCCTATTGGCGCATTTCGAATGGCAGATGGATGACGGAAAGAGCCGGCCGCGGGAGGCCGATCCGCCGACGGCAGGCGCCGCAACCGACGCTCCATCTTCGCGTCCGTCTGTGCAAATCGAACCGCGGGAGCCAGACCTTGACCAAGGGCAGAAGCCGGATGCCTCTGGCGGTGAGGATGCAGAGAGCGGAAATTAGCGAGCGTTGGCCGCCATGTTTCGGCAGACGCCGCAGGGCGCAAGCGCACCACGAGTCGACCGATCGGCGCGCGAATCCGGGCTTGATGACGTTGATGGCGGCGAGGAATCGAAGGCCCGCGATTCCGATCCTTCCGAAGAGCAAGTTGTCGACAGCGTAACCATGTCGAGCGATGGGCGACCTGTGGCCGTCCCGGTCACCGGGCCGCTGTCGTCGACCTCCGAAATGCTCTCCCGATCAGCGGGTGAGCGCCTTGAACTCCTTTCGGAGAATTACGTGCCAATCCCGCTTGGCACGGCGCTTCATCCTTGCGCGGCAATAGCGACAGACACATAGCCGCCATCCGGCGTGCGGGTGACGTGGCGGTCCGATCGCTCATGGTTCCCCCTGGCGCAACGCAGACGTCCGGCAAACCAACTGAACACCCAGGTCATCCTCATGCGTTACGGTGATCCGGCGGCAGATATTTCGCCGCCGCTGTTCGGATTTAGGGCAGCCCCAGCCAGGGTTCGGGCTAGGCCTTTGACGGCTGGGATCACCGAGCCGCGCTGAGCCGAGAGGTGAGCAGGATGCACCACCCCGTGAACACGAAGCGAGTCTACGAGCCCAGGGCCGGTGACGATGGCGTTCGGGTCCTTGTCGACCGACTGTGGCCGAGGGGCCTCACGAAAGCAGAGGCCGCGCTCGACCTCTGGCTCAAGGAGGCAGCTCCAAGCACTGCGTTGCGCAAATGGTTTGGCCATCGACCGGATCGCTGGGAGGAATTCCAGACGCGGTATCTTGTGGAGCTTCGAACTTCTTCGGCGGTCTCGCAACTGCGCGACCTGGCCCAATCGGGGCCAGTGACGTTGCTATATGCCGCGAAAGATCGGGAGCATAACGAGGCCATCGCGCTGGCAGCCTTTCTCGAGAGCGATCTCGCCTGAATTGTTGAAACGGAGCGCTGATTGAACCCATTGCTCGCAGCGTTAAATAGCGCCCGGCATTTCGATCACGGCCTCACCAGGGTGACGAGCCAGTCTCCGGCAGGACCTCGCGCAAGCTAATGCAGGTTTGAGCCGTCGCCAGCCTTTCGGAATTCATCGGTGTGCCGCCACAGGGAGGCGCCGAGCATGACGATTTCGCCGAACAAATCACCGTCAATCGTCTGGAGGGCGGGATCGGACAGCAACTGGGCGAGCGACAGGCACAGGGATTCGAGGGTCAGGTCCGGCTGTTCCTCAGCCAGCTTGATCATGGTGCCCAGGATAGCTTGCGGTGGATATTTTTCGGGCATCTCAGCAGTTTGATCGCACATTGGCATCTGGTGCAAGCCCGGCCTCGCCGGGCCAATAGAGCTGCATCGGGTTGATCACGAGCAGCGCGCGCTGGAGGTCCGGTGGCGCAATCCTCGGAGCGACGTCGGCCAGGACGCCGTCGTCGGGATCCGTGATCCCGTATTAGACTGCAATCTTGTGGGCTTATCCCACAATCATGGGATGGTATAGGCCGAGCAGTCGGGCAACGGCGAATTCGGTTCGTAGATGCCAGCCGCACTATTGAAGCGGAAGGTCCGCGCGTAGCTGCATTCGGGATCGCGTTCCTGCACGAGATCGGATTTCTTCAACCGCGGCTTCTGGGTGGAATCCTCGAGCCGCGAAACGCCCCGCGGAAAAGCCTGCGCATCCGTGCCATAAGCGAGGATCGGCAAACCGGCGGTGGTCCCGTGCGACAGACTGAGCTTGCCCGAGAAACTATATTCGTCATGGCAGGCGCCCAGGCGGCGCTTCATATCCATTTCGCCGAAACAGGCACGGATCATCAAGGAGCCGCTAACGGGCACGCTCAGAACAGGCTGCGCAGCGGCTTGCCCGTCAGTCGCAATGCGGAACAGGTGAAGGTCGCTGGCGCTGCCGCCGCCCCCCGAATAGCCGGTGCTCATCTGCGTCTCGACGCCGGCCAGGAAGCCGCCGTCCTGGAGGATGATGAGGTTCGGCCAGACGGTGTGGGTTTCGTTGGAGGTGTCTTCGGACGGTGCTTGTGGCATCGAGCGCGCGGCATCGCCTGCCTGGACGATAGGCAGAACCTGCTCGTCGCCACCACGCGCGTCGAGCGATACGCACCAGCGTGTATCCGCGGTGCAAAATTGTCCGGGACTGCCCTTGCGTTCCAGCAACGGGACCATCCGATCGCCCGGGGGTTTGGGGGCAGTTGCTCCGATATTCGAACCGGGCACGGCCTGCGCCAGCATCATGGCGAAGATAATTCTGACGGACATCGGTGCTCCAGCGATCGGGGCCTGAGTAAATCAGGCAAACCCGCTTCTGTCATCCGCCAAGCCCCCGACCGGCGGCCTGAGTCGGTGCTCGCGACGTCAATCACCGCCTAGTCTACGGCTTTCCGCAAGAGCGCGGAGGCCGAATATCGTTTCAGCTCAGGCGCCGTCCTGCTCGCTCGCCTCATAGAACATCGGATTGCGCAGCCAGGCGTTGACGGCGGACTCCCGCCAGCCGGCGCAGCGGGTGCTGATCTGGACGTTCTTCGGGAACGTGCCGTTCTGCATCTTTCGGTACATTGTCGAGCGGCTGAGGCCGGTGCGATCCAGCACGGTCTTGATGCGGATGATGCGGTCGTCTTCGGTCATGGCAAGGTCCTTCATCGCGTGTCACGAGCAGATGCGGGACGATGAAGGATTGCGATTATCCAGGAAGTGCAAGGGGCTGAGACTCAGCTTGATGTCGAGTGAGGGCGAAGGCGCGCTTGTGCGTGCATAAAGGCGGTATCGCGCAAATGCCCCGTTGGCGCAGAAAGTGTCTCATAGCGTCTCGCGTCTGCGCGCGACCGCATCCTACGCCGCTTCGCGCCGCCGAGTCGCAGGTGCGTCTCGGCCCAATCGGGTGACGCCCGCCTGACGGGAGGCTCGAAAAAGCAAGGCCAGCGGAACGCGGGGTAGATGGAGCGCACACTGTGGACTTCCTTCGGAAGCCACCAGGGTTCGCAGCGCCTTGGTTACCGCGTGGCACACTCGATCCGGCCGGAGGGCGGGGCGGCGGCTGGCGCACGGGCGCGCGCACACGCCGCCCCGCCGGCCGTCGGGATTCGAGAGTGCGTCTTAGTGGGCTCCCTCGGAGCCGGGCAACGCTGGTGCGCTGCTTTCGTGGTGGACGCCGCGCGCCGCGCGGCGGCGTTTTGCCTCCGGCACTCGATCTGGCGGGTTGGGCGTCGCTGCCCTGTAGTCCC
>NZ_JACTGR010000011.1 GCF_014489075.1 Sphingomonas sp. JC676 | reverse complement strand
TTCGCCGCCCGGCCGCTTCGCGCCCAATTTCGGTCGTTCGGGCAGGCGCGGTCCACACTGGACGCAAGATTTTCATGTGGTGTCGAAGCTGTCGAGCAAAGTTAGCGCCCAGTAACTAACTGCGTTGCAACAAAACGTGGCGCGCCCGGCCTGTGGGTGACCGGGCGCGCTGGCGGGGGCGGGCGACCCCGCTGTCCGGGTGGAGCGCCCGCACCCGTTACTTCGAGGCCTTCTTGATCTCGCCCTTGCCCATTGCGGATATGAGGGCATGGCTCGAGCCGGTGAAATTGGTGGCCGGGAGCGTCGCAGTCTTGTCGCCGACCTTGACCAGCACTTGCTGGACGACTCCGCGCGAGGTCGATCGGACCGACTGGATGGTACCGATCAGCTTGCCCCGGACATCGGTTACCGGCATCCCAGGCGCGACCGGGACGGCGCCGCTGCCACTGGCCGCCGCCGATCCGGCAATCGCCAGCGTGTTGGAGCTCAGCGATCCGGCACCATTCGCCGCACCAGAAGCGGTCGCCGAAATATCGGGCGCGCTCGGCACCGCGTCGCGGCCGCGAGCCAGGACGTTGCCCGCGGCGTTGCGGGTACCCCCCGCGGCGTTGCCGGTGCGGTCGCGAAGGTTCGAGACCGCATCGCGCGATCGGCTGACGGCATTGCGCGCGGCGCCACGGACGGCGTCGGTCCCGATCAATTGAGCGTCGGCGCTACCGCCCGCATTGCCAGAGGCGGAGCCGCTGCCGCCGATCGTGCGATCGCCGATCCGCGAGCTGTCGGAGACAGTGGAATCGAGCGAGCTTTCGTTCGACGCCTTCGCGCGGCCCTTGCGCGCATCGACATTCTTCTCGGTGCGGGTCGAGCCGCGCACGGTGCCGCCGGTGTCGCTGGTGGTAGGCAGACGGCGCATCGAACTATCGAGCGATCCGTCGAGCGAGCCTGTGCCCGCGCCGCCCAACCCGCCGAGACCGCCGCCCAGATTGCCACCAAGACCGCCGCTGCCACCGAGCAACTGTGCGGAAGCCGGCGAGGCGGCGAGCGTGAGGGCGAGGAAGGCGGTCGTGCCAAGAAACTTGATCATGTCGGTTCTCCAAAAATGTCTGGCATCAGGAGAACGACAGCCGGATCGCATTTAATCCCGGTCGGCAAAATTATCGCGTTACCGGGCAGGCGTCCGGCAGCTTTCACAAAGCACGCCGCGGCCAAAATTCTTGTCCCAGCCCCTCGGGCCCAGATCGCGCGCCTCCGCGTCCACGCGCGCCATGGCTGCGCGGCGTTCCGCAGGGTTCAAGAGGGGATAGAAGCGGGCGATGGTCGCAGCGACGAAAGGTGCCGCGAAGGATGTTCCTCGCACGCGCATCGTCCGCCCAGCCGCTCCCATCGCCAGCATGTCGGCCCCCGGCGCCGCATAATCCAGGTGCGACGCTCTTCCGGCCTCGATCAGCGCGCGACCGCGTCCATCGATGCCGGTGACCGCAATCACGCCCGGATAGGAAGCCGGATAGGCGGGCGGGGCCGCCGGCCCGTTATTACCTACCGCCGCCACGATGGTGACGCCTCGCGCCTGCGCCGCCGCGACGATGCGCGCGAGCACCGAGTTCGGCGGGCCGACCAGGCTGATCGTAACCACGCTCACCCGCTTCTCCACCATCCACGCGATCGCCTTGGCTATGGCGGTCGCGTTTCCTCCGGCAGGATCGCTTCCATAGACGTCGGCCGAGGCAATACGCGCACCCGGCAGCCCCCCGTGCACCACACCCGCTCCCGCGATCAGAGAGGCGATGGCCGTGCCATGATCGTTCGCCCTGGGCGCCCCTGCGGCAAAACCCGACGACAACGCCGCGCCCGCGACCCCGCCGTCGATCACGCCCACCAGCGGTCCGTTGCCCGTGCAGATCGGTGCTGGCGTGCCAGCTACCGCGCCGCTTGGCATGTAGATCTGATCGGCGGTGACGTCGTTTGCGCCAAGCTTGCGGATCTCGCGAATCATCTGGCGCAGCGATCTTCCCCGCGGTCCTTCGAGCCGCGCGACGCCCACACCCAGCACATCCTCGCGCTCGATCACGCGGTAGCCCTTGACGATCGCCGCGGCGATCAGGGCATCGCTCGGATCGGTCACCACCACTTCGCCCGCACGCGCCGGAAAGCCGTCTGGATCGAGCGCGATGCGCTCGGGATGATCGCGCACCAGTTGCGCGGCCACCATGCGCCGTACTTCCTCGAGCCGGCGTGCGGCACTGCCGGTCACCTCCTGCACCTGGTCGCCGACGCGGCCGATCGTCTCAGGCATCGGGAGCGGCAATTGGGGCAGCTGCGGCACCAGCTGCGCCTGTGCGGGCCGCACCATGGCCGCGGCAATCAGGCCGGACAGAAGCAGCAACCCACGCATCGCGGTTCCTTCTCGCACAAAATTGCACTTGTGTGGATTAAACGGCACGCGCCATCCGTTTCATCCGCAGCGAAGGAATTTGGGCTTGGCCGCATTCGAGAACGATCTGCTCGCGCTACTGCCACGCTTGCGGCGGTTCGCGCGGACGCTCGTCCGCGATGCGGCGGATGCCGACGATCTCTGCCAGGTGGCGCTCGAAAAGGCGCTGCTTGCGCGGGCATCGTGGCAGCCCGGCACCAGGATGGATAGTTGGATGTACCGGATCATGCGCAACAGCTGGATCGACACGACGCGCAGTCGGACCCGTTCCGCGCGCACCTTCGTCGACGCGGAAGCCGGGCTGGCGGTCGGGGCCGATGGCGGTGCGGAGGCACGCGTCGCGCTTGGCGAGGTCGACGCCGCGATGCAGGCTCTGCCCGACGAGCAGCGCGAGGCGGTGGCGCTCGTGCTGGTCGAGGGGCTGGCCTACAAAGAAGCCGCCGAGATCCTGGACATTCCGATGGGCACACTCACCTCGCGGCTCGTGCGTGGCCGCCAGGCGTTGATGGCCAGGCTGGGGGAAGCGGCATGAGCATCGAACCCGAGATGCTGATGGCCTATGCCGATGGCGAACTCGATCCAATCGAGGCCAAGCGCGTCGAGCGCGCAATTGCGGCGGACCCGTCGCTCGCCGCACGGGTCGAGCAGCACCGCGCCGTGCGCGCCCGCCTTGGTGCCCATTTCGCGCCCGTAGCTGAAGAACCAGTTCCCGACCGCCTCGCCGCGATCCTCCAGTCTAACGTCGTCGGCTTGCCGGGGCGCCAGCCCAGGCGCATTTTGCCAGCCTGGTCGCGCTGGGGCGGCGCGCTCGCTGCCTCGCTCGTCCTCGGTCTCGCGATCGGCCATGGCTGGCAGGATAGCGGCATCGTGCGCAGCCAGGGCGGCCAGATCTATGCCGACGGCACGCTCGCCAAGGCGCTTGATCGCCAGGTCGCCGTGGCGCAGGGCGCGGTGCAGGTTCCGATCAGTTTCCGTAGCAATGCCGGCCAATATTGCCGCGTGTTCACTTCGCCCGCCACCGACGGCATCGCCTGCCGCGACGCCGAGGGCTGGCTACTCCACCAAACCCGCGCGGGCGCGGCCGGCGCGAAGACAGACTATATGCAAGCCGGCTCGACCGACCCCGCGCTCATGGCGGCGGCTCAGCAGATGATGGCAGGCGATCCGCTCGACGCGGCCGCAGAAATGAATGCGCGCGCTGCTGGCTGGCGGTGACAGTTCGAGAGCGTCCGGAGCCGTGCGGATGCTAGCCGATCGGGCGGCAGTTACGGCTGCTTTGAGCCCCATTGCGGTCGTTCCGACAAGATTTGGCGCCTCCCTAAAGCCGCCGTTCGCTCATTTTCCTGACTGCGAGGTGCCAGAATCGCAGAGTCTGGGACTTAACTGCCATTCCGATGGCGGCCGCGAACGACACTTTCCGGCAGAGCTGACCTTTAGACGCCATCGCCATCGCCATCGAGCATCGTCAGCAGTCGCCGCGCATTCCACGCCTCACGCAGGATCAGACCCTCGTTTAGCAGTTTGTGGAACTCGGATTCGTCCAGCGGTGCGGAAAAGAGATACCCTTGGCCCACGGAGCAGCCCAGCGTCCGCATGATTGCGCGTTCCGCCTGCGTCTCAATGCCCTCCGCTACGACGCGGATGTCGAGCGCGGCACCGAGCTTGACGATACTCTCGACAATGACGCGCTTGGCCACGCTGTGCGCAACGTCATGCACGAAACTTCGATCGACCTTGATCTCGCTCAGCGGGAAGCGCTCGAGATAGCGCAGATTGGAATAGCCCGTGCCGAAGTCGTCTATGGAGATACCGATCCCCAGACGTCGCAGCTCCTCGAACGCGCGGCGAATATTCTCCGGCTCGGTGACCATCAGGTTCTCGGTGAGCTCGAGCGTCAGCCAGTCAGCGTCGCAGCCGGTTTCGTCGAGGACCTGGCGGACAAGGGCCACCATGTCGCGCTGCATGAATTCCATGACCGATACGTTCAAGGAGAAGCGGATGGGCGTGCGGCGGCCTCGGTTGACCTGCGTCGCATACGCAGCGAGCGTGCGCAGACCCCAAGCGCCGATTTCCAGGATCGCGCCGGTTTCCTCCGCGATCCCAATGAAACGGCCAGGCGGCTGCAGTCCGAACGCGCCATGGTTCCATCGCAGAAGCGCCTCGGCGCCGACCAGCTGTCCGGTGCCGAGATCGACTTGCGGCTGGTAGTGAAACAGCAGCTCCTGGTTGGCGACAGCAATCTGCAACTCGCTTGCCAGCCGGGTGCGGTTGCGGGCATCGCGCTCATCTGCGGCCACGAACGCGTGCGGTGGATACGCCGGCGTGGTCTTTGATCGCTGCAGCGCGGCACCGGCCTGCCGAACGAGCTGAAGCGCGTCCGCGCCCACCAACCCCAGGGCATAGCCCGCGGCGAACTGAACCGCCAGGGACGCCCCTGGAAGGACGAAGCGTGGCTTTAGCAGTTCAAGGACATCCTCGACGACTCTGTCAGAGCGGCGCGGATCGCTCATTTCGAATGCAAGGGCGAAGCTGTTGCTCCCCACGCGTGACACGGCAATCGCTGGAAGTGTTGCCAGACGCGCGGCAGCTGATCGAAGCAGCGCGTCGCCGATGTCATACCCAAAGCCGTTATTGACGTCGTGGAACTGGACGATGTCGACTTTGACCACCAGCAAGGCGGTCGCCGCCGGCGCTTCCAACGCCGACAACCTGTCGAGCAGGCCATAGCGGTCGAGCAAGCCGGTCAGGCGATCGACACCCGCCGCCTGGGTCACATCACGAATCAGACCGACGAAATGGGTTACTTCCCCCGCTTCGTCGCGAAGCGGCGTGAGGCGCAAAGCGTTGCGGAACAGGGTGCCGTCCCGGCGGTAGTTGCGCAGCGTCACCGAGCAGGGGCGGCCCTCGGCCAGAGAGGCCCGAACTTCGGCGATTTCGGGCTGCAGGCGGTCGCTTCCCTGGAGATAACGGCAGTTCTTACCGATGGCCTCCACCGCGGCATAGCCGGTGATCGCTTCGAATGCAGGATTTACCTGGACGATAGGCTGGCCCCGCAAGCGCATGTCGGCGATCAGAACGCCGTCTGCACACTGCGCCATGGCGAGGGCGGCAGCGGATGCAGGCGGCGGTGACACGCCTGCCGGCGTCTCCACGAGTAGACCCGCGCGCTTCGAGATCCAGAATTTCATGGTCGCGTCACTTGCGCCTCTAATTGCGGGGGCCGGCGCATCAGCCTGTCCCGAGCGACATCGTCTCGCAGGGCACGAGCCCCGCCACGAAGGCGATGTGCAGTGCCTGCGCCAGCGTACGGGCCTTGAGCCGGCCCATCATGCCAGCGCGATGAATCTCTATCGTTCTGGGGCTTATTCCCAGCATGAGCGCGATCTGCTTGTTGGTGCAGCCGGCGACCAACCCTGCCAGCACATCGCGCTGGCGCGGGGCAAGACTATCGACCCTGGATCGGCATTGCTGCGCCAGACGTGCATACGCCGCGTTCCGGTCTGTGTCAGCGCGTGGGGCCGGGTCCGATTTTGTCCGGTCAGGCCCACCCGATCCCTCGACCGACCGGTCGATAGTTTCCGGTGTTCCGAGACTGCGTCCCGAGAATTTCGTTGCCTTACGCTCGGCGGATTGAACTAGCATGTCATGGTCTCCGGACACGACGATGCAGCCATGACGCCAACACTTCAATTTAGACCAAGCGGCGTTTCAGGACGAAATGGCGGCGCTTTCGTCTTCGCTTAAGTTCCCTGACCCCGTCGTCTGGAACCGCGAGCGATACTGGAGCGGCGTAATGCTGATCCTGCGCAGAAATGCTCGTCTGAGCGTCGTAGTCGAACCGAAGCCGGAGGCATAGGCAATCGCCTTGATTGGAGCCGAGCTGTCTTCCAGCAGTCGTCGCGCGATATCGACCCGGGTCAGTTCGACATAGGCGGCCGGGTTCATGCCTAGCTCGGCGCGGAATAGCCGGGATAGGTGACGCGGACTCACGCCAGCCACTTGGGCAAGCGCTTCGAGACCCAGCCTCGCACGCGGGCTTTCAAGGATGTGCAGCCTTATCCGGTCGATTGGACTGGTGGCCGCACTTTGCGCAGTCAGAATATCGCTGAACTGCGACTGGCCGCCGGGCCGCTTCAGAAAAACGACCAGCCGGCGTGCCACCCAGAGAGCCAGGGCCCGTCCGTGATCCTCCTCGATCAGCGAAAAGGCGAGGTCGATGGCCGCAGTCACCCCGGCGGAGCTGAACACCGGCCCGTCTCGAACGAAAATTCGGTCGGGTTCGACCTGGATTTCGAGATGTGCCGCGGCAAGGCGTTGGGCGTACTGCCAGTGGGTTGTGACGCGGCGCCCTGACAGCAGTCCTGCATCGGCCAGGAGGAAGGCGCCTGTACAGGTCGAGCCGTATCGACGGGACTGCGCGGCTTGCTCCCGCAACCAGCGCGCGACCCGGTCGCTGGGAGGAAGCGGAACTCCATAAGGTCCAACGACGATCAACGTGTCCGAAGGCTGCATCGCTGTTTCGACACCCGCGTCCGGGACGAACACCAGGCCTGATGCGCTTTCCATGGGCGTGCCTTGCTCGGTCACCAACTGAACCCGATAGGGCTTTCGGGATTGGGCCTTGCAGTTCGCCTCGAACAGCGCGTCTCGCACGCCGGCAACTTCGAGCAGATGCACGTTGCCAGGTGCAAAGATCGTGATGAGCATGGCTCGTGCTGGCTCCGCGGCGGCCCAAGGCGCCGATTATTCAGTCGAATACGCCTCCTTGTTCTGATTGCCTAGCGTGACGGTACCAAGGCCGCCCTTCGGCTCATGAACAGGCAGCGCCGCCCGCCTCGACAAGCCGTCCGAATATCGACAGTTTTATCACCTGCTGTCGGGGGCGCCTTATCGGACAGCATCAGATGTGATCCGCCCGGAATCGGGTTCGGCTCCGCCTCGTTGCCGCGGACGGTTCGCATTGCCTGTCCGGGTGCGATCATCAGGCGACAGCTCTCTGACGAAGGTCCGTTTCCAATCGGAATTCGCCCATGAACAATTGACCGGCCTGCTCC
The DNA here is from genome assembly GCF_014489075.1 of Sphingomonas sp. JC676. Classification (GTDB taxonomy): domain Bacteria; phylum Pseudomonadota; class Alphaproteobacteria; order Sphingomonadales; family Sphingomonadaceae; genus Sphingomonas. The sequence goes on along the minus strand of NZ_JACTGR010000011.1, from coordinate 17,047 downwards.
TCACGGACGTGCGGCAGCAGGATCTGCCAAGTGCGAACAAGGTCGCCGAGAGACGTCGCCCGCATCTTCCGCATCACCTGGCTGCGGTGCAATTTCACCGTGACCTCGCTGATACCGAGATCGAACGCGATCTGCTTGTTGAGCCTGCCGCGTGCGACCTCGGCCAATACCTGGCGTTCGCGTGGCGTCAGCGTGGAAAGCAGCTCGAGACCTTGTCGGGCGACCGTCGCATTTGCTCGCCGGGCAACATCCCGTTCGATGCCCGCCGCAACCGCGTCGAGCAGATCCTGCTCCCGAAACGGCTTGAGTAGAAAATCGATCGCGCCCGCCTTCATCGCATTGACTGCCATCTCCACATCTGCGTGGCCGGTCAGGAAGATGATCGGTCGCCCGTCGCGCCGTCGCGCGAGCTCGCGTTGCAGCTCCAGGCCACTGCCTCCCGGCATCCGCACATCGAGAATGAGGCAGCCGGGTCGGTCGGGGATGGATGCATCCAGCATCGCGCCGGCTGAGGCGAAGCTCGCCGTTTCGATGTCCATCGATCGAAGCAGGTCGTCCAATGCCTCGCGCACCGCGGGGTGATCGTCGACGATCACGACCAACGGGGTTTCGGACCTTCCGGCGCCGCCGGTTGCCGGGCCCGGACGATTGTCGCGCGGGAGTATGGATAGGGGAGAGTTACCCAAAAGCATTGCTTGTTCTCCGAACTCTTTTTGCGGATGCGGCAATGCTCTCACGGCGCTGACGGGGATGGCATCCCGAGTGCGACTAGCTGCGGCTCCCTCGATCGGGGGCGCGGGGATCGAGCCGGATGACGCGACGGCCGAATAGCTTGGCATCGATCGAATAGGCGCCGGGCCCGAGCAGGGCGAGCGCCGTGCATCCGCCGATATGCGCAATCACAAGGAGCCCGAGATTCTCGTTGGCCAGCGCTATATCGATGCCGGCCGCCATGGCGAGACACAGTGCCGCTGCGCGCGTCGCCAGCCCCGCCGACAGCGCAAAGGCGATCAGGATCGATATGATCAGGCCCCCGCCCGCGATGAGGAAGTGTGATGGGAGACGCGCGATCAGGGGAAACGCGATCAGCGCGTCGGAGCAGCGCAGCAGCAGCAGCGCGACACCGGCGACGCCATCAGGGTAGCGGAACATGAATTGGGCCATCGTGCGAGGATATCGGCGGGGCGGTGCGCCGCTAACCTTCGATACGGGGGTGTTCCGATCCCTCGTTCGGGGGTATGATTCCATCGGCTTCCGACGAACAAGTGCGCCTTGACTTCTAGCCGTGGCGGAAAGCCTGCGGGGAATGGCGGAGACGGCTTGCGGTTGATCAAGGCATTGTTCGGAGCGTTGCTGCTTCTGCAGGCTGCCGCCGCCTGGGCGCTCGATCCTAACCGCCACATCCCACAATATAAACACACCCGCTGGACGACTGACGAGGGCGCTCCCACCGCAATCCTCGACATCGCCCAGGATGCCCGGGGTTTCCTGTGGCTGGGCACCTCGGTCGGCCTGTACCGCTTCGACGGCATAACCTTCGAGAAGATCGAGGTTCGCGGTGCTGCCCGTGATCCTGGCGCCGCAACCGATGTCCTTGTCACACGCAGCGGCGACATATGGACCTGGTTCCGCACGGCGCGGCGTTTCGCGGTCTATCGCGCCGGCGAGCTGCACTTCGTTCCTACGCCCCCGCTCGTAGGAACCCTGGGTCAACTGGCCGAAGCCCCTGACGGCGCCATCTGGGTTGCGATGGGCCAGATCGGGATTCCGCTCGTGCGGTACCATCAGGGGCGCTGGGAGCGCTGGGGCTCCGAACGCGGGCTGCCGCGCGACTCGTTCTACCGGTTTCTTTTCGCCGCCGATGGCGCGTTATGGATTTCCTACACGGGATCGGTTGTGCGCCTCGCCCCCGGCGCGGCGCGGTTCGAGACCATTTACCGATCCGCGCCGCACGGCGCGGGCATGATCGCGGCCGATCGAAGCGGCCGGATATGGCTGTCCACGCCGGGTGGCACTTTTCCGATTTCAGGTCTCGGAGGTCGACCGGAAGCGGCTTTCGCGGGAGTCCGCTACCCGACCAATCCCATCGAGCGGCGCAGACGGATGGCGTTCGACCGTGACGGTAATCTCTGGATCGCGCGATTGCAGTCCGGCGTGGAACGCATTCGAGCGGCGAACCCGCTCGGTCCGGCCACTCTTGCAGCCGGTGCGCGCGCAATCGAAGCCTATGCCGCAAAGGATGGCCTGACCTCGGACGCCGTCAACGCCCTGTTCGAGGACCGCGACGGGAATCTGTGGATGGGCACCACGCTGGGCCTCGATCGCTTCAGGCCCGCGAACGTGGTCGCCGAGCCACTGCTGAAGACCCCAGCCGCCTATGGGGACATCTTGTTCAGCGCGTCCGATGGGAACGTCTATGTCGCGCAGGCCAATACGACCTACCGGATCCGGCCCGGTGGCGACCCGGAGCCGCTTGTCGAGCACACGACCGAACCCTATGCGATCTGCGAGGCGCCGGACGCGACGATCTGGATCGCCTATACCGACCGCATTCTCGGTGTGGGTCGCCGCGGCGGCATCCAGCGCCTTGCCCTGCCGGATGGCGTCGAAACCCTACTCTATGCCTGCGCCTTCGATCGCCGCGGCGATTTCTGGCTTTCTGCCGGCAGCAGCGGCCTGTTCCGGCGCGCTGGGAATGGCTGGCAAGCGATGTTCGCCTCGATCGCGCCAACCCCCTTCTACCCGAACGCACTGGTCACCGACCGGGAACGCAACCTGATCCTGACCTGGGCCACGGACAGCGTGGCGCGATTGGATTCCGAAGGCCGGCCACGAATTCTGCTGGCTCCGGGCACGCGAGCCGGGGAAATCGATTCGATATACGCCGTCGGGGACACGCTGTTCGCAGCGGGTGAAACCGGACTCGCGCGGATCCGACAGGGTAGGACCGACTTCGCCTCCTATGACCGGATACCGGCGCTGAGCGCGATGAACGGCTTCGTCCAGACGCCGCGAGGGGAAAGCTGGGCGCTGGCGCAAGCGGGCATCGTCCGCATCGCCACGCGAGACCTCGACCGCGCCTTCGCTGATTCCGGCTTCTCGCCGCCCGCTTTGGTGCTCGACTCTCGGGATGGCCTACCCGATTTCTACGCCCGCCAGAGCCGGCGCTCGGTCGTCCGGGGCGGAGACGGCAGGCTGTGGTTCGCGACGCTGGCGGGCACGGTCTGGGTCGATCCTGGCCATCTGCACCGCAACCCACTGCCGCCGGGCGTCGCGATTACTTCGATCGACGTGGACGGCCGCCGCGCGCGCGATCCGCGCATGCTCCGCTTGCCGGAAGGCGCATCGGACATCGAGATCCGATACGCGGCAACCAGCCTCGCGATTCCCGAGCGCGTCCGCTTCCGCTACCAGCTGGAAGGATATGACAAGGCTTGGATCGACCCGGGCCAGCGCCGTCAGGCTTTCTACACCAACCTTGCGCCCGGCTCGTACCGGTTCCGCGTCATTGCCGCCAATGAGGACGGCGTATGGAACCGGAGTGGCGCGGCGTTCGATTTCGAAATCCCGCCCACCTTCCTGCAATCGCGCTGGTTCCTGGCGCTTTGCGTCGGACTTGCGGCACTGCTTCTCTGGGGACTGTACCGGCTTCGCATGGCCCAGGTCGCTGGCCGGATTCGTGCCCGCCTGGAGGAGCGGTTGGGCGAGCGTGAGCGAATCGCGCGCGAGTTGCACGACACGCTTCTGCAAAGCGTGCAGGGCCTCATCCTGCGCTTCCAGTCGGTGGCCAACAAGATGCCCGCCGACGAACCAGCGAGAAACCTGCTGGAAACCGCGCTCAAACGCGCAGACGATGTCATCGTCGATGGGCGCAAGCATGTGCGCAACCTGAGGATCGCAGAGGGTTCGAACGACCTACGCAGCATTGTAGAGAATTTGGTCGGGACGGCCGGGTTCGATCCGCCGATCCCAGTGCGCATCGTCCTCGAAGGCAAGCCACGCCCCGTGCATCCCCTTATTTCCGCCGAGATCGGACGAATCGCGGGCGAAGCCCTGTTCAATATCGCTCGCCATGCCGAGGCGAATTCGGTCGCCGTCACGATCAGCTTCGGCAGCCAGCTGCTCGTTGTCCAGATCCGCGATGACGGCATCGGCATCGCCGAGGAGATAGTGGCGCGGGGCGGCAAGCCGGGCCACTACGGACTGGTCGGAATGCGCGAGCGCGTGGAGCGGATCGGTGGCAGTTTCACGATCGACAGCCATCCCGGGAAGGGCACCGAGGTGACCGTGACGCTCGCTGCTCGGCTGGCCTTTTCCGACGAGACGCCGCGCCGCTGGAGGCTGTCTTCGTTCTTCCATTTCCGCAATGAAGCGTCCCATGTCTGATCCGAACGCGCGGCCGATCCGCATCCTCGTCGTCGACGATCACCCGCTGCTGCGCGAGGGCGTTGCGTCGCTCCTCGAGGATCGCGACGACATGTTGCTCGTCGGCGAGGCGCGGGACGGCGCCGAGGCACTCCTCCGCTTCCGCGAGCTGCAGCCCGACGTTACGCTGATGGACCTGCAAATGCCTGGAACGAACGGCCTGGAGGCAATCAAGGCGATCCGGGCCGAGCATCCGGGCGCGCGCATCCTGGTTCTCACGACCTATGATGGAGACGTTCAGGCCGTGCGCGCCCTCAAGGCAGGCGCGATCGGCTATCTGCTCAAGAGCAGCCTGCGCACTGAAATGATCGATGCGATACAGGACGTAAATCGCGGGCGCCGCCATATTCACCGCGATGTCGCCGAAGAGATCGCGGTCCACGTGGTCGACGAGACACTGAGTGAACGCGAGGTAGCGGTGCTGCAGCTTGTGGCAATCGGCAAGGCGAACAAGCAGGTGGCGTGGGAGCTCGGCTTGGCCGAGGAAACGATCAAAGCCCACCTCAAGACGATCTTCGCCAAGCTCGACGTTGCAGACCGGACTCACGCTGTAACGATTGCCGCGCGCCGTGGGATTATCGAGCTCTGAGTGCTAATTGCATCCTTCCCGCAACTCGGGATGGAATGCGTCCGCATCGGCGGAATGGCATCGGAGCGGCCGGGCCTCTTTGGTCGCGTTCTGCAATAGTGAATGCCATCCCGCGCTAGCGGGTCATTGTCCGGAAGCGGCAGTCTCGATAAGCGCTGCAACCTCATCCGGATGAGACACCATCACCGCATGTGAGGCCCCCTCTACGACGACGGCCTTCCGCGCATGCGCACGCTCGGCCATGAACTTCATCACGGCCGCGGGAATATTCCGGTCGGCGGTCCCGTAGATCATATACGACGGCAGTGTCTTCCAGCTGGCAATGCGCGATGGCTCGCCCAGCGCGGATAGCTTCACGGGACGCTGGGTGGCGGCCATCGTCGCTGCCTGCGCTTCAGCAACGTCGGCGGCGAACTGGGCGCGGAATTTCTCGGGGCGAATGTAGAGGTCCTCGTCACCGTCCGGCAGTGCGATCGCTGTCAGACTGTCGCCCAGGGTGCTGCCCGGAAATTTCGCGGAGAGCGTGAGGCTCGATTCACCGGTCTCGGGCGCGAAGCCGGCGACATAGACCAGCGCCTTCACATTGGTGTTGCCGTTGGCCGCGTCGGTAATCACCGGGCCGCCATAGGAATGGCCGACCAATACGACCGGCTGCTTGATCGACTTGACGAGACCCGAGACGGCGGCGGCGTCGCTAGCGACCCCGCGCAACGGATTGGCGGCCGCAACAACGGTGTAGCCACTTTTCTCGAGCCGGGTGATGACCGCATCCCAGCTCGAGGATTCGGCGAACGCACCATGGACGAGCACGATCACCGGTTTTTCCGGCGCGGGCGCGGTTTGAGCGACGGCGGTGCCCGAAAGAATTAGCGCGGCAGAGAACAGCAGGGTGAAAATGCGCATGGGGTATCTCCTTGGTGGGTCTCAGCTGACGCGCTGGGGATGGATCGACGGCCTCAAAGGAGCGCCATGCCGCCATCGACGCGCAGGTTAATGCCGGTGACGAAACTCGACGCGTCGGAAGCGAGAAAAAGCGCGGCGTTGGCGAGTTCGTCCGCCTGTCCCATTCTGCCGAGCGGGATCGCGGCAGCCATCGCTTCGGCGAAGGAACTGCGCTGCTCGGGCGGCACGCCAAGCTTATCGAGGATCGCGGTGTCGGTCGGCCCGGGGCTCAACACATTCACGCGAATCCGGCGGTCCTTGAACTCCAGCGCCCAACTACGTGCGAACGCGTTGATCGCCGCCTTGGCCCCGGCATAAACCGCATGCCCGTCGAGCACCTTTTCGCTGGCGAGCGAGCCGGTCAGTACGATCGCGCCGCCGTCGCGCAGAATCGGTGCGGTCTTCTGGACACCGAAGAATGCGCCTCGCGCGTTGATGCCAAACTGGGCATCGTATTCCGCTTCAGAGACCTCGGACGAATGCCGGATCGTATTTATCCCGGCATTTGCGACGTAGATGTCGAGGCCACCGAACCGTTCCGCGATCTCGTCGGCGACCAGGCCGTGGAAAACCGGATCGGCGACGTCGCCGACAAAGCCCGACGCACGGTCTCCGATCTGCCGGATCGCTTCTTCGATCGCATCGGCGCGGCGACCGGAGATCAGCACCCGGGCACCCTCGGCGGCGAAGCGCTTGGCGATGGCCAGACCGATGCCGCTGCTACCGCCCGTGATAAGGCCGATCTTGTCGTTGAGCAGGGACATGGTTCGGTTCCTCCAAAGCTTTCGCCCGAGAAATATTGAAACCGGAAAAGGCTCGCGACCCGTGCACAGGTCGAGGCCAACCCCGACCAAGGGTCAAGTAGACCCAGGGGCTTCACGCACTGAGGACCGAGATCGAGCCGGAAAGGACAGAGGATCCTTTCCGATGGTGCAATGGCGGACTGCCCGATCGGAGGACTCGATCCTTGCCTCGAGCGAGAATGACCTCTGCCGCCGCGCAGATGCGCTCCCGGTCGTCCGTCGGTCATATGGCAACCCGAGGGCTCCGCCGTGGTCGTTGGAGGAGCTTGGGGAGCCGTGTTAATCGGACGTGACAGGGATGATGAACGCAGGGGTTTTTCCGATTTCACCCTCCGGCCGACGAAATGGCAGTCGAGTGTCCAACCTGTCCGGCGCTTCGAAGCGAACGAGCGACGAGGTGAAATGATGGCAGCGCCGATCCGTATCCTGCTGCAAACGATGATTCCGGCAACCACGGACGATTAGAACATCGGGCTGAGCGAAAAGTGGGGGGGCCTTTCCGCCCAGCCCTAAGTCCCGCAGGCATTCCTCTCGGGGCCTGGCATCCATTATGCACCCGAACGGCCGGATGCGAACTCGGCCTTTCGGGATCGACCTATGGGACAGTTGCCCGATCGGGGCGACAGGACGAAAAGGTCGCCACTCGCGAAAGGGCCTTGGGAGCCGTCGGGCTGAGCGAGGCGCGGGTGCAGTTCGCCCAGCCCTTGGTCCCGCGAGGCAGGCTCTCGGGGGGCCTGGCACTGTTATGGACGAAAATCGCCGGCCGCGATCTCGGCCTTCGGGATGGACCGGAAGGACAGTGCGAGCGCGCGCCCGGCTTAGCAAAGCTACCTCGCAACCAGGTGCCCCAATGGGCGAGGGGCAAGCTTCAGGATTGCGTGGCCGGAACGGACTGCGGCTTGCGACAAATCCCGGTCGGGTTGCCGCGATGACAGCTTTGCGCCCAGTTGCGGTCGTTCAGCGCTCCGCACCCGAAACCCTAAAACAGTCATTCGTCCGGTCAGCCCGGACTTCAGATCCCAATCTATCTGGCGCGCTGGCGGTCGGATTATTCACTTGATCGGCTGCGCTTTAGGAAAATTCCACCGACCGACGCGCCCTTCAACAATACCGCCCGACGCCAGTCCTATTTGTGTAGGCCGGTGCGTGTGATATGGATTTGGCCGCAAGAGATTCGGCAGGCCTAGTGTCTTAGCCCCGGACGAGCGTCGCTCCCGCTGGACAGTCCCCGTTGGAAGAACTCGTTTATGAGAACCTTCCGGACAATGCTGCGCCTCGGGCTGGCTCGCGTGAGCGGCCCCAGAATGGCGACGGTCTCGACCCACCTGGGCGGGTCGGTGCAAATCAAGATCGCGAAGGACTTTGAAGCCCTTTCCGACGCGGCGCGGACATGACCGCAGCAGCGGGAGAAGTCAGGCGCAGGCTGACGGTTGACCGGGACACATTCGCCGACGGTCTGCATTTGCTGGAACGGGATTCCGTAGAGAGCGCCGCAGCAAGTCTCGACAGGCCAAGGGTTCTGGTCGACCTGATCCGCCCCGACGACCTGCTCGCGCTGTCGGTGGAAGCGGTTGGCTGTGAACTAGGGGAGGGTGATCCGCCCCAGCTCCGTCCTGTTGACGGTGAATCCGACGCCATTCTTATAGTGAGGTTTCCGTTCCAGCACCTGGGCGAAGAGGCCTTTTACGAAGGGGGCGTCGTCCTCGTTGCCGACGAGTTGCATCCGGATTTGAAGCCCTTGCCAGATTTGCGCGCGGGCCCCGCCATGCGGCCGCAACCGCCGGTGGGCGCGCGCGCGGCGTATGGGACCCGGCTCGTCTTCCGCATCCCGCCCGACGATCTGATTCCATTCTCCACCGCCGGCATCCTGGCGGCCATCACCAGGCTTGAACCTGTCGTCCACAAGCTGGCCGTTCCCGGATCGATCCCTGTCAGGGCGGAGGGTTCGGGCGGCGGCGCCTATCTGATCCCATTGCCCGGAGGGCTGGTGGGGGCGTTGGGGGGGATCACGTTCGTCGTTCGCAAGGGGAGGGCGAACGAACTCCGCGCGTTCGGTGCGCCCGCCGTTTCCGACGCGCTTGGCACGATAAAGTTCGACGCGGCCGCCACGCGCCGCACAAGGCGCCTGCTGCGCGACAGGTTCGCCATTCTCGACTCCTCCGTCGCCGCACCGGACGCGCTGCAGGCGCCCCTGGAAGTGACGCTCGGCAGGGATCGCCTCGCCGTGGATTCAATCTTCGGCAAGGCCGGGCTGGTCGCGCATCGAACGCGGGCTCCGCGCCCAAGACGCAAGCTCAGCTATCGGCCCGGCGACCTCGAAACCGCGATCGAAGCGCCCTATCGGCTGATCCTCTCGCCCAGCACCGAGGGCAGGTGGGCGCACGCGCTGGAGCCGGTCAGGCCCTCCAAGGACGTCGACCATGTCGAGCTCTGGCATACCCGGCTCGGCGAGGTGAAGGCCGCACCCGATGGCGGCGAAGTCGTCGACGAACGGAATCCGGGGCGGCGTATCGTCCGCGCCGTCTGGGCCCGCGACCGCGACCGACTTCCGGCATCGGTCTGGCAAGACGCCACGTCGCCGTTGCCGGCGCATTCCAACACCGACCCGTTCCGGATGTCGCTCGATCCTGCGGATCGGCACATGATCGTTCGCCAGACTGCCGAAACCCTGATCGGCGACCACGGGCGACCGATCGAGCCCACGCCGTTGGCAGCCGACGCGCTATGGCTTTCCGGCCTGGGCGCCTGGCTGAGGCTCCACGGCAACTGGAATACCCGGCCTTACTCGGACGCGGAAATCCGATCGATCCTCGCGCTCAACTATGTCGCGCCGCTTGGACGAGACCAGCATGTTGAAGTGCTCTATCCTGGCTATCTCTACCCGTTCGGCCACCGAACCGCGTTCGTCAAAATCACCGATAGAAAGATGAAGGCGGCCTCGCCATCCTTGGCGGCTCTCTATCAGCGCAAGATCCTGGTCATCAGCGAACCGCTGCGAACCTATCCCGATCAGCTCCACCTGCCCTTCACGCAGGTGGAGATCCGTCCGCTCATCACGCCCCCGCTGGACGATCCCGGTGCGGCGCAGGACAAGTTCTTCTGGCCGACGATAAACGGCGCGTCATTCCTCTTCGAAATTCGCGCGCTGGACAGGGAGGCGCGGCAGCAGAGCTTTCCGATGGCGCTGCTCTGGGTGCCCGAGCACAATCCGAATTTCGGCATGATCGATGATACTTACGCCAATGACGACCGTCGCGCGGTGCAGACATTCGGCCAGCAGATCGCGTTCGCCCAGGCGCGAACCTCGGGTGACACGACCCTCCCCACCTCGACGATCCGCTTCCTCGGCAAGGCAGGTGCCGGAGGGTCGCAGCCACGCATGAGCAGCGCGGATGTGGTAATCCCGGCGGTGCAACAGCTATCGCCGACGGCGCCGATCCCGATCGCCTATCATCCCAAATACAAGAGCAAGGGTTTCACCGGTGCGGACAATTCCGCCGAACTCTGGGCAAGCGTACTGGTCGCCGGCGAGGTGACACCCGAGCATGCGAAGGATCCGGTCGTCGCGCTTCCGCAACTGCGGTTCGGTCCGGGGGGCGCTGGCAGCGATCGGAGCGGTGGGTTCGTGGCGCCGAGCATGCCGATCAGGGGTATTTCCCGCGTCGTCGGAGCCGTCGGCAGTGTCGACGACAAGATGGCGAAAATGACCTACGATCCCAAGACGTTCTTCGCGGGATCGAGCCCCAAGCTTTTCGGGCTGATCGACCTTTCGGACATGACCGTGAGCGTCGACAGCGACCTTCTCAAAATACCGAAACTGGTCTCCGAAGTCGTCAGTCGGGTGGAGGCCCTGATCGACGATGTCGGGCGCGCCGCGGGCGATCTCGCCCAGGCCATCGCCGAGGCGCAGCGCAGGATGGCGGATTCGGTGGGCAAGCCCGCCGACTGGGTCGCAAAGGCCCAGGCGGCACTCGACGCCGCGAACGACGCGCAGGGCGAATTCACCGGCGTGCCCGAAAAGCTCACCCAGGCGCTCGACATGATCCGAGGCGAGGGGAAGTCAGATGCGGCCAAGCTCTTCATGGATAACCTGCGCGCGCAGGTGGAAAGCAGCGCCAAGCGGTTCGAAGACCTGGCGGACAAGCTCCCGCTGTACATCGGCAACGTCCTTCGCTCAGTCGCGAAGGTCCTTCGGACCGCGGTCGGCGACTCGATCACTCTGGTCGAGGACATGTACCGCTATGTGAACGGGCTGGCCGAGAGCGGCGTGCTCCTCAGAATTCGTTTCGAATGGAGGCCGCATCTCAAATCCTGGCCCAGCGAGACCTCCCCGCTGCTCAAGGTGAAGGAGGACAGCCTCGTCTTCTCGATCACGGCGCAGGCGGGGATGAACGGCCGGAACGAGATTTATGCGCTCGCGCAGCTCAGCGATTTCTCGCTGCATCTCTTCCCTGAAGCGGAACTGATCCGTTTGGTATTCGATCGCTTCTCCTTCAAGGCAGGCACGGGCAAGCCGGAGCTCGATGTCGTCCTGAGAGACATCGAGTTCCACGGCGTCCTGTCCTTCGTTGAGTCCCTCAAGGATCTCATCCCGCTGGACGGTTTCTCCGATCCGCCCGACATCTCCGTGACGGCCGACGGCCTGAGCGCCGGCTTCACGCTGGGACTGCCCGACATCGCGTTCGGCATGTTCAGCATCACGAACCTCTCGCTCGGCGCCGATATCCAGGTGCCGTTCTTCGGCAAGGCGATCTCCTACGGGTTGAGCTTCTGCAGCCGGGAGAGGCCGTTCACGATCGCCGTGATCATCCTGGGCGGCGGCGGCTGGTGCTCGATCCGGCTATCGGCCGATGGCCTCGACGTGCTCGAAGTCGGGCTCGAGGCGGGGGCATGCATCGCGGTCAATTTCGGCGTGGCATCGGGCTCGGTGTCCGCCATGCTCGGCATCTATATCCGCCTGGAAGGCCGTGGCGGATCGATCACCGGTTATTTCCGCCTGCGCGGCGAGGTGGATGTGCTCGGGCTCGTCTCTGCGGCGATCGAGCTCTATATGGCGCTCTCCTATCACCCGGACTGCGGCAAGCTCATCGGCGAGGCGAGCGTCACCGTAAACGTCTCGGTGATCGGCTTCTCCAAATCGGTTCACATCCACACCCAGCGCGTCTTCGCCGGCGCCAATGGCGATCCCACCTTCGCCGAGGTGATGCTGCTGGACGATGGCACGTCGCCGGCATGGACCGACTACTGCCAAGCATTTGCGGAGGAGTAGGATGGGGCGGGAATATTTCATCGTCTGCGCACTCCCCCACTCGTTGCAGGCGGAGGCGAGATTCCATGTCACGCTGTTCCTGTCGCCTACCATCAAGTCCGACGGGGACAGCCGGCTCGGCGATTGGAGGCTATTCCCGGAATGGGGAGATGTTGCCGCCGAAAGCCTGCGTATCGAACTCTTCGACCAGCAGGGCACTATCGCGTGCGACCGGATATTGGACGTGGTCGATCCGAGGCTGTGGATCCATATGTTCCCGGCCTCCACCCCGGTCAGGCCAAGCGGCATCCCGGATTGGTCGGCCCGGAAATGGCGCAGCTTTTCGGCACGCACCGTCCACGACATTGCCCGAAGCCTGCACATGGCAACGATCCTTGCGGACCCGGCGAACCCGCCGGACCCGCGCGACCATCCGCTCGCGGAGCCGCTCGAGCGCCTGATTGCGACGGAGCGATTCTACCACCAGGAAGGCGGCCTGAGGGCGGGGCGCCGCATCTATGACGAGACCCTCGCAACCAAGGCGTTCGACGCGATCGTGGAATCGCGGGAGTCGCTCGGGGCGATCGAGGCACGCATCGCGGACGAGGGGGATCCGCTCAAGCGGATCGCGCTCGAGCTGCATCGCTGCCGGCGATTCTACGAGCGGCCCGAAGCCGAATTGCCATACCGGGCCAATCCCATTCCGGGCACGCCCCCGCCGCCGCTTCCCGAGAACGAGGCAGAGTTTCACACCCGTTGCGGACTATTGGGCGACCAGCCCGCTTTGCTGCATCGCCTGGGTCTCGTCATCGACCTGAAGGTGGCGGATCCCGATCGCATGCGGTTGTCGCGGTGGCTCTCCGCCCGGGTGGCGGTCGGCCAGGATGAGTCATTCTGTCGCACGACCCGGGTGCTGTGCCACGCCGCCGGCGATGCCTTCACGAGCGTGCCGCGCACGACGGACTGGACCGACGGCGCGCTGCGCCTTGGAGACACGGATCGATTTGCCGTTCTCAACCTGGATGCGGATGGGAGCGCGATCAAGGCCGATCGCTTCCTTTGGACGCTGCCGCGCCTCCTTGCGGTCCAGGAGAACGGCGACCCCGTCAATGCCGCCACGCCGGCGCAGCGTTCGCCGGGCCTTACCGTGACAGGCACGCGCCAGGCGATCAGGATCCAGGGAGACCTGGAGCGTCAGGCCGGCCTGGCCCACGAGATCGATGCCGGTCATGTGCCCGAGCTGAACACCGAAGACATAGCCCGGGGCCTGCGCGTCGAGGTCTGGGACGACCATTCGCGCCGATGGGCCTCCCTGCACAAGCGCCTGAGCCACGCGTCGGTGAAAGGCTATGGCGAGGTCTATGATGACCTGGCGGAACAAGGCTTCATCCAGGGCACCGCCGCGCACGAGAATGTCAGGACCGAGGATTCCCCCGTGCATGTGCACGAGGCGCTTTTCGGCTGGGAGGGATGGAGCCTTTCCGCGCCAAGGCCGGGCAAGCGTGTCCGCCATGAGGATGGCGAAGAAGTGGTGGAGGACACGCCGCTGGATGCGCCACCCGCCACGCCGCATCCGTTCGAAATCCGTACGCGCGTGCGGCCGGACACCTTGCCGCGACTTCGCTATGGGCGCGCCTATTCTTTCCGCGCCTGGGCGGTCGATCTGGCGGGCAATTCCCGTCCGCATGATCTTAACCCGCCGAGCCTGGCGCTGGGCGACCTCCCGCCCGATCTGGGCCCGGCCTCGAGCCACGCCGATCCCGCCAATTTTGCGCGCCAATCGTTGCTTGGCGCGGCCCGCAACGCAGTGGCCCGGCGCACGCTGAGGGAAGCGGGCACCCCGGCGACGGGTTCGGTCGATCCGGCCGAGACCGAATCCCAGGAGATCGATCCCGCGGTGGTGGCCAGGATTCGACAGCACCGCTCGTCGACCATGACGGCAAGTGCCAGCTTTGCCGTGGCCGATCGTTCGACCCGGATATCGGCCAGCATCGCCCATGCGCTTGCGTCGACAGATACGTCGCATCTGACGCTTGGGCCGGAGCAGAGGCTGACCGAAGTGCCGAGGCTGATCGGGTCTCACCTGCCCGCGCTGGTCCCCGGCGGCGGTGGTGACGGAGCTTCGCTGCGCAAGGCGCTTCAGACCGTCACGCTGCCACAACCATTTCTGCGCTGGGAGCCGGTTTCCAGTCCCGCGATCGTGCCCAGGCGGCGCTATACCGAGGCGGAGTCGCTGCGGGTGCTCGTGATCCGCTCAGGGGTTACGCAGGATCCGGACACGCTTGCCATCTCGATCAGGGCGCCTGCCGACTATGCGCAGGATGCCGAGGCCATTGCGCCGGATTGCGGATACGGGGCCACCTGTGAACGGCATTTTGCCCCACCCAAGATCAGCCAGATGCAGGCCGAACTGCACGGCATGTTCGACATCGGCATCGGTTCGCCCTCCGCGTCGGACCAGCGCAAGATGCTGGGCTGCGCGTTGCGCTCGAACGGCACCTTCAACGATCTCGAGATAGCGGACATCGACAATCCACCGGCCATGATCCCCCAACCCGGCGTCTCGATCGTGCAGGTCAACCTCCCCAGCGAGGAGCCAAAGACTCTCCCGCTCAACCCTGGCGACCCGCCGGCGCCAGGGCAGCTCGTGATCCATGATGTGGACCAGCTTGCACTTCCTTATTTGCCCGATCCGATGGCGCGGGGTGTCGCGATCAGCTTTCCCGAAGCCGGGCGGGATCGTGGCCTTTCATTCCCCTACGGCACCGAGGGCTTCACCGCGGATTATGGTGGCACCTGGCCGGAGATCGAGCCCTACCGTTTCGTGCTCGAGGGCGGCGAAGGACTGTCGGGGAGCGTTGCCGGTTCGGTGATCACCATGCATTTGTCGGCGGGCGACACCCAGGTGATGCGGGTGGCCAGTGCCATCCCGCGCGACAAGCTCGACCTTTTGGGAGCCTGGAGAAGCCTCCCGAACGCGGTCCGCAACGACCCCGACGCTGCCGAAGCCGCGGCGGACGGCGCGATCTGGGGCTTGTCGCCCTTCGAGCAGGTGACGCTGGTGCACGCGGTCAATCGCCCGATCGAGATGCCGAGGCCGATCCGCGTCATTCCCATCCGTACCGAGGGCGCGACCAGCGCGATCCTGGCCGGAGCGGTCGACCTGCACGGTCCCAGCACCGGCACGCTGACGGCCGAGGCGCGCTGGAGCGAGATCGTGGACGACCTGACCCTTCCGGGTGTTCAGGAGCGTCAGGGAAGCGCGACGGCGTTTCAAACGACGATCGGCATGCGCGAGGACATAGCGATCCTCGGCGCTGCCGACGCGGAAGTCACGCTGCCCGACCTGGGTGCGCTAAAGGTGCATAGGGCCGTCCATGAGTTTGGCGACACCAGGCACCGCATGGTCGAGTATCGCTTCCGCGCATCGACACGCTTCCGCGAATACTTCCGCCTGGATCTGCTGAAGGGCGAAGCCGGCATTCCCCCTGGCGACAAACCGGTCGACGACGGCCAGAGCGTGGTCGGACCGAAAGTCGTGATCTCGGTGCCATCTTCGGCGCGGCCGGCGCCTCCAATCGTTCACTCGGTCCTGCCGCTGTTCCGCTGGACGGACGAGACCGAGCCGGAGCAGCCCATGGGCCGTCGCCGGACCCGGCGGGCAGGCGTGCGACTGTACCTTGATCGCCCCTGGTTCTCGAGCGGCGACGGAGAACTGCTCGGCATCCTGCTGGCCAACGGCGGCGATGACACGGCATATCCACCGATGGAGGACGCATCGGGGTTCCCGTTCGTCAGCAAATGGGGCGCCGATCCGATCTGGGAGGCTGGGGAGGTGCAGCAGCGGGCCTTGCCCGTGCTGCGGCTCGACGATCTGCTGCACGAGGCCGGGTTGGACGATCGCGAGCGGCCCGCGCGTCCGGTCGCGATGGCGCGCCAACTCCCGCTTGCCGCGGTCGCCGGCCGGCCCGTCGTCACCGTTCTCGGGTATCGGCCTCAGTTCAATCAGGAGCGTGGACTATGGTTCGTCGACGTCGCGCTCGATCCGGGCGTGCAATTCTGGCCTTTCCTTCGCCTTGCGGTATGTCGCTACCAGCCTGACAGCATCGCCGGCTGCCACTTGTCGCAGCCGGTCCAGTGCGATTTCGTGCAACTCCCACCGGAACGCATGGCATCCGTCAGCCGGACCGATGATCGCCACGTCCGTGTTGTCGTAAGTGGTCCGGTTGGACACCGTGGAGAGGGTGACGCAAGCTCCGCCGAGATGACCGCGCTGGCCGCCGCCATTGGAAGCAACCGCCGGGTGATCGCTCGCGTGCAACGGCGCGATCCACTTATCCCGACCGATCTCGGATGGCGCACCATCTCCGTCACCAGGCTCGCGCTACGCGGGCAGCAGCTGGATGGGCGAGTCGCGTCGTGGGTCGGCGAGCTTGACGCGGGCGAGGCGGTGCCGCTCGTGAAGCCAGGCTCGATCGAGAGCGACTGGCGAGTGGCGATAGAGGAATGGGAGCTGATCGAGGCGGATCCCCTCTTCAACGCCGTGCGAGGGCATCAGCGTGTCGCCACTCGGATGGAGCGCAGGCTGGTCTATGCCGACAACGTCATGATTTGAGTTTCGGCTTAGTGTCTTCAGCGGCTCTATCGGCTCTGACCGGCGGCGGCGACCAAAGCGATCCCATGAGGTTTCTTTTCTATCGCCTTTGCCAAATGAATCTGTCGGCCACCGACGAATATCCGCGGTTGTAGGACAATGCGTTAATGGCGGCTTTTTGGCATTCGGCCCCAAAAGCGCACCGACCGCTAGCGGCCAAAGCCGGTCCCTCCGGTCTGCCCCTATCGAACGGCTGCAAGTGGCCGTTTGCGGACGGGCAGCTTTCGGGAGCCGGACGTTGGAAAGCGGACACTCGTGATTTGAACGCTGGAACGTCAGCTACCGCCCACTTGCGGACATTGTCCGCGGCTTGCGTGATGCCCGAAAGCCGCCGTCGTCTAATAGCGGTCTTTGCAAGCACTTTATGGCGGCAGGCGTTGTATGCC
>NZ_JACTGR010000010.1 GCF_014489075.1 Sphingomonas sp. JC676 | reverse complement strand
GCCACCCTCCGCATCATCGCTGATCGGGGAAACTCGCTCCCGCGATTACCCCATGTTCGTTCAGCTAGGCGTCGAATGACGGCAAACGCCCCACTTGCGGACATTCGTTCGACATCCCAGGATGACGACATGGAGACGACCGAAGAATTACTCGCTCGCTACTCTGAAGGAGAGCGATCGTTCGGAGAAACGCATGTCATGCAGGTGCTTCTCCGGTCAGGGTATTGATGGCTTGTCCGCGCGTCCGTTAAGCACATTTTTGTCATGCAGTCGGAGTCGCACCGACCAGTAGAGTTCGAGTCATGTTGATGCGGGACTCCCAGAAGAATGCGTCTTGGTCGCGCGCCTGATCCCTAGCCTTGTCCAGCAGCGCATCGGAACCCTGCGTCGAGATCGAGGCCCTGATTCGAAGAAGCTCGGGTAGGCACCAATGCGCCCCGGCCTGATCTGCCTCTCCTATTGTGCCGTCCATCGTAATAGCGGCCTCGCTTGCGTGCCCCAGTTCGGCAAGCGCGCCCGCCAGACTGCCGAGCGCCAGCGCATGCAATGGGCCGAATGGGCGGGAGCGCAGGCGGGCGATTGTTTCGATGAGCACGGAAGAGCTGGCGGTGCCCCGGCTCGCCGCAAGCCACCCGGCCAAGCCATGGGCGACGGCGTACCATGTTGGAATCGCTTCGGCCTCCGCCAGCGCGACGAGCTTCGCGATCATGCGCTCTGCCAATTCATTTCGCCCAAGCAGCAGTGCGATCGGGCAATAGCTGCTCGCCAGCACATAGATCATGCTGAGCGAATGGCGCATGTCCTCCGCTTCGGCTAACGCCGCCGCGGCCATGCGCAGCGCCCCGTCGGACTGGCCTAGCAGCAGGGCGATACGCGCGCGATAAGCCAACACGAGGATGCGCTGATCATATTGATAGGGCAGGTTGGCGAGACTGCGCTCGGGCCAGGCGAAATATGCGAGCGTGCGGTCGAGCCGCTCCAGCGCGCCATGCTGATTGCCCAGCAGATGGAGCGTGATGCCAATCAGGCGATCGGCGGTGACAGAATGGCTGCGGTCCGGCATGGTTACGGCAAGCGCCTCGAACTGTTCGGCGAAGGCAAGTGCACCGCGCGCATCGCCGCTGTTAATGCGGTCGAGCCATAGGGCCCAGAACCCGCGCAGCAAATGGCGTGACGAATCCAGCACCGTCGCCGACAGGATCAGCGCGTGCGCCGTCGTGGTCAGTTCCTGACCTTGGCCGATAATCGCCCCCAGCGCGCCGACCAGCTCGAACTGCAGCGCCATGCGCGTCGCGGGTGCGACACGCTCGGCAATAGTCAATGCGCGGCGAAGTTCGGTGGCGCATTGCTCGACGCGCCCCTGCTGCGCCCAGAACGGTGCCGCCGCCAGCGCCAAGGGAATCGCGAGGTCGCGCTGCTCGGGATCGGCATGGGCCGTGAGGAGCGCCGTGCCGATATTGCCTAGATCAATGAATGGCAGCGGCGCGCCCTGTTCGAGAATTGCGAGCACGCACCGCGCGTGGCGCCGCGCTGCGTCTTCCCGTTCGCTCGCGCGGGCGAGCAGGTCCGCGGCGAATGCGCGCATTGGCCCCTGCAGGTGAAACCAGAATCCGTTTTCACCCTCCTCGGTCGCCAGCATCGATTTCGTCACCAGGCTCGCCAGCAGTGTTCCCGGCGACCTTTCACCGGGCGGCCTCCCAGGCGCGAACGCGTGCACCGCAGCCAAGCCGAACCATCCCTCAAAACAGCTGAGCTGGCGGAACAGCCATTGCTCGCAGGCATCGAGCCGATCGTAGCTTGATGCGAATGCGGCCTCGAGCGAGCGGTGCCGGGGAACGGCGGCACGCGCCGTAGACATTGTCAGCACGAACTTATCGTCGAGCAACGTTGCTAGGCTCTTGAGGCCCAATGCCTCGACCTGGCCGGCGGCGAGGTCGAGCGCCAGGGGGTGGCCACCCAATCGACGGCAGATTTTGGCAATCAATAATAGGCTGTCGGTGTCGCGCGGGGCATGGGCGTCGAGCCGATCGAGGAATAGCGCAACGGCTCCGAAGCAGCCGACTTCATCCTGTGAGAGGGGTTCGCCCTCCGGCGGCACGGCGAGAGGGCGAACGCGTATCACCACCTCACCCGCAAGCGCCAAGGGCGCGCGGCTCGCGGCGAGGAGCGTCGCACCGGCAGGGCTCTCGGCCACGCCCGCGGCGATCTCCACGACGGCGTCGAGTACGTGCTCGCAGGTATCGAGCACGAGCAGCAGCTGCCGGTCGCGCAAGGCCGCTACCATCGCTTGTCCATTGTTGCCCGCGGTGGGCGGCAAGGCGAGCGCGCGCGCAATCATCGGTGCGACCTCTTGCGGGCCGGTGGCCGATGCGAGATCGACATAGACCGCGCCGCCCGTGAACCGGGGCTCAAGCATCTGCGCCGCAGCGACCGCCAGCAGCGTCTTGCCGATCCCCCCCGGTCCCGTGACCGTGACGACGCGCTTTCGCGCCACCGCTTCGCCGATCCGGGCGATTTCCTGTTCGCGACCGATCGGCCTGCGATAGCGCGACGGCGATGTCCGCCGGAGCGGAATCGGAGCGGGTGCCGATGCGGGATCATGCGAGCGCACATGGCAGACGAAACGATAGCCGCGGCCGGATACCGTCGCGATATAACGGCATGCATCGTTGCAACGCAGCCGGCGCCGCAGAGAGGCGACCTGCCAGCGCAGATTGCATTCGGCGACGGTACGATCTGGCCACATGCGGGCAGCCAGCGCATCCTTCGAGACGATCTCCCCCGGTCGTTCGAGCAGTGCGAGCAGCAAGGCCGTCTCGGGTCCGCCCAGCGGTACAATATGGTTGCCGTCTGTCAGTACATTGCGGGCTGGAAAGTAACGGAAGGTCCCGAAGGCGATACAGGATTCGTCCGGGGAAGCTGCCTCACTCACGCCTTGACTCCAAAGTGCCCGTCAGTTCGTTCCAACACGCCGGAACAGGCCTTTCCATGAGAGAAGACGCAGCCGACCGGTGATCTCCTCAGCAATGCAACGAGGGGGGGCACCGGCCCCGCTTCATAGACGGCTATCGGCAGCCGAGGAGGTCCCCGGACCCCGCGCCCACATCTTCCAACAATCTCACACTGGCCCTGGAGCATGGTGAACGGGTTTGCTGCGCGCCGAGGAAACAGGGTCGAATGGTGCCGGCGACGGCGCGGCGATGCTCGTCAGATCACGGACACGAGGTGTTCGTGGGCGGGCTTGCCGCGTCGGGAAGTCAGCGGCGCCGATCGCGTTTTCGCAAAAATTGGGCGTGCGCCCGTCGGGTGCGCGCGGTCGGCTTCCTCATGAAGCCGGTACCGCGCGTATTTTTCGTTTTCGTTTCAGGCGCGCGCGCAGGTCGCAAAAATCAGGAGAGTTCTTCAGTGCCGCATCTGGTTCGTACCGCTACCGCTACCGCTACCGCTCTCGCTTTCCGGCCACAGCTTCGCCGCAGTCTCCGCATCAGCACCTGCGCTTCCGCAGTCGCCGCCGCCCTGCTGCTCATGCCGGGCGCCGCGCTGGCGCAGAACGCGTGCGGGGCTCCGGTGCTGGGTCAGGTGACCTGCTCGCTCGCCGCCGCGCCTTTCTCGAACGGCATTATTTATCCGATCGCGTCCGATGCAGCGCCGCAAGACCTGACCGTCCACCTCGAGGATGGACTGTCCGTCGAAACCAGCGGCGACTATCAGAGCGGCATCACCGTCACCAACTGGACGGGCGGGGTCGAGATCAACGGTTCGGGTGGGTCGATCACTACGCATGGCACCGGCTCTATCGGCCTGGCGGGCGTCACTGATGCCGGCGACCTGACGATTGCGATCGGCGACGTGCGGACCGAGGGCAGCGAGGCGCATGGCGTCGTCGGCCGCAGCGTTTCGGGCGGCATCACGATCGACGCAGGCCATGTCGCCACCAGCGGGTACGGTGCCAGCGGTATCGATGTCATTGGCTATTCGGGCGCGATCGCGATCCACGCCGATACGGTCGAAACCTCGGGCTATCTTGCCAAGGGCCTCCACGCGGTCAGCAGCCAGGGCAGCCTGTCGATCGACATGGGCGGCATCGTGACCAGCGGGGATTTCTCGGCCGGAATCGACGCGCAGGGCGGCCAGCGCCCTCCCGCCGACGAGGTCTATTACGGCAATATCCACTTCGGCCCCGATGTCGTGGTCGATATCAAGGCGGGCGACATCGCGACCGCCGGCTATAGCGCGGACGGGATCGACGCGATCAACTTCACCAATGGCACCACCAACGTGTCGGCGGATCATGTCGCGACCAGCGGCGATACCAGCTGGGGCATCTATGCCGGCAGCATCGCCGGCGCGGTGAACATCGAGGCCGGCAGCGTTTCCACCACCGGCAACTATGCCGATGGCGTCCGGGGCGTGAATCTCGGCACCGGCACGGTCAGCATCCATGCGGGCAACGTCTCGACCACCGGATATTTCAGCCACGGGATCTATGCGTCGGGCGACACGGGAGACGTCTTCGTCGACGCCGGCAGCATTCACACGAGCGGCAACTATAGCGCGGGCGTTCGCGCAGTGAACTATGCCGGCAATCTCGATATCAAGGCCGGCGACATCGAGACCAAAGGCCTTGCCGCCAACGGGATCATCGCGCGCAACGTGCAAGGCAACGTCTCGGTCGATGTCGGCCAGATCACTGCGAGCGGCAGCGGCATCCAGGCGTCGAGCTTCAATGGCGACGTCTCGGTCCATGCCGGAACGATCGAATCGCACGGTACCTTCGGCAACGGCATCATCAGCGTGAGCTATACCGGCACCGACACGATCTCGGCAGGCTCTGTGACCACTACCGGCCTGTTCGCGACCGCGATTCGCGCGCAGGGCGCTACCGCGGTCAGCGTCGATGCCGACCACATCTCCACTTCGGGCGACTATGCCAACGGCGTGCTCGCGATCGGTTCGCAGGGCATCGCCCATGTCAGCGCCGTCCGGGTCGAGACCGCCGGCGTCAGCGCCAATGGCGTGGTCGCGCTCGGCAAGGGCGACATCGACCTCCATGTCGGCACGGTCGTGACGCAGGGAGATGATGCGCGCGGCCTGGTGGCGCAGGGCTATGGCAACGTCATCATCGATGCCGGCAGCATCACGACCATCGGCGCGATGGCACACGGCATCTGGGTGAAGAATCCGGATGATGACGAGGATGGCGAAAGTGCTGCCGGGGATGCAACGCCGCGGGACTTCGCCATCACCGCCGGGTCGATCAAGGTCGAGGGCGCTGGCGCGATGGGCATCTTCGCTCTCGGCACAGGGGTCATCGATGCGAAGGTCGGGACGGTCATCGCGGCCGACGCGCAGGCGATCAAGCTGGTCACTCGCCAGGAGGCCGGCCTGTCGATCACGGGCACGGTCGCCTCGGCCAACGGCAATGGCGTCGAAATCACCGGCAGCGATGTGACGGTCGCCATCGCCAAGGGGGCGACGGTGTCTGGCAAGGTGGGGCTCGTGGCGAACGCGGCCGGCCCCTGGCAGGGCGGTGACGAGACCAGCGTCCGCGTCGCCGAGGCCGCGCCGGGCGTCGCGCATATCGACAATGCCGGTACGATCACGGGTGACGGGCTGGCGATCCAGGTCAATTCGGGCCGGGCGATCATCACCAACAGCGGCACGCTGAACGGCGATGTCCGCACGCTTTCCTACGACGACAGCCTCACCAACAGCGGAACCTGGATCCTGGGCGCCGGGACCGATTTCGGCGATGGCAACGACACGCTGATCAATACCGGCACCATACAGTTCCGCGGAACTGCCGCCGCGACATGGGCAACGGCGGCAGTTGGGCCGCAAACCGTGACCCTCGCCGGCCTCGAGACCTTCAAGAACAATGGGCTCATCGATCTGCGCGGCGGCGCTGCGGGCGACGTCTTGACTATACCCGGCGCCTATGTCGGCAACGGCGACGCCCGGATCGGTCTCGATATTGGCGCAGGCAAGGCGGACAAGCTGGTGATCGCCGGCGCGGCGACGGGCTCGACCACGATCCTGCTCGCCAATCTCACCCCGGCCAATGCGACCCTGGCGGCCGAACCGCTGACGCTGGTGACGGCCGGTGCGGGTAGCGCGCCCGACGCGTTCAAGGTGGCCAACGGATCAGTCGGGCTGATCCAGTACGGCGTGGCCTACAACGCCGCGAGCAAGAGCTTCGGGCTCGTTTCGACGCCGGGCGCACCGGTCTATCGCCTCGGCAAGCTGGCCGAGGGCACGCAGGCGATCTGGCTCAAATCGTCGGAAAGCTGGACCAGCCACATGGCCGAGCTACGCGACACCAGGGATGCGGGCGGCCGCCTGTGGGGCCAGATGTTCGGCGGCTTCGATACGCGCGACGCAAGCTCGACCGCCGGCGGCGCGTCGCAGGATCTCGGCTATCGCCAGGATTATTACGGTGGGGAGCTCGGCTATGACGCCTTCCGCAGCAACGGGATCAATGCCGGCGTGATGGCGGGCTATGTCAGCTCGAAGCAGCGCTTCCAGGCCGATGGCGACCGCGCCACCTATGACGCGATCAACGTCGGCGGCTATGCCGGGCTGCGCAAGGGCGCCTTCTTCGCCAACGCACTCCTCAAATATGACCATTACGCGGTGAAGGTCTCGAGCAATGCGCTAAAATGGTCGGATCGAAGCAATGCCGACGCTTTCGGGGCTGCGATCGATGCGGGTGCGCGGCTGGGCGGGGACAAGTTCTTCGTCGAACCGGCCGCCGGGCTTGTCTGGACTTCGACAGCGATCGGCGACCTGACAGCGCTGGGCCAAACACTCGATTTCGACAGGGCGACCGGTTTGCGCGGAAAGGTTGGCGCGCGCCTTGGGGGCACCACGACGCTCGCGGCAGCGACCGTCACCCTGTATGCCGCGGGCAATTATATCCATGAATTCGAGGGCGAAAATGGGGTGAAGTTGATCAGCGGCGGCACCAGCCAGCACGTCATCGATTCGCGGCTCGGCGACTACGGGCAACTGACCCTGGGAATGAATGTCCTGTCGCGTGGCCCGCTCTCGGGCTTCATCGAAGGCAATGCAAACGTCGGCAGCTCCTATTCCGGTGGGGGCGGTCGCGCGGGCATCCGGTTAACGTTCTGAGCGCGGATGCCCCGTCTCCGCCGGAGCCCGCATCGCGTGGCTCCGGCGGTTTTTCGCAAATTGAAACGTCATAAAGGCACAATGACCAAAACCACGCAAAGCGACGGCGAGACCGTCCAGGGGGCGCCTACCCCCGCGGTCCACAAATCTACCGGCGCCGCATCGGCTCGGGGCGCCGAGTCAGCGCAGCCGAAGCCGGGCGCGACCAACATCCAGGTGTCGCGCGGGTTCAACGGCTGGCTCCGCAGCCACCGGCTGAGCCTTGCCTTCACCAGCTACCAGACCGGCCAGCTGTTCCTGGTGGGCAGCCATCCCAACGGCACGGTCTCGTTCAACCAGCAGAATTTCAGCCGCGCGATGGGCGTGTGTTGGAAGCCCGGGCGGCTCTATCTCGGCTCGCTGTTCCAGCTTTGGAGGCTCGAGAACATGCTGCGGCCCGGCGAGATCGGCAACCAGGCGTTCGACCAGGTGCTGGTCGCGCGCAACGCCCAGACCACGGGCGACATCGACATCCACGAGGTCGGCGTCGACAAGGAAGGCCGGGTGATCTTCGTCAACACCAAGTATAGCTGCCTGTGCACGCTCGACCTGACGCACAGCTTCAAGCCGATCTGGAAGCCGCCCTTCATCTCGAAGCTCGCGCCCGAGGATCGCTGCCACCTGAACGGCATGGCGGTGCACGACGGCGAGATCCGCTACGTCACCGCGGTCAGCCGCTCAGATGTCCTGTCGGGCTGGCGCGAGCGGCGCCACGAGGGCGGCGTGCTGATCGACGTCCAGACCAGCCGCATCATCACCGACGAGCTGTCGATGCCGCACAGCCCGCGCGTCGTCGGCGACCAGGTCTATGCGCTGGACTCGGGTCGCGGCCAGATCATCCGGGTCGATCCCGCGACCGGTGCCAAGGCCGACATCGCCTTCTGCCCGGGCTTCCTGCGCGGGCTGGCGATCCATGACGGTCATGCCATCGTCACCGTATCCAAACCGCGCGACGGCACCTTCACGGGGCTGCTGCTCGACAGCCAGCTCAAGGCGCGCGACGCCGAGCCGTGGTGCGGGGTGCTGGTGGTCAGCCTGTCGACCGGAGACATCGTCGAGTGGATTCGGCTCGAAGGCCATATCACCGAACTGTTCGACGTGGCGGCGATGCCCGGTATCGCCTGTCCGATGTCGGTCGGTCCGGCCACTGCCGAGGCGCAGAGCACTATCAGCTTCGATCCGCTGTCAGCGTCGCCATCCGAAGTGATCCAAAAGGCGGCGTGAATTGGAGTGACCGTTTTTCTCCACATGACATGACTGATCGCGTGGTCCAGCTTAATGGCGCAATGCGCCTTCAGCTCCCTCGTGTCGCCTCCGCGCCCTTCTGTCCCGCAGAGGTCCAAGGCACGATCGCGATGCCGTCCGGCCTGCCCGGCTGGCGCAAATTGCTGCGCTTCGCCGGGCCCGGCCTGCTCGTTGCGGTCGGCTATATGGATCCCGGAAACTGGGCGACTGATATCGAGGCCGGCTCGCGCTACGGCTACGACCTGCTGTTCGTCGTCGTCCTTTGCGGCCTGGCGGCGATGCTGCTGCAATGGTTGGCCATGCGTCTCGGCCTCGTCGCCCGGCGCGATCTCGCCCGAATGGCACGCGAGCGCTACAGCCCCGCCGCCTGCCGCCTGCTCTGGCTCCTTGCCGAGCTTGCGATCGTCGCGACGGACATTGCGGAAGTGCTCGGCACCGCGCTGGCCTTCAATCTGCTGCTCGGCGTCCCGCTCTGGGCAGGTGTGCTGCTAACCGGCCTCGACACGCTGATCGTCCTCGGCCTCAAGGGGCACGGCTTTCGCCAGCTCGAGGCAATCGTCCTGGGCCTGATCCTCACCATCGCCCTGTGCTTTGCGACGCAGCTCGCCATCGTCGGACCCAGCATGAGCGGCCTGCTGCATGGCGTGACACCGAAAATCCGAATCTTCGCGGAGCCGCATGCGCTTTATCTGGCGGTCGGCATTCTCGGCGCGACGGTGATGCCGCACAATCTCTATCTGCACAGTTCCGTCGTGCAGACGCGCCTGGCGGCGCCCGGGCCGGCCGGCACCCGCGATGCGCTCCGGTTCGCGACGATCGACATATTGGCCGCGCTTATTTTGGCGACACTCGTCAACGCCGCGATCCTCACGCTTTCGGCGGCAACCTTCCACAGCAACGGTTTCACCAGCGTCGCGGAGATCGAGGACGCTTATCGCCTACTCGAGCCGATCACCGGCGCGGCCGCAGCGGCGCTGCTGTTCGGCATCGCGCTGCTGGCTTCGGGCCAGAGCGCGACTTTCACCGGCACGATCGCAGGGCAGGTGATCCTCGAGGGCTTTCTCGACCTCAACATCCCCTGTTGGCAGCGGCGCGTCATCACGCGCGGGCTCGCGCTCGTGCCCGCGCTGGCGGGCGTGCTGTGGCTCGGTGAGCACGCCGTTGGGAAGTTGCTGGTGCTTACCCAGGTGGTTCTGTCGCTGCAGCTGCCTTTTGCAGTCTATCCGTTGATCCGTTTCACCAGCGACCGCGAAATCATGGGCGCGTTCGCCAGCGGACCGCTGGTTTGCATCACGGCCTGGAGCCTGTTCGGCCTGGTCGTGGCCGCTAATCTCTGGCTGGTAGGGCGCTGGTTGCTTTAGGTCCGTTATTGGGCCGTAAGCTGTCAGGACGGTTTTGGTTGAGATCAGGCGGAACCGCTCCATGGCCGATGGCCACTCCCGTCGCCAAGCGTCACTACCCGCCCCTCGATCCGCAGGCCCGACTGGTTCGCGCCGGGCCTCAACGGCCGCCAGTTGACCTATCGCCTCACAACGCGTGAACACGATAGAGCGCGCAATCGTGCGGTGCGAGCGTCGTGCCGATGCTCTTGCGCATCAATCCGACATTCGCATGCCTCCAGAGGTCGCGGACACGGGCGGCGCCCTCGAAGCCGAGCTTGTTGAGCGGGAGCGCGACTTCTCGCATCCCAGAATCGAGATTGAAAAGGGCGACGTAGAAATCGTCCGAGCCGTCAACTCGCGCCGACCAGATTGCCGTCTTGTCCGCGATGAAGTGGGGCCGATTTTCGCGGCTCGACTGATTGACGGCGATCACTTCGCGGTTCGTCAACAGTGCGCGCGTCGGTGCATCGAGATATCGCAGGTCGCCCCCCATGATCAGCGGCGAGCGGGCGACGCACCAGAGCGTCATCAGCGTACGCTGCTCGGGCGCGGTGAATTTCGTGTCGCGTTTGCCGAGTGCCAGCCGACCGAGCGGAAGCATGTCGGCATCCGGCCATGCCCCCGGGCGACGGAAACGCGTCCAATCCGCCAGGCGTGCAAACTGCGCTTCGAGCATCGACCATTCGTCCCAGAAATCGTCGCTGATCCTCCACATCTGGGCATGGCGGGAGACATGCTCGCCGCGATCGAGCGGGGTTTCACCAGGAGACAAGCTCAGGATGATCGGGCGTCGCGAGGCCGCGATCGCCTTGGTCGCCGCCTCGATCTCGAGAACGTGGGCATCGTAGGGGCGGCTCATATCGTCCATCTTGACGAAATCGATCCCCCACCCCGCATAAAGCGCGAAGACGCTGTCATAGTAAGCCTGCGCGCCCGGCCTGGTCATGTCGACACCGTACATGTCAGGATTCCAGGGGCAGATGCTCTCGGTATTGGCAATGTCGGCGGCGCGATAGCGGGTCCCTAGTATTGGGAGATTGCGCCTGACCGCCAGGCGCGGGATACCACGCATTAAATGGATGCCGAACTTCATCCCCAGCGCGTGCACCGTGGAGGCCAGCGCGGTGAAACCCGTTCCATCTGCGCTCGAGGGAAAGCGATTGGGCGCCGGGATCAGGCGCCCATAGCCATCCATCGCCGGAACGGGATCGGCGGCATAGGTGTAGCTGGCGGCGTTCGGCTCGTACCACTGGATGTCGATCGTGAAGACGTCATAGCCGCACGGAAGCAGCTCGCGCGCCATGATCTGCGCGGTTTCTCGCGCCTGCGCCTCGTTGATCGTCGTGGCGAAGCTGTTCCAGCTGTTCCACCCCATTGGCGGATGGGGCGCAAGCGGCGCAACGGCCGACTTCGAAGCGCGGGCCCGGCCCCCGGCCGTCGCCAGCGCCGTCGCGCCTAGGCCCGCAACGAGCGCATCGCGCCTGGTTACCATCGGTTCCTTCATCGCCACGCTCCTTGGTCTAATGCGAACGCCGACAGATCGACCGAAGTCGTCCAGCTGGTCGGGAGCCAAACAGGCCTGCCAGCCGGGCCGATGCGCAATGCCGGGCCGCACGCCCGACCGAGCTCGGTCGCATCCCTATTTCGCATCCCCGAAAAACAAGCCGCGCCCGTCGGTTCCGACATAGACCCGGCCGGCGCGCCGCGGATCGCCGGAAACCACGCGATATCGTCCGCCCCACCGGTGACGGTCGTCATCGATACGCGCCCAGTACCGCCCCAGGTCCAGCGACCGCCAGATGCCGCGAACCCCTTGCAGCGTCCCGATCGCGAATACCGTGTCCTTGCCTAGACCGAACAATTCAACCTCGAGTCCGCCGCTGGCTGGAACGAAGCCGCGTCCACCATCGATGCTATGGAACAGCCGCGCCCCGACCTGCAGCCACAGATCGCCCCTGCGCAGCGGCGACGCCACGAGAGGAGACTGCGATTCCCGATTGCGCGGCCGCGCGGCCGTCAGGTCCGCCGGAAGCCCGGCGCTCGCGATCGGCGCAAAGCTGGTGCCGCCGTCACGCGACACGAGAAGGCGGTTCCTCTCGGTATCCAGGGCATAAAAGATCCTAGGATCGACCTTGTCGGCGACGGCCCGGGTTCGGCCCGGCAAGCCAATTATTTGCTCCCAGGTCCGGCCGCGATCGCGGCTGACCTGTGGGACGGGCGCCGCCACCACCATCGCCGAGCCGTCGGCCGATATAGTGATCGGCGCCTCGCCCATGAGATCCTCGCGCCGAGCGGGTTGCCCCATCGCCGGAACGCGCACCGGCGTCCAGGTCCGTCCGCCATCCTCGGATCGCCCAAGCGAGGCGTCGCGCGGGCGATCGGCATATAAGCTGCCGCTGCGCACGATAATATTCGGCACCTTGCCCGCATAGTCGAGCGTGTTGGTGTTCGAGAGATAGGGATTGATGAAGCTAGGCTCGGGCGAGCGTGCGAGATCGTCATGCACAAAGCCTGCAAGGTCGCCGAAGCCAGAGATCAGCGCAGCGCCGCCGGTCGGCGATATCAGGGTAATGACGGCGGTCTGTTCGATGCCGTCAGTCCAGGGTGCCCAGTCGATGCTGCCCACCGCGTCCGATTGGCGCGTCGCGTACACGGTCGCGCCAGTGGTGTAGGCGATATGGGCCGGATCGAAAGGATCGATCGCCAGACCCGAGATCCAGTGACCGAAATCGGCGCCCTTGCCCTCGTGGCGCAGGAACGGCGTGGCCGAGATGTCGCGCCGGCTGCGCACACCAATATCCTCCCAGCTGGTGCCGTCGTCGCGCGTGATCCAGAGCGAATCGCCGGCACTGTAGCGGTCGATGGTGGTCACCGCGACGTTACCGGGTCTGGATCGGGCCACTGCCACGCCCAAAAAGCCGCCCTCGGCGCCCGTCGCCCGCCAGGACGGTGGCGTCACGTCGCGGCCCTGCCCTTTGGGATCAAAGCGCCAGACGGCACCGGTCCTAGCGTCGCTTGGGCCGATGCCGCTCGCATAGCCGACCCAAAGGATACCGCGCGCATCCACCACGCCCTTTACGGCGAGCAGGTTCGGCCCGGTGACCGCGTTCCAGCTCGCGCCGGCATCGTCGGAGCGATACAGCGAGGCGCCGGCGCCCTCCGCATTCCCCGCCCAGATCCGACGGGACGCCCCCCCGCGAGTGCCACTTGTCGGGTCGATCGCGACGAACGAGATACCGCCATGGCTGCCGCGTCCGCTGGGCTGACCGAGGCCCTTGAGCGGAAAGCCTGCGACCTTGGACCAGCTCGCGCCGGAATCTCTGCTCTGCCACAGCCCGTCATGGCGCGAGCCGAAGAAGAGCCGGCGCGGCGCATTCGGGTCGACGGCCAGCCGCTCGCCGAGACCGCGGCCCGCTTCGTTGCCACCCATGGCGAAAGGCACCGGAACGACCTGCCAATGCGCGCCCCGGTCGTTCGAGCGCAGGATGGCGGCCGGCAGCCGCGCATTCATGCCCGCCGCCATGTACACGACATTGGCGTCCCCGGGGTCGGGAGCGATGCTCTCTATCCCCATATAACTCGAAACCGCATTGTCGTCCTGGAGCGGCAACCAGCGCCCGGCCCCGGCGTCCCAGCGATAGGCTCCGCCCATATCGGTTCGCAGATAGGCAAGGCCGCGCTCGGCTGTGCTGAAGACGAGGTTGGGCGCGTAGCCGCCGGCACCCACTCGCACATTCTGCCAATGGTACGGAACGCTCCGCGGGGCCGTATCCTGCGGCGCGAGAGCGGCGCGCGGGGCCCAGCCCGTCCCCGCCAGCGCTATTGCGATCACGGCACCGCGTGCAGCGGAGTTCATCTATTCATCCTTCCCATGGGCCTGCGAGGGGCGATCACCGGCCATTGCCAGGCGATGCCAGGCTTCAGCGGGCGAACGCCGCCCGATGGTTCTCCGCCATCGATCAATTGGGATTTCCGACCGGAATGACAGGCTTTCCCCGGTACGCACCCAGCTTCACCCGAAGCACCTGCTCGCGATCGGTCAGGTTGAGACCATAGTCGGTCTGATCGCCATTCCAGACCCGGCGGAAGATCCATTTTCCATTCTGGTAATTCCCTTCCTCGACGCGAACATAGAGCATCGATTCCTGCGCCCGCGGCGCGGCCAGATCGAAGCGCACCCGGGTCATGAATCCCGTGACGAGAAATTCGTCCGGGCCGATCTCCGCGATGGCCACGCCACCTGTCGGCTCAGAATTGCCGGTGGGCCTGCCGGTGCCGAATTGCCATTGGCCGAAGGTTGCGGTCACCCGATACTTGCCCAGGTCCAGAAGCTGGCGATGCTCGGCCTTTGGATCGGTGGGTTCGGCGGCGCCCCAGGTCTTGCCGGCATAGGCCCACCTCGCCCATTCACGCTGCATCGGCTCGAACAGGCGATAGTTCCGGGCAAACAGCTCGAGCGTCTTGTCGTCGAGCGACTTGGCGCCCAGCGGAAAGTTCAGATAGCCGGTGGCATCCATGCCGAACGGGGCAAATCCGATCGCGCCATGCCCGACCACAGGAAAGAAATAGCGGGCGAATTCGGGAGCGTTTCCGGTTTCCGGCACCATCAACGCATTGTCGTCCCGCTCGTAGAGGCGCAGATATTCGAGATAGGCCGCTTGGTCACGATTATAGATGTCGGGCGACAGGAAATCGATCGAGGGCGCGGCGGCCTTATAGACATCGATGACATGGTGGATCGGCCCACCACTCGAATAGGTGGCGGCGGACTGCCGGCCGAACGCCGAGGCCAGGGCCGAATTCACGTACATGGGCAGCGGCTTGATCGCCTTTCCGGCAGCGGCAATTTCCTCGATGTAACGCGCGATATGCCATGCGTGGAAAAATTCATCGGCATCGGTCCCGAACACCGCCTTCCAGTTGCCGCTCTTCTTGCCGAAGCGCCGGAGCAGCGGCTCCGGGACCGGTCCGTCGAACAGCCTCTGCGCGACCCGCGAGAAATCTCGCACGCTCCCATAGCTGCCCACTTCGTTCTCGGGCTGCACCATGATGACGGTGTTCTGCCGGTCGTGGACCTTGAGGAAGTTCATCAGGGCGACGAAGGCGCGCTTGTCGGCCTCGAGGGTCGATCGATAGTGCGGCGAGAGCGCGTAATGGGTTTCTCCCTTCGCATTGGTCATCCGCGGAAAGCGGGCATTGTCGAGCTTCACCCAGGCCGGCGCGTAAGCGGGCGAGGTGTTTTTCCAGGTTGCGAACCACAGCAGAACGAGGCGGACATTATTTTCCCGTGCTTGCACGAGCAGAGTGTCGAGAAAGGAAAAGTCGAACCTGCCTTCCTCCGGCTCGACCTGCTCCCAGGCGATCGGGACCTCGACGGTATTCGCGTGCAATTTGCGGATCACCGGCCACACCTCGGGTAGCATGTCGGGATAGTTACTCGAATTATTGACCTGCGCGCCCAGCATCAGGAAGGGCTGGCCATCGACGATGAGCGCGTGCCGCCCCTCGCGGCTCTCGACACGCGGCGTCGCATCGGCGCGCTGCGCCCCGGCATTGGCCGGGAGAAGTACCGGCAAGGCCAAGGCCAGCGCCAGGACGAGGCGTGCGCAAAAGCGCTGCGCGAAACTTGTTGTCATTGTCTCTCCAGGTTGCTGGTGGCGCCCGAGGCGAAGGCGGATCCGGTGCTTTCGGGGGGAGCATCGGAATCCCGAAACATCAGTCGGTGCTCGAGCAGGACTTTGCGGATCGCGGGCCGCCGCTTGCGCCGCACCGCGTGCAGTTCGTCGGCGAGCTGCCGGACCCCGAAATGCACCATCTCGGCGACCGGCCGGCTTACCGTGGTCAATCGCGGGAAGACCATCAGGGCGATCTCGCTATCGTCGAACCCGCAGATGCTGAGCGACCGCGGCACATTGACCCCGCGCCCGCGCGCGACGCTGATCGCGGCGGCGGCCATGTCGTCGTTCGATGCGAACAGGGCGGTGATCCGCGGGCGCGTGTCGAGTGCCTGCTCCGCCGCGGCGATCGCCGAGCCGAAATTGTAGCGGCCTTCCCATTGCAGCGACCGGTCGGGCGCGATGCCGTGCGCAGCGAGCGCCGCCTCATAGCCCAGCCGCCGTCGCTCGGAAGAGCGGTGGCGCGGATGCCCGAGGATCAGGCCGATGCGGCGATGGCCGAGCTGGACCAGATAGCTGGTCAGTTCATAGGCCGCGCGCTGGTCGTCGATGCCGATCGTCGAGATCGCCGGATCCTCATCGCCGCATCCGATCGCGACAACGCGCAGCCCGGCGTCGATGAGGAGCAGGCGGAGCCGGGCATCGTCGCACAGAGGCGGGGGCAGGATGACGCCCTCGACGCCGAGATCGGTAACGGACCTGGCCGTTTGCGCGGGGTCGTCTTCAACGCGCGCCTTGAGGAAGAGCAATTGCACATTCGCCGAGATCGCCGCCTCGAAGCCATTGCCGACCACCTCGCCGAGAAAGGTCGCGTTCGGACTGTCGAACAGGAAGGCAATTTTCGGGGCAGTCTGCGACCCGGCCAGGACCTTCGCTGCGCTGTTCGGCGTGTAGTCCAGTGCCTTGATCGCGCTCTCGATCCGTTCCCGTGTTTGCGGCCGCACGGCCTGCTTGTCGTTCAGCGCGCGCGATACGGTCATCTGCGAGACGCCCGCATGCTCTGCGACGTCGCGTATCGTGGCGGCCCGCGCCGGACCGGGAAGCGGGGGAGGCCTCACGCTCAGCCTCCCCCACCCGCCCAGCGCGACGCGCCCGACAGCGCGCTCGGCGCGCCGGTGGACAGCGTGGCGGGCTCGCGGACGCGGTCTAAAATCATCGACTGCTCCGCGCCGGCGTGGACGCGGTCGGCGTCGGCGCCACCACACGGACCAGCGCTTGGGCATCCTGCCCGGTCGGAAGTTTCCCCGAAGCCGTCAGGCGCTTGGCGGAATCGTCCCAGCGCAGCACCACCGGTCGGCCCACACCGGACTTGTAGCCATTGGTGACGCCGTCATCGTCGTAATAGCTGAAGCTGCCTTCGGCGCCCGGGTAAACGCGGATCTCGGTCAGCGGCTGGCGCTTGCTGGTGGTGGCGATATCGGCGCCGAGCGGCACGATCGATCCTGCCCGCACGAACAGCGGCATGCGTTCGATCGGCGCCGCCGCGTCGATCCATTGGCCGCCGGCATGCTTCTCGTTGGAGTACCAATCGTACCAGTCGCACCCCGCCGGCAGGTAGACCCGGCGATGGGTGACGCCCTGGTCGAGGATCGGCGCGACCAGGAACGCGGGGCCGAACATATATTGGTCGCCGATCGTGGCGGCTTCGGCGTCCTTGGGAAAGTCCATGAACAAAGCGCGCATGAACGGCGCGCCGCTGCGATAGGTCTGGTAGCCCATCGAATAGAGATAGGGGATCAGCCGGTACCGAAGGCGCAGGAAGTCGGCGAGGATCGGCTCGGCGGCGCTGCCATATTCCCAGATCGCGGTCGCCGGGCGCTGACCATGGATGCGCAAGGTCGGCGTGAAGCTGTTGAGCTGGAACCAGCGGACGAACAGCTCGGGATAGTCGCGATAGGAAGGCGCCATCGCAGTGGCGCCTGCCGGGTCGACCAGCACCGGGCGTTCAGGCGCCGGCCCGCTCGGCCATTGCCAGCCACCGGTGTCGCTGCTGGTATAGGCGATCCCACTTGCCGCCATGTTGAGATTGGCGGGGACCTGGCGGCGCAGCGCCTCCCAGGTCGACTGGACGTCCGAGGTCCAGAACAACGCGCCCGAGGCCTGGGCCCCGAGATAGGCGGCGCGCGCCAGGATCAGGTTGCGAAAGGTCGGACGATCTTTCGCCGAGCCTTCAGCGACGCCGGCTGTGTGCACCAGCGGGAACAAGTTGTGATAGCGATCGCCCGAGCCGATCGAATAGAAATAGCCATCGGGCACGAGGTCGGGCTCGGTCTCGTCGAGCCAGAACCAGTCAAAGCCCTGGCTCGCGAGATTGTCGCGGATCTTTTCCCAGAACCAGCTTCGCGCCTCAGGGTTCGTGCTGTCGAGCAGCGCGCCGGCCCGGTCCGAGCGGACGGCCAGGCCGTCGGCTGGCTTGCCCTGCTTGTCCTTGAGCAGCCAGCCTTTGGCGGCGAGCATGTCGTAATAGCGGCTCTCGCGTTCGAAGCGCGGCCAGACCGAAAGGATCGAGTGCATCCCCGCATCGTGCAGCTGCTTGTTCATGCCAGCGGGGTCGGGAAAGGCCGCGCGGTCCACGTCGAGCTGGCCCATGCGCGTCCAGTAGAACCAGTCGAGCACCATCACGTCGAGCGGATAGCCGCGCTTGCGATAGCCTTCGGCGATGCCGAGCAGTTCGGCCTGGCTTTCGTAGCGTGCTTTGGACTGGATAAGGCCGAACGCGGCCTTGGGCGGCAATGGCGTCGCGCCGGTCAGCCGCGCATAGCCGGCATAGAGGTCGTCGGTGGTATCGCCGGCGATGACGAAGAAGGAAACCCGCTCGCCCACTTTCGACTGGAAGGTCGTACGACCGTGCAGACCGGGAGACACGGCGGTCGTGGATGGATTGTCCCAGACAATGCCATAGCCCTGGCTGGTGACGAGGAACGGCACGCACACCGTCTCGCCGGCGGGCGCATCGTAATTGTGACGACAGTCGACGGTGCGGCCGCGCAGATCGAGCTGGCCCTCCTGGTTCTGGCCGAGACCGTAATAATGGGTGCCTGGCGTGTCGGCGAAGCTCGCGCCGACGCGGAACGTGTCTTCGCCGTTCACTTCCTGTGGTGCCATCTCCCAGCCTTGCATCGTCGTGACCGCGCGACCGTCGGGCCGGCGGATCAGGATCGAGACCGGCGGCAGCGACGGTGCGAAATAGCGCTCCATCTGCGTGGGCGCCTTGGGCCAGGGCTGCGCATTGACCGTCACCGACAGTGCCGTGGAGACGAAGCTGTCGCCGGCGGCGTCGACGCTGTGCGTCCAGCCGCGAGGGTCGGGCTTGGCGCTGACGCCCGGGCCGGCCCCACGATCGAGCTCGCTGCGATCGAGTGCGATCGTCACATGGATGATGTTGGGCGCATAGGCCTCGATCGAGACCAGCCCGCCATTGCGGTCCAGGGTTGCCAGCGACTGGGCCGCCGCAGGAGACGCGGCAAGCAAAGCGGTGCATGCCAGCAGGGCACGATAGTGAGACATGGAAACTCCCCGTGGTTGCGGATGCGCGGTCATTGCGAGGCGTCGGCGGCGCGATAGGTCAGGGCGCGGAACGCGACCCTGCCCTCGCCGGAGGCGAAGATTCCTGGCCGCAGGCTGAGAAAGCCGTCGGCGACATTATGGTTGTAGCCGGCCACTTCGAACGAGCGTTCCTTGGTCCAGCGCACGCCATCGGCGCTGTGGAAGAAGGTGACGACATTGTCCTGGTTCAGGAGGCGCAGGAACCGGCGGCGCCCCGATATCGCGCCGCCCGGCGGCCAGCGTTCCACCTGCCCGATCCGATAGGCGTGGAAACGGCCGTCGCTGAGACCCAGGCCGCAAAAGAGCTTCTCGTTGTAGAAAAGCAGCAGCCCGCCTTGCGCCTTGCTCTGGATCTCGACCTCGACCGTGACCTCATAGGACCGGTCGCCCGCGACGAAGAGCAAGGGAGACGAATCCGCCGGGCCGGTGCCCTGCCCGGCAAGGAACAGCATGTCGGACTTGAGCTCGGCGCGTTCCAGATAGCCGCGGCGCGGTGCGTAATAGGACAGCCTGGGGCGGAACATGTCCGCGCCAAAGCCCGACAGCGCCTGCCCGCTGGTGCCCGTCGATGCGGGGACCGGCTTGGCCATCGGCCGCGACAGGTCGCCGCCCAGGGCGCGCGGCCAGCCGTCCGCGCTCCACTCCATCGGTTCGAGCAGCATCTGCCGGCCGAGCGTGCGATAGCCATTCTCATAGCCATGGTAGATCAACCACCAGTCGCCCTTGGGCCCTTGGACCGGCGTGGCGTGGCCGCGCGACCACCAGGGCTCGCCGACACTCTGGGTGCGCACGATCGGGTTGTGCGGGCAATTCTCCCATGGCCCGTGCACCGAACGGGAACGGGCGACCACGACCATATGGCTGGTCGGCGGTCCGGCGGTCCCGCCCTGCCCCGAGAACATGTAGAACCAGCCCTGCTTGCGCAGCAGCTTGGGCCCTTCGAGCGCGAACCCCTCGATCACCCAGTCCTCGGGGATCGGCCAGCCGTCATAGACATGGGTGACGGGACCCGCCGCCGAGAGCCCGTCGTCGCTCAGCGGGGCACGGTTGCCGCCGTTGAAGAATAGATAGCGCTTGCCGTCCTCGCCGACGACATGGCCGGGGTCGATCAGGCCGTCGAACTTGAGGTCGATCGGATCGCTCCACGGCCCGCGCATGCTGTCGGCATGGATGACCCAGGTCTTGACCGGCCGCGCCTTGTCGGCCGGATCGAGTGCCGGGATGTAGATGAAGTAGCGGCCGTCATGCTTGGCGATGTCGAGCGCCCATACGATGCCGATATTCCTGGTCAGCGCCGCGGTGAGCGGGGTCCAGTTCACCAGGTCGCGCGAATGCCAGATCGGCACGCCCGGATAATAATTGAATGACGAGAAGGTGGCGTAATAATCCTCCCCATCCTTGAGGATGTTCGGATCGGGCCGATCGCCGGCAAGGGCGGGATTGCGGAAGCGCCCGTCGCCGAGATCGGCCTTGCGCTGCCCCTCGATCCCGCGTTGCCACGACATGGACGGCGCGCCGCAATCGCTGGCGGGGGAGGACGAGGCGCGCGCAGCCGTGTTGGCGGGCAAGGCCAGCCCCGCCGAGCCAAGGGCAAGCATCAGGGTTTCGCGGCGTGTCGGTTTCATCTTTGCGTCCCTCAGCGACGACGCGCGCGCGCCGGCGCCGTGACCGGCTCGAGCAGCGCGAGCACGGCGTCATTGGTCTTCATCGGCACCTGGAGCGCGTAGCGGCCGTCGGCGCCGACGCGCACGCGCGTGTCGGTCTCGGGCAGGTCGCGGGTGAGCGCCTGCAATTCGCTCAGCTGCGAAGGGCTGAGCTTTGCAGGCGATCCCATTTCGAGGTAGCGGCTGTGCGCGTCGTTCGACCGGAAGCCGGTGCGCCGCAAGGTCAGCCGGTATTGGCCCGGGCGGAGGCCCGCGAAGCGCAGGTCGAGGGCGCGCGCCGGCTTGGCCGGCAGCAGCTTGGTGTAGAAGGGGCGGTTGCTGAGCTTCTGGTCAGGCAGGTCCCAGCTCCAGACCAGCACCCCCGTCTTGCCGTTCGCGCTGGTAGCCAGAACCTGCTGGTCGGCGACCGGCAGCTCGCGGCCGTGCAGCTGGTTGAGATATTTATAGGCGAACCAGGCGGGTTTGCGGATGCCCTCGGGCGTCATCAGACCGAAGCCGCCCTGGAAGGTCGCGGTCGGCGGGCCCGGCTCCTCGAACAGGTCGCTATAGGTCCAGTAGCTCATGCCCTGGGCATCGGCGCGCGTCGCCTTGAGCTTGCCCAGGATATAGGCCGCGCTGATATAGGAATCATGCACTGGGTCGCGCGGATTGTAGCTGGTGCTCCACTCGCTGAAATAGAGCGGGATGCCCTTGAACTTCGTCGCCTCGATCTGCTGGCGCACCTTGCGGACATCGGCGCTGATCGCGTCGGGGTTGGCCGAGAGCTTGTTGTCGTCATGGCCATATTCGTCGAGGAAGCCGCCCTCGACGCCGTAGGTGTGGGTGGTCACGAAATCGACCGGCAGGCCCCGCTGGGCCGCGAAGGCGAGCAGGTCGGGTACCCAGGCGGCCCCCGCGGTGGACGGACCGCCCACCTTGAGCTGCGGGTCGACCGCCTTGATCGCGAGCACGCTGTTCTCGTAGAGCGCGAGATAGGCCTGCTTGTCGGCCTTCTCCCAGAATCCGTCCAGGTTCGGCTCGTTCCACACCTCGAAGAACCAGCTGCGCACCTCCTTCGCGCCGTAGCGGTCGATCAGGTGCCGGACAAAGGCATCGACCAAGGCATGCCAGGCCTTGGGCTCGGGGTGCGAGGTGTTGCCTTTCCAGTAGAAGATCGTCTGATCCGACGTCTTCATCGCCTCGGGCGTGAAGCCGAGCTCGACGAACGGCTTGATCCCCATATGGAGGAGCGCGTCGTAGAGCCGGTCGATCCTGGTCCAGTCATAGACCGTCGTCCCATCGACGATCTTCACCGTGCCGAACACGTCGTGGAAGATCGCGTGGAAGCGGATATAGCGGAAGCCGAGCTCGTCCACCGCCGTCTTGAGCTGGGCAAGATTCTCCGGCCGCGCGGTGGTGCCAGGATAATCGGCGCCCACCGAGAAGTTGAACGAACGATCGAACGGCTTGCCCGGCTGTGACACGTCCACCTCAATCGTCCGCGCCGTCGGTGCCTGGGCCAAGGCAGGCACCTGAGCGGCCAGCATGGCGGCCGCCACGCCCAGCAAAATGGTCGCACCGGCACGCATTCTCGACGGCATCGTTACTTTCCCCCTTTTGATGATCATGCCACCGCGCGGGCGGAACAGTGTTCGGCGATATAGTCCTCGTGCCGCGGCATCGCCTCGGCCGTGCGCGCGATCAGGTCTCGCAAATGTTCGAGAAAGCGGGCGGTCTCGTCGACTGGCAGCATCGCGGTGAGCGGATCGGCGGCCCGGGGCAGGATGTTCTGCCCGGTCAGCACCGCGATCCAGCTCTCGACGGTGAACAGCGAATTATGCGCCTGGAAGATGCGCCCCTTGCGGCGCCACAGCTCGATCCGCGCGGCCAGACTGTCGGGCACGTCCATCGTCCGGCAATAGTTCCAGAACTCGGAATCCTGCCGCTCGGTCGCACTGTAATGAAGGATGATGAAGTCGCGGATATGTTCATATTCCTCGACCATCCAGCGGTTATATTCGTCGATCTCGACGGCATCGACGCCGCTGTCCGGGAAGAACGACATTAGCCGCATGATGCCCGACTGGATCAGGTGGATGCTGGTCGACTCCAGCGGCTCGATGAACCCGCTCGCCAGCCCAATCGCGACGCAGTTCTTCTCCCACATCCGCTCGCGTCGGCCGGCGGTGAAGCGCAGCAGCCGCGGCTCGGCGATTGCCGGCGCATCGAGCCCGGCGATCAATGCCTGGAGCGCATCCTCGTTGGCGATATGCGCGCTCGAGAAGACGTGCCCGTTGCCGACGCGGTGCTGGAGCGGGATGCGCCAGCGCCAGCCCGCCTGCCCGGCGCTCGCGCGCGTATAGGGGATGGGCGGCCCGCTGCTCGCGGTCGGCACCGCGATCGCGCTGTCGCACGGCAGCCAATGCTGCCAGCTGCGGTACGGCACGCCGAGCGCTTCGCCGAGCAGCAGCGCGCGAAAGCCGCTGCAATCGACGAAGAAATCGCCCTCAATCCGGCGCCCGTCCTCCAGCACCACCGCGGTGATCTGCCCGTCGAGCGGCGCCTGCTCGACCGTGCCGATCTTGCCCTCGACGCGCACCACGCCGTTCGCCTCGGCATGGCCGCGCAGGAACCGCGCATATAGGCCAGCATCGAAATGATAGGCGTAGCTGAGGCCGGAAAGCACCGCCTCGGGATTGGGCGACGGCTTGGCGAAGCGGCGCCGCTTCGCCGCGGCGATCGAAATCGAATAGTCCTCGATGCCACCGGGCGCGCTGTCCGCTTGCCCAAGCAGGAGCTGGCGCAGCCAGAGCTGGTGGAAGCTGATCCCGAAGGTCGACCGGCCATATTTGCCGAAGGGGTGGATATAGCGGTCGCCGAGCCGGCCCCAGTCGACGAACTCGATACCGAGCTTGAAGGTGCCCTGGGTCGCAGCGACGAAAGCGTTCTCGTCGATCCCCAGCGCCGCATTGAAGTCGAGCAAGGGCGGGATCGTCGCCTCGCCCACCCCGACGGTGCCGATCTCGTCGGACTCGACCAGCGTGACCGAGACTCCGGCCGCGCACATGCGCGACACCGCCGCGGCCGTCATCCACCCGGCCGAGCCGCCGCCGACGATGATCAACCGCCGGATCGGCGCCACGGGTCCCTCGCCACTCATGCCGCGTTCGCCCCCTGGCCGAAGTGCGAGGTGGCTGCGAAGCGGACAAGATCGCGGTTCGAGGGCAATTGCCGCACCGCATAGTCCGCCTGTGCCTGCACTTGGGCAAAGCGTTCGCGCGCCGCATCGGTGAGCCGGTAGGCGCCGGCCTTTGCGGACAGGTCCGTCCTCCAGCCCATGCCGTAGAGGACATATTGCCAACTCGATGCCGGGAACATGTCGATATTGGGATCGATGTCGAGCTCGTTGGGCGGGCGGAAGCGCCAGCGGTCGAGCAGCTCGATCAGGCTGTCGGGCGCGGACGCGGGATCGCGATTGGCTTCCCAGAAGCTCCCGCTGCGCTTGCTGAGCCAATAATGAAGCTTGATGAAGTCGAGGGCGCGTTCGTAGCGGCGGCGCATGAGCGCGTTGAACTGACGCGCCGAGGTCTCGAACTCGCCCGCCCAGGGAAAAAGGTTGGCGATCAGGGCCGCCGCAACCTCGGACAGGACGATACCGGTGGCCTCGAGCGGCTCGAAGAAGCCGCTCGACAGCCCCACTGCGACGCAGTTCTTGTGCCAGCTGATCTCCCGATAGCCGGCGTCGAAGCGGAAACGGCGCGCCTCGAGCGCGTCCGAAGCGGGTCCGATATAGTCGCGCAGCGCCTGCTCGGCCTCGTCGGCACTGCTATGCGCCGAGGAATAGACGTGGCCGATGCCACGGCGGGTATCGAGGCCGATGTCCCAGATCCAGCCCGCCTCCTGCGCGGTCGAAATCGTGTAGGAGGCGATCGGCGCGTCCGGCCGGTCATAGGGCACCTGCAGGGCGATCGCGCCGTCGCAGAACAAGGTTTCGCCGAGCGATTTCCATGGCTCGCCCAGCGCCTTGCCGATTAGCTCGGCACGAAAGCCGGTGCAGTCGATGTACAGGTCCGCCTCGAGCAGGCCGTGCTCGGCGGAGCGGACGCCGGCGATTGCGCCGTCGTCGGCGAGCAGCACTTCCTGCACCGTGCCGGTGAGGTGCC
Organism: Sphingomonas sp. JC676; assembly: GCF_014489075.1. Lineage (GTDB taxonomy): Bacteria > Pseudomonadota > Alphaproteobacteria > Sphingomonadales > Sphingomonadaceae > Sphingomonas. Next base: position 8,060 of record NZ_JACTGR010000010.1, on the reverse strand, counting down.
GGACGCCATTGGCGATGCCCTGCTCGCGCAGCAGCGCGGCGAGCGCGACGGCGTCGAAATGGAAGGCGTAGCCGAGCGGGCCGACATAGTCGGGATGGGTCGGGAGCTTGGGTGCGCGGTGCGCATCCGCCGCGCGCTTCTGGGGCGTCGCGGCCTCGTCCCAGGGACGGTCGCCCGCGACCCCGAGCAGCCAATAAGGCAGGAGCTCCGGCCCCTCGCTGTCGTCCGCGACCTGGAACGCATGGAGGAAATTGTCGGAACCCGGAGCGGCGGCGGCATCGCCGCGCCAGTCGACGAACTTGGCACCCTGTTTGAAGGTCGCGCCGCAGCGGCGGATCAGGTCCGCTTCGTCGACGCCGATCCGCGACAGCGTCTTACGGATAGTGGGAAACGTGCCCTCCCCCACCCCGAGGATTCCGATGTCGCTGGATTCGATCAAGGTTATCCGTGCGCCGCCAGCCAAGTCGGCCCCCAGCGTGCGCGCAAGATATCCTGCGGTCAGCCAGCCGGCCGTTCCGCCGCCGACGACCAGGATGTTTCGACCATCGCCATTCATCGCCGCACTCCGCAAAAAAGGTGTGGCGGACGCGCAGCGCCCGCCACACCAGGAGGGTTCAGAATGCCAAGTTGATGCCGGTGCTGATACGGCGATCGCTCTGGAACCAGCTACGTCCGTAGAGATTGCCGCCGGGGTAACCGCCCTGTAGCGTACGCTGCATCGAGTTGGTTAGGTTGGCCCCCTGGACGCTAAAGGAGAAGTTCTCGGTGACCTTGAAGCGGACACCGGCTTCGAGCTGCCCATAGTTCGCCCCGTAGACCGGAAGCGAGATCTGGGTGTTGGTACCGCTGCCATCGACCAGGTTGGTGACTACCCCGGGCGCGCTGTAATAGGCGTAGCTTGGGCTGGTGCCGTTGCCGTTCACTGTCGTCAGATATTTCGAACGCCAGGAATAGGCGATGCGCGCCGAGATTGCCTTGCGCTCATAGAGCAAGGTCGCGTTGAAGTTGTGCTTCGAGAGACCCACCAGCGGCACGTCGTTATGGGCGAGGCCATTGACGTCGAGATAGCGATCGCCCGGGTTCTTGCTGTCGATAAAAGTGTAATTCCCTTCGAAGCCGAAGCCGCCCAGAAAGCCCGGCAGCCTGTCGAAGAAGATGCGCCCGCCGACCTCGAAACCCTTTACAGTCGCCTTGGTGGCATTGAACGTATCCGTTGCCGCAGCCGCGGCGGTCTCGGTGGTGCCGTCGGTGTATACGACGGTCACGTCTCGCGTGGTGAGCGAACGGGTCGGGAGGTTCGTGATCCGCTTGTAGAAGGGCGCCAGGTGGAACGTCGTGCCCGCCCGCGGATACCATTCGAGCGAGACGTCGAGATTGTTCGACAGGGTCGGCTTGAGAAACGGATTGCCGGTATCCGCGGTGAAGTTCGTGAAGATGCCGGGAGCGCCTGGGACCGGATTGGCGGTGGTCGCCACGCCGATCGAGCCGTTCGAGCGCAGCGCGCTGAACGAAGGCAGGTCGAGCGTGATGTTGTAGCCGAAGCGAAGCTTCACGTCCTGGGTGGGCGCATAGTCGAGATTGACCGAAGGCAGGACATAAGTGAAGTCGGTCTTGCCGCCCCGCGGGATCGCCTGAGCGCCGAGCGACAAGGTCTGGCCGTTGCGGATGAAGGTCGATGCATTCTGCTGGATGAAGCCGTCGGACTCGTTGCGCAGGTTCACGACGCGCGCGCCCACATTGCCCGAGATGCCCGAGCCGGTGCCGAAGCGCACCAGCGCGTAGCCGGCCAGCGTCCGCGTTTTGTTGTTGTTGGCGTCGATCGGCAGGATGAACCCGGGCTGGCGATAGGTCGAACCGCCATAGCCGGTAGGTGCCGGCGAATGCAGGGCGACGCGGTCCATCTGCCGGACTAGCGCATCGGTGGCGAACATCAGATTGGCCGGCAGAACCGCCTGCCCGTGGAAGAAATCCTTGAAGACGTGGAGCTCGGTGTCGCCGGGCTTGGCATCCGCATAGGTCAGCTGCGGATCGCCGTTCCAGCCACGGCCCAGCGGCTGCCAGTCATAACCGTTGGCAAGGTCGCGCTCGGTACGATCAGCATAGCGACCGCCGATCTTGACCGAGCGGAAGAAGCTGTCCTCGAATTTGTATTCGAGGTCTAGATTGGCGGAATCGAGCTTGCCCTTGTTCCGCTCATTGTGCGGCATCGTGGCCGTCCAGAAATAGTTCGCCGGGTTCAGCAGAAAATCCTGGGTTCCGGCGGGCACCGTCACGACCGGCAGGTCACCGCTCAGGTCCATGCCGAAACCGGCTGGGAAGGAGGTGTCGCGGAACACGTCGAGGCGGTCATAGGTCTGGCTCGACTCGACGCGCTGGACCGCGCCCTTGACCGACAACGGGCTGTCGGCAGGCGAGAAGTCGAAACTCAGCGAATAGTCGCGGGTGGTCGTGCGGCTGGCATAGGCGCCCTTGTTGCCGCCCGAAGTGATCGCACCGCCCGGCAGGAAAGTGCTGGTGTCGCGATTGTAGAAGGATGGCGACGAGATCAGCACGTTGTTGGCGTCGAATTTGCTGTTCGCCGGATCGACCGCAAGCGACTGCGAGGAGACGAACGAGCCCCAGTCACCCGAACGATTCTTATAGCGCGACTGGAAGAAGGTGCCGGTGAACGTCAGGTCGGGTGAGGGCGCCCACTGCACGGCACCATAGATGCCGGTACGCGTCCGCTGGAACTGTTCCTCGCCATAGGTGTAGCCGCCCGGAATGTAATAATCGTTCCCGCTGATCCGCGTCCGCAGATACGGCTCCGCGCGGAAGAAGTGCGAGGTCGAGCTCAGCCGGCTGTACGCGACGTCCGCCAGGATGCCGATATCGCCGATCGGCGTGGACCAGCGGTCGGTGACCAGCACCGAACCCGACAGGTCGCCCTTCTGTGCCAAATCGCCGAGGCTGAGGTCGCCGGTCGCGGCGACGTGGAAACCGCCATGAAAATCGAACGGCACCTTGGTGCGCAGGTCGATCTGGCCGCCGGTGCCCCCCTCGATCAGGTCAGCGGTCGAGCCCTTATAGACGTCGACAGCGGCCATCATTTCCGGGGTCACGTCGCCGAACTGGATCGCACGGCCGTTGTTGGCGCTGAATATCTCGCGGCCATTGAGGCGCGACGCCACCCCTGTGAGGCCGCGCACCTGGATGCCCGATCCTTCCACAGAATAATGGTCGGGATCGCCCAGTGCGCCGAAGCGGACGATGGTCACGCCCGAGACGCGTTGCAGCACCTCGGTGATCGAGTTGTCCGGAAGCTTGCCGGCGTCATCGGCAACGACCGAATCGATGATCGTCTCGGAGTTCTTCTTGCGGTTATCGGCGGACTCGAGCGCTGCGCGCCGGCCCGTCACCACAATCGCGTCGCTCTGGTCCTCGCTCGCTGGCGCCGCATCCTGCGCGCCGGCATCCGCGGATTGTTGCGCAAAAGCTGGAACCGCGAAGCCCGCGCCGATCAGCGCCAGCAGCGAAACGCCACCTCGAGCTGCACTCTGCCAACGTTGTCGTGAATTCAACATTTTCCACCCTCTCCTTAGATGTGCTGACCTGTTTTGACGGTCGCGGTTTCTCGCCTGCCAGCGCAAAAGACTGGGCAGGCGGACCGCTCACACACGAGGACAAAGGCCACAAACGCGGGACCAAGTCTATGGATGTTAGCGCAAACAATTGGCATAAATCACTGATTTTTAGGTGAAATTCCACAGACACGAACCGGTTCGCAAATTCTCGGACCGGCCTGCAAATGCTCGGTCCAGTTCGAAACATTTTTTTGGTTTTTGCCCGCCGGACCTTGCCGGAACCGGTTACCGACGAGAAACTTGCAGTCGCCCGAATGGCTTTCCCTTGGCGCTAGGATCACCGGCACAATTGCGGGCTGACAGGAGGTTGCGCATCGATTCGGGAGTGAGAATGAGTCGCGGGAAGGTTCGGGAAGCGCGCCGGTGGCAGCTAAGGGCTCTGCGTGGAGCCCGCGGATTCACTCGCACCCAGCGCCCGCTCCGACATCCCCCTTCAACCGATGGCCGGATTAATCGATAGTGATGGGCATGAACCGCGTTTCATACAGGCTCGCCGCGGCGTCCGACGTGCCGCTCCCATTGGGGGCGCGGCACGAGGCGGAGGGAGCGGCCCGAACCGGCAAATGGCGGCCAAGGCTGATGCCCGCGCTCGTGATCCTCCTGGCGTGGACGGCGGTAGGCGCGTTCCAGGCGGTCCCGGATGCCTTGGACGGCTTCAAATGGAACGAGACCATCGGTAAATTTATCGAAGCCTGGGTTTGGGCGTTGTTCACGCCTGCGATATTGCTGGTGGATCGCAGGCTGACATCGGTGTCCCCGAGCGTCTTTATCATTGCGGCTGCCCATCTGGTGTTGAGCATTCCCTTCAGCCTTGCGCACGCTCTGATCGCCGGACTGGTCATGTACCCGATACCAGCGATCTGGTGGAATCCGCTGCGCAGCACGGAATTTGCGATCTACTTCTACCTTGGTGGGTGGATCACCTATTGCGCGATAATAGGGGTTCTTCAGACCTTGAAGTACCATAACCGCTTCCTCAGCAGTCAGGTCGCGTTGGCGCAAGTCGAGAGGAGGCTCGTCGAATCCCACCTCAACGCGCTGCGTCTGCAGCTGGAGCCCCACTTCCTGTTCAACACGCTGAACGCCATCTCCTCCGAGCTGGCGGCAAATCCCGAGCTCGCCCGGGAAATGATCGAGGACCTTGGCGCACTGCTTCGGCAGTCTCTCGATTGTCAGGGCAGCACAGAAATTACTCTGGCTCAGGAGCTCGCGCTTCTCGACCATTATCTTGCAATTCAAAAGCTGCGCTTCGGGGACAGGATTCAGGTTCGGATACAAGTCGAGCCGGCGACGCTTTCCGCACTGGTACCGTCGATGTTTCTTCAGCCTCTCGTCGAGAATGCCATTCGGCATGGTCTCGAGGGCCGACTTTCCGGCGGACAGATACTGGTCTCCGCCGAGCATGTCGGCGCGCAGCTGCAGGTGAAGGTGCTGGACGATGGTGTCGGCTTGCCGCCGCAATGGGGGCTCGAGACGTCCAGAGGCGTCGGGATACGCGTAACGCGGGAACGCCTCCAGGCGCTGTATTCCGAGCCGGGCGAATACGATTTCAGCGTCTTGCGGCGTGCAGGCGCCGGCACCGAAGTGATGATCCTTCTTCCTCTGCACCGGGCCGAAAGCGGCGCACGTGATATCGAATAAGTCGCTTTCTGCCCTGGTGGTCGATGACGAGGCTCCGGCGCGCCGGCGCATTTCCGATCTGCTTGCGAAGGATAATGATATCGGCGCGGTGATAGGCGCGGAGAACGGCATTGCGGCGATCGAGATGATCCAGCACCGTCGCCCCGACATCGTGTTTCTGGACGTCCAGATGCCAGGCGTGGATGGGTTCGGGGTTATAGAGGCGATCGGGGCGGAGATGATGCCCCTCACCGTGTTCGTCACCGCTTATAACCGTTTTGCTATACGTGCGTTCGAGGTCGACGCGATCGACTATTTGCTCAAGCCGTTCAGCGACCGGCGGTTCGAGCAAACTATGCAACGCGTCAAGGCGCGCTTGCGCGACCCTGAACACACGGATTCCGACGGCGGCAACAGCTTTGGTCCGGAGCTATTAAAGCTCATCGCCAGGCGCGAGAAGCCCGGCGAAATGTGGGACTGGATCGCGGTAAAGTCGCGCGACATTACCCGGCTCGTGACGGCCGACGACATAGACTGGATCGAAGCAGCCGGCGTGTACGTAACCGTCCACGCGAAGGAGGAGAGCTTTCTCTACCGTGCCGGTCTCGCAGTGGTCGCAAATCGACTCGACCCCTTCCGCTTTGTGCGCATCCACCGCTCGCACATTGTGAATGTGCGCTCCATCGCATCCTTGGAGCGCCGATCGCATGGTGAATTCGAAGTGGTCCTTAAGACGGGAACCAAGCTGATGATGAGCCGCACCTATCGCTCAGAAGTCGAAGCGATTTTGGGGCAACCTCTTTAGACAAAAAGACACGAGACGGGCTGGAACCTGACCGTGATCGCGGTTCCTTGCTCCAGGCAGGGAGCTGCGTGTCGGTGGGCAGTGGTTCGTCGACCGCGCTTAACCTGGTAAGTGGGGAGACTAGAATTCATGTACTCTCAGATCGTCCGCATCGCACTGCCGGCCCTCGATTTCTTGGCGGATGGCATTTTTCTCCAGCGGCTGCGGCGACATGCAAGGCACCATGAACAATAACAGTTTAGGATCGATCTAGATTCCGATCTCGATCGTGTTTCCAAAACAACCCTTGAATGGAAAGACCGGCTCGTCCCCCTATTTTTCCGGCTCGCAACATTTCAGTCGCGCACACGCGGACCGCGATTGCCCTGGCGAATTCGACCGATATGTTGCCGGCAGACTACCGAGGCCGCGCAATTGCAGACACTCGGAACCGACAGGAGTGTCGCATGCCAACCGCAGATCTTGGACCCAGCGTCGGAGAAGACGTGGGCGTACACGCCGGTTTCAAGAGAATGGAGCAGGTAATCGCACGACGCACGACACGAGGCTCGATTACCGCAACCCATTCGAATGCTGTCGCGCTTGGTTCGATGGTCTGAAGTGCGGACCTCGTCCGACGGTTTGTGCACGGGGAGGAAAAGGCGATTAGGTACTTGTTTGGACCAAAAGAGTGTGCCATATAATGGCGCATGGAAATCAACGGCATCACCGACATCGCCCGCTACCTCACTGACGAGGCCGCTGCTCAGGACGCGCTCTCCAAGCTGCGTTGGCCGAACGGTGTTCAGTGCCCGCTCTGTGTAGGCGGCAAGAAGGTCTACGAGACCAGCTACACCACCACAGCGCGCGGTAAGGAGACCGTCCGCAAGCAGTGGAAGTGCGGCGCTTGCCGGAAGAAGTTCAGCGTAACCTCGCGCTCGATCTTCGAGGGCTCGCACATTCCGGTTGGCAAGTGGATCTACGCCATCTTCCTCATGTGCAGCAGCAAGAAGGGCGTGAGCGCCAATCAGCTCAGCCGCGAGCTGGACATCGAATACAAGTCCGCTTGGTTCATGTGCCACCGCGTGCGCGAAGCCATGCTGCAAGAGCCTCTGGCTGGCATGCTCGGCACCGGGCCGGACTCCATCGTGGAGCTGGACGAAACGTACGTGGGCGGCAAAAAGAAGAACAACCGCCACGCCAAGCGCACCGCAGCAGCGGGCCGCAAGACTGCGGTTCTGACGTTGATCGACCGTGAGGGCGACGTTAAGACCGTCAAGGTGCCGAACGTCCGCAAGGGCACTCTACAGGCCTTGGCGCGTCCTATCGTTGATCAGAGCGCCACCATCATCACCGATGCGCACCTCTCGTATGAGGGCATTGGCGAGTACTTCGCTGGGCACCACACGGTTGACCACAGCAAGACCTTCGTACGCGGTGTGATCATGCACACGAACTTCGCGGAGTCGTACCACAGCCTGCTCAAGCGCGGCATTATCGGCGCCTTCCACCACGTAAGCGACAAGCACCTCCCGCGCTACCTCGCGGAGTTCGATCGCCGGTGGAATACGCGCAAAGAGCGTGATGGTGCGCGTACGGTGGACGTGATCGGCACCGCGATCGGCAAGCGACTAACCTACAAAGCGACGATCGGCTAAACGGCTGCTACGATCGCCGCACCCGGCTCGGCGATCGGCTCGGATCGTTTTCCGATCGGTTCGACGAAAATTCAACTTTGTATTGAACTTTTAACCGTTCGAGGCTATTTAACCCACAGCGCTCTGGCGAATGAGATAAGCGCGCCTACCCTTTGCGGGGTGCCGCGATTGCGGATGAAAGAGGCTTCGCTAGGGATCAATCCCGGGAATAGCTCCTTCGGGGGCTATTTCTTTTTCTACCTCCAAAGGGGGCTTTTTCCAGCGCACCTGAGCGCCCGCGACGGCAGCTGAGACAACTACCGGAAATTTGGCGGTTGGGAGCGCCTCGTCCAGCTTTGGGCGATGATGAGCGCTGACTACCATCATGACTGCATC
>NZ_JACTGR010000001.1 GCF_014489075.1 Sphingomonas sp. JC676 | reverse complement strand
GGCATACAACGCCTGCCGCCATAAAGTGCTTGCAAAGACCGCTATTAGACGACGGCAGGTTGCGGGCATCATCCATGCGGCCGCCAACGTCGGCTATTGGGGCGGTTGCCGCCGGTCGCCTCTACGCCACCACCGGGTCATCGTCCCCCAATCCCGAGCGGCCGTGACGCAGGGCTTGCTCGATTGCAGAGCCGATCTGCAGCCGAAGCCAGTCGGCACGATGCTCTTCCGGAGCCGCCAACCCCATGACCACGATCTTTTCGACCGTGTTCGTCGCCCACTCGTTGTAAGTCCAATGCTCGCCGCTCATGCGCGCAGCATGACCATTTCCCGAATGTCTGCAATCGGGAAGCGGCTTGGATGGCGGGAGCGTCCAGAAGTGGGTCGTTTGCGGACGGGCAGCTTTTACAGACGAACCTTCCATGGATCGTCCGGGTGGCGCTTCACACGGCGTGTCATTTCCGGTCACGTCCGCTACGCGCCCAATTTCGGTTGTACAGGCGGTGCCCGCGCATCCCGCCGATCCGCGAGCGTTCGTCAACTTGGCGCCCGCTGGGCCGCAAGATCCTGCCACGAGGGCAGGCATGCACCGGGCTGCAGCACTCCGCCTCGATTGCAATCGTCACCTACCTGCGGATCTGCACCGCCAGGGTACTTTCGTCCCGCGGTCGAGGCTGAAGTCCAGCGGCCTGGTGTGCTTTCGTGGTACACGATTTCTTCGCGTTCCTGGTCCTTCTCCATGATCCAGCGCGCGCTATTTTTCGGGCTGTGAGAGATAGAGTCCAAGAAGGTTCGGACGTGCCGCCGGCATGGCCGTGACACTTCCACCAAACAGACAAATGGCTGAGGAGATAATTCTCATGAAGGCGATTGTGGTAACGGACCAAGCCGCTGGAACGGCCGGGATGAAGCTGGCGGAGCGGCGCGAGCCGCAGCCATCAATAAACGACGTCGTCGTTCAGGTCTATGCGGCGGGTTTCGTCGGCACCGAACTGGGGTGGCCCTCGACCTGGACCGACCGCCTCGGTCGGGACCGGACGCCGTCAATCTCCGGCCACGAGCTGGCCGGAGTGGTCACCGCCCTCGGCTACGGCACAACGGGCCTGTCGGTGGGGCAGCGGGTGTTCGGCCTCACCGATTGGTATCGCGACGGATCTCTGGCGGAGTACATCGCTGTTGAAGCCCGAAACCTCGCGCCGCTGCCCGGCGACGTCGACTTCACCGTCGGCGCAAGCCTTCCGATCTCGGGTCTGACCGCGTGGCAGGGACTGATCGTGCACGGCCGTCTTCAGGCGGGGCAGCGCGTGATCGCGCACGGGGCCGCCGGCGCGGTCGGGTCGATGGTAACCCAACTCGCGCATGAGTTCGGCGCCTATGTGATCGGCACCGGACGCGCGGCTGACCGTCAGGCGGCGCTCGACTTCGGCGCGAACGCGTTCGTCGATCTTGACAATGAGCGCCTCGAAGACGTCGGCCAGGTCGATCTCGTGTTCGATCTCATCGGCGGGGATATCGGGAAGCGCTCCGCGCGCCTGGTTCGTGCCGGAGGGATACTAGTGTCCATCGTCGGACCGGCCGAGGAGCGGCCCACCGACGGCCTGGCGATCGACTTTGTTGTCGAGTCCGATCGCGCCCAACTGGGCGAGATCATCCAGCGGGTGCGGGACGGACGGCTGCGGACGAACATCGGTACTGTCGCACCTCTCGACGATGCCCTCGCCGCCTTCAACCCGACCGAACGACAACCGGGGAAGACGATCATCCGCGTTCGTCCGTGAGGTAACGGGAAGGCGAGCGGTTCTCCTTTCCCACATCGATTGTCGCCGCTTTAAGGCGGCCCGGTAGATCTCGGCCAATAAGTGCGATTCAGCGACCCAAGACGAATGGCCGCCAACTACCATTTCGGACGTTCGATGCCGATCCGGAGTATCGTCGAAGGCCGCCAAGTGTTCAGGTTTCGTCCGCGAAATTTCAGAACGAAACCGCCCACCGCTCGCATACGGTCCGAGAGAGGCTGTCGTGCAACCTTGGTAAATTTCGGCACCGGGTACCAGGCCCAGCCTTGAACCTGATCAACGGAACCGACGTATGACGTCAAACAATCGATCGCAGGATCGAGCAAGGTTACTCGTCGGAGCGGTCGCGACGCCCAGCAGAAGCCCCGCCTCTGCGCTGTCAGGCGACACATACCAGGACGACAGCGGCGAGGGAGACATTCCGAACGCAGAGAGTGCTCGTGCGACGGCCAGGTCCGAAGTCCCCCTTGGCAATTTCAGTAGCACGGCCAGGCCAGGTGCGGTGACGCGATCGGCGCCGACAGAGGCTTGAAGACATTCCAGCAACACCTGCCGCTTGGCGGCGTAGGCGCGCTTGGTGCGTCGGAGATGGCGCATATAATGGCCCTCGTGCATGAACTCGGCGGTTGCGAGCTGCACTGCGGGGCCGGGTGCCGGCGCGAGACACGCTGCCACCTCTGCGAACCGCGACATCAGCTCGACCGGCGCGACCAGAAAGCCGAGCCGAACGGCCGGACTGATCGTCTTGCTGAACGAGCCGATGTGAATGACGCGTCCGTCCCGGTCCAGGGACGCGAGCGCCGGCGCGGCCCTTCCTGACAGTTGCAGCTCGCTGAGATAGTCGTCCTCGATCACCCAGACCCGGTTCGCGGCCGCCCATTCGAGCAGACGAAGGCGCCGCTCGAGCGACAAGATGGCGCCGAGCGGCGCCTGCTGACCGGGGGTCACGACGACGAGTTTCGCGTCGGGATGGTGGCGCAGGCCATGCTCGATATCGATACCGTCGGCATCGACCGGAGTCGGCGCGAGCGACAAGCGGGCGAGCTCGAGTCCCTTCCTGGTCCAAGGGAAGCCTGGATTCTCGACCCAGGCGCTATGTCCGCCCAGGTCAAGAACGCCGAGCGTCAGGCCGAGCCCCGCAGCGAAACCCCCGGTGACGATGATTTGCGATGGCGAGCAGTTGATGCCGCGGGCGACGGCCAGATAGCCCGCGATCTCACGCCGCAACTCGAACTCGCCGCGAGGATCGGGATAGAGGGGAGGAGCGCTCGCTTCGGCGCGAACCGCCTGCGCGCGAATGCGCGCAAACAAGGTTGCCGGAAAGGTCTCGATTGCCGGCACTCCCATCTGGAAAAGCGCAGGTCCCTGCGTCATCTCCCGGTAGATTTCCATGAACGAGCCGGCATCCGGCGGTTGCTCGCTCTTCACGGCGTCGCGAGGACGTTGCGCGACGCGCGTGCCCGTCGCCCGCGAGGCCTCGATCAGCTGGGCTGCCGCCAACTTCTCATATGCGGTCCGCACGGTGCCGCGGGCGACGCCGAGTTGGGCGGCGAGATCCTGCCATGAGGGCAAGCGCGCACCGGGCTCCAGCACTCCGCTTTCAATGGCCGCGGTCACCCCCCTTCGGATCTGCTCCGCCAAGGCTATCTTTGCCGTGCGGTCGAGACTCAGGTTCAGCGGCGCGTTCACCGTGGCGTAGTACATGATTTCCGCGCGTTCTTGGTGCTTTTTTCTGGCCCATCAGGACTCATCTTGGTGCCGAAGGAGAAAGCCCATGAAGGTCCGCACCATCATTGCCGTCACCTGCGCCGCGCTTGCTTTCGCGGTTGCCGGACCGGCCCCTGCGCATGACGGCCAAACCGAAACGGTCACGCCCAAATTCGATCAAGCGATTCCCAACATCCCCGGCAAGTCGCTCATCGTCGTGGAAGTCGACTATGCGCCAGGTGCGGCTTCCCCACCGCACAGGCACGCGAAGTCCGCCTTCATCTACGCCTATGTGATCTCGGGTGAGATCGAGTCGAAGGTGAATGACGGCGAGACCCGCATCTACAAGGCCGGCGAGAGCTGGTCAGAACCGCCGAACGCGAGCCACCCGATCAGCCGCAACGCGAGCAAGACCAGGCCGGCGAAGCTGCTCGCGGTCTTCATCGTCGACTCCGACGACAAAACACTCACCACCCCCGTCAAATAAGATCGAAGGAACTGGAATCATGAGAATCGACTACAATCAGGTCGCTCCCAACGGCGCCAAGGCACTCGGCGGCGTCTATGGCTATGTCCTGCAGAGCGGTCTGCCCACCGAACTGGTCGACCTTGTCTATCTGCGGATCTCGCAGATCAACAACTGTGCCTATTGTCTCGATATGCACACCCGCGACCTCATCAAGCTGGGGGTGAAGATCGAGAAAATCGCGTTGGTGCAGGCCTGGGAGGAAGGCGGCAGCCTCTTCAGCGAGGCCGAACGCGCCGCGCTTGCCTGGGCCGAGAGCGTGACGCGCGTCGCCGACACCGGCGTGCCGGACAGCGCCTACAAAGCCGCGCGCGCCGTTTTCGACGAGAAGCAGCTTGTCGACCTCACGATCGCGATCAGCCTGATGAACAGCTATAATCGCATGGCCATCAGCTTCCGCAGCACGCCGCAGGCCGTCCGCGAAAATTGAGACGGCGCAGCACTGACTATCAGAAGATGTGATGGGATATGGACATGATCGCCAGCGAGATTTCCGGCGTGCGCATTCCCGACAGCCAATTGGCGCGCGAAGCCACGCAGTTCATTCGCGTTACCGAGAGCGACTTTCTGTTCGAGCACTCCACACGTGTCTATTTTTGGGGTGCCCTCGCTGGAAAGCGTCGGGAGCTGAATTTCGACCCGGAACTGCTCTACACCGCGGCCCTGTTCCATGATGTTGGCCTGACCGCCGGCTTTCGGGAAAGCCGACTGCGCTTCGAGGTGGACGGCGCGAACGCTGCCCGCGATTTCCTGCGAAGCCACCGCATTTCCGAAGCTGATATCGAGCGAGTCTGGCTGGCGATCGCGCTGCACACGACGCCGGGAATTTCCGCGCATCTCCACCCTATCGCCGCCCTCACCGCCGAAGGGGTGATGATGGACCTGGTGGGCTTTGGCTACGATGCGTTCACCGACGCGCAGCGGAACGCCGTCGAGACCGCTTATCCGCGGCCATCAGGATTTGCGGAGGACCTTATGCAAGCCCTGTACGACGGCCTGAAGCATCGGCCCGAGACCACGCAGGGCACCGGCCTCGCGGATATCGTCGCCGACAAGGACCCGCATTTCCATCGCCGCGATTTTTGCAGCCTAATGCGAAATTTGCGGTGGGCAGCCGGAAAATGACCACCATGACCCTTCCGCAAATATCGGGAGTGCATATCCCCGACAGTAAGATCGCGCGCGAAGTCACCGAACTCATTCGCGACGCCGAGAGCGATCTGCTTTTTCATCACTCGGTCCGGGTCTATTTCTGGGCCGCCTTGGCCGGGATCCGGATGGGGCTGCGCTTCGACCCGGAGCTGCTCTACACGGCCGCCATGTTCCACGACATCGGCCTCACCGCGCGCTATGAAAGCAGCCAGTTGCGCTTCGAAGTAGATGGCGCGAATGCCGCGCGTGATTTTCTCCGGAGCCAAGGCATTGCCGAAAGCGACATCGAGACGGTCTGGAACGCAGTCGCTCTTCACACGACGCCCGGCGTACCGGAATTTATGCGTCCGGAGATCGCGCTGGTACAGGCGGGGGCGGGAATGGATGTGGCCGGCCGCGGCTATGACCAATTCACAGAGGCGCAGCGCGAAGCGGTTATCGCGGCTTTTCCCCGAGAAGCTGGCTTCAAACACGGAATCATAGATGCCTTCTATCAGGGCATGAAGCACCGGCCCGACAGCACCTTCGGGACCTTCAACGACGACGTTCTGGCGTACAAGGATCCGCTCTTCAGGCGGGTCGATATATGCGGAGTCGTCCTTGCTTCGCGCTGGGGTTAAACTCGCGGCTTTTCGCGGGGCCGAGGCATTGCTCCTGGACAGCTTAGGCTGCATTCCTAATGCGGCGGTGCAGATAATTATCGTCGAAGCCGGCGATGCGCGCGAGCTTGCCGGGATCGGAGATAACCAGCTTCCCCCTTCCGATTTCCATGATTCCCTCGAGCCGCAATTTGCGCAGAACCCGGTTGACGTGCACCGGCGTCAGTCCCAGCGCGTCGGCGAGCACGATCTGAGTCAGTGGAAATTCGACCAGCGTGCCATGTTCGAGCCCGATGTTGCGCGCCCGCACATAGATTTCGCACATGAGATGCGCGACACGCTCGACACTGCCTCGGCGCCCCATGCTGACGATCCAGGCCCTGAGCGTTCCCTCATCGACAAGTTGCGACCACCAGAAGGCATGGGTGATCGCCGGGTTTGTCTCGATCAGCCTTTCCATCTGCCCGCGTGGGACGGCGGCCACGCGCGCTGGCGTGAGGGTCGCGATGCTGTGATCCATTTCGTCGAGTACCGCGACGTGCATGTCGCAAAAGTCGCCGGGCATCATGAACGCCATAATCTGTCGGCCGCCTTCCGGCAGCAATTTGTAGCGGCACGCCCAGCCTTCCAGCATGACGAATACCGGGCCCGGCTTGTCGCCCTCGCGGATGAGATCATAGCGCGCGGGCACGCGACGTGCGCCTCCGCATGCGCCCGCGAGCAGCGCACGGTCCGCCGCAGTTAGGGGCGCGTAACCACTCAGCTTTTCGACAAAGGCGTTGGACATGGGCCCTCGTTTGTTACTTACGTTATTGATCCATGACTTAACTATAATCAATAATTTGCATTGAGCAGGGTTGTGGCGTTCGGCGTCGAACCGGTCTAAGCAAGCGCATCGTCGGCACGCGAAATCAGGCGCCAGCGGCAGAGAGACGCTTCGTACTCCCGCCTGACATCACAGGCGATTTCAATGTCTTCCATTGCCACCGGCGACGGAGTCCAACCGGTCCCGCTCATTCTCGAACCCGATGCGCACGGGCAGGCCGCCTTGCTGCTGGCCGAGAGCATCCTTCACGCACTTGTCGAGAATTCCGTGCTTTCGGTGGCCGAGGCGATCGCGGTAGTTGAGACCGCGGCCGAAGTGAAAGTCGAAGTCGCGACGCTTGCCGGCGAATCCAAAGACCGGATGCAGGCATCGCTCGACCTTCTCACTCGGATTGGGCAAAGTTTCGAGACTGACGGCGAGTGACCTGCGTGGAAGCACTTGATCTATTACAAATTTATTTAAGCTCAATTGTGAATCATTGATTATAATCAACTAGACGCGCCGCAATCCCGGGTAGCAAGAGCCTGAACTACGCTGGGGCTGAACAGTGGAGCACAAACCTCACAAATCGATCGATCCTGGGCACGGCCTGGCACCTGATCCCGAATCCTTGATGCACCTGTTCAGTCCGCCATTTCCGCCCGTCCGCATCGATCCCGAACTCTCCTTGCCGCATCGGCGTGTGTTATGGTCCGAGGATTCAGCGCATCGGGCGAAAAACTTCGCACAACTTGCCGCCGCGCTCGTGTATTTTCGGCCACGAACCCTCGATCCGATCTGCCTCGAAGTAATGGCGACGAACGCCTGCATTGTGGCGGCGGCCTATGCAGAACTCGCCGAAGATCAGGAACGCGGAACGACAGTGCCGTGCGCGGATCTGCTAACGCGTATCGTGGAAGGGCTGGTCGCGCTTTTCGAGGACAGTGCGCGTGTGATTCGACTGCGTTGTTCGATCGCGGAGTTGCGGCTCACTTCCGAGCACCGGCGCGCGCTTGTGCTGATCGCCAGCGAGCTGGTCCTCAACGCGCTCAAATATGCCTTCCCCGAGACAGGCGGAAGCATCGAAGTGTCGCTGAGCGTGGACGTATCGCACGCCAGGCTCGCGGTCGAAGATGACGGTGTTGGTCTGGGAGCCGCAGCGAAACCTGGCGACGGCAGTCGGATCCTCGACGAGTTGGCGGTACTTCTCGGCGCGCCGATTGAACGCGCGGGAGTGTCCGGCGGCGGATTGCTCGCTTCAGTTCAGATCCCGCGCGAACCTTTGGATTGATCGTTGCCGGATTTTCAGGGCGATTCAACTGGACCTCTATTAGCTGCGACACCCGGTCCTCAACGGGGGAGAAGATCGATGAAGCGTTTAGCGACAGCCGCGATGGTGGCGCGCATGTTCCTGACGGGCGGTGCGGCGCAAGCGCAGAGCACGGTCGCGGTGCGCGGGCATGTCAATAAGACAGCACCTATGTCGCGCCGCTTGTCCGGACGGCGACGAACGAGACGAAAGCTTCTCCGTCATGCGTGGAACGAGTCGAACAGCGCCCGAGCTAGGCCGCGGCATAGCGACGCCGTTGGGTCCGACCGCATTTTTCCGGTTTTCTTCCGGAAAACAGCCGGTCCGCTGCCGGCCCAAAGCGGTCGTCCACGCGCGATGGCTGCTTTCAACCAAGACGTCCCGGCGCCGTGCGCGGATCCCGTAAGCCATCGTTCTGGCCGGTGGGCTCGAAACGACGATAATGAAGCTAAGTCCGGAGGGAGCGCGGCAACGTTCAAGAGATTTCATTCACCTCGACCCAATTATACTACAAAGGAAGTAGACAACGATCGATTCGACGACTCAGAGTGACTATAAATAGTCGCAATGGAGACGAGTCGTTCTTATAGAGCGACGAGTTT
This sequence comes from Sphingomonas sp. JC676, assembly GCF_014489075.1. Taxonomy (GTDB): domain Bacteria; phylum Pseudomonadota; class Alphaproteobacteria; order Sphingomonadales; family Sphingomonadaceae; genus Sphingomonas. The sequence continues at coordinate 1,509,681 of NZ_JACTGR010000001.1, read as the reverse complement.
CGGGGTGACAGCACTTATGCCTGACCGTAGAATGGCGTCGGCTGTTTTGGGCGTGTGGGGTGGGTCATGGATCTGCCACTGGTTCTTGCTGGACCGATTCTTCGCCGGGTCGACCCGGGGCTGGTCGCCGTGTGGATGGCTTTCAGCGAGCCGGCCGATCTCGAGCTGCGGGTGTGGGAAGGGCGGGTAGCGCACGACACCACGAACCCGGTCTTCGTAAGCAGCAATGATGCGCCGGATCCGTCGGCCGCCCCGCCCCGGCCCGGTGCCGAGGCCGTCCGGATGGGGGAACATCTCCATCTCGCAATGGTCACGGCGCGGATCCCGCCAGCCTCGGGCAAGAGCTTCCTTCCCGACCGGCTTTACTCCTACGACGTGCTGATCACCGCCGAGGGCGAAACGCGCGGGCTGGGCGAATTGGGCATGCTCGAGACCCACCTGGTGAGCGGCGTCGAGGTGCCGCCGCTGGGATATGCCGACCGGATGTTGCCCAGCTTCGCGTTGCCGCCGTCCGAGTTAGATCATCTCCGCATCGCCTACGGGTCGTGCCGGCGCCCCTCCTACGACGACGGTGACGCGCTTGCGTGGATGGACGAGCTGCTGGAGTCGAGTGTCGGCGATCCGCGCTCGCGCCCCCACCAGCTCTTCCTAGGCGGCGATCAGATCTACGCCGACGACGTTGCCACGCTGATGATGTGGCGCGTCGCCGAGCTGGGCGTCGAACTGATCGGCCGTGACGACGCGACCGACTTGCCAATCGAGCGGGTGAAAGTCGGTCAGGTGCAAACATTGCGGGTGCCGACACAGCCGCCCGACCCCGACAAACCCAACGGATCCTATCGTGCGGAGTTGGAAGACGAGACCACCGAGGCAGGCGATCTCCCGGCCGGGGGCACAAACTTCATGGTCGGTCGCCGGCTAGAGCTAACCCAGCGCAGCGCCCAGTTCACCAGTAGCGACGGGGACAACCACCTGATCTCGTTCGGCGAGTTCGCCGCGCTTTACCTGATGGTGTGGAGCCCGGCATGCTGGGGCGAGGTGGTTCCCAACGCCCGCGTGGCGACCGAAAACGACGATCCCTCTACCCGACCACAATTGCGCTGGCTCGATACTCTCTCCGAAGCGCAGCGGATCATCTACGAGCTGGAGTTCGCTTACCCGGACCGCATTCCCGAGCACCTTTCTCTTCCACCGCTTCCGAAGAAGCCCGAGGAGATGACCGACGAGGAGAAGAAAGCGGAAGCCAAAAAGCAGCGCGGCCGGCGCCATAGCCACGCGGTTCATCGCGATTTCCTGCTGGGACTCGGCCGGGTTCAGCGGGTGCTCGCGAACGTGCCGACCTACATGATCTTGGACGATCACGATCTGACCGACGATTTCTTTATCAGCCCGCTCTGGCGCCGTCGTGTGCTGGGCTCGGTGCTCGGCCAGGTCATTCTGACCAACGGAATGCTCGCTTACGCGCTGTTCCAGGACTGGGGCAACGACCCGCGGCGCTACGACCAGGCGACCGACGCCGCCCACCCCGATCTCGGCGGCCAGCTTCCCGGCGACCTGCTGGTCCGGGCGCCGAGCTACTTCGCCGCCGGCCAGAAGGTCGGGCCCGACCCCGGAACCTTCACCAGTCTGGCCCGGATGTTCGGCCACCAGCTCGACAACACGCCCGACCCCGACGGTCGTTTCCCCGCTGTCCGGCCGGCCCTGACATGGCACTTCAGCATCGACGGGCCGAAGCATCAGGTCGTCGCGTTCGACAATCGCACCCGTCGCTCGTACGCGTCCGAGGTGGGGCCGCCCGGTAACGTGTCGCCCGAGGCGCTGGTGGACCAGTTGCCGCCACCGCCGCTGGCGGCCGGCCGCGAAGTCCTGATCGTCGTCGCTCCGCTTCAGGTGATCGGTCCCGGCGTGCTCGACGAGATCGTGTCACCCGCAATCTATCGCATCTTCGACATGGCCAAAGCCGGCAAGCTCGCCAATGACCAGGTGAGCGGCTCACGCCGGATGCCCGGGACCAACCCCGATGCGCTGGAGACCTGGGCGCTCGAGCCGCTGGCCTTCGAACATCTCCTCAAGCGTCTGGCCGAATTCCAGCGTGTGGTCTTGCTGTCCGGCGACGTGCATAATTCGACGGGCAACGTGATGCGTTATTGGCGTGGTGCCGACGCCCGGCCCGCGTGCCTCGCCCAGTTCACCTCAAGCGGCTTCAAGAACGTGATGCCCGTTTATCTGCGAGCGCTCGATAGCAGTGCGATGCTGCTGCAGGAGCTGTTGCGGGCACGGCTCGGGGTCGAACGCTTCGGCTGGGATCGCCCCGCCGAAGATCTCGTTCTGTTGCCCGAGGGGCGGAGTGTGGACGATCTCGTCGCGGTCACGCGTTCAAAACTTCAGCGCAGCCCCGTCTTGCTGCCCGCCCATGGCTGGCTCGACGACAACGAGCCTGGCAGCGCCGAACGGCCCGAACTGACGACCCGGCTCAATCCGGCCAAACCGCCGGACTGGCGCTGGCAGGTGGAGCCGCTGCTCGACGACCGGCCCGATTCCGACCGGCCGACACCGATACGCGCGCGGCAAATCGACGACGCCGCGGTCGAGGCTCAATTGGGGGGCGATCCCGATCAGGTGTTCGCGGCGCTCCAGGCGATCGCGGCCCGCCACCAGTCGGCGCTCGACCGGATGCGCAACGCCCGCCAGATGATGTTCCGCTCGAACTTCGGCATTTGCCGGTTCACCACCGAACCGGACGGCGCGGTCGATGGCATCAATGCCATCAGTGCCATCCACGAGGTCTACACGCGGGCGGACGACCCCGAGTCCAGATTGCCGGTGCTGGCTCCCTACATGGTCCAGACCGCACCGCTCGGCCCGGTTGACGATCCGCCGCCCGAGCGGCTGCGGGTGGCGGCCATCGAACCGCTGCCGGTCCCGCCGCCGCAATGAGCGCGCGCTCGATCCTTCAGCGGTTTGCCGGGCTGGTCGCGGATTTTGCCGCTGACGCAGCTGATCTAGGCATTCCCGAAGTCCGGGAAGCGGTGCTGGCCGACCTGGGAGGCAAGCCGGGCACAAGCGGGACGGTGGAGCTGCCGCCCGCGGCGCTCAGCGCGGTGCTGCATTATCGCGATGCGGTGGACCCGGATGCGCAGGCCGAGGCCGAAGCCATCGGCAACATTGCGATCCTGCTAGGCGCCATCATCGACCAGATCGAGGCATGGGATGCCGACTGGCCAAGCCGCGGTGACGCTTTCGTCCACGCCTTGTTCGACCTGCTGGCGAGCAATTACGCCCGGCGGGAGTGGCCGAAATGGTTCCTCATTCTTCAGGCGATCGCCTCGGCCGTCGAATTGACCGAGACCCACGGCGTAGGAGAGCGCGGCCATACCCGCTTTCTCAACGCCTTCGCGACCATCTTCGCGTTCATCTGGAACCCGGGCCGGACGCTCGACGACCTCGACGACACGGTGCCGGGTGCCAGCGGCAGCACGCTCGAGACCGCACGCGACAAATCCTTTCTCGTGGTGGACGGGGCAATCCGGGGATTGGTCGCCGCGCTCGCGGTGATCGACCAGGTCAAGGACGAGTTTGACGACAATATCCTCGGCGATGTCATCGTGGGCTGGGATTCGAGCGCGCTCGATGTGGATTCCCGGGTGCGTCCGACCGCTGCCGATGTCGTCTCGGGCAGGATGGTTTCGGCGGTGATCCGCAGGGGCGATACCGATGACGAGGAACAGCTGCGCGTCAGCTGGCTGTATCTGCCTCGCCGCCTCGGCGTTCCGGCCCGCCCGCACCAGTTGTTCATGGCGCTCGGGGGAGAGTTGACCATCGACCAGGTCATCAACCCGGATCGCGCCGAGGGCGAGCCGGCATGGCATTTCCGCGCCGATATCCGCAGCGATGCCGCGGCATCCTGGCTGATCTCGGGCACGGACTCGAAATTCAGCCCGACGGCGGAAACCTCACAGGTCTCGGTCGGCTGGTCTGCCATCCCCAACGAAGCGGGCATATCCTACACGATCCATTCCTGGCCCCGCAGCCTCGGCATCCGCCTCGAGCTGGGGCCGCTCGCTGCCGTCCTGACCCTGTCCGGGGCGGGCGCGCGCGTGCTGTTCCGCGCCGATCGTGCGGCGCTCGTCATCGATGGCGAAAGCGGGGACTCGTTCGTCCGCAAGCTGCTGGGTGGACGGCCGATCCGTTATCCGTTCGGGTTCGCGCTCGGCTATGATTCCCAACTCGGCTTCATCCACGAAGTGCACAAGGCGGCGAGCACCGACGCGGTGGGTGCCGAGCCGCCATTTGATTCGTCCGGGCCGGCGGGGCCGTCCGACCTCGACATGACCCTGCCGCTTGGCGGTGGCGGAGTGCTGGGCATCAACGTCCACGAAATCGTGCTGCGGCTGGCGTACCGCGAGGCGACGGCCCCGGAGACCGGCAAGGCTATTGCCGCCGGCGTGTTGATCTCGTTCAGCACCACGCTCGGGCCGGTCTATCTGCGCGTCGACCGGCTCGGACTGGCCGCAACCGCCGACACGATAACCCCGGCGTCCGAACGTAACCTGCGCCTCGTCCAGGCCGGGTTCGACGCGGCTCCGCCGCTCGGGATCGCGATCCAGCTCGATACCGGGCCGATCAGCGGCGGCGGCACGATCCAGCACGATCCCGCGACCGGGGATTATGTCGGTGCGTTGGTCCTGCGCCTTGGCAAGCGGATCACGCTGAGCTGCGTGGGGCTGGCCTCGACCAAGGACCGGAATGGCAACGCCGAGTCCTCGCTGATTCTGATCGGCACGGTCGAGCATCTCGACCTGCAAGCCGGCTTCGTGACGTTCGACGGCTTTGGCGTGATCTACGCGGCCGATCGGCGCATCGACGAGACGGCCATCCGTACGGCACTGCCGACCGGCCAGCTCCGCCACGTGTTGTTCCCCGCCGATCCGGTCAAGCATTTGCCCGAGCTGGTGAGCGCGCTCCGCACCTTCTTCCCCGTGCAGGCCGGCGTCCACAGCTATGGTATCCTGGTGAAGCTGTTCTTCGGCGCGGGACGTCCCCTGATCCGCGCCGACCTCGCCTTGATGCTCGAGCGCGACTCGGTCGCCGACAAATCGCGGCTGGTCGTGCTGGGACGAATTTCATCGGCGCTGCCTCAGGACAAGGACGCGATCCTGCGCCTCAACCTCGATGCGATCGGGGTGTTCGACCTCGATTCGGGCGAAATGGCGGTCGACGCCGTGCTGTATGAATCAAAGCTCTGCGGACGTTTCGTCCTGACCGGTGCCGCGGCCTTCCGCCGGACTCCGGGCGAGGGGTTCGCGCTTGCGGTCGGCGGCTTCAACCCGCGGTTCCAGCCTCCGAGCGGGTTTCCGGTGCTGCCCCGGATTACGATCGCGCTGACCGCGGGCGACAATCCGAAGCTGATCGTCGAGGCGTATTTTGCGCTCACCTCGAACACCGTCCAGTTCGGTGCCCGGGCCTCGCTCTACGCGTCCGCCTACGGCTTCAGCATCGAGGGCTATGTCGGGTTCGATGTGCTGATCCAGCTATGGCCGCCGCATTTCATCGCCGAATTCCGAGCGGGCGTTCAACTCAAGCGCGGCAGCCACAATTTGTTCAAGATCGATGTACGCGGCATGCTCGAGGGGCCGGTTCCGCTGCAGTTGGCCGGCAAGGCGACGTTCGGCATCCTGTGGTGGGACTATACCATCGGCTTCGACCGCACGCTGATCGGCGGCTCCCAAAGCGTCGCGACCGAGACGCTCGACGTGATCGCCGAACTCGTGGCCCGGCTGTCCAGTCCAACCAGCTGGCGGGCCGAGCCATTGCCGATTGCAGCCGGGATCGTCAGTGTGCGGAGCGGCGGCAGCGGTGCCAATCCGCTCCTGCTGCATCCACTGGGCCGGCTGGAAGTGCGGCAGGGGGTCGTGCCGTTCAACCTCGACCGCGACATCGACCGGGTCGGTGCGTTCATCCCGGCAGGTGACACGCGCCGCTTCGCCATCACCTCCGCGGCCGTGGGCGGGTCGGGGGCCGACACCGCGCCCGTCTTCGACGATTTTCCCGACGGCCAGTTCTTCGACCTTTCCGATGCCGAGCGCCTCGCGGCGCCGGACTTCGTGCGGCGCGAGGCCGGGGTGGTGTTCGGTCTCGACCAGTACCGCACCGATACGGCCGCTTCGGTGTCGTCGCCGGTCGCCTATACTGAGATCACCGTCGGCGACGACGGAGTGCCGGTCGTCGCGCCGACGCCCCAGCCGCCTCCGGTCCATATATTCGACATGGGCTTGCGGATCGGCGCGGCCGCGCGCGCTGCGACCCGAACCGGCCGCGCGGACCGGTACACGGAGAACGTCCTGGCCGACGCCCCGCGCATCGATGCACTGAGGAGGCGGGCATGAGCGATCCCGCATTGGTATTCCTGCCCTGGATCGCCCGCGGCGGGACGATCGACCTTCCTCCCGACCGGCGCGATATGCATCCTGCCAGCCGGATCTCGGCGACTGCCGAGGTGATAATCAACCGGACCGCGCCGGCCCGGATTGGGGTGCAATTAATGGGTCCGGGCGACGTTACCGCGCTGCTTCCGCAGCAGGTGATCCGCACCGAGCCGGCGCCGGCCACGCGCACCTTCGAGTCGAACTATCTCGCCGCGATCGAATTCGATGAGCCGGCGCTGCCCTGGCTGCTTACCCCGGCTTCGGCGAAGGCGGCGCAACTGCGGCCCTGGCTGTGCCTCGTGGTCGTGAAAGTCGGCGCCGGCATCCGGCTCGACGTTTCCGCGACGGGAACGCTGCCGGTGCTGCGCATCGGGCCGCCGGCTTTGCCCGAGCAGGAATTGCCCGATCTGGCGGACTCCTGGGCCTGGGCGCACGGCCAGGTCGCGCCCCAGACGCCGGGCGACGCGGCCATCACCGCGGCATTGGGCGGCGATCCGGCCCGCAACCTGTCGCGGCTCATCTGCGGCCGGCTCCTTGCCGAGCAGACCGAGTATCTGGCCTGCGTAGTGCCGACGTTCGAAGCCGGTCGGCGATCCGGGCTCGGGCTCGATCCCGAGGGCGCGGAGGGGCCGGCATGGACGCTGGCACCTGGCATGAAGCCGGTCGAGCTGCCGGTCTATTATCACTGGCGCTTCGCGACCGGGCCGACCGGCGATTTTCAGTCGCTGGCGCTGGCGATCCGCGGCCGCGTGTCGGAAGAAGGGTTGGGCTCGCGCCCGATCGACTTGTCGAACGCGGGGCTAGGCCTGACCGGAGCCGCTGATGCCCGGGTGCTGCTCGGTGGTGCGCTGCGTCCGCTCGACACCCCGCCAGCGGTATGGAGCGATCCGGCACTCTCAATGCGCTTCGCGACTGCTCTCACCGACATTCTCAACGCGCCCGATCACGTCCCCGCAGCGACCCCGCTGCTGGCGCCGCCGCGTTATGGCACCGCGTATCGGCCGGTGGCCGCGCTCGGGCCGGTCGGCTCCACCGGCTGGTACGAAGAGCTCAACACGAACCCCGCCAATCGCATCGCTGCCGCGCTCGGCGTGCAGGTCGTTCAGCGCGACCAGGAAGTGCTCGTCGCCTCGGCCTGGGACCAGGCGGCGGACATGCGTGCCGCGACCGCGCTCGGGCGCCTGGCCGATGTCGGAGTCGCGGTGGCCGAGCGCATCTACGCGCGGCACCTCGCGCCGCTGGCGCCGGAAACGGGTGTGTTCGTGGTTGCGCCACTGCTCCGTCGCCTGCGGCCCGGCGCATCGTCGGGCGGAACTGCTATCGCCGGTCTGTTCGCCGGCGGCGACCTGACGGTCCATGCCTTCAGCGCCACCATTCGCCGGGCGACAAGGGTACGCGGAGCGGCCGTGCGCCGCGCGGTGCAAGGCTCGGGTGCTCCGCCAATCCTCAAAGTCGCCACGCGCATGGCTGAAATCGCCGGCCCGCGTCGGGCGCGCGTCGACGTCGGCCCGCTGGCCACCTTCGAAATGCTCGGCTCCGCAACGCCATCGGTGCTTGCGACCGCCTGGGCGCTGATCCAGCCCGACGCATTTGCAGACGTTCCGCAGCGACCCGGCTTCGCAGTCCGCTCGCCAAGCTTCCCGGCCAGTCATCCTCAGCCCGGCATATTCACCCCGCTTCACGTCACGCGCGCCGCTACGTTCGGGGCAGCACTCGCCCGCGCCCGACCGCAGCCATTGGCGAAACGTCGTCGCCCGGGCTTTCCCGACGATTTCGATCCGCCTGACCCCGTCGATCCCCTGGACCCGCCCGTGCACCCGCATCCGCCGGTGCGCCGGGACAGCGCCCAGGCGGCAGCCTTCAGGGCGCTTGCTCCCGTCCACCTGACGAAGTTTCTCGCGCCGGCAAGTCCGGGCGGGCCGGGCGGAACATCGCTCGACCTCGGCACCGTGTTCACCCAGGTCATCGCGATGGCAGCGCCGCGTTCGACGTTCGCCGCCGCGCTGGGCGAAATGCTGACCAACCCGGCGCCGACGAGCGACCCCGCCAATCCGCCACCCGCGGCGGCAATCCCCACGGATTTGAGCCCGCGCTTCGCCGCGCCGATGGCGAACGCGCTGGCGGAGCTAGGCCAGGAATGGTTCCTGCCCGGACTGGAAGGGGTGCCCGCCAACACCGCGCTGGCCCTGGTGACGAATTCTACTTTCGTGCAGGCCTTCATGATCGGGCTCAATCACGAATTCGGCCGCGAGCTGCTGTGGCGCGAATTCCCGGCCCCGCTGAACGCAACCTTCTTCCAGCGCTTCTGGGACAACGCTGTCGATCCGACCATGCCGCCCGACCTCGAACCGCTCGCCGCCCGCGGCGAACGCGCGCTCGACGAGGACGCGACGCCGGGCGATCAATTTGTGCTGCTGGTGCGGTCCGAACTGCTTCGCCGCTTCCCCGACGCCATGGTTTCCGCCGTGCGCGGCAGCGAATCGCGCCTGCCCGTGTTCACCGGGGCCATGGTGCCCGACGTGCGCTATTTCGGCTTCGCCATTCCCGAGGGCGAGGCTACGCAATGGTCGGTGGTGATCGCCGAACAGCCCAGCGCACCGCGCTTCGGCTTCGAAGTCGGTGAAGCGCCTCCGGGTGTTAGTCACGCGCCCGCGCCCGATCCGACGTCGGCGGCGCTGGCGCTGCGGCTGCGCCAACTCCCGGCCCGGATCACGATCCCCGTGCCCGTGCTGCTCCGGAAGCCGGCGCCATGACCGAGGCGCCGATCGATCTTGGCCCGCTGATCGCGGGCGGCGGTGCGGACAACCCGGCCTCGGGGGCGACGCTGGACGCAGGGAGCCATCCGCTCTTGCTGTTGCCGATACGGCTCGAAACCCGCTTCGCGGACGCCGCCGACGGCACGACCGAGCTGCTGGTGCGGATCTACCCCGATCAGGTGCATGTCGACGCCCATGATCCTCGCCTGACGCCTGGCGAAGTCGCGGCTGGTCAGGGATTCTGGGTCGCCGATTGGCGCAGCGGGAGTGACGCCGAGCGACGCGGTCGGGCCTGGCGGGCGCTGGCCGAGCGGCTCGACCCGGGGCGCGCGGCCTGGGTCGCGCGGGCGACGCTGCCCGAAAATGCCGCCGCGCGGCCGGATCAGGCGGTCGCCGATGGGGATCCGCCGCTGGTCGAGCCCGTCTTCGGCGCCCCCCCGATGGCGGAACGCGCGGCCACGCCCGTGGCGCGCCTGCTGCCGGGCGCGTGGACGGCGACTGCCTATGCTGGCGGACAGATCGCTGCCATCGCCACCGGTCGGCCGATCTCGCTCGATCCCGCCGTCGGACCGGACATCGACGCGCCGCTCGTTGATCCCGCGAGCGAAGGCGACGAGAATAGCGAGGTGGCCGCGCTCGACCAGGGCATGAATTGGCTCGTCGACTTCGCTGCTGCCGAGGCGATCGGCATGGCGCTGCGCCTCCCGGTATCGGGGCCGGTCGATGTGCTGCTGGTCGCGGGCGTCCGCGCCGGAGGGCCCGACGCCGGTGCCGAGGGCCTCGCCGCTTTGCTCGACGCCCAGCGCTACACCGCCGGGCTCGGCTTCGTCGCCCCCGGGACGCCGACGAACAACGCCAGCGACGTTCCGTCCGGTTGGTCGAGCGCGGCGCTCGGGAAGCTTGGCGCGAGCGACGGGGCCGCTGCCGCTGAGCCGGGGAGCATAGCGGCATCGGCCGCGCGCGCGATCGGCGTCGGCGACACGCACCTTACCGGGTTGCCGGGCGGCGACCGCAATGACGGGCAGCAACTGGCGGCGGCGGTGGCCCGGGCATTGTGGCCGGCCACTTGGGGATATTGGCTGACGCAGTTCGTCGGCATCGGGACAGCTGGCCTCAGCGTGGAGGATTGCGACTGGGTTCGCGACCATGCCGGGCGCTTCGTACGGCCCGGCGGCTCGCTGCCGGTGATCCGGGTCGGCCGGCAGCCCTATGGCGTCCTGCCCGTCACTGCGCTGACCCGTTTCCGCGGCGATCCCCGCGAAACCAGGTTGGGCGCGATCGTCTCGGGGCTGATTGTAGCCGGCTGGCGACCCGCCCTCGGCAAAGTCGCCCGGCTCGGACGTGACGACCCCGCCAACGACCTGGTCGAGGTGCTGCGGGGCGATGCGGTATCGAGCGGGGTGACGATGCGCCGAGCCTTCGGCCCGACATTCGCAGCGAGCACGCTCGACTTTCTCGAGCGGACGGTGCCGCCGGAGGAATGGCTTGCCTTCGCGCAACGGGCCCGGGCACTCACCGAGGCGATGGGCGTGCCGGCGGGGATTGCCGCCGCGCTCACGCTCCACGATCCCACGGAGTGGCCGGTCGGCCTGCCACTGGTCGGCAATGACCATGCGACCATGCTCGCCGACCTGCTCGCAGCCGATATCGACACGCTCGCCGCCGATGCGGACGGGCGCCCGACATCCTTGCTCGCGGCGCTCATCCGCCAGGGTTGGCTGCGCGAGCACGCCGCCGCGGCCGCCCGCCTGATCGGTGACCCGGCCGTCGCTTCCACGCGTGACGAGGAGTTCTTCGGGTTCGATGCCGGACCGCTCGGGTGGACCGCCCAGCGGGAGCGGCTCGTCGATGGCTCGACGGTACGCGAGCGGCTGGCTTCGGGCACCGATGCGGCAGGGGCGGGGATCGAGGCGTTTCGCTTGGCGGTGGGCACCGTCGCCGCGGCGAGTGCGGATCAGCTCGGTCCACAGCTGGCCGGTGCGCTCGATGCGGCTTCTCACCGGATAGACGCCTGGGCGACGTCGCTGGCGACGCGCCGCCTTGCTGAGTTGCGCGCCGTTGCGCCGGCCGGTGTGGTGGTCGGGGGATATGGTTGGGTCGAGGGACTGCGCCGCGACCCGCCGGAGCTGGTCACCGGCACGGTTGCCGGCGAGCCGGGTGCGCTGCGGCGGGCATCCGACGACCCGGGTTTTCTTCACGCGCCGTCGATCCACCAGGCCCAGGTCGCTGCCCTGCTGCGCAACGTCCACTTGGTACATGGCGGCGGGGATGACGACCCGTTCGCGATCACGATTACGTCGCAGCGGGTGCGGCTGGCGCAGCGCATCTTCGACGGCGTGCGCGCCGGCCGCGGTCTCGGTGCGGTGCTTGGCTATCTCGTCGAGCGCGACCTTCACGAACGGGGGCTCGACGCCGCGGTGGACAATGCCCGCGAGGTCACCCCGCTGCCCGGGCAGGAGACGCTGCCGATCCCGGCGCGCCGGCTCGACGGTCTGGCCTTGCACCAGCTATGGGCCGACAGCGAAGATCACGCCCTAGATCACCTTGTTCCCGGCGGTGACCCGAACCTGCCTCAGCCCACATTCGAAGAGCAGCGGCGGAAGGCTGCAGGCGTGCTGCGCCGGCTCGGCGTCGCGGTCGATGCCGCCGCCGATCTGCTCCAGGCGGAGCAGGTGCACCAGTTCGCGCGCGGCAACCTGACCGCGGCTGTCAACACGCTTGGCGACATCGACCGGGGACTGACCCCGCCGCCCGACCTCGACTTCATTCGCACGCCGCGCAGCGGAGTCACGGTCACGCACCGCGTTGCCATCCTTCTGGCGGTCGACGCCGTCCCGACGGAGGGATGGGCGGAGGCGGCCGCCTCGCCGCGGGCGGAAACCGAGCCGGCGCTCGACGCCTGGCTGGCGCGCTGCCTCGGCCCGGCTTCAGGCCGGAATCTGGCGTTGGTGGATGGTAACGGTACCGAGCACCCGGTGCCGTTGCCGGATCTTCGACTGAGCGCCTCGGATTTCGTACGCCTTGCCGGTGGCGGTGACGCGGGGCTGGCAGAGCTGACGGCGAGGGCCGCGCGTGCATTTCCTGCGGCGGTGCCGTCCGAGCGCTCCCAGCTGCTCCCCAACCGCGACCTGCTCGATCTGCTCGAGCTGGGTCGATCGCTGAGCCTGCTCGCCGCCGCTGGCCGGCCGCTCGACGGCTCGAGGCTTCAGCCGCCCCACGCCGATCCGCAAGCCGGAATCGATCTCGACGAACTGCTTGCCCGGACGTCGCGGGCGGACCAACGCGTCCGGTCTGCCCTTGCCAGCCTCGACGCGGCACTGGCCGGGGCAGATACGGGTGCGGTCGACGCCGCGCTTGCCGCCAGCTGGGACTTCGCGCTGGGCGATACCGCCATCCCGGCGGTGCGCGACGAGGCGTCGCTGCGCGCGGCGGCCGCCCGGGCCCGCGAGGCGCTCGAGGGTCGCCTGGGCGAAGCCGGCGCGGCTCCTGCGCCAGCCGACGAGCCGGACAAGCTCATTCAGCGTGCGCAAGGGCTGCTCGGGCCCGGTTCCGTGGTGCTCCCCCGGTTCCTCCTGCCCGACGCCGCTGATCTCATCGCGTCGCGCGACGACCCGGCACTCGCGGGAGCGGATCCGCTGGTGGCCGAGACCTGGCTGACACGCCTCGAGCGGGTCCGAGAACCGCTGATGCGCCTGGGCGTCGCTATGCGCGAGGCGGAGGCGATGGGCGGCACGCCGCCGGGCCTCAGCCTTGCGCAGGTCCCGCATCGTCCCGGTGCGGCCTGGAACGGGCGGCCGGCACCGGCTTATGTCGATGGCGCCGCGTCGCTGGTGCTGTTGGGCGGCGAGCTCCTCGCGCCCGCCCGACAGCTTGGGGGGTTGCTCGTCGACGAGTTTACCGAGTTCGTGCCGTCGTCGACTGAAAGCACGGGCGTGACGTTCCGCTACGAGCCGCCGGCCGCGATGGCTCCGCAGGCGCTGCTGCTGGCGGTGCCCCCGGTGATCGGTGAGCCGTGGACGGTCGGCGGCCTCAACCAAGTCCTGCTCGAAACGCTCGAGTTGGCACGGGTCAGGGCGCTCGATCCCGACGACCTCGATCTCGTCCGCCAGTTCCTGCCGGCGACCGTCCTGCCTTTCAACACCGAGGGCGATGTCCCGTCGACCAACCCCAACGCATTGAGCGGAGGATAGGATGGCGTCGATCACCACCTTTTCCCGCCTCGAACCCCAGCCGCGCGGCGGCGATCTGGCGGTCGGGTCGGCGGCGCCGGTGCAGGATCCGCTGTGGCTGCTGGCCAGGCAATGGCAGGTCGGGGAGTTCGCAGGCCATGACGGCGGCAATCCGATCCTCGCGCGCTGGCGCGGGGTCGCTGCGCCGCCGACGCGCTTCATCGCCGGGCCGATCCCGCCCGACACCATGCTCAGCGCCCCGCGCTTCGCTGCCGACGCGGCACCGCTGGAAGCGATCATCGAGCGTGTCACCACGCCGCTGGCGCCCGCGACGGACAGTCCCGCGGGACTGCGCCTGGCCATCGACGCGGGCCGGCATTTCCTCGCGCTCCTCGCGCGCCAGCAGACGGTGCAGGACTATCGCGCCGGTATCCGGGCCCGCTACGCTCTGGAGCCGTTGTCCGACGCGCAGCTGGTGGCGCTCGACCCGGCCACCGCCGCCTATGCCAGGCTGCACGCGGGCCGCAGTCCCGACGGTCGCCGGTTGCTTGCCGAACTAGCCGGTCGCGACGTGCCCCGGCTCGACCGCGCCATCGACCCGCTGGACGTCGCCGAAGTTGCGCGGGCATCGGCGGCCTGGCAGGCGTGGCTTGCGACTTTGTTCGACTATGCCGATCCCCAAGCACCCTGCTGGCAGCCGGCCAGGTTCGAATACACCGCCTCGATGGGAGGACGGCGCTCGGCGGATGATTTCGGCGAAACCACGCTGACTGCACCCCGCTATGACCGCGACTCGATCGACTGGTACGAGTTCGACGTGAACGGCGAGGTAAATCTCGGAACCCGCCCTGCCGAGGTTGGGGCGGCCGTCACGCGCACCGTCGTGCCGGTTCCGGTGACGGCACCTGGGCTTCCCGCTCCGCGGTTCTGGGAGTTCGAAGATGGCCGCCTGAACGTCGCGGCGATCCAGCCTGCGAGTACGGACCTGGCACAGGTGCTGCTCGTCGAGACGCTGGGCGGTTTCGGCAACGACTGGTTCGTAATCGGGATCGACCTCCCGGTCGGCAGGCTGGTCCAGTCGGCCTCGCTGACCGTCACCGACACTTTCGGCGTGAAGACACTGCTGCAACCGGCGGGGGCGAACGGTTCGGGCCGCTGGGGACTTTTCCGCCACGCCATGCCCGTCGACGGCGATGAGGCCGAAGGCGTGCCGATCAGCAATCTGCTATATCTTGCACCGCGTGTTGCGCAGCCGTTGATCGGGCCCGTCGTCGAGCAGGTCACGCTGACCCGCGACGAGCAGGCCAATATCGCATGGGCCATCGAGCAGATACTCGAGACGCCGCTGCAGGTCGGCATTGCTCTGTCCGACGCCCGGCCTCCGGAGCCGCGCGGAGACCCGCAAGCGCCGCCCCAGTACAAGCTCTTCCACCGGCCGCCACCGCACTGGGTGCCGCTCCTGCCGATCCGTACCGGGCCGGACGCACAAGTCATGCTCGCCCGGGGCTCCTTCAGCGACGAAGCCGGTAATGGGCGCCTCGTCGGCAGCGTGACCACGATGCTGGCAGGCGGCACCGACGGCGGATTGCTGATCCCCGAGGAGGAGGTCCCCGACGACGGGCTCGTGGTGCAGCGTCATTATCAGGCGGCGCGCTGGATCGACGGCACGCTTCACATATGGGCGGCCTATCGCGCCCGGCCCGCCGGCTCCTTACCGTCCGCGAATTTGCGGTTCGACTCGATTTCCGAATGAGGCGTCGGGTCGAACCACCTATCGAGCGCTGTCCACGCTTAGATGTTTCGTTCGGATGACGTCGGATCATGTTGGAAGCTGGCACGGTATTGAGCCGGGGTGATGCCGAGACGACCAACAAAAACCAGGCGCATTCGATCTGCAGTCCCAAAGCCACAATCATATGCGACGCCTTTCAACGGCAGACGCGTGCCTTCGAGCAGCATGCGCGCAGCGTCGACGCGGGCGCGCTCGACGAACTCATGTGGCGTGATACCCGTTTCGCGTACGAACTGACGCGCGAGGTTGCGAGAGCTCATGCCGACCGCATCCGCGAGAGACTGCAGCGTGTGACGCCGGCCAATATTCTCCATGACATGGGTGTGCAGCCGGGCAATCGGGGATTCCGGGTTGGCCGGGGCCGAAAGATAGGGGCTGAACTGCGATTGGCCGCCCTGGCGCTGGGCCAGAACCACCAGGCGCTTGGCGACCGCCACGGCAATGGCGGCTCCATGTCGCTGATGCACCAGCGCCAGCGCGAGATCGATGCCTGCCGTCACCCCGGCCGATGTGACGAGGGGACCGTCCCAAAGGTATATGAGATCGGGCTCGACTTGGGCGGTGGGAAATCGGGAAGCCAGTTTGGCGGCGTTTTGCCAATGCGTGGTGACCCGCCGGTTCGCCAGCAACCCCGCATGGCCAAGCGCGAAGGCGCCCGTGCAGATCGAGCCGTAAATGGCCGTCCGCATGGGAATGGATCTGAGCCAGGAGATCATGTCGGGTTCGGGGTCGGCATGCGGCAGGTCCGGCCCGCCGGCCACTAGAACAAGGTCAAATGCGCCCGACGCCCCCTCGAAGCTTAGATCCGGTACCAACTGCATATTGTTCGACGCACGAAGCGACGCACGATCCCGTGCCACGAGCACCGTCTCGTAGCGGTCGTCTTCCGGGATAAAGGCGTTCGCCTCGGCAAACACGTCGGCCGGTCCGGCCACGTCGAGCGCCTGGACGCCGTGATGGATCACCAACGCCACTTTAACCACGGGCATGAGCGGCGCCCCCCTTACTGGCAGGAATCGATGTGCGCTTGTCCTGAATCGCAGGTCCATGCGCGTTGAGTCGAGCGAAGCCCGTCACCATTACAAGACGAACGGAACGCATCGACCCGCTTAGTCGAGCGACGGCCAACAGACACACAAATTTGCGCGCTGGCTCGCGCCATGGAGAAGCTATGGAATACGAACTTGCGATAAGAGGTGAGATC
The DNA here is from genome assembly GCF_014489075.1 of Sphingomonas sp. JC676. Taxonomy (GTDB): domain Bacteria; phylum Pseudomonadota; class Alphaproteobacteria; order Sphingomonadales; family Sphingomonadaceae; genus Sphingomonas. The sequence continues at coordinate 1,493,335 of NZ_JACTGR010000001.1, read as the reverse complement.
GCCGGTATTGCCGTGCCGGACAGCGCAATCGCGCGCGCCGCCACCCAGCTGGTCCGCGACACCGAGGATGATCTGCTGTACAATCATAGCCGCCGTGTGTTTTTGTGGGGAGCGCTTACTGGCGAACGCAAGTCGCTGAAATACGATGCCGAGCTTCTGTATCTCGGCGCCATGTTTCACGACATGGGGCTGACCCAGGCCTATGCCAGCCCGGATATGCGCTTCGAGGTCGATGGGGCCAATGCCGCGCGCGACTTCATGCGAAGCTATGGCCTGGCCGAGCGCGATGTCGAGGACGTCTGGACCGCCATCGCGCTCCACACCACGCCCGGCATTCCCGAACACATGCGTCCCACCATCGCGCTCGTGACCGCAGGCGTCGAGATGGACGTCCTCGGGATCGCCTATCACGACTTCACCCACGAGCAGCGCGACCAGGTATGCGCATGTCATCCGCGCGAGGCCAATTTCAAGGAAGGTATCATCGCGCACTTTGCCGAAGGCATCGCGGCCAAGCCGCTGACCACCTTCGGCAATGTCAAGGCGGACGTGCTTGCGCTCAAGGACACGAACTATGTTCGCCAGAATTTCTGTGCCCTGATCCTTGGATCAACCTGGCCGAAATGAAAGCGCCATGGTCGGCGACCAAAAGGACAATGTGAAGGCATTGTGAGGCCCCGACATAGCGCTCCCAAACATAAATCACGGAAGCGATTCTTATCCTCCACCGGCAGTGAGAAAAGATCATGATCACGCTTAAATCCCTAGACCTCGCAGAAGCGAACCAGGTGATCCAGGCCGGGATCGCCCGTGCTACAGAGATCAGCTCGCCCAGCACGCTCTGCGTCGTCGACGTCGGCGGCACCGTCATCGCGCAAGCCCGCATGGATGGCGCGTCGCTGTCGAGCGTCGCACTCGCCTACAACAAGGCGTACACCGCCATTTCGACCCGCCTCGCGACGAGCTTCATCGCGACCATCGCGCAGCCGCACGGCGATTTCTACGGCATTGCCAACGGTCTTGGCGGCCGCGCGATCATCTTCCCGGGCGGCGTTCCGATTACGATCGACGGCGAGGTCGTAGGCGCGGTCGGCGCGAGCGGCGGCAATGGACAGCAGGACGAGGATGTGGCGCAGATCGCCGCGAAGGCCCTTTCGACCAAATAATCCAGCCCGGAGACAGGCAATGACCACCATCATGATAACGGGCGCGGGCAGCGGCCTCAACAATGGCGCCGCGATCGAACTCGCCAGGCGCGGCCACGACGTCATCGCCTGCGTCGAGAATTATCCGCAGCACCGTGCGCTCGAGATCCAGGCGAAGGAGCAGGGCGTCGCCCTGCGCATCGAGAAACTCGACGTTACCCGTGAGGGCGACCGCAAGCGCGCGATTTCGTGGGACGTCGATGTGCTCGTCAATGGCGCGGGCATCATCGAGGGCGGCGCGCTCGTCGACATTCCGGACGAGAATGTCCGCCGCCAGTTCGAGATCAATGTCTTCGGTCCGTTGCAGTTGACCCAGGGCATCGCCCGGAAAATGGTCGCACGGCGTAGCGGCAAAATCGTCTTCATGTCGTCGGTCGTCGGTATCCTGTCCGGTCCGTTCGTCGGCGCTTATGGCGCGTCCAAGCATGCCCTCGAAGGAATCGCCGAAGCGATGGCCATGGAGCTGCAGGAGTTCGGCGTTGAGGTGGCAACGATCAATCCGGGCCCGTATCTCACCGGCTTCAACGACGCAGGGTTCCTTGCCACGAGGAACTGGAACGACGACCCCTCGCAGCGCGTGTTCGATTACGACAAGCTTTCCTTCCCGTTCGAGCAGTTCGAGCCGTCGATCGTGTTCAATGCGATTGCCGACGTAATTGTCGGTGAATCGGGTCTCTACCGGAACGTGGTCGCGCCGGAGCTTGCGGATAGTGTCCGCGAGCAATCGATGCAGGTCTGGACTCGCAAGAGCACAGACGGCCTCGGCACTCGCTTCCCGCTTGTCCAGCGTTCCTATGACCTGCAGCCTGAGACGCCGGTCGGGTCAGGTTAGACTTCAGAAAGGGACTGTGCGTTGTTCGCCGACGCCTGGCGACGCAGAGATGTGGCGGACCGTCCGCGCGATATTCGAGAGCAGAGGCCACGCCGGGCGCAAGCTTACCGCATCAAGCCTGCCGCTCGCAGCGCATCCTCGATCACCTTGCCGACGCCGCCCGCGGCAGGCGACGGCGTGGCGGCGCGCGCTGGGCCGCGCCGGTCCAGCGCGGCCGGTATCGGCTGCGGCCTGGGTCGGCTGGCCTGCCGCTTGCGGGGCGCGGCCGCGTCGCGCAGCGCCCAGAAATCCGCGAGCCGGCGCGTCGACGAAATCCCTGCTTCCAGCATATGCGGCCCGATACGGCCGCAGGGCGCGGCGCCTTTGGTGTCCAACGGCGTGCCATGCCCCATGCCGGTGATGCGATAGTCTTCGATCACGACACGCCCCTTCGCATCATGCCAGGTACGGTGGGGGTGTCCATCGACCGTCTCGAAGCGCTCCAGGTCCGGGAGCACGCCATGGATCGCCTGCCATTGCTTGAGGATCGCGTCCGCATTTGCCAGTGCGACGACATGGTCGGCGGTGCCGTGCCAGATCGAAATGGTCGGCCAGGGACCGACATGCGGCGAGGCCCCGCGGATCGCGGCCGCCAGTGCCGCTTCGCTCGGACCAGGCGTCCCGCGCATCCGCTCCAGGGCCTGCGGAACCCCGGCCGCCGCGCCGAAGGGCAGGCCGGCAATGATGGCGCCCCCGGCGAAAAGCTCGGGATAGGTCGCCAGCATGACCGATGCCATCGCACCGCCGGCCGACAGGCCGTTCACATAGATGCGCGAGGGATCCACGCCCTCTCGATCGACGATCGCGCCGATCATCTGGACGATCGACAGCGGCTCGCCGCCGCCTCGGCGGCTGTCCGCCGGCTCGAACCAGTTGAAGCAGAGATTGGTATTGTTCGCACGGCGCTGCTCGGGGAACAGCACGATGAATCCCTGCTCGTCGGCGAGCTGCGACCATCCGGACGCGAGGTCATATCCCGCGGCGTCCTGCGTGCAGCCATGCAGTACGACCACAAGGGGTGCATTCTCGCGCACGCCCTCCGGCACGTAGAACCAGGCACCCAGCGCGCCCGGGTTCGAGCCGAAGTCGCGCAGTGCGCGCAGCCGTCCCGCTGCTGCGGAATTGCCTGGGCGCGGCTGGGCGCGCAGCGTCGCAAGACGCGCGATCGTACTGGATAATGGTCGCATAAGCCCTCCCCTCGGCCGAGAAGACATGGCCGAGCATTAGTAGAACGCTTCGGGTACAACCCGGTTGCTGCACTGCAGCAATAAATCTCGAAGCCAGGATTGTCGGCGGGACCCGGTGAGGAACAAGACCGGATAAGACCCAGGCGAATCAGAGGACCCTCGCTTGCATATCGGTTCGAGCGGGTTTGGCCGGCACGCCCCGCGCGCCGACGGTAATGGGCGCCGCCCTCCCTATTCTTCGGGAGTTGCATGTCGCGCAGCGCCGACAAGCGGTGCCGGGAACCGTTACGCCCATGAAAAGTTTTCAGGCCGAATTCCAGGAGAGGAAGGACATGGCAACCGAACCCGTAGCGAATGTTCAGGCCGCGCCGCTTTCGGACCGCGAAATCAAGGAAATGCTGGCAGTCGCGATCCCGCAGCTGCGGGCATTCGCCCGTGGCCTGTGCGGCAGCGCCGATCTTGCCGATGATTTCGTCCAGGAGACGATGCTCAAGGCCTGGTCCGCGCGCCACAAGTTCCAGCCGGGCACCAATTTCAGAGCATGGACCTTCACGATCCTGCGCAACCATTATCTCACCCAGATGCGGCGCCGGAAGTTCGTCGGCGAGTGGGACGAGCTGGCCGCCGATCGCCTGCTCGCGGCTTGTGCCGGGCAGGACAAGATTGTTGAGCTCCGCGATATGCTACGCGCCCTGCAGGAGCTTCCGGTCACGCAACGCGAAGCGCTGATCCTGGTCGGCGCGGGTGGGCTTTCCTATGAGGAGGCGGCCGAGATCCTGGACGTAGCGGTCGGCACCGTCAAAAGTCGCGTTTCGCGAGGACGGATCGCGCTCGAAGGCCTGGTCGGCGGCGGCCTGCTCGAGCAGACCCGCCGGCAATTCGCGCATGAAGGCGATGCCGTAGTCAGCATCTTCGCCTATCTGGAGCGCCTCCAGCGGCGCTCGGAGACTTTCCTCGATCGGCGCGTGCACCCACCCGTATCGGCCGCGGCCTGACCGGCTGGGTCACTATCTCCCATCTTCCGCGCCTGCGTGCCGGGGGAACGGCTGATCGCGGGGGGCTAGCGCATTTCGCTTCGGAGTCTCGAAGCCTGCCGCGCTTCATTCGGTGAGGTGACGGCCTTTCGCGCCTCTGCGCCGATAAGGCCAAGGACAGCCAGCCCGATTATGTCGTCATGGCCGGCGGTGTCGAGCTCGGCGCCGGCTGGAACCGGCGCGGCGAGATGTCCGGCAACGACTATGTCTCGCTGAGCCTGGCGGCGCCGGAGTTCGGGCCGCGGCGCCTGTACGCCAATCTCGGCCGTGCCGCCGGCCAGGACGATGACGATGCTTTCGCCATCATCTGGAACCCGGCCGACTGACCGACCCGATCCGCGCCCCGGACCGCGGGGCGCGGATCACGGCACCGGGTCGAAAACGCCTATATGCGTTTTCGACCCTGCCCGATGGGGGACGTTGGGGACAGTTGGGGATCCGGGCGGCGTAATCGGGCGCCCGCCGCAACGGGCCCACTCCCATGAATGAACCCGACGGCACCCAGCGCCGCGCGCAACAGGCGCGCGAGAATTGTCCCTTCCTGACCGCCAAGCAGACGGCGTTCCATCTCGGCATCGCGCGCACGACGCTGAAGCGCATGCGCTCGGAGCGGCGCGGTCCTGCCTGCCGGCTCCATGGCCACGCCTGGTATTATCATATCGACGATATCGAGGCCTGGTCGAACGCCCGGAAGCGGGACGGCGGCCATGACTGAGCGCAGGGATCTGCCCCTGTTCGTCTGGGGCGACGCGCTGCGCGCCGCACGCCGGCGCCGCATGCGCCTGCGCCGCCAAGGTGTGGCCCTGGCGCTGTTCTGTGGGTGCGTCGCGGCGACGATCGTCGCCCCGCCGCTGCCCCGCTTCGTCTGGAATGCCAGTCCGAGTGCGCCGGTCGGGCTGTATCGCGTCGAGCCGGGCAGGGCGGTCGGCCGCGGCGACGTGGTGATCGCGCGGACCCCGATCTCCGTCCGCGCGCTGGCGGCGAGCCGCCATTACATTCCCGCCAACGTGCCCGTGGTGAAGCGCGTCGCGGGCGTAGCCGGAGACCGATCTGCGCGTCGGGACCGGCCGTCGCCGTCAATGGCCGGACGGTCGCAATGCGGCGGGCGCTGGACTCCCAAAAGCGAGCTTTGCCCTGGTGGAACGGCTGTTGGACCCTGCAGGACGGCACGCTGTTCCTCCTGATGGCGGAGACGCCGGACTCGTTCGATGGGCGCTATTTCGGGCCTACGTCGGCGCGTGATGTCATCGGAAAGGCGACCGCGCTGTGGCTGCAGTGAGGGGGCGCGCGGTCGCGGCGATGCTGCTTTGGGCGGCGGCGGCACTGCTTGCCGCGGCACCGGCGAGAGCACAGACCGTGGCGACCTGGCGACCCTTTGTCGTCGACGCGTCGGCGCGGTTCGGGGTGCCGGTCGCCTGGATCGAGCGCGTGATGCAGGCCGGGCCGCACGATGCTCGATGGCCGCCCGATCACCAGCCGCGCCGGCGCGATGGGGCTCATGCAGCTGATGCCCGGCACCTGGATCGAGATGCGCACGGTGCTCGGACTGGGCACGGATCCGTTCGATCCGCGCGACAATATCCTCGCCGGCACTTGCTATCTGGGCCGCATGTACGACCGGTTCAACTATCCCGGCATGTCGCCGCCTATAATGCCGGGCCGGACCGCTACGCCGCCTGGCGCGCCGGGCGGCGGGGCCTGCCGGCGGAGACCAGGGCCTACCTCGTGGCCGTCGCCGATGGCGGGAGCACGCAGGCGGTGGTGTCCAAGCCGCGTCACGCCCAGCTGTTCGTGGCGGCTGCGAAGGCGGAACTCGGAGTGATGGTTTCGCCGGATGCACGGCTGTTCGTGGTGCTTTCGAGACGCTGACGGTCCGGCGTGGCGGCGGAAATCCGGCGCGCGGTTCGCGAGGATCCATGTCGCGGGCGCTCGGCACGCTGCGAAAAATGGCCCGGCAAGCGAACCTGCCGGGCCAAGTGAAAGGATTCCCCCCGTTAAAAAGGAACCCCTCGGGTCGCATCCAATACCTGCACGATTTCGAACCTACGTGATTGTACGTATTCGACACAGGCCATAGCGAGTTTTGCCTCACCTATGCCCTCGGGCTCTGGGGTGGGGCTCGTCTTGTATCGTCCCAGCATGGCGGCTGCCGGCGCGCCTGTGCAAGGCCGGCGGCCCCTCCAATTTTGCCGCGAATTGGAGCGTGCTTCGCACGCGCTTTTGTTCGTTCCAGTGCGACAAAATCGGTTCCGCCGCCGCCGCTTCGCGGTGCCTCCGCTCACGCTCCGGCAGCCCTGACAGGCACGCCGGCAACCGCCGTCGAGAGGCTGTTTTCGATGAGGAAGGCGTCAAGCGACAGGAGGTTCTCATGACCATGTTTCAACCGATTTCGGTGGCGTCGGATCGCGTGATCGCGTGATCGCGGGGCTCGCGCTGGAGTTCGGGCGGGGCGCGGCCGAGGCTTTGGCAGAGCGTTTCCTGGCTGCGCGCCGGGTGATTCGCGACGGGGAGGAGGCTGCCTCGTGAACGCCCAATCGTCCCCGCAAATCCGGCGGAATCCGAGGGCGTATTCCGGCCAGATTCCGGCCAAATCGACCAACGAAATTTGAAGAACGCACGATAAGTCTTTGAAAAGACTTGGTGACCCCTACGGGAATCGAACCCGTGTTTCAGCCGTGAAAGGGCCGCGTCCTAGACCGCTAGACGAAGGGGCCGTTTAGCGTGGAGCGGGCGAACTAGGGAAAGCTGGGCGGCTGGTCAAGCACCTCAATCGCCCTCCCTAGCTATTCCAACGATGCTGCGCATCGCCGGAACCTTGAGCTACTCCGCCCAGGCTGCATCTTCTATGTGAAGCTCCGCGGCGGGGCGGGGACCCCAGTCGTCGATCCTGGCGCGACCGGCCAGCCAGAGCTTGCGATGGCGAGGGGCGGAGAGCAGCGCCTGGCCGAGTTCGCTCTCCGCATGACGGAAGGCAACCGCCTTCAAGCTGCCGCCGCCATCGCCCGAGACGATGACACGGACATGGCCGCCACTGCCGACGACATCGGCCTTGATGACGCTCACCGGGCCGGCGGCGACGCGCGGGGCGGGCCAGCCCATGCCATAGGGACCGCCGGCCTCCATCGCGGTCACCAGGCCGGGATTCACGCCCGCGGCGGTGACTACCGCGTCGAGCAGCAGCGCGCGATCGCCCATCGACTGCGTCACGCGTTCGGCCAGGCGTTCCTCGAGGAAATCGCCAAAGGCTTCCAGCCGATCCTCGGCGATGGTCACGCCGCAGGCCATGGCATGGCCGCCGCCGGCATGGAGCAGCCCAGCGTCCTTGGCGGCGAGCACGGCGGCGCCCAGGTCGACACCCGGGATCGAACGGCCCGATCCCTTGCCGATGCCGTTCTCGTCGAGGGCGATCACGATCGAGGGACGGCCGAGCTTCTCCTTCAGTCGCCCGGCGACGATGCCGATCACCCCGGCATGCCAGCCGCGCGAGGCGATCACTGCCACCGCACGATTGCCCTGGCGGATGCCGAGCTCCTCGGCCTCGCGCTGGACATCGGCTTCGATCGCGCGGCGCTCCTCGTTGAGCTGGTTGAGCTCCTGGGCGATGCTGCGAGCCTCGTCGGGGTCGCGCGTGGTGAGCAGACGGACGCCAAGATCTGAGCGGCCGACTCGGCCTCCGGCGTTGATGCGCGGCCCCAGCGCAAAGCCGAGATCGGTGCAGGTCGGTGCGCGGGTGAGGCGTGATGCTTCGATCAGTGCGTTGAGGCCGATGTTGCGGCGCTGACCCATGACCTTGAGGCCCTGCGCCACGAAGGCGCGGTTGAGGCCCTTCAGGGACGCGACATCGGCCACGGTGCCGAGCGCGACGATGTCGAGCAGGTCGAGCAGACGGGGTTCGGGTCGGCCGGAGAAATAGCCACGGCCGCGCAAGGTGCGGATCAGCGCGGCGCCGAGCAGGAAGGCGACGCCGACTGCGGCGAGGTGGCCGTGCGCCGCACCCTCCAGTTCGTCGAGCCGGTTGGGGTTCACCAGCGCCAATGCCACGGGCAGTTCGGATGCGCATTTGTGGTGATCGACGACGATCACATCGGCATCGGCCGCGCGCGCCATCTCGAGCGCCTCGAATGCCTGGGCGCCGCAGTCGACGGTGACGATGAGCCCGGCGCCCTCGGTCTTGAGCCGCACCAGCGCCTCGCCCGAGGGACCGTAGCCCTCCATCAGGCGGTCCGGAATGTAGGGACGCGCCTCGAGCCCCAGGTCGCGGAGCAGCAGGATCAGCAGCGCCGCCGAGGTGGCGCCGTCGACGTCGTAATCGCCGAAGATCGCGACCTGCTCGCGTCCCTCCACTGCGTCGGCCATCCGCTCCGCCGCCTTGTCCATGTCGCGGAAGATCGACGGATCCGGCATGAAGGCGCGGATGCTGGGGTTGCGATGCTGCTCGAGATCCTCGCGCGCCACGCCGCGGGTCATCAGCAGCTGGGTGACGAGATCATCGGGCGCGAAGCCCGGATCGCGGGCGTCCGAGGCAAGCCCGCGCCAGCGCCAGGGCTGGCCGAGGATCGAGCGATGGATGTTGAGGACGACGGACATTCCGGGCTGTGTGGGCCGGGCGGAAGCGCTTGTCGAGCAGGCTCAGTCGGCATCCTCGACGCCGGGGAGGTAGGTCTGGATATAGCCCTTGATCCACGCTTCTTCGCGGAACCATTTGGTGACGATGTACTTCGTCCCCTCGATCACGCGCATGCCCTCATGGAGCGTGTCGTAGTTCGGCGTGCCGTCGGGCATCATGTTGTTCCAGATCAGCAGCATGCCGCGCTTGGGCTTGAAGCGGACGCCGGCGCGGGGGAACCAGGTAGCGCCGCCTTCCTCGACATGGTTGAGATAGGCCATCGCCGTCCAAGTGCGCTGGCCGCCGGTCTCCAGCATGCGCTGCCAATAGCCGCTATTCTCGTGGAAATAGTCGCAATGCGCGCGGAATTGCTGATTGGGGGCGTAGCGCTGGCCCTGCAGCGTTTCCGCATTCTCCGGCGGGATGCCGAGCAGGCTGGCGATCCGCTCGTCGACAGGGGACACCTCTTCGGACCAGCGATCGAGATCGGAGCTGTGGCTGGTGCGATAATCGGGATCGTCGCTGGTCGCGAGCAGGGTCGAGGGCCGCGAATTGGCGTCGATCAGGGCGATCAGCGTGTCGCATTCCTGGTCGCTCAGGAAATCGGGATAGGTGTACATCTGCGCCGTTTCGACCTTGGCGCGCTTGACGTTGGGGTTTGCCTCGAGCCGAGCGGATACGTCGCGCCCGATCTGCGCGCGCTTGGGGGAGGGCGATCCCGAAACTCTGCCGATGACTTTGCTCACAGCCACGCAATTCGCGCCCCGCGCGGCGGATTGCAAGCCCGCACAGACAAGGGGCCCGGCCTTTCGGCCGAGCCCCAGGATCTCCGGAAAGAGGAGCGGGCGCCCCTTACCAGAAGATGTCGTAGATCGTGTCGACCACTTCGCCGCTGTAGATGTCGACGAGCAGCGCATCGTTGTAATAGCGCACCCAGCGATAGGGTCCGTCGACCTCGGGCAGGCGATAATAGAAGGGATCGTTGATCCAATATTGCTGCGAGTAGAGAATCGAGTTCAGCGTGAAGCCGATCCCGAAGCGGCGATAGCCATATCCCCAGCCGCCGGGCGCGTAGTAGCGCGGCAGGCGATAGAGATTGCGGTTCGAGTTGCGATAGCCGCGCCAATCGTAGCGGTTGTCGTTGCGCCAGCTGTTGTTCCAGCCTCCGCCGCGATCGCCGCGCCAGCCATTGTTGCCGCGGTTCCAGTCGCGTCCGCGATTGTCGCCGCGGTTCCAGTCGCGGTTGCCGCGATCGTACCGCCCCTGATTGCCACGCCACTGCTGCGTGGCCTGGCCGTCGGGACGACGATCGCCACGCCATTGCTGACCGCCCTGGTTGCCACGATCACCACGCCATTGCTGGGCGCCGGGATTACCGTCCTGCCGGCCCCGATTGCCGCGCCACTGGCGCTGCGGGACCTGCTGCTGGGGCTGCGCCTGGGCCTGCTGGCCCTGCTGCGCTTGGCCACGGTTCCAGTCGCCGCCGCGATTGCCGCGCCACTGCTGCTGCGCCTGGCCGGCATTCGGCTGCTGCTGACGCCACTGGCCGCGATCCGGGCGTGCCTGTGGTGCCTGCTGCTGCTGCTGCCCGCCCCAGCTACGCTCCTGGCGGGGCTGCGATTGCTGCGACGTGGAGCGGTCACCACGGCCGCTCCAGCGGCCTCCCCGGTCCTGCGCGAGCGCCGCCGGCGGGACCAGGGCCGTTGCGGCGATGATCGCCGCGAGGATGGTCTTCTTCATGAACATAGTCTCCGCTGGGACCGGCAAGGCACCGGGGTTCCAGATAACAAACTATTTACGAACCGGCGAATGAGCGGTTCCTGAATTCGGGTGAAAGCCAATTGAAAGAATCAAGGTTCTTCTTGCGGGACAGGAACTTGGGCATCGGCGCCGGGCACCAGCGGCACATCGCCGCGGGTAATGCGCGCCGCTTCATTGATTGCCGGAATCAGGCGCGGGTAAATGCCGCAACGGCAGATATTGGGGATCGCCGACTTGATGTCGTCTTCGGAAGGATTGCGATTGTTGCGCAGCAATACCGATGCCGCCATGACGATGCCGGGGATGCAATAGCCGCATTGCGAGACATTGCCGGCGATCAGTGCCTGCTGGACCGGATGGCTGCGATCCTTCGAAAGCCCCTCGATCGTGGTGACGAACGTGCCTTCGAGCGCGCCGATCGTTTCCTGGCAGGCGAGCCGCGCGGTCCCGTCGACATCGACGGTGCAGGCACCGCAATCGCCGGTGCCGCAGCCATATTTGGTGCCGGTGAGATTGGATGCGTCGCGCAGGGCCCAGAGCAATGGCGTCGCCGGATCCATCTTGTATTCGACCGGCTGGTTATTGACGGTGAAGCGAGTCATTCGGGGAGACTAGCGGGAAACCGGTCGTTTCCGAAGCCGGCATTGTGCGGACGGCCAGGACGCCCGAGATACGGCGCATGACCCTTCCCACGCTCTTCATTCCGCATGGCGGCGGCCCCTGCTTCTTCATGGACCCCGAAGGCGGTCCGCCCGATCCGATGTGGCGGCCGATGCAGGCCTATCTGGCCGGGCTGATCGCGAGCCTGCCCGAGCGACCCAGCGTGATTCTGCTCGTCTCGGGGCATTGGGAGGAGGAGGCCGTCACGGTCCATTTCGGCGACGGTCAGCCGATGCTGTTCGACTATTACGGCTTTCCCGAGCACACCTATCGGCTGCGCTGGGATGCGGCGGGAGCGCCCGACGTGGCGGCGCGTGCCAAGGCTCTGATCGAGGGCGCAGGCTTTCCGGCGGGCGAAGAGCGCGAGCGCGGCTGGGATCACGGCGTGTTCATCCCGATGATGGTCGCGGTGCCGGGCGCCGATATTCCGCTCGTCCAGCTCTCGCTGCGCAAGGATCTCGATCCGGCCGCGCATATCGCGATCGGCAAGGCGCTTGCGCCGCTCCGCGACGAAGGCGTGCTGATCGTCGGATCGGGGATGAGCTTCCACAATCTGCGCGCCCGCGGCCCGCAGGTGACCCCGATCGCCGACGAATGGGACGCGGCGCTGACCGATGCGGTGACCGATCCCGATCCGGTGCGGCGGGCGGATCGCGTCGCCGCCTGGGACAAGCTGCCCCACGCCCAGTTCGCCCATCCGCGCGAGGAGCATCTGCTGCCGCTGATGGTCGCGCTCGGCGCGGGCGGGGAGGGGCCGGCGGAGCGCGACTATCGCGACACGGTGCTCGGCTGGGTCGTCTCGGGATACCGGTTCGGCTGATTTACCCCGACGGAGTGCGGAAGGTAACGAAGGTAACGATACTGCGGCGCGATATGCGTTTTCTCTTTTCCAGAAATTACGCCGGCGGGGAAAGCCCGGGATCTGCTGGTTCTTCGCAATGAGAAAGAGCGCTGTCGGCATGGCAGGCGAAATCCTACATTGGAAGGGGTAGGAGATCAGCGCGAGCGCGGCCGTCTTTCTCTCCCCTCCCTGGAAGGGAGGGGTTGGGGGTGGGTGCCGCCGAGGCACTCGGCGGCTTGCGCCAGAATATGTCTGACGACACCTTCTGGATTTACGAGCACATCGGAATTCCAGAACCGGATCACTCGCCAGCCCTTGGAGCGAAGGTAGGTTGAGCGGCGGGCATCGCTTTCGGCATTTCCGATGTGTTGGCTGCCATCGAACTCGATCGCCAGCTTTGCCTGCCTGCATGCGAGGTCGATGATGAAGGGCGCCTCCACGCACTGGCGCGTGAAGGACGGGCGATAGCGTGAGATCAGGTGCCAGACCGCGAGTTCGGTCTCGGTGGGATTGTTGCGCAGCTCGCGCGCCCGGGCGGTTAACGCAGGATCGATGCGGCGGCGCATATGGCGAGTGTAGGATGGCTTCGCTTCGCTCGCCAACCCACCCCCAACCCCTCCCTTCCAGGGAGGGGAGTGAGTTTCGGGATCTGGCGTGTTTGCGTCCTACTCCCGCCAGCTCTTGTCCGTCCGATCCACCAGCCGCACCATCGCGGCGAAGTCCGCGGCGCCGGGGCCGCCCGGGACCTGCGCCATGTGCAAGTCGCGCTGGTGCACCGTCACCACCTCATCCGACACGACGAGCGGCGTGCCCATCGAAGCGGTGGCGATCTGGATCTCGCAGGCGCGCTGGAGCGACCAGTGCTTGATGAACGCCTCGGGCAAAGTGCGGCCCATCACCAGGATGCCGTGATTCCGGAGCAGCATCACCCTTTTGTCGCCGAGATGTTCGAGCAGGCGCGCGCCTTCCTCGTCGCGCACCGTGACGCCCTCGAAATCGTGATAGGCGATCTGGCCAGCGAAGCTGCACGCGTAGAAATTGGTCGGCCTTAGCCCGCCCTCGACCGAGGCGACCGCCATGCCGGCCGTGGTGTGGGTATGCGCGATGCAATGCGCGTCGGGCAAATGGCGATGGAACAGCGCGTGCTGGACGAAACCGGCTCGGTTCACCGGGTAGGGCGAGTCGTCGAGCTTGTTGCCGTCCAAGTCGATCTTGACGAGGTTCGACGCCTTTACCTCGCTGAAGTGCAGCCCGAACGGATTGATCAGGAACGCGCCTTCCTCGCCCGGGACCTTCAGCGTGATATGGTTGTAGATCATCTCGGACCAGCCGAGCATGTCGAACACGCGGTAGCAGGCGGCGAGCTGCTGGCGCGCCTCCCATTCGGCTTCGGTGACGCCGGGCTTCTGCGCGAGCGCGGTGGCCATGAACCCTCTCCTTAGACTTTTCGTGGATCGGGTATGCCATGCTGGGCGGGCGGCGCGCAACCGGCCGCGTCGCGGCGGCCAGATCCGCCGTCCCGGTTCCGCGGCTGCGAAACGATGACATAAATATATCGCGCGAGAGACAGTTTTTTGTCACCTTCACCGGCGGCAGGATTCGTTGCGACGCAACAACAGAAGAATGCGGGCGGCGTTTCCCACTAGGCAAAAGGGGAAACACATGACTCAGGAAGGTTCGGCTGCTCGCTCTCGCGCTCGCCTGTTCGGTGCCGTCGCGCTTGCCATGCAGATCATGATGACGGTGGAAACCGCTCGGGCGCAGGAAACGCCCGAGGTAACGGCCGGCCAGGTCGACGAGATCGTCGTCACCGCGCAGCGGCGCGAGGAGAATATCCAGGACGTTCCCCTCTCGGTCGCGACGATCCAGAGCGACCAGCTCCAGACGATCTTCGATGCGGGTGGCGACATCACCGCATTGGCGACCCGCGTGCCCGGCCTCTATGCCGAGAGCTCGAACGGCCGCGTCGCGCCGCGCTTCTATATCCGCGGGCTGGGCAATACCGATTTCGACCTTGCCGCATCGCAGCCCGTCTCGGTGATCGTCGACGATGTGGTGCTCGAGAATGTGGCGCTGAAGAGCACGCCGATCTTCGACATCCAGAGCGTCGAAGTGCTGCGCGGGCCGCAAGGCACGCTGTTCGGCCGCAACACGCCGGCGGGCATCATCAAGTTCAGCACGGTCAAGCCGTCGAACGAATTCAGCGCGCAGGCGTCGCTCTCGGCGGGCTCCTATGCCACGGTCAATTTCGATGCCGGCATCGGCGGGCCGATCATCCCCGACAAGCTCGCCGCGCGCGTGTCGCTGCTCTACCAGCATCGCAACGACTGGATCGACAATGGCTTTACCGGCGAGAACAACGCCTATGGCCGCTATGACGAGATCGCGGCGCGAGGGCAGGTGCTGCTCACGCCGACGGAGGAATTCAGCGCGCTCGCCAACATCCACTACCGGCGCTTCGAGGGCTATGGCGCGGCCGCGGTGTTCCGCGCCAATATCCTGGGGCCGGGCAACAACGATCTCAACGCCAATTTCCAGCGCGACACGGTGTTCCTCGACGCGGGCGGCGGCAATTACGCCCAATATCGCGGCTGGGGCAGCTCGCTGAAGCTCGACTATGATTTCGGCGGCGCGGTGCTCACCTCGATCACCGCCTACGAGACCACCGAGGGCAGCAGCCGCGCCGATGTGGACGGCGGCAATCCGGGCGGCCCCGGCTTCATCCCGTTCCCGTCGGACACGCAGGATTCGCTCAACCTTGACCAGTGGACCCAGGAAGTGCGGCTGGCGAGTTCGGGGAGCGGTCCGCTCAGCTGGCAGGTCGGCGGCTTCTACTTCGACAGCGATTTCACCGTGCTGACCGAGGGCTTCACCTTCCCGCCGCCGACTTTGGTGCGCCACAAGAACCAGAGCTGGGCGGTGTTCGGCCAGGCGAGCTACAAGCTCACCGAGGCGTTCAAGGTGACCGGCGGCGTTCGCTACACCGAGGACGACAAGCAGTTCAACGTGATCGGCGGATCGCCGACCAACGATCGCTCGGTCTCGGACGAGCGGGTGAGCTGGGACGTCAGCGCGATGTATGAAGTCGCGTCCGATGTCAGCCTGTACGGCCGCGTCGCCAGCGGTTTCCGGGCGCCCTCGATCCAGGGACGCGACGTCGCCTTCTTCAATCCGCCCTCGGTTGCGGGTTCCGAGAAGATCCTGTCCTGGGAAGCGGGCTTCAAGACCCAGCTCGCAGACCGGCGGATCCGCCTCAACGGCGCGGTATTCACCTATACCGTCACCGATCCGCAGTTCACCGCGGTCGGCGGCAGCGGCAATCTCGTCCAATTGCTCAACGCCAACAAGGGCAAGGCCTGGGGCTTCGAGGTGGATTCCGAGTTCCGTCCGGTCGAGAACCTCACCTTCACCGCGGGCGTGAGCTACAACAACACCAAGATCGACGATCCCAATCTGGCGGTGGGCATCTGCGCGCAATGCACCGTCACCGATCCGCTCGTGACGATCGCGGGCACGCCGCGCGCGCTGGTCGACGGCAATCCCTTCCCGAACGCACCCGAATGGATCGTCGACGTGACGGCACGCTATGCCATCCCGGTGGGCGACGGCGAGATCTTCGCCTTCACCGACTGGGCGTATCAGGGCTACACCAACTTCTTCCTCTACCAGTCGAAGGAGTTCTACAGCGACGGCCAGTTCGAAGGCGGGCTGCGCATCGGCTATGCCAAGCGCGACGGCAGCTTCGAGATCGCCGCCTTCGCCCGCAACATCACCGACGAGGAGAATGTGAAGGGCGGCATCGACTTCAACAACAATACCGGCTTCGTCAACGAGCCGCGCGTGTTCGGCCTGTCGCTCAGGACGAAGATCAACTAACGGGCCCGCGCTTCCTAGCGGAAGACGTAGGGCACCACGCTGCGCCGGTCGGCATCGATCTCGATGACCGAGCCGGCGGGCGGGAAGGCGCGCTGGTCGCAATCGGTGCGCGGGCAGATGCGGCAGGAGGAGCCGATCGGCGTCGCCGCGCCGCCGGTGCGGATCGCATCGGCATAGACGAAGTCTGCGGCATGGATTTCCTCGCAGCCCAGCGCGACGGCGTAGCGGCGCGGCGACCGGGCGTAGCTGCCCGAGGGCTTCACCAGCCCCTTGGCCATCGAGACGTAGCGGCTGCCGTCGGGCATCTCGGCCAGCTGGACGAGGATGCGATCGGGGATCGCGACCGCCTCATGCACCACCCAGAGCGGGCAGGCGCCGCCGAAGCGCGCGAATTGGAGCCGCGTCGCGGAATGGCGCTTGGTGATGTTGCCGGCCATGTCGACGCGGCAGAAGAAGAAAGGCACGCCGGCGGCGCCCGGGCGCTGGAGCGTCGAGAGGCGGTGGCAGGCCTGCTCGAAGCTCACCGCGAAGCGCTGGCGCAGGCGGTCGATGTCGTGGCGCGTCGCGTGTGCGGCCGCGCGGAAGCGGCCATAGGGCATCAGCAGGGCGCCCGCGGCGTAATTGGCGAGGCCGACGCTCAGCAATTCGCGCGAAGCGGGGGCAACCAGGCCCGAGGCATCGACGACCTGGCGCATCTCGTTGGCGAATTCGTAGCGCACCAGCCGGTGAGCGAGCAGGAAGTTGCGGCTCTCGGGCGGGAGTCCGCTGTTGAGCGAGAGGAGGCGCTGGGCATCGTCGAAACGGCTGAGCTGGCTGCCGTCGCCATCCTCGCTCGCGACGCGGACGCCGTGCCACAGACGCAGCCTTTCCTCGAGCGCACGGACCATCGGGCCTTCGTCGAGTGCGTCGGCCAGAGTCTCGGCCGAGCGGTCGATCGCGTCGACATAATTGCCCTCGGCCTGGAACCAGTCGCGCACTTCCTCCCAGGGGAGGGGGGCGGCGTCGCTCGATCCGCTGTCGAACCGGTCGTCGAGCACGCGGAGCTGCTCCTGGGTGCGGCGATAGGCGTCGTGGAGCGCGACCATGCGGCGGGCGAGCAAGGGCTGCTGCTCGAGGCCGCGGCGGATCTCGACTTCCTCGATCCGGTCGGCAGGCACGCTGGTGTCGCTCGCGGCATCGATCGTGCGGAGCAGCGCCGCGGTCTCGGCCTCGCCGCCGATCTCGGTCGCCTCGAGCGGGAATTCGCGGGCGAGCGCGAGCAGGACCACGTCGGTGATCGGCCGGTCGTTATTCTCGATCTGCGAGAGGTACGAGACCGAGATGCCCAACCGCGCCGCCATTGCCGCCTGGCTGGTGCTGACGCGGCGGCGCAGCTCGCGCAGGCGGAATCCCTCGAACAGGCGGCGGCGTGGAGAGGCCATGACTGCCTTATATCTGCAAACCTGCCCCACGCAACTTCGCAACATTGCATTTGCGCTTGGGCGCGTGCCCTGTGCAGAAGGCGCGGCCGCCGCCAAGGGGACATGGATGTCGTCGACGATCGAAGAGCTGGAACGCCGCCGCGCCGCCGCGCGCCTGGGCGGAGGCCAGAAGCGCATCGATGCGCAGCACGCCAAGGGCAAGCTGACCGCGCGCGAGCGGCTGGAAGTGCTGCTCGACCAGGGATCGTTCGAGGAGCTTGACATGTATGTCGAGCATAATTGTGTCGATTTCGGCATGCAGGACCAGATCGTCCCGGGCGACGGCGTCGTCACCGGCAGCGGCACGATCAATGGTCGGCTCGTCTTCGTGTTCAGCCAGGATTTCACCGTGTTCGGCGGCTCGCTTTCGGAGCGGCACGCGCAGAAGATCTGCAAGGTCATGGACATGGCGATGAAGGTCGGCGCGCCGGTGATCGGGCTGAACGACAGCGGCGGCGCGCGCATCCAGGAGGGCGTCGCCAGCCTTGCCGGCTATGCCGAGGTATTCCAGCGCAACGTGCTCGCATCGGGCGTGGTGCCGCAGGTTTCGCTGATCATGGGCCCCTGCGCAGGCGGGGCCGTCTATTCTCCCGCGATGACCGACTTCATCTTCATGGTGAAGGATTCGTCGTACATGTTCGTCACCGGCCCAGATGTAGTGAAGACCGTTACAAACGAGATCGTCACGCAGGAGGAACTGGGTGGAGCGGTGACGCATACCACGAAGTCGGGGGTCGCCGACGTGGCCTTCGATAACGATATCGAGGCGCTGCTCGCGGCCCGCGACTTCGTGGACTTCTTGCCTAGCTCGAACCGCGAGCACGTGCCCGAGCGACCGTGCGACGATCCCTGGGACCGGATCGACGAGAGCCTCGACACGCTGATCCCGCCCAACGCCAACCAGCCCTACGACATGCATGAGTTGCTCCGGAAGACGCTCGACGAGGGCGAGTTCTTCGAGCTCCAGCCGGCGCATGCGGGCAATATCCTGATCGGCTTCGGGCGGATCGAGGGGCGCAGCGTGGGCGTGGTGGCGAACCAGCCGATGGTGCTGGCCGGGTGTCTCGACATCAACTCGTCCAAGAAGGCGGCGCGGTTCGTGCGCTTCTGCGACGCGTTCGACATTCCGATCCTGACCTTCGTCGACGTGCCGGGCTTCCTGCCGGGGGTGGGGCAGGAGCATTCGGGCATCATCAAGCACGGCGCCAAGCTGCTCTTCGCTTATGCCGAGGCGACCGTGCCCAAGATCACCGTCATCACCCGCAAGGCCTATGGCGGCGCCTATGACGTGATGAGCTCCAAGCATCTACGCGGTGACCTCAATTATGCCTGGCCGACCGCCGAGATCGCGGTGATGGGGGCGAAGGGCGCGGTCGAGATCATCTTCCGTGGGCGTACCCCCGACGAGATCGCCGAGCGGACCGCCGAATATGAGGCGCGCTTCGCCAATCCGTTCGTCGCGGCGAGCAAGGGCTTCGTGGATGAGGTGATCATGCCGCATTCGACGCGGCGCCGCATCGCGCTGGGCTTGCGCAAACTGCGTAACAAGCAGCTTGAGATCCCCTGGAAGAAGCATGACAACATTCCGCTGTGAGCCGGGCCGCATCGGCCGCCAGGACTAACCGGGGGATTTCATGCTCAGCTTTCTTTTCGCCTTCGCGCTTGCTGCCCAGAATGCCACGCCCGCGCCGGCCGCGATGGGGTGGACCTTCCGCGAGAGCAGTGACCCAGCCAAGCCGAAGAGCGCGACCGCCGCGATCCGCGTGGCCGACGGCTCGCGGCTGCTGGTGCGTTGCGACACCGTTCAGGTGCCGATCGTTTCGGTGCAATATATGCCCAAGCCACCGCTGGCCGCAGGTGAGTCACGGATCGTCACGCTGACGCTGGACGAGGCGCAGGCGGACATGACCACATGGCAGTTTCCGGGAAACGGCGCCTATAACGGCGAGGCGGGCGAAGTCTTCCTGATCGCCGACGAGATCGCCAAGGCCAAGAAGGTGCGCGTCACCCTGCAGGATGGCGACAAGATGATCGATACGTCTTTCGAGGGCCCGGGCGACGACACCATGTTCCGCAAGGTCTATGCGGTGTGCGGGCTTCCCTATGGATTGCCGGGAGCAGCGGGGAAATGAAGCTAGGGCGCCTCAACCATGTCGGCATTGCGACGCCTTCGATCGAGGAGGCAGCTCGAGAATCTCTGGAAGAAGCATGACAAAATTTCGCTCCAGAATCGGGCTGGTCCTTAGCATCGTGGGCGGATGCGTCATGGCGATTGCCCTTGTATCCGGAATCGAGGTGGAGGCGCGCGTCGGAGCGCAGGTGAAATATCTGTCGCCTGCTCCCGACCGACCCAACGGAATCGAGTTTCACGGCAGGCATTTCTTCGTGAACTCGGCCGACAGGTGGCGCAATAATCTGATGGTCTACGTGCTGGTCGCCGGCGGTTTCCTGATTGTCGCCGGGCGCAGCGTGAGGAAAGCAAAATGAAACTAGGCCGTCTCAACCATGTCGGCGTCGCGACGCCTTCGATCGAAGCGTCGATCGCCCTCTACCGCGACGTGATGGGCGCGGAGATGATCCGCGAACCGTTCGACCTGCCCGCGCAGGGGGTGAAGGTGTGCTTCGTCGATACGCCGAACAGCCAGATCGAGCTGATCGAGCCGCTGGGCGACAACTCGCCGATCCACGGCTTCCTCGCCAAGAACCCGGCAGGCGGGCAGCATCATCTCTGCTATGAGGTGCCCGACATCCACGAAGCCAAGGCGTGGTTCGAGGGGAAGGGCGCCAAGGTGCTCGGCGAACCGCGGATCGGCGCGCACGGCACGTTGATCTTCTTCGTCCACCCGAAGGACATGGGCGGCGTGCTGACCGAGATCATGGAAACGCCCAAAGATGGGCACTGATGCGCAATTCCGTCACCCCGGACTTGTGCCGGGGCCCACCGGGCGGCAGGCGGGGTGCATTGTAGGGAGCGCATCGCGCGCTGCGCAGTGGACCCCGGCACATGGCCGGGGTGACACAGGGAAAGTTTGATGACCCAGTACGAGCATATCCTGACCGAGCGGCGCGGCGACGTGCTGGCGATAACGCTCAATCGGCCCGAACGGCTGAACGCGGCGCCGCCGGCGATGTTCGACGAGATCGGTTCGGCGATCGGCGCGCTCGACGGGGTGCGGGCGGTGCTCTTTTTGGGCGCGGGCAGGGCATTCTGTTCGGGCGCGGACGTCGCCAGCGGCGCGCTCGGCGCGGACGATCCGGGCGAGGCGACCTATCGCGCCTTGTCCGAGCATTACCATCCGACGCTGGAAGCGATCGCCGCCCTGCCGGTGCCGGTGGTGAGCGGCGTGCGCGGCGCCGCGGCCGGGATCGGCTGCAGCCTGGCGCTGGCGGCCGATTTCTGCATCGCCGCCAAGGACGCCTATTTCCTCCAGGCGTTCGTCAATATCGGGCTGGTGCCCGATGGCGGCGCGAGCTGGATGCTGCCGCGGCTGATCGGCCGCGCGCGGGCGCTGGAAATGATGATGCTGGGCGAGCGCATCCATGCCGAGCGCGCGCGCGACTGGGGTATGGTGTACGAAGTCGCCCACGAGGACGTGCTCGACGCCGAGGCATGGCGGCTGGCTAAGCGGCTGGCGGCAGGGCCGACCGTCGCGCTGGGCTTGATGCGTCGCCAGATGCAGGACGCGCTGGGCCTGAGCTATGCGGACGCGATGCAGCGCGAGGCCGAGAACCAGCGGACCGCGCGGGGCAGCGCCGATTCGATGGAAGGCGGCATGGCGTTCCTCCAGAAGCGGAAGCCGGAGTTCAAGGGGCAGTGACCGACAAGCCGAGCCTCGATGCCTGGACGGCAGCGGCCGCCAAGGAAGTGAAGGGCAAGGACCTCACCTGGCACACGCCGGAGGGGATCCAGGTCAAGCCGCTCTATACCGAAGCGGATGTGGCGGGGATCGATCCCGGCCTGCCGGGCTTCGCACCGTTCACGCGCGGCGTGCGCGCGTCGATGTATGCCGGGCGGCCCTGGACCATTCGCCAATATGCCGGCTTCTCGACCGCCGAGGAATCGAACGCCTTCTATCGCCGCAATCTCTCGGCGGGGCAGAAGGGGCTTTCGGTCGCCTTCGATCTCGCCACCCATCGCGGCTATGACAGCGACCATCCGCGCGTCACCGGCGATGTCGGCAAGGCGGGCGTGGCGATCGACACGATCGAGGACATGAAGATCCTGTTCGACGGCATCCCGCTCGATCAGATGAGCGTCTCGATGACGATGAACGGCGCGGTGATCCCGATCCTCGCCTTCTTCATCGTCGCGGGCGAGGAGCAGGGCGTGCCGCGCGCGCAGCTCGACGGGACCATCCAGAACGACATCCTCAAGGAGTTCATGGTCCGCAACACCTATATCTACCCACCCGAGCCCAGCATGCGGATCATCTCGGACATCTTCGGTTACACCAGCCGCGAGATGCCCAAGTTCAACAGCATCTCGATCTCCGGCTATCACATGCAGGAAGCTGGGGCGACGCAGGTCCAGGAGCTCGCCTTCACCATCGCCGACGGCCAGGAATATGTGAAATACGGCGTCGCGAGCGGGCTCGACATCGACAAGTTCGCCGGGCGCCTGTCGTTCTTCTTCGCGATCGGCATGAACTTCTTCATGGAGATCGCCAAGCTGCGCGCGGCGCGCGTGCTGTGGCACCGGGTGATGACCAATCTCGGCGCCAAGGACGAGCGCTCCAAGATGCTGCGCACGCATTGCCAGACCTCGGGCGTGTCGCTGACCGAGCAGGACCCGTACAACAACGTCATGCGCACCACGATCGAGGCGATGGCGGCGATGCTGGGCGGCACCCAGTCGCTCCACACCAACGCGCTCGACGAGGCGATCGCGCTGCCCACCGATTTCTCCGCCCGGATCGCGCGCAACACGCAGATCGTCATCCAGGAAGAGACCGGGATGACCAAGGTCGTCGATCCGCTCGGCGGCTCCTATTATGTCGAGGCGCTGACCCAGGAGCTGGTCGACAAGGCCTGGGCGATTATCGAGAAGGTCGAGGACGATGGCGGCATGGCCAAGGCGGTGGCGCATGGCTGGCCCAAGGCGATGATCGAGGAAGCCGCCGCCGCCACCGCGGCGCGGATCGATCGCGGCGAGCAGGTGATCGTCGGCGTCAACAAATATCGCAAGGATGGCGAGGACCCGATCGACATCCTCGACGTCGACAACCACGCCGTGCGTGACGCGCAGATCGCGCGGATCAAGCGGGTGAAGGCCGAGCGCGACGAGGTCGCGTGCCAGGCGGCGCTGGAGGCGCTCCGCGTCGGCGCCGAGGGCGATGCGAACCTGCTCGAACTCGCGGTCGAAGCGGCGCGCAAGCGGGCGACTTTGGGCGAGATCAGCTCGGCGATGGAGGCCGGGTTCGGCCGCTACGCCACGCAGCCGACGCCGGTGAAGGGCATTTATGGCGGCGCCTATGCCGACGATGTCCGCTGGGAACGGCTGAAGGACGGCGTGGTCGCCACCGAACGCCGGCTGGGCCGCAAGCCCCGCATGCTCGTCGCCAAGATGGGGCAGGACGGGCATGATCGCGGCGCGAACCTCGTGTCCTCGGCGTTCGGCGATCTCGGCTTCGAGATCGTGCCGGGGCCGCTGTTCCAGACGCCGTCCGAAGCCGCCGCGCTGGCGCTGGAGAAGGATGTCGACGTGGTCGGCGCCTCCAGCCTGGCGGCGGGCCACAAGACATTGATCCCCGAGCTGATCCGCGAACTCCAGGATGCCGGGCGGGCCGATATCAAGGTGATCGCTGGCGGCGTGATCCCGGCACAGGACTATGAATTCCTGCGCGAGGCGGGTGTGCAGGCGATCTTCGGCCCGGGCACCAATCTGGTGAAGGCCGCCGAGGAAGTGCTCCGCCTGCTCGGCCACAACATGCCGCCCGTAGAGGAAGCTGCCGAATGACCGTAGACGTGCGTACCGACTGGACCCGCGACGAGATCGCCGCATTGTTCGACCTGCCGTTCCTCGACCTGGTGTACGAGGCGGCGTCGATCCACCGCGCGCACCATCCGCGCAACGAGGTCCAGCTCTCGACCCTGCTGTCGATCAAGACCGGCGGCTGCGTCGAGGATTGCGGCTATTGCAACCAGTCCGCGCATGCCGAGACGGGGCTCAAGGCCACCAAGCTGATGGACGTGCGCGCGGTGCTCCAGGCGGCGGCGCAGGCCAAGGACAATGGCTCGTCGCGCTTCTGCATGGGCGCGGCGTGGCGTGAGCCCAAGGACCGCGACATGCCCGCCATCGTCGAGATGGTGCAGGGCGTGCGGCAGATGGGGCTCGAGACCTGCATGACCTTGGGCATGCTCAGCGAGAAGCAGGCCGGGCAGCTCGCCGAGGCGGGGCTCGATTACTACAACCACAATATCGATACCTCGCCCGAGAATTACGCCAACGTCATCACGACGCGCACCTTCGAGGACCGGATCGAGACGCTGGAGAATGTGCGCGGCGCGGGGATCAACGTCTGTTCGGGCGGGATCATCGGCATGGGCGAGAAGCGCGAGGACCGCGTCGGCTTCCTCCATGCGCTGGCCACGATGGAGCATCCCGAGAGCGTGCCGATCAACGCTTTGGTGCCGGTGAAGGGCACGGTGCTGGGCGACATGCTGGCGGATACGCCGCTGGCGAAGATCGACGCAATCGAGTTCGTGCGGACCGTCGCGGTGGCGCGGATCCTGATGCCGCTGTCGATGGTGCGGCTTTCGGCGGGGCGCGAGAGCATGAGCGACGAGACTCAGGCGCTTTGCTTCCTGGCTGGGGCGAACTCGATCTTCACGGGCGATAAGCTGCTGACGACGGGCAATGCCGGCGACGACAAGGACGCGGCTTTGTTCGCGCGGTTGGGGGTCGTGCCGAAGCAGGTTGCGCCGCATCCTCATTTGGAGGCGGCAGAGTGAGAGCATCCAGCGCTTCGGCCATATTCTCAATAGTATCGGCGATATATTGGATGCTGGCCTCGATGGTGCAGTATCAGGCATTCGCAGTACTTGCGCTTCATCCGTTTGAAGCGAAGTCGCTGATTGTCGTGGTAATCGGTGTTTTCCCGCTGGTCATATATTGCCTCATTTGCTTGGTTTTCTTTCGAAGGGTCGAGCGCAGGATGATGGCGCGCGCGCCGCATGCTGATGTGGAAACGGCGCAATGAGCGTTTCCAGCATCCGTCATGCTGAACCTGTTTCAGCATCCATCTTTCCTGCTGCGCCGTCCGCGCCTGTTGCGCGGTGGACCCTGAAACAAGTTCAGGGTGACGAAGAAGAAGTGCGAGAGGCATGATGTTCAAGAAGATCCTGGTCGCCAATCGCGGCGAGATCGCCTGTCGGGTGATGCGCACCGCCAAGAAGATGGGGATCGCCACCGTCGCGGTCTATTCGGATGCCGATGCCCGCGCGCCGCATGTGCTGATGGCCGACGAGGCGGTGCGGCTCGGGCC
Organism: Sphingomonas sp. JC676; assembly: GCF_014489075.1. Classification (GTDB taxonomy): domain Bacteria; phylum Pseudomonadota; class Alphaproteobacteria; order Sphingomonadales; family Sphingomonadaceae; genus Sphingomonas. The sequence continues at coordinate 1,468,350 of NZ_JACTGR010000001.1, read as the reverse complement.
GGCGCCGGCTGCAGAGAGCTATCTCAAGGCCGATCTGATCCTGCTCGCCGCCAAGGAGACCGGGGCGGACTGCATCCATCCCGGCTATGGCTTCCTCTCCGAGCGCGAGAGCTTCGCCAAGGCTTGTGCCGAGGCCGGGATCGCCTTTGTCGGCCCGCCGCCCAACGCCATCGCCGCGATGGGCGACAAGATCGAATCGAAGAAGCTGGCCAAGGCGGCGGGCGTGAATGTCGTCCCCGGTTTCCTGGGCGAGATCGCCGATACCGATGAGGCGGTGAAGATCGCCTCCGAGATCGGCTATCCCGTGATGATGAAGGCGTCGGCCGGCGGCGGCGGCAAGGGCATGCGGCTCGCTTTTGGGGAGCAGGACGTCCGCGAGGGGTTCGAGGCGACCAAGCGCGAGGGGCTGGCGTCGTTCGGCGACGACCGCGTCTTCATCGAGAAGTTCATCGAGAGTCCGCGCCATATCGAGATCCAGGTGATCGGCGACCAGCACGGCAACATCCTGTACCTCAACGAGCGCGAATGCTCGATCCAGCGCCGCCACCAGAAGGTGGTCGAAGAGGCGCCGTCGCCCTTCGTCACGCCCAAGATGCGCAAGGCGATGGGCGAGCAGGCGGTCGCATTGGCCCAGGCGGTGGGCTATTATTCGGCGGGCACGGTCGAGCTGATCGTCTCGGGCGCGGATACGACCGGCGAGAGCTTCTACTTCCTCGAGATGAACACGCGGCTCCAGGTGGAGCATCCTGTTACCGAGGAAATTACCGGGCTCGACCTGGTCGAACTGATGATCCGGGTCGCAGCGGGCGAGAAATTGCCGCTGACGCAGGACGAGGTGAAGATCAACGGCTGGGCAATCGAGAACCGGGTCTATGCCGAAGACCCCTATCGCGGTTTCCTGCCCTCCACCGGTCGGCTGGTGCGGTATCGACCGCCGTCGGCGGAGGACGGCGTCCGTGTCGACGATGGCGTGGTGGAGGGCAGCGAAATCTCGATGTTCTACGATCCGATGATCGCCAAGCTGATCACCCATGGCGCGACCCGCGAAGAGGCGATCGACAGGCAGATCGTCGCCCTCGACAGCTTCCGGATCGACGGCATCGGCCACAATATCGACTTCCTGTCGGCGATCATGCAGCACCCGCGCTTCCGCGAGGGCGCGATCACTACCGGTTTCATCGCCGAGGAATATCCCGAAGGTTTCCACGGCGCGCCGGCATCGGCCGCGCTCAAGCGCAAGCTGGCGGCGGTCGCCGCCACGATCGATGTCGAGCGTGCCGAGCGCGCCGCCGGGATATCCGGCCAACTCGCCGATCCGATCGCGGTGAGCGAGCAGCGTGTGGTGCTGATCGACGGCGAACGCTTCGAAGTGAATATCGGCGAGACTGTCTCGATAGACGGACAGACCGTTGAGATCGAGGGCGAATGGGGCCCCGACAATCTGATCCTGACCGCCCGGATCGACGGTGAGACTCTGAGTGTTGGTGTGGCTCGCAAGGGCGTCGCGTGGAAGCTGACGGCGCACGGCGCCTCGCACCTCGTCGAAGTGCTGCCGCCGCATATCGCGCAATATCGCTACCACATGATCGAGAAGATCCCGCCCGACATGAGCCGGTTCCTGCTCGCGCCGATGCCGGGCCTGCTCACGCGCCTGCACGTCGCGCCCGGCGACAAGGTCGAGGCGGGCCAGCCGCTGGCGGTGGTCGAAGCGATGAAGATGGAGAACATCCTTCGCGCCGAGCGCGCAGGCACGGTCAAGGCAGCCAATTTCGGCCCGGGTGACAGCCTGGCGGTGGACGCAGCGATCCTCGAATTCGAATAGTCCACGGTCGATCGGTGGGGGCGAGTGCCGATTTGGACCAATAACAGCGATTGCAACCGCGCTCGGTTTCGCGTTTGCTCCGCCAGGGGAATGGCGCCATTATCGCGTCGCGTAACGGTGGGGGCCGTCTATCAGCCAGATATCGGCTGAGGCTGGGGGAGCGTAAGAAAAGTGCAGGAGCAGGATGACAGCTTCACGCGGTGGATCGAGGCCTGCGCGGCTGGCGAACTGCTGGGCATCGCCAGCGCCGCTTTGTGGTGGGTCGCCTGCGACCGTTTCGATCCCGCGCCCATTGGCCTTACCGCACAAATCCTGATGTTTGTGGCAAAGGGCGGAAGCGGCCTGATTCAGGGCCTGGTGCTGGGCTATCTTCAGGGTTGGGCGCTGCAGCGCCCCTATTCGGCGATCAGCGCCGGTCGCTGGACTGTCGCGACGACCGTGATCGCGGTCGCGGGATGGGGCCTCGCCGCCTGGGCCTCGATATTCGGATTCGAGAACGGGCCGGACGCGCCGGTGCTCAACCTGATGCAGACTGCGCTTACCGCCGCGGCGTTCGGAATTGCCACCGGACTGTTGTTCGGATCCGCTCAGGCGCTGGTGTTGCGCGGAGTGGCACACAGGGCGCATTGGTGGATCCTTGCCAATATGATCGGCTGGGGGCTGGCGCTGCCCTGCATCTATATCGCATCGTCAGTGGGCAGCGCGCAGCCGGGGTCGCTGGAGATCGCGTTCCGCGGACTCGTCGGTGGCGTTGCTTCGGGTGTGGTGCTCGGCACGATCACCGGCCTGTCGTTCAAGCTGATGCCTTCGCGGAACCCTGCGCCGGAGCCCATCGAAGCTAGGTTCTGACGAACAGGTTCTTGAGCCATAGCGGGCCGGTGCGTGCCGCCTGTCCCCAATCGGCTTCCTCGTCGAACGCGTCGGGCGCATAGCCCCAGGGATTGAAGACCTTGACCCGGCCGACCTTGAACGCGGCGGGGGTACGCGTCACCAAGGTCAGCCCATGTTCCAGCGCCGTTGCGGCGAGCAATCCGTCGCGGGCATTCGGATAAGCCAGCTGCCCGCGCCGGCGCACCACAATGCTGTCGATCGACAGGATGCGTCCTTCGAACGCCGGCATCAGCTGCCCGTCGATCCAGGCGCGGAGCCCCGCGCCGGCCGCCTTGTCCTTGTGCTCGAGCGCGGCGGTACCGGTGTCGATCTCGAGGAGCGAGAGCGCGGAGAGGAACAGGCTCTGCCGCGGGACGCCCGCCGCCCAGCTCGCCAGACCGGGATCGGTGCGTCCGGCCTTGGCCTTGCGCAGTTCGAGCACCACGCCGGTATCGAGCAGGTACATCAGCTGGCGCTCCGGTCCCACGCGCCGCCCGCGCGCGCCGCCTCCATGTCGATTTCGGCGGAGGAGGGCATCGCCAACAGGTCGACGATCGTCTCGCCATGGCCGGTCAATTGGCGGAAGGTTTCGATGCTCATCAGCACATGGGTGGGCTTGCCGCGATCGGTGACGAACACCGGTTCGAGTCGCGCGGCGCGCTTCGCGCTGCTCACATCCTGGTTCAGATCGCGGCTGCTAATCACCTTCATATCGAACCTACATACCTACAATTGACAGCGTTGGCGTGTAGGTATGTTACTACCTTGTGGCGCCTTGGCAACATTTCGTTCGCCATTCGCGAAAAAGTGCGCGCGGAGCGCCAAGTCGCTGCAATTTCGGATTGCGCCCGATACCCGAACTGGGCTCCCTCGACGCAGATCGCGCAACGATGCGACGTGAATTGAGGGGGAGAATGCAGTGCTGACTGATCTGCTTAACGACGCCATCCGCGTCCTGACCGACGTATTGGGGCCACACGGCCCGGCGGTGAACGCCGCCAAGAGCTTCGCCCCGGGCGATTTCAGTATCCACTTCTTCCTGCAGCTCGCGGTGATCATCCTCGCTTGCCGCGTCGTCGGCTGGCTGGGCCAGAAATTCCTCGGCCAGCCCCAGGTCGTCGGCGAGATGATCGCTGGCGTCGTGCTCGGGCCGTCGCTGCTCGGGCTGCTCTTCCCCGACATCCAGTTGGCGATCTTCCCCAAAGAGACCAAGAACGTCCTCTATGCGGGCGCGCAGCTCGGCGTGGGGCTTTACATGTTCCTGGTCGGCACCACGCTCCAGCTCGATCACTTCAAGAGCAAGGGCAAGAGCGCGTTCGGCGTCTCGATGGCCGGGATCATCGCGCCGTTCCTGATCGCGGTGGCGATCACGCCGTTCCTGCTGACCGTGCCGGGGCTGTTCGCGCCCGGGATCAGCCAGTCCAATGCAACGCTCTTCATGGGTGCGTGCATTGCGCTGACCGCCTTCCCGATGCTCGCGCGCATCATCAACGAGCGCGGGCTTTCGAACACCTCGCTCGGCACGCTTTCGCTCACTGCGGGCGCGTTCGACGACGCCACTTCCTGGTGCGTGCTGGCGGTCGTGCTTGCGACCTTTGGCGGCGGCCCCGGCATTGCGGTGATCGCGATCGGTGGCGGGCTCCTCTATGCCGGCTTCATGCTGTTCTTCGGCCGCAAGCTGCTCGCCCCGCTCGGCCGGATGGTCGAGGAAAAGGGCGAGATGACAACCGGCGTGCTCGCCGTCACGATCATGCTGTTCTGCCTTTCGGCCTTCCTGATGGACGCGATCGGCATCCATGCGATCTTCGGCGGTTTCCTGCTCGGCTCGGTGATGCCGCGCGGCCTGTTCGTTCAGGAGCTGAAGAAGAAGGTCGAGCCGCTCGCGGTTGTCCTGCTGCTGCCGATGTTCTTCACCTATTCGGGCCTCAACACCCGACTCGACATGGTGAATTCGATCCCGCTGCTGCTGATCGCGCTCGGCATCCTCATCGCCTCGATCCTCGCCAAGTTCGGCGCCTGCTGGGCGGCGGCGCGGCTTGCGGGCGAGGATAACCGCACTGCGCTCGGCATCGGCGCGCTGATGAACTCGCGCGGGCTGATGGAGCTGATCATCATCAATATCGGCCTGCAGAAGGGCATCATCGGACCCACGCTCTTCTCGATGCTGGTGCTGATGGCGATCGTCACCACGGTGATGGCGACCCCGCTGTTCGAGTTCGTCTATGGCCGCAAGGCGCGCCAGACCGGCGAACTCGGCGCCGTCCCCGGCAGCATGGCCGCCGGCGCGGTCTGAACTCCGACCACCCTCCTGGGCTCGTCGCGTCCACGCTTTCCTCCCCGATTGCGACGCGACGAGCCAATTTTCCGGAGACATTCGATGAAGTATCTGCTCGCCGTGACGGCGGGGCTGGCGACGTGCGGCACCGCCCAGGCCCAGGACATTACCTTCAAGCCGATCGCCGATGCGCGGCTGCGCTACGAGCTGGTCGACCAGGACGGCCTGAACAAGAATGCCGGGGCGGTGACGTTGCGCCTCCGCCCCGGCGTGATCGCCACGATGGGCGAATGGTCGGCGCTGGTCGAAGGCGAGACCAATGTCGTGCTGGTCGATCAGTATAATGACGGCACTAACGGCAAGATCGCCTACCCGCTGGTGGTCGATCCGCCCAATGCCGAACTCAACCGCGCGCAGATCCGCTATGCCGGCAAAAACGGCCTGGGGCTGACCGCGGGCCGCCAGCGGCTCGAGCTTGCCGACCAGCGTTTCGTCGGGCCGGCCGCCTGGCGCCAGAACGAGCAGACCTTCGATGCGGTGCGGCTGCAATGGGGCAAGCCCAAGGGGTTGAGCGCCGATATCACCTATGCGTGGAGTGATCGCACCATCAACGGGCGCAACGGCACCGGCGCGCGCCCGACCGCCATCGATGGCGACAATGTCTTCGCATTGGTCAATTACGGAACCAAGATCGGCACGCTGACCGGCTTCGCCTATCTGATCGACCAGGACGAAGCCGCGGTGCAGGGCTTCCGCCTGTCGAGCCAGACCTATGGCGCGCGCTTCGCGGGCAGCACGCCGATCGGCAAGGATCTGAAGCTCGGCTATATCGCGAGCTGGGCGCGGCAGAGCGACTATCACCGCAATCCGAACGACTATTCGGCCGATTACTGGCTCGGCGAAGCGACGCTCACCGCCAAGGCGCTGACCGCAACCGCCGGCTATGAGGTGCTCGGCGCCGACAAGGGCGTGGCGCTCACCAGCGTCCAGACGCCGCTCGCCTCCTATTTCCGGTTCAACGGCTGGGCCGGCAAGTTCGGCACCACGCCGCCCAACGGGCTGCACGATCTGTACGGCACGCTCGGCTATGGCTGGAAGAAGGCCGGTCCGATCGACGCGATAAACCTGTCCGCCAGCTATCACCGCTTCGACAGCGACCGGTTGAGCCAGCATTATGGCGACGAGGTCGATCTGCTCGCCAGCCTCAAGGAAGGCCACACCACGCTCTCCGCCCGCTATGCGCACTACAAGGCGGACAAGTTCGCGACGGATACCGACAAGTTCTGGCTACAGGTGGACTGGGCGCTGTAAGGCGAGCTAGCCGCGGGAATGTCCGGAAGCGAATATCAGGCCGTCATGCCCTGCGCTCGAGCATCGGCATCTCGTCGTGGCGCAGGGTCAGGACATCGACACCAGTCCTCGTGACCGCGACCGTATGCTCGAATTGAGCGGAGAGCTTGCGGTCGTTGGTCACGACGGTCCATCCGTCGCTCTCGGTCGATACTTTCCGCGTGCCCTGGTTGACCATCGGCTCGATGGTGAAGACCATGCCCTCGCGCAGCTTCATGCCCGTTCCCGGCCGTCCGAAGTTGAGCACTGCCGGTTCCTCGTGCATCTCCCGGCCGATGCCATGCCCGCAATATTCCCGCACGACCGAATAGCCATTCTTCTTGGCATGCCGCTCGATCGCGAAGCCGATGTCCCCCAGATGCGCTCCGGGCCGCACCTGCCTGATGCCCTTCCACATCGCCTCCTGGGCGACCCGCACGAGCCGCCGCGCGGCGGGCGGGACATTGCCGACCAGATAGGTCTTGCTCGAATCCGCGATGAAACCGTTCTTTTCGAGCGTGATGTCGAGGTTGATGATGTCGCCGTCGCGGATGATCTCGCCCGCGTCGGGCACGCCGTGGCAGACGACATGATTGATCGAGCAGTTCAGGACGTATTTGAAACCATATTGCCCCTTGCTCGCCGGACGGGCGGCAAGGTCCATGGTGATGAAGCGGTCGACCAGATCGTTGACCTGCATCGTCGACATGCCGGCGAGTTCCTGCCCGTCGAGCATCTCGAAGACCGATGCGAGCATCTTGCCCGACACCTGCATGAGCAACAGTTCGTCCGGGGTCTTCACCATGTCAGGCGGCCGCAGGTTCCGCGAGGCGCACATGCGCCGCGGCAAACTGCATCTTCACGATCTGGTTGAAGGACAGGGTAGGATTGGCTTCGGCGAGCATGCCGATCGTCATCCAGAACTCAGCCTGCGCGTTGATGGACCGGCACATGACGGTGCTGGCCCGACGGGCCTCCTCATGCAGATCGTCGTCGATTTTCACGATGCCCATAAGCGGCCTTTCCAGCTGGCGGATATACGAACCGTATATGGTTCGTATATCCGCTGGTCAACCGGATGCCGGAATCGCCCGTGTTCGGCGTTGGCGGCTATCGCTGGGGCCGATCGAACGACCTTACCCGAATGCGCCGGACCGAGACCTTCGACGGAATCCCTTCGAGCTCGATGCCGAACTTTCCCGCCTGGTTGTTGATCGACTTGGGGTCGTCATCGACCAGAACCGACATCACGTGGCCGTTGATGATATGGATGAAGACGCCGCCGCGCGCGATGACCTCATACTGGTTCCAGTCGTTCGTCTTCACATAGCCGCCCAGGGGTTCGAGATCGCCGATGGTCCCGAGCAGTCGCTTGAAGGTGCCCGGTTCGGATTGCGTCACCTGTCCCCGCCAGGCGAGAACGCCGAGCGGGCTGTTCTCCGAGTAGAACTGCCCGGTGTAGCGCTCGACAGACGGTTGCACCGGAAACCAGAAGTCCGCCTGCGGGCCGCTCATCATGCGATCGAGATTATAGGGCGGCTCATCCGGGCGCGCCTTTCGATCCCAGGGAAGGCCCGTCTGGCTGCGATACTGAAACCCCGAACCGCCGCCTTGTTCGACCTTGATCTCGAACTTGAGGTCGAAATCCTTGGCGATCATGCCGCGATAGACGATGTAGGAATTGCTGACAGGTTTTTCGGCGCTCGACTGGCCGACGATCGCGCCGTCCTCGACGCGCCAGGCCCGGCTGTCGCCATCCCAGTCGCGCAACGTCTTGCCGTCGAATATCGATACGAAACCCGGAGCGTCATGCTCGAAATCGACGGGATCGGGCTGGCGAAAACCCGGTTTCGGCGAGTCCTGCGCCGCCGCCGGATGCACCGACAACATGCATATCGCAAATGCGCTCGCAAACGCGTTGCGAACCCTAATCCGCCCGAGGATCGGCACGGACTTCACGAACTTGGCCATCAAATCCCCTTTTCGTCAAAAGTGAGTCACACCGCGAGCAGGCGCTCGTCCTGCGCGTTGATCTGCTGGATCAGCGCGCGGTGGGAGGGGAGGTCGTGCGTCGCGCGCTCACCGAAATTGCGGATGCGGGCGAAGATCCGCTCCGCCGCCGCGACATTCGGGAAATCGCTGCGCGCCGGGCCCAGATCGGTTTTGAATTCCATCCCGTAGAGGATGTACTGATAGTTGAAGAAGGCGAAGCTCTCGAGATCGAGGATGAAATCGAAGCGGCCCGGCGGGCGATAGCGCCACTGGTCGAGCAGTCCGGCCAGTCGGTCGGGGATCGAGTTCGCTTGCGTGTTGTCGCGCCAGAAGGGTTCCTGCCGCTGGCTGAGGCAGTAATGGAGTTTCAGGAAGGTGACGATGTTCTCGTAGCGCCCGGTCATCAGCTCGTTGAAGCGCTTCGCCGGCGCATCGATCGGGCCGTTGTGCGGGAACAGTTCGGCGATCATGCCGACTGCGGCTTCGATCAGGACGACGCCTGTGGATTCAAGCGGTTCGAGGAAGCCCGCCGACAGCCCGACCGCGACGCAGTTCTTCACCCATTGCAGCTCGCGATAGCCCGGCTCGAACGGGATCTTGCGCGGGGTGATCTCCACGTCGCGCGGGCCGATATAGCCGGCGAGGATCTCGGCGGCGCGGTCATCGTCGATATGGTCGCTCGAATAGACGCAGCCGATGCCGCGCGCGCCGGCCAGGCCGATGTCCCAGGTCCATCCCGCCTCATGCGCGGCGGCGACGGTGAAGCTCTCCAGCGGCGCGTCTGGCCGGTCATAGGGGATCTTGCAGGCAAGCGCGCGATTGGTGAACAGGCTGGTGCGCACCGACTTGAACGGCGCCTGCATCGCATTGCCGATCAGCTCGGCGCGAAAGCCCGAGCAATCGATGTAGAGGTCGGCCCTCAGTTCGCCGTGCCCGTCGGTGAGGACATGATCGATCGCGCCATCGGCATCGAGTTCGACGCTCCGCAGCCGGTCCTCGATGTGCCGGACGCCCAGTTCCTTGCCGCGCGCGGCGAGCACGCGGGCGAGGCTCGCCGCGTCGAAATGATAGGCATAGTTGAGCGGTCCGCCGAAATCGCCCTCGTGCGGCCGCTTGGGCGCGCGGCGCGCATCGGCGACGCGGTTCTGGATGGTCACCGCCTCGGCAAAGGGCGGGCGGCTCTTCTCGTCCTGGAGCAGCCAATAGGCCGCCAGGTTCGCGCCATCGGCGTAGAAGGGCGCTTCGAATGGATGGAAGAAATGGCTGTGCGCGCCATTTTCCGGCGTGCGCACCCAGTCGGTGAAGCGGATGCCCTGCTTGAACGTGGCCGATGTGCTGCGGATGAACTGCGCCTCGTCGATGCCGAGGAACTTCAGCGTCTCGCGGATCGTGGGGAAGGTGCCTTCGCCCACCCCGATGATGCCGATATCGGGGGATTCGAGCAAGGTGATCTCGAGATGGCCATGGCCTGAGAGATCGAGGAATTTGGCGAGATGCGCCGCGGTCAGCCAGCCTGCCGTACCGCCCCCGATCACCAATATGCTGCGCTTGCGATCCATCTTTCCTGCATATCGCAGCCGGTGCACGCCGGATAGGCCGTGCAAACCTGTGTATGCTCCATTACCGGAATGCGCGGTGCTAATATTGCCCCTATGTTGCGGCCCGCGAATCCGCGTTTCTGAGGGATCCCATGTCTCCGCCCATCTTCTTCGATCCCAGCGGCAGCCGGAAGCGTTGGACGATGCGCGCCGTCGTGGCGACGGTGCTGCTCGTGGTGGCGACCGCCGTGGTGTTCGCGATCACGATCCTCGATGTGCCGCGCGGCGGTGATCTGCCGGTGCGCTGGGGGAGCGCCAAGGCCTCCGCGCTCCATCTGAAGGACGCGAGGGGACATAAAGGCGGGCGATGGCTGCCCGCCGGCAATGCCAAGACGATCGGCTCGGCGCTGACGATCGGCTTCTATGTTCCTTGGGATCAGTCGAGCGCGAGCTCGCTCCGCCGCAATATCCGCAACCTCGACTGGGTGGTGCCCGCTTTGGTGACCGTCGCGGGCCCCGATCATGCAATCCGCATCCAGGACGATCCGGCCTTTGCCACCATCGTCGCCGGTGCGCCGCACCCGCCCAGGGTGCTGCCGATGGTGCAGAATCTGGCGAACGAGAAATGGGACGGGGAGGGCGTGGCCAGGCTGGTCGCCGATCCCGTAGCGCGCACCAAGTTCGCGCACGATCTCGCGGCGATGGTCGCGGCGCGCAAGCAGGCCGGCCTGGTCATGGATTTCGAGAGCCTGCCGGCCGCCGCCGTGCCGCGTTATCTGGCACTGCTCGCGCATATCAATGCCGCGCTGCCGCCGGACAAGGTGCTTGCCGTCACAGTCCCGGCGGGCGATCCCGAGTGGGATATCAAGCGCTTCGCCGCTGTCGCCGACCGCGTGATCCTGATGAACTACGACCAGCACTGGCAGGGCGGCACCGCCGGACCGATCGCCGCGCAGCCCTGGTTCGTCGATCAGCTGCGCAGCGCCGTGCAGCAGATCGGCGCGGAGAAGCTGATCGTCGCGCTGGGCAGCTATGCCTATGACTGGCACGGCGGCAAGGTCGACGCGCTCAGCGTCGAGGAAGCGTGGCTGGCGGCGCATGACAGTGAGGCAGTGATTCAGTTCGACAAGGCGAGCGGCAACCAGGCCTTTGCCTACGACGAGGACAATGGCGAGCATCACGAAATCTGGATGATGGACGCCACGACGACGTGGAACCAGCTCCAGGCGGTGCGCGCGATGGGGGTGGGCAGCGTCGCTTTGTGGCGGCTCGGGACCGAGGATGCCGGCGTCTGGCCCGCGCTCCAGGCGTTCCGCAACGGCGGCCGGCCCGACCTGAGCACGGTGGTGTCCGCCAGCGATGTCGATGTCGAGGGATCGGGCGAGATATTGCGCGTCACCGCCTCGCCTACCAACGGACGGCGCGACCTGAGCTTCGATGCCGCGGGGATCATCCGCGACGTCCATTACGTTACTTTGCCGACGCCCTATGTCGTCTCACGCACCGGGGCTGCGCCGAAGCTGGTCGCGCTGACCTTCGATGATGGACCCGACGCGACCTACACGCCGCAGATCCTCGACATATTGAAGGCGGAGAAGGTGCCGGGGACCTTCTTCATCATCGGCGAGAATGCGCTCCAGCACCCGCTGCTGCTCCGCCGGATGGTCGCCGAGGGGCATGAGCTCGGCAATCACACCTATACCCATCCCAATCTCGCGCTCGATTCGGCGCGCAGCACCTCGATCGAGCTCAACGCGACGCAGCGGCTGGTCCAGGCCTATACCGGTCGCGGCATGCGCCTGTTCCGCGCGCCCTATTTCGGCGATGCCGAGCCGACCACCGCCGACGAGCTCGATCCGGCGATGGTGGCGCAGCAACAGGGCTATACCGTGGTCGGCCTCCACGCCGATCCCAATGATTGGAAACGGCCCGGCGTCGATTCGATCATTCAGCAATCGGTGGCGCAGGTTTTGGGCGCCACGCCGGAACGCTCGGCCAATATCATTCTGCTGCACGATGGCGGCGGCAATCGCGACCAGACCGTGGTCGCCCTTCCGCAGATCATCGCCCAGCTCCGTGCGCGCGGATATACGTTCGTCCCCGTCTCGCAGCTCGCCGGCCTCTCGCGCGACGCGGTGATGCCCGAGATCACCGGCAGCGACCTGCTGGCGGTGCGCGCCGATGTCGCGATCTTCGTGCTCCTCGCGGGGCTCGCCTCCGCGCTCAAGGGACTGTTCTTCGTCGCGATCGCGCTGGGGATCGCGCGCGCGCTGTTCCTCGCCGGCCTGGCGCTCTGGCAGCGCCGCCGCGAGCGCCGCCGTGGCGAGCCGCCGGCCTTCACGCCAACGGTGTCCGTGATCATCCCCGCCTATAACGAAGAGCGCGTGATCGAAGGCTCGATCCGCCGGGTTTTGGCGAGCAACTATCCGGCGATCGAGCTGATCGTCGCCGACGACGGATCGAAGGACGCGACCAGCGAAATCGTTGCGCGCGAGTTTGGCCACGATCCGCGGGTCACGTTGCTCACGCTGCAAAATGGCGGCAAGGCGTCCGCGCTCAACCGCGCGCTGCAATCGGCCAAGGGCGAGGTCATCATCGCGCTCGACGCCGATACCCAGTTCGAGCCCGAGACGATCGGGCGGCTGGCGCGCTGGTTCGTCGATCCCAAATTGGGCGCGGTGGCGGGCAACGCCCAGGTGGGTAACCGCGTCAATCTCGTCACCCGCTGGCAGGCCGTGGAGTATATAACCGCGCAGAATCTGGAGCGCCGCGCGCTTGCCGGGTTCAACGCGATCACCGTCGTTCCTGGCGCGGTCGGCGCGTGGCGGCGTGCCGCGCTCGATGCCGTCGGCGGCTATCCCGAGGATACGCTGGCCGAGGACCAGGACCTGACCATCGCCATCCAGCGCGCGGGCTGGCGCGTGACCTACGACACCGATGCGGTCGCCTGGACCGAGGCACCCGAGAGCTTCAAGGCGCTCGCCAAGCAGCGCTATCGCTGGGCGTTCGGTACGCTCCAGTGCCTGTGGAAGCATCGCGGCATCTATCGCGACCGGCAGGCGCGCGGGCTGGCGCTGGTCGGGCTTCCCCAGGCCTGGATTTTCCAGATCGGGTTCGCCGCGATCTCGCCGCTGATCGATCTCGCTTTGGTGGTGGCAGTGGCTGGGACCGCGATCAACGTTTGGCAGCATGGCTGGGAGCAGACCCGGGGCGATGTCGGTACGATGGCGATCTATTGGCTGGCCTTCACCGCGATCGACGTGGGCTGCGGCTGGGTGGCGTACCGGCTCAACAGCCGCAGGATCCGCTATCCGGCGCTGTTGCTGGTCGCGCAGCGCTTCGTCTATCGGCAGCTGATGTACTGGGTGGTGCTCCGCGCAATCAGCTCGGCGGTGGGCGGCTGGTGGGTCGGCTGGGGCAAGCTCGAGCGCAGCGGCCGGGTAGGGACGGGTGCGCCTGCGACGTAAACATCAAACCGAGGGGGATCAGAGCATGTCGCAAACCTGCCAGCACCGGGATACCGTCAACGAAGTGACGCCAAGCGCGCTCGGGTGCGAGGAATGCCTGAAGACGGGCGGCTGGTGGGTGCATCTGCGGCTTTGCCGGAGCTGCGGGCATGTCGGCTGCTGCGACGATTCGCCCAATCGCCATGCGACCGCGCATTTCCACGCCACGCGGCACCCGATCATCGAAGGCTATGACCCGCCGGAAGGCTGGGGCTGGTGCTATGTCGACGAGATGGAGGTCGATCTGCCCGATCAGACGCCGCAGCGGGGACCTATACCGCGGTTCATATGAGCAGGGCCGAAGGAAGGATCGCCTAACCCAACCGGAACGGGTAGTTTTCCATTCCACCCGGACGGATTTCCGCGAAAGGACTCTGCATGTTCGTGCTCCTCGCTCTGTTGATCGGCGTCGTCGCAGGCCTTCGCGCCTTCACCGCACCCGCGGCCATTAGCTGGGCGGCCCATCTCGGCTGGCTCCATCTCGACGGCAGCTGGCTGGCCTTTCTCGGCTATCGCTTCACCCCCTGGGTCTTTTCGGCGCTCGCGCTGTTCGAGCTGGTCGGTGATCAGCTTCCCACGACGCCAAGCCGCAAGACACCGCCCCAGTTCGTCACCCGGCTGGTGATGGGCGGGCTGAGCGGCGCGGCGATCGGCATTTCGGGCGGCTCGCTGGTCGTCGGGCTCGGAGCGGGTATCGTCGGCGCGGTAATCGGCACGCTGGGTGGCGCGGCGTTGCGCGCGCGGCTGGCCGCCATGCTGGGCAGCGATCGCCCCGCGGCCTTGATCGAGGACGTGATTGCGGTGGGAGGCGCGGTGCTTATCGTGCTCGCGCTGTGAGCCGCGCGTTCGATGCGATCATCGTCGGCGCCGGCCAGGCGGGACCGGCGCTTGCCGGGCGCCTGACCGACGCGGGCCAGAAGGTGGCGTTGATCGAGCGCGACCAGGTCGGCGGCACCTGCGTCAACACCGGCTGCACTCCGACCAAAGCGCTGGTGGCGAGCGCCTATGCCGCGTTTCTCGCCCGGCGTTCGGCGGATTACGGCATCGGCACCGGCACGGTGACGGTCGATTTCCCCACGGTGATCCGCCGCGCGCAGGAGATCGCGGCGGCGTCGCGCGGCCGCAACGAGACCTGGCTGTCGCGCATGCCGGGGCTGGAGCTGATCCGCGGCCATGCCCATTTCACCGCGCCCGACACCATCGCGGTGGGTGAGGAAAGCTTCACCGCGCCGCGCATCTTCCTGAACGTCGGCGGCCGTGCGGCGCGGCCGCCGATGCCCGGGCTCGACAAGGTCCAGACGCTCGACAATTCCAGCATATTGAAGCTCGAGGCGCTACCCGAGCATCTGGTGGTCGTCGGCGGGAGCTATATCGGGCTCGAATTCGCCCAGATATTCCGCCGCCTCGGTTCGCAGGTGACGGTGGTCGAGATGCAGCCGCGCCTGATCGCGCGCGAGGACGAGGATATCAGCCAGGCGATCCGCGAGATGCTGGAGGCCGAGGGCATCGAGGTGCGGACCAGCGCCACCTGCATCGGCTTCGCGCTGGATGCCGGCGGGATATCGGTGAATGTCGATTGCACGGAAGGCGCGCCGCGGGTGCCAGCCAGCCATGTCCTGCTCGCGATCGGGCGCCGGCCGAACACCGACGATCTCGGGCTCGATATCGCCGGCGTGGCGACCGACGAGCGCGGCTATATCAAGGTCGACGAGAAGCTCGCCACCAATGTGCCCGGCATCTGGGCGCTGGGCGACTGCAACGGCCGCGGCGCCTTCACCCACACCGCGTGGAATGATTTCGAGATCGTCGCCGCAAACCTGCTCGATGGCGAGGACCGCACGCTCAGCCAGCGGCTGCCCGGCTATGCGCTCTTCACCGATCCACCGCTCGGCCGGGTCGGCATGACCGAGACCCAGGCACGCGCGACCGGCCGGCCGCTGCTGGTGTCGCACCGGCCGATGAAGCGCGTCGGGCGCGCGATCGAGAAGGGCGAGACAATCGGCGTGATGAAAGTGGTCGCCGATGCCGAGACCCGCCGCATCCTGGGCGCGGCGATATTGGGCGTGGGCGGCGACGAGGCGATTCACGGCATCCTCGACATGATGCACGCCGATCAGCCGCTGGACGTGCTGCGCTGGGCGGTTCCGATCCACCCCACCGTCTCGGAGCTGATCCCGACGCTGCTGATCGATCTCAAGCCAGCGGAATAGCTGTCCGATCCGCTTTCGCAGGAGCACAAGCTTCGCTTCGTCGGGTCGAACTCAACCCTCGGGTGGGATCGGCGCCTCTTCGGGCTTGTCGAGCTGGAGCCCGTGCTTGAGCAGCATCGGGATGTTGAGCATCGCGAAGACGAGGGTCAGCGGGATCATTCCCCAGGTCTTGAACAGCACCCATTGGTCCCAATTGAGCAGCTGGCGCATCACTTCGTTGAGGACCGCGGCGAAGAGGAAGAAGCAGGCCCAGCTGATCGTCAGCAGCCGCCAGCCCTTGGCGGTCAGGCCGGGATAGGCCTGTTGCAGCAGCAGCTGGAGCAGCGGCTTGTCGGTCAACAGGCCGTAGCCGAGCACGATCGCGAACATCGCGTAGATGACCGTCGGCTTGATCTGAATGAAGATCTGGCTGTGATAATATAGCGTCAGCCCGCCGAACACGAGCACGAAGGCTCCGGTGATCCACAACATCGGCGAGATGTGCCGAGCGCGCCACCAGGACACCAGCATCGCGGCCACCATCGCGACCATGAAGGCGACCGTGGCGGTGAGGATCCGGGCGATCTGCGGGCCGGACGCCAGGCTGTTGACCGCGAAGAACACGATCAACGGACCGAAATCGATCGCCATGCGGAGGCCCGGCGATATCGCGGGCTTGGAATTGCTAGCCATTGGTAGCTCCTTCCACGCCCGCGATGATCCGCGCAACCTCTTGCGCGTCGAACGGGCGTAGATCGTCGACCTTCTCGCCGACTCCGATCGCATGGATGGGGAGGCCGAATTTCTCGGCGGCGGCGACGAGAACGCCGCCACGCGCGGTGCCGTCGAGCTTGGTCATGACCAGCCCGGTGACGCCGGCGACTTCCTTGAAAACCTCGATCTGGCTGAGCGCGTTCTGGCCGGTGGTGGCATCGAGGACGAGGACCACGTCATGCGGCGAGGCGGGGTTGATACGCCCGAGCACGCGGCGGATCTTGGCGAGCTCGTCCATCAGCTCGCGCTTGTTCTGGAGGCGGCCGGCGGTATCGACGATCAGCACGTCGATGCCCTTTTCGGTGGCCTGCTTGACCGCTTCGAAGACGATGCCGGCGGCGTCTCCGCCCTCCGCGCCCGAGACGATCGGCACCCCGATCCGCTCAGCCCAGGTGCGTAGCTGGCCGATCGCGGCTGCGCGGAACGTGTCGCCGGCGGCGACCATCACGCTGTAATCCTGCTCGAGGAAATTGTTGGCGAGCTTGGCGATCGTAGTGGTCTTGCCCGATCCGTTGACGCCGATCACCAGGATCACCTGGGGGCGCGGAAAGGCCTCGATCTCGAGCCGCTTGGCGACGGGTTCGAGCGTCTTGGCGACTTCCTCGGCGACAATCAGCCGGATGCCAAGCTCTTCCATGTTGCGCTCGAACTGGCCCTCGGCAAGGCGGGCGCGGACCTTGGCCGCGGTGGCGGGACCCAGATCGGAGGCGATCAGCGCCTCCTCGATCTCGTCAAGCGTCGCATCGTCGAGACGCGCGAGACTGAGGCCGGCGAGGTTGCCGAGCAGCCGGTCTGAGGTCTTGCGGAAGCCACCAAGCAGGCGCTCGTGCCAGGAGGCGTTGCTCATGCCCGAGTTCCATTCGTCATCCCGGACTTGTTCCGGGATCCACCGTGGGCCGCGCATTGTGCAAACGGCTCAAGCGTGGCGTTCGACTGCTCCGTGGACCCCGGAACAAGCCCGGGGTGACGGATGGGAGTTGCTTCGAGTGTCTGATTACTCACTGCGTTGATCTTCACCTGTACTATCGATCCGACCGGTTCGGCCTGGCCAAGGCGCACTTCCGCGAAATTGCCGGCATGGCCGCGGTCTCCCGGGCGCTCTACCAGTACTTGCTGGCTGCTGCCCACAAGGCTTTGCAGCCAGCGTGTGCGCTGGCCTTCCGCCTCGGCCCTGAGCCGGGCCGCACGGGCCTTGACGATTTCGGGTTCGACCTGGGGCATGCGCGCGGCGGGGGTGCCGGCGCGCGGGCTATAGGGGAAGATATGCGCATGGACGATGCCGCAATCCATGATCAGCGCGCGGCTGTTCTCGAACATTGCCTCGGTCTCGGTCGGGAAACCGGCGATCAGATCGGCGCCGATCGCGATGTCGGGGCGCGCTGCATGGAGGCGCTCGGCAAGCGCCACCGATTGCGCACGGCTATGGCGACGCTTCATCCGCTTGAGGATCATGTCGTCCCCCGCCTGGAGCGAGAGATGGACATGCGGCATCAGTCGCGGTTCCTGGGTGAGCAACGCGAACAGGCGGTCGTCGACTTCCACGCCGTCGAGCGAGGAGAGGCGCAGGCGCTTGAGGGCAGGGACGTGGGCGAGGATGCGCTCGACCAGCTGGCCTAGCGTCGGCGCGCCGGGAAGATCGGGACCATAGCTCGTGAGATCGACGCCGGTGAGCACGATCTCGGCATGATGCTCGGCGAGCGCGGCGATGCGGTCGATCACTGCGCCGGCGGGCACCGAACGGCTGTTGCCTCGTCCGAACGGGATCGCGCAGAAGGTGCAGCGATGGTCGCAGCCATTCTGGACCTCGACAAAGGCGCGCGCATGGGTCGAGAAGCAGGCGGCGAGGTGCGGCGCGGTCTCGCGCACCGCCATGATGTCCTGCACCTGCACCGGCTCGGACGATGTCCAGGAGGTGGGCAAGAGCTTCTCGGCATTGCCGATCACCCGATCGACCTCGGGCATCGCCGCAAAGGCCGCTGGATCGATCTGCGCCGCGCAGCCCGTCACGACCAACTCGGCCCCGGGCCGCTCGCGGCGGGCGCGGCGGATCGCCTGGCGCGTCTGCTTGACGGCTTCGTTCGTAACCGCACAGCTGTTGACCACGATCGTGTCCCGCCCTGACAGCAGGGCACGGATCGACTCGCCCTCGGCGAGGTTGAGACGACAACCCAGGTTGACGACATGCGGTGAGGAGGACGGCATTGGCGAGCGATCTAGGAGCGACGGCGCCGGAAGTCCACGCAAGGGCCCGCGAAGTGCTGGGTTTCTGGTTCGATCTGCTGATGCCGGAGCAATGGTTCGGCGGATCGCACGGGCTCGATGCGGAGATCTCGACGCTGTTCGGATCGCGCCGGGACGAGGTGCTGGCGAGCGGCGCGGCGGATTGGCGCGGCGATCCCGAAACCTTGTTGGCGGCGGTGATCCTGCTCGACCAGTTCTCGCGCAACATCCATCGCGACACCGCCAAAGCCTTTGCCGCCGATCCGCTGGCGCGGGACCTGGCGACGCTGGCGGTCGAGCGGGGCTGGGACCAGGCACTGCCGCCCGAACGTCGGCAATTTCTCTACCTGCCGTTCCAGCACGGCGAGAGCCGCGAGCTGCAGGCGGTAAGCCTAAGGTGCTTCGAGGCGCTGGGGCTGGAGGAGCCGCTGACCTATGCGATCGAACATGCCGAAGTGATCGCGCGATTCGGGCGGTTTCCGACGCGCAACGCAGCGCTCGGCCGCGAGTCGACGCCGGAGGAGAAGGCCTATCTCAGCCAACCAGGCGTTGGCTGGTAGCGGCGTCCTTCTTCTCCGCGGGAGCGGGGCTGCCCTGCAGCAGCCGGCGCTCGGCGAGCAGGCGGCGCACCGCGCTGACCGATAGCGGGCGGCCATAGAGCCAGCCCTGCGCCTTGGAGCAGCCGAGCACGCGCAGCCGCTCCTCGATCGAGGCGTCTTCGACACCCTCGGCGGTGATCGGCAGGTTGAGGCTTTCGCCCAGGCTGATGATCGCGTTGACGATCGCGGCCGAATCGGCGCTTTCGTTGAGCGACATCACGAAGCTCTTGTCGATCTTGATGCGATCGAAGGGCAAAGCGCGCAGATGCGCCAGCGACGAATAGCCGGTGCCGAAATCGTCGAGCGCGAGGTGGACGCCTTGGTTCTTGAGGCTGCCGACGATCGACTGGGCGAGCGCGAGATTGTCGAACAGCGAGCTCTCGGTGATCTCCACCTCGAGCCGGCTCGCGGGAAAGCCGGTCTCGGTCAGTACCTTGATGATCTTCTGCGCCAGCCAGGCGTCGCGCAGCTGCCAGGGCGAGATGTTGATCGACAGGTTGAGCGACGGATCCCAGTCGCGCGCGGCGATGAAGGACTGGCGCATGATCGAGAGCGACAGCTCGGCGATCATGCCGGTTTCCTCGGCGATGGGGATGAAGAGTTCGGGCGAGATCAGGCCGCGGGTGGGGTGCTCCCAGCGCGCGAGCACTTCGAAGCCGTGGAGGCGGCCGGTCGACAGATCGATCTGCTGCTCGAAATAGGGAACCACTTCCTGGCGGGGAATGGCGAGGCGCAGGCCGCTTTCGAGCTCGTTGCGGACCTGGAGCTCGCGCTCCATCGACTGGTCGAACCAGGCATAGCGGTTCCGGCCGGCCTTCTTCGCCTGGTACATGGCGATATCGGCCGAGCGGGTCAGCGCATCCATGCTCGCGCAATCGAAATCCGAGCGGGCGATGCCGAGCGAGCAGGAGATGTGGAGCCGCAGCCCTTCGGCTTCGAACGGCTGGGCCATGCGGCTGACGAGCCGTTCGGCGATGCGCTCGATGGTGGAGGGCTCGGCCGGATCGAACAGGAAACCGCAGGAGAATTCGTCGCCGCCCAGCCGCGCGGTGAGCGCGATCGGAGGCATGGCATGGGCGATCTCGGCCGCGACGGCGCGCAGCAGCGCATCGCCCACGGCGTGGCCGTGCATGTCGTTGATCGTCTTGAAGTGATCGAGGTCGAGCATGATCAGCGCCATCGCCTTGCGGCGACGCTGGGCGCGCGCGAACATCGCGGCGCCTTCCTCGGCCAGGCTGCGGCGGTTGAGGAAGCCGGTGAGCGGATCGCGGCTGGCGAGATGCTGGGCGCGTTCCTCCGCGGCGGCGCGGACCTGCACTTCCATCGACAGCGCGTGATGGCGGCGCCAGCCGAACAGGATCAGCGCGACGTTCAGGAGCAGCGCGATGACGAGCGTGCGGTCCGCGGGCTCCGTGCCCGACGTATAATATTGCAAGGTCTTGGACAGTACCGCGCTGCCCGTTCCCACGAACAGCAGGATCGCGGCAACGCTGATCGCGCCCGTGATGATGCTCGGGCGTGCTGCTGTGCGATTGCGGATTTCTTCTTCGTGGTCCAGCGACATTGCCGGGTTAGGCTCCCCCAAGCGGATAGCGGGGCGTTTTCACATGCCGAGGGTGTAGATCAGGTTAAACGCGTAACGGTTGCAACGAAGGCATTGTGAGGCTATGTGGCCCGCTTGCTGTTCCCGTGGAACGCGAGACATTGCCGCCCTCAGGGGTGACGCCGGCCGACGAGGTTTCGTCCGCCGGCGTGTTTTGCGTTTGGCGGATTTCGGCCTGGAATTGGAGTGATCTGGACCCATGTTCGATAGTCTGAGCGAACGGCTTGGCAGCGTCTTCGAGCGCCTGCGCGGGCGCGGTGCGCTCAACGAAGCCGATGTCCGCACCGCCATGCGCGAAGTGCGGATCGCCCTGCTGGAGGCCGATGTCGCGCTTCCGGTAGCGCGCGATTTCGTCGACAAGGTGACCGAGCAGGCGGTCGGCCAGCAGGTGCTGCGTTCGATCACGCCGGGCCAGCAGGTCGTCAAGATCGTCCATGACGCACTGGTCGACATGCTCGGCTCGGATACCGCCGAGCTCGAGATCGGCGTCACGCCGCCGGCGGTGATCATGCTCGTCGGCCTTCAGGGTTCGGGCAAGACGACCACGACCGCCAAACTGGCGAAGCTGCTGACCAAGACGCAGGGCAAGAAGGTGCTGATGGCGTCGCTCGACGTCAATCGCCCGGCGGCGCAAGAGCAGCTCGCGGTGCTCGGCACCCAGACCGAGGTCGCGACCCTGCCGATCGTGCAGGGCCAGCAGCCGGTCGACATCGCCCGGCGCGCGCTCCAGGCGGCGAAGCTCCAGGGCTATGACGTCCTGATGCTCGATACCGCGGGCCGCCTCCACGTCGATCAGCAGCTGATGGACGAGATGAAGGCGGTGGCGGACATCGCCACGCCGGCCGAGATCCTGCTCGTCGTCGACTCGCTCACCGGCCAGGACGCAGTCAATGTCGCGTCCAGCTTCTCGGCACAGGTGCCGCTGACCGGCGTGATCCTGACCCGCATGGACGGCGATGCCCGTGGCGGCGCCGCGCTGTCGATGCGCGCCGTCACCGGCAAGCCGATCAAGTTCGCCGGCATGGGCGAGAAGCTCGATGCGATCGAGCCCTTTCATCCGAAGCGCGTCGCCGGCCGCATCCTGGGCATGGGCGATGTCGTCAGCCTGGTCGAGCGCGCCGCCGAGTCGATCCAGCAGGAAGATGCCGAGCGCATGGCGGGCCGGCTCGCCAAGGGCCAGTTCGACATGAACGACCTGCGCGCGCAGCTCCAGCAGATGCGCCGCATGGGCGGGCTGGGTGCGCTGGCCGGCATGATCCCGGGCATGAAGAAGGCCCAGGCGGCGATGGCCGGCGGCGGCATGGACGAGAAGATCCTGCTCCGCATGGACGCGATGATCACGTCGATGACGCCCAAGGAACGCACCAAGCCCGAATTGCTCAACGCCAAGCGCAAGATCCGCGTCGCCAAGGGCAGCGGGACGACCGTGCAGGACGTCAACAAGCTGCTCAAGATGCACCAGGAAATGCAGACCGCGATGAAGCGCCTGAAGAAGATGGGCGGCCTGAAGGGCATGATGGGCATGCTCGGCAAGGGCGGCCCCGGCGGCGGCATGGGCGGCATCGGCAATGCCCTGGGCGGCCCCGAGATGGGCGAGATGATGGGCAAGATGGGCGGCGGCCTGCCGGGCTTGCCGGGCGGCGCGAACCTGCCACCTGGCTTCGAGAATTTGCTGAAGAAAAAGTAATTTAAACCCGAATACAAACATCGAATATCAAGAAGGAAGATTAATGGCTATTTCCATGCGTCTGTCGCGCGGCGGCTCCAAGAAGCGCCCCTATTACCGGATCGTGATCGCGGACGCCCGTTCGCCCCGCGACGGCAAGTTCATCGAGAAGATCGGCACCTATAATCCGCTGCTCGGCAAGGATGACGAGAAGCGCATCATTCTCGACGGCGAGCGCGCCAAGCATTGGCTGAGCGTCGGCGCGCAGCCGACCGACCGCGTCGCCCGCTTCCTCGACGCCGCCGGTGTCAAGGAGCGCGCCGCGCGCAACAACCCGAACAAGGCCAAGCCGGGCGAAAAGGCCACCGAGCGCGCCGAGGAGCGTGCCGAGAAGCTGAAGGCCGCCGAGGAAGCTGCCGCCGAAGCCGCTGCCGCACCGGCTCCCGAGCCTGTCGTCGAGGAAGCTCTCGTCGCCGAGGAAGCGCCTGCCGCCGACTCGAACGAGGAAGCCGAAGCCGTGATCGCCGCTGAAATCGAAGCCGCGACCGAAGAGCCGACCCCGGAGGCCGAGCAGGTCGCCGAGGCGGTTGCCGAAGCAACCCCGCCGGTCGAAGTTGCCGCCGAAGCCCCGGCCGCTGAAGAAGCCCCGGCCGCTGAGGAAGCCGCACAAGAAAAGTCGGAAGGCTGAGCTACAGGATGGCCATCGTGCGTGGGGATGGGGCGCATGCGCTCCGGCGTGCGCGTGATGGCCATCAGCCCGGATGCGAGGAGCGAGCGGCGTGAGCGGTTCAGATAAGCCGATCACGCTCGCCGCGATCATCGGCGCGCACGGCATCGCGGGCGAAGTGCGGCTGAAGGTCTTCGCCGAAGACCTGGCTTCGCACAAATCCTTCAATGGCGGCGCGCTTACGCTCAAATCGGTCCGGCCCGGCTCCAACGGCGCGATTGCGCGCTTTGCCGAGATTGCCGACCGCAGCGCCGCCGAGGCGCTGCGCGGCACCGCGCTGGCCGTCCCGCGATCGGCGCTGCCGCCGCTGGGCGAAGGCGAATATTATCATGTCGACCTGCTCGGCCTGCCCGCGGTCTCTGAAAGCGGCGAGCCGCTCGGCGCGGTGATCGCGATCGACAATTACGGCGCGGGCGACGTGCTCGAGATCGAGCGGCCCGACGGCAAGCGCTTCATGGTGCCGATGAATCCCGAGGCGGTGCCCGAATGGGACGACGCGCGGCTGGTCGTGGCAAACGCTTTCATCGAGCTGTGATCTGTCTTGAGGATGTAATATCCATCTGCTAAGTAGGGATTAGATGAGTACGGCCTCCGGTCTGTCTCGAACCCCTGCCGACCACCCGGTCTGGATAGCGCTCTCCCATTACATCATCGGCCCCGACGACGCGGCGCTCCCCTTCGCTGCGCGGCTGGCGCGCGAGAATGGCTGGAGCGCGGCGAAGACC
Source organism: Sphingomonas sp. JC676 (assembly GCF_014489075.1). GTDB lineage: Bacteria > Pseudomonadota > Alphaproteobacteria > Sphingomonadales > Sphingomonadaceae > Sphingomonas. The sequence continues at coordinate 1,444,515 of NZ_JACTGR010000001.1, read as the reverse complement.
GCGCGGGTGATCGAGGAATATAAGCGCTTCTGCTTCCTCGCGGTGACCGCCGGCCACGAAGTGACGCCGTCCGACGCGGTCGACCAGGCCTGGCATCTCCACCTCACCTATACCCGCGATTATTGGGAGCGCTTCTGCCCCGAGATCCTGGGCCGCCCTCTGCATCACGGGCCGACCGCGGGCGGCGGCGCCGAGAAACAGCGCTATTTCGAGCAATATGCCGAGACGCTCAAAAGCTATGAGCAGGTCTTCGGCCTGCCGCCGGCCGATATCTGGCCGAACGCGGCACGGCGGCTGATCCAGGACCCCAAGGCGCGCCGCGTCCATCCCCGCGACGCCTTCATCCTTCCACGAACCACGTTCTGGGCGCTGCTCGCGATCGCAGCGGCTCTGTTGACGGTTCTGATCGCACTCAGAGGAGCATAGACCATGTCCCCCTTCGATATGACCGGCGGACCCTTCTTGCAGCTCTACTTCATTCTCTTCGTCCTGGTGATCGTCGCCGGGTTCCTCATCCCACGCTGGCTGAAGCCCGAGGGACGCACGGCGCGTTCGGCGACGGTCGACGAGCTGGCTTTCCTTGCCGGCGGAAGGGCGCGGTTCGCCGACGCGCTCGTCTCGCGGCTGCTCGCCCGGCGGGCCTTGTCGATGGTCGGCAAGGACAGGTTCCAGGCGGACGCGCGCGACGCGGGCGGCGACGCGGCCGAACGCAGCATCCTCGCGCTGTCGGCACCGACGCGCTGGTCGACGATCGAACATATCCTCAAGCGCCATGCCGATCCGATCGAGGAGAAACTGGTCTCCGCCGATCTGCTGATGGACAGCGGAACGGCATGGCAGATGCGCTTCTGGCAGACGCTGCCTTACTTCCTGCTGCTCGGCTTCGGCGCGATCAAATGGGAGGTCGGCGTGTCGCGCGATCGGCCGGTCGGTTTCCTCACCATGTTCCTGATCGCAACCGCGATCTTCGCGTTGATCCGCTTCATCGCGGTCGACCGGCTGACGCGGGGCGGCGCGGAGACGCTCGCCGAGGCACGGCAACGGTCCGAGCGCCTGCGGCGCGCGCCGACGCCGGTGGAGACCGACATGGGCGTGGCGCTGTTCGGAACCGGCGTGCTCGCGGGGTCGAGTTGGTCGGATTTCCACACGCTGCGCTCGTCGAGCTCCGGCGGCGACAGCGGGTCGAGCAGCAGCAGCGACGGCGGAGGCAGCGGCTGCGGCGGCGGCGGTGGCTGCGGCGGCTGCGGTGGGAGCTGAGGTCGATAGTCGGCCTCCGTCCGGGCCCAACCTCCTTCATCGTCACCCCGGCCTTGTGCCGGGGCCCACCAAGCATCTGGGCGAGCCCAGCGAGTTTCTGGCGGCTCGGTTCGGGAAGCGTGGACCCGGCACGAGGCCGGGGTGACGAACGGGCCGCCTTGCAATGTAGGACTTCGCATGAAATCCACGGCATTGCTCTTTCTCATTCTGAATATCATCGCAGTCCTCGCGCGCCCGCGGGCGCGCGCACGCTCCCGCGCGAGAAACTCCTGACGTTTGTGACTTTAGGGTATCCGGCTACCGCGCGCGGCCACGACTCAGCCGGATCGGGACCCGCTCGCGTGGAGGAAGGTTTTTCGACATAGCAGGTGTCAACCGTGTCAACTTGGCAGCGGGCTTTTCGACTAGCGCCGGATCGGCCGCTGTTCGTCGAGCATGTTGCGGATCGTGGTGGCCGCGACCCCGCCTTCGCCCATCGCGTGGCTGATCTGGTCGAGGCCCTTCACGACGTCGCCCGCGGCGAACAGGCCGGGGATCGAGGTCCGCTGATGGGCATCGACCTCGAGACAGCCATCCCCCGCGGCGCGGGCACCGGCGGCGACCGCCAGGCGCGAGCGGATGCGCGAGCCCAAAGCGGGATAGACCGTATCGAAGGCGAGCCGGCCCTGCGCGGTGTCGAGCGTGATCCTGTCGCCTTCGATGGCATAGCCGCCGCTCGGACCATCGACGCGTCGAATCGCCGCGACCTCGAGTTTCTCGGAATATTCTTCGTCGATCTCGTGCGCGCCGTCCGGGGCGATCAGGGTCACATCGGGGCTATAGCCGCGCAGGAACAGCGCCTCGCGCGCACCGTGCTCGTCGGTGCCGATCACGCCGATGCGGCGGTCGGTGACTTCATAGGCGTCGCAGATCGGGCAATAGCGGAGCAGGCCGCGGGCCAGCGCTTCGTCGTGCAGCTCGGCGGGCATGTCGGGCCGGTGGTTGACCACGCCGGTGGCGAGGAGCACCGATCGCGCGCCAAATTCTCGCTCGCCGACCCTTACGCCGAAGCCGCCGTCGATCGTCCTTAGCGCCGAGACCTCGGCCAGTTCGCGGACCGCACCGTATTTTTCGGCCTGGGCCAGCATCAGCGCCAGCAGTTCCTTGCCGGAAATGCCGTCGGGATAGCCGGCATGGTTGCGCGTGCAGGGGATCATCGCGGCGCGACTGTTGCCGCTATCGAACAGGCGGATGCTCAAATGGAAGCGCGCGAGATAGATAGCGGCGGTGAGGCCTGCCGGCCCTGCGCCGACGATGATGCAGTCGTCCATGGGCGCCCTAACGCATGCCGCGGCGTTTGAGGCCCCCTGGCGGGCTCCGATAGACCTGCTGGAAGGCGGCGTTGAAGGATCGGACGCTCCCGAAACCCGCTGCCAGCGCGATTTCAGTCATGCCGAGATTGGTCGTGTCGATGAGCCGCTTGGCGCGCTGGATCCGCGCGGTGCGCGCCGCGGCGAGAGGTGTGGTGTCGAGATAGCGCCGGAACAGCCGCGTTAGATGGCGCGCGCCCAGTCCGAGCCGGCTGGCGAGAGCTTCGACACCGGCCTCGTCGAGTGCGCCTTGCTCGATGAGCCGAAGCGCACGGTCCACGGTCGCCCGCGTGCCGTTCCACGCAGGCGAGTGCGGCGCCGTTTCGGGCCGGCAGCGGAGACAGGGCCGAAATCCCGCCGCCTCCGCTGCAGCTGCGCTCGGGAAGTAGCGGACGTTGCGGGTCAGCGGCTGGCGTGCCGGACAGACGGGGCGGCAATAGATGCCGGTCGATTTGACGGCGATGAAGAACACGCCATCGAACGCCGGGTCGCGCGCAAATCGCGCCCGCTCGCAGGTCGCGAAATCGAGTTCGGCCTCTGGGTCGATCAACGGCGTCATCGGCGTCATCGGCGGCATCATAAGCGCTGTCCGCCTCCTTATCGCTCGATGGCGATGACCATGTCCGATTCCTGCCAGCCTCTATCGCGGGCCGGCGCTATTCCTGCCTCGCGACATTCCAGCGGAGTTGGATTCATGGCATCGCTTCATCACGAGATCTTCATCGCCGTCGACCCCGGCACCGCGTGGGACGCCGCGCGTGAAGTCGACCGCCTGCACGACCGGCTGGTCCCTGGCTTCGTCACCGCCACCGAGATGCTGGCCGTCGAAGGGGCGCCCGTACGCCGGGTCACCTTCGCCAATGGCATGGTGGCCGACGAGACGATCGTGTCCATTGACGACGCGCGTCGCCGCCTGGTGTGGGCGATCAAGGCGCTCGAGCATCACAACGGCGTGCTGCAAATCACGGAAGCACCGGACGGCGCCAGGGTGGTCTGGACCGCCGACCTTTTGCCGGATTCGCTTGCCGATCGCGTTTCGGCGGCGATGGCGCAGGGGCTGGCAAGCATGAAGGCGCATCTGGAGAGCGGGGCCGCCCACGGCTGAGCGCTTGCCAAAAAGATGCGCGGGCGCGAAACGCGCGCATGGCTTTCACCGCGACAATCCTGACGCTCTACCCCGAGATGTTTCCCGGGCCGCTCGGTATTTCGCTGGCCGGACGGGCGATGCGCGAGGGGCTGTGGAGCCTTGAGGCTGTGCAGATCCGCGACTTCGCGACCGACAAGCATCGCTCGGTCGACGACACGCCGGCTGGGGGCGGGGCGGGGATGGTGATGCGCGCTGATGTGCTCGCCGCCGCGCTCGACAGCGTCGCGCCGGGACGGCCGGTGCTGGCGATGACGCCGCGCGGGAGCCCGCTCACGCAGGAGCGCGTGCGGGCGCTGACGGACGGGCCTGGCGTGACGATCCTGTGCGGCCGGTTTGAGGGGATCGACGAGCGGTTGTTCGAGGCGCGCGCAATCGAACAGGTCTCGATCGGCGATTACATCCTCTCCGGCGGGGAGATGGCGGCGCTGACCTTGCTCGACGCTTGCATTCGGCTCATTCCCGGAGTAATGGGCGCGCCTTCCAGCGGCTTGGACGAGAGCTTCGAAACGGGGCTTCTCGAATATCCGCAATATACCCGACCTGCTGAATGGGAAGGGCGCACGATCCCCGAAGTGCTGCGATCGGGGGATCATGCGAGGATCGCGGCCTGGCGAAAGTCGATGGCCGAGACCGATACACGGCTAAGGAGGCCGGACCTTTGGGAGCGCCACGAGGGCGCTCGGGTCAAGTCTCCCTCTGGCGCGCGGCGACGAAACAAGGACGAATGACATGAACGTCATCCAGACGCTCGAAGCCGAGCAGATCGCCAAGTTCGCGGCGAGCAAGAAGATTCCGGAATTCCGCCCCGGCGACACGCTGAAGGTCGGCGTGAAGGTCGTCGAAGGCGAGCGTACCCGCGTGCAGAACTACGAAGGCGTGTGCATTGCGCGTTCGAACAAGGGCATGGGCTCCAACTTCACCGTGCGGAAGATTTCGTTCGGTGAGGGCGTCGAGCGCGTCTTCCCGCTCTATTCGCCGAACATCGATTCGATCGAGGTCGTCCGCCGCGGTGTCGTGCGTCGTGCGAAGCTCTATTATCTGCGTGGCCGCACCGGCAAGTCGGCCCGTATCGCCGAGCGCCGCGACGTGCGTTCGACCGAGACCGCAGCCGCCGAATAAGCTCCGGCGTATCGAGACACGTAAAAGGGCGTGGACACACCGGTGTCCGCGCCCTTTGTCGTTTTCGGGGGTCAGGCCGCCGCGCGGCCCTTCGGCTCGAACATGGCGCGGCCGCGTGCGGTGAGCGCGGCATCGACCATCCGCGGACCGTCATTGCTGCTGATGATGATCGCCTCACAGGTGACCATGCCTGAATCAGTAAGATCGCGAATGGCTTCGAGGAAATCGAGGGTCGTCTCGCCGGGATATTCCAGGCCCAACAGATCGGGCGTGAGTGTCACCAGGGCCGGCCAGTTGCGCTGCAATTCGCTCACGATGGAGTTCTGTAGCGCGGCAACCCCTTCGCGAAGCGGCATCTTCAACCATCCCATAGGCGCCGGATCTCGCAGACCAGCATGATACCAGAGCGCGAGACCGACAGTCGGAATGTCGCGGTCGGTTACCGCTAGCGCAGCAGCGGCGCTCGCTCAATCGCAGGTGCGACGAATCGGAAAATCGTGCGACGAAATGGGGGCAGGCCGAATAGGCGGACCGCGGCTGGGATGCGCGCGCGGCCCGCGAATGGCTCAATGGGTAGCTTCGAACTGGTGTTTAAGGGCGCTGGCACGGTCATGGCCATGGCGCACCGATTCAAAGCATTCCTCGATAAGCGCGCGGGTGGGAGACGAGATATTGTCGTCGCCCAGCGCACGCTCGAACTCTTCCACCAGATAGTCCTCGCCGCGCTCGATTTCCTTGACCAATGCCTCGTCGCCGCCGCCCAGCACGCGGCGCAGGTCCTCCCAGCGACGATGGAGGGCTGCGGCGGTCGAGCCATATTCCGCCGGCGTACCGCCCAGCGTCCGGCTGGCCGATTGCAGGCGGGCGACAACGTTGCGGCGTTCGCCGGCCATCGAGCGGAAAAAATGAGCATAGCGGCCGGCATCGGCATGGTCGGCCGAATGCTCATAGCCACGAATGCTGTCGATCGTGGTGACGATCAGGTCGTCGAGCTTCGAGATGTCGGTATTGATGGACATGCGCGTTCTCCTCACCAATGGCTTGGAGAGGAAAACTGCGCTTGCGGCCCCGGGGTTGCGAGTAAAAGATGGTTAGCAAAGCTTTGCCAAAGCCTCATGAATAGCTGACGATCTCGAACTCGGTGCCGTCGTGATCGAGGAAATAGAAGCGGCGGCCGGGATCGTAATCGCCGTGCGCGAAGGGCACGAGGCCCGCCGCGACGACGCGGCGCTCGATCTCGTCGAGGTCGTCGACAAGGATCCCGACATGGTTGAGCGGGCGGCCCTTGCCGAAGATTTCGGCATCGGGCGCCTGGGGAGGGGCATAGACCGCAAGATAGGTGCGATCGTCGCCGACATGAATGGTGCGGCCATTGTCACGCGCCGGGCCTTCCCAGCGGACATGCCAGTCGAACAATTTGCCGAGCAGTGCCGCCATCCGCTCGGGATCGCTGACGGTGAGATTGACGTGCTCGATATAGGGGGCAGGCATGGAGTTCCTTTCCTTGTTGGAGGCCATGCCAAGAGCAGCTACAACCTCAACCTAGGTTGAGGTCAAGCGAGAAATCGAGGTGCGGGAATGCATCGGGGAAACGAGCTTCTGACGATCGGCGAACTGGCGGCTCGGACCGGGCTGTCGGTCTCCGCGGTGCGCTTCTACGAGGCGAAGGGACTGGTGCAGCCGCACCGCACGCAGGGCAACCAGCGGCGCTTCCTGCGGTCGGACATTCGCCGGCTGTCCTTCGCGCTGATCGCGCAGCAATTGGGCTTCACGTTGCCCCAGATCGCAACGGAACTCGGCAAGCTGCCCGAGGGACGGACGCCCAGCGCCGCAGACTGGAAGCGGATCAGCGCCGGCTTTCGCGAGGTGATCGAGACGCGGGTGGCGCAGCTCCAGCGGATGCTCGAAGATCTCGACGGCTGTATCGGCTGCGGCTGCCTGAGCCTCAAGAAATGCGCGCTCTACAATCCGGACGACAGGGCGGCGCGGAGCGGGACGGGCGCGCGCTTCATTCTCGTCTCCCGCGCCGTGGCGATGGCGGACTAGCGGTCGACGACATCCTTGTGCATCGGCGCCAGCTTGGCGAGGAACCGATTTTGGGCGTGAAAGCCCACGCGCTCCTTGCGCATTGCCGCCTGGAGATTTTCGACAAGCTTGTTCATGTCGGCTTGCTGTGTGCCGAGATTCTTGTGCGACGACGGCAAGTCACGTCCAGTATAGTTGCAGCCGGCGTTGAGGATATAGCAGAACTGCTCGAACAGCGTGCGCTTCAGCCGGACCTTGTCGTGGCCCATGAAGATCTCGCCGATCACGGGGTCGGCATAATTGCTTTCCACAAAAGTCTCGACGATTCGACGGATGCCGTCTTGACCGTGAAACGCCTTCGCCATGCCATCGCCCGCGAACGGCTTGGCGCCGGCATTGTGATTGCTGGGCGTATAGGGATCGACCTTGTCCTCGCCCGGCATCGCATAGGGCTGGGACTGGGCGAGAGCCGTGCCGGGCACCAACAGGGCGGCCGCGAGAAGCAGGGATTTCATCGACATGTCCTTAGAACCCCGCCTGGATCTGAAACAGAGCGCCGCGCTGCCCTTTGACCGTGGCGATCGAGCCGAGATCGGCATAGGCGGCGGTAAGGGTGAGGTGGCGACCCAACGCATAGGCACCGAATAGGTCGAACCAGTCGTCCTCGCGGGCGATGGCGAGATTGTCGGGCTTGGAACGGAATTCGGCACCGAGAGCGAGGCGGCGCGAAAGCTGGATCGCTGCCGATCCTTCGATCTGCACGCGATATTTGTCGTCCCGGCCGCCAAAGCCGAGCAGGCCGAGCTGGTTGGCCTTGGTCAGTCTTCCGGTCAGGTTGACCAGGATTGAGTGGCGAAGGAACAGTTTCGAGGCGGAGACATAATAATCGGCGCCTTCCGAGTGGCGCGCGCCCACTGCCTTCACGACCGGGGCATCGAGGCTCTTCTTGTACTCGACGCCGATTGCGACCGCGGGGAGCATCTCGGGACCATAGACCAGGTCGCCGAACAGCTTGACCTTGGCGCCATAGATGTCCTGATCAAAGGCATAGTTGTTGCCCAGGCCAAGCGCGCCGCCGATTTCGTTGGTGTTGAAATTCTGGCGGGCATAGCTGAATTCGATACGGTCCTTGATTCCGATCGCGACGCTGAAGCTGCGGAAATCGTAGCTTTCGACTTCGGCCGCGGTCGCTGCGGCTTGAATGCCGATACCGTCCTTGGTCTCGTTGCCGGCGATCACCGCCCAGGGCGTGAGGCCGCCGCCCGAGGCGCCCTCGATCGTTGAGATGCCGTTGGTGAGGACCAGCTTGCCACCGTTGCGAAGTTCGTGCTGGGCCCAAGCGGGGGAACCTGCGGCCAGACCGGCGGCGGCGCATATGGTGAGGCGAAGCATGCTCCATTATGGATCTTCATCCGTTAATGTGGAGTTTGCGCGTTATTGCTTCGGATGCAGGCCAAGGGCGCAAGATCGGAGCAGCGGTGACGCCCCAATTTGAATGGCTCCAACATATCATTACGGTTGCAGTGTGGGCGGTAATTGTCCTTAATTGCATCGGGATAGTGCGCCCATCTACAAACCGTCACGGGTTTGTAGAGGATGATGGTAGCCATGTTGGGGCTAGTTGGGGGGACATTGTTGTCAAGCGGGCACCCTAATCTGGGCGCGTTTGAGGCTGTCGGCTTTCTAGACGATGGCGCATTCGACCGTATTGCCGAGCTCGCGCGCTTCCTGCTGAAGGGCGACGCGGGAATTGTCGATCTGGGCAATCCCTCGGAAGACCTTTCCGGCCTCGGTATTTCAACGGCGCCAGACGATGCCAGCGGGTTGGCGCGTATCGCCGATCCGGTGGCGGCACTGAAACTGGGCTTTGCGAGCCAGGCCAGTGTCCCGATCAGAGCAGGCCGAGAGCGGATCGGGACGCTCGCGGTGGTGAGCAGGGGTCAACAGGCTTTCGACGTGCGGGATGTGGAAACGCTGCACCGTCTGGCGGATCTGGTCGCGGAAGGCGTGTCGCTTCGTATGAGCCGGACTATTCGCTGAACGCCGCCCGGCCACGCGCCGTGAGCGTGGCGTCGATAAGGATCGGTCCGTCCGATCCAATCAGCAATGCCTCGTAGCTGAGCAGGCCCGTGTCGCTTAGCGCCTGCACGATCCGCAGGAACTCGAGCGTCGCTTCCTCATTGCTGCCGAGACCGACACTCTCCGGAGTCAAGGTCACCAGTATCGGCCAGCTCGCAGCCAAGACGCTGGTAAAGGGCGTAATATGCAGCCCTTCCTCAAATACCAGGCGATCTTGGGACGACATGGAACGCTTGCACTCCTTCTGATCGTGCGCGCCCCCGTCATTTTGTTTCTTCGGCTATATGGTTAACAATTGCACAAGATTGGTTAACAAACGGTTATTGTGTGCGCTGTCGCCCACAAAACAATGTGCGCCGAAAATATCGCTCTTAACCTAGATTACGGGACGCGGTGACCACGATTCTACTGTTGAAACCTTCAGCAACCATCAGATAATTCACGGAAAAGCGCTCCAGCGCTTCGCTGCGTGAATCTTGTTGCGGCCCAGTAACATGCTTAACGCAGGCTGATCATTAGTTCAATGACTTAGCGCATCTTTAATCGCGCCGTACGAGCCGCGCGGTCCGGTTTCGCCCTTTACGCTGCCGCCGGCAGTCGCAATAACGCCGCCGGCCTCCGCGGATGGATGGCCGTTTGGAGTGTTGGATGCGCACATGGCTGTTGGGATTGGCTTTGGCCACGAGTGGAACTCTTGCCGTGGCAACTGACGCCAGCGCCCAGACCCAGCGCCTGACGCTCGACCGCGTCTTCGCCAGCCCCGATCTGGCCGGGGCCGCCCCGCGCGCGATGAAGCTTTCGCCCGACGGCAAGTGGCTGACGCTGCTGCGCGGGCGCCCTGACGAGAAAGAGCGGTTCGACCTTTGGGCGATGGACACGACCAGCGGCGAATGGCGGATGCTGGTAGACTCGAAGAAGGTCGGATCGGGCGCAGAGCTTTCCGAGGCCGAGAAGATGCAGCGCGAGCGCGCGCGGATCGGCGGGAGCAAGGGTATCGTCTCCTATGACTGGGCGCCCGACAGCCAATCGATCCTGGTGCCGCTGGAGGGCGATCTCTACCGTGCGACTCTGGACGGCAAGGCCGTGAAGCTGCCGGCGGCGGCCGGGCCCAAGCTCAACGCAGCGATCAGCAAGGCGGGCGGCTATGCCAGCTATGTCCAGGACCAGAACCTGGTGGTGATGAACCTGGCGACGGGCAAGGCGGCGCCGATCACCCAGGACGGCAAGGATACCGTGCACTGGGGCGAAGCCGAGTTCGTCGCACAAGAGGAAATGGACCGGTTCAGCGGCTATTGGTGGTCGCCAGGCGATCATTATGTCGCGGTCGAGCGGTTCGACGAGGCGCCGGTGGGCGTGGTCACGCGTGCCGCGATCGGGGCTGAGGGCACCAATATCTACCAGCAGCGCTATCCCAAGGCGGGCACGCCCAATGCGCTGGTCGAGCTCTACGTCATGGATCCAGCGGGCGCGAACAAGGTGAAGGTCGATCTCGGCAAGGAAACCGACATCTATGTGGCGCGCGTCGACTGGTCGAAGGACGGCAATACGCTCTACGTCCAGCGGCAGAACCGCGACCAGACCGTGCTCGACATGCTCAAGGTCGATCCGGCGACGGGCAAGTCCAGCATCCTCTTCACCGAGAAGTCCGAGCCGCGTAGCTGGGTGAATCTGTCCAAAGGCTTCGAGCCACTTTCCGACGGCAGCCTGATCTGGTGGTCGGAGCGCGACGGTCACGGCCATCTCTATCGCTGGAAGGCGGGCAAATGGACCCAGCTGACCAAGGGGCCGTGGGAGGTCGCGATCGACGCCACCTATGTCGACGAGGCGAAGCACCGCGTCTTCTTCCTGGGCAACAAGGACGACATACTCGAGCGCCAGCTCTATTCGGTCGACTACACCAAGCCCGGCGCCGTGACGCGGCTGACCGAGGCCGGATGGTGGAACAGCGCGACGATGGACGAAGCGGCGACGCGGGCGATCGTGACGCGCTCGAACACCGATCAGCCTACCCAGGTCTATCTGGCAGACGCCACGGGCAAGCGGCTCGCCTGGGTAAGCGAGAACGCGGTCACCGCGTCGGACCATCCCTACAACCCCTATCTCGCCAGCCACCGCGAGCGGACCTTCGGCACGGTCAAGGCCGATGACGGCACCGTACTGCACTGGGAAATGATCACGCCCAAGCTCGAGCCGGGCAAGCGTTATCCCGTGTTCTTCCAGCATTATGGCGGCCCGCATTCGCAGACGGTCAGCCGTGCTTGGGGCGGGACGCTCCAGCAATATCTGGTCGACCGCGGCTATATCTGGTTCCAGATCGACAATCGCGGATCGGCCAATCGCGGCAAGGAATTCGAGGACGCGATCTGGCACGCGATGGGGTCTGTGGAAGTCGCCGACCAGCTCGCCGGCGCCAAATATCTGAAGAGCCTGAGCTTCGTCGATCCGGACAAGATCGCGATCTATGGCTGGTCGTACGGCGGATACATGACGCTGAAGATGCTCGAAGCTGCGCCGGGCGTGTTCGCGGCGGGCGTGGCGGGCGCGCCGGTGACCAAGTGGGAACTCTACGACACCCATTATACCGAGCGCTACATGGGCGACCCGACCAAGGTGCCCGAGGCGTACAGGAAGTCCGACAACATCGCCAATGCCGCCAGGATCGCCGATCCGCTATTGATCGTCCACGGCATGGCCGACGATAATGTCGTGCTGGAGCATACCACCGCGATGGCGGCGACGCTGCAGAAGGCCGAAGTGCCGTTCGAGATGATGCTCTATCCCGGCAATACGCACAAAGTGGGCGGGTCGGGGATCAGCGAGCATCTATGGGGCACGATCCTGGGCTTTCTCGACCGGCGCCTTGCCGAGAAGAAATAGCGGCTCGACCGTTTTCCCCGCCCCGCGTAGCTTCATGACCGCATTGGTTTGAGGGGAGCGGTGGTGGGGGAAGCAGCAACGATCGCCCCGGTGACGGGCAAGGCTCGGATCGAGGTGCTCGATATCCTGCGGGGTATCGCGATCCTGGGGATATTCTTCATGAATATCCCCTTCATGGCGGCACCGATCGCCAAGCTGTTCCTCAACATCCCTTCGCTCGGCTGGTCGCCGCTTGATCAGTTGAGTTGGTACGCGGTCCAGATCGCGCTGGAGGGCACGCAGCGCGGCCTGCTCGAATTGCTGTTCGGTGCTGGGATGATGGTGCTGGCGGCCAAGGCGATGCAGCCGGACGGGCCGGTAGCCGTCGCCGACCTCTACTGGCGGCGCAACCTGTGGCTGATCCTGTTCGGACTGTTCGACGTGTTCGTGCTCCTATGGCCGGGCGACATCCTCCACATCTATGGCCTCGCGGCGCTGCTGCTGTTCCCGTTCCGCAAGCTAGGGCCGAACCTGCTGCTCGGGCTGGGCATGCTCTACGCGCTGTTCATCGCGGTGACCGGCGGGCTGCAATATCAGGAACGCGTCGAGCTGATCGGGCGGGTCCATGCCGTGCAGGAGAAACAGGTATCGCATGCCGCGCTTTCGCCGGCGGACAAGAAAACGCTGGAGGAGTGGCGCAAGCTCGTCGTCAGGCGGACCACCGGCGGCGAAGAGATGAAAAAATACACCGAGCTGGAGAGGAAGGGCCATAGCGGCGGCCTGATCGACTATGCGCGGATGAACATCACGGCGTGGATCGGCTTTGTAAGCGGCTCGCTGCTGTTCAACGTCGCCGAAGCCTTTTGCATGATGCTGATCGGCATCTCGCTGTGGAAATGGGGCGTGATCCAGGGACAGCGAAGCGCCGGCTTCTATCTAGCGTTGATGCTGCTCTGCTATGTGCCCGCGATCGGGCTGCGTGCGATCGCGGCGCAGGAAATGACGACACTGGTTCCGATCGCCAGAACCGGCTGGTTCAGCCTGGAGTTCGCCCGGATCGCCATGTCGATTGGGCATGTCGCGCTGATCAACCTGGCAGTGAAATCTCGCCCGGGCCGCGCAGTGCTGGCGCCGTTCAAGGCGGCGGGGCGGACGGCGTTCTCGCTCTATTTCCTCCAGCAGATCATCGGCCTGTGGATCCTCTACGCGCCCTGGGGGCTGAACTTCTGGACGCGGCAGAGCTGGAGCGACATGCACGGCACGGCGCTGATGGTGATCGCGGGGCAATTGCTGCTCGCCAATCTATGGGTGCGGGCCTTCACCAGCGGACCCCTCGAATGGGCCTGGCGGAGCCTCGCCTATGTCCGCTGGCAGCCCTTCCTCAAGTCGCGGGTGGCGGCGGCGCAGATGGCGTAGGGCGCGTCGGCACGCCCACCGGGGCCTTCAGGCAGAAGGTTCGCGTCTCGGTCCCGTCGTATTTGCAGAGCTCGGTCCAGGGGAGGGTGCCGCGATTGCGGTTGCGGCCCTGGTCCATGATGCACTGCATGAATTCGGGGATGAACATCGCATTGGGATAGCGTGGCTTGATCTTCCCGCAGGTCTCGCCACCAGTGATCGGCGTATAGTTTTTCCAACCGTCGGCGCTGACGAAATAGATGCTCCCGCCCGGCTGGGCGAGGCGCAGCGCCGCGATCGAGCTCACCTCGAGCTGGTTGACCATGATCGCCTCTCCGCGTTGCGCCGCATGGAGCGCGTCCGCTTTCCGATCGATGCGGGGCGTTTCAAAACCAGCGACCGAATAGTCGTCGGGCTCGAGCACGGTCGGGCCGTTGCGGATCACGTAGATCGAGGGCGGATCGAACGGCGTCGTGGTCTCCCCCGCAGACGTGCTCCCGCGCTCTTCGAGCAGCACGCGGCGACGCTCGGCGACCATCTCAGCGGCCATCTGTTGGGCCTGCGCGACCGATGCGAGGAACACCGATTGGCGCACGCCGCCGTCATAATAGGTCCGCCCGTCGACGCGGACCTGCTGGTAGAAGACCGGCACCGCCGCCGAGGCGATTGCCGCGCCGGCGAGGCACTGCGTCGCCTTGGCCAGATCCTCGTCGGTGTCGCCATAGGGTTGGAGCAGCTCCTGGACATCGACATAGCCGAACTCGCCCGACTGCGCTTCGATCGAGCCGAGCAATACCTTGCGGCCCTTGGGATCGCGCAGGCGCGCGATGAGACACGCGCCGTTCTGGCCGGCGATCGATTTGGGGTCGTAGATCTTGGGGCAGATCCGTTCCTCGAAGCGACGCTTGAGCGGCTTGAGATTGGCCATGGCGCCGTTGATCGCCGCCAGCGCCTGGATCGACTCGCGATCGACCACGTCGCTTTCCTTTTGCGGCGAATAGGCGGCGACCAGCGCCTGGCGGATCGCCTCGCCCTCGGCATCGTCGCGGTCGAGTCCGGCGCCGACGAACAGCGCCTGGAGCGCACCAGTGCTCACTCCGGTGACTACCGAGAAATTGGGGAATTGGTGGTTCTTGACCAGCTCGGTCATCAGGCCAACGCCGAACGCCCCCCATTGGCCCCCGCCCGAGAGCAGCAGGATCGGGCGCGGCGGGGTGGGGGCGGCACGCAGGAACGCGTCATCCTGCTCCAGCTTCGCGATGTCGGGCGCGGCGAGGCGGCGGGCGAGCTCGATATCGGCGCGCGGAAAGTCTTCGGGATCCTCGCCGCGGATCTGCCATTCCAGCACGGTACGCTGGAGCGGATGGACGCGACTGGCAAAGTCCGCGCAATCCATCTTGAGCGCGCCGCGCCACGCGCAGCTGCCCAGCGCGAGCCCCATCAGGACGATCACCATCACGCGCCGCATCGTTCGCTCCCCCAAGCCTGTCCGCCGATCTTACTCAAATCGGAGTGGCGGGTCTTGGAGGAATCCGACCAAAGTGGAGCCTTGGGCCACGCAAAGCACGGCTTGCTTGCGCCAAGACGCCTGGAAGCGTAGCGGCACCTGTCTTCAACCTGGAGTATGTGATGGGCTACCGTGTCGTGGTCGCTGGCGCCACCGGCAATGTCGGGCGTGAAATGCTGAACATCCTGGCCGAGCGGGAATTCCCGATCGACGAACTGGCGGTGCTCGCCTCGTCGCGCTCGACGGGCGATATTGTCGACTTCGGCGAGACCGGGAAGCAGTACAAGGTCCAGAACATCGAACATTTTGATCCGACCGGCTGGGACATGGCCTTGTTCGCGATCGGATCCGAGGGGAGCGCGAAATACGCGCCCAAGTTCGCCGCAGCCGGCTGCACGGTGATCGACAATGCGTCGCTCTACCGCATGGATCCGGACGTGCCGCTGATCGTGCCCGAGGTAAACCCCGAGGCGATCGACGGCTATCGCAAGCGCAACATCATTGCGAACCCGAACTGCTCGACCGCGCAGATGGTGGTGGCGCTCAAGCCGCTGCACGATGCTGCGCGGATCAAGCGCGTTGTGGTGGCGACCTATCAGTCGGTCTCCGGCGCGGGCAAGGCCGGCATGGACGAGCTGTTCGAGCAGAGCCGCAACATCTTCGTCGGCGATCCCGCGGTTGCGAGCAAGTTCACCAAGCAGATCGCGTTCAACGTGATCCCGCACATCGACAGCTTCCTGGACGACGGATCGACCAAGGAAGAGTGGAAGATGGTGGTCGAGACCAAGAAGATCCTCGATCCGAACATTAAGGTGACCGCGACCTGCGTGCGCGTGCCGGTGTTCGTCGGCCATTCCGAGGCGATCAACATCGAGTTCGAGGACGAGATCAGCGCCGCCAGGGCCAAGACGATCCTGCGCGAGGCGCCGGGCGTGATGCTGATCGATAAGCATGAAGATGGCGGCTACATCACTCCGATCGAGTGCGTCGGCGAATATGCGACGTTCATCAGCCGAGTGCGCGAGGATCCGACCGTCGAGAGCGGGCTGTCGCTGTGGTGCGTGAGCGACAATCTGCGCAAGGGCGCGGCGCTGAACGCAGTCCAGATCGCCGAGCTGCTCGGTCGGCGGCACCTGAAGAAGGCGGCGTAACGTGATCGCGGGCGGCTGCCGTTGCGGCGCCGTCCGCTACACGCTGGCGGTCGATGCGCTGCCGCCGGTCTATTGCTGCCATTGCCTCGACTGCCAGACCTGGTCGGGAAGCGCCTTCGCCGAGCAGGCGGTGATTGCAGTGGATGCGATCGCGGTGGAGGGGCAGCCGGTGGAATATGCCTTCACCAATCCCAGTGGTTCAACATCGCGGCAGTTCATCTGCGGCATCTGCCATTCCCGCGTCTACAATACCAACAGCGCCCGACCGGGGCTGGCGGTCGTGCGCGCTGGCACGCTCGACGAGAGCGACAGGCTCGTGCCGCGTGCGCATATCTGGGTGAAGCGCAAACAGGCGTGGATCGCGATCCCCGACGACGTGCCGCAATTTGCGGAAAGCGCACCGGTGGACCAGTTCGCCCGGATATTGCTGGGCTAGGCGATCTCCGGGTTATCACCGCCGTGAGGAGCAAGAGCCCCACGCTCAGACGGGGGTTTACCGGAGGCGACGATAGTGGAACCTTTACGTTATGAGGGTGCTGGTACAATAGCGTTAGTAGAATACTGAATATGTGAAGCCTTAGGGTCAGATATATGTGCTCCCGCTTAAATAATATGGGAGGTATTTTTATGGCACAATTTAGGTGGACGACGAAATTATTGGTAGGAGCTTGGTGCAAAACTCAGAACGAGGCCCTATTCGATGCCATTGACCATGGCGGAGCTTTCCTAAATTCGGGCAAGGGCCGTATCGTTACGCTTCGTCCTTTCGCTTCGATCGAAGAACGCGCGAGCAGGTAGGAGCGGCAGATGCTTACATATCGCGAATGCCTGGCAAGGGCCGACGCGATGGAAGCCTATGGGTTGACCTGCTCCATTCCGGTTCAGCGCGAGGATTATGTCAGCGTCGCGCGCGGCTGGCGGCGTGTGGCGATGCTGGCGCTGGCCCAGGACAAATATGTGGGCTCGCCTCATATGGGTTAGGCAGAGATTGCCTCCTGCCTGACTCCCCACAATCCCACGGTTTTCACCTGGCGACGCCATTGGTCTTTACGCGGAATTGACCAACACTCGGCTAGGATGCGGGCTGGTTCGATTTGAGTGCAGCATGGCTGAGCCATTGGCGGTTTCCCTCGCGCCCGTTCGGGGCACGGCGCGCATCGACGTGCTCGATATCCTGCGCGGGCTCGCGATCCTCGGCATCTTCTACATCAACGTGCCTTATATGGCCGCGCCGGTCTGGCAATTCTCGGCCGACATCCGCTCGCTCGGCTGGAGCGCGGCGGACCAGAACGCCTGGGCGTTGATCAACATTTTCCTGGCGGGCACGCAGCGCTGCCTGCTTGAATTGCTGTTTGGCGCGGGGATGATGGTGCTGGCGCGCAAGGCGATGACGCCCGACGGGCCGGTCGCGATCGCCGACCTTTATTGGCGGCGCAACCTGTGGCTGCTGGGGTTCGGGCTGTTCGACGTGTTCGTGCTGTTATGGCCCGGCGACATCCTGCATATCTATGCGCTGGCGGCCTTGTTCCTCTTCCCGTTCCGGACGCTGACGCCGCGCGTACTGCTGACGCTGGGGCTGGGCTGGGCGGTGCTTTGCGCAATAGGCATTCCCGAGCATGGCCTGCGCCAATATGTGGATCGCGCCGAATTGGTGCAGCAGGTCGACGTCGCGCATGCGCACCAGCGCGCCGGGCAGGCGCTGACGCCGGCGGACGGCAAGGCGCTGGCGGAATGGGACAAGCTGGTCGCGGCCCACAAGCCCGATCCTGAGCTCAACGCGCGGATCGCGCGGGAGATCAAGGCGCATCAGGGCGGCTTCGTCTTCTATGCGCGCGAGGCGTGGGGCTATTGGGCATTCCTGGCGAACGAATGGTTGGTGTGGGACGTGATCGAGGCGTTCTGCACGATGCTGATCGGCGTCGCGCTGTGGAAATGGGGCGTGATCCAGGGGGAGCGGAGCAAGCGTTTTTACCTGGTGCTGATGCTGGCGGCCTATGGCTTTGGCGTCACCGCGCGCGCGATCGGGGTTTCGGAGACGATCAGCTTTACGCTGATGCCGCGGACGAGCTGGGTGACCGGCGAGTTCGCGCGGCTGGCGGTGGGGCTGGGGCATCTCGCACTGGTGAACTGGGCCGTGCAGACGCGGCCCGGCAACGCACTGCTCTCGGTGTTCAAGGCGCCCGGGCGGATGGCCTTCTCGCTCTATTTTCTCCAGCAGTTTGTGGGGAAATATATCCTGTTCGCGCCGTTCGGGTTCAACCTGTGGGGACGCTATGGTTGGGCGCAGATGGCGGCGATCTCGACGATGGGGATCGTGCTGCTCGTGCTGTTCGCGCATGTCTGGATGCGGCGTTTCGCCAGCGGACCGTTCGAATGGCTGTGGCGCAGCCTGGCCTATGTGAAATGGCAGCCGCTGCTCCGGGCGAGGCCTAGTGCCCCGCCGCTGCCGGATCGTTTTCCACCGGCGCCTTTGGCTTCTGAAGCAGCAGGACCAGCGGCACGCTGACAGCGGTCACGATCGCCATCAGCCAGAAGTCGTTGAGATAAGCGATCATCGCCGCCTGCCTGTTCACCTCGGCATCGACCATTCCGGTGACCATCGCGCCCGATGCGCCAAGCTGCTGCGCGATCGCGCCTAGGCCGTTCATCGTGCTCGCGGTGACATGCTCGCCGAGATATTGATGGCTCCGCTGGATGCCCTGGGCGAGGATGGCGCTGACCGCGGAGATGCCTACTGACGCGCCGACGTTGCGCGTCAGGTTGAGCAGGCTCGATCCCTCGGTGCGGAAATGCGGTGGCAAGCCCGAAAAGGCCAGGCCGTTGAGCGGCATGAAGACCAGGCCGAGGCCGAGGCCCTGGACGAAGCCCGAGATGATGAATGGCGTGGAGCCCATCTCCAGCGTCCATCCCGACATCTCCCAGAGCGAGAAGGCGGCAATCAACAGGCCGACGCCGACCGACCAGCGCGGGTCGAGCCAGCCGCGCTGGATCAGCTGTGCCCCGGCGAACATGGTCAGCACCACGCCGAAGCCACGCGGCATCAGCATCATGCCGGTCTGGAACACCGAATAGCCGTAGAGATTCTGGAGCATCGGAGGCAGCAGCGCCATGGTCGCCATCATCACCAGGCCGATCACCAGCATGAAGAAGATGCCGGTGACCAAGTTGCGGTGCTTCCACAGCTCGCGCTCGAACATCGGGTTCTTCGCCGTGAACAAATGTACCGCGAACATCCACAGTGCGATCACCGCGACCAGCATCTCGATCCAGATCTCGATCGACGAGAACCAGTCCTGATCCTGGCCGCGATCGAGCATCAGTTGGAGCGAGGCGATGCCGATCGACAGCAGGCTGAAGCCCATTATGTCGAACTGCCGTTTGCGGATCGGGCGTGACGGCAGCAGCCACCACAGGATCGCGAAGCAGACCACGCCCACCGGCAGGTTGACGTAGAAGACCCAGCGCCAGTTGAAGTTGTCGGTGAGATAGCCGCCGATCAGCGGGCCCATGATCGGGCCGACCATGATGCCCATGCCCCAGATCGACATCGCCCGGCCCTGGTCCTGGGGCTTGTTGATGTCGAGCATCACTGTCTGGCTGAGCGGATTGAGGAACGCGGCGGTGATGCCCTGCAGGATGCGGAACGCGACCATTTCCTCGAGCGTCATCGCGGCGCCGCACATCGCCGAGGCGATGACGAAGCCCACGGTGGCGATCAGGAAGAGATTGCGTGAGCCGATCCGGTCCGACAGCCAGCCGGTGATCGGAATGGCGATGGCCGAGGCGACGATGTAGCTGGTCAGCACCCAGTTGATCGTATCGCGGGTCGCGCCGAGCGATGCCTGCATGTGCGGGATCGCGACGTTGGCGATCGTCGTGTCGAGGATCTGCATGATCGTGGCCATCATCACGCCGAGCGTGAGGAGGCCGCGATATTTCACCGGAAGGGCGGCACCGCCTGGTTCGGGGCGGGCAGGCACTGGGGATGCCTTGCCCGCCCCGCTGGCGCGGCCGGGGGCTGCCGTCGCCATATCAGTTGCAGGTTCCCTGGAAGATGACCTTCACGTCGGCCGAGAGGCCGGCGATCATTTCGCGCGGGCTCTTGCCATTGATCGCGATGCGCACGGGAACGCGCTGCGTGACCTTGACCCAGTTGCCGTTGGCGTTCTGCGCCGGCAGCATCGAGAATTCGGAGCCGGTGCCCGCGCCGATCGATTCGACATGCGCCTTCAGGCGCAGGCCCGGATAGGCGTCGAACGTCACGATCGCGCACTGGCCAACGCGCATCCTGTTGAGATCGGTTTCCTTGAAGTTCGCGTCGATCCAGGCTGGCTTGTCCGAGACGATCGTCACGGCAGGGAGGCCGGTGATCATCTGTTGGCCGACCTGCAGGCTCTTGGTCTGGCTGACGATGCCGCTGATCGGCGCGCGCACGTCGGTACGCGACAGATCGAGCTGCGCCTTGGCGAGCTGGACGCGGGCGGCGGCGATCGCCGGGTTCTCGCCGGGGACGGCCTGGCCGGTGGCGAGCTTGGCGCGCGCCTCGTTGGCGCTGGCCTGGGCGTTCTGAAGCTGGGCGCGGGCCTGCTCCAGCGCGTGTTCGGTCGCTTGGAAATTGGCGCGGGTGGTGAAGCCCTGCTTCATCAGCGCCGCCTGGCGGTCATAATCCTGCTGAGCCTGCAGGATGCGGTCCTGTGCGGCCTGGATATCGGCGCCCTTGCCCTGATAGGTCACCTGGTCGGTCTGGAGATCGACCTGCGCGGCAGCGATCGCCGCATTGGCTTGGCCCACGGCGATGCGATAGGGCTCGGGATCGATGCGGAAAAGCAGGTCGCCCGCCTTCACCGGCTGGTTCTCCCTGACCGTAACCGCGACGATACGGCCGCCGACATCGGTCGAGACCGACACCTTGTCCTGTTGGACATAAGCGTTGTCGGTCGAGACACTCTTGCCCGAAGTCAGCCAGAAAAAGGCGGCGACGCCGACGATGATCAGCGGCACGCCGAACATCAGCAACGGGCGCAGCCAGTTGCGCTTCGCGCGCGGCGCGGGAGCTTCCGCGACGGTGGGCTGCTCCCCAGGAGCGATAGTGACCGCTTCTTCGGGCGCTTTCTGGATCTTGGGATCGGCGTCAGCCATTTGCGGCCCCCTTGTTTTCCGGTTTGTTTTCCGGTGTCTGGATGAGATTGGATCGGATGACGTTGAGCGCCGCGATCAGCGCGTCGCGCTCCGCCTGGCTCAACCCCTCGAGTGCGCCTTCGATCATCTCGCCGGCGATCTCGTGCAGTTCTTCGAGCACCGGCTGGGCATTGTCGGTCAGATGAATGCGCCAGGCGCGGCGATCGGCCGGATCGCGACGCCGTTCGACGAAGTTCGCTTCCTCAAGCCGGTCGATCATTCGGCACGAGGTGATCGGCTCGACTTCGAGCAATTCGGCGATCTGGCCCTGATTGAGGCCCGGCTTGCGTTCGAGGATCTTGAGCACGCGCCACTGCGTTACGCTCGCGCCGCTGCTGCGCGCGCGCTCGTCGAAACGGCGGCGCATCAGGCGCGAGACATCGCTTAGGAGGAACCCCAGAGACTCGGTCATACGGTGCATATAATAACAGTGCTTATTAATTTCAACTTACTACGCAGTTATTTTGTGCGACGCAGCAATTACAAGGAGGCAAACATGGCCGAGAAAATGACCGGCGGCTGCCAATGCGGGCGGGTCCGCTACACGGCGACGATCGAGGACGACGACGCCTATCTGTGCCATTGCCGGATGTGCCAACGCGCGACCGGCGGCGTCTCAATCGCGTTCAAGAACGTCCCGAAAGAAGTGGTCCGCTGGGAGCGCCAGCCGGACCGCTATGCCTCCTCGCCGATCGCGGAACGGGGCTTTTGCGCCTCGTGCGGCACCCCGCTCACCTATGAGGCCCATGACCATGACCGCATGGATCTGACGGTGGGAAGCTTCGACGATCCGTGGCGTTTCAAGCCGACCGAGCATAGCGGGTGCGAGAGCTGGCATCGCGACTGGCTTGACACCAGCCACCTGCCCGCGACACGGACCGACGAGAACCCGAGCGTGGTTCGTCGTTGGATGGAAAAAGTTGGCAAGCTCCCCGCCTGAAACGCACCGCTTCAAAAGCTTCGACGGAGTCGAGCTGGCCTGGACCGAAATGGGTGCGGGTCGGCCGGTAGTGCTGATCCACGGCTATTTCTCGAACGCCGAGGTGAACTGGATCAAATACGGCCATGCCGCGAAGATCGCGGCCAGGGGCTTCCGGGTGATCATGCCCGATCTGCGCGCGCATGGGCTGAGCGACAAGCCGCACGACCCCGCCGCCTATTCGCCCGATGTGCTGATGCGCGACGGGTTCGCGCTGATCGAGCATTTGGGGCTGACCGACTATGACCTGGGCGGCTATTCGCTGGGCGCGCGCACGGTGGTGCGCATGCTGGCGAACGGCGCGAACCCGCGGCGCGTGGTCCTGTCCGGCATGGGGCTCGACGGGCTGGTCAAGACCGAGGGGCGAGGGACCTATTTCCACCGGGTGCTGACTAATCTCGGCAGCTTCGAGCGCGGCAGCTCCGAATGGCTGACCGAGGCGTTCCTCAAGACCACCAAGGGCGATCCGGAGGCGCTGCTGCTAATCCTCCAGACCTTTGTCGATACCCCGCGCGAGACGGTGGCGGCGATCGCGCAGCCGGTGCTCATCGTCTCGGGCGCCCAAGATTACGACAACGGATCAGCGCACGATATCGCGGCGCTGCTGCCGCACGGCCAGTTCGTCGAAATTCCGGGCAATCACATGAACGCCGTCACGCACCGCGAACTGGGCGAGGCGATCGCGGATTTCCTCGCCGCTTGACGGTTCCGGGGGCCGGCCGCAGTGTCGCGCCATCCTGGAATTCAACCGAGGTTCTCCCACATGATCCGTACCGGCATCTCGCTGTTCGCGCTCGCTTCCATCATGGCGGCGCCGGCGGTCTCCCAGACCGCGTCCGCACCGACCGCGGCCGACGCGCAGGCGTTCATCGACCGCGCGCAGAAGGAAATCACCGAGTTCAACCTCACCGCGCAGCGCGTCGCCTGGGTCAACGCGACCTACATCACCGACGATACCGATGCGCTGGCCTCCGAATATGGCGCCAAGGGCACCGAGATGTCGGTCCGCTTCGCGATCGAGGCGGCGCGTCTCCAGAAAGCCTCGGGGCTCTCGGCGGAGCAGCAGCGCCAGCTCACCATCCTGCGCACCGCGATTACCCTGCCGGCTCCGACCACGCCCGGCGCCGCGCAGCAGCTCAACGACATCTCGACGCGGCTTGGCTCGATGTATGCCAAGGGCAAGGGCACGCTGAACGGCAAGCCGATCAACGGCAGCGACATCGAGGCGGCGATGGGCACGAGCCGCAACCCGGCCGAGCTGAAGGAGATGTGGACGAGCTGGAACGACAATGTCGGCGCGCCGATGCGCAGCGACTATGCCAAGATGACCGGCATCGCCAACCAGGGCGCGAAAGATCTGGGCTTTGCCGACACCGGCGCGATGTGGCGCTCGGGCTATGACATGCCGCCCGATGAGTTCGCCAAGCTCACCGACAAGCTCTGGAACGACGTGAAGCCGCTCTACGTCGCGCTCCACACCTATGTCCGCCGCAAGCTCAACGAGAAATATGGCGATGCGGTCCAGGCCAAGACCGGGCCGATCCGGGCTGACCTGCTCGGCAACATGTGGGCGCAGGAATGGGGCAATATCTACGATGTCGTCGCACCGCCGGGCGCGGGCGATCTCGGCTATGATGTCGGCGACCTGCTCCAGGCCAAGCAGTATGACTGGAAGAAGATGGTCCAGACCGGCGAGGGCTTCTATTCCTCGCTCGGCTTCGCGCCGCTACCCGAGAGCTTCTGGCAGCATTCGCTGTTCCTGAAGCCGGCGGACCGCGAGGTGCTTTGCCACGCATCGGCCTGGGACGTGGACGAGAAGGACGATCTGCGCATCAAGATGTGCATCAAGGTCAACTCGGACGATTTCGTCACGATCCACCACGAGCTGGGCCATAATTATTACCAGCGCGCCTACAAGGCGCTGCCGGCGCTCTATCGCAACGGCGCCAATGACGGTTTCCACGAGGCGATCGGCGATTTCGTCGCGCTCTCGATCACGCCCAATTATCTCGTCCAGATCGGGCTGCTCGACCAGTCCAAGGTGCCGAGCGCCGACAAGGATATCGGCCTGCTGCTGCGCCAGGCGATGGACAAGGTCGCCTTCCTGCCGTTCGGCTTGCTGATCGACAAATGGCGCTGGCAGGTCTTCTCCGGCGAGATCCAGGCGAGCGGCTATCAGGCCGGCTGGGACAGGCTGCGGCTGCAATATCAGGGCATCGTCCCGCCCGTCGCCCGCGACGAGACCCGCTTCGATGCCGGCGGCAAATATCATGTCGCCGGAAGCGTGCCCTATACCCGCTACTTCCTCGCCCGGCTGCTCCAGTTCCAGTTCTACAAGGCGGCGTGCGACCAGGCCGGCTGGAAGGGACCGCTCCATCGCTGCTCCTTCTTCGGCAACAAAGAAGTCGGCGCGCGGCTGAACAAGATGCTCGAGATGGGCGCTTCCAAGCCCTGGCCCGACGCGCTGCAGGCCTTCACCGGCAGCCGCGAAATCTCGGGCAAGGCGATGGCCGAATATTTCGCGCCGCTGAAAGCCTGGCTCGACAAGCAGAACAAGGGCCAGCCGCAAGGCTGGTGAGCCCGGCGAAAGCGTCCAAGACACGCCTCCCTGTTCGCGCTACAAACCGCCGCGAACAGGGAGGGAATCATGCATTTCGCAAAGCTTTTGACGGCGTTCGCGCTGGTAATGCCGGGCGCGGCGCTGGCGCAGAGCGCCAGGCCGACGCAGCCGGTCAATCTCGAGATCGTCTCGACCGGGTCGATCGACGCGGCGGCGACCAAGATCACGCTCGCGATCAACTTCACGACCCACGGCACCACCCAGAATGCCGCGGACAAGGCCAAGGTCGCCAAGTTCGCTGAGGTTCTCGCCGCGCTCCAGAAGGAAGGCATTCCGGCGAGCGCCGTCACCGACCTGTCCGAAGCGGAGATGAGCAAGGTGATGCTGAGCGCCGCGGTGCCCACGACGACCGACACCGAGGATACTTCTTCCGACAAGGACGCGGCTTCCGAACCCACGCCCGACGATTATTCGGCGACCGACGGCAAGACGGTGACTGTTACCTCGATGGCGCAGGCGCTGGCGGTGAAGAGCGCGCTGGAAAAGATCGACGTGACGGTGGGCGAGCCGGCTGCCGAGCTCGACGATGCGGGGACGCTTGCCGCGCGCCGCCAGGCCAAGGCCAAGGCGCTGCGCGACGCCCGCGAGGATGCGGAGGCCTATGCCCGCGAAATGAACCTGCGCGTCCAGCGCGTCTCGCGGATCAGCGAAGTCGGCAACAACCTGCTGCTGCCCGGACTGCAGAACAAGTTCGAGCAGGCGATGGCCAAGGGGGCGGCCGGACTGCTCGGCATGTTCACGAGCAAGCCGGGCACGATTCATGTCGAAGCGAGCATCGTCGTCGAGTTCGTACTCGCCCCGTAAGGCAGGTCACTCGGCCGGATCGTCGGGGATCATGTTCTCGTCGGCGATCTGCGCTTCCCACTCGGCCGAGGAATCGGTGCCGTCGGGCTGATGTGCGGTGGGGTGCGGGCTCTCGTCTTCGGCCTGGGGTTCGTCGGGATCGGTCATTGCGGCTCTCCTTCGCGTCGCGGGGCGTGCGCAGAATAACCGATTTCAAGCGCTGAGTCGGATGTAGGAAACGGTAGCCGGCTACCCGAAACACTCTCTCGCCTTCGGGGAGAGGGCTACGCACTACACAGCTTACCGGAACGGCGGCTCGTTGAACGCGCGTAGTTTCCGCGAATGGAGCTTGGCGCCTTCGCGGCGGAGCTCTTCCACTGTTTCGATGCCGATCTTGAGATGCTCCTCGATCGCGCGCTCGTAGAAGCGATTGGCCTGGCCGGGGAGCTTCAGTTCGCCATGGAGTGGCTTGTCCGAAACGCAGAGCAGGGTGCCGTAGGGCACGCGGAAGCGATAGCCCTGGGCGGCGAGCGTCGCCGATTCCATGTCGACGCCGACCGCGCGGCTCAAGGAGAAGCGCAGCGCCGAGGCCGAATAGCGTAGCTCCCAGTTGCGATCGTCGGTGGTGACGATCGTGCCGGTGCGCAGCCGCTGCTTGAGTTCGTCGCCCGACTGGCCCGAGACGGTCTCGGCGGCGCGGGCGAGGGCGAGCTGGACTTCGGCGATGGCAGGGATCGGGATTTCGGGCGGGAGCACTTCGTCCATGATGTGATCGTCGCGCAGATAGGCGTGGGCGAGCACATAGTCGCCGATCCGCTGGCTGGGGCGCAGCCCGCCGCAATGGCCGATCATCAGCCAAGCCTCGGGGCGGAGCACCGCGAGGTGATCGGTGATCGTCTTCGCGTTGGATGGGCCGACGCCGATATTGACCAGGGTGATGCCGCCGCCGCCCGGGGCCATCAGGTGATAGGCGGGCATCTGGTGCCGCCGCCAGGCGCTGTCCGACACTAGCCGGTCTAGATCCTCGGCGGTCTCGATGACGATGCCGCCCGCGCCCGAGACACCCGTATAGCGGCTGGGCTCGCCCTGTTCGTTCGGGCCGAGCTGGCTACCCGCCCAGCGGACGAACTCGTCGACATAGCGGTGATAGTTGGTGAACAGGATGTAGCGCTGGAAATGCTCGGTCGCCGTGCCGGTGTAATGGCGCAGGCGCGCGAGCGAGAAATCGGTGCGCAGCCCGTCGAAAAAGGCGAGCGGGCGGGTCTCGTCGGTCGAGACCCACAGGCCGTCGGCGATCTCGTCGCCGATATGCGCGAGCTCGGTCGCGGGGAAATGGCGGGCGAGCTCGGTCGCCGAGACGTCGTCGAGGCTCAGGATCTGGTTGGGATCGAGCACATAGGGAAAGGGTATTTCCTGGCGCCCGGTGACCGCATGGACCTCGACGTCGTAATCCTCGATCAGAAAGGTGAGCTGCTCGGTGAGATAGTCCGAGAACATCGCCGGCTTGGTGACCGAGATGCGATAGTCGCCGGCATCGACGAGGCGGCCGAACGAGCGGCGCGGGGTGGGGCGATCGGGGCGATCCGGGCCGCCGCGATAGGTGACGCGCAACTCGGGATAAGCGAACGAGCCGTCCTTGCGGTCCTCGGGATCGGGCGGAGTGCCGTCGGTGAGGTAGCGATTGAGCGCGGTCTGAAGGCGATCGACCGACGCGCGATAGAGGCGGTCAAGATCGGCGACGATATCGGAGGCTTGAGTCATCTTTGACGGCTAAGCCGCAAAAATGACTCTGGCAAGACTAGCGGTGAATTGCCCCTCCTCCGAGGAGGAGGGGCTTAAGCGGGTTCGTTACTTCTTGCTCTTCGCCGGCGCCTGCTTGTCGCCGCGATACTGGGTGGCTGCATAGGCCGCACCGCCGACGGCAGCCGCCGCGCCCGCAGCGATCGCCGCAGCGGCGACTGGATGCTCCTTAACCGCGGTCACGGTGGCGTCGACCGCGCCGCTGACCTTTTCCTGGGCCTGGGCGATGAACGACTTGGCTTCGGCGGTTGCCTGGGCGGTGGTCGTGTCGTCGCCGGGGGTGGTTTCGGTGGCCATGACTATTCCCTTCGAAATGAATTGCCCTGACTCAACTCCACCGCCCCCCGGCGGTTCCGTTACGCTGTCGGTTTAGAGGTCGGTTCAGAGCTGGCCGAGCAGATATTCGGCTGAACTGACTTCGAACTGGCCGGGCGCCTCGACATGGAGTTGCTCGACGGTGCCGTCGTTGACGACCATCGAGAAACGCTTGCCGCGCATGCCCATGCCAAAGCCAGTGCCGTCCATCTCGAGGCCCAAAGCCTTTGCAAACGCGCCATTGCCGTCGGCAAGCATTGTGACCTTGCCCTCGACGCCGGCGGACTTGCCCCAGGCGCCCATCACGAACGCATCGTTGACCGCGGTGCAGGCGATCTCGTCAACGCCCTTGGCCTTGATCTCGTCGGCCTTCTCGACAAAGCCCGGCAGATGCTTGGCCGAGCATGTGGGGGTGAAGGCACCCGGTACCGAAAAGAGAGCGACGCGGCGGCCGGCGAAGTAGCTTTCCGAATCGACCTGCTCGGGGCCCTGTTCGGTCACTTTGACGAACTGGGTCTGGGGGATGCGGTCGCCAACCTCGATGGTCATGTCATTCTCTCCTTATGGGGTCTGGGTCCCCAATCGGCGTCAAACGTTACATTTTCAAGCGTGGCGGAGCCGAAAGCGCGCGGGTAAGTTGATCGGATATGGAGTCGGCAACTTTTCTTACCGGACAATTCCTCCTGGCGATGCCGGGCATCGGCGATCCGCGCTTCGAGCGCGCTGTGATCGCGATGTGCGCGCATGACGAGGAAGGCGCATTGGGCATCGGGATCGGCGAGACGATCGAGGGGCTGGGCCTGCACGATCTGCTCGAACAGTTCGAGATCGCGCCGGGCGAGGCGCCCGATGCGGCGGTGCATTTCGGCGGGCCGGTGGAGCCGCGGCGCGGCTTCGTGATCCACTCGCTCGACTGGGGCGGGCAGGACACGATCGACGTGGGCGGACGCTGGTCGCTGTCGGGCACGATCGATGTGCTCAAGGCGATCGCCGAAGGGAAAGGGCCGACCCACTGGCTGGTCGCGTTGGGCTATGCCGGCTGGGGCGAAGGGCAGCTCGACGCCGAGATGACGCGGCATGGCTGGTTCAACACCGAGGGCGACACCGGGCTGCTCTACGATATCGACGCCGAGGACCGCTGGGCGAGCGGCTTCGCGGGCGCAGGGATCGACCCACGCCTGCTGGCGAACAGCACCGGGCGGGCATAGCCAGGGTGCTTCGTTAGCGTTACCATCGGGCAGGACCCGGACAATTATCCGGGCGGAGAGGGGCCCGGACATGAAGCATCTCCTTGTCGCGCTGGCATTGCTGGCCACGCCCGTTGCCGCACAGACGATCGGCGCTTTCGAGAACCATGCCGATATCGGCGCGACATCGACCGCAGGAAGCGTGGCGCTCGGCGCTGCCAGCTATCGCATCACCGCGAGCGGGGCGAATATCTGGGGGACGACGGACGCGTTCCACTATGCCTGGACGCGGCGCTCGGGCGACCTGCACATCGCCGCCGACATCGCCTGGGAGGGAAAGGGCGCCGATCCGCACCGCAAGGCCGGGCTGATGATCCGCCAGAACACCACCCCCGGATCGCCCTATGCCGATGTGATGGTGCATGGCGACGGGATGGTCTCGCTGCAGTATCGCGAGGTGCAGGATGGGCCCACGCATCAGATCATTTCGGCGACCTGGCATCCGAAGCGCGTGCGGCTGGAGCGCGAGGGCGATTATGTGTGGTTCTCGGTCGCGGGTGCCGATGGCGTGCTGCGCCATGCGGGCGGCAGTTACCGGATCGCCTTCCAGGCGCCCTATCTGGTCGGGCTTGCGGTCTCTGCGCACAATGACGCGGTGACCGAGACGGCGAATTTCTCAAACGTCGAGCTGAAGGTGCCGAACCTCGCTTACGTGCCGGACACCGGATATCCGGCGAAGGTGGAGAGCGCGCTGGAGGTGATGGAGGTGGGCGGCATCCAGAGCCGCCGGATCGTGCGGACTTTCGACGGCAAGATCGAGGCGCCCAATTGGACCAGGGACGGCAAGGCGCTGGTCTATAACGCCGATGGCCGGATCTGGCGGTTGCCGGTGGAAGGCGGCGAGCCCAAGGCGATTGATACTGGGCCGAATATCAAGAACAACAACGATCACGGCATTTCGCCGGACGGGACGCAGCTCGTCATCTCGGACCAGAGCGCGGCGGACAACCTCTCGCGCATCCATATGCTGCCACTGACAGGATCGACGCTGCCGCGGGTGCTGGTGAGCAATCCGATGGCGCGCTCCTATTGGCATGGCTGGTCGCCCGACGGGAAGACGATTGCCTATGTCCATGTCGGCGCCACCGATGGCAGTTACGATATCTGGACGCGCACACTGGCGGGCGGGCCGGAGACGCCGCTGATCGTTGGGCCGGGCGTGGACGACGGGCCCGAATATTCGCCCGACGGAAAGTGGCTCTATTTCAATTCGACCCGGACGGGCGCGATGCAGATCTGGCGCGCCAGGCCGGACGGGTCGGCGCCGGAGCAGGTGACGACGGACCCCGATTTCCGTGACTGGTTCCCGCATGTCTCGCCCGATGGGAAATGGATCGCGTTCATCTCGTTCGGGCTGGACGTCGCTTTGGGCGACCATCCGCCCAATCGCGACGTGATGCTCAGGATCATGCCAGCGGACGGTAGCGCGCCGCCCAGGGTGCTGACGCGGTTGTTCGGCGGCCAGGGCACGATCAACGTGCCCAGCTGGTCGCCCGATTCGAAATCGATCGCGTTCGTGAGCTACCGGCTGGTGCGCTAGCTCGAGCTTGCAGCGCCGTCCTCAATAATCACATTGGGTTCGAGCACCTTGACGTGGATGACCGCATCCTGGTGCGGCGTGGTGCAGAGGCTGGCGGTGCCATCGAGCTCGATCTTCTCCTTCGTCTTCTGGTGACGCAGGACGAAGCGGATGGGCTGGTCGCAGGTCGAAGGGCCGCCGGTCTTGAACTTGAGCGTCATGCTGCGGGGGCTGAGCGCGAGCTGGAACTGGTTGGGCCCCCATTTGGTCTTGCCGCCGGGCTTGGCCATATCGACATAAAAGGCGATCACGTCATAACCTTTGGTCTCGTTGACGATGACGAGGCAGCCGAGATTCCAGCAATTGTCGCGCGTGCGCTGTGCTACATTCATCTCGAGCAGCATGCTTGCGATCGTATCGTGCGGGGTGCCGATGCTGGTGATCTTTCCCGCGCCGCTGGCCTCCGAGGTCTGTGCGAAGCAATAGTTCGGCGCGACCATGGCTAACAAGGCTGGCGCAAGATATTTCAGCATTGTCACCCCCAAATACTTGGTATCCCTATATTTCTACTAAGGGCCCCCGCAGCGTGCAAGCCGGCCCCGGAAATATTTCGCTACCGATTTGAACCCAACCCGCGCAGCACATATAAAGATATCTTTATATTAGGATTGCGCTTCGAGGCCTAAACGGCTAGGGCGCGCCGCATGGCGGCTGGGCGGATTCCCGGCCCCGCAGATTTGCTTGATGGAGACCCGCTCGTGGCTACCGTGCTCGACAGACAAGACTATGTGATCGCCGATATCGGCCTGGCCGATTTCGGCCGCAAGGAAATGAATATCGCCGAGACGGAGATGCCCGGCCTGATGTCGCTCCGTCAGGAGTTCGGTCCGACGCAGCCGCTGAAGGGCGCGCGCATCACTGGTTCGCTCCATATGACGATCCAGACCGCCGTGCTGATCGAGACGCTGACCGCGCTCGGCGCGCAGGTCCGCTGGGCGACGTGCAACATCTTCTCGACCCAGGACCATGCCGCCGCCGCGATCGCCGCGTCGGGCGTGCCGGTTTTCGCGATCAAGGGCGAGAGCCTGGCCGAATATTGGGACTATGTCGGCTCGATCTTCGACTGGAGCACCGACGGCAATCCCGACCAGACCTGCAACATGATCCTCGACGATGGCGGCGACGCGACGATGTTCGCATTGTGGGGCGCCAAGCTCGAGGCCGGCCAGACGATGCCCGAGCCCGAGAATGAAGAAGAGGTCGAGATGCAGCGCGCGCTCAAGGCGTTCATCGCCAAGAAGCCGGGCTATCTGACCGCGACCGTCAAGGCGATCAAGGGCGTCTCGGAAGAGACCACCACCGGCGTCCATCGCCTCTATTCGATCGCCAAGAAGGGCGAGCTGCCGTTCCCGGCGATCAACGTCAACGACAGCGTCACCAAGTCGAAGTTCGACAATCTCTATGGCTGCAAGGAATCGCTGGTCGACGCGATCCGCCGCGGCACCGACGTGATGCTCGCCGGCAAGGTCGCCTGCGTCGCCGGCTTCGGTGACGTCGGCAAGGGTTCGGCCCAGTCGCTCCGCAACGGCGGCGCGCGCGTGCTCGTGACCGAAGTCGATCCGATCTGCGCGCTGCAGGCGGCGATGGAAGGCTTCGAAGTCGTGACGATGGAAGAAGCCGTGACCCGCGCGGACATCTTCTGCACTGCGACCGGCAATGCCGACGTGATCACCGCCGAGCACATGAAGGGCATGAAGAACATGGCCATCGTGTGCAACATCGGCCACTTCGACAGCGAGATCCAGATCGCCGCTCTGTCGAACTACAAGTGGACCGAAGTGAAGCCGCAGGTCGACCTGGTCGAGTTCCCGGACGGCAAGCAGATCATCATCCTGTCCAAGGGCCGCCTGGTGAACCTGGGCAATGCGACCGGCCACCCGTCGTTTGTGATGTCGTCGAGCTTCACCAACCAGGTGCTGGCGCAGATCGAGTTGTGGACCAAGAGCGAGACCTACGGCAACGACGTGTTCGTCCTGCCGAAGCATCTCGACGAGAAGGTTGCCGAGCTGCACCTCGCCAAGCTGGGCGTGAAGCTGACCAAGCTCACCCAGAAGCAGGCCGACTATATCGGCGTGCCGGTCGAAGGGCCGTTCAAGCCGGATCATTACCGCTACTGAGCCGAGCTGACTTCAGGTCGGAAAAAAAGGGCCGCGCTCCTCAAGGAACGCGGCCCTTTTGCATTTCGATAGGCTGCTATGTTGCAGTTATGACACGACGTTACAGAAATGGGGCAGTGCGGCGCAACCTAAGTGGCATTCGTGCGTCCGAAAGGCACCCAGAAACACACATACGAGCAACAAGCCGGGCGAAGCTGGGAGGTCATAAGTGAAGGGGAATTGTATGCTTAAACCGGTTTCCACGCGTCGTTTCGGTTTGTCACTGACTGCCTCGCTGGCGGCTATCGCTCTCGCGCAGATTGCCACGCCTGCGGCCGCGCAGACCACCGACCCGACCGCAGTTCCCGACCAGACCGATACGCAGGATGCCGAGCAGACGACGATCGTCGTCACCGGATCGCGCATCCGCCAGGTTCCGGGTTTCGATACGCCGAATCCCGTCGTGTCGATCGGTGCCGAGACGATCCAGACCGCGGGCACGACCAACCTCACCGACTTCCTGTCCGGGTTTCCTGCGCTGCAGGGCTCGACGACTTCC
Organism: Sphingomonas sp. JC676; assembly: GCF_014489075.1. Lineage (GTDB taxonomy): Bacteria > Pseudomonadota > Alphaproteobacteria > Sphingomonadales > Sphingomonadaceae > Sphingomonas. Next base: position 1,411,474 of record NZ_JACTGR010000001.1, on the reverse strand, counting down.
GCGGACAATTCGGGTGATCGTGCCGGCATCGGTGCCACCGGGCTCAACCTGTTGAACCTGCGCAACCTGGGCACGGAGCGCACGCTTACCCTGGTCGACGGCCGCCGCCATGTCGCCGGCGTTCCCGGCAGCGCCGCGGTGGATATCAACACCATCCCCTCGGACCTGGTCGAACGCATCGAAGTGCTGACCGGCGGCGCATCGGCCATCTACGGTGCCGATGGTGTGACCGGCGTGGTCAACTTCATCATGAAGCACAATTTCGAGGGAATCTCCGCGAGCGGGCAGGCCGGTATCTCGCAATATGGTGATGCCGGGCAGCGGATGGTCTCGGTCACGGCGGGCAAGAATTTTGCGGGAGGCCGCGGCAATATCGCGGTCGCCTATGAATATGGTGCGGAAGACCGGCTCCGGACGCGTGACCGCGACTATCTGAGCGGCACGCAGCGCATCGGCTTCTACAAGAACCCGAACGGCACCGGACCGACCTATGTTCCGCTGAACAATGTTCGCTATTTCGACACCAACCGCGAAGGCGGCATCGATATCGATGCGGACGGTTTTCCCGATTACATCGTCAATTCGAGCGGCGCGCTTACGGCGTTCGATCCGGGCACCTTCGTTCCCGATTTCTACCAGCAGGGCGGCAATGCGACGCTGGTCTCCGATTATGGCAACGATCTGTTGCCGAAGGTGGAGCGCCATGTCGCCAACGCGCTCGCGCATTTCGACGTTTCGGACAAGCTGACGATCTTCGCCGAAGGCAAGTACGCGCATACCAAGAGCTTCTCGCTCGCCCAGCCGACCTTCGACTATTATCTGGTCATGCAACCGGACAATCCGTACCTGCCGGCCGGCGCTCTGGCGGCGAACCAGGCGGCTACCGCGGCGGGCGCCTGCGACGATCCGGACACTCCGGGCCTCGAAGGCTGCGACATCCTGGTCAATCGTGACAATTTCGATTTCGGCCAGCGTGGCGAGAACATCACACGCGATACCTATCGTGCCGTGATCGGCATCCGCGGCAATCTGAGCGATCACCTCAACTATGAAGCGTCGTACGTCTATGGCCGCACGGACGTCACTAACCGGTACGTCAACGACATTCTCGATGACCGCTATTACGCGGCGATCGACGTCGTCCAGGGCCCGAACGGTCCGACCTGCCGGGTTAATGTCGACCCGACCTGGACGCCGTTTCAGCCCTATAACTACACACGCGAGGAATACGCGCCAACGACATTCCAGCCGGGACAGTGCGTCCCGATGAACCTGTTCGGCGAAGGCGCGCCCAGCAAGGCGGCCCTCGACTGGATCACCACGGATACGCTCGATCGTTCGCGCATCCAGCAGCATGTGGCGTCAGCTTATCTGAGCGGCGATCTGGGCGGGCTGTTCAAGATGCCCGGCGGCGGCGCGGTCGGATTCTCGGTCGGTGCCGAATACCGCAAGGAAAAGAGCCGGTTCATTCCTGATCCGATCGCGGCGCAGGGACTGACCTTCACCAACGCGCTCACCCGGGATGCCGGCGAGTATGATGTGAAGGAAGCGTTTGGCGAAATTCGCATTCCCCTGCTGAAGGACACGATCGTCAATCGGCTCGAGGTCGGGGCCGCGATCCGCTTCTCGGACTATTCCACCGTGGGCTCGTCCACGTCGTGGAAATTCGACGGCGCCTTCGCCCCGGTACGCGACATCACTTTCAACGGCACCTATTCTCGCGCCGTTCGCGCACCGAATATCGGCGAGCTCTTCTCGGGCAATTCGCAGACCTTCGAGTTCATCACCGATCCGTGCCTGCCGGACGAGATCCAGCACGGCACCCAGTATCGCGCGGCGAACTGCGCGGCGCTGCTGAGCTCGCTGGGCGCCGATCCGGCGACCTATACCGACTCGCGTTCGACCAACATTCCGGGATTCTCGGGCGGCAACCCCGATCTGTCGCAGGAAGAGGCGACCACCTGGACCGTTGGCGTGGCCCTGCAGCCGCGCTTCATACCGGGGTTGTCGCTGCGCGCGGACTGGTACGACATCAAGATCAAGAACGCGATCAACACGGTCACGTCCGAGCAACTCGCACAGCTCTGCGTCGACCAGCCGGATCTGAACAATGTGTTCTGCTCGGGCATCGTCCGGCAGAACGGTGCGACCGGAAATGCCGATCCGGGCAATATCATCGGCTTCACCGTGCTGCCGCAGAACGTGGCGCAGTTCCGCACGGCCGGCCTCGACGTGAACTTCAATTATCGTCTGCGGACAGACAGGCTGGGCACGTTCAACCTGAGCGTTATCGGCAACTATCTGGATCGCCTCGAGTTCATCGGGACGCCCGGCGCCGACATCACCAACGAACGCGGCGAGGCCACCTCTCGGGCGCCGAAATATACCGTCACTGCCGATCTGACCTGGCAGAGCGGCGGGCTGACGCTGAACTACGGTCTGCAATGGTTCGACAAGACGTCGCGCTACACCAATCTGGAAATGGCCGGCGATCCGGACATCGTTGCGCCGGAATATCTGTACCTGAAGCAGCGCTGGCAGCACGACATCTTCGCCAGCTATGACGTGAACGACAAGTTCCAATTCTACGGCGGCGTGCGCAACCTGTTCAGCCAGAAGCCGGATATCGGAACGCAGATCTTCCCGGTGAATACGATCGGCGCGTTTGGCTATGTCGGCGTCAAGGTGAAGCTGCCCAGCTTCTGATCGGGTCGACAGCTATCGAAAGGGCACGTCCGCAGGTCGCGGGCGTGTCCTTTTCTATTGCGCCAGGTCGCCGAGCGTCCGGCGCAACGGATCGAGCCAGGCTGCATAGGGCCGCCACGCGCCGATCCCGTCGCTGTTGATCGGGCGCGTCACCTGCTCGGAGCTGGCCGTGCGCACCGCGCGGGCATTCTCGTGCGGCGCCAGGCAGGCTTCCTCGAAGGGGAGGTCCAGGGCCTCAAGCAGGGCGCGCGTCTCGCGTTCGGGATCGGCGATCAGTGCTTCGTGCTCGAGACGGTAAATCCGTCCCGGGAGGACCGCATCGAAATGCGCGGTCAGATCGACATAGCCGCGATAATAGTGCCCGATCGCCTCGAGCGAATAGGATGCGGGATGCCCCTTGCCGAAGCAATGGCGGAAATTGGCGAAGCAGCAATCCATCGCGTCGCGGCGGACATCGATGATGCGCGCGTGTGGCAGTGCCAGATGGATTAGGCCGATGTGCTCCCAATTGTGCGGCAGCTTGTCGATGAAATAGGGCTTCGCGGTCTTGCGGTGCGGGCGGGCGCGATCGAGATAGGCCTTGCCGAGCGCGGCGAACCGATCCGCAGGCAGGCCGGCGAGAAGATCGGGATAAGCGGCGCCGGGCCGGTTTTCGCGCTGCTCGAGCAGGTCGCGGACCAGTGCCGGGAGATGCGGCAGTTCGGACGTACCCTCGACCATCGAATGGCTGTCCAATATCTGCTCGATCAATGTCGAGCCCGAGCGGGGTAGACCGACAATGAAGATGGGATCGGGAGCAGGGTCGCCCCGCCCTGGGCGCTCCGCGAGAAAGGCCGGCGTGAGCAGCGTGCGTATCTGCTCGATCTTGCCCTCGATCGCGGCGGGATCGAACTCGGGCGGCAAGCGCAGGCGATTGCCTGCTGCATAGTGATCGAAAGCCTGTTCGTGCCGCCCGGCTTCGTCAAGCACTCGACCGAGCGCGAAATGGACATAGGAAGCCGCGTCCGCGGGCAACGGGCGTGAAAGCACGGCTTCCATTTTCGGCACATCCTCGTCCCAAAGCGCCTTGAGCGCCGCGAGCAGCCACCAGGGCTCGCCCGTATCGGCATCCAGCTCGATCGCCTTGCGATAGGCCGCGATCGCCTCCGCAATCCGTCGGACGGTGCGCAGGACATGGCCATAGCTGGCCCAGAGCGCCGGATTGTCGGGCCGCCTGTCGAGCTGATGCCGGTAGATCGCCAGGGCGCCTTCATAGTCGCCGAGTGAATCCAGCGCGCCGGCCTTGAGCATTGCCGGCCCGGCATGCGGCGCGCCCGCGATCAACGGCTCGACGGCGGCGATCGCGTCTTCGGGGCGCTTCTGGAGCACGAGCGCGCGCGCCAGCGTCCAGCGCGCCGCCTGGTGCCCCGGATTGGCGGCCAGCGCCCTGCGCGCGAAGCCTTCGGACTGGAGATAGGCGCCTGCCAGCATCGCGCTTTCGGCGATCAGCGCGAGCGCGTTCGCGTCATGCGGGTTTTGCCGCAGAAAGGGGATGAGGATGGCGTCGGCACGGCCGCGCCGCCCCTCGCGCAGCGCGCGTGCGGCTTCCTGGAGCGAGGGATGCGGCTGGGAATGGGCGTTGCGCATTCCCTGTTCTTCGCGCGAAACCTGGTTCGATGTCGATGCGCGATCGTCGGATGCCTCAGGCCCGCGCGCAATCTGCTTTCCGCCAGCCGGCGCTTTGCCTAAGAGATTCGGATGATTGCAAAGACTGGCCGCGGAGGGTGGCCTTGATCGCTATACCGCAATCGGCGGCGGTGCTGGCCGGAGCCGTGGTGGCGCTGTTCGTGGTCGTCGCGACCTGGGTGCTCTATGCCGGGCTGCGGGCGCGCGCCGAGGCCCGCGAGACGCTGGAGGAGAATGCGCGGCTGAAGGCGCTGGGCGGCGCGTCGCCGGCGCAGGCGATGGTGGTGCGCAGCGACGGCCGGATCGATTTGTCACGACGGCTAAGCGATTGGCTCGGGCTCGACAGGATGCCGCGCGAGCTCAGCGACCTTTCCGGCCCGGACACGGGGTTGATGCCAGAGGATTCGACCGCGCTGGCGGATCAGGTAACGGCGGCGCAGAAGGCGGGCCGGGGGTTCAGCATGTCGGTGCGGCCGCGCGGATCGGAGCGGGCGCTGCTGGTGATCGGCGAGCGCGCGACCGACATTGCGGGGGTGCCGGGCGGCGTCGTGCTGTGGTTTCTCGACGCGACTGAGAGCCAGGACGAAATCAACCGACTGCAGCGCGAGGCATCGCGGCTGCGCTCGGCCTTCGATGCGCTCACCGCGCTGATCGAAGCGGCGCCGATGCCGATGTGGTACCGCGGGCCCGACCTCAGGCTGCTGATGGTCAATTCGGCCTATGTTCGCGCAGTGGAGGGCAAGGATAGCGAGGACGTGGTGGCGCGCGGGCTCGAGTTGGTCGAGGGCGAGGGGCTGGGCGGCCCCCTCGCCAACGCCGCGATCGCGCGCGACACGCAGGAGCCACAGACCGTGGCGATGCCCGCGACGATCGACGGAGCGCGGCGGATGCTGCGGCTCCACGACATGCCGCTGCCCACCGGTGGCGTCGCCGGCTTCGCGGTCGATATCGAGGATCTGGAGCAGGCGCGCGGCGGGCTCAGGGCCTTCCGCGATGCTCAGCGTGCGATGCTCGACCGGATGTCGGCCGGCGTGGCGCAGTTTGCGTCGGACCGCAGCCTCGCGTTCTGCAACCAGCCGTTCCGGCGGATGTTCGCGATGCGCCAAGAATGGCTCGCCGACCGGCCCGAGTTCGACCGCGTGCTCGAGCGGATGCGCGACGCGCGCAAGCTGCCCGACGTGCGCGATTTCCCGGCATGGAAGGCGGAGCGGCGCGAATGGTTCCTGGCGGCCGAGGCGGTCGAAGAGACCTGGAGCGTTGCCGGCATTCATCTGCGCGTCGTCGCGCAGCCGCTTCCCGATGGCGGACTCCTGCTGTTGTTCGAGGACCAGACCCAGCAATTCGAGCTGCAGCGCGAGCATGGCGAGATGCAGCAAGTGCGCACCGCGACGCTGGACAGCTTGGCCGAGGCGGTCGGTGTGTTCGGCAAGGGACGGTTGCAGCTGTGGAACCGCAAGTTCCGCCAGGTCTGGGGCTTCGAGGATAGCTTCCTGGACGGACACCCCCAGATCGCCACACTGGTTAAGGCTGCTGGGCCGAAACTTACCAACCCGGCACGCGCGGAAATCCTGGGCGACTTGATCCGGCTGGCAGCGAAGGACCGGCAGCAGCGCGGGAGCAGTATCGTCTTCGCCGACGGACGGCATTTCGACATCGCCGCGGTGCCGCTGCCCGATGGCAATGCGATGGTGACTATGCTCGACACCAGCGACCGCCAGCGGATCGAGCGCGCGCTGCGCGACCGTAACGAGGCGCTTGAGGCGGCGGACCGCGTGAAGACCGCGTTCGTCGCCAATATGAGCTACGAGCTGCGGACCCCGCTGACCTCGATCAAGGGCTTTACCGAGATGCTGCACGGCGGCTTCGCGGGCAAGCTGAGCAAGGACGGCACCGAATATGCCGAAGCGATCCTGTTCTCGGTCGACCGGCTGGGGACACTGATCGACGATGTGCTCGACCTGACGCAGAGCGAGGGCGGGCCGTTGGAGAGGAAGACCGTTGACATCGAGCTCGCGGCGAACAGCGCGGCCGAAGTCGTCGCGCCGCTGGCCAAGGTCAAGTCGATCGACCTGGTGGTGGAGGATACCGGCACGGCGGGCACGGTGACCGGCGATCCCCGACGACTGCGCCAGGTGATCGAGCACCTGCTGCGCCACGCGGTGGCGGGCACCCCCGAGGGCGGACGCGTGCTGCTGCATCTCGACGGTAACACCAAGGTGGCGCGGGTGATCGTGTCCGACGACGGGCCCGGGATGAGCCGCGAGATGGTCGCGCGTGCGTTCGACCGCTTCGCCCAGCACGGCATCTCGCGCAGTGGCGAGCGCGCGCTGGGGCTGGGGTTGCCGCTGGCGAAGCAGTTCGTGGAGGCGCATGGCGGGCGGATTGAGATGATCTCCGAACAGGGCGAGGGGACGCTGGTGACCGTGGAATTGCCGCGCGGGTGATGCGGCTCGCTTCTCTCAAGGATTCGCATGCGCTCGGCGCGCGCCTCGCTGCAGTCGCTCGGGCCGGCGACGTGATCGCGCTTTCGGGCGAGCTCGGCGCCGGCAAGACCAGCATCGCGCGCGGGCTGCTCGCGGCGCTTGGGCTGGAGGGCGAGGCGCCGAGCCCGAGCTTCGCGATCGTCCAGCCCTACGAGCCGCCCGAAGTGCGGATTCCGGTGCTGCACGTCGATCTCTACCGTATCGAGCACCCGGACGAGGCCGAGGAACTGGGGCTCGACGACGCGCGCGACGATTCGCTGCTGATCGTCGAATGGCCCGAACGGCTGGGGGCGGATGCATGGCACGACGCGCTGTGGCTCAGCCTGGAAGTTGCGCCGGACGGCGCGCGATCCTTGACAGCCCGGGTCCCGGCGGCATGGAGGGACCGATGGCCCCAAATACCCCAATAGCTGACATGAATCCGCCCGCCGCCGCGCCCGCCTTCCTGGACGCCGCCGGTTGGGGAGAAGCCCATATCCTGCCGCTCGCCGGCGATGCCTCATTCCGCCGCTATTTCCGCGTCGTGGAGCATGACCGCAGCGCGATCCTGATGGATGCGCCGCCGCCGCAGGAGGATCCGCGGCCGTTCATCGCGGTGGCGCGCTGGCTGTGCGAGCGCGGCTTCGCGGCGCCGGCGATCCTGCATGAGGACCTTAAGAAAGGCCTGGTGCTGCTCCAGGACTTTGGCGATGCGCGGCTGCGCGAGACGGTGGACGCCGCGCCGGAGAGCGAGCTGCGCTTCTACGAAGCCGCGGTTGACCTGCTGGTGCGGCTGCATGGGCATGAGGCGGGCGTGGCGCGCGCCTATGACCTGAGCGAATATCAGCGCGAGGCGGCACTTCTTCCCGAATGGTATTGCCCCGCGATCGGGCTGGATGCGGACATGAAAGGCTATGCGCGCGCCTGGGACAAGGTGCTCGCGCCCGTGCTGAACGGTCACACGCTCGTCACGGTGCTGCGCGACTACCATGCCGAGAACATCATGTTGATCGAAGGCAGCGAGAGCTTGGGACTGCTGGATTTCCAGGACGCGCTGGCCGGGCATCCGGCATATGACCTTGTCTCGCTGCTGCAGGATGCGCGACGCGACGTGGACGCGGCGTTGGAGACCGCGATGCTGGACCGCTACAGGCGCATCACTGGCGCGGGCGACGATTTCGACGTGGCCTATCATGTGCTGGGCGCGCAGCGGAACGCCAAGATCATCGGCATCTTCACCCGGCTGTGGAAGCGCGACGGCAAGCCGCGCTACCCGGGGCTTTGCCCGCGCGTCTGGCGCTATATCGAGCGCGACCTCAAGCATCCGGCGCTGAAGCCGGTCGCCGACTGGTTCGACGCCAACGTACCGGCCGAGATGCGCGGGGACCCGATGACGATTGCCGCGCAATGACGGCTTCCGCGACCTATTCGTTGCGTCCCCAACCCAGTGCCGAAGTGCCGGAGACGGCGATGGTGATGGCGGCGGGGCTGGGCAAAAGGATGCGTCCGCTGACCGCGACGCGGCCCAAGCCTCTGGTCGAATTGGGTGGCAGGGCGCTGATCGACCATGTCTTCGATCGGCTGCGATCGGCCGGTACCAAGCGCGCGATCGTCAACGTCCATTATCTCGCCGATCAGATGGAAGCGCATCTGAGGGCGCGGGTGAAGGATATCGAGCTCGTCATCTCCGATGAGCGCAAGCAACTGATGGAGACCGGCGGCGGGCTGGTCCAGGCGCGCGACCTGATCGGCGATAAGCCGTTCGTCTGCGTCAACAGCGACAATCTGTGGATCGACGGGCCGACCGATGCGATCCGCCAACTCGCGGCCGCCTGGGACGACGAGAAGATGGACGCGCTGCTGCTGCTGGTGCCGCTGGCGCGTGCCAACAGCCATAAGGGGCAAGGCGATTTCCACCTTGACCCGTTCGGGCGGATCGTCGGGCGGCGCAAGCCGGGCCGGCTGGCGCCCTTCGTCTATACTGGCGTGCAGATCCTCTCGCCGCGGGTGATCCGCGACTGGCCCGAGGGGCCGTTCTCGACCAATCTGTTCTGGAACCGCGCGCTGGAGGCAGGGCGCCTTTGGGGGCTGGTGCACCAGGGACTGTGGTTTGACATCGGATCGCCCCAGGCGATCGGCGCGGCGGAGGCCGTGCTGGCGGAGATGTGAGGCGGCCCGTAACGGCAGAAGAGGAACTGGGCCAGGTCAGTTATCCACAGACCCCTGTCGGAGGCCTCTCCCTTGGTGGGGCGCGAGATAGTAAGCATCTTCTCGACAATGCCCGAACGCCTCCACCTCTACACCATTCCCCCGCACCGCGCCTTTGCCGATGCGCTGGCGATCGGGCTGATCCGGCGGTTCGGCAGCGATCCGATGCGGCTGGCGCGGGGGACGGTGCTGCTGCCCAACAATCGCGCCAAGCGGGCGATCCAGGACGCGTTCGTGCGCGCGAGCGCGGGCGGGCTGCTGTTGCCGCGGCTGGTCGCGGTAGGTGATCCCGAGCTCGACGAGGCGGTGTTCGATGCGGTCGACGATGCGGAGCCGGTGCCGCCGGCGGTGGAGCCGCTCCAGCGGCGGATGATCCTGGCGCGGCTGATCCAGGCGAGCGGGTCGCCGGTGGATGCGGCGGAGGCGGTGCGGCTGGCGGGCGAGCTTGCGGCGACGCTCGACCAGTTGCTGATCGAGGAGGTGCATCCGCGGCGGTTGCGCGAATTGGAACTGGGACCCGAGCTTTCGGCGCATTGGGAACGCTCGCTGGCCCTGTTCGAGACTGTGCTGACGCGCTGGCCCGAGGAACTGGCGAAGCTGGGGCGGATCGACCTCGCCGAGCGGCGGCGGCGTCTGCTCGACAAGGTGGCGAAGCGTTGGCGCCAGACGCCACCGCTGGGCTTCGTGTGCGCGGCGGGCATCACCACGTCGGCGCCGGCCTTTGCGCGGCTGCTGCGCGTGGTGGCGGGGATGCCGCTGGGGATGGTGGTCCTGCCGGGACTTGCGACCGGCATCAGCGATGCCGAGTGGGACTCGCTGGGCCCGTTTCCGCCAGATCCCGTTACCGGACGCCGACGGCGGAGCGTCGAGACGCACCCGCAATATCATCTAAAACTGCTGCTCGAGCGGATGGGCGTGCATCGCAGCGAGTTCGATTCGTGGCGCGCGGCGAGCGAACTGGATGCGCCACCGGCACGCAGCAGGGCGATCGCCTCGGCGATGCAGCCGCCCGAGCTAACGCATGGCTGGACTGACCTCCCGCGCGCCGAGCGGCGGCTGGACGGGGTGCGTGCGCTGGAGGTCGCGACCCCGGCCGAGGAGGCGCAGGCGATTGCATTGGCGCTGCGCGAGACGCTGGAGACGCCGGGGCGCACCGCTGCTTTGGTGACGCCCGATCGCGCACTGGCGCGGCGCGTGGCGGCGCATTGCGCGCGCTGGGGGCTGGCGATCGACGATTCGGCGGGGCAACCGCTCTCTGTGCTGCCGCCGGGGACGCTGCTGCTCGCGTTGGCCGATGCGGCAAGCCAGGCCTTCGCACCGATGGCACTGCTGACCCTGCTCAAGCATCCGCTGGTGATGCCGGAGACGCGGCTAGAATGGCTGGAGGGCGCGCGATCGCTCGACCGGGCGCTCAGGGGTCCGCGCCCGGCGCCGGGGTTGACGGGAATCGACCGGCATCTCGCCGAACAGGACGGGCGTGACGGACATTTGCGGCGGGTAGCGCAGGGGTGGTGGCCTGAAGCGCGCGCGCTGCTCGCGCCGCTGGAAGTGTTGTTCGGCATCGGGCCCCAGCCTCTGCGGGCCCTGATCGCGACATTGCGCGAGGCCGCGCAGGCGCTGGGCGGCGACAGCCTGTGGAGCCGTGCGGATGGACGCGCGGTGGCCGATCTGCTCGACGATCTGGAGCGCGAGGTGGCGCACGGGCCGGCGCTCGCTGAGCCGGACGCGCTGGGGCTGATGCTGCGTACCTTGATGGACGAGACGGCGGTGCGGCCGCCGCAGGGTGGGCATCCACGGCTGGCGATCCTCGGCGTGATCGAGGCGCGGCTGCAGACCGCCGACCTGATGATCCTGGGCGGGCTCAACGAAGGCGTCTGGCCTGGCCTGCCTGCACCCGACCCCTGGCTGGCACCGCGCATCCGTGCCGAACTGGGCATGCCGGGGCTGGAACGGCGGATTGGGCTCGCGGCGCATGACCTCGCTAGCGGCTTGGGCGCGCCCGAGGTACTGCTGACACGGTCGCGGCGCGACGCTTCGGCGCCCACTATCGCCTCGCGCTTCTGGCTGCGGCTGGAGGCGCTGTCCGGCGGTCTGGAACGGGCGGGCGATCTGGCGGTCTGGTTAAAGGGGATTGACGATCCCGGCGCACACGAGCCCGCCGAGCGGCCTGCGCCGATGCCGGCGGTCGCGGCGCGGCCCAAGGCGATATCGGTGACAGAAGTCGACCGGCTGAAGGCGGACCCCTATGCCTTCTACGCGCGGCGGATGCTGCGGTTGATGCCGCTCGATCCGGTCGACGCTGACCCGAGCGCGGCGTGGCGAGGCACCGCGGTGCACGCGGTTCTTGAGAACTGGTTTGAAATTGATGATTGCGCGCCGGAGAAATTGAGCGCGCGCGCCGAGGCGATGCTGGCCGACGAGCGCACCCATCCGATGATGCGGGCGCTGTGGCAGCCGCGACTGCGGGAGGCGATCGACTGGATCGCTACGCAGATCGCCGCCGATCCGGCCCGGAAGGTGCTGGCGGTGGAGAAGCGCGGCGCGATCGTTTTCGACGGAGTCGCGCTGAGCGGGACGTTCGATAGGATCGACCGCCTGGCGGACGGGAACCTCGCGATCGTGGACTATAAGACCGGCAAACCGCCTAGCCTGGCGGCGGTGCGCGAGGGGTTCAGCCTGCAATTGGGGCTGCTCGGGCTGATCGCAGAGCGCGGCGGGTTTGACGGGATCGCGGGGCGGGCGACTGGGTTCGAATATTGGTCGCTGTCGCGCAACAAGTTCGGCGGGTTCGGCTATGTCGAAAGCCCGTGCGACCCGAAGCGGCGCGACTATCTGCCGGCCAACGAGTTCGTCGATCGAGCGGTGGCGCAGTTCGAGGGCGCAGCGCGCATGTGGCTGACCGGCGATGAACCGTTCACTGCCAAGCTCCATCCCGATTACGCACCCTATACCGAATATGACCAGCTGATGCGTCGCGACGAATGGTATGGCCGTGACTGAGGTCCGTCCGCTCCATAAATTGAAGGGCAACCAGCGCACCGCGAGCGATCCGGGGCGGCATATCTGGCTGTCGGCATCAGCGGGCACGGGCAAGACGCAGGTGCTGGCGGCGCGCGTGTGGCGGCTGCTGCTCGCGGGGGTCGATCCCGGCGCGATCCTGTGTCTGACCTTCACCAAGGCGGGCGCGGCCGAGATGTCCGAGCGGATCACCGGGCGGCTGGCATACTGGGTGCGGGCGAAGCGCGAGGACGTGTCGCGTGATTTGGATGGACTGGGGGAGGATTCGTCGATCGCGGCGGTGGCGCGGGCACGGACCTTGTTCGCCAAGGTGCTCGACGCGCCGGGCGGCGGCATCCGCATCCAGACGATCCACAGCTTCTGCCAGAGCCTACTCGCGGGCTTTCCGCTGGAGGCGGGGCTGGTGCCAGGCTTCCGTCCGCTCGACCAGCGCGAGGAGGCGGTGCTGGCGCGCGAGGCGCTGGCCGAGATGCTGGTCGATGCCGAGCGCGAGGGGCGCACCGCTCTGATCGACGCGGTGGGCGCGCTGAGCCTGAGGCTGGGCGAGGGCAAGGCCGAAGCGTTCCTGAAGACCTGCGCGGGCGCGGCGGAGGCGATGGAGGACCTGCCGGCCGGCATCCAGCCTTTCCTGCGGCGTGCGCTCGATTTGCCGAGCGGCGATATCGGCGAGGAACTGGTGCGCAACTGCGGGGACGACGCGTTCGATCTTGCGTCGCTGCGGACGATCGCGGTGCTCAGTGCCGATTGGGGCACCGGCAAGGGGCTGGAGCGTGCCGACATTATCGCGGCATGGCTGCGTCAGCCGCCGGAAGCACGCGCGGCGGGGCTGACGGATCTCCATTCGGTCTGGGCGACCGCGAAGGGCGAACCGCGCTCGTTCGGCAAGGGACAGGCGCCGCAAGATCCCGCCTATGCCAATCTGGCGATGCGCCTGCACGGAAGCTGCGGGGCGCTGCTCCAGATGAAGGTACGCGCGGACTATGCCGATCTGCTGGCGCGCGCGCTGGAGGCCGGGCGCGACTATGCGCGGACCTATGCCGCGGCGAAGCGGCGCGTGGGCGCGGTCGATTTCGACGATCTGATCCGCGCGACGGTGGCGCTGCTGGGGCAGCCGGGCATGGGCGAGTGGGTGCGCTTCAAGCTCGACCAGGTGACCGAGCATGTGCTGATCGACGAGGCGCAGGACACCAATCCCAAGCAATGGGCGATCGTCAGCGCGGTGGCCGACGAGTTCTTCGCAGGGCTGGGTGCGCGTGGGGAGACGGTGCGGACGCTGTTCACCGTCGGCGACTACAAGCAGGCGATCTTCGGTTTCCAGGGGACCGATCCGATCTTTTTCCGCGCTGCGTTTGAGCGCTTCCTGGCGAAGTCACGGCTTGGTGCGGAATATGAAGGCGATATGAGCGAGCTGGAATCGCTGTCGCTAACCCACAGCTTCCGCTCGACCCGGCCGGTGCTGGAGTTCGTCGACGCCGCGATTGGGGAGCTTCCGGCGCCAGGGATGGGTGACCTGAGCGATGTCGAGCCGCATGCCAGCGAAGTGCCTGGGCCGGGGACGGTGACGATCTGGCCGACGACGATCGAGGGCGGCAGCGAGGCCGACGAAGAGGAATGGGTGCGCGACGCCACCCGCGAGCATGCCAAAAGGATCGCGCGGGCGATCAAGGCCTGGCTCGACCAAGGCCTGATGCTGGAGAGCAAGGGGCGGCCGCTGGCGCCCGAGGATGTGATGATCCTGGTGAAAAGGCGCGGCGAGCTGGCCTCGCTGATCGTCGCGCGGCTCTATGCCGAGGGCGTGCCGGTGGCGGGTGTGGACCGGCTGCGGCTCAATGCGCCGCTGGCGGTACAGGACCTGCTCGCGGCGATCCGCTTCGCGCTGCAGCCCGAGGACGACCTGTCGCTGGCGTCGCTGCTGGTCTCGCCGCTGATCGGCTGGAGCCAGGACGAACTGATGGCCGCTGCGGTGCGTGAGAAGGGGGGGCTTTGGCGGCATCTGCGCGCGACCCAGCCGGAGGAGCGGCTGATGCCGCTCTTCGAGCTGCTGCGGCGCGCGGATATCGCGACGCCCTATCGTTTCCTTGAGGAGATATTGTCGGGGCCGATGCAGGGGCGCCGAAAACTGCTGCTGCGGCTGGGCGAGGAGGCGCGCGATCCGATCGAGGAACTGCTCAACGCAGCGCTCAATTTCGAGAAGGTGGCGACGCCGTCGCTCCAGCGCTTTCTCGACTGGTTCGATCGCGGCGATGTCGAGATCGTCCGCGATGCCGCGCAGCCGCAGGGGGCGGTGCGGGTGATGACCGCGCATGGCGCCAAGGGCCTGCAGGCGCCTTTGGTGATCCTGGCCGATGCCACGGTCGATCCGACGCGCAGCCCGCGCGACCTGCTGCTCTGGGGTCCGGAAGGGCATGAAGGAGAGAAATTCCCGATCTTCCGGCCTCGATCCGGGGAGCGGGGGGGGCCGCTGGACGATATGGTCGCCGAAGCCGATGCGCGCGAGCTGCAGGAGCATTGGCGGCTCTTCTACGTCGCGGCAACGCGGGCGGAGGAGCGGCTGGTGGTGACCGGCGCGCTGGGGCCGATGGCCAAGGGCGAGCCGCCCAAGGCGAGTTGGTATGCGGCATGCGCGGCAGCGTTCGACGCGCTGGGCGTGCCCGGAGACGCGGGCGAGCGGGAATTCCGGGGGACGAAGCTGGAGCGACCCGTGGCGATGGAAGAGCGCAGCACCCCGGCCGTCGCGCATTCTGCCTCGCTGCCCGATTGGATTTCGACGCCGGCGCCCGAGGAAGCGCGTCCGCCGCGTCCGCTCGCGCCTTCGTCGTTAGGCGAGGATCTGGTTGCCGATCCGCCGCCCACTCCGGCACTGCGGGCCTCGGCCGAGCGGGGGAGATTGCTGCATGCACTGTTCGAGCGTCTCCCCGGCGTCGCGCCCGAGAAGCGCGCCGAGGCGGCCGAGCGGTGGCTGGCAGGCGCCGGTGGAGTGGAAGACGGAGCGCTTCGTGCCGAGCTCGTCCGCGCGGCGCTGGCGGTGACCGAGGATGCGCGGTTCGCCGAACTGTTCGGCACGGATTCACTGGCCGAGGCGCCGATCGCGGCGGTTGTGGACGGCGGACTGGTCGTATCCGGCACCGTGGATCGGCTCGTCGTGTTGCCGGACCGCGTTCGCGTCGTCGATTTCAAGACCGGCCGGCGCGCGCCCGGGACGCTGGACGATATTCCCGGCTATCATCTGCGCCAGATGGCGGCTTATGCCGCTGCGCTGGCAGTGATCTTCCCGAGCCGCCGGGTAGAGGCGGCATTGCTCTATGCGGCGGGGCCGGTGCTCCACCTCTTGCCGCCCGAGCTGCTCGCTGCGCACAAGCCGGGCTTCACCCCCTCGGAGCAAAGCTTGCCTTTGCGCGCTTGAGTAGGGCGTGCTCCGTACATAAGTTAACGCCCAACACGTTCAGGAGATTTCCCAATGGCCACCAGGGCTACCACCGACGCCAGCTTCGACACCGATGTCCTCCAGTCCGACAAGCCCGTGCTCGTCGACTTCTGGGCGGAATGGTGCGGGCCGTGTCGCATGATCGCGCCCGCGCTCGAGGAACTGGCCGAGGAGCTGGGCGAGCAGGTGCAGATCGTAAAGCTCGACATTGACGAGAATCCCGATGCGCCGACCAAGTATGGCGTACGCGGCATTCCGACGATGATCCTGTTCAAGAACGGTCAGCAGGCCGCCACGCAGGTGGGCGCGATGCCCAAGAGCGCGATCAAGCAGTGGATCGAGCGCGAGCTCTGATCCGATTGGCGGGGGCCTAGCCGGATCGAAATTCGATCGCGCGCTTATGGCTCCCGCTTTTTAATTGCGCTGCTCTTTTGACCTACACGTTGGGCGCTGATTCGCCCGACGGCGCGGCGATTGGCGAGAATCGGCTGAAATGCGCGAGTTCTGCAGCTTTTCGACCGCGACAAGTTGACACGGTTGACACCCGCTATGTCGAAAAATCTTCCTTCCCGAAATTCCGCACGTTCGAAGTCCCGACGATGAGAAAGAGCCGTCCGTCGATCGGCCCTGAAATCCAACATTACAAGCCGTTCTAGAGTTCGGGTGTTTCCCTTCGGGACCGGGCATGACGTGGCTTGTCGTCCGCCGCCTCCGCCCAGGGAATGTGTCGCTCATAATAGATGTGGAAGCCCGGCACGACCGGGGCGGGATCGTCGAGCGTCGCAAGGTTGAACTCGATCGTCGGGCCATCGTTGCGGCACCCGTAGAGCTGCGAGCCGCAGCGCGTGCAGAAGCCGCGATGGTCGGTCGGCGTCGAAGCGTAGCGGCCGACCAGTTCGGCACCGCTTTCATAGACATAGTCGGCGGCGAGAACGCTCGCGAATGCCACTGCAGGCGCGCCCGAGATGCGCTGGCAATTGCGGCAATGGCACCAGCCGGCATCGAACGGGTCGGATAGCAGGCGGTAGCGAACCGCCCCGCACAAGCATCCGCCTTCCATCGCCGCCTCCTCCCATCTCCGCTCAGGTGAGCGGGATCATCACCTGACTGGCATAGCCCGGCCTCTCGCGCAGCCGTTCATACCAGTTCACAACGTGCACCAGCTCGGGCCGCTCGATCTCGAGATTGAACCAGGTGTTCGCATAGACGCCCATCGGGATGTCCCCGATCCCGAATGCAGTGCCCGAGAGCCAAAGCGTGTCGGCGAGGAACCGGTCGAGGATCGCCATCTGTTTGGCGCAAGCCTGTGCCGAGCAGGTGATCGCATCGGCGTCGCGCTCTCCCGGTGGCCGGCGGATCAGATTGACGAAAGCGCCGCGCTGGGCATCGGCATAGCCGAACTGCCAGTCCATCCAGCGATCGGCGAGCGCACGCGCCGCCGGGTCGGCGGGCCAGAATGCCTGTCCGCCATGCGCGCGGCAAGATAGCGCAGGATCGCGTTCGATTCCCACAGCACCAAGTCGCCATCCTCGATCGTCGGGATCAGCGCATTGGGATTCTTCGCCAGATAGGCCTGGTCCATGCCGAACTGCCCGCCGACATCGTGGCGGACATGTTCGATCCCCAGCTCGTGCGCGAACCACGCGACCTTCTTCACATTGTGCGAATTGAGCCGGCCCCAGATCGTCAGCATCGCGGCTCAGCTCCGATAATCGGCGTTGATCGAGATATAGCCGTGCGTCAGGTCGCAGGTCCAAACCGTGGCGCGGCCTTCGCCGAGCCCGAGATCGACGCCGATCTCGATTTCGCGGCCCTTCAGATGGGCGGCGACAGGCGCTTCCTCATAGCCTTCGACCGCAAGGCCATCGCGCGCCACCTGGGTCGTGCCGAAGCGGATCGCGAGCTTGTCGCGCTCGGCGGGCTCGCCGGCCTTGCCGACGGCCATGACGACACGACCCCAGTTGGCGTCCTCGCCGGCGACCGCGGTCTTCACCAGCGGCGAGTTGGCGATCGACATCGCGATGCGGTGCGCGCTGCGATCGGACTCGGCGCCCTCGACCTGGATCTCGATCAGCTTCTGCGCGCCTTCGCCGTCGCGGACGACGAGCAAGGCGAGCTGGTGGCAGAGATCGGCAAGCGCTGCGCGGAAGGCGTCGGCGCCGGAATCCCCTTCGCTCGCGAGCGGCGCGTTACCTGCCTTGCCCGTCGCGAAGGCGAGGATCGTATCGCTGGTCGAGGTATCTCCATCGACGGTGATGCAAGAGAAAGTCTTGCTATTGGCAGCGCTTAACGCCGATTGCAGAAATTCTGGCGTAACTGCGGCATCGGTGAAGATGAAGCCGAGCATCGTCGCCATGTCCGGCGCGATCATGCCTGATCCCTTGATGAAGCCGACCAGATTGACCGTGCGGCCATCGACGATCGCCTGCGTCACCGCCGCCTTGGCGAAGGTATCGGTGGTCCCGATCGTCGTCGCGGCGTCTTCCCAGCTGCAGGGTTCGGCGGTGAAGGCAGCGTCGAGGCCGGCCTCGGCCTTGTCGATCGGCAGCGGCACGCCGATCACGCCGGTGGAGGCGACGAACACGTCCGAAGGCTCACAGCCGAGATGGCCCGCCGCACGCGCGGCGATCGCCTCGACCGCGGCGCGGCCGCGATTGCCGGTGAAGGCGTTCGAATTGCCGGCATTGACCACCAGCGAGCGCGCCTGGCCGAGCACCAGCGCCTTGCGACACCATTCGACTTCGGGCGAGGGGCAGCGGCTCTGCGTCAGCACGCCAGCGACGCTGGTGCCGGGATCGAGCGTGGCGAAGGTCAGGTCGCAGCGGTCCCAGTCCTTGTAGCGCGCGCGGGCGACGCGGAGCGCGACGCCGGGGATCGCGGGGAGATCGGGGAAGGGGAGCGCGAGGGGAGAGGGCGTGTCGGACATGCGCTCCCGATAAGCTGCCGATGCTGTGAAGGAAAGCGTCCGCGCGGCATTCGGCTTGCGGCCGCGACCCACCTTTGCGAAACGGATCGCAGGGGGAATCATGCTGCTTCAGTCGTTCATATTGGCTGGCCTGCTCCAGACCGCGCCCACGCCGCTAGATGACAAGGCGATCAATACCATTACGGAAGCGCTCGCACGCTTGCCCCAACAGCCGGCAAATCCGCCGCAACCGCCCGCGCCCGAGTTCACGGGCGAACGCTCGCGCAAGCCCGTGCCCCTGACCAATCCATCGACCTGGGCCACCAATGACGATTATCCCGTCGCCGCACTCCGCGCCCATGAGCAAGGTTCGGTCGGCTTCCGCCTTGATATCGGCATCGATGGCGTGCCGGCGCATTGCGAGATAGCCGAGCACGTTTCGACTGTGCTCGACGCTGCGACCTGCGCGGTGATGATGGCCCGTGCTCGATTCTCACCGGCACTCGATCTCAAAGGAAAGCCTGCGCCGGCAAGCTGGAGAAGTCGCTTCCGCTGGGAATTGCCCGAGATGCCGCCCACGCCCGCAATCGCGTACGACGTGGTCAACCGTCTGTTGGTCGATACGCACGGCAACGTCCTTTCCTGCTCGGCGGCGCCCTTTCCAAACGCAGGTGATTTCTGCACGGTTGTAGGATCCACAGTGCCGCCGGTGATGGCGACACTTTGGCGGGACGCGACGTCGGACGTTCCTGCGACAGTGTTTTTCCGGATCGGCTTCAACATCGAGGGGGTTGCGCCAGTCGTGCCGGCGCAGGTGCGTTCCGGTATGACCCTGCGCAGCACGATCCGCATCGGCTTCGACCTGAGCCCGGAAGGCAAGCTGATCAACTGTCGGGAAACCGAGCATTCGGGCGATCTGTCTATCCCGAACGATTATTGCACGACGCTCGACGAGAAGTACGATGTGGCGCGGTTAGGAACTCCGCAGACGCGCAGGGGCGCGAGCTGGGTTCAGATTTATTCCGGTTCGTCCATTCCTGCCGAGCGCAAGAAGGGCGAATAGGATTTCTTGGCATGCTTCCGGCTTTTTTGCGCAGTAGCGTGGAAGGGAGTAAGGCCGACAACAAAGGTTCGTGGACATTGGTGCGCGCGTTGCTAGGGTGCCGCGCGCTTCGGCCAACGAAAGGCAATGATCCATGTATTCCGCGCTTCTCCTTTCCGCCCTGCTGATGACGCAGACCCCGCCTGCCGGCCTGACCATCAACGTCCAGAAGCTGCCCGTGACCTATACGCAGGCGCCGGTCGTCCATCTCGAATTCACTGCCAAGGGTGCCGTGGAGACCTGTGCCGTAAAGCAGTCCAGCGGCAACGCGTCGATCGACAAGGTCGCGTGCCAGCAGGCGCAGGCCCAGGTGAAGTATCCGGTGAAGAAGAACCAGAAGCTGTCCCCGCTCGACATGTCCGTCGCGTTCGTGGCCGCGCCGGCTCCCGCTCCCGCGCAGTAACCAAGCTTTTGATTAGACGAACGGCATGGCAATCACTATGTCGCTGGCAGCGACCGTCTTGCCGGCGGCGCTGATCCGTCACGCATAGAGATTCGCTTGGAACTGCTGCTTCTCCTCACTGCGCTGTTTGCCAGCCTGACCGGCGCCTCGGGCGACCGTGCGGGCCGGCCCGTGCAGGGCGTGGCGGTGGTGCAGGCGGCCCAGGCGGCGCAGGCGGCTGTGCAGCCGGCGCGGCGCGTGATCGGCGTGGCGGTGCCCGCCGCCGCCAGCCATGTTTCGCAGGTCGTCCGCCCGCTCGTCGCGGCGGCACCGATCCCCTCCCTCCGCCTCGCCTTCGAGCAGCGGCGCGAGTGATGCGCGGCCCGCGGATAGCGGGCCTTTTCCATTATTGCGTGCCGCCCCGGGGCGGCATCGCCATTGGGTGCCGGCAATGCGTGCCGCGCCCGCCCGACCACATCCAATACGACAGGAAATCCCATGTTCGGCGGCCTTGCCAAGACCCTCTTCGGTTCCTCCAACGAACGCTATGTGAAGTCGCTCGGCACCATCGTTGCCAAGATCAACGGCTTCGAATCCACCATCTCGGCGATGAGCGATGCGGAACTGCAGGGCCAGACGGCCAAGTTCCGCGAGTTGCTCGCCAATGGCGAGAAGCTCGACAATCTGCTGCCCGAGGCCTTCGCCACGGTCCGCGAGGCGGCCAAGCGCGTGCTCGGCCAGCGCCACTATGACGTGCAGATGATCGGCGGCATCGTGCTCCATCGCGGCGAGATCGCCGAGATGCGGACGGGCGAGGGCAAGACGCTGGTCGCGACGCTCGCCACCTATCTGAACGCGCTGCCGGGCGACGGCGTGCACGTCGTCACGGTCAACGACTATCTCGCCTCGCGCGACGCCGAGTGGATGGGCCGGGTCTATCGCTTCCTGGGCCTCACCGTGGGCGTGATCATCCCGAACCTGACCGACCAGGACCGCCGCGACGCCTATGGTTCGGACATCACCTACGGCACGAACAACGAGTTCGGCTTCGACTATCTGCGCGACAACATGAAGTATGACCGCGCATCGATGACGCAGCGGCCCTTCAATTTCGCGATCGTCGACGAAGTCGATTCGATCCTGATCGACGAGGCGCGCACGCCGCTGATCATCTCGGGCCCGACCGACGACCGCAGCGAGCTGTACATGGGCGTCGACGCGGTGGTGAAGAAGCTCGACCCGTCGACCTATGAGAAGGACGAGAAGCAGCGCACGATCGTGCTGACCGAGGACGGCACCGAGACGGTCGAGCGGATGCTCGAGGATGCCGGGCTGCTGGTTGGTGCCAACCTCTACGACTTCGAGAACACCCAGGTGGTCCACCACCTGAACCAGGCGCTGCGCGCGAACGTGATGTTCAAGCTCGACACCGATTATATCGTCAAGGACGGCAAGATCGTCATCATCGACGAATTCACCGGCCGCATGATGGACGGGCGCCGCTGGTCCGAGGGCCTGCACCAGGCCGTGGAAGCCAAGGAAGGTGTCCAGATCGAGCCCGAGAACCAGACGCTCGCCTCGATCACCTTCCAGAATTATTTCCGGATGTACCCCAAGCTGAGCGGCATGACCGGCACCGCAGCGACCGAGGCGGCCGAATTCTACGACATCTACAAGATGAACGTCGTCACCATCCCGACCAACCTGCCGGTGAAGCGCGCCGACGAGGAGGACGAGTTCTACAAGACGACCGAGGAAAAGTTCGCGGCGATCGCAAAGAAGATCAAGGAGCATTCCGCCAAGGGCCAGCCGGTGCTGGTCGGCACCGTCTCGATCGAGAAATCCGAGCTGCTCTCCGAGTTCCTCAAGAAGGAAAAGGTGCCGCACGAGGTGCTGAATGCCCGCTTCCACGAGAGCGAGGCGCATATCGTGGCGCAGGCGGGCCGGCTGGGCGTAGTGACGGTCTCGACCAACATGGCGGGCCGCGGCACCGACATCCAGCTGGGCGGCAATATCGAGTTCCGGATCAACGACGAGCTCTCCGAATTGCCCGAGGGGCCGGAGCGCGACGCAGCGATCGAGAAGATCAAGGCCGAGGTCCAGACCGAGAAGGACGCGGTGATCGCCGCGGGCGGCCTGTTCGTGCTCGGCACCGAGCGGCATGAGAGCCGCCGCATCGACAACCAGCTGCGCGGCCGTTCGGGCCGCCAGGGCGATCCGGGCCTCAGCCGCTTCTATCTGTCGCTCGACGACGATCTGCTGCGCATCTTCGGTTCGAACACCTTGTTCGCCCGCATGATGCGCTCGAACATCGAGGACGGCGAGGCGATCGGCAGCAAATGGCTATCCAAGGCGATCGAGACCGCACAGAAGAAGGTCGAGGCGCGCAACTACGATATCCGCAAGCAGGTCGTCGAATATGACGACGTGATGAACGATCAGCGCAAGGTGATCTACGAGCAGCGCGCCGACATCATGGACGCCGACACGGTCGGCGACGTGGTGGTCGACATGCGCGCGGAGACCGTGAACGCGATCGTCGGCGAGGCATGCCCGCCCAATTCCTATCCCGAGCAATGGGACATCGCCGGTCTGAAGGAGAAGGTCTCGACCATCCTCAACGTCGAGGCTCCGGTCGACGAATGGATCAAGGCCGAGGAAGCGATCGAGCCCGAGATGGTCGAAGAGCGCATCCGCGAAGCGGCCGACGCGCTGGTGAACGCCAAGGCGGCCGAGTTGGAGCCGGAGACCTGGACGCAGATCGAGAAATCGATCCTGCTCCAGAACCTGGACCATCACTGGAAGGAGCATCTCGCGATGCTCGATGCGCTGCGCCAGGTCGTGCACCTGCGCGCCTATGCGCAGAAGACGCCGATCAACGAGTATAAGCACGAGGCGTTCGCGATGTTCGAGCGCATGCTGGGCAATATCCGCGAGGACGTGACCCGCACGCTCGGCTTCGCGCAGTTCCGCATGCAGCCGACGCCCGAGCTCCCCGAACTGCCCGACTTCCTGACCACACATATCGATCCGCTGACCGGCGACGACGACAGCTTCGATTGGGATGGCGGTTCGGCGGGTCTGGTGACGACGCGGCTGCCGCAGCTCGGCATTCCGCAGCCGACCGGCGAGGAGCTGGGTACCGATCCGGCGCAGTGGGAAGGACTGGTCAGCCGCAACGCTCCGTGCCCGTGTGGATCGGGCCGCAAGTACAAGCACTGCCACGGCGCGGTGGCGTAAAAAATCCTCCCCGAGCTTGCTCGGGGAGGGGCGGTGGTGGAACACCGCCGTCTTTGACGGCGGCCCTCCACCATGCTGCGCATGGTTCCCCTCCCCGAGGCGAGCTCGGGGAGGATCTAGAAGTTACTTCGTCTTCGGCATTTCGATCTTCGGCCCGAGGCGGTTCAGCACCTCGTGCGCATCGAAGGCGCGGAGATTGTCGCCGGGCTTGGCGCCCTTGCCGGTGACGATCTCGGCGGTCGCCTCGTAGCTGTTGACCGTGCGGTAATCCCAGTCGCGATCGTTCCAGAAGGGATCGTCGAAGAAGGGATCATAGCTCCGCCAGCCCCAGCGCGGGCGATAGAAGCGCCATGACGGACCCCAATAGCCCCAGGGGCCGGCGCCATAGCCGCCAAGGCCGGGCGTGCGATAGGTTTGGCTCTTCTTCTCGGTATCGCGGTCCGACAGGACGAAATAGTCGAAGCCGTTCTGCACAGTGAGCTCGGCCGCCCGATAGAGCAGGTAGCGCTCGACCGTCTCGCGCGAGGTCAGGGTGTTGCCCGAGAAGCTGATGCGGAATCGGTTGTTCTCGATCTGCGTGTCCGAATAGCCTCCGCGGGTGGCGGCGCTCGATCCCGTCGCTGGCTGATAGGGCGTTGCGGTCATGCACGACGCGAGCGTAAGCCCGCCCGCGACCGCGAGAGTTAGCACGGCGACCCGCCGGCGTGTGAAGCTGCTTTTCAGCATTGTTCCTCCGATACTTAGAGTTCGATACTGCCTGTTGCGAGACGAACGCGCGTGCCTGGGTTTTGGGTCCGCGTTTGGACGCGATGAACTGTGGCACAATTACGATTGCCCGCGCCTGAACGAAGGGGGCTCATGCGAGCCGCTCGGGCACTGCCATGGCCTCTTCGGAAAGCGTTTCGCGCGGCGCCATCGCCTCCCAGGGGAAGACGAACCAGTCCTTCTGGGTAGCGCGATCGATCTCGCGGAAACGATAATCGACGCTCTGGCTGGAGCGGATATTGTCGAGCAACACGGCGAAGCGGATGTGCTCGGCCACGGCACCCTCCGCAGCCAGCGCGGCGCGGATCTCGCCGATCGTCTTGCCGCTGTCGTTGATATCCTCGACGAACAGCAGCCGGTCGCCCTCGCGGGTACGCTGGGCGAGCACGGCGACCAGCTCTTCGCCGAACTGCGCGATCCGCGTGGAATGGTCGATCGACACGAGCGGAAGTCCCATGCGGTGCGACAGGAACACCGCCGGGGTGAGCCCGCCGCGACCGATGCCGACCAGGAGCGATGGTTTCCATGTCCCAGACCCTTCCGCGATGGCGTGAACGCCGGCGACCATCTCTTCATGCGTGAAAGGGGTGAAGACGATCCCCGCCATCAGTTCGCCGCCACATAGGCGTCGAGCCGGGCGAGATGCGCCGCCACCGCATCGTCGGGCAGGAAGGAGCCCAGAAAGCTGTTGCGTGCCAGCGTCACCAGGTCGCGGCGATCGAGCGCGCGGCCATTGGCGGCGGCACGATAATTATCGGCGACATAACCGCCGAAATAGGCGGGATCGTCCGAGTTGATCGTGGCGCGCAGGCCTAATGCCAGCATCCGGTCGATCGGATGCGCCTCCATCGAATCGACGACGCAGAGCTTGAGGTTGGAGAGTGGACAGACGGTGAGCGTCATCCCCGATCGTGCCAGCCGGGCGACGAGCTGCGGATCCTCGAGGCTGCGGTTGCCGTGATCGAGCCGGTCGACATGAAGCAGGTCGAGCGCCTCAAGGACATATTCGGGCGGGCCCTCCTCGCCGGCATGGGCGACGCGCTTGAGCCCCATCGCGGCGGCGGCGGCGAAGACGCGCTCGAACTTGGCAGGCGGATGGCCGACTTCGGAGGAATCCAAGCCGACCGCCTCGATCCGGTCGAGCCAGGGCTGGGCCTGGCCGAGCGTCTTGAACGCGTCCTCCTCGTCGAGATGGCGTAGGAAGCACAGGATCAGCTTTGAGGTGAGGCCGTGCTTCGCCTCCGCTTCGGCCATGCCCGTGAGCAGCCCGTTGGCGGCCACGCCGAACGGGATGCCCCGATGCGTGTGCGTCTGCGGATCGAAGAAGATCTCGGCATGGACGACGCCGTCGGCGGCCGCGCGATCGAAATAGGCGAGGGCGAGGTCGCGGAAATCCTCTTCGGTGCGCAGCACGTTGGCGCCGGCATAATAGATGTCGAGGAAATCCTGGAGGTTCGAGAAGTCATAGGCCGCGCGGACTTCCTCGACCGAGGCGAAGGGAATCGCGACATTGTTGCGCCGGGCGAATTCGAACATCTGCTCGGGCTCGAGGCTGCCTTCGATGTGGAGATGGAGCTCCGCCTTGGGCAGACCGGCGATGAAGGCATCGAGTTCGCTCATTGGGTCAAGCATCGCAGGCGCGCGGGAGACGCGCAAGCGGGAGCGTGGAGCCGAATCGCGCGTTGTTCCGCCATGCCTTCGAGCGTTATCCGGGCCTTCGACTATGACGCCGGCGAGCGCGCGCTCGACGTGACGTTCGTGACCGGGCGGCATTATCGCTATCATGCGGTGCCTCCGCGCATCGTCGAGGGGATGCGCAGCGCTACGTCCAAGGGGCGCTATTTCAACGCCCGTATCCGCGACCATTTCGCATTCACGCCACTGGATGAATCCGATGATTGACGGGATGCTCGCTGCGATTCTAGGCGCCACCGCGCACGCTCGCTAATGTGTCTCCCATGTAGACGAAATGCTTCCGAAGGCGATCTTTCTGCGGGTACCGCTAACATCTAGGTGTTGCTGATCTTGTCAGCGTCTGTATAAAATATTACCAATGAGCGAATGAACGGAGAGGACAGGGGGAATGAAAGGCTCGCAAGCCCGCATCGCGGCGGCGTGCGCATGCGCGCCATTCACGGCTCCAATTGCCTTGGAGCCGGTAGATGACCGATGACGCTGTCAACGTTGCCGGATCGTCCGGGGGCGGTCCGGTTATGCGAATGTCACATTTGATGTCGCGTGCCGGAAGCGATCGATCAGGAGGGTCCACGATGGCTTCCCCAGCCAAGTTTCACAAATATACCGAAGGAACGCTGTCGAGCCACGACCAGGTAGCCCGCGCGCTGGGCATGGACATATTGGGCGGTATCTATCCGCCCGGCTCCAAGATCCCCGGCGAAAGCGAGATCCTGCACCGGTTCGGTGTTTCACGCACGGTATTGCGCGAGGTGCTCAAGACACTGACCGCGAAGGGGCTCATCGTCTCGAAGACGCGGGTGGGCACCACGGTGCTCGATTCCTCGCACTGGAATTTCTTCGACGCGGATGTCCTGTCGTGGAAGGTCGGGCAGAGCTTCGATGCGGGGTTCCGCCGCGATCTGACCGAGGTGCGCCTGGCGCTCGAGCCTGCGGCCGCGTTCGTCGCCGCCGAGCGGCGTTCGGCGGAGGACCTTGCCGAGCTTCGCCGCTGCATCGCCGAGATGCGCGCCGCGACGAGCAGCGCGCGCGAGTTCGCCGAGGCCGATCTTGACTTTCACCGCGCGGTGGGCCGCGCGTCCGGCAATGTGCTGATGCAGTCCATGTCGGCGGTTGTCGAAACCGCGCTCGTCGCTTCGTTCACGCTCAGCTCACCGGTCCGCGAAGAAGACGAGCACGAGGTCTCCGTGCGCGGGCACGAGCGGATCGTCGATGCGATCGAGGTACGGGATGGCGCCGCTGCCGCCCAGGCGATGCGCAATGTCATTGGCCATGGCGTGGAACGCCTCGCAAAGGCCGAAATCGAGGCAAAGACCTAAGATGAGTCGAGACGAAAACCCGCCCCGTACGCTGCGTTCGCGCTCTTGGTTTGATAATCCCCACAATCCGGACATGACCGCGCTCTATCTCGAGCGCTACCTCAACTACGGACTGACGCTGGAGGAGCTCCAGTCGGGCAAGCCGATCATCGGCATCGCTCAGACCGGATCGGATCTCAGCCCGTGCAACCGGCACCATATCGTGCTGGCCGAGCGTGTGCGCGAGGGCATCCGCGAGGCGGGCGGCATCGCGCTGGAATTCCCGGTGCATCCGATCCAGGAGACCGGCAAGCGCCCGACCGCGGGGCTCGACCGCAACCTCGCTTATCTGGGGCTGGTCGAACTGCTGTACGGCTATCCGCTCGACGGCGTGGTGCTGACGATCGGCTGCGACAAGACCACCCCGGCCTGCCTGATGGCGGCGGCGACGGTCGATATTCCGGCGATCGCGCTCTCGGTAGGGCCTATGCTCAATGGCTGGCACAAGGGCGAGCGCACCGGCTCCGGCACGATCGTGTGGAAGGCGCGCCAGCTGCTCGCCGCGGGCGAGATCGACTATAAGCAGTTCGTCGCACTGGTCGCCTCGTCGGCGCCGTCCACCGGCTATTGCAACACGATGGGCACGGCAACGACGATGAACTCGCTCGCCGAGGTGCTCGGCATGCAGCTTCCCGGATCGGCGGCGATCCCCGCGCCCTATCGTGAGCGCCAGCAGATCGCCTACCGCACCGGCAAGCGCGCTGTGGAGCTGGTGCTGGAAGACATTCGCCCGTCCGCCATCATGACGCGCGATGCGTTCCTCAATGCGATCGTCGTGAACTCGGCGATCGGCGGCTCGACCAACGCGCCGATCCATCTCGCCGCGATCGCGCGCCATGTCGGCGTGGAGTTGTCGCTCACCGACTGGCAGGAGCTGGGCTATGACGTGCCGCTGCTCGTCAACCTGCAGCCCGCCGGCGAATATCTGGGCGAAGACTATTTCCATGCGGGCGGCGTGCCCGCGGTGGTGGCCGAGTTGATGCGGCACGGCCTGATCCGGGAGGGTGCGCTCACCGTCAACGGCAGCACGATCGGTGACAATTGCCGCGACGCGACGATCGAACTGCCCGATGTCATCCGCACCTTCGACCAGCCGCTCAAGGCCAGGGCCGGCTTCAAGGTGATGACCGGCAATCTGTTCGACAGCGCGATCATGAAGACCAGCGTGATCTCGCCCGATTTCCGCGCGCGTTTCCTGTCCAATCCCGACGATCCCGACGCCTTCGAAGGCCGGGCGATCGTGTTCGAAGGGCCCGAGGATTATCACCGGCGGATCGACGACGAGTCGGTCGGCATCACGGGCACCGACATCCTTGTCATCCGCGGCACGGGTCCGGTCGGCTATCCCGGCGCGGCCGAGGTCGTGAACATGCGGCCGCCAAATTATCTGATCCGCCAGGGCATCCACGAGCTGCCGTGCCTGGGTGACGGCCGGCAGTCGGGCACATCGGGGTCGCCGTCGATCCTGAACGCGAGCCCTGAGGCTGCGGCGGGAGGCAACCTCGCGCTGGTCCGGACCTATGATCGGGTCCGCATCGATGTCGGCCTCGGCCGCGTCGACCTGCTGATCAGCGACGAGGAGATTGCCGAACGTCGGCGCGAGCTCGAGGCGAGGGGCGGCTTCGCCTTTCCGGCATCCCAGACGCCGTGGCAGGCGATCCAGCGCGAGACGGTGGGCCAGTTGGGCACCGGCGCGATCCTGGAGGGCTCCGAGAAGTTCCAGCGGATCGACAAGACCTTCGGGGTTCCGCGCGACAGCCACTGAAACTGGCACTGAAATCTGCACTGAAACCGGCATCAAAAATCGTGGAGAGACAGGATGATCGATCGTCGAGGCTTGCTGGGCGCGGGTGCCGCGGGTGCCGGGGCTCTGCTGATGCCGGGCGCCGCGCGCGCGATGACGGCGGCCGCGAAGGACCCGATCGCGCCGTTCCGCACGCCCTATAAATACCCGAAGCTCATCCTTGCCGGATCGGGCGTGAAAGGCAGTTTCGACGAGAAGGCGGTCGATTGCCCGTTCGTCTTTTCGGCGAACGGCAAATTCTATCCCACCCATGTCGGTTTTGACGGCACCGGCTACCAGACCGGCATTTGCGAATCCGACGACCTGCTGAACTGGCGCCGGCTGGGCGTCATCATGGCGCGCGATCCGAACGACCCGATCACCAAGTACAACATCGCCTGCGCATCGATCCTGCGCGAGAACGACCTGATGTCGCCGGCGCGGCTGGTGAAAGTGAACGGGCGCTATCTGGCGGCATGGCATGCCTATCCGAACGCCGGATACGAGAAGGGTGCCGCGGTGATCGGCCTCGCCTGGAGCGACGACTTCATCCACTGGGAGCGCGGCCCGGTGATCCTGAACGCCGAGGATGGCGCCGACTGGGAGCGCGGCGGCCTCTACAAGCCCTATCTGATCAAGGAGGGCGACACCTTCTACTTGTTCTACAACGCCAAGACGACCGACACGCCGTGGCACGAGCAGACCGGGCTGGTGACGTCGAAGGACCTCAAGACCTGGACGCGGCATCCGGCGAGCCCGCTGATCCGAAACGGCGCCGACGGCAAGCCCGACTGGCGCTTCGCGAGCGACCCCGTCGTGGTGAAGCACCACGACAAATGGGCGATGTTCTATTTCGGCCTGGCGCATGACGGCTATGCGCGCGACCTGCTCGCGATCGGCGACACGCTCACCGACTTCAAGAAGGTCGACGAAGTGCTGATAGATGTCGGCGCACCGGGCACGATCGACGAGAAATACGCCCATAAGCCGGCCGTCATCTATCACGACGGGGCGCTCTATCACTTCTACTGCGCGGTCAGCGGCAAATGGCCGAACGACACGCGCGGACTCGCGGTGGCGCGCTCGAAACCCTGGTGGGCCAACACATAGTATCTGGTCGGAAGCGAAGCCGTGCTCCTGCGAAAGCAGGAGCACGATTTAACCTGACGGCGCGGCTACGCGATCGGTACCAGTTGCGCGTGCAGCAGCCGGACCGGTCCCAGCAGACCGGATTCGAGCAGCGGCGCATCGGGGCCGAAATGCCGCCAGGTGGCGAAGGCTACGCGCTTGCTCGGCGGCTTGGGTAGGCCGTCGCGATACCAGTCGGGGATCGCTGTGATCCCTCCGGTCGAGCCGGCATTGCTGACGGTATATTCGTATTCCGCCGGGAAATGCTCGTCGCCGATCAGGCGGTTCGGCCAGAGATTGGTGACCTGGACCTCCAGCATGTTCGCCCCAGCATGCACGGCATCGGTGACGTCAATGCGGAACGGCGGCTTCCACAGCTTGCCGAGATCCTTGCCGTTCACGCGGACCGCCGCGATCACCTCGACGCGGCCGAGATCGAGATAGACCCTGCGGCCTGAACTGAGCGCGCGCGAAGGAACGTCGAAGCGCGTGCTGTAGGTGGCGGTCCCTGAGAAATGGCGGACGCCGAAATCGGCGTGCCGGTGCAGTGAGGCCGGCCGCGCGAGCGTGATCGACGTCGGGGCACCAAGATCGGGCGGGAAGGAGACCTGCCAGGGCCCCTTGAGCTCGCTGGCTGGCGCGATCCCGCGTGCATCCACGGTGCGCGAACCCAGCGCATAGCGTCCGTCGCGCCAGACGAGGAGACCGCCACCGGCAAACTCGATCGCGGGCGGGCCTTCCGGCGCAGGCGGGCCGCCGGCGGCAAGCC
The DNA here is from genome assembly GCF_014489075.1 of Sphingomonas sp. JC676. GTDB lineage: Bacteria > Pseudomonadota > Alphaproteobacteria > Sphingomonadales > Sphingomonadaceae > Sphingomonas. The sequence continues at coordinate 1,380,864 of NZ_JACTGR010000001.1, read as the reverse complement.
GGGCGATGTCCGCGCCGGCGAGCGGAGTTGGATGCAGCGTCAGCGCCGCGACATCGCCCTCGAAATAGCGAGGCCGCGTGACGCGCTGCCCGAGTGCCGCATGAACCTGGAAGGCGGATGGCCTGCCGGTTGCGGCCTGCTTGCCGTCGAGGAAGATGGTGGGGCGGCCGCCTTGATAGGTGATGGCGAGATGCGTCCAGCCCGAGATGGGAACGGGCAGCGCGAGTACCGCCGGATAGGCGCTTGCGCTCGCATATTCATAGAGGATCACGCCGTTGCGTCCCGCCGAGATTGCGAGATTGGCCTGGCCGGTCGCGTCGCCGGCGGGCGGATCGATGACGAAGCTCGCGCCGCTCAGTCCGAGCGTCGGGACGCTGCCGCCCCGCGCCAGCGCAGTGGCGCGGGCGGCTGCATGCTCGGACGTGTTGCTGTCGGACGCGATCACCGGATCGATCGGCCAGAGTTCGGTCTCGGGCTTGATCCAGGCGCTGACGGTGAAGCTGTCCCGCGCTTCGGCGATGACCGCCGGAGGATACGGCCGTGCCTGGAGCGCGACGCCGCCGGGCGCGGCGAGCGTCGGAGCCGATGCCTTGGCCGGCGCGCGGAAGACGATGAAGCACGAGCCGGCTTCTTCGAGGCGCAGCGCGACATGGGTGCGGCCGCCGGCCTGCTCGTAGACGGGCAGCGGGCTGGTTTCGCCGGTCATCGGGTCCCAGCGCTCCGGCCGGCGCCCGGTGACGCGGAAGCTGCACGCGAGGTCTTCGGGCCGGCGAAGGCCATTGGCGACGAAATAGACGTCCGCGCCATCGACGCGGCGATGGATCCAGTTGATGACCGCGTCGCTGCTGCGCGCCGATATCTCGACATCGGGGCCGAGGCCCGCCGCGGCGAGCACCTCCGCCAGCGGCACGCCCCAGAACACACGGCCCTTGCCGACGCTGCGCGAGGTGCGCGCGCGCCCGTCGAGATCGCCCCAGAGCTCGGCGGCTATTTTGCGCACCGCTTCGTCGTTCGAGGGGAAGTCCCGCAGCCCGTGGGAATGCTCGATGCGCGGGCCGACCAGCCACATGCCGGCGAGCACCAGCTCGCGTAGCCGGGCTATCACTTCGCGGCTGACGCGACGGTCCTCCGGCATCACCAGCACGCGGTAGCGGATGCCGTCGGGGAGGAGGATGTGCCCGTCCTCGATCCGCACGCGCTTCAGCAACACCTCCGCATCGCAAACGTCGTAGTCCTGTCCGGCGGGCACCGGCTGCGGCAGCTTCGGTCGCGCGCCGGAGAGCGTGGCGGCGACCGGCTCCTCGACATGGACGGGCACTTGCACCGGCGAGTTCTCGCCGGTGAAATAGAGGATGTCCGCGGCGAAATTGCCCTGGCGCAGCATATGCTGGCAGCGTGCGGCATAGCTCAGCCAGGGGCCGGCATCCTCGAACCAGGTATTGGTCCGGTCGAAATGGAAGCCCCAGGGGCCCATCGTCATGCCGGGCTTCGCGGTGGGGTGCGGCTGCTGGGCGTAGCGGTGGAAGACGAAATGGTTGAGCCCGAGCGAGTACATCTCGTCGCCCAGCGCCTTCATCGCATAGGGATGCTCCTGCCAGCGTGACTGGGCGGGGCGGCCGGTGAAGCTCTCCGCGCCGATGAACGTCTTGCCCTGCACATGCGCCACGGTCGCGGCGACCTTGACCGAATAGGCCGCGGCGCCGCCGCGCACCCAGAACTCGCCCATGAGCCGGTCGACCCGCGCACCCGCGGCGAGATCGTCGAACGGGCCGTTCCCGTAAGGCTCTGTGTATGAGACCAGGCCGTGCTTGCGGCAGAGATCGTGGAAGCGGCCGTAATAAAGATCTTCCATCAGCGTGGCATGGACGCGGCGCAGGTCCCAGAGGAAGCGTTCGGAAATCTCGGCGCTGCCGACGAAGCGACCGGTGACGGCGGGCATATAGGCGGTCAGCGCATAGCCGCGGCGCTTCTCGAACTCGCGGGGCAGGTCCGCGGTCCAGTTCTGCATGCCGGTTTCGTAGCTGTCGATGATCGCGCCGGCGAGGTCGCGCTTGCCGAGCCGTTCGAGCGAGGGAAGCACCTCGCTGAAATATTTGTTGAAATGGAAGTCGATCGCGGCGGCGCTGAACTTGTCGCATTCGAGCCCGCCGCCCGCGGCGGACGCGGAAATGTTGCGCGCGCCGGTCGCGGTATGGCCGAGGCGGAGGATCGTCCATTCGCCCGCGGGTGCCTTCCAGCGCAGATGCCCTTCGGCATCCATGAAGCGGCTGATGTCGATCACCTTCGCCGGATCGATCGTCGCCTTGGGGTCCTCGGCACCCGGAGCCTCGCCGCTGTCGGGCGTACGGCCCCAATTGGCCTTGGCGCCGATGTCCGCGATGCGCGGGTCGGAGGAAAGCGCCAGTTCGGCGATTGCCATTTTGGCGGGAAGCGACAGGCGGAAGAAGCGCGCGCTGGTCGCATCGAAGCTGGCGACGACGGGCGGTAAGGTATGGAGGCGCCAGAACGGCATCGGCACTTCGGCGACGGTGCGATAGCGGACGCCGTCGTCTGATGCTTCGAGCCGGATCATCGCCTTGAGTTGGAAATTGGTGGCGTCGTCGGCGGTCGGAAGGAAGCTGAGCGAGCGCGCGCGGAAGGGCGCGGCAAATTCGAGTACAAGCTGGGCCGGCTCGTCACCCGGCGTCACGTCAAACGACGTCGAGGGATCGCCATCCACCAGCACGCGGATATCGGCGGGCTTGCCGTCGAGCGTGGCGCGGACGATCTGGCCGCGGGCCGTGGCGCGGTCGCCGGGCAATGTCGGGAAGGCGAGGACCATCGCGTCGCGATAATGGTCCAGCCGGGCAAAGGGACGCGGCAGCGCGCGATCGATTGTCGTGCCGCCGGTGACGGTCGCTTCGCTCCACACCAATTGCTGCATCGACAGCTCGGGCGTGATCCACGGGCCGCCGCTCGACGACCAGCCCGGGCAATTGTGCATCGTGAAGGAGAGGCCGAGCCGTCCGCATTCATCGGCGGCGTGGCGCACCACCTTGACCCATTCGGGGCTGAGCGAACGAGCAGGACCGGCGGGGATGCCGCAGCCGACATCGAACATCTGCACCCCGCCGACGCCGACGCGCTCCAGCGCCTCGAGATCGCGGGTGATGCCGTCGGTGGTGACGTTGCCGTTCATCCAGTGCCACCAGGTATGCGGCTTGGCATCGGGCGGGGGAGAGCGGAAGCCGTCGAGCAGGGGGTCGTCGCCGGCGGCGAGCACGGGCGCAGGCCAGTTCAGCGCGACCGCGAAAGTGCCCGCGGCGGCGCCGGCCAGAAAGGTGCGACGTTCCATGATTGTCCCTCTCCTCGACCGGCTCGCCTTGTGCGATGCTCCAGTCAGACCTCCCGATATCCACCGGTCTCAAATACCGACGAACATCGCCAGAATATGGTATACTGGTATGATGAGCAACTCTGAACTTGTATCAGGCTGCCGCGCGCTTCCGTGCTTGCTTAATGCACTGTGTTTATATCATCATACCACTTGGCGACGATCGGTTGCCGGCACCGCGATTCGATGATCGGCGAAACGCCGACAGTGAGCGCGGCGAGGGAGAGGCGGGGCATGCGAAAGCGCCATCTGGTGGTCGCGATTCTGGCAGCGCTGTCAGTGATCACTTTCCTCGACCGGATGGTGATCGCGGTTACCGGCCCGGCGATCCAGCGCGACCTTGCGATCGACCCGGTGTCGTGGGGATGGGTACTCAGCGCCTATGCGCTGGCCTATTCGGCGTTCGAGATTCCCTCGGGCGCGCTCGGCGACAATCGCGGCTATCGCCGCGAGCTCACCCGCATCACCTTGTGGTGGTCCTTCTTCACTTTGGTCACGGCTTTCTGCCGCAATGTCTGGCAAATCGCTGGTGCCCGTTTCCTGTTCGGTGCGGGCGCGGCAGGGGCCTATCCCAATATCGCGGGCATTCTCTATCGCTGGCTGCCGGCGCGCGAGCGGGCGCGGGGGCAAGGCGTGATCTGGTCGGCGAGCCGGCTGGGCGGGGCGCTTGCGCCGCTGCTGCTGGTGCCACTGATGGAGGTGGCGGGATGGCGTACCGTGTTCGTGGTGATGGGGCTGGTCGGCTTTGTCTGGGTGATGGCGTTCAGACTGTGGTTCCGCGAGCGGCCGGCGGATATGCGCGGGATAACGCCCGAGGAACTCGCCGAGATCGGCGGACATGACGACGGTCCCCATGTGGCCACGCCGTGGCGGCAGCTGTTCGCGCTGCCGCAGCTCTGGCTGATCGCGCTCGCTTATTTCTTCTATTGCTTCGGCGTCTGGTTCTTCTTCAGCTGGTTTCCCACCTGGCTTATCAAGGCGCGTGGTTTCTCGACCGCCGAAATGGGCTTTTACGCCGCGATACCCTTCATGCTCGGCGTGGTGAGCAATCTCGTGGGCGGCGTACTGTGCGACTGGCTCGAGCAGCGGCTTGGCGTGCGCATCGGCTATCGGCTGATCGCGTCGCTATGCCTGCTAACCACCGCCGCGCTGCTCTATGCGATGACGCGCGTGCAGGCGCCCGCAGCCGTTATCGTGCTGGCGGGCGCGAGTTTCGCGGTGATGGACCTGATGCTGCCCAGCGCCTGGGCGATGTGCATGACGATCGGCGGGCGGCACGGCGGCACGGCGACGGCGGTGATGAACACCTTCGGCAATTTCGGCGGGTTCGTGTGTGCGGTTGCGTTCGGTTATATCGTCCAGGGGACTGGCAATTACGACCTGCCTGTCCAATTGGTCGCGGGAATGGTGCTGGTGGCGGCAGGGTTGTTCGCGCTTATCGATTGTACGCAGGGATTTTCCCGTCCCAAGTCCCTAGTTGTTCCGCGGCCGGTCTGACGGCTATTGATAGTCCACCATTTTTGAAAAGAAGGTTGCGCTGTGACGCTCCCAGCAAATGAAACCATCGTCAGACGCAAGCTGGCGGACGAAGTCTTCGACAGGCTGAAGGCGATGATCGTCAGCGGCGAACGCAGCCCGGGCGAGACGCTGCCATCCGAACGCGAACTGATGACGCGCTTCGGCGTCGGCCGGCCCGCGATCCGCGAGGCGATGCAGGCGCTCGCCAGTCTCGGGCTGGTCACGATCAACCATGGCGAACGCGCCCGCGTGCGCGAAATCACGGCGATGGCGGCGATCCGCCAGGTCGATGTGGTGGCGCAGCTGCTGCTTTCGACATCGCCCGAATCGCTGGAGCATCTGAAGGAAGCGCGCAGCTTCTTCGAACGCGGCATGGTCCGCCGTGCGGCCGAAGTAGCGACCGCCGAGGACGTGGCGGCGCTGCGCGCGATCCTGGAGGACCAGCGCAGCGTCGCGGGGGATGCCGGCGAGTTCGTGCGGATCGACATGAGCTTCCACAATCAGATCGCGAAGATCACCGGCAACCCGATCTACAGCGCGGTGAGCGAGATGATGCTCGGCTGGCTGCAGGAATATCACGCGCACATGCTGATCTGGCAGGGCAAGAGCGAACGCACGCTGAGCGAGCATGCCGCCGTGATCGAGCGGATCGAGGCGCACGATCCGGAGGGTGCCGAGAAATTGATGAGCGGCCATCTGGAGCGCTCGAATCATCTCTACTCGCACAACCATGAGGGCGAGGCTGCGGGCTGAGTTCGGTCAGGGGATCGCGATGCGCGTGATCTCGTAGGCGTCGAGCGAAATTTTCCCGGAATCGAGTGCGACGTCGCGCGGATCGGCGGTGATGTTGGCGAGCAGCAGGACCGTGCCTTCGGGCGCATCCACGGCTATCGCGAGTATTCGGTCCGGCGCGGAGGAGCGGCACGCGCGGCGCGGTAGGCCGGCGAGCGCGGCTAGATCACGCACCACCCCATAGACCGGACGCGGGCCGTCGCGACCCAGCACGCCGAACGGACCGGTCAGCGCGCCGGGCGTCAGCGCTTCGAGACCGGCGGCTTCGCTCGCGGCGACGTATCCCAGCATCCAGGCGGCGGCGAAGCGCCCGTCCTGGCGGGGATCGATTTCCGCCATCGCCATGCGCCGGCGATCGGGATTGTCCATCGTTCGCGATCCATAGGGATTCTGGCGCATGCCGATCGTGCTCGGGCCGAGCCGATAGGGTTTCTCGCCGATGATCGCTCGTGCCGAACGGACGATATGGGGCAGGGCCTCCAGCGTCTGCATCACGCTGAGATCGTCGGCGGCGTGGACGATCGGGCAGGTGGCGTGGGTCACGAAGTCGAGCAGTTCGATGGGTGGGCGCTTGCGGTTCAGTTCGGTGAAATAGCTGAACATGCCCCCGCCCAGCGGAATGCCGGGAAATGCGCGCCGCGCGGCGGCGTAGACCTCTTCTAGCGGCGGGCAGGCGGGCCAAGTGCTGCCCGGTGGAGTCGACTGCAGATCGGGCGCGGGGAAGACCGATATCGCGTCAAGTGCCAGTTCGGCGTCGGCGACTAGGTCCGCGACTGCGCCCAGCTCGGTGTCGAGATCGCTATTCGCGGACAGGATGCATTCAAGCGTGACACGCGCTTTGGTTTGCCATGCGATCTTCGCCAATGCCGCCATTTCGGCAGCGCCATGGCCGGCATGCGCATCGAAGGTGAGCAGCAAGTCCTGCACGCCCAGCGTTTCCAGCGCGTCGGCGCGAGCCAATGTCGCCGCCGCCTCGGCGGGTGCGACGACCAGACCGATGTGCGGCATGGTGCCGATCCGATCACCGAGCATGACCTCGATCGACGCAATCGCCTGCGCGACAGCAGGCGGCGTTCCCTCGATGCCGATCCGCACCGATTGGCGATTGGCGCCTCCTGCGGGGACGACATAGGGCCAGGGCCGCGCGAGCGGGCGTACATAGGTCTTGTACGAAGCGTCGGACCAGTTGCGCTGATCCTCCATCTCGAACACGTCCCCCTCCAGGCGGCAGGCGATGGAAAGCCCTTCCTGCCGGTGGTTGAGCGCGCAAATATCGGTGAAGGGTTGCCACGGATCGATCAGCACGGGGAATTCGGACGCGGTGACATCGCCATTGCCGTGCTCGACGGTGAGCGGCGTGCCGGCAAGCGCCGCCGGATGGAGCACGCAGAAGCCGAGCCGGTTGGTGACGAAGTCCGCTCCCGCCATGGCACCGACGGTGAAATCGAGGCTGGTGGGCGTGGCGGCGATCGTGGCCGCATAGCGCAGGGTGGCGCCGTCCGGGTCCTGTACCGAGGCCTCATAGGTGATCGACACTTCCGATGGTGCTTCGAACAGCTTGAGATTGCGGATCGACGGGGTCAGCGTGCCCCAGTCGCGATCGCGGACCAGATATTGGATGCCGCGCAGTACTTCGACGCCGGCGACGCGGATCGCGCGGATATTTCCTTCGAGCAACTCGAATGAAAGTGCGCCCGCTGCGAACCGGAGCGGCTCCGGCTCGGCCTCTCCGGTGCCGTAGAGCGCTTCAGCGCTCGACATCGACCGCGCGCCCTTCGGCGGCGCTGCGATAGGCGGCATCGACCAGCGCGAGCGTGCGCAGATTGTCGTGACCCGAAGTTGCGGGCTCGCGACCGGTTGCGAGACATTCGACCCAATGCCGCTGGATCGCCGCGACGCTCTCCTGGATGCCGTGCCACGGCTTCTCCGCCCAGGGTAGGAGCGGCGGCGCCACGTCGCGTGTCACGATGCGCTCGCGATTCTCGACGGTCAGGCGATAGCCCGCCTCCAGCCGCAGCCGTCCGCGGTCGCCGTCGACTTCGATCAATGTCTGCGGGAAGGGATCGTCGTGGATCGGCGTCGCGTAGCTGCAGTCGACGATGCTCGTCGCGTGGTCGCCATGGCCAAGCAGGATTGTCGCGACATCCTCGCCGCGGATCGCCGGATTGACGCGCTGGGTGCGGCAGAAGAGCGTCGTCGCCTCGCCCATCACGAAGCGGGCGATATCGAGCACGTGGATGCCGAGATCCTCGATGATGAAGCGCTCGCCTTCGGCGAGATAGGGCTGGGCGGCATAGACGTCGAAGCCCGAGCGGAAGGTGAGGCGAGCGAAGAAGGGCGTGCCAATCTCGCCGGCGTCGATCGCGGCACGGAGCGCGCGGATCGGGGCCTGCCAGCGGAAATTCTCGTGGACCATCATCGCCACGCCGGCAGCGTCGCAGGTGGCGACCATCGAGCGGGCGTCGGCGAAGGTAGCGGCGAGCGGTTTCTGGCAGATGACCGGTACGCGGTGCCGCGCGGCGAGCTCGACCAGGGCGCGGTGGCTGGGCGGGGTCGTGGCGATGTCGACGAAATCGAGGCGCTCGGTGGTCAGCATCGCGGCCGCATCGGTGTAGCGTGCGGCGATGTCGAACTGGTCGCCGGTGGCGGCCAGCCGGGCGGGATCGGTGTCGCAGATCGCGGCGATCTCGACCCCGTCGATATCGTGCCACGCGTGGAGCTGGTTGGCGGCGAAGAAGCCGCAGCCGATAAGGCCGCCGCGCAGCATCAGGCCGTGGCCGCCGCGCGCCGGATCGCGACGCGGTGCTGGAGCCGCGCCTGCGCGCCGTCGAGCAGCACTGCGGCGATGATCACCAGCCCTTTGATCACCATCTGCCAGAAGGCGCTGACGCCCATCATCACCATGCCGTCGCCCAGCACGCCGATCACCGCGGCGCCGACCAGGGTGCCGAGGATCGTGCCGCGCCCACCGCTCATGGAGGCACCGCCGAGAACCGCCGCGGCGATCGCGTTGAGCTCGAAGGTTTCGCCGGTCGCGGGGTGCGCGGCCTGGAGTTCGGAGGCGATGATCAGGCCGACCACCGCGGCGCAGAAGCCCGAGACCATATAGGTCACGATCAGCACGCGTCCGACGCGGATGCCGGAGAGCGCGGCGGCGACGGCGTTGCCGCCGACGGCATAGATTTGGCGTCCGAGCGGGGTGCGCATCGTCACATAAGCGGCGAGCGCGGCGATTACCGCGAGGATCCACACCGAGACCGGGAGCCCGATCAGATAGCCGCCACCGATCACGGGGAAACCAGACGTGCCGTAATAGGTGTCGCCGACCAGATCAGGGAAGGTCCGCCCGCCCGACGAAAGCAAGGCCGCGCCGCGCACGACATAGAGGGTGCCGAGCGTCGCGATGAACGGCGCGACCTTCAAGCGCGCGACCAACAGCCCGTTGATCAGCCCGATCACGACGCCGAGCGCGAGCACGATCAGGATGATCTCGAGCAGGTTGAAGCGCACCAGCATGTCGCTGCCGACAGGCACGCCGTTCAGCATCAGGAAGCCCGCGACCATGCCGGTCAAGCCCGCGACCGAGCCGACCGACAGGTCGATCCCGCCCGCGACGATCACATAAGTGAGGCCGATCGCCAGGATCGCGTTCAGCGCGACATGCTTGAGCATCAGCACCATGTTGGCACTGCTCAGGAAATTGGGTGCCGCGACGGAGAATACGGCAAGCACGACGACCAGTGCGATCACCGTCCTCAGCCGCATCAGCAAGAGCAGCGTATCGCCTCCCATCATGCCCCCTTCATGCCGCCTCGGCCCGCGGGTTCGCGGCGGCGGTGATACTGTCATGGTCCGCGTCAGCGCACGGCAGGTCCAGCGCGATGACGCCTTCGCGCATCACCAGCACGCGATCGGCGAGCGCGGTCAGTTCGTCGAGTTCGGACGTTGCGAAGAGCACGCCCAGGCCTTCGTCGGCGAGGCGGCGGATCAGGCGGTATTGCTCGGCCTTGGCGCCGACATCGACCCCGCGTGTCGGCTCGTCGAGCAGCAGGATCTTGGGACGGGTGAGCAGCGCCTTGCCGATCACGACCTTTTGCTGGTTGCCGCCCGAAAGCGTGGTGACGGGCGTGTCCGGCCCCGCCGTCTTGATCGCGAGATCGCTGGTCGACGTGGCGACCGCCGAAGCTTCGCGTGCCGGATCAAGGTGAAACAGGCGCGTGAATCGGCGCAGGCTCGCCAGGGTCAGGTTGCGCGCGACCGAGAAGGTGCCAACAAAGCCGGCATGGCGGCGATCTTCAGGCACGAGCGCGACACCTGCCGCCACCCGGCCGCATATGTCGTACCGGCTGATATCGGCGCCGGCGACCATGACGCGCCCCACGGCGTCGCGGCGGCAGCCCATGATCGATTCGAGCAATTCGGTCCGACCGGCGCCCAAGAGGCCGTAGATGCCGACGATCTCGCCGGTACGTACCGACAGCGAGACGTGATCGACGAGGAAGCCACCGCGTTCGCGCGGCAATACGAGATCGGTGACGCGCAGCACTTCGCCGCCGAGCTCGCCGCGGGCGCATTCGGCGCGGGCAGGGGCGTCGCGCCCGATCATCTGGCGGACGATCCATGGCACGTCGACATCGCGCATTTCGGCGGTCGCGACGAGGCGGCCGTCGCGCAGGACGGTGACATGGTCGCCGACCCGCTTCAGCTCTTCCAGCCGGTGCGAGATATAGACGATGGCGACGCCGCGCTCCTTGAGCTCGGCGAGCACGCCGAACAATGTCTCCGCCTCGGTGGTGCTGAGCGCGGAGGTCGGTTCGTCGAGGATCAGCACGCGCGCATCCTGGGCGAGGGCGCGGGCGATCTCGACGATCTGCTGCTGGCCGATAGTGAGCGAAGAGACCAGCGCACGCGGGTCGAGGGGATGGCGCAGCCGCGCCAGCACTTCCCGCGCGCGCGCAATCTCGGAGCCCTGATCGATGTCGATGCCCATCCGGCAGCGCTCGCGGCCGATGAAGATGTTCTCGGCGATGCTGAGATTGGCGAACAGGCTCAGTTCCTGGAACACCATGCACACACCCTGACGCGCGGCGGCGGCGGGATTGGCGAACGCCACTTCCGCACCGTCCAGCACCAGGCGGCCGGCGCTCGGCTGTTCGACCCCAGCGATGATCTTCATCAGCGTCGACTTGCCTGCGCCATTCTCGCCGATCAGCACGTTGACTGCGCCGGCGTGGATCTCGAAATCGACCGCGTCGAGCGCTTGAACCCCGGGATAGAGCTTCGATACGCGCTCCGCGCGCATCCGGGGGGCGGGAGCGTTCATGGCGCCGTCCGGATCTGCGCGGGGGTGACGAAGGCCTGGCCATCGCCGCCCGGGACATAGGCGCCGATCACCTCGACGGCGCTGCCCCGGCCGAGCTTGGCTGCGGCGTTGCGGACCTGGCCGACGACGCGGTCGTTGATGGCGCGGGCGTAGCGCGCATATTCGATCTGGCTGTCGAAATCGTTGAAGATGCGTGTGCCGAGCGCGTCGCGCAGCGCGGTGCCACGGACGACGGGACCGAGCTGGACGATCGCATCCGCGCTACCGTCACCATTGGTGTCGATCGAGAGCAAGCGCGCGCGTTCGCCATCGGACACCGCGACCACGCGGCCGGTAAGCCTGACGGCAATCGCCGCGTCGCCCGCCCGTCCGGGCTGGAAGGCGGCCGCCTTGCCGGCAAGCGCGGCGGGAAGCGTGCGTGCGGCCTCGGAAGCCATGCCGTCGATATCGGCGACCTGCGCGCCGGCTGCGTGGCGGGCGGCCTGCTCGCGCGTTTCGAACCGGCAGCCGGCGAGCAGCGCCAGCACGACGATCAAAGCGGCTCTTTTCATGCGCGCATATCGAAATTGCTGAGCTTCGCGGCGTTGCTCGGCACGATCAGGACGCAGTCGACCAACTGCTTCTCGGGCTGGCCGGTGCTACCGGTGCGCAGATAGGCGTCTGCCTGGTCCACCGCCATGCGCGCCTGGCGCGAGCAAGGCTGGAGCACCGTGGCGCGAATGCCGCCGGAGAGGATCGACTGCTTCACGTCGTCGCTGCCGTCGAAGCCGACGACGATCACGTCGGTGCGCCCCGCCGCCTTGAGCGCTGCCCAGGCGCCCATCGCCATGGTGTCATTGCCGCAGATGACGCCCTTGATCTGGGGATTGGCCTGCAGCATCGATTCCATCTTCGCATAGGCTTCGGTCTGGCTCCAGTTCGCCGATTGCCGCGCGACCGATTTGAGATCGGGATATTGATCGAGGATCGCGTGGAAACCCTCGGAACGGATCGTCGCATTGGTATCCGCCTCGCGGCCGACCAGTTCGGCATAGGGGCCCTTTTCGGCCATCGCTGCGACAAAGGCTTCGGCGCCGATCTGCGCGCCCTGATAATTGTTCGAGACGATCTGCGAGATGGCGACGCCGCGCACGTTCAGTTCGCGGTCGATCAGGAAGGAAGGAACGCCGGCCGCCTTGGCGCGGCGCACCGCGGCGACGGTGGCGGCGGCGCCGGCATTGTCGAGGATGATGGCCTTGGCGCCGCGCGCGATCGCGGTGTCGATCATCTCGGATTGCTTGCTGGCATCATCGTCATGGACGAGCATCAGCGGTTCATAGCCAAGCGCTTTGGCGCGATCACGCGACGCCTCCGCCTGGGCGCGGAAAAAGGGATTGTCATAGGGCGGCATGATGATCGCGATGATGCCGCGCCCGACGCCCGCTCGCGACGAGCAGCCCGCGACGAGAGTCGCTGCTCCAAGCATGCCCAGGACCGTGCGCCGTTCGATCACCTGTCTCTCCCTTCAGCCTCGCCCCTCTTTTGACGGGAGCGTCGACCCGATGAAAACCCCTTCAGGTTATCCGCTGAATGCTAGCGGCAAGCTCGTCGCGGTCGAAGACATTCTTCCAATCGTCGCGCATGAGCTGGGGTTTGCCGAAGGTGATCGCCTTGTTGCAAGCGTCCGAGAAGACCCCCGGAATATGCTGGAAAATCACGGCGCCCAGGATGTTCATGTGGCCGAGCAGGAAATCGCGCGCCGCTTCCTGCGGAACGCCACGGGCGACGACTTCGTCCATCGCCTCGCGCATGACGTCGAGCAACGAAGCAACCACGGTTTCCGAAAGGCCGGGCTCGAGCAGCGCCATCTGATCAACGGTCACGCGGTGCGAGCGCAGGATCGGTGCCCAGATCGCCCGTGCGATCGCCTCACCGATTTCGTAATGCTCGTCCGGGCCCTGCATCAATGCACTGACGATACTCTGGCGTGCGTGCAGCCCGCCGAAGCGATCGTCGCGCGCTGCGGGATCGGTCTCGTCGTTGAAGATCGGCGGGTGGCAGGGATGGGTGACGAAATAGGTCAGGTCGGGGCGGTCCGGCAGGTGCCCCGCGAACGGCGCCGCCGCGTCGAGCGCCATGATCATCGCGCCACTCTTCAGCGACGGTGAAAGCGCATGGGCGACCTTGCCGACGATCGTATCGGGCACCGCGAGGATGACGACATCGACATTGTCGAGCGCCGCATCCTGATCGACGCACTCGATGCCGAGTTCGTCCCTCAGCCGCGCACGGCCGGCATCGCTCAGCTCGACGTGCCGGACGTCATATTCGCTCGACTTCAAATTGCGGGACAGGCGTGCGCCCATCTTTCCGCCGGCGCCGAATAGCGCAACCGAGACCATGCAACCTCTCCGTGAACTACGTCTTGGCGGATATGGTATGCTGGTATAATGAGTAGTGCAAGAGAGGATCGCTTTGCCGAGCAAGGCGGGCCCGATTAGGGGAGCCGGATGACGCTGAAGATGCCCCAGGCGGACGCGAACACGCTCGCGCGGCGCGATTTTATCGTCGCCGCGCTGCGCCGAATCGTACCCGGCGAAGGCGTGATCGACAATCCGGACGGGCTGCGGCCGTTCGAGAGCGACGGGTTGACCGCCTATCGCCAAGTGCCGCTCGTGGTGGTGCTGCCGGACACGGTCGAGCAGGTCTCGCAGGTGTTGGCCTGGTGCCATGCCGAGCGCGTCAAGGTGGTGCCGCGCGGTTCGGGTACGTCGCTGTCGGGCGGCGCGTTGCCGTTGGAAGATGGCGTGCTGCTCGGCCTGTCCAAGTTCAACCGGGTGCTGGACGTGGATTACGAGGATCGCCTGGCCGTAGTGCAGCCTGGTGTCACCAATCTCGCGATCACGCGGGCGGTCGAGGACCGCGGATTCTATTATGCGCCGGACCCGTCGAGCCAGATCGCCTGCTCGATTGGCGGCAATGTCGCGGAGAATTCGGGCGGGGTGCATTGTCTGAAATATGGCCTCACCACCAACAATGTGCTCGGCGTCGAGTTGGTGATGATGGACGGCGAGATCGTCCGGCTGGGTGGGCGCCATCTCGATCCCGCGGGGCTCGATCTGCTCGGCGTGATCGTCGGTTCGGAGGGATTGTTGGGCGTGGTCACCGAAGTGACGGTGCGGATCCTGCCCAAGCCCCAGGCAGCGCGTGCGCTGCTGATCGGATTTCCGAGCGTCGAGGGCGCCGGCCAGTGCGTCGCCGACGTGATCGCGGCGGGCATCATTCCGGCGGGCATGGAGATGATGGACCGGCTCGCGATCCATGCCGCCGAGGCCTTTGTCGAGGTCGGCTATCCGCTGGATGTCGAGGCGCTGCTGATCGTGGAGCTCGACGGGGTCGGGGCGGAGTGCGACCATCTGATCGACGAAGTGACCGCCATCGCCCGCGCCAATGGCTCGACGACGCTGCGCGCCTCGCAGGACGAGGCCGAGCGCGTCGCCTTCTGGGCAGGGCGCAAGGCGGCGTTCCCGGCAGTGGGCCGGATTTCGCCCGATTATTACTGCATGGACGGCACCATCCCGCGCCGCCGGCTGCCCGAAGTGCTCGAGCGGATGGCCGAACTGTCGGAGCAATACGGCCTGGGAGTCGCCAACGTCTTCCACGCCGGCGACGGCAATCTCCATCCGCTGATCCTCTACGACGCGAACCAGCCCGGACAGCTCGAGCGCGCCGAGGCGTTCGGCAGCGACATATTGCGGCTGTGCGTCGAGGTGGGCGGGGTGCTGACTGGCGAACACGGCGTGGGCGTCGAGAAGCGCGACCTGATGCCTGTGATGTTCAGCGAGGCGGACCTGAACCAGCAGCAGCGGCTCAAATGCGCGTTCGATCCGCAATCCTTGCTCAACCCCGGCAAAGTCTTCCCGACGCTGCACCGCTGCGCCGAGCTTGGCCGGATGCACATTCACCGGGGCGAACTGCCCCATCCGGAGCTGCCGCGATTCTGATGCGTCCGCTTAGTGAAGACGATGTCCGCGACGCCGTCGCCGATGCCATAAGGGCAGGGGTGACGCTCGATATCCGGGGCGGCGGTAGCAAGGCCACGATCGGCGCGCCGCGTCCCGAGGCTCGGTCGCTCGATCTGTACGGGCTGGCCGGGGTGATCGACTATGATCCCGCAGAACTGGTGCTGACCGTGCGGCCGGGCACGCCGCTCGCCGAAGTCGAGCAGCTGGTCGCCGAACGCGGACAGATGCTGGCGTTCGATCCGTTCGATCATGGCCCGATCCGGGGCGGCGCGGTCGGCGCGGCGACGATTGGCGGCGTGGTTGCCGCCGGCGTTTCGGGATCGCTGCGGCTTTCGGGCGGCGGCGCGCGCGACCATCTGCTCGGGCTGCGCGCGGTTTCGGGCCGGGGGGAAATCTTCGTCGCGGGCGCCAAGGTGGTGAAGAACGTCACCGGCTATGACCTGCCCAAGCTCGCCGCGGGAAGCTGGGGGCGGCTGTTCGCGATGACCGAATTGACGCTGAAGGTGCTTCCGCGTGCGCCCATCGCGTCGACGCGCGCGGTCGAGGGGCTCGATCCGGCGGTGGCGGTTCGCGTGATGGCGGCGGCGATGGGTTCGCATGCCGAAGTGGGCGCGGCAGCCCATTTGCCCGCCGGGAGCGGCGGCGAGAAATCGCTGACGGCGCTGCGCCTGCTCGGATTCGGGCCGTCGGTCGCGGCGCGCGCGGCGATGGTCGAGCGCCTGCTCGGGGAGCATGGCATGGTAGTGGCGCTCGACGGCGAGGCTGACGCCGCGTGGTGGGCAGGGCTGCGCACGCTCGATCCGCTGGGGCGGGATGCCATGCTTTGGCGCGTCAACGTTCCGCCGAGTGGCGGACCATCGGTCGTTGCCGCGCTCGAGCCGCTCGGCGCGCGCTGGCTGTTCGACTGGGCGGGCGGGCTGGTCTGGATTGTTTTTGACGGCGACGCCCAAGCGGTGCGCGATGCGGCGGCGAAGGCTGGCGGGCACGCAGTCCTGGTCCGCGCGCCCGCGGAGATTCGAGCCGCGGTGCCGGCGTTCCATCCGCTGGCGGCCGGTGTCGTGGCACTGGAGGAGCGGGTGCGCCGCGCTTTCGATCCGGCCGGCGTGTTCGAGACGGGACGGTTCTAGAAATGCAGACGGCTTTTTCCCCCGCGCAGTTGGCCGATCCCGCGATGGCGGCCTCCGAGGCGGTGATCCGCAAATGCGTGCATTGCGGCTTCTGCACCGCGACCTGCCCGACTTATGTGCTGCTTGGCGACGAGCTCGATAGTCCGCGCGGGCGCATCTATCTGATGAAGGACATGCTCGAGAATGAGCGAGAGCCGAGCGCGGAAGTCGTCAAGCATATCGACCGCTGCCTGTCGTGCCTGTCCTGCATGACGACCTGCCCGTCGGGCGTGAACTATATGCACCTGGTCGATCACGCGCGTGCCTATATCGAGGAGCGCTATCGCCGGCCGTGGACTGAGCGCTTCTTCCGCGCCCTGCTGGCGCAGGTGCTGCCCTATCCCGGGCGCTTCCGCCTCGCGCTAGCGCTGGCACGACTCGCGCGGCCGGCCACGCCTTTGGTCGAGCGCTTTCCGGCGCTGAAGCCGATGGCGGCGATGCTCGCGATGGCACCGAAAAATGCTGCGCCCAAGCCTTCCAAGGCCGCATCGCCGGCGCAGCAATCGCGGGGGAGGGTGGCGCTGATGCAGGGCTGCGCCGAACCCGTATTGCGGCCCGAGATCCGTGCAGCCACCGTCCGTCTGCTCAACCGCGCCGGCTACGACGTGGTGTTCGCGCCGGGCGAGGGTTGTTGCGGCGCGCTGGTCCATCACATGGGCAAGGAAGCCGCGAGCCTGGCGGCCGCGCGACAGAATGTCGATGCCTGGGCGGCGCTGGCGGACAATGGCGGGCTCGACGCGATCGTGATCACGACCTCGGGCTGCGGCACGACGATCAAGGATTACGGCTTCATGCTGCGCGAGGACCCCGCTTATGCGGAGAAGGCGGCGCGGGTCTCGGCGCTGGCCAAGGATGTGAGCGAATTGCTCATCGACGCCGATCTCCCGGTGGGAGATGGGCGCGGACTGACAGTAGCCTATCACGCCGCCTGCTCGCTGCAGCACGGCCAGAAGGTGACCGAGGCACCGAAGCGGCTGCTCGCGGGCGCGGGCTACATCGTGCGCACCCCCCTCGAGGCACATCTCTGCTGCGGTTCGGCCGGCACCTACAACATCCTCCAGCCGGAGATCGCGGGGCAGCTGGGCGACCGCAAAATGGCCAATCTCGCACGCCTCAAGGCCGACGTCATCGCGACCGGCAATATCGGCTGCGCGATGCAGATCGGCCAGCGCGCCGAAATTCCGGTGGTTCACACCGTCGAGCTGCTCGACTGGGCCACGGGCGGTCCGAAGCCGACAGCGCTGGACAAATAGTATGATAATAGGATTTTTCTTGATGGCGGTGCGCGACCGTGGCTTAATGTGAGTTGAGCGCCGCAATCGGCGGAACAACAAAACCATCGGGGAGGTACGATGACTATCGTCGGTTCGATTAAGCGCATTGCGGCCGTTTCGGCATCGATGCTTGCCCTTGCGGTCGCCGTTCCGGCGACGGCGCAGGTGCCGGGCTATGCGGCCAAGGTCGACAAGAAGCTGGGCGAGGTTCAGGCCGGCATCGCCAAGGGGCCGTTCAAGGCCAATTGGGATTCGCTGCGCGCCTATCGCACCCCCGAATGGTTCCGCGACGCCAAGTTCGGCATTTTCATCCACTGGGGCGTCTATTCGGTCCCGGCCTTCGCGAACGAATGGTATTCGCGCAACATGTATGTGCCGGGCAACGCCGCCTTCGAGCACCAGGTGAAGACCTACGGGCCGCAGTCGAAGTTCGGCTACAAGGATTTCATCCCGCAATTCAAGGCGGAGAAGTTCGACGCCAACCAGTGGATCGCGCTCTTCCAGGAAGCCGGCGCCAAATATGTCGTTCCCGTCGCCGAGCATTGCGACGGCTTCGCTATGTACGCCTCGGACTTCACCACCTGGGACGCCGCCGACATGGGGCCGAAGCGCGACACGACCGGCGAGATCGCCAAGGCGGCGCGCGCGCACGGCATGCATTTCGGGCTGTCGTCGCACCGCGCCGAGCATTGGTGGTGGTATTATATGGGCCGCACCTTCGATTCCGACGTCAACAATCCGGCGAATGACGGGCTGTACGGCCCGGCGGCGCCGATGGGGCTGCCCGCCGATCCGCCCGAGACCTGGCCCGACGGCGGCCAGCTCCAGACCTGGATGCCGCCGAGCAAGGCGTTCCTGAAGGACTGGATGGCGCGCACGTCCGAGTTGATCGACAAGTACCAGCCCGAGCTGATCTATTTCGACTGGTGGACCGCCGCACCCGAGTTCGAGCCGCTGATGCGCGACACCGCGGCCTATTATTACAACCGCTCGGCGGCCCGGAATGCGCCCGGCATCATTGCCTATAAGGGTTCGCAGTTCGCCGAAGGCAGCGCGATGTTCGACATGGAGCGCGGCAAGACCGACGCGCTCAAGCTGACGCCGTGGCAATCGGACACGTCGGTGAGTGTCCATAGCTGGGGCTATGCGCAGAACGACACCTATCGCAGCGCCAAGTCGCTGACTGCCGATTTGATCGATATCGTCAGCAAGAACGGCAATCTGCTGCTCAATGTCGGGCCCAAGTCCGACGGGACGATCCCCGACGAGATCCAGACGGTGTTGCGCGGCATGGGCGCGTGGCTGAAGGTCAATGGCGAGGCGATCTACGGCACGCGGCCGTTCAAATATTTCGGCGAGGGGCCGACCAAGTCGGGCCAGGTGCGCGTCGGCGGACAGGTCGAGGAGTCGGCGGTGAAGGGCTACACGCCCGCCGACCTCCGCTTCACGACCAAGGGCGATACGGTCTATGTCCTTGGCCTCGAGCGCCCGAAGGACGGCGCGGTGCTGGTCAAGACGCTCTACGCAGGCACGCCGTATCTGACGGCGCCGATCAAGAGCATCGAACTGCTCGATGGCGGCAAGATCAGCTGGGAACAGACCCCCAAGGGGCTGAAGGTCACCCTGCCGGCGGTAGGCGACGGGGCGATGCCCTACGCGCTCCGCATCCGGGTGCGCTGAACGACAAAGAAACGGCGCCGGCCGCCGCGGTACGCCGCGCCGGCGATGACCGCGATAATCGAGAGGATGGGGAGAACGGCGATGCGGCAGGCACGACGGTTGGCAACGGGCGCGTTCACGGCGGCGATCGCCTTGTCGGCATTGGCCTCGGCCCCCGCATGCGCGCAGGACATTCCGCTCCAGCCGTTCCCGGTGAACCACGAGCAGCGCATCGATTCCGCGGCGGATGCACGTTTCCTGCTGGATGGTCCGGCGGGGAAATACGGCTTCATCCAGGCGCGGGATGGGCATCTCTATCGCGGCGACGGAAAGCGTTTCAAATGCTGGGGCGTCAACCTGACCGGCTTCAGCACTGGATCGGCCTTGCTGCTGCCGCACCAGGAAGCGCGCGAGATGGCGGCGGAGCTGGCGCGATTGGGCGTCAACTGCGTGCGCATGCACTTCCTCGATCTGCCCAAGACCCAGTCGCAAAAGTCTGCCGGCGATCTCGGCCCCGATCCGGTGCCGGTCAAGCAGATGCCCGCCGGCCTGATCTCCGACGGAGACAGTTCCAGGATGCTCGATCCAGGGCAGCTCGACCTGCTCGATTTCCTCTTCGCCGAGCTCAAGAAGAACGGCATCTATGTCGACTTCAACCTCAATGTTGGCAGGACCTATCGGCCGGGCGACGGCGTCCCCGACTATGATCTGATCGGCAATGCCAAGGCCTATACCTATTTCGGCCCGGAGCTGGTGGCGCTGCAGAAGGAATATGCCAAGCAGCTGCTGGGGCATCTCAACCCGTACACCAAGCTGCGCTATGCGGACGACCCCGCGGTGGCGATCGTCGAGGTGGTCAACGAGAACTCGCTGCTCGAATTCTGGATGCGCAACTGGCTGCGCGGCGAGCGGGTGAAGGGGGGCAAAAACTACCAGCTCGACATGACGCCGCACTACCAGGCGCTGCTGGTGGGCATGTACAATGACTGGCTCGCCAAGAACCGCTCGGCAGGCGACCTAGCCAAACTGCGGGGCATGGCGGGCGTTGCCGCGGGGCAGCCGGTGCCGTTCATGCGGCGCGGCGATCATCCGGATGCGCCACGGCCGCGGCTCGATGCTGAACTCGCATTCCTGACCCAGGTCGAGATCGACTTCCATGCCGAGATGAAGCGCTTCCTGAAGGAAGCGGTCGGCGTGAAGTCGCCGATCACGCCGATGGCCGATCACACCTATTTCATCGCCAACCAGCCTTTGATGCGGACGGCGAACAAGTCCGACATCATGGACGCGCATGTCTATTGGCAGCACCCGGCGATCTACGGCCACCGCGACGATCCGATGGTGAACAGCCCCGAGCTGTCGATCATCCAGAAACTCGCCCGCAGCGCGACGGTGGGCAAGCCGTTCACCGTCAGCGAAGTCAATCATCCCTATCCGAGCGATTACGGCTCGGAGATGATCCCGATCCTGGCCTCTTACGCGGCGCTTCAGGATTGGGACGGCATCTTCTTCTACACCTATGAATCCAAGATCCACGGCAAATGGTCGCCGATGGTGACGGGCGAATTCGATATCGCGCTGGACCCGGTGAAGATGGCGCAGATGCCGGCGGGAGCGATGCTCTTCCTGCGCGGCGACGTGTCGGCGGCGAAGAAGGTGCTGACGCGGTCCTATTCGACCGACCAGATCAGCGAGGCGTCGCGGTTGCCGCGAGGAGACATGCCCTACTACACGCCCGGCTTCGACGTGACGATCCCGCTCGTGCACGGCTCACGGGTCACCTGCCTCGACTGCAAGCCGACGCTGCCTGCGCCGTTGCCGGAGGCGAACCCGATCGTGTCGGATACCGGCGAACTGAGCTGGCGCACGGACGGCGGCAAGAACGGGTTGGTGTCGATCGACACGCCGCGCAGCCAGGCGCTGGTCGGGTTCATCGCCGCCAATACGCAAGTGCAGACGCGCAATCTCTCGCTGGACATCAAGAACCAGTTCGCGGCGATCACGCTCTCATCGCTCGACGGCGAGCCACTCAATTTGTCGAACCGGATGCTGCTCACCACCACCGGCAAGGTCGAGAACACCGGCCAGAAATGGAACGACCGCCACGCGATGCTTTCCAACTGGGGCACCGCGCCGACGCTGATCGAGCCGATCACCGGCTGGATCCAACTCAAGGATTTGGAGGGCGCGATCGGCGTGTCCGCGACGCCGCTCGACGGTGCCGCGCGTCCGATCGGGCAGGAAATCAAGGGCCGGATGATCGAGCCGGGCTGGGAGATCGCGGTGGGGACGCCGGCGACGACCAGCTATCTCATCCGCGTCGAACGATGATCGAACGCAGGAACGTCCTGAAGCTCGGGGCCGCGGCTGCCGCGGCAACGGCGGTGGGTGCCACGGCTGCAAGCGCCGCCGCTCCGGGCAAGATGTGGATCGTGTTCGACCCGGCCGACCCGATCGCCTCGTCGACGCCGGTCGCCCGGGCGGTGGACCAGCTTCGCAAGGCGCTGGCGGAGAGGAAGGTGGAGAGCGTCGTCTCGGCCACCGCGGACCCGGCTTCCGGCGATCTCGTGCTCATCCTCGCCGATAGAGGCTCGGGTCATGCCGAGGGTTTCGCGATCGCGCCCGAGCGGTTCAAGGGCACGCGGGCGCTTCGTGCTTCGTCGCGCGGCAGGCTGGGCCTGGCCTATGCGGTGCTGGAGCTGGCGGACCGGGTGCGCTTGTCGGCCTCGCCCGATCTCGGGCTCGATATCGCCGCGATGGACGAGAAGCCCGCGAACGCGGTCCGCAGCATGGCGCGGTCCTTCTGCAGCGAGATCGAGGACAAGGGCTGGTATTACGATCGCGCCTTCTGGACCGACTATCTCGACATGCTGGTCGCGAACCGGTTCAACCGCGTCGCTTTGTTCTTCGGCTTCGGCTACGACTTCCCCAGGAACATCACCGACGATTATTTCCAGCTCCCCTATGTCTTCCTGTTCGACGTGCCGGGCCATGACGTCCGGCTGAACCCCGCGCTCCCGGCCGGCGAGCGCGAGAAGAACCTCGAGACGCTCAAGTTCATCTCGTCCGAGGCCGCGGCGCGGGGGCTGCACTTCCAGCTCGGCATCTGGACGCATGTCTATGAATGGGTGGAGAGCCCCAAGGCATTCCACCGGATCGAAGGGCTCACGCCCAAAACCCACGCCGCCTATTGCCGCGATGCGCTGGCCAGGCTGCTCACGGAATGCCCGGACATCAACGGGGTTACCTTCCGCATCCATGTCGAGAGCGGGATCAAGGACGGCAGCTTCGGTTTCTGGAAGACCTTGTTCGAGGCGTTCGCGGCGGCTGGCCGTCCCGTCGAGATCGACATGCACGCCAAGGGCATCACCGAAGAGATGATCGCCATCGCGCAGGCGACCGGCATGCCGATGCAGGTCAGCCCCAAATTCTCCGGCGAGCATATGGGGCTCGGCTATCATCAGGCCGATATCCGCGAGAACGAGGTGCCGACACCTGCGCGGATCGCCGCGACCGGCAACAGCAGCAGCGGCGTGCGGCGCTTCACGCGCTACGGCTATGCCGATCTGTTCGTCGAAGGCCGCAAGTACGGCGTGCTGCATCGCCTGTGGCCGGGAACGCAACGGTTCCTGTTGTGGGGCGACCCGGCTACCGCCGCCGCCTACTCGCGCGCGGCGAGCTTCTGCGAGTCCTCCGGGCTGGAGATTTGCGAGCCGCTGACCTTCAAGGGGCGCGAGGCATCCGGCCATTCCGGCGGCCGCAACGCCTATCGCGACAAGGCGCTCGAGCCTGGCCTCAACGACTGGGCGAAGTTCGAATACGAATATCGGCTATGGGGCCGGCTGCTCTACAATCCCGATGCCGATCGGGCGGGCTGGGGCCGCTACCTGACGCGCCGCTTCGGCCCGGCCGCGACCGCTGCGGAGGCGGCGCTGGCGCACGCCTCGCGCGCGCTGCCGCTGTTCACCACCGCGCACATTCCGTCGACCTCGAACCGGTATTACTGGCCCGAGATCTACGACAACATGCCGGTGATGCCGCTGACGGGCTACAAGCCGATCGCGGACCTGCCCGATGGCTATACACTGGCGGACATCAGCCCGCTCGATCCGCAGCTCTTCTCCTCGATCGCCGAGCATGCGGAACTGGTGGTGGCGGGAAAGCCGAACCCCAAATATTCCCCGGCCGAGGTCGCCCGTGCTCTGGAAGGTTTTGCCGGGATGGCCGAGACGGCCCTGAGGCAGGCGCGGGCGAAAGCACCGTCCGGGCCAGCCTTTCGTCGGCTGGAAGAGGATGTCCTGATCCAGGTCGGCCTGGCCCGCTTCTTCGCTGCCAAGCTGCAGAGCGGCCTGTTGTTTCAGATCTATCGAAAGACCGGGTCGACCGAGATCGGCCGCCGCGCACTCGCGATCTACGCCAGGGGTCGCGACATCTGGGTGGCGATGGCCGAGCGCGCTCGCGGGGTGTATGCCCCCGACATCAGCTTCGGCACCGAGGCGATCGTCCAGCGCGGGCATTGGATCGACCGAGTGCCGGACGTGGATCGCGACATTGCCGCGATGCGGGCGGCGCTGGCGAATGCTGCGCAGCAAAGCGCCAGGAATGATGCGCCGGTCGTCGAGCGTATCCTCGATCCGTCGCGGCCGCATTATGCGATCGAGCATTCCGCGCTGGACAGCTTCACGCCGGGCGGGCCCTTGACCGTAAGCCTGACCGCGCCTTCGGACGTGCAGCGCGGTACGCTGTACTTCCGCCACGTCAATCACGGCGAGCGCTGGCGGTCGCGGCCGATGACCGGGGCCGGCCAGCGGCATTCCGCGGAGATACCGGGCGACTACACGGCCTCGCCGTTCCCGCTGCAATATTATTTCCTGCTGCAGGGGACCCGGGGCGAGACGCTGGCACCGGCGCTCGGCGCGGATTGGGCCGGTCAACCTTATTACGCGGTCTGGCACCGGCGAAGTGCCTGACCCCGCAAGCGACACGACATTCACTAGCGGCTCGAGATGCAGCCGCGCTCAGGGGAGGGCATGATGATCAAATTCAGTAAGCGCAGGGAAATCGGGCGCGGTCTGCTCGGCATGGGGGCGATGATCGCCATGACGGCGCCGGCGTGCGCGCAGGACATTCCGCTCCAGCCGTATCCCGTGAACCACGAGCAGCGCGTCGATTCCGCGGTGGATGCGCGCTTCCTGCTGGATGGCCCGGCGGGGAAATACGGCTTCATCCAGGCGCGCGACGGGCATCTTTATCGCGGCGACGGCCAGCGTTTCAAATGCTGGGGCGTCAACATGACCGGATGGGTGGTGGGATCGGAGGAGATTCCCTCGCACCATGACGCCGAGATCTACGCCGCGGAGCTCGCGCGGCTGGGCGTCAATTGTGTCCGCCTGCACTTCCTCGACCGGCCTGATACTGAGAGCCAAGTGCGCAACGAGGGCGGCGACCGCGCGCCCGGCGCCGGGCCGTTCACGCATGGACCGCGTGGCCTGATCCGCGGCGACCTGAAGGACAGCCAGCATTTCAACGCCGAGCGGCTCGACAATCTCGATTACTGGATCGCCGAGCTCAAGAAGAACGGCATCTATGTCGACTTCAACCTGAATGTAGGGCGCCGCTTCACTGTCGGCGACGGCGTGCCCGATGCGGAGCTGCTGGGGCCAGCCAAGGCGTTCACCTATTTCGGGCCCGAGCTGATCGCGCTGCAGAAGGACTATGCCAAGCAGCTGCTGGGGCATCTCAACCCGTACACCAAGCTGCGCTATGCGGACGATCCGGCGGTTGCGATCGTCGAGGTGGTCAACGAGAATTCGCTGCTCGAATTCTGGATGCGCAACTGGCTGCGCGGCGAGCGCACCAAGGACGGCAAAAACCTCCAACTCGACATGACGCCGCATTACCAGGCGCTGCTGGTCGGCATGTACAATGACTGGCTAGCGAAGAACCGCAGCGCCAAGGAGATCGCCAGCCTGCGCGGCATGGCCGGCATCGGCGCCAGCGAGAAGGTGCCCTTCATGCGGCGCGGCGACCATCCGGAAGCACCGCGGTTGCGGCTCGATGCCGAGCTGGCGTTCCTGACCCAGGTCGAGATCGACTTCCATGCCGAGATGAAGCGTTTCCTGAAGGACGAGGTCGGCGTGAAATCGCCGATCATCCCGATGGCGGACCATACCTATTTCATCGCCAACCAGCCACTGATGCGGACGGCAAACAAGTCCGACATCATGGACGCGCATGTCTATTGGCAGCACCCGGCGATCTATGGCCGGCGCAACGAGCCGATGGTCAATTCGCCTGAACTGTCGATCATCCAGAAGCTGGCGCGCTCGGCCACGGTCGGCAAGCCGTACACGGTGAGTGAGGTCAACCATCCGTACCCCAGTGACTATGGTTCGGAGATGATCCCAATCCTGGCGTCCTATGCGGCATTCCAGGACTGGGACGGCATCTTCTTCTACACCTTCGAGACCAAGATCACCGGCAAATGGACGCCGATGATCGGCGATCATTTCGACATGACGCTCGACCCGGTGAAGATGGCGCAGATGCCGGCCGGGGCGATGCTCTTCCTGCGCGGCGACGTGTCGGCGGCGAAGAAGGTGCTGACGCGGTCCTATTCGACCGATCAGATCAGCGAGGCGTCGCGGCTGCCGCGGGCGGACATGCCCTATTACACCCCCGGTTTCGACATCAAGATCCCGCTGGTCCACGGCTCGCGGGTCACCTGCCTGGACTGCAAGCCGACGCTGCCTGCGCCGTTGCCGGAGGCGAACCCGATCGTGTCGGATACCGGCGAACTGAGCTGGCGCACGGACGGCGGCAAGAACGGGCTGGTGTCGATCGACACGCCGCGCAGCCAGGCGCTGGTCGGGTTCATCGCCGCCAATGCGCAAGTGCAGACGCGCAACCTGTCCGCGGACATCAAGAACCAGTTCGCGACGATCACTTTGTCATCGCTCGACGGCAAGCCGCTCAACCTGTCGAACCGCATGCTGCTGACCACCACCGGCAAGGTCGAGAACACCGGCCAGAAATGGGATGAGCGGCGCGCGATGCTGACCAATTGGGGCACCGCGCCGACAGTGATCGAACCGATCACGGGCTGGATCCAGTTCAAGGATCTGGAAGGCGCGATCGGCGTGTTCGCGACACCGCTGGACGGCGCGGCGCGGCCGGTGGGTCCCGAGATCAAGGGCCGGATGATCGAGCCGGGCTGGGAGATCGCGGTCGGCACGCCGGTCACGACGTCCTATTTGATCCGCGTCGAGCGGTGACCGCGCCCCGTCTGACCCGTCGCGGCCTGATGGCTGCGACGCTCGCTACATCGCTCGTGCCTAAGGCTGCGCTTGCCGCGCCCGGTAGCGTGAGCCTTCGTCCCGCGCGGCCGCGCGTCGAATGGCGTGCGCAGCCCGAGGGGATCGACATGCTCCGGCCCCGCTTCGGCTGGACCGCCGAGGCGGTCGATCCCGCCGCGCGCGGGTTGCGTCAGACGGCGTGGCGTATCGTAGTCGCCAGCACCGAGGCGGACGTCACCGCCGGCCGCGGCGACATATGGGACAGCGGCAAGATCAAGAGCGCGAAGTTCGGCGCGCGGCTCGGTCGGGACCTGCGGCTCGGTTCTCAAAGGCCCTATTGGTGGTCGCTGATGCTGTGGGACGAGCGGGGAAGGGCCTCGCAATGGAGCGCACCGGAGCGGTTCTTCACCGGCGTGATCGGTGATGGCGGATGGAAGGCGAAATGGATCGCGGCCGAGCCGGGCTGGCCGATCCGCATCGCCGAATCGCGCAAGGGCGCGGCGGTCGAGGGGGCCAAGCCGATGCCGTTGTTCCGGCGAGGATTTGCGGTCCGCAAGCCGGTGCGTCATGCGATCCTGTCGATCAGCGGGCTCGGTCATTATGTGGCGAGCATCAACGGCCACGAGACGACCCAGTCGATGCTCAATCCGGGCTGGACCGACTATCGCAAGACTGTGCTCTACAACAGCTATGACGTGGCCGACCTGCTGCAGCCGGGCGCCAACGCGATTGGCGTGATGCTGGGCAACGGCATGTACAATGTCGAAGGCGTCAAGGATCGCTACAAGAAGTTCGTCGGCACCTTCGGACAACCCAAGCTGATCGCGCAGCTTGCGATCACCTATACGGACGGCACGCGGGAGCTGATCGTCAGCGACGAATCCTGGGTCACGCGACCCGGCCCGATCACCTTCTCGTCGATCTATGGCGGCGAGGATCATGACGCGCAGCGCGAAATCGCGAACTGGAATCGCGCCGAGGCGGCGACGGAGGGCTGGTCGCCCGTGCTGCTGGTCGATGGGCCGCCGGGCAGGCTCAAGGCGCAGGGCATCCCGCCGATGACGGTCGACACGATTTATCCGACCGTCCGGATCACCGAGCCGAAGCCGGGCGTGTTCGTCTATGATTTTGGCAAGAATGCCGCGAGCAGGCTGGCCTTGAAAGTGCGCGGGCCTGCCGGCGCGACGATTCGCCTGAGCCCGTCCGAAGTGCTCGGCAGCGATGGCTTGATCGCGCCGCGCAGCATCGGCGCACGGCCGGGCCTGCCGGTCTATTACGCCTATACGCTGGCCGGGCGCGGCGAGGAGGTCTGGCGACCGCGCTTCATGTATTGCGGGTCACGCTATCTGCAGGTCGAGGGCGCAGTGCCAGCCGAGCGCGCCGGGCCGAACGACGTGGCCGTCGTCAGCCTCGCGAGCGAGTTCGTCCACACCGATCTGCGCCAAAGCGGGCGCTTCGAATCCAGCCAGGAACTGCTCGTCCAGGTGCACGACCTGATCAAGCAGGCGGTGCTCAGCAACAGCGCGAGCGTGTTCACGGATTGCCCGCACCGCGAGAAGCTCGGCTGGCTCGAGCAGGACCAGCTCAACGCCGAGACCGTCCTCTATATCGAGGACGGCGTGACGCTCTACGAGAAGACGATCGCCGATATCGTCGACGCGCAATTGCCGAGCGGCCAGATTCCCGAGATCGCGCCGGAGTTCGTCCAGTTCCTGGGCGTCGACGAGATGTATCGCGATTCGCCCGAATGGGGCGGCGCGGTGGTGATCGCGGCGTGGAAGACGTACAGGATGTACGGCGATCCGAGCGTGCTGGAGAGCGGCTATCCCGCGATGCGGCGCTATGCCGATCATATCGAGGGAAAGCGCACCGGGGACGGGCTGGTGGTCTATGGCCTGGGCGACTGGCTCGATCTCGGGCCGCGCGCGGAAGGCAAGCGCACGCAGCTGACGACGATGGGGGTGACGGCGACCGCCACTTATTATCAGATGCTGACCTGCCTGGTGGAGATCGCGCGGCTGCTCGGGCGACCCGCGGCGGAAGTCGCCGACTTCCAGCGGCGGGCGGCGAACGTCAAGGCTGCGTTCAACGCGGCCTATTTCCATGCCGACAAGGGCAGCTACGACACAGGAAGCCAGACCGCGAACGCGATGCCGCTTGCGCTGGGCATGGTTCCGGCGGGGCAGGAGAAGCGGGTTCTCGCCAGCCTCGTCGCGGATATTCGATCGCGAGGCGATCACGTCTCCGCCGGCGATATCGGCTTTCACTATGTCGTGCGTGCGTTGGCCGAGCATGGCGCGCCCGAAGTGCTGCACGGGATGCTCTCGCGCACCGATGCGCCGAGCTACGGCGCGCAGGTCATGGCCGGCGCGACTGCCCTTACCGAGAATTGGGACCCAAAGCTCGGCGGCTCGCAGAACCACTTCATGCTGGGGCACGCGCTGGCGTGGCTCTACATCGGGCTGGCCGGGATCAAGGTGGATTTCTGGAATCGCGCGGCGCCGGCGATCACGATCGCGCCGCAAACCGTACCGGGACTCGAATCCGCCGGGGCGAGCTATGATTCGGTGCTCGGGCCGATCCGCAGCGCATGGCGGCGGCAGGGTATGGCGATCCGGTTCGAGATCGAGGTTCCGCCGGGCGCGCAGGCGGTGATCCGGCTTCCCGTGCCGCTCGGCCGCATCCGCGAGAGCGGCGCCCCGGCCAGGAGCGCCGCGGGCGTCGTGAAGGCACTGGACATGGCCGGCACCGCAACGCTCATCGTCGGTTCCGGGCGCTACGTGTTCGAGGCGGCCGCGGCGTAACCCGCGACCGCTCCACGATCAGCAACCCTGGGCGAGGATCACCGGCAGCGCCGTCTTGGCCATACGCGTATAGCCGGCATCGTTCGGGTGGAGATGGTCGCCGATCTGCTCGGGAAGGCGCATCACCGTCGGCTTGCCTGGCTCCTGCATCGCGAGATCGAAATCGATCACGCCGTCGAAGCGCCGCGTGTTGGCGCGGATCCAGCGGTTGACCGCCTCGCGGCGCTGCTCGCCTTCTGGAGAGGCATAGGCGGCGCCCTCATAGGGCAGCACCGTGCCAAAGATGACCTTGAGCCCGCGCGCCTTCGCCCGGGCGAGGATCTGCTCATACGCCGCGATCAGCTGCGGCGCGGTGGGCTGCCAGTCCTTGGCGGGGTCCTTGACCTTGCCGATATCGTTGATGCCTTCGAGCACGACGATGTGCGTTGCACCGGGCACGGACAATGCATCGCGATCCAGCCGCGACAGGGCGTTCGGCCCGCGCCCGCTGCTGAGCAGGCGGTTGCCGCTGATGCCGGCATTGGCGATCGCCCAGCAGCGTCCGCGCGCATTGGCGGCGAGCATCCGACCGAGCTGATCGGGCCAGCTCATCGCCTTGCCGGGCGAGGCGCCGGCGCCTTCGGTTATCGAATCGCCGAAGGTCACCAGCACGCGCGTAGCGGTCGTGCCGCCGACCTCCAGTGCGCTGACCACGCCCGAGGCACGAGCATGGCGCGGCGCGGGCAGGTTGAGCATCGCCGTGACATCGCCGGCTGCGACATCGACCATCTGGGCATGCGCGGGGGCGGCGGTCTCGTCGGGATAATGGATCGAGACGGCGACGCGCTCGCCGGCCTGGACCGGATAGGCGATCGGATCGGATAGCATCGGCGCGCGGGCTGGCACCGTGACGCCACGGGCCTGCCCGAACTGCAGCGAACGCAGGCTGCCGGGAACAGGCTTGCCGTCCGCGTCGAGGCGCAGGATCGAGGCCGCGCCGATGCGCAGCGGCGCGTCCGAAAGCTCGTTGGTGAAGCGCACCCGCACGCTCCTGCCGGTCACGCCGACGCGGATTTCCTGGCGCACGGTCTCGTCCTTGAACGGGCGGCCGAATCCCTTGCCGTCGCGCGTATCGGGCTCATAGCCGATCGGCGGGGAAGCCCAGGCGGGCACCCAGCGATCGGGTACGACCGCGTGCGCCGCCGTGAGCGCAAACAAGCCGAACAGGGTAGGGGCCAGGAGAGTGGTCTTCATTGGCGAGCCTCCGGGGCGAGTTGGAACAGGGCGATGCCGTGCGCCGGCACCTGGCCATCGGCCCAATCGCCCCCGGCCGGCTTGGCGCCGGCCGGTAGTGCCAGAGCATGCGCGACACTGCCATGATTGATGGCGATCAGGATGCGCTTGCCGGCACCGGCGCGCTCGGCGATCTCGAAATCGGCGTGGGCGCCGGCGACCAGCGGCGTCACCTTGGCGTCGGCGAGCAAAGATGCGGCGAGCTTGGCCATCGTCTCCGGATCGAGCCATGCGCCGACATAGGTGATGCTGCCCTTGCCGACATTGCGCGTCACGATCGCCGGCTTGCCGTTGAGCCATCCCCCGGCATCGGCATAGGTGGCGAGGGTGCGGACGTCGCGCGCAGTGGGTTCGAGCTCTTCGGCCCAGATCGCAGCTTTGCCCGTCACCGAACCGGTGATGCTGACGCCCTGATCGAGCGCATAATATTGCGCGACCCTCGCGCCGAGCAGCGCGGCTAGCGGCCCGGGCTGGCGCTCGGGCCAGAGCGCGTTGGCATCGTCCTTCATCCCCGAGCGTGGGCCGAGCACGAGGTGTCCGCCGCGGCGGACATAGGCTTCGAGCGCCTTTGCCTGCGTCTCGGTCAGCACGTTGAGATTGGGCGCCACGACCAGCGGGTAGCGCGCCAGATCGGCTTCGGCGGGAAGGATGTGCACGCCCTGCGACTGCACTCGGAGCGGCCGATAGAAATCGGTGAACGCCTTGACCGGGTCGAAATCCTTGTGGTGGCGTTGCAGGTCGATCGCCCAGCGGCTGTCATAGGAGAAGAGCATCGCCACCTTCGCCACCGGCTGGGTATCGGCGAGGAGGGGCGTGGCCTTGATCAGGTCGCTGGCGACATGGGCGATCTCGGGCTGGATCGGATTGGGTTGGCCGTCCTGACCCAGGACCGATCCGTGATAGGTCTCCTGGCCGTTCGGCGAGGGGCGCCACTGCCAGTAGAGCACCGCGTCCGCGCCGTGCGCCACCGATTGCCAGGCGAGCTCGCGCACCTGGCCGGGATCGAGCGCGCGGTTGACCGGCACCCAGTCGACCCGGCCGGGCTGCGTCTCCATCAGCCAGAAATTGCGCTGCTTGTAGCCGCGAACGAGATCGTGATTGGCGCCGTTCGCCACCCAGTTCGGGCGGCCGTCCGGGATGTAATTGTCCCATGCGGCGATATCGAGATCGCGGTGCATGACGAAATGGTCGAAGCCCGCGTTCCAGAACATCGTGTTGGTAGTGATGAACGCGTGGGGATCGACCAGCGGCCGGATCGCGCGGACCTGGTTCTGGATATAGTCGGTCCAGGTCGCGGTGGTGAAATGCTTGAAGTCGAGCAGCAGGCCGGGGTTTTGCTGGCCGGTCGCGTGGAGCGGCACCTGATCGAAGCTGTTGTAGAACTGGCTCCAATATTGCGTCGCCCAGCGGCGGTTGAGTTCGTCGATCGTGCCGTAGCGCGCTTTGAGGAAGGCATGCCAGGCGGCGACGGACTCGTCGTCGAATGAGGGCGGGCCGACCTCGTTGTCGATCTGCCAGCCGACCACCGCCGGGTTCTTGCCGTAGCGCTTCGCCATCTCGGTGGCGATGCGGCGCGAGAAATCGCGATAGCGCTGGCTGGCGAACGAGAAGTGCCGCCGCGCGCCATGTCCGGCGCGCGTGCCGCTCTCGTCGACGCGCAGCACGTCGGGATATTTCTGGGTGAGCCAGGCCGGCGGCGACGCGGTAGGCGTGCCGAGCACGACCATGAAGCCGTGGCGCTGCGCGGCGCCGATCGCACGATCGAGCCAGGCGAAGTCGAACTTGCCCTCTTCGGGCTCCATCCGGCTCCAGGCGAACTCGCCCATCCGGATGGTGTTGAACCCGGTCGCCTTCATGAGCGCGAGATCGGCCTCCCAGCGG
This sequence comes from Sphingomonas sp. JC676, assembly GCF_014489075.1. Taxonomy (GTDB): domain Bacteria; phylum Pseudomonadota; class Alphaproteobacteria; order Sphingomonadales; family Sphingomonadaceae; genus Sphingomonas. The sequence continues at coordinate 1,348,503 of NZ_JACTGR010000001.1, read as the reverse complement.
CTCTCCGGCCATTGCTCGGGATACCAGGAGATACCCACCGCAATCGCCGCGCGATCGGCGAATGCAGTCGCGCGGGAGGGGAAGTCGACGGTATGCGAAGGTGCCGCATGCGCGGCTACGTTGCTCAATAGCAGGGTAAGTGCTATCGCTACTGGCCTACAGATCATACCACCCCTTGCCATTTATATTATGATATGAATAGGGGTATATCCGGTCTGGCGGGCTAAACGCCAGTGATAATCGGACAAGGTTCGAACGAGGAGATGGATGTGGGCGAGGGCGTTTCGAGGCGGGATTTCTTCCATTGCGCGGCCTGCGCGGCAACCGCGGTTGGCGCAGCGGCGCTGCCTTCGGCGGCTTGGGCCGGTGCTGCGGCTGCTGCGCTGCGCGGCGCAGAAGCGCTGCACGAATTTCCCTATGGCGCAGTGAAGCTCACCGGTACCGGACGGATCAAGGAGCATTACGACCGCATCCATTCGCATTATCTGGCGCTCGACAATGATCGCCTGCTGAAGGTCTTCCGCCAGAATGCCGGGCTGCCGGCGCCGGGACCAGACATGGGCGGCTGGTACGATGCCGACGGCTTCGTGCCGGGTCTCGCCTTCGGCCAATATGTCTCGGGCCTCGCGCGCCTCGCGGCCGCGACCGACGACAAGGCCGCGCATGCCAAGGTCGCGGCCCTGGTCGACGGCTTCGGCGAAGCGATGGTCCGAGCCAAGAACCCCTATGCCGGCCCCAAGGCGCAGGCGCAGTGGGCGGCCTATGTGATGGACAAGTACGTTGTCGGCCTGGTCGACGCGTATCAGCTGAGCGGCGTGCAGCGGGCCAAGGAGCTGCTACCGATCATCATCGACAAGTGCATGCCCTATATCTCGCCGGTCTCGCGCGACCGGATCGGCAAGGTCGATCCGCCCTATGACGAGACCTATGTCCTGTCGGAGAATCTGTTCCACGTCGCGGACATCACCGGCGACGAGAAATATCGCGCCATGGCGGTGCATTATCTCCTCAACAAGGAATGGTTCGATCCGCTCGCGGCTGGCCAAGACGTGCTGCCGACCAAGCATGCCTATAGCCACACGATCGCGCTGAGCTCGGGCGCGCAGGCCTATCTGCACCTGGGCGATCCGAAGTATCGCAAGGCGCTCGAGAATGCCTGGACGTTCATGGAACCGCAGCGCTTCGCTTCGGGCGGTTGGGGGCCGGAGGAGCAGTTCGTCGAGCTGCACAAGGGCAAGCTCGCCGCGACGCTCAAATCGTCCAAGGCGCATTTCGAGACGCCGTGCGGCGCCTTCGCCGATATGAAGCTGGCGCGCTATCTGATCCGGTTCACCGGCCAGCCGGTATATGGCGACGGGCTCGAGCGCACGCTCTACAATACGATGCTGGCGACGCGCCTGCCCGACAGCGACGGCGATTATCCCTATTATTCGAACTACGGCCCGAACGCCGACAAACTCTATTATCAAAAGAAATGGCCCTGCTGTTCGGGCACGCTGGTGCAGGGCGTCGCCGATTATGTGCAGGGACTGTATTTCCACGATGACAATGCGCTGGTCGTGAACATGTTCGCGACGTCCGAGGTCACCTGGGATCGCGCCGGGGGCGCGGTCCAGGTGGCACAAGAGACCAGCTATCCGGCGACCGATTCGACGCGCCTGACGGTGCGCAAGGCGGGCAATGGCAGGTTCGCGATGAGGTTGCGCGTCCCGGCTTGGGCGAAGGGCGCGACGCTCGCGGTCAACGGCAAGGCGCAGGCGGTGACGCCGGGCACGCTGGCGACGGTCTCGCGGACGTGGAAGGCGGGCGATACCGTCGATCTCGTCCTGCCGCAGACGCTGCGGACGCACGCGATCGACGACCAGAATCCCGATCTCGCGGCGGTAATGCGCGGTGCGGTAATGTATGTCGGCGTCAATCCTTGGGACGGCATCGAAAACCAACCGATCGCATTGCCCGGCGCGCTCGCACCGGTTCCCGGCCAGCAACAGGCGTATCGCGCCGGCGTCGATGGGCGCGACCTGGTGTTCGTGCCGTATTTCGCGGTCGATACCGAACGCTACAACACCTATTTCAAGATCGCATAATGGCTGACCGCGTCACCGCTACCTACTGGATCGAAACGGCGTTTCCGCTCGCGCAGGCGGCGGAAACAATGGCGGGTGAACAATCGACCGGCACCTTCGTGCGAGTGCCCGGCGAGACCGTCGCGCTGCGCGAGGCGCATTCGGCGACTGTCGAATCGATCGAGGAACTGGAGGATGCTTCGGGGCCCTCGCTTCCCGGTTCGGGCCTGCCCAAGGGCGGCGGCGATGGCCGTCGTCGCACCGCGCGCGTCGTGCTGTCCTGGCCGGTCCATAATTTCGGACCGTCGCTGCCCAACCTGCTCGCGACGGTCGCCGGTAATCTCTCCGAGCTGAAGGCCTTTTCGGGGCTCAAGCTGCTCGATCTCAAACTGCCGCCGGTATTCCTGACGCGCTATGAGGGGCCACAGTTCGGCGTGGCAGGTACGCGCGTGCTCGCCAATGTCTATGACCGGCCGTTGATCGGCACGATCATCAAGCCGAGCGTCGGGCTCGATCCCGAGGCGACCGCCGCGCAGGTGAAGGGGCTGCTCGACGCAGGCATCGATTTCATCAAGGACGACGAGCTGCAGGCCGATGGTCCCGCCTGTCCGTTCAACGCGCGTGTCTCCGCGGTGATGCGCGTCATCAACGCGCATGCCGATCGTACCGGCAAGAGGGTGATGTATGCCGCCAATCTGACCGGTGACATCGACGAGATGCTGGCGCGACACGATCATGTGATGGCCGAGGGCGGCACCTGCATCATGGCGAGCATGAACTCGATTGGCCTGCCGGCAATGAAGGTGCTGCGCGCGCACAGCCAGCTGCCGATCCACGGCCACCGCAACGGCTGGGGCATGCTCGGCCGCTCGCCCGCTATCGGGATGAGCTATGTCGCGTTCCAGAAGATGTGGCGCTTAGCCGGCATCGACCACACCCATGTCAACGGGCTTGACAACAAGTTCTGCGAGACGAACGAGAGCGTGATCGCTTCGGCGCGGGAATGCCTGACGCCGATGTTCGATCCGCCCAATCCGGGCTGCGAGATCATGCCGGTCTTCTCATCCGGCCAGTCCGCGAAGCAGGTGCACGCGACCTATGCGGCGCTGGGTTCGATCGATCTGATCTATGCGGCGGGCGGTGGCATCCTCGCGCATCCGAGCGGGCCCGCGGCGGGCGTGACCGCGCTTCGCCAGGCATGGGACGCCGCGATCGCCGGGGTGCCGCTCGACCAGGCTGCGCGCGAGGCGCCGGAGCTGCGGGCGGCGCTGGGAGCATTCGCGGGGTGACGCCCCTTTACGGCTATTACGGCGACGACTTCACGGGATCGACCGACGTCCTGGAGCAACTTGCCGAGGGCGGCGTTCCCGCCGTCCTGTTCCTGCGCAAGCCTGACGCCGCGCTGCGAGCGCGCTTCGCCGATGTGCGTGCGATCGGGCTTGCGGGCGACAGCCGGAGCCGCTCGCCCGAATGGATGGACGCCAACCTCCCCGAGGCCTTCGCCGCACTCGGCGATGCGGCCATCGTCCACTACAAGACCTGCTCGACCTTCGACAGCAGCCCGGCCGTGGGTTCGATCGGCCGTGCGATGGAGATCGGCGCGCGTGCGTTCGGCGGGATCGTGCCGATCCTGGTCGGCGCGCCGCATCTGCGGCGCTATGTCGCGTTCGGCAATCTGTTCGCAGCAGCGGGCGACGAGGTCTATCGCATCGACCGCCACCCGACGATGTCGCGCCACCCGGTGACGCCGATGCACGAGGCGGACCTGCGCCGCCATCTCGCGCTGCAGACCGACATGTCGGTCGCTCTGGTGCCTATCGACCGCATTCATGCCGGGGAGGCGGCTGCGGCATTCGATGCCGTGACCGACGGTGCGGTGCTGTTCGACGGGATCGACATCCCCGATCTTGCCACTGCGGGAGCGATCTTGTCGTCGCGGGGCTCGCGGTTCGCGGTCGGCAGTTCGGGCGTGACGCGCGCGCTGGTGATCGAGTGGCAGGCGAACGGCACGATCGAGACGCCGAGCGAGCTTGCGCGTGCGGGGGAAGTGGATCGCCTGCTCGTTGTGAGCGGCAGCTGCTCCCCGCTTACCGGACGGCAGATCGGGCGGGGTATCGCGGAGGGCTATGTCGGAGTCGGCGTCGATGTTGCGGCTTTGCTGCGCGGCGAACAAAGCGAAGAGGCGCGCCTTGCGGCTGCCGCCGAAGCTGCCCTGACCGCCGGTGGTCGCTGCGTGATCCATTCGGCGGAAGGCCCGCTTGGTGATGCCGCGCCGGCGGCCGGGGATTTGCTGGGCGCAGCGTTGGGACGCGTTGCGCAGGCCGTGATCAAGCGTCAGGGCCTTCGCCGCATCCTGTTCGCGGGCGGCGACACGTCGAGCCATGGGGTGGCGGAGTTGGGCATCGACGCACTGACCTGGGCGGCGCCGATGGCGCCAGGCTCCCCGCTGGTTCGCGCCCATGCCTCGGAGCCCGCGATCGACGGGCTCGAGCTGGTGCTGAAGGGCGGCCAGATGGGCGGCGAGGACTTTTTCGAGGTCGTGCGGCGCGGTCGCTAAACCGGTGCTCCTGCGAAAGCAGGAGTCCGGTATCACAAGCGAAGCGCCCGTGGCTCTAGGCTCCTGCTTTCGCAGGAGCACGGCTTTACTACAGCGTCGCCGGAGCCAATTCGGGCGGCGCCTTGTGATCGAAGCCCTTGGTGCAATCGATCAGCACGAAGAGACCGGCGGCGACCAGCACCATGGCAGCCACGCCCTGCAGTGGCAGGTTATAGTTGCCCGTGGCGGCGACGACATAGCCGAACGCGACCGAACAGACGAAACCGCCCAGATTGCCGGCAGTGTTCATCACCCCGCTGGCGGTGCCGCCATAGCGCCCGCCGATCGCCATGCACATCGCCCAGGCGGCGGGGAGCATCAGGTCCATGATCATGAAGGCGGCGCCGGCCAGAACGATGATCGCGATCTTGCCGGTCGCCAAGCTCATCGCCACGAGAAGCGCCGCGGTGATCGTCAGGCAGACGCTGGCAATCAGGCTATAGGCACGGCGGATGCCGATGCGTTCGGCCAGCCTGTCGCACAGTACGCCGCCCGCCAGATTGCCGACGATGCCGAGCAGGAAGGGGATCGACCCGTAGAGCCCCATTTCGCCGACCGTGAAGCCGGCGCCCTTGACCATCCAGGTTGGGAACCAGCCGAAGAAGAACCAGCTGCCGAATGCATAGAAGCAATAAGCGAGTGCGATCAGCCAGAGCTGCGGCAGGCTGAGCAGACGGCGCCACGGTGTGCCCGAATGGCCGCTGTCGTCCGTACCGATATCCGCGACTTCCTCGGCGGTGATGCCCGGCTGGTCGGCGGGCCGGTCGCGATACCAGCCCCGCCATGCGATCGCCCAGATGAAGCCCAGCGCGCCGAGGAGGACGAACACCACCTGCCAACCGAGATAGTGGTTCGCCGGCACCAGCAGCAGCGGAGCGAGCGCGCCGCCGAACCGGCTCGCGGCCCAGATCACGCCCTGGCCGCGCGCCCGCTCGCGTGCTGGCAGCCAGCGATAGAGCACGCCGGACATGTTGGGATAGGCACCGGCCGCGCCGAGGCCGAACAGGAAACGCGCGGCGGCCAGCTGCCAGAAATTGCGGCACACCGCCGTGATCGCCGTGAAGAACGACCACCAAAGCGTGATCCGGGTGAGCTCCTTGCGATAGCCATGCTTGTCGCCCATCGCGCCCGACGGCACCTCGAACACGGCATAGGCGATGACATAGGCGCTCAAGATCCAGCCCCATTGTTGGGGGCTGATTCCCAAATCCTTCTGGATCGTCGGGCCGGTGACTGCGATCGCCATCCGATCGATGAAAGTGATGATCGATAGGACGGCCAGGAAACCGAGGACGATGCGCCGCTTCTTCACTTCGCCAAGCTCGCGAGCACGTCGCGGGCATGCTCCATGCCGAGCTCAGGGCTGGCGAGGACCGGTGCCGCGACAGCACCTTCCGGCAGCGAGGCGACGACGCGCGCCATCGAAGCCTGGGCAAGCACGATCACATCCATGCCGGCCATGCCCTTGGTCAGCCCTTCGCCGACGATGCGATCGTGCGTGGCGCCGTCGCCGGCCATCACCGCTTCGAACGCGCCTTCGCAGAGGTGCTCGACGATCTCGACATGCTTGCCTTGTTCCTCTGCAACGCGGCCGATCAGATCGGCGGTAGGCGTGAGTGTGGTCGACAGGGTGGCTACCACGCCGATCCGGTTACCCGTGGCCACTGCCTTCTCGGCCATCGCGCGGTCGACGCGAAGCACGGGCTGGTCATAGAGCTGTGCCGCCATCTCGACCGCTGCACCGATCGAGGAGCAGGTGACCAAAGCGACGTCGCACCCGGCATCGAAGGTGGAGCCGACCAGTCGGATCACCTGGCGCATCGTCGCCTTCTGGAGATGGCCCGCCGCGATCGTGTTCTTGATCGTGCTCTCGTCGACGAAATGCAGGATCCGGACGTCGGGCATGATCCGGGCGGCGATTTCGTTGAACACGGGTGCCAGCACCGGCGAGTTATGGATGAGACCAAGCGTGGGCACGGATAGTTCCTCTGATTAGATCGTGAAGCGATACTCGCCCGAGCCGACCTCGAAGCGGACGAGGTCGCCGTCGCGGCGCAAATTCCTGATGTCGGGATGGCCGTCGATCGCGCGGCTGCCCTCGCGCCAGGCGCGGGCGGGCAGTTCGACTTCGGCGACGGCGTTGGCCGGAATGGTGAGCGAAAGGCTGGTGAGGCCCTGCGCATCGCCATTCACTTCGGTCGCGATCGTGCCGATGCACGATTCATACTTGGCCGACACCTTGCCGACCTTGGGCAGCCATAGCGGGCGAATGGCGATGCGGCGGAAGCCGGGCGCCGCCGGCGCGATGCCGGCGAGGCGGCGATAGAAGAAGCCGACCACCGCGCCGAGCGCATAATGGTTGTAGCTGTTCATCGCGACGTCGCCGACATCGCCGTTCCAGCGCTCCCACACCGTCGTCGCACCCTTGACCGGCATATAGCCCCAGCTCGGATAGCCGGTCTGGAGCAGCAGGCCGCTGACCACTTCCAGTTCGCCCGCTTCGGCGAGCACGTCGAGCAGATAGGGTGTGCCGAGAAAGCCGGTCGACAGCTTCATACCGCGCCCGCGGATCTCGGCGGCGAGGATCTTCGCCGCGGCCGGACGTTGCGCGGCCGGCGTGAGGCCACAGTGCAGTGCCAGCACCTGGCTGGTCTGGCTGCCATTGCCGGCGGTGCCGTCGGGCTTGAGCAGCGATTGTGCCGCCTGGATGATCTTGCCACGCAGATCGGTGTAGCGCGCGGCGTCGGCGGTGCGGCCGGTGGCGGTCGCCATCTCGGCGAGCAACTGCGCGCACCACGCCCAATAGGCGGTGGCGCACAGGATACGGGGGGTGGTCTCGTCGTCGGGCTTGATCGCGTCGACCGAGAGCCAGTCGCCGAGATCGAGCCCGCGGTCCTTGCGCCAGATGAAGTCGGGATTGTCGCGGGCGACATAGGCCATCCAGCCTTCCATCGCCGCCCAATTCTCGTCGATCACCGCGGTGTCGCCATAGCGCTGCCACAGACGATAGGGGAGGATGATCCCCGCCTCGCTCCAACCGGCGGTGACCACGTCGGGGAAGGAATTCGGCTGCGGCACGACGATCGGATAGGCGCCGTCCTTGCGCTGCGCCGCGCGTACCTCGGTCAGGAAGCGGCGGATGAACGGATCAACCTCCATGTTGAACGCGGCGGCGTCGAGGAACACCTGGATGTCGCCCATCCAGCCCATGCGTTCGTCGCGCTGGGGGCAGTCGGTGGGCACCGCGAAGAAGTTCGAGCGCTGACTCCATTCGGCATTCTGCCAGATTTTCTGGAGCAGAGGCGCGGCGAAGCGCATCTCTCCGGTCTTGCGGCAGTCGCTGTAGACGATGACGCCCTCGATATCGGCGGCCGTAGGCTTGCCGGGGTAGCCCTCGATCTCGACATAGCGGAAGCCGTGATAGGTGAAGTGCGGCTCGAACGTCTCGCCCTCCGCATCCCCGCGCATGATGAAGCGATCGGTGCATTCCGCAAGGCGGAGGTTGGACTGGTCGGCGCTGCCGTCCTTCTTGAGCAGTTCGGCAAAGCGGGCGGTGATGGTGGCGCCTGCCGGACCCTTGGCCTTGATCCGGACCCAGCCGGAAAAGTTCTGGCCGAAATCGAAGACGAAGCGGCCGGGAAGGGGTTCGCTCACCTTGACCGGACGGCGCGTCATGTTGGGAGTCAGCAAGGGCGAGGTCTGGGCGATCAGCCTGGTCCTGGGCGCGCTTCCTACCTTTACCGGTGCCCAGGCCGAGGCATTGAAGCCCGGCGCGTCCCAGCCCGGGGTGCGCAGCCGTGCGTCGAAGGTCTCGCCGTTATAGATATCGGATTTGAGGATAGGCGAATTGCCGATGCGCCAAGCCGGTCCCGTCGCGATCCAGTCGTGCGAGCCGTCCTCATAGTCGAGCCGGAGCTGCGCACGCAGCCGGCGCGGCGCCGGGCCAAAGCCGTAGCGCTCCATCCGCCAGCCAAAAGCGCTGGCGTACCAGCCGTCGCCGACCACCACGCCCAGGGCATTCTCGCCGGGCGCGATCAACTTGGTGACGTCGTAGGTCTGGTAGAAGACATGATCCCTGGCGACGCTGATCTCGGGCGCGAGATGCGCGGTGGAGACGCGCTTGCCGTTGATCCGTGCATCATAGGCGCCGAGCGCCGTCGCATAGAGCCGCGCCGCGACCACCTTCTGCTTCGGGGTGAAGCCGGTCCGCAGCAGCATCGCGGGTTCGGACGGGCGCGGATCGCTGTCCGCGTGCGAGCCGCTCTTCTGCGGGCGCTCCCAGCCGCTGGCGTCGAAGCCGGGCGCGGTCCAACCTTTCGGCGCGTTGGGCATGACGCGCCAGCCGCTGCTGACGATGCGGTCGATCTTGCCGCCCTTGCGGTGGATACGGATCAGTGCCGCGAAGGCGCCGCCATCGACGGGGAAGAAGCCTGTCGTCTCGGCCTCGACCAGCGCGCAGACGCTGTTGCGGCCGGGGCGGATATTGCCTTCGAACGAAAGCAGCGTGCCCCAGAAGGGCAGCATCGTGTCCCAGCCCAACCCGAGCGGCAGCGCATCGGGATTCTTGCTCTCGCCGTTGATCCAGACGCCCCGCATATGATCCTTGCCGGAGATCAGGATTTCGGCGCGCTCGAAGTCCGCAGGCACGTCAAAATCGACGCGGAAGGCATGTGGGCGGGAATCGAGCGCTTTCTCGGTCCACACCCATTGCACGCCTGCCGCACGATCGGCGGCGGCGAGGGCGTCCTCCGCTTCGATCCAGTCGGCGTGCCAGTCTTCGGGCGCAAACAGGCCGGTCTCGAACCATGCCGGCGCGGAGCGTGCCTCGCCGCCTCGGCTGTCGGTCACTTCGACAGTCCACGACACGCGCTGCATCGATTTCAGCGGAGCGCCGCCCCAGACGATGTCGAAGCTGGCATTGGAGGCGATGGCGCCGCTGTCCCATAGATCGGCCTTGCCCGCTGCGGTCCCGGCGCGGATGCGGTAGCTACTCTGGGAGACACCGCGATCCGGACCTTCGATCCGCCAGGACAAGCGGGGCTTGGCGACATCGGTGCCGAGCAGATCGGTCACATGTTCGGCGCGGAGGTCGACGACGGCCAGTGCAGAGGGTGCCGCGGCGCGCGCGGGGACGGCCGCGAGCGCCGCAGCGGTGCCGGTGGTGGTCAGGAATTGGCGGCGCGTGGTCATGCCTTGGTCCCCAACATGTTGCCGTAACCGATGACGACGGTGGCGAAGACGAGCAGGAAGATGCCGAACCAAACCATCGCGCGGACGCGCGGGGCGGCGTCCTTCCACTCCTTGAAGCCGAAGCCCCAAAGCGTACCGAAGATGATGATCGAGGCCATGTGCAGCGTCCAGGACGAGAAGCCGAACTTGCCCATCTGGCTCTCGCCCATCGTGTAGAAGAAGAACTGGAAGTACCAGAGCGTACCGCCCAGTGCGGCGAGGAGATAGTTGCGCAGCAGCGGCGGGGGCGTACCGTCGGCATCCGCCGCGGGCCCCGCACGGCCGATGAATTCACCGGCGCTGCGGTTCTTGACGATCAGCCAGGTGCACCACACCGCGTTGGTGATCAGCCCGCCGAACATGACCAGGCAGAGCGTCGGCAGGCCGGTCCACAAGGGGCCGGTGCCGGCGGCGGCGGAAAGCGCCTTGATCGGTTCGCCCGACGCGAGGCCGAAGGCGAAACAGGACGACATGACGCCGGAGAATATTGCGACCGCGACACCCTTCTTGAAGTCGAACTCGGCGATCGCCGCAGCCTTTTGCTCGGGCGAGAGCGCACTGTCCTTGCTGGCGCCCGCAAGGGCAACCACGATGATGCCGGCCAGCGTGATGCCGAGGCCGAGCAGGATGTACAGTCCGCTCGGTGTATCGAGCAGCTTGGAGGCGAAATCGCCCTGGAAGATCGGCGGGATGATCGTCCCGAAGACCGTACAGAGCCCCAGCACCACCGCCATGCCCAGCGACAGGCCGAGATAGCGCATAGTGAGGCCGTAGGTGAGCCCGCCAAAACCCCAGAGCATGCCAAACAGCACGCACAGGCCGACGGTACGGCCAGGGACCTGCGCCATCACGCCCATCAGGTCGTTGGTCTGGATCGAGGCGAAAAACCACGGTGCCAGCAACCAGGAGAAGATGCCGCCGGTGATCCAGAAGATCTCCCAGCTCCATTTCCGGATGCCGCGATACGGCACGTAGAAGCTGGCCGAGGCGAAGCCGCCGAGCCAGTGGAAGAAGACGCCGAGGAGTGGGTTACCGGGCATAAAATTCAATCTCCTCGGATCGATCAAGGCGGAGGATGGTGTTGGGGCAGCCGGATTTTGGCGCGACGTGGAATCTGGCCTTCTTCACGACGGGCGCGCGAGCGCAGTGTGCGGCGAATCCGGGAATCGAGCGCGGGCATCGGCCAACGGATTTTCGGGCACTCAACTCTCCCAGATCGCGGACGCCGTCTCTTCTGGACGGGCTGCCGCTGGCCTCAGCCGATTGTGTGTAGGATATAATATGAATAATTGACCGGGGTCAAATCGCGAGCGGGACCCGTGGCGTTGCCGTGACAAAGCCTTTGCATCATCGCCGGGCCCATGTCTAGAATAGTCATATAATATCTAGGAGAGTTTTCGCGTGCGTCTCGTGCAGCTTCGTATCGACGGTCAGCGGATTGTGGCCGCCTCTGAGGGTATGACCGCCCGGCCTATCGCCGGCGCCAATTCGATGCGCGAACTCGCGCTGGGGGCCATCGATGCAGGCCGCTCGCTGGCCAACGAAGTCGCGAGCCGTGCGCTGGGAGATCCGATCGATCTTGCCGCGGCGCTTGCTGCGGGCGATGTCCTGGTGCCGATCGATCATGACGATCCCGCGCACCTGATATTGACCGGCACCGGCCTCACCCATCTCGGCTCGGCCGATGCGCGCGACAAGATGCACCAGGCTGCCACGAGCGGGACCGAGACGGATTCGATCCGCATGTTCCGGATGGGCCTGGAGGGCGGCAAGCCGGAGGGCGATGCGCCGGGCGTGCAGCCCGAATGGTTCTACAAGGGCGACGGGGCAGGGCTGATCGGCCCCGGCATGCCGCTGACCTCGCCCTCCTTCGCACTCGACGGCGGCGAGGAGCCCGAGATCGCCGGCGTCTATCTGATCGGACGCGACGGGCAGGTGCATCGCATCGGTTTCGCGCTCGGCAACGAGTTTTCGGACCATGTGACCGAGCAGCAAAATTACCTCTACCTCGCCCATTCCAAGCTGCGCCAGGCGGCGATCGGTCCCGAACTGCTGATCGGCGAGTTGCCGCAGGACATTTGCGGCACCAGCAGCCTGGTGCGCGGCGGCGAGACGATCTGGTCGGCGCCCTTCCTGTCCGGGGAAGCGAACATGTCGCACAGTATCGCCAACCTCGAGCATCATCATTTCAAGTATGACCAGTTCCGCCGGCCGGGGGATGTGCACATCCACTTCTTCGGCACCGCGACCCTGTCCTTCGCGGCCGGCATGCGCGCCGTTCCGGGCGATGTGTTCCGTATCGAAGTACCCGAATTCGGCCTGCCGCTTGAGAATCCACTGGCAGTGGTCGGCGAGAGGCAGCATCGCGTGCAGGCGCTCTAAAGAACAAGAATCCCCCAGGGAGAGGATCGAATGGCCGGACCGGTACCGATTGGCGCGACGACGTCGACGACGACGACAGAAACCTATCGCGGCGCGCTGACGCTGCTCGCGACGCTCTTCTTCATGTGGGGCTTTATCACCGTCATCAACGGAACGCTGCTGCCGCATCTGCGCAGCGTGTTCGACCTCAACTACACCCAGACCACATTGATCGAGAGCGTGTGGTTCATCGCCTATTTCTTCGCCTCGATCCCATCGGCGAAGCTGATCGAACGGATCGGCTACAAGAAGTCGATGGTGATTGGGCTGGCGATCATGGCGGTCGGCGCGCTGGGCATGATCCCGGCGGCGCGCATTCCCTCTTTCGGGGTCACGTTGTTCGCATTGTTCGTGATCGCAAGCGGGATCACGCTGCTCCAGGTCGCCGCCAATCCTTATGTTGCCGTGGTCGGTCCGCCGCAGACCTCCTCGTCGCGGCTCAACCTGGTCCAGGCATTCAACTCGATGGGCACCACGCTCGCGCCCTTGTTCGGCGGCTATCTGATCCTTGGCCGCTCGACATCGGGGACCACGACCGATCCGCGGGCGTTGACCGCCGCGGAAAAGCTCGCCGATGCGCAAGCGGTGCAGCTGCCCTATCTGATCGTCGCCGTCGTGCTGATCGCGCTGGCCTTCGTGATCGCACGGTACCGGCTGCCCGACATGGGGAGCTCCACGCGCCGTCTTGCCGCTGAGGGGCGCAAGAGCCTCTCGCTGTGGCGCCACCGCAACCTTGTGTTCGGCGTGCCTGCCATCTTCATTTACCTGATCGCCGAGATTGGCGTCGGCAATCTGTTCATCAACTTCGTGAGCCAGCCCGATATCGGCAATCTGACGCACGAGCAGGCATCGCGTTACCTGTTCCTGCTCTGGGGCGGGATGATGGTGGGCCGCTTCATCGGCAGCTTCCTGATGCGTTCGATCGATGCGGGCCGAGTATTGGCGGGCGCGAGCGTGGGGGCGTTGATCGTGATGCTGATCGCCACGTTCGGGACCGGACCCGTGGCTATGTGGGCGCTGATTTCGGTCGGACTGTTCCATTCGATCATGTTCCCGACGATCTTCACGCTGGGCATCAAGGGGCTGGGCCCGTTGACCGAGGAAGGATCGGGGCTGCTGATCATGGCGATCGCGGGCGGCGCGCTGGTCTTCGTCCTGGGCTGGATCGCCGACGCCTATGACCTGCAGACATCGTTCCTGCTGACCGCGGCGTGCGAGATCTATGTGCTGTTCTATGCGCTGTGGGGCAGCCGCGTGACGGAGCCACTCCCCGACGAAATGCCGGTCATCGTCTGAGGTTCGTCGGGCTACCCAAGCCCGTCATCCCGGCGAAAGCCGGGACCCAGAGCCAAATGGGGCAGCGCTTGTGACTCTGGATCCCGGCTTTCGCCGGGATGACGGTGGATGGTGTCTCGCTTACTTGATCGCCCGCTGGAGCACCGCGACGCCTTCGGCTTCCAGCGTCACTTCGGTTTTGCTGCCGCCGACCAGTATGTCGGTCATCGCCTGCGGCAGCGTGACGCTGCGCCGTTCGCGGCCGTGGTTGATCAGGATCACAATCGAGCGGCCCTTGCCCTCCCGGGTCATCAGCTCGACATCGTCGGGCACGGCGAAATCGCGCGAGACATTGGCGCCCGTCAGCGCCTTGTCGATCAACCCCTTCATCACCGCATCGTCGACCAAAGCGCCGACATAGGTGATGCTGCCCTTGCCGACCTGCCGCGTGATCGCGGCGGGATGGCCATCGAGCCAGCCATTGGCCTTGCCGTAGCGCAGCAGCACCTGCGTGTCGGGCGCCTTGGTCGAAAGATCCTCGGCCCAGATCGCCGCCTTGCCGTCACCGACCGCGATCGTCTCGTCGAGCGCGTAGAATTGCTCGACCTGGCCGCCGAGCAGATCGGCGAGCGGACCGGGCTGGCGCTTGGGATCGAGGCGGTTGAACGCGTCCTTCATGCCCGAGCGCGGCCCGAGGATCAGGTGTCCGCCGCCGCGGACATAGGCCGAAAGCTTAGCGGCCATCTCGTCGGTGATGATGTTGAGGCTCGGGGCGACGACCAGCTTGTAGCCGGTGAGCGGTCCGGTGGCCTCGACAATGTCGACCGCGCCAAGCGCATCCTTGAGGGGCTGGTAGTAGTCGAGCAACACCGCGATCTGGTCGTAATCCTTGTGGTGCAGCTGGAAGTCGATCGCCCAGCGGCTCGGATAGTCCTGGAGGATCGCGACCGGGGAGGCGGGATGCGTACCGGCGATGACCGGGGATGCCTTGGCCAACTCGCGGCCGATCTGGCTCACCTCGCCATAGACCGGGAGCGGCTTACCGTCGGGGCCGACGATCGAGCCGTGCATCGTCTCCTGGCCGTTCAGCGCGTTGCGCCACTGCCAGTAGAGCACGCCGTCGGCGCCATGGCCGATCGCCTGCCACGCCATCGCACGGGTCTCGCCGGGATAGAGCATGTTGCTGACCGGCGCCCAGTTCACGAAGCCGGGCTGGATCTCCATCACCCAGAAGTTGCGGCGCTTCCATCCGCGGACCAGGTCATGCGTGGCACCGTTGCGATAGGGCTGGAGGTGGCCGGTGCCGACATAATTGTCCCAGGATGCGAAATCGAGATCGCGGTTGATCTCATAGCGATCGAACTTGTTGGCCCAGCCCAGCCCGCCGAGATTGGTGGTGATGAACTGCTTCGGGCTTGCCTTGGCGCGGATCTCGTCGAGCTGGTTCTTCTGGAAATCGACCCATTGGCTGGTGATGAAGCGCTTGAGCTCCAGCATCCAGCCGGGATTGCCCTTGTCGGTGTTGAACGGAACCTGGTCCCAGGCCGAATAGGTCTGCGACCAATAGGTGGTGGTCCAGGCATCATTGAGCTTGTCGAGCGTGCCGTAGCGCTGCTTCAGCCACGCGACCCAGGCGGTGCGGGCATCGGGATCATAGCTTTCGTCGGTATATTCGTTGCCGATCTGCCAGCCGACGACGTTGGGCTCGTTGCCGAGCGCGGCGGCCATACGCGAGACGATGTCGCGGCTGAGCGCGCGGTAGCGCTGCGACGAGATCGAGAATTGGCGCCGGCCGCCATGGCCCAGCCTTTTTCCGTCGCCGTCGATGCGCAGCACCTCCGGATATTTCTGGGTCATCCAGGCGGGTGGCGTGTCGGTCGGCGTGCCGATCACGATCTTGATGCCGTATTTGGCAGCGAGGCGGACGGCGCGGACCAGCCAATCCATGTCGTACTGGCCTTCGCTCGGCTCCATCCGGCTCCAGGCGAATTCGCCGATGCGCGCGACATTGGCGCCCTGCGCCTTCATCAGGCGAAGGTCCTCGGCCCAGCGCTCCTCGGGCCATTGCTCGGGATACCAGGCCGAGCCGAGCCATAATTTGTCGAACTGCTGCTGGCCGGCGGGCGCGACGGCCTGCGCATGCGCCGCCATCGGAGTCGCGAGCGCCAGCGCGGAGGCGGCGAGGGCGAGCAGCGCCTTCATATCGACCAGCCCCCGTCGATGTTGTGGATCTGGCCGGTGGTGTAGGTCGCGCCGGCGAGATAGACGACGAGGTCGGCGATCTCCTCGGGCTTGCCGAGCCGCCCGATCGGCTGGCGTGCGACAAAGGCCGCGCGCGTCGTCTCATAGTCGCCCTGCGCCGACAGACGATCGCGCAGTGATGGCGTCTCGACCGTGCCCGGGCAGATCGCGTTGCAGCGGACGCCCTGGCCGACATAATCGGCGGCGAGCGCCTTGGTCAGACCGATCACCGCTGCCTTGGTGACGCCATAGACGAAGCGGTTGGGCACGCCCTTCACGCTGGAGGCGACCGAGGCCATGTTGATGATCGCGCCGTCGCTCTTGGCGATCATGCCCGGCAGCACCGCGCGGCACATCCGGGTCATCGCCTTGACGTTCAGCTCATAGGCGAAGTCGAGATCGGCATCGGTGGATTCGAGCAGCGAGCCGTTGTGGACGACACCCGCGCAGTTGAAGAGGATGTCGACAGCGCCGACTTCGCCGATCAGGCGGGCAATGGCCTCGGGATCGAGCACGTCGAGCCGCTTGGTGGTGATGCGTTCGCTGGCCAGCCCCTCGAGCGCGGCTTCGTTGACATCGGTCGCGGTCACGCGCGCACCGGCTTCGGCGAGCGCAATCACCGAGGCGCGACCGATGCCCTGCGCGGCGGCGGTGACAAGAGCGGTCTTGCCGGAAAGATCGATCACTTCGGGTCCTTCATTCTGTGGGAATTGGCGTAGCTGGAGCAGCGGCGGCGCGATAGCAGGCCTCGACCAACGCCATCGTCCGCCAGGCATCCTCGACATTGGTGGCGAGCGACGCGTCCTCGCCGGCGGCGAAGCGCTGGAGATTGGCCATCGGGCCGATAAAGGCATCGGGGAACCAGGCGCCCTGAAGCGCAACCTGCTTCCAGGGGCCGCCTTTTGGCGCGAGCCAAAGTTCGTCGGGTTCGCCGGTGGGATAGTCGAGCAGCAGCCCGAGCTTGACCATGGCAGCGCCTTCGCTGCCCTCGACACGGAACGACGCGTCCTGGAACCGGCGGCCGAAATCATGGTGGTGGTTGATCGACAGCGTCGCGCGCAGCGGCGCGTCATACTCCAGGATCGCGGTGGTGCGCGTGTCGGCGAGCCGGCTCGACGGATGCCCATAGCTGCGTGCGAAGACGCCCTTGGGATCGCCTGCCAGCGCGCGGATCGTGTCGAGATAGTGAATCGAATGCGAGACGATCTCGACCCGCGGATTGGGGATGAGATGCGGGAACAGGTGCCAAGGCGTGACGAGATTGAGATGCACCTCGATCTCGACGAGCTCGCCGAGCAGGCCCTGGGCGATCGCGTCGGCCACCGCGAGCATCATCGCCGAATAGCGGAGCTGGAAATTGACCGATGCTGTGAGCATTCGATCGCGGCAAACCTGGCGGATCGCGGTTGCGGCGCCGAGATCGAGGCCCATCGGTTTCTGGAGCAATACGGTGGCGCCCTCGGGCAGCGCCGAGAGGATCGCAGCATGCGCGATCGGCGGCGCGGCGACGTCGAACACAGCGTCGGCCGCGGCGGCTTCCTCGATTGTGTCGAAGACCCTGGCGATGCTCCATTCGTGGGCCAGTTCGGCGGCGCGGGCGCGATGCGTGTCGTGGACGCCGGCGACGGTGAAGCCGGCCTTGCGATAGGCCGGAAGATGGGCGTCCTTCACGATGCCGCCGGTACCGATGATGACGATCGGGCGCGGATTGGATGGCATCGGCCAGCCTTGACGAAGCGCAGTCACAGGACCGCTTCCGTCCTGGCTTGCGCGGCGGCGAGAAGGTCAGCGGTCGCGATGTCGGTCGTCACTGCAGCGGTGAGCATCGCGTCGACGATGTGCGAGATGTCGGCGAGCTTTGGCGTCAGCGGCATCTCGCGGGCATGTTCGTGGAGCCAGTCAAGCCGGTGATAATAGGGGACCAGCGCGTTGACCTCAGGGTCCGCCCAGGTCGAGCGACGCACACCGATTGCGCCTTCGGTGGTCGTGAGCTTGTCCATCGGCGCCGTGGCGCAGTGGCGCAGGAAATCCCAAGCGAGCGCCTTGTTGCGCGAACCGGCGCCGATCGTGAGCACCCAGAAGACGTTGAGTGAGACGCTGCGTCCGCCCGGCCCGGCGGGGAGGGGCGCGACATCGACCAGCCCCTTGACGCGGCTTTCGGCGGCGGTGTCGGCATAGGCGGCGAAACCGAACCAGTTGGCCATCAACGCGACCTTGCCCTCGGCAAAGAGGAGCCCGGACTGGACGCTGTCCAGGTCGCGGGCACCGGGAGCGATCGCGCCGGTGTCGGCAGCGAGGCCGCGCAGGAAATCGAGCGCGGCACGGGCCTGGGGCGAGGTGAAGGCGGGGCGGCCTGCTGCGTCGAAGGGCTCGCCGCCGCGCGACCAGATATGGATGCAGAAATCATAGAAGCTGTTGTGCCCGTCCGGGAACAGCGCGAGCACGGTACCGTATTGCTGCTGCTCGGATCTGTGGAGCGCGCGGGCGGCGGCATGGAATTCGTCCCAGGTGGTCGGGACCGCGATCCCGGCTGCTTCCAGCAGGTCGCGGCGATAGATCAGGCATTCGGGCCCGTCATGATAGGGTATGCCCCAGAAGCCGCCGGCGAAGCGTTGCATCGTCGTCAGTGACGGGCTCCACGCAGCGGGAAAATCGGCAATTGGCGCGCGTGCCATTTGCGGCGAAAGATCCTCGAGCAGGCCGCCCGCCTGCGCTTCGGCGAGCCAGTCAGTCGCCATGAAGGCGATGTCCCAGTCGCCGGTGGCGAGGCCTTGATCGCCGATCACCGCCTGGTGCAGCGGATTGAGATCCATTGCGACGGCTTCGAGCGCGGCATCGGCGCCAGTGGTTGCGACGAAATTGGCGAACTGCTTCGCGATCGCGGTTTCGAACGGGCCGAACTTGCGGACGGCGACGCGCAGCGTCTGGGTCATGCCGACGCCCCCGCGACCGCCGGGGCTTGGGGAGCGGTGTCGGCGGTCGACGGCTTGGCGCGGCGGCGGTCCGCGCCGATCGTGTAGATCGCGGCGGCTGCCACGACGACGATGCCCTCGATCAGCCCCTGATAATTGGCGCCGAGATTGAGGATGTTGAAGCCGTTGGTGAGGGTGAAGAGCAAAAGCGCGCCGACCACAGTCTTCACGACGCTGCCGGCGCCGCCGAACAGCGAGGTGCCGCCCAGGATCGCGGCGGCGATCACGGTCAGTTCGGCGCCTTGGAGCGCGGTGGGGTTGATCGCGCCGAGCCGGCAGCCGAACAGGATGCCGGCAAAACCTGCCGCGACGCTGGACAGGACGAACGCGCCGAGGCGATAGGCATGGACATTGATGCCCGAGAGCCGCGCCGCTTCGGCGTTCCCGCCGACTGCGTAGAGGCGGCGGCCGATCACGGTGAAGCGGAGTACGAACCAGATCAAAGCGGTGAAGAGGGCGAGATAGACGACCGGCGCGGCAACGGTGAAGCCGGTGCCGGCGAGCAGGGCGAGTCCGGCGATGATCGCACCACCTGCAATCGTGAGGGGAAGCTTACGCAACAGCCCCAGCAGGATCAGCGCGACGGCCAGTGCGAGCAGCGGCCAGAACAGCGGGATGCGTGTGCTCTCGAACGCCAGCATCTCGGCGAGCACCTGGGGCTGTTCGACCATCAGCGAGCGCCCGTCGGTGAGGATCAGGACGAGGCCGCGCACCGCGGTGAGGGTGCCGAGGGTGACGATGAAGGCGTTGATGCCGACGAACTGGACGATCGCGCCGTTGAGCAGGCCGATCGCCGCCGCAGTGCAGAGCGCCGCGCCTGCCGCGGGCACGAAGCCGATCTGCCCGGCGAGCCCGACCAACACCGCTGCTGCGAGCGCCGCCACCGATGCTACCGACAGATCGAATGCGCCGGTGATCAGCATCACTGTCATCGCCACGCCCATGATCCCGACAAGCGATGCCTGATAGGCGATGTTGCCGAGATTCTGGCCCGACAGATAGGCCGGGAGGCCATGCGCGGCCGCCAATGCGGCAAGGATGGCAAGCAGCAGGAGCAGGGCGTAATAGACGCCCGCCTCGCGCAGTCCGAAAGTACGACGCCAGTCGATCATGCAGCGGCTCCCAAGGGGGCGCTGCCCCCGGCCATGAGGATAAGATCGGATTCGGTGCGCGTCGCCGGATCGGCTTCGCCAACCACCGCACCGTCGCGCAGCACCAGCAGGCGATCGCACACGGCGAGCAGCTCCTCGAATTCGGAGGAGACCAGAATCACCGGGAGGCCTTCGTCGGCGAGCGTGCGGATCAGGCGCAGAATATCGGTGCGCGCGCCGATGTCGATGCCGGCGGTGGGCTCGTCGAGCAGCAAAACACGCGTATCGGATGAGAGCCATTTGGCGATCACCACTTTCTGCGCATTACCGCCGGAGAGCTCGCTGGGCAGGGCATCCGGACCCGGCGCCTTGATCGCCAGCCGCTCAATCGCCGCCCGTGCGGCCGCGGCATCAGCGGCATTGTCCAGCAGCATGCCGCCGGCACGGGGCAGGGCGATGTTCTCGGCCAGCGTGAGCGCGGGCACATAGCCTTGCGCGGCGCGGTCCTCAGGCACCAGCGCGATGCCGGCGGCGACCGCTTCGTCGGTCCAACGTCCGACCGGAGCGCCGTTCAGAAGCACCGTGCCCGTCGCCTGCCTGTCCGCCCCGAAGATGGCGTGCAGCAATTCGCTGCGGCCCGATCCAAGCGTGCCGACCAGGCCGAGTATCTCGCCGGCGCGAAGCGTGAAGCTGGTTGGCGTGAGCTTGCCGGACGATGCTAGGTCGCGCACTTCCAGCACCGGTTCACCCAGCGCGCGCGGCGTGGCGGAACGCTCGAGCGCGGTGACCGAACGGCCGGCGATCGCGGCGGCGACCTGATGCTCCTCCAGCCCGGCGGTCACAGCGTGGAGTATGGTACGCCCGTCGCGCAGCACGGTGACTTCGTCGGTGAGCGCGATGATCTCGTTGATGAAGTGCGACACGAACAGCACTGCCTTGCCTTCGGCGGCGAGCCGGCGGATCGTCTCGTAGACGCGGATGCGCTCATGTCCGGCGAGCGACGCTGTCGGCTCGTCCATGACGACCACTTTGGCGCCAGAAGCGAGCGCCTGCGTGATCGCGACCATCTGTCGCGCGCCGATCGGCAGATCGGCGACGAGCGCGTCGAGCGGGAAGGGGTTGCCCAGCGATGCCACGAGAGCCGCGATACGCACACGATCGGCGGCGCGATCTCGCCACAGCCCGGTCTCGTCGAGCAGGATGTTCTCGATCGCGCTCAGTGTGGGGACGAGTGGGATGTGCTGGTAAATGGTCGCGACGCCGGCCGCCTTGGCGTCACGCGGGTTCGACCAGTGCACGGGTGCACCGTCGAGGAACACGGTGCCTGCGCTCGGCGCATGCGCTCCCGCCAGGATCTTGATCAGGGTGGACTTGCCCGCGCCATTGGCACCGAGCAGGCCGTGGACCTTGCCAGGCTCGAGCGTCAGGTCGACGCCGCGCAGCGCGACGGTGCCATTGGGGAAGGTCTTGGCGATCCCTTCGAGGCGAAGCGTCACCATTGGCCGACACACTCGCCGACAGTGGCGCGGGTGACTGCGGGGATCGGATAGGTGCGGAAGCGCGGGCCGGCCGTCTTCTGGTGCAGCGCCTCGAAGGCGAGCGCGCCGAGCGCCTCGGGCTTGAAGCATACGGTGCCGTCGACCGCGCCCGCCTTGATCGAGGCGACCGCAAGCTTGGATCCGCCGACGCCGATCAGCCGCGCGTGCGAACCGGCGGCGCGGACGGCTCGGGCGCAGCCGATCACCATGTCGTCGGCCTCGTTGAAGAACATGTCGATATCGGGCTGTGCCGCCAGGATGTTCTGGCACGCCGCCTCGCCGCCCTCGGCTGTCCAGTCTCCGGGCTGCGAGGCGACGATCTCGTACTTGATGCCGGCCTTGGCGAGGCCTTGTCGAAAGCCGCGTGCGCGTTGCTCGACTTCGGGGAAGCCGGCTGCGCCTTCGATGATCGCTATCCGCGCCTTGCGGTCCCGCGGCAACAGGCGCACGGCTAGCGTCCCGGCGGCCTCGCCGGCGGCGACCTCGTCCTGTGATACCAGCGCGACAAGGCCGGGATAGACATCGTCGATCCGGCGCTTCTTGGGATCGCCGATCAACGCGGCGACCGCCGCGACCGGCACCCCGGCGCGCCCGATACGATCGACCCAACCCTGAGCGACGACGGAGTCTAGCGGCATGATCGCAATGCCCTTGACCTTCTGCGCGACCAGATCGTCGATATCGTTGGCCTGTTTCTGGACGTCGCCCTTGGCGTCGAGAATGACGGCCGTGGCACCCGCACGGGCAGCTGTGTCACTGAATCCCTTGGCGATCGCGGCGGCGAAGGGATAGCTGAGTCCGACGCTCGACAGGCCGTAGCGCGGGCCGCCGCTGGCAACCGCGGACGCCGCAGTGCCTGCGCTCGCAGAATGGCGCAGCATGACGAGCGACGCGATCGCGACGAGGACGACCAGCGCCCATAAAGCCACCGGGATCGCGCGCAGCCGCATGGTCAGGCGAGCGGCTCGCGGCGCAGCACGAGATAGAGATGCTCGCAGGCGAGCACGGTCTCGCCACGCTGGTTGCGAATATCGACCGCTTCGGTCACGACGCCGTGCTCGGTGCGCTTGGGATGGTCGCGCTTGTCAGTGATGCGCGTGATCGTGGTGATGGTGTCGCCGATATGGACCGGGCGGATGAAGCGCAGCCGATCATAGCCATAGGACATGGCGTGCGGGTTGATCGTCGTGGCGGTAAGTCCGATGCCGACCGAGAAGATCAGCGTGCCATGGGCGATGCGCTGGCCGATGTCTTGCGTCGCGCACCAGGCTGCATCCACATGGTGAGGGAAATAATCGCCGGTATGGCCGGCGTGGACGACGAAATCGGTCTCGGTGATCGTCCGGCCGAAGCTGGTCTGCTCAGAGCCGATCTCATAGTCCTCGAAATATTGCTCGATGATCATGCAGGCGTGTCCAATAGGGCGCTGTCGGCGCCGAGCCGTGGCGCCGCGCGGTCGTTGAACAATATCTGTCCGTCGACGCGGATCGGACAGCGGGTGAGGGTGAGCTCTGCGCCGTCGGGCGAACGGACGTGCTGGGTCGCGTCGAGCGCGGCGAAGGCGGGACCGGCGACGAAGGTGGGCCAGTCGTTGACCGGTGCCGCCCAGATGCCGGCGGGCTCCAAGCGCTCCAGCCAGTGGTGGGTCGCTTGCGTAGCCAGATGGTCGCGCAATGCTGCCTTGATTGCATCGCGCTCAGCGAACCAGCGGTCGGGCGCGTAGCCGGCGAGCGCCGGGCATTCGATCACGCCTGCGAGCTTGTCCACCGGGCACATGGCGATCGCGAGATAGCCGTCGCCGGTCGAATAGATGCCATAGGGTGCAGCGAGATAGAGATTGGCGTTGGCGATCTTGCTGCGGGCCGGCATCGTGCCGCCACGATTGAGATAGACCGCGAGATGTTCGAACTGCAGGTCGATCGCCGTCTCTATCAGGCTGACATCGACGCGGCCGCCCCGGCCGGTGACGCCGCGCCGGACGAGCAGCGCGAGGATACCATGGGCGAGCTGGGCGCCCGCCATCATGTCGGTGATCGAGAGCCCGGCGGGCACTGGCGCCGCGTCGGCGTCGCCCGAGAGCCAGGCGATCCCGGACAGCGACTGGACGAGCAGGTCCTGTCCCGGCCGGTCGCGCCAGGGTCCGGCGGGGCCGTAGCCGCTCACGCCGGCGTAGATCAGCTTCGGATTGAGCGCGGAGACATCATCCCAGCCGAGCCCGAGCCGCTCCATGATGCCGGGGCGAAAATTGTGGATCATCACATCGGCGCGCGCGATCAGCGCCTTGACCCTGGCGAGGTCAGCCGGATCCTTCAGATCTGCGGCGACCGAGAGCTTGCCGCGGTTGATCGCGTGGAACAGCGCGCTGTCCTGATCGAAGGGCAGATCGGCGAGATAGAGCCCGCGGCTGGCATCGCCGCCCTCGGGCCGCTCGACCTTGATCACGCGCGCGCCGAGATCGCCGAGGCGCAACGCGCAGGAGGGGCCGGCGAGGAACTGGCTGAAATCGAGCACGGTCACGCCATCAAGCGGCATGACGAGGTCGCGGTCCTGCTGGGCGGCGGCCATGGTGCTCACGATCCCCTCAATTAGTATGTTTATATGATATTTCTTTCCATTGGCTATGCTGCGCGTTAGGAGGCGAGTCAACCGGTTTTGAAAGAGGAGAGTGGCATTGCGCGGAATGACGTGGGACCATCCGCGCGGCTATGATCCGTTGGCCGCGGCGTCGCGCGTCTGGGCCGAAATGGGCGGCGAAACGATCGAATGGGACCGCCGCTCGCTCCAGGATTTCGAGAGCTATCCGGTCGAGGAACTCGCCCGCCGGTACGACCTGATCGTGATCGATCATCCCCATGTCGGACAGGTTGCCGATGCCGGATGCCTCGCCGCGCTCGAGGAACTTTGCGACGCCGTCGCCCTATCGGAAATCGCTGCGGGATCGGTCGGGGGTTCGTTCGAGAGCTACAACTGGTCGGGGCATCAATGGGCGCTGCCGATCGATGCCGCGGCACAGGTGCAGGCCTGGGTTCCGGGGCGGATCGAGACGCCACTGCGCGACTGGGACACCGTGATCGCGCTGGCAAAGCAGGGCCGGCTGACGATCCCGCTACGCCCGCCGCATTCGTTGATGTCGTTGTTCACGCTGATCGGCTTGGCTGGCGGGCCCCTGTCGGTCGATGGCGACGTGCTGTTCCCGGAAGCTGCGCACCCCGCTTATGATCGCTTGGCCGAGTTTGCGGTGGTGGTCGATCCGTTGGCCTATGAACAGGACCCGATCGCGGTGCTGGAAGCCATGGCGCAACCGGATTCGAAGCTCGCAGTCTCTCCGCTGATCTATGGCTATGTGAGCTATTCGCTGAACGGTTTCCGTCCGCAGCGCATTGGCTTCGCGGATCTGGCGGCATGGGATCCACGCGGCTCGGCACTTGGCGGCACGGGTATTGCCGTCTCGGCATTCGGCGAAACGCCCGAGCGCGCGGCGGCGTTTGCGGCCTGGGTAGCGAGCGGCACGGTGCAACGCAGCCTGTACGCCTTGTCTGGTGGGCAACCCGCGCATGCCGACGCATGGGTGGACAACACCGTCAACGCGTTGGTCGCGGATTTCTACATCGCGACCCGCAAGACGCTCGACAGCGCATGGCTGCGTCCGCGGCACGACGGCTATATGACATTCCAACACGCGGCGTCGGAGCGGCTCAACCAGTCGCTCAGATCCGGCGAGACGGCGGCTTCGGCGATCGCCGCGCTCAACGCGCTGTACCGGGACAGCAAATGACCTCCGGCCGTCCCCTCGCAGGGTTGCTCGTCATCGACATGGCGCAGTTCCTGTCGGGGCCGTCGGCGGCACTCCGGCTCGGCGATCTGGGCGCGCGGGTGATCAAGGTCGAGCGGCCGGGCGACGGCGATATCTGCCGGACGCTCTATCTTTCCGACACCGATATCGGCGGCGCATCGACGCTGTTCCACGCAATCAATCGCGGCAAGCAGAGCATCGCGCTCGATTACAAGCAGCCCGAGGATCGCGCCGCGCTGCTCCGCCTTGTTGCGCATGCCGATGTCGTGATCCAGAATTTCAGGCCGGGCGTAGCGGATCGGCTCGACGTGGGACCGGAACAGTTGCGCGCGGCAAACCCGCGGCTCGTCGTCGGATCGATCAGCGGCTATGGCGAGACCGGGCCCTGGGCCGGACTGCCGGGGCAGGACCTGCTGGCGCAGGCGCTGTCGGGCGTGATGTGGTTGAACGGCAACGCCGATGACGGGCCCGTGCCCGTCGGCCTTTCGATCGCCGATATGCTTGCGGGTCATGTGCTGGTTGAGGGCATACTGGCCGCGCTCGTTCGCCGCGGCATCGACGGGAGCGGAGCGCATGTCGAGACCAGCCTGATCGAGGCGCTGATCGACTTCCAGTTCGAGGTGCTGACGACCCATCTCAATGATGGCGGGCGCCCGCCAAAGCGTGCAGCGGTCGACAACGCCCATGCCTATCTCGCCGCGCCGTACGGTGTGTACCGCACCGCGGACGGCTGGCTGGCGCTCGCGATGATGCCGCTCGCCAGGCTTGCGGCGCTGCTGGACCTCGATCTCGCGGGGGATGCCTTTGCCGATCGCGACGCGATCAAGGCGCGGATCGCCGCACGGCTGGCGACTGAGAACACGGACACCTGGATCGAGCGGCTGCGCCCGCATGACGTGTGGTGCGCGCCGGTGCTCGACTGGCCGGCATTGCTGTCGTCCGAGGCATTCAGGCGGCTCGATATGCTTCAGGAGGCTGGCGGCCTGACGACGCCGCGCGCGCCGCTCAGGATCGACGGTGTTCGGGCGGACGCATCGGATGGTGCGCCCGGGATCGACGAGCATGGCGACGCGATCCGGCGCGAATTCGATCTCTAGAACAATAAGGAGAGGGCATGATGAGGATAGGACGATGGGCGACCGGCTGTGCGATGGCGGTGCTGGCTGCGGCAAGCGCGTCCGCGCAGGATCAGGCGCCGGCGTCGGCTAAGCCGGACCCAGAGACCTTCCGCAATCCGCCCTCCGATACGCGTCCGCGGACGCTCTATTTCTGGATGAACGGCAACGTTACCAAAGAGGGGATCGACGCCGACCTGACCTCGATGCGCGATATCGGGCTCGGCGGCGCGCTGATGTTCGACGGCAGCAGCGACGTGCCCAAGGGGCCGGTCGATTATCTGAGCGACCAATGGCTGGGCCTGATGACGCATATGGCCGCAAAGGCCGAGGAGCTGGGCCTCAATGTCGGGCTGCACAATGCGCCGGGCTGGTCGTCGAGCGGCGGTCCGTGGATCTCGCCGGCGCAGTCGATGCAACAGATCGTCTGGACCGAAGCCAGCGTCGTGGGCGGCAAGCCGCTGACGCTGAAGCTCGCCCAGCCCTATACGAAGCGCGGCTATTACCGCGACGCCGCGGTGCTTGCCTTCCCGGCTTCGGACGGAGACGAGAGCGCTTATCGCGATGCGATCGGATCGATGCGCACCGGAGCAGTCGTTTCCGCCAAGACGCTCGCCGACCGCGATCTCCACACCAGCATCGAGATCGCGCCGGACGCGCCGCTGGTCGTCGCGATGAAGGCGCCCTTCGCGGCACAGGCCATCACCCTCTATGGCGATGCGGATGCGCCGGGCTTCTCCGCGACGATCGAAGCGTCGGACGATGGCAAGACCTGGACCCGCATCGGCACGGTCTCGGTCGCGCCCGAGCGCGGGATCGAATCGCCCGGCACGCTCAATTTCGCGAGCGTGACCGCCCGGCGGTTCCGGATCACGCCGGCGAAAAAGGTGAAGCTCGCCGAGGCGCTGTTCTATGCGACGCCGCGCATCGACGACTGGGACCTCAAGGGCGAGCATGATTTCCAGATGCTCTCCGCGACCGAGCATCATCCGACCGACCTGCTTGCGCGCTATGCGATCGATCCGGCGAAAATCATCGATATCACGAGCAAGGTCGACACGTCGGGCACGCTGCGCTGGACGCCGCCGGCCGGGCGCTGGACGGTGCTCCGCTTCGGGCACACCACGACCGGGCATCTGAATGTCGCGGCTTCGGATTCGGGACGTGGCCTGGAGGTCGACAAGCTGAGCGCGTCGGCGGTCGACTATCAGTTCAACAGCAGCGTGGCCAAGCTGGTCAAGGCGGCGGGTCCGCTCGCCGGCAAGTCGTTCGACATGATCGAGATCGACAGCTTCGAGGCGGGTCTGCAGAACTGGACCCCGGACCTTCCGGCCGATTTCGCCAAGCGCAACGGCTATGACATGTTGCCTTATCTGCCGGCGCTGACCGGGCGGATCGTCGGCGATCTCGACGCGTCCAATCGCTTCCTGTTCGATTTCCGCCGCACCCTCGCCGACCTGATGGCCGACAATTACTACGGCCGGATGCAGCAGCACGCCAATGCCGCGGGGCTGCGCTTCCATGTCGAGGGTTATGGGCCGGGCGCGTTCGACGCGTTGCAAATATCGGGCCGCGCCCAGGTGCCGATGACCGAGTTCTGGACACGCACGCCCTGGACCGACAACCGCACCGTGAAGATGGTTTCGTCGGCCGCGCACGTTTACGGCAAGAATGTCATCGCGGCAGAGTCGTTCACCGGCGAGCCCCAGACCAGCCGCTGGCTGGACTATCCCTATTCGATGAAGACGCTGGGCGACCAGATGTTCGCGCAGGGCTTCAACCAGATCTATTTCCACCGCTATGCGCACCAGGCCGACCCCAACGCGCTGCCGGGGATGGTGATGGGTCCCTGGGGTATCAACCTCGATCGCTCGAACACCTGGTTCGCCCAGGCCAAGCCCTGGATGGAGTATCTGGCGCGCGCGCAATACCTGCTGCGCCAAGGCACCTATGCGGCCGACATCGCCTATTTCGTCGGCGAAGAGAGCCCGAACCAGGCCGAATATGTGCGGCCCAACGTCTCGCCCGACACCAATCCGAAGATCGGTCAGTATTTCGATCCACAGGTGCCTACGGGCTATAATTACGACCTGATCAATGCCGAGGTGCTGCTGACGCGCGCGAGCGTGAAGGACGGCCGCATCGTGCTGCCCAACGGCGCGAGCTACCGCCTGCTTGTGCTGCCCGCGACGCTCGACAGCATGACTCCGGCGCTCGCCGTCAAGCTGCGAGAGCTGGTGGAGCAGGGCATGGCGATCCTGGGGCCGCGGCCGTCGCATTCGATGACGCTGACGGGCAAGGCCGATGGCGACGCGGCGTTCCTGGCCGCTACCCAGGCAATCTGGGGCGATGGCGGCGCGGACCGGCGCGTGGGCAAGGGGCGGGTGTTCGCGTCCGGACTGGTCAGCGGCGCGTTGAACGTGCTCGACGTCGCGCCCGATGCGCAGTGCCACACGGCCGCGGCCGACGGCCAGGTAACCTGGCTTCATCGCCATCTGGCCACCGGCGACATGTATTTCGTTGCCAATCGCCAGCGACGCCCGGAAAAGGTGACCTGTACGTTCCGTGTGGGGGATATGGCACCTTCGCTGTGGGATGCGGAAACCGGCAGCGTCAGCCGCCCCGCGGTCTATCGGACCGGGCGCGACGAAACGCAGCTCGTGTTCAACCTGTCGCCGGCAGGGTCGACCTTCGTGATGCTCGATCCCGCGTCGGGCGGACCCCGTCTCGACTGGGCCGCCAAGGACGGCGTCCGCTTCACCGACCTCGGCGCGCCGCCCGCGGTGCCTGCCGCCGCTCCATCGGACAGCTTCACGCTTTCGATGTGGGCGAAGCCCGACATCGACCTGCGTGTGATGCCAGATGAGGCGATCGAGGGGCGGATCAACGAGACCGGCAAGAACTATGTCGTGCCGGCGCGATCGGGCCGCGATTTGCATGGCGAGGGAACGGCCGTGGCCGGACTGGCGCTAGGGCGCAACGGCGCTTTCGTGATCGAGCGCGTCTCGTCCGACAGCGTTCCGGCGGTGCTGGTGAGCCATGAGCCGGTTGCCGGCTGGACCCATGTCGCTTTGGTCTATGACAAGGGAACGCCGAGCCTGTATCTGAACGGCAAGCTGGTCCGCACCGGATTGAAGAGCGGGCGTACTGTTTTCGCGGGCGGTGGCGATGCGCCTTCGCCGAGCGGCGTCACCTATTTCTTCGAAGGCCTGGCGACGCCCACCCAGACGGTCGCGCGTGTGCTGACCCCGGCGGAAATCGCCGTGCAGGCGGCGGCCGGTCCGCCGCCGTCCGCGCTCTTACAGAGCCCCGCCGAGCTGACGCGCGGGGAAGGGGGCGAGCTTCATGCGCTGGCATGGGAGAGCGGCCGCTACACGACGAGCAGCGGTGCGAAGTTCAAGGCCGACGTGCCTACGCCGATCACCGTGCAGGGGGCGTGGAACGTCCGCTTCCAAGCCAGCCGCGGCGCGCCGGATACGACTACGCTGCCCAAGCTCGAGAGCCTGAGCCGCAACGCGGACGAGGGCATTCGCCACTTCTCCGGCACCGCGACCTATGTGCGCACGATCGATGTTCCGGCATCGCTGCTCAAGCGCGGCCGACGCGTCTATCTCGATCTGGGGCGCGTCGAGGTGATTTCGGGCGTAAGCGTCAATGGGCGCGATCTCGGTATCGTCTGGAAGGAGCCGTACCGCGTCGACATCACCGATGTCGTGCATGCGGGCTCCAACAGTGTCTCCCTCACGGTGACCAACCTATGGGCCAACCGCATGATCGCCGACGCCGCGTTGCCGGAGGAAGGCAAGTTCGTCGACGCCGAATGGCCGATCGGCGAGCGCTTCTCCGTCGACGGCAAGAAGAAGGTCGTCATGGCACGCAAGATCACCGAGTTGCCGGACTGGTACAAGGCGGGCAAGCCGAAACCGCCGGGCGGCCGCGTGACCTTCAGCCCCTGGACCTTCTATACCAAGGACGAAGCGCTGGTGGATTCAGGCCTGCTCGGACCGGTGCGGTTGGTGTTCGCTGACGAGATCGCGGTAAAATAGGGAAAGACCTCAGCGGTGCCGCGGTGCGGTGCCGTCGAGAACCAGCGCCCAGTCGTTGCCGGGCGCGGGGGTGCCCGGTGGGGTGAACAGGCGCTCGCCGCTGTTCGCGAAGCTGCCGATCGCGCGGGTCTCGCCGGTGCGTGGCGAATACCAGGATGCGCGGACCTGACGTCCGGAGATCAGGCCCAGCCGGACGCGAAATGGCCGGCCGGTATAGGTATAGGCCATCGCATAGCTCCGGCCACGCGTCGCCAGCACGCGATCATAGCGTTCGCCATTGTCGAGGATCAGCGCGGGATCGGGCACGTGCTCGAAGAAGGGACGCGAGAGCATCAGTGTCTTCAGGTGCCGCATCTGGTTCGCGCCGGGCTCGTCGAGCGCGACGTCCCAGCGCAGCTTCGCGCCATAGGCCGGGTTGTTCTTGCCCGGCACATACATCTGCATGACGCTGTTCTCGCCATAGGTGTGCCCGAAGGCACCGGCGAAGACCGCCCACCAGGCGTAACGTCGCACGCCGTCGGCCGTCCAGCGCGGGGCGGTGAGGTCGTGAAGGCCGTGCGGGATATTCTCGTAGGAGGGCTCGCCGTCGATCGTCGGCTTGGTCGGCGTCCTGGCCCAATCCTCGGCCACGAAGCGCCAATTATCCTCGCTGCGCGCCCCGGGATCCTCCTGGTCGTAGCTTCGGTGGCCCGACTGGAACATGTTGAAATCGAGCCAGGGCGCGGCGTGGAACGACCAGGACGAGTCGGTGCGGCCGAACGGATGGAAGGTCACGAGATGGCGCGGGTCATATTGCTTGAGCGTGCGTCCCATCGCCTGCCAGGTGGCGACATTCTTGTCGCCCGGCGTGTCGCCGCCGTTGAGCCAGATGATGTTCGGATGACGGCGATAACGCTCGGCAAGGAAGCGCGCATAGATGGGCGCTGTCTTCTCATTGAGCGGGCCCTCCCCGGCAAGCGAGCCCCAGGATGGCACGAGAGCGAGATAGAGGCCGTGCGCCGCGGCGCGATCGGCGACCCAGTCGAGATGGTCCCAATAGTCATATTGTCCGGCGCGCGCAGGATTTGCGCCCGGCGTGGTGCGGGGATGCGCGGGATCGCCATTGTCGAGCGCCGGCGCGTCGTATCGGTTGGTCTGTTTCGGCGAATGCAGCACCATCACCTGGAGGACGTTGAAGCCCTGCTTCGCGCGCTTGGCGAGATAACGTTCGGTCTCGGCACGATCGAGTCGCTCGAGCATCAGCCAGGCCGTGTCACCCAGCCAGAAGAACGGCTTGCCGCCTGCGGCGAGATAATGACCGTTCGCAGACACCTGGAGCGGGGGCGTGCGGCTCTGTGCCAATGCCGCGGGAGCCGCCAGCAGTGCTGCGGCGATGCCGAGCTGGCCGAGTGCGCGGGTCACCATGGCGTGGACCGCGCCACGGAGATGCCGCGGGTTTCGTTCGGATACTGGCCGCTGACCGCGCAATAGAAATGATAAAGCGCACCATCGTGCCAGATGACCGACGGCTTGTGCGCGTTGGTTTCGTCGACGGTGCCCGGTGGTCCGCGGTCGATCATGGGTTCGGCGACCTTTTCGAAGTGGAAGGGATCGCGCCCGATCGCGAGCAGATCGCGTGCGCCGCGGCGCGAAGTGTAGCCGTAATAGTACATTGCCCACAGGCCGCGATAGCGCAGCACATAGGGATTGGCCGCGAAGCGCGCGTCGTTCGAACCGGGCTCGCCGACCTTGACCAGCGGATTGCCCGGATGCCGCGTCCATTTCCTGAGGTCGCGCGACGTGGCAACGCCGATCTGCTCGAGCCAGGGCATGTCGTGCGTCTTGGCGTTGTAGAAGAGGTAATAGGTATCGCCGTCGCGGGTGAGAAAAGATTTGTAGAGCCCGGCATGTTCCCAGGGCGCGCCGTCCTCCGGACGCAGGATCGGTTCGGGGTCGCGGCGCCAGCGGATGAGGTCGTCGCTCCAGGCGAGCCCGATTACCGCCGGCCCCTCCTCCATTCCGGGTTTTGGATAGGCGTTCCAGCTGGCGACGTAGCGCCCGCCCACCTTGATCGGCCGGCCGCGAGAATGCAGGTCTGGCTCGCGCAGGATCGAGGACATCGCAACATTGTAGCGGGTGATCGGCGACGAGGGATCGCGCGCCAGGATGATGCCGCGCTTGCGCCAGTTGATCAGGTCGTCGGATTCGGCGAGCCCGGTCTGATAGCCGGTGCCGTCAAAGCCGTAATAGGCCATGTAGAAACGATCGGGTCCGCGAAACACCAGCGGCGCATCGACGAACTGCGAGTCGAACGCAGACGCGTCCTCGGATTTGGCGAGAATGAGCCGGCCGAGCTTGTGCGGCGTGCGGAAGGGCGCGGGATCGATCGCGCGCGTCTGTGCAAAAGCAGGAGCGGCGATCAGGCTGGCGCCGATACCCGCCAGTGCCTCACGCCGCGATGCCCGAAAAAACCCCGCGGCCGAAGCCGCGGGGGGGAGGGGGACATCAAAGGGTGAAGCGGACACCGGCCATTACCTGGATATCGTCCTGTTCCCAGTTGCCGCGCCGGGTCGGCACATCGAAATAGGTATCGGTCTTGGCGCGGAGCAGGTTGCTGCCTTCGAGCGTGAAGGTGATCTGCTTGGTGATATCGACGTTGAGCGACGCATCGAGCCAGCCATAGGGCTTGCGGTACACCGGGTAGTTGCCGAGCGTGGAACCGCCTGCGGTGATACCGGTCAGGAACTTGTCGCGCCAGTTATAGGCGACACGTGCCGAGACCGGGCCCTTTTCGTAGATGCCGCTGACGTTGAAGCTGTTCTTGGACAGGTTGCTCAGCGGCGCCGAGAGGCCAGCAAACGACGTCGTCGTGTTACTGTCGACGAAGGTGTAGTTGGCCTGGACGCCGAAGCCGCTCAGGAGACCAGGCAGGAAGTCGAAGAAGGTTTGGCCGCCGACTTCGAAGCCCTTGATCTTGCCATTGCCCGAGTTTGCCGGACGCGTGATCTGATAGACGATGCCGTCGATGGTTTCCTGACCGCGGCTCGACGACTGGATGAAATCCTGCACCTTGCGATAGAAGGCCGCAGCATAGATCGAGCCGGTCGGCGAGAAATAATATTCGAGGCTGGCATCGAGCTGATCGGCCTTGAGGGGGCTCAGATCGGGGTTGCCCGAAGAGCCGGTCTGCGCGCCGGGGACCAGCGTGAGCGTGGGTGCCAGCTGCCCGAAGTTCGGCCGGGTGATGACCTGCGAGGCGGCCAGGCGGAGCTGGAGCTCGTCGGTCAGCTTGAAGCGGACATTGGCGCTGGGGAGCGCGGTGACATAGTCGGTGTCGACATTGACCGGCGCGAAACCGGTCTGCAGGAAGCTGCCGTTCGGCTGCTGGACAAACACCGCACGGTTGCCGACCACCTGCAGGCTGGTCTTGATCACGCGGACGCCGATGTTGCCATCAACGCGCAGGCCGGAATCGACCTTGAACTTGGCCATGGCGTAGCCCGCATAGGTCTTCTCGTGGATCGAGTAGACGCCGAGCGGGGTGACGGCCGGAGCCACGGTGATGCCCAGCTGCGTGCGGACACCGTTGAAGTCGTCGCGCAGCTTGTTGAAATCGGCGACGAGGAAGTTCTGATCGATGTTCGTCGAGCCGTTGAACATGTCGTTCAGCGGGTTGGCGATGAACAGGCCGGCGTAAGGTGTTGCGGAGCCGCCCTTGGTTTGGAAGAAGCGGATCGGCGAGAAGTCAGTCGTGCGATCGGCAACGCGGACGCCGAAGTCCATCGACTTCAGGAAATCGCTCGTGATGTCGAACGAGACGTCGCCGCGAAGCGCCTTTAGTTCACCCTTATAGTTGTTCTGATTGTACGTCATCGAGCCGATGGTGTAGCTGTTGATGTCGTTCAGGTTGAGGCCGGTGATCTTCATCGTCGGGACAGTCGTCGTGATGTCCTGGTCGATGCGCGGCGCGACGGCGGCGAGATCAAGCTCCGCATAATAGAGCGTGTTGGTCGACTTGGAATAATTGGCGTCGAGCGAAAGGTGCGCGGGACCGGTGTCCCATTTCACGCCGGCCGAATATTGGTAGTTCTCGTCATAGGTATCGCGCGACACGCCGAAGGTGCTGAAGGGCACGTTCGCATAGGCGATCTTCTGGACGTCATTGGTGCCCGGTGCGAGCACCGCGGTGCCGGGATCGGATCGCAGCGCCGCGCGCCGCCCGCAGGAGTCGGGCAATTCGACAGGGTGGTCGGGATGTTCAGGCCGAACTGGTTCTGGATCGAATTGAAGTCCTGGTAGCTGACCTGGCCGTAAAATTCGAGATCGGGGTTCGGCTTGTACTGGATCATGCCGTCCACGCCGATGCGGCGGCGGTTGCCGCCGATCGCCGGTTGATAGGAGCCGTTCGGTGCAATGACCGTCTGGCCGGCGATCACATCGGTACGCGCGACCGGCGAGCCGATATCGTTGAGATCGGTCCCGAAGGCACGCTCCTGATAGGCGCCCGAAATCAGGATGCCGAGCTCGCCTTCGCTACCGACGTTCCAGGTATTGCTGAGGAGCAGCGAAGCGAGCGGCTTCACCTTGTTGGGCAGGTCCGAATAGCGAGCGCGGAGGCTGCCGCTGACGACCAGGCCCTTCTTGTCGAGGGGCTTGCGGGTGCGAACATCGACCACGCCGCCGATACCGCCTTCGATCAGGTTGGCCGACGGGGTCTTGTAGACGTCGAGGCCGGCGACGAGTTCGGCGGGAACGTCCTGGAGATTGAAGCTGCGGCCGTCGCCTGCGGTGAAGACCTCGCGGCCGTTCATCGTGGTTAGAACCTGGGTAAGGCCGCGAATCGCGATGCCGGCGCCTTCGCCGCGATCACGCGCGACCTGAATGCCCGACACGCGCTGGAGCGCCTCGGCGACGTTGACGTCGGGCAGCTTGCCGATGTCCTCGGCGACGATCGAATCGACGATCTGGTCGGAATTCCGCTTGATGTTCTGCGCCGAGCTAATGCTGGCGCGGATGCCGGTGACGACGATCTCCTGCTCGGGTGTCGCCTGGTCTGCTGCCGCGGGAGGGGTCTGAGCGTCCTGGGCAAAAGCCGTGGCGGACATGCCGCTGACAATCGCCAAGGTGGCGACACCGGTCAGGGCACGGGTGACAACTCGCATTCGATCCTCCCACTACAAATCTTATTTTCTGAAGGAACGTATATAATACTATTTTAGACAATCAACCCATTTGTTGTGAGGTATTTGCAGAATGTGGGATAAAGGCCACATCTTGGTCAAGTCTAAGAAATGTAATGGAATTTTGCGGCGTGCCGGCGGCTGACTTCGACCATGGCGATGCACGGGGCCGCGGGGCGTTCAGCGAAGGCGCCGGCCGGCCTTTGCGCAAGGGTAGCGCGTGAAGATCAACCCTTTGCCTTGACGAGTCGGACAGCCAGATACGGCTTTTCCGGCAGCTGGATGGCGGGGCGTGCCGGATCGACCAGATCGTATTCGCCGCGCGGCGAGACGTGGAAAATGCCGTCGACCGGTGTGATCGTCATGTTCCAGGTATCGATGATGTCCCCGCGGAACGCGATGGGATCCTTGCCGCGGTCCGGCGGCGTCCTTCCATGGCCCGTGCCGGCGCCGCTCGGAAGCACGACGGGCCACTCGCGCGGCGTGTCTTTCCCGAAATAACGGAGATAATATTCGTACGGCTTGCCGGCGAGATGATAGCTCCACCAGCCCTGGATGGGATCGAACCCCGGAACGGGGCCCTCCTCCATGATCTTGCGGAGAAAAGCGAGCCGAGGCGCACTGGTGCCTTTCAGCTTGCCGCCCTGGCCCAACCAAGAGAAGCGGGCGTCGCGGTTTGGGTCCCAGGTCTCGCTATGCCCGACATAGGTTCCACCGACGAGCCCGAACCAGAAGCGCTCGACCAGTTCCTCCGCTTTCAGCTGGCCCCATGGTTCGCCGAAATTACCCTCATAGGCAACCTCGTCGAAGATCACGGGCTTGAGCGCGAAATCGCGATGCAGCGCGGCGCGTTGATCGTCGAGCACGGCGCTGTTGTTCTGGATGCTGGCATGGGTGATCCAGGGCTGACGGGCGTCATAATAGACATCGAACTGGTGGATCGAGCGTAGGCGGTTGTGCGGATCGGCGGCCTGCAGCACCTGGAACAGATGATCCCAATCCGCCATCTTCTTGCTGGTCAGCACATCATATTCGTTCGCCATCGACCACCAGACATTGCGGTAGGCGCCAAAGCGCGCGGCCGCATATCGCAGGTAACGTTCGTCGTCGGCGCGCAGCATGTCCGAATAGCCGCGCTTCGCATCATAGGGATGATAAAGGATGACATCTGCTTCGATGCCGAGCGCTCCCAGGCGGCGGATACGATCCTCGAAACGGCGGAAATAGGCGGGATCGAAACGCGTCGGATCCCAGTCCCTGAGACCGGCCCCGGTGCGCACGAACGGGTTGGTCGCGACCGAGGGCACGTTCGGAAACACGCACATCCGCATCTTGTTGAACGGCGATGCCTTCAACGTGGCCAACGTCTCCGCGCATTTCGCATCGGACTGGAGCGCCCAGGAATAGGAGGTCGTGCCGATCTGCCGGAACGGCGTGCCGTCGGCATAAGCGAAGTGATAGCCGCCGGGTGTCACCCGCACCGGCCCGCGATTTCCCGCGCCGGGCGCGACCGCATCGAAACTGCCACTGCGGCCTTGCAGCGCAGATACATTACTCTCCGTCGTCCACCGCCACTGGCCCAGGTCGGGCGGGCTGAAGCGGACACGATAGATGCCGTCGCCGTCGTAGAAGCCGGGCACGCGCAGCTGCTTGCCCGCGGATTCGAGGATGGCGGCGATACGCACATCATCGAACGGATTGCCCGTAAACGGGCCCTGGAAGGAGGCTTCCCAAACGCCCCAGCGCTCGACCCGCGTCGGCATATCGGCCGCATGGGTGGAGGTCACCGTCGCGGCGCCGCACGCGATGGATCCGATAAGGACGTCGCGACGACTTGCGATCAAGGATTTCTCCCTTCTTCAAACAAAGCGGGAGCGGACGATGTGTCCGCTCCCGTCTAGGCACGAGGATCGGGTCAGAACTTCATGCGTACGCCGACATAGTAACGGCGGCCGATGATGTCCCAGATCGCGTTCGGGCTGCCGTTCGGCGTGCCGCTCCACAGCGGCGGCGCGTCCACGTTGAACAGGTTGTTCACGCCGAGGTTGAACTCGAAATGCTCGATCGGAGTGAACCGGATCTGCGCGTCAGTGTAGATCTTCGAATCGACGGTGAAGTACTTCTTGTCGGGAAGTGAGCCATCGGCCAGCTTGAAGTTGACCTGATAGTTTTCATAATCGAACATCTGCGACCCGATATACCGGTTCTGCAGTGTGAAGCCGTAGTGCTTGTTGTCCCAATTCACGTTGAAGTTGCCGGTGTCGCGCGGCGTACCGATTTCGCCCATGGTATTGTCATAGGCATCGCCGGTCAGCGGGATGACACCCTGCTTGAGCAAGTGGGTCCAGCTGGCGGACCAGGTCATGGTGCCGTCGAACAGGTGATGCTGGTAGTTCAGCGTGAAGTCGAGACCGCGACTGAAGCGTCCGCCGCTGTTGAGCAGGCCGAGGGTCACCTGCTCGACCGAACCGACCGAGAAGGCGCCCGAGGGCGCCTGGCGGCGGACGACGAACTGGCAGAAATCGGGCAGGCCCGCGACATAGCATTTGTTGAGCACCGTTGCCGCCGCGAGGCGGTTGATCGCGCCCTCAAGCTTGATGTCGTAATAGTCGGCGGTGAACGTCAGGCCGCGCAGCCAGTCGATCGAGCGCGGATTGACCACCACGCCGAAGGTAAGGGTCTTGCCCGTTTCCTGCTGGATGTTCGGATTGGACGCGGTGATGCTGCCGACGCCGGCGGTATCCGACGAGGTCAGCGTCAGCGTGCCGCCGTTCGCGTTCATGTTGGCCACCACGCCGGGATCCTTACGGCAATTCACCGCCGTCGTGCTCGTGCCGGTCAGCGTGGTTCCCTGGCACGGATCGGTGATGGTGATGATGCCGTTGGCAGCCGCCGCATAGAGTTCGCCGATGTTCGGCGCGCGGACGGCATGGGCATAGACGCCGCGGAAGCGGATATCCTCGACCGGCGACCATTCGGCGCCCACGTTCCACGCCCAGAAGCTGCCGACGGTCGAATAGTCCGAATAGCGCGCCGCGCCGCGCAGCGTCAGGTTGTGGATGAACGGAGTGTTGTGGATTAGCGGAATGACGGCTTCGCCATAGGTTTCCTTGACCGTGAAGCGGCCGGACGTGTCGAGCAGCTGGACATAGCCGTTGCGCGCCGCGTTGGTCAGCGGATCGAAGTCATCCATGCTGAACTCCGAACGCCATTCGGCGCCGACCGAAACCTGTAGCGGACCCGCGGGCAGATCGAACACGCTACCGCCGACGTTGACCGCCGCAGTCTGCATCTCCTGCTTCGAATAGCGGCT
This sequence comes from Sphingomonas sp. JC676, assembly GCF_014489075.1. Classification (GTDB taxonomy): domain Bacteria; phylum Pseudomonadota; class Alphaproteobacteria; order Sphingomonadales; family Sphingomonadaceae; genus Sphingomonas. Next base: position 1,309,648 of record NZ_JACTGR010000001.1, on the reverse strand, counting down.
CAGCTCGGTCGACAGATAGGTTGCCGCCGCCTTCGAGATCTTGCTCGTTCCGTCGGCGTTGAGGCCATAGACATCGACCGGTACGCAACCCTCTGCCCGCGCATTTGCATCGACGCAGATCGCTTCGGTGGTGTTGCCGTTCTTGTTGACGTCGAACACGTCGGGGATCACCTGCACCGCCTGCGCAAGACGATTGAGGTTGGCGAGACCGGTCATGCCCTGACGCTGCTTGGTATAGCCGTACTGATAATAGAAATCGGCACTCCAATCGCCGCCGATCTCATAGGTTCCGCCCAGGGCAACGCGGAAATTGTCGCGCTCGGTCGGGGTGCTGCGCGTGCCGTCGCCGAATCCGGTAGTGCGGATCAGGAAGCTGATGTCCTTCGACGCGATCGCATCGTTGTTCGAAGTATTGGTCGCTGCAGCGAGGACTGCCGCGGGGATGAGCGGATTGGTGAGGATCCGGACGTCAGCCGGGTTGGTCGGGTTGGTCACCTGGAACTGGATCGGATAGAAGCCGTTGGTTCCGGTGAACGCACCCAGCGCGCTGTCAGTGCGCATCGGCGACGCTTCGCGGCGGCCCTTGGTCTTGTAGTTCGAGAAGGTCGATTCCGCGAACAGGTTGAGCTTGTCGGTCACGTCGAAATTGACGCGCGTCGCAACCGTGATCTGGTTCGACGGCGACGCCTGCTGGCCGACCGCTGCGGCGTTGTAGCCGTATTTGTTGATCTTCGCGATGATCGCGGGATCGTTGTAGTTGGTGCGCGATACCGAAGGATAGGAGTCGAGCGTGCCGTCCGGTAGGATCAGCCGGCTGCCGGCGCCGCCGAAATTGAACACACCGCCCGAGCCGACGTTCGACGGCTGGTAGAAGCGCTTGAACAGATCCTGCGCGGCGATGAGGTTGAGGTCGCTGTTGCCGGCCACGCGTTCGAGGTTGCCGACGCTGCTATAGCCCGCACGGGTCCGCTCGCGCTTGGAATTGGGCACATTGCCTTCATGGTTGTACCCGGCATAGACCATAACATTGCCGCGATCGTCCGCGAAATTCTGTCCGAACGTCGCGTTCGCAGAATAGCGCTTGTCGTCGCCCAGCTCGGAAATGCCAGCCTGGGCATTGGCCTGCAGGCCCTGGAAGTTCTTCTTGTAGATGAAGTTGACGACGCCCGCGATCGCGTCGGAACCATAGACGGCCGAAGCGCCGCCGGTCAGCACGTCGACGCGCTCGACGAACGATGTCGGGATCATCGACAGATCGACCGTCGAAGTACCGGGGATGCCGGCAACCGAGCGGCGGCCGTCGATCAGCACCAGCGTGCGGCTGTCGCCAAGGTTGCGCAGGTTGACCGTCGCGAGACCCGGGTTGGTATCACCCGCATTGCTGGCGCGCGCCTGGCCGGGAATGCCGACCGCCGGGATCTGCGTCAGCACGTCCTGCACGTTGGTCGCGCCGGCATGCTCGATCGTCTGGGCGGTGACCGCCTGCAGCGGCGACGGCGAGGTGAGGGTGGGGCTCCGGATGCGGCTGCCCGTCACGACGATGCCGGCGTCGCTCGCGGCGTCCTGCTCCGCAGGTGTCGTGGCTTCCGGCACGGTTTGCGCCGGCTCGGCGACCTGGGCGAAGGCGCCCGATGATGCGAGCAGCGTTAGCGCGCTCGTCCCGAGAAATGCCCCACGCAATGCTGTGTGCATGGGTGAGCGCCGAACCTCAAACATATCCATCTCCCCTTAAATATTTTGTCTAGTTACAGTACCAATTCGATGCCGCCGGACCGTCCGGCCCCTTCTTCAGCCCGCCCACGGAGGGGCGAGAATCATCCTGCGCGAGACTGCCGCGCCGTTTTCTCCTGAATCTCGTGATGCCGCTGGCGCGGATGGCAGACGGCGTGTCGGATGCTGCGATTGCGGAGCATCGCCGTCTGGATGGTGACCTGGCAGGTGCCGGCGGCGTCCTCGGATGGCGCGACATGGGGCCGCGCTGGCGACCGCAGCAATGGCTGACGATGCGCGAATCGGTGATGACGATGCCCAGTTCGGCCGACCCGGCCGCCCCCGCGTGGCGCACGGGTGACGTCAAATCTTGCCATCCAACCCTCTCCCCATTGCGTCGCTCTTTCGACAGGCGACTTCCCGCTCGTGTTGATCCCGCACGACGATGTTTTCGTCTGTCCGGGTTCGGACCAAGACGGATCATATGGTATACTGGTATAATGAGCAACTGATTTGTGTCTCGCCCGAGTACCACGGCAACATTCGGCGCTAACCGCCTGCCGAGGCAGCAGGGAGCCGCCATTTTTTGCAATTGTGCGGGTCACGTGAGACCACGGATTCTCGCGCATCGCGCAATATCCACGTTCTTGATCGCGAAAATATCGATGCGAACTGAATCCGTTTGCGCCGGCTCCACGAGAGTCGGCGCAAACGAGCTCCTATTTTTTCCAGGCGCTGACGCGGACCTCGGCGCCTTCGTTGAGCGCGGTCTTCGTACCGAAGGCGATGATACCGGCGCCCTCGATCCGGACCCGCTGGTCCAGATCGTCCCGCCCCTCATTGCCCTTGGAACTCGTGATGGACACGAGCTTGGACTGGATGGAGTAGGTTTTCCCGCCGGTGCGCACGGTGTGGAAAGAGAAGCTCAGGATGGCATGATCGGCACGGTCGACCGTCCCCTCCACTACGGCTCCTCGCAGCTGCCTCGGGTCGATGATCTCCCCCGTGATCGGATCGCCGACCTTGCTGGTGGTCGTGCTTATGGAGGTGTTCATCTTCACCAGCATGCTGCTGTTTGCTTCTGGGATGACGATGGCGTCCTTCGATCCTTCCTGGGCAAGGGCGCAGGACGGATAAAGCAAGGCACCAAGGATAAGGATAATCGGTTTCATGGCGTGATCCTATTTCATGGTTTCGCCGTTGGGCGCGTCAGCGCGTTCCTACTCTCCGAACCAGCACGGCCCAGTCGCTCGTGACGTCGCTTGGAGCCTTGCCCAGGGCGCGGCTGGCGCCCCCTTCGACGGTGCGCACGGATCCGTTCTTCAGATCGCCGCCGGTTCTGGGGTTGTACCATTTGACTTCGAACGTCCCGCTTGCGCCGGAAAGATCGAGCGCCGTTGTGCCGCCGTCGGGCAGATAGACGGCGTAGGCCTGTCCGGGTTTCGCCAGCACATAGTCGTTCGCCAGCGACGTCAGCTCGTCGGCGTGCCGCATCTCGTCGAATGGCAGGTACTTGCTGACGAAATCATGCGCGTAGCGAATGAGATCGAACAGCTGGTCCCGGCTGCGGAAATCTTCCATGTTGAGATCGCCGATGGGATCGGTGAAGAAGAACATCGTCCCCGTTCCGCCGGCCATGTAATGGCCCCAGATCGCCAGCTTGCGCACCTTGTTGTGCCCGCGGTCCTCCACGTCCGGACGAACGCCCGGGTTCATCTCGATCAGCTGCACGAGCCAGGGATGTCCGGCAGCAGCCGACTTATCCAGCCACTTGATCGTCTCGGAGTGCGTATTTTCGGGATCGTGCTGCAGCGCGGTTGAGTCGAAGTTCGGGAAGCCCAGCAGCCTGCCGTACGTCTTGTCGTCGGCGATCATCTCGGCCTTCCACTGCACATACTGGATCGGATGCTTGTAGGGATCGAGCGCCTTTATGTAATTGGCGATGTCCTGGGTGTCTTGGGTGGTGAAATAGCGGAAGCGGTCCATCTCCTCATCCAGATCCCAGATGATTCCGTGATGGTGCGCGAAGCGCGCGATCAGTTCGCGATAGTAAAGCTTGCGCTCGACGGTCATCTTGCCAAGCGTCTGTTCGCCCTCTTCCTCCTGGGTGATCATCATCACCTGCATGCCCAGGCGGTCCATGTGCGAGAAAACGATCTCCCACTGGGCGAGCTTCGAGACGTCGTAGCGCGTGTGCTCGTCATAGGCGATCCACGGATTGGTATCCATGGCGTCGCCGTAATTGTTCATCGTCAGCGTGTAGAAGGAGTTCATCCCCTTGCCGGCGAGATAGTTGAGCGCGCCGATGATGCCCTTGCCCTTTCCGCCTTGCCAGGTCGGATCGCCGGGCTTCCAGTCCTTCACATGCGGATCGTAATGGTGAAGCTGGTCCGGGTAGGGGAGGCCCTTCTGGCCGCGGTAATCCTTGGTATTGTCGAACTCGTAATAGGCCAGGAAATTCTCGGGGCTCTGGGTGCCGGCCATCACGAAGTATTTGCCCGTGCCGGCGTAGCGCAGAAAATGCTTGTTCGCATATTGCAGCATGCCGTTCGCGCGGTTGTCGCGCCCGGTCTTGTCGCTGGGCTTTACCTCGAACTTGCCCTTTTCGCCGTTGAAGGAGACCGGAGAGCCTGCCTTCGGATCGAGACTTACCGCGACATCCGACCCGGTCCGGAATGACACCTGATAGGTCCAGGTTCCCGTTGCATCGGGCACAAAATTCACGCGCCAGAGATTTCCCTCGGTCGCGCCGGTCTCGGCGGCATTGCCGTCCGCGGCAAAATAGCCGGGAACGACATAGACCTTGTCGCCGTGCGTGAAGGTGACATTCAACCGGTAATCACGGAACGGATTGGGGTCGGCGGTCTCGCTCGTCTTGGGTCCTGCGAAAGTCAGCTGGATATCGTGCCATTGCTTGCGTTCGCCATCGATGGTGGCGGCCGACGCAACGCCCAGGCTAAAACCAAGCAGGCTCAATATGGCTACGAAAACTTTCAGGAATATATGTCGCGGACCCCGGCGCCAGGGATCGGCGGCGTGATGCGAAGAATGCAAACCTCGAGCATGCATTTTCATCTCTCCTATTGCTGTCGCGGCTGGCCGAAACTGTCTGGGGTCCAGCACCAAGGCTGGAGTGCCGGGCGATCGCGCGCCTCGAACGCCACCGAATAGGCAAATGCCATTCGCTGTCCCCTCCTCTGCATCGCCGTTGCCCACTTTCCGTGATGCGGCTTATCGCTTGGACATGAGTCCAAGCTGGTATGATAAGATCATAATCATACCTGGACTGTCAATTCAGCCTTTCGCAGGTTTCGAAGCGCGACGCGGCATGGGTTTGGCCATGCTTTGAGGGGCATGTCGGCGGTTGTGCTGAAGCTGGTGGCTCGGGCCGGTCCCGCTCTCGCCGGACCGCAGGCTCGTGGAGCCGTGCACGACAGACTGCAAGGACAGGAAACAGTCTGGCAGGAGACTGGCTCCCCGGGCCTGATTCGAACAGGCGACCATTCGATTAACAGTCGAACGCTCTACCGCTGAGCTACCGGGGAAAACCGTCTTGTAGCGGCCGGGGCCGCTGCGGAGGCGCGCCTATAGCAGCGGGTTTTCAGGCTTTGCAAGGCCTTCAGGCGATGAATTGTTCCATCGTTATGCGATCGTCGAGCGCATGCTCCGGATCGAAGAGCAAAGTGAGGTCGCGATTATGGTCGATCTCGACATAGACCTCGGCGACTTCGCGCACCTCGCGCTGATCGGCGACGGCGCTGACCGGGCGCTTGTCGGCTTCTAGGACGCGCAGGCCGATGCGAGTTTTCTCAGGCAGGATCGCGCCGCGCCAACGCCGCGGACGGAACGGGCTGATCGGCGTGAGCGCGAGCAGCGCCGACCCGAGCGGCAGGATCGGACCCTGGGCGGAGAGATTATACGCGGTCGATCCCGCCGCGGTGGCGACGAGGATGCCGTCGCATACCAGTTCGGGCAGCACGACCCGGTCGTTTACGGTCACTTCGAGCTTCGCGGTCTGGCGGGTCTCGCGCAGCAGCGAGACTTCGTTGATCGCGGGGAGCACGCACTGCTCGCCGTCCACCGTGGTGGCGGTCATGCTTAGTGGCGCAACCCGGAAAGGCTTGGCGCGGGCGAGACGCTGTTCGAGCCCCTCGAGCGCCCAGTCGTTCATCAGGAAGCCGATCGTGCCCAGGTTCATGCCGAACACGGGAACGATGCGACGGCGCTCGAGCATTGCATGGAGCGTCTGGAGCATGAAGCCGTCACCGCCGAGTGCAACGACCTGCTCGGCCTGGTCGAGCGGCACCCAGTCATAAGCCTGACGCAGCTCCTCGACCGCGATCTGGGCCGGAGCAGTGGGCGATGCGAGCAGCGCGCGGGGAATCGTCATCCGCCGGTGACACTCATGTGGCGAGAGACGGCAGGCGCGGCGCCGCGGACGATGTGGAAATCATGCGCCGCGGGCTTCTCGTCCAGCGCCTGGTCGATGCGCAGATCGACCAGGGTAAGGCCGCCGGTGCGGATCGCCGCCTTGAGATCGACCGACTGCTCATGGCCCAGGCACATGTGGAGGCGGCCGTCAGTGGAGAGGCGGACGCGATTGCACGTCGCGCAGAAATTGCCGGTGAGAGGCGAGATCAGGCCGAGCCGCGTGCCGGTGCCGGCGACGCGCCAGTAGCGCGCAGGGCCGCCGCTGTCATGGGTATCGTGCAGCAGATCGAATTCCCTGCGCAAGGCGTCCATCACCTGCGTGAGCGGCAGGAAACGATCTGCACGGTCTTCATCGATCGTGCCGAGCGGCATTGTCTCGATCAGCGAGAGATCCATGCCTTCGGCGATCGCCCAGGCGAGCATCGGCGCGAATTCGCGATCATTGAGCCCCTTCAGCGCGACCATGTTGATCTTGACCGCAATGCCTGCGGCCCGGGCGGCGGCGATGCCGTCCAGCACCTTCGCCACCTCGCCATGACGGGTGATGTAGCGGAAGGTCTCGGGGTCGCGGCTGTCTAGGCTGACATTGACCCGGCGGACGCCGGCATCGAACAAGGCTTCGGCATGCTCGGCCAGGCGGGTGCCATTGGTAGTGAGTGTGAGCTCGTCGAGCGCGGTGCCGATATGGCGGCCGAGGCGCCGGGCGAGATCCAGCATGTCGCGCCGGACCAGCGGCTCGCCGCCGGTCAGCCGGATCTTCCGCACCCCGCGCGCGATGAAGCGCTCGGCGATCAATGCGATCTCCTCAAGGCTGAGCACTGCGTCCTTCGGCAGGAACGTCATCTTTTCGGACATGCAATAGCGGCACCGGAGATCGCACCGGTCCGTCACCGAGATGCGCAAATAGCGGATCGCGCGACCGTGGCGATCCACCAGAGCTTGCGGTGCAAAGGCGGGAGCACTGGCCATGCAGCTTGGGTAAGCACTCGCGGCGATGCAAACAACCCTTGCGATGGCGGATCGCCACGCTACCGGCTATCGATCTGCGATGGATGATGAGTTCGCGATAATTCAGACCAACGCTGCGGCGCCCGAAACGCCGGTGTTCGTGCTGTCCTTCCGCCAGCGCGACGAAGTGGCGGCGGCAGCGGCGGGCGGCGGCTGGCGAGTCGTGGCGGCGCGGCGAAGCGAGGGGCTGGAGACCCGCTTTCTGGCCAGCGGCGCGGCGGTGGCGGTGATCGACGCGCGCGGCGCGATGACCGACGGGCTCGATGCCGCCAAGATCCTGGGCCCGACCATCCAGGCGCACGGCGCAGCGATGCTGATCCTCGTCTCGCAGAGCGACACGGTGCATATGCAGCGCTTCTACGATGCCGGCGCGACGCATTTCCTGGGCAGCCCGATGTCCTCCGCGGCGATGGCGCATGCGATCCGCTTCGCGCAGCGCCATGTCGAGCGGCTGGCCAGCTGGCTGGGGCAGGGGACCGGCAGCACCGAACCGCTGGGCTGGCGCTACGATCGCGACATGGGTTCGCTCGAAATGACGCCGGCGCTCGCGGCGATGCTCGACTTGCCCGAGGCGCCAGGCATTCGGGCAATGTTCTCGCGGTTGGTCCCCGGGGACCGGAAACTGGCGCGTGCCGCGCTCAAGCGGCTCGACGGGGAAGGGGGATCGACGGCGTTCGCGCACGACATGCCCGGCATGGGCCGCGTGGTGCAGCACCTCCAATATGATCCGGAGACCGGACGGCTCGACGCATTGGTCGAGGCGCTGGGAATGGCCCCCGATGCGGGCGCGGCGGTGCGCGATGCGCTGACTGGCGCGCGGGACGGCCCGAGCGCGCGGCGCTGGGTCGATCGGCGGCTGGAAGAGGGGAATTCGATCGGGCTGATCCTGATCGGGCTCACCCGCTTCGACACGGTCAACACAGCTTATGGCCGCGCCGCGGGCGACGAACTGCTCCGCGGTGTATCGCGACGCGTGGCGGAAGTGGTGCGCGAGACGCTGGGCAAGGATGCGATCGTCGCACGCATCGGCGGATCGGATTTCCTGGCGGCGAGCCTCGATCCCGGCCGCAGGGCGCTGACGGAGACTGCGGATCGTCTGAAGGAGGCACTGGCGCGGCCTTTCGTGGCGGGCGGCGAGCTCGCCCATCTCGGCGCCAAGCTGGTGACGGCGGAGAGCGAGGCGGCGGACACGGCGGGGACCCTGCTGCGCCGGGCGAGCGAAGCGCTGCTCGGCGATGGGCCGGTGAGCGCGCATAGCGGACCATCGATCGAGGCGCTGGTCGGCGATCTGCGCAAGGGCATCGAGCGCGGCGAGATCGGCGTGCTGTTCCAGCCGCAGGTGGCGATCGCGACGGGCCAGATCATCGGCGTCGAGGCGCTCGCCCGGTGGCAGCACCCACAATATGGCGAGGTCGGCGCCGAGCCTTTATTCACCGCCGCCGAACGCGCGGGGCTGGAAAGCCTACTCAGCGACCATGTCCAGAAGCGCGCGCTGACGGTGGCGGCGCTCTGGCCGCAAACATTGGGCAAGCTCAGGCTCTCGATCAACGTGACCGCGGCCGATGTCGGGCGGCCGGGCTTTGCCGACAGCCTGTTGGGGCGGATCGACGCCAGCGGCTTTCCGCGAGCGCGGCTGACGATCGAGATCACCGAGAGCGGAATCATGGCGGATCTGAGCGAGGCGGCGCGGCTCCTGTCCGAGCTGCGCACCGCCGGATGCCGGGTGGCGATCGACGATTTCGGCACGGGCTATTCGAGCCTTGCCTATCTCAAGGCGCTGCCGCTCGACTATCTCAAGATCGACAAGAAATTGAGCCAGGACATCACCGGCTCGCACCGCGACCGGATCGTGGTGCGCGGGGTGATCGACATGGCGCGCTCGCTGGGGCTCTCGGTGGTGGCCGAGGGGGTCGAGACCGAGACCCAGCTCGACATGCTCGCCAAGGAAGGCTGCCAGTATTTCCAGGGGTTTCTATGCTCGGGGCCGATCGACGTGCCCGCGCTGGCGACGCTGGCGCGCGACTGGTGAGCGGCGACGGGCGCGACGTTTCCGGCGTCTGGTACGGACGCTGGAGCTCGACCGATCCCTTTGTCGATCCCAACAGCTTCATCGCGGTGCTGGAGGAAATGGGTGGCGCGGTGGACGGCAGCATCAGCGAGACCGATCCCGAGGCGCCGGAACCGCTCCGCGCGACGGTGAGCGGCGCGCGCACGGGTGCGCAGATCCACTGGATCAAGCAATATGAGGGGCGCTGGACCCACGCCGTCTACTATGCCGGCACGGTCAACGACGACGCGACCGAGATCAGCGGCGGCTGGCGGCTCGATCAGTGGAGCGGCAGCTTTGCGATGCGGCGCGAGAAATTCTCGATCGAGGAGCTGGAGGCGGATCGGGAGATCGTGCTGGTGATCGGGCCAGGCGGCGATTCGGGGTTGGAGCGGTAACTGGCTACCCGAGGTTGACACGGTTGACACCTGCTATGTCGAAAATCCTGGGTCCCCGATGGAGGACTGCCCCGGGTAAAGCCGGCGATGAGAAAGAGCCCGGAAGGCTTCGCAGCTCAAATCCTACATTTCAATTCGAGGCGCTGGCGAAATCCTGCATTGCGAGACGTACGGCTCGAAATTGCCAAGGCGCAGATGGGAGATCGAGATGGATGACCAAATTGTGCGACCGGCGCTGGAGCACCATTGGGCCGCTTCGGACGCCGGAGACTTCGAGGCCGAACATGAAATCTACTGCGAAGACGCTGTGCTGGATTACCCGCAATCGGGCGAACGTATCCGCGGCCGGCGCAATATCCAGGAAAGTCGATACGCCCAGCCAAACAAGAAGCGGTTTGCGATTCGGCGGATCATTGGCGGAGGCGATCTGTGGATCACGGAATTCGTACTCAGCTATGACGGCGTGCCATCCTATGCGGTGAGCATCATGGAGTTCTGCGAAGGACAGGTATTCCATGAGACGCAATATTTTGCCGATCGGTTCGAGCCGGCCCCTTCGCGCGCCCATCTTGTCGAACGCATGGGCGACACCGCGCCACCCTAGGTTCATCGCCGGGAAGCGTTCCAAACTACCGTCGACTGAGAAAGCGTGATCCGTCGAGGCAGAAGCGCCACGGTGTCTCCACGCCTTTGCTGATCCCGATCCGCGGACCGGCGCTGATCATTGGAGTCCGTTCGGCGGGTGATAGCGCAAAGGGCGGCTCGTCGAGCGATCGTCCGTCGAGTCCGATATCTATGCCAAGCGCCTGGCAGAGGCGGCCAGGGCCTGCGCACAGTCGACGGACGTCAGCCACGCCGCGACGTTCGATCATGCGGTCCAGGCCGGCGACCGGTTCCAACGCGCGGATCAGCACGCCGCTTCCCGTGGTGCAGACGAAGTTCAGGCACCAGTGAATGCCGTAGCTTCGATAGACATAGGCGTGACCGGGCGGTCCGAACATGCTGGCATTGCGGGCGGTGCGGCCGCGGAAGCAATGGGATGCCGGGTCGTTCGAATCATAAGCTTCGGTCTCGACGATCATGCCGCCGACATCGTCGACCAGAAGGTTCGTCCCGATCAGCGCACGGGCGACCGTCTCGACCTCGCGTGCGAAGAAGCCGGCCGGCAGTCGCCCCATGACCGCTAGCCCGCCGCCTTGGCCAGACCCCGCGACAATTGCAGCGCGCCGTGCAGTCGCGCCTTGGGGTTCGCCCAGACGCGATTGATGACGAGCTTCATGTCGGGGCGCAGGCGCGCGGTGCCGTCGAGCTTGTCGACATAAGCGAGCAGGCCGGCGACGTTCGGGAACTTGTCGTCGTGGAAGGTGACGAGCGCGCCCTTGGGGCCGACGTCCAGCTTGGCGATGCACGCGGTCTTGGCGTTGAGCTTTGCCTCGATCAGCTGGAGGAGATTGTCGGTCGGCTCGGGCAGCTTGCCGAAGCGGTCGATCATCTCGGCGGCGAAGCTCTCGATCCCGGCCTTGTCCTCGACCTCGTTGAGGCGACGATACAGGCCCATGCGCAGATCGAGATCGGGGACATAATCCTCCGGGATCATGATCGGTGCATCGACCGTGATCTGCGGCGACAGGTCGCGTGGGCGCTCGTCGCGCAGGCCGCCGGCGCGGGCGTCGAGGATCGCCTCCTCCAGCATCGCCTGGTAGAGTTCGTAGCCGACTTCCTTGATGTGCCCGGACTGCTCGTCTCCGAGCAGGTTGCCCGCGCCGCGGATGTCGAGATCGTGGCTGGCGAGCTGGAAGCCGGCGCCCAGCGATTCGAGATCGGACAGGACCTTGAGGCGCTTGTCGGCAGCCTCGGTCATCAGCCGCTCGGGCGGGGTGGTGAGATAGGCATAAGCGCGGGTCTTGGAGCGCCCGACGCGGCCGCGGATCTGGTAGAGCTGGGCGAGACCGAACTTGTCGGCGCGGTTGACGACCAGCGTGTTGGCGCTGGGTATGTCGAGGCCGCTCTCGATGATCGTAGTCGAGACGAGCAGGTCGTAGCGGCGGTCGTAGAAGGCGGACATGCGCTCCTCGACCTCGGTCGGCGCCATCTGGCCGTGGGCGACGACATAGGTGATCTCGGGCACGTCCTCGCGCAGGAACTTCTCGATATCGGGTAGATCAGCGATGCGCGGGGTGACGAAATAGGCCTGGCCACCGCGATAATGTTCGCGGAGCAGCGCCTCGCGCAGCACGACCGGGTCCCAGGGCATGACATAGGTGCGCACTGCCAGGCGATCGACCGGGGGGGTCTGGATGACGGACAACTCGCGCAGGCCCGACATCGCCATCTGGAGCGTACGTGGGATCGGCGTGGCGGTTAGGGTAAGGACGTGGACGTCCGCCTTCATCGCCTTGAGCCGTTCCTTGTGGGTTACGCCGAAACGCTGTTCCTCGTCGACGATGACGAGGCCGAGGCGCTTGAACTCGACGCTCTTGGACAGCATCGCGTGGGTGCCGATGACGATATCGATCGTGCCGTTGGTGAGGCCTTCCTTGGTCGCCTTGGCCTCGGCGGCGGGAACGAGGCGCGAGAGGCGGCCGATATTGAGCGGGAAGCCTTGGAAACGCTCGAGGAAGTTGCGGTGATGCTGCCGCGCGAGGAGTGTCGTCGGGCAGACGACCGCGACCTGGAGGCCACTCATTGCGGCGACGAAGGCGGCGCGCAACGCGACCTCGGTCTTGCCGAAGCCGACATCGCCGACGATGAGCCGGTCCATCGGGCGGCCGGCCGCGAGATCGCCTAGCACGTCGCCGATCGCGCGGTCCTGGTCGTCGGTTTCCTCATAGGGGAAGCGATCAACAAAGGCGGGATAGCTGCCATGATCGGGTTCGATGACTTCGCCGGGGCGCACCGCGCGATGGGCAGCGGTGGCGATGAGCTCGCCCGCGATCTCGCGGATGCGATCCTTCATCCGCGACTTGCGGCGCTGCCAGCCTTCGCCGCCCAATTTGTCGAGCGTCGCACCTTCCTCGCCCGCGCCATAACGGCTGAGGACCTCGAGATTCTCGACGGGGACGTAGAGCTTGTCGCCACCGGCGTAGCTGAGGGCAACGCAATCGTGCGGGGCCCTCTGAACCGGGATCTGGGTCAGCCCTTCGTAGCGGCCGATGCCGTGATCGACATGGACGACGAGATCGCCGGGGGAGAGCGTGGCGAGTTCGTTGAGGAACGCGTCGGTCGATTTGCGACGCTTGGCACGGCGGATGAGGCGGTCGCCGAGCATATCCTGCTCGGTGAGGACGACCACGTCGGGCGCGCTGAAGCCGTGGTCGAGCGGGAGGACGGTGAGCGCGACGCCCTTGTCCGCCGCGCCGAGCGCTTCTTGCCAGGTGTCAGCGTTGCGGGCGCCTTTCAGGCCATGATCGCCGAGCAGACCGGCGAGACGATCGCGCGCGCCGGCGGAATAGCTGGCGAGGATCGCCTTGCGGCCCTGCTTCTTCGCCTTGGCGAGGAAATCGACCACGGCTTCGTAGACATTGGCGCTGGCGGCGCGCTCGGGCGCGAAGTCGCGCGGGCCGTCGACGTTGAATTCGAGGACGGTCCGGGATTCGGGCTCGTGGAAGGGCGTCGCGGTGTGGACCGGGCCGTGGTCGAGCTTTTGCGCCCATTCCTCGGCGGTCAGGTAAAGCGCGGCGGCGTCGAGCGGGCGATAGCTGCCTGGCGCGGAGGATTCAGCGCGGACGCGGTTTTCCTGATAGTCGGCGATCGCCTCGAAGCGCTGCTCGGCCGCGCCGGTAGCGGCCGAATCACGGACGATGACGGCGCCGTCGGGCAGGTGATCGAACAGAGTCTCCAGCCGTTCCTCGAACAGCGGGAGCCAATGCTCCATGCCGGCGAGGCGGCGGCCGTCGCTGATCGCCTGATAGAGCGGGTCGCCGGTGGCGGTGGCGCCGAACTTTTCCCGATACCGCGTGCGGAAGCGCTTGATCGACTCCTCGTCGAGCAGGGTTTCGGAGGCCGGGAGCAGGGTGAAGCCGTCGATGCGGCCGGTGGTGCGCTGGTCCTCGGGCGAGAAGGTGCGGACGCTCTCGATCTCGTCGCCGAAGAAATCGAGGCGGAGCGGCTGCTCGGATCCGCTCGGGAAGAGATCGACAAGGCCACCGCGCACCGCGAATTCGCCGGCGTCGTTGACCGTATCGAGCCGGACATAGCCGTTGGCCTGGAGCAGGGTGGTCAGGCGATCGAGGCTGATCCGCTCGCCAGGGGCGAGCCGCGCGACGAACTGGCGGACGCGGAAGGGGGTGAGGGTGCGCTGGGTGGCGGCGTTGACGGTGGTGACGAGCAGGCGCGGCCTGCCGGGCTTGGCCTGGAGCGCGTGGAGCGTGCCGAGACGCTCGGACATAGTACGCAAGGTCGGGCTGGCGCGGTCATAGGGAAGGCAGTCCCAGGCGGGGAAGCTCAGGATCTCCAGCTCGGGTGCGAAGAACGGCGCGGTGGACGCGACCGCGCGCATCGCCGCCTCGTCGGGCGCGACGAACACGGTCATGCCGGCGGCGCGCGCGAGATCGGCCAGCATCCAGGGCAGGAAGCCAGTAGGTGCGCCGGCCAGCGTCAGCGGGCGCGTGGCGGAAAGGATGGTTTTCAGATCGGGCATTCAGCGGGAAATCGGCACGTAGGTGAGGGTCTGGAGGTCGTTGATCAGGCTGCCGGCATAGCGCGCGGGTACGGGCTCCGTTCCCATCGCCCAGGCCATGATGTCGACGTCCTGCTCCTCGAGCAGCACTTCGAACAGCGCAATCTCCTCGACGTTCCAGCCAGCTGAATAGCGATCGAAGAAACCGCCGATCAGCAGGTCGGCCTCCTTGACGCCGCGATGCCAGGCACGGAAGCGCAGGCGCTTGAGGCGGTGTTCGCGATCCATAGGGCTCCAACGCGAATTGGCCGACAGCGCTGGAATGCGCGGTCGGCTTGGGTGTAGGGCGGGAGATAGACATGCGGCCCGACATTCTCAATCCACTGTTTGCCGAGATCACGGCGCTGAAGGGCATCGGCCCGGCGCTCGCCAAGCCGCTGGAGCGGCTGGGGCTGGCGCGTGCCGTGGATGTCGCGTTCCACTTGCCGACGGGTTTCATCGACCGGCTGCCGCGGGACGAGCTGATGGCGGCAGATGTAGGGCAGGTGATCACGATCCCACTGACTCCCATGAACTATCGCTTCGGCGGCAGTGCGCGGGCGCCGGCGCGAGTGCAGGCGGTGGATGCGAAGGGCAATTATGTCAGCCTCGTCTTCTTCGGCGGCAATTCAGGCTGGGCGAAGAAGCTGCTGCCGCTGAACGAGACGCGCTGGGTATCCGGGCGGCTCGACCAGTACGGACAGGAATTGCAGATCGTCCATCCGGAGGTTTCCGAGGAATCAGAGGCTGGCGGGCGCGAGGCGGTCTATCCCTGCTCCGAGGGGATCACCTCGAAGCGGATCGCGGCGATGGCGGCACAGGCGCTCGAGCGCGCGCCGGAGCTGCCCGAGTGGATCGAACCGAGCCTGAAGGCGCAGCACGATTGGCCCGATTGGCGCGAGGCGCTGGAACGCATCCACGCCGACCCCGCGGACGCCAAGGCGCGCGAGCGGCTGGCCTATGACGAGGTGTTCGCCAACCAGCTGGCCTTGCTGCTGGTGCGCGGCGAGGCGCGGTCCAAGCGGGGCCGACCGCTGCAGGGCGACGGACGGCTGCGAGATGCACTGACCTTGCCCTATGCGCCCACCGGCGCACAGGCACGGACGATCCACGAGATCGAGGGCGACCTGACGCAGACCCAGCCGATGTTGCGGCTGCTGCAGGGCGATGTCGGATCGGGCAAGACGCTGGTGGCGACGATGGCGCTGCTGATCGCCGCCGAGGCCGGAGCGCAGGGCGCGCTGCTGGCACCGACCGAGATATTGGCGCGGCAGCATTTCGAGACGCTCAACCGACTTCTTTCGGGCATCGGGGTGCGGGTCGCGATCCTGACCGGGCGTGACAAGGGGCGGGTGCGCGAGGCGACGCTGATGGGGCTCGCCGTGGGCGAGATCGACATCTTGATCGGCACGCATGCGATCTTCCAGGAAGGCGTGACCTATCGCGACCTGGGGCTGGTGGTGGTCGACGAGCAGCACCGCTTCGGTGTGGCGCAGCGGATGATGCTTCAAGCGAAAGCGGAACGCCCGCCGCATCTGCTGGTGATGACCGCGACGCCGATCCCGCGCACGCTCACCCTCGCCCAATATGGCGAGATGGACGTCAGCCGGCTCGACGAGATGCCGCCGGGGCGCCAGCCGATCGAGACGAGCGTGATCTCGGAGGAGCGGTTGCCCGAGATCGTCGACGCGCTCGGGCGGCATCTGGCAGGCGGGGGACAGGCCTATTGGGTATGCCCGCTGGTCGAGGAGAGCGAGAAGAGCGATCTCGCCGCCGCCGAGGCACGGGCGGAATCGCTGCGGGCGCGGTTCGGCGACAAGGTCGGGCTCGTCCACGGCCGGATGAAGGGTCCCGAGAAGGATGCGGTGATGGCGCGGTTCGCCGCAGGCGAGTTGGGCGTGCTAGTTGCGACGACGGTGATCGAGGTGGGCGTCGACGTGCCCAATGCGACGCTGATCGTGATCGAGCATGCCGACCGGTTCGGGCTGGCGCAGCTCCATCAGTTGCGGGGTCGCGTGGGGCGGGGGAGCGGGCGATCGGTGTGCATCCTGCTCCGCGGCGGCCAATTGAGCGAGACCTCGCGGGCGCGGCTGGCGCTGATGCGCGAGACCA
The DNA here is from genome assembly GCF_014489075.1 of Sphingomonas sp. JC676. Lineage (GTDB taxonomy): Bacteria > Pseudomonadota > Alphaproteobacteria > Sphingomonadales > Sphingomonadaceae > Sphingomonas. Next base: position 1,293,285 of record NZ_JACTGR010000001.1, on the reverse strand, counting down.
ATGACGGGTTCCGGATCGCCGAGGAGGATCTGCGGCTGCGCGGAGCGGGCGAGCTGCTGGGCACGCGGCAATCGGGCGACATGCAATTCCGGTTGGCGTCGCCCGAGATGCTTGGCGGGCTGCTGCCACCGGCGAACGGCGATGCGCGGCTGCTGATCGACCGCGACGGCGGACTGAAGGGCGAGCGGGGGCAGGCGGCGCGGATCGCGCTCTATCTGTTCGAGCGGGACGCGGCGGTGGGGCTGCTCAGGGCCGGGTGACGGCTCAGTCGGCAGGCGCCGAGGCGGGCAACGTTATCGTCACGCGGCTCTCAACCGGCGTCAGCATCAGGGTCATGCCGAACAGAAAGCCGAAGGCGCTCCAGACATAGCGCTTCCGACGGAAGTCCACGACTGCCTGGACGATGCAGCAGATCGCCAGGGTGCAGCCTAACAGAGCCACCCAGGCCGGTTGCTCGCTCATGCCGGGCGCTTTGCGTCATTGCCTCGACAACGGCAATGGTGTGCGCACCCTTTAGTTCGCGCGGACCATCGTGGCGATCAGCTCGTAATAGCTTGCCAGGTCGATCGCGCGCTCGAACTGGGCGCCGATGCGGCCGCCCAGCGACCAGCGCACCTCGGCGATTACCACGCCGACCTTGGGCAGCTGGACGCGGATACGATCGCCGACCTCGAAGACCGCCTCGCAGCGGGCCATCATGCCGTGCGGTGAGACGTTGACGATCAGGAAGGTCAGCTGGCGGGCGTCGGGACCGAAGGCGCGGGCGCGGTAATGGACTTCGTCGCGATCGACGCTCCTATTGTCCGCAAAAGCCAGATTCCCGTAACCGAAACTCACACGCGCCTCATTCAAATACCTTGAGGTACGACGAAATGGATACCCGGCTCGTGTGAATCCCGGCCCAACGAAGCTACTTAACGCGCGTTTACGACCCCGGTGTCAGGATACCATGATGCTTCTTCCCCGCCGAGACTCGGACCGGCGCGGATATGGTTAACAACTGCGCTTCGTCATCGACTTTTTCATTGTCGACGCGGGCGCCGCCGCCTTTGATCAGCCGGCGTGCCTCGCCCTTGGAGGCGCAAAATCCCAGGTTCACCAGCGCGTCGACGATGGTGATGCTGCCGCCTTCGACGACGAAGGTCGGGAGCGCATCGCCGGCGCCTCCCTCCTCAAAGGTGCGGCGCGCGGTCTCGGCGGCTTCCTCGGCGGCGGCGCGGCCACGGCACAGCGCGGTCGCCTCGTCGGCGAGGATCTTCTTGGCCTCGTTGATCCCGGCGCCCTCAAGGCCTTCGAGACGCGTGATCTCGTCAAGCGGCAAATCGGTGAACAGCCGCAGGAAGCGGCCCACGTCGCGATCGTCGGTGTTCCGCCAGAACTGCCAGTACTCGTAATGCGAGAGCTGGTCCTCATGGAGCCAGATCGCGCCGTTGACCGACTTGCCCATCTTCGAGCCGTCGGCCTTGGTGATCAGCGGCGTGGTGACGCCGAAAACCTCTTCGCTGTCGATCCGGCGGGTGAGCTCGACGCCGTTGACGATATTGCCCCACTGGTCCGATCCGCCCATCTGGAGGCGGCACTTCGAACGGCGGGAAAGCTCCAGGAAATCATAGGCCTGGAGGATCATGTAGTTGAATTCGAGGAAGGTCAGCGGCTGTTCGCGATCGAGGCGGAGCTTGACCGAATCGAAGGTGAGCATCCGGTTGATCGTGAAGTGCCGGCCGACGTCGCGCAGGAACGGGATATATTCGAGCTTGTCGAGCCAATCGGCGTTGTTGACAAGGATCGCATCGGTCGGGCCGTCGCCGAACGTCAGGAAGCGCTCGAAGATGCGGCGGATCGAGGCGATGTTCGCCGCGATGCCGTCATCGTCGAGCAGCTTGCGGATCTCATCTTTACCCGAGGGATCGCCCACCTTGGTAGTGCCGCCGCCCATCAGGACGATCGGCTTGTGCCCGGCCTGTTGCAGGCGACGGAGCAGCATGACCGAAACCAGATTGCCGACATGGAGCGACGACGCTGTGGCGTCGAAGCCGACATAAGCGGGGATGACCTGCTCGCTTGCGAGGGCGTCGAGGCCGGCCGCATCGGTGACCTGGTGGATATAGCCGCGCGCAAAGAGCGAGGTCAGGAGATCGGACTTGTGTTCGGTCATGATGGTGGCCGCATAGCCAAAGCAGGGCCGCGCGTCATCCCCGCGGGCGGGCGAAAGCTGAGGGCTTGGCCGCGTTCGGGAAGTGGAGCAGACGAAACCTCCATTGGACACGAACCGGATTCGTATGATCCTCAGATTGATCTGCCACCCTGACACTCCGCCGCGTGCCGTATCGGCGATCGAAGTGGAGATCACCGCTACCGATTGGCGCGACGCGCTGATCGAATATGTCGTCCACGACGCCGACATGCTGGTGGTGCCGGAACCCGCGACGCCGACACGTGCCGACGGGTTGTGGCAAACGACTTGTTTCGAGCTCTTCGTTCGCCCGGAGGGAGCGGAAGGCTATTTTGAATTCAATTTCTCGCCGTCCAGCCAATGGGCGGCCTACAGCTTCGCCGCGCATCGCACCGGGCGGCAGAACCTGGAGGTCTCCGTCGAGCCGCACATCGGAGCCGTGCGGACGGAAGCGGGATTCAAACTGGAGGTGGATGTCGATTTCTCGGAGCTCGCGAACCGAATCTGCACGGCCAATCTGACGGCGGTGATCGAGGAGGCGGACGGCACCAAATCCTATTGGGCGCTCGCGCATCCTCCCGGCGAGCCCAACTTCCATGATCCCGCTTGCTTCACGCTGGAACTGCCAGCAGCACGGCCTAACCAGCCGTGAGTCCGTCTTAATTCCCGCTGGATCGTTCGGCCCGGCTGCGGCATTCCAGGCGGCATGGAGGCTGGAGCGCCAGAATCCTGGAGTCGATTGCGAGGCGCGCCGCCGCTGCTCATGCCCGCGCCGGCTCCGATCGTCACGGCGCCGCTCCCCGAGCAGGGGAGCAATATTCTTTCCGGCAAGGCGCCCGTCACCGCCCCGGGGAGTGACACGCGCGGGCAGGGCAGCGGCACAGCTGCTGCGGGGAACGGCTCCGGCGAGGGTGGAGACACGCCGTTGCGGCTGATCGAGGGCGCCATCCGCGATGCGGACTATCCGCGCGCCGCCGCGCGTGTCGGTGCTTCCGGCACCGTCTATCTCCGTTTCATCGTGGACGTACGCGGGCGGGTGACCGACTGCACCGTGACGCGATCGAGCGGCCATGCCGCACTGGACAACGCGACCTGCCGGCTGATCCGCAAGCGCTTCGCTATATCCCGAGCAAGGACGCGCAGGGGCGCCCCTATGCCGACGTCGTGACCGGCAGGCAGGTCTGGATGATCCCGGATCGGTCGGGCCGGAGCAGGCAGCACACCGGTGCTTCGACCGAGGAATAGGCGGCAGGTATCGCATCGCGCGACGATCCGGCTTGCGTCGCGCGGCATCTGGCGGCACCTCGACGCCCATGAAATTCGGTATCGACCGGCTGATCGCCGACCCTGAACTCCGCAAGCCATTGGAAGGCAAGCGCGTCGCGCTGCTGGCGCATCCGGCCTCGGTCACCGCGGATCTGACCCATTCGCTCGACGCGCTGGTCGCGACTGGGCTCAATGTGTCGGCATTGTTCGGGCCGCAGCACGGCGTGCGCGGCGACCTGCAGGACAATATGATGGAGTCGCCCGACTTCACCGATCCGACCTATGGCATGCCGGTGTTCAGCCTGTACGGCGAAGTGCGGCGGCCGACCGGGCAATCGATGGGCACGTTCGATGTCATTCTGATTGATCTTCAGGATGTTGGCTGCCGTATCTACACTTTCGTGACAACATTGCTCTATGTGCTCGAAGCCGCGGCGTCACATGGCAAGCAGGTCTGGGTGCTCGACCGCCCCAATCCCGCGGGACGTCCGGTGGAAGGGCTGACGCTGCTGCCCGGCTGGGAGAGCTTTGTCGGCGCCGGGCCGATGCCGATGCGGCACGGGATGACGCTGGGCGAGATGGGCCAGTGGTTCATCGAGCATTTCGGGCTGAACGTCGACTATCGCGTGATCGAGATGGAGGGCTGGCAGCCGGGGGACGGTCCGGGCTTCGGCTGGCCGCCCGAGCGCGTGTGGATCAATCCGAGCCCCAATGCCGCCAACGTCAACATGGCGCGGGCCTATGCCGGTACGGTGATGCTGGAGGGGACGACCCTGTCCGAGGGGCGGGGGACGACGCGGCCGCTCGAGCTGTTCGGCGCGCCGGACATGGACGCCAAACGGGTCATTGCGGAAATGCGCGCGCTGGCGCCGGAATGGCTTGCCGGCTGCACGCTTCGAGACATGTGGTTCCAGCCGACCTTCCACAAGCATGTCGGCCGGCTCTGCTCGGGCGTGTTCCTCCATGCCGAGGGACAGGGATACGACCATCAGGCGTTCAAGCCGTGGCGGCTCCAGGCGCTGGGCTTCAAGGCGATCCGGCGGCTCTATCCCGACTATGACCTCTGGCGCGACTTCCCGTACGAATATGTGTTCGACAGACTGGCGATCGATGTGATCAACGGCGGCCCGGGGCTGCGCGAATGGGTGGACGATGCCGGGGCGGTGCCTGCTGACCTCAACGCGGTGACGCTGCCCGACGAGGCGGCGTGGGAAGATACCCGGCGGAACTTCCTGCTCTACTGAACCCGGCGATCCGACTCAGGCGAGATCGCTCGCTCCCAGCAGGGCAAGGGCAGTCCTGCGCCACCAGTCGGTTCCCCAGAGCAGGTGCATCGTCACCGCCGGAATGAGCGTGACCGCGAACCAGACCAGGTAAGCGCGGTGGATGCGCCTCAGGCGGAAGACATCCCAGAGGAACAGCGGCGCGATCACCAGCAGCGGCCAGAGCTCGACGGTCAGCGCCGAGCCTGGAAAACTGCTCGGCAGCCACTCGATCCGATCGGTCGCGGCGGGCAGCGCCGCGGCGGTGGCGAGGAACATCAATCTCTTGTGCAACTCGGTATCGAACCGGCGGGCGCGTAGGCCGATCGCCACGAGGATTGCGAAGACGATGCCGATCCGGATCTGGATCAGCATGATGTTCATGACCCTGGGAAGTTTTTCCTGCAGCCGGGCGGCGACTTCGGGAGGCCCATGGCGGATGCCGTCGATGAGCTGCCCGTCCATCGCGGGAATGAGCAGGAAACCCGCGACGACGATCGCCGGCGCCAGCACCACCGCGAGCAGGCCGAGCTGCTTGTGGATCGCGCGACGGCCCGTTGCCATCAATGTCGCCTGTGTGAGCAGCAGCAATAGCCAGCTTCCCATCAGCACGGCATGGACGTGGAGAATGGGCGGGAAAGGCGGTCGCCTGCCCGCCGCGACATCCCCCATTTTGCCGATCGAATCCGGGACGAACCCCGCAAAGACGGTGACAATGAACAGCCCCGCCATGAACACGTAGATCCAGCGACTGACGAAGGCGACGAAATCCCCGCCACAGCCCTTGAGTGTGGTGTCGTCCGCTGTAGTTGCCATAACTCGGTCTCCCCATCCGATTTACCGCAGGCCCAATTATTATCATGAATGTGCAGATAAGAAAATGCGGGGCCGTGCCAATTTGGAAAGATGGACTGCAGGGATTTGCCTCCTCGCGCCATTCATCCTAACCCCGCCGCCATGCTTGCAGGCCTGATTTTCGCCATCGAGGAAGCCACTGACCGCCCGGGTTCGCTCGTCGCGACGCTGCCTTTTGGCGGCATGACGCTGCTCGAATACCAGATACGGCTGCTCAACGGCGCCGGCGCCCAGCAGATCCTGGTCGCGGTGGGCAAGATGACGCCCGGGCTGCTGGCGGCGGTCAACCGCGCATCGAAGCGTGCCGCGACGGTCGAGATCGTGCGATCGGCCGAGGAAGCGGCGGAGAAGGCCGATCCCGACGCGCGCGTGCTGGTGCTCGCCGACGGGCTGGTGACGACCGATCCGGTGGTGGACCGGATGGCGGCGGATGGCCCCGAGGCACTGCTCGTCACCGACGATGCCGGATCGCCCGCTGCGATCGAGCGGCTCGACATGAAGGATTGCTGGGCTGGGATCGCCCGCATCTCGCCCTCGCAGCTCGCGCAGATCGCGCAGATGCCCGAGGATTACGACTTCCAGTCGGCGCTGCTCCGCGTCGCCGCGCAATCGGGGGCCGAGCATGTACCGCTCGCCAAGGGCTGGCTGCGCGGCGGACATGCGGTGGAACGCAGCGTGGATGGGCTTGCCTCGCGCAACGCCAGCGTGCTGGCCGCGCTTACCGAACGGCTTCCCGGCTGGTCCGACCGCTGGATCTTCACGCGCGGCGCGAGAATGGTGCTTCCCGAGCTCGTCTCGCGCGGGGTGCCTGGGTTCGTCGCGACGCTGACCGGCGGCCTGTTCGGCCTGGGCGCGCTGGCGGGCATCTGGTTCGGCTGGAGCGGGGTAGGGCTGGTCGGCTCGCTGGTGGCGACGGCATCGCTGGCATCTGGCGCGGCGATGTCCGCGCTGCGCGGCGAGGAAAAGCGGGCGCGGCGGGTCGAGGCCGGGATATTCCTGCTGTTCGCGGCAGTCACGCTGCTCGGCGGCTGGACCGAGTTCCGGTTGCTCGGGACGGCGACGCCGCTGGTGCTGGCGCTGATCGCAGTCGCTTCGCAATTGCTGGTCGAGCGCGCCTCGTCGCTGCATCGGCGCTGGTGGGCGAGCCCCTCGGCGCACCTGCTGCTGCTGACGCCGTTCGCGCTGGCCGGCTATGTCGAATATGGTCTGGGCGCGGTGGCGCTCTATGCCTTCGCCACGCTGGCGGCGGCGGTTGAGGCGACGCGCGAAAAGCCTTAGTCTCGTCTTAACGACGCTTCCGCTAATCGAGGTCCATGTCGGACAATCCCGTCGACATGCGCGGTGGCTCCCCCATCGACGCAACCGAGTTGCTCGCGCGTGCGGCGGCTGCGGAGCTCTGCGTCCAGCGGGGATTGCAGAGGACGGTCGACGATTTCTTCCTGCCCGAGGACGCCCGGCTCGACGAACGCACCCGCTCGGCGCTGTCCGAGCTGCTGCGCGGTCTGATAGACGCGGTGGAGCGCCAGATCCGGCGTCATGGCGGCGATCTGGCCCCCGATCCGGTGTTTGCACGGCTGATGCGATCGGGGCTGCTGCGCGATCCCGAGCTGATGGCCGAGCTGGTCGGGCGCGTCCGCCAGGAGCTGCTGGGGCACGAACTGCCCGCGCATGCGCCCGACGATCCCGAGCGGCCGAGCCTGATCAACCGATTCGTCGATCACCCCGATCGCGTGGTCGCGGCGAGCGCGATGGCGCTGCTGATTGCTGAAAGTCGACGCCGGACCAGTCCCGAAGCGGGACAGTTCATCCAGACCGACCTGCCCGCCGAGCTGCACCACCGTCTCGTCTGGTGGGTCGCGGCAGCGCTCCGCGAGGAGAGCGGCGATCCGACCGCCGCGCTGGACTACGCGCTGTCCGAGGCGGCGATGCGCAGCCTCGCGGCCTATGACGAGGGCGACCGGCTCGAGACTTCGGCGATGCGCTTTGCCCTGGCGGTCAATCCGCAGCGCGGCGAGCTTTCGGACCTGCTCGTCGAGGCGCTGGGCGACCGGCGCATCGTGCTGTTCATCGCGCTGCTCGGCCATGCGCTGGGCGTCGACTATGCGATCGCGCGCGAGATGGTGCTCGACACCGGCGGCGAGCGGCTCTGGCTGGCGTTGCGCGCGCTGGAGATGCCGCGCGCGGCGGTGGCCCAGGTGGGCTATGCGCTGTGCGAGGCCGATCCGCGGCGCGATCTGGAGAGCTTTGCAGAACTGCTCGACGCGATCGCGTCGATCGAACCGATCCAGGCGCGCGCGGCGCTGACGCCGCTCCGGCTCCATCCCGATTATCGCGCGGCCCTGCTGGCGCTCCGGCGTGGAGACGTGAAGTGAACGCGCACGACCTCAGCATGCCGCTGGCCATCGGCAGGCTCGATTCGGGCGGGCGGCTGATCGATGCCGAGCCGCTGCTGATGGAGCTCAACCAGCGGGCGGGCGGCAGTCAGGGCGCGGCGCTGGCGGTGCCGCAGGTCGCGGCGCTGGCACGGCTGGCGCAACGGCTGGGGATCGCGATCTCGCGCAACGTGATCGCCGCCGATGGCGACGACGATATCGAGCTCTGGGTGCGCGCCGAACCAGAAATGGGCGGTCTGCGACTCGAAGTGAGCGGCTGGCGCCCGCGCCCGGCATGGCGGGCAACGGCGAGCGATCCCGAGCGCGACGGCGACTTCTTCCGCTCCGCCGCCGATTGGCTGTGGGAGACCGATGCCTCGTTGCGCATCACCTTCCTCTCGATCGAGGCGGGCGAGCGCTATGGATTCGACTCGGGCGAAATGCTGGGGCAGCCGCTGACCCGGCTGTTCGCGCTAGAGCATGACGAGACGGGCAACCTCCCGATCCTGAACGCAGTGACCGCGCAGGCACGGTTCGACGGGCAGAAGGCGGAATTGCGCGGCACCGGGCGCCTGGTCCGCCTCGCCGCGACGCCGCGCACCGATCCGGGCGGGCGCTTCGCTGGGTTCGTCGGGGCGGCGCACATGATCGACGAGGCGCCGCCGCCGCCGGTGCTCGACGCGCCGGTGCCGGGCCCCGCTGCGCCGTTCGGGGGCTTCCCCGATTCGTTCAGCCAGCGGCTCGACCGGGCGCTGCGCGGACCACTCAGCAAGATCATCGCCAATGCCGACTCGATCAGCGCCGAGACCGAGGGGCCGCTCAAGACCGACTACGCGGAGTATGCCGCGGACATCGCCAATGCGGGGCGGCATCTGCTCGGGCTGGTCGAGGATCTGGTCGATCTCCAGGCGGTGGAGCGCGACGATTTCGCGCCGCTCCAGGAACCGGTTGACCTAGCCGATGTCGCGCGCCGCGCGGCGGGGCTGCTGACGGTGCGCGCCAACCAGGCCGACGTGCGGATCGACAAGTCGGCGCTGGACGAGGAAATGCCGGTCACCGGCGAGTTCCGCCGGGCGCTGCAGGTGCTGGTCAATCTGATCGGCAATGCCGTGCGTTATTCGCCGCCGGGCGGGATGGTGTGGCTGCGGCTCGAGCGCGACGGCGACATGGGCTGCGTGATCGTCGCCGATCAGGGCAAGGGCATTGCCCAGGAAGACCAGGCGCGGATCTTCGAGAAGTTCGGCCGAGTCGATGCCAGCGAGCCGGGGGGCTCGGGATTGGGACTCTATATCTCGCGGCGGCTGGCGCGGGCGATGGGCGGCGACCTGCTGGTCGACAGCGCGCCGGGCATGGGTGCGCGGTTCGTGTTCACCTTGCCGATGCGCGGCTGAGGGCGGCGCCCGCCCGCGAGGGACGGACGCCTGACCCTGAATTTAACGGCAGACGCGGACGCGATAGCCGCGATGCCACTCGTTCCAGCAGCTGCGGTGATGACGGCCGCGATTATAATAGCGGCGGTCCCAACCGCGATGATAGCCGCGATCCCAGCCGCGGCGATGCCCGCGATCCCAGCGATCGTGACGGTCGTGGCGGTCACCGCGATACTCACGGTCCTGGCGGTCGCCGCGATAACGCTGGGCGTCGGCCGGTGCGGCGGCGGCGATGGTGGCGACGGCGATGCCCGCCGCGGCGATGATCTTGGTAAGGGTCTTCATATCTGCTTCCTCTCTTTTTGCCCGCTGACCAGAGGAATACGCTGCAGAAGCGTTCGCGTTGCTGAATCGGTCGTTGGGGAAGGTTCAGGTTAGGACCGCGTGCCGCCGAATCGCGCCAGAAGAATCAGAACCGCGCCAATCGCGGCGATCACGGCGCCGCGAAATATCCAGGTACGGCTGTCGATCATGAAGCTTTCCGCTGGCCAGCGGATCACGCCGAGGCCCTGGAGCAGGAACAGCGCGCCGAAGGCCAGGAGGAGGATGCCGGCGGCAGTTGCGAGCGTGCGGACCAATGGACGACTCCTCTCGGGTGGTAAGGGAGCGTAACCTCTCCGGCCGTGTGTGCCAAAGCTGGACCGTTCCAGAGTTGTTCCATCATGCGACTTGCCGCAGCATCCGCGGATGCGACGTATCACGGAAGTTGAGCGCAAGGCGATACGACGTTGCGCGATCGAGTGTGTCGAATCGGCGCTTCGCCTTTGCGATGAGGCGGGAGATGGCAGCCCCGCCTGCCACCTGCAGCTCGGCCTCGATATGCTATTGGCGTTGGAGCGCGGCGAGAACGGGGTTTCGTCACTGCCCGATATCGACTCGGATGGCATCGACTCCGAAGCTCTCTAGACACGTGGCATGATTTTGTCCGATTAGGTCCACGTTGGAGGATTTGCAGGTGGACACGAGCCAGTTGTCCGAAAGTCAGAAAAACTGCTTGCGACTCGTGGCGAGAGGAATGTCCACCAAAGAGATCGCGGCAGAGACAGGTCTGTCCCCGCAGACCGTCGACACCTACGTCAAGGCGGCAATGAGCCGGCTCGGGGCCTCGAATCGTCGAGATGCGGCCCGGGCGCTCACTGCGTCGGAGCTACCCCAAAAATCGGGATCACCATCGCAAGCCCTTGCGGAGCCCGCCAACGAGGCAGAGAGCTTTGCACAGGCCGAATGGAAAGCGCTTGTAAGGCTGCTCTTTCCAATACCGGTTGGAGGAAGACTGCATGACCTGAACGCGGCTCAGATGACCTTGCTGGCAATCCGATCCGGGATAACCGGAGTGGTGCTGGTTCTAGCGATTGTGATCCTCTTTCTCGGCATCCTGAAAGTCTTCTGATTTTACCAAGGGTCGGAAACTTAATGCGCCGTGCTCCGGCGCTAAGGGGAAAGCTATGCATAAATTCGAAAAAGGCGCGGCGATAGTACTCGCCGGGGATTTGCGGTCGACATTTGACGCCGTGGATGATGCGCTGGTCGCCGGATCACGCATGTTCGGATCGTTGATCGAGACCGCTCACAACGGCAAGGTGCCACCGGCACAGTCCCAGACGATCTTCAGTTCGGTGGCTTCCGGGCTGACGTCTCTGATCGGGGTCCGAGGCGATTTCGTCGAGGCCGCCAAGCGAATGAACGTCATCAAGCGGGGCAGCAATTTGAATGTTGTGGATCTGGGATGCGACAATCCGCTCGAGGTGTTCACCGAAGCGTCGGCGCCTGTCCATCAACAACCCCAGGCGGTTGCTTGAGCGGCTGCATCTTGCGCAAGCGCATAACGCATCGTTGGGCAGGCCATGCTGATAGTCATGTTGTTCCTGTCCCTGACGCTTCTCTGTTGCGCGGTCACCGCGATCAATGGAGGCAGGGATGGACGATGGGCGGCCTTCATGTCGCTCGCCACAGTCCTGATCGGCCGAGCGGTTGGCTCGGTCGATCTGCACCTGGCAACATCGCCCGGCTTCAAGGTCATCCTGGATGGTGCACTGCTCGTCGGCTTCTACGTGCTGATGCTCAACAGCAGGCGTTATTGGACGATCTGGATCACAGGCTTTCAGATGAACGGCGTCCTGGCACATACAGCGACCTGGTTGGCGGCGGGATATACACCGGCGATCTACCGCGGGCTGGAAAGCGTCTGGGGCATCCCGATCATGCTCGTGATGGTGCTCGGCGCTACTTTAGATCGACGAGCGGGCGTCGATCCTCACCAACTTGGGCCTACCCCAGGAGGCAGCAATGTCCAGCCTTAATGCGCTCTCGATGATTGCTCGCGCCGCCGCGGGCGGGCGGTCCGCGACCGGCAATGTCGAGCGACACGTCGAAAAGTCCGATACAGAACTCGCGGCGGTGGCGCAGAAATATCTGCGCATGCGGCGAAAGCGCGGGGATTTCTTTGGCGCCGATTTGTTTGCGGATCCAGCCTGGGAAATCCTGCTGGATCTCTTTGCGGCCGGGATAGAGGGCCGTGTCGTCAGCATCACGAGCGCCTGCATCGCGTCCGGCGTGCCAACCACCACCGCGCTTCGCTGGATCACGCTGCTGGTGAGCCGGGGGGCGGTTTGCCGTGCCCCGGACGCAAGAGATCACCGCCGGTCGCATCTATACCTGTCAACCGAAGCCAAGGCCGTCATGGCCGAATGGTTGCGGGCATTGTCGCAGGCATATCACGACTGATCCCGATGGCGTGAGAGGGTGGGTTCCCCACCCCTCAAACCAAGCCGGCGCCCCCATTCATGCCCGGGGGCGCCGGCCAAGTCTGTCTCGCGGGAGAACGGATCAGCGATTGTCGACGGGGACGTAGTCGCGCTGCGTCGGGCCCGTATAGAGCTGGCGCGGACGGCCGATCTTCTGCTCGGGATCCGAGATCATCTCGTTCCACTGCGCGACCCAGCCGACGGTGCGGGCGAGCGCGAACAAAGCGGTGAACATCGTCGTCGGGAAGCCAATCGCCGAAAGGATCACACCCGAATAGAAGTCGACGTTCGGGAAGAGCTTCTTCTCGATGAAATAATCGTCCTTGAGCGCCATTTCCTCGAGCTGGAGCGCCACGTCAAACACCGGATCGGAGACGTTCAGTTCCTTGAACACCTCGCGCACGGTCTTCTGCATTACCGTCGCGCGCGGATCGTAGTTCTTGTAGACGCGGTGGCCGAAGCCCATCAGGCGGAACGGATCGTTCTTGTCCTTGGCGCGGGCGATGAACTCGGGGATGCGCTCCGGACGACCGATCTCATGCAGCATGTTGAGCGCGGCTTCGTTGGCGCCGCCATGCGCCGGGCCCCAGAGGCAGGCGATGCCGGCGGCAATGCACGCGAACGGGTTGGCGCCCGAGGAACCGGCGAGGCGCACGGTCGAGGTCGAGGCGTTCTGCTCGTGATCGGCGTGGAGGATGAAGATGCGGTCGAGCGCTTTCTCGACCACCGGGTTCACCACATATTTCTCCGCCGGCACGCCGAAGGTCATGCGCAGGAAATTGCCGGTGTAGCTGAGGTCGTTGTCCGGATAGAGGAACGGCTGGCCGACGCTGTACTTGTACGCCATCGCCGCGATCGTCGGCATCTTGGCGATCAGCCGGTGGCTGGCGATCATCCGCTGCTTGGGATCGGTGATGTCGGTCGAGTCGTGATAAAAGGCCGAGAGCGCGCCGGCGACGCCGCACATCACCGCCATCGGATGCGCATCGCGGCGGAAGCCGCGATAGAAGGTGGCGAGCTGCTCGTGCAGCATGGTGTGGCGGGTGATCGTGCGGGTGAAGCTGCTCAGCTCGTCCTGGGTCGGCAGTTCGCCGTTCAGCAGCAGGTAGCTGACTTCCATGAAGCTCGAATGCTCGGCGAGCTGGCCGATCGGATAGCCGCGATGGAGCAGGACGCCCTCGTCGCCGTCGATGAAGGTCAGGCCCGATTCGCAGCTCGCCGTCGAGGTGAAGCCAGGATCGTAGGTGAACATGCCCGTCTGGGCATAGAGCTTGCGGATATCGACGACATCGGGGCCGGTGCTGCCCTTCAGGATCGGATATTCGACTTCCTTCCCCGGAACCTGCAGCTTCGCGGTGTCGCTCATAGTTCGTCGTCCTTGCTTGTCCCGCGGTTCAGGCGGGAACGGTCATCTGGTCTGCGATGCGGGCCAGGCTTTCCTCGCGCCCCAGCAATGCCAGGACGTCGAAAATGCCGGGCGAGGTCTTCCGCCCGACAAGTGCTGCGCGCAACGGTTGCGCAGCGGCGCCGAGCTTGACCCCCGCATCTTCCGCGACGGTGAGTACCGCCGCTTCGAGCGCTTCCGTATCCCAGGCTTCGACGCCGTCAAGCGCGGCGTGAAGCCGGGCCAGCAGCGCCCGCGCGTCGCCCTCTAGCAGAGCGGCCGCGGCCTCGTCCAATTCGAGTGGGCGCGTGCGAAACAGGAAGGAAGCACCTTCTGATAATTCCAGGAGATTCGCGGCCCTAGGCTTCAAGACTGCCATGCCGCGCTGCAAAAGATCGCGCTGCGACTCGGTCAGATCGAACGGAAGGTGCTGGGCTACCAGATCGGCGAGCCGGGCATCGTCGGCGGCGCGGATATAGTGACCGTTGAGATTCTCGAGCTTCTTAAGGTCGAACCGCGAAGGCGACTTGCCGACCCCGGCGAGATCGAACCATTCGATCGCCTGCTCGCGGCTGATAATCTCGTCATCGCCATGCCCCCAGCCGAGGCGGAGCAGATAATTGCTCAGCGCCTCGGGCAGGATGCCCATCTCGTCGCGATAGGCGTCGACGCCCAGCGCGCCGTGGCGCTTCGACAGCTTCGCGCCGTCCGCGCCGTGGATCAGCGGGATATGGGCGTATTCGGGCTCGGGCCAGCCCATGGCGCGGTAGATTGGCAGCTGGCGGAAGGCGTTGTTCAAGTGATCGTCACCGCGGATTACGTGCGTGACGCCCATGTCGTGGTCGTCGACCACCACGGCAAGCATATACGTAGGTGTGCCATCCGAGCGGAGCAGGACGAGATCGTCGATCTCGCTGTTCTGCACGGTGACTTCGCCCTGGACCTGGTCGCGGATCGTTGTCGCGCCTTCGGTCGGCGCCTTGAGGCGGACGACATAGGGCGCGTTCGCGTCGTTGTTCTCGCGCTCGCGCCAGGGAGAGCGGATGCGCAGCGGCTTCTTGGCCGCCTCGGCCTCGGCGCGCATCGCCGCGAGTTCGTCTTGGGTGAGGTAGCAGCGATAGGCTGCACCCTTCTCGATCATCTGGCGCGCGACCTCGGCATGGCGCTCGGCGCGGGCGAACTGGAAGACCTCGTCGCCGTCCCAGTCGAGCCCGAGCCAGCGCATTCCATCGAGAATGGCCTCGATCGCGGGCTGCGTAGAGCGCGCGCGATCGGTATCCTCGATGCGCAGCAGGAACTTGCCGCCGTGATGGTGGGCGAAAAGCAGGTTGAACAAAGCGGTGCGCGCGCCGCCGATATGGAGGAAGCCCGTGGGGGACGGCGCGAAACGGGTGACGACTGGCTTGCCGCCGGTATCAGAATTTGCGCTCAACCGCGCTTGCTCCCAGACTTGAAATTTGATGGCCAGTTCAGCCGCCGAGGCCCCTAGCACGGGGTTTTCCTCCCTACAAATGGAGGCGCGGCACGGATTCCGCCAGTCGCGCGACGGCGTGGAACGCTGGCTGGAGGCCGAGCGCGAGCAATTGGTGCTGTGGCTGCCGGTGATGCTGGGCGCGGGGATCACTGCCTGGTTCGTGCTGCCCGACGCGGGGCGCTGGATCGGGTTCATGCTGGGCGGCGTGGCAGTGGCATTGGCGGGCGCGACGCTGGGCGGACGTTTCGGGCGTGCTGTGCTGATCGCGGGACTGATGGCGGCCGCGGGATGCGCGCTGATTTGGTGGCGGGCGGAGAACGTGGCGGCGCCGGTGCTGGCGCGGCCGGCGATCGCGACGTTCCAGGGGCGGGTAGTCCGTGTCGAGCAACTGCCGTCGCGCGAGCTCGTGCGCCTGACGATCGCGCCGCTCGGGCGGGCGGATCTGCCGGGCAAGTTGCGGGTCAATGTCGCCGAGGAGGACATGCCGGCGGTCGTGGCGCGGGGCGCGGTGGTGGAGATGCGGGCGCGGCTGATGCCGCCGGCGCCGCCCTCGGTGCCCGGCGCCTATGATTTCGCGCGGGTGGCGTGGTTCAACGGGCTGGGGGCGACGGGCAAGGGCTTCGCTCCGATCAGGGTGGTGACGCCGGGCGAGCCGCAGGGGGCGGACCTGCGGGCGCGATTGTCCAAGCATATCCAGGGCCGGGTCGAGGGAAGCGGCGGGGGAATCGCAAGCGCGCTCGCGACCGGAGACCAGGGCGCGATCTCGGAGGCAGATGCCGAGGCGATGCGGCGATCGGGGCTCGCGCACCTGCTCTCGGTGAGCGGGCTGCACGTGACTGCGGTGACCGCGGCGGCGATGTTCGTTGTGCTGCGGCTGCTGTCGCTGAGCCCGACACTGGCGCTGCGCTGGCGGCTACCTTGGTCGCGGCGGGCGCGGGCGCGCTGGCGGCGATCGGCTATACATGGCTCACGGGCGCCGAGGTGCCGACGATCCGATCGTGCGTAGCGGCGTTGATCGTCCTGCTCGCACTGAGCCTGGGGCGCGAGGCGATCACATTGCGGCTGGTGGCGGCAGGCGCGCTGGTCGTGCTGCTGCTATGGCCCGAGGCGCTGGCGGGCCCGAGCTTCCAGCTGAGCTTCGCGGCGGTGACTGCGATCGTGGCGCTGCATGAGAGCCCGAGGATCCGCGGCTGGTTCGAGCGGCGCGAAGAAGGGTGGGGACGCCACCTGCTCCGCAACCTGGGTTCGCTGCTACTGACCGGTGTGGCGGTGGAGCTGGCCCTGATGCCGATCGCATTGTTCCATTTCCATCAGGCGGGCATCTACGGTGCGCTCGCCAATATCGTCGCTATCCCGCTGACAACCTTCGTAATCATGCCGCTAGAGGCACTGGCGCTGCTGCTCGATATTGCGGGGCTGGGTGCGCCGGTCTGGTGGCTGACGGCGCGGGCCTTGGCGTTCCTGCTCTGGCTGGCGCATGCGGCGGCATCCGCACCCGGCGCGGTGGCGGCGCTGCCGGCGATGCCGGGCGGAGCCTATGCGCTGATGGTCGCGGGCGGACTGTGGATCGCGCTCTGGCGGACGCGGGTGCGACTGGTCGGGCTGGCGCCGCTGGCACTGGGTGCGGTCTGGGCGCTGCTCACGCCACCGCCGGACCTGCTGGTGACGGGCGATGGGCGGCATCTGGCGATCCGTACGCCCGATGGCGGCATGGCGCTGCTCCGCGACCGGGCGGGTGACTATACGCGATCGATGCTGGGCGAGAATAGCGGGGCGGACGATGAGGCGATCGAACTGCTCGCCGAGCGGCCCGAGGCGCGATGCAGCAAGGATCTGTGCCTGATCGACGCGGTGGCGGGCGCGCGGCGCTGGCGGGTGGCGGCGACGCGGAGCGGCTATCTGGTGCCGTGGCGCGCAATGATGGCGGTGTGCGGCGGCTCCGACATCGTGGTGAGCGAACGGCGACTCCCGCCGGGTTGCGCGCCGCGCTGGCTCAAGCTCGACCGCGAGACGCTCGCGCGCACCGGCGGCGTGGCGGTGACCTTCGCCGGCGAACGGGTAGTGACGGTTCTGAAGGGCGGGCATCATCCATGGATTGACCCGCCGATGGTGCAGCCGCCATTCGAGCGGGTGAAGGAGAAATAGGATGCGAGGATTCGTACTGATCGCCGCCGCGCTGGTGGCGGCGTCCCCGGCCATGGCGCAGCAGACCGACTGGGCGAAGGTGCGTGCCGAGTGGAACCAGCCAGCTGCGCCGTTCAGGATCCTCGGCAATGTCCACTATGTCGGGACTGCGGGCATCGCCGCCTATCTGATCGCCAGCCCCAAGGGGCATATCCTGATTGACGGGGGCATGGAGGAGAGCGCGGCCCAGGTCGCGGCCAATATCGAGAAGCTCGGCTTCAAGCTGCGCGACGTGAAGATCCTGCTGATCAATCATGCGCATTGGGACCATTCGGGCGGACTGGCGCAGCTCAAGCGACTGACCGGTGCGCGGCTGCTGGCGAGCGCGGCGGACAGACCGGGGCTGGAAGCGGGCAGGCTCGACTACAGACCCGACATTTCGAGCGCGCCGCCGGTCAAGGTCGATGAGGTGATCGGTGACGGCACCCAGATCAACCTAGGCGGCAATATGCTGACCACGCATCTGACGCCGGGCCATACCAAGGGTTGCACGAGCTGGACGATGCAGGTGCCTTCGGGCGGGGACAGCCTGACCGTGCTCTTCGCGTGCAGCCTGACGGTGGCCGACCAGCCGCTCACGCCGGGCCATGGCTATGACGCGGCGGTGAGCGATTTCCGCGCGACCTTCGCCAAGCTCAAGGCGATGCAGGCGGACGTGTTCCTGGGCTTCCATCCGTCGCAATTCGGCTTTGCCGAGAAACGGGCGAAGCTGGAGGCGGGCGACGCGGAGGCGTTCGTCGACCCGGGCGAGCTCCGGCGGCGGGTGGATGCGGCCGAGGCGGCGTTCGACGTGGAGCTGACGAAGCAGAAGGCGGGCAGGCGATAGGCCCCATGACCGTCACCCCGGCGAAAGCCGGGGCCCAGGATCACAAGCAATGTCCTGCTCGGCCCTGGGGCCCGGCTTTCGCCGGGGTGACGAACGCAACTTCCTACGGATAGAGTCTCAATACCGCCGCAGCAGCCCCGCGAGCTTGCCCTGCACGCGCACCTGATCGGGGCGGTAGCGCTGGGGATTGTAGTCGCGGTTGGCGGGATCGAGGCGGATCATCGCGCCTTCCTTGCGGAAATACTTCAAGGTCGCCTCGACATCGTCGATCAGCGCCACGACGATCTCGCCGTCGCGCGCGGTCTCAGTGCGGCGGATCAGCGCAAAATCGCCGTCGAGGATACCGGCCTCGACCATCGAATCACCGGCAACTTCGAGCGCGTAATGCTCGCCCGCGCCGAGCAGGGCGGCGGGGACGGGGAGCATCGTCGAGCCTTCGAGTGCCTCGATCGGCGTACCAGCGGCGATGCGGCCATGCAGTGGGATCTCGACCACGTCATTCGCCGCTGGCGGCAAAGTCGTAGGCGATTTGTCCACTTTCGCGGTGACGGCAGGAGCGGATTTCTTCGCGTCGCCGCGTTCGGGCATGCGCAGCACTTCAAGCGCGCGGGCACGGTTCGGCAGGCGGCGGATGAACTCGCGTTCCTCGAGCGCGCTGATCAGCCGGTGCACGCCCGACTTGGATTTGAGATCGAGCGCTTCCTTCATTTCCTCGAACGAAGGCGAGACGCCGGTCTCGTTCAGCCGATCGGAAATGAAGCAGATGAGCTCGTGCTGCTTGCGCGTGAGCATCCAGGTTCTCCTGTCTAGAACAGACTGGGAACGTTTACGCAATGTTCCGCGGCGTTGTCAAGCGATGTCGAGGATTTCCACCGAGTCGCCGGCCCTGGCCGGTTCGGCATGCGGTTCGCGGACGATCAGGCAGCCGGCGCGGGCGAGCGTGCGCAGCATCGAACTATCCTGGATCGTGGAGGCGAAAGCGCGGCCGTCGCGTAGCTCGGCGCGGAGATAATCGGTGCGCTCGCCGTTCGCGGGGAGCGCCTCGCCGAGCAGCGCAGGGTGACGGCGCGGCAGCGGATCGGCGGCGCCCGACAGGTGCGCGACGAGCGGGCGGACGAACAGAAGGGTAGTGACGAAGGCCGAGACTGGATTGCCGGGAAGGCCGACGACCACCGCGTCGCCGAGGCGGCCGGCCATCATCGGCTTGCCCGGGCGAAGCGCGATCCGCCAGAAGTCGATCTTCGCGCCCGCTGCTTCGAGTGCCGGGCGGACGAGATCGTGATCGCCGACCGAGGCGCCGCCGGTGGTGACCAGCACATCCGCCTGGACGGCGCGGAACGCGGCCTCCAGGGGGTCGAGGCGATCGAGGAGGATGCCGAGGTCGATCATCTCGACCGGGAGATCGGCGAGCTGGGCGGCGAGCATCAGCCGATTGGTCTCGGGAAGCTGGAATTCGCCGACGGGCGCGCCGGGCGGGACCAACTCGTCGCCCGTGGCGGCGACCGCGACGCGGACGACGCGGCGCACGGGGAGCGCGGCGTTACCGCCGGTGCCAGCGACCGCGAGGCGGGCAGGGGTCACACGCTCGCCGGCCACGATCAGAACGTCGCCTTCGTGGAAATCGAGGCCCTTGCGGCGGACGTTGCGGCCGAGATGGGGCGGTCCCTCGCCCGCCAGGGTCAGGCGCGTACCGTCCCGCGCCGCTTCTTCCTGGACGAGGATCGTGTCGGCGCCGGCAGGGAGCGGCGCGCCGGTGAAGATGCGGGTCGCCTGGCCGGGGTCGACCGTTCCGCCAAAAGCCCGGCCGGCGGCGCTTTCGCCGATCACGTCCCATGGGCCGGGCATATCGGCGAAGCGGATCGCATAGCCGTCCATCGCCGAGAGATCGGCCGAGGGTCGGGTGCGGAGCGCCTTCACGTCCCGCGCGGCCCAGCGTCCGGCGGCCTGGGCGAGCGGCACCCGCTCGATCCCCACCGGCGCGGCCAGGCCGAGCAGGCGCGACTGGGCTTCGGCGACGGGGAGCAGCGGACGCATGGAAAGCACTTGGCGCACCCGCGGGCGGGGACGCAAGGGGCTGGAGCGACTCAGCTCGCCTGGCGGCCGCCGCCGGATAGCGTGCGAAGGTCTTCAAGGCGCAGCGGGATGCTGAATTCGCAGAGCGTGCGGTTGTGGCTTGTCTCGATCACCTTGGCCGGGGTGCCGCCGATGCCGGGGATATCGATCCAGACCTTGGCGCCGCGCGCGAACAAGGTGTGCGCCTCGAACTCGACCAGATGCGGCGTAAGGCCGCGGACGCGGACATTCCACCAGCGGACGCCTTCGCGGACGCGAGACGGCGAATCGAGACGGAAGACCTGCTTGTCGGGAATCAGGCTTTCGGGTTCCTGGCTCATGACCGTGGGCGTGGCTGGCGGGGTGTTGGCGGCGGGGCTGCGCTGGACATGGCGCAGCCAGGGGATCAGCACCTGCCAGCTCAATTCCTGATCGAAGGCGATGCCCGCTAGCCCCTTGCGTACCCAGCGCACGGTGCCACCCAGCGGGCGCAGGCCGTCAAAGGTGATCTGGACCGGCTCACCGACGGCAACATCGATGCGTGCTTCGATGCCTACGCCGCCCTGCGAGACATTGCGGGCGCGGACGAATTCGATGCGGTCGCCGCGATGGATGCCGACGGTCTGGTAGAGCTCGACGCGCGGCACCTGGCGGCGCTCATCGGGAACGCTGGCGAGATTGCGGGCGAGCGTGCCGATCACGTCGATCGGCGAATCGAAGACGAATCCAGCCTCGTCGGCGGTGCTCCAGCCGATCGTGCCCTCCAGCCGCTGGCCGTTGGCAAGCTCGAGATGCATCGCCTCGCCCTGGCGCAGCTCGGTCTCGACGCTGAGCGTCGCGCCAGCTGCGCTGAACTTGCGGATCGAGCAGGCATATCGGTCGGTCGCCGACGCGAGCATGCCGGTATCGAGCTCGGCGTGCACGTCGGGGTCGATCGGCAGGGCGATCGGGGCATCGGCGGCCAGACTGAATATCGTTGCGGACGTAAGTCCCTGTTCCATTTTACCTTCCCGCCCGGTCGCGAACAGCATTGGCGCAGGCGGCTGAAGGGCTGGTTAAGGGTCAGGGTTGTGAAAACCCTAATCGCGATCTGGAGCGCCCAGCGGGAAATAATGGCGATAGCGCCGAGCCTCGTCGACGGCGCGGGCGAAGGAGGGGCGGGCGAGCAGGCGAGCGCGATAGGCCTTGAGATGGGCATGCGCGGGCGGAATTTGATACGCCCAATCGGCGTAGAAGAGCGATGGCGCCGCCGCGCAATCGGCGAGGGTGAAGGCGTGGCCGGCGGCCCATGTGCGGGTCGCCATGTGCGTGTCGAGCCAGGCATAGGCCTTGTCGAGCGCGCGATGGACCTCCGCCTCGAGATAGGGGTCACGATGCGCCTCCAGGCGGAGCATGTTGCTCACGAGCGGCTGCATCGCGTTCATGACGTAATTGTCGAAGATCCGGTCGAGCATGCGGACTTCGATCGCGGCATCGGGATCCTCTGGGATCAGGCGGACCGGGCCGGGATGGTGGAGCTGGAGATGCTCGATGATCGCGCTGGTCTCGACGATGGTGCGGCCGTTATCGACCAGGATCGGGAAGCGCTTGAGCGGCCAGAGCGCCTCCAGCTCCTGGCCGGCATTGCCCTCCTCGAGATGGCGATAGTCGAAATCCACGCCGTTCTCGTACAGCGCGATCAGCACCTTCTGGCAGTAGGACGAGAAGGGATGAGCGTAGAACAGGGGCTTCATGGCATCCTCGTATAGTTAGGTTTTTGCCTTACTATACCGAATCGCGTGCCCAGTCACCCGATTTTCCACCGGTCTTGGAGAGAAGGCGGATGTCGCTGATAATCATCGTCTTATCGAGCGCCTTGGCCATATCGTAGAGCGTGAGCAGCACGACGCTGACCGCGGTGAGCGCTTCCATCTCGACGCCGGTCTGCGCCTCGGTGGCGGTGGTGGCGGTGGCGGTGACGCCGGTGTCGTCCAGCGCGAGATCGATGGTTACCCGGGTGAGCGGCAGGGGGTGACAGAGCGGGATCAGCTCGGCGGTCTTCTTGGCCGCCATGATCCCGGCGATGCGCGCGGTGGCGAGGACATCGCCCTTCTTGACGCTGCCTTCGCGGATCGCGGCGGCGGCTTCGGCCGACATGGTGATGCGGCCGGAGGCGATGGCTTCGCGCCGGGTGACCGGCTTGCCGGCGACATCGGCCATGCGGGCGGCACCGGCTTCGTCGAGATGGGTGAGTTCGGTCATCCTTCGAGCAGCTTGCGCGTCGCGGCCTCAACATCCGGCTGGCGCATGAGTGACTCGCCGACGAGGAAGCAGCGTACACCGTGATCGGCGAGGCGGCGGATGTCGTCATGCGTTGAGATGCCGCTCTCGGCAACAAAAAGGCAATCGGCGGGGGCGTTGCGCAAGACTTCAATCGTGCGCTCAACATCGACGACGAAGTCCTTGAGATTTCGATTGTTAACGCCGATCAGCCGCGACTTGAGCTTGAGCGCGCGCTCGAGCTCGTGGACGTCGTGAACCTCGACCAGCACGTCCATGTTCTGAGCGATCGCGGCGGCCTCGATCTCGGCCATCTGCCCGTCTTCGAGCGCCGCGACGATGATCAGGATCGCGTCCGCTCCAATCAGGCGGGATTCGGCGACTTGCCAGGGGTCGACCATGAAATCCTTGCGCAGCACCGGCAGATCGCAGGCCGCGCGGGCGGTGACCAGATAGTCCTCATGCCCCTGGAAATATTCCTGGTCGGTAAGCACGGAAAGACAGGCAGCGCCGCCGGCCTGATAGGCATGCGCATGCGCTGCTGGATCGAAATCAGGGCGGATCAAGCCTTTGGAGGGGCTGGCCTTCTTGATCTCGGCGATTAGGCCGTAGCCGCCGGCGGCGATTTTTCGCTTCAGAGCCCATTTGAAGCCGCGCAGCTCCCGCAGGCTGGCTTCCGCGCCGAGTAGCGCGTCGGCCTGCACGTCGGTCATCGGCCAATCCGGATCGTTCCGGTATTCGGCGCGCCACCGTTCCTTGCGCTCGGCAACCTCGCGCCGCTTGGTCTCCAGGATCTGGTCGAGGATCGTGCTCATGCGTAGGCGATCCAGCAGTCGAGCAGCGCGTTGGCAAGCCCGTTGTCGATCGTCTCGGCGGCTTCCTCGACACCATCGACGAGCGACGAGACGCGGCCGGCGACCATCAGCGCGGCGGCGGCGTTGAGCAGCACCGCGTCGCGATAGGCGCTCGGTTCGCCCTGGAGCAGGCGACGTAGCGCGAGTGCGTTATGTTCGGGGTCGCCGCCGCGAATTGCGCTCAAGGGATGCCGGGGAAGGCCGGCGTCCTCGGGTGTGATGCGCAAAGGGAGGTCTGCCGAGCCGATATTGACGGCGATGCTGGCACCCTCGGTCGAGAGTTCGTCGAGCCCTTCCTCGCCCGAAATCACCGCGGCCGCCTCCGCGCCGAGCTGGGTCAATGCCTCGGCATAGATGCCGGCATAATCGGGTCGGGCGATGCCGATGAGCTGGCGAGTGACACCCGCCGGGTTCGCCAGCGGGCCCATCAGGTTGAAGATCGTCCGGCGGCCGATGCGACGGCGAAGCGGGCCGATGCGCGCCATTGCGGGGTGATGGTGTTGCGCGAAGAGGAAGGCGATGCCGAGATCGTTCAACGTGTCCTCGGCGCGGGCGGCGGCGCGGTCGAGGTTCAGGCCCAATGCTTCCAGCGTGTCGGCGGCGCCGGCCTTGGACGAGGCGGCGCGGTTGCCGTGCTTGGCGACGGGGACGCCCGCCGCGGCCACCACGAGGCTGACGGCGGTCGAGACATTGAGCGTGTGGTGACCGTCGCCGCCGGTGCCGCAGACGTCGATTGCGCCAGCGGGCGCGGAGATGGGGATCAGGCGGGCGCGCATCGCCCGGGCGGCCTCGGCGATCTCGATGCTGGTCTCGCCGCGGATCGAGAGGGCGATGAGGAACCGCTCGATCGCCTCTTCGGGCACGGTGCCGTCGAGGATGTCGGCAAAGGCCTGCGCCGCGCTCTCATGGCTGAGCGGCGTCGAGGGATCGGGCAGGAGCGCGAAGGTCGTCACGCCGCTTCTATTCCGGGCGGCGGGGCGCGAGTCGAGCAAATCCTGCTGGGGCGGGTGAAGCACGGGCCCCTAACCCTGCTCGATCAGCCGGTGGCCATCGGGGCCGATGGCGAGGTCGCGCCAGTCGAGCTCCTCCTGGAGCAGCTCATATTCCTCCTGGCCGATCGCGTCCTCGTCGAGGAGCTGGTGCAGGCGGGCGCGCTGCGCGGCATAGGCGGCGAGCTCGAGGCGCTGGCGCTCGTCATATTCGCTGCAATTGCCCTGGAGTCCGGTGCGGTCGACCTCGAACCGGCGGCGGGATTCGTCTGCGACGGGGCTGACCTCGCCCGCCAGGCTGGCCAGCGCTGCGTCGGCAAGGGCCCGGCGTGCGCGGTTGAGTTCCGTTTCGGGGTCTTCCCCACCCGAAAGCCCGAGCCAGTGGATCAGCGGCGAGAGGGTGAGTCCCTGCAGCACCAGAGTCACGAGCACCACAGCGAAGGCGGCGAGCACGATCAGATCGCGTTGCGGGAAGTCGGCGGGGAGCGCGAAGGCAGTGGCAAGCGTGACGAGGCCGCGCATGCCGCACCAGCCGATCACTACGCCCTGGGCAACGCTGGAGGGCTTGATGCCGCCGCGCAGCACGGGGAAGTGGTAGGCGAGCCGGTTGTAGAGCATCACCCAGGCCATGCGCGTGACGATCACGCCGAGCACGACGAGGCCCGCAAAGGACGCCGCCTCGCGCAGTCGTTCGGGACTCATGCCCGCGACGATCTGCCGCGCCTGCATCCCCATCAACAGGAACGCGACGACGTTGAGCACGAAAACGGCGACGCCCCACACCGCGAAGGACTGGACCCGGTTGCGTGCGCTGATCTCAACCTTGGGGGAGTTGGCGATGTACATCGCCATGGTCACCACGCAGAGCACCGCCGAAAGCCCGAGTCGCTCGGCGAGGATCCAGGCGATGAAGGTGTTGACGAATTCGAGCAGATTTCCGCCGAACGAACCGCGTGTCCAGGGCAGGATGAAACGGAAGCACCAGCCGAAGAAAAGCCCGAGCGCAACCCCGCCCGGTACCGCGAAGCCGAGGCGCGCCGCGACGCCGCTATCGATACCGCCATGACTCTGGATCGCGACGGCCGCGCCGAACAGCAGCAGCGCCGAAGCGTCGTTGAGCAGGCTTTCGCCGGTCAGCACCTGCACCGTGCGGCGCGGGAGCGAGGCGGACTGGAGCACGGTGGTCGCCGCCGCAGCATCGGGCGGGGCAACGATCGCGCCCAGCGCGATCGCGGCCGCCACCGGCAGTCCGGCAAAGGCCCAGCCGATCCACGCGACCACCGCGGTGGTGCAAAGCACCGCGACCACCGCGAGCGAGATCAGCGGCCGCCATAGCCGACGAATCGCGGCGAGGGGGAAATCGAACGCGGCGTCGAGCAAGACCGGCGCGATGAACAAGGCGAGCGCGGTATGGCCGTCGAGCGCGATCGACGGGCTGCCGGGCACGAGCGCGACGATTACACCCGCGGCGGCGAGCATCGTCGGATAGGGAATCCATGTCCGCCGCGCGACCTGCAGCAGCACGACCGCGAGCAAGAGCAAGGCGACAAGGCTCTCGAAGAAGCTCATGCCGCAAGGCTAACGCGCTTAGCGGGCCTAAGTCGACTCAGGCCAGCGCGCGGGTCTCGATGCCGGCGATCCGCAGGAAATTGGCGAGCATCGCGTGGCCATGTTCGGTGGCGATGCTTTCCGGATGGAACTGGACGCCGTGGATCGGCAGCTCGCGGTGGCGGACGCCCATTACCGTTGCATCGGGCGCGGTCGCGTTGACGATCAGGTCGTCGGGCACGTCCTTGACGATCAGCGAGTGGTAGCGGGTTGCGATGAAAGGCGAGGGGAGCCCTTCGAACAGGCCGGTGCCGTCATGCTCGACCGGACAGGTCTTGCCGTGCATCAGCCCGCCGCGGACGACCTTGCCGCCGAAATGCTGGCCGATCGCCTGGTGACCCAGGCAGACTCCCAGAAGCGGTTTCCCAAGCTCGGCGCAGGCGGCGACGAGATCGAGGCTGACGCCGGCTTCATTGGGCGTGCACGGGCCGGGCGAGATCAGGAACGCCTGGGCATTGCTCGCGATCGCCTCGCGCGCGGTGAGCGCGTCGTTGCGCACGACCTGCACTTCGGCGCCCAAGTCCATCAGATAATGGACGAGGTTCCAAGTGAAGCTGTCGTAATTGTCGATGACGAGGATCATGCGAGCGAGTTAGGGGGTTTGGGCCGGGTTCACAATCGCTGGTGCAGAGAGTCTGCCTTGGCGGCGCCATAGTGACACGCAACGGTGATCCGTACAGGGGCGTTGCACGCCTTGAAGGAGTTTCGTGAATGCTTGCCAGATTGCTTATCGCCACCGCTCTGCTCGCCGGCCCCGCCACGGCGCAGGACAAGAGCACGCCGCAGGATCCGCCCAAGCGCGTCCGTTCGATCCTGCTTTATGGTGACGACAAGTGCCCGGCTGCGCAGAATCCGGACGAGATCGTAGTGTGCGCGAACGCGGGCGAATCGCCCTATCGCATTCCCAAGCGCTTCCGCGACCAGCCCAAGGAAGACGCGGCGTCGCAGGCCTGGACCAATCGCGTCGAGACCGTGGAGGAATTCAATCGGGCGGGCCTGCCCAACAGTTGCTCGCCAGTCGGCACGGGCGGTCAGACCGGCTGCACGCGCAAGTTCCTCCAGCAATGGTATCAGGAACGGCTGGATGCCAAGGCGAAAGCGGCGCGGACCACAGCTCCCGATCCCGATGCCGGTACCAATCCCTGAGTCCAAATTCCTCCCCAAGCTTGCTTGAGGAGGGGGACCGCTCGCGTAGCGAGTGGTGGAGGGGCGGCGGACCAAGTCCGCCGTCTATGCTGCGCCCCTCCACCACGCCCTTCGGGCGCAGTCCCCCTCCCCGAGACGAGCTTGGGGAGGATTTGACTATTGCCCGAAACCCGCTTCGCTCGCCCGCGTGACCGCTTCGCGCGCGGCGGCGAACAGCGCGCCGGCCTTGGCCTCGCATTCGCGCTGTTCGTACGCCGGATCCGAATCGGCGACGATGCCGGCGCCAGCCTGGACGTGCATGACGCCGTCCTTCACCAGCGCGGTGCGCAGAACGATGCAGCTGTCCATCGATCCATCGGGCGAGAAATAGCCGACGCCGCCGGCATAGGGACCGCGCGTCTCGGGCTCCAGCTCGGCGATGATCTGACAGGCGCGGACCTTGGGGGCGCCGCTGACCGTGCCCGCCGGAAAGCCGGCGAACAGCGCGTCGAGCGCATCGGCGTTGCTGCGGAGCTTGCCGACCACGTTCGAGACGATGTGCATCACATGGCTGTAGAATTCGACGGTGTAGCTGTCGGTGACCTTCACGGTGCCGGTATCGGCGACGCGGCCGACATCGTTACGGCCGAGATCGAGCAGCATCAGATGCTCGGCGCATTCCTTGGGATCGGCGAGCAGGCTGGCGCGATTGGCCTCGTCCTCGGCGGCGGTGCGCCCGCGCGGGCGGGTGCCGGCGATCGGGCGAATCGTGACTTCGCCGTCGCGGGCGCGAACGAGGATCTCGGGGCTCGAGCCGGTCAGCGCGAAGCCGGGCAGGTCGAGATGATAGAGGAAGGGCGAGGGGTTCACGCGGCGCAGCGCGCGGTAGAGCTCGAACGGCGGCAGCGCGAACGGCGTGGTGAAGCGCTGGGCCAGCACCACCTGGAAGATGTCGCCGGCGGAGATATACTCCTTGGCGCGGGCGACCATCTCGCCATAGCGGCCGGGCGCCAGCACCGGAGTGAGCGTGACCTCGCTCGGCTCGGCGCGGACGGGAGCGGGAAGCGACGCGGTGGCGAGCCTGGCGGCGACCGCATCGATCCGCTCGGCGGCGACGTCGACATCGCCGCCCGGCCAGACCGGCGCGACGAGGAACAAAGTGTCGGCGAGGCGATCGAAGACGAGGATGACGGTCGGCCGCACGAACATCATGTCGGGCACGCCGACCGGGTTCTGCGGCGGGCGATCGAGCTTCTCGACCAGTCCGACCGTTTCGTAGCTGAAATAGCCGACCAAGCAGGCGAGCGCGCGCGGCAGCTCCGCCGGCACCTCCATCCGGCACGCGCCGACGAGCGCGCGCAACGCGTCGAGCGTCGGATCGGCGCAGGGCGCGAACGCGTCGCGATCGGTGAGCCAGTGATCGTTGATCGCGGCTTCGTTGCCGGTGGCGCGAAAGACGAGATCGGGGGCGAGCCCGATTAGGCTGTGACGCCCACGCACCGATCCGCCCTCGACCGATTCGAGCAGGAAATCGCCCCGCCCGGGCTCGATCAGCTTGAGCGCGGCGGCGACCGGAGTCTCGGTGTCCGCGACCTGGCGGCGCCAGAGCAGCGCGGGCCGCCCGGCGGCCAGCGCCGCGCGGGCGGCTTCTGCGCCGTGGATCACCTCAGCGTGCCGTACCCTGGCGGGCGAGATCGGCGCGGAAACGGGCGATGGCGGCCTCGTTGCGCGTGACCTTCACCTGCTTGCGAACCGCGCTGATGAACTGCGCCGCATATTCCTGGCCGGTCCGCTGCGAGAGCGCACCACGCACCTGCGCGACCGCGATCGGATCATTGGCGGCGCTATGCTCCTCGATCTGGTCGACATAGACGACATAGTAACCGGCGCGATCCGGCGCCTCGACCAGCCGCGCCTTCTTGGCCGGCATGTTGAACGCCATCTGGATGAAGGGCTCCTTGCCCTGGAGTTCGGCGCGCTTGAAGTCGAACGGCTTGGGCGCCGCACCCTTGGTGACACCGGCTTCGGCCAGCGCCTGTGCCATCGGCACGCCCTTGTCGAGCTTGGCGATCATGCTGGAGGCGGCGGCGCGTGCCTTTTGCAGCGCCTTGTCCATCAGATAGTCGGCCTTCACCCTGTCGCGGATGCTGGCGAGCGGGCGGGGCGCGGCGGCGACGATCTTCTCCAGCGAGACGAGTGCGAAGCTGCCGTCGGCGGCGGTCTGGATCACCTGGGGCTCGTCGCCGGCCTGTTCGAAGGCGAAGCCCGAACGCATCAGCGCGACCATCATCGGATCGGGCTTGTAATTGGCGTCGTCCGGATTGGTGCCGTCGGCGGTCAGCGCCGGCGTGCTTTCGGCGGTAAGCTTCGCGTCGCGCACGGCTTCGTCGAAGGTCTTGCCGTCGCCGACGCCGTCGTCGATCGCCTGGCGCAGATCGCCGAGCGCCTGGGCGAGCTTGCGCTGGCCGATCTCTTCGGCGAGCTCGGTGCGCGCTTGGTCGAGGGACTTGGCGGCGATCTTCTCGATCTTGTCGACGCGGTAGACATACCACGTACCGCCGAGCTGCGACGGGCCGGCCAGCACACCCTGCTGCGCTGCGAAGGCAGCCTCGGCAAAGGCGGACGACACCTGTTTGGCGAGCGCGGCCTTCTCGACAGCGTCGACCTTGCGGACCTCGAGGCCGGCGGCGCGCGCGGCGGTATCGAGCGCACCGCCCTTGGCCTGATTGGCGATGTTGGTGGCGGTCGCCCGATCGAGCGCGGTGACGATCTCGAGCGTGCGCTTCTCGGTCGCGGCGTAGCGGGCGCCGGCCTTCTTGTAGGCGTCGGCGATCTCTGCCTCGGTCGCGGCGGTCGTGGTGCGAAGCGCGTCGGGCTTGACCGAGGCGAAGCGGACGATCCGGCGCTGCGGGACCATGTAGCGGCTGCGATTGCTGGCGTAATAGGCGGTCAGCGCCTGATCGTCGGGATCGGGACCGGGATCCATCGCGACCGACTGGACGAAGCCGACGACGCCGGTGCGGCGCTCGAGCAGCAGCGAGGCATAGGGCAGCACGACCCCGTTGGGGAGCTGGCCACCCAGCGTGGCGCGGTTGATCAGCCAGGTGCCGTAGCGATCGTTCGTCAGGCTCTCACGATACGTGGCCGGGGTGATGCGGTTCTGCGCGAGCAGATCCTCGAAGCCCTTCTGGCTAAATTTGCCGTCGATGCCGGCGAAGGAGGGGTTGCTGGCGATGTCGCCGTCGATCAGCTTCTTGCTGACCTGCATGCCCGATCCTTGCGCGAATTCGATCAAAGCGGCCGAATTGATCATCTCGTCTAGCGCCAACTCGAGGCCGCCCTGCGCGAGGAACTGCTCCATCGTGACGTTCTGGCCCTCGCGCTGCGCGTTGCGCAGGAAGCGATCGATCCGGTCGCGCAGCTCGCGATCGGTGACCTTGGTGCTACCGACATTGGCGAGCACGCCGGTGCCTCCGGTGGTGCCGTTGGAGCGCAGGCCGGTGACGTCGCCGGCGGCGAAAGCGATCGCGATCAGGCCGAGGAACACGAACACCGCGATCGTGCCGTAGCGCGACTTGGTGAAGTTCCGGAAGAAATTGAGCATGAAGGGCCGTTCGTTCGAGGGAATCCCGCGTGCTTTAGGGCGGTGGTGCTTCGCCTTCAAGCTTGTGCAGCGCGCGACGCTTGGTATCGGCTGCGATCAAACAGGAGGAGTTGGGTATGCGCCGCAAGCTAGTCGCCGGCAATTGGAAGATGCACGGGCTGAGGGCCCAGCTGGGCGAAGTGGAGGCGATCGCAGCGGCGGCCGCAGCCAATCCGGGCGTGGATGCGACGCTGTGCGTGCCTTTCACGCTGATTTCGGCGGCGGTTGGCGTGGCGGGCGCGCTGCCGATCGGTGCGCAGGACGTCCACGAAGCGGACCAGGGCGCGCATACCGGATGCATCTCAGCGCCGATGCTGGTCGAAGCTGGGGCGACGCTGACCATCGTCGGCCATTCGGAGCGCCGCGCGGACCAGCACGAGACGAGTCACGACGCCTGGGCCAAGGCGGCGGCGGCGCGGCGGCACGGGCTGCAGGTGATCCTGTGCTGCGGCGAGACCGAGGCCGAGCGCGATGCCGGGCGTGCCGAGCGGATCGTCCAATCGCAGATCGAGAAGTCGCTGCCCGACGGCGCTTCGCCCGAATGGCTGACGCTCGCTTATGAGCCGCGCTGGGCGATCGGCACGGGCCGTACCCCGACGCTGGACGAGATCGCGTCGATCCACGCGATCGCGCGGGCGAAGCTCAGGATGATGGTGGGCGACGCCGCTTTGGGCATTCGCATCCTCTATGGCGGATCGGTGATCGGAACGAACGCTGCGGCGATCCTGGCGGTCGACAATGTCGATGGGGCGCTGGTGGGGGGCGCCAGCCTGACCGCCGAGAAGTTCGTGCCGATTATCGAGGCTGCGACTTCGGTTTCGCGCTGAGCTCGCCCAGCGTCACGAACGCTATCACGCCCGAAAGGGCCGCCAGCGCCGCGCCCACCAGCGCGGCATGGTGGAAAGCGGTGATCAGCGCGGCACCGGCGGCAGCGATGACCGCGCCGGCTATGGCGATGGCGATCAGGCCGCCGGTGCGGGCGATCGCGCTGTTGAAGCCCGATGCGGTGCCGGTATGGCTTTCCTCGACCGAAGCCAGCACGGCGGTGGTGAGCGGCGCGGCGACGCACGACATGCCGAGGGCGATTAACAGGATGCCGGGGAAGACCGAGGTCCAATAGGGCGCACCCTCATTGACCAGCACCAGCGCGGCAAGCCCCAAGGCAACGACCAGCGAGCCGATCGACAGCGGCAGGCGCGGCCCAACCCGAACCGTGAGCGGGCCCATGATTCGCGAAGCGAGTCCCATGCCCAGCGGCATCGGCAGTAGCGCGAAGCCGGCATGGAGCGCCGAATAGCCCCCGGCCTGGATCAGCACATAGGGAAGCAGGAGGAACAGGCCGCCTAGCGCGCCGTAGAGAAAGAAGGTGAGCAGGGTCAGGCCGACAAAGGCGCGCGAGCCGAACATCGCGAGGGGCATCATCGCGCGGTTGCCGCGATGATGCTCGATCCAGAGGAACAATGCGGTCAGCGCCAAGCCCAATGCGAGGCCGATCGCCGCGGACGGATCGATGGCGCGGTGGCTCGACCAGAGCGTGAGCGCCCAGGTGAGCGCGCCGAGCGCGAGCGTGGCGCTGATCGCGCCGGGCCAGTCGAGCGGGAGGGCGCCCTCGGCGCTTTCGCGGACGTAGCGCCAGGCGATCAGGATGGCGAACAGGCCGAGCGGCAGGTTGATGTAGAAGATCGCGCGCCAACCGATCGCATCGACCAGCCAGCCGCCGAGCGGCGGGCCCACCGCACCCGCGATCGAACTCGCCGCCGCCCAGGTGCCGATCGCGCGCCCGCGTTCCTCGCCCTCGAAGCTGTTGCCGAGGACCGCCAGGCTGTTGGGCAGCAGGATCGCGGCGCCGATGCCCTGGACGACCCGCGCGCCCAGAAGGAGGTTGAGATCCGCGGCCATGGCGCAGGCGATCGAGGCGAGGACGAACAGCGCGATGCCGCCGATCAGCAGCTTCCGCCGCCCGTAATGATCTCCTGCCGCGCCGCCGAGCAGCAGCAGCGCGGAGAGCGGCAGTAGATAGGCGTTGATCGTCCATTGCAGCTCGGCCGGCGTCGCGTGGAGATCATTACCGATCGCGGGCAGCGCGACATTGGTGACCGAACCGTCGATAAAGGCGAGGCTCGAGGCGAGGATGCAGGCGACCAGGGTGAGGCTGGGATGCGCGGCGCCGCCCTTCGCGGTGGCAGGTACCGAATCACTCGTTGGGTGGAGGGTGCTCACCTCTTCTGACTAAGCCAGGCTCGCGGCAGCCGCCAGCGGCTGGCGACGATAGCGGCGATGCTCGTCGGCGGTCCATATTGCGACGCGCTCCGCCGCGCGGGCGAGCCAGCCATGCTTCTTCCGTCCGGAAAGGGCATCGCGGATCGAGTCATGGGCGGCGGCGTCGCCAGCATGGATGGTGGCGAGATCGCCGGCCATCGCCCGCACCAGCCGGTCAGCGAGTGCGCTGCGGATCTCACCGAATTCGAGCTTGCGGCTGTTGGGCGACAACCGCCGGACGGAAAAGCCCCCCGCATAGTGGAACAGCGGATCCGGCGAGCGGAAGCGGCCGTGCGCTACCATCTCCGAAAGGCCGGGCTCGTGCCCCGATGCCCAGCAGGAGGGTAATTGGGCCTTTACCTCCACTGCGATCGGGCCACCGCGATAGTCGCTGCAATAGGCGACGAAACGGGGCCGGCCGAGGCTTCCCGCTCCAGCCTGCCGAGGGGATATGCTGACCGGCAGACCGGGCTCGGGCAGGGCGGCGAGCAGCGCCGCACGCAGCGCCGGCGGGACGTCGCCCGTGGGCCTCGCTTCCTCCCGTTCTTCCCAGAAATCCTGGCGATATGCGTCATCGGCGGCGAATGCATCGCGCAACCGGCGATGCCCACGCTCGAGCACCATCGCGCGGGGCTCGGCGATTCCCGCACGATATCCGTCGAGAGCGAGTTCGGCGATATCGCTGGTCTTCCAGCCGGGAATGGCAAGCGCGAGGCTCGCGCACAGCCGCACCAGATCGAGCGGCCAGGGCAGCCGTGCCGCCTCGTCGAAATCGTTGACGCCCCAGACCAGCCGCCCGGAAGCGTCGCGCCACAGGCCGAAATTGCCGGCATGCGCATCGCCCACCGACGGGGCATGCGGCGCCTCCATCAGCTCGGGGCACAGGAAAGGCGCGGCCTCCGCCCACCGCCAGCACGTCGCGCGCAGGAACAGGAACGGATCCTCTTCCCGCATCGTCCGGTGCTTCGCGACAAGCCCGTCTTCGACGATTCCGTCGGCAAGCTGCTCGCGCATCCAGGCTTCGTATCGCGCGATGGATTCCGCGAGATCGACGAGCCCGGACAGGTCGGTCATCCCCCGTAGCGGTCCTTGAGCACCTTCCACGTCGCGCGGAGACTCACCGCCTCGGCGCCCTTGGGGCGGCCGGGCTTGTGGCTGCCGTTCCAACAGAAGATGTCGAGATGCGCCCATTGCGCCTTTTCGGGCACGAATTCCTTGAGGAACAAGGCGGCGGTGATCGCGCCGCCGAACGGCGCCTCGGCCGCGTTGAGCATGTCGGCGACGTCGGACTTCAGCATCTCCTTGTACGGGTCGTACAAGGGCATGCGCCAGATCGGATCGGACTCGGCCTCGCCCGCGGCGAGGATCTCGGCGGCAAGCGCATCGTCATTGGCGAACAGCGCCTGGAGATCGGCGCCCAGCGCGACGCGCGCGGCGCCGGTGAGCGTCGCGAAGTCGAACACCAGCTCGGGATTGCCCTCGGCCGCCTTGGTGAGCGCATCGCCCAGGATCAGCCGGCCCTCGGCATCGGTGTTGCTGTTCTCGACGGTGATCCCCTTGCGGGAGATCATCACGTCGCCGGGACGCGCTGCCTCGCCCGAGATAGAATTCTCGACCGCGGGGACGAGCATATGGAGGCGGACCGGCAGGCGGTTCTGCATGACGAGCTCGGCCAGCGCGAGGGCGTGGGCCGCGCCGCCCATGTCCTTCTTCATCAGACGCATGCCGGCGGCGGGCTTGATGTCGAGACCGCCCGAATCGAAGCAGACGCCCTTGCCGATGATGGCGATGCGCGGATGCTCGGGATTGCCCCATTCGATCTCGATCAGCCGTGGCTCGCGGCCCTTGCCGGCGGCCTTGCCGACCGCATGGAGCATGCCATAGCCCTTTTCGATCTCGGCGCCCTTCACCACGGTGAGCGTGGCACCATAGGCCTTGGCGAGATCGGCGGCGGCGGCTTCGAGATCAGCCGGGCCCATGTCGTTGGCGCCGGTGTTGATCCGGTCGCGCAGCTTGAAGGTGACCGCGGCGAGGCGTTGCGCCTCCTCCATCTTCACCGGATCGCCGGTGAGCAGGACGCGCGGGCCCTGGGGCTTGGTCTCGGCCTTCTTGTAGCGGTCGAACTTGTACTGGGCGGCGAGCCAGCCATAGAGCGCCTTGCCGGGCTCACGACCCTCGACGCGATAGGCGCCCTCGGGCAGCGTCTCGGCGAGCTTGGCCAGGCACCATGGCGTCAGCCGATCGACATTGGCGACGACGGTGACGACCGACCAGTCCTCTGGGCCATCGCCCGGCAGGATCGCGCTCGAATAGGCGGTGGGCGCGAGCTTCTGCGCGGCGGCAGCGGCGCGATGGCGCGGTGGCTGCGCGGCGAGCCAGGTATCGAAGCCCTTCGCATCGATCAGGTGGATGGTGCGCGCGGCCTGGCCGCGGTCGGGCTGAATCAGCGTGGAGAGATCGGACATGGGGGTGATCTAGGGTGCGCGGGGCGCCGCGCCTAGCCCGGACTTGCCACGAAATTCGAAGAGTGCGCCGAACCGGGGCGCTAGTGTATCGGTTTGCCCCTCGGCGCGCACATCGCGATCGCGTGCTCGACCATGAAAAGCAGTCGATCCCGGGCGAGGGCGAGTTCGGCGGGATCGAGGCCGCGATCGAGCGTCTCGAAGTTGAGATAGGCGAGGTGGTGGAGCACGGCATAGTTCGACAGCGAGCCGTCGCTCGTGAGGACGCGCTCCTGAACCACGTTGTAATCGGCGGCCACCATCTGATCGCGGCAAAAGGCATCGCTCGGCTGCTGTTTCGCGACAAAGGTGGCGAAGGCGACGGTGTCGTCGTCGTCGAAGGGATAGGATTTCGACTGGGAGGGGCTGGGGATCAGCGTGTCGTCGCAGAAGCGGATCGAGATGACACCCTGACCCTCGGGATCGCCCCTGTTGCACTTCGACTCCGCAGTTTCGAAGCCCTTGGCGTTGGTGTGGAGCGCGATGACCGGGCCGCCGCGCAGATTTCCCAGGATGCGGCGCGCATAGCCGGGCAGGGCGCTGTCGAAATTGCGGTTGGGGTCGACCGACTTGCCGTAGTCGACCGCGCGGTTCATCCGAACGCCGTCGGCGCCCGGCGCGACGCCCGAATCGACCGCGATCAGCGTGCCGCCATATTTACGGACCAGCCTGAGCCCCGCTTCGAACCCGGCATTCTCATTGTCGTGGGGCACGAAGAAGAGCGGGCCCTTGCGGTGCCGGACATTGGCGATGCGCCATAGCCGCCACTGGGCGCGTTCCTCGCGGAACTCGATCCGGCTCACCGCGAGCCCGCGCCATTCGGCGGGGTCGCGGTGGCGGGCGAAATCGTCGTCCTGCACCGTCAGCGGATCGACGCGCGAGACGGTCGCGCGATCGGGATCGCTGGCGCCCGACAGCGCGAGCCAGGCAGCCATTGCGGCGAGGACGACGGCTTTCATGTCAGCGCGGCATCACGATGAACTGCTCGAACTTTCCGTCGGCGCCATCCTCCGCATAGGTCACCGCGACGAGGCGGCGGTCCTTGTATTGGATCGCATAGTTGCGGTTGACGAAGCCGCCGCGCAGCCGGGCCTTGCCAAGCGGAGCGAAGCTTACCGGATCGCCAAGCGCCGCCAAGCTGTCGCGATAGTCGCCGGTCGCGGTGGCGTCGAAATAATAGCTCGCGTCTTCGGTGAGCAACGACCGATCGAGCGTGCCGGTGCGGAGCTGGTCGAACAGTTTCCGCGCGAGCGCGTCGCGGGTCTGGTCGAGCGTCATCGCCTTGGGCGCATGGTCGACCGGCACGAGCAGATCGGCGACTTCCTCCGTAATCTCGTCCTGCGCGCCGCCGAAATCGGCATTGACCAGTGCGACCACTGCGAAGCGCTGGTCAGGGATCACGACGTTGCTGGAGAGGAACCCGACCGCTTCGCCGCCATGCGAGACCTCGAGATGTCCGCCGCGATCGGCGAGCGAGACACCAAGGCCGTAATGCGTGGCGCCGCCGTCGATCAGCTTGATCTCGGTTTCCTGGGTCTGCCAGTCCTCGGGAGTCAGCACAGAGCGGTTGATCCGGGCGATGTCCCACTTCGCCAGGTCGCTTGCGGTCATCGCCAGCTCGCCCGCGGCCCAGAGCCAGCCATGCGCGGCGGGCTTGGCGGGGCGGACGGGGCCGAGCGCGAAGCGGTGCGTGGGGATCGGATAGCCCTTGCCGATCGCGAGATCCTGATCGACCGGCTTCATGCCGAGCGGCTTGAAGACCTTGCGGTTCAGATAGTCGAGCAGCGGCATGCCCGACGCCTTCTCGACGATCATGCCGGCGACGACATAGCCGGTGTTCGAATATTGCCAGGCAGTGCCGGGATCGAAATCGAGCGGTTTCTTGCCCCAGCGATCGACGATGCCCTGCGGCGTGACGGGCTTCTCCATAGCGGCGAAGCTGTAGTCCTGGGGCCAATAGTCCTGCAGGCCGGCGGTGTGGCTGAGGAGCTGCCGGATGGTGATCCTGTCGGCGCCCGAAACGTCGGGAAGGAACTTTGCCACCTTGTCGTCGAGGCTCAACTTGCCTTCGTCCTCGAGCAGCAGGAGCGCCGCGGCGGTGAACTGCTTGGAGATGGAAGCGATCGGATATTTGGCGTCGGCGCTCGGCCCCTTCAGATTGGGGCCCTGGTCGCCATAGGCCTTGGCATAGACGACCCTGCCGCCCTGGACGATCGCAATCGAGGCAGAAGGGACGCCCGAGGACGAAAGGGCATTGGCGACGATGGCGTCGACCTTGGCGGACTGATCAGGCGTGAGCTGCTGGGCGGCAGCGGGTGTGGCAAAGAACAGGGCTGCGCCGATAGCGGTACGGATCATGAAGCCTCCCCCAGGGACTGGCAACGAGCATATGCGGCGAACCGCATGTCGTCACCCCGGCCTTAGTCGGCGGTTATACCCTTGGGAACGATTACGTGGGGTGAATGGAGGGTTCCCTGCGTCTCATGCCGGATGGGAAATTCAGAAAAAATATCCAAAATAGACCTTTAATCATGTTCTAATAATGCATCAGTCCCGCTCGCTGTACGATCAAATCTAATAATGATACTCTGCGAGTCCAGCCAAGGCGCTGTATCGGCTGGAACTGTGACATAACAAGGGGAGGACTCCGATGTTATTTGCATATGCAGCAATGATGGGGTGGTGTGGAACCAAATGGCCAGGTTGGTGGCGCTGGCCGCGCCCGCCGCATCCCGATCCCGAGCCTTGGTGGCGGTTGGTTGATGGCCTGCTCGGCGTGGCGGGCGGCATCGCGGCGGTCGTGGTCTTCGAGCCGATGCTGAAGGACCAGGGCCTGCTCATCACGGGGCTGACCGCGTTCTTCGGCGGACTCGCCGTCGCGACGTTTGTCGATGCGGTGATAGGGATGAACGCCAAGGCGCGTTGAGTGGGTGGCGGCGCTCCTGGCGAGCGCCGCCCCTTTATATGAGCGGCACGCCCCAGAGATCATGCTTCAAGGCGCCAGCGTTCCTCCGGGCATCAGTGCAAGCCGCGGCGCATAGCGCCAGGTTTCGGACCGCACGGCATGCGCAAGGGCCAGCGCGGGATGGCCGCGTTGCAACAACCCGGCAAGGTCGGGCCGGACATCCACGGAAGTAGCCGGTGTGACAAGGAGATAGGCGGCCGGCCCGTCGCCGATCGCACGGTACCAGCTTGCATTCGGGATAGGGCGAGCGACCAATGCCGCCTCGAACCGGGCAGGATCGCTAACGGCGATCGCATGGACCTGGATTAGGGGGGCGGACTGACGCTCCTCAAGCGGAGTAGCGGTGCTGGCCTGGCGCCAAAGCTCCCAGCCTTCATCGCCGAGCGCCTTGGCGAAGGGTGCCGCATTCGCGCGGAAATCGGCGCCGTCCCCTTCGGGATCGGGCCGATTGGCCAGGCCCTGGGGCGTGGTACCGAAAGTACCATCGACAAAGGCACCCGCGCGGTCGCCCGCCATCACATACCAGGCGAACCAGGCGAGCTTGTCGCCGCGCGCGGCGTGCCATTCGAGATGCTTGCGATAGCCTTTCTCGAAGGAGGGCCGATCGCTGAGGGTATAAGCGTAGAGATGCGCGGTACCGCCGGTTTGCGCCATCGCGGGCAAGGGGAGGGCGAATAGCGCGAGCGCCAGGAAGCGGGAGCGGGAGCGGGACATGGCGAGTCTCCTTCGGCCACCGGTCTAGACCTTCCTGCAATCTTCGATAATTTGGAAGATTGGATGCGATCGTTAGGTTTTATCGAATGTTGGAGGGCGCAGATCTTCGCCGGGCGGCGGTGTTTCACGCGGTTGCGCGGGCGGGCGGCATCACCGCCGCGGCGCGGGCGATCGGCAAGTCGCCCCCGGCCGTGCACAACGATTTGCGACGCTTCGAGCGCGATGTCGGCGTGGTCCTGATGGAGCGATCCGGCCGCGCCCTGCGCCTGACACCGCGGGGACGCGTGCTGTTCGAGACGATCGGACGGGCGCTCGACGAGATCGAGCGGGTGCGCGCGCATCTCAGTCGCGCCGATGTCTCGCAATCACCGCTGCGGATAGGCGCGGTGACCGGATTCGCGCGGTACCGGCTGGCACCGCGGCTGTTGGATGCGCTCGACGCGGCGCGACCGCTGATTTTCGTGACGGGCGCGCATGCGGATCTGCTCGCGGCGCTGTCGGCTGGACGGATCGACCTCGCCGTCACCTATCGCGCGGTGACCGCGGTGCCGATCGACAGCGTCGCAGTGGCCAGCGAGGCGCTGGTCCTGGTGGGCGAAGGGACGCGAGACGTGTCGGACCTGGAATCGATCGAACGGCTGCGCTTCATCACCTATGACGAGCATGACTATGTGTTCGGACGCTGGTTCGCCGATGTCCATGGCCGCCAGCCCGCCGCGTTGATCCAGCACGACCATTGCATCGAGCTCGAGGAAGCGCTGGCTGGCGTTCGCGCGGGACGCGGCGCGACGATCGCGCCGCTCGATGCGTGCCTTGCGTTCGGGCTTGTCCCAGCGCCTGGGCAATGCGCCAACACGATCTATCTGTGCGGCGTCGGCAGCGCGCTCGCCTCGCCCGAGGCGGCGCTGATCCGCGCCTGTCTCGATCAGGCGAGCGGTACGCCGTAGAGATCGTGCTCGTCGGCGTCCTCGATCTCGACCTGGACGATGTCGCCCTGCTTGAGATGGCTCGAGTCGCGCAGGAAGACCTCACCGTCGATCTCGGGCGCGTCGGCCTGGGATCGCCCCGTGGCGCCTTCGCCGTCGACCGCGTCGACGATCACTTCGAGCGTGCGGCCGACCTTGGCCTGGAGCTTGGCGGCGGAGATTGCGGCGGTCTTCTCCATGATGCGGGCGTAGCGCTCTTCCTTGACCTCTTCGGGCACCGGATCGGGCAGGTCGTTGGCGGAGGCGCCTTCGACCGGCTCGAAGCGGAATGCGCCGACGCGGTCGAGCTGGGCCTCGTCGAGCCAGTCGAGCAGATATTGGAAATCCGCCTCGGTCTCGCCAGGGAAGCCGACGACGAAGGTCGAGCGGATCGCGATGTCCGGGGCGATCGCGCGCCAATTCTTGAGGCGCTCTAGCACCTTGGCCTCGTTGGCCGGACGCTTCATCCGGCGCAGCACCGCCGGCGCGGCATGCTGGAACGGAATGTCGAGATAGGGGAGGATCAGCCCCTCGGCCATCAGCGGGATGACCTGGTCGACATGGGGGTAGGGGTAGACATAATGGAGCCGTACCCAGGGGGCGATCTTGCCAAGCTCGCGGGCGAGATCGGTCATGTGGGGGATCACTTCCTGCCCCTTCCACATGCGCGGCTGCTTGCGGATATCGACGCCATAGGCAGACGTATCCTGGCTGATGACCAGCAGTTCCTTGGTGCCCGCTTCCACGAGCTTTTCCGCCTCGCGTAAAATCGCATCGGGGCGGCGGCTGACCAGGTCACCGCGCAGGCTGGGGATGATGCAGAAGGCGCAGCGATGGTTGCAGCCTTCGGAGATCTTCAGATAACTGTAGTGGCGCGGTGTGAGCTTGAGGCCGCTTTCCGGCACCAGGTTCAGGAAGGCGTTCGGCGGCATCGGCGCCGCGTCGTGCACCGCACCGACGACTTCCTCATATTGATGCGCGCCGGTGACGGCGAGGACGTTGGGGAATTTCAGGCGGATCATCTCCGCCTCCTTGCCCATGCAGCCGGTGACGATGACGCGGCCATTCTCGGCAATCGCCTCGCCGATCGCTTCGAGCGACTCCTCCTTGGCGCTGTCGAGGAAGCCGCAGGTGTTGACCAGCACGACGTCCGCGCCGGCATAGTCGGGCGACATCGCATAGCCGTCAGAACGCAGCTTCGTCAGGATCCGCTCGCTGTCGACCAGGTTCTTGGGACAGCCGAGCGACACCATGCCCACGCGGGGCGCCTCGGGGAGTTTGGTTGCCATGATTGGCGCGGCACATAGGGATTTTCGGCGAAATTGCTAGCGCGGGCTTTCCCGCCTATCTTCCTGCCTCTGCAGATTAGGGGAGGAAATCATGCATTTTCACTGGCTGGCGATCGTCGTGGCCGCATTGGCGGGGTTCATGGTGGGCGGGATCTGGTATGGTCCGCTGTTCGGCAAGGCGTGGATGAAGGCGCGCGGGCTGAGCGAGGAACAACTCAAGAGCGGCGCGAACATGCCGCTGATCTTCGGGACGACCTTCGTGCTCAACCTGGTCGCGGCGTTCATGCTCGACCATCTCTATCAGACCTATGACGCGCCGGTGGGGCTGCACCATTCGCTGGTGATCGCATCGATCATCGGCGTGGGTTTCATCGCGACGTCGATCGGGGTGAACTATCTGTTCTCACGCATGCCGCGCGCGCTGTTCCTGATCGACGCAGGCTATTGGATCGTCATCTACCTGGTGATGGGCGCGATCTTCGGGCTGCTTTCCTGACCCGTCAGGCGGGCGCGCGAAACACGAACCACGCGCCCGCCGCGATCAGCGCGAAACCGATCAAATGGTTCGTGGTGATCTTCTGCCCGAGATAGAGCACTGAGAAGCCGGCAAAGACGGTAAGGGTGATGACTTCCTGCATCGCTTTGAGCTGGGCGGCGGAATAGACGTTGCTGCCGTAGCGGTTGGCCGGAACGGCGAGGCAATATTCGAACAGCGCAATGCCCCAGCTTGCAACGATCACCAGCAGCAGCGGCGCCTGCTTGAACTTGAGGTGCCCGTACCAGGCGAAGGTCATGAAGACGTTCGAGGCGGCGAGCAGCAGGATCGGGAGGAGGCGCTCGACCATCAGCGTGCCGGCAACTGGGAGGTGGGGTCCACAGGCGTGCGGCCCTTGCGGATCTCGAAATGGAGTTCGGGCCGGTCGGCGAAGCCGGTGTTGCCGGAGAGCGCGATCTTCTGACCCTTCTTCACCGATTGGCCGCGCTGGACGAGCAGCTGGCTGGCATGGCCGTAGACGCTCGTCCAGCCATTGCCGTGGCGCAGGATGACGAGCCCGCCCAGCGCGGGCACGTCATTGCCGACATAGGCGACGACCCCGTCGGCAGCGGCGAGCACCGGCGTGGCCCGCGGCACCGCGATCTTGATCCCGTCATTGCGCTCGCCGCTCGCGCCCGCGCCGAAGCGCTTTACCACTTGCCCGCGCACCGGCCAGGCGAACTGGCCGACAAGGCGTGGCGGCGTGGCGACCGCCGCGGTGGCGGGCAG
Organism: Sphingomonas sp. JC676; assembly: GCF_014489075.1. Classification (GTDB taxonomy): domain Bacteria; phylum Pseudomonadota; class Alphaproteobacteria; order Sphingomonadales; family Sphingomonadaceae; genus Sphingomonas. The sequence goes on along the minus strand of NZ_JACTGR010000001.1, from coordinate 1,250,828 downwards.
CACGCGCCTGGGCGACGCGCTGGGCTTGGCCGGTTTCTCCGTGCGGGCAAGCGCGGGCTGGCTGCCGGTCAGCAGGTCATCGATATCGATATGGAAGGCTGCGGCGCGCTCCTCGCGCGACTGGGTGGGCGAAGTGGACGAGGAGGGGATCAGCAGTCGCTGACCGGTACGCAGGATATAGGGCTCGGCGAGCGCATTGGCGGTGACGATGCGCGACCAGTCCATGCCATAAGCGCGCGCGATCGCGATACCGCTCTCGCCGGCGCGGACCAGGTGATAGCGGCCGCCGGGGATCGTCAGGCGCTGGCCGGGGAAGATGGTATGCGGCGGGACGATGCCGTTGGCGCGGGCGATCGCTTCCGATCCGGCGCCGGTCTTGTCGGCGATGCTGCGCAGCGTGTCGCCGGGCTGGACCGAATAGGTGCTCGCCGCGACCAGACGCGCGTCGGCGGTGACGCGGCGCGCCTCCCAGGCCTGGGGCGGCGCGGGGAGGACGCGGACGTCCTGCTCGGGCGGTGGGGATTGCTGCGGCTGATCCCGGGGCTGGGGAAGCGGCGCCGAAGGTGGCGGGGCAGGATCATATTCGGACCGGGCAGCGCCCGGCGGAATGCAGGCCGAAAGCCCGACAGCCATCATCAGGGCAAGCACCACCCTCGTCATTCTATTTCCCCCTGCACCCGTCTCAACGATAGGCAGCGGCGAGCATATCGAGAGATTCGCGGTGCGTCAGGTCCAGATGCAGCGGCGTGACGGTGACGAATCCCTGCTCGATCGCGTCGAGATCGGTGTCCGGCACCGGCTGGTGGGGCAGGCGGCCCATCGCCAGCCAGTAATAATCGAAGCCGCGCGGATCGGTGCGCTTGTCGAGCCCGACCCGGCCATAATCGCGCAGGCCCTGCGAGACGACACGGATGCCCTGCACCGCATCCGCTTCGACCGGCGGGAAATTGATGTTGATGAGGGTGCGCGGTGCCCATTCGAGATCGAGCAGCGGACGCAGCGTGCGCTCGCCCCAGGCCTCGGCAGTGTCGAACGGTACCTTGTCGCCCATGCCGCTCTGGGCATAACGCTGGCTGAGCGCGACCGAGCGGATTCCCGCCAGCGCGCCCTCCATCGCAGCGGAGACCGTGCCCGAATAGCTGACATCCTCGGCCAGATTGCCACCGCGGTTGACGCCGGAAAGCACGAGATCGGGCGGATTGCCCTTCATCGGCTCGGCGAGGGCGAACATCACGCAATCGGTGGGCGTGCCGCGCACGGCGTAGCGGTTCTCGCCGCGCTTCGAGACGCGGAACGGCTCGGTAAGGGTCAGCGAACGGCTCTTGCCCGATTGCTCCTCGGCCGGGGCGACGATGGTGATGTCGTCCGAGATCGTCCGCGCGATGCGTTCGAGCACGGCAAGGCCGCGGGCGTGATAGCCGTCGTCATTGGTCAGGAGGATACGCATCTGACTTAACTCCTCCCCGAGCTTATCTCGGGGAGGGGGACCGCCGGCTGCAGGCCGGTGGTGGAGGGAAGGCGGTGGAACACCGCCGTCTGCGACTGCGGCCCCTCCACCATCGCTACGCGATGGTCCCCCTCCCCCAGCGGAGCTGGGGGAGGAATGAAGGTGGCACTCAAGCCTTGGGCTCCAGGCGGTTCAACCCGCCGAGATACGCCTGCAGCACCTCCGGCACCGCGATCGAGCCGTCTTCCTGCTGATAATTTTCGACCACGGCGACCAAAGTGCGGCCGACCGCGAGGCCCGAGCCGTTGAGTGTGTGGACGAAGCGGGTGTTCTTCTCGCCCTCGGGACGGAAGCGCGCGTTCATGCGGCGCGCCTGGAAATCGCCGCAGGTCGAGCAGCTCGAGATCTCGCGATACTGGTTCTGGCCGGGCAGCCAGACTTCGAGATCATAGGTACGCGCGGCGGTGAAGCCCATGTCGCCGGTGCACAGCTTCATGCGGCGAAAGGCGAGGCCGAGTTTAGTGAGAATATCCTCGGCGCAGGCGGTCATCCGCTCATGCTCGGTCTCCGATGCCTCGGGGGCGGTGATCGAGACCATCTCGACCTTCTCGAACTGATGCTGGCGGATATAGCCGCGCGTGTCGCGGCCTGCAGCGCCGGCCTCGGAGCGAAAGCAGGCGCTCATCGCGGTCAGCCGCAGCGGCAGCACATCGGCGGAGAGGATCTTCTCGCGTACGGCGTTGGTCAGGCTGACTTCGGCGGTGGGGATCAGCCAGCGGCCGTCGGTGGTCTGGAAGCTGTCCTCGGCGAACTTGGGAAGCTGGCCGGTGCCGAACATCGTCTCGTCGCGGACGAGCAGCGGCACCACGGCTTCCTCATAGCCGTGATCGCGAGTGAGCGTATCGAGCATGAACTGGCCAAGCGCGCGGTGGAGCCGCGCGGCGGCGCCGCGGACGAAGGTGAAGCGCGAACCGGAGAGCAGGGCGCCGGTCTCGAAATCGAGGCCCAGCGCAGGCCCGATCGCGTCATGCTCCCTGGGTGCGAAACCGAAGCTGGGCTGGGCGCCGCGTTCGTGAACTAGGGCGTTGTCCTTCTCGTCTTCCCCCTGGGGCACGTCGGCGAGCGGAAGATTGGGCAATGCTGCGAGCACAGCGTTCAGCTGTTCGCCGAGCGCCTTTTCCTCGGCGTCGATCTGCGGCAGTCGCTCCTTGAGCGCGGCAACTTCGGCCATCAGGTCGGTAGGGTCGTCACGCCGCGCCTTGGCCGCGCCGATCGCCTTCGAGGCCTCGTTGCGGCGGGCCTGGACTTCCTGCACCTCGGTGATCAGCGCGCGGCGGCGCTCGTCGAGCGCGAGCAGGGCTGCGGATTGCGGTTCGAGCCCGCGCTTCGCCAGGCCGGCGTCGAAGGCTTCGGGGTTTTCGCGGATGGCGCGGATGTCGTGCATGGGCATGGCCTATGGCGAGGCCCCGGGGGCCGCGCAACCCTGAGCCGAATCCCGGCGTTATCGTTCCACGGCGAAATCCGAAGGAGACGAACGATGCAGGTCCCGCATGACGCGATGGTCGTTGTGGTCGACGGCCGGAAGATGCTGTTCTTCCGCAACGAAGGCGACGCCGCCTATCCCAACCTCCAGGTGACGAAGAAGCTGATCGACAAAGACAATCCCGATCACCACGAACAGGCGACCGATCTGGCCGGCGGATCGATGGGCACGCGGACCGCTGGTGCGCAATGGGGCTCGGGCAGCATGGACGAAGTCGATTTCCACCAGCTGGAGGAGGATCGCTTCGCGGTTGAGGCAGCGGAGCTGCTCAAGAAGCGGGCGCTCAACAATGATTTCGAATCGCTGATCATCGTCGCGCCGCCCAGAACGCTGGGCGAGCTGCGCAAGCATTATCACGTATCGGTGAGCGAGAAGCTGGCGGGCGAAATCGGCAAGGACCTGACCGGCCACACGGTGCCGCAGATCGAGGAAGCCTTGCTCAAGGCGGAGTGAGGACGCCCTTTCCGACGCGCGGAAAGGGTGTTTGCTCAGGCCTCGACGGTCTCGGCGGCCTTCTTCTTGCCGAACCGCTTGCGCGCGACCAGCGCCGCTGCGGCGCCGCCGAACAGCAGGACCATCGGCGGGGCGGGGACGGGGGCGGGGCCGCCCGACGAGCTGCCGCCGCTGGAACCGTGATGGCCGCTCGATCCGTGGCCGCTGCTGGTGCTCCAGCCGCTCGAGGTGCTCCAGCCGCTGGAATTGCTCCAGCCGCTGGAGCCGTGATGGCCGCTCGAACCCGATGAGCTGGAAGAACCGGAAGAACTACCCGAGGAGCTCGAAGAGCCCGACGAAGAGCCCGAAGAGCTGGACGAAGTCGACGATGAGACGCCGCTCGAGGTCGAGCTCGACGTGGACGACGAGACGCCGCTCGACGTGGACGACGTGCTACTGACCTGGCCGCTGGAGCTGGACGTCGACGATCCGCCGGTCGAGGAACTCGTGGACGAGCCGCCTGTCGACGAGCTGGTCGAGGAGCCGCCCGAGCTGGTGGAAGACCCGCCCGTCGACGAGGAGGTCGAACCGCCGCTGGAAGTCGACGAAATGTCGATCTTGATGCCGCCGCTGCTGCTGCCGCTGCTGGAGCTGCCCGAGCTGCCGAAGAAGCCGCCGGCGAAGAAGCCGCCCATGAAGCCGCCGCCGCCCGAGCCGCCGATGATGCCGCCGCCCGAGCCGCCGGCGGCCGCTGCCGCAACACCGGACGAAGGAGGAAGCGGGATCGGCGCGCCCTGCGCGGTCACGACGACAATTTGGGGCTGTGCCTGGGTGGTCGTGCGGGTGGTGACGACTCGGCGCACGGTGCGCACCGGCTTGCGGACGACCGTGCGGTGCACGACGCGCTTCTTGGCGACCGTCTGGTGCTGGACGACGCGCTTATGCTCGACGCGCTGCGCGACGTAGACGCCGCTGCCGCCGATGACTGCGCCGCCGCAAGCGCACGCGCAGAGTTTCGCCAAAGCCATGCGAACCGACATGATGTCCCACTCTTCCGTTGCTGGCGCTCGCTCCCCACGGGACCGTCAGCAGCTTGTGCGCCCTCAATGCGGAAAAGTGCCGAACAAACAATTAAGCGCAAGTCTATTAACCCCCGTTTACCTTCTTCTTTGCTGTTTCATGGCCTCTCGGAATCGCGTGTTATGGTTAATGTGCATCTTCGGCACAGTTTGAAGATGTTCGGAGGAGAATTTGACGAATTGGTAGCGATAGCAAGGAGCGTCATCGTCTCCCGGTTCAGCCTGCGCTAATTTCCCCTATTTTACGGGGCATTGCCGACAAGGGCTGCAAATGATGCGCTTGTTAACCCGCTCGGGCGAAAGTATAGGGCGCTCGGGCAAGTAGGCGGTCTTCCAGCGGCGTGCCACTGGGATGACCGGTGTGGAGAGTGGGGATGGCTACAGTTTTGGATCGCTACGACGAACCGGGTAAACAGCTTCCGCCAGCGGCAAATGACGGCGACGACGGCTATAAGCCGAGCAATGACGAGCCGTTCATGAACCCGCGGCAGACCGAATATTTTCGCAACAAGCTGTTGGCCTGGAAGGACGCGATCTATCGCGAGGCCGCAGACACGCTCAACCAGCTTCAATCCGATTCGCTGCGCGAAGCCGATCTGACCGATCGCGCATCGAGCGAGACGGACTGGTCGATCGAACTGCGCACGCGCGACCGCCAGCGCAAGCTGATCTCCAAGATCGACGCCGCGCTGCGCCGCATCGAAGAGGGCGAATATGGCTATTGCGAAGTGACCGGCGAGCCGATCTCGCTGGCGCGGCTCGAGGCCCGTCCGATTGCGACGATGACGGTCGAGGCGCAGGAGCGTCACGAGCGGAACGAAAAGGTCTCGCGCGAGGAATAGCCGGGTCGGCACCGGTCCGGATCGCACCAGAATGGTGTCCGGTTAACGGTTTCGATAAGGATTGCTGGTCTATAGGGCCCCACATCAATTTTGCGTTTCGGGCAGCCCGGATGGACCAGCATTCTCAAGACCCCCTGACCGCGCTCTCCGCCGATGATTTCACCGGCCAGCGTAGCGGTGCGCGCGACAGTCTGATGCTGGCGGCGCAGTTTCGCGTCGGCGACAATGCGGTCGAGACCGTGCGCGTGCGCAATCTTTCGTCGGGCGGATTGATGGCTGAATATGCCCAGCCTGTCGCGAGCAGGACTCCGGTCGCGGTGGAAGTGCGCGGCGTGGGCTGGGTGTCGGGACGGATCGCCTGGGCGGCCGAGGGCCGCGTCGGCGTCGCTTTCGATCAGGAGATCGATCCGATGCTCGCCCGCAAGCCCGTGGGTAAGGGCGGCAATACCCCGGCCTTTGCAAAGCCGCCGATTCTCCCGCGGCGCTGAGACGCGGTGCAGCCGGAATTGGGCTGTTTTTCTTTCGATGAATGCAGTTTGCGGGTGCCCGGAGCCCGGCGGCTCCGCGCACCTTCACAAAACTGTGGACAGCCGCGTCTAGCGGGCCATCTCTTCCTTGACGCGCAGCTTTTGTTTCTTCAGTTGGGCGAGCAGCATCTGATCGGGAAGGGGCCGCTGCGACTCAGTGGCGATTCGCTGGTCCAGACTCGAATGCTTGGCCGTAAGTGCCGAGAAATGCGCGTTCTGCATGGAAGCGGTCCTCCTTCGTGGATGGTAGGGGGGACAAACTAAATCATCTTTTCGCACGTCTGTCTCGCTCCGAATCGCTGCTGATCGATAGTCCGGAAAAAAGGCGCGATGGTCCGTTGCGGAGCGATCCAGGCTAGGGCAGTGTCAGCTCTTGCGGGGGTGAAAATGGACGATAGCGAGATCCTGCGGCGGCTCGAGACACTGCGATCCGAGCATCGCGATCTCGACGCGGCGATCGACGCCCTGCTCGCTACCGGATCGGCCGATCAGCTCCAGATCGCACGGCTCAAGAAGCGCAAGCTCAAGCTGCGCGACGAGATTGCGATGTTCGAGGACCAACTTATCCCCGACATTATTGCCTGACCTCTCGGATCGGGACGTAGTGAGCCCATTTTAAGCATTCCGTTGGCGACCGCGCTATGGCAGCGTTTCCGGATGCAGGGCCAAGGTACCGCACGCATCCACCGCAAACTGGTCGACTCGCTCTATGTCGAGGCGATGCTGCTGGCCGACGAGGCGCGTGCCTATTTCGACGAGATCGGACGCAACGAGCGCGACACGCTGGAGGCGCTGAACCGCGTCGCCTTCTCGTGCGAGTCGCTCAAGGTCACTACGCGGCTGATGCATGTCATCGCCTGGCTGCTCACCCAGCGCGCGGTCGATGCCGGGGAGCTGGAGCCGACCGACGCGCTCTCGCCTTCGCGCCGATTGGGGACCGCACCCGAAACCGACGAGGCGCTGCTGCTGGCGATGCCCACACAGGCGGCGTCGATCATCCAAACGAGCATCGAGTTGTATCGCCGTGTGGCGCGGCTCGATTCGTCGCTCGACCTGCCAAGCACGACGGTGAGCCCGGCGCGGCGGATGATGGAACGACTCGCCGGCGCCTTCTAGAGCGCGGCCATTGCCGATTTCGCGGCGGCATATTCCTGCTTCAACCGGTCGATCAGCGCCGCGGCGGGCTGGACCGCGGTGACGGCGCCGATGCCCTGGCCCGATCCCCAGATCTCCTTCCACGCCTTCGCTCCGCCAAAGTTCATCGCGCTGGGATCGCTTTCGGGCAGATTGTCCGGATCGAGTCCGGCATTGACGATCGACTGGCGCAGATAATTGCCGTGCACGCCGGTGAAGAGGCTCGAATAGACGATGTCGGCGGCGCTGCCCTCGACGATGCCCTGCTTATAGGTGTCGACTGCGTTGGCCTCGTCGGTGGCGATAAAGGGCGAGCCGATATAGGCGAGATCGGCGCCGAGCACCTGCGTCGCCAAGATCGAGCGCCCCGTCGAGATCGCGCCCGAGAGGATCAGCGGACCACCGAACCAGCTTCGCACTTCCTGTAAGAAGGCGAAGGGATTGAGCCGCCCGGCATGGCCGCCGGCACCCGCCGCGACGAGGATCAGCCCATCGGCGCCCTTTTCAATCGCCTTGTGCGCGAAACGGTCGTCGATCACGTCGTGGAGGGTGATGCCGCCCCAGGAATGGACGGCGTCGTTGAGCTCGGGCCGTGCACCGAGCGAAGTGATGACGATCGGCACCTTCCACTTAGCGCAGGTCGCGACATCCGCTTCGAGACGCTCGTTTGAGCGATGAACGATCTGATTGACCGCGAACGGCGCGGCGGGGGTATCCGGATGGTCGCGGTCCCAGGCCGCGAGCTCTTCGGTGATGCGGTGGAGCCACTCGTCGAGCAGGCTCTGCGGGCGGGCGTTGAGCGCCGGGAACGACCCGACGATCCCCGCCTTGCACTGCGCGATCACCAGATCGGGCACCGAGATGATGAACAGCGGCGAGCCGATGACGGGGAGCCGCAGGCGATCGAACAGCGGAGGAAGAGCCATTCGAGTTTCATAGCGAAACCGGAATGACTGTCTAGTAATGTACCCGCGGAAATCACGGCGTGGGGATTTGCGGTTGCGCGCCCCACACGATGGGCTAGGGTTCGAGTACCGCTGGCAGTTTCCGTTCGTAGGCGCCACCGGCTGAGAGACCAAAGTGCTCCCGCTTACACCTGGGAGACTTTAGCTTGGACGACACACCGGATCTCTCAGAGCCCGTGGCAAGCGAAACGGCCGAATCGCCCAATGGCGATCCGCCCAAGGCGAAATTCTTCCGCAAGAAGTTCAATGCCGTTCGGCTTCCGGCCGACAGTGCGGTGCGCCAGGGAAAAGTGGCGACGCTGGCATTCCTGAAGCTGGGACGAGAAGCGGCGACCGAATTCCTCAACACATTCGACGAAGCGCTGGGCGGCCGGCCGCTCGATCTCGCGGTGGCGAGCGACGACGGTCTGCGAGCCGTCGAACAGGCAATCGCAAAGCGCGCGGAATCGGGCGGCTGAGCATCGGCTTGCCGTTGACGCCCGCGCTGGCGGACGCACATGCTACGCTGCGCCGGGGGGCGCGCTTCCTGGGTTCAGGCCATTGCGCGGTCGAGGGGCGCTATCGGGCGAAGGTGATCGGCAACGGGCTGCGCGAGCTCGACCGGTTCCTCAACGTGTTGATCGGCGAAGTCGCGCGAAGCTGCGGTATCGCGCTCAAGCGCAGGCAGGACAATACCGCCAATCGGCTCAGGAGTCTTCGCGCGGCGATGGCGGCCGCCGACACCGACTATGCGCGGCTGCGCGCGTTCGGGCGGACGCGCGAATGCTTGTTCCACTGCGCCGGGGTCGTCGGGCGCGGGGATGCACGGGGTGGGGTAATGCTCACCACAGGCTGGCGCGACGCCGCGGGCCTGCGGCGTGTCCCGGTCGGGGACGAGTTGATCGTCAGCGCCGGAGATATTGCAGACGCGTGCACCTATTATGAAGCACTTGCGGGGCAATTGCTTGCAGAGGGCGCGCTGTACATGGCCGCCCGGAAGCAAGTGCCGCGCGCTCGCGGTCCGCGCGAGCGGGATGGCAGAACGGATTTCGGCGGGGCGCAATGGTTCGCAGCATAGAGCATCATTATTCGATCGCGATCGACCCGGCCGACATCGACGCGATGGGGCATGTGAACAATGCCAGTTACCTGCGCTGGGTGCAGGCGGCGGTGGTCAGCCATTGGGAGCATCTGGCGCCTGCGGACGCGGTGGCGGCGCATTGCTGGGTCGCGGTGCGCCACGAGATCACCTATCGCAAACCGGCGTTCCTGGGTGACGAGCTGCGCGCCGAGGTGGTGCTCGAGCGGGTGAAACGCGAGAGCGCGTTCTATGAGACGATCATCCGCCGCGGCGGCGAGACGCTGACCGAAGTGCGGTCGCGCTGGTGCTGCCTGGATGTCGAGACGCTGAAGCCGGCGCGGCTGCCCGACAGCACGATCGCGTGCTTCTTCGAGGATCAGTCGGCGAGCTTGAGCCCGGCCGCATAATCGCGCTGCTTGGCGGTGTAGATCGCGGCGGATGCCCTGAGCATCGCCTTTTGCATGTCGTCGAGCGGACGGATCGCCTTGGCGGGCGAGCCGACAATAAGGTGGCCGGCGGGGAATTCCCTGCCTTCGGTCACCAGGGCGCCGGCGCCGACCAGGCAATCCTCGCCGATCACCGCACGGTTGAGGATGGTCGCGCCCATGCCGATCAGCGTGCGGTTGCCGATCGTGCAGCCGTGCAGGATCGCGTGGTGCCCCACTGTCACGTCCTCGCCGACGGTGCAGGGCGCACCGGGATCCGAGTGGAGCATCGCCCCGTCCTGGATGTTGCTGCGTGCTCCGACGAGGATCGGCGTGTTGTCGGCGCGGATCACGGCGCCGAACCAGACGCTGGCGAGTTCGGCGAGATGGACGTCGCCGATCAGGTCGGCGCCCGGCGCGACCCAGGCGGTCTCGGCGATTTGTGGCTTATGGCCGCCGATTTCGTACAGCGGCATCAGCGTCTCAGAGAAGCGGCGAATCGAAGCCGGTGGGGAGCTGCATGTGCATGCCCAGCGCCAGCGCCAAGCCGACCGCGCCCATCAGCACCGCGAGCGTCGAGGAAAGCGAGAACAGGCCCCAGCCGACCATCGTCACCATCTGCGGATTGGAGCGCTGCTCGCGCTGGTTGCGCCGCATCGCCTGGATCACGAACATCGCGGTCATTGCGTAAACGAAAATAAAGAACTCGGTCATCGAACCCACCCGGTCATCCCCGCAGACATGGGTAGCTTGGCAAGGTTAACGCATCAATGCCGGGAAAATGCGGACTGCCGCATTGCAGCATGGTTTTATCGCGTCAAAGGGTTACGCCGCGCTTCCAGATCGCGATCTCGCGCTCGCCATTGCGCTCGGCAGCGGTCTGCTTGCCCGACGCGATCTCGGCGATCGTGCCGAGCAGCGATACCGCGGCCGCGTCCATGCCCTCTTCGAGCACCTGGCCGGCGTTGAAATCGATCCAGCCGGGCTTGCGCGCGGCGAGGTCGCTGTTCGAGGCGATCTTGATCGTCGGCACCGGGAAGCCGAGCGGCGTGCCGCGGCCGGTGGTGAAGAGGATCGCGGTGGCGCCCGCGGCGGCGAGCGCAGTCGAGGAGACGGCGTCGTTGCCGGGCGCCTCGAGCAGGGTCAGGCCGCGCTTGCGGACGCGCTCGCCATAATGGAGCACGTCGGTGACGGTGGCATGGCCCGCCTTCTGCACCGCACCCAGCGATTTCTCCTCGAGCGTGGTGATGCCGCCGGCGATGTTGCCGGGAGACGGGTTCTCTGAGACGGGTTCGCCATGGCGGGTGAAATAGGCCTTGAAGTCGTTGACCAGGTCGACGATCCCCGCGAACACCTGTTCGTCCCCGGCACGCTCCATCAGGAGCTGTTCGGCGCCGAAGATCTCGGGGATTTCGGTGAGGATCGCGGTGCCGCCCGCGGCGGTGACGGCGTCGCTCATACGGCCGACCAGCGGATTGGCGGTGAGCCCCGAAAAGCCGTCCGATCCGCCGCATTTCACGCCGAGCACGAGTTCGGACAACGGCGCGGGCGCACGTTCGGTCTTCTCGGCTTCGGCGACCAGGTCGCCGACCAGCGCCAGGCCCTCCTCAACCTCGTCGCCGGCGAGCTGGGCGCCGATCGTGCGCAGGTTCGGATTGACGATACCGGGGAGCATCCCACTCATCTGGTTGGATTCGCAGCCTAGCCCGACGATCAGCACGCCACCGGCATTGGGATGGTTGGCGAGTGCGGTGAGCAGCCTGGTGGTGCCGCTGAGATCGTCGCCCAATTGCGAACAGCCAAAGGGGTGAGCGAAGGCATGGACGCCGTCGACACGGCCCTCGTAGAGCTTCGCCGCGCGCTCGGCGATCTTCTGCGCCGTACGGCCGACGCACCCCACCGTGGGGATGATCCATATCTCGTTGCGCGTGCCGACGCGGCCGTCGGCGCGGCGATAGCCGAGGAAGCTCGGGCCCTCGGCGGGGCCGGCCGCATTGAGATGCGGGCTATAGGTATAGCTGCCGCTGGTCTCGAGCGCGGTCGAGACATTGTGGGTGTGGACATGCTCGCCCGGGGCGATGTCGTGTGTCGCGCGGCCGATCGGGAAGCCGAACTTGAGCACCGGCTCGCCCGCCCTGATCGCGCGGATCGCGACCTTGTGACCCTTCGCCACGTCCGCGGAGAGGGTCATGCCGAGCGCCGTCTCGCCGGCGGCAAGATCACGCAGCGCTGTTGCGACGCCGTCACGCGGATCGATCTGGAAGAGAGCGAGAGTCATGGGTGCGATATAGGGTGCTTCCCAGGGGAGTACAGAGTTTGGGAGCCTTTCCCAGACTCTGCGAAAAGATATCGGGGCTAGCCGGCGCGCATGGGCATCGGCACGGGATCCTTGTGGCTCGGCATCCTGGGCAGATCGGGCCAGCGGAGGCCGGTCACGAGGCTGTCGATCCGTACCGGCTGGCCAGTCTCGAAGCATTTGTCGGCGGCGATGCCGATCAGGCACGATGCGGCGCCGCCGCGTTCGTCCGCCGCGCGGAGCAGCGGGTCCTTGGGTGCGGCGGGATCGAAGATGTCGGCGAGCATCACCGCGTCACCGCCGCCATGACCCCCTGCGCCGGTCGCGGGCTCGATGGTTCGGGGTTCGCCTCGCATCGGCACGATGCGGGTGATGATCCGGTCCAGATCGCGCAGGCCGCCGGAACCGGCGACTCCGCCCTGCTCGACGACGCTATGCTCGAGCCGACCCTTGGTGCCGTTGAAGGCGATGGTATAGCCCTCCCAGGCGTTAAAGGCGTTAAGACTGTAGCTGAGGGTGGCGCCGCCGGCGTATCCGACGATCACGTTCATCGTGTCCTCGATGCTGATCTCGGGACGCCAGACGCACTGGTCGCGGTGATAGCCGTCATACTTCTCGTTATCGAGATACAGCGCCTTGAGACCGGGATCCGCAGCGAGATCGAAATAGAAGCTGCATTTGGTCTTTTCGGGGCAGGTGAGGCAGCGCTGATGCGCTCCTTCCAACCCGAAGCGCTTGGCCATGGCGGGGGTGTAGAAATCGCGCTTGCCGACCGCGTTGACGGTCACCGGCATGTCCGACAGCCACCAATTGACCAGGTCGAAATGGTGGGTTGCCTTGTGGACCATCAGGCCGCCCGAGATCGCCTTGTTCGAATGCCAGCGGCGGAAATAGTCCGCGCCATGGACGGTGTTGAGCAGCCAGTGGAAATCGACCGAGAGCACGTCGCCGATTTCGCCCGACATCAGCAGCTCCTTCACCTGGGTGCGGAACGGCGAATAGCGATAGTTGAAGGTGACGCGGATGTGGCGATTGTTGCGCTTGACCGCGTCGAGGATGCGCTGCGCCTTGCCGGCATCCGTGGTCATCGGCTTTTCGGTGATGACGTCGCAGCCCGCGTCGAGCGCCTTGACGATATAGTCGACATGGAAAGCATCGGGCACGGTGACGATCACCGCGTCGGGCTTCTGCTCGTCGAGCATCTTGTCGAAATCGGCGGCGAGATAGGGCTTGGGCGCCTTGGCGCCCGCTTGGATCGCGCGCTTGCCGAGATGGTCGAGCCGGCCGGGATTGATGTCGCAGACAGCGACCAGATCGCCATGCGGCTTGTGCGTGCCCCATAGCGCCTGCTGGTACATCCGCGCGCGGCTGCCCACGCCGACCTGGACATAGCGCTTGCGCCCCGCCGCCGCATTGGCCGTATCGACCATCGAAGCAGCCGCCGCACCCGCGGCAAGACCTTTCATCACATCCCTGCGCTGCATATCGCCTCTCCTGCCAGGCTTTACGCCCTGTTTCGGAGGCAATGGTAACCGGTTTCCCGAAGGGCGCAACCGGCTAGACCATCAGGCGATAGCCGACTCCGGGCTCGTTGCGGATCGAGGAGGGCTGGGTGGCATTGCCCTCCAGCTTCATGCGGACGCCGCGGGCGGCGACGCGGAGATATTCAACATCGGTCTCGTGCCCAGGACCCCAGACGGCACGAAGCAATTGCGGATGCGTGACGACGCGGCCGGGGTGCTTGGCGAGTTCGGCAAGGAAACCGAACTCCTTGGGGGTCAGATGCACCTCCTCGCCGGCCTTGCGCACCATCCGGTTCGACAGGTCGATTTCAACATCGCCCATGCGGACGATGGGTGCCTCGCTTTCGGCGGAGAGGCGATGGCGCAGCGCGGTACGGACCCGGGCGAGCACCTCTTCGGTGTCGAACGGCTTGGTGATGTAGTCATCGGCGCCGAGATCGAGCGCGGTGACCTTCTGCTCGGTAGCATCGCGAGCGGAGATGACCAGCAGCGCCGGGCCGGCCGCCTTGATGAGGGGCACGAGTTCGAGCCCGTCGCGATCGGGCAGGCCAAGATCGAGCAGCACCGCGTCGGGCTTGTCGATATTGAGCGCGCTCAATGCATCGCGCGCGGTCGCGGCCTCAACGACGCGGTAGCCGGCGCGCGTGAGACCGGTATTGAGCAGTCGACGGATCGCGGGTTCGTCGTCGACCACCAGCAGCTTGGGGGTATTGCTCATTCGGCTGCGGATCCCTTGATCAGCTTGGCTTCGGGGAAGCGGATCGTGAAGCTGGCGCCGCTGCGATCGGCGCGGTTGGCGGCGGAGACGGTGAGGCCCATCGCCTCGGCAAAGCCCTTGACGATGGCGAGGCCCAGACCGGTACCGCCCTTGCGGTCGGATCCTTCGATGCGCGCGAAGGTTCCGAAGATTCGCGTTTCCTCGCCAGGGGGGAGGCCGGGACCTTCATCCATTACCGCGAGCGTCATCCCGCCTATCTGGCGGCGCGCGGCGAGAGTGATCGGGGCGCCTGGATCACCATATTTGGCGGCATTCTCGATCAGGTTGATCAGACAATGGTGGAAGAGCTGCGGGTCGACCGAAACCAGGGGCAGCTCGGGCGAGACGTCGAGCTGGATCGGACGGTCGCCGAGCACACGGCGGAGATCGTGGACCGCTGAGGCGACGGCTTCAGCGAGGTCGACCGGCTCGATCGACTGATGGAGCGCACCGGATTCGATACGCACCATGTCGAGCAGGTTGGCGACGAAGCGATGAAGCCGTTCGGCCTCGCTGCGAGCGGCGATGAGCTGGCCTGACTGTTCGTCATTTGCGGGTGTCATCTCCGCCAGCATTCCCAGGATCGTCGTGAGCGGCGTGCGCAGATCATGGCTTACCGATGAGAGCAAAGCCGCGCGCAGGCGATCGCGTTCCTGGAGCTGGGTGATCGTGCTCATCTCGCGCTCGAGCGCAATGCGTTCAAGCGCGAGCGCGGCCTGATCGAGCAGGCTGAGCAGCAGCGGCAGCTGGTCCGATCGGATCGGCGCTCCAGCATCGACATTGGCGAGACCGAACACGCCAAGCGCTCGGCCGCCGGCGGCGAGCGGGTGGAACAGCCATTCGGATGCGGTAAGCGTATCCGATCCGCGTCCGGCGGGCTGGTTGTGATCGAAGGCCCAATGGGCCGCGGCCATCTCGAGCGTCTCAAGCCGATCCTCGGCGGGATAGGCGGCGCTGAGTGTGAGCTGGCCCTTCACCGGGAGGAGCAGCACGGTGTTGACGTCGAGCAAGCGGGCGATTTCGGCGCAGAGCATCTGGCCGAGCTCGTCGCGCTTGCTGACCCCCGTAAGCAGTCGCGCGAAGCCGGCGAGCGAACTATTCTGCGCTGCGCTGCTCTGGGCGAGGTCGGCCTGAGCGCGGACGCGCGCGGCGAGCTGGCTGCTGACCACCGCGACGCCCATCAGCACCAGCACGGTGATGAGGTTCTGCGGGTCCTGGATCGTGAAGGTGTGGGTCGGCGGGATGAAGAAGAAATTATAGGCGAGCGACGAGGCGAGGCCGGTGATGACGCCCGGGCGCACGCCGTAGCGCGTCGCTGCGAACATCACCGGCAGCAGATAGAGCAGGCCGATATTGGTGATGCTGCCGAACGAGAACAGGCTGGCCCCGAGCACGGTGATCAGCACGGTGAGGCCAAGCGAGACGGCATAGGCGCCGGGCGAACCCCAACCGGATCCCGGATTGCGCCGGCGCTGTGGGCGCTCGTCCTTGTCCGCGCTCATCGGCAGGACATGAATGGCAATCCCCGGCGTCTCACGGACCAGCCGATCGACCACCGATCCATGGCGCAGTTCGAACCAGCGCGAACGCGCCGACTTGCCGACGACGAGCTGGGTGGCGCGTGCTTCGGTGGTGAAGCGCTTGAGGCCCTCGAGCACCGATTGCGCAGGGACGGCGGCGACCTGGCCGCCGAGTTGGCTGACCAGGTGGAGCGTGGCGGCGAGGCGGTTGTTCTCTGCGTCGCTCAGATGCGCGGTGCGCGGCGTCTCGATGTGCACCGCGGTCCAGGGCGCGCGCATGGCGTCGGCGATGCGCTTGGTGGTGCGGACCAATTCGGCGGCGCCAGGAAGCTCGCTGATCGCGACGACGATCCGCTCGCCGCCGGCCCAGGTTCCGGCCAGGGCATGCGCCCGCAGATAGTCGAGCATCTGCGTGTCGACCGCCTGTGCGGCGCGGCGCAGCGCGAGCTCGCGCAGTGCCGAGAGATTGGACTTGGAGAAGAAATGGCCGAGCGCGCGCGTCGCTTCCTCGGGTACATAGACCTTGCCGTCCTTCAGCCGTTCGATCAGCTCGTCGGGCGGGATGTCGACGACTTCGATCTCGGCATTCTCGAGCACGCGATCGGGCAGGGTTTCGCGGACGCGGACCTTGGTGAACGAGGCGACGACGTCGTTCAGGCTCTCGATGTGCTGGATGTTGACGGTCGAATAGACGTCGATCCCGGCCACGAGCAGCTCTTCAACGTCCTGGTAGCGCTTGTCGTGGCGGCTGCCGGGCGCGTTGGTATGGGCAAGCTCGTCGACCAGAACGAGCTTGGGCTGGCGGGCAAGAACCGCGTCGAGGTCCATCTCCTCGAGCGTGCGACCCTGATATTCGACCGCTCGGCGCGGGACGATCTCGAAGCCATGGACCAACGCTTCGGTCTCGGCGCGACCATGCGTCTCGACCACGCCGATCACGGTGTCGATCCCTGCGCGGCGGCGGGCGGCGCCGTCGCTCAGCATTTCATAGGTCTTGCCGACGCCGGGCGCGGCGCCGAGGAACACCTTTAAACGGCCGCGGCCCTCCTGCGCGGCTTCACGCAGAAGGGCCTCGGGAGACGGGCGCTGCTCGGGATCGGGGTTCGAACTCACTCCTTCGCTTGTGCCTGCGTACCGCCCATCCTGTCGAGCGCGCGATTGAGTTCGAGCACATTCACACGCGGTTCACCCAGGAAGCCGAGCAGCGGACCCTGCAGATGCTGCTTGACCAGCGCACGGACGGCCTCATTGCCAAGCCCGCGCGCGGCAGCGACGCGATCGACCTGGAAAAAGGCCGCCTCGGGGCTGATATCAGGATCGAGTCCCGAGGCGGAGGTAGTCACCAGATCGGTGGGGACCGAATCTGCTGGTGATTTGCGAAGGGCCGCGATGTCCGTTTTCACACGGTCGGCAAGTGCCTGACTGGTAGGGCCCAAATTGGAACCGTAGCTGTTGTTCGCTTCGTAGCCGGCGCCTGCAGCAGAGGGGCGGGGGTGGAAATAGCGCGGCGAGGCGAAGCGCTGGGCGATCAACTCGGAGCCGACGACCTTGCCGTTCTCGCTGATCAGGCTGCCATTGGCCTGATGCGGGAAGGCCAGCTGGCCGATACCGGTGAGCGCGGCTGGATAGGCCAGGCCGAGCAGGACCGCGAACAGGATCGTGAGCACGATCGCCGGGCGGAGTGCGGTGGTGAAATCCTTGAGCATTTTTCTATCCTCAGGCGAGGTGGAGGCTGGCGACGACAACGTCGATCAGCTTGATGCCGATGAACGGAGCGACCAGGCCGCCCAGGCCGTAGATGGCGAGGTTGCGCGCAAGCAGCGGGCCGGCGCCCATCGGCGTGTATTTCACGCCCTTCAGCGCCAGCGGCACCAGCAACGGAATGATCAGCGCGTTGAAGATGATCGCCGACAGGATGGCGCTCTGGGGAGAGGCAAGACCCATGATGTTGAGCACCGCCAGCCCTGGGTAGAGCACGACGAACATCGCCGGGATGATCGCGAAATATTTGGCGACATCGTTGGCGACCGAGAAGGTGGTGAGAGCACCACGCGTCATCAGCAACTGCTTGCCGAGGCCGACGATCTCGATGAGCTTGGTCGGATCGCTGTCGAGATCGACCATGTTGCCCGCCTCGCGTGCGGCCTGGGTACCGGTGTTCATTGCGACACCGACGTCTGCCTGGGCGAGGGCGGGGGCGTCGTTGGTGCCGTCGCCGCACATCGCGACCAACCTGCCGCCCTGCTGCTCCTTGCGGATCAGCGCGAGCTTGTCCTCCGGGGTGGCCTCGGCGAGGAAATCGTCGACGCCGGCCTCGGCTGCGATGGAAGCCGCGGTGAGTGGGTTGTCGCCGGTGATCATCACGGTGCGGATGCCCATGCGGCGCAGCTCTGCGAAGCGTTCGCGGACACCGGCCTTGATGATGTCCTTGAGCGCAATCACGCCGAGCAGCCGGCCGTCCTGTGCCACGGCGAGGGGAGTCTGGCCCGAACGGGCGATCTCGTCGGTGATGCGGCGCATTTCGGTGGCAGCCGCAGTGACGCCGGCGCCGGGATTGGCGCGGAGCACGGCATCGACCGCGCCCTTCTGGATCAGGCTGCCATCCATCTTCACGCCGGAGATGCGGGTCTGGGCAGTGAAGCGGATGACCTCGGCGTCCTTGGGCAGCGCCCGGGTATCGATGCCGAACTTTTCGCGAGCAAGGACGACGACCGAACGGCCTTCGGGGGTTTCGTCGGCAAGGCTGGCGAGCAAAGCGGCACGGGCAAGCGTGTCGGTATCGACGCCGTCCAGCGTGCGGAATTCGCTGGCATGACGATCACCGATGGTGATCGTGCCGGTCTTGTCGAGCAGCAGCACGTCGATGTCGCCTGCGGCCTCGACCGCGCGGCCCGACTTGGCGAGCACGTTGAAGCGCACCAGACGGTCCATGCCCGCGATGCCGATCGCCGAAAGCAATGCGGCGATCGTGGTCGGGATCAACGTGATCAGCAGCGCCGCGAGCACCGCGACGGGGATGCCGCCGCCCGCATAGCTGGCGAAGCCGGGGATGGTCGCGACGGCGATCAGGAAGATGATCGTGAGGCCGACCAGCAGGATCGTCAGTGCGATCTCGTTTGGGGTCTTCTGGCGCTCGGCGCCTTCGACGAGCGCGATCATGCGGTCGAGAAAGCCCTGGCCGGGCTCCTGCGTCACGCGGACCTTGATCTGGTCCGAGATGACGCGGGTGCCGGCGGTGACGGCCGAACGGTCGCCACCCGCCTCGCGGATCACCGGCGCGCTTTCGCCGGTGATCGCCGATTCGTTAACCGAGGCGACGCCTTCGATGACCTCGCCGTCCGCGGGGATCAGGTCGCCGGTCTGGACCATCACGACCTGGCCCTTCTGGAGTTGCGAGGCCGGGACGATCTTGCCGTCCGGAAGCCGGGCAGTCAGCTCCGACTTGGCGGCGCGGAGCGACGCCGCCTGGGCGCGGCCGCGGCCCTCCGCCAGTGCCTCGGCGAAAGTGCCGAACAGGACGGTGAGCCAGAGCCAGACGATCAGCTGGAGCTGGAAGGGGATGGGCAGGTTCTCGCCGCCTATCGCCAGCAATGCGGTGAGGAGGAGCGCGACCACGGCGGTGGTGAAGAGCACGGGGTTCTTCACCAGCTCGCGCGGGTTGAGCTTGCGGAAGGCGTCGCCGATCGCGGGAACGACCAGCTGGGCCGAGAACATCGAGGTTGGGGTTGTCGTCATGTCAGATGCCTTCAGAAGAGCTGGCCGTTGATCATCGCGAGATGATCGGCGATCGGACCGAGCGCGAGGCTGGGGAAGAAGGTCAGGCCGCCGACGATCAGGATGATGCCGACGAGCAGCCCCACCCAGAGCGGTCCGGTGGTCGGGAACGAGCCCGCGCCGGCCGGCGTGTACTTCTTGGACGCCAGGCTGCCCGCGATCGCCAGGATCGGGACGATCATGAAGAAGCGTCCCAGCCACATCGCGACCGACAGGAGGCCGTTGTAGAAGGGCGTGCCCGAAGTGATGCCGGCAAATGCCGAGCCGTTGTTCGCAGTGCCCGAGGTGAAGGTGTAGAGGATCTCCGAGAAGCCATGCGGACCCTTGTTGAGCGGTCCGGCCAAGCCCTGCGGCAGCACCGAGGCGAGCATCGTCAGGCCGAGGATCGACAGCGGCAGGATGGCAATGGTGAGCACCGCCAGTTTCACTTCGCGGCTCTCGATCTTCTTGCCGACATATTCGGGGGTGCGGCCGACCATCAGACCGGCGACGAACACCGCGAGGATCGCGAAGATGAGAAAGCCATAGACACCCGCGCCGACGCCGCCGACGACGATTTCGCCGAGCTGCATGTTGATCATCGGGATCATGCCGCCGAGCGCGGTGAAGCTGTCATGCATCGCATTGACCGCGCCGCACGATGCCGCCGTGGTGACGACCGAGAACAGGGACGATGCGGCGATACCGAAGCGGACTTCCTTGCCCTCCATGTTGCCGCCCAGGGCGCCAAGATGATGGAGGATCGGGTTACCTGCGGATTCCTGCCAATAGACGACGGCGGTGCCGGCGAGGAACATGGTGAGCATCGCGGCCAGGATCGCCCAGCCCTGGCGGGTGTTGCCGACCGCCTTGCCGAACGTCCAGGTGAGGCCGACGCCGATCAGGAAGATCGACAGCATCTGCACCAGGTTGGTGAGCGCGCTCGGATTCTCGAACGGGTGCGCCGAATTCGCGTTGAAGAAGCCGCCACCATTGGTGCCGAGCATCTTGATCGCTTCCTGCGACGCGACAGGCCCCACCACGATCGTCTGCTTGGCGCCTTCCAGCGTGGTCGCGTCGACCGAGCTGAGGAAGGTTTGCGGTACACCGCTCGCGATCAGGAAGACCGCATAGACGACGCAGAGCGGCAGCAGCAGATAGAGGGTGATGCGGGTGCAGTCGGCCCAGAAATTGCCGATGCCCGAAGCCTGGCGCCGCGCGAAGCCGCGGAACAGCGCGAAGGCGATGGCGATGCCGGTCGCGGCGCTGAGGAAGTTGTGGATGGTCAGGCCGAGCATCTGGCTGAGATTGCTCATCGCGACCTCACCCGAATACCATTGCCAGTTGGTGTTGGTGGTGAAGCTCACCGCCGTGTTCATTGCGCCATCGGCGCCGATGGCGGCCAGCGCACGCGGGTTCATCGGCAGCACGTCCTGCAGGCGCAGGATCGCGTAGGTGAAGAGCAAAAGCGCGAGCTGGAAGAACAGCATGTGCACCGCGTAGCGGCGCCAGCCCTGCTCGGCGTTCGGGTCGATTCCCGCAAGCTTGTAGAAACCGCGCTCGACGGGGCCGAGTACGCGGTGAAGAGGGGTCTCGCGCCCTTCATAAAGCGCGAACATCCACATCCCCATCGGCTTTGCGAGCGCGATGAGGATGGCGGTGAAGACGAGGATCAGCGTCCAGCCTTGAATGGTCATGGCGACAGCCTTCAGAAGCGCTCGGGCCGCAGAAGCACGGCCACGAGATAGAGGAGGAGACCGAGCGCGGTGAGCCCGGCGAGCGCGAGGTGGAGTGTCATGCGGGCCTCCTCACGCGTTGTCGCAGAGGCGGACATAGGCGAGCGTGAGGAGGAACAGCCCCCCCAGTATCCCCAGCCAGAGAAGATCGGACATTGCTGAATTCCTCAGTTCGAAAAGGGAAGGATGGAGCGGCCCGGCACGGGGATCAGGCGGAACAGGCCCGGGCCTTCGCCGAGCAACGCCCAGCCCAGACAACCGCTGATCACCGCCAGCGCAGCGGCGGTGAATTCAAGAAGGGTACCGCTGTGATGCGGAAGCTGGTGGACCGAACGGTGCAGCCACCAGGCCGCCGCGGCGCACAGGCCGAGCAGCGCAAGGCCCGCCGAGCGGACCGCGATCTGCGCCGCCCAGCCAGGCTTGTCCGATTCAAGGCGACGCAAGATTGCGGCCACCGTTACGCTCCCGTTCTTGGATTAACGGCTGCGATGTGGGCGCTGGGGCGGTTAAGGTTCCACGGGAGAGTTGAGGCGCGGCATAAAGAAGGCGTAAAGTTTGTGGCTGGTGGCCCGCTGCGTGCATAGGTGCGCGCGATGGATGACGCAGAAGAGCCGCACGGCCATCACGACAGCCTGCCGACCTTGGCTGTCGGCGCGATCGGTGTGGTGTTCGGCGATATCGGAACCTCCCCGCTCTACGCGCTGAAGGAAAGCTTCATCGGGCATCACCCGCTCTCGGTGGACCGAGCGCATATCTTCGGGGTGCTCTCGCTGATTTTCTGGACGATGATGCTGGTCGTCACCGTCAAATATGTCTTCGTCATCCTGCGCGCCGACAACAAAGGCGAAGGAGGCAGTCTGGCGCTGCTCGCGCTGATCAACCGCAAGCTGGGACAGAATCGCTGGAGCGCGGGCATCGCGCTGCTGGGCGTAGTCGCGACCGCGCTTTTCTATGGCGATGCGATCATCACGCCGGCGATATCGGTGCTTTCGGCCGTTGAAGGACTGACGATCGTGCAGGATGGGCTTACGCCGCTGGTGCTGCCGATCGCGATCGTGATCCTGATAGGCCTCTTCGCGATCCAGGCGCGCGGAACGGCGAGCGTTGGCAAGTTGTTCGGGCCGGTGATGCTCGTCTATTTCGCGGTGCTGGCGGTGCTCGGCGTGGTCGGCATCGCGCGGGCGCCCGAGATATTGTGGGCGCTCAATCCCTGGTATGCGCTCGATTTCTTCCTGATCGACCCGAAGCTGGCCTTCCTGGCGCTCGGATCGGTAGTGCTCGCAGTAACCGGCGCGGAGGCGCTCTATGCCGATATGGGCCATTTCGGGCGCAAGGCGATCTCGATCTCGTGGCTCTATGCCGCTTTCCCGTGCCTGATGCTCAATTATCTCGGCCAGTCGGCGCTACTGCTCCACAATCCCGCTGCGGTGGAGAACCCCTTCTTCCTGATGGCGCCAGACTGGGCGCGGCTTCCGCTGGTGATCCTGGCGACGCTGGCGACCGTGATCGCCAGCCAGGCGGTGATCTCGGGCGCCTTCTCGGTGACGCAGCAGGCGGTGCAGCTGGGCTTCCTGCCGCGGCTCAAGATCCTCCACACCAGCGCCCGGGCGGCGGGGCAGATCTATGTGCCACTGGTAAACTGGGGCCTGCTCGTGCTCGTCATCCTGCTGGCGCTGGGCTTCAAGAACTCGGGCAATCTCGCTGCCGCGTACGGCATCGCGGTCACCGGCACGATGTTCATCACCGCGTGCATGCTCGGCGTGCTGACCTTCGCGGTCTGGAAATGGCCGCCGGTAGTGGCCGTGATCGTCACCGGCACCTTCCTCCTGATCGACGGGCTCTATTTCGCCTCGAACGTCACCAAGATCCCCGATGGTGGCTGGTTTCCGCTGCTGGTGGCGGCGATCGCCTTCACGCTGCTGACGACCTGGGCCACGGGACGCCGGCTGGTGCGCGAGCGGCTGCACGAGGGAGCGATACCGGTCGAGATGTTCATCCAGTCGGCCGGACAATCGGTGCAGCGGGTGTCCGGTACCGCCGTGTTCCTGGCTTCCAGGACCGACGATATCCCGCCGTCGCTGCTCCACAACCTCAAGCACAATCGCGTGCTGCACGAGCGGGTGGTGGTGCTCACCGTGGCGATCGAGCAGGTGCCGCATGTCAGCAAGGAACGGGCGACGGTGACCGATCTCGGCCAGGGCTTCTACCGGATCGTGCTGCGCTACGGCTTCATGGAGGAGATCGACATCCCCGCCGAGCTGGCCAAGGTGACCAGTGCCGGGGCGCCGTTCAAGACGATGGACACGAGCTATTTCCTCGCGCGGCAGACGCTGATCGCATCACGCCGGCCGGGAATGGCGATCTGGCGCGAGAAGCTGTTCGCCTGGATGGTACGTAACGCCGAAAGCGCGATGGAATTCTTCAAGCTACCCACCAATCGCGTGGTCGAGCTGGGCAGCCAGCTCGAGATTTGATGCGGGCCCGGCTCGGGTCGCAAATTCTCCGGGCCCGCATCGTCGTGACGGCGCTCAGGCGAGCGCCGTCACGACTTTCCGGCGCCGGAGCATACCACCAGCGAACGCGAAACCGCCGATCATCATTCCCCATGCCGCCGGCTCGGGCACGCCGCCCGGGTTTCCGGCGCCGATATCGGTGAGGAACACGCCCGATTCCGACGTCCAGCTAAGGCCGTTGGGCAGCGCATCGAAGCGGAACAGGCTGGTATGGCCGAAGTCGCAGATGCTGCCGCCGCGGCAGTCGAGGCCGAGATAGGAACCGATGCCGAGCGAGGATTCGCCAGTGGGGATCAGCAGCGTGGTGCCCATCCAGCCATCGACACCGCCATTGCCGTCGCCGGCACCGAGCGCGGTGAACCAGCGGTCCGACTGCCCGAGTGGAACCGCGCCGGTGGCCTGAGTTGTGAACATATAGGTGCCGGCCTCGTCGAACAGGCCGCTGATGACGTCGCCGACGCCGGTGCCGCTATTGGCGAAGCGGATGTTGCCACAGCTGCCGCAACCCGACAGCGCAAGGCGGACCGAACCGCCGGGATTGGCATCGCCGTTCACGTCGGTGATGTGGCCATCGAAGCTCATGAACAGCGAAAGCGAGAGGTCGCCGCCGGTCGTGTTGTTGAAATAGACGGTGTCGGCGATTCGGCTTTCGGAGAAGCCGGCCGGTGAACCGAAATTGTTGGGCCCCGTCGCCCCGACATAGCCGTGTAGCTTGCCCTGGGCGAGGCTGGCCGATGCGCCCGCTTCGGAATAGAGCGAGACATTGCCGTTGCCGCCATTCTGGTAGGCATAGACGCTGCCGTCGATGGTGCCGTTCGGCGTATGGGCGTTGCCGCCGCCGCCCGAAGTCCAGCTGTCGATGACGTTGCCATTGACCTGGTGGATGGCCGAGCCGGCGACGTTCGGCCCCTGGTGCGCGCTAGCGGCGGCAAAGACGTCGACCGTCGGACCGTAGACGACATAATGCCCCTGCGCGCTGGCGACCGCGGGCGTGATGAGCGCGAGGGTGGCCACGAATTTCAAACCGAGTGATCGCATGAACTTTCCCCTTTTCAGTGTGCTGACGAGGAGAGTGCGTGACGGCCACGGAAAGCGGGCCACGCCTTTCAGAAAAAATTTACTCAGAGGTTCGGACAGTTTCCCGCGATCAGGCCCTGGATCTTCGGAAGCTGGTGCGTCCGGTCGCGGTCGCCCAGATCGCCCCGGGCCTCGATCGCCTTCCACATCGCCTCGCCGCTGCGGGCCGCGGCGCACGCCTCGGCGCCATGGCCGGCGAGCGCCAATATGCGCGCGCTCGGCGCCAGCGCGATCGCCATGTCGCGCATACGGGCGGGATCATTGGGAGCCGCCCGCAATCGCGCGTTGCGCAGGGCGATGCTGCGTGCGTTCGGGACCAGCGCCTCGGCATAGCGTTTCTGCTGCTCGAGTACCGCGGCTTGCTGACCGTACAGGATCAGAAGTGTCTTCTCGGCTGCCCCGTCGGGGCCGGAGGCGAGCAGATGCTCGACCGTCGTGACGCCGCGCTCCGCAGCGACGAGTGCTTCGGGCAGATGGCCACCCATGTCGGCAAGCGCTGCGCTGATGTTGAACGCCTCCTGTCCCTTGGCGATGAGCAAATGGGGGAAGGGACCGCGTTGGGCCAATTGCCGGTCGATCGCTCGGTCGGCCTGCTGGTAGATCGGCAGCGAGCCCGGGATGTCGTCGGCATAATAGGTCGCGTCGCCCAGGATGTTGAGCAGCAGCACCTCGACCTTGGCGGCATCGCCGGTGAGGGGAGGAGGCCAGATCCTGGCGCGGAGATGTTGCAGGGCGGCGCGGGCGGTCGCGATCGCCTCGCGAGGCTTGTCGCCGCTATAGGTGAGCTCATAGGCGGCGATGCGCTCGGCGGCGATCGCGCCGAGCTGGATCGAGGGATTGGCAGGCGCCAGCTTCGAGGCCGCTGCGAAGGATTGCCGAGCAGCGGCGACGAGCCGGGCTGAGTGCTTGCTCCAACCTTGCAGCATCCATTGTTCGATCTGTACCCAGCCGAGCTGATCGAGCGCGTCTGCATCCTGGGGCTGCTTTGCCAGCAGGGCGCGGAGCAGCGCCTCGGCCTTGTCGAGCGAGCGCCCCGCCTGGTCGGGCCGACCCACGTTGGAAATGCCCGGCAGGCCCTGGATACCTGCCAGGCGGCGATAGGAGCGGGCGACTTCGAGATTGAGGTCGCGGGGTGTTTCGCCGGCGAGTTGGAGCCGTTCGAGGTAGCGCGAAGCGGTCTCCGCGATCTGGGCGCGCTTGGCGACGGTGCCAGGGACGCGAGCGAGTTCATCATAGAGATCGAAAAGGATGAAGTTCGAGAGCTGGCGGACTTCGGTGAAGCGTTGCTCGGCGCGAATGCGGGTGCGCTCGGCGCGGACATAGCTCGCAGTGGCGATCACCGAGATGGCGGTGAGCGCAAGCAAGGCGATGGCGGTGGCAATCACGCCAAGGCGGTGGCGGCTGATGAATTTGCGCGCGCGATAGCGCCAATCGTCCGGAACGGCAGTCACCGGCAGATGTGCCTGCCAGCGCTCGAGATCGGCAATCAGCGCGGCCACGCTGCCATAGCGCCTGTTCTCCTCAGGCGCTTTCGCCTTGGCGATGATCGCCTGCAATTCCCGGTCGCTCGTGGCGCCGACGATCATCCCCAATGTCACGCCCAGCGCATAGATGTCGTCGGCGATGCTCGAATGGCCGCCATCCTGGCGGGCTGGGCTGGCAAAGGCGCGGGTCATTGGACGGACGGCGGGCGCCTCGCCCTCGTCGTTAATCAGCCGGGCGATGCCGAAATCGAGCAGTTTTACCCTGCCCGTCGCGTCGACCATCATGTTCGACGGCTTCAGATCGGCATGAACGATGAGCTGGCCATGCGCGAACTGGACCGCGTCGGCCGCCTTGACGAATAGCCGGATCCGATCGGCGATCGGCAGGCCGGCGGCAGCCTCGTCGATCGGGCGGCCGTCGACATATTCCATGACGAGGAAGGGCGTGCCGTCGGCCGCAATGCCGCCGTCGATCAGCCGGGCGATATTGGGATGCTCGAGCCGCGCGAGAATGCGGCGCTCGGCGGCGAAGGCCGCGCCGGCGACATGGATCAGCCGGTTGCGGATGAGCTTCACCGCGACGCGCTGTTCGTACAGCCCATCGTCGCGCTGGCCGAGCCAGACATCGCCCATCCCGCCCTCACCGATCAGACGGACGAGGCGGAAAGGGCCGCACCGCTCCGGCGGAGGCAGGGCCGTGCCGATAGCGTCTCCGGCAAATTCGGTGGGGAGGATGCCGGCGGCATCGGTCAGGGCCGCCTTGAGTGCGGCAACGCGGCGGCGGACCACGTCATTTTCCCGAGCGAGCAAACGTGCCTCGAACCGCGCATCATTGGGGCGATCGGCGATGCGCTCGACCAATGCGAGCGCGCGCCGCTCGATGTCAGCTTGCGATTGCATCGGCCGGCGCGCGGAGGAAATCGTGCAGCCAGGCGCGCGCCGCCTGCCAGCGCCGCTTGACCGTGCGCTCGGGAACCCCGGTGATTCTGGTGATCTCCTCGACCGTCATGCCCAGCGAGAAGCGCATCTCGACGATGGTGGCGTGGTCGCTGGAGAATTTGTCGAGCGCGTCCAGCGCCTGATCCAGATCCTGAAGGTCGACGAGTCGGGTTTGCCGGTCGCCGGGCCAGGCGGTGAGCATTGTCGGGACGTGGCGCTTGGCTGCGCGGAGCCGCCGCGCTTCGTCGATCAGCACGCGGCGCATCGTGCGGGCAGCGAGGGCGAGAAGATGGCCCTGGGATTGGGCGGCGCCGGAAGCTTCGGAGAGGATCAGGCGTATCGCGGCTTCGTGCGCGAGATCTGTCGGCTGGAAAACGCGCCGCATGCCATCGCCAGCCAACATGTTGCGCGCGACACGACGCATATCTTCATAGCAGGATGCGAGCATCCGATCGCCGTCACTGCCCCCCGCCAGTTCCACGCCCACGACCCCCTGCAAGACGAGCCGCGATCATCTCAGTACGAGCGTGCAGGTTCAAGCCTCGATCTGGATCCAAAGCGGGACGGAGTGGATTTCAGCTGAGCAGGATGACGTGGAGATAGCGGGGGCCATGCGCGCCACGAACATATTGGCCCTCGATATCGGTCGTCCCGCTGACGCCGGTCACCCAATAATGCGCGCGGGGCAGGGGATCCGAGGGCGGGATATCCTCCAGATGCGTCACGACCGTCTCGGCGCGCAGCAGCACGATCAGATGGAGGCAGAGGAAATTGGGGAGCATCGGCGCGCTGGGGCCGGTGTCGAAGATCAGAGAGCCGGTTTCCGCGACGCCGCAACGCGCGACCGCAAGCGCGGCCGGCTCGTCGGGGGCCGAGCGATTGTGCAGGGCAAAACCGCCGCTCCAGTCGCAGGGGCCGAGTTGAGGATCGGGGGGCAGGAACAGCGCGCGGGCGAGCGCCTGTCTCGCAAGATAGCGGGCTACCGCGTCGGGCAGCTCGGCGATCGCGGCGATACGATCGTGCGTGGCGGAGACGGTTGTGCCGGACAGCGCCCGGAGGAAGATGTCGATGGTCGCGCCCTGGACGACCGGGCGCTCGACCGCCTCGACCAGGCGCCGGGCCTCGCCCTCGCGGTCGGACGAGGGGTTCGCGTTGCGCAAACGCGCCAGGATCGCGTCGCGCGCGCTCATTTGCCATGCTTTCGGGCGGCATATTGCCCCATGAAGCTGCGACCACTGGGTGCTGGAAGGTCGCGATATTTGGTCCAGCCGCCGGCGAGCGGCAGGCTTCGTATCCAGCGTCTGCGGCCGACCAGCGCTAGGACGCGCACCGCCATCGCCGTGCCGAAGCGATAGAGGCGGGGTCGTGCAGCCACCCAGGCCCAGATTCCCAGGCCGAAGCGCGTGGTCGCCGGCTCCAGCCCCTCGCGCCAACTTTTCTCGCGCCAGCCGCGCAGCAGTGTGGGAAGCGGGATTTCGACCGGGCAGACTTCCTGGCAGCGGCCGTTCATCGTGCAGGCGTGTGCCAGGTCGCGATTGGCCGAGAGACCGTCGAGCGCGGGGGTGAGCACCGCTCCCATCGGGCCGGGATAGGTGCCGCCATAGGCATGGCCGCCGATCTGGCGGAAGACGACGCAGTGGTTCATGCACGCGCCGCAGCGGATGCAGCGGAGCATCTCGGCGAGCCCGTCGGTGCGCATTTTCGAGCGGCCATTGTCGACAAGCACGATGTGCATCTCTTCGGGGCCGTCGGTATCGCCCGGTCGGCGCGGGCCGGCGTAGAAGGTGGTGTATTGGGTCAGCGCCGCGCCGGTCGCCGAGCGGGCGAGCATCCGGAGCATGTGGATCGCGTGCGGCATCGACGGCACGATCTTCTCGATACCCGCGGTGACGATATGGACGCGCGGCGGCACGAGCGATAGTTCGGCATTGCCTTCGTTAGTGACGGTGCAAATCTGGCCGCTATCGGCGATCAGGAAATTGGCGCCCGAAATACCGACATCGGCGCCGAGCATGCCGGAGCGCAGCTCATGGCGGGCGCTTTCCGCCAGTGCGGCGATGCTGTCGTCGACTTGCGGCTCGCGATGATGCGTGCGGAAGAGTTCGGCGACCTGCTCGCGCGTCTTGTGCATCGCCGGCCAGACGATGTGCGAAGGTGGATCGTTGGCGAGCTGGATGATGTGCTCGGCGAGATCGGTCTCGATCCGTTCGATCCCGGCTTCGGCAAGTGCATGAGGTAGTCCGATTTCCTCGCCGAGCATCGATTTGGAGCGCGCTACCGTTCGAGCGCCGCCCGCCTTGCAGATATCGATGACGATTCTGCACGCTTCTTCCGAAGTCTCGGCCCAGTGCACCTTGGCGCCGGCGGCGACGGCATTGGCCTCGAACATCTCGAGATAGTCGGCGAGATCGGCGATCACATGATCCTTGATCGCCGCCGCCCGTTTGCGGGCGCCTGCGAAGTCCGGAAAGGCTGCAACGGCGACGCCGCGCTTGGTCTCGGCGGTGCTCGCGGTACGCTCGATCGCGATCTTCAGGATGGGATCGGCGAGTGCGGCATCGGCGCGCTGTTTGAAGCCCGCGCTCATTCGGGTTCGCCGATCGCGGGGCCGTCGCCCATACCGGCGACCAGCTCGATCGCGTGGAAGGCGCGGACCTTCGATCTGCGGCGGTTGAGCTTGCCCGCCATGTTCATCAGGCAGCCGAGATCGCCGGCGAGCAACAGGTCAGCGCCGCTCGCCTCGATCTGGACGGCCTTTTCCTCGGTGATCGCGTTCGAGATCGCGGGGTATTTGACGCAGAAGGTGCCGCCGAAGCCGCAGCAGGTCTCGGCGCCCGCCAGCGGCTTGAGCTCCAGGCCCTCGACGGCGCCCAGCAATCGGCGCGGCTCTGCCTTGATGCCTAACTCGCGCAAGCCCGAGCAGCTGTCATGATAAGCGGCGCTGGCATGGAGTGCGGTCGCCTCTGGGCGCCAGCCGCGCACGCGATCGAGATAGGAGAGGATTTCGCTGGTCTTCGAGGCGAGGGCGCGGGCGCGCGCGTGCCATGCTGGGTCGTCGGCCAGGATCTCGGGATAGTGTGCGATGATGGTTCCAGCGCATGAGCCCGAAGGCACGATGACTGCCTCATAGGGTTCGAGCATCGCGATCGTGGTGCGCGCCATCTTTTCCGCGGTCTTGCGGTCGCCCGAATTGAGCGCGGGCTGGCCGCAACAGGTCTGGTCGGGCGGGACCACCACATCGCACCCCGCTGCCTCCAGCGCACGGATCGCGGCGAAGCCGATCCGCGGCCGCATCACATCGACCAGACAGGTGACGAACAGCGCTACTTGGGGGCGGTCCTCGCTCATGGCATGCCGTGCCGGCGCGCGAAGGTCATGAACAGTTCGGGCCAGGGCGAAGGGGTGCCGTCGGGCAGCGCGAGGCCGAAGCCGTGGCCGCCCGTCTCGAACAGGTGCATCTCGCTCGGCACCTTCGCGTTGCGGAGCGCAGCGAGCATCGCCAGGCTGTTCTCGGGCGGGACGCTGCGATCGTCGAGCGCATGGGCGAGGAAGCTGGGCGGGGTGCCGGGTGCGATGCGATTGTCCGCCGAATAGGCACGGGCGCGATCGGGTGCGGGCGCTGTGCCAAGCATCTCGTTGCGCGATCCGGTATGGATGTTGGGGCCGTCGAGCAGCACGACCGGATAGAGGAGCCCGGCGACCATCGCGCTGAGGGGCAGGGCGTCGATCGCGTCCTTCGCGAGGTAGACGGGCTTGTCCGAGGTGCTCGCCAACCGCGCCGCGAGGTGGCCGCCGGCGGAGAAGCCGATCATGCCGATCTTCACGGGATCAAAGCCGTCGGCCGCAGCGCGGCTGCGCACGATGCGGAGCGCGCGCTGTGCGTCCTGAAGCGGTGCATCGGGCCCGGCCGTCCAGCCATCGGCGGGCAGGCGATAGGCGAGGATGTAGCAATGATAGCCCGCAGCGGCGAAGCGCCGCGCGATCTCATAGCCCTCATGCCCGATCGCGACGCGACGATAGCCGCCGCCCGGGATCAGCAGCAGCGCGGCGCCATTGGGCTTGGGCGCGCGCAGCATGGTGAGGGTGGGGCGGGTGACATGGACGAAAGCGGTGTCGTCCTTGGGCGAATTGGGTGTGCGGAGCGATTCCTGCTCCTGTGCCGTCACGCCGTCGCTTCCCGGAGGCTTGCCCGGCCAGAGCGGCATGCGGACGAAATCCGCCGGCACTTCCTGCGGCACGGCGCGGGCAGCCGGGGCGAGCCCGAGGGCCGCGCCGACCGCGATCAGCGAGCGGCGATCGATCACCGGCATGCCGTCGTGCCGAGCGGCGTGGTGCGGTGAAGGTCGGGTCGGTAGGGCAGCACTTCTGCGGAGACCGGCAGCTTCAGCTTCGCCAGCCCACCCGCGACGAGATCGGCGACGCCGCGCGCGCCGAGCTCGCTGAAATGCGTGTCGTCGTCGATGCCCTTGGGGAAGGCCGCGAGATGATCCTCGACCGTGTAGTGGAGATAGAAGCGCTTCGCGTTTTCCTCGCCCGCCTGCGCGACCCAAGCGCGCGACAGCGTTTCCAGGTCGATCAGCGGCGTCCTGGTCTCCGCCGCGACGGTGCGCACCACCGCCGAATATTCGGCGAAATTGGCCTTCACCTGGCCGCCCTCGAACATGCGCTGGGCGACAGGGGTGAGCAGCACCGGTACGCCGCCCTTGCCGCGGATCGCCTCGATGAAGTGCAGCAGATTGTCGCGATAGCCGGTGCCGGGCTCGACGAAGCGCTCGGGCTTGGCGCGGTTGGCGTCGTTATGGCCGAACTGGATCAGCACGGTATCGCCCGGCTTGATGGCCGCAAGAATCGCGTCGAGCCGGCCTTCGGACATGAAGGTGCGGGTGCTGCGTCCGCCCGTCGCGCGGTTGTCCACCTGGACGTGCGACGTCAGCCCGCATTTGAGCATCATGCCCCAGCCGCTCTGCGGATAGCGCTCGGGGCCGTAATTGGCCGCGGTGGAATCGCTGGCGATGAAGATGGTCGGGCCGGATGCGGCCTGCGCCCAGGCCGGAATCTGGGGTAGAGCCGCCAGCGCCAGAGCCCATGCGAGGATACGCATCCGCCTGCTCCCAGCTATTGCAGGTTCACGAAGGCGCCGCCATCGACGAGCAAGGCTGCGCCGGTGACATATTCCGCCATGTCCGATGCCAGGAACACGATCGGGCCGATCATGTCCTCGGGCTGGCCGAGCCGGCCGAGCGGCACGCGGCCTTCCATGTATTTGCGCTTCGCCTCGTCGGCGAGATCCTCCTTGTTGATCTCGGTCAGGATCGTGCCGGGGAGCACCGAGTTGCAGCGGATGCCGTAGCGGCCCAGCGCGATCGCGGTCGACTGCATCAGTGAATGGAGCCCCGCCTTGGTGGGGGTGTAGTGCGTCTGATACTCGCCGCCGACTAGCGCCGAGATCGACGAGACCGCGACGATCGCGCCGCCATGGCCCTGCTTGACCATCTGGTTCGCCGCGGCCTGCACCATGAAATAGCCGCCGAGGAGGTTGACCTGCATCGTGCGCTGGACGGTCTCCACCGGCATGTCGAGGAAGCTGTGGAACGGGCAGATGCCGGCGTTCGAGACCATCACGTCGACCTTGCCGAATGCCTCAACTGCCTTCGCCACGAACTCGGTCGCGGTCCTGGCATCGGCGACGTCGCCCTTCACCGCCAGCCCGCGGCGGCCGGTCGCTTCGATCGCGGTGATCACCGCTTCCGCATCGTTATCGCGGCTGTGATAGTTGATCACCACGTCGGCGCCATGCTGCGCAGCGCCGATTGCGGCGGCGGCGCCGATTCCCGTCGATGCGCCCGTCACGAGCACGGTCTTG
Source organism: Sphingomonas sp. JC676 (assembly GCF_014489075.1). Classification (GTDB taxonomy): domain Bacteria; phylum Pseudomonadota; class Alphaproteobacteria; order Sphingomonadales; family Sphingomonadaceae; genus Sphingomonas. The sequence continues at coordinate 1,217,913 of NZ_JACTGR010000001.1, read as the reverse complement.
CCTTCAAGCAGCTTCACCCAATCCTCCTAAGCTAGATTATCGTCTTGTCCTGCGTGGCGGGGCGACCGATTCGGTCCAGCCCAGCTCGTGGCTGATCTTGTTCGCGGTTTCGCGCACCTCGCCGCTAAGCGCGGCCATGCGGTCGTCGTCCATATATTGCGCGGCGCTGGAGATGCTGATTGCGGCCACGATCCGGCCCGAAGCGTCGCGCACGGGCGCGGCGACGCAGCGGATCTGGTCCTCATTCTCCTCGAGGTCGAAAGCAAAGCCGGCGCCGGCATAGCCCTTCATCCGGTCGAGCCACTGGTCGTAATCGGCGGCGGGCGCACCCGCGGCGCGATCGGTTTCGAAAAGGCGGAGCCAGTCCTGCGGATCGCTGTCGAGCAACAGCGCCTTGCCGAGCCCGGTCGAGGTCAGCGGTTGACGATCACCGACACGGCTGGAGATTTCCACGCGGCGGCGACCGGGAATCTTGTCGAGATAGAGCGCCAGATCACCGTCGAGCCGGCCAAGATGCACCGTGTCCTCGGTCTGCATCGCCAACTCCTCGATGATCGGCCGGGCGATCTGGACGATGTCGGCCTGCGACTGGGCGAGGAAACCGAGCTGGAGCAGCTTCGGCCCCAATTGATAGCCGACGCGCGGCAGGAAGGTGAGAAAGCCGCGATCGATAAGGGCATTGGCGAGACGGTGCGTCGTCGAACGGGTGAGCCCCATGCGCTGCGAAAGTTCGGCGAGCTTGACCGGCCCGTCGATCACCTTGTCGAGCATGTCGAGCCCGCGCAGCAAAGTCTGGCTGCCCTGCACGGGGGGCGGAGACGGCTGCGACGGATTTTCCGATTCTTCGTTTGACGCATTCTGTCTCATCTCATAATATCCTATCCCATAAAGTGAGAAAGTAAAGCCATAGGAGTGGTGCTGCCAGCCTTTCGGCCACTGTGCGTGTGACCGATTGCCCGACGGCAGGGAAGGCGTATCACATGTTGGAACGATTTGTCCGCGATTTTGACCGGTCGCGGAGCAATGTCTGGATGTCCTCAGCGGAAAAGGGGAGTGAAGCGTGACGGTTCGGGGTCTGCCGAAGATCAAGCATGTACGCGCGTTCGTGGTGCGCGGCGGCGGCGCCGATTATCACGATCAGGGCGACGGCCATTGGATCGACGATCATATCGCCACGCCGATGGCGCGCTATCCCGAATATCGTCAGAGCCGGCAGAGCTTCGGCATCAACGTGCTCGGCACGTTGGTGGTCGAGATCGAGGCCGAGGACGGCACGATCGGCTTCGCGGTGACCACGGGCGGCGAGCCCGCAGCGTTCATCGTCGAGCGGCATCTGGCCCGCTTCCTCGAGGGGCGCGATCCGGCCGACTACGAGAAGATCTGGGACCAGATGTACTTCTCGACCCAATATTACGGGCGCAAGGGGCTGGTGGTGAACGCCATCTCGGGCGTCGACCTTGCTTTGTGGGACCTGCTCGGTCGGCTGCGGCAGGAGCCGGTCTATCACATGCTTGGCGGCGCGGTGCGCGACGAGCTGCAATTCTACGCCACCGGCGCGCGGCCCGATCTCGCCCAGGAAATGGGCTTCATCGGCGGCAAGATGCCGCTCCATCACGGCCCGGCCGAGGGCGTGGAAGGGCTGCGCAAGAACATCGCCGAGCTGGCCGAGATGCGCTCGCGCGTCGGCCCCGATTTCTGGCTGATGCTCGACTGCTGGATGGCGCTCGACGTCGACTATGCCACGCGCCTTGCGATCGCCGCGCACGAACATGGCCTGAAATGGATCGAGGAGGCGATCAGTCCCGACGATTATTGGGGCTATGCCGAGCTGAAGCGCAACGTGCCCCGCGGCATGCTGGTCACCACCGGCGAGCATGAGGCGACCCGCTGGGGCTTCCGCATGTTGATGGAGATGGATTGCTGCGACATCATCCAGCCCGATGTGGGCTGGTGCGGCGGCGTGACCGAATTGCTCAAGATCTCGGCGCTGGCCGATGCGCGCGGCAAATTGGTCGTGCCGCATGGCTCCTCGGTCTATAGCTATCATTTCGTCATCACGCGGCATAACAGCCCGTTCGCCGAATTCCTGATGATGGCGCCCAAGGCGGACAAGGTCGTGCCGATGTTCCACCCGCAGCTGATCGGCGAGCCGGTGCCGGAGAAGGGCCGCCTGCGCGCCAGTGCGCTCGATGCGCCGGGCTTCGGCGTCGAGCTGAACCGCGACATTTCCATGCATCGTCCCTACACACACTAAGCGAGACCATCCCATGAAGCTTTGCCGTTACGGCTCGCGCGGAAGCGAGAAGCCCGGACTCATCGACGCCGATGGCGTCCTTCGCGATCTTTCCGGCGAAATCGCCGACCTGACCCCCGCGGCGCTGGGCGCCGATGGCCTGGCCAAGCTGACGGCGCTCGACCCGACAGCGTTGCCGGTCGTCGAAGGCCAGCCGCGCTACGGCGTGCCGCTGAAGGGCATCGGCAAGATCGTCGCGATCGGCCTCAATTATGAGGACCATGCGATCGAATCCGGCCTACCGATCCCGACCGAGCCGATCATGTTCATGAAGGCGCTTTCGAGTCTGACTGGCCCGAACGACGAAGTGATGATCCCCCGGGATTCGACGCATAGCGACTGGGAAGTCGAGCTCGCCGTCTTCATCGGCAAGACCGCGCGCTATGTCGAGGAAGCAGACGCGCTTTCGCACGTCGCCGGCTATGCGGTCGCCAACGACGTTTCCGAACGCTTCAACCAGAAGCAGCGCGGCAGCCAGTGGAGCAAGGGCAAGGGCCACGACACCTTCTGCCCGGTCGGCCCTTGGCTGGTGACCGCCGACGAGATCGGCGATCCGCAGACGCTTGACATGTTCCTCGACGTCAACGGCGCGCGGATGCAGACCGGCAACACCAGGACGATGATCTTCAATGTCGCTGAGATCATCGCTTATGTCAGCCAGTATGTGACGCTCTATCCGGGCGACCTGCTGATCACCGGCACGCCCCCGGGCGTGGGCGAGGGCAAGAAGCCCGAAGCCGTCTATCTGAAGGCCGGCGACACGATGACGCTCGGCATCGACAGGCTGGGCACCCAGACCCAAAATGTCGTCGCGTGGCGCAACCTGGGCGACGAGGTGCTCGGATGAGCATTTATGCCGGAAGGTTTGCCGGGCGGGCGGCGATCATCACCGGTGGCGCGTCGGGCTTAGGCTATGCCGTGGCCGAACGCATCCTGGCGGAAGGCGGCACCGTGTCCGTTTGGGACATGGGCTCCAGTCTTGCCGCAGCATGCGTGCGGCTTGGCGGCGTCCATGGCGTGCAGCTCGACGTGTCGGACGCCGATGCCGTCGCGTCTGCGGCGGCAGCAAGCGCCGAGGCGCTCGGCAAGGTCGACATCCTGGTGTGCTCGGCCGGGATCACCGGCCCTACGGTGCCCGTGCACGAATTCCCGATCGACGGCTGGCTCAAGGTGGTCAACGTCAACCTGAACGGACTGTTCTACTGCAATCGCGCGGTCGTGCCGCTGATGCTCGCGAACGGTTATGGTCGCATCGTCAACGTCTCGTCGGTCGCGGGGAAGGAAGGCAATCCCAACGCCAGCGCCTATTCGGCGACCAAGGCGGGCGTGCTCGGCCTGACCAAGTCGCTCGGCAAGGAGCTCGCGGGCAAGGGCGTGATCGCCAATGCGCTGACCCCCGCCACGTTCGAGAGCCCGATCCTGGACCAGCTCCCGCCGAGCCAGGTCGAATATATGCGCTCCAAGATCCCGATGGGCCGGCTGGGCGAAGTGCATGAAAGCGCCGCGATGGTCTGCTTCATGGCGAGCGAGGAATGCAGCTTCACGACCGCATCGACCTTCGATACGTCGGGCGGCCGGACGACTTATTGAGGCCCCGCGATGCGTGACCTGCCGTTCATCGACGCCCATGTCCATCTCTGGGACCTCAAGCGGATCCGCTATCCGTGGTTGATGCCGCCCTTCAGCGATGACGGGCCGAACGGCAGCGTCGAGCCGATCGCGCACACCTATCTGCTCCCCGACTATCTTGCCGATGCGGAAGGGTGGGACGTGCGCGGGATCGTGCATGTCGATGCCGGCGCGGTGCCCGAGGCGGCGCTGGACGAGACCGACTGGCTGCAGGACATGGCCAATGCGAAGGGCATGCCCAACGCGATCATCGCCTTCGCCGCGCTCGACGACCCGAACGTCGACACGCTGCTCCAGGCGCATGCGCAGCGTCGCAACGTCCGCGGCATCCGCCACATCGTCAACTGGCACCCCGATCCGCGGCGGACTTACACGCCGCGCGACGTGACGCGGGACGATGCCTGGCAACAGGGCTTCGCCTTGCTAGCCAAGCATGGTCTGAGCTTCGATCTGCAGGCCTATCCGGGGCAGTTCGCGGCGCTCGCCAGGCTGATCGAACGACATCCCGGGATCCCGGTGATACTCAATCACTGTGGCATGATGGTGCCGAGCGATCCGCAGGGCCGGCGGGAATGGCGCGCGGGGATGACGGCGCTGGCGGCGTGCCCGAGCGTCTCGGTCAAGATCTCGGGCATCGGCTTCGCCTATCGGCCATGGGATATCGAGCAGGCGCGCGGCTATGTGCGCGACACGATCGATATCTTCGGCACGCACCGCGCGATGTTCGCGAGCGACGTGCCGACCGACAAATTGTTCGGCAGCTTCGATAGGCACCTCCAGACCTATCGCACCATCGTATCGGACATGACCACGGAAGAGCAGCGAGCGCTGTTCGCCGACAACGCCAACCGCGTCTACCGGCTCGGGATCGCGCTTTAGGGGGCCGACGCTCTTGCCGCCGTCAAGGCGTTGCGGCCGATACGCTACGCTGCGCGGCGGAAGAGCAGCCAAAGCGCCGAGGTCGCGAAGTAGAAGGCGCCGAATGCCGCATAGGGAGCGACGTCTTCGATGCCGGGCACGGTGTTTTCGAATGCCTGCTTGATGAAAATGCCACCGGCCAGCGCGGACTGCGCCCCGCTCAGGATCATGGCCCACTGCGCGCCAAAGGACTTCCATCGCCGCACGCCGGTGGAAAGCTGGAGAAGTCCAGCAAGGATGGCCCACGCTCCGAAGACGCCTAGCACGGCATTCATGTTCGCGATCACCATCGCGACGGCCACGGCGGTGATGCCGCTCACGGCGACGTTGAGCGCCTGCGGACGGTTGCGTGCCATGCCGCCGTTCCGCGACACATCGATCAGATTGGCGATCGCGTCCCAGGCCGGGTAGGCGATCAGAAGCGCCGCTGCCGCTGAAGGCGCGGCCTTTCCGAGGGTGAAGGCCGCCGCAACCCAAACCGCCGCAACGCCAGCCCGGACGAAATAATAGGTCCGCAATCCGGCGGGGCGCGGCACCGCGGCGCTCGTCTTCCGATCCCGCACGTCATGTTCGCCGACTCGAGAAATCATTGCAATTCTCCTTATCTACCATCCAGTAGGTAGATATAATTTCGGTGCTTTAGGGTGTTGCGACCCGCTTCGCAAGCGATTATCTACCTATTGGAAGGTAGAAGCCAGGATGACAGGATCGACTGCAGAGCGGATCGTCAGCGAAGGCCGACGACTGATCATGACTCGGGGCTATAATGGCTTCAGCTATGCCGATATCGCTGCGGCAATCGGCATCCGAAAGGCGAGCATCCACCACCATTTCGCGGGCAAGAACGACCTGGCGACTGCGGTTGTCGAGCAGTCGCGCGCGATCATTCGGGCGCAGGTCGAACTTTTGGCGCATGCCGAGCTCGATGCCGTCGAACAGCTGCGCGCTTATGCCGGGTATTGGGAGCGGTGCATTGCCGACGACAGTGCGCCGTTTTGCGTAGCCGCGATGCTTGCTGCCGAACTGCCGAGCCTGCCGGAGGATGTTGCCCGCTCGGTCAGGGCGCACTTCGCCGAGTTGTCGGAATGGCTTGCCCACCTCCTCGCCCTGGGCGTTCGCCAAGGAAGCGTGGCGCTGGTCGGTTCGCCGGAGAACGAGGCCGATGCCTTCATGTCGGCGATCTACGGCGCAATGTTATCCGCGCGTGCCTTTAACGATCCGGCTCGCTTCGTTTCCATCACTGAGACATTGCTTGATCGGGTCGTTCGCCTCCATTGAGCCTTCAGTCCGGAGGCAGCCAGATCGCCAACGCCCACCAGCCGACTTTCCCATCATCGTTGGCACCGCCGAAGGCGTCAGTCGCGTTTCACAGCGACGTCGTTGTTGCCCCAGAGCTGCTCGTAGCGCCAGCCGGACAGGTCCTCGACCACCTTCCGCGCCTCGGGGCTGGAAGGATTGGCCTCGCCCTGCCGCAGCCGTTCGATCTCGTGCATCAGTATCGCGTGGGTCTTCGGATTGAGGTGGAAGCGCAGCGACACGAGTACGCCGAGCGCGAGCACGCCGATCGTGCCGATGCCGAGGAGCATGGCGATCGTGTGGATCGCACCCGGCGTCTGTACCGGCGCGCCCGAGACGAACCCGCCCGCCTGCATCACGAAGCCGACGCCCGCCACTGCCGCGGCCTGGGTCGCCTTGCGGACGAAGGTCATCACCCCGGCGAAGCTGCCTTCGCGGCGCTGGCCGGTGACGATCTCGTCGACATCGGCCATGTAGTTGTAGGTCGCCCAGGGGATGTAGTTGAGCGCGCCGCGGCCCAGACCGGCGAGGATGATCGGCACCCAGATCAGCCAGCTGGTCGCGGTGGTGCCGCCGCCCCATAGCGTCAGCAATGCCACCACGCCCAGCCCGAAGCTGAGCGCGGCGATGCGATAGGCGAGGCCGGGCGAGAAGCGCAGCGCAAGGTTGATCGCGGCCATCACCGCGACGAGCTGGACGATGTAGAGCGTGCCGAGCAGCCCGGACGCGGTCGCCATCGTCCCCGCCAGCGCGAAGATCACGAAGAAGGTGAAGGCAGCGTTGAAGATGTCCTGGCTGATATAGCCACCCAGATACATGCCGAGATGGAGGCGGAAGGCGCGGATCTTCATCGTCGAAAACAGGTTGCGGTAGAGTGCCTTGAGCGCGCCCAGCGCGCCGCCGCCCGCGCCCGGGCGGGGCAGGGCTTCCTCGGGCCGGTTCCGCTCCCAGCTGAAGAGGTAGAGGAACCCGGCGGTCAGCATGAACAGCGTCGCAAAGAGGATGCCCATGTAGAAGAAGGTGTCGGCGCTGTCGCGGCCGAGCGCCTTGATCAGCCAGAGCGGCAGGAAGCCCGCCAGGATTGCCGAGACTTGGCCGCACAGGATGCGCGCGCCGGCGAACTTCGCCTTGGTCTTGTAGTCGCTCGACATTTCGGCGGCGAGTGTCTCATACGGGATGATCACCATCGCGTAGACCAGCTCGAAAGCGACATAGCTGACGAGGTAATACCAGAATTGCTGGCCCGGCAGCCACATCAGCGCGAAGCTGGGGAGGAGCGGGATCGCCGCCAGGATGAAGAAGCGGCGGCGGCCGAAGCGCTTGCCGAGCCAGGTGTGGCCGAAATTATCGGAAGTGTAGCCGATCAGCGGCGAGGCGATCGCGTCGAGGATGCGCGCGACGGCGAAGATCAGTGCTGCCTCGCCTGCGCTGAGCCCGCAGAACTGCGTGTAAAAGACCAGGACCCAGCCCGAGACCACGGCCATCGAACCTGCGCCGAGCACGTCGTTCGAGCCATAGGCGATATAGTTGATCAGCCGTACGGGCCGGGCCGGATTCGTCGCCATCAATCCCTCTCTTCCAGCCGGTTCGCTGGTGTTTCTGCCTTGGGGTATCAAGCGCGGAATCGCTTGCCACTCTTCCCAAACAGGCTCATATAGTGGTGCACCATAGCAATATATGGAATAACGGCAAGCGCCGAGGAGAGGGTCGAATGAAGATCAAGGCAGTCGCTGCGTCACTGTTGCTCACGGTTTCGTTCGTTCCGGGGACTGCCATGGTCCAGGCGCAGAATGTTGCACCGGCCGCGGCGCTGGGCCCCAAGAGCTGGGTCGATCCGCTGACGCACCACCGTGTGGTGCGGATCAGCCAGGAGGCCGGCAGCTCGAGTCTCTATTTCCACCAGAACAGCTATACGCCGCAGGGCGACAAGATGGTGATTTCCGTGCCCGAGGGTCTGGCGAGCGTCGAGCTCGCGACCTGGAAGGTGGCGACGATCGTCAAGGGCGAGGATCTCCAATTGCTCTTCACCGGCCGCAAGACGCGCTCGGTCTATTATTCGAAGCGATCCGGACCCGGCGGCGGGGCGACGATCTTCGCCGCCGATATCGACACCGGCAAGGTCCGTCAGATCGCCAAGGTCGAGCGCGGCACGATCGGATCGATCAACGCCGACGAAACCCTGCTGCTCGGCCAATGGGCGCAGGACGACAAGCCGCTTCAGCCGGGCAACTCCACCGCGCCCAAGGATCGCCAGCAGTTCGGCCAGGCGAACTACCAGGCCAACGGCCCCGACGGGAAGCCGCTGACCTTTGCCGAGGCGAAGGAAGTGCGGATGAACGACCGGCTGGAATCGCACATTCCGATGGAGATCTTCACGGTCGACATCAAGACCGGTGCGCGCAAGGTGGTGATCGCGTCCGACAAGGACTGGTTGAACCATATCCAGTTCTCGCCGACCGATCCGAACCAGATCATGTATTGCCACGAAGGCCCGTGGCACAAGATCGACCGGATCTGGACGATCCGCACCGACGGCACCGGCAACAAGCTGATCCACAACCGCGTCATGAACATGGAGATCGCCGGACACGAGTTCTTCTCGCCCGACGGCAAGTGGATCTGGTACGATCTCCAGACGCCGCGCGGCCAGGATTTCTGGGTGGCGGGCTATGAGCTGGCGACCGGCAAGCGCAAGTGGTTCCACCTCGAGCGCAACGAGTGGTCGGTGCACTATAACCTCTCGCGCGACCTGACGCATTTCTCGGGCGACGGCGGCGACAATGAGATGGTCGCGCACGCGCCCGACGGGAAATATCTCTATCTCTTCACGCCGAACGACATTCCCGACGTCGCCGGCATCCACGCGCCCGGCGCCGAGAATTTGATCTCGCCGGGATTCTTCTCGGCCGAGAAATTGGTCGACATGCGCAAGCATGACTATCGCCTCGAGCCGAACATGACCTTCACGCCCGACAACAAGTGGATCGTGTTCCGCTCGAACATGGAAGGTGCGAACCATGTCTATGCCGTCGAGATCGCCAAGGCGCAGTAAGAGGCGCGGGGCATGACGGGCTCGCTCGCGGCGCTGCTGGCGCTGGCAAATTGCGCAGGGGCGCCGCCGGGGACGGGCGGCAGCGCGCCCGCCTTCCGCGTCTTCCAGTTTCCCGCCGACGCGATCCCGCGCATCGACGGGGATACGAGCGACTGGGATATGGTCGGCAAGGACTATGCGATCACTACCGCGGCGCTCGCCGCGGACGACGGATCGGGCCGAAGGCCCGATCCGAAGAGCCTCGATGTCAATGTCCGCGTCGGCTGGGTGAAGGGGCTCAACCGGCTCTATTTCATTTACGAGGCGCGCGACGATTACTGGAACTTCGGCGCGCCGGGACTGACCAACGACATCTTCGAGCTGGTGGTCGACGGCGACCGTTCCGGCGGACCGCTGATCGGCCGCTTCCAGCCCGATCTCGCGCCCGAAGATGCCTGGTTCAACTTCCAGAACATCCACGCGCAGAACTATCATATCTTCACACCCGCCGGGGACAAGGACTGGGCGATGGCCTGGGGGCCGCAGGCGGCGTGGATCAAGCAGCTACCTTATTCCAACATCGCCTATCGCTACGGCTTCAAGCCGGGCCAGGCGGGCAAGCTGGTGGTGGAATTCTGGATCACCCCGTTCGACCGTGCCGATCCTGAGGGTCCCGCCAAGTCGGTTGAGACCCAGCTCAGCGAGGACAAGCTGATCGCGATGGCCTGGGCGGTGATCGACGACGATGGGCCGAGCGGTAAGCGCGGCTTCTGGAACCTGTCGCCGCATCACACCATGTACGGCCAGGCCTCGCAGCTCTGCCCGTTCCGGCTGATGCCGCTGGAGCCCGCGCTCCGGAAGCCGATCGCCGCCGACTGGTCGTTCCGCATCCTCGATCGCAAGCTACGCACCGTCGCTTTCCACGACGATTCCGCCGGCGCCACCGGCTGGAAATGGGATTTCGGCGACGGCCAGACCTCGACCGAGCAGCACCCGGTCCATCGTTATGCCGATGCGGGCAAGTTCGTGGTGACGCTCGCAGTGTCGGGGCCGGCGGGAACCGCAAAATTGTCCAAAGTCTGGGACGTATCTTTCACGGGGGACCCGGCGAAATGACCGACACACTCAATCGCCGCCAGACGATCGGCTGGATCGCCGCGGGGGCGGCGGGCACGCTCGCCGCGCCGGCAGCAGCTGCGGAGAAGGCACGCGTGTTCGACGTTCACGACTATGGCGCGAAGGGCGACGGAGCGACACCCGACACCGCCGCGATCCAGCGCACGATCGACGCCGCAGCGGCGGTCGGAAAGGGCGCTCGAGTACTGCTGCGCGCGGGGCGGAAATACCTGACCGGACCGGTAACGCTGAAGGGCGGGATCGACTTCCATCTCGCAGGGGACGCGGTGCTCCTCGTGAGCGTCAAGGCCGAGGACTATCCCGATCCGCTGGCGGGCGTGCTCCACGCAATGGGCGCCGACAATCTCACGATCAGCGGCACCGGCACGATCGACGGCCGCTCGCCCGAGTTCATGGCGAGCTATGATGCCGAGGGCGAATGGTGGGTGCCCAAGGACTTCCGCCCGCGGCTGGTGGTGCTGGAGAATTGCAAGGACCTGCGCATCCGCGACCTGACGCTCCGCCAGGCGCCGAGCTGGACCGTCCACCTGGTCGGCTGCCAGCGCGTGTTGATCGACCATGTCACGATCCGCAACCAGATGGACGTGCCCAATTGCGACGGCATTGACCCCGACCATTGCCAGGACGTCGAGATCCGCAACTGCCACATCGTCTGCGGCGACGACGCGATCGTGATCAAGGCGACCGCGCGCTACCCGCAATACGGTCCGTCGCGGAACATCATCGTGCGCGACTGTGTGCTCGAGACGCAGGATTCGGGGCTCAAGATCGGCACTGAGACGACGCAGGACATCCACGACGTGCTCTTCGAGCGCTGCGAGATCGTCCAGGGCTGCCGCGGCCTGTGCATCCAGCTGCGCGACCAGGGTAACGTCTACAACATCACCTTCCGCGACATCCGCTTCACCGCGCGCTATTTCTCGGCGCCGTGGTGGGGCAGGGGCGAGGCGATCTCGTTCACCGCGATCCCGCGCAATGCCGAGACCAAGCTGGGCCGGATCCACAATGTGAAGGTGCAGAATGTCCGCGGCCGTGCCGAGAACAGCATCCGGATCGACGGGCATGCGCGCGGCCATGTCAGCGACATCACGCTCGACAATGTCGATGTGACCTTCGAGCGCTGGAGCAAATATCCCGGCGGAGTCTTCGACAATCGCCCGACCAACGTGACCGAGGGGATCGAGAAGCACGGCACGCCGGGCGTCAGCGTCCGCAAGGCCGAGCGTGTCACGCTGAACAACTGCACGATCCGCTGGGGCGAGAAGCGGCCGGATTATTTCACCCACGCGCTGCATGCCGAGGACGCGCCGGGGCTGGTCAATCGCGGCTTCACCGGCGAGGCCGCGCATTCGGGCGGGCAGGCAGTGCGGATCGAGTGATAAACGAAGAAATTCAGCGGTTTCCAGTTCTTCGGCGCGGCGGAGCAATGCCGTTAGGTTGACACGGTTGACACTAGCTATGTCGAAAAATCTTCCTTCCCGGAAAATGGGTTTTTCGAGACCTCGACGATGAGAAAGAGCCGATCCTTCGATCGGCTCTCAAATCCTACATTGCAAGGTGGCTGGCTTGGGCGGCCTAACCGTCTGCGTCTCCGGTATCTTCACCGTCACCCCGGCCGCAGTGCCGGGGTCCACGATGCCGCGCTGTTTTGCCTTTAGGCTCTTGTCCGTCGATTGCCTCGCGGTGGCCCCCGGAACAAGTCCGGGGTGACGAAGAGAGTCTTAGATATACGTCCGAAGGAACTCCGCCAGCGCGACGATCGCCAGGCTCTGGCCATAGGGCATCGAGGTGAGCGGGATGTCCTTGTAGAACTGCATCGTGTCGCCCATCGCGGTGCCGAAGCTGACCTGCTTGAGTTCGCCGGTCTCGTCGATATTGGCGAGCACCGCCCGGATCGCCTTGAACGCCACCACCTCATATTCGGCGGAGATGTAGCGCTTCCGCACCGCCTTCAGGATGCCATAGGCGAAGCCGGCGGTGGCGGAGGCTTCCAGATAGCTGGTCGGGTCGACAATCAGCGTGTGCCACAGCCCGCTCTCATGCTGGTGTTCGGCAAGCGTCTTCACCTGCGCTTCGAGCGTATCGATCAGGAAGGTGCGGAACGCGTCGCCGGGCTCGAGATCGAGCATGTCGAGGATCTCGGGGATCGCGATCGTCACCCAGCAATTGCCGCGCGCCCACAGCGCACCCGCGAAATTGTGGCGGCCCTCGAAGGTCCAGCCATGGTACCAGAGCCCGGTCTGGCGATCGAAGAGATATTTGATGTGGACGAGGAACTGGCGCTTGGCTTCCTCGACATAATGCGGCCGATCGAGCAGCAGCCCGATCTTGGCGAGCGGCAGCACCGACATCATCAGCGTGTCGTCCCACAACTCGCCGGGATTCTCGTCGTTGAAGACGATGTGCTGGAAGCCGCCTTCCTCGGTCTTGGGCAGGCCGTCGGCATCCATCAGCCATTCGGCCCAGCTGTCGAGATAGGGCAGGTAGCTCTGGTCGCCGGTATCCTCGAACAGATAGGCGAGGGTCAGGAACGGCGACATGGTGTTGATGTTCTTGGTCGGCGTGCCGGCCGCGAACCGGTCGCGGAACCAGGCGAGCATCACATCGAGCGCGCGCTGGTCATTGGTCTGCTCGAAATAACGGTACATGCCGAACAGACCGATGCCGTGAGTCCATTCCCAGTCGTTCCAGCCCTTGGTGTCGATCACCCGGCCGTCGTCGAGGCGCAGCAGGAACTCGCCCGTCTCGTCCTTCAGATTGACGAGATTGTCGATCAGCTTGTCGATCGCCGCGCGAACTTCGCTGCGCGGGACGTCATGGGTGAGGGCGGCCAAAGAATGTCTCCTGGTCAAATATCTAGTCGAGATGGAAAAGCGGGACGAGCGGCCACTCCCTGGGCCGGTTGCCGGGCTCGACTTCCATCAGCGGCGCCATGTAATCCCACCAGCGCTTCATGATCGGATGCTCGGGGAGCGCGTCGCGGTTATTTTCGTCGCGCAGTTTGAGCACGGCGAACAGCGCCAGCGTCTCCTCGTCGAGGAAGATCGAATAGTCGTAGATGCCGGCGGCACTCAGCAGCTCAGCGAGCTCCGGCCAGATTTCGTCGTGACGGCGGCGATATTCCTCGACCGTGCCCGGCTTCAACTGCATGCGGAAGGCGTGTGCGGACATGCTTCCCTCCCCTGTTTATTATATGGTACCGATATCCATAATATGGATAGTTGAGGCGGGCCGCCGCGTCAAACTATTAGAGGAGCGGTAATGCTGAAACGGCGCGATTTCCTGATGCTCGCGGGCGCGGTGCCGTTTGCCGGCTGCGCCTTGGCTAGAGATTCGCGGCGCAAAATGTTCAGCGACGATTTTCAGCATGGTCTTGGGCAATGGGTGGTTGAGGCGCAGGCCCAAACGACGGTGACGGCACAGGGCGGCATACTCGACATCGACAGCGCCGAGGGCATCACGCTCTGGTTCCGTGAGCCGCTCGTCGCGCCGGTGACAATCGAATATGACGTGCTCGCCGTTTCCGAGGGCGGCCCCCACGACGCGGTGAGCGACGTCAACGCCTTCTGGATGGCGACCGATCCAGCCGCGCCCGGTGGATCGGTGCTCGCGCGCCGGCGCAGTGGCACCTTTGCCGACTATGACCTGATCCGCACCTATTACACCGGCATCGGCGGCAACCGGAACACCACGACGCGGATGCGCCGCTATATTGGGGCTGCCGGCAACCGCCCGATCCTGCCCGAGCATGACCGCAGCGACGCCGCCGCGTTGCTTGTGCCCAATCGCTGGATGCACCTGCGGCTCAATGCCGATGCGCATGGCGCGACGGTCGAGCGCGACGGTGTGCCGCTGTTCCGGTACGACGATCCCGAGCCTTACACGCATGGCCATTTCGGGCTGCGCACCACAAGGTCGCATCTGCGCGTGCGCAACTTCCGGGTGACGGAAGGCTGAGCGGATCATCGGCCGGACTCGAGCGCGTCGCCGATCAACGCGAGATTGGCGACCGCGGCCAGGCCCCATTGCGCGGTGCCGTTGGTAGAGACGCCCGCCATCTCGTCGATGGGCTTCAGCACATCGGGGCCTGAGATGCGGCGGACCCTGCCGAGAGCGGCAGTATCGTGCCCATCGTCCGATCCCAGGAATTCGCCCCAGGCGCGTTTGGCGAGCGCAGCGTCCTTCCGCTGGACGGCGGCATAGGCAGTGAAACGCGAATGCGCGGCGCGAAGGCCCCGGCCGCGGCCGGGCTGGCCGGTCTTGGCGCGGAACTCCGCGTCGCTCGCATTGTAGAAGGCGCAATAGTCGAGCCAGACTTCGCGATAGGCGGCCTCGTCGAGTAGTTCGAGCAGCTCCGCATGCATCTCGAACACGCCGAACACGCCGTTGAGATGGCTGACGCTCACCTTGTCGCCGGGGCCGAGGAACCGCCCGGTTTTGAGCTCGAACGGCGCGCCGCCGGCGAACCAGCCCTGCTTCAGGGTGGCGATCGAGCGCATGCCGGTCACGATCCGGTCGCGCCACTTGGTGTCGCGCGTGCGCTCCCATTCGGTGAGCCAGGCGGAGATCAGCGAGCCCCAGGTCGTGCCGAACTGGACGAACACCTGACCATCGGGCAGCGCTCCCGCGGCCTTGACCGCGCTGTTGCCGCCCGGCGGCGCTGAACCCGGCGCGCGCTCATCCACCTTGCGGCCGATCTCGACGCGCTGGAGCGTATAGTCGCTGTCGATCAGCGCGTGCATCAGGTCGCCGCAGCGCTCGTCGGCGGTGAGGAAATAATAGATGCGGCGATAGGCGGCGTTGGAGACACGCGGCTGCTTCGAGCTGTCGCTCCAGTGCTGCACGCCGTGGCGGGTGCCGAAGCCGCGATAGGGGCCGATATGATAGACATCGACCTCACCGGTGTGGCGCGTCATCGCCTCGGCCATGCGGAAGACGTCGGCGCGGCCGCTGCGCAGATAGGAATACCAGAGCCAGAGGTCGGTCGAGAGCTCGCTATTGTCCCAGGCATAGCCGCCGATATCGTAGCGCCAGACATGGCGATCGGTATCGTAGCTGTGCATCACGTCGCCATAGTTCCAGAAGCCGTACCAGCGGCGCTGGTCGACCTGGCCGACATAATAATCGAGCAATGCGTCGTTCTGGTCCTCGATCGCCTTGCGCGCGGCGGTCGAGCGATCGACCAGGCTCCAATCTCCGAACACGCCGGCGGCATTGATGCGGGCGGGCGCGCAAGTCAGGCGGGGCTGGCGCGAGACTTCATGCGCCATTTCGACGAGCCGTGCGCGCGGCGGGGTGGCGGGCAGCGCCCAGAGCGTGAACTCGGTGGTGCGCGCGATGCCGTGGGCGGTGCCCCAGCCTTTCTCATAGTCCTCGTAGGTGATGTCGAGGCCCTGATTCTCGGCGACATGGTCGTTCATGCCGAGACCGTCATGATACATGCGCAGATCCATCGCCGCGGCATCGGGCGCGTGGTGCCAGATCGTGAAATGGGCGAGATCGGTGGCGGCGTCGCGGACGTCGAGCCGTACCGGGCAGCGCTGCCAGAAATCCTTCATCCCGAAGGCGACGCCGCCGGAAGGGCCGCCGATAAGGCCGAGCCCCGGCGCGCGGCCGGCGGTATCTACATCGATCCAGCCATGACCGGGTTTGGTGCGTTTGGTGATCGCGAAGCCGTCGGCATTGGGCTGGGCGAGGGTGAAATCGCCCCAGGCCGGGATGTATTGAAGCGTCTCCCGCACCGGCTTTGGCAGTTCGGCGGCGGAAGGCGTGGCGATGCCCGCAACCTGCGTATCGCGGAACTGCTTGCCCGAGTCGCGCCGCAGACCGGTGAGCGGGCGGACTGCCTCCCCCCATAGCCCGCCGTCCTGGCCGGCGAATCGGACATGACGGTCATGCGGCTGATCGCGCATCGGCACCGCGCCGCTAAGGCCCAGGCCGCGGATGAAGTCCTTGTCCGGATCACCGTCGAAGATGAAGCTGTGGACGATCCGCACCGCTTGCGAGCCGGCGTGGAAATAGAGGCGGAGCGTGAAGGGCAGCCAGCCGCGCGCGCCGGCCTTGTGTGTGCCCTCCACCCGGATCACGGCACGGACGGGGCCGTTCTGCTCGATCGTCGTGGAGGTGATGTCGCTGGTGTAGCGCTCGATCGCGGCGTGCGCCCCGTCGTCACTGTCCGGGCCGTTCTGTGCCGTGGCGACCAGGCGTACGTCGCGCAGCGACTCGCGGCCGCCATTCGTGGCCGAGCGCAGGATCGCGTCGCCGCTTTTGCCGATACGCCAGGTGACGGCGCCTGTGCTCACCTCGATCGAGTCGCCGCCGGCCGTGACGCGGACCGGCTGGGCAGGGGCGGGGGATTTACCCGGCGCGACTCGCAGACCATCCGCCAGCGCTTCGCCCGCAGGAATCGCGTGCGCGGTCCATTTGATCGAACCGTCGGGCCACCAGGCGGTGGTCCAGCTCTGCACCGGCACGGACTTGCCGGTGCTCGTCGCGGCCCGGAACTGGGCGCGAGCGGGGACGGTGCCGCGCGGCCAGGGCATGCCCCAGCTCTGCCCTTCGTGAGTCGCGGGTGGGGCACCGTCGAGCCAGGCGATGTCCGCGTCCGGAGACGGCTTCTGGGTCTGAGTCGTCGCGGCGACGGCCGCATCGGTCACCATGGGCACCGCTGCTCCGGCTAGCGCCGCCTGCTTGATGAAGTCACGCCGACTCACGGGAATCTCGGTCATCCAGCCCTCTCCTCGCTCTGTTATCTGGGGCACGGTATAATTCCACCATATGGAACGGTCTACCAATATTTGACTAATGTCGGATTCGGTTGCATGTTGTGCTCGATCAAGCGGCACCAGCGTCGCGTTGCCAAAGTGCGCAGAGACGCACGTTCAGATGGGAGAGCGTAATGAAGATTTTCATCGGTCATCGGGGACGAATTCGAGTCCAAACCTGCGTCTCGATGTTCGCGATCGCGACTGCGGCGTGCTGGGCGAGCAACGCGGCCGCCCAGACCACCGAGCAGCCTGCCGCCGAGCAGGCGCAGGCGGACGACCAGGTCCAAACCGGCAACGAGATCGTCGTCACCGGCCTGCGCGGCTCGCTGGAGAGCGCGCTCAACGTCAAGCGCCAGTCGAACGACATCGTTGACGTCATCAACGCGCAGGACATGGCGGACTTCCCGGATGCGAACGTCGCGGAATCGCTGCAGCGCATTCCCGGCATCTCGATCGAGCGCGACGCCGGCGAGGGCCGCAACATCACCGTTCGCGGCCTGGGCGGCGACTTCTCGCGCGTCCGCCTCAACGGCCTGGAAGCGATCGCCGCCACCACCGGCTCGACCTTGGGCTCCACCGTCAATCGCGGCCGCGGCTTCGACTTCAGCCTGTTCGCGTCGGACCTGTTCAACTCGATCGTGGTGCGCAAGTCGCAATCGGCCGAGGTGGACGAGGGTTCGCTCGGCGCCACCGTCGATCTCACCACCGCCCGCCCGTTCGACAAGAAGGGCCTGCGCGGCGCGGTGAGCGTGCAGGGCGCCTATTACGAGATGGGAGAGCATGTTCAGCCGCGCGTCGCCGGCCTGATCAGCGACACCTTTGCCGGTGACACGATCGGCCTGCTCTTCTCCGCCGCCTATTCGAAGCGCACCGTCGAGGAAGAGGCCTATTCCAACACCGCGCTGTCGGACTATTGGGAGCAGCTCAACGGCTTCTGCCCCGTCGTCCCCGGCACCTCGGTCACGCCGATCAACACGCTGGTCACCACCGCACCGTTCACCCCGAACTGCACGCCCGCGCCGGGCGCCAATCCGGGATCGACTCCCGACGCCTATAACAAGATCGCCAAGGCCGGCGTCTTCATCCCGCGGCTTCCGGGCTATGGCCGGTTCATCAACCGCCAGGAGCGCCTGGGCCTCACCGGCGCGCTCCAGTGGCAGCCGAGCGCCTCGACGCTGCTGACGGTCGACGCGGCCTATTCGCGGTACAACCAGGACAAGAACGACCTAGCGACCAACCCGATCAGCTTCAATCGCGGTAACGGCACCGCCGCAGGCAGCCTCACCGCTGCGCAGGCGACCGGCCGTCCGAACATGAAGATCCGCGACGCCGAAGTCGATGACACTGGACTGCTGCGCTACGGCGTGTTCGACGATGTCGATTTCCGCATGACCAACGCGCGCGAGCGTTCGAAGACGACCTTCTGGCAGCTGTCGGCCAATCTGAAGCAGGACATCGGCGAGCACGGCAAGCTCAACGTCCTCTACGGCCAGTCGCGTTCGCTGTTCGAGATCCCAGAATTCACGCTGATCTCGTTCGACCGGCTCGACAGCGACGGCTTCATCTACGACACCCGCGCGGACAAGCGTCGCGGCCTCCTGAACTTCGGTTTCGATGCGTCGGACCCCGCCAACTGGGGCTTCATCAACGGCTATTCGGACATCCGCGTCCAGCGCCAGCGCGTCGACAACAAGTTCAAGAACGGCAAGGTCGACTTCCAGTGGGAGTTCAGCGACGCGATCACCGGCAAGATCGGTTATGCGTACAAGCAGTTCACGTTCCAGACGATCAGCCTGTCGCGCACCGCGTCGACGATCGTGAACGGGAACATCCCCGCGGGGACTACGCTCGCGAGCCTGAGCCAGCCCATCAACGACTTCGGCCGGCAGCTGAACCTGCCGGACGGCTCAACCACGAAGTTCATCGTGCCGAACATCGATGCGTTCGAGAAAGTCTATGACTTCAACTGTAACTGCGTGAATGCGCTCGGCGACTTCCGTATCAGCACGAGCGCGGCGCTGGGCAACAACCGGTTCGTGCGCGAGACAGACAACAGCCCCTATGCCCAGATGGATTTCAACCTGCCGCTGAACGACAATCTGCGCCTGCGCGGCAATGTCGGTGCGCGCTACGCCTGGACCAGCCAATTTTCGACCGGCTTCATCTCGGCGGCGCTGCCGGCGGTCGAGGCGCGAAGGAAATATTCGGACTTCCTGCCCGCCGCGAATCTGGGCCTGGAAGTCGGCGACAAGTTGATCTTCCGCTTCGCCGCGGCCAAGGTGCTGTCGCGCCCCGCGCTCGGCAACCTGACCCCGGGCGGTGCGGTCACCGTGACGGGCAGCAACTATTCGTCGACGGTCGGCAACCCGGAACTCGAGCCGTTTCGTGCGACCAATCTCGACGCGAGCGCCGAATGGTATTTCCAGCGTGGCGCCGTGCTGTCGGTGGCGGTCTTCCAGAAGCGGCTTCAGACCTTCGCCCAGCAGCTGCTGACCCAGACCACGATCGCCAACAGCGGCATCCCGATCTCAGCCTTCCCGGCAGGCACGGATCCCAATGCGCCGATCAACATCACCAATTTCCAGACAACGGCGGGCGGCACGATCAAGGGCCTGGAAATCAACTATCAGCAGCCCTTCACCTTCCTGCCGGGCTTCCTCAAGAATTTCGGCGCGCTGCTCAACTACACGCACATCGACTCGAAGATCACCTACTTCCTGACCGCGAATTCGGGCGGTCCGAAGCTGACCGACCAGCTGACCAACGTGTCACCGAACTCGTTCAACGCGACGCTCTATTACGACGGCGGCGGCCTGTCGGCACGCCTTTCGGGCGCTTATCGCAGCGAATATCTGCGCACGGTGCCGCTACGCGCCGGCCTTGCCGATGCGACGGGAAGCTATTCAAACTTCAACCTCGATGCCTCGATCTCGTACGACGTCACCAAGAATATCGGCATCAGCATCGACATGCTGAACCTGACCAACCAGGCGACCGATTTCTGGGACGGCAAGACGATCCGTGACCAGCAGGTCTACAGCAAGACCGGCCGCCAGTTCTTCGTCGGCGCGCGCTTCAAGTTCTGAGATCTAAGCTCATAGAGTTTCCCGGCCGGGCAAGGGCTTTGACCTAGCCGGGAAGCCTATTGAGACAATAGGAGAGAGACATGCTGAATCGCCTGATTGGCGGCGCGATGGTCGCCGCCATTGTCTGGGTTGTGCCTGCGCAAGCCAGTGACGTCGGCAAGCGTTTCGCGCCCGAGATGCGTACCGTCGTCGATCGTGTCACCGGCCGTCCGCTCAAGATCCTGACCTCGGGCGTCTCCAGCGATTCCAAGATCTACCCGACGCACCGGCAATGGACGATGGACGGCAACTGGATCGTCTTCCGCTCGTCCAACCGCGCCGCATCGGCCACGCCGCAAGCGTTCGTGGTCAACGAGATCACCGGTGACATCGTCCAGATCACCGACAGCGTGGGCGTCAACACCAGCGGGCTCAACGTCGCCAAGCTTTCGAACAAGGTTTATTACACGCGCCAACCGGGCGAGGGTGTCGGCGCCGAGCTGGTCGAGATCGATCTTGGGCCACTGCTCGAGGACTCGCTGAAGGGCCAGATGCGCGCCGGCGGCTATGAGCGGATCGTCGCGACCATGCCGAAGGATGGATCGGTCACGCAGGGCTTCGGCCTCGATGCCGACGAAAAGACTGCCTATGTCAGCTTCACCCAGCGCAAGGAGCCGCCGCGCGCGCCCGGCGCGCTGGCGCCGCAGGTGCCGAGCGGCATCCGCTCGGTGAACATCGCCACCGGCGCGACCAAGGTGATCCTGAAGACGCCCTGGCTGATCGGTCATCTCCAGGCCAATCCGCTCAAGCCCGGCGAGATCATGTATTGCCACGAGACCGGCGGCGATGCCGACCAGCGCATGTGGCTGGTCAATGGCGACGGCACCGGCAACCGCCCGGTCTATGTCGAGGGGCCGGACGATTGGGTGACGCATGAGCAGTTCGCTGATGCCGACCATGTCATCTTCAACCTGATGGGCCACACGATGAAGCTGCGCCAGCGGCCGTCGGGGATCATGGTGGTGTCGTTGCGCGACGGCCGCATCGAGAATCTCGGCCAGACCGACAGCACGACGGTCACTCGCAGCGAGCTGAAATACTTCAACAGCGTCAACATCCCGCAGGACGCCAGCAACACCGGTGGATATTGGCACAACGGCGTCACTTATGACGGGCATTGGGCCGCGGGCGACGATTTCGACGGCAATGTCCATCTGATCAACCGCCGTACCGGCAAGCGCACCTTGCTCACCGCGGGCCACCGCATGCGCCCCGATCATGCCCATCCCAGCTTCAGCCCGGATGGAACACGCGTTTTGCTCCAGTCCGGCATGATGACCGACGGCAAGACATTGTCGCTCGTGATCGCGCCGGTGCCCGACGACCGGGATCTGTAACCGAACCTCCCCCCTTGGCCGGGGACACCCCACTTCTCGGGTTAGATGGCGTGCCCCGGCTGTCCTTTTTCGAGGAGGTCAGATGTCCGACGAAATCGCATTCACACGCCGCGACGCGGTCAAGTTGACGGCGGGCGGGCTGCTCGCAGCCGGCGCGTCGCCTTCCGTGGCATCCACCGCTGGCCGCGCCGAGCCGATTGCTGTCCGCTGGCTGGGCGGCGATGCGCCGGAGGCCGATTTCGCGCTGACCTGGGGCGTCTCCTGGCCGCGCGGGACATTAAGTCAAGGGACGGCGCTCGCCGCCGGCACCGTGCCGTTGCAGAGCTGGACATTGGCCTATTGGCCGGACGGATCGGTCAAATGGACCGGCCACGCGGCATCGGGGCGCCTCCCCGCCGAGGGCCTGCGCATAGCTCCCGGCAAACCTGCGCTTCCCGCTGCATCGGTTTCGATACGCGAACGCGCCGATGTGGTCGTGATTCGCTCCGGTGCGGCAGAATATGTGATCCCCAGAAGCGGCCCCGCAGTGATCGCCAGCGCAACGCTGGCGGGGCGCGAGACGCTGCGCAACGGCCGGCTGGTGGCGCTGCGTCAGGATGCGCCGGAAGCTACGAGCACGCGAGTACAAAACTTCGAGAGCCTCGTGCAGTCGGTGGCGATCGAGCAGCGCGGGCCGGTGCGCGCGGTGGTGCGGATCGACGGCGTGCATCGCGGGGAGGGCCGGGATTGGCTGCCTTTCACACTGCGCCTCGCCGTGCATGGCGACGGCCGGATGCTGCGCATGGTCCACAGCTTCGCGTTCGATGGCGACGGCACCAAGGACTTCATTTCCGGGCTCGGCATCCGCTTCGACGTGCCGATGCGCGACGATCTCCACAATCGCCATGTCCGCTTCGTCGGGGAAGGCGAGGGGGTGTTCGGAGAGGCGGTGCGCAACCTGCCGGGCTGGCAGCCGGGGCTGTTCGCGCTCGCGGATCGGTTCAAGGACCAGCTCGACGGCAAGCCCGTTCCCGCGCTCGGCGCGATGGATGCCAAGACGCGCGAACAACTGCTCACCGTCCCGAGCTTCGGCGATTTCAAGCTGTTCCAGGGCGGATCGCGCCAGTTCGCGATCACCAAGCGACGCAAGCCCGGGCTCGCCTGGATCAAGGCCGATCATGGCGGTCGCGCGAGCGGGCTTGCCTATGTCGGCGGCATCTCCGGCGGCGTGGCGCTCGGCGCGCGCGACTTCTGGCAGCGCAGCCCTGGCGCTGTCGAGATCAACGGCGCAGATGGCTATGCTGCGACGGTGACCCTGTGGTTCTGGTCGCCCGACGGCGGCGCGATGGATTTGCGTCACTATAGCGACACGGCGCACGGACTCGACATCCAGTATGAGGATTACGAGCCCGCTTTTGCCACCGCGACGGGCATCGGGCGGACCACTGAAATATTCCTCTGGTTGCAAGACGCGACGCCAACCCGCGCGGAGCTGATAAAGGTCGCGCAAATGCTCCGCGAGCCGCCGCTGCTGGCAGCATCGCCCGAGCACCTCCATGCCACCGGCGTGTTCGGCATCTGGAGCCTGCCCGATCGCTCCACGCCGGGAAAGGCGAAGCTCGAGGATCGGTATGACCGGCTGCTGGGCTTCTACCAGCACGAGGTCGAGCAGCGCGACTGGTACGGCTTCTGGGACTATGGCGACATCATGCACAGCTATGACGACGATCGTCATGCCTGGCGCTACGATGTCGGCGGCTATGCGTGGGACAATAGCGAGATGGGGTCGGATCTCTGGCTCTGGACCGCGTTCCTGCGCTCGGGCGATGCGAAACGCTTCCGCATGGCGGAGGCGATGACGCGCCACACCAGCGAAGTCGATTTCTATCATCTGGGGCCGTACGCCAAGCTCGGCACGCGCCACGGCGTGCGCCACTGGGGCGACAGCGCCAAGGAGCCGCGGATCAGCATGGCGCCGCTGCGGCGGTTCCTCCATTATCTGACGGCGGACGAGCGCACCGGCGACCTGATGCGCTTCGTGGTCGATTCCGATCAGGTGATCGCGAAGATCAGCCCGGTGCGGAAGATCATGGAGCCGTCGCGCTACCCCGCGATCGCGCGCAGCGGCCCGGACTGGTTTGCCTTTGCCGGCAACTGGATGACCGAGTGGGAGCGGACCGGCGACATCAAGTGGCGCGACCGCATCCTGAAAGGACTGAAGGCGCTCGCCAACATGCCGGACGGGCTCTTCTCCGGCCCGCCGATGGGCTATGATCCGGCGACCGGCCAGCTCTTTGACATCGGCTATCACTTCAAGGTCTATTACCTCCTGACCATGCTGTTCGGCGGCGCGCAGGTGCTGTTCGAGCTCGATACGTTGCTGGACGTGCCCGAATGGGATGCGGCTTTGGTCCGCTTCGGCGAAAACTATAACCTGCCCGAGCCTGAGCGGGTGAAGGCATTGGGGACGGGGGCGCTCAACCCGCTGTTCGGCGCGGACAAGCTCTACACCACGGTCTGGTACGCGCGGATGACCGCCTATGCCGCCTGGAAGAAGCAGGATCCGTCGCTCGCCCGGCGCGCCTGGACCGAGCTGCTGCACGGCCGGGGCGGGACAATGACCGAGCCGCTGTTCGCCAAGCAACGCGAAGTTGCGGGTCCCACCGCGCTGGAGGCGCGGCGCGAGATCCCAGGGCTCACCACCAACAACACCGCGCAATGGTCGCTTAACTTCGTCGAGCTGCTCGCACTGGTGGGCGATTACGCGCCCGATTGAGCGCTCCTAGTGCGCCTCGATCGGCGCTGAAGGCGCCTGTTTCGGCGGGCGGCACAAAGGTACCAGCACCAGCGCGGCGACGAACAGCCAGGCCATCAGCCGGAACACGTCGTCAAAGGCGAGCGTGAGCGCCTCGCGCCCCACGACCCGCCCCATCATCGCCTGCGCAGTCAGCAGCGCGCGGGCCGGATCGGGCGTCATCTCTCCGACGTGATGGACGAGGCCGGCCATCGTGTCGGCCGCGGCGCGTGGCGCGTTGCCCAGCGCCTCGGCGAGGCGGAGCGTATGCAGGCGGCTCATGTCCTGCAGCCAGGTGGTGGTGACGGCGATGCCGATCGCACCGCCCAGGTTTCGCATCAGGTTGAACAGGCCCGAAGCGTAACGCAGCTCGGGTCCGGCAAAGATGCCCAGCGCGAGCCCGACGCTCGGCACGATGCACAGCATGATCGCGAAGCTGCGTACCAGCTGCGGCCAGAGCAAGGCCTGGAAGCCCCATTCGGGCGTCATCGCCGAGAAAAGCCAGAGGCCGAACGCGAACAGCGCCAGGCCGACGGTGATGACGATGCGCTGGTCGATGCGTTGCGAGAGGGCGGCGGCGATCGGCACACTGATCAGCTGCGAAATGCCGCCAATGAAAACGGTCGTGCCGATCTCGCTGGCATTATAGCCACGCACCCGGCCGAGGAAGAGCGGGACGAGATAGGTTCCGGCATAGAGGCCGAAGCCGATCACCAGGTTGAAGATGCAGGCAAAGGCAAAGGTCGGCTTGGCGAAGGGCGAGAGGCGGACGATCGGCGAGGACGACCGGAACGAGCGCTCGAGGAACAGCAGGAACGCGACCATGGACAACCAGGCGCCGATCGCGATGCCGCTGTCGCTGAACCAGTCGTTCTTCGGGCCTTCCTCCAGCACATATTCGAGCCCGCCCAGGAACACCGCCATCGATCCCAGATGGACCCAGTCGATCCGCTTGAGCATCGCCAGATTGGGCCGGTCGACGCGGATGACGAAGATTGCGAGCAAAGTCACGGCGGTGCCCGGCACAACGTTGACGTAGAAGACCCAGCGCCAGGTCCAGGCATCGGTGATCCAGCCACCGACGGTTGGCCCCAGAGTGGGTGCCAGTACCGAGACCATGCCCAGGATCGCGGGGATCATCGCGCGCTGTTTGCCCGAGAACATCGCGTAGCCGGTCGCGAACACGGTGGGCACCATCGCGCCGCCGACAAAGCCCTGGATCGCGCGGAAAAGGATCATCGATTCGATGCTCCAGGCGAGGCCGCACAGCGCGCTCGATAGCGTGAAAAGGCCTGCGGACAGCGCGAACAGCCAGCGGGTCGACAGCGCCTGCGCCAGGAAGGCCGCGAACGGGATCATCACCAGCTCCGCCATCAGATAGGCGGTCTGCACCCAGGAGATCTCGTCGGGTCCGGCCGAGAGTCCCGCCTGCACTTCGTTGAGCGATGCGGCGACGATCTGGATGTCGATCAGCGCCATGAACTGGCCGAACGCCATGATCCCGAAGATCAGGAACTTCGTCCGGTCGGGCAGTGCCATCGGATCGATCGGCGCAGGAGCCGCGGATTCAACCATTGAAATTCGACTCCATCGTTCTTTATATTATGTGTGTCATATAAACGGAGTCTACAAGCCCATGCGCTATGGCGAGGACCACAAGGAGCAGACGCGGGCGCGGGTTCTGAAGGAAGCCGCGCGCGAGATCCGCGCCAAGGGTCCCGACGGGATCGGGGTGGCGGCGATCATGGCGCGCGCGGGCCTTACGCATGGCGGATTCTATGCCCATTTCAAATCGAAGGATGCGCTAGTCGCCGCCGCGCTCGACACGATGTTCGACGATGCGCAGGCGCGGTTCGAGCAGCGGGCATCGGATGCGAACCCTCGCACGGCGCTGCGCTCCTATGTCGATTTCTATTTGTCGACGCTGCATCGCGATGCGCGCGACCGCGGTTGCGCGCTGCCGTCGCTCTCGGGCGACCTCGCGCGCGGCGATGCCGGTGCGCGCGCCCGGTTCGGTCAAGGCCTGGCCGGGCTCAATGGTCGCGTCGCGGAGAAGCTGCGGCTGATCGGCCATGCCGATCCCGAGCGCAGTGCCGCTTCGCTGATCGCGGAATTGGTTGGCGCTGTCGCGCTCGCCCGTGCGGTCGCCGATATCGATCAGTCGGACGCGATCCTGGCGAGCGCGCATGCGTCCATCGTGGCGCGCTTCGGCTTGGGAGACATGGCATGAGCGACCGCGAAGCACCGCTCAGCGGGATCGAGCAGGTCCGCCACATGGTGGCGACCGACGCGCAGCCGCCGATCGGGCGCACGCTCGGCATCTCGTTGGTCGAGGTCGAGGAGGGGCGCGCCGTG
Source organism: Sphingomonas sp. JC676 (assembly GCF_014489075.1). GTDB lineage: Bacteria > Pseudomonadota > Alphaproteobacteria > Sphingomonadales > Sphingomonadaceae > Sphingomonas. The sequence continues at coordinate 1,191,252 of NZ_JACTGR010000001.1, read as the reverse complement.
TTCGAAGGCGATCCCGATGCGCGCAGCCTCAATCCAATGGATACGATCCATGGCGGCTACACCGCGACCCTGCTCGATTCCGCCTGCGGTATCGCCACCCATTCGCGGCTGGCGGCGGGGCAGACCTATACCACGCTCGAGCTCAAGATCGCCTATCACCGCGCGATGACGCCCGCGACGGGCAAGGTCCGCGCGGTTGGCACCGTCCTGTCCTTCGGCCGCCGCGTCGCCTTTGCCGAGGCCAAGCTCACCGATTCCAAAGGGCGCCTGATCGCGTCCGCGACTTCAACCCTGCTGGTGATCTCCCAATGAACGCTCCCGCCATGATCCACGCCGAGACGACCACTCCGAAGCGGCGCCTCCGCATCTCGCGCAACCCGCTGATCGCGGGCATCGTCGCGGTGCTGATCGCGCTTGCCGGTGTTGCCTGGCTGCTGTCGCCGCGCTCCAGCGAGTCGACCGACAACGCCTATGTGAAGGCCGACAGCAGTACGGTCGCGCCCAAGGTTGGCGGGCTGGTGACCGATGTGCTGGTGCAGGACAATCAGCTCGTGCACGCGGGCCAGCCGCTGGTGCGGATCGATATGCGCGATTTCAACGCGCGCGTTGCCGCCGCCGAGGCCGATCTGGCCGATGCTGTCGCCGGCGTCGCGGATGCGCGCGCTGCGCTCGCCGCACTGGGCGCCGACCGGCAGCTAGCGATCGCGGGTGTGCGTGCAGTGCAGACCAATATCGGCTCGGCCGATGCCGAATATGTGCGCGCCGACGCCGATCGTGCGCGCTACGAGGCGCTCTCCGCGCAAGGCTTCGCCACGCGCCGCGATGTCGAGCGGATGCGCGCGACCGCGGTGGGTGCCGCCTCCGCGCTCGATCGCTCGCGCGCCGATCGCGATACCGCGACCCGCCAGGTCGAAGTGACGCTGGCCCGCCGCCCGGTGCTCGAGGCGCAGCTTGCCAAGGCGCAGGCCGCCGAAGCGCGCGCCCGCGCCTCGCTCGACCTTGCGCGGCAGGATCGCGACCACGCCGTGGTCCTTGCGCCGATCGACGGAATCGTCGGCAATCGCCAGGTGCAGATGGGCGACTATGTCCAACCGGGCTCGCGGCTGCTGACCCTGGTGCCCGCGACCGGCCTCTATGTCGTCGCCAATTTCAAGGAGACGCAGACGCGCAGAATGCTTCCCGGCCAGGCGGCGACGGTGTATGTCGACGCGCTGGGCGGCGAGACGCTCAAGGGCCATGTCGAGAGCTTCGCGCCGGCATCGGGCGCCGAATTCGCGCTCCTGCCGTTCGAGCCGGGATCGGGCAACTTCACCAAGATCGTTCAGCGCATGGGCGTGCGCATCCGCATCGATCCGGGCCAGCCGCTCGCCCAGCGCCTGCGTGCCGGGCTTTCGGTGACCGCAAACGTGTTGCTTCGCTGATCAGACCAGGACGCGCTGGTTGGCCGAAAGGGTCAGCTTGCGCGGCTTGCGGTCGGGGAGGGTCAGCGTGACCCGCTGACCCGCCGGCTCGATGCCTACCAGATAGGCCGGCTTGCCCGCCTTGTCGGTGACCAGCCGGGCCGCGCCGCCCTCGATCCGTCCAAGCGGCTTGCCTGCGAGTTGGAGGTCGACGCCGGTGCCGGAATAGATCATCGCCGCGCTGACGCCGTCATCGGTGCGCGTTTCGAACCGGGCACCCGCAGCAGCGGAATGGCGCGGCCGCGCGTTCCAGTGGAGCGCCTCCGCTTCCTCGCATATGCCCATCAGCCGCCAGGTATAGTCCACCATCACCAGCGCGGTCGGCGAATAGTCGGGATGATCCTCGCCATGCGTGAACACGCCGGTGCGCGGGTTCATTTCCGGGCGGAAGGTCATGTCGCGCTGAATGCCCTCGCACCACTGGTTCATCAGGATCGAGAATTCCGCCGACCGGCCATAATGATCGAACCAGCGCCCCGCGCGTAGTGCCGTCAGCCCCTGGGTTGCGCCGCCCCAGCTGTTTGCGGGAATTTCAGCGACGAACAGCGGATCGTCGAGTGCGACCGAGGGAAGCGGGAAGGGCGCCCAGAACGCCTTCGGATTATGGAGCTGGCGCCGCCAGACATGGTCGAAGGTCGACTGGTCGACGACATGCTCTCCGCAGACGCGCGAGATGATGTCGCAGCGGATGCGGACGAATTGATCCTGCGCGTCGAGATCGTAGAAAGCACCGTCTTCGGGAACATAGAGTTTCGACAGGATGAGCGCGCGAATCCTGTCCGCGCTTTCGCTCCAGCGATCCGCCTCGGCGCGCTTGCCCAACGCCCGCGCCATCTCTGCCAGCGCGCGACGGGCGCCGTAGGTGGTCGCCGAAAGATCGGGGCAGAGCCGCGGCAGCGACGCGATCGGGTGATGCGTGCGCGCATCCTTGTTGGGGCACTGGTTCGGCATGCCCGCCCAGCGCGGCGAATTGTCGTGGCCCGTGTCGTAGGTGCAGAAACCCTCGATCAGCCCGGTGCCACGTGTATTGCGATAGCGCATCAGCCAGCCGTCCCAGGCCGAGCAGGCGCGGTACGCGGCCTCGAGCAGTTCGGAGTCGCCGGTCGCGCGGGCAAGCTCCCAGGCGGTGGCGGCGATCGGCACCACCATCTGAATCTGGCCGAAGCTGGTCTCGGCCACCTTGTTGTTGGCCGGCAGCTGCCCATCAGCGCGCTGCAGCTCGAAAAAGGTCAGGTGGCTGTTGCGCGCCACGTCCGGGCGGAACTTGCGGTAGACGAGTGACTCGTGCGGACCGCATTCCTGCCAGATACCCTTGTAGACCGATCCCTCGATCAGCACCGGCTTGCTGACATAGGGCATGACCTGGACGTTGGCGGCGAGCACCGCCAATGCCTTGTCATAGGCTGCCTGCCACCGTGCGTTGCCGGTGACGAAGACGGGCGCGTTGCCGATGGCATCCTCGGCCATCGCGCGTTGGGCGTAGGGCAGGGTGGCGAGCGTCGCGGCGGTGCTCACGAGAAACGTACGGCGATCCATCAGTTGCTGCTTCCCGAACGGTCGACATGGAACCAGTCGACATCGATCGATCCGCCTTGTCCGCCGCGATTGAAGGAGAAGAGGCCGGGGCGCGAACCCTTCCACCACGAGAAGCGCGCCAGCCAGGTCGGCTCGCCGAGCGGCTTGAAGCTGCGGCCGTCGTCGAGGCTATAGGCGTAGCGCACGGTTTGGTCCTCGCCGACATCGGCGCGCAGGTCGACCATGGCGCCGGCCAGCTCGGGGCCGGGGGTCTCGACTCCCTCAGATGCGAAGGTGACGCGGGTCTTGCCCTTAACCCGTACCAGCCCGATCCAGCTCGGGCGCACGCCGAACAGGGTGAGCCCTGCGCGCTGGCCATCGGCCATACGGCTTGCGTCGATCCGCGTGGTGAAGCGCGCATACGGCCCCTGCAGGATCTGGGTCAGCGTGTTGCGCGCATTGACGAGGTGCTCGGCGGGCAGGGCGTTGAGCCGCATCCATCCGGCGCGCGCGGTCAGGCTCCAGGCGCTGTCGTCCGGATTATGGTTCCACGACCATTGCAGGCCAAGCTGCGCGTCGGCGAACTCGTCCGAATCCTGCAGCCGTTCGGTCGTCGGCGGGCTGCCCGTATCGGGAACGGGATAGGTGAGCACCGGCTGCCCCGCGAAGCGGTCCGGCATCTGGCGACCCATGATCGGCCAATCGTCCACCCATTTCACCGGCTGGAGATGGACGATGCGGCCGAACGCGCCGGTCGAGTTGAAATGCGCGAACCAACCCTGACCCGACGGGGTTTCGACCCAGCCGCCCTGGTGCGGCCCCTGGATCGGCGTGGTGCCGGGCTCAAGCACGGTACGCCATTCATAGGGCCCGGTGATTTTCCGCGCACGGCCCACCGCCTGGCTGCCGCGCTCGACGCCGCCGATCGGGGCGAAGATGTAGTACCAACCGTTGCGCTTGTAGAGCTTCGGCCCTTCCAGCACCGGCAGGTTGATCTTGTCCTCGGCGATCAGCTTGCCCTCGTCGAGGACCTTCATGCCGTCCGCCGACATGCGATGGAGGATCAGCGGGCCGGCGCCGAGCTTCGAGTGGACGAGCCAGGCGGTGCCGTCCTCGTCCCAGAAAGGGCAGGGATCCTCGAGCCCGGGACCGCCGATCAGCTGGACCGGCGCGCTCCACGGGCCCTCCGGGCGCTCGGCGGTGGCGACGAAGATGCCTTCGTCGGGCGTCGGGAAATAGACGTAGAACAGCCCGTCATGGAAGCGGATGCTCGGCGCCCAGACGCCGCTGGCATATTTGGTGCCGCCGATCGGCTTGGAGATGGTGTCGTCCAGCGTGTGCGGCCCCGGCATGTCATATTCGGGGGCGAAGGGCAGCCTTGGCAGGACATGGCCGACGATGCTCCAATGCACCAGGTCGCGCGAGTGGAGCACCGGAATGCCCGGCGAGAAGTGGAAGCTTGACGACACGAGGTAATAGTCCTTGCCGACGCGGATGATGTCGGGGTCCGAATAATCGGCGTACAGGATCGGGTTGCTATAGGTCTGCTGCGCCGCGGCCGGAGCGGCGAACGACAGGGCGGCTGCAAGAAGGAAAGCGCCGCGCATCATGCCGCAAGCATGTTGCCATAGCCGATGATCACGGTGGCGAAGACGAGCAGGCCCACGCCCGCCCATACCATCGCGCGCACCCGCGTTGCGGCGCCCTTCCATTCGAGGAAGGCGAAGCCCCAGAGCGTGCCGAAGATGATGATCGAGGCCATGTGGAGGGTCCAGGATGAGAAACCGAAGCGCCCCATTTGGCTTTCGCCCATCGTGTAGAAGAAGAACTGGAAGTACCAGAGCGTGCCGGCGATCGCGCAGAGCAGATAGTTGGCCAGCATCGGCGGCCGGCCGGCGCGTACCGGTTCGCTGCCGATATGGCCGGGCTCGAATGCCGCGGCCGCACCGGCGCCGGTGCTTTCGCTCGCCGGCGCGGTCGCACCTGCCGCAGCGCGGCCGAACCACTCGCCCGCGCTGCCATTCCTGGCGATCAGCCAGGTGCACCATACCGCGTTGGTGATCAGCCCACCGAACATGACGAGGCAGAGGATGGGTAGGCCGGACCACAAGGGGCCGGTGCCCGCGGCGGCGGAGATCGCCTTGATCGGTTCGCCCGCAGCGAGGCCGAAAGCGAAGCAGGACGACATGATGCCCGAGAAGACGGCTACGGCGACGCCCTTCCTGAAGTTGAACTCGCTGATCGCCGCAGCCTTCTGCTCCGCCGATAGCGCAGCGTCCTTGCGCGCGCCCGCCATCGCTACGACGATGATCCCTGCCAGCGTTACCGCCAGGCCGAGCAGGATTATGTTGCCGCTGGGGCTGTCGAGGAGCTTCGCGGCGAAATCGCCCTGAAAGATCGGCGGAATCAGCGTGCCGAACACGGTGCACAGCCCCAGCACCACCGCCATGCCGAGCGACAGGCCGAGATAGCGCATGGTGAGGCCATAGGTGAGCCCGCCAAAGCCCCAGAGCATGCCGAAGATCACCGGCCATATGAGCGTGGGCGTCGGCGCGCGGGAAAGCACGCCGAGCAGGTCGTTGGTCTGGATCGAGGCGAAGAACCATGGCGCCAGCAGCCAGGAGAAGATGCCGCCGGTCAGCCAGTAGATCTCCCACGACCAGCGCTTCACGCCGCGATAGGGGACATAGAAGCTGGCCGAGGCGAGGCCGCCCAGCCAATGAAAGACGACGCCCAGAAGGGGGTTGGCGGTCATTGCATCGTCTCCTCGAAGAGCTGGGTTTGACCGGTTATCGCGGTTCTGTCGTTACACGGACAGGACGGTCTTTCCGCAAGCGTCCGGCCATGCTTATTCGAGGTCGGTTGGGGCAAGCTCTTCTCTCCCAGCTCCGGCTGCTACCGGTAACATATTCAGCGATCTGGCGGTGCGAATCCTCAGCCGCAATCGGTTGAATCCCATATTGTGGGAGTAAATGGTATTTGATGAGATTGTTTTCTCAAACGATGATTGTCTGGTCAAGCGCTATGGGAGCGCTAACGCGGCAACACGTTCGAGGTCAGCGCGGCCAAGCGTCGGCTAGCAGGTTCGGCCCTTTCTATAAACCTTTGAAAATGCAAAGAATCACTCTTTGCGGGAAGAGGAGCAATTTGCAATTGACGCACCTGTTCTCACTTATTATGTATTGCTTCCAGCATGTGGAATTTATATGTCTGGAAATGTTAGCGCTAACATTTCCTGCTGTTTATGTGATCACACGCCGCAGATCGCAGCTTGAGCCCGAGGGGCAGCTGTAGAGACGGCGACTAAAGGGAGAGGATTGATGGCGAACTTCATGACGGGCCGGCGTGCGCGCTTCCTGTGCGGAACCACGCTCTTGGCACTGGGTCTCGCTTCGCAGGTGGCGCATGCGCAGACCGCCCCGCAGGCGGCCCCCGCAGCAGCAGCGCCTCAGGACGCCCCTGCAGCCGATGCGACGGACCAGGCTGCGGCCGAACCCGAAATCATCGTCACCGGTTCGCGTATCGCGCGCACCGGATTCGACGCGACGACCCCGGTGAATGTCGTTAGCCAGGACGACATCAAGCGTTCCGGTAACGTCAATATCGAGAAGACGCTGGCGCAGCTGCCCCAGGCGGTCGGGTCGCAGTTCGGCACCGCGACGTCGAACACCGTCCCCGGCGGCTTCGCCGACGTCAATCTTCGCGGCTTCGGCTCGAACCGCAATCTCGTGCTGGTCAATGGCCGCCGCTTCGCCATTTATGGCCCCGAACAGGTCGTCGATCTCAACACCATCCCGTCATCGCTGATTGCCCGTACGGAGATCGTCACCGGCGGCTCGTCGGCGGTCTATGGCTCGGATGCGATCACCGGCGTCGTCAACTTCATCATGCGCGACGATTTCGAAGGCGTCGAGGCGCGCGGCCAGGTCAATATCGACCGACCGACCGGCACGCCGGTCTACAATGTCGACCTGACCATGGGCGGCAACTTCTCGGAGGGCCGCGGCAACATCGTCGTCTCGGGCAACTATCTGAAGCGCGGTTCGATCACGCGCGGCCAGCGCGGCGACTTCGCCTATGACTCGCTGTCCGACGGGTGCATCGTACCCGGCTCGGGCAATTCCAACCATGCCGGCACGCCCTTCGCGATTCCAGCGGGCCAGACCTGCACCCAGGCCGGCGGCCAGCTCGGCTTCATCGCCAGCGGCAGCGGCGACATCCCCAATGGCCGCTTCTCGGGCATTCCGTCGGCCGGCGGCAGCAATGCGGCGCTCAACGCAGCCTATGCGGCGGCGGGCCTGGGCTCGCTCGGCTCGCGCGGCTTCACGTTCAACAATCAGGGCACCGCGGCCCGTCCGGCGCTGACCCCGCAGGACGATTTCAACCTTGGGCCCGACAACTATCTCATCCAGCCGCAGGAACGCTGGATGATCAACAGCTTCGGCCATTACGACTTTACCGATAACATCACCGGCTACATGGAGCTGCACTTCTCGCGGAACACCGTGAATGCGCGCCTGGCGCCGACGAACGTCGGCTCGCCGACGCTGTTCAACATCAACAATCCCTATCTGACGCCGCAGCTTCAGGAGGTGTTCCGGCAGCTCGATCTCGCCGAGACCGCGCCGACCACGGTTACCGCCGGCACCGCGAGCTATACCAACGCGCCGGGCGACGGCCTGGCGCTCGTCACGGCCGGCCGTCGCTATGTCGAGGTCGGTCCGCGTCTGGCCAGCGAACGCCGCAACGTGTTCCGCGGCGCCTGGGGTCTTCGCGGCGATATCGGCAGTGTGTCGGATAACGTGCTGAGCAACCTCAAGTTCGACGCGTACTACACTTATTCGCGCAGCGAAGACACGCTGCTGCTCCAGAACGCGATCTCGCGCAGCCGCCTGCAAGCGGCGCTGCTGTCGCAGAACGGCTCCCCGCCGGTCTGCAACATCTTCGGCGCAAACGTTTCCGCCGCCTGCGTGAAGGCGATCTCGATCAGCGCGACCAACTCGACGGTCGCGACGCAGCAAGTGGCGCAGGCCAGCATCACTGGCGACCTGTTCAAGCTTCCGGCCGGCCCGGTCGGTTTCTCGTTCGGCACCGAATGGCGCAAGACCAGCGCAACCTTCACGCCGGACTCGTTCCTGGCCTCGGGCGATGTCGCGGGCTTCAACCCGGGCCTGCCGACCCAGGGCAGCACGACCGTGAAGGAAGTGTTCGGCGAAGTGCGCGTGCCGCTGATCCACAACACGCCGTTCATCGACAGCCTCGTCGCAAATGGCGGCTTCCGCTATTCGGACTATAATCTGAAGGGCATCGGCGGCCAGTGGACCTATCTGGGCGGCCTGGACTGGCGCGTGAGCCCGGACATCGCGTTCCGCGCCCAGTATCAGCGCTCGATCCGCGCGCCGAACGTCAACGAGCTGTTCGGCGGCACGACCCGCGTCGTGGGTGCGGCGATCGATCCCTGCTCGAGCCGCGCCCCGGTCTCGCAGCAGACGGCGGCGGTGCGCGCCGTCTGCGTTGCCACCGGCGTTCCCGCATCGCAGGTGTTTGGCGCCGGCGTCCAGCCGAACAGCATCTTCCCGTCTGACTCGGGCGGCAATCCGAACCTGGGCGCGGAAAAGTCCAACACCTACACCGCCGGGGTGGTCTTCACGCCACGCTTCGCGCCGCGCCTCTTCGTCAGCGTGGACTATTTCAACATCAAGCTGAACGGCGCGATCGCGCAGCTCGGCGGCGGCGTCCAGAACACGCTCAACCTCTGCTATTACACCATCCAGGACGCGAACAGCGAGTTCTGCCGGGCAGTCATGCGCAGCCCGACCACCGGCGAGATCAACGATCCCTATACCGTCAAGGTGCTCAACGCGAACACCGGCGCGCTGCAGACCTCGGGCGTCGATTTCGCGGCCCGGTACCACTTCGACGTAGGCTTCGGTTTCCCGGGCCTGGCGGAGCGCAGCTCGTTCGATCTCAGCAGCAACTTCACCTATCTCTACGACTTCACCTCGACTCCGGTCGAGGCGCTGCCGAACCTCAAGAACCGTTGTGCGGGTTCGTTCGGGCCGACCTGCGGCCAGCCGCTCCCGAACTGGCGCGGCACGACCCGCGTCACCTGGAACCTGGACACCCTTAGCCTGAGCCTGCGCCACCGCTATCTCGGCGGCGTGACGACCGATCGCTACATCGTCCCGTCGCGGCAGGGTTCGGCCTCGACGCCGTCGCTGGCGAACATCGTCTATCCGAAGCTGCCCGCGCAGAACTATTTCGACCTCTCGTTCAACTATGACATGACCAAGGGCATCGAGCTGTTCGGCGGCGTCAACAACATCACCGGCAAGATGCCCCCGGTGACCACGCAGGGCCCCAACGCCAATACGTGGTCCGCGACCTACGACGTGCTCGGCAGCGAATTCTTCTTCGGCGCCACGCTCAAGTTCTAAAGAGGCGTGTCGGGGCGGGTGCGCGGCCGAAAGGTGCGCATCCGCCTTGCTCCAGCCCTGTCCCCCGATTGCGAGACCATACATGATGCTCGATCGCCGCTCGATCTTATTGGGGGGCGCGGTCGGTGCCCTAGCTCTCGGCACTGCCCCCCCCGGCTTCGCCACGGTGCTCGTGGCGCCGGAGGGTGCCGGCTGGGTCAATGTCCGCCATTTCGGCGCCAAGGGTGACGGCAAGGCGATCGACACGCCGGCGATCAATCGCGCTATCGACCATGCCGCTGCGCGCGGCGGCGGCACCGTCTATTTCCCGGCGGGCACCTATGCCTGCTATACGATCCGCCTGAAGAGCAACATCACGCTCCACCTCGACAGCGGCGCGGTGATCCTGGCGGCAGCGCCCGTCGGCACGACCGGCTACGACCTCGCCGAGCCGATCGATGCCTCATACAAGGACTTCCAGGATTTCGGTCATAGCCATTGGCAGAACAGCCTGATCTGGGGTGAGAGACTCCACGACATCGCGATCACCGGCCAAGGCCTGATCTGGGGCAAGTGGCTGGGCCGTGGCGACGGCAAGGACAATTGGCTCAAGGACCCCAACGGTCCCGGCACCGGCAACAAGGCGATCGCGCTCAAATGGTGCCGCAACGTCACGCTCCGCGACTTCAAGATCCTGGAAGGCGGCTGGTTCGCCTTGCTCGCTACCGGCGTCGACAATCTGACGATCGACAACCTGCTGGTCGATACCAACCGCGACGGCTTCGACATCGACTGCTGCAAGAATGTCCGCGTGACCAACTGCACGGTCAATTCGCCCTATGACGACGCGATCTGCCCCAAGAGCAGCTATGCGCTGGGCGAGGCGCGGGTGACCGAGAATGTGATGATCGCAAATTGCTTCGTCACCGGCAACTATCAGATCGGATCGGTGATCGACGGCACCTGGAAGAAGATGCCGGCGGACTTCGCGCCGAAGATCCACGGCCGCATCAAGTTCGGTACCGAGACCAATGGCGGCTTCCGCAACATCACCATCACCAACTGCATCTTCGAGGATAGCCGCGGGCTGGCGTTTGAGACGGTCGACGGCGCGATAATCGAGGATGTGACGGTCAGCAACCTCACGATGCGCGGGATCGTCGACGCGCCGCTGTTTCTGCGGCTCGGCAAGCGGATGCGAGGTCCCGCGGGCCGGCCGATCGGGACGATGAAACGCATCCTGATCCAGAACGTGGTCAGCTCGAACGCGACCTTGCTGCCATCGGTGATCGCGGGCCTGGTCGATCATCCGATCGAGGATGTGCGCATCTCAGATGTGTATCTCCACCATGTCGGCGGCGCGCCCGTCGCGATGGCCGCGCTGCGCCCACCCGAAAACGAGCTCGGCTATCCCGAGGCGACGATGTTCGGCGATCTGCCCGCGACCGGCTTCTTCGTCAGGCATGCCCGCGGGCTCGAGATGAGCAATGTCGAGATCGCGGTGGCGGTACCCGATCCGCGTCCGGCATTCCGGCTCGAGGATGTGGAGGATGCCGATTTCGCGCGTGTCCGCGTGCCGAAGGGTGCCAATGCCTTCGCGCTCGATCGGGTCATAGGCTTCCGCAACTCCGGAAGCCTCGGCATCAAGGATCTGCGGCTGGACGGTCCCGTTACCGGGAATTTCTAGGCCGCCGCCTCTGGTCAGGCGGGCTGCAGATTGACCGCAGTTGGTTTCGCCGGGGGCAACCCGCCGCTTTGCGCCTGCGCCGTCAGTTCCTGCTTCCGCGCCAGCATCGCGTCACGCAGCGCGACCAGGTCGACATCGGTCTTGCGGCACTGGGCGAACATGCCCTCGCTCGGCATTTCCTCCTCATGGACGTGGTGCTTGATCTCTTCGGAGAGCACTGTGACCTTGGCATCGTAGAAATCATCCTCGGGCTGCCCCGCGACGATGTCGTTGATTAGCACCTTGGCGCCGTCATGCTCGACATAGGCCTCGTCCATGAGATCGTCCTCGATCAGGCCGCGAAACGCCGGGTAGAAGATTTCTTCCTCGATCATCGTGTGGATCTTGAGCTCTGTGCAGATCTGGTTGGCGATCTTCTGTTTCGATGCCGAACTGCGCGCCCCCTCGAACTGCTCGAACAAATCCTCGACTTTGCGATGATCCGCCTTCAACAGGGCAATCGCGTCGGTATAGCTTTGTTCGGCCATGGAAATTCTCCCTGATTGCCCTCCGCTAAAGCATGAGTGGCAACCAAAGTTCCTCGGGCTAACATGGGTCAACGCGAATATTGAATTGCTGGGCAATCAGGAGCGACGATGGACACCGAACGCACTGGTCATAGGCCCTCGCTCACCAAGCAACTCGGCCCCGGGCTGATCACCGGCGCCGCCGACGACGATCCCAGCGGCATCGCCACCTATTCCCAGGCAGGGGCCCAGTTCGGCTTCCAGCTGCTGTGGACGATGATCCTCACCTATCCGCTGATGACCGCGGTGCAATTGGTGAGCGCGCGGATCGGGCGGGTGACGGGGCGCGGGCTCGCGGCGAACATGCGCCAGATCCTGCCGCGGTGGATCCTGAGCTCGCTCGTCATGCTGCTGTTCGTCGCAAACACGATCAATATCGGCGCGGACCTCGCGGCGATGGGCGACGCGGCCGAACTCGTGGCGGGCGGCGGCGGACACATCTTCACCATTGTCTTCGCGGTGGGATCGCTGCTCCTGCAGCTTTTCCTTCCGTATCACCGCTACGCCTCGATCCTCAAATGGCTGACTTTGGTGCTGCTCGCTTATGTCGCGCTGGTGCTGCTGGTACATGTCGACTGGGCGGCCGCCACAAAGGGCATGGTCGTGCCGACAATCGCGGGGGCGGGGGCCGTCACCACGATCGTCGCGATCTTCGGCACCACGATCAGCCCCTATCTCTTCTTCTGGCAGAGCAGCCAGGAAGTGGAGGAGATCGACGGCCATGATGAGGAACATGCCCTGGAAGAGGCGCCCGAACAGGCGCCCCGCGAGCTGGGCCGTATTCGCATCGACACCTTTGTCGGGATGGCGGTTTCGAACATCGTCGCGCTGACGATCATGATCGGCACCGCCGCGACGCTGAATGCCGCGGGCAAGACCGATATCGCCACCGCGGCAGATGCCGCCGAAGCGCTGAAACCGGTGGCTGGGCAATTCGCCTTCCTGCTCTTCGCGCTCGGCATTGTCGGAACCGGACTGCTGGCGGTTCCCGTGCTTGCCGGTTCCGCCGCCTATGCCACCGGCGAGGCGCAGGGATGGCGGATCGGGCTGGAGAAGAAGCCGACCGACGCGCCCGCCTTCTATGCGGTGATCGGCACGGCGATGCTGCTGGGAATCGCGATCGACTGGTCGCCGATTGATCCGATCAAGGCATTGTTCTGGAGCGCGGTGATCAACGGCGTTGTCGCGGTGCCGATCATGGCGGTGATGATGGTGGTCGTCTCGCGCAAGGCGATCATGGGCGAGTTCACCGCACCGGTGCCACTGCTGCTGTTCGGCTGGGCAGCCACCACGGTGATGGCGGCGGCCGCGGTGGCGATGGTCATCCTGTGACGATCCGGCGCCGGAAAAGCGCCGCCGCGAAGGCCAGGATGGCTGCATAGCCAAACATCGGCACGACGAATGCCCAGGCCAGCCCGATATGGTCGGCAACCTGGCCGGCGAGCAGAGGCACCACCGCGCCGGCGCCGATGGCGAGGCACAACAGGCCTGAGACCGTCGCCGGCGGCGCGTCGGACCGTTCCAGAGTGAGCGTAAAGATCGTCGGAAACATCACGGAGTTGAACAGGCCCACCGCCAACAGACACCAGGCGCCGGCCGGCCCGGGCAGGACGAGCGCTGCGGCACAAAGTGTCCCTGCGCTTGCGGCGGCTAGCAACAAAAGCCGAGTGGCGGGCACGAAGCGCAGCGCCCAGCTCCCGGCAAAGCGCCCGACCAAAGCGCCGCCCCAATAGAGATTGGCGACATAGGCTCCGGCATCGGCCAGTGGCAGGCCCAGCGTGCCCGGCGAGGCGAGATGAAGGATCAACAGGCTGCCGATCGACACTTCGGCGCCGACATAGAGCGCGATCGCCCCCGCGCCGGCCATCGCCCAGGGTGAGCGCAGCGCGTCACCTATACGACCGCCACCGGCATCGGGGATGCGCGCGTCGGTCAGCCTGTGCCGGACGAGCAAGACCAGCAGCAGCAAGACCAGCACGAGCATCGCGATGATCTGAAAGGCGTGGGTGACTGCGGCGATCCCCGCCGCCTGGCTGGCGCCCGTGCGCAGGCCTTCCTGCCCAAGGATCACCCGCGCGCCGAAATGCACGCCGCACACCATGCCGAGCGAATTGAACGAGTGCGCGAGGGTCAGACGATAATGGCTGTGCTCGTTTGGCCCCAGCGCCGCGGCGAGCGGGTTGGTGGCGACCTGCAGCGCGACGATCCCGGTCACGAGCACGAACAGCCCGGCCAGCACCATCCCGAACTGCGGCACCAAGGTAGTGAGCTGGATCAGCAGGCAACCGGCGATCATCGTCGCGAACCCCACGAGGATCGTGCGCAGCGCCCCGATCCGGGCCAACAGCGCCGCGGCGGGGAGCGACATTGTCGCGAAGGCGATGAACGAGACGATCTGCGTGAACAGCGCCTCGGTATAGCTCAGGCCGAAGATCGCGCGCATCGCCGCGATCAGCGGATCGTTGTTCGCGCAGATGAAGCCCCAGGCGAAGAATAGCGCGGTGACCGGCACGAATGCCGCATCGCTGCGTGCTGGGCGCGCGGTCATCGCACCTCGGGCCAGCGGAACGTCACGGCGGCGTTGGCGGGGAGGGTGTAGTCGAAATGGCGCCCCTCGGATTCGACCGCCATGTCCGCTGGCTGCCCGCCCGCGTTGAACGCGAGCAGCACTCGCGTGCCGTCCGGATTGCGGAAGGCGACGGTCTCGACGCCATCGGCCTTGCTGTCGGACGCGATCCGCCGGGCGCCGGGCACGACAAACTTGCTGGCATGGCCGAGCGCATAATATTCGGGGTTGCGCGACACCGCGCCGTTGGCGTTGTCGATGGTGACGACGCCGCGGCAATTGTCGCAGCCGCCGAGATGCGGGCCGAATTTCTCGTCGAGCGCGAGGTTCCAGAGGAGCACGCCACGTGCCCAATGGCGTGGCGCGCCGATCACCAAGGTGCGCACCGTCCAGGCCCAGCTGTCGGGCCAGGCCTTGGACCATTCGCCGCCCGAGCATTCGGTGAAGAACACGTCCTTGTCGGGATACCGGTCGCGCACCTGGCTCTGCGCGGCGATGTCGCCCTTGTAGCAATGCCAGGCGACGCCGGCGACATGACTGGCCGCTTGCGCATCGGCGAGAACCCACAGCGGCTGTTCGGGCAGATCCCAATTATGGTCCCAGTCGAGGATTCGCGTCACCAGACCAGCCTTGGCGAGCTCGGGCCCAAGCAATGCGATCGCCCGGGCGCGCTGCGCGGCGCTGAGGCGCATGCCCGGATAGCTGTCCGGCTCGAAATCGGGTTCGTTCTGGATGCTGAGATAGTCGACCGGGCCGACTTCTGCGGCGAAGTCCTGAACAGTTCGGCGCAGATAGGTGGCGAAGGGCAGGTAGGCGTCGTCGCGCAAGGTGCCGGTGATGAGCGAGTCGGTGGTCTTCATCCAGCCCGGCGGGCTCCAGGGCGAGACCATCAGCGCGAGTTTCGGATTGACTGCACGCGCGGCGCGGACCGTGGGCAGCACTTCCATTTTAGCCGGGGCGATCGAGAAATGCGCCAGCCCCGGATCGGTCTCGCCTTTGGGCCGGTCGTCATAGCTGTAATGGCTGCGTGAGAAGTCGGACGCGCCGATGGTGACGCGCGTGAACGACAGGCCGATGCCTTTGGGGCCGAACAATTCGGCAAGCAGCGCCTCGCGCTGCGCTGCGCTCATCCTGCGCTGGAGGAGATAGGCCGATGCGTCAGTGATCGCCGCGCCATAACCGACCATCTCCTGATAGCGCTGCGCGGGGTTGACCTTGATAGCCGTCGGGCCGCCGCTGCCGGGTTCGAGCGCAAGCGAAGGCTGCTGCGCCAGAAGCTGCGACTGGTCGGGCAGTGTGAGCCAAGCTTCGACCATCGGAGCGGCCGGCGTCGCGGCGGGGCGTCCCATCGGCGCGCAGGCGGGAAGCGCGAGTACGCACAGGCCGGCCAGGATCCGCATCTTCTCTCTCCTCAGCATATCGTCAGGAAGCTCGCCACGGTCAGGCGCCCCTTATGGACGTCGCGCGCCAGGGCGGCGGGATCAGGCAGGATCGCGCAGTGTAGCAGGTTGCTCGGATAGATGAGCGCGCGGTTGAACACTGCATCGTACCGCGCGGTTTGTTCGAAGATCGTGGTGTCACCCTGGATATAAGCGGGGAGGGGCTCGCCCTCAGCGCCGAAGTCGGCGCGCAACGCGTTTAGATACGGGCGGTGCCGTGCGGCGTCGATCGTCTCGAACCCGGTCGAGCGATGCCGATAGAAGGCAGTGCCGCCATGTGGTGCGCGCGACAGGTAATGGAGGATCGCGATCCGGCCTTCCTCGACCGTGTCGATATGCGGGATGCGCTGGGCGAGCGTGAGCTCGGCGGGCGGCGTGATCGCCAGCGAATAGAGCGCACGGTTGAACCCGATCCGCTCCTGCGCGCCGAAGACTTCGCGCATCACCGGCCCCAGCACCGCATTCAGCCCTTCGAAATAGGCAGGGGTCACCAGGGCACGAATGCCCGGATAGAATTCGCCCATCACGCTGAAGTCGAGCGTCTCGGCCTCGGCGATCAAACGATCGGGGTCCGGCGAAAAATGCTCGACCACCACCACCGGCACCTGCTCGGCGCCGACGCGGTCGACGCGGATCTGTGGTTGCTCGTTTCTCGGCTGCACTGATACGCTCCTGCGACCATGACCCCCATTCGAACCTGGCACGATGTCACGCCCGCCGGCTTTCAGGAAATCCGCGCGGCCGCCGAACCCGCGGTGCTCAAGGGCATCGCCTCCGATTGGCCGATCGTCCGCGCGGCGGATCCCGCAGCCTATCTGCGTGGGATGGCGACGGCCAACCCCGTGCCGTTCATGCGCGCGCCCGCGGACGTGGAAGGGCGGCTCCATTATGGTACTGAGATCGGCACCCGTAATTTCACAACGCAACAGGCGCCGCTCGGCGATTTTCTCGATGCGCTGGCGGGGGAGGCGGGAAAAGACCGCCCCGATGCACTCGCGTTGCAGGGATTGAGCGCGACCGATCATGTGCCCGGCTTCGCGGAAGCGAACCGGCTGGCGATACTGCCGTCCGCGATCCTGCCACGGCTGTGGATCGGCAATGCCGCCAAGGTGGCGATCCATCACGATCCGTCGGAGAACATCGCCGTCGTCGCGGCGGGCCGGCGCCGGTTCACCCTGTTCCCGCCCGAACAGGTCGGCAATCTCTACATGGGGCCTTTCAACCCCACGCCGGCGGGCGTGCAGGTGAGCATGGCGCACCTGACCGCGCCCGATCTCGCTCGCTATCCGCGCTTCGCCGACGCGCTCGAAGCCGCGCAATCCGCCGAGCTCGAGGCCGGGGACGCGCTCTACATTCCCTATCAATGGTATCACCATGTCGAGGCGCTTTCGCCGTTCAGCATGCTGGTGAACTATTGGTGGGATGCGGCGCCCGCCGGGATCGGATCGCCCTGGGATGCGATGATGTTCGGGATGATGAGCCTGCGCCTGCTGCCGCCAGATCAGCGCCGGGCCTGGCAGGCGATGTTCGATCACTATGTCTTCCTCGCCAATGGCGATCCCGGCGAACATCTGCCCACGGAAGCGCGCGGCATATTGGGCGCGACATCGCTGCAGGACGTCGCGCAGATGCGCAAGGCGCTGCTCGCCAAGCTTCAGGGCGGCTAGGCCGGGCACGTCTTGGCGACGAAATCGGCGTGCGCCGGCATCACGTCGACGCACTTGCCAATGACGTTCTCGATATTGCCGAGGAACTGCGCGACCTGCGCGTCGCTCTTGATGTCGGCCAGCGGATCATAGCCGCGCGGGATGATGCCCTGGCCCAGGAAGACCTGGATCCAGCTCTCCTCGGTGAAGAGTTCGTCGTCCTCGCGGAAAACCCGGCCATTGGCGGCGAACAGGTCGATCTTGCGCTGGAGCGTGTCCGGCACCTCCATGTCGCGGCAATAGCGCCAGAAGGGCGTGTCGTCGCGCTCGGTCGCCTTATAGTGGAGGATGATGAAGTCGCGGATCCGCTCATATTCGAAGTCGGTCTGACGATTGAATTCGGTGATCGTCGCGGGATCGAACCCGCTATCGGGCAGCAATCGCACCATCCGGATGATCGCCGACTGGATGAGGTGAAGGCTGGTGGATTCGAGCGGTTCGAGAAACCCCGAAGCGAGCCCGATCGCGACGCAGTTCTTGTTCCAGATCTTCTTCCGTTTGCCTGTGACGAAGCGGATCCGGTTGGGCTCGGCCATCTGCGCGCCGTCGAGATTGGCGAGCAGAAGCGCCTCGGCTTCGGCATCGTCCATATGAGCGCTCGAATAGACATGGCCGTTGCCGGTGCGGTGCTGGAGCGGGATGCGCCATTGCCAGCCCGCCGGTCGCGCAGTCGAGCGGGTATAGGGCGTGAACGGTTCGATACGCGCGCACGGGACTGCCATCGCCCGGTCGCACGGCAGCCAGTGCGTCCAGGTCTCGTAGCCGGTCTTCATCGCCTGCTCGATGATCAGGCCGCGGAACCCCGAGCAATCGATGAACAGGTCGGCGGCGATGACCTCGCCATCGTCCATCGTCACCGATTCGACGAAGCCATCCTCGCCGCGCAGCGTGACATCGGCGACCTTGCCCTCGCGTCGCTGGACGCCGCGCGCCTCGGCATAGCCGCGCAGAAACTTGGCATAGAGCCCGGCGTCGAAATGGAAGGCGTGGGCGATATGGCCGATCGGCGATTCCGCCAGCTTGGGATCGGCGCGCATGAATTTGTTCTTGAGCGCGGCGGCGGTGTTGATCGAGAAATTGGCGAAGTCCGAAGCACGGCCCTTCGCCCGCATCTTCAACCAATATTGGTGGCAGCGCAGCCAGCCCAGATCCTGTCCGATCACGCCAAAGCCGTGGATATAGCTTTCGCCCTGCCGCCACCAATCGACGAACTGGATGCCGAGCTTGAAGCTACCCTGGGTGCGCTGCATGAACTCGTTCTCGTCGAGCCCCAGCAGCTCGTTATATTTCTTGATCGCCGGGATCGTCGCCTCGCCGACGCCGATCGTCCCGATCTCTTCGGATTCGATCAGCTGGACCTCGTAGAGCCCCTCGAACAATCGCGAGAGCAGGGCGGCGGTCATCCACCCGGCCGACCCGCCGCCGACGATCAGGATTCGCTTGAGCTGTTGCATGCCTCTCCCCGCGCTCAACGCGCCGCGGTCTCGCAGCTCGCCGGGGCGGTGGGCGAGGGAAGCGAGCCTAGGCGCTTGTGGCGGGTGTAGCCCAATCCATAGCCGCGCGGGAACTGGAAGGTGTTGCCGGGCCCATCGCTCGTCGAACAGGCCGAGCCCGGCCAGGTGAAGGAAAGCCGCCCGGTAAAGTCATAGCGTCCGCCCAGCAGTACATCGGCGAGCCCTTCGCCTTCGGTGCCGGGCAAGAATGCCGCGACGAACGCGTCGGAAAGGTTGATCAGGTCGTTGGTGTAGGTCGGCCTGCCCGAATAGAGCACCGAGACGACGGGCACGCCCTTGCCTGAAACCGCCTGGAGCGCGGCGAGGTCGGCGGGGTAAAGCGCGCTGTGCTGGACCGGCTTGGGCGCGCGGACATCGCCATGATATTCGGCATAGGGCGCCTCGCCGAGCACGGCGACGACTGCGTCGAACCGACTGGGATCCACACCCTTGCCGTCGACCGAATAGGTGACCTTGTCCGCGCCGAGCTGCTGGCGCAACGCCGCCAGCAATGTGGTACCGGTGGCGAAATCACGGTTGCTGTTTTCGGTGCCCTGCCAGGTGAGCGACCAGCCGCCGCTCTGGTTGGAGATGCTGTCAGCGCTCGCGCCGACCACCAGCACGCGCTGGCC
Organism: Sphingomonas sp. JC676; assembly: GCF_014489075.1. Taxonomy (GTDB): domain Bacteria; phylum Pseudomonadota; class Alphaproteobacteria; order Sphingomonadales; family Sphingomonadaceae; genus Sphingomonas. The sequence goes on along the minus strand of NZ_JACTGR010000001.1, from coordinate 1,171,772 downwards.
GGTGCGCAGCGGCAGCCCGCGATCGTTCTTGAGCAACACCGCCGATTTGCGGACCGCCTCGCGCGCCAGCGCGGACGCATCCAGCGCGTCGGCGCGACCATTATAGATGCTGGCGGACACCGGACGGTCGAACAGACCCGCGCGCATCTTCACGCGCAGGATCCGTGTCACCGCATCGTCGATCCGCGCCATCGGAATGCGGCCCTCGCGAACGTCGGCGACCGTGTTGGCGATGAAGGCTTTCCAGTCCTCGGGCACCATGATCATGTCGATGCCGGCGTTGATCGCCTGGGCGCAATGCGGCTTGGAACAGCCCGGCACCTGCTCGATGCCATTCCAGTCGGAGACGACGAGGCCGTCGAAGCCAAGTTTCCCTTTCAGGACATCGGTGATCATTTCGCGACTGCCGTGCATCTTGCCATAATCCCTGCCGGCGGCGGTGTCGTTCCAGCTGTTGTACGAGATCATCACCGTCTGCACCCCGGCCTGGAGTGCGGGATAATAGCCGGCGCCGTGGCGGGCGATCATGTCGCGCAGGCTTGCGCGATTCTCGCCCTGGTCGACGCCGTCGAAGGTGCCGCCATCGCCCATGAAGTGCTTGGCTGTGGCAACGACGTCGCCGTCCCCGGTCAGTCCACCCTGCAGGCCATGGACCATGGCGCCGCCATAGCGCGCTACGATCGCGGGATCGCTCGAATAGCTCTCATAGCTGCGGCCCCAGCGGCGGTTCTCGACCACCGCAAGTGTCGGCGCGAACACCCAGCTGATCCCGGTCGCACGGACCTGCTTCGCGGTCGCCCGGCCGATGCGCTCGATCAGCGCCGGATCATTGGCGGCGCCGAGGCCGATATTGTGCGGGAACAGCGTCGCGCCCGCGACATTGCCGTGCCCGTGTACCGCATCGGTGCCCCAGATCAGCGGGATCTGCACCTTCATGTCGGTCGCCTGCGCGGCGCGCGCGAAGCTGTCCGAAAGCGCGGTCCAGTCGCCGACCTTGGCGTTCTTGCGCATCCCCGGCCAGCTGCCGCCCCCGTTGAGGATCGAGCCGATATAATAGCGCCGCACCTCGTCGGGCGTAATGTAGCGGATCTCGGCCTGGGTCATCTGGCCGATCTTCTGCTCGAGCGTCATGCCGGCGACGATGCCGGCGATCCGTGCCTCCATCGCCGCATCACGTGGCGACGGGGAGCGGAGCGCCGGCCATTCGGTGCCCGAAGGCGCCGTGCGATCGTGCGTGGACATGCAGCTCGCGAGTAAGGGGAGGGAAAGCCACAGCCCCGCGCGAAATCTCTTCATCGGTCAAACTCGCCTGACTCGGCCGGCGGCCGGCACGATCAAAAAATTGGGGAGGCATGAGGTGATCCTCACACCTCCCCATCAGGGTTCCGGAGGGTGATCCGGAGGAGGCTAGAAGCGGTAGTTGAACCCCAGCAGGAACTGGCGGCCGTATTTCTCGTAAGTCTCGGGCAAGCTCTGGCCATCGGCGGTGTGCGTGCCACCGTCGTCGAGGCCGAGGCGGGTCCGATAGGGCGAGTCAGTCAGGTTGTTGACCTGGAACAGCACGCCGAACCCGTTGAGCGACCCCTTCTCGAAGGTGTAGCCGATCTGTGCGTCGACCTGCCTGTCCGCCAGGATCTCGGTTTGGCCGCGCGTCGCGAAGAGCTGCACCACCTCGCCCTTGAAGGCCGAACGGTATCGATAGCTGGCGCGTGCCTGGAAGCCGCCATTCTCGTAATAACCCGTGATATTGTAGACCGTCCCGGACAGGCCCGGGATGCGGACTTCCTGTCCATTGTCGGCGGGATTGAGGTCGGACTCGGTGAGCGACAGGCTGCCGATCACGCCCAGCCCCTCGAGCGGCTTGATCAGCGTCCCGAAATCGAAGGCGCCGCTGAATTCGAGGCCCTTGATCGTTCCACCATTGCCGTTCGCGGGCAGCGTGATCTGCCCGATCGGGCTTATGATCACGCCTGCCGGGATCGAACTCGCGGTGCTCGGCAGCGGGATGCCCGAGAAATCGAAGAGGTCGGAGCGCTGATAGATATAGGTGTGCAGCTTCTTGTAGAAGCCCGCGATCGAGATGTAGGTCGTGCGGTTGACGTACCATTCATAGGCCGCATCGAGTGCATCCGCACGCCACGGCTTGAGGTTCGGATTGCCGCCCGATGCCGACCAGGGATTGACGGTCTGCCCCGGCGCGCATCCGGGACCGTTGCTGCAGACCAGGGCGTTGAAGCCCGGCGTCACGTTCGCGCGCATCTCGTCCATGCGCGGGCGCGCCATAGTCTTCGATGCCGCGAAGCGGAGGCGGTGGCCGCCGCCAAGTTCCCAGATCAGGTTCAGGCTGGGCAGGACGTCGGTATAGTCCGCACCGTCGGTCCGGAGCTTCGGCACGATCGGCTGGCCGGGCTCGAGCCCGTTGATCACCACGCCGGTCGATTCCTGCTTCTGCTGGACGACCTGCACGCCAAGGTTGCCGCGCACCGGCCCGAGCTTGAAGTCAGCCTTGACGAAGCCCGTCAGCAGCTCTTCCTCGATGTCCCAATTTTTGTCGAAATAATTGGCGTCGAGGATGGGTGCGCGGTTCCAATATTTGTCGAGCGCCTTTTCGAGATCGATGCTCAGCACATTGCCGAAGCCCGTATAGCCGAGCGACGTCGGCGCGACGAGGTCGGCCTGGTCGACCAGCACCTGCTGGCGGCCGTTCTTCAGGAACAGATCGAAATCGTCGACCCGCTTGTTCTTCTCGCGGTGCGTGAAATTGAAGCCGGCGGTGAGCTTGGTCAGGAAGCCGTCGAATTCGTGATCGGCCTTGAGGTCGATCGCATAGATGCTTTCCTCGACGTCCGGGAAGCGGATGGCGCCGTCATGGCCCCAGCCGCCCCAGGGCGCGCGATCGCCGAGCGAGACATGCGCCGCGTCGGCATAGTTCAGCCCTTCACCATAGGTGGGGTAGCCGTCGTCGGGGATCTCGAAGCTGATCGTGTCGAAGGTCCGGCCCACGTCCGGCGTCGCCGGGGTGACGCCGCCCACACCCATGCCATAGCCGGCATAGGTCTCGAGGATCTGCTCCTTGCGCTTGTTCTTCGAATAGGAAAGATCGGCGATCAGATGGCTGCGATCGCCCATCTTGAATTCGTTGTTCCATCCGATCGAGAAGATCTCGTCGTCACGCTTGTTGAAGTCGTTGCGGATGATCGGCACGCCGCCGTGCAGCACGCCGCCGGTCGCGAATTTGGTTCCGCCTCGGTCTTCGGTCGTCACGCCGGTGAAGGTCGCGCCGTCAGCCCAGCCGTTTGAGAACCACTGCGCGCCACGTGTGGTCTCTTCCTGATGGAATTTGGAATAATAGATGTCGAGCGTCGAATGGACCATGTCGCTCGGCTTCCATTCCAGGATGGCGATCCCGGCGTCGCGGCGATTGAGGCGCGACGTCGCGAACACTTCCTGGCCGTTCAGCAACAGCGCATCCGCTGCGGAAGCCGGCTGCACCGTCGTCGGGCTGACCCCGCCGAACGATTCATAGCCATAGGCCTTGTAGTGCATGTTCTTCGACGGTGAATCGAGGTGCGCATAGCCTAGCGCGATGCCGAGCGTGCCGTTGGCGAACTGGTCGATATAGCTGATGCTGGCACGGCCGCCCCAACGCCGTACATCGCTGTTGAGCTTGTCGCCTTCGGTCAGCTCGCCGCGCACGTTGAGCGCGATCGCGCGCTTGCCGAAGGTGAGGGGACGCACGGTACGGAGATCGGCGGTGCCCGAAAGGCCCATGCCTGAGATCTCGGCATCGGGTGTCTTGTAGATGACGACGCTCGACAGGAGCTCCGACGGATATTGGTCGAACTCGACGGCGCGGTTGTCGCCCGAACTCGCCTGGGCGCGACCGTTGAGCAGCGTGGTGGTGAAGTCGGGCGCGAGGCCGCGGATCGAGATGACCTGCGCACGGCCGTTGACGCGCTGCGCGGCGAGGCCGGGGAGGCGCGCGATCGATTCCGCGATCGAGACGTCGGGCAGCTTGCCGATATCCTCGGCAGAAATCGCCTCGACGATCGAGGTTTCGTCGCGCTTGATGTTGATCGAGTTCTGAAGACCGGCGCGAATGCCGGTTACGACGATGTCATCCTGGCTCGCCTCAGGCGCGGCCTGGCCGTCCTGCGCGGCCGCTTCCTGCGCGAACGCCACCCCTGGCAACGCTGTCACCAATGCCAGCGCCGAAGCCGTCAAACCGAATGTCGTTTTGATTCCGCGCATGCGACGCGGCTGGCCAAACTGACCCATAATTCCTCCCCATTTATCGCGCCGTCCTTCATAGGAGAGCGTTCTGCGTTGTTATTGGCGCCCTCGTTTAGACTGGAAGCGCTTCCAATTTGCTACGGGGCATGGCGCTGGATTGTCAAACGATTTCGCCAATCAGCAGGAATTCGCGCCGCTTCAGGCGCTTGGCGGCGAGACCGATTCGCGCAACACCAAGTGGTAATCGATCTCGTCGAATCGTGTCGTCTCGCCCGTGGGCCCGCGCAGCAACGTCTCGACAAGCCGCTCCACTGCCCGCGCGGCAATGCGGCGGATCGGCTGATGCACGGTGGTTAGCGGCGGCCAGATGTGCCCGGAGATCGGCGCATCGTCGAAGCCGACGATCGATACATCGCCCGGGATGGCAAGGTTCATTCGGTGCGCGGTGAACATCGCGCCCACCGCCATATCGTCGTTCGCGCAAACAATCGCGGTTGGACCTGGTTTCGCATCGAACAATTGCTGGGCAAGCTCGACGCCCGAGCGGAAGCTGAAGTCTCCGCGCAGCGTGACGACCGCATCGGATCCGAGACCCGCATCGTCCAGCGCCTGCAGGAATCCGGCGAAGCGCTTCTCCGCGGAAAGATGTCCCTCGATCCCGAGCAGATAGCCGAAGCGGCGATGACCGTGCGAGACGACATGCTGCGCGATTTCTCGCCCCGCAGCTTCCTCGTCGAAGCCGACGCCGGGGAGAATGGCGCGCATCTCCGCACTGGGGGAGACGCAGATTGCCGGACAACCATGCTCGATCAGCCTAGCGGCGAGCCGCACATCGTCGGACAAAGGAGGGGCCAGGATCAGGCCCGCGCTGCGGCCGGATTCGAACAGCTCGATCACCTTTTCGGTGCGGCGCGGGTCGTTGACGTCGATGTTGAACGTCGAGAGTTCGAAGCCGGCGATCGCCGCTGCGCGAAGCCCGCCCAACTCGAGCGCGGCGAAATAATAGGAATTGGGCTCGGCATCGAGCGCGGCGCAATTGATCAGCGCCAGCGCATTGCTGCTCCTGCTCGCCAGGCTGCGCGCCTGGGGGTTCACGCGATAGTCGAGCGTCTCGACCGCCGCCATCACACGCGCGCGCATCTTGGCGCTGACATTGGCCTGATCGTTGAGCGCGCGCGAAACCGTCGCGCGCCCGACACCTGCCAGGGCGGCAACATCGTCGATCGTCGGCGCCTTGGCCATGGGCCGTCCTGCGCTGCCGTTCCTGGGCGTCTTGGACATGGATGTCATCGCTGCGCGCGTGCTGACACAGGGACGAACCAACCGGCAACAGCTAAATGCGAAGCCGCGCCTTACGCCCCGTGTCGCTCGAACACCGCGGCGAGCCCCTGGCCGCCGCCGATGCACATCGTCTCCAGCCCATATTGCGCGCCGCGTCGGTCCATCTCGCGCAGCAACGTCGCGAGGATGCGCCCGCCGGTGGCGCCTACCGGGTGACCCAGCGAAATGCCTGAACCGTGCACGTTCATTCGCTCGAAATCGGATGCGGTAAATTTCCATTCACGTGTGCAGGCGAGCACCTGCGCGGCGAACGCCTCGTTGAGCTCGATCAGGTCGATGTCGCCGAGACGGAGGCCGGCGCGATCGAGCGCTTTCGCGACCGAAGGAACCGGGCCGATGCCCATAGTCCGTGGCGGTACGCCTGCGATGGCCCAACTCACCAACCGCGCGAACGGCTTAAGGCCCAGCTTGGCCGCCTTCTCGACGGTGGTGACGATCGCAACCGAGGCGCCGTCATTCTGCCCACTGGCATTGCCCGCGGTGACGGTGGATCCTGGATCATTGGCAACGAGCGGCTTGAGCGACGCAAGTGCTTCCGCCGTGACCCCGCGGCGCGGATGCTCGTCGGAGTCGATCGTCACCGTCGCCCGTTTCGACCTCACGTCGATTGGCACGATTTCCTCGGCGAAGATGCCGGCGTCCTGGGCGGCGACCGCGCGGCGGTGGGACTCCGCGGCGAATGCATCCTGCTCCTCGCGCGGCACGGCATAGTCGCGGCGCAGATTCTCGGCGGTCTCGATCATCCCGCCTGGGACCGGGAAGTTGCAGCCGCCTGCGGTCACGCGGCCGCGCGTCAGCGCGTCGTCGAAGTTCATGCCCGCGGGTGGCGCCCCCCAGCGCATCTTGGTGGAATAGAAGGGCGCATTGCTCATCGATTCGGCGCCGCCGGCAAGGACGAGGTCGGACCCGCCGGTCGCCACCTGCATCACGCCATAGATCAGCGCCTGCAGTCCCGATCCGCATCGCCGGTCGATCTGCAAGCCCCCGGCCTCGACGGGCAGCCCGGCATCGAGCCCGATGACGCGGCCCAGCGCGGGTGCGTCCATCGAGGGGTAGCATTGCGCGAACAGCACATCGTCGACCTGATCGACCGGAAGGCGGGTCTTCGCGAGCAGGCCGCGGATCACCGACGCACCCAACTCGTGTGCGTGGAGCGATTTGAAGACTCCGCCGAAGCGACCCACCGGGGTCCGCAGAGGCTCGCAGATCACCACTTCGCGCACTGTCACTCTCCCGTTTTCATGGTGCCGGTCATGATCGGCACCAGCGCGCTCTGCAAGTGTGCCACATGCTCGGTTGCCAGCAATGCCCGGCGATGCGATGGCGGCAGGATCGTCTCGTCTCGGAGTCAGTCGTGAAGCTGAGATCCCTGCTCTTCGTCCCCGGCGACCGACCGGAGCGTTTCGCCAAGGCCGTAGCGAGCGGCGCCGACGCGCTGATCCTCGATCTCGAGGATTCGGTGGCTGCCGAGAAGAAGCCCGATGCGCGTGCGGCGATCGCGGCATGGCTTTCGGGCGACCGGCAGGTGCCGTGCTTTGTTCGCATCAATCCGCTCGACAGCGAACATGCCCGCGCCGATCTGGACGCGGTTTTGAGCGCACGGCCCGACGGGCTTGTGCTGCCCAAGGCTGAAGGCGCAGCCTCGGTCCGCCGGCTCGTCGAGTTGGCCGGACCGGATTGCCCGGTGATACTGCCGATCGCCAGCGAGACGCCGGCGGCGATATTCCAGCTCGGCACCTATGCTGAAGCGGCCGCACATCTCGCGGGCGTGACCTGGGGGGCGGAGGATCTGCCCGCCGCGATCGGTGCGGCCTCCTCGCGCAATGCCGACGGCAGCTACACCGCACCCTATGAGATGGTCCGCGCGCTCACCCTTTTCGGCGCACATGCGGCGGGGGTTGCGGCGATAGAGACGGTCTATCCCGATATCGCTGACACCGAAGGTCTCGCCGCCTATGTCGCACGCGGGCAGCGCGACGGGTTCACCGGCATGATGGCGATCCATCCGGCGCAGGTCGCCACGATCAATGCCGGCTTCACTCCGGACGAGGTGCAGATCGCGCATGCTCGCGCCGTGGTGCAGGCGTTTGCCGCCAATCCCGGCACGGGCGCTCTCAAGCTCGACGGCAAGATGGTCGATCGGCCGCATCTGCAGCAGGCGCGTGCGCTGCTGGCGCGGGCTGGGCTCTAGATCGAGCGCCCGGGCCATCGGTCCAAAAGCTGGCGATCAGAAGGGAAGCGAGGCTCCGAATGTCACGGCCGTGGCGCTGTGGCGGCGGCCGGAATAGTAATCGCTCCCCGGCCCGGCTCCGGAGAGGCTGGCATGCAGCTCGAGCTTGCCGAGATCGCGACCCAGCGTGGCGCGCCAGTCGTAATGTTCGCGGCGCGCATAGCGGGGTGGATCGCTGAGGTGGGTCAGGAGGCCCGCATGACCGGTGAGCCGCCATTCGGGCGCAAGATTGATCGTGCTTTCGACCTCGGCGTAGAGCGTCTCGATCCCGGGCCGAAGATAGTCGGGCGAATAATAGACGTGCGAGGATATCCCGTGTGCCGTCACGCCGAGATAGAGCTCGGTATAGTGTGTGTCGCCGGCGCCACTGGAATGGCGCGTATACCAGCTCCGGACCGCACCGGCGTCGATCGACACGGTTGGGCTGATCCGTGCCGCATATCCTGCGTTGAGCTGATAAGTGAGCAGAGCCGGATCGGACTGATCGACGCCGACGGTCGCCGAACCATTCAGATAAAGGCCCGATTCATGATCGTAACCAAGGTCGAGCGTCGCCGCAGGATCTCCGCTGCCTAGCGAATATCCCCTGAACCGCGCGTCGCTTTCTACGCTGATGCTGCCGAGTATCTGGGCTTCCGCTGGCGCGATCTGGCTTGTGCCGACGATCGCGATTGGTAGCGCGACATGACAAAGAACGCGGAGGAATTGCCTAACGGGGCTTGGCTCCGGCGACGGCGCGCTGGATAGCGCAACTGCAATTGCAGGTCGCCGATATCGGTAAAAGGGTCGCGCAGGCATCAATCGCCCCTCGCGCACCGAGCGTCGTCGCGACGCGAGGGGAAGCTGTCCTGCGCTCTTCGCGGGTCAAAGCGAGCAACCCGCTCACATGGGCGACCGCGTAGGAACTGCCGTTCACGAAATACCATTTGCCCCCGGGCTGTGTTGTCGGCACGTCGCGGCCCGGGGCACCGTACACTGTGACGGGCCGCGACGGCAAAGCCTGATCTGCAACCGCCACCACGCCTGCCTCGGAAGCGGGAAATCCTCCCTTGGGCAGGCTTGGATCATAAGCTGCTACGACAGAAACGTGGCGCGACAATGCGATCGAGACCAACCGCGCGAGCAACGGGTCGAATGGACCGCTCAGGCTGAGATTGATCACCTGGGCGTCGCTATCGATCGCGAAATGCAGAGCCTTCGCCAAGCTCAACGTGTCGCAGACCGTCCGCGGCGGTGCCGATGGTCCGGTTTGCCAGCAGGCCCGGAGCGCGAGCATTCGCGCGCCCGGCGCCACCCCGGCAATGCCCACCCCATTATCGGACTTCGCACCGATTACGCCGGCGACGCCCGTGCCATGCTGCTCGGCGGTGTCCGGATGGCCGACGACGAAATCGCGGTTCGCTGCGAACTGGCCGATCAGATCGGGATGCTTCGTCTCGACCTCGCTGTCGATCACCGCGACGGTGATTCCGCGCCCGGTCGCAACGCGGTGGAGGTCGGCGAGCCGCCAGGCACCGGCGGCGGGTTGCACGGGATAGAGCGGATCGCCTTGAGTCTGCGTGCTACCCAGTGCACGATAGAGTTGCATCGGTTGGGCCCAGAGTATCCGCGGATCGCCGGTAAGGCGTGTCACCATGGCATCGACGGTGCCGCTTTCCGGCACGCGCATCACGAAACAATCGACACCGAGCAGCGGCATCGGCCAGCTGTCGTCGATCGCCAGGCCGTTGCGGCGCGCGATCGCCTCTGCGATGCGGCGCCGCGCGCTTGCCGAAGCCTTGTCGCCATAGGCACCGGAATAGCTTTTGTTCGGGCGGAAATGGGGCGCCGGCAGCCGCAGCATGACAAGAATTTGCCGGTTCGTCGCCTGCTGCTGAATTTCCGCTTCTTGCGCACGAGCGCTACCCAGCGTCGGTAAGGCTGCCGGAGCACATAGTGCGAGGATAATTCCGAGCAGGGCGATAAGGCGTTTCACGGCTTGCTATTGCCGTCCAGCGGCTCGGCAAGGGCGATGCGCGGTGAGGCGCGGAGCTGTGCCACCGCAGCGTCGCGCCGCGCTCCGTCGACCCGCAACACCCATGCGCCGGTCGTTAGCGGCCCTTCCACTACGCGGGCCTGTGCGCCGTCCAGCAGCGTGCGGATATCGCGTTCGGCGGTTTCGGGGCGGAAGAGAACGACCAGGTTGCCGGTCTGCGCGGCGCCGGCCGAGCCGAGGGCATGATACTCGGCCACGCTTGGCGCGTCCCGAAGCGAACCGAACGCGACGAGCACGAGCGCCGCGGCGGCCGCCTGCCCGGCGATCGCCCAGCCCATGGCGACAGGACGGCGCAGGAAGGGAATGACGCGTGCCGTCGTCGGCATCGGGGCTTCCTCCACGGCCGCTTCCAGGCGTCGCCGCATCGCAGCCCATCCTTGTTCGACGTCCATCGAAAGTCCTCCGACCTGTCGACCCATCACGCTCTCGAATTGCAGTTCGCCCCGGCATTCCGCACACTCGACCAGATGCGCCTCGACCATCGCCGCCTCGGCCGTGTCGAGCGTACCGTTGACGTACCAGGGAAGCAGCGTCTGCGTCTGCTCGTGCGGATCGCCATGGAGTTTGATGACATTGCTCACAGCGATCGATCCTATATCCAATCCGCCAGGCCACCGCCCAGCTTGCGCCGAAGATGGCGCCGCGCATGAAACATGCGAGTCTTCACCGTATCCACCGGACAATCCATGATCCCCGCGATCTCACGATATCCCATCTCGTGGTAATAGGTCAGATCGACCACGGCACGGTGGTCCGGAGACAGCGTCGCCACTGCTTCGGCGAGCAGCGCCTGGCGACGTTCCTGCGCCAATTCCTCGTCGGGGCCGGCCTCCAGCGAAGCGATATTCTCGCTGCGGTCGTCCTCCATCGGTTCATCTTGCCGGCGCAGCGCCTTGGCCGCCTTTCGATAGGCAATCGTGAAGATCCAGGTCGAAAGCTTGCTCGCTCCGTTAAAGCTCCCGGCGCCCTCCCATACCACCATCATCGTGTCGTTCAGCACCTCCTCGATCACCGACGGCCGGCGCAGGAGATTGAACAGGAAGCGCGACAAGCGGCGATGATAGATGCGATAGAGTTGCTCGAACGCCTCCAGATCGCGCTCGGCCACCCGGGCGATAAGTTGCAGTTCCTCATCGTGGCCGCCGCGGGCAGCCACCCTTGCTTCATCTTCCGTCGTGCGCCGTCCTTCCAACGTGCCTTGTCCACCCCGCATGACCCGTTAGTGCGCTTGAGCGGGGGATTGGTTCAAGTGCAGGACGTGATGTTTCTCCGTGCCTGAGAGGTCCGTATCCCCAACGCTCACGGAAGTGGGGGGGACGGCAGGCGTCCGGCTAGCGGCAAGCGTCGCACACTCTGGTCAGTTTGCGCCAAGTCGTCGCACGTCCCTGCAATCAATTCGTGTCCGGGGCGGCCTAGCTGCTGCCGATCTTCCCATCCTGTGTCGGTTTAGGAGCAGGCTGATGTCAAAGGGTGCCAGCGTTCCCCTTTCCTCGTCCGGCCAGTCGTCATTGGCCAATCCTCTCCTTTGGTATTATTCGAGCGGCTGCCTGGTGATTGCGTGTCGGACCAATCCCAAGGCAATCAATCTCACAAGGGGATCGAGCGGGAGAAATTCGGTCTTGGGATGACGGCGTATCCAAACCCGATGCAGCTTTGCCAGCCCGACATGACCGGTGGAAAATGCCATGAACTTTTATGTGGTCACCCTGCCGCTCCTGGCAGCAACGAGTGCGAGCCTCCTGATCGTGCGTTCGCGCTCGGCGCCGGTCAGGCTGGCGGTGGAGATCCTGCTGCTTGTCGCAGTCGGCGCCGAGCTTCTGTGGCAGGGTATTTCTCCGCTACCACGGACAGCAGAGTTACCTTCCGGCAACGAGGCCGCCTGGCTGCGTGCGCTCGCTGTCCTGTGGTGGTTGATCGGTGCGCGGGTGGTCGTTACCGCGCTCGCCCTGCTCAAGGCGCGGGACAGCCGCGCGCGGCAAGCGCGGCTATTCTCCGACCTGCTGGCCGCCGCAATCTACCTCACGGTGGTTCTGATCGTCCTGAACTCGGTTCTGGATCTCCCGGTAAACGGCCTTCTCGCGACTTCGGGCGTCATCGCCATCGTGCTGGGTCTCGCTCTCCAGAATACTCTCGCCGATGTGTTTTCGGGTATAGCCGTCGGCGTTGAACAGCCCTTCCATGTGGGAGATCGCGTCTCGCTTGGCGATCATATCGAGGGCGTCGTCGTCCAGATGAATTGGCGCGCCATTCGCATTCAAACGGACGACAATGATCTTGCGACGATTCCCAACAGCGTCGCAGCCAAGGCGCAGATCATCAACCGGAGCGTGCCCACCGAGCGACGCACGGCCTCGGTGGAAATCACCGTTGCATCGCCATTCCCGCCGGACAGGCTGATCGAGCTCATGCGACAGGCACTTCTTCTCTGTCCCGGCATCCTGTCGGACCCCGCTCCGTGGGTCTATCTGACTCGCCTCGGGCTGCGCAGCTGCACCTATACGATTGGTTTTGTGGCGCCGGGCACGAAGGGCCTCGCGGCGACGAAGAGTCAATTGCTGCGGCAAGCACATCGTTTGCTGCACCATGCCGGAGCGGTGACGGGCGAGCCGCTTTCGCATGCGTCGTTGTTGCGCGAGCTCGCCCTGTTCGAGGGTCTGGATGCAACGCAGATCGAAAATCTTGCCGTCAGCCTGGCTAGCCGCAGGGTCGGGGCAGGGGAGCAACTGTTCGAGCAGGGTAGCAGTGGTTTGTCGTTCTTCATCGTGAAGGCGGGCGTCCTCGAAATCTCGCGAAATCGGTTCGAGGATCAATCCGAGTCGATCGGTCGGGTCGGCCCCGGCGAATATCTGGGGGAGGTCAGCGTCCTGACGGGCGAACCGCGACGTGTAACGGCGACGGCGGTGGCGGACAGCGAAGTTCTGGAACTGCCGGGCGCGGCGCTGGAGAAGTTGATCGCCGAGACTCCTGGTCTGGCCGAGATGCTGGGGCGATCGGTTCAGCGTGGACTTGCGCGCCTCGATCGCGACGAGGCTGCCCGCATCGCGCATCCGCTTGATACGAGCGGGAAGTTGTTCGAGCGTATCAAGGCCATCTTTCGACTATGAAATTCGCGACACCACAACAGGCCGCTCGCCGGGGCCTGATTTCGCTGGTGACCCCTACGGTAGCCCGGAAATCTATACAAGTATCAGAAAACACATGATATTGTTGCTAGGTCGAATCCAGATACCATCGCAAATACCATCGCTCTTATGAGATTTATTGCGTCCGATTGAGATGATGGGCCGGCGGTCGCAACCGTGCTGGACAGTGACCGAGGTTGGGTGCTTAGCTGCCATTCGGCTCGACAGCCAAGACCTCGAACCTCGCGACCTGCGTCGATCCCATTGCCTTGGCCAATTCGCGATCTTGAAAGCCTGACTGCGCACTCATCCACTCGATGAAGTTGTCCCGTCCGGCCGCCTCAAGCGGAAACATGCCAGCAGGGTCAGCTTTGTCCGAATACAGCAGGAATACGACGTCTGCCCCCCAAGGGCCGCTATCGTCGGTGGCAACTACAACCCGCCGTAGCTCATGAAGGGGCATCTTTCGTTCGGTTCCATGACCATCGCTGGTAACGATATCGCCATCAAGGAACCTGACACTCCACAACGTGAGGGGCGAGGGACTCGCGAACTTTTTGCGTAACCAGCCGAGCATGGTCCGCACCATGCACGCTAGTTGCGCTGTCCGCTATTGGGTCGTTACCCGCCTGACCGCTATCAGGCGGGCGGCAAAGGCGCCGCGACGGCTGATTTTCAGTGGAAGGCCGCCATCCGCCAATGCAAGTTTTAGAACCCGACGTTGTCAGTGAACGACCCTATGACCCCAGCTAAAACCGAAAAGCAAATTACGAAGGCGAGCGCACCGGGAAGCGAAACTGAGGCACCAGCGGCTGCGGACACCCCCACCATGATTGGGAGAACGACGAGAGCAATCACGAAATAATCGCGGCCCCTGTCCAGACTGAACCCCTTGGAAGAAGGGTTCGTTGCCGCCCTGAGCTTCTTTTTTTGTCTCTTGCCCATTATTGGCTCCGTTCGACCATTCGCGGCACGATAGTCTGTTTGCCGGAATGTCTGCAATTGGGGCGTGAGCGGGACGGCAGCTTCGGGGCATTGATGCCGCGCAAGCTGCCGTTCGCCTAAGTACAACCTGTCGTCCGCTAGCGACGCCGGAACCGCTGTCCCTCGTACGTCCGCACCGCGTTGCCACGTTCGATTTCGCGGTTCTGGTCCCACAGTGCCCGCTTGCCTCCGGCCTCGTCCGCGCGGCGCCGATCGTCGAGCAGCATCGCCAGCTTCAGCCGTGCGATTTTCTTGTTGGCGAGTTGCGAACGTTGATCCTGCGATAGCGTCGCGAGACCGGTGGGCAGATGGGTCGCGCGGACGGCGCTGTCGGTCTTGTTGACATGCTGTCCGCCCGGTCCCGAGGCGCGGAGCGTCTGATAGCGAATGTCTTCGTCGCGCAGCTCAGGCGTCTCCGCATCCGCCGAAATGCGTTGCACCCCGACAAACCAGTTGTGGCGCTTGTGCAGCGGTCGGAACGGACTGGTGCCGACCCAACGAACCGTGCCGATACAAGCCGAGGCGAACCCTTCGGCCTCCGCCCCCGATAGACGCAGCAGCGCCGATGCGACGGGCCCGGTTATTGGCTCGACCAGATCACATGCCAGCCCCGCCGCCGTACCTTCGCGGCAAAGGGCATGTGCCAATTCGGTAACCACCCATTCGCATTCCCGCGGTCCCTGCCCAGAGGACAGATGCAGAATGATTTCGGTCATGCGCGCCTCGTCTTATAGGTAAGGAGCGGGCGTAGGGTGGCGATCAGGTCGATCAGCCCCGCCTGCTCAAGATCGCGCACGACTTGGTGGATATCCTTGTACGCCTGTGGCGCCTCCTCGCAGATCACGCGACTCCCGAGCTTGGTGCGCTCCAGATCGGCGATGCTAAAGCGTCGGACAAGCTTGTCCTTAGCCTCGCTGCGGCTCCATTTGCGGCCAGCGCCGTGGGCCAGCGAATGCAGCGCCTCGTCCGCCCGCTCCAGCCGGGGACGGACGAGATAGGTCATCTCTCCGCGCGATCCGGGAACCACCACCAGCCCGTTGTCCGCCGGTGCCGCGCCCTTGCGGTGCAGCCAGCCGCCGCGATGCGGCGTGACGCTGTTGTGGCAAATGTCGAGCATCCGTTCGCCAGTGGTGCCGAGCCGATCGAGGAAGCGCTCGGCG
Source organism: Sphingomonas sp. JC676 (assembly GCF_014489075.1). Taxonomy (GTDB): domain Bacteria; phylum Pseudomonadota; class Alphaproteobacteria; order Sphingomonadales; family Sphingomonadaceae; genus Sphingomonas. Next base: position 1,156,667 of record NZ_JACTGR010000001.1, on the reverse strand, counting down.
ATCAGTTCGCGGTTGAGCACGGCCCAGGCCATCGCATCGTCATGCGCGGCCAGATAGCGGGAGCACGCTTCCTCGCCGGCGATCAGACCCAAGACATTGTGCCGGGCCAGATGCCGCTCGAGGATTGCGTGGCCCAGCCCGCGCGAACCGCTGTGCACCATCAGGTAGAGCGCCGCTGGATCGACTTCCGTATCCCCGTGCAGCGTCTCGACCCGAAGCAGTTCGGCGAAATGGTTGCCACCGCCGATCGTGCCGAGCGCTTCACCGACTAGGTCGGGAGATAGTCCGGCCTCGGCCAGGCGCGCGGCATGATCGCCCAGCCAAGGCTCCTCCAAGCCCCGCAGCTTGCGCTCGGCCGCGTCCAGCCGGAACTTGCGCAGCGGTATGGCCACGCGCCACAAGCCCATCCCGCAGCCGATGTCGCTGCCGACAAGGTGCGGATAGACATGGCTGGGCGACCAGAATGCCGCGCCCACCGCGATGCCGCGGCCGGCGTGGAGGTCTGGCAGGCCGACGATGCGGTCGATGCCTTCGAGCCGCGCCGTCTGGTGGAGCTGGTCCACGGCCGCCTGCTCGATCCAGCTCTCGGGCGAGGCGACGATGTGGATGGTTGCGCCGGTCATCGTGCAGCATCCTTCCATCCGAGGTGCCGTTTGCCCGGCGCGACGATCTCGCCCTGATCGCGCCAGAACCACACGCGGTCCTTCAACACCCCGTCACGGGGATCGACATAGAATTCACGGCCACGGCAATTGCGGCGGTCGGGACGCAGAATGTGCCCCTCGCGGAGCAATTCGCCGTGCCGTCCGCGCGAGACCCCGAACAGCACGAAATCGCGCAGATGCTGGCGGACATGCATCTTCACGGTGCTGCCAGTGTCGAGATGCTCGCAGATTTCGCTGAACACATCGTCCCAGCGCCGCCCCACCCGCCGCTGGATGAAGCGGACGAGCGGCGCGAGATTCTCGTTGAGCGATTTCGTGTACGCGGCTTGCTCCTTCGCGTGCCGCTTGAGGCCGATTTGCTTGAAGTCGTTCTTGTCCTTCTTGAGTTTTACGGGAGGCGCATGCCCAGCGCCCCAGCGGGGACGCTCGACAATGATCTTGAACATGTCAGCGCGCATGGCGAACCTCCCTCAAAGTGGAAGCGCCAGTCGTCAGACGAACAATATTGGAAATTGGCGCGGCCCAACGGCCGCGAAAAAGGGTCAGGCGACCGCAGTCACCCGCAAGGGACTTGCCCATGTGATATGTTCCTGAACTCGGAAATAGGGAGTGATGACGGGTGCGGTTGCGGTTCGCATGTGCTCACTCCTTTCCTAGGTTCGAGAAACAGTGCGGTCGCCTGTATGCCAACTGCTCGCAGCAATCAATGGTCCAGCGGGAGGTCAGCTGCATCAGGCGCAATCCAGCCGAACCTGCGGCCGCTTTAGGGGAGTTACTGTGTAGTGCTTATTGGCTGCAATTGGGGCGCGAACCGGTCACCCTGGCGGTTGGTCATCGGCGCTGTAGAACATCGGGTTGTGAAGCCAGGCGCTGACCGCTGACTCACGCCAGCCGGCGCAGCGTTCGCTGATCTGGACATTCTTGGGGAACGTGCCGTTTTGCATCTTGCGGTACATCGTCGAGCGGCTGAGGCCGGTCCTTTCGAGTACCGTCTTGATCCGGAGGATACGGTCGTGGTCGGTTTGCATTGGCATCACCTTAGATCCTGTGCGTCAGCGTGGTGCTCCCCGGGGTAAGTTGGACAGAATTTCATCGGCGAGAAAAGGGCCTCTCTGGTGCCTGTAGGGGCCTGGGCGGTACTTGGCGTGTCTAGGGTAGGATTGAGTAGGAGCCCGATTTTCACGGTGTTGTCCCACGGCGTCCCACGCTTCGCGTGACCGCGCTTTAGGCCGCGAATCGCGGCCCCGAGTCGCTGCGCGACTCGGCCCATTCGGGTGACGATCGCATGACGTAGGCCCCGGCGCTGCCGGGCAGAGAACGCGATATCGGATGCGCGTGCTCTGGCCGGCTTCTGCGAAGCCGCCAGGGTCCGCAGCGCTCTTGTTTTCCGCGTGGCGCGCTCGATCCGGTCGGAGGACGCGGCGGCGGCTGGCGCACGGTTGCGCGCGCACGCCGCCGCGCCGGCCATCCGGCTTCGAGAGAGCGGCATTTGTGGGCTCCTGCGGAGCGGCACCGCTGGCGCGGTGTTGCTGCGGACGCGCCGCTACCGCGTCGCGGCGTTTTGCCTCCGGCACTCGAACTGGGTTGGGGTGGGCCTCGCTATCCGCAAATGACCTCGGGGATCGAGGCTAACTTATCCGGCGCGGATTTTCTCCAGCCGAGCGACCTCTTTTTCGACCGCTTCACGGATGAAGGATGCCCGTTTCTGTTTTCCGACCAGCGCATCGATCCGCTCGCCCAAACCTTGCGGCAGGCGAACTACCGTCGATTTCACTCCGAGTGGCGGCCGTCCCATACGCGATCCCTATCCGACGAAGAAGGGCGCGCAATCGAAACCCGAATAACCGATATCGGTTATTGACCTTGAACGATCATCTGCCTCATAACCGATATCGGTTAATGCTGGCGCGAAAGTCGACCTGCCTCTTGGCGGGTGCAGCTCCGAATCGCGACGGATGAGAAAGCGGAGATGCATATGGCCGATATCGGTTACGCCACATCGCGGCGCTCGCTGCTTAAGGTGCTCTCGGTCGCGCCGATCGCGACGTTGCCGGGAAGCATGGCCGCGTCGCCTTGGGATGCGGCCATTGCGGCTTTGCCTTATCACGACGAACCTGTCGTGCTTGGACGGACTCGTGCCGGGCGCCGCGACAGCCGGTTTCGCTATCACAACGCCGAGAGCTTCTTTTTGGGAATAGAGAAGGGGACCGTCGGGGATCAGCACGATAGGCTTTACCAGACCGGCATCGTCCTTCAGTTAGGGTTGAGTTCGCATCTGTTCGATGTCGGGTTTACCGATCAATGGTGCGCCCGCCATGTCGGCCTCAATGTCGCGAGGTCGCTCGCCTACGCCAATGCAAGCGGCTTCGGCTTCCAGTCAGCCGAGTTCGACCTGCTGGCAGCGATCCTCTCTCCGTATAGCAAGTGGCGCATCCCGCAGCGACCCGAACAGGTCGAAGACCTGCCCTTCATGCCGGAGCAAACTCGGAGCCTAACCCGCGTGTTGCTCGATCATGTGCATCATGTGACCGGCCATTCCCGCCCGCGTGGGTGGAACGCTCGGCATGCCTGACGATAAGCCAAGGCTGACGGACGACGAGCAACGTAACTACGTCGAAGCGCTCGAAACGCTTCCGCTGCTGACGCGGACAGTGTTCCTGCTCGCCAGTCGCGACAGTTTTCCATACGCCGAAATTGGTTGGCGGTGCGGGATCAGCGTTGATGAAGTGCAGGTTCGTGTCGCTGATGCGCTGCTCGGTCTCGATCGGCATATGCGGGTGCGGCCGACCTTCATCGGGCGCATCCGACGCGCGTTGCTGCCGTGGCGTGATGCCTGGGCGACAGCGCGCGCGAGGGAAGGTGATCGGCGGCTGGCGCCTTGGCTTTCGCCGCAAAAAAGGCCGGGAAGACGCAGCGCGATTGACTGGATCGCATGGGCGTTCGAACACACTCTGCGATGATCCGGTTGATTGGGGGGCGGTGTGCCCGTCGTGCGGCGCGTGAGTCAGTAACTACGTCGTATATTCGGTGGATTGCGGACCGGCGCCCTTCGGGCGCGATAGTTTGTCAGGGGACATGAACAGACTCGATTTCTAGTGTCGGTGGTTCTGCGTCGTGGAGCTTGGCATGAAGCGTCAGGTCGCTCACTTCCTCGCTCTGCGTCGTCAGGTCGATCAACAACTGCCAATAGCCACCCATCCAGCGATAAACTGCGTGATCCCATGTGGACGGGTTCAAGGGTGCCAAGCAGTCGCCGTATGCCGAGATGCTAGTGGCAATCGACTCTGCCGTTGAAGGAGCGACTGCGCTCACGCCACCAATGGCGTGATTACGCAGGAGGTAATCTCCCGCCGCGAAGGCATCGGCGATTTTGTGAAATGTGGCATGCAGCTCGGGCGGCACGGGATGCTCGTCATCGTCCTTCGCAAGCATACCCTACGTGTTCCTTCGTCAACTTTCGGCGAACGTGCATTGCCCTCTAAATGTCCGCAAGTGGGTCAGTTGCGGACCGGCGCTTCTAGGACGCGGGATCAGCGCGCGAACGTCCGTCAGTGAGTGGTCAGCCGCCGTCGCGCGCTCGGACCGGGTAGCGTGTTAGAAGCGCACGTAGGCTGTTCGCGGCAGCACCAACCCGATTATCGATCGGGACGTTGAATCCAATTTCCCCGAAATCACTATCGCGCTTGCTCCACGGTGGCAGAGCCTCAAGTGAAAATGCGATACGAACAGCTACGTCCGACACTCGCTCAAAATCGAGGTTCGGTTCAGTAAAGCCGCAAAATGCGTTTTCGACCTTGCCGGAAGACACTTGGTCGAGCCAATCAGCGAGGCGCTCCATTTCGAAGGTGGTCAAGCAGGCGTCACGAAAGGTCCACGACTTGCCATCAAGGACGGCATCGCCATTGATGATTAGCCAATTGGAATCCCAATCGTCGCCTGTGATTTCCGGAAATTGGTAGCGTTCTACGCCAATGCGCAGCGAACCCGTTGGTCCCTCGAAAGTTGCTGGTGCCTCATTCTCCACTATCGCAGCATAACCACCCACTACGATGTCCGCTACCGGGTCGTAAGCAGAACCTCCGCTTGCAGTGCCCACTATCGGCCAGGCGAACGGCGAGGAGTGGGTGGAAAGCGGATCTACGCTCGCCCTTGTGCCAGAATCGTTGAGAGCTCTACCAAGCCGGCCGGCGCGAACTCCCAAAAACCGGACATCTCAGTCGGGAAGCGGTGTTTCATATCGGTCAGGACTGGCGCAGCGTCCGGCTCTAATAAGCGCAGGAGCCAGTGATGCAGCGGCATCTTCGCTCGCGCTGCGCCACACAGCACGCTCTCCGCGTCCGTTCCGACCCAGCCTTCTTCCACCTCGGCCACGTCACTTGCGAGCGCCCACTCGAACCAAGCGTCAACGAACACTTCAATCACGCTCTGCTCAGTCGGAGCCCACGATCGCCAGTGCGCAAGCGGGAGCTTGCCCAGCACAATCTCGGGATCGTTGGAGTTGCCCGGATCAGACACCGATATGTCGAGAATGCGAGGCAGCAGATAACGAAAATCCTGCTCGTCGCCAATCGTCAGGAAGGCGCCAGACACGTAACGCCAGAGCGCCTGACCGGAAAGCTGTCGCAACGGGGTGGTAAGCAGAACATCGGTGCCGCGTGTCGATATGCAGCATGGGCAACCTCCGATCGCTCGGGGAGGCGGTAAGTCGAATGTGCGGTACACTGCCTCCAGCGCCTCCCGGACGCGATTCTCCGCTGGATATGAGGCTGTTCCGCTCATCATCCATAACTGCCCAGCAAAGCGGTCCTACGCAACTTAATCCATTGGTCGTCCGCTATCGGGGAGTAATTTGCCGCCTCATATTCGGCTAGATTTCGTCGTCGAACGCGCGCCGGCCGCGCCGCCGCCACAGCGCTAGATACTGGGTGCGCTCTCCGCTGCGCAGCTTGGCCGCAGCGTCAGCCAGTAGGCCCAACATTACGGCGCGATCATCGTCAGTGAGTTCGACCAGTCCGGCTTTGGCGACCAGACCGCCGAGTTCGATGAGGTATCGAGTCCGTTCGCGGCGCTTCACCTGCCATGCCCGTGTGTCAATTCGTGCTCGTGCCGCCAAAAGGCGGTTGCGCGCTGCCATCGCCCGCCGGAGCGCGGCGCACGTCGCCGCGATTGCGGCGCACGGCGCTCCGGCTTGCTGATTGAAAGAAGGCTGCGCCGCGCTTGCGCCAGACCTCCACAGTCGCCGCGTCTTTGGTTTCGGCCGCCGCCAACATTGCACCGGCCAGCACATCGACCGCGAGCACATCGGCGCCCGCAGCAATCACCAGTTCGCCAAGCTGGTGCAGCTTGCGTTCTTTCAGAAGTTTCGCCCGCTCGTTGAGCGCCTTCATTTCCGAATCAAAGTCGCGGGGTTTTCGCATCACTCGTCCCTCGATTGAGCATCGAAGTGGAGTCAGTTATCGGGTCTATCGATCAGGCTCAATGCCCTGAAATGTCTTGGGATTGCCCGGTCCCGAGATAGATGAAATCTTTCGAGGGCGCGCTTATACGTCGTGCCGACGTGCTCTTTTGGATGTAGATGGATTGCCGTCATGGCGATCTACCATTTCTCGGCAAAGGTCATCTCGCGCGCAGCCGGTTCGAGCGCGCTGGCGTCGGCAGCGTATCGCTCGGCGTCGCGGCTGCACGATCAGCGGCTCGACCGGCACCACGACTTCTCGAACAAGGCGGGCGTCGTTCATTCCGAAGTGATGCTGCCCGACGGCGCGCCCGAGCATCTCTCCGACCGCGAGCGGCTCTGGAACGAGGTGGAGGTAGCCGAGCTGCGCAAGGACGCGCAGCTGGCACGCGAGATCGAGTTCGCGATTCCGCGCGAGATGACCGAGGAGCAGGGCGTCGAGCTGGCCCGCGACTTTGTCCGCGACGAGTTCGTCGATCGCGGCATGATCGTCGATCTCAATGTGCATTGGGATATCGGCGCCGACGGTCAGCCCAAGCCGCACGCGCATGTAATGCTGACGATGCGGGAGGTTGGCGAGGACGGGTTCGGCGGGAAGGTCCGCGACTGGAACCGCACAGATTTGCTGGAGAAATGGCGCGAGCGCTGGGCGGAACACGCCAATCAGCGGCTTGCCGAACTCGACATCGATGCGCGGATCGATCACCGCTCGCTTGAGGCACAGGGCATTGACCTGGAGCCGCAGCACAAGATCGGCCCGGCGGCGTTGCGCATGGCTGCCCAGGGGCTGGAGTCCGAGCGGCTCATTGAGCATTTCGAAATCGCTCGCGCCAATGGCGAGAAGATCATCGCCGAGCCGCGCATTGCGCTCGACGCGATCACCCAGCAGCAGGCGACATTCACCACGCGAGATCTTGCGCGGTTCGTCCACCGGCACAGCGAAGGCAAGGAGCAGTTTGATCAGGCGATGGGCGCGGTCCGCGCATCGCCGGACCTAGTGGCGCTGGGCAAGGGCGGGCGCGGCGAAGACCGCTTCACCAGCCGCGAGATGATCGAAACCGAGCAGCGGCTTGAGCGCGCTGCTCTCCGGCTCGCGGATCGCTCGGATCATAGTCTCCCAGCAGCAGCGATAGACAGAGCCATCGATGCCGCCGGGAGTAACGGCCTTATTCTCGGGGGGGAGCAGAAGGCCGCTCTCGACCACATAACCGGACCACGCGATCTCGCGATAGTCACGGGCTACGCCGGCACCGGCAAATCAGCCATGCTGAGCGTTGCGCGCGATGCGTGGAGTCGGGCCGGCTACGAGGTTCAGGGGCTCGCCTTGTCCGGCATCGCCGCCGAGAATCTCGAAAGCGGATCGGGGATCGCATCGCGCACCATCGCGTCGATCGAGCATCAATGGGAACAGGGTCGCGACCTGCTCACATCGAACCGTGTGCTGGTGATCGACGAGGCCGGGATGATCGGCTCGCGCCAGATGGAACGGGTCATCTCAGAGGCCGAGAAGCGCGGCGCGAAGCTCGTGATAGTGGGCGATCCCGAGCAGCTCCAGGCGATCGAGGCGGGCGCCGCGTTCCGCTCGGTTGCCGAACGGCATGGCAGCGTCGAGATTACCGAGGTTCGCCGCCAGCATGAAGACTGGCAGCGCGATGCCACGCGCCAACTCGCGACCGGCCGGACCGGTGAGGCGATCCAAGTCTATCACGAGCACGATGCCGTGCATGCCGCCGCGACGCGGGACGAGGCTCGCGATGCGCTGATCGATCGCTGGGACCGCGGCCGCATTGGCGATTCGGCCGCCTCGCGCATCATCCTCACGCACACGCGCGACGAGGTGCAGGCGCTCAATGGCGCCGCCCGCGATCGGCTGCGTCCCGGCGGGGCGCTTGGCGAGGATGTCACCATCGCTACCGAGCGCGGCGCGCGCGACTTTGCGTCCGGGGACCGCGTCATGTTCCTGAAGAACGAGCGCAGCCTCGGCGTGAAGAACGGAACGCTCGGGACCGTGGAGAGCACAAGTGCGGTGCGCATGGCGGTGCAGCTCGACGATGGCCGGTCGGTCGCGTTCGATATCAAGGATTACGGGCAGATCGACCACGGCTACGCCGCCACCATCCACAAGGCGCAGGGCATGACGGTTGACCGCACGCATGTGCTGGCGACGCCGGGCATGGACAGCCATTCCGCCTATGTCGCTCTGTCCCGGCATCGCGACAGCGTCGATCTCCATTACGGGCAGGACGACTTCGCGGATCAGGGCAGGCTCGTCCGCACGCTATCGCGCGACCGCGCTAAGGACATGGCGAGCGACTATGCCCGAGAGCCAGACCGCAAGTTTGCCGAGCGCCGCGGCATCACTTTCCGGGAGCGCGTCGCCGAGTTGGTCCGCCAGGTACCGGAGAAGGTGCGCGGCATGTTCGACGGACTGCGCCTGCCGGTCGAGCGCCCGGTTGAACCGGCGAGATCACCCGAGGACGAAGCACGCCAGGCGCGCAGGAATATCGTCCAGCGGCACGCCCGCGCGGTGGTCAGCATCTTCGATAGCTTCTACAAGGGGGACGCTGCCGATCCTGGTCAGGCGCAGGAAATCCGCGAGGCCCGCAAAGACCTTAACGCGCTACGTGAGCACGCCTCGCACGACCTCGAAGCCGCCTACAAGAAGGACCCGCCGCTCGCGAGCGAAGCCGCCGGCGGCAACTTCACTCGCGCGATGCGGGCGATGCAGCTTGAAGCTGAGATTCGCACCGATCCAGCGCGTCGCGCTGATCGCTTCGTGGAGCGCTGGCACAAGCTCAGCAGCATGGCGGATCGTGCCTATGTGACCGGCGACATCGCGGGCCGGAAATCAGCCCAGAACGAGATGGCGGGGCTGGCAAAGAGCCTGGAACGGGATCCGCAGCTGGAATCCCTACTCGCCGCGCGGAAGGTCGAGCTGGGCATTTCGATCGATACCGGGCGTAGGTTGGGGGCTGAGCTTGCCTTCAATCATGGCATCGATTTCGGACGTGGCCGGGGACTTGGCCGTTGACGCTGTTGCGGTCCGCTTCGCGCACCAGTTCCCGCGCTCCGTCAGCCGCAGGTAATCCTAATTGCTGCCGTTCGCTCAATTAAGCCGAGCGTTTTGCCCATGACAAAGTGTCCGCCTATAGATCTGCCGCCATCATCGCTGCGTAGTCATCGATCACGCCGACAATTCTGTCGAGAATTGAACGCATCGCGGTGAAGTCCACGTCTTTGCGGTTCTTTTTGATCACATGCTCAGCGAAGAGCGCCTTTCCGTATTCTTTTGTGATGTCGATGTTTTTTCCAAAGTTCAGAGACTTACCGCCGAGTTGCTCGTCCCGCCATTTCGAAGGAAGAAAATCCTCGATCATCGTTGGCGCATCCGCAGCGCCCAATGGCGTTGGCACGAGATAGAGGTTCTCACCTAGGTAGTAGAAAGGTTGCTTACCATCGCAGGCCTTCTTGGTGGTTGACTTCACACATTCGTAGATGCCCTTCGCGCCGCTATCGTTATCAATCAGAAGGATCACGGGGAAACGTTCGGCGTGGGGAGCGGAAAACGACTTCAGATTCTTGCGGTAATCGTTGATCAGGCCATTAAAGTGACCTGATCCGCCAGCGATACCGAGCAGGCGCTTTGTGTGGTCTGAATAGTTGAACAGCCGTACCTTGAGTTCAACCCCATTTTCCTTCTCCACGGCCACTTTGCATAGTCGGCGACGAAGGCCTGAACCGCACATCGGACGTAGATATTGTCCGTCTTCCCTTCGCAAAGAATGACCGGCATCTGCGACGCATAGAAATGGTGGTACAGAAGGAAGCTTCTGTACAGCCGTTCGGCACCAGAACGCTTGTGATCGCGACCAATCGTCTGCTTGTGGCGCTTAACGCTATCGATGAAACTGAGCGTACCTTCGAGCTGGTCAAGGGTACCATCCAACTCCTCGATGGCGAACGTGCCGTCCTCTTTCCGCAGGAGGTGCTTCGTCTGGTATTTCCCTGTCTTGAAGAGGCGATCGCACTTGGCTCGCGCGTCGCGATAATATTCGGAGCGGATGTTGACCTTCTCGTTCACCACCAGACCGGTCACATCCTGACGGGACTGGCGCAGTTGCATCCTAGTCTTTTTTGGGTTGAGTGCGAACCCGGAACGCTGGATCGCTTTAATCAATGCGGGCCCCGCAGCCCAACCGCCCGCGCCATCATTGATCGCTATCTCAGGCGCGAATGTGCGGCTGTTGGTCGAGAACGTCAGGTCATCAGCGTAGCGCGTGTAGTAGAGCCCAAATCGGCGCGAAAGCTTGGCAAGGCGCACGTCGAGGATATGGGCGATAAGGTTGGACACGACGGGTGAGGTTGGTGCGCCTTGTGGCAAGCTGTTGTCGTCGCACACGATATGCGCGAGCACGGTAGCGGCCCGTTCATGCAGTGCGAAGTGCTTGTTCGTCATTAAGAAGCCGCGCACGCGACCGAAGTTGATGGTCCCGAAGAAATCGGCGAGATCGACGTTGAAGACGAAGCGGCGGCTGCGATGCTGATAGGCATTGGTGATAATCGAATGCCCCCGGCGAAAGCCGTGAGAAAGCTTCTCGGTCTGAGATCGCGCTTCGTTGATGTCGGCGATGCAGTCCTGAAGCAACTCGGCAAGTCGGGCTTGCACGGCTTTCAGTTTCGGTTCGGGCGCCTTGATAACCCGCATCCCGCCACGCGATTTCGGAATCTCGAAAACGCTGTATTTGGCTGGTTGCTTATAGATTACCCATGCGAAGGGTTTCGGTTGAAATCCCAGCAGCAGCGCGACATCGGAAAGCGACGTCGCCAGCTTGAGTTCGTCGATCCGTTTCACAATCCCCGCCCGTAGGTCCGTTGGCTCGCGGACACTCCTTCGCAGTCGAAAGACCCATAGGGATTGCCCGAATGGACCGCAGGAGCAATTCTCCCGCACATTCTTTTCACGTGTCGCGAAGCGCGACAAAAAATCTGTCCGCGAGCCTAATCGGAGACTTAATCTCGATGCGGCGGATGGCAACCGGAAATTCCGATCCGGCCGGCGGTAGCGGCGACGCCGATCCACAGCCTAGCAGCCAAGTGAGTGCGCTGGAGCAGCTACATGAAGAGGCGATACGGATAGACGTTTCGAGGCAGATCCGGGACGTTCGCAATCGTGCGAGCTAGTTTTTGCGAATAGCGGATGCTGACCGGCACGGGGTCGTAAAGCGCGTCGTTGTTCCAATCCATTTTAGTGAGCGCCAACGCCTCATGGGCTGTCAGCTCGAGCGGCCCGCTACCGGCGTGGCGGATCAGCTGCAGCGGCCTCGGGATGCTCTTTTTACCCTGATAGTAATCGCCCTTGGTCGAGACCTCGGGAGCATTGCCCGCCACCCACACCAGGGCAGAATTGCCTGTGCGGACAACCATCGTGCCGCGCGGGACGGGGAAGCCCGACGGCCGCGACGGCGGTTTTTCCACGCCTGACTTTATGAGCCAGACCCCCCGCCAGCACGACGCCGAACTCACCTCGACGCACTCTATTTCCGGAACGCCGGCAAGCGCGTCGAATGCGCCCTCTATTTCGCCCTCCTTAAAAGCCGTCGTCTTGTGAATGACCATGCGCTTCGGCAGGTTGCCACCGTTGCGCCCTTGATAGAGTTCCAGGCTGCGGGCGAGCACCGCGCGCATGTCGTCGCGGCTGAGAAAGGGGTTCCTGCGGGCTTCGGCGACATCGGCCACCGGGTCCCGCGCCTCGAACGCGACGAACTGCATACCTCCGCCGTCCATGTCGAAAACCTGCGAACAGCAAGTTACATAATGCGCGTCTTGCTGATCGCCGCGCAGGGCATAGGCCAACCCGATATAGGCGGTATCGGTCGGCACGCCCTTCAGCGGCGCCAGCTTCCATGGCGTGCCTGCAGCCTTCACATACAATGCGGTCGAGAGACGCCACGCAAGCGACGCCTTGTAGCTGAAGGTGAAGACGCGGTCGTTCAGGACCTGGGTTGGAATGTTATACTTGGCGCCCAGGGCCTTCAGCACGTCATGCGCGTCGAAGAATTTTCCGCGTGTCGCGGTGTCCCAGTTGTCGGGAAAATGGACGAGCACGACATCGAATTCATTGCGCACTGCGTCGAGGCGCCGAAGCGCGGCATCCATGGCAAGGTAGAGGCGGTGCTGCGCGTCGCCATCGCCCGGTAGTTGGTCGAGGCGGTCCGGCCACTTGATGTGCGCACTCGCGGGCGCGGCCTCGAGTGCCACGCGGAACAGGCGCTCGAAACCAGGATATTCCGGCACATATTCCGATCGGTCGGAAGGCCTATGCACGTTGCGCAACAGCTTCATCAGGTCACCGCGACGATGGAAGGCACTCTCCGGGCCGACCGTTGCGATGCGCACACGAGAGGTATAGCCGCTGAAGGAGCCCATCGAATATGGACCGTAATTCACCAGCCCCCGTAGCGGGTGCACATCGACTTGGGTCGCGTCGGATGGCGAAAAGGACAGGTCCGGCTCGTCCAGGAGCGTGAATGGCGGCAGCTCGCTAAGGGCTGGGTTCGCCATCATTTGCTCCTGTCGAAGTAGGCATGGTGATGCGACGGGCGGCTATACCCTGTGACGGGCGACACCTTGAACACGGCATCGAGACCGGCGCCCTCCTCAAGACCGAAGGCGCTCCGAGTGGAGCCTCCAGCTTCGGTTAGAAGCTGGGCCCAGGCTCCAATAATGCTCGCCCAATTTTTGTTATAACGCGGAGCCCAGCGTTCGCGCCGCCAATCACCGGCGGGATCACCTCGGCGCTCGGCCTGCATACCCATTTCAGCTGGGGCCTGGTCGGCGACCAAATCCTCGGCGCCTTGTGGTCGGGGGGGCTCGTGTCGCGGTAGCTGGACGAAGGTGTAGGGCTCGAAGCCGCACCACCATCTCCCGTCGACCTGTTCGAGCTTGATGTGGACACCCTCCTGAAAGGGGAAGCCAAGGTTGGGCACCGCGCCGAAGAGATTGGTCCCATAAGCTTCACGCATCCGAGAGAGGGTCTGTTGCTGGCGCCGCGTTCGCTCAGGATCATCGCCTTCGCGCGGTGCGGCGACGACGAGCGAATGACCTGAACGCCTGTAGCGCGGAATGAGCGGGCGCTGTCGGGCCAGAGACCGCACGAGCGTATCATAGAGCAAGCCCATGGCCCAGCTGTCGGCGGCCGGGTCGAGATCGATCGTTCCAGCGAGCGATGGGCCGAGCGGAGCCAAGGCGTCCAGGATTTCTTGGTCCCGCCCGAACACCGCCAGCTCCCGCCCCAGCGCGGCTGCCGTCGCTCGATAGCCCTTCGCCTTGAAGATCTCGCGCACTTCTGCCGACGTGGTCGATTGGTTCAGCCTGATGCGCCTCGCCGCTGTCGGCATCGATTGGAGCAGTATCGCCGAATAGCGCAGCACCGGAAATGCCCGGGCTTTGGCATTCAGAATTTGAACGGGTACGAGGCGTGGCGTAGGTCGCCCAGCCATCACGTTTTCGTAGAGCGCCCGCGGCAGATCCGTTGTCTTTATAATCTCGGCGACCAGCTCGTCGAACGTCGTGCATTCGACAACCGAAACATCGACTCCAGCCGCCTTCGCGCGATCCAGGAATTCGGCGACGGCGGGAAGCAGGCGGCTCGCTGATGCGGCAACCCAGTAGAGTCCGTTCGGGAACGGAGATGGCGCAGCTAGGACGTCATTCAGCGCCTCTAGGATCGAGGCATCGCGCCCGCTATAACCTACGACCAGCATTCCGAACCGCTTGCCGGCCTCGACCAGCACGTGCCGCATACGGGCATCCTGCTGCTCCAGCTCCGATCCGGTATTCTTAATCGCGATCGACTGATAATCCCCATGGAGCTTTGCAATTAACGGCCAGTCGGATTCATCGAGGCAACGCATGGCGCGATCGGCGGAATCGATCGCCGCCACCGTGGGCCGTTTCTGATCGGCGGCGGGCAGGATTGCGTTCGCGGCAAGCGCGGCATCTTCTGCAAGCGGGTCGAAATTGGTCGTGAAAACGCAGTCGACATTGCCCGCAGCCATCAGGCTCGCAAGCACCTTGTGCCCGAAGCATGGCGTGCCCTTTGCGATCGCATCCGCGATATATTGTCGACGGTGGCGGGGCTCGGGATAGACCGCCTCAAAGGCGGCGGCATATTCCGTGGGATCTCCGTCCGGCGGAAGCAGCGAGGTTCGGCGAAAGAAATCATCGATCCGCTCGATCCAGATGGAGTCCGCGGTATCGATTTCCCGCTTGGAAAGGTTCGTCTCACGGCAGAAGATTTGGGCCTTGAAGTCGCGGATCATAGCATAGCCGGTGGGAATCCCGGATGCGGCCGACGCGCCGGCGCCGAGAAACCATGCCACCAGATTTGGTCGTAGGGCGAAGGCTGTCGCAAACTGAGCGGCGGACATGGTTCGGACGGAACTGATGGGGCTCTCCTTCGACGATGCTCGGATTACAGGATACTCCAGGACTTCCAGATTCAATCAAAGTATATCGAGCGAATTGCGCTCCTCTGCGGCCTTAAAATCCATGATTAGTATGGCAGGCGAGATCAGCGGTAAATCGGCCCATACATGCCCGAATTGACCATCGCCTCGTAGATCTTCTTCATGGCCAACGCGGTGTCTTGGGTGACGAACAGCGACGATCGCGAGCCATGAGGCGAACCCAAAAGGTACGAGCGCATATTCTCCCACGTTTCCCCAACCTCAGACCACCGCCAAGCCGGCACTTCCTTCTCCAACATAAGCGGCACGGCGAGAGATTTCGGTATGGTGAAACCCTCCTCGAGGTCGGCCATCCACTCGCACTTTACGAGGATCGGCGTCGTTCCGGTCGAATAGAAGGGTGCGTCAATCGCCTCGGCGGTCACGTAAATGTCCTTGGGCCCGATAATGTCGTTCGCCGAGCGCATCACTTCTTCACCGTCCCCGTACGGACAGGTGACGAAGCCATGAGCGAAATAAACCGTGTGATCGAGGCCGCGGTATCCGCAGCGTTCGCTGGGGGTAGTGACCTGATCGCTCGCTTTTAGGGATTTTGCGACGAGGGGATGCCAACTTGGGTAGCCTCCCACCGCCGGCCCACATGTGGCGACGATTTCCGCCAAAGCATGCTCTGCCTGTTGCCTTTGGTCTGCCGTCAGGCCGCGCGGTACGAGATACCGTTTGACTCGCTCCAGGCCGACCTCGGCCGCTTCATCCGCTCGAAATGCCACCTGAACCCCTCACAAGTCAAATCGTAGCACACGGTTAACGTTTCACGCATGAGACTGCAATATCGTGCGTGGTATACGAAACTCGCGCGTGAGGGGCATGCGAAGTAGTCGGTCCGGGCACGGCCGATGAGCAGAAAGGGCCGGGTTTTTCTGTTTTTGTTCTTTTTCGTGGGAAGCGGTTGGCGGCCGCGCGTGCCACCCCTAGTGTTTCATCATGAACCGAGGTCTGCTCAACGAGCTTCGAAACAGTCTTGCCGACGTGATTGCGCGCGAGAAAGCGTACAACGTCCCCGCGCTCTGCGCGCGCCTCGGGCTGGAGCCGGGCGACGAATCGGAGGCGATGCGCAGCAAGTTCCGCTACGCCAGCGCACGGATGGCGTCGGTAGCGGGCGACCGCCTCGTCGCGATTGCGAAGCTATTGCTTGAGGAGGAGAACGACTTTGGCCTGGCCGAGCTGGTCGCGAAGGCGTCCGAGGCGGGCACGCCCGCGATCACAGAGCTAACGCGCCGACGGCTGCTCGCAGAGTTCGACAGCGAGTCGCTTTGCACCGAATATGACGAGATCGAGTTTCTCGAGACGATCTGGCCGATCGCCGCGATGCCCGGCAACCAGAATAATGTCAGCTTCGACGACATTGGCTTTCGCTCGCTGAAGGACGACATCTTCCAGCACATGCGTCGCAACGACGACTGGACCAATCGCGAGCTGCTCGAGCGGCTTGGGCTGATGACGGCGTCGCGCGCTCTGCTGTTTCGCTTCCTCGAGGCCAGCGTTCATCCGACCGCGATCGACGACGGTATACAGAAGGCCCGGGTCGAGCGGATCAATGCGCATCTCCAGCATGACGGCTACCGCCTCGCCCGCACGGGCAGCATTTCGGGCAGCGCTGTCTTCACGATCGCCGCGCACGCTGTTGGCTCGCCCGCCGATGCGGCGATCTCCTCGGCGCTCCAACGCTTCGATCCCGACCTAATTCATGGCCGCTGGAGCGCCGCGCTGGATCGACGCGCGCACGATCCGGCGGGGGCCATTACGCTCGCGCGCACCTTGCTTGAGGATGTCTGCCGCTGGCTGCTCGACGAACTCGGCGAGTCGGCGTCGGATCAGGACGACCTTCCCGCACTTTACCGCAAGCTCGCCAAGGCGCTTAAGCTCGCCCCAGACGATCATAGTGAGCAGGTGTTCAAGCAGATCCTCGGCAGCTGCCAGTCGGTGGTGGAATCGCTAGGCGCGCTGCGCAACAAGCTCGGCGACGCGCATGGTGGCGGTCGCAAGCGCGCCAAGCCCGCCGCGCGTCATGCCGAGTTGGCGGTCAACCTCTCTGGCTCGATGGCGACCTTCCTAGTCGCAACCTGGGACGCGCGGTCGACCGCGTCCGGCGCGGGGTCGGCTTCGGCTGGATAGCCGCACAACGTGAAGGCCTCGGGCGGACACCTGTACAGTAGCCTCAACGCCTCATGGGATACCCGGGTCAAATCGCAAGTTACGAGCGGCGGCTAGGGCACCGGCTATCGAATTTAGAAATTCGATCCTTCGATGAATGCCAGCGTTCGTTGCGACAGCTGATAGAACCGCAACGCATCCTCAGGCGTAGTCTGTGCACCATGTGCCGCCTGGTTTCGCATGGAGCGCATTTCCGCCAGCATCTTGTGGATGCCGACTGGCAAAACGCCACTCTGAACAAGCTGGTCGCCTATCCTACTTGGACGCGCGGGGCTATCGACTAAACCGTGATGCTTTCCTAGCTTCCTGATCTCGTTCTCTACCTCGGACCAGGTATCGAGGATCGCAGCGTTCGGCGAAATTGCGAGCAACTCGTGAAATCGTCCGCTCGGTGCTGCTGCTACAGCGGGCGTGTCCTGGCCATCCGTCGCATGGGCGAGCGCCTCGGCCTCGGTTTCGACCTTGTCCAACTTCTCGGTGAAATCGACTGCGGCCTCGCCCCACTTTAAGGTTTTGACTTTCGCAACAAGCGAACCGATCTGCTTGTGAAAGACCAGCGCAATTATGACTGCAGCAAGAGGCCACGCGAGTGAGTCAACCAGCGAGGCGATGAAATCCAACACGCCCATGCCTGTGACAGCCACTTTCTCTTTCATGGTGCTCGCCCCCAGACCAACAAAGTATCAGATTGCATCGGTCTGACAACAAGTCAGCGCATTCAAATTGCTTTATGGATAACTGTGCTGTCGCCTCGCACTCCTAACATTGTCAGGGCCAGAGCGCGCCCGTTAGACTTGAGCGAAGTTGCCTGTGAGCACCTTTGCCCCATCTCGCAGGAAGTCGAGATGATCCGACCAGTGTTGCATCATGCGAACCCGCTCATCCCAATATTCGCCGCGGGTATAGGCGCGCCGGACGGCATTAGCGTCGCAGTGCGCCAATTGGCGCTCGATCGCGTCAGCGTGCCACAAGCCCATCTCGTTAAGCAGGGTTGCAGCCATTGCGCGGAAGCCATGGCCGGTCATCTTGTCCTGCGAGTAGCCGAGGCGGCGTAGCGCCGCGTTGATGGTGTTCTCCGACATCGGTCGGTCAACCGAGGTCCGTGACGGGAACAAGTATTGGCTGTACTCTGCATCGTGCTCGATGGAGCGGACGATCGCGAGAGCCTGGGTCGAAAGCGGCACGCTGTGAGCGCGCCGCATTTTCGTCTTGTGAGGCGGTATCGTCCAGACAGCCTTCTCGAGATCGAAATCGGCCCATTCAGCGAAGCGAAGTTCTCCAGGGCGAACAAATACGTGCGGAAGCAGCCTCAGGGCAGCGTGTACCTCTGAACTCCCCTCGAACGCTTCGATAGTGCGAAGCAGCTCGCCGGCCTCCGTAGCGGTCGTAACGGCCGCGCGGTGGACGGGCTTGGGAACGATCAGGGCGCCGCGCAGGTCGGATGCGACATCACGATCAGCACGCGCCGTGGCGATGGCGTACCGGAAGATCTGCGAACTGGTGCTGCGGAGCCGCTTTGCGGTCTCGTAGCGGCCTTTGCCCTCCATCTTGCGCAACATCAGCAGCAGCTCTTGTGCCGAGATCGAGGCGACGGGGCGCTTGCCGATTGAGGCATTGATGAAGGTGAGCAGCCAGCGCAGCTTTTTCATCGTGACTGCCGAGCGGCCTTCCTTCTCGACCTTTAGCAGCCATTCGTCGGCCACGGCCTTGAAACTGTTCGAGGCCGCGACCGTGGCAGCGATCCGGTCGAGCTTCATGCGTTCAGCCGGGTCTTCGCCGCGAGCGAGCACTTTGCGCGCTGCGTCGCACTCGGCTCGCGCGTCGGCGAGGCCGGTGTCCGGCCAGACGCCGAACGCCAGCGTCTTCTGCTTGCCGAGATAGCGGTAATTCATGCGCCAGTAGCGACCGCCGGTCGGCGTCACGAGCAGGTATAGCCCGTCTCGGTCGCTCAGCTTGTATGCCGTGTCCCGATTCTCTGCGGCTTTGATCGCCACAGCCGACAACGCCATGATGGTACCTCCATCCGAGCGATCAGCGAGCTGCCATCAGAAATACCATCAGATTGCTGGTATGGAGTGGTATTCTGCCGATCCGATTGGGAAGCTTGTACCACAAAAATCCGCAGAAAACAGCCATTTACGGCACATTCTGGGATGCCTTGGGAAGGCATTTTGGTGACCCCTACGAGAATCGAACTCGTGTTTTCGCCGTGAGAGGGCGACGTCCTAACCGCTAGACGAAGGGGCCAAGCGCGGTGGAAGGCGGGCACTTAAGGGCACCCGCCTTGGCCGTCAAGCGCTCACAGTCGCATCGTCATTTCCGCCGTCACCGATCGCTGCGGGAAGGGGTGGAACAGGAAGTATTTGTCGTTGGTGAGGTTATCGACACCGACGGCGAAGCTGTAATGCTCGTTCACGCGAAAGTGCGCGCGCGCGTCGATCACGAGGTATTTGTAGAAGCCTTGCCAAGTGTTCCCGACCACGTCGCTATTGTCGAGGCTGCCCCAGTTCCGGCTGGCATAGCGCGCTGCCGCGGTAAGCGAGACGGCGTCGTCCGGCCGCCAGGTCGCCACCGCGCTGGCTTTCCAGCGGGGGACGCTCGGCAGCATCTTGCCCACCGCTGCGGGGAAAGCCGCGTCCTCGCGCGTTTCGGCATCGGTGTAGGTCACACTGCCCGCGAGATCGAAACGCGGCACCACGTCGCGGCGATCGAGCGCGAATTCCAAGCCCCGTGCGCGGGTGCGCCCGACATTCTGGACATAATTGTAGAGCGTCGCCGATCCCGGCACGAGCGGGGCGGACTGCGAGATCAGCGCATCCTCGACGCTTTCGTTGAACAGCGACAGCCGCACTGAGCCGTGGCGATCGGCATGCTCTATCGCCAGCTCCTCGGACACCGCCTGTTCGGGCCGGAGCGTCGGATCGGGTACGCTCATCGTCGGGCCGGTGGTCACCGCCTGATAGAGCTCCCCGACCGTCGGAAAGCGATAGGCCTTGCCCGCGGAGAGCCGCACCGACCAATTCTCGGCGGGCGTCCACGCGACCGTCGCCTTGGGCGAGAAGCCCTGCGCGTGGCGCTCGGGCTGGGTCACCGCCAGCGCCGGGCTCAGCGAATAATTATACCCGTCAAACGACCGCCACCATTCATAGCGCCCGCCCAAAGTGAGCGTGACCGGCCCCACATCGATCGCGTCCTGCGCCCAGAGCGCGAAGGTTTCGGTCTTGCCGCGCGACACCAGGTTCAGCTGCGCTTCGGCACCCTGGATCCAGTCGGTGGTGGTGTAGCGGTTGCTCGACAAAGTGAAGCGATCCCAATGGCCGCCGGCGCTGATCGATTGGGTGCCGGTCCGCCAGTTCGCCTTGGCATCGAGCGTGCGCCAGCCCGTACCGTCGAGCCGGACGATCTGCCCGGCGCCGCCGGCATTGGCAGCGGGCAGGGCGCCGCTCGGCGTGCGCTGCACGTCGCGGTCGAAATCGTAGAGCGATCCGATGACTTCCCAGTCCAACCCATTCGTATCGCCGCGCGCCGAAAGCGTGTGCGACCAATGCCGCGAGTCCCTGGTGTAGACGCCACCCGAAAAGGCGCTCGCGGCGATGTTGTAGGGATAGCCGCCGATGTTGAGCGAACCCGAATAGACCGGCCCGGCGCTGTTCGAGAGATAGGTCTCCGCCACGGCGTTGGTATCATCGAGGAAAAGCCCGCCGACATAGGTGACGCGGATCTCGCCGGTCACATCGAGCGCGGCCTTGAGTTTGAGCACATCCTGATGCTGCGTCTCGATCCCCGACGCGCCCAGAACCCGGATCGGCGTGCCGGTGCGGTTCAGCGCGTCATAGCCGCCGTCGGTGAGACTGCCGCCGGCGCCGGTCGCCGCCGGGCGATTGGTGGTGACGAAGCTCAGCGGCTGGCCCTTGCTTGCGGTATGCGTCGCGGCGGCAAACAATGAGAGCGGCCCGAAGCGGTCGCCCAGCGTTCCAGCGAACTGGTAGGTCGGGTACAGCGCCTTGGTGCCGTATTGGTCGTAATCCTGGAGGTTGGTCAGTGCGCTCAGCGTGCCCTCCAGCTTGTCGGGCAGTCGTGTCGTGATGTTGACCACTGCGCCGATCGAGTTGCCGGCATAGGCCGCCGAGAAGGGTCCGTAGAGGATGTCGATCCGCTCGATCTCCTCGGGCGCCACCAGGCCCCAGCGCGGGCTCGCACTGGTATTGTTGTTGCCGATCAGCGACGAGAGCAGCGCCCCGTCGGCATAGATCAGGCTGCGCGCGCTCGACCCGAGCCCCGAGGTGCGCGTCGCGAGCGGTGCCTGGGTGTCGCCGATATGGCGCTTCCGCACGACCAGGCTCGGCAGATATTTGATCGTGTCCTCGACATTGACCGCGTTGGTCGTCGTATCGATCCGCTCGGCATCGATCCGCGCGCTGGTGGAGGGGGAATTCTCGATCGTCGCGCGGCTGCGCTCGCCGGTGACGACGATCGCCGGCTTGCGGCTGCCGTCCTGATCCTCGTCCTCATTGGGCGCGGCGTAAGCGGGAAGCGCCAGCAGGGTGGCGAGTGCGAGAAGCGAAACGCGCGGCAGAAACCTGCGGCGTGGCAATGGCAAAGACATGGGTGCTCCGACTGAAAACGGGAAGATTCCGGTTCAGGCGTGGAGCGGTGGTCCTGTGGCGAAGGGAGGCGGGGCAACGAGGCCGCGGCCGGGGAAAGGAAGCAGGGCAGGGTGTGTCACCACCGCCTCGCGCGCCAAGGGGGCGAGCAGCGGGGCGGGATCGGCGTGGGCTATCGGATGCGCGGCTGCCGCAAAGGCGCAGGGCTGATCGGACGAGGGCTTGTGCTTGGGCGTTTCCTTCGCGCCGATGGCGTTGGCGATCAGCGCCTTGGCTTCGGCCGGCGCCGCATCGCCCATCCCGCTGCACCAGGCAAGCGTGACGCCCCGTGCCTGCGCATGCGCCTGCGGCATCCAGCCGGCTGGAACCGCGATCCGGAACAGCAATGCGCACGCGACGAGGAGCAGCGCAACGCGCCGCCATCCTCCGTTTCGCATGCTGGCAGTCCCGATCATCGCGCAGCCTTTCGTCCAGCCAGAAGCCGCTGGCAAGTGCGGATTCAACCGGTGACGGGCAGTCGCAAGGCGCCGTCGGGCTCGTAGTGCAGCTCGCTATAGGCAAGCACCGCGTCGAGCGGCAGCGCGCCATAGATGTGCGGGAAGAGCTGGCCGCCGCGCGACGGCTCCCATTTCACCGCATCGCCCAGCACCTCGAGATCGACCGCCGCCAACCAGAGATTCTTCTGGCCGGCGAAATGCCTGTCGAGCGTCTCGCCCAGCTGATCAGCGGTCGAGAGGTGGATATAGCCGTCCGCCAGATCGATGGGCGCGCCCGCGAACACGCCGTCAGTTTCCAGCGCCGTCATCTGATCGGCGGTGAGCACCTTAAAGGCGGTGTTCGGGGTGTCGCTCACTGGCCGTCCTCCGGCCCCTCCGCCAGATCCTCATTGGTATCGGCATCGGGCGTAGGCGCATCAACGGTCGGGCCGTCCGCCAGGTTCACTTCGGCCTCGTCTTCGGTCTCTTCGATCCGTGCCGCCGAGACGACATGCTCGTCGTCGGCGACGTCGAACAGCTTCACGCCCGCCGAGCCGCGACCGATCACGCGGGTGTCGCCCACGTTCATGCGGATCAGCTTGGCCTGGTCGGTGACGAGCATCAGCTGCTCGCCATTATGCGCCGGGAAGCTCGCGACGACGGGGCCATTGCGCTTGAGGTTGTCGATATTGGTGATGCCCTGGCCACCGCGATTGGTGCGGCGATATTCATATGCCGACGAGCGCTTGCCATAACCATTGGCGCAGACGGTGAGGATGAACTCCTCGGCCCCGGCGAATTCGGCCATGCGCGCATCGTCGAGCTTCTGTTCAGGCTCAGGCTGCCCCTCGCGCCGCTCCTTCCACGGCGCGGCGCGCAGATAATCCTCGCGCTCCTCCGTGGTCGCGGCAAAACCGCGCAGCACCGACAGCGAGATCACTTCGTCGTCGCCGTTGAGCGAGATGCCGCGCACGCCGGTCGAATTGCGGCTCTGGAACTCGCGGACATCGGTGGACGCGAAGCGGATCGCCCGGCCGCCGCGCGTCGCGAGCAGCACGTCGTCGCTCTCGTCGAGCAAAGCCACGCCGATCAGCCGGTCGTCGGCATCCTCGCCTTCGAACTTCATCGCGATCTTGCCGTTCGAGGGGACGTTGGTGAACGCGTCCATCGAGTTGCGGCGGACGCTGCCCTTGGCGGTGGCGAACATGACGTGGAGCGCGCCCCATTCGGTCTCGTCCTCCGGCAGGGGGAGCACGGTCGAGATCGTCTCGCCCGTCGCCAGCGGCAACAGGTTGATCATCGGACGACCGCGCGTCGCCGGCCCGCCCTCGGGCAGGCGCCACACCTTCATCCGATAGACCTTGCCCGCGGTCGAGAAGAATAGGACCGGCGTATGCGTGCTCGTCACGAACAGGTGCGTGACGACGTCCTCGTCCTTGGTCGCCATGCCGGCACGGCCCTTGCCGCCGCGGCGCTGGGCCCTGAAAGTCTCGAGAGGCGTGCGCTTGATATAGCCTTCCATGGTCACGGTGACGACCATGTCCTCGCGCTCGATCAGGTCCTCGTCCTCGATCCCGTCGGCGGCGGCGGCGATCTCGGTGCGACGCGGAGTCGTATAGGTATCGCGGACCAGTACCAGCTCGCCGCGCAGCACTTCGTACAGCTTGGCGCGGTTGCCGAGAATCTCGAGCAGTTCGGCGATCGATTCGGCGAGCTTGGCGAGCTCGTCGCCGATCTCGTCGCGGCCGAGCGCGGTAAGGCGGTGCAGGCGCAGGTCGAGGATCGCACGGACCTGGACGTCGCTCATGCGATAGACGTCGCCGGTCACTTCCACTTCGACCGCTTCGACCAGCCGGATATAGGACGCGATCTCGGCGATCGGCCATTCGCGCATCAGCAGTGCTTCGCGCGCCGCGGTCGGGCTGGACGAGCCGCGGATGATCTTGACGACTTCATCCAGGTTGGTGACCGCGATCACCAGGCCGAGCAAGATGTGCGCACGGTCGCGCGCCTTGGCGAGTTCGAACTTCGAGCGCCGGGTGATCACCTCCTCGCGGAAGCGGACGAACGCCTCGATGATGTCCCGCAGGTTGAGCAGTTCGGGCCGCCCGCCACGAATCGCGAGGATATTGGCCGGGAAGCTCGATTGCGCCGGCGTGTTGCGCCAGAGCTGGTTGAGCACGACTTCCGGAGTCGCGTCGCGCTTCAGGTCGATGACGATGCGGACGCCCTCGCGCGACGATTCGTCGCGGATGTCGCTGATCCCCTCGATCCGCTTTTCCTTCGCGGCTTCGGCGATCTTCTCGACCAGCGCGTTCTTGCCCTGCTGGTAGGGGATCTCGGTCAGCACGATCGAGCGGCGCTCGCCGCGCTGCTCGGTAATGTAGCGCGAGCGGACCATGATCGAGCCGCGGCCGGTCTGATATGCCGATCGGCAGCCGCTGCGGCCCAGGATCGTCGCGCCCGTCGGGAAATCCGGACCGGGCACGATCTCCATCAGCTCCTCGAGCGTGACCGCGCCATTGTCGATATAGGCCAGGCAGGCGTTGATGACCTCGCCCAGATTGTGCGGCGGAATGTTGGTCGCCATGCCGACCGCGATGCCGCCGGCGCCGTTGACCAGCAGGTTGGGGAAGCGGGCAGGGAGGACCGTCGGCTCGCTTTCGGAGCCGTCATAATTGTCCTGGAAGTCGACCGTGTCCTTGTCGATATCGTCGAGCAGCGCCGAGGCGACACGGGCGAGCCGCGCCTCGGTGTAGCGCATCGCCGCGGGCGGATCGGGATCCATGGAACCGAAGTTCCCCTGGCCATCGATCAGCGGCACCCGCATCGCCCAATCCTGGGCCATGCGCGCCATCGCGTCATAGATCGAGCTGTCGCCGTGCGGATGGTATTTACCCATCACGTCACCGACGAGGCGGGCCGATTTGCGATAGGCGCGTCCGGCGACATAGCCGCCTTCCTGCGCGGCATAGAGAATGCGGCGATGGACCGGCTTCAGGCCGTCGCGAACGTCGGGCAGCGCACGCGCCACGATCACGCTCATCGCGTAATCGAGGTACGAGGTCTTCATCTCGTCGACGATCGAGATCGGAGTAATGTCAGAGGGGTCGGCGAGGACAGTCTCGTCGGTCAAGTTATGATGCTTTCGGGTT
This sequence comes from Sphingomonas sp. JC676, assembly GCF_014489075.1. Taxonomy (GTDB): domain Bacteria; phylum Pseudomonadota; class Alphaproteobacteria; order Sphingomonadales; family Sphingomonadaceae; genus Sphingomonas. Next base: position 1,131,630 of record NZ_JACTGR010000001.1, on the reverse strand, counting down.
TTGTGACGTTAAGAAGGCTCTAGCGGGGCAGAGGCTTTCTGCCAACCCCGCGCGCCCGCGCGTACGCGTACGCGCGCGAGGGTCTAAGGTCTCTCAAAAGGGCGCTGCGCCGCATGCGCGCGCCACGCTCTCGGCATTGCCCAGCGCAAGCGATGCCTTGAGTTGGTTGCCCATCGCCACGGCGAATCCGGTGTCCGACGCGATTCCATGTGCTTTGAGCGCTTCATCGGTCAGCCGGTCCGAAACCGGGGCGAGCGCGGTCTCGATCTTGTCGAGCGGTCCGGCGTCGCCGCTGTCCTCCTCGAGTTGGCTTGCCGCGCCCTTGAGCAGCGCCAGCACGCCGAAGCACATCACGTCTCGGTCGAACGGGTCGCTGGGGAGTTTGACGGTGCCGATGCGCCTTGCCAGCGGGAATCGCCGATCGCATTCCGGCATCATCGCCTTGGCGAAATCGGGAGTCTGGCTGCCGGCGGTGGCCTGGTCGGTGAGTTCGCCCACGCGATCAAGGAACGCTTTGGTGCCGGGATCGGCCTTGGCCGCCTGCATCACGAAATGGCTCACCTGCGAGGTGATTCGCATTGGACTCGCGGAGGCGTCGGCGATCGCGACCGACATCGCGCAGGTCAGCGCCGCCTTTGATGGATCGGTATCGAGCGAGGCGGTTTGCGCCAACAAGGCGAGCATGATCAGCACTATTTCCTCCCCAATCCGGTTCCGGACCCTAATCGGCAATCGCGGACAAATGCCAGCAAGGATCGATCGCGATGGATCGCCTGCATTCAATCCGCGTTCATCTATCGATTGGCAACGGCATCACTGGTGCGCTTGAATGGCGCGGGGCACGCAATTAGAGGAGCCGGGACCCCTTCTGCCCGTTCCCCCACGAGGAGAGTTCTACATGACGTTCGTATCCAAGCTTGCGCTGGCCACTGTGCTGACGCTGGGCACCACTGCCTTGGGTGCGGTGCCAGCCGCAGCGCAGAAGGCCGACAAGAAGGCTGACAAGAAGGCGGACAAGAACGCGCTCAACATCAGCGAGGAGTTCCGCAAGCCTGCAGCCCTGGCGCAAACCGCGGTCGAGGCGAAGGACTGGGCAACCGCCGAGCCGAATATCGTTGCCGCGGAAACCGTCGCCAAGAATGACGACGAACGCTATTTCGCGGCGTGGCTGCGCTTCCGCATGGATGCGACGCGCAACAACGAGGCGGGCCAGCTCAAGGCACTGACGATTCTCGTCGTCAACCCGAAGACTCCGCCGACGGACATGGCGGTCTACCAAGGCCAGTACAACTTCCTGCTCGGTCAGCAGGCTGCTTCACAGAAGAAATATGCCGAGGCGATTCCGCTGCTCCTGAAGGCGCGTGAGGTCGGCTCGAAGCAGCCCGACATCGAGATCCTGCTCGCCAACGCCTATGCGGCGACGAACAAGCCGGCGGAAGCGGTGGCTGAGGTGAGCCGGGCGATCAACGCCAACAAGGCGGCCGGCAGCAAGGCGCCCGAGGCGTGGTACCGCTTTGCGATCCCGCGCGTCTATGCGACCGGGGATCGTGCCGCTACCGCCGAGTGGCTCTCGCGCCTGCTGACCGATTATCCGACCGTGCAGAACTGGCGCTGGGGCATCCTGATCTTCCGCGAGGGTGCTGATCGCGCGGGCACGCGCTTCAACGGCACGCAGAGGATCGACCTGTACCGCCTGATGCGCGGTACCAAGGCGCTTGCGGATCTCAACGACTATCTCGAATATACGACCCTGGTCGCGCAGGCCGGCCTTCCCTGGGAAGCCGTGGCGGTGGTCACCGAAGGGCGCTCCACCGGCAAGGCTCCGGCAGGCAATGCCGATCTCGACCGGCTCTATACCGCGGCACAGGCCCGCGTGAAGGCGGAAGGCTCGCTCGACACGCTCGCGAAGCAGGCAGCCACTGCCAAGGACGGCAGCACGGCTTCGCAGACTGCCGATGCCTATTTCGCGTCGGCCAACTACGCCAAGGCACTCGAGCTCTACGACCTCGCGATCCAGAAGGGCGGCGTGAACGCCGACGAAGTGAACCTGCATCGCGGCGAGACGCTCTACTATCTCGGCCGCAAGGACGAGGCGCGCACCGCGTTCGGCCTGGTCAAGGCACCCGGCGCCGCGGATATCGCGCTGCTTTGGACGACCGCGCTGAATCTGCCGCCGCTCGCCTGAGCCGCGCAACGCGAAACCGGAAAGGGGCGGCCTCGTGCCGCCCCTTTTCACATTTCGGGGACAGGAACGCCCGGCAGCGCCTTTGACGTGCGGATCGTCAGCGACGTCTTCACATGCTCGACATTGGGCGCGGTGGTGAGCTTGGTGGTCAGGATCGTCTGGAAGCTCTGCAGATCGGGTGCGACGATCTTCAGGATGAAGTCGATCTCGCCGTTCAGCATATGGCATTCGCGCACTTCGGGGATCTCGGAGACGAGTTGCTCGAAGGCGCGCAGGTCAATATCGGCCTGGCTCTTGAGGCTGACCATCGCGAAGACGGTGAGGTTATACCCCAATGCCACCGGATCCAGGGACGCGTGATAGCCGCTGATCGCGCCTTCCTGCTCCAGCGCCCGAACCCGGCGGAGACATGGCGGCGCCGTCAACCCCACGCGTTCCGCGAGTTCGACATTGGTCATCCGGCCATTATCTTGCAGCAAACCGAGGATTCGCACGTCGATATCGTCGAATCGCATTATGATCCTCGCTCCTGCCTTGGATTCGTTCCTGAGAATGCCCGCTAGCATAATTATATTACGCTGCAACGCAATTGTCCCACATTGCGACGTGCCGAAATGGGCTGTTTCTGATGCCCGTAGCGGCGGTTAATGAATCGTTACGGTCCTCTTCATGGGGCCGGCGAACGGTGGGCCAAGCATTGCGTTTCGACGATACCCTGGAGACGGTGCTCGCTGCCGATCTGAATACGCCCTACGGGGCGCATTCGGCGTGGCGGCAGCTTGTCGACCTGATCGGCCGTCGCCGTGTGGCCGCCGATGCCAGGGCGATGGCGACGCTGCGCGCGATTCGTGCCCAGGTTCCCGCGCAGATCCGCGCCGCCAGTGCCCGCGCGCTCGAATTCGCCAATCCGCCGGCGCCGCTGGTGCGCCTGTTCGCACTCGACGATATCGCGATCGGATTGCCCGTGCTGCGCACCGCCCGGCTGGCTTCGGCCGAATGGGTGCAGCTGCTGCCCGAACTGGCGCCCGCCGCGCGTGCCGTGCTCCGAAACCGCCGGGATCTCGGTCCGGTCGTCAAGCGTGCGCTCGAAAGCTTCGGGCCGATCGATTTCGTGCTTTCCGATGAGAGCGATCCATCGGCACATATCGTTGTCGGGGTGGACCTTACGGCCGCAACGTCCGAAACGGCCGAGGATTATTCCTTCATCGCACTCGTCGGCGGCGGCCAGGCGCCCGCCAAGACCGGCCAGGACGAAATTGCGACCGGTCCGGTCCAAAGCGGGACAGTCGATGCCCCGGCGCCCACCGAAATCATTGCGCAACCCGAACAATCGGCGCAGCTTCCGAGCATGGATCAGGGCGATTTGACGGGGGTCTACGCGCCTGGGGAGGCGCTAGATCTGCCAGAACTCGATGCGGCGACTAGCGGCAACGTCTCCGGCGATGCCGAGGGCCCGTTCGAGATCGCCGAAGTGGTGGCACGGATCGACGCTTTCTGGCGCGATCGCGAGGAAACCGGGCCGCGCCCGTTCCGCGCGCCCCTCCGCGCCGAGGATTTCCGCTTCGAGACCGACGCGAAGGGCATCATTCGCTGGGTTGCCGGCGTCAGCCGCGCGCCGATCGTCGGCCTTTCGCTCGATTTCCAGGGCACGGGGGACGGCAGCAGCGTCGACGGCATCGCGTCGGGCGCTTTCCGCCGCCGCGCCAGCTTCAGCACGGCGCGGATGACGATCGACGGCGACTCGGAGGCGAGCGGCGACTGGCTGATCTCCGCGGTCCCCGTGTTTGATCCAGCTAATGGGCGCTTTACCGGCTATCGCGGCACCGCCCGGCGCCCGCGCGTCGACGAACGCGCCGAGCCGGTCCGGGCGCCCGGGCCGATGCCCGCCGATTCGCTGCGCCAGCTCGTCCATGAGCTGCGCACGCCGACCAATGCGATCGCCGGTTTTGCCGAGATGATCGAGACCCAGATGCTGGGTCCCGTCGCCGATCCCTATCGCGATCGCGCCCATGTCATCCGCAGCCAGGCCCGCGAGCTGCTCGGTGCGATCGACGATCTCGATCTCGCCGCGCGGATCGACAGCGCCGCGCTCGCGTTGGTCCCCAGCCAGGTCCATCTGCGCCCGCTGATCTCGGGCATCGCCGACGATCTCTCCCAGCTCGCCGAGCTGCGTGGCTCGATCATCTCGCTGCCGGTCGACGATCTGATCGTCGATGGCGATCGCCGCGCGGTCGAACGGCTGCTCGCGCGGCTGCTGGCGACTCTGGTCTCGGCGAGCGGCGCGGGCGAGCGGATCGGCGTCCAGCTCGCGCTCGAGAATGACGCCAAGGTCGCGATCACGATCGATCGCCCGGCTGCGCTGGCCGATTATCCCGGCGATTCGGTGCTCGGCATCGACGACGAGCGCGAGGATGCGACCTTGCTCGGCACCGGCTTCGCGCTCCGCCTCGCGCGCAATCTCGCCCGCGAACTCGGCGGTTCACTGGTAATCGCACCCGAGAGCTTGACTTTGCGGCTCCCGGCATCCGTAAACGGCCAGGTGGGACAGGCGCATCTGAGCTGATCGTGGGGCGCACACCCCCGCAAGACCAGGGGCAGGGGTATCGCGCGCCGGCACCGGCGCCCGATGCGCTGCTCGCCTGGCCCCAAGTCTTTGGCACGCGTTTCGCTGTATTTGTCGATACCGAAGAAGAATTCGACTGGGCCGCGCCATTCGACCGCGAGGCGGGTGGCACACAGGCCATCGCTGCGATGCCGGCCGCGCATGCGCGCTTTGCGGATCACGGCGTTCCGCTCACCTATCTTGTCGACTATCCGGTCGCATCGACGCCCAAGGCGGCCGAGATCCTGCGGCGCCTGATCGAGGATGGCCGTTCGGCGGTGGGCACCCAGCTCCATCCCTGGGTCAATCCACCGTTCGAGGAAGAAGTCGGCGATCTCAACAGCTTTTCCGGAAATCTTTCGCCCGAGCTTGAACGTGCGAAGCTCGCGTTGCTGACCGATACGATCGCCGCGAACTTCGGCGCGCGCCCGATCGTCTATCGCGCCGGCCGCTACGGGATCGGTCCCAACACGCTCGGACTGCTCGCCGATCTCGGCTACCGCGCCGACAGCTCGATGCGCGTGGCCTATGACTATTCGGGCGAGGGCGGTCCCGATTTCTCGCGGATCGGCAACCATGCCTTCCGGACGGGGCCGGACGGGTCGATGCTCGAACTCCCGCTCACGACCGTTTTCACCGGCATGGCCAGGGCTGCCGGTGTCAGCCTCTATCGCCGCCTCGGACGGTTCCCGCACGGCCGCGGCATCGCATCCAGGCTCGGCCTGCTCTCGCGCGTAGCGCTCACCCCCGAAGACATGCCGATCAAGGAGGCGCTGGAAGCGGTCCGCGTGGCGGTGGGCGAGGGGGTGCAGCTGCTCAACTTCAGCTTCCACTCGCCTTCGGTCGAGCCCGGGCACACGCCCTATGTGCGCGACCAGGCCGATCTGGCGGCATTCCATCACTGGTGGGATCGGATGTTCAGGCTTCTGGCCAGGCTGGACGTCGCACCGGCTTCGCTGGGCGAGATAATCGCCGCCGCCGACGCGGCTTGCGGCGCGGCCCAACCTTCCGCTAGTGCCGAGAATGCTGGGGGCCTGTAGCTCAACGGTTAGAGCTGGCCGCTCATAACGGCTAGGTTGCGGGTTCGAGTCCTGCCGGGCCCACCAGCGCCTTTTCATCCATCGAGCGGGCAACGAAAAAGGGGCGGCCCGCGGACCGCCCCTTCGTTCGTTCGATGCTTGCCGCGTTCAGGCGTAGCGGACGGTCGTCGTCACCGCCGAGCGGCGCCGGCGCATCGCGCCGCCGACCGCGCCGATGCCGAGCATCATCATCGCCCAGCTAGCGGGTTCCGGCACTGCACCGGCGGCATTCGGCGTATAGTCATAGGTGATCTTGGCCCAGCCGCCGATCTGGGTATCCATGTCGAGCGTGCCGTTGATGCCGAGCATGCCGAACAGGCTGGTCGAGACGAAGGTGAAGGCGAGCGGATCCGAACCGACGAACGCGCTCAGGTTCGACGTCAGCGTCTCGCTGTCGCTATTGGTCGCGTCATAGCTCAGGCCTACCGAGTTGTGACGCGGCACATGCACCAGATCGAGCCCGATACCGAGGCCCTGCATGAAGTTGAAGCCGTTGCCGGTCAGACCCGCGATCGCGCCCGTCGAGAGCAGATAGTTGCGCGGCAGGACGATCGAGTTGTTCGTAAGCGTACCGGACGCATCGAGAACCGACGAGAACATCAGCGTGACGCTGTTGAGCGTGCCGAGCGTCGAATCGAACTTGTCGAAGTTCACCGTCGCCACCTTGGGCGCGCTGCTCGTGACCGTAGCGGTCTGGACATAATTGTCCGCGCTGGCGGGGGCGGCAATGGCGCACGCCGCGACGGCGGCGAGAAGGAACATCTTCATATGGCTTGCATCCTGCTGAACTGAACAATTCCGTGACTGACGCAAGGCATTGCCCGCCGCAACGGGCTCGAACATGAAAAACATCCGTTAACCATAGAAAATCGCCAGGCGATTTCCCGCGCGATCGTTAATGTATCGAAATGGGGCGGCGCGCATCGGCATCCGATGCGGAATCAGGTGCCGCGACATCGTTCGTATTCGATGCTGGTCGGGAATTTCGATCGGAGGCGAATCGTCGGCAGATGCGGCAAAGCTTGTCCATACGCGATTCAATCGCTAGCACGCCCGGCGTCGGGGAGTGGCGCAGCCTGGTAGCGCATCTGGTTTGGGACCAGAGGGTCGCAGGTTCGAATCCTGTCTCCCCGACCATTCAGTCAGGATCGGCCTCCAGCGGCGCACGCGCCGGCAGCGGATCGGGCCGCCCGTTCAGCGCGCGGGCCAGTGCCTCCCGGTCGAGCGCGCCTTCCCAGCGGGCCACGACCAATGTCGCCACGGCATTGCCGACGAAATTGGTGAGACTCCGGCATTCGCTCATGAAGCGGTCGACGCCCAGGATCAGCGCCATGCCCGCCACCGGCACCTTGGGGACGATCGCCAGTGTCGCAGCGAGGGTGATGAACCCCGCACCGGTCACGCCCGCCGCGCCCTTGCTGCTCAGCATCGCAACCGCCAGCAACCCGATCTGCTCGCCCAGCGTCAGCTCGACGCCCGTCGCCTGCGCAATGAACAGCGCCGCCAGCGTCATGTAGATATTGGTGCCGTCGAGGTTGAACGAATAGCCCGCGGGTACGACCACACCCACGACTTCCTTGGCGGCGCCCGCGCGCTGCAGCTTCTCGATCAGCGCGGGCAGGGCCGCCTCGGACGAGGACGTGCCGAGCACCAGCAGCAATTCCGCCTTCAGATAGCGCAGCAGTTTGAGGATCGAGAATCCGGTAAGCGCAGCGACCGTCCCGAGCACCATCAGCACGAAAATCAGCGAAGTGAGGTAGAAGGTCCCGACCAGCGCGCCGAGGCTCCACAGCGTCCCCAGGCCATATTTGCCGATCGTGAACGCCATCGCCCCGAACGCGCCCGCCGGCGCTGCCCACATCACGATGCCGACCAGGCGGAATACCACCAGCGAGAGCCGCTCGAGCAGATCGGTCACGGGCCGCGCCGGTTCGCCGACCAGGGCAAGTGCGACGCCGAACAGCACGGCGACGAACAGGACTTGCAGGATCGATCCGCTAGTGAAGGCCGAAACCAAGGTCGTGGGGATGATCGCCACGAGGAAGCCGGTGACGCTCGTCTCGTGCGCCTTTTCCTCGAAACCGTGGACCGCCGCCGCGTTGAGCGTGCGCGGATCGATATGCATGCCCGCGCCGGGCTGGACGATATGCGAGACGACCAGCCCGACGATCAACGCCAGTGTCGAGAAGAACAGGAAATAGGCGAACGCCTTGATCGCGACGCGGCCGAGCGAGCCCAGCCCATGCGATCCGGCGATCCCCGTCACCACGGTCAGGAAGATCACCGGCGGGATGATCATCTTCACCAGCGCGATGAACGCCTCGCCCAGCGGCTGCAGGCTCGCGCCGATGCCGGGCTGGAAATAGCCGAGCGCCACGCCGGCGACGATCGCGACGAGCACCCAGAAGTAAAGCAGGTGCCAGAAGCGCGGCCGCTCCGTTGTCGCGTGTCCCTGTTTGGGTACCATGCTCATCCCCCGCTGGCCTACCCGTTGGCGCCCCAAAGGAAAAGGGCGCCCCGTGAGGGACGCCCTTCCTATCCTCAGCTTCCAGCCGTCAGGCGGCTGGTGGCCAAATCAGTTCTTGTTGGCCTGCGCAGCGTCGGCAGCGTTCTCTTCCACCGCGGCAGCGTTGTCGAGGACGTTCTCGGCAACGGCGTTGGTGGTGTTGTCAGCGGCTTCCTCGTACATCGACGCGTTCGCTTCGTGCGACGCTTCGGCGTTCTCAGCTGCCGTGTTGGTGGTGCCGCCCTCGCAAGCCGCAAGCGACATCAGGCCGGCAGCAGCAGCAACGATGAGGATCTTCTTCATATTGGTGCTCCTAGTGGAACTCAAACGTTTCGCATCCGGCCCGAATGCCATCGCGAAGCCGTTGAAATAACGGTCGTTGCGGTTGCGTCAATCGCAAATTCACCGCATCGCAAAACTATCGCCTTTTTTCTGCCCGGATGTTGCCATCCGACCGCCGCCAAATCCCTCAGCAACGATTTGGTTCCAATCGCCGCCAAGATATTGAGATCACTCGCCCTGATGCGCCGGCACCGGGCCGATATCTTCGGGCGCATTGGCGACGATCGCGAGCATTGTCGCCCAGGCTGCCACATTTTGACGCAATTGCGCTGGATCGATTTTGTCGAGCGTGTCGTCGGGCGTGTGGTGATAATCGAAATAGCGCAGCCCCGATTGCGACAAATCGACTCCGCCCACGCCGGTCTGGATCACCGGGCCCACATCGGTGCCGCCATGCGCCGCGCCGCGCCCGCGCGAAATGCCCAGCGGAGCGAGGGCTGCCGCCAGCCGGTCGGCGATGGGCTTGGCCGCGTCGGGCAGGCTGGTCTCGAACTTCCAGACGCGGTCAGCACCGAAATCGGATTCCATCGCGAGCACGTGGCGCTCGTTGGCGTGCGCCTTGGCATAGGCCTCGCCGCCGAAGCCGCCTGGCTCCTCCGCGCCGAACCAGACAACGCGGATCGTCCGCCTGGGCTGCCCGGCGGCGCGCACGCGCATCGCCGCGGCGGTCGTGATCGCCACGCCTGCGCCGTCGTCGATCGCGCCGGTGCCCAGGTCCCAGCTGTCCAGATGACCGCCAATCAGCACGATGCCTGCGCTCGGATCGCTGCCCGGCACATCGGCGATGACGTTGCCCGACTCCGCCTGGCCCTTGAACTGCGGCGTCACCAGCAGCTTGAGCCGCACAGGGCCGCGCTTGAGCAGCCGTTCGAGCTGCTCGGCATCGGGAAGGGAGAGCGCCGCGGCTGCGATCGGCTTCACGCCATCGGCCCAGTTGGTCACGCCGGTATGCGGATTGCGGTGATAGTCGGTGCCGATCGAGCGGATCAGGATCGCCACCGCGCCCTTGCTTGCCGCAAGGTTCGGCGCCGAACGGCGAACGCCGCCGTAATAGCCATATTGCGAACCGTCCTGCGTGGCGGTCATCGCGTGGCTGACGAACGCGATCTTGCCCTTCAGGCTGCCCGCGGGCGCCGCCTGCAGGTCGGCCAGCGTGGGGAAATAGGCGACTTCGGCATCGACCCCGGCGGGCCCGGTGGTGCCCGAATTGCCCAGCGCGGCGATCGTCAGCTTCTGCGCCGACGGGCCGACCACTTCGGCGGTCTCGGCACCGCGCACCCAGAGCGGCATCTTGTAGGTCTCGATATGCACGTTCTGGAAGCCGAGCGCGGTCAGCTTCTTCACCGCCCAGGCGCGTGCCCGCGCTTCCGCATCGGTCGCCGCCAGGCGCTGGCCGACTTCGGTGGTGAGCCCCTCGACAATGTCCCAGGCGGCCGTGTCGTCCTGCAGCGCCGCATCGCGGAGCTTGGCGACGTCGGGCGCGGTCTGGGCCAGGGAGGGGAGGGGAAGGGCGAGGACGGCAACGGCCGCGAGCAGCATGCGCTTGTTCATGGCTGCAGGTGCTAGCCACCCCCGAAACATTTGCCAATCGGGATGACGGTTTCCATATTGTGTCTAGCAACGGTCGCGTTGCCAATCGCCCGGCGCGTCGCTACATGCGCGGCCAAACTTCCCGCATTCAAAATACCGATCGGAGACCGCTACGTGGCCGCCCAATACGCCTTCGTCATGAAGGACATGACCAAGACCTTTCCCGGCGCGCCGAAGCCGGTACTGAGCAATATCAACCTGCAATTCTATCAGGGTGCCAAGATCGGCATCGTCGGCCCCAACGGCGCCGGCAAGTCGACGCTGATGAAGATCATGGCCGGCGTCGACAAGGATTTCACCGGCGAGGCATGGCCCGGCGAGTATATCACCGTCGGCTATCTCGAGCAGGAGCCCCAGCTCGATCCGACCAAGACTGTGCTCGAGAATGTCAAGGAAGGCGCGCGCGCGACCGCCGATCTTGTCGATCGATTCAACGCGATCTCGGCCGAGATGGGCGATCCCAAGGACGACACCGATTTCGACGCGCTGATGGAAGAGATGGGCGATCTCCAGGCCAAGATCGACGCGGTCGACGGCTGGACGCTCGACAACCAGCTCGAAGTCGCGATGGAAGCGCTGCGCTGCCCGCCGTCGGATTGGCCGGTCGCGAACCTGTCGGGCGGTGAAAAGCGTCGCATCGCGCTCACCCGGCTGCTGATCCAGAAGCCCTCGATCCTGCTGCTCGACGAACCGACCAACCATCTCGATGCCGAGAGCGTCGAATGGCTGGAGAACCATCTCAAGGAATATGCCGGCGCGGTGCTGATGATCACCCACGACCGCTATTTCCTCGACAATGTCGTCGGCTGGATCCTCGAGATCGATCGCGGCAAATATTTCCCGTACGAGGGCAATTACTCGACCTATCTCGAGAAGAAGTCCAAGCGCCTCGAGCAGGAAGAGCGCGAGGAATCCGGCCGGGCGAAGGCGATCAAGGACGAGCTGGAGTGGATCCGGCAGGGCGCCAAGGCCCGCCAGACCAAGTCCAAGGCGCGTATCGCCAAGTTCGAGCAGTTGGTCGAAGCGCAGAAGAACCGCTCGCCGGGCAAGGCCCAGATCGTCATCCAGGTGCCCGAGCGCCTGGGCGGCAAGGTGATCGAGGTCGAGAATATCTCCAAGGCCTATGGCGACAAATTGTTGTTCGAGAATCTTTCCTTCACGCTGCCGGCCGGCGGCATCGTCGGCGTGATCGGCCCCAACGGCGCCGGCAAGTCGACCTTGTTCAAGCTCATCATCGGCAGCGAGACGCCGGACACCGGCACGATCGAGAAGGGCACCACGGTGCGCCTCGGCTATGTCGACCAGAGCCGCGATCACCTCGATCCGTCGAAGAACGTCTGGGAGGAAATCTCGGACGGGCTCGATTACATGAAGGTCAACGGCTACGACCAGTCGACCCGCGCTTATGTCGGTGCGTTCAATTTCAAGGGCCAGGACCAGCAGAAGAACGTCGGCAAGCTCTCGGGCGGCGAGCGAAACCGCGTCAACATCGCCAAGATGCTCAAGCGCGGCGGCAACGTTCTGCTGCTCGACGAGCCGACCAACGATCTCGACGTCGAGACTTTGGGCGCGCTGGAGGAAGCGATCGAGAATTTCGCGGGCTGCGCCGTGGTGATCAGCCACGATCGCTTCTTCCTCGATCGTCTCGCCACGCACATCCTCGCCTTCGAGGGCAACAGCCATGTCGAATGGTTCGAGGGGAACTTCGAGGCCTATGAGGAAGACAAGCGTCGTCGCCTGGGCGATGCGGCCGATCGTCCGACCGCGCTGTCGTACAAGAAGCTGACGCGCTGATGACGAACCGGGCGCCTGCCTTCTGATGGCTCGCAAGGCGCCCGGCTTCGGCGATACGCTCGACCAATGGCTGGTCGCCGAGGGTCTGGTGCCGGACGAAGCCGGCCCCGGGGCAATCGCCGATGTAGCGCGGGTGCGTGCGATGCTGATCGCCGCCGCCCGCGAACGCCGGGCGCTCAGTTACTCCGATGCACTCGCCGGGCTGGGCCTGCGTTTCAGCCGCCCGAAGATGCGAGCATATTGCCGCACGCTCGATGCGATCGACGCGGCGGGCGCGGCCGCCGGCGAACCGGGGCTTGCGGTGCTGGTGGTCCGCGAGAGCGACCGGCTGCCGGGGCAGGGGTGGTGGAACGGCACGGCCGAGGCTTACGGCTATAAGGGCGCGTGGACCGGGCCCGACGCTGCCGCGCTGGTGAAGCGGTTGCAGGCCGAGGCGTTCGATTATTGGGCGGCGAAGCACGGCGCGGTCAGCTGAGTTTGTTGGTATCAAGCACCAGCAGCGACCCCGCCGCTTCCAGGATCAGCCGTCGCCGCCGATAGTGTCGAGCTCGGCCAGCCTCTCGTCCGGGAGCTTCAGCGCCGCCACCGCCAGATTCTCGCGCAGATGGCCCACCGACGAGGTACCCGGGATCAACAGGATGTTCGGCGAGCGATGGAGCAGCCAGGCCAGCGCCACCTGCATCGGCGTCGCGCCGAGCTTTGCCGCGACGTCCGACAAAGTCGAGGACTGGAGCGGCGAGAAGCCGCCGAGCGGGAAGAAGGGTACATAGGCGATGCCCTTGGCCGCCAGCGCGTCGATAAACGCATCGTCCTCGCGGTGGGCCAGGTTATACTGGTTTTGCACGCAGACCACCGGAGCGATCCGCAGCGCCTCTTCCAATTGCTTCGGCGTGACGTTGCTGAGTCCCAGATGGCGGATCAGTCCCTGGCGCTGCAGCGCGGCCAGCGCCTCGAACTGCTCCGCAATCGAGCCTTCGCTGGTGCCATGCGTCGTGCCGACGACCCGCAGGTTGACGACATCGAGTGTCTCGACGCCGAGATTGCGCAGATTGTCGTGCACGCCCTGGGTGAGTTCGGCCGGGGACATCGCCGGGATCCATGACGCGTCGGCGCCGCGCACCGCGCCGACCTTGGTCACGATGGTGAGCTTGTCGGGATACGGGGCCAGCGCCTCGCGGATCAGCTGGTTGGTGATGTGCGGGCCGTAGAAGTCGCTGGTGTCGATATGGTCGACGCCGCTGGCCACGGCCTCGCGCAGCACGGCAAGCGCGGCATCGCGATCCCTGGGCGGGCCGAACACGCCGGGTCCGGCCAGCTGCATCGCGCCATAGCCCAGGCGGTGCACGGTGCGATCGCCCAGCGGGAAGATGCCGGCGGCAGTGATATCGGTCATGACGGGTCTCCTTGGGAATGCTGTCCGCAAGATGGAGGTCGCCATCGAGAACGATAAGTCGTAGCAATCGGCACAGGTTGTGTGGAAATACGGACAATGGCGACCGAACTCGATGATCTATCGGCATTCGTTTCGGTGGTCCGCGCGGGCGGCTTCCGTGACGCTGCGCGTGCCGGCGGCGGCTCTGCCTCGGGCATCAGCGAGGCGGTCCGTCGGCTCGAGACGAAGCTGGGCGTGCGGCTGCTCAATCGCACCACCCGCAGCGTTGCGCCGACCGAGGCGGGCACACGGCTGTTCGAGCGGCTCGTGCCTGCGCTGGGCGAAGTCGAGGCCGCGCTCGACATCGTCAACGCCTTTCGCGACCGTCCCGCGGGAACGCTGCGGCTCAACGTGCCCGCCAGCGTGTCGAATCTGGTACTCCCGTCGATCGTCACGCCGTTCCTGAAGGCCTATCCCGAAATCCGGCTGGAAGTGACGGTGGAGGATGGGTTCGTCGATGTGCTGGCGGCGGGATGCGACGCCGGCATCCGCTATGACGAACGCCTCGAACAGGACATGATAGCGGTGCCGATCGGCCCGCGCGTGCAGCGCTTCGCCACCGCCGCTGCGCCCGCCTATCTCGACGCGCACGGCCGCCCACAGCATCCGCGTGACCTGCTCGACCATGCCTGCCTGCGTGGGCGCTTTTCGAGCGGGTCGATGCCAATCTGGGAGTTCGAACGGGAAAGCGAGATCGTACGGATCGATCCCATGGGGCCGTTGATCGTCGAGTCCGGCGCGGCGGTGGACCTGGCGGTAAGCGCCGCGATCGGCGGCCTCGGCGTAATCCATCTCTTCGAGGGCTGGCTGCGTCCGCACATCGACAGCGGCGCGTTGGAGCCGATCCTCGAGCCATGGTGGCAGGAATTCTCGGGGCCGTTCCTTTACTATCCCGGGCGGCGGCATCTGCCGGCGCCGCTGCGCGCCTTTGTCGATTTCATCAAGCGCTGAGACGGAACTCAGAACCGTCGCGCCACGCCCACATAGAGTTCGACATCGGGGCTGGCGGCATTCAACCCGGCGACCGCGCCGGTGTCGAACTGCAATCCCTTTTTCGGCTGCCATGCGAATGACAGGCTCGCCAACTCCTCGGTGCTGTGTCCGTCCGGATCCCTGTCGCGTACCGCCTGGAATTCGAGCGCGCCGCTCAATTTGGAGCTGATCGCCGCGCTCAGCCCTATCGCGCTGCCATAAGCAAGGTGGCGCCCGCGTCGGTCGCTATCGACGGCGGCATCGATCTCGGGGGTCAGGCTGATGCCGAAGACATCATTCAGGCTGTAGCTCAAGGGCAGGATCATGCCAGCCCCCCAATCTCCAGCGCCGATCGTCTCGCCGCCGACCGGCAGCGTCGCGAACGGCATCAGCGCGGCAGCAAATCCGGACCCGTCGGGGTGCGAGACATTCTGCCGGACGGCCAAAGTGACATCACCCACGCCGCTGCTCCGCATGGTCGCTCCGGTCACACGATCCCGGGTGCGCTCCGCGCCGAAGGCGGTCCAGCCGGCCTGGATCTCCATGCTGTCGGTAACGCCGACGCGGACCAGAAGATCGCCCGCCGTCCATGTGTCCGAGCGCGTGGCGCTGTCCTGCGCGCGCGTCCAGTCGAGGCCACCCAGCTCGACGATCGCATGACCCGCATCGACGGTGCATGCCGGCGTATCGAGGCCCGGCCGGTCCGCGCAGAAGGGGCGAAGCTCCTGCGCTTGCGCGGTGCCGATACCTGTCAGTGTCGCCAGGGTCAGCCCAATCAGAAATCTCGACATGCGCCCGTCCCGTCCGTGCGGCTGGCCTTCCGCCGTATTGTGCACGTAAAACACTATGGCGCGGCGCCGCAAGCGGCGATAGGAAAAGCGCCATGCCGATCCTCGCCCTGCTCGCCTTCGCCCAAGCGGCCGTGCCCGTCGTCGACGGGTCGGTGCTCAAGCCTTCTACCACCTGCTACGCGATCATGCGCGGCGATGCGGTGATGGGCGCGACCTTCCAGAAGATCAGTGCCACCACCGCCGACGGCGCGCCCGCCTGGGACGTCGTCGTCCACCAGCGCATCGGCGACGGCAAGTTCGACCTGCGCGACCATTTCCTGCTGCGCCGGTCGGATCTCCGTCCGATTGCGATGGACAGCCGCAAGTCCGGGGTCGAGCATGTCCGCGTCGCCTATGCGGCGGACAAGGCGATCACTACGCGCCCCGGCGCGGAGCCGGTCGAAACCGCGTTCGCTGGCCCGGTCTGGGACGGCAATCTCTGGGGCCTGACCTTCGCCGCCTTGCCGCTCGCCCAGGGCGCGCATTTCGAGCTGCCCTTCTACCAATATGACAAGGGGCTCGGCGACTTCACGCTCGACGTGGTCGGCAGCGAACAGGTGGATGGCCGTGACGCCTGGACGGTCGAAGTGACGACAGGCGACCAGCGCAAGATCCGCTACCAGATCGGCAAGGCCGATCGCGCCGAACTCGGCTATTATGGCGGCGGCTTCGCCCAGAAGCGCGGCGGCGATTGCAGCGCGATCCGGCCGCAATGAGGGCCGTCGCCTTCGCTGCGATTACGCTTTTCCTCGCCACGCCGGCGTCCGCACAGGATTCGCTCGAAACCTATCCCCAGCGAAGCTTTGGTGCCTGGAGCGTCTATGGCTTCCAGGGCGATTGCTGGATGGTCAATGATAGCGTGGGCGGTGCATCGGTGTCGTTCTCGACCAACCCGCGCGACACCGATCTCTATATCGCCGTGGAAAATCCGGCCTGGGGCCATATCGCCGCGGATGCGAGCCTCGAGGTGCGCCTGTCGCTCGCGGGTTCTGACGCGGTCTACGCCGCCACCGGCCTGGCGAGGAGAGGGCGGGGGTTCTCGCTGTTCCTGAAGGGCGCCGGCGATCCGCGCCTCACGCCACTCCGGGCCACGCTTGGTCTGGGCTTTGCGGCGCCGAGGATAGCCCTGGACGTGCCGCTCGCCGATGCCGGCCCGGCGTTCGACTATATGCGCCAGTGCACCGAGGAGATCCGCAAATGACGATGCTGCGTCTCCTGCTCGCGCTCCTGCTGGCCGCCCCGGCGATCGCCCACGCACAACCCGTGCCTGCTTTCGCGTCCTATACCGATGCGTTCGACCGCTTCGCTGCCGAGACTGCCACGACGGGACCGGACGAGCGCGTGAAGCTGTTCCGCGAGCGCTTCAATGCATTGGTCCCCGGCTTCTACGAGCCGCGCTACGGCGCGACCGAAGAGAAGTACAATGCCCGTGTCGCCAAGGCGCTGGCGGATTATCCCGCGACCCGCGACAAGTTCCTCGCGACGGCGCGTGATTTCTCCGCCGCCTATGCCAGCGGCACCGCGCGCTTCCGCCGCTTCTTCCCTGATTACGCCCCAACCATGCCGATCTACCTGCTCCATTCGCTCGGCGAGATGGACGGCGGCACGCGCGAATTGCGCGGCAAGACCGTCGCGGTGTTCGGCGCCGACGTGATTGCGCGCATCCACGATACCGCCACCATCGGCCCGTTCCTCGATCACGAGCTCTTCCATTTCTACCACGCCAGCTATTTCCCCGATTGCGAGGCCTTGTGGTGCTCGCTCTGGCAGGAGGGCCTGGCGGTCTATGTCGCGTCGAAGATGAACCCGGGTGCCGACGATCGCGCACTGCTGCTCACCATCCCGCGGCCGATGCGGGCGGAAGTGGAGCCGCATCTCGCGGGTGCGATCTGCCTAACCCGCGCAAAGTTCGATTCGACTTCGCAGGAGGACGCTGGAGAGTTCTTCATGGGCGGGGCAGGCGGCAAGGTCTTCCCGCCGCGCTTCGGCTATTATGTCGGCT
Organism: Sphingomonas sp. JC676; assembly: GCF_014489075.1. Taxonomy (GTDB): domain Bacteria; phylum Pseudomonadota; class Alphaproteobacteria; order Sphingomonadales; family Sphingomonadaceae; genus Sphingomonas. The sequence continues at coordinate 1,114,296 of NZ_JACTGR010000001.1, read as the reverse complement.
ATCGCATCGCCCAGCTGCTCGGCGAGAAGCACACTCTCCAGGAACTGGCGAAGATGCCGCCGGCCCAGGTCCGCAAGGCGATGCTCGACACGATGTCGGCGATCGCCCCGTGCGGCGGCAGCGGCTGAGCCCTACCGCACCCGCTTGACGAAAGCGCCGCCGTCACGCCGGTCGACGACGAAGCCCGGCACCGCCTCGAACAGGTCCGACAGGCGCGCGAAACCGTAATTGCGGGTGTCGAAGCTCGATCGGTTGGCGGCGCGCTGGCCCACTTCGCTCAGGCTCGCAAAGCCCTGCGGGTCGCGCTTGGCGTTCTGATAGGCGTCGATCAGCAGCTTGACGACTTCCTGGTCCACCGCGCCTGGCTTCTCCGCCGCCGCGGCGGTCGCAACGCGCGGCACTTCGGCGGCCTTGGTGGTTTCTAGCGTATCGACATCGATGAAGCGGTTGCACGCCTCGCGGAAACCCTCGGGCGTGGTCGATCGGCCGAAGCCATAGACGACCAGCCCGTCCTGCCGCAGCCGCGTGACCAGCGGCATGAAGTCGCTGTCGGACGACATGATCCCGAACCCGGTGACGCGCCCGCCCGCGAGCAGGTCCATCGCGTCGATCGTCATCTTCATGTCGGTGGCGTTCTTGCCCTTGGTCAGGTCGAACTGCTGCTGCGGCTCGAGCGCGAAGCGCAAGGCGACCTCGGTCCAGCCCTTGAGCGCGGGCTTGCTCCAATTGCCGTAGATGCGCCGGATATTGACCGTGCCCAGATCGGCGAGCGCGGTCAGCACCGGGTCGATCGACGCGGGCGATGCATTGTCCGCGTCGATCAACAGGGCGACGTTGCCGGTGGGCAGGCCGTCGATCACCTCACGCCTTGCTGCGCAGCGCGTCGGCACTCCACGCGCCACCGCCGGCAGCGGCGAGATACAGGAAGATGAAAGTATAGAGCAGAATGGTCTCCCCCTGGTTGACCAGCGGGAAGAACTTCATGCCCACGCCCGCGTGCGCCAGGAAGTAGCCGACTGCGCACATGCCCGACGCGATGAACGCCACCGGCCGGGTGAACAGCCCGAGCACGAGCAACGCGCCTCCGACGAGTTCGATCGTGCCCGCCGTGATCAGAATCGGCGGCAGCGGCGATGGAAAGGGTATCGGCGACGGAGGAAAGCCGAAAAACTTGGACAGGCCATGCTGCATGAACGCAAGTCCGGCGACGATGCGCAGCAGGCTCAGCAGTTGGGACGACCAGCTTGCTGGAATGGGCATGGATATCACTCCTGTTCGAGCACGACTGCCGTGCCGTTTCGAGAGTGGAATATGTTCATGCCCCGGCAGCTTTATCAACCCGGCGAGCTGAAACCGATCGTTTCCGTTCGCGCTAGGCCGTGAAGCGCTTGGTGAAGCCCTTGTGTGCCTTTTCCCCGTCCGCAGGGTAGTTCTCGACATGATCGACGCGTGCCAGTGGCGGACCTACGCGGCATCCCTCGACCAGCGCGTTCAGCGCTTCCTCCTCGCCCGAGACCAATATCTCGACACGCCCATCCCTCACATTGCGCACCCAGCCGGTGAGCCCGGTGCGCTGGGCGGTGCGCACCACCCAGTCGCGATAGCCCACGCCCTGCACGCGTCCAGTCACGTAAATTCGTTGTACTGTCATAGACCCCACGCTTACTCGGCCGGGAACCTCGGCCGACGCTACCTTAGCAGCTTGGCGGGCAAGGGGAGGGGGCGCCCATGCGGTTCGCCGCAGCTAAGGCAAGCTCCGTCGCGTGGCGCTCAGGGATAAGCGACGGCAATCACTTCATATTCGCGCTCGCCCCCCGGCAACGTCACGCGCCGTAGATCTCCCACCGCCGCGCCGCGCAGGGCACGGGCGAATGGTGCGCTCCAGCCGATCAGCCCCTTGCCGGCATCGGTCTCGTCGTCGCCGACCAGGGTGATCGTTCGCTCATTATCGTCTTCGTCGGCAACGGTGACGGTCGCGCCGAAATAGACCCGGCTGCGGTCCTGCTGCTGCGACGGATCGACGACCTTGGCCGCCTTCATCCGCTTCGATAGCCAGCCCAGCCGCCGGTCGATCTCGCGCAGCCGCTTGCGGCCATAGATATAGTCGCCATTCTCGGAGCGGTCGCCATTGCCGGCGGCCCAGGAGATCACCTCGACCAGCTTGGGCCGCTCGTCGCCCAGCAGCGCGTCATATTCGGCCCTGAGCACCGCATAGCCCGCGGGGGTGATATAGTTGGGACGGTCCATGAATTGGGATTAGCCCGCCACGCATCCTTCGTCACCCCGGCCGAAGTGCCGGGGTCCACGGTGCGGCTGGGAGCGCCGTTCGACCCCCCTGCTGCTCGAATGCGGATATGTGGATCCCGGCACTTCGGCCGGGATGATGGATAGAATCAACCGGGCCGGTTCTTGCCCAGATACCAGCTGAGGTTCGCCGGCCCGCGGCTGCGCGCGCGCTCGGGGTTCATCAGGTCGTAGACCACGGCGTTCTCCAGCACGCGCTGGACATAGTTCTTGGTCTCGAAGATCGGGATCTGCTCGACCCATTTGACCATGTCACCGCCCGGCAGGCGCGGATCGCCATTGGCCCGGATCCACTTGTTCACATTGCCCGGCCCGGCATTGTACGCCGCCACCGCCAGCGGATAATTGCCGCCATAATAGGTCAGCATCCGCTGGAGATAGGTCGATCCGAGCTGGATATTGTAGTCGGTATCGGCGTTGAGCGAGCCCGGATTGTAGCTCAGCCCCAACTTGCCCGCAGTCTCGCGCGCCGTGCCCGGCATCAGCTGCATCAGCCCGCGCGCGCCGGCATGGCTCACCGCGTCGCGGTTGAACTGGCTCTCCTGGCGGGCGATCGCGTGGATCATCGACCAATATTCCTGCTGCGTCGCAGGCACCGGCACCGAGGGATAGCCCGCGGCGGTATAGTCGGATAGGCCGTTCTGCAGCGCGCTCCGCCCCACCATCACGCCCAGATCGGGCCGCCCGATCGTGCGGCTCAGCTCGGCGGCCAGGATATGGTCGTTGTCGGTCTTGGCGTCCTGCGCGATCTGGCGGATGAACAGCCCCTGGTCGTCGCGATTGCCCATCGTTCCGAGCAGCTGCGCGGCGCGCACCGTCTCCTTGCGATAAAAGGCGTCGCGCGCCGCCGGATCCGCTGCCTTGCCGCTCAGCGCCGGTCCCTGGAGCGCGCGTCCCAGCCGCTCATTGGCGAGCTGGCCATAATAGAGATCGGGGAAACCCGCCGCGCGGGCGAAATAATATTGGGCGCCGGCCGTATCCCCCGCGGCGTCGGCGGCGCGGCCTGCCCAATAGAGTCCCTTGGACTGGGTCTGGGGCGAGCGCGATCCGCGCGAATAGCGGTCGAACATCGCGATCGCGTCGCGTGGCCGGGAAAGATTGTAATAGGCGGTCTGCCCTGCCAGCCACACCAGGCTGGTATAATCGTCGCGCTCGCCCAGCGGCAGCCCGCTGATGTCGGTGCCCGCGGGGAAGGCGTCATCGACCTGCGAGGCGATCTGATAGGCGAGGCTGTATTGCCCGTCCGCCGCCGCGCCGCGCGCCGCGGCGAGCAGGACTTCATACCATTTCTCACCGTCACCCGGGAAGCCGTTCATCTGGCGCGGTTGTGCGAGATATGCGCGCATCGCCGGGCTCTGGTTGCTGTCGCGCAGCCAGCGCGCGCGATCGGCGATATAACCGGGATCGTTTCGCCCCATCGTCTCGGCGGCCGCCGCCTTGATCGAAAGATCCGCTGACTTGGTCCGGTAAGCGATCCGCGCCTCGAACAGCGCACGCTTCAAGGAGGAGGTGAAGGCAAGCTGGCGCTGCGCCGCGCCGATTGCGCCCTGCCAGAGCAGCATATCCTCGCGCGCGTCATGATCCGCGGTGCCGAGCGCGCTGGAGAAGCTCCCGATCAGCCTGCTCTCGTCGCTGGCCCGGAGCTGCCCGGCCCGCCAGGCGCGCCGCGCCTGCTCGTTCGCTTCGCCCTGCCGCCCCGATGCCGAGAGCGCCTCGGCATAGCGCAACCGTCCGGCCGATGTCAGCGGCGGGAATCGCTCGAAGAAACGGATCACCAGCGCCGGCGCCCAGGTGCCGCTGTCGAGCACCGTTTCCGCTGCGGCGCGCCGACCCGTCTCGCCCGGCCAGCCCGGATGCATCAGCAGGAAATTGGCGTAATCGGAAAAGGCGTAATTGTCCGATTGCCGCAGGCGCGTCCATTCGACCAGCGCATCGGAAAGCGAATTGGTCTGCGCCTGTGCTGCCGGGACGAAGCCGCCCGTCAGTGCAGCGCGATACCCTTGCAACTGCTCCTGCGAGAGTTGCGAGGCCGCGAGCCCGGAGACTCCGGCGAGCAATAACGCGCTCTTTATCACCGATCCCAGCATGCTGGACATGATACGGCATCGGGCACTATCTGCCAGTCCCGATTTTCCCCTGGTAAGTAGAAATCCCCGCCCATGTTCTCAGGCTCCATTCCCGCGCTCGTCACGCCTTTCCGTAACGGCAGCTTCGCGGAGGAAGAATACCGCGCGCTTGTTGAATGGCAGGTTACCGAAGGCTCTGCCGCGCTCGTGCCCTGCGGCACCACCGGCGAGGCAGCGACCATGCCCGCGGAGGAGCATTTCGAAGTTGTTCGCGTCTGCGTCGATCAGGCGAAGGGCAGGGTTCCCGTGCTCGCCGGCGCGGGTTCGAACGACACCGCGGTCGCGATCGAGAATGTGAATGCAGCCAAGGCGGTCGGCGCCGATGCCGCGCTGATGGTGCCGCCTTATTACAACCGCCCAAGCCAGGACGGCATCTTCCGCCATTTCGAAGCGATCGCCGAGGCGACCGACCTGCCGATCGTGCTCTATAATGTCCCCGGCCGCACCGTGACCGACATCCAGCCGGCGACGATGGCGCGGATCGTCAAGGCGTTCCCCGGCACGTTCATCGGCGTCAAGGATGCGACCGGGCAGCTTGGCCGCGTCAGCGAGCAGCGCGCCGGCTGCGGCAGCGATTTCCTCCAGCTCTCGGGCAATGACGAGACCGCGCTCGCGTTCAACGCGATGGGCGGGGTGGGGTGCATCTCGGTCACCGCCAATGTCGCCCCGCGCCTGTGCGCCGAATTCCAGGCCGCCTGGGCGGCGGGCGACCACGCAAAGGCGCTCGAGCTCCAGGATCGACTCTATCCGCTCCACATCGCCATGTTCACCGATGCCTCGCCGGGGCCGGTGAAGTACGCGCTGACCAGGGTCCGCCCCGGCTTCCCGATCGAGCTCCGCCTGCCGATGACCGAACCGGGCGAGGCCAGCCGCAAGGCGGTCGACGCCGCGCTGGCGTATGCGGGGCTGATCTAACCGTTCGTCATCCCGGCGAAGGCCGGGATCCAGAGTCCCAGCGAAACATCCGTTTCTTGTCGCGCGTCCGTCTGCCAAGTTGGGCGCATGGAGCGGACACCCGTCGTCTATATCGTCGCGAGCCAGCGCAACGGCACCATCTACACCGGCATCTACACCGGCGTCACCTCCGACCTGGCAGGCCGCATCTATCAGCATCGGACCGGCATTCCCGAGGGGTTCACCGCGAAGCATCGCTGCAAGATCCTGGTATGGTACGAGGTCCACTCGGAGATGGAGTCGGCCATCGTTCGCGAAAAGCGAATCAAGGAATGGAAAAGGCAGTGGAAACTGCGCTTGATCGAGCAGGAAAACCCGACTTGGCGCGACCTCGCCATTGATCTTGGCTTCGAGCCTCTCGACGTGAATGGTGAGTGATCGCCGCCGGCGCATCTTGCAACTCTGGACCCCGGCCTGCGCCGGGGTGACGGGGTTAAGACAGCACTAGAGTTTCCGCCACTTCCTCCCTACATGCCCACCTCCCATGGCCCGTCCTCGCCCCGCCCCTTTCGATAAGGTAAAGACCGTCGCCGAGAACCGGCGCGCGCGGTTCGATTATTTCATCGAGCAGACCTACGAGGCCGGCCTCGCTTTGACCGGCACCGAGGTGAAGTCGCTGCGCTTCGGAGAGGGCTCGATCGCCGAGGCCTATGCCGAGGTCAACGATACCGGAGTGTGGCTGATCAACGCCAACATCCCCGAATTCAGCCACGGCAACCGATATAATCACGAGCCCAAGCGCCCCCGTAAATTGCTCCTTCATGAGCGCGAGATAAACAAGCTCCACGGCGCCGTTGCCCGTGAGGGCATGACGCTCGTTCCGCTCTCGGTCTATTTCAACGGAAGGGGCCGCGCGAAGGTCGAGTTGGCGCTGGCGAAGGGCAAGAAGACGCATGACAAGCGCGACACGATCAAGGAGCGGGATTGGAAGCGCGAGCAGGGGCGTCTGCTCCGCGACCGCGGCTGACATGCCGAGCCCGGGCCGCCTCCGCCGTCTTGCCGACAAGGCCGTGCCCAGCCGCGAATCGATCGAGGGCAATCGCTGGCTGAAGCCGGTCGCGAACCGGGTGATGCATTCGTCGCTGTGGCGCTTCACCCGCCGCTCGGTCCCGCGCGGCGTCGCGCTCGGCATGGTCACCGGCATCCTCGTTCCGATGGGGCAGATCCCGGCCTCGGCGATCCTCGCATTGCCGCTGCGCGCCAACATCCCCGCCGCCGCTGCGACCACCTTCTTCACCAATCCGCTCACCACGCCACCGCTCTGGGTCGCCGCCTATTGGCTGGGGAGCTGGATGCTCGGCCCGCGCACCGAGCAGGCGCTGGCAAAGGCACAGGCCCATGCACAGCAGGGCTGGGGGGACTGGTTCCTCCACCAGGCCGGCCCCGCCACGCTGACCGGGCTCGTCACGATCACCTTTGTGCTCACGGTCCTGGGCTATTTCGGCACCGCGCTCGCCTGGCGACTGTGGATCACGCACAAGTGGCGCAAGCGCCGCCGGGATCGGGCCGCCCGGGCCAATTGACGACCCGTATTAACGGCGTAAGACGGCGCATCCAAAATCCGTAGGGGATTCCGTCGATGCGCCTTGCCTTGCTCGCCACTACCTTCCTCGCCGCGCCGATGCTGCTTGCCGGCTGTGCCCATGATGCCGCCGTCGAGAGTGCCGCACCGGTGACCGAAGCGACTCCGGTCGCCGAAGCGGCTCCCGCGCCTGCACCCGCCCCCAAGCCGCAGATCGGCGACTATGGTTTCGACGTTGGCGGCATGGACAAGTCGATCGCCGCGGGCGACGATTTCTATAATTACGCGAACGGCACCTGGGCGAAGAACACCCCGATCCCGGCGGACAAGTCGAACTATGGCATGTTCACGGTGCTCGACGACCTTTCGCGCCAGCGCACGCACGACATTCTCGAAGGCGCGAAGGACGACGCCAATTCGAAGATCGGCACTGCCTACGCCACCTATCTCGACACCGCGGCGATCGACGCCAAGGGGCTCGCCCCGATCCAGCCCTGGTTGAACCAGATCAAGGCGGTGAAGGCCAAGTCGGGCCTGCCGGCGCTCTATGCCCAGGCCGATCGCAACGGCGTGCGCGTGCCCTTCGGCGACTATGTCGGCCAGGACGACAAGGAGCCGGAAATCTACGCGCTCAACCTGGCGCAGGCCGGGCTCGGCATGCCCGACCGCGACTATTATCTGTCGAAGGACGCCAAGCTCGTTGAGACCAAGGCGGCGTACCTCAAGCACCTGACCAACCTGCTGACCTTGGCCGGGGAGCCCAATGCCGCCGCCCGCGCCGCCGCGATCCTGGCGTTCGAGACCAAGATCGCCCAGGTCAGCTGGACCCGCGTCGAAAGCCGCGACGCCAACAAGACCTACAACAAGATGACCCTCGCCGAGCTGGCCAAGGCCGCGCCGGGCTTCGACTTCAAGGCCTATCTCGCCGGCATCGGCACGCCGGTCGACTATGTCATCGTCGCCCAGCCGAGCGCGGTCGCCGGCATCGCCAAGCTAGTCCAGACGACGCCGATCGGCGTGCTCAAGGACCAGCTCCTCGTCCGCTCGCTCCACAGCTTCTCGGATGTGCTGCCCAGCGCCTTCGACAAGGAGGATTTCGCGTTCAACGGCACCGTGCTCTCGGGCACGCCCGAGCAGGAAGTGCGCTGGAAGCGCGCGGTCGATTTCACCACGAACGCGCTCTCCGACGATGTCAGCCAGGTCTACGTCGCGAAATATTTCCCGCCGGAGACCAAGGCGGCCGCGGACAAGCTGGTCAAGAACATCATCGCCGCGATGGACGAGCGCATCGACAAGCTCGACTGGATGACGGCCGAGACCAAGGTAAAGGCGCATGCCAAGCTCGCCGCCTTCACGCCCAAGATCGGCTATCCCGATCGTTGGAAGGACTATTCGAGCCTCCAGATCGTCGCCGGCGATGCCTTCGGCAACAATCTGCGCGCCAATCAATGGGCGCATGAGGACAATATCGGCCATCTCGGCAAGCCTCTGCAGCGCTGGGAATGGGGCATGACCCCGATGGAAGTGAACGCCTATGCCAATCCGGGCATGGTCGAGATCGTCTTCCCCGCCGCGATCCTCCAGCCGCCCTTCTTCGATCCGAATGCCGATGCGGCGATCAACTATGGCGGCATCGGCGCGGTGATCGGCCACGAGCTGAGCCATCATTTCGACGATCAGGGCGCCAAGTATGACATGCACGGCCGTCTGACCGACTGGTGGACCCCGGCCGATGTCGCAGCCTTCAAGGCCCGCACCGACGCGCTGGCCGCGCAGTATGACCAGTATGAGCCGCTGCCGGGCATGCACGTCCAGGGCAAGCTGACCCTGGGCGAGAACACCGCGGATCTCGCCGGCCTCACCGTGGCCTATGACGCCTACAAGAAGTCTTTGGGCGGCCACGACGCGCCGGTACTCGACGGCACTTCGGGCGATCAGCGCTTCTATCTCGGCTGGGCACAGGTCTGGCGCCGCAACTATCGCGAGGCGAACCTCCGCCAGCGGTTGCTCACCGATCCGCACTCGCCGTCGCAGCAGCGCGCCTGGGTCGTGCGCAATCTCGATCCCTGGTATTCGGCCTTCGCGCCGGAAGCTTCGACGAAGCTGTTCCTCTCGACCGAGAAGCGCGTCCGCATCTGGTGATCCGCATTTCCCCTTCCGCTCCGGCGGGAGGGGATTCGCTTGACCCGCGCCTGACTACCGAACATCGGTAACGTCATGGCGACGCTGCCCGATTCCGCACCTCCCGCGCCCAGGACGCTGCTGCCCGCGCTGGCGGCGATCGTCGCCGGCTTCGCGGCGGGCGCGATTATCCTGCTCACGCTCGACAACCGCGCGATCGCGATCGGTTTCGTCGCGACGGGCGTGCTCGCGACAGGCGCTGCGTTCGCGCTGCGCCGGCTGCTTCGCGCCGAACCCGCCGTCGAATCGCATGTCGACTGGTCGATCGCCTACGCCCTTGCCGCCGCGAGCGACGACGCGCTCGCCGTCACCGATCGCTCGGGTAAATTGGTCTGCGCCAATAATCGCTACGAAGTGCTGTTCGCCGGCTGGCCGACGCCCCCCAATCTGCCGATCAGCGACTCTTCCGTCGACGCGCTCGGCGCCTGTGCCCGCGCCGCCTGGCGCGAGGGCGAGGCGCGCTGCGACGAGGTCCAGGCGTTCGGCGCCCCAGTCTCGGTCCGGATCGCGCGGGTAGGGGAGGAGTCGCTGGTCTGGCGCTTTATCGGCGTCCAGGCGCTCGATCTCGCCACCCAGGTCCAGGCGTTGATCGGCGGCAATACGGGCGATCGCATGGGATCGGCGGGGATCATGGCGGCGATGATCTCGCCCGACGGCCGCGTCCGCACCGCCAACCGCGTGTTCCGCGCCCGCGCGATGGGCAGCGCAGATTCGTTGGTGGAAGGCCGCGACTTCGCGCGCTTCCTCGTGACCGATTCCTCGGGCCTGGTCCGCTTCGAGCGCGAAGGTGTCGAGGGCACGCCGCTTCGGGTCCTCCAGATCCCGTTTCTCGAGGGTGAAGACGCACCCATGCTCGTCACTCTGCTCGACGAGGAACCAAGCAACGCGCCGGCGCCCGCGATCGGCGCCAGCGCATCGGCGCATGTCCGTTCGCTGATCGCGCTGCTGCCCTCAGGCCTCGCTTTGGTCGATCGCGACGGGCGCTTCGTCAGCATGAACGACGCGTTCGTCCGCGCCACCCGCGTCAATGCCGCCGCGCCGCCGCTTTATCCGGGCGACCTGGTGGTGCGCGAGGACAAGGGCGCGCTTGCCGACGCGATCCGCCGCTTCGCCGGCGGCGCGCCGCAATCGGTCGAGATGACCGTCCGACTGGTCGACGCGCCCGAGGAGCCGGTCGCGATCACCATTGCCGGCGCGCGGGGTCTCGGCGATGCGGCGGTGCTCATCAGCCTCAAGGATTCAGGCGAGGAGGGCAAGCTCAAGCGCCAGATCGCCCAAGCGACCAAGATGCAGGCGGTCGGCCAGCTCGCCGGCGGCGTCGCGCATGATTTCAACAACATCCTCACCGCGATCATCGGGCATTGTGACCTGATGCTGATGCGTCACTCGCCCGGCGACAGCGATTATGACGATATCCAGCAGATCCGCGCCAATTCGAACCGCGCCGCGTCGCTCACCCGCCAATTGCTCGCCTTTTCGCGCCAGCAGACGCTGCGCCCGCAGGTGCTCCAGCTCCCGGACGTCATTTCCGAGGTCTCGAACCTCCTGAAGCGGCTGCTGGGCGAGACGGTCCATCTCGACGTCAAGCATGGCCGCAATCTCGGGCCGGTCCGCGCCGATCCCGGCCAGCTCGAGCAGGTCGTCGTCAATCTCGCGGTCAACGCGCGCGACGCGATGCTGTCGACCAGCCCGAATGGCGGCGGCACGCTAACGATCGAGACGATGGGGGTGTCGGCCTCCGAGGTCCGCCAGATGGACGACGATGTCCTGCCCGTCGGCGACTATACCGCGCTGCGCATCTCCGATACCGGCACCGGGATCCCCCTCGAGATCATCGGCAAGATCTGGGAGCCGTTCTTCACCACCAAGGAAATCGGCAAGGGCACCGGGCTTGGCCTCTCGACCGTCTACGGCATCATCAAGCAGTCGGGCGGCTTCATCTTCGCCGAGAATGTGCCGGGGAAGGGCGCCGCCTTCACCATCTATCTGCCCGTCCACACCGCCGCCGAGACTGCGCCGCCGCCGCCCACCAAGATCCCCACGCCGGCCAAGGACAAGCAGCTCGATCTCTGGGGATCGGGCACGATCCTGCTGGTCGAGGATGAGGACATGGTCCGCGCCGTCGCCGAACGCGCGCTCACCCGGCAGGGCTATACCGTGCTCACCGCCGAGAATGGCGAAGTCGCGCTCGAACTGCTCGAGACCGCCGAAAAGCCCGACTTGCTGATCTCCGACGTCGTCATGCCGATCATGGACGGCCCGACCATGGTCCGCCAGGTCCGCAAGCGCTGGCCCGATCTGCCGATCCTGTTCATGTCGGGCTATGCCGAGGAGCAATTGCGCAAGTCGATCGATCTCGACAACGTCGCTTTCCTCCCCAAACCCTTTTCGGTTCAGCAACTTGCCGAGGCGACACGGGACGTTCTCGCTGCGAAATAAGTCCTTGGCGGGAACGAGATTTCCTGCAAAGGGGCGCGCATGCCGGGGGCCAGCAATATCCTCATCGTCGAAGACGAGCCGCTGATCGCGATGATGCTTGAGGATTTCCTTGAGGCTCTTGATCGCGGGCTCGCGGGCAGCGCCGACACTGTCTCGGCGGCGCTCGAGCTGATCGAGCAAGGCGGCGTGGACATGGCGATACTCGACGTCAATCTGCGCGGCGGCGAGCAGAGCTGGCCGGTCGCGGACCGCCTGTCCGAGCTGAACATTCCCTTCGTCATCGCCACCGGCGGCGCGGGCGACAGCATTGCCGAGGCGCATCGCGGCCGCCCGATCCTCTCCAAGCCCTTCACGATGAGCAGCGTCGAAGCCGTTCTGGACGCGCTCCAGGGCTGAGCCCCGGCGCGGGCGGAGCCGGGAATTTCACTTTCCTACATCGGCGGTGTCAGCTATGTTCGCTGAATGTTCCGGTCGGCAGCGCCTCCTCGCACCACCAGCCCGCCGCGTCTGAACGGCATTTGGCCGCGCTTCGGCGCAGCAGTGCCGTTACCTTCGTTACCTTTCGATTCGCGTGGCCATGGTATCCGATGCGCCGCCACTCCCGTGCAGCGCCGCTCGGCGAGGATCGCGCGTTCGACATCGCCAACGAAAAATTTCGTTCCGCTCTTGTTCTGGTAGAACAAATGCGATACATGCTCGTCCAACAGAGTTGAACGCGTGCATCAAACCTTCTAGCGACAGGGACTTCCAATGGCGGCATCTTTGAAGGTCATCGACAACAAAATGGCAGCTCCCAGCACCGACAAGCAGAAGGCGCTCGACGCCGCCCTCGCGCAGATCGATCGCGCCTTCGGCAAGGGCTCGGCAATGCGCCTCGGCTCGAAGGAGACGATGCAGGTCGAATCGATCTCCACCGGCTCGCTCGGGCTCGACATCGCGCTCGGCGTCGGCGGCCTGCCGCGCGGCCGCGTGATCGAAGTCTATGGTCCGGAAAGCTCGGGCAAGACCACGCTCGCGCTCCATGTCATTGCCGAGGCGCAGCGCGGCGGCGGCACCGCGGCGTTCGTCGATGCCGAGCATGCGCTCGATCCGGTCTATGCCAAGAAGCTCGGCGTCAACATCGACGAGTTGATCGTGTCGCAGCCCGATACCGGCGAGCAGGCGCTCGAGATCGTCGATACGCTGGTCCGTTCGAACGCGATCGACGTGCTGGTGGTGGACTCGGTCGCGGCGCTCGTTCCCCGCGCGGAAATCGAGGGCGAGATGGGCGACAGCCATGTCGGCCTCCAGGCCCGCCTGATGTCGCAGTCGCTGCGCAAGCTCACCGGCTCGATCAGCCGCTCGCGCTGCATGGTGATCTTCATCAACCAGCTCCGCATGAAGATCGGCGTGATGTACGGTAATCCGGAGACCACGACCGGCGGCAACGCGCTCAAATTCTACGCTTCGGTCCGCCTCGACATCCGCCGCACCGGCCAGATCAAGGATCGCGACGATATTGTCGGCAACACCACCCGGGTGAAGGTCGTCAAGAACAAGGTCGCGCCGCCGTTCAAGCAGGTCGAGTTCGACATCATGTATGGCGAAGGCATTTCGAAGATCGGCGAGATCCTCGATCTCGGCGTCAAGGCCGGACTCGTCGAGAAATCGGGCGCCTGGTTCAGCTATGACAGCGTCCGCATCGGCCAGGGCCGCGAGAATGCCAAGACCTTCCTCAAGGAGAATGCCGATCTCTGCAATCGGCTCGAGGCTGCGATCCGCAGCCGCACCGACAAGGTCGCCGAGGAAATGATGGCGGGTCCCGACGCCGAGGACGGCGACGACGATCTATAATGAAATTCAGGCCGGCCTGCCGCGTACGCGGTGGCAGTGTCGGTCACGGGCCTAGGTCCCATTGGAAGACCCGGCGCATTCCCCTGCGCCGGGTCTTTCCATTTCTTCCCGGACGCGCAATGAATTGCCAAATTTCCGGAAAATGTGAGAAGTTGAGGCGAGGAGAGGGGAGTGACCCAGCCAGCGCCAGCAGACGATCCGGACACCGGCAGACGACAGGTTGAAGGGTTCATCGACCGCTTCAGCCCCGAGATCGCCGATCGCGTTCGTGCCTGCCGGGCGGCGCTCCGTCGGCGGCTGCCGACCGCCAACGAGTTGGTCTATGACAATTACAACGCTCTCGCGATCGGCTATGCGCCCGCCGAACGCACGTCCGATGCCGTCGTGAGCCTGGCAATCTATCCTCGCGGTATTCTGCTCTATTTCATCCGGGGCGCCTCGCTGCCCGATCCCGATGGCCTGTTGAAGGGAGCCGGCAGTCGCGGCCGGCACGTTCCGATGCCCGGCCCGGAGACGCTGGACGATCCGGGTGTCGCCGCGCTGCTCGCCTCGGCGCTTGCGGAGGCGCCGCGGCCGATGCCCGAAAGCGGCGCAGGCCGCACCATCGTCAAATCCATCTCCGCCAAACAACGTCCGCGCCGTCCCGCTACGCAGGAGCCTGCATGATCATCGTCCACCATCTCGAGAATTCCCGCTCGCAGCGCGTCCTCTGGCTGCTCGAGGAACTGGGGTTTCCCTATGAGATCAAGCGCTATGAGCGGAACAAGGCGACGATGCTTGCTCCGCCCGAGCTCCGGCGCATCCATCCTCTCGGCAAGTCGCCGGTGATCGAGGACGAGGGCAGGGTGATCGCCGAGACCGGCGCGATCGTCGAATATCTGGTCGAGAAGGCCGGCGGCCGCCTCGGCGTGCCCGGGCACCGCGACGAGGCGCTGCGCTACCGCCACTTTCTCCATTATGCCGAGGGCTCGCTGATGCCGCCCTTGTTCACCAAGCTCGTGCTCAGCCGCGTTCCGCTGCTCGGCAAGATGGCGCAGAAGAAGTTTCAGCCGATGGTCGACATCCATCTCGATTATGTCGAGGGCGCGCTTGCGGAGCAGGAATGGTTCGCCGGGCCCGAATTCACCGCCGCCGATGTGATGATGAGCTTCCCGCTCGAAGCCGCGGTCGCCCGCGCCGACGCGCTGGCGGGGCGTCCGCATCTCGCCGCCTGGCTGGCAAAGATCCACGCGCGCCCCGCCTATCAGGCCGCGCTCGCGGCGGGCGGGCCTTACGCTTACGCCTGAGCTTGCTATGTAGGATTTCGCCTGCTTCGTGGACGAGCCGGTTCGTGCCGGCGGCTCTTTGCATTGTCGCGCTTGGTTAGCGAAGGGTGGCGAGGCGTGCCTCGCTTTTCCGACGTTCAGGCCATGAAAATCAGGGCGATCACCAGGACGATCGCCAGCAGCGGCAGGAGCAGCACCAGCGCTGCCGGCAACAGGCCATAGCGCCGGTACGCGGCACCGATCAGGTCGCTTCAAATCCAGTCGATGGCGATTTCGATCACCCAGCCCATCGGCGCAGAATAATGCTGGGGCACGCCCCCGCAACCCATCCCACTTGCGTGATAAGATTACGAGATGGAGCGCGTCTCGCGAACTTAGTTACTTTAAGCCCCACGTCAGCGACCGGGGTAATCCTCGAAGCTCTCGGTATCGCTCGTCGCAGCCGCACCCATCGGAATGATCTCCGGGTCGGGCGGCTGCGGTGTATCGAGTTGTCCCTCCCAGCGCGCCACCACCACGCTCGCCACGGCATTGCCGATCACGTTGGTCGCCGTCCGCCCCATATCGAGGAAGTGATCGACCGCGAGGATCAGCAATATGCCGGCCTCGGGGATGTTGAAGTGCGAGAGCGTACCGGTGATCACCACCAGGCTGGCGCGCGGCACGCCGGCGATGCCCTTGCTGGTGATCATCAGGATCAGCAGCATCTGGATCATCGTCCCCCAGTCGAGATGGATACCGTAAGCCTGGGCGATGAAGATCGACGCGAACGTCATGTACATCATCGAGCCGTCGAGATTGAACGAATAGCCCAGCGGCAGCACGAAGCTGGCGATCCGCGGCGGCACGCCGAACCGGTCGAGCGCGTCGAGCGTGCGCGGATAGGCGGCCTCGGAGGAAGCGGTCGAGAAGCCCAGCAGGATCGGATCGCGCAGATAGCGCAGCAGCGTGCCGGTGCGCGGCCCGACGATCAGGAAGCAGGCGCCGAGCAGCACCGCCCACAGCACGAAGAGGCCGATATAGAAGCTGCCCATGAAGAAGGCGAGGTCGCCGACCACGCCCAGTCCCTTGGTGGCCAGCGTCCGCGCGACGGCGCAGAACACCGCGACCGGCGCGAACAGCATCACATAGCCGGTGACGGTCAGCATCACCGAGACCAGGGCCTCGAGTCCGCCGAGCAGCGGTTTGGCCTTTTCGCCCACCGCCGCCATGCCCGCGCCGAAGAATAGCGAGAAGATGACGAGCTGAAGGATGTCGTTGGTCGCCATCGCGTCGATCGCCGATGTCGGCACGATGTGGGTGAAGAACTTGGCGACGTCGAATGCCGCGCGATCGACTCCGCTCGATGCGTTCGCAGGGGGGAGCGGAAGGTTCAGGCCCACGCCCGGCTGGAGCAGGTTCACCAGGATCAGCCCCAGCGTCAGCGAGATCAGGCTGGCGCAGACGAACCAGAAGAACGCCTTGAGCCCGACGCGCCCGACTGCCCCGCCGGTTCCCATATGGGCGATGCCGACGACCAGCGTCGAGACCACCAGCGGCGCGATGATCATCTTGATCAGATGGAGGAACATCTGGGTGGGGATGTCGAGATAGTAGGCGATGTCGGCGAGCCGATTCGCGCCTGCGCCCGAGCCGCCATCGTCATAGGCCAGGTTCAGCCCCCAGCCGAGCAGACCGCCGAGCAGCAGCCCCGCCAGAATGAACCATGTCAGTCGCTTGCCCACGAAAATCCCCTGGTGATTGCGCGGCGCAAGGAAGGGGATTGTCGCCGCCGGGTCAAGGACCGTATCGCTTGGCGCTCGATTTGGCCGGAGACCCGCATGCCCTTCCTAGCGCGCCGTCAATTGCTCACCGCCGCGGCCGCGCTGCCGCTGCTCGGCCTCCCCGGCATTCTCCGCGCCGCCGAACCCGATCTCTCCGAATTGAAGGATATCACCACCGGCGCCCAGCCGATCTCCGCCGACGAGCGCAAGGCGCGAATCGCCCGCGCGCAGAAGCTAATGGCGGCGAACGGCATCGGCGCGGTGCTGATCGAGCCGGGCTCGTCGCTCGTCTATTTCACCGGCATCCGCTGGGGCCGCAGCGAGCGGCTGACCGCGGCGATCCTGCCCGTCGAAGGCGATCCGTGCATCGTCACCCCGTTCTTCGAGGAGCCGCGCACCCGGGAGACTCTGGGCGTGCCTGCGGAAGTGCGCGTATGGCAGGAGGACGAGGATCCGCTGGTCACCGTTGCCGGCTTCCTCAAGGATCGTAAGCTCGCCGGCCGTCCGATCGGTATCGAAGAGACGGTGCGTTACTTCGCGGTCGACGGCCTCCAGCGCGCACTGCCCTCGACCCGGATCGTCTCGGCCAACCCCGTCGTGCGCGGCTGCCGGATGATCAAGACTCCGGCCGAGATCGCGCTGATGCAACTCGCCACCGACGTCACCATCGCCGCCTATCGCTGGGTCCATCCGCGCGTCGAGAAGGGGATGCGCCAGCGCGACGTATCGGCGCTGATGGACGCCGCGACGGCCAAACTGGGCGGCGATCCCGAATTCAGCCTGGTGCTGGTGGGCGAGGGTGCGGCCTATCCGCACGGCACCAAGACCCCGTCGCCGGTCGCAGAGGGCAAGATCGTGCTGATGGACTGCGGCTGCACCGTCCAGGGCTATCAGTCGGACGTGTCGCGCACCTTTGTCTACGGCACGCCGTCGGCCGAGCAGAGCAAGGTATGGGATCAGGTCGCGCACGGCCAGCAGGTCGCGTTCGAGGCGGCGAAGCTGGGCGCGCCCGCCGGCGGCGTCGATGACGCGGTCCGACGCTACTATACCGCGCTCGGCTATGGCCCGGATTACAAGCTGCCCGGCCTGTCGCACCGCACCGGCCATGGCATCGGTCTGGATGGCCATGAACCGGTCAATCTCGTCCGCGGCGAGAAGACAAAGCTCGCCCCAGGCATGTGTTTCTCCAACGAGCCCGGCATCTACATCCCCGGAAGTTTCGGCGTCCGCCTCGAGGATTGCTTCCACATGACCGAATCCGGGCCGAAATGGTTCAGCGAGCCGCCGGCCTCAATCGACCAACCGTTCCGCTAGGCCGCCGTTCGTGCGGTTGATCGCAAAGGCATTGTTTCTGATCGTCGCCGTGGTGGTGATGGCCACGCTGGGCACCGCCTTTCCCGGCGACGGCGGCTTGCTGATCCGTATTCTGTTGGTAGCGTTGCTCTCCTTCGTTGCGACATTGGTCCATGAGCTTGGCCACGCCGCGGCCGCGCAGGTGCTGGGCGGTCAGATCCGCGAGATTGTGGTGCTGCCGTTTGCTTGGCGCCCGGGCACGCGACGGCTGCGGATGAGATGGCGCGCGCCTGGCGGCGAGATTGGTGGCTACGTGGCCTACGCGCTCGATCGCATTGATGCCCGGCGCAAGCACATGCTGATCGCGCTTGCCGGGCCTGCTGCCAACTTGTTGCTCGCGGCCGTTACTGCCTTCGCCGCATCCTATCTGGCACAGGATCACGCTGCGATTGTACGGCACGCGACTGAGCCAGCTATGTTGCCAAGCGAGGCGCAAGCCCGCGCCTGGCTGGACTCCGTCCATCGCGGGCCGGAATATGGACAGATCATCGCTGTGGCGCTCGCTATCCTTTCGGGCGGGATCGGGCTGGTGAATCTCCTGCCGTTCGACGGCAGCGATGGCGCACATATCCTGCGGCGGATGCGCGCGCGTCCCGTCCGCTAGAGATGTTCGCGCCCGCGCCGCTATGCTATCCTCCGAGGCCGATCTCGGGAGATGGTCGATGCCTTGGGACAGCCTGCTTGCTGGAGCGACCGGTGGCGCGGCGATCTTCATCGTCTTCGCTATGCTGTTCGGCCAGGGTTTGATCAACTCGCTGATCAGGCTGATCGACACGCGCGCCAAGCAGATCGAGCTACGCGGGGAGTTGCTCGTCAAGGCTATGGACGGGTATGACCAGCAATTGTCGAAGACGCGCGAAGCGAAATATCTCGCGCTCTGGGCGCTCACCGCGCCTGTCCCCAAATGGCCGCGTAATCGCGAGCTGAATTTCGCTCGCCTCGAGCAGCTCACCTGCGATCTGCGGGACTGGTATTTCGGCGGCGGTGGCCTGTATCTCTCGCAGGAAGCACGCGAAGTCTATGGTGCGGCGCAAGGCGCCATCGGCGGCCAGCTTGGACCGGATAGCGAAGCCATGGTGCCCGACGAGGCCTATGATCTGATCCAGCAAACTCTTTCCCGGCTGCGCACCACGCTGACGCGGGACCTCGCCACGCGCCGCGGCATCCATGCGCTCGAAGCGATCCAGGAACATTGAGGTTCGATCGATGTGTTTCACTTGAGCGAAGCGCTCTGCGCCCTTAAGTCGCACGCATGACGTCCACGAACGATATCCGCCGCAGCTTCCTCGACTATTTCGAAGGCCAGGGGCATGCCCGCGTGCCCAGCGCCCCGCTGGTGCCGCACAACGATCCGACGCTGATGTTCGTGAACGCGGGCATGGTGCCGTTCAAGAACGTCTTCACCGGCCTCGAGACGCGCCCTTATTCGACCGCGACGAGCAGCCAGAAGTGCGTCCGCGCCGGCGGCAAGCACAATGATCTCGACAATGTCGGCTACACCGCGCGCCACCACACTTTCTTCGAGATGCTCGGCAATTTCTCGTTCGGCGATTATTTCAAGGAACAGGCGATCACCCACGCCTGGGCCCTGCTGACCAAGGTCTGGGGCATCCCTGAGCACAAACTCACCGTCACGGTCTATCACACCGACGATCAGGCGTTCGACCTGTGGAAGAAGATCGCCGGCCTGCCCGAGAGCCGCATTATCCGCATCGCCACCAAGGACAATTTCTGGGCGATGGGCGCCGACGGGCCCTGCGGGCCCTGCTCCGAGATCTTCTACGATCATGGCGACCATATCTGGGGCGGCCCGCCGGGATCGCCTGAGGAAGATGGCGATCGCTTCGTCGAGATCTGGAATCTGGTCTTCATGCAGTTCCTGCAGGAAGCCGATGTCATCGTCGGCGATCTGCCGCGTCCCTCGATCGATACCGGCATGGGGCTCGAACGTATCGCCGCAGTGCTCCAGGGCGTCCACGACAATTACGATACCGACACGTTCAAGGCGCTGATCGCCGAGAGCGGCGCGCTGACCGGCGCCTCGACCACGGGTGAGAACCAGGCGAGCCACCGCGTGATCGCCGATCACCTGCGCGCCTCCGGCTTCCTCGTCGCCGACGGCGTGTTGCCGGCCAATGAAGGGCGCGGCTATGTACTCCGTCGCATCATGCGCCGCGCGATGCGCCATGCGCACCTGCTCGGTGCCAAGGACCCGCTGATGTACCGCATGGTGCCCAGCTTGGTCGCCGAGATGGGCGCCGCTTTTCCCGAACTGGTCCGCGCGCAACCGCTGATCGAGGCGACCTTGCTCCAGGAGGAGACGCGCTTCCGCCAGACGCTCGCGAACGGCCTGCGGCTGCTCGACGAGGCCACGCACGGGCTGATGGCGGGCGATACGCTTCCCGGTGAGACCGCGTTCAAGCTCTATGACACGTTCGGTTTCCCCTATGACCTGACCGAGGACGCGCTGCGCGCCAACGGTATCGGCGTTGACCGCGCGGGCTTCGACATCGCCATGGCCGAGCAGAAGCGCGCCGCCCGTGCCGCGTGGAAGGGCTCGGGCGATAAGGCGAGCGAAGAGCTGTGGTACGATATCGCCGACGAGCTCGGCGGCACCGAATTCACCGGGTACGGCGCGACCGAAGGCGAGGGCCAGGTGGTCGCGATCATCAAGGACGGCGCACGCGTCGAAAAGGCCGGCGCAGGGGACAATGTCACCATTCTCACCAACCAGTCGCCCTTCTACGGCGAATCGGGCGGCCAGATGGGCGATGCCGGCACGATCACCAGCGACACTGTGAAGGCGGTGGTGGAAGATACTTCCAAGCCGCTCGGCCGTCTGCACGCGCACCAGGCCCGGATCGAAAGCGGCGAGCTCACGACGGGCGATTCGGTGCATCTCTCGGTCGATGCCGAACGCCGCGATCGCATCCGCGCCAATCACTCGGCCACCCACCTGTTGCACGCCGCGCTTCGCAACCGGCTCGGCGGGCACGTTTCTCAAAAGGGCAGTCTCGTCGCGCCCGATCGTCTGCGCTTCGATTTCTCGCACCCTTCGGCGCTCTCGCCGCAGGAGATCGCCGATATCGAGGCCGACGTGAACGCCCAGATCCGCCACAACGAGTCGGTCGGCACGCGGCTGATGACGCCCGAGGACGCGATCGCCGCGGGCGCGATGGCGCTGTTCGGCGAGAAATATGGCGACGAGGTCCGCGTGCTATCGATGGGCCGGGGCGACGATGCGCATTATTCGGTCGAATTGTGCGGCGGCACCCATGTCAACGCGACTGGCGACATCGCTATCTTCAAGATCATCTCCGAAAGCGCCGTCTCCTCGGGCATCCGCCGCATCGAGGCGCTGACCGGCGAGGCGGCGCGGCAATGGCTCAACGCTCGTGACGAGCGGCTGCGCGAGGCGGCCGCGACGCTCAAGTCATCGCCCGACGAAGTGCCGGCGCGTGTAGCCGCGCTGATGGAGGATCGCCGCCGGCTCGAACGCGAGCTGGCCGATGCCAAGAAGGCGCTCGCGTTGGGCGGCGGCGGTGCCGCGACTCCGGCAGGTCCGGAGCAGGTGGGCGGCATCAACTTTGTCGGCCAGGTGCTCGACGGGCTCGATCCCAAGGCACTGCGCGGCGCGGTGGACGAGGCCAAGGCGCGGATCGGCACCGGGGTGGTCGCTTTGGTCGCGGTCAACGAAGGTCGCGCCTCGGTCGCGGTGGGCGTCAGCGACGGGCTGGGGCTGAGCGCGGTCGATCTGGTCAAGACCGCGGTCGCGGTGCTCGGCGGGCAGGGCGGCGGCGGTCGTCCCGATATGGCACAGGGCGGCGGACCCGATGGCGGCAAGGGCGCCGAGGCGCTGGACGCCGTAAAAGGCGCACTGGAACAGGCCAAGGCTGCGGCCTGAGCACCCGACGGCATCGGTCGAGCAATAGCTTCCGTTATTGCCGGCGCAGACGCAATTCCAGGTTGCCATCGCCGCGCAGGGTTACCCATTCACCACGAGGGAGCTCCACCGTGTCGTTGAGCTCCACGGTCCGTGCACTTCCGCGTGATCCGCAGCGGCCCGGCGCGGGCCGAGCCCAGCGCACGGTGACGCGCACCAACGTCGCGTCCTCCCGCGTGCGCTGCGCGTTTAGTTGCACGGACAGGTTGGTCTGTTCGGATCCGCCAACATAACCCTCGTCGGGGCATGGGGTCGCGGCCGGTTCGGAGCGATCACGGCGGATGCTGGTGCTTTGATTGGTCGCGACCCGCAACGGCCCGCTCCACAGGATCTCGCTCGAGCCGCGGACCTCGACATCGACCGTGAACCGCTCTGCCGGGGCCGTAGAGATACGCGGCGCCATGTAGGGCGTTGCCATCGGAGGCGCCGGTGGTGAGCGCGGCGACTCGGGGGCGGTCTGCAACAGGAACGGAAGCATGAACGGCATAGGTTGGCCCCCAGAAGATCGGGGGCCTACCTATGGTCCAGGGGTTACGCTTCGGTGAACGGGCTGCGTTGTCTGAACGGACTGCAATCGTGGCACGTCACGGTGTCTCGAAGACGAGGTATCGTGCGAAGAAGGGGAGCATGTCGGTCGCTACGCGGCCGTCGGGCGTCCAGTGCCGCTCGCCCCATCCGCCGCGATACTCCTCCGCCTCATAGGGCACGCCGAACTCGTCGAGCACATGCGTGAACGCCTGGTTCGAATAGATATGGTCCTGGTTGGTGTCACCCCGCGCCCAATCGAACTTGAGTCCACGCAGCTTGCGCAGGTTCGCCGCATGACCAGGCACGAGCCGAGCAAGCAGGAACTGGCCGTGCAGGCGCTCGGTGACCGCCGGATCGATCACCAACTGCCCGTCAACACGCCGTGCCGGCGGATCGAAATACAGCGGCGCGCGCGCTGGATTGGGCAGATGTGCCTGGAAGATCGACGTGAAGATCAGCGAGAAACCATCACCCTTCAGGTCGTCGAGCGACTTGGCGCTGGCGAGCACCTCCCAGTTAGGACGCGACAGCATGGTCTGAAGGCCGGTGCCGGTGCCGATCGGGTGTAGCGCGTAGACCGATCCGAACACATCGGGGTGCGTCATCCCGAAGCGGATAGCGCCATACCCGCCCATCCGGTCGCCGGCCACGCCGCGCGATTCGGCGCGGGGCAGGGTGCGATACTTAGCATCCACATGCGGCACGACTTCGCGAACCACGAAGTCCTCCCAGTTGCCGGTAACCGGCGAATTGACGAACCAACTCCCGCCCATCGGCGTGCCATAATCGGCCGAGACCAGGATCATTGGCGGTATCACCCGATCGCGGATCGCCGCGTCGAGTACCGCCTGCGCACCATGATTTGCAAAGGGCGCGGTGTGGTCCTCGAAAAAGGCCGGGAGATAATAGACCACCGGGAAGCGCCGGCCTGGCGTCTCATAGCCGTCGGGCAGGTACACGCTGATCCGCCGCGCAGTGGGGATGCCGATACCGTTGCCCGCCAGGCTCTTCGCCTCGATCGTCGTCGTGACGACCTGGCTCGCCGCCGCCGGCTGGGTTTGTGTCAGCAGTAGCGCAGCGATCGCCAGCGCGAATCGGTTCCGCATCGTCGTTCTCCCTGTGCGTTACTGCCCCAGCGTGTAGCCATCCTCGGGCTTCACCCAGATGAACTTCTGGCTGAGATCAGGGCGCACGGTGCCGTCGATCGCGACTTCGTTGAACAGCTGGCCGTTCTCCGCGGGCTTGATCGTGGAGCAGGCCATCTTGCCGTCCAGTGCCGCGACTGCACCGGTGAGCTGGCTCTTCACCGCGTTCGAGGTTGCCTCGTCGGCCGGAGCATTGTTCAGGAGGACGATCGCGCCCTGGAAGTCGGTCAGCCTCACCGTCTCGCATAGCTTGCCGTCCTTGGCCGCACCCGTGGTGTGCAGCTCCATGGTGATCGGCGGTGTGGGAGCGAGGAATATCCTGGTCGTCGACTCATAGGTGTTGCCGGTGACCTTGTAGCTGGTCGTGCCGAGGCAGGTCCTTTTCTCCTCGTTCGGCACCACGCACTGATATTTGCCGGCGCGCGCCTCTGCCAGCGGATCGGCGGCCTGGCTGGCAGCGAGGAGAAGTAGAGCTCCAAACATCGTGCAGTCTCCCTGGAGAATCGGTTCAACCGGTGGCTTCGTTCCTGCGCACGCGGCGGAGCCGCGGCTCGCGTTCCATGCCCACGGCTTCCTTGATCGCCTTGCGCATCTTGTCGCGTTCCTCGTGGATCGACGCGATCACCGGCCCCACCGCGATGCCGAGATCGACCAGCAGAGCCTCGGACAATTGCAGCGAGCTTTCCAGCGTTTCGGGCACGGCATCGGTCGCACCCGCCTTGTAGAGCTCGGCAGCATGGCTCGCATCGCGCGCGCGCGTGATGATCGGCAGATCGGGCACCCAGCCGCGCACGCGCCGCGTCAGCCGGACGGTGAGCACCGGATCGTCCATCGTCAGGATCAGTGCCTTGGCGTGGCCCAAGTTCAGCGCGTCGACCAATTCGCTGCGCGTGACGTCGCCGAACAGGACCGAATAGCCTTCCTTCCGCGCGGCGTTGACGTTGTCGACATCGGCATCGACGCCGATATAGGGCAAACCGTGCCGCTTCAGCATGTCGGCAACGGTGCGTCCGACGCGCCCGAAGCCTAGCACCACCGTGCCCGGCCCCGCCGCGTCGATCACCGCCTGCGGCGCCTCGCCGGCCTCGCGTCGCTCGATCATCCGCGAGATGAACTGGCCGATCTTGGCGAGCACAGGGGTCAGCGTCAGGCCGATCGCAGTCACCGTCGTCCAGAAGGAGACGGTGGCCGGCAGGATCAGCCCGGCCGCGCCGGCGACGCCGAGCACGATCAGAGTCGTCTCGGACGGGCTCGCCATCAGGATGCCGGCCTCGGCCGAAGTGCCCATGCGCGAGCCCGAGAGCTTGAGCAGCGCCATCGTCACACCCGCCTTGACGAGCATCACGAGCATGGTCGCCCCCAGCAGCGCCGCCCAGTTGGCGAGCACGAAGCCCAGATCGAGCCGCATGCCGACGGTGATCAGGAACACACCGAGCGCGAGCCCCTTGAACGGCGCGGTGATCGCCTCGACCTCGCCATGATATTCGGTTTCGGCGATCAGCAGCCCCGCGATGAGCGCGCCGACGATGGGCGACAGGCCCGCGGCACTGGTCGCCAGGCTGGCGACGATCACCGCGAGCAGGCTCGCCGCGAGGAACAGCTCGGGGCTCTTGGTCCGCGCCGCCTGCGAGAACATGCGCGGGAGCAGCATCCGCCCGCCCAGGAACAGGATCGCGATCGTCACCAGCCCGATGACGAGCGTTCGGACAAGGCTGATCCACCCTGCATCGGCGGCGGCGGGCGCCAGCGCGCCGAGCCCGAAGATGATCGGCACCAGCGCCAGATCCTCGAACAGCAGCATCGCGAACGCCGCGCGGCCCACCGCGCTGGTCGTGCCGGCAATCGGGATCACCAGCGCGGTCGACGAGAGCGCCAATGCCAGGCCCAGCCCGATCGCGCCGCCGGTGCTGAACCCGGTCAGATAGAGCACCAGTGCCAGGATCGCGCCCGATCCGATCAATTCGGCGGCGCCGACACCGAAGACGAGCGTCCGCATCGTCCAGAGCCGTTTGAACGACAGCTCCAGCCCGATCGAGAACAGCAACAGGATGATGCCGAATTCGGCAAAGGGTTCGATCGAATGCGGATCGGAGATGGTAAGATAATAGAGCCAGGGCTGGCTCTTGATCAGCGCGCCGAGCCCGAACGGACCGACCAGCGCGCCGACCAGGATGAATCCGATCACCGGGCTGATCCGGAAGCGCGCAAAGGCGGGGATCACCAGTCCCGCCGCGCCCAGGATCACAAGGGCATCACTGAAACCGCTATTGGTGAGATTGAGCATGGGGACACTTTGGCGGCTCGATGCCGCGCTGTCACCGTCACGCTCGAACTATTTGCCCGTCACCCGGCTTTTCGCGCGGGATGACGGGCAAAGGCTTGTGTTTAGTTCCAGTCGGCCATCGCCGTTTCGAGATTGACGCGGATCGCCTCGAAGAACTGCTCGGTGGTCATCCAGGCCTGGTCCGGGCCGATCAGCAGCGCCAGGTCCTTGGTCATCTTGCCGCTCTCGACGGTCTCGATGCAGACGCGCTCGAGCGTCTCGGCGAACTTGGTGACGTCCGGCGTGTTGTCGAACTTGCCGCGGAACGACAGGCCCTGGGTCCAGGCGAAGATCGAAGCGATCGGATTGGTCGAGGTCGCCTTGCCCTGCTGGTGCATGCGATAGTGGCGGGTGACGGTGCCGTGCGCCGCCTCGGCCTCGACGGTCTTGCCGTCCGGCGAGAGCAGGACCGATGTCATCAGGCCGAGCGAGCCGAAGCCCTGCGCGACGGTGTCCGACTGGACGTCGCCGTCGTAATTCTTGCAGGCCCAGACGAACTTGCCGCTCCACTTGAGCGCCGATGCGACCATGTCGTCGATCAGGCGATGCTCGTAGATGATGCCCTTCGCCTTGAACTTGTCGGCGAATTCGGCGTCGAACACTTCCTGGAACAGGTCCTTGAAGCGG
Organism: Sphingomonas sp. JC676; assembly: GCF_014489075.1. GTDB lineage: Bacteria > Pseudomonadota > Alphaproteobacteria > Sphingomonadales > Sphingomonadaceae > Sphingomonas. The sequence continues at coordinate 1,087,990 of NZ_JACTGR010000001.1, read as the reverse complement.
CCGTCATAGGCCTTGAGGATCGTGTTCTTGGTTGAGAGATACAGTGGCCAGCCGCGGTTGAGCGCGTAGTTCATGCTCGCATGGGCGAAGTCGCGGATCGACTGGTCGAGATTGTACATGCCCATCGCGACGCCGGCGCTGGGGAAGTCGAACACGTCGAATTCGAGCTCCTGGCCGTCGGTGCCGACCCACTTCATGGTCAGCTTGCCGGCGCCCGGCACCTTGAAATCGGTCGCGCGATACTGGTCGCCGAATGCGTGACGGCCGACGACGATCGGATCGGTCCAGCCCGGAACCAGGCGGGGAACGTTCTTGATTACGATCGGCTCGCGGAAGACGACGCCGCCCAGGATGTTGCGGATCGTGCCGTTCGGCGACTTCCACATCTTCTTGAGGCCGAACTCCTCGACGCGGGCCTCGTCCGGCGTGATCGTCGCGCACTTCACGCCGACGCCGTATTGCTGGATCGCCTTGGCCGAATCGATCGTGACCTGATCGTCGGTCGCGTCGCGATTCTCGATCGAGAGGTCGTAATATTTGAGGTCGATATCGAGATAGGGCTGGATCAGTCGCTCGCGGATCCACTGCCAGATGATCCGCGTCATTTCGTCGCCGTCGATCTCGACGACCGGCGTTGCAACCTTGATCTTCGCCATGTGCTCGCTTTCCTGAAAAGGGAGGGTTTGGCGAGCGTCTAGGAGCATGGCGGCCGGGGATCAACACCGGCCGCGCAGAGAGTCCCCCTTCAGTCCTTCCAGCAGGTCCAGATCTGGGCGGGCGGGATGTTAAGCCATTCCATGTCGTGATCGATATGCTCGAAATGGGGGCTGAGGAAGTTCTTCACCGCCGGATTATACTGGTAGACGAGGAAGGCGCCGTTCCGGCGCAGCACCTCGTGGGTCGCCTCGACGATGGCATCACCGATACCGGGCGGCAGCGTCGAGAAGGGAAGGCCTGAGGCGATGTAATCGGCCTTTTCGAAGCCGTGATCGCGGATGATCTGCTGCACGTCGGCCGCCGAGCCCAGCACCGGGAAGAGGCGTGAATCGGTGATCGTGTGCTTCAGATAGCGGATGAAATCGGGGTTGGTGTCGATCACCACCAGCTTGCCGTCGGGCGCCAGCCGATCGAGGATCGGCTGGGTGAAGGTGCCCACACCCGGGCCATATTCGACGAACAGCTTGCAATTGCTCCAGTCCACCGGCGCCAGCGTCTTGCGGATGGTCCTCCCCGAAGAAGGCGCGATCGCGCCCACCATCACCGGGTTCTTGAAGAAGCCCTTGAGGAACATCTTCCAGGGCGAGGGGATACCGGCGTCACGGCGGCTGCTGCGGTCACGTCGCTTCGCGGCTGCGGACGATGCGGGCATGGGAGTCCTTCAAACTGTTACAATACGGCGACAGCGCCTGCGCAAAAACCAACGAACATGCAAGCGCAGCGGTTGCATGTTGCGACGGGACGAGGGGCGAATGCCCGTTCGTCAGCGTCAGAGAGCGCGCCGGAAATAGACGACGCGCTCGGTTTCCGCGAAGCCGATCGCGGCGTGAAACGCATGGCTCGCCTCGTTCTCGATCAACGCATCGGAGGCGAATTCGGCGCAGCCGAACCCGCGTGCCCAGATGGCGACGCGCTCGGCAAGCGCGCGGGCGATGCCGCGCTGGCGATGGCCGGGCGCGACATAGATGCCCTCGAGGAATGCGACCGGCGAGGTGTCGCAGCCATTGACATAGTCGCGCCGGATCGATGCCTCCGCGAACCCCAGAGCCTCGCCGGTATCGGAACGGCAGAGCATCGCGAGCTTGTCATCCTCGGCCAGCATCGCCTCGGCGCCGGCGCGCAGGCGATCCTCATCGGGCCATAAGGCGCGCCGCAGCGTCGCCCAATCGTCGAGATCGCCAAGGGTGCAGACTTGGATATCCATCGGCACAGTGTAGCCTGGCGCCGATGACGCGCAACGATGCCGGAAGGCGAAACAGGCGAGTATTCCTCTGGCTGGTGCTCGCCTTGCTCGCGCTCGGCCTCGCGCTTTCCTGGTTCGCGGGAAGCGTGATGGTGGAAGCGACGCCCTCGCTGGTCGCTCCCGCCCGCCCGCCGGCGCAGGATCTGAAGATCGTCTCGACGGACGACGTGACGCTCGCGGCGAGCTATTGGCCGGGCAGGACCGCACAGGCGCCGGCGGTCCTGCTGCTCCACGGCAACGGCGCATCGCGCGCGATGATGGCGGCGAACGCGGCCTGGCTGGCGGCCGAGGGCTATGCCGCGCTGACGATCGACTTTCGCGGGCACGGCGAATCGACCGCCACGCCGCACAGCTTCGGCCTACGCGAGAGCGCGGACGTGGCGGCGGCGCTGGCCTGGCTGAAGCGCCGCCAGGGCGGCGCGCCCGTCGCAGTGATCGGCGTATCGCTGGGCGGGGCGGCGGCACTGCTCGGATCGCAGGATCCGCTGGCGGCCAATGCGCTGATCCTCCAGGCGGTGTACCCGGACATTCGCCGCGCGATCCGCAATCGCCTCGCGGCGCAGACGGGATCCGGGCCGGCATGGCTGCTTGAGCCACTGCTCAGTCTGCAGGCGTTGCCGCGCTATGGTGAATGGCCGTCACGCATCGCGCCGCTGGCCGCGCTGCGCCGCTATCATGGCCCGGTGTTCGTCATCGGCGGCGGAGCCGATCGCTACACGCCGCCGAACGAAACCCGCGAGCTGTTCGAGGCTGCGCCGGGACCGCGTGCCTTGTGGATCGTCGACGGGCTCGATCATCGCCGGGTCTCGGGGCTCACCAGCGATCTGTATCGTGCCAGGGTGCTCGCTTTCCTCCGCCGATCGATCGGTAACCCTTAACCCGCATTGTATTGACGGGGTCGCATGGCTAGACCGCACGCCATGGCATCGCTCGATAAGCCTCCTGTCGGTACCTCGACGGTGAAATGGCGTTTTCCCGACATCCACCCCGAAGGGCGCAAATATGTGCTGATCGCCGGCGCGATCGCGCTGGCCAGCCTGTTCATTTGGGATTTCATCACCTGGCCGCTGGTGTTCCTGACGATCTGCGTCGCGGCGTTCTTCCGCGATCCGGTGCGCGTCACGCCGCAGGGCGAGGGACTCATCGTCGCGCCTGCCGACGGCCTCGTCACGATGATCGAGCGTGTGCCGCTGCCGCCCGAGCTCACGGGGTCTCAGGCTCTGGGCGATCAGCCGATGATCCGCGTCTCGATCTTCATGAGCGTGTTCGACGTGCATGTGAACCGAACGCCGATCACCGGCACGGTGCGCCACGTCATCTATATTTCCGGCAAGTTCATGAACGCCGATTTCGACAAGGCGAGCGAGGAGAATGAGCGCCAGCACATTCTGGTCGAGGACCGTAATGGCCTGCGCGTCGGCTTCACCCAGATCGCCGGACTCGTCGCGCGGCGCATCGTCAGCTTCGTCAAGCCCGGCGACATGATCGTCGCGGGGCAGCGCGTCGGCCTGATCCGCTTCGGCAGCCGGCTCGATGTGTTCCTGCCCGAAACCTATGGCTGCCAGGTCGCGCTCGGTCAGCGCGCGGTGGCGGGCGAGACCGTGCTGGCGCGCAAGGGCGCACCGAACGTCGCTGGCGTCGCCCAATGAGCCTTCGGAACCCATGAGCATCCGGCCGCGCCGCGAGCGGGGCATACCGCTGCGCGCGGTCGTGCCCAACACGGTGACCGCGCTGGCGCTCTGTTCGGGCCTCACCGCGATTCGCTTCGCGATCCTCGAGAATTGGGAAGCGGCAGTGCTGATGGTGCTCGCCGCAGCGGTGCTCGACGGCATCGACGGCCGAATCGCCCGGCTGGTCCGCGCCGAAAGCCGCTTCGGCGCCGAGCTCGACAGCCTGTCCGATGCGATCTCGTTCGGCGTCGCGCCGGCGCTGATCCTCTATCTCTGGTCGCTCGAGACTCTCGGCCGCTTCGGCTGGCTGGTCGCATTGATCTATGCGCTGTTCTGCGCGCTCCGCCTCGCGCGCTTCAACGCGCAAATCGACCGCGAGCACCAGCCGCACAAATCGGCCGGCTTCCTGACGGGTGTCCCGGCGCCCGCCGGCGCGGCACTGGCGCTGGCGCCGCTCTATCTGTGGCTTTCCACCGAAGAACCGATTCTGCACCTACCGGTCATCGTGGCGATCTGGACGACGTTCATTGCGATACTGATGATCTCCAGCATCGCTACGTTCACGCCCGCGATCCGTCTGCGCAGGAATGTGCGCTTCGAAGCAATTGCCGTGCTGGTGGTGTTCGTCGCTGCCTTGGTCTCGGCGCCCTGGCCGACGCTGGCGGTGATGGCTGCGCTCTATCTCTTCTCGATACCGTTCAGCGTCCGCAGCTATCGCCGGATCAGGCAGCAGCGCGCAGCGGCAGCCGGTTCGGCAGGCGCGCCGGAACCGCGCGCACCGTGACACGACTCAGTCGTGGCGGCAGCACCGGCAGGGCGGAGGCAGGACGCAGCAGCGCGGCGAAGCGCGGCAATTGCGGACGGACGCTCGCCACCAGGGTCCAGATTGCGGCCAGGAACGCGGCGCCGAACAGCATCACAGCAAATGCACTCATCACTCTGGCTCCCAAACCGCGCCGGAACTGGCAAGAATTCAATGATTCCAACCCGCTAGCGCTGCGGAACGTTCCGTGTCCGCTTTATGCACCCTTTATGTTCCGCTAACGTTCCATCGTCAAGCGGGTTTGTTCACTTTTGTTCACTTGCATCGCGTGCCGCTTTCGATTAAGCGCGCCGCCTCAACCCACATGGGAAGCATCATAACCCGGTGCCGGACACGCTGTTCGGTTCCCGCTTCCCAGAGGATCAACCGGAAGGAGTTATCCCTATGGCGGCACCTGTCGTCTCCATGCAGCAATTGCTCGAATCGGGCGCGCACTTCGGTCACCAGACTCACCGCTGGAACCCGAAGATGAAGCCCTACATCTTCGGCGATCGCAACGGCGTTCACATCATCGACCTTTCGCAGACCGTGCCGCTCTTCGCGCGCGCGCTCGAATTCGTCTCGTCGACCGTCGCTTCGGGCGGCAAGGTCCTGTTCGTCGGCACCAAGCGCCAGGCGCAGGAGCCGATCGCCGACGCCGCACGCCGTTCGAACCAGCATTTCGTCAACCATCGCTGGCTGGGCGGCATGCTCACCAACTGGAAGACCATCTCGGGCTCGATCAAGCGCCTCAAGGCTCTGGAAGAGCAGCTTTCGGGCGACACGCACGGCCTCACCAAGAAGGAAGTGCTCCAGCTTACCCGCGAGAAGGACAAGCTCGAGCTTTCGCTCGGCGGCATCCGCGACATGGGCGGCATCCCGGACATCATGTTCGTGATCGACGCCAACAAGGAAGAGCTGGCGATCAAGGAAGCGAACACGCTCGGCATCCCCGTCGTCGCGATCCTCGATTCGAACGTCAGCCCGGACGGCATCGCCTTCCCGGTTCCGGCGAACGACGACGCCAGCCGCGCGATCCGCCTCTACTGCGAGGCGGTGGCGATCGCAGCGACCCGTGGCGGCCAGGACGCGATGCAGCGCAGCGGCATCGATTTCGGCGCCTCCGAGCGCCCGCCGGTCGAGGAAGCGCTGACCGTCGAGGCATCGCCTTCGGTTGCCGAAGACACGACACCTGCCGATATCTCGATCTCGGCGGAGGAGTTCGCCGCTCCCGCAGCGGAGCCCGAGGCCCCCGCAGCGGAGCCCGAAGCTCCCGCCGCTTCGCATGAGGCGGAAGCCGCTGCCGAGGCAGAGCGCCAGCTCGACGCGTAAAGCGCCGTCACGAACACGTAATCGGGGCGGGGCAGGGCGATACGCACTGCTCCGCCCGACTTTTGATTTGAGGAATAGAATATGGCCGAGATCACTGCCGCTTCTGTCAAGGAACTGCGCGAGCGCTCGGGCGCCGGCATGATGGATTGCAAGAAGGCGCTGACCGAGAACAACGGCGACATGGAAGCCGCCGCCGACTGGCTGCGTGCCAAGGGCCTCGCCGCCGCCGCCAAGAAGTCGAGCCGCACCGCGGCCGAGGGTCTGGTCGGCGTTGCCGTCGCCGGTACCAAGGGCGTTGCCGTCGAAGTCAATTCGCAGACCGACTTCGTCGCCAAGAACGATATCTTCCAGAACTTCGTGCGTGATGTCACCGCGATGGCTCTCGAGATCGGCGACGATATCGACGCGCTCAAGGCCGCTCCGCTGCCGACCGGCACCGTCGAGCAGGTGCTGACCGCGAACATCGCTACGATCGGCGAGAACCAGGTTCTTCGCCGCGCCAAGCGGGTCGAAGTGTCGCAGGGCGCGGTGATCCCGTACGTCCACAATGCGGCGGCCCAGGGCCTAGGCAAGATCGGCGTGCTCGTCGCGCTCGAATCGGATGCCGGCGTCGATGTGCTCGAGCCCCTCGGCAAGCAGCTGGCGATGCACATCGCCGCGGCCTTCCCGCTGGCGCTGGACGATACCGGCCTCGACCAGGACGTGCTGGAGCGCGAGCGTCAGATCGCGACCGAAAAGGCGGCCGAGAGCGGCAAGCCGGCCGACATCATCGCCAAGATGGTCGAAGGCGCGGTCAAGAAGTTCGCCAAGGAGAACGCGCTCCTCAGCCAGCTCTTCGTGATGGACGGCAAGACCCCGATCGCGGACGTCGTCGCCAAGGTGGCGAAGGATGCCGGCACCTCCATCGTGCTGAAGGACTATGTCCGCTTCCAGCTCGGCGAAGGCATCGAGAAGGAAGAGAGCGACTTCGCCGCCGAAGTGGCCGCGACCGCCGGTCTCACCAAGTAAGGTCTTCCCGGACCGATAGGGCGGGCGCGATCACCTCGGTGGCCGCGCCCGCTGTCGTTTCCACGCGCCGGAGCGTTTCCCTGGCGGGAACGGGTGCGCCTTCTGCACAGCTTCTCCGCTTGTTCGCGCGTCGCACCGCCTCTAAGGTCCGCGCCGCTCCGCTATCCGCTGCAAACCCAAGGTTCCGATGACTTCTCCCCGCTTCAATCGCATCCTTCTCAAGCTCTCGGGCGAAGTCCTGATGGGGCAGGGGCAGTTCGGCATCGATCCGGCCACCTGCGACCGCGTCGCGGCTGAGGTGAAGGACGCCAAGGAGAGCGGTCTCGAGATCTGCATGGTCGTTGGCGGCGGCAACATCTTCCGCGGCCTTGCCGGCGCGGCGCAGGGCTTTGACCGCGCCAGCGCCGATTATATGGGCATGCTCGCCACCGTGATGAACGCGCTGGCGATGCAGAATGCGATGGAAAAGATCGGCGTGCAGACGCGTGTCCAGTCGGCGATCCCCATGGCGTCGGTCTGCGAGCCCTATATCCGCCGCCGCGCCGAGCGGCACATGGAGAAGGGCCGCGTCGTGATCTTCGCCGCGGGCACCGGCCTCCCGTTCTTCACCACCGACACCACCGCCGCGCTGCGCGCCGCCGAGATGAATTGCGACGCCCTGTTCAAGGGCACCAGCGTCGACGGCGTGTACGACGCCGATCCGAAGGTGGTGCCGACCGCGAAGCGTTACGAAACGCTGAGTTACAACCGCGTCCTCGCAGATAATCTCAAGGTGATGGACGCTTCCGCCGTGGCCCTGTGCCGCGACAACAATATCCCGATCGTCGTCTTCAACATTCGCGGCGAAGGCAATCTCGCCGCCGTTCTCAGGGGCGAAGGCACCTCGACGATAGTCCAGAACGAACAGCAATACGCATAAGAGGAGCCGGCAATGGCCGCATATGACAAGGCAGACCTCGAGCGCCGCATGGCCGGCGCGGTCGAGGCGCTCAAGCACGATCTGCAGGGCCTGCGTACGGGCCGCGCATCGGTGACGCTGCTCGATCCGGTGACGGTCGAGGTGTATGGCGCGCAGATGCCGCTCAACACCATCGCCACCGTCTCGGCGCCCGAGCCGCGCATGCTGTCGGTGCAGGTATGGGACAAGACTAATGTCGGCCCGGCCGACAAGGCGATCCGGTCGGCCGGCCTCGGCCTCAATCCGATCGTCGACGGCCAGACGCTTCGCCTGCCGATCCCCGACCTCACCGAGGAGCGCCGAAAGGAGCTCGCCAAGCTCGCCGGCCAGTATGCCGAAAAGGCCCGTATCGCCGTCCGCAACGTCCGCCGCGACGGCAACGACAATCTCAAGGCCGACGAGAAGAAGGGCGTCTTCTCTGAGGACGAGCGCAAGCGCCACGAGACCGAGGTGCAGAAGCTGACCGACGCGACGATCGCCGAGCTCGACGCCGCCGCTTCGGCCAAGGAAAAGGAAATCCTGGGCAAGTGAAGCCGCTTGCCGCGCCCCGGGGAAAGTCCGGCGGGCCGCAGGCACCGCCGCCGCGCCATGTCGCCATCATCATGGACGGCAATGGTCGCTGGGCAAAGGCGCGCTTCCTGCCCCGCATTGCCGGCCACAAGCAAGGCGTCGAGGCCGTGCGCCGGGTCAGCCGCGCGGCGCGCAAGCTCGGCATCGAGGTCCTGACGCTCTACGCTTTCTCGTCGGAGAATTGGCGCCGCCCCGAAGAAGAGGTGCGCGACCTGATGGGGCTGCTGCGCCACTTCCTGGGAAGCGAGCTCGACGAGCTGGTTTCCGAGGGCGTGAAGCTGCGCGTGATCGGCGATTGGCGCCGCCTCTCGCCCGATCTGGTGGCGATGATCGACGGCGCGATCGCCCGCACCGTGAACAATCCCGGCCCGACCTTGGTGATCGCGCTCAACTATGGCGCCCAGGCGGAGATACTGGCCGCGGCGCGCACCCTCGCCGAACAGGCGCGCGACGGCACGCTCGATCCGGCCGCGATCGATGAGGCCCGGTTCGAGGCGACGCTGGAGACGGCCGATCTGCCACCGCTCGACCTGCTGATCCGCACTTCGGGGGAGCAGCGCCTGTCGAATTTCCTGCTCTGGCAGGCGGCCTATGCCGAGTTGCTGTTCGTCGATACGCTCTGGCCCGATTTCGACGAGGAAACGTTGGAGCAGGCGATCGACCAGTTCGGCCGCCGCCAGCGTCGTTTCGGAGGCTTGTGAGCAAGAATTCCGATCTCGGCACACGCCTTGTGGTTGCCATCGTACTCATCGGCCTCGCTTTCGTCGCTTTATGGGCCGGTGGCCTCGGCTTCTGGCTGGTGCTCAGCGTCGCGGGCATATTGATGATCGGCGAATGGGCGATGCTGATGGGCGCCGACGAACGCCATAAGCGGCTTGCCCAATATGCCCTGTCGGTGCCGCTCGCGATCATGGCGCCCGGCCTCGCCGCCGGCCCCGGCTTCCTGGCGCTGGGCCTGATCGTCGGTGCCGCCTTCTTCCTTGCCGCCGTGACGCGAAACCCCCGCCTTGCCGGTGGTGCGCTCTATGTCGGGCTGCCGGTGTTGGCGTTGCTGGTGCTGCGCGAACAGCCCCAGGGCCTGTTGCTCACCTTCTGGGCGATGGCGTTGGTGTGGGCCTGCGACAGCGGCGCCTTTTTCGCCGGCCGCGCGATCGGTGGGCCCAAGCTCGCGCCGGCGATCAGCCCCAACAAGACTTGGGCGGGATTCCTCGGCGGGCTGCTTGCCGCTGCCGTGTTCGCCTATATCCTGGTCGCGCTGTGCGGCCTGCCGATCCTGCTCGCGGTGGCCACGCCCGGCCTCGCCATACTCGCGCAGCTCGGCGATCTCTACGAGAGCAATCTCAAGCGCCGCGCCGGCGTGAAGGATTCGGGCAATCTGCTGCCCGGGCATGGCGGCGTCATGGATCGGCTCGACGGGCTGGTCGCGGTCGCGCCTATCGCTGCGCTGCTGGTGCTGGCGCTGCCGCGATGAAGACCGTCACCATATTGGGCGCCACCGGTTCGGTGGGCGGCTCGACGCTCGACCTGATCGAGCGTGAGCCTGAGCGCTTCGAAGTGCTGGCGCTCACCGCCAATTGCGACGTTGCCAAGCTCGCCGCCGCAGCGATCCGTACCAATGCCCGGCGCGCCGTCGTCGCCGATGTCGGCTGCCTCGCCGACCTCCGCGACGCGCTGGCGGGAAGCGGCATCGAGGCGAGGGGAGGGGCCCAGGAAATCTGCGAAGCCGCCCGGATGGGGGCCGACTGGACGATGGCCGCGATCGTCGGGCTCGCCGGTCTCGCGCCCGTCATGGCCGCGCTCGAAGGTGGCGGCACTGTGGTGCTCGCCAACAAGGAGCCGCTCGTCTCCGCCGGCGAGATCGTCCTCGCCGCCGCTGCGCAGCATGGCGCGACGCTGCTGCCCGCCGATTCCGAGCATAACGCGATCTACCAATGCTTCGATTTCGCCCGGCCCGAGCGTGTCCGGCGGATCATCCTCACCGCCAGCGGCGGGCCGTTTTGGGACCGGGACCTTGCCGCGATGCGCGGCGTCACGCCCGAACAGGCGGTGGCGCATCCCAATTGGACGATGGGCGCCAAGATCTCGGTCGATTCGGCGACGATGATGAACAAGGGGCTCGAGCTGATCGAGGCCGCCCGGCTGTTCCCAGTGGCGCACGCCGCGCTCGAGATCATTGTTCATCGTCAGTCGGTGATCCATTCGATGGTCGAATATGTCGATGGATCGATCCTCGCCCAGCTCGGTCCGTCGGACATGCGTGTCCCGATTGCGCACACTTTGGCCTGGCCGGACCGGATGGAAACGCCGATGCCGCCGCTCGATTTCGCCGCTTTGGGCCGGCTCGATTTCGCCGAACCCGATCCCGTTCGCTTCCCCGCGCTGCGCCTGGCGCGCGAGGCGCTGGACGCGGGCGGGGCGCGTCCAGCCATTCTCAATGCCGCCAACGAGGTCGCGGTCGCGGCGTTCCTTTCCGGCCGCCTCAACTTTCTTGAAATTGCCGCAATCTCTGCCGATACGCTCGAACGCTATGACCCGGCCGCCCCGGACTCGCTTGATGCCGTGCTGGCCATCGATGCGGAAGCACGGCGTTATGCGGTCGAGCGTGTGAAGGATTGCGTCGTTTGATCGAAACCCCCGGCATCCTGCTCACCATACTGGCGTTCGCGCTGGTGATCGGGCCGCTCGTTTTCCTCCATGAGCTCGGTCATTATCTCGCTGGACGCTGGTTCGGCGTGAAGGCCGAGGAATTCTCGATCGGCTTCGGCCGCGAAGTGGCGGGCTTCACCGATCGCCGCGGCACGCGCTGGAAGTTCGGCTGGCTGCCGCTGGGCGGCTATGTCCGCTTCGCCGGCGACATGAATCCGGCCAGCCAGCCTTCGCCCGAATGGCTTTCGCTCCCGGCGCATGAGCGCGCCAAGACCTTCCAGTCGAAGCCGCTTTGGCAGCGCGCGATCATCGTCGCCGCGGGCCCGATCTCGAACTTCCTCGTCGCCATCGTGATCCTTGCGGGCTTCGCGCTCGCTTATGGGCAAAACACCACGTCCGCGGTGGTCGGCAGCGTGCAGCCTGGCAGCGCCGCGGCTGCGGCCGGTCTCCAGCCCGGCGACAGGATCACCGCGCTCGGCGGTCGCGTGATCGGTGATTTCAACGATCTCAGGACCTTCACCGTGATGCGCGCGGGCGCTCCGGTGCAGGTGGATTTCGAGCGCGGCGGTCGCACCATGCATGCCGATACCGTGATCGGCACGCTGGCGGAGAAGGATCGCTTCGGAAACGTGTCGCGCCACGGCGTGCTCGGCATCGGGCCGGGGCCGCAGGTGTTCACCCCGGTAAGCTGGTGGGAAGCGCCCTTGGTCGGCGCGCGACGGACCTGGGAGATCGTCGAGACGACGGTCGACGGGCTCGGCCAGATCATCATGGGCCGCATCGCAGTCAGCGAGCTTGGCGGCCCCTTGAAGATAGCGCAGATTTCAGGTGAGAGCCTGGCGATGGGGCCGATCTATCTGGTCAACCTGATTGCGCTGGTCTCCATTAATCTCGGATTCATCAACCTGTTGCCAGTCCCGGTGCTGGATGGCGGTCATCTGCTGTTCTACGCAGTCGAGGCTATCCGGCGTCGTCCGGTCGAGCCGCGGGTAATGGAATGGGCGTTCCGCGGCGGCTTATTGGCGATTCTGGCGCTGATGCTGTTCGTGACGCTCAACGATCTCGGCGCGTTTGGCGTGTGGAGAAATCTGGCCGGGTTGATCGGCTGATGACGTTCGGGCAGGGCGATGCGCGCCGAGTAGCCGAACGGCTTAATTTGGATTCCGACTGGGGTGGGATGGTGACTGCGATCAAGGCAACGAAATTCGGCGTGCGCGCTTCGGCGACGCTTCTCGCGGGCACGGTCCTTTCGGGGATCGCGAGCGCGCAGACTGCGCCCGCACCCCAGACGGCTCCCCCGACCGCGCCCACCGCTCAGGCCACGCCTGCTCCCGCTGCTCCCGCACCCGTCACGGCGCCGCAGCAGGTCCGCACGATTCGCTCGCTGCGCGTTGAGGGTTCGCAACGCATCGAGCCGGAGACGGTGTTGTCCTACACCCGCCTGCGCGCCGGTGACACCTACACCAACGAGACCGTCGACCAGGCGATCAAGGACCTGCTCGCGTCCGATCTGCTTGCTGACGTCGCCATCGAGGGTGTCTCGACCGGTGATCTGGTGATCCGCATCCGCGAGAATCCGGTGATCAACCGCGTCGTCTTCGAAGGCAATAAGCGGCTGAAGCAGGACAAGATCGACAAGGAGATCAAGCTCAAGCCGCGCCAGATCTTCACGCGCACCGCGGTTCGCGCCGATATCGCGCGCATCGTCGAGCTCTATCGTCGCCAGGGTCGCTTCGCCGCTTCGGTCGAGCCGAAGATGGTCAGCTTGGACCAGAACCGCGTCGACGTGATCTTCGAGATCCACGAGGGCGCCAAGTCCAAGGTCCGCCAGATCAACATTATCGGCAACGAGGTGTTCTCCGACGGCAAGCTGCGCGGCGAGATGGCGACCAAGACATCCAGCCTGATGCACATCATGAGCTCGAACACGAGCTATGATCAGGATCGCCTGGCCTATGACCAACAGAAGCTGCGCCAGTTCTACCTGACCAACGGCTACGCCGATTTCCGCGTGATTTCCGCGGTCGCCGAGCTGACACCGGACAAGAAGGACTTCATCATCACCTATGTGGTGGAGGAGGGTCCTCGCTATAAATTCGGCGACGTCACCGTCGACAGCGCTATCCGAGACTTCGACGACAAGAAGCTGGCAGAGCATCTCTCGATCAAGAAGGGCGACTGGTACAACGCCAAGGCCGTCGAGGACACGGTCGAGCAGTTGAGCGAGACCGCCGGCCTGTTCGGCTACGCCTTTGCCGATGTCCGCCCCGAGTTCCAGCGTGACAAGGACACGCTGACCATGTCGATGAACTTCCGCATCGGCGAGGCGAACCGTACCTATATCGAGCGGATCGACATCACCGGCAACCGCCAGACCCAGGACAAGGTCATCCGCCGCGAAATGCGTGTGGCCGAGGGCGACGCGTTCAACACCTTCCTGGTCAAGCGTTCGCAGGACCGCATCAATTCGCTCGGCTATTTCCAGGACAAGTTCGAGATTGAGCGCAAGGACGGCTCCGCGCCGGACCGCATCGTGCTGGCCGCGAACGTCGAGGAGAAACCGAACGGCGAGCTGACGCTGTCTGCGGGCTTCTCGAGCCTCGAGCGCTTCATCCTCCAGGCATCGATCCGCCAGCGCAACTTCCGCGGCAAGGGCCAGACGGTCAGCGCCTCGGTCGATTATTCGAGCTATTCGAAATCGGTCGAGCTGGGCTTCACCGAGCCCTATCTGTTCGACCAGAATATCGCGCTCGGCGGCACGATCTTCCGCCGCGACTATAACGCGTTCAATTTTAACGGTCTCGGCGATCGCAACACGACCTACAGCCAGGTGTCGACCGGCTTCCAGCTCGTCGCTGGCGTGCCGCTCACCGAATATTGGACGCTGTCGGGCCGCTATACGCTGTCGAAAGACGATGTGACGCTCGACAGGAGCAGCTTCTACACAGATAGCAATGGCGACGGGGTGCGCGGCAACAGCCCTGGCGACACCTGCGATGCTACCCAGGCCGGCCGTTATTATTGCGAAGCGCTGGGCAATCGCCTGACTTCGCTTGTCGGCCTGTCGCTGATCTATGACAGCCTCAACAGCCGACTGCGCCCGACGCGTGGCACACGTCTGTCGGTCGGCGGCGATTTCGCCGGCCTGGGCGGCGACGTCCGCTATCTGCGCGGCCGCGTCGACGCCGACAAATATTGGAGCGTCGGCGGCGGCTTCATCTTCTCGCTCTCGGCCGAGGGCGGCTATATCCACAGCCTCGAAAAGGCCAGCGGCCCGGGGGTCGATCCGGTGCGCATCACCGATCGCTTCTATCTGGGCGAACCGCAGTTCCGCGGCTTCGACATCCGCGGCGTCGGCCCGCGGGTCCAGCGCATCGCCTATACCGGCGATCCGCTCGCCGGCACCCAGCTGCTGATCACCGACAAGGATCAGATCATTGACGACCCGCTCGGCGGCACGGCCTATTACCTGAGCAAGGCCGAACTGGAGATCCCGCTGGGCGCGGGCGCGGCCGAAATGGGCCTGCGTCCCTCGGTCTTCGTCCAGATGGGTGGCCTGTTCGGCATCAAGCGGCCGGGCAAGACGATCGACTTCAAACAGGCCACGGACAGCCAGGGCAAGCCGCTGTTCAACCAGGATGGCTCGCCGACATTGTTACAGCAGGACAATTTCCTGAAGGACGCCGCCGGCAATCAGCTTTATAGTGGCATCGATCCGACAACCGGTCTCGCGGCCGCCACGCCCTGCAAGGTCGGCTTCGGCGCGACGCCTTCCACGTGCGTGGGCACTTCGATCAATTCCCCGGTCAACAACTTCATCCCGCCCTTCTTCGAGCGCTTCCTGGGCGATTCCGCCCGGCCGCGTCTGTCGATCGGCTTCGGCGTGAACTGGAATTCGCCCTTCGGGCCGCTGCGCATCGACGTTGCCAAGGCGCTGCTCCACGAAAAGGGCGACGATACCAAGCTTGTCACATTCAACGTAGGGACTCAGTTCTAATGACTACCAAGATGCGTATTCTCGCGGCGCTGCTCGCCGCTCCCGCGGCGCTCGCCATCGCTGCTCCCGCCCATGCCCAGGTTTCGGGCATCGCCACCGCCAATCTGTCCGCCGTCGTCTACAAGTCCAAGGCGTTCACCGGCGCGCGCCAGCAGATCTCGACGACCTACAAGGCGTCGTTCGATCAGCGCGAGGCGCGCATCGCGGCGCTGCAGAAAGAGCTCGAGCCGATGCAGGCCCAGCTCCTGGCGCAGTTCGACACCAACAAGGACGGAAAGCTGAACCAGGCCGAGCAGGCCGCGCTGCAGGCTTCGAAGAGCCCGACGCTCGACAAGTTCAAGGCCGCGCAGGATGCCGCCGAGGCCGATGTCGCCAGGCTGACCAATCCCGCGGCGCGCGCGCAGCTGTTCGCGATCGAAGGGATTCTGCGCCAGTATGATGCCGCGCAGCTTCGCGTCGTCACCGCGAAGAAGGTCAACGTCGTGCTCTCGCCCGAGGTGTTTCTCTACGCTCCCGATTCGGCGGACATCACCGACGCGATCGTTGCCGACCTCGACAAGAACGCGCCGACGGTTTCGATTCAGCCGCCCGCCGACTGGCAGCCCTCGCGCGAGACGGTGAACCTGCAGCAGCAGCTCGCCCAGATCGATCAGATGCTCGCCTATCAGGCTGCCGCCCAGCGTGCGCAGCAGGGTCAGGCCGGCGCGGCCCCAGCCGCAGCCGGCACCCGTCCGGCCGCTCCGGCGCCGACGGCACCCAAGCCCGGCGCGAAGCCCGCCGAGCCGCGGTGAGCGAGGAAGCCAGCGGCACGAACATCGGCCCGCTCGATATCGGGCGGGTCCTGGCCGCGCTGCCGCATCGCTATCCGATGCTGCTGGTCGACCGTGTCGAGGAGCTGATCCTCGACAAGTCGATCGTCGCGATCAAGGCGGTGACGATCAACGAGCAATTCTTCCAGGGGCACTTTCCCGGGCGTCCGATCATGCCCGGGGTGCTCCAGGTCGAGGCGCTGGCCCAGGCGGCCGGCGTGCTCGCAGTCGAGAGCCTCGGCCTCGCCGGCTCGGGCAAGCTTGTCTATTTCATGTCGATCGACGGCGTGAAGTTCCGCAAGCCCGTCGAGCCGGGCGTATTGCTGAAGCTCGAGGTCGAGTTCATCCAGAAGCGCTCGCGCGTCTGCAAGTTCGCCGGCAAGGCAACGCTCAACGGCGAAATCGCCACCGAGTGTGAATTCACCGCGATGATCGCGGATCCGCCCACGGCGTGAGCGAATGGACACGCTGACCTGGTTCGGTCTGTTCGCGGTAACGTCCATGCTGGTCACTTACGCGCTGGAGAGCCGTTCGCACTGGTGGATCCTCGCCTTTGCCGGCGCATGTCTGCTCGGATCGGCTTATGGCTTCCTCCAGGGCGCGTGGCCGTTCGGCGTGGTGGAGGCGATCTGGGCGCTTGTCGCGCTGCGTCGCTGGTGGCGGGTCCGCACCTAGTTGCGCCTGGGGCGCGTCTCTGCTAGGCGCGCCCGTCCGCTGCTGGTCGGTAACCAGTGGCATCTCCAAGGAATTCGACGTGAAGAAGAACACTCACCCCGATTACCACATGATCAAGGTGCAGATGACCGACGGCTCGACCTACGAGACGCGCTCCACCTGGGGCAAGGAAGGCGATCTGATGCAGCTCGAGATCGATCCGCTGGCGCACCCCGCCTGGATCGGCGGCCGCGGCCAGATGCTCGACCAGGGTGGCCAGGTCGCGCGCTTCAACAAGCGTTTTGGCGGCCTCTCGCTCGGCAAGAAGTAATCCTGTGAGGGGGCGGGGGCGGCCTGCAGGGCCGTCTCCGCGCCTCCGTATTTCCCGCTCCGGCGTTTAACTCGCCATTAGTCACAGGATGTTAGCCTTTCTCCAACACTTACAGGAGAAGGCACGATGTTCGCAGCGGAGTTCGAAACGGTAGACGGCCATGGCCGCCGCCGCCGCGAACCGCGCGCATCCACCATGCTCGAAGCGGAACTCGCCATCGCCGGCGCCGGCCGCGCGGTTTGTCGTGTCCTCGACTATTCGACTAGCGGCGCCCGCCTCCAGACCTATTCGGAACTCGAGCGCGGCGCGCTGATCTGGCTTGCGTTGCCGGGTATCGGTCGCTGCGCCGCCACCGTCGTCTGGGTACGTAATTACGAGGCCGGCGTCGAGTTCCGGAAACAGCTTAGCGCCAAGGCCATGCAGACACTCACGGCACAATGAGTGTGCGCCGCGCCAGGCCGACATCATTCACGTTGCGCCACGGGGCGTAATACGGCATGATCATTGCTTCACTGGTTGGGGAACGGTGATGTTGAAAACGATATTTATCTGCGCGGTCGCCTGCAGTTCGTCCATTCCCGCCTTCGCGGGTGAGCGGAGCGTCGCTCCTCCCGGCCTCAGAGCCATTCCGCATCGAACCATCCCCGTGCGCGCCATTCCGGTCCGTCCGATTCCGCTACGGACCCTTCCGGCCGCCGAAAGCACCTCAGCGTCGGCAAATGTCCATAAGGTCAGCACCTTCGATCTGCCGCGGCGCGATCGCGCCGCCCCCGCGGTATATGATCTCGGCGCGCCAGCGGCAGCCCGGCATTTGACGGCGACCGATTATGCGCGGCCGGAAACCACCGCTGTTTCGCCCTTCGCCCTGACCGAGCCGCGGCCGCAGCCGGCATGGCGGCTTACCGACAAATTCCCGGAAGTCACCGCCCGTGCCGGCGCGCGTTACGCCGTCGGCGATACGCTGGCTGATCACCGCAGGGTAGGGCCGCCGCGCTCGGCGCTGGATACGATGCTCGTCTTCCGCATCGACGGCAGCAACGACAGCCCCCCGCTCAGCGTGGGCGGCGGAGTCGCGGGCGCGATGTGGAAGGCCGGGGTCACCCGCTAGGACCAACCGGCGCACCGTACGCCGGGCCTCTATATCCGCGTCTCGAACCTGTCTTGGTGGGCATGCCGGCGGGCGCTGCGGCAGTTTGGGGTGACAACCTGGCCGAGACCAGTTTCGCTGGCGGCCGGCAGAACGATCGGCACCGCGTTCTAGCTATCACCGCGCAGGTCGAGACCTCCCTCTGCGACCTCCTGCGGAAAACACGACCCGCCTTGGCCGGGTCCTTGTCCGCGCAGTGCGCCTCCACCATTCGCCGCGTGTCTTGCGGGGATGGGTGACATCGGGGGAGCGCGCGAAGCGCGGGCACGGCTGGGGTCGGCCTGGTATCGGCGGTAACGTCCATATCCGACGGGATTTAATGAATTTTCCCTATCGTTCGACCGAGGCTCCCCGCATCGATGATACGAAGTATCGAGCGAAATGCACAGAGTACCGGTACGACGTCCTAACCCTTAATCGCAATTGCTTGGCCATAGAAGATGGTTAACCTTTGTGACGGTCGGGCGCACCATAACTACGACAAATATTGACATGGCATACAGGCTCAACGCCGTTTGCCATCGATTATGGGAGCACCTTTCAAATGAAGAACTATATCTTGGGGATGTCTTGTGCCTGTGCGCTGACCGCGGTCCTTCCGACCGCCGTCCAGGCCCAGGGTTTCATCAATGGCGGGTTCGAAGACGGTTCGGCCACCGGCTGGACTGAAACTGGGGGTTATCGCGCCGGCTACACCAACGCAGCATTGTCGCCGACACTCTTCACCCTGCCCGGAGGGCGCTCAGCCGTGATCTCGACAGCGTATGTCGATCCCAATGTCGGCTCGGTTATCGGAACGACCGTGTATAGTGGCCAACACTCCTATCGCGTCGAGGACACTACATTCGGCGGCTATGCGTCGGTGGTGTCTCAGCAAGTCAATAACTACACCGACGCCAATATCTTCTTCGCATGGAAAGCCGTGCTCGAGGGTGCACACGGTACCAACGATGCGGCGACGATGCTGATCACGCTCACCGATCTGACCACGGGCATCGAGTTGATCCATCGCCAGTACAATGCGGCCTCGGGTGGCAGCGGCGTCGATCCGCGCTTCACGCTATCGTCGAACAATTATTACTACACGCCGCTGTGGCAGATCGAGCAGCTGGCGATCGATGCTAGCCTTTCCGGTCACAACTTCCTGCTATCGGTGCTTGGTTCCGATTGTCAGCCGACCGGCCATGCTGGCTATGTCTATCTCGACGGCTTCGGTGCGGTCACGCCGCCAGGGGGCGTTCCCGAGCCTTCAGCATGGGCAATGCTGATCGGCGGCTTCGGCCTGGCCGGTGCCGCGATGCGCCGCCGCAGGACGGCTGTCAGCTTCGCCTGACCAGTTGGTCAGGGGTTCCTGGTAATTCCCCGGAAAGGCTCGGCGATAGCGCCGGGCCTTTCTGTTGTTCGGCCTATTTGTCCTCGACGATCATGCCTGGTCAGCGAAGGCGTCAGACGGGGGCGCTGGCAAGCGGCAAGGGACCGGTCAGTTTCAGTCTCGGTGATCATGGTCCCGGTCGTGGTGATGGCCATGTCCGTGATGGTCGCTCGCGTGCCCGGGCCGGCCGTTCTGATAGCAGCCGCTCAACACGGCGCCCGCAAGCGCCAGGGCAACTATCGTTTTCATGATACGCATATTGGTTCTCCTGCGGATCAAACGAACCGCGGTGCGGCGACGTTCCGGCGAGGGCCCGCCTCTATGTGACCTGGGGGCAATAGATCAGGCATCCGCGGCAGTGGGTCGACAGCGGATGCTCTTCCGGCTTCAGAGTTCCGGTGCCAAGCGGTTCACGCGGTCCGTATCCCTATGCTCTGGAACCTCACAACGCCGGCGCCATATTGCAGCGCGATAGGGCCGTCGGAATGCGCAGTGTCCCGGGCGGAATCGACCGTCTTCCGACCGTTCAACTCGACAGAGAAGACGTCGCCGCGCGGATGTTCATGACGTTCCACCGCCCCCGCTTTGGGCATCGGGAAGACCTTGGCCACATCGACGATGGCCCCGGTGCCGTAGTCGGGATCAGGCCCGGGTGTCGAAGATGTTGACCTCGTAGGCGGTCGTGGCCGTGATGCAGATCGCGCCGTCCCTCACCGTCCGGTTGGCGTCGCCAAACTGCGTCCAGCCGTCGAGATTTTTGCCATCGAACAGGGGCCTGAACCGACCTTGGCCGAAAGCCGGTGTCGCAAGCGAGACAGCTGCGAGGCCCAGTATGAAGGTGTGCTGAGAAGGCACGGCAGCGGACTCAGGTGTGAGCGGCAGCGGAGCCGCGACGCCGCAACCCTGCCAGCACGCGACGCGGATCCGGGGAACGGACCGCCGCGAAGGGGCCATCCCCGGCAACGGCCTGAACGGCGAGAAGCGCCAACCAAACGAGCGGCAGTTCGGCTCCAGCCTTGGTGAAGAAGAAGCCGTTGCGCAGCATCCAGAAGTGGGCCGCTCCCAACATCATCGGCATTGCATAAAGGGCGACGTACCTGGTCAGGACGCCCGGGATCAGGAGCAGGGCACCGGCAAGCTCCGCGGAAAGCACGTAAGCAGGCACGAAAGCCGGATATCCAGCCCTGCGCAGGTTTCCCCACCAGGCCTCCACCCCGCCCGCAAGGATCACGAACTTCCAATAAAGATGCGCGATAAAGAGCGATCCCAGCAACAGACGGATCAGCAGCACCGCTCTTTCGGGCGCCGGCACACTGCTCCCCCGTGCATTCATCTTCCGTCCCCCGCTCGCGCTCGCGCGCTGCCACCGGACTAACTCCACTCGGGGAATGTCCGCAATGGGCGCGAAGCCGCCATAAGCTATCGAACTCGCTCATACGGCTCTTCAGCCATCACGTTTGCCACACTGGCATAGCCGCCGCGGCTTTGAGTAGGAAATGGCGGAGAGGGTGGGATTCGAACCCACGGTGAGCTTGCACCCACGGCGGTTTTCAAGACCGCTGCCTTAAACCACTCGGCCACCTCTCCGCACGCCCCCGCTATCGCCTGCGCGCGGGCGGATCAACCGGGCGATCGGGAATTTGCAGCCTGGCTGCGACTGGGCGCGGCCTGAAAACGACTCGTCGAACCTCGCAAATGTTCGTCCAGTCCGGATGCACTCTCCGTGCGGTGCGTGGCCTCATTATACTTGATCTCGATCAATAGTTTCAGGCGGTTGCTTGCACCGGCTGTGGCAATTCCACGAAAAATGGCGCCCCAAAACACGTCCCAAAAAGGAACTACCGGAATTTATGACTAAAATTCGATTAATTTGCCGTTGTCGATCGGGCGGGGGAGGCGTATGTTTCCAATAGAAGTCAGAACACCCCCTAAAGGGTGGAACGAGGGGAAAATCGATGCGTAAGTTTTTCGCGATTGCGGGCGCCGCCATGGCGCTTGCCGTAAGTCCGGCCCATGCTCAGACCTATTTCGGCCCGGCTGACATGAACATCTCGTTCGGTCCCGGTGGCACGATCTCGGCCAACTTCGGCCAGTCGGGCATCGTGTCGGGCATGTTCTGGCACATCTATCAGTTCACGCTGCCGCAGAACGGCACCGCCAGCGGTTCGCTTACGACCAGCGCGGTTCGCTTCCACGGCATCGATGACCTCGACTTCACCACGGTCTATTTCAACGGCGTCCAGCTGACCGGCATCACCGGGGCGATGAACGAAGTCGTGTTCGCCAATTCGGTTCCGATCATCGGCGGCGCGCTGAATTCGATCGAGATCAAGGGCATCTCGCGCGGCAATGGTTCGTATGGCGGCCAGGGCGTGTTCGCCCCGGTTCCCGAGCCCGCCGCCTGGGCGATGCTGATCGGCGGCTTCGGCTTCGCCGGCATGGCGCTGCGTCGCCGTGCACAGGTCAAGGTGTCCTACTCGGCCGCCTGAGTCAGTACGCATCGAAAATCGACGCCGGTGCCCTTGGGGTGCCGGCGTTTTTTCTTGTCCGCCTGCCCAAGCTGTCGATCCGACGCAATTTCGTCGTGAAAGCCGGAGACGGGGCTTCATGCCGCGCCCCGGCTGTGCCACAAAATGCCGATGCGGGGTTTGCATTGGGTACTCAGTAACGTGGCGATGCTGGCAGGCGCGGTGATCGTGGCGGCGCCGGCAGGTGCCCCGGCGGTTGCGCAGGATGAAACCGGCTTCCAGGCTTATCTCGATACGCTCGGCCGCCAGGCGCTGGCGCAGGGCGTGACGCGTCGCACCGTCGACGCGGTGATCCCCACGCTCACCCTGAATCCCCGCGTGATCGAGCTCGACCGGCAGCAGCCCGAGACCCGGCCGAACGCGCCGATCCCGGCCTTCGAGCCCTATCGCCGCCAGCACCTGAGTGCCGCGCTCATCGCGCAGGGCCGCGCCGCCTATCAGCGCGAGCGTCCGAGTCTCGCCGCGATCGAGCGCGAGACCGGCGTGCCCGAATCGATCATGGTCGCGATCTGGGGCCACGAGACCAGCTACGGCAAGGTCATGGGAGGCTTCGACCTGCCCCGCGCGCTCGCCACGCTCGCTTATGAGGGGCGGCGGCGTGACCTGTTCTCGATGGAATTCATCGCCACGCTCAAGATGATCGACCGCGGCGTACCCCGCGAGCGGCTGGTCGGCAGCTGGGCAGGGGCGTTTGGCGGCCCGCAATTCCTCCCCTCGGTCTATCTCCGCCTCGCGCGCGACGGCGACGGCGACGGCAGGGTCGATATCTGGAACAGCGAGGCGGACACGCTCGCCTCGATCGCCAATTATTTCACCAATGCCGGCTGGCGCGCCGGCCAGCCCTGGGGCTTTGCGGTGAGCGTGCCCGCGGATCTCAACCGCGCCGCGATCGCCAGCCGCACGTCCAGTCCCAGATGCCCGCGCGTCCATGACCGGCACAGTCGCTGGAAGACGATGGCGGAGTGGCGCGCGCTCGGGATCGTGCCGCTCCGGCGCGCCTGGCCGGGCGACAATGTCCAGGCGACCTTGCTCGAGCCGGACGGACCCGGAAAGACCGCCTATCTGCTCACCGGCAACTACCGCGTGATCCTCGATTATAATTGCTCGAATTTTTACGCTTTGTCGGTAGGTCTGCTTGCCGATGAAGTCGAAAACTAGCCTAGCCGCTGCCAGCCTTCTCCTCCTCGCCGGATGCGGCGGGGGAGGACATGCCGATTACGGCCCCGAAACCGCCGCGTCGCAGGCCGCGCCCGATGCGCCGCCTCCCGGGCCCGGTGCCACCTATGACACGCCGCAGGATGCCCCGCCGATGGCCGGCGATCCCACGATCGGCGCCACCGGCCCGCGCGGTTCGTCCCAGCCCGCACCCGGCGAGCGCCGCTATGACGAGGTCGGCTATGCCGGGGTCCGCAGCGTCGCCGGCGGCGGCCCGCGCGACGATGCGGTGGCCGCGGTCCATCCGAGCCTGCCCGCAAATTCCTATGTCGAGGTCACCTCGCTCGACAATGGCCGCACGATCCTGGTCGTGATCACCGGCACCGGCAGCTCGGGCCATGCGATCGATCTCTCGCCCGGCGCCGCGCGCCAGCTCGGCTATGACAAGCCCGGCGCCATGCCCGTCCGCGTCCGCGCCGTCATGGCGTCACCGCAGGACCAAGTCGCGCTCCGCTCGGGCCGCGCCGCCGACGCGCGCGCCGACGCGCCGCCCGTGCTGCTCAATGCGCTGCGCAAGCGCCTAAGCGCGCCACCGGCCATTGATCAGGCGGAGGCAGGCCCTCCGCCCACAACGCGCCCACCCGTCACCCCACGCCGTCCGGCGCCGCCGCGCGCCGCACCGCCGGCCCGCCCGGCCGCCGCGGGCCGCTATTTTGTTCAGGTTGCCGCACTTTCTGCCGCCGGACGCGCACAAGCGCTTGCCCAATCCATGGGCGGGTTCGTAAAGGCAGGGGGCGGGCTTTACCGCGTCCAGCTCGGACCCTTCGCCACCGCCGGCGAAGCCCAGGCGGCGCGGGGCAGGGCCGCCCGGGCAGGATATGGGGATGCGCGCATATTCACGGTCCGGTGAGGGTACACACCGCGTCGGGACCTGGATCATGAAGAAGTTCGCTGCCGTTTCCTTGCTGGCGCTGGCCGTCGCCACGCCGCTCACCGCCGCGAACCCGACGTTCGATACGCCCGCGCCGATCGCCTACATGGAGGATCTCTCCTCGGGCGCGGTGCTGTACGAGAAGGACGCCGATCGCCGCATCCCGCCCGCCTCGATGGCGAAGATGATGACGGTCTACGTTGCCTTCGACCTGATCAAGAAGGGTGAGCTCAAGCTCGACAAGCAGATCGAGGTGATGCCCGAGACCTGGAAGAAGTGGCATTCGCAGGGTTCGACCATGTTCCTCGCCGTCGGCGAGAAGCCGACTGTCTCCGATCTCTTGAAGGGCATCGTCACGCTCTCCGGCAATGACGCCTGCGTCGTGCTGGCCGAGGGCATCGCTGGCAATGAGGAAGGCTTTGCCAACCTCATGAATGAGCAGGCCAAGAAGCTCGGCCTCACCAACAGCAATTTCGGCAATTCGAACGGCTGGCCCGACGAAGGGCGCACCTATGTCACCGCGCGTGACCTCGCCCATCTCGCCGCCGCGACGATCCGCAACTTCCCCGACCTGTACAAGCAGTACTACTCGCTGCCGAATTTCACCTGGGGCAAGACGCTGGGCGCGGGCGCCGACATCAGCCAGTCCAATCGCGATCCGCTGCTGGGCCATGTCCAGGGCGCCGATGGCCTCAAGACCGGCCATACCGACGAGGCCGGTTATGGCTTCACCGGCTCGGCCGAGCAGGGTGGTCGCCGCCTCGTCATGGTCGTCGCCGGGCTCGACACCTATAACGGCCGCGCTGCCGAAAGCATTCGCTTCATGAACTGGGGCTTCGGCGCCTGGAAGGCCCGGCCGATCGTCTCGAAGGGCCGCAAGGTCGGCGAGGTCGCGGTCCAGGGCGGCGATGCGAGCGAAGTCGGCGTCATCGCCCCGCGCGACCTCAGCGTCACCATCCCCGCGGGCACCACACCTGCGATGCAGGGCAAGATTGTCTATCAGGGCCCGGTCAAGGCGGGCTTCAAGGCGGGCGACCATATCGCCGACCTGGTGATCGAATCGCCCGGCATGCCCGCGCAGATGCTGCCTCTGGTCGCCGAGAAGGATGTCGGCCAGGCCGGTTTCTTCCGCCGCGCCTGGCTGGGCTTCTGGTCGCTGTTCGGGGCATAATCTCTTTTCCGCCTAGGTGGCGGAGCAGGGCGGGGGCGAAGCATTGGCGGATCTGATCGGCAACATCCCCGCCCGCGAGGCGCTTGCCGCCGCGATGGCAAGCGGTTCGCTGCACCATGCCTGGCTGATCGCCGGGCCCGAAGGCGTGGGGAAGGGCCGTTTCGCCCGCATGGCCGCGTTGCGTATGCTCGCCGAGGCCGCCGAACCGGAAAAGCTTCGCCCTGGCTGGGACACACCCGAGGCCAGCCGTACCTGGCATCTCGCTCAGGCCGGCTCGCACCCCGATTTCCGCGTGCTCCAGCGTCTCCCCAAGGATCCCGAAAAGCCCGACGAGGCACTCGCCCGCTCGATCACGATCGCGCAGGTCCGCAGCCTCCAGCCGCTCTTCGCCACCAAACCCTCCTTGTCCTCGCGCCGCGTTGTCATCATCGATGCGATCGACGATCTCGAGCGCGGCGGCGCCAATGCGTTGCTCAAGAATCTCGAGGAGCCGCCCGCCGGCACAATTTTCCTGCTGGTCAGCCACGCCCCCGGCCGGCTGCTTCCCACGATTCGCTCGCGCTGCCGCCTGCTACGCTTTGAGGCGCTGCCGCCGAACGAAGTCGCCTCCGTGCTGCGCGAGGAACTGCCTCAGGCCAGCGCGGCGGAGATTGACGCGCTGGTGCGGGCGGGAGAGGGCTCGCCCGGCCGCGCCTTGGGCTTTGCCGGCCTCGACATCGCCGCGCTCGAAGTCGACATGGCCCGGCTGGCGAATGGCGGTGACCCCGACAATGCGATCCGCAGTCGCCTCGCCAAGCTGCTCGGCGCCAAGGCCGCCCAGCCGCGCTACGAGGCGTTCCTCGAGCGCGCGCCCACCTTCATCGCCGAACGCGCACGCAATCTGAGCGGCGAGGCGCTCCGCACCGCGCTCGACGCCTACACCGCCGCCCGCGAGCTCGGCAGCGCCGCGATCGGCCTGTCGCTGGACGCGGGGGCGACGGTCTTCGAGATGAGCGGCCTGATCGCGCGACTGGCGCGGTAGGGTTGACCGCGCCTTAGCGTTTTGCCGCGCAAATATGCCTCCCCCGTTCGGAAGAAGCGCAAATGCACGTCGCCAGTATTGCCGGAGCCACTGCTATCCGGTCCGCCGGCAATGTCTCGGACTTCTTTTCCGCACTCGACGCCTTCAGGAAGATCGCCGACGAAACGCCGGCGGAGCGTGCGCGCGATCAGGTGCTGGAGAAGCACGGCGTCGGCGAGGCGGGGTATGAGAAGCTCCCGCCAATGAAGCGCGAGGCGATCGATCGCGAGGTCGTCGAAGCGGTGAGGCGCGCCCTTGCGGCGGATGCGGAGTCCAGGAAGCCCCGGCGCTCGCTAACGGCCCAACTCTTCGATTGAGCTGCGGTTGCCGTCCCCAGCGCCGCGCCCTAAAGCCGCCGCATGGCCGAACCCTATTACATCACCACCGCGATCCACTATCCCAATGGCCGCCCGCATATCGGCCATGCCTATGAGATGATCGCCGCCGACGCGATCGCGCGCTTCCAGCGCCAGCAGGGCCGCGACGTCTTCTTCCAGACCGGCACCGACGAGCATGGCCTCAAGATGGTCCAGACCGCGCGCGCGCGCGACATGACCGCGTCTGAACTCGCAGACGAAATGTCGTCCTATTTCAGCGAAATGGCCGAAGAACTCCATATTTCGTGCGATCGCTTTATCCGTACCTCCGAACCCGAGCATTATGCCGCCAGCCAGGCGATTTGGCAGGCGATAGCCGATGCCGGCGACCTGTATCTTGATCGCTACGAGGGCTGGTATTCGGTGCGCGACGAGGCGTTCTATGAAGAGAAGGAACTTACCGACGGGGAAGGGGGCATCAAGCTCTCGCCCCAGGGCACGCCGGTCGAATGGACCGCCGAGGAAACCTGGTTCTTCAAGCTCTCCAAATACCAGCAGCCGCTGCTCGATCTCTACGCCGAGCAGCCTGATTTCATCCGCCCGGAATCGCGCCGCAACGAAGTGATGCGCTTCGTCGAGGGCGGGCTGGTCGATCTGTCGGTGTCGCGCACCAGCTTCGATTGGGGCGTGCCGGTGCCGGGCTCGCCGGGGCACGTCATGTATGTCTGGGTCGATGCGCTGACCAACTACATCACCGGCGCCGGCTATCCGAACGATCCCGAACGCTTCGCGCGCTACTGGCCCGCCGATCTCCACCTGATCGGCAAGGATATTGTCCGCTTCCACGCGGTCTATTGGCCTGCCTTCTTGATGTCCGCGAAGATCGCGCTGCCTAAGCAAGTGTTCGGCCACGGCTTCCTGCTCAATCGCGGGGAGAAGATGTCCAAGTCGGTCGGCAACGTCGTCGATCCGATGGCGCTGGCCAAGCTCTACGGCGTCGATGCGCTGCGCTATTTCCTGCTGCGTGACGTCAGTTTCGGCAATGACGGTACCTTCAGCGACGAGGCGATCGTCACCCGCGCCAATGCCGATCTCTCGAACAGCTTTGGCAATCTCGCCCAGCGCACGCTCGCCTTCATCGCGAAGAATCTCGATGGTGTGGTCGAAGCGGGAAGGGCGGACGCGGCCGACGATGTTCTGCTCGCCGAAGTTGACACCGCGTGCGAGGGTTTCGCCACTTCATTCGGCGACCTGGCGCTCAGCCAGGGCCTGGAGAGCTGGATGGCCGGCGTCTTCGCCTGCAACCAGTATATCGACGTCCAGGCGCCCTGGGCGCTCCGCAAGACCGATCCCGAGCGGATGCACGCCGTGCTCGGCACCTTGCTCAAGGCGATCCGCCAACTCGCGGTCACGATCCAGCCGGTTGTGCCAAGTTCGGCGGTAAAATTGCTCGAGCAGCTCGGCCCGGAAGGCGCCGCGGACTTCCGCATCGCCCCGCCGACCCCCATCTTTCCTCGACTGGAGTTGAAGGAAGAAGCGTGAGGGAAGCAGCGTGAGACTGGCCGACAGCCATTGCCATCTGATCTACAAGGGCCTGGGCGAGCAGCAGCCCGAGGTGCTTGCCCGCGCGCGCGACGCCGGCGTGGTGGCGATGCTCAACATCTCGACCCGCGAAAGCGAATGGGGTGACGTCATTCAGGTCGCCGAGCGCGAGAGCGACGTCTGGGCCAGCGTCGGCATCCATCCGCACGAGGCCGACACCCACGAACATGTCGACACCGCCAAGCTGGTCGATCGCGCCCGCCATCCGCGCGTCGTCGGCATCGGTGAGAGCGGGCTCGACTTTTACTATGATCATTCGGACCGCGACCGCCAGCGCGCCAGCTTCCGCGCGCATCTGGCGGCCTCGCGCGAGACCCAGCTGCCGATCATCGTCCATACCCGCGATGCCGAGGCCGACACCGCCGAGATCCTGCGCGACGAGATGGGGAAGGGCGCCTTTCCCGGCGTGATCCACTGCTTCACCGCCAGCGACGAATTCGCCGATATCGCGCTCGATCTTGGCTTCTACATCTCGATCTCGGGCATCGTGACCTTCAAGAATGCCCTGGCGCTCCAGGGGACTGCAGCCCGACTCCCGCTCGATCGCCTGCTGATCGAGACCGATGCCCCCTTCCTCGCCCCGGTCCCGCATCGCGGGAAGACGGGCGAGCCAGCCTTCGTCGCCGATACCTGTCGCTTCCTCGCCGGCCTGCGCGGGCAGGATCCGGACGAGTTGGCGGAAGCGACCAGGCAGAATTTCCACACGCTCTTTTCGAAGACAGTTGCGTGAAGCTTTCCACCCGTCGCCCCACCGCCGATCGTCACCCCGGCAAAAGCCGGGGCCCAGGGTCACAGGCGACACCGTTTTTGGCTCTGGGTCCCGGCTTTCGCCGGGATGACGGCACAGCAAAGCGATGAAGATCCGCATTCTCGGCTCCGGCACCTCGTCGGGCGTACCGCGGATCGGCAATGACTGGGGCGATTGCGACCCCTCCGAGCCGCGTAACCGTCGCCTGCGCGCCTCGGTGCTCGTCAGCAGCGCGACGACCAGGATCCTGGTCGATACCAGCCCGGACATGCGCGAGCAGCTGCTTGCCGCCGGCGTCAGCAATTTCGACGCGGTGTTGTGGACCCACGATCATGCCGATCATTGCCACGGCCTCGACGATCTCCGCCAGGTGATGCACGTCCGGCAAGGCGATCCGGTGCGGGGGCTCGCGCGGCCGTTCGCGATGGAGCAGCTCCAGCTGCGCTTCGCCTATGCCTTTTACGGCCGCACCGGTTATCGCGCGACCGTCGCACTCGAGGAGATGCCCGACAGCTTCCGGATCGGCGACATCCAGGTCCGCGTCGTCGATCAGCCGCACGGCGGCATAACCTCTGCCGGTCTCCGTTTTGAATGTAACGGAAAATCAATTGGTTATGCTACAGACTTCCACGAGATGACGAACGAGATGCGCGCGCTCTACCAGGGACTCGATCTCTGGGTAGTCGATGCGCTGCGCCGTGCGCCGCATCCCACGCACCCCAATCTTGATTCGGTGCTGGGCTGGATAGGGGAGCTGGCGCCGCGGCGTTCCACGCTGGTTCATATGGACAACAGCATGGATTATGCGAGGCTGGTGGCGGAACTGCCCGCGGGGGTCGAGCCGGGCTATGACGGCCTGGAGATGACGGCATGAACTCGAGCGACAGCGTCAACCTGATATGGCTGGTCGGCGCGATGGTATTGGTGGTCAGCGCGCTGTCGGTGCGGCGCATGTCGTTCGGCTTCGTCGCGCGGTCGATCGCGATCTGGGCGGTGATCATATTGGTCACCGTTGTTGCCGTCGCGCACCGGGGCCGGATCGGCGCGGTATTCGCGGCGGCGAGCGCGAGCCTGGGGCTCGACGATCAGCAGGTCCAGGGCAAGACGGTGCGCATCCGGATGAGCCCGGACGGCCATTTCTGGGCACGCGTCACGCTGAACGGTGTCGAGCGGCGGATGCTGGTCGACAGCGGTGCGACGATTACCGCGATATCGGATCGCACGGCACAGGCTGCAAACATCAGCGTCCATGATGGTTTGCCTGCAATCATCGAGACCGCGAATGGATCGGTCGCGGCGCGCCGCGGCACGATCGACGAGCTCGCCGTCGGGCCGCTCAAGACCCAGGATCTCGGCGTTGTCGTCGCGGAGAGCTTCGGCGATCTCGACGTACTCGGCATGAACTTCCTGTCGCGGCTGCACAGCTGGCGCGTCGAAGGCAATGTCCTGATCCTCGAGCCCAAGGCCCAGGCCGACGACGACGGCAGCGACGCGACCACCGATCCGGCGGGAGCCAGCCCGAACGGCCGTCCAGGCGCTCGAAAGGACCCATCCACGGGGAGAGAGGGCGCCGAACCCCGAAACCCCGATACTGAGGATGATTTTACATAATGTATATTATCGTCCTGATGGAAACCCCCTCCGCATGACTTTCGCAAACATCGAGCGTCTGGTTCGTATCATGGAGCGCCTCCGCGATCCGAAGACCGGCTGCGAATGGGATACCGTCCAGACCTTCGAGACGATCGCGCCTTACACGATCGAGGAAGCCTATGAGGTCGCCGACGCGATCCAGCGCGGCGACATGGCCGATCTCAAGGACGAGCTCGGCGACCTGCTGCTCCAGGTCATCTTCCACAGCCGCATGGCCGAGGAAGCCGGCCTGTTTGACCTGTCCGACGTCGCGGCCTCGATCAGCGACAAGATGGAGCGCCGCCACCCGCACATCTTCCTGGGCGCCACCGAGGGCGGGCATCACCTGTGGGAACAAATCAAGGCCGCAGAGCGGGGTGCCAAGGCCGGGAATACGGGCGCGCTGGATGGCGTGGCGCTCGGCCTCCCCGCCCTGCTCCGCGCCGAAAAGCTCCAGAAGCGCGCCGCGCGCACCGGCTTCGACTGGCCCGATCCCAGTGGCGCCCGCGCCAAGATCGACGAGGAGCTGGCCGAAGTCGAGGCGGCGGAGACGCCCGAGCACCGCGAAGAGGAAGTCGGCGATCTGCTCTTCGCGGTGGTCAATTGGGCGCGCAAGCTGGGCGTCGATCCCGAGGCCGCACTGCGGGCGGCTAACGCCAAGTTCGAGAGCCGTTTCAAGGCGATGGAGGCCGCAGATGGCCAATTCGCTGAGCGCAGTCTCGACGAACAGGAAATACTTTGGCGTACGGTAAAAGAGCGCAGCTAAGGGCGTTCACAAATGAAAGGTAGACTCTCATTCCGCCGGGCTGCTCGTCGGATATGAAAGCACCTAAGTCACTGCCTGTGACGCTTTATTAGAGAAATCACCATGCATCCGTTACGCAAATTGCGGGAATCCGGCAGCGCTACGCCGGCCCAGGTGAGCGTGTTGCTTGCCGAAAACGTCGTGTTCAACAGCCCGATCCTTGCGCGGTCGATCCAGGGGCGTGAAGCGATCGCGGCGATTTTTGCCCAGTCGAGCTCCACACGCGGTTCCGGTACCTACACGGCCGAATACAAGATCGATGAGCGGACCACCTTCCTACGCTGGGAGGGAACCATGGACGGCCACAAGATCGAGAGCCTGGAGATCATCGTGGATAACGAGCAGGGGCTGATAGTGGAGCGCACTATTGCCCTTCGACCATTTCCAGCGGTGAAACTGTTCCGCGACGCCATGTATGCAACGCTCAAGGACAAGCTGCCACCCGATGTCTGGGACTATCCGACGCAGGCCTGACCCTCAGATCAGCAGCGCCGGATCCTCGCCGCTGTCGAGCGAGTGCCCCGCGTCGCGCCACGATTTCATCCCCCCGTCCAGCGCCACCGCGCGCCGGAAACCGAGCTGACGCAAGGTAGCCGCCGCCAGGGTGGATATTTTGCCGAACTCGCAGACGGTCAGGATCTCCAGCGTCGGATCGGGAAAATTCTCATCGACCTTCATCTCGAGCTGACCTCGCGCCAGATGGCGGGCACCCGGAATATGCCCGCGCGCATAGGCGTCGCGCTCGCGCACGTCGAGCACCACGAAATCGTTGCGCCGTTCACCAATCCTTTCCGCCAGTTCGCTCAAAGACATGAAGGGCGTCCCTGCCGCGGCTTCCGCAAGCAGCTGGCGCACCGTCTTGCCGCCGGTCATGTTGGTGCGCAGCGCCTCGGTCAAATGCGTCGGCGCCGATAGGTTGAGGTTGCGCATCATCTCGACAAATTCGGCGCGATTGGTCTTCTGCAGCCTCGGGTTGGCGGCGAGCTCGGCCCCGATCGTCGTGCTACCCTGGCCCTTATAATCGTGCGCGGGAAAGACCTTGGTCTCGGGATCGATGCGCAGCAGCTTGCCGAACAGGCTGTCGTAGAGCTGGTCTGGATCGCCGGTCGGAAGGTCGGTCCGCCCGGTCCCGCCGATCAGCAGCGCGTCGCCGGTGAAGACGCGGTCCTCCACCTGCACCGACATCGAATCGCGGGTGTGGCCAGGCGTATGCAGCACGCGGAAGCGCAGATCGCCGACAGCAATCAGATGCCCGTCCTCGACGCGCATGTCGACATAGGGCGCGCTGCTGTCGCGGTGCATGACAATCAGCGCGCCGAGCCGTTCGCGAAGCTGCTGCGCTGCCGAGAAATGGTCCGCATGGGTATGCGTCTCGATGATGTAGCGGACCCGCAGGCCTTCGCGATTTGCGATCCCGACATAGCGGTCCGCCTGGTCGAGCGCCGGATCGATGATCACCGCGCTGCAGGTTGCTTCGCATCCCACGACATAGGATTGGCAGCCGCCGTCCGATATCTGCTGGAAGAACATCTCCACCCCCAGGGCTTGTCGCGATGTTCTCTACTCTAGCACGACCCGCTCAGGAGTTACGCATCTCGAACCGCTCGAAGTCACGTGGCGCCATCCGTACCTCGTAGACCGCGCGGTCGTCCTCGACCGACTGTTCCAGCACTTCGCCATGCTGGTGCAGCCAGGCAGCACCCGCGCCGTCCCCTGCATCCAGCTCGATCGTGTAGCGGCGATGCCCGTGGGTGAGTCGTGCCGCAACGGTGTCGATCAAGGCATCCACCCCTTCCCCGGTCACTGCGGAGATCGGCATGACGTCCTCGCGCTTGGCGGCATCATCCAGCAGCGCGGCGCGGTGGTCGTCGTCGAGCAGGTCGAGCTTGTTCCAAGCCTCGAAGCGTGGGGTCTCGGGCGCCACGCCGATTTCGCCCAGCACCTTCTCGACGTCGGCGCGCTGCGCTTCGCTGTCGGGATGCGCGATATCGCGGACATGGATGAGCAGGTCGGCCGACACGACCTCCTCCAGCGTCGCCTTGAACGCCGCGACGAGCTGGGTCGGCAGGTCTGAGACGAAACCCACCGTGTCGGACAGAATCGCCTTGTCGATTCCCGGCAGCTGGATCTGGCGGAGGGTCGGATCGAGCGTCGCGAAGAGCAGATTCTCCGCCATGACGTCAGCGCCGGTCAGGCGATTGAAAAGCGTGGACTTTCCGGCGTTGGTATAGCCGACCAGCGCGATTACCGGCCATGGCGCGCGCTGGCGTCGGTCGCGGTGCAGCGTGCGCGTGCGGCTGACCTGGTCGAGCTCCTTGCGCAGCCGGGCCATGCGGTCGCGGATCAGCCGGCGGTCGGCCTCGATCTGGGTTTCACCCGGGCCGCCGAGGAAGCCGAAGCCGCCGCGCTGCCGCTCAAGGTGGGTCCAGCTGCGCACCAGCCGGCCTGCCTGGTAATCGAGATGCGCCAGCTCGACCTGAAGCCGGCCTTCCGCAGTGCGTGCGCGCTCGCCGAATATCTCCAGGATAAGCCCGGTACGATCGATCACCTTGCAGCCGAGCGCGGTCTCGAGGTTGCGCTGCTGCACCGGAGTCAGCGCTGCGTCGAACACCGCCAGCTGGAGGTCCTCGTCGCGCACCGTCTCGGCCAGCGCCTCGACCTGCCCCGAGCCGATCAGCGTGCCTGGCTTTGGCTGGCGGAGCTTCACCGCGATCTTCTCACGAACCTCGACGCCGATCGCTGCGGCCAGGCCAGCCGTCTCCTCCAGCCGCGCTTCGGGATCGCGCGAGCTTGCGCCCATGTCCGGATAGACGACGAGCGCCCTTGCCCCGCGAGCGAATTCGTCGGGGTCGCGCTCGAAACCGGTGCTCATAAAATCACATCAATCTGCGTCGGAACCGTTGGTTTCCTCGGCGAGGTTCAGCGGGTGTGCGGGCTGGATCGTCGAGACGGCGTGCTTGTAGACGAGCTGTGCCATGCCTTCGCGCTGGAGCAGCATGCAGAACAGGTCGAACGCGGCGATATTGCCCTGGAGCATCACGCCGTTGACCAGGAACATCGTCACATTTTCCTGCGCCTTGCGCACGGCGTTGAGGAAGATTTCCTGCAATACCGGATTCTTGTGCTGATATTCTCCCGCCGCTTCGAGGAGCGCGGAGAGATCGACCGGGCCCGCCGGCATGATCGTTGAGATCGCATGCTTGTAGATGAGCTGCGACTGGCCATCGCGGCGCAGCAGCACCGAGAAATTGTCGAACCAGGTGACGATGCCCTGAAGCTTGACACCCTTGACCAGGAACATGGTCACAGGGACCTTGGAGCGACGCAGCGAATTGAGGAAAAGATCCTGAAGCGAGGTCTGCTTCTCTGCCATGCTATGGTCCTTCTATTCTTGGCGGGATCCTGTCCCGCGTCGCGCCGGTTCCCGGCGTCGGAGGCTGCACGCCACCTCGGCGTGCAGCGCGCGTTTTAAGGGTTTAGCGCGCGCCCGTCCATAGCGCCGGCTATTCGTCGCGCGTGTCGGTGATACCGAGCAGCTTGAGCTTGCGGTGCAGAGCCGAGCGCTCCATCCCGATGAAGCTCGCAGTGCGCGAGATGTTGCCCGAGAAGCGGCGGATCTGGACGCGCAGATATTCGCGCTCGAAGCTCTCCCGCGCCTCCTTGAGCGGCGATCCCATGATCGCGTTCGATCCCACGCCGCCCGCGCTCTCGTTCTGCCGGCCCAGAACCTCGGGGGGTAGCAGATCGATGTCGATCCGCCCGATCCGGTCGCCCGGCGCCAGGATCACGGTGCGCTCGACGACGTTGCGGAGCTGGCGGACATTGCCCGGCCATTCGTAGCTCTGCAGCGCGACCATCGCGTCGGGCGCGATCTCGGGCGTCGGCACGCGACGCTCGCTGGCATAATGCGCGACGAAATGCTCGACGAGCACGGGAATGTCCTCTCGCCGGTCGGTCAGCGGCGGGATCGCCACCGGGACGACGTTGAGCCGGTAGTAAAGATCCTCGCGGAAGCGCCCCGCGGCGATCTCGGCCATCAAGTCGCGCGCCGTGGCGGAGACGACGCGGACATCGACCTTGACGGTGCGCGTGCCCCCTACCCGGCTGAAGCTCTGGTCGGTCAGCACGCGCAAAATGCGCGCCTGGGTCGCCACCGGCATGTCGGCGATCTCGTCGAGAAACAAGGTGCCGCCATGCGCCTGTTCGAGCAGCCCGGTGCGGACCAGGTCGCCCCCCTCCTCGACGCCGAAGAGCTCCTCCTCGACACGCTCGGGCGTCATCCGTGCAGCGCTGACGATCACGAAGGGCGCGGTGGTGCGCTGGCTCCAGCCGTGGAGCAGCCGCGCCGCGACTTCCTTGCCCACACCCGGGCCGCCGGTGATCAGCACACGGCTACCGGTGGAGGCGACGCGCTTGAGCGTCGCGCGGACCGAATTGATCGCGCCCGAGCTGCCGGTCAGGTCGTTCTCGCGCCCCACCGAGGCGCGGAGCGACTTGACTTCCTGGCGAAGGCGATCGGTCTCGGTCGCGCGCTCGACCATCAGCAGCAGCCGTTCGGCCTCAAAGGGCTTCTCGATGAAGTCGGATGCACCGCGCCGGATCGCCGCTACCGCGGTGTCGAGATTGCCGTGCCCGGAAATCACCAGCACCGGAATCGACGAATCGCGCCGCTTGATCTCGTCGAGCAGCTCCAGCCCGTCGAGCCGCGATCCCTGGAGCCATACGTCGAGCAGCACCAGGCTCGGACGGCGCTCGGCGATGGCTTCCAGCGCCGCGGTGCTGTCGGCAGCGCCGCGGGTGGCATAGCCCTCGTCCTCGAGAACTCCCGCGACGAGCTCGCGAATGTCGCGCTCGTCGTCGACGACCAGAATATCGAGGCTCATGATGTACTTCCGGTTCGTGTAAGCGCCGCGGGCCGCGGGTCGCTGCTGTCTTGATCGGCGGTATCGGTGGCGAGGTTGTCGAGCGCCTGGGTGTCGAAGCAGATCGTCACCAGCGTGCCGCCCCCGGGCCGGTCCCCGAAGGCGATGGTGCCGAAATGCTCCTCGATGATCTTCTTGACGATCGCCAGGCCCAGCCCTGTGCCGCGGCTGCGCGTGGTCATATAAGGCTCGACGATACGGTCGCGCTCGATCGGCAGGCCCACGCCATTGTCGCCGACGGTGAGTACTACGCGGTGATCGCTTTCGGGCTCGATCGTCATGACGACATCGCCGTGCGGCAGCGCCTCCCCTTCCCCGCGCGCCTCGATCGCCTCGACCGCGTTCTTGATGACGTTGGTCAGTGCCTGGCCGATCTGGCGGCGGTCGCAAATCAGCGTCGGCGCGGGATCGGGCGCGTTGAATTCAAAGCGGATCGCCGGGTGCGCAACCTCGTGGAGGAACATTGCCTGGCGCGCGATGTCCATCAGCGACTCGCGGCGGAACAGCGGCTTCGGCATGCGCGCGAAGGACGAGAATTCGTCGACCATCCGCCTCAGGTCGCCCACCTGGCGGACGATCGTGTCGGTCAGCCGCGCGAACACCCCGTCGCTCGGGTCGATCTGCTTGCCATAACGCCGCTGGAGCCGCTCGGCGGCGAGCTGGATCGGCGTCAGCGGGTTCTTGATCTCGTGCGCGATCCGCCGCGCCACGTCGGACCAGGCGGCGCGGCGCTGGTCGAGCAATTGCTGGGTGATGTCGTCGAAGGTGAGGACCTTGCCCCCTTCGTCCGAGGTAATCTTGACCGCCAGTGTGCGTGCCTCGCCATTGGTGGTGATCTGCACCACCGCCTCGCGGTCGCTGCCGTCGAGCAAGGCATCGAGTTCGGGCGCGATCTCCGCCAGCGGCCGGCCGGCCGGATCCTCGTCGCTTCGCCGCAGCAGCGCCATCGCCGATGCGTTCATCAGCCGCACCGTATGATCGCCTGCAGTGGAGATGACGCCCGCGGATACGCCCGACATCACTGCCTCGATCAGCGCGCGGCGGCTCTCGATCTGTGCGTTGGCGCTGACCAGGGCGTTGTTCTGCGTTTCAAGGCGGGCGGTCATGAAATTGAAGGTGCTGCCGAGCGCCGCCACCTCGTCGCGCGATTTGGCCACCGGCACGCGCACCGAAAGGTCGCCGCCGGAGACCTGCCGCGCCGCCGCGACCAGCTCGTTCAACGGCCGCACAAGACGATCGGCGACCGTGATCGCAATGAAGACCACCACGCCAATCACGATCAGCGAGATCACCAGCAACGCGATGTTGAACCGGATCTGCAGCGATCGGGTACGGCTGAGCAGCGAGCCATAGTCGCTCAGCACCGCCCGCGCGCGGTCCATGCGCTGGGACATTTCCTTCGCGCCCACCTCCCGGGTGGCATAAAGGAGCAGGTCGGTCCCCAGCACGCGGGTCAGCGAATAGGTGCGCTGCGCATTGGTGCCGACCACACTTTGCGAGGTGCCCTGCAACTTGCGGATATCGCTGAATTCGATGTCCTGCATCGGATTGCGGTCCGAATTCTTGACGATCGCGATCGTGTGGATCTCGCCATTCGGAGTCACGGTGAACAACACGGCATTCGAAAGACTGCGCTGGTAGACGTCCTGCACGAAGGTCGTGGTGAATTGGGTGCTGTCTGGCTCCAAGCGATATTCGAGGAGCATGCGGCGCATGTCGTTGGCCATGGCGACATTCTCGTTGTCGACATAGCTCATCATCTGCGTGTACGATTCTTTGGCGAGCTGCTGCGAATTGTCGATCATCGCGCGCGTCCGTGGCGAGAACCAGAATTCCGCCCCATATTGGAACAGTAGCGACGCGATCACCGCGAGCAGCACCGTGGGGACGCTCGCCAGAGTCGAGAAGATCGCCACCAGCCGGACATGCAGTTGCCCCTCGCCGCCCGCGGGCGATCGCGCCGCCCTGCGCTTCGCCACGCGCCGGCCGAGCAGCACGATCAGCGCACCGCAGGCGAGTAGGTTGGCAACGAGCAGCAGCGCAACCAGCGGCGGCGTGAGCAGCCGCTCCGGCGAGTCGCGCCCACTGATCAGGAGATAAGTGCCGATGGCGATCGCGACGGCGAGCGCCAGTACGCCGAGTTCCATCGCAGGCGTGACGCCAAACCGGCGCCCAGGGGGCGTCAATTCGGCAATCGGCTCGGAAACGGCATCCATCGTTGCTGGAATACAACGCAATTGTTGCCCAGAAAACACATAATATGTGTCAATTTGTCGCTATTCGACGTCGTCCTGGCGGCTGCCCAGATCGATCCCCAGCGTATCGAGCCGCTTGCGCAGCGTATTGCGGTTGATGCCGAGCGCGCGCGCGGCGCGGAGCTGGTTGTGCTGGTGCCGTGCCAGCATCGCCTCGATCAGCGGGCGCTCCACCTCGCCAATGATGCGGTCGTAGAGCGTGCCGTCGTCGAGCGCTGCGGGTTCCTCGATCGCGATCCGCTCGAGTCGCGCGCGCACCGCGGCCTCGATCCCCGCATCGCCGA
This sequence comes from Sphingomonas sp. JC676, assembly GCF_014489075.1. Lineage (GTDB taxonomy): Bacteria > Pseudomonadota > Alphaproteobacteria > Sphingomonadales > Sphingomonadaceae > Sphingomonas. The sequence goes on along the minus strand of NZ_JACTGR010000001.1, from coordinate 1,049,324 downwards.
CCGCGGGCATGGCGGCATTGGTCTCGCCAAGCGCCCGGCGGATCGTCGCGGCATCGATCCACTCGTCGCGCGAAAGCGCCGCGATCCGCCGCATCAGATTCTCGAGCTGGCGGACATTGCCTGGCCAGTCGAACGCCTCGAGCACCGCGACCGCGTCGCGATCAAGCTGCTTGCGGGGTAGTCCGTCCTCGGCGGCGCGATCGAGGAAATGGCGCGCCAGCAGTGCCACATCCTGGCGCCGCTCGCGCAGCGCCGGCAGCGCCACCGGCACGACGTTGAGGCGGTAGAAGAGATCCTCGCGGAACTGGCCGGCCTGGACGAGCTGGCTCAGATCCTTGTTGGTCGCGGCGACGATGCGCACGTCCGCGCGGATCGTCCGAGCACCGCCCACGGTGGTGAATTCGCCCGATTGCAGCACGCGCAGCAGCCGCGTCTGCGCGTCCATCGGCATGTCGCCGATCTCGTCGAGGAACAAAGTGCCCCCCGTCGCCTGTTCGAACTTGCCCGCCACCCGCGCCGCGGCGCCGGTAAAGGCGCCGCGCTCGTGCCCGAACAGCTCCGCCTCGATCAGCTCGCGCGGGATCGCGGCCATGTTGAGCGCCACGAACGGCGCGCGGCGGCGCGGCCCCAGTTCGTGGATCGCGCTGGCGACCAGCTCCTTGCCGGTGCCCGATTCGCCGGAGATCAGCACGGTCAGGTCGTTCGAGACGACCCGCGCGATCACGCGATAGACTTCCTGCATCGCCGGAGAGCGGCCGATCAGCGACGTGCCCGCGCCGACATCCGCCTCGGGCTGATCCATGGGCTGGCGACGCCCCTTCGCCATCGCGCCGCGCACCGCCTGGGCCAGCACGTCGAGATCGAACGGCTTAGGCAGATAGTCGAACGCGCCCACCTCGGTCGCGCGCACCGCCGTCGCCAGCGTGTTCTGCGCCGAGAAGATGATCACCGGCAGCGCCGGATGCTCGGCCATCAGCGAGGCGACGAGATCGAGCCCGTTGCCGTCGGGCAGCACCACATCGGTCACCAGCACGTCCGGGAGGCCATTCAGCAGAGCGCGCCGCAGCTCCGCGACGCTGGCGGCGGTGATCACGCGATGCCCCTCGCGCTTGAGCGCGGCGGCAACGACCGTGCGGATCGCGCTGTCGTCGTCGACGACCAGCACCGAACCGGGCGCGTTCATGCGCTGGCCCTGGGGAGCAGAATGCGGAACACCGTGACCTCCGGTTCGCGCTCGCGCGCATATTGAACGATGCCACCCATGTCGCGGACCAGCTTCTCGACCAGCGGGAGCCCCAGCCCCTGCCCCTCTGGCTTACCCGAGACGAACGGCTCGAACAGGTGCTCGGCGATGTCCTGAGGGGCACCCGGGCCGTTGTCGACAACGAGTATCTCGATCGGCAGCGGCTGGCGCGGGCGCCCGGGGGAGGTGCTGATCGACATGCCGTGGCGATAGGCGGTCGAGAGCGTGATGCGCGGCTGGGCCAGCCCTGAAAGCGCTTCGGCGGCGTTCTTGAGCAGGTTGAGCAGCACCTGGAGGAACGCGTCCGGATCGACCAGGACGGGCGGCAGCGAGGGATCGAACCTTTCCTCGATAACCATGCCGCGCGCAAACCCCGCCAGCGCCACGCGCCGGGCATGGTCGAGCAAGGGATAGACATTGGTCGGCGCCAGCTTGAGCGGCCGCGTGTCGGTGAAATCCTGCATCCGGTCGATCAGTGCGACGATGCGGTCGACCTCGGTGGTGATGAGCTCGGTCAGTTCGGCCTCGCTCTCACCGCTGCCACTGCCGAGCAGCTGGGCGGCACCGCGGATGCCCGAAAGCGGGTTCTTGATCTCGTGCGCTAGCATCGCCGCTGCGCCCACCGCGGCACGCGCGCCCGCGGTGCGGTCAGCGCCTTGCGCGATACGGCGCGACTGCGGGGCGTGGTGCAGCGTCACGATGCGCCAGCCGGGATGATCGGCGACCAGGGTTTCGACGAAATCGACGCGAATGCGCGGTCCGCGGACCGCCTCGATCTCGGTATCGAAGGCGGCGAAGCCATGGCCGTCACGCCGCTCGGCATAGTCGGCGGGTGGAGAGAGCACCGCGTCATAGGGCTGCCCGACCATCGTCTTTTCGCTATGGTTCAGCAGAATTTCGCAAGCCGCGTTCGCCCGGGCAATACGCCCATCAGGATCGATCACCAGCACCGCGACCGGCAGCGCGCCAAACAGCTCGACAAAACCGGGGCCGGTGATTGCCTCAGTCTTGGCGCGCCGCAAGGCGGCGGTCAGGCCGCCGCGCGGGAAAGCCATGGCGCGTAGAATTCGGCGAGCATGTCGAGCACGACCCTGGGGTCGGCCTGCTGGTTCACCTTGTTGCGGAACTCGGCCGAGCCGTGGATGCCCTTGGTGTACCAACCGATATGCTTGCGCATCATGTTGACGCCAACCTCGTTCCCATAATGGGTGAGAGTGTCAATATAATGCTCTGTAATTACACGATATTGGTCTTCGAGCGACGGATCGGGACGTTCGCCCTTGCCGCTCAGCCCGTCCATCATCTGCTTGAGGATCCAGGGCCGACCATAAGCGCCGCGGCCGATCATGACGCCATCGGCACCCGACTGGCGCAGCGCCTCGCGCGCGTCGTCGATCGTGCAGATGTCGCCATTGGCGATCACCGGGATCGAGACGGCTTCCTTGACGCGGGCGATGAACGCCCAGTCGGCGGAGCCCTTGTACATCTGGTTGCGGGTGCGGCCATGCACCGTGATCATCTGGGCGCCGAGATCCTGCGCGATGCGCGCAAGCTCGGGAGCGTTGAGGCTGTCATGGTCCCAGCCCATCCGCATCTTGACGGTGACTGGCACCTTGACCGCCTTGACGCACGCTTCGATCAACGCCGCGGCAACCTTGAGGTCGCGCATCAGCGCCGATCCGGCATCGCCGCTCGTCACCTTGCGAACCGGGCAGCCCATGTTGATGTCGACGATCGCGGCGCCGCGCTCTTCGCTCAGCTTCGCCGCCTCGCCCATTTCATGGGGTGTGCAGCCGACCAGCTGCATCGAGACCGGATCCTCGATCGGATCCCAGGCGAATTTCTGCATCGACTGGCGGGTTTCGCGAATGGCGGCCTGGCTCGCGACCATCTCGGTGACGTTGAGGCCCGAACCATAGCGCCGCACGACGCGACGAAACGGCAGGTCGGTCACGCCCGTCATGGGCGCGAGCAGCACCGGCTCGTCGATCCGCACCGGACCGATCTGGATGGGGGCGAGTATAGTCATGATCTGCCTGAAAAATAGGCAATGGCGCCTAGCTTCACAAGCGGCGATTGGCAAGCTGGGAGAGTTTACAGTCCCGACGCCGAAGTTGGCGATGGTTGCGGGCGGCTTGTGTCGCGACGGCCGTCCACATTCATCCAAGGTGAAGGGAGTGCCCGGCTTTTCCGCGGAGTCGGCGTAGCGCCAGCGGACGGACCATCCGCCGAAGTTGGCACCGGTTCGCGCCAGGCGTCAGGATATGATTGATATCATGCCCGAAAACATGCGCTGACTATTGCTTCTACCTTGTCAAAGAGCGGGGTCATCCATTGGGTGACGAGAAAAGGGTGATGGGGCATTTCCTACAAGTCCAGCCCTCCATTTCCCCCGTCACCCCGGCGAAAGCCGGGGCCCAGAGCCAAGCAAGGCACCGCTCGTGACTCTGGATCCCGGCTTTCGCCGGGATGACGAAGGACGGAGTGTGACGGGACGAAAGAGCGCGCGGGGCCCTACCCTGGCTCCCTCAGTTGCGGTACGCGCGCATGATGACCAAGCCGAGAACCGCCGCGCTCCTCGTCGCCGCTGGCAGCGGCACCCGTGCGGGTGGCTCGGTTCCCAAGCAGTTCGCCGCGCTCGCCGGCAAGCCGATGCTGGCGCACAGCCATGCCGCGCTGGCCGCGCATCCGGCCATCCACGAGGTTCTTGTCGTGATCGGCGAAGGCCAGGAAGCGGCGCTCGAAGCCGCGCTTGGTCCGGTGCGCTTTGTGATCGGTGGAAGCAGCCGGCGCGAGTCCGTACGCAACGGCCTGGAAGCGCTGGACGGGTTCGACCGGGTGCTGATCCACGATGCCGCGCGACCCTTCCTCAACCCCACCGTGATCGACGCGCTCTGCCGCGCGCTTGACGAGCATGAAGGTGCCCTCCCCGCCCTTCCGGTCGCCGATACGCTGGCGCGCGGTGCCGACACGCTGGGCGAGACCATGCCCCGCGACGGCTTGTTGCGGATCCAGACACCGCAAGCCTTCCGCTATGCGACGATCCTCGCAGCGCATCGCGCCTGGCCCGAGGATCGCGAGGCCACCGACGACGCGCAGATGGTCCGCGCCCTGGGCCATGACGTCGTGATCGTCCCCGGAGACCCGATGCTCGAGAAGATCACGCACCGCGCCGACTTCGCCGCCGCCGAGGCGCGCCATGCGGCGTCGCTGCGCGTCCGTACCGCCCAGGGCTTCGACGTCCACCGTTTCGCCGAGGGCGAGGAGCTGTGGCTCGGCGGCATCCGCATACCGCACTCCAAGGGGCTCTCAGGCCATAGCGACGCCGATGTCGCGCTCCACGCGATCACCGATGCCCTGCTCGGCACGATCGGCGCGGGCGATATCGGCATGCATTTCCCACCGAGCGATCCGAAATGGCGCGGCGCCGCATCGGCGCGCTTCCTCGAACATGCCGCCTCGCTGCTCGCCGCGCAGGGTGGCGCGATCGACTTCATCGACCTCACCCTGATCTGCGAGGCCCCCAAGATCGGGCCGCACCGCGAGGCGATCCGCGCCAGCGTCGCAGGCATTCTCGGCCTTCCCGAGAGCCGCATCAGCGTAAAGGCGACCACGACCGAACGCCTGGGCTTCACCGGCCGCGGCGAAGGCATGGCGGCGCAGGCGATAGCCACCGTGCGAATGCCGGAAACGAACTGACTCGCTTCGTTAACACGACGGTGGCAAACGCCCCTCCACCATGGACACGATTCTCCCGTCTGTACTGATCGAGGCAGCCCGCAAGGTGCTCGACGCCAATCGCGCCGCGGGCCGCCGCATCGCGGTGGCCGAAAGCTGCACCGGCGGGCTGGTCAGCGCGGCACTCACCGAAATCCCCGGCTCCTCCGACGTGTTCGAGGCCGGGTTCGTCACCTATTCGAACGAAGCCAAGCACGACGTGCTCAAGGTCAGCACCGACGTTCTGGAGACCTTCGGCTCGGTATCGATCGCCGTTGCCTGGAGCATGGCGCAGGGTGCGCTCCACAACACCCAGGCCGATATCGCGGTCGCGATCACCGGCATCGCCGGCCCGGACGGCGGCAGCGAGAAGAAGCCGGTCGGCACGGTGGTGTTCGCCCAGGCCGAGCGTGGCGCCGATCCGCAGCACATCGTGGCGGACGCGCGGCTGCTGGAGAATAACGGTCGCGGCGGCGTGCGCCTTCAGGCGGCTCTGTGCGCGCTCGAACTGCTGATGCCGGGCGCGCCCTCGTCGGACGATGCGGTCGAGGAATCGGCGTAGAGCTTCGCGGCGCGCTCCTCGAACGCGCCGATCATCTTCCTGAGCGCGCGATCGAACACCTGGCCGGCCAGCATCTCGAACACGCGGTTCTTGAAGGCGAAATCGACACAGAAATCGACCAGGCAGCCGCCCTTGCCGTCCGGCCGGAACTTCCAGTCATTGTTGAGGTGTTTGAGGGGGCCCTCGAGATAATCGACGCGGATATGCTCGGGCCGTACCTTCTCGACCTTCGAGGTGAAGGTCTCGCGCAGCCCCTTGAAGCCGACGATCATGTCGGCGACCATCGCGGTGTCGCTGTTCGAGCGCACCCGGATCGCGCCCACCCAGGGCAGGAATTCGGGGTAGCGCGCGACGTCCGCCACCAGATCGAACATCTGTTCGGGGGTATAAGGCAGATGCCGCGTCTCGAAATGCTTGGGCATCAGGCGGTGACGGCGGCCTTGGCCAGCTTGGCCGCGCGGGCCTCGCGCATCTTCGCGAAATCGTCGCCGGCGTGATAGCTCGACCGCGTCAGCGGCGACGAGGCGACCAGCAGGAAGCCCTTCGCGCGGGCGATCGCGCCATAGGCCTGGAAGCCTGCGGGAGGCACGAACTCCTCGACCTTGGCGTGGCGTGGGGTCGGCTGGAGATACTGGCCCATTGTCAGGAAATCGATGTCGGCCGAGCGCATGTCGTCCATCACCTGGTGCACTTCGAGCCGTTGCTCGCCCAGCCCCAGCATGATGCCCGACTTGGTGAAGATCGACGGATCGAGCTTCTTGACCGTCTCGAGCAACCGGATCGAGGCATAATAGCGCGCGCCCGGGCGGATCGTCGGATAGAGCCTCGGGACGGTCTCGAGATTGTGGTTGTAGACGTCTGGCCGTGCCGCGACGATCATCTCGACCGCCGCCTCGTGCTTGTTGCGGAAATCGGGGGTGAGGATCTCGATCGTCGTGGTCGGGTTCGACTTGCGGATCGCCTCGATCACCTTGACGAACTGCTTGGCGCCGCCATCGGGCAGATCGTCTCGGTCGACCGAGGTGACGACGATATGCTGGAGGCCCATCTGCGCCGCGGCATCGGCGACATTGTTAGGCTCCATCGGATCGACGGCGCGCGGCATGCCCGTCTTGACGTTGCAGAAGGCGCAGGCGCGCGTGCACGTGTCGCCCAGGATCATCACCGTCGCGTGCTTCTTCGACCAGCACTCGCCGATATTCGGACAGGCCGCTTCCTCGCACACCGTGGTAAGGCTTTTCGAGCGCATCAGCTCGCGCGTGGCGGCGAAGCCGGCAGAGGTTGGCGCCTTGACGCGGATCCAGTCGGGCTTGCGCTGGCGTTCCGGCCGCGGGAGCGGAGTCAGATCGTTCATAAGGGGGCAGATAGAGGCGCGCGGCGCGTTTCGCCAGCCCTGCATGCGCAACCGCGATGCCCGAAAACGAAAGAGGCGGAGCCGGCATTGCCGACCCCGCCCCTTTTCCTATCCCCGAAGGGAGCCATTCAGGCTGCGAAGGCAACCTTGGTACGGCGCGTGCGCATCGCGGCACCGGCCAGGCCGAAGCCGCCGATCAGCATGCCCCAGGCTGCCGGCTCAGGCACGCCACCCGGCGTTGCCGAGTTGATCGTGATCGCGGCGAAGGCGACCTGGTTGGCCGAACCGCCGAAATCGACCGAAAGGGCGGTACCTGCGAAGGATACGCCGATCGGCACGAACGGGCAGAAGCCGCCGCCGCCGCAAGCCGGATCACCCGGCATGCTGGGCGTCACGGGAAGGTTGAGCGTCGCCAGCAGCGTGCCGGTGCCGTTCAGGCCCGAATAAACGTTGACGAACGCGGGGTTGTTGACCGCGCTGTAGAAGAACGAGAAGCCGGTGTTGAAGCCGCCCGCGACGTTCATCGTCGATGCTGCGCCGGTGAGGAAGAACAGCAGGTTGCCGCCCGTCGGCAGGCCTCCCGAATTGCATGAACCGCCCGGCTGGACGCTGCATGCGATCGCGTTGTTCGAGAAGCTGATGCCATAGTTGGCGCCGGGACCCGAGCCGAGGCTGCCGGTGCCGCCATTATAATATTCCAGGACGAGTTCCTGGGCGTCGCCATTCAGGCCGGCGAAGTTGAGCGACTGGGCGCTCGCCGGAGCCGCAGCAGCCACGGCAAGCAGCGTGCCCGCAAGAGCAATAGCAAGTTTCATGTGAAGTCCCCTCGTTAACTTAATTCGAACTGCCCAAAAGGCAGTGGCTTTTTGCGACCAGATTCAGTGTTTTATTTTTATTGTCTCACATGTGACGATAGAAAGAATCTATCACCGCATATGTAAGAACAGGTCGTGACAAAGCCCGCGAAGTAGTCATGACGAATCAATGACAACGAAGGATAAGCCCGGCAATACTGCATTGTTTAATACATTTTTAAACATCCATAAAGATTTCATCGAGGATAAAGTCTCGATTTGACGCATGTTTTCTTGCCATGGGTCGATAGTCCGGATTCTTGTCCCGGTGCGCCCGGCCGGCGTGACAAGCGATCGGCCTGCGGCTAATTCGCCCGCATGGCAGGCTTCGACACACTTCTCTCCGGCTATCACCGCTTCCGCGAAACCGGCTGGAGCTCGCAGCGCGCGCGCTGGGCCGAACTATCCGAGGGGCAGAGCCCCCGTGCGATGGTGATCGCCTGCTCGGACAGCCGGGTCGATCCCGCGCAGATATTCGATACCTCGCCGGGCGAGATCTTCGTGGTGCGCAACGTCGCCAATCTCGTGCCGCCATTCGAGCTCGACGGGCAGCGCCACGGCGTGTCGGCTGCGCTCGAATTCGCGGTCACCCAGCTCGAGGTCAGCGATATCATCGTATTGGGGCATGGCGCGTGCGGCGGCGTCAGCGCCGCGCTGTCGCGCCGCTTCGAGGGCAAGCCGCCGGGCGCGGGCGGCTTCATCGCGCATTGGGTCGACATGCTCGACGAGGCACGCGATCGCATCGTCGCCGAGCTCGGGACCGGCCCCGAGGCGGTGCATGCGCTCGAACTCGAGACGGTGCGCGTCTCGCTCGCCAATCTGCGCACCTTCCCCTGCATCCCGGAGCGCGAGGCTGAGGGCAAGCTCAGGCTGCACGGCGCCTATTTCGCCATCGCCGACGGCCTGCTCCACGTCATGGACGAGGCGGGGAACTTCGGCCCGGCCTGAACTGGTGTCAGGCGGCGTTCCGCACGCTGGTTAGCGGCGCCATATAGGGGGCGCCCATCGGAAAGCGAGGGTCCGTCGCCGCGACGAGCGGATTGCTATCGGTGCGTCCGAGCAGTTCGCTGAGCGCGGCGGCGAGCAGCGCGCGGCTGCGGATCGCCACCAGGCGGGGACGCTCGGCGCCAAGCACCTCGCGCAGACGACGGTCATCCGCCGCGGCAGCGATCAGTGCATCGACCGCGCGTGCGGCCGCACCGCTTGGAAGATCGCGCCGGGCGGCTTGCGTCGCCGGAACCGACAGCACTAGCGCGCCGCGAAAAATCTGTGTCCGCATGACTTGCTCCTGGTCCTTGCTTGGCTGAAGCAAAGACCCGGCGCCGCCCGCACGACAATCGCGCTGCTACGAAGATGCTGCCGATGCGTCGTCCGGCACGACGAAACTGCGAAAAGTCAGCCGAGCGCCTTGCGCGCGGCCTTCTCTACCTCGGGGTCCAGCGGAGGCGCCTCCATCGGCACATGCTGCTCCAGCCGATCGGCGATCGCGGTCAGTGCGGCGATGCGCGCCGCCTTCTTGTCGTTGCCGTCGATCACGATCCAGGGCGCGGTCTTGGTATCGGTCTCGCGGAACATGTCATGCATCGCATCGAGATAGTCGGCGCGCTTCGCCCGGTTGCGATAATCCTCGAGCCCGGTCTTCCAGCGCTTCCATGGATGCTCCAGCCGGTCGCGCAGGCGCTTGTCCTGCGTCTCCTGCGTCACATGGAGGAAGACCTTGACCAGGGTGGTGGCGGTCCCCGCCTGCTGCTTCTCGAAATCGTTGATCTCAGCATAGCCGCGCTTCCACTCGGCCTCGCTGGCAAAGCCCTCGACCCGCTCGACCAGCACGCGACCGTACCAACTGCGGTCGAATACCGCGATGCTGTGCTGCGCGGGGAGCCGTCGCCAGAACCGCCAGAGAAAATGATGCGCCTTTTCCTCGTCGGTCGGAGCGGAGATCGGCCAGACCTCGAAATAGCGCGGGTCCCATTCGCCGGTGAGGCGCTTGATGACCCCGCCCTTCCCCGCCGCGTCCCAACCCTCGAACAGGATCACTGCGCGGCGCCGGTGGACGATGTGCGCGGTCTGGATGTGGCTCAGCCGCTTCTGTAGCTTGGCGAGCGCCTCGTCATAGTCGCCGTCGAAATGCGCGCCATCTTCATAGTCGCCGAGATCAATCGCCATTACCGTCTCCTTGCAGCCTCCTCCCTGCGGCCTCTCTCGCACGGCGCGTCCGCCATGGGCAATGGCGACGAGAGTGCGACGAAGGTGCGACGAGAGAAACGTGCGCTAATTGACGATAGCGTAACGATAATCTTAATCAGCACCGGTCGGCGGGGGTGCGTCGTCACCATCTGAAAACCTGGCAGGGGGATGCCGTCTCGATCGTATCGGGCGCGGGCGACTGGTCATGCCCGTCTTCCGCAGCGACGCGATGTGGCGCGCGCATCCGCCTGCTGCCCCAAGAGGAGCGCATATGAAGTCCAAATTCCTGAAAGCGTCGGCGGCAATGCTCGCCTTCGCCCTCTCCACCATCCCGGCCGATGCCGCGACCCTGCTCGGCCAGACGATCAAGGCCGGCTGGCGGCTGCCCAACGAGAATGCGCCGTTCGCCTTCGGCTTTTCGACCCCGGGCAACATCTTCACCGTCGGCAACGGGGTCGAGGGCGAGGCCCAGCTCTCCGCGATCCGCTTTCTGGTCGATTTCAGCGATCGTTCGGCGACCTTCACCTTCCTGACCAACGCGCTGTTCTCGACCTATGCGTTCAACGGCATCGTCTTCGATCAGCAGAATGGCGGGTTGTTCACCGACATCGACTCGATCACCGGTATCGCTGCAAACCGCGTGAGCAACACCGGCAATCGCCTGGCGATCAATTTCGCGGGCGCGAAGTTCAACGCGGGCGACAAGATCGTCGTCAACTTCGCTTCGGGCGTGCCCGAGCCGGCGAGCTGGGGCATGTTGCTGATCGGCGTCGGCGGACTCGGCGGCGCGATGCGGATGCGCCGCGACCGCGCCGTGCTCCAGCACGCCTGAGAGGACGTCCGTGCCCGGTCAATGCCGGGCACGGAAGGTCCTTATTGTGGGGTGACGCCCGGCGCCAGCCGGATGTGCAGCTCCTTGAGCTGCTTGTCGTTCACGAACGAGGGCGCCTGCATCATCAGGTCCTCGGCCTTCTGGGTCATCGGGAAGGTGATGACCTCGCGGATGTTCGGCTCGTCGGCCAGCAGCATCACGATGCGGTCGACGCCCGGCGCCGAGCCGCCGTGCGGCGGGGCACCGAACTTGAAGGCGTTGATCATGCCCGCGAAGTTGGTGTCGACTTCGTGCTGGGTGTAGCCGGCGATCTCGAACGCCTTGTACATGATCTCCGGACGGTGGTTCCGGATCGCGCCCGAGCTCAGCTCCACGCCGTTGCAGACGATGTCGTACTGGTAGGCCAGGATATCGAGCGGGTTCTTGCTCTCCAGCGCCTCAAGCTCGCCCTGCGGCATGCTGAAGGGGTTGTGGCTGAAATCGATCTTGCCGGTATCCTCGTCCGCCTCGAACATCGGGAAATCGACGATCCAGCAGAATTCGAAGCGCGCGCTATCGATCAGCTCGAGCTGCTCGCCTGCGCGGGTGCGCGCCAGCCCGGCGAGCTTGGCCGCCTGTGCTTCCTTGCCCGCGGCGAAGAAGATGCCGTCGTTCGGACCCAGGCCGAGCGCATCGGCGATCGCCTTCATGCCCTCCTGGCCATGGTTGTTGGCGATCGGGCCGCCGAACACGCCGTCCTTCTGCGTCGCATAGCCGAGACCGGGGAACCCCTCAGACTGCGCCCAGGCGTTCATGTCGTCGAAGAATTTCCGGCTCTTCTCGTGTGTGTTGGGCGCCGGGATCGCGCGGACCACATCGCCCGCCTCGACCATCGAGGCGAAGCGGCTGAAGCCCGAGCCCTTGAAGTGCTCGGAGACGTCGGTGATCAGGATCGGGTTGCGCAGGTCGGGCTTGTCGTTGCCGTACTTGAGCATCGATTCCCGATAGGGAATCCGCTTGAACGGCAGCGGCGAGACGCTGCGGCCCTTGCCTTCCCAGTCGGCGAATTCCTCGAACACGCCGTGGAGCACAGGCTCGATCGCCGCGAACACATCGTCTTGCGTGACGAAGCTCATCTCGAAATCGAGCTGGTAGAATTCGCCCGGCGATCGATCGGCACGCGCGTCCTCGTCGCGGAAGCAGGGCGCGATCTGGAAATATTTGTCGAAGCCCGCGACCATCAGCAGCTGCTTGAACATCTGCGGCGCCTGCGGAAGCGCGTAGAATCTGCCCGGATGGACGCGGCTGGGCACCAGATAGTCGCGCGCGCCCTCGGGGCTGGATGCGGTCAGGATCGGTGTCTGGAACTCGGTGAAGCCCTGGCCGATCATCCGGCGGCGCAGCGACGCGATGACGTTCGAGCGTAGCAGGATGTTCTTGTGGAGCCGCTCGCGGCGCAGATCGAGATAGCGGTAGCGGAGGCGGATTTCCTCCGGATATTCGGCATCGCCGAACACCGGCATCGGCAGCTCGTGCGCCGCCGACTGGACCGAGACCTGCGCCGCGCGCACTTCGATCGCGCCGGTCGGCAAGTTCGGGTTCACCGCGGCGGGATCGCGCGCAATGACGTTGCCGGTCACCGTCACCACTGACTCGCTGCGCAGCGACTCGATGGCGGCGAAGGCCGGGCCGCTGACGTCGGTGACGATCTGGGTGATGCCGTAATGGTCGCGCAGATCGATGAAGACCAGGTCGCCATGGTCGCGCTTGCGATGCACCCAGCCCGACAGGCGAACCTCCTGGCCGACATGTTCGGCACGGAGTTCTACGCAATTATGGGTACGATAGGCGTGCATGGCTTCCGACTTTTCTGAGGAGAGCCGGCAACACCCAATCACAGACCTATTGTCAAGCGGGGATGGACATGATGACATCCCGCGAGGCGCGTGGAAATCACTGGAGTCGTATCGATCGAAGGGGGCAGGAAATGACGGTCCGCATCAAAGCAAAAGCCGATCCTGACGGAATCATCCGCATAAAATGCGGCAATGATATAATCGAAATCGATTTGAGCGACGACGACTGGCCTTCCACGCCTACACCGGTGTCTCCCTCAAACCCGGCCGATGATCCTTATACCTTCTATGTCGCCGATCCTTTCGCGGCCGACGGAATCGTAAAAATCGTGGAACAACTTAATGTTGTACGTGCCGATCCCACCCAGCTCGATCCGAGGATTGTGAGCTTCGTTCCGCAAGCTGCGCTTGACGTCCATGACGTAGCGCGGCTGGTGCATGGCGTGGAGAGCGTGTTGCCGGATGCGACGCTGGCGTTCGATCTGAGCGGTGGCGGAAAATGAGCGACGGCCCCACTGGATCGAACGGGGCCGAAGCGGCGTCGGCGAACCTGCGTGAGACCGCTAAATGGCTTGTGGGCGGAGTTGTCGCCACCTCCGCCGGCGTGTTCGCCGGCAGCTCGCTGACCCGGCTGGGGTCGCTCGATTCCCCGGAAGATGTTCCACGCCTTTTGATCACGCTGACCGGAGCGCTGGTCGGATTCGCCGCGCTGGGTCTGATCATGGAATATGCGATCGCGGTCCTTCGCGTAGATCGGCTCAGCCTTCGCCAACTCGCCGAAGCCGGCGACAAGGAAGGGGACCTCGTTGCCACGCGCACCCGGATCGAGGATCTGTTCCGAGGGCGGCTGGTCGGAAAGACCACGTCGCTGGCGGAGATGACCGCTCGGATCGACGCCGCGGTGGAAACGCATGAGGATGCCGCTAGCAAGGCGTTGCTCGCCGACGCGAAAACGCGGCTGCCCCAAATCATGGGCATGGCGCAGTTCGTCCATGTACGCCGCCGGTTCGACGCGCTGGTATCGCGTCTGCGGTGGACCAGCGTCCTGGCCATTCTCGGCTTCGGTGTGTTCGCCTGGGGAGCCAACCCGCCCGAACGACCTCCGGCGGCGCGCCCGCCGCTTCTAGTCGTCAATCCACGTTAGCGCGCGGCGGCAATTGTTCCCGCCCGAAGACCGGTCTATGGGCCCTAGATGCACATACATGGCCTGATCGAGGACTCTGCCGCCCTCGCCAATCTCTGCTCCCGCTTCGCCACCAAGCCCTATATCTGCGTGGACACCGAGTTCATGCGTGAAAACAGCTATTGGCCCGAGCTCTGCCTGATCCAGATCGCCGACGATGAAGAGGCCGCCGCGATCGATCCAATGGGCGGCATCGACATGCAGCCCTTGCTCGACCTGATGGTGAACAACGAGGACGTGCTTAAGGTATTCCATGCCGGCGGGCAGGATATCGAGATCGTCTACAATCTCACCGGCAAGACCCCGCATCCGCTGTTCGACACCCAGGTCGCCGCGATGGCGCTGGGGCAAGGCGAGCAGATCGGCTATTCGAACCTGGTCGACACCTATCTCGGCATCACCGTCGACAAGGGCGCGCGCTTCACCGACTGGGCGCGCCGCCCGCTCGACAAGCGCCAGATCGACTATGCGATTTGCGACGTGACCTATCTCTCCGAAATCTTCCCGCGGATGCTCGACAAGCTCCGCAAGACCGGGCGTGGCGCCTGGCTCGACCAGGAGATGGAGCGGCTCGCCGATCCGGAGAATTACCGCAACGATCCCGATCAGGCCTGGCAGCGCGTCCGCGTCTCCAGCCGCAAGCCCGAAGTGCTCGGCCGCCTCAAGGCGCTCGCCCGCTGGCGTGAGATCGAGGCGCAGGGCAAGGATCTGCCCCGCGGCCGCATCATCAAGGACGAGACGCTCGCCGATCTTGCCGGCACGCCGCCCAAGAAACAGGCCGATCTCGGCCGGGTGCGCGGGCTATCCGCCGCCTGGGCCGGCAACGATATCGGCGGGCGGCTGATGGCGGCGCTGGAAGCCGCGACTCCGATGTCGGGCGCCGAGCTGCCCCCGCGCGACGATCGCAAGCCCTCGCTCGGCAAGGACGGGGCGCTTGTCGCGGATCTGCTCAAGCTGCTGCTCAAGATCCGCGCCAAGGAAATCAATGTCGCGGCACGCCTGCTCGCGCGCTCGGAGGATCTCGAGTTGCTCGCCGCCGGCCAGCGCGACAAATTGCCGATCCTCGAGGGCTGGCGTTACGAGCAGTTCGGACGCGACGCAGTGGCTCTGGTCGAGGGTGAACTGGGCTTTACCGTCCGCAACGGCAAGCTCAAGATGACCCGAACGGAGGAACAGCCATGATCCGCTTCGCCATTCCGCTGATCGCGCTCGCAGCGGGCGGCTGCACGCATGACGGCCGTCCCGAGATGCCCGCGCCGGGGGTCCAGTGCGACGCCAACGGCCTGGGCCGTTTCGTCGGCCAGCAGCGCGGGCCCCGGGTCGAGATGCGCGCCAAGCGCGTTTCCGGCGCGCGGACCGTCCGCTGGCTCGAGCCGGGCTCGGTCATGACGATGGATTTCCGCGCGGATCGGCTGAACATCAATGTCGACAAACGCGGCCGGATCACCGGCGCGCGCTGCGGCTAAGCCTCGAGCACCGGCGTCCTGCTGAACGCGGCGGCGAGCGCCTTGTGGCGCTTCTCCACCGCTTCGCCATACAGCGCCTCGTCGATCGGCTCGAGACACAGGGCCAGCTCATCCTCGTCGAGCCGGACATGCGAGCGTTTGAGCGGTGCCGCGACGCCGCCGCTCAACCGCTGGCCGAGCCGCATCGCGAGTCCCCACAATTTGGCGCGGTGCAGCGCCTCGGGTCCGGCAAGCCGGCTGAGCGGTTCGGGCGTCTCCATCGTCCCGCCCAGCGACGTGAACAGCGCCTGGGCGATGATCGCGCGGCCGGTCGAATCCACGCCCACCCAATTGCCGTGCAGGCCAATCTCCATGCCGCGCTCGGCCCGGAATTCCGGGTTCGCGCGCCAGCCGACATCGGCGAGCAGGCATGCCGCATGGCGCAGCCGGGCAAGCTCTTCCGTATCGTCGTCGAACAATGGCGTAACCCATGCGTCGAGCAGGTCGCCATGCTCGGCGAAGCGGCCCAGCCGCTGGCCTTCGTCGCGCGCCGCAACGATCAGCGGATCCTCCTGCCGCTGCTGGATCGACAGGCGCTGGAACAACAGCCCCTCGCGCAAGCCGTACGCCGAAACCACCGTGCCGTTGCTGCCGAGATGCTTGAGCACGCTCCCCAGCAATGCAGTCGCGTTGCCCAAGGTCGGCACGCGCGCGCTGGAGAGATCGGGGATCGACTTGAGTTCGGACTTGGAGACCAGGCCCAGCATCCGCCCCAGCTCGGCGACACGCTCCACCGAGAGCGGGTATTGATGGATGATCGGCAGCGGATAGCCCGACAGGTGCATGTCGAGCTTGGCGAGCGAGCGCCACGACCCGCCGACCAGATAGAAGGGCAGATCCTTGCCCCGCCCTCTCCAGCCCGCCTCGTCGATCAGCTTGCCCACCTGCCGATCGAGCGCGCCCTTGCCCTGGGCGCGGATTGCTTCGAGCCGCAGTACGCCGAGCGGGAACGACACGCGGCCGGTAACGGTGCCCGCCACCACGCGCACCAGCTCGAGCGAGCCGCCGCCCAGATCGCCGACGATCCCGTCGGCATCGGGGATGCCCGAAAGCACGCCCATGCCCGAAGCGGTCGCCTCTTCCTCGCCCGAGAGCAGTTCCACGTCGAGGCCCAGCGCCTCGGCGGCATCGATCAACTCAGAGCCGTTGGAGGCATCGCGCACCGCAGCGGTCGCCACCGTCCGCAGCTCGGTCACCTGCATCTCGCGGGCCAGCAGCGCGAACCGGGCGAGCGCCGCCCGCGCCATCGCGAGGCTCGCCGCCTCGATCGTGCCGGTCTCGCTCAGCCCGCGGCCGAGCCCGGCCATTACCTTTTCGTTGAACAGGATCGCCGGCAGCCGCGCCGCGCCTTCATAGACGACCAGACGCACCGAGTTGGAGCCGATATCGATGATCGCGATGCGCGGCGTGACCGGCGCACTGTCCTGCCGTGGCTTGCGGAGGAAAAGGGTCGTAGCCACCGCGTCAATTCTCCTTCTTGGGAGAACGTCGCCGGCGAAGCGATAGTTTCGGCACCGGCTTGCGCGATTCGAGCGCGGCGCCGCGGCCCGAAAGCGAAGGGTTGGTCATGAAATAGCGGTGCAGGTTGAACGCCCCGTCGGTCGGCTCGATGCGGAGGTAGCGGCCGTCGGACTGGAGCGCCCAGCTCTGCTCGTTGTCTAGCAGATTGGCGACCATCACCTGGTCGAGGATCTGGTCGTGCACCGTCTTGTTGAGGATCGGCAGCATGAACTCGACGCGGCGGTCGAAATTGCGCGGCATCCAGTCGGCCGAGGAAATGTAGAGCTTGGCGCCGTCGCTCGGCAGCCCCTTGCCGTTGCCGAATGCCCAGATGCGGCTGTGCTCGAGGAAGCGCCCGACGATCGACTTGACGCGGATATTCTCGGACATGCCGGGCACGCCGGGGCGTAGGCAGCAGATGCCGCGGATGATCATGTCGACCTCCACTCCCGCATTGCTCGCCTCGTAGAGCTTCTCGATGATCGCCGGATCGACGACCGAGTTCATCTTGGCCCAGATCGCGCCCGGGCGGCCCGCCTGGGCATGCGCGATCTCCTCGTCGATCAGCTCGACCAGGCGGTTGCGCAGGTCGCGCGGGGAGATGCCGAGCAGCTCCAGCCCATGCGGCTCGACATAGCCGGTGACGTAGTTGAAGATCTGCGCGGCATCACGGCCGATCCGCGGATCGGCGGTGAAGAAGCTCAGATCGGTATAGATGCGCGCGGTGATCGGGTGATAATTGCCCGTGCCGAAATGGCAGTAGGTGCGGAAGCCATTGCCTTCGCGCCGCACCACCATCGAGACCTTGGCATGGGTCTTCCAGTCGATGAAGCCATAGACGACCTGCACGCCGGCGCGCTCCAGCGCAGTCGCCCAATAGAGGTTCTGCTCCTCGTCGAACCGCGCCTTGAGCTCGACCACCGCCGTCACCGACTTGCCGGCCTCGGCCGCCGCGATCAGCGCGTTGATCACCGCCGGCTGCTTGCCTGCGCGATAAAGCGTCTGCTTGATTGCGACCACGTCCGGGTCGGCTGCGGCCTGGCCCAGGAACGAGAGCACGACATCGAAGCTCTCGTACGGGTGGTGGACGACGATGTCCTTGGCCTTGATCGCCGCGAAGCAATCGCCGCCATATTCGCGGATCCGCTCCGGGAAACGCGCCGAATAAGGCGGGAACTTCAGGTCGGGCCGATCCTCCTCGACCAGGGTCGCCAGATCGCCCACGCCAAGGAAGCCGCCGGTCTCGGTCAGCAGTGCCTCGCTGCCGCCCAGCTCTTCCTTGAGTACCGCCTCCAGTTCGGGGTCGATGCCGTCTTCCATCTCGAGACGGATCACCCTGCCCCGCCGGCGCCGCTTGATCGCGGAGCGGAAGGTCAGGACCAGATCCTCTGCCTCTTCCTCGATCTCGATGTCGCTGTCGCGCAGCACCCGGAACGCGGCCGATCCGAGTACGTCATAACCAGGGAACAGCACTGGCGAGAAATGCTTGAGCATCGTCTCGACGGTCACATAGCGCGCGGGCTCGCCCGGCAGCCGGACGAAACGCTTCATCGTCGTCGGCAGCAGCACCAGCTCGCGGATCGGCTCGCGGTCCGAACGACGGACCAGGTTGAAAATCACGCTCGAACCCTGGTTGGGGATGAACGGGAAGGGATGCGCGGGGTCGAGCGCCTGCGGAGTCAGGATCGGGAAGATCTGCTCGCGGAAATGGTTGGCGAGCCACTCCTCGGTCTCGCCCTCGATCGCGTCGGGCTCGAGCACGGTGATGCTGGTTTCGGCCAGTTCCGCGCGGATGTCGATCCAGACGCCCTGCTGGCTGTCCGCCAATATCTCCGCCTCGGCCGAGATCGCGGCAAGCTGTTGCGCCGGGGTCAGCCCGTCGGCCGAATGCGCTTCGATATTCTGGAGCTGCTGTCCCATCAGGCCCGCGACGCGGACCATGAAGAACTCGTCGAAATTGCTCCCCGAGATCGACAGGAAGCGTAGCCGCTCGAGCAAGGGGTGCGCGGGATTGAGCGCCTCCTCCATCACGCGGCGGTTGAAGGCGAGCCACGAAAGCTCGCGGTTGAAGAAGCGCTGGCGGGCATCCGCCGGCGCGGTGCGCGGCGTATCCTGCAATTGTCGTGGTGCGGTGGCAGCCTTGGTCATTCGATCTCGCTAGCGTCCGATTGCGTCAAAAGGCTTGCAGCCTCCAATGTGGCGCGCACCGTCGGGATCGACAAGCGTTGGGTGCCTTCGGTTTCGAGGGCGTCCGCCACCCGCAGCACTGCGATATGGCTGCGTTCGACTCGCTTGGCGATCCACGCGATCACATCGGGCTTCGCATGCAGCAGATGCCGCGCGAATGCACGCTCCAGCAATTGCGGGATGAGCGAATCGTCGGGCGGCCCGATCTCGAGCAGCGGCGATGCCGCCAGCCGCGAGCGCAGATCGGGAAGCCGCACCACCCAGGCCGGAGGCGCCGCATCGGCGACGATCAGCAGTGGGCGGTGATCGGCCTGCGCCTGGTTCCAGGCGTGAAAGATATCCGCCTCACGCATCCGTTCAGCATCGTCGATGATCGTCGCGCCGGTCTTGGCCGCGAAGATCCGCGCGAGCAGGCTCCGCCCCGATTTGCGCGGACCGACGAGCAGGGCCGCCATCACCGGCCAGGTCGCCCAGCGTTCGAGCTGTTGGACCGCGCGCAGGTTCGATTCACCGACCAGGAACTCCGTCTCGCTCGCCTCGGGCAGGCCGAGTGGCAGGCGTAGCTGCTGGGTCATTGGCCTCGGGGCGTCGCCGTTGCCCGGGGGGTCGGGCCGCTTCTTGGCGTTGCCGTCGCCTGGGGCGATGGCGTCGCGGCAGGTGCCGGCCCGCCTCTCCGGATACGAAGGACGCCGGGTCCCTCCTGCACACTCCACCCGCGCGCCTCCAGCGCCGCGCGCAGGCTGGCCTGCGATCCGTCATAGGAAACGCGCATCACCGAGATTCCGCCCAGCGCCAGGCTGGTCGTGTTGGCCGAGCGCATGCCCGGCATGCCGCGTACCGCCGATTCAGACGCGGTGAGCGATGCCGCGGTCGGCGTATCGATCTGCACGGTCAGGTTCGTCGTCGCCGCGGCCTCTGCCGTGGGTGTCGGCGTGGGCATGGCTTCCTCGGCGGTGGCCTCTTCCGCAGCCTCGGGCGAAGGCGGCCGCGTGGCGAGCAGCGAATCGGTGCGCAGCGCGCCGCTCGACAGCGCCTGCTGATAGGCCGTGTCCATCCGCTGGATACCCGCGTCGAGCAGAGTGTCGATCGCGTCGCCATTGTCGACGCGCAGCGCGAAGCTGGTCACCGGCCGCCGATCGGGCCCGTGCATCGCCGAGAAGATGCCGACGATCGGCCCGCCCGGATAGTCGCGGCGCAGCTGCACCTCGGCGACGAGCACGTCCGACGCGCCATATTGGTCGAGCACGGTGCGCCACCAGTTGCGCCCGCGTCGCAGCGTCTGCCCGGCATTGATCAGCAGCGAATCGGGGCCGGTCCCGCGCAGCCGCACATAGTCGATCGTGCTGCCGCCGGCGCGGAAGCGGTTCCACGCCCGCGACCAGGCGGTCTCCCGCTCGAATACCTGGCCAGCGCCTCCCGAAAATTGCAGCGGTACCAGAAGCATTGGCGGCGAGCGGGTGAGCGCGACCGAGACGCCGAGCATCTGTCCCGCGCGATTGCGATCAAACAGCACGCCCAGTTTGGCGATATAACGTTTCGGCCCGATCTGCTCGCGCTCGACGACGATGCCGGTGACGAGCGAATCGAGCGTCGAATCGGACAGGCTCGATTCCTTGCCGGTGAGCCGCCGGGCGAGAATCGCCCAGCCCTTGCGCTGTGCGATGCGCCAGCCGCCCAGCCGCGCGGTGTCGGCATCCTTGCCGCTGACGTCGACGGTTACGCCCGAAACCTCGAAGCTGCCCGACGCGTCGATGGGTACTGCGCTGGCGCCGTTGCCCGGCGCTTGCGCCATCACCCCGGCGACTCCGCCAAGGGCGAGCAGCGATGTGATAGCAATGGCGAGGAATGGGCGGCGGAACTGCATGCGGGGGCCCTTTTGACGAACCGGGCGTGGAAATCCAAGCGCGTTGTGGTTAGGGCCTGCGCCCATGAGCGAGAATGAACCGGGCGAAGGCCCCTACACCTATGCCCAGGCGGGCGTTTCGATTGCCGCGGGGAACGCGCTGGTGCGCGCGATCGGCCCCTTGGCGCGCTCCACCCGCCGTCCCGGCGCGGATGCCGATCTGGGCGGCTTCGGCGGCATCTTCGACCTGAAGGCGGCCGGCTTCACCGATCCGCTGCTCGTCGCCGCGAACGACGGCGTCGGCACCAAGCTCAAGCTTGCGATCGATGCCAACGCGCATGACGGCGTCGGCGTCGATCTTGTAGCGATGTGCGCGAACGACCTGGTCGTGCAGGGCGCCGAGCCGCTTTTCTTCCTCGATTATTATGCGAGCGGAAAGCTCGACAATGCGGTCGCCGAGCGCGTCATCGCCGGAATCGCCGAGGGCTGCCGCCAGGCCGGCTGCGCGCTGATCGGCGGCGAGACCGCCGAGATGCCGGGCATGTATGCCGCGGGCGACTATGATCTCGCCGGCTTCTGCGTCGGCGCGGTCGAGCGCTCGCAGCTGCTCGACGGCAGTGCGATCCGTCCCGGCGACGTAGTCCTCGGCCTCGCCTCCACCGGCGTCCATTCCAACGGTTTCTCGCTGGTCCGCCGGCTTGCCGCCGACAAGGGATGGAAGCTCGAACGTCCGGCGGTGTTCGACCAGGACGTGCTGCTGATCGACGCGCTGATGGCGCCCACCCGCATCTATGTGAAGAGCCTGCTCCCGCAGGTTCGCAAGGGCGCGATCCACGGCCTGGCGCACATCACCGGCGGTGGTCTGCTCGAGAATGTCCCGCGCGTGCTGCCCAAGGACTGCCACGCCCGCATCGAGGCCGCCGCCTGGCCGCTCCCCCGCCTGATGGCATTCCTCCAGGCCCAGGGGAATATCGAGCCCGAGGAAATGGCGCGCACCTTCAACTGCGGCGTCGGCATGGTGGCGGTGGTCGCCGCCGCGAATGCGGACGCGGTCGCGGCCGAGCTCAGCGCCGCCGGCGAAACCGTTCACCGCATCGGCACGATCGAAAGCGGCGAGCGCGGCTGCACCGTATTCGGCCCCGCCGAGACCTGGAGCGCGCGCAGCGACTGGTCCGCCACGCACAATGGCTAGGCGCCGGCTCGGAATCCTGATCTCGGGCCGCGGCACCAACATGGCCGCGCTGGTCGAGGCCTCCCGCGCCGAGGATTGCCCCTACGAGATCGCGCTCGTCGCCAGCGACAGGCCCGAAGCGCCGGGCCTGGCCTGGGCGCGCGAGCGGAAGGTGCCGGTCTTCGCCCAGTCGCCCAAGGGCATGCCCAAGCCCGATTATGAGGCCCGAATCGACGCCGCACTCCGCGAAGCCGGCGTCGAGGCCATCGCCCTTGCCGGCTATATGCGCCTCCTCTCCGACGATTTCGTGCACGCCTGGCGCGGGCGGATCGTCAATATCCACCCTTCGCTGCTGCCCAGGTACAAGGGGCTCGACACCCATGCGCGCGCGATCGAGGCCGGCGACAGCCATGCCGGCACCTCTGTCCATATCGTCAACGAGGAACTGGACGGCGGCGAAGTGTTGGGCCAGGCTGAGGTCGCCATCCTTCCCGGCGACACGCCCGAAACCCTCGCCGAACGCGTGCTGGCGGAGGAACATCGCCTCTATCCGAAGGTAATAGCGGAATGGCTGACGCGCTGAGCACCGAACCCGATAGCGCCCTTGCAAAGGTGCGCGAACTCGCGCTCGACTTGCCCGAGACCAGCGAGAAGCTGTCGCACGGCCAGCCCACCTTCTTCGTCGCGGGCAAGCAGTTCGCGCAGTTCCGCCATGACCATCATGGCGACGGCCGCACCATCGTCGCGGTCAAGACCGCCGACGAGGAGGATCTGGCGCTGATCGAGGCCGCGCCCGAACTCTATTCGCGCGTCGCCTATTTCGGTCGCGGGTGGGTCGGCCTTGCGATCGGGCTGCCCGACACCGACTGGGCGCATGCCGGAGACCGCATCGCGCGGAGCTGGGAACTCGCCGCCCCGCGCCGCCTGTTGGAGGCCGGCGGGCGCTGACCTCCCGATCTGCGGCGCATCTCCTTTTATTATTGGGGATATTTTCCCCTCTTCCCGAGTTGAGTTTCCCAAGCGTTTTGCGGCTAAAGGCGCCGCCCGACTGGGAGCGCGCGATGATGGAAGAAGAACCCTCTCCGCATCTGCCCGAAAAGCATGGTGGTGTTGCTGCGGCCGAGGAAGGCCAGGTGATCCTCGACGGGCCCAACGGGGTCGCCGTGGCGATGACTCCCGAAGCTGCCGAGGAAACCGCGCGCAGCCTGTTGTCGGCCGCCGAGGAAGCCACCCACCAGCGCGACGCCGAAGCACATCCCAGCTGAGTCGTCCCCTTGCCCGAAGGCCCAAGCGCCCGCGATAAGAGGCGCCGATGATCAAGGTCGCCAGTTACAACATGCGCAAGTCGATCGGCACCGATCGGCGCCGGCGCCCCGAGCGCACGCTCCAGGTGCTGTGCGAGATCGGCGCCGATGTCGTGGCGCTGCAGGAGGCCGATCGCCGCTTCGGCACGCGCGAGGCGGTGCTCGGCGGCCACCTCCTGGCAGAACATAGTCCGTGGAAGGCGATCCCCTTCGGCGTGCGTGCGCGGTCGATGGGCTGGCACGGCAACGCGCTCCTGGTGCGTCAGGACGCGCAGGTGCTCGATTGCGAGGCGATCCACCTGCCCGCGCTCGAGCCGCGCGGTGCCGTCATGGCGGATGTGCGCATCCACGGAGAGGTGCTACGCGTCGTTGGCATGCATCTCGATCTCTCCGGCCTCTGGCGCCGCCGCCAGGCACATGCGATCCTTGCGCATCTTGCCGCGAGCACGCGACAATATCCCACAGTGATGATGGGCGACCTCAACGAATGGAGCGCGGGCTCCGGGTGCCTGCGCGATTTCGCCGCGCACTTCCAGTTCGCCCCAACCGGCAAGAGTTTTCATGCCCGCCGTCCCGTCGCGCGGCTCGATCGCATTATGGCGTCGCACGACCTGGAGATCTCCGCCGCCGGCGTGCATGACACGCCGTCTTCGCGCACCGCCTCCGATCATCTGCCCATCTGGGCAACGGTCGCACCGCGTTGACCCAGGCCCGCGACAAGGAGCTGCGCCTCGCGCTGGTCTGCTATGGGGGCATCAGCCTCGCCGTCTACATGCATGGCATCACCAAGGAAATCTGGCGGCTGGCCCGGGCAAGCTGTGCCGCGCGCGACGGTGAAGGCCCGGGCGGAGTCTATCGCGAACTGCTCGAGGAGATCCGCGATACCGCCGGCATCAATCTGCGCGTGCTCGTCGATATCGTCTCGGGCGCCAGCGCGGGCGGGATCAACGCCGTGTTCCTCGCCCAGGCGATCGCCAGCGGCCAGTCGCTCGATCCCCTGACCAATCTGTGGATGGAGCATGCCGATGTCGAGGCACTGCTCGACCCCGGCCATGCTCCCGCGCACCGCTTCGCCAAGATCTGGGCGACCCCGATCGCCTGGTGGATGGCCAATCGCAGCAAGACGATCGACGAGACGGTCGAGGCCGGCGCCCGGGCGGAGGTCCGCCACAAGCTCGAACGCTTCGTCCGCTCGCGCTGGTTCGAGCCGCCGTTCGGGGGCAAGCGCCTGCTGGGCACGCTGTTGAATGCCTTCGACGCGATGGCCAAAGGCCCGATCGACCGCCGCCTGCTGCCCCCTGGCCAGCCGCTCGACCTGTTCGTCACCGTCACCGATTTCCGCGGCCATCCCGAAGCGCTGCGGCTCAATTCGCCGCCGCAGGTGATCGAGACCGAGCACCGCCTGGTCTTTGCCTTCACCGATCACGGACTCGAGCGGCGCGATTTCGCGCATCCGGCCGAGCTCGCCTTCTCGGCGCGCGCCACCTCGAGCTTCCCCGGCGCCTTCCCGCCGCTCACCGTCACCGAGATGGACGAGGTGCTCGCCGAGCGCGGCGACGCCTGGCCGGGCCGCGACGCGTTCCTCGAACATGTCCTGCCCCAGCAATGGGCCGACAACCGCGCCGAAAAGGCGGTGCTGATCGACGGTTCGGTCCTCGCCAACGCGCCGTTCGGCCCGGCGATGGAGGCACTCCGCGAACGTCCCGCCCGACGCCAGGTCGATCGCCGCTTCGTCTTCATCGATCCCTCGCCCGACATGCGCTTCGATTTCTACGGCCGCCCGCAGGAGATGCCCGGCTTCTTCCAGACGATCATCGGTGCGCTTTCGGAACTGCCCCGCGAACAACCGATCCGCGACAATCTGGAGGCCATCGCCCGCCGCTCGAACCGGATCGAGCGCATGCTCGCGATCGTCGCCGAGATCCGCGCCGAAGTCGAAACCCAGGTCGAGGGGCTGTTCGGCTATACGTTGTGGCTCGACTATCCGACGCCCAAGCGCATCGCCACCTGGCGTCGCCGCTCGCAGGTCGCCGCCGCCGCCAAGGCGGGCTACGGGCACACCGCTTATGGCCTGCTCAAGGTCGACGGTGCGATCGACCGCATCGCGCAATTGCTCCACACGATCGGCGACCGCCACAGTCCCGAGCGATTTCGCGAGATCCGCGAGGCGGTCGCGCAAGCCGTCCAGTCGCGCGGCGCGGACCGGTTCGGCGCGACGCTCTCCAACGGCGCATCGCCCCATACGCTCGAGTTCCTGCGCAGCCACGATCTCGGCTTCCGCATCCGGCGGCTGCGCCTGCTCGCCCGCCGCCTTACCGAGATCGATCTGCCCAGCTCGCATGCCGAGCTGATGCCGATGCGCGAGGCGATCTACGAATCGCTTGCGGCCTATCTCGAGCTCAAGCGCTCGGACACCTTCGCCGATATGCGCGACCAGATCCGCACGATGACCGACGATGCCGGACCGATCCTCGACGTCCTTGCCGAGCGGATGCGCCTGAAGGAACTCGACGGCGTCACCGATACGCGCCTGTCCCAGGGGTTCAGCGCGCTGTCCAAGGAGCTGCGCCGCCCGATGCTGCTCGCGCATCTCGGCTTCCCCTTTTTCGACATCGCCACTTTGCCCTTGCTCCAGGGCGAGGGGATGGACGAGTTCGATCCTATTCGGGTCGATCGCATCGCCCCCGACGATGCCTGCTCGATCCGCAAGGGCGGCGCCGAGGCGACGCTCAAGGGCATCCAGTTCAACAGCTTCGGCGCCTTTTTCAGCCGCGCCTATCGCGAGAACGACTATCTCTGGGGCCGCCTGCACGGTGCCGAGCGGCTGATCGACATCGTGCTTTCCACCCTGCCGCTCACCACGCGCCTCCCCGAGGAACGCGTCGCCGTGATCAAGCGCAGCGCCTTCATCGCGATCCTCGACGAAGAGGAGCCGAGCCTCAAGGCCATTCCCGGCCTGTTCCGCGAACTGCGTGCGGAAATCGGCTGAGTCTGGCAAAGCGCGCCTCGGCGGCTTAGAGTTGCCCCCGTTTGTGACGCGGAAGGGAGCGGAATGCGGTTTCTCAAGGTGCTGTTCTGGCTCCTGCTCGGCGGTCTGTTCGCCGCGTTCGTGATCTACAATGGTGACGAGCGCGTCAGCATCCAGCTCTGGGGCGGCCTGATCGCCGATTTCAGCCTGCCGCTGCTGCTCATCCTGGTCTTCCTCGCCGGCTTCCTGCCCTCGCTGATCGCCTATCAGACGCTGCGCTGGCGGATGCGGGCGCGTTTCGCGGGGCTGGAGCGCGCGCTTGCCGATCTGCGTGCGGTCAGCCAGCCCACCGGCCCCGTTTTCGAGCCGCTTCCCGCAGACGGCCCCCAGGCGCCGCCGCTGATCAGCGTACCGCAGTCATGAGCTCACGGATCTTCGTTGCGCTCGACACGCCCGACATGGAGCGTGCCAAGCTGCTCGCCAAGCGCGTCCACCACCATGTCGGCGGGATCAAGCTCGGCCTCGAATTCTTCATGGCGAACGGCCGCGCCGGCGTGCACGAAATGGCGGAGATCGGCCTGCCGATCTTCCTCGACCTGAAGTTCCACGACATCCCCAACACCGTCGCCAAGGCGGTGCAGGCGCTGCGTCCGCTCGAGCCGGCGATCATCACCGTCCATGCCGCCGGCGGCCGCGCGATGCTCGAGGACGCCAAGGCGGCCGCGCCGCTCGGTACCAAGGTCGTCGCGGTGACGATGCTTACCAGCCTCGATGACCGCGATCTCGTCTCGATCGGCCTCAGCGGCGATCCGCACGAGCAGGTGATGCGCCTGACCGAACTGGCCAAGTCGGCGGGCGTCGACGGCATCGTCTGCTCGGGCGAAGAGGTCGCCTCGGCCAAGGCGATCTGGCCGCAGGGCTTCTTCGTCGTTCCGGGCGTCCGCCCCGCCAACGGCTTTGCCGGCGATCAGAAGCGCGTCGTCACGCCGCGCGCCGCGCTCGATGCCGGCGCCTCGATCCTGGTGGTCGGCCGCCCGATCACCCAGGCCGAGGATCCCGACCAGGCCGCCCGGGCGATCGAGGCGACGCTCTAGAGACAATTCCAGCAACAGGGGGAACGGCGATGGTGCGGATTGCGGGTTTCGGTGTGCCTGCCCTGTTTCTCGCGATCTTCGGCCTCCACGCCGCCGCACCCATCCAATCGGCCAGCTTCGATTGCGCCAAAGCCAGCCACCCGCTTGAAAAGACGATCTGCGCCAGCTCGAAGCTCTCGAAGCTCGATGGCGAGGTGGCCGCGCTCTACCGCGCGCGGCTCGCGCTGATCTTCGACAAAGAAGGCTTCCGGGGCCAGCAGCGCGACTGGCAGCAGATCCTGCGTACCCGCTGCACCAGGACCTGCGACGCCAAGGCGGTCGAGGCCGACTATGTCCAGCAACGTGACTCGCTCCGCGCGCCGCTCCCGGAGAGTTACGAGGCGAGCTACAAGACCGCCGATGTCGGCACGCTGACGATCACCCATGTCGATGCGCGGCAGTTCGATTTCAGCTTCACGCGCGATCTCGAAGGCGAGACGCTCTGCAAGCTGCCGGCGAATGACAGCGAGCCCGGCGCCATCGCCACCCTCGCCTCTCCCGCCAAGGCGAGCTGGACCTCGGGCGCGTGCAAGGTCGATTTCCTGCTCGCCCGCGACAAGACCGGCCATGTGTCCCGCATCGACACGCTCGCCTCGCCGGGCTGCAAACATTACTGCAAGGCCAATCACGGCGTCAGCGACGTCTTCCTGCCCGCCAACACCTGGGTCGCGGGCAACCAGTAACATTTTTTGGTCAGCGGACGCTCAGGGATGAAATCAACGCCGTTTACGCTCGCTCGTCGCCCGTTCGACCAGCCGCGGATAATACGGCCTCTTGCGCAGCTGTTGGAGCTCGGCGCCACGAAGCGCGACGAGCTGCCGATACGCTTTCGGACAGGCGCTCGCTGGAGAGCCAAGCTGCGGAACCGCATCGGTCCAAAAGCTTTCCAGGGCAAGCGTCACCGGATGTCCGCGGTCGGCGAGTAATTTGGCAGGTCCGGGCGGCGAAGAGGAAACATATGGTTGTGTGACTCGCGCCACGTCTGCGAACTTATAATAGCCTGTCCCACGTTCGCCTCTGTCGCTCAGTAGCAGAAAAGCTTTGTCGCGGTCGGCACGCGGGACGGCCGTTCGCAGACGGCTCGCGAAACCGCTGCGAAACTCAGCGCTGCAGTCATGATTGTAGGAGTCGAGCGGCCCGCGCGTGAACCGCCCGGATATGAAATCTGAGAGCGTGTCTCCGTCGAGGCCGTCGAGCTCGCTTCCCGAGAACGCGCGTAGGAGCATCATCTCCATCGGCATGGACGGCCCATCGCCATCGCCGCCGGGCCCACAGCCGGTTTTGTCCGCATACCATTCGCGAATATTGGGAATAAGTAACACCGCCAGGCCGTTCGCGCTGTCGATCGTTCCCGCTCGAACGCCCTCACGAAATTTCTGCTGCCTGACTCGGACGGCGACGATGCGCTCCCGCTCTTTTTGCTTCTTCCGGGCCGCTACCTCCGCCTTGGTGCCACTGTAGACCGGTGCAACAACGAAGCAGGCGTTTGCGCTTGCGGGAATGAATAATGAGAAGGCGGCAACAGCAATAATCGGGTGCGCGCAGTGGCGAAATGGCAAGGCCTTGAACCAAGCCACGAGAGTTTCGGCGACAATCTACGATAGGAAGCCATGTTGCCAGCCTAGCGCGACGCTGAACCACCGCAAGTAGGTCGCTAGCGGAGATACCGCCAAGTCTCGGCAGTTGTGCCAATGCCCGAATCGATGACGCGCATATGACGGAAGATTCGACCCAATTCCCGATTGGGGACAGGCGTGTCGGGTTGCCGCTCCGTCCGGGCCATGCTGTTGCGGAAACACCTCGTTAACCAAGGATCGCCTCCATGACCCGTCTCTTCGTGCTGCTCGGCGCGCTCTTCTCGCTCGTCAGCGCCGTCCCGGCCTCGGCTGATCCGTTGCGCTACACCGTCACCGGCGCCAGCGGCGTTTTCGCGAGCTTCATGCTTGACGATCACCCCACGCCCGATCCGCTCACGCTCGAAAGCTATGCCTTCTTCCTGTTCGACGCCCCCGGCACCTATGCGGACGGTTCGACCACCGCGGGGCTGAGCTTCTATGACGATTCCGCGCTTGGCGGCATCTCGATCGTCACCTGGAACGGTCTGACGATCGATCTCACCGGTATGGCGCTTTTCACCAGCAGCACCGCGACGCCAGCCCTGTTCGCCTTCGGCCCGACCCAGTTTACCGAAGCCGGCGGCGCCACCTACACCATCTCGGCCGTAGCGGGCGTACCCGAGCCGGCAAGCTGGGCGATGCTGGTGCTCGGCACCGGCATGATCGGCGTCGGCGTCCGTCGCCGCCGCGCGCAGGCCGCGCTCATCTGACCCCAATGCGCAAGCGGAATGGAGGGGCTGCCCGGGTTCGCGCCGGCAGCCCTTTTTTGTCGCGGCCAATCCCAGTAGAGGCGCGGGCATGTCGATTACGATCCGCGTCGCCACCCGGGAGGACCTGCCCGCCCTTCACCCCGTCATCGAGCGCGCCTATCGCGGCGAGACGGCGCGACAGGGCTGGACGCACGAGGTCGACCTGAACATCGACGGGACGCGCACGGACATCCCGACCCTTGCGGCGATCGTTGACGATCCGGCGCAGCGCCTGCTGATCGCAGAAGCGGACGAGCAGCCGATCGGGTGCGTGCAGGTGAGCCACAAGGGCGACGGCCTCGCCTATCTCGGCCTGCTGTGCGTCGACCCCACGCTGCAGTCGGGTGGGCTAGGCAAGCAGCTCGTCTCGGCAGCCGAAGCGACCGCGCGCGACGCTTTCGGCGCCCGGGCCGTGGAAATGACTGTGATCGACCGTCGTGCAGAGCTGATCGCCTTCTACGAGCGCCGCGGCTATGCCGTTTCGGGCGAGAAGCGCGATTTTCCCGTCCCGCTCGATCCACCCCTGTTCATGGACGTCTTGGTCAAGCCCCTCTGATGCCCGTCACCGCCAAGATCTGTGGCCTTTCGACGCCCGAAACGCTCGACGTGGCGATCGCGGGCGGGGCGAGCCATGTCGGCTTCGTCTTCTTCCCGCCTTCGCCGCGCAATCTGGGCTTCGACCAGGCCCGCGCCCTCGTCGCGCAGGTACCGAGCCATGTCACCAAGGTCGGCGTCTTCGTCGATCCCGACGAGGCAATGTTGAACGCCGCCATCGCCACCGGCCTCGACGCGGTCCAGCTCCACAAGGTCACGCCCGAGCGCGCCGCCGCGATCCGCGCGCGCATTCCGGTGTGGGTTGCCGTCGCGGTCAAGACCAGCGCGGATCTCGCCGCTGCCCTGCCCTTTGCTGGTGCCGTCGACCGCATCCTGTTTGACGCCAAGACGCCGGACAGCGCCGCCTTGCCCGGCGGCATGGGCCTGCGCTTTGACTGGAGCCTGCTCCAGTCCTATCGCCACACCCAGCCATGGGCGCTTTCGGGCGGTCTTGACCCCATCAATGTCACCGAAGCGATCCGCGTCACCGGCGCCACTTTGGTCGACGTCTCTTCGGGAGTGGAATCCGCACCGGGCGTCAAGGATGTGGACAAGATCGCCGCATTCCTTAAAGCCGTGTCGCTCTCATGACCGCACCCAATTCCTATCGCGCCCAGCCTGACGAGCGTGGGCATTTCGGCCGGTTCGGCGGACGTTTCGTCGCCGAGACGCTGATGCCTTTGGTCCTCGATCTCGAGCGCGAATATCGCGCGGCCAAGGCCGATCCCGCCTTCAAGGCCGAGTTCGACGATCTGCTTGAACATTACGTCGGAAGGCCGTCGCCGCTCTATTACGCCGAGCGGCTGACCGAGCATTACCGCGAGGGTGCCCCGACCGGCATGGGCGCGAAGATCTATTTCAAGCGCGAGGAGCTGAACCACACCGGCGCGCACAAGATCAACAATTGCATCGGCCAGATCCTGCTCGCCCGCCGCATGGGCAAGACGCGGATCATCGCCGAGACCGGCGCCGGCCAGCACGGCGTCGCCACCGCCACCGTCGCAGCGCGTTTCGGCCTGCCCTGCACGATCTTCATGGGCGCCAAGGATGTCGAGCGGCAGAAGCCCAACGTCTTCCGCATGAAGCTGCTCGGCGCGGAGGTGACTCCGGTCACGTCGGGTGCCGAGACGCTCAAGGACGCGATGAACGAGGCGCTGCGCGACTGGGTCGCAAACGTCCACGACACCTTCTACATCATCGGCACCGCCGCAGGCCCGCATCCCTATCCCGAGCTGGTCCGCGATTTCCAGAGCGTGATCGGCATCGAGACGCGCGAACAGATCCAGAAAGCCGAGGGCCGCCTGCCCGACCTGCTGATCGCCGCGGTGGGCGGCGGATCGAACGCGATCGGCCTGTTCCACCCCTTCCTCGACGATCCGGACGTCGCGATGCTCGGCATCGAGGCAGCGGGCCACGGCATCGAGACCGGCCAGCATGCCGCGAGCCTCACCGGCGGCGCCGCGGGCATCCTTCACGGCAACCGCACCTATCTGCTCCAGAACGAGGACGGCCAGATCACTGAGGCGCATTCGATCTCGGCAGGGCTCGACTATCCGGGCATCGGCCCCGAGCATAGCTGGCTGCACGAGAGCGGCCGGGTGAAGTACGAGCCGGTGACGGACACCCAGGCGCTTGATGCGTTCCAGCTCTGCTGCAAGCTGGAGGGGATCATCCCGGCGCTGGAAAGTTCGCACGCGCTCGCAGCTTTGGAGACCAAGGCCCGGGAAATGCGCGACGACCAGATCATCGTCGTCAACGTCTCGGGCCGCGGCGACAAGGACATCTTCACCGTCGCCGAGGCTCTGGGGTTCGATCTGTGAGGGCGTTACGAACGATTGCAGGCGATTTTGCGCTGTTCTTCGGCGTCATCATCGCTGTCAAACTCTTCGATTCCTTCGTGATACATTGGACAACTTTTACCTCTGCTGCGCTGATCGACGCCTTCGTTATCTCACTTATCGTCGCGGTTGGCCGCTGGCTTGTCTTCGGTAAGCGCGCATGAGTCGCCTCTCCGCCGCCTTTCCGGCCGATCGCGCCGCGCTCGTCACCTTCGTCACCGCCGGCGACGGCCCGACCGCCGCGATCCTCGACGCGCTGGTCGAGGGCGGCGCCGATGTGATCGAGCTCGGCATGCCCTTCACCGATCCGATGGCCGACGGGCCCGCGATCCAGGCCGCCAACCTGCGCAGCCTCGGCGCCGGCACGCGCACCGCCGACGTGCTCGCCATCGCCGCCGCCTTCCGCCAGCGTCACCCTGGCGTGCCGCTGGTGCTGATGGGCTATGCCAACACGATGACGCGGCCGACACCGGAAGCCTTCGCCGCAAAGGCAGCCGATGCGGGCATCGACGGCATCATCTGCGTCGATATCCCGCCAGAAGAGGCCGACGAGCTCGCTCCCTTCGGCGCGCACGGCCTCAGCGTCATCCGCCTCGCCACCCCGACCACCGACAAGGCGCGGCTTCCCGCGGTGCTCGAAGGTGCCTCGGGCTTCCTTTATTATGTCTCGGTCGCCGGCATCACCGGTCTCCAGCAGGCCGCGCAAAGCTCGATCGAGGACGCCGTCGCGCACCTCAAAGCCGCCACCGACCTGCCCGTCGCGGTCGGCTTCGGCGTTCGCACCCCCGAACAGGCCGCCGCGATCGGCCGCGTCGCCGACGGCGTCGTGGTCGGCTCGGCGATCGTCGAGCTGGTCGGCAGGCACGGCGTGGATGCGCCCGCCGCCGTCCGCGCCTATATCCAATCCCTCTCGGCAGCCATCGCTGCCGCACGCAAGGAAGTCGCATGAGCTGGATCAGCCGCGTCCGCAACGCGCTCGCCTATGTCACCACCAAGGGGGCCGATTCCTCCGACTCGCTCTGGCACAAGTGCAAGGGCTGCGGGCAGATGGTGTTCATCAAGGAGCTGGAGGACAATCTCTACGTGTGCCCGCATTGCGAGCATCACGAGCGGATCGGCCCGGCGCTGCGCTTCCGCTATCTGTTCGACGACGGCAACCACACGCTGCTGCCGAGCCCGCGCGTGGTCGACGATCCGCTCAAGTTCCGCGACCAGAAGCCCTATCCTGCGCGCCTCAAGGCCGCCCGCGCCGCGACCGGCGAGCCCGACGCGTTCCTCAATGCCTCGGGCAACATCCTCGGCCACAAGGCGGTGGTCGGCGTCCAGGATTTCGCCTTCATGGGCGGATCGATGGGCCAGGCGGTCGGCGAGGCGTTCATCTCTGGCGTTGAAGCCGCGATCGCCGCGCGCGCACCCTATGTCGTCTTCACCGCCTCGGGCGGCGCGCGCATGCAGGAGGGCATCCTCAGCCTGATGCAGATGCCGCGCACCACCGTGGCGATCGAGATGCTCCACGATGCCGGCCTGCCCTATATCGTCGTGCTCACCGATCCGACTTCGGGGGGCGTGATGGCCGCTTATGCGATGCTGGGCGACGTCCAGATCGCCGAGCCGGGCGCGACTCTAGCCTTCACCGGCCGCCGCGTGATCGAGAACACGATCCGCGAGAAGCTGCCCGACGATTTCCAGACCTCGGAATATTATCGCGACCACGGCCTGGTCGACATGGTCACGCACCGCAAGGAACTGCGCGAGACGCTCGGCCGCTTGATCGGGCTGCTCAGCGACCGCCGGGCGGCAGCGTGAGGCATATTTAAGCCCCTCCTCTTCAGAGGAGGGGTTGGGGTGGAGGAGTCTTGGCAAGCATGGCGTGCGTGAATACTGCCCCACCCCAACCCCTCCCCTAAAGGGCAGGGGCTTCAGAGTTTAGCATGCCCGACTCCGCCTCCTCCTCCGATCCGGCCGTCCAGCGTCAGCTCGATCGCCTGACCCTGCTCTCCCCAGGCGCCGATATCCTCGGCCTGGAGCGCATCACCGAGCTGCTCGCGCGTGTCGGCGATCCGCATCTCCGCCTGCCCCCGGTGCTCCATGTCGCCGGCACCAACGGCAAGGGCTCGACCTGCGCATTCCTTCGTGCCGCGATCGAGGCGTCAGGCCTGACGACCCATGTCTATTCCAGCCCCCATCTCGTCCGCTTCAACGAGCGCATCCGCCTCGCTGGCAGGCTGATCGAGGATGCCGCGCTCGCACCCTTGCTCGAGGAGGTGCTCGATGCGGGTGGCGATATCGGCGCGAGCTTCTTCGAAGTGACCACCGCCGCCGCCTTCCTCGCCTTTGCCCGCACGCCCGCGGACGCGTGCATCGTCGAAGTCGGACTGGGCGGACGCCTCGACGCGACCAACGTGGTCATGCCCGCCGTCACGGGCATCGCCCAGCTCGGCATCGATCATCAGGCGTTCCTGGGCGACACTGCCGAGGCCATCGCCGCCGAAAAGGCCGGCATCGCCAAGCCCGGCGTGCCGCTGGTGACGATGGCCTATGCCCGGTCCATTGCCGAGGTGGTGCATAATGCCGCCACGCGGGCGGGCGCCAGCCTCCACACCGAAGGCACGGACTGGCGCTTTGCTGTGCAGGACGGCACGATCCGCTACGAGGATGCGCAAGGGAGCCTCGAACTCCCCCTCCCCACCCTCGCCGGCCCGCACCAGCCCGGCAATTTTGCCCTCGCCACCGCGATGCTCCGCCACCAGAGCGCACTCGCCATACCGCAATCCGCCCTCACCGCCGCCGCACGCAACACCCGCTGGCCCGCGCGTATGCAAAAACTCTCAGGCGGCCCGCTGCTCGATCTCCTCCCGCCGGGAAGCGAGATCTGGCTCGACGGCGGCCACAATCCCGCCGCCGCCGATGCGGTGAGCGCAACGCTCGCCCAGGTCGCACAGGGCCGTCCCGTCCAGCTCATCCTCGGCATGCTCTCCAACAAGGACGCGGCGGGCCTGCTCGCCCCCTTTGGGCCGCTTGCCACCGGCCTTCACGCCGTCCCGATCCCCGGCCATGAGCACCACGCGCCCGCGATTCTCGTGCAGACCGCGCAGAAGCTCGGCATCCCCGAGGCCGCTCCAGCGCGGGACGTCCCGCATGCCCTGGCGTCCATCGCGCAAGTGGCCGGTCCTCCCCCCGTCGTGCTGATCCTGGGCTCGCTCTACCTCGCCGGAACCGTGCTGGAAGCCAATCACGAGCTGCCCGATTAGAGCTGCGGGCGTTCCTCCAACTGTCACCCCGGACTTGTTCCGGAGCCCACTGTGTCGCGCACGAGCCGCTCCAGGCTCGGTCGCCTGGGCCAGACGCCTGGTGGTCCCCGGCACAAGGCCGGGGTGCCGGTGTGTGATGCGCCGCAAAGGCCGCAAATCACACCTGGGCTTAAACCCCACACCATCTCGTCTTATTGCGATTGACTATTAATTGCAGATTGGCACACTCGACCCGTCCTCAGGGAGAGTCGTGTCCATGCCCGTCGCCAACGCCCTCGCTAGCGCCCTTCCCGAACTCCAGCCGGAGGATCCCGGCGCGCGCCTGCTCCTCTTCGGCATCCGCCAATTGGGCGCGAACGGGCTGCACGACGCCTGCACCGCGCATGCCTTCGTCGTCGCGTTCGGCAAGGGTTTCCAGCGTCCATTGGTGCTGCTGCGCGCGCTGATGCAGGAAATGTCCGCGCTTGCCTCGGGCCCGATCCAGATCGCGCCCTGGTGCTGCCCGCGGATGACCGCTTCGGAGGCGGCCTTGCTCCAGGTCGTCGCGCGCGTCGGCTCCAATCCCCATGCGGCGCAGGTGCTGCTGGCCGATGTGCTGGGTGTCCGCGACGCGACCGGCATCCTGCCCACCGCGCATGCGCTGGCAAACGCCTTTGCCGATCTGGCGCTACCGCTCGGCGACTAGGCCGCGCGCGCGCAATTTCCCCAGCGTCTCGGTCGCCCAGCGATACATGTCGGCGTCCGCCGCCCGCTGCTGGCGGTCGAGCCGCTTCATCCGGCTTTCGACCTCCTCGAGCACCGTCATCGCCTGGCGCTCGCGGCCCTGGTCGAGGAGCAATGCGGCATAGCGGCACCGCGCCTCCTCGCCCGGCACGCGCGTGACGATATCGGCATAGATCGCCAGCGCCTCGTCCTTCTGCGCCAGATGCTCGAAGATCTTGGCGCGCAGCAGTGCCTGGCGGTCCCTGTCGCTCTGGCCGATCGGCACGGGGATCGTGTCGAGCAGCGCCAGCGCCTCGGCGCCATGCCCGGCCGCATAGAGCGACGACGCGAGCTTCATCTGGGTGCGCGCCTCGGGATCGCCCGGCGTCATCCGCAGCGCCTCGCGATAATAGGGCACTGCCTCCTCATGCCGCCCCAGCGCGGCAAAGGCGTCGGCCAGCCGCAGCCGGTTGGCGGCGGTATCGGCGAGATCGAGTGCATCGCGCGCCGCGCGCACTTCGCGATGCGGATCGAGCGTCGCCACCACCTGGGCCCGCGCGGTGCGGACGTGCCGGTTGCTGCCCATCCCCGGCAATATCTCGACGATCAGATAGGCGAGCGCGCTGATCATCGGCAGGAAGATCAAGGCGGTCAGCCACATCGGATTGCGCCCATGGCGCATCAGATGGATGATGCAGAACACCTGGATCGCGATGACGACGCCATAGGCGATCATGCCTTGGCCTCCTCGGCGCGCGCATCCCCCTCGCCCATCGTGCCGGCGGTGCCGATCGACCGGTCGACCAGCCCGGTACGCATCATCCACCAATAGATCAGCACGCCCGGCACCGCGATCGCAGTGGTGAGCAGGTAGAAGTTCACATAGCCCATCGCCTCGATCAGGCTACCCGCTGTCGTGCCCGTGACGAAACGGCCGACGATGCTAGCGCCCGCCGAGATCAGTGCATATTGCGCGGCGGTGAAGCGCAGGTCGGTCAGCGCCGAGAAATAGGCGATGACGACCACGCCGCCAAAGCCGCTCGCGATATTCTCGAAGCCGATCGATGCGGCCATGCCGAAGTTGGAATGTCCCGCCGCCGCGAGCCCGGCGAAGCTCAGATTGGACACCGCCATGAGCACCAGGCTCAGCATCACCGATCGCTTCATGCCCATCTTGGCGTAGAGCACGCCGCCGATGAACACGCCGATCATGTACGCGAAGAAGCCCAGCGAGACGTCGTAAAAGGCGATCTCGTCATTGGTGAAGCCCAGATCGTCGAACAGCAGCCGGAAGGTCAGGTTCGCCAGCGTGTCGCCGATCTTGTGGACCAGGATGAACAGCAGCACGATAAAGGCGCCCTCGCGCGCGAAGAACTGCGCGAACGGCCCCCAGATCGATTTGACGACGGTCCCCAGCCCCTTGCGCTCGGCGGGCGCGCGGTGGCGCGTCGGCTCGCCGATGATCAGCCCGGCGATGATCGCCGGCAGCGCGAACAACGCGCAGACCATATAGGCGGCTTCCCAGCCGAACCGCGCCGCGACCACCAGCGCCACCGCGCCAGCGCCGGCCGATCCGATCCGCCAGCCATATTGCGACATGCCCGAGCCGTAGCCAAGCTGCTGCGGTTCGAGGATCTCGATCCGGTAGCCGTCGATGACGATGTCATAGGTCGCGCCCGCGATGCCGACGAGAACCGCGGCGATCACCGTCGGCATGATGTTCGCCGGATCGGGATCGGTCAGCGCGAGGTTCCACACCGCCGCGACGACCAGCACGCCCGCGACGATCAGCCACGAGACGCGCTGTCCCAGCCTGCCCAGCACGGGCAAGCGGACGCCGTCGACGATCCACGCCCAGAGGAATTTGAAGTTGTAGACCAGGATCGCCAGCGTGAACGCCGTGATCGTCGATTTGGTGATGCCGTCCTGCGCCAGCCTGCTGGTCAGCGTCGCGCCGATCATCGCAAACGGAAAGCCCGAGGACAGGCCGAGCGCGAACGCCGCCAGGGGAGCATTCTCGAAATAGGGCCGCACGCCTTCGGGAAGCTCTGCGCGCCAGTCCGCGGGCGCCGCCGCGCGTCCGGTTAGGAATGCGGCCACCAGCACCGCCATGCCCAGCCAGAGGCCGATCGCGGGCGCGAAGCTCGCCGCCGCCAGTGCCTTGGGCGGCGAGAATAATGCGAACAAAACCGCGAGCAGCAGGAGCAGCACCCCCACCGCGCTTCCGCCCACGATCAGGCTGGCCCCGCCGGTGCGCCGCCACACCACGCTCATCACCAGCGTCGCGAGGAGCACCAGTAGCCCCAGGTTGAACGTCATCGACGGGCTGAGTGCCGCCGTCCCCGATTTCCAGCCCAGCGCGAGGTCGAGTCCGCGCACCGCTTCCGGCGCGCCGCCGGGCAGCGCGACCGTGATCCACGGCAGCACGAGCAGCCCCAGGGCAACCAGCAGCGCGGCTTGCGCGACCAGATAGAGCCCGGCGGGCCTGGATTGATCCTGCATTATCGTCTTGTCCCCGCGACCTTTCGGGCTGAAACTAACCAAAAATAGCGCGAAGGCCAGAGGAAGAGGATCATGAACGCCAGTCTGCCGACCGACGGCCAACTCGCTCTGGCGCGAATGCTGGCAGCCGGCGGCACGCGCGAAGGCGACGCGATCGCGCATGTCGATGCCGCTGCCTATACCAGCCCGGAACGCTTCGCCGCCGAGCAGGCGCGCATCTTCGCCCGCGCGCCCTTGGTCATCGCGCCGTCCGCGCTGCTCCCCGAACCCAATATGGCCGTGCCGCATGACGGCTTCGGCAAGCCGCTGCTGATCACCCGCGACAAGCAGGGCGAGGCGCATGTCTTCCTCAATGTCTGTCGCCATCGCGGCACAAGGCTGGTCGAGGGATGCGACGCCGTTCACGGCCCGCGCCTCGTCTGCCCCTATCATGCCTGGACCTACACGCTCGACGGCCGCCTCGCCGGCCTGCCCCGCCCCGACACCTTCCCGGGCCTCGACAAGTCCGCCCATGGCCTCAAGCGCCTGCCCACCCACGAAGCCGGCGGGCTGATCTGGTTCGCGTTCGACGATGCCGCCAATTTCGCCGAGGCGGACACGCTCGCACGCGACTTCGCCGCGTTCGATCTCGCCGGCCAATATGCCTTCCGCCATCGCACGCACCGGGTGAAAGCCAATTGGAAGCTGATCATGGATGCGTTCCTCGAGGGCTATCACATCCAGCGCCTCCACGCCGGCACGATCGCGCCTTTCTTCAAGGACGGCGTCTCCACCGCCGACGCCATCGGCCCGCACCAGCGCTCCGCCGTGGGCCGTGACGCGACGCTGGCCTCGCTCTCCTCGAAGGACTGGGCGACGCTGCGTGCGGCGATCACGTACACGTACCAGATGTTCCCCGGCACCGTGCTGGTGGTCAGCCCCGATTACATCAACCTGATGGTGCTGATGCCCCAGGCGGTCGACGAGGTGTTGGTCGAGGATTTCATGCTGATTCCCGAGGCGCCCGCTACCGAAAAGGCGCTCGCGCATTGGGAGCGGAGCTGGGAGTTGCTCGACGGCGGCGTCTTCGCGGCCGAGGATTTCCGCGCCTGCGAACTCGGCCAGCAGGGCCTCGCCTCCGGTGCGCTCGACAAGCTCACGCTAGGCACGCTCGAACTCGGCATCCGCCACTTCCACGACGCCGTCGAGGCGCGGCTACGGTAAAATCCCGATTGGGCTCACCCGGATGCGCGGTCCGCATCTCTTCCTACAATGATATCTAGGTCATTGTAGGATCGCGAACATGTCGCTGCCGCCATTGCCTCCGGAGTTTATCGAACGCGACGAGAGCCGCGCGCCGCCCGGCTTCGGCATGCTGCTCGCCTTCGCCGTATCGGCGGTGTTCTGGACGGTCGTGCTGCTCGCTGCGACCTGGCTGCGCTGAACAGCGGGATGGCAAGTCGCCGAGCCGAGGCTGGGCTGAGACGAACCGTGCTCGCACATCGGAACCGGTAGCCTGCGGTTCAGCAACTTCGACCGATAATACGCCCAAGATATTCGCAGGAGTTACCCATGTCCTCTCGCACCTCCGCTCGCGCGGTCACCTATCGCCAGTCCGCCTCAGCGGGCGAGATCGTCGCACGGCTTGCCGTCGTCGCTTCGGTCTTTTCGTGGCTCGGCGTCGTCGTCGCTTTGTTCTGGCGCTGAATGCTCAGCCGGCGGTGCCGAACAGGCTGAAGCTGCCCGGCAGCCGTCCGGGCACCTTGCGGCCTTCGATCACCGCCTCGATCGCGCCGATCGCCGCGAGCAGGTCGCGCTGCGGATAGGGCTTGGACAAGCAGCCCGCCGCCAGCGCCCGCGCCTCGCCCGGGCATTGGCCGGTGACGAACAGTACCGCGATCCCCTGGCCCCGTGCCGCCCGCGCCACTTCGACTCCGCTGCCGTCGGACAAATTGACGTCCACCAGCACCAAATCAATCTCGCCACCGCTTCCGAGTATGCCCATCGCACCCGCAACGGAATCCACCGTTGCCACGATCGCGAAACCCTCGCCGGTCAGGAAATGTTCGGTATCGAACGCGACGAGTGGCTCATCCTCAACGATCAACAGCCTTTCGATCCGACGCTTCTTCTTACCGAACAACATTCGTTTCGCATCCAACCTAACTCGTTTCGCATACGCCTAACGCGCGAAACCCCTTTCAGCGCCGCAATAATTTTTGCCCAATCCGACATAATCGCTATATCGCCGCGGTGTCCGTCTCCAAGCCCCCAAAGCCCGAAGCTGCCCTGCAGCGCATCGCCAAGCTGCTCGCCCGTGCGGGAATCGCGTCGCGCCGCGAGATCGAGCGGATGATCCTCGACGGTCGCATCGCGCTCGACGGCAAGGTCCTCGACACGCCGGCGACCGTGCTGCCTTCGCTCGACGGGGTCACCGTCGACGGCCAGCCGGTCCAGGCGCCCGCGCCCGCGCGCCTGTTCCGCTATCACAAACCCGCCGGCCTGCTCACCGCCGAGCGCGATTTCACCGGCCGGCCGACCATCTATGATCGCATGCCCCCCGGCCTGCCGCGCGTCATGCCCGTCGGTCGGCTCGACCTGAACACCGAGGGGCTGCTGCTCCTCACCACCGACGGCGAGCTCAAGCGCCAGCTCGAGCTTCCTTCGGTAGGCGTCGAACGCAGCTATCGCGCCCGCGCTTATGGCCAGGTCAGCCAGGCGCAGCTCGAGGATCTGATGCTCGGCACCGAGATCGAGGGCGTCCGCTACGGATCGATCAACGCCAATATCGAGCGGCGCACCGGCGCCAATCTCTGGATCGAGATGACGCTGACCGAGGGCAAGAACCGCGAGGTCCGCCGCGTGCTCGAGCATCTCGGCCTCCAGGTCAGCCGGTTGATCCGCACCCGCTACGGCCCCTTCCATCTGGGCGACCTGCCCGCTGGCGATGTCGACGAGATCCGCCAGAATGATCTCGCCACCTTCCGCACCGTGCTGGTGAAGCCGGGCGGCGGCAAGGCGGCGTCAAACCTCCAGTTCGCGGTGCGGCAGCGCGTCGTCGAACCCGCGCCGGCTCCCAGCACCGGACGCGAACCCGAACGCCCGAGCAATCGTCCGGCCCGGGGCCCGGCGCCGCGTCCACGCCCCGTCGGTGCCGAACCCGCACCGTTCGCACCCCGCGCGGCGCCTGGCCGCGCAGCGGAGCGCCCGGCCCGCGAAGGAGATCGCGCGCGGCCGGCTCGCGCCGCCGCGCCACGTCGCGGTCGGGACGAGCTTCCCAACGTGCCTTCCCGCTTCGCTCCGGCGCGACCGCCCGAACGTCCGGGCGAAGAAACGCGCCCGATGGGCAGGTCCGGTCGCCCGGGTCGCACCTCGGCGCCGCGCCCCGCTCGGGACGATCAACCCAAATTCACGCCACGCGTCACGCCCGGCCGTGCTCCCGAGCGCACCGGGCGCGAAGACGACCGCACCATAGCCAAGCCAGCCCGCGCCGCGCGTGCCCGTGCGCATCGCGAGACGCAGGAGCCACGCGCCGGCGAGATCGTCGATCGGCCGCGCGGCCCCCGCAAGCCCACCGCCGGCCCATCCGGAGGTCGCGGTCGCCCCGCGCGTCCGGACAAGCCCAAGCCCGGGCGGCCGCCGAGGACGCGCAAGTAATGCGGATCATCGCCGGTACCTGGCGCGGCCGCCCGATCGTCGCGCCCAAGGGCGACGCGACCCGCCCCACCGCCGATCGCACCCGCGAGGCGCTGTTCTCGATGCTCGCCAGCCGCATCGGCAGCTTCGAGGAACTGGCGGTCGCCGATCTCTTCGCCGGCTCGGGCGCGCTCGGCCTCGAAGCCTTGTCGCGCGGCGCCGCTTCGTGCCTGTTCGTCGAGCAGGACCGCGCCGCGCTCGATGCGCTCAAGGCCAATATCGCCAAATTAGGCGCCACCGGTGCTGAAGTCCGCGCGACTTCGGCGCTGGCGCTCGGCGTCGCGCCCAAGCCGCTCGACCTGATCCTGATGGACCCGCCTTATGGCACCGGCGCCGGCGCGGTCGCGCTCGACAAGCTCGGCCGCCTCGGCTGGACCAGCCCCGCCACCTGGATCAGCATCGAGACCGCCAAGGACGAAACCGTCGAGGTCGCCGGCTTCGCCACGGACGTCACTCGCGTCCATGGCAAGGCGCGCCTCACCTTGCTGCGCGCGGCCTGAGCGACAAGGCTAGAGCCAGGGTCTGAGCATGTAGCGCACCTCGCGCCGCGCGCCGCTGCTTTCGACGGTCAGCGCGACTTGCTTGCCCGGCGGGCCGTTTATCGCGCCCAGCATGGCCTCCAAATTCCCTCCGACCAGCACGTCGCCCTGTTTCAGCCCCGCGGCTACCGCCGGACTGCCGGTCCCGACCGCGCCCACGACGAGGCGCCCCTTGTTCTCGTCGATCCATATGCCGGAGAGCGGATAGCCTCCGCGTCGGGGCTTGAGACCGTTGGGCTTGCCCCATAGCGAACCGGCGCCGCTCACGTCGGTGGTCAGGTCGAGCAGCGACAGCGCCGACAGGCCGAGCAGCCCTTCCTGGTCCGCCGAAACCGTCCCGGGCTTGCTGAGCGTGATCAGCATGCCCTCGAACACGAACGGTCCCACCTGCACCTTGCTGGCGCGCACGATGCGCCCGGGGATGCTCGCGTCGCCGATACCGCCGATCCGCGTCGGCGCGAACGGCTTGCTGTCGTCCCATAGCCCGCTCTTTGCCGCTGCGCGGCCGTTCAGGCTGATGCCCGGTGCGCCGGTATCGGCCAGGAACGCGCCCGAATAGCCATCGATCGTCGCCTCGATCTGGATCCGGGGCGCCTGCCCGCCCTCCTCCTTGGTGAAGCGCCCCGGCAGCCTGGTCAGCCCGTCGAAATTCGGCCGTCCCTTTGGATAAGCGCGCCACTCGCCCTTCACGAAATCCAGGTCGCTGTCATAGGTGGTGAAGAGCCCCGCGCCGAACGCGCCCACCGCGTCCTTGCTCAGGCGCTTGCCGATGCCGGTGAACAGCATGTCGGGAAAGCGCGTGCCGCTCGCGAGCGTCACCTCCCGGGCGACATAGGCGCTATAATCGGCCACCTTGCCGCCCACGCCCGCCATCTGCTTACCGTTCACCTTCTGGAGGCCCAGCGACTTGGCGAAGCTGTCCTCGATAAAGCTGAACGTACCGCCGGTATCGACGATGAAGAAATAGGGGCCCTTCCCCTCGATCTTGGCGGCGATCCAGACGCGGCCGTCCTCCAGCGCAATATGGTTGATGACCACATCGCCGTCCGCCGCGATCGCCCGCCCCAGCGGCACGCCAGCCGCTGCTAGCGCCAGCCCGCCGCCCATCACGCTCCGCCTGTCGATACGCATGCCCAACTCCACT
The DNA here is from genome assembly GCF_014489075.1 of Sphingomonas sp. JC676. Taxonomy (GTDB): domain Bacteria; phylum Pseudomonadota; class Alphaproteobacteria; order Sphingomonadales; family Sphingomonadaceae; genus Sphingomonas. The sequence continues at coordinate 1,005,336 of NZ_JACTGR010000001.1, read as the reverse complement.
TTGCGAGCGTCTTGGCTATCGCGGGGAAGTTACGGAAGGAAGACGCTATTTACGCCGCAGCAGCATCAATCCCACCAGGCTCAGCAGCGCAGCGCCGGCGAGGTAGAGCCCCACCCAGCCGAGCCCACCTTGTTTCACCAGGGTCTCGGCGATCAGCGGGGTCAGCCCGCCGCCGATGATCCCGCCGATGTTGAAGGTGACCGACACGCCGGTATAGCGCACCCGCGCCGGGAACAGGCTCGGCAGCCAACCGCCCAGCGGCCCATAGACGAACCCCATCGTGAACAATGCGAAGGCCAGCCAGGTGAACACGCTGGCGAGCGACCCCGGCACCAGCAGCGCCGACATGGTCAGCCCAACCGGGATCGTCACCAGGCAGCCGAGCGTCAGGATCCTGCCGGCATTGTGCCGATCCGCGAGGAACCCCGCGGTGGCGATCCCCGCGGCCATGAACAGGATCGCGGCCAGCTCGACACCCAGGAAGAGCTCGCGGTCATAATGCAGCGCCTTGGTGCCGTATCCGATCACGAACAGCGTCGAGATGTAGAAGAGCGCGAAGCACGCGATCGTCCCCATCGTCCCGGCGACCGTCGGCAGCGCATGGTCGCGCAGCAATTCGCCGATCGGAACCGCGGGCGGCGGCGCCTTCTCGCCGGCCTCGACGAATTCGGGTGTCTCGGTGATCCTGAGGCGCACCCACAGGCCCAGCGCCACCAGCACCGCGCTCGCCAGGAACGGCAGGCGCCAGCCCCATTCGCGAAACTGTTCGTCGGTGAGCAGGGCGCCCAGCACCAGATAGAAGCCGTTGGCGAAGATGAACCCCACCGGTGCGCCCATCGGCGGAAAGCTGCCATAGCGGTTGGCCCAGCCCGGCGGGGCGTTCTCCACCGCGAGCAGGCTCGCCCCGCCCCATTCGCCGCCCAGCCCGAAACCCTGGCCAAACCGCATCAGGCACAGCAGCAGCGGCGCCACCCAGCCGATCATCGCATAGGTCGGCAGGAAGGCGATCAGCACGGTCGAGATGCCCATCAGCATCAGCGACGCGACGAGCGTCGACTTGCGCCCGAGCCGGTCGCCGAAATGGCCGAACACCAGCCCGCCCAACGGCCGCGCGAAGAACGCCACGCTGAAGCTGGCATAGGCGCCAACTTGCTGCAGCCACGGCTCCTGTGCCGGAAAGAACAGCGGCCCGAACACGAGCGCCGCCGCGGTCGCATAGATATAGAAATCGTAGAACTCGACCGAGGTGCCGACCAGGCTGGCGAACAGGATCCGGCGATGCGATGCGGCTGGTGCGGTCATTTCCTCTCCCTTTCGCACCGCTATGCGAGAAGCGCGCGCGAGGGGAAAGCCCGTTCATCGGCAGGTCAGTTTCCCGCCCGTATCGAAATGTCACCGGACCAGCGGCCAAAGGGAGATGGACGATGCGCGGACCAACAGCACGGCGCCTCTTGTTCGCGACCCTGTTCGCCCTGCTCGCCGGTCTCCTCGTCGCCTTCGCCAATCCGATGGATCATGTGAAGGCCGATCTGCGCGCCGACACCCACGGCCTCAAACACAGCCTGCGCCTCGCCGCGCACGATCTATAGGTCGCGCGGCCGGGGCTCCCTGCCGGCTAAGTCCATCCATTCTGGTCCGAGTTCGCGGAGAAAGCGGAACCTTAGAGTTCCAAGGGCGCTGTTATAATAGCGCTTTCCAATATCCTGGAATATGGCGCCTGAGAGACGGGTAAATATGCTCTCACTTAAATAGTATGGGGCGTACATACTTATGACACAGTTCAGATGGGTAAGCAAAGCCTTGCTAGGCTCCTGGAAGCCTACCGAGAGTTTAGCTCTTTTCGACGCTTTGGAACATGGCCAAGCTTCCGCAAATCCTGGCGTAGGCCGAATAATTACTTTGCGCGCTTTCGCGTCGATTGAACAGCGCGTGATCGTCAAGACATACCCCACAGGGCAGGTCGAGGCTTGCATGCCTGAAAACGCCCTACCGGGAGTCCGCTCTATATAGCGGACCTAACCCTCTTACGGACTCGCCCGTGAGAGGCATCCCGTATGAAAACCCTATCGCACCGCGATCGCATGCATGAACGCGATGCAGGCCAGCGTCGAGCTGATCGTGCGGACATGGTTCCACAGTGTCCATTCGCGGAGGTATCGCGTCCATACCATGGCGGCATCCGGTCCGCCCGCGGCGGCGGCCAGCGCGTCGTTCAGCGGCACGTTGAGAGCCATCGTCACCGCGAACATGCCGATGACATAGAACAGCCCGCCCGCGATCATCGAGATCGCCCCCGGCTCGCTCCCGTGCACCATGCCGATCACCGCCAGCGCGGCGGCGCTGAGCGTGGTGGCGAGGAACAGGGGAAGGAACACCGAACGCTGGATATCCATATTGATGGCATTCATCGCCGCGATGCCGGCGGGGTGATCGATCCGCCCAAGCGAGGTCATGATGAAGGTCGAAAAGGCGAAATAGAGCCCCCCGATCAGGCCGCAGCCTATCGCCGAGAACCACAGTAGTCCCGGGATGATGAGCGTGCGCATGGCGGTCCTCCCGTCTGAACGGCCGTCCGATGGAGCTCCGGTCGAACCGCACGCGCTTGATCTGCGCATGCCATTCGCTGCGCAAGCATCACGCCTCAGTGCAGTCCGAACGCCTTCACCGCGGTCAGCATCAGCCAATAGAGCCCGCCCGAGAGCAGCATCGCCGCGGGCAAGGTCAGCAGCCAGGCGAGCGCCAGGTTGCGCACGGTGCGCGCCTGCAGCCCCGAGCCGCTCGCGACCGACGCGCCGGCGACGCCCGAGGAGAGGATGTGCGTCGTCGAGACCGGCAGCCCGAAGCGATCCGCCATCAGGATCGTGCCCGCCGCGACCAGCTCGGCCGAAGCGCCCATGCCATAGGTCATGTGCTGCTTGCCGATCTTCTCGCCGACGGTGACGACGATCCGCTTCCAGCCGATCATCGTGCCCAGCCCCAGCGCCAGCGCCACGACGATCTTCACCCAGAGCGGAATGAAGCGCGTGCCGGCTTCGAGCCCGGCCTGGTAATCCTTCAGCGCCTTCAGCTCGGCGGGCTGATAGCCGTCGGCCTTCTTGGTCGCGAGCCGGGTGGTGTCGAGCACCAGATACATGTCGTTGCGCACGTTCGGGGTCGCCTCGGCAGGCACCTTGCTCAGCGAGCCATAGCTCGCGACGCGCTGGGTCAGGTCCGTTGACAGGCTGTCGAGCGCCGCGAACACCTGCGGCCCCTCGGCCTTGCGCTGCTGGAGCGCGCTGGTGAGGATGCCGCGCGCCTGTGCGGGGGCGATGACGATACCGCCGCTGCGCGCCTCATAGGCTGCGTTGGCCGTGTTGGCGGTCTGGACGAAGGCGGGGGTCCCGCTGCTCGGCAGCGTGCGGTTCAGCGCATAGGCCGTCGGCGCGCAGCCGATCAGGATCAGCATGATCAGCCCCATGCCCTTCTGGCCGTCGTTCGAGCCATGGCTGAACGAGACCGCGGTGCAGGTGAAGATCAGCAGCGCGCGGATGCCCCTGGGCGGTGCCGCCTCGCCTTCGGGCGGCTTGTAGAGCTTGGGGTTGCGGATCAGCATGCGCATCACGAGCAGCAGCAGCAGCGCAGCACCAAAGCCGATCAGCGGTGCCATCCAGAGGCCGGTCAGGATCTTGGTCGCCTGGCTCCAGTCGACGCCCGCGGTGCCGCCGCGCGAGCCGGCCGAGATCAGCTGGTTGGCGAAGCCGACGCCCAGCACCGAACCGATCAGCGTGTGGCTCGAACTGTTGGGCAGGCCGACATACCAGGTGCCGAGGTTCCACAGCACCGCCGCGAGCAGCAGCGCGAAGATCATCGCGAAACCCGCCGAGGATCCCACGTTGAGGATCAGGTCGACCGGCAGCAGCGTGATGATCGAATAGGCGACCGCGCCGCTCGAGAACATCACGCCCAGGAAATTGAAGAAGCCGGACCACACCACCGCCAGATGCGCGGGCATCGCATTGGTGTAGATCACGGTGGCCACCGCATTGGCGGTGTCGTGGAAGCCGTTCACGAACTCGAAGCCGAGCGCGATCAGCAGCGCCAGCGCCAGGAACGCGAACACCCCGGTGGCAAGGTTCTCGCCCACCCCCTGCGTGTCGCTCAGCACGCTCCAGCCGGCAAACGCCATTCCGCCCACCACGATCGCGGCGAACAGGAGCTTGGCCAGCGGATGCGTCTTATAGTCGAATCGCGGGCTCCGGGGCGTGTCAGCCGCCGGGGCTTGTTCCATTGCGAGTGATGCCATGATGTGCCGGGGTCTGACCGTGGCGTGTGACAATGTGATGACAATAACGTTACAACGCCGTCGAAAACACCAGCAAAAGCGTCAGTCGAAGCAGCTGATATGCGTGATCTTCACGACCTTGCCGCTCGTGTCCTTCTCCTCGTGCCGTCCGGGCACGCAGGGCGGCTTCTTGCCCACGCTGTCGCCCATCCGCCAGGCGACGAACGCGACGAACACCGCCGCCGCCAGCACCAGCGCCAGTCGCAGACGCCTGTTTCTCCAGTTCACGCTCGCGCTCCCATGATCTTGCCGCACTAGCTAGCCCGTCCCCGCGCCCGCCTCAAGCGCATCCGCCGCTTGCTCCGGACGCCCTCGTTCCCTACTTGTTCACCGATGAGTCTCCCCGCCCCCTCGCCCCAGGACGCCCCCTATCTCCAGGGCCTGAACACGCCCCAGCGCGAGGCCGTGCTCACCACCGAGGGCCCCGTGCTCGTCCTTGCCGGCGCCGGCACGGGCAAGACCGCCGCGCTCACCGCGCGCCTCGCCCACCTGCTCTGGACGCGGAAGGCCTATCCGTCCGAACTGCTCGCGGTCACCTTCACCAACAAGGCCGCGCGCGAGATGAAGGAGCGCGTCGGCCGCCTCGTCGGCGAAGCGGTCGAGGGCATGCCCTGGCTCGGCACCTTCCACGCGATCGGCGCGAAGATGCTCCGCCGCCATGCCGAGCTTGTCGGCCTGCAGTCCAACTTCACCATCCTCGACACCGACGACCAGCTCCGCCTCTTGAAGCAGCTCATCACCGCCAACGATCTCGACGAGAAGCGCTGGCCCGCCCGCCAGCTCGCCGGGTTGATCGATCAGTGGAAGAACAAGGGCCTGATCCCCGCCGACATCGACGCTGGCGAGTCCGAGCTTTACGCCAACGGCCGCGGCCAGGCGATGTACGCCCAGTATCAGGAGCGCCTGCGCACCCTAAACGCCTGCGATTTCGGCGATCTGCTCCTCCACATGCTGACGATCCTCAAGACCGATCGCGAGGTGCTCGCCCTCTACCAGCAGCGCTTCCGCTACATATTGGTCGACGAGTATCAGGACACCAACGCCGTCCAGTATCTCTGGCTCCGCCTGCTCGCGCAGGAGCGCAAGAACATCTGCTGCGTCGGCGACGACGACCAGTCGATCTACAGCTGGCGCGGCGCCCAGGTGGAGAACATCCTCAAGTTCGAGAAGGATTTCCCCGGCGCCAAGGTGATCCGCCTCGAGCAGAATTACCGCTCCACCCCGCACATCCTCGGCGCCGCTTCGGGCGTGATCGCAAACAATGGCGGCCGCCTCGGCAAGACGCTCTGGACCGAGAAGGACGCGGGCGAGAAGGTCAAGGTGCTCGGCATCTGGGACGGCCCCGAGGAAGCGCGCCGCGTCGGCGAGGAGATCGAGGGCCTCCAGCGCGGCGGCCTCAGCCTCGACGCCACCGCCATCCTCGTCCGCGCCCAGCACCAGACCCGCGAGTTCGAGGACCGCTTCATTTCGATCGGCCTCCCCTATCGCATCATCGGCGGCTTCCGCTTCTACGAGCGTCAGGAGATCCGCGACGCGCTCGCTTATCTCCGCGTCGTCGCGCAGCCGGCCGACGACCTCGCCTTCGAGCGCATCGTCAACACCCCCAAGCGCGGCCTCGGCGACAAGGCACTGGCGAAGGTCCACCAATATGCACGCGCCGCCGGCATCCCCCTCACCACCGCGGCCGCACGCATCCTCGACAGCGACGAGCTGACGCCCCAGGCCCGCCGCGCGCTCGGCAATCTGGTCGGCGACATCGCCCGCTGGCGCAGCATGGGCGACACGCTCCCCCATCCCGAGCTCGCCCGCATCATCCTCGACGAGAGCGGCTACACCGCGATGTGGCAGGCCGATCGCACCGCAGAGGCCGCCGGCCGCCTCGAGAATCTCAACGAGCTCGTCCGCGCGATGGAGGAATATGAGAGCCTCACCGCGTTCCTCGAGCATGTCAGCCTCGTCATGGACAACGAGAACAACGCGGAAGAGCCCAAGGTCACGATCATGACGATCCACGCCGCCAAGGGGCTGGAGTTCGACACGGTCTACCTGGCCGGCTGGGAGGAAGGCATCTTCCCCTCGCAGCGCGCGCTCGACGAAGGCGGCCTCGCCTCACTCGAGGAAGAGCGCCGCCTGGCCTATGTCGCGATCACCCGCGCCCGGCGCCAGGCGACCATCCTCCACGCCGCCAATCGCCGCATCTACGGGCAGTGGACGAGCAGCCTGCCCTCGCGCTTCATCGCCGAGCTGCCGGACGATCATACCGAGCAGGAAAGCACCATGTCGGGCGGCGAGAGCCTGTGGCGCGCCAACTGGTCCGAGCGCGCCGATCCCTTCGCCGACGTCCAGCGCGGCACCGGCCGCGGCCCCGGCTGGCAGCGCGCCGCGGGCGTCGATCCGAAGAACCCCGGCGGCAGCTTCACCGCCCGCACCTTCACCCGCGAACCCGCCCGCGTGCTGGAGAGCCGCGCGAGCGCGGTAAGCTTCGGCGCCAAGCCGCGCGGGGATTTGTCGCTGGGCCTGCGCGTGTTCCACCAGAAGTTCGGCTACGGCACGATCGCCGAGATCGAAGGCAACAAGCTCGAGATCGACTTCGAGAGCGCGGGGCGGAAGCGGGTGATGGATAGTTTTGTGACGGTGGGGTGAGCTAATCGCGGGCGCGCCGCCTGTATTTCAAGGAATTGATTTCGCCACAGCAGCTTGAAGTTGAATCTTCGACGCACGCTTTGCCTTGCGAAGCAGATGCTGCGCAAACACGATCAATTCCAAAGCAACATCCGGCTCTTCTACCCAGTTGAACTCGTGTGTAACAGGATTGCGAATGCCAAGCATCGCCCCGGAATAGAGGCGTTGATATCCCTTCTGCTCATCAATCTCCGATTGCGTCACTCTGCCGGACCATGACAGGATCGGAGCGTTCGGACTGAAGGCGACCTCCATAAGTTGCGTGCCAGAAACGCTGAGTGGCCCGACCTTATCAGAGATAAATTTGTCGACCGCTTTGTACGCCTCCTGAACGGCGAAAGAATAATGACCGGAGACAAACAAATCTCGCGCCACATGTTCAATCTCTTCTTCCAGTATCAGGCGCGAAAAAATATTTGGGATCTCGGCGCCTTCCCCCGAAGGAGCCGAGAGAGCCAACATGCGAGGAGCTGGGAGAGCCAACACTGATCGTGCTAAACCTACCTCGAACAGATACTCTTGGAACTTCTTGAGTCCCTCAAGAAGCGGGCGTGTCATACAGATAACGCCTCATGGCAGAGAATATAGATTCGATTTGTTCCGAACCCGCATCTGCACTGATGTGGATTTGCACGTTCACATTCAGAGGCATTATCTCGGGTCCGGTCTTACCCGAGCGATTCTCGTCTCCTCCGCTGCCACCTTTAGCGGAACTTCTTTCGCTCGCTGCGGTACGAGAAGTAGCAGGTTGCGACCGAGGCGCACTGGTGCGAGCAGCTCCCTTCTCTTGAGGCTTGCTATTCTTCACAGCAGCTTCGTTCGGAGTCGCGCTGGTCAAAAGCAGGTATGTGGCTGCCTTATTACCAGCCGCTCCCTGGCCAAGGCCCTCACGCTGAAACCAATTTACAATCTTCTGACGGTCACCCTCACCGGGCGGCGCTACGTGAAGCAGCCCTTCGGGGTAAACCGAGGAAACCAATTCCTCCACCGCCTCTGCATAGGTGTCATCAAGTTTCCATCTTTGCGCTAGAGATGTAGCCCTCCCCTCATCGGTGAGAATACCTACACTTCGAAGCTCATTGATATATGCACGCGCAGCAGCTTCCTGAACGCCAAGCTGAACGCCGAGCAGGCGATCATCGATAGTCGCATTCGGAGTACGCTGGAGAACATTTCTAACTCCCCACCAAACAGTGCTTGGAATTTGAGGGTACCGAGCTTTTTCAGCCATAGCGTGGATTCCTTCTATAGAATGGGGAATACCACACGTTCTGTATATGTTCAAATATATGTATAATTGCTATATATCAGAGATATAAGAGTAAGGTAGGGACGATGGTACCGCTCGTGTGACAACACTCACAAGTCGAGTTCTATCGAGATAGTTCGCCTGCAAAGGCATCGTCCGGTCAACAGCGTGACAGTCTCCGACTGGCCTCCGCCAAGCCGCGTCGCCGGTGAGCCGTTCACCTCTTCCAATGTAGGATTTCGTCTGGGATAGACTCGTCGATGACCGAGTCCCTTGCCGATCCCCTCGCCCTCACCCCGGTCGCCGCCCGCGCGCGCCACGATGGCTGGACCGCGCAGCGCCAGCGCGACTTCATCGCCGCGCTCGCCGAACTCGGCGTGGTCGGCACCGCCGCCAAATCGGTCGGGATGAGCCCCAAATCGGCCTATGCCCTGCGCATCCGCGCCGGCGAGGACAGCAACTTCGCAGCCGCCTGGGATGCCGCGATCGACATGGGCCGCTTCAACGCGATCGATACCGGCATCCAGCGCGCGCTTTCCGGCGTCGCGGTGCCGGTCTTCTATCGCGGCCGCCAGATCGGCGTGCGGCGCGTGTTCAACGACAGTCTGCTGATCGCCGCGCTCCGCGCGACCGATCCCGGCTTCCGCGGCGCCCCCACCGGGCCCGATGCCGAATGGAACCTCTGAGCGCCGGCCGCCGATTCCACCGCACGCCAGCCTCGCTTCGCCGACGTTTCGCCCGACATCCCCGTTACCTTCGTTACCTTTGCGGCCTAGCCGATCCCCGCCCCGGCCTCGCGCAGCACCGCCGCCGAAGCCTTGAGCGCCGCCACCTCGCCGGCATGCAGCTCGGGCACCAGCACGCGCTCCACCCCGCCCGCGCCAAGTACGCAGGGCAGGCTCAGATACACATTTTCGATCCCGAACTCGCCGGTCAGCAAGGTCGATACCGGCAGCACCGCATGCTCGTCGCGCAGGATCGCCTCGCAGATCCGCACGATCGCGGTCGCCACACCGAACGAGGTATAGCCCTTGCCGCTCACGATCCGGTACGCCGCCTCGCGCACGTCGCGCGCCAGCGCCTCGCGGTCCACCGCGTCCGGGGCAAAGGCGTCCAGCCCCATGCCGCCCACGCGCACCCCCGAAAAGGCCGCGACCTCGCTATCGCCATGCTCGCCGAGTACCTGGGCATGGATCGCCCCCGGCGCCACGCCCAGTTCTGCGGAGAGCGCCTGCCGCAACCGGCTCGAATCGAGCAGGGTCCCCGTCCCGATCACCCGCGCCGCGTCGATCCCGCAGCGGCGGAAGGCGGCATGCGCCATCAAATCGACCGGGTTGGATGCCACCAGGATGATCCCGCCGAACCCCGCCGCCATCAGCGAGTCGACGCAGTCCCCGACGATCGCTGCGCTGCGCCCGGCGACCGCGAGCCGGCTTTCGCCGCCATGTGTCGCCGCACCCGCGGTGATGACCGCGATCGCGGCACTGGCGGCGTCTTCATAGCCGCCCGCCCAGATCCGTGCCGGCCGCGCCAGCGCATTGGCGTCGCGCAAATCGGCGGCCTCGGCCTCGGCCAGCCCCGCGTCCATGTCGATCAGCACGATCTCGCGGAACAAGGCGCGCAGCATCAGCGCATAGGCGGCGGTGGCGCCGACATGGCCTGCTCCGATGATGGCGATGCGATGATGTTCGATGATGCCGCGCTCCTGCTGGTCGGCGCCTTCTATCACAGTCCGGCGTCGTCGGGGCTCACGCGATCAGCGGCGCCACCACGCAGATCACCGCCACGCACTCCACCATCCCGACCGATGCCACCCAGAACCCGCGAAGGAACGAGATCCCCAGTTCCTGCGCGAACCAGCGCGACTGGAGGATGCCGTACCAGAGCATCGCCGCGATCATCAGCGCCAGCCCGGCGATCTTGGTCCAGTCCCATTGCAGCTGGGTCGCCATCGCGCCCAGCCCCATCACCAGCGCGAACGGGCCCGCCGGATAGCATTGCGCGTAGAAGGGCGCCCGCAGCGTGTCGCGGGTCAGCTTCCAGCGCTTCTTGTGGACCAGCCGCAGCGCCATGATCAGCGGGAAGATGCTGAAGATCACCAGCCGCAGGATCAGCAGGCTGGTATCGTCGCTGATCAGCCCGGCCAGCCCCTTGTCATTGGCCACGATGCTGCTCTGGCCCACCACCGCCAGCTCTACGCCGTGGCTGAGCAGCAAGGTGACGAGCAGGAAGAGCGGCGGGGTCAGCGTGTCGGGATATTGCTTGTCCTCGCGGTCGGCGAGTTCGGCATCGGAATAGACCATCATCGCCGAAGGCCGGGTGATCGTCCGCCAGAAGGTGACCGGATAGAAGACCAGCCAGGTCATCAGCTCGTAGATCAGGTCATCGAGCGACTTCAGAAGATGCATGAAATGCACGCGCGCTGCCCCCGGTTAGGAGACAGATTTCAACATGAAAATGTCGTCTTGGCTATCCCGCTGCGGGGAAGCGGCGCGGGTTCAGGCGGCCGCGGCCGATGCGTCCGGCTCGACCGCCATCAGCGTCTCGCCCTGATATTTGTCGAGGCTGGCGTCGTACAGGCCGCTGATCGAGAAGGCGCGCTCGAGCACGGTCAGGTCCTTCAGCCCGTCGAGCTTGAAGGTGCCCATCTTCTCCTCGCGCGGCAGCATGCCCTCGCGCGAGACGACCGCGGCATCCATGTAGAGCGCGCCGTGGCGGGTGTAGAGGATGTGCGGGGCCAGGATCATCCGCGTGCGGTTATAGGTCGTGGACAGGCAGCGCTGACGCACGATTCCTTCGAGCACGGTCGGCGTGTTGTTCACAGGCGTGGGCGCGGGATCGGGGGCGAGGCTCAGCTTCATACATACAATTATGGGCATTATGCTGCGATGCAGCAAGTCCAAAAAATCGGATTAATGCACTGCAGCGCCCGGATACGGATCATTTTTCGCGCCGATCGGCTCTATTCAGCCGCCCTTCACGCGCATTGCCGGAACGTTTCAGCGCCTTTAGCCGTATCGGCAGCACCTTAAGGAGAGACACGAAATGAAGATCGTCATCGGCTTCGCCGCATTGGCCGCGAGCTGCTTCGCCATTGCCACCCCCGCCGCCGCGCAGACCGCGCAGCGCTATTCCAGCCAGTCGGACGAGGAAGCCCGGTTCGACGCCGCCCAGCGCCGCTTCGATTCCGAATATGAGGCCTATCAGGCGGCCGTCGAGCGCTATCGCGCCTCGCGGAACAGCCGCGCCGATTACGGTCCCCCGCCGCGCCCCGGCTACAATAATGGCCCCGGCTACAATGCCGGCTATGACGACGAGCGCGACGAGGGCGATTATGACGCCGCGCGCTATTATCGCTCGGGCCCCAACTATCAGGAGCGCGTGCTCGGCCCGAACGACCGCGTCTATCGCGGGCAGGACGGCCGCTATTATTGCCGCCGCAACGACGGCACGACCGGCCTGATCGTCGGCGGCGCCGCGGGCGGCCTGTTCGGCAACGCCATCTCGAACCGCCATTCGCGCACCGTCGGCACTTTGCTCGGCGCTGTCGCCGGCGCGGCGCTCGGCAGCGCGATCGACCGCAACCAGCAGCAGGTCACCTGCCGCTGATGGGTTGGGGGCCGCCCCACTGAAGGCGGCCCCCAGCAACACTTCGTTACAAACGGCCGCCTTGTACCCGTGCCGCTGCCTCACTATCCTTGAAGTGCGGACCGGGCCCCTCTGACGAGGGCTTTCTTGAAGCCCTTGTGATGTCGGACCGCATCGAGCGTGCTCGGTGCTGGACGGTGGCCCCTCCCCCTTAACCGCCCCCTCCGCCGAGCCGCTCGATCGATGCAACCATCGATGGAAAGAGGCTTATGAATACCCTGATCGAGCGGCTGATCGCCGCCCACCGCGTCCTCAACCGCGAGATCCGCCGCGAGCTCGCCCGCCGCATGCCCGATGATCTGCGCCTGCGCCGCCTCAAGAAGGAACGGCTCGCCATCAAGGACCGGCTGTTCCGCTACTTCCCCGACGCCGCCGAGATGCGCAGCGCGACCCGCCTTGCGCTGTCCCGCGCCCGTCCCGTCCGGATCTGAGGAGAACCACCCATGTTCGAACCCGCATCCTATCGCGCTCCGGCCTCCCGGCCCCAGGGCGCCGCGCTGCACGAGGGCCTGCGCACCTACATGCTCGGCATCTACCGGACGATGGCGCTGGGCCTGGCTGTCACGGGCCTCGTCGCTTTGCTCGTCTCGAGCACGCCGGCGCTATACGGTCCGATCTTCGGCACCCCGCTCAAATGGGTGGTGATGCTGGCGCCGCTCGCCTTCGTGTTCTTCTTCACCTTCCGCATCGAACGAATGACCGTAGCGACTGCGCGGGCGACATTCTTCGCCTTCGCCGCAGTGATGGGCGTGTCGATGGCCAGTATCTTTCTGGTCTTCACCGATCTCAGCATCGCCACCGCCTTCTTCGCCGCGGCGGCGTTGTTCCTCGGGCTGAGTATCTGGGGCTACACCACCAAGACCGATCTCTCGCGCTTCTCGACCTTCCTGATGATCGGCCTGTTCGCGGTCATCGCGGTGAGCCTGGTCAACCTGTTCATCGGATCGAGCCTGCTCCAGACTGCGATCTCGGTCGCCGGCGTGCTGGTGTTCACCGGCCTCACCGCCTGGGACACGCAGCGGCTGAAGAGCGAGTATCTCGCTTATGCCGGTAGCCAGAACACCGAGAAGCTCGCCGTGATGGGGGCGCTGTCGCTCTATCTCAACCTCATCAACCTGTTCCAGCTGCTGCTGCAGCTGATCGGCCAGCGCGAGGAGTAAGGGCGATGGAGACGATGAACCAGGGCATGCCCTGCCCCGTCTGCCGCTCCCAGCTGGTGGCGATGGAGCGCCAAGGCGTCGAGATCGATCACTGTCCCAATTGCCGGGGCGTATGGCTCGATCGCGGCGAGCTCGACAAGATCCTCGAGCGCAGCGCCAGCCAGGCCCAGGCCTGGCGGCCGGCTGCGCCGCAGCCCCAACCGCAGCCCGTCGGCCGCGGTTATGACGACCGGCGTCATGACGGCGACCCTCACGGCCATCCCAAGCCGCACCGCCGCAAGTCGTTCTTCGAGGAATTGTTCGATTGAATGCGAGAACCCCGCCGGAGGGTGTCCGGCGGGGTCGATGTTTCTAGTGCCAGAACAGCAGCAGCAGGATGATGATCGGGATCGGAATCCCCAGCAGCCACAACAGGATTCCCTTGCCCATTTCGATCTCTCCTAAAGCGTTGATTTCGCAAGCGTAAGAACCCGCCTACCGCGATCGGGTTCCTTGGGGCTGGAACTGTAGGCAAGTTCGGGCGATGAGCGCCCCGTGACCGACGGCCTTCCCATGCCCCGACGCCTCCGGGCGATCGCCGCAATCTCGTTCGGCACGGCGCTGGTGGTAATAGACGGCGCAATCGCGACCGTCGCTTTGCCCACCATCGCCCGCGACCTCCGTGTCGATCCGTCGGCGGCGGTCGCTGTGGTGACGATCTATCAGCTGGTGCTGGTGATGCTACTGCTTCCCTTTTCGGGGCTCGGCGACCGGATCGGCCTCAAGCGGCTTTACCAGGGCGGCCAGATTGTCTTCACGGTCGCCACCATCCTCTGTTTCTTCGCCCAGAGCCTGCCTTTCCTGCTGATCGTCCGAGCGGCACAGGCGGCGGGCGCTGCGGCGGCATTGAGCGTCTCGACGGCGCTGATCCGCCAAGTCTATCCGGCCAAGCATCTCGGCCGGGGGCTGGGTCTCAATTCGGTGGTGGTGTCGAGCGCCGCGGCACTGGCGCCCACGCTCGGCGGGCTGGTGCTCAGCGTCGGACCCTGGCCCTGGGTGTTCGCTTCGGCGGTTCCCTTTGCCCTGGTCAGCCTCGCGCTCGGCCGCGCGTTGCCCGACGTACCTCGCAGCACCGCCCCGTTCGACGTGCTCGGCGCGCTGCTCTGCGCGGCGATGTTCGGCCTGGTGATCGGCGGGCTCGAAAGCGCCGTCCATGGCGACAGCCCGGTCGTGTCCGCAGCGGTGGTCGCTGCGGGTGCGTTTATCGGCCTGCTCTTCGTCCGCCGTGAACGCCACGAACCCAAGCCGATCCTCCCTGTCGACCTGCTCGGCCGACCGGTGCTAGCGCTCTCGACGATCGGCGCCTTCACTGCCTTCATCGCGACGATGACGCTGCTGCTCTCGCTCCCTTTCCGCCTCCAGCACGGCTATGGCTTCGCGCCGTCGGAAGTCGGCGCGGTGATCGCGCCCTGGCCGCTTACCACCATGGTCGTCGCGCCGATCGCCGGAGCACTGTCGGACCGCTACCCGGCCGGCGCGCTTGGCGGGATTGGCATGGTGATCGCGGTCATCGGGCTGGTGCTGCTTTCGTTCCTCCCCATCCATCCGACCTGGATCGACGTCGCCTGGCGCATGTCGCTTACCGGCGCGGGCTTCGGCATGTTCCTCTCGCCCAATGCCCGGCTGATCATCGGCTCGGCCCCGATCGACCGCGCCGCAGCGGCGGGCGGTCTCATCTCGACGACGCGGATGGTGGGACAGACTGTCGGCGCCACGCTGGTCGCCGCGCTGCTCGCGCTCGGCATCGGATCGGGCTCGGTGCCGCCGCTGGTCGCCGCCGGGCTCTCGCTCGTCGCCGGCGCCTGCAGCCTCGCCCGCCTCAACCCCGCGATCCGCAACCCACGCGGCGCGGAGACGGATGACGTGCAGCCGGCACAGGTACGCTAGCCTTTCGACGATCACGGCCAATCTGTCGTTGCGCCCGCCGACCGAGCGCGCCAAGAGGCCGGGCATGGCCTCGCATCCGTTCGCCGTCCCCAATTTCAGAGCCTATTGGGTCGCTCGCCTCGCCGCCACACTGGGGCAGATGGCGATGGTCATCGTCATCGGCTGGCAAGTCTACGATATCGCCCGCCAGACGATGACCGTGAAGGAAGCCTCGTTCCAGCTCGGACTGATCGGCGTGGCGCAGTTCCTGCCGCTGCTCGTCCTGTCGCTGTTCGCCGGCTGGGTCGCCGATCGCATCGACCGCCGCTGGATCGCCCGCGGCGCCCTCACGCTGGAGGCGTTCTGCGCGCTCAGCCTTGCCTGGCTGACCTATAGCCATACGATCAGCCTTCCCGCTTTGTTCGGCATCGCCGCGCTGCTCGGCGTCGCCCGCGCCTTTGCCAGTCCGGCGCTCGGCGCGCTGGCGCCGAACCTCGTGCCCAAGGCAATCCTGCCCACCGCGATCGCGCTGAGCTCGCTCTCCTGGCAGGCCGGCACCGTGATCGGCCCGGCGATGGGCGGCTACCTCTATGCCGCAGCCGACTGGCTGGCCTATGCCGTTGCCGGAGCGCTGTTCCTGCTCTCGCTGCTGATGCTGATGCTGATCTCGCCGGTGCCGCGCAGCGCCCGGAAGTTCGAGGGAAGCCCCTGGGTGCAGATGGTCGACGGGCTCCATTATGTCCGCCGCAACCGGCTCGTGCTCGGAGCAATCTCGCTCGACCTGTTCGCCGTGCTGCTTGGCGGCGCGACCGCGATGCTGCCGGTCTACGCCCGCGACATCCTCCAGGTCGGCTCCGAAGGCCTCGGTCATTTGAGAGCTGCACCCGCGCTCGGAGCCGTGGTCACAGCGATCTTCTTTTCCTGGCGCCCGCTCAAGACCGAGGTCGGCAAGAAGATGCTCGCAGCGGTCGGCCTCTTCGGGGTCGCGACGGTGGTGTTCGGCCTGTCCGCACCCCTGCTAGTGCCTGCGCTCGGCCCCTCGGCGATCGGGCACGACTTTGCCCCCGCCGTGCTCCTGTCGCTCGCCGCCCTGTTCGTGCTGGGCGCAGCGGACATGGTCTCGGTCTATGTTCGCCAGTCGCTGATCCAGCTTTACACGCCGGATGAGATGCGGGGCCGGGTCGGTGCGGTCTCGACGCTGTTCATCTCGGGATCGAACGAACTGGGCGAGGCCGAGTCAGGCTTCCTCGCCGCGCTGATCGGGCCGGTGGCCGCGGTGGTCGGGGGCGGGGTCGGCGCGGTGCTTGTCACGATACTGTGGGCCAAGCTATTCCCCGAGCTAAGGCGGGCGCGCACGTTCGACCCTCCGGCCAATCTGGAAATCCCTCCCAAGGAGATGACGACATGAAGGCCAACACGATCCTCGACACGATCGGCAACACCCCGCACATCCGTGTCCAGAAGCTGTTCCCGGGCGCCGAGGTGTGGATCAAGTCCGAGCGGTCGAACCCCGGCGGCTCGATCAAGGACCGCATCGCGCTGGCGATGATCGAGGCGGCCGAGGCCTCGGGCGATCTCAAGCCGGGCGGGACGATCATCGAGCCGACCAGCGGCAACACCGGGGTCGGGCTGGCGATGGTCGCCGCGGTCAAGGGCTACAAGCTGGTCCTGGTGATGCCCGAGAGCATGTCGCTCGAGCGCCGCCGGCTGATGCTTGCCTATGGCGCCACCTTCGACCTCACACCCCGCGAAAAGGGCATGAAGGGCGCGATCGAGCGGGCAATGGAACTGGTCGAGACCACGCCTGGGGCTTGGATGCCGCAGCAGTTCGAAAACCCTGCGAACATCGATGTCCATGTCCGCACCACCGCGCAGGAAATCCTGAACGACTTCGCCGACGCACCGATCGACGTCATTATCACCGGTGTCGGCACCGGCGGCCATATCACCGGCGTCGCCGAGACGCTGAAGAAGAGCTGGCCGAACCTCAAGGTCTATGCCGTCGAGCCCGAGCTCTCGCCGGTCATCTCAGGCGGCCAGCCCGGGCCGCACCCGATCCAGGGCATCGGCGCCGGTTTCGTGCCGCGCAACCTCCACACCGACGCGATCGATGGCGTGATCAAGGTCGATGCCGGCGTCGCCAAGGACCTCGCCCGCCGCGCGGCGCGCGAGGAAGGCGTCCTCGTCGGGATCAGCTCGGGCGCGACGCTCGCGGCGATCCTCCAGAAGCTGCCCGACCTGCCCGAGGGCACCCGCGTGCTCGGCTTCAACTACGACACCGGCGAGCGCTATTTGAGCGTTCCCGATTTCCTGCCGGAAAGCTGAGCGCCAGGGCGCCGACGGGCGTCACGGTTCCAACTTGGCAAGTTCTGCGCTATGGGCGGCGACCCCGTCCATGGAGCAGATCTTGCGCTTTCATCGTGCCGCCCCTTTCCGACGCCTGCCTGCGCTGCAGGACGGCTGAGGCGCGTCCGCGAAAGCCATGCTGATGGAAACCACCCAAGCGCCTGCGCAGCGCAAGCCGCGCCTCAGCCCGGCATTGCGGCTGCTGCTCGGGATCATTGCGCTGGCAGCGATCGTTGTCCCGGTGCTGATCGTCTCGAACGCACCGCGAGTCGCTCAGCACAAGCATCCGCCGGTGGTGATCTCCAAGCGCATCGTGCCCCAGCAGGAGCTGCCGCCGGTCGAGCCGGTCGAGCTCCAGGCGCTGGCGCCCGAGGACGCCAAGGCGGTCAACGATTCGATCCCCTTCTCGCTCGCGCCCAACCCGGCGGCGCGTCCCTTCCGCGTCTCGGGGTCGGCTGATAGCCAGGCCCGGGCGATCGACTGCCTGGCCGCCTCGGTCTATTACGAGGCCGGCGACGACAGCACCGGCCAGAAGGCGGTGGCGCAGGTCATCATCAACCGGATGCGGCACCCCGCCTTCCCTAAGACGATCTGCGGCGTGGTGTTCCAGGGCTCCGAACGCAGCACCGGCTGCCAGTTCACCTTCACCTGCGACGGCGCGATGCTGCGCTACGGCCCGTCGGAAGCGGCGTGGACACGGGCGCGGCAAGTGGCGCGGATGGCGCTGAGCGGCACCGTCTACAAGCCGGTCGGCCACGCGACGCACTACCATACCGACTGGGTCGTGCCCTATTGGAGCGCGAGCCTCGACAAGATCACCGAGGTCCACACCCACCTGTTCTTCCGTTGGGCGGGCTGGTGGGGCACGCCGCCCGCGTTCAACCGCGGCTATGCCGGGGTCGAGCCCAACGTGCCGCTGATGGCACGGCTCTCCTCAGCGCATATCGGCGATGCGACCGTGGCGACGACCGCCGCGAACGATCCGGCGGGCCTGGGCGTCAATCTGGCCGCCATCCCCGACAGCGCGATCCCCGCATCGGTGGCGGGCGATCCGAACGTGTTCCTGATCACGCTTCCCAAGGGCATCGTTCCGGACAATTTCCCGGCGCTGGCGATCAAGACCTGCGGCGAGCGGCCTTATTGCAAGTTCATGTCCTGGACCGACGCCAGCAAGAAGCCGGTCAAGCTGCCCCCGACCGGCGACCAGGCCGCCGCGATGTCGTTCAGCTATCTGCGCGACGACAGTGCCGCCTACGCCAAGGCGCTGTGGAACTGCGAGCAGTTCAAGCGGCCAAGCCCGGTCCAGTGCATGCGGCGGATCACCTATGGTATGCCGGCCGTGATTCCACCGCCCGACTCCTTGCCGACGCCCCAGGTCAAGGAAGCGGGGCCGGCCGGATTGAGCGGCGTGCGCCGCAAGGGTGATCCGGCACCCGCGGCCAAGCCGCAGATCATACTCACCCTGCCGGTGGTCAAGCCGACGCCTACGCCTACGCCAAAAAACTGAGGCATTGCGCGTCCACCGGGCGCGATCGTCCAGCGGGCAAGTTGACACGGTTGACACCCGCTATGTCGAAAAACCTTCGTCCGCGAAGAACGGACTTTTCCGAAACGCCGGCGATGAGAAAGAGCCGGTCCTTTGATCGTCGCTCAAATCCTACATTGCAAGGACGAGCCCCCTCTCCGTCCAATCCCGTCATCCCGGCGAAAGCCGGGATCCAGGATTACTCAGCGTAGATCTGCTTGGCTCTGGATCCCGGCTTTCGCCGGGATGACGAGCTGGGAGTCCCCATCCTACGCCGCCCGGAACATCTCCGGGTCGAGCGCCATCACCGCGGCGCTGCCCGCTTCGATCTTGCGGCGGAGCGAGCCCGCTTCGGGCAGGAAGCGCTCGGCATAAAAGCGCGCGGTGACCAGCTTGGCCTCGAAGAACTTGGCGTCCTGTGCGCCCTCGGCCAGCGCGTCGACCGCGGCCTTGGCCATGCGCAGCCACATCAGGCCCAGCGCGACCGTGCCGGTGAGCTGCATGTACGGATAGGCACCCGCGCCCACGTCGTTGGGGTTCTTGAAGCCGTTTGCCGCGAGCCACATCGTCGCGCCCTGGAGGTGCCCCAGCGCCTTCTCCAGGCCCTCGGCGAAGCCCTTGAGCTTCTCGTCGCCCTTGGCGGCGGCGACTTCCTCGGTGACGACGCGGAAGAAGGCCTGGACGGCGCGGCCGCCGTTCATTGCAAGCTTGCGGCCGACCAGGTCCATCGCCTGGATGCCGTTGGTGCCCTCGTAGATCATCGAGATGCGGGCATCACGGACATATTGCTCCATGCCCCATTCGGCGATGTAGCCATGGCCGCCATAGACCTGCTGCGCGTCGGTCGCGATCTTGTAGCCGATATCGGTGCCGACGCCCTTGATCACCGGCGTGAGCAGCCCGATCAGGTCCTCGGCGAGCTGGCGCTCCTCCTCGCTGCCGGCGGCCTTTTCGAGATCGACCTGGAGCGCGCCCCATAGACAAAGAGCGCGAAGCCCCTCGCTCTGCGCCTTGGCCTCCATCAGCATGCGGCGGACGTCGGGGTGGACGAACAACGTGTCCGCCTTTTCCTGCGGCTCGGCCGGGCCAGTGAGCGCGCGGCCCTGACGGCGGTCATGCGCGTACTGGACGGCGTTCTGGTATGCGACCTCGGCGATGCCGAGGCCCTGGAGGCCGACGCCGAGCCGCGCGGCGTTCATCATGATGAACATCGCGGCGAGACCCTTCATCTCCTCGCCGACCAGCCAGCCCTTGGCACCGTCATAGTTCATCACGCAGGTCGAATTGGCGTGGATGCCCATCTTGTGCTCGATCGAACCGCATGAGACCCCGTTGCGCTCGCCGAGCGATCCGTCGTCACCGACCATGAACTTGGGCACGACGAACAGCGAGATGCCCTTGGTGCTCTCGGGCGCGCCGGGGGTCTTGGCGAGGACGAGGTGGATGATGTTGCTCGTCAGGTCGTGCTCGCCCGACGAGATGAAGATCTTGGTGCCGGTGATCGAATAGCTGCCGTCCGCCTGCGGCTCGGCGCGGGTGCGGATCAGGCCGAGATCGGTGCCGCACTGGGGCTCGGTCAAGTTCATCGTCCCGCCCCATTCGCCCGAGATCATCTTGGGGACATATTTGTCCTTCTGCTCCTGCGATCCCTTGACCAGCAGCGCCGCGATCGCGCCGTGGGTGAGGCCGGGATACATGGCGAAGGCCATGTTCGAGGAGATCATATATTCCTGGAACGCAGTGGAGACGATGTGCGGCATCTCCTGCCCGCCGAACTCCGCGGGCGCGCTAAGCGTGCCCCAGCCGCTCTCGACGAACTTGGCATAGGCCTGCTTGAAGCCGTCCGGCGTGGTCACGCTGCCATCGTCGTGACGGGTGCAGCCCTGCTGGTCGCCTGAATAGTTGAGCGGGAACAGCACCTCGGAGACGAAACGGCCGCCCTCTTCCAGCACCGCATCGACCACATCGGGCGTCGCATTCTGGAAGCCCGGCAGGTTCGCATAGCGATCGAGCCCGATCACGCGATCGAGGACAAAGCGCGTGTCGCGCACGGGCGGCGTATATTGCGGCATTTCAGGTTCCTCAGTGTTCGGAGTCGCTGCTCTTTAGCAGTGCGACGAATTGCTGGAGCTCGGCGATATGGGCGTCGATGTCTTGCTTCTGGTTCTCGAGCAGCTGGATGCGATCGAGGCAGCGCTCGAGCGTCACCTGGCGCTGGACGCGGCGGCCATCGCCGACATCGTAGAGATCGATCATCTCCTTGATCTCGCCCAGGCTGAAGCCGACGCGCTTGCCGCGCAGGATCCAGGCGAGTCGGGCGCGATCGCGATGCGAATAGATGCGCGCGGTGCCGCGGCGCTCGGGGGCGATCAGGCCCTCGTCTTCGTAGAAGCGGAGCGCGCGCGGGGTGACGCTGAACTCGGCGCAGAGATCGGAGATGGAAAAGGCGTCGCGGTCGGGGCGCGGCTCGATCGGCGCCAGGGCCTCGATCGGAAAGGCAGTAGCGGGCATGCCCTCTCCTTACTTTACCTTTACGTGAACGTCAACGTGACGACCGCACTCTAAAGTCGCAAAAGTCACAGGTTCCTGCGCGCGAGTCCGATGCGCGAACCTGCTCGCCGAATAAGTCGGTTTTGTTGCTCAGCCCGGCCTGCGCGCAACATCCCAGACCAAATCCTATTTTGCCAGTGTTCCGAGTAGCGCGCGACGGTCGCTTTCCTACCCCGTCACCCCGGCCGAAGTGCCGGGGCCACCCTGCGGCAAGCTGAGCCCTTCGAGCCTCTTTCGGCTCGCCCAGCGGAGGAGTGGTCCCCGGCACTTCGGCCGGGGTGACGATGACGCGATAGCGGGCTTAATTGCCGCAAAGGCGCCGGCCGGTGGCGTCGCGCATCGCCGAGGCTTCGGCGGTCGACTCGCTCAGCCGCGAGACTTCGAGCCCGGCATAGGAGGCCCGCCGCGCGCAGAACCCCGTACAGCCTTCGGGAAGCGCGCCGGGGAATTTGATGTGATCGCCGTCGAAGCGGGCGTCGAAGCTGCAGGCGTCCTTGTCGCCCAGCCGGATGTGGAGCGCCTCCCCCACCCGCGTTACGCTGCCCGCACCGCTGCAGGTGATGCGCTCGCCATAATCGACATAGGCGCCGATCCGGTATCCGTCTTTCCCGGGGACGATGCAGACGCGATCGGTGTCGCGGGCGTAAAGCCCGGCGATCTCGGTATCCTTGGGGTCGCGGACGAGACCGCGCTCGACCGCTGCGGTTTCAAGGTCCTGGGGCTGGGCCGCCTTTTGCTGCGACTGACCGCCGGAGCAGCCCGCCAACAGGACGATCAGCGCCAGCGCCGCCCTCACGCCTCGCGCACCAGTCTGCCGCCCTCGATGCGCCGATAGAAGCAACTCGGTTCGCCGGTGTGGCAGGCGGGCCCTTGCGGCTCAACGCGCAGCCACACCGCATCCTGATCGCAATCGATCCGCGCCTCGACGACGCGAAGGACATGGCCGGAGGTCTCGCCCTTCTTCCATAGCCGATTGCGGCTGCGCGACCAGAAGGTCGCCTCGCCGCTCCCGAGAGTGGCAGCCAGCGCATCGGCGTTCATGTGCGCGACCATCAGGACTTCGCCGGTGGCGGCATGGGTGGCGACGGCGGTGATCAGGCCGGCGGCATCGTATTTGGGGTCGAGCGTGGCGCCCGTCTCGCGGTCATCGGTCACGCAATTGGGTCTAGCCGACCCTCCTACTTTCGTCACCCCGGCGAAAGCCGGGGCCCAGAGCCAAGCAGGGCACTGCTTGTGACCCTGGGCCCCGGCTTTCGCCGGGGTGACGAAGAAAAAGAAGAAGAATCGAGTGGCGCAGGAAGGATCAATGGTCGCGAATCGCGTCGATCAGCTCGTCCTTGTCCATCTTCGAGCGGCCTTCGATGCCGATCTCCTTGGCTTCGTCCTGGAGTTCGTCCTTCGAGCGGCTCTCAAGCTTGCCGCCGGGATGGTCGAGCGTGCCCGCCGCCTTGGCATTGGCGATTCGGGCGGACTTCTCCTTCGAATTCCCCTCCCTGCGCAGATCCTCGTAGAGCTTGTCGTCCTTGATCTGGGGCCATGGTCGTGTCCGGGCATGGAGCGTCTCCTTTCCGCCTGAAAAACCATCAAAAAGCGCCCGGGTTCATTTCTTTGTGACGAACCGGCGACAAATGGCGATGGAGCCCCTATATGGCCTCGACGACACCGAACCCCTTGAGGGCCGATGCTTACCACGCACCCGTTTGACGATGACAAGCTGCGCGAAGAGTGCGGCATCTTTGGCGTTTCCGGAGCGGAGGGCGCAGCCGCGCTCGTCGCGCTGGGACTTCATGCACTCCAACACCGCGGCCAAGAGGCCGCCGGCATCACCAGCTGGGACGGCCATCAGTTCCACACGCACCGCGCGATGGGCCATGTCGCCGGTAATTTCGACCGCGACGAAGTGATTCGCTCGCTGGTCGGCAACACCGCCGCCGGCCATGTCCGCTATTCGACCACCGGCGAGACAGCGATTCGCAACGTCCAGCCGCTCTATGCCGAGCTGGCGAGCGGCGGCTTCGCGGTGGCGCATAACGGCAATATCTCGAACGCGATGCGCCTCAGGCGCGATCTGGTCCGCCGCGGCGCGATCTTCCAGTCGACCTCGGATACCGAGGTGATCATCCACCTCGTCGCGACCTCGCAATACCGCACCTTGATGGATCGGTTCATCGACGCGCTCAAGCGGGTCGAGGGCGCCTATTCGCTGATCGTGATGACCCCCGAGGGCATGATCGCCTGCCGCGATCCGCTGGGCATCCGCCCGCTGGTGATGGGCAAGCTCGATGATTCGGTGATCTTCGCGTCGGAGACCGTCGCCCTCGACGTGGTCGGTGCCGAATATGTCCGGGATGTCGAGCCGGGCGAGCTGGTGATCGTCAAGGGCACCGAAATCACCTCGCACAAGCCGTTTGCGCCGGTGGCGCCGCGGCCGTGCATCTTCGAATATGTCTATTTCTCACGCCCCGATTCGATTAACGAGGATCGCTCGGTCTATTCGGTGCGCAAGGCGATCGGCGCGCAACTGGCGATCGAATCGCCGGTCGACGCCGACCTCATTGTCCCGGTTCCCGATTCGGGCGTTCCCGCCGCGATCGGCTATGCCCAGCAGAGCGGCATCCCGTTCGAGCTCGGCATCATCCGCTCGCATTATGTTGGGCGCACCTTCATCCAGCCGGGCGACAAGGTTCGCCATCTCGGCGTCAAGCTGAAGCACAACGCCAATCGCGAGCTGATCAAGGGCAAGCGCGTGGTGCTGGTCGACGATTCGATCGTGCGCGGCACGACCAGCCTCAAGATCGTGCAGATGATGCACGAGGCGGGCGCGGCCGAGGTGCATATGCGCATCGCCTCGCCGCCGACGCGGCACTCATGCTTCTACGGCGTCGACACGCCCGAACGCGCCAAATTGCTCGCCGCCCAGCTCGACGTGGGCGGGATGACCGACTTCATCCATGCCAACAGCCTGGCCTTCATCTCGATCGACGGGCTCTACAAGGCGTTGGGCGAAGCGCATCGCGCCGATATCCACCCGAAATATTGCGATGCCTGCTTCACCGGCGACTATCCGACCACGCTGACCGATCAGGACGAACTCGCACCGGTTGACCAGTTCGCACTTCTGGAGGAACGGGTCGGCTGACCTGATTTCCCGGAGTTCGAATGACCGACAAGCCCTTCGCCGACCAAATCGCGCTCGTCACCGGCGCCAGCCGCGGCATCGGCGCGGCCACCGCGCTCGCGCTGGGCGCGGGCGGCGCGCATGTTATCCTCACTGCACGCACCGCGGGGGGCCTGGAGGAGGTCGAGGAAGCGATCTACGCGGCGGGCGGCTCCGCCACGATCGCCCCGATGGATCTGACCGAGAACGAAAGCATCGCGCGGCTCGCCACGGCGATCGGCGAGCGCTGGCAGGCGCTGGACATGCTGGTGCTCAACGCCGCATCGCTCGGCACACTGAGCGCCGTCGCGGCGATCGACTTCAAGGAATTCGCCAAGGTGCTGACGCTCAACGTCACCGCCCAGGCGGCGATCCTAGCGGCGTTCGACCCGATGCTGCGCAAAGCCAAGCACGCGCGCGTGATCGGCGTCACCTCCAGCGTGGGGCGGACGCCGCGCGCCTATTGGGCGGTGTACGGTTCGTCCAAGGCGGCGTTCGAGAACCTCGTCCTGAGCTATGGCGAGGAAGTGCGCCATCTGAGCGGCGTTCGCGCCGCGATCCTCGATCCGGGCCCGACGCGGACCAAGATGCGCGCACGCGCCTTTCCGGGCGAGGATCCGCAGACGCTGAAGGCGCCGGAAGCGGTGGCGGAGCGGATCGCGGCGTTGATGGCCTCGGGCTTCGAGACCGGGCATTACGAGCGGGTCGAATAGCTCGCCTTACCGTCATACCGGCGAAAGCCGGGATCCAGAGCCACGCGCGACACAGCAGAGAAACCCTGGGCCCCGGCTTTCGCCGGGGTGACGGTGACTATTTGGTGGTCGCCGTCTCGAACAGCTTGTCGAGGAAAGCGGTGCGCGCGATTCCATAGGCGTCGTCGGTGGCCTTGGCCGCGGCGGCGGAGACGACGATCACCGTCCGGGTCCTGGGATCGATGCGGATCGTCTGGCCGAAAATGCCCTGCGCGCCGAAGCGGCCCTTGGGATAGGTCCACCATTGATAGCCATAGCCGCGGCCCGGCACGCCGATATCGGCATGCGTTTTGGTCGATTCGGCGAACCAGCCGGCGGGCACCGCGCCCTTGCCGCCTTCGAGCACGAACTGCGCCATCCGGGCATAGTCGCGCAGGCTCACCGAGAGGCAGCAGCCGCTGACCTCGTGGCCCGCGGGATCGACCATCCAGAAGGCATCCTGCTCCATGCCATAGGGCTTCCAGACCTTGTCGCTGAGATAGGTCGCGAGCGGCTTGCCGGTGGCACGCATCACCAGCACGCCGATCAGATTGGTCTCGCCGGTCTTGTAGACCCATTTGCTGCCCGGCGAGGTCTCGCGCGGGAGGTTCTTCATATAGTGGACGGTGGGGTCCTCGCCCGCGGGCACGGGCTCGAGGAACATGCGCGCCACGTCCGACTTCACATCGGTATAATCCTCGTTCCACTTGACGCCTGAGGTCATGGTCAGGAGCTGCTGGATGGTGACGCCGTCATAGCCGCTGCCGGCAAGCTCCGGGATATACTTGGTGACCGGCTCCTGGACCGACTTGATATAGCCGTCCCTGATCGCGGCGCCGACCAACGTCGAGGTGAACGACTTGGCGACCGAGAAGCTGGTCCAGCGGCCTTCGGGGCCATAGCCGCGGGCATAGCGCTCCAGCACCACCTTGCCGTCCTTGAGCACGATCAGGCCGGCGACATTCTGGGTGTCGAGGAACGCTTCGATCTCGCCCTCGGCAATCGCCAGCGGCTTTCCCGCGGGTAGCGGATGGACCTTGCCGCCCGCCTTGACGATATGGCCGGGGAAGATCTTCTCCATATGCGGGAAATTGGCGTCGCGCTGGGCCTGGCTCCAGAACAGTATCTCGGCGCCGACTTTCCGGAGCCCCGCATTGTCCTGGGGATTGATCGGCACGTCAGGGGAATCGACCGCCTGCGCCATTGCCGGCCCGCTCGTCAGCAGCGCGAGCGCCGCCAGCCATGTCCTGCCCATCATCCCTCCTTGATCAGCGTCATTTGAATGACGTCTATGCCCCCGCCGCGGAAGCCGCCCTCACAATACATGAGATAGTAGCGCCACAAATCGATGAATCGCGCGTCGAATTGCGCGGGTAGCGCCCTGGCCTTGGCGGCGGCATCGAAATTCTCGCGCCAGCGCTTGAGCGTCTCGGCATAGTCCGGCCCGAAATTGACCTGGTCTCGCCATTCGAGGCCCTGCGCGGCGGTGATTGCACGGAATCGGCTCTCGGAGAGCAGTAACCCACCGGGGAAGATATAGGTCTGGATGAAGTCGACATTGGCGGCATAGCCAAGGAACATCGCGTCGTCGAAGGTGATGATCTGCAGCGCCGCCCGGCCGCCGGGCTTGAGCGCGCGGGCGATCGCGGCGGCATAGGCCTGCCAATATTCCTGCCCCACCGCCTCAGCCATCTCGATGCTGACGACCGCGTCATAGCTGTCGGTGACGTCCCGATAGTCGGTGAGCGAGAAGCGCGCGCCTTCGAAGCCGGCGGTGCGCGCCTCGGCATAGGCTTTCTGCTCGGTCGAGAGCGTGATGCCGTGGAGGCGGCGGCCCTGGCGCAGCGCCAGTTCGGCGAAGGAGCCCCAACCGCTGCCGATTTCCAGAATTGTTTCGCCCGGCGCAGTTGCCGTGCGGGCGAGCATGGCCTCCAACTTCGCTGCCTGCCCCGCTTCCAGCGATTCCGCGGGAGAGGTGAAGAGCGCGCTCGAATAGGTCATCCCCGCATCGAGCCAGGGAAGGTAGAAGTCGTTCCCCAAGTCATAATGGAATGCGATGTTTCGCCGCGCTCCGCCGCGATGGTTCCGCCGCAGCCAGTGCCAGAAGCGCCGCGCCCATAGCGAGAAGCCGGTCGCGCGGGCCTGATCGGCCAGGCTGGCGCGGTTGAGGCTGAACAGCGCGAAAAGCTGGACCGGATCGGGGCTGGCCCATTCGCCTTTCTGCCAGGCTTCATACCAGCCGCTGGAGCCACCAGTCGCGAGGCGGACCAGCGCGCGCCAGCTGCGAAGATCGACGACGGCAGCCGGACCCGGCCCGCGCTCGCCGAGCAGGCGCCCGCGACCATCCGGCGTCATGACTTCGAGACTGCCGGCATCGATCGCCCCGTCCATGCGATCGAGCTGCCGGTGGAAGAAGGGTGCGAAGAGCGCGAGAAGACCGCCGGAGCGCCCTTCCCTCTGGGTTCGATCCTGCGCCGGTGCGTTCATCGGGCCGCTACATGCACGCCCGGATTGGCCGGGCAAGCCCTAACTCGCTTCGACCGAGCGAGGCGGTCACGGCGCGCGAGCGAGATGCCGGACATCGGCGCAGAGCGCTTCCTCCCGCTGCAATATTCCCTGGCCCGCCGGATGCCAGTCGAGCGTTTCGAAATTGCTGCGATCAAGACACGCGACCGTGTCCGCGAAGGCGAAGGTCACCACCTCATAGCGCCCGTATGGAAGGCGCTCGACCACGAGGATCGCAGGGCGGCCGGGCGGTCGCGGGCGCCAGAAGTCCGTCAGTGGCATGTCCGCCGTAGCCATGAACTCGGCAGGCATGGGCTTGCCGAACAGCGTCTCCGTCCGATCGAACGATCCGATCGGTCGGGGGCACCCTTCAGGGTCGCAACCCTGGTCGAACTGCAGTGGCACGATGCCGCCCACGCCGGTGACCCGGGCGATGACAAGCGAGAAATCGCGCGGCGCTGCTTCCTGCGCCGGCGCGCCAACCGGCATTGCGAGTGCGAGCAGGGCAGCTACGCGCTGCATCAGATCGCGTGCGGTTCCTTTTCGACCATCCAGGTCTGGCCCTTGGCGACCAGCTTCTGGAGATCGGGGATCTTGCCCTCGCTCGCGGCCTTGTTCTGCGCGACGACAGCGCTTTCGAAGGTCGGCGCGGGATCATCGTAGAGCACGCCTAGCGCCATCGGGAATGGCCCGAACGGCATCTCGACCAGCATGTGCGCGACCGCGCGATTGGTGACGTTGTGGACGATCACGTTCGCGGCTTCCCAGTCGCCGTCGACGACATCAACTACCTTGAGGGTCAGCCGCTCGATATCCAGCGACAGGCCCTTGGTGCCACCGGCGAAGAGCAAAGGCTTGCCATGCTCGCACCACAGCTGGTTGGCGACCGCATTGGGCTTGGCGGTGAAGGGCTCGAAGACGTCGTCATTATAGACGATGCAGTTCTGGAAGATCTCGATGAAGGCGGCACCCTGGTGCGCGTGGGCGGCCTTGAGGACTTCGGGAAGGCGCTTGTGGACGTCGATCCCGCGCGCGACGAAACGCCCGCCCGATCCGAGCGCGAAGGCGCAGGGCTTGGCCGGATGATCGACCGAACCGAACGGCGTGGAGGGCGAACGCGTGCCCTCGCGGCTGGTCGGCGAATATTGCCCCTTGGTGAGGCCGTAAATCTCGTTGTTGAACAACAGCACCTGGCAGTTCAGATTCCGCCGCAGCAGATGCATCGTGTGGTTGCCGCCGATCGACAGCGCGTCCCCGTCACCGGTGATGATCCACACGTCGAGATCGGGATTGGCGAGCTTGACCCCCGTCGCCACCGCCGGCGCACGGCCGTGGATGGTGTGGAAACCATAGGTCTCCATGTAATAGGGGAAGCGCGACGAGCAGCCGATGCCGCTGACGAACACGGTATTCTCGGGCGTGCCGCCGATCTCCGGCATGGTGCGCTGCACCGCCTTGAGGATCGCATAGTCGCCGCAGCCTGGGCACCAGCGGACCTCCTGGTCGGTTTCCCAGTCCTTGGGGGTGCTGGGGCGGATAGTCGTCAGTTCGTTCATGGATTCACAGCCTCCGGGCTGGGCAATTGCGTATTGTCGGGGCCGATTTCCTCGGCGCCCGCGCCGGCGAGGTGGCGGGTGATCGCGGCCTCGATCTCGGCGATGGCGAAGGGCTGGCCCGACACCTTGTTGAGCGGCACCGCGTTGACCAGGAACTGGTCGCGCAGCACGGTCTTGAGCTGGCCGGTGTTCATTTCTGGTACGAGGACATGCTCGTAACTCTTGAGCAACGGCCCCAAATTCTTCGGCATCGGCCAGATGTGGCGGATATGGACATGGCTGACGTCGAGGCCCTTGTTGCGGGCGCGACGGACGGCCTGGTGGATCGGGCCGAAGGTCGATCCCCAACCCACCACGACGAGCTTGCCGCCCTCCTGGCCCATTTCGACCTTCTGATCGGGGATGTCGATGTTCGCAACCTTGTCGCGGCGGATGTCGGTCATCGCCTGGTGGTTGGCGGGCGAATAATCGATGTTGCCGCTGCCTAACGCCTTCTCGATGCCGCCGATGCGGTGGAGCAGGCCTGGCGTGCCGGGCTTGACCCAGGGGCGCTTGAGCTTCGCGTCGCGGGCATAAGGCTGGAACTTCTCGCCCTCGGCCGGAAGCTCGGTGTGGAATTCCACCGGGAAGGGCTTGTAGGTGCTCATGTCGGGCACCTTCCAGGGTTCGGCGGCATTGGCGATATAGCCGTCGGTCAGCAGCATGACCGGGGTCATGTATTGCGTGGCGATGCGCACCGCCTCGATCGCAACGTCGAAGCAGTCGGCGGCCGAGCGCGCGGCGATCACCGGCATCGGCGAGTCGCCGTTGCGGCCATAGACGGCCTGATACAGATCCGATTGCTCGGTCTTGGTGGGAAGTCCGGTCGAGGGACCGCCGCGCTGGCTGTTGACGATGATCAGCGGCAGCTCGGTCATGATCGCGAGGCCCATTGCCTCGCCCTTGAGCGCGATGCCGGGGCCGGAGGAGGATGTCACACCGAGCTGGCCGGCATAGGAAGCGCCCAGTGCGGAGGCGATCGCGGCGATCTCGTCCTCGGCCTGGAAGGTGGTGACACCATATTCCTTGTAGCGTGCCAGTGCGTGGAGGATCGCTGAGGCGGGCGTGATCGGATAGCCGCCGAAGAACATCGGCAGGCTCGCCAGCTGCGCGCCGGCGACCAGGCCGAGCGAGATCGACTCGGCGCCGGTGACGGTGCGGTACAGGCCCGGTTCGGACGGCGCTGCCGCGACATGGCGCTGCGAGATGCCCATCGCACCGAGCTCGGCGGTCTCGCCATAAGCATGGCCGGCGTTCAGTGCGGCGATATTGGCCTCGGCCAGCTCGGGCGCTTTGGCGAACTTGGTCCTGAGCCATTCGACCAGCGGCGCGCGGTCGCGATCGAACATCCAGAGCGCGAGACCCAGCGTCCACATATTCTTGCAGCGCAAAGCCTCCTTGTTGCCAAGCCCGAAGGGCTTCACGGCATCGAGGGTGAGCTGCGAGATGTTGAGCTTGAGCAGCTGCCACTTGCCAAGGCTGTCGTCCTCGAGCGGGTTCGCGGCGTATTTGGCCTTGTCGAGGTTGCGCTGGCCGAACTCGCCCTCGTCGGCGATGATCAGGCCGCCGGGCTTCAACGCCTCGACATTGGTCTTGAGCGCGGCCGGGTTCATCGCGATCAGCACGTCGGGCTGGTCGCCCGCGGTATCGATCTCGGTCGAGCCGAAATTGATCTGGAAGGCCGAGACGCCGAACAGCGTGCCCTGCGGCGCGCGGATCTCGGCGGGGAAATCGGGGAAGGTCGCGAGATCGTTGCCGGCGAGCGCGGTGGAGAGCGTGAACTGCCCGCCAGTGAGCTGCATGCCGTCGCCGGAATCTCCAGCGAAGCGGACGACGATCGTTTCTGGTGCCGGGTTCGCCGAAGCCTCTTCGGGCGTCAGCTGATGGGCGGCGGTTGCCATGGCCGGTAATTTCCTGCGGTGTTTGTCTATCGTTGCGAGCGCTCTACGCCTCACAGTCACGCAACCCAAAGTAGAAAATGCCTTTACGCATGCAAAGGCTGCTTTGCCGCCGCCAATCCCAAAGCGAGAATCGAGGCGACGTGGCGGCGCGAAACTTCAAGCGCGTCGAGGCCGTAGCCGCCGCCCAGGGCGCTCGCGAAAGGAATGCCGCGGGCCCGCAACGTGGTGGCGATCCAGGTATCGCGTGTGGTCAAGCCATCATAGCTGAGCGCGAGCCGGCCCAGCCGGTCCTCGGCGAAGGGGTCGACGCCGGCCTGGTAGAGCACGAGATCGGGGGCGAACTGGTCGATCAGCGGCGGCAGCGTCGTCGAGAGTGCTTCGAGATAGCCAGCATCATCGGTGCCGTCCGCCAGCGGCACGTCGAGCGTCGAGCGCGCCTTGCGGACCGGGAAATTCTTGTCGGCATGGATCGAATAGGTCGCGATGTCGCTCCGCCCAGCGGTGAGCGATGCGGTGCCGTCGCCCTGGTGGACGTCGCAATCGACGATCAGCACGCGTTCGACCGTCCCCTCCTCCACCAGCCGCACCGCGGCGATGGCGAGATCGTTGAACACGCAATAGCCCGCGCCGGTATCGGCGAGCGCGTGGTGGCTGCCGCCTGCGCTGTTGGCGGCATAGCCATGCTCCAGCGCCAGCAGCGCCGCGAGCCAGGTGCCGCCGGGCACGACTTGCGAGCGCGCCGCGACCTGCGGCGTAACCGGGAAACCGATCCGCCGCTCCTTGGCGGGCGGGACACGCGCCTCGATCACCTCGGCGACATAGTCAGGGTCGTGCACCGCCTCGAGCCAGCGGCGCGGCATCGGCTCGGGCTCGTGCCAGGCGAATATGCCGCCATGCTCGCGCAGCAGGTCGCGGACCAGGCCGTTCTTGTTCCACTGATACTGGCTGCGCGCCGGCGCGGGTGCGACGTAATGAGGGTGATGGACGACGGGAATCACATCCCCAAGCTAGGCGCCGCGCGCCCGCGCAGCTAGAGGGGCGGCATGACTGACATCGCTTCCCTACCCTATCGGCCTTGCGCCGGCGTGATGCTGATCAACCGCGAGGGCCGCGTGTTCGTCGGCCAGCGGCTCGATTCGACGCTGGAGGCCTGGCAGATGCCGCAGGGCGGGATCGATCCGGGCGAGGACCCGCTCGACGCCGCCTATCGCGAGCTGTGGGAGGAAACCGGCGTGGTGCGCGAACATGTCGAACTCGTCGCCGCGGCGCCCGAGGAGCTGACCTATGACCTGCCCGAGGAGCTGGTGGGCAAGATCTGGAAGGGTAAGTGGCGCGGCCAGCGTCAGCGCTGGTTCCTGTTCCGCTTCCTGGCCGAGGATGGCGACGTCGACATCGCCACCGCCGAACCAGAATTCCGCGCGTGGCGCTGGGCCGACCCCAAGGACCTTCCCGAGCTGATCGTGCCGTTCAAGCGTGAACTCTATCGCGAGGTTCTGCGGGTCTTTGCCGGGCAGCTGGCATAGCCCGGGGCTCTACGCTTGCTACAACAGGGAAACACGCTGCCCTTTTGACGCCAAAAACCTGTGGCTAAGGACCTGACGATGCGCGCCCTGCTTCTCGCCCTGCCGCTGCTCCTCGCCAATGCCGAGGATCCGACGATCCCGCCGACGATCAAGTCGATGCTGGATGCGGCGATGGAATCGGGCAGCGAGGCCGATGTCGCGGTGATCGTGAAATATGCCAAGAACGCCGATCCAGCGAGCGCCGACCTGGTGATGCGGATCGCCTCCGATTGGCGCAACGAACGGCAGCAGACCGCGCAGCGCAAGCTCCGCGAGGCGGATTTCCTCGATCTGGTCAAAGGCCATGCCGAGCTCGGCGGCTATGTCTCCACCGGCAATACGGAAAATATCGGCCTGAGCGCCGCGATCCAGCTCCGCCGCGAAGGCATCGAATGGCGGCACAAGCTGCGGTTCCAGGCCGATTACCAGGAGAGCCTGGGCGTCACCACGCAGGACCGTTACCTCGCCGCCTATGAGCCGAACTGGAAGTTCGACGATCGTGCCTATCTGTATGGCGCGGCGCAGTATGAGCGGGACCGCTTCTCGGGTTTCAACAGTCGCTTCTCGCTGTCGGCGGGCGCCGGCTACAGCGCGATCAAATCGTCCGCGATGAAGCTCGATCTCGAGCTTGGGCCGGCATTTCGTCAGACCGACTTCATCGATCAGACCGCGGAGAGCAACGTCGCCGCGCGCGGATCGCTCGATTTCGGGTGGAAGGTGTCGCGCGGAATCTCGGTGACGCAGACCGCTTCCGCCTATCTCGAGCAGTCGAACAGCACCGTTGCGACCAAATCGGCGCTGCTCACCAAGCTGATCGGGCCGCTATCGGCGCAGTTCAGCTATTCGGTGCAGTTCGAAAGCATGCCGCCGATCGGGCGCAAGACCACCGACACGACCAGCCGCGCGGCGCTCGTCGTCGACTTCTGAGCTTGCGGGGCTATGGCCGGATAAACGGGCCAGGGGTGTTCAATCCCGGTCCATCCGGGCTACCAGCCAGGGATGACCAAGCTTTCCGTAGTCGAGCAGGTGGCAGTCGAGCAGGTGCGCGATGCGCCGATGCTCGCGCGGGTCCAGGCCTGGACCGCGATCAACAGTGGCACACGCAATCTTGCCGGCCTCCGGAAGATGGCGGATGCGCTGGCGGAGGGTTTTGCGGCCCTTCCGGGCGAGCTGGCGCTGGTGGACCCGGATCCGGTGGAAACTGTCACCGGCGATGGGCGCATTGAATCGATCGGGCACGGCCGACATCTGCATTTGAAGGTAAGGCCGGAGGCTCCGGTGCAGATCCTGCTGACCGGGCATATGGATACGGTGTTCGGCGCGGATCACCCGTTCCAGCAGGGCCGCTGGCAGGATGATGGCAGTCTCAACGCGCCTGGCGCTGCCGACATGAAGGGCGGGCTTTCGCTGATGCTCGCGGCGCTGGAGGCCGTGGAGGCGAGCCCGCTTGCGGCCGGTCTCGGCTATGAGGTGCTGATCAATTCGGACGAGGAGACCGGTTCGCTTTCTTCGCGCGGGCTGATCGAGCGATCGGCGCGCGGCAAGATTGCGGCGCTCACCTATGAACCGGCACTACCCGATGGCACGTTGGCGGGCGCGCGGGGTGGCACCGGCAATTTCTCGCTGATCGTGCGCGGCAAGAGCGCGCATGCCGGGCGCAATCCGGATGAGGGCCGCAACGCGCTGGTGGCGGCCGCCGCGCTGGCGGTGCGGCTGGCCGACGCCAGGGCGCCGGGCCTTTCGGTGAACCCGGCGCGCATAGACGGGGGCGGACCCAATAATGTGGTCCCCGATCTCGCCATATTGCGCGTCAATTTCCGGCCCAAGGACGCCGACTCGATCGCGCGCGCGCAGGTCGCGCTGGACGAAGCATCGGCTGCCGTTTCCGCCGCTTACGACGTGCAGGTCGAAGTCCATGGCAGCTTCAATCGCCCACCCAAGCCGCTCGACCCGGGCGCCGAGAAATTGTTCGCGCTGGTCAAGCAGGCCGGCGCCGATCTCGGCATCCCGATCGCCTGGAAGGCAACCGGCGGCGTCTGCGACGGCAACAATATCGCTGCGTGCGGCGTCCCCGTGGTCGACACGATGGGCGCGCGGGGCGGTGCAATCCATTCCGCGGAGGAATTCCTGATCCCCGAAAGCCTGCCCGAGCGCGCCGCGCTCTCCGTAGTCACCATCCTCCGCATCGCTGAAGGGAGCTTCCGGCCATGAGCTTCCGCATCCGTGCCGCGCGCGACGAGGACCTGCAGCACCTCTACGAGATGGCGAAGCTGACCGGCGGCGGCTTCACCAATCTGCCGCCTGAGAAGGACGCGCTGCGCAACAAGCTGATCCGCAGCCACAAGGCATTCGAGCGCCCCGACGATGGCGGCGCGCATGACGATCTATATGTCCTGATTCTGGAGAATGCCGAGACGGGCGAGGTGCGGGGCACCTGCCAGATCTTCACGCGGGTCGGCCAGCACTGGCCCTTCTACAGCTATCGCATCGCCACCGAAACCAAGCATAGCCAGGAACTGGAGCGTACCTTCCGCGCCGAGATATTGAGCCTGGTCAACGATCTGGAGGGGTGCAGCGAGGTCGGCGGGCTGTTCCTTCATCCCGGCGAGCGCGCCGGCGGGCTGGGAATGCTGCTCGCGCGCAGCCGCTACATGTTCATCGCCCGCCACCGCGCGCGCTTCGC
Organism: Sphingomonas sp. JC676; assembly: GCF_014489075.1. GTDB lineage: Bacteria > Pseudomonadota > Alphaproteobacteria > Sphingomonadales > Sphingomonadaceae > Sphingomonas. The sequence continues at coordinate 969,816 of NZ_JACTGR010000001.1, read as the reverse complement.
CGACCGCATTCTCGCCGAACTGCGCGGGGTGATCGACGAGGCGGGCGGATCGCCCTTCTGGGACGGCGTGGCGGGGCGCTTCTTCGGGATGAATTTCCAGCAGGCCGACGAATTCAATGCCTCGCACGGCAACCAGTTCATCGCCGACCTGATGCCCAAGCATCCGATCTACACCGCGATGCTGACCGAGCACGCCCGCTCGGTGATCGGCCTGCCCCACCCCTCGGGCCGCGCGGCGATGCGCATGCTCGAGAATGAGGGCTTCGCGTTCGAGAACTATGTCGACATCTTCGATGGCGGCCCGACGATGACCGCACGCACCGATCAGGTTCGGACGGTGCGCGATGCGGCAACGGTGAAGGTCGTGGCAATCGAGGCGGGTGGCGAGCCTGCGCTCATCGCGATCGGCCATCTTGCCGAGTTCCAGGTGACGCAGGGACGCGTGAAGGCGGTGGAAGGCGGCGTGGCAATCGACCCGGTCGCGGCGGAAACGCTGGGCGTGAACATCGGCGAAGAGGTCATGCATGTCGCGCGCTGAGCTGGTCGAGATCAATTTCGACGGCGTCATCGGGCCGAGCCATAATTATGCCGGCCTCAGCCCCGGTAACCTTGCCGCGACGAAGAACCGGGGCGAGACCGCGCATCCCCGCGCCGCGGCGCTGCAGGGGATCGCCAAGATGCGCGCGAACCTCACGCTGGGCCTGACCCAGGGCGTGCTGCTCCCCCATGCCCGGCCCGACCGGCAATGGCTGGCGGCGCTCGGAACCGGCTACGACCACGCCCCGCCGCACACCCAGGCGCAGGCGCTTTCGGCCTCGTCGATGTGGGCGGCCAATGCCGCCACGGTCTCGCCCGCGCCCGACACCCTGGATGGGCGCTGCCACCTGAGCGTCGCCAATCTCGCGACGATGCCGCATCGCAGCCACGAATGGCCCGAGACGCTGGCGCAGCTCCGCCTCGCCTTCGCCGATGCCGCGTTCGCGGTGCACGCACCGGTACCGCCGCCTTTTGGCGACGAGGGCGCCGCCAATCACATGCGGCTCGCCGCCACGCACGACGCGCCGGGGATCGAGATCTTCGTCTACGGCATCGCCGGCGGGCCCTTCCCTGCCCGGCAACATCCCGACGCAAGCGCAGCCGTCGCGCGGCGCCATGGGCTCGATCCGGCACGAACGCTGTTCGTCCAGCAGTCCGAGCAGGCGATCGCCGCGGGTGCCTTCCACAACGATGTGGTCGCGGTCGCCAACGGCAATGTCCTGTTCGCGCACGAGCAGGCGTTCGAGGACAAGGCGCACTTCTACGACTTGCTACGCCGCGCGATGCCCGAAGTCGAGATCGTCGAGGTGCCCGCGGCACGTGTAAGCTTGGCCGACGCCATCGCCTCCTATCTGTTCAACGCTCAACTGGTGACGCTTCCATCGGGGGAAATGGCGCTGATCCTGCCGAGCGAGGCCCGCGCCACGCCCAGCGTGTGGAACTGGCTGCAGGAGCATGTCGCCGGCAATGGCCCGATCCGGCAGCTCGAAGTGGTAGATGTCCGCGAATCCATGGCCAATGGCGGCGGCCCGGCATGCCTCAGGCTGCGCGTCGTCGCCGATCCGGCGACGATCGATCCGCGCTTCCTGGTGGATTATGCCAGGCTCGACCGCATTGCCCAGGTGGTCGAAGCGCATTGGCCCGAGGAGATCCCCGCCGGTGCCATTGCCGATCCGGCGCTGATCGCGCGGATCGAGGGCGCACGCCGCGCGCTGTTCGAAGCACTCGATCTCCCAGAACTGTCGAATTAACTTACAGGTAACCAAGTCCGTTAACGCGGAAAGACGCGATTCCGCCATTGGTGCGGGAATTGCTTGATGGCTAGCATGCTGTCCCGTGTCGCTAGCCTCTTCAGGATCAAGTCGAAGTTCGAGGGGTTCCTCGTGATCTTCGGTCTCGCCACCGGCGCGGCCGAGCGCGGTGTTCATTATCTCGGCCAATATCCTGGCTGGGGCGGCTGGCTGCTCTTCGCCGCCTGCCCGGTCGCGGTGTTCATGGCGGGCAGCAAGATCATCGAGAGTTTCGACATTCCCGAATGATTGTGCGAGGTTGCCCCGGCTGGAACCGTTTAGGGGCACGCAATTGTTCAGGCGCATGTTCTCGATACTCGCCGCACAGGCCTTTGTGGTCGCGCTGGCAATCGGAGGGCTGCTCTTCGGGGCTTCGCGCTATCCTGCGATCGGCACCAACCCCATCGTCATCGCCGCGATCGCCGCCTGCCTGTTCCTCGCAATGCTGTTCGTCGCCCATCTCCTCGCCAAGCGCTGGACGCGGCCACATCTGGAACTGCATCGTCTCAGCCGTGCGGCGGCCGAAGGCGATGACGAACTGACCTTCGAGGAGATCGGCCCGCCCGAGACGGTGGCGACGATGCGCAACCTCCAGTTCGCCGCCAGCCGCTTCAACCGGCTCGAAAATGCCCGGCGCACCTGGCTGGTGTCGATCTCCGACGAACTGAAGCAGCCTGCAGAGAATTTCGGCGAGCATTTCATCGCGCTGTGCGCGGTCCAGCCGCCGCTGCCGGCGCCTTTGCTCGACGCGATCGAGGAGGATGCTCGCCGGCTGATCAACATCGCCGACGACCTAGACGCAGTCGCGCTCGCCGATCTCGGGCGGTTCGCGGTCACCCCGGCCGAGATCGATGCGCGGGCGCTGGTGCACAATGCCGTGCTAAACCATCAGCCCCGCGCGCGGGCGCTGGGCGTCGAATTGCTGTCCGACGAGCTTCCGGACCATGAGATCCTGGTCGAATGGGACGCGCCCCGGATCGAGCAGGTGACCGACGCGCTCATCGAGAATGCTCTGCGCTACACGCCGCCTGGCGGCAGGATATTGATCGGATTGCGGGGCGCGCGCGACGCCTGGCGGCTGATCGTCGACGACAGCGCGCCCGGCATCGATATCGGCCTGGCGCAGAGTCTGTTCGATCCCTTCTATCGCACCGCAGATCCCGCAAGCGATGCGGGCTCTGCCTCGGCGCTAGGCCTCGCGACGGCGCGGGCGATCATCGAGGCGCATCATGGACGAGTCGAGACCAGCGGCTCACCGCTCGGCGGATTGCGCGTGACTGTGGTGCTGCCGGCCAAGCCCCCCATGGCCTGACCGGCCGACAATTTGTGCTACCGGTGTCATCGCTGCTTTGCTAAGTCCGGACGCAATCAAAAAGAGAATCGACGGAGGCGAGGAATGCGGTCGGCACTTCAAAGGGCCCTGGCTTGGCTGTTCGCGGCGCTTGCGCTGCTGGCGATGGCCCAGCCGGCAGCGGCGCAGGACAAGAAAAGGATCGAGGACACGATGAAGCGCGCGACGCGCTTCATGGTCGAGAAGGTCGCCAACAATGGCGGCTATGTCTGGTCCTATCTCCCCGACATGTCGCGCCGCTGGGGCGAGATGGAAGCCTATCCGACGATGATCTGGGTCCAGCCGCCGGGGACGGCGACGATGGGCCACCTGTTCCTCGACGCCTATCACGCGACCGGCGACGACTATTACCTCCAGGCTGCCGAAAAGGCCGCCGATGCGCTGGTCGCGATCCAGCAGGACAATGGGGGCTGGCATTATTTCGGCGATTTCGGCGGCGAGGCATCGACCAAGCGCTGGTACGAGACGATCGGCAAGAACGCTTGGCGGCTCGAGGAATTCCAGCATTACTGGGGTAACGCGACCTTCGACGATGCCGGTACGTCGGAGAGCATGCAGTTCCTGCTGCGGCTCTATGTCGAGAAGCACGATCCCCGGTATCTACCGGCGCTCAAAAAGGCGCTGAACTTCGTGCTGGAGAGCCAGTATCCGATCGGCGGCTGGCCGCAGCGCTTTCCGCTGAAGAGCGAATTCAGCCATCATGGCAAGCCGGATTACACCAGCCTCATCACCTTCAACGACGACGTCGCGGGCGAGAACATCCAGTTCCTGCTCTATTGCTACCAGGCGCTGGGCGGCGACCAGAAGGTGTATGACGCGATCATCCGCGCGATGAACGTCTTCATCGTCACGCAGCAGGCCGCGCCCCAAGCCGGCTGGGGGCTGCAATATACGCTCGATCTCAAGCCGATCGGCGCGCGCACCTATGAGCCGACCGCGCTGGTGACACACACCACCGCGTCCAACATCCGGCAGCTGATGCGCTTCTACCGGCTGACCGGCGACAAGAAGTTCCTGGCGCGCATCCCCGAGGCGCTCGACTGGCTCGAATCGGTCAAGCTGCCGGCGGACAAGGTCAAGAACGGCCGCGCCTATCCGACCTTCATCGAGATCGGCACGAACCGCCCGCTCTACGTCCATCGCCGCGGCTCGAACGTCGTCAACGGCGAATATTATGTCGATTATGATCCCGAGAAGACGATACAGCATTATGGATCGACCCGCGCGATCAACGTGCCGGCGCTGCGCAAGGAATATGAGACGCTGAAGGCATCGGATCCCGCCGTCATCGCCAAGGATTCACCGCTGACGCCCGGCCCGGCGCATGCCCTGTCCCGCTATTTCCTGGTCGAGGACTTCGCGACGTCGGATCTGAATACCGAAAAGGGCAAGCGCGACACCACGACGCTGGTGAAGACGCTCAACGCCCAAGGCTGGTGGCCGACCGAGCTCAAGGCGACGAGCAACCCCTATATCGGCGACGGCTCCGCCACGCCGCCTTCGGGCGATTTCAGCATGACCCATGTCGGCGATGCGAGCGACACCTCGCCGTACAACACCGATCACCCGGTGATCGGGATTTCCACCGGCACCTATATCGAGAATATGAAGGTTCTGATCGGGGCTTTGGGGAAGTAGATCGAAACCGTTCCCCAGCGAAAGCAGGGGTCCAGGGTAACGAACGCCCCGCTTGCGGCACTGGGCTCCTGCTTTCGCAGGAGCACTGGAAACTAGAGCGCGGCCCAGTCGATCGGGCCGTCCTTGTCGAGCGTGCGCGACTGATCGGCCATCGGGTATTTGAGGCCGGTCGCGCAGTTGAACAACACCGCGCGCTCGTCGGGCGAGACCAAGCCACGATCGACCGCCGCGCGCCATGCCGCCAGCGTCGCACCGCCTTCGGGACAGAGCAGCAGCCCGTCGTGCCGCGCGGCATCGTCGACCGCCTGGACGATCGCCGCGTCGCTCACCGCCATCGCGATGCCGCCGCTTTCGCGCACCGCATCGAGGATCAGGAAGTCGCCCACCGCCTGGGGCACGCGGATGCCCGCCGCGACGGTATGGGCATTCTCCCAGCGCGTCGCGTGGCGCTCGCCGGCTTCGAACGCTCGGACCATCGGCGCGCAGCCCTCGGCCTGCACCGCGATCATTTTCGGGCGCTTCGAGCCGATCCAGCCCAAAGCCTCCATCTCGGCAAAGGCCTTCCACATGCCAATCAGCCCGGTGCCGCCGCCGGTGGGATAGAAGATCACGTCGGGAAGCTGCCAGTCGAGCTGCTCGGCGAGCTCGAGGCCCATCGTCTTCTTGCCCTCGATTCGATAGGGTTCCTTGAGCGTCGACAGGTCGAACCATCCACGCTCCTTCGCGCCCTGCCCGACCAGCTTGCCGCAATCGTCGATCAGGCCGTTGACGCGGTAGACGCGCGCGCCCTGGGCGGCGATCTCGCGGACGTTGATCTCGGGCGTGTCGGCGGGACAGAAGATCACCGATTCGATCCCCACCCGGGTCGCATAGGCGGCCGCTGCGGCGCCAGCATTGCCGTTGGTCGGCATCGCGATCGTCGTGACGCCCAGTTCCTTGGCCATGGAGATAGCCATCACCAGCCCGCGTGCCTTGAAGGAGCCGGTGGGGAGCCGCCCCTCGTCCTTGACCAACAGATTGGCGGCGCCCTTCTCCCGACCGATCTTGTCGAGCGGGATGATCGGCGTGGCGTTCTCCCCTAGGCTGACGATGTTATGCGCGTGGCGGACCGGGAGCAGTTCGCGATAGCGCCACAGGTCGGCGGGGCGCCCTGCCAGCTTTTCCCTGGTCAGTGCGCCGCGCACGCCTTCCAGGTCGTAGCGCACCAGCAGTGGCCGCGCGACGCGCGACAGGCCGTGAAGCCGGTCGGCCTCATAGCGCTCGCCGGTCATCGAGCATTCGAGATGGGTGACGAAGGTGGACCGCTCGGCGGTGAGGTTGGCATCGTGCAGCATGCCGCCCGCCTTAGCGGGGCCACTGCAATAGCCAATCCATGTCGAAGGAAAAATTGACGCACCTGAGCCGCCCCGGTTGCGCTCATCACGCGCCTGCCGCCCGCGGTCGCGCTTCTCACGGATCCAGATAGCGAAGGCCCGGAGGAGTTCTCCTCCGGGCCTCCATTGCTCGTATCTAATTGATTAGATACTCCCTCTATCTACCTGCAATACCATGTTTGCATCGGATTGGGGGCAGGTCAGAGTTCCGTCAAGGTGCCTTTGCTACCGCCCCAACGCGATCGCCGGTCGCGCGGACATGATTGTTGATGTCGACCGGCCACCGCGCCGTCGCGATCGTCCGGCCGCTCCAGGTCGGTGCCCAATAGCCATTTGCGAAGGTAAGCCCGGAAACGATGCCGGTGCTTGCGTTCGTGCCGCCATTGAACCCGGGATCGGTAGTCCTGATCCAATGATTATTGTCGTTCGCGCCGTTGCCATTCCGGCCGAAGCCCTGTTGCGGGAAGGTGCCGGCCGACCAGGGCGAGGCGTTCGTTACCGGCATCCCGTCGTAGCTGTTGCCCTGAATGATCGAGTCACGGACGTAGAAGCCGTCGAGTCCGAATCCGGTACCGTTGCCCGTCCGGAAAACGAATTTCCCGCCCGACGAGGTGCCGGTTGCCGGATCGCCGGCGAGGATGGTCGAATTGACCACATTGAAGTTGATCGCACCGCCCTGGAACTGCGAATAAAACGCCAGGTTGCTGGTGTTCGCAATGATGGCGTTGATGATCGCCACGTCCTTGAGCGCGCCGGGAGCGAAATAGGTCGCGCTGGCGACATTGCTATCGAACGCTTCCGTGAGGGTCCCCGTGCACACGCCGAAGGTGGCGCAATCGGCCGTAGCTACACGACGATACCACAGGGGTGACGCCGCGAGCTGGATCATGTCCTTGGCCCTGATCTTCGGCATGATCAGGGTGTGCATAGTGCGGCTGGTGACGGTCCCGAGGTTTTGGCTCAGCGTCCAGTTATTCGAGAACATCTCCTGAGCGGAGACGGTGCCGGCATCCTGATCCAGCGTCCAGGTGGTGCCGCTGCCCGCCGTGATATGCAGTTCGGCGGGCGCCCCCGGATAATTGACCAACTGGCCGATCGCGAGCGCCGTTCCTGGCGTCACGCTGTTAACGGTCAGGGTCGTACCGGAAATTTGCCCGTTGAACTTCGCATAGGAGCCGTCCGAGACGGTCAGGCTAGCGGGCGCGCCCGAATAGTTGACAAGCTGCCCGATCGCGATCGTCCCGGTTATGTCCGTGACGTTCATCCGAGTGCCGTTGATATAGGCGGTCACGGTCGCGAGATCGGGCACCGAGACGGTGTAGTTGACGTCGCTGGTCGTGATCGTCCCGGCATGTGGTCGGGGGAGGTTGTTCGTCTGATTGAACATCGGCTGAAAAGTCAGCCCGACGGCCTTGTACTTATAGACGAAGACGTTTTCGTTTTGGGAAGTCAGGCTCTCGATTCCGAGCTGTTGAAAGGCGTCGGCGTGGAAGGTGAGATAGGGAAATAGCTTGTCGCCAGGGACCAGCGCGCGGAGATCGCCCAACACGGTGATCCGGCTGGCGAGCACGTCCGCGGCGCTGATGCCGACCGTCCCACCACTATTGATCGGGTAAGCGCACTGGCCTGAATCGCAGTCGGTACCGCCGCCTGCCAGCGCACCGGTCAGCACGCGCATTGAGTGGTTGGGTTGTACGGTGCCAGTGGCGAGCTGTGGCCAAATCTTGTAGTGCGCGCCGCTGATATTGCAGGACGCGGGCGTTGCCATGGTGATCGGGAGCGATCCGGGCGCGGTGGTGCCGGGAAGCGCATATTGGTTGAACAGGTTGGTGTGTTTGACAGTGTAGGTTTCGCCGACCGCGCACCCGTCCGTAAAGGTGAACCGCTGGCCGTTGACGAGTCGCGGCGCGGCACTGAAAAGCGCGCTCAGGCTCCCCGACGCCATGGTGATCGTGTCGGGCGCGGCATAGGGGGCGAGATAGATCGTGGTGCGCGAAACGCCATCCCAGACAACCGCCTGTCCGCCCGGCACGTCGGCGTTCTCTGCGACTCTGACAATCCCCTCATAAGCCTTAGCCGAATGAAATTCGGTCACCGTCTGGTCAAAAGTCAGACCGAAGACGTTCGGCGGCGATGCGGTGAAGGTAAGCCCGTCCGCGCTGTTCGTATAGCTGGAGTTGCGATACAGATTGGCGCCAGTGAAATGTGGGCCGTCACCCGTACTTTCTATGACGTTGAACTGATTGAACGGTACCACATTCGCAATAAAGAATTGCTGATTGAGCCCGTCCGGCCCGTTCGCCGACCAATAGCCAGCGCTGTACCCGTCGATGACGCGGCCGTCCAAGCCGTTGCTGTCGATGAACCGCACATGATCGAAAACGTAGTTTCCGCCATAGGGGTGATTGTTGGCGTCGCCCCCGGTGATCGCCTGAATCTTCGATTGGTCGATCGTTAGGTTGCGGAAGCGCGCATTGGCGATCCGCATGGTCCAGGTACCGAGAAAGATGCGCCGATCGCTGCGGCTGATGACAACCTGATCGGGGGTAAGGCCGTCGTCCGGTTCGACTAGCGTCATGCGGCCGGAATTGGTGAACGCGCTAGAGGTATTATCCTCGTTATAGGTCCCCGCCGCCATCTTGATGACGTAGCGGGCTGTCGGGCTAACGACCTTCGAGAACGCATAGGTGAGGGTCTGGCAACGCTGCGTCGGATTGGTGCAAGGGTTGTTCGCCGGGGCGGTGTTGCTGCCGCTCGGCGAGACATAGAGATATTGGGGAGCGTTCAGACCGTTGGTGTCGAGCGTAACGGGGAGCTTGACCAGGCGCTCATAGCCGCTGTTCGGCACGACGCGGGCATAGAGTATCGCCTCGCCGGATTTGCCGGGCGGTGCCCGTAGTCGGACGTTGTAGAGCCACATATCGAGCCGGGCATTGTACGTCGGCGCGGTCACACGCACAGTGTTGCCCTCAAGCGTGAAGTCGACATAGGCGATGCCGGTGTCGAGATACGCGCCCAAGCCGATCGTGTGATCGGTCGAGTCGATCCACATCTTCTCGGGCTCGGCGAAGCGCGCGATCGCCTTTTGCGGGAAGCTGCCGATCTGGGTCGCGCTTTCGGTCAACGGCCCGCCGCTATTGCCGCTATCCGCGACACCGGTCCAATCATTCCCAGCGACTAGCGTCATCGCTGCGGGTGCGCTGCTGCTGGCTGAGCCAATTTTGATGCGGAAATGCTGCGCCTCCACTGGGGAGGCGAAGCAAGCGAGGATAAGCAGCGCAAAGGCCGCGATCATTCGGATGGTCATGGGATGCTGCTCACATGATAATAGATCAGCGCGTCGCTCGAGCTGCCATATTCGACGAGCGTGGCGCCGGTGATGTCAGGCGTATTGGCGTAAGGATGATTCCAACTGAGTCCGACTTTTCCCTGCGAACTGCTGCCGATGCTCAACGTGCTGGCGAAACCGTAGATATAGGTCGGCGTATTGATCGTGCCGGCGTAAGTCTGGAACGCTGCCGTGCCGCCAGCGGCAGAATCGACCTCGATTCCGACCCAATAGACGCCGCGCGTGGTGATGGAGACTGCGCTGCTGAGGTTGCAGCTTTTGAAACCAACCGTGCCCGTCGAAATCGTGCAGTTGATCGATGTTCCGGTCGGCCGCCCGCCGCTTGAAGCCGACCACAGGTGGAGCCTGGCACTACCCCCGCTCGCCGCGGTTCCGAGATATACCGCAAGGTTGTCGATCGTGATCGGACGCGAAATGACGAGAGGCGAAAGGCGCAGATTTCCGACTGGCATTACCTGGCCACCGGCCACCGTCACCATCATCGACGGGTAATAATTGCTGACGGTATAGATCGGCACCGGGCTCGTGTTCGTCGCCGGTGGTTGTACGACCGTCTGGGCCGCCGCACTCAGCGGCAGCACGAATGCGAGAATTGCTAGCATGCTGCGCATGTCACGGGGTCCTTTCATTGGCGCGAGCGTTTCCGGTCGCAGTGTCCCAGATCATCCAGACTTCGCCGGTCCAATCGCTGGGGCAGATGAATTGCGCGTGGGGTGCGGTGGTCGATCCCAGCATCTCCGCCGTGAAAAGCGTCGTCGAGACGGTGGTCCCCAGATTGATCCTGGCGTTCGATGTGGAATCATTGACGATCGAACAGCCGCTGCGTGCAGCATTGGCGTTCAGCACTTTCACCGCCGATGCCGAGGCGGGCGTAGTCGTGCCCGTCCCGGTCGCGCTCTTGGACGCGACCACGGCTAGCGATCCGGAGTTGGATTTCGGGCCCAGCGAGGTCGGGAACAGCGCGTTGAGCGCAGTTTGGTTCGCGGCCGTCGCGGCGCCGGTAGGCAGGCTGATCGTCCCGCTGATGCCGCCAAGCGTCCAACTGCCCGACTGGGTGACCGCGACGGGCGTCGTATCGACCGAGGAATTGTAGATCCCCTTGAGGATCGCGACCATGCTGGCGGAGCCCGAACCGGTATACGCTCCGTCGATCGGTGTGCCGATGCCGGCTTCAAGGCCGTCGACATAGCCATTCAGCGTGTTCTGCAGCGCGGCTGAAGCATCACCGCAGCCAGAGACGCATTTCACCGGCAGGCCGTTGGTATCGCTGACCGGTGCGGCGGTATCCCCCAGATCGCCGGTCGTGATGGCAACCTGGCGGACGTTGCCGATGTTACTGATCGTTCCAGGGGATTCGGTTTGCGCGAACGCGACGTTCGGCGTCAGGCATTCGAGCGCGCACAGCAACGCCCCTGCCCTTACGAGCATCTTCATCGATCAATTCCTTTAAAAATGGACGAGCGGAATCACGCTGGCACAGCCAGAATCGGGTGAGCCGAGCGTGCCCGTCATGTGACCCTCTGATGTCAGCGCCAATGCAAACGCGACACCTTTGCGTGACGGCCTAGTGATTCCAGACTGAGCGACTGGCCGAGATCAAACGATCGAGGCGAGTTCCCACCATTTCAGGTGTGCGCATGTCATGGTGCTCTCCTTATTTTGACGCGAACCATTTCGCGAACAAAAGAAGAACATTTGAAATCCTACATTGCAAGGGATGTCTTCGGGGACTGGCTTGCGCAGCAGACGTCGAAACGTCTTCGGAGCCGAAAACATAAAAACCCCGCCAAGCCGTTGGGCCTAGCGGGGTTTTTTATTGGCGCGCCCGGAACGATTCGAACGTCCGACCCTCAGATTCGTAGTCTGATGCTCTATCCAGCTGAGCTACGGGCGCGCAATGGAGGTGGGCTCATAGAAGCGCTTGGCGGGGAGCGCAAGCCCGTTGCACCACCTTTTCCACAAGCATAGAGCAGCCGGCATGCGCAGCCTCTTTTTCGTGCCCGTGATTATCCTTGCGGGCTGCACCCAAGCCACGACCCGCTATCCCTCGCTCCTGCCCCGTCCGGTGGAGCAGACGGGGTTTACCGAGCCCGTGCGGCCGATCCCCGTGGCGACGCCCGACGCGGCGCTGGACGCGCGAATCGCAGAGATCATCACGACCCTCGACGCCGCCAATACCCGCTTCACGGCTGCTGCCCGCGATGCCGAGGCGAAGATCGCCGTCGCGCGCGGCGTGCCTGAAGGTTCAGAGCGCTGGCTCGACGCCCAGGCGGCGCTGAGCGTGCTTGACGGCTTCCGGGCGCCGCTGGCCAACGCCATCGCCGATCTCGAGGAACTCGCGATCGAACGCGGCAAGGCCGGGCAGCCGCCCTATCCCGCCGTCGATTCGGCGATCACCGCCGCCGAGGCGATGCAGGCGGCGCAAGAAGACCGTGCCAAGGGCCTGGAAGCCGCGCTCGCAGGCTAGTCGCGCTCCAGCGACGGGTGGAAGGCACGCATCACTGCCAGCACCGAGGCATAATCGTCGGTCCAACCGGTAAAGCCGGGATAGTCCGCCAGCGGCTCCCAGCCGCCGCCCCGGGCCACGAGGCGATCCAGCGTGCCCTTGTCGCGGCTGAGGGCGATCCAGTCGGAAATGCTGCCCTCGTCCTGCTCTTCGAGTGCTGACGGATGATAGACCAACCGCGCGGCATGCCAGCCGCCACCGCGCGCCGCCGCCGAGACGACCGGCCCAAGCGCGAGGAATCGGTTCGAGATATGGACCAGCAGCAAGCCGTTTGGCGCGAGCACCCGGCCATAAGTCCCGAAGGCCTGTGCGGTCATCAAATGCATCGGCACCGCGTCCGACGAGAAGGCGTCGAGCGCCAGCAGGTCGAAGCTCGCGGGTTGCATTTCGGCGAGCCGCAGCCGCGCATCGCCCACCGCGATCTCGGCCTGGGGCGCGCATTGCCGCAGGAAGGTGAATCGGCCCGAATCGCGCGAGATGTTGACCACCGCCGGATCGATCTCGAAGAAGCGCCAGGCCTGGCCCGGCTGTGCGTAGCAGGCGAGCGTCCCCGTCCCCAGGCCGACCACGCCGATCCGCGCCGCGGCTCCGTAGAATAAGGGCGCCGCCTGCATCGCGCGGCCCACGCCCGACCCGGCGACATAATAAGTGGTCGGCAGCCGCGAACGTGCGCCCTTGAGCTGGATGCCGTGGAGCGTCGTGCCGTGCGCCAGCCGGCGCTCGCTAGGGCTGTCGGTGACGGTATAGACGCCGAAATAGCTGCGCGTCCGATCGCCGGCGAGCGTCAGCTGTATCGAATTATATCCGCCGAACAGGAACAGCGCCCCGACCAGCGCAATCATATACGGCACGCGCTTGCCTGTTGCGATCAGGCCGACCGCGACGACGAACAAGAACAGGATCTGGACGTGCATCTCGCCCAGCGCGTCGCCCGGGTTGACCAGGCCGATCAGCACCAGCAGTGCGACGATCAGCGCCGTCGCCAATATCTTGATCCGCAGCACCTGGCCCGTACCGCTCCATAGCCGCGCCAGAGACGGGAACAGGAACGCCTGGGGGACCAGCGCCCCTGCCGCGAGGATCAGCAACGGATATTCATAGGTCCAGTCGAATAGGATCGGCGCGAGCAGCGCGGAGAACACGCCGCCGAGCACGCCGCCGACCGACATCGCCAGATAGAAGCCGGTCAGCCGGTCCGGCGCGGGCCGGAGCTGATACATGCGGGCATGCAGTGCCACCGCGACCATAAACAGCAGCAGCAGTCCGATCAGCGCGTTCATGTACGCGAGTTTCTGATGCCCAGCGATCAGCGTCGCGCCGAACAACAGGATCGTCACCGGCGCGAACTTGGCCAGCAGATCGGGCAGCGTGCGACTGTCGCGGAAAGCGACCGAGAAACTCAGCAGATAGAGGCCGAGCGGCAGCACCCACAGCATCGGCACCGCGACGATATCGGTGGTAAGGAAGGTCGTCGTCGCCAGCATCAGGCCTGAAGGGACGAAGGCGAGGGTCACCCAAAGCGCGACCCTGCGCCAGCCCGGCGCCGGGCTTTCGTGGCGGACATGGGGCGTACCCGCAACCTTGCGCGGCAGCATCGTCGCGCAGCCGGCGACGAGCAGCACGACGAGCACATAGCCGCCGGTCCAGAGCAGGCTCTGGCCCTTCAGCGCCAGCCAGGGCTCGACGATCAGCGGATAGGCAATGAGGCCGCCGAAGCTGCCAATGTTAGAGGCGGCATAGAGGGCATAGGGATCGCGCCCGCCGGTCGCGACGCTGTACCAACGCTGAAGCAGCGGCGCCTGGGCCGAAATCGCGAAGAACAAGGGGCCGATCGAGGCGCCGAACAGCCACGGCACCCAGATCGCGGGCTCGGCATTGGCGGGGAGTTCCATCTGCGTCAGCCCGATCGGCAGCCAGATCGCAGCGACAAGCAGCACACCGATATGGATCGCCGCCTGCATCCGGGGCGGGACACGCCCGAGCCAATGCGCATAGGCATAGCCGCCCAGCAGCAGCGCCTGATAGACGAGCATCGCCGAGTTCCACACCGCAGGCGCGCCGCCGAGCTTGGGCAATGCCATTCGCGCGACCATCGGTTGGACGAGGAACAGCAGGAACGATCCGGAAAGGATCGCAACGACGAACAGCCAGTGGCGCCCGCCTGACGGCGGCGCTTCGGCTGTCATCTCGTCCGCCATGTGCAATTCCTCCCCAGGGGCCGGCTTAGCCCGGCTTGCTTGCCGCAGGCTTAACCTCGCGGACGCGCGATACGATAAGTGATGTGTGGCCGCAGCGATTCGATCGCTTTGGGGTGGTCGAAATCGTCCTCGGGCGCGCGGACCATGCCCAGCCGCTCCATCAGCCCCCAGCTTCGCACATTGTTCGTGGTGGTGATCGCCGCGATCGCAGGCGCGTCGGTGCTCGCCCAGCCCCAGTCGAGGCTCGCCTGTGCCGCCTCGCGGGCATAGCCCCTGCCCCATTGGTCATGGGCGAGGCGCCAGCCGATCTCGATCTCGCTTTCGATCGGCGTGTCCTCGGCGCCGGGCTTGAGGCCGCAAAATCCGATGAACGCGCCGTCCTCGCGTCGTTCGACCGCCCAGAAGCAATAGCCATGGCTGTCGAGAAAGCCGTTCTGCCGGTCGATCGCCGCGTCGGTTTCCGCACGGGTCTGGAGCGGCCCCAGGAACTTCATCACGCGTGGATCGGTGCACATGGCGTGAAAGGCCTGGCGGTCGCTGTCCTTCCAGCGGCGCAAGATCAGGCGTTCGGTCTCGATCATTGCGGGCGCTCCAGTAGATACACAACCATCGCGCCGGTCATATCGTCAGCGGCATAACGCGGATGGTGAAAATCGAGATCGTCGCGGCGTTCCATGCCCAAGCGCCGCATCAGGCCCCAGGACGCCTTGTTGCGGGCCGTGGTCCAGGCGCCGATGGCGTCTGCGGCGAGATTGGCCCAGCCCCATGCGATGCTCGCCTCCGCGGCTTCGCGCGCGAAACCCTGTCCCCAATAGCGTTCGCCGACCCGCCATCCGATCTCCGGCATCCCCTCGACGGGCGCGCCGGGATAGTCGTCGGCGAGTCGGATGCCGCAGCTTCCGATAAGCGTGCCCTCCCCGCGTAGTTCGGCGGCCCAATAACAATGGCCATGGCGCGCCTGGTCGCGCAGGCGTCGCTCGAGCATCGCGTCGATCTCCGTTTCCGATCGCACGCCGCCCAAGTGCGCCGTCATGGCGGGTGTATTGACCAGGTCACCCAAAGCGCGTCGGTCGTCAGCAGTCCAGGGCCGCAGGAGCAAGCGTTCGGTCTCAATCATGCGGGTCTGTCGATCGTATAGACGATCATTGCGCCGAACGGGTCGCCCACGGGATATTCGGGGTGGTGGAAGTCGAGATCCGCGCGGCGGCGCATCCCCAATCGCTCCATCAGGCCCCAGGATCGCGCGTTGCTCGCGGTCGTCCACGCGGCGATGCGCGGGCGATCGGTGTTGGCCCAGCCCCAGGCCAGGCTGGCCTCGGCTGCTTCGCGGGCGATGCCCTGCCCCCAGTGCCTCTCACCGATCCGCCAGCCGATCTCGAGCTCCTCGGGCACCGGGGTATCGGGATGGCCGCCGATCCGCACCCCGCACACGCCGGCGAGCGCGCCGCCGTTCAGCTTCTCGACCGCCCACATGCAATGGCCGAAACGCTGCTGCTGGGCGATCTGCTTGTCGATGATCGCGTCATGCTTCGCGCGCGACACCGGGCCGCCGAAATGCTCCATCATGCGCGGCGTATTGGCGAGCGCGTGGAACGGCGGCTTGTCCGCCTCGCGCCACGGCCGCAGGATCAGGCGTTCGGTCCGGATCACGCGCCCATCAGGCGTGCGGCATGGGGCGCGTGATAGGTGAGCACGCCCGAGCAGCCTGCGCGCTTGAACGCCATCAGCGTCTCCATCACCAGCGCATCGCGATCTCCCGCCCCGGCAGCGGCGGCGGCCTCGATCATCGCATATTCGCCAGACACCTGGTACGCGAATACCGGAACTTCGAAAGCGTTCTTCACACGAAGTATGATATCGAGATAGGGCAGGCCCGGCTTGACCATCACGCTGTCCGCGCCCTCGGCGAGATCGAGCGCGACCTCGCGCAGCGCTTCCTCGGCATTGGCCGGGTCCATCTGGTAGGTCTTCTTGTCGCCCTTCAGCAGTCCGCGCGAGCCGACCGCGTCGCGGAACGGGCCGTAAAAGCCCGAGGCATATTTGGCGGCATAGGCCATGATCTGGACGTTGACGTGCCCATCGGCCTCGAGCGCGGAGCGGATCAGCCCGACGCGGCCGTCCATCATGTCGCTCGGTGCGACGATGTCGGCGCCGGCCTGCGCCTGGACCAGTGCCTGCTGGGTGAGGATCTCCGCGGTGGTGTCGTTGAGCACGTAGCCGGCACCATCGACCAGCCCGTCATGGCCATGGCTGGTATAGGGATCGAGTGCGACGTCGGTCAGCACGCCGATATCGGGAACCGCGTCCTTGATCGCGCGGATCGCGCGGCACATCAGATTGTCTGGGTTGAGCGCCTCGCGTCCATCGTCGGTGCGCAGTTCGCGCGGTGTGTTGGGGAAGAGCGCGAGGCAAGGAATGCCCAGGTCGCGGGCTTCGCGCGCCCGCTCGACGATCTGCCCCAGCGACCAGCGCGAGACGCCGGGCAGCGACGCGATCGGTTCCTCGACCTCGCTTTCGGTAACGAACAACGGCCAGATCAGGTCGGCGGGCGTGAGCACATTCTCGGCGAACATCCGCCGACTCCAGGCGGCTGCACGGGTGCGGCGGAGGCGAAGCGCGGGATACTGACTCATGGCAAAAGCTACTGCGCCATCAGCCGCTGGGCTGCAAGCGCCCCGCGGGCTCGCCGTCGGCATGGGCCTGCTCCTCGGCATCCTCGGGCTCGGGCGGCACCACCAATACTTCGCTCCGCCAGCGGCCGTAGCGATAATAGAGCGCCGCGAGGGTAAGCGAACCGGCCGAACCGATCGGGAACGCCAGCCACAGCGCATCGCTGCCGAACCATGGCTGGGCGAACACCGCGAAGCCGAAGCGGATGGGGAAGAGCGTGATTGCCAGGATCACCAGCGGCGGCACAGTCGCGCCGTTGGCACGGACGGTGGAAAACAGCACCATCGTCGCGCCGAACATCACGAAGGTCCAGCTCGAGATCAGCTGGATGTGGCGCGCGATCGGGATCGCCGGGCTTTCGCCGCCAACAAACAGCGCCATCACCGGGCGATCGAACAGGATGATCGCCGCGATCACCACCAGCGTGATCACGGTGTTGTAGATCAGTCCCGAGCGGGTGATCGCTCCCACCCGGTCCCAGCGGCCCGCACCGATATTCTGGGCCGCCATGCTCGACACGGCGACGCCGATCGCCATCGCGGGCATCTGGATATAGGTCCAGAGCTGCTGGGAGACGGCATAGGCCGCGGCGGTATCCACCCCAAGCCGATTGACCAGGCCGATCATGGTGAGGCCAGCAGTCGACATCACCAGCATCTGCGCGCCCATCGGCAGACCCTTGGCGACGATGGTGCGGATCAGCGCCTTTTCGGGGATCAGGTAGCGCAGTTCATGGCCGCGCAGCCGGATCGGCAGGTCGCGCCAATAAACATAGACCAGCAGTCCGGCCGAGGAGGCGATGCCGGCGATCAGCGTCGCCGTGGCCGAGCCCGCGATGCCCATGCGCGGGAACGGCCCGATCCCCTCGATCAGCAGGGGGTTGAGGCCAGCATCGATCGTGACGCTCAGCACCATGAACCAGAGCGGGGTGATCGAATCGCCGGTGCCGCGGAGGCTCATCTGGATCAGCACGCCGAGCATCGAGAAAGGCAGGCCGAGGAAGATCACGCGCAGATAGTCGCGCGCCATATTCTGCGCCTCGCCGGGCGTGGCGAGCAGGCGGAGGATCTGCGGTGCGAACAGCCAGCCGAGGATCGCGATCAGCACCGCGCCCGCCATGACCAGGCCGATCGCCGAGCCGAACGCGCGCCGTGCCGCCTCGATGTCGCGCCGGCCCATCGACTGGCCGATCAGGATCGTCGCCGCCATGCCGAAGCCGAACACGGCGGAGAACATCAGGAACATGATGATGTTGGCGTTCGCGGTCGCCGCCAGCGCCTGCTCGCCGAGAAAGCGGCCGACCCAGATCGAGTTGATCGAGCCGTTGAGCGATTGGAGGATGTTCGAACCGAGCGTCGGCAGCGCGAACAGAAGGAGGGTCTGGCCGATCGGACCCTGGGTCAGGTCGCGGCGCTGGGGAGGAGTTGCCATTGTCGTATCTCCCCGCTTGCTTCGTTTCTGCCCTACCCTCGCTCGTCATCCCGGCGAAAGCCGGGATCCAGAGCCAAGCAGGACATCGCTTGTGACCCTGGGCCCCGGCTTTCGCCGGGGTGACGGATTTGGCTTATCCCAACCGCGCGAGCGCCGCTGACAGCCGCTCGGCCTCGGCGGCCTTTTCGGCATGATCGGCGCGTGCCTTCTCGACCGCCTCGGGCTTCGCCCGCTCGACAAAGCTCGGATTGTTGAGGCGGCCGGCGAGACCGTCCCGCTCCTTCTCCGCCGCGCCGATCGCCTTGGTGAGGCGCGCGCGCTCGGCTTCGAGATCGATGATGCCTTCAAGGGGCAACGCAAAAGTGACGCCGTCAACGACCAACTGGGCAGCAGCTCCGGCGAGGCCTTGGTTAGTCAGCCGAATTTCCTGAACCCGCGCGAGACGTTGAAGTACTGCCGCGTTTCGTTGCAGGCGCACCCCCACTTCGGGTCCAGCATCAGCCCAAGCGACCAAGTCTACCTTCGCTCCGGGTGGCACGTTGAGTTCGGTCCGTGCCGTCCGGATCTCGCTCACCAGCCGGATCAGCCAGTCGATCTCCTGCGCCGCCGCCGGATCGAGCGCGCGCGCGTCGGCCATCGGCCATTTCGCGACGATCAGCTCATGATCGCGCGAGCCCATCTTCGACCACAATTCTTCGGTGATGAAGGGCATGAAGGGGTGGAGCATCACCAGGATCTGATCGAGCACCCAGCCCGCCACCGCACGGGTCTCGTCGGCGCCGAGGCCGGTCGCGGGCACGCCGCCCTCGCCCTGGAGCACGGGCTTGATCAGCTCGAGATACCAGTCGCAGAAGCGACTCCAGACGAACTGGTAGATCGTGTTCGCCGCCTCGTCGAAGCGCAGATCGGCCAGTGCGAGGTCGAGCGCCTGGACGGTCGCCACCGTCTCGGCGACGATCCAGCGATTGACCACGAGATCGGCCTTGGGCGGCTCGATCGTGGTGCTGGCGCCGATGCCGTTCGACTGGGCGAAGCGTGCCGCGTTCCAGAGCTTGGTCGCGAAGTTGCGATAGCCCTCGATTCGGCGCTCATCCATCTTGATGTCGCGGCCCTGGCTTTCCATCGCCGCCATGAAGAAGCGCAGCGCGTCGGCGCCGTAGCTGTCGATCAACCCAAGCGGATTGACGACATTGCCCTTGGACTTGGACATCTTCTGCCCGTCCGCGGCGCGGACAAGACCGTGGAGATACAGCGTCTTGAAAGGCACCTCTCCAAGAAAGTGCAAACCCTGCATCATCATCCGGGCATCCCAGAAGAACAGGATGTCGAAGCCCGAAATCAGCACGTCATTGGGATAGCGCCCGGCCGCCTTCACGTCCGCATCGGGCCAGCCCATCGTCGCGAACGGCCAGAGCGCTGAGGAGAACCAGGTGTCGAGGACGTCGGAGTCTTGCGTAAGGGCAACGCCCTCACCCGCTTCGGCTTGCGCCTCGGCCTCGCTCTCGGCGACGAAGATGCTGCCATCCTCGGCGAACCATGCCGGAATCCGGTGCCCCCACCACAACTGGCGCGACACGCACCAGGGCTGGATGTTCTCCATCCAGTTGAAATAGGTCTTTTCCCAGCTCTTCGGGACGATCTTGGTCGCGCCCGAGCGGACCGCCTCGATCGCCGGCTTGGCCAGCGTCGCGGCGTCGACATACCATTGATCGGTCAGCCAGGGCTCGATAACCACACCCGAACGGTCGCCATAGGGCGTCGCGATCACGCGATCTTCGACGCGGACCAGGGCGCCGTCTTCCTCCAGCATCGCGACGATACGCTGGCGCGCCTCGAACCGATCCATGCCGATCAGGTCGAGCGGGATCAGCCCGTCCGCGGTCTGTGTGATCGCCGCCTTGGCATCGAGCATGTTGAGCATCTCGCCGGCCTTGAAGCCTGCGCGCTTGCCCACCTCGAAATCGTTGAAGTCATGGCCCGGAGTGATCTTGACCGTGCCTGAGCCCAATTCGGGATCGGCATGCTCATCGGTGATGATCGGGATCAGGCGGCCGGTGATCGGAAGCTTGATCTGCTTGCCGACAAGCGCGGCGTAGCGTTCGTCGGTCGGGTGCACCGCGACCGCCATGTCGGCGAGCATCGTCTCGGGCCGCGTCGTAGCGACCTCGATGAAGCCCGAGCCGTCGGCGAGCGGGTAGCGCAGATGCCAGAACTTGCCGTTGACCTCGGTGGTCTCGACCTCAAGGTCGCTGATCGCGGTGCCCAGGCCCGGGTCCCAGTTCACCAGGCGCTTGTCCCGGTAGAGCAGTTTTTGGCGATAGAGCTCGACGAAGACCTTCAGGACCGCCTTCGAGAAGCCCGGATCCATCGTGAAGCGCTCATTGGCCCAGTCCATCGAGCAGCCGAGGCGGCGGAGCTGCTGGGTGATCTCGCCGCCGCTCTCTTCCTTCCACTCCCAGACCTTCGCGATGAATTCCTCGCGCGTGAAATCGGTGCGCTTCTGCTGCTTCGCGTTGAGCTGGCGCTCGACCACCATCTGGGTGGCAATACCGGCATGATCGGTGCCGACCACCCAACGCGCATCCTTGCCCTTCAGGCGTGCGTGGCGGACCAGGATGTCCTGCAGCGTGTTGTCGAGCGCATGGCCGATATGCAGGCTGCCGGTCACATTGGGCGGCGGGTTGACCAGGGTCCAGGGATCGGCGCCGGGGCGATCGGGCGCGAACAGACCCTTGGTCTCCCAATGGACATACCAGCGGGATTCGATTTCGGCGGGGTCGAAGGTCTTGGGAAGCTCGGACATGCGGCGGCTTTAGCGGCGGCGGCGCCGTTCGCACAACCCGAACAATCACGCGCCCCCTCACCGTCATCCCGGCGAAAGCCGGGATCCAGGAGTCACGAACGATACGGCAGAGAAACCCTGGGCCCCGGCTTTCGCCGGGGTGACGATCACTTAGTATACTTCCCCAGCCAGCCCAGCACCTCGCCATACCATTGCATCGAGTTCTTCGGCTTGAGCACCCAATGGTTTTCGTCCGGGAAGACGAGCAGCTTGGAGGGGATCTCGCGCCGCTGGAGCGCGGTGAAGGCGGCGATCCCCTGGGTATAGGGGATGCGGAAATCCTTCTCACTGGTGATGACGAGTTGCGGGGTCTTCCACGCGGTCACGTGATTGACCGGGTTCCATTTCTCGAACGCCGCGGGGTCCTCGTAATAGGGATGCCCGCCATGCTCCCATTCGTCGAACCAGAGCTCCTCGGTCTCGTAGGCCATGGCGCGGGCGTCGAAGACACCATCATGCTGGACGATGCACTTGAAGCGATCGGGCCACTGCCCTTCGATCCAGTTCATCATATAGCCGCCGTATGAGGCGCCGAGCGCGCAGGCATCGTCGGCGTCGAGCCAGGCGAACTTGTCGGTCGCGGCCTTCAGGCCTTTTTGCAGGTCCTCAAGCGGCCAGCCGCCCCAATTGTTGCGGATCGCATCGGTGAAAGCCTGGCCGTAGCCTGTGGAACCGTGGAAATCGACCGAGACCACCGCATAGCCGGCGCCCGCGAACACCGCCGGGTTCCAGCGATAGGACCAGCTATTGTTGCTCGATCCCTGTGGACCCCCATGGACGATGAAGGCGATCGGCGCCTTGCCGTCCTTCAGACTGGCGGGCTTCACCGCATAGCCCCAGACGGTGTCGTTATTGGCGCCGGTGAAGCTGAACCGCGTCACCGTCGGCAGGTCGATGCCAGCAAGCTTCTCGGCATTCACCTCAGTCAGCCGCATCGGCATCGCCTTGCCGACCAGCTTGTAGAAATCGTCGGGCGCGGTGAGGCTGTTCATCGAATAGATAACGCCGCGATTGCCGAGCGGCACGACCGCGCTGACCGCGCCCTCGCCGGTGAGGCGCACCGGGGTTCCGCCCTTCAGGTCGACGCTCCACAGCGGCACCTGCTGCGTGTCCTCGGCGGTCACGTAGATCTGCCGGCTGTCGGGCGACCAGGTGATCGAGCCCACCGAACGGTCCCACGCTTCGGTGAGGGCGCGCACTTCGCCGGTGGCGAGGTTGCGGAGCATCAACACCTGGCGATCGGCTTCGTAGGTCGGCCGCTTCATCGAGAAATAAGCAAGCCATTTCCCGTCCGGCGAAGCGGTGGGGAGATTGTCCATGCCGTCGCTGTCGGGCGTCAGGTTTGTCGGCGCCGCCGATCCGTCCGCGGGCGCCGAGAAGATGTCGAGATTGGTCGATAGCGGCTCGATCCGGCCGGCTTCACGCAATGCGAAGAAGATGGTCTTGCCGTCTGCGGACCAGCTCAGCTCCTCGCCGCCGCCATAGGGCTTGGAAGGCGTGTCGCCGACCAGACCGTGCTCGATCGGCACCGCGACCGCATTTGCCTGGCCCAGTGACACGACGAAGAGCTGCGAGCGATCGCCGTTCGCCCAGGTGTCCCAGTGGCGGATAAACATCTGGTCGAATACACGGCCCGATCCCGCGTTCGCGTCCTTCTTCTCCATGGCCGGCTCGATCGTCGGGGCACCGGGCTTGCGGTCGGCCCAGATCAGCGCCTTGGTGCCATCGGGCGAGAGCTTGAAGCCGCTGAATCCGCCCTTGGGCGTGAGCAGGACGCGCGGCGCACCGCCGGCGATGCCGACCGACTGGATGCTGTCGTCGCCACCCTTGTCCGACTGGAAGAACACGGTCTGGCTGTCGGTGCCGAAAGCCGGGCTGGTTTCGTTGACGTCGGCCTCGGCGACCAATTTCTCGGGCTTGGCGCCCGGCGTGCGCAGATCGAGCTTCCACAGGTCATAGCGACCTTTGTTGGCAGCAAGGTCGGTTTCGCGCTGCTGCCAGACGAGCCAATGGCCGTCCGGAGACACAGCGGGTGCCCCGACCCGGGAGAGCTGGGCGACGTCTGCGATGGTGAGGTCACGCGCCAGGACAGGCGCAGCGGAAAAGGCGAGCGCGACGCCCGCGAGCAGGATGTGCTTCATGCGCCGAAATAGAGCAGAAGGTCGCAAGCGTTACAATCGCCACGACATCGCTTTTGGAGCGTTATTGCCCGCCGGTGATCCGCGAAATCTCGCGGCTAACCATCGTCTCGACGATCTGCGGCAGATTGGCGTCGAGCCAGTCCCGCAACATCGGCTTGACGAGCTCGCGCACCAGCCCTTCGAGCGTGTCCGAGCCCGGCACTTCGGGCTTCACGACCATCCGCGACAGCGCCTCGAGCTGGCCTCGGCTCGCCTGGGCGGCACGATCGGACAGGATCGGATCGACGGACGGGGGCACTGCCGCCGGAGCAGCGGCCGCCTGCGCAACAGGAAGAGGGTCCTCAGGGGGCGTAACGACAGGCGACGCGGGTTTTTCGTCCGTCACGGGCTCGCTCAGCTCGAGAATCTCGTCCTCGTCCGAATCGTCGTCGTCGCCGATTTCAGGCTTGGGCGCGGGGGTGCCGCGCGGGCCACGGCGCGTACGCGTCGTGACAGCGGCGTCGCCTTCCTCGGCGATGATCCGTTTGATGGACGAGAGAATCTCCTCCATCGACGGCTCGCTGCTAATATCCCCCATCACCAGCACCTATTATGTTTGACGCCCCGTTCGCTCAATCACGGATTTGTACGTGTGGTGTCAACCTGCCGCTCGAGGATTGGATCCATGCCGCCCGGTCCCACCTCGGCGCCCTGTGCGGGCGTTCCGGTGGTCGGCGTGCCGACCGCGGTGGGTTCCTTGTCATCCGCCCAGTCGCTCCAGCGGTTGCGGACGCGCTTGTAATTCGCTTCCGGATCGTAGAGCGGCCCGTCACCCAGGTTCAGGTCCTCGGCCTCGGCGCGGCCCATCGCCGCGAGCAACGTGAAGCCGGCGACATAGGCGTCGCGCTCGGCCGTCACATACTGGACCTGCGAGTTGAGCAGTTCCTGCTCGGCGTTCAGGATGTCGAGAATCGTGCGCGTACCCACGCTATTTTCAGCACGAACACCCTCCAGGCTCAGCCGGTTGGCCTCGACCGCGACGCGCGAGGATTCGATCACGCGGAGCGACGACTGGTAGCTCGCATAAGCGGAACGGGCCTGGGCGATCACGCCGCGCTCGGTAAGAGTCACGCTCTCGATCGCGGCGGCCTGGCGCGCCTGGGCCTGGCGGACCTGCGCCGCGGGACGACCGCCCTGGAAGATCGGCACCGAGACCTGCGCACCGACCGTGGTCGCGAAACCGTCGCGTTGCAGCCCGGTCAGCGCCGCGGCCTGGCTCGATAGCGAGCCGAGATAATTATAATAGGTACCTCCAACGCCCAGGCTCACCTGCGGCAGGCGCCCGGCCTTGGCGACGTTGACATCGTAGCGGCTCGCATCCCGGGCGAGCTGCGCCGCCTCGAGGAACGGATTGTTCGCAAGCGCGGTCTGCTCGGCGGTCTGCACGTCAGACGGCAAGTTGGGTAGGTCCGGCGGCGGCGCGAGCACGCCCGGCGGCGTGCCGATGACACGGATATAGCTCTCGCGGCTGCCGATCAGCTGCGCCTCGGCGTTGCGAAGCTGGCTCTGCGCCAGCGCGAGGCGCGCCTCGGACTGGGCAACATCGGTGCGGGTCAGGTCGCCGACCTCGAACCGATCGCGGGTCGCCTGGAGGTTCACTTCTAGGACATGGACGTTCTGCTGGTTGAGTCGGACGACCGATTCATCGCGCTGCACGTTCACATAGGCAGTGACGACCTGGGTGAAGATATCCGATTCGGTGCCGCGCAGATTGGCACGGCCCGCGCTCACGCGCGTGTCGGCCGCACGCACCGAATTGCGCACCGCACCGCCGCTATAGATCGGCTGGGACAGGTTGATGCCCAAATCCATCCGGCGGCTGGGCGCAACGGTGCTCGAATCAGTGTCGTAGACGCTGTCGTTCACCGAGCCGGTCGAGGAAATGCCGGGCAATCCTTGTGAACGCGCGATCGGCACATTCTCGTCATTGGCGCGCTGATTGGCGCGTTCGCCGGCGAGATCGGGATTGGTCGCATAGGCCTGGACCATCGCGTCGCGCAGCGTCGTGGTCGGCACCGGAGCCGGAGCCGGGGTCGGCGCGGGCGTCGCGGTCTGCACCGTCAAGGTTCGGGTCGTGCCCTGGCGCGTGGTGGTGGTCTGCGCCGCCGCAGGTGTCGAAATCGCGATCAGGCTCACGCCCAGAAGCAGAGGGGAAAGTCGCATGAGCCTCATCTTTTTCAAAATTGGAATGTCTTGGGCCGGCTGAAGCCGGGAAGCTGTGCACACTCGATATCGGTAAAATCCATCAGGCCGAAGCCGCCCTCGGTACGCCGGCCTGAAGCGAGCCGGGTCACGCCGCGATCGACCACCCCGGTCAGCACCCGTCCGCCGGGCTTGACCTGGCCGATCAGCGCCTCCGGAACATGCTCCACCGCGCCGTCGATCAGCAGTACGTCATAGGGCGCGCCCTTGACCCACCCGTTGGCGAGCGGTCCCTGCACCAGCTCAACATTGGCAATGCCAGAGAGCCCACCGCGCGCGATCGCGACCAGCGAATCCTCTTCCTCCAGCGCCAACACCGATTTGGCGAGCAGCGCCAGCACTGCGGCGGAATAGCCGCCCGCCGCGCCGACGATCAGGACATGGTCGCTGGGCTGGATCTGCGCTTCAGTGATCAGCCGGCCCGTCGCGAGCGGCGAATTGTGCTGGCGACCGCCGACCAGCGGCAGCAGCGTGTCGCGATACGCGATGCCGCGATGCTCAGGCGGAAGAAATGCCTCACGCGGTACCTTCGCCATCGCTTCGACCACGCGAGCATCGCTCACGGCATTGGTCCGCAACTGGCTAACCACCATCGCATGGCGCATCGCTTCGAAACGCTGAGTCTCGACGGGCGCAGGATCGACCGAAAGGGCCATCATCACTCCGGGCTTGTTACACAACCGTGTTAGTTGCGCAATACACTTGTTAGGTACGCGGGGTTCTTATCGCGCTGCAGCGTCTCCGCCAAGTTAACCGAGTGCGATTTTGAAACTATGTTGACATGACCACACACCCCTGCGCATTTCGCGCGCCTCGCATCGGTGGCCCGATGGCGGAGTGGTGACGCAGAGGACTGCAAATCCTTGCACCCGGGTTCGATTCCCGGTCGGGCCTCCAGTTCCTGCGACGGAACGTCAATTTCCCAGCGCGGCGTCCAGACGCAGCCGGAAGGCGGCGCGTCCGGTCGGCGTGCTCGATGGAGCGGGCGGAGCGGCGATCTCGTTGCGGGTTCTTTCGCAGATTCGCGCGAGCGTCGATCGCAGGGTCTCGGAGTCGTTGTCGAAATCGCCATGATGGCGCGCGTCCGACAGCGGACTGGCGGGAGACTTGATCCAGCTGACACGATCGCCGTCCCAGAAATTCTCGATTCCGCTGGCGAAACGCTCGAGGCCGAGCAGGGGTTCGCCGACCGCACCCCAGGGAATGCGTGGCGTCGCCTCGAACGCCGCGCTCACCAGGCACAGCAGCGACTTGTTGTAGATATGGGCGCAATCGTCGGCACGTTCGGTGACGTCATCCAGTGTGTAGAGTCCGAATCGCGCGATCTTGCCGTTCTCCACCAGGCCACGATAATAATCATCGAACAGGTCCATCGTGCATGCGGGTGCGAGTAGCGAGGCGCTGTGGATCTGCACGCCGGCATCGGTGAGATAGCGCGCCAGCGGCGCCAGGAAGATCGAGCCGGCGCTGTGGCCGGCAAGGTGGATCTCGATCTTCTTGTCTTTGGCGAGATCGATGAGCAGGTCCGCGGCGAGTCGCGCGGCGCCCTTGGGCTGCTGCGTGGCGCCGAAGGCATTTTCCTTCATCTCGTCCCACATCGCCTTGCCGCCGATCACGCGTGCGACCGGTTCGAGCATGTCATCGATGCGATCGAGCAGGAAATCCTTGGCGCGATCGATCAAGCCCTCGTCGCGCCGCCGCGAAAACGCCTCCTTGAGGATGTTCGCGATGGTGCTCCACGCGTCCGATCGCCAGATGAAAGCGATCGGATAGACTTCGGCGTCGAGCGCGGACTGACGATAGTCGGCGACGGCCTGTACTGCGTTCGTCTCGGAGACGAGGCCGCCATGCGCGTAGAGGAGCACGCGCTTGGTGCCCCACTTTGCCATCCGCCCCATCATCTGGCGGGTCAATATGTCGCGCAGTCCCTCCTCGGTGAGACCATAGGCGCCCTTGAGATCCAGGATCCCGTCATTCCGGGCGGTAATGATGTGAGGTCTAAGCTGCGAGTAGACATAGGCCTGGTATGTCAGCGGCGTCGACGAACGAAGCGTCGCGGACCCCGACGGCTGTTTCAGGCTGATCGGAACGCCGAGCGAGGCGACCCACACATCCGATCCGTTCTCGAGCCAGTCATCATAGCCGATTCGGGCCAGGCCGCCCTTCCCCCAGTCTGTGCCCCAGCTATTCTGGATCCAGAATCCGACATCGTCATAGCCGACGATCGCAAAGGCGTGTCCGCCGATCTTCCGGTCCGAATAGACGATGTCGGACTTGCCGGGCGCCAGGCTCTGCCAGCCTTCGTGCACATCGGCGGTGGCGAGCAGCACGCCGACTTCGGTGATCGCGGCATGCATCGCCACCAGATCGCGATGATTGACGCGGTAATAGGCGCCGAGCGGGCGGCGGATGGCATCGGCAGCGCGCTCGTCGGGGACGGGCTCTCCGGTTAGGTCCTGCCAGAGCCGCATCGCGCAGATCCCGTGCTTATGCCAGCCCTTCATGACGCCGCGTGCGCTCGATCCGCTATAGTCCTCGCCCGGCCATTCGTCGTAACGCTTGGCCATGGCATAGAGCATCCACGCGCTTACCTCCTCCGCATCCGGATTCTTGCCCCGTGCGCGCAGTAAATAGTTGGCGATGGTGGCCAGTGCGAAGCCCGTGCAGGCACCTTCGCTGCCCTGATCGAGAACAGGAATGGCTTTCTTGCGGTATTTGGCAATATCGGAAGCGGGCGGCACCCGGATAAGCGAAGGCAGGTACATGGCGTCGCGGAAATCTACGGTATCAGGCAGAGCGTCCAATACCCTGCCGCCGACCTTCTGTGCCATTGTTCCCTCCCGGAGTCGCTCCTTGGAATTTGCACAATACACTGCCGATGTGCTCGGACCGGTCCACCTCTATTCACACCAATTTGGACGTCGGATAAGCTCGTCTTGCTCGACTCGCCCGGATTGTATCAGATTCTGGCAATTGGACACAAAGAAGAGGCGCCCGCGATCGCTCGCGGACGCCCCTGTTGCCTCCTCCTAGCTCGGATCAGCGGCGGCAGTTGCCGCCGTCGATCTCGCGGCCAGCCAGCGCGCCCGCACCCGCACCGATGATCGTACCGGTGGTGCTGCGGCCGCGATACGAGTTGCCGCGGCCGATTTCACCGCCGAGCAGGCCACCAGCGATCGCGCCAAGGATGGTGCCCGTGGTGCCGCTGCTGCAGCGCTCACCGCGATACTGGCGATAGTTGCGACGGTCGTTGCGATAATGGCGGCGGTCGCGACGGTCACCGCGATACTCGCGATAGCCACGATCCTGGCCGTAATCATAGCCACGGTCCTGATAACCGTAGCCGTAATTCTGGGCCGAAGCCGGGGCAGCGGCGCCGCCGCCGACAAGAACACTGGCGGCCATCGCCGCGGTGATAAGAAACTTCTTCATATCTACTCCTCGCGGTGGCGCTTGTGCCGCCGTCGAATCACTGGATAGGACTTGCGCTATGTTTCGACGCTGAACGCGACTGTTAGCCGCGGTTCATCGCGCGACCGGCTGTGGCTTCCGTGCAACTCATCCACAGAATACAACGCTTCGTCGGCGTTTCTGGCGGAACATAGTGGGATTCGTGGTAGTTTCGGCCCCGGTCACTGGGAGACGACGAATGTACGATTTCGGAATCCGCCAGGCGCATACCGGGTATCGCATCGCCTATCGCCAGCACGAGACGAATCATTGTCCGGGCTGTGGCAACTCGCATTGGATGATCGGACGGCTCACCGCGGAATGCGCCTTTTGCGGCACTGCGCTGCCGCTGATCGGCGGCAGTAGTTCGGGCACCGGTCTGTTCCGTCAGCGTGGGGGTTCCGCCCTTTCCCCATTGGCGGCCTGAAACGCCGGAACGCGCGTAACGGTCGGACGTTGGCCGGCTGACCCATTAGGAGCAGCCGCAATGACCGATATTTCCGTGACGTCGCCCGTGGAACGCATCGCGCGCGTCCTTGCCGCCGAGGCGCTGAGCATCAATGGCGACGGCGAGGACGCCAGCGCCGCGTCGGAAATCGACGCAGTCTGGTTCAGCCAGATCGACCGCGCGATTGCCGTTCTCAAGACACTGCGCGAGCCCACACCCGAGATGGTCCAGGCCGGCCATGAGGCGGCGGGGGATCCCGCCAAGACCTGGAACGCAATGGTCCGCGCGGCGCTGGAACAGGAAGCAACCGCTTCCTGAGACGGTTGCCCAATACGGCGCGCACGCTATGGCATGGCTATGACCGGCCTGACGCTATACAATTCGCTGACCCGCAGCCTCGAGCCCTTCGTCCCGCTCGATATCGACAAGGGCGTCCGCGTCTATTCGTGCGGACCCACGGTCTATAATTATGCCCATCTCGGCAACCTGCGCGCCTATGTCTTCACCGACACGCTGAGCCGCGTGTTGACCTGGAAGGGCTATCTTCTCACCCATGTCATCAACATCACCGATGTCGGCCATCTCACCTCGGATGCCGATGCCGGCGACGACAAGATGGAAGCCGCTGCGCGCGCGCAGGCGAAGAGCATCTGGGACATCGCCGCGCACTATACAGCCGCCTTCAAGCAGAACATTGCCGATCTCAACATCCGCCAGCCCAGCCGCTGGTCGGTCGCCACCGATCACATCGAAGAGATGATCGACTTCGCGAAGAAGATCGCGCCGGAACATTGCTACGAGCTCGATACCGGCCTCTATTTCGACAGCACCACCGTGCCCGATTACGGCAAGCTCGCCGGATCGCAGGACGATACACGCGAGGGCCGGATCGAGGCGGTGGAGGGCAAGCGCCATCCACAGGACTTCGCGATCTGGCGCAAGTCGCCGCCGGGCGAGCAGCGCCAGATGGAATGGGACAGTCCCTGGGGCAT
The DNA here is from genome assembly GCF_014489075.1 of Sphingomonas sp. JC676. Lineage (GTDB taxonomy): Bacteria > Pseudomonadota > Alphaproteobacteria > Sphingomonadales > Sphingomonadaceae > Sphingomonas. The sequence continues at coordinate 939,360 of NZ_JACTGR010000001.1, read as the reverse complement.
GGGCGCCCCCGGCTGGCATCTCGAATGCTCGGTGATGAGCCTCAAATATCTCGGCGCGCCGTTCGACATCCATACCGGCGGCATCGATCATCGCGAGATCCACCATCCCAACGAGATCGCCCAGAACCAGGCCTATTGCGGCTGCGCGGACACGGGCGCGCATTTCTGGTTGCACAACAACTTCCTGGTCGATCGCCAGGGCAAGATGTCGAAGTCCAAGGGCGGCTTCACCATGCTCCAGTCGCTGATCGACGCGGGCGTGCATCCCCTCGCCTATCGCCTGCTCTGCCTACAGGCGCAGTATCGCAGCGAGCTTGAGTTCAGCGCCGAGAACCTCGCCGCTGCGCTGACGAGGCTCAAACGGCTCGTGATGACCGTGACGGCGCTCAAGGCCCGTGCCGAAGGGGAAGGCACCGCGGCGGAGTCCTGGATCAAGCGGCTCGACGAGGCCGTGTCGGACGACCTCAACACGCCCAAGGCGCTACCGGTGCTCGACGAGTTGCTTGCCGAAAAGCGCCTTTCGCCGGCCGATCGCCTTGCCGCGCTGGCGGAGTTCGATGCGGTACTGGGCCTCGACCTGCTGAAGCTCAGCCGCGAAGACCTGCGCGTCCGCCCCGCCGATGCCACGTTGACGCCCGAGGAGATCGAAGACCGTCTCGTCGAGCGCAAGCAGGCGCGCGTGGTGAAGGATTTCGCCCGCTCCGACGCGATCCGCGACGAACTTGCGGCCGCCGGCATCGAAGTGATGGACGGCGATCCGCTCGGCTGGGATTGGAAGCCTCAGCTCTAGTATCCGGCGGATCCCGACGCAGGATCACCCTTGCGCCCCTGCCCCCGACTTCGCCAAAAGCACATCCAACAAGGGAGGCGCGAATGCGGGGACAGGTACTGGGCGTCGATCGTACCAGCGGTGAAGGGCAGATCTCGGGCGAGGATGGCCTGCGTTACGCATTCTCACGCCAGGATTGGAGCGGCGAAAAGGGCCCAGCAATTGGCGTGCGAGTCGATTTCGAGACGAATGGCGCACGGGCGCTTCGTATATTCCGCTTGCCCGAGGCCGAGCCTTTGCCCGCCGGCGGCCGAGCCTTGGCCGCGAACGATCGCAACAAATATGTCGCGGCCCTCCTCGCCTTCTTCTTCGGCGTGTTGGGCATCCACAGATTCTATCTGGGCCGGAACGGCACCGCGGTCGTGATGCTGGTTATTTCGGCGACGATCGTCGGATTGCTGGTCACCAGCGTCTGGGCGTTCGTCGACATGATCCGCTACCTCATCATGTCCGATGCCGAGTTCGCGCATCGTTATGCGCGCTATTATCCATGAAAGCCGTTCTCCCCGCGCTAGCCCGTCCGCTAGTCGAGCCGCACATCCCTGCCGGGCTCAACGTCCAATGGTTCACCACCCGCGAAGAGGCGATCGCAATGATCGGCGACGCCGATATCGGCTGGGTCGACATCAACAAGCCCGCCGACTGGGCCGCCGCAGTGGCGGCGGGCACGAAACTCAAATGGCTGTCCACTATCTACGCGGGCCTGGACGCGCTGGACACGCATGCACTTCGCGAACGCGGCACCCGCGTCACCAACGGCAGCGGGGTCAACGCACATACCGTCGCCGAATATGCCGTGATGGGCTGCCTCGTCGCCGCCAAGCGCTATGACGAGGTCGTACGCGCCGCCGATCGCCACGAATGGCCGCTCGAGGCGCCGGGCAAGCTGGAGCTGTTCGAAACCTCGGCGCTGGTCATCGGCTATGGCACGATCGGCAAGCTGATCGGCGAGCGGCTGGCGGGCTTCGGCGTCACGGTTACCGGCGTCACCCGCTCCGGCGCAGAGAGCACGATCGGCCCCGACGATTGGCGTCCGCGCCTTGGCGAGTTCGACTGGATCGTCCTCGCCGCTCCCGCGACCGAGCAAAGCCGCACGATGATTGGCGAGGCGGAGTTGCGCAGGATGAAACCCTCGGCCTGGATCGTCAATGTCGGCCGTGGCGAGCTGATCGACCAGGCCGCGCTGATCGAGGCGGTCACCAAGCGCCGCATCGCCGGCGCGTTTCTCGACACCGTCACGCCGGAGCCGCTTCCCGCGGATCACCCGCTGCGCACCACGCCCAACATCCTCCTGTCGATGCATCTCTCGGGCCGCAGCCAGACCCGCATGTTCCTGCGCGCCACTGCCCTGTTCGTCGAGAATCTCAAGGCCTTCCTGGAAGGCCGCCCGCTTCGTAACGAAGTCGATCTCGCCGCGGGCTATTGATAGTTTGGCAATGGACTAAGTTTTTTGCTTGCAGGTCGGGCGGCGCAGAGTTAGTTAGGATTGTGCCTAACCAATCTCCCACCGACGCCATGTTCTCCGCGCTCGCCGATCCCACCCGTCGCGCGGTGGTCGAGCGGCTCGGCGCCGGACCCGCGACCGTCACCGAACTCGCCGGTGGCTTCACCATGGCGCTGCCGAGTTTCCTCCAGCATGTGCGGCTGCTCGAAGCCTCGGGCCTGATCCATACCGAGAAGCAGGGCCGCGTGCGCACCTGCACGCTCGAGCCGCTGGCCCTTGCCGCGGTCGAGCGCTGGATCGTCGAGCGCCGCCGCGAGGCCGAGCGCCGCTACGACCGCCTCGCCGCCTATCTGAACCAGCAGGAGACTCCCGATGCCTGACACGCCTGCCGTCCACGACAAGTTCGTCATCGAACGCCGCTTTCCCCAGGCCCCGACCCGCGTGTTCGCCGCCTTCTCCACCGAGGAGGGCAAGGCGCGCTGGTTTTCCGGCCCCAACGAGCAATGGGACGCGATCGACCGGCATTTCGATTTCAGCGTTGGCGGCACCGAGCATCTGGAGGGCCGCTGGAAGAGCGGTACCGTCTCGCGGTTCGACTGCAGCTACCACGACATCGCCCAGGATTCGCGCATCGTCTATGCCTATCGAATGAAGATAGACGGCAAGCCGATCTCGGTCAGCCTAGCCTCGATCGAGTTGTTCCCCGACGGCACAGGCACCCGCCTGATCCACACCGAGCACGGGATCTATCTCGACGGCTATGAGGACAAAGGTTCGCGCCTGCACGGCACCGGCGCGCTTTACGACAAGCTCAGCGAAACCCTGCCAGCCTGAATGATTTGGTCCAGGGTCGTCGTCCCCCGACAGCGACCCTGGACCATGGCGGCGGCAAGACCGCCCGCCTCAAGCGCCGACCGCCTCCGGCGGCGCTCCGGCGCAAACTTCTCCCTTGCCCCAGATCGGCGCCGGGCGCCTTAACGTAGAGAAAGATCGTCCCGTTCAACCATGTCTTCGAATTTACCCAACAAGAGGAATTTTATCACCCGAAACTCGCAAATCGGGCAGATAATCCTTGCGCGGCGTTACCCCATCGGAATAAACGCGCCTCATGACGACTCTGGCCGGTACCAAGATCCGCCGCTTCCGAGAGGAGCGCTCCCTCACCCGCGCGGCATTTGGCGCCTGGTATGATACACCCGGATCGACGGTTCAGGGCTGGGAGAAGGACGGCAAGCGCGCCAATGCCAAGGTGATGAACCAGATCGCCGCCAACGGCATCGCCGATCATGCCGACTGGAACGTCACCGTGCGCGATACGGAGCAGGATATGGGCGCGAACTGGACCCCCGACAGCTGGACGATGGCCGAGGCGCGCCAGCTCCCGACCTATCCGGACAAGGCCGCGCTCCACGCCGCCACCACCACGCTCAGCAACTATCCGCCCTTGGTCTTCGCCGGGGAAGCGCGCGAGCTCACCTCCGAGCTCGCCAAGGTGTCGCGCGGCGAGGCGTTCCTGCTCCAGGGCGGCGACTGCGCCGAGAGCTTCGCCGAGTTCCACCCGAACAACATCCGCGACACGTTCCGCGTGCTGCTCCAGATGGCGGTGGTGCTCACCTTCGCCTCGAAGCTGCCGACGGTGAAGCTCGGCCGCATGGCCGGCCAGTTCGCCAAGCCGCGCTCGGCCGATACCGAGACGATCAACGGCGTCGAGCTGCCCAGCTATCGCGGCGACAATGTCAACGACATCGCCTTCACCCCTGAAGGCCGCACCCCCGATCCCCAGCGGATGGTCCAGGGCTATTCGCAGTCTGCCGCGACGCTCAATCTGCTGCGCGCCTTCGCGCAGGGCGGCTATGCGAACCTGCACCAGGTCCATCGCTGGACGCACGACTTCATGGGCCGCAGCCCTTGGGCAAAGCGCTATGCCGATGTCGCCAATCGCATCGGCGAGGCACTCGACTTTATGGCGGCGTGCGGCATTGATGCCGACAGCGTGCCGCAGCTCAAGGCGACGCAATTCTACACCAGCCACGAAGCATTGCTGCTTCCCTATGAGCAGGCGCTGACCCGCCAGGACAGCCTGACCGGCGACTGGTACGACACCAGCGCGCACATGCTCTGGATCGGTGATCGCACGCGCTTCGAGGGTTCGGCGCATGTCGAGTTCCTGCGCGGCATCGGCAATCCCATCGGCATGAAGTGCGGCCCGAGCCTCGAGCCCGACGCACTGCTGCGCCTGCTCGACACGCTCAACCCGTCGCGCACCGCGGGCCGCATCACGCTGATCACGCGCTATGGCCATGACAAGATCGAGAAGGGCCTGCCCGCTCTTGTCCGCGCCGTGAAGCGCGAGGGGCATCCGGTGGTGTGGAGCTGCGATCCGATGCACGGCAATGTCATCAAGGCAGCCAACGGCTACAAGACGCGCCCGTTCGAGCGCATCCTGGCCGAAGTCCGCGGCTTCTTCGCGGTTCACCGTGCGGAGGGTACCTTCGCCGGGGGCATCCATGCCGAGATGACCGGGCAGAACGTCACCGAATGCACCGGTGGCGCGGTCGACGTCACCGAGCAATCGCTGGCGGACCGCTACCACACCCATTGCGATCCGCGGCTCAACGCGGGTCAGAGCCTCGAGCTGGCGTTCCTGCTGGCGGAGATGCTCAACGCGGAGATGGCCGAAAGGCGACGCGCGGCGGCTTGATCCGGTCGGTGGCCATATGGGTCACGGCCTCGCGGGAATGTGGACAGCCGGCGTCCTCGCGAACCTACCCCTATGCTGCCAACCTACTGGAGACCCTTCATGTCGAGAACCCCTGTCCGCCCCTATCTCATCCTCAAGGACGAGGCAGGCGTGTTCCGAGTCACCGTCCGGACCACCCGCTATAATTCGCAGGGCTATCCGCTGGTGTCGTCGGAGCTGCTCGACGACGGTTTCCCTACCCAGACCGCCGCGCGCAAGTTCGTCCGCGAGACGTACAAGGGCGAGGCCGTCGACATCGCCACCAAATAGCGGGCGAGCAGGCCCGGCTTACTTCCGGGCCTTTCGCGCCGCGTAGCGCGCATCGCGCTCGGCCTTCTTCTCTTCCTCGGTGCGAACCCGCGCCTGCGCCGACTGTGCCTTGGCTTCCTCCGCCCGCGCCTTCGCCTCGCGTTCCGCGACCAGCCGTTCCGCCCTTGCCCGCTCGGCTTCCGCGCGCTTCGCACGCCTAGCCTCTATCTCCGCCGCTTCACGCGCTTCCCGCGCCGCCTTGCGTTCGGCCAGTTCGGCCTCGGTCGCTACCGGCTTGGCGCGCAGCTTCTCCAGCGCCTTCTGCTTGGCCTGGCGCGAGAGCGCGCTGCGCTCGTTAAAGTCGGGAGCTTTGTAGGCGGTCATTCGGTGAAGCACTTCCTGTGATGGTCAAAACGCAAACGGAGCGGACGCGGCCCTGCCGCATCCGCTCCGCTTTAGCAAATAAAGGCTAGATCAGACGGCCTGGAGATTGACTGCCGAGGACTTGCCCCGCTGGTCGTTCTCGACGTCGTACGAGACGCGCTGGTCGGTCGTCAGCGTCGTCATGCCGGCGCGTTCGACCGCACTGATATGGACGAAGCTGTCAGCGCCGCCGGTCTCAGGCGAGATGAAGCCATAGCCCTTGTCGATATTGAAGAATTTTACTTTGCCGATGGTCATAAGATGTTCCTTTCACGAAACATGGGTTGTCCGGGCGCAGTCGCGTCCGGAGCCAAGGAGCGTGAAATGGAAGGTTATGCCCAAGAGCGTAATTTCCGTCGCAGGCGACGATAGCCACGCTAATATGGGGAACCGTGTCCAGAATACAATGAATATTCGTCCGGAGCGACGCGATTATTTCATTTATCTCCAGCCCATCTCGGCGTCGGCAAAGCCGCGATCGGGATTTTCGCTGAACGATGGGTCGTCGTCCGACTCGAGTTCGAGCGGCAAACCGTTGTCCAGGCCGTTTTCCTGGCGGTGGAGCAGCCGCCGCTCGCGCCCCTCTGCCAACAGCGCTTCCTTGGCCCAGGCGGCGGCGGCGAGGTTCGCCACGGTCTTGACGTTGATCAGGGTCGATCCTGCGGCGAGTGCGTGCTGGCGCGCTTCCTGCGCACGGCACAATATGGATGAGGGTCGCATCGGATATACCTTTCGAACGGAACGATTGCGCCGGCGCCCGAGCCGGCTTCGCGGCTAGTCGGCGCGGCCCGCGCGCCAGGGCAGGCCGGGCAACCGCACCATGTCGCGACCGCACCGCGCGCATTTGCTGGCAAAATGCCCGCGATCCCAATGATTGCTGGCCGGATCGGCGACATGCGTGCCGAACAGTCGATGGAGCAGGTCAAACATGCGCGGTCCCCGCGCCCTGCGCGCGGCGAGCCGCCGCGATCGCGTCCTTCAGCGAGCCATAGCGATAGCCGTTCCAATGGAAATAATCGACCGGCACACGCTGGATGCCATAGGAAAGCATCGCCTGCGCTAGCGTGGCGTCGGTCTGCGGCGGACTTTCAACGATCCTGGGAATCATGTTCGTTTCCTCGTCTTTCGCGGTACGGCCCTGCCGTTGCCGAAGGGATGCGTCAGTCGGGGCTTCGCTGTTTCCATGGCTCGCGGGTGACGGCGCCGTTCAGGACGCGCGTGCCATAGGCCTGCGCCACGGCGGCAGCGCCGTCCGCGTTCATGAAGACGACTCGCGTACCCCGGGGCAGCAGCGGCTCGATCGCGCTGATCGCCGCATTGTGCTTGGCCGACATGGCGACGACCGCGTCGACCGTCGCATCGATATTCACTGCGCGGGACATGGCATTTCCTCCACGGTCGGCAGCGTGCTGCGATCGCTCACGTCGAACAGCGAGAGGATTTGCCTCCGTCGTCCGGGATCGAGCGCAGGCGCAGGCCCAGCGGCGGCCACCGCACGCGCGAGCGACAAGCGCCCTGCAGAAGGAATTTCGAAGGATCGACGCATGCACAGCTCCGCGCAAGAGCGGGAGCACAAGCATCTCTCAGTCGCGCCTTGCCCGAGAACGAAGCGACGCGATGATAAGCATATGGGGTGCAAGGACGAAGGTTACTAGGGCCGACGGAGCCGAATAGCGTGTCACTAACATGACACAGTCGGGGCAGGAACGGCGCAATGGAGTCAGTGTGTCCTTGCAATCCCGCGCAATTTTGTTTCTGACTCACTCCAGATTTGTGGATGAAATATTTCTGAGGCGTATCAGGGAGATGAAGTCATGCACGAGATCAAGCTTAGGAAAAGCGCCGGCGTAGCTATTCTTGCCCTTGCCGCGGCGCTATCGGCTCTCCCTGCACATGCGCAGGAGACGCCGGCCGCCGAGGGCGCCTCCCCGGGCGAGGACATTGTGGTCACCGGCTCGCGCATTCGGCGCAACCCGCTCGATCAGGACAAGCCCGTCGTTACCGTGGATGAAAGTGCGATCGCGCGCACGGGCCTTTCGTCGGTCGCCGACGTGCTGCAGCGCCTGCCCAGCGCCGGTGGCGGCCTCAACACCAAGGTCAACAATGCCGGCAATATCGGCGGGCCGCCCGACGGGACCGGCGTCAGCTCCGGTTCGGCCGAGATCGACCTGCGCTATCTCGCCGCCAAGCGCACGCTCGTGCTGGTCGACGGCCTGCGCTTCGTCAACGGATCGGCGGCCGGCGGCATTCCCGCCTCGGTCGATCTCAACGAGATTCCCGCCAACATGATCGAGCGCGTCGAGGTGCTCCAATCAGGCGCTTCGCCGCTCTACGGCACCGACGCGATTGCCGGCGTCGTCAACATCATCACCAAGCAGTCACAGGCAGGGTTGAGAGCGTCGGCGCAGTTCGGCACCTATCGCCAGGGCGACGGCCACACCCAGAATTACGAGGTGAGCTACGGCATCCAGTCGCCGAATACCGGAACCTCGCTCGTGTTCGGCGCCGCCTATGTGAAGCAGGAAGCGGTCCGCACCGCCGACCGGGATATCTCGCAATGGCCGACGCCCGGCGCGAACAGTTGCGCCGCAGGTGGATGTTCCAGCGCGATTCCGAACGGCCGGTTCGACGTTCTCGGCCAGAGCCTGACCTTGATCGCCCCGGTCATCGGGAGGAACCCGGTCTTCCCCACCGACTTCAAGAATTATTCCTCCACGACCGACTCGTTCAACTTCGCGCCGTACAATTATCTGCTGACTCCGTCGGAGCGCTATGGCGGCTTCATCAACTTCAAGCAGGAGCTGGGCAGCGACATCAACATGCGCGCGAAGCTGGTCTACAGCCATCGCCATTCGAGCACCCAAGCCGCATTCCTCCCGCTGTTCATCGGCCCGGACGCCGGCAACGGCAATCTGCTCGACACCATCTCGGTCGACGCGACCAACCCCTATAATCCGTTCGGTGTCACGCTCTCTTCGGGCGCCAACGGCACCCCTGCCAATTATTCGACGATCCGGCGCCGCCTGGTCGAGGCGGGGCAGCGCCAATTCACGCAGGATGTCGACACGATGTCCGCCACGGTGACCTTCGACGGCAGGTTGGAGCTGTTCGGCCACAATTGGTATTGGGACGTCAACGGCGTCTACGGGATCAACGACGCCCACCAGACCTTCACCGGCAACATCAACGCGGCGAACCTTGCCCGCGCGCTCGGCCCAGTCGCCGCGTGCACCGGCGGCTGCGTGCCGTTCAACATCTTCGGCGGCGCGGGCTCGGTGACGCAGCCGATGCTTAACTATGTGGCCTTTGACGAGCGCGACAAGAGCTCGCAGCGGCTATGGGACTTCACGGCCAACCTGTCCGGCGAGCTGTTCGACCTGCCCGGCGGGGCGGTAGGCGTCGCCATCGGCTACGAGCATCGCGACCAGCATGCCAGCTACGACCCGGATCCGACCATCGTCGCCGGCCTCGGAGCGGACGTGCCGACCAGCCCGGCGCGCGGCGGCTTCAATGTCGACGAGGTCTATGGCGAGCTTCGCGTGCCGATCCTTTCGGGCACGCCTTTCTTCGAGAAGCTCGAGGTCGACGGCGCCGTGCGGCATTCGAACTATTCCTCGTTCGGGAGCAACACGACCTTCACCGTGTCCGGCCTGTGGAAGCCGGTACGCGACCTGCTGTTCCGCGGCGGCTATGCCGAAAGCCTGCGGGCGCCGAGCATCGGCGAGCTCTATGCCGGCCTGTCGCGCACCGACCAGACGATCGACGACCCGTGCACCAGCGCACCGGGCGGCTTCTTCCAGACCAATGCCACGGTCCGGGCGAACTGCATCGCGAACGGGGTGCCGGCCAATGGCAGCTATGCCGAGCCGGTCGGCGGGCAGCTCGGCGTCTTCTCGCAGGGCAATGTCGCGCTGCTACCCGAAACGGCCGAGACCTGGACTGCGGGCGGCGTCTATAGTCCGTCCTGGGCACGCGGCGGCTGGGCGAGCGCGCTCAGCCTCGAGGTCAACTACTATAACATCAAGCTGACGAACGCGGTCGACTCGGTTCCCGCGACACTCACGCTTACCCGTTGCGCGTTCAATGCTGACCCCGTCAGCTGCGCGGCGATCTCCCGCACCGCGAATGGCAATGTCGCGGGCATCAGCGGGCGGCTGCTGAACCTCAATGGCATCAACACTGACGGAATCGACGCCTCGCTTAACTATCGCTCGCCCGAATTCCTCGGAGGGACGGTGGGGCTGATCGCCAATGCCGCCTGGCTGCTCAGATATAACGTGATTCCGCCGTCCGACCTGAACGCGCCGACGCTCGAATATGCCGGTACCGAGCGCGGCAGCCCTGACCAAGCCTATCCGAAGTTCAAGCTCAATGCGACGCTGGACTGGTCGTCGCCCGCCTATGGCGCCTCGTTCACCGGCCGCTACATCAGCAAAGTGGACGAGCGCGACGGCGTTCACACCATGGGAGCGGTGTTCTACGGCGATATCCAGGCCTATTTCTCGCCCGGCTGGATGGACCATCGCTGGCGGTTGACGCTGGGCGTCAACAATCTGTTCAATCGGACTCCACCGGCCTGCTTCACCTGCGACAGCGCGAATTTCGACCCCACGACATATGACCTGCCCGGCCAGTTCGGCTATGCGCGCCTGTCGTTCGGTTTCTGACGCTTAGCGGCTCGACAACCGCAAGGGGCCTGGCGTTGCGGCAACGCCGGGCCCCTTGATTCGATAGCCGGACACAAGCCGAAAAACCGACGAAACATCATGCCGCCAACGCCGCAAAGGGTCGCGGCGCCTTCCTCCCGTCTGCGCCCTTCCCTCGTTGACTGGTAGGGCGGTCTGCCCCGGCCGCCCTACCTTTCCCGTATCAATAGGCCATTACGCCGGACGGTGGCACACCGCCTCGATGTTCATCCCGTCGGGATCGAGCACGAACGCGCCGTAATAGTTCGGGTGATAATGCGCGCGGATGCCCGGGGCGCCGTTATCGCGCCCGCCGGCGCTGATCGCCGCCCGGTAGAACGCATCGACCTGGTCCCGCGTATCCGCGACGAAGGCGATGTGCGTGCCCTCTCCCACCCGCTCATTGTCGCCGATCCAGAAGAAGGGCTTGCCATCCCTGCCAAAACCGATCGCGGTGCCGCCCGCCTCGGTCTGCTCGGGCGTCACGGTCATCAGATTGGCGATGCCGAGCGGCGCCAGGGCGGCCTCGTAGAAGGTCTTGGACGCATCGAGATTGGTCACGGCGAATCCGACATGGTCGATCATGGGTGTTCCTCTCGTGGCAACAGCTCAGGGATATAGGTCCACGACTTCCGCCCCCTCGCCTTCGGCAGCCAGCAGGAGCGTGCGGTGGCAATGTTCGGGGTTGCGCTCGAAGCAGAGCAAAGCGCTCGGCTTCTCGGCAGCGAGCTCGCGCATCTGCGCCGCCTGCAGCTGCGCCTCGGGCAGGCCGAGCTGGGCGTCGTACACCGCCTCCAGCGTGGCGACATCGCCCTTCTTGGCGGCATCACGCCCCGCCTTGGGCGTGCCCAGCGCCTTCAAGCCGACATAGTCGATCCCCGCCTCCTTCAGGCTTGCGGCGAGGATGTTCTTGGAAAAGCCCGGCCGCCGCGACAGCGGCACCGCGCGCACATCGATGATCCGCTCCACGCCGGCCTTTTTCAACGCCGCGATGAACTCGTCCATCGTCGTCGCTTCATATCCGATCGTGAAGATCTTCATCGCCTTAGCCTCGCCAGTACCGTCACCACACCCCAAGCGATCAACGCCTGACCGGCGAAATAGGTCGGCCAGATCAGCAGCCCGGGCAGCGGCGATCCAGCAAGCGGCCCCAGCCGCGCGAAGATCAGCAGGTCAGAGAGGACGAACAACGCCGCGCCCAGCGCTGCGAGCGGAAACCGGCTAACCAGCGCGCTCCCCGCCATCGCACCCAGCCCGAGCGCGTATATCGCGATGCCGCCGGCCGCATCCCGGTCCACGGGCAGCTTCCAGGCAAGGAACGCGACGCCAAGCGCGATCGGCACCGCCAGCCAAGCCGGTCGAGCGGCATTGCGGAGATAGAGCAGCACCGCCACCAGGTGCCCCGCCAGAAACGCGAGCGCCCCGATCGTCAGTCCGTGCGTCTCGAGCAGCACGTCGCCCAGCGCCCCCAGCGCCAGCACCGCGGTGATCAGCCAGCCATCGAGACTTCGCGCCTGCAATCCCGTCCATAGCGTCAGCAGGCCCACGCCGGAGCCCTTCCAGACTATCTCCGCCGGACCGTCGATCCCGATCCAGTGATTGGCGTAGTAACTGCCGCCTGCAACAAGCGCGGCGAGGAGGACGGGAATGATGCGAGCGTTCATTGCGCGAGCATACCGAACTCGCGCCCTTTGTCATGGGCGCGTCATCGGGCTATCCGCGCCCGATGACTCACGACGTTCACATCATCGGCGGCGGCCTCGCCGGATCGGAGGCCGCCTGGCAGCTCGCCCAGGCCGGATACAAGGTATGCCTTTCCGAAATGCGCGGATCGGGCAGCATGACGCCGGCGCACCAGAGCGACCGGCTCGCCGAGCTGGTCTGCTCGAACAGCTTCCGTTCCGACGATGCCGAGCGCAACGCCGTCGGCCTACTCCATCAGGAAATGCGCGATCTCGGATCGCTGATCCTGACCCAGGGCGATATCCACAAGGTCCCCGCCGGCTCGGCGCTCGCGGTCGACCGTGACGGCTTTGCCGATGGCGTCACCGCGGCACTGGCGGCGCACCCGAACATCACGATCGTGCGCGAGCGCGTCGATCAATTGCCGTCCGAAGGCCTGGCGATCGTCGCTACCGGTCCGCTCACCGCGCCCGGGCTCGCCGAAAGCATCGGCAGCGCCACCGGCAAGGACCAACTCGCTTTCTTCGACGCGATCGCCCCGATCGTCCATTTCGAGAGCATTGATATGGAAACCGCCTGGTTCCAGTCGCGCTGGAACAAGGGTTCGGGCAAGGATTACATCAACTGCCCGATGACCAAGGACCAGTATTACGCCTTTCACGCCGGGCTGATGGGCGGCGAGAAGACCGAATTCCGCGAATGGGAGAATGTCCCCTATTTCGAAGGCTGCATGCCGATCGAAGTGATGGCGGAACGCGGGCTCGAGACCCTGCGCTTCGGGCCGATGAAGGGCGTCGGGCTGGATCAGCCGAGCACGGGGCGCTGGCCCTATGCCGTGGTGCAGCTCCGCCAGGACAACGCGTCTGGCACGCTGTGGAACATGGTCGGCTTCCAGACCAAGCTCAAATATGCCGCACAGGTCGAACTGTTCCGCACCATTCCCGGGCTGGAAAAGGCCGAGTTCGCGCGGCTGGGCGGGCTCCACCGCAACACGTTCATCAAGTCGCCCGAACTGCTGGATCCGACGCTACGGCTCAAGTCGCGGCCGAACATCCGCTTCGCCGGCCAGATCACGGGTTGCGAAGGCTATGTCGAAAGCTCGGCGATCGGCCTGCTGGCCGGGCGCTTCGCCGCAGCCGAACTGGGCGGCACTTTGCTTGCCCCGCCCCCGCGCGAGACCGCGCTGGGCGCACTGCTGGCGCATATCACCGGCGAGGCGGAGGTCGAGACCTATCAGCCGATGAACGTCAATTTCGGCCTGTTCCCGCCGATCGAGGGCCGTTCGAAAAAAGCCGACCGCAAGCTGATGTACACCAGCCGCGCGCGCGCCGCGTTCCAGGAGTGGCGCGCGGCCTAGCTTTCGTCGTCTTCCTTCGCCGGAGCGGCCGACGGACCGGGACCCGCGCAAACGCATTGCGGCCGGGTCTTGCCCCTGCCAATCGCGGGCGCTGTCGCCACGAATTCCGCGCGGGTGAGCGCGCCCGACTTGTCCTTGTCGGCGCCAACGAACTTGGTCGTGGACTTGAGCGCCCATTCCTCGAATTCGAGCTTGCCGTCACTATTGACGTCGAGCTTGGCGAAAGCCTTGCGGCGGCTGGCGAGATATTCTTCGCGCGTGACCGATGAATTCCGGTCCTTATCGTAGCGATCGAAGCGCTTCTCCTCTCGCGTGCGTGCGCTGGCACTTGGCGCCTCGGCGGGAAGCTGCGCTTCGGAGCCCATCATGGCCTCGGCCCGGGCAGCAGGCGCGCCGGGCAGTTTCACACCGGGTGAAGCCGATCCGCGAAACAGGAACATCCCCGCGAGCCCCAGCAGCAACGCCGCACCCGCCCCGACAAAATAGCGCCACATCGAACGATCTCCGACCGCCTGATCCCGGCGCGAAGGCTAGCGTCCTCCTGCGCGCTGGCAACCTATCGGCCGGTAATTCGGTGCCAAAATAGACGCATTACCCTGCGGGGGGCGCCGACCGGCGCCGGCGCGCCATGTTCCAGCGCAAGATCGAGCCTGGCGCGATGGGCGAGTGCGCCGAGCGCGCGGCCGTTGCGGCTCCATTTCCGGCTCGTCGCCGCCTCCAGCAGCGGTGCGGCAAGCGCACGGGCGCCCGCCGCCTCCTCCGCCGTGTCGAGGTTGTGCGCCAGGTCCGCGAGGGCCCAGCCCCGGCCAGCCTCGACCAGCGGATCGCCGGGGCCGGCACCCAGCGTCCTGCCCGCAGCTTCGAACAAGCTACCCCTGCCTTCGCCGAAGCGCCGCAGCGCATCCTCGCCGAGCGCGTCCTCCTCGATCAGCACTTCCCAGCCGTGCACGATGGGCACCAGCGACGCCCCCGAAATGCCGAGCGGCAGTAGATTTGCCGCCAGCCCCTGCAGCACCTGTTCGGCGGGGGGCGGCTGCGTGTCGAGCCGAGCCAGCGCCTCCCGCCACCACGCCAGGCGAAGCTGCCCCACCGCGGGCTGGGTAGTAGAGCGCAGCAGCGCCGCCAGCGCATCGTCGAGCGCCAGCAGCGCCGCCAGCGCGGCCCGGCCCTCCGCCGGCGCGTAGACCAAAATCAGCGCACGTTCGGGATCTTGCTCTTCAGTCACCGCGCACCCGCCTCCGTACGATCCCTAAAATCCCGTATTAACCAAGCCCCTTCAGCCGCGATTAGCGAGACTTGCCGCATAGCAGCCCACTGATCGGGGACCGGGGCCTGAGATATGATCGAACGCAAGCATAATTGGACCGACGCGCGAGGCTTTCTCGGCGCTCTCGCACGCGATGTGCGAGCAAACACGCTTGCGATCATGACCATGGCGCTGATTCCCCTCGCTGGCATGGTCGGCGGCGGTATCGACATCAGCCGCATGTACATCGTCAAGACGCGCCTGCAACACGCTTGCGACGCCGGCGCCCTGGCCGGCCGCAAGGCGATGGGCGGCGGCATCTGGGACCAGACTATTAACGGGACCGCCCATTACCCCAACGTATCGGCGGAAAAGTTTTTCGACGCCAATTACAACAAGGATGCCTATGGCGCGTCCGGCGTCGCGCGCAGCTTCAGCGAGGATGCCGGCAAGGTGAGCGGTACTGCATCGGCGGTCCTGCCGATGACGCTCATGAAGATCTTCGGACGCACAACCGAGACCCTTTCCGTCACCTGCGACGCCGAGATGCGGCTGCCGAATACCGACGTGATGTTCGTCCTCGACGTCACCGGCTCGATGGCCAGCAAGGCCGTCAGCACGGACGCGCAGACCAAGATCGAGGCGCTGCGGTCCTCGGTGAAGTGCTTCTACGAGATTGTCGCCCGGCTCGACACCGACGAGGTTTGCGCAGGCGGCAACCCGAGCGGAGGCGTGGGCGATCAGGTCCAGGTTCGCTTCGGCTTCGTGCCCTATGACATGAACGTCAATGTCGGCCGCCTGCTGCCCAATAGCTATTTTGCCGACAAATGGAAGTATCAGGCGCGCGAAGTAACGGCGCGATACGGACTGTGGAATCGGTGGGACAGTAGCTCGACGACCAATGCCGGTGCCTGGAGCGCATACGAGAATACCGGGGTTTCGGAGTTCAACAACAGCAACGGTAATTGCAGCGGAACCTCGGTACAGGTTCCCAGCGACACCTATACCCCGACGAGCGGCCAGCCTTATTATCCGGACTCGGGCATGGACCCGAATGCCGAGTGGCGGGCCTATGGCCCTGCCATCCAGGAGAATTTCCGTCGCCAGAGCGGCACCAGCAGCGACAAATATTGCCGCCAGCAGAAGCGGACGCGCAGCATCTATCGCAGGTCGTGGTTCACGCCGGTTTCGGAGGGCACGCCGAACGCGTTGACGTTCCCGGCATGGTCCTACAAGCAGGCGGAGATTGACATCTCCAGCCTGAAGAACGGGACCGACTATAATTCGGGCGTCACGATACCGCTCGGCAATTTCCCGACCAACGCCCCTGTCGGCACGACGCCGCCCAACGCCTCGTTCGCCTGGGATGGATGCGTCGAGGAACGCAAGACCGTGCGCGATACCACCTACAGCCCGCTCCCGGCCGATGCCTACGACCTCAACATCGATATGGTGCCGACCGCGGATGCCGATACGCAGTGGGGTCCCGTACTGCCGACATTGATCCAGCCGCGAAAGGCAAGCTTCAGCAACAGCGGATCCTACACGACCGACACCATCAATACGTTCTATCAGGGCAATTATACTGGCGAAATCTATGACTGTCCGACCGCGGCGAAGAAGCTGCAGAAGTGGCAGGACCCCTCGACGTTCGACGCTTATGTCGATTCGATCTGGGGGGGCGGCAACACCTATCACGACATCGGCCTGGTCTGGGGCTCGCGCCTGATCTCGCCGACAGGCCTGTTCCGTGCGGAGAACGAGTTCACGCCGGGCGGCGGTGAGATCCAGCGCCACCTCATCTTCATGACCGACGGTGAGGCATGTACCAACGAATACAACTACCAGGCATATGGCGTCGCCTGGTGGGATCGCCGCCAGACCGATCCGTCGACGCCACCGACCAGCGGCTGCGTCACCACCGGTACGCTGACCCAGCAGGTCAATGCGCGCACCCAGGCTCTTTGCAGCTCGATCAAGAACAAGAACGTCACCCTGTGGGTGATCTGGTTTGGCGCCTCGAACGCGACGATCGAGAACATGCTCAAGGCCTGCTCGACACCGGGTCGCTATTTCGCCGCGCGCAACCAGGCCGACCTGCAGAAGACGTTCCAGTCGATCGCGAGCGAGATCTCGCAGCTGAGGCTCACAAAGTGACGCGCTTCGCCCTCCTGCGCAGGCTGGCGCGCGAAGAGCGGGGCGCGGCCCTGGTCGAATTCGCGGTGGTGGCGCCGGTAATGGGCCTGTTGCTGCTCGGCGCCTTCGACGTCGGCCACACGCTCTACATGCGCTCCGTCCTTCAGGGCGTCGTGCAGAAGACCGCGCGCGATTCGACGCTCCAGGACGGCGGCACGCCCCAGGAGCAGCAGATGCTCGACGACCGCGTGCGCGCGCAGACGAGCGCGATCGCGAACAACGCCGAAATCAACATCACCCGCCGCTTCTACCGCACCTTCTCCGAGGCCTCGGAAGCGAAGGCCGAAGCGTGGAGCGACACAAACGGAGACGGGCGCTGCGACGACGGCGAGCCCTATGAGGACGCGAACCAGAACCAAGTCTGGGACGCGGACGGCGGCAACCAGGGCCAGGGCGGCGCCAAGGATGCGGTGCTCTACACCGTCACCGTCAAATATCCGCGCATGTTCCCGCTCTACAACCTTATCGACGGCGAACACACGACGACGATTTCGGCGGAGACCGTTCTCAAGAACCAGCCGTTCGGCGACCAGGGAAGCTATGGCGCTCCCACAGTGCGGAATTGCCCATGACCAAATCGAAGCGCCTCCTTCATTCGCTGGCGGCACTGCGCAGCAATACCAGCGGCGTGGCACTGCTCGAGTTCGCGTTCGCGCTGCCGATCCTGCTTACGATGAGCCTGACCGGCGCCGAACTGACGAACTACATCACCACCAAGATGCGGATCAGCCAGATGGCACTGCATTTGGCGGACAATGCCGCGCGCATCGGCACGGGCAGCCAGCTCCAGGCCAAGACGATCAGTGAGGCCGACATCAACGATCTGCTGACCGGCGCGCAGCTGCAATCCGGCGAGCTGGATCTGAAGACCAACGGCCGCGTCATCCTCTCCGACATCGAACCGACCGCTGCGGGCGCGACGACGTACAAGGTCGGCTGGCAGCGCTGCTATGGCAACAAGAACACCTATGTGCCGCTCTATCCGCCGGCCGGGCAGTCCAAGACCAGCATGACGGGTATCGGACCGGCCGGCCGCCAGACCATCGCCCCCGATGGCGGCGCGGCAATGTTCGTCGAGATCTATTACGAATATACGCCGCTGGTGAAGACGTCGCTCTCGCCCTCGACCAGCATGGTCGAGATCGCCTCGATGATGGTCCGCGACCGCCGCGACCTGACCCAGATCTACAACGCCGAGCACGTCATCGCTGCGACTTGCTGACGGGGCCGCCGCTGTGGGCGCGCCCCGTCGCAGGTATCAGCCCTTGTAGGTGACCTTCTTGACCGCCTCGACCACCTTGGCCGCGCTCACCAGCGCGAGCTTCTCCAGATTGGCGGCGTAAGGCAGCGGCACGTCCTCGTTGGTGACGCGCAGCACCGGGGCATCGAGATCGTCGAAGCCCTGCTCCATCGCCACCGCGACGATCTCCGACGAGATCGAGCAGGTCGGCCAGCCTTCTTCGACCACGACCATGCGATTGGTCTTCTTCAGGCTCTCGAGCACCGTCGCGGTATCGAGCGGGCGCAGCGTGCGCAGGTCGATGATCTCGGCATCGATGCCCTCGGCCGCCAGCGTCTCGGCCGCTTCGAGCGCGACGCCGACGCCGATCGAATAGGACACGATCGTCACGTCCTTGCCCTGGCGCACGATCCGCGCCTTGCCGATCGGCAGGACATAATCGTCGAGCTTCGGCACTTCGAAGTGACGGCCGTACATCAGCTCGTTCTCGAGGAACACGACCGGATCCTCGCTGCGGATCGCGGCCTTCAAGAGCCCCTTGGCATCGGCCGCGTCATAGGGCGCGATCACGATCAGACCTGGGACGCTGGCGTACCAGGGGCCGTAATTCTGCGAATGCTGTGCGCCGACGCGCGACGCCGCACCGTTCGGGCCGCGGAACACAACCGGGCAGCGCATCTGGCCACCGGACATGTAATTGGTCTTGGCGGCCGAGTTCACGATGTGGTCGATCGCCTGCATCGCGAAGTTGAACGTCATGAACTCGACGATCGGCCGCAGGCCGCCCATCGCCGCGCCCGTCCCGATGCCGGCAAAGCCATATTCGGTGATCGGCGTGTCGATCACGCGCTTCGCGCCGAACTCGTCGAGCAGGCCCTGGGTGACTTTGTAGGCGCCCTGATACTCGGCGACTTCCTCGCCCATCACGAAGATGCGCGGATCGGTGCGCATTTCCTCGGCCATCGCGTCGCGCAGCGCCTCGCGGACGGTCGTCTTGACCATCTCGGTGCCCGCGGGAATGTCTGGATCGGAAACGGTCGCGGCCTTGTCGCTGGCGAGCTGCTTGGTGCCGCTCTCGGCCTTTTTGGGCGCGCCGTCCTCATCGCCGCCTTCGGCCTTGGGCGCCTCGGCGGGGGCGGGAGCCGGCGCGGGTGTAGCAGCCGGCGTCGGAGCCGGCGTCGAGGCGTCTTCACCCTCGCCCGCGATCAGTGCGATCACGGTGCCGACCTTAACGCCGTCGGTGCCCTCGGCGACCAGGATCTTCGAGATCGTGCCTTCGTCGACCGCCTCGAACTCCATCGTCGCCTTATCGGTCTCGATCTCGGCGAGAATGTCGCCCGACTTGACCGTGTCGCCTTCCTTGACCAGCCACTTGGCGAGCGTGCCCTCTTCCATCGTGGGAGAAAGCGCCGGCATCTTCAGTTCAACGGCCATCTCAGTAGGACTCCACCAGCACGTCGGTATACAGCTCGGCCGCATCGGGCTCGGGCGTCTGCTCCGCGAAGTCCGCGGCCTCGTTCACGATCTTGCGGATCTCCGCCTCAATCGGCTTCAGATCCTCGTCCTTCATGCCCATCGTCTCGAGCTCGCGCCTGGCATGCTCGATCGGATCCGACTTGTCGCGGACCGACTGGACCTCCTCGCGGCTGCGATATTTGGCGGGATCGGACATCGAATGGCCGCGATACCGGTAGGTCTTCATTTCGAGGATGATCGGGCCCTTGCCCGCGCGGACCCAGGCGAGCGCCTCCTCGGCGGCGCCGCGGCAGGCGAGTACGTCCATGCCGTCCACCTGGATGCCGGGAATGCGGAAGCTCTCGCCGCGCTTGTAGAGCTGGTCCTCGGACGAGGAGCGATTGACCGAGGTACCCATGGCGTACTGGTTGTTCTCGATCACATAGATGATCGGCAGCTTCCACAGCTCGGCCATGTTGAAGCTCTCATACACCTGGCCCTGGTTCGACGCGCCGTCGCCGAAATAGGCCATGGCGACGCCGCCATCCTCATTATATTTGTGCGCGAACGCCAGGCCGGTGCCGAGCGAAACCTGCGCGCCGACGATGCCGTGGCCGCCGTAGAATTTCTTCTCGGTCGAGAACATGTGCATCGAACCGCCCTTGCCGCGGCTGATGCCCGCGCCGCGTCCGGTCAGCTCGGCCATGATCACCTTCGGATCGATGCCGTAAGCGAGCATGTGACCATGATCGCGATACCCGGTGATCACCGAGTCCTTCTCGCCGTCGAGCGCGGACTGCAGGCCAACCGCAACGGCTTCCTGGCCGATATAGAGGTGGCAGAAACCGCCGATGAAGCCGAGGCCGTAAAGCTGACCCGCCTTCTCCTCGAAGCGTCGGATAAGCAACATCTGCTTGTAGAATTCGAGCATCTGCTCCTTGGAGGCCTCGAACCGCTCCGGTTCGCTGGGTCGCTCACGATTGGATGCTGCAGGGGGAGTCGGTGCTTTGCGAGCCGGTGCTTTGGCCACGATCAGGAATTCCTCGTCCGGGGAGGGGTAAGGCGGGGTGCCTATAAGCGCGTTTTGACTGCCTGCGCAACTAACGCGCGGACAATGCCTGCGTTCATTCTCCGCTACGGCTCGTGCGCGGCGATCACGCCCTCGCAGAAGTCGAGCAACGCGCGCACCTTGGCGGGTACGTAGCGGCCCGACGAATGCAGCGCGTGGAGCGGATAGCGTTCGTCCGGCCAGTCCGGAAAAAGCTCGACCAGGTCACCCGAAGCCAGCAGCGGCTCGACTCCGAGCGCCAGGGTTTGCGCAATTCCCACGCCCGCCAGACAGGCTGCGAGCATCGTGCCGGCGTCCATCGTGACCAGCCCGCCGCCCACCGCGACGGGCAGTACCTCATCCCCCCGATGGAACTCCCAATCGAAGGGGCGGCCGGTCCGCGGATCGTTGAAATCAATGCAGCGGTACCGGGCCAGTTCCGACGGGTGCGTCGGCCTGCCATGCCGCGCGAGATAGGCGGGCGAGGCTACTGTCAGCACCCGCGTGTTCGCGAGCAGGCGCGTCACCATCGAAGACGTCGCAGGCGGGCCGAAGCGGATCGCGAGATCGAGGCCCTCGCGCACCAGATCATCGGGCATCTCGCGAATCAGCAACTCGAGTTGCAGGTCCGGATAGCGATCGAGGAATTCCGACAGACGAGGCGCGAGCACTGTGCGGCCGAAATGCGCGTCCATATCGACGCGCAAGCGCCCGGTGACCGCGCGGCTGCTCCCGGCAAGCGCTTCAGCCGCCTCGCCGATCCCCGCGAGCATTGGCGCCACCGAGACATGGAAACGCGCCCCTTCGTCGGTCAGGCGCATGAAGCGCGTGGTGCGATCGAACAGCCGGGCGCCGACGCGCGACTCGAGCCGCGAGATCGCGCGCGATATTGCCGAGTCGGTGAGCCCAAGCACTCGCGCGGCGCCGGTGAAGCTCCCTGCTTCGACCACCGCGACCAAAACTCGCACACCCGAGAGTAGCCGTTCGTCGAATGCCATCCGACACTCCTGCAATCGAGTCATGAATGATCTGACAATTCGGCGTTACCGGCAAGAAGCACTCCGCGCCATATTCACCCGCATTGGAAATGGAGGCCTTCATGTACGCAATCACGGGCATCACGGGTCAGGTCGGCGGTGCGGTCGCACGCACGCTGCTGGCCGCCGGCAAGCTAGTCCGCGCAGTCGCGCGCGATCCGGCAAAGGCAGCGGATTGGATCGAACAGGGCTGTAGCTTCACACGCGCCGACATGGACGATTCCGCCGCGCTCACCGCCGCCTTCTCCGGAGCGGAGGCGGTGTTCATCCTGCTGCCGCCGGTCTTCGATCCCTCGCCGGATTTTCGAGAGGCCCGGGCGGTGATCGCCGCGGTGCGCTCGGCACTGTTGGAAGCAAAACCGGACCGGGTGGTGTGCCTGTCGACGATCGGCGCCGACAGCGCGCGGCCTAACCTGCTCAACCAGCTTCGCCTGATGGAACAGGAACTGCGGACGCTGCCGATGCCCGTCGCCTTCCTGCGTGCCTGTTGGTTCATGGAGAATGCCTCGTGGGACATCGCACCGGCGCGCGAAAATGGCGTGATCCCGAGCTTCCTCCAGCCGCTCGACGGCGCGATCCCGATGATCGCCACCGATGACGTCGGCAGCACCGCGGCCGCACTGCTCCAGCGGAACTGGCAGGGCGAGCATGTCGTCGAACTGCAAGGGCCAGCGCTTGTGTCGCCATTGGACATTGCCGCCACGCTCGGCGCAATTCTCCGCAAGCCGGTACGCGCCGAGGCCGTTCCGCGCGAGGAATGGGAGGGCATGTTCCGTGCCCGCGGCATGAGCAATCCCCTGCCCCGCATGCAAATGCTCGACGGAGTCAATCAGGGCTGGATCGCCTTCGGGGCACCGGGCGCCGAGCGGCTGCGTGGCAGCACGACGCTGGAGCAAGCGCTGCGCAAGCTGGTCGAGCGCCCTACTTGTTGAGCGGGACGATCACTTCATCAGGGCGCACGACATTGAGCTGCTTGCGCGCGAGTTCTTCGACCATGTCGGGATCGGCGCCGCGCTTGGGATCGAGCAGGTCGACGCGGTTCTTGATCTCGGCGCGCTTCTTCTGGAGCGCGGCGAACTCCTGGTTCTTCTGCTCCAGATCGTGGCGCACTTCCTTGGCCGCGACGATGCCGTTCGGCCCCAAAACGGCATTGTACGCGAAGAAACAGATCGCAATCAGCACCGCGGCGGGAAGTCCCGCGCGGCGTAGAAGGGTCTGAACAGGAGAAGCGCGCTTCATGAAGTTGATTCTCGCTTAACCAAGTGCGCTAATCAAGGGCCGTATAGCTACGGAAGTGATTATTTGAGAACAGATTTCCCCGCATAGACCGCTGCGTCGCCCAGCTCTTCCTCGATGCGGATCAGCTGGTTGTACTTGGCGAGCCGGTCCGAGCGAGCCAGCGAGCCGGTCTTGATCTGTCCGCAATTGGTGGCGACCGCGAGGTCGGCGATCGTCGCGTCCTCGGTCTCGCCCGAACGGTGCGACATGACCGCGGTGTAGGACGAGCGCTGCGCCAGGCTCACCGCCTCCAGCGTCTCGGTCAGCGTGCCGATCTGGTTGACCTTCACCAGCAGCGAATTGGCATAGCCGCCGTCGATGCCCCGCTTCAGGCGAGTCGGGTCGGTGACGAACAGATCGTCACCGACCAGCTGGACCTTGGCGCCGAGCTTCTCGGTAAGCGTCTTCCAGCCGTCCCAATCGTCCTCGGCCATGCCGTCCTCGATCGAGAAGATCGGATATTTGGCGGCCAGGCCCGCGAGGAACTCGGCATTCTCGGCCGAGGAGAGGGTCTTGCCCTCGCCCACCATCTTGTAGGCGCCGTCCTTGTAATATTCGGTGGCGGCGCAATCGAGCGCGAGCATGACGTTCTCGCCCGGCTTATAGCCTGCCGCTTCGATCGAGCTCATGATGAAATCGAGCGCCTCGGTGGTGGAGGCGATGTTCGGCGCGAAGCCGCCCTCGTCGCCTACGCCGGTCGCCAAGCCTTTCTCGTGCAGCTTCTTCTTCAATGTGTGGAAGATCTCGGATCCGCAGCGCACCGCTTCGACGATGTTCTCCGCGCCCACCGGCACGATCATGAATTCCTGGAAGTCGATCGGATTGTCGGCATGCTCGCCACCATTGATGATGTTCATCATCGGCACCGGCAGGACATGCGCGTTGACGCCGCCGACATAGCGATAGAGCGGCAGGCCGCGGGCATCCGCAGCCGCCTTGGCCGCCGCTAGGCTGACGCCCAGGATCGCGTTCGCGCCCAGCCGGCCCTTGTTCGGCGTGCCGTCCAGCTCGATCATCGCGCGGTCGAGATCGGCCTGGTCCTCGGCATCGAGGCCCAGCACTTCCTCGGCGATCTCGGAATTGACCGCGTCGACCGCGCCCTGGACACCCTTGCCCAGCCAGCGCGACTTGTCGCCATCGCGCTTCTCGACTGCCTCGTGCGCCCCAGTCGACGCGCCCGACGGTACTGCGGCGCGGCCGAAGCTGCCATCCTCGAGCATCACATCGACCTCCACCGTCGGGTTGCCCCGGCTGTCGAGAATCTGGCGGGCGTGGATGTCGATGATTGCGGTCACGTAATGGTCTCCCTAATTAGGGTTGGGGCGCGGGCGTGCCTCTAACGGCTCCGGATGGAACTCGCAAACGCGGCCGTTGTTGTTTCGCACGAGACATGGGAGTTTTTTACATGGCAGACGAAACGACGGGAATCAGCGACGCGACCGATACGCTGGTGAAGGATGCCGCCGCTGAAGCGGGCGCAGCCAAGCGCAGCGCCGCCGACACGATCCGCGAGGAAGCCGGCAAGTTCACCAGCCAGGCCGCCGATCGCGCGCGTGCCTTTGCCGGCGAAGGCAAGGACAAGGCGACCAGCGCGCTCGATGAGGTCGCCAAGATGATGAAGAACGCGGCCGAGGACGTCGATTCCAAGCTCGGCGAGGATTACGGCCGATACGCCCGGTCCGCCGCCGACGGCATTTCGAACTTCGCCGAATCGCTGCGCGGCAAGGATGTCGACGACTTGCTCGCCGGCGCGACCGATTTCGTGAAGAAGAGTCCGGTGATCGCAGTCGGCACCGCCGCGGCAGTCGGCTTCGTCCTCGCGCGGCTGATCAAGTCTGGGATCGATGCGGCAGCCGATGCCGGCGAACCCAAATCCAAGCCCGACGCATAACAGGCGTCGCGGGGGGTGCCGGAGCCGGAACAGCAGGAACAGGGCATCGGCGAGCTGCTGACGCGACTCGCCGATGACGCCAAGGCGTTCGGGCAGGCCGAACTCGATTATTATTACGCGCTCGCGCGCGGCAAGCTGAGCGAGGCTAGTGCTGCTCTTTGGACGGGCGCTGTCGCAGCCGCCCTGGCATTGGCCGCGGCGGTTGCGTTGGTCGTCGGATCGGTACTTACACTGTCACCGCTCGTCGGACCGGGTTGGGCCACGTTGATCGTGGTGGCCGTGGCGCTGGGGCTAGCCGGCATCATGGCCCGGCTCGCCTGGCTCCACGTCAAGCGTGTCCTGAAGGACAAATAGTGAGCGGACCACCCGACATCGGCATCGCCGAGGCCCGAGTAAAGCTCGCCCGCGCGCGCCTCTTCGGCACGCTCGGCGAGGTGCAGACCCGCCTCAAGCCCTCGAACCTCGCGCAGGACGCCGTCGAAAGCGCCGCGCAGGGCGTCGCCTCGGTCGCGCGCAAGGGCGCCGAGGCGGTGCGTAGTCGACCGTTCGCCGTCGCCGCGATCACCGGCGCGATCGGCCTCGTCATGGCACGCGGCTGGATCGGCGACATCGTCGGCGGCCGCAAGCGCAAGCATGAAACCCCTGCCAACCCCAAGGGTTTGAAGCAGGAACACAGACCCGCGAAGACCGCGAAAGGACAATCGAAATGAGCAACGGCACCACGAGCGTCGCCCGCACGCCCGCGACGAAGAAAAGTGCAGCCACCGATACGATCGGCGACAACCCCGCCGTGCTGCTCGCCGGCGGTGTCGCACTCGGCGTCCTGATCGGCATGCTGCTCCCCCGACTCGAGCGCGAGCGTAAGGCGCTCGACCCTGTCGGCAAGAAGCTCGCCGAACGCGCAACCGCGGCTGTGAAAGCGGCCAAGGAGACCGGTCGCGAAGAGATCGATTCGCTCCTCCCAGCCCGCGACGCGACCAGAGAACGCGTCTCTGCGCTGTTCGGAAACATCATCGACGCGGCCAAGGGCGCGAACGCCAAGGTCTGAAACCGGCCTATAAAGGGTTGAGCGCCGCCGCAGACCCGCTAAGGCCTGCGGCGACCGCACCCCAGGAGGCCCAATTGAGCAAGCTTCACCTGGTCTTCGGCGGCCGTGTGGCCGATCCGCAGACTCTCGATTTCAAGGATCCGTCGCAACTCGACGTGGTCGGCATCTTCCCCGATTATGCCAGCGCCGAAAAAGCGTGGCGCAGCGCCGCGCAGCGTACCGTCGACGATGCCGAGATGCGCTATGTCGTGGTGCACCTGCACCGGCTGCTCGAGCCCGATCTGCAGGCTTGAACGCTCAGGCTTTCCGCCAACGCCACCGGAACAGCGGGCCCGCCAGCGCGAGGCCCGCGAAGAAACCGCCGATATGCGCCGCGGCGGCGATCGCCACGCCGCCCTGCAAAAACGCAGTCGCCATCAGCAGGTTGACGAGCGTCCAGGCAACGGCGAGCCACAGGATGTGGATCGCCCGCGCGGGGATCGGTCCAATCGCCTTGGCCTTGGGCTGGCCGTAGAGCAGCGAATAGGCGCCGACCACCGCCGAAGCCGCGCCACTGGCACCCACCATCGGGGTGACCGAAAGCGGGCCCGCCGCCCATTGCGCGAACGCGGCGGCATAGGCGCCGACCAGATAGAGGACGATGATGCCAACCGGCCCCAGCGCGCGCTCGGTGGCGCTGCCGGTAAAGCCGAGCATGAGCATGTTCATGCCGAGGTGGAAGAAGCCGGCATGGATCAGCGCACAGCTGAGCGGCGTCAGCCAGGCCGGAACCGCGGTCAGCCCGGGAAATACCACGGCACCGCTCAGCCGCGCGGGGATGAACCCGGCCAGCACCTGGATATCCGTGGCATAGGGAGACAGCGTCACCAGCGCGCTCACCGCGATGGTGAGCAGCACGATCGCCGTGGTCGCCGTCAGGCGGTCCATCGACATGGTCTCAGATGAATTCGATGCGCGACACCAGATAGTATCGGTCGCCCGCCGGCACCGACACTTCGACTTCCTCGTCGACCTTGCGACCAATCAGCGCGCGGCCGAGCGGCGAGTTGTACGAGATGCGGCCCTTATTGGCATCCGCCTCGGTCTGGCCGACGATCTGATACTTGATCGCCTTCTCGTCCTCGTCGCGCAGGGTCACGGTCGCGCCGAACACCACCTTGTCGCCCGACAGGTCGCGCGGATCGATGATCTGCGCGCGGCTGAGCTTGTCCTCGATATCGGCGATGCTCGCCTCAATCTGGCCCTGGCGCTCCTTGGCGGCGTGATATTCGGCGTTTTCCGACAAATCGCCGTGCGCGCGCGCTTCCTCGATTGCGTCCACAATCTGCGGCCGCTCGATTTTCAGGCGCTTCAGCTCCGCATTGAGCTTGTCATAGCCCTCAGCCAGCATCGGCATCTTTTCGACCGTCGCCATACACTCGTCCTTAAAACGCCCCGGGCCCCAAGCGTCTCACAATCGAGACGCTCGCACACTAACACCGGTTGGGGAGATCAATTGTGCGAATGCGAATAGTAAGACTGCAAAGGGCAAACATCAAGCGTCTGGCGGGAAAGCGCTTCGATGGCCCGTGCCGCAGCCACGCTCGCAGGCGCGGTCGTGAAATACGGTATCTTCTGCGACAATGCCGAGGCGCGGATGCTTGAGGAGTCCTTGAGCGACTGCCAGCCTTCGGTCGAGTTGAAGATGATGTCGACCGCGCCGTCCTGAATCCGGTCGACGATGTGCGGCCGCCCCTGCGCCACCTTGTTGACCCGCTCGACCGCGATCCCCTCGGCGATCAGATAATCCGCGGTACCTCCGGTGGCGATGATGCTGAAGCCGAGACCGGCCAAGATGCGCACGCCGGGCAACACCACGGGCTTGTCGCTGTCCTTGACGCTGACGAACAACGTGCCGGAGGCCGGCAGCACCGTGCCCGCGCCGAGCTGCGACTTGGCGAAGGCGATCGCGAAATCGCGGTCGATTCCCATCACTTCGCCCGTGGACTTCATTTCGGGTGAGAGCACTGGATCGACGCCTGGGAAGCGCGCCCAGGGGAACACCGCCTCCTTGACCGCGATATAATCGATGTTGCGGTCGATCTTCGGCAGGTTCTTGAGCTTCTCGCCCGCCATCACGCGGCTGGCGATCTTGGCGATGGGAATGCCGATCGCCTTGGCGACGAAGGGCACTGTCCGCGAAGCACGCGGGTTCACCTCGATCAGATAGACCTGGCCGTCCTTGACCGCGAACTGGATGTTCATCAGCCCCTTGACCTTGAGCGCCCGGGCCAGCGCCTCGGTCTGGCGCTCGATCTCGGCGATGATATCGGCGGGCAGGCTGTAGGGCGGGATCGAGCAGGCGCTGTCGCCCGAATGGACGCCCGCCTCCTCGATATGCTGGAGCACGCCCGCGACCACCACGTCGGTGCCGTCGGCGATCGCGTCGACATCGACTTCGATCGCGTCGCGCAGATACTGGTCGATCAGCACCGGCGAGGTGCCGGAGACCTGCACCGCGGTCTGGATATAGTCGTCGAGCTGGCCGAGGCTGTCGACGATCTCCATCGCGCGCCCGCCGAGCACGTAGCTCGGGCGCATCAGCACCGGGTAGCCGATCCGTTCGGCCACCCGCACCGCTTCGTCGCGGCTGCGGGCGATGCCGTTGGCCGGCTGGCGGAGACCCAGCTTCTGGACGAGGGCGGCAAAGCGCTCCCGGTCCTCTGCGAGGTCGATCGCATCGGGCGAGGTACCAAGGATCGGAATGCCCGCATCCTCCAGCGCCTGCGCCAGGTTGAGCGGAGTCTGGCCGCCGAACTGGACGATCACGCCGACAAGCGTACCGTTCGACTTCTCGATCTCGAGGATCTCGAGCACGTCCTCGGCGGTCAGCGGCTCGAAATAGAGGCGGTCGGACGTGTCGTAATCGGTGCTCACCGTCTCCGGATTGCAGTTGATCATGATTGTCTCATAGCCCGCCTCAGCCAGCGCGAAGCAGGCATGGCAGCAGCAATAATCGAACTCGATGCCCTGCCCGATCCGGTTCGGACCGCCGCCAAGGATCACGATCTTCTTGCGGTCGGTCGGGTTGGACTCGTTCTCGGGCTCGCCGAAGCTCGGCGCCTCATAGGTCGAGTACATGTACGGCGTCTTCGCCTCGAACTCGGCCGCGCAGGTGTCGATCCGCTTGAACACCGGGCGCACGCCCAGCCGCTGGCGCAGCGCACGCACTTCCTGCTCGGTCACGCCGCCGGTCATCGCCTTGACCACGTCGCGCACCAGGCCCGAGCCGCGGGCGATGCCGCGCTCGGTGCCCTTGGGCAAATTGGCGGACTTGAGCGAGAGATAGGCCAGGCGCTTGTCGCTGAAGCCCATCGCCTTCAACTTGCGCATCCCCGCCGCGTCCTGCGGCAGGCCATGGTCGATGATCGCCGCCTCGGCCTCGATGATCTCGCGGATGCGCTCGAGGAACCAGGGGTCGTACTGGGTCAGCGCATGGACCTCGGCGACGGTGAAGCCCTCGCGCATCGCCTGCGCCGCGGCCAGCAGCCGGTCGGGCGTCCGCGCGGCCAGCGCCGCCTCGATCACGTCGCGGCGCGCGCCGACGAGCGCATCGACATCGTTGAAGCCCGAAAGGCCCGTCTCCAGCCCGCGCAGCGCCTTTTGCATCGATTCATGGATCGAGCGGCCGATCGCCATCACCTCGCCGACCGACTTCATCGCGGTGCCCAGTACCGCTTCGGCGCCCTTGAACTTCTCGAAGGCGAAGCGGGGTATCTTGGTGACGATATAGTCGATCGTCGGCTCGAAGCTCGCCGGCGTCGCGCCGGTGATGTCGTTCTCGATCTCGTCGAGCGTATAGCCCACCGCCAATTTGGCCGCGACCTTGGCGATCGGGAAGCCCGTCGCCTTCGACGCCAGCGCCGAGGACCGCGAGACGCGCGGGTTCATCTCGATGACGATCAGCCGGCCGTCCTTCGGATTGACTGCGAACTGCACGTTCGAACCGCCGGTTTCGACGCCGATTTCCCGGAGCACCGCGATCGATGCATTGCGCATGATCTGGTATTCCTTGTCGGTCAGCGTCAGTGCCGGCGCGACGGTGATCGAATCGCCGGTGTGCGTGCCCATCGGATCGATGTTCTCAATCGAACACACGATGATGCAGTTGTCCTTGCGATCGCGGACAACCTCCATCTCATATTCCTTCCAACCGAGGAGCGATTCCTCGATCAGGACCTCGCTCGTCGGCGAGGCGTCGAGCCCCTTGCGGACGATGTCGCAGAATTCCTCGCGGTTGTACGCGATGCCGCCGCCGGTGCCGCCTAGCGTGAAGCTCGGGCGGACGATCGCGGGCAGGCCGACATGTTCGAGCCCGGCCAACGCTTCCGGCATCGAGTGTGCGATATGGCTGCGGGCGCTTTCGAGCCCGATCCTGGTCATCGCGTCCTTGAACTTCAGCCGGTCCTCGGCCTTGTCGATCGCCTCGGCGTCGGCGCCAATCATGATGCAGCCGTATTTCTCCAGCGTGCCGTCCTGCGCGAGCGCCAGCGCGGTGTTGAGCGCGGTCTGCCCGCCCATCGTCGGCAGCACCGCGTCGGGGCGCTCCTTCTCGATGATCCGCGCGACGATCGCCGGGGTGATCGGCTCGACATAGGTCGCGTCGGCCAGCTCGGGATCGGTCATAATCGTCGCCGGGTTCGAATTGACCAGGACGATGCGATAGCCCTCTTCCTTGAGCGCCTTGATCGCCTGCGTGCCCGAATAATCGAACTCGCACGCCTGGCCTATCACGATAGGCCCTGCGCCGATGACGAGGATGGAGGAGATGTCGGTGCGTTTGGGCATTAGTTTGCTCCCGGTGCCGGGATCATCATCGACTTCACTTCCAGCCTTCCAAATTCTAATGACTTTAGCCGCTTTTCTATGCCCGCCGCCGCATCGGGACTCTTTCCCTGAGTGTAAATGCGGAGAGTGAGGCGATCGCCGGTCTTCCACGGTGCCGTGATAGACCAGTACGAGGATGTGAGGGCATTTTTTACCCTGTCGAGCGCGTCCTGCTCGCCGGTGACCAGCCAACCAACCAATATCATCACCTTGCCGTCCACTGTGATGCAAGGGTCTGACTTGCAGGTCGGCTGCTCAACGGATTCAGCGCGGGCGACGACCAGAGACTGGTGAGGAATGTCAGTCAGCATAGTCACCCGTTCATCATCCCCACGAACCGCTCGAACAGATAGAAGCTGTCCTGCGGCCCTGGACTCGCCTCGGTAAGGCAGGAAATCCCCGCGCCCATTACGATCCCTTCCGCTGCACAGCACTCTGCGGAACGAGGAGCAGCGTGAAGAGCATCAACGACTCCCCTTCAGGCTGCCCACGAACTTCTCGAACAAATAGAAGCTGTCCTGCGGCCCGGGGCTCGCCTCGGGATGATATTGCACGCTGAAGGCCGGCTTGTCGGTCAGCTCGATCCCGGCATTGCTGCCGTCGAACAGCGACACATGCGTCTCGCGCGCGTTGGCGGGCAAAGTCTCGCGCTCGACCGCGAAGCCGTGGTTCATGCTGGTGATCTCGACCGCGCCGTCGCTCAGCCGCTTTACCGGGTGGTTGGCGCCGCGATGGCCCTGGAACATCTTGGTGGTCTCGGCGCCCACGGCGAGGCCCAGCAGCTGGTGCCCTAGGCAGATGCCGAACAAAGGCTTGCCGGTCTCGAGCAGTTCGCGGATCACCGGCACGGCATATTCCGCCGTCGCGGCGGGGTCGCCCGGGCCGTTCGACAGGAAGAAGCCGTCGGGCGCGAACGACATGACCTGTTCGAAGGTCGCGGTCGCCGGCAGCACGGTCACCTTGGCGCCGGCCTGGACCAGGTTGCGGAAGATGTTGCGCTTCGAGCCGTAATCGATCGCGACGACATGGGGCCTGTCATCCCCCTCCCGCAAGCGGGAGGGGTTAGGGGTGGACGCCCGCTCTCCAGCAGCGGTATCGTCCGTGAGCGTGGGCCCACCCCCTGCCCCTCCCGCAAGCGGGAGGGGAGAAGAAGAAGCCTCATAGCCAAACCCAAGCCGCCAGACGCCGCCTTCCCAGCCATAATGCGTCTCGACCGTCACCGTGATCGCCAGGTCCATGCCCTCCAGCCCCGGCCATTCGCGAGCCATCTGCAAGAGCAAAGGGATGTCGAACTCGCCGGTCGGCGAATGCGCGATCACCCCGTTGGGGGCGCCGCCGGTGCGGATGCGGCGGGTGAGCGCGCGGGTGTCGATCCCGGCCAGGCCGATCCGCGCATGCTTCTTCATCCAGCTATCGAGATGCTCGTTGCTGCGGAAATTGCTCGGCTCGGTCACGTCCTCGCGGACGATCATGCCCAGCGCGTGCGGCGTATCAGCCTCGAAATCGTCGGGATTCGCGCCGACATTGCCGATATGCGGAAAGGTGAAGTTGATGATCTGACCGGCGAAGCTCGGATCGGTCATGATCTCCTGATAGCCGGTCATCGCGGTGTGGAAGCACACCTCGCCCACTGCCTGCCCCTCGGCACCGAATCCGCGGCCCCAGACCACGTCTCCTGAAGCGAGCACCAATACGCCGGTGGCTCCTTGAGGCATGGGCATGGGTTTGGCTTCGGCCATTATGGGGTGGCGCTCCATTCAGGTTGCAGCGATGTCGCTAAGTCGCGGCGGCTAGACCCCCTGCCCCCCGCCGTCAACCTGTTCAATTTCCGCGAGCCCGGCTATCGTCGCTCGCTTATCTGCAAACCGAAAGAGAACGCATGATTCGCGACGACATCAAGGCTGCCCAGATCACCGCCATGAAGGCCGGAGACAAGGAAAGCCGGGGCGCCATCAGCCTGATCCAGTCCGCCATCAAGAACCGCGACATCGAGGCTCGCACCGGCAAGGCGCCCGAGGACGACGATGCGCTGGTGGTCGAAGTGCTCCAGAAGATGGTCAAGCAGCGCCGCGAATCGATCGAGATGTACACCAAGGGCGGCCGCCAGGAGCTCGCCGACGCCGAGGCCGCCGAGGTCGCGGTGATCGAGCGCTTCCTGCCGCAGCAGATGAGCGAGGACGAGACCAAGGCTGCGATCGAGGCGATCAAGGCCGAGCTGGGCGCTTCGGGCATGAAGGACATGGGCCGCGTGATGGCCGAGCTGAAGGGCCGCCACGCGACCACGCTCGACATGAGTAAGGCGAGCGGCCTGGTGAAGGCGGCGCTTTCGTGAGCTTCGACGTCTTCTTGCTTCCCCTCCCGCTTGCGGGAGGGGATTGAGGGGTGGGCGCCCGCTCTCCTCAAGGAGATCCGGCGGGAAAAGGCCCTTCCAATCCCGCTCGCTTCCGGCTGGACCGGCCCACGGAGCGCGCGCGCCAACTTCGCAGTGCGCCGACGGCAGCCGAGGAATTGCTCTGGTCGAAATTGCGAAAGTCGCAATTGGGAGGTCTGACTTTCACCCGCCAGCTTCCCGTCGCCGGCTATTTCGGTGACTTTGGCTGTCGCCGTGCGCGACTCATCGTGGAACTCGACGGCAGCCAGCACCTCGATTCCGCTGCCGATGCCGAGCGCACTCGCCGCATCGCGGCCGAGGGCTACCGCGTCATCCGTTTCTGGAACAACGATCTGACGAATAACCTGGACGGGGTGCTCCAGGCGATTCTCATTGCCGCTTCATCGAGCGGAGAGCGGGCGCCCACCCCCCAACCCCCTCCCGCGCGCGGGAGGGGGAGCCAATGAGCCTCACCCCGCAATTCCTCGACGAACTGCGCGCCCGCACCTTGCTGTCCGGCCTCATCGCCAAGTCGGTGAAGCTCCAGCGCGCGGGGCGGGAATTCCGTGCCTGTTGCCCGTTCCACCAGGAAAAGACGCCGAGCTTCTACGTCAACGACGAGAAGGGCTTTTACCACTGCTTCGGCTGCAGCGCGCATGGCGACGCGATCCGCTGGATGACCGACCAGCGCGGGCTGCCGTTCATCGATGCGGTGAAGGAGCTCGCCCAGGCCGCCGGGCTCGACATGCCCGAGCAGGACCGCCACGCCGCCGAAAAGGCCGAGCGCGCCAAGGGCCTGCATGAGGCGATGGCCGATGCCGCGAAGTGGTTCGGCGAGCGGCTGCAGGGCATCGAGGGCGCCGAGGCGCGCGCGGTGCTCAAGAAGCGCGGCGTGACCGAGGAAACCTCACGTGCGTTCGGCCTGGGTTTCTCGCCCGATTCGCGCGACAAGCTCAAGGAAGCGCTCAAGAGCTATGGCGATCGCATGCTGGTCGAGGCCGGGCTGTTGATCCAGGTCGAGGAAAAGGAGCCGTACGACCGCTTCCGCGGGCGTCTCATGATCCCGATCCGCGACGCGCGCGGGCGGACCATTGCCTTTGGCGGACGCATCATCGGCGACGGCGAGCCGAAATATCTCAACTCCCCGGAGACGCCGCTCTTCGACAAGGGCCGCACGCTCTACAATCTCGATCGCGCCCAGGCCGCCGCGCGCCAGGCCGGCCGGATCATCGCGGTCGAGGGCTATATGGACGTGATCGCGCTCGCCCAGGCTGGGTTCGGCGAAGCCGTCGCGCCGCTCGGCACCGCGCTGACCGAACACCAGCTCGAGCGGCTATGGCGCATCGCCGAGGTGCCCCTGCTCTGCTTCGACGGCGATTCGGCCGGCCAGAAGGCGGCGCTCAGGGCGGCGCACCGCGCCTTGCCCATGCTCCAGCCCGGCCGCAGCCTCGCCTTCGTCACTTTGCCCGACGGACTCGATCCCGACGATCTGGTCCGCGCCAAGGGGCCGCACGCCTTCGAGACACTGCTCAAGGCCCCCGAGCCGCTGGTCGATCGCCTCTGGGCCAGCGAAGTCGCCGCCGAGCCGCTTAATACCCCCGAACAGCGCGCGGGCCTCAAGCGCCGGCTCAGCGAGCTCGCGAACACGATCGCCGATGCAAATGTGAAGTCCGAATATCTGGCCGAGTTCCGCCAGCGCATCGACGTGCATTTCGGACGCGGCCCGCGTGAATTCCAGCCGCGCCAGCAACCGCAGGCCGGTAGCCGGACGGCGCGCGGCAGCCGCAATGCGCGCGGCGTCTGGCAGCCGCCCGAGGCGCCGCCGGGCGCAACGATGCGGGGCGTCGGCGCGGGCGGACTCGATCCGATCCTCGCCAAGGCGGTGCTCGCGGGACTGATCCGGCACCCGGCTGAAATCGCGCGCCATATGGAGGTTCTCGGGAGCCTGCGCAGCGCCAGCGGCGCACTGGGCAAGCTGTTCGAAGCGGTTATCAACGTCGCTTTAGAAGATCGTCAGCTTGATAGCGGCAAAGTCCTCACCATATTGGCGAAGTCCGGATTTGATCAGGTAGCCAGCGACCTGTTGAGAGCCGATACGCTCCCCTTCTCGTTCACACGGCCCAACGGGGCTGACGAGTTGAAGGCGCGCGAGGATCTGAACGAGGCCATCGCGGTGATGGTAGCGCAGCCGGTGGTGGATGCGGCGCTTGCCGAGGCGACCCAGGCGCTGAGCAGGGATGGTTCGGAGGAGGCGTTCGCCCGTCAGGTGGCGCTTTCGCGGCAGCGGCAGGAGCTCCAGGCGCGGCTTGCAAACCTAATGCTTGCGGACGACGAAGATTTTGACGATTAGGGCGGCTGTAAAATAGCCGTCATCTGGATTTCGAGGATTTTGATGGCGAAGACCAACGGTGGCGGCGCAGAGGACACGATCGAAGCGGGCGATGCGCCCCTGATCGATCTCAACGAGGGCACGCTCAAGAAGCTTGTCGCTCGCGCCAAGAAGCGCGGCTACATCACCGTCGACCAGCTCAACGAGATGCTGCCGCAGGACCAGATGTCCTCGGAGCAGATCGAGGACGTCATGTCGGCGCTCAACGACATGGGCATCAACGTCGTCGAGAACGAGGACGTTGGCGAGGACGCCGAGCCCGAGGACGACACCCCGGACGAGGTCGATGCCGCCGAGGGCAAGGACGACGAGCCCGCCTTTGAGCTCACCAAGAAGAAGGAAACCGTCGATCGCACCGACGATCCGGTCCGCATGTACCTGCGCGAGATGGGCGCGGTCGAGCTGCTCAGCCGCGAGGGCGAGATCGCCATCGCCAAGCGCATCGAGGCAGGCCGCGACACGATGATCCTCGGCCTGTGCGAATCGCCGATCACGTTCAACGCGATCATCGGCTGGTCGAACGCGCTCAACGAAGGCACGATGCAGCTGCGCGAGATCCTCGATCTCGACGCGATGCTCTCCAAGGGTCCGTCGGCCGAGCAGGTCGAGGGCGCCGAGGAAGACGATAACGGCGAGATCAGCGAGAAGACCGCCGGCGCGACCTTCAAGGAAGAGGAAGAGCCCGAGGAAGTCTCGGCCGACGAGGAGGACGAGGATTCGATGACCGAGCGCCGCACGCCGCGGCCTTCGGACGACGAAGAGGAAGACAACACCCTCAGCCTCGCCCAGATGGAAGAGCAGCTAAAGCCGCAGGCGCTCGAGCGGTTCGCCAACATCACCGCGGTCTACAAGAAGTTCTCGAAGATTCAGCAGGCCCGGCTCGACGCGATGGCGGCGGGCGGTGAACTGCCGTCGGCGCAGGAGCGCAACTATCACAAGCTGCGCGAGGAACTCACGGCCGAGGTCGAGAGCGTCCAGTTCCACAACGCCAAGATCGAATATCTCGTCGACCAGCTCTACAGCTTCAACCGGCGCCTGACAGCGCTGGGCGGCCAGATGCTGCGCCTCGCCGAGCGCCACAAGGTGCCGCGCAAGGACTTCCTCGATCGCTATGTCGATCACGAGATGGACGAGAGCTTCCTCGCCACGGTCGAGAAGCTCGACAAGAAGTGGAAGGCCTTCGCCGAGAACGAAGCCGCCGCGGTCGATCGCATCCGCATCGAGATTTCGGAGATCAGTCAGGCGACCGGCATGGCGCTCGGCGAGTTCCGTCGCATCGTCAACATGGTGCAGAAGGGCGAGCGCGAGGCGCGGATCGCCAAGAAGGAGATGGTCGAGGCCAATCTCCGCCTCGTGATCTCGATCGCCAAGAAGTACACCAACCGCGGCCTGCAGTTCCTGGATCTCATCCAGGAGGGCAATATCGGCCTGATGAAGGCGGTCGATAAGTTCGAGTATCGCCGCGGCTACAAATTCTCGACCTACGCGACCTGGTGGATCCGCCAGGCGATCACCCGCTCGATCGCCGATCAGGCGCGGACGATCCGCATCCCGGTCCACATGATCGAGACGATCAACAAGCTGGTGCGGACCAGCCGCCAGTTCCTCCACGAGCAGGGCCGCGAGCCCACGCCCGAGGAAATGGCCGAGCGGCTGAGCATGCCGCTCGAAAAGGTCCGCAAGGTGATGAAGATCGCCAAGGAGCCGATCTCCCTCGAAACGCCGATCGGCGACGAGGAGGATTCGCATCTCGGCGACTTCATCGAGGATAAGAACGCCGTCATCCCGGTGGACGCCGCGATCCAGGCGAACCTCAAGGAAACGGTCACTCGCGTCCTTGCCTCGCTCACCCCGCGCGAGGAACGCGTGCTGCGCATGCGCTTCGGCATCGGCATGAACACCGATCACACGCTCGAGGAAGTCGGTCAGCAATTCTCGGTCACGCGCGAGCGCATCCGCCAGATCGAAGCCAAGGCGCTCCGGAAGCTCAAGCATCCGAGCCGCAGTCGCAAGATGCGGAGCTTCCTCGACCAGTAAGGTCGCCGGGATCGAACAGAGAAAGGGCGGGTGTCTAGGCCGGACACCCGCCCTTTTCTGTTTGGGCTCATGCGCCGGATTTCAGGATGCTTTCCGGTTGGGGCACGGTGGTTGCGCGGCCATCGGTTACCGGGCGGATATCTCACCCGCAGAGGATTTTCTTACAGTAAATTCGCCGTCAACCACGTCTCTACGCGGTTCAGTATAACCCCTGAGGCTAGATGGACGACGCCGGCATGAACGGCGACGATCTTTGTCACTGGGGGCGAAATGCCGTTTGATTCCGTACAAATTGCGCATTTGGGTGGCGCCTGGGGTGCGATGGGTTCGCTCGCGGGCTCCGACGGCAGCGCCAACCACCCCTATCTCCGCCGCCTGATCGACGATATCGAGCCGCAGCGCGATCTGTGCGACGCGGTCCACTATATCTGCCTGCTGCACGGCCGCCATCCGGGCGTGATCGATCACGCGCTCGAGCATGCGCGCATGCCGATCGAATCGGGCTGGATCGAAGCCGCAGCCGAGGCCTTTGCCGGCGAGCGCGCCTATCTCGTCCGCCTGGTCGCCGCCGCGGGTCCGCTACCCAGCACGCCCGGCCACGCCGAATCGGAAGCCGTGACGGCGGCGCAAAGCCACGCGCTGGACATGCTCGCCCAGTCCGATCGTTCCGGCTGCGCGACGGGCGCCGCGGTCGCGCTGGCGATCGACTGGACCACGATCCGCCAGGTGCTCGATACCGCCGCGCACCGCTTCGGCATCACGCCCTTCCCCACGACACTGCCGCTGGCCGAGGAGACGGTGAGCGTCGTCGACGCGCTGGCGCGCGAATGCGCGATCGAGCGCGCGATGCTGTTCGGCGCGCAACAGGTCTATGCCCAGCATCGCGGGCTGTGGGACCTGCTCGAGGCCCGCGCCGGCGCCCGCAATCGGGGCTGACAAGCCTCTGCCATACCGCTAGTTCGAAGCCATGCGCTTCGAAGGCACCCAGAGCTATGTCGCGACCGATGACCTGAAGGTCGCGGTCAACGCCGCGGTCACGCTCCGCCGCCCCCTCCTCGTCAAGGGCGAGCCTGGCACCGGCAAGACCGTGCTGGCCTATGAGATCGCCAAGGCGGTGGGCGCGCCCTTGATCGAGTGGAACGTCAAATCGACCACCAAGGCGCAGCAGGGCCTGTACGAATATGACGCCGTCGCCCGGCTGCGCGACGGACAGCTCGGCGACGCGCGCGTCCACGACATCGCCAACTATATCCGCCGCGGCAAATTGTGGGAGGCGTTCACCGCTCCCGAAGTGCCCGTGCTGCTGATCGACGAGATCGACAAGGCCGATATCGAATTCCCGAACGACCTGCTCCAGGAGCTCGATCGCATGGAATTCCATGTCTACGAGACCAAGGAGACGATCCGCGCCGCCGAGCGACCGATCGTGGTGATCACGTCGAACAATGAGAAGGACCTGCCCGACGCGTTCCTGCGCCGCTGCTTCTTCCATTATATCAAATTCCCCGACCGCGAGACGATGCAGGCGATCGTCGACGTCCATTTCCCCGGCATCCAGAAGATCCTGGTCAGCAAGGCGATGGATATCTTCTACGACATCCGCGAGGTCCCCGGCCTCAAGAAGAAGCCTTCGACCAGCGAGCTGCTCGACTGGCTCAAGCTGCTCCTCCACGAGGAGATGCCGCTCGACGTCCTCCAGTCGCGCGATCCCACCAAGGCGATCCCGCCGCTCCACGGCGCCTTGCTCAAGAACGAGCAGGACGTGATGCTGTTCGAACGCTTGGCGTTCATGGCGCGGCGGCAGCAGGGCAAATGAGCCACAAGGCGGGGTGCTTGTGCGGCGCCGTCAAGGTCACGATCGACGCCGAGCCGTTGGGCGCGCGCCATTGCTGGTGCCGGCTCTGCCAGTATCTGAGCGCGGGCGGCGGCACGGTGAACGTGATCTTCCCCGCCGATGCGATCGCCTCCGAAGGCGAAATCCGCTGGATCGAGGGCGTCGCGGAAAGCGGCAATACGATGCGCCGCGGCTTCTGCCCGGCGTGCGGCACGCAGATCTTCAGCCAGTCGAGCGGGCGGCCGCATCTGATGATCGTCCGTGCCGGCGCGCTCGACGATCCGGGGCTCGCCGCGCCCGGATCGGTGATCTGGACGGCGGCGGCGCCCGGCTGGGCGCATTTCGATCCCGCACTGCCCCAGGTCGAGCGGCAGCCTCCGCCGATCGCCTGAACGCGCGTCGTTAACCTCTTGGTAACCATTGAAACCTAGGATTTCCGCGGGGGATCGTGGTTTCAGGGTGTGCCAATGCGCGTCTTCCTGTCCTGTCTTGCCCTCGGCCTCGCCGTCATCGCGCCGGCGCGCGCAGATTCGCTGCTCGACTATGTCGGCGAGTGCGTGCCCTTCGCCCGCGCGGCTTCGGGCATCCAGATCTATGGCGACGCATGGACCTGGTGGGACCAGGCCAAGGGACGCTACGCCCGTGGCTCGCAGCCCAGGGTCGGCGCGGTGCTCGTCTTCGCCCGGAGCCCGCGCCTGCCGCTCGGACATGTCGCGGTGGTCAGCCGCATCGTCGAGCCGCGCGTGTTGATGGTCACCCACGCAAACTGGTCGCGCCAGAATGGCGAGCGCGGCCATGCCGAGCAGGACGTGACGCTGTTTGACGTCTCGTCCGACGGCGACTGGAGTCAGGTAAAGGTCTGGTACCGCGACAATGACGGGCTCGGCGGGTCGGTCTATCCCGCCAACGGTTTCATCTACGGCACGCCCGATCCTGAGGCTTCCCACAAGGTGCGCAAGGCGCAGCCGGCTCCCGAACTCACCGGCAAGCAGCCCGATTATGTCGGATCGCTGATCGACGCATACGCGCGCTAGCTTGTGCCCAATCCGTCCGTGAAGCATGAGGCCGCCATGGAAGCGCGCGGGGGCGATCGGCATTGGTGGTGGCTGCTCGGCGCGCTGGCCGCGATCGGCTTTGCGTTGCGGCTTGCAGGCGCCCAGGGCGCGCTTTGGCTCGACGAGGCCTGGTCGGCGGTGCTGGCGCATGATGCGGGGACGCCGCTCGGCATCTTCCTCAACATCAATCACGACAATAATCACCATCTGAACTCGCTGTGGATGCAGTTCGTGGGGTTCGGCGCGCCGCCGCCGCTGGTCCGCGCGCTCTCGATCGTCACCGGGACCGCAGGGATCCTGGTCGCCGGCCTGATCGGCAAGCGCCGAAGCCCGGCACTCGGCCTGATCACCGCGACGCTGTTCGCACTCTC
This sequence comes from Sphingomonas sp. JC676, assembly GCF_014489075.1. Lineage (GTDB taxonomy): Bacteria > Pseudomonadota > Alphaproteobacteria > Sphingomonadales > Sphingomonadaceae > Sphingomonas. The sequence continues at coordinate 898,588 of NZ_JACTGR010000001.1, read as the reverse complement.
CCCGCTCCTCGTGACGCTCGGCTCCGAGGCGCGCGGCTATGCGCCGATGACGCTCGCGCTGCTGACCGCGATCCTGCTCACCGACCGGTGGCTCGCCGGCGAGGCGGAGCGGAGCCCGGCGACGGCGCTGGCACTCTGCTTCTTCCTCGGCGCGCTGTCGCAGCTCACCTTGTTCTTCGGCTTCTGCGCGCTCGCCGGCTGGGTGTTCTTCGCGCTGTGGAAGCGATCGACGCTCCGGCAGGCGCTGATCGATTCGCTCCGCCTGCTCCTGCCGAGCGCCATCGCGATGGCGGCCGTCGCGGGCATCGTCCTGGGTGCGGCGGCGGCGAGCAAGACCGGTTTCCAGTTCGGCCGCTACGATCCGTTCGACTGGCTGCAATATCTCCACGCGATCGTCGAGATGCTCGGCTATGCACTCGGCATTCCGGTCGTTTCGGTCTGGTGGCTCGCCTTCGCGCCGATCCTGGTCGTGCTGGCCGCAGGCGCAGGCGTCTCCCGCCTCGCCTTTCACCGGCTGGCGATCATCGGCTTCCCCGTCGCGCTCGCGGTGCTGCAATCGGGCAATGTCGGCCATCCCCGCTATTATCTGCTCGCCGGGATCGCGCTGCTGATCCTGGTCGCCGAGATGATCTGGCGCGGATGGGGCATGAACGGGTGGAAGCGCGGGCTCGCCGGCGTGGCATTCGGCGCGATCGTCATCGGCAGCCTGATCCAGGACGTCGACCTGATCCAGAACCAGCGCGGCGACCCCGGTGGCGCGATCCGCGCGCTCCAGGCCCGCGCGCCCGGCGGCACCAGCGTCATCCTCGATCGTTCGACCGGCCTCGCGATGCTCCAGGTCGCCGCCGCGCAGGACCGCTACAAGCTCGATATAATCGAGAACAGGCCCTGCGGCCCTTCCCGCTTCCTGTTCATCGATCGTTTCAAGGGCGAGACCATGCCCGGAGCCTCGATCCGCTGCGGCAAGCGCTACGCCCCGATCGCCCGCGCCTATGCCCGTGGCCTCTCCGGCACCCACTGGACGCTCTACGAGCTCCAACCCTAAAAGGGGCCATGTTCTTCTCCTTCCTCGACGAGCTGCGCGCCGCGGGCATCCCCGCCAGTCTGAAGGAGCATCTGATCCTGCTGGAAGCGCTCGATCGCGACGTGATCGATCGCACGCCCGAGGCCTTCTACTATCTCGCCCGCGCCACCTTCGTGAAGGACGAGGGGCTGCTCGATCGCTTCGACCAGGTCTTCGCCAAGGTCTTCAAGGGGATCGCGACCACCTACGGCGTCGCCCCCGCCGACATCCCCGAGGATTGGCTCAAGGCCGTCGCCGAGAAGTTCCTGACCCCCGAGGAGATGGAAGCGATCAAGGCGCTCGGCTCGTGGGATGAGATCATGGAGACGCTCAAGAAGCGGCTCGAGGAGCAGCATGGGCGCCATGAGGGCGGCAGCAAGTGGGTCGGCACCGGCGGCACCTCGCCCTATGGCAATTCGGGCTACAACCCGGAGGGCGTCCGCATCGGCGGCGAAAGCAAGCACGGCCGCGCGCTGAAAGTGTGGGAAGGCCGCGAGTTCCGGAATCTCGACAGCACCCGCGAGCTGGGCACGCGCAACATCAAGGTCGCGCTACGTCGCCTGCGCCGCTTCGCCCGCGAAGGCGCCGCCGACGAGCTCGACATCGACGCGACGATCGACGGCACCGCGCGCCAGGGCTGGCTCGACGTCCATATGCGCCCCGAGCGGCACAATGCGGTCAAGCTGCTGCTCTTCCTCGATATCGGCGGCTCGATGGATCCGTTCGTCAAGCTCTGCGAAGAGCTGTTCTCCGCGGCGACCAGCGAGTTCAAGAACCTGGAATTCTTCTATTTCCACAACTGCCTCTACGAGGGCGTGTGGAAGGACAATAAGCGCCGCTTCACCGAGCGCACGCCGACCTGGGACATCCTCCACAAATACGGCCACGACTATAAGCTGATCTTCGTCGGCGACGCTTCGATGAGCGCGTACGAGATCAGCCATCCCGGCGGTTCGGTCGAGCATTTCAACGAGGAAGCCGGCGCGGTGTGGATGCAGCGCATGACCAACACCTATCCCGCCGCGGTCTGGCTCAACGTGCTGCCAGAGGCGCAATGGGGCTATACCCAGTCGGTCCGCATCCTGCGCGAGCTGATGAACGACCGGATGTATCCGCTGACCCTGGCCGGGCTCGACGACGCGATGCGCGAGCTCAGCCGCAAGCACTAGAGCACTCAGTCCTTCGCGCCGCTGCGTTCCTTGGCATCCTTGACGATCCGGCTCGCGATCCGGCTCTTCGCGCTGATCCCGCGGGCCGTCGGCCGCGTGTCGTACAGGCCCTGCAGATAGGATCGGTCGACCGACGTCACCGAAAGCGGCGCGGTGGCGTCGGGATCGAACAATGTCAGGATCGTGTCGGTCTGGACGCCCTGCTGCGGCGGCCGGGCCCCGGCCAGCGCCCGCATCGCGGCATAATCGGCGATCTGGGTCAGCGTCTTGCCGAGCGTGGCGTCGTCATCGATCACCACCATCGAACCGATGATCGCGCGCTGGGTCGGCAATTCGATGATCGATGCGCTCTTCACGTTCAGCACATTGGCGAAGGCGCTGCCGCCCTCCGAATCCGAATGCCCCATCGCCTGGCCGTCTTCGTTGCGAAGCTCGGTAGTGTTCCAGACATGGACCGGCCCGTCCTCGAAAGCGCGCTTGAGATCGCCGTCGGCAACGCCCTCGAACAGATTGGGCGTCTTGGTGCGCATCGCCTTCACCAGCGAATCCGCGTCCTTGGCGATCATCAGCACCAGGTTCGCCCGGCATTTCTCCTTGGCGACCTTGACGCCCGCATCGGCGGCAACCGTCCGGATGCGCTGCGCGACGATCTGGTTATATTGCGGCGCGAAGCCGATCACGAGCGGGCAGACTGGCTCGCGGAACTGGGTGAGCTGCCCATCGATGCTCGAGCTGATCTGGCCGACATAGTGCTTCGCAACGGCGGGTGGCACCTCGCGCTGGCCGGTGACGACGATCCCTTCGTCCTGCGGCTTTGCCGGGGCCTCCTGTGCGCCGGCGTTCGCCGAGACCAGCAGCGCCACCACCAGGCCCGGACCAAACAAACGCGCACGCATCCACATCACTCCCCACCAGGTGAGTGATTCATATAACACACCGGCGGATTGTACAAGACGCGGGCAGCGGCTCAGAGCCGCTCGACGGCCCGTTCCAGGCGGCGGAGCACTGCGCTGTCTCCCGCGGTCGCATTGGCGGCCTCGGTGGCCAGCGCCATCAGCCGCACGGCGCCGAAGCTGGCGGCCAGTCCCTTCAGGCGCAGCGCTGCCGCAGTCCATTCCTGGGGGCCCTTCGACGCGCGCAGGCCATCCACGCCGCGCTTCACGCTCTCGAGGAAAGCCTCGCGCAGCTCGGCGATCAGCGCGGGCTCGTCGCCCACCGCCGCCGCCAGCGTCGCATCGATTGCACCAGGATCATACGCCATGCCGAAAGAGATACCCGACGGGCGTTAACCGTTCGTTTCACCACGAGTATTGGACGCGCTGACAAATGTGTTAAACATGCCGGATGATTGGGGGAAACTCGGCCGAAGCCGCGCCCGCGCCGAATGCGGCAGTCGAAGACGAACTGGTATTGGTCGATACGACCGAGCCGGTCGCTGTCATGGAGTTCGAAGACGACGAAGAAGAGGTGCCCACCCGCCGATTCGGCTGGCTGGCCCCCACCCTCGCCTTGCTCGTATCCGCTGCCTGGCTCGGCACGATGCTCTGGCTCGCTCTTCCCTCGATTCGCGCGGGCCTCGAGCCCGTAGCGCTGATCGAGCTTGTCGCCGCGCTCTGCATTCCGCCCGCGCTGATCGGCATCCTCTATCTGCTCTCGCTGCGCACCAGTGCCGCCGAGGCGCGTCGCTTCGGCATGACCGCGCGCATGATGCGGGCCGAAGCCGCCAGTCTTGAGCGCTCCGTCGCCATGCTTGCCCGCAAGATCGAAGAGAATCGCGTCGCGCTCGCCGAGCAGACCACGGTGATGATCGCGATGGGCGACCGCGCCGCCGAGCGGATCGGCCGCGTCGCGCAGGATGTCGGTGAACAGTCGCGCACGCTCGATGTGAGCACGCGCGCGCTCAACGACGCGACCTCGGAAGCCGAGCGGCGCGTCTCGATCGTGCTTTCCTCGCTGCCCAAGGCGCATGACGAGATGCGCGGCATGGCCGAGCGCGTCGATGCCGCCGGGCTACTCGCCAGCCAGCGCGCCGCCTCGCTCGACACCCAGCTTACTGCGCTCAGCGAACGCGGCCGCGAGGCCGATCAGATCGCCAGCGGCGCCGCCGAGCGCCTCGCCGCGCATATCTCGCGGATGGAAGCGACCAGCGAAACCGCCAGCTCGCGGCTCGAACAGGTCACCGGCGAGATGTCGACTGCGGTCGACAGCGTGCTCGATCGCGCCGCCGAGGCGGTGGACGAGGCCCGCAAGAGCATCGCCACGCAGGGCGAGGCGATCCTGGCGATGCTCGGCGCCAACCAGGCCGCGCTCGACCGCGCCGGCCGCGACAGCGCCGAGGCGCTGGGCGAGCGCATGGGCATGATCGAAGACGCGATCATGCGCGTCTCGATACGGCTCGAAGAGGAACAGGGCCGCGGCGACGCGTTGTTCGCCGGCCTTTCAGGCGGCGTCGACCGGCTCGACCGCGAGCTGCAGGTGCTCCACGCCTCCGGCATGGACCGCACCCAGGCGCTCTCCTCCTCGATCAGCGTGCTCCATCAGTCGATGGACGCGATGACCGAGGCGATGCGCACCGGTGAGAGTACCGCCCGCACCGTGATCGGCACGTCGGAAGACCTGCTCACCGCGCTCGACGCCTCCGCGCGCGAGATCGACGAGACGCTGCCCGAGGCGCTCGCCCGCCTCGACGCGCGCATCGCCGCCAGCCGCCAGGTCGTCGCGGGCGCCAAGCCCGAGCTGCTCGCGCTCGTCACCGCCGCCGAAAGCACGCACGAAGCGATCGAAGCGATCGCCGACGTGGTTTCGAAGCAACGCGACACGCTCGCCAAGACCCAGGCCTCGCTACTCGAGACGCTGGCGACCGGCGGCGACCAGGCCGAATCGCTCGGCCGCATCGTCGACGAGACGATCGCCACTACCCAGCGCTTCGCCGAATCGGCCGCGCCGCAGCTGGTCGAGGCGCTGGTCCGCGTCCGCGAGACGTCGGCCGCCGCCGCCGATCACGCCCGCGAGACGCTTTCGATGATCGCCCCCACCGCGGCGCGCGCGATCGAGGAAGCGAGCGGCACCGCGCTCAAGCGCGCGATCGATAGCTCGGTGCGCCGGGAAATCGCCCAACTGACTGAGACCACCGAAGCCGCGGTCAACGCCGCGACCCAGGCCTCCGAGCGACTGTCGCACCAGATGCACCTGATCGCCGAGACCACTGCCAAGGTGGAGGCCAGGATCGACGAAGCGCGCGACGAACGCGAGAAGGGCGACAGCGAATCCTTCGCCCGCCGCGTCTCGCTGTTGATCGAGGCGATGAATTCGTCGTCGATCGACATCACCAAGGCCTTCTCGACCGAAGTCAGCGACAGCGCCTGGACGGCGTATCTGAAGGGCGATCGCGGCGTCTTCACCCGCCGCGCGGTGCGGCTCCTCGATCCCGGCGAAACCCGCGAGATCGCGCGGCTCTATGACAATGACGATGATTTCCGCGAGAATGTGAACCGCTACATCCACGATTTCGAGGCGATGCTCCGCCAGATCCTGGTGCTGCGCGACGGTTCGCCGCTGGGCGTGACCCTGCTCTCATCGGACATGGGCAAGCTCTACGTGGCGCTGGCCCAGGCGATCGAGCGGCTGCGGACCTGATCCTTCCGGAGGCTGTTGTAGGCGGAAGGTCCGCTAGTGGTGGAAAGTGGTCCGGCAGTTTTTGGGGAACTGATCAAGAGCGCTTGGTGCGCCAGGCATCGACCTCGACTTGGCAAGGCAGCGACGGTAATCCCTGGGATCGCACATGTATTTCAGGAACGGCACATGATCGTACTGATGGCACTAGCGCTAAGCGCAGCATCGGCAAAGCCTGGCCCTGACGCCAGAACAAAGGCGGAGTGCGCCCTTGCGCAAGCTGTACTGGCTGATTTGGCGCCTTCCGGGGATTCGGCAGGCAATGAAATCCTAGTGGATCCGGGGGCTGAAGAGAACGGCCCATCGATCTTTACGTTGTGCCCGGACCTACTGAAATCGCTTCCCGTTCATGTGCGGACCGCATCAAGAGCTGAAATTGCCCGTAAGGCAGATTTGACTTCGATAAATCCCGTGACGATTTTCGGCTTGGATGTGCCAAAAATTTCACCGGATGGGCGAACCGCTCGGGTGTCTTACTTCTTTACCTGCAATGGTCTCTGCGGCGCGGGTTTCCAAGTGCGCTACGAACGAAAGCGTGGCATCTGGAAGCGAGTGAGTCAGCCAAAGCGGATGTGGGTTTCGTAAGCGCCACGGCGGGCAATTATGGTGAGGCGCGGAACGACCGGAACTGGATTGTTAGCTGCCATAGCCTCATTGTCACCCCGGCCTTGTGCCGGGGTCCACTGCGCAACTTGGCGAGAGGTTCAAGGCTCTAGCGGCTCGCTCACGGATGGGTGGACTCCGGTACAAGGCCGGGGTGACTGAAAGATAGAAAGGGCGTCAGACAGGCGCCGCAATTCGCAAACAGCCACAGCTTGCAATGTAGGATTTGGCCCGCAATCCTCGGCGGGCTCTTTCTCATCGCGAATATTATCCAGCTACGATGCGGCCTCGCGCGCGCGTGCGCTCGCGCGCGAGGAACCCGTGACTCTTGTGACTTTAGGGTAACCAGCTACCGCTCGACCCGCAAAATTCGGGAAGGAAGGTTTTTCGACATAGCAGGTGTCAACCGTGTCAACTTCCTTGGGCCGCAAGTGGCCGCAGATCCGGCAGATGCGCGGTCTTATCGCGGGCTCGGATGCACCCAGTCGAGCATGTCGGGCGTCACCCAGCCATAATTATAGTTCAGCGCGAAGATCGCGAAAAGCGTCGTGGCGACGATCGTCGTGCGGATCGCGATGCGCTTCATGCTGAAATTGGCTGGCGCGCTCGGCGACTGCCCCGGCACCAGAGGCACGCCCGCCTCCTCGCTGGTGCGCACCCCGAAGGGCAGCACCAGGAAGACCGAGAAGGCCCAGAACAGGACATAGATCGCGAGCGCCGACTTCCACTGCATGGCGCGGCTTTAGGCCTCGATCAGCAGCACGTCGACCACCGGCTTCTTGCCGGTGTAGCGCGTCGCGACGCGGCGCACCGCGAGGCGCAGGCTCTCGCGCAATTTCTCGCGGTCGCGGCTGTCCTTCTTGACCGCTTCGGCGGCGGCATCGGCGGCTTCGTCGAGGAAATCGTCACGATCCTCCTCCACCGGCACGCCCTCGACGCGCACGACGGGGCGCCCGATCAAATTGCCCTTGGAACTGATCGCCACCGCGACCGATATCTGGCCATAAAGTCCCAGCTTGCGCCGCTCGTTCATGGTCGCGCCGTCGGCCGGGAGGATCACGTCGCCATCGAGCACCAGCCGGCCCACGGTCGCCAGGCCGACCTTTTGCGGGCCATCGGGCGCCAGCCGGACGATGTCGCCATTCACCTGGTTAACTGCCTTGGGCACGCCCTGCGACAGCCCGAACCGCGCCTGCTCGTACATGTGACGAACCTCGCCATGGACGGGCACGAGGATCTCGGGCCGGATCCACTTGTACATCTCGGCGAGCTCGGGGCGGCCGGGATGGCCGGAGACGTGGATGAAGGCCTGGCGATCGGTAATAAGCTCGACGCCCAGCCCGGCCAGCGTGTTCATGATCTTGCCGATCGCGATCTCGTTGCCCGGGATCTGGCGCGACGAGAAGACGACGGTATCGCCCGGATGGACCTTCAGCACATGGCTGCCCTCGGCGATGCGGTTGAGCGCGGCACGCGGCTCGCCCTGCCCGCCGGTCGCGACGATCAGCACGCGCGAGGGCGGCAGCGTCATCGCGGTCTCGAAATCGATCGTCTCGGGGAAATCGCGCAGATAGCCGGTCGCCTTGGCGACGCGGATGATCCGGTCGAGCGAGCGGCCGGCGACGCAGAGCTCGCGCCCGGTATCCTGCGCCACTTCGCCCAGCGTCTGGAGCCGGGCAGCGTTGGAGGCGAAGGTCGTGACGAGCACGCGGCCCTTCGCCGCCCCGATCACCTCGTCCAGCCCCTTGCGGACCTCGGCCTCGGACCCCGAAGCCTCGGGATTGAACACATTGGTCGAATCGCAGACCAGAGCGAGGATGCCCTGGTCGCCGATAGCGGTCAGCTCCGCCGCGGTCGATGCGCCGCCCAGCGAAGGGGCCTCGTCGAGCTTCCAGTCGCCCGTGTGGAAGATCTTGCCATAGGGCGTCTCGATCAGCACCGCATTGCCCTCGGGGATCGAATGCGCCAGCGGCTTGTAGGTGATCGTGAATGGCCCGATGTCGAACGGCCCTTCCTCGTCGACCACGTTGAGCTCGATGCGCTCCTCGATGCCCTCTTCCTCGAGCTTGCCGCGGATCAGCCCGGCGGTGAACGGGGTGGCATAGAGCGGCACGTTCAGTTCGCCCGCCAGATAGGGCAAAGCGCCGATATGATCCTCATGGCCATGGGTCAGCACGATGCCGAGCAGGTCGTCTAGCCGCTCCTCGATGAACTGGAGGTCGGGCAGGATCACGTCGATGCCGGGATAGTTCGCATCGCCGAAGGTGATGCCGCAATCGACCATCAGCCACTTGCCCTTGGTGCCATAGAGATTGACGTTCATGCCGATCTCGCCCGAGCCGCCAAGCGCCAGGAAGAGGAGTTCGTTGCCAGGTTTCACAGAGTTCCTATCGAATCATGGAGAGCGCCGTCAGCGGACAGGCCGGACGGCAACAGGTAAGAAAGAAAATTGCGGCCCCGCAACAATGTGGCCATTTCTGCGCCAAAGCGGGTGCCGCGTCACGAATTGATATGGGTACGCCCCCACAGCATCGCCAGCCCCTGGATGGTCAGATCGTCCTCGATCACATCGAAGGCATCGGTCTGCTTCTCGAACAAAGTGGCGAGGCCGCCGGTCGCGATCACCTTGAGCGGGCGGCCAACCTCGGTCTTCAGCCGCGCGACCAGCCCCTCGATCATCGCGATATAGCCCCAATAGATGCCGATATGCATCTGGTCGATCGTGTTGAGGCCGATCACGCTGTTGCTCCGCGGCGCCTCGATCGCGATCCGGGGGAGTTTGGCGGCGGCGGTGACGAGCGCGTCGAGCGACAGGTTGATGCCCGGCGCGATGATCCCGCCCTTATAGGCGCCCTGATAATCGACCACGTCGAAGGTCGTCGCCGTCCCGAAATCGATGATGATCAGGTCGCCGGGATGCCGGGCATGCCCCGCGATCACGTTGAGCGCGCGGTCGGCGCCGAGATTGCCCGGCTCCTCGACATGGAGCTGGAAGCCCCATTCGGCCGCGCCCTGCCCTGCGATCACCGCCTCGGTGCCGAAATATTTGCTGCTGAGCACCTGGAGGTTGTGGAGTGCGCGCGGCACCACCGTGCCGACGATCACCGCAGTCACGTCCTGGCGCCCATAGCCCTCGAGGCTCAGCAGCTGGCTGAGCCAGACGGCATATTCGTCCGCCGTGCGGCGGGGATCGGTGGCGATCCGCCAGCGCGCGTGGATCTGGGCAGCCTGTCCCGGACTTGATCCAGGATCGACCAAAGCGAAGACGACATTGGTGTTGCCGACATCGACCGCGAGCAGCATCGGGCTTCTCCTATTCTAAAGCAGAAACACGTCACCCGCGTGAATGACACGCCGGGTGCCGTCGGCCAAGCGCAGGATGAGCGCGCCTTCGCTCGTCAGGCCATCGAACAGCCCGTCGACCGCACTGCCGTCCGCCAGGCGCGCGGTGAGCGCCGTCCCAGCCGGATGTGCATGGACAAGCCAGCGCTCGCGTACCGAGGCCAACCCCTCGCCCCGCCACCGCGCCACCCAGCGCTCGAAGCTCTCGGCCAGCGTCTCGGCGAATATCGCCGGATCGGGTGCCGGGCCATAGACGCGCATGCTCGTTGCCGCGCGGTCCAGCCCCTCCGGGCAATGCGCCAGGTTCACCCCCAGCCCGATCACGACCGCATCCTCGGTGCGCTCGAGCAATATGCCCGAAAGCTTGGCGCCCTCGACCAGCAGGTCGTTCGGCCATTTGAGCATCGCGGAAACGCCGAAGGTCCGCACCGCCTCTTCCAGCGCCACCGCCGCGACCAGCGCCAGCGTTGCCGCGGGCGGATCGCTCGGCCGCAGCCGGATCAGCGTCGAGACATAGAGATTGCCGGCGGGCGAATCCCAAGCCCGCCCCTGCCTGCCCTTGCCCGCGCTCTGCCGCTCGGCGCGCAGCCACACCCCCTCGGGCGTGCCGCTGCGCGCAAGCTCGGCCATGTCGGCATTGGTCGATCCCGTCTCGGCGACGGTCCGGATGACAGCGGTCAGAACAGCGCCTGCGCCGCGTGGGTCGTCCAGAGCTCGAGCGGACGCAGCACCAGCCAGCCGACCGGCGAGATCAGCAGGGCCGCCACGACGATCAGTCCGCCCTCGATCAGGTCGGTCTTGCCCGTAAAGGCAGGCGCCGGTTCGTCGAAGTACATCGTCTTGACGATCTTGAGATAATAAAAGGCGCCGATCGCCGATGCCGTCGCGCCCACCACAGCGAAAGCGAACAGCCCGGCATGCACCGCCGCCACGAACACCTGCAGCTTGGCGAAGAAACCGAGCAGCGGCGGGATGCCGGCAAGGCTGAACATGAAGATCGCCAGTGCCAGCGCCAGGCCTGGCCGCGTGCGCGACATGCCCGACAGGCTGGAGATCGTCTCGATCGGCTCGCCGTCCGGCCCGCGCATCTGCAGCACGACCAGGAAGCTGCCCAGCGTCATGACGATATAGACCGCCATGTAATACATCACGCTCGCCACGCCGCTCTCGCCCCCGGCCGCGAGGCCGATCAGCGCGAAGCCGACATTGTTGATCGAGGAGTAAGCGAGCAGCCGCTTGATGTTGTTCTGCCCGATCGCCGCGACCGCGCCGAAGATGATCGAGGCGAGCGCCGCGAAGATCACGATCTGGCGCCAGTCATGGATCGCCGGGCCCATCGCATCGACCGCAACGCGCACCGCGAGCGCAACCGCCGCGACCTTGGGCGCCGAGGCGAAGAACGCCGTCACCGGGGTCGGCGCGCCTTCGTAGACGTCGGGCGTCCACATGTGGAACGGCACCGCGCTCATCTTGAAGGCGAGGCCCGCGAACACGAACACCAGGCCGAACAGCAGCCCCATCGAGCGCGGCTCCGCATAGGCCTGGGCAATGCCGCCGAAATCGGTGGTGCCGCTGAAGCCGTATACCAGGCTGATGCCGTAGAGCAGGATGCCCGATGCCAGGGCGCCCAGTACGAAATATTTCAGACCCGCCTCGGCGGAGCGCGTATCGCGCCGCATGAAGCTGGCGAGCACATAGGCCGCAAGGCTCTGCAGCTCGAGACCCACATAGAGGCTCAGCAGGTCGCCCGCCGAGACCATCATGCCCATGCCGCAGACGGCGAGCAGGATCAGCACCGGATATTCGGGGCGCAGATCGTCGCCCGAGGTCCGCTCGAAGAATTTGGGCGCGATCAGGATCGCCACCGCGGCGGCGCCGAAGATCAGCGCCTTGGCGAACGCCGCGAACATGTCGGCCTTGTACAGCCCGCCAAACGCGTCACCGCCGGTCGACGACGGCCCAAGCAGCGCGATCCCCGCGCCCGCCAGCACCGCGATCGAAACCCAGCTCACCAGCTTGGCCGATTGCTGACCGCCCCATGCGGCGACCAACATCAGCACGATGGCGCCCAGGCCCAGCACTACCTCCGGCAGCGTCATCAGCAATTGCATCGAATAGTTCATCAGTGCGCCCCCCCGTGCGCAACGGCTTCGGCGGGCTCATGGCATGCAGCTTCGCCATGATGGCAAAGTTTACCGGGCGTCGGCAGCGAGTCACCGGCGGGCGCGGCACGGTGCACACGATCGACCAGCCGCACGACATCGGCACGCATCGGCTTCACGAAGCTCTCGGGATAGACGCCCATCCACAGCACCACCGCCGCGATCGGCGCCAGCAGCCAAAGCTCGCGGCCCTCGAGGTCCGGCATCGCCTTGACGTCGTCCTTGGTCAGATCCCCGAACGCCACGCGGCGATAGAGATAGAGCATATAGGCGGCGCCCAGGATGATGCCGGTCGTGCCGAGCAGCGCGAAGAGCGTCGAGACCTTGTAGGTGCCGGTCAGCGACAGGAACTCGCCGACAAAGCCACTGGTCCCGGGCAGCCCGATCGAGGCCATGGTGAAGAACAGGAACAGCGCGGCATAGCGCGGCATGTTGATCGCCAGCCCGCCATACCGGTCGATTTCGCGGGTGTGCAGCCGGTCATAGATCACGCCGACGCAAAGGAAGAGCGCGCCGGAGACCAGGCCGTGGCTCAGCATCACCAGCATCGCGCCTTCGATGCCCTGCTGGTTGAAGGTGAACAGGCCGAAGGTCACGATCGCCATGTGCGCGACCGAGGAATAGGCGATCAGCTTCTTCATGTCGCTCTGCACCAGCGCCACCAGCGAGGTGTAGATCACCGCGATCGCCGACAGGCCGAACACCAGCCAGATCAACTGCGCCGAGGCTTCGGGGAACATCGGCAGCGAGAAGCGGAGAAAGCCGTATCCGCCGAGCTTCAGCAGCACGCCCGCCAGGATCACCGAACCGGCGGTCGGCGCCTGCACGTGCGCATCGGGAAGCCAGGTATGGACCGGCCACATCGGCATCTTGACGGCGAACGAGCAAAAGAAGGCCAGCCACAAATAGGTCTGGATATGCGCCGGGAAGTCATACGCCATCAGCGCCGGGATGCTCGACGTGCCCGCGGTCAGCGCCATGTAGAGCATGGCGATCAGCATCACGAGGCTGCCGAGCAGCGTGTAGAGGAAGAATTTGTACGACGCGTAGATGCGGTTGGCGCCGCCCCAGATGCCGATGATCAGGAACATCGGGATCAGGCCACCTTCGAAGAAGATGTAGAACAGGAACAGGTCCTGTGCCGCGAAGGTACCGACCATCAGCAGTTCGGTGGCGAGGAACGCCGCCATATATTCGGGCACGCGCGTCTGGATCGCCTTCCAGCTGGCGCCGATGCAGATCGGCATCAGGAAGACCGAGAGCATGATCAGCATCAGCGCAAAGCCGTCGATGCCCAGCGCCCAGGATAGCGTCACGCCGCCGGGCTTGCCGAAGATCAGGACGTTCTCGACGAACTGCCATTGCGGCGCGCCGGCGCCGGTCTGGAAACTGCCCCACAGCCAGACGCCGAGCGCGAAGTCCACCAGGGTCGCGGCGAGCGCGATCCAGCGGGCGTTTTGCGCGCTCGAGAATAGGCACAGCACCGCGGCGGCCGCAGGCACGGCGAGCATGACGGAAAGGATCGGGAAGCCGGTCATCGCGCCATTACCTCGTGATGACCCAGGTGAGCGCGGCGGTGAGCCCGATCAGCATGACGAAGGCATAGGTATAGAGATATCCCGATTGAAGCCTGACCGCGCCCGCGCTGCCGATCTGGACAAGCCGCGCCGCGCCATTGGGGCCGAAGCGATCGATGGTCTTCTCGTCGCCGCGCTTCCAGAAGAACCGGCCGATGGCGAACGCCGGACGGACGAACAGGAAGTTGTACAGCTCGTCGAAATACCATTTGTTGAGCAGGAAGACGTAGACCGGACGGAATGCGTCGGCGAACTTGGCCGGGAATTCCGGATAGCGGATATAGGCCAGCCAGCCGATCAGCAGCCCGCTGAGCATCGCCACCGTCGCCGACAGCTTCACCCACAGCGGCACGAGATGCATGTTGTGCATCAGATGCTCGTTGAAGGCGACGCTGCCCTTCCAGAACTTCTCGCCCGCTTCCGGCTCGATGAAGAAGCCGTGGAAGAAGAAGCCCGCGAAGATCGCACCGACCGACAGCAGCAGCAGCGGCACCAGCATCGACCAGGGGCTTTCATGCGGATGATAGCCACCGGTTCCCGTCGCGGGCCCATGGTCGTGCGCGCTATGGCCGGCATCTCCCGCCGCGTGATCGTCGTGATGGTCATGCGCGTCGTGGAGTGCATGCTGGATATTTTCCGAAGCGGCCCAGCGCGGCTTGCCGTAGAAAGTCAGGAACACGACGCGCCAGGAATAGAAGCTCGTCAGCAGCGCTACGAACACACCGATCCAGAAGGCGCTCGGCACGCCCGCGGCCCAGCTTGCCTCGATGATGGCGTCCTTCGAATGGAAGCCCGCGAAACCGAACGCCAGCGGATTGCCGAACACGGCCGGCAGTCCCACGCCGGTGATTGCGAGCGTGCCCGCCAGCATCGTCCAGAAGGTGATCGGGATGTGCTTACGCAGGCCGCCATAATAACGCATGTCCTGCTCGTGGTGCATCGCGTGGATCACCGAGCCCGCGCCAAGGAACAGCAACGCCTTGAAGAAGGCGTGCGTGAACAAATGGAACATCGCCGCGCCATAGGCGCCGACGCCCGCCGCGAAGAACATGTAACCGAGCTGCGAGCAGGTCGAATAGGCGATCACGCGCTTGATATCGGTCTGCACCGTGCCGACGGTCGCGGCGAACAGGCAGGTCGCGGCCCCAACAAAGGTGACCACGCCCATCGCCACCGGGCTCATGTTGAACATCGGCGACATGCGGCAGACCATGAACACGCCCGCGGTGACCATCGTCGCCGCATGGATCAGCGCGGAGACCGGAGTCGGGCCTTCCATCGCGTCCGGCAACCAGGTGTGGAGCCCGAGCTGCGCCGACTTGCCCATCGCGCCGACGAACAGCAGCAGGCAGAGCACCGTCATCGTGTCGAAGCGGTGGCCGAGAAAGCCGATCGTCGATCCGGCCATGTGCGGCGCGGCCGCCAGGATCTCGGGGATCGAGATCGTGCCGAACACCAGGAAGGTGCCGAACATGCCGAGCATGAAGCCGAAGTCGCCGACGCGGTTCACCACGAACGCCTTGATCGCGGCGGCATTGGCGCTGGGCTTCTTGAACCAGAAGCCGATCAGCAGATAGGACGCCAGGCCCACGCCTTCCCAGCCGAAGAACATCTGGACCAGGTTGTCGGCCGTCACGAGCATCAGCATCGCGAAGGTGAAGAGCGAGAGATAGGCGAAGAAGCGCGGCTGGTCCGCGTCGTCGTCCATATAGCCCCAGCTATAGAGGTGGACGAGCGCCGAGACGCTGGTGACCACCACCAGCATCACCGCGGTCAGCGCATCGACGCGCAGCGCCCATTCGACGTGCATGTCACCGCTGGTGAACCAGGTGAACACCGGCGCCACGCTCGGCTCCGCCGTTCCCGCCATGTAGGACAGGAAGATCGGCCAGGAGAGCGCGCACGCCGCGAACAGCGACAAAGTCGTCACCGCCTTGGGCATCAGGCTGCCAAACGCCTTGTTCGAGAAGCCCGCTACCACCGCCGCTAACAGCGGCAGAAATACGATGAAATGAATCGCCGACATCAGCCCTTCATCCGATTGACGTCGTCGACCGAGATTGTGCCCCGGCTACGGAAGTAGATTACGAGAATGGCGAGCCCGATCGCGGCCTCGCCGGCGGCGACGGTCAGCACGAACATCGCGAAGACCTGGCCCACCAGATCGCCGAGGAAGTTCGAGAACGCCACCAGGTTGAGGTTCACCGCGAGCAGGATCAGCTCGATCGCCATCAGGATGATGATCAGGTTCTTGCGGTTCATGAAGATGCCCAGCACCCCCAGCGTGAACAGGATCGCAGAGACGACGAGATAATGGGTTATGGAGATCACAGCTCCACCCCCTGCCCAACCGGCGGATTCATGTTGCGGGTCGCATCCTTCGAGCGGCGATTGATCTGGCGCGAGACGTTCTGCGGGCGCAGGTCGCTGCGCTTGCGATAGGTGAGCACGATCGCGCCGATCATCGCCACCAGCAGCACCAGCCCCGCGCCTTCGAACACGAACAAATAGCGCGTGTAGAGCAGGTGCCCGACCGCCTCGATATTGGGCACCGCCGCGTCGATCGGCGCCGCGCGGCGGGCAAGCTGCAGCCCGCCGGCGCTCCACGCCTTCACCGCGACGATGATCTCGGCGATCAAGGCGATCGCCAGCAACACACCCACCGCGGCATAGTGCATGATGCCCGCGCGCAGCTCGGCGAAATCGATGTTGAGCATCATCACGACGAACAGGAAGAGCACCGCGACCGCGCCGACATAGACGATCACCAGCAGCATCGCGATGAACTCGGCGCCGGCGAGCACCATCAGCCCCGCGGCGTTGAAGAACGCCAGGATGAGCCAGAGCACCGAATGCACCGGATTGCGCGACAGGATCGTCATCGCCCCGGAGGCGATCACGACGACGGCGAACAGATAAAAGGCGAGAAGCTGGATCATCGCACAGCCTCCGTCATCCCGGCGAAAGCCGGGATCCAGAGCCGCGAACCGTGTCCTGTGTGACCCTGGGCCCCGGCTTTCGCCGGGGTGACGGTCAGAGCGTGAATCATCATGCGTCCCACTGTTGGCGCGCGCTTAACGGTACGGTGCATCGGCGGCAAGGTTCGCGGCGATCGCGCGCTCCCAGCGATCGCCATTGGCGAGCAGCTTGTCCTTGTCGTAGATCAGCTCCTCGCGGCTCTCGGTCGAGAATTCGAAGTTCGGCCCCTCGACGATCGCGTCCACCGGGCACGCCTCCTGGCACAGCCCGCAATAGATGCACTTGGTCATGTCGATGTCGTAGCGCGTGGTGCGGCGGCTGCCGTCCTCGCGCGGCTCGGCCTCGATCGTGATCGCCAGCGCCGGGCACACCGCCTCGCACAGCTTGCACGCGATGCAGCGCTCCTCGCCATTGGGATAGCGGCGCAGCGCATGCTCGCCGCGGAAGCGGGGCGAGATCGGGTTCTTCTCGTACGGATAGTTGATCGTCGCCTTGGCCTTGAAGAAATACCGCAAGGTCAGCCAGTGCGCCTTGAGGAACTCCCACAAGGTGTAGGATCGGATGATCTGGGCGACGGTCATGCGGACAATCCCACCCGGGTAAACATCAGGAACCCGGAAACGAGGAACACGAAGAACAGCGAAAGCGGCAGGAATATCTTCCAGCCCAGGCGCATCAGCTGGTCGTAGCGATAGCGCGGGACGGTCGCCTTCACCCAGCTGAACACGAAGAAGAAGAACAGGATCTTGGCGAACAGCCAGAGGATGCCCGGCACCAGATAGAGCGGCGCCCAGTCGAACGGCGGCAGATAGCCGCCCCAGAAGAGCGTCGCGTTGAGCGTGCACATCAGCAGCACGTTCGCATATTCGCCCAGCCAGTAGAGCGCGAACGCCATCGACGAATATTCGGTCTGGTAGCCCGCGACGAGCTCGCTCTCGGCCTCGGCCAGGTCGAACGGCGCGCGCTGCGTCTCGGCGAGCGACGAGATGAAGAACACCACCGCCATCGGGAAGAGCAGCACGTTGAAGCCGAAGCCGTTGATCGGGAGGAACGGATAGATCGCCTTCTGCGCCTCGACGATGCCGCCCAGGTTGAAGGTGCCGGCCCACAGCACCACCGCGATCAGCACGAAGCCGATCGAGACTTCGTAGCTCACCATCTGCGCCGCGGCGCGGATCGCCGAATAGAACGGGTATTTCGAGTTGGAAGACCAGCCGGCCAGGATGATGCCGTAGACGCCGAGCGACGATGCCGCGAGCACGTAGAGCAGGCCGACATTGATGTTGGACAGCGCCACACCCGCCTGGAACGGAATCACCGCCCACACGATCTGCGCGACCGTGAAGGTGATGATCGGCGCGATCAGGAACAGGGTCTTGTTCGCGCTCGACGGGATGATCGTCTCCTGCAGGAAGACCTTCAGGCCGTCCGCAAAGCTCTGCAGCAACCCGAGCGGGCCGACCACGTTGGGGCCGCGGCGCAGCGCCATCGCCGCCCAGATCTTGCGATCGGCATAGATGATCATCGCCACCGCCAGCATCAGCGGCAGCGCGATCACGAGGATATCGATGATCGTGGCGATGAACCACGCCCAGCCGAACGGCAGGCCGAGATAGGTGAACCAGGAGGTCATTCCGCTGCCTCCGCGAAATCTTCGCCATGGACCAGTTCGGCCGAGCAGCGCTGCATCGTCGGCGACGCGCGGCAGATGGCGTTGGTGAGGTAGAAATCGGCGATCGGATGGCCGACCGGGCCCGATGCGGACGCGGCAAGCGCCGGCGGCGCCCACTCGTAGCGGACTAGGCCTTCCTCGCCCAAAGCCGGCACTTCATTGGCCATCGCCGCGCGCAGCTCGTCGAAATTGTCGAACGGCAGCGTGTGGCCGAGCTTCTCCGACAGCGCGCGCAGGATCGTCCAGTCCTCGCGCGCGTCGCCGGGGGCGAACACCGCGCGGTCGGCGCGCTGCACCCGGCCCTCGAGGTTCACATAGGTGCCCGGCTTCTCGGCATAGGTCGCGCCAGGCAGGACGACGTCGGCATGGTGTGCCCCCTTGTCGCCATGATGGCCGATATAGACCTTGAAGCTCTTGTCGAACTTCGAGAAATCCACTTCGTCGGCGCCGAGGAAGAAAGCCAGCTTCGGCGCCGCGGCAACCACATCGGCGATGCCGCCCTTCTGCGCGTAGCCGAGCATCAGCCCGCCCATCCGCGCCGCGGCGGTGTGGACGACGTTGAAACCGTTCCAGCCCTGCTTGACCGCATTCAGTGACTTGGCGAGCGCCAGCGCCGGGCCATGCCCGTCCTTGAGCGCGCCGGGCCCGACGATCACGACCGGGCGCTCGGCCTTGGCGAACGCCTCGGCCGCCGCGTCCGGCAGCTTGCCCAGCAGCGCCAGGTCATTGCCCAGCCATTCGAGCTTGTAGGTCAGGTCGACCTCGGGGCCGATGCCGAAGACCTTGGCGCCCTTCTTGATCGCCTTGCGCACGCGCGTATTCACCAGCGGTGCTTCCCAGCGCAGGTTCGAACCCAACAGAAGGATCGCGTCGGCATTCTCGATTTCGGCGATCGTGGTGTTGAACGCCACCGCGCCCAGGTTGGTCACGTCATAGGCCATGCCGGTCTGGCGGCCTTCGAGCAGGTTCGAGCCGAGCGACTTCACCAGCGCCTTGGCGGCGTACATCGTCTCGCAATCGAGCAGGTCGCCGGCGATCGCCGCGACGCTCGAGCCGGCCTTGACCGCGGCGATCGCGTCGAACGCCTCGTCCCAGCTCGCCTCGACCAATTTGCCGCCCTTGCGGATGAACGGGCGATCGAGCCGCCGGCGCACCAGGCCGTCGACATGGTAGCGCGTCTTGTCGTGCGCCCATTCCTCGTTGACGTCTTCGTTGATCCGCGGAAGCACGCGCATCACCTGGCGGCCGCGCGCATCGAGGCGGATATTGGTGCCGACCGCATCCATCACGTCGATCGACAGGTTCCGCTTGAGCTCCCAGGGGCGGTATTCGAATGCCACCGGCTTGTGGGTGAGCGCGCCGACCGGGCAGAGATCGACGACATTGCCCGAAAGCTCGCTCTTGAAAGCCTTTTCGAGATAGGTCGTGATCTGCATGTCCTCGCCGCGATAGATCGCGCCGATATCCTCCACACCGGCCACTTCCTCGCCGAAACGGACGCAGCGGGTGCACTGGATGCAGCGGGTCATGACCGTCTTGACGATCGGCCCCATATATTTCTCGGTCACAGCCCGCTTGTTCTCGGTGTAGCGGCTGTGCCCGCGACCATAAGCCAGGCTCTGGTCCTGCAGGTCGCATTCGCCACCCTGGTCGCAGATCGGGCAGTCGAGCGGGTGGTTGATCAGCAGGAATTCCATCACGCCTTCGCGCGCGGCCTTCACCATCTGGCTGTCGGTGCGGATTTCCTGGTTGTCGGCGGCGGGCAGCGCGCAGCTCGCCTGCGGCTTGGGCGGCCCCGGCTTCACCTCGACCAGGCACATGCGGCAATTGCCGGCGATCGACAGGCGTTCGTGATAACAGAAGCGCGGAATCTCCTTCCCCGCGGCCTCGCAGGCCTGGAGTACCGTGGCGCCCGCGGGCACCTCCACTTCGATTCCGTCTACTTTGAGTTTGGGCATTACTTGACTCTCGAAGGTTCAGAGGCAGCCGCGCGCTTGTAAAGCGCTTCGGCCAGCACCCCTTGCAGCACTGCTCGACTGAATCTTACTTGGTTTGTTGGCGCCACGCAGCCGCCAAGCGACGGACCAAGGCGCGTAATCGCACTACGCTCCGCCTGTGTCGCAGCAGTGGCCAGGACAAGCGCCTGCGCGTCGGCCGGGTCGGCGCGGACGACGCAATCGCCGAATCTCTGAAGCAAATTCATCGGTGTCGTTGCGGCTGCCTCTGCGGCAGCATCCTTGCCCTGCATCCCAATCGTGGCCGGCGCCTGCGATACCTGACCGAAATCACGGATGTAGAGCGCCCGATACACTGCGCCGCGGAAGAGCGACCGCGACATCGTCAACTCGCCGCTCCCGAGGCATTCGTCGATTGCGATCTTCGCCAGAGCGCTATCGATAGCCTGGTCCGTAGGCTGCGATAGCGCGCGCTTGACCGCAACACTCTTCACCTTGACGACGCAAACGCCATAGCGATTCATGGTATCGCGGGCCTGATCCGCTGCCGACACGTCGCGAGTGGAAGCCTCCGCGGCGTGGTCAACGATGATGTGGCCGGTTTGCTGCGCCTGTGCGGCAGGAGCGCCCAGGACGAGGCACGCACCGACAAGCAGCGCATTGAACGAAGTCGACATCGTCATTCCGTCGCCTCCTGCATCCCAATGCGCATTGCCGGACCGGCAACGCCTATCAAGGCTGTCCCTCGCATCATTGCGCTGGAGTCTCGCCGCGCAGCTTGAACAACCCCTCGGCGACCAGCGCGTGAAGCTGGTCGCGATTGAAGCCGAGCTTCGCGCCCTGCGGCGTGCAACGGCCGACCGCAGGGACGACGCGCGCCAGCGCGGCCTTCTCCTCCGCCGTACCCGCAGCGGCGCGGATCAGCATGTCGGCCGCCGCCGGATCGCGCGACGCGGCGCAGCGGGTGACGTCGTACATCGCCTGTGTCGCATCGCCGCTGCCCTGGAAAGGCGCGGGCTCGCCGGTCAGCGCGGCCGGCGGCGTGGCATAGGTATCGAGATAGAGCCGCTCGGCGATCGCGCCGCGCACCTCAGGCTCGCCGGGACGCTTGATCACGCTGCCGCATGCGCCCTTCTTGTCGGCGAGCCGCTTGGCCGCATTCTTCGATTCGGCGCTGCCCGGCGCCAGCGTGAGCAGCGCCCGCGCACCGGCGGCATCGGCGCCGACCGTGCAGCGCGCGAACTGATCGATCGGCTTCTCCGCATCCTGCGCCGCGGCGGGCAGCGCAGCGATCAAGGCACTGAAGGAAATCGCGGCGAGTGCCAAACGCATCATTCCGCTGCCTCCATCATCGGTGCTTCGCCGTTACCGCCGCGCTCGTTGATGCGGCGCTCAAGTTCGGGGCGGAAATGCCGGATCAGGCCCTGGATCGGCCATGCCGCCGCGTCGCCGAGCGCGCAGATGGTGTGGCCTTCGACCTGCTTGGTGACCTGCTGCAGCGTGTCGATCTCGCTGATATCGGCGTCGCCAGTGCGCAGCCGCTCCATCACGCGCCACATCCAGCCGGTGCCCTCGCGGCACGGCGTGCACTGGCCGCAGCTCTCATGCTTGTAGAAATAGCTGATCCGCGAGATCGCGCGGACGATGTCGGTGGACTTGTCCATCACGATCACCGCCGCGGTGCCCAGGCCCGAGCCCAGCGCGCGCAGCCCGTCGAAATCCATTGGGCAATCCATGATTTGCGCCGCCGGCACCAGCGGCACCGAGGAGCCGCCCGGGATCACCGCGAGCAGATTGTCCCAGCCGCCGCGAATGCCGCCGCAATGCTTCTCGATCAGCTCGCGGAACGGGATGCTCATCGCTTCCTCGACCACGCAAGGCTTTTCGACATGGCCCGAGATCTGGAAGAGCTTGGTGCCGCGGTTGTTCTCGGCGCCGAACGACGAGAACCACTCCGGCCCGCGCCGCAGGATCGTCGGCGCGACAGCGATCGACTCGACATTGTTCACCGTGGTCGGGCAGCCATAGAGGCCCGCACCCGCCGGGAACGGCGGCTTGAGGCGCGGCTGGCCCTTCTTGCCCTCCAGGCTCTCGAGCATCGCGGTCTCTTCGCCGCAGATATAGGCGCCGGCGCCGCGATGGACGAAGACGTCGAAGTCATAGCCCGAACCACAGGCATTCTTGCCGATCAGCCCGGCCGAATAGGCCTCGGCCACGGCGGCGAACAGCGTCTCGGCCTCGCGGATATATTCGCCGCGGATATAGATATACGCCGCTCGCGCGCGCATCGCGAAGCCCGCGACCAGCGCTCCTTCGAGCAGCACATGCGGATCGTGGCGGATGATCTCGCGGTCCTTGCACGAGCCCGGCTCGGATTCGTCGGCGTTGATCACCAGGAAGTTGGGGCGATCGGCGCGCGGTTCCTTGGGCATGAAGCTCCACTTCATGCCGGTCGGGAAGCCCGCCCCGCCGCGGCCGCGCAGGCCCGAAGCCTTCATCTTGTCGATGATGACGTCCGCGCCCAGCTCGAGCAGCGCCTTGGTATTGTCCCAGGTGCCGCGCTTGCGCGCAGCATCGAGGTTCCACGGCTGGTAGCCGTAGAGATTGGTGAAGATGCGGTCCTTGTCGGCGAGCATTAGCGGCCCTTCCCCACCATCTTCTGCAAAAGCATATAGGCCGCCACTGCGAGCCCGACCACGATCACGACACCGATCAGCTTGAACGCGACCTTCAGCAGGAAGCCCAGCACGACGATGCCGCCGATGATCGCCAGGATCACGAAGAGGATATTGTCGTTCTTCACGCCCATTCTCCCCGATAGTCGTGGTTTTCCGTGACCATCGCGGTCAGCGTGGTCGGACCGCCGCTCGGCTCCACGGTGTGGCGGCCGGGCTCCTGCGTGCCCGTCTTGGGGCTCTCGCCCCGGGCCAACGCATCGAGGATCGCGATCGTGCGATCGTAGTCCAGATCCTCGTAATTGTCGTCGTTGATCTGGACCATCGGCGCCGAGGAGCAATTGCCCATGCACTCAACCTCGGTGAGCGTGAACAGCCCGTCCTCGGTGGTGTGGCCCTTCTTCATGCCGCGGCTCTTGCATGCCGCCATCACGTCGTCCGAACCGCGCAGCATGCACGGCGTGGTGCCACAGACCTGCACGTGGAAGCGGCCCGTCGGCACCATGTTGAACATGGTGTAGAAGGTCACGACCTCGAACACGCGGATATAGGGCAGCGAAAGCTCGCGCGCGACAAACTCGATCACCGGCACGGGCAGCCAGCCCTGGGTATTGGTCTCCGCACCGACCTGGCGCTGGGCGAGATCGAGGAACGGCAAGGTGCACGACATCTGCCGGCCCGCCGGATAGCGGCTCAGGATTTCCTTCGCCTTCTCGGCATTCTCCGCGGTCCAGGCAAAATTGCCCCAGCGCGCGCGGGTCTCGGCTTCATCGGGGAGTTGGGGTGCGTTAGCCATTTCGAAGTCCAGCGTGTTCTTTGAATCGGCGCAGCCACAGCTGCCTGCCGAACAGAGCAAGGTTTAAGACGCCCAGCACGCCAAGAACGACGGGCATCCATGAGGGCATGTTCACCCCCCTCAACAGCAGCAGCAACGCTGCGCCGATCAGGACGAAGCCAACGACCCCCAACGTCATCGCGGCGCTGTTCCGTGCGTCTTGGCTCACCGGTCGCACTCCCCGAACACAATATCCATCGCGCCCAGAATGGCGGTGATGTCGGCAAGCATGTGGCCCTTGGCCATGAAATCCATCGCCTGGAGGTGGCTGAACGCGGTCGGGCGGACCTTGCAGCGGTACGGCTTGTTGGTGCCGTCGCTCACCAGATACACGCCGAACTCGCCCTTGGGGCTCTCGGTCGCGACGTAAACCTCGCCCGCGGGGACGTGATAGCCTTCGGTGAACAGCTTGAAGTGATGGATCAAAGCTTCCATCGAGTGCTTCATCTCGCCGCGGCTGGGCGGCGCGACCTTGCGGTCGAGCGTCAGCACCGGGCCTTCGGGCATTTCGTTCAGGCACTGCTTCATGATCCGCGCCGACTGGCGGACCTCCTCCACCCGCACCATGAACCGGTCGTAGCAGTCGCCGCGCGTACCCACCGGGATGTCGAACTCCATCCGGTCATACACGTCATAGGGCTGCGAGCGGCGGATATCCCAGGGGATGCCCGCGGCGCGGATCATCGGGCCGGAAAAGCCCCATTTGATCGCGTCGTCACGGCTCACCACGGCGATGTCGACGTTGCGCTGCTTGAAGATGCGGTTCTCGGCGACCAGGCTGATCGCGTCCTCGAACAGCCGCGGCAGCCGCGTATCGAGCCATTCCGCGATATCGGTCAGCAGCTTGAGCGGCACGTCCTGGCGCACCCCGCCGACGCGGAACCAGTTGGAGTGCATGCGTGCGCCCGACGCCCGCTCGAAGAAGTTGAGGCAATCCTCGCGCAGCTCGAACATCCACAGGTTCGGCGTCATCGCGCCGACGTCCATCACGTGCGAACCAAGGTTCAGCAGATGGTTCGAGATGCGGGTCAGCTCGGCGAAGAACACGCGCATATATTGCCCACGCAGCGGCACTTCGAGGTCGAGCAGCTTCTCCACCGCGAGTACGAAGCTGTGCTCCATACCGAGCGGCGAGCAATAGTCGAACCGGTCGAAATAGGGCAGCGCCTGGGTATAGGTCTTGTACTCGATCAGTTTCTCGGTGCCGCGGTGGAGCAGGCCCACATGCGGATCGATACGCTCGATGATCTCGCCATCCAGCTCGGTGACGAGGCGCAGCACGCCGTGCGCCGCCGGGTGCTGCGGGCCGAAATTGATCGTGTAGTTGGCGATTGCGATGTCGCCCGGCTCCGGCTTGCCGCCGTCCGTGCGGCCCTCAATCTCGTCGAGATACTCAGCCATCCGGGTTTGCCTTCTTCGCGCGCGATGCTCGCGGCTTCTTCACGACATCGGGATCGGCGGGCTTCGGACCCGCATCGGGACCGGGCTTGCCCGCGCCGCTCTCGGCCGTACTGTCGGTGGTCTTGGGCTTGCTGACGCGCGGCTTGGTCGTCTTGGCCGCCGGCGCATCGGCCTTGACGATTTCGTCGGCGGTCAGCGGCGTCGGCGCGCCCTTCGCCTCGGGCTGCGCAGCAACGGGGCCCGGCGTAGGCGCCGGAGCGGGAGCAGGTGCCGGCGCGGGAGGCGGAGGCGGCGGCGCGGCCGCCTTCTCGTCGCCCGGCAGCACATATTTCGCGCCTTCCCAGGGGCTCATGAAGTCGAACGTGCGGAAATCCTGCGCGAGCCGCACCGGCTCGTACACGACGCGCTTGGCCTCTTCCGAATAGCGCAGCTCGACATAGCCGGTCTGCGGAAAGTCCTTGCGCAGCGGATGCCCGACGAAACCATAGTCGGTCAGGATGCGGCGCAGGTCGACATTGCCGTCGAACAGCACGCCGTACATGTCGTACACTTCGCGCTCGAGCCAGCCAGCGACCGGCCAGATGCCCGTCACCGAGGGGACCGGCTTTTCCTCGTCGGTCATCACGCGGACGCGGATCCGGTGGTTCCGGGTGAACGACAGCAGCTGATAGACCACGTCGAAACGCTCGGCCCGATCGGGATAATCGGCACCGGCAATCTCGCTGAGCTGCTGATATTCGAGGCCCGGCGTGTCGCGCAGCGCCAGCATCGCCTCGACCAGGCGCTCGCGCGCCACGGTTAGCGAAACTTCGCCCACGGCGTCCTTGCTCTCCACGAGGCTGTCGCCGAGCACGGCCTCGGCCAGCTCGATCACGCCGTCATTGGCGGCATAGCGGGGTGCAGGCGCCCTCACCGCTCGATCGTCCCCGAACGGCGGATCTTCCGCTGGAGCTGCATCACGCCATAGAGCAGAGCCTCGGCGGTCGGCGGGCAGCCGGGAACGTAGATGTCCACCGGCACGATCCGGTCGCAGCCGCGCACGACGCTGTAGCTATAGTGATAATAGCCGCCGCCGTTCGCGCACGAACCCATCGAGATCACATATTTGGGCTCGGACATCTGGTCGTACACGCGGCGCAGCGCAGGGGCCATCTTGTTGCACAAAGTACCGGCGACGATCATCACGTCCGACTGGCGCGGAGACGCGCGCGGCGCGGCGCCGAAGCGCTCCATGTCGTAGCGTGGCATGTTGACGTGAATCATTTCGACCGCGCAGCACGCCAGGCCGAAGGTCATCCACCACAGCGAGCCGGTGCGCGCCCATTGGAACAGCTCCTCGGTCGAGGTGACCAGGAAGCCCTTGTCGCCGATCTCGGCATTGATGTCGTTGAGGAAACCGACATTCGGCAGCGTGCCCGGGGGTGGCGGCACGGAAAGCTCTACTCCCATTCCAGCGCTCCCTTCTTCCAAGCATAGACAAGGCCGAGCGCCAGCTCGACGATGAAGATCATCATAGAGAACCAAGCGGTCCATCCGGCGGCGACACCCATCTTGAAGACGGTGACGGCCCAGGGAAAGAGGAACGCTGCCTCGAGATCGAAGATGATGAACAGGATCGCGACCAGATAGAATCGGACGTCGAACTGGCTGCGCGAATCTTCGAACGCGGGGAAGCCGCATTCATATTCGGTGAGCTTTTCCGGAGTCGGCTGGTGCGAGCCGGTGAGGCGCGACACGGCCATGGGCAGGAACACGAAGGCGCTCGAAAGCACCAGGGCTACGCCGAGGAACAAAAGGATCGGCAGATATTGCGATAGATCGACCAAGATGCCTTCTCGCAGATGCGGAATTTGAGGGGCTTCTAGGACGGTGGAGGGGGTGCGGCAAGGGTTTGAACCCCTGAGAATCACTCGCAATTAGCCGGCGTTCAGCGCGGGGTCGCGCTGGCCTGAATCGCTACGATCGGTGTCGGCTTCTGCACGCCTGAAACCTTGCCGTCCTTGTCGGGCGAATAGGCGCTCCACTGCGAGTCCGCGACGATCAGCAGCTTGTCGCCGGCGCGGGCGATCTGGGTGGGATCGACGATCGCCCCGCCCTGCGCCGCCACTTCAAGCCTGGTCACATGATTGTCGGCGGAGATACGGAAACGCCACGCTTTTCCCGGTATGCTGGCGTTGCGCACGCCGACGAAACCGTCGCCATCGGCCACCATGCCGTCCACGCCCGGCAGCAGCGATCCGTCCTCGAGCGGCACCGGCGTTTCGGCCAATGTCGCCAGGTCCACGCTGATCAGCCCGCGCCCATAGTCCGCGACGAGCAGCCGCTTGCCGCCGTCATAGACCACCGTGCCCTGCGCACTGCCCTTCTGGCGCGGCGCGATCACGACCGTCAGCTCGCGGCAATCGCCCCGACAGCGATAGACCGCGCCATTGGCGCCGTCGCTGACGAACACCTGGTCGCGCCACACCGAAACATCGCCGGGCGTGAACGGCGTGTCCCCCGCGGGGCGAAGGCTGGCGCGCGGCTTTCCCGACCGGTCGATCGCCACCAACCCCGTCCGGCAATCGGCGAGCTTCAGCACGTCGGGGCAATTGGCGGCGACCCACAGCCAGCCGCGGCCGGCATCCCAGGCGATGCCCAGCGGCGCGCCCTCGCCTTTCGGCATCGGCACCGCGCGGAAGCGACGCTTGCGATATTCGACGATCATCCGATCGAGGATGCTGCTCAGCCAGACGGTCTCCCCGTCCGAGGCGACGCCCTCGATCAGCCGGTATTGGGCGGGAACCGCGAATTCGACGGCAGGCGGCGCGTCCTGGGCCAGCAGCCCGAACAGCGCCGCGGGGATCATCTGAGCGCGTTCCCGACCAGCTTGTGGAGCTTGGAGTGGAGCACGTCGTTCGCCGCGAGGAACTGGTTGCGCTGCATGGCGAGGTCCTGCCCGCGGAAATCGGTAATGAAGCCGCCGGCTTCCTTGATCAGGATATAGCCCGCCGCGACGTCCCAGGGCTGGAGGTCCGATTCCCAGAAGCCGTCGAAGCGGCCCGCTGCGACCCATGCCAAATCGAGCGACGCCGCGCCGAGCCGGCGGATGCCCGCCACTTCAGGCGCCACCGCGCCGAAAATGCGGCTCCACTGCGCGAAATTGCCATGGCCGAGGAACGGGATGCCGGTCGCGATCAGTGCGTCTGCCAGGTCGCGCCGCGCCGAGACGCGCAGCCTTTGATCGGTCAGCCACGCGCCGCGGCCCTTCTCGGCCCAGAAGCTCTCGTCGGTCAGCGGCTGGTAGATCAGCCCGTGGGTGATCTCGGGCTTGCCCTGGCTGCCGTGCGGATCTTCGACCGCGATCGAGATCGCGAAATGCGGGATGCCGTGCAGGAAATTGCTCGTGCCATCGAGCGGATCGACGATCCAGCGCGGCTTGTCGGGATCGCCTTTGATCTCCCCGCCTTCCTCGGCAAGGATGCTCCAGTCGGGCCGCGCCTTGCGCAATTCCTCGACGATCGTCTCCTCGGCGCGCTTGTCGGCCATCGAGACGAAGTCGGCGGGCCCCTTGCGGCTCACCTGGAGGTGCTGGACCTCGTTGAAGTCGCGACGCAGGCGCGGCGCCGCCTTGCGGGCAGCGCGCTCCATGACAGTGAGAAGGCCGGAATGGGCAACCAAATCTACTCTCCTCCCCTCCCGCTTGCGGGAGGGGTCGGGGGTGGGCGCCCGCCATCCGCGAGCGTTGAATCATGAGGCGGGCGAGGGCCCACCCCTAACCCCTCCCGCAAGCGGGAGGGGAATGAGAAGATCAATCCGCGCGCTTCACGTAGGTCTGCTCGTAGACATCGACCACGATCCGGGTCCCGGCCGCAATGTGCGGCGGCACCATGATGCGCACGCCATTGTCGAGCACCGCAGGCTTGTAGCTGGAAGACGCCGTCTGGCCCTTCACCACCGCATCGGCCTCGACGATCGTCGCTTCGATCGTGTCCGGCAGCTGCACGCTGATCGGGCGCTCGTCGTAAAGCTCCATCACCACGTCCATGCCGTCCTGCAGGAAGGCCGCGGCATCGCCCAGGATGCCTGCGTCGAGCGTGATCTGCTCATAAGTGACCTTGTCCATGAAGGTCAGCGCATCGCCGTCGCGGAAGAGGAACTGGAAGTCGGTGGTGTCGAGGCGCACGCGCTCGACCGTTTCCGCCGAGCGGAAGCGGACATTGTTCTTGCGGCCGTCGATGAGGTTCTTCATCTCGACCTGCATATAGGCGCCGCCCTTGCCGGGCTGGGTGTGCTGAATCTTGACGGCGCGCCAGATGCCGCCTTCATATTCGATGATGTTGCCGGGACGGATGTCCACGCCACTGATCTTCATGATCGAGACCTGTACCTGAGAAAGAGCGAGCGCGCGCTTTAGCGGGGGAAGGCCATGCGGGCAACACCCCTGCTTCCAAGCCGTCACCCCGGCGAAAGCCGGGGCCCAGGATTTCTCTGACCCGCCGCGTATGGCTCTGGATCCCGGCTTGCGCCGGGATGACGAGGTGAAATCTAACGCACACCCGCAAGCAGCGGGTACGGATTGACGTTGGTCCCCTGCCACCAGGCCTCGCCGGGTTGCATGATCTTGATTTCGAAATGGAGATGCGGCGCGCCGCCGGCGGCGCTGCCGGTATTGCCGACCGTGGCGATCTGCTGGCCCTGCTGCACCACCTGCTTCTCGGCCACGCCGTAGGTGTCGAGATGCGCGTAATAGTGGATGGTGCCGCCATCGGGCGTCCGGACATAGATTGTGTGGCCCCCATTCACGCTCTCGAAGATCTTCTCGACCGTGCCGCCCGCGGCGGCGAGCACCGGCGTTCCCTGTGGCGCCATGATGTCGATCGCATGGTGCTCGCGGGTGCCGCCGCCGCGGCTCTGGCCCCAGGTGTCGCTGAGCTGGTTCGCGCGCACGCCCTGCACCGGAATGATCAGCGACGTGTCCGCGAAGCCCGGCGCGGCGGATTGCTCGCGCACGGCCTGCGCCGGAGGATCGAAGCGGATGCGCACCATCGAGGCGAAGGCAATCGCGAGCACGAGCAGAAACAGCCCGAGTCCCCATCCAACGCGCTTGGCCAGCGTCATGCCGTCACTCCTGGAAGATCACCGGCGTCCCCGGTTTGATCATCAGCGCCAGCCGCGCCGCGTCCCAATTGGTGAGCCTTATGCAGCCATGGCTCTCGCTACGCCCGATATTCTGCGGCTCGGGCGTGCCATGGATACCGTAATGCTCCTTCGAAAGGTCAAGCCACACCACCCCCACCGGTCCATTCGGCCCCGGCGGCAGCATCGCCGGATCGGAATCCTTCTTGGCATCCCAGAACAGTTCCGGATTGTAGTGGAATTTGGGGTTGGTGTCGGCACCGTTGATCTTCCAGCTGCCGACCGGCAGCGGATCATGGCCACTGCCCATCGTCGCGCTGAACTGCGCCACCAGCCGGTCCGCCTTGTCGAAGACCTTGAGCACCTTCTCGGACTTGTCGACGACGAGATGGTCGGCCTCGGGCACGTTCGCCTCGACATTGAGGTCGTTGAGCGTCTTGCGCCAATCGGGTTTGATGTCCGCCGGATAGTCGCGCGACGCGGGCAGCGCGTTCGGGAACGTGAACTCCGCGCCCACGCCGATACCCTTTCCGCCTGGATTGAGCTCGACCAGCACCTCGGGCGTGGTGTGGAACATTTCGGCCAGCTTCTCCAGCGGCCGGCTATAGCCGAGCGACGGCAGCTTGGCCTGTTCCTCAGGATCCTTGGGCATCGGGCTCACATAGGGCCCAGCCAGCGTGTCGGCGGTAAGGCGAAGCTGCCTGACCGGGCGCAGCGACCGATAGGGCTGCAGCGCGCCGAGCGTTCGAGCGTCGAGCTTGCCCGTGGTCGCCAAGCCCCGCGAAGTCTGGAACCCCTTCAGCGCGGCCACCAGCGACTGGCCTTCGCGCCCGTCGAGGATCCCCGGCGAAAATCCGAGATGGTCGAGGATCACCTGCGCATGGAGGATCGTATAGTCGATCGGCGGGCGGGCTTTGGTTCCGTTCCCCTGCGCCAGTGCGGGACCGGCCGAGGCACAAGCGAGGCAAGCGGCAATGATTAGCTTTTTCCGCACCGATTCAATCTCCTGACCAACAATGGTTCGCCAGGAGAACGAGTTAGCGCGCCAGTAGGTCCGTGAACGCCTTTACCGCCGCTGCTTCGTCCTCGCCCCACACCGCATTGGACACCGCGAGGAAGTCCGCGCCGGCCGCCACCAAAGGCGCGGCATTGGCCGGCGTGATTCCACCGATCGCGACGCACGGTATCTCGAACAAGGTCGACCACCACGACAGGATCGCCAGTTCGGGGCGGTGCCGCGTTTCCTTGGTGGCCGTCGGGTAGAAGGCGCCGAACGCAACATAGTCCGCCCCGCCTTCGCCCGCTTCCATCGCCAGATGCCGGCTGTCGTGGCAGGTCACGCCGATCTGGGCGTTCGGCCCCAACACCGATCGCGCCTCGCGCGGATCGCCGTCGCCCTGCCCCAGATGAACGCCGTCGGCGCCCAGTCGCTTGGCCAGGCTGATGCTGTCATTGACGATGAACGCCACCTCGGCATCGGCGCAGATCCGCTGGAGCGGCTCGGCAAGCCGCACCGCCTCATGCTGGTCGACGCCCTTCACCCGGAACTGGAACGCCGCGACGGGCCCTGCCTCCAGTGCGCGCTTGAGACGGTCCGGAAACCCGCCGTCCACCTCGAGCGGCGAGATCAGATAGAGCTGGCACGGCGGCCGGCGGATATCGCGCACGAAATTCTCGGCGAAGCCCTCCAGCGAGACTTCGCTATCCTGTTCGTCGTCTTCGATACCGTTCATGCTCTGCTCCGCCATCCGCGGGGCCTTTCACCCAGCGGCGCGCGCCGTCAAGCGCCGCCTCACGAGAGCGGCGTCCGGTTCAGCGTGTGGATGGCGCGCAACTGGATCTGCGCGAGCGCGCGTTCTAACCCGGCGAACCGCCCGATGATCGCCGTCAATTCCGTTGCCGTGGGCGTTCCGCGCCGAAGGCTATTCGATGTCTCCCGCAGGGCCGCCGCCACCGCCTCGCCCTGCGGGAAGAGGTCGCGCGCGCCGACTTGGATGCGCTGAACCAGATCCAGCCCGCTGGTATCCGCTCCCCTCGCCCGCGCATCGGTGATTTGGCTATCCCCGAGCGAGATTGCGGACTCCAGCAACGGCCGCTCGCGCCCCAGCAGCAATTCCAGCTCGGCGGCAAGTTGGTCCAGGTCGCCGGAGACCTTGCTGTCGGCCACCAAGCCTGCCGGCGTCGCGATCCGCAACATCTGGCGCTGGCCACGGTAGATAATCGCGACGACCTCGAAAAAGACACGGTCCGCGACATGATCGTGCGAGGCAACGGCACGCGCCTTGGTGAGCAGAATCAGCAGGTCGAGTTGCTGTCCGCCCGCGGCCAGCAGCTGCACATTCGCCCGGAGCGCGGCCGGCAAGTCACGCTGCTGAAGCGCCTTCAGGAGATCCTCCATGGCGTCGATCATCTTGGTCCGATTGGCGTTGAGCGTCAGCACGCCGCTCTGGATCGCCGCCGCGCTGAGATCGGATGGAAGGTGCAACTGCTCGAAGGCCGGCGCCTTCAATGCGCTCACCACTGCACTCGATCTCCGGAGCGCGGATCGGGCATTGGCAAGTGCCGCGCGCGCCTCCGCCGTCGCCGCGGGCGCTCCCTTGCTGTTGAGCGCGGCCGCCAGCTTGGGCTGGATCGCCTCGACCGACGCCTGCCCCATCTGGAAGGCCGCCCCCATCTGTTCGATCCAGTTGCTATAGGCCTGGAGCTGATCGCCCGGGGCCGCGTCGCGCTCCGTCACGATGGCCGGTGCCGATTGCGGCACCTGCGCCATCGCAGGCGCCGCCGCCACGATGGAAATAACCGCGCAATAGTGCTTGAGACGCATCGTAAAAATCCCCCGCGTTGATTTCAGCAGAAGGCGCGCCACGTGTCGAGCGTCGGGATTCAGCCTTGAACCACCGCCAGCAGGAACCCGTCCCATTTCTTGGTGCCCACGGTTTGTACCGCGGTCGCGCTCAGCCTGGGCTCGGCGGCGACCGCCTCGAACAGCGCGCGCGTACCGTCGATCCGGGGATCGCCCGACCTGGCATCGAGGATGCCGCCCTCACGCACGACATTGTCCACCACGATCGTACTGCCCGGCTGGGTCAGCGCCAGCGCGGCCTCGAGGTAGGCGACGTTCGAGGGCTTGTCGGCATCGATGAATACCAGGTCGAACGGCGCTTCGCCCGCCGCGATCATCGCCTCCAGGCTCGCGACCGCAGGACCGACGCGCACCTCCACCCGTTCCGCCAGTCCGGCCCGCGCGATGTTCGCGCGCGCCACTGCGGCATGGTGCGGCTCGAGCTCCAGCGTCACCAGCCGCCCGTGCTCGGGCAGCGCCCGCGCCAGCCAGATCGTCGAATAGCCGCCCAGCGTCCCCACTTCGAGGATGCGCCGCGCGCCGCACATCTTCGCGAAAAGATGGAGCATCTTGCCCTGCGCCGCGGAGACGTCGATCGCGGGAAGCCCGCCCACCGCGTTCGCGGCGAGCGCGGCGTCGAGCACCGGATCATCGCCCAGGAGATGCGCGGCGATATAGTCGTCGACCTGTTCCCACTCGGTCGTCATCCGGCACCTCCCCGACGCGTCACGCCTTGATGAAGCTCGCCTCCGATACCGGCCGAGTCTCGGCGCTCATCTCGAAGCCCGCGATCAGCGGACGGCCCTTGGCGATCGCCGCCTTCACCGCCGGAAGCGCAAGCGAGGCGTCATGGCTCGCCTTCCGGTCCCAGATCTCGGTGATCCAGATCACATCTGGCTCCTTGGCGTCCTCGGCGATCAGATAGGCGAGGCAGCCCGGCATGTCGCCGGTGCCCGCCCCCAGTATCTCGATCAGCTCGGCGCGCTTGCCGGGCTGCGCCTTCATCTTGCCGATCATGCCGTAAGGCCCCGACTCGTCTTCCATCGCCGTCCCTTTCGCCAGCGCAGCCCCGCCCAGCAGCGCGAGCGCAAGGCCAGCCAGCACGGGACGGCGCGGGATCATTCCTCGTTCTTGTAGATTCGCACCAGCTTGTCGAGCATCGCCATCGCGTCCTCACGCTTGCGCTGGAAGGTATTGCGCCCGATGATCGAGCCATTGCCGCCGCCGTCGCGAATGTCGCGCGCGTCCTGGTAGACCGCGTCCTCGCCCTTGGCCGCACCGCCCGAGAAGACGACGATCCGGCGCCCGGCGAAGCAGCTCTGCACGACATGGCGGACGCGATCGGACTGCTTCGACCAGTCCGTGCCCTCATAGGCCGGAATGGCTTCCTTCTGCTCGATATGGTCGTTCGGCAGCTTGACCTTGATGATGTGTGCGCCGAGCAAAGCCGCCATGTGCGCGGCATAGGCGCCGACGTCGAGCGCCAGCTCGCCCGACTTGGGCAGCTTGCCGCCGCGCGGGTACGACCAGATCACCGTCGCAATGCCGACCGACTTGGCTTCTGCGGAGAGCTCCTTGATCTGCTCGATCATGCTGAACAGATCGTCGCTGCCCGGATAGATGGTAAAGCCGATCGCCGAGCAACCGAGCCGCAGCGCATCGTCGACGCCGCCGGTCACCGCCTGGTTGGCGCCGGTAGCCCAGCTGTTCGACGAATTGACCTTGAGGATCGTCGGGATCTGCCCGGCGAAAGTGCCAGCACCGGTCTCGATCATCCCCAGCGGCGCGGCAAAAGCGCTCAGCCCCGCGTCGATCGCGAGCTGGAAGTGATAATGGGGGTCATAGGCGTCGGGGTTCACCGCGAAGCTGCGCGCCGGGCCATGCTCGAAGCCCTGGTCGACCGGCAGGATGACCAGCTTGCCCGTGCCGCCGAGCCGGCCCTGCATCAGGATGCGCGCCAGATTGGCCTTCACGCCCGGATTGTCGGACTCATACTTGTCGAGAATGGCTTTGACCGCGGGCGTGATCTGCATGTTGCTTCCCTGATTCGTGTCGCTCGCAGGCGCTCTAACCCAGCGCCTCGAACCGAGAAACCGCTGACAACGCTGACCAGTCCGAAGAAACCTGGCCGCACGCCGAAACGAGGCGCGAATATCGCCGAGCCGTGGGCGCAAAAAAAGGAGGGTGGATTTCTCCACCCTCCCCGCTCTTGGGCCGCTGGAGTTCCGGACCAGCGTCCCGGGAGTATCCCGTCTGGCCGCATCGCTTCTGCGGGCGGCCGAATCAAATTCCTATCGTCCTGCCGAACCACGGCAAGCCAGGAGGATTTGCGAAGCAAGGATCGGAGAATGGGCGCGCTGCGGTCATGAGACCCGCATGCAATGGCCATTTATGCCACGCCTACAAACCGACCGATTCTTCCCCCCAAATCGTCACGAACGTTATCCCATGCTCGCTGGCACAGGCACAAGCCTAAATATCGACAACGTGAATATTTTCCGAATTGTTTCTGTCACGCGAGTGCCGTTTTGGGAATCGAGGTCCCAATAACCGATATCAGGCGAGCATGCGTACCTTGGGCTCGCGATCCCAATATCGCTTTCCGGCCGCTTCCACGAACGCCTTGTCGGCGGCCACCACGCCGGCGTCGGGCACCACACCGGCCTTGTCGAGCAGCGGCTGCGCCTCTGGGCTATGCGCGATCGCCTTGCAATGGCCGAATGCATCCATGACGAACTGGGTGGCGGCGGCCTCGCCCAGCAACGCAGCGCAGCCCTTGTCGGAAACCAGCACCACCACGGCATCGAACAGTACCGACGGCCCACCCGCCAGCTGGAGGTCGGCCTTCTGCACCGATCCGTCGGAAAGTTTGGCGCCGCCCACCTTGGGCGCGACGATCACCGCACGCGCACCGCCGCCTGCAATGGCGCCGGTCAACGCCTTCAAAGCGACCGCATCCGTTCCGTCGGCGATCAGGACGCCGATCGAGCGGCCCTTGATCGTCGCAAGATCGAACGGCCCCTCGATGATCCGCAGCGCGGGCGACGGGTCCAGATCCTGCACCGGCGCCGCGCTGGGCGATGCCTTGGGCAGCGGCATTGCCAGCCCGTTGGCGACGCGTTTCGCCAGATCCGGATCGACGTTGACGAGGTTCGACATCATCCGCACCCGGACATGCTCGAGGCCGACCTTCGACAGTTCGAAGACGATTGCCGACGCCAGATGTGCCTGCTCCGGCACCGCGAGCGAGCGGAAGAACATCCGCGCCTGGCTGTAATGGTCGGCGAAACTCTCGGGCCGAATGCGGAGCTTGTCGCCCTGCTCGTCCTCAGCATCTCGCCCCGGAAACGTGGTGAAGCCCTTGGCCGGGCATTCGCGCGGCCCGCCTTCCTCGCCAGCCTCGCTCAGCGAGTTGGGTTCGTAATTGGCGCGACCCTTGGGCACCGCCATCTGCATGTGCCCGTCGCGCTGGAAGTTCATCACCGGGCATTTCGCCGCATTGATCGGCAGCTGGTGGAAATTGGTCGATCCCAGCCGCTTGAGCTGGGTGTCGAGATAGGAGAACAACCGGCCCTGGAGCAAAGGATCGTTGGTGAAGTCGATCCCCGGCACCACGTTCGCCGGGCAATAGGCGACCTGCTCGGTCTCGGCGAAGAAATTGTCGGGATAGCGGTCGAGCACCATTCGCCCGATCAGCCGCACCGGCAGCACTTCCTCGGGGATGATCTTTGTCGGATCGAGCACGTCGAATGGCAGCGAGTCCGCGAATGCCTCGTCGAACGCCTGGATGCCCAGCTCCCATTCGGGGAAGTCGCCGCGGTCGATCGCCTCGAACAGGTCACGGCGCTGGAAATCGGGATCGGCGCCGGCGATCTTCACCGCCTCGTCCCAGCAGGTCGATGCCACTCCCTGCTTGGGCTTCCAGTGGAACTTGACGAAGGTCGACTTGCCCTTCGCGTTGACCATGCGGAAAGTGTGGATGCCGAAGCCCTCCATCGTCCGCAGTGAGCGCGGAATCGTCCGGTCCGACATCGCCCACATGATCATGTGGGTGGATTCGGGCATCAGCGAGATGAAATCCCAAAACGTGTCATGCGCAGATGCCGCCTGGGGATAGCCCTTATCGGCTTCCATCTTCACCGAATGGATCAGGTCGGGGAATTTGATCGCGTCCTGGATGAAGAACACGGGGATATTGTTGCCCACCAGATCCCAATTGCCTTCCTGCGTATAGAATTTGACCGCGAAGCCACGCACGTCGCGCGGCGTGTCGACCGATCCCGCACCGCCCGCGACGGTCGAGAAGCGCGTGAACAGCGGCGTACGCTTGCCCTTCTCGCTGAACAGGTCCGCCCGGGTGATGTCCGACAGATCCTCGTAGGATTCGAAAAAGCCATGCGCCGCGGACCCGCGCGCATGGACGATCCGCTCGGGAATCCGTTCGTGATCGAAGTGGAAGATCTTCTCGCGCAGCACGAAATCCTCGAGCAGCACCGGCCCGCGCGCACCCGCCTTGAGCTGGTTCTGATTATCGGAAACCGGAATGCCCTGATTGGTCGTCAGGCGATCGCCGTCGTCGGACGTCGTTTGATGGGTCTCGCCGCCATTGCCGGTCTCGAGCTTCTTGGTCGCCATGTCGAAATTCCCTCTGAAGTCGGGGGCTTAACCGCCCGCGCGCGCCGAAGGTCCGCGTCTTGATTAAGGTTATGTCGATTAGGGCGATCGGCATGCCGATGCGGACGCAGGATTGTCCGGCATGCACTCGGCTCATACCAAGATAGCGCTTGCGTCGATACCGCGCGCCGGGCTTTGGGCGCGCATGAGCCATCCGGACAGCCATGACATCACCCCTGCCCTCACCCTGCTGATGGCGGTGGGCTGCGGGATGATGGTCGCCAATATCTATTACGCCCAGACGCTGATCGACACGATCGCTCCCGCTATCGGGATGAGCCCCTGGGCGGCCGGCGCGATCGTTACCCTCACCCAGCTCGGCTACGGCCTCGGCCTGGCCCTGATCGTGCCGCTGTCCGACCTGTTCGAGAACCGCCGGCTGACGCTGATCGCCACCGCCGGCACCGTGATCGGCTGCATCGGCGTGGCGCTCTCGCAGAACGCCCCGCTGTTCCTCGCCGCGTCGTTGGTGATGGGAATCTGCTCGGTCGGCGCACAGATCCTGGTGCCGCTCGCCGCACACCTCTCGTCGCATGCGCGCCAGGGCCGCACGATCGGGCTGGTGATGAGCGGGCTGCTAACCGGCATCATGCTCGCCCGCCCGATCGCGAGCTTCGTCGCCGAGATCGCCGGTTGGCGCGCGGTATTCTTCGTTTCCGCGGGCATGATGACCGCCATCGGCCTGACGCTCGCTCTGTGGCTTCCCGAGCGGCGGCCGGAAACGCGGCTCGGCTACGGCGCGATCCTCGCCTCGATGTTCGAGATGGTCCGCACGCACCGGGCGCTGCGCCTGCGCGCCGCCTACCAGTCGCTGCTGTTCGCCGCGTTCAACCTGTTCTGGACCGCTGCGCCGCTGGCGCTGATCCACCGCTTCCATTTCAGCCACGGCCAGGTCGGGCTGTTCGCGCTCGCCGGCGCAGGCGGTGCGCTGGCGGCACCGATCGCGGGCCAGCTCGCCGACAAGGGCAAGATGCGCGCCACGACGCTCTTCGCGCTGGCGCTGGTGACCTTGTCGTTCCTCGCCGCGGGCTGGGCGGTGGCGCTCGGCAGCGTGATCGCCTTCACCGTCACTGCGGTGCTGATCGACGCTGGGGTCCAGCTCAACCAGATCTCGGGCCAGCGCATCATCTTCGGCCTGTCGAGCGAGGCACGCGGCCGGATCAATGCCGCGTACCTCACGATCATGTTCGTCGTCGGCGCAAGTGGGTCGCTGATCGGCTCGGCCGCCTATCAATATGGCGGTTGGACGCTCGCCGCGTCGATCGGCGCCGGCATGGGCGCCGTCCTGCTGCTCCTGTTCATGCTGTTCGACCGCAAGGCCTAGCGCGCGAGCGCCGAGACCCCCGGCAGTTCCTTGCCTTCCATCCATTCCAGGAAGGCGCCACCCGCGGTCGAGACGAAGGTGAAATCGTCCGCCACGC
The DNA here is from genome assembly GCF_014489075.1 of Sphingomonas sp. JC676. GTDB lineage: Bacteria > Pseudomonadota > Alphaproteobacteria > Sphingomonadales > Sphingomonadaceae > Sphingomonas. The sequence continues at coordinate 859,428 of NZ_JACTGR010000001.1, read as the reverse complement.
CGGCCTGGTTGAGCGCGGCGACGGTGTCCCCACCCCCCGCCACCGAAACCAGCGAGCCTTCGCGGGTCAGCGCCGCGGCGGTCTTGGCCAGCGCGACGGTCGCGGTATCGAACGGCGGCGTCTCGAACGCGCCGAGCGGCCCGTTCCAGACAAGCGTGCGGCAATTCTTGAGCACATCGGCGAGCGCCTCGGTCGCTGCCGGTCCCACGTCGAGGATCATCTCGTCGGCCGCCACTTCATGGACATTGACCGTCCGTGTCGCCGGGTTCGGCTTGAATTCCTTCGCCACCACTACGTCGTAGGGCAGATGGACGATGCAATGCGCCTTGTCCGCCGCGTCCATGATCTCCTCGGCAATGCCGGTCAGGTCATGCTCGCACAGGCTCTTGCCGACATCGACACCGCGCGCCGCGAGGAAGGTGTTGGCCATGCCGCCGCCGATGATCAGGTGATCGACCTTCTCGACCAGGTGCCGGAGCACATCGAGCTTGGACGAGACCTTCGCGCCACCCACGACTGCCGCAACCGGATGCTCGGGATTGCCCAGCGCCTTGTCGAGCGCGTCAAGCTCGGCTTCCATCTGCCGTCCGGCGAACGCCGGCAACCTGTGCGCCAGCCCCTCGGTCGAGGCATGCGCGCGATGCGCGGCGGAGAAGGCGTCATTGACGTAGAGATCGCCCAGCGCGGCGAGGCGCTCGACCGCCTCGGGCGCGTTCTTCTCCTCGCCCGGATCGAAGCGGGTATTCTCGAGAATGCCGATCTCGCCGTCCGCCATCTTGTGGATGACGTCGCCGGCCTGCTGGTCGTCGATGAAGCGCACCGGCCGCCCCAGCACCTGCTCGAACGGCTTGGTGACCAGCGCCAGGCTCATCTCCGGATTACGCACGCCCTTGGGACGCCCGAAATGCGCGAGCACGATCACCTTGGCGCCGCGGTCGGCCAGTTCGGCGACCGTCTGCATCGCGGCGCGCAGCCGCGTGTCGTCGGTCACCGCGCCGTCCGCCATCGGCACGTTCAGGTCCTCACGAACAAGTACCCGCTTGCCGGCGATCTCGCCCATGTCGTCGAGCGTCTTGAAGTTGCGCGCCATTATTCACTCCCCTTCCCGTTCCCCTGCGAACGCAGGGGCCCAGGGTCACAAGCGATGTCCTGCGTGGCTCTGGGCTCCTGCTTTCGCAGGAGCACCGGACTTAGAGTCGAGCCATCGCCGTGGCCGTATCGACCATGCGGTTGGAGAAGCCCCATTCATTGTCGTACCAGCTGACGACGCGCACCAGCTTGCCGTCGATCACCGCGGTCTCGAGGCTGTCGACCGTCGAGCTCTGCGGCGTGTGGACGATGTCGACCGAGACCAAAGGCTCGTCCGAATAGACCAGGATGCCCTTGAGCGGACCGCTTTCGGACGCCGCCTTGAGGATCGCGTTGACCTCTTCCTTGGTGGTGTCGCGCTTCGGCGTGAAGGTCAGGTCGACAAGGCTGCCGTCCGGCACCGGGACGCGGATCGCCGAGCCGTCCAGCTTGCCCTTCAGCTCGGGCAGCACCTCGCCCACGGCGCGCGCGGCGCCAGTGGTGGTCGGGATGATCGACATCGCGGCGGCACGCGCGCGGCGCAGGTCCGGATGGATCTGGTCGAGGATCTTCTGGTCGTTGGTATAAGCGTGGACCGTGGTCATCAGCCCACGCTCGATGCCGATCGAGTCGTTCATCACCTTGGCGACGGGCGCCAGGCAGTTTGTCGTGCACGACGCGTTCGAGACGATCGTGTGCCCCGCCTCGAGCTTCTCGTGGTTGACGCCATAGACGACGGTCAGGTCGACATTCTTGCCCGGCGCCGAGATCAGCACCTTCTTGGCGCCCGCATCGATATGCTTCTGGGCCGAAGCGCGGTCGGTGAAGAAGCCGGTGCATTCCAGCACGAGCTCGACGCCGTTCGCGGCGTGCGGCAGGTTCGCCGGATCCCGCTCGGCGGTGACGTGGATGCGCTTGCCGTCGATCACCAGGTCGTTGCCGTCGGCCTGGACGGTGCCGGGATACTTGCCGTGGACGCTGTCGCGCGAGAACAGCCAGGCATTGGATTTGGCGTCGGCAAGGTCGTTGATCGTGACCAGCTCGAGCCCGCAATCGGGACGCTCGAGGATCGCGCGCGCCACCAGCCGGCCAATCCGCCCGAAACCGTTGATCGCAACCTTCGTCATGCCTGTTCTCCGTTCAGTCTCTCGATGATCCGCGGCACGATGGCTCCCGCGGTGAGCCCGTAATGTTCGTAGAGCCTCAGATAGGGACCCGACGCGCCGAAAACATCCACCCCGAAACGCAATCCGTCGCCGGTGTAGCGCTCCCAGCCCAGGGTCGCGCCCGCCTCAATCGAGACCTTGAGCGCGTGGTGCGGCAGCACGTCCTTCTTGTACTGCGCGTCCTGCGCCTCGAACCGTTCCCAGCACGGCATCGAGACGACATCGGCGCCGATCCCCTGCGCCTCCAGTTCCTCGCGCACCGCGACGGCGATCTCTACCTCGGAGCCCGTGGCGATCAGCACGACCTGGCGCACCGCCTCCGCCTCGATCAGGCAATAAGCACCACGGCCGGTGAGATTCTCCGGAGCGCTCGTACGCAGTTGTGGCAGGTTCTGCCGACTGAGTGCGAGCAGCGACGGCCCGTCGGTCCGCGTCAGCGCCAGCGCCCAGGCCTCGGCGGTCTCGACCGTGTCGCACGGGCGATAGACGTGGAGATTGGGGATGAGTCGCAGGCTCATCAGATGCTCGATCGGTTGATGCGTCGGCCCATCCTCGCCGAGCCCGATCGAATCGTGCGTCATCACATAGACGACGCGCGCCTCCTGCAGCGCCGAGAGACGGATCGCCCCGCGGGCATAGTCGGAAAAGACCAGGAAGGTGCCGCCATAGGGAATCACGCCGCCGTGCAGCGCCATGCCGTTCATCGCCGCCGACATGCCGAACTCGCGGATGCCGTAATAGACGTAGCGCCCGGCATAATCCTCGGCGGTGAGCGCCTTCAGGCCCTTGGTCAGCGTATTGTTCGAGCCGGTGAGGTCGGCCGAGCCTCCGAGCGTCTCGGGCAGGATCGCGTTGATCGCTTCCAGTGCCATTTCGGAAGCTTTTCGGGTCGCAACCTTTTGCGGGTTGGTGATCAGATCGGCGATGTACGATTCGAGGATGGTCTCCTGCACGTCGCCGCGACGCTCATAGCCGATCCGGTCGGGATCCGCCGCCAGCCGCGCCGTCCATTCGGCGTGCGGCTTGGCGCCGCGCGCGCCGGCTTCGAGCCAGGCGTTACGGATGTCATCGGGAATCTCGAACGCGGGATAATCCCAGCCCAGCGCCTTGCGCGCGTCCTCGATCTCGTCCTTGCCCAGCGGCGATCCGTGCGCCTTGGAGGTGCCCGCCTTGGTCGGCGCGCCCTTGCCGATGATCGTGCGGCAGCGGACCAAGGTCGGCAACGCGCTCGCCAGCGCCTCGTCGAACGCGCGGACGATGTCCTTCTCGTCATGCCCGTCGCACGCAACAACGTGCCAGCCCGATGCACGGTAGCGCGCGGGAATATCCTCGCTCGACGACAGCGAGACCGCGCCGTCGATCGTGATCCTGTTGTCGTCCCACAAAACGATCAGCCGGCCGAGCTTGAGATGCCCGGCCAGGCCCACCGCCTCATGGTTGATGCCTTCCATCAGGCAGCCGTCGCCGGCGATCACCCAGGTCCTGTGGTCGACGAGCTGGTCGCCGAACTCGGCATTCAGGTGCCGCTCGGCCATCGCCATGCCCACCGCCATCGCCAGGCCCTGGCCCAGCGGCCCGGTGGTCGCCTCGACTCCGGCGAGCTCGAAATTCTCGGGGTGCCCCGCGCACGGGCTGCCGACCTGGCGGAAGGTCTTGATGTCCTCCAGCGTAGGGCGCGCATAACCGGTCAGATGCAGTGCTGCGTAGAGCAGCATCGATCCATGGCCGGCGGAAAGCACGAAGCGGTCGCGGTCAGGCCAATAGGGATCGGCCGGATCGAACTTCAGATAGCGCTGGAACAGGACGGTCGCGACGTCGGCCATGCCCATCGGCATGCCGGGATGCCCAGAATTCGCGGCCTCCACCGCGTCCATCGCGAGCGCGCGGATCGCATTGGCGCAATCGGTGAAGGATGTCGTCACTGGGGCTCCCCAAAAATGCAAGTGGCTCTAGTGCGGCACGCCTTTGGGGGGACAGCGCCCTCGCGTCAACCGGCTGGTGGCACCCTCGGGGGAAACAGGGGTTGCCGCGGGGCCCCCGCATGGTATCGCCTGTAATATCATGGCTGACAGAGCAGACCGCATCGAGCAGGCGCTCGCCCGGATCGAGGCAGCGGCCACCGCCCGCGCCTATGCCAGCGCCCGTCTCGCGCGCCGCCATGCGGTGCTGCGCCAGCGCATGGAGGAAGCCGTCGCGGCGATCGACGCGCTGATCGCCGCCGAAGCCGATCAGCCGGAGGAGGAGTGATGGCCGATATCACGCTCGTCATCGCCGGCCGCAGCTATTCGATCGCCGCGCGAGAGGGCGAGGAGGCGCATCTGCGCAACCTCGAGGCGCTGATCGCCCGCCACGCCGAGACCGCCCACCAGGCCTCGGGCGGGATCAATTCCGAGCGCATGCTGGTCTATCTCGCGCTGATCCTCGCCGATCTGCTCGACGAGGCCGAGCGCAATCCGTCCTCGGGCGTCTCCCCCGTCCTGCTCGATCGCATCGCCGATCGTCTCGAAGCCGTCGCGGCAGCCCTTGAGGAAGACGCACAGGACGGCTGAGGGTCCATTGCCAGCGGCGGGTACACACCCTAGATAGGGAATTGGCGGGCACTGCCCGGTACGAGCCTTGGCATTATCCCTGAGGCTATTCATCATCCATGGGAGCTGTCCCTGTGCAGATCCTGGTCTGCTGCATATGGTTCCCACCTGACGTACCGCGCGTCAGAGGATATTCTGGCAAACGGCCACGGCGGTCCCGCCACCCCGCCCGCAACGCATGATTCTGGATAAACCCGCCCTGCGGGCGCGCTTGCGCGCCGATCGCGACCAGTTCGCCGCCGAATCGAGCACTGCGATCACGGCCCCCGAGGCCTATGTCGCGCGTTTGCGCCCCGGCATGATCGTCGCCACCTATCATCCGATCGGCAGCGAGGCCGATCCCACCCAGCTCGCCGCCGCAGCCGCGGAGCGGGGCTGCCGCCTCGCCTTGCCCCATGTCGTCGATCGGACCGCGCCGATCCGCTTCCTCGCCTGGGATCCCGTCGTGCCGCTCGTCACTGGCCCCTTCAACCTGCGCCAGCCCGACGCCGACAGCCCCGAGGTCGCGCCCGACGTGATTCTCACGCCGTTGGTCGGCTTCGATCGCCGCCTCAATCGGCTGGGCCAGGGCGCCGGGCATTACGATCGCGCTTTCGCGCGCTATGAGGCCGCATGGCGAGTCGGCGTCGCCTGGTCGGTGCAGGAAGTTCCTGCCATACCCGCCGATATCTGGGACGTGCCGCTGAACGCCGTCATCACCGAGGAGGCCATGCTGTGCCACGAGGAAGCGTAGAACCGAGCTGGCGCAAGCCCGCAGGCGCGCTGGGAATCGTCCTGCTCGTGCTGGTATGGGTGGTCGTCGTCGCGACCTTTTCGGCCGAGATCGGCGCATTGCCGGTCATCGCCCAGCTGCCGCTCTATGTGGTGCTCGGCATCCTCTGGATCGCGCCGTTGAAGCCGCTGCTCCGCTGGATGGAGACCGGCCGCTGGCGGGGGTGAACTGGGCGCTCCTATTTCTTCGTCACTTATTTCTTCGTCATCCCGGCGAAAGCCGGGACCCAGGGTTACTCAGCGTAGACCTGCTTGGCTCTGGGCCCCGGCTTTCGCCGGGGTGACGTGAACGAGACGGGGATGACGTTGGAACGAATCGTCACACTTTCTTGACCGGCCCTCCACCGGCATCGTCCTTCTTCGCCGCGTCCCCCTTGTCTTTCCCCTTCCCGAAGGTCCTGACCGCGATCCACACGCCGCCCAGCGCGACGACCACCGCAGCCAACGCGATCAGCCATTTCTCCAGCGCGCCCATCACGCCGGTTCCGCGGCGCAATTTGTCCTCCAGCGCCTTGGCGCGCGCGTCGCGGCGCTGGGCGTCGGTCACCGCCACGTTGATGTCGATCGGCTTCCGCGCCAGATCGTAGCGCGATCGCGAACCGTCGGCCGCGGTCGCATCGACCGAGATGGTGAGCAGCAGCTTTTGCGGCCCCGCCTCCTTCGCGGTGATCCGCCATTGCCAGACCTCGCTGCGATCGGCGGCCAGCGTCTTGGGCTGCGGTCCTGCCGGAGTGATGTCGAACCCGCCGCCGCTCAAAGTCGCGGTCATGAGGTGCCCGATCGGGGTCCGCACCTCGACATGCTGCGTCGCATTGCCGCCAACCGATTCGTGCACTTCGGCGGCATCGGCCTTCTTGCCTACGCCCAGCACCAGGTCACGGCTCTCGCCGACCACCATTTCGCTGGGCGCGTTGAACACGCCCAGCCCCGCCTCCAGCGTCGCTTTTTCTTCGGTGAAGCGGCGGCACTGCGCCGCGCTCGTCGCATAGTCGACTGCGGGGCAATAGGCGTCTTCTCCCGCCGTCGGCGTGCCGGTGCTGCCGTTCTCGATTCCGGCATCGTTCACCGTATCGTCGACCGTCGCGACCGTGTTTTCAGTCGCCCCGCCCGCGGCGCCATCGGCGTTCTTGGAGGTCGGGCTGGGCGGCGCGCCGCAGCCCGAAACCAGTGTCAGCGCCAGCATGGGCAGCAGGACAAGACGTCGCATCGCTTCCTCCCCTGGGAGCAAAGTTCATGCGACCGCGAATATGATTTCCGCTGTGAAGGGAGGCTATGCCCGACCGCGTCCGAGTGCAATCCTCGGCGCGTGGCGCGAGTGACGGGGCTCGAACCCGCGACCTCCGGCGTGACAGGCCGGCGCTCTAACCAACTGAGCTACACCCGCTCATTCCAAGCGAGGAGGCGGCCACTAGCCGCCGGATTCGGGGGTGTCAACCGGATTGGTCGCGGCTAGCGCGACGATGCGGCCGCGCCTCCTCGGGATCGCTCACCAGCGTGCCGTGCTCGAACAGGAATCCCGCGATATCCGGCTTGCCGGCGGCGTTGAGCACCGTCTGGATGATAATCAGCAGCGGCACCGCGAGCAGCGCGCCTGTGGTGCCCCACACCCAACCCCAGAAGCTCAGCGAGATCAGGATCATGATCGGATTGATCGTCAGGCGGTGCCCGACGATCAGCGGGGTCACGAAATTGGCTTCGATCAGGTGCGCGCCGATCATGATCGCCGGCGGTACCATCGCCCAGCCGATATCGGCGAAGCTCATCAGCCCGCCCACAGCCAGCAACACCGCGGCGATCACCGGCCCGATATAGGGAATGTAATTGAACAGCGCGACGATGCCGCCCCACATCAGCGGCGTCGGCATGCCGAGCAGCCACAGTGCGCCCGCGACGATCAGCCCCAACGTCATGTTGATCAATGTGATCGTGCCCAGATAGGCCGAGGTGTCGTCGACCACGTCCTGGATCACCCGCGCGGTCGCCATCGCGCCGCCGAAGCTCGAGCGCGAAGTGATCGCGCCGCGCCGCAGCCGGGTCCAGCCCGAGAGGAAGAAATAGATCACCAGGATCGCGAAGAACATCTCGATCAGCGCCGACGGCGCCGAGGTGGCGAACAGATCGAGCAGCGAGCGCGGCGGCGGCGCCTGCACCGTGGTCGGCTGGCGGATCGGCGCGGCGGCGAAGTTGGTCAGCGTCTTGTTCACGAACTGCTCGAGATTCGCATAGAAGCGAATCAGCGGCTCGAGATTGTGCTGGATCTGCGGGATGCTCTCGGGCAGCCGCCGGATCCATTGCCAGGCCGGCACCACGATCGACGCCAGCGCGACGTTCGCCGCGACCAGGAACAGCAATACGCAGGTGAGCGCGGCAAGCGGCGCCGGCATGCGGTGCCGCTCGAGCCATTCGAGTAAGGGCACCAGCGCGATCGCGATCACCAGCGCTGCGGTGAGCGGCAGGAAGAAGGGCGATCCCGCCTGGAGCGCGAAGGGCAAGGCGAGCAGCAGCCCGATCCCGGCGATCAGCGTCAGCGCCGCCATCAGCCGGTCGCGTTTCAGCCCATTGCCGATGCTCTCCTGGAATTCAGCCGCACCGCGCGACGCACGTTCACCACCCGAAGGGATCCCGTCGTCCAAGGGCTCGCCGCCTATCGTTCCGGGTATGTCGTCCACTTGTGCCCTTTCGTTCCGGCCACCCTAGGGGTCCCCGCGACTCGGAGCAACGCCCCGGTTCCCCAAGTCTTCAATCCCCGCTAGCCTCCCCGAATGGCAGAAAAGATCCTCGTCATCGACGAAGGCACCACCTCGACGCGCGCGATGCTGTTCGCCGCGGGCGGCAAATGCCTGGCTTCGCGTTCCGCCGAACTCACCCAGCATTATCCCGGCCCCGGCCTGGTCGAGCACGACGCCAGCGAAATCTGGCGCCGCAGCCTCCAATGCGCGCATGCCATGGTGCTGGAGGCCGGCGGTGCCGACCAGATTGCCGCGATCGGCATCACCAACCAGCGCGAGACGATCGTCTTTTGGGACAAGGCGACCGGCGAGCCGCTCGCGCCCGCGATCGTCTGGCAGGACCGCCGCAGCGCGCCGCTCTGCCGCAAGCTGCGCGAAGCCGGCGAGGAGCCAGGCGTCCAGGCGCGCACCGGACTGCTGCTCGATCCCTATTTCTCGGGCACCAAGATCGCCTGGGCGATGGAGCACTGGCCGCAACTGAAGGGCGCGGGCGATCGGCTGGCGATCGGCACGATCGAAAGCTGGCTGGTGTGGAAGCTCACCGGCGGCCTGCACATCACCGACGCCACCAATGCCTCGCGCACCTTGCTGATGGGCCTGGGCAGCGGCGGCTGGAGCGACGGGCTGCTCGACATGTTCCACGCGCCGCGCGAGGCGCTGCCGGAGATCGTCGATTGCGCCGGGAAGTTCGGCACCACGAAATTGTTCGGCGGCGAGATCCCGATCTGCGGCATGGCGGGCGACCAGCAGTCCGCGACGATCGGCCAGGCCTGCCTGGAGCGCGGCGAGACCAAGGCGACCTATGGCACCGGCGCTTTCGTCCTCACCAATGCCGGCACCATCCCGCCCAGCTCGAAGCACCGCCTGCTCTCCACCGTGCTGTGGCAGCTGAACGGCCGCCGCACCTATGCGCTCGAAGGCTCGGTGTTCGTCGCGGGCAGCCTGGTCCAGTGGCTGCGGGACTCGATCCGCCTGATCGAGACCGCCGGGGAGACCGAGGCGCTCGCCCGCTCGGTCCCCGACAATGGGGGCGTCTATCTCGTCCCCGCATTGAGCGGCCTTGGCGCGCCCTGGTGGGAGCCCGATGCCCGCGCGTCCCTCTCCGGTCTCACCTTCTCCGCCACCCGCGCGCATATCGTCCGCGCCGCGCTGGAGGCGATGGCGCACCAGAGCCACGACCTCAAGACCGCCTTCGCCGCCGATGGTGCCGATTGGGCGCGGCTCCGCGTCGACGGCGGCATGGTCACCAACGACTGGATCGCGCAGGACCTCGCCGACATCCTCGCTTTGCCCGTCGACCGCCCCGATTTCGCGGAAACTACCGCGCTCGGCGCGGCGATGCTGGCAGGCGTGGGCTGCGGGATGTTCGCGGGGCTGGAGGAAGCGGCAAAGATGCGCGGGGCCGGGTTGACGTTCGAGCCAAAGCTGGATGCCGACGCCCGTGCAGCCCGGCTGGCGGGATGGGACCGGGCTGTCGCCTCTATCGTGACGCCGCGGGTCTAGCCAGCAACGGCGACACCCGCGCCACATTCGCCCGGTTCGCCTGCTCGAAACCCGCCGCCAGTTGCAGGCAGGCCAGCTCCCCATGAACCGGCGCGATGATCTGCACCCCGATCGGCAGCCCGCTCGCGCCAAACCCGGCTGGCGCCGCCAGCGACGGACAACCGGAAAGGGTCACCAGGCAAACCGCCTGCATCCACTCGTGATAGGTCCGCATCTCGCGCCCCGCGACCCGCGCCGGCCAACGCATCTCCCGGTCGAAGGGAAACAGCTGCGCCGTCGGAACGATCCAATAGTCGTATTGCTTGAACAACGCCCTCACCGCCCGCCCCCATTCGCTCCGGATCACCGAATTGGCGCTGACATCGAACCCCGAAAGCGCACGCCCCTGCTCGACCTCGTAGACCGCCTCGGGCTTGAGCATCGCGCGCTTCGCCGGGTCGTTGTAGACGTCCAGCAGCGCCCCGCCCTGCTGCCAGCCGCGCAGTTTGACGAAGGCCTGCCACGCCTTTTCAACCGGATAATCGGGCACCGCTTCCTCGACGGTGCAGCCTATCGCCTCGAACGACTTTAGCGCCTTCCGGCAGACCTCCAGCACTTCGGGCTCGAACGGCACCGCGCCTTTGAAATCCCCTGACCAGGCAATCCGGACGCCCTTGAAGTCTCGCTTCGGGCGCTGACGATATTGCGCCCCATCGCTCTCCATCGCCAGCGGCGCGCTCGGATCGAACCCTGCCTGCACAGACAGCAGCAGCGCGAGATCGGCGACGTTGCCCGCCATCGGGCCAGCGACTCCCATCGAGGGCAGCCATTCGTCCCCCCCGCGCCCCGGCACCCGGCCGATGCTGGTGCGGAAGCCATAGACATTGTTCCAGCCGGCCGGGTTGCGGAGACTCCCGCCATAATCGCTGCCGTCCGCAAGCGGCACCATCTTCAGCGCCAGCGCGACCGCAGCCCCACCGCTGCTTCCGCCGGCCGATTTGGACAGGTCGAACGGGTTGCGCGTCGCGCCATAGACCGGGTTGAAGGTGTGCGAGCCCAGGCCGAACTCCGGCGTATTGGTCTTGCCGATAATGATCGCACCGGCCTTGCGGAGGCGTTCGACCTGGAGCGCGTCGGCCTGGGCAACGAAATCGCGGAAGATCGGCGAGCCCTGGGTGAAGCGCATGCCCTTGACTGGCATCAGGTCCTTCACGGCATGCGGAAAGCCGTGGAGCACGCCGACCGGCTCCTTCGCTGCCAGCTGCGCGTCGCACCGCTGCGCCTGCGCGATCAGCTCGCCGCGGCCCTGCAGCGCGACGATCGCGTTGACCTTCGGGTTGAGCCTGTCGATCCGGTCGAGATAGGCGGTCATCACCTCGACGCACGAAACCGCGCGCGTCCGGATCGCCCCGGAAAGCTGAACGGCGCCCGTGTCCGCGATCTGTGCAGGAAGGCCGGCGGCGAACGCGCGCGCGCCGAACACCGCACCTCCCGCGGCCAGAGCGGCAAGACCCATGAAGTGCCGCCGCGGAATGCTCGGCTGCGAAACGTCTGTCGTGAAGATCATCCCGCCGCCCCCGGCTATTTGCCTAAGCCGCCGCCTCCCCCACGAACAGCGCCTTCAGATCCTTCTTCAATATCTTCCCGTTCGCATTCCGCGGCAGCACCTCCTCAACGAAGCGCACCGCCACCGGCACCTTGAACCCGGCCAGCCGCTCGCGGACCCAGGCCTGCAGCTCGGCCTCACTCGCCTCCATGCCGCGTGCGAGCTGGACCACCGCGACTGGCTCCTCGCCCAGCGTGCGGTGCGGCACGCCGATCAGTGCCGCGTCGCACACCGCCGGATGCGCGTAGAGCACGTCCTCCACCTCGGACGAATAGATGTTCTCGCCACCGCGGATGATGATGTCCTTGGCCCGGTCGACGATATAGACGAACCCGTCCTCGTCGAGCCGCGCCAGGTCGCCGGTCTTGACCCAGCCGTCACGGAAGGTCTCGGCGGTCGCCTCGGGCTTGGCCCAATAACCCTTCACGATCATCGGCCCGCGCGCCCAGAGCTCACCCACTTCACCCAGCGGCAGCTCGGTCTCGCCCTCCAGGTCCATGATCTTGAGGTCGGCCACCGCCACCGGCGGCCCCGCGCTGGTCGGCTTGGAGAGATAATCCTCGGCGCCATGGCTGGTCACCGTCGCCATCGTCTCGGTCATGCCCCAGCCGTTCGAGGGCAAAGCCCCGAATTCCTCATAGATCCGCCGCACCAGCTCGGGCGCCGAGGGCGCGCCGCCATAGGCGATCGTCTCCAGGCTGGAGAGGTCATGGTTCGCCCGCTCGGGATGCTCGAGCAACTGCCATGCGATCGTCGGCACGCCGCCGGTCATGTTGATCTTCTCGCGCTCGATCAGCCCCATCGCCAGCACCGGGTCCCAGCGTCGCATGAAGACGATCGTCGCCCCCGCCGCCATCATCCCCATCAGTCCCGCGCTGCACGCGGTGACGTGAAACAGCGGAATCACCAACAGGCTCACCTTGTGGTCGGGCACCGCCGGCGGGATCTCGCCACGGCGGAGCAGGGTCCGCGCCGCCGAATAGCCGCCCGACAATATGTTGGTCATGATGTTGCGGTGCGTGCCCAGCGCGCCCTTGGGGCTACCGGTCGTGCCGCTGGTGTAGAAGATCGTCGCGTCGTCCTCGGGCGCGATCTCGACCTCGGGAAAGCGAATATCGGGCAGCGAGGCCCATTCGGCCGGGCTGCCGATCAGCCCCTCCAGGCTCGTCGCCGGCATGTCCAGCGCGGTCCTGGCGCGGCTGACCACCACCGTCTCCAGGTCGGGCAGCACGCCATAACATTGCTTCAGCCGCTCGTGCCGCTCGGCATCGACAAACAGGATCTTCGACCCCGAATCCTTCAGCCCATATTCGAGCTCGCCGCCGGTCCACCACGCATTCAGCGGCACCAGGATCGCGCCGATGCTCGTCGCCGCGAAGAAGATCACCGGCCATTCGGGCAGGTTGCGCATCGCCAGCGCCACCCGGTCGCCCTTGACCACGCCCAATGCCTGCAGCTTCGCCGCAAGATGGCAGACCGCGCGGTAATTCGCTTCGTAGGTTACGCGCTCGTCCTCATAGATGGTGAAGACCCGATCGCCATAGGCGCGGACCAATCGCTGCAGAACGGCAAGCGACGGCGGCGCGTTCTTCCACACCCGCGTCGGCACGCCGCGGATCGTCACCGTCTCCATTTCGAAGCGCGCGCCCGGCGCGGTCAGTGCGGCCTTGGCGTCTTCGAGCGACATCTTGGGCCAGGTCGGGTCCAGCGGCACGATCGGTTCGAGGGACAAGCGCGATCTCTCCAAATCTGAATGTTGGGTTTGGCGGGGAAGCCGTACCGTCCGGAACGTTAGTGTTGATTCGTGTCGCGCTCAAGGCAATAGGAGTCGTGCGCACGCAAGAAGGCGCAAGTCCGAAGATTCGAACAAGAGGTATGCCCGCAGCATGAAGATCGCCAGCCCCGAGAGCGAGGGATTCGACAGCGACAGGCTCGCGCGGATCGACGCTTTCGTGAAGGAACGCTATCTCGATTCGGGCAGGCTTCCGCACGCCCAGCTTCTGATCGCACGCAGCGGGCGGATCGTCCATTTCTCGCACCAGGGGCCTGCCCGCGAGGGCGGCGCGCCGGTCGATCACACCACCCTGTTCCGCATCGCCTCGATGACCAAGCCGGTCACTAGTCTCGCCTTCATGATGCTGCTCGAGGCGGGCAAGGTCGCGCTCGACACGCCGGTCCATCACGTCCTGCCCGAACTGAAGGGCGTCGGCGTCTATGCCGGCGGCGGTGGCGGCGTCGCGTTCGAGACCCGGCCGACCGCGAGCCCAATGCGGATGATCGATCTGCTGCGCCACACTTCGGGCCTCACCTATGGCTTCCAGGACCGCACCCCCATCGACGCCGCCTATCGCGAGTCGAAGATGGAAAACTGGCACGGCAATCTGACGCTCGACGAATTCGTCGCCGCGCTCGGCAAGCTCCCGCTCGAATTCTCGCCCGGCGACGAGTGGAATTATTCGGTGTCGACCGACGTGCTCGGCGCGGTAGTCGAGCGCGTCTCGGGCCAGTCGCTCGACCGCTTCTTCGCCGAGCGCATCCTCGCCCCGCTTGGCATGCACGACACCTTCTTCCAGGTGCCCGAGGACAAGATCGATCGCCTCGCCGATTGCTGGACGCTCGCCCCCGGCGGCGCCCGGGTGATGTACGATCGCGGCGCGGCTTCGGCCTGGTCCCGCTTCCCCCGATTGGTCTCGGGCGGCGGCGGCCTCGTCTCCTCGGCGCTCGACTATCACCGCTTCAACACCTTCTTCCTGAACGGCGGCGAGCTCGAAGGCACGCGCCTTGTCAGCCGCAAGACCGTCGATCTGATGACGATGAACCACCTGCCCGGCGGTTCGGACCTCACCCATATGTCGCGCTCGCTGTTCAGCGAGACGACCAACGCCGGCACCGGCTTCGGCCTGGGCTTCGCCATCAATATGGACGTCGCCAAGTCGATGCTTCCCGGTTCGTCGGGCGAATATTATTGGGGCGGGATGTTCTCGACTGCCTTCTTCATCGATCCGATCGAACGGATCACGATGGTCTTCATGACGCAATTCTCGCCGTCCACAACCTACCCGATCCGCCGCGAGCTCAAGACGATGATCTATTCGGCGCTGACCTGACCGTGCTCCTGCGAAAGCAGGAGCCCAGGGCCATGAACGGCCCGCTTGGAACCCTGGACCCCTGCTTTCGCAGGGGAACATGAACGGAGAAAGAAATGACCGGACCCATCACCACCAGCCGCCAGGGCGACGTCCTGATCCTCACCTCGGACAATCCGCCGGTGAACGCGCTCGGCGCCGCGGTCCGCCAGGGCCTCCAGGCCGGGATCGAGGAAGCCAGGAACGACGCGAGCATCAAGGCGGTCGTCATCACCTGCGCCGGCAAGACCTTCTTTGCGGGTGCCGACATCACCGAATTCGGCAAGCCGATGCAGGAGCCGTCGCTCCCGGTGCTGGTCGATGCGATCGAGGCGCTCGATAAGCCGGTGATCGCCGCGGTCCACGGCACCGCGCTCGGCGGCGGCTGCGAAGTCGCGCTGGCCAGCCATTATCGCATCGCCGTCCCCTCGGCGAAGTTCGGACTGCCCGAGGTGAAGCTCGGCATCCTGCCCGGCGCGGGCGGCACCCAGCGCCTGCCGCGCGTCGCTGGGGTCGAGTTCGCGCTCGAGCTCGCCGCCAAGGGCGATCCCGTCTCCGCCGCCCAGGCCCAGCAGGCCGGGCTGGTCGATCGCCTCGCCGGCGAGAACAGCCTGCTCGCCGATGCGGTCGCCTTCGCCAACGAAGTCATCGGCAAGCCGGTCTCGCGCTCCAGCGAGCGTCCGGTCACCGTCGATCCGGCGGTGTTCGAGACTTTCCGCAAGACCAACGCCAAGCGCTTCCGCGGCTTCGAGGCGCCCGCGACGATCATCGACCTGATCGAGAAGACCGCCGGCACCCCCTATGCCGAGGGCGTCCAGCAGGAGCGGATGGGCTTCATGAAGCTCATCATGGGCACCCAGTCGGCGGCGCTGCGCCACATCTTCTTCGCCGAGCGCAAGGCATCGAAGATCGACGGCATCCCCGAGGACATCAAGCTGCGCGACATCAAGCGCGTCGGCGTGATCGGCGCCGGTACGATGGGCGGCGGCATCTCGATGAACTTCCTCTCGGCCGGCGTCCCGGTCACCATCGTCGAGATGGCGCAGGAAGCGCTCGATCGCGGCACCGGCACGATCCGCAAGAATTACGAGGCGACCGCCGCCAAGGGCCGGATGACCGCCGAGCAGGTCGAGGGCGCGATGGGGCTGCTCAAGCCGACGCTCAACTTCGACGATCTCGCCGAATGCGACCTGATCATCGAAGCGGTCTATGAGAGCATGGACGTCAAGAAGGAGGTGTTCGGCCGGCTCGACAAGATCGCCAAGCCCGGCGCGATCCTTGCCTCCAACACCAGCTACCTCAACATCGACGAGATCGCGGCGAGCACCTCGCGGCCGCAGGACGTGCTCGGCCTGCACTTCTTCTCGCCGGCCAATGTCATGAAGCTGCTCGAGATCGTCCGCGGCGCCAAGACCGCCGACGACGTGCTCGCCACCGCCATGGCGGTCTCGAAGAAGATCAAGAAAGTCGCCGTGGTCGCGGGCGTCTGTTACGGCTTTATCGGCAACCGCATGCTGATGCCGCGCCAGGTCGAGGCGATGAAGCTCCTCATGGAAGGCGCCACGCCAGAGCAGATCGATCGCGTCCATGTCGCGTTCGGTATGCCGATGGGGCCGTTCCAGATGAGCGATCTCGCCGGCGTCGATATCGGCTGGCATCGCGACCCGACCCGCATCGAGAATATCCGCGACGCCCTCGCCGCCGAGGGTCGTTGGGGCCAGAAGACCAGCAAGGGCTTCTACGACTATGACGAGAAACGGAACCCGTCGAACAGCCCGCGCGTCGCCGAGATCATCGAGGATTTCCGCAAGAAGACCGGCGCGGCGCAGCACGAGGTCACCGATGAGGAGATCGTCGAACGCACCCTCTATCCGATGGTCAACGAAGGTGCGCTGATCCTCGCCGAGGGCATGGCCCAGCGCGCGTCCGACATCGATGTGGTGTGGATCTATGGCTATGGCTGGCCAGTCTATCGCGGCGGCCCGATGTTCTGGGCCGACACCGAAGGCCTCAAGAAGATCGTCGCCGGCCTCGAGAAGCACGGCTTCGAGGTCGCGCCCCTGCTCCGTGAAAAGGCGGAGAAGGGCGAGAAGTTCAACAAGTGACCCACCCGCGCCGCCTGCACCCTTTCGTCACCCCGGCGAAAGCCGGGGCCCAGGGTCACGGGCGGCGCACTTTGTGACTCTGGATCCCGGCTTTCGCCGGGATGACGGATGAAGAGCTATGGAAGACCTCACCCAATTCCGCCTCGAAACCCGCGCCTGGCTGGAGGAAAACTGCCCACCCGCGATGCGCACGCCCGCACGCGGCGAGAAGGACGCCACCTGGGGCGGCCGCAACCCCGTCTACGCGCACCCCGACCAGAAAGTCTGGATGGACCGCATGGGCGCGCGCGGCTGGACCGTCCCCGATTGGCCGAGAGCCTATGGCGGCGGCGGCCTCAGCCCGGCCGAGACCAAGATCCTGCGCGAGGAGATGGCCCGCCTCCAGTGCCGCAATCCGCTCAACAGCTTCGGCATCTCGATGCTCGGACCGGCATTGCTCAAATACGGCACCGAGGAACAGAAGCTCGAACATCTCCCGAAGATCGCCCGCGGCGAGATCCGCTGGTGCCAGGGCTATTCCGAGCCCAATGCCGGCTCTGATCTCGCCGGCCTGCAAACCTCGGCGGAAGACAAAGGCGATCACTTCCTCGTCAACGGCCAGAAGGTCTGGACCAGCTATGCCGACCAGGCCGACTGGATCTTCTGCCTCGTCCGCACCGACAAGAGCACCAAGCAGGGCGGCATCAGCTTCCTGCTGTTCGACATGGCCAGCGAAGGCGTCTCGACCAAGCCGATCCTGCTGATCTCGGGCTATTCGCCGTTCTGCGAGACCTTTTTCGACAATGTGAAGGTGCCCAAGGCGAATTTGCTCGGCGAACTCAACAAGGGCTGGGACGTCGCCAAATATCTGCTCGGCCATGAGCGCGAGATGATCTCGGGCATGGGCCTGGGCGGTGGCGGCGGCAATGTGCTGGTCGAGGATGCTCTCGCCGCGATCGGCCGCGACGCGCAAGGGCGCCTCGCCGATCCGCTACTCCGGGCGAACATTGCGGTCTTCGAAGTTCGCGCCCGCGCCTTCGCCGCAATGTCCGAGCGCTTCATCGACGAGCTCAAGGCCGGTCGCGCGCACCCCGCCCAGCCGAGCATGATGAAATATTACGGCACCGAGCTGAACAAGGCGCGCCACGAGCTGGTCATGGCCGCGGGCGGCTCCGATGCGCTCGAATGGGAGAGCACTGCGTCGCAGGGCGGTGCCAAGCCGAGGGCCTGGCTGCGCACCAAGGCCAATTCGATCGAAGGCGGCACCTCCGAGATCCAGCTCAACATCATCGCCAAGCGTATCCTGGATTTGCCCTCATAATCGTCATCCCGGCGAAAGCCGGGATCCAGAGCCACAAGCGGCGCACTCCGGGCCCTGGATCCCGGCTTTCGCCGGGATGACGAAAAGAGAGAAAAATGCCCCTCTACCTAACCGACGACCAGACCCTGCTCCAGGAAACCGCCCGCGATTTCATCGCCGAGCACGCGCCGGTCAGCCAGCTGCGCCAACTTCGCGATCAAAAGGATCCGACCGGTTTCAGCCGCGACCTGTGGAAGCAGTTCGCCGAGCTCGGCCTCACCGGCATCCTGATCCCGGAAGGCGATGGCGGCCTGGGCCTCGGCCATGTCGAAGCGGGCGTCGTGCTCGAGGAAATCGGCAGGAATCTCAGTCCCTCCCCCTTCCTCACCACTGCCGTCGCCGCGGTCGAGGCGCTCAAGGGCACCGCCCATGCCGCGCGCTGGTTCCCCGGCATCCTCGCCGGCGAGACGGTGATCGCGGTCGCGACGGACGAGACGCCGAAGTTCACAGATGCCGTGGCGCTCAAGGCGGAGCGTTCGGGCAACGGCTTCCGCCTGTCCGGCACCAAGCAGTTCGTCCAACACGCCCACACCGCCGATCTCATCCTGGTAACCGCGCGAACTTCGGGCTCCACAACGGACAGTTCGGGAATCACCCTTTTTGCGATCGATCCGAAATCCGCGGGTCTGACCCTCGATCCCCAGCGCCTGGCCGACTCCAGCATCGCCTCCCGCGCTACTTTCGACAACGTAAGCGTAAACTCCGATACGGTCGTCGGCGAGGTCGATGCCGGCTCCGATCCCCTCTCCCGCCTGCTCCGCGCCGCCCGCACCGGCGCCTCGGCCGAATTGCTCGGCGTCGGCGGCGGCGCAATGGCGATGACGGTGAATTATCTCAAGGATCGCAAGCAGTTCGGGGTGCCGATCGGCTCGTTCCAGGCGCTCCAGCACCGCGCCGCGCACCTCTATTCCGAGCTGGAGGTCGCCCGCGCCGCCGTCCTCAAGGCGCAGCAGCTCCTCGACGCCGGCCAGGACGCGACAGAGGCCGTCGCAGTCGCCAAAGCGATGACCGGCCTCGCCACCACGCTCGCGGTGCAGGAGGGAATCCAGATGCATGGGGGCATCGGCATGACCGACGAATATGATATCGGCTTCTTCATGAAGCGCGCCCGCGTCCTGGCCGAATTGTTCGGCGACACCAATTTCCACGCCAATGCGCTGGCCGAAGCTGCAGGTTATTGATGTCAGACGAAGAATCCCAACGCGCCACGACGCCTGAGGGCCTTGTCGAGCAGCTCATCACGCTGCTCGACGTCGAGGAGATCGACACCGATCTCTATCGCGGCCCGCGCCAGCCCGGCGGCGTCGGCCGCGTGTTCGGCGGTCAGGTGATCGGTCAGGCACTCCAGGCCGCCCAGCGCTCGGTCGATGACGGCAAGGCCGCCCACTCGCTCCATGCTTATTTCATGCGCGCGGGCGACGAGAACCACCCCATCATCTACCGCGTCGTCCGCGATTTCGAAGGGCGCAGCTTCGCCAATCGCCGCGTGATCGCGATGCAGAAAGGTCAGCCGATCCTCAACATGACGGCCTCGTTCCAGCTGCCTGCCGAGGGGCTGCACCATCAGGAATCGATGCCCGACGTGCCGCCTCCCGAAGCGCTGCGCTCCGAGCGCGAGCTGCGCGACGAGATCCAGGAGCAGGTGCCCGAAAAGCTCCGTCGCTTCTTCCTGCGCGCCCGCCCGATCGAGATCCGTCCGGTCTCTCCCCGCAACTGGTTCCGCCCCGAGCCGACCGAGTCCGTCCAGCACAGCTGGTTCAAGGTCGCGGCGCCCCTGCCCGACGATCCCGCGCTCCACCGCGCGATGCTCGTTTATGCCACCGACATGACGTTGCTCGGCACGTGCATGCTGCCGCACGGCGTGAGCTGGATGCAGGGCAATATCCAGACCGCGAGCCTCGATCATGCAGTGTGGCTGCACGAGCCGTTCCGCTTCGACGAATGGCTGCTCTACACCACCGACAGCCCCTGGTCGGGCCATGCGCGGGGCTTCAACCGCGGCCGCATCTATTCCCGCAACGGGCGGCTGGTGGCCAGCGCCGCGCAGGAGGGGTTGATCCGGGTCAAAGGCTGAGCGCGTTTACTCGCCGTCGCTCGGCTCGGGATGATCCTTGTTCGGCATCACGAAGCGGACGATATCCACGCACCCGCTGCGCCCGGCCTGCGAAGGCGCTTGGCGGGCATCGGCGACGATCGAGCGCGCCTCCTCGCCGAACATGTCGGCCGGCTCCGCGGCCAGCACGCGGACATTGCCTGTCGCGCCCCAGGGCGCGATGTCATAGCCGATGATTGCCCAGCCCTCGATCGACCGGCCCTGAAAACCCTGCGGGAAACGCAGCGCCGGCATGCTCGTCCAGGTGGTCTGGTCCGCGGGACATTTCGCATCGGCCGGCGCGAAGCTCGCGACGTCGGGCGATTTGGGCGCCTCCAGCGGCTCCTTGTGGCGCCGGTAATAGGGATAGGTGCAGCCATGCTTGGCCGAGGGCCCGAAGCGCGAGCGCTGGACCGCGTCGATGGTCGCACGCTCCAGTGCGGTGTTGCCGTCGGAATCGACGATGCGCACGTTGATCGGCTTGCCGTTCGCGTCGATGTCGAAACCCGCCATCGCATAGGACCAGGTACCTGGCGCCTGCGGGATCGTCTCAAACGCAGGAAATGCCCGCAACCGAATCTCCGGGCTGTTCATGCCGATGCAATCCGAGTCCGCGGGATGCATCCGCTTGAAAAGCTGATTTTCCTGGGGACCGCGCGTATGCGGAGACACGAAATAGCGCCGCACCAGCGGCAGCGGCGCGTCGGTCGTCGACATGCCCCTCGCCTCGAAGGTGACGCGGCACTTCGCCTGCGGGCTTCCGGGGGCAAAGCGCCACGTGGCGAAAGCGGGCGCGACATCGCCGTTCTGGACATAGGCGCGCAGGCCCGTTTCGGGCTTGGCGGGTTCGCGTGTGATGCCCAGCGGCCTTCCACTCGCATCGATCCGGAAGGTGAACGTGATCGGGGCGGCAGCCGCGCCCGGTTCAGCGAAGCCGGTCGCGGGAAAGGGCCGCTCCGCCGAACGCGGCGTCACCGTCGCGCCCGCGCATTCCACGCGGCCCGGCACATAATCGAACAACTGGCTGCTCGTCAGCTGCCTCGGCGCAGGCGGAATCACCACGACAGGCGGCGGCGGTGGTGCAGGCATGTGATCCTGCGCCCAGGCGGCGGTGGTGACGGTGCCGCAGCATGCGGCGGCAAGAAGGACGAGGCGCGATTTCATGGTACCCTCGCTGCCGCAGCTTCGTGACAAGCTCAAGACTGCACTTCAACCATTTCAGTTCTTTGGACGAACCACCATATTATACGGCACGTAGAGAAACACGTCGGTCAGCCCGGCACGGGTCCATTCGACCGGTCGGTCGAGCCCCTTGATCTCGACGCCATAGTCCGGCCCCAGCCGCGCGGCGACGCTCTTTGCGTCTCCGGTCACGATATCGAGGATCTCGCCGCGAAACTTGTCCGGGCCGACGATCGAGAGCGTCAGGTCGTCGGAGGAGCCGCGGATCTCGGCGCGCCCCACCACTGGCACCGCCTTAATGAACTTGTTGATCCGATCGCGCGCGGTGACGCCGTCTACACCCGAGCCGAGGTGTACCTTCACCAGGAAACTCGTGCGATCGGTATCGGGGCGGTTGTCGTTCGTAAGGCCCAGGTTGCGATAATTGTCGAGCGTCAGCGGCTCGACCACCTCGTTCCCCGTCGCCAGATCGACGCCATATTTGGGCGCGATGCCGATCGCGCCCTTCACCATGTCGAAAATCTCGCTCCGGCGCTTGGCCTGGTCGCGGGTGTCGCCCGCGATGGTCACGCTGACGATCGCGAAGTCGGCGGCGCGGCGCAGCCCCACCACCGGCCGCGTATCGACGAAATCGCGCGACTCGCGCCGCGATGCCGTGACGACGATCTCGGCCGACGCATAATCCTGTGCGAACGCCTCGACCGGCACCGAAAGCAACGCAATCGGCAGCAACTTCGACAACAGCTTCATGATCCGCTCCCCCTTTGGGAGAGGCTGTCTCCGCCGGCCGACCGAGTCAATCTAGAAGGCAGGCTTGCCGAATTCCTGTCGCGTCACCGGATGGCTCGACGAAAGCCCGCCATCCACGACCCAGGCCTGGCCGTTGACATAGCTCGCCTCGTCGCTGGCGAGGAACAGCGCCACGCGTGCGATCTCGTCGGGCACGCCGGCGCGGCGCAAGGGATTGAGCTGGCCGAGCTTGTCCTCCTTGCCCCGTTCGCGCGCATAATCGAACGCGCGCTGGGTCATGCCGGTCTCGATCAGCCCCGGGCAGATCGCATTGACCCGCACGTTCGAGGTGGAGAGCTGCTGCGCCGCGGTCTGCACCAGGTTGATCACGCCCGCCTTGCTCGCCGAATAGGCCGCCCCGCCCGCGCCCGATCGCAGCCCGGCAACGCTCGCGGTGCAGACGATCGCGCCGCCGCCGCGATCGACGATCTTCGGCGCGCCATGCTTGATCGCCAGGAAGGGCCCGATCAAATTGACCCGAAGCACCTCGGTCCACAGCTCGACCGAGGAATCGAAAATGCCCTCGGCGCCTCCCGAAATCCCCGCATTGGCGTAGAAGATATCGAGCCCGCCGAACCGCTCGCAGGCGGTCGCCACCAGCCGCTCGACATCGCCTTCGTCGCCCGCGTCCATCTGCACCGCGACGGTGCTGTCTATCGCCGCGATGCCGAGCCCTGCGACCGTCTCGTGCACGGCCTCGCTCACATCGGCGGCGACCACCTGCGCGCCCTCCGCCGCGAATGCCCGGGCGGTCGCCCGGCCGATGCCCGAACCCGCGCCGGTGACGATCGCTACCTTTCCCGAAAACCGCATCAGATCGTCACTCCGCCGTCGATCACCATCGCCTGTCCCGTCATGAAGGCACTGGCCCTGCTCGCCAGATACACCACCGCGCCGGCAATCTCCTCCGGCTCACCGATCCGGCGGAGCGGCGTGGTCGAATTGGTCGCCTTGATCCGCTCGGGATCCTCCCACAAAGCGCGGGCGAAATCGGTCTTGATCAGCCCCGGCGCGATGCAATTGACCCGCACATTGTCCGGCCCGAACTCGACCGCATAGTTGCGCGCCAGCTGGAAATCCGCCGCCTTGGAGACATTGTACGCACCGATCACCGGCGATCCGCGCAGGCCGCCGATCGACGATATGATGATGATCGATCCCTCGCACCGCGCCCGCATCTCTGGCGCCACCATCTGGATCAGCCAGTGGTTGGAGACGATATTGTTGTCGAGGATCTTGCGGAACTGCTCGTCGGCAATGTCCTCGAGCGGCCCGTAACAGGGATTGGACGCCGCGTTGCAGACCAGCACGTCGATCCGACCGAATGCGCGCCGCGTCTGATCCACCAAATTCTGGAGCGCCGCCTTGTCCGAGATGCTCGCCGCGATCGCGATCGCCGTGCCGTCGCCGAAGCGCGCGTTGATTTCGCCCGCGGCCTCGTCGCACGCATCCTGCTTGCGGCTGGAAATGGCGACCTTCGCGCCATGCTCCGCCAGCGCCTCGGCCGCCGCGCGCCCGATCCCGCGCGTGGACCCGGTGACGATGGCTACCTTGTCGGTCAGGTCGAACAAGCTCATCGTTTCATTCCTCTATCGTTCGTGCTGAGCTTGTCGAAGCACGCTCCGCCACAGGCCCTCCGCTGCCGGGCAGCCGCCCCTCGACAAGCTCAGGGCGAACGGACGGGGAGAATTCATTCACGCGCCGGCCTCCTCCGCAAAATGCCAGGCGGAAGCGACCAGCCCGGGCATCCGCTCGACCGTCGCCGCGGCCTGTGCGCTCGAGGCATTGCCGTCGATAATCCGCTTCTTGATCCCTTGGACGATGCCGGCGAGCCGGAAGAGATTATACGCGAAATACCAGTTGAGATCGGGCACCCCGTCCCGCTTCGTCGCCGCGCAGTAGCGCACAACCACATCCTCTATGGTCGGAATGCCGGTGTGCTGCCCGGTCAGCCCCTTCACGCCCGAACGCCCCTCGGGCTGCGTCACCCAGCTCATCAGGAAATAGGAAAAGTCCGCCAGCGGATCGCCGAGCGTCGACAGCTCCCAGTCGAGCACAGCAAGGATGCGCGGCTCGCTGGGATGGAAGATCATGTTGTCGATCCGGAAATCGCCATGGACGATGCTGGTGCGCGTCTGCTCTGGCACGGTGCGCGGCAGCCATTCGATCAGCCGCTCCATCTCGGGCAAATCGTCGGTCTGGCTCATCCGGTATTGTTTCGACCAGCGCGCCACCTGCCGCTCGAAATAATTGCCCGGCTTGCCGTAATCACCCAGCCCCACCGCCTCGACGTCGATCGAGTGCAGGGCTGCCAGCGTGTCGACAATCGCCTCGTAATGCGCGGTCCGCTGCTCTGCCGTCATCCCCGGCAGGGAGCCATCCCACAAGGTCCGCCCCTCGACCATCTCCATGATGTAGAAGGGCGCGCCGAGCACCTCCGCATCCTCGCAGAGCCCATAAGGCCGGGCAACCGGAAAGCCCGTGGGATGCAGAGCGGCGATGAGCTGATATTCGCGCTCCACCGCGTGCGCCGAAGGCAGGATCGGCCCGAACGGCTTGCGCCGCAGCACGTAAGAGCCGCTCGCCGCGTCGATCCGATAGGTCGGATTGCTCTGCCCACCCGCGAACTTCTCGACCGTGAACGGCCCCTCGAACCCGGTGACGGTTGCGCCAAGCCAATCGCCCAGCCGCACTTCATCCAGGTCGCTCATGCGAACTCGATCACTGAACGCACGCTATGCCCCTGACGAAGCTTCTCCAGCGCGTCGTTGACGTCCTCCAGCCGGATCCGCTCGGCCACCATCGTGTCGAGATCGAGCAGTCCATCGAGATACATCTGCACCAGCCGGGGCATGTCGATCGGGAAGCGCGTCGAACCCAGCAGCGATCCCTGGATCTTCCGGCCTGTGAGGAAGGTGGGCCCGGGCAGACTCACATTGTTCCCCGGTGCGATCATCCCCAGAATCGTCGCGGTGCCGCCGCGGCGCAGGATGTTCCAGGCGAGCTCGGCGGTGTTCGATCGCCCCACCGCCTCGATCGCATAATGCACGCCACCGTTGGTCAGCTTGAGCACGTCCTTGACGATCGTCTCGGAGCTCGGATCGAGCGCTTGCGTCGCTCCCAGCTTGAGCGCCAGCTCGCGCTTCTCGGGCATCGGATCGATCGCCAGGATCGCGCCCGCGCCGGCAATCTTCGCCGCGTTGATCGCCGCTAGGCCGATCCCGCCGGCGCCGATAACCGCGACGCTCTCACCCGGCCGCACCCGGCTGTCGTTGAACACCGCGCCGGCACCGGTGATCACGGCGCAGCCGAGCAAAGCCGCCCGATCGAGCGGCATCTCCTTGGAGATCGCCACGCACGCATTCTCGTGCACCAGCATCATCTCGGCAAAGGCGGAAAGGTTGAGGAACGGCGCCAGCGGACGTCCATCCGCGAGGCTCAGCCGCGGCTCGGCATCGGCCGGGCGCCGCGTCGACGGATCGATGCACAAGGAAGGCCGCCCGGTGACGCACATCTCGCAGCTGCCGCAGAACACCGTGAAGAAGGTGATGACGTGATCGCCGGGCTTCAGATGCGCGACGTCGCTCCCGACCGCCTCGATCACCCCCGCCGCCTCGTGGCCCGGCACGGTCGGCACCGGGTGCGGGAAGGCGCCATCGACAAAATGGAGATCGGAGCGGCATACGCCCACCGCAGCGGTGCGGATCAGCACCTCGCGCGGCCCCGGCTTGGAGACCATAACCTCCTCGATCTGGAGCGGCGACCTGGCTTCGAAAAGTACGGCTGCTTTCATTCTCTCTCCCACCTCCAGTGCTCCCGCGAAAGCAGGAGCCCAGAGTCACAAGGGCATCGCTCCGTTACCCTGGGCTCCCGCTTCCGCAGGAGCACGGCTAACGCGAAACGCCCAGGTCCGCCGAGGACGGCCGATCCGCCTTATAGTCCCCATATTTGCCGAACTCGGCCCGTGCGATCGCCCGGTTGTGCACCTCGTCCGGCCCGTCGGCCAGCCGCAGCGTGCGGATGCCGGCCCAGTCATGCGCGAGATGAAAGTCACTCGACACGCCGGCGCCGCCATGCGCCTGGATCGCGTCGTCGATGATTTGCAGCGCCATGGTGGGCGCCTGTACCTTGATCATCGCGATCTCGAGTTGGGCGGCCTTGTTGCCGGCCTTGTCCATCATGTCGGCCGCCTTCAGGCACAATAACCGGGTCATCTCGATGTCGATCCGCGCCCGGGCGATCCGCTGCTCCCAGATCGAATGGTCCGAGATGCGCTTGCCGAACGCGACGCGGCTGACGAGCCGCTTGGCCATCGCCTCGATCGCTTCCTCCGCCACGCCGATGGTGCGCATGCAATGGTGGATGCGCCCCGGCCCGAGGCGGCCCTGCGCGATCTCGAACCCGCGTCCTTCCCCCAACAGGACATTCTCGGCCGGCACGCGCACATTCTCGAGCAGGACTTCGCCGTGCCCGTGCGGCGCATGATCATACCCGAAAACCGAAAGCATCCGCTCGATCTTCACGCCCGGCGCATCGAGCGGTACCAGGACCTGGCTCTGCTGGGCATGGCGGGCGGCGTCGGGATTGGTCTTGCCCATCACGATCGCGATCGCACAGCGCGGATCACCGGTACCCGACGACCACCATTTGCGGCCGTTGATCACATAGTCGTCGCCGTCACGCTCGATCCGCGTCTCGATATTGGTTGCGTCGGACGATGCCACTGCCGGCTCGGTCATCAGGAAGGCAGAGCGGATCTCGCCCTCCATCAGCGGCTTGAGCCAGCGGTCCTTCTGCGCGCGGGTGCCGTAGCGATGCAGCACTTCCATATTGCCCGTATCGGGCGCCGAGCAGTTGAACACCTCGGAAGCCCAGCCGACACGGCCCATCTCTTCGGCGCACAGCGCATATTCGAGGTTGGTGAGCTGGGTGCCTTCGAACGCGAAGCTGTCGTCGACATGGGCATGACCCGAATGCGGCGGCATGAAGAAATTCCACAGCCCCTCGGCCTTGGCCTGGGCCTTCACTTCCTCCAGCACCCCGTTTACCTTCCACCGGTCGCCTTTATCCGCCTCGGCGCGATACTCGGCGCCGCGAGGCCGGATCCGCGTGTCGATGAATGTCTTCACGCGATCGCGGAAATAGGTCTCGCGCTCGGTCAGCGTGAAGTCCATGGCATCCTCCCGATTAACTGTCGTATCCGGGTCTAGAGCGTACCGGATATTCGGTAAAGGGGATTGGGCATGTGCGGGGGCACAGTATCACCCATGTTCCTTCGCCATGCCTGAGTCCCAAAAAACCATTTTGGCTTCGATCTTAAATGAGTAAGTTGCATGATATGAATGCGCCGGAGACAATCGCCCAGGAATCAGAGGCCAGTGCGCCCGAAAAGGGCACCAAACGCTTCCAGGCGAAGCGCGACGCGATCCTGTCCGCCGCTGCCGATGCGATCAACGAACAGAGCGCGAAGGGCATGACCTTCGCCGATGTGGCGCGGCGTGTCGGGCTCAATACCACCAGCGTCACCTATTATTTCAAGCGCAAGGAAGATCTCGCCGCCGCCGCGTTCGAGCAGACGCTCGAGCGGCTCGACGAGATGCTAGACCAGGCGCTGACCGAACCGACGCCCGAAACGCGCGTCGCGCGCTTCCTCAACATCAACATGGAACGCCTCGCCCGCATCCAGCGCGGCGAGGAACAGGCCTTCGCCATCCTCTCGGACCTCCGCGCGATGGAAGAGCCCATGAAGAGCCAGCTGCTCACCGGCTGGCGCAACATCTTCCGCAAGACGCGCAGCCTCTGGGGCGCCGAGGGCACCCGCGCCGAAACCGACCTGCGCGGCGCGCGCGCGCATGTCGTGCTCGAAAACACTTTCTGGCTCACCGCCTGGCTGACGCGATACGAGATCGACGAATATCCCCGCGTCGAGCAAAGGCTGATGGACGTGTTCCGCCACGGCATCGCCGGACCGGGCCAGAAATGGCAGCCCGAACTGCTCGACCTGGAGCATGAGGAGCCGGAGCTCGGCCGCGACGCCTTTCTGCTGGCTGCCACGAGGCTGATCAACGAACTCGGCTATCGCGGTGCATCGGTCCAGCGGATCGCCTCGGAGCTCAATGTCACCAAGGGCAGCTTCTACCACCATCTCGACGCCAAGGACGAGCTGGTCACCGCCTGCTACAAGCGCAGCTTCGACATCATCGCCGATGCCCAGCGCCTCGCCGAAGGCCATCGTGGCTCGCACTGGGAGCGGCTGGAAAGCACGATTGCAACCCTGCTCGACGTGCAATTCTCCGAGCGCGGTCCCCTGCTGCGCACCACCGCCCTCTCCGGCTTGCCGCCGCGCGTCCGTAATACGATGATCGACCGCTCGAACCGCATCGCCCGCCGCTTCGCGGGCATGCTTTCGGACGGTATCGCGGAAGGCTCGATCCGCCCGATCGACCCGCTGGTCGCCAGCCAGGCATTGATGGCGCTCCAGAACGCCGCCTTCGACATGCGCAAATGGGCGAGCACGATGCCGCGCGAGAAAGCGGTCGCCTTTTATGCCTCCACGCTCGCGTTCGGGCTGTTCGACGATAGTGTGCTAGGCGCCTGACGGACTAACCCGTCGCGGCGGCGCGGTTCAGTTGGCCTGCTTCACCCGCGTATAGGGGACGAAGTCGCCAAGGATCACAAATCCATGCTGAAACCTGGAGAATCGATCGATCAGCTTGACTGAGTCGATGCTGCAAAGCTGGCTACCGTACGTCTTGGTCACCAGGATATCGTCAGAATCGAGGGTGTCCGCACCCGAGCGGGGCTCGTTGACATAGAGCGTGCCCCCGACGCGATACACGATCGCCTTGCCGTCGATGATCTGGCTCGACGTCGCCGAAGCCAGACTGATGCAGTTTGTCGGCTTTCCGGCCACTCGCCCCGTCAAGAGACGGTCGAGCTTCTCCTGGGGCGTCTTTTGATCGGCAGCGCTGGCGGGCACTGCAAATGCAGTGGCGGCCAGAAACAGACTCGCAAGGATCTTACGCATGATCACTGTGTACCACAGATCGCCTGAACCACAGCTGACCATTGAGCAAAAAAAACGGGCCCGCGGTTTCCCGCGAGCCCGTCCTCCACCTCCCCAGGTGATTCAGAAGCGCGAACGCAGTGTCACGCCATAGGTCCGCGGCTCGGACAGAAAGGAGGAGAATATCTGCGATCCGCCCGGATAGCCCGCCGTCGGCGTGGTGCTCACCGCCTGGAACGGCGAGCTGAACCCGACTTGCATGTAATTCGCCTTGGTCAGGTTCTGGCCCCAGACTTCGAGCGACCAGAGCTGGTTCTCGCTGCTGATGCCGATGCGGCCGTTGACCACCACGAAGCTGTCCTGCTCCTTCTGCGGGAACAGGTCCGAGCCGGTGTTGTAGTCGTCCGAGAGACGCGCATCGATATAGGCCAGGCCGCGCAGGCCGCGCCCGATCGACGGCGTCCACGCAAGCGAGCTGGTCACCACGAACTGCGGCGCGTTCGACATATTGTCGCCGGGCAGAAGCCGCAGCGCGGGATCGAGCGGCGCCCCGCTCCGCGATCCCACCAGGTTGTTGGCATAGCGCGTATCGGCATAGGTCATGCCGAAATTGGCGTGGATGTCGCGTACCGGCGTCATCCCCATCTCGATCTCGATACCCTTGGAGACCACGCCCGGCTTGATCTTGCCGGTGCAGGCACCAGTGGCAGCGCTCGTGTCACGGTCGCCACCGTTGAGATTGTCGGCGCAGCCATTGATGTTCTGCACCAGATAGACGGTGCCGTTGAACGTGTTGAGCTGGAAGTTGCTGAATTCCTGACGGAACAGCGCGAGATTCAGGTTGAAGCCGCGCGTGCTGTACTTGGCGCCGATCTCATAGGCGTTGACGGTCTCCTCGTCGAACTGGAGCACGTCGGAATAATAGCCGGCATTGGCCGCGCTGATCGGGAAGATCGGCAGCGGCTGGGTCGCACTCGGATTCTTGAACGCCGAGCGATCGAGGTTGAAGCCGCCGGCCTTGTAGCCGCGCGAATAGCTTCCATAGATCAGCAGGTCGTCGATCGGCTTCCACGAGAGCACCGCGGTGCCCGTGAACCTGTCCTCCTTGCGCTCGTCGTCGAGCGTCAGCGCGTTGAGCGCCGAGGACGATCCACCCTGGCACGAGAGCGTGATGATGCCGCCGGCAAGCGGCGCCAGGCTCGGAATGCCCATGAACGGCAGCAGCGCCGCTTGTTGTGCCGGGCATATCGTGTTGGTGTTGCGGAAGTCGGCGCCCAGCTTCTTGGTCTCATTGGTGTACCGCAGGCCCAGGGTCAGATCGATGGTCTTGGTCAGGTGGATGATGTTGTGCGTGAAGAAGGCGAAATTGTCGCTGGTCTGATCGAAGTTCGCGGTGTCGTCACCGACGTCGCGCACCGTGTCGAGCCGCTGCAGTCCGCCGACCATCGCCGCGCCCGCCGCGCCCAGCGGACCCGCCGGATTGCTGAGGAACGCCACGCCGGTCGGGCTGAGGCAGCCGACCTGGCTCGGCGAATAGAACGGATTGAACGAACCATAGACGATGCGGCAGCTCGCGAACCGGCCATATTGCGATCCGAACTTGAGTTGCGCCTTGGTCGTCAGATCCTCATGCGCGTAATAGCCGCCGACCAGCCAGTCGAGCCGGTCGCCGAACGCCTTGCCCTGGAAACGCAGCTCCTGGCTGAAGGTCTTGAACTCGCGGCCGCTGTCGGGGCCGAAATAGAGGATATCGGCCAGGCCGTAATCCGCGTCCGCCGCCTGGTACGAGGTGTATTTCCGATAGGCAGTGATCGACGTCATGTCGACGCCGCCCAGATTCCAGTCGACCTGGCCCGAAAAGCCGTAATCCTTGGTCGTGCCCGCATAGCTGCGGTTGGGCGAGACCGCGATGCGGCGCGAATAGCCGTCGTTCGCCGCCGGGAAATATTGCGCGAAGGTCGTGCCGGTGATGCCGGTCAGCACGGTGGCGACCGAGCTGGTCGGCGTGATCAGGCCCCGGTTGGCGGGCGACACATCGGCGGTGGCATAGACCGCCCCGCAGCAATCCTCCTTGCGGTGGCTGTAATCGGCGATCAGCCGCACCGAGATATCGGCGTTCGGCTGGTACAGCGCCTGTGCGCGGATCAGGTAGCGATCGCGGTTGTTGACGTCGTACCCGGTGTTGACGTCCTTATAGTAGCCGTCGCGCTTGGCATAGAGCCCGTCGAGGCGCAGCGCGAGCTGCTCGGTCACCGGCCCGGTCACCGCGCCCTGGAAGCGCAGATAGTCGTAATTGCCATAGGTCGCCTCGGCCATGCCGCCGAACTCGAACTGGGGCTGCTTGGTGACGATGTTCAGCAGGCCCGCCGATGCGTTGCGGCCGAACAGCGTGCCCTGCGGCCCGCGCAGCACCTCGACGCGCTCGATCTCGCCCAGGTCGTTCAGGCCCAGGCCGGTGCGCGAGCGATAGACGCCGTCGATGAAGGTCGCGACCGAGCTTTCGAGGCCCGGATTGTCGCCCACCGTGCCGACGCCGCGAATGCGCGCCGAGGCATTGGCCTCGCTGCCGGTCGAGGAGACGAGCAGCGAAGGTGCAACTTGATTGAGCTGGCGGATATCGGTTGCGCCGGTGCGCTCCAGCGTTTCGGCGCTCACCGCCGAAATCGCGAGCGGCACGTCTGACAATATCTGCGCGCGTCCCTGCGCGGTGACGACGATGTCGTTGGGGTCGGTGACCTCGTTCTGATCGTCGCTGGTTTGCGTCTGCGTCTGGCTGTTCTGCGCATAGGCGGGCGCTGCGAGCGCCACGATCATCGCCGGCACCGCGCAGGCCGACATAAGGCGTAACCGCATCATCATCTCATCTCCCATAAGGCCGGAACACTTGGCGGTTCCATACCCTATCCTCGAATACAGCTTTTTCCCCGAGAGCCGTCAAGCAGAACAAGAGTTGCAAAGCGGGACTGGCTTGAGGGTGTTGCGCAAATACCATAGCTGTTGCCACGACGCGGGCACACGGAACCGATCTTCGAATCTCGAAGTTGTCGGGGCCTCGAGGGCTTTGGAGGCGTGCTCAGTAGCCGTTCAGCCGCGCGAAGCGCTCGCGATGCCAGGCAGCGTTGCCCCACATCGCCTCGAGCACCCTTGCGCGCTTGAGGTAGAAGCCCGCATCATGCTCATCGGTCATGCCGATGCCGCCGTGGAGCTGGACCATCTCTCGGCTGACCAGCTGCAATGTCTCGCCGGCGACTGCCTTGGCAAGGCTCACCGCCTGGCTGACGTCGCGATCGGCATCGATCGCCTCGAACGCGCCCTCCACCACCGACCGCATCAACTCGAGCTCGGTGAACATCTTTGCCATGCGATGCTGCAGCGCCTGGAACGATGCGAGCACCTGGCCAAACTGGACGCGCGTCTTCAGATAGTCGTTGGTCTGCGCGAAAGCAGCCTCGGCCATGCCCAGCATCTCGGCACAGGACGCCGCGGCGGCACGATCGGTCACCGCGGTGAGCAGGTCGGCGCGGCCTTCCAGTTTCTCGGCGGGCGCGCCGTCGAAGCGCACCTGCGCATGGCTACGGGAATCGGCGAGCCTGCGCGGCGATCGCGTCACGCCTTCCTCGCCCGAGACGAGATAGAGGCCGTCCTTGGCCGCCACGACGAAAAGCTGCGCGCTGTCGCCCTCGGCGACGAATTCCTTGGTGCCGGTGATGCGGCCGTTGCTGGCTTCGGTCGCAATGCGATCGGGCGCGAAGCGCGGGCCTTCGTCGACCGCCAGCGTCGTAACGACTTCGCCCGTGGCCAGGCGTGGCAGCCATTCCGCCTGCTGCTTCTCCGAACCGCCGAGCAGGATCGCGCTGATCGCCGCCGCTGTCGCCGCCAGCGGCGTGGCGGTCAGCGTGCGGCCGAGCTGCTCGAGCACCAGCCCGAGCGAGAGAATGCCCATCCCCACGCCGCCCTGCGCCTCGGGCACCAATATGCCGGCCCAGCCCATCTCGGCCTGCGCGCGCCATGCCTCGGCGTCGTAGAAGTCCGCGGGCGCGGCATCGCGCATCCTGCGGAACGCGGTGACGGGCGATTCATTGTCCGCCCATTCGCGCGCCATGTCGCGCAGCATCGTCTGTTCTTCGGTTAGGATTGCCATCTTCTTCTTCCTTCCCCCTCTCCCGCCTGCGGGAGAGGGTCGGGGTGAGGGTGTGTCGTACAAACTTCAGCGGCGCACGCGGGGCCAGGACTCACCCTCACCCCAGCCCTCTCCCGCAAGCGGGAGAGGAAGCAGTCATTGGTGATCCAGCATCCCCAGGATGCGCTTGGCGATCACGTTGTTCTGGATTTCGGTCGACCCGCCATAGATCGACACCGCCTTACCGAAGAGCCATGTGCGCACGTCGCGCAGCTCCTCGTCGCTGAAGCCCTCGCCTTCCCAGCCAAGCCCCGCGAGCCCGCGTATCTCGATCAGCAGTTCGGATCGTTCCTGCATGATCCGCGCGCCGACATTCTTCATGATCGAGGTCGCGGCCGAAGGACCCTGGTTCGACTTCGCCTCCATCGCCGCACGCCTGAGCGTCAACATGAAGGCGCGCAGATCCATCTCGTGCCGCACGATCCGCGCGCGCAGGTCGGCGTCGGCGATCCGGCCCTGTTCGTCCGTGCCGACATACTTCTTGGCGATCTGTCCGAGCGACGCCCCGGCGAACATCCGTCCTGCCGTCGATCCGCCGCCCGACAGGCTGTTGCGCTCGTGCTGGAGCAGCCGCTTGCCGATCGTCCAGCCCTGTCCCTCTTCGCCGACCCGATTGGCCTTGGGCACTTTCACGTCGGTGAAGAAGGTCTCGCAAAAGGGCGAGGAGCCCGAGATCAGCCGGATCGGCTTCACTTCCACTCCCGGGCTGTCCATGTCGCAGAGCAGGAAGGTGATGCCCTCATGCTTCTTCGACTTGTCCGTGCGGACGAGCATGAAGCATTTGTCGGCCCATTGCCCGCCGCTGGTCCAGGTCTTCTGGCCGTTGACGACATAATGGTCGCCTCTGTCCTCCGCGAAGGCCTGGAGGCTCGCCAGGTCCGATCCCGCGCCGGGCTCCGAATAGCCCTGGCACCAGCGCACCGTCCCCTGCGCGATCGCCGGGATATGCTCGTGCTTCTGCGCCTCGCTGCCATATTCGAGCAGCGTAGGCCCGAACATCATCACGCCCATGCCGCCGATCGGATTCCAGGCACCGATCCGCGCCATCTCTTCCTGCAGCAGGCGCGCCTCGGAGCGGGAAAGGCCACCGCCGCCATATTCGCTGGGCCAGGTCGGCACGCCCCAACCCTTCTCGCCCATCGCCTTCTGCCAGGCATCCTCCTCGGGCGAATTCTCGTGCGGTCCCTCGACCGCGGACATCGCATTGTCCTTGCCCTTCAGGCTGGGCGGGAAATTTGCCGCGAGCCATTCGCGGGTCTCGGTGCGGAACGCGTCCAGCGGGTTCGCCGCCGCTTCGATTTCGGATGCTGTCGCCATTTACCTCTCCTGCGCCTTTCCAACGCTTGTTTCGAAATTGCGGTATGGACAAGCGAGCGTCAAGCGCTCGGTGTAAGAAATCCCTTTTCCATATGCCGCGCCTGTGCAGTGTTCCCTTATTGTTCCAATCGTGGTAGAGCCCAACTCGTTCGTCACCCCGGCACTTCGGCCGGGGTGACGATAGAAGGGTGGTCGCCACAATCGAAGCCGGACTCAAAACACCGCGGGCGTTGACCCACGTGAGGAGTGCGACTTTTGTGGCTTTTGGAACGGACGCAATCGGTTAAAACATCGCCGAACTTGGGGACGACAGATGCAATTCCACCATCGCGCGGTGCCGATCGTGCTGTCCGCCGTGCTGATCGATTCGATCGGTTTCGGCATCGTCCTCCCCGTCCTTCCCCGGCTGGTCGTCGAACTCGCGCATGTCGGGCTGGCCGACGCGACGCGGATCGGCGGCTATATGCTCGTCGCCTTCGCGCTGGCGCAGTTCTTCGCCGGGCCCATCCTCGGGAGCCTGGGCGACAGTATCGGACGGCGCCCGGTGCTTTTGTTCTCGATGCTCGCTTTCGCTGCCGACTATGCGCTGATGGCCGCCGCGCCGACGATCGGGTGGCTGTTCGTCGGGCGTGTCGTCGCTGGCATAGCCGGGGCGGTCTATGGACCGGCAAACGCCGTGCTTGCCGACGTCACCCCGCCCGAGAAGCGCGGCGCCACCTTCGGCCTGATGGGCGCGGCATTCGGCATCGGCTTCATCCTCGGACCGGCTTTGGGCGGGCTGCTCGCCTCGTTCGGCCCGCGCGCCCCGTTCATCGCCGCCGCCGTGCTCGCCGGGCTCAACGCGCTGTGGATCCTGATCGTGATGCCGGAGACGATGACGCCCGATCGCCGCCGCCCGTTCGACCTGCGCCAGGCGCATATCTTCGCGGCGTTCAAGCCGCTGTTCCACGCCGGCAACGCCAAATGGCTGCTGCTCGCCGCCTTCCTCTGGCAGTTCGCGCACATGGTCTATCCCGCCACCTGGGCCTTTTTCGCCGAGCTGGCGCTGGGCTGGAACGAACAGGCGATCGGCTGGTCGCTGGCGGCCTCGGGGCTGGCGATGGCCACCGTCCAGATGCTCGTCACGGGCAAGGCGATCGCCCGCTATGGCGAGGAGCGCACCGTGGTGTTCGGCATGCTTATCGGAGGTTCGGTGTTCGCCTGCTATTCCTTCGTGCGGGAGGGCTGGATGATTTATTGCCTGATCGCGGCGGGCGCGCTGCAGGCGCTCGCCTGGCCCTCGATCAACGCCCTGCTCTCGCGCATCACCGACGCCTCGCACCAGGGCGCGCTGCAGGGCGGCATGGCCAGCCTCAACAGCGTTGCCTTGATCTTCGCGCCGTTGGTGCTCAGCCAGACGCTGGCGTTCGGATCGGAGCGCGGCTTCACCGGCGGCAATTTCGTGCTGGCCGCAGCGCTCGCTTTCTCCGCACTGCTGATCGTCGCGATCAAGGTGGTCCCGCGGGTCAAATCCGCGCCCGCGACGGTTGCGTAACGAGGAGCCGCCACCCATCTCCCGCGCCTGTCCAAAGGCGGAGATTTACCCGATGATCGAGCTCTATTACTGGCCCACCCCGAACGGCCACAAGATCACGCTGTTCCTCGAAGAAGCCGGGCTCGATTACGAAATACATCCGGTGAACATCGGCATCGGCGACCAGTTCAAGCCCGAGTTCCTGAAGTTCTCGCCCAACAATCGCATGCCCGCGATCATCGATCGCGCGCCCGCCGATGGCGGCGAGCCGATCAGCGTGTTCGAAAGCGGCGCGATCCTCATCTACCTCGCGCTGAAGGCCGGCAAATTCTACGGCGAGACGCCGCGCGAGCGCACCGAGATCCTGCAATGGCTGATGTGGCAGGTGGGTGGCCTCGGCCCGATGGCCGGGCAGAACGGCCATTTCGGCGTCTACGCGCCCGAGAAGATCGAATATGCAATCAACCGCTATGTCAATGAGACCAACCGGCTCTACGGCGTTCTGAACAAGCGCCTCGAGGGGCGCGACTTCATCGCCGGCGATTACTCGATCGCCGACATGGCCTGCTATCCGTGGATCGTCCCGCACGAGGCGCATCAGCAGAATCTCGACGATTTCCCCAACCTCAAGCGCTGGTTCGAGAGCATAGCCGCGCGCCCCGCGACGATCCGCGCCTACGAGAAGGGCGGCGAGGTCCGTTCCTATGCCACCCCGATGACCGATGAACAGCGCGCGGTGCTGTTCGGCCAGACCGCGGCGAGCACGCAAGAGGCCTGACCGCGCATTTTTCGAATTTTGCGTATGGCATTCGTCGCGGCGCTCGCTTAGCTCTCCGCTCATGGGCGAGACACCTGCAAGCGCCGCGACGATGCTGGCCAGCGACTTCGCGACGCTGCCCGATCTTATCGCCGCGCATGCCCGCGAACGGGGCGACAAAACCGCACTGGTCGTTGGCCACGCGGCACTCAACTTCGTGCAGCTGGACCGCGGCATGGACCGCGTCGCAGCAGCGCTCCAGCGCGACGGCGTTCCCCCAGGCGCCGCGGTGGCGATCCTCGCGCCCAGCTCGATCGACTATGCGCTGGTGTTCCTCGGAGCCCTGCGCGCCGGCTGCGTCGCCGCCCCGCTCGCGCCTTCGGCCACCCCCGAGCAGCTTACCGCGATGATCGCCGATTGCGGCGCGCCGATCCTGTTCCACGATGCCGCGCATGCCGGCCTCGACGTCGCCGCCCGGAAGGTCGCCATGGAGCGGCTCGACGACTGGCTCGCCCCCGAGGATGCTCGCCCAGAAGCCGTCACCCGCACCTCCGACGACGCCTTCAACATCATCTATTCCTCGGGCACCACCGGCACGCCCAAGGGCATCGTTCAGCCGCATGCGATGCGCTGGACCCATATCAGCCGCGCGCCCGCCGGCTTCGGCGATGCCGTTACGATGGTCGCGACCCCGCTCTATTCGAACACCACTTTGGTCAGCTTCCTGCCCACCCTCGCCTGGGGCGGCACGGCGGTGCTGATGCCCAAGTTCGATGCCGCCGAATTCGTCCGCCTCGCCGAAAGGCACCGCGCGACGCATGCCATGCTGGTCCCGGTCCAGTATCAGCGGATCATGGCGCTCCCCGATTTCGACGCGCACGATTTGTCGAGCTTCCGCTTCAAGACCTGCACCAGCGCGCCCTTCTCCGCCGCGCTCAAGGCCGATGTCGTCGCGCGCTGGCCGGGGCTGCTCGTCGAATATTACGGCATGACCGAAGGCGGCGGCACCTGCGCATTGGTCTGCAATGCCCATCCGACCAAGCTCCACACCGTCGGCCAGCCGCTTCCGGGCAACGACATCCGCCTGATCGACGAAGAAGGCAACGAGGTTGCGCGCGGCGAGATGGGCGAGGTCGTCGGCCGCTCGCCTGCGATGATGACCGGCTATCACGGCCGCAAGGATGCGACCGGCGCCGCAACCTGGCACGATGCGGAGGGCAACCACTTCATCCGCCACGGCGATGTCGGCCGGTTCGACGAGGACGGCTTCCTGATCCTGATGGACCGCAAGAAGGACCTGATCATCTCGGGCGGGTTCAACATCTATCCGTCGGACCTGGAAGCCGTGCTCGCCGAGCATCCGCAAGTCAACGATTGCAGCGTCGTCGGCGTGCCCTCGGAGGAGTGGGGCGAGACGCCGGTCGGCTTCTATGTCGGTACGGGCGAGCCCGGTGACATCCTCGCCTGGTTCAACGCGCGTGTCGGCAAGACCCAACGCCTCTCCACGCTCGAGAAGGTCGACGAACTGCCGCGCAACACGATCGGCAAGGTGCTCAAACGCGAGCTTCGCGACCGTTATCTCGTCCGATGACGCCGATCGCCGACATATTGGCGAGCGCCGCGCGCACCGAGGCCGGCTTCACCTGCACCGTCCCCGGCGACTGGATGCAGGGCCGCACCGCCTATGGCGGGCTCTCGGCGGCGCTGGCGCTGCAGGCGGCGCTCGAATGCGAACCCGATCTGCCGCCACTGCGTTCGGCGCAGGTCGCATTCATCGGCCCGCTCGCCGGCGGGGTCACCGTCACCGCCACAAAGCTGCGCCGGGGCCGCAACGCCGCCTTCCTCCAGGCCGATGTAGCGTGCGAGGCCGGACTCGGCCTGCGCGCCACCTTCGTCTTCATGGCGCCGCTCAGCTCGGCCGTGGCGCACGACACGGCGCCCCGCGCGCCGATCGCGCCGCCCGCGCCGAACGCCGAAATCTACACCGGCCCGGACGACAGCTTCTTCACCAGCAATTTCAATTTCCACGATCCCAAGGCGGCGCCCGGCCCGGCCGAATGGCTGCGCTGGGCCCGGCTGCGCGGCCGCGACAATCTCCACCCGATGGTCGAGCTGATGGCGATCGGCGACGCGCTCCCGCCCGCCGCGTTCAAGCTGATCGAGGATCGCCGCGCGCCGCTCAGCTCGCTCAACTGGCAGATCAATTTCGTCGCGGCCCAGCCCGCGACCGAGGACGGCTGGTGGCTGCTCGCCTCCGCCGCGGATATTGCGAAGAACGGCTATTCCAGCCAGCGTATGACCGTGTGGAACGCCACTGGGGACCTGATCGCCGAGGCGATGCAGGGTGTCGCAATCTTCGCGTGAAATCCTGGCCTGCGACAATTTGCGACACATTACCCAGATCGTGACAAACCGCTGAGACAGGCGCCCGCCAAAAGGTTGTCACGGCGAGAGTGTCCCCCTCCTCTCGCCGGCAAGTTCCCCCGGCGAGGGTGTCCCCCCTCCCCTCGCCGGGCAAGTCTTCCCCGGAGTATCGCGTAATGAAGCAGCTGATCCCCGCCGCCGCGCTGTGCGCCACGCTAGTCGCCGGCAGCGCGCTTGCCGCCCAGGATCATCAGCGCCGCGATCCCCTTGCCCGCGCCGACGCCAATGGCGACGGCATAGTCACTCGCGAAGAGATGCTCGCCGATGTCGACGCGCGCTTCGCCAAACTCGATGCCAACAAGGACGGCAAGGTCACCGCCGACGAGCGCAAGGTGTTCGCCGAAGGCACCCGCCCCCGCATGATGGGCCGCACTGATGCGAATGGCGACGGCGCGGTCACGCTCGAAGAGCAGCGCGCCCAGGCCAACAAGCGCTTCGACCGGATCGATACCAATCATGACGGCAAGATCGACCAGTCCGAGCGCGACGCCGTGATGCAGCGGATGATGTCGATGCGCGGCGGCCATGACCAAGCGATGCCCGCCCCCGGCAGCGCTCCCCAGACCCCGCCGGCTGACCCGCCTTCCGCCCCCGACGGCAATTGAAGGTCAGCCGGAACTTGCCGGGCGGGCTTCCCGCCTCCTCGCCCGCCCGGCACTTCCTTCTCGCGTGCGAATTGGTACGCTGATCCCATGTCCGAGATTCCGCACCTCCTCCTGGTCGATGACGAACGATCGATCCGCGAGCCCCTCGCCCAATATTTGACCAAGCAAGGCTTCCGCGTGACGCAGGCCGGCGATGCCGAGGGCGCACGCGCCCGCATGGCTGCCTATGCGATCGATCTCGTCATCCTCGATATCATGATGCCGGGCGAAGACGGGCTCAGCCTGTGCCGCCACATCCGCGAGACCAGCGATACGCCCGTGATCCTGCTCACCGCGCGCAGCGAGGAGACCGATCGCATCGTCGGGTTGGAGATGGGCGCGGACGATTATGTCGTGAAACCCTTCTCGCCCCGCGAGCTCTCGGCGCGAATCAAGGTTGTGCTGCGCCGTTGGTCGGCCGGCGGATCGAAGCAGCATGCGCCCGAAAGCGGCAGCTTCGCCTTTGCCGGCTGGGTGCTCAAGACCGGCGAGCGCACTTTGGTCGACCGCGAAGGCGTGTCGGTCCCGCTTTCGACCGGCGAATATAATCTCCTCCACACGCTGGTGACGCGCCCGCGCCAGGTGCTCACCCGCGATCAATTGCTCGACCTGACCCAGGGCCGCGAGGCCGCCGCCTTCGATCGCGCGATCGACAATCAGGTCAGCCGACTGCGCAAGAAGATCGAGCCCGATCCCAAGAATCCCGGGCTGATCAAGACGGTCTGGGGCGGCGGCTATACGCTCGCCGCCGAAGTGACTCGCCTGTGACACGTCAGGCGGCGATGGCCGTATGAAGGCGCT
Organism: Sphingomonas sp. JC676; assembly: GCF_014489075.1. Lineage (GTDB taxonomy): Bacteria > Pseudomonadota > Alphaproteobacteria > Sphingomonadales > Sphingomonadaceae > Sphingomonas. The sequence goes on along the minus strand of NZ_JACTGR010000001.1, from coordinate 818,744 downwards.
GTCGCGTTTCTACCCGAAGAGCCTGGCAGGCCAGATCGCGCTGCTGGTTGGCGTCGCCTTGTTCGTCGCGCAGGCGATCAATTTCGGGCTGCTGCTGCGCGAGCGCCAGGCCGCGCGCTTCGCCCAGGTGATCGTACCCACCGTCACGCGCCTCACCGACGCATCCGATCGGCTGCTGGCGACGCGCTCGGCGCTACCCGATGCGATCCGGATCCCACGGGGCGGCTACCTCACCGACCCGCGAACGCGCGTGCAATTGCACGCGACCAATCCGCTCGATGCCAATGCCGGTCGCCGCGCCGATCTGGAGGCCAGCATTCGCAGGGGCCTCGAAGAGGGCGGTACCCATGTCGGCCAGCTCGTCGCGATCGTCCGGCCGTTCAAGCTCGACGAACGGGTGCTGAAGGAGCTCGGGCCGCGCCGCGTCGAACGATTGCAGCGCATGGGGGCCGAGCTGGTCGTCGCGGTCGAGCTGCCGGGCAAGGGCTGGCTTGCGCTCGGATCGCCCTGGCCGCGTACCGAGCTGGCGCTGATCTGGCAGCTGATCGCGCAGACGCTGATCCTCTACATCGTCGTGCTGGTGCCGGTGCTGCTCGCCGGGCGCCGCATCGCCATGCCGCTGCGCACCCTCGCCCAGGCCGCGCGCAGCTTCAAGCCCGGCGACGGCACCCCGCCGCTCGAAGAACAGGGATCGGGCGAGGTCCGCGCGGTGATCGGCGCGTACAATGCGCTCAGCCGCCGCGTGAACGGCATGCTGGACGAGAAGGACCGCATGCTCGGCGCGATCGGCCACGATCTGCGCACGCCCCTCCAGGCGCTGCGCGTTCGCATCGAATCGGTCGAGGACGAGGACGATCGCGCGCGGATGGCCGACACGATCGACGAGATGAGCCGCACGCTGGACGACATCCTCTCGCTCGCGCGTCTAGGCCGCCCCAGCGAGAAGATGACCGATGTCGATCTTTCTGCGCTGGTCGATGCGGTGGTGGAGGATTTCCGCGATCTCGATCACGACGTCACCTTCGAGGAAACGCCGCGCCTGGCGATGCACCTGCGGCCCACGCTGATGCGCCGTGCGGTCCGCAACCTGATCGAGAATGCCGTCAAATATGGCGGCGGCGCCGAAGTCTTCCTGGTACCCCGCGAACATTCGGTCGAGGTGCAGGTGTGCGATCGCGGCCCGGGCATCCCGCCCGACAAGATCGACGCGGTGTTCGATCCGTTCATGCGGCTCGAGGAATCGCGCAATCGCGATACCGGCGGAATCGGTCTGGGATTGGCGCTCGCCCGCGCGATCGTCCACGATGCCGGCGGCACGATCTCGCTGGCGAACCGCGACGGCGGCGGGTTGATCGCGACGATCGCCTTGCCGCGTTAAAGCCGTTCGGACCGCTACCTTCGTCTGAAACACATGCGGCACAAGCCGCGAGATCGCGCAGTCCATTACCGGCGGAAAGCCAACGCGCACCGCATCATATCTGCACATTGCCCGACTAGAGCGGCCACCCGGTTTCAGCGATCCCGCTGAAGGCGCAAAGCTCTGGATCGGGCATCATGACCGCTTGCAAACATCTCGTTCGAGCCGCGATATTTCTGCTGCTTTTGCTGAGCCCGGTCGGTGCACCGGTCGTAGGTGCTTTCATCGGCCACATGTGTCCCATCGACTATTCGGTGGCACCCGACGGACCTTTCGCCCTGAGCACATCGTCCTGCGGAATAAATCGTCAGGCGGAGTATCTGTATCAGGGGGCTGTGATGCTCTCGTTCATGCCAGTGGTTTTTGCGGGACCGCTTGTGGGCGGATTGTGGTCCCTGGCATGGTGGCTGCTCGGCCTTTGGGCTGCATCGGCTTGTGTTTGGCACCTGTGCCGCGCCTTGGCGGCGGTGACCCTGGAACGCCTGTAAAATCGACCGTTTTTCGGGGCTGGCAGCAACCTTCACCACGCAGCCGGTTCGCAGACGAAAAAGGGCCGGGACCCAAGGCCCCGACCCTTCAAATCCACGCCTGCGCCCTTCCATACGGACGGGCCAGCAGCCGGATCAGCCGACGATTTCTTCCGGCTTGAAGAAAAAGGCGATCTCGATCGCTGCATTCTCTTCGCTGTCCGAACCATGGACCGAGTTCGCCTCGATCGATTCGGCCAGCTCCTTGCGGATCGTGCCGGCATCGGCATTGGCCGGGTTGGTCGCGCCCATGATGTCGCGGTTCGCCTGCACGGCGTTCTCGCCCTCAAGTACCTGCACGACAACCGGCCCCGAGATCATGAACGTGACCAGATCGTTGAAGAAGGGACGCTCGCGGTGGACGCCGTAAAAGCCCTCGGCCTGCTCGCGGGTCATCTGGATGCGCTTGGAGGCGACGACGCGCAGGCCGGCTTCCTCGAGCATCTTGGTGACCGCACCGGTCAGGTTGCGGCGGGTGGCATCGGGCTTGATGATCGAAAAGGTCCGGGTCGCGGCCATGGCCGTGCGGCTCCTGTGTCTTGGGGTTGTGGAAAAGTCGCGGCTCTCTAGTCCCGGGACGGGGCCGATGCAAGCCGAAGCACGGGCTGGCCCAGAACGATCGTCGCCTTCACCGATCATCCCGCCCGCCTTGCAATGTAGGATTTCAGGGCCGATCGAGAATCCGCTCTTTCTCATCGTCGAAGCACGCCCGACGCGCCGAGCGCGCGCGAAAATGGCGCTTTTTCCGGGAAGGAAGATTTTTCGACATAGCGGGTGTCAACCGTGTCAACCTAGCGCCATCGCTCGATCCTGCGCCGGCATCGGGAAAACCGCAGATTTCCGCCGTTCAGGCCACCTGTTCCCAGCGCCCCGCGTCATTCTGCTTCCAATAGCGCCGCTCTACGCTCTCGTGGTCCCCAAGCGCACTCCACGCCGCCCGCGCTTCCACGATCCGCTCCTCGTCGAAGAAATGGAAGGCGCGATCGAAGCCGAGCGCCTCCGCGCGCCACATCCCGTCCGCCAGAGCGATGTTGCGCGCGCCGTTCGATGCCTCCACCGCGCTGCCGATCAATACGGGCTGCAGCGCGTCGTCCCCGCCGCCCGCCTGCGCATGCGCGAGGAAACTGTCGGGGGCATAGCTCCATAGCAGTAGATCGATCCTGGAGCGCTGATCCGTATCGTCCGAAATCACCAGCAACCGCCCCCCGCCCGCCAACACCTTCTCGGCGATCTGCGGGAGGACGCGCTCCAGCGGGGCGCGCGTCAGATGATAGAAATCGACCTGCATTGGCCCCCGATAGCCGGTCCGGGCGTTCGGGCCAACGCACGTAACATTGCGATGCCGCAACCGCTGCGATAGGGCGGAAGGTGCCGCGTGCCCGGGAGTAGAGATAAAAGGTGGGAAAATTCGTGACGCGCAAGGGCCTGCTGCTCTCGGCTGCGCTGGGTTTGTGCCTGACGGCGCAGGCGCATGCGCAGGAGACTGCCGATCCGCGCGAGACGCCGGCGGACCCGTCTGCCCGTCAGGAAGTGCCTGCCGCGAACCTCCAGGATCGCCCGACCGAGGCGCCGCCGCTCTTGCCGACCGGCGTGATCGACGATCCCGAGCAGATCCAGTTCACCTCGGACGTGCTCGAATATGATTCGGAAGGCGATATCGTTACCGCCACCGGCGATGTCCGCCTCTACCGCCGCAGCCAAAGGTTGCGCGCCGACAAGGTCGTGTGGAACCGCAAGACGGGTCAGGTCACCGCCGAGGGCAATGTCGTCGTCGCCAATCCCCAGGGCGACACCGCCTATGGCGACCGGATCGAGCTGACCGACACGCTGCGCGACGGCGTCGTCGAGAATATGCTGGTCGTACTCGACGCGGGTGGCCGCATCGCCTCCGAGCGCGGGCGGCGCGACGAGAGCGGCATCATCACGGTCGAGAATGCCGCCTACACGCCTTGCTCGGTCTCCGATTCGGCGGGCTGTCCGAAGGAGCCGTCCTGGAAGATCACGGCGGACCGCGTCGTCTACAATCCGCAGAAGAAGCGCATCCGCTATACCGGCGCACGCATTTCAGTATTCGGCTTCGCGACGATCCCGCTGCCGGCTTTCTCGCACCCGGCCGGCGGGCAAAGCGACGACGGCTTCCTGACGCCCGACATCCGCTACAACCGCACCAATGGCCTGCAGATCGCGCTGCCCTATTTCTTCAGCCTGGCGCCCAATCGCGATCTGACCGTCACGCCGCGCGTGTTCACCAATACGCTGCCGATGCTCCAGGCCGATTATCGCGAGATCAACAGCCTGGGCGCGTACCGCGTCAGCGCCTATGGCACCTATAGTCGTCGCGCCGACGATCTGAGCATCCCGATCACCGATGCGACCTCGAAGAATGATTTTCGCGGCTATCTCGACGCGGTCGGCACCCTCCAGCTCGATCCGAACTGGAGCGCGAGCGCCTCGTTCCGCCTTTCGACCGACCGCACCTTCCTGCGCCGCTACGATATTTCGCGCGACGATCGGCTGCGCAACAATCTGCGCCTCGAGCGGATCGATCAGGACAGCTATTTCTCGATCAATGCCTGGGTGGTGCAGACGCTGCGCGTCGGCGAGCGCCAGGGGCTCCAGCCGTTCGCACTGCCCGAGATCGACTATCGCCGCCGCATGGATGACGGCGTCATCGGCGGCCGCTTCGAATTCGAAGTCAATTCGCTCGCGATCGGGCGTTCGGACGGCCAGGATTCGCAGCGCGCCTTCGCCAGCGCACGCTGGGACCTGCGCAAGCTGACCGCCTGGGGCCAGGAGATCACGCTCACCGCCTATACCCGCGGCGATGTCTACCACGCCTCCGATACGCTGCTGACCACGGTGGCCAGCTATCGCGGCGAAGACGGTTTCCACTTCCGCGGAATCGCGTCGGCAGCGCTCGACATGAAATGGCCGCTGGTTGGCGAGCTATTCGGCGGCACCCAGCGCATCACCCCCCACCTCCAGTTCGTCGCCTCGCCCAAGATCGAGAATCTGCAGGTCCCCAACGAAGACGCGCGTGCCGTCGATCTTGAGGATTCCAACCTCTTCGCGCTCAATCGCTTCCCTGGCTACGACCGCGTCGAGGATTCGAGCCGCTTCACCTGGGGCGTCGACTACGCGCTCTATCTGCCCGGCTTCAGCATCGATTCGAATATCGGACAGAGCTATCGCATCAGCCGGCGCCCGACGCTCTTCCCCGACGGTACCGGCCTCACCGATCGCGTGTCCGACATTGTCGGTCGCACCGTGATCCGCTTCCGCGACTTTATCTCGTTCACGCACCGCTACCGGCTCGACAAGGACGGTCTCGCCATTCGCCGCAACGAGATCGACACGACGGTCGGGTCGCGCAGCACCTATGCCACGATCGGCTATCTGCGCCTCAACCGTAATATCGGCCCCGCGCTCGAGGATCTCCAGGACCGCGAGGAGCTTCGCCTCGGCGCCCGTATCCAGCTCGCGCGCTTCTGGTCGGTATCTGGGTCGACCCTGATCGACTTGACCAACCGCGACGAAGATCCGCTCTCGCAGGCGGACGGCTTCGAGCCGGTTCGCCACCGAATGGGCATCACCTATGAGGACGATTGCCTCCGTCTCGGCCTCACCTGGAAGCGCGATTATGAGACAACCGGCGATGCCCAGGCCGGCAATACCTTCCTGCTGACCCTCGCTTTCAAGAATCTCGGGCGCTAAGCTCTCGCCATATCGGCGCCTGCCGCCGCAAAGACCGAATCGTCGCTCAGCCTTGGTTCAGGCACAATTACGCACTAAGCGCGGCGATCCGGACATGGGATGAGGGTACGGCTTCACGTGAAGATGAGTGTTGCAAAGACGGTCCGCGCTGGCCGCAAGATGGTTCTGGCGTTGGGCGTTGCAGGATTGGCCACGATCGCGGGTGCGCAAACCGTTCCCGATCAGTCGGTGCCATCGACCGGTCTCGATCTGCCTTCGAACCTTCAGATTTTCGGCAAGGCGGATCCCAATATCCGTAAGCCCACGGCTATCGTGAATGACGTCGTGATCACCGGCACCGACGTCGATCAGCGCGTTGCTATGATCGTGGGGCTGCAGAAGCTCAACATGACCAACCTCAAGCCGGAGGAACGCGACCAGCTGCGCCTCGCGATGCTCCGCCAGCTGATCGACGAGACGCTCCAGATCCAGGAGGCCAAGGCCAACGAAATCACCGTGGAGCCGAAGGAGATCGAGCAGGGCTTCAACCGCGTCTCGAAGAATTTCAGTCGGACGCCGGAGGAAATGCGCACCTGGCTCAAGGCGAACGGCTCTTCCGAGCGTTCGGTCAAGCGCCAGATCGAGGCCGAAATGGCCTGGAGCCGCCTGCTCCGCCGCCGCGTCAACATCAATGTCGGCGAAGCCGAGGTTCAGGCGATGATCGATCGCATGAAGGCGGCCAAGGGCAGCGACGAGTTCCACGTCTACGAAATCTACCAGAACGCCACGTCGGATCGCTCGCAGGAAGTCTTCGCGGGCATGCAGAAGATGATCCAGCAGATGCGTGACGGCGCGCCGTTCGATTATCTCGCGCGCACCTATTCGGAAAGCTCGACCAAGGCGCAGGGCGGCGATCTCGGCTGGGTGCGCCCCGCGATGCTCCCCGATGCGCTCGCCAAGGCGGCGCAGGAGATGAGCCCCGGCCAGGTCGCGGGCCCGATCGAGCTGCCGACCGGCTTCTCGATCCTCTATCTCGCCGAGAAGCGCCAGGTGCTGATGCCCAATCCGCTCGACGCGACGCTCAGTCTACGCCAGCTTACGATCAACTTCGCCCCTGGCACGACCGAGGCACAGGCGACCGCCCGCGCCGGCGCGTTCGCCACGGCGACCCAGGCGATCAAGGGCTGCGGCGACGTCGCCAAGGTCGCGGGCGCCGAGAATGCAGAAGTGGTCGACAAGGACGGGATCGTGCTGCGCGATTTGCCGCCTGCGCTTCAGAACATCGTCATGCCGCTCCAGATCGGCCAGGTGACCCAGCCCTTCGGCACGATCCAGGACGGCGTTCGCGTGCTCGTGATCTGCGGCCGCGACGAGCCGAAGATGGCCAATATGCCCACGGCCGAGCAGCTTCAGGAGCAGATCGAGGATCAGCGCGTCAATCTGCGCGCCCAGCGCATGCTGCGCGATCTGCGCCGCGACGCGCTGGTCGAATATCGATGATGCCGGCGGGCGAGCGGAGATGATTCCCCCGCTCGCCATTGCCATGGGCGACTCGGCCGGGGTCGGTCCCGAAATTACTGCAAAGGCCTGGAAGGCACGCGAGCTGCATTCGCTCGCGCCCTTCTTCGCCGTGGGCGACATCCGCGCGGTCGAGCGCGTGTGGGACGGCCCGATCACGCGCATTTACAGCCCGGAGGAAGCGTTCGAGGCGTTTCCGGCGGCACTACCGGTGCTCTCGATCAACGAGGCCGGCACCGTGACGCCGGGTACCCCCGACGTCGACAGCGCCCGCTGCGCGCTCCAGTCGCTCGAGATCGCGGTCGGGCTCGCCAGCGCGGGCGCGGCCGGGGCGGTCGTCACCGGGCCTGTCTCCAAGGCGCAGCTCTATCGCATCGGCTTCACCCATCCCGGCCAGACCGAGTTCGTCGCCGAGCGTTGCGGCGTCTCGGGCGAGAATGCGGTGATGATGCTCGCTGGCCCAACGCTCCGGGTTGTGCCGATCACCGTCCATGTGCCCCTCGCCGAGGTGCCGCAGCTGCTTTCGCAGGAGTTGATCCTTGCCAAGGCGCGCGTCACTGCTCGTGGGCTGCTGCGCAATTTCGGGATCGAGCGGCCGCGGCTCGCTTTTGCCGGGATCAATCCGCACGCCGGCGAAAGTGGCGCGATCGGGCGCGAGGAGATCGACATATTGATGCCGGCGATCGCGCAGCTCCGCGAGGAGGGCATCGACGCGGTCGGCCCGTTCGCCGCCGACACGATGTTTCACCCGCGCGCGCGCGCCGGCTATGACGCCGCGCTCTGCGCCTATCACGATCAGGCGCTGATCCCGATCAAGACGCTCCATTTCGACGAGGGCGTGAACATCACGCTCGGCTTGCCGATCGTCCGCACCTCGCCCGATCACGGTACCGCGTTCGGCATCGCTGGTCGCGACGAGGCCAATCCAGGCGCGATGATCGCCGCTATCCGCATGGCCGCCAGCGCCGCCCAGCGCCGCGCCGAAACCACCGCCGCGGGAGTCCCGTGAGCGAACTTCCTCCGCTTCGCGACGTCATCCGCCGGCATGGTCTCAGCGCGAGCAAGGCGCTGGGGCAGAACTTCCTGTTCGACGGGCAACTGCTCGCGCGCATCGCCCGCGTGCCGGGCGAACTTGCCGACGCCGAAGTGTTCGAGGTCGGCCCGGGACCCGGCGGCCTGACGCGCGCGCTGCTTGAGGCCGGCGCGGGCGTCGTCGCGGTGGAGCGCGACCGCCGCTGTATCCCCGCATTGGCGGAGCTCGGTGACTTCTTCCCCGGCAAGCTGCGGGTGATCGAAGGCGACGCGCTCGAAGTCGATGCGCCTGCGCTGTTCGCCGGCAAGCCCCATATCGTTGCCAACCTGCCCTACAATGTCGGCACGGCCCTGCTGGTCGGCTGGCTCTCGGCGGCGTGGCAGCCCTGGTGGGCAAGCCTGACACTGATGTTCCAGAAGGAAGTCGCCGAGCGGATCGTCGCCGCGCCCGGGACCGACCATTATGGCCGGCTCGCCGTGCTCGCTCAGTGGCGCTCGACCCCGAAGATCGCGATGACGGTGCACCGTTCGGCCTTCACGCCGCCGCCCAAGGTCATGTCGGCGGTGGTCCATATCGTGCCCGCCGAACCACCCGGGGGGGTCCGCCTGCCCGTGCTCGAAGCCGTCACCGGCGCCGCGTTCGGCCAGCGGCGCAAGATGCTGCGGCAGAGCCTGAAGGGCGTTCCCGGCGCGCTGGCGGCGCTCGAAGCGCTCGGCATCGACTCTAGCCGCCGCGCCGAAACCGTGACGATCGAGGAATTCGTCTCGATCGCCCGGGTGCTGGGTTAGGGCTTCGCGGTAACCGGCTTGGCCGGCTCTTCCGCCTGCGCGGTCGCAGTCACCGGCGGACCCTTGGCGATCACCGCTGCGAGCACCGTGGCGTCGTTGCAGGCGGTGGTGCAGATCGTCTTGATCTTGGCGAGATTCTCCTTGGCGCGCTCGACTGCGCCCTTGGCGACCATTGCCTCGCCCTGGCCGCGCAGCGCCGACAGGTCGTTGGGCTCGAGGGTCAGCGCTTCGCGGTAGAGGCGGATCGCCTTGCCCGGCAGGCCGCTGCCGCGCGCGATCTCGGCGAGCACGACGAACGCCTCGCGATTGCGCGGATCGACTGCAAGCGCGCTCTCCAGCGCGTCGTTGGCGCCCTGGATGTTGCCCGCCGCCTTGGCCGCACGGCCCTGTTGCAGCAGCGCGAGTGACTTGGAATCGATCTGGTCGTCGGGCCGCTGGGCGTGAAGTCCGGTGGACACCGTCAGCACCACCAGCGCAAGCGCTGCCGAGATCGCCGTGATCCGCATTGAAATCTCCGAAATTGAGGGCTTTGTCGCTATCATGGCATTGTCATCTTCGCGACAAAAAAGCCGTCGGTCGAGTCCTTGAATGGCGTGAGCCGCAATCCGGGCCCGCGGGGCGTGCCTGCATGTAGGTTCGGCTCAGCCGCTTTCCAGCCCGGATGCGCATCCAGAAAGCGCTGCGCCTGGTCCGCCCCTTCGGCGTCGAGCAGCGAGCACACGATATAGACGATCGACCCGCCCGGCTTCACCAGGCCCGCCGCGAGATCGAGCAACATCGCCTGGGTCGCCGCCAGTTTTGACAGGCGATCGGGCGTCAGTCGCCACCGCGCCTCGGGATTGCGCCGCCAGGTGCCGGTGCCCGAACACGGCGCGTCGATCAGGACGATATCGGCCTGCCCCGCCTGGTCGGCGAGTATTTCCGCCTCACGGTGGGGATCGAGCAATCGCGTCTCGGCGATCGTCACCCCTGCTCGCGTCGCGCGCATCGGCAGGCGCGACAGGCGCCCGCGGTCGATATCGCAGGCGAGGATCGTGCCCTGGTTCGCCATCGCCGCCGCCAGCGCCAGCGTCTTGCCGCCGCCGCCCGCGCAGAGATCGATGACGTGCATGCCGGGCGCCGCGCCCGCCGCCAGCGTCACCAACTGGCTGCCAGCATCCTGCACTTCGACACGGCCTTCATTATAGGCCGGCAAACGCTCGACCTGCGTGTCGCCGGGCAGGCGTAGGCCATCGGGAAGGAATGAAATCACCGTGGCATCGGCTATCTCCGCCGCCACCGCCGCAGGATCTGCCTTCAGCGTATTGACCCGCACATCGAGGGGAGCCCGTTCGAGCAACGCCGCCTGCTCTTCTGTGCCAAGCCCCAAATTCTCGAATGCTGCAGCCAACCACGCCGGCAAATACCCTGTCCCCGCAACCGGTTCACCGGGCGCGATCACGGCAGGGCCATAGCCCGATCCGTCGAACGCCGCCGCCAGCTCGGGCCGCACCGTCACCAGCGCCAGCATCGCCGCGCGCCCGCTCTCAGGGCGTTCGCCGCACAGGCGGATTGCGTCATACACCAGCTCGCGGATCGCCCGGCGATCCTTGGACCCCGCATAGCGCCGCTCGACGAACCACTTCGCGATCAAGGTATCGGCAGCCGCGCCTTGGTCGCGCGCGGCGCCGATGATCCCGTCGAGCAGGTCGATCGCCGCCTGAACGCGTGCGGCGGGCGTCATGGATATGCTCCGCGGTAGCTAAGCTGACAAAGTTGACACCCACATTGTCGAAAAAAAATCCCAGCCTGCGCACGACCGGAAAATCGGACGGCGAGCGAAGGAAAAGGCTGGAATGCGCGCATCATCGCCGCAGCCAAGCAGGGCAAATCCTACATTGAAAGCAGCGATTTGCGCGCGTTGGCGCTTTCCGCATCGTCCGATCAGCGCGTGGGATAGTTTGGCGCCTCTCGGGTGATCGTCACGTCGTGGACGTGGCTCTCGCGCAGGCCCGCGCCGGTGATCCGCACGAACCGCGCCTTTTCCTGAAATTCGGGGATCGTGCCCGCACCGACATAGCCCATCGCCGCCTTCACGCCGCCTACCATCTGGTGGATGATGTCCTTGGCCGGGCCCTTGAACGGCACCTGGCCCTCGATACCCTCGGGCACGAGCTTGAGCTGATCCTTGATGTCCTGCTGGAAATAGCGATCGGCCGAACCCTTGGCCATCGCCCCCACCGAACCCATGCCGCGATAGGATTTATAGGCGCGGCCCTGGTACAGGAAGGTCTCGCCCGGTGCTTCCTCGGTGCCCGCTAGCAGCGATCCGACCATCACTGCCGACGCGCCCGCCGCGATCGCCTTGGCGATGTCGCCCGAGGTGCGGATGCCGCCATCGGCGATCACCGGGACGCCCGACTTCATTGCTTCGCTTGCCGCGTCGAGGACCGCGGTCAGCTGCGGTACGCCCACGCCCGCAACCACACGCGTGGTGCAGATCGAGCCCGGGCCGATGCCAACCTTCACGCCGTCCGCGCCCGCGCCGATCAGTGCCTTGGCCGCCTCGGCGGTGGCGATGTTGCCGGCGACCACCTGGACGCTGTTGGAGAGCATCTTCACGCGCTCCACGGCGCGGCTGACGTCCTTGTTGTGGCCATGCGCGGTGTCGATCACCACGAGGTCGACCCCGGCGTCGACCAAAGCCTCGGTCCGCGCAAAGCCCTTGTCGCCCACCGTCGTCGCCGCAGCGACGCACAGCCGCCCGGCCGCATCCTTGGTCGCGTTGGGCGACGTTACGGCTTTTTCGATATCCTTGACCGTGATCAGGCCGACGCAGCGATAATCCTTGTCGACGACGATCAATTTCTCGATCCGGCGCTGGTGGAGCAGCCGCTTCGCATCGTCCTTGGCGAAATCGACGGGCACGGTGGCGAGATTCTCGTGCGTCATCAGCTCGGAAACCGGCTGGTCGAGGTTCTCGGCGAAGCGCACGTCGCGATTGGTGAGGATGCCGACCAGTCTGCCGCCATTCTCTATGATCGGGATGCCGCTGATCCGGTGCTGCAGCATCAGCGCCCGGGCTTCGGCCAGCGTGCCATCGGGCCGCATCGTGATCGGATTGACCACCATCCCGCTCTCGAAGCGCTTGACCTGGCGGATCGCCTCGACCTGCTCCTCGACTTCGAGATTGCGGTGGATCACGCCGATACCGCCCAATTGCGCCATGACGATCGCCATGGCGGCTTCGGTGACGGTATCCATCGCCGAGGAGAGCATCGGAATGTTGAGCGCAAGCCCGCGCGTCACGTGCGTCCGGGTATCGGCCATGCTCGGCACGATCTCGGACTCGCCCGGATAGAGGAGTACGTCGTCGAAGGTTAAGCCGAGGGGTATATCCATGAGGGCGCCAGCAGTCCTGAGTCGGAGGTTGGCGGCCCATGTAAACGCGAGGATAGGATTCCGCTAGGGGGCCAGCGCGAGCCAGGGATAGAGGATCGGTTTCTGGGCGGCGACCTTAGCGCGTACCGCTTTGCGCAGCCCGACGCATGCCTCGCAATAGCCCTGCCAGTCGCGCTCCACCGCCGCCGGCGCCCAGGCACCGACATGCGCGGTGTAATGCGCGCGCACCACCATGCTCCGCTCGCGCTCGGCCCGGGCGATCTCGGCCTTCTCGCCGCCCTGCGCGATGACGTCGAGCAGCAGCGCATCAACGAGCTTGCGTCGCGAGACGATGGCGCGCGCGATCCGGTAGCGCAGGTTCGATAGCAGTTTCAGGTCGCACGCCGGCTGGGCAGTCATAACCTCGAGCTCGGCGATCGCCGCCAGCAATTGCTCGTCCAGGGTACGCAAGTCAGACATGGGATTCATATAGCGCGACGGCGGACCGCACGTTGCGCCCGCATCACATTTCGCGCGCTAAAGCAGATCGACATTTGAAGAGAATTGCATTTTCCTCGTCACCCCGGACTTGTTCCCGAGTCCACTGATCCTCATCCGCTGAGCAAGAGCCCCTTGCCCATCATTGGCCTCCCGGTGGTCCGCGGAACACGTCCGGGGTGACAAAGCTGCGTGGGCAAGCCGAACGAACAAAATCTCAAATGTCGATCCGCCCTAACCCTGCGTAGAGCGCGCAATCAGCGCTCGCGCCTGCTCGACATGCATCGTCTCGATCATCCGGTCGCGAAAGCGCTCAGCGCCACCGCTTGCCGCCGCGATCAGCGCGCGGGCATCGGCCAGTTCCGCCTCGCTCGGTCCGAAGGCGCGCGCGGCCACCGCGATCTGCCCGGGGTGGATCAGCGACTTGCCGTCGAACCCCAGTGCGCGTCCATGCCGGCATTCCGCTGCCAGCCCCTCGGCATCGTCGAGCGCGTTGAACACGCCGTCCAGCGCCCAGACCTCGCTCGCCCGCGCCGCCAGCACGACCGTCTGGAGCGACAGCGACAGCCCCTCGCGCCCTGCGCCCGCCGGTATCCCCAGCGACACGCGCAGATCATTGACCCCGGCGATCAGCCCGCTGACACCCGGCACCGCCGCAATGTCTGACGCGGCGAGCACGCCCTGCGCCGTCTCGATCATCGCCAGCAGCGGCTTACCGCAGGCCTTCGTCACCCTCGCCGCGTCCTCCGCGCGCTCGACCTTGGGCAGCACGACGAAGTCGCTGGCCGAGCCGGCGACCGCCGCCACATCGGCGCCGTGCTCCGCCGCATCGATCCCGTTCACCCGGATCACGCAGAACCGGTCCCCGAACCCCTCGCCCGCCGCGATCACCGCCGCCGCGCGCGCCGCATCCTTGACGTCGGGCTTCACGGCATCCTCCAGGTCTAGGATGATCATATCGGCATCCAGCCCGCGCGCCTTCTCGATCGCGCGGGGGTTGGAAGCGGGGAGGAACAGCGCCGTCCGGGGCGCCAAGCGGGCTGTGGTCATGGGCCCTCTCTATGCTAGCAAGGGTGTCAATTGCGAGTGGAGTCGGGGGAATGGAAGTGCTGAATATCTTTCTGATCGTCCTGGTGGCCGTCGTGCTGCTCTACCTATTTTCCAGCGTGAAGATCGTGACGCAGGGCTATCAATACACCATCGAATATTTCGGCCGCTTCACCGCCGTGGCCTCGCCAGGCCTCAATTTCTACCCAGCCTTCTTTTACCGTGTCGGCCGCAAGGTGAACATGATGGAGCAGGTGATCGACATTCCAGGGCAGGAGATCATCACCAAGGACAATGCGATGATCTCCACCGACGGCGTGGTGTTCTTCCAGGTCCTCGATGCCGCCAAGGCCGCCTATGAAGTCTCGGACCTGTATTTGGCACTGCTCCAGCTCACCACGACCAATTTGCGCACGGTGATGGGATCGATGGACCTGGACGAGACGCTGTCGAAGCGCGACGAGATCAACGCGCGGCTGCTCAACGTCGTCGATCACGCGACTACTCCCTGGGGCGTCAAGATCACCCGCGTCGAGATCAAGGACATCCGCCCGCCCGCCGATATCGTCAACGCGATGGGCCGCCAGATGAAGGCCGAGCGCGAGAAGCGCGCCAACATCCTCGAGGCCGAGGGCATGCGCGCCTCCGAAATCCTGCGCGCCGAGGGCCAGAAACAGTCGCAGATCCTCGAGGCCGAGGGCCGCCGCGAAGCCGCCTTCCGCGACGCCGAGGCGCGCGAACGCTCCGCCGAGGCCGAAGCCACCGCGACCAAGGCGGTGTCCGAGGCGATCGAACAGGGCAGCACCCAGGCGATCAACTATTTCATCGCCCAGAAATATGTCGAGGCGATCGGCAAGTTCGCCACCTCGCCCAATGCCAAGACGATCCTGTTCCCGGTCGAGGCGACCCAGCTGATGGGCACCTTGGGCGGCATCGGCGAGCTCGCCAGGGAAGCGATCGGGGGTGGCAATAGCGGCGGCGGCGCGCCCAAGCCGCCCACGCCGCCGCGCCCGCGGCCTTCGCCCTTCACACCGCAGCAGGAGGGATAATATGCACGCGCTCCTCGCCATGCCGGGGCTGTCCTGGCTGATCCTCGCCGCGGTGCTCGCATTGGTCGAGCTGATGGTGCCGGGCATCTTCCTGGTCTTCGTGGCGGCGGGCGCGGCAATCACCGGCGTAGTGACGCTGATCATCCCCGATTTCGCCCTCACCTTTCAGGTGATGGTGTTCGTCGTCGCATCGGCGGCGGCGGTGGCGGTGGGCCGCAACTGGTACATCAACAATCCCGTGCCGAGCTCGGACCCGCTGCTCAACGATCGCGTCGCGCGGTTGGTCGGCGAAGTCGTCACCGTGGTCGAGCCGATCGAGGCGGGTCAGGGGCGCGTCCGCGTCGGCGACGGCGAATGGCTCGCGCATGGCCCGGATACGCCGGCCGGCGCGAAGGTGCGCATTATAGGCGCGCGCGGCCTGTCGCTCGACGTCGAACCCGCCTGAACCTGTCCAAGCCAGAGTCTCCCGAGGAAGTCCCCATGCGTACCGATCGCCGCCAAATCCTGCTCGGCGCAGGCGCCACGCTCGCGCTCACCGCCCTCCCCGCCCGCGCCCTCTCCGGCACCGCCGATGCCGCCGCCGAGGCGCTGATCGGCCGCGTTGCCGAGACCTTCCTCGCCGACTATCCCGAGACCGCGACGACGCTCGGCATCGACAAGGACAAGCGCGCGCAGCTCAAGCACCAGCTCGCCGATCGATCGATCAAGGGCCAGCGCAAGATCGCCCAGCATCTCCGCCAGGCGCTGGCCGATATCGCCAAGCTGGACGTGACATCGCTCAGCCCCACGATGCGCACCCATATCGACGTTATCCAGGCCTGCTTCACCAATTCGCTGGACGGCTTCGCCTTCGGCTATGGCGATGTCGCCGTGGGCGGCTGGCGCAACTCGCCCTATGCCGTTGTCCAGAATGTCGGCGCGTTCCTCGACGTCCCCCGTATGCTCGACAGCGATCATCAGATCGCGACGCCGGAGGATGGCGAGGCCTATCTCGATCGCCTCGAATCCTATGCCGAACAGTTGGACGGCGAGACCGAGCGGCTCAAACTTGCCGCGGCCAAGGGGGTGATCGCTCCCGATTTCCTGCTCGACAAGTGCCTGAAGCAGATCAAGCTCGCGCGCGGCGGCAATCCCGCGGGCTGGGGGCTGGTGACGTCGGTCGCCAATCGCACCCCGGGCATGGACGGCGATTTCGGCGAGCGCGCCTGGATGCTCGCCAAGGACAAGGTCGGTCCCGCGCTCGACAGGCAGATCGCCGAGCTGGAGCGCCACCGCGCTCGCGCCAGGCCCGAGGCGGGGGTCTGGAAGTTCAACGACGGCGACGCCTATTATGCCTGGGCGCTTCGGGCGGGCACCACCACGACGATGACTCCGCAAGAGGTCCATCAGATGGGTCTCGACCAGCTCGCGAAGATCCAGTCCGAGATGGACGCCATCCTCAAGAAGGAAGGCTATTCGCAGGGCTCGGTCGGCGCACGGATGGAGGCGCTGGCCAAGGACAAGCGCTTCGCCTTCCCCGAGGGCGATCCCGGCCGCGCCGAGATCATGAAGTTCCTCAACGAGCGCATCACCGACATCCGCAGCCGCATGCCCCAGGCGTTCAACACGCTGGTGAAGGGCAATGTCGAAGTGAAGCGCCTGCCCCCCGAGGAGGAGCCCGGCGCGCCCGGCGCCTATGGCGGGGCCGGGTCGATCGACGGGACTGTCCCCGGCAAATTCTGGATCAACCTGCGCACGACCAGCCTGCACACGCGCTTCAGCCTGCCCGATCTCGCTTATCACGAATCGATCCCGGGCCATGTCTGGCAGGGTGAATATGCCAACCGGATGCCGCTGATTCGCTCGATCCTGGCGTTCAACGCCTATTCGGAAGGCTGGGCGCTCTATGCCGAGCAGCTCGCCGACGAGCTCGGCGTCTATGCCCAGAACCCAGCGGAGAAGCTCGGCTATCTCCAGTCGCTGGGCTTCCGCGCCTGCCGGCTGGTGGTCGATACCGGCCTCCACGCCAAGCGCTGGACGCGGCAACAGGCAATCGACTGGTTCGTCCAGGCCAACGGCTCCTCGGTCGAGGAAGTTTCGGGCGAAGTCGACCGCTATTGCTCGTGGCCGGGCCAGGCGTGCGGCTACAAGGTCGGCCATAGCGAGATCAATCGCCTGCGTGCCAGGGCACAGGCGGCGCTCGGCAACCGCTACGACTTCAAGGCGTTCAACGACGCAGTGGTGCTGGGCGGCAATGTGCCGATGACCGTGCTCGGCCATATCGTCGACCGCTATATCGCGGAGAGGAAGGCATGATCCTGCGACGCTGGAAGGGATTGATCCGCACCGCAGAGCGCGACGCCTATGCCGCGTATATCCGCGACACCGGCGGCACCGACTATACCTCGACGCCCGGCAATCTGGGCTTCCAGATGCTGTTTCGCGACCTGGGCGACGGCACCAGCGAGGTGACGACGCTCAGCTGGTGGCGCGACCTCGCCGACATAAAGGCCTTCGCGGGCGAGGATATCACGCTCGCCCGCTACTATCCCGAGGACGATCACTACCTCCTCGATCGCCCGCTGAACGTCGAGCATCACGAGGTGGTAGAGAACAGCCTGCCGCTGCAGGGGTAATCCCTCGCCACCCCGGCGAAAGCCGGGGTCCAAGGTCACAATCGATGCGCTGTTTGGCTCTGGATCCCGGCTTCCGCCAGGATGACGGAAGGAGTCCGCCGACTCAGGCGCTCTGCTTCCCGCCGAACAGCCCCGATGCCATGCCGGCGATGTCGTTGATCGGATTGCCGTCGCCATCCTTGTCGAGCATGCCGGTCACCTTGCCCAGGATGCCGCCCTGGCCCTGGAGGAGCGAGGCGAACTGGCCGAGCGCGCCTTCGCCGCCGATATGCGTGATCATCTCCTGGAGCTTTTCCAGCGGCAGTCCGGTCTGGGCCGCAGCGGTTTCGGCAGTATCGCTGTCGAGCGGATGCGCCTGCGCGAGCGCCTGCACTGCCGATTCGGTGTGCTCGGGCGAAAGGCCCAGCTTCGCGGCGAGATTGGCGATGTCCACGTTCTGAGTGACTTGACCCAGGATCCCATCGAGCATGCTCATCGTACGATACCTTTCACGCTGGTCGTTAGGCCCAAAGGCTAGCACGAGCCGGGAAGCGGGGCGAGGTCCGGCGCCACGAAAGCGCGCCGCGCGGGCACCGAAAAGAGCAGCTCGCGGCTGTAGAAGCGCAGGGGCCAGTCGCGCCGGCCCATCGGCGCCAGCAGCAGCGCGTTCACCCGCTCGCACAAGCCCTTCTCGTCCGTTTCTGCCAGGAACAGCCGCACCCCCTCGACATAGGCGCGGGTGATCGTGTCGTGATAGCCTTGGCTGTCGTCATTCACCCCGCCGACGCTCTCGTTGAAGCGCGAGATGAGCCCGGCGATCTCGGCATCCACATCCACGTCTGGCCGGCGCGTCAGCAGATAGAGGCAGGCGGCAAGGTGCGCCTCATGCGTCCAGTCCTCACGGACGAGCGCGCAGGCGAGCAGCCCTTCGCCGAGACGGACGATCTCGGCGTCGGTGGCAAATAATCGGGGTTCGTAGTCGGTCATTCGATCGGGCTCCATTGGGGCGCCCGATCGAGGACCGGGCAGATTACGCGGCGGCTCGGGCCGTTTGGGCATGGGGTGCAGCTTGCCTCACCCCTTCGTCGACGTGATCCGCGAATTCCGCGAAATTATCGACGAACTGGTCGACGAGCCGGGCGGCGGTGGCGTCATATTCGGCCTTGTTCGCCCAGGTTTCGCGTGGATCGAGGATGCCCGCGTCCACGCCGGGCGCGCTGGTCGGGACCATGAAGCCGAAATTCGGATCCCTGCGAAACGCGACCGAATTCAGGCTGCCGTCGAGCGCGGCGTTGAGCAAAGCGCGGGTCGCCTTGATCGGCATGCGCCTGCCGACACCGTACTTGCCACCGGTCCAGCCGGTGTTGACCAGCCAGCAGGTCACCCCGCCCTTTGCGATCCGCTCCTTGAGGAGATTGCCATAAACCGACGGATGACGCGGCATGAACGGCGCGCCGAAGCAGGTCGAGAAAGTCGCTGAGGGCTCGGTCACGCCGATCTCGGTGCCGGCAACGCGCGCCGTGTAGCCCGAGAGGAAGTGGTACATCGCCTGCTCTGGCGTCAGCCTGGCGATCGGCGGGAGCACGCCATAGGCGTCCGCGGTCAGGAAGATGACGGTCTGCGGCACCGGCCCCATATTCTTCTCGGAGGCATTGGGGATGAAGTCGATCGGGTACGAGCCGCGGCTATTCTCGGCCAGGCTATTGTCGTCGAAATCGAGCTCACGGGTCTCGGGGTCCATCACGACATTCTCGAGCACGGTGCCGAAGCGCTTCGAGGTGGCGAAGATCTCGGGCTCGGCCTCGGCCGAGAGGTTGATCATCTTGGCGTAGCAGCCGCCTTCGAAGTTGAAGACCGCGGTGTCCGACCAGCCATGCTCGTCGTCGCCGATCAGCGTGCGGCTGGCATCGGCGGAGAGTGTGGTCTTGCCGGTGCCGGACAGACCGAAGAACACGGCGGTGTCGCCCTTGGGGCCGATATTGGCCGAGCAGTGCATCGGCATGATGCCCTCGCTGGGAAGCAGATAGTTGAGCAGGCCGAACACGCTCTTCTTCATCTCGCCGGCATAGGCGGTGCCGCCGATCAGGATCAGCTTCTCGGTGAAGTTGACCGCGATCACCGTCTCGGTGCGCGTGCCGTGGCGCTCGGGATCGGCGCGGAAGCTCGGCAGGTCGATGATCGTGTATTCGGGCACGAAATCGGCGAGCTCGCTCCGCTCGGGCCGCACCAGCAATGTGCGGATGAAGAGGTTGTGCCAGGCGAGCTCGTTGATCACGCGGACTTTTACCCGGTGCTCGGGCTGCGAGCCGCCGAACAGGTCCTGGACGAACAATTCGTCACGCGCGCCGACCTCGGCGAGGAAATCGGCCTTGAGCGCGGCGAAATGCGCCGGGCTCATGCCCTTGTTGGTCTTGCCCCACCAGACATTGCTTTCGGTCTCGGCGTCGCGGACGATGAACTTGTCCTGCGCGCTGCGGCCGGTGTGCTTGCCGGTGGCGACCACGAGCGGGCCGTCCTTGGCGAGCTTGCCTTCGCCGCGGCGAATGGCGTGCTCGACCAGCGGTGCCGTGATCAGGTTCCAATGGATTGTGGCCCCAGTCCCGATGCCTTGCGCATCGAGGCCGTGGCGCGGCTTCATGTCAGTCACCCAGTGCCTCCATATATGACCCTACTCTTCGCAGGGCTTGCCCGCGCGCATTTTTGCACGTCGAGCAATATTATTGCTTTGCAGTGGCATGGAGCCCGGAGGCGGGTCAATCCGGGTAAACGTTGTCAGCTTGTTGAGACCAAAAGAACTTTGGGCTACCCATGAGGGTGATGTTTTTGAGCCACTTCCAGGCCGCCCGATGAGCGCTACGATCGCGCTGGTCGACGACGACCGCAATATCCTGACCTCGGTCTCGATCGCCCTCCAGACCGAGGGGTTCCTGACCCGCGTCTATTCCGATGGCGAAAGCGCGCTGAAGGCGCTGATCGACAATCCGCCCGACCTGGCGGTGCTCGACATCAAGATGCCCAAGATGGACGGACTCGAGCTTTTGCGCCGTTTGCGCGAGAAGAGCGCGATCCCCGTCATCTTCCTGACCAGCAAGGACGACGAGCTCGACGAGGCGCTCGGGCTGGCGATGGGCGCGGACGATTACATCGCCAAGCCGTTCAGCCAGCGACTGCTGATCGCCCGCATCCGCGCGATCCTGCGCCGCACCGAACCAATCCAGCTCACAGCGGAGGGTGCCGAATCGGAACCCGCCGAGATCCTGGTCCGCGGCCGGCTGAGCATGGACCCCGCCCGCCATCGGGTGACCTGGAATGGGACGAACGTGACGCTCACCGTCACCGAGTTCCTGATTCTCGAGACGCTGGCGCAGCGCCCGGGCATCGTGAAGACCCGCAACCAGCTGATGGATGCCGCCTATCAGGACGACATCTATGTCGACGACCGGACGATCGACAGCCACATCAAGCGCGTCCGCCGCAAATTCCGGCAAGTCGATCCGGAATTCGATGCTATCGAAACGCTCTATGGCGCGGGATATCGTTTCTCGGACGAATGAAGAGCGCGATCTCGCGCTCAAATGGTCGAACCGCGTCAGCCTCACCCCGAGGATTCTCGCGGTCAACATCTTCGCGCTCGCGCTGCTGGGCGGCGGCTTCTCCTACCTCGATTCCTATCGCAGCCGCATCGTCGACAGCCGGGTGGAGCAAGCGAGCCGCGAGGTAAGGCTGATCGCCCAGGCGCTGGCATCGGCCACCGACAAGCGCCGCGACCTGCTCGTGCTCAGCCTGGCACGCGACATGGGCACGCGGATCCGCCTTTATGGCGAAAACGGCAAGATGATCGCCGACAGCCGCGAGCTGGGCCTGCGCAACGTTGTGCTGCGCGATCCGGACAAGGATCCCTGGGGGCAGACCGCGGCGCGCTTCCTCGATGCCGTGATCGACACGGTCGCCGGCGCCGACCGCGCACCGCTCTATCGGGAGCGCGCCCGTGACCAGGGGCTCGATTGGCCCGATGTCCGCACCGCGCAATCGACCCATGGCGGTGCGGCGACCGTCTGGCGCGCGCCGGACCGGACCCCGGTGATCACCGCCGCCGCGCCGATCACCGATCTCGGCGTGGTGATGACCACCTCCAACGCCCGCGACATCACCCAGACGGTGCGCTCCGAGCGCTACCGGTTGAGCGTGGTGCTGGCGATCGTCTCTTTGGTCTCGATCCTGCTCTCGCTGTTCCTGGCGCGAACGATCGTCCGGCCGCTGCGCCGTCTCGCCCGCGCCGCGGTGCGGGTCCGACTGGGCCGAGCCCGCGAGGTGGTGGTGCCGCGCCTGCCCGAACGCAGCGACGAGATCGGCATGCTCGCGCGCGCGCTTTCGGACATGAGCCAGGCGCTCCGGGCCCGCATCGACGCGACCGAGAGCTTCGCCGCCGATGTGACGCACGAGCTCAAGAACCCGCTCGCCTCGCTGCGCTCCGCGGTCGACGGGCTCGCCAGCGTCAAGGATCCCGAGCTCCAGGCGCGGCTGCTGGCGATCGTCCAGGACGATGTGCATCGGCTCGACCGGCTGATCAGCGACATCTCGGAGGCGTCGCGGCTCGACGCCCAGCTGAGCCGCGCAACCTTCGAGCCCGTCGATATCGGCCAGATGATCCAGGCATTGCTCGATCAGCGCGAGGCGCGCGGGCTTCCAAACGGCATCCGCATCGTCTTCGACCGCAGGGCGGAACCGCTACGCGTGCTCGGCGAAGGCGCGCGGCTCGAGCGCGTGTTCGACAATCTGATCGAGAATGCGATCTCCTTCTCTCCCGAGAACGGCCTCGTCACCATCTCGGCTTCGAACGAGCGGCATGTGCTCGTCGTCCGAGTCGCCGACGAAGGCCCGGGCGTGCCCGAAGAGGCGTATGAAGCCATATTCCGCCGCTTTCATTCGGTGCGCCCCGCGGCTGAAGCATTTGGTCAGCATTCGGGACTAGGACTTGCCATCGCGAGGACGATTGTCGAAGGCCATCAGGGGAGCATATCGGTGGAAGCGCGGGAGGATAGGTTGAGCGGAGCGCGATTCGTGGTTCGACTGCCCATGGCGGTGCGCGACTGATGCCCGAGCCCCGCATCCCGGAGGTCTCGACCGAAACCGTGCAGACCGCGTGCGTGGCGGTGAACGGTCGCGCGGTGCTGATCGAGAGCCGGTCCGACGAGGCACGCACCGACCTCACGCTGCGGATGATCGACCGCAACGCCGTGCTCGTCGCCGACGACTGCACGATCTGCCAGCGCCAGGACGGCGCGCTGCTCGCCCGCGCCCCCGAGGCAAGCCGCGGGAAGATCGACGTGCGCGGCCTGGGCATTGTCGAGCTGTCCTATGCGGAGCGCGTACCCGTGGACTTGCTCGTCGTGATCCTCGATTCGCCGCCGCGCGTTCCCGAAGACCAGCGCAAGCGCCGCATCGCGGGCATCGACGTACCGGTACTGGCGCTCTCCGCGCACGATCCCGCCGCGCCGATCAAGGTGGAGCTGGCCGTCGGGCGATTCGGCCGATGAGCCGCAAGCGGCCCAAGAACATCCTGCTCGTCACCGGCATGTCCGGCGCGGGCAAGTCGACCGTGCTGCGCACGCTCGAGGATCTGGGCTGGGAGACGGTCGACAATTTGCCCCTGCTCCTGCTCAATCGCCTGCTCGACACCGCGCCGGGCGAAGGCGCGGACGGTGACGACGATCGGCCGCTGGCGGTCGGTATCGGCACCCAGACGCGCGGCTTCGACGCCGAGAGTATCGTGCGGCGCATCAAGAAATTACGCGAGGATCACGGCCATGACGTCGGCACGCTGTTCCTCGAATGCGCGGGATCGGAGCTCGAACGGCGCTATTCGGAGACCCGGCGGCGGCATCCGCTGGCGCAGGACCGGCCGGCCAGCGACGGCATCGCCCGCGAACGCGAGCTGCTCGGGCCGCTCCGGCGCTGGTCGAACCGGCTGATCGACACCACCAGCCTTACCTCTAACGAGCTCGCCCAGCAGATTCGCTCGACCTTCTCGGGCGGCGGGCTTGGCCAGACGACGCTGTCGATCATGTCGTTCGGCTTCGCCCGCGGGTTGCCGCGCGACGCCGATCTGGTGTTCGACATGCGATTCCTACGCAATCCGCACTGGGAATCGACGCTCCGTCCCGGGACGGGCAAGGATGCCAACGTCTCCTCCTATATCGCCGACGATCCCGCTTATGGACAGGCGATGGCCCAGATCGAGGCGCTGCTGCTCCTGCTTTTGCCCCGCTATCAGGCTGAAGGAAAAGCATATGTCACCGTCGCGTTCGGCTGTACGGGGGGGCGGCACCGCTCGGTCCATGTCGCCGAGCGGATGGCCCGCCGGTTGCGCGAGGAAGGATTTTCGCCCACGGTGACCCATCGCGATTTGCAGACGGCACCGCAGGACTCGCTAGAAGGCGCGCCGGTGGCCATATAAGGGGTCGGAGTACACGATGATCGGTCTGGTACTCGTGACGCACGGGCGGCTCGCGGAGGAGTTCGTCGTCGCGATGGAGCATGTAGTGGGCAAGCAGGAACGGATCGCTCCGATCTGCATCGGCCCCGACGACGATATGGAAAGTCGCCGCGCGGACATCGCCGAGGCGATCAAGAGCGTCGATTCGGGACGCGGCGTGATCGTGCTGAGCGACCTGTTCGGTGGCACCCCGTCGAATCTGGCGATCTCGCTGATGGAAGCGGGCCGGATCGAGGTGATCGCGGGCATCAACTTGCCGATGCTGATCCGCCTGGGCAGCGCCCGCAAGACGATGAAGGTGACCGATGCGGTTGCGGCGGCGCGTGATGCCGGCCGCAAGTACATCACGGTCGCCTCGGAGGTTCTGGGAGAAGCCGCCGCGTGAGCCGTTCCAGTCATACCGTCACCATCGAGAATCGCCGGGGCCTCCACGCCCGCGCCAGCATGGCCTTCGTCACCCTCGCCACGAGCCAGCCTGTCGAGCTCGTCGTCGAGAAGGACGGATCGACCGCCGCCGGCACGTCGATCCTCGACCTGATGATGCTCGGCGCCGCCAAGGGCGACAGCATCACGATCAGCGCCGAGGGCGACGGCGCCGAAAGCGCGGTCCAGGCGCTGGTCGCGCTGGTCGAGGCGCGCTTCGGCGAAGAGTGAGCCGTTCGACAAGCCGGCCCTGCTCGGTCTAGGGGCTGAGATCATGCCCCGCGAAATCACCGCTTTTTCCAACCCCCTCATCAAGCGTGTCCGCAATCTGCGCGACAAGAGGCATCGCCGCGAAGAAGGCCTGTTCCTCGCCGAGGGGCTGCGCATCCTGACCGAGGCACGCGAGGCGGGGCGGCTGCCCGAATATCTGTTCTTCGCCCGCGACATGGCGAGCCATTCGCTGGTGCGGACCTTGGTCGCGGCGACCGAGGCGGCGGGCGGCGAGGCGATCGAGACCAATGCCGACATTCTCTCCAAGCTTTCGGGCAAGGACAATCCCGGCGCGGTGGTGGGTGTCTATCCCGAGTTCGGCGTCGGGCTCGACGCGCTCGATCGCAGCAAAGCGCCGATCTGGCTGGTCGCCGAGCGGCTCCGCGATCCAGGCAATCTGGGCACCATCCTGCGCACCGCCGACGCAATCGGCGCAGGCGGGCTGATCCTGGTCGACGAATGCGTGGATCCCTTCTCGGTGGAGGCGGTGCGCGCCAGCATGGGGGCGCTGTTCACCGTGCCGGTGGCGCATGCCGGCTGGGCCGAGTTCCTCGCCTGGCTGCGATCGGGGCCGGGCCAGCTTGTCGGGCTGAGCCTCGACACCGAATTCGACTATCAGGCGCCGCGCTATCAAGCTCCTACCTTCCTGCTGACCGGCAACGAGGCGCAGGGCATGCCCGATTTCATGGCCGCCGAGTGCGACCTGCTGGTCAAGATTCCGATGCTCGGCAAGGCCGACAGTCTCAATGCCGCTGTGGCGACGGCGGTTATGGCGTATGAAGTGCTGAACCAGCGCCGCGCCGGCTGAGGCAATCCGCCGTTCAGGCGCCTGAGCACATTTCGAGTGGCGAAGGGAGAGAGACAATGCGCGTTTCCGCCATTTCCGCGATCGGCCTGCTGGCCCTCGCCGCCTGCATGCCCGCCAATGCCAGCGCGCAGAGCGCCGCGCAGCCCTATCACGGCCTGGGCACCGAGCCCTTCTGGTCGGTCACGCTCGACGGCCAGACGATCCACTACGAGCCCGCCAACGGCCCGGCGGTCAGCGTTCCCAGCCCGCGGCCGATCGTCGGCTTCAACGGCGAGCGCTACGAGACGCGCCGCCTGACCGTCGACATCACCCATGTGAAGTGCAGCGACGGGATGAGCGACCGCATCTATCACGACACGGTGGTGCTGACGGTCGACGGCAAGACGCTGCGCGGCTGCGGCGGCGAGACGGCGACCTCCCCCGCCACGGCACCCTCGACATTGCTGGAAGGCGCAT
Source organism: Sphingomonas sp. JC676 (assembly GCF_014489075.1). GTDB lineage: Bacteria > Pseudomonadota > Alphaproteobacteria > Sphingomonadales > Sphingomonadaceae > Sphingomonas. The sequence goes on along the minus strand of NZ_JACTGR010000001.1, from coordinate 792,767 downwards.
GGTCGATCCAGTCGATCGCCGGCCGGCGGCCCGTGGCGGGCACGCGCCCCGATGTGCGGTTCCAGGGGACGCGGATTAGCGGCAGCACCGGGTGCAATAGCTTCGGCGGCGCCTTCCGCTTCGATCGCGGACATCTGACCACCGGCCCGCTGATTACCACCCGCCGCGCCTGCGCGCGCCCGGCCAATGCGCAGGAGCAGAATGTGCTGAAGCTCCTCGGCCAGCGGCTAAGCGTCAGCCGCAACCGCGCCGGCAAGCTGGTGATGACCGGACACGGACAGACCTTGGTACTGGTGCGGACCGGCGGGCGCTAAGCGCCGCGCGCGGTTTCGACGACCGAAAACAGCGCCGCTTTCGAGCCCGGTTTCGCGCCCCGCACGACCCGCGACGCCTCCTCCTCATGATCCTGGGCTGCACCGAGATGCTGGCCGACCGTCCGGCCGTCCTCGCGATAGCTGTTGCGGAAGAGGAAGCTCAGTATCTCGTGGAACCAGACGCGGCGGCCCATGCGATAATACCAGCGGATCGCATGGCGGATCTTCGGGTCCGGGTGCCAGGCCCAGCGCATCAAGGCGCGCGGGCGTAGCTGCGCGGATGCCTCGATCAGCTTGACCCACAGAAACAGGCGCCACGGCGGCATCCGCGACATGCTCAGCACCTGATGCTTATAGTCCCATTTGGTCTTGTCCGGCTGGACGACGGGCCGGTCCTCCGCGAGCCGGTAATAGGGCGTCCAGCGGTGCGGCGTGACATAGAGCGCCTGGATCTGATCGGCGTCGTACGAGATAAGCTGGCGCAGGCCGCGGAACAGATCGGCGTCGGTTTGGTCGGCGAATCCGGCTACCCAGGTCACCATCGACAGGATGCCATGCCGGCGCAGCAGCCGGATCGCCTCGCGGTCGCTCGCGATCGCGCCGCCCTTGCGGATCAGCTTCAGCGTAGCCTCGTCGGTATTCTCCATGCCCATCAGGAAGCGCTCGAACCCCGCCTGCTTGTACAAATGGAGGATATCGGCATCGCGGACGATGTCGTCGGCACGGGTCGATCCGACCAGGGTGACCGACACCTGCTCGGCGATCAGCGCCTCGAGAAAGGCGCGCCAGGGCTTGCGGCCGGCGCTGGGATTCTCGTCGGCGAAGTTGAACACCTCGACGCCATGCTCGCGGTGCAGCTGTGCGATCTCCCGGGCCAGCCGGACGGGATCGCGGTGGCGCCAGCGCGTCCAGAAGCCGCGCTGGCCGCAATAATTGCACAGATGCGGGCAGCCGCGGGAAAACTGGATCACGACCGCGCGCTTCCCGCCCCAATAGCTGTAGCGGCGAAAGTCGATAAGCTCCCAGCCGATCCGATAGGCATCGAGATCGGTGATGACACCCGCGGCGGGGGTGCCGACCATTTGTCCGTCGCGGCGAAAGGCGATGCCCGGAACGTCTTCGAGCGGGTCGCCGCGCTCGAGCGCACGCATCAGGCGCCGCGCCGTCTCCTCGCCCTCGCCGCGGACGATCGCCGTGACGTGCGGTTCGTCGCGGAGGATCTCCCGCCAGAAATAGGTCGGATGCACCCCGCCATAGACGATGCGCGCGGACGGAAGCGCCTGAGCGACGGCGGCGGCGACACGGCTGACGATGGGTTGGGCGGAGGAGGATCCCGAATGCCCGAAAAGCACCGCGTCGGGCGCGCGCCGGACGATCTCCTCGACGAGTGCAGCGATCGGGATCGGCCCGAACTCGCCGTCGATCAGCGACACCTCGTGTCCGTCGTCGATCAGCGGTCCGCCGACGCTGAGCAGGCCAAGCGGCGGCAATTGTTCCTTGGGAATGCGGCTGCCGATCGCCGGATGTGGCACGTTGACGAGCAGAATGCGCAATGAGTCGCTCCCTCCGTTGAGGGCCGGCTTTTCGCAGGCTGTCGTCGAGGAAGGATGGCCGGGGCGAGGAGATATGGTGCAGGAGATCGCATCGACTGCGGCGCACGGCCCAGTGTCGTCGAAGCGAGGTGCATGGAGCTTCGGCGACTCAGGAACCGAGGAGTGGACCCCGGCACAAGGCCGGGGTGACGAAATTAGCCCTTTGTCTCGCTCGCTCCCGCGCTCCGATCGATCAGCGCACGACGAGCTTGGTGTAGAGATGCCAGGTCGCGTAGCCGAGCACCGGGAGGACCACCGCCAGGCCGACGAAGAACGGGATCGATCCCACGACCAGCAGCGCCGCGACGATAAGCCCCCACCGGATCATCATCCCCTTGTTGACGGCGACGGCGCGCACCGAGGTGCCGATCGCGGTCCGCGCATCGACATCCTTGTCGACCAGCATCGGCATCGACACGACACTGAGCGTCAAGACCAACCCGGCGAAGAAGAGGCCGGCGAGATTGCCCAGCACGATCAACGTCCAGCCCTGCGGCGTCGTAAACAGCTGGGTCATGAAGGTGCCCAGCGTTTCCGGCGCCACGCCCATCAGTCCGAAATAGAGGATACCGGCGATGGCGATCCAGCTGAGGAAGACCGCCACCAGCAGCCCCATCACAATGGAGATCGAGTCGATCGAGGGGCGTTTGGCGAAGCCGAAGAAATGCGACCAGCTCGAAGGCCGGCCTTCTTCGCGGCGCCGCGCGAGCTCGTAGAAGCCCACGGCCACTGCGGGCCCCAGCAGCGAGACCCCGGCGCTGAGCGGGAAGAAATAGGGGATGAGCGAGCCCTGGAGCGCCACGATCGCGGCAATCAGGCCGACCGCCGGATAGATGAACCCGACGAAGATGAGATCGCCGCGCCATTCCAGGAAATCGGACCAGCCCTGTCGGAGCGCATCCCGGAGATCCGCGGCGCCAATGGTGCGGATCTCATACGTCTCCGCGGGACGTTCAACGCCTTCGAGTTGAGCGACTGCCATGACGCGCTCCTTCCATTCCCCGGCGGGCGGATCATACGCTTCCGGCGGCCCGATCGCAACGCGCCGGGATCGATCGGCAGGCACAAGGGCTCAGCTCGATTTCTTCTTCCGCGCTTCCTGTTGGTCGCGGACATATTTGAGTTCGTGCGCGACCTTCTCGTCGTCAGGCGTCAGCTCCAGGCATTTGACGAGAATCGCTTCGGCCTCGTCCAGCCGGTCCAGCTCGATCAGCTCGAAACCCATGCCGAACCAGGCGGTGCGCAGCGCACGCGTGCGCGCGTCGCCCTCGAGGCGTTCCGCGAGATCGGCGGCGCGCGTGTAGCTGGCAAGCGCATCGTCGGGCCGCTTGAGCATCTGATAGGTGTAGCCGAGCTCGGAATGGAATTGCGCGCGCATCGGCCACATCGCCACCGCACGTTCCAGAAACTTCACCGCTTCGTCGAGCCGATCGAGGTCGATCAGCGCGAACCCCTTGGCCCAGAGCGCGAAGCACCAGGTCGTGCCGATAGCGATCGCCCTGCCCTTGTTGGCCACGCTATGCGTGGCAAGTTCCTGGAGCGATTCCTCCGGCGAACTGGCGCAGAATATCCGGCCCTTCTCGCCCGCATAATCCGCCTCATAGTCGCGGATGATCTGATCGAGCTCGGCCAGCCCTGCTTCGGGCTGCCCGGCCTTGATCAGCGCCAGGGCCTTGTCGACTCGCGCGCTGCGCGCCGTCTCGACACTCTCGCGGGATGTGCTGGCAGGAGCAGACTGCGCCACCGCCAAGGGCACCCAGAAAACCGACAACAACGCCAAGCCGTACCGCATCCGCGCTCCCCCTTGCAGCGATGCGAGGCTAGCATCGCGATCGGGCCGGCGTCATCCCCCGCCGACGGAGCGAGCAACGGCTATTCCGCGGCCTGCGCCGGCGCTTCCAGCTCGGGCACCTCGGCCTCGCCGGCATGGCTGGCGAGCAGCTCGACCGGCGGGATGCTTTCGATCTCGCGCGCGCCGGGCTCGATGTTGAGATCGCGCAGCTTGCGTGCCGAGACCAAAGCGCGCGTCTCCAGGCTGTTCGCGAAGGTGTTGAAATTCTTGACCGCGGTGTTGAGACCGCTGCCGACGACGCGCAGGTCGCCGAGCGCCTTGGCGAGGCGGTCGTAGAGCTCCTTGCCGAGCTCGCCGATCTGGCGGGCCTCTTTCGCCAGCTTCTCCTGCCGCCAGACCGCCGAGACCGTCCGCGCGATCGCGATCAGGTTGGTCGGGGTGGCGAGCAGCACGCGCTTGTCGAAGGCGAAGTCCCACAGCGTGGGATCGTGCTCGAGCGCGGCGGAGAGGAAATGCTCGCCGGGGACGAACATGATCACATAGTCCGGCGCGTCCTCGAACTGGCTCCAATAGGCCTTGTTGCCCAGGCTGTTGATATGGGCGCGCATCGAATCGGCGTGCGCCTTGAGCCCTGCGAAGCGCTCAATATCGTCGACTGCGCCGAATGCGTCCTGATAGGCGTTGAGCGAGACCTTGGCGTCAATCACCAGAGCGCGGCCGCCGGGCACGCGGACGATCGCGTCGGGACGCAACCGCCCGCCATCCTCGCCGGCGACATTCACTTCGGTCTCGAAATCGGTATGTTCGGAGAGCCCGCAGGTCTCGAGCACGTTCTTGAGCTGCTGCTCGCCCCAGCGACCGCGCGACTTGGGCGCGTTGCGCAGCGAATTGACCAGCTTGGCGGCCTCGGTACTGACGCGCTCGGTGCCGATGCGCATCTGCTCGATCTGGCCCTTGAGCTCGCCGAAGGCGTCGCGGCGCTCGGCTTCGACCTTGGCGACACCCTCCTCGTAGCGCTGGAGGCGTTCGCTGACCGGCTGGAGCATCGACTTGAGGTTGGCGCCGGCAAGCGCTTCGGATTCCTTGAAGCGGGCCGCTGCGCGCTCGAGAAATTTCTCCTGCGCCTTGTCGAGCGCAGTGCCGGCCAGATCGCCGAACTGTGCGGCCATGGCTTCCTTGGTTTCGCGCAATTCCGCGTGTCGTGCCTCGAACGCCTCGGCCTTGACGCGCAGTTCGGTGAGCTGGAGGCGGGCGATGTCGCGCTCGTCGCGGATCGCGGCCAACTCCTCGCGGAGCGCCGGCACCGGGCTGGCGCGTTCCTCCGCCATGGCGAGATCGGAGATCGCCGCCTTGAAATCATCCTCGCGGCGCTGGGCCTCGGCGCGCGCCTCACCAACGCCGCGCGAGCCGAGGAACCAGCCCAATCCGACCCCGACGACGAGCGCCGCGATCACGAGGACAAGAGCTACCGGATCCAAATTCGCCTCCCGAGGAACAGAAAGCGAACCTAGACAGGTCCGGGACTCAGGGCAAGCAGATCGCGATCGGTCGTGCGGAGGCTCAGGCGGCCTTGCGGGCCTTGTTGAGCTTTTTCATGATCATGTCGCGCTTCAGGCGCGAGAGATGGTCGATGAAGACGATCCCCTCAAGATGGTCCATCTCGTGCTGGATGCAGGTGGCGAGCAGGCCTTCGAACTGCTCGTCATGGGACTTGCCCTGCTCGTCGAGCCACTTGACGCGACAGCGCGCGGGGCGCTCGACATCGGCGAACTGATCGGGGACCGACAGGCAGCCCTCGGTATAGATGGAATGCTCCTCGGCGGGTTCGAGGATCTCGGGGTTGATGAAGACGCGGGGCTCGCGGATCGGCTTGCCCTCCTCGTCCTCCTGCTCCTGCAGGTCCATGACGATGACGCGCTTGGGCACGCCGACCTGGATCGCGGCGAGGCCGATGCCGGGAGCGTCGTACATCGTATCGAACATGTCGGCGATCAGATCGCGCAATTCGTCATCGACCGTGTCGACAGGAGTAGACACGAGACGCAGGCGCGGATCGGGAACTTCGATAATCGTACGTAAAGCCATGAGGGAAATTTAGGAGGCCGGGGGTGCGGGGTCAAGCAACCGGGCGCCGCGCGCGCAGCGCCTGGGCCAAGGTTCCCTCGTCGAGATAGTCGAGCTCGCCCCCCACCGGCAGGCCATGGGCGAGCTGGGTGACGCGTACGGGATAGGTCTCGATCCGCTCGGCGATGTAGTGCGCGGTGGTCTGCCCCTCGAGCGTTGCGTTCATCGCGAGCACCACTTCGTCGATGCCGCCGGCGGCGATGCGGCGGACCAGGCTGTCGACGCGCAGGTCCTCGGGACGAATGCCTTCGAGCGCCGAGAGGCGGCCGCCCAGGACGTGGAACTTGCCTGGGAAGAGCCGCGAGCGATCGAGCGCCCAGAGGTCGGCAACCTCCTCGACGACGCAGAGCGAGCGCTGGTCGCGGCGGGGATCGGCGCAGATCACGCAAGGATCGACCGTGTCGACATTGCCGCAGATCGAGCAGGTGCTGAGATGCTTGCTGACCGCGCCCAGCGCTGCGAGCAGCGGATCGAGCGCGGTCTCGCGCTTCTTAAGGAGATGCAGCACCGCGCGGCGGGCCGAGCGCGGGCCGAGACCGGGCAGCCGCGACAGGGCCTGGGTGAGCGCTTCGATTTCGGGAGAAGCCATGGCTGCAGACATAGGGGCTTGCGCATGTCTCTGCCAAGCAGTTGAGAGGACATATGCGGATCGTCTTCATGGGAACGCCCGAATTTGCCGTGCCGGTGCTCGATGCGCTGGTCGCGGCGGGGCATGATGTGGTTGCGGCGTACAGCCAACCGCCACGGCGCGCCGGGCGCGGCAAGAGCCTGACGCCGTCACCAGTGCAGGCGCGGGCCGAGGCGCTGGGAATCGCGGTGCGCACGCCGCTGTCGTTCCGGAAGGAGCCCGAGGCGATCGAGGCGTTTGTAGCGCTGGAGGCCGATGTGGCTGTGGTTGCCGCCTATGGGCTGATCCTGCCCCAGGCGGTGCTCGATGCGCCGCGGTTGGGGTGCCTCAACGTCCATGGCTCGCTGCTTCCACGGTGGCGGGGCGCCGCGCCGATCCAGCGGGCGATCCTGGCGGGCGATACCGAGACCGGCGTCGGGATCATGCAGATGGAGGCCGGGCTCGACACCGGGCCGGTGCGACTGGAGGGGCGGACGCCGATCCTTGGCAAGACTGCCGGTGAGCTGAGTGCCGAGCTGAGCGCGATGGGCGCGCGGCTGATGGTGGCGGTGCTGGACGATGTCGACGCGCATCCGGCAGTGGCGCAGCCCGAGGCGGGCGTGACCTATGCGCCGAAGGTCGACAAGGCCGAGGCTCGGCTGGATTTTTCGCGCAGCGCGGTGGAAGTCGAGCGTCAGGTAAGGGCGTTCAATCCGGCGCCGGGGGCGTTCTTCGAGTTCCAGGGCGAGCGGGTGCGAGTGCATTCGGCTCTCGTCCGTCACCCCGGTGAAAGCCGGGATGACGGTGTTGTTCTGGATGATGCCCTGACGATCGCCTGCGACGAGGGCGCGATTCGACCGCTCCTCGTCCAACGTGCGGGCCGAGGCGTCATGACGGCAGAGGAACTGCTGCGTGGGTTCCCCATACCGGTGGGAACCCAGCTTTGACGCGGTTCGCATTGACGGTGGAATATGACGGGCGGCCGTTCATGGGGTGGCAGCGCCAGGACCATGGCCCCAGCGTGCAGCAGGCGATCGAGGAAGCTGCGCTTGCCGTGACCGGTGAGACGGTGGCGGTCCACGCCGCGGGGCGGACCGATGCGGGGGTGCATGCGCTGGGGATGCGTGCGCATCTGGATATCGAGCGCAGGATCACGCCGTTCCGGCTGATGGAGGCGCTCAACGCGCTGCTCCGGCCAGCACCGGTGGCGGTGCTCGATTGTGTAGAAGTCGCGGACGACTGGCACGCGCGATTCTCGTGCTTTAGCCGCCACTATGAATATCGAATCGTAACAAGAAGGGCACCGCTGACCTGGGAGAAGGGGCTGGCCTGGCGCGTGCCCCAGCCGCTCGACGTCAGCGCGATGCAGGCCGGCGCGGCGCGGCTGGTGGGGCGGCACGACTTCACCACCTTCCGCTCGGCGCATTGCCAGGCGGACAGCCCCTCGCGGACGCTCGACCGGCTCGACGTGGTGGCGGAGGGCGAGCGGATCAGCGTGTTCGCCTCGGCGCGGTCGTTCCTGCACCACCAGGTGCGCTCGATGGTCGGCTGCCTGGGGCTGGTCGGCCAGGGGAAATGGTCGCCGGACGACATGAGCGCAGCGCTGGAGGCGCGCGACCGCACGCGTCTGGGGCTCAACGCGCCGCCGGACGGCCTGTTCTTCCTGCGCGCGGATTATCCGGGGAAGGATAGGGTGGAATGATCTGGTTCTCGATGGCTGCCCTCGCGCTTGCGGCTCTCTACTGCGTTGTCCGAAGCGTCCTTGATCTTCGGCAAAAGCGGTACGTCGGGGGCATCCTGGGCTTATTGGCAGCAGCAGCGATCGTAACGACGCCGGTTCCGACGCATGCCGTGAAGGTCGTGCTTCCCTACGCGCCACCCGCGCACTAGCGCGACATCAACGGCTGAACTTCGCCGCCAGCTCGACATGGGTCGACCAGCGGAACTGCCCCACCGGCTGGATCCAATCGAGGCGATACCCGCCTTGAGACAAGGTCTCGGCATCGCGCGCAAAGGTGCTCGGATTGCACGATACATATGCGATCAATGGGACCTTGGACGCGGCCAGTTCGATTGTCTGTTCACGGGCGCCGGCGCGGGGCGGATCAAGGACGACCGCATCGAACTTGTCGAGGTCCGCAGCCGTGACCGGGCGGCGGAACAGGTCGCGGTGATCGGCGAAGACCTGAAGCTGGCGACTGCCGGAAGCGGCCTTGAGCGCGAAGATCGGATCGCGCGCGGCCTCGGCGGCATAGACCCGGGCATTGGGAAAGGCGAAGGTGAAGGTGCCCAGGCCGGCAAACAGATCGGCGACGGTGCTCGCACCACCAACCGCTTCACGCACAGCGGCGACCAGGGCTGCCTCGCCCTCGGGCGTCGCCTGGAGGAAACTGCCGCTGGGAAACGGCACCGGGACGCCGCCCAGCGTGATCGTCACCGGATCGGGCTCCCAGCGGGCGGTGGGGCCGAAGCCCTCGTCCAATGCAAGGCGCGCGAGCTTGTGCCGCCCGGCAAAGGCGGTGATCGCCTCGGCTGCCGCGAGTCCCTCGGCTTCCATGCCGTCGATCAGCACATCCGGCCCCTGATCGGTGATCGCGAGATGGACATTGACGCGACGCGCGCCGGGCAGGAGCGCCGAGAGCAAGCCACGCAGCGGGTTGAGCAGCGCGAACAGCGCCGGATCGAGGATCCAGCATTCCTCGAGGTCGATCAGCTTGTGGCTGCCCGGCTCGGTAAAGCCGAGGCGGAGTTGGCGGCCGCGACGCTCGGCGTGGAGCGTCGCGCGGCGGCGCGTCCGCTCGGGCGAGAGCATGGGCGCCCGGATCTCGGTCTTCAGGCCGTGCGCGGCCAAAGCGGCGGTGACGCGATCGGTGATGAAGCCGGCCCAGCTGGCATCGTCGAGATGCTGGAGCTGGCAGCCGCCGCATTCGGGGAAATGCCGGCACGGAGGCTGCTGGTGGTGCGGACCGGGGATGACCAAGCCTTCAGGGGTGAGGTGATCCCCCGGCGCGGCGAACGCCGCGTGGCGGCCATCGGCGGTGACGCCATCGCCACGCGCGGCAACGCGAACGATTTCGTCTTCGATTACAGGCATTCGGCGATGGCCTCTGGGATTCGGTCGATCAGCCCATCGGCGATGAAGGCGGGACCTGCAAGCTGTGCCGCCCGACCGTGAAGCCATGACGCCGCTTCGGCGGGACCGACGCCCTTCCCGCCCCCGGCGACCTGCGCCGCGACCAGGCCGGCAAGGACGTCGCCGGTGCCCGCGGTGGAGAGCCAGGACGAAGCGCGGGCAAGCACGCGAACCTCGCCTTTGGGATCGGCGATCACGGTGTCGGAGCCCTTGTGGAGGATCGTCGCGCGGGTGGCGGCAGCGGCGGCGAGCGTGCGATCGATCTTGCTCCCCTCGCCTTCGAACATGCGGTCGAACTCGCCCGAATGCGGGGTGAGCCAGGTGGGCGCGGTGCGGGCCTGGAGGCTGCGCGTCGCGCCGGAGGCGAGCAGGCTCAGTGCATCGCCATCGAGCACCAGCGGCTTGTCGCAGGCGAAGGCGGCGCGGACATAGGCTTCGGCCCGGCGGTCGCGGCCCAGCCCGGGCCCGAGCACCACCGCGTCGATCCGGTCCCAGGCAAGGAACTCGGCAAGATCCTCGGCGGTGGCGATGCCCCGGCGGACAAGCGCGTCCGGGCCGCCATTCCAGGGATCGACGCCGGCGAGGACGACATAGCCCGCTCCCCCCGCCATCGCGGCGCGCGCTGCGAGGCGCGCAGCGCCAGGCATGCTGCCTTCGACCACGGCGACGAGGCCGCGGGTATATTTATGGCTGTTGGGGCCCGGCGCAGCCAGAATGGGCCGCGCAACACTGCGCCAGTGCGTATCGACCGGAATGCCGATATCGGCGAGCAGGACGTGGCCACAGGCTTCCAGGCCATAATCGAGCAGATGCGCGGGCTTGAGCGCGCCCAGCGCCAGTGTAGCGCCGATCCCGTGCGGCGCCCCGAGATTGGCGCCGGTGTCGGTGTCGATGCCGGAGGGGACGTCGATCGAGAGGGTGAAATCCGCGCCGCGACAGAGCTCGGTGAAGACCGCCGCAAGACCACGCTCGAGTGGACGCGTCATCCCGGTGCCGAACAGGCCGTCGACCAGCAGTGGTCGCGGGCGGGCGGCGTAGAGCGAGCTGGTCGGCCCGTCCCATTGGGCGTGCATGCGCTGTGCCGCGCCCGGTTTGGGCTCGCCCGTCGCGACCAAAGTGACCTCATGTCCCTCGGCCTTGAGCAGGCGCGCGGCGACATAGGCGTCGCCACCATTGTTACCCGGGCCGGCGAGGATCAGGATCGGCCTGCCCATTGCGAAGCGCGCCGCCTCGCGGGCGACGGCTTCCCCTGCCCGCTCCATCAGCGCGTCCTGCGAGACGCCGGTGCGGAACACCGCTTCCTCTACCGTGCGCATCTGCGCGGCGGTGACGATCGGCGCACCGGCGGGGATGGTCACTTGCCGGCTCCACGCACCGTGGCGGGGAGCCGGTAGCGCGAGCCGCCGATCGCGACTTCGATGCGGTTGGGCGGGAGCGGCATCACCACCGCCTGCTCGGCGCCGTCGGCGGCGATCACGCCGCGCCCGTCGGTGGTGACTAGCAGACGGCGGAACCCGCCATCGGGCTGGCGCACGGTGAGGAACAGTCCGTCCTGCGACTGGACGCGATCGATTGCGCAGACATAAGCGAACTGCTCGGCGCCCTCGGGCGCGCATTCGATGCGGCCCTCGGCATGCTCGATCGCCTTTTCATGGCTTTGCGCCTTGGCCTCGGTCGCCTTGTCGCGGACCTGGACGCCGCAGGCGGTGAGGCTCAGCGCAAGGAGCATCACACAGACTCTCCCTCTCCCGCCTGCGGGAGAGGGCCGGGGTGAGGGTGTGTGCGGTCCACGAGCTTTATGCATGAGGCCACGACTCACCCTCACCCGGCCTCGCGTTGCTCGGCCACCCTCTCCCGCGAGCGGGAGAGGGCATTCAGATCAGATGTCCGCGTAGACATGGCGTTCGGCGCTGGCTCCCGGGTGTGTCACCGCGCCCTTATAGGCGGGGCCGACGGTACGGGAATAGCGCCAGAGCGCGCCGGACTGATAGTCGTTCACCCGCGGCTCCCAGCGGGCGAGACGTTCGGAGAGGACCTCCTGTGCCACTTCGAGATCGATCGTGCCGGCTTCGGCGTCGATCGTGATGATGTCGCCATTCTCGACCAGCGCGATCGGGCCGCCTTCGGCAGCCTCGGGGCCGACATGGCCGATGCAGAAGCCGCGAGTCGCGCCCGAGAAGCGGCCATCGGTGATCAAGGCGACCTTCTCGCCCATGCCGAGGCCATAGAGTGCGGCGGTAGTGGAGAGCATCTCACGCATCCCGGGACCGCCCTTGGGCCCCTCGTAACGGATGATGAGGACCTCGCCTTCCTTGATCTCGCGATTCTCGACTGCCTGGAAGCATTCCTCCTCGCAATCGAACACGCGCGCCGGGCCGGTGAACCGGAGGCGCTGCATGCCCGCGACCTTCACGATCGCGCCCTCGGGTGCCAGCGTGCCGCGCAGGCCGACGACACCGCCGGTGGGCGAAAGTGGCGTCTTGACGTCATAGATGACCTTCTGGTCGGGGTTCCACGTCACCTGATCGATATTCTCGCCCAGCGTCTTACCCGTCACCGTCATGCAATTGCCGTCGAGGAAGCCGCCCGCGAGCATCGTCTTCATCAGCATGTAGACGCCGCCGGCTTCGTGCATGTCCTTGGCAACATACCTACCACCCGGTTTCAGATCGGCGATGTAAGGTGTTGATTTGAAGGCATCGGCGACGTCGTGCAGATCGAAATCGATCCCCGCCTCATTGGCCATCGCAGGCAAATGCAGCGCGCCGTTGGTCGAGCCGCCGGTGGCGGCGACGACGCGGGCAGCGTTGATGAACGCCTCGCGGGTGCAGATGTCGCGCGGGCGGAGATTCATCGCCAGCAGCTCCATCACCTGCGCGCCCGCCGCGATCGCGATCTGCTCGCGCGACTTGTAGGGCGCGGGCACCATGTTCGAATTGGGCAGCGACAGGCCGATCGCCTCGCCGACGCAGGCCATGGTGTTGGCGGTGAACTGGCCGCCGCACGCGCCATGGCCCGGACAGGCGACCTTCTCCAGCGCGGTCAGCTCGGAGAGCGGGCAATTGCCGGCGGCATATTGGCCGACCGCCTCGAACACGTCGACCACGGTGACGTCGCGATCGTGGAAGCGACCGGGCAGGATCGAGCCGCCATAGACGAAGATGGAAGGCACGTTGAGGCGGAGCATCGCCATCATCATGCCGGGGAGCGACTTGTCGCAGCCGGCGAAGGCCACCAGCGCGTCATAGCAATGCCCGCGCACCGAGAGCTCGACCGAATCCGCGATCACCTCGCGGCTGACCAGCGAGGACTTCATCCCCTGATGACCCATCGCGATGCCGTCGGTGACCGTGATCGTGTTGAAGCGGCGCGGCATGCCGCCGCCGGCGATCACGCCCTCGCGTGCGGCATCGGCCTGGAAATCGAGCGTGGTGTTGCACGGCGCGCTGTCGTTGCCGGCGCTGGCGAGCGCGACGAAGGGCTTGGCGATATCCTCCTCGGCTATGCCCATGGCGTAATAATAGCTGCGGTGGGGAGAACGCTCAGGCCCGACGGAAACGTGGCGGCTGGGCAGGCGGGACTTGTCGAATCGGCTGGTCATGACGCGCAAGCCTATGTCGCGGGAGATGCGTTCTACGCAAGATGATTGCGCAAAGAATTTGTAAGGCCGGCCAAAATCTGGCTCCATCGCTCCACGCCCGCCGGATCGCGGATCAGGTCGTTGCGGATCTCGATCGCGACCGAAGGGATGCCCTGCCCTTCGGCATGGCGATTGAGCGTCGCGTTGAGCAGGCGGCCCGAATAGGGCTCGTTGTCGCCGGTGATCAGGCCCTGGTCGCGGAAGAATTGGACCGCGGGCAGCGCGGCGCGGGTGTCGCGATTATAGAGCACCCCGACCTCCCAGGGGCGCGGGGTGCCGCCATGTTCGAGACAGGGCGTGAAGCTGTGGATCGAGAGGATGAGCTTCGGGCGCCGGGCGCGGATGCGGGCGCGGATCAGGCGGTGATAGGGCGCGTGGAAGCGGGCGATGCGCGCCTGGCGGTCGGCACCTTCATTGCCCGGGATCAGATGGCCATCGCTCCGATGCGGGATCAGGCCGACATGATCGGGCTCGCGGTGGAGATCGATGACGAGGCGCGAGACGGTGGCGAGGATCGCAGACGCACCGAGGCTCGCCGCCAGCGCACGGGTGACCGCGGCGGCACCGATGTCGATCGCGATGTGGAGATCGAGCAGCTCGGGAGCGATGCCGAGATCCACGTCGTCGGGCACGGCATTGGAGGCGTGATCGCAGAGCAGGAGGACGTCCTGCGCGCTGCCCTCGAGGATTTCCGCGGCGGGCTGCATCAATAGACCGGCTTGCGGCGCGCACCGAAGGCGGCGAGGCCCTCGGCGAACTCAGCGCTACCGAACGCATCGTCAAAAGCCTGGTCGAGATCGGCGGCGGGGCCATTCAGCGCGCGCTTGAGCTGGCGGACGGCTTCGGGAGCATTGCCGGCGATGGTCTGGGCGATCGCGAGCGCGGTTTCGGCCGCCTTTTTGGCGCGGATATCGACCAGGCGGATCGCCTTGGCCTCATCGGCTTTCACCCAGTCGCCGGTGAACAGCATCATCGACGCCACGCCTTTGCCCACCTGCGCGTGGAGGCGAGCCACATCGTCCTGCGGATAGCCCAGGCCCAGTCGTGCGGGCGTGGTGGCGAACTCGGCGCGGTCGCCGGCGATGCGGATATCGGCGGCGAGGATCAAAGCGACCGCGGCGCCAAAGCAGCCGCCCTCGATCGCGGCGATCACCGGGATGGGCAAAGCGGCAATCGCCTCAATCCCCTCGCGCATCGCCTCGCGGAATTGCGCACGGAGTCTCGGCTCGCCTTGGAGCTGCTCGAACTCGCGGACATCGGCGCCGGCGGAAAAGATGCCGACCACGTCGGAGCGCAGGATCACGACGCGGGCGTCACTGACTTCCCGCGCGGCGGCTGCGATCGCCTGCCAGGCGGCGATCGGGAGTGCGTTCTTGGCTTCGGGACGCGCCAACGCGATTGTGGCCACGGGTCCGTCTCGGCTGATCTGGATCATGGGGCGCGGCTCTGCCCGATCCGGGAGCCGCTGTCACGGGGATGGCGCGCGGGCGGGGCTTTCACCCGGCACCGCGAGCCACCAGCGAACGTCCCGCGCCGGGCTGATCCGCTGGTGACAATATGCGCACGCGAATGCGAACAGCGGCTTTAGGGGATTGGTAAACGGCTCAGACGAGGCGGGTTTCGAGATGCCACCAGCCTTGGGGCACCCCTGCGGCCGCGGCGGCGCGCGCGGCTTTGCTGTCAAACAATGCGAAACAGGTGGCGCCCGAACCCGACATGCGGGCGAGCGTGACGCCCTTCTGCGCATCGAGCCACGCCATCACGGTTTCGATCACCGGTGCCACCAGCCGCGCCGGAGCGTAGAGGTCGTTGCGGCCGAGCATCGGATCGGGCGTCAGCGGTCCGCGATCGATCCCGTCCCAGCGGGTGAAAACTTCTGCTGTCGATACCGCGACGTCCGGATTGACCAGCAGCACCGGCATCCCGGGCAGTCCGGGCACAGGCTCCAGCCGCTCGCCCCTGCCCCGCCCGATCGCCGTCTCGCCAAGCAGGCAGGCGGGGACGTCCGAACCGAGCGCGGCGGCGATGTCGAACATCTCGCCGAGCGGAACGCCGTGCAGCCGCCCCAGCGCGCGAAGCGTGGCGCCGGCGTCGGCCGATCCGCCGCCGATGCCCGAGGCGACCGGCAGGCGCTTGTCGAGCGTGATGGCATGGCCGCCGCCGCCGAACGCCTCGCGGAAGCGCGTGGCGGCGCGGGTGACGAGATTGTCGGCCTCCCCCGCCAGCGCGGCGGCGAAGGGCCCGGTCAGCGCGAAGCTATCGGTATCGGCGGGCTCGACCTGCAGCACATCACCGTCCTCGACGAACGCGAACAGGGTCTCGAGCTCGTGATAGCCATCGGGCCGGCGGGCGCGGACATGGAGCGCCAGGTTGAGCTTGGCGCGCGCAATCTCGGTGATCATGGCTTCAATTGGCGGCGAGCGTGAGCCCGCGGGCGAGCTTGCCCGCGATGCGGCCCGCGGCAGCGGGATCGGCATAGACCGCCGCGGCGCGCCAGGCATAGCGCGCCTCGTAATGCCGGCCGAGCCGCCAATAGGCGTCCCCCAGATGCTCGTTGGCACGGGCGCCACCGGGATCGACGCGCGCCGCTTTCTCGAGCAGGGGAAGCGCGCGGGCCACGTCGCCTTGCTGGTAATAGGCCCAACCGAGCGAATCGGCGATGCCGGGATCGTTGGGTCGCAGCGCCTGGGCGCGGACGAGCAAAGCCTCGGCATCGGTCAGATTCTCTCCGCGCTCGACCTGGGCATAGCCAAGATATTCGAGCGCCTGGGGCTCCATCGGCGCAAGCTGCACGGCGCGGCGGAGCGCGGGCAGCGCCTCGTCCCAGCGACCGGCGCGATCGAGCGCGGTGCCGCGGAGATAGTGGAGCAACCATTCCTCACCGACCTGCTGGCGATCGAGCCCGGCGGCATAGGCCGCGGCGGCGGCGTCATATTGCGCATCGTCGGCAAGGAGATCGCCATAGGTCTGCGCATCGGCACCGGTGGCATGCCTGTCGTGCGCCATCGCCCTTGCGGCAGCCAGCGCCTCGGCGCCGCGTCCGGCGCGACGAAGCGCGGCTACGCGACCGGCGGCGGCACCACGCGCGAAGGGGCCCTTGCGGTTCACTTCCTTCAGTACGGCGAGTGCAAGATCGGAGGAGCCGCCCTCCGACAAGGCCTCGGCAAGGTAGAGCCGGGCGCGGTCGTCCTCGGGATCGAGCAGCAGCGCCGATCGGGTGAGCAACACCGTGAGCGGCTGCATGTCCTCCTTGGCGATATCCTGGGCGAGGCCGAGGAACAGCCGCGAGGCGCCGAACGCCGCGTCTGCCTTGCCACTCTTGCCCATCCGCTTGCGCAGCACCACGATCTCGGGACGATCGCCGTCGAGGAGCCGGCGCGCCCTGTCGCGCTCGCCAGTCGCGGCGAGGAGCCGGGCGGCATCGATGCGCAGATCCTCGTCGTCGTCGGGGTTTATCATCAGCGGCAGCAGCGAGACCATCGCCTCGTCGGTGCGGCGAGCGGCGAGCAGCAGCAGCGCGCGGTGACGGCTGGTGTAGCGCCGCGAGAGGCCGCTGCCGCCGGCCTTGTCGAGCGACGCCACCCCGTCCTCGCCGCGATCGAAGGCGAGCCAGGCGCCGAGCACGGGTGCGAGGAAATCGAGCGGGCCGCCGGCCATACGCTGGATCGCGGTCTGCGCGCCCAGCCGGTCGCCATTGTGGAGCGCAATCGAAAAGGCGAGCACGGCAGTGTCGGGCGGCGCGACGCCTTTGCGCACCATCACCGCCGCGGCCTTGCTGGCGAGGCTGTAATCGCCCGCCGAGAGCGCCTGGCGATAGGCGCGCAGCGCGATCACCTCGTCGTCGGGCGAGGCGGCCAGCGCCTTGGCATAGCCGGCGGCGGCGATCGCCGCGGCGCCCTGGGCATCCGCCGCCCGGGCGCGGACATAGTCGGCCGGATCCTGCTGCGCCACCGCGGGCAGCGCCGCGAGCAGAGCGAGAGCCGTTATTAGTCCCGCACCGGCGCGCTCCCCCACCCGGCCACCCATAGGATATTGGCGCTGGGTGGCCGGGTGGGGGAGCGGGCCGGTGCCGCGTTCAGCGTCTGCTGAACCAAAAAGGCGCTTACATGTTCGGATAATTGGGGCCGCCCCCTCCTTCGGGAACCACCCAGTTGATGTTCTGCGTGGGGTCCTTGATGTCGCAGGTCTTGCAGTGCACGCAATTCTGCGCGTTGATCTGGAACCGCAGATCATCGCCTTCCCCCACTACCTCATACACGCCGGCCGGACAGTAACGCTGCGCGGGCTCGGCGTACACCGGAAGATTGTAATCAATGGGGATTTCCGGATCCTTGAGCGTCAAATGGACCGGCTGGTCCTCCTCGTGGTTGGTGTTCGAGACGAACACCGAGGTGAGTCGGTCGAACGTCAGCACGCCATCGGGCTTGGGATATTCGATCGGCTTCGACTGATCGGCGCGGCGCAGGCTTTCATTGTCGGGATGGAGCTTCATCGTGAAGGGCCAGCGCAGGCCGAGCAGCTCCATCCACATCGCAGTGCCTGCCAGCAAAGTGCCCCAGACATCGCCGAACTTCTTGACCAGAGGCGCGACGTTGCGGACGCCGCGCAGCTCCTTGTAGACCCAGCTGGCCTCATAGGCCTCGGTATAGGCAGTAAGCTCGTCAGCGCTGCGGCCGGCCTGGAGCGCGGCGAAGGCGGCCTCGGCGGCCATCATCGCGCTCTTCATCGAGGTGTGGCTGCCCTTGATCCGCGGCACGTTGAGGAAGCCGGCGGAATCCCCGACCAGCGCCGCGCCGGGCGCGGTGAGCTTGGGCACCGCCTGCCAGCCGCCGTCCGAGATCGCGCGGGCGCCGTAGGAGACGCGCTTGCCACCCTGGAGCATCTCCGCGATCGCCGGGTGCGTCTTCCAGCGCTGCATTTCGTGGAAGGGCGAGAGATAGGGGTTCCGGTAGTTCAGCCAGACGACGAAGCCGAGTGCGACCTGGCCGTCGGCCTGGTGATAGAGGAAGCCGCCGCCATTGGCGTCGTCGTCGAGCGGCCAGCCCTGGGTGTGGACTACCTTGCCCGGCACATGTTTCGCGGGGTCGATATCCCACAATTCCTTGATGCCGATGCCGTAGATCTGGGGCTGGCTGTCCTTGGCGAGATCGAAGTTGCGGATGAGCTGCTTGGTCAGATGCCCACGACAGCCTTCGGCGAAGAAGGTGTATTTCGCGTGGAGCTCGAGGCCGGGCGCATAGTCCGGCTTGTGGTGCCCGTCGCGCGCCACGCCCATGTCGCCGGTCGCGACGCCCTTCACCGATCCGTCTTCGTTGTAGAGGATTTCGGCGGCGGCAAAGCCGGGGAATATCTCGACGCCCAGTTCCTCGGCCTTGCCGGCAAGCCAGCGGCAGAGATTGCCGAGCGAGCCGGTATAGGTGCCCTTGTTGTGGAGATAGGGCGGCATCATGATTGCGGGGAACGCCGACTTGCCCTTCGCGCTCAGGAACCAGTGATGATTCTCGGTTACGGGGGTGCGCGCGAGCGGGCAATCCTGGTCGCGCCAGTCGGGGATCAGCTCGTCGAGGCCCTTGGGATCAACGACCGCGCCCGACATGATATGCGCGCCGACCTCAGAGCCCTTTTCCAGCACGCAGACCGACAGCTCGGCGCCCGCTTCGTTCGCCAGCTGCTTGAGCCGGATCGCCGCGGAAAGCCCGGCAGGCCCCGCGCCGACGATCACGACGTCAAAGGGCATCGACTCCCGTTCGTTCATCCCAAATCCCCTAGTCTTTCCTCGTTCCGGACGCGCTGGCCGCTTGTCGTCGCACCCTCGCCACGTCCTGTCCCTCTCGCGATGGAGCCAGATTGACCGCGACGTCAACAGGGATTCAAAGCATTGGTATGGGGGTGGAAACGGTTCAGGACTGGCGCAGGACGCTCAGCAGCGCACTCGAATGGTGGCAGGATGCCGGCGTCGACGTGCTGGTGGACGAGGAGCCGCGCGACTGGCTGGCGCGCCGCGCGCCGCCCGCCGAAGCCATGCCGAGCCCGGATGCCGTAGCGGCGCCGGTCGAGACGCTTCCCGATACGCTGGACGCTTTCATCGCGTGGCGGATGAGCGAGGCCGCACCTGAATATGGTTGGATGACGCCGTGCGTTCGACCCGCAGGATCGCCCGATGCGGAATGGGCGATTTTCACCGACATGCCCGAGCCCGACGACACGGACGCACTGCTGACGGGTCCATCGGGGCGGCTGCTCGACCGGATGCTCGCCGCAGTCGGCCTCTCCCGCGACTCCGTCTATATCGCCTCGCTCGCCACGGCGCGGCCGCTGACCGGGCGCATTCCCTCCGAGCAGCAGGCCCGCTTGGTCGCGCTGGCGCGCCATCATCTGGGCCTGATCGCGCCGAAGAAGTTGCTGATCCTGGGGCAGGCGACGAGTTGTGTGCTGGACGAGACGAGCGACGCCGCCGGCTTCAATCGTATACACGAGATTAACCATTCGGGCGTCACTATGCGGGTGTTGGCGACATATCATCCACGCTGGTTGTTGGATCATGCTGCCGCCAAACAGATTGTCTGGAAGCATTTGCTTCCGTTCAGCCGGGAAACCAGCGAGTGACACTGCGTATCATCCTAGCCGCGGCGCTGACCGCGGCCCCGGCAATTGCCCATGCCGACGACCTGAACACGCCCGGCGATCATACCGTCACCCAGCCTTTGGCTGTCCCTGCCCCGATCCGCGACGGCGACGGCATTCCAGACCAGCTCGATAGCGATCAGCGCGCCGGCTATCGCGCGGTCTTCGCGGCGATCCGCGCCGGCCGATGGTCCGACGCGCAGATCCAGCTCGATTCGATGAAGCCCGGCCCGCTGCACGCGATCGCGCGCGCCGAGCTCTACACCGCCAAGAATTCGCCGCGGGTCGAGATGACGCCGTTGCTCGCGCTCCTCGCCGAGGCGCCCGAACTGCCCGAAGCCGAGCAGATCGCCCGCATGGCCAGGACGCGCGGCGCAGTCGATCTTCCGGTGCTGCCCGTCGCACAACGGCTCGTTTGGTTCGATGCGGCGCCGGTGCGCCAGCGCGCGCGCTCGGTGAAGAGCGATGCCGCGGCGACCGAGATCGCGCTGGCGATTCAGCCCTATGTGAAGAGCGACAACGGGCCGGAAGCCGAGGCTTTGCTCGACCGATTCTCCCCCGATTTGACGCCCGAGGCGCTGACCGAATGGCAGCAGAAGGTCGCGTGGATCTACTACATCGCCGGCGACGACGCGAATGCACGCCGCGTCGCGGCCAAGGCGCAGGACGGTGCCGGCACCTGGGCGCCCCAGGCCGATTGGGTCCAGGGCCTGGCGGCATGGCGCCAGCAGGATTGCGAGACCGCCGATGCGGCGTTCGAGCGCGTTGCAACGCGCGCCGCCGATACCGAGATGCGCTCCGCCGGCCTCTATTGGGGGTCGCGCGCCGAAATGGCGTGCGGCCGGCCCGACCGCGTCGCCGCCAAGCTCAAGGCCGCGAGCCAGTATAACGAGACCTTCTATGGTCTCCTCGCCCGCTCCGCGCTGGGCGTGGAAGACAAGTCGAGCAAAAGCGAGGACTTCGTCACCGAGGACTGGAAGACGCTGCGGCTCCGACCGAACGTCCGCGTCGCCGCGGCGCTGGTCGAGATCGGCGAGAATGCACTGGCCGACGAAGTGCTGCGCCACCAGGCCAAGTTCTGCAATCCGGGTGAACATGGCGCGCTCATCCGCGTGGCCGGACTGCTGAGCCTCCCCTCGACCCAGCTCTGGCTGTCGCATAACGGCCCCGCCGGTGCGCATCCACTGATGGAGGCGCGCTATCCGGCGCCCAACTGGACGCCCGACGGCGGCTGGCGAGTCGACAAGGCGCTGGTATTCGCCCACACGCTCCAGGAATCGCGCTTCAACGCCGAGATCCGCAGCGCCGCGGGCGCGATGGGCCTGATGCAGGTCAAGACCGGTGCCGCGATCGATGTGGGTCGCAAGCGCGGCGTGACCTATGCCGCGTCCGATCTCACCAAGCCGTCAGTCAACATGGAGATCGGCCAGTCCTATCTCGAGCAGCTGCGCGACCAGCCCTTCACCCAGGGGCTGCTGCCCAAGGTGATCGCCGCGTACAATGCGGGCCCCTCGCCGGTGCAGCTGTGGAACAGCATGTCCCGCGACGGTGGCGATCCGCTTCTCTATATCGAGAGCATCCCTTATTGGGAGACGCGCGGCTATGTGATGACGGTGCTGCGCAACTATTGGATGTACGAGCAGAAGGACGGCCGCAAATCGGTGAGCCGCGCCGCGCTCGCGCAGGGGCTGTGGCCCAAATTCCCGGGAATGCCGGGCTCGTCTTCGATCAAGCTCCAGACGCGCCGCGCACCCGCGTTCGTGCCCCCTGCTCCCGTGCTGCGCGCCGAACCGGTGCCCGGTGACGAAGCTCCCGCGGTAACGCTGAGCGCGCGCGCGGTGCCGGCGCAGGTCGCCGGTGGCAATTGACGAGAGCATTGCGTTCCGCCCGGTGCGGATCGCGGTGCTGACGGTTTCGGATACACGAACCCTGGCCGACGACAGCTCCGGCGACCGGCTGGTCGAGCGGTTGACTGGCGCGGGGCACGAACTCGCCGAGCGGGCGATCGTGAAGGACGATCCCGAATCCATCGTCGCACGACTCCATGCCTGGATCGACGATCCGGAGGTCGACGTCATCCTCACCACCGGCGGCACCGGCGTGACCGGCCGCGACGTGACGCCCGAGGCGTTGGCCCGTGTCTGGGACAAGGAAATCCCGGGCTTTGGCGAGCTGTTCCGCTGGCTGAGCTACCAGACGATCGGCACCTCGACGATCCAGTCGCGCGCAACTGGGGGCGTTGCGCGCGGCACCTATATCTTCGCGCTGCCCGGCTCGACCGGCGCGGTCACCGATGCCTGGGACGGCATCCTCGCGACCCAGCTCGACATCCGCCACAAGCCCTGCAACTTCGTCGAGCTGATGCCGCGCCTGATGGAGCGCTGAGCCCTATTCCGGCTCGTTGACGAAAACGCCCAGCTCGTTGCCGTCGGGATCACGGAAGTGGAAGCGGCGGCCACCGGGAAAGGCGAAGATCGGGACGGTGATCGTGCCGCCCGCCGCCGTTACGCTGGCGAGCGCGGCTTCCAGATCCTCCACCTCGACGATCGGCAGCAGTTGCGCGATCGCATGATCGGTGCTGCCGTTCAGCCCCAGATCGACGTCCCCGCTGGTGGTCGCCGCATATTCGGGACCGAAATCGGTGAAACCCCAGCCGAACGCCTGGGCATAGAAATCGCGCACCCCCGCGACATTCTTCACGGGCAGTTCGACATAGCTGATCCGGGCCATCATATCCTCCAATGTTCTTGCTATGTTCTATCCGAGCGCCTAGACTTTGGCAATGGCAAAGACTCGCCCCGTCCGTGGCGCGACCCTCAATATCGAGAGCCGGCGCTTCAACCTGCCCGAACGCGAAGCCGATGGCGACTGGCTGGATGCACGCGAGGAGGTGGACGGCGAGGCGCCCAAGCTGCGCACTACGGTGACGGTGGAGAAACCCAAGACGATCATCACCCGCAACAACTCGCCAGACATCGCCTTCGATCGATCGGTGAACCCGTATCGCGGCTGCGAGCATGGCTGCATCTATTGCTTCGCGCGACCGACCCACGCCTATCACGATTTGTCGCCGGGGCTCGATTTCGAGACCAAGCTGTTCGCCAAGCCCGACGCCCCTGCCCTGCTGCGCGTCGAACTGGGCAAGCGCGGCTATGTGTGCCGGCCGATCGCGTTCGGGACCAACACCGATCCCTATCAGCCGATCGAGGCGATCTGGCGGATCACCCGCGGCTGCATCGAGGTGCTCGCCGAGTGCAACCATCCGATCACGATCACGACCAAGTCCGATCGGGTGACGCGCGACATCGACCTGCTCGCGCCGATGGCAGCCAAGGGGCTGGCGGCGGTGATGGTGTCGGTCACCTCGCTCGATCCGAAGATCGCGATGACGGTGGAGCCGCGCGCGCCGCATCCGGAGAAAAGGCTCAAGGCGGTCCGCATGCTCACCGACGCGGGCATTCCCACCTTCGTCTCGCTCGCGCCGGTGATCCCGCAGGTGACCGATCACGAGATGGAGCATATTCTCGAGCGCGCGGCCGAAGCTGGGGCACGGGCGGCGTTCTTCCTGCCGGTGCGGCTGCCCCATGAAGTCGCGCCTTTGTTCCGCGCCTGGCTCGACACGCATTTCCCCGATCGCGCGGCCAAGGTGATGGCGACGATCCAATCGATCCGCGGCGGCAAGGACAATGACGGCAATTTCCACACGCGCTTCCGCGGGCAAGGGCCCTGGGCGGAACTGCTGCGGACGCGCTTCATGAAAGCAGCGCGGAAATATGGGCTGGACGGCGAGAGGCTACGGCTGCGAACGGACCTGTTCCGCCCGCCCGCCGGTCCGCAGGGCGAGCTGTTCTAGCATGGATCTCGGAAAGCGGAGGCAGCGCCAGCCCTGCCCTCTGCCCTGAATAAGGATGCGTCGACGAATATTCGGGCCTGAACGATCTTGCGTTCGCGCGCGCAGAGGTTGATCCTCCCGGCCCCAGCACGCCATTTCCAGCAAGGAATACAGGCAGGCGGGAGGAGAGCGATATGGATGGGACTGTCCACGGCGCCAGAGCCGTCGCGATCGTCGGACCCGCCGGCACGGGCAAGACGAGCCTCGCCGAGGCCATGCTGTTCGCGGCAGGCGCCTGCCCCAGGGTGGGCGCGGTCGATGCCGGCAGCAGCGTGGGCGACGCGAGCCCGGAAGCACGTGCGCGATGTGGCTCGACCGAGCTCAATCTGATGCGCTTCGAGTGGATGAAGGAAGGCTATGCGCTGATCGATGCGCCCGGCTCGGCGGGCTTCGCGGCGGATGCGGAGATGGCGCTGGCCGTGGCCGATCTGGCCCTGGTCGTGATCGATCCCGATCCGGCGCGTGCGCCTTTGGTCGAGCCGACCTTGCGACGTCTGGAAGCGCTCGGCCTGCCGCACGCGCTTTTCGTCAACAAGATCGATCAGGCGCGCGGCAGTATCGAGGATCTGCTTGCCGCCCTCCAGCCATTGAGCGCCGCGGCGCTTGTGGCGCGGCAGATTCCGATCCGGGCCGGCGAGCGCGTCGCCGGCTTTGTCGATCTCGCGCTGGAGCGCGCCTATCATTATCAGCCCGGGCGCCGCTCGGAACAGGTGCCGCTGGCCGCCCATCTCCGCAACGACGAGACCGGCGCGCGCTTCCACATGCTCGAGCAGCTGGCGGATCATGACGACACGCTGCTCGAGCAGTTGCTGAACGACGAGGCGCCGAGCTTCGACACCATCTTCGGAGATCTCAAGCGCGAAACCGCGGCGGGGCTTATCGTCCCCATGCTGTTCGGATCGGCGCTCAACGGCTTCGGCATCCGCCGGCTGCTCAAGATGCTGCGTCACGACACGCCCGTCGCGGCGCTGACCGCGGATCGGCTCGGTATCGAGGGTGCCGCGGCGCAGGTCTTCAAGATCGCGCATGGCAGCGCCGTCGGCCGGCTGGCGCTCGCGCGCATCTTCGGCGCACCGCTCGCGGAAGGGGCAGAACTGTGCGGCGCCGACGGAAAGCCGACGCGCACCGGATCCTTGTTCGCGCTGCAGGGCGCGGCAACGACCAAGATCGTTCGCGCCGAACCGGGCGACATTGTCGGCATTGCCAAGGTGGATGCCGTCCAGGCGGGCGATCGGCTTGGCACGGCAGGTCGGGCGCATGCCGCCGCGCCCTCGATGCGGCGGCCGGTGACCAATTGCGCGCTGGCGATCGCCGTCGAGGACCATAAGGACGAGGTGCGCCTGTCGACCGCGCTCAACCGGCTGGTGGAGGAGGACCCCGCTTTGCATTGGGGGCTCGACGAAGCGACGCGCGAGACGCTGCTTCATGGCCTCAATGACGAGCATCTGGCCGTCGTGCAGGCTCGATTGAAGCGCCGTTATGGCGTCGCGATATCGGTGCGCCCGCCTGCGATCGCCTATAAGGAAACGATCCGAAAGGCAGTGACGCAGCACGGCCGCCACAAGAAGCAATCCGGCGGGCACGGCCAGTTCGGCGACGTCATCATCGAGATCCGCCCGGTGGAGCGTGGCGAGGGCTTCCGCTTCGAAGAGAAGATCACGGGCGGCGCCATTCCCCGGCAATGGATTCCGGCGGTCGAGCAGGGGGTGCGCGATGCGATGATGCGCGGGCCGTTCGGCTTTCCGGTTGTCGATGTCGCGGTCGCGCTGATCGATGGTTCCTATCACAGCGTCGACAGCTCGGAACTCGCCTTTCGCACCGCCGGCCGGATAGCGATGGCGGAAGCCCTGGCTGCAGCCGCTCCCTATCTGCTCGAACCGGTTGCGCACGTGACCATCCACGCGCCGGGCAGTGCCGTGTCGCGGATCACGTCGGCGGCGACCAGCCGGCGCGGCCAGGTGCTAGGAATAGCGCCTCTGGAGGGCTGGTCCCGCTGGGATGTCATCGAGCTGCTGCTGCCCGAGGCGGAACTTCCCGGACTGGAACCGGAACTGCGTTCGCTGAGCCAGGGCATGGCGCATCATGAGGCGCGCTTTGACCATCTTGCCGAGCTCAGCGTAAAGCTTGCGAGCGGGATGATCCAGCGCACGCCCGTGCCGGCCTGACCCGAACGAAGCAGCTTGCCCGCCTCAGCGCAGCAGCGCGAGCGGCACCGCCCCCGCCATCGCCTGATAGCCGGTGATCGAAGGATGCAGGCCGTCGCTGTCATAGTCCTTGCGCAGCCTGGTCGGCTGGGCGGGATCGCGCATCGCCGCGTCGAAATCCACCACCCCGTCGAAATTGCCGGGGGTGCGGATCCATTTGTTGACCGCCTGACGATCGGCCTCGTTCTGCGCATCGGGGTGATAATAAGCAGAGGCGCCATAAGGCAGGATCGTCGCGCCGATCGCCTTGATGCCGTGCGCACGGGCGCGGGCGACCATCTGGCGATAGGCGCCGATCATCCGCTCGACGAGCGCGGCATGCGCTTCGGGCGATACCGGCGCATCGCGGGTGAGCGTGCCCAGATCGTTGACGCCTTCGAGGATGATCAGATGCGTCACGCCCGGCGGCGAGAGCACGTCGCGGTCGAACCGGGCGAGCACGTTGGGGCCGAGCCCGTCGTTGAGCAGGCGGTTGCCGCCCAGGCCCGCGTTGAGCACCGCCATGCCCTGGAGCCCCGGCGCCGCGCGCAGCCGGAGCTGGAGCCCGTCGGTCCAGCGCTTGTTGGTATCGGGCTGGACGCCCGAGCCGTCGGTGATCGAATCGCCGAGCACCACCACCGCCGATCCGCGTGCCGAGACGGTCTCGATCCCGGCGAGCTGGTACCAGTGGACTGCGGTCTTGGCGCCGGTGAGTTCGGCATCGCCGGTATGATCGCCATGCAGCGTATAGGAGGTGGCGCGCGAGCCCGGATGGCCGGTCTGCTGCGCAGGCGCGTCGGGCAGATGGATCGAGATGGCGAGATCGGCGCCGGCGGGAACCGGCAGGTCGACAGCATCGGACCAATAGTCGGCACCCGCGGGGATGATCACCGCCGCCGCACCGCCGAAGCGCAGCGTCTTCACGCTGGCGGCATCCACCCGCGAGGTCGTCGGATCGGCGGATCGCGCGATCGTCGCGGCATCGATCCGGAGCGGCGCGGTGCCGAACGCATTGGAGAAGCGCACGCGCAGCTTGCCCGCCGGAACCTGGATGCGGACGATCTGGCGCAATGTCGCGTCGGTCAGGTCTTCCTTCGGCAGCGCATTGGCAGTTTCGGGAATCTGCTGCGAGGTGCCCCAGGCCGCGACCCAGCGCTCGCCCGGTTTGGCCTCGGCCGCGGCGCCGATCAGCAGGACCAGCGCCAGCCAGCGGAACAATCGAGCCATTATCCTCTCCCCTTGATACCGCTACCATAACTCGGACAGTTGGAAGGGCAAGCGGCTGGGGTTCAAAACCCCAGCCGCCCCGTGCCACCGGGCTTGGCGTCGGCCTCGGCAGCGAGCCTGGCGAGGATGAACGCCGCATCGCCGCCGCTGAAGCGAAGCTGGCGCTTCACCACGGCGAAGTCGCCCGGCGTCAGGCCTGCGATCTCGGCCAGGCCGGCGGGTGCCGGCAGGGCGAAGAACCGCTCGAACGCCGCCGCCGCGCGCGCACGGCCGAGCGGCTGCAGGTCCAGCTTGAACACGAAGCGCCGAAGCGCCGCGGGATCGAGCCGCCCGACATGGTTGGTCGCCGCGACGAAGGGCAAAGGATGTCGGTCGAGCCAGCTCAGCAGTTCGTTGACCTGCCCCACTTCCCACCTCGCTCGCGCGGTGCTGCGGTCGAAGAGGAGCGAATCCGCCTCGTCGAACAACAGCACCCCACCCTGCCGCTCCGCCTCGCGGAACGCCTCGGCGATGTTCGCCTCGGTCTCGCCGACCCACTTCGACAGCAGGTCCGACGCGCGCCGGGCCAGCAGCGGCCGGTCGAGCAGCCGGGCGAGATGGTGCGCGAGCCCCGTCTTGCCCGTCCCCGGCGGACCGGTGAGCAGCAGCGAGATGTCCGTCGGCGCGCCGGGCGCGGCGATCCGGTCGAACAGCGTCGGCAGGTCGCGATCCGCCTCGAACAGGCCGAGGTCGATCTCGCCTTCCGCAAGAGGCGCCGGAACGCCCCGTCGGAGCGCGAGGACGAGCGACTGCGCGGCGCGGCCGATCTCCTCGGCCCCGCCGGCAAGCTGCCCCGAGCGCGCCGCGACGCGCAGCACCGACGCCGCTTCCGGCACCGTGCCGACGAGCGCCCGCACGGAGTCTGGGAAAGCGACGCCCTCCTCGCGCGCGATGCGGTCGACCATGCCGAGCCCGGCCGCCCGCGAAGGCGGCCCGAGATGCAGCACGAAGCTCATCCGCCGGACGATCGCCGGATCGAGGTTGCCGATCGCGTTGGTCGTCCACACAACCGGGACCGGATTGGTCTCGATCATCCGGTTGACCCAGAGCTTCGACCCCTGGCGCCCGCGCATCCAGTCGCCCTCGCCCGGCTGGGCGTCGCCGATCATGTCCTCCATCTCGTCGAACAACAGGATCGCGTCGCCGCGCTCGCCGAGCATGCGATGCGCGAGTTTGAGCGCGTTTACCCGCTCCCACCGGTTGGGCTCGTCGCCTTCATCGTCGGTCTCGCCCACGCTGAAGAGCTGCACCCCCGCGCTCTCGGCCAGCGTGCGCGCGAGCTCGGTCTTGCCGGTGCCCGGAGGCCCGTGGATCAGCACGTTGACGCCGGGCGCACGTTGCCGAACCGCGCCACCGAGCAGGCGGGCGAGAAATTCGGCATCGGCTTCGTGCCCGACGAAATCGGCGAGCGCGAGCCGCGCCCGCTGGCGCGGGCCGACGGCGATCTCAAGCAATTCCTCCGCGTTCGCATTGGGGCGATCGAGCAGCCGGTCGAGCGTCCAGCCAAGGTCGATCTCGACGCCGCCCCCACGCCGGGCGAAGGGACGCACGAGACCGAGCCGCACCGGCTGGCTCCGGCGCAGCGCGTGCGGCTCGATCCCCGCCGCATCGGCGAGCAGGAGCGTCAGATCGAACTCCTGATCGATCAGCAGGCGCGACAAGGCACGCGCCCGCGGACCGCGGTCGATAGCCACTGCCGCCACCAGGACGCGCGTATCCGCCTCGTCGAAGCGCAGTGCCTCGGCGAGCCGCGTCGCGATCTCGAGCTGGCTCCCCGGCGCCTCTTCGCGCACGTCGAGCGCCTCGAGGCCGATACGCAGCTCGCGCCAGCCGACCGCCCGCTTCTTCGGACGCTCGCCCAGCAACCACCCCGCGTGCGGCCTTGCCCAACCGAGCACCGCCTTGGCCAGCGGCGCCGTGCCGGGCGTATCCCGGCCGATCCGGAGCAGCATCGCCCGGACCACATCATGTTCGTGCATCATAACCCATCCCGGGCCCGGCGACGGCGTGCAGACGCAGCTGTCCCCTGGGCGGATATCAGTGTTTCTGGGATTTTCGCGGGGGTATCCTCACCCACCGCGGCGCCTGGGAAGGCGCTTTACGGAAGGGTGCGGACGGTTCCCGGGGCGATCCCCAATAGGAATTTGCGGTCCAGCAATTCACTTCTCCGTGGCGCGCAAGCATGGGGCCTGCGGCGGAGCGGGCGGTTAGCGGATTCGTTGCGGATGCGCAAGGTTCACGTGACGATCCGGCCACAATGGAACGGCATCCCGTGCACTGCTGTTGCAACACAGCAGTTCAGGCCATAGGCAGTGCACTCCCTACAGGAAGTCTCGATGCGCCTTTTCCCTGCCGCGCTCTGCGCTCTGCTCGTTCCCGTCGCCGCCCTCGCCCAGGAAGCTTTGCCCGCCGGCAAGCTGCCCGACATGGTGGCGCCGATCGCCTATCGGCTCGACATGACGGTGGTGCCCGAGAAGGAACGCTTCAGCGGCCATACCGAGATCGACATCCAGCTGAAGAAGTCCGCGGCATCGGTCTTCATGCATGGGCGCGACCTGCACGTGACCAAGGCAGTGGCGAAGATCGGCCGCAGGGAGATTCCGGTCACCTTCACCCAGAAGAGCCCGACCGGGCTGGCGCAACTCGATTTCGGCCGGACGGTGCCCGCGGGCAAGCTGACGCTCAAGTTCGACTATGACGCCGCGTTCGGCGACGGCCCGTCCGGACTATACCGGATCAAGGTGGGCGACGACTGGTACATCTGGTCGCAGTTCGAATCGATCGATGCACGCGCCGCCTTCCCCTCGTTCGACCAGCCGGGGTACAAGACACCCTTCACCGTATCGATCACCACCAAGCCCGGCCTCCTGGCCGTCAGCAACGCGCCGGAAGTCGGCACCAGCAAGGCCGGCGAGTTGGTGAAGCATCGTTTCGCGGCGACCAAGCCGCTGCCGACCTATCTGGTCGCGCTCGTCACCGGTCCCTTCAACCGGGTCACCGGCATGATCCCGCCGACCCCTGAGCGCAAAAATCCGCTGCCGCTGGGCGTGGTCGCCACCAAGCCCAATGCCGGCCAGATGCAATATGCGCTCGATGAATCGGGCAAGATCGTAGCGCTGCTCGAACATTATTTCGGCCAGAGCTTTCCCTATCCGAAGCTCGATCAGATCGGCTCGCCGGTGATGCCGGGCGCGATGGAGAATGCCGGCGCCGACATCTATGGCGACGGCATCCTGTTCCTCGACGAGAGTGCGTCGATCGGCGACAAGCAGACCTTCGGCATGGTCGTCGCGCACGAGCTGTCGCACCAATGGTTCGGCGATCTGGTGACCCCGGCCTGGTGGGACGACATCTGGCTCAACGAAAGCTTCGCCAACTGGATGGGATATCGCATCGGCAACGAATGGCGGCCCGACCTGAACATCGGCGTCGACGCGATCGGCGAAGGCTTCGACGCGATGGAGCTCGACGCGCTCTCCGCCGGCCGTCCGATCCACCAGCGCATCGAGAAGGACGCCGATATCGACGCTGCCTTCGACCAGATCACCTATGGCAAGGGCGGCCAGGTGGTCGGGATGATCGCCGGCTATATGGGCGACGAGAAATTCCGCGACGGCGTGCGGCTGCACATGAGCCGGCACACTTATGGCAATGCCACGACGGACGAGTTCTTCGGCTCGCTGGCCGATGCGGCGAAGGACCCGCGCGTGCTGGAATCGCTCCGCAGCTTCGTCGACCAGCAGGGCGTGCCCGTGGTGACCTTGCATCGCGAGGGCGATGCGCTGACCGCGGGCCAGTCGCGCTACGCCTATTTCGGCAGCAACCTGCCGGCGCAGCAATGGATCATCCCGCTGTGCATCCGTCGTGACACCACCAAGAGCTGCACCCTGCTCGACAAGCCGAGCCAGCCGGTCGAGGCCAAGGGCGACGGCGTGATCGTCCCCAATGCAGGTGGCTGGGGCTATTACCGCTTCGATCTCGATCCCGCGGACTGGGACGCGTTGATCGCCACCGGCCCCACGCTGCCCCAGGGCGAGGCGCTGGCGCTGGACGACAGCCTGTGGGCGAGCTTCTATGCCGGCAAGATGGGTGTCGCCCGCCCGATCGCGCTGGCGCGCGCGATGGCCGCCTATCCCGCCAGCAAGATCATGTTCGACAATGCCAACCGGCTGCGCGAGCTCGAGCGGCGCGGGCTGGTGACCGACGCGGCGCTCCCCGCCTTCCGCAAGCTGATCGCCGACACCTATGGCCCGCTGCTCGACAAGCTGGGCTTCGATCCTGCCACCGGCGCCTACGCCAAGGAAACCGCCGATCAGCGCGAGCTGCGGCAGGACCTTGTCGACCTAGTCGCGGTGAGCGGACACAATGCCACGATCCGTGCCAAGCTGGTCGCAGCGCTCGATGCGTATCTGGCGGGCGACGCCAAGGCGCTCGATCCCGGCTATGTAAAGGCTGCCGCTACGGTCGCGCTCAACGAACGCGGCGCCGCATTCGCGAAGACGCTCGCCGACAAGGCGCTGGCCGGCAACGATCCTCTCCTCCGCCAGGCAGCGAATCAGGGCATTGGCGGCTCGGCCAATGCCGAGGTCGCGCGCTGGTTCCTGAACGACTTCCAGGACGCGCGGCTACCGCTCCGCCAGCGGCTGTTCACCGTCTCGGCGCTGCTCAAATCGCCCTATACGCGCGACGTCGCCGTCGATTTCATGCTCACCCATTTCGACGAGTTCGTGAAGAATGGCGGCGGCGGCGGCATCTTCTCGGGACGCGCGGCGCAGATGTTCAACGTGCTCTGCGCGAACGACCAGGCCGACGCGGTCAACGCCAAGCTGCGCGCGCAGAACGGCAATGGCAGCACGCTCAACATCGAGCGCTCGGTGGAGGCGATCCGCAACTGCGCGCGCTTCCGTGACGCCAAGCAGGCGGAAGTGAGCGCAGCGATCATCGCGGCGAAGTGAACCAACCCGGCCCTCTCCCGCAAGCGGGAGAGGGCTACGCCGCCGCGAGCTTGAAGTCCTTGTACTGCGCGCGGATCGCGGTCTTGAGCAGTTTGCCGGTCGCGGTGTGCGGCAGGCTTTCGACGAAATGGATCTCGTCGGGCAGCCACCATTTGGCAACGTGCAGTGCCAAATGCGCCTGGATCTGCTCGGGGGTGACGTCGCATTCGGGCTTGCGCACCACCAGCAGGATCGGGCGTTCCTCCCAGCGCGGATGATGGACGCCGATCGCGGCGGCCTCGGCCACGCCGGCGCAACCGACCGCCGCATTTTCCAGCTCGACCGAGCTGATCCATTCGCCGCCCGATTTGATCACGTCCTTGGCGCGATCGGTGATCTGCATCGTGCCGTTGGGATGCAGTACCGCAACGTCGCCGGTATCGAACCAGTTTTCGGCATCGATGGCGGGAGCTTCTTCGCGAAAATATTGCTGGATCACCCAGGGCCCGCGCACCTGGAGCCGGCCCGAGCTCTTGCCGTCGCGTGGCTGGACCACGCCCTCGTCATCGACGACGCGCAGCTCGACGCCGAACGGCACCTTGCCCTGCATCGAGACCTGGGTGACTTGCTGGTCGAAACCCAAATCGTCCCAATCGGCCGAGGGGGCGCCCATCGTGCCGATCGGCGAAGTCTCGGTCATGCCCCAGGCGTGATTGACGCGGATGCCCATTTTCATCAGCCGCTCGATCATCGCGCGCGGCGCAGCCGAGCCGCCGATGGTGACGATCTGCAGGTGCTCGGGCACGATGCCGGTCTCGTCCATGTGCTGGAACATGCTGAACCAGACGGTGGGCACGCCGGCGGAATGCGTCACCTTCTCGCGGTTCATCAGGTCGCACAGGATCTTGGGTTCGTTGACCGCCGAGAAAACGAACTTGATGCCCACTGCGGCGCCCGCCCAGGGCAGGCCCCAGCCGACCGCATGGAACATCGGCACGATCGGCATCGCCACCGACTGAGTCGAGAGATCGAACTCCGCCGGCTGCAATTCGGTGATCGCGTGGAGCACGGTGGAGCGGTGGCTATAGACCACGCCCTTGGGATTGCCGGTGGTGCCACTGGTGTAGCAAAGCATCATCGGCTCGCGCTCGTCGCCCGTCACCCAGGCATAGTCACCGTCCTCGCGGCCGATCCAGGCCTCGAAGCCGTTGGGGCCAGGATCGTCGAAGCAGACATAATGCTCGATTGTCGCCCAGTGCGACTTCACGCGTTCGACGATTGGGGCAAAGGCCTTGTCGTAGAGCAGCACCCGGTCTTCGGCATGGTTGCCGATAAAGGCGAGCTGATCGTCGAACAGCCTTGGATTGATCGTGTGGACCAGCCCACCCATGCCGGTGATGCCATACCAGGCGACGAGGTGGCGCGCGTGGTTCATCGCCAGCGTCGCGACGCGATCGCCCTTGCGGATGCCGAGCCGCTCCAGTGCCTGGGCGAGCCTGCGCGCGTCGCGCGCGACGCCGGCCCAGTCGGTGCGGGTCTCGCTGCCATCGGCCCAGCGGGTGACGATCTCGCGAGAGCCATGCTCGCGCGCGGCATGATCGATCAGCGTCGATACCCGCAGTTCGAAATCCTGCATTCCGCCCAGCATTTCCGTCTCCCCGGTCTATTTTCCCAGGAAGGTACCCCTCGATCGGTTCGCGAGTCGAGGGCTATGCCGCCGCCGCCAGCCTCTGGCTCTCCGCGGTCCTGAGCGCGGCGCGGCGGATGCCGGGCAGGCCCTCGATCTTCTGCGCGAGTTCGCCGTCGAGACGGAAGTTGCGGCCGAGCACCACCTTGGCCTCACCATCGGCGAACGGCGCCTGGACGACGATCTCCCCTCGCCCGCCGCGCTGGTCCGCGACGATGCCCGCGAGCACGGGCAGGACCTGCGGGTCGTCGATCGCGACTTCGAGGACGAGCTGGGCGGTGTTGGCCAGGCTCTCGAACAGCTGGACGCGCTTCACCGTGACGCGCGGGCTATCCTCGCCCGGTCGCTTGTCGAGCTCGACGGTGAGCACCGCGCAGCCGCCGGTGCGCGACGCCTCCTCCATGTCCTTGGCGACCATCTCGTCGAAGCAGGTTGTCGGTGTCTGGGCGCTGGTATCCGAGATCGTCGCCATCAGATAGCGGTTGCCGCGCGCCGAGGTGCGCCAGCGCGCATCCTCGATCAAAGCGGCGATCGTGGCGCCTACCCGGGCGCCTTCGGGCACCGGGATCTCGCCGAGCGACGCGATCGCCCGCGCACCGTGGACGCGGGCGAGATGCTGATAGCGATCGAGCGGGTGCGCCGAGAAATAATAGCCGAATGCTTCCTTCTCGGCATTGATGCGCTCGGCCAGCGACCAGTGCGCGCTGCGAGGCAACGCGATCGCGCCGCCGCCGGCCTCGGACTCGCCGAACAGGCCGCCCTGCCCGCTGGCACGGCTCTCATGCGTGCGCTGCGCGACCGCGAGCACGGTCTCCGCGGCGGCATACATGCCCGCGCGATTGGGCTCGATCGCGTCGAACGCGCCCGCCGCGGCGAGCGTCTCGACCTGGCGCTTGTTGAGCAGGCGCGGATCGACGCGGCGCGCGAAGTCGTCGAGGGAGACGAAGCGGCCATTGCTCTCGCGCTCCTCGACCAGCAACTCCATCGCACGCTCGCCCACGCCCTTGAGCGCGCCCAAGGCATAGCGCACCGCTAGCCCCTCGCCCGCCTTTTCGACGTTGAAATCGGCGAGACTGGCGTTGATGTCCGGTGACAGGCACTCGATGCCGAGCTTGCGCATGTCGTCGGCGAAGATCGCGAGCTTGTCGGTCTGGTGAATGTCGTACGCCATCGACGCGGCGAAGAATTCGTGCGGATGGTGCGTCTTCAGCCACGCGGTCTGATAGGCGAGCAGCGCATAGGCGGCGGCGTGCGACTTGTTGAAGCCATAGCCGGCGAACTTGTCGATCAAGTCGAACAGCTCGTTGGCCTTGGTTTCCTTGATGCCGTTCACCTTGGCGCAGCCCTCGACGAAGATCGCGCGCTGGGCGTCCATCTCCGACTTGATCTTCTTGCCCATGGCGCGGCGGAGCATGTCCGCGCCGCCGAGCGAATAGCCCGCCAGGATCTGCGCGGCCTGCATCACCTGTTCCTGGTAGACGAAGATGCCATAGGTCTCGCCGAGCACCGTCTCGAGCAGCGGATGCGGATAGGCGATTTCCTCGCGCCCGTTCTTGCGCGCGCCGAACATCGGGATGTTGTCCATCGGGCCCGGGCGATAGAGCGAGACGAGCGCGATGATGTCGCCGAAATTGCTTGGGCGCACAGCGGATAGCGTGCGGCGCATGCCTTCCGATTCCAGCTGGAACACGCCGACCGTGTCGCCGCGCTGGAGCAGTTCATAGACTTCGGGATCATCCCAGCCGAGCGTGTCGAGATCGACGTCGAGCCCGCGATCGGCGAGCAGCTCGACCGCTTTCTTGAGCACCGACAGCGTCTTGAGGCCGAGAAAGTCGAACTTCACCAGCCCGGCGGCCTCGACATATTTCATGTCGAACTGGGTGACCGGCATGTCCGAGCGCGGATCGCGGTAAAGCGGGACCAGTTCGGCGAGCGGACGGTCGCCGATTACCACGCCGGCGGCGTGGGTCGACGAGTGACGCGGCAGCCCCTCCAGCCGCATCGACAGGTCGACCAGATGCCGCACCTCACGCTGGCTCTTATATTCTGCGTGGAACTCGCTGATTCCGTTCAGCGTGCGCTCGAGTGTCCAGGGGTCGGTCGGGTGATTGGGGATCTGCTTGGCGAGGCGATCGACCTGGCCATAGCTCATCTGGAGCACGCGGCCGACATCCTTGAGCACCGCGCGCGCCTTCATCGTACCGAAGGTGATGATCTGCGCGACGTGATCGCGGCCGTATTTCTCCTGGACGTAGCGGATCACCTCGCCGCGCCTTGTTTCGCAGAAATCGATGTCGAAGTCGGGCATCGACACGCGTTCCGGATTGAGGAAGCGTTCGAACAGCAGGCCGAGCTTGAGCGGATCGAGATCGGTGATCGTCAGCGCCCAGGCGACGACCGAGCCCGCGCCCGAACCGCGGCCCGGGCCGACCGGGATGTCATGCGCCTTCGCCCATTGGATGAAGTCCGCGACGATCAGGAAATAGCCCGGAAAGCCCATGTTGATGATGACTTCGAGCTCGAAATCGAGCCGGTCGGCGTAGGTCTTGCGCGCTTCCGCGTCGGTGATCCCAGCCTTTTCGAGCCGGCGATCGAGCCCGGCGTGCGCCTGATCGCGCAGCATCGCGGATTCTCCCTCGCGGTCGCCGGCGAGGCTGGGCAGGATCGGCTTGCGCTTGGGCGCGGCGAAGGCGCAGCGCTGGGCGACGACGAGCGTGTTCGCGATGCCTTCGGGCAGGTCCGCGAACAGCGACTTCATGTCGTTCGCGGGCTTCATCCAGGCATCGGGCGAGCTGCGCGGGCGATCGTCGCTGGCGATGTAGCTGGAATTGGCGATGCACAGCATCGCGTCATGCGCCTCGTGAAAGCTTTCGTCGGCGAAGCTGCTCGGATTGGTCGCGACCAAAGGCAGATCACGGGCATAGGCGTAGTCGAGCAGCCTGGGCTCGGCCTTGCCCTCGATTTCGTTCAGGCGGCGGACGATCTCGATATAGAGCCGGCCCGGGAACAGCGCCTCGAGGCGCTCGGCATAAGCCTCGGCCGCCGAATCCTGCCCTTCGGCGTAGAGGCGCGCCAGCCCGCCCTCTCCGCCCGCGGTCAGGGCGATCAGACCATCCGTACGGCCGTCCAGCGCTTCGAACGGGACATGCGCTTCCTCCTCGATCGGGCGATCGAGATGCGCCATCGAGACGAGGTCGCAGAGATTTTCGTAGCCCGCTTTGTCCTGCGCATAGAGCGCGAGCCAATCGATCGGCGCGGTCACGCCGTCGGGCATGTTCGGGCGCTTGACCGCGAGCAAAGTGCCGACGATCGGCTGCACGCCGGCCTTCATGCACGCTTCAGAGAAGGACATCGCCGCGTAAAGACCGTTGCGATCGCAAAGAGCAACGGCGGGGAAACCCAGCTCTTTCGCGCGCTTGGCGATCGCCTTGGGCTCGATCGCGCCTTCCAGCATCGTGTAGCAGGAGAAGACCCGGAGCGGAACGAAACCCGAATGCGCCATGCCGAACCCTAGGGCGCGCGCGCGTGATTCGCCACCCGTGCGGAGGCGCTATCCACAGCTTTCGCAGGACGTGGTTAACGAGACGGTAACCGGTGGCTCCGGACCTGCCCTTAGCGCGCGGATGCGGATGGGAAGCACCCTGAATAGCGACTCGCAAGGTGTTGCGCGACAACGTGGTTAACGGGGCGGCAACCATGAAGGCACGCCAAACCAGATCGCGGAACGTGAGGGTCGCCCGACCCGCAAAATCACGGTCCCATGCACAATTCGAACAATGCGCCGCCTTGCGGCCACAGAGAAGTGAGTTTGCAGCCGATGACCTCCCTCTTCCATGGCAGCGCGATTTGCGACGTCGATGCGGAAGGCAATGTCACGGTTCCCGAATTTCTCGCCGACGCCCTTGCCGCCGATAACGCCGATCTCGTGGTCGCCAAGCATGACACCGATGCGTGCCTGGTCGGCTATGGCCGCGAACGGCTGAGCGAATTGCATGCACGCACCGAGCGCCGCCGTCAGGCCGAAGAGGATCGCGGCGAGGACGCCCGCAAACATTATCACCGCATGCGCCGCACCTTCGGCCTCGCCGACCGGATGCCGCATGGCGACAACAAGATCCGCATTCCTGCCGTGATGCGCCATCTCGGCAAGATCGACCGTCTCGCGCTGTTCGTAGGCGCCGGCGACAGCTTCGAAATCTGGAACCCCGATCTCGCGCTGCAGAGCGACGACGCGATGTTCCGCGAGCTTGCCGCATTCCGCCTTCGGGCGCGGCGTGACAACCACAACACCAAGGGAGTGCAGTAGTGACGTTGCTTTGCTCGATCGCCGGCCATTCGGCACAGACCACGCATCGCCGGAATCAGGGTCTCGATTTCAGCATCTGCCATCATTGCGGCTGCGATCTGATCCGCACGGCGCTTGGCGACTGGACCCAGGTGCCCAAGGGAATGCGCGTGGTATGGCGCGAGCCGGCCCGTTTCGCCGACGGCCCTTCGGTGCGCGACCGGTTCGACGCGATGGGCCGCCCGCCGCGCCGCCGCGCGCCACGCAATGCCCGCCCTGCCCCGCGCCGCGATCCGCGCGGACGCCCATTGGAAGGCGTGACCGCGATGTTCGGCATTCTCGCCAATCTGGGCCGGTTCGTAGGCGGCGACATTCCCGAAGACGTGCAGGGCGCGGCTTCACGCGGCAAGCCCATCCATCTCCCCGGCTCGCTTCACTGAGATACGGCGGCCGCTCCAACGGGGCTCGGAGCGGTCGTCAAGGCGCGGTGACGGGTTCCTCCTCCCCGTCACTGCGCCCGAATTCACAACAGCTTCTCGATCGCGCCTTCGATATCCTTCGGCGCAGTGGTCGGCGCATAGCGATCAACCACCTTGCCCGAACGATCGACCAGGAACTTGGTGAAATTCCACTTGATCGCCTTGGAGCCCAGCAGGCCCGGCGCTTCCTTCTTCAGATATTCGAACAGCGGCGCCGCATCGTCGCCATTGACGTCGATCTTGGCGAAGACCGGGAAGCTCACATCATAGGTCAGCGAGCAGAAGTTCGCGATTTCCTCCGCATCTCCCGGCTCTTGGCCACCGAATTGGTTGCAAGGGAAGCCGAGGACCGCGAACCCCTGGTCCTTGTGGGCGCGATAGAGTTCTTCCAATCCGGCATATTGCGGGGTGAAGCCGCATTTGGAGGCAGTGTTGACGATCAGCATCACCTGGCCGTCATAGCCCGAGAGATCGGTCTGGTTGCCGTCGGCGGTGCGGATGGGAATTTCGGTGATCTTCGTCATGCGCCGTCTCCGTCATATCTGGCCATCAGCCGGTCAAGGTTGCGCCGCACGCCCGGCCATTCGTGCGCAAGGATGCTGTAGACGACGCTGTCGCGCAAATGCTCGCCCAGGATCAGGTGGCCGCGCAGCACGCCGTCCATCCGCGCGCCGAGCCGCTCGATCGCGCGGCGCGAGGCGAAGTTGAGGAAATCGGTGCGGAGCTGGACGCAATTGCAGCCAAGCACATCGAAGGCATGGCCGAGCATCAAGCGCTTCGCTTCGGTGTTGAGGCCGGTGCGCTGGACGCGTTTGGCATAGACGGTGCCGCCGATCTCGACGCGGCGATGCGTCGGGCTCATCCGCATGAAGCGGGTGACGCCGGATATGCGGCCATCGGCATCGAGCACGGTGAACGGCAGCACGCGCCCCGCGGCATGCTCGCCCTCGAGCCGATCGTACCAGCGGTCGATTGTCGCTGCGGTTGGAACAGTGGTGGTGAACAGATCCTCCAGCCCGAGAAACGCCTCGACGATCGCGTCGCGATCGGCCCGGGCCATCGGACGCAGCGTGACGTGGCGTCCGGCGAGCGTTGGCACCTCAGCCCAGACATTCACTCCAGCCGGCCCTCGTGCAGCCGCACCACGCGGTCCATCCGCGCGGCGAGCCGTTCATTGTGCGTGGCGATCAGTGCGGCGGAGCCTTCGCCGCGGACCAGGGTCAGCAACTCGTCGAACACCCTGTCGGCGGTCGTTTCGTCGAGATTGCCCGTAGGCTCGTCCGCGAGCACCAGTGCGGGCCGATTGGCCAGCGCGCGGGCGACCGCGACGCGCTGCTGCTCGCCGCCGGAAAGCTGGTTCGGCCGATGCGTCAGGCGCTGGCCCAGGCCCAGCACGGTCAGGAGATGCTCAGCGCGGGCGTTGGCGTCGCTGCGCGTGGCGCCGTGGATCATCTGCGGCAGCACGACATTCTCGAGCGCGTTGAAATCGGGCAGCAAATGGTGAAACTGATAGACGAAGCCCAGGCTGTCTCGGCGCACTTCGGTGCGCCCGCCGGATGGGAGCTGCGACGCTTCCTTGCCAGCGACGCGGATCGATCCCTGGAAGCCGCCTTCGAGCAGGCCGACCGCCTGAAGCAGGGTCGACTTGCCCGACCCCGAGGGTCCGAGCAAAGCGACGATCTCGCCGGGCTGGACGTCGAGATCGACGCCGCGCAGCACCTCGATCACCGCTTCGCCCTGCTTGAAGCTGCGCTTGAGACCGCGCGTCTGGAGGACGGGCCCAGCGCCGTTTACGGCGCGTTCCTCAAAGCTATTCATAACGCAGCACCTGGACGGGGTCGGTGCTCGCCGCCTTCCACGCCGGATAGAGCGTGGCGAGGAACGCGAAGAGCAGGGCCATCGCGCAGATCGCGAAGGTCTGGAACGGATCGGTCTTGGCGGGAAGCTCGGTCAGGAAGCGCATCTCTGGGTCCCATACCTTCTGGCCGGTGACCGCGCCGATGAACCACACCACCTGCATGCGGAAGGTGATGAAGAAGAAGGCGAGTATGCCTCCCGCCCCCACGCCCAGCGCCCCGATCGTCGTGCCGACGGTCACGAAGATCCGCATCAGCCCGCCGCGCGTCGCCCCCATCGTCCGCAGCACCGCGATATCGCGGGTCTTGGCGCGGACCAGCATGATCAGCGACGAGACGATGTTGAACGAGGCGACCAGCAGGATGATCGAGAGGATCGTGAACGAGACGATGCGATCGACCGAAAGCGCCTCGAACAGCTCGCGGTTCATCTGGCGCCAGTCGGTGATCTGGCCCTTGTCGTTGACCTTGTCCTCCAGCGGGGCGAGGATCTCGCCCACCTTGTCCGGGTTTACGGTGTCGATGCGGATCATACCCACCGCGTCGCCCAGCAGCAGCAGCGTCTGGGCATCCTCCATCGGCATGATGATGAACGCCTTGTCATAGTCATAGACGCCGACTTCGAAGATCGCGGCGATGCGATACTTCACGATCCGCATATTGGTGCCGAACGGCGTCGCGACGCCTTGTGGATTGATGATTGCGATCTCGCTGCCGATCGTCGCACCCAGCGATTCGGCGAGCCGCGATCCAATCGCGATCTGCTCGCTGCCCGGCGTCAGCCGCTTGAACGAACCGACGACCTCCTTGCCCTTGAGCGTGGGATTGTCGCGGATGTCCTCGACCCGCATACCGCGGACCAAAGCGAATTCGACGCGGCCGTTGAAGCTGGCGAACAAGGGCTGCTCGATCAGCGGCGTGGCGCTGGTGACACCCGGAGTCTTCTTGACCTCGTCCAGCACGTTGCGCCAGTCGCGCACCTGGCCGCCATAGCCGTTGATCACGGCATGACCGTTCAGTCCCGAGATCTTGTCGAACAGCTCGGCGCGGAAGCCGTTCATCACGCTCATCACCACGATCAGCGCGGCAACCCCGAGCATGACCGCGACCAGGCTGAACCCGGCGACGACGGCGATAAAGGCTTCACTGCGGCCCGGCAGCAGGTAGCGGCGGGCGATCATCCGCTCGTAGCGCGAGAGTAGCATGGCAGCGCTCTAGGCCAGCAAGGCACCGGCTGGCAATGCGGAGACACCCAATTCCCAGTGACTAACGAGATGTTGCCGATTCAACACAGGGTGCGACCAATCTGTTCAAGGTGGATGCAAACCCGATGACAAAAGCTGCGTGCGGACGTAGCAAACCGGTGTCGAAGCGCAGGCAGCAAAACGGCCGTGGTTCGGGGAGGGTCTCAGCCCCGCTTGCAGGCAAGTGCAAGCGTGCGGGCGAGGCCTTACAAAGGGGGCTGACGAGCATTCGTCACGCAGGCGGCCGGGCTGGAAACAGTCCGGCCGTTTCGCGTTTCAGCACCCCCTCCAAAAGGAAGAGGGAGGCGGAACGGGCGCCGCCTCCCTCCCCTAACCTCCCCCGGCCATGGCGAGAGGCTAGCCTGTCTTGCTGGTTAGAACGATTTGCTGATCGTGAGTCCGTAGGTCCTCGGATCGCCGGGCTGACCGACGATCAGCCCGGTGCTGCCCGACTGGGTCGAGAGCAGTTCGAAATAATGCTGGTCGAACGCGTTGCGGACCCAGGCGTAGACGTTGAGGTCGTCGCGGCGCCAGCCGGCGCGCACGTTGCTGAGCGAATAGCCGTCGATCCAGGTGTAGGCCGATGGCGACGGGTTGGACGAGAATTTGGAGCGCCAGCTACCGTCATAGCCAAGATAGGCCTGACCGGAACCGACCGGCACATTGACCTCACCGCCCCAGGCGAACGCCCATTTGGAGATGCCTGGTAACACCTGGCCCGAGATGTCGCAGACCAGCGGGCTCAGGCCCGGCGTTCCTGCCGGGGCGGGTGTCGCGCCGTTGAGCGCCGGGTTGCCCCCCGAAAGCTCGGGAGGGCACGGCGCGTTGACGAAGCGCTTATACTTGGCATCGGTGTAGGCGCCATTGACGTAGAGGTTCAGCCGCTGGCTCGGGCGGAATGAGGAGTCGAACTCGACACCGCGCACGCGTACTTTGTCGGCGTTCGCCAGATAGCCACGGATCACTGTGGTCTGGCCGTTGTTCACCGTCGCCTGGTAGTTGCTGATCTCGGTCCAGAAGCCGGCGATGTTGAAAGTCACCCGCCGATCAAGGAACTGGGTCTTCAGCCCCAGCTCGAAATGATCGACCTTCTCGGGCTTCACTGTCTCCTTGGTCAGGTCGACCGCGGTATTGGTGCTGTTGAGCGGCAGGCCCGATAGGTTGATGCCGCCGGATTTGAAGCTGCGCGCATAGGTGGCGTAGCCGTGCACGTCGCGCGCGAAATCATAGGAGACGGTGAGATCTCCCGAGACGTTCCAGGCGCTGAACTCGGGATCATAGCATTGCGGCGCCAGGGTGTTGAGCTGGTCGGCGTTCAACGTGGTCGGGTTTGCGCAGGTCGCCACCTTGTTGGGATAGGTCGCGTTGTTGATGCTGACCGTCGCGATATAGGAGCCGCTCTTGCGGTCATAGTTGAGCCTCAGGCCCGGCTGGATATGCAGGCCTTTCAGCGCCTCCCAGTTCAGCTTTCCGAACAGCGCGAAGCTGTCGTTCTTGAAATGAATGTCGTTGGTGCTGGTGAGACCGTTCAACGTGTCCGGGTTTCTGCCGCCCGCGCTGGTCGGATTGAGCAGCCAGGCGCTTGCGGCCGAGCCCTGCACCTGCGAGCCCTGGGTATCGATCTTCTGATGAAAGAAGAAGGCGCCCAGCGTATACTCCAACCGGCTCGAACCGTTCGAGGTGAGGCGCAATTCCTGCGAGACCTGCTGCTGCTGCGACGGATTCTGCGAGACGGTGGTGATCGGCAGGCCGATGAAGTCGCGGTCGTTCGCCGGCTGCCAATCCCAATAGC
The DNA here is from genome assembly GCF_014489075.1 of Sphingomonas sp. JC676. Taxonomy (GTDB): domain Bacteria; phylum Pseudomonadota; class Alphaproteobacteria; order Sphingomonadales; family Sphingomonadaceae; genus Sphingomonas. Next base: position 749,323 of record NZ_JACTGR010000001.1, on the reverse strand, counting down.
GCCACGCCGTGACCGAGGTCAGTGTCGCCGGTCCGAGGTCCCAATTGGCGACCAGCGAAGCGCCACCGATCTCCTGGCGCGAATTGATCCGTGCATCGAGATCGGTCACGCGATCGAACGGATCGGTGCTCGGCGGCGTGTAGCCGGCCGCCGCGGCGAGCCCCGCGTATTGTCGGTTGAGCGCCCGCTGGGTCGCGCCGGTGCGTGCGTAGATCTGCACGCAGCACAGCGGGTTCTGCTGGTTGAAGTCGCCCGCCAGCGTCAGGTCGAGATTGGCGCTGGGCTTCCAGAGCAACTGTCCGCGAAAGCCCAGCGTGCTCTGACGATGCAGATACTCGTCGGTGCGGACATTGTAGATCGTGCCGCCGCGGCTGGTGATCGAACTCGATATGCGCAGCGCGACCTTGTCGCTGAGCGGACCCGACAGGGACGCCTTCGCCTGGATGAAATCATAGTTGCCGCCGCTCAGCTCGACTTTCGATTCGGGCGTGAAGCTCGGTGCGCGGGTGGTGATGTTGACGGCGCCCGCGGTGGTGTTCTTGCCATAGAGGGTGCCTTGCGGGCCACGCAGCACCTCGACGCGATCGACATCGACGAAGTCGAAGGTCGAAGCGCCGACACGACCAATATAGACCTGGTCGACATAGAAGCCGACGCCCTGCTCGATGCCGTCGTTGGTCAAGCCGAACGGCGCACCCAGACCGCGAATGTTGATCGCCGAATTGCGCGGGTTGCTCGAATAGAATTGCAGCGCGGGCTGGGATTGCTGGAGCCGATTGAGGTTGTATGTGCCGGTCTTCTCCAGCTCGTCGCCGCCGACCACCGTGAGAGCGATGGGCACCTCCTGGATGCGCTCCGCGCGGCGGCGCGCGGTGACGACGATCTCGCCACTGTCCTGCACGTCCGGGCGCGCCTGCGTGTCCTTGGCGGCAGGATCTTCCTTGGCGGGAGGGTCTTCCTTGGCGACGACGACAGGCGGGTCCTCGGGCGCGGAAATCGGCGCAGCGGCGAGCGGCGAGGTGCCGGCCATCAGCAGCAGCGCGAGCGAAGACAGGCTCATCAATATCCCCTTTTTAGTTTTGTCTTCGCTAATCTCCACTTATTTGGTGTGAATTAGCGAGCAAGGAGATGTTTAGGAAGCCGTAGCTCCGGTTGCCGGGCGCAATCGGCGCGCGTTTCGCCGCACTTGAAACGCGAATTCCGCCACCCAGATTGGGTTGGCGCGGCGCCATTAGGGCCGTGCACCGCGGCGCCGCGGAAGTCCGGGCGCCCAGGCAAGACGTTCAATTTGCTCATTGGAGGCTTTGAAAATGCGTCAGTTCGACTTTACCCCCTTCCGCCGCTCCGCCATCGGCTTCGACCGCCTGTTCGACTTGCTCGAAGCAAGCGCGCGCCAGGCCGGCAGCGAGAATTATCCGCCCTTCAATCTCGAGCGCGTCGCCGACGACCGCTACCGCATCACGATCGCCGTCGCCGGCTTCAAGAGCGACGAGATCGACATCACCGCGCAGCAGAACCTGCTGCTTGTGAGCGGCAAGAAGGGCAATGAAAACGAGAACAACCAGGGCTCGTATTTGCATCTCGGCATCGCCAACCGCAGCTTCGAGCGCCGTTTCGAACTCGCCGACTTCGTTCGGGTCGAGAGCGCGAACCTGGCCGACGGCCTGCTGACCATCGAGCTGGTCCGTGAGGTTCCCGAGGCGATGAAGCCGAAGAAGATCGCCGTGAATACCGACAGCCAGCCGAGCGCGATTCCGCATCGCGACGCCGAGGCCGCGTAACCACGGCAGCACTCGCGGCGCCTTCCTCCCTTTGGGTGCCGCTGCAGCAGGGGCGTCCGGATTTCGGTCCGGGCGCCTTTTGCTTATGCGCCGGCCAACGAAAAAGAGGAGAGGGGTTGCCCCCTCTCCTCTCTTCGTGCTCGCAATACTAATCTAGATCAAATTTCGCTGTATCAGTATCTTCCAGCGTATATTTATCACATCCGCGGTGGACCTATCAGCCAGGGCTTCACGCGTCCCGTCGGCCGCGCCACCCCGTCCAGCCGCTCGGCGCGGAGGATGCGCACCGGCTGAAGGATCATCTGCCCCTTCATCGCCTCGCGCCCGCCGCCGGTGGCCATCGCCAGGATGCGCTTAACCGTGTCCATCCCCGACACCACCCGCCCGAAAGCGGCAAAGCCTCGAGAGCTGCCATGGGCGTCGAGCGAAGGATTGGCGCCGACCATGATCGAGAAATTGCCGTTCGCCGCATCGGCGTTGGGCCCGTGCGCCATGGAGATGGCACCATCGAGATGCTTGATACCGGTCTGGTTGGTCTGTTCGAGCGGCAGCGGCTCGAGCATCCGGCGGGCATCGGTGCCGATGCCGCCCTGGATGAAGCCCAGCTTGGGATCGCCCTTTCGCCGCGCTGAGCGGTAGAAGAGCGTGCCCTCGAACCGGCCGTCATCGACATAAGCGAGGAAATTGGCGGTCGTCTTGGGCGCGCGCTTCGCATCGAGCGCCAGCACGATCGGCCCTACCGAGGTCACCAGCCGCACCCTGACCATGCCGGGGATCGCCCCGCCTTGCCGCGCCGGCGCGGCGCTGGACGCGAGGAACAGCGCGAGCAAAGCCAGAACCATCGCACGCATGAAATCAGACCAGACGCGAGTGCTTGACTGCAGCCTCAATGAAGCTGGCAAACAGCGGGTGCGGATCGAAGGGCTTGGACTTGAGCTCGGGATGGAACTGCACCCCGACGAACCAGGGATGATCCGGCCGCTCGACGATCTCGGGCAGCGTCCCGTCGGGCGACATGCCCGAGAAGACCAGCCCGCCCTGCTCCAGCACGCCCTTGTAGTGGGTGTTCACTTCGTAGCGGTGGCGGTGGCGCTCGCTGATCGAATCAGAGCCGTAGATCGAGGCGACTACGCTGTTGCCCGAAAGCTTCGCCGGATAGGCGCCGAGCCGCATCGTGCCGCCCAGATCGCCGCCGGCCTCGCGCTTCTGGATGCCCTCGGCGGTCATCCACTCGGTGATCATGCCGACCACGGGCTCTTCGGTCGGGCCGAACTCCGTGGTCGATGCGTCCTTCACGCCCTGTTCGCGCGCGCCCTCGATACAGGCCATCTGCATGCCCAGGCAAATGCCGAAAAATGGCACGTTGCGCTCGCGGGCGAAGCGGACGCCGGCAATCTTGCCTTCGCTACCGCGCTCGCCGAAGCCGCCGGGCACCAGGATGCCATGCATCGGCTCAAGCCGCGACGTGATCTCCGCCTCGTCTTGCTCGAACAGCTCGGCGTCGAGCCAGCGGATGTTGACCTTCACGCGATTGGCGATGCCGCCATGGACCAGCGCCTCGTGCAGCGACTTATAGGCGTCGGGGACGCCCATATATTTGCCGACCACGCCGATCGTGACCTCGCCCTCGGGATTGTCGAGGCGGGTCATGATATCTTCCCAGCGATCGAGCCGGGGCGGTTCGCCCGGATCGATCCCGAAGGCGCGCAGCACCTCCGAATCCAGGCCTTCGCGGTGATACTGCATCGGTACCGCATAGATGCTCTTGGCATCGAGCGCCGGGATCACCGCGGCGGTGGGCACGTTGCAGAACTGGGCGATCTTGGCGCGCTCGCTCGCGGGAAGCTCACGTTCGGAGCGGCAGACCAGCACGTCGGGCTGGACACCCAAGGAAGCAAGCTCGCGCACGCTGTGCTGGGTCGGCTTGGTCTTGAGCTCGCCGGCGGCCGAGATGAATGGCACCAGCGTCACGTGGATGCTGACCGTGTTGCCGCGGCCGAGATCGTTGCGAAGCTGGCGAATCGCCTCGATGAACGGCAGCGATTCGATGTCGCCCACCGTGCCGCCGATCTCGCACAGCACGAAGTCGAGATCGTCGATCTCGTCCTGCGCGAACGCCTTGATCGCGTCGGTCACGTGCGGAATCACCTGGACGGTGGCGCCCAGATAGTCGCCGCGCCGCTCGCGCTCGATGATCGTCTTGTAGATCCGGCCCGACGTGACGTTGTCCGACTGGCGCGACGCGACACCGGTGAAGCGCTCATAATGCCCCAGATCCAGATCGGTCTCCGCGCCATCGTCGGTCACATAGACCTCACCATGCTGGTGCGGCGACATCGTGCCGGGATCGACGTTGAGATAGGGATCGAACTTGCGGATGCGGACCCGATAGCCTCGTGCCTGGAGCAACGCCGCGAGGCTTGCCGCCATAAGACCCTTGCCGAGCGAGGAGACCACGCCGCCGGTGATGAAGATATACCGCGCCATGGGAGAAAACGCCTAACGTGAATGGACATACACCGGCAAGCGCTCGAATCCGCGCCGGCGCATTATTTTTTCGTTTTGCTGCTTTCCAGGAGGGAAAGCGGCGAACGATTACTGGCTGAAAGGAACCTGCGAGTTGCCCGGCGCCGAGCTGTTCGCGGGCGCTGCGGCCCCTGCGGGAGCCGCCGGCGCGGCGCTATTGCCGGTCGCACCGAACGGCACCTGGCCCGGTGCGGTCGTCGACAGCGGAGCCGCCGGGGCCGCTTTGCGCTGGAGCGAGGTGTCGATCGTCGCCGAATGGCGAGTCGCGGCGATCACCGCCAGCGAGATGCTCATCAGGATGAACAGCCCGCCCAGGATCGACGTCGCCCGCGTCAGGAAGTCCGCGGCGCCGCGCGCCGACATCAGGCCCGAGGGGCTGCCGCCCGTGGTCAGACCGCCGCCTTCCGAGCGCTGCATGAGAATCACCGTCACCAGCAAAGCGGCGATGATGGCTTGGACGACGAGCAGGAAAGTGAACATGAAGGACCGGGACCTGTTGCGGAAAGGCGCGACATAGGGGAGCAGCCCGGGAGGATCAACCTATGGATCCGGCCCGAACCCGCGAATCTGCGGCCCCAATGCCACATATAGCCCTCACAACCGAAACATTTCGCCATCGCACTGAAACCTAGCGCCGAGACGGGCGTTACTGCTGTGGATCCCTTGGCGTATCGGGGTCGTAACGTGTGAGTAGAAGCCGTGAACGCTATGGCCGACCAGTCCTTATCTTCATGGAAGAACACGCTGATCGACTATGTTCGTTCAGGTGAGCCCGATCTGACCAATCGGCAGATGGCGCTTTTGATGCTGGTCTATCTGGATCCGGGTCCGCATACGGTACGCGGCCTGGCGCGTGCATTGAACGTCTCGAAGCCCGTAGTTACCCGAGCCTTGAACAGACTGGGCACGCTCGGCTATCTGCGCCGCCAGCGCGACGATAGCGACAAACGAAATATCTTCGTGGCGCGTACCGCTGAAGGGGCAGATTTTCTTGCAGAGTTCGGGCACTTCCTCGCGGGCGACCACATCCAGCCCGTCGCCCGCAGGGCCAACGCGTAAGCGCTTCTCTCTCAAGGGACGTTCGATCGCCGTGGACCCGCGGGTCGACGCCGTTCGTCGCGATTTGGCCGATGTACGTCTGGCGGATCGTGTCTTCGCTCCCCATTATGCAGCGCCTATGCCCAGGACGCTTTCCGCCGCCATCTCGCTTCGCGCCGCTTCGGCGGCCGATTCGGAGATTCTCGCCCAGCTCCCGCAAGGTGATGTCTTCGAAGTGCTGGAGCTTGCCGGCGGCAATGCCTGGGGCGTCGCGCGCGGACCCGGCCTCGTCGGCTATATCGATGCTGGCGCGCTGGGGGATCCGGCGTGAGCGTCCGGGTCTTTATCGACGGCGCAGCGGGAACGACGGGCCTTGAGATTCGCGAGCGGCTCGCCGGCCGCAGCGAAATCGACCTGCTCATGCTCGACGGTACGGAGCGCAAGGATCCGGCGAAGCGGGACGAAGCGCTCAATTCGGCCGATTTCGTGATCATGTGCCTGCCCGACGACGCCGCGCGCGAGGCCGTGGCGATGATTCGCAGCGAACGGACACGCGTGATCGACGCATCGACCGCGCACCGCGTCGCGCCCGACTGGGTCTATGGCTTTGCCGAGCTCGAACCCGGCCAGGCGACCGCGATCGCCGAAGCGGCACGGGTGAGCAATCCCGGCTGCTATCCCACCGGTTTCCTGGCGCTGGTCCGCCCGCTGATCCGCGCCGGTCTGATTCCGCACGACTTCACGCTCACCGCCAACGCCGTGTCGGGCTATTCGGGTGGCGGCAAATCGATGATCGCCGAGTTCGAGGACAAGGGTTCAGCCGGATACACCGAGACCGCGTTCCGCGCCTATGGCCTACCGCTGGCGCACAAGCATGTCGCCGAGATGCAGAAGCATGCGCGGATCGAGCATCCACCGATCTTCTTGCCCTCGGTCGTGCGCACCTATCGCGGCATGGTGGTAGAAGTGCCCCTGCCCCTTCATGCCTTCACGCGCCGCCCGTCGATCGAGGCGTGCGAGAACGCGCTGCGCGAGGCCTATAAGGATTCGCCGGTGGTGCGCGTGCTGTCCGCCGACGCCCCGACGGTGACGATCGAGGAGGACGCGGGCACCGATCGGCTTTCGCTCCGGGTCTTCGGCAATGTCGAGACCGGTCAGGCGCGGCTGATCGCCACGCTCGACAATCTCGGCAAGGGCGCCGCCGGCGCCGCGGTGCAGAACCTCAACATCATGGCGGGGCTCGATCCAGTCGCGGGGCTGGTTCTCTAGACAAGCGAGCATACGTATGCCGCGCGCGGCGGCTTGATCTTTGCCGCCCGTTGGTGTCGAGCGTTCGCAGAACAACGACGAGAGGCAATCGATGCATCAGGCCGTGGGCAAATTGCTGCTGTTCGGAGCGACCGGCGATCTCGCCCAGCGGATGCTGCTCCCCTCGCTATACGCGCTCCACGCCGACGGGCTGCTGCCCGCCGGGTTGACGATCACCGGCACCGCGCGCTCGGAGCATGACGATGCAGGCTATCGCGACTTCGCCCGCAAGGCGCTCGACGAATTCCTTCCCGCCGACCGCAAGGATGACAGCGCTGTCGGCAGCTTCCTGGAACGCCTGAACTATCAGCCGCTCGACGCAGCGAAGACCGACGGCTTCGCGGCGCTCAAGGACAAGGTCGGCGATATCTCGGGTGGGCTCGCCATCTTCCTGTCGACCGCACCCTGGCTGTTCGGCCCGACGATCAAGGGACTCGAAGCCGCCGGCCTAGCCTGCAGCAACGTCCGCATCGGCCTCGAAAAGCCGCTGGGCCGCGATCTGCAATCTAGCCGCGAGATCAACGACATCGTCGCCGGGGCCTTTCCCGAGGACCGCACCTTCCGCATCGATCACTATCTCGGCAAGGAGACAGTGCAGAACATCCTCGCGCTGCGCTTCGGCAATTCGCTGTTCGAGCCGGTGTGGAACGCGCAGGGCATCGACCATGTCCAGATCACTGTTTCGGAGACCGTCGGCCTGGAAGGCCGCGCCGGCTTCTATGACGAGACTGGCGCACTGCGCGACATGGTGCAGAATCACATGCTCCAGCTCCTCGCGCTGATCGCGATGGAGCCCCCCGCCCGCTTCGACGGTACCGCGATCCGCGACGAGAAGGTCAAGGTGTTCCGCTCGTTGCGCAAGATCAGCTCGCAGGAAGCGACGCACCTCACCGTCACCGGCCAATATGGCGGTGGCGCGGTGAAGGGCGAGATCGTCCGCGACTATGCCACCGACCTCGAAAAGCCTTCGAACACCGAGACCTTCGTCGCGATCAAGGCGCATGTCGACAATTGGCGCTGGCAGGGCGTGCCCTTCTATCTGCGTACCGGAAAACGGCTAGGCGAGCGCCGCTCGGAGATCGTGATCCAGTTCAAGCCGGTACCGCACTCGATCTTCGCCGATCGCGGCGGCATGCTGCAGCCCAACGCCCTGATCATCCGCCTCCAGCCGGAGGAATATGTCCGCTTGCTGGTGATGGCCAAGCAGCCCGGGCTCGACCGCGAGGGCGTCCGCCTGCGTGAGGTTCCGCTCAACCTGAGCCTCGATACCGAATTCGCAGGCACCCGCCGCCGCATCGCCTATGAGCGGCTGCTGCTCGATCTGATCGAAGGCGACCCCACCTTGTTTGTCCGCCGCGACGAAGTCGAAGCCCAGTGGGAATGGATCGACGGCATCCGCGCCGGCTGGGACGCGAACGACATGAAGCCCAAGCCCTATGCATCGGGAAGCTGGGGGCCGTCGGCATCGGTGGCGCTCACCGAGCGCGACGGCGTGACGTGGCACGAATAAGCGACCGGCCCCATATGAAGGCGGGCGCCCCACCAAATACCAAGGAGCAAGCATGACGACCGAGATCGAGTGGTGGGAATATGATGACGCCGGCGAGATGGGCGAGGCGCTGGCCGGCGACATACAGTTCATCATCGAAAGCGCGATCGACGCGCGTGGCGGCGCCGTCGTCGCGCTGCCCGGCGGCCGCACGCCGGGGCCGATCTATGCCAAGCTGAGCAAGGCGAAGCTGGACTGGAAGCGCGTCACGATCGTCCCCACCGACGATCGCATCGTGCCGATGGGCGATCCGATGTCGAACGTAACCGGCATCGCCAAGATCTTCCTGCCGCTCGGCGCGCGCGTGATCCCGCTCGTCAGCGACAAGGCACCCGATTACAAGGCCGCCGGCCGGGCCGCCGATGCGCGCCTGCTCGATTTTCACTGGCCGCTCGATCTGTGCGTGCTCGGCATGGGCGCGGACGGCCATACCGCCTCGATCTTCCCTGGCCCGGATCTCACCGAAGCACTGACCGGCCCCAAGGAGCGCCGCGCCCTCGGCGTGATGCCCGAGCCGCTGCCGCCCGAGGCGCCCGTCGCGCGAGTCACGCTGTCGCTCGCCGCGATCGTCGCCGCGCGTGCGCTGATGATCGCGATCACCGGCCAGGAGAAGCGCGACGTGCTGGAGCGCGCCATCACCGAGGGCGCGGGCTCCACCCTTCCGATCGGCCGCGTGCTCGCCGAAGCGGAACTGCCGGTAGACGTGCACTGGAGCGTCTGATGGCCAGCCTGCATTCCGAAATCGCCGCCGTCACCGACCGCGTCATCACCCGCTCGAAGGAGCGGCGCGCGGCCTATCTCGCGCTGATCGATCGCGAGCGCGAATCGGGCAATGATCGTCCCAAGCTGGGCTGCGCCAACCTCGCCCATGCCTATGCCGGCACCGACGAGCAGCGCGAGCAGCTCACCGCCGGGCGCTCGATGAACATCGGCATCGTCACGTCGTACAACGACATGCTCTCGGCGCACGCGGTCTATTATCGCTACCCCGAGCAGATGAAGGTCTGGGCGCTCGAGGCCGGTGCCACCGCGCAGGTGGCGGGCGGCGTCCCCGCAATGTGCGACGGCGTGACCCAGGGCTATCAGGGCATGGAGCTGTCGCTGTTCAGCCGCGACACGATCGCGCTCTCCACCGCGATCGCGCTCAGCCACCGCACCTTCGAGGGCGCGGCACTACTCGGCATCTGCGACAAGATCGTCCCCGGCCTGCTGATCGGTGCCTTGCGCTTCGGCCACCTGCCGATGGTGCTGATCCCGGGCGGGCCGATGCGATCGGGCCTGCCCAACAAGGAGAAGGCCGCGGTCCGCGAGCGCTATGCCGACGGCAAGGCAAGTCGCGAGGAACTGCTCGAGGCGGAGATCGCCGCCTATCACGGCAAGGGCACCTGCACCTTTTACGGCACGGCGAATTCGAACCAGATGATGATGGAGGCAATGGGCCTCCATATGCCCGGCGCCGCCTTCGCGAACCCCGGTACCAAGCTGCGCCAGGAACTGACCCGCGCCGCAGTCCACCGGCTCGCCGAGATCGGTTGGAACGGCAACGATTATCGCCCGATCGGCCATGTCGTCGACGAGAAGGCGATCGTGAATGCCGCGATCGTGCTGCTCGCGACCGGCGGCTCGACCAACCATCTGATCCATCTCCCGGCCATCGCGCGCGCGGCCGGGATCGTGATCGACTGGGACGATTTCGATCGCCTCTCACGCATCGTGCCGCTGCTGACCCGCGTCTATCCGAACGGCTCGGCGGACGTGAACGGCTTCGAGGATGCCGGCGGCCCGGCCTTCGTGATCCGCGAACTGCTCAAGGGCGGGCTGATGCATGGCGACACGGTGACGGTCGGTTCAGACGGCATGACAGCTTATGGCCGCAAACCAGTGATCGAGGACGACAAGCTCGTCTGGCACGACCTGCCCGAGAAGAGCGGAGACGAGACGATCATCCGGACGATCGATGCCCCCTTCTCCGACGAAGGCGGCTTCCGCATCCTCAAGGGCAATCTGGGGCGCGCCTGCATCAAGGTGAGCGCGGTCGAGCGCGACCGCTGGACGATCGAGGCCCCCGCCCGGGTCTTTTCGGACCAGAGCGAAGTCCAGACCGCGTTCAAGGCCGGCGAGCTCGACCGCGACGTGGTCGTGGTGGTGCGCTTCCAGGGTCCCAAGGCCAACGGCATGCCCGAGCTCCACAAGCTCACACCGCCGCTCGGCGTGCTCCAGAATCGCGGATTCCGCGTCGCTTTGGTCACTGACGGGCGCATGTCGGGCGCGTCGGGCAAGGTGCCATGCGCGATCCATCTTTCGCCCGAGGCCTTGGGCGGCGGACCGATCGGCAAGGTGCGCGACGGCGACATAATCCGGCTTTGTGCCGAGGAAGGCGTGCTCCAGGCGCTGGTCGACCCCGCCGAATGGGATGCGCGCGAGCACTGCGTCCCGCCGCCGCCCGCGCAGGGCACCGGCCGCGAGCTGTTCGCGATGCTGCGTACGCATTGCGACGAGGCGGAACTGGGCGGCTCGGCCATGCTCGCCGAGGCCGGACTCTAGGGGAAAATAGCCCTCTCATCGCGCTCCCCTTTACTTATTCGCGAAGCGCGGGAAGAAGAGCACCGCATCGACTGCCAACGTTGACAGGGCATCGAGCCGGCAGAGGATCAAAAGCCACATGGAAGTCGTCGCGGTCGATATCGGAGGGACGCACGCCCGCTTTGCCGTAGCGGAAGTAGCGGAGGGCCGGGTCGTCTCGATAAGCGAGCCAATGACCCAGAAGGTCGCCGAGCATCCGAGCCTCCAGCTTGCCTGGCGGGCTTATGGCGAAGCGCTGGGTCGGCCTCTGCCCAAGGCGGCGGCGATCGCGGTCGCCTCGCCGATCAACAGCGAACTTATCAAGCTCACCAACAATCCCTGGATCATCCGCCCGCAACTGATCCCCGAGCGGCTGGGCGCCGACACCTGGACTTTGGTCAATGATTTCGAGGCGATCGGCCATGCCGTGGGCCAGTTCGGCGAGGATGCGTTCGTGCATCTCTGCGGTCCCGAGGAGCCTCTGCCCGCGCTCGGTTCGATCACCGTGTGCGGTCCGGGCACCGGCCTGGGCGTCGCGCAGGTCTTCCGCCACAAGGCGGGCTATAATGTTATCGCCACCGAGGGTGGCCATTCGGACTTCGCCCCGCTCGATCCGATCGAGGACGCGTTGGTGAAGCGGCTGCGCAAGACCTATAACCGCGTCTCCAAGGAGCGCGTGGTCGCGGGTCCGGCGATCGTCTCGATCTACGAAACATTGGCCGAGCTGGAAGGTCGCCCGGTGCAACGGCTCGACGACAAGCAGATCTGGGCGATGGCGCTGGAGGGGAAAGATAGCATTGCCGTCGCCGCGCTCGACCGCTTCTGCCTGAGCCTGGGCGCGGTCGCCGGCGACCTCGCGCTGTCGCACGGCCCCACCGGCGTGGTAATCGCGGGCGGTCTGGGCTTGCGTTTGAAGGACCAGTTGCTGCAATCGGGCTTTGGCGAGCGTTTCGTTGCCAAGGGTCGCTTCCGCAACCTGATGGCCTCGATCCCCGTCAAGCTGATCACCCATCCCCAACCGGGCCTGTATGGCGCAGCCGCCGCCTTCGCCCAGGAGCATGCGCTGTGAGTGACATCGAGACGATCATGCGCACCAGCCCGGTGATTCCGGTGCTGGTGATCGAGGACGCCGCCACCGCGCGACCGCTGGCCGAAGCGTTGGTGAAGGGCGGGCTACGCGTGCTCGAAGTGACGATGCGCACCTCCGCGGCGCTCGATGCAATCCGCGAGATGAAGCAGGTGCCGGGCGCGATCGTCGGCGCCGGCACGGTGGTGAACACCGACCAGTTCGAGCAAGTGATGAAGGCCGATGCCGAATTCATCGTTTCCCCCGGCCTCACCGAGCGGCTGGGCGACGCGATCACCGGCAGCGGCGTGCCCTTCCTGCCGGGTATCGCCACCGCGGGCGATCTGATGCGCGGGCTCGACATGGGCCTCACCCATTTCAAATTCTTCCCGGCCGAGACTTCGGGCGGGCTCAAGGCGCTCAAGGCGCTCGCCGCGCCCTTCTACCAGGCGAAATTCTGCCCGACCGGCGGCATCACCCTGGCGAGCGCGCCGGAATGGCTGGCGTTCGGCCCGGTGCTCTGCGTCGGCGGCAGCTGGATCACGCCCAAGGGCGCGAGCATGGAGCAGGTCGAGGCCCTGGCCCGCGAGGCGGCGGCGCTGGCTCGCTGACGGCGTATTTTACGTCTCCGTCACCCCGGACTTGTTCCGGGGCCCACGGTGCCGCACACGCTGGCCTGTAAGTTCGATCGTCTCGCCCAGACCTGGTGGACCCGGAACAAGTCCGGGGTGACGGGTAGGGGCGTCAGGAGCCCGCAGTCGCCGCGATCTCCAGGCTCCGCACCTCGCAATCCGTGCAGTTCTCCGCCTTCAGCACGAGCCGGTTATTGCCCTGAAGTAGTTTGAGCCCGGAAAAGCGCAGCGCCTGCCAGTCCGACCCCGGCGCCAGCGGCAGGGTGACCGGCGCGCCGCCGTTGAGGCGCAGCGAGAGAGTGCCGCCCTGCGCACCGCGCACCGAAACCAACAGCATTCGCGTGCCCGCCGCTTCGGCATCAAGCGTGTACTGCATCCACTCGCCCAACTGGAAGCTGGCGACATAGGGCCGGCCCTGCGGGTCGCGCACCACGTCGACGCCGTCGTTGCGATAGGTCAGTCCGCTATTCCAGGTCACGCGCTTGCCGCCGGTCGCGATATGGTAGTTGGCGTCCTCGCGGTCGGCATAGGCGCGGCCCGCAGGGCCGAGGTCGAAATCGACCGCAGCGATCGTCGCGGCACCGCGCCCGACCCGGTTTGGCTTGAACGGGCGCGTCTCGTCCGCATGCGGCTGGCGGAGCATCGCGTCGATCACGTCGGGGTGGAAGATGTTGCTCTCGAAACGCACGTCATGCGTCGCGAGCCGCATCAGCGCCGCCTCGGCGGCCTTGGCATCGGGCTTTGGCCCCTTGCCCAGCCACCAGGCGACGAGCGCGTCCCAGCCGGGATTGGCATCGATCTGGAGCGGATTGTTGTAGCGGATCTTCTTGAGCGGCCAGAACGCCCAGCCGATGTCATGCCCCTCGACCAGCCGGATCGCGTCGCGGAACCAGACGTTCGAATTCTCGCCCGACTCGCCGAGCCATAAGGGCACGCCCAATTTGTCGCGCAGCGCCAGAGGCTGCGCGATCGAGGCCTCGTCGTTGCGGTTCCAATATTTGTGGAAACTGAGCGTCAGATTGGCATCGGGCGCCTTCTCCAGCCCGCCATAATTATTCCCCCAGCAATTGCCCTCGATCACGATCATGTGGCGCTTGTCGACCGACCGGACCGCCGCGATCAGCTCGCCGTAAAAGGCCCAGAGCGGCGCGTTCCTGGTCGATTTGCAGCCATGGCCGTCCGTCGGGCCGTCGAAATCCCAATTGGGCTCGTGATCAGGTCATAGGCACCGATGCCGGGCTCGTCCGCATAGCGCTCGGCCAGCCGCTTCCACAGCGCCACCGTCTTGCGGCGATTCTCGGCACTGTCCCAGAGCGAAGGCTTGGTCGGATCGCGATCGGCGATCGGCAGGTCGTTGCCCTGCCCACCCGGCGCGGCGTGCAGGTCGAGAATCAAATACATACCGTTGGCGCGGGTCCATTCGAGCAGCCGGTCGATACGCTCGAACCCGCTCTCCAGCCAGGTGTCCTTGCCCGGCACCGGCTCCTTCTCGATCGGGAGCGTGAGGAGGTTGTAGTGCATCGGCAGGCGGACCGAGTTGAACCCCCAGCCCGCCATCGCGTCCATGTCTGCCTTGGTGACGAAATTGTCGAGCCAGGCCCGGTAGAAGCGCTCGGCGCCTTCCTCGCCGATCGTTTCGGCGATGCGCCGGCGGATGACGTGCTGCTGGCCCTTCTCCAGATCGCCCAAGTTCAGCATATAGCCTTCCTGCAGCATCCAGCCGCCCAGCCCCATGCCGCGCAACAGCACCGGCCGGCCCTCGCCATCAACGACGCGTGTGCCTTGGCTGTGGAGAAAGTCCTGCCCCTGGGCGTGGCATGCCGGGCCTACGGCCAGAAAACTCGCCGCTATCCCGGCAGCGATCCCGCGCAAGCGCTTCATCCTCATCCCCTCGGCCGACATTTTTGAGAACGTTATCAACCGCGGGAATGCGCGTCCATCGCGGATGCGCGGACGGGCTACATCTCGCCGCGCGCTTTCCTCAGCGCATACCATTTCTGGACGTTGGCGTTGTGCTGCTCGAGCGTGTCGGCGAACACGTGGCCGCCGGTGCCGTCCGCGACGAAATAGAGGGCGCTCGACGACGCCGGATCGAGCACCGCGTCGATCGAGGCGCGGCCGGGATTGGCGATCGGACCAATCGGCAGACCGGTCATCGCATAGGTGTTATAGTCGTTCCGGGCGTGCAGTTCGGACTGCAGGATCCGCCGGCCGAGCGGCTTGCCCTTGGTGATCGGGTAGATGATCGTCGGATCGGCCTGGAGCGGCATGCCCCGCTTCAGCCGGTTGCCATAGACCGTGGCGACCGTACGCCGTTCCGCGGGCTTGCCGGTCTCCTTTTCGACGATCGAGGCCAGGATCAGCGCGTCGCGCGGATTGCTCACCGCGATGCCGGGCTTGCGCGCTTCCCAGGCCCTGGCGAGATAATTGACCATCGCCTTCTGCATCCGGTCGAGTACCGCCTGGCGCGTGTCGCCGCGATTATAGGCGTAGCTGTCCGGCAACACCGTGCCTTCCACCGGTACGGCGAGTGGCCCCGAAAGCTCGGGCGCCTTCATCAGCGTTTCGTAGACGATGATCGAGGGCGTGCCCTCGGGCACCGTCACGAAGCGCTGGAGCGTCTTGCCGCCCTGGAGCATCTTGAGGATGTCCGACTGGCTGAGCCGGGCAGGCACGCGATACTCGCCCGCCTTGATCGGGCTGCTGCCGCCCAGCACCTTGGAGAACAGCACGAAGGCGCGCGCCGAACGGATCGCGCCGGCCTTTTCCAGCTCGGTCGCCGCCCGGGAGAGCGTCGCGCCCTGCGGGATCAGCACCGAGATATTCTGCTTCGCCGGCCCAGCCCCGCCCCACATCTGGAGGAGGAAGAAGCCCACCGCCACGATCGCGAGGATCGCCACCAGTGCCGCACAGCCGCCCCGCCGCCGGCGCAGGCCGGCAGCGGACGCCGGTCCGGGCTGCGGCTCGGGCGCCGGCGGTGGCGTTTCGTCAGACAGCGCGCATCACCAGGCTGGCATTGGTGCCGCCGAAGCCGAACGAATTGTTCAGCACGGCCTTCACCTTCCGCTCCTTGGCGACATGCGGCACCAGATCGATGCCCGCGCAATTCTCGCTCGGATTGTCGAGGTTGAGCGTCGGCGGGACGATCTGGTCGCGCAGTGCGAGGATGCAGAAGATGCTCTCCACCGCGCCCGCGCCGCCCAGCAGATGGCCGATCGCCGACTTGGTCGAACTCATCGACATATGGCCGATATTGTTGCCGAACAGCCGGCGCACCGCGCCCAGCTCGAGCTCGTCGCCGAGCGGCGTCGAGGTGCCGTGTGCGTTGACATAGTCGATGTCGGACATGCTGAGGCCCGACTTCTTCATCGCCATCTGCATCGATCGGAACGCGCCCGAGCCTTCGGGATGCGGCGCAGTCACGTGATAGGCATCGCCCGACAGGCCATAGCCGATCACTTCGGCATAGATCTTCGCGCCGCGCTTCTTGGCATGCTCATATTCCTCGAGCACGACCACGCCGGCGCCCTCGCCCATGACGAAGCCGTCGCGCGCCTCGTCCCAGGGACGGCTGCCGCGCCACGGCTCGTCGCGGAAATTGGTCGACAGCGCCCGGGCCTGGCCGAAGCCGGCGATGCCGATCGGGCAGATCGCGCCCTCGGCGCCGCCCGCCAGCATCACATCGGCATCATCCATCGCGATCATCCGCGCGGCGTCACCGATCGAATGCGCGCCGGTCGAGCAGGCGGTGACCACCGCATGGTTCGGGCCCATAAGCCCGTATTTGATCGAGACCTGGCCCGAGATCAGGTTGATCAGGCGGCCATGGACGAAGTGCGGGCTGACGCGCTTCGGGCCCTTCTCGGCCAGCACCAGCGATTCGCTCTCGATGCCCGGCAGGCCGCCGATGCCCGAACCGATCGAGCAACCGGCGCGGAAGCGCTCTTCCTCGGTCATGTCGAGCAGGCCGGCATCCTCGATCGCCTGGCCGGCAGCGTCGATACCGAAGATGATGAACGGATCGACCTGGCGCTGCACCTTGTGATCGACGCGCCTGCCAGGATCGAAGCCATATTCATGGTCGGCCGGCTTCACTTCGCAGGCATAGTTGCTGTGGAAATCGGTGGCATCGAAGCGCGTGATCGTCGCCGCGCCCGATTTAGCGGCGATGATGTTCTTCCAGGCCGTTTCGACATCGGCACCCAGAGGGGTGACGAGCCCAAGGCCGGTAACGACTACACGGCGCATGGCATTTCTCCGTCAGGGTTCAATTTTGTGGCGGCAGGCAGATAAACGAGCCTGTTGTAAAACAAAACGGCTCCCCGTCCGCTCTCGAAGAGCCCGGGACGGGAAGCCGCTGATATGCATTGCCGGCCCATCAGGGCGCGAGCCTAAGGGCTTCAGCCCTCCTGATGCTCGCTGATGTACGACACGGCGTCGCCCACGGTCATGATCTTCTCGGCAGCGTCGTCGGGGATCTCAACTCCGAACTCTTCCTCGAAGGCCATCACCAGCTCGACGATGTCGAGACTGTCCGCGCCGAGGTCGTCGATGAAGCTAGCGGTCGGAACCACTTCCTTCGCGTCGACGCCGAGATGGTCGACGACGAGGGCCTGGACGCGGGTGGTGATCTCTTCCTGGTTGGCCATGGTCCCTGTTTTCCTTTGTGACTGGGGCTCTGATTTCGTGACAAACGCACCTAGTTCGCGTGCGGTGCCGTGGCAAGGGGGTGCACTGTCCCAGTTGAACGCTCATGCTACCGAAAAATCATGCGCCGCATACTGGATCGTGCTGAGGAACGCGAAGAATTCGGCGAGAAGCTCTGCATTCTCGCGAGTCTGCTTCGCTTCGTCGGTCACCGCCGCCTTGATCAATTCCTGGTTCTCGGCCGCGGTGAGCGGGCGATCGCGCGTCTCCTCGGGCAGCGCCTGGAACTGGTCTTCGAGCGCCGCGGCGTCGAATCCCTTCTCTCCCACCACACGCTGCGCGGTCGGCATGCCGATCTTGGCCAGCGCATAGATGCCCGCCGCCTTGGTCGCGGCGGGAGACCAATTATTGTCCTTGGCACAGGCAGTGGCGGCGTCGTTCAGGCCGCGACTGACGCTGGGATCATAGGTTGGCCGCTTGCCGGCCTCGCCCAGATTGCGCGCCGCATCGGCCTCGAGCTGGGCCTTGATCGCGGCATCGAGTTTGGTGCTGACGCAGTCGATCGTCGCGAGATCGGCGGCATAAGCAGGTGCCGAGATCGCGCCGACGGCAAAAAGGGCAGGCATTAGGATACGCATAGCATTCACTCCTGCCCCCAGGATTCGCATCAAAGCATCGCCATCCCGCCATTCACATGCAAGGTCTGGCCGGTGACATAGCCTGCTTCCCTGCTGGCAAGATAGACCACCGCCGCACCGATATCCTCGCCGGTGCCGAGATCGCCGGCCGGAATGCGCGTGAGCAGAGCGGTCTTCTGTGCCTCGGGCAGCACATCGGTCATCGCCGAGCGGATGAAGCCCGGGGCGACGCAATTGACCGTGACGTTGCGGCTCGCGAGTTCCTGCGCGACCGCCTTGGACATGCCGACCAGCCCCGCCTTGGACGCGGCGTAATTGGCCTGGCCCGGATTGCCCGTGGCGCCGACGACCGACGTGATCGAGACGATCCGGCCGAAACGCGCCTTCATCATCGGTTTGGAAGCCGCACGGATCAGGCGGAACGCGGCCTCCAGATTCACCGTGATAACCTGGTCCCATTCCTCGTCCTTCATCCGCATCGTCAGATTGTCGCGGGTGACGCCGGCATTGTTGACCAGGATATCGAGCTTGCCGAGTGCCTCGACCGCCTGCGGCACCAACGCGTCGACCGCTGCGGCGTCCGAAAGATTGCACGGCAAAGCGACGTGATCGCCGCCCAGCTCGGCGCGGAACGCCTCGAGCTTCTCGGCATTCGAGCCGGAAACCACGAGCCGCGCGCCCTGCGCGGCCAAAGCCTTGGCGATCGCGGAGCCGATGCCGCCGGAAGCGCCGGTCACCAGCGCGGTCATGCCTGTTAGGTCGAACATGTTCTTCTCCTTCAAAGCCCTCTCCCGCCTGCGGGAGAGGGTTGGGTGAGGGTGAGTCCGGCACGGCGAGCGCTGCGTTCGCGGCTCACTGACCCTCACCCCGGCCCTCTCCCGCGAGCGGGAGAGGGAGAAATTACAGCGCCTTCGCCAGCGCCTCGATATCATCCATCGTCGCCACGCTGATCGGGTTCGCATCGGGTGCGATACGCTTGACCATGCCGCCCAGCACCTTGCCGCCCAGCTCGATGAAATCCGTGACACCCGCCGCCTGCATCGCCAGCACCGATTCGCGCCAGCGCACCATGCCGGTCACCTGCTCGACGAGCAGCATTCGGATGGTCGCGGGATCGCTCACCGGCGCGGCGGTGACATTGGCATAGACCGGCACCAAAGGTGCCTGGATCGCGACCGCCGCCAGCGCCTTCTCCATCGCATCGGCGGCGGGCTGCATCAGCGGGCAGTGGAACGGCGCCGAAACCGGCAGCAGCAGCGCGCGCTTGGCGCCATGATCCTTGGCGATGGCGACCGCGCGCTCGATCGCGCCCCGGGCGCCCGAGATCACGACCTGGGTCGGATCATTGTCGTTCGCGACGGTGCAGATCTCGCCCTCGGCCGCGGCGTCGGCGATCGCCTGCGCCTTGACCAGGTCGGCGCCGAGCAGGGCAGCCATCGCCCCCTGCCCCACCGGCACCGCCGCTTGCATCGCCTCGCCACGCAGGCGCAGCAGCCGCGCGGCGGTCGAGAGGTCGAACGCGCCCGCCGCGCACAGGGCAGTATATTCGCCCAGGCTGTGGCCCGCGACGAAATCCGCCTTGTCGGCCAAGCGGATGCCGCCCTCCTTCTCCAGCACGCGCAGCACCGCGATCGCATTCGCCATGATCGCCGGCTGGGCGTTGGCGGTGAGCTGCAGCTCGTCCTCGGGCCCTTCGACCATCAGGCGGAACAGGCTCTGGCCCAGCGCTTCGTCGACTTCCTGGAAAACCTCGCGTGCGGCCAAGCTCGCGTCGGCAAGCGCCTTGCCCATGCCCACCGCCTGGCTCCCCTGGCCGGGGAATATGAATGCGCGCACGTGCCTCTCCTTAAAGCTGTGGGGCCGCGCGTTAGAACCGTTCCGGCCTGCCACGCAACCCCAACACCCTGCCCAACGCGCCAGCGACAAATTGCGACCAAATTCCTTCGTGCCGGGAAATGCCTGCGACACGTAGCCCCCAGATAGGGAGCAACGCCACACAAGGCGTTGGGTTAAGAGGAGTAGCGATCATGAAGAAGTTTTTCCTGGCGGCGGTCGCCGCGACACTGGTGGCCTCGCCTGCGCTCGCCGCGGCACCGCAGCAGCATGACCGTCACGGCCAGCAGCGCGTAGTGGTCAAGCAGGTCTACAAGCCGGCTCCGGTCGTGAAGTACAAGAGCTGGAAGAAGGGTCAGCGTTTCGACAGCCGCTATGCCCGCAACTACCACCAGATCGACTATCGCCGCTACCACCGCCTGAAGGCACCGCCGCGCGGCTATCGCTATGTCCAGTCGGGCAACGACGCGCTGCTGGTCGGCGTCACCAGCGGGATCATCGCAGCGGTGATTGCAAACGCGATCAACTAAGTCTCTGCATGGGAAACGAAAGCGCGGGCCGGCAGCGGTCCGCGCTTTTTCGTCTTTGTATCAACATGATACAGATACCCGACAATACCCCAGAATAGCTAGCGATAACCCGGAAACATCCATTTCAACGCGAAGATACGAAGCGCATGTTCACATCCGCAATGGGGACTAAATCCATCGGGAGGGAACATGCATAAATTCACATTCCAGGCGGCTGCCCTGGCACTTGGCGTTTTTCCGCTTGCCGCGCAGGCCGGGCCTATCGTCGCGGCAAGCTGCAATTCGGTGGCGAGCCCGGCAGGTTGCCTGTTCCAGGGCAATATCAACAGCAATCCGAACCCGGCGAACGTCAACGGCTACAAGAATGCCGAGGCGCTCTACAATCTGTTCAACGACACGCATCCCAGCGCAGGCCCCGACATCACGCTGAACTATCTGTTCGACACCGATACGACGGCGGGCCTGATCACCGGCGTGGGGAGCGCGGCGGGCACCTGGTCGATCCCCGGTTATTACGTCAACTTCTTCGCCGTGAAGGCGGGGCCCAGTTTCGTGCTCTACAAGATCGCCCAAGCGACGTCGGGCACCTGGGACACGTTCGACATCCCGCATGGCGCCAATCCGCGCGAGCTTTCGCACATCGTGTTCTTCGGCGGGGCCGTGCCCGAGCCGGCGGCCTGGGGCATGATGATCGGTGGCTTCGGCCTGGCGGGCGCGGCGGTGCGCCGCCGCAAGGCCAAGGTTCAGACCAAGCTCGCCTGAACAGCCTGCTGCCGGTCCTTCCGGTTTTAAGCGGCTCGCTTCCCACCCTGGGAAGCGGGCCGTCTTGCAATGTAGGGTTTCAGGGGCGATCGAGCAGCCCGCTCTTTCTCATCGTCGGACCCTCGCAATGCTCATTTTTGGGGAAGGAAGGATTTTCCACATAGTAGGTGTCAACCGTGTCAACTGGTCTGGTCGGCGGATCGCGCCTGAAAATCCGTAAAATGCGTGAGATTCAGCAGGTTTTCCATTTTCGATCGATCCCAACGGGAAACTCCTGGCTCCGCCGTCTTGCCAATGGCGCCCCGATACGCTAGGGGCGCGCCTTCGCGAGTGGAGAGCCCTGCGCTTTCCGCTCGTGTTGCATTCGAGACGACAGCCGGAGGGGCGATGCGCGTGGTGCGCACGTCAGCGATCGGCCAACAGTGAGAAGAACCATGGCTCTGTACGAGCACGTGTTCCTTGCGCGCCAGGATCTGGCACAGGCGCAGGTGGATACCCTGGCGGAAACCGCCACTAAGATTATCGAGGACAATAAGGGCAAGGTCGTCAAGACCGAGACCTGGGGGCTTCGCAGCCTCGCCTATCGCATCGCGAAGAACCGCAAGGCGCATTACGTGATGCTCGAGATCGACGCGCCCGCAGGCGTGGTCGCCGAGCTGGAGCGCCAGACGCAGATCAACGAAGACGTGATCCGCTACATGACCGTCAAGGTTGACGGCCATGAAGAGGGTCCTTCGGTGATGATGCGCAAGGGCGATCGCGGCGAGCGCCGTGGCCGTCGCGAGCGCGACGATTCCGGCTTTGGCGGCGAATAAGGAGTTATAGACCATGGCACGCCCATTTTTCCGCCGCCGCAAGAGCTGCCCCTTCTCCGCGAAGGACGCGCCCCGGATCGATTACAAGGACGTCCGTCTGCTCCAGGGCTTCGTGTCCGAGCGCGGCAAGATCGTCCCCTCGCGCATCACTTCGGTGAGCGCGAAGAAGCAGCGCGAGCTGGCCCAGGCCATCAAGCGCGCCCGTCACCTGGGCCTGCTGCCCTACATCGTTAAGTAAGGAGCGCGGGACATGGAAGTCATCCTGCTTGAGCGCGTCGAGAAGCTCGGCCATATCGGCGATGTCGTGAAGGTGAAGGACGGGTTCGCCCGCAATTTCCTTCTGCCGAACAAGAAGGCGCTCCGTTCGAACGCCGCCAACCGCAAGGTCTTCGAGGCCAATCGCGCGCGCATCGAGGCCGACAACGCTTCGCGCCGTGGCGATGCCGAGAAGGAAGCCGGCAGCTTCAAGGATGCAGCGGTCACGCTGATCCGTCAGGCGTCGAACACCGGCCAGCTTTATGGTTCGGTCGCGGCGCGTGACCTGGTCGAGGCGCTCGTCGCCGACGGCCACAAGGTCAACAAGGCACAGGTCGTTCTCGACAAGCCGATCAAGGCGATCGGCGTCTACGAGGTCAAGATCGCGCTGCACCCCGAAGTCGCGGTGACCGTCAAGGTCAACGTCGCGCGTTCGCCGGAAGAGGCCGATATGCAGGCCCAGGGCGTCGATGTGATGTCCGCGATGTTCGAGAAGGAAGAGAGCGGCTTCACCGAGGACTACGATCCCAACGCCGAGCCCGGCGAGATCGCAGCCCCGGCTGCTGCTCCTGCCGAAGAAGAGACCAGCGAGGGCTGATCGGCTCCGCGCAAAGAATCAAGGGCCGTCCCGGGCAATCGGGGCGGCCCTTTTCGTTCGAAGCCTATTCGCAAATAAAAAGGGCCACGCGAGTGGTGCGCAGCCCGGGAATGCAGGAATTTCTAGGCTGGAATTCCGTCAGGGACAGGAAACGCAGGCGCTGATGACTGCGGCCAGGGGGATCAGCGCAAACAATACCGGAACGAACTTGTGCATCTGGAACCCTGACCCTGCCTGTTTATTCCCCGCTAGAACGAGCGGTGATGATTTAGGTTGCACGTGACTGAACATCCCGTTCGGATGCCGTTCACATGTCTCTAATAGGGACGCCAGATGCTCCTGCCGATCGCTCTCCTGGCCGTATTCCCACCGCCGCAGACCGCGCTCGAGCGCGACGTGATCGCCCAAATCAATTTCGCGCGTACCCAGCCACGCGAATATGCCGAATGGTTGCGGGAGTATCGCGCGCGGTTTCGCGGCAAGGTGGTGCGCTATCCCGGCAATCCTTCGGGCCTACTGACCAAGGAAGGAACCCGCGCCGTCGACGAGGCGATCGATTTCCTCGAAAGGCAGACGCCGCTTCCGCCCATCGCCTTCGCCCCGCTCCTCGCCCGGGCCGCCGATGATCATGTCGCCGACCAGGGGCCGCGCGGCGCCACCGGCCATCTTTCGCGGGACGGTTCAGACCCGCGCGACCGCGTTCAGCGCCGGGGCGGCGGCGCCTATGTCGCGGAAGTGATCACTTACGGTCCGCCGACCGGGCCCGAGGTCGTCCGCCAGTTCATCGTCGACGATGCCGTCCCCGGCCGCGGCCACCGCAAGACGGTGTTCGCCGGCGAGATGCGCTTCGCCGGCGTCGGGTGCGGCACGCACAGGATCTATCGGACGATGTGCGTGGTCGAGTTCGGGCGCACCGAAACGGGCGCCTATTGAGTATCGGCGCCTTCGGTTAATTCCGGAGTGTCCTCTTGCCTTCTCATAGGTTTAAGAAGAGGCTTCTATCCTGAGCGATGGGGACCGTGCGGTGGGGCACGGTCGGGTTCCCGGGGGAGTTTCGTGACTGGATTTGGCCGTTTCGCCGCCATTGCGCTTGGAGCGTGCTGGATCGTGATTACCGGTGCCAGCGATCGTCCGTCGTTGGAAGCACAGGTGCTCGACCGGATCAATTTCGTGCGTCAGCACCCCCGCGAATATGCCGACGAGTTGCGCGAATATCGCCGCTATTTCGAGGGCCGACTGCTGTATCTCCCCGGCGACGATAATGGCGTCATCACCAACGAGGGCGTCGACGCGGTCGATGACGCGATCGACTTTCTCGAGCGACAGACGCCCCTGCCCCCGCTGCGCCGCGGCGACCTTCTGGAGCTCGCCGCACGCGACTACGCTGACGAGCAAGGCTCGATCGGCACGAGCGGCCACCTCTCCTCCGATGGCGCCTCGCCCGGCGACCGCGTCCGCCGGTTGGGCGGCGACATCTATGTCGGCGAAGGCATTTCCTATGGCCTCGACCGGGCCGATGCGATCGTCCGCCAGCTGATCATCGACGACGGCGTGCGGGGGCGCGGCCATCGTGCGCTGCTGTTCAATGCCGGCTACCGCTATGCCGGCGTGGGCTGTGGCGGCCATCGCCGCTTCGGCTATATGTGCGTGGTCGATATGAGCGGCACAATCAACGGCAGCCCCGCGCTACCGCAATGGGCGGGCAAGCGCGACGCCCAACCCTTCGGGATGTCGCATTCGAAGCGCTAGTGTGAGCCGCTGCCGGCCAGGCAGCGGAAAGACTATACAATTACCAGGCCGTCGCGGCTGATGTTGTTCGGCCGCCTGTTTCGCATTGCCGCATGGCCCTTGTCGTTCACGTCCGCGAGTTCGCCCCATTCTTTCTTGGTGAGGCAAATCGACTTCGCCATGATCGATCCGGTCGGCACTATAAGGCATTAAATCAAGCCGGAATCTGCGCGATCAGCGATCGCCCAGTGTCCGAACATCTAGGTGGCGCGAACGCCTTTCCTCGACCTCTCTGTTGCCCTTTTCGTTCTCCGAGTTGAATGCGCCCCACTCCGTCTTGGTCAAGCACATGTTCCGCGAGAACATCGTGCCAGTGGGTACCACGCGGCGACAGATTTTCTTTTCCGCCACCGACGTCGGTGACGGCGATTGGGTATCTTGCACCACCGCAGGTTCGCCCGCCGCGGTGAAAACCATGATCGCTAGAATTACATGCATCCCCGATTCCCCCGTTATGCAAAGGTCAGTATAACACTCAGTTAAATCGGGGTATAGTTCCATTGTGCTTCTGCGGCGCGTTACTTTCGCCCGAACAACTTTTCGATATCGCCATGCGCCAGCTTCACCCAGGTGGGACGCCCATGATTGCACTGACCAGAATGGGGCGTGACCTCCATCTCGCGGAGCAGCGCGTTCATTTCGGCGACCGAGAGCACGCGGCCGGCACGGACCGAGCCGTGACAGGCCATGGTCGCCGCGACATGATCGAGCTTCTCCTTGAGCGACAGCGCCTCGTCAAAGCTGGCGAGCTCGTCGGCAAGATCGGTGACGAGACCATGGACGTCGCCAGTGCCGAGTGCCGCAGGCACTGCGCGGACCAGCATCGCGCGGGGGCCGAAGCGCTCGAGTTCCAGGCCGAATTGCGCAAGTTCCTCGACACGCGCTTCAAGCCGGTCGCAACCGGGTTCGTCCAGCTCCACCACTTCGGCAAGGAGCAGCGCCTGGCTGGCGACGCCACCATTGGCCATCGCGCGGCGCATCCGTTCCAGCACTAGCCGCTCGTGCGCGGCGTGCTGATCGACCAGAACAAGGCCATCCTCGGCCTCGGCGACGATGTAGGTCTTGGCGACCTGGCCGCGGGCGACACCGAGCGGGAAGTGGATCGTCTCCGGGACCGGGGCATAGGCCGGCTCGGCGCGCGCCTGGGGTGGCGGCGTAAGGAAAGTCGGACGGCGATCGTGCACTACAGCACCGCCGCTGCCGACTGACGGGGATGCCTCGCGATAGTCCCAAAGCTGCTGCGGCCGCGCCTCCGGCTCGCTCTGCCACATGCCCAAAGCCGCCTCGCTCGGCCGCTGGACGCTGCGATGCCCTGCCTCGTCGAGCGCGCGGCGTAGGCCGCTGACGATCAGACCGCGCGCCAGTGCCGGATCGCGGAAGCGGACCTCGGTCTTGGCCGGGTGGACATTCACGTCGACAGCGTCGGTCGGCACATCGAGGAACAAGGCCACCACCGGGTGACGATCGCGCGCGAGCATCTCGGCATAGGCCCCGCGCACTGCACCGGCGAGCAGGCGGTCCTTCACGGGACGGCCATTGACGAAGAGATATTGGTGGTCAGCGACGCCGCGATTGAAGGTCGGCAATCCGGCGACGCCGCCGAGCACCAGTCCCTCGCGCTCGAAATCGATCGCGACGCTGTTGTCGAACAGCGCGCGATCGGTGAGCGCCGCGACGCGCTCCGGGCGGGTCTCGCCGCCCTGTACCGCAAGCACGCGGCGCCCATCATGTTCCACCGAAAAGGCGATGTCGGGCCGCGCCATAGCGAGGCGCTTTACGACGTCGAGACACGCGCCATATTCGGCGCGCGCCGAGCGCAGGAACTTGCGGCGCGCCGGCACGCGGGCAAACAGATCCTCGACCAGCACGCGCGTGCCAGGCGGCAGTGCCGCGGGTCCTTCGGCGACCCGCTCGCCATTATCGACGGTCAGCGCCCAGCCTTCTGTGCCGCGCACCCGGCTCTCGATCGTCAGCCGCGCCACGCTGGCGATCGAGGGCAGCGCTTCGCCGCGAAAACCCAACGTCGTGACCTGATCGATTGCGTCGTCGGGCAGCTTCGAAGTTGCATGGCGCTCCAGCGCCAGTGCCATTTCGGACGGCGCCATGCCGCATCCGTCGTCGATCACCTCGATCCGTTCGGTACCGCCCGCCTGCAGGCGCACCGCGATCCGCGCGGCGCCGGCATCGACGGCGTTTTCGACCAATTCTTTCAGCGCACTGGCGGGGCGCTCGACCACTTCTCCGGCAGCGATACGGTTGACAAGATGTTCGGGCAGACGGCGTATTGACATGGCAATCGCTGTAGCCCAAGCGACGGCATCCCGCGACCCGCATCCGCATGGCACCAGGCCGGATTTCTTGTCCGTCCCGGAGGGTCCCGGGCTAAAAATTTGCGCGAACAAGCCGGCGGCGGGCGCCCGCAAGGCAGGACGGATTAATCGATGGCTTTTTCCCGTTTTTTCAAATTCATGTCCCACGACATGGCGATCGACCTGGGTACCGCGAACACCGTCGTTTATCTTCGCGGCAGAGGCGTCGTACTTAATGAACCTTCGGTTGTGGCGGTCGAGACGCTGAACGGGGTCAAGCGGGTCAAGGCAGTCGGCGACGACGCCAAGCTGATGATGGGCAAGACTCCCGGCACGATCGAGGCGATTCGTCCGCTGCGCGACGGCGTCATTGCAGACATTGATGTTGCTGAGCAGATGATCAAGCACTTCATCCAGAAGGTGCATGGCCAGCGGCGCTTCATGCGTTGGCCGCAGATCGTGATTTGCGTCCCCTCGGGCTCCACGTCGGTCGAACGCCGCGCGATCCGCGATGCCGCGTCGAACGCCGGTGCCAGCCAGGTCTGGCTGATCGAAGAGCCGATGGCGGCCGCGATCGGCGCTGACATGCCGGTGACCGAGCCGATCGGCTCGATGGTAGTCGATATTGGCGGCGGCACGACCGAAGTCGCGGTGCTCTCGCTGCGCGGCCTGGCCTATTCCACGAGCGTGCGCGTCGGCGGCGACAAGATGGACGAGGCGATCGTCTCCTATGTCCGCCGCAACCACAACCTGCTGATCGGCGAAGCCACCGCCGAGCGCATCAAGCAGGAGGTCGGCGTCGCCAAGCCGCCCGCGGACGGCATCGGCAAGACGATCCACATCAAGGGCCGCGACCTGGTCAACGGCGTGCCTAAGGAAATCCAGATCAACCAGGGCCAGATCGCCGAGGCGTTGAGCGAGCCGGTCAACACGATCGTCGAGGGCGTCCGCATCGCGCTGGAAAACACCGCGCCGGAGCTCGCCGCCGATATCGTCGACCAGGGTATCGTGCTCACCGGCGGGGGCGCGCTGCTCCAGGGCCTGGACGAAGTGCTGCGCGACGAGACCGGCCTTCCGGTGACGGTTGCCGAGGATCCGCTGACCTGCGTCGCGCTCGGCACCGGCCGCGCGCTCGAAGATCCAGTGTTCCGCGGCGTCCTCATCCAGGTTTAAGGGTCTGTACTCGATACCGGAGATGGTCGTGACGGTTCGGATTTTGTCGTCTGGCGAGGAGCTAGGAGGGAGCGATGCAGCGCATCGTGACCGACGAAGCGACGCGGCCAGGCGGCAAAAGACGGGCCGCCGCTTCGCGGTCACCGGTATCGAGTACAGACCCTAGTAGGGGCAAGGAGATGGCGCCGCCACGCAACCGGCGCCCGGGATTTTCGCGGCGGGCGCAATACGGGCTCTTCCTGGCGTATGTGGGCGCGGTCGGCGGTTTGCTGGTCGGCGCGATATTGCTGCTGCTTTCCACCTTCAATCCCCCCGCCTTTGCAGCGGTGCGCAGCACCTTGTCGGAGATCACCACTCCGGTATCCTCGGCATTCGATTGGGCGCGCCGGGGCATCGCCGGTGTCCCAGGGGGAGTAGCGAGCTATTTCGGCGTGCGTTCCGAGAATGCGCGCCTCAAGCAGCAAATCGACAACGACAAGAGGCTGGTCGCCGAGGCGCGCACGCTGGGTCAGGAAAATCATAGCCTGCGTGAGATGCTCAAGTTGCGCGACGTGGCGACCGACGCGGTGGTCATCGCGCGGCTGGTCAATTCCACGTCGTCCAGCACGCGCCGCTACGCCACACTCAACGCGGGATCGTGGCAGGGCGTGAAGCATGGCCAGCCCGTCCGTGAGCCCGACGGGCTGATCGGCCAGGTAATCGAGACCAGCCCCAACACCTCGCGCGTGCTGCTGGTGGTCGACGCAGAGAGCATCGTGCCTGTCCGACGCATCCGTGACGGCATGCCGGCGATCGCATCGGGCCGCGGCGACGGACTGATCGAAGTCCGCTCGGCCAATGTCGCCAATATGCTGTTCCAGCCTGGCGACACCTTCGTCACCTCGGGCACCGGCGGGGTGTTCCCGCCCAATATCCCAGTCGCGCGGGTAATCAAGACTGCGCGCGACGTCGCCACCGCCGAGCCTAGCGCCAACCCGGACTCGCTCGATTTCGCGCTGGTCCAGCAGGTCTTCCTGCCCGAGCCGCCGCCCGCGCCGACGCCCACGCCCACCGCCAAACCCAAGGCCAAGAAGTGAGCCCGATGGAATTCGTGCCGCTGGGCCAGAGCGAGCGCAAGCCGCGCGCACGATGGCTCGCGCCGCTTTCGGTCATGCTCGGATCGCTGGTGACGCTGATTCCGGTGATCGCGGTCGTTCCCTTCCTACCGCCGTTCGGGCTGATGCTGCTGCTCGGCTGGCGCACGCTGCGACCCGACGCGATGCGCGTCTGGGCGCCCGTCCCGCTCGGTTTCTTCGACGATCTGGTGAGCGGGCAGCCGCTTGGATCGGCGATGCTGCTCTGGACGCTGTGCGGACTGATGATCGACGTGATAGACACCCGCCTTGTGTGGCGCGATTTCTGGCAGGATTGGCTGATCGCGTCCGGCGCCATCGGCTTCTGCCTGATTGCCGGACGGCTGGTTGCCGCGCCGTTCAGCGCGCATGTCGATACCGCGATGCTGCTCCAGATTCTCATCTCGGCCCTGCTCTTCCCGCTGATCGCCCGGCTCTGCGCCTGGCTCGATCGCGACGCGCGAAGGACCTGAGCGATGGTCCGTGTCACCGAAGCCACCCAAGCCTATAGCTTTTCGCGCCGCGCGCTGGTGCTCGGCGCCGCGCAGGGCGCCGTTGCGATGGTGCTCGCCGGGCGCATGACCTGGCTCTCGGTGTTCGAAAATGAGCGCTACCGGCTGATGGCGGAGAGCAACCGCGTGAACCTGACGCTCACGCCGCCGCGGCGCGGCTGGATCGTCGATCGCAAGGGCATGCCGCTCGCCAACAACCGTACCGATTTCCGCGTCGATTTGATCCCCGATCGAATCGAGGACAAGGAGAAGGTGCTGGGCACCCTCACCCAAATTCTGAGCCTGACGCCAGAGGATCTCGCCCGCATCGATACCGATCTCAAGCGTGCCGCCGGCTTCCAACCCGTCCAGGTGTTGGAGAATCTCGACTGGGATCGCTTCGCTGCGGTCAGCGTGCGGCTGCCCGAATTGCCCGGGGTCGCGCCCACCCGCGGCTATGCGCGCAACTATCCGCTCGGCGCCGCGATCGGCCATCTCGTCGGCTATGTCGGCGCCGCTTCGGCGGAGCAGTTCAAGAAGGAAAAGTATCCCCTGCTCGTCACCCCCGGCTTCAAGCTGGGCAAGGACGCGCTGGAGAAGACGCTGGAGGCGCAGCTTCGCGGCGCGCCCGGTGCCAAGCGCGTCGAAGTCACCGCGCATGGCCGTTTGGTCCGCGAGCTCGAGACTCGCGCCGACAAGCCCGGCGCAAACGTCCGGCTGACGATCGACGCGGGGCTTCAGGAATATGCGGCGCGACGGCTGGGCACGAATTCCGGTTCGGCGATCGTCATCGACGTCGAGAATGGTGACATCCTCGCGATGGTCTCGATGCCGTCCTACGATCCCAACAGCTTTTCCGATGGCATCAGCCAGAGCGAGTGGAAGATGCTGTCGGAAGACGATCACGTCCCCTTGATGAACAAGGTGCTGCAGGGGCTCTATCCGCCCGGTTCCACCGTCAAGCCGATGAACGGCCTCGCACTTATGCATGCCGGTGTCGATCCGCATGCACGGGTGAGCTGCTCGGGTTCGATGCGGGTGGGCAATGGCGTGTTCCATTGCCACAAGCGCGGCGGCCATGGTGCGCTCGATCTCAAGAACGCGATCATGCAGAGCTGCGACATCTATTTCTACGAGATGGTGCGGCGCGTCGGCTATGACGCCGTGGCGCCGATCGCGCGGTCGCTCGGGCTGGGGCAGAAATTCGATTTGCCGTTCGGCACCCAGCGCTACGGCACGGTTCCGGACAGTGCATGGAAGCTCAAGCGTTACAAGGCGAATTGGACCGTCGCGGATTCGCTCAACGCATCGATCGGACAGGGCTATGTCCTCGCCAATCCGCTCCAGCTTGCGGTCATGGCGAGCCGCATCGCGTCGGGCCGCGCGCTGACCCCCCGACTACTGGCCGGAGCACCGATGCAGCCCGCGCCGTTGCTCGCCGCCACGCCGGAGCAACTCGCGATCGTCCGCGATGCCATGTTCGGCGTGGTCAACTCGGGCGGCACCGGCGGCGCGGCGCGCATCCAGGTGCCGGGCGTTACCTTGGGCGCCAAAACGGGAACCGCGCAGGTGCGCCGCATCACCATGGCCGAGCGGCGATCCGGCGTGCTCAAGAACGCCTCGCTGCCGTTCAAGCTGCGCGATCACGCATTGTTCGTCTGCTTCGCGCCGGTCGAGAATCCCAAATATGCCGCCGCGATTGTCCTCGAGCATAACGGCCATACCGTTCGCAACCTCGACACGCCGATGATCGGCCGCGACATCATGACCTTTCTGTTCGACCGTGACCGCGCGATCAAATCGCTCCATGAGGTCGAACCGACCTGGGGCGGCGACTATCGCGCGCGCGCCGCGGCACAGGCCGAGGCCTTCAAGGCGACGCAGAACGCCCCGCCCCCGCCCGCGCCCGAGGACGCGGCCGAGGCCGCAAGCAATGTCGCCTCCGAGGCCGCCAACGCCACCACCAACACCACCGACAGCAACGTGGCGCCTGCGGGCAGCGCGGACACCGATTGATGGCCAGGATCGGCTCAGGCATCGTTCCCCAGCCGCTGGCGCAGCTGCCCTGGCGCGTCATCCTGCTGGTGCTCGCGATCGGCTGCTTCGGGCTGGTCGTGCTCTATTCGGCGGCCGGCGGACATGTGCAGCCCTGGGCCTTTTCGCAGGGCCTGCGGTTCTTCGCCTTTCTCGGCATGGCGGTCCTGTTGTCGCGCGTGCCAGAGAGTTTCTGGGCGCTAAGCGCCTTTCCGATCTATGGCGTCATTGTGCTGATGCTGATCAGCGTCGAGGCGCTGGGCGCCGTAGCGGGCGGCAGCCAGCGCTGGCTCGATCTCGGTATCATACGCCTCCAGCCCTCGGAGCTGATGAAACCCGCGATCGTGCTTACCATGGCGCGTTTCTACGAGATCCTGCCGGCGGCCGAGATACGCAAATTCGGCGCGATCTGGCCCGCTGCGGTGCTGATCGGCGTGCCCGCCGCACTCGTGATGCTCCAGCCCGATCTCGGCACCGCGCTGATGATCACCGGATGCGGCTTGATGGTAGTGTTCCTGGCCGGCGTGCCACTTCGTCTCTTTATCGGCGGCGGGCTGGCGCTCGCGGTGTCGGCGCCGCTCGCGGTCAATTTCCTGCTCCACGACTATCAGCGCAATCGCGTGTTGATCTTCATGAACCCGGAGAGCGACCCGCTCGGCACCGGCTATCACATCACCCAGTCGAAGATCGCGATCGGATCGGGCGGCATCTTCGGCAAGGGCTTTCTCAACGGCACCCAGAGCCATCTCGACTATCTGCCCGAGGGCCAGACCGATTTCGCCCTCGCGACGATGATGGAGGAATGGGGGCTGATGGGCGGCGTGTTCCTGATCCTCGCCTTCGGCGCGCTGATCTGGTGGGGCATCAGCGTGAGCCTGCGCGCCAAGAGCCGTTTCGGGCGACTGACCGCGGCGGGCCTCTCCGCGACGATCTTCCTCTATGTCTCGATCAACATGGCGATGGTGATGGGGCTGGCGCCGGTGGTCGGCGTGCCGCTGCCGCTGATCAGCTTCGGCGGGACCGCCGTGATGACCTTCATGATCTGTCTGGGGATCCTGATGTCGATCGATCGCGAGAGCCGCCGCATCCAGCGCTGGTGAGATTTAGACGATTTTGGGGTTTACAATGCGGAGAAGCGGGTGCTAACGGCGCCCCTCCAATCGCGGCGGCGCCCTACCAAAGGCGCCTCTTTCGCCCGGAATGGACGCATAGCTCAGTTGGTAGAGCAGCTGACTCTTAATCAGCGGGTCCTTGGTTCGAGCCCAAGTGCGTCCACCACCGAAACCCTTTAAACCTAACACTTTTCCCGACGGGGAAGGTGCGCCTTCCGACATTCGTTCCGACAGGCATTCCGACAAATGGCTGACGCTGCCATGCACGGCGTGCGCTCATACCGGGCAATAGGCGCCGTGGCCGCGCAGGTTCAGCACGAGGTGAATCGCCTCGCCGCTGAACCCGCCCGGGCAGTTGCTGCCGTCGTATTCATCCCAGAGCGCCTTGAGCTCGTCTAGCGGCACGCCGTGGAGGTTCCACACGTCGCGATACATCCATTCCGGCATGTGGCATGTCTGAATAGGCTCGGGCCGCATCATGCCCAAAGACCCGCGAACAACTCAGTCGGCGCCGATTCGGCGGGGATTGGTCCGCGCGCGGACGTCATATTCGGCGAAGGGGGTTTTTCGCCAGATGTGCCGGTTGGCCCATCTCTGAACCTGGCCGAGCAGCTTCGGCGTCCAGTCATGACGCACCCATGGCCTTTTCTCACGGGCGTTGAGCTTCATGACGGGTTGAACATATGGCTCTGCGCCCGTGTCGATCACGCATTGGATGCGCCGCGTAGCTGTTGGGCGCATGGCGGTATAAATCATTGCGTAACGGCCACCGCACCGAGATCGGGGTATGCCCGGGCCCGGGATAGAGAAGTGGCACCGGCAGTTTTGAGAGATTTCGTCGATGCCGTAACCTCCGCGGAGGCCATCCATTGCCGCCGCAGCCAAGAGGCTTTTGCATTGGTTCGCCTGTCGCAAATTTCAATTGATGTAAGCGGTTACAATCTCCAATGGGAGCAAAAATCAGGAGGGAACCGGGATGCCCGATCGCCGTCAATTGCTCGCCGGTGCGGCTGTAATTGCCGCCGCCACCGCTGCGAAACCCGCAAGCGCTGCCGGCACGCCCAACTTCAAGATCGCGCATGTTCTCGACGATGGGATCGTGCTTGCCGATGGCCGCACGGTCCGCCGCGGTGAGAGCGCCGGCGACTGGACTCTGGTGGAGATCGCCAAGGGCTTTGCGGTGCTTGAGAATTTCGCGCACCGCGAGGGCGACATGGTCTTCGCCGATGCCGACGATGCCTGGCAGGTCTTTCCCAAGACCGCGGAATTCACCGGCGCCAAGGGCAGCTTCCTCGGCCACAGTAAGGAAGAGGTGTTCGCCAGCCCCTCCGATCTGCTGGGCAACCAGATCCTCGCGCGGCCGGGCGACCCCAATTACGACGAGATCGCGACGGCGTTCCCACCGATCCGCCAGGTCTGGCTGGAGACCTATAACTGGATCGGGACGCCGGAGACGCAGGACAAGATCTGGTTCTCCTATGGCGGGCGCTCACCCAATTTCGACCCGGCGGTCTATCAGCCTTCGGTTGATGCGATCCGCAAGGCGGGCCAGGTCTGGGACGGACTGCTCGGCGGCTGGCTGCCGGTGCTGCGCTTTGTCTACCCTGAGGCGAATGGCGACTGGACCGAGCTGCTCGCCTTCGCGCCCTTCCGCATCGACAATGGCAATCCGCGGATCCAGCCGGTCTGGTACCGCGTCGCGCGGGTCGAGGGCGGCAAGCTCAAATGGCTCCGCCACGTCGATTCCTACCTGCCTTATCCGCCGCGCACCGCCGACGATCCGAAGAGTTTCTATGCCGAGCTGTTGGATCTCCAGGCGGGATGGAACGAACGGTTGCGCGGCGCGATGGCGGTCGAGCTTCCCGACGATCGCATGTCCGATATGGCGCGCTTCAGCCTGGTCCGCGCGATGATGACCCGATCGGCGGGTTTTCCCAAATATGGCGCGGTCGACAAGAACTACGCCAACAACGAACATGACGGCTTTCCCGACACCTTCACGGTCGAGACGGAGGCCATGCTCGAATGGGGCCTGATCGAGCGCGCCGGGGCCTATATCGACAATTATTTCGGGCAGTTCGTCCGCGACAACGGCACCTTGCTCTATCGCGGCCCGGAGACCGGGCAGTTCGGCCGGATGCTCACCGTGCTGGCCGCCTATGTCGAGCGCGGCGGCGATCCCGCGCTGCTGGTCAAATATCGCAAGCGCATCGACGCCGTTACCGACATCCTGCTGACCATGCGGGCCAAGGCACTCGAACTGCCTGCTGGCAATCCGGCGCGGGGCATGCTGGTCGGCTGGAGCGAGGCCGACGCGGTGCTTGAAACCGATCCCCAACGCTACATGCAGGCCTATTTCTCGAACTCGACCGAGGCGGCACGCGGCTTTGCCGATCTCGGGCGCGTGTGGGTGAGGCTCGGCGAACGCGGGCAAGGTCAACGCCTTGTCCAGGAAGCGACCGCCCTGAACGCAGATATCCGGCACGCGATCAAGCTGTCGACGCTGACCGTCGATAACGAGACCACCTTCCCCACCATTGCCGGTGCGAAGGAGCCCTTCCATGTCGTACTCCAGCGCGACAAGTCCGATCCGCAATGGCGCAGCTATCGTTCGTGGATGGAGATGCTCCATTCGGGTAATCTCGCGCCCGATCAGGTCGCGAGCATCGTCGACTATCGCGCGCGGCATCACGACACCGTGCTCGGCCTGCC
This sequence comes from Sphingomonas sp. JC676, assembly GCF_014489075.1. Lineage (GTDB taxonomy): Bacteria > Pseudomonadota > Alphaproteobacteria > Sphingomonadales > Sphingomonadaceae > Sphingomonas. The sequence goes on along the minus strand of NZ_JACTGR010000001.1, from coordinate 714,052 downwards.
GATGGCCTATGGCTACAAGACCGGCGAGAGCGCCGGCTTCCTGAGCTACGGTCATGGCTATGGCCTGATCCAGATCGACCGCATCCGCGAAGCGCTGCTGATGACCTATGCCCATATGGCGCATCAATATACGCGCGGCATGTGGATGGCACCCGAGACGCGCAAGCTGCTCACCGACGATTGGTCCGCGCCCTATTGCAGCCCGGCGACGCTCGTCCAGCCGATGATGCTGCGCTGGCTTCTCGTCTTCGAGGAGCCGGTGAAGGACGAACTCTGGCTCGCCAAGGGATGCCCCCGCGCCTGGCTGGAAGCGGGCAAGCGGATCGCCGTGAAGAGCGCGCCGACGCGGTGGGGTCGGGTGAGCTACGCGATCGAGGCGAAGCGCGGCCGCATCGAGGCCGAGGTGGACTTGCCAGAGGCCATGCCCGCCGAAGTTCGTCTCAGTCTCCGCGCGCCGCTCCCTCTCCGCGCCCTCACCGTCAATGGCAAGGGCGCAAAAGCCGAAGGCGACACGATCCTGCTCCGGCCGGGTCGCAGCGTGGTCGTTGCGAGAACCTAGGCGACCCGCAGCTTTTGAGAACCGAAGGGCTGATGGCTGCCGTTCCGGATCGGAGGTCGGAATTGGCAGCTAACGCCCAGTAGCTGCCCCCCCCCCCGGTGGGCAACAGACCATGCTCATTGCAACCATGGGGAAAGGTGCCTAATCGCTGTTCACCACCCCGAGGGAGCGAGATGAACAAGACTTGCGGGAAGTGCGGCGGCACCATGGCTGTGGGCGTCATCGTCGATCATAGCCACGGCGCGAGTTACCCCGAACGGTGGCAGAAAGGCGAGGCGAGCGTCAGTAAGTTGTGGGGCTTGCGAGTAGATAAGAAAGCGCAGTTGGACGTCCAAACGTGGCGTTGCAGCCGATGCGGATTTCTTGAAAGCTATGCGCCTGGCGTGCCGTAGTCGAAAGATGCTCGACTAAGCGGAATATCCGTTTCCCACCAGTTCGGTCGCTCAGCTCGCCTGGCTGGGATCCCGAAAGCTGCCGTGCGCGCGACGGAGCCGCTGCGTGTCCGCTGATGATGGTAGGCGCCAGACCCAGCCCGTCCCCGGCCGGAAAGACCCGGTAAAAAAAAGCCCGGCCGGGTGACCCCCGCCGGGCTTTGAAGTGAAAAGATCCCCCCGTTCAAAAGGAATCTTTCGGGTCGCCTGACCTGGATAGCGCAATTTATGACTAAGGGATTGTAAATTAGTTACATTTTGCGCAGCTATTTTGGGGAAGGCAGGGGCCGATTGGACAACTAATGACCGTCTCTAGTGATCGAAACAGTCGATGCTAGGTGCGCATTTCCGCTGACTATCCGACAAGCCTAGCGTGCCGTGCGCGCGTTTCATACTCGCGGGGAAAGCTCAAGAAGCGGCCCGTAAGACCGCAGATCGCTGGTATTTTCCACATTTCCGCGCTCCTCGCGTGAGCGCCGCGTGAGATAATTCATGGCGGGTTGGTCGGGCATCGAGACTTCACACTCGCCTCCCGCCCGAATAAATGCGCGACCGTGCATATGGTTCATCGCGGGACTCCGTAGCCCACGAGCTAAACAACGCCGCTTCGGCGAGCGGCCAAATCAATTGAGATCTCGCGCGAATTGCGAAACTGCCGCGCCTCCGGGCGGATCATTTCGCCTCGCTAGGCGAATGTCCTTTTGGTCCATACCGAAAGGCCGATTTCGCGTTGCCGCCCTTAAGTCCATATTGGATGACAGGCCCCGACGGGATTACCTGCGGGACTTAGGGCTGGGCGATCAGGCCCCCCTCTCCTCGCTCAGCCCGCCGCGCTGCAGGCGCTGTCGGGCCTTCTCGTTCGAACCAATAGGGTCGCGCGGGCGCTCCGAAACGTGATCGAACGTGAGGGCGGTACACTGAAGGGCCGTTAGTGGCTCGCCACCGCCCAGTCGAGCGAGCTGCCAGTGAACGGCTGCTTCGCGCCCATTGTCGCCGTTCACGCCAAATCGCGTTATGCCGCGAAAGCGGACATTGGATCGACGCCCTGCTGGAGGAGGCAAATATGACCGACAAGGACGAAATCGCATCGCTCAAGTCCAAAGTTGTGGTCCTTGAGGCGAACATGGCTCAGCTCCAGCGGCAGGTAAACGACATCGCCCGCAAGACTGGCTCGCCGGAAATGCAACTCCGAAAGCCCGCAGTCCGCTCAATGCTGACGGAGTAACCAGCGTTGTGCAGGCTGTGCAAAGAACGGACGCGGCGAAGCCGGGAATGGCGGAAGGCCGCTCGGCAAGGCCGGTCTTAGACTCTGGAGCTGCCGCATGCCAGGATACGACATCGAGCTTCGGCCCCAAGATCGCGTCAGGGAACCTTCGCCGTGAAGGATGATCACTCGCCGCTGACCGCGATATTCACCTAGGCTACCGCCGAGCAATGTTAACCAATTCGGGACAGGGTCAAGCGATGTCGACTCTCTCCAAGGTAATTGCCGTCGTATCGACCAGTCGGCGCCTGAACAACGCTGTGCTGAATCACGTTCTTGTCGGGGCGTTCCTAGTCGCGCTGGCGGGCTGCGCGCTACTCGTCAATGCGCTGGTCGGCCGGATGAATGACAATGCCGGGATCGCGCTTCGCGCGACAGTCGCCGGCGCGGTCCAGGCGAGGCTGGCATCGATCGAGCAGACCACCTTCAGCACGTCGCACTGGAACGATGCCGCCGCCAAGCTCTATGGTGCGCTCGACGAGCCTTGGGCCGTCTCCAATATCGCAATGAATGCGGCGCGGCCGGAACATATCTACGTCATCGACGAGCGCGGCATGTCGCTGTTCGCGCGGCGATGGGACCGGCGGGCGACACCGCTGCTAGCGAAGGCCGCGCCGGTCGCGACCAAGGCCTTGCTGGCGCGGCTGCCGCACGACGCGGCTGCACTGGCGGCGCTCCATCGGGGCGTTGGGATGATCGCGCGCTATGACGGGCGCGTGGCGATCATCGCAGCATCGACCATTTTACCTGAATCGTCGAAGCTCGCATTGCCGGCGGGCGGGTTTCGCTACTTGGTCAGCGTGCGTGAGATCGATTCCGGTTTGCTGCAGGAGTGGGAACGGACATTCGGGATTACCGGGCTCTCATGGCGCGGCGCCCCCGCCTACGATGCCGGCGAATCGAACCTCGCGGTCGATCCCGGCGGTTCGCCGGCCTTGGGATATCTTGCCTGGCAGACGCCGGCACCCGGCCGCGACGCGATCGCCCAGCTATGGCCTATGGTCGTGGTAGTGACATCGCTATTCGGGCTTGCCGCGACGATGTCCACGCTGCTGGTGGCGCGGAACCGCGATGGCTTGGAAGCAAGCGGCCGCGCCGCACGGGAAAGCATGCGAGTGGCGGAGGAGGCGCGGCAGCGCGCCGACGTTGCCCTCGCCCGGTCACATGAAGATCGCAAACTGGCGGCGCATCTGGCGGCCCGGGAGGTTGACGAGCAGATCCACCATCGCGGTCAGCTCCGCGACTCCAACGCGCGCACTGCCGACCAGATTGAACAGATGGTGTCGACGCTGACCGGCGACCTGACTAACGCGGCGCGCAACCTGGAGGCGAGCGCCGGTCGCACGCTCGGCAGCGTTCAGTCGCAGCACGGCCATGCGCTACGCATCACTAATAGCTCGCGGGCCGCGGCGACCGCGATCGGTGCCGTAATGAACAGCGTGAGGACCATGAGCGACATGCTGGGCAATGTCAGTGCGGAAACGGCGCGAACGCGAGACTCGATCCAGGATTCGGCCGACCGGTCAGCGGTGGCGCGCAATGCCAATCAGGCGATGTGCGATCAGGTCGAAATGATCGGGGAGGCCGCGAGGCAGATCGCGTCGATCACGGCGCGTACCCGGTTGCTGGCGCTCAACGCCACGATCGAAGCGGCGCGCGCGGGGGAGGCGGGGCGTGGTTTTGCGGTCGTGGCGGACGAGGTGAAGGCGCTCGCCACCCAGACAAATCAGCTCAATGCCACCGTCGGGGTGAGCGTTTCGAAGATGGGGCTCGCGGCGCGAGCGAGCTCCGATCTGAGCGATGGCGTTCGCCTGTCGCTCGAGGCGCTGGCGCAATCGGCGGGGGTCACCCTGCGGATTGTCAACGACCAGTGCGCGCTGACCGACGATGTCGACCGGAATTCGCGCAGCGTGGACGAACAGGCGGAGACCGTGATCCAGGGCGCGGGCGCATTCAGCACGGCGCTCGACGATATTGGCGAGCAGGCCGAACTGACCCGCCGCAATGCCGGCCTGGTGCGGGACGGCGCCGAACAACTGACCGTGACGTTGACGCGGTTCGTGGCGACATTGCGCGCGGCGTGACGCCATAGACCTTGCGTTCAGAGCCGTCGCTCATGTCTGAGCATATCGGTCGCGATGAGCTGGCCGCGATTGACCTCAGCCCGCTCCCAGCGCCGATCGGTCGAAGCCGGCCCGAACGCTCGCAATTGGACGCATGCTGCCGCGACCGTCTTTGAGCCCATTCCAGACTGGCCGCTTTCGGGTCAACATCAGCGAAAGCAGACGCTTCAATCTGCAACGCCAGTAAGACACGGAGCGAGACTGCCGGTCGCGAGTGGATTCAATGACAGCGCAGGCTCGATCCGGTATGGCAGTATCCATGCTGCGCCGTTGGGGACTCTTTTTGCTAGGCCTACTCGCCTGTTCGCTGGTGGCGACGGCGACGGTGCATGCGCGTGAGGCGCTGGGCGCACCCGCAATCTCGTGCAGCGGAGAGGCGCATTCCGAGGGCGACCTTGATCAAGTACCGGCCGATGCCGATCAGGACGTCCCGCATCATCACGGAACCTGCCACGGCCACGCCTTCGCGGTGGAGACGGACGCCCAGTCGGCAGTGAAGCAGCAGCGAATCTCCAGCCAAGTCTTCGCGCGACGCGGGCAGAGCCTCGCATCGCTTTCGGTCGATCCAGTCCTGAGGCCGCCAAGGGCCTGAGACGCGCTCGCGCGCCCTCCGCCCCCTTGAACGCTATGCCCGGTGCCGCCCTGTCGCGGACCCGGCCGAGGAAATCGACCGATGAAACCGATAATCGCGGCCCTGCCGCTTGCGCTGCTGCTCGCCGCCTGTGGTGGCGCAGGCCCGCCCAACCAGAACCATGCCGAGGCCGAAGCCGGACAAGGCGAAGGCATCGTGACCCTCACGTCTCAACAGATCACCACTGCGGATATCGAAGTCGTCAGTCCGACGATCGGCGGCAATGGCGGCGCGATCGAGCTTCCGGCAACGCTGGAAAGCGACCCGCAGTCGACGCGGATCGTCGCCGCCACCGTGCCCGGTCGCGTCGTCGAACTCCGCCGCAATCTCGGCGACAGCGTGAAGCGTGGCGAAACGCTGGCAGTGCTGGAAAGCCGCGAGGCGGCAAGTCTGCAGGCCGAAGTGCAGCGCGCCGCTGCCGGCGCCGAGCTAGCGCGGACGACCCTTGCGCGCGACGAGGCACTCTACGCCAAGGGTTTCCGGCCCCTGCGCGAAGTCGAGATATCGCATGCCGCCGCCAAGCAGGCCAATGTGGCGCTGCGGCTGGCGCGCGAGCAAGTCGCCGCCAGCGGGGGGCGAGGCGGCAGCTATAACCGCATCGTGATCGCGGCGCCGATCTCCGGCCGGGTCATCGTGCGCAAGGCGGTGCTGGGCCAGCATTTCGCGGCCGACGCCGCCGACACCGAGCTGTTCCGCATCGCCCAACTCGACCGACTGAGCGTTACGCTGTCGCTGTCCCCCGGCGATGCCGGGCGCGTTCGGCCAGGAATGGCGATGCAGATCACCGCGCCTGGGCGCAGCCAGACAGCCAGGATCAGCTTCGTCTCACCGGCGCTCGATGCCGAGACGCGCCAGGTGCCCGCCATCGCGATACTCGACAATCGCAACGGACAGTGGCGCGCGGGCGAGCCGGTCACGGCTTCGATCCAGCTTGCCGGTTCGAACGACGGCACAATCCGCGTGCCATTGACCGCCGTGCAGACGGTACAAGCCAGAACGGTCGTATTCGTGCGCACCGACAGCGGCTTCCGCGCGGTTCCGGTCACGCTCGGTCGGCAGGACGGGGCGATGGTCGTGGTGACCAGCGGGCTCACCGGCCGCGAGCGGATCGCCGCGACCAATAGCTTCACGCTGAAGTCCGCGCTCGGCGCAGCCGAAGCCGGGCATGAGGACTGAGCCATGATCGAACACATCGTCACATGGGCCGTGGAGCGACGCTGGCTGGTCCTGCTGCTCACCGCTATCGCCGCGACCATCGGCAGCATCTCTCTCGCGCGCCTGCCGATCGACGCCGTGCCCGACATCACCAACAATCAGGTGCAGGTGAACGTCGTCGCGCCCGCGCTGTCGCCTGAGCTGATCGAGAAGCAGGTGGCCTTCACGATCGAGACCGCGCTCGCCGGAATCAAGGGGCTGGAGAGCACACGCTCGCTCAGCCGCAACGGCTTTGCGCAGATCACGGCGATCTTCTCGGATTCGACCGACATCTATTTCGCGCGCGCACAGGTGCAGGAGCGGCTGACGGCGGCGCAGGAAGCACTACCCGCCGGCGTGCGGCCGGAAAAGGGGCCGATCGCCACCGGCCTGGGCGAGGTCTATATCTGGACCTTGCGCTATGCCGAACGCAGCCATGAGCAGCACCGCCCTGGCGAGCCCGGACTGCAGCCGGACGGCAGCTACATCACGCCCGAAGGTGACCGGCTGGCGAGCGAGGCCGACAAGGCGACTTATCTCCACACCGTCCAGGACTGGATCGTCGCGCCGCAGATCAAGGCGGTCGAGGGCGTCGCGGGGATCGATTCGCTGGGCGGTTACGAGAAGGAATATCTCGTCGTCCCCGACATGCAGCGCCTGGCAGCACTAAAGCTGTCGCTGGCCGATCTCGCGCGCGCGCTCGAGCGCAACAATGTAGCGACCGGCGGCGGCACGGTGAACCGCAATGGCGAGGGTCTCGCGGTCCGCGCCGATGCGCGCATCCGCAGCCTCGCCCAGCTGCGCGGCACGGTGATCGCGACACGCGAAGGCGTGCCGATCACGCTCGGCCAGGTTGCCCAAGCACGGCTCGGCCAGGGCGTCCGTATGGGCGCCGGATCGGAGAATGGTCGAGAGGTGGTCACCGGCACCGCGATAATGCGGATCGGCGAGAACAGCCGCACCGTCTCCTCGGGCGTCGATGCCAAGCTCAAGGCCATCGCCCCTTCCCTGCCCCGCGACATTGTGATCGAGCCGGTGCTCGACCGCACGAAACTGGTCAACGCGACGATCTCGACGGTGGCGAAGAACTTGGCCGAAGGCGCATTGCTCGTCATCGTCGTGCTGTTCCTGCTGCTCGGCAATTTCCGGGCGGCGCTGATCGCGGCGCTGGTGATCCCGATCACCATGTTGCTCACCGGCTTCGGCATGCTCCAGACAGGAGTATCGGCAAACTTGATGAGCCTGGGCGCGCTCGATTTCGGGCTGATCGTCGACGGCGCGGTGATCATCGTCGAGAACGCACTGCGCCGCATCGCCGAGCGCCAGTACGCCGAGGAACGGACTCTGACCTTGCCGGAGCGGCTCGGCGTCGTCGCTGCTGCGGCGCGCGAGATGATCCGGCCCTCCGTTTATGGGCAGGCGATCATCATCCTCGTCTATGTGCCGCTGCTCACCCTGACCGGCATCGAGGGCAAGACGTTCGAGCCGATGGCGCTCACCGTCATCATGGCACTGGTCTTCGCCTTCGTCCTCTCGCTCACCTTCGTGCCCGCGGCGATCGCGATCGCGCTGTCGCGGCCCGTGGCGGAGAAGGAAGGGCGCGTGCTGGGCTGGCTGCGGCAGCGCTACGAACCGGGCCTGGACCGCGCCATCAAGCGGCCGAGCCTGACGATCGGCGGAGCACTGGGCGCGCTCGCGCTGGCGGCGGGCGCCTATACCACGCTCGGTCAGGAGTTCCTGCCTCAGCTCGACGAGGGCGATGTTCTGGTCTCGGCCTTCCGCGTTCCGGGCACCTCGGTCGAGCAAAGCCAGAAGATGCAGGCGCAGATCGAGCATGCGATGCAAGGCATGCCCGAGATCCGCACCGTCTTCTCGCGCACCGGCACTGCCGAGGTCGCATCCGATCCGATGCCGCCCAACGCCACCGATACTTTCATCATGCTCAAGGATCGTAGGGAATGGCCCAATCCGTCCGAGGAGAAGGCGGCCGTGGTCGAGCGGATCGAGGCGCGGTTAGCACAGGTGCCCGGCCATGCCTATGAGGTCACCCAGCCGATCCAGATGCGGTTCAACGAGCTGATCGCCGGTGTGCGTTCGGACGTGGCGGTAAAGGTCTTCGGCGAGGACTTTGCCGAGATGAACGCGACCGCTGCCCGGATCGCCGGCGTGCTCCGCCGCACTACCGGTGCCGAGGACGTCAAGGTCGAGCAGAGCGAAGGCCTGCCGATGCTCGACATCGCCTATGCGCAGGATCGTGCTTCGCGGCTCGGGGTCACCGCGCAGGATGTCACCGACACGGTCGCCACCGCGGTGGGCGGACGCGAGGCGGGCCGGATCTTCGAGGGCGACCGCAGCTTCCCCGTCGTCATCCGTCTCGCGGACGCCGCCCGGGCCGATCTGGAGACGCTCGGCCAGACGCCGGTGCCGACGCCGGGCGGCAGCTTCGTGCCGCTCGCATCGGTCGCCGACATTCGCGTGGTCGATGGACCGAATCAGATCAGCCGCGAGAACGGCAAGCGCCGCGTTGTAGTGCAGGCCAATGTCCGCGGCCGCGACGTGGCAAGCGTCGTCGCCGATGCAAAGGCGGCGATCGCGAAGGAGGTCCAGCTTCCGGCCGGCACCTGGCTGGAATGGGGTGGCCAGTTCGAGAACCTGGCTTCCGCGCGCGACCGGCTAACCCTGGTGGTGCCGGCCTGCTTTGCGCTGATCATGCTGCTGTTGTTCGGCGCGCTCGGCAACCTTCGCGATGCCGCGATCGTGTTCACCGGAGTGCCGCTCGCGCTGGTCGGCGGCGTGCTCGCGCTGCTGCTGCGCGGCATGCCTTTCTCGATTTCGGCGGCGGTCGGGTTCATCGCGCTGTCGGGCATCGCCGTGCTCAACGGGCTGGTGATGCTGACTTCGATCCAGCAGCTCGTGGCCGAGGGGCGCGACCGCGTGATAGCGGCGCGGGAGGGCGCACTTGCCCGCCTGCGTCCGGTGGCGATGACGGCACTCGTGGCAAGCCTGGGCTTCGTGCCGATGGCGCTCGGCCACGGCGCCGGCGCCGAGGTACAGAAGCCGCTGGCAACGGTGGTGATCGGCGGACTGATCAGCGCTACGCTGCTCACGCTGTTCGTCTTGCCGACACTCTACGCTCGCTTCGGCAGTACTAACCGAGGGCGATCCGTGTTGTAGCCCGGGCGAATCTCGGGCGCCCGGCACAATTGTGTTCCCAGCGTCCGGTCTCGGATTGTTGAACCCCCAGGCGGAATGACCGCATGGACGCAGAGCCGCCCGTGGTCAAACGTCTGTAATTGGGGTCGCTAGCGGTCGTTCGCTTTATGGGTTCACGAGCTAGATCACGCGCTCCGCCGCGAGTTCCCAATCTGACGGATCGGGCACCCGCCCAGGACGTGACCGCAAATGCGCTTCGGCCATGACCAGCCGTTCAACCGCCCGGTCAAGCTCGGTTTCGGGCAAGGTGAATGGCAGGCGGACGAAACGCTCGAACGCGCCGTTGACCCCGAAGCGCGGGCCGGGCGTGATGCGCAGCGACAGACTTCGCGCCATCGCTGCCAGCGCAGAGGCTTCGGGTCGCGGCATTTCCGCCCAAAGCATGAAGCCCCCGGACGGCACTGGCACTCGCCAGTGCGGCAACGCGTCGGCGAGCCGCGTGATCAGATGGTCGCGGCGTGCGCGAATATCGATGCCGACGCCCTCCCCTTTGAGGCTGCCGTCGAGCAGCGCCGCAGTCGCCAGTTGCTCCATGATCGGGGTTGCGACGTCGAGCGTCTCGCGGAGGCGACCCAGCGCGACGATCGTCTGCGCGTCGGCGCGTATCCAGCCGATCCGCAGCCCGCCCCAAAAGCTTTTGCTGACCGATCCGATGCTGATCACCGTGTCGCCCTGCAGGTCATGCGCAGCCACGGGCGGCGGCGCGGGCGCGTCAAGCGCGGTCGCCGCCATCGTCTCGTCGATCACCAGCGGCGTATGGGTAGCGCGTGCCGTACCCACAAGCGCGGCGCGCGTCTCGGAATCCATCATGCGGCCGGTTGGATTGTGGAAATCGGCGATGACATAGGCGAAGCGCGGGCCGGTCTGGCGGAACGCGGCACGGACCGCGTCGATGTCCCATCCCGTGTCAGGCAATCCCACCGGCACGGCGACGCAGCTATGCTTGCGGATCGCGGCGATCGCATTGTGATAGGTCGGGTGGTCGATGACGACGCGATCGCCCGGCCCGGCCAGCAGATGCAGCAGCAGCGACAGGCCCTGTTGCGCCCCGCTGGTCACGAAGATCTGGTCGGGCGTCGTCGGGCAGCCGCGCGCGCAATAGTCCGCGGCGATCGCGGACCTGAGGCGCGGCACGCCGAACACCTCGTATCCGAAGCCGGAGAGATAGGCGGGCATCTGGCCGAGCGCCTGCTCATAGGCATGCCAGATAGTCTGTGGTGCCGGCAGTACGGCTTTGGTCCAGTCGACGACATCGGCCCCCGCTTCCTCGGCCTCGTCGGTCGCGGCGGGCGGGCTGCCCTGTCCCACGCCCGGCAAACGGGTCACGCTACCCGATCCCTGGCGGCTCAGCAGATAGTCTTCGTCGCGTAGCAGGTCGAAGGCGGCGCTGACCGTGGTGCGGCTAACCCCCAGTGCCCGTGCCAGATCGCGCTCGCCGGCGATCCGCACGCCCAGACCGATCCGGCCATCAAGGATCAACAGGCGCAGCGCTCGTGCAAGCTGGCGATAGGCGGCCCCGCCTCCGGCGCTGCCGCGCCATGTCCCGAGCTGACGCGTGAGCGAGGCCGGGCTGAGGGTGTTCATTTCCATAAGGCCAATATCTTGCGATTGGCCCTCAAAAACAATGCCGTTTATGCCTATTGGCTTTCACCATGATCACACGACGCCTCATCCAGCTCCTCTGGGGCCTAGCGCTCTACGGCATCTCGATGGCCTTGATGCTTCGCGCCAATCTCGGTCTCGACCCCTGGGATGTGCTCCATCAGGGGCTCGCGCCGCGCATCGGTCTCAGCTTCGGCATGACGGTGAACCTGCTAGGGCTGATCGTGCTGTTGCTGTGGATTCCGCTGCGCCAGCGCCCCGGTATCGGCACGGTGCTCAACATCCTTATCATCGGAACGGTAGTCGACTTGTCGCTTCCGCTACTGCCGGCGCCGGAGGGCTATCCCCTGCGCTTCGCGTTCCTGATCGGAGGGATCGTGCTCAACGGGATTGCCGGTGGTGCCTATATCGGTGCCGGCCTCGGGCCCGGGCCGCGCGACGGACTGATGACCGGCATATCCGGTCGTACCAGCTGGCCGATCAAGCTCGTCCGGACGGCAATCGAACTCAGCGTGCTTGCGACCGGCTGGCTGATGGGCGGCACCGTCGGCGTCGGCACCGTGCTGTACGCGCTGACCATCGGCTGGGTGGTGCACTACGCCCTGCCGTTCTTTACGCTGGGCCGCAAACAGGCGCTCGCCGTGGACCCTGCCCCCTGTTCAGGGTGACACTGGACCGCGAGACTACAAGCCGCCGATACTTGCCCGGTTGGACGGCCCCGGCCTAGCTAACGCGCGGCCTCACAGTGCGGTTCGGGACCCTGCAGCACGACCTGCGACCTTTCCCGCCGGACCTAGAGGCCGAACGCGCCCGCCAGGGCGTCTGCGAGCGCATCCGGATCGCCGACCTTCAAGCCACCCGTGACCTTCAACGCGCCGAGCGCCGGATCGGCGAGCGCGATATGCCGCGCCGAATAGCGATTGGCGGTGGCGATCACCTCGCGCAGTGGCGCCCCATCGAAGCCGATCATTCCCGCGGCCCAGCCGAGCTCGCCCGGCTTCGAAGGACGCGGTACGGCGCGCGAAGCACCCGGTTCGAGGGCAAGGCTCTGCCCCGCTGCAAGATGGACAAGCACTGGGGCCGGTGCGGACTCCGCGCGCATGCCACGAATATCGACCTTGCCCTTGAGCAAGGCGATCTCGATCCGACCATCAACCAGGCAGACATCGAAGGTCGTACCCGTCGCCACGACCTCGCGATCGCCGGCAGCGACGACGAACGGGCGCGCGGCGTCGTGCATGACCTCGAAGCGCGCCCTGCCCGCCTGCAACTGGATCCGCCGCTGGCCGGACGCGAAGCGCACAGCGAGCCGTGTTCCAGCGTCGAGCGTGACCAACGTGCCATCCTCGAGCCGAACCTGGCGGATGCCGCCCTTCAGTAGCGATGACAGCGTCACGAGCGCCCAAATTTTGCTGCGCGGGACCGGCGGCGAGGTGAGAATGCAAGTGGAATTGCGAGCAATTTTCGCAAATATTACAACCGTTATGGTCTTAATATTGCGCAAATCTTAGCCAAATTATCGTAATATCGCGAAATATTTACTGAGATATCGTGAAAATTGGGTCGCGGGTAGATCTTGGGTAAAGTGTGCTTGTCGCTTACGCCAAAGGGAAATCAGCCTATATTTCTATAAACTATTTGGATTTTATGCCAATTGTAGTAGGAATAAAAACAGGGGAAGCGGTGTCGAGAGCTATTGCCATGCCAATTCCGCAAACGAACCCAAGCTGATGGCAACCTTCCTTATCGTGGACGACGATCAGTTTGTGAGCCAAAGCGTTGAGTGGCTTGTAAGAGACATGGGCCACTACACGTTGCTGGCGACGGACCTCGCTGGCGCACTTCTGCATCTCAAGAATTCTCCGGCCATAGACGCCCTTATGATCGATATCCGGCTCGGGGCGCTGGCGTCTGGCGGCTACGATGTTGCCGATCATGCAATCAGTCTCAGGCCCGCGTTGCGTGTGCTGTACATGTCCGGAACCCCCCTGACGCCCGAGATGGCGACGCACTTTGTGCGCGGCGGCCAGTTTCTCGAAAAACCCTATTCGGTTCAGCGCCTTGAACGTTCCGTCAACGAGCTCCTTCACTGACATTTACCAGCTGCGGTCTTAGTCGGTCTCGCGGTTGACGCTCCAGACAGGATAGTGCCAATCCCCCATTCTCAGGCCGATCCGATTTTTACGACAGAAGCGAAAGCAGAGGGTTCGCTCTCGCCGGGTACAACGCGCTTGGCGCGCGGCCAGACTAGGGATTCTGCACTCAAGGCGGATGCGCTGCAGAACGCGATCTTCAAAAGCGCGAACTTTTCGAGCATCGCCACCGATGCGAGCGGTGTGATTCAGATCTTCAACGTCGGCGCAGAGCGCATGCTGGGCTACACGGCCGCTGAGGTGATGAATACGATCACACCCGCCGATATCTCCGATCCGCAAGAGTTGATCGCGCGTGCCCAAGCGCTGAGCGAGGAACTCTCGACGAAGATCACGCCAGGCTTCGAGGCATTGGTGTTCAAGGCGTCGCGCGGAATCGAAGATATTTACGAACTGACCTACATTCGTAAGGATGGGACGCGGTTTCCGGCTGTTGTCTCGGTGACTGCGTTGCGCGATGCGCAGGACGCAATCATCGGATACCTGCTGATCGGCACCGACAACACCGCTCGGAAGCAGGCCGAGGAAGCGCTTCTCCAGGCTGGCGCCCTGCAGAGTGCGATTTTCAACAGCGCCAATTTCTCGAGTATCGCTACCGACGCCCAAGGTGTGATCCAGATCTTCAATGTCGGGGCCGAGCGCATGCTGGGCTACACCGCCGCGGACGTCGTGAACACGATCACCCCGGCGGACATATCCGATCCCCAGGAACTGATTGCACGCGCCAAGGCCCTGAGCGCCGAACTCGGCGCCGATATCACGCCGGGCTTCGAGGCCCTGGTGTTCAAGGCATCGCGCGGGATCGAAGACATCTATGAGCTGACCTATGTCCGCAAAGACGGCACAAGGCTTCCGGCTGTCGTCTCGGTGACGGCGTTGCGCGATGCCTTGGGCGCCATCATCGGCTATCTCTTGATCGGCACCGACAACACGGCCCGCAAGCTGGTCGAGGAGGAGCAGAAGAAGTCGGACCAACGACTTCGCGACCAGCAATTCTATACGCGCTCGCTGATCGAATCCAACATTGACGCGCTGATGACGACCGACGCTTTCGGCATCATCACCGACGTCAACAAGCAGATGGAGGCACTGACCGGCAGTACCCGCGACGAGCTGATCGGGGCGCCGTTCAAGGATTGCTTCACCGATCCTGACCGGGCCGAAGCCGGCATCAAGCGCGTGTTGGGGGAGAAATCGATCACCGACTATGAGCTGACGGCACGTGCCCGGGACGGGAAGCAGACGGTCGTCTCGTATAACGCGACGACCTTCTACGACAGGAATCGCACGCTCCAGGGCGTTTTCGCTGCAGCGCGCGACGTGACCGAGCGCAAGCGCGTGGAAGGAGAACTGCAGCAGGCCAAGGCGGCCGCCGAGAGCGCGAGTCGCACCAAATCCGATTTTCTGGCCAGCATGAGCCATGAGATTCGGACCCCCATGAACGCTATCATGGGGATCGCCGACCTGCTCGCCAAAACGCCCCTCAATCCTGAACAGGACAAATATGTTCAGATCTTTCGGCGTTCCGGCGACAATCTGCTCAACCTCATCAATGATATCCTTGATCTCTCCAAGGTCGAGGCATCGCAGCTGGATCTGGAGCGCACCGGCTTCTCGCTGAACGATCACCTTGAAAAAGTGCTCGAAATGGTCGCTTCGCGCACCCAGGAAAAAGGCCTCGCCCTGGAATGCGAAATCGACCCTCTCGTGCCCAACGATCTGGTTGGCGACCCCACCCGGCTGCGGCAGGTCCTCCTCAATCTGCTCGGAAACGCGATCAAATTCACCGCCCGCGGAGGCGTCTCTCTGAAAGTGGAACCGGACATGGATAGCGCGGTGCCGACGGCCTTGCGCTTCACGGTTTCGGATACCGGTATCGGGATCGCAAATGACAAGCTGGTTCGTGTTTTCGAGCGCTTCATCCAGGCTGATTCCTCCACGACGCGCAGGTTCGGCGGATCGGGCCTGGGGCTGACAATCTCTAAGCGCCTGGTCGAACTGATGGGAGGCCGCATCTGGGTGACGAGCGAAATCGAGAAAGGAAGCGTGTTCGCCTTTGCCGTCCCGTTCGAGGTCTGGGCAGCCGGCAATCGGCCGACCAGCGCCCCGGCCGACGCCGACTCTATTACCCCGATGCGCCCACTACGCATCCTGATGGCAGAGGATTCGCCGGACAATTGTACCATCACCCTGGCCGATCTTGAGGACACGCCTTACCAGATCGACGTCGCCGAGACCGGGCTGATCGCTTGCGATATGTTCAAGGCTGGACGGTACGACCTGGTGCTGATGGACCGGCAAATGCCGGTCATGGATGGATTGACCGCAACGAGGACCCTTCGAGCTTGGGAGAGTGCTCACGGTCGTGCACCGACCCCGATCATCGCGCTGACCGCTTCGGCCCTCAAGGGCGATCGCGAGACCTGCCTGGCAGCTGGCTGCACGGCCTATCTGACGAAACCCATCAAGCAGGAGGTCCTGCGCCAGGCGATTATGGACCATTCCGCCGGATCACTGGCGTCTGCCGAGCATAACGGGTCGCAGGTCAGGGCGATACGGGCGACGGAACGATTGGCCGAAATGGTGCCCGCCTATCTGGAAAGCTGCCGGCACGATATCAGTGTCATGTGGGATGCGCTGGGTCGCGATGACTTTGAAGCGGTCTCGATCTTTGGTCATAATCTGCGCGGATCGGGCGGTGGGTTCGGCTTTCAATCGATTACTGATCTAGGGGCGGAGCTCGAGCAGGCGTGCAGCGATTCCGACCTTGACGCAGCACGCGCCCTGTTGCCGCGATTGACCGCCATTCTGGATCATCTGGCGCAACAAAATTGATCTGAGAGACGTCCGGGCAGCTTCCGGCCGTGTCTCAGAAAATATCGGTGCCCGCGAATGCTCCGAGCGTGTTTAGCCCAGTGAGTATCACCGCCTGATCGACCACATGATCCCCGTTGGCGTCCCAGAACAGCCATCCGTCAGTCGCGCCCGCGACGAACACGACCTGCGCACCGCCGTTCGCGAGCGCCTGCGCGGCGGCCAAACCGTCGGCATAAGCTGACGTCGCGACCGCGGTTTCGGCATAGCCGGCCGGCGACCCGCTGAAGATGTCGATGTCGATACGATCGACGCCGGTGGCGAAGTCGGCGATCGTGTCAGTGTTGCCCGCATTGGCGGAGGTGTCGCCAAACGCGAAGACGAAGACGTCGGCATCGGCGCCGCCGGTCAGCAGGTCTTTACCCTTGCCGCCGACGAGCGTGTCCGTGCCCGCCTGGCCACGCAGCGTGTCATTCGAATCGCCGCCGTCGAGCCAGTCATTGCCGACGCCGCCGTCGAGCACGTCGACCTGCGCCCCGCCGAACAGCGTATCGTTGCCGATATTGCCAGTGAGCGTGTCGTTGCCGTCGCCGCCTTCGAGAATGTCGTCGCCCGATCCGCCGTCCAGATTGTCGTCGCCGGCGAGGCCCCAAAGATGATTGGCCGCGCCGTTGCCGACCATGATGTTGCCGACCGTGTTGCCAGTTCCGTCGATCGCGCCGCTGCCGGTTAGCACCAGCTTCTCGACCTCACTGGCAAGCGTGTAGGTGACCGAGGCATTGACGAGATCAATACCTCCCCCCGCAAGCTCGACGACCAGATCGTCGTTGCTGCTGTTGCCGTCGTTCGACCAGGTATCGACGAAATAGGTGTCGTTCTCGGTTCCGCCCTCCATACGGTCGGCACCGGTGCCGCCGTCGAGCGAATCGCTGCCCGCACCGCCCTGCAGCAGATCGTTCCCGGCATTGCCGGTGAGCACGTCGGTGCCTGCGCCGCCAATGACCGTGTCGCTGCCGTCGCCACCCGAGATGATATCGTTGCCATTGCCGCCGTCGAGCAGGTTGTCGCCGATATTGCCGGTGAGGGTGTTGCCGAGATCGTTGCCCCAGCCGGCGATGCTCGCGATGCCGGTCAGCGTCAGATTCTCGACATTGTCGGCCAGGCGATAGCTGGTCGAGGCGAACACCTGGTCGGTGCCCGCCCCCGCCGCCTCGATCACCTGGTCGTCGTCGGGCGCCCAGCCATTGTCGGACCAGGTATCGACATAATAGGTGTCGTTGCCGACCCCGCCGTCCATGTAATCGGCGCCCGCGCCGCCATCGATGCTGTCGTTACCCCCTTTGGCGGAGATCGTGTCGTTGAGCGCGGTGGTCTGATAGGCGATCGCAGCGGTCGGCGAGAAAGTCTCGTTGGCGCCATTGCCGTTCAGCGTGCGACCGATCTCGTTGACGTCGCCGATCGAGACCGCAAGCGCCTGCTGATCCACGAACGTCCCGTCGGTCGCGGACACGATCACGTCATAGACATTGTTGGCGCCGACATCGAGCGGATGCTCGTAATCGGGGGCGTTGACGAAGCGGAGCACGCCGGTCAGCGCATCGATCGTGAACAAGGCCGCATCGGCACCGCCGGCAATCCCGTAGCTGAGCGGCGGGCCGTCGGGATCGGTCGCGCTCACGGTGGTCACGAGCGTACCATTCTCGAGCACCGACTGCGAAGCGGTGGCGCCGCCACCGTTCGAGCCGATCACCGGCGCAGTGTCGTTGAGATCGAGCACGGTCAAGCTTAGCGCCTGGTTCGTCGTGGCGACGCCGTCGCTGACACCCACCGTGACCAAATAGACATTGTCGCCATTGGCATCGGCCGGCGCCTCGCGATCGGGCGCGGTCACGAAGCGCAGCGCTCCGGTAGCCGAATCGATCGAGAACAGCGCCGCGTCGTCGCCGCCGGTGATCAGATAGGTGAGCGGGCTGCCATCGGCATCCGTCGCGGTGACGGTCGTCACCGCCGTCGAATTCTCGTTGATCGTTGCCGCCGCGGTGGCACCGCCGCCGTTCGACGTGAGCACCGGCGCATTGTCGTTGGTATTGGCGACCGACACCGACAGCGTCTGCCAGAAGGAATTCACGCCGTCGCTGGCCGATACGATCACCTGATAGACATTGTCATGATTGGCATCGGTCGGCGCTTCGTAATCAGGCGCCGAGACAAAGGACAAAACCCCGGTCGCGGTATCGATGGCGAAGCGCCCGCCGTCGGCGCCGCCAACGATCGCATAGGTCGGCGTGTCGCCGTCGGGATCGGTCGCGCTGATCGTCGTGACGACCAAGCCGTTCTCGTCGATCGCGGCACTGGCCGTGCGCCCGCCGGCGATCACCGGCGCATTGCCGTCTGCAAGGTCGCCGACCGTGATGGTCAGCAATTGCTGCCCGATTCCGCCCGCGCCGTCATCTGCCGCAACCAGGACGACATAGCTGTTGTCGCCATTGGCATCGACGGCGTTCTCGAAGTCCGGTGCTGCCCGGAAGGTCAGCGCGCCCGTGACGCCGTCGATCGCGAAGAACGCCGCATCGTCGCCGCCCAGGATGCGATAGGTCATCGACTGGCCGACATCCGGATCAGTGGCCTGCACGACCGCGACCGGCAGCAGGCCGTTCTCGTCATAACTCACCGCCGCAGTCGCGCCGCCGCCATTCGAGACGATGGTGGGCGGGATGCTGAGATGCGTCGCGTCGATCAGCATGTCGGCGAACTGGAAGAACTCGACATTCTTGAGCGTGTCGGACCCATCGGGGCCACCGGCGCGCTGGTCGGTGAGTGTAACGCTCCCATCGACGTTGGTGCGCAACAGATAGTCGGCGCGATTGCCGCTGAAGATGACCGTGTCGGTCTCGGTGCCGCCATCGATCGTGTCATCGCCCGCGCCCGCGACGATCGTGTCGTTCCCGGCCTCGCCAGCCACAGAATCGCGACCGGTTCCGCCATCGAGAAAATCGTCATCGGCGTTGCCATGAAGCTCGTCGTTCCCGCTCATGCCATAGAGCTGGTCATTGCCGGCGCCGCCCTGCAGCTTGTCGTTGCCGGTGTTATTGGCGTCGTCGCCATAGAGGATGTCGTTGCCCGATCCGCCGAGCAGCGCATCGTTGCCCTCGCCGCCGTAGAGCTGGTCATTGTCGTCGCCGCCGTCGAGCGTGTCGTCGCGGCCGCCGCCATAGAGGATGTCGTCGCCCTTCTGGCCGTACAGCGTGTCGTAGCTGCGGCTGCCGTCAGCGCCGAAATCGTCCCCATAGATGCGGTCGTTGCCGTCGCCGCCCTGGATCGTGTCGGCGCCCGCGAAGCCGACGATCAGGTCGTCGCCCGCCTCGCCATAGAACACGTCGGCGCCCGCGCCACCGATCAGCGTGTCGTTGCCGTCGCCTGCATAGATCTTCATGTCCTTGGCATAGGCAACGCCGCCGGGGCCGTGCGCGGTGAGATCGACGATGTCGTCGCCGCCGCCCATGTACATCAGCTGGATACCCTGGAAGCCGCCCAGGCCGTCGTTGAAGCCGCCATTATTGTAGGCAACGAAGTCGTTGCCGTTCGACCCATAGATCGCATCGAACTTGTCGCCGATGATCAGATCCATCGACCCGTTCACGTTCGTGCCGGTGAGCTGGAAGATCGCGCCCGTGGCGGTGTGCAGCGAGGTGTTCCAGACAAAGCTGGCGAACAAGATGTCCACCCGCAGGTCGTTCGGATTTGCGCTCTTGTTGAACAGGTAAAAGCTGTCCGCTCCGCTGGTTCCGCCGAGTGTCTGGCTACCGAGCACGTTATAATAACTTGCCATTTTAACCCCGCCACGATCACCGTATCAATCCGGGACTCTAATTCATCGGTCTGGTGATGGCATCCCGCCCTCACGGATGGCGCCCCGTCCTTGCGGCTGTGCCCAAATGGCCGGATCTTCGACGAATAATCCCGGGGATTGTCCAAGAGGACAGGTCCGTGCGACCCCGCGCAGGCCGGTCGTATCCGTTGGACCTTCGCCCGCGCTCAATGCTCGCGGAAAGAGGACCAGAACGCGCCGATCAGCGGCTCGAACGCATAGTCCAACGCGGTACGCTTGCGCAGCGGGATCAGGACCTGCACAGGCATGCCGGCGCGAAGTTCGAAATCATAGCTGCGATACTTGTCGAGCACACGCAATTGCTCGGGCGGCACGGTCACCTCGCCGGTGAAATAGCTCTGGCCGCTTTTCTCGTCGACGAAGCTGTCTGCGGAGAGCCGGGTCAACGTGCCCGCGATATCGGGCAGACGCCGATCGTGCAGGCCGGGAAATTTGACGCGTGCCTGTTGGCCGACCCGCAGATCGTCGGCGTCATCGGGCGAGATCCGTGCCTGGATCCGCAGCGGCGAACTTTCGGGCACGATGTCCATCAGCTTCTGGCCGGGCGCGATCACCCCGCCCGGCGTGAAGATCGACAGGCCCACCACCGCGCCCGTCGCCGGCGCCCGGATCTCGGTTCTTGCCAGCTGGTCGCGTGCGGCGGCGAGCTTGGGCAGGGTCTCGCCGAGCTGATTCTCGACCAGGCGCAGATCGGAGGCGGTGCGTTCGTGGAAGGTACGATCGGCCTCGATCATCTGGAGCTGGCTCTCGCGTGCCGCGCCCATTGTCTGCGCAATCCCGGCCGAATACTGCCCGCGCTGGCCCTGGAGCTCCGCCCGGGCCCGCTCGAGCGCCCGGATTCGGGTCTTGGAGACAAACCCCTTTTCGGCGAGCGGCGCTAGCGCACGAATCTCCTCGTCGATGAGGCGCAGCTGTTCCCTGGCCGACACCACCTGGTCGCCGAAGCCGCGCCCCTGTGCGCTCGACTGAACGGTGCGCTGCGCGAGTGCATCGCGCTGCGACGACAAGGTTGCCAGGCGGGCGCTGAGCTCAATCTGCTGGAGCTTGAGCGCGATCGACGCCTCCAGCCGGTCTTCCGCGCTGAGCGATGCGAACTCCGCTGGCGGCTTGATCTGCGCTTCGCCGAGCTGCTCGGCCTGCAACCGCGCACGCTGGGCAAGCAGGCGTATCGCCTCTGTGGCCAGGGCACGCTCCTGCGCCCTGACCTCGGCGGCGGCGAGACTCAGCAGCAACTGGCCGCGTTCGACGCGTTGGCCCTCGCGGACGAGGATCTCGCCGACCACGCCGCCGTCGCGATGCTGGACCGACTGGCGCTGCCCTGACACGACCAGCGTGCCCGGCGCATAGGCTGCCGCGTCGAGACGGGCGAACGCCGCCCAGCCCCCGAACACGAGGAAGAACAGCGCGGCGATGAGGGTGCCGACACGAATGTCGCGGCGCGGGCTGGCGAAGGTCACCATCGTCGGAACGACGTCGACGGTGGTGGGCAGGAGCGCGGGGACGTTCATCCGGTTACCCCTGCGGCGGATCGCGGCATCTGCCTGACATTGGCCGGCCGGATCTTGGGCAGAATCTCGTCGCGCGGCCCGAACAGCTCCATGCGGCCGTCGCGCAACACCAGCATCTTGTCGACCACGGGCAGGATGCTGAGCTTGTGCGAGACGATCAGGATCGTGCGCCCCTCCGCCTTGAGCCGGGTCAGCGCTGCGATGAGCGCGCTGTCTCCCTCCGCATCGAGATGCGCGTTGGGCTCGTCAAGGACCAGCAGCGCCGGATCGCCATAAACGGCGCGGGCCAGCGCGATACGCTGGGCCTGCCCTGCTGAAATGCCGCGACCACCGAGCTGGAGCTGATGGTCATAGCCGTTGGACAGCCGCTTGATCAGTTCTTGGGCGCCAACCTTCGCCGCGGCGGCGACCACGGCTTCGTCGATCACTGCGATGTCGGTCTCGAGCTCCAGCGCGAAACGGCAGATATTCTCCTTCACCGTGCCGGCGAACAATGCCGAATCCTGGGGCAGGTAGCCGATATGCGTCGCCAGCCGCTCCGGATCCCAGTCGCGAGCATCGGCGCCGTCGATCCGGATGGTCCCACGATCAGCAAGCAGCGCGCCGGCGATCACGCGGATCAGTGTCGACTTGCCCGCACCGCTGGGACCGACGATCGCGACGACCTCGCCCGGCTCGACCCGGAACGACACGCCACCCACGATTGCACCGTCACGCGTATCGTTCAGGACCGTCACGTTTTCGACGCGCAACGCGCCCTTGGGCGCGGGGAGGCGCGTCGGCTGGATGCCCGACAAGGTGCCGTCGAGCAGGGCGCCGAGATTGCGGTAGCTCGTTCGCGCCTGGATGATCGACCTCCAGGTGCTGATCAGCATCTCGATCGGGGCGAGCGACCGCGTGATCAGGAACGCGGCGGCGAAGATTGCGCCGCCCGATATCTTGTCGTCGATCGCGAGCAGCGCACCCAGGCCGAGCGCCAGCGATTGCAGCGCGAGGCGGGCGAACTTGCTTGTGGTGACATGTCCGCCGGCGGCAAAGCTCGCCTCGGTCTGGAGCTGCAGTGCCGACTGTCGCTGCCGCAACTGCCGGGAGACCAGCGCTCGACGCATGCCAAGCGCCCGCACCGCATCCGCCGATCCCAATATGGCATCCTGGCTGGCATAACTCCCGACGGCGACGGTCTGGGCCTGATCGAGCTTCTTGCGCGTCGCACGCTCGTTGCGCCACGCGATGACGGGCAGAAGGACGGCGGCGAACAGCGCGAGCAGCCCCAGCCAAGGATGGACCAGGAAGCAGAGCAGGACATAGATCGGCGTCCAGGGCGCGTCGAACAGCGCGATGATCGCCGGGCCGCTCAGCATGGCGCGCAACGCATCGAACTCCCGCAATGCCTGGCGCGAGATCGGTAGCTCAGGCCGGCCGAGCGTCGCGTCGAGCAGCAGGGGCGCCAGCATCGTGTCGAGCGCCACCCCGGCGCGCACCAGGAGGCGCGCGCGAATGCGGTCGAGCATCGACAGCGTGACGAGCGCGAACAGCAGCACCAGGGTCAGGAACAGCAATGTCTGCACGCCGCGGGTCGGGACCACCCGATCATAGACCTGCAGCATGTACAAAGTCGGCGCGATGTAGAGCAGATTGACGAGCGCGCTGAACCAGGCGGCCGCAACAAAATGGCGGCGGCAACGGACCAGCGCGCCGCGCAACACTCCCGATGCGACAGGATCGCTCACCTGCGCGGACTCGAACGACAGGCGACCGCCGTGCGGCCCGATCGAACCGCGCGGCGGCGAGCAGGTGCGGAGAAACCGCGATGCATTTTTACGTCCCAGATGCTGTGGAGGCCATCCTGTGATGTAGTTCGCAGACGGGCAAGTCGCTCAAAAGGTGCTACCCACATGGTCGAGCACGGATTTTGGTCGCTTTAGCGCGATTTTGAGGAGCTCGATCTCCTAGAGCGGTTTTCGATCTTCAACCTAACCGTCGGGGGCGAGGTAGTTGTGCATGACCACCGCGGCGGCCCGGCAGGTTCATTCGCCAATCCCGGTACCCCATGCTCCGCCGATGTGATGATGGCTACCGGCACCAGGTAACCCGAGACATCATCCGATTGGCTGTCGGCTAACCCCGATGCGCATGCCCGTTTCGAGGCTCCTTAACGTATGGTTCGTGACCAGACGGACGTGTTTTGGGGCTTTCCGGGAGGGTTAAATGCAAGTTGTGCTCCTCGCTGGCGGACTAGGGTCCCGGCTATCGGAGGAAACGGTAAGCATACCGAAACCTATGGTCGAGGTTTACGGACGTCCAATCATTCTACACGTCATGGATATATACAGTCATTGGGGTCACAATGATTTTGTGGTCGCCTGTGGCTACAAATCGATGATGATGAAGAAATTTTTTCATGATCTATATTTCATGAACAACGATTTTACTGTTGCGGTTCAGGACGGCAATTGCGCGCTCCGCCCGAACCGGCCGATGGACTGGAATGTCTCGGTCGTCGACACGGGTCAGCACACCATGACGGGCGGCCGCCTGCGGCGCCTTCGCGAATGGCTTGGAAACGAGACGTTCATGGTCACCTATTCGGATGGTGTCGGCAATATCGACATCGAGGCGCTCGTCGCCTTCCACCGGTCGCATGGCGGCCTGGCGACGGTAACGGCGGTTCAGCCGCCCGCGCGCTTCGGCAATCTGGAGCTGGTGGACAACCAAGTGGTCGAGTTCACCGAGAAGGTGCTGAAGCAGGAGACGTGGATCAACGGCGGCTTCTTCGTCTTCGAACCCGAGGTCCTCGATTATCTCTCTGGAGACGACGAGCCGCTGGAGCAAGCGCCACTCGCCGCTCTCGCGCGTGACGGCGAGCTGTTCGCATACAAGCACACCGGCTTCTGGCATCCGATGGACACGGTGCGTGACCGCGATCACCTCAATCAACTATGTGCATCCGGCGACGTCCCTTGGATGAAGATGCCCTCCCCCGGGGCAGTCGGCCAACTGCCCCAGGCATTCGCGACCAATGTCTGATGCAGCACTAGACGAAGGCCGGATGAGCCAGGCGCTGGCGGGCCGTCGCATCTTGTTGACCGGCCATACCGGCTTCAAGGGTGGCTGGCTGGCACTCTGGCTCCGGCGACTGGGCGCCGACACAACGGCCGTCGCATTACCCCTCGGCGGCGGCCGACCCAGCCTCTTCGACGCGCTCGATGTCGCGTCGATGGTGCGCCATCGTGTTGCGGACATCCGCTCCGTCGAGCAATTCGACGCCGCCGTGGCCGATCTCGACGCCGATATCGTGATCCACATGGCGGCACAGTCCCTCGTCCGTCGCTCCTATGCCGATCCGATCGAGACCTTCCACACCAATGTGGTGGGGACCGCTGTCGTGCTCGACGCGGCGCGGCGTATGCCGAGCTTGCGAGGGGTCGTCGTGGTGACCAGCGACAAATGCTATTCGAACCGGGAATGGCCCTGGGGGTATCGCGAGATCGACCGGCTGGGCGGCGCCGACCCCTATAGTGCCTCCAAGGGATGCGCTGAACTGGTCGTGGACGCATATCGCAATTCGTTCTTCCGGGAACCCGGCGGTCCAATCATCGCCTCTGCCCGCGCCGGCAATGTTTTCGGCGGTGGTGATTGGTCGGAGGACCGTCTGGTGCCCGATGTGGTCCGCGCGGTGACGGCTGGTCAGCCGATAAGCGTTCGCAACCCGCGCAGCGTCCGGCCATGGCAGCACGTGCTCGAGCCGCTCGCCGGGTATCTCATGTTGGCCGCTGGCATGATGGAGGGCAACCGCGCGATCGACAGCGCATGGAATTTCGGGCCCGACAGCGCCGGCGTGGTCGATGTCGAGACCCTGGTGAGCGCATTTCGCGAAGCGTGGAAGCCCCGCGCGCTCGAAGTGCAGTTCGATCGCAGCGATACCAGCCGCCCCGAGGCTGGTCTTCTGAGCCTCGACAGCAGCAAGGCGAAACTAGGGCTCGGTTGGCATCCAAGGCTCACGATGGAGCAGGCGGTGACGCTCACGGTCGACTGGTACCGCGCGCATCTCGACCATGCCGAGATGCGGGCGTTCAGCGAACGCCAGATCGAACAGTATGTCGCGGCAACGGCAGACCCGGTGGCGACAGTGACGGACTTCACCCGGGAGGCGACGAAGCTATGCGCGTGAACTACGGCCAGACAGTCCATGGCGAAGACGAGATCGAGGCCGTGGTTGCGGTCCTGCGGGGTTCGACCCAGATGGGCGACCGCGTCCGCGAGATGCAGAGCCGCGTCGCCGCACTGTTCGCCAAGCAGCACGGGATCATGGTAAACTCCGGTTCGTCGGCGAACTATCTCGCAGTCGAGCTGCTGGATCTTCCCCGCGGCAGCGAGGTCATCACCCCTGCCCTCACCTTCGCCACGACGGTCGCACCGATCGTTCGCAATGGGCTCGTGCCCGCCTTTGTCGATGTGCGCCCCGGAACCTACAATATCGACGAAGACGCGATCGAATCCATGATCACCAGCCAGACGCGGGCGATGATGATCCCGTCGCTGATCGGCAATCTTCCCGACTGGGACCGGATTCGCGATATCGCCGATCGGCATGGCCTGCTGGTGATCGAGGACAGCGCCGACACGCTGGGCGCGACGCTTCGCGGTACCAGCACCGGCAGAAGGTCCGACATCAGCACGAC
This sequence comes from Sphingomonas sp. JC676, assembly GCF_014489075.1. Classification (GTDB taxonomy): domain Bacteria; phylum Pseudomonadota; class Alphaproteobacteria; order Sphingomonadales; family Sphingomonadaceae; genus Sphingomonas. Next base: position 687,989 of record NZ_JACTGR010000001.1, on the reverse strand, counting down.
GAGCTTCTACGGCTCGCACGTCATCAATGCGGCAGGCAATGGCGGCATGCTGTGCCTGAATGACGAGGCGATGGCCCGTCGCGGCATTCTGCTGCGGTCCTGGGGTCGGTCATCCTCGCTTTTCGTCGACTCCGAGTCGGTGGAGCGGCGGTTCGACGTGGAATTGCAGGGCATTCCCTACGACGCCAAGTTCGTCTTCGAGGAACTCGGCTACAATCTGGAGCCGTCCGAAATCGGTGCGGCGTTCGGCCTGATCCAGCTGACCAAGCTCAACCACAACATTGTCGCCCGGGAACGCAATTTCGCCCGGCACTTGGCCTTTTTCTCGCGATACCAGGACTGGCTGACATTGCCGCGACAGCTGCCCGAGACGCGGACCGGCTGGCTTGCCTTCCCGCTGACGCTTCGCCCGGAAGCGCCGTTCAATCGGCGCGATCTCCAGATCTTCCTCGAGAAGTGCGACATTCAGACCCGCGTCGTGTTCACCGGCAACATCCTGCGCCAGCCGGCCATGGCGAACGTAGCGGTACGGGTCCGCGACGAAGGCTATCCGGAGGCCGACGCCGTGATGAAGGGCGGCATTCTGCTGGCCTGCCACCACGGGCTGGAAGAGGCCCAGATCGATCATATTCACCAGAGCTTCGAACGGTTCGCCGAAAGCGTCACCGGAAAGAGCGAACCCCTGCGCGACTGCGCCTAGCCTGAAAGGCCGAACGATGGAGCGACTTGAGCATTGCCGTGCCTGTCTGGCACCGCAGCCCTATCTCTTTCTCGCAATGGGCGATCATCCGCCCGCCAATATGTTCGTCCGCCCGAATGAGGTTGACGAGATCCAGCCGAGCTTCTCGCTGAACACCCAGGCCTGCCTCCATTGCGGGCTGATCCAGATCGCCGACCAGATCCCGGCGGATTTCTTCCGGCACTATCTCTACGTCCCGTCGGGCGCCACCACGATGCACCGGCATTTCGGCGAGCTCGCGGAGACGCTGCAGCAGCGCGCCGGGGACGGGCTCATCATCGATATCGGCTGCAATGACGGCCTGCTTCTCAAGGCCTGCAACGAGCTCGGCTGCAAGACGCTGGGGATCGATCCCGCCGCGAACCTGGCCGAGTTGGCCAACGAGCGGGGCGTGGAGGTGCATGTCGCTTATTTCGATCCGCCGACCGCCCGGACGCTGCGCGAGGATCGCGGCACGGCAAAGGTCATCGTCACGACCAACACCTTCAATCATATCGGCGATCTCCACTATTTCATGGCCGGGGTCGTGGAGCTTCTCGACGAAGAGGGTACGTTCGTCGTCGAGGTGCCCCGGGCCAGCGAATTGCTCGCGCGCAACGAATTCGACACGGTTTACCAGGAGCATGTCTCCGAATTCAGCCTCTTGTCGATGGTCCGGCTTGGCGAATTCTTCGACCTCGAGGTGGTCGACGTTCATACATTGCCGATCCATGGCGGATCGATGCGGGTCTTCTTCCAGCGGAAGGGGAAGGCAAAGGCCACGCCCGCGGTGCAGGAGATGCTCGACGACGAGCTCGGAGCCGGCATGCTCAAGGCGAAGACCTATGATGATTTCGCCGATCGTATCGAAGAGATCCGCCGCGACCTGATCAGCATGCTGGCCGACCTGAAGGGGCAAGGCTTGAAGATCGCCGGCTATGGCGCTCCCGCAAAGGGCAATACCTTGCTCAACTATTTCAGCGTCGGACCCGACGATCTCGACTTTCTGGTCGATCGCAATCCGCTCAAACAGGGTCTTTTTTCACCCGGAATGAAGATCGAGGTGCGGTCGCCCGACGCGATCGAGACCGAGCGACCCGACATCCTGATGGTTCTCGCGTGGAATTTCTTCGACGAGATCCGGGAGCAGCAAACCGAGTTCACCTCACGCGGCGGACGTTTCCTCGTGCCGCTGCCGCGGCCGGTCCTGACGAACTGACCAACAGGAGAGGAAGCGTCGGCAATGTCGGAATGTGTTCTGATCACAGGCGGCGCCGGCTTTATCGGATCGAAGCTGGCGGCAGCGCACGCTGCCGCCGGCGACGAAGTGCATATCATCGTCCGGCCGCGGGGCCATATCAGCTCCAACCGCACGGCGCGGGGGGTGGACGTCGCACGCGTGCATCTCGAGGATGTCGAAGCGCTGTCGGACTATCTGTCGAAAGTGCGACCCACCATCATTTACCATCTGGCGAGTTGCACCGGCCGCGGCCCCGGCATGGTCCACCCGCTCGACCTGCGCGGGTTGACCGGCGATCTGCACAATTTCCTGGCCTTGCTGACTGCGGCTCGAACCGCGGCGCCAAAGGTGCTGGTGCGGTCCGGATCGCTGGCCGAATATGGCAATGGCGTCACCCCAGCACGCGAGAGCCAGCGTGAGCAACCCTTGTCAACCTATACCACGGCCATGGTAGCCGGAGCGCATTTCGCGGCACTGCTCCAGCCGACGCTCCCCTTCCCGGTGCTCACCGCACGGCTCGCCCTCACCTATGGCGAAGACCAGTCCGATACCTTCCTGCTTCCCCGCCTCATCCAGCGGTGCCTTGCGGGCGTTGCCTGCGACGTGGCGCATCCCAATCGACGGCGCGACTTGATACATGTCGACGACGTCGTGGAGGGCCTGCGCACGCTTGCCCGATCCGACCTGCCTGGCGGATCGATCGTCAACCTGTGCACCGGCATCGCACCAACGATGGGCGAGGTCGCCGAGCGCATCCTCGACCTTACCGGCGCGGATCCCGCGCTGATCACGGTCGGAAACGATACGGAGACGGGGACGGAAATCAGTACCGTTCTCGGCTCGCCCGATCTTGCGCTCGCGCTGATGGGATGGAGCGCGCGGATACCGCTTGAGGAAGGACTGGCGCGCACGATAGCGGGCGCGAAACAGAGGGTATACGCATGACCGGCCGAAGCGACACCCTGGTTTCGGTGCTGGTGCCGGTGCTGAACGAAGCCGCGAACGTCGGGCGCGCCTATGCCGAGATCACGCGCGTATTCGACAATCTCCCCGGCTATGCCTGCGAGATTATCTTCACCGACAATCACTCGACGGACGCGACCTTCAGCCTGTTGCGCGCCATCGCCCACACCGATCCGCGCGTCCGCGTCATTCGTTTCGCCCGAAATATCGGATACCAGCGATCGCTGCTCGTCGCCTATCAGAACGCGCGCGGCGCCTGTTCCATCCAGATCGATTGTGACCTCCAGGATCCGCCGAACCTGATCCCGCGCATGCTGGCGATGTGGCGCGAGGGCCATCAGGTCGTCTATGGCGTGCGGCGCTCGCTCGCCGAGAGCCGGGTCAAGGCAACGATGCGGCGCTGGTTCTATTACGGCATCAACGCATTGAGCGAAGACGATCTGCCGTTGAATGCCGGCGAATTCAGGCTGGTCGACGGTCGTTTGCTCGAGGAGCTACGGACCGTCCAGGACACCAGCCCTTATCTGCGCGGGCTCATCAGTTCGATGGGTTTCTCGCAAGTGGGCTTTGAATATGATCGCGGCGCGCGCATCGCAGGCGAAAGCAAGTTTCCGCTGGGCAAGATGCTGGGTCTCGCCGCGGACGGCATTCTCAATCACTCGCTTGTTCCATTGCGCGTGGCCTCTGCGGTGGGCCTGGTAGTCGGCACGTCGACGACCTTGCTCATCGTGATCTATCTGGCGGGGCGTCTGGCCTTCGGACAGCAATGGCCCGCGGGTTTCGCGACGACGACCATGCTCCTCTTGCTGAGCATCACGCTCAACGCACTCTTTCTGGGCGTGATCGGCGAATATCTTGGCCGAATATTCATGCAGGTAAAGCGCCGGCCCGTGCCGATCATCGAAGCCCGACTCAACGACATTCCCGCGCCGGTGTCGCCGGCGCGGCCAAGGCCCCGAGCGGTGCCGCGCAACCCAAAGCGGGAGGAGCAGGTGGAGGCGGCCGAGTAAACAGAACCATGTCGCGAGCGGCGCCGCCCCGCCCGATCCGAACGGGGTGCGCAACATAGCCGTGCGCAATGGCAAAGGCCGAAAGCGGCGCATCAAGTGCCCCCTCCTGCCCCGTCAGGATCGCCGTCGGGGGCACGTTTTCTAGCATGGCCCCAACGCTCGCAGGCGAGGTCAGGGACCGATAGTGCCTCCGGTCTTCCGGCGATATCCACGCACTGGCCCGGTACACGAACGGCCCCATCGCGAGGGCCGGATAGACCTTCAGATGACCCTCGAGCGCATAGACTGGCGACAAGGTGGCCATCGAACTGCCCTCGCCCTCCAGGCGCGCGATCTTGGCCATTCGGACCGCATCACGATGGACCTGAAACCCTGTCCAGTGCGCGACATCGATAATCCTGGGCGCCGTGGAAAGCAGGATGGGCGTGCCGATGAAAGCTGCCAGGGCGAGCGCCGCGATCAGGAACGGGCGTGCCATGCCCTGCTCCGGGGCATCGAGCGAACCGTGCAGAAGCGCGATCAGCATGAGCGCGAAGGGGATCGGTATCGTGAAATATTGCGGGAATGCCGGGGTCGGAAGGAACGATACTGCCGCCGCGAGCGCGGTGATGCTCATCAGCAGCAGGATCGGCCAACGCGCACGCCAATCGAACCAGGAGCGGCCACGTCCGCCGCGAAAGCCCAGCGCCGTATAGAAAGCCAGCGCCAGCAGCACGATCAGATTCGCCGCATTTAACCAGGATCGTTGTGCCATGATCACCTTGGCCGGCAGGCTGATCGCCTTGGGGTCCAGGGGATCGGGGTTCGTCCCCCAGTAACCAAGCTGGGGACCGCGATGAAAACGCACGACATGCGCGAGGAAGCCCGACGGGTCCTGTGCCAGAAAGTACAAGGTCGGCGCCCCGCCGATGATCCCCCCCACTAGCAGCGGCAGCGTGACCTGCGTCAGTCGAGCACGTATCGGGAGGTGCGGCGGGACCACGATGGCGGCGATTGCGACAGGCGGGAGGAGTATGGCGTAGTTCGCCTTGAACCCGACCGCGACGGCAAGCAGAAAGCCAGCGAGCGCCGCGAGCCTGCGGGAAGGCAATGGCCGAGTGGCCGCTTCGATGAAGCATAGCAGGCCGAACAATGCGAAGGGCGTCGCGATAAAATTGTTGGTGACCGCCATGCCCGTCGCGTCGAGCAGCGCGGGATTGGCGACCAGCAGCGCGACCAGGACAGCCGCAACCATATCGCTCTTCGCGTGCCGGCGGCCGATCAGCACGAGGGCGGCGATCGCCAGAAGCCATGAAAGGAAGATCACGAGCCTTCCGGCCAGGACATAGTGCCCACCGGCAACTGCGGACACGCCGGAAAGCAGGATCGGCAGGTTCGGCAAATGGCTGAAGCCGAAATCTGGATATAGCCGGTCGAACGAGAAGAGAACCGCGGCGGGGACGTAGAAATGCTCGTCGTGCTGCAACGGGTAGGTCATGATCCGGACGAACAAGCCCAGCAGGAAGAGCGCCAACACGAACCAGACCAGGCCGGTTCGCTTCGATCGGGAGGCGCTTGTTTCCTCGCTCCTGCTGCCGCCCGGTGCGACCTGCGCGCGCACGTTCATCTGCATCCGCCCCTTGCTCCCTCGTGAAAGGGCAGAATAGGTCCATCAGCCCCGCATTCGCCGTGCGCAGGGGGAGTAGTCCGTTGTCGAACGCGGCGAAGATTGTCGCCGCTGCTATCATCCCGGTGCTCCAGACGGAGCGGCCTCGGCGCTTCACCAGGCAATGGGCGAACCGTGCAAACCGCATCCAAGTTCTTCTCCGCAGACCCCCGCAGCGTGACCGCACGCGACGAAGCGCGGTTCTTCGGCGGGCTGCGCACGGGCAACTTCACTTTCAAGCGGACGGGCGAGGGCCGGCTGCGCGTCATGGATCGCGCGCTGATCGAATGGCTCGATCGGGCAACGGCCAGGATCGACACAGTACTCGATCTAGGCATCTCGTCAGGCGTCACCACCGCCGAGCTGGCGGAGGCGATCGCGCAATCGGGTCGTTCCGTCAGGATGACCGGGACCGACCGCGGGCTCGCCGCGCGGATCGTCGATCTCCCGATGGGTTGCCGGGCGCTGGTCGAACCGACCGGCCATGTTCTGCAATATGAGATACTGGGGCGGGCGATGCGTCCCTGGACGCGCCGGTTGGATTATCTGACCGGGATGGCCGTCGCCCAGAAGGTCGTGAACCGTACCCTGGGGCCACTTGCGCGTGCGCTGGGCGCTTCCCCGCATACCGGCGATCCCGTCGCGCTCGTCAGCCGGCGGCTGGCGCAATCGGATGCGATGCGGCTGATCGAGGACGACGTCACCATCCGTAACCCCGCTTTGACGGGCGGTTTCGACCTGATCCGCGCCGCAAACATTCTCAATCGCCATTATTTCGAGCCGGCGGAACTGCAACGCGCCGTCGACAATGTGCGATCCTATCTGCGCGGGCCTGGAGCCTGGCTGCTGGTGTTGCGTACCCATGGCGATGCCGAGCATCGCGGCACGCTGTTCCGAATGGCCGATGACGGAGCCCTTGACGTCGTTGAGCGCTGGGGCGGCGGATCCGAGATCGAGGAGATGTTCCTGCGAATGCCGGTCCTTCAGAGCGGCTGACGCCCCGCCATGCGCTGGTTGTGCGCATAATGCAGGAATTCTTCGAGATTGGCCCAGCCATTGCCATTGGCATCCTGCCACGCATCATTGCGGCGCGGATCGCATCCGTTCGCCATTTCCCAGCGATCCGACATCCCGTCGCCGTCGCTGTCCTTGTAGGGCGTGCCGTTGGCGATCGGTGGGAGCACGCGATTGGGCCGGCCGATCGCCCCCGTTCGCGCGCGCACCTCGCCGACGATCCGCGCATCGACCTGATCGCGCGGAAATGCGCCCGCACCGGCAAGCACCGCCGCATAGGTGTTCTTGCCGGGTCTCGGCTTCACCGTGAGCGGGCAGACCGGGGCCGGGACCAACGCCTCGCGCGCCGCCGGCGCTATGATGATACCTTTACCGTCGACAACATTGTCGTGGCTGTAGATGCGCGCGGGACCAGTCGAGGCCACCAGCGGCCGATCGATCCCGAAAGCGAGCCGCGGCGTGTTGGGGCCGCGGCGATAGTAGTTGCCGACAAGGTTCACCGGCGTTCCCCCATAGCTTTCCCAGATTTCGGTGAACTGCACCTGCGCGTTGTAGAGGACGTTGTTGACCACCTCGACGCACGAGCCGGGCGGGAAGTTGACGTCCGGGTTGCGGTCGCCATTGTGCGCGCAGAGGTTGTGGAGGAAGCTCAGCCGCTGCGGCCCCGTCGGGTCGCTCGACAGCAGCGCGCATTTGTCGTGGCGCGGGACACCCTCGGCGAAGATCGACCAGGATACGGTGATGGCATCGTTGCCCGCATAGCCGCCGAAATTCTCGTCACGCGCCCAGGAACCGCTGACATGGTCGAGAATGACGTTGCGGCTGCTCTCGATGATGAAGGCGCTGTCGGCACGCCGTTGTTCCCCGAAGCGATCGAGCCGCACGCGAATATCTCGGACGATCACGTCATGGGTATTCTTGATGACGAACGGCGTGAACGCGCCCTTTCCCCCCGCATGAGTAATCAGGATCCCACCGCCAGGCGCCGTCTCCCCGGCAATCGTCAGGTACGGGTTGCGGATATCCGGGCGCATCGTCGTATACCGGATGACGCCTCCGACGCGGAAGATACAGACCCGCGGGCCGGCCGCGTCGATGCAGGCGCGAAGCGACCCTGGGCCAGCATCCGCAAGCGTGGTCACCGCGATGATGCGGCCGCCGCGCCCGCCCTGCGACATCCGGCCAAAGCCCTCCGCTCCGGGGAATGCCGGGCGCAGGGGCGCCGGCCGCTCCGCACCCAAAACCACGGCAGAGACCAACGTCGCCCCGGCAGCGAGACAGGTAACCAACCGGATAGTCCGGCGAGCCTTGAGACGGGTCATGTCCTTCGCCTTCTCGTCAAAACCGGATTCGTACGCCCAACTCGACAGTCGCGCGGGTGAACCGGTCAGTAACGAGATCTGCGTCGCGACGCGCAAATCCGACCGCAACGAACGGGGCCAGGACGCGATTGGCAAGATAGCGCGCTTCGCCGCGTAGCTGGAATGTCTGCTGACTGCGGGGAACGATCCCGCGATACTGGGTGTCGAGCCACGAAATCTCGGCCGAGAGCAGGAAATTGTGCCGCGCCTCCTGATCGATGCGCAGCCCGATCTGCGTGTCCGTGCGATTGGTGGCGCCGGAGCGCACGGTCGCCACATCCCCGCGCGAAACCTGCGCGGTCAGCGCCGTTCGTGGGCGTGGAGACCAGGTCAGCTGGCCATTCGCGGCGAAACCCGTGAAGCCCGACAGCGCCGGATCGTCCGGATCAAACCGGAAGACGCCGACGCCGAGCCGCCCCCGCAACTTGCTCGACACGTCGCGGCTGACGCCGGCCAGCACGCCCAGCGTCGTCGCGTCGCGATTGATGCCGTTGATGTCGACGCTCGTGATGAAGTCCCGACGCGTCGCGAAACCTTCGACGAAGAGCGAGATCGGCGCCGACGGCTTCCATGCGATGCCGGCCGAGCCCCGATAAATCCGTAGGTTGCGGTCCCGCTCGCCCGCGTCGCGGTAGAAGAATTGCTGGTATCCGCCATTGAGCGACAGCCCGATCTGGGCGCCACGAAAGCCATAGCCGAGATCGCCTCCCAATATATCGATCCGGCGGGGTGGCTGGTTGAGGTTGCGTCGTGTCTCGGGATCGGCGCGGCTTTCGATCGCGTGATCGTACCGAGCGGCAAGCGACAGCGTCTGTCGGAGACCCGGAACGAGTTCGGCCGACGCCGCGGCGCCGTAGCTCGCCGCACTCTCGCGCCCGACGGAGGTATGCTCGCGAATCTGTGCATAGATCTCGCTGTGGAGGCGCATGTTGGTGGAGTTGCGATCGACCTCCACCCGCGGCCGCACCACGGCAATCAAGTCATCCTGAGGCCTGGTCGAGGTGGCGTAGACATTGGAATCGTACAGCGCCGACGCCTCGACCTCGAGCCTGACCGCGGTCTGCCCGATCAGGATCGGCCGCGGCTCATAGCCTGGCCGGGGCAGGTCGAGCGGCGACAAGGGGCGCGGCTGATCTTGCGCCGCGACGGGCATCGCGGCGATGCATGCCAGCAGATAGACGAGCGGTGTCGCCACGCCGCGACGGCAGGACCGGTGGTCCAAATTCCGCCGCGACCGTGCGCTTCTCAGAACCATGCTTCCGGCACCATGAGCGTGTCGCCGGGCAGAACCCGTGCATCGGCACTGGCTCGTGCCCTGTATGAAACGCGCTTACGGGTCCGGACGAGTTCGGTATCGTGCTTGTTCGCACGGAAAGTATAGCCACCGGCGATCGACACGGCCGTCAGGACCGTCATGCCGGGAACATAGGGATATTGGCCGGGTCGCTGCACCTCGCCCAAGATGTAGAAGGGCCGGAATTTCTGCACCTGGACGCTGACGCTGGGCCGGGGAGCGAGATCGCGAGTCCGCAACTCCCCACCGATCGCCGTCTCCAGCTCGGCGGTAGACAATCCTTCGACTTCGAGGGTCGAAATGAGCGGCAGGGAAATCGTGCCGGCGTCGCTGACCGTATAGGCGTTGGTCATCGAGTCGAAGCCGTACACCATGACCCGTATTTCATCGCCTGGGCCAAGCCGATACGTCTGATCGGAGACAGTCTCCACTGCCGGAAGTTGTGCGACGCTGCTGGCGCAGCCACCGAGCGACAGCAGCGCGGCTGCCAAAATCCGTCGAGGCATCGGGTCGTCCCCCTATAACGCTGCAAGAACCCGATACAGACTACGCTCTTTACCCCAAGCCGGGCCGGGCCATTCGGGTCGGCGGCGTGTCCAAAGGAGGTACGCCGGGGCGGCGCGCGCGCAGTGCGGGCGCCAGGATGAGAGCCATGGAGGCGAACAGCGGAACGCCCCAGCTGCGTGAATACATGTGCGGGGCAGCCATCGAGAACATGAAGAACGACGCGAAAACGGCCAGCCCAAGCCCGGCGGCGAGCCGGTCGCGCGCCAACATCCTGATCCCCAGCGCGATGGGGACCAACATCATCGTGATCCAGCCGAACATCGCCAACAGGCCGCCTTCGGCCCAGAGCAAAAGGAATATGTTGTGCACGGGCGCGCGCGTGCGGCTGACCTCCCGATACTGGTCGACGCCGATCCCGACCACGCTGGTTTCATCGATGATCGTCCAGGCCTCCTTCACCAGATTGAGCCTGCCCGAATAGGTGCCGGCCTGGTTCAAATCCTGATTCTGCAACGCTCCGACGACGCGTTTCTCGAAGGCGGATGGGAGCGCTACGCCCGAGACAACGATGGCGGAGCTGATCGCGACAAGTGCCAGTATCAACTGGAGCGAGCGCCAATTCCCGCAGATCAGAAAGAACAGCCCGACGCTTACCACCGTTGCGGTGAATCCGGTGAAGGAGCCGGTGAACAACAGCGCGACCAACAGAATGGCGAGCGACACGACACCAATCACCGAGCCGATACGGCGTGTGCGCTGGAGGTAGAAAACCAGCGGGACCGTCATCGCGATGACCGCGGCATTCCAATTCGCATCCGCCATGAATGCGCCGAGACGATGCTCGCCCGTGATGAACTCCGGGCCGAAGCGCTTTGCCGCCTCGTAAGAACCGGCCAGGTAATAATAGACGCTGATTCCAAACAACTCCATGACCACGACGCCGGCGAGTACCGCCTTGGCCTGGCGGATCGCCGTTTCGCGCGTGACCGCGATCATCAGGATCGGAACCAGCGCAAATGCGAAGGCATATTGCGCACCGACGACGATCCATCGCGCCGGATCTCCATTGGCTACGCTGCCGATCAACAGGCCTATAAGGAGCATGGCGAGCCCGAAGAACCAGATCGGCGTCAGGTCGCCGAGCGGTCGAAAACTCAGCCGCCGTCCGGCGAAGTAGAACAGCGCTCCCAGGCAGAAAAGCGCATCGCTGGCCGTAAACAGAATGCCCGCCATCACGCGCCATGTTGTGTACGGCGCCAGGAACGCCGCGAGGAGCACTATCGTCTCGCCGATCGACCCGTACACGCGAGCGTTCGACGGCGGCGCGTTGGCGAAGTAAAGCGGCTTGGCAGGTGAGGCCGTCATCGGCCCGGTCGCGCCGCGTCGCTCCAGGCGCTCAGGTCTCGCCCGAGAAGACGCTCCAGTTGTGCAACATCATCCGCATAATAATCTTTCAGCCGCATGCGCAGGTCGGCGGTCAGGAGCGGATACTCGACCGGGCGGGCGAAGAGCCGGCGCGTCGCTTCGAACGCCGGATTGCCACGGAGCGGCGCAACCAGATTCTTGACCGATTGCGGCAGGCGGCGCAGCGGCCGGGGCACCAGCGGCGCCTCGCTGTCATTGCTGCGTCGTCCGATGAGTTCCGCATCGATCGCCGGCGGCAGGTGCAGCGTATGACATATATCGGCCAGGACACGCTCGGGCTCGGCGCGAATATCGTCATAGAGAATGATTTTCAGGCGATTCTCTGGGAAATGATCACGCCACCGAGCGATGTGACGGGCGTAGAGCCCGCTTTGCAGGAAGCGCGGGGTCTCGGGTCTCGCACCGAGATACCGTTCCACGTCGCCCCCGACATAGCCCCGTCTAAAGTGCATGCAATAATCGGAATAGGCACGATCGACGGGGTTGCGAAGCTGTGCGATCAGCATCGCATTGGGCAGGAGCGCAGCGGTCCGCACGGGGGCCTCGCCGTCCGCGAGATAGTCGGCGGATTTCTCTCCAATCAGTTGGCCAATACGCGCTTCGGCGAATAGCGATGCGTACCAATTCTCGCCGCGATCATAGGCGCGGCTGAAATAGTGCGGCTCGGGTCCGGGCAGGAACACATCGTCACGGGCGCGAAGCTGATCCGCGATCCAGGTCGTCGCCGCCTTTACCGCTCCGATGATCAGGAATTGCGGAAGGTGCCGCTGCGTCATGTCTGTCCCCGGTCAATAACTAGCTTTCGAGATGACCGACACGATGGTCCGCGCCATTCGCTCGACATCCGCGACGCCAAGTGTCTGATCGCAAGGGAGCATCAGGCTTGTCTCGCCCAGCATCTTCGAAACGCGCAGCCGCGCCAGTGGTGCAGACGGAGTACCGACAAAGGCCTCCTCGCGATAGATTTCGGGGCAGCTTCCGGTTCCCGCGGGAATGCCGCAGGCAATCAGCGTGCCCACGATCCGATCTCGAGACCAACCTTGCCGCAGCCGATCAGGCCGGATGAATGCGTAATATTTGTAATAGGCATGAAGGGTGGAGGGTGCCGGCTGCGCGGTACGAATGGCGGGCAACGCGACGAGATGGCGGTTGAGGATCGCTGCGTTGCGGTTCCTGTCCGCGATCCAGCGATCCAGCTTGCCGAGCTGCAGCAGACCGATGCCGGCCTGCATCTCGGTCATGCGGTAATTGCTGCCGACCGATTGGTGAAGCCAGCGGAATCGCCCATTATTCGGCGGCGCAGGCTCCTCTGGAGGCGATTTGCCGTGATCCTTGAACGCCCACGCACATTTCCAGACTTCGCTGTCCCGCACGACGAGCAGCCCGCCTTCGCCTCCCGTCGAGATGATCTTGTCGGTGCAGAAGGAGAACGCCGCAGCATCCCCGAAACTCCCGACCGGATGCCCGTTCCACATCGCGCCGTGCGCCTGGGCGCAGTCCTCCACCACGGCGAGGCCCAACGCATCGGCCAGGGTCATGATCTCGTCCATCGGTGCCGGCCAGCCAGCCAAGTGCACGACGATGATTGCGCGGGTCCGCGGGGTGAACGCCGCTGCGATCGTGGCAGCGTTGACCGTCTGACTGTCAGGATCGACATCGGCGAAGATCGGCGTGGCACCGACCGTCACGACGCAACTGGCGCTCGCCACGAAACTGCGTGCCGGAACGATCACCTCGTCGCCCGCACCGACTCCCAGGGCGCGCAATGCTAGTTCGAGTGCCAGGGTGCCGTTGGCCACCGCGATGGCGTGTGTTCGTTCGCAACGCGCGGCGAAGGCCGCTTCGAAAGCGCGACACCGTTCGCCATGATGCAGCGCGTTGACGCGGCCAGACCGGAGGATGTCGGCAACCTCCGCAATCTCGTCCTCGGCATAGGTCGGCCAGGTCGAGCGGATCGGCTTCGCGTCGACCGGTATCGGAGCAACCCTCGCGCGGGGGCGCATGTCCGGCTTCAGAACGGCTACCTTGCTTATGTTGGTGTTCGGCAAGAGCTCCTCCCGGTTAGCCGAGGTGGGCGACCAGTTGGGGTCGCTCGATCTGGGGTTCGCTGCGACGCCGAGCCGGGGTCGCTTCGCGCGACAGCAGGGCCCGAGCGGTGGTGCGGCAGGCCGCGTCGTCGCCGCGGTTGGCAGCAGCCTCCAGCTGGTCGAAGGCGCGCTGTAGGATGGGAAGCGGCACAACGTGAGACACGGCTTCGAAGACGCCCTGCATGCCCGACGGGAATTGTTTTTCCTTGCTGTCGAAGAGTTCTTCGAAGAGCTTTTCGCCGGGGCGGAGGCCGACGATCTCGATATTGACGTCGAGGTCCGGCTCAAGCCCGGCGAGACGGATCATACGCCGCGCCACGTCCATGATGCGGACCGGCGCCCCCATGTCGAGCACGTGGATCCGCCCGCGGCTATCCTCATTGTACAAGCCGCGCGCCGCGCTATGGAGCACCAGTTGCACGGCCTCGTGGACGGTCATGAAGAACCGTTCGATATCCTTGTGGGTCACCGTCAACGGGCCACCGCGACTAAGCTGTCGCTGGAACAACGGGATGAGCGATCCACTCGATCCCAGCACGTTGCCGAACCGGACGGTCATGAACCGTGGTGCGTCGACCGTGTCGACACCGGCCAAGTCCAACGCCTGGCAGTAAAGCTCGCCCAGGCGCTTGGTCACCCCCATGAAACCGACTGGATTGACTGCCTTGTCCGTCGAGACCTGCACCATCGCCAGCGCGCCGTAGCGCATGACCGCATCGGCGACATTCCGGGTGCCGAGTATGTTCGTCTGCACGCCGGCCGTCGGATGCTCCTCGACCAAGGGCACGTGCTTCAAAGCTGCGGCGTGGAAAACCAGTTCCGGCCGATGTTCTGCGAAGACGCGCATCAGTTGTTCACGCTGACGGATCGAACAGAGGACCGGCGTACGCGACACGCGCGGGTGGTTCTCGCACATCTCGAGGTCGATTTCGTAAAGGTTGAACTCGCACGCATCGAGAAGGATGAGACGCTCGGGTTCGAAGGCCGCGATCTGCCGGACCAACTCTCGGCCGATGGTGCCACCCGCGCCTGTCACCAGCACGCGACGTCCGTGGATCGCAGCTTGGAGGGACTTGCTGTCGAGCCCGATCTGCGGTCGACCGAGCAACTCGGCAATGTCGATGAAGCGCAGATCGAGCTTCTCGCTCGAGTTCGGCCTGTAGGTGATAAGACCGGGAAGGTACGCTACGTCGAGGTTCAGACTCTGCGCCTCGGCCGCGATACCCACGGTCGCGCTGCCGCGAAGCTGGTCGGGATGGCTGGCGAACAACAGGCATTGGGGCCGCTGATCGCTTGCCTCCAGTCGCTCGACGACCCTGCTCAATTCGCATGTTGAGCCAAGGATCGGAACGCCACGTACCTGCATCGTGCCGCGGACGCCGACCGTATCTAGAATGCCGATCGGGTGGAGTCCGGTGTCGCCTTCGCGCTCGATGTAGCGCAGCAGTCGTTCTACCCGGTCGCTCGATCCGACAAGCAGCACCCGGCGCGAACGACCAACCGGAGAGAGGATTGGTTGTGGTGGATTAACGGCGCCGCTCAGATACTCCGCAACCAGGCGGCGAATGACGCGCGCACCACCCATCATCGCGATCTGGACGAGCCACAGTATCGCAGGGATCGACCGCGGCATCCATGCGAGGTGACCGGTCAGGAGCAGCAGAAGGAGATAAACTGAGATCGCCAGGGTCGTACCCTTGGCGATCTCGACCAAATCGCCGACCGACACGAAGCGCCAGAGCCGACGATATGTCCTCATTGTCCAGAATGTCGCCATTGCAACGACAAGGAACAGAGGCGCCGAAAATGGAACCTCATTGAGAATCTCGTCAGCACGCCCGCTTCCAACGCGAAGTATCAGTGCGATGGGAAGGCTTATCGAAGATACGAGCGCGTCAATCAGGAAAATTACTGTCGAATGGCCGGAAGGCAATGCTTGAGTAAGCTTAGTATATTTTGACATTATTAAGCTCCACCCATGGATCATAATTATGTTTTCAAGCATATTCTCCTAACCGCACTGGCATTTTTGGTGCCAGATCGGTGACGACCCTTCGCTTATTCCTGTATCTTAAGCGGTTCAGAATCGTACGGAAGTCGACCAGAAGGTTCTGACCTTTCGGACAGCAAGGCTGGTCGATTGGGGGGGCTCCCGGCGCAAGATCAGCGCAATGGACTAGCTATAGCGTCTCGCCGCCGCGATCACTTCGAGAACAAGGCCACGCCGGCGCTTCTGCATACCCCATAAGGGGATGGCCGGATTAGCAAGCCCGCCCTGCCCCACGCCCGCGTAGATTTCCTGCAACCGGCTTGAGTCCGGAGACGCAGGGGCACGGTAACCGCATGAGTAGTACAGCGATACCAACGGCCGAACGGCGGGGGGAAACCGCACCAATTTCCGCAGTCGAGCCTGGCGGCCCAAGGGTGCTGTTCGCCGCCTCCTACCAATGGACCGCAACGCCCGGCCAGCCAAGCGGACCCGCGCGTCTCACCGGGGCGCGCCACATCTGGCACCGTCGCGGCAACCCCCGTGCGAGAGGGTTGCGGTACCTCGCACCGTTCCCGGCGCACCGTATGATCTGCGTTTCCCGTTTTGCCACGCCGTCACCCGGCTTTCTTTCCGCAAACCGGAAAAGCTCGGTCGTGTTCAGCCCGTTCGATACCGCGCTCCGAGACACCGAAACCGGCATCCCGGCGCCGCCGGACCAGCCCGCGGAATTTGCGGCGCGGATCGAGCAATTGATGCGCGACAGCGGCCACGTTCATTCGATGCCGAAGCGTGCACGGGACGAGGCGCGCGCGCGCTTCGGCATCTACCGTCATGTTCAGGCAATCGCCGCCATCTACCGCGAGAGCCTGGCATGAAGATGCTGCACGCCACGCGTCCGCCGATCGCGGTCGAGCATATCACGACCAGCCTCGACATGGGCGGCGCGCAGGCGATGCTGGTCAAGCTCATCGAGGCCGGCGCGGGCTGCGATCGCAATGCTTCCAGCGTGATGTCGCTGATGCGGCCGGGCGTCATGCTGCCCGCGCTGCGCGAGGCCGGATGCCCGGTCTATTCCTTGAACATGCGGCGCGGGCTGGTTGGGCCGCTCGGGGTGGTTCGATTGCTGCGCGTCACCGCTCGGGTAAGCCCGGACGTGATCCAGGGATGGATGTATCACGGCAATTTCGCCGCAAGCGTCGCCGGCTTTGCCCAGGGACCGCACGTGCCGGTAGTCTGGAACGTCCGCCATTCCCTCAGCGACCCCCTGCTAGAGACACGAACGACCCGGCGTCTTCTGGCCCTGAGCGCGCGCATGTCGCGCTCCGTCGCGGCGATTATCTACAACTCCCAAGCGGCGGCTCGCGAGCATGAAGCGATCGGCTTTGCGAGCGGTCGTGCGACCTACATCCCCAATGGGTTCGACTGCGATCACTACCGGCCCGACCGGGATCGGCGCGCCTATTTGCGGACGCTGTTCGGCATCCCCGAAGATGCCATCGTCGTCGCGCTCGTCGCGCGCCTTCACCCGATGAAGGACCACGCGATGCTTGTCGGCGCCGTCGCCCGTGCACGCGCCGCCGGGTGCAAACTGCATCTGCTGATGGTGGGCACGGGTCTGGACAATCCTCCACCAGCGCTTGCCAAGCTTATCGCCGAGTCTCTGCCGGAGGACTGCGTGACGCTGGCAAGTGAGCGTACCGACGTCGCCGATTGGCTGCCGGGCATCGACATCCTCGCCTTGTCGTCGGCATGGGGCGAGGCCTTTCCCAACATCCTCGGCGAGGCGATGGCCTGTGGCATTCCCTGCGTCGCTACCGATATCGGCGATTGCAGGTCGATCCTTGGCGAAACCGGGCTGACTGTGCCCGCGCGCAACGTTGAAGCGATGGCCGCGGCCCTGGGCCTAATCACGGCACTCGGTGAAGCCGGACGGGCGAGCATGGGTGCCGCCGCGCGGGAACGCGTCGTTACCCTGTTCGAGCTTCGTCAGGTCGTGCTGCAATATCGTCGCCTGTACGCCGCCGTGCTCGATCAGACATTCGCACCGACCATAGACCGGAGCGGACCCGATGTGCGCGGCGCGGGGGCCCGGCCGGCATGAAGGTCATCATCCTCGCCAGCCTCTCCTATTCACTGATCAATTTCCGGGGGGCGCTGATCTCCGCCATCATCGCGGAGGGACATGAGGTCGTCGCGTGCGCGCCCGACGACGATCCGGAAACCGCCGCCGCGCTTTCGGCGATGGGCGCGCGATATCGCCGGATTCCAATGGACCGTACCGGCGTCAACCCGCTCCGGGATCTCGCCACCCTGCGCCGCCTGGTTCGTCTGATCCGAACCGAGGTGCCGGAGGTGGTCCTCGCTTATACCCAGAAGCCGATCATCTATGGCGGGCTGGCGACCAGGATCGCGGGCGGACAGGCGCGTTTCCACGCGATGGTAAGCGGCCTGGGCCATGTCTACAGCGACATCCCCGGTCTGCGCCACGCTCTGCTGCGCCGCCTGGTTTCGCTGCTCTACCGCATCGCCATCGCGCGTGCGTCGGCGGTCATCGTGTTCAACCGGGACGACGATGCCGAGATGCGCCGCCATGATATCCTGCGGCCGAACCACAATGTGGTGCAGGTCGCCGGCTCCGGCGTCGACATCGCCAGGTTCAGCCCCTCCCCCGCAACCGGCGGCCCGCCGGCCTTCCTGATGATCGCGCGGCTGATGCGCGATAAGGGCCTGCTCGAATTCGTCGAGGCCGCGAGACTGGTGCGCGCGCGCTTCCCGGATTCCCGCTTCCGCATCCTCGGACCGCTCGATACCAATCCGACGGGCATCACGCTCGCCGAGATCCGCGACTGGGAGGCCGTGGGTGACATCGAGTATCTCGGCGAAACGCGAAACGTCCTGCCGCACCTCGCAGACGCCAGCGTGTTCGTATTGCCGACCTATTATCGTGAAGGCCTGCCGCGGACGATCCTCGAGGCGATGGCGTGCGGCAATCCCGTGATCACGACCGACACTCCGGGCTGCAGGGATGCCGTTACGCACGGTCGGGACGGATTTCTCGTACCACCCCGCGATGCACCGGCGCTGGCCGAGGCGATGGTTCGCTTCATTGAAAGCCCCGAGCTTACCACCCGAATGGGCGGCCGCGCGCGGGAAACGGCATGCCGGCGCTTCGACGTCACCCTGGTCAATGCGCACCTCCTCGCCGTAATGGGACTGGACAAGGACAGGGACGGCCCCAGAACTAATCGACCGCGCCGCGCAATCGGCGATTTCGCGCCGTTGCAGGTCTCTATCGCCGCCCTGGCCGCGCTGGGGACGCTGCCTCTCATGGCGATCGTCGCGGTGGTCGTGCTGTCGACATTGGGCACGCCGATCCTGTTCAGGCAGCACCGGGCAGGCGCCGGGGGGCGCGTCTTCGTGCTGGCAAAATTTCGCACCATGCGGACTGCGAACGATATCGAGGGGCGACCACTGCCTGACGCGGCGCGCCTCACCGCCACCAGTCGCGTGCTTCGCCGCGCGCGGCTGGACGAATTGCCTGGCCTCTGGAACGTCATCCGGGGCCAGATGAACCTTGTCGGCCCGCGGCCTTTGCTGCCGGAAACCGTGGTTGACCTGGGCGAAGGCGGCACGGCGCGGGGCAAGGTCAAACCCGGGCTCACTGGGTGGGCGCAAGTCAACGGGAACGCGCTCCTGAGCGACAAGGACAAGCTCGCGCTCGACCTCTGGTACATCGAACATCGCAGCGTCCGGCTGGATCTCGAGATCCTGGTCCGGACTGTGGCGATGCTGGTCGGCGGTGAGCGCATCAACACTCTCAATATCGAGCGGGGCTATGCGGGCACTCTTGATCGGCGCCGTTGAGAGCACCCGGATCGCGGCAGACGCGATCTCGTGCTCGCCGGGCTGGACCCTGGCGGCGATCGCAACATTGCCGCCGCATCTCGCACACCGGCATTCGGATTTCGTCGATCTTACCGAACCGGCGGCTGTTGCGAAGGCCCCGCTCCTGTACGTGCCCAATATCAACAGCGACGAGTTCCTGTCGCAGATGAACGCGCTCGCCCCCGACATCACCTTCGTGATCGGCTGGTCGCAATTGTGCGGCGACGCCTTTCGCAATGCCGCGCGAGGGTGGGTCCTGGGCTACCATCCGGCGGCGTTGCCCCGGCTGCGAGGCCGGGGCGTCATCCCTTGGACCATCCTGCTCGACGAGAAGATCACGGCGTCGACGCTCTTCTGGATCGACGAAGGAACGGACAGCGGGCCCATCGTGGCGCAGCGGTACATGCACGTCGCGCCCGATGAGACAGCCGGCTCGCTTTACGCCAAGCACATGGCAGCGCTGGGCGATCTGCTGGTCGACACCCTGCCGAGGCTATTCGCCGGCGATCGCGCGGGCGAGCCGCAGGACGAGATTTTCGCGACCTGGGCCGCGCGCCGACGACCGGACGATGGCAGGATCGACTGGACTCGTACGGCGGCGGACGTGGAACGGCTGGTCCGCGCGGTCGGGCGCCCCTATCCGGGCGCCTTTGCCGGCGACGGCGATCGGCGCGTGACGATCTGGTCGGCCGAACGACAGGAAAACCGAGCCAGCCACCATGCGCTGCCCGGCCAAGTAATCGGGCGCGCGGACGACAGCTTTGTCGTCCACTGCGGTGATGAAGCGTCCATTTTCGTGTCTGACTTTGCAGCGCCCGGCGGTAAGCCCCCGCCCCTGCACAGCATGGTTGGAGCCTGATCGATGGACGGCTTCCCTCGCGCCGCCGGACGCGTCCTGGTCATCGCGCCGCATCCCGATGACGAGGTTCTGGGTTGCGGCGGCACCATGGCGCGACTCGCCGAGATGGGCTCCAGCGTCGAGGTCGCGATCGTGACCGAAGGCAAACCGCCGAGATACGATCGGGACGGGGTCGAGAAAGTGCGCGCCGAAGCTGCCGCGGCACACGCGCTGCTCGGTGTCCGCTCCACCCATTATCTTGATCTCCCCGCGGCTGAGCTCGACGGCATTCGGCATGCCGATCTCAACGCGGCGATGGGCGCCCTGATCGACGCGACGATGCCCGATACGATCTTCGTGCCGTTCGTCGGCGATATCCATCTCGACCACCAATTGGTGTTCCGCTCCGCGATGGTCGCCGCACGGCCGCGTCAGGCGACCTACCCACGCACAATCCTCGCGTACGAGACCCTGTCGGAAACGAACTGGTCTGCGCCCTATATCGAGCCGATTTTCGCGCCGACCCTCTATGTCGATATCGCGTCGACGCTGGATCGCAAGCTGGCGGCTTTCATCGCCTATGAATCGCAGTGTTGCGTCTTTCCGAACGAGCGATCGCCCGAGGCGATCCGCGCGCTGGCCGCGCTGCGCGGTGCGACGGTTCACCGTCACGCGGCCGAGGCTTTCGTATTGGTGCGGGAGGTAATCTGACATGCTGACACAGATCGGAATCCACGACTTGGCAATCGACCGGACGAAAGCATCCGGCGAACAAAAGCACCTGACCATGCTCGTCACATCGGCCGGGCGGCGCGTCGCCTTGCTGCAGGCGTTTCGCCGCGGCGCCGAAGCGCTGGGTGTCGAGCTCGACCTGCTGGCGTGCGATCTGGAACCCGAACTGAGCGCGGCGTGCCATGTCGCCGATGCCGCGTTTGCTGTTCCACCCGTGACCGATGACAATTATGTGGAAGCGATCCTGGCGATATGCCGCGACAGCAACGTCCAGCTCATCGTACCGACAATCGATCCCGAACTCGCACCGCTCGCCAGCGCGCATGATCGATTCGCTGCGCTGGGCGCCCACGTCTCTGCCAGCGCGCCGGCCGTGATCGACATCGCGCGCGACAAGCTTAAAACCGCCGGATTCTTTGCCGCGCACGACATACCGACCCCACGCACCGCGACATTGGCGGAAGTTCGAGACAACCCTGAAAGCTGGATTTGGCCCGTGCTTCTCAAGCCGCGCCACGGGAGCTCCGGGCGATCGGTGTCGATCGTCGAGAGCCCGGCCGGCCTACCGTTGCACGAGGACGAACCCATGATCGTCCAGGCGCTGCTGCGCGGCGAGGAATGGACCGTCAACATCTATATCGACGATGCGGGTCGCCTACGGGCGGTCGTGCCGCATCGCCGGATCAAGGTCCGCGCCGGTGAAGTCGAGAAAGGCGTGACACGCCGTGCACCGCGCCTGATCGAGATCGGCGAGCGGATCGCCGCCAGTCTTCCCGGCGCCCGCGGTGTCCTTTGCTATCAAGCGATGGTCTCTCCCGACGGGGAGGCGAATGTTTTCGAAATCAATGCGCGCTTCGGTGGCGGATACCCATTGGCCGACCATGCCGGCGCGGCCTTTGCCCGTTGGCTGATCGAGGCTCGGCTGGGCATGCCGAGCAGCGCCGGCAACGATTGGGCAGAGGACGTTGTCATGCTTCGCTACGATGCTGCGGTGTTCGTCCAGCCATGACCATCGCGATCGTCCTGGATCTCGACGATACTCTCTACCTTGAAGAAACCTATGTCCGTAGCGGCATTGCCTGGATATCGAACTGGCTTGAGCAGAAGACAGGCCTCGCAGGTTTTCAGGCCGAGGCCGAGGCCCTTCGCGAGATCGGCGTACGCGACCGCCTGTTCGATCGGACTCTGGTTCGTCTCGGCATCGTGCCTGATCCGGCCTTTGTCGGTATCCTGGTCGCGAAATACAGGTCACATCCCCCGTCGATCGCACTCGCCGCCGACGCCGAGGCATTTCTGGCTGCCGACCATGGCTTTGCGCTTGCACTCATCACCGATGGATATGCCGTTGCCCAGCGAGCCAAGATCGCGGCCCTCGGGCTCGACCGCTTCGCGATTCACCCGATGATCTGCACCGACGAATGGGGCGCTGACTATTGGAAACCGCATATCCGGGCCTTTGAGGCGGTCGAAGCGTATCGCCCGGGCGGGTGCGATGCTTTCGTCTATGTTGCGGACAATCCCGCGAAGGACTTTCTCGCGCCGCGCAAGCTTGGCTGGCGAACTGTCCAGATTGATCGGCCGGGGGCGATCCATCCTCGCCTTCACCCTATCGCCAGCCACCATGCCGACGCGCGCATCCGTTCTTTCGACGAACTCACCTGGTCGCTTGTCGAACAACTGCCCTGCCGTGCGAGAATGGCCGGATAAAAGTGCGTATTGCCTTCATTCTTGCGGCATTGGACGCAGGTGGCGCAGAGCGGATCATTGATCTCTTGTCGCGCGCCGCCGTGGCGGAGGGTTGGGACGTAACGATCGTCACGTTCGACCGGCCGAGCGACAGGATCTTCCATCGATATGATGAGCAGGTCCACTTGCGGCGGCTCGCCCTGCCGATCGCCGCGAAAAGATCGGCGCGCCTGCTCTCGATGATCCGGCGCGTCTGGGCGCTGCGCAGGCTCCTGCGCGAGGAACGCTTCGACGTCGCCGTGTCGTTTTTGACGAAGATCAACGCGCTTGCGCTGCTCGCCGGGATCGGCAGCGGAACGCCGATAATCGTCTCGGAGCGCAACAACCCGCTTCGACAGCGGTCGAATGCCATCTGGAGGATCCTGCTGCATCGACTGTATCCAACCGCCGCCGCGATCGTCATGCAGACCGAACGCAGCAAGATCTGCCTTCCGTATACGCAACGCGCTCGGGCTATAGTTATTCCCAATCCCATGCTCGCCCCGTCAGCCGAACCGCGTTCTCCAGCGCCGCCCACGATGATCGCGGTGGGGCGCCTGAACGAACAGAAGGGTTTCGACCTGTTGCTGGACGCCTTTGCCGGGATCGCCGACAAGGTGCCTGATTGGCGCTTGGTGATTTTCGGAGAGGGGCCGGAGCGCGCTTCACTGGAACGTCAGGTTCGCCAGCTTGGCCTGGCTGGTCGCGCTTTTCTGCCTGGGGCGAGCGCCACGCCGGGTGCATGGATAACCGCCTGCGACATATTCGTGTTGTCGTCCCGCTATGAGGGTTTCCCAAACGTCCTTGCGGAAGCGATGGGTTCGGGCCTGGCCGTCGTCGCGTTCGATTGTGACTACGGCCCCGGCGAGATGATTACCGACAATGTCGACGGGCTACTCGTTCCGCCCGAGAACATTGACTCGCTCGCCGCGGCCATGTTGCGCCTCGCGACCGACAAAAATCTTTGCCAACGCCTGGGTGCCGCGGCCGCAGCGGGAGCGTACCGTTTCGATTTACAGCGGGTAAACAAGAGTTGGATTGATCTGATTATGAAATGCACCGGCCCGCAGTGAACCAGCCACCGACATCTGCCCAGACGCGACCTTGGGCTTGTCGAGCAGGTCGATGACCTGATTCGCAGCGACACCGCCCTCAGGCTTTCGAGACGGCATGCATCGCTATCACAACGGGATCTGTTCTAGCGGCCTGCTCTTGCCGTTTAGCTTTGCCCGAACGCCTCTAATACCAACCGGTGCGATCGAATCTCAAACGCGCCTGCGGTTCCACTGGTTCGGCGGACAGACCTTCCAACCGGCGCCGATTTGACCAAATGAAGTGCGCTGTTGTGAAAACCTCTCGATATGCAATTCTTGAATCGGCACTTTTCGTTATTCCACCCAATATTTCATAATTAACACATGTTAAGTTTTGGAAAGATTGCAGTTTCATTCTTCGTATGCCGCAAGACATAACCAATTCTTATTTGCCCGTTTGGACAGGTGCATGCTACCCCTACTGTGGATTGCTCGGAGTTATTTCTGCACTTTGGCAATTATAACTATAGCTTTTTTGATCCAAATCGGACACATTGGGTAATGAACACAGGGCCGGAATCAAAATCAAAAAAAAGGAGTCGCATTCCTAACAAAACGGGGTGTCGATATGTCAGACTTGATGCATGTTTCGATCTTGGGGAAGAGTGAGATCATCCGCGAGGGGTTGAGGCGAATCCTGATCGATCAGGGTTTCGTAGTGGACGCAGCGGAATCGAACTACTGCGACTTCGGGCAGTTGGATTGCGATGTCATCATCGTAGACACGCACTCTCTAGACGATGGTCTTCAATCCTGCCGCGAGCTGCGCGAACGCTACCCCAACAGCCGCATCGTGCTGATGATGGATCAATATTATATCGAGGATGTGGCGCACGCGTTCGCATCGGGAGCGGTCGATGGCTACCTCGTCAAGGCCATATCCTGCGCGCCACTGGCCGGCGCGCTGCGCCTTATCGCAATGGGAGAAAAGGTCCTTCCATCGGAGGTCGCCGAGTCCCTGACCCATTCCATTCCGCAGATAATGTGGAGCGGGCGGGAAACCGGCCTCACCGGCCTTCCGCTGTCGAACCGCGAGATCGAGATCTTGAGGTGTCTGCTCGATGGGGATCCCAACAAGGTCATTTCCCGTCGCCTGGGTATCGCCGACGCGACGGTCAAGGTTCACATCAAGGCGATCCTGCGCAAGTTGCGCGTACAGAACCGCACTCAGGCGGCAATCTGGGCAGCAAACCGCGGGCTCACCTTGTCGACGGCGACGGATCCAGTGCAGCTCGTCGCAGCGAGCGCGTAAACAGGATAGCGGATGCCGGTAGCCAGATCGCATTGAAAGCGATGTGCGCGAATCCGGCACCCACTACCCCCAGTCGCGGCACAGCAGTGAACAGGACGGCGTAGAAAGCGATCGCCGAGACGATCACGGCTGGCATCATCTTCGCCTGCAAGCCCATAGACGCGAGGCCGGGCCGCAATGCGCTGCCCGAAAGGAACAGCAACGCGGCGAAGGACTGAACGATCAGTGGATTCGTGGCATCCTCGAACCCCGATCCGGCGATGATACGGATGATCTGGTCCCCAGCCAGCACTATGATACCGACAAGCGCGAATCCGAACGCGACCGTCACCGCTTCGACTTGCCGGATCGTCGTTGCAAACGACGCAAGGTCGCGCCGCGCCCAGAGCCGGGCAAGGTCGGGGTAAACGACCTGTTGTGTCATCGCCCCGGCTTTGGTCGCGGCCAGCGTGAACTTGCGAACGACATGGTAGATGCCCGCGCCGGCCGGGCCGGCGATCGCCGCAACGGCCAGAAGATCGATCTCCTGCGTGCTCTTGCGCACCAGGAGGGTGCCGTTCGCAGCCAGGATGAAGCCCCAGATACCCGGGAAGCGATCACCCGGATGCGCGAGCGGCGCGGCGAGGAAGTCGCCATAGCCCTGCACCTTCAATTCACGCCAGGCCAACCAACCGAGCAGCAGACGCTGCGCGCATTGGACGACGATACCAAGGAGCAGAAGGGCCCAGATCGAGCCGTCCAGGATCCAGATCACCGCGACGCCGACGAGACGGATCGCGGCGAGGCCAGGCTCGAGCCAGGCTATGGCAGCAAAGCGGTTGAATAGCCGGAGGACCCCGATCGGGGTCGAGGAAATTCCGAAGAGCACCGCGATGCAATAGACACGCGCCATCATGCTGGTGGCCGAGTCCCAATTGAGCCAGTGTGCTGCCAGCGGAATCACGATAAACGCTACAGCCGCGGAGAGCGAAGCACCGACAATATCCATGATCACGCCGAGCTTGACGAGCGCTCGAAACCGCTCGCCATCCCGTTTCTCGAGCGCGTCGGCCCCGTATCGGATCAACGCCTGCCACGTCTCCAGCCTGACAATCTGGTCGACCATGCGGCCATAGCCTTCGATGGTCGCAAGAATGCCCAGTAGCGCGGGACCCAGCATCTGCGCGCTGAGCCCCAAGGTAATCATGCCGAGCACGACTGCCGATGCATTACCGCTGACGATATGAAAGGCGTTGCGCGCAAACCGCATCAGCGTTCCACTTCGTGGCGAGCCCCCCGGCACGGCCGCGGCGACCGACGGATCCGGCGGCATCGTGCTCATGACGACGGTCGACGGCGATTTGGGATCTTGGCAATCATGAAAGTCCTTCCGCGCTGGCCAAAGGACATGCCACTCCGCCGGTAAATCGCCGATTCCGATATCGAGATACCCCGGAAGAGGTAGCGCGGCCCATATCGCGTCATCCATCTGGTGGTAGGCAGATCCACCACGATGGACCGGAGTTCTCTCTCCCCTATCCTTCATTGCCGCTGCGACACCGAACGCCGCAGCCTACAAGCTTATCTGGGGCGTACATCACAGGATGAGCATGCGCGCCGCCACAGGATGAACAGCATGAACATGCATGAGCCCGTCCTACAGGACCATCGAGGCCTCGATTCCCGTCACGGTGACACGTCCGTCGGCACCGATTTTCTGCGCGTGCTCCGGCGCCGGTATCGCGGGCTTCTCGCGACCATGGTCCTGGTGCTGGGCATTGCGGTGATCGCGCTGCTGGTCATCGAACCCCGCTATCAGGCAACGGCGGTGATGCGGGTCGATACGGATGATCTCGACCTGAGCGGCGACGACGCGGCGACGCCGACATCCATTCGCGACCTGGAATTGCGGCGCACGCATCAGATCGAAACGCAGATCCAGCTTTTGAACTCGCGATCGGTCGCGCGCCAGGTTGTGCGCGATCTGGCGCTCTTCGACGATCCCGAATTCAATCCCAACGCCGGAAAGTCCCTGGCGAATGCGGCGAAGTCGGGGCCCGCTTCAAAATCGGCGGGAACGGGAAACAAGCCCCTCGCAGTGCCGCCCCAATTGATCGAAAAGGTCACCGACCGCCTGCAGGCGGCGGTCAAAGTCGATCAGGACGGCCAGACCAGCTTCATCAACGTCACCGCGACTTCGGCCAGCCCCGCCAAGGCTGCGCGGATCGCGAACAAGATCACGGCGTCGTACATCGACATCCAGATTACCGAGCGCCGCGCCGCGCAGCGCCGCGTGGCCGAGGCACTGAGCCGCCGCGTGGAGGAACTGCGCCAGCAACTTCTCGCCACGAACTGGTCGATCGCGTCCTATCGCAGCAAGCACAATATCGACCCCGGGCCCGGCAATGATGCCAATTCGGCCCAGATGAGCCGGCTGGCATCCGAACTCGCTGCGGCGCGGGCCGCACGCGCCGAGGCCGGCGCGCGCAGCGGTGGCTCGGGCGCGGGAGGGCTGCTAATGTCCGGCCTGCTTACGGATTTGCGTACTCAAGAGAGCGCCACCAACCAGCGCCTGGCACAGTTGTTGACTCTATACGGCCGTGCGCATCCCGATGTGCAGAAGGCCGAGGCCGAGCTCGCCCAGGTCCGTCGCGGAATCGCGGCCGAGACCGATCGGCTTCGGCAACAGTTCAGCAATGACGTCACCGCCCAGCAGGCCCGCGAATCCACCCTGTCCGGCGACCTGGGCAGTATGCGTTCGCAATCGCTCGATCGTGGCATGCTGAGCGTGCCCCTGCTCGATCTCGAGCGAGACGCGACGGCGACGCAGGCGGTCTACCTGTCGCTCCTGTCGCGACTGAAACAAACGCTGCGACAGGGCGATCTCGTCAAGGCAGACTCGACCGTCGCTTCCCTGGCGCTGATGCCGACCCAGCCCAGCTTCCCGCGCCCAGTGCCGATTCTGGGGGCAGCGCTTGCCGCAACAATGATCCTCGGTCTCATCTACGTGCTCGTTGCGGAAGCGACCGACAATCATGTGCGCACCGCCGCGCAAATCCACGCGCTCACCGGTCTTCCCACCTTCGGACTCATCCCGGAGGTTCCACAACGGAAACGAATCCCGACCGATGTCGCCGTGATCTCGCGACCCTATTCGGTCTTTGCCGAGGCGATCCGAACGATGGAAGGCAAGCTGTCTCGGCTGCTGCCGAACCCGACCGGCAACATCGTCGTCGTGACCTCTCCATTGCCCGACGATGGAAAGACGACCATTTCGATTGCGCTCGCCGCCGCTGCGGTCGCAACCTTCCGATCGGCGATCGTAGTCGATTTCGATCTGAGACGACCTGGGCTCGACGGCCTCATCGATCCGACGGGAGATGAAAAAGACCTGCTCGATTATCTTCGTGGCAACGCGACGATCGATGAAATCATCGCAGCGAGCGCGGCCTCGCCCGGTTTGAAGGCAATCTTCGTTCGCAAGCCGTGCGCGGATCCAGGCGCTGTCCTGGCCTCGCCACAAATCAAGACCCTGCTGGACGAGCTGCGTACACGCTTCGACCAGATCATCCTCATCACGCCACCCATTCTCGCAGTCGGCGATGCGCGCTCCGTATCGCGCTATGCCGATGCCGTGCTGCTGGTTCTGAGATGGGGCAAAACCACGCCGGATCTGGTGCAATCGACGCTGATGCAATTCGACGGCGATGTGACCGGGGTCGTGTTCAACCGCGTCAGCTACACCAAGCACGCACGGATGGCCGGCGGCGACGGCCTGCGATATTACAGCAAGTTCAAGGCATATTATGACATTCGCCCTGCCGGCACCTTGCCCAGCATCGCGCAGTCATGATTCCCGCCCTCGCGACCCCTCCTTTGCGTTCGCGCCCATAATGCTGATGTCCAGAACAGATCAGCCGTCGGACACCGGCAGTGGGAATATTCTCACTCTTCCCAGGCGTCGTACGAGACCGACTCCTCCGACGGGTGGCGCTGGGTCCAAGGCTCGGCTGCTCATTGTCGATCCGCGATCGCTCACCCGGGATTGCTTGGTCGCGGCGTTGAGCGATGCGTCTGACGTGGCATCGGCTATCGCGGTCGCCAATCTTGAGGAAGCCGTCGCCTTCACCGCAAAAAACCGCATCGACGCCGTCATCGTCAATCTCGCGGCCGATCCGTTCAGCGAGGCGGATTTGGCCAATATCGTGACGACGTTGTGCAGCTTGGGCGGGCTGAGCGTAGTCATCGTGCTAACGAACACGATCGATCCGCCTCATGCGGCAGCGGCCCTTCGGCAGGGCATTCGTGTATATCTTAGCAGCGACACCCCTTTCGATCGGATCATTGAGGCGATCCGCTTCGCGTGCGCTGGCTGGATAATCTATCCCGCTTTCGACTTCTCGCTTCTGACACCATACGACTCGGGCATCTTCCCCGCCTCGGAGCGCGTCACCGAATTCGTGTGTACGCCACGACAGTTGCAGGTGCTGGACGGGCTCGAACGCGGACTGACCAACAAGAGCATTGCCTTGGCGCTCGGGGTCAGCGAGCGCACCGTCAAGGCGCACGTCAAGGAGTTGATGCGCCGGCTGAAAGCCAGCAACCGGACGCAAGTAGTTGCACTCGCGTCGCACATTCCACGGGCTCGGTCGACGATTCCACCTCCCCGCTACTGAAAACGGCGCTCGGAAATAGCTTCATTGGCAATTAAGGACCTGTCCTTTCGGACATGATCTTCAGGCCGGATAGCTATTTTGGGGTATTTTCTCGATACCCGCAGCAAGGTCGCCCATCGTCGGCGGCCCGAATCCTATGAATCGGGGCGCTGTTCGGCATGCGTATGCTTGCAAGAATTACAAGATAATCATCTCGTTCCATCGGCCCCGGACGACAGATGACGAGTATTGTGATGAGTATTTTTCGCGGCCAATACAAATACATCATTGGCATTCTGGCATTGATCAGTATTGTCTTGGTGTTCGGGGCGCGCGCCGCGCCCGTCCAGCTGGGCTCGCAGGTGACGCTGACCAGCAAGCTGCGAATCATGCAGAGCGATCTTACGACTGGCGTCGGCACCCAGGAGGCCGGCGCGAAGGGCACCGTGATCGGCGGGCCAGTCAAGCAGGGCAAGAAGATCTGGTGGCTCGTCGACTTCGCAAACGGCGCGGACGGCTGGGTTTTCCAGGATGTGCTTTCGGTGGACGGCAATGTGCCGACGGTCCAGCTGACCGCCACGCCCGCCACGATCGCGCCCGGAGGGTCCGCTACCCTGACATGGTCCAGCACGAACGCCACGAGCTGCACCGCCTCGGGCAACCCGGCGTTTACCGGCGCGAAGAATATCAGCGGGACAGCGGCCGTATCGCTTACCCAAACGACCGCCTTCACCATGACGTGCGCGAGTAGCGCCGGCAGCGGTAGCGCCCAGGCGACCGTCACCGTCTCGGCGCCCAGCGCGATCAGTTTCACCGCCGAGCCTGCGGCAATCTCGGCGGGCGGCTCGAGCACATTGCGTTGGACCGCGACCGGTGCCTCGACCTGCACGGCAAGCGGCGATTCCTCCTTCACCGGAGCAAAGCCAGTCAGCGGCACCGCCGTCGTCAAGCCGACGCAGTCGACGCAATACCAGCTGAGCTGCATCATCTCCGGTGCGGCGCAGAATGCGTCGACGACGGTATCCGTCGCGCCCGTAGGCGGCGGCGCGGGCTCGGCCTTCGCCAATCCGGACGACGGCGCCATTCCCGATCGCGCGCAGCATCCGATTGCCTTCCCCACCGCGACCGGTTTCGGCAAGTTCACCAGCGTGCGCAGCCCGGATGCGGTCGTCTACAAGATCAATACGCTCGAGGATGTCGAGGCGCCAGCGGACGGCAAGATCAGCTACCGCGAATGCGCGCTCGCTCGGGCCGTGACCACCCCCTACGCCATTCCCGCCAATCGGCCGCGCTACTGCGTTTTCGATGTCGCGGGTGCGATCGTCCTGCAGTCCTCGGCTTTCATCACCGTGCCGAAGATCTACATCGCGGGACAGACCTCCCCGGGCGGCATCGAGTTCAGGCTGGGCGCCAACTACAATCCCGTTGATTCGCTGGTCGATACCCGCAAGGGCGGGAACGACATGATCCTCCGCCACGTCCGGACGCGCACCGGCCCGCATGTCGGGCGGACGTCCGAAAATGGCGATCCGATCCGGATGTCGGGCACGAACAACCAGATCCTCGATCACGTATCGACGATGTTCGGGACCGACGAGAGCCTCGACATGGCGTGCACGAACTGCACCGTGCAATGGTCGATCATCGGACCCAATATCTGTCTGAACGCGGGCCACACCTCGTCGCTGCACTGCAAGACCTTCTTCCTGAAGCCCGCCTCGTCGGTCACGGTTGCGCACAATTTGTCGCAGCATGGCGAGCAGCGCGGCCTCAACATCTCGGTCGGGATTGCCCTGCCGCCGGCGGGGAATACGGGTCAGGCCGATATCTTCAACAACGTGCTCTACGATTTTATCGCCGAGACAGGCCTGATCTCGAACCAGTTCGGCAGCGTCTATGCGAACTGGATGGGCAATGTCGCGCTCAGAGGACCCAAGTATAATGCCAGCGACGGCAACTATCTGATCGGCTTGTACAGCAACGGCGCGCAGCAGCCGTTCGGTTTCGCGATCTACTCGAACGGCAATGTCACGCCGCGGACCCGCATCGCCGGCCAGTTCGGCAGCACGATCACCGATCCCTACCTCAACAGCGCGGGGTTCATCGCACATGTCGTACCGTCGACGGTCTGCGGGGTGACGCCGGCGGGGCTTCAGGACTGCAGCCGCAACGGCTTCGCCGTGATCCAGAACACGGCCTACGTCCTGCGTCCCGGCGCGAGTGCACAGACCTTCTATCCCTGGCAGGTGACCACCGCCGAGCAGGCGATGCGGGACGTGCTCGCTTTCGCCGGTGCGGACATGTGCCGCGATGGGCCGTGCCGCGACAATGTCGACGCGATGTACATTGACGATGTGCGCACCTGTGACTCGGCCCCCTATCTGTTCGAGTCCAAATGGCCCTCCACCGTCGCCGAAGCCGGCGGCTGGGCGCAGATCACGCCGGGTGCGGCAAAGGCCGACAGCGACAATGACGGCATGCCCGACGAGTGGGAACGCCGGTTCACCAACACCAATCCGAACGTCTGGGACGCCAATGCCGACGCGGACGGCGACGGCTATCCCAATATCGAGGAATATCTGAACGCGATGGCGCGCGACGACGTGCGCTATGGCACCCAGATCGGCGGCGGCACCGGCCGGGTGCCGGCATATAATTGCGGTCGCGCGATGTATTGAGACGAAGCCAGGCGGCGCGGGACGATCCACCCGCGCCGTCCTTAGAACCGACGCTCCTCCCCGAGACTACCCCCAAGCCTCTTGGGTAGTACGCAGGAATGGCAAGCCGTCCACCGGGCAACCTGTGCCATCCTCGCACTCGCGCACCACTGGTCGGTGCCGAGTTCGGGATGTCCATGGCACGTAGCCTCACACAGATTGAGCGGCTGGAAGCCGAGAGCATCCACATCATGCGGGAGGTCGTCGCAGAGGCGCAGCGACCCGTGATGCTATATTCGGCGGGCAAGGATTCGGCAGTCATGCTGCATCTCGCGCGCAAGGCCTTTTACCCCTCCACCCCTCCCTTTCCGCTGCTGCACGTCGATACGATGTGGAAATTCCGCGACATGTATCGCATCCGCGATGCTGCGGCCGCTGACGCGGGGATGGAGCTGATCGTCCATCGCAACCCCGAAGCGCTCGCACGCGGCATCAATCCCTTCGACCACGGTGCGCTGCACACCGACATGTGGAAGACCGAGGGCCTGAAACAGGCAATCGACCAGCACCGCTTCGATGCTGCCATCTGCGGTGCGCGACGCGACGAGGAGAAATCGCGGGCCAAGGAACGCGTGTTCAGCTTCCGCACGGCCAACCATCGCTGGGATCCCAGGAAACAGCGTGCGGAATTGTGGAACCTCTACAATGTCCGGAAAGCGGAGGGTGAAACCTTCCGCGTCTTCCCGCTCTCCAACTGGACCGAGCTGGAAATATGGCAATATATCCATCTCGAGCGCATCGTGATCGCGCCGCTCTATTTCAGCGCATCCAGACCGACGGTGAAGCGGAACGGCACGATCCTGATGGTCGACGACGATCGTTTTCGCTTTGCCGCCGGAGACGAGGTTGTCGACCGGCAGATTCGGTTCCGGACGCTCGGCTGTTATCCGCTGACCGGTGCGATCGAGAGCCGCGCGACGACGCTTCCGCAGATCATCGCCGAGATGCTCGTCAGCACCGTTTCCGAACGCCATAGCCGGGTGATCGATCACGATCCCGCCGCGAGCATGGAGAAGAAGAAGGCGGAGGGGTATTTCTGATGGATGGTGACCTCCCTCCCCGGGCTTTCCCGGACGGTGACACAATCCCGCGGATCGCGCCGGAGGTCGATGTCCCCAAAAACGACGCCGATATCGAGGCCTATCTGGCCCAGCACCAGAACAAAACGCTGCTGCGCTTCATCACATGCGGGTCCGTCGACGACGGCAAATCGACCCTGATCGGTCGGCTGCTGTACGACACCAAGACGATCTTTGAGGATCAGTTGGCAACGCTTGCGGACGACTCCCGACTGACCGGCACCCGAAGCAAGGCGATCGATTTCGCCCTGCTGCTCGATGGCCTGTCGGCGGAGCGCGAGCAGGGCATCACGATCGACGTCGCCTATCGCTTCTTCGCGACCGAGCGGCGGAAATTCATCGTCGCCGATACGCCGGGCCATGAGCAATATACCCGCAACATGGTGACGGGCGCTTCGACCGCCGATCTCGCCATCATCCTTATCGATGCCCGGAAGGGCGTATTGACGCAGACGCGCCGCCACACTTGCCTCGTCCACCTGCTCGGCGTCCGCAACATCGTGCTGGCCGTGAACAAGATGGACCTTGTCGGGTTCGATCGGGCGACCTTCGACAAGATCGTGGCGGACTATCGCGACTTCGCCACCACTGCCGGAATCGAGGCGTTTACAGCGATCCCGGTATGCGCGTTAGGCGGCGACAACATCGCGACCCGATCGATGCGCTTGCCCTGGTACGACGGCCCGACGCTCCTCGATCATCTGGAAAGCGTGCCGCTCGACGCGGAAGCGGATCAGGGGCGGCCGTTCTGCATGCCCGTCCAATGGGTCAACCGCGCCAATCTCGACTTTCGCGGCTTTGCCGGACTGATTGTCAGCGGCGAGGTACGCCCTGGCGATACGGTTCGGGTGCTGCCCGCGGGGCGCACATCCTCCGTTGCGCGCATCGTGACTGCCGACGGCGATCTCGATGCGGCGGTGGCGGGCCAGGCGGTGACGCTCACCTTGACCGACGAAGTCGACTGCCCGCGCGGCGGGGCCATTTGCGCCGCGAACGATCCGCCGCAATGCGCGGATCAGTTCGAAGCGAAACTGTTCTGGATGGACGAGGCGCCGATGGTGCCCGGCCGGTCCTACTGGCTCAAATGCGGGCCCCAGCTGGTCTCGGCTACCGTGCAGCCGCCCAAATATCAGCTGAGCGTCAACACCATGGAGCATATCGCCGCGAAATCGCTGGAATTGAACGCGATCGGCGTGGCCGAAATGGCGACCGACCGGCCAATAATCTTTGCGCCCTATTCCGAGAACAAGGCTCTGGGCGGGTTCATCCTGATCGACAAGATCACCAACGCCACCATCGGCGCCGGTGTCCTCAATTTCGCCCTGCGGCGCGCGCAGAACACGCACCGCCAGCATTTCGACGTCGATCGCGAACAGCGGATGCGCCTCAAGAACCAGACGCCGATGGTGCTATGGTTCACTGGCCTCTCTGGCGCGGGAAAGTCGACGATCGCCAACAAGGTCGAGCAGCGGCTGTGCCGCATGCACCGTCACACCTTCCTGCTCGATGGCGACAATATCCGCCAGGGGCTGAACCGCGACCTGGGATTCACCGAGGTGGACCGGATCGAGAATCTGCGCCGCGTCGGCGAGGTTGCGCGCCTGATGACCGATGCCGGGCTGATCGTGATCGCGGCCTTCATCTCCCCCTTCCGCACCGAACGCGAGATGGTGCGCAACCTGATCGGCGACAGCCAGTTCGTCGAGATTTTCGTGGATACGCCCCTCGCCGTCGCAGAGGCGCGTGACGTGAAAGGGCTCTATGCCAAGGCTCGCAGCGGCGCCCTGACCAATTTCACCGGCATCGACAGCCGCTACGAAACGCCTGTCGCCCCCGATATCCGCATCGACACAACGCAGATGAACGCCGACGAGGCCGCCGAACTCATCGTCTCCAGCATTATTCCGTGATCCTGTCCCTCGCGCGGCAATAGCCGCTGGTTATTGCCGTCGAATCCCTATCCCATGGACACAGGCGCGAAGCGCCCTACTTTCCCCCCGGGGCAAAACAGCTGGGGGTGCCGATGCTTAACCGTCGTTCCTTCCTGCTGGGCTCGACAGCGGCGTTTGTGGCCAGCTCCGCCCCCGCGGCGACACTGCTGAATTGGGGCGGGGCGGCGATTGCCAGACCGCAGCGAGTCCAGGGCCTCGGCGCACCCATCACGATCGTTGACGATGTTTTCGGCACCCCGCATGTCCGCGCGACCTCGATCCCGGACGCGTTTTTCGGACAGGGCTATGTCGTCGCGCGGGATCGCCTGTTTCAGATCGACCTTGCGCATCGCAGCGACCTGGGGCGGCTTGCGGAGGTATTCGGGCCCCGCTTTGTCGAGCATGACGCAAACGCACGCCTTTTCCACTATCGCGGCGACCTGGATGCCGAGCTGCGCCGCGCGCCGCCGAACGTGCTGGCCTGCGCGCGCGCCTATGTCGCGGGGATCAACGCGCGTATCGACGAGGTGATTGCCAATCCCGCGCTGCTTCCGCTCGAATACAGGATCCTTGGCATCGCGCCGATCACATGGGACGTCCGCGACCTGGTGCTCGCGCGCGATGGCTCGATCGGCAATGTCGACGACGAGATACGCCGGGCCCAGCTCGCGGCGATCGGGCTGCTCGAGCTGGACGCCATCGTCGCACCGCTCCGCCCGGCATGGACCATGCGCGTGCCGGAGGGGCTAGATGTCGCGGGGGTGGGCCCCGCGGATCTGGGCGTCCTGCGGCTCGGTGGGCTGCCCTTCGGACCCGACCAGCCCGTTCCGGATCCCGCCGAGGGTGCGAATGCCGGG
Source organism: Sphingomonas sp. JC676 (assembly GCF_014489075.1). Taxonomy (GTDB): domain Bacteria; phylum Pseudomonadota; class Alphaproteobacteria; order Sphingomonadales; family Sphingomonadaceae; genus Sphingomonas. The sequence continues at coordinate 651,991 of NZ_JACTGR010000001.1, read as the reverse complement.
AGCAATGCCTGGACGGTCGCGCCGTCGCGTACTGCAACGGGGCGCACGATCCTGGCGAACGACCCGCACCTGGGAATCGGCGGCTTCGGCCCGCGCCATGTCGCGCATCTGAGCGCGCCCGGACTCGACGTGATCGGCGCTGGCGCCCCAGGGCTGCCGGGCATCATGCAGGGGCACACCGATCGGTTCGCGTTCGGCCGCACCAATTTCCACATCGACCAGAACGACCTGTTCGTGCTGGAGCTCCATCCCGACGATCCCGAGCTTTACCGCCACAAGGGAGGCTGGAAACGCTTCGAGCGCGTAGAGGAGTTGATCCCGATCATGGGCACAGCGCCCGAGCGAGTGGCGCTGCGCTATGCGGAACAGGGGCCGGTGATCTCGCACGATCCGGCGCGACGCCGCGCGACGGCACTCGCTGCGATCTCGATGCAGCCGGGCGGCCACGGCGTCTTCGCGATGATCGCGATCAACCTGGCGAAGGACTGGGCGGGCCTGCGCAAGGCCTTCCCGCTGCATCCGTCGCCCACCAATTTCCACTATGCCGACGTCAAGGGAAACACCGGCTGGCAGGTCATCGGCTTCGCACCGGTACGCAAGCAAGGGGACGGCCTGCTGCCCGTGCCCGGCGACGGACGGTACGACTGGACGGGCACACGCGATTTCGCATCGCTCCCGAGCGAATATAACCCAGCCAAGGGCTGGTTCGCTTCGGCCAACCAGAACAACCTGCCCGCGGACTGGCCCCGCGATCGCATCCCGGCCTTCTCCTTCCGGGACCCCTATCGCTACGAGCGCATCGCCGACGTGCTGGCGAGCCAGGACAAGCATCGCCTGGCCGACAGCGTCGCCCTGCAGCACGACACGCTTTCGACCCCCGCGCGCCAGTTCCTGGCGCTCCTTCCGCAACACCCGTCCGATGCCGCCAGGCCGGCCGTGGACATGCTGCGTGGCTGGGACGCGCGGATCGCGGTGGACAGCGGCGCTGCGGCGTTGTTCGAGATGACATGGCGCGACATCAGCAAGCGCATGCTCGCCGCGATCGTGCCCGCGCGGGCAAAGCCGCTGGTGAAGGTGATCGCACCGTCGGTTCTGCTCGACCTGCTTGTGCATCCGGACAAGCGGCTCGGCGCCGATCCGCAGGCCGCGCGCGATGCGATGCTCGATGCAGCACTGGCATCCGCCTGGACCTCGGCACGCGAGCGGCTCGGCGCCGATCCCGCGGCATGGCGTTACGGCTCCCTCCATCAGATACGGATCCGGCATCCCCTCTCGGCCATCCCCGCGATCGCCGCCGCCTTTCCGGCGATCGAGGGCGAGGGCTCGGGCGGCGACGGTTATACCGTCATGGCGCGCTGGCTCGGGTCCGGCCCGGGCTGGGGGGTCGGCGGCGGCGCCAGCTATCTGCAGGTGATCGACGTCGGCGCCTGGGACAATTCGCTGATGCTCAACCTGCCCGGCCAATCGATCGATCCCCGCTCGCCGCACTATCGCGACCAGTATTGGCCCTGGGCCGCCGGGGTGATGCAGCCGATGCCCTTCAGCCGTGCTGCGGTCGACGCGAAGGCCGCGGCGCGAACGACTCTGCAACCGCTTTGAAATCCGGACCATGTCGGGAAGCGCGCGGCCACTAAGACATTTGCCGCCGCACGATTGTGTCCCATAGAAGAGAGAATGGCGAAGAAAACAGCACCCAAGAATGACGAGATCCCCGTACCGGGGACGAGACTGAAGATGCAGGACATCGCTCGGCTGGCGGAGGTCTCGACGCCAACCGTGTCCCGCGTTCTCAACGGCAGCCCGCTGGTGACCGAGGAAACGCGCGAGCGCGTGTTGGCGGTGGCGCGCAGCCATGGCTATGCGGTGAACCGCAACGCGGCGAAGCTGCGGCAGGCGCGCACCAATACCGTGGCCGTGATGCTCGACTTCGGCTCCCACCATCATGGCGCGATCGGAGATCCGTTCATCTTTGAGCTGTTGGCTGGCGTGTCGGAAGCCCTCTCGATCCGCAACCAGGACCTGCTGCTGTCGCCGCCGGGCCTCGACGATGCACGCGCCTTTCGCGACTTCCACCGCGCGCGGGGCGCGGACGGGTTCATCGTGCTCGGACAGGGGACGCGCGACGTTATGCTGCGTGCCCTTGGTCGTGAGGATGTGCCGCTGGTCGTCTGGGGCGCTGTCGCCGCGGATGCGGGTTATTGCGCCGTGGGCAGCGACAATTTCCGCGGCGGTCAGCTGGCCGGCAGGCATTTCCTGGCTGCCGGACGCAAGCGCTGGCTATTCGTCGGCGATATCCGTCACGAGGAATTGCGCCTGCGCTTCGAAGGCCTGCGCGCCATCGGCGAGGAGCATGACGACGTCGTCATCGATTTCCTTCCGATCGCGTCGATGGCGTTCAACACGACCGCGGAGACCATCTCGGCCTATCTCGCCGCGGGGCGCCAGCCCGACGCGGTCTTCACCTTTTCGGACACCGCCGCGATGGCCGCGATAGGCTCTTTCAAGGAGCGCGGGCTGAACGCCTCGCGCGATTTCTCGCTGGTCGGGTACAACAACATCCCGCCGACCGCACATTTCAGCCCGGCGATCACCACGATCAACCAGAAGACCGATGTCGCCGGTGCGCTGCTCGTCGAGAAGCTAATGCAGCAGATCGACGGCGGCCGCGCGCGCTCGACCACGCTTCCCACCGAGATCGTCGTTCGAGACACCTGATCCTTTATCCTTGAAAACGATATCAAAGACCCTGTATCGCTGCTCGTCATAAGGTTGGGGAGCGGTTGCTTGGCGCGCGTATCGGACGGCTTGGAAGACGGCTTGCTGTTCGCGGAGGATGGCTGGGCGCTGGAGGTGATCGGCGACGATCCTGCCCGCGAAGGCTGGGCGGCGACGATCCTGGCGCTTTCCAACGGCGCGATCGGGGTGCGCGGCGCGATCGAAGAGCGCGCGAGCGCGACCACCTTCCTCGCCCGGGCCTATGAACAGGCACCGATCCATTATCACGAGCGGCTGCACGGCTTTGCTGCAAGCTCCGATTCGCGCGTGCCGGTCGCCGAGGCGCTCGGGCTCGCGGTGCGGATCGATGGCGCGGCGATAGACTTGACGGCGGCCACCTCCGCTACGCGGCGCGTGCTCGACCTGCGGCAAGGTGTGCTCCGCCGCGAGACGCGCTGGACCCTCGCCGATGGCCGCATCCTGACGGTCCATGCCGAACGGCTCGTGCCACTCGATGGCCGCGCCGCGCTGGTTCGCCGGCTGCGCGCCGAAGTCGACGGCGCCACTGCGACGCTGCATCCCTATCTTGCGCCCGCGCCCAAGGCTGCCGCCCAGAGCGACGATCCGCGAATCGGCGTGAATCTCGCGTCGCGCGGCTTCGAGATCGAGCGCAGCGAGGAAGTGCTGGTGGTCGAGCGCCTGCCCGGCAGCGGCATCGGCGTCGCGGCGGTCCAGCGCCAGCGCGAAGAAGACGGCTGGCTGCTGGTCGCAACCGGGTTCGCGGCAGGCCGCGATCCGTCGGACGTGCTGGTGGCCGAGGCACAGGCGCTCGCCGATACGGCGCTGGCGGATGGCTTCGGCCGCGCGGTGGAGGCGCAGCGCGCATTGCTCGACGCCTTCTGGGCGGGCGCCGATCTCGACGTCGCCGGGCAACCGCGCCTCACCGCGACGCTGCGCGCCAACCTGTTCCACCTCTTCGCCTCAGCGGGCCGCGACGGGCGCTCGAGCGCAGCCGCCAAGGGGCTGACAGGCGAAGGCTATGAGGGCCATTATTTCTGGGACACCGAGGCATTCATGCTGCCGGTGCTCGCGGTGCTCGCGCCCGACATCGCAAGAGCGATGCTGGTCTATCGCTCGGCGACGCTCGATGCAGCCTTCGCCAATGCGCGAGCGCTCGATCATCCCCGCGGCGCGCTCTACGCCTGGCGGACGATCGAGGGTCGCGAATGCTCGGCGCATTACCCGAGCGGCTCGGCGCAATATCACATCAACGCGGCGATCGCCTTTGCCATCGGCTGCTATGTCGACGCGACCGGCGACGAGGCGTTCCTGGTCGAGCATGGCGCGCGGATGCTGATCGAGACCGCCCGATTATGGCTGGTGCTGGGCGATTGGGCGGGCGGCGCCTTCCACCTGCGCGGCGTGACCGGGCCGGACGAATATACCGCGCTGATCGACGATAATTGGTACACCAACCGGATGGCGCAGAAGCATTTGCGCCTCGCGGTTTCGGCGGCGGCGCGTGTCGCGGAGAGTGCGCCGGAAGCCTGGACGGCGCTGGCCGCGCAGATGGCGCTGGGCGCTGACGAGCTCGCCGAATTCACCCGCACCGCCGATGCGATGCACCTGCCCTATGACGCCGAACGCGATCTCGACGCGCAGGACGCGAGTTTCCTCGACAAGCCGCGCTGGGATGTAGCCAATACCCCGGCGTCGCAGCTGCCGCTGCTGCTCCATTTTCACCCGATGACGCTCTATCGGCACCAGGTCTCGAAACAGGCCGATATCGTGCTCGGCATGGTGCTGGGCGGGGAGCAAGTTTCGCTCGAACGGAAGCGCCGCGTCTTCGACCACTACGAACCCGTCACCACCCACGATTCGACGCTTTCCGCTGCCACTTTCTCGATCCTCGCCAGCGAAGTGGGGCATGAGGTCGCGGCGCTGCGCTTCTTCGCAGACACCAGCCTGGTCGATATCGACGACCGCCACGGCAACACCGGCCACGGCGTCCACATGGCCGCGATGGCCGGGTCCTGGATGGCATTGGTCTGGGGGTTCGCGGGTTTCCGTCCCCATGGTCCCGAACTTCGCTTCCGCCCAACCCGCCCGGCCGAGTGGAAGGGCTATGGCTTCGGCCTCACCTGGCGCGGCACGCTGGTGCGGGTCGAGGTGCAGGGCGGCGGCATCACCTATCGCGCGGTCTCAGGCCCCGACATCGTGATCGGCCACCACGACGCCGAGATCCGCCTCGCCGCCGGCCAAAGCTGGACGGGAGCGCTCGGCGCATGACCGCGAAGCGCCGGCTTGCGGGCGTCGCCTTCGACCTCGACGGCGTGCTGACCGACACGGCGCGCGCGCATTATCGAGCATGGAAGAAGATGGCCGATACCCTGGGCATTCCTTTCGACGAGGAGGCGAACGAAGCGCTGAAGGGTGTCGACCGGATGGGCAGCCTGGCGCTGATCCTGGGCGATCGGCCAGGCTATGACTCCACGGAGCGCGAGCGCCTCGCCGCGCAGAAGAACGACTGGTATCTCGAGGAAATCGCCCATTTCGGCCCCGAGGACCTGTTCCCGGGTGCCCGCGAGGCGCTCGACCAATGCAGGACAGCCGGGCTCAGGCTGGCGCTCGCCTCGGCAAGCCGCAACGCGCCGCTGCTGCTCGCGCGAATGCAGATCGACACCCTGTTCGACGCGGTGATCGATCCCGCCAGCGTCGCCGCCGGCAAGCCCGCGCCTGATATCTTCCTCGCCGCCGCGCGCGCCATCGGCGCCGAGCCGGCGCAGGTGCTGGGCGTCGAGGATGCCGCGGCGGGCATCCAGGCGATCCGCGCGGCGGGCATGCCCGCGCTCGGTGTCGGCGATCCCGCGGCGCTGCCCGGCGCGGACTGGGTGATACCGGTGATCGCCGACTTCGACCTGGCCGATTATTCCGCGGGCTGAGCCCTCGCGGTCAGCCGCTCGAGCCGCACCAGCGCCACCGCGATCAGCGCCAGCGGCACCAGCACCAGATAGAAGGCGGTCTGGCCGGAGAAGCGGTCGAACACCAAGCCGGTGATCATCGATCCGATGGTGCCGCCCAGCGCCGAGAAGATCACCATCAGCCCGACCATCGCGGCATGGCGCTCGCGCGGCAACGCGCTCAGCACCACCGAAGAGACGATCGGATAGATCGGCGCCATGAACACCCCGATCAGCGGGAAGATATAGGCGGCGATCGGCGCGTCGAACCAGCCCACGTCCGGGCGTAGGGTAAGGCCGCGCGTAGTCGGCAGCGTCAGCAGCACCAGCAGCGCGACCAGTGCGAGGCAGCCGAGCAGCAGCCGCAGCCAGCCCAGCCGCGCGACGAGCCCGCTCGCGCTCAACCGGCCGACCGCGAGCGCGGCGACGAAGATGCTCGACGCCTGGACGCTCATCGCGCTCGGCAGATGGAGCACCTGATTGTTGAAGGTCGGCAGCCAGGTGCCGACGCCCTGCTCGATCAGCACATAGAGGAAGATCGCCGCGAGGAAGGCGATGGTGGAGGGCAGGACGAGCAGTGCCAGCGCGTCGCGATAGCCGGTTGCAGGCGCGCCCTTCGCGGCACGCGTGCCGCTCTCGTCGAGGTCGGTGAACCACCAGAGCAAAGCCGCCGCCGCCGCGAGCACCGCGATCACACGATAGACGCCCAGCCAGTCATGCCCGGTCGTGTCGCGCCCGATGAACCAGCCGAACAGCCAGATGCCAGCCAGAATGCCGACCATGAACACGCCTTCGATCAGCGAAGTCAGGCTGGCATGCTGCACGCGATCAGGCCGGATCAGCCCGATCGAGGCATAGGTGGCGACCTTGGCTATGCCGAAACAGAGCCCGACGAGCACGAAGAAGAGCTGCATCGTCCAGAAGCTGTTGGCGAAAGAGATCGCCAGCGCGCCGAGCGCGATGGCGATCATCACCAGGATCTGGGCGCGACGGAACCCGAAGCGGGGCAGCGTGGTTGCGAACAGGAAGGACGCGACGACAACCGACAGATCCTTGCACGCCTCGAGAGTCGCCGCCTGGGGCTTGGAGACGCCGTAATGCGCGATCGACTGGAGGATCACAGTGCCGACGCTGTTCATGAGCAACCCGAGCAGGGCGTAGCTGATGATCAGGGCGGCGATCGCCATGAATGCGCGCTTCACGTCTTGGTTCAACAGCTCTCTCCCTCTCGCTTCCGGACCGGTCGGCGCCGGCCTTCCGGCCTGTGTTGCACGTCGGCACCAGCTACGGCAAATTCCGCGTGATTCTTGCAGAAAACGATTTCACAATCATCGGACCGCGTCTAGTTGGGCGGGTATTCAGCTGGGCAATCCGGCGAGACACTCGGTTGGGGAGGTTATATGTTGTTTTCCGTTCGCGCTGGCATCCGGGTCGCGCTGCTGGCCAGCGCTGCCACATTGCCGCTCGCGCCTGCCTTCGCGCAGACCACGCCCAGCGATACGGCCACGCCAGCCGCGCAGGACCCCACCGCGCAGAACGATACTGCCGACACGACCGAAATCGTCGTCACCGGCCAGACCACGCCCAACCGTCCGCTGATCACCTCGTCGGCCGACATCACCCTCGCCAATCGCGAGCTGATCGACCAGAAGGCTCCGCGCTCCACCGCCGACCTTCTCGAGCTGGTCCCGGGCATCTTCGTCGAGGCGACCGCCGGTCAGATCTCGAACAATTATTCGGTGCGCGGCCTACAGGGCGGCGGCCAGCGCTTCGTCCAGCTCGAAGAGGACGGCATGCCGATCCTCTATGGCGGCGGCGGCGCGGACTTCTTCTTCGACCAGGATCTGACGATCGACCGCCTCGAAGCGGTCAAGGGCGGCTCCTCGGGCGTACTGACCGTCAACGGCGCAGGCGCGACGATCAATTTCATCTCGAAGACGCCGAACTTCGACAAGCCCGAGGGCATCGCCCGCGTCACCGCGTATAATTATGGGCTGAAGCGCGGCGATTTCTACTATTCGCAGCCGATCACCGACAAGCTCGCCTTCAACGTCGGCGGCTATATCCAGTCGAGCCCCGGCGTGCGCGACAATCCGTTCGACTATCAGGGTTGGCGCGTGAAGGGCATGCTCGAATACAAGTTCGACGATGGCGGCTATATCCGCCTGTCGGGCAAGGGCGGCAATGTCGAGAACGCCTATTATGCCGATCAGCCCTATCGCTTCGACAACGGCAAGCCGACGGGAATCCCCGGCCTCGACACCCAGTTCGGCAATGTCGGCGGCGACGCCTTCTCGAACATCGCGGTGCCGGTTTCGACCAACGCGCATTCCAGCGGTTTCCGCGAGTTCAAGTATCGCGACGGCGTGGTCGCCAAGACCTGGCAGGCCCGCCTCGACTTCGAGAAGCCGGTCGGCGATTCGCTAACGCTGTTCGGCCATGGCCGCTATCTCGATTATTCGTATGATTTCAATGGCCTGTTCCCCGGATCGGGCACCGGTAACGCCGGCCTGACCAGCGCGTCGACCTATCTCGATCCGACCCGCACGCTAAACGCGGGCGGCGACCCGGCCAATTGCGGCAACTACAGCTATGTGTCGCCGGTCGGACAGGTACTTTGCCTCGGCGGCCAAGCCTATCCGACCGCCACCCGTTTCGGCATCAAGAATCTGCGTACCGGCGTGGTGCTGGGCTCCGACCAGACCGCGGCGCTCAATGCGCTCAACGGCAACGGCTTCCTGCAGCGCACCACACTCAACCACGACGCCATCGACGCCTATGATTTCGGCATGAATGTCGGCGGTCGCTGGGATTTCGAGAGCGGCGACATCAAGAACTCGCTGACCGCCGGCGTGATGTACTACAAGACCAAGCGCGACCAGGACCAGTCGGCGACGGCGAGCGTGGTCAACGACGTGCGCACCAACAGCGACATCTACGACGTGGTCGCGCTCGATGCGAACAACAACGTCATTGGCACGCTCTCGGACAACGGCCTGGTTTCCTATGGCGACTGGGGCGCGGGCATCCGCTCGCGCGAGGACTCGAGCCTCTCGCTCTACGTCAATGACGAGTTCTCGATCGGCAACCTGCACGTCGACGCGGGTGTGCGCTGGGAGCGTGACAAGGCGACTGCGCTCGACGGCAACCAGGCCGCGGTCAACCAGCCGGTCCAGCCCGGCGTGGTGGGCGTGATCCGCGATGTCGGCGCGACCTGGGACGGCACCTATGCGACGCGCAAGGCTACCAAGAAGGCCGTGGCCTACACCGTCGGCGCCAACTATCTGATCACGCCGAACCTCTCGATCTATGCGCGCTACGCCAACGGCTTCCAGATGAACAATGTCGACCCGATCACCGGGATCGAGCTCTATGAAGCCGGTGTGCGCTATCAATATGGCCGCATCTTCTCGGGCTCGGCGACGGTGTTCCGCACCAACTTCCAAAACCAGAACTATAATTTCGCCGATCCGCTGAATCCATCGCAGCAGAGCAACATCAATGCCGATCTACGCACCAACGGCGTCGAGCTCGACATGAACCTGCGCCCGATCGAGTGGTTCTCGATCGATTTCCAGGGCGTCTTCCAGGATCCGAAGCTCGTCAACCTGGCGATCAACGGTGCCAACCAGGCGGGCTTCGAGGGCAACCGGCCCGAGCGCACGCCAGCCCGGCTGTTCACGATCACCCCGACCGTCAAGCTCCCGAACGGACTGGGCGAGGTCTATGGCCGCTACAAATATATCGGCAAGATCTACGCCGATGCCGGCAACGGCGTGGCGCTGCCCAGCTATGGCGTGACCAGCGTGGGCGCGTCGTTCAACCTGAGCGAGCGGCTCCAGCTGAGCGTCAATGCCGACAACATCTTCGACGTCGTCGGCCTCACCGAGGGCAATCCGCGCCAAGGCCAGACGCAGGCGATCACTGACGGCTATTTCTACGCCCGCGGCATCGTCGGCCCGACCTATGGCGGATCGATCACGTTCAAGTTCTGATCGCCTCAAGGGGCGTAAAAGGGGGGCGCGGCAGCTAAGGTTCGCCGCGCCTTTCCTGTATCTGGGAAAAAGAGGAGATAGCGGATGCGGGGTTCGATGCGCATGGTCCTGGCGGGCGGATTGCTGTTCGCCGGCGCGGCCGCGATGGCACAGCAGCGTGCCGCGAAGACGCCGGAACTGGCCTACGGCCTGACCGAGGGGCAGAATCTCAACGCCTTCGTGCGCGAGGGCAAGGTCGCCGCGCATCTGCTGCTGCGCAATGGATCGGACCCGCGCATCCTGGTCGCCTTCCCCGCCGGCAACAGCGGGGTCGGTCTGTGGTTCCAGCCGCTCGCGAAGGCTGCGACCTGGCGGCTCGATCAGGCGCCGCGTCCCCTTTCACTCGTCGACGGCAAGGGGCGTCCGCTCCACGGAATCGACGCGATCGCGACGATCGATGCGCCGCGCCTTGCGCTCAAACAAGCGGTGCTTTCGAACGTCCGTTTCCTGCGTGACTATCAGGCCGTCGGCCGCTTTCCGACCGAGGTCGCAACCGAGGCGCAGATTTCGGGCAACCGCATCCTCTATGCCCGCGACCGCGTCGACGGGGCGCCGGGCTATCGGCTCGAACTGCAGGTGCTGGGCGGCCGCATCGCGAACAATGTGGTCATTGCGGACGCCAATGGTCGCATCCGCCTGCGCATCATTGCGGCGACCGGCGACACGCCGCTCACAGGACTGACCAAGGCCGAACTGCTCAACGCCAACGCCGCGAAGGACCCCGCCGCGCGCAACGCGCTCGCCTTCCTCAGCTATCGCGAGAAATTCCTCGCAGGCTCCTGGCGCTTCGACACCTATTTCGGGCGCGACACGCTGATGTCGGTGCGGCTGCTGATGCCGGCATTGCGCGGCGAAGCGGTCGAGGCCGGGCTCGGCGCGGTGCTTGCCCGGCTCAATCCCCAGGGCGAAGTCGCGCACGAGGAGGGACTCTCCGAATTCGCGCTGATCGATCATGCGCAGCACCACCAACCCGGCGGGGCGGCGGCGACGCTGGATTACGGCATGATCGACGATGATTACATGCTCGGGCCCGTAGCGGCAGACTATCTGCTCGGTCCTGCGACACGGTCCGCGGCGCAAACTTTCCTGTCCAAAAAGATACAAAGTGAAGCAAACCCCGGTGGCGCCGAGCCGGCCGGAATTCTTCTCGTGCGCAACCTTCGCTACGTTATCGATCAAGTCCGTCCATTCGCCAGGGATCCGCGCTGGAGCAACCTGGTCGAGATCCACAAGGGCCGCATGACCGGCCAGTGGCGCGACAGCGAGGAAGGGATCGGCCGCGGCCGATATCCGTACGACGTCAACGCGGTCTTCGTGCCCGCCGCGCTGGAGGCGGCCGACAAGCTGCTGCGCGCCGGGCTGCTCGATCCCTATCTAACCCCCGCGGACCGCGTTGCGTTCGCGCACGCCGGCGCGATGGCTGGGATCTGGCGTGCCCAGGCGCCCGCGCTGTTCGTGGCCGAAACGCCCGCCGCCGAGGCCGCCGTGCAGGTGAAGGCCTATGCCGGGCGCGTCGGCGTGCCCGCCGCCCCGGCGCTCGCCGCCCTTCACGGCCAGGCGCTACGCTACCACGCCATCTCGCTCGATGCCGAGGGCAAGACGGTGCCGATCATCAATTCGGACGAGGGCTTCGAGCTGTTGTTCGGCCATCCGAGCGCAGCCGATCTCCAGACCTATGTCGGCGCGCTGGGCCGGCCCTTCCCGGCCGGGCTGATGACCGATATCGGCCTGCTCGTCGCCAATCCGGCGCTCGCCAGCCGCGAGGTGCAGGACCGCTTCACTCCCGCCGCCTATCACGGGGCGGTGGTCTGGTCGTGGCAGCAGGCGCTGTTCGCCGCCGGCCTCGAGCGCCAACTCGCCCGGAAGGATTTGCCACCCGCCACCCGCGCGGTGCTGCGCGACGCCCAGACGAAGCTGTGGCGCGCGATCCAGGCGACACGGGCGACGCAGAGTTCCGAGCTCTGGTCCTGGGCCTTCGAGAATGGCCGCTACCATGTCGTGCCGTTCGGCGCGGGCAAGCAGGATGTCGACGAATCCAACGCGGCGCAGCTGTGGAGTACCGTCTATCTCGCGGTACAGCCGCCCCGCGCGCCTACACCGTCGAAAGGAAAGCGGTGACGGTCAGCCGACCGGTGCTGGGATCGGCATCGAGCGGCGCGTCGGGCGCGATCGCGCCGCTGTGGAGCAGCGCGCTGCGATAGATCACCGCGCGATTGTAGCGCGCCTCAACATGGGCGATCCGCTCGAACAGCGGCGTGTCGCCGAACGGATAGGCTTGCGGCGGCGCCTCGGCGCCCACCTCCGCGTTGAGGCTTGCCAGATAGTCGGGCGAACGTGCCGCATCGATCGCCTCGAAGCCGGTCGCGCGGTGGCGGAAAAATGCGGTGCCGTCGCCGCCCTCGGGCGCGAGGTAATGGACCAAAGCGATCCGCCCCGGCTGCACCGCGTCCACATGCGGCAGACGCTGTACGACGGTGAGCTCGGCCGGCGGCGTCGTCACGATCGAGAAACTCGCATCGAGCAGCTCAATACCCCCCGCATGCCCGAACACCTCCCGCAGCACCGGAACGAGCGCAGGGCGCACCAGCGCGAAATAATCGATCGGCAAGGTCGCGCGGATGCCCGGATAATGGTGCCGCCCCGGTTCGAACACCGCCCCCGCCGCAGCGGCACGCAACGCGTCCGGATCGGAATGGAAGCCGTCGACGATCGCGATCGGCTGGCCTTCCGCGCCGATCCGCCGCGCGACGATATCGGGACGGATCACCCTTGCCCCATCGCCGCCGCAAGCGCTTCGTCATGCATCGGCAGCGTCGGCGCGGCGCGCTGGATCACGTCGGCAACTTGGCGAACCTGCGCGAGATTGGTTGCGGAATCCAGCACGTCGGCGAGAGGATTATAGTCCCGGGCAACCACACCTTGGCCGTTCAGCACAGCCAACCAGCTCGCGTCGCGGAACAGCTCTTCGCTGCCCAGCATCAGCCGGCCCGAGCGGCGATATTGCTCCTCGCGCGCGACCAGGGTCTCGGGCAGTTTCATCTCCCGGCGCTCGACCCAGAAGGGCTCGGTCCTGCCCTCGTTCGCATGGTAATGGAGGATCAGAAAGTCTTTGATGATGTCCATATCGGCGTTGAGCAGCGCATTGTACCGCTCGGCCAGCATCGGATCCATGTCGCGTGTCGGGAAGAGCGTCAGCAGCTTGGCGATGCCGCTCTGGATCAGGTGGATGCTGGTCGATTCGAGCGGCTCGAGAAAGCCCGACGAGAGCCCGATCGCCACGACATTGCCGATCCATGCCCGCCGCCGCGTGCCCGCGGTGAAGCGCAGCGTCCGCGGTTCGGCCAGCGCCTCGCCGTCGAGATTGGCCATCAGCATCGCCGTGGCTTCGTCCTCGCTCATGAAACGGCTGGAAAAGACATGGCCGTTGCCGATGCGGTGCTGGAGCGGGATGCGCCACTGCCACCCCGCGGGCTTCGCGGTGGAGCGCGTGAAAGGCGTGGTCTCGCTGAGCCGGGTGCAGGGCACCGCGACCGCGCGATCGCAGGGCAGCCAGTGCGACCAGTCCTCGAACCCGGCCTCCCTCCCGTCGATCAGCAGCGCGCGGAAGCCCGAGCAGTCGATGAAGAGATCGCCCGCCAGCCGCTCGCCGCGCTGGGTGGTGAGCGCCGTGACCAGCCCCGTCTGAGGATCGCGCTCCACGTCCTGCAGCCGTCCCTCGACGCGGGTGACGCCCGCCCGCTCGGCAAGGCCGCGTAGGTGCCTCGCGTAAAGGCTGGCGTCAAAATGATAAGCATAGCCCAAGGTCGAGAGGATCGATCGCGCATCGCCGCTCGGCTTGGCGAAGCGGCTCTGCCCGGCAAGCTCGGTCGCCAGCGAGAAAGCAGAGAGCGGCAGATCGAGCCCTTCGGCGCGCGCCTTCTTCCAGCGATGGTGGAAGGCAACGCCAGGGAAGCGCACGCCATATTCGCCGAACGGGTGGAAATAGCGATGCCCCGGCCGCACCCAGTCGACAAACTCGATGCCGAGCTTGAAGCTGGCCTTGGTCTCGCGCAGGAACTCGGCCTCGTCGAGCCCGATCAGCTCGTTGAACCAGTGGATGGTCGGGATCGTCGCCTCTCCGACGCCGACCGTGCCGATCTCCTCGGATTCGAGCAAAGCGATGTCGAGCGCCCGCCCGAACGAGCGCGCGAGCGCGGTCGCCGTCATCCAGCCCGCGGTGCCGCCGCCCAGGACGACCACCGAGCGCACCCGGCGCGGATCGCGCGCGCCATTCTCGCTTCGCTCGCTGGCCAGCGCCATCAACCCATCTCTCCGTTTCGGTAATCGTCCGGCCGGATTAGCGACCATGCTCCGTCAAGGCCATGGCTCTCACGCAAGGCCGAGATCACAAGCTTGATGCGAAGCCCTGGCTTCTTCCTCGCGCGTCACCGCAACCGATATATCTTGTCGATATGCATGTGGGTTGCGCGATGTTCGCTCATTGCCGATCCATAACCCCGAGCAGGTCGTCGACGTCACCCACCGCGAATGCCGTATATTCATCTCCGATCGCATAGGGCAGCAGGATGCGGCGCTTATGGAGTAGCGCGCCGCAGCTATAGGTGACGTTAGGGACGTAGCCGCCCCGCTGTTCGGCACCGGGGAACAACAGCGGGGACGAGGTGCGGGCGAGCACCTTTGACGGATCCTCCTTGTCGAGCAAACACGCACCCACGCAATACCCGCGCACCATGCCGACGCCGTGGGTGAACACCAACCAACCTTCTTCGATCTCGATCGGTGAGCCGCAATTGCCGATCTGCACGAATTCCCATGGATATTCGGGACCCATGAATCGGTCACCCGTCTCCCAGTTGAAGAGATCGTCCGAGTAGAGCAGCCACAGATTCTCGTTGTCCTGCCGTCCGATCATCGCGAAGCGCCCGTCAATCTGGCGCGGGAACAGAGCCATACCCTTATAACCTGACATGGCGCCGGTCAGCGCGCGCATCTCGTAGGTGCGCGCATCAATGCCGCGGAGTAGCTCGGCACGCGCGGTCATCCCGTCGAATGCGGTATAGGTGCCGATCACACTCTCGACACCGTTCTCGTCGGTGAAGTGGACGAGACGCAAATCCTCCACACCTTGACGTTGGCTGGGCAAGATGGGGAAGATCACCGTTTCCGAGATATTCTGGCTGTCGTCGGAGCGCATGCGCACCCAGCCCTCGTTGTCGCTCTCGATTCGGGGCGGAACGCCGTGCAGGCTGGGCGGGTCAACGACAAGGCCGTCGCCTGCGTCCCACGTACCGGTGCGGAAGGTGACCGACGAGATGTGCCCCTCGCCCACCCCGCGCAACGAGAGGATGAAGCGGATGTTGTCGTCGTCAGGATCCTGGTCGGGGACGGAGACGATGCTGGGATTGAACAGAGCCGCCGACTCAAAGGCATATTCCTGGCTGAAGTAAGCGCCGATCAGGAGCCGATCACGCGCCTCTTCGATCACCGCGCTGCCGAGTTCGCCCTTCACCTCCTCGAAACGCCGCAGAAACACGTCGTCGACATTGTGGTGCCGCTTCTCCATGGCTTCCTGAAGTAGGTACAGCATCCGCTCGCGCATTGCCGGGTCGAGCGCCATGACGCGGCCGGCTACTTCCTCGGACCTTGTCGGCCGCCCTTCCGCGAAGGCGGCGGGGTAGCCAAAGCTGAACGGACGGATGACCGTGCGCGACGGATCGGGCTTCAGTTCGATCCCGAGCTTGGTAAATACTTCGGCCGCCTTCATTCGCTGGAACCCCCGGTGAATTCTCCACATAGGCTACCGGAGTGCAAAGCGAAATCGCGGGTCTTTGATCCACAGCGAGCCAATACCGGTCGGAATTTTCTCGATCCGAAGACTGTCGCCCTGCGGCGCCGCAAGGGCGCGCGGCGCCGCGCCCAGTGCGTCACCGATCAGCGAGAAAAAGGCCCTGCCCGCCGCGCTCGCATCGACATTCCATTCGGGATGCCATTGCACCGCGACCACGGGCGCACCGCAAGGAGATGCGGAAAAGGCTTCCACGAGCCCGTCGTCCGTTGCGATCGCTTCGATCGCAAGGCCGGTTCCGAGCCGATCGATGCCCTGCTCGTGCACCGAATTGACCCTCAGCCGCGTGGCGCCGGTGGCCGCGGCGAGTATCCCGTCCTCCGCCAGCGTCACGTCATGCTCGTGATCGAACAGCGCATCGAATGCGAGGCCGGGCCCGCGCCGATGGTGTGCCGCAAGATCGTGCGTGAGAGTCCCGCCGAACAGCACATTCAGTTCCTGCAGGCCACGACAAATGCCAAATACCGGCTTACCCCGCTCGATCATATGTGCGCCCAGCGTGAGCGCGACCTCATCGCGCTGCACGTCCAGCCGGTCCTGATCGGAAGTTCGCCCGCCATAACGGGATGCTGCGACGTTCGAGCGCGAACCCGTCAGCAGCAGGCCGTCCAGCCGCTCCCCCAGCGCTTGGGCGTCCAGCGCGTCGGACAACGCCGGCACGAGCAGCACGGTGGCGCCGGAGAGGCGTCGCAAGGGTTCGATGAACCGACTGGCAACCGCCTGAACCGGTCGTTCGGCGAACTCGTTGCAGCACAGGACGCCGATGACCGGCTTGGGCACGGCATCGGGCGCAGGACGATGGAAGAAGGACACGGTCATGCCGCGCCGCCTCGCAGCTCAGCGGCCATTTCCCGTGCCCGCAGCCGATCGAGCAGTTCCGCCTCGGCCTGGACGACGACGCCGCCCGCAGGCACGTCGCGCAGCAACCAGACATTGCCGCCGATCGTGCTGCCGCGGCCAATAGTGACGCGGCCCAGGATCGTCGCGCCTGCATAGATGATGACGTCGTCCTCAACGATCGGATGCCGCGCAAACCGGTCGCGCGGCCCCACTTGCGCAAGCCCCAGTGGCGTTCGCGCGCCGAGAGTCACATGCTGGTAGAGACGTACATTAGCACCGATGATCGCGGTCTCGCCGATCACCACGCCGGTGCCGTGGTCGATGAAGAATCGCGGACCGATCGTCGCGCCTGGGTGGATGTCGATGCCGGTGCGCGCATTGGCGAGCTCGGAGATGATGCGTGCGACGATCACTGCGCCCAACCCGAACAAGGGATGCGCGAGCCGGTGATGCAGGATCGCAAGTGCACCGGGATAGGCGATCAGGATCTCGTCGACGCTGCGCGCCGCGGGATCACCGATGAAGCCCGCCTCGATATCGCTGTCGATCAGCGCGCGTATCTCGGCCATGGCCGCAGCGAAGTGGCGCACGATCGTGTCTGCATGATCGGGCTCGAACGCGTCACGGGACTGCGCCTGCCAATAATCGAACTCGCTAGCCACTTGTTCGCGCAGAATGGCGAGGCCGCGCGTAAGTTGCTCGGCAACGAAATCATCCTCGCGGGCCGCCCCGCCCCGAAAGCCGCCGAGCCGCACCGGGAACAAAGCCGCCGCGAGATGCTCGATTGCCTTGGCGAGCGCCGTCGGCGACGGAAAGTGCGCGACCTCATGGCGCTCGGCCTGGTTCCCCCTCCAGGCCGAGCGCGCCGCATTGAGCCGGGAAACCGCTTGCGCGATCTCCGCCGTAAACGGCTCGGCAAGAATTGCCGGCACGGGCTCAGCCTGCGGTTTCGGGTTGCGGGACCTTGCGCAGATACGAGGTCTGCTCGTCCCATCCAGCGGGAAACAGCGCCTTCGCTTCCTCGTTCCCCAGCGAAGGCAAGATGATGACGTCTTCGCCTTGCCGCCAATCGGCAGGCGTCGCCACCTTGTGGCGGTCGGTGAGCGGAAGGCTGTCGATGGCGCGCAGGATCTCGGCGAAGTTGCGCCCGGTCGAGGCTGGATAGGTAAGGGTCAGTCGAACCCGCTTGGCGGAGTCGATGATGAACAAGCTGCGCACTGTGTTGGTGTCCGAAGCGTTCGGGTAGATCAAGCCCAGGAGAAGCGCGATCCGGCGATCGACATCGGCGATCAGCGGATAGTTGAGTGCGGCGCCTTGGGTCCGCTCGATGTCCTGCGCCCATTGCAAGTGCCGGTCGACCGGATCGACCGAGAGACCGATGATCTTGACGCCGCGCCGATCGAACTCGGGCTTGAGCTTGGCGACCGCGCCCAGCTCGGTGGTGCAGACGGGCGTGAAGTCCTTGGGATGCGAGAACAACAACACCCAGTGCTGACCGGCCCAGTCATAGAAGTTGAGCGGTCCATCGGTCGATTCCTGAGTGAAGTCGGGAACGGTATCGAACAGGTTGAGCGACATGATATGCCTTTCGCTTGGTGGGGTCAGGCCGGAACGGAGGCGAGCGCGGCGTCACGGCCACGGAAGCGCTCGAGATCGAGGATGCCCGCGCGCTTTGCGACAATGGTCGGCACGAGCGCCTGGCCGGCGACGTTGACCGCCGTGCGGCCCATATCGAGGATCGGGTCGATCGCCAGCAGCAGTCCGACGCCTTCGAGCGGCAGGTGGAGCGTGGAAAGAGTGAGGGTCAGCATCACGGTGGCGCCGGTCAGACCGGCGGTGGCGGCCGAGCCGATCACCGAGACAAAGGCGATCAAGACGTAATCGGTCAGATGCAGCGGCAGGCCATAGAATTGTGCAACGAAAATCGCCGCGATCGCCGGGTAGATCGCCGCGCATCCGTCCATCTTGGTGGTGGCACCGAGCGGCACCGCAAACGCAGCATAGGCGCGCGGCACGCCGAGCCCGCATTCGGTGACTTCCTCGGTCACCGGCAAGGTGCCGACCGACGAGCGCGACACGAAACCGAGCTGGATCGCCGGCCAGGCCGCGGCGAAGAAGCGTAGCGGATTGAGGCCGTTGGCCGCGAGCAGGAGCGGATAGACGACCAGCAGGACAAGGCCCAACCCGATATAGATCGCCGCCGCGAACGATCCGAGCGCGGAGAGCGCGTCCCAGCCGTAACGGATGACCGCATCCCCGATCAGCGCGGCACTGCCGATCGGGGTGAGCGCGATCACCCAGCGCAGCAACCGGCGGAAGATGGCGAGCGCGGAGGTGTTGAATGACAGGAAGGCCTCGCCGGCGCTCCCGACCCGCACCGCCGCAGCGCCGATCGCGATGGCCGCGACGATGATCTGCAGGATGTTGAACGACAGCGCAGTCTTTGCCGCGCCCGCCTCGATGCTGGTGGACGCGGTCAGCCCCAGGAAATTGGCCGGCACGATCCCTTTCAGGAAATCGAGCCACGAACCGCTGCTCGACGGCGCCTTCGCGGCTGCCATATCGACGCCGGCATGGAGGCCGGGCTGAATCAGCAGGCCGAGCGCGATGCCGATCAGCACCGCGATCAACGCGGTCACCGCGAACCAGGCCAGGGTGTGCGTGACCAGCTTTGCGGCATTCTCCAGATCCCGCAGCGCCGCGATCGAAGCAACGATAGCGGTGAACACCAGCGGCGGCACCAGTGCCTTGAGCAGCTGGACGAATATCTGCCCAAACGTGTGCAGCGTTTCGCCCAGCGCGGGCGTGCCCGCCGCGCGTCCGATCACGCCCAGCGCCAGGCCGATGCCCATGCCGACGAACACCTGGACGCCGAAGGATGGCCAGCGACCACGGGAGCCCGGGCTGAAGCTGCTATCCGCCATCGCCTGCGCTCCGCTCACCAGCTCAGCCCGGCGCGGACGTAAAGATAGCGTCCGCCAAAGCCGAAGGGGGAGTAATAAGGAAAGCCGACCACACCGGTGCTGTTGTTCACCGCCGCCGTCTCATCGGGATAGATGTCGAATAGATTGTTCACCCCGAGCGCGAACTGGCCGCCCTTCACCGGCTGGTAGCGCAGCTCGAGGTCGGTGATCGCGTGCGTGCCGGTGTTGATGTCTGCCGATCCGTTGGCGGCGGTGCCGGGCTGGTTGACGTTGCCGTAATAGCTGACCCGCGCAGTGACGCCGATCTTGTCGAGCGACCAGTCGATCGTGCCCGTAACCTTCTCGCCCGGCGTGCCCTCCTCGATCGTGAGGATGCGGCTACGCGCGAACAGCACCGGCGCCGGGTTGATCGTCGCGGTCGAGGTCGGCACGCGCGTCACAACCGACTGGTTGAGATTGCCCGCGACCGTGAAGTCGAACTTGCCGGCATCGGCGGCGTCGAGCCGATAATGCGCGACCGCGTCGATGCCGCGCACCCGCGAGCGCAGGCCGTTGATGAAGAAGCGCGCCGAAGGGACGTTGAATGGCGCCAGGATCGCCGCGACCTGCGGGCTGAACGAGGACTGGATGTTCTCGGACAGCGCGAGCTGGTCACGCAGGCGGATCTGATAGGCGTCGACGGTCAGGTCGAACCCGCCCGCGCGGATCACCGTGCCGGCGGAGAAGTTGGTCGATTTCTCGGGCTGCAGCGGACGCCCGCCGAGCGCGGCGGCGACCGGGCTGGTCGAGGGGAAGGTGCCGGTGAGCACCGGCGCACCGTTCTGGATCACCGAGGCGACGGAGGTGAAATATTGCTGCTGCAGGCTCGGCGCGCGGAAGCCGGTCGATGCCGTGCCGCGCAGCGCGAACCAGTGGGCGAAATCGTAGCGCAGCGAGACCTTGCCGGTGCCGGTGTCGCCGAAATCGGTATAGTGCTCGCCGCGCGCGGCAAGGCCGACCAGAAGCTTGTCGGTGACCTGGGCTTCCAGATCGACATAGCCCGAGACGTTCTTGCGGCTCCGCTCGATCGCGTTGAGCGGCGAGAAGCCGCCAAAGCCCTGCGCGCCCGGCGCCTGGCCGGCGATCGCGCCGCTCGCCGGATAGTCATAGGAGGCGCGCTCGCCCGGCGTGATCTTGAAGCCCTCGCGCCGCCCCTCTACGCCGAACGCGACGTTCAAGGACTGGAATAGGTCGAAGCTGCGCGTCACGTCGAGCCCGACGACTAGCTGGTCGTAAATCAGCGCGCCGTCGTAGAAACTGGTCGGCGACGCGTTGCCATAGGCATAGTTGGCCGAATTGAGCGTGCGGTACTCGATCTTGTTGCGGCCATAAGCGACATTGAGATCGACGTTCCAACCGGCGAGATCGCCCTTCAGGCCGAGCGCGCCATTGGCGTTGGTCGACTTGGTGTTGATGATCGGCAGGAAGCCGTTGGGATAGATGCCCGACACTGCGCCGGCGGCGCTCGGCAGACGCGGAAAAGCGGCGCTGCGGGTGTCGCGGTCCTGATAGCCGGCCCAGCCATAGAGCTTCCAATCGGGGGCGATGCTAGTGCCCGCGTTGATATAGCCGGTATATTGCTCGACTTCGGGATCGCCGAAGCGACCGGTGACAGCGTTGGCGGTGACGCGCGGATCATAATCGGCGCGATTGGTCGGATCCCGCTTCAGATACTCGGCCGAGATCGTGACGTAACCGTCCTCGCCGAAGCTCAGCCCCTGCCAGGCCGATGCCGTCACGGCGTGCTCGCCGGTCGTGTGGCGGCTGCCCCGCGCGGTGTCGATATCGGTGTCGTAGAAGCCGTAGGTCACGCTGGCGCCGCCGCCGGTGCGCGCCTCGCGCAGGCGGACATTGATCACGCCGGCGATCGCGTCCGAGCCATATTGCGCCGAAGCGCCGTCGCGCAGCACCTCGATCCGGTCGAGCGCCACGGTCGGAATCGTGTTGAGATCGACCGCCGCCGATCCGCGGCCGACCGATCCATTGATGTTGAGCAGCGCCGAGCTGTTGGCGCGGATGCCGTTGATGAGCACCAGTGTCTGATCGGGCGAAAGCCCCCGCAGCGTCGCCGGGCGGATCGCGTCGGTGCCGTCCACCGCGGAAGGACGCGGAAAATCGATCGAAGGTGCGACCGACGCGAGCGCCGAGCCGAGCTCGGTCGTGCCCTGTTGGCGCAGCGCGTTGCCGCTTAGGACGTCGACCGGAGAGGCAGTGTCGAGCCGCGAGCGGCCCTGCGCGCGCGTGCCTGTGACGACGATCTCTTCACCGGCGGGAGCGTCCTCTGCACGCGCGACGTTCTGGGAAGGATCTTGCTCGGGCGTTTCCTGGGCGCATGCGGGCGCTGCCTGAACAAGTGCGAGTCCGGCAACCGAGAACAGAAAAACCGAGCGAATACGCATGATTGAACCCCTTTGTGACTTCAGGCGTTCAATATCCTCCGATTTAGTGGGAATTTCAGAGGAAGAAAAATTATCGCCGGGCCAAGCCGATGCTTTCCAAGGGCACACCGGACGCGGGCGGCACGTAACCTTCACTCAAGGAGACCGAGAATGTCGCCCTATCACGGTCATCACGGGAACGCTGGTGAAAGAACCAGCTGGCGAGACGACGACGAGATCCAATACTGGATGGAGCGATATCACCTCAGGAGCGCACCAGAACCCATACGGCGCGCCGACACTCCGATCACGCAACGCAGTCGTCGCGAATAGAGTTTTGGCCCGTCGGCCTGCGGTTGGCCGATGGCTGGCCCTTGATCTGGAAAATTTGCTATCGGCCAAAGAGACTGGCCGAAACGCGCGCGGACGGCCATGAGCGCCCCGACCGAATGTTTGCCGGGAGCACCCTGATGGCCGAACGCACCGAGGCCGAGCACACCGCCAAGATGGCGAAGATCAAGGCCGTCCGCGATCGGATGGTTGCCGAAAAGCAGGTCGAGAAGGGCCTGGTGATCGTCCATACCGGCAAGGGCAAGGGCAAGACCACCGCAGCGCTCGGCATGGTCGTGCGCGCGATCGGACACGGGATGAAGATCGGCGTCGTCCAGTTCGTGAAGGGCGCGATGACGTCCGGCGAAAAAGCCGTGTTCGATGCGTTCCCCGGCCAGGTCGAGTTCAAGCCGATGGGCGAAGGCTTCACCTGGAATACCCAGGACCGCGCGCGCGATATCGCCGTCACGCGGGAGGCATGGGAGGAGGTCAAGCGCATGATCGCCGACCCGTCCTATCAAATGGTCGTCGCTGACGAACTCAACATCGTGCTCCGCTACGATTACCTCCCACTCGGCGAAGTGTTGGAGGCGCTCGCCGCCAAGCCCGAGATGACACACGTCGTCATCACCGGCCGCAACGCGCCCGAGGGACTGATCGAAGCCGCCGATCTCGTCACCGAGATGACCCAAGTGAAGCACCCCTTTCGCGAGCAGGGCGTGAAGGCGCAGACGGGCATCGAATTCTGATGGCCGCGATCGGCCGCGGACTGATGATCGCAGCGGCGCGATCGGGCGCAGGCAAAACCATGCTGACGATCGGGCTGCAACGTGCGCTGACCCGATCGGGGCTCATCATAAGCGGCGCCAAGGCGGGGCCCGACTATATCGATCCAGGCTTTCATGCCGTCGCCACTGGCCGCAGCTCGATCAACCTGGACGGTTTCGCGTTCGACCCGGCGACGTTGCTGGCGATGGCGGCGCAGGCGGCGCGCGGCACCGATCTGGTCGTCGCCGAGGGGGCGATGGGGCTGTATGACGGTCTGAGCGCGGACGATCGGGGCGGCGCCAGTGCGAGCGTCGCGGCGGCATTGGGCTGGCCGGTCATTTTGGTGCTCGATGCCGCCGGCAGCGCCCAGTCGGTCGCAGCGGTGGCGCACGGCCTGGCGAATTTTCCCGGAGCGCCGGCCATCGCCGGCGCGATTGTCAACCGCGTCGCGAGCCCGCGCCATCGCCGGATGATCCAAGCAGGCTTCGCGCGGATCGCGATCCCACTGCTTGGCGCGGTGCCGGTCGATGAACGGCTCGCGATGCCATCGCGTCATCTAGGGCTGGTCCAGGCCTGTGAGGATGCGGAGCTCGGCGCGCGGATCGAGGCGATGGCGGATGTCGTCGCCGAGCATTGCGATCTCGCCGCGATCGCGGCGGCGGGCGGCGTGACCCAGGATGCCGCGTTGCCGAAGCTTAGGCTGCGCCCGCCCGGCCAGCGAATCGCGATCGCGCGCGACGATGCCTTCGCGTTCCTTTACCCGCATCTCGTCACGGCCTGGCGCCAGGCGGGTGCGGAGTTGGTCTGGTTTTCACCGCTCGCCGACCAATCTCCACCCCAGGAGTGCGACGCGTGCTGGTTGCCCGGCGGTTATCCGGAACTGCACTTGGGACGGCTGGCGGCCAATCGTGGTTTTCTCGACGGGCTGAGAAACTTCGCGGCGACCCGGCCAGTCCATGGCGAGTGCGGCGGCTATATGGTGCTCGGCCGCACCCTGGAGGATGCCAACGGCCAGACCCACGCCATGGCCGGATTGCTGCCCGTCGATACGAGCTTCGCGCGGCGCAAGCTGCATCTCGGCTATCGCCGGGCGACATGGCGACGCGACGTCGGCTTCGCGCGCCGGGGCGAAACCAGCTGGGGACATGAATATCATCATTCGACCCTGGTCGAGACCGATGACGCCACGCTTGCCGACATGGCCGATGGCGAGAGCAATCCGCTTCCGCCGGCAGGGCACGCCATAGGGCTCGTCACGGGCACTTATTTCCACACGATTGCTTGACGCACTGCACAGTGATTGACGCTGGCCCTGTGATCGTCCTATTCGGGCGCCGCGACAGGTTCCCCGGAGACGGGGATGAAAATGGGAACGGGGTTCGAGACCCCGGCTGCCCCTGCAACTGTGAGCGGCGAGCCATCGGGCCACATGCCATTGGGATCTTCGGATCCTGAGAAGGCGGCCCGAACCGGCGTTGACCCGCAAGCCAGGAGACCTGCCCGTCGCGGTCGTCCTTCGTCCGGCCAGGGTGCGCCGAGCGGACGGGTTGAACCCGAGCGACGACATGTCTGGTCCGCGTTTCGCGGAGCGATGTCGTGCGCCCGACGGGCTTTCTACATCGCTTCGGGAGATGCGGCCGCTGTCAGAAGGGTCGCTCGATGTTCAAGTCCGTTTCTCTGGTTTCTCTTGTTCCTCTATTTGTCCTTGCTCCGCTGGCGCATGCGCAAGAAGCGCCCGCTCCCGATGCCGCCGGCGATGCGGATTCCGACGCGATTGTCGTCACCGCCACGCGCCTGCCCACCCGCACCGACCAGGTCAGCGCCTCGGTCACCGTGCTCGACAAGGCGGCGATCGACCGGTCGCAGGATATCGGCGTCTCCGAGCTCCTGCTCCGCACGCCCGGCGTCAGCCTATCGCGCAACGGCGGCTATGGCACCGCCACGTCGCTGCGCATCCGCGGCGCCGAGCCCGACCAGACCGTGGTCGTTGTCGACGGCGTCAAGCTCAACGATCCTTCCTCGGCGGGCGGCGGCTATAATTTCGCCAACATGCTTGTCGGCGACGCCTCGCGCATCGAGGTACTGCGCGGCCCGCAATCAATCCTGTGGGGCAGCCAGGCGATCGGCGGTGTCGTCAACATCGTCACCGCGCTTCCCGAAAAGGCCCTCGAAGGCAGCTTCGATTTCGAAGCCGGATCGCGCGAGACGGCGAGCGCGCGCGCGGCGATCGGCGGCAGGAACGGTCCGGTCACGTGGCGCCTGGGCGGCCAGGCCTTCACCACCGGCGGAATCTCGGCGCTGGCCCCGGCCTTCGGCGGCAAGGAGGCCGATGCCTATACCAACACCAGCGTGTCCGGCCGCATCGAAATCGCGCTCGCCAAGGGCGTTACCGCCGATCTGCGCTCCTACTATTCGGCCAGCCGCACCGACATCGATTCGACCACCGCGGATACACCCGAATATGCGCTCAACCGCGAATTCGTCGGCTATGCGGGCGTCAACATAGACCTGCTGGACGGCCGGTTCCGCAACCGCTTCGGCTACGGCTATACCGACACCAACCGCGACAATTACAACCCCACCCGCGCCCGCGCACAGACGTTCGATTCCGCCGGGCGCAACGAGCGGTTCGAATATCAGGGCAGCTTCGCGATCGCGCCGGGCTGGACCTTGCTGGCCGGCGCGGAGAATGAGCGCTCGCGGTTCCGCAGCGTCTCGCCGCCGGCCTCGCTCGCCGCGCCCGTGCCTGCCCCGGCGATCGGCAAGGCCGAGATCACGAGCTTCTACGGACAATTAAGCGCGCAACCGTTCAAGGCGCTGACGCTGACCGGCGGCATCCGCAACGACGATCACGACCGCTTCGGCGGCAAGACGCTGTTCGCGGCGGGCAGTGTGCTCCGGCTGCCGACCGGTACGATCCTGCGCGCCAATTACGGCGAGGGCTTCAAGGCGCCGACGCTCTACCAACTCTTCTCGGAGTTCGGGAACACCACGCTCAATCCGGAACAGGCACATGGCTGGGAAGCGGGTGCGGAACAGCACCTGTTCGGCGGCGCGGTCAGCCTGGGCGGCACCTATTTCGAGCGCACCACGACCGATCAGATCATCTTCAACAGCTGCGCAGCAACCTCGACGCTGCCGCTCTGCTTCCGTCCAGGTACGACGATCCGGCGCTCGGGCTATTACCAGAATGTCTCGCGCGCCGAAGCGCATGGCGTGGAGTTGCAGGGCGTCGCCAATGTCGGCCATCTCACCCTCGACGGCAATTACAGCTGGACGGTGGCCGAGGACCGCTCGCCGGCCGCCGCCACGTTCGGTAAATGGCTCCCGCGCCGGCCGCGCGACGCCGCGAACGGCTCGGTCAGCTATTCCTGGCCGTTCGGGCTGACCACGGGCGCGGCAGTGCGCTGGTCTGGCAAGAGCTTCGATAATGCCTCCAACGCGCAGGTGCTCAACGCCTATACGCTGGTCGATCTGCGCGCCGAGTTCGCGGTTTCGAAGCAACTGCGCGTGTTCGCCCGCGCCGAGAACTTGTTCGACGAGCAATATATGACCGCGTTCCGCTTCGGCACGCTCGGCCGCAGCATCTATGCCGGCGTCCGGGGCCGCTTCTGATGCCCGCGCCACTTCCCGCATGACCCGCCTGAACCCGATGGAGACCGCCATGACCGGACTTGTTTCGACTGCCCGAGCATCGACGCTTTGGATCGTGCTGCTCACCGTGGCGAGCACCCTGACCACCCTGATCTTCGCGTGCGCAACGCCCTTCCCTGCGCTCGCCGCACTGGCCGCGCTTCACATGCGCCAGCGTGACGGTCTGATCCTGATGCTGCTTTCCTGGTTCGTCAGTCAGGTGGTCGGCTTCGGCCTGCTCGGCTATCCGCGCGAGCTTGAGACGCTGGCATTTGCCATGGATCTGCTCACCGCGGCATTGGGCTCGGCGCTCGCGGCTTACGCGGTGCTGCGGCGGATGTGCAGCGCGGCTTTCGCAATGCGGTTGATCGCCAGCTATGTCGCCGCGTTCGTCGCGTTCAAGCTGGTGGCCCTGGTTTGGGCGTTCTTCCTCGGTGGGATCGAGGCGGCCTATTCGGTCGAGGTGCTCATGCGCCAGTTCGCCCGGAACGGCGCGATCCTGCTCGGCCTGCTCGCGCTCTATCATCTGCTGGTCCGGATCGGCCTGCCCGCCGCGCCGGTCCAGGCACGCATCCAGAGGGCATGATGCTTGCGCGCGTCGCGAACGGGCCAGCGGTGGTCGCGTGCAATACCTGTCGCTACTCGGCTGACACGCGCCAGGACGCCAACGGCATGCGCGGCGGTCAGCGCCTAATCGCCGCACTCCGGGCGATCCAGGCCGGCGACGGCCGCTATGCTGGCATCGCGGTGCAGGAGATGCCGTGCCTGTTCGCCTGCGAACAATATTGCACGGTGCATCTGCGCGCGCCCGACAAGGTCGGCTATGTGCTCGGCCGATTCACGCCCGAAGAGGATTCCGCCCGTGCCATTCTGGACTATGCCGTCGAATATGCCGCCAGCGCGCATGGCCGCGTGCCCTTCGCGAAATGGCCGCACGGCGTGAAGGGACATTTCATCACCCGCACCCCGCCGCCCGGGTTCGTCGCGGAATGAGCGGCTTCACTTCTCCTGCAGACTTCGCGCGCGCGCTCGAGGCGCTGCCCGCGCCCGATGAGGCGGCGATCGCCGCCGCCCGCGCACGGCAAGGCCAGCTCACCAAGCCGGCAGGGTCGCTCGGCCGGCTCGAAGAGATCGCGATATTCCTCGCGGGCTGGCAGGCGCGTCCGATCCCGGCGCTTGATCGCGCTCGCGTTGTGGTCTTTGCCGGCAATCACGGCGTCACGGTGCACGGCGTCAGCGCCTTCCCCGCCGCCGTCACCGCCGAGATGGTCCGCAACTTCGAGCGTGGCGGCGCCGCGATCAACGCGCTCGCGGGCGCGGCTGGAATGGAGTTGAAGGTCGTCGCGCTCGAACTCAACCGACCGACCGCGGACTTCACCGTGGCGCCGGCGATGACCGAGCACGAATGCCTGGCCGCGATCAACGCCGGCGCGGCGGCGGTCGATGCGGATCTCGATCTGCTGGCCGTCGGCGAGATGGGCATTGGCAATTCGACCGCCGCCGCCGCACTCTGCGCACGCAGCTTCGGCGGCGGCGCATCCGACTGGGTCGGGCCGGGCACCGGCATCGATGCCGCCGGCATCGCCCACAAGACCGAGGTGGTGGAGCGCGGCCTGGCATTTCACGCGGACGCGCCGGCCACGCCGTTCGAGACCCTCCGCCGGCTCGGCGGCCGCGAGATCGCGGCGATCGCCGGTGCCGTGGTGCGCGCACGGCAGCTCGGCGTGCCCGTAATACTCGACGGCTTCATCAGCTGTGCGAGCGTCGCGCCGCTGTCGGCAGCGTTCCCGGCGATCACCGATCATTGCATCGCCGGCCATGTCTCGGCCGAACCGGGCCATGCCCGGCTGCTCGACCGGCTGGGGCTCGTCCCGCTATTGTCGCTCGGCATGCGGCTGGGCGAAGCCAGTGGCGCGGCGGTCGCCACCTGCGTGATCCGAGCGGCCGTCGCGGCGCACGCTGAGATGGCGACCTTCGCCGAGGCCGGGGTCTCGGAAGCCGGATGACGGACTTCGCGCTCCATCTGCTGCGGCACGGAGCGCCGGAGATCGCCGGGCGAATGCTCGGCCGTACTGATATCGCGTCCACGGCCGGGGGAATCGCCGCCTGCGTCGAGCAGGCAGGCGCGCTAGGTATACAAGCGATCGTCACGTCGGACCTTCGTCGCGCAAGTTCCGCAGCCGAGGCGATCGGCGCGGCGCTGGCTCTGTCGGTCACTGTCGACGCGCGCTGGCGCGAGCTCGATTTTGGAGACTGGGACGGACTCGCCAGCAACGAGATCGATGCAGAAGCGCTCGGCCGCTTCTGGAACGACCCTGACGCCTTCCCCGCGCCGAACGGCGAGCGCTGGTCGGCGTTGGTTGCGCGCGTATCGGCAGCAATCGCCGATCTGACGCCGCGCCCCACGCTGGTCGTCACACATGGCGGCGCGATGCGCGCGGCGCTCGCCACGCTGTGCGGGTTCGATCAGCGCCAGCTCTGGGCGTTCGAGCTGCCTTATGCCGCATTGCTGTCGCTCCGCGTCTGGCCGGGCGAGCCGCGCTCGGCGCAGATTGCCGGGCTCTGGCCGTGAAGGGCTTGATCCTCGCGCTGCAGTTCCTCACGCGCCTGCCGATGCCACGCGTGCGCGCCGACGAGGCGGATTTCGCTCGGTCGATGCGCTGGTTTCCCGCCGGGGGACTGGTCATCGGGATCATCATCGCTGGTTCGGCGTGGGCCTGTGCGAGGCTCGATCCCTGGACGGGTGCACTCACGGGCCTCGTCGCCTGGGTCGCGGTGACCGGCGCGCTGCACCTCGACGGGCTCTCCGACCTCGCCGACGCGAGCGGCGCCGCACACAAGGATCGCGACCGCATGCTCACCGTGATGGCCGATCCGCATGTCGGCAGCTTCGGTGTGGTCGCGATCGCGCTCCAGCTGATCGCCAAGCTGGTGCTGCTGCACGAACTGGTCGAAGCGAAGCTGTTCCTCCCGCTCATCCTCGTCCCCTTCGCCGCGCGCATCGGACCGCTCGTCTGGACCCGCTGGCTGCCGCCGCTGCACAACGGGCTCGCGGCGCGCTTTGCGTCCGTGGTCCGCATCCTGGACATCGGTGGGTGGCTCGCCCTGCTAGCCGCCAGCGCGTTCCTCGCCCCCGCAATCCTCGCCGCGCCGCTGCTGATCGCCGTCTGGTGGCTATGGCTGCGCCGGCGGATCGGCGGCGTGACAGGCGATTGCCACGGCGCCGGGATCGAACTGGTCGAGACCGGGCTGCTGCTCGCGCTGCTAGTCGCGAGCCACTTCTGACAAAGCGAGCAGCCCCTCCACATCGAGATGCTCCTCCAGCGCCGCTGCAATCTCGTCGAGCGCGGTATCGACCGAGGCGCGATAGTCGCGCCCACCACCCACAGCCCCGATCCGCGCGAGCAGCGCCGTCCGCTGCGCCGGATCCGACAGCAGCCCATGGACATAGCTGCCCATCACGCTCCCGTCGGCGCTGATCGCACCGTCCTGCCGCCCATCGTCGAACACCGC
Source organism: Sphingomonas sp. JC676 (assembly GCF_014489075.1). GTDB lineage: Bacteria > Pseudomonadota > Alphaproteobacteria > Sphingomonadales > Sphingomonadaceae > Sphingomonas. The sequence continues at coordinate 622,012 of NZ_JACTGR010000001.1, read as the reverse complement.
CAGAGGCCGCGCGGTATCCTGCCCTCGCGTCTCGCCCATATGCATCTCATAACCGTCGAACCGCGCCCCCAGCGCCGTACCCGCCACCCGCCGCAGCGCCTTTTCGGGGGTTAGTACCGTCTCGACATCGAGCAGCCCCAGCCCCTCGACGCTTCCCGCTTCGCCCTCGATCCCATGCGGATCGGACAGCCGCTTGCCGAGCATCTGGTAGCCGCCGCACAGCCCGAGCACCGCGCCGCCGCGCCGGTGGTGCGCGCGGATGTCCACGTCCCAGCCTTCGGCGCGCAGCGCCGCGAGATCGGCGATCGTCGCCTTCGATCCGGCGAGCACCACCAGCGCCGCCTCGGCCGGGATCGGCCGGCCTGGCGGGATCATCCTGAGCGAAACGCCGGGCTCGAGCTTGAGCGGGTCGAGATCGTCGAAATTGGAGATGCGCGGCAGGATCGGGCAGGCGATCACCAGCCTCTCGCCCTCGCCCGCCATCGGCCGCTCGAGGATCACCGCGTCCTCGCTGGGCAGCCGCGCGGTTGCCGACAGCCACGGTGCCACACCGAACCCGCGCCAACCCGAAAGCGCCTCGATCTGGGCATAGCCGTCAGCGAACAGCGCCGGATCGCCGCGGAACTTGTTGATGAGGAAGCCGCTGATCATCGCGGCATCCTCGGGATCGATCACCGTCCGCGTGCCGACGATCGCCGCGATCACGCCGCCGCGGTCGATATCGCCGACCAGCACCACAGGCACCCCGGCGGCCCGGGCAAACCCCATATTGGCGATGTCGCCAGCGCGCAGGTTGATCTCCGCAGGTGATCCCGCGCCCTCGACCACCACCACGTCGCACGCCGCGCGGAGCCGGGCATAGCTCTCCAGCACTTCGCCGAGCAGCGCGCCCCTCGCCGCGCGGAAATTGCCGGCGCCCAGCGTTCCGCGCACCTTGCCATGCACGACGAGCTGCGACGTCCGATCGGCCTGGGGCTTGAGCAGCACCGGGTTCATGTCGGTATGCGGTTCCACCCGGCAGGCGATCGCCTGGAGCGCCTGGGCGCGGCCGATCTCGCCGCCATCGGCGGTGACCGCGGCATTGTTCGACATGTTCTGCGGCTTGAACGGCAGCACGCGCAGGCCGCGATTGGCGAGCGCGCGGCACAGCCCGGCGACGAGCACCGACTTGCCGACGTCCGACCCTGTCCCCTGCAGCATCAGAGCGCCCAAGCGGCACCTCCGGCGATCAGCCACAGCAGCAGGCACGCGCGGATATAGACGCCAAGCGCGCGGCGGATATCGGCGGCGCGAGCATCGAGCCGGCCGCTGCCGATCCAGGTTTTGTCACGCATCGCGCCGTCATAGGCGACCGGCCCCGCCAGCTTAAGCCCCAACACGCCCGCCATCGCCGCCTCGGGCCAACCGGCATTGGGTGAGGCATGCTTGCCCGCATCGCGCCACATTGTCGCGAACCCGCCCACGCCGGCGATGCAGACCGCCAACCCCGCGATCCGCGCCGGCACCAGATTGGCGAGATCGTCGGTCCGCGCCGCCGCCCAGCCGAACGCCCGCCACCGTTCCTCGCGGTGGCCGATCAGGCTGTCGGCGGTGTTGATCGCCTTGTACGCCCAGATGCCGGGGAGGCCGAGCAGCAGCAGCCAGAACAAAGGCGCAGCGACGCCGTCGCAGAAGCTTTCGGCAAGGCTCTCGATCGCCGCGCGGCTGATACCCGCTTCGTCGAGCGCGGCGGTATCGCGTCCGACGATCCGACCAACCGCGCTCCCCGCTCCCACCAGGTCGCCGGCCTCGAGCGCCCGCGCCACCGGCACGACATGATCGTACAGGCTGCGCTGCGCCAGACCCGGCGCGGCGAGCAGGGCGATCAGCGGCCATGCCCATGCGCCCAGTGCCGAAGCCAGCGCATATTGGATCGCAAAGCCTCCCCCGCCTGCGACCAGCAGCAGAAGCAAGACCGTGGCGATGCCCGCTAGCCTGCGGACAAGATCCGAATGCGACGCCCGGTTCCAGCGGCGCTCGCTGGCGTCGATCAGTCGCGCGAACCCGCCGACCGGATGCCCGATCCGCGCATAGAGCGCGCCAGGCCAGCCGATCGCCGCATCCAGTGCCAGCGCGAGCAGCGCCACCGGTTCAGCCATCCGCCAGCGCCTGACCGAGCCGCGCCAATGCTGCGTCGCTCCCCGGCAGGCCTAGCCGGAGCCAGGTCGGGGCATAGTCGAACGGCCGAGTCAGGATGCCCCGCTGCGCCAGCCGGTCGAACAGCGCCATGCCGTCGCGCAGCGCGATGACGCGGAACAGCGGGCATTCGCCGATCGGGTCGCAGCCGTGCCGGGCCAGCACCGCGTCGAAGGCCGCAGCGTCCGCCACCAGCCGGTCGCGCATTGCGGCGATCCAGCCGGCGTCGCGATAGGCGCCAATCCCGATCCGGATCGCTGCGGACGAAACCGGCCAGCTTCCCAGCTTCTGGCGGAGCGCCGCGATCATCGGCTCCGGCCCGATTGCAAAGCCCAGCCGCACCCCGGCCAGCCCGAAGAACTTGCCGAACGACCGCAGGACCAGCACCCGCGCGTCTGCGTCAAGATGCGGCACCACACTGACTTCCGGTAAGGCATCGGCAAAGGCCTCGTCGACAATGAGCCATCCGCTCGAAGCTTCTGCGCGCCGCACCAGTTCCTTCGCCGCGAAGAGATGGCCGTCGGGATTGTTCGGATTGGCGAGCAGCACCGTGCCCCCCTCCGCCAGCTCGTCCGCAAGCGCATGCCGGTCGATCGCCGTGCTTTGGGCAAAGGCTTCGCCATGTGTCCGGTACCCCGGCGCGACATGCCGGACCGGTTCGGGCAGCCCGAGCCCGCCCAGCAACCGCAATCCGATCTCGGTGCCGGGCAAGGCGCAGACCCGCTCCGGCGCGGTTCCGAAATAGCCGGCCGCCGCCCGCTCCAACTCGGCAAGCTCGCCGGCATCGGGCAGCGCCCGCCAGTCGACCTCGATCGAAGCCGCGCCCGGCCAAGCATGCGGATTGATCCCCGTCGACAGATCGAGCCACGGCTTCGGTGCATCCGCATAAGCGCGCTGCGCCTCGCTCAGCCTCCCGCCATGAAATGTCCAGCCGTGCACCCGTCGTCCTTCCCCTCGCATCCCACCCCGTCCGTCTGTTAGGGCGGCGCGATGCAATCCGGTTCGCACTCCAGCCTGTTGGTTCTCGGCGGCGCCCGATCCGGCAAGAGCCGCTATGCGCAGCAACGCGCCGAGGCGCTACCCGGCGAAGCGATTTTCGTGGCCACCGCACAGGCGCTGGACGACGAGATGGCGGCGCGCATCGCCCGCCACCGCGCCGATCGCGGCGAACGCTGGCGGACGATCGAGGCATGGATCGACATTGCCGCCGTCATCCGAGCGGAAGCCGGACCGGATCGCGTGCTGCTGGTCGATTGCCTGACGCTCTGGGCGTCCAACCTGATGTTCGCCGAACGCGACCATCGCGAACACGCTCTTGACCTCGCAAAGGCGATCCGGAGTGCGACCGGACCGGTCATCCTCGTCGCCAACGAAGTCGGCCTCGGGATCGTGCCCGACAACGCCCTTGCCCGCCGCTTCCGCGACGTGGCGGGCGAGATCAACCAAATCGTCGCCGCCTCGGTCGACGAAGCCGTCTTCATGGCCGCCGGGCTCCCGCTCAAACTGAAATGACCTGCGAGAAATAAAAAACGACAGAAACGCGCGGGTTTTGCGAATTTCGGGCACGCGCAAAGTTGACACGGTTGACACCTGCTATGTCTAAAAACCTTCCTCCCCGGAAAATGTGTTTTCGAGACCCCAACGATGCGAAAAAGCGGGCCCCTGGATCGCCCCTGAAATCCTACATTGCAAGGCTCCGAGTTGCGCTTCGGGCGACCCCGTGCCACAGGCGCCGCCCCGTCGCCGGGCGGGGCCCAGACCATCGGAGATCCTCATGCACAGCGGTGCGGGCCCGGCCCTCGGGCTCGATTTCGGCACGACCAACAGCGTCGTCTCGCGCGCCGACGGCGGCGGCGCGTCCGAGCTGGTGCCGTTCGTCGGCGAGCATGCCACCGGCGCGGTGTTCCGCTCGGCGCTGTGCTTCTGGCACGACGAGGCGGTGCGCGGCGGCGTGGCGCATGAGGCCGGACCCTGGGCGATCGCCGAGTATCTCGAATGGCCGCACGACAGCCGCTTCATCCAGTCGTTCAAAAGTGTCGCGGCGAGCCCATTATTCGAGCATGCGACGGTGTTCGAGAAGCGCTACCGGTTCGAGCAACTCGGCCAGATCTTCCTCGCGCGGCTGGTGGCGCATGCCGGCGGCGGGCTGGATGACCGGCCGGCGCAGATCGTCGTCGGGCGGCCGGTGGAATATGCCGGCGCCCGCCCCGATCCGGCGCTCGCCCGCCAGCGCTATGACAAGATGTTCGAGGGCTTCGGCGCGCAGATCCATTATGTCTACGAGCCGCTGGGCGCCGCCTACAGCTATGCCTCGCGCCTGACCGAGCCCGCCACGATCCTGGTCGCCGATTTCGGCGGCGGCACTAGCGACTTCTCGATCGTCCGCGTCGCCGAGCCGGGCGCAGCGCGGCGCTGCGTGCCGCTCGGATCGGCGGGCATCGGTATCGCCGGCGACCGGTTCGACTATCGCATCGTCGACCGGCTGATTTTGCCGCTGCTGGGCAAGGGCGGGCTTTACCGCTCGTTCGACAAGATCCTGGAAATCCCGCGCAGCTATTTCGCCGATTTCGCCGACTGGTCGCGGCTCGCGCTGATGCGCAATCGGCGGACGATGGACGAGCTCGGCCGGTTGCAACGCAGCGCGGTGGAGCCCGATGCGATCGGCCGGATGATCGCGCTGATCGACAACGAGCTCGGCTATCCGCTCTACGATGCGGTCGGCCAGCTCAAGCGCACTTTGTCGAGCGAGGACCATGCCGGGTTCCGTTTCAGCGGCGCCGGGCTGGAGATCGAGGCGGGGGTCAGCCGCACCGAATTCGAGACCTGGATCGCGGAAGACCTGACGCGGATCGCGCAGACGATCGACACCGCGCTCGCCAAGGCCGGTGTGGACGCGGCCGCGATCGACCGCGTCTTCCTCACTGGCGGCTCATCGCTGATCCCCGCGATCCGCGCGATGTTTGCAGAACGGTTCGGCGAGGCGCGGATCGCCAGCGGCGGCGAGCTCACCTCGATCGCGCACGGGCTGGCACTGATCGGCGGCGAGGCCAATGTCGCCGAATGGGCCGCGTGACGCTACGAGTCGAGCGCCGCTTCCTTCGCGATGATCTCCAGGAAATTGCGGCACGGCAGGCTGGCGCCTTCGCGCAGATGGACCAGCCATATCGCGGTGGTCGATTCAGGATCGGCCAGCGGGCGATAGACCAGCTTCGCCGATTGCAGCGCACACATCGATTCCGCGATCACGCACAGGCCGATCCCGGCCGCGGCCAGCCCGAACAATGTCGAGATCTCGCGGACCTCGTGCGCCACCATCGGTTCGACGCCCGCACCGCGCAGCATCGCGAACAGCTCCTCGGTGAAGACTGCGCAATGCTCGCGCTTGTAGATCAGCAGCGGTTCGCCGGCGAGATCGCTGAGATTCAGCTCGTTGCGCCGGGCGAGCCGATGGTCGGGTCGAAGCGCCACGAACAGCCGTTCGCGCAGGATCGGCGCCACCTCGATAGCGTCGCACAGGTCCGGCCGCCGGCTGCCCCGCACGAAACATACGTCCAGGGCATGATCGACCAGCTCGGCTGCCTGCGTGCGTCCGCCGACTTCGGTGAGGTTAAGCTTCACGTCGGGCCAGGTCTGGCGAAAGGCGTAGATCGACCGAGCGATCGTCGGCACGAACGGCGCCGATGCGTTGAATCCGATGTTGAGCTCACCCAGTTCGCCCCGTGACGCGCGATGCGCCACATTGACCGCGCGACTCGCCTTCTCGAGCGTCGCGCGCGCCTCCGGCAGGAACGCGGTGCCCGCGCTCGTCAGCTTCACGCTGCGACTCGTCCGGTCGAAGAGCTTCACCCCCAGTTCGGCTTCGAGCTGATGGATCTGCTGGCTGAGCGGCGGCTGCGAGATGCCCAGGCGGGTCGCTGCACGTGCGAAGTGCAATTCCTCAGCAACACCGATGAAATAGCGAAGGTGGCGTAGTTCCATGATTGAGACGTTATACGTATCAATCATGCCGTAAACAATATTGGACGCGGATGATTGACCGCGCGCAAGGGAAATTTTGCTGCGGTAGCGAGCTGGGGAGTGACGCTACAAACCTTCGTATGGAGTTGTTGCCGATGCCCCTCCTCCCCACTTACGCCACCGTCTGCCTTGACCGGAGCCGCCGCCCTTGATCGGAATCGTCCGGACCGCGCTGGCGCGTCCGCTTACCTTCATCGTCATGGCCATTTTGATCCTGATCCTCGGCATTCTCGCCGCGATCCGGACGCCAGTGGACATCTTCCCCGATATCCGCGTGCCGGTGATCGCCACCGCATGGCAGTATAGCGGCCTCTCGCCCGACGAGATGTCGGGCCGGATCATCACGCCGTTCGAGCGCGTGCTGACCACCACGGTCAACGACATCGATCATATCGAGAGCCAGTCGATGCCCGGCATCGGCGTGGTGAAGATCTATTTCCAGCCGGGCGCAGACATCCGCGTCGCCACCGCCCAGGTCACGTCGATTTCGCAAACGGCGCTGCGCCAGCTTCCCCCCGGAACACAACCGCCGCTGATCCTCAACTACAACGCCTCGACCGTGCCGATCATCCAGCTCGCGCTGTCGGGCCGGGGCATGTCCGAAGGCCAATTGTTCGATCTCGCGCAGAACACGGTCCGCACCAGCCTCGTCACCATACCGGGCGCCGCGGTCCCCTATCCTTCCGGCGGCAAGCAGCGCCAGGTTCAGATCGATCTCGATCCGCAGGCGCTCCAGTCGAAGGGCCTGTCTGCGCAGGACGTGGGCAACGCTATCGCCGCGCAGAACCAGATCAACCCCGCCGGCTTCGCCAAGATCGGCGGGTACCAATACAGCATCAAGCTCAACAACGCGCCGGGATCGATCGACGAGCTGAACGCGCTGCCGGTGAAGACCGTCAACGGCGCCACCATCTATATGCGCGACGTGGCCCATGTCCGCGACGGATCGGCGCCGCAGACCAACGTCGTCCATGTCGACGGCGCGCGCTCGGTGCTGATGACGATCCTCAAGAACGGCGCGACCTCGACGCTGGCGATCGTCCAGGGCGTCAAGGACGCGCTGCCCAAGATCCAGGAGAACGTGCCCGCCGCGCTCAAGATCGTGCCGATCGGGGACCAGTCGCTGTTCGTGAAGGCGGCGGTCGAGGGCGTGGTCAAGGAAGGCGCGATCGCCGCAGCGCTCACCTCGCTGATGATCCTCCTGTTCCTCGGCTCGTGGCGCTCGACCGTGATCATCGCGATCTCGATCCCGCTCGCCATCCTCGCCGCGATCACTGCGCTGTCGGCGACCGGCAACACGCTCAACATCATGACGCTGGGCGGCCTCAGCCTCGCGGTCGGCATCCTGGTTGACGACGCGACGGTGACGATCGAGAACATCAACTGGCACCTCGAACAGGGCAAGCCGGTCCGCCAGGCGATCCTGGACGGCGCGCAGCAGATCGTGACGCCAGCCTTCGTCTCCCTGCTCTGCATCTGCATCGTGTTCGTGCCGATGTTCTTCCTGCCGGGTGTCGCGGGCTTCCTGTTCGTGCCGCTCGCGCTGGCCGTGGTGTTCGCGATGATCGCGTCGTTCGTCCTGTCGCGCACCTTGGTGCCGACGATGGCGATGTACCTGCTCAAGCCGCACGCGCCGGGGCATCTGCACGAGGCGGGCAAGCCCGGTTCGCGCAATCCCCTCGTCCGTATTCAGCGCGGCTTCGAGCATCGCTTCGAGCGGATCCGCACCGGCTATGGCGGGCTCCTCGAAAAGGCGCTGACAGTGCCGCGGCCGTTCATCCTCAGCTTCATTCTGGCGGTGGCGGTTTCGTTTTTCCTGGTGCCTTATCTCGGCCAGAATTTTTTCCCGTCGGTGGATGCCGGCGCAATGGCGATCCATGTCCGCGCGCCGGTGGGCTCGCGCATCGAGGATACGTCGGCGCAATTCGACCGGATCGCCCGGCGCATCCGCCAGGTGATCCCGGCGAACGAACTGGTTTCGGTGGTCGACAATATCGGCCTGCCGGTGAGCGCCATCAACACGACCTACAACAATTCGGGCACGATCGGCCCGCAGGACGGCGACATATTGATCCAGCTTTCCAAGGATCACGCGCCGACCGCCGGCTATGTCGAAAAATTGCGCGAGGAACTGCCCAAGGCGTTCCCCGGGTCGACCTTCTCGTTCCTGCCGGCCGACATCACCAGCCAGATCCTGAACTTCGGCGCGCCCGCGCCGATCGACATCCAGGTCGCAGGCCGCGATTCCGATGCCAACGCCGTTTATGCGCGGAAAATCCTGCGGCGGATCACTGCGATCCCCGGCGTCGCCGATGCGCGCATCCAGCAATCGTCGCGTTATCCGCAGCTCAACGTGAACATCGATCGCAGCCGGATCGGCCAGCTCGGGCTGACCGAGCGCGACGTGACCACCAGCGTCGCCAGCTCGCTCGCCGGCACCTCGCAGACCGCCCCGGTCTTCTACCTCAACCCCGATAACGGCGTGTCCTATGCGGTGGTCGCACAGACCCCCGAATATCGCGTCGGATCGATCAGCGACCTGTCCAACATCCCCGTGACCGGCACCGGCAGTGGCGAAGACCAGGTACTCGGCGGCATCGGCACGATCACGCGCAGCAATGCCTCGGCGGTGGTCTCGCACTACAATATCGCGCCAGTGATCGATATCTTCGCGACGCCGAACGGACGTGACCTGGGCGCGGTCTCGGGCGACATCAACAAGGTGCTCGAGCAGCTCAAGGCCGAGGCGCCCAAAGGCGTCACCGTCACGATGCGCGGCCAATATGCCACGATGAACAACGCCTTTTCCGGCCTCGCCTTCGGCCTGATCGGCGCGATCGTGCTGATCTATCTGCTGATCGTCGTGAACTTCCAGAGCTGGCTCGATCCGTTCGTGATCATCACGGCGCTGCCCGGCGCGCTGGCCGGCATCATCTGGATGCTGTTCACCACCGGCACGACGCTGTCGGTGCCCGCGCTCACCGGCGCGATCATGTGCATGGGCGTGGCGACCGCCAACTCGATCCTGGTGGTCAGCTTCGCCCGCGAGCGGCTCGCCGAGCTCGGCGACTCCACCGCGGCGGCGCTGGAGGCGGGCCTGGTCCGCTTCCGCCCGGTGCTGATGACCGCGCTCGCGATGATCATCGGCATGCTGCCCATGGCATTGGGCTTCGGCGAGGGCGGCGAACAGAACGCCCCGCTCGGCCGCGCCGTGATCGGCGGGCTGATCGTCGCCACCTTCGCCACCCTGATGTTCGTCCCCGTCATCTTTAGCCTCGTCCACAAGCGCAAGGCCGGCACGGCCGGCGCGGACCGGCCCATCCCATTGGAGGAAGCACATGCCTGAGAACGGCAACAGCCGGCTCAAAATCGGCGGCGGCATCGCCGCGGTCGTCGCGATCGGCGTCGTCGCAGCCGGGATCGCCACACGCGCCGGTTCAGAGCAGCGCCTGGCTTCGTGGACCGCCGAACAGGCCGTCCCGAACGTCACCGTGATCCACGCCACTCCCGCTGCGGCGAGCGACGCGTTGCGCCTGCCCGCCAATCTCCAGGCGCTCAACAGCGCGCCGATCTATGCGCGCACCACCGGCTATGTCCGGCGCTGGTTGGTCGATCTCGGCGATCCGGTGCGGCGCGGGCAGGTGCTCGCGATCCTCGATGCGCCCGATGTCGACCAGCAGCTCGCCGCCGCGCGCGCCGACCTGCAGACCGCGCGCGCCAACCAGGCGCTCGCCGAGACCACCGCGACGCGCTGGAGCACCATGCTCGCCAAGGACGCGGTGTCGAAGCAGGAGACCGACGAGAAGCAGGGCGATCTCGCCGCCAAGTCCGCCGTCACCAACGCCGCGCGCGCCAATGTCGCGCGGCTCCAGGCACTGACCGGCTTCACCCGGCTCGTGGCCCCGTTCGACGGCGTCGTCACCAGCCGCTCGACCGAAATCGGCGCGCTGGTTGTCTCCGGCAATGCCAGCTCGACGCCGCTGTTCACCGTTTCCGATGTCAGCCGCATCCGGGCCTATGTGAAGGTGCCCCAGGCCTATTCCGGCCAGATCCATCCGGGCATGGAAGTGAGCCTCGCACTTCCCGAATATGCCGGCCGGACTTTCACCGCGACGCTGACACGCACCGCGGGCGCGGTCGATCCGGGTTCGGGTACCGTGCTCGTCGAGCTCCAGGCACCTAATGGCGACCGCGCGCTCAAGCCCGGCTCCTATGCCCAGGCGAGCTTCCCGCTCCACGGCGCGGGCAGCACCGTGACTCTGCCGCCGAGCGCATTGGTCATCGGCACTAAGGGTACCCAGGTCGCGGTGATCGGGCCCGACGGCAAGGCGCTGCTGCGCACCGTCACGATCGGCAACGATCAGGGCAAGGTGGTCGAGATCACCGCCGGCCTCTCGGCGAACGACCGCGTGATCGACAACCCGCCTGACTCGCTCCAGACCGGCGACGCGGTGAAGGTGCTCCCCAATGCGGGCAAATAAGCTTGCCCTGATCGCCTCGACCGCGCTGGCGCTGGCGGGCTGCTCGATGGCGCCCGACTATCACCGGCCCGAGGTAACGACCGCACCCGCCTATAAGGAAGGCGGGCCGTGGCAGACCGCGGGAACCAACGTTCCTGCCGCCGGCAAATGGTGGGAGATATTCGGCGACTCCACACTGAGCGGGCTCGAGGAGCGAATCGAGGCGGGCAGCCCCAGCCTTGCCGCCGCCGCCGCGCGCTATGAGCAGGCGGCCGCGCTCGTCCGCCGCACCCGCGCGGACCTGCTGCCCGAAGTCGATATCGGCGGGAGCACGCAGCGCGACCGCGTCTCGGCCGGGCGCCCGCTCTCGCCGGGAAGCGCTGCGACCTACACCAACAGCCAGATCGGCGCGTCGCTCAGCTACGAGCTCGACCTGTTCGGCCGCGTCCGCAATTCGGTGAAGGCCAGCCAAGCCAATGCCCAGGCGAGCGAATCCGATCTCGCCGGCGTGCGGCTCGGCCTCCAGGCCCAGCTCGCCGCCGCCTATTTCGACATGCGCGGGCTCGACGCGCGAATCATGCTGCTTCGCCAGACGGTGGAGGCCTTTCAGCGCGCCTATGACCTGACCGATACCCGCCATTCGGGCGGCATCGCATCGGGCATCGACGTCAGCCGCGCGCAGAGCCAGCTTTCCAGCGCCAAGGCCGAGCTCGACTCCGTCGCCGCCGATCGCGCGCGCGACGAGCATGCCATTGCCGTGCTGATCGGCGAGACCCCCTCGACCTTCTCGATTCCCGTCGCCGACACGCAGATCGCCCCGCCGGCGATCCCCGCGGCCTTGCCCTCGACCCTGCTCGAGCGCCGTCCCGACATCGCCGCCGCCGAGCGCCGCGTCGCTGCGGCGAATTCTCAGATCGGCGTCGCCAGGGCGGCCTTGTTCCCGAGCATCACGCTCGGCGCTGCGGGCGGGTTCGAGGCTTCGAGCGGCAAGCTGCTGAGCACCGCCAACAGCTTCTGGGCGCTGGGGCCGCTCTCGGCCGCGTTGGCGATCTTCGACGGCGGCGCGCGCCGCGCCAATGTCCGCATCTCGCGCGCCCAATATGACGAGGCGGCCGCCAACTATCGCGAGACGGTGCTCACCGCGTTCCGCGAAGTCGAGGACGATCTCGCCGCCGGGCGTCACCTGATCGACCAGGAGCGCAACCAGCGCGATGCCGTCGCCGCCGCGGAGAAGACGCGCGACCTGGCACTCACCCGCTACCGCGACGGCGCGGCGGACTATCTGGAAGTGACGATCGCGCAGACCGCCGCGCTCGATGCCGAACGCGCATTGCTCGACACGCGCTCGCGCCAGCTCGGCATCGCGACCGACACGGTCCGGGCTCTGGGCGGGCTTTACTAATATCCCGGCGGACGATCGTCCGCCGGGACCAAAGCATTCAGAACTTGTAGTTGAGCGACACCGTATAGCGGCGTCCCAGCAGATCGTAGGCCGATACCGCGTCATACGGGAATGGCGGCGGCGTATCGAACAGGTTGGTGACGGTGAGGCGCATCGTCGCCTTGTCGAGGATCCGCTGCGACAGGCCCAGGTTGAACAGCCACTGGCTGTCCAGCTCCAATATGTCGCGGCTGTCGGCGTTGAACAGGATGTCGTACTTCGCCTTGCCGGTATAGTTGGCCTGGACGGTCATCCCGAAGCCACCGTCGCTGCTGAAGGCGAGGTTTGCCTGGCCGCTATATTTGGGCGTCCCGATCTCGCCGGCCATCGGATCGACCGTCACGCCGTTGTTCGATGAGCGCAGCGTGTCGAGGTAGAAGAAAGACCCGCTGAAATTGAGCCGCCCGCCCACACCGATGCCGTCGAGCGGGAGCATATAGTCGACCTGCGCGGTCAGCCCCTTGAACTCGATGAAGTCGCCATTGACGAAGCCGGTACGAATGCCGGGATTGGCGGGATCGCTGGCGATCTGGCCGTTGACGTTCGGATCGCTGCTATGGACGCGGGTGAACTGGCTGCAGAAGCTGTTGCCCGCATCCGGATTGCTCAGATCGAAATCCGGATTGTCGTAACAGCCCTCGGCGATGTTCGCCGCGGTCAGCGAGGCGATGTTGCCGGTCACCTTGATCCGGTTCCAGTCGACCGCCGCCTGGAAGCGCGGGATGAAGCGCGGCCGCAGCACCACGCCGAACGTGTAGCTGTCCGCGACCTCGTTCTGCAGGTTCGGGTTGCCGCCGGTCCGTCCGGGTACCGCCGAGGTGCGCGCCAGCGAGCTGAAGGTCTTAGGATCGACGCCATAGGCCTTGTAGAAGGCGTCGCAGTTGCGCTGCCGGACGCTCGGGTTCGAACCGCTGCCGATATTGGCGATGTCGCACGGATCGGGGAAGAACGACCCGGCATTGGTCTGCGGCGTGAACAATTCGACGATCGACGGCGCGCGGAGCGAGCGGGTGAAGTTGCCGCGGAACTCGATGTCCTTGATCGGGCGGTAGCGGCCGCCATAGGTGTAGGTCCAGAACCCGCCATTGACCGAATTGTCGACGTAGCGGCCCCGGCCCTCGACGGTCAGGCTGTCGATCAGCGGCACATGATTGTCCGGCGAAATCAGCGGAATCAGAACTTCGCCGAAGACCTCGTTGGTATGGAAGCCGCCCTGGTTGCCCGCGATCGCGGCGCCGCGTCCGCGCCCTGCCACCTGGAAGGGATCGGGGGTGAACTGGCCATATTCGCGGCGATGCTCGAAGCCGATGTTGAAGCCGACCGGCCCCGACCACAAGGTGACCAGATCGGACGAGCCGAAGTTGATGTTGTACACCTCCTGCTCGATCACCGACCGGGCCGTCGACTTGTAGTTCACATAGGCGACCGCCCCCGGGCTGAGCCGGCCCGGACCGAACGGATCGAGCGCGACGCAGGCGCTGTCGGCGACCGGCGTGACCCCGCCCGGCGCCGCGTTGACGATCGGGTTGGGATTGCAGTTGTTGATCGCATTCACGAACTTTTGCTGATCGAGCAGGATCTGGTGGAAGAACCCCTCGGTGCGGCCGTAATTGGCCGAGGCCTCGAAGGTGAAGGTCTTGCCGAACGCGTGGAAGTCGCCGGTCAGCCCCGCCACGCCGCGATAGACATCGGTCTCGGACGACGCCGCGCCGTTGGTGATGTCGACGAAATCGCGCGAGAGGTAGAAATTGTTGACGCCATAGCCCGCGAGCACGCTCTTGGCCTGGGCGTTGAGCCGGGGATCGTTGATGTTGAACAGCAAGGCGCTGTTCACGCCGCCGGGGAAGAGCGGTGAGTTGTACACCGGCTGGTCGATCACCTCGCGGCCGATGCCGTGATAATAGGTGCCCTCGAAGAACGCCTTGATGTCGGAGGTGATCTCGTAATCGGCGTTCAGATTGGCGGTGTAGCGCTCGAGATCGTTGGTGAGCGGGCGCGTGTCCGCCAGGTTGAAGCCGTCGCCGCCGCTGCCATAGGTGTTGCCGAACGGCATGCCGGGATTGAACGGCACGATATTGCCGCTCGGATCGAACTGGATCCGGTTGAGGCCGCCCGCGCCGAAGCCCGCGGTGCTGCCGTCGGTGGGATTATAGGTCTGGAAATTGGCGGGGGTCGATCCGTTCGCCGGGATGTAGGGCAGGATCAGGCCCCAGGTGGATTCGGTGAAGATGCGCGTGTTGCCGATCAGCACCGTGTTGGGGATGCCGTCGCTGGACCCGCCATTGTACGGAACCCCGGTGTTGATGCGTCCGTCGGTCCCCGGCGTGCGGCCGGGGATGCGCGTCTGGGCCGAGCCGGCGGTCGGGTTGGTCTGGAAGGTCAGCCCGGCGGCGGCGCGAGCGCGGTCGACCGCGCGCAGGCCGTCGCTCCGGTCCCAGGAGCCGCCGATCATCACATGGCCCCGGCCCTCGGGTCCGAACTTGAAGCCGGCGATGCCCGAGAGATTGGCGCGGAAATTGTCGCCGCGATCGCTGATGCCGCTCAGGCCCTGGAGCTCGACGCCCTCATAGTCCTGCTTCAGGATCACGTTGATCGTGCCGGCGATCGCGTCCGAGCCGTAGATCGGCGCGCCGCCGATCGCGACATTCTCGATCCGCTCGATCATCAGCGGGTTGATCACGTTGAGATCGACCTGGAGACCGGCGGGGTTGCCGAGTACGGTCGGCGCGTTGGTCGAGACGAAGCGGCGGCCGTTGACCAGGGTCAGCGTGCGCGCGGTGCCTAGGCCGAACTTGTTCACGAAATTCTGGCTGACGCCGTAGCTGCTCTGGCCGCCTTCGGCATTTTGCGGGACGCCGAAGCCGGGCTGCTCGTTGAGCGCGTCGGCGACGTTGGTGAGGCCGCGGGCGTTGAGATATTCGTTCGAGACCACCGTGACCGGCTCGAGCGAGTCGAACTCGGCGCGCTTGATGCGCGAACCGGTGATGACGATCTCGCCGCCGTCCTGGACTTCGCCCGCGCTCGGCGTGTCGGTGACCAGCGAACCGTCGGATTGCGGCGCCTGGGATTCCGGGGAAGCTGTCTGCGCCCAGCTTACGGACGGCATCAGCAACGCCAGAGTGAGAACGCTTGCCGAGATCAATCGGGTCTTCATCGCTTATCCCCTGTTTTGTTTCCACTCCCTGCCTGCGTCCGGTCCCCGCGCCTGTTTGCGACCCGTGGGGTTCTTATTTGTATAGACAATTCGTAACTCGCGTTTCACCGCGTTGCAACATTGAATTTGCGCGATGTGGCAAGATATTTCATCCCGTGGGACACAAGACGCTGAAAAAGATTGTCAAATGCGGCAAATCAGCAACAATCTTGCCCTCCGAAAGCCAAGAATGCGGCGTCGCACCATTTTTTTGTATAGACATTTAACCGCGGCCATAGGAGATTAAACGCTGCGGGGCGGGACGCTCCGGGCACGAGGGGAGCGCAACGATGATCCTGAATCACAAGACGACCAGCCGATTCGCCGCGCGGCACGCATGGGCGTGCTTGTTGCTGGCCGGCGCCGCGATCGCCTCGCCGGCAGCCGCGCAAACCGCCGCCCCAGCCGCATCGCAAAGCGCGACCAGCCCCTCCCCCGCCGTGCTGGCGGGCTTCCCGATGAACGATGAGATCCGCACCAAGGTGCGCGCGATGCGCGGCCTGGCGGTCTCGCCCGATGGCAAATCGGTGCTCGCCGGGATCACCGACACCACGGCGGAGGGCGGCCTGCCGCATCTCTGGCTGCTCGGCCCGGACGCCAAGCCGCGCCAGCTCACCTTCACGCGCTCCGGCGACCGCGGCGGCGAGACCAGCGCGCAATTCTCGCCGGACGGCAAATCGATATTGTTCCTCGCCACGCGCGACGGCGCGCGCTCGCTGTTCCGCTTGCCGCAATCGGGCGGCGAACCCGAGCGGTTCCAGATCACCAAGAGCCAGAAGGGCGAAGTCGCCGGCGGCTGGGGCGGTGCGCTCAAGAAGGACAATCTGGTCGCGCCCGGCGGCTATGCCTTCTCGCCCGACGGCAAATATCTGGCACTGTGGGGCGACGATCCCGAGGACCCCGCGATCAAGGCACGCAAGGAGCGCAAGGACGACGGCTACAATCATGAGGAGCCGGAGGCGCACACCTTCCTCTACATGGTCGACATCGCCAGCGGGGCGACGCGCCCGGTCAAGCTCGACGGCAAGTTCAACGACCTGGAATGGTCCTATGACAGCGTCGACATGATCGTGACCACCGATCCGCGCTCGGACCTGACCGGCCCGGACAGCAGCTTCTGGCAGGTCAACCCGGACACGCTCGCCGCGACGAAGCTCGATCTGCCCAAGACCGCCGGCGGCGTGGCGTTCCTCCCCGGGCGCAAGCGGATGGTCTTCACCAACCAGTGCCTCGAGGACGCGCCGCCGCGCTGCAACGACCTCTACGTCAAGGATCTCGCCACCGGCCAGGTGAAGAACCTCACCCCCGGCTTCGACGGCGACATCCCGGAAAACTACACGGTGTTGCCGAACGGCGATCTCGCGCTGACGATCTCGACGCATATGCGCTCCCGCCTCGCGACCCTGTCGACGACGACCGGCGCAGTCACCTGGCACGATTTCGGCCTGCCCGTCGCGAGCCCGGTTTCCACCAACGGCAAGCTCTCGGCCTGGGCGTTCATCGGCACCGGCCCGACCGATCCGAGCACGGTGTTCCTCGCCTCCAAATGGGGCGCCAAGCCGGTCACGCTCGAAGCGCCCGCATTGATGCCGTCGACCTGGGCCAAGGTGCCGTCCAAGCTCGTCACCTGGCAGAATGAGGGGCTGACGATCGAGGGCATGCTCTATCTGCCGCCGAACATCGCCCCGGGTACCAAGATCCCGCTGGTGATGAGCATCCATGGCGGCCCCGCCGGGCGCTTCCAGGACGATTATTCCGCCGCGATCCAGATGCTCGTCGCCGAAGGCTGGGCGGTGATGCAGCCCAATATCCGTGGCTCGACCGGCTATGGCGCCAAGTTCCTCGGCGCCAACAAGAACGACCTGGGCGGCGCCGATTATCGCGACGTCATGGCGGGCGTCGACATGCTGCTGAAGAACTATCCGATCGACGAGTCCAAGATGGCGCTGATCGGCTATTCGTACGGCGGCGAGATGGCCGGCTTCGTCGTCGGCAAGACCGATCGCTTCAAGGCGATCGTCTCGGGCGCGCCCGTCATCAACCAGTTCAGCGAGTACGGCACCGAGCGCGGCACCTTCTACGATCGCTGGTATTATGGCCGGCCCTGGGACCATTTCGCCGATGTCTGGCGCCAGAGCCCGATCTCGACGGTGATGCACGCCAAGACGCCGTTCCTGTTGCTCCAGGGCGAGGAGGACGTCACCGATCCGCTCGGCCAGTCGCTCGAAATGTGGCGCGCGCTCAAGCAATATGGCGCACCGGTCGCGCTGATCGTCTATCCGCGCGAGGGCCATGGCGAGACCGGCGGCAGCTTCCGCTCGCTGGTCAGCATGGAGCCGTGGCACGGCATCGACCTGCGCCGCCGCATGTTCGGCTTCCTGCGCGCCGCCTTCGCGGGCGAGCCCGATCCGCTCGCCATCGCCCGCAAGGACGTGCCGACGCCCTGATCGCCTTGCCCTCCCTGTCCGCTGCAGGGAGGTGGGATGGATGCTTCCCGCACCGGAATCCCGCGGGAAGCATCCATTCCTTCTAATGATCGAGATTGGTGGTTAGCAGGCGTTCGGCCTGCGCCGCCGAATGGCATCTGTTGGGCGGAAGCTGCTTGTCCGCTTTTCCGATCAAGAGCCAATAAAACAGACATTGGTCGCTGCATTGCGCGTAATTGCCGCAGCTCCAAGATTCCTGCGCATCCGTTGCGGTCTTACGTCCGGGGTGTGTTCGCGCCGGCCAACCGCTGCTATCGTCGCCTTGCAATCAAGTTGCTGGCTTCGTGCAGGAGACACACCGTGAGCCTACGCCTTCTGGCGCTCATTTTCGGATGTATTGTCGGGCTGGCGCTGTCCGTGGCGCATGCGACGCCTTCCGACGATCCGGTCCTGGGGACCTGGCGGCTGAATGTGGCCAAGTCGCAATTCACCCCCGGTCCGGGGTGGCAGAGCCAGATCCGGGTATACCAGGCCATTCCGGAAGGGGTTGCGGTCACCTGGACGGGCGTTGATGCCAAAGGCGAGAAGATGCAGGTCAGCTACACCTATGCGTATGACGGGCGCGATTATCCGATGCTCGGCTCGGCAAGCTACGACACGCTGAACGCCGTGCGCATTGATGCACGGACGGTGAGATCAGAGGAAAAGAGGGACGGCAAAACGGTGGGCGTTGCCATGCGAACGGTCTCGCCGGATGGAAAAGTCCTGATCATCACGGACGAGGGCACGACCAGAAAAGGTCAGAGGTTCTCACAGCTACTGGTGTTCGACAGGCAGTGACGCCTTTCAGCCCGCATGACGGCCGACGCATCATGAACGGCTCGGTTTGGGCGCTTAGCGGTCGTTCACCCTCCGACCTTTGAACGGCGGCAATGGCGCGCTGTTGCCGAGATCGCTTCCGGCCCATAAACGCCACGAGGTTGGTCGCGAGCGGAACTATCGCTATTCGCCAGCAGCGGCGTGGAGGGGGCACTTCATGGGCATGTTCGAATATGTCGTCGTTCTGACCGGTGTCGTGATCGGGCTTGCGCTTACGCACCTGATGCAAGGCGTCGCGAGAATCATCGAACAACCCGATCGGGTGCGCGTGTGGTGGGTCCACCTTGGCTGGGTCGGCTATATGTTCGTCAACGCGGTATTTTGGTGGTGGTGGGAGTTCCGCCTGCGCCTGATCGTGAGCTGGTCGTTTCAGCTTTACGCCTTCGTCCTGGGTTATGCCTTCCTCGTTTATCTGATTTGCGCAGTGCTCTTTCCCAGCGATGTTGCGGCATTCCGGGGCTACAAAGAGTATTTCATCGCACGCCGGCGGTGGTTCTTCGGCATGCTGATCGCATGGCTGGCAATCGATCTTCTCGACACCTGGGCGAAGGGTTCGACCTATTTCGCATCGCTCGGAATCGAGTATCCGATTGCTCAGGCCGGCCTTGCGCTGGTTTGCCTTCTCGGCTTCCTCAGCCCGCGGGAACGCGTCCAGATCCTGGTCCTGTTGCTCGTCATTGCCTATCAAGCTTCGCGGATCGTGCGTTTTTTTGACGTCGTGCAATAAGCCGCTTGGTCGTCGTGCTTGGTCCCATACGCTGCCGCCTCAACCTGTAGGCGAAAGCGGCCACGCCGCCGATCACTCGCCGAAAACATCCCCATCGGTCCGGGTCTGCGAGACGAAGCGCGCGGTCAGGTCGAAATTGTCGCCGTGGAAAACCATGCGGACATAGGTGATCGATTCCTTCTCGCGCCACGTCCAGCGCTCAAGCACCAGGCAGGGCTTGTCCTGCCGCACCTTGAGCAGGGCCGCCTGCTCGCCCGCCGCCGCCGCGGTGATGCGGTGTTCGGCCTCGGTCCAGGGCACATGCGCGAGCAGCCAGCTTCCCGGCGGCGTCTCCGAGAAATCGGCATCGGCGGCTGACGGCACTGCGCTCAGGTTTATCAGGCGGTCCTCGGTCGCATAGGGCTTGCCGTCGGCCAGGTGGAGGCAGTGCAGCGACAGGAGCTTGCCGTGGTGCGGGATCTTCATCGTCGCGCCGCCGGCCGTGTCGGCGCCGAGCACCGCCTGGCCGATCAGCTCGAGCCGATAGACATGGCCGCGCTTCTCGATCTCCTCGCGGATATCGGGGATCTCCAGCGCCGCCATATGGATGCGCGGGCGGGTGACGAACGAGCCACGCCGCCGCTGGCGCGAGATGAGCCCCGCGGCGGCGAGCGCCGACAGCGCCTTGTTCACGGTCATCCGCGAACAACCATAGCGCTCCATCAGCTCATGCTCGAACGGGATGCGATCGCCCGGCCGGAGCACCCCCGACATGATCTGGCTTTCGATCGCGACGCGTATTCTCTGGTAGAGCGGCCCGGTCTCGACCTCGGGGCGTCTAGGCTTGATCATCGGCGAATCCGATCGTCATCCAAGCCCGTGCGAAATCGCAATATCATCTAGCCCCCGAACCGATGGTCGACATGTAGTGGAAAGCAGCCGGCAACATAGGTCAAGCGTTCTCGGTCAGGCTGCGCAGCGCCGAACCATAGCGGCGCGTCACCGCATCGCGCGCGATGTGCCGCCCGCCCCGCACCCATTGCCGCCCGCCGCGCCACACCCCGTCGATCATCCCGCGGCTGTCGGCGAACAGGAACGCATCGAGGATCGCGTCGTCCGAGCGTCCAGCCAGCGTTGGATGAGAAGCGTCGAGCGTGAAGAAATCCGCACGCCCGCCCGGCGCCAGGCCCAGCCCGTCCACGCCCAGCGCCTGCGCGCCGCCGCGTGCTGCCCGATCGAACAGCAGGCGCCCGGTCGACGGGCAATCGTCGGTCGACAGCAGGTTGCGCCCGCGCTCGGCCAGCCGCTGCGAATATTCGAGGCTGCGCAGTTCCTGCGCAAGATCGATCAGCACGTTCGAATCCGATCCCACGCCGAACCGCCCGCCGGCCTCGAGGAAGGCGCGCGCCGGAAATATCCCGTCGCCCAGGTTCGCCTCGGTGATCGGGCAGAGCCCCGCCACCGCGCCGCTGCGCGCGATGCCGCTCAGCTCCTCGGACGTGACGTGGGTGGCGTGCACCAGGCACCAGCGCGCATCGACCGGTGCATGCGCTAGCAGCCATTCGACGGGCCGTTGCGCGGTAAAGGCCAGACAATCGTCCACCTCGCCGGTCTGCTCGGCGATATGGATATGGATCGGCCCGTCGGCGCCGATCGCAACCGCCGCCGCCAGCAATTCGGGCGGTGCCGCGCGCAGGCTGTGCGGCGCGACGCCGACGATCCCACCGATCGGCGCCACCGCGCGCCGCGATGCCTCGACCAGCCGCGCATAGCCGTCGGCGTCGTTCACAAAGCGTCGCTGCTCCGGCTTGGGAGGCGTGCCGCCGAACCCGGAAGCAGCATACAGCACCGGCAGCAGCGTCAGCCCGATCCCGGTCTCCGCTGCCGCCGCCGCCAGACGCCCACCCATCTCCGCCCGATCGGCGAACGGGGTGCCGCCCCGGTCGTGATGGACATAGTGGAACTCGCCGACCTGGACGAACCCCGCCTCCAACATCTCGACATAAGCGAGCGCGGCGATCGCCTCGATCTCGTCGGGGCCGATCGTGTTGGCGAATCGGTACATGATGTCGCGCCAGGTCCAGAAACTGTCGGCGCTCGAACCGCGATGCTCGGCCATCCCCGCCATGCCGCGCTGAAAGGCATGACTATGGAGATTCGCCACGCCCGGAAGCGCGATGCCGTACCGCTCGTCGCCCGGCTCCGGATCGGCGCCGGCCACGATCTCGTCGATGCGTCCGCCCTCGACGGACATGCGGACCCTGTCGGCCCAGGCCCCTTGCAACAACGCCGTTTCGAACCAGAAATGCCGCATCGAATCCAACCTCAAACCGCCGTTCCAACGGATATCGAACAATAAATGTATAGACATTTTCGCCCGATATCCTAGAGCAGGGATATCAGGTTCTTGGGGGTCATGCGTGCAGGTCGAACGTCTCTGGAGCAACGCCAGACTCGCTACGCTGCGCGCCGATCTGCCCGGGCTCGGAACGATCGAGGACGGCGTGATCGCCTGCTCCGGCGACCGCATACTTTATGCCGGGTCGCGCGCCGATGCCCCCGCTTTCGATGCCGAGGCCGAATGGGATCTGGAGGGCCGCTGGGTCACGCCGGGGCTGGTCGATTGCCACACCCACTTGGTCTATGCCGGCAACCGCGCGCGCGAATTCGAGCTGCGCCTCGCCGGCGCCAGCTATGAGGAGATCGCCCGCGCCGGCGGCGGCATCGTCTCGACCATGACCGCCACCCGCGCCGCCAGCCGCGACGAACTGATCGAGGCCGCCCTGCCCCGGCTCGACACGATGCTGGGCGAAGGCGTGACGACGGTCGAGATCAAGTCGGGCTATGGCCTGTCCGAGGTCGACGAGATCAAGATGCTCTCGGCCGCGCGCACGCTGCCGACGCTGCGTTCTGTCCGCATCGCCACGACCTTTCTCGGTGCGCACGCGCTGCCCAGCGAGTTCAAGGGCAATCCCGAGGCCTATATCGACCTGGTCTGCGCCCGGATGATCCCCGGCATCGCCGCGGCCGGGCTCGCCGATGCGGTCGATGCGTTCTGCGAAGGCATCGGCTTCACGCCCGCCCAGGTCCGGCGCGTCTTCGAGGCGGCCAAGGCGAATGGCCTGGACGTGAAGCTCCACGCCGAACAGCTCTCCAACCTTAACGGCGCCGCGCTCGCCGCCGAGTTCGGCGCGCTGTCCGCCGATCATCTCGAGCATCTCAACGAAGCCGGCGTCGCCGCGATGGCCGAAGCGGGCACGGTCGCGGTGCTGCTGCCCGGCGCCTTCTATTTCACCCGCGAGCATCTGCACCCGCCGGTGGATTTGCTGCGCAAGGCAGGCGTCCCGATCGCGATCGCCACCGATTGCAACCCCGGTACCTCGCCGCTCACCTCGCCGCTGCTCGCGATGAACATGGCCGCGACCCTCTTCCGCCTGACCGTCGACGAATGCATCGCCGGCATGACCCGAGAGGCCGCCCGCGCGCTCGGGTTGCTCGGCGAAATCGGCACGCTCGAGGCGGGCAAGGCTTGCGACCTCGCGATCTGGGACGTCGAGGAGCCGGCGGAGCTGGTCTATCGCATGGGGTTCAATCCCCTGCATGCGCGCATCTGGGGAGGCCAGGCATGACGATAACACTCGAACCCGGCGCGGTCCCGCTCGCGGACTGGCACGCCATCTATCGCGGCGCTTCCGCCACGCTGAGTCCGTCCTGCCGCGCAGCCGTTCAGCGAAGCGCGGATGTCGTCGCGCGCATCGCCGCGCAGGACAAGGCGGTCTACGGCGTCAATACCGGCTTCGGCCTGCTCGCCAGCATCCGTATCGCGCCCGCCGATCTGGAGACGCTCCAGCGCAACCTGGTGATCTCGCACGCCGCGGGCGTGGGCGATCCGATGCCGCGCAATGTGCTGCGCCTGATGATGGCGTTGAAGCTCGCCAGCCTGGGCCGCGGCGCGTCTGGCGTACGGCTCGAAACGCTCGACCTGCTCGGCGCGATGCTGGAGCGTGGCCTGCTGCCGGTCGTCCCCGCGCAGGGCTCGGTGGGTGCCTCGGGCGATCTCGCCCCCCTCGCGCACATGACCGCCGCGATGATCGGTGTCGGCGAGATTGACGCTGGCTCCGGGGCCCGCCCAGCCGCCGAAGTG
This sequence comes from Sphingomonas sp. JC676, assembly GCF_014489075.1. Classification (GTDB taxonomy): domain Bacteria; phylum Pseudomonadota; class Alphaproteobacteria; order Sphingomonadales; family Sphingomonadaceae; genus Sphingomonas. The sequence goes on along the minus strand of NZ_JACTGR010000001.1, from coordinate 598,571 downwards.
TTGAACGAGGCCGGCCTGACACCACTCACGCTCGGTGCGAAGGAAGGCCTCGCCCTTCTCAACGGCACCCAATTCTCCACGGCCTATGCGCTTGCCGGCCTGTTCGAGGCCGAGAATTTGTTCGCCGCCGCGCTCACCACTGGCGCGCTGTCGACCGAGGCGGCCAAGGGCTCCGACACGCCCTTCGACCCGCGCATCCACGCGCTGCGCGGGCACCGCGGCCAGGCCGAGGTCGCCGCGATGCTGCTCGCGATGATGCAGGATTCCGCGATCCGCGCCTCGCACCGCGAGGACGACAAGCGCGTGCAGGACCCGTACTGCCTGCGCTGCCAGCCCCAGGTGATGGGCGCGGCTCTCGATCTGCTCCGCCAGGCCGCGACTACGCTCGCAATCGAGGCGAACAGCGTCTCGGACAACCCGCTCGTCATGGCGGAGGATGGCGAGGTCCTGTCCGGCGGCAATTTCCACGCCGAGCCCGTCGCCTTTGCCGCCGACATGATCGCGATGGCTTTATGCGAGATCGGCTCGCTGTCCGAGCGCCGGCTGGCGATGCTGGTCGATCCCGCGCTCTCCGGCCTGCCCGCGTTCCTCACGCCGCGCCCCGGCCTCAACTCGGGCTTCATGATCCCGCAAGTCACCGCCGCCGCCTTGGTCTCCGAGAACAAGCAGCGCGCCTATCCGGCCAGCGTCGATTCGATCCCGACATCGGCCAATCAGGAAGACCATGTCTCGATGGCCGCGCATGGAGCGCGCCGCTTGATGGCCATGGCCGAGAACACCGGCAACGTCATTGCGATCGAGCTGCTCGCCGGCGCCCAGGGCTGGGACTTCCATGCGCCGCTCGCCGGCAGCCCCGCCGCCCAGGCGGTGCACCGCGAGATCCGTGCATTGGTGCCCGGGCTGGTCGAGGACCGCTATTTCCACCCCGACATCGCCGCCGCCGGCGCGATCGTCCGCTCGGGCCGTCTCGGCGAGATCGTGACCGCCAACGGGGTGGCAATCCCCTCGGTGCTCCATGTCTGACGACTGGCTCGTCGTTCGCCGCGGCGATGCGCCGCTGGTGCTCGGCATGCCGCATACCGGCACGGACATTCCGCACGCGCTTGCCGATCGCTTCGTCTCGCCCTGGCTGGCGCGCAAGGACGCCGACTGGTGGATCGACCGGCTCTACGACTTCGCCGAAGCGCTCGACGCGACGATCGTCCGCACCCGCATCTCGCGCAGCGTGATCGATGTGAACCGCGATCCCAGCGGCGCCTCGCTCTATCCGGGTCAGGCGACCACCGAGCTCTGCCCCACCACCACCTTCGACGGCGAGCCACTCTATCTGCGCGGGCAGGAACCGGACGAAGCCGAGATCGCCGATCGCACCGCGCACTGGTTCGATCCCTATCATGCCGCGCTGCAGGCCGAACTCGATCGCCTGCGCGCGAAGCATGGCCGCGTCGTGCTCTACGATTGCCATTCGATCCGGAGCAATGTGCCGCGCCTGTTCGAAGGCGAGCTGCCGCAGTTCAACATCGGCACCAACAACGGCGCCACCTGCGACGCCGAGCTGGAAGCAGCAGTCGAGCGCCAATGCGCCGCCTCCGGCCTGTCGCTGGTCGTCAACGGCCGCTTCCGCGGTGGCTATACCACCCGCCATTACGGCCAGCCGCAGGACGGCGTGCACGCGATCCAGATGGAGCTGGCCTGCCGCGGCTATATCGACGAGCCGGACGAGACCACCGAGTTCAACTGGCCAACTTCGTTCGATCGCCAGCGCGCCGCGCCGCTGGTCGCGCACCTCACCAAGATCCTCACCGCCGCCCGCGACTGGGCATCCGCACAAGAGAAAGACCGCATGACCACTCGCCTCGACAACAGCCGTATCATCCGAGCACCGCGAGGCACCGAGATCAGTGCGAAGAGCTGGCTCACCGAGGCGCCACTGCGCATGCTGATGAACAATCTCGATCCCGAGGTTGCGGAGAAGCCCGAGGAACTGATCGTCTATGGCGGCATCGGCCGCGCCGCCCGCGACTGGGAGAGCTATGACGCGATCGTCGCCGCCCTCCGCCGCCTCGAAAGCGACCAGACGCTGCTGATCCAGTCGGGCAAGCCGGTCGGCGTCTTCCGCACCCATGCCGACGCGCCGCGCGTGCTGCTCGCCAACTCGAACCTCGTGCCGCACTGGGCGAACTGGGAGCATTTCAACGAGCTCGATCGCAAGGGGCTCATGATGTACGGCCAGATGACCGCCGGCAGCTGGATCTATATCGGCTCGCAGGGCATCGTTCAGGGCACCTACGAGACCTTTGTCGAAATGGGCCGCCAGCATTTCGGCGGCAGCCTGATGGGTCGCTGGATCCTCACCGCAGGCCTCGGCGGCATGGGCGGCGCGCAGCCGCTCGCGGCGGTCATGGCCGGCGCCTCGTGCATCGCGGTCGAATGCCAGCCCTCGCGGATCGAGATGCGGCTCAAGACCGGTTATCTCGATCGCCAGGCGGCGACGATCGAGGAGGCGCTGGCGATCGTCGAGGAAGCACATGCCGCCGGCAAGCCGGTCTCGGTCGGCCTGCTCGGTAATGCCGCCGACATCTATCCCGAGATGGTCCGCCGCGGCATCCGCCCTGACGCGGTGACCGACCAGACTTCCGCGCACGATCCGCGCAACGGCTATCTCCCGCTCGGTTGGTCGCTCGATCAGTGGGACCGGATGCGCGCCAGCGAACCCGAAGCGGTCGACAAGGCCGCGCGCGCGTCGATGGCGGTACATGTCCGCGCGATGCTCGACTTCCACAAGCTGGGCATCCCCGTCGTCGATTACGGCAACAACATCCGCCAGATGGCGTTCGAGGAAGGCGTCACCGACGCGTTCGATTTTCCCGGCTTCGTCCCCGCCTATATCCGCCCGCTCTTCTGCCGCGGCGTCGGCCCGTTCCGCTGGGTCGCGCTGTCGGGCGATCCGGAGGACATCTACAAGACCGACGCCAAGGTTAAGGAGCTGCTGCCGGACAACAAGCATCTCCACAACTGGCTCGACATGGCGCGCGAGCGCATCCACTTCCAGGGCCTGCCCGCGCGCATCTGCTGGGTCGGCCTGGGCGACCGCGACCGGCTGGGCCTCGCCTTCAACGAGATGGTGGCCAAAGGCGAACTCAAGGCCCCGATCGTCATCGGCCGCGACCATCTCGACAGCGGTTCGGTCGCCTCGCCCAATCGCGAGACCGAGAGCATGCGCGACGGCTCGGACGCCGTCTCCGACTGGCCTTTGCTCAACGCTTTGCTCAACACCGCGAGCGGCGCGACCTGGGTGTCGCTGCATCACGGTGGCGGCGTCGGCATGGGCTTCTCGCAGCATTCGGGCATGGTCGTAGTGTGCGATGGCAGCGAAGATGCTGCGCGGCGCGTCGGGCGTGTGCTATGGAATGATCCCGCCACCGGCGTGATGCGCCATGCCGATGCCGGCTATGAGATCGCCATCGACTGCGCGCGAGAGAAAGGCCTCGATTTGCCCGGTATCCTCGGCTGATGCGTCTGCTCCGCGCCGGTTCACGTACTGCAGTGCCATGGCGGAATGGGGGCGGAATGACGACCGGGGTCGCCGCCTGGCCGGTGGGTGCGTTCCTCGATGGTTTCGATTGGCGGATCAGCCTGGCGCGGGTCGATCGCGACGGTCCCTTTTCGACCTTTCTGGGCGTTACCCGCACGCAATTGCTGCTCTCGGGCGGCCCGATCACGCTGGTCGGCCCGAACTGGAAGGCGGAACTCGCCGAGGGCTCCGATCCGGTGACCTTCGATGGCCGTGACGCCGTCGAGGCCAGCGCCCGGAGTCCGGCGACGGTGCTCAACGTCATGACGCGCCGCGCCGTTTACACCCATTCGCTGCAATCGCTGGAACTGGCCGAACCCGTCGACATCGCGGCGGAAGCGGCGGAGCATGTGCTCATTGCCCTGGATGACGGCGTCACTACCGACGCACTGACGCTTGGCGTGCTCGATGCGCTGTGGCTCTCGCCGGGCGACACGGTGACGCTCGCCCCCATCGCCCCAGCCCGCATCCTCTCGATCACGCTGTGCCCGACGAGCTGACGCGACCCTTTGGCCTAGCCAGCGAGCGAGATCCGTTCGAACCAGGGGAAGAGGCGTTCGCATGCCGCTTCGATACGGTCCGTCGACACGGCGAAGCTGAGGCGGATGAAGCGATGGCCGTCGACGGGATCGAAATCGATCCCGGGCGCGGTCGCGACGGCGGTTTCCTCCAACAGCTTCATGCAAAAGCCGAAGCTGTCGTTCGTCAGATGCCCGATATCGGCATAGATGTAGAAGGCGCCGTCGGGCGGCGCGATCCGCCGCAATCCCATCCTTGGCAGCGCCTCGAGTAATATCGCGCGATTGCGGCGATAGGTGGCGAGATGGCCTTCCAGCACTTCCCTTTCATCGAACGCGATTAGCCCGGCGTGCTGCGCCAGGCTAGGCGGCGTCAGGAACAGGGCACCCATGCGCGCCCGGGCCGCATCGATCTGGTCGGGCGGAACGACCACCCAGCCCAGTCGCCAGCCCGCCATGCTGTAATATTTGGAGAAGCTGTTGATCACGAATGCCGCGGGATCCTCCTGCAGCATCGAGCGTGCTGGCGCGACATAGGACAGCCCGTGATAGATCTCGTCGGAGATGATGCGGATACCGCGCCGCCGGCATACCGCCGCGATCGCCGCCAGCTCGGCATCCTCGATGATCGTGCCGGTAGGATTGGCCGGGCTCGCCACGATCAGCCCATCGGGCGCGAGTTCGATCGCCGCGACGGCATCGGCGGTTAGCTGGAAGCGTTCCGCCTCGCCGCAGCCGATCTCGATCGGCACCATGTGCAGCGCCTTCAGCGTGTTGCGATAGGCGACATAGCCGGGCCGGGCGAGCGCCACCCGTGCACCCGGCGCGAAGGCGCAGGACAAGGCCAACACGAAGGCCGGAGACGCGCCGCACAACAGGATCACCTGCTCGGGATCGACCTGTACGCCGTAGCTTTCGTGATAGTGGCGGGCGATGCGCTCCTTGAGCGCCGGGCTCTCCCAATAACCCATCCCGTCGGAATCGAGCACATGATGCGCGCGGGCGATCGCTGCCGGCGGGGCCCCGGTCGAAGGCTGGCCGAACTCCATGTGGATCACCGGCTCGCCCGCCGCCGCCATGCGATGCGCGAGGCGGCTGATGGCGATGGCATGGAAGGGATCAATCGTCGCGGTCATCGCACCGCGATGGCCCGACACCGCCAATATCTCAAGGCCCGGTGGTGCGAATTCGGGGGCGCCCTCACGGCGCCCCCGTCATCGTCTCAATGCGCGTACATCAGGTTGAACAGCAGCTTGTAGTTGCCGTGCGACTGGCCGCGCCATTGCGGCTCGAAGCCGTAGAGGTAGATCTTGCCCTTGCCATACGGCACTTCCATCGCCGCGGCCTTGCCCTGGATCTTCTCCGGGTGGAGCAGCACGCCGCTGCGCAGCGGATTGCCGCTCGCCGCATAGGACGCCAGGATCTTGCCGTTGAACCCGGCCTTGGGCGTAAAGGCCGGGCTGCGCTCGAACATCACGATCGGATTCGCCGGCATTCCCGCCGTCGCTGCCGTGGCCGGATCGAGCACGAGCTGGAGCAGCGCGCCAGAACAGAAGAACTCGTCGCTCTTCACACCCTTCAGGATGTTGGTCACCGGCAGGTCGAACAGGTCGATCACCGCGTCCGAGGCGTTGTTCATCGCGATCAGCGTACCGCCGTCCGAAACGAACTTCTTGAGCGCCGCGCCGCCATCCTCGCCGATGCCACCGGCATAAGGCGCGGGCACGTCCTTCACGTCATAGCCGTTGACCAGCGAGCCCACCGGACCGCGCCGCACCGGCGCCGCGCCCGATACCGGCGCCGTCGTCGCCGCCGCCACCTGGCGGCCACCGCTGATGTCCGGCAGCACGATCGTGTCATACTTGCCGGCAAGCCCCGCCTTCACATCGGCGTTGTAGACGCTCTTCGCGCCAAAGCCGTATTGCTCGAAGATCCAGCGCGTCCAGCCCTCGTCGATGTTCGAGCCCCAGGGGCGATAGAGCCCGACGCGCGCCTTGGTGACCTTCGTCCCCATCGGCGCCTGGCCGACCGCGGTAGCAGTCACGCCCAGTGGTGCGACGATCTTCTCGAGCTTTGAGCGGTCGATCCCCGAGACCACGATCGAATCGTCCGATCCGGTCGAGAAGCTCGCCTTGCCGCCGGCCGCGAGCACGGCGTTCAGCACCTTGAAGCTGCCATTGACCTTGCGGCTGAGCACATAGCTGCCCCCCTGCCCGGTCACGCCGCCCGCCGGCGCATCGGCCTTGGCGACCTTGACCAGCGCATCGGCAAGCCCGGCATCGAGCGGCGTCTTCACCGCATCGACCTTGACGCCCATCTGCATCGGCAGCGTCCAGCCGGTCACGTCATAGGGCAGATCCACAGGCTTGCCGTCGCCGTCCAGGATCGCGTCGGGATATTTCTGCGGCTCGAACAGCTCCTTGGCGAGCCCCGCAAAGGGCTGCGCCATCAGCACCACGAACGAACCCGCCGGATAGCTGGTCCCGCCGATCGTCGCCGGGCTCTTGAGCTGGTGCACGTCGAGCCCATGGCTGATCATCAACTGCGCGAGCGACGCCGCCTCGGGCATGTCGGTCTGGCCCGAAGGAATGACGTACGCGAACGGCCCTTCGGTCGAATAGAGCTTCATCGCATCGCGGCCCGCCTGGTAGCGGTTGTACAGCAGCGTCTCGCGATATTTCTGCGCGGTCTCGAGCACCGACATCGACGCGGTGACCATATAGTCGACCGAATCCTTCAGGTGCCACTCACCACCCTTCCAGGGGTCCGGATACCAGATCTGCGCCTTCAGATCTTTCATGTTGTCCGGGAAGTCCTTGACGTCGTACGTCTTGGGCGTGGCGCTGTCGTGCGCGGTCTCGGTGAAGAACGAGATCGTGTTGCGGAAGACATGGATGTAATCGAGGAAACCCGGATACCAATTGTCGAACCGCGCCATCGCGATCGCGCCCGGCTTCTGCTCCTTCTGGAAGCGGGCCATCATGTTGGTGCCGATCGCATTGGTCCAGATGCGCATGTACGGGCTGATGTTCGACGAGATCGGATCGGCGAAGGGCGGCATCCAGATGCGCGCGGGGAACGGCGCGGTCTGGTGCTGCGAATACCAGATGACCGGCGAATATTCCTGCTCGGCCGTGTTCACCGCGCGGCTCTCGATCATGTTGAGCATATAGCCGTCGCGGTTGTTGTCGTGCCCGACATACTCCTGGTACAGCCACGGCATCCGGCTCGTCTCATAGGGCGTGCCGAGATATTTCCGGTACCAGTCGACGATCATGTCCTGGCCGTCCGGGTTGAGCGTCGGCCACAGCACCAGGATCACGTCGTCCAGGATCTTGTCGATCTCGGCGTCGTTCTTGGCGGAGAGCAATTTATAGGCGAGCGCGATCGGCAGCTGGTGATCGGCCACTTCGGACGCGTGCATGCCGCCGTCGATATGGACGATGATCTTGCTGTCCTTGGCCAGCGCCTTGGCCTCTACGTCGCTCAGCCCGCGCGGATCGCCCAGGCGGCGCGACACTTCCTTGTAATGCTCGAACTTGGCGACATTCTCGGGCGACGAGATCACCGCATATTCGAAGGTCTTGCCCTGCGTCGTCTTGCCCGCAGTGAACATCTTGATGCGATCGCTCGACGCGGCAAGCTTGTGGAAATAGGCGACCTCTTCCTCGTAGCGCGCGAGATAGCGATCCTCGCCCACATCATGGCCCAGCACCGCTTTCGGCGTCGGCACTTCCTGCGCGACGGCGATGCCGACGCTCATGGTCATGGCGATGGCGAGAATGGCGACCCCAGTCTTCAACTTGCGCATTTGCTCTGTCTCCCTTTGCCCGTGGATCCCCTGCGCATGCGCAAGATCTTGTCCGATGCGGCACCGGGCCTTGCGGGAGAACCGCACGGCCCGGTTACACGGCGATCTTTTCGCTCATGCAGCATCCTAGCCGCGCAATTTGTATATACAAGAAGGAAAATCGAGGATCGATTATATCAATGCGGAGATGCTCATCCGCCCACCAGCACGGCGAGATCGATCAGCGCGCGGGGCGCAGAGAGCCCCGGCGAGGTGCCGATATAGCGCGGCACCCAGGTGGGTCCGAATTTCGACTTGAACGCGCGTAGGCCCGAAAAGCCGTAGAGGCGCTCGCCATGGCCATAGACCGCCGCGCCCAGCCGCGACCAGATCGGCGCCAGCGGCCCGCCGATCAGCCCCGACAGCGGCGCCAGCCCCAGGTTGAAGCGCGCATAGCCCTGCTCGGCGCCGTACTGGAGCAGCCGCACGAACAGGAAGTCCATCGTGCCGTTGGGCGTCTCGGGGAGATGCCGCATCATGTCGATCGACAGTTCCTCGCGGCTCGGCGTCGCCCAGATATTGGCGAAGGCGACGATCGCGCCGTCCTGCCGCAGCACCGCGCAATCCGAACGCGAAAGATAATCAATATCAAAGCGTCCCAGGCTGAATCCCTTCTCCGCTCCCGGCTTGCGCGCCAGCCAGGCGTCGGAAACGCGCTGGAGCTCGGCGGCATGGTCGCGCACCTGCTCCGCCGGGATAACCTCGAAGCTGATCCCGGAGGCCAAAGCCTTGTTCACCGAATGCCGTAGCGACTTGTACGCTGCGCCCGCGAGCGCATACCCGGCGCGCAGGTCGACCACCGCCTCCTCGCCATATTTCATCGGCTGGAGCCCCAGCTCGACGACGAGCGGCAGCATGTCGATGCTCACCTGGAACAGGCACAATCGCCCGCGTGCGGCATCGCAGCGGCGGCGCAGCTCCCAGATCAGCTCGGGCCAGGCCGCCGCCGGCCCCACCGGATCGCCCATCACGATCCAGGTGCGCCCCTGCACGCGATACATCAGGAAGGCGTCGCCGCAGGTCGAGACCAGAAAGTCCTTGTCGCCGGTGAAGGCGAGCATCGCGTCCGCCCGGGGGGATGCCGCGATCGCGCGCTCGGCCACGTCCTCGGGCAGCGTCTCGCCGCGCGCGTTGGAGGGCGAGGCCGACATCAGCCGCCAGAACGCCCATACGCCCACCAGCATCGTCGCGCCCAGCGATGCGCGCAGGAAGCGCGGCGCATTGCCCCGCCACGCGAAATCCCACCACAAGGCATCCGAATAGGGCACGTGCTTATAGGCGAAGAAACCGGCCCAGATGCTCAGCGCCAGAGCGATCAGCGCCGCCGCCCACCACCAGCGCGCCAGCGGCGCGGCGCCGATCCCGGTCGTCCGGTAAAAGGCCGGCCGGCTATATTGCAGTAGCCCGGCGACGGTCAGCAGCACGATCGCCTCTTCGTAATCGAAGCCCTTGAGCAGCGAGAACAAGGCGCCCGCGAGCAGCAGTGCCCGCCCCGCCAGAAACCCGCTCCGGAGGCGCGCCTGCAGCGCCGGTGCGGTCAGCAGCAGCGCCGTCCCCACCAGGCTCGCCACGAAGTGCGATCCCTCGACAAAGGGCAGCGGCAGCAGTTCCTCGAGCGAGAGCATGCGGCCATGCACGCCGGGCAGCGCGCCCGAGACGAGCAGCACGATCCCCCCGCCGAACACGAGCAAGGCCGCCAGCGAGGGCGCCAGCGCCTGCCCCACGCTCTGCGCCGCCGAAAGTCCGGCCACGAGCGGGTGCCGCAGCCGATGCCCCTCGAGCCCGACCATGATCCCGCCGGCCACGCCGAGCGGCAGCAAATAGTAGATGACGCGGTAGAGCAGCAAAGCCGCGAACAGGTCGCTGTTCGCCAGCGGCACCAGCGCCAGGATCGTCGCCTCGAACACGCCGACGCCGCCCGGTACATGGGTGATCATCGCGACGATCACCGCCAGCGCATAGGCAAGGAAGAAGGTGCCGAACAAGGCCGGATCGGCATGCGGCACCAGCACGAACAGCGCGCCCGAGGCACAAGCGAGGTCGAACGCCGCCACCGCGATCTGCGCCAGCATCGTGCGCGCGCCCGGCAGCGGCATGGTCGCGCTGCCGACCCGCAACTCGCGCAAACCCCGCGCCCGGAGCGTGATGACTAGGCCGATCCCCGCGACGAACAGGGCACCCAGCACGTGCTGGGCCGCCCGCCCGATCGTGAATACGCCGATGTCGATCGGGCTGTGCGCCAGCATCAGCGCGACCGAGGTGACCGCGAAAATGCCCGCCCAGAACGTCCCCGACGCGATCAGCGTGATCCGTGCGACATCGGCGAATTCGAGCCCCGCCGCCGAATAGGCGCGCAACCGCGCCGAACCGCCGGTGAACAGCGACAACCCCAGATTGTGGCTGAGCGTATAGCTGGTGAACGAAGCGAGCGCCGCCGTCCGCCATTTGAGCCGCTTGCCGATCGTCCGCACCGCAAACCAGTCGTACAGCGTCAGCGCGAGATAGCTGCACCCAGTCAGCCCCAGCGCGATCGCGATCCGGTCGAAGCCGATCGCATGCAGCGCGTGGCGTACATCCTTCAGATGCACTTCGGCCAGGATCGTGCGCAGTGCCTCGAATCCCAGCAGCGCGACCGCCAGGATCGCCAGCCCGATCAGCAGACGGCGGTTGCGCTTGGCAAAGGCGGCGATGCGGCCGCCGGGACGGGCGGCTGCACCGGTCAGAGCCGTGTCCAGTCCTGAGACTTGCATAGGAACCCGGCGATCAGGCAGCCCGAGATGCGCAACGTGTTCGGCGCGGGCTGGACGATATGCGAAGAGAAGCTGCGGCCCATGTCGGGCACATAGACCGTGCCGGACCAGTGGCCCTGGCCCGTCGGCCGATAGTCGCGCAGCAATTCGGTGCCGATCAGATTGGTCACGCCGGCGTCGCGCGCGTCCGCCAGCGCCTCGGGCGTGGCGGAGACGATCTTCCCGCACAGCTCGCCGCCGCATTGCTCTACGCGCACCGCGATCGTGCGCTTCGGATTTTGCCAGGTGCCGATCGGCGTCGCGACCGTCGGCGGTGCGGCATAGGCGGCCGTTGCGGCGCATATCAGCAGGAACGGCAGGGCGAATGCTCTCATTGGGATGGCTCCATCGGGGCTGGAATCAAGGTGCCGAGCGAAGCGAAGATCGTTCGCACGAGCAAGTCATGGTCGTTCTGCAGGAAATGCCCGCCGGGGAGCGGAATCCGCCGCACATTGGGGCTCAGCAGCAAGGGACACAAGCTGTCCGTCTCCGCTTTTCCCCAGATGCAGGTGAGCGGCACCCAGTCGAGCTTGCGCGCACTCGATGCGTCGGCATCGGGCGTGCCCGTATAGGCGATGTTCGTGGGGTCGGCCCGGAAATAGGCGGTCTCGCCGGGCACGACGAGCACGACCGCGACAACCCGCGCGCGCAGGTCCGCGGGCAGCGACACCAAGCCGACCCGCACCATGTCGGCGCCGAAGGACTGGCCGAGCACGATGATCTTCTCCGCGCCGGTGCGCATCAGCGTGTCGCGGATCGCGTTGGCGACGATCGCATCGACTTCCTCGCGGCTGCGGTGCCGCGCAAAGGCGGTCGACGAGCTCACGCCCAGCACCGGCACGCCAGCCTTGGCCAGCGCACCCGCGACATAGGGGCCCATGCCGAAGCGCAGCCCCATGTCGCCGGAGAAATAGACGGCGGCGACCGGCTTGCTGCCGTCCTCCATGCCGAACAGATGGACGGGGTCACGGTCGAAAAAGCCGGCGACCGCATAGAGGATCAGGATCGCGCCGGCCAGGAAAGCAACGACCAGCGCCGTCCGCCCCTTCCATCCCCGCGGCAGGATTCTTAGACGGCGCGGCGCCTGGGCATTTCGAATCATCGCTTCGTCCTCACTAGGCGCGTCGGAAACAATATTGATCCCGCATGTCCGCTCGGTTTCGCTCCTCGATCGCGCGCGCTACCCCTCCCCACATGAACGGTTGATAGACGAACGCCATGGCAGCGAACATGTGTGGAGCGATGGTCTGTTACAGTCACACCTTAGGATAATGGCCACGCGGCGGGATGCGCTTAGGACGGAGGAAACCAGAGGGAGAGTTCATAATGCGCCTGATCCTGTCGGCAATTCTCGCCTCCCTGTTCGCGACGATGCCCGCCCTCTCCCAGAATTTCGATTTTCCTCCGGGCTTCAAGACGCAGGACATCGCCACCAACGGCGCGACGATCCATGTCCGCAGCGGAGGCAAGGGGCCGGCGGTGGTACTGCTCCACGGCTATGGCGAGACCGGCGACATGTGGATCCCGATGGCCAGGGATCTGGCGCGCGATCACTTCGTCATCGTCCCCGATCTGCGCGGCCTCGGCCTCTCCTCGAAGCCCGCGGGCGGCTTCGACAAGAAGACCCAGGCGGGCGACCTCGCCGGCGTGCTCGCCGCGCTGCACGTCACCCGGATCGATCTGGTCACGCACGACATCGGCAACATGGTCGGCTTCGCCTTCGCCACCCAGCATCCGGAGCAGGTCCGCGCCTTCGCATTGATCGATGCGCCGATACCGGGCGTCGGTCCGTGGGAGGAAGTCCTCAAGAACCCGTTGGTCTGGCACTTCCGCTTCGGCGGGCCGGACATGGAGCGCCTCGTGGCGGGCCGCGAGCGCATCTATCTCGATCGCTTCTGGAACGAATTCTCGGCCGTTCCCGCCCACTTCCCCGAAGCCGACCGCCAGCATTATGCCGCGCTCTACGCGATGCCCGGCGCAATGCATTCGGGCTTCTCCCAATTCGGAGCCTTCGATCAGGACGTGATCGACAATCGTGCCTGGCTCGCCACCGGTGCGCGGCTTCCCATGCCCGTGCTCGCGGTCGGCGGCGAGACGTCGTTCGGCCCGTTCATGGCCGTGATCATGCGCGCCGCCGCAACCAACGTGCAGGAGGCGGTCGTCCATAATTCGGGCCACTGGATCATGGAGGAGAACCCGACCGAGACGGTGAATCTCGTCCGCGCCTTCCTCGAGTCCGTCAAATGAGGGTACGCGTCGGGCTCGCCGGGCTCGCCACGCTCTTGTTTGCGGTGATCGTCCAGGCGGCGATCAGGCCCGAGCAGCTGCGCCTCACCTTCCGCGATACGCATTATGTCGAAGCGCGCGCCACGCCCCGTTGAACTGTCCGTGCGTCCCGCCCACCTGGGCTCGCGCAGCACTGACGGAGAAGCAATATGCGGCTAGGATTTCTGGGGCTCGGACAGATGGGCGCCGGCATCGCCGCCAACCTGCTCAAGGCGGGGCATGAACTTCGCGTCTGGAACCGCTCGCCGCAAAAGGCCGAGGAGTTGGTCACGCAAGGCGCCGTGCTTGCCGCCACGCCCCGCGAAGCAGCCGAAGGTGCGGATGCAGTCTTCACCATGCTCGCCGATGACGACGCGCTGTTGAGCGTCCTCGAAGGCGAAGAAGGCATCCTCGCGGGTCTGCCCGTCGGCGCGCTCCACATCTCGCACAGCACGATCTCGGTCGCCGCCTCGGAGCGCATCGCCGGCCTCCACGCCGATCGCGGCCAGCGCTTCGTCTCCGCACCCGTCTTCGGTCGCCCCGCCGTCGCCGAGGCGGGCCAGCTCTGGATCGTCGCCGCCGGCGCGCCCGATGCGCTCGATGCCGCGCAGCCCTTGTTCGATGTGATCGGCCGCACCGTGTTCCGCGTCGGCGAAGCGCCCTCCGCCGCCAACCTCGTCAAGCTCGCCGGCAACTTCATGATCATGTCGACCGTCGAGGCCTATGGCGAGGCGATGGCGCTGGCCGAGCGCGGCGGCGTCGCGCGTGCGCAGATGCTCGAGGTCCTGTCCGGCACCCTGTTCGACGGCACGATCCACAAGATCTACGGCCCACCGATCGCCGAGCAGCGCCACCGCCCCGCCGGCTTCGCCGCGCCGCTCGGCCTCAAGGACATGCGCCTCGCCGGCGAGGCCGCGGCGACACTGGGCCAGCCCATGCCGCTGCTCGACCTGCTGAAGGCGCACCTCGCCGAAACGGTCGCGACCGAAGGTGAGGATGTCGACGTGACGGCGATGGCCGCCACAATCGCCAAGCTCGGTTAGTCGTCGATGCTCCGCCGGAAGGTCTCCGGCAGCAGGAACACTCCGATCAGCACCGTCGCCGCGGCCACCACCACGGGATACCAGAGCCCGTAATAGATATCCCCGGTGGCCGCGACCATCGCGAAGGCGGTCGCGGGCAGGAAGCCGCCGAACCAGCCATTGCCGATATGGTAGGGCAGGCTCATCGAGGTGTAGCGGATGCGGCTGGGGAAGAGCTCGACCAGCATCGCCGCGATCGGGCCATAGACCATCGTCACCATCAGGATCAGCGCGGTCAGGATCGCGATCACCAGCGGCTTGTTGACGCGCGCCGGATCGGCCTGGGCAGGATAGCCCGCCTCGACCAGCGCGGCGTGCATCATGGCCTGGTATCTGGCGACCACCGCCTTGCGCGTCTCGGGATCGATCAGGGTGCCGTCGTCCATCTCGAGCGCCACCCGGTTGCCGATCTGCAATTGGGTCCGCGACGGCGGCGCGCCCGCGTCCGGATCTTTCGCCCAGTGCGTGATCCTATAGGGTACGCCCGACTTGGCCAGATACGCCCTGGCGACGTCGCAGGACTTGGAATCGAACTTGTTCCGGCCGATCGGGTCGAACTGGACCGAGCAATGCCCGGGGTCCAGGACCAGATGCACCGGCGCGGTGCGCTGCGCAGCGGCGAGCGCGGGATTGGCCGCCTCGGTCAGCATCCCGAACAGCGGGAAATAGGTGATCGCCGCCAGCGCGCAGCCGGTCAGGATGATCGGCTTGCGTCCGATCTTGTCGCTCAGCCAGCCGAACAGCACGAAGAACGGGGTCCCGATCACCAGCGCGACTGCGATCATCATGTTGGTGGTGACGCCGTCGACCTTCAGCGTCTTCTCGAGGAAGAACAGCGCATAGAACTGCCCGGCATACCAGACCACCGCCTGCCCCATCACCGCGCCGAACAACGCGACCAGCACAAGTTTGAGGTTGCCCCATTTGGCGAAGGACTCGGTCAGCGGCGCCTTCGACGTCGTCCCCTCGTCCTTCATCTTCTGGAACACCGGGCTCTCGGCGAGCTGGAAGCGGATCCACATCGAGACGGCGAGCAGCGCGATCGAGACGAGGAACGGCACGCGCCAGCCCCAGTCGGCGAAGGCCGCCTCGCCCAGCGCCGCGCGTGTCCCGATCACCACCAGCAGCGCGGCGAACAGCCCCAGGGTCGCGGTCGTCTGGATCCAGCTCGTATAGAGCCCGCGCTTCCCCTCGGGTGCATGCTCGGCGACATAGGTCGCAGCACCACCATATTCACCGCCCAGCGCGAGGCCCTGGAGCAGCCGGAGCGCGATCAGGATGAGCGGTGCGGCGAGCCCGATCATGTCGAATCCCGGCAGCAGGCCAACGCAGAAGGTCGAGAGGCCCATGATTCCCATGGTGACGAGGAAGGTGTTCTTGCGCCCCACCAGATCGCCGATTCGCCCGAACACCAGCGCGCCGAACGGCCGGACCGCGAATCCGGCGGCGAACACCGCGAGCGCGAAGATGAACCCGGTCGTGTCGTTGAGCCCGGTCAGGAAGTGCGCGCTGATGTTGGTGACGAGCAGGCCATAGAGGTAAAAATCGTACCATTCGAACACGGTACCCAGCGAGGAAGCGGCGATCACCAGCTTCTCGCTTTGCGTCGCGCGGTGATGCTTCGGCAGCGCGTCCACGGTCGTCTCTACGGCCATTCCCTCTTCCCTCTACATGTTATCGGTAACCAACCACAGCAGGGCGCAACTGCAAAGCCTGAAAGGGTTCACAGGAGCCCGCTCCCGGCGTAATCAGCGCGCATGATCGACCGTATCTTCCTCTCCCACCCGCGCAGCGTCGGCGAGACCTATGGCGAGCATGCCGCGACCGCGGCGCGCTTCGGCTTCACGATGATGATCGGGGGTGCCGCGTGCATCCTCCACGCCTTCATTCCCGCCATCTTCCCGCGCACCGCCAGCGATCGCGTCAAGCAGCTCTACACCCAGATGAAGGCGCGCCAGCCCGCTTTCGCCCAGACTCGCCCGGCGTTCCAGGAACCCGAGTGGCAGATCGAGTACGAAATCTGATCGATCACGTCGCCATTATCGGCGCGGGCTTTTCGGGTACGTTGCAGGCGATCAACCTGCTCCGTCATGACGGCCCCCGCGCCACGCTGATCGAGCGCGCGCCCGTGGCCGGCACCGGCCTCGCTTATGGCGCCGCGCATCCGAGTCACGTCCTCAACGTCCGCGCCGCCAACATGAGCGCCTTTCCGGACGATCCCGGCCATTTCGTCCACTGGCTGGAGGCGCGCGGCGTGCCCGATGCCGCCACCGCCTTCATCCCACGCGTCACCTTCGGGGAATATCTGCGCGAGCTGCTCGAAAACGCGCTGCGCACCTCGAACGGCCGACTGACCCTGGTCCGCGGCGAAGTCGTCGACCTCGAAGCTGGCGACGGCGTCCGTGTCCAGCTCAAGGACCGCGTGATCGAAGCCGATGCCGCCGTGCTCGCGGTCGGCAATCTGCCGCCGCACACGCCGCCCGGCCTCGATCCCGACCTGTTGTCACCCGCTCGCTACAAGGGCGATCCCTGGGATCCCAGCGTTCCCGAGAATCTCTCCGGCGACGATACCGTGCTCGTCATCGGCACCGGGCTGACGATGGTCGACGTCGTCCTGCTGCTCGATGCGCGCGGCTTCCGGGGCAAGATCGTCGCGCTCTCCCGCCGTGGCCTGCTCCCGCGCCCGCACGCGGCCGGGTCCAACTGGCAGAAGATCGTCGAACGCCCCGCGCTAGCCGCCTCCGACTTGCTCCATGCCGTGCGCCGCCGCGGCAGCGTCATCGGCTGGCGCAATGCCGTCGATGAACTCCGCCCCTTCACCCAGTCGATGTGGGGCAATGCCAGCGAGGACGAGCGCGCCCGCTTCCTCCGCCATCTGCGCCCCTGGTGGGATGTCCACCGCCACCGGCTCGCGCCCGAAGTCCATGCCCGCCTCCAGGCGATCATCGATCGCGGCCAGCTCGAAGTGATCGCCGGCAAGACGCTGGGCTTCGAGGAACAGGCAGACGGCATCGAAGTGGCATTCCGCCGCCGCGGCCAGGACGCGTCCGAGACGCTCCTCGCCCAGCGCATCGTCAACTGCACCGGCCCGCTCGGCGACCTCGAGCGTACCGAGGAACCGCTGCTCCAGCGCCTCGCCGCGCGCGGGCTGATCCGTCCGGATGCCGGCCATCTCGGCATCGATGTCGACAATCAGGGCCAGACCATCGCCGCCGACGGCAGCCCCAACCGCGACCTCTACGCGCTCGGCCCGATGACTCGCGGCGCCTTCTGGGAGATCGTTGCGGTGCCCGACATCCGCACCCAGACCTGGAACGTCGCCCGCCGCCTCTCCAACGCGCACTGGGTGGGCGGCGAAGGCCTCTGAACCCCTCCCGTTCGGGTCGATGAGTGCATTTCTTGAGGCAGAGAGCAACTAGTATCAATTGACACTAACTGCCCTCTGGAGTAGCGCGCATCCATGATCGATCCCGCGAATCCCCTCGGCCTCAACGGCTTCGAGTTCGTTGAATTCACCTCGCCCGATCCGCTGGCGATGGCGCGTCAGTTCGAGCAGCTCGGCTTCGTGCCGACGCACCGGCACCTCACCAAGAACATCACCCGCTACAAGCAGGGCCGCATCAACCTGATGCTCAACCGCGACGCCGATGGCCGCGTCGCGCAGTTCCGCAACGAACATGGCGCCTCGGCCAGCGCGATGGCGTTCCGCGTCGCCGATCCGGAAGCCGCCATGAAGTGGGCGCTGGAAAACGGCGCCAAGCGGACGATCGAGGACGACACCGTTATCGAGGGTATCGGCGGCTCGTACCTTTATTTCATCCAGGACGGCATCGACCTCTACGCCGACTGGGCCGAGATCCCCGGCTGGCAGGAAGCCGAGGCGAAGAACAATGTCGGCCTCGACCTGCTCGATCACCTCACCCACAATGTCCGGCGCGGCCAGATGCGGGTGTGGTCGGAATTCTACAAGACGCTCTTCGGCTTCGAGGAGCAGAAATATTTCGACATCAAGGGCCAGGCGACCGGCCTGTTCAGCCAGGCGATGATCGCGCCCGACAAGGCGATCCGCATCCCGCTCAACGAGAGCCAGGACGACAAGAGCCAGATCGAGGAATTCATCCGCGAATATCATGGCGAGGGCATCCAGCACCTCGCTTTGACCACGCCGGACATCTTCGACACGGTCGAGCGCCTGCGCGCCCGCGGCGTCCGCCTGCAGGACACGATCGAGACCTATTACGAGCTCGTCGACAAGCGCGTGCCCGGCCATGGCGAGGATCTCGAGCGCCTGCGCCGTAACCGCATCCTGATCGACGGCAATGTCGGCGACGAAGGCATATTGCTCCAGATCTTTACCGAAAACATGTTTGGCCCGATCTTCTTCGAGATCATCCAGCGCAAGGGCAATGAAGGCTTCGGCAACGGCAATTTCCAGGCGCTGTTCGAGTCTATCGAGCTGGACCAGATCCGCAGGGGCGTGATTAAAGTCGACGCCTGACTAGTTTGGAGGGGAGAGCCGGGACCAACCTGGCCCCAAATTTTCCCTCTCTCCGAAAAGGGAGAGGGAACCGCAGGAGGATGAGGGGGATCGACGCACATGCGCGCCTCCTCATCCAACTTCTCCGACAGGCGAAGAAGGATTAGGAAGCGGTCCATGCCCGACTATTTCCCCGGCTTCGGCAATCACATCTCCACCGAAGCGGTCCCGGGCGCCCTGCCCGTCGGCCGCAACTCGCCGCAAAAGCCTGCCTTCGGCCTCTATGCCGAGCAGCTCTCGGGCACCGCCTTCACCGCGCCGCGCCACGAGAATCGCCGCTCCTGGCTCTATCGCCTGCGCCCCACGGCCGAGCATCCGCCCTTCACGCGCTATCAGGGGGCCGGCAACTTCGCCCCCGGCACGGTGGACGCCCCTCTGCCGCCCAATCGCCTGCGCTGGGATCCGATCCCCGACCCGTCCACGCCCACCGATCTGATCGACGGCATGACGACGATGCTCGCCAATCGCGATCCGGCAGACCTGGAGGGCGTTGCCGTCCATCTGTATGCCGCCAACAAGGATATGGACGCGCGGGTCTTCGTCGATGCCGATGGCGAGCTGCTGTTCATTCCCCAGGCCGGCCGCCTGACGCTCCTCACCGAGCTCGGTCGTATCGACATCGCTCCCGGCCAGGTCGCGCTCGTCCCCCGCGGCGTGAAGTTCCGTGCGCTGCTCCCCGATGGCGAAGCCCGCGGCTATGTCGCGGAGAACCATGGCGCGCTGTTTCGCCTGCCCGATCTCGGCCCGATCGGCGCCAACGGCCTCGCCAATTCGCGCGATTTCGAAACCCCCGCCGCCTGGTTCGAGGATCGCGACGAGCCCTGCGAGATCGTCCAGAAATACCTGGGCAGCCT
This sequence comes from Sphingomonas sp. JC676, assembly GCF_014489075.1. GTDB lineage: Bacteria > Pseudomonadota > Alphaproteobacteria > Sphingomonadales > Sphingomonadaceae > Sphingomonas. Next base: position 579,102 of record NZ_JACTGR010000001.1, on the reverse strand, counting down.
GTGGTCGACGACGCTCGACCATTCGCCGCTCGACGTCGTTGCGTGGCACGGCAATCTGGCGCCCTGGCGCTATGATCTCGCTCGGTTCAACACGATGAACACGGTCAGCTTCGACCATCCCGATCCCTCGATCTTCACCGTGCTGACCTCGCCGAGCGACGTACCCGGCCGCGCCAATGCCGATTTCGTGATCTTCCCGCCGCGCTGGATGGTGGCGGAGGACACGTTCCGCCCACCCTGGTTCCACCGCAACGTGATGAGCGAGGCGATGGGCCTGATCCACGGCGCGTACGACGCCAAGGCGGAGGGCTTCGCCCCCGGCGGCCTCTCGCTTCACAACCTCATGTCCGGCCACGGCCCCGACGTGGCGAGCTGGCAGGGCGCGAGCAACGCCGATCTCAAGCCGCACAAGATCGAGGGCACGATGGCGTTCATGGTCGAGACCTGCTGGCCGTATAAGCCCACGCAATTCGCGCTCGATCGCGCCCAGCCCGATTACGACGCGGCGTGGGCCGGATTTCCCAAGGCGCAGTTGCCGTGACGGTCCTCCCCGAGCTTGCTCGGGGAGGGGGACCATTCGCGCAGCGAATGGTGGAGGGGCCGCCGTCGCAGACGGCGGTGTTCCACCGCCGCCCCTCCACCACCGCCTTCGGCGGCGGTCCCCCTCCCCCGGCAAGCTGGGGGAGGATCTAGTGGAACACCTCACCTCCACTCCCCCCAACGTCACCCTCGGTCCCCTCACCCTCATCCCCGACGGCAAGGCCCGCAACTTCGTCCTCGAGATGCGCGCAGGCCGCTTTCACGGCTTCGTCGTCCGCAAGGGCGACACGGTCCACGGCTATGTCGATCGCTGCGCGCACATGGCGCTGCCGCTCGCGCAACAGCTTGACGAGTATCTCACGCCCGACGGCAACCTCATCCAGTGCAGCTGGCACGGCGCGCTCTACCGGATCGAGGACGGCCTGTGCGTTGGCGGCCCCTGCACCGGCGCGCGGCTACAGCCCTGGCCGGTGACCGTGCACGAGGGATCGATCGTCACTGCCTAGTCCCCTTGCCGCGCGTGGTGAAATGCGGGAAAAGGACAGTAATAGGACAGTAATACTGACACGCTTGGAGAGGCGCTATGGACCCCACTTTGGATTTCGGCCTCGGCGAGAATGCCGACATGATCCGCGAGACGACGCAGCGTTTCGCCAAGGAGCAGATCGAGCCGCTCGCCGCGAAGATCGACGCCGAGGACTGGTTCCCGCGCGAGCTATGGCCGGCGATGGGCGAGCTCGGCCTGCACGGCATCACCGTCGAGGAGGAATATGGCGGGCTGAACCTCGGTTATCTCGAGCATGTCATCGCTTGCGAGGAAGTCAGCCGCGCGTCTGCCTCGATCGGCCTCAGCTACGGCGCGCACTCCAATCTCTGCGTCAACCAGATCCGCCGCTGGGCCTCCCCCGAGCAGAAGGCGAAATATCTGCCCAAGCTCGTCTCGGGCGAGCATGTCGGCAGCCTCGCCATGTCCGAAGCCGGCGCCGGCTCCGACGTCGTCTCGATGAAGCTCCGCGCCGAGAAGACCGCCAATGGCTATCGCCTCAACGGCACCAAATTCTGGATCACCAACGCGGCCTATGCCGACACGCTTGTCGTCTACGCCAAGACCGGCGAAGGCTCGCGCGGCATCACCACCTTCCTGATCGAGAAGGACATGCCCGGCTTCTCGATCGGCCAGAAGATCGACAAGATGGGCATGCGCGGCTCGCCCACCGCCGAGCTTGTGTTCGACGATTGCGAGGTGCCCGACGAGAATGTGATGGGCCCGCTCAACGGCGGCGTCGGCGTGCTGATGTCGGGGCTCGATTATGAGCGCACCGTCCTCGCCGGCATCCAGCTCGGCATCATGCAGGCGTGCCTGGACGTCGTGCTCCCCTATCTGCGCGAGCGGAAGCAGTTCGGCCAGCCGATCGGCCATTTCCAGCTGATGCAGGCCAAGGTGGCGGACATGTATGTCGCGCTCAATTCGGCGCGCGCCTATGTCTATACCGTCGCCAAGAGCTGCGACGCCGGCCGCACCACCCGCTTCGACGCGGCGGGCGCGATCCTGCTAGCATCCGAGAACGCCTTCCGCGTCGCCGGCGAAGCCGTGCAGGCGCTGGGCGGCGCCGGCTATACCAAGGACTGGCCGGTCGAGCGCTTCCTGCGCGACGCCAAGCTGCTCGACATCGGCGCGGGGACGAACGAGATCAGGCGGATGCTCATCGGGCGCGAACTGATCGGGGCGGTTTGATCAAAATCCTCCCCGAGCTAGTCTCGGGGAGGGGGACCATGCGAAGCATGGTGGAGGGGCGGCGGTGGGACACCGCCGTCTTCGCGGCGCCCCTCCACCCCGCCGCTTTGCGTCGCGGTCCCCCTCCCCCAGCAAGCTGGGGGAGGATTTAAACCCTCACCACACCTTCACGCGCTTGTCGGGCGCCAGATACAGCTTCTGCCCCGGCTGCACGCCGAACGCGCCGTACCAGGCATCCAAGTTGCGCACCGTCAGCGCGCGCCAGCGGCCCGGTGCATGGGCGTCGGTCGCTACTTCCGCGCGCAGCGCCAGCTCGCGCTGCTTCTCGCGCCAGCTCTGCGCGAAGGCCAGGAAGAAGCGCTGGTCGCCGGTCAGCCCGCCGATCACCGGTGCCTCCTTGCCGCCCAGCGAGGCATGATAGGCCTCATAGGCCGCGGTCAGCCCCGCCACATCGGCGATGTTCTCGGCCAGCACCTGCTTGCCGTTGAGGAACAGTCCCGGCAGCACCTCATAGCCGCTATACTGCGCCGCGAGCGCCGCGCCAGCTTCCTGGAAATGCTTGAGATCCTCGGGTGTCCACCAGTTGCGTAGCTTGCCCTCGCTGTCGAAGCTCGATCCCGTATTGTCAAAGCTGTGGCTGATCTCGTGGCCGATCGTCGCGCCGATCGAGCCATAGTTCGCCGCGGCGTCCGACTTGGGATCGTAAAAGGGCGCCTGCAGGATCGCCGCCGGGAAATTGAGCGCGTTCTGCAGCGGCAGGTTGACCGCATTGACGGTCTGCGGCGTCATCCACCATTCGCCCTTGTCCGGCGCCTTGCCGATCTTGGCGAGCTGGTACTTCGTCTCGAACAACTCGGCGCGGCGGTAATTGCCGACCGGATCGTCGGCCTTCACCTCGAGGCTCGAATAATTGCGCCAGGTTTCGGGATAGCCGACGCCGACCTGCATCGTCTCGATTTTCTTGCGCGCCTCGGCCTTGGTCGCCGGCGCCATCCAGGTGAGCCCGGCAACGCGCTTGTCGAACGCTGCCTTGATGCCCGTCACCATGTTCTGGATGTCGGTCTTGGACGAGGCCGGGAAATAGTCCTTCACATAGAGCTGGCCCACCGCGTCGCCGAGCCAGTTGTTGATGCTGGCGATGGCGCGCTTGTCGCGCGGGCGCGGCTTCTGTTGGCCGTTCAGCTGCTTCGAGAAGAAGTCGAACCGCGCCTGGTCGAACGCTGTCGGCAGCAACCCGGTCACTTCGTTGATGCGGTGGAAGGCCAGCCAGTCCTGCCAGGCCTCGATCGGCTCGTTCGCGACCAGTTGGGCCAGCGCCACCGTGGTTGCGGGGTGCCAGACGATGAAGTCGTTCTGGTTGCCCAAGCCAGCGGCCGCCCAGAAGGCGTCCCAGTCGATTCCCGGCGCCTTCTTGGCGAAATCGGCCTTGGTCCAGGGATTGTCGGCCTTGTGGACGTCCTGGCTGGCGACGATGTCGGTATGCGCCTTGGCGATCTTGGTCTCGAGATCGAAGACTCGCGCGGCGCGGGCCGCGGGATCGCTCATGCCGGCAAGCGTGAAGATCTTGACCAGATAGGCCTTGTAGCCCTCGCGCGCCTTGGCCATCTCCGGCGTCGTTGAGAGATAATAGTCGCGGTCGGCCAGACCGAGTCCGCCCTGCAGCACATAGGGCACGGTCGTTTCGGGCTTGTCGAGCGCCTGGCTCACCCACAGGCCGAACAGATTCTCGGTCTGGAAATTCGTGGAGTTGAGCGGATCGACATCGACGCGGACATTGCCGCCCAGCATCGCCGACAGCGCTTTCCTGTCCTTGAGCGCGGCGATCGCGTCCAGCTCGGGCTTGAGCGGGGCCAGGCCACGCTGCTCGATGGCGGCGGTGTCAGTATAGGCCTTGTACCAGTCGGCGATGCGGCGCTGGTCGGTGCCCGTCGCGGCATCGGCTTTGATCGCCGCGTCGATGATCGCCTTGTTGTTCGCCTCCGCTTTTTCGAACACGGTGAGGAACATGCCCGTCACGACGCGGTCGGCCGGAATCTCGGTCTTCGCGCGCCATCCGCCATTGGCATATTCCTCGAAATCGTCGCCGGGCTTCACCGCCTTGTCGAGGCCTGCGGTGTCCACGCCGATCGCCGTGCCGGTCTCGACCGCCGCGGTCGTGTTGCCATTGGAGCCGCCGGGGGTGCAGGCCGTGCTCGCCAGCAACGCGGCCAGCAGGATGGTGCTACGCTTCATGAAACGACCCTCTCTCTGATTTGCTGTATGACCACAGGGCTACACCGCCGCGCGCGACGATTCCAGTGCCTTCCCAAGCGCCTCCGCACCGTTTATGGGTGACAAAAATAGGTAAGGAAGGATGCCCCATCGCCATGAGCGGGCCGGTGCTCGACAGCAGGTTTTCCCTCGATAGCGAGGGCGCCCGTGCCAATGCCGCGCACAACCGTGCGCTTGCCGAACGGCTCCGCGCCGATGTCGCCAGGGCCGCGCTCGGTGGCTCCGAATCCTCCCGCGAGCGCCACACCTCGCGCGGCAAGCTCCTCCCCCGCGACCGAGTCGAGCGCCTGCTCGATCCCGGCGCGCCCTTCCTCGAGATCGGCCAGCTCGTCGCCTGCGACATGTATGAGGGCGAGGTCCCGGGCGCGGGCATGATCGCCGGCGTCGGCCGCGTCTCGGGTCGCACCGTCATGATCGTCTGCAACGACGCGACGGTGAAGGGCGGCACCTATTACCCCATGACGGTCAAGAAGCATCTCCGCGCCCAGGAGATCGCCGAGCAGAACCGCCTGCCCTGCATCTATCTGGTCGATTCGGGCGGCGCCAATCTGCCCCACCAGGCCGAGGTCTTCCCCGATCGCGAGCATTTCGGCCGCATCTTCTTCAACCAAGCGACCATGTCCGCCAAGGGCATCCCGCAGATCGCCTGCGTGATGGGAAGCTGCACCGCGGGCGGCGCCTATGTCCCCGCGATGAGCGACGAGAGCATCATCGTCCGCAATCAAGGCACCATCTTCCTCGCCGGCCCCCCGCTGGTGAAGGCCGCGACCGGGGAGGTCATCACCGCCGAGGATCTCGGCGGCGGAGATCTCCACGCGCGCAAGTCCGGCGTGGTCGATCACCTCGCCGAGAATGACGAGCATGCGCTGACCATCGTCCGCGACATCGTCAGCCACCTCCCTGCCGACGCCACCCCCGACATCAAGCTGCTGGACCCCCGCCCGCCCAAATATGACGCGAACGACCTTTACGGCATTGTCCCACAGGACGTCCGCGCGCCCTATGATGTCCACGAGGTCATTGCCCGGCTGGTCGACGGCAGCGAGTTCCACGAGTTCAAGGCGCTCTACGGCACGTCCTTGGTCTGCGGCTTCGCGCATATCTGGGGCATTCCCGTCGGCATCATCGCCAACAACGGCATCCTCTTCTCGGAAAGCGCGCAGAAGGGCGCGCATTTCATCGAGCTCGCCTGCCAGCGCCGCATCCCACTGCTGTTCCTCCAGAACATCTCGGGCTTCATGGTCGGCGGCAAATACGAGGCCGAAGGCATCGCCAAGCACGGCGCCAAGCTCGTGACCGCGGTCGCCACCGCGACCGTGCCCAAGATCACCGTGTTGATCGGCGGCAGCTTCGGCGCCGGCAATTACGGCATGTGCGGCCGCGCTTATTCGCCCCGCTTCCTGTTCACCTGGCCCAACAGCCGCATCTCGGTGATGGGTGGCGAGCAGGCCGCGAGCGTGCTGGCGACAGTCCACCGCGACGCTGAGAAATGGACACCCGAGGAGGCCGAGGCCTTCAAGGCGCCGATCCGCCAGCGTTACGAGGACGAGGGCAATCCCTGGCACGCCACCGCGCGGCTGTGGGACGACGGCATCATCGATCCGGCGCAGACCCGCGACGTCCTCGGCCTCGCCTTCGCCGCGACGCTCAACGCCCCGATCCCGGAGCGACCCGCGTTCGGCGTGTTCCGGATGTGATGGTAGGAGATGGCCTAAAATTCCTCCCCCAACGGGGGAGGGGGACCATCCGAAGGATGGTGGAGGGGCGCGCGCTTGCGCGCGTGCTCGCTAACCGATCGAACCACTCCCTCGAGATTCCTCAGAACCTCCGCAGCGGGAATTCGCAGCGTCATGATGCCGTTCGCCGCCAGCCAGGCATCGCGTCGCGCATCCCGCTCCGGACGGTCGCTCCGCTCATGCGCTTCGCCATCGACTTCCACGCAAAGCTTGGCGGCATCGCAATAGAAATCAAGCGAGTAAGGCCCGGCCGGGTGCTGGTTGCGCCAATGATGCCCAGTGGCATGTCGGCGAAGCCGCTGCCACAAAAGCACTTCGGGAAGCGTAAGCTCGCGGCGCAATCGTTTCGATTGCCGATACGCTTTCCCAGTGCCTTTCAGCATGTGGCTGGCTCCGTCACGCGCTTCGCGCGCCCCTCCACCGTCCTTCGGACGGTCCCCCTCCCCGAGACTAGCTCGGGGAGGAATGATAAGGAACCCGCCATGCGTCTTCCTATTCTCCTCGCCCTCGCCCTCCTCGCCCCGCTCCCGGCGCTCGCCCAGAAGACGCCGGTCGCCCCCATCGAGAAGGGCACCGCGCTCCCGCCTCCGGGCGCGGAAGAAGCCGCCGTGATCACCCCGATCAACGCGCTCTTCGCCAGCCTGGCCGCGCGCGACGGCACCACCGTGGCCGCCAGCGTGGTCCCCGAAGGCCGCGCCACCGGGGTCGCCACCAAGCCCGACGGCAGCCAGACCGTCCGCTCGCTGAGCTGGACCGAATTCGCCGCCAATCTGAAGCCCGGCCCCGAACGCTATGAGGAGCGCATCACCAATCCCGCGATCGAGATCGACGGCGATATCGCAATGGTCTGGGCGCCCTACACCTTCCTGATCGACGGCAAGATCCATCATTGCGGCGTGGATCATTTCGACCTGGTCCGCACAAGCGGCGGTTGGAAGATCCTCAACGCGACCTGGAGCTCGCGCACGACGGGGTGCCAATGAGCCGAGACACGCTCTTCCTGCTCGACCACGAGTTCGCCGATCCGGCGCTCGGCGGCGAGCGCGTCTTCTACTGCAAGGACTGCATGACGATCGAGGGCCTGCTCGCGACGTTCCCCGATCGCGCGGCGAACCTCGACGTGGTCCGCGTGCCCTGGCCGCGCCCCCGCGCGCAGGTCGTCGCGATGATCGGCGAGGAGAACCAGAATCTGCCCGCACTCGTCTGGGACGGGGGTTTCACCAACGAAATCGAAGCGCTGCTCGCCGCCCTCCATACCCGCCACGGCTTTCCGGAGCGCCACCCGTGATCGAATCCCTGCTCATCGCCAATCGCGGCGAGATCGCTTGCCGCATCATCCGCACCGCGCGGGCGATGGGCATTCGCACGGTCGCGGTCTATTCGGATGCAGACGCCAACGCGCTCCACGTCCGCCAGGCCGACGAGGCAGTGCATATCGGCCCCTCCCCGGCGCGCGAATCCTATCTGGTCGGCGACAAGATCATCGCTGCAGCAAAATCGACCGGCGCCGCAGCAATCCACCCCGGCTATGGCTTCCTTTCGGAGAATGCCGACTTCGCTCAGGCTGTGATCGACGCCGGGCTGGTATGGGTCGGACCCAACTCTGACAGCATTCGCGCGATGGGCCTGAAGGATGCGGCAAAGGCGCGGATGATCGCCGCCGGAGTCCCCGTCACCCCCGGCTATCTCGGTGAGGACCAGTCGCCAGAACGCCTCCAGGCCGAAGCCGATGCGATCGGCTATCCGGTGCTGATCAAGGCGGTGGCGGGCGGCGGCGGCAAGGGCATGCGGCGTGTCGATGCTGCGCAGCAATTCCCCGAAATGCTGCAGTCCTGCAAACGCGAGGCAGCCTCGTCGTTCGGCGACGATCGCGTGCTGATCGAGAAATACATCCTCTCGCCGCGCCACATCGAAGTGCAGGTGTTCGGCGACACGCACGGCAATGTCGTCCACCTGTTCGAGCGCGACTGCTCGCTCCAGCGCCGCCACCAGAAGGTGATCGAGGAGGCCCCCGCGCCGGGCATGGACGAGCCAACCCGTGAGGCGATCTGCGCCGCCGCGGTGCGCGCAGCAAAGGCGGTCGACTATGTCGGCGCCGGCACGATCGAGTTCATCGCCGACGCCAGCGAGGGCCTCCGCGCCGACCGCATCTGGTTCATGGAAATGAACACGCGGCTGCAGGTCGAGCATCCGGTGACCGAGGAGATCACCGGGCAGGACCTGGTCGAGTGGCAGCTTCGCGTGGCGAGCGGGGAGCCGTTGCCCCTCCGGCAGGACGAACTCGCGATCAACGGCTGGGCAATGGAGGCCCGGCTCTATGCGGAGGATCCGACCAATTTTCTGCCTTCCACGGGCAAGCTTGAGCTTTTTGGCCTTGATGGTCACGGTCAAGTGCGGATCGATGCCGGCTTCGAACCAGGCGACGTAGTGACCCCCTTCTACGATCCGATGATTGCCAAGCTGATAGCGTGGGCACCTGAGCGCGAGGAGGCGATAAGCACGCTCGAACGAACGCTCGATGCTGCCGAAGCTTGGCCCATCAAGATCAACGCACCGTTCCTCTCCTTTTGCCTCAGCCGTGACGGTTTCCTGGCCGGTGACGTCACGACCTCATTCATTGAGCAACATCTTCCCGATTTCGAGCTACCTGAAACGACGCCTGATTTTGCGTGGGAAGACGCCGCTGCATATTTGCGGCTCCAGGCATCGCAAGAGGATTGCGAGGACGCGCTGACCGGCTTCCGTCTCAACGCGCCAAGTCAAAGCAAGGTTTGGCTCAGCGACGGCAGACAAACGCGCGTCGCATCAACTTCGCGAGAGACACGTCAGGATGTGGTCCGCTGGCATGGCGAAGATGCCGTTTGGCTCACTTACGCCGGCAAGACATATCGACTTGGCGTGCCACGTGGTCGGGATGTTGCTGGCGCTGAGGGAGGTACCGCCGCCGACGGCGCTATCCTCTCCCCCATGCCCGGCCGCGTCACCGCTGTCGATATCACCCCCGGCGCCACCGTCGCGAAGGGCCAGCGCCTCGTCACGCTGGAGGCGATGAAGATGGAGCACAGCCTCACCGCCCCGTTCGACGGCACCGTCGCCGAGCTTAACGCCGAAGCCGGCGCGCAGGTCAGCGAAGGCATGCTGCTGGTGAAGGTGGAACGCAACGAACAAACCAACCCGTCACCCTGAACTCGTTTCAGGGTCCACCCTTCCGCAGGCGGCATCGCTTGTGGCGCGGTGGATGCTGAAACAAGTTCAGCATGACGAAGAGAGGCGAAGCGAATGGCGGGCAGATTCTACGAGGAATGGCAGGTAGGCGACCGGATCGAGCATGATCTGCGCCGCACCGTGACGGAGACCGACAATCTCCTCTTCTCCACCCTCACCCACAACACCCAGCCACTGCACATCGACGCGGAGGCCGCCCGCGCGTCCGAGTTCGGCCAAATCCTCGTCAACGGCACCTTCACGTTCAGCCTGATGGTCGGCATCACCGTGGGCGACACCACCGCCGGCACGCTTGTCGCCAATCTCGGCTATGACAAGCTCGTCATGCCCAAGCCGGTCTTTATCGGCGACACGCTGCGCGCCTCCAGCGAGGTGATCGAGCTGCGCCCGAGCAAGTCGCGCCCCGGCCAGGGCATCGTCACCTGGCGCCACCAGATGCACAATCAACGCGGCGAACTGGTCTGCGGATGCCTCAGATCGGCTTTGTTACGGAGCCGTTCGGCCTGACGCGCGTTGGGCGCCGCATGAGCGAGTGGGACATCGTCGTCATCGGCGGCGGCGCGGCAGGCGTCGCGGCCATGCGCACTTTGGCGGATGCCGGCAAGAAGGCACTGCTGGTCGAGGCGAGCGACCGCCTCGGCGGCCGCGCCTGCACCCTCCATGTCTCGGGCATGCCGCTCGACATGGGCGCGGGCTGGCTCCATTCCGCCCAGCACAATCCCTGGGTCGAGATCGCCGAGAAGAGCGGCTTCACGGTCGACCGCACCCTGCCCCGCTGGCGCGAGCAATGGCACGAACTCGGCTTCTCCAAGGCGGAGCAGCAGGCCGCGCGCAACGCCTATATCGCATTCGACCAGCGCATGCGCACGAGCCCGCCCGCCAACGACCGCGCGTCGCACGCGCTCGATCCGGATGGCGAATGGAACGCCTATCTCGAAGCGCTCAGCGGCTTCATCAACAGCTGCGGCAACAGCGAAGTCTCGGTTGCCGATTATCTCGCTTATGAGGATGCCGCCACCGAGACCGATTGGCGTTGCGAACAGGGCTATGGCGCGCTGATCTCGCGCCACGCCGCCGGATTGCCGGTCGCGCTTGCCACGCCGGTCACGGCGATCGACCGATCGAACAAGCACCTCCGCATCGAGACCCCGCACGGCACGATCACCGCCGGCCAGGCGATCGTCACCGTTTCCACCAATGTCCTCGCCAGCGACGCCATCGCGATGCGTGGCATGGACGACATCTATCACGCCGCCGTCTGCCTCCCGCTCGGCGTCGCCGACAAGCTCTTCCTCGCCCTCGACGGCGGGGAGGACATCGATGCGGACGCGCATCTGTTGGGCGATCCCCGCAACGCGATCACTGCCGCCTATACGCTGCGGCCGTTCGGCCGGCCGGTCGTCGAATGCCTGTTCGGCGGTGAAGGCGCGCGCGAGATGGAAGCGCGCGGGCTGGACGGCGCCGCCGATTTCGCGATCGAGGAGCTTTGCGGCCTGCTCGGTAGCCAGTGGCGCAAGCGGTTGCGTCTGATCGCCGGATCGGCCTGGGGCCGCACCGACTATATCCTCGGCGGCTACAGCCACGCCCTTCCCGGCCGCGCGGCGGAGCGCAAGAAGCTCGCCACGCCGATCGACGAACGCATCCGCTTCGCGGGCGAGGCGGTGTCCGAAGCCGAATTCTCGACCGCGCACGGCGCCTACAAGACCGGCGTCGCGGCCGCCCAGGCGCTGATCAGCTAGCCCGGCGCGACAGGCCTGCACAGACCCGCCGCGTCAAGCCACGGATTATCGAAAGCCGGTCCTCACGGGCATTTGGTGAACTGCCCTTTCTTCGGACCCGAAGCCACCTGGCAACGGCCGTTTGCGAGCTTGGTAACGCCTGACGCGTGCGCGGCGGTCGGGCACTTCACGAATTTGCCCTTGGCGTCCTTGCAGGGTGATGCAGCGGCCGGATTGATGAGAAGTGCGGCGGCTGCAAAGGCGACGGAAAGACGAAGCATGACAATACTCCACTAACGCCCCCGAAAGGCATCATGGACCCGGCGATGCAGGAAGCAAGCGCGGAGATCCGGTCCGCTCCCCGATCGTCCTAGGCCGCCTTGCGCCCCGCCGGCACCGGATTGGAGAACTCCATCTCCTGGTCCAGCCCGCCATATTTGAGCGCCATCAGGTCGCGCGTATAGCTCTGGTCGACCCGCCATGGCGCGCGCGTGCCGCGGCGCGGGAATTTCTCCATCGCCCGCTGGACATAGCCCGAGGTGAAGTCGAGGAACGGCGCCTCCTCGATCGGCGCGCCCACCCGCGGCGTCACCTGGCGCATCCCGCGCTTCCGCATCGCGTTCAGGAGCCGCGTCACATAGTTGGCGGTCAGGTCCGCCTTCAGCGTCCAGGACGCGTTGGTATAGCCGAACGACATCGCCATGTTCGGCACGTCGGAGAACATCATGCCCTTGTAGCTGAAATGCTGCTTCCACTCGACCGGGCGCCCGTCCACGCTGAACGGAATGTCGCTCACCAGTTGGATCTCGAGCCCGGTCGCGGTCACCACCAGATCTGCTTCCAGCTCCCGGCCGGAATTCAGCTTGATCCCGGTCGGCGTGAAATGGGCGATCGTATCGGTCACCACATCCGCCTTGCCCTCGCGGATCACCGCGAACAGATCGGCGTCCGGCACCAGGCATAGGCGCTGGTCCCAGGGATTATAGCTCGGCGTGAAATGGGTGCCGACGTCATAGTCCGGGCCCAGCTCGCCACGGACCATCTCGATGATCTTTTCCTTGGCTTTTTCCGGATATTTGCGCGCAGCGCGGAAGAAATATTGCTGAAGCAGCACGTTCTTCCAGCGTGTGATCGCATAGGCGGTCTTGGACGGGAGCTTGCGCCGCAGCCAGTTGGCGATCCCGTCTTCCGAAGGCCGCGCGACGATATAGGTCGGCGAGCGCTGCAGCATCGTCACGCTGGCCGCTTCGCGGGCGATCTCGGGAACCAGCGTCACCGCGGTCGCCCCGCTGCCGATCACGACGACGCGCTTGCCCTTATAGTCGATATCCGGCGTCCAGAATTGCGGGTGGACGATCCGTCCCTGGAAGTCCTCGGCGCCGGCGAATTCGGGCGAATAGCCTCGCGTGTAATTATAATAGCCGGTGCACATGAACAGGAAGCCGCAGGTGAAGACACGCTCCTCGCCGTCCTGCTCCGCTGTCACCGTCCACAGCGCGTCGGCGCTCGACCAGGATGCGCTCTTCACCCGGTGGCGGTAGCGGATGTGCTTGTCGATCCTGAACTCGCGCGCGGTCTCGTCCAGATAGTTGAGGATCGCCGGGCCGTCGGCGATCGCCTTGGCCTCGGTCCAGGGCCGGAACGAGAAGCCCAAAGTGAACATGTCCGAGTCGGATCGGATGCCGGGATAGCGGAACAGGTCCCAGGTTCCCCCCAGTCGCTCGCGCCCCTCCAGGATCACATAGCTGCGCTCGGGGCTGTTGGCCTGCAGGTGATGGCCCGCGCCCACGCCGGATATGCCGGCACCCACCACCACTACGTCGAAATGTTCTGTCATCGGCCTCTCCCCGGCCATGCTTACAACACTGTAAATAGCGCGGCCAGCGTCTAATAGTCCTTCGAATAGCGCAGGCTCACGCTCGACCCGCCGAACGACCCGGTCTGGGAGAGGAGGCTCAGCGCCCGGCCCAGCGATATCTCGAGCTGCGTTGCCGTGAAGCCGCGCGCATCGGTGATGATCTCCACATAGATGTCGTTGGTGATGTACTTGCCCGCCGCCAGCGAGGTGCCGCGCCCGGTAGTGTCGTCGGCGCCCAGGATGCGCAGGCGGTCGATGCCCGTGGCGGACTTTAGCTGGCCGAGCGGGTTGAGCCCGCCGCCCGATGCGCGGAGCGAGTTGAGCGCCGCGGCGAGCTGGATCGCCTCGGTCGCCGACAGGTTGGTCACGTTGGTCCCGAAGAACAGCCGCGACAACACCTCCTCCTGCGGCAGGCTGGGCGAGGAGGTGAAGGCGATCTGCGGCAGCAGCGCGGTGCCGCCGATGTTGAGGATCGCGGTGACGCCCTCGGCGGTGGTGTTGGCCGAGATGTCGATGCTGGGATTGGCCAGCGTCGATCCCTGGAAGCGGATGAAGCCGCGGCTGATCTCGAAGCGGCGGCTGGCAAAGCTGTAAGTGCCGCGCACGATTTCCATGGTCCCGCGGATATCCGGCTTCGTGGTGGTGCCGCCGACATTGACGCGCGCGCTCCATTCGGATTCGAGCCCCATGCCCGACACGAAGAGCTGGTTGTCGGCGCGGATCCTGAGGTCGAGGTCGAAATTGCTGAACGCTCGGTGCGGCTTGACCTGCGGCTCGCCATTCGCCGCCATCTCGCTCTTGCGGCGCACGCCGGTCAATTCGGGCACCTCGGCGGCGCCCTGACGAATGATCTCGTAGTTCGCCTTGGGAATCGTCAGCTGGCCCTCGATCTTCTGCACGTCGGGGGTCTTGGTGATGGTGATCTTGCCCGTCGCCGTCGCCCCCAGCGACTCGCTGCGCGCCAGCCGGGCATTGGCGAAGGTCGCGTTGATCAGCATCGGGAAGTCGTTCTCGGCCGACAGGCCCACCCGGCCCGTCGCGGTCACCGTTCCGTCGCCCGCCGTCGCGCTCGCCTGGTCGAGGACGAACTCGTCGTTCGAGAAGTGCCCGTCGATCTTGAGCTTGGTCAGCCGCGTGCCATAGGTCTCGTTGTCATAGGTGAGGTTCTCGCCGCGCACGACTCCGGTCAGCACCGGCGCGCGCACCTGTCCCGCGAAGTCGGCGGCGATGCCGATCGGCCCGGCGAGCTGCTGGTTCGAGAGGCCGGCCAGCGAGAAGGGCAGAGCGGCGGGTCCGTTGTAGCGGATACCGCCCGAAAGCGGCGCCGCGGACAGCCGCTCGGTCCAGCTCCCGGCCCCCGGCCCCAGCGGCCGGAGCGTCGCCACCATCCGTCCGATCGTCGATCCGCCGCGCTTGATCAGCGCGCGCATGTCTCCGCCATCGGGCAGCAGCTTGCCGACGAAACTGATGTTCACCGGGGTCGAGACGGTCGCCAGGCTCGATCGCGTGAAATCGGTGATCTCCAGCCGCGCATCGGCGCTGGGGAAGGCGCTGGGGCTCGCCTGCGCGAAATCCAAGCTGCCCGAAGCGTTTCCGCCCACGCCGATATCCGGCACGAAGCCGTTGATCACCGCCAGGTCGAGCTTGTCGAGCCGCACCTGCAGCACCGTGCCGTCGCCATAGCTGCCGGCGATCCGCGCGCTTCCCTGGTCGAAATCGACCTGGGTCGGGAGCAACTGATAGGTCTTGCCCCGTATCGCGATCCGCGCCGGGTTCACCGTCTGGAAGTTGATCCCGCTCCCCTGCCCCTTCAGCGCGACCAGCCACTGCTCGGGCGAGAGCTTGGCGTTGGCAGCGATCTGGAACGGCACGCCGGTCGAGCCCGTGGCGACCGCCTGGGCGGTGCCGCTGCCGCCTTGATAGTCGATCTTCGCCCGCGCGGTCTTGAGCACGAAACGGCCGCTGCGCAGGTTCGCGATCTGGACGTCGGCGACGATCTGCGGCGTATCGGTCATGACGATGCTCGCGGTCGCCAGCGCCCGTCCGATCGTCAGCCCGGCATTGCCCGGGATCACGGCATTGATCGCGCTCGCCTTCACATCGGCACGCTGGACGTCACCTTGCGCCGCGAGCTCGGCGCTGCCGGTCACGCCCGATCCCTGGAAGCTCAGCCGCCCGGCAAAGGGGCCTGCCGCGGTCTGCTGAAGCTGTCCGGTGACATCCATGCCCGCGAACCGACCGCTCTGGATGTCGAGCGCCAGAACATTGCCGGTCTTCACCAGCACGTTGGCGCTGAACGGCCCATAATCGGTCCCGCCGGTCGCCTCCACGGCGTAGGAATTGCCCTGCCCGCGTATCTTCGCTTCGAGATCGACCAGCCCGACGCCCAGCCCGGGCTTGGGCGCGCGCAGCAGCACCTGCGGCGCATTGAGTGTCCCGGTCACGTGCGCCGTCAGCGGCCCGTACTTGGTGGAAACGCCCTCGGCGTCGATCAGGATCGGCCCCGCCGGATCGTAGCGCCCCGAGCCGCGGGTGATCCGGAATTCCGGCGCCTTCATCCTGAGGTCGGTTACCGCCACGATCCCGCGCGGATCGAGCACCAGCCGCGCCGATGCCACCGCGTTGCCGCCCAGGAACTGGCGCGCGCCGTCGCTGAAGATCTTGCGGCTCTCGCCCGCAATCGTCCCCTTGATCCCCCAGCCGCCACCCGGGGCAGCATAGAGTTGCGCGTCGGTCCGGAGATCGACCACGCCGACGCCGTTGATCACATAATTGTTCACGCGACCCTTGAGCGCGCCGGTGTACCGCCCCCTGGCAACGTCGGCCGCGATGATCGCCGTCGCGTCGATGCGATCAGACTTGATCCTGAGATTGTCCGAAAGGATCTGGCTGCCCGAAATGGCGAGGTCGCCGTTCAGCGTCAGGTTGTTCACCAGCCCGCCCACCGCGGCGTTCAGCCCCGATACGCGCGCAGCCTTCGCGCGCACCGGCACGAGAATATGGTCCGCGTCCACCCGTGCCCGGCCCTCGGCATAGACCTGCTCGGCCACCGTCTCGCCGAAACCGAGCGCCGCCGCCTGGAGCTTATAGTCCACCACCGGCGAATTGAACGGCCCATTGAGCACCAGCGCCGCGCGGACCGATCGCCCGCGCAGGTTCGGCGCGATCGCGCCCGGCGTAAGAAGCAGCGCGTCGACGCGCAGATTGCCGAAACTGTTGTTGCCCAGGTTGATCGACCCCGTGCTCTCCACAGACAGCGCCTTGGAGCGCAGCTTAAGCGTCCCTTCCGCCTTGCGGTCGGTCCATTTCGCGTCCAGCGCCACGTCGAGCTGCGGCGCCGCGAGCCGCTCGACCGGCCCCTTCATGTAGAGCCCGGGATGCGTCGGCCCGCGCAGCTGGAAGCGCCCGTCCTGGGCAAGGATGGTCAGATTGGCGAGTTCCTTGCCGCCCAGCGTCCCCTGCGCCCTGCCCTGCCAGTTCTTCCAATTGCCCCGGCCGCCGACAGTCAGCGTCAAGGGCGCGTCCACGCCGGTGAGCCCCGCCACCAGCCCCTTGGCCGGAGCGTCGAGCACCATGTCGATGTCGAGCTTGTCGCGGTCAGGCACCGCGTCGAGCTTGAGTCGCAGCCGGTCGCCACCCGCCACGCCCGGCGCAACGATCGTGGCGGCATCCGCCATGATCCGCGCCCGCCCGTCGGAGAGATGCGCGCTGCCGCTCAGTCGCCCGATATGCCGCCGGCCGTCGACCGCCGGATCGATGTCGATCCGCGTCACGGTCAGCTGGGCGATGTCGAGATTGATGTTAGGCAGGATCGGCGCATTGGGATCGCCCGAAGGCTTGAGCGCCGGCAGCCGCATCAGCCGAACCTCGGGGCTCGCCAGGTTGCGGATGTCGATCCGATTTCGGAGATAGCTGAACGGTCGCCAGTCGAGCGCGATCTCGGGCGAGGTGGCGAACACGCCCTTGATGTCGCGCACCTGCACGTCGTGCAGCACCATCGCGCCGTAGATCGATCCCTCGATCCGGCCGACGCGGATATTGAGCCCGGAGGAGAGCGTCAGATTGCTGATCTTCTGCGCCACGAAGCGGCGCCCGGGATCGGTGTTGAGCCCGACGATCGCCAGCCCCAGCAGCGCCGCCACCGCAACCATGGCGATGACCACCCATTTGATCAGCCGTTGCCAGAGCGGCGGCCGTACGATCACCCGCTCCACCGGCTCGGGCGGCGTCTCGATCTCGGGGGGCTGGCCGGCCATCAGAAGGCCTGCCCGATCGAGATGTAGAGCGCGATCTTGGATTCGCCGGGCTTGCGCGCGATCGGCGTCGCCACGTCGACGCGGATCGGCCCGAAATTGGTGTAGAGCCGTCCGCCGATGCCCGCGCCGAAGCGGAGATCCTGCGCGGTAGGATAGATGCCCTCATAGACCTGCCCCGCATCGACGAACGGCACGATCCCGAAATTGCCGAAACGATAGCGCGCCTCGATCGCGAATTCGTTGAACGCGCGCCCGCCCACCGGCCTGCCGTCGGGCGAGCGGGGCCCGAGCTCCTGATAGCCGAAACCGCGCACCGAGCCGCCGCCGCCGGCATAATAACGCCGCGACGGCGGCAGGTCATTGCGCGCGATCCCCGCGATCGATCCCGCCCGCGCGCGGCCGGCAATCACGATATTGCCCGACACCGGATAGTAAGCGGTGCCCTCCAGCATGAACCGCTCATAGGGCCGCGCCGAGACGCGCACCGACGTCTCCGGGCTGATATTGGCCTTTATCCGGAAACCCTTGGTCGGGTTCAGCAGATTGTCGGTGCTGTCATAGCCGCCATACATCGGCAACGCCGCGATCAGCCAGGTGCCGCGGTCGCGCTGGCCGAGATTGAAGTTGTAGCGGTCCTCGTTCGTGCCGAGCAGCTCCAGCCCGTAATAATAGGTCCAGCGCTTCTGCCAGATCGGCGTCGAATCGCGCGACATGCGCGCGGAGATCGATCCGGTATAGGATTTGAACGCGTTGTAGGTCTTGTGGTTGACCCCCGCCTGGAGCTGGAAGGTGCGATCGCGCAGCCCGGCATTGGATCGGCGGAACGTCCCCGTCACGCCCTGTTCCTGCGTGCCCAGAACGCCGCTGGCGATCAGCGCGCCTTCGGGTGGGAACAGGTTGCGGTGCGTCCAGCTGCCCTCCAGCCTTATCCCTTGGCCGGTGCTGTAGCCAAGCTCGGCGGCGATCGTCCGCGGCCGCCCGGCAGCCTGCTTGACGAGCAGGTCGACGACCTCGGTCCCGTCCGGGCCCGGCTGCCCGGTCTTTTGCGGCTCCACCGAGATGGTCGAGAACAGGCTGGTTGCGATCAGCGCCTCGCGCAGATCGTCCACTGCGCGACTGTCGTAGATTTGCCCGGGCTTATAGCGCTTGAGCAGCTCGATATGGTCGGCGCCGAATGCCTTGCGCCGCCCCTCGGTGACGATCTTGCCGAAGCTCGCGCGCGGACCCAGCGTCACCGGCAGCGTATAATCGCCGATATGGGTTTCCTCATCGAGCAATATGTCGCGCTCGCCGAGCTCGGTGAAGGGGTAACCTTGCTGCGGCAGCCTGAGGCTCACATTGGCCTCGGCGCCCTGCACGCGGTCGGCCTGGATGGGGTCGCCCGGGTTGAGGTTCAGCTCGCGGTCGAGCAGCCCGGGCGGCACGGTCGGGCCGCTGACGATCGTGATCGTCCCGAGCCGGTAGATCGACCCAGGCGAGGCGGCGACCGTCGCGCGGAGATTGCCCGAATTCTTCGGGTTCTGCTCGATCGTCGAAACAGCGGTACCGTCATAATAGCCGAGCGACTGCATCAGCCGCACCGCCAGCTTCTCGTCCTCGCGCGCGCGCGCCGACACCATCGCTGCGTTCACCGCCTTGCCGTCGCCATTCTCCAGTGCCGAGAGCGCGCGGAAGCGATCGTCGAGCCGCACCTTGTCCAGCCCCTCGATCACGGTGGTATAGCGGATCGTCGGCGTCTTCTCGTTGCTGGTGTCGTCGGCACTGGCGGGCTCGACCTTGAATGCCGACAGCGGCTGGAGCGGCTCCGCGAATTCGGGGGACTCGGCTGCGGCCGGCGCGAAGCTCTCGATCTCCTGCGTGACGGTCGGCACGGTCGGCGGCGTCGACGGGCCAGGCGCAGGCGTGGGTGCCGCCTTCGCAGGCTCCTGCGCCTGGAAATCCTTTATCGGCTCCAGCGGCGCGTTGATATCGTCGCTCAGCTTGGGCAGCGCCGCCTCGAATTCGGCATCTGGAACGATCGGCTCTTCCTGCGTGGAAACCCGGGGCACGGGATCGGGAAGCGCGGGCACCGGGGCACCCTGGCCGGTCTTGGGGTCGGAAATCTGGGCATGCGCCAGCCCCGGCAGGGCAGCAGCGCCCGCCATTGCGACAATCCAGACCCCCCTTACCCCTATCCGCACGCTACTCCTCCGGGAGCCGCGATACATCCGGCCCTCACGCATGCGTAACAACCAAAATCGGCTTTGGCTCCCCCTGTCGATGATCTTCCAGCGAAATCAGCGACTAAGCGCCTTGGCCCGGGCCCTGAAGCGATGCAGCAGGGGTTCGGTATAACCATTGGGCTGGGTCAGCCCCTCGAACACCAGCGCCCGTGCCGCCTGGAAGGCCAGGCTGCTCGCCTCGTTGCCCGCCATCGGCCGATAGAGCGGATCGCCCGCATTCTGCGCGTCCACCTTCGCCGCCATCCGCTTGAGCGCCGCATCGATCTCCTCGGCGCTCGCCACGCCGTGGAGCAGCCAGTTGGCCAAATGCTGCGACGAGATCCGCAAGGTCGCGCGGTCCTCCATCAGACCGACGTCATGGATGTCGGGCACCTTCGAGCAGCCCACGCCCTGGTCGATCCAGCGCACGACATAACCCAATATGCCCTGGGCATTATTGTCGAGTTCGCGCGCGATCTCCTCCGCGCTCCAATTGCGTCCCTTGGAGACCGGCACCGTCAGCAGGTCGGCGACCACCGGCGTGCCGGGCGCGATATCGCCTTGGCGCTTGAACACGTCGACCTGGTGATAGTGCAGCGCATGCAAGGTCGCCGCGGTCGGGCTCGGCACCCAGGCGGTGTTCGCCCCGCTCAGCGGATGGTTGACCTTCTGCTCGATCATGTCCGCCATGCGGTCAGGCGCCGCCCACATGCCCTTGCCGATCTGCGCCTTGCCCGAGAAACCGCAATCGAGCCCGATACGGACGTTGCGCGCCTCATAGGCCGAGAGCCAGCGCGACGATTTCATCTCGCCCTTGGGCACCATCGGCCCGGCGCGCATGCTGGTGTGGATCTCGTCACCGGTGCGATCGAGGAAGCCGGTGTTGATGAAGAAGATACGGTCCTTCACCTGGTAGATGCACGCCGCGAGATTGGCCGAGGTCCGCCGCTCCTCGTCCATCATGCCGATCTTGATCGTGTTGCGCTCGACGCCCAGCAGGTCCTCGACCGCGTCGAACAGCCGATTGGCAAATGCGGCCTCGTCGGGCCCGTGCATCTTGGGCTTGACGATATAGACCGACCCAGCCCGGCTGTTGCGATACTTGCCCAGCCCGCGCAGGTCGTAGAGCGCGATCAGGCTGGTCACGATCGCGTCGAGCACGCCCTCGGGCGCCTTCTGCCCGTCCGCCAGCAGCACCGCCGGATTGGTCATCAAATGCCCGACATTGCGAATCAATAGCAGCGCGCGGCCGTGCAAAATCAGGTCGGAACCGAGTGGTACCGCGAAGCTCCGGTCCCCCTCCAGCCGCCGCGTCAACCGCTTGCCGCCCTTGTCGAAGCTCTCCTCCAGGTCGCCCTGCATCAGCCCCAGCCAATTGGCATAGGCGGCGACCTTGTCCTCGGCATCGACCGCGGCAATCGAATCCTCGAGGTCGACAATCGTGCTCAGCGCCGATTCCAACACCACATCGGCGATCCCCGCCGGATCGTTCCGGCCGATCTGATGCGCACGGTCGATCACCACTTCGATGTGCAGCCCATGATGGCGGAACAGCATGGATTCGCCGCGATGGCCGACGAACTGGCCGGGATCGGAAAGCGGCAGGTCTCCGGAGGTGAAGTCCGCCCAGAACATGCCCTCCAGCGGCACCGCCGAATCGAGGAACGCCTTGGCCCGCGCGATCACCGCCGCACCGCGCTCGGCATCATAGCCGCCCGGCTTCGCGCTGCCGGGCAGCGCATCGGTCCCGTACAGCGCGTCGTACAGGCTCCCCCAGCGCGCATTGGCGGCGTTGAGCACGAACCGCGCATTGAGCACCGGCACCACCAGCTGCGGGCCAGCCATCCGCGCGATCTCGTCATCGACATTCGCCGTGCCGATCGCGAACGGCGCCGGTTCGTCCACCAGGTAACCGATCCCGCGCAGCCAGGCCTCGTCCGCCGCCTCGCCGCTCGCCAGTCGCGCATCGATCAGGGCCTGGAACTCGTCGCGCCGCGCCAGCAGCGCGCGGTTCTCCGGAGCGAACCGGGCGAAGATGTCCGCCGCCCCCGTCCAGAATCCGTCCGCCGCGATACCCAGCCCGGGCAGCACCCGCTCCTCGACGAAGCGTGCAAGCGACTCGGCGACCTTCAGCCCGGCGCGGTCGGTATAAGCGGTCATGATTCCTCCTGGGCTGATGATCGATCGCCTGGGGAGGGCGTCAGGGCGATTAGAGCAGCCGGACGACTGGGATCAAGCCCTGTCGAGCGCACCCGCCGCGGCTTCGAGCCGCTCGAGCATCGCACCAAGCTGATCGCGCTCTTCCTGCGAGAAGCCGGCGAAGATGCACCGCTCCAGCTCGATCGCCTGGGGCGCGATCTGCTCGTAGAGCGCCCAGCCCTGCTTGCTCAGCGTCAACAGGTGCGAGCGCTGGTCCTCGGGATTGCTCGCTCGCTCCACCAGCCCGCGATCGACCAGCGCAATCGCCGCGCGGCTCACGGTCACCTTGTCCATCCGCGTCCGCCCGCACAGCGCCTGCTGGCTCATCGCCCCGCCCTCGGCCAGCACCGCCACCAGCCGCCATTCGGGAATGCGCAGCCCGAACAAAGTGCGATAGGCCGTCGCCACCGCGTCCGACACCGCGTTGGACGCGATCGACAGGCGATAGGGCAGAAACTGGTCGAGCTTCAGCGCAGTCATGGGGTCAAGTCTCTCTCCAACTACCAGATCTGCAAGTGACAACGTTGTACGATTGCATTTTTTGCAATGCTACCGGTAACATTTCGCACTTGCAGCAAATGCCGCCGCGATGCACAAAGAGCGTGCCTTTCAGGCATCCTCTCCTAAAACTTTCCAAAGGCCGTCCTTCGGGGCGGCCTCTTTTTTTGCCCGAAGCCGAGCGTCAACCCTTCATCTGCGCCGAATCGTCGCCCAGGTCGCCTTGCCATAAGGCGGTTTCATACCCGCCAGCTTCGCCACGTCGATTCGCGATTGCTTGAAGACCGCGCGCGCATGGCTGAACGTCTTGAAGCCGATTTCGCCGTGATAGGCGCCCATCCCCGACGGCCCGACCCCGCCGAACGGCAATTCTTCCTGGCTGACATGGAAGATCACATCGTTCAGCGTCACCCCGCCCGATATCGTCCGGTCCATCACCCGCCGCCGCTCGCCGGCATCGCTGCCGAAATGATAGAGCGCCAGCGGCCGGTCGCGCCGATTGACCTCGCCGATCGCCGCGTCCACGTCACGATAGCTGCGCACCGGCAGGATCGGGCCGAAGATCTCCTCCTGCATCACCTTCATGTCGTCGGTCGGGTTGCGGACGATGTGGAGCGGCATTTTCCGGGAATTGGACGCGCCGAAATCCTCGTTCGCCGGATTGACCGCGATCACGTCACCCCCTTTGGCGCGGGCGTCGTCGATCCATTCGGTCAGCCGGGCATGGTGCCGGTCGTTGATGATCGCGGTGTAGTCGGGATTGTCGAGCAGGGTGGGATACATGCGCGTCGCCGCAGCGGTCAGCCCGGCAACCACGTCCTCCTCCCTTTCCTCGGGCACCAGCATGTAATCGGGCGCGAGGCAGATCTGTCCGGCGTTCATCATCTTGCCCATCACCACCCGCTCGGTGGTCCGCGCGATGTCCGCCGATCGCCCGACCAGCACCGGCGACTTGCCGCCCAGCTCGAGCGTCACCGGCACCAGATTGTCCGCCGCCGCGTGGAGGATGTGCCGCCCGATCCCCGTCGCGCCGGTGAAGAGCAGATGGTCGAACGGCAGTTCGGAGAATGCCTTGCCCACCTCCGGCCCGCCGCTGACGAACGCCAGCTCCTCGGGCGCGAAATACTTCGCGCTCAGTTCCTCGAACAAAGCCGCCACCACCGGCGTATATTCGCTGGTCTTTACCATCGCCCGGTTGCCCGCCGCGAGCACGCCGGCAAGCGGCCCCATCACCAGGTTCACCGGGAAATTCCACGGCGCGATCACGCCCACCACGCCCTTGGGCTGATATTCGATCCAGGCCCTGGCCCCCAGCAGCCCGAGCGGGAACATCGTCGGCTTGCGTTCCGCCCGCGACCAGCGTTCGACATGCTTGAGCGCATGGCGAAGCGGCCCCACCGAGGCGGCGATGTCGGTGATCATCGATTGCTCGCGGCTGCGATGCCCGAAATCCTCGCTCAGCGCGTCGCAGAAGCGGTCCGCATTCTCGGCGATCATCGCGATCGCGCGCTTGAGGCGGTCCTTGCGCACATCGATCGATACCGGAAGCTCGGCCATGAAGGCGGCACGCTGGCGTTCGAGAATGTCGCGCACCCCGGTTCCTCTCATTTTATTGCGATACTGACACCAATGTTATCACGGTTCCCGCCGGATAGGAGGGGGTAGTCGCAATCACCAGCCAGACCGCGAATCCGCCTATCGCCAGCAACACGCCGAACGGTAGGCGCGTCGCTGCATCCACGCGGCGCCCGGCCAACAGCAGCGCCGCCACCACGGCCAGCCCTGTCAGGCACGCCACCAGCAACACGATCGGCAGCATGTTCCAGCCCAGCCATAGCCCGATCGCGCCCAGCATCTTGGGATCGCCGCCGCCGAGGCCATGCCTCTTCCGCACCGCGCGATAGAGCGTCGCGACCAGCCACAGCCCGCCAAAGCCCAGCGCCCAGCCCAGCAGCCGGTCGTTCAACCCGGGCGGGAAATCGGTGAGCAGGCCGACTGCGAACCCCGCGAGCGCCAATGTGCCCGTCAGCAGGTTCGGCAGCCAGAACGCCGCCAGGTCGAGAGCTGCCAATGCGAGCAGCAACCAACCGAACACTGCGCCGGCGGCCCCCTCGAGCCCCGGCGCCACCAGCCCCGCACCCACGCCGATCACCATGCCGAGCAATTCGGTAACGAGATGGCTCGGCCGGATCACCGCCCCGCATCCCCGGCACCTTCCGCGCTGAAGCACATAGCTCAGCACCGGCACCAGCTCGCGCGCCGTCAACGCCTTCCCACACGAATCGCATTCCGATCGGCCCTGCGAGACGGATCGTTCCTGCGGCCAGCGGATCGCCAGCGTCGCGATGAAGCTGCCGAAGACCAGCCCCAACACCCCCAGCAATAGCGGCCAGCCCCAGACCTCAATCGTCATCGCGCGGCTTTCGCTTGCGGATCAGGTAGCGATAGACGCCAAAGCAGTTGATCCCGAACAGCACCATGTTCTGCGTCCAGAGCGGCTCGTCCTTGGTCATCAGCGCGCCAGTGATCCAGCAGATGCTCGACCCGACGAACAGCACGAATCCCCATCCAATGATCCGCCGTCCCAGATCGAGCGAGACCATCAGGCACGCGATGATCCCGCTGATCGACGCGGACCATTTGAGGATGTCGATCAGGATCATTTCGCACTTTCCTTGGAGGGGCGACGCGGCTTTTGCAAACAGAGCCCCGGCGCACTAGATCGCGCACAACAATCGAGAGGATCGCTTATGTCCGCCGACGATGTCGTCATCGCCTCCTATGCCCGCACGCCGATGGGCAGCTTCCAGGGTGTCCTGACCGACGCGCCCGCCACCGAACTGGGCGCAGCCGCCGTCGGCGCCGCGGTCCAGCGCGCCGGGCTCCACGGCGATGCGATCGAGCGCATCTATATGGGCTGCGTCCTCCCCGCGGGCCTCGGCCAAGCGCCTGCGCGCCAGGCGGCGCTCAAGGCGGGCCTGCCCAACCATATCGAGGCCACCACGGTGAACAAGATGTGCGGATCGGGCATGCAGGCCGCGATCATGGCCGCCGATGCGCTCGCCGCCGGCTCGGTCGACCTGCTCATCGCCGGCGGCATGGAGAGCATGACCAACTCGCCCTATCTGTCGCTCCGGCACCGCGGCGGCGCCCGGATCGGCCATGATCGGCTGATGGATCATATGTATCTCGACGGGCTCGAGGATGCATACGAGCCCGGCAAGCTGATGGGCAATTTCGCCGAGGAGGTGGCGCAGGAATATCAGTTCACCCGTGCCGCACAGGACGCATTCGCCATCGAATCGCTCGAGCGCGCGCAAAAGGCACAGCAGTCGGGCGCGTTCGATCGCGAGATCGTCCCTGTCGAGGTCAAGGGCCGCAAGGGCGTGACCGTGATCAGCGCCGACGAGCAGCCCGCCAAGGCCGATCCCGCCAAGATCCCGACGCTCAAGCCCGCTTTCTCGAAGGATGGCACGATCACCGCCGCCAACGCCTCGTCGATCTCGGACGGTGCTGCCGCGCTGGTGATGACCCGGATGAGCGTCGCCGAGAAACTCGGCCTCACCCCCGTCGCCCGCATCGTCGCGCATGCCGGCCATGCGCATGCCCCGGCGCGCTTCACCACCGCCCCGGTCTTCGCGATGAAGAAGGCGCTGGAAAAGGCCGGCTGGAGCACCGCCGATGTCGACCTGTTCGAGGTCAACGAGGCGTTCGCCTGCGTCGCGATGATCGCGATGAAGGAGCTCGGCATCGCCCGCGACGTCATCAATGTGAACGGCGGCGCCTGCGCGCTCGGTCACCCGATCGGCGCCAGCGGCGCGCGCATCCTCGCCACCTTGCTCTCAGCGCTCGAGACCAACGGCCAGAAGCGCGGCCTCGCCTCGCTCTGCATCGGCGGCGGCGAAGCGACCGCGATGGCGGTGGAACTGCTGAACTAACATCGGAAAGCTATGTGCTCCTGCTTCCGCAGGATCACGGGCGTTCTAAACCCGCCGATACTGGACGAACGCAATCACGTTCCCGTCGGGATCGCGGACATGGAAGTCGGTGCCACCCCAGGCCTGCTTGACCAGGCCTTGCGCGAACTCGACGCCCGCGGCCTTGTACTCTTCGAACAGCGCCTTGACGTTGCCCGTCTCGATCGTCGCGAGGATCAGCGATCCCTCGCGTGCCGCCAGCTCGGTGAAATTGGGCTGCCCCACGAAGCGCAGGTGCAGGCAGGCCGCATCGCGCGAGACCGAACCGTAAAAGGCCGGCTTGCCGTGCAGGAAGTCGATCGCGAAGCCGAGCTTCTCCGAATAGAAGGCGGCCGCAGCGGTCACGTCGCGCACGAACAGGATCGGCACCGCTGCCGCCAACACCGGAGCCTTTTCGGGCGAAGGCCCCGCCGCATTGCCCGCACCAGCCTTCAGCGCGGCCCAATCCGCGAACCCGGCCTCGACCGCCACGATCTCCTGTGCGAGCGTCAACGGCAGTGCCATGTCGAGCGCCTCGCGGTCGGTCACGTCCTGGAAGCGGTCGAGCATCCGCAGCTTGCCGCCGACCGAATAATTGCCCTCGCGGTGCCAGCGCACCAGCAATTTGGCCTGTTTGCGATAGGTCTCGATCATCGGCATGCACACGCTCCTGCTGAGAATTTCAGCGGGCGGGCCTAGCCCTTTCGGCGCCATGCCGATGCACCCCGGGTGAGCTGCTGCAGAATGCGCAAACCACGCTCGGCGTGTCAATCGCGCGTGTCAGGGAACAGTCTCGCCCGGGTCCGTTCCCCAGATGTGCGACTGCTCGACATAGCCGCCGCGGCCATGGACGTCGAACCAGCACCAGCCGCTCGCGCAGCGGTTGATCGTGCCGACCACGCCCGGCTCGGCACGCCACGCCACCCGCGCGCTCAGGTTCGGCGCCGCACGCATCTCGATGATCGTGCCCATCACCATCGCGGTGCGGACATCGTCGAGCAGGTTCGCCTGCATCCAGCCCTGGGTGCCGTCGGGATCCTCGACCTTGCGCCACTCGCCATAGATGTCGACCACCTTCACCGGCAGTCCCTTGCGCTTGTAGAGCCAGCTCGCCGGATAGTTGCGGCCCGGCCCGGCGCGCATCTTGGCCTCGCTGGCCTTGATCGACAGGAAATAGGGCGGCTTGCGCTGCGCCCAGGCAGGCTCCGTCGCGGCGAGCACCGTCGCGCCCGCCAGCAGCCACACCCAAGTCCGCATGCGCCCCCCAATCATTTCCGACATGTATCCCGAGCGCCCTGTTCGCTTCAACCCGTTGACTGGCGCGGCGGCTCCCGCCAAGCCGGTCGTTATGGCACAGGCGCTTCGTCCCTCACGCCCTCGGGTGACCATCACCCGCGCGCTCCCGCAGGCGGTCGAGACGCGCATGGCCGAATTGTTCGACGCCGTCACCAATTCCGATGACCGCCCGATGGATAGGCGCGCGCTGGCCGCGGCGATGGCGGATACCGACGTTTTCGTCCCCACCGTCACCGACCGGATCGACGGCGATCTGATCCATGCCGCGCCCGAGCGGCTCCGCCTGATCGCCAATTACGGCAATGGCGTCGGCCATATCGATCTCAAGGCTGCCCGCGAGCGCGGCATCGTCGTCACCAACACGCCGGGCGTGCTCACCGAAGACACCGCCGACATGGCGATGGCGCTGATCCTCGCCGCGCCGCGCCGGCTGGTCGAGGGCGACAAACTCCTCCGCTCAGGCGCCTGGACCGGCTGGTCGCCCACCGGCATGCGCGGCCACCGCATCGGCGGCAAGAAGCTCGGCATCCTCGGATTGGGCCGCATCGGCCAGGCGGTGGCGATGCGCGCCCGCGCCTTCGGGCTCCAGATCCATTATCACGGTCGCCACCGCGTTCCCGAGGTGCTCGAGGCCCAATTGGGCGCGACCTTCCACGCCGATCTCGATTCGATGCTGTCGGCGATCGACATCTTGACGATCCACACCCCGCACACCGCGAGCACCGCCGGCCTGATCGACGCCCGCCGGCTCGATCTGCTCGGCAAAGGCGGCTGGCTGATCAACACCGCGCGCGGCGAGATCGTCGATCCCGAGGCTTTGGTGACCGCGCTCACCACCGGCCGCATCGCCGGCGCGGCGCTCGACGTCTATGTCGGCGAGCCGCTGGTCGATCCCCGGCTGATCGCGCTGGAGAATGTCGTCCTCCTCCCCCATCTTGGCTCGGCCACCTTCGAGGGCCGCGAGGCGATGGGGCTGAAGGTCATCGCCAATATCCGCTCCTGGTCCGACGGCCACCGCCCGCCCGATCAGGTGCTCGAGGGCTGGCTCTAGGAAGCCAGACACGAAAACGCCGCCGATCCGAGGACCGACGGCGCTTTCCCCCCGGATAGGATCAGGCGACGCTGAGCGCGCTTTGACCGCGACGGCGGCGCATCGCGCCACCGGCCAAGCCGAAACCGCCGATCAGCATGCCCCAGGCTGCCGGCTCGGGAACGCCCGCGACCGACACATTGTCGATGAACGACGTGCGGTCCTCGTTGGACAGGCCCGCGAAGGTCAGCGTGTAGGTGCCGGCGTCGAGCGTGAAAATGCCCGACTTCGCCTGCCAGTCGGCATGATCGGTGGTGAAGGTGCCGAGCGTGATCGGCGAAGCGCCACCCGTGATCGACACGGTGTAGGACTGCGGGCCGCCATTGTTGGTGCGGCCGGCATCGAACCAGCTCAGCTCGAAGCTGCCGCCCGTCGCGAGCGAGAAGATCTGCGACATGGCCTGGGTGCCCTGCACGAACGCGAAATAGTCGCCGCTCTGCGAAGCCGTGCCACCCCACGGGCCGTTGCCCGAAGCGATACCGCCCGAACCGTTCCATGCGCTGCCGGGAGTGCAGACGCCGTCGCCATAGTTGCCGCTGTCATAGCAATAGCCGGTGACGGGCGAGCCGCCATTCTGGATCGTGCCGGCCTGGCCCTTGGCCTCGAAGCCGCCATCGACGATCTGCGCATGCGCTGCCAGCGGCGCGAAGGCCAGGACACCGGCCGCAATGAATTTGGTTAACGCCACGCCACTTACTCCCCAAGGAAAATCTTCTGTACGCCAATGCGCTAGAGGGGAAACGTGCCGGTCACAAACGAAACTGATGGTTAAACGAGTCCCGTTTCGGTGCAGTCTCAAAGCTTCCGTTTCTCGACGAAGCTCAGCTTGCCGTTGCGTTCGATGCGCACCATCGCAATCGGGTCGAGCGACTCATAGCCGCGCTCGCGCAGATCCTCTTCCAGGTCGTGCATCGTCAAATGCTCGTCGC
This sequence comes from Sphingomonas sp. JC676, assembly GCF_014489075.1. Classification (GTDB taxonomy): domain Bacteria; phylum Pseudomonadota; class Alphaproteobacteria; order Sphingomonadales; family Sphingomonadaceae; genus Sphingomonas. The sequence goes on along the minus strand of NZ_JACTGR010000001.1, from coordinate 549,594 downwards.
GCATGGCCGCCTCGTCGACCACCCCGTCGCACACCAGCACGCGGTTGCGTCCCTTCACGAGCAGGCCGATCCCGCGCGAACGCATCGCGCCAAGCGAGAACAGCCAGTGCAGCGCGATCAGCGTCGCGATCGCGGCGAGCGACGGCAGGATCGGCGATCCGCCGAGGATCGCCCGTGCCGCGATCGAACCGATCACAATCGCGATCACTACGTCGAACGGCGTGCCGCGCCCCAGGAAGCGCTTCTTGCCCAGCCGGATCAGCGTGAGCGTCGCGACATAGAGGAGCGCCGCCCGCGCCGCGGCCTGCCACGGGTCGATCTGCGCCGTCCCGCCGCTCACGCCGAACGCTGCCGTCCAGATTTCGTGGAACCTCATGCCGCCGGGCATAAACCAGCCGTCCGAACCGTCAACGCCGGAAGGATCGACAACTAGAGGCTTGGTCGAGACCAGGCGGTGTGCCTGGCTCTTTTCGTCACCCCGGCCGAAGTGCCGGGGTCCACCGCGCGGCTGGGAGAGGCGCTGGAGCCTCTAACCGCTCGCTCGCCGACAAGTGGACCCCGGCACTTCGGCCGGGGTGACGGTGAAGAGAAGAGCCGAGATCAGCGAAGCACAAATGGGATCGATGCTAGTCTCAATCCCCCGTCAGGATCCGGTCGACCAGCTGCTTCACCGTCGGCACGAACCCGTTCGAATAGAAGGGATCGCGCTTGAAGTTGTAGGCGCCATGCCCGGCGAACATCAGGTTCTGCTCCACCGGACCGCCATGGGCGATGTCCTGCAGCGTCTTCTGGATGCAGAAGCTGCGCGGATCGGCCAGCCGGCCGGTCGAATTGGTCTCGCTGTCCGCCCAGCTCGAGAACTGGCACTGGCTGAGGCAGCCCATGCAATCGGCCTGGTCCTTGCGGATGATGCCCTGTTCCTCGGGTGTCACGAAGACGAGCGTGTTGTCGGGCGTCTTGAGCGCGGCGGTGAAGCCCCGGCCATGCCATTCGCGCGCGCGCAACAGGTCGTTGCGCGTCACCCAGAAATTCTTGCCCTTCACGCCCACGTCGAGCTGGAAGATATGGTCGCCGGCATGCTCGGTCGAATAGGCGATCTGCCGCTCCGAGCGCGCCTCGAGGTTGCGCAGGAACGGATTGCGCACCGCCGAAGAATAGAAGCCGGTCGGCGAGAAGCGGTGCAGCAGCACTTCGCCTTCCTCGATCGTGGTCAGCCGCGCCTTCCACTCCTCCGGGATCGGGCTTTCCTTGGTGAGCAGCGGGCGTGTCCCGAATTGGAACGCGATCTTGCCGAGCTCGGGATTGTCGATCCAGTCGCTCCAGTCGCGCAGGAACCAGACGCCGCCGGCCATCACGATCGGCACATCGTCCGAAATGCCGCCCTCGCGCATGACCTCGCGCAATTCCTTGACGCGCGGATAGGGATCCTGCGGCTTCAGCGGATCCTCGGCGTTCGACAGGCCGTTATGGCCGCCCGCCAGCCACGGATCCTCATAGACCACCGCCGCCAGCCATTCCGAAGCCTTGGAGTAAGCGCGCTTCCACAGTGCGCGGAACGCACGGCCCGAACTCACGATCGGCAGATAATTGACGTTGTACGACGCCGCGATCTCGCTGAGCTTGTAGGGCATGCCCGCGCCGCAGGTGACACCCGCCACCATGCCGCGGGTGCGCTCGAGCACGCCGTGCAGCACACGCTGCGCGCCGCCCATTTCCCAGAGCACGTTGATGTTGATCGCGCCCTTGCCGTTGGCGATCTCGAACGCCTTCTTGACCTGGGTCACGGCGCCTTCGATCGCGTACTGAATCAGTTCCTCATGGCGCTCGCGGCGGGTGAGCGCGCGATAGATCTGGGGGATGATCTTGCCTTCGGCGTCGTAGCTGTCGGCATTCACTGCCGAAACGGTGCCGATCCCGCCAGCCGCGGCCCAGGCGCCGGCGCTGGCATGATTGGTGGCGGCAACGCCCTTCCCACCCTCGACCAGCGGCCAGACCTCGCGGCCGTTATAGTTGATGGGAGAAAGACCCTTGAACACATTACCTCCAGAAAAATTCCGAGCGACGCTAGCGGGAAGCGTCGCCACAAGCGAGTAACATTTGTCAGCCGAGCGCGCCCGGCCGGCCCATCGCCTCGCTGTAGAGCCGTGCATAGGCCCCGACCATTTCGGCCTCGTCAAACAACGCGCGAGCGCGCTCCCGGTTCGCCTGCCCGATATGCCGCGCCCCGTCCGGGTGCTTGGCAAGCGTGTCGAGCCGGTCGCGGATCGCCACTTCGGTCCGCTCCGGCGCAAGATAATCCAGATTAAGTTCCGACACCATCGCCGGGATATCCCCCACCCGCGGCGTGACGATCGGCAGCCCCGCCGCCATCGCCTCGATCACCGAGATCGGCGCCTGCTCGCTCTTGGACGAGAGCGCGAAAATATCGAACAGGCCCAGATAGCGGTGCGGCTCGGGCAGGAATCCGGGCAGGATCACCTGGTCCTCGATCGCCATCGCCTCGGCCGCGTCGAGGATCGCCTGGCGCTCGGGCCCTTCGCCGATGATCACCAGCTTGAACCGCGCGCTCATTCCCGCCGCTGCGCGTACCAGCATCGGCAGATCCTTGACCGGCCTGAGGCCCGCCAGCGCGCAGATGAATGCCTCGCCGGGCCGCCGGTTCTGCAGCTCGGGAATCAGCGATGCATCGGGCTTCTGCGCATAGAGCGCGGTCGGCACGCCATTGGCGATCCGCCGCAGCCGTTCGGGCGGCTGTTTCCAATATTTGAGCGCCACCCGCTCGAGCGCCGTCGACGGCACCACGAGCGCATTAGCGGCGGGCAAGGCGATCCGGCGATACATGTTGCGCACCGGGCTCAGCCGCTCGGACTCGTCAGCATTGAACCCGTCCTCATGATGCACGACCGGCGGCAGCCCCTTGCCGAACACCCGCGCCGCCATCACCCCGTCGATCGCGCCCCAATTATAGGTCAGCACCAGGTCGAACCGACGCATGAACCGCGCGATCGCCTCGTAGCGCTTGACCGAAGGCTTGCCGGAGAGCGGCGGCGGATCGAGCGCGATCTCGTACTTGATCCCCTTGGCGATCGAATCGCGCGCGCCAAGCTGGTCGGGCATCGCCGACACGATCGTGTGCCGCGCCTTGTCGCCGAACGCGTTCATCAGCTGAACCGCGCGCGCTTCCTTGCCGCCCAGCCCGAAGGTCGAATGGAGATGGAGGATATGGATCGACATGGAGGCGCGACTTAGCCGTCTCTTGCGCCTGCGTCACCCGGTGATGGAAGCGCGACCATTCTACGCTAGGACGGCCCAGATCGAGCGGGGGAAAGACATGCAAAGAGATTTTCGTGTGATCGCGTGCGCTGCGATGGCCTGTTGCGCGACGCTGCCTGCCACCGCTCAAACCAGTGCGTCAGCCACGGGCGAATGCCCGATCGCCGCGACAAAGAATATCGGCGAATTGCAGGCTTTACTTAGCCGCCGCGCCGTCGAGATTATCGAGCGGGCAAGCGCTTCCGGCTGGAAGAGCGATGCGCACCTACGCGCGCTGCTCGTGCCGGGGGCTGAATTCGACCTGGGCTCGGGCGACGTGGGCCGACCCATGGGCACCGGGGCCGCCGGAGCGCATGCGCTTGCCGCTGATATGAAAGCGGACTCGTTCCGCTATCTCAGCTGGAGCGGTATTCCGATGAACGTAGAGCCCTGCGGCGAACAGAAAGTGCGGGTCGAGTTCATAAAGACCGGCGCCGGTGAACTCGCAGCCGTCGAATTCACCTACCAAGCCGGTCTGCTCGTGTCCGCCAAAGGCTGGTCCCAGTGGTTCGTCGCCGGATCGCTAAGCGCTGATTCACAACGCTGATCAGGCGGCCATTTTCGCCAGCAGCTGCTCGATTCCCGCTGCCATGGCGCACTCAGAGCGCTGCCTGCCAGGCTGAAGGACGCCGGTGGCTACCGTTCGCGGCCGGTCTAGATCAGCGGTTGGCGAGATGCGGCGCGCGCCGTTCGGCAGACAAACGTACGGGCCCTGTCATCGCGAGCCTCAGTCCAAGACATCTACGTGCGGTTTCGTTCGCGTAATGTGCCGCGGTCGCCGGGCTAGCGGCGATCTCGCGGGCGATTGCTCCGGCGTGTTCGAGCAATTCCATCGGCGGCACGATCTCGTCGACGAGACCGATCCCATGGGCGTCATAGGCACTGAGCGTTTCGTGCCTGATCGGCCATTCTTCCATCTCGGACAGGTCAAATCGCGCTGTGTCGGTGGCGATGCGGCAGGTGCAGGCCATGGCAATCTCGCACCCGTAGCTGGGGGACACGCCGTCGATCGCCAGGACGACAGGCTTTCCGATACTCTTGATAAGGCCAACGAGCGTCCGCATCGGCCCCTTCGTTCCACGCGCCGGCAGCGCGCGCGGATCGCTCGGCTGCTGAAGATCCGGCTGGACCGACGACCCGTCGCCTATGCCGGTCAGGACGACCGCCCGCACCTCTTCGTCATCTCGCAGGGCAGTAAACGCCAAGCGTATCTCCACGCGCAGCGACGCGTCGGCTGCATCCTGCAAATCGTGCGAATCGATTGTGACATAGGCGACGTCGCCGTGCCTCTCGTAGACCAGATGGTCGCACCGGAACATATTCGAGCCGGCGAGCATGACACTTCTCCCAGTCAAAAAGACAAGGACGGCCCTGCAACTGATCCAGCCTCGCCGTCAGACCACCGCAAGCATTGCGGGCTCCACACCGGACTGATTGTTCTTTGCGGATCTTGCTCCGTTCCTGTCTCACGCTTCAATCGAGACGTGATGAAATCAGAAAGCGCGGTCCTGATCGATTGCACGAAAGTATTCCCGATACCTTCGTATATCTGTCACGTGGAGAGATTCGCGGCTTAGTGCGCCGTTGCCGACGTGCCCGACCGCAGCCGCCTCGCCACGCGCTTGCAATGAAGGATTTGATCCGCAATCCTCCGCGGGCTCTTTCTCATCGCGAATATTATCCAGCTACGATGCGGCCCCGCGCGCGTGAACCCGCGACTCTTGTGACTTTAGGGTATCCGGCTACCGCCCGAGCGGCAAAATTCGGGAAAGAATGTTTTTCCGCATAGCAGGTGTCAACCGTGTCAACCTGACGATGCCCTTGACCTGCTCAGGCAGCCACCTTCGCCAGCAGCCGCTCGATCCCCGCCATCGCCTCGGGCTCTTCCAGCGTCGGCGCATGGCCCACGCCCGGCACCGTCACCAGTTCGGCACCCGGCACCCGGGCGATCATCTTCTCTGCCGTCGCGGCGCCCAGAATGTCGGAATGCTCGCCGCGCACCACCAGCAGCGGCCGCCCGGCCAGCGCGTCGATCGTCGGCCACATGTCCGGCCCGGCCTCGTTGCCCGGCACGCGGAACGGTTCGGCGATCTTCATGTCATAGTCGAGCACGATCCGCCCCGAGCTGTTCACCCGGTAGAGCCTTTTGGCCATCCGCAGCCAGTCCTCGACGCCGTAATCGGGATAGACCTCGCTATTGCCTTCGGCCAGGCCGCGCGCCGCATGCATCCAGGTCGGGTACCACACCGACTTGCCGACATAGGTGCGGATCCGCGCCAGCCCCGCCGGATCGAGCTCGGGACCCACGTCGTTCAGCACCACGCCCGCCAGCTTGCCGCCGTCGGTCGCCGCCAGCAGCATCGTCACGATCCCGCCCAGCGAGGTTCCCACCGCGACGAACCTGGTGATGTTCAGTTCGGTAAGCAGTGCCTCGACGTCCTGGAGATAGACCAGGGGGACATAGGTCATCGGGTCCTTGGTATAGGCGCTCTCGCCACGCCCGCGGAATTCGACCGCGATCACCCGCCACCGGCCCGCAAGCCGCTCCGCCAGCGCCTCGTAATCACGCGCGTTGCGGGTCAGACCGGGAAAGCAGAGCAAAGGCGGCCTGTCCGCCGGCCCCGCATAATCGCGATAGTGCAGCCTCAGGCCGTCCTTGGACCACCAATAGCCGTCCGAATAGTTGCGCCGCTCACCCATCGACCCCCATATCGCCGTATGGCCTTCTTACCGCAACAGGCGATCCTCGAACTGGGCGATGCCTTCTATGATCCGGTCCACGCCGCCCGCTTCCCGAAGCAGATCCTGCGCTTCCGCAACGATCGTGCCGCCGCGAGCCTGGGCCTAGACGGCCTGAGCGACACAGAGTGGCTCGCTTATTTCGCCGGGTTCGAGCCGCTCGCTGGCAGCCTCGAACAGCCATTGGCGCTGCGCTATCACGGCCATCAGTTCCGCGTGTACAATCCCGAGATCGGTGACGGCCGAGGCTTCCTGTTCGCCCAGATGACCGACTCTGCCGGCCGTCTGATGGACTTGGGCACCAAGGGCTCGGGCCAGACGCCCTATAGCCGCTTCGGCGACGGCCGGCTGACGCTCAAGGGCGGCGTCCGCGAGATCCTCGCCACCGAGATGCTCGAGGCGCTGGGCGTCAATACCTCGCGCTCCTTCTCGCTGGTCGAGACCGGCGAGGAGCTCCACCGCGGTGACGAGCCCTCGCCCACCCGCTCTGCGGTGCTCGTCCGCCTCAGTCACGGCCATATCCGCATCGGCACCTTCCAGCGCCTCGCCCATCTCGGCGAGACCGAGGCGATGGCGAAGCTCGCGGCCTATGTGCTGCGCCATTACTATGACGAGGAACCTGGGGAAGACGCCCCCGCCCGCCTGCTGTCACATGTCGTGGCCCGGACCGCGCGGTTGGCGGCGCAGTACATGGCCGCCGGCTTCGTCCACGGCGTGCTCAACAGCGACAATATCAACGTCACCGGCGAGAGCTTCGATTACGGCCCCTGGCGCTTCACGCCGACCTGGGCGCCCCGCTTCACCGCCGCCTATTTCGATCATGCCGGCCTCTACGCCTATGCCCGCCAGCCCGAGGCGATCTATTGGGACGCCGCCCAGCTCGCGACCTCCCTGTCACTGATTGCGGAGGAAAATGCGCTGGTCACGGCGCTCGACGGCTTCCCCGAGGCCTATCATCGCGAATCGGCCACCGCGATCCTCTGGCGGCTGGGGGTCGTCCCCCGCGATCCCGAGCAGGACCGCGCGCTCGCCCAGTCGGTCGAGCAGGTCCTCGCCGCGACCGACACGCCGACCGACCGATTCTATTTCGACTCCTTCGGTGGAAAGCTGCCCGAGCGCTATGGCGAGCCCTTCGCGGCGCTGCGTGAGCAATTGACCGCTTATGCTCCGCGCAAGCCCCGCCAGCACCCCTATTGGTCCGACTCGGAGCCCTGTTCGATGCTGATCGACGAAGTCGAGGCGATCTGGGCGCAAATCGCCGAAAAGGACGACTGGTCCGCACTCGATGCCAAGGTCGCTGCCATCCGCCGGATGGGCGAGGCTCTGGTCTAGCTTTTCAATTTCGTGCAAGAGCGCTCAAACCATCTTCCCTAGGGTCGCCAAGCCAGAACCGAATGCCCGGACAGGAAATCATCTCTACCGAACCCGCGACCGGCGCAGTCCTGTGGCGCCAGATGTCGGGGGATGCCGACACCGAAGTCGGTATCGCACGGCGCAGTTGGGCCGAATGGGCGGCGCGCCCGCTTGCCTACAGGATCGAGGCGCTGCGCCGCTTCGCGAATGTCGTGCGCCAGAAGTCCGACGCCTTCACCGATCTCATCGCGCGTGAGACCGGCAAGCCGATCTGGGAAGCGCGGACCGAAGTCGAGACGGTAATCGCCAAGGTCGATATCTCGGTCACTGCCTATTCCGAGCGCACCGGCCAGCGCCGCGTCGACGCGCAAATGAACACCCGTCTCGCGCTCCGGCACAAGCCGCACGGCGTCCTCGCGGTGCTCGGCCCCTATAATTTCCCGGCGCACCTGCCCAACGGGCACATCGTCCCGGCGCTGCTCGCCGGCAATGCCGTGGTTTTCAAGCCGTCGGAAAAGACCCCCGCGTCGGGCGCCTTCCTCGTCGATTGCCTTCACGCCGCCGGCATTCCCGAAGGCTGTGTACGCCTGCTGATCGGCGGGCCCGATCAGGGCAAGGCGCTCGCCGGCCATCCCGATATCGACGGGCTGCTGTTCACTGGATCGGCCACGACCGGCATTGCGCTCAATCGTCAATTCGCCGCCCAGCCGGACAAGATCCTCGCGCTCGAGATGGGCGGCAACAATCCCATAGTCGTGTGGAACACGCCTGATCTGTATTCGGCTGCCGTCCTCGTCGTGCAGTCGGCCTTCACTTCGGCCGGCCAGCGCTGCACCGCCGCGCGGCGCCTGATCGTCGATCAGCAATTGTTCGATCCGTTGATGGCCGAGATCGACAAGCTTGTCAGTCGCCTGATCATCGGTGAGCCCCATGCCGATCCGGCCCCCTTCATGGGCCCCGTGATCGACAACAACGCTGCCGACATGCTCACCGAGAGCTTCGTCTCTCTGCTCACGCTCGGCGGGCGCCCGCTGCGCCACATGGAGCGGCCGATCGAGAGCCGTCCCTTCCTCACGCCTGGCATGATCGACATGACCAACGCCACCGAAAAGCCCGATGTCGAGCTGTTCGGTCCGGTCCTCCAGGTCTATCGCTGCGACACGTTCGAGGCCGCGATCGCCGAGGCCAATGATACGCGCTTCGGCCTCTCCGCCAGCCTGATCAGCCAGGATCCGCGGCTCTACGACCAGTTCTGGGCCAATATCCGCGCCGGGATCGTGAATTGGAACCGTCCTACCAACGGCGCCTCTTCTGCGGCCCCGTTCGGTGGTGTTGGCTGGTCGGGCAATCATCGCCCCAGCGCCTATTATGCCGCGGATTACTGCGCCTATCCGGTGGTCAGCTCCGAATCCGATCAGGCGCGCGCCGCGATGGGCGTGGGGCTGCGCGACGCCTAGATGCAGCGGGTGAAGCCCGGCGCGGATCCGGCAGTCGCCCGTTGAGAAACAGCGAAAGCAGGGGCGACCGCTCGACCACGCCGAAGTGCAGCGCGTAGCAGAGGATCGCGGTGACGGTCACCGCGCCGGCATATTGAAGATAGGGGCTCCAATCCAACGGCGCGGCCGCGACGTTGATCGCGATCAGGATCGGATAGTGCAGCATGTAGATCGTGAACGACGCGGCGCACAGACGGTCCACTACGGGGCGCACATTCCGGATGCTCATCGCCGAGCGCAGGATCAGCACGATCGCCGCGGGCGGACAGACCGCCTCGATCACCCACCGCAAAGTGCCGCCCCAATGGCTCGCGATCCGCGGATCGGCGCCTGGCTCCAACACCTGATACCAGAGCAGCCCGCCGATCGCCGCCACCACCAGCGTTATGATCGGCGCGGTCGCACCGCTCAGCATCGCAACGCGGAACGCGCGCGAAAGCCCCAGCGCAAAACCGAAGAAATAGAGCGGCGTATAGCCCAGGATCAGTCGAAGCTGCAGCAGCATCGGCCAGTAGCGCTGGGGCGCTAGCTCGAACGTCGCCGTCAGCGCCACGCCGATCAATATCAGCGAGACCGCACCGATCGCCACGAGCACGCGGACCTGCCCCTCGGCACGCAGTCTCTGCACCAACCGCACGAAGCGGCGGCGATCGAACCGGGTGAACAGCCAATATACGATCGGCTGATAGGCCAGCAGCGCAAAAAGGAACCACAAATGGTGCCAGTCCAGCAGTGCGATCCCCGCGACATACGCTGGATCGGCCCCGCTGCGCATGATGAGCGAGATGATCGGACACAGCACCAGCACACCGAACAGCGCCGGTACGCCGATCCGCACGCTCTGCTTGCCGAACCAGTCGATCGGTCGGCGGCGCGTCATCACCAGCGCGGCGAGCATGCCCGATATCGCGAAGAACGCGCCCATCCGGAACGCTCCCGAGACCAGCTCGATGCCGTCGAACAGCGCCAGATCGTCGGCTAGCACTGATCCATGGACCAGCAGCCCGCCGAGCATCAGCATCGCCCGCCACGCGTTCAGGCCCTCGATCCGCCCCCTGACGATGAATCCCCCCTGCGCCATCTCAGGTCTTTTCGCGCTTGACCGCGCCGCAGCGGCGCAGGGTTTCAATGGGCACCGCGTGCGGCAGTTCGGCGCGTATCGCGGTCGCCCATAGCGCATAGCCGGCCGCGTTCATGTGGATCCCGTCCTTGACATAGAAGGGCCCGGGCCGGCCGTTGATGAGCAGCTTCGGCACGATGTCGATATAGTCCACATCGTCCTGGTCGTCGGCGATCCGGTGCGCTGCGGCGTTGAATTCTTGTTGCGCCGTCCGGAAGTTCCAGCGGGTTGGGCTCGGCTTGAGCGATATCACAAGCAGCGGCACATTCCCCAACCGGCGGCGCTTGGCCTCGATGAATTTGCCCAGCTTGTCGATCGCCTCCCCTGCGGGAATGCCAAAGGCGATATCGTTCTCGCCGGCATAATAGATGATCGCGCGCGGTGCGGGGCCCGGCTCGTCGTTGCCGAAGCGCATCGTGATCTCGTCCATCGTCGCGCCGCCGATGCCGCGATTGCGCGCGTCCCACGGCGCCATGTCGCGATCGAGCGTTTTCCAATTGTGCATCGAGGAACTGCCGACGAACCAGATCATGCAGGCTTGGCGGCTGCCGCTGGTCTCGGGAAGCGGCGAATGGGCGATCCTGTCCGCCTCACGCACGCTGCTGGCGTAGAGAAACGCCAGCCAACCGCCGAATACCGCGACGAATACCGCGATTCCGACAAGCAGTTTGCTCCCGGAGGACCCATCAAAGGTCTTGTTTTTCGGTGCCACGGCGCTCCCTTCTTCAGGAGATGCTATCCACCGACAGCGGCTAAGACTGGCTTAACACAGGTCGGTTCGCGGCGAGCGTATCAGAGATGCGCCGAAATATTGTCCGATACCGAGGAAAGCGTCCAGAACGCTGCAGTCGCGCTGATATCGGCACGTCGTGCGTCAGAAGCAGCATCCCCCGGCTCGATGCGTTGCGCACACACACGTCCATCGCCGGTCCGCCGGCTCGCATCCGGGCGCGGATCCGCACCGAATGGCGGACCTCGCGTGGTTTGAGCATGTTACGTGCCTTTGCTTCGAAGCCGTAGCAACGCGGAACGCGCCAAATGATTACGCATCGGCATTAGGCGCCGCGCCGGTTCCTGATTTTCGGCCTGCCGATAGCTCGGCTACATCCCGCCCAAGCAACCGTCCGTTGCCCGGCGCGCCGCCACGGCCCATTTGCGCCGCATGGCTTCTCTACTCGATCCTTCGTCACGCGGACGCGTAATCCTGGTCGGCGCGGGACCGGGCGATCCCGGTCTGCTCACCGTTCGCGCCGTCGAGGCGTTGCGCCAGGCCGATGTCGTCGTCCATGACGGGCTGGTAGATCCGCGCGTGCTCGATCTTGCTCCCCAGGCCCATCGCATCTCGGTCGCCAAGAGCCGCGCGCGCCACACGCTGCCTCAGGACGCGATCAACGCGCTGATCATCGCGCATGTGAAGACCGGCGCGATCGTCGTGCGGCTGAAGGGCGGCGATCCCTTCATCTTCGGCCGCGGCGGCGAAGAGGTCGAGGCCGTGCGCGAAGCCGGCCTGCCCGTCGAAGTCATTCCCGGCATCTCCGCCGCGCTCGGCGCCGCTGCCGAAGCGATGCTGCCGCTCACCCATCGTGACTGGTCGAGCGCGGTCAGCTTCGTCGCCGGCCAGTGCAAGGGCCTGACCGAGCAGGATTGGTCGGGCCTCGCCGGCAAGGGCCGGACGCTTGTCATCTATATGGGCGTCGCGACCTGCCCGGAGATCAGTGAGAAGCTGATGAACGACGGCGTTGCCCCCGACACGCCCGTCGCCGTGCTCGAACGCGGCACGCTGGAGGGTTCGCGGGCACTCCGCACCCTGCTTGCCGATCTCGGTCCGATGGTGAAGCGCGAGAAGGTCCGGAGCCCGGCGATCATCGTGGTCGGCGAAGTCGTAATGCTCGCCGATGCGCAGGACAAGCTCGCCGCCTGGGCAAGCGCCGCGGAGGCGCTGGCGTGAAGCTTCTGACCGGCAACGATCTCGCCACCGGCGACGTCACCTGGTGGACCGGCTCGGGCTGGTCGCGCCATGTCGAGGATGCCGTGGACGTCGGCGAATTGGGTGAGGCGATCGCACACGCCGAGGAAGGCACGCGCCGGGTCAACGCGCCCTATGTCATCGATGCGACCGAAACCCCCCAAGGCCCCCGCCCTGCGCATATCAAGGACCGCGTCCGCGCGCTCGGCCCCACCGTGCGGCCCGACCTGACCCTCAAGCCCGCCGACCCCAATGCCGGCTCCTGGGTGATCTGACATGTACAAATACGACAGCTACGACCAGTCGATCGTCGACGCCCGCGTCGAGGAATTCCGCGACCAGGTGAACCGCCGCCTGGCCGGCCAGATCACCGAGGACCAGTTCAAGCCGCTGCGGCTGATGAACGGCCTCTATCTCCAGCTCCACGCGTACATGCTGCGCGTCGCGATCCCTTATGGCACGCTAGACAGCCGCCAGATGCGGATGCTCGGCCATATCGCGCGCAAATATGATCGCGGCTATGGCCATTTCACCACGCGCCAGAACCTCCAGTACAACTGGATCAAGCTCGCCGACGCGCCCGACATCCTCGCCGATCTCGCCACGGTCGAGATGCACGCGATTCAGACCAGCGGGAACTGCATTCGCAACATCAGCTCGGACCAGTTCGCCGGCGCCGCCGCCGACGAAGTTGCCGATCCGCGCCCCTGGGCCGAACTGCTCCGTCAGTGGAGCACCTTCCACCCAGAATTCAGCTACCTGCCGCGCAAGTTCAAGATCGCCGTGATCGCCTCGGACGAGGATCGCGCCGCGATGCGCCTCCACGATATCGGCATCCAGCTGGTCGAGAAGGACGGCGTGCTCGGCGGCCGCGTCTTCGTCGGCGGCGGCATGGGCCGCACCCCGATGATCGCCCCTGAAATACGTGATTTCGTCACCGCGGACGACCTGCTCAGCTATGTCGAGGCCTGCCTGCGCGTCTACAATCGCTACGGACGGCGCGACAATATCTACAAGGCGCGGATCAAGATCCTGGTCCACGAGATCGGCGCCGACGAATATCGCCGCCAGGTCGAGGAGGAATTCCTCGAGGTGAAGAAGCTCGGGCTGGATCCGCCCCAGGCGGAATTCGACCGGATCTCGGCTTTCTTCGCCCCGCCCGCCTTCGATGCGGACGCGAGCGACGAAATCGACCGCAGCGATCCCGATTTCGCCGTCTGGATCGATCAGAACGTTTCGGCGCACAAGGCGCCCGGCTATGCGGTCGTCACGATCAGCCTCAAGCCGCAGGGCGGCATCCCCGGCGATGCCTCGGCCGACCAGATCGACCTGATGGCCGATCTCGCCGAGCGCTACAGCTTCGACGAGCTGCGTGTCACCCACGCGCAGAACATCGTCCTGCCGCACGTCCGCAAGGCCGATCTCCACGCTTTGTGGAGCGCGCTGCGCGACGCCGGCCTGGCCGAGCCCAATCTCGATCTGATCAGCGACATCATCGCCTGCCCGGGCCTGGACTATTGCAGCCTCGCCAATGCCCGCTCGATTCCCGTCGCGCAGAAGATCGCGACGCGCTTCGCCGATCTCGGCCGCCAGCGCGAGCTGGGCGAATTGAAGCTCAAGATCAGCGGCTGCATCAACGCCTGCGGCCACCATCACGCCGGTCACATCGGCATCCTCGGCGTAGACCGTAAGGGCACGGAGAATTATCAGCTTCTGCTCGGCGGATCGGGCGCGGAGGACGTCAGCCTCGCCAAGATCACCGGTCCGGGCTTCGACGAGGACGGCATCGTCGACGCCGTCGAGACCGCGACCAACGTCTATCTGCGCGAGCGGACCGAGGGCGAGCGCTTCCTCGACACCTATCGCCGCATCGGCATGGAGCCGTTCAAGGAGGCGCTCTATGGCTGATTCGGTGTCTCTGCCGGCGAGCGCTGATGGGCTCCTCCGCTATCGCGACGATGCGATTCACGAAGAACCTGCCGTCACGCTCGACAGCTTTCTAGGCCAGTCCAACGCCACCGCCGTGCGCATCGAGGCGGGAGACGATGCGCGCGTCCTCCTTCCCTATCTCGACCGCCTTGCGCTGGTGGAAGTCAGCTTCCCCAAGTTCCGCGACGGCCGCGGCTATTCCAGCGGCCGCATCCTGCGCGAGGCCGGCTATACCGGCGAGCTCCGCGCCCAGGGCGACGTGCTGGTCGATCAGGTCCCGCTGATGCGCCGCTGCGGCTTCGACAGCTTCGCGCCTGAGGCTCCGGTGGATGAAGCGGTGCTCGAAGCTGCGCTCGCCCGTTACGATCATGTCTATCAGGCCGCCGCGGATGCCGCCGTGCCGGTGTGGAAACTACGGCATGGCTGAGCTCGCCCGCAAGATCGACCGGATCGATCTCGCCCCACGCTTTACCGCGCACGAGGCGATCCGGCTCAACAATATGTTCCGCGGCGTGGGTACCGACGAGTTGCTGCGTACCGTGCTGGGCGAGCATATGCTCGGCGACATCGCCCTGGTCTCCTCCTTCGGCGCCGAGAGCGCCGCCCTGCTCCACCTCGTCGCCACGGTCGATCCGACGGTCCCGGTGCTGTTCCTCGATACCGGCAAGCATTTCCCGGAAACGCTCGCCTATCGCGACACACTGATCGAGCGTCTTGGCCTCACCGACCTGCGCACCCTGACGCCCGATCCCGAAACCCTCGCCAAGCGCGACGAAACGGGCCTGCGTTGGTCCTACGATCCCGACGGATGTTGCGACATCCGCAAGGTCGCCCCCCTCGCCAAGGGACTGGAGGGCTTCGACGCCAGCATCACCGGCCGCAAGGCGTTCCAGGCGAGCACCCGCAATGCGCTGCCCCGCTTCGAGATCGACACTTCCGATGCCGTGGGCCGGATGAAGTTCAATCCGCTGGCCGATTGGACCAAGGACGACATCGCCGTCTATTTCGACGCGCACGACCTGCCCCGCCATCCGCTGGAGGCGCAGGGCTATCTCTCGATCGGCTGCGCGCCCTGCACGAGCGTGGTCAAGCCGGGCGAAGACCCCCGCTCGGGCCGCTGGCGGGGCTGGGACAAGACCGAATGCGGCATCCACACCCCCGTGGACGATGGCGACCCCAATCTGCCTGTCTTCTGAACTGCCCCGCTAAAGCGCATTGACGCGCCTCGCTTTCGTCCTAGCCTGTTAGATACGCGCCCAGAGGCGGCAGGAGCACGGATCAACCGCGCCCGCCGCCGGCTCATATGGGGTGGGCGAGACGCGGTGGAGATGAGGATGGACCGGAACCAGAAAGAGCAGGCGATCAAGCTTCATGATTGCCTCGATTATATCGGCCTGCGCGCCCAGGCGACTTCGGTCGGACTGCTGCAGCTCTGCGCCGAGCTCGTCGCGGTCGGCATATTGGACGATGCCGCGGTCGAGCGGATCAAGAACGCGATCCAGCACGACATCACCGTGTCGCGCCCGCGCAAGCACGGCCAGGCCGATTTCGAGACCTTGCTGCGCAAACGCCTGGATGCCGTGTTTCCCAGCGCCTGCGATCCCCGCATCGGCATGCGCGTCGGCACGGCCCAAGCCATGCAGGACGCGCTGACACCGGGCGGATCGGAACTGGCAGGCGGATAGATTTTTTCGGCGATTCAAAGCCCGCCCGCCCCGCCAAGCGAGGGCGGGCTCCCTGATGGAGAATGTTGAATGCGATCGGCTGTGCTCGGGCTTGCTCTATCGACCTTGCTGTGGACGATCCCGGCTCTCGCACAGCCTCATCTGGAGAAACAGGGCACTGCGACCCAGCTCGTCGTAGACGGCAAGCCCATGCTCCTGCTCGGAGGCGAGCTCGGCAATTCGAGCGCCTCCAGCGCCGCCTATATGGCGGATCACTGGCCCAGGCTGAAGGCGATGAACCTCAACACGGTCCTCGCGCCGGTGGCGTGGGAAATGATCGAGCCGGTGGAGGGGAAGTTCGACTGGTCTTCTATCGACCAGCTGATCCGTGACGCCCGCGCGCACGACATGAAACTGGTGCTGCTGTGGTTCGGCGCCTGGAAGAACAGCATGTCGACCTATGTCCCGGCATGGGTGAAGCGCGATCAGGCCCGTTTTCCCCGCGCGCGGCTGCCCAATGGCCAGGCGGTCGAAATCCTCTCGGCATTCGCGCCCGAGACGCTGAAGGCCGATCAGCGCGCCTTTGCCGCCTTGCTCGCCCATCTCAAGGCGTTCGACGGCACGCAGAACACCGTCCTGATGGTCCAGGTGGAAAACGAGATCGGCATGATCCCCGCCGCGCGCGACTATGGCCCGCAGGCCGAGGCCGCGTTCCGCCAGCCGGTGCCGCCGGAACTCACCGCCTATCTGGTCCGCAACCGCGACCGTCTCGAACCCGAGCTCAAGACGCTTTGGGAAGAGCATGGCGCAAAGACCGAGGGCGGCTGGACCGATCTATTCGGTCAGGGCGACACCGCCGCAGAAATCTTCACCGCCTGGCATTATGCGCGCTTCGCCGATGCGCTCGCGGCATCGGGCAAGGCGGCTTATGCGCTGCCGATGTACGTCAATGTGGCGCTCAATCGCCCCGGCCGCGCGCCGGGCGAATATCCTTCCGGCGGCCCGCTTCCCCATCTGCTCGATATCTGGAAGACGGGTGGTCCGGCGCTCGATCTCCTCGCGCCCGATATCTATTTCCCCAACTTCACCGACCTCGCAAACCGCTACAAGCGCGCCGACAATCCGCTGTTCGTTCCCGAGGCCCACAACGCCGACAGGCCGGAATCGCCCGCAAACGCCTTCTATGCATTCGGCCAGCTCGATGCGATCGGCTACAGCCCCTTCTCGGTCGAATCGATCGACGACAAGCCCGGCAATCCGCTCGCCCAGGCCTATGGCGTCCTGCGCCAGCTCCAGCCACAGATCCTTGCGGCACAGGGCACCGGACGCATGGCCGGATTCAAGCCGCGTATCCTCTATGACGAGACTATCGTCTACGAACCCATCACCCGGCGGATCGGCGACTATCGTTTCACTGTCGCCTTTGCTGACATCCGCGCGCCCCAGGCCTCGCCGGGAATCGGCGGCTATGGCGGCATCATCATCCAGACCGGACCCGAGGAATATCTGATCGCCGGCCAGGGCATCACCGTGACGATGGCCCCGGTAGGCGATGGCCCGCCGCTCGCAGGCATCGAGAGCGCCTGGGAGGGCCATTACGACGCAAAAGGGCAATGGGTGCCGGGACGGCTACTCAACGGCGACCAGACGCACCAGGGACGTCATATCCGCCTCGGGCCCGGCGATTTCACCGTCCAGCGCGTCCGGCTCTACCGATACGGTCAATAGCCCGCTGGCGCCAGGTCGCTGAACTTGGTGAACTGTCGGTCGAAACGCAGGTCGACATGGCCCGTCGCGCCGTGGCGCTGCTTGGCGATGATCACCGTCGCCCGGTTGGCAACCCGCAGCTGCTCTTCCTGCCAGGTCTGGTATTTCTGGATCTCGTCGGCCGAGCTGCTGCCGTCCGGTGCCTTGGGCGCCTTGAAATCGTGATAATATTCGTCGCGATAGACGAACAGCACGATGTCCGCGTCCTGCTCGATCGATCCCGATTCGCGCAGGTCCGAAAGCTGCGGCCTTTTGTCCTCGCGGCTCTCCACCGCGCGGCTGAGCTGTGACAGCGCCAGCACCGGCACGTTGAGCTCCTTGGCCAACGTCTTCAGGCCGCGGCTGATCTCGGAGATTTCCTGCACGCGGCCGTCGCCCTGGCTGCGGCTGGAGCCGGTCAGCAGTTGGAGATAGTCGACCACGACCATGCCGATCTTGTGCTGGCGCTTCAGCCGTCGCGCACGGGTGCGGAGCGCGGCGATCGTCAGGCCGGGTGTATCGTCGATGTACAGCGGCAATCGCTCGAGATCGCTCGCCGCCCGCGCGAACTTCATGAATTCGCTCGACGAGATGTTGCCGGTGCGCAGTTTCTCCGAAACGATCTCCGACTGTTCCGACAGGATACGCATCGCGAGCTGGTCCGACGACATTTCGAGGCTGAAGAACGCGACCGGCGCGCCGATCGACTTCTCCTCGGGAATCCCGGCTTCCTGGTCGTCGAGCCAGCGCTTGGCGGCGTTGAACGCCATGTTGGTGGCGAGCGATGTCTTGCCCATGCCGGGGCGCCCGGCGAGGATCAGCAGGTCCGATCGGTTGAGACCGCCGGTCATCGCGTTGAAATCGGCAAGGCCCGAGGTGACGCCCGAGACACTGCCGCCCGAATTCATCGCGCGCTCGGTCTGCTTCACCGCCAGCGTCGCGGCGCGGATGAAGCTGCGCGCGCCAGTTTCCTCGCCGCCCTTCTCGGCGACTTCGTAGAGCTTGAGTTCGGCCTGCTCGATCTGTTTCGAGGGATTGATGTCCTTGCTGGTGTCGAGCGCCTCGGTCACCAGATCGCGGCCCACTCTCACCAGCGCGCGCAGAATCGCCAGGTCGTAGACCTGGTCGGCGAACGCCTTGGCACCGATCAGGCTGGCCGGATTGCCGGTGAGCTGCGCCAGATAGGCCGGCCCGCCCAGCTCCTTCATCGCCGGATCGGCGGCGAACAACGGCCGCAGCGTCACCGGCGTCGCCAGCCGGTTGTCGCCCACCATCATCGCGATCGCGTCATAGATCCGGCCGTGCAGCGGCTCGAAGAAATGCTCGGCGCGCAGCCGCTGGAGCGCGTCCTCGGCGACGCGGTTGTCGATCATCATCGCGCCGAGCAAAGCGGCTTCCGCCTCGATGTTCGCGGGCAGGGTTGTGCCTTCGGGGGTCTCGGGTGCGGGAAAGGGGATCGGTTGCGCCATCCGATCCTCTTCCCCCAATGCTGCCGCCACGGCAACCGCGCAGCTTGTGGAAAACGATGATTACCCCCAAAGCAAGGCGAACATGGGCGACCCGCGGATCATCGACATATCGCTGGACGAGCGCACGATCCTGTGGCGCTCGGCCGATATCGAGCAGGAACGCCGCATCGCGATCTTCGATCTGCTCGAGGAAAATCACTTCGCCCCCCAGCGCGAGCACGGCGATGGCTATACCGGCCCCTACAAGTTGCACCTCAGCGTCGAAGAAGGCCGGCTGGCGCTGGAGATCCGCCGCGGCGACGGATCGCCCCTCGAAACCCTGGTGCTTGGCCTCGCCCGTTTCCGCCGGCCGATCCGCGATTATTTCGCGATCTGCGACAGCTATTATCAGGCGATCCGCAACGCCACGCCCGCCCAGATCGAGACCGTCGACATGGCCCGGCGCGGCATCCACAACGAAGCCGCCGAGCTGCTGCGCGAGCGGCTGGAGGGCAAGATCACCGTCGATTTCGATACCGCCCGCCGCCTCTTCACGCTGATCTGCGTGCTCCATATCAAGGGCTGACTATGGTTGAACCGGATCCCAGGGCATTGATCGACGCCGCCCGCGCCGCCGCGCGCAATGCCTATGCCCCCTATTCGAACTTCGCGGTGGGCGCCGCGGTGCTGCTCTCGGACGGCAGCATCGTCACCGGCGCCAATTTCGAAAATGCCAGCTACGGCCTATCGCTTTGCGCGGAGACGGTGGCGCTGGCCACGACCAGCGCCCAGGGGCGCTTGCGCGACGTGGTGGCGATCGGCGTGATCGGCGGGCTGATGCAGGACGGCATCGCGCGCGGCACCGCGCCGGTCGGCCCGTGCGGCCGCTGCCGCCAGGTGATCAACGAAGCCGCCCAGCTCGGCGGCCGCGACATCCCCGTCTATTGCGGCGGCGCCGAGGGCGACGAGATCGCCACTTATCGCCTGTCCGAGCTGCTGCCCCACGCCTTTGGCCCCAAGGATCTAGGGTTGGCATAGCGGGAGCCCGCCGACAGGTTGACACGGTTGACACCTGCTATGTCGAAAAAACTTCCTCTCCGAAATTCCGCGCCTTTGGACGTTTTGACAATCTCGAGCAGGACACCGGAAGCGGTATCCTGCTACCCGTAGTTGATGAGTTTGCTCCTAACGCACTCGTGCCGGCGCGCGAGACAGCGATCATCTTCTGAATGAGAAAGAGCAATGCCCTGGATTTCATGCGAAATCCTACATTGCAAACATGCCGTCATCCCGCCGAAAGCCGGGATCGAGAGCCAAGCACCGCGTCGCCCGAGACCCTGGGCCCTCGGCGTTCGCCGGGGTGACGAGAAATAGAATCACGGTCGCGCTAGCCTCTTGCAGCCGGCCCGCTTAGCCGCGACAAACGCGGCGCAATCACGGAGTGACGATGTCCATCCTTTCCGACCGCTGGATTCGCGAACAGGCGCAGAAGCACGGCATGATCGAGCCTTTCGTGGAGGCGCAGCGGCGCGAGGGCTGCATCAGCTACGGCCTCTCCTCCTACGGCTATGACGCGCGCGTCGCCGACGAGTTCAAGATCTTCACCAATGTCGATTCGGCGATCGTCGATCCCAAGAATTTCGACTCCAACAGCTTCGTCGATCGCAAGACCGATTGCTGCGTGATCCCGCCCAACAGCTTTGCGCTGGCGCGCACGGTCGAATATTTCCGGGTGCCGCGCGACGTGCTCGTCATCTGCCTCGGCAAGTCGACCTATGCCCGGTGCGGGATCATCGTCAACGTGACCCCGCTCGAGCCCGAATGGGAAGGCCATGTCACGCTCGAATTCTCGAACACGACGCCGCTGCCCGCCAAGATCTACGCCAATGAAGGCGCCTGCCAGTTCCTGTTCCTAAAGGGCGAGCAGCCTTGCGAGACCAGCTATGCCGATCGCGCGGGCAAATATATGGGCCAGCGGGGCGTCACCCTGCCGCGGCTTTGACGAGGAGAACAAGGTGATGCGGGCCGGCCGGACGATCGACACCAATGCCCTGCCCTATGCTGCGGGCGCGATCGGCCTGGCGGTGATCACCTTCCTCTATCGCGACTTCGCGCTGCAATGGCAGCCGGTGCCGGCGGGCATCCCGCGGCGCGAGACGCTGGTGCTGGTCAGCGCCGCGCTGCTCGGGTTGGGCGGATTGCTTGCCTTGCTGCCCCGCGCCGGGTTCCTGCGGCTGCTCCTCCCCCTTCAATACCTGGTCTGGGCGCTCGCGCTGCACGTGCCGGTGGTTGTCGCCAAGCCCGCGGTCGGGGCCCTGCTGGGATTTGCCGAGACTTTCGCGCTGGCGACCGGCGGAATGGCGCTCTTCCTGGGCAGACGGCCCGGAAACATGCGCACCGTGCTGCGCATTCTGTTCGGCCTGTGCCCGATCGTCTTCGGGATCAGCCATCTCGCCTATGCCGATTTCACGGCTTCGATGGTGCCCGCCTGGCTGCCGCACCGGCTTTACTGGGCTTATTTCACCGGCGGCGCGCATATCGCGGCGGGGCTGGCGATCGTATCGGGCGTCGCCGCGCCGCTGGCGGCGACCTTGCTCGCGGTGATGTGTGGAGGGTTCGTGGTACTGCTGCATGCGCCGCGGGTTGTCGCGGCGCCTTCCAGCCGGCTGGAATGGACGATGCTGCTGATCGCTTTGTCGATCACCGGCGCCGCCTGGCTCGCGCGCGGCCTGACCCAGGCCGGCCGCGCGCGTCCGTTCAGCGGGCGCTGAACTGCACGGTTTCGATGCGCTTGAGCCCGTTCTGGGCGACCGCATGCGAACCGACGGTGCGTTCCGCGCGAAGATCCATCAATACGTCATCCTGCGCCAGAACCCGCGTATACAAAGCGCGCGCTTCAGCGTCGCGGCCGGTCTGCACATAGACGGCGGCGAGATTGAGCAGCAGCTCGGGCCGGTTGGGGTGGATGCGAAGCTCGGCGAGCAGCTTTTGCTCCGCCTTGTCATACGCGCCGCTGAAGATCTGGGCGCTGGCTACGGCGCTGTCCTGCGCCTGCGCGGGAATCGCAATGAGGGTGAGCGGCGCGATGGCCGCAGCGACAAGCCCCATACGCATCGGGCATCTCCTAATGTTACATCAAGTTTACGACTTGGTGTCACTTGAATGACTCTTATGTGACACTTTCGTTGCAAGCGTGCAATCAGGAAAAATGCTTAAAAAAAAGAGGCGGCCCCGAAGGACCGCCTCTCTAATTTCCCGGCACGGGACGCGCCCGGCCGATCAGAAGTCGTTGCGATACTGCTCGTTGCCGACAAAGCCGAGCTTGGTCACGTTCGCACGCTTGACGATCGCGAGCACGCGATCGACCACGTCGTAGCGCGCCTGCGGATCGGGCTGGAAGTGCAGCTCGGGCTCCGGATCGCGCTGGAGCGACGCGTCGAGATACTGGCGCAGCGTCACGTCGTCGATCTGCACGCTGTTCCAGTACACGCGGCCTTCGGCATCGATGTAGAGCTTGTTCTTTTCAGGCTCGATCGGCGTGGCGTTCTGCGGCGAATTCTGCGGCAGATCGACCTTCACTGCGTGAGTCTGAATGGGGATGGTGATGATGAACATGATGAGGAGCACGAGCATGACGTCGATCAACGGCGTCGTGTTCAGTTCCATCATCGGCTGACCATCGTCCCGGCCACCGCTCATTGCCATTTTCGTAACTCCTTTAAACGGTGATCGTCACATGCGGACGGTGGTGGCGCCGGGCTCAGGCTCTGAGATGAAGCCGACCTTCACGAAACCAGCCATCTGCATCGTATAGATCGTGCCACCGATACACCGATACGGAGTGCCCACGTCGCCGCGAATATGCACTTCGGGAAGCTCGAGGCCGGCAGCGTTGGGACCACCCTGACGCGCGATCTCGTCCTCCAGCTTCTTCACCGCTCGCTGAAGCAACTCCTCATGGGTCACCGGGGTCATGCCCCAATAGACCTTGCACTGGCCGCCCGCGCCCGTCACCGAAAGCGCGACGTTCTCGGGCTTGGTGACCGTCGGCTCGAACTGCACCTTCGGCAAGTCCATCTTGATCGTCTGGATCACCACTGGAACCGCAATCAGGAAGATGATCAGAAGCACCAGCATCACGTCCACCATGGGCGTGGTGTTGATGTCCGACATCGGTGCGTCGTCGCCGCTATCGCCTACGCTCATCGCCATTGGGCGCTATCCTATCCTTCAAATGCCGCTGCCGGCCGGGGGCCTGGCAGCGGGAGCCGCGCACGGCGCGCGGCTCCCTGTAGGTCGTGGTATTTTACGGGCGGGTCGGCACGCCACCGGTCTGGCCGGCAGTCGTGGTGGGAGCCGCCGGCTTGGCCGGGCTCTTCTTTGCCGTGGTCGGGCGAACGCGGCCGTCCGAAGCCAGATAGCCCAGCACGTCGTTCGAGAAGGCGTTCAGCGATTCCGCAATCGCCTTGTTGCGGCGCTGCAGGAAGTTGTAGCCGAGCACCGCGGGAACCGCGACGACCAGACCGAGCGCGGTCATGATGAGTGCCTCACCGACCGGGCCGGCGACGGCGTCGATCGAAGCCTGACCTGCCGAGCCGATCTTGATCAGCGCGCGGTAGATGCCGATGACGGTACCGAACAGACCGATGAACGGCGCGGTCGCGCCGGTCGAGGCGAGGAACGCCAGGCCGCCGTTGAGTGCCGAATTGATCGTCGCTTCCGAGCGGGCGAGCGAGCCGTGCAGCCAGTCATGGGCCTCGACCGGATCGGTGAGTTCCTTGTACTGCTCCTGCGCTTCGAGACCATCGTCGACGATCTGGCGATAGGCCGAGTTCTTCTCGAGCTTGGCAGCGCCTTCGCGCAGGCTGTTGGCGCTCCAGAAGCTGGCGCGGACGCGCTTTGCCTGGTTGATGATCTTCTGCTGTTCGAAGATCTTGGTGAAGAAGATGTAGAGCGAAACGAAGAGCATCAGCACCAGCAGACCGAAAACGGTCTGCGAGATCAGGCCGCCCTCACGGAGCGCGGGGATGAGGCCGTAGGGGTTGCCGCCCTTGGCTGCCGCGGACCCGGCGGCGAGAATGGTCGTGAGCATTGTCGGTTCTTTCCTCTAATAAGTATCGCGTTTTTCCACACTCCGGCGCGCCGCCATCGGCACGCCGGCCACTCAATCAGTTCTTGGGCAGCTCCCAGCGGAAGCGGCTCGACCACGCGGCCGGGATCTTGTTGCCACCTGCATCCTCGGCCGGGGAGAACCGGGCGCGGCGCTTGAGCAACGAGCAAGCCGTGTTGTCCAGCAGTGCGGAACCGCTCGACGAAGTGATCGTGCAGTCCGTCACCTTGCCGGAGGCGTCGACGCTGAGACGGAAACCCGTCGAACCCTGCTGCTCGGCGCGCAGCGCGGCAGAAGGATAATCGTCGTTCGTCACCCAGCCTTGCGGCGGACTCTTGGGCTTGAGCGCCTTTGCGATCCGCGGCGGTGCCGGCGGTTGCGGAGGCGCAGGAGGAGCGGGCGGCGCCGGCGGCGTGAGCGGCGGCGGCGGCGGAATGATCGCCGTCGTCTGGATCGGCGGCGACGGCGACACCGTCTGCACGATGGCCGGCGGCGTCACGACCTGGGTCGGCGGCGGCGGCACGGGCGTGTCAGGCGGCGGCGGCGGTGGCGGCACCTCCTCCGGCGGGGGCGGCGGCTCTTCGACCTCGAAGGTCTTCAGCTCTTCCGCTTTCTTCTTGATATATTGGTATGCCAGACCTGTGACGAAGGCATATCCCATGCCAGCCACGATCAGTGCGACCAGTACGATCGCAACGACGCGGCTGCCACTTACATTCCGGTCAGCGTAAGCCATTCGGCAACGTCACTCCTCTAATCCTGCTTGCGAAACTGAGCGCGGGTTAACCCGCTGCACAGATCCGCCCGCCGTGCGCTCTGTGCGTCCGTTCGGCAGAGCGCGAGTCTCTATCGTGGCGTCCCGGGGGACGCAAACCCTTTGTCGGACAAACTGGCCCTACAGGCGCCGCATGGCAGAATTATTTCTGTATAAGAACGGCACAATCGGGTAACGCGAATGGCATGATCCGTATCCCTGTATTAGCGTTTTGTTGCGTTGCAGCACAAGTCGTCGCTATCCAAGCCGCGGCACAACCCACACAAAACACGGCACAAGCCGACCCTGTCTTACCAAGCTATGCCACCCTCGCCGGCGACGTCGTGGGTGCGCCTTTGATCATTGATGCGCGCATTGCCGAGGTCAGTCCGATCAAATCGGCGGATGCACCAAATGTTAAGCCGGGCCGAGGACGCGTATATATAGAAGCCGATGTGCTGGCGCTGATTCGCGGCACGAACGCGCTTCCCGCGCGCATCTCTTACGTCGCCGAGATTCCGCTGAACGCGCGCGGCAAGCTGCCCAAGCTCAAGAAGCAGCGGGTCGTGCTGTTCGCCGGCCCCGTTGCGGCGCGCGCCGATCAGATCCAACTCACCGGCCTTGACGGCCAACTCGCCTGGTCCGCCGATCTTGATGCGCAGGTGCGCGGCATCACCAAGGATGTGCTCGCCGCCGATGCGCCACCCGCGATCACCGGCATCGGCAACACATTCCACGTTCCGGGGTCGCTGCCCGGCGAGGGCGAAACGCAGGTCTTCCTGCAGACCTCGACCGGCACGCCGGTGTCGCTCCAGATTCTCCGCCGCCCCGGCGAGCAGACGCGCTGGTCGGTATCGCTTGGCGACATTGTCGATAATGGCGCCGGCCCGCCCAAGCCCGCGACCTTGCTCTGGTATCGCCTGGCATGCGGCCTGCCCCGCGAGATTCCGGCGGAAAGCCTGTCGGCGGAGGAGCCCGCCAACGCTGCGGCCGCGCGCGCGGACTATGCGCTCGTGCTCCGCGAGCTGGGGCCCTGCACGTAATATATAATGCGGCGGCCTTCAGCGCCGGTTGCGGACCAATGTGATCCCGATCGATTCGCCATTCTCGGCGATCGCCAGCTTGACGATTCGCACCTCGACGCGGCGCACCCGCGAATCGGAGACGAGGATCGTCTCGCAGATATGCTCGGCCACGCCTTCAATCAGGGTGAAATGCACGCCCTGCGGCAGCGCGCCCGTCGCCGCGTGCTTCAGGTCGATATAGCTTTTGGAGGCGCTGAGCGGCGTATCGGGCGCGAATCGCTCGGGCAGATCGATATCGGCAGTGATCGAGATGCGCAGCGGCTGCGGCAGGTGAGTCTCTTCGGAATAGATGCCGGTCAGGACATCGACCTGGAGGTCGTGCACCTGCAACTGGAGTAGGTCGGGCAATCAAGCGCCTTTCATGCGAACTGGCCGGCGCAATAGCAGATGCCGCGATGGTGGAAAGGCCCGTGCCCCAAAGAGAGGCGGCCGCGAAACGATTCGCCCTTGCACCTGCGCGCATCGGCGCTAAAGCGCGCGGCCCGAATGCCCCCCGTTCGGGCTTCATGCGTAAGGATGTACGAGGTGATCGCACTGGTGCCGCTCGGTTCCGTTGACTCCCAGGCAGTCGAGGCCCTTCTCGACAGTGCCTTCGGAACCGATCGCCGCACGCGCACTGCCTATCGCATCCGCACCGGAATCTCTCCGATTCCCGAACTGAGCTTTGCCGCGATCCAGGATGATGGCGCACTGGCGGGCTCGATCCAGTGCTGGCCGGTCGAGCTGGCATGCGATGGCGGGCGCGCTGTGCCCATGATCATGGTCGGCCCCGTCGCGGTCGATCCGCGCTGGCAGCAGGGGGGAATCGGTCGCGCGCTGATGGATCGGATGCTCGAGGCGGTGCCCGGCTCGGGCGTGGCCGGGGCCGACGCGCTGATGCTGGTCGGCGATCCCGAATATTATGGCCGCTTCTTCGGCTTCACCGCCGAGCATACCACTGGCTGGCGCCTGCCGGGACCGTTCGAGGCGCGCCGCCTGCTCGCGCGCGGGTCTGCGGTGCCCGATTGCGCCGGGGCGCTCGGACCCCGGGTGCGCCAGGCGGCCTGATCGCGCGGGGCCGCGACGTCAGCCTTCGACAAGGACGATCGGAACGGTCTAAGGGAAATATCCCATGCCAACCCCACCACCCGATTTCGCCGCCCTTTCGCTCACCGAGATCGCGCGGCTCGCGGAGGAGAATCGTCTTCCGCCGGTGGAAAGCTGGAATCCCGATCATTGCGGGCACAGCGAGATGCGAATCGCCTCCGACGGCACCTGGTTTCATCAGGGCTCGCCGATCGGTCGAACGGCGATGGTGCGGCTCTTCTCCACGATCCTGCGCCGCGAGAGCGATGGCCGTTTCGTCCTGGTCACGCCGGTCGAGAAACTCGACATCGATGTCGAAGATGCTCCTTTCATGGCGGTGGAGCTGAAAACAGACGGCGAAGGCCGCAATGCGAAGCTCGCCTTCCGCCTCAACACCGGCGACCTGGTTGTCGCCGGCCCCGAACACGCACTGCGATTCGAGGAACGCGAGGAAGGCCCGCGCCCCTATCTCCATGTCCGCGCCGGGCTCGATGCGCTGATCGCGCGCAGCGTCTATTACGAACTGGCCGAAATCGCGCTCGCCAATGGCAGCACACCATCAGGCGTGTGGAGCGATGGCGCCTTCTTCGCACTCCAGCCGGGCGAAACGACGCTATGACGCTCGCGGAACGCCTGCGCATCGCGCTGGAGGCGACCCATGACGAGGGACCGATCCTGCTCGCGGGCGACCATTATGATTTCGATCCCGGTACCGCCGGCAGCCCCGCCGCCGTGCTGGTCGCCGTCACCGATCGCGACGACCCCGGCGTGATCCTCACCCAGCGTACCGATACGCTGCGCCGCCATGCCGGCCAGATCGCCTTTCCCGGGGGCCGGATCGATCCCGAGGACGACGGCCCGATCGCCGCCGCGCTTCGCGAGGCCGAGGAGGAGATCGCCCTGCCCCGGTCGAGCGTCGACGTGATCGGCATCGCCGATCGCTACCGCACCGTCACCGGCTATGACGTGACGCCCGTGATCGGCGTGGTCCCGCCAGCGCTGACGCTCGTTCCTGCCGAGGCCGAAGTCGCCGACGTGTTCGAAGTCCCGCTCGGCTTCCTGCTCGATCACGCCAATCACACCGAAGCGCGCACCACGTATCAGGGCCATGAGCGGCGCTATTACGAAATCCTTTGGAGCGATCGCCGCATCTGGGGGGCGACCGCCGCGATGATCGTCAATCTCTCACGGCGGCTCAGATGGACGGCATGATCCTCCCCAATGCCGATTGGCGGCACCGCGACGGGCTCGACCGGCTGGGCGAGGTGCTCGGTGCGGACAAGGGCTTGTCGCGCTTCGTCGGCGGTGCGGTGCGTGACGCGCTGCTCGAACTGCCGGTCGCCGACATCGACATTGCCACGCGTCATCAACCCGAGGACGTTATCGACCTGCTGCGCCGCGCCGGCATCCGCGCCGTCCCGACGGGCCTGGCGCACGGCACGATCACCGCGGTGCTCGAGAGCGGCCCGGTCGAAGTCACGACGCTGCGCCGCGACGTCTCTACCGACGGCCGACGCGCCACGGTCGCCTTCACCGACGATTGGCGCGAGGATGCCGCGCGGCGCGATTTCACGATGAACGCGCTCTATGCCGATCCGCGCACCGGCGAGCTGTTCGACTATTTCGGCGGGCTCGCCGATCTTGAGGCCCGCCGTGTCCGCTTCATCGGCGACCCGTTGCAGCGAATCGCCGAGGATCATCTGCGCATCCTCCGCTTCTTTCGCTTCCTTGCCCGATTCGGCGACGTGCCCGATCCGGCGGGGCTCGAAGCCTGCACCGCCCGCGCGAAGGACCTGATGGCATTGTCGCGCGAGCGCATTGCCGATGAGCTGCTCAAGCTGCTGGTCGCCAAACACGCCGCGCGCGTCGTCCGCCTGATGGTCGATCGCGGCATCTTCCTGCCGGTGCTGCCCGAGATCGCCGCCGAAGGCGTGGAGCGGCTTGATGGCCTGGCCACCAGTGAATCTGCCGCGGGCGAGACGCCGGACGCGATCCGCCGTCTCGCCGCGCTGCTGCCGCCCGATCCCGCCACGGCCGATTCGGTCGGCGCGCGGCTCAAGCTCTCGAATGCGCAACGCAGGCGGCTGATCACCGCAGTATCGCCCTTCCCGCCTGGCACGCCCCAGGCACTCGCTTATCGCCTCGGCACCGAAAGCGGGGTGGATATCCTCCTGCTCGGCGGACGGATCGAGGACGCGGCGTCGGTCCGCGACTGGCCCGTGCCGCGGATTCCGCTCACTGGCGGCGCGCTCGTCGAGCGCGGTCTGTCCAAGGGTCCGGAAGTCGCCCGCGCGCTCCGCACCGTAGAGGATCGCTGGATCGCCGAGGGCTTTCCGGACGCCGCCCGCATCGAAGTGATCGCCGACGAAGTCGTCGCTCAGGCGTTGCGTTCGGTCAAAAGCTGAAAGGCCTGATCCGCTTCGAGCGGACGGGCATAGAGATAGCCCTGGCCATAGGTGCAGCCGAGCGCGGCGAGCGTCTGCGCGAGTTCGTTGGTCTCGATGCCCTCGGCGGTGGTCTGCATCCCCAGCGCCTGCGCCAGGCTCAGGATCGCGCGGACGATCGCGATCTTATCGCGGTCGGCGAGCATGCCGGTGACGAAGCTGCGGTCGATCTTGAGCAGGTCGATCGGCAGCTTCTGGAGGTAGGCAAGGTTCGAATAGCCGGTGCCGAAATCGTCCATCGCCAGCGTCGCGCCCAGATCCTTCAGCGCCTTCATCGTCTGGGCAATGCGATCGGGATCGGTGACGATCGCGCTTTCGGTCAGTTCCAGCGTGAGCCGCGAGCCGCAGATGCCGTGGCGGTCGAGCGCGCCCTTCACCATCGCCGGTATCTGGTCGCGCTGGAGCTGGATCGCGGAGAGATTGACCGCGACCTTCACGTCCCCGGCACCGCCGGCCTGCGCGTCCCAGATCGCCAGAGTCCGCGCTGCTTCTTCCATCGCCCAGCGGCCGAGCGGCACGATCAGCCCCGATTCCTCCGCGACCGGGATGAAGTCGTTGGGCGAAAGCTTGACGCCGTCCTCGGTCGTCCAGCGCGCAAGCGCCTCGAACGACGTGATCCGGCCCGATGCCAGGTCGCAGATCGGCTGGAAGCTCAGCGTCATCTGACCATTCTCGATCGCGCGACGCAGCTCGGTCTCGATGCCGAACTGTTCGCGGGCGATGTCGAAGGCGCGGGTGTGATAGACTTCGGTGCGACCGCTCTTCTTGGCACGCTTCACCGCGAACTGGGCGTTGCGGATCAGGTCCTCCGGATCGCCGTCATTGTCGGCGCCCATCGCGATGCCGATCGCGCAGTCGACGCGGATCTCGAAATCGGAAAGCCGGAACGGATTGGCGAGCGCGGCGTGCACGCGCTTGGCGACATGGAGCGCGTCATTGGGTCCGTCGTCGAGCACGAGCAGCACGCCGAACTCGTCGCCGCCCATCCGCGCCAGGACGTCGCGACCCCTAAGCGCACCCTTCAGGCGGCGCGCGACCGAGATCAGCAATTCGTCACCGGCCAGGCCACCCATACAGGCATTGACCCGGCTGAACCGATCGAGGTTGATCACCAGCACCGCATGGCCGGCGCGGTCGTCCGGCCCGATCGCGTTCTCCAGCTCGTCACTGAACCCGGTGCGGTTGGGCAGGCCGGTGAGGCTGTCGGTCGCCATCTCGCGGCGCAGGCTGTATTCGGTGCGCAGCTCCGATGTCTGGTCGACCAACGTGACCAGGCAGCGCATCTGGGCCCGGTTCGCGGCGCGGCGCGCGAACATCACGCGAAAATAGCGGCAATCGACTTCGTCGCCGAACTGCCAGGCGATCTCCAGGTGCGTCTCGTTTGATTCGAGGAAATTGCGGATGCGCATGCCGAGCAGCCGGACCACCGGCGAATCCATGGCAACGGTGCCCAGGCCCGCCATGCGGAAAGGTCGGTTGAGCGCCTCGAAATGGAACTTGCCGCCCCGGATTTCGACGATCACCGCGGGCACCGGTAGCAGGTCGAGTACCATGCTGGATTCACGCGGGCCGTGGACAAGTTCATCCAGCACCAGTGGAGCGGGCTCCACGGTCTCGGCGAAAACAGGCTTGGCCCTACGGAATGCCATCACATCAGGCGCTAACCGGAATTGATTAAGACCGCCTGAAGCAAGGGAAATCCCCTAGGCGAACGTTCTCAGAAGCGGTTGTCGCGAGGGAACCCGGTCGGCGGCATCCGTCCCGCCGCACCGCGCGCCGCGCGCCAGGGCGTGAGATCCGCCTCGGTCCGGGTGCGGCCGGTGTCGCCGCCCATCGCCCAGCTGAGGCCGTCCGCCATCTTGAAGGTGCGGACATCGGAGAGCCCGCCGTCGCGGTAGCGCTGGAGCTGCACGCCCTGCCCGCGGCCCAGCTCGGCCACTTCGGAAAGCGGGAAGACCAGCAGCTTGCGGTTGTCGCCGATCGCGGCGACAGCATCGTCCTCGCTCGCGATCGGCCGGACGATCCTCAGCTGCGCGCCGGTCCGCGGCGTCATCACCTGCTTGCCCTTGCGCGTCTCGGCGATCACATCCTCGGCCTTGACCACGAAGCCGCGCCCGTCGCTCGCCGCGACCAGCAGCTTCGGCGAAGCACTTGCCGGCATCAGCGCGACGATGCTGCGCTCGCCTTCCAGGTCGATCATCAGCCGCACCGGCTCACCGAAGCCGCGCCCGCCGGGCAGCCGGTCCGCCGCCAGCGTGTAGAACCTGCCATTGTCGGCCGCGAGCAGCAGCTTGTCAGTGGTCTGGGCGTGGAAGGCGAGGAAGGGTCCGTCGCCTTCCTTGAACTTCAAGGCATCACCGGACATGTCGTCGACATGCCCCTTCATCGCGCGGATCCAGCCGCGCTGGGAGAGAATCACGGTGATCGGCTCGCGCTCGATCATGGCCTCGAGCGGGATTTCGCGCGTCGGCCCGGCTTCCTCGATCAAGGTCCGCCGCGCGCCCAGCACTGTCTCCAGGCTGTAGCGCTCGAGCAGCTTGCCGAGGTCACGCTTCATCCGCGTGCGCTGGCGCGCGTCGGACGAGAGCAGCAGCTCGAGTTCGGCCTTTTCCTTCTCCAGCCCCGCCTGCTCGCGCTTCAGCTCCATCTCTTCCAGCTTGCGCAGCGAACGCAGCCGCATGTTGAGAATCGCCTCGGCCTGGCGGTCGGTGAGCTGGAACTCGGCGATCATCACCGGCTTGGGTTCGTCCTCGGTGCGGATGATGTGGATCACGCGGTCGAGGTTGAGGAAGGCGATGATATAGCCCGCGACCAGCTCCAGCCGGTCGGCGATCTTGTTCAGCCGGTGCTCGGACTTGCGGCGGAGCACGACGAACTGGTGTTCGAGCCACTGCGACAGCGCCTCGTGCAGGCTCATCACCCGCGGCGTGTGACGCGCGTCGAGCACGTTGAGGTTGAGCGGTACGCGAACTTCGAGATCGGAGAGGCGATACATGCTCTCCATCAGCGTATCGGCATCGACGGTGCGGCTGCGCGGCTCGAGCACGATACGGACGTCATCGGCCGATTCGTCACGGACATCGCCCAGGATCGGCAGCTTCTTCTCGTTGATCAGCTCGGCGATCGCCTCGATCAGCTTCCCCTTCTGGACGCCGTACGGCATCTCGGAGACGATGAGGTGCCAGCCCCCGCCCTTCTCAGTCACCTTCTCGATCTTGGCGCGCACCCGGAAGCTGCCGCGCCCGGTGGAATAGGCCTCGCGGATCGCCGCGGCGCTGTCGACCACCTTGCCGCCGGTCGGGAAATCGGGCCCGCGGACATAATCGAGGACATCGGCCTGCGGATTGTCGATCAGCGCCACGGCCGCGCTGATCAGCTCGGCGGCGTTGTGCGGCGGGATCGAGGTCGCCATGCCCACCGCGATACCGGCCGCACCGTTCGCCAGTAGATTGGGGAACAGGCCCGGGAAAAGCTCGGGCTCCTCGTCTTCCCCGTTATAGGTTGCTCGGAAATCGACGGCATTTTCGTCGAGCCCGTCCATCAGGTCGATCGCGACCTGGGTCAGCCGGGCTTCGGTGTACCGATAGGCGGCGGCGTTATCGCCGTCGATATTGCCGAAATTGCCCTGTCCGTCGACGAGCGGGTAGCGCAGCGCGAAGGTCTGCGCGAGGCGGACCATCGCGTCATAGACCGACTGGTCGCCATGCGGGTGGTATTTACCGATCACGTCGCCGACGACGCGCGCGCATTTCTTGTAGCCGCTCGCCGGATCGAGCCGGAGCAGCCGCATCGCCCAGAGCAGGCGGCGGTGGACGGGTTTCAGGCCGTCGCGGACATCGGGCAGCGAGCGCGCCGTGATCGTCGACAGCGCATAGACGAGGTAACGTTCGGAAAGCGCGCTGTCGAAGGGGACGTCGGTGGGCCCGGTCGGGTCGATAATATCGGTGTCGAGGGTCATGTTGCGACCCGGATAGCAGGCGTCCGTGCGGGACGCCAACTGCGCCGATCACGATTTACCGGATGGGCTCCCCGTTTCGCAAAGAGGCGCCGGACTCCGCCCGACGCCCCTCCGTTTCGCTGGCCGATCAGCCCTGGTCCGCGCGGCTCACGCCGGCGCCGTCCAAATTCTGCGCGACGAATTCCCAGTTGATCAGATTGGCCGAAACCGCGTCCAGATAGGCCGGGCGCGCATTGCGGTAGTCGATATAATAAGCGTGTTCCCACACGTCGATCGTCAGCAGCGGCTGCATGCCGTCATAGACCACCGGCGTATCGGCGTCGTGCAGCGACGTCACCTTCAGCTTACCGCCGTCGAGCACCAGCCAGCCCCAGCCGCTGGCGAAGTGGTTGGTCGATTCGGTCACCAGCGCCTTCACCAGCGCCTCGGCCGAGCCGAAGCCTTCGGTGATCAGCTCGGCGAGCTTGCCGGTCGGCGCCTGCTTCTCGGGGCTGAGGCACTGCCAGAAGAAGCTGTGGTTCCAGATCTGGGCGGAGTTGTTGAACAGACCCTTGTCGTTCGTTTCCTTGGCCTTCTTGATCACCTCGGAAAGCTTCAACCCATCCAGGCCCTTTTCGGTCACGAAGCCGTTGGTCTTGTCGACATAGGCCTTGTGGTGCTTGCCGTGGTGGAATTCGAGCGTTTCGGCCGACATGTGCGGGGCGAGCGCGCCCTTGTCGTAAGGCAGCGCGGGAAGTTCGAAAGCCATGGGGATACTCCGTTCGAAAGGGGCTCGCGCGCCCAACGAACGGACGCGCGAAGCGCTCCCCCCTAGACGCTAAAAAGCGCGGCTGTCCTCCAGAAATCGTTCCATGTGACAAACGAAAACTGGAGGCGTACGTTTCGCCATCGCAACGGCCGCGGGGCAAGCCGGCCGAAGCCGTATAGGGGAGCACATCGATGGATAAATTCTTCGGCAATCTCCACGCCGTTCTGGCGGTGGGCGTGTTGCTCGCGGTCGCCTTGATCTTCGAACCGTCGTTTCGGCCCGCGATGGGCACGCTCAACGGCATCTTCCAGTGGCTCCACGTGTTTTTCGGGATCACCTGGCTCGGGCTGCTTTACTATTTCAACTTCGTCCAGATCCCGACCATGCCGACGATTCCTGCCGAGCTGAAGCCCGGCGTCTCCAAATATATCGCCCCGAAAGCGCTGTTCTTCTTCCGCTGGGCCGCCGCGCTCACGGTGTTGACCGGGCTGATCCTCGCCTATCTCTACAATGAGCTGGTCGAGGCGCTGACGCTCCAGGAAAGCGCCCGGCTGATCGGCATCGGCATGTGGATCGCGCTGATCATGGCATTCAACGTGTGGTTCATCATCTGGCCGAACCAGAAAAAGGCGCTGGGCCTGGTCCCCGCCGAGGATGCCGCGAAGGCCAAGGCCGCCAGGATCGCGATGATCACCTCGCGGATCAACACGATGCTGTCGATCCCGATGCTGCTGGCGATGACCAACATGCATTGAGGTCGTCCCGCGTGGCTTACCTTAACCGTCACCCCGGCCTTGCGCCGGGGTCCACTCATCTGCTCGCGAGCCCATTGAGGCTCAAGCGGCTCGCTTAGACGCCCCGTGGACCCCGGCACTTCGGCCGCGGTGACGGAAAGAACGCATACCCGGGAAAAGCCTTACCCTCCCGCCCCCAGCAGCTCGTGCCGCTTGAGCGCATGGCGAAGCTGGTCATAGGTCAGCCCCAGCGCTTCGGCGGTCGAGCGCTGGTTGAAGCGGTGCTCGGCCAGCGAGCGCGACAGCAATTCGCGCTCGAACCGTGCCACCCGCGTCTTGAAATCCGCAGCGCCATCGAATGCAGGCATCGGCGGCGGCGCCTCGATCTCCGGCTGCGAGGGAGCGCTTGCTGTGGGAGTCATCGCAATTTGCGCCGCCCGCGGGCGATAGGGCGACTGGAACGGATCGATCTCGATCGCGTCGATCGGCCCGTCATGCTCCCAGCGATAGACTGCGCGCTCCACCACGTTGCGCAGTTCGCGGACATTGCCCGGCCAGTCGTAATTCTGGAGGATATCGAGCGCGTTGGGGCCCCAGCCCGGCCAGTCATCGACTCGGCCGATCTCGGATGCCATGCGCCGCCCATAGAAATCGGCGAGCACCTCGACATCGCCCGGGCGATGCCGCAGCGGCGGCAGCGTCACCACCTCAAAGCTCAGCCGATCGAGCAGATCGGCGCGGAAATTGCCCTTGTCCACGCGCTCGGGCAAATGTTCGTTGGTCGCCGCGACGATGCGCACGTCGACA
Organism: Sphingomonas sp. JC676; assembly: GCF_014489075.1. Classification (GTDB taxonomy): domain Bacteria; phylum Pseudomonadota; class Alphaproteobacteria; order Sphingomonadales; family Sphingomonadaceae; genus Sphingomonas. Next base: position 514,116 of record NZ_JACTGR010000001.1, on the reverse strand, counting down.
TTGATCGGCCGCGACGATCCGATGCGGGTCACCTCGCCATATTCCACCGCGCGCAGCAGCCGCTCCTGCGCGCCCATCGAAAGCGTGCCGAGCTCGTCGAGGAACAGCGTGCCCTTGTCCGCCTCCTCGAACCGACCGACACGCGCCTTGGTCGCACCGGTAAAGGCGCCCGCCTCATGCCCGAACAGTTCGGCCTCGATCAGCGTCTCGGGCAGCGCCGCGCAGTTCATCACCACCAGCGGCTGGTCCCATCGGGGCGACAGGCGGTGGAGGCGTTCCGCCACCAGCTCCTTGCCGGTCCCGCGCTCGCCAATGACGAGCACAGGCCGGTCGAGCGCCGCCGCCCGGCTGGCGCGTTCGAGCGCGTCGAGAAAGGCCGGCGACTGGCCGATGACATGCGTTGTGCGTTCCACACCAAATCCTTGGCGAATTTTCCCAATTGTTGGCAAGGAAATTTTGCGACCGTCATGTCTGAAAAGCTCGAAAATGGCGGAAAAGCGTGCGTTTCAAAAACTGGCACGGCTTCTGCAAAGATCTTGGCAAGCCCGACAACGGGCCACCGAAACAACGCCAAGGTTCAGGAACAAGACCATGACTTACCAAGCAGCCACGCTTCGCAATGCCTTTGTCGCAGTCGCCTTCACCTTCCTCGCCAGCGCCATCTTTATGGCCGGTGCGGTTGGCCCGGCGATCGCCTGAGGCACCAAAGAGGTCTCCCCGCTCGCCCGCCCCGGCGAGAAGGGTCCCGCCGGAAGGGGTACCCCCTAGCCCCTTCCGGCGGTAACAAAATAAACGAAGGAGTTTTCGAAATGGGCATTTTCTCCCGCACCCGAGACATCATCGCCGCCAACGTCACCGATCTTCTCGACAAGGCGGAAGATCCCGCCAAGATGATCCGCATGATCATCCTCGAGATGGAGGAGACCCTGGTCGAGGTCCGCGCCAGCGCGGCGCGCACCATCGCCGATCAGAAGGAAATGCGCCGCCACATCGCCAAGCTCGAGAAGCTCCAGGAGAGCTGGACCGAAAAGGCCGAGCTGGCGCTGTCGAAGGGCCGCGAGGACCTCGCCAAGGCCGCCCTGGTCGAAAAGCAGAAGGCCGGCGACATGTGCGACCAGCTCGCCCAGGAGATCACGGTGCTCGACGAGACGCTCCGCGCTTCGGAAGAGGACATCACCAAGCTTCAGAACAAGCTGCGTGAAGCCCGCACCCGCCAGAATTCGATCGTCGCCCGGCTGGAGAGCGCCAACAACCGCGTCCGCCTGCGGGAGATGACCAACGGCTCGAAGATGCAGGACGCTTTCTCGCGCTTCGACGTCCTCGAACGCCGGGTCGATTTCGCCGAGGGCCGCGCCGAAGCAGCCGGTTTTGGCGGCGAGCCCAAGAGCCTCGAGGAGGAAATCGCCGAGCTCCGTTCCGCGGAGAAGGTCGATGCCGAGCTCGAAGCACTGAAGGCACGCCTGGGCAAGGGAGCCTGATCCCATGGACGATGGCGCAATCATCATCGTGCCGATCGTCATGGGCACGCTCTTCATCGGGCTGCCGTGGCTGGTCTTCCACTACATCACCAGGTGGAAGCAGGCCGCGTCGCTGACCGGGGAAGACGAAAAGCTCCTCGACGAATTGCACTACACCGCGCGCCGGCTGGAAGAGCGCCTCATGACGATCGAGCGGATCATCGCCGCCGATAATCCTGACTTCCGCCCCAGCCAGCCCGCACAAGCTTCGCCCTACGACCTCAGCAGGAGGAACTAAGATGTCCGCCGTCCGCACCAAATATTATCTCGACAAGCAGAATGCCAAATGGTCGGGTGTGTGTGCCGGTATCGCCGACTATACCGGGATCGACGTCACCTGGGTCCGCGTGGGAGCCGTGCTCCTCACCCTGGTCGGCGGCTTCCCCTGGACGGTGATCGCCTACTTCCTGGTCGCCTGGATGGCCAATCCGAAGCCGGTGGGTCTCTACGACACGCCCGAGGATGCCAAGTTCTGGCAGGGCGTGCGATCGAACCCCAAGCGCTCGGCGCATGCGGTCCGCTCGACCTTCCGCGACATCGATCGCCGGCTCGCCGACATCGAGATGTACTATACGAGCCGCAACACGCGTCTCGCCGACGAGATCGACAGCCTGCGCTGAGGCGCAGGCTATCAAGAGGGAGGAAGAACCATGGATGGACCGGTTTTCGTAGTAGTCCTGGTCGCGATTTCGACCGTGGGCTGGCTGCTCAACAACTGGATCCGTGCCCGCCACGGCTATCCGGTGGAGAATGAGTGGAAGGGCCAGACGGCCAAGAGCGATCCCGCCGCGGAACGCCAGATCGAGCTCCTCTCCTCGGAGAATGAGCGGCTCACCGGGCAGATCTCGCGCCTCGAGGAACGGCTCTCGGTCCTGGAGCGGATCGCTACCGACCCCGCCGAGCGCACCGCCCGCGAAATCGACGCGCTGCGCTGAGACAAGGAGTTCGACATGATCAACCCTCTGCTCATCCCGATCCTGGGCATCTGCTGCGGACTGCTCGCCATCATCGGCGGCGTATTCCTCAAGCCCTGGTTCGCGCTCCAGCATCGCAAGATGGAGCTAGAAGCCCAGATGGTTGCCGAAAAGGCCGCCCAATATGCTGCCCAGACCGAACGTCTCGAACAGCGGGTCCGGGTCCTCGAAAGAATAGTGACCGACCGCGGCATCGCCGTCGCGGATGAAATCGAAAAGCTGCGCGACGCGCCGCTCAACTAAGGACAGATAAAATGATCATCGTTGTGTTCGCAGTGCTGACGGCACTGTGCGGGGGAGCTATTGCCCTTGCAGAAAGCCGCGATCGCCCCCGCCGCCGCGCCGAGCGTGCAGCCCAGCTCGCAGCCCAGCAACTGAACTGAGCGCCACGGCGCTCTCCAAGAGGGAGTAGATGCAATGAACGGTCCTGAGATGGTTCTTGGCATCATCATCGTGGTCACCATCGGCAGCGTCCTAAAGGCGCGCTACGGACTCCACCGGAACAAGGGCAGGCATGCCGCCTACCAGGCCGATCCGGTCGATACCGCCGAGAATGCCCGCCTCCGCGACGAGGTCCGCTCGCTCAAGGAGCGCGTCCAGGTGCTGGAACGGGTGATCACCGACAACAACAGCAGCCTGCGTCTCGATGCCGAGATCGAAAAGCTGCGCGACAACAACCGCGTCTGAAAGCGCGCCTGACAGGGAAACATGGCAATGACCAACGATCCCAATCTCTATCTGACCCTCGCCGTCTCGGGCCTTGCCGGCCTCAGCATGGTCACGGCGGCGGCGCTTTCGGGTTGGCGCGGCTGGCTCGCGCTGAAGCACCAGGAACTGGTCTCCGGTCGCCAGGCCGCTGCCAGCGCCGAAGCGGCGCAGATGCCCGGACCTTCGGCTGCCTCGCGCATCGAAGTCGCGGACCTCAAGGAGCGCATCCGCAAGCTCGAAGCGATCGCAGCGGGCGTGGATCTGTAGAATGCCGTCATCCCGGCGAAAGCCGGGACCCAGGGTCACAAGCGACGTCCTGTTTGGCTCTGGGGCCCCGGCTTTCGCCGGGGTGACGATGGAGAGGCAGTGGAATTGTCGAGGGCCGGCGCTATAGCCCGCCTCATGCCGAGCCTCGCCGAACTCCAGGACGAATATGAATTCCTCGAAGCCGATGACCGTTATCGGCTGCTGATCGATCTGGGCCGCAGCCTCGAAGCGATGCCCGAAGCACTCAAGACCGATGCGACTTTGGTGCGGGGCTGTTCGGCGGCGGTGTGGGTCTATCCCACCCGCCGCGACGACGGCCGGCTCCATTTCCTCGCCGATTCGAACGCCGCGATCACCAAGGGCATCATCGCGCTCATCCTGCTCACCGTGCAGGACCGCACGCCCGACGAGATCATCGCCACCGATATCGAGGCGGCGCTTGCGCCTTTCGACCTGCGCAACCAGCTCAGCTCGAACCGGACCCAGGGCATCCCCAACATGATCGCGCTCGTCCGCGAAACCGCGGTACGATACGCCTGAGCCAAGCTTATTTCGCGAACGCCTTCAAGCCGAACGCACAGCTTCCCTCGCACGCCGTCATCGTCACGCGCGCGGTGTAGGGGCCTGATGCGAGCGCCCCGACGATCGGAAAATCGTCGTCCTCCACATCCTTGTCGACCTCCTTGCCGTTCGCATCGAGCAGCTGGATGTCGAGATTCTTGCAGTCCGTGTCGCATACGCCGATGAGCTGGTAGCTCGCGGCGCCGCTCAGCGTGACCTGGATGAGCTGTTCCTTGCCCTGCGCCAGCTCGCCGCGGCGCTCCCAGCCGGTGCCGGTATAGCCCTTCTCGGTGTAGATTTCGTCGGCCTTGTCGAAGAGCTGCCCGATCGTGTCCTGGGCGCTCGACGCGGCGGTCGGAACGACAACGGCGGTGAAGGCCGCAAGGCCCAGTCCGACTTGGAGCAACATCGATCTTCCCCCGTTTTGTTTCAGGCAGGTGTCCGCTCGGCATGCTGCCAAGTCAAGCATCGAGCCCCAGCTCGCGCGCCACTTCCGCCATGTCGGCGCCCTCGCACACCAGCAGCCAATCGCGCGAGGCCGCGCCGTTGACCACCGTCACCGCGCCGCGCGGGCACACGCCCAGGCACTTCACTTCGACGATCCCCGCGCCCGCCTTGCGGCCCTTCTTCAGCCCCAGATGCTTGCGCAGGGCCTTGGCCAGCGGCGCCTTGCCCCTGGGGCCGAAACCGCCATGGAGCTTCTTCGAGCATTTAGAGCAGACGAGAACGGCATTCGCCCAGTTCGAGCGGATGTGCTGCTTCAATCGGGCTTCCAGGTGCGGCGCTCTTCCGCCGCCTTCAGCACTTCGTACGCCGCCTGGATTGCCTGGAAGCGCTTCGCGGCATCGGCATCGCCGGGCTTCACGTCGGGATGGTTCGCCTTGGCGTGCCGCCGCCAGGCCAGCCGTACCGCATCGAAATCGCTATCGACTTCGAGATCGAGCACTTCCAGCGCGCGCATCTCGTCGCGCGAGCGGCTGCCATCGCCCGGCCCGGCCCAGCCATTATACTTGGCTTCGGTATAGCCCGACGTATCGCGCCGCTCCTCAGCCTCGCGCTGGGCGGCCTCCTCGGCGGTCAGGCCTTCGAAGTAGTTCCAGTTACGGTTGTACTCGCCGGCATGCGTTTCGCAGAAATACCAGCGCTCGGGGCTGTTGGGCGATTTGGGTGCGGGGCGGTCGCCCGGCTCCTCGCAGCCGTGCCGGTCGCATAACCGCACCTTCACGGCCTCGCGCTCGGCGCCATAACTGCGCCAACGCGGGAAGCCCCAGTCTTGAGATCGTGTCTGACGTGCCATTATGTCCCGCAGATAGGAGGGCTCGGCTCTATACGCCAGCGCGATGACGGAAATATGCCAGAGGGTCTGTAAGCCGGGTTCTGTCCACCCTCGAAAGGGCTGTGCGGCCATTCCTCTAGGCGGCGGATCGCTCCGCCGCTCAAGCAACCAACCCGGACGACGCGCCGGAACGAGGCGCATATGCCGTCCCTATTCGGTCTTGCTCCCGGTGGGGTTTGCCGTGCCGCTTCCGTTGCCGGTCGCGCGGTGCGCTCTTGCCGCACCCTTTCACCCTTGCCCTTTGCCCCGGATCTAGTCCGGGGCCAGTGGGCGGTCTGCTCTCTGTGGCACTTTCCCTGGGGTCGCCCCCGCCGGGCATTACCCGGCACCGTCGTTTCCGTGGAGCCCGGACTTTCCTCGCGTGCTTGCGCACCCGCGGCCGCCCAACCCTCTGGCAATCCCTGCTCTAGCGGAGCGCCCGCTTACTGCAAGCGGTCAATCGCCTTCGCGCTCCTCGGCCTCGGGCGCCGCGTCTTCCTCCACGGTGGCGACGGCCATGCCCCAGGCCTGGACCTCGATCCGCCACAGCGACTGCAGCGGCCCCGCGGCGATCGCGGCGCGGCGATAGTCGGATGCGACGTTGATCACGCCCTCGGCACCGCTGACCTGCGCGACGCGGTTGAGCGCGGCGACCGCTTCCGCAGCGTTGGGCGCGTTGACCGAAGCAGTCTCGCGCCCTTCGGAATCGCCCTTCACCACGCCCAGCAGGCGCACGCGCACCGGGCCGATCGGCATCATCGAGGGGCGGATTCCATTGGCGTTCACGGTACAAACCTCCGCCTCATCCTATACCCCTCCTTTACCTGCGAGTGGGTGAAGAAGCGTGTTGAATGGCGCGGAAACCGTTTCGGACGCGTTCAGTCCTCGCCCTGCGGCTTGGGCAGCAACAGCGCCAGCAGGATGCAGCGGCATTCGCCGTCGACCTCGCCGTCGATCAGCTCGGGGCGAAAGCGCCGCTGGAACGCGGTCACCGCCGCCTCGCCATCCTCGACATTATAGCCGAAGCGTTCGAGCGCCAGCATGAACCCCGCATCGGGCCAGCCGGGATCGACCAGGTTGCGGGTCGGCCGCGGCAACGCAAGCCGCAGCCGGGCCAGCGCGTGCCAGTTGAACAGCTCGCCGGGATCCTGCTTGCGCGCGGGCGCCACGTCCGAATGCCCTACGACATTGCCGCGGGTGATGGCGTGACGCGCCTTGATGTCGGCGACGAGCGGGATCAGCGCGCCCATCTGCGCATCGGTGAAGTTGTGATAGCCGAACTCGTGTCCCGGATTGACGATCTCGATCCCGATCGAAGCCGAGTTGACGTCGGTGATCCCGCGCCAGTGCGAACGGCCCGCGTGCCAGGCGCGCTTGTCCTCGTCGACGAGCTGCAGGATGCTGCCATCCTCGTCGACGACATAATGGGCCGAGACCTTGGCCTCCGGATCGCGCAGCCGCGCGATCGCCGCCTCGGCGCTCTCCATGCCCGTATAGTGGAGCACGATCATCGTGATCGGCAGCGCCCGCGCGTCGAAATTCGGCGAGGGCGCTTGCGTGATGGCGAGACCGCTGGACATCGCCGCTAGTTAGGGCGCGTCGGGCTCGCCCCGCAAGCGGTTCAGCCTGTAGCGGCGAAGGATCCCTGCGCGCAGCTCCCCATCGCCTTGTAGAAACCGCGATATTCCTCGCTTGGCGCAAAATGCTCGGTCTGGCCGATCACGGTCTCGCCCGCGCCCAGCGCCAGCAGCCCGCCCGGGCGGATCGCCGATGCCAGCGTGTCGAACACCTGGCGGCGGAGCGGCAGCGAGAAATAGAGCATCACGTTGCGGCACAGGATGATGTCGAAGCGTCCGGGAGGCGCCGGATCGGCGGTCAGATTGTGTTGGCGGAACTGCACCTTGCGGACCAGCTCCTGCTTGGCCACCCAGTCGCCGCCGACGGTGTCGAACCAGGTCATCATCCGCCGCACCGGCAGTCCACGCTGGATCTCGAATTGCGAGAAGCGGCCGCTGCGCGCGCGGGTCAGCGCCGCGGGCGAGATGTCGGTCGCGATGATCTCGGGCATATGGCCGCCCAGCGCCTCGATCTGTTCGGAGAAGAGCATCGCCAGCGACAGCGGCTCCTGCCCCGTCGAGCATCCGGCGGACCAGACCCGCAGCCGCCGACCGGGCGCCTCGGCGTATAGCGCGCGCGCGGCGTCGGCGATCATGTCGAGCACCGCCACGTCGCGGAAGAAGCTGGTTTCCTGGTTGAGGAGCGCATCGACCACCTTGTCGGCGAGCTCCCCCGTCCGCGCCGCAATCAGCTGCGCCACCAGTTCGTCGAGCGTGGCGAGACCGCGTTCGCGCAGCACCGGCTTCAGCGCCGTCTCGATGCGCCAGGCGCGATTGGCCGCGATCTGCTGCCCCGTCCGCTGTTCCAGCAGCGCGGCGATCATCGTCATCGTGCTCGAGGCGCCGGGCACCATCTGGCCGGGAACGTGCATCATGCCCCCGCCCTTCCGCGACCAATCAGCCGGCCGATCTCGGCGGGCGGCAGCACCGCGCTCGCACGGCCGGCATTCGCCACCGCGCCGGGCATGCCCCACACCACCGAGCTCTCGCGATCCTGCACCAGCACGCGCGCGCCGACGTCGGCCAAATGCCTTGCGCCCTCGCAGCCGTCGCGCCCCATGCCGCTCAGCACCACGCCGAGCGCGCGGCTGCCATAAACGTCCGCCACCGTCTCGAACATCGGATCGACCGAGGGCATGCAGCCGCTCAGCGATTTCTCGTCGGTCAGGCGGATAGAGGCGCCTTCGGACATGCGGACGACGCGCATATGCGCGTCGCCCGGCGCGACGATGATCCGGCCCGGTCGGATCCGCATGTGATTGACCGCGACCTCGCACGGCCGGCCGCCGAGCACCGCGAGCTGGGTTGCGAAATAGCCCATGAAGGAAGCCGGCAGGTGCTGCGTCACCAGGATCGGCACCTGGAAGCTCGCTGGGATCGCGCGGAGCAGCTGGCTCAGCGCGTGGATGCCGCCGGTCGAGGCGCCGATCGCGACCAGATCGAATTCGTCGGGCGCGGTCGAGGCCGGGATCGCGCGGGTGACGTGCGGCACATGATCGTGCGGCGCGTCGAACAGCTTGGCCAGCCGCTCCTCCAGCACTTCGGCGAAGCGCCCGCCGAATGCGCCGATGCCGGGCTTCACCAGCGTGTCCGCCGCGCCGAGCGCCAGCGCCTGGATGGTCACCGCCGCGCCTTCGTCGGCGCTGGAGGACACGATCAGCACCTTGGCGCCCTTGCCCGCCGCGACCACGTCCGGGAGCGCGGTCAGCCCGTCGATGCCGGGCATCTGGATGTCGAGCAGGATGATGTCGACGCTGTTGGTCTTGAGATAATCGAGCGCGGCGCGGACATCGCTCAGCGCCGCCGCGACGCGGAAGCGCTTGGTGCCTTCCACCATCCGCCCGAGCACCGAGCGTGCGACGACCGAATCGTCGACGATCAGCACCTGCGCCGGGCCGGCGGCTGCGCCGCCATAGGCCGCGCCCGCTAAAGGATGGGGGTTCAGCACCCTTCTATCTCCACGGCGCGGCCGTCAGGCCACGCCGACGATCTGCAGCTTGCTTTCCAGCGTCTCGCGGTCGAACGGCTTCATGACATATTCGTCGGCGCCGGCTTCGATCGCGGCGCGGATATAGGCCATGCCGTTCTCGGTGGTGCAGAACACCACCTTGGGGCGGATCGGCAGTCCCGAATCCTTCAGCGCGCGCAGGAAGTCCATGCCGCTCATCACGGGCATGTTCCAGTCGAGCAGGATCACATCGGGCGGAGTCGCAAGGCAGGAATCGAGTGCCTCGCGACCGTCGCCGGCCTCGCGCACTTCGAAATCGAGCGTCTCGAGAATATGTCGGGCGACCTTCCGGATCACCTTCGAGTCGTCGACGACGAGACAAGTCTTCATTGTGCCCTGTTCCCCGTTGGCAGGTGTCATTGAGCTGCCGTTGTGCCTCAAAGGCGTAAGCGTCGCGTTAATCTGACAAAATCATTGTAGAGCGGTCGAGCTGGGAACTAGCGACGCAAGGTCGATTGCCAGGATCGGTTCGCCTTCGCGCTCGACAATTCCCCGCCCCGCGCTTCGCCATGCCGAATCGAGCGCCACGCCGCCGGCGAGCGGCAGCAGGTCGAACGGCGCGACGTCGTCGAGCGAATCGACCAGCAGCGCGTAGTGATGTCCCTCGACGCGCGTGATCACCGCGCGCTTGGCATTGCTGCCCGTGTCGAGCCCCAGTGCCGATTGCGTATCGACCACCGTCACCACGCGGCTGCGCAGCGCCGCCAGTCCGCGGACATGCGCGGATGCGCGCGGCACCGCCGTCACCTCGCCGATATCGACCACCGATTCGACCTGGTCCGAATCGATCGCCACGGCGCGTCCTGCGATCTGCGCGATGAGGTAGAGATGCGCCACTTAACGGCCAGCCTTTCCGGCCACCCGGGCCTCGAGCGCGGAAAGGAGCCCCGCGCGGTCATAGCGATAAATGCTGTCGTCGCCCGCCTTGGCCGCGCGGCGGCGGCGCAGGCGCACCACCGGCGCGCTGGCATCGGCCGGCGTCGGGGCGTCCTCGGAAGAGAGCACCACCGCGGCCGTCTCGCCGGCAGCGAGATGCGCGGTCACGCGATATCCTGCCGATTCGAGCAGCGGCCGCACGAACGAAGCCATCCATCCATCCTGGTCCCCGGAGATCAGGCAGAGCGGCGCATCGTCCTCGACTTCGCGATCGGCATGCTCATCGAACACCCAGAGCACGTCGAGCAGTTCGACCTGCTCGCCATCGATCAGCATCACGCCCGCCACCGGACCCGCCTCGCGCGCCGGGGAAATGTCACGCGGCAGGATGATGATGTCGAGCGCCTCGTCGATCGCGTAGCTGACTTCGGCCATGTCGTCCTTCAGGCGCAGCACGTTGAGCCTGTGCCGCCCCTCGATCTCGCCCTGCGCCGCCAGCGGCAGGATGCGACCGTCGATCGCGAGCCGGAAACGGCCCGCGGCAAAGCGCACCTGCTCGCCGCTCACCTGCTCGACCCGGTCGACCGCGGCTAGCGGCACGGCGCGGCGCATCCCGTCTAGGTCGTTGAACAGCAAAGCCGGCACGCCCGGGGCCTCGGCGGCCTCTTCGGCCTCGTCGAAGCCCTGGCCCGCGTCGCGGTTAAAGTTGAGCCCGGCCACGCTCGCCATGCCGGCGCAATCGAGCAGTAGCATGGGGAGGCCGGAATCGGGCAGCGTCTGGCCGGCATAAAGGCCGGTGGTCATCACCGCCGGAGACGCCGGCTTGATCACCAGCTCCTCATTGTCGAGCACGGTATCGACGGCGAGGGCGTAGCTGCCCTCGCTCACGCCGACGATCACCAGCATCTGGCTGCCGCCATGCTGGTCGGAGCGCGGGCCGCGCTCGATCCCCAGCAGGTTCGCCAGGGCGAGCAGCGGCATCCGCCGCTCGCGCACCGTCGCAACCTGGGTTCCGCCGAGCACGTCGATGCGGATCGCCTCGCCGCGCTCGGTCACGATTTCCTCGATCGACTGGCGCGGGATCGCGAAGCGTTGCTTGCCCGATCCCACGACGATCGCCGAAATGATCGACAGGGTCAGCGGCACATGGATCGCGATGCGCAGCCCCTTGCCGGGCGCATTGTCGAGCTCGACGCGGCCGCCGATCTGCTCGATCGAGGCGCGGACCACGTCCATGCCCACGCCGCGGCCCGAAATCTCGGAAACCTCGTCCTTGCTGGTGAGGCCCGGCTGGAAGATCAGATCGAGCTTCGCGCGCGGCGAAAGCGCCATCAGCGCAACCACTGCAACCGGGAAGATACGCCGCATTCTTTGGTCTCCATTCGATCGAAACCGAAGGATGGACGAACAAAGCGGCGCTATTCAACCAAAACAGTTCTCGCGATCCGGCGCGCGGCGCTCACCCGACCTTGAACTGCGCCCCAAACAGCAGCACTTCGGAATCGGGCGGGCTCACCTGCAGCTCGCCGCCGCCCTGAGTCACCAGCGCATGCGCCAGGTAGGCCGCCGCCGCGCGCGGCGTGATCGGCAGTTCGTCCTTGCCGCCGGCAAGCGCGCTGCGAAGCTCGGGATCGAGCACGATGCGCGGCCCATCTGCGCGCACGACAATCTCGATCTGGCCCTCGTGGATCTCGGCGCCGATATCGAGCTGGCCGCCGCGGATTAGCGCGTCGCCGCCGATCAGCGCCAGGTTGAGCAGCACCTTGATCGCCTGTTTGGGGAGCACCGGATCCTCGACCATCCAGCCGATCTTCACCCGGTGATTGTCGCCGAACAGCCCCTCGATCGCGGCCTGCGCCTCGCGCGTGTCGACGGTCTCGCCAAATCCTCCGGCCGCGCCGAACGCCAGACGGAAGAACTTCAGCTTGTTGGCCGAAGCCTTGGCGCTCTCGCTCAACAGTTCCAGGCAGCGCGCGCGCATCTCGGGATCATGCTCGTCGGCGAGCAGTTCAAGCCCGTTATTGAGCGCACCCACCGGGCTCAACAGGTCGTGACAGAGCCTTGAACAGAGAAGGCTCGCGAATTCTGTCGGGCTGATGTTCAAGGATATGGCTCCAGCTTCCCCGCAGGCTTCTTAGGCGTAGCCACGCCGATGCTGCAAGCTACGCCTAATGCAGGGGAAACGAGCCGCTATACTACGCGGCGCCCACTGAAAAGCTGGATCAGCCCTACGACGAGCGCGACCACCAGCAGAATGTGGATCAACCCCGCGCCGATATGGAGCGAGAAACCGAGCAGCCACAGCACAAGCAGGATGACGACGATGGTCCACAACATGGCATTCCCTCCAAGATCAGATGGAATGCCAACGTGTTGCGGGGCCGGAACGTTCCCTTCACACCTCCGCAGTGAGTTCGATCTCCCGGAATCGTCCATGTGCGCCGGTCTCACCCGCTTTCCACGCCGTCACCGCCTCTCCCGTCACGATCACCCACAGCTTCCCGTCCGGCGCGGCCATCGTGGCGTCGGTCGCGGACGGCGTCGCGTCGCCGCTTGGATGCGAGTGCCAATATCCTGCGATTTTCGGCCCGCCCGCCCGCTCGGCCTTCAGCGCCGCGAACAGCGCGCGCGGGTCGATCTCGAACCGGATTTCCGGCGTTTCCGCAACATTTTCAGTCGCTTGAAACCCGGTGATCGCGTCCCCCTCGCCAAACAGCAGTCCGCACGCCTCTTTGGGCGCCGCATCGGCGGAAAACCGTCGAATACCGATCAGTACAGATCTTGAAATGGCTATCCGCATACCCATTTATGTTAAAACATGAATCAGGGGGTTTCCATCATCGAAGCGCGCATCGCAGAGGCGGCCAATGGCTGGCGCCTCGACCGCGCGCTGGCGGACGCGGTGCCGACGCTCTCGCGGGAGCGGCTGAAGGCACTGATCTCGTCCGGCCAGGTGACGGGCCCCGACGGCCTCGCCCGCGATCCCGCGCGCAAGGCCCAGGGTGGCGCGCTGTTCAGCGTCGCGGTGCCCGAGCCAGAGCCCGCGCACAACGAGGCGCAGGACATCGCGCTCGACGTGGTGTTCGAGGACGAGCATCTGATCGTGATCGACAAGCCGGCGGGCCTGGTAGTCCATCCGGCGGCGGGTAATCTCGACGGAACCTTGGTCAACGCGTTGCTCCATCATTGTCACGGAAGTTTGTCGGGCATCGGCGGCGTCGCCCGCCCCGGCATCGTCCACCGGATCGACAAGGATACGTCGGGCTTGCTTGTGGCCGCCAAGACCGATCGCGCGCATATCGGCCTCGCCGCGCAGTTCAAGGCGCACTCGATCGATCGGCGCTACCACGCGATCGTATCGGGCCGCGTGCTAACTTCGGCGGGGACAGTGGATGCACCACTCGCCCGCTCGCCCCAGAATCGCAAGAAGATTGCGATAGTTAAGGGCAATGGCGGCAAGCACGCGATCACGCATTGGCGCAAACTTCGCGAACTTCGCGATGCAGCGCTTCTCGAATGTAAACTCGAAACCGGACGGACACATCAGGTTCGCGTCCATATGGCTTCGATCGGGCACGCATTGCTCGGAGATCCGGTCTATGGCAGTTCACGATCGCATCGCGCACTTTTGGCAACCTTGAATTTCCATCGCCAAGCCTTGCATGCGGCTCATCTGGGGTTCATCCACCCCGTGAAAAGCCACGCTTTGGCGTTTGACAGCCAAATGCCGACTGACATGCAGGAATTGCTCACTAAGCTTTTCGTATGATTTTCGGCGCATCGCCTCTGTGGCATTGCGTCTGTGTTGAAGGGAGATTGGATCATGGCTAGCGGCACAAACGTCCCGGCGACGATCCCCGCACTTGGCGGTGAGGCGAGCCTCAACCGCTATCTCGCAGAGATCAAGAAATTCCCCATCCTGGCGCCCGAGCAGGAATATATGCTCGCCAAGCGCTTCCAGGAGCATGGCGATACCGAGGCTGCGGCGCAGCTCGTGACCTCGCACCTGCGCCTCGTTGCCAAGATCGCGATGGGCTATCGCGGCTATGGCCTGCCGGTCAGCGAGCTGATCTCCGAGGGAAATATCGGCCTGATGCAGGGCGTGAAGAAGTTCGAGCCCGATCGGGGCTTCCGCCTCGCCACCTATGCGATGTGGTGGATCCGCGCCTCGATCCAGGAATTCATCCTGCGCTCGTGGAGCCTCGTGAAGATGGGCACCACCGCCGCGCAAAAGAAGCTGTTCTTCAACCTGCGCCGGATGAAGGCCAAGCTCGACGCGTTCGAGGATGGTGATCTCAGCCCCGAACATCTCACCAAGATCGCCACCGATTTGGGCGTGACCGAGGAAGAGGTCACCTCGATGAACCGCCGCATGGCGATGGGCGGGGATACCTCGCTCAACGTGCCGATGCGCGAGGATGGCGAGAGCCAGTGGCAGGATTGGCTAGCCGACGAAGGCCCGCTCCAGGACGAGGCGGTCGCCGAGGCCCAGGAAGCGGACGTGCGCCACTCGATGCTCACCGAGGCCATGGACGACCTCAACGAGCGTGAGAAGCACATCCTCACCGAGCGTCGCCTGACCGACGATCCCAAGACGCTCGAGGAACTGAGCCAGGTCTATGGCGTATCGCGCGAGCGCGTCCGCCAGATTGAGGTCCGCGCCTTCGAGAAGCTGCAAAAGGCGATGATGCGCCTGGCCGGCGACAAGCGGCTTCTCGCACACGCCTGAGGCCCAACTGGACTTGCGGGGCGGCGGGGCATAGCCTTGCCGCCGCGTCGGTTGGAAGGGGGCTGCCATGTGGAAGTGGATCAAGGTTCCCAAGATCGTCGCGCTCCTGGCGTTTATCCTTCCCTGGATGACGGTGTCCTGTTCGGGCACCAAGCTGATCTCCGCCACCGGCTTCGGCCTAGCCTTTGGCCGCTACACGGCCGAGGTATCGAGCGAGCGTATCGCGACCGCATCCAGCAACGCGGTGATGAACCCATGGCTGATCCTCGCGCTCGTCGCGATCGTTGTGGGGCTGATCGTGTCGCTCCGCTCCTCGAGCAAAGCTAGCGCGCTTTTCCTGACCGCGGCGAGCTCCGCCGGGGTGGCGCTGATCTGGCTCCGCACGATGCGCTATAGCAAGACCACAATTCTCGCCGAGGCCGCCAAGCGAGGCCGCCGCGCCACCGGCTTCGACCCCTTCAGCGACGGCGTGGATCGCACCGCGGCATCGCTGATCCATATCGAATGGCATTTCGGCTTCTATCTCGCCGTGCTCACCTTGGTAGCGGCTGGCGTGATGGCATGGCTCACCAATAGCGGCCGCGATGCCGCGCTCGAACGGTCGGTCCGCGATACGATGGCCAAGCCGGCAGCCCCCGTCGAGCACGAACCTGCGATCACATGCCCCACTTGCGGCCGATCCCATCCTGCGGGTACGCGCTTCTGTCCCGACGATGGCACCGCCCTGAGTTGAGCATCCCATTCAAGTGACCGATCCCGATAGTGACGCAAGCGTACCCCCGCCCGAGCCCGTGGCAGCACCCATCGCGCCGGAGCCCGAACCCGTGAAATCCCGCTCGGCCAAGCCGCTGTGGCGCCGCCTGCTCGTCCTGCTGTTGAAGGTTGTTGGCGGCTTCCTGCTGCTGTCGGTGCTGTGGGTCGCGATCCTGCGCTTCATCGCCCCGCCGATCACCTTCACGATGATCGGCGACATGGTCGGCGGACACGGCGCCGCGCGGCAATGGATGCCGCTCAGCCGCATCGATCCCAGCATGGCCCGCGCCGCGATCGCCGCTGAGGATTCGCGCTTCTGCCTGCATCACGGCTTCGACCTGAAGGCGATCGAGCAGGCCTATGCCCGCAACCAGAAGGGCGGCCGCATCCGCGGCGGCTCCACGATCAGCCAGCAGACCGCGAAGAACGTCTTCCTCTGGCAGGGCGGTGGCTATGTCCGCAAAGCGCTGGAGGCCTATTTCACGGTCCTGATCGAAAATATCTGGGGCAAGCGCCGGATCATGGAAGTGTATCTGAACGTCGCCGAAACCGGTATCGGAACGTACGGCGTCAACGCGGGGTCGATGCGCTATTTCCGGCACGACGCCTCGCAGCTCTCGGCGCGAGAAGCGGCCCAGATCGCCGCAGTCCTACCGCTTCCCAAGAAGCGCGCCGCGATCGACCCCAGGGGCTATACCCGCCGCTACGGCAACAGGATCACGGCACGGATCAATGTTGTCGCGGGCGACGGGCTGGATAGCTGCCTGCGTTAGGGCTTGGTTGCTTCCTTGGCGGCGTCGCCCACGTCCTTGGCGGCATCACCGACCTTCCCGGCCGCCTGCTGCACCGCATCGGTCTTCTGATTCTCGCGGGCGTTCTGATTGTAGAGATAGACGGCGCCAACGATCGCGAGGATCAGGATCGCCAATCCGATCAGAATACCCGCGCCGCTGCCGCGCCGTTCGATCACGGTGGTCCCGCCACCGGTTTCGGTCACGCGCTCGGCAGTCACGCCGTCAGTACGCTCGGTTATGCGATCGGCCATAACAAGTCCTCCTCTGTGTGCGATTGCCAACAGAGGAGCGCCAACGATGGTTCCGCCGGCCTTGATCCAGATCAGAAGGGCAGCTTGAAGCCCGGCGGCAGCGGAAGACCGCTGGTCATCTTGCTCATCGCTTCCTGCGAGGCCGCGTCCGCCTTGGCGCGCGCGTCGTTGAACGCGGCAGCGAGCAGGTCCTCGAGCATGCCCTTCTCGCTCGGGTTCATCAGCGAATCGTCGATGTGCAGGCCGATGATCCGGCCCTTGGCGGAAGCCTTGACCGTCACCAGCCCGCCGCCCGAGGCGCCCTCGACCTCGATCGTGTCGAGATTGGCCTGGGCCTTGGTCAGCTCCTCCTGGACGTTCTGCGCCATGGCCATGATGTCTTCGAGGCTCTTCATGCCTGATTACTCCGTGTCTTGGTCCAGCCGATCAGCTCGGCATCGGGAAAGGCTTCCATCGCGGCGGCGACCACCGGCGAGCGGAGCACCGCTTCGCGCTCGACCGCCTCGTTCGCCGCCTGCTGCTCGCGCAGCGTGGGCGCCGTGGCGCCTTCGGAGACCCTTAGCCGCCAATTGACGCCGGTGATATCCTTGAGTGCGGCGCCCAAGTCCTTGATGAAATCATGTGGCAGCGGCCTGGCCGCACCGAACTCGATCTCCGTCCCCTCGAAACGCACCGGCCGCAGATAGTCTCCCACCTGCGTGGCGAGTTGAAGGCGCTTTGCCGCCTTCAGATGATCGGCCAGCTCGGCCATCGTCGCCGGCATTGCCGCCTGCGAAGCCGTAACGGCAGGGGTGGGCGCCGAGATCGTGCCGTTCGCGATCTGCCGCGCCAGCTCGCCCGGATCGGGAAGGTGCGAGGCGTGGATCACCCGCAGCAGCGCCATCTCGCATGCCTCGATCGGCAGCACCGCCCGCGCCACCTCGTCATGGCCGCGCAGCAGCAACTGCCACAGCCGGTGCAGCGCCGCGAAGGACAGCCCCGCCGCCCAATTCTCCAGCGCCTTCACTTCCTCAGCCGATTGCCCGGCCACCGCAGCGGTGCCGAGCTTGGTAAGCGTCACGCCGTGGACGGTCTCCAGCAGCGTGCGGAGCACCGCCTGCGGATCGACGCCCAGATCATATTGCCCGCGCAGCGAAGCGAGCGCGCCCGGTGCGTCGCCTTCGAGCAGCAGCCCGAACAGCGCCCGGATCGCGCCGCGGTCCGAAAGCCCGAGCATAGCCCGCACCGCGTCGGCCTTGACCCCCTCGCCCTCCAGCCCCGCATGCGCGATCGCCTGGTCGAGGATCGAAAGCCCGTCGCGCGCCGATCCCTCCGCCGCACGTGCGATCATCGCCAGCGCCTCGGGCTCGGCCTCGACGCCTTCCTTCTCGGAGACCATCGCGAAATGCGCGGTCAGCGCTTCTGCCGATATCCGCCGCAGGTCGAAGCGCTGACAGCGCGACAGCACCGTCACCGGCACCTTGTTCACCTCTGTCGTGGCGAACAGGAACTTCACATGCGCCGGCGGCTCCTCGAGCGTCTTCAGCAGACCGTTGAACGCGGCCTTGGACAGCATATGGACTTCGTCAATGATGTAGATCTTGTAGCGCGCGGAGACCGCCGAATAGCGCGACGCCTCGATGATCTCGCGGATGTCGTCGATGCCGGTATGGCTGGCGGCGTCCATCTCGATCACGTCGATATGCCGCCCCTCGGCGATCGCCCGGCACGGCTCGCAGATGCCGCAGGGATCGATCGTCGGCCCGCCCAGCCCGTCCGGCCCGATGCAGTTCAATGCCTTGGCGATCAGCCGCGCAGTGGAGGTCTTGCCCACGCCCCGCACGCCGGTCAGCAGGAAAGCGTGCGCCAGCCGGTCGCGCTTGATCGCGTTGCCCAGCGTGGTGACCATCGCATCCTGCCCGATCAGCTCGGAAAAGGTCTGCGGCCGGTATTTGCGTGCAAGGACGCGATACGCCTCCTGCCGGGGCTGGGGCGGTTCGTCGAGGCCAAGAAGGGAATCGGACATTGCCACCTATCTAGGTGGCGGCGCGGCGTTTGTCGAAGCCGGTGGCCAACACATCCGACAAATCGGATAAGATGAGGTGGGAGCCGGAACGACCCGATACGAAATCGTTGCGGCTGCTTCCTTCCGGACCTGACCGGGTTGGCGACGGCATCGTCCGCCCGACTCCCGCGGCGCATATGGGGGAAGCTGTTCGACGAAGCAAGGGTCGGGAGCGCCCGGGTCGGGGGCGCTCCCTCACGCTCGGCTTAACGCCAGGCGCGAACCTTGCGGCAGACGCGGACGCGGTGATGGTTTCGCCATTTGTTGGTGCACACCTTGCGCCAATAGGATTTCCGGCCGTGATGGTGCCGCTGGCCATGCGCGACAGTGGTGGTGCTGCGCGTCACCGTCCGATGTGATTCTTGTGCAGCCACGGGCGCGGCGGATGCGGGAATGGCGAGGGCAGCGGCCGCCGCCGCCGCGAGAAGCGCGATCATCTTCATTCAGACTCTCCTTTTGCAGGACTCCCTGCGTCAGGCGCAATCGTTACGGGTGGTGTCTGGTTCCATGGCAATGCCGCCGATTTGAAGGCGCGTGCGATTTGGACTCACGGCCCTACTCAAAGGCTCAGCGCCCCTGCATGTCGCGGTGCTGCGGCGGCATCCGCACGGTCAGCCCATCCAGCTCCGGCGTAAGCAATATCTGACAAGCGAGCCGGCTGGTCCGCGAGGCGCCGATCGCGAGGTCGAGCATATCCTCTTCTTCCTCGCTCGCCTTGGGCAATCGCGCGAAATCCTCGGCCGCGACGATCACATGACAGGTCGAGCAGGCCATCTGCCCCTCGCACGTCCCCTCCAGCGGCTGGCCGTCATTCTGCGCGACCTCAAGCAGCCGATGGCCTTCGGGCGCTGCGACTTCGCGGGTTTCGCTACCATCGGCACTGACGAAACGGACTCGTATCACGCAGCCACCTTCTGCGCGCGCGCGGCAGCGGTGATGCGTGTCAGCGCGGTCATCAATTCCTCTTCGGTCGTGTAGCGGCCGAAGCCCAGCCGGATGCTCGACTTCGCCTCGGCATCGCTCAGCCCGATCGCGCGCAGCACGTGGCTGGGCCGCCCCGACCCGCTCGCACAGGCCGATCCCGCGGAAAAGGCGATATCGCGCAAGTCGCTGATCAGCCGCGCGACGTCGAGGCCAGCGCGGCGGATGTTGATATTGCCGTGATAGCGCTCGCCCAGCGAGCCGTTGAGCGTCCAGTCCGCGCCCATATGCGCCAGCGCCGCGCGGAAGAGCTGCTGCACATGCGCATGATCAGCGCCGAAACGCTGCTTGGCGAGCAGAGCCGCCGCCCCGAACCCGGCGCAGAGTGCGGGTGAAAGCGTCCCCGATCGACCGGCAGGCTCCTGCCCGCCGCCATGCATCAAGGGTTCCAACGTCACGCCCTCGCGGATCCACAGCCCGCCCACGCCCTTGGGTCCGTGGATCTTGTGCGCCGAGACCGCGATCAGGTCGCAATCCTCGGGGATGCGCACCCGGCCATAACCCTGCACCGCGTCGCACAGGAACAGCGCCCCCGCCGCACGCGCCAATCGCGCAATCTCCTCGACCGGATGGAGCACGCCGATTTCGTTGTTGACCAGCATCGCCGCGACCAGCCCGGTACCCGGCACGATCGCCGCGCGAGCCGCCGCCAGATCGGGAAGCCCGTCCGACTCCACCGGCACCACCGTCACCTGCCGCCCCTTGCGCGCCTCGGCCTCGACCGTGTCGAGCACCGCGGCGTGCTCGGTCGCGAAGGTCACGATTCCGCCGGTCGAGCCCTTGATCGCCCAGTTGAGCGCCTCGGTCGCGCCGCTGGTGAAGGAGAGGGTCCCGCCATGCGGCAGCAGCGCCGCGATCTGTTCGCGTGCAGCCTCCACCACGGCCTTCGCGGCCCGCCCCGGCGCATGGGGCGAATGTGGGTTGGCATGCTGGCTCTCCAGCCCGGGCAGCATCGCCTGCAATGCTTCGGGCGCGAGCGGCGTCGTCGCCTGATAGTCGAGATAGATCATGCCGCGCGTGCCCGCGCTTCGGCGGCGATGGTCCGCCACAAATCGGCAAAGGCATCCACCTCCGCCTCGCTCGTCGTCCGACCGAAGCTCACCCGCACTACCTCGCGCAATTCGGGCTCGCTCCAGCCCATCGCCATCAGCACATGGCTCGGCCGCATGCTCCCTGAGGAGCAGGCACTTCCCGCTGACACCGAGATCCCGGCCATGTCGAAGCGGATGAGCTGCGCTGCCGAAGAGACGCCAGGCATCCGATAGGCGCCGATCGTCGGCGTCCGGGCGCTGGCTTCCGCCACCACCTCGCCGCCCGCATCGCGAATCATCCTGTCGAGCCGCGCCCGCAGTTCCGACAGCCGCCTTATGTCCTCCGGAATCGCCACCGCCGCGGCATAGCCGAGCGCGCCCGGCAGATTCTCGGTCCCGGCCCGATAGCCCTTCTCCTGCCCGCCCATTGGCAGCAACACGCCGAAGTCGCGCACCAGCAGCGCGCCGATCCCCGGCGGCCCGCCCCGCTTGTGCGCTGACACTGCGACCAGATCGGCATGGCGGATCACCGCATCGTCGGCCCGAGCCGACATCTGCGCCGCATCGACCAGCAGGATGCCGCCGGCCGCGTGGACGATCTCCGCGATTCTCCCGATCGGCTGGCGCACGCCGGTCTCGCTGTTCGCCCATTGCACGCAGACCAGCGTCCGCCCACCCGCGGCCAGTGCCGCGCGCAGGGCGTCGAGATCAAGAATCCCGTCCGCGCCCACCGGCAGCATCGCCGCACCTTCGGCGTGCCGCAGCACCGAATCATGCTCTACCGCGGTGATCAGCCGTCGCTCCGCCATCGATCGCGTCAGCGCCATATGGAGCGATTCGCTCGCTCCGCTGGTCAGCACCAGCTCATGCGGCCAGCCATAGGCCGCCGCGATCCGCGCCCGCGCGTTCTCCAGCGCCGCCCGCGCCGCGCGTCCCTCGGCATGCGGCGAGGAGGGGTTCGCCCAGTGGCGCATGCCCTCCGCCACGGCGGCCAAAGCTTCGTCGAGCATCGGCGTCGTTGCGGCGTGATCCAGATAGATGCGTGCAGCCAAGTCCGTTCCAATTGCGAAAGAAAGCGCGTTGCCTATATAGCGACCAACTTACCGCGCTCCACATGCGCCTTCCTAATTCAGCAGGACACGCCTTGCCCGAAGTCATTTTCCCCGGTCCCGAAGGCCGCCTCGAAGGCCGTTTCGCCCCCGCTCCGCGACCGCGCGCACCGGTTGCGATGATTCTCCATCCCCATCCCCAGGCGATGGGCACGATGAACAACCGCATCGTGCAGGAGCTCTACAAGACCTTCCAGCGCCGCGGCTTCGCGACGTTGCGCTTCAATTTCCGCGGCGTCGGCAAGAGCCAGGGCGTGTTCGACAATGGCGTCGGCGAGCTTTCGGACGCTGCCAGCGCGCTCGACTGGGTGCAGAGCTTCCATCCCGAAGCCTCGACCACCTGGATCGCGGGCGTTAGCTTCGGCGCGTGGATCGGCATGCAACTGCTGATGCGCCGCCCCGAGATTCGCGGCTTCATCTCGGTCGCCCCGCCGGCGAACATGTACGATTTCACCTTCCTGGCGCCGTGCCCCAGCTCGGGCATCATCATCCAGGGCGAGGCGGACGAAGTCGTGACGCCCAGCGCGGTGCAGAAGCTGGTCGACAAGCTGCGCACCCAGAAGCACATCACCATCCATCACGACACGATCCCGGGCGCGAACCATTTCTTCGAGCACGAGATGCCGCAGCTGATGAACAGCGTGGACAATTATCTGGACATGCGACTGGATCCGAACTCACCGATCCGTTGAAAATCGCTGGCCGGCACCCCGGCGAAAGCCGGGGTCCAGAATCACCCAGGACACCGCTTGGAGCTCCTGGATCCCGGCTTTCGCCGGGACGACGGACTAGACCCTGGGGAGGTTCCGCGCGCCGCGGGCCAGCATCGCTGCACTCGCTTGCTCGGCGCCGCGATAGGCCTCTTGGTGCTCGGCGCTCCAATATTTCAGCTCCTCGATCGCGATGCGTTCGCCGGTCACCGCGCACAGCACGTAGCGGCCGGCGCGGAGCATCTCATAATCGGGGGTGTCGTAGCGGAGCTCCGCGGGGATGGCTGAGTCAAGCATCGCGGCCTTCTAGCGATTGCGCGCTTGTCGTCCAGATCGGGAGATATTCTCGGATGACGCTGCCTTGCCCTTCGGCGGCCTGGCACCCAGGAGTTCGCTTGCGGTGAAAACTGACATAGCCCCACCGTCACCCCGACCTTGTGCCGGGGTCCACTGCGCAACATGGCGAGAAGCTCAAGGCTCTAGCAGCTTGCTCGCGGATGGGTGGCCCCCTGCACAAGGCCAGAGTGACCGGTGGGTAAAAGGGCCAGCTAAAGCGTCCAGATCAGCAAATTCCCCAGCAGCACCGCCGCGGCGATCACCATCAGCACGCCCTTCTGCCGGTCGCCCTTCCGCCAGATCACCACGCCGCCCCAGACGAGCGCGAACATCGCCAGCACGGCGATGCTCTGCAGGATAGGATTGAGCCTGGGATCGACCATCAGAGCAGCCAGTTGATGCCGTAGATCAGCGCGGCAATCACCAGCCCGGCGAACACGAAATAGGCGATCGCGCGCGGGTCGCGGCGATAGACCACCATCAGGATGCCGAAGATGATGTAGCCCAGCGGCCGCAGCACGAAGCTGAGCGCATTTGCCGCCACGGCACCCAATCGATTCGCCATTCCTAGTCCTTAGATGCCAGCACCGCCGCATAGGCGTCCGGATCGGCATTGCCCCCGGAAAGGATCACCAGCAACCCCGGCTCGAGATCGACCTTGCCGGCGAGCACCGCGGCCAGCGCCACCGCCCCGCCCGGCTCCAGCACGATCCTGAGCTTTGCCGCCGCCCAGCGCTGCGCCTCGCGGATCTCGGTCTCGCTCACCGCCACGCCGATGGCACCGCGCCGCGACAGCACATCGAACGTCAGCGGAGAGACTTCCTTGGTCTGCAGCGCGTCGCAGGCCGTCGGCGGCGGATTGTCGCCGACCGGTTCGATCCACCCCGCCTCCAGGCTGCGCCGCATATCATCCCAGCCCTCGGGCTCGACCACGATGATCTGGCTGTCGGGCAGCGCCAGCGTGATGCCCGCAGCCAGCCCGCCGCCGCCGCATGGGATCACGACGCGCGCCGGGTCGGGCAGCTTCATCTCCACCATCTGGGTCATCGCCTCGATGCCCGCGCTGCCCTGCCCCTCGATGATCCAGGGATCGTCGAAGCTCGGCACCAGCGCAGCGCCGCGGGCATGCGCCAGATGCGCGGCGATCTTCTCGCGGTTCTCGGTCGCACGGTCGTAGCGGACCACTTCGGCGCCCATCGCCAGCGTCGCGTCGATCTTCACCCTGGGCGCGTCGGACGGCATCACGATCACCGCGGGGATACCGAGTCGTTTCGCTGCCCAGGCGATTCCCTGCGCATGATTGCCCGAAGAGAAGGCCACCACGCCCTTTTCGCGCGCAGCATCGTCCAACGCGGTGAGCCGGTGCCAGGCGCCGCGAATTTTAAACGCGCCGATCGGCTGCAGACTCTCGGCCTTGAAGTGCACCGGAGCGCCACGAATTTCCGCTGTGAATAGAGGTGTTTGCGGAAGGATCGCGGCAATCTTCGCCGCGGCGTCCCGCACCCCTGCCCGCGTTGGCTGTCGCACAATTGTCACATTCTGCCCCGTCGTAAAATTCCGGACCCTCGAATCACTTTACACACCCCCCCATCGTCCTTATGTGCCGCCTTCCGCTGCCCCATGGGACTTCCAACCGCAAGGCAGCTTTCGTCAATGTTTGCCGTAAGGCATTTGGAGGTCCCTTGAGTTGCACAAGCATCATAGCGCGCTGGGGTTAGCTGGCACCCTCAACGGCAACGCCCGCGTTGTCGATATTGCCAAGCTTCGTCCGGTCCAACCGGTCACGCTCGTTCGTCCGCACGCCGCATCGCGTGCCGCCCGATTCTTCGCAGAGAAGTTTCCGGGCCGCTCGATGTATGCGGTAAAGGCGAATCCCTCTCCCGATCTCCTGCAGATTCTGTGGGATAGCGGAATCACGCACTACGACGTCGCCTCGATCGCCGAGGTGCGGCTGGTCGCGTCCACCCTGCCCGAAGCCACCCTGTGCTTCATGCACCCGGTAAAGGCCCAGGAGGCCATCACCGAGGCGTATTTCGAGCATGGCGTGCGCGTGTTCAGCCTCGACAGCCTCGAGGAGCTCGACAAGATCGTCCGCGCCACCAAGGGCGCGACCGACCTGACGCTCTGCGTGCGGCTGCGCGTGTCCTCGGATCACTCGAAGCTCAGCCTCGCGTCGAAGTTCGGCGCCGGTCCGGGCGAGACCAAGCCGCTGCTGATGGCTGCTCGCCAGGTCGCCGATGCGCTGGGCATCTGCTTCCATGTCGGCAGCCAGGCGATGTCGCCCGAAGCCTATGCGAACGCGATGGAGCGCGTCCGCATCGCGATCGTCGAGGCAGGCGTCACCGTCGACGTGGTCGACGTCGGCGGCGGGTTTCCTTCGTCCTATCCGGGCATGGAGCCGCCCCCGCTCGAGCGCTATTTCGCGACGATCCACCGCGCGTTCGAGAGCCTGCCGGTCTCCTATTCGTCCGAGCTGTGGTGCGAGCCCGGCCGTGCATTGTGCGCCGAGTACAGCTCGATCATCGTGCGCGTCGAGCGGCGCCGCGGCGATGAGCTCTACATCAACGACGGCGCCTATGGCGCTTTGTTCGATGCGGCGCATATCGGCTGGCGCTTCCCGGTCCAGCTCCTGCGCGAGCCGGATTCGAACGCACGCGACATCCCGTTCAGCTTCTACGGGCCGACCTGCGACGATCTCGACCATATGGCGGGCCCGTTCCTGCTGCCCGCCGATATCCAGGCGGGCGATTATATCGAGATCGGCATGCTCGGCGCCTATGGCTCGGCGATGCGGACCGCGTTCAACGGCTTCGGATCGGACCAGACGGTGATCGTCGACGACGAGCCGATGACCTCGCTCTATGTCGCCGCCGACGAGGAACGGGCGCTGCCCTCGAACGTCGTAAAGCTGTAACGACACAGTCCTAGCGAATTGGGAAGGCGGATGCTTCGGCATCCGCCTCCTTACGGGTTTCCGCGTCCCCAAATGACGGCGGCACTGTGAAGATGGGGAATCCCATGACCGACACCCTGACCAAGACCGCCGCGGCCAACGCGCCGATCAACGACACCCGCAAGGCGGAGCTGCTCTCGAAGCAGGTCAAGCATATCGACATTACGAGCTTCGACGCGCGCCCGATCGTCGATGCGATGGCCGATATGAGCTTCACCAGCCGCGATCTCGGCCGCGCGACCAAGATCTACAACGACATGCTGGCCGACAAGGACTGCACGGTCTGCCTCGTGATCGCGGGCTCGACCTCGGCCGGCGGCTGCATGGACCTCTATGCCGAGCTGGTGCGCAACAACATGGTCGACGTGATCGTCGCCACCGGCGCCACCATCGTCGACATGGATTTCTTCGAGGGCCTCGGCCACAAGCACTATCAGGCGCTCGAGATCCCCGACGACGACACGCTGCGCTCGCTCTATATCGACCGCATCTACGACACCTATATCGACGAGGAAGCGCTCCAGAACGTCGACCATACGGTCTTCGAGATCGCCGAGACGCTCGAGGCCAAGCCCTATTCGAGCCGCGCGTTTATTCGCGAGATGGGCAAATATCTGGTCGAGCATGGCAAGAAGGACAACAGCCTGGTCAAGCTCGCCTACGAGCATGACGTGCCGATCTTCTGCCCGGCGTTCGTCGACTCCTCGGCCGGCTTCGGCCTGGTCAAGCACCAGGTGGATCGCGCCAAGGCCGGCAAGCCGTACCTTGTGCTCGACGCCATCGCGGACTTCCGCGAGCTCACCGAGATCAAGATCCAGGCCGGCACCACCGGCCTGCTGATGATCGGCGGCGGCGTGCCCAAGAACTTCATCCAGGACACCGTCGTCTGCGCCGAGATCCTCGGCCACGAGGACGTGGAAGTGCACAAGTACGCCGTCCAGATCACCGTCGCCGATGTCCGCGACGGCGCCTGCTCGTCCTCGACGCTGCAGGAGGCTGCGAGCTGGGGCAAGGTCAACACCGGCATCGAGCAGATGGTGTTCGCCGAGGCCGGCTCGGTGATGCCGCTCCTCGCGAGCGACGCCTATCATCGCGGCCATTGGAAGGACCGCGCCAAGCGCGGTTGGGCGAAGCTCTTCGCCTGAGCTTTCGCTTCCTTTCGGAAACAGTAAAGGGCCCGCGCATCGCGCGGGCCCTTTCTTTTTGGCCAAAGGCTCAGACCAATTTGGCGGGCTTGAGCAGGTCGGACAGGCCCACCCGGTGCAGCATCTCGGCACGCAGCCGGTCGAGCACGGTGAAGCCGACATCGGCGCCGTCCTGCGTCGGATCATAGTGCACGCGGAACGGACGCTTGCCGAAGGGCATGTCGACGATCTCGACGATCGCGTCGGCGACACCCGCGACATCCGCATCCTCGGGCACGATCTCAGCGAACGCCTTCTGCACCTGCTCGCCGAACCCGGCATAGGGACCCGCTTCATATTCGGCGAGGCGCGCCGCGTCGGCGGGGCGACCCGAATGGGCGAAGTGATTGGTGCCCTTGGTGAAGGCGCCCGGCACGACGATCGAGGTCTCGATCCCCCAGCGGGCCAGCTCGCGGGCATATTGCACCGCCAGCGCATCCATCGCCGCCTTCGCCGCGAAATAGGGCGAGAGATAGGGCGGCGTGCCACCCGCCGAGCTGCTGCTCGAGACCCACACGAGCAGCCCCTGCTTGGCAGCACGCATGTGCGGCAGCGCGGCGCGGTTTACCCGCTGCGTGCCCAGCACGTTGACGTCGTATTGCTGGGCGAACTGCTCGGGCGTGAAGCTCTCCGCCGGGCCGAACATCATGTGCCCGGCATTGTGCACCACCACATCGATGCGGCCGCTCTCGGCGATGATCTGCTCGACCGCTTCATTGGCCGAAGCGTCCGACTGCACGTCGAGCTCGATCGGGCGAAGGTCGACGTCTTCGATTTCCGCCATCTCGGCGGCGTTCCCGGCATTGCGCCCGGCGACGTCGCGCATCGAGGCGTAGACGGTGTGCCCGTCCCTCGCGAGGGCTTCGGCAGTGATGCGGCCGAAGCCGCTGGAGGCGCCGGTGATGAGGATGATCTTCTTGGACATGGTGAATTCCTTTCGAAACTGGTCCGCACCTCAGGGCGGAAACCGGGAGGGGATTGAGGGTTGAATGATCAGATGATCCCGCCGTTTGCGCGCAGGACCTGGCCGTTGATCCAGGCTCCGTCGGGCCCGGCGAGGAAGGCAACCGCGGACGCGATGTCTTCCGGCTGGCCCAGCCGCTCGAGCGGAGCGAGCTTGGTCAGGGTGTCGATCACGCTCTGCGGCTTGCCGTCGAGGAACAAAGCCGTCGCGGTGGGTCCGGGAGCGATCGCGTTGACCGTGATGTTGCGACCGCGCAGTTCCTTGACCATGACATGCGTCATCGCTTCGACGCCCGCCTTGGTCGCCGCATAGACCGCATAGCCCGGCTGGTAGAGACCAACCACGCTCGACGACAGGTTGATGATGCGCCCGCCTTCGCGCAGCCGCTTGGCCGCTTCGCGCAGCGTGTTGAAGCTGCCCTTCAGATTGACCGCGATCTGGCTGTCGAACAGCGCATCGTCGCTCTCGGCGATCGTCGCCAGCTTCATGATGCCGGCATTGTTGACCAGCACGTCCACGCCGCCGAACGCCGTCTGCGCCGCGTCGAACATGCGGGCGACCGCCGCTGCGTCGCTGACATCGGCCTGCGCCGCGATTGCCTTGCCGCCCTTCGCCTCGATGCGGCCGACCACGGCCTCTGCCTCGGCGGCGCTGCCGGCATAGTTGACGACGACGGTGAAGCCGTCGCCGGCCAGCCGCTCGGCGATCGCAGCGCCGATACCGCGGGCGGCACCGGTGACGATCGCGACCTTGTTCGTGTCTCCGTTCATGATGGATCTCCTTGTTCGCGCCGCCCGGCATTGGGCCGACACGCACTAGATGCGCCCTGGCGCGCCAAAGATAATCATCCTAAACACGGCATGACTGTTCGCATTTATAGAATAATGGAGACCCAATGGACCGGTTCGATGCGATGCGCCTGTTCACCCGCGTGGTGGACCGTCGCAGCTTCACCCAGGCCGCGCACGACCTCGAACTGCCGCGCTCCACCGCCACCCAGGTCATCCAGCAGCTCGAACAACGCCTCGGCGTCCGCCTGCTCCAGCGCACCACCCGCACCGTCCGCCCCACCCTCGACGGCGAGGCCTATTATCGTCGCTGCCTCGCGATCCTCGACGATATCGAGGATGCCGAGGGCGCGTTCAGTGGTGCGGTCCCCCGCGGAATGCTCCGGATCGAGGTTCAGGGGACGATCGCCCGCCATTTCGTGCTGCCCGGCCTGCCCCGCTTCCTCGAACTTTATCCCGAGATCGAGATCGCGATGAGCGAGAGCGACCGCTGGGTCGATATCGTCCGCGAGGGCGTGGATTGCGTGCTCCGTTACGGCGCGTTGCCCGACAGCGATCTGGTCGCACGCACGGTGACCACCCTCGAGCGGGTTACCTGCGCGGCGCCCGCCTATCTCGACCGATTCGGACGCCCCCGGACGCTCGACGACCTTGCCGGCCATCACGCCGTCGGTCTGCGCTCGCTCACGACCGGCGCCCTCGCTCCATTCGAGTTCGGGCTGGGTGACCAGATGGTGCGGATGGATTTGCCCGCGCCGCTTTCGGTCACCGGCACCGAAAGCTTCCTGGACGGGGTCTGCCTGGGGCTCGGGCTCGCCCAGATGCCGGTCTTCCATGTCGCCCGGGGCCTGGCCGAGGGCCGCCTCGAACGCGTGCTGGCGGACTATCCCCTCCCGCCTGGGCCAGTGTCGATCCTCTACCCGCGCAACCGCCAGCTCTCACCGCGCGTGCGCGTCTTCATCGACTGGATCGTGCAGCAATTCGCCACGGCGGCGATGGTCGATCACGCGGGCTAGAATCCGCCGGCACATCGGCTAGGCTCCCCAAAACAGAAGGAGAGAGTCATGCCGATCACTCGCCGCACGCTTATCGGAGGAGCCGCCGCCCTGACTCTCGCTTCCGCCGCCCGGGCACAGAACACACCCGGCCCCAGCCCCTACAAGTCCGGCGCCTCCGGCCCGGTCTGGCCTGCGCGCGAGCAGTTCAAGCTCTGGCCCGGCCTGCCGCCCGGCTCCCCGGTCTCGCTCCCCAAGCCCGACAACACGATGAACGGCCCCGCCGATCGCCGCGAGCTCTGGCTGCGCGGCGTCGCCGAGCCAGTCGTCGCGGTCTATCGCCCGAAAAAGCCCGATGGCCGCGCGGTGCTGTCGATCCCCGGCGGTGGATATCAATTCGTCTCCATCGAGAATGAAGGGATGGACGTCGCCAGGACGCTCACGCCGCACGGCATCACCGTATTCGTCCTCGCCTACCGCCTGCCCGGCGAAGGCTGGGCCATGCGCGCCGACGTGCCACTGCAGGACGCGCAGCGCGCAATGCGCCTGATCCGCGCCCGCGCCGCGACCTGGGGGATCGACGCTGCCAAACTGGGCCTGGTCGGCTTCTCCGCTGGCGGTCACCTGGGTGCGATGCTGGCGGTCGGGCATGCGGACAAGGTCTACGCGCCGATCGATGCCGCCGATGCGCTCTCTGCCCGTCCTACGTATGCCGGGCTCGTCTATCCCGCGGTCTCGTTCAACTCGGCGGGCTTCGAGGAGCGCAAGGAAAACGGCCTGTGGGGCGATTCGACCGATCCCGCGACCGCCGCGCGCTACAATGCGCTCGACCGCGTCACGTCCGAAACCCCGCCGATCTTCCTGGTCCATGCGATGAACGACGGCACCGTGCCGATCCAGCAGAGCCTGGCGATGATCGACGCCTGCCGCCGCGCCAAGGTGCCGGTGGAGGCGCATCTGCTCGAGAGCGGCGGCCACGGCTTCGGCGCGATGCACCTGCCCCTCGTCGCGCCGGGACGGCTCTGGCCCGAGGTCTTCGCGCGCTGGACCGCGAAGCACTAGGCAGCAACGGCGCGCATGCCGGATGCGCGCCGCCGCAGTCCGGTTAGCGAAGCGACTTGAACGACGCGCGCATCTCGCTGGTGAACGAAGCAGGCTGTTCCCAGGCCGCGAAATGCCCGCCCTTGGGCTGCTTGTTGTAGTGGATGAGCTTGGGATAGGCGCGTTCGGTCCAGCTCTTCGGCGCCTGATACAGCTCGTCCGGATAGGCGGTGACCGCGACCGGCAGCTTTATGCCCTTGGGCGCGAAGAAGGCCAGTTTGCTTTCCCAGTAGAGCCTGGCCGAGGACACCGCGGTATTGGTCAGCCAATAGAGCGCGACATTGTCGATCAGGTCTTCCTTGGAGAGGCCCTCCTGGCCGCCCTCGAACACCCGGGTGATCAGCTCCATGCTGCGCGCATCATGGTCGAACATCCAGGCGGCGAGGCCCATCGGCGAGTCCGCCAGCGCGTAGAGCGTCTGCGGGCGGTGGGCCATCTCGTTCGCGTACCCCAGCCCGTTCTTGTAGAAGAAGTCGAGCTGGTCATAGGCGTGCTTCTCATCGGCCGAGAGACCCGCGGGCGCCGCGCCGCCTGCCGCCAGCGCCTTGGAAATCTCGTCGGGCACGGTGGCGGGCATGTTGGTGTGGATGCCGATCAGCCCCGCCGGCTCGAGCAGTGCCAGCTGTTCGGTGACCGCATTACCCCAGTCGCCGCCCTGCGCGACATAGCGCTTATAGCCCAGTCGCTGCATCAGCACGGCCCAGGCCTTGGCGATGCGGATCGGATCCCAGCCGAGCTCCCGGGGCTTGCCCGAGAAGCCGTAACCGGGAAGCGACGGGATCACGACGTCGAAGGCGTCCGCCGCCGTGCCGCCATGCGCCGTCGGATCGGTCAGCGGACCGATGATCTTGAGCTGTTCGATGATCGAGCCCGGCCAGCCATGGGTGATGAGGATCGGCAGCGCGTTGGCGTGCTTCGACTTCACCTGGATGAAGTGGATGTCGACCCCATCGATCTCGGTGAGGAAGTTGGGCAGGTTGTTGATATAGTCTTCGCAGGTGCGCCACTTGTATTCGTTCGCCCAGTAGCTGGCGGCCGCCTTCATCGTCGCGAGCTTCAGGCCCTGCGTCGTGTCGCCGACGGTCTCCGGATCCGGCCAGCGCGTCGCCAGGATGCGGCGGCGCAGATCGTCGAGATCGGCGTCCGAGGCGTGGAACTTGAAGGGACGGATATCGTCCCCGCCCGCGGCGAGGACCCTGCCGGCCGCGCCGGACGTCGCGAGCAGGATGCCTCCACCACCAACGGCCGATTTGGCGAGCATGGCGCGGCGAGTCATACGCGATGAGAACCTGGTCATGGCTTTTCTCCGGTTGAAGTTGGCGGGGTCGGGCTGGTGCCAGGCCTCGGTTTTGGGAGATGGTGCCCTGCCCGACGCGTGCCCAGCTAGATGGCGTTATTCGGTGTTAGATGATGCGAGCGCGGATCCGACCCACACGGCCCATCTCGGACGTCTCCCGCCACGCGGTCGAGCCGTGGATAAGTTGCATTCGCGAACTCACTGATGCAGCCTTTCCGTTTCTGGGGAGGAAAACATGCACAGCCAAATTCTCGCGCCCGTCGTAACGCTTGTCGCCTGGACGATCATCATGTGCGTCTGGATGATGGCCATCCGGCTACCCGCACTGAAAAAGGCGGGGATCGACATGTCGAAGGCGCGCGGCGGGCGGCCCGGCATTCTCGACGGCATGATCGACGAGCGCGCGCAATGGCCGGCGCACAACTACAACCATCTCATGGAACAACCGACTTTGTTCTACGCGATCGCGCTGGCGCTTGCGCTGCTGGGCTCCGGCAATGGCATGAATGCGTGGATCGCCTGGGCCTATATCGGTCTGCGCATCGCCCACAGCATCGTGCAGGCGACCTTCAACAAGATCTCGGTCCGCTTCCCTTTGTTCGTGCTGTCGACGGTCGCGCTGGCTGCGCTGACGCTGCATGCGGGATTGGCGCTTCTGCACGGGGCCTAGGCGGTATCGGTGCGTCACGTTACGACAAGCGACACACAAAGGGGTACGATGCGCTTGGGGAGCATAAGACGGCTGGTCGTGAGCGCTTTGACGCTGGCGCTGGCGGCGTGCGGAGACGGGAAAAACGCCCAGCCGTCCGCCACCCCCGCGGGTGTTGCGAAATTCACCACCATCGACTTCGCAAACGTCGCCGATTATTCCGCGCCGACGCTTCCCGCCTATTTCGATCAGACGGTGAAGGCGCTGGACCACAGCCCAGCGTCCAACGCCGTCAATGATCGGGTCGCGACACTCGGACGGGTGCTGTTCTACGACCTGCGGCTGAGCACCAATGACAAGGCCTCCTGCGCCTCCTGTCATCGGCAGGCGCTCGGCTTTACCGACTCGATGCGGTTCAGCAACGGGATCAGCAACGCGGCCACCACCGACTTCCACGCGATGCGGCTCGGCAATCTACGTTACTGGCAGCCCGGCTCCACCTTTTGGGATCGGCGCGCGCCCAGCGTGGAGGCGCAGGCGAGCATCCCGCTTCACAGTCTGGTCGAAATGGGATGGGGCGGGGCCGCGGGCGGCTTTGACGCGCTGACCCGGAAGATGGGCGCGACGACCTATTATCCGGATCTGTTCGCCTGGGCGTTCGGCAGCCCCATAATCACCGAACCGCGCATCCAGCAGGCGCTCGCCCAGTTCGTGCGCGCGATGGTCTCGAGCTCGAGCCGGTGGGATACCGGCTATGCGCAGGTCTTCTCGCCCACCGCGCCAGACCGCGCGCTGAACCTCGACCTGCCCAACTTCACGCCCCAGGAAAATCGGGGCCGACACTTGTTCATGACGGGTGTCGGACAGGGAGGCGCCGGCTGCTCCTCCTGCCACCTTCCCCCGACCTTCGCCCTGGCCGCCAACGCGCGAAGCAACGGCCTGGACGCCGGCGAGACGCGCCTGTTCAAGGCGCCATCGCTGCGCAGCGTCGGACTGACGGGGCCGTATATGCACGACGGCCGCTTCGCGACCCTGGCGGAGGTCGTCGACTTCTACGACCACGGCATCCAGGCGAGCGCCGCGATCGACAATCGCCTGCGGCAGGGTCGCGGGCCACAGCGCCTGAACCTCAGTGCGGCGGATCGGGCAGCGCTGGTTGCCTTCCTGATGACGCTGAGCGACCCGGTTCTCACGAAGGATGCGCGCTTCAGCGACCCGTTTCGTCGGTGAGGGCGTCTCCTGAACGGGTCGCCGAAGGCATTACCGCCGTTCGACCAGGCCAATCCTAGCTGGCGCGGATCGAATACAGGGTCGCGTTGCTGATCGCGTAGACGGCACCATCGGCGCCCACCAAGGTCGGCGTATAGGCCTGGCCGAGTCCGGAGTTGAGCCGCACGCTCTGCGACAGCGTGTTCGTCACGAGGTCCCAACGATACAATATGCCGTCCTCGTTGTTCGCGAGGATCGACTTGCGCGCTGGGTCCGCGGCCATCGTGTTGATGCACCATTCGCGCCGCGCCGTGGCCGAACCGGCGTCCAGCGTCGGCCCGAGGATCGTCAGCACTTCGCGCATCACCTGCACGCTCGGCACGATGGTATCGGCCTGGCTGGTCTTCGGGTCGAGTATGGCGAGCCGATTGAGCCCGTTGCCCGTGCCCACGCCGTTATAATTGTTGTACTTCTGCGCGAGCAGATAGGTCGACGTGCCAGCATAGGACGGCACCATCGACGCGGGAATCACGCTGGGCGACACGTCCCAGCCGAAACTGCCCGGCACACCCACCGGATTGAGCAAGGCATCGAACTGCAGCAGCCAGCCCCGCGCGTTGTGGGTCGGGAACTGCGCTTCCAGCACACCGTAGAACACGCGGCCGTCAGGGCCGACCACCGGCGAGGCCGTGCCGTCGTCGCTGAGGCGTGCGGGGGCAAGCAGGTTCGG
Source organism: Sphingomonas sp. JC676 (assembly GCF_014489075.1). Lineage (GTDB taxonomy): Bacteria > Pseudomonadota > Alphaproteobacteria > Sphingomonadales > Sphingomonadaceae > Sphingomonas. Next base: position 479,666 of record NZ_JACTGR010000001.1, on the reverse strand, counting down.
ATCGATCAACGCGACCCTGGCGCGGGTCGCGAGCGTGGTGCTGTCGAGCGCGAGCAGGAAGCCCGTCTGTGTCGCATTCGTCGAGCCCCTGTTCACCGCGATATAGACCGTGCCGCCATCGATCGAGATCGCCGGCGCGCAGTTCATCACGGGCTTCTGGATCGAGGGGTCGACGGCTGCCGTGGCGGCGCTCACCCAGATGCCCGTGCCGTCGGGCGAGACCCGGGCGATGCCGCTGACCAGCCCCGCCGGGTTCGCGCCGGTCACCTGGAAGCCGAAGAAGAGGTTGCCCTGCGCATCGGCCGTCAGCGGCGTGTTGATGAACACGGTGCTGTCGAACGCGGCGGGATTGGCGTTGTACACAGCCGCACCGTAGAACAGCTGCGCTGCGAATGTGCCGTTGGCCGCGTCCGCGTCGGCGCGGATCAGCAGCTTGCCGCCCGCACCCGGCGCATAGAGGCGGCCCTGCTGCGTGAGCAGCAGGTTGTAGGGCGGCAGCCAGTTGCGCGGGGGCATGACATAGTCGGTGGTGGCCGACCACAAGAGTGCGCCGGTCGCTCCGTCGCGGCCTTCGACGCGATAGCCGCCGGTGGCGGTGGTCTTCACCGGGATTACCACGGTGTTGTGCGTCGTCACGACCGGCGAGCCATAGTGCGTGAGCAGCGCGCCGGACGGGGTATATTGCGGGGCAAGGTCGACGGCGGAGGTCCAGGCGATGTGCCCGAGATCCTGCGATGCGATCGCGCTCACCGCCGTGTGCTGTGCATCATGGCCGTAGCTGAACCATGCAGGCCCCGTCACCGGCGTCGGGGTGGGCGTAGGCGTGGGTACCGGGGTCGGCGCCGGCGTGGGCGTCGGGGACGGCGTGGGCGACCCGCCGCCGCTGCTGCTGCATGCGGCAAGCACGGCGGTCGACGACAGCATCACCAGCGTGCTGCGGCGCGAAACGAGCGTGGGGGAAACGGGAGCGGGGGGGATACGAAAGTGGCTCATAGTACCGCCAGCATACTCTTTCGTTGGATTAATGCACCACGTCGTGTCCCCGGTGGATCTTCAGCTTGGCTCAAAGCGCGTAACGCCCAGCGCGATGCCGCAATCCACCAAGAGCAGACGTCACCAACATCACCCGAACAGCCGCGCAAGGCTGCGTTCCAGCATCAGCAGCTGCCATAAGGTGCGGCCATGCTCGGCACGGCCGGCGCGGTGGTCATCGGCGAGCCTTGCGATCGTCTTCGCGTCGAACCAGCCGGTCCCCACCAGCACTGGCGATTGCGCCAGTCCCGCCGCCTCCTCGGCCAGACCCTTGCGGAACCACGCGCTCACTGGCGTCACGAACCCCATTTTGGGGCGATAGAGGATCTCCTTGGGCAGCCAGGGCTCCAGTGCCTTCTTCATCAGCCACTTGCCCTGCCCCGCCCGGATGCGGAGCGATGGCGGCAGCGTCGCGGCGAACTGAACGAAGCGATAGTCGAGCAGCGGCTCGCGCGCCTCCAGGCTCACCGCCATGCTCGCGCGATCCACCTTGGTCAGGATGTCGCCCGGCAGCCAGTGCTTGATATCGGCATATTGCGCGCGGTCGAGCCCGTCGCGCGCCGGCGCGCGGCGCATCGTATCGACATAGCGCTGCTCGGCGCTGTGCCCGTTCAGTGCCTTGATCGCCTCCAGGCTATAGAGCTTGCGGCGCAGCGCCGGGCCGGTGACGCCCACCGCCTTGGGATAGGCAAACTCACCCCCTTCGGCGAGCGCGAGCAAGGTCGTCTTGGCGCGAAACGGGCGCGGCGCCCAATCGGCCTTGGGGTAGAGCCGGCCGAGCGTGCCGAACACGCTCGAGCGGAATTGCTGCGGCAGCAGCGCGCGCATCCGCTCCTCGGCCGCGAAGAACTTGTAGCGGCGATAGCCCGCCATCGCCTCGTCCGCGCCATCGCCCGACAGCGCCACCGTGACGGTCTCGCGAGCGAGCTGACAGACACGATAGGTCGGCAGGGCGGACGCATCGGCAAAGGGCTCGTCGAACGCCGCAACCAGCGTGTCGATCAGCCCGAAATCGTCCGAATCCACGGTGCGGATATTGTGGCTGGTCGCGAAACGGTCGGCGACGATCTGCGCGTGCGAGGTCTCGTCATGATCGGCCTCGTCGAAGCCGATCGTACAGGTCTTGACCGCGGCGCGGCTCGCCTCGGCCATCAGCGCGACCACCGCCGAACTGTCGACCCCGCCCGAGAGGAACGCACCCAGCGGCACGTCGGCGATCATCCGCGAGCGCACCGCGGCGCGCATATGCTCGACCAGTTCGGCTTCGAGATCGCGTACCTTGCCGGTCGCACGCTTGGAGAAGTCGATATCCCACCAGCGCACCGGATCGGGCACCGGTCGGCCACGCTCGATCAGCAGAAAATGCCCGGCAGGAAGCTTCTTCACCCCCGCGAGCATCGACGCATCGTCGGGTACGTAACCGAGACCCAGATAATCCTCGACTGCGCGAAAATCGGGCGTGCGACGGAACAAAGGATGCGCGAGCAGCCCCTTCAGCTCGGACGCGAAGGCCACCGCGCCGTCCGAAAGCTCGACATAATGGAGCGGCTTCACGCCGAACCGGTCGCGCGCCAGGAACAGGCTTCGCCGCCCGGCATCGTAGAGCGCGAAGGCGAACATGCCATTCAGCCGGTCGAGCATGTCCGGGCCCCAGGCGCGCCAGCCATGGAGCAGCACTTCGGTATCGCTGTCGGTCTGAAAACGCGCGCCCAGTCTCTCCAGCTCGGCGCGGACCTCCTGGAAATTGTAGATCTCGCCATTGTAGGTGACGACCACTTGGCTGTCAGGTGTCGCCATCGGCTGGACACCGCCTTCCAGGTCGATGATCGCAAGCCGGCGATGCCCCAGTCCGACTCCCGGCGCCGTCCACACGCCCGACCCGTCGGGGCCGCGATGCGCCAGAGCGTCGGTCATCGTCACGATGCGCGCGGGATCGACCGGCTTGGCGATGGCGGGGTAGTACAAGCCAGCGATGCCGCACATTACCGGACATCCTCCCCATACATCGTCATCCCCGCGAACGCGGGGACCCAGCTCCTTTGCTGGTCGGTGGAGCATCCCGTCGGCTTACAGTGTGGCACGTGCACAAGTTGGGTCCCCGCTTTCGCGGGGATGACGAAGTTGGACACGGTCAGCGCGTGCCGGCCATGCGGTCGGCGAGCCTCTCCACCGGGCCCAGCGCCTTCAGGAACGCCTGGATACTGTCACGCGCAGCGGCGTCGTCGGTCTGTTCGGCGGATACCAGCACCGCCACGGCGGCCTGGTTGCCGCCCAGCAGCTTGGCCTTCAATGTTTCCAGCTTCACGCGCTTGTCGCTCCCGGTCAGTACGTCACCGAGCCGGTACCAAGTCACAACCTCGCGTTCTACCCTCCCCGGCCCCGTCATGCGCATCGCCGCACCCCGCGCAAAGCCCGGTTCGTCTTCTATCCGCACCCAGCGGTCATTTTCACGGATCGCGCCGATGCCGAACCCGACCAGCTCCTTGCCCTCGTGCTGCGTGCCATAGACCGCAACGGCGAGGTCGACCGCCCTGCCCTGGCCATCGGCATAGCGCCCGATCAGGAAATGATCGGCGCCGGGATAATGGGGCGACCAGGGCGCGCTAGTGCTCATCGCCACGCGCTGCCAGCCCGGCACCTGCGGCAGCTCGACGCGCGCGGGAAGCGGCGCGGCGCGCGCGGCGATCAGGCTCGACCAGCCGAGGAACAGGCTCGCAACGGTCAACACCAGCAAGGCTCCGATCGGTGCTTCGATCTTCCGCCCAACGGGCGCCTGGAGCTTCGCCGGATCGAACCACGCCGCATCGGGATCGCGATCGAACCATTTCCAGCCGATCGCCAGCACCGCCGCCATCACCAGCCCGAAGAACACCCAGCCATAGACGATATGATCCAGCCCCGTGGCGCGCTCGACCGAGGTCCACCAGGCGACATAGATAGTCCCGAACGCGCGCAGCCCGTTGGCGATGATCGGCACGACGATCGCCATCGCCATGAACGCCGCGCGGCGCGGCCAGGCGACGTAACAGACGTTCGCGACGAGCACCCCATAGGCGACCATCGCGATGAGGAACTTGGCGCCGGAACAGGCCTCGGCGATCTCGAAATTGCCATTCGGGGTCGTGATCAGCACGCCGTCCACCGTCGCCGGCACCCCGAAAACGTGCAGCAGCGGCATCACCATCGCGATCGTGATGTCCTGTAGCGGCCCCTCGAGGAACTCGCCGAAGGGCACCAGGAAGAGCATATACGTCAGCGGAAACAGGAGTGCTCGGCTCACGTTCAGCCCCAGCACCGTCACCGCCGCGCCCTGGAGCATCACGATCAGCCCGGCGTGGCGGAACAGCGCCACGCTCGATGCGTCACCGACGATCCAGCTCAATCCACCCGCCGCGACCAAAGCCAGCCCGGGCCACCATCCCTGCGGCGTCACCAGCGCCAGCTCGCGCCGCCGCTGCCAGACCAGCCAGGCGATCACCGGCGCCACGAACAGGCAGTGGCCGAAGGTCGTGTTGGTCCAGTAGATCGTCGCGAGATCGCCGGTGTCGTGGCGGAACAGCAGCAGCAGCGCCACCCATGCACTCGCCAGGATCGCAGCATGTCGCTTCCAGTTTGCGTCGAACCGCGTGTGCGCCGGAGACATCGCCTGCGCGGGGATCGCTGCCGTCATGCCGCCGTCCTCCGCGCCATGCGCTCGGCCTTGGCCGCGCGCAGCGGCAGGCCCAATACCGCGTCGAGCGGCGCCAGGCGGGCCTCCCAACTATAGCGTTCGATCACCTGCCGGCGGGCCACAGCGCCGAGTTCCGCTGCCTCGGCGGGGCGTGAAAGCAGGTCATTCACCGCATCGGCGATCTCGGCGACGCTCGATCCCACGCGGATCGTTCCTCCATGATCGAGCCCTTCGGCCGCCGCGCTCGACGCGACCACCGGCCGCGCCATCGCCATGCCTTCGAGGACCTTGTTCTGGATGCCCCGCGCCATCTTGAGCGGCGCGACCACCACCGAAGCCGCCGCCAGCCAGCCGCGTACGTCGTTCACAGGTCCGGTCACCGTCACGCCCGGCAATTTGGCGAGCGCCTTCACCGCATCGCTCGGCGCGCGGCCGACGATCGCGAAGCGCGCCTCGGGATGGACCAGCCGGATGTGCGGAAAGATCGCCTCGGCGAACCAGGTCACCGCCTCGATATTGGGGCGGTAGTCCATCTGGCCGGTGAACACGACCAGTGGGTCCATCGTCTCGATCCGGCGGAATTCGGCGGTGGGATCATAATATTCGGTGTCGATGCCATTCTCGATCACATGGACGCAGTCCGCGCCGGTGCGGTCGCGAAACAGCTGCGCCTCGGCCTCGCTCACGAACAGGCTGGCATCCGCACGCGCCGCGACATGCTTCTCGAACTGCTGGAGCAAATTCGCCTCGCGGCGATGCACCCACGACATCGGCCAGCGGGTAGTCTTCGAATAGGCGGCGAACTTGGCCGAATCCATGTCGACGAAATCCATGATGACGCGCTGGCGCGGCCGCGCCGGCAGATACTGCGCCATCTGCCCGGAGAAGATGAAGATCGTGTCGATCGCGTGCCGCGCGAGGATATTCTCGACCGACAGCCGCAGCGCCGCATTGTCGAACGCAACCACCGATATCGGCCGCCGCGAGGCCAGCGCGCGCAGGCCGGCGACGACGCCCGCCTTCGATCGCCACACGATCGAGCGGTTGCCGGTATAGCGCTTCAGCCCGTCCTTCTGGCGAAGATCCGCCGGATCATCGGCAAAGGCGATCAGGTGCACGCGCTTCTTGGTCGAGAGATATTTGAGCAGGTGGAAGCCACGGATCTTGTCCCCGCGGTTCGGCGGATAGGGCACCCGGTGCGCGAGGAACAATATGTCGCCCATCACCCCAGCCCCTGCGAGATCCACGGACCGACGCGATTGGCCAGCCACAGCGGCAGCTTCTTCCAGGTCTCGACCTGGAGCCGGTATTTGGGATCGAGCGGATTGACGCTGCGCGGTGGCGCGCCATCGGTGGTGCGCGCGAAATAGGTCAGCGGCTCGGGCTCGAAGCCCCAATTCTTCTTGAATGCGGCGGCGCCGGTCCCGGCCTTCGAGCGCCCGAAATCGAACTTCGTGCAACCCCGCTCGCGCGCATGCCCCATCAGCGCGAAATACATGGCATCGTTGGCGCGCAGCGTCCGCGCCGCGGCGGTGCCTCCACCCCAGTAAGGATAGACCGTGCCGTTCCAATAGAGGCTCAACACGCTCGCCACTGCCACCCCCCGGTGCCGGACCAAAAGCAGATCCGCAGCACTATCAAATTCGCGCAGAACTTCGGAAAAAAGATTCAGGGGAAATACGGGCGTGCCGAGATTGCGGACGCTCTCGGCATAAACGGCATAATGCGCGCGCACATCGCCCAGGTGACGCCCGGCGAGCACCTCCAGATCGTTGCCCAGCGTACGCCGGACCTCGGCGCGCTGCTTGCGCGGGATCGCGAGCAATTCGGCCTCGTCGTCGACCGCAAGGTCCCGGACAAAGCCCAGATAGGTCGTGTCGTCGATATGCCAGGCCTCGCCGGGCCGCGCGCCGCCACGCAGCTCGACCCTCGGGCAGCAGAGCCGGGCCGCCAGCGCCCAGGCCGCTTCACCCAGTTCGACCACCGCCGCCGGCGTATCGGCCAATATGCCGCCGCCCACGCCGAACCCGGTCGAAACCAGCGCCCGGCCGAACAAAGGCGAATGCATCTCGGTGAGTGGCAGCACCCCGACGATCTCGCTTTTGCCGCGCTCGGCGATCAGATAATGGCTGCGCTGGCGGCATCCGCGCGCCACCGCCACGCTCCACGCGGGCAAATGAAACGGCGTCCCCTGCGCATGATCCTGCACCCAGGCGCCGATCCGCGCACCATCGATCGCATCCCCCAGATCGGCGAGCCGCACGCCGATCGGTCGCTTCAGCATCGGCGCGTTCATTGCGGCCGCCGCATCGCCTCGGCCGCGACCTGGTCGATCCGGCCCCAGCGATGCCCGGCGATCAGCTTTTCGAGCTTGCCCGCCATCGCGCCCAGCCGCGAATAATGCCGCAGCCTGGATTTGAACGGCGCATCGGTCACGCGCGGCTGGCCGGGATCGATCTCCCAGGGGTGGAAATAGAAGATCGCCGCGCGGTTGAGATGATTGGCCCGGCGGACCGCGCGATGCGTGACCCCCGACGGCAACAGGCGGAAGAAGCCGCCGCCCGCGGTGATTTCCTTGCCCAGGAAGCGCGCGATCGTGATCGGCAGCTCGATCAGCTCGGATCCGCACACCGGCTGGTGCGCGCCACGCGGCGCGTCGGGCCAGCCATAATGGTCGTGCCGGATCGGCGCGATGCTCGACGAATAGAGATAGCCCTCGTCCGCGAGCACCTCGTGCGCCCAGGGCGTGCGGGTGTCGATCGAGAAGCTAGGCGCGCGATAGCCGGTGACGGCGACGCCCGCGGCATCCTCCAGCGCGGTGCGTGCCGCGGCCAGATCGGCGCGGAATTGCTCGGGCCCCATGGTGAAGACGCGACGATGGTCCCAGCCATGGCTGGCGACTTCATGCCCTGCCTCGGCGATGCGCCGGATCAGCGCCGGATAGCGCTCCGCCACCCATCCCAGGGTGAAGAAGGTCGCCTTGACCCCGCCGGCGTCGAACAGCGCCAGCACCTTGTCGGTATTGGCCTCGACGCGATGCTCGAGCGAATCCCAGTCGTCGCGCGAGATCGTGTTCTCGAACGCGCCGACCTGAAACCAGTCCTCGACGTCGACCGAGAGCCCGTTGGTGATCATGTCCTCAGACCGTGGTTCGGCGCAGCGCGGAAATGTCCGGCCGCTCGCCCTCGCCATTCTCTACCCAATCGACCAGCAACGCCAGCACGCGCCGCAGCGCCTCGTCCTGCTGGCGCACCTGCGCCTCGAGCTGCGCGACGCGCTGCTCGACATCGCCGCCTTCCGCCACCGCATCGGTCTTCCGCCGACGCGGCTGAACGGGTTCGGGCGGTACCGGGGTGCCCATCGGCATCGGCGCCGGGGTGCGGTTCGGGAAGGCCTCGGCGATGCGGCTGTGCGCGCGGCCCGGCGTGTCATTGTCGAGGTCCGCGATCACCGCGCCGACCTCATGCCCACCGAAGCTGTCGATCTGCTCGACCGCGCCAAACAGCAATACGCGGCTGGCAAGCTGGTTCACCCGACGCGGAATGCCGCCCGACCAGCGATAGATCGCCTCGATGCCGTCATTGGTGAAGCGCGGGCGGCCGCGCCAACCGACGCAGGAAAGCCGATGGATCAGATAGGGCTCGACCTCGTCGGCATCCATCGGCGCCAGATGATGCATCGCGATCACGCGCTGGCGCAATTGCTCGAACTGCGTCTCATGCAGCGTCAGGCGGAACTCGGGCTGGCCGAGCAGGAAGATCTGAAGCAGCGGATAGCCGCCGGCCTGGAAGTTGGAGAGCATGCGCAGCTCTTCCAGGCTCTCAAACGGCAGCGCCTGCGCCTCGTCGACCACCAGAAGGGTACGCTTGCCGTTGCGCGCCATCGTATGCAGCCCGCGCTCGATCGCCGCGAGCATCGTCGCCTTGGAAAGCTCCGAGGCATCGACCTGGAGACCGGCGCAGACCAGCCGCAGCAGCTCGTCGGGCTCGAGCTGCGCGGAGACGATCTTGATGACGTTCAGCCGCTCGCTGTCGATCTCGGCGAGCAGATGGCCCATCAGCGTGGTCTTGCCCGCGCCGGGATCGCCGGTAATCACGACAAAGCCCTCGCCCTGGCTCAGGCCATAGCCGAGATAGGCCATCGCCTTGCGGTGCGTGGCCGTATCGAACCAGAAATTGGGATCGGGCGTCAGCTGGAACGGCCGGCCGCTCAATCCGTAATGGTCGTCGTACATCGTCATTCACTCCGCGAGAGCAACGCTCCCTTTAGAATCCGTAACGCATTGCGAGCAGCGCCTGGGCCGATGTGCTGCTGTCGCCGTCGCGATCGAAGCCGAATATGCCCGCCGAAATTGTTGCCCCCAAATGTCCGAAGCTATGCGTATACGCAGTATTCGCGCCCCAGCCGAGGATGCCGTCATTGCCCGGCAGATCGGTGTTGTAATAGCTGGCGAACACGCTGCTGCTCAGCTGGCCGTTGCGGCCGATATCGGTCGACGCGAAGAACTGGCCATAGATGCTCTCGTCCTCGATGCCGTTCAGCGTGAAGGCACCGGGTATGTTGGGCGCGATGAAGGTGCGCCTGGCATAGCCGCCGCCGATGCCGAACCGGGTGTTGCCGCGGTTGAGCACCGCCACGCCGGCGACGCCGCGCGCGCGATAGGCGGAGGTCACCGCGGAGGCGAAGATGCTGTTCAGGCACCCGCCGGTCGCGCTGCCCACGGTGCCGTAGATGCAGCCGCTGAACTGGTTGCCGAACGGATCGGTGGTGGTGACGAACGCGGTCGGCAGCGTCGACAGGCTGCCGTTCAGCTGCTGGCCGAAGCTCTCGACGCTGTCATAGACGCCGATCTGCACGCCGCTGCCCGGGCCCATCTGATAGCTGAACGAGCCGGTATAGCTCATCGAGCCATAGCGGCGGCCCACGCGCGCTTCCAGGAAGGTGCGCGTGCTCGGGCGCCAGATCACGCCGGCATCCCAGAAGACGCCGCTCAGGTCATAGGCGATCCGGCGCGGCGAAGACTTGTCGGTGACGAAGCGGCCATGCGAATCGAGCACCGGATCGCCGATGCCGTTCAGCACCGGATCGCGCTGGCTGATCTGGATCTGCTCATAGCCGACGCCCGCGGTGAGCGCGACGCCACGCGCGACCGGCAGCACCACGTCGCCGCGGCCATATTTGCCCTCGAAGCGCTGGTCGAGCTGGCCGGCATCCTCACGCGTGAACGATCCGCTCGCGGTGATCCCGACCGGTAGCACCGTGCCCGACTTCACGCCAACACTGGCGGTCGCCACATGCACCTTCGAATCGTCGTAATAGTCGAGCCGCGGCTGGTTGGCCGGCACCCCCGTATCGCCCGGCGCCTCGACCTTGGTATAGCCGAAGCGATAGGCCGCGTTGATAAACATGTGGCCGAGATTCGTCGCCAGGCTCGGCCCGGCATATGCCGAATAGACCTGGCTCACATTGCGTGTGTTGCCGGCGAAACTCTGCGGCGCATCGCCCCGGATATCCGCGCGGGTGCGCGTCGCGATCGCGCCGCCTTCGATGGTCAGTCCCGGAGCAACCACCGCCTTGGCGCGGGCAAGGCCGCTATGCGTGTGATCGTCGGTCAGATTGTCGTCGTAGGAGAAGCGATGCTCATACTGGTAGCTGATCTGCACCTCGACGCGGCGCGTATGCACCGATGCGTCGATGCCGGCGCTCAGCGTCGAATAGGTGAGCACGTCGCCGCCGCTCCCCAGATCGGCAGCGAGCACCTGGCTCGCCTCGATATAGGGCGTCACCTGGACGCGGCGCTGTGCGTTCACGGGCTGGATCGCGAGCGCCAGGATGCCGGCGGCGATGCCGAAGCGGATCACTTTCCCGTCTCCTCGTAATAGCTGCCGAAGCGGCGGCCGGCGGGCTGGAACGACACCGAGTTGAGGACGAGCTGGATATGCTCGCAGCCGTCGAGCGCGGCGACGGTGGCGCGCAGGTCGCTCTCGCTGGTGCGGTCGGCGCGGACGACGAGCATCACCTGCCCGGCATGGAGCGCCAGCACCGATGCCGGCGAGGCCGCGAGCGCGGGAGGCGAATCGAAGATCACGATGCGGCGCGGATTGGCCGCGGCCAGCTTGTCGAGAATGCGACGCGCCTTGTCGCTGGCCAGCAATTCGGTGTCGCTGACGCTGCGCGTGCCGGCGGGGAGAACCGACAGCTGGGGAACGTCGGTGTCCAGGATGCAGTCCTCGACATCCACGTCGCCGGTCAGTGCGTCGAGCAGGCCCGGGCCCTGTGGCAGGCCCAGCCGCTCAAGGATGTCGGGCTTGGCGAAATCGGCATCGACCAGCAGGATCTCGACGTCCTTCTCGGCCGACATCGAGAGTGCGAGGTTGATCGCGCAGAAGGTCTTGCCCTCGTCGGGCTGCGCCGAGCAGACCAGGATCATCCGTGCGCGATCGGCATCCGCCCCCGCCACGGCGCGGGCGGTGAGCAGAAGCTGGCGCTTCACCATGCGGAATTCCTCCGCCAGCGGAGTGATCGGCCCGCCCGGGACGAGCATCCCCGCCTCGGCCAGGGCATCGCGGTCGATCGGCGCCGAGCGGCGGACGCCGGGCTGCACCATCGCCGACGCCGGACGGATGAGGGGTTCGGCAACCGGCGCGGGCGCCGACGCAATCACCGGCTCGGGCGCGGGCGTCTCGACTTCATGGCCGCGGCGCAGCAGAGGACCCTCGCGCTCCTGCGCGGCAGGCGCCTGGACCGGCTGCGCCGGAGGAGCATGCTGCGGAGCCGGCGCCGGTTCAGGTACGGCGAAGGTCGGCTGGTTGCCGGTGCCCGGAACCGCGAACTGGTTCTGCGCCGCCGCCCGTTCGAGCAGCGATCCGCGATAGCGGCGGGGGGTATGTTCGTTCATCGGCTCAGGCCCCCATGCCGCGCTGGACGAATTCGACGCCGACCAGCCCTAGATAGGCCAGGCCCAGCGCGCCCAGCCCGCCCGCGAACAAGGTCAGTCGCTGGCGGCGGAGCGCCACCTGCGCGGCGGTCACGACTTCGCCGATCGATCCGATCACCGGCAGCCCGCTCGCCTTTTCCAGCCGCGCCGCGGTGTCGAACGTACTGCGAAGCTTGCCGAGCGCGAACGCCGCGGCCACGCCGGCGCCCAGGCCCGCGATCAGCACTGCAGTCAGCAGCAGCGGCCGATTGGGCGCGGTCGGCGCGCGCGGCTGGGTGGGTGGATCGATGACACTAAACTTGACCGCGTCGGTCTCGGTCTGCGCCTGGCTGTTGATCCGCACCTGCTCGCGGTCGGTGAGCAATTTGTCATACTGGTCCTTGAGCACGCTGTATTCGCGCTCGATCTGACCCTGCTCGGCGGCAACGCCCGGCGAATCGGCGATCTTGGCGTTGAGCGCGGCGAGATCGCCCTCGATCTGCGCCTTGCGCTGGTTGAGCGCCGCGACCTGCGAAGCCTTGTCGGCCTGCATTGAGCGCAGGCTCAGATACAGCGGGTTGCCGGTGGCGCCGCCGCCATTGCTGATCACGGGCTCGCTGCGCGCCGCGGCCGTGGCCGCCGAAAGCTGGCTCTTGAGCGCGATCACGTCGGGATGATTGTCGGTCCAGCCCTTGGCCCGCGCATCGGCGAGCTGGCCCTGGATCGCCGCCAGCCTTGCACGGGCAGGTCCCGCCATCGCGGTACCGGCGGCGCCCGGCACATTGGCCGCGGTCCCCGCCATCTGCCCGTTGATCGCGGCGAGGCTGCTCTGTGCCGCCGCCAGGTCGGACTGGATCTGCGCCAGCTGCGTCCGCGCTGCGCCGATCCGGTCGTCGAGCGATCCGGTACCCGGCAGCGCGCCCAGATAGCGCGACTGGAAGTCCGCCTTCTTGGCCTCGGCCTCCTGCAGCGCCTTCTGGCGCACGTCGAGCTGCTGGTCGAGGAAGCGCAGCGACTGGCTGGTCTGGTCCCGATTGTCGGCCAGATTGTCCTCGACGAAGATGTCGATCAATTTCTGCGCGATCTGGCGCGCCATCTTGCCGTTCGGACCGGTCACCGCGATCTCGAACAGATTGTCCTGCTGCGCGGTGAGCTTGATCGCCTTTTGCAGCCCGGCCACCCGGTCTGCGACGTCGCGGTCGGTCGCAACGGTCTTCGCCATGTCGGTGCCGCGCACGACCTTCTCCAGGTTCACCGCGCTGGTCAGCGTCTGGCGGATCCGGTCGATGTCCTTCTGCTGCTCCAGCGCAACATTGCCGGTCTGGGTCGGCAGGATCTGGCGGAGCTGCACGAAGACGCGCGCCCGCGATTCATATTGGTTGGGCATCTGCGACACGACCATCCAGCCGGCCACGCAGATCGCCCAGGCCACCGCCAGCGCCACCCAGCGCTTCATCCACACCGCATGCAGCGCGGCGCGCACTTCGTCGTAAAGGCTACCCACCCGCGCGGCCCCTTAGAACATGCTCTGGGGGATGATCACGACGTCGCCCGGCTCGAGCTTGACGTTGGCCGAGGTATCGCCGTCCTTGAGCAGGTCGGCCAGGCGCAGGCGGAATTCGGTCTGCTTGCCGGTCTGCTTGTCGTAGCGGATAAGCCGCGCGCGGTTGCCCGAGGCGAATTCCGAAAGCCCACCGACCGAGATCATCGCGTCGAGGATCGTCATATTGGCGCGGTACGGCAGCGAAGCCGGCTTCTCGGTCGCGCCGACGACGCGGACCTGCTGGCTGTAGGTGCCCGAGAAATTCTCGACGATCACCGATACGATCGGGTCCTTGATATACTCGCCGAGTGCGATCTTGAGGTCGTCCGCCAGCATCGCCGGGGTCTTGCCGACCGCGGGCATGTCGCTGATCAGCGGCGTGGTGATGCGGCCGTCGGGACGCACCTGGACCTTGGCCGAGAGCTCGGGATTGCGCCACACGAAGACGTTGAGCTGGTCCAGCGGCCCGATGACATATTGGTCGCTCGGCGCCTCGCGGCCGGCGACGAAGGCGGCTGCCGGCAATTCGGGCCGGCCCCCGCTGCTGCAACCCGAAAGCAGCACGGCACCCAGCACCGGCACCGCGATTCCCCTGGTCACTGACGAAAAAAACATGCTCGAGCTCCCCGTCCGCGCGGGGGGAGGCGGCGCCAACGTCTCGGCAGCCAACCCGCGCAGGATCAGCCGCAGCTATGCGCGGGAGAGGTAAAGATAGCGTTAGGCGCTAAATGGCGCGGAAACCGGACAAAACGTCAGGCGGAGTTGAGGCGAGCCCGCACTTCATCATCAAGTTCTTTCACGTCCTGATGTTCTTTGTTGATGAAATAGATTCGGGTCCCGTCGCGAAGCGGTCCGACAAGCGGGCCCTCGGTAGGCACCGGAGAAAATTTCAGTATCTCCGCCGTATTGATCGAAACCGGAGAATCGTCGGGGCGCGTGAATTTAACAAATGCCATCTTTCCTCTCCCAATTGCGGGAAAGAAGAATGGCCCAAATTCTCACCAACGCAAGTAATCGCCACTCTATTCGATCAGGAACTCTTCCGCCGGCGGATGCCCAAGAAACGCCGAAGGACTCGCCGTCGCGCCATAGGCCCCGGAGGCGAAGATCGCGATCAGATCGCCCACCTGCGCCTGTGGCAGCGCCACCCGATCCGCCAACCGATCCAGTGGCGTACAGAGCGGCCCGACCACGCTCACCACTTCCTCGGCCGCATCTTGCATCCGGTGCGCCAAGGCGACCGGATAGTTGCGGCGCACCACGGTGCCGAAATTGCCCGTCGCGGCGAGATGGTGGTTGAGCCCGCCGTCGACGACCAGGAAGGTCTCGCTTTGGCTCACCTTGCGATCGACGACGCGCGCCAGATAGACGCCCGCCTCGCCGACCAGCCAGCGCCCCAGCTCGATCGCGAACGCCGATCCGGACAGCACGCCCGGCAGCGCCGCCAGTGCCTCGCCCAGCGCGGCGCCGATCGCCTCGACGTCCACCGGCGCGTCGCCGGGAAAATAGGGAATGCCGAACCCACCTCCCAGATTGACCAGCGGCGGCGGCGCGCCGCACGCCTCGGCCAGCCGCGCGGCCAGATCGATCGTCGCCGCCTGCGTCGCGATGATCGCGTCGGTATCGAGCGATTGCGACCCCGCGAAGATGTGCAGCCCGCGCCATTCGGCGCCCTCGCCGAGGATCCGCTCGACGAGCACAGGCACATGCGCGCTCTCGATCCCGAAGGGCGATGCGCGCCCGCCCATCTTCATCCCCGATCCGCGCAGTTCGAAATCGGGGTTCACGCGCACTGCCAGCCTTGGCCGCACGCCCAGCGCCTTGCCGATCGCCAGCGCACGCTGTCCCTCGGCGATCGATTCCAAGTTGATCGTCACCCCCGCGCGGACCGCCGCATCGAGTTCCTCGTCGCGCTTGCCCGGCCCGGCAAAGCTGATCGCGTCCGCCGTCATGACGTCAAGCGCCCGTGCCATCTCTCCTGCTGAAGCTACGTCCAGCCCGTCGACCAGCGGCGCGATCGCGGCGAGCAGCGGCGGGAACGGATTCGCCTTGATCGCATAGTGCACCGCGACACGCTCCGGCAGCGCCGCCCGAAGCCGCGCCACGCGCGCCCGTGTCACCGCGAAATCATAGACATAGGCCGGCGTCGCCACGTCCAGCCAGGGCAGCGCATCCAGCCCGGCGAACTCGGGAGGGATCGGACCGAAGGGCTTGGGATTGCTCATGCCAGCCCCGCCTTCAGCGCCGCGCGGTCGAGCTTGCCATTGGCGTTGCGCGGCAATTCGTCGCGCCATTCGTAGCGCGCCGGCTGCATGAAGCTCGGCAGCTCGCGCCGCAGCCGCTCGCGCAGGTCGTGCTCGCGCGCGCCATCGCCCCGCGCCACCACCACGATCGCCTGGCCCAGGCGGGTGTCCGCCACGCCGAACGCCGCCGCCTCTGCGGTCTCGTCGCCCGAGAGCACCGCTTCCTCCACCTCGGTCGGGCTGATCCGGTTGCCGGCAGACTTGATCATCTCGTCGTCGCGCCCGACGAAGCGCAGCAGTCCGTCTTCGCCCTCGATCACCGTATCTCCGGACCACACCGCCATGCCCCCGCTTGTGGCGAAGTTCGGCGCCGGACGGAAGCGCTGCGCGGTCCGCTCGGAATCGCGCCAATAGCCCTGCGCCACCAACGGCCCGGCATGGACAAGTTCGCCCTGTCTGGCACGCCGCCCCTCGCCATCGACCACGAGGATCTCCGCGAACGGGATCGCCCGCCCGATCGAATCCGGGTTCGCATCCACAAGCGACGGATCGAGATAGGTCGAGCGGAACGCCTCGGTCAGGCCGTACATCGGATAGAGCCGGGCCTGGGGGAACCGCTCGCGCAGCCCCTTCACCATCGCCCGGGTCAGCGCTCCGCCCGAATTGGTCAGCCGCTTGAGCCGTGCAGCCGTCGCCGCCGGCCATTCGGCTTCGAGCAGCTGCACCCACAGCGGCGGTACCCCCGCCAGCGTCGTGACCGCGAAGCGCTCGACCGCCTTCACCACGTCGCGGGCGGTCAGATAGTCGAGCGGCACCACCCGCGCGCCCGCGGCCCAGGTCGAGAAGAGCTGGTTCTGCCCATAATCGAAGCTCAGCGGCAACACGCCCAGCACGCGATCCTCAGATTCTATCTGAAGATAATGCGCCACGCTAATGGCACCCAGCCATAAATTGGCGTGGCTAAGCATCACGCCCTTGGGCCGCCCCGTCGATCCCGAAGTGTAGAGGATGGCCGCCAGCGCGTCGGTGTCAGCGCGCGAAGGCGGCAGGACATCGCTCGAGATCAATTCCTCCTCGGCCACGATCCGACAGTCCGCGGGCACATCGCCGGGCTCCAGCGCCGGGAACCGCGCGCCTTGCGTCACCAGCACCCGCGCGCCGCTATCGGCCAGGATATGCGCCACCTGCGCGCGCTTGAGCACCGGATTGACCGGCACATGGATCAGCCTTGCGCGCGGCGCCGCCAGCGGCATCATGCAGGCGGTCCGCGTCTTGGGCAGCCAGGTCGCCACCCGCTCGCCAGGCGCCAGCCCTAGCCCGCTCAGCCAGTGCGCCATGCCGCCCACTGCCGCCTCGAGCGCGGCGTAGGTGAGCGTCCCGCCCTTGTCCTCCAGCGCCACCGCATCGGGCTGCCCACGCAACGGCAGCGTGTCGATCGGGTGCGGAACGGGGTCGAGCGCGATCATCCGTGCCACCCTTAGGGTCCGCGCTCGGTACCGGCAACGGAGGCTCCCCTTGGCAGCGCCTCCGCCAACCCTTACGGAGCCGAAAAAACACCGCTAGGGGACAGGCCTTGCAACCCGATGGGTCGCCGATAGTCGAAAACACCGTCCGCGACGTGCTGCGCGACGTGCTGGGATTAAGCGAGGAGCGCGCTGCCGCGTTCCGCGAGGACACGCCGTTATTCGGCGCGCTGCCCGAACTCGATTCGCTCGCCGTGGCGGGCGTGCTCACCGAGATCGAGGACCGGCTCGGCATCCTGATCGAGGATGACGAGGTCGATGGCGAGATGCTCGAGACCTTCGGCGCCCTCACCCGCTTCGCCGCCGCCAAGGCCTTGGGGTGATCGAAACCTATGACTGGGCCGGCGGCCGCGAGGCGATGCTTCGCTTCGGCCCGCCGGAAGGCCCGGTCGTAGTCGCAGCGCTGCCGCTGCTTGAGGAAGCCAATCGCACTCGCACTTTTGTGGTCACGATCCTGCGCGCGCTGGCGGAGCGCGGGATTGCCGGCGCTCTGCCGGACTTGCCGGGGCAAGGGGACAGCGTCGTCCCCACCCACCAGATTGCGATCGCCAATCTTCGCTCCGCCTTCGCCGACACCGCCCGCGCCACCGGCCGCCGAGCCTATTCGATCGCCATTCGCAGCGGCGCGCTGCTCGACAGCAAGGCGATCCTCGCGGGTCGCTGGCACTTCAGCCCGCAGACCGGGCCGGAGTTGCTCCGTGAGCTCAGCCGCGTCCGGCAAGCCGGCGGCGGCGATGATTTTGCGGGAAACAGCCTGTCTTCGGCCTTCCTCACCGAGCTCGGCAATGCCGGTCTGGAAGCGGCCCGCACGATCCGCCTCGATTCCGATCCGAAGAACGCCGATGCGCGCTTTGCCGGCGCCCCGCTCTGGCGCCGCGCCGAACCCGACAACGATCCCGCGCTCGCCGCCCTGTTCGCCGACGATATCGCCGCCTGGGTCCACGCATGCGAAGCCTGATCGCCTTCCCCTGTGCCGGCGAAACACTGCTCGGCACGCTCGACGGGACACCCGGCCCCACCGGCCTCCTGATCGTCTCGGGCGGCAACGAGATCCGCATCGGCGCACATCGCGGCATGGCATTGCTTGCCCAGCGCGTCGCAGAGGCGGGGCATTCCGTGTTTCGCTTCGATCGCCGCGGCATCGGCGATTCCACCGGCGAGAATCGCGGCTATGAAAGCAGCGCGGACGACATCGTCGCCGCTGCCGCCACGTTCCGCGCCGAAACCGGCGTCACCCGGATCGTCGCCTATGGCAATTGCGACGCCGCCACCGCGCTCGCCTTCTTCCACAAGCCGGCCGGCATCGATGCGTTGCTGCTCGCCAATCCCTGGGTGATCGAACCGACCGACGATCTGCCCCCCGCCGCCGCGATCCGCTCGCATTACGCGCAGAAGCTGCGCGACCCGCGCGAGTGGCTCCGCTTGCTCCGTGGTGGAGTGAATATCGCCAAACTGTTCAAGGGCCTGATCAAGGTTTCCCAAAAACAATCTGAAGTCCCGGACGGCATTCCTGCTCGCCTCGCCCGGACGCTCGCATCGGCGCAAGTACCGATCACCGTCCTGCTGGCCAAAGGCGATAACACTGCGATCGCCTTCGCCGATGCGTACAAGTCACCGGCGTTCGAACCCGGCCGTCCGCGCATCCGCATCGAGCAGCTCGACAGCGCCAGCCACAGCTTCGCCTCGGCCACCGACAAGGACTGGCTGTTCGCGAAGGTGCTGGCGGCGCTCGCCTGAACCACCACCCATCCGTCACCCCGGCCGAAGTGCCGGGGTCCACCCATCGTCGAGGCGAGATGTAGAGCCTGAAAGGGCTCGCGCCCGGCACAATGGACCCCGGCACAAGGCCGGGGTGACGAAGGGGATTTCACCCGACGCCGCCGGCCTACAGCAATCTTGCGATGTAGGATTTCACCTGCAATCCCGTGCAGGCTCTTTCTCATCCTGAATATAGTCCGCTCGCGCGCAGGCGCGCAGCCACGGGGAATCTGCGACATTTGCGACTTTAGGGTAATATACTACCGCTCGGAGGCCTGTTTCTGCGGCAAGGAGATTTTCCACATAGCAGGTGTCAACCGTGTCAACTTACTCCGCCGCCTGCGCCACCGTCTCGAAGTCCGCTTCGGCCAGGAAGCGCTCCGAATCGAGCGCCGCCATGCAGCCCGTTCCCGCCGCGGTCACCGCCTGGCGGTAATGCTTGTCCATCACGTCGCCGCACGCGAACACGCCGGGAACACTGGTCTTGGTGGTGCCCTTCTCGACGACGATATAGCCGTCCGAATCGAGTTCGATATGGCCGCGGAACAGCTCGGTCGCCGGGTGGTGGCCGATCGCGACGAAGCCGCCATCGACTTCGACCGTCGAAAGCTCGCCGGTCACCGTGTCCTTGAGCTCGATGCCCACCAGGCCCTCGGGCTGGCCGCCGCCGACGAAACGCTCGACCTTCTTGTTCCACATCACGTTGATCTTCTCGTTCGCGAACAGGCGATCCTGCAGGATCTTCTCGGCCCGGAAGGAATCGCGGCGGTGGATCAGGGTCACGTCATGGCTGTGGTTGGTGAGGTAGAGCGCCTCCTCCACCGCGGTATTGCCGCCGCCGATCACCGCCACCTTCTTGCCGCGGAAGAAGAAGCCGTCGCAGGTCGCGCAGGCGCTGACGCCCTTGCCCTTCAGCAGCTCTTCCGAATCGAGCCCCAGCCAGCGCGCCTGGGCACCGGTGGCGATCACCAGCACGTCGCCCAGATAGACGGTCCCGCCATCGCCCACCATGCGGAACGGGCGCTGGGAGACGTCGACCTCGACGATCGTATCCCACATCATCTGCGCGCCGACATGCTCGGCCTGCGCCTGCATCTCCTGCATCAGCCACGGCCCCTGGATGACGTCGCGGAAGCCGGGATAATTCTCGACATCGGTGGTGGTCATCAGCTGGCCGCCGGGCTGGATGCCCTGGACGACGATCGGCGCGAGACCGGCGCGCGCGCCATAGATGGCGGCAGACAGGCCGGCGGGCCCCGATCCGAGGATCAGCATGCGAGTGGAGTGCGTGGCGGTCATCAATGTCTTCCGAATCTGGGATGCCGCTTCTAGGGGGAGCGCATCGTCGGAAGCAACATGGCGCGGACATGCCGCCATGCAATGGCTGTGGACGACAGCATTGCTGCGCATGCCCCAAGCCGCGATTTGCGTCCGCTCAGGCGAGCAGGATGAAGACGATGCCCCAGAACAGCGCGCTCGCCCCGACCACGATCAGCAACAGGCTGGATCGTGTGTCCCCGTCCCGCTCGAGCAGTTCGGACGTGCTTTCACGTTCGATCGTCATGCCGGTCCCCACCGTTCCTGCCGTTGGATCATGGTTTACTTCCAATTCGGAATTAAAACCGTTCCGGTAAGATGCGTAGCGGTACATCCACTATGGCGGATTTTTTCGCAGCAGCTTTAGGGCGATCTGGAGCCCTTGCTCGCGGCAGCTAATGGTTACCGGTGGTAGCGGAGGGGGATCCAAACGCCTCCATCAATGTGTCGAGTTATACACTCGGGATATGATGTCCCCTCGATGCCCTGAAACCGGTCATTCCGAATTTGACTGAGCCTGAACCGAGTCTGTCACATTCTCAGCCTACCGGAACCCGGTCTCACCACTGACCTTAACTCGCGCCGGTCGGTTCGCGACGGCTCAACAAGAGTTTGGGTTATTCCAAGGGTAGCTGATGCGCGCGATCGACCGGGAACGGACGCGATGGTTCCTTCGCAACATTCTGCCGCATGAGCCGGCGCTGCGGACCTGGCTCGCGCGCCGGCAGCCGCTGGGACTCGAAGCCGACGACATCATCCAGGAAGCCTATGCCATCCTCGCCGACCTTGAGACCGTGGACGGAATTCGCTACCCGCGCGCCTATCTTTTCCAGGTCGCGCGGTCGGTCATCGCGAAGCACGTGCGGCGGGCCCGGGTGGTTTCCATCCACGCGGTCGAGGACCTCACGCAGTTCCAGCATGCAGACGACAGCCCGTCACCCGAGCAGGTTACCATCGATCGCGACGAATTGGGGCGGCTGGCCAGCGCGATCGGCGCCATGCCGAACAAGACGCAGCAGGCTTTCATACTTCGCCGGGTGGAGGGCCTCTCGCAGCGCGAGATCGCGACGCGCATGGCGATTTCCGAGAATACGGTCGAAAAACACATCTCCCGCGGGCTCCGTTTTCTGATGGATTGGTTTGGCCATGGCGGAAAAGCTCTGGCAGAGGTCTCTAGGGAAACGGAGTTGGAGATTGTCTCCCAAGATGGCCGAACGAGAAACCAGTCGATACATTGACGAGAAGGCTGCCGACTGGATCGCGCGGCTCGACCGCGGACAGCTCTCGGGGGAGGAATCGCAAGCGCTGGAGGCATGGCTGCGCGGCGATCCGCGCCGGCGCGGTGCACTGCTGCGCGCCGACGCGTTGTCGATGCTCGGCGAATCCGCGCGCGCGCTCGGGCCCGATTTCGATCCTCAGCGTTTCGCCGGTCCCGCGGTGTCTGCGCCGCCCGCGGTGTCCAGACGCAAGGTGCTGGCCTGGGCCGGCGTAGGGGGACTGGCGGCGGCATCGATCGTTGCGCTGGGAATCAGCCTGCCGGCCGCCGGAGCGATCACCACCGGGCTTGGCGAAGTGCGCCTGGTCACACTCGACGACGGCTCGACCGTCATGCTGAATACGCAGACCCGCGTGCAGGTCGACTACGGGTCCGGCGAACGCCGCATCGAGCTGCTCGATGGTGAGGCCTATTTCACGATCGTCCGTGATCAGCGACCATTCCTCGTCGATGTCGGCGGCACGCGCCTGCGCGGCACCCAAGCGACGTTCCGCGTCCGCAAGCTCGGCGCGACGCCCGTCGATATTCTGGTGGATCGCGGCGGAGTCGTGCTCGCCAGAGCGGGAATGTCGGCGCCTGTGGTCATGCAGGCAAATACCCGCCTCGTTATTCCACCAGCCCCAGCCCGCGGCGCATTGCCGTCACCGCAATCAATCACGCCCGACCTACTCTCGCGGGAGCTCGCATGGCGGGATGGCAAGATCGCGTTCGAAGGCGAACGGCTCGACCAGGCGGTGACCGAATTCGCGCGCTACAGCAACACGCGTATCGAGATTCGGGATCCGGCGCTGGCCGGCGAACCGGTCACGGGGCTTTTCTCGGCCAGCGATCCGGCGGGCTTCGGCCGCGCGGTCGCGGCCATCTTCGGCGCGCGGGTCGAACAGCGCGACAATGCCGTGATTCTCAGCCGCGGTACGGAGCCGCGATAAAATAACGTTTCGGGAATGGCGGAAAGGACCGCCTGAAGACTCTCAGCCTCCAAACGGGCGGTGCCGCCGCCCGCATAAGGGGGTCTCAGAGCATGATTTCACGTAATTCCGTCCTGTCGAGTACTGCCATCATCGTCGCGCTCGCGGCATCGGCGCCCGCGCATGCCGAAGCGCGTACGTTCGACATTCCCGCCCAGCTCGCTGTCAGGGCAATCCCCGAACTCGCCCGCCAGGCGCGGATCCAGATCGTTGCATCGGCGCGCGACCTGCACGGCGTGCGCACCCCGGCGATCAAGGGCACGATGGATGCGCGCGAGGCGCTGCGCCGCCTGATCGTGGGTACGCCACTTCAGATCGTCAGCGATGACGGACAGGTGGTGACGCTGCGCTCGCGCCGCACTTCGCAAACGTCGCAATCGGAGCAGGTCGCCGGCAAGGGGGCGATCTCCGGCCAGGTCATCGATCCCGCGACCAAGGAATATCTGCGCGACGCGATCGTCGAAGTGACCACGGCGGACGGCGAGAAAAGGAAGATCACGACCGGCGAAGGCGGCGAATATCGATTGGCCGACGTGCCCGCCGGGACGGCCGAGATCATTGTCCGGTACACGGGCTATGCCGACCAGAATGCCAGCATCCGGGTTTCCGCCGGACAGACCGCGCAGCAGGACTTCGCGCTGTCGCGCCGCGGCGAAACCGCCGGCGAGGACGCCGAGATCGTCGTGGTCGGCGTGGTCGAGGGCGATGCGCGCGCGATCATGAGCCAGCGCAAGTCGATGGACATCAAGAACAGCCTGTCGGCCGAATCTTATGGCGACATCTCCGACGGCAATCCGGGCGAGTTCATCAAATACATGCCCGGCGTCGACACCGACGCCGATGGCGATGGCGACGGCACGGTGCGCAACATCAAGCTGCGCGGGCTTCCGTCGGAATATACCGCCGTCACGCTGAACGGCGTAGGCCTGTCGGGCATCGACGCGAGCGGCGGTGCCGGGGGCTCGCGCACGTTCAGCTTCGAGCAGCTGTCGCTCAGTTCGATCGATTCGATCGAGATCTCGAAGACGATCAGCGCCGATGTCGATGCGAACGCGCCCGCCGGCACGATCAACATCAAGACCAAGCGCGCGTTCGATCGCAAGGGGCGCCGCATCGTGCTCCAGGCCGGCGCCAGCACCCATGCCGATCTCTGGGACGACAAGAAGCGGACCGGACCGGGCGAAGGCGGCTATGGCAGCAAGAAGTTCCTGCCCAACTGGCAGGTGGAATATTCGGACGTGCTGTTCGGCCGCCGCCTCGGCGTGGTCGCCAGCGTGAGCCAATCGACCCTCTATCTCGAGCATGAGCAGACGACGCTCGGCCGCAGCGGCGCGCCCACCGCCATTAGCCCCGAGCCGCTGGCGATCACCACGATCGAGACGCAGATGGACACGCGCGAGATCTCGCGCCTCTCCGCGTCGCTCAACCTGGATTTCAAGGCCAGCGACAAGCTCGTCCTGTCGGTCGCGTCGATCTACAACAAGTCCGGCATCTGGACGGGCTCGACCGCCTACAAGTTCACCACCGGCGCGCGCACGCGCGGGGTGATCGGCGATCCGGTGTTCGACATCACCACCCAGCAGGCGGCGACCGCCGCGACGGTCTCGATGCAGAACTCGCTCAACGTCAAGGACAGCAATGGCAAGACGATCATCCCCAGCTTCTCCTATGAGAACGGCCGGCTGACGATCGAAGGCAATGGCTTCTACTCGGACTCGGTCAGCACCTACGACCCGCAGGGCAAGAAGGATTCGGCATATGTGCTGAGCGCGCTGACCGCCCGGGGCAATTTCTCCGCGCGGCGCGAGCCGGGCAACCTCCTCGGCGAGGCGTGGCAGATCCAGCAGATCAGCGGCGGCGACTGGACCGATCCGGCGAGCTTCTCCGCGCCCAATCCTCTGATCCTTCGGCTCAACGACGGGCCCTATGCGAAGCAGACCCTGCGCGGCGGCGCCTTGAACGTGACCTATCGGGTGGACTTCGGCTCCGTGCCAGTGACTTTTAAGACGGGCGTCAAGAACCAGCGCACCGAGTGGCTTTACAAGGACGACACCGATCTCAGCCGCTACAAATATGTCGGTCCGCTTTCGACCGCCGAGCTGCTGGCGCGGATCCAGAGCTCCAACCAGGTCTCCTTCGCGGACAGCGGCATCAGCATCCATTCGATCAGCGGCAGCGAAAACCTGTACATGCCCAGCGACTACAAGCTGCTGCAGCTGTATCGCGAGCATCCGGAATATTGGACCGCGACGACCGCGACGACGCCGACCGAATGGTACGGCGTCCATGTCGGCAACAACCGGCAGTTCAGCGAAGAGACCAATGCCGCATATTTCATGGCCACCGCCGAGCCGACCGACAAGCTGAAGGTGCGGGCAGGCCTGCGTTGGGAGCGGACCCAGACCTCCGCGCTCGAAGTGGATGCGCTTTCCGCACAGGAAGTGGCGGCCGCCGGCTTCCCGGTCTCCGCCTCGACCGGCCAGGCAACCACCATCCCGGGCCTGGAATATCAGTATCTGTCGCGGCCTAAGGTCGAACGGAAGGGCCAGTACGACCATTTATTCCCCAGTGCCTCGATCAAATATTCCTTCACGCGCAACACCGACCTGCAGATCGGCTACAGCCGGACGATCCGCCGGCCCGAGGTCGCCGACCTGACCGGAATCTGGTCGATCGACGATTTGAACAAGGTCATCCGCGCGCCCAATCCGGGCCTGAAGCCCGAGATGTCGGACAATATCTCGGTCCGCCTGGCGCAATATTTCGAGCCGGTTGGGCTGGTGGCGATCAACTATTACCAGAACCGGGTGAAGGGCCTGTTCCAGGCGCAGGAGCTGACCGCGGAGGAGTTCGGCAATACCGACCCGACCTATGCCGACTATACCTTCCGCACGACCACGACCGTGGGCGGCCAGGCGATCAACATCCGCGGCTGGGAATTCGAGTTCAACCACGCGCTGAGCTATCTGCCGTCGCCGCTCGACGGGCTGTCGGTGCGCGGCTCGCTCAGCATGAACTATCCCGACGTGCCGATCGTGGGCGTCGCCGACAAGATGGGGAGCCTGTCGCTTTCCTATCGCAAGGGGCCCGTGAAGCTCTTTCTCAACTCGGCCTGGACGGGCAAGAAATACCGCAGCACCACGCCCTCTTATTATGACGAGTTCTGGGACGTCAGCCTTTCGGGCAGCGTGGCGGTTCGGCGGAACATCGAATCCTTCTTCTCGATCCGCAACCTGCTGAACAGCGCGCGCAACGTCATCGTGGACGGATCGACGGTCACCTCCGGTCCGGTCGGCGACTATAGCGCGGTCTATCTCAAGGCGGGCGTGAGCGGGACCATCGGCCTGCGCGCACGCTTCTAACCACCCGCCCCCAGTCTGGAGAGAAATCGAATGAACACGCTCGTCCTCGATCGCCGCAAGCTGCTCGTCGGCGCCGGTGGCCTGGCCCTGTTCGCGGGGCTCGGGCCCGTGGCGTGGGCCGCGCCGAAGTTCACTCGATACCCCTTCTCCCTGGGGATCGCGTCCGGTGATCCTTGGCCGGACGGCTTCGTGATCTGGACCCGCCTGGCGCCGGAGCCGCTGGCGGAGCATGGCGGCATGCCGATGGCGGCCGTTGCGGTGCGCTGGCAAGTCTCGGAAGACGATCGCTTCACCAGGATAGTCCAGTCGGGCGAGGCGGTTGCCCGGCCCGAGCTGGGGCATTCCGTGCACGTCGAGGTCGGCGGCCTGAAGCCGCGCCGGCCCTATTGGTATCGCTTCTTGGTGGACGGCGCCGAGGCCAGTCCCGTCGGGGTTGCCCGCACCGCGCCCGCCGCGAATAGTCCGGTGGACCGCCTCCGGCTGGCGGTGGCCGGGTGCCAGGCCCTTCCGCATGGCTGGTACGAAGCCTGGCGCCACCTGAGCGACGAGCCCGATCTCGACGCCGTCTTCCATTATGG
The DNA here is from genome assembly GCF_014489075.1 of Sphingomonas sp. JC676. GTDB lineage: Bacteria > Pseudomonadota > Alphaproteobacteria > Sphingomonadales > Sphingomonadaceae > Sphingomonas. Next base: position 453,480 of record NZ_JACTGR010000001.1, on the reverse strand, counting down.
CGATTATATCTACGAGACCGGCAACCACCCAGCGCCCAAGAACCTGCTGATCCGCGATGCGAGCGGCAATCTCGTCGACCGCACCCATTTCGGCGACGAGATCTACAGCGTCGACGATTATCGGCGCCGCTACGCCCAGTATAAGAGCGACCCGCACCTTCAGGCCGCCCACGCCGCGGCGGCGTTCGTCATGTCGTTCGACGATCACGAGGTCGACAATAATTGGGCGAGCAAGTTCGACCAGGACGGCACCCCGCCCGAGGCCTTCCTCCTGCGCCGCTACGCCGCGATGCAGGCCTGGTACGAGCATATGCCGGTGCGCCGCGCCCAGCTTCCGGGGCCGGGCGGGATCACCATGTACCGGCGGCTGGACTTCGGTTCGCTGCTGCGCATGCATGTGCTCGATACGCGCAGCTACCGCGACGATCAGCCGTGCGAGAAGCCGGGCGAGACGGCGTGCCGCACGACCAACGGTCCCGAGACGACGATCATGGGCGCCGCGCAGGAAGCCTGGCTTGACGACGGCTTCCGCAATTCGGCGCACTGGAACCTCATCGCACAGCAGGTCTTCGTGATGCCGCTCTACCAAATCGGATCCGACGGAACCCGGCAGCTCCGGCCCGGACCTGACGCCTGGAGCGGCTATCCGGCCGCGCGTGCGCGCCTGGCCAGGTCCATCGCCGAGCACAAACTGACCAATGTCATCATCGCCACCGGCGATGCGCATATCAACGCCGTGGGGACAGTTCCCATGCGCGATAACGAGCCCGATGGCCCGGCGGCCGCGACCGAGTTCCTCGCGACCTCGATCACCTCCGGCGGGGACGGGTCTGCGGACGAACTCCCCCGACACAAGGCGCTCAAGGCGGCCAGCCCCAATATCGCGCTGCTCAACAACCAGCGCGGGTACCAGACCTACGACATCACCGCGAAGGAGTGGCGCACCGACGTGAAGGTGATAGATCGCGTCCAGTCGCCCGGCGGCAAGCTCAGCACGCTGGCGCGGTTTGCCGTTACCCCCGACAAGGCCGCGCTGCACAGGGTTTAGGGCGGGCGATGCCGACCCGGGCTGGCAACCCCCTAGGGTCGCCTTCTCCATCCTATTCACCCGGAAGCGGCGGGCCCGCTTCCGGCCACTTCCTGCGGTTCAGCCCGGTTCCGGACAAGCCTGAAAGCGGCCGTTCATTCAAATGATTGCGGGATGGCGGCTAACGACCCGGTTGGGGACGTTCGACGCGTTGATTCCTCAAAGCAACAATGGCGTGAAATTCGGATGGTCGGTGCATGCCGGAATGAACGTCACCCGCCATTTAGCACGCAGCAATTTCATCCGGCGATATCGCGCTTTATCGGAGGAAACAGGCTCAGCGCTGCGCTGGCGGAGATCGGTCCGCTGAACAGGCCGCCTTGCCCCTGCTCGCAGCCGCTGTCGATCAGCGAACTTTCCTGGTCGCTAGCGTCGATGCCTTCGGCGGCAATGGTGAGGCCGAGACCGTGGCCAAGGCCCACAAGCGCGCTGACAATGCTCGCGCTTTCCCGCTCGGACGCCATCGCATGGATGAAGCTGGAGTCGATCTTGACCTTATCGATCTTGAAGTTGCGCAGATGATAGAGGCTCGAATAACCGGTCCCGAAATTGTCGAGCGCGATCCGGACTCCCGCGGCCCGCAACGCGCCCAGTACGACCTGGGCATTCTCCATGTCAGCTACCAACGCGCTCTCGGTGATTTCGAGCTCGAGCCGATCGGGCGCTAGCCCGGTCTCGGCCAGGATCCGCACGATGCGCGCGGGCAGGAGCGCGTCCTTGAGCTGGCTTGGATAGATATCGGCTGAGAGCATGACTCGCTTTGGCCAGCTGCGGGCTGCCTCGCATGCCTGGCGCAGGATGCGCTCGGCCAGAACGTGGATCAGACCAACCTCCTCGGCGATCGCAACGAAGCGCTCCAGTGCGACCTCTCCCTGCTCGGGATCGATCCAGCGCGGCGCCACCTCGAAGCCGATCACCTCCTGGGACTTGAGATTGATGGTGGGCAGATACATCGTCTCGATGCGGTCCGCGTCGATTGCGTCGCGCAGTTTTCGCTCCATGGCATCACGCTCGCGGACCCGCGCGTCCATCTCGGGCTCGAAGAAGCGCAGTGCCGAGCGACGCTCCGCCTTGGCGCGGTAAAGCGCGACATCGGCCTTGCGGAGCGCCTCCTCGATCGTATTCGCATCGCCTGGCACGAGCGCGATGCCAACGCCGACGCCGACCCGGTGGAGCGCGCCACCGGCGGTAATCGCGGGATCGAGCGTCTCGATGACGCGGAGCGCGACATTGGTCGCGGCCTCGGGACCGGCAAGGTGGGTGGCGAGGATGGCAAACTCGTCGCCGCCGAAGCGCGCGACCATATCGCCCTCACGCATCGCGGCAGACAGCCGTTGGGCGACGACGATCAGCACTTCGTCACCGATGCCATGCCCGTGGACGTCGTTGATCTGTTTGAACCCGTTCAGATCGATCAAGAATATCGCGTGCGCTGCGCCAGCACGCGGCGGCGCGGAGATGGCTGCTTGCAGAGCATCCTCATACTGACGGCGATTGGGCAGTCCAGTCAGACCGTCCTGATAGGCGAGTTCGCGTGCATGCCGTTCGGCGGCGATGCGGCGTGCCATCTCGCGCTTCTGCTTCGCATAATGGTACGCGCCGAAGGACAGCAGGACCAACCCGAGCACCACGCCGATGAGCAGGGCCTCGTCGAGCTCAATCTCGGCCAGTTGCAGGCTGATCTGACCTTCCGTCTCGAACAGATCGATCGCGAAGGCGCCGTAGAACGCAACCAGCGTGCCTAGGAGCAGCAGCGACCAGTTCCGAATGGCGAACCTGTGAAGAACGATAACCCTCCAGATCTGGGCAAAATCCATGTGTTCCTCGCGACCGGCCTACCCAAGCACCCAAATGATTGAAAACTTGTGTAGAATTGCGGAGCGACGTCTGAAGCGGACGGCGCGGCCGTCGCAAGCACGAAGGCCGGGGCACCGCCATCGGCCATCTTCAAAAGGCGGAAGGGCAAGTGAGTGCAATGTCCTCGGCTCGGAGACACGGCACGTAGCAGACGACCGGCGGCGCGGCCGGATCTCAGGCAGGATCGGGACGGCCGGGGAGGACGAGGCGCAGCATGATCCTGGTCGAGCGAAGCGCGGCGCGCAGCGCCCCGGCAAGGGCCGGACGTACGCCGACCGATGTCGGTTGGTCGTCATGGTCGAGCAGGTAAAGCAGGCGCTCCTCATCGTCAGTCAGTTCGCCATCGCACGGATCGCCCGCATCGAATCGGCGCCGAAACGTGGCCTCGAACAGTGTCAGAAGACCATCGATAGCCGGGGCAAGAACCCCGGCGCCAGGATTCGGAAAACTGGACGCAAGGATCGGTTGAACGGGCTCGCCGAGATCGCGGGCACGGCGCCAGCAGCGCGCGCCGTCAATGAGAGTCGAAGCTGCCGGCGAAGCGAGCGCAAGGCGCATGGCGAGTCCTTCCTGACACCATCCCCTTCCTCCTGACTTCCCGTTTCGAGAATGTCGCTTAGGACGGTAGGCCAGCCCCATTGCAGCGGCAAGACAGGTATGGCTCGATCCGTCGCATCGGACAACGCCCCCATCCCGCCTAGGCTCGGCGTAAGGGTGATACGCCGATGGACATTTGCCAAGACCACCGCCTGCTCCGCAGCAGGTGCGGTACCTTCCGCACGCCAGCAGCGCCATGAAGCGTTACGCGCCGCTGTGCGATCGCCCGGATTTCGACGACGATGTGATGAAGGCCCAGGCCTGTGAGCGCGTTGGGCTCGATGAACTCGATGCAGATCGGCTCGCCGCCGCGCGGATGCACTTGTGGCATTCAGCGCGGATTTCACGCCACGCTAACGAGGGATGGGAGTTCGACAGGAAGTTCGCGCTCATAGCAAAGACGAACGAGGCACGCTGAATCGAGAAGCACCGCTCGGTTCGTGACGTGGAACTGCGAACATGGGAGCGTTGCTCCGTGAGCTTTCATTCTGGGCCACGGCCGACTGACAGCGTTCAGCGAGCCTATTTGCTTCATGGAGGCCGGCAGTCTGACGGCGTGGTGGCAGGGGAGATCAGGCAGGCAAACCAGACATAGTCCCAATCTGTCCAGCTTCACACCAGTAAGGCGTAGCTCCGAATTGCCCGGCCAGCGGCAAGGGAACCAGCGGCGGCGGCTTGCGCAAGTGGTAGCCAAAGCGATGGCAAGGAAAGGTGCAGAGCGTGGGAGAGCGCCGGACGAAAATCTGCTTCCCATTTTGCGGAGATCTGGTTGGCGGCAGCCATATCTCGGTGCTTGGACTATTGCGCAATCTCGACCGGCGGCGTTTCGACCCGGTGGTGCTGGTCGAGGCGCCGGAAGGTGAGATCGCGCGGCTGATGCGCGGCGCCGATGTCGACATCGCCACGGCCGGCCCCTTGCCCGCATTGCGGCACGGCGAACGTGCCGGTCTGCGCCATGCGATCGGCATTGCCCGGGCGTCGGGAGCGTTGGCCCGGCTGCTGCGCGAGCGCGCGATCGACATCGTGCACAGCAATGACGGCCGCACACACGCGATCTGGGCGCTGCCCGCCAAGCTCGCCGGCGCCAAGCTGGTCTGGCATCACCGCGGCGCGCCCGATGCCCGCGGGCTCCGCTTCGTCGCGCCGCGCATCGCCGATGCGGTGGTCTCCGTCTCGGGTTTCGCCCTCGGCAAGGCAGGAATGCGGAGCCGGCGCGCGCGGGTGATTCACAGCCCTTTCGACACCGATGTCCGCGTCGATCGCGAAGCGCTGCACGCCGCGCTGCTCGACGAGCTCGGCTGCAGCGAGGGCACGCGGCTGATCGGATTCTTTGGCGTGCTGATCTCGCGCAAGCGGCCGCTGCTGTTCGTCGAGGCGATCGCCGCACTACGGCGGCGTGCGCCCGACCTGCCCGTGCGAGGGCTAGTGTTCGGCACGCCGCTAGAGATCGACGAGGCCATGGTTCGCGCACATGCCGAGCGCCACGGCGTCGCCGATGCGATCCAGCTGATGGGCTTCCGCTATCCCGGTGCCGACTGGATCGCGGCGTGCGACCTGCTGATGGTGCCCGCGGTCGACGAGCCGTTCGGGCGCACGTTGATCGAATCGATGCTCGTCGGCACGCCAATCGTCGCAACCCGTTCGGGCGGCAATATCGAGGCGCTACAGGACGGCCGGCTCGGCACGTTGGTCGCCCCCGAGGACCCAAATGCGCTGGCCGCGGGCGCACTCGAGCTTTTGCGCGACGAAAACCGATCCAGCGCGCTGGCCGCGGCGGCGCGGACCCATGCGTCCAGCCATTTCGGCGAGGACCGTCATGCCGAGGCGGTGATGGCGCTGTATGACGAGCTCGTGCCCCGCGCCGCGCCGGGAAACCGCGAGCGCTGGTCCACGGCTTCCGCTTCGGTCCCACAGCCATGAGCGACCTCGCCACGCTGCGCAGGCGCTTCGGTGCCCCGTTGTCACTACAGCCCTATGTCACCAACCCGGAACACCTGATTAATGGCGGACGGCTCATCGTCTCCGTCTTCGCCGTCGCCGCGATCTATATCGACCCGACCCAGCCGGCCAATCTGCTCGATGAAGCCTATTGGATTCTCGGCGGCTATGCCTTCTATGCCTTCGTCCTGCTGTTCGTGCGGCCCCCCGCCCCGCTCGAGGACGCCTTCAACGTCATCACGATCATGGTCGACGTTCTCGTCGTCGCGGTGCTGATCTACATCACCGGCGAACTCGAAAGCCCCTTTTTCGTCTTCTACACGTTCGTCCTGATCGCCGCCGCGATCCGCTGGGAGTGGACCGGCACCATCGCCACCGCGCTCGCGCTGCAGGCGATCCTGATCTTCGTCGGCGTGCCCGATGTTGAGGACGGCGAGTCCGAACTCAACTTCCTGATCCTGCGCTCTGTATTCTGCTGGGTGACGGTGATCATGCTCGGCTATTTTGGCAGCTATCGCAGCCGCAGCAACGCCCGCCTTCGCGAGCTCGCCTCGTGGCCGCATGACATCGTGCCGGAAGAGGACCGGCCCTGGCTGTCCTCCTCGCTGCGCCATGCGTCGAAGGTGCTCGGTGCCGACCGCATCCTCGTATTGTGGCGCGACCAGGACAAGGCTGCCGTACATGCCGCGATCTGGAGCGACGAGAGCGTTCGCTTCATCGACCATATCGCGCTGTCCGACGCGGCGCTGATCAGCCCGGGCCCGGGGTCCACGGTCGAACTCACCGGAGGAGAGCAGCGCAACATGCTGCAAACGCTGGTCGGAACGGATTGGCACTGTGCTTATGCCACGGGTTTCGGCACGATCCGCTATCGCGGCAGCGTGATCGTGATCGACCCGGCGTTCCGCGATCGCGACGTCATGCTGCTCGGTCAGATCGTCGCTTCGCGCATCGCAATGGAGCTCGAACAGTTCTCGCTTGTACGCGAATATGTCTCGGCCGCCGGCCTCGGGGAGCGCGTGCGCCTCGCCCGTGACCTGCATGACAGTGTCCTCCAGGATCTCACCGCTGCGGTGCTCCAGCTCAATGCCGCCGAGCGCACGGTGTCCCAGCCGACGAGCGGGACGCTGGTGCAGATCCGCGACACGTTGCAGGGCCATCAGGCGCGCATCCGACATTTCATCGGCGAGGCACGCACCGGATCGAACCGCAAGCGCTGTCTCGCGGACCAACTCCAGATGTTTGTCGAGCCGCTCGGCTCGCAATGGGACTGCCGCGTGGCGATCCGCATCGATCCGCCCGGGCTCGAGGTAAGCGACCGCGTCGCCACGGAGTTGTGCCTCGCGCTCTCGGAGGCGACCGCCAACGCCGTTCGCCACGGTGCCGCCAAGGAAGTGACGATCGCGATCCAACGCCGCAGCAAGTTGCTCCTGGTGACGATCCGCGATGATGGTAGCGGCAGCAATCTGCACGGTATTCCGCGTTCCACATCACTCAGCGACCGGATCGAGAATTTGGGGGGCAACATGGCGGTCTCGCTGGAGGATCTCCAATTGTGCGTACGCATGGAGATCCCTCTCGAGCGCGCCGCGTCATGACTTCGCTCGTCCTTTGCGACGACCATCCATTGATCTTGCGTGGGCTGGCCAACCTGATCGCGGCCGACACCGATATCGATATCGTCGCCACCTGCGGTGACGGTCAGCAGGCGATCGACGCGATCCTGGAGCACATGCCCGATGTGGCTGTGCTTGACATCTCGATGCCGCATCGTGACGGGATCGAGGTACTCAGGCAGGTCGCGCGCGAGCAGTGGCCGGTACGCGTCGTGTTCCTCACGGGCTGCATCACTGACGAGCAGGTCATCCAGGCGATCGCCGCCGGGGCCTACGGCATCGTGCTCAAGGAGAGTGCCGCGGCGAGCCTGGTCGATTGCCTGGGCCACGTCGCTGAAGGCCGGAAATGGCTGCCGTCGAGCATCGTCCAGCCGGCGATCAGCCGAGCTTCGGCCGCCGCGCGCCGCACCTCGCCCTTTGCGTTGCTGACACGGCGCGAGAAGGAGGTCGCGCGGTTGATCGCCGACGGGCTCTCGAACAAGGATGTCGCGGTGCGGCTTGCACTGTCCGAAGGGACCGTGAAGATCCACCTGCACACCATCTATTCGAAGCTTGGCGTGGACAATCGCACCGCAGTGGCGATCCTGTTCACCCGCGACCAGATGCAATAGTTTGCTCGCGCCTTAGCCGCGGGACTACCCACAAAGACGTAATGCGCGCCACCGTTCGACGTATATCGACCGGCAGATTTCAGTAGCGCGAAATTCTCTAAAACTTTTGCTGCACGTCGGCGTCCAGCCGCCGCGCCTGTGTCAGGAGCAAGCATGCTGGTGGATCTCGATCTGCTCGAACCGCTGCTCTGCTGTCCGCGCACCCGCGTCCCGCTGGTTCGCGACGGTGTCGCGTTGCGCTGCGTCGACGACGATCGCTGTAGCTATGCCGCGGTCCAGGGCGCACCGGTGCTGGTCGATTTCGCCCGATCGATTCTGTCCCTGGAGCAAATCACCGAAAACGACGTCGGCAGCCCGGTTCGGCGCCGCGCGACGCGAGGGATCAAGCGCACGGTCAAGCGCGTCCTCTCACCGGAGAAGAAGAGTACGCGCCGCAACATCGACCGACTCATCGCCGCGCTGCCCCGTGACCACGAGGCGCTGGTGCTGATCATCGGCGGCGGAACGGTCGGCCAGGGTATCGGGGCGCTCTATGACCATCCCAATCTGGGTATCGCGGCATTCGACATCTATTACTCGCCCAACATCCAGTTCATCGCGGACGCGCACAGCATCCCCCTGCGCGACAGATCGGTCGATGCCGTGGTGATCCAGGCGGTGCTCGAACATGTGCTCGACCCGCAGCAGGTGGTCGACGAGATCTGGCGCGTGCTCAAGCCCGATGGCTTGGTCTACGCCGAGACTCCGTTCCTCCAGCATGTGCACGAGGGCGCCTATGACTTCACCCGCTTCACCGAAAGCGGGCACCGCTTCCTCTTCCGCCGCTTCGAGCTGGTCGATTCGGGCATCAGCGGCGGACCGGGAACACAGCTCATCTGGTCGATCGACTATTTCGCGAGGGCCCTGTTCCGCTCGCGGCTGGCCGGAAAGATGTTCAAACTCGCCTTCAGCTGGCTCCAGCTATTCGATGCCATTGTGCCATCCTCCTATGCCTCGGACGCCGCTAGCGGGGTCTATTTCCTCGGGCGCCGGTCGAACCGAACGGTTTCGCCGCAGGAAATCATCGCCTTCTATCGCGGCGCGCAAGCCATAGGACCGGTGTGAGGCCTGCTCTTGCTGGAATAAATGGAGACGCCTTGAGGTGAGGTAACTCCAAATAGGCAATGGCGGGAAAATCATCCGGGGCTATCGAAGAATTCGTGCGACGATGAACGGGCGTCAAACAATGTCGATTCTGCTATTGGATAAAGGCGCCGGGAGAGTGGATCGACCATGTGCAGGCGCGTTCGCATGAAAAGAGCCACATTTGCAGTTTCGGTGGTCCTACTTTCATGCTCCCCTTCGCCGGACAAGGGAATTCCAATGGCCCAGCCTGGGCAATATGTAGGAATGCCATTCTCTCACCTGGTTGGTGAAAGACACGAATTTCTCGTCCGTGACCGCGCCCTCAACCGCGATGCACTGGGTGTGTATTCCGAAGCAGATGGAATTGAAATTCCCGGCGAGATTCGGAAAATCAACGGACGGAATATCCTCTTATTCTTCACGTGTAAGAAGGATAGGTGCTCGCTCGTGTCGAACATCATCCTGGTCGACTTGGAGAACCAGGCCATGCATGTCGTCAACTGGACCGACAAAGGGTTGAGCGTTGTCGTGGATGGCCCGCCTTATATGGCGGAATTCGCCCGCAAGCATTGCAGGGCCACCTCATGTGATTGACGCCTTCCATGCACGTGACCGCCGCCGCAGAGAAAGCGGCGCATCAGCACGGGGTTCAGTGGCCCCACCGACCTATCGCGCGCGCCAAGCCGCACGGTAGTTCTGTACTCTCGGCCAATTCCCGCCATTCACACCATCGTGGCTTCGTGTGACCAGTTTTGGCCGTTTGCTGGCCAGTATCTTTAGGCAGCCGCGTGCGAAAAGCCGATACTCGCTTTTGGTTCGAGCAGAATGTCCGCTGCCGATCCGGTAGCGGACATTAGAACCGAAATGTGCTCCAGACCACGCAAGCAAACCAGACTGGTGCTGCCCGCGATCACAGCGACGATATACCGGTGCCGCGGCGGCACAGCGCAGTGAAGCCTGTCGCCCCTGCCTTGCGCACGATCGGGGCTACCCATGGGCCCGACATTGCTGTTCATATATGCGCCGAGGGCCGATGATCACGGCAAGACCGTCACGACGCCCTGCGATAAATCTTTACGGGATGAGGAGCCTGCCGCGTCTAATGGGTCGGGAGGATCGTGCATGCCAGAAGCCGAAAGGCGCGCAGGGCTCGATGAGGTAGCCGCGCAATATAACACGCCGCTGCTACGCTTCTTCCAACGCCGCGTGGATCGCCCCGAAGACGCCGACGATCTCGTCCAGGATGTCTTCAGCCGCCTGGCCGCGCAGGACCTGGCGTCGATCGCGAATATCCAGGGCTATGTGTTTCAGGTCGCCGCAAATGTGCTGCGCGACAAGGCTCGTCGCGCCAGCGTCCGCAGCATCATCACCTCCACGCCGGACGGCTTCGACGTCGAGGACGAGGCCAGCTTCACACCGGAACGCATCATGCAGAGCCGGGAGGCGCTGCAGATGATGATCGCGGCGCTGTACGAGCTCCCCCAGATCGTGCGCATGACGTTCAGCCTTTATCATTTCGACGGCGTGGCGCAGGTCGAGATCTCGCGCCGCCTGGGCCTTTCGCTCAGCACCGTCGAGAAGCACATGGCGAAGGCGAACAGCCATCTCCTCTACCGTCTGCGGAAGGTCCGATGAGCAAGTGTCTCGACAGGACCGAGGATGAAGCGGCGGGTTGGGACGCGCGCCTGCGCGGCGCCAAGTCCACCTTCAGGGATCGGCGGGAGCACCAGCTCTGGCTGCGCGAGGCGCCACTCCACCAGGAAACCCATGATCGGCTGCAGGCGATGCTGTTCGCCTTGCGGGCCGGTTCGGCGCTGCCCGAGCTGAGCGCGCTGCGCGATGAGGCGCGCGGCGGCGTCGAGGAAAGCCGGCGCCGCCGGCGCAGTATCTTCGCGGCGATCGCGGCAGCCATTGTCCTTGCCGTGATGGTCGTCCTCGGAGTGGAGACCGACGGCCGCACCGAGATCTCGGCGAAAAAGCAGGGCGGCACGATTTACGCGACGTCGCCAGACGAACGCACCAAGGTCACACTGGCGGACGGCTCGGTGATAACTCTGGATGCTGCCACGCGAGTTTCGGTCCTTTTAGGCAAGGCGCGCCGCGACATTACCCTGCTTGCCGGCCGTGCGCTGTTCCAGGTCGCCAAGGACCGGACGCGGCCCTTCGTCGTCAAGGCGGGCGACCGGACGATCACGGCGCTCGGCACGGTGTTCGATGTCCGCCTCTCTGCCAAGGAGCTGCGTGTCACGCTCGCGGAGGGCACGGTGGCGGTCCGCCCGGTTGGCTATCGCCCCGGTTTGGCGGAGCAGATCATGAAGCCGCACCAGCAGCTGGTCGAGGCCCTGGGAGCGATTTCGCCCGAACTGCGAACCATCGATTCTGAGAAAGCAATCAGCTGGGCCGACGGGCAGGTCTTTTTCGAGAATGAACCGTTGAGCAGCGCCGTCGTCGAGATGAACGAATATTCGCGCCTGAAGATCGTTGTCGATCCTGCGGTGGCGGACCTGCGGATCAACGGGATGTTCCGCACGAGCAACCAGGCGGGTTTCCTCGAGGCGCTCCAGGTCACCTTGCCGGTGGACGTGCATAGCGACGGGAATGGCCAGCTAATCATCTCCAGGCGACCAGACCCGGCCGCCGAATAGCCAAAGGGGAAACAATGCGACTCCAGTCTCTCGCCCTCGCAGCCGTTCTGCTGCCCGCCGCCGCCTCCGCCCAGGACAAACCCGATCCCGCCCGGCTCAAGGCCGATGTCGAAAAGCTGGTCAGCTTCGGCACGCGGCACACCCTGTCCGACCCGAACAATCCGACGCGGGGCATCGGCGCGGCACGGCGCTGGTTCGCGGACGAGATGAAGCGCACGAGTGCGCGGTGCGGCGGCTGCCTCCAGGTCTCGACGGTCGAGCGCATCTTCACGGGCGAGCGTGCGCCGGGTGGCGTCAACGTGGTCGACGTCCTCGCCGTCCAGCCCGGCAGCGATCCAAACCGCGTCGTGATCGTCCAGGGTCATATCGACAGCCGCGTCACCAATGTGATGGACAGCACCAGGGACGCCCCCGGGGCGAACGACGATGCCTCGGGCGTGGCCCTGGTGCTCGAAGCGGCGCGACTTCTGTCCAAGAAGAAATTCAAGGCCACGATCATCTACGCCGCGCTGTCGGGCGAGGAGCAGGGCCTGTTCGGCGGGCAGCTCTTGGCCGACACCGCCAAGGAACGCGGCTGGCAGGTCGCGGCCGTGCTCAACAACGATATCGTGGGCAACACGCTCGGCCAGAACGGCCAGCGCGTGGCCGATCGGGTGCGCGTCTTCTCCGAAGGCATCCGCGCGTCGGAGGACCTGCCCGCGCAACTGGCGCGCCGCGTGAATGGCGGAGAAGATGACGGCCCGAGCCGCGCCCTGGCCAAGGCGATCGACCATGTCGCAACCGGCATCCCGGGCGGGCTGGACGTGTTCGTCGATCGCCGCAACGACCGGTTCGGCCGCGGCGGCGACCATGAGCCGTTCCTGAAGCTCGGCTATCCCGCGGTGCGCTTCTCGGTCGCGATCGAGAACTACAACCAGCAGCATCAGGATCTGCGCACCGAGAACGGCATCGAATATGGCGACACCGTCGACAAGATGGACTTTCCCTATCTCGCCAAGGTGACCGCGATCAACGCGGCCACGATCGCACGGCTCGCGGCCGCGCCTGCCGCGCCGGCGGAGGTGAGCCTGAACGGCGCGCTGGGAATGAACACGACCGTGACCTGGGCGCCGGTGCCCGGCGCGGCCGGCTATCGCGTCCGCTGGCGCCGCAACGACAAGCAGGACTGGACCGACAGCCGCGACGTGCCGGGCACGGCCAGCGAAGCGGTGCTGAAGGACGTGATCGTCGATGATGTGTTCATCGGTGTCTCCGCTCTGTCGGCGGACGGCACGGAAAGCCTGGTGACTTTCGGCGGCCGGGCGCCCAGGCGCGCTCCACGCTGACGCAGCGCGGGAACCGACTGACAAAAAAAGGGGGGCCGCAACCTGGGCGTGGGTTGCGGCCCTTTTTGTCGGCTTATCGTATCTTTTCGGCCGCTCGCCATCCCGGTCCATGTCGGGATGGCGAGCGGAGCCTGGCCGCGTCTAGAACTTGAAGCGGAACCCCAGACGATAGCTCCGGCCGAGCAGATCATAAGGCGCCGAAGTGCCGAACGAGGTGCCGCTGCTCGGGATCGGCTCGGGCTTGCGATCGAATAGATTCTCGACCACTCCGAACACGGTCACCTTCTCGCCGCCGACGTTGATGTCGTAATTCTCGGCAAGCTCGAAATACCAGACCGGATCGACATGGTTGAACGCTTCGGGAATGCCCGTGCGGCTCGTCTCCGGCTGGTTCGTGATCTTGCCCGATCCCAGATACCGCGTCGTCAGGGTCGTACGGCTCGGGCCGACGGCATACGATGCGGTCATCAGGCCGCGCCATTTGAGACTGGCGAAGGTGCCCAGCGTTGGCGGCGCCGAATCGCCCGGCAGGTTGGTCTCGTCCTTCAGCCGCTGCGAGACCAGCACCCGCAGGTTGATCGCCCCCGGCAGGCTTCCCGAGATGTCGCTGAGGTTTGCGCGATAGCTCGCCTCATAGTCGATGCCTTCCACGGCCACGTTCTGCGCGTTGATGCCGCTGGTATAGATGGTGGCGTTGACCAGGTTGGTGGCCCCGGGCGCCAGCACGATGGAACTGCAGGCCGCCGGGTTCACCGGGCGGTTGAAGCCATAGCACATATCGATGATCTGCTGGGCGCCGACGGCGGTGATCGCGTCCTTGATGTCGATTTTGTACCAGTCGACCGAGAAGCTGAAGCCGGGCAGCCAGCGGGGGGCATAGACGCCGCCCGCCGTCCAGGTGTCGGCGATTTCCGGGGTCAGGTTGGGATTGCCACCGCTCAGGGTGATGTTGGGCACCTGCGGGCTGCCCGGCTGGGTGCGATCGAGATAGGCGTTCACGAACTGGCTGGAGGGCGCGAACAGGTCATTGAGGTTTGGTGCGCGGATGTCGCGCGAGCGGGTGCCCCGGAGGCGCAGACCGTCAAAGACTTCCCAGCCGATGCCCGCCTTCCACGTCGTCACCGCGCCGCTGGTCGAATAGTCGGTCCGCCGGACCGCGCCGTTGAGCTCGAGATTCTTCGCCACGACCGAGTCCTTCAGCAGCGGCACCAGGACCTCGCCGAAGAACTCCTTCACATTATATCCGTTGCTGCCCCCCTTGAAGTTGCCCACGTTCCACTGTGAGGCCAGGGAAAGCGCGTCGGCGGTCGCGGAGAAGGACTCCTTGCGATACTCGAAGCCCGCAGCGATCGAGACCGGTCCGGCCCAGGTCGAGAAGGGATTGTACTGGGCGTCGATCGACCAGACGTCCTGATAGAAATCGAGATCCTGGCGCGTCCGCAGTCCCTCGGAGGCGCCCGTGACCCAGGCGACCGAGGCGGCGCCCAGCGATCCTTCGCCGAACACGTTCATCGGCACGCAGCCGTTGGTTGGATTGGTGAGCGTCGACCGGCAGACCGGCGCTCCCACCGCCACCCCTGCCACGCCGCCGGCCGCCGGATTGCCGGTCACGTCGATGGCCTGGTTGAAGCGGCTGAGGATGATGTTGTTGTCGCGGGTGTACCACACCTTGCTGTGGCCGCGCTGGTAATAGGCGCGCCAACGGCCGCTGCCGAGGAAGCTGCCTTCCAGCGCCAGCAGGATACGGTCCTGGCGCCGGTTATACCCCGCCTCGCCGATATGCGTGCCCGGCTCGTTGATCATGTCGTAGAACAGGCGGCTCATCTGGAACGACGTGACGTGCGCTGTGTCCATCGCCTGTTGCACGGTCACGGGGATAAACGGGTTATCCCGGTTGATGACGAGATTGGTCGCGCCCTGGCGGTTGTAGACCGCTGACCAGTTGATGGTGTCGTTCCCGGCATAGCTGCCTTCGACGATCGCGTTGATATCGTCGGTGAGCTCGTAGCTGACCCGGCCGTAGATGCTCCAATGCTCGTCGTCGGGCATCAGCGCGCCGCGGATGGGCATCGACTCGATCGTGCCGCCGGCCTGCACTTGGCCCTGCTGGATCGGCCCGTAGGTGAAGGTGCCAATCGATCCGCCTGGACCGAACGATATCCCCTTCAGCGGCCCCGATGCGATAACGCCGCCCGGCGTGCTGTTATAGCCAGCATCGGTGCGCACGATCGTGCCGGGCTGGCCGTTGGTCGCGGTCCAGTCTGGATTGTTCAGCAGGCGAAGGCCTGGCTCGAACCAGTCGCGCGTATGCTTGTAAAAGTCGATCCGGTCTCCCTTGTAATAGGTGCCGCTCAACAGGACATGGCCGCGGCCGCCCCCGAACTTCGCACCCCAGGCCAGGTCGCCCGTGACGACCCTGCCGTCGGAATAGTCGGTCTGGCTGAAGTTGAAGCCGCCCTTCAGGCCCGTGAACTTGGTGTCGAGAATGAAGTTGACGACACCGGCGACCGCATCCGAGCCATAGGCGGCCGAGGCACCGCCGGTCACGACATCGACGCGCTGCACGAGATTCTGCGGCAGCATGTTGATGTCGACCGCGGGCGACATGCCGGAGCCGACGACGCGGCGGCCGTCGAGCAGCACGAGCGTGCGCGTGACGCCGAGATCGCGGGCGCTGAGCTGGTTCGCGCCGCCGGTGGCATTGGCGAACAGGGTCGTCGTGCGCGGTGTGTTGCCGGTTCCCATCGAGGGCAGCTGGTTGACATAGTCGGCGATGTTGGTCGGGTTGCGCTCCGCAATTTCCTCGGCGCTGAGGACCGTAGTGGGAGTCGGTGCATCATTTCCGTTGCGGACGATGCGCGAGCCGGTGACGACGAGTTCCTCGTTCGCTGGCGAGGCGCTTTCCTGCGGCTCGGCAGCGTTGTCCGGATCGGGGGTGCCGGTACGATCCTGACCGGGAACCGCGCGGGTCGCGGCGGGCGAGACGCTATCGTAGTTTACGGGCTGGCGCCGCGGGGGAGTCACCTTGGACTCCGTCGCCATGCGCAGTGTGAGCACGCTGCCGCCATCGGCGCGTAGCCCCGTTCCCTCGAGCAGTACTTGCAACGCGGCATAGGGCGCCAGGCTGCCGTGGATCCCCTTGGTCCGTTTGCCGGCGACCAAGGCGCTTGAGAAGATTATCTCCTGGTTCGCCTGCCGTGCAAAGGCATTGAGGGCGTTTCCGAGATCGCCGGCGGCGATGTTGAAATTCCGAGTCTGCTGGGCCGCCGCTGCAGGCGTGGCCGCTAGCCATAGCGCCGTCGCGACCGCAGTACTGCAGCCATAGATCGAGAAATGCCCCCTGTTCTGCATGTAGACCCTCCCTGCCGCGTCCATTGCGGTTCCGCTTTGTGAGACGCAGGGGAATCGCGATCCCGCCAAAAAAATGTCACGAAAGGGTCGCAACCGAATTCCGGATGCGCGAACGCGAAGCCTCGCCGTGGGTGGTTGGAAATGGGTAAGGGGCCTTCCCAGCCGCCTGGTCGAATTAAGACCCCGGGTCCTGGTCCCTGGTAATGAAGCCCGTAATGACAACTCCGCCAGAACCAATACACCGACGGAGCGGCAGCAGGGCGTCCCGGGCGCTGTGGCTCGCCCTAGGCTGGATCCTGGTTTCGCTCGGCATCATCGGCGCCTTCCTGCCGTTGATGCCGACGACGATCTTCCTGATCCTGGCGGCCGGCTGCTTCGCGCGCTCCTCGCCGAGGCTCGAGGCCCGGCTCCTCGAACACCCACGCTTCGGCTCGGCACTGCGCGCATGGCGCGCGGGTGGCGCCATTTCGCGGAAAGCGAAGTATCTGGCCTGTGCGGGCATGATGCTCGGCTATGCGATCTTCTGGTGGACCGTCCGCCCCGGCCTCGCGCTCGATCTGACCGTCGCCGGTCTGTTGGTCGCCTGCGCGGCGTTCGTCGTGAGTAGGCCCGTTCCACGACAGCACTGACCGGATAGCCTGCCGATGGCCGGAGCGGGCTCCCCGGAACCTCGCCGGCCATATCTGGAAGGCATCTCACGCGTCGAGGCGATTGGATTTTACATTCGCGCGAGACTGTAACGTTCACCGTCCGCCTTGCGGCAGTAGCGGCTGTGGGGCCACGGCGAGTCGACAAGCTCTATGATGCGCACATCGCCTGCCTGAGGCTGGTGGATGAGGGTCTGGGAGCGGATCGGGCAGTTGCCGCGTTAACGAGGTGTGATCCGTACGATTTCTCCGGATTTGGTCAATTGCGCCCTGTTGCGAGGAGGCTGAAAATTGGCAGGAATAGACGGCAAGGTAATCGTGATAACCGGCGCAAGCAGCGGTATCGGCCGCGCGGCGGCGCGCTTGCTGGCGGAGCGTGGCGCAAAGGTCGTGCTCGGCGCGCGACGAGCCGACGCATTGGAAACGGTCGCGCTCGAAATCCGAACGTCGGGAGGCGAAGCGGCTTGCCAACTGACCGACGTATCGAACCGTGACGATATGGCCTCGCTCTGCCGCTTGGCGTCCGATCGCTATGGCAAGCTCGACGTTCTCATCAGCAACGCCGGAATCGGCCCAATTTCAAAATTCGAGGAGCTGCGCGTCGGCGACTGGGAAGCGATGATCGATGTCAACGTCAAGGGTCTGCTGTACGGGATTGCGGCCGCGCTGCCCATTTTCCGCCGACAGGGCTTTGGGCACTTTGTGAACACGATCTCAACCGCCGGTATCCAAATGAGCCCGTCGATGGGCGTGTATGCCGCGACCAAAAACGCGGTGCGCACCCTAGGCGAGGGACTGCGTATCGAATCCGAAGGCAAGTATCGCGTGACCGGCATCTCGCCCGGATTCGTCGGGACCAGCTTTGCCGATTCCATGACCGACCCAGCGGTCAAGGCGCAAATCCAGCAGCGCATGGACGAGATCGCACTGGAGCCTGAAGCAGTCGCACGGGCGATGGCCTTTGCGATCGAGCAGCCGGACGATGTGGACGTCGGCGATATCGTCGTCCGTCCCGCTGTGCAGGGTTGAGCGACCGGAACGCGAGGACATCCCGAATCGCGACAGCTACACACTCCGCATGGCCGGCCAGGCCGAGATGGACCAGGGTGGCGAGGTCGCTCCGCCATTTTCGGACATCCGCACCGCGGAGTTCCTCGGGCGCCGCGTCGCGGAAGTTGCACAGGAGCTTTCGGCAGGACGCGCCGCGCTCAACCGGCGGCCGGTGCGCGGCATACCAGGCGGCGCTGACGGTCAGGATCCTGAGAGGCGCGGCGTGGCCCACCGCGAAGATATCGAGGCGATCGCATCGACCACCGCCTGAACCCGATTGTCTGCCTTGCTTCGCCCTCGAGAGAAGCTTATCCACCGCCTGTCGCGAAAAACGACGGCCAGACCTCGATATCTTGTCCGGCAGCCCGTCGAATACACGTCAATCGCGCTTCGCGCGGTTCGGCCAGCGTCTCCGAAAGTAACCGCCTGACACTTGTCAGGCCAATGGCGGCTTGCATCGCCCCTGGGCGCTGACGACGCCAACAGGAGCGCGAACATGCGGAATCCGATTACTATCATTGGCGCTGGACTCGGTGGCCTCACGCTGGCCCGCGTCCTCCATCGCCACGGTGTAGAGGCGACCATCTACGAGGCGGAGGCGTCAGCGGACGAGAGAGCGCAGGGCGGCCTGCTCGACATCCATGAGCACAATGGTCAGATCGCCCTCAAGGCCGCAGGGCTATTCGAGCCCTTCCTGAAGATCGTCCGGCCCGGCGAGGATGCGAAGCGCGTTGTCGATCGGGGCGGAAACGTGCTGTTCGACAAGCCGGGCAGCCACACTGGCGAGCGACCCGAAGTTGATCGAGGAGATCTGCGGCGGCTGCTCATCGGTTCGATCCCCGCTGAAGCGATTCGATGGGATCACAAGGTCATGTCGATCGAAGCGGCAAGGGACGCAGGATACCGGATCGCCTTCGCCAACGGCACCATGGTCACCTCCCACGTGATCGTCGGCGCCGATGGCGCATGGTCAAAGGTCCGCCCGCTCCTGTCGTCCTCGAAACCCGAATACGTCGGCACCTGCTTCGTCGAGATATGCATCTTTGACGGCGACACTCGCCACGAGGCGAGCGCCAAAGCGATCGGTAGCGGGACGCTCATGGCCGTCGCGCCAGGCAAGGGCATCCTCGTGCATCGCTACGCGGACGGTACGCTGCGGGGCTACGTGGCCTTGAACAAATCTGAAGCCTGGATCGCTTCGATCGACTTCAGCGACCCCTCGGCCGGTCTCCGCCGGATCGCCGAGCAGTTCGAAGGATGGGCGCCCGAACTGACGAATTTCATTACGGCGAGCGAGATCGAACCCGTGCTTCGCCCGATCTACGCGCTACCGATCGGATTTCGGTGGGACAGGGTATCGGGACTCACTCTGCTCGGCGATGCCGCGCACCTGATGTCTCCGTTCGCCGGCGAAGGTGCCAACCTTGCAATGTATGACGGTGCCGAGCTCGCTCAAGCGCTTCTGACCAACCCCGACGACGTCGAAGCAGCGCTTAGCGCTTTCGAGATCGGCCTCTTCCCGCGAAGCACCGAAACCGCCCTCGAATCCGCGCGGAATCTGACGCGCTTCTTCGGCGACGAGGCGCCACAGAGCGTGGTCGAGCTCTTTGGCGGCCCCCTGGCCACTGCGACATAACGGTCCGCGCGAGGGTCGGAGATGCGCGCCCACGCCTTCGCTTGGGTCAGCCTTTCCCAATTTCGATCCGCAAATCCGGCCGTCGATTATCGAGAGGTGTTGCTGGACGGGAGGCGGGCCCGCGCGGGCGGCCCTGGAGACGGGCTTCGACGACCGAACACGAACAACGAGATCGCTGCGCGCGATCGTAGACGCAGCAATTCCAATGCGGCCATCGCAAACTCGCATCATAATTGACGGCTATGCGCCCAAAAACAGTCGTTGGATGCGATCTACATCGTATCTGGAAGCGGTCGTTCAGACAGCGCGGGCGCGACTTCCGCGTCAGCGGAGTGCGAAGCCCCGTCTTTGCAGGATGCTCTTCAAACGGTCGCGGCCGGCCATCGATTCCGGTCCGGCGGTTCGGCGAAGTGCCAAGGCGGTCCAGTCGATTTCCGGCAGCGCTTCCTGGCGCTGAAAGGCGCGGAGGCGGGCATTATACTGCTCCGCGGCGTCGTGGCTCGCTTCCCCCCAATTGTAGCACTCGCGGTACAGGACTGAGGATTGAGGCAGGCGCGGCTTGATCGATGCGGCGCGGGCGGGGTCGGGCTTGCCCACCGCCAGTCCGACGAGGGGAAAGACCCGTGGCGGCAGGCCGAGCTCTTCGGCGACTTCCGCCGGATGGTTGCGGATGCCGCCGATATAGACCGAGCCAAGCCCCAGGGATTCGAGCGCCACGACGGCATTCTGCGCTGCCAGTGCCGTGTCCACGGCACCGAGCAGGAAGGTCTCGGTGTAGTCGAGGGCATGCGGTGCCCGCCCGGCGACCTTGCCGAGCTGTGTGAGGCGATCGAAGTCGATCAGCCAGACCAGCAGCAGCGGCGCCTCGACGATGTGCTTCTGGTTGCCGGCGAGCGCCGCCAATCGGGCCTTGCGGTCCTGCTCCTCGACAGCGACCACGCTCCACACCTGGAGGTTCGACGAGGATGGCGCGGATTGGGCGGCGGCGACCAGCGTCTCGATCGTACCCTCCGGCAACGGCTCGGGCAGATAGGCGCGCACCGATCGATGGGCGAGCAGACCGTCGATCACCGCATTGGCGCGCAGCTCCAGGCCCTCGGCGGCGCGATAGCGTTCGACCACGCTCATGCGCCGGTCGCCGCTTCGGGTACGGCGTCGCGGTTGCGCAGGCCCGCGCCGCTCGTCGGGCGTGCCAGTCCCAGATTCTCGCGCAGCGTGCGGCCCTCATATTCCTCGCGGAACAGGCCCCGGCGCTGGAGAATCGGCACCACTTCGTCGACGAATTCGATCAGCCCGCTCGGCAGGATCGGCGGCATTACGTTGAAGCCGTCGGCTGCGCCTTGCTTGAACCAAGTCTGGATGACGTCGGCGACCTGCTCGGGCGTCCCGACGGTGGTGAGGTGGCCGCGCGCCGTGGAGACCTCGCGATAGAGCTGGCGCAGCGTCGGCCGCTCGCGCTCGACCAAGTCCGATACCAGTTTGAGGCGGCTCTTGCTGCCATTGGTGTCGCGCGGCAGCGGCGGGGCGATGTCGTCGAGCGAATAGCCGGACAGATCGATGCCTTGATAGTGGCGCCGCAGGATGCTCCAGGCCACTGCCGGATGGACCAGCGCCTGCAGCTCCTCGTAGCGACTGCGCGCTTCGGCCTCGGTGCCACCGAGGACGGCGAAGACTCCCGGCATTACCAGCAGATCCTCGGCGCGGCGGCCATATTTCGCCAGCCGCCCCTTCACGTCGGCGTAGAATTCCTGCGCGTCGCCAAGCACCAAGTTTGCGGTGAAGATCACCTCGGCGGTCCGAGCGGCCAGCTCCCGGCCAGGCTCGGAGGCGCCCGCCTGGACGATCACCGGATAGCCCTGGGGCGGCCGGGCGATGTTCAGCGGACCGCGCACCTGGAAGTGCGGGCCGACATGGTTCAGGACATGGAACCTGTCGAGGTCGAGATAGACGCCGCTCGCCCGATCGCGGACAAAGGCGTCGTCGTCATAACTGTCCCACAGCCCCTTCACGACATCGATATATTCCTCAGCCCGTTCGTAACGCTTCGAATGCTCGAGATGCTCGGTGCGGCTGAAGTTCGCGGAGACGTCGGCCCCCGTCGTGACGACGTTCCAGGCCGCACGTCCGCCGCTCACCCAATCGAGCGAGGCGAATTTCCGCGCGGTGGTGTACGGGTCCTCGTACGTGGTGGTCGAGGTCGCGACGAAGCCGATGCGTTCGGTCACCTGCGCCAGCGCGGCCCAGAGCGTCACCGGCTCGAAATGCGCCGCCTTGGCATTCTGCTGGAAGGTTTCGGCGTCGGTGAAATCGGCATAGCCGCCCGGGCTGTCGGCGACGAAGACCAGGTCGAACTTGCCGCGTTCGGCGGTCCGGGCCAGCGCCTTGTAATGGTCGAGATTGTGACCCGCATCGGCCTGGGCGTCGGGATGCAGCCAAGCGGAGACATGATGTCCGGTCGCCTGCAAAAAGGCTCCCAGACGCAGCTTGCGTTCGGTCATGCGACGTTCCTTTCCTTCGCGTGGTGGGCAAGCGCGGGATCGTCATCGATCCCGAACAGCGCCAGGAGTTCATGCTGAAGAGCGGCGAACCGCTCGCGCCGGATCGGGCCTTCGAGCGGCAGTGCGACCCTGACGTCGCGAATGATCCGCCCCTCCTCCAGGATGACGATGCGATCGGCGAGTTCGATCGCCTCGGCGACGTCGTGCGTGACCAGCAGCACGGCGGGCCGGTGCGTCTCGGAAAGGCGGCGCAGGAGCGCGTGCATCCGGATGCGGGTGAGTGCATCGAGCGCACCGAACGGTTCGTCGGCGAGCAGCAGTTGCGGCTCGCGGACCAGCGAGCGGGCCAGCGCCACGCGCTGCTGCTCGCCACCCGATAGCTCGTGCGGCCAGGAGCGTTCGCGGCCGGAAAGCTCGACTTCGGCGAGCGCCTGGCGGCCGCGCGCCCGGGCATCGCGTACGCCTAGGCCCAGCACGACATTCTCCAGCACCCGCTTCCAAGGCAACAGGCGAGCGTCCTGGAACACCACCGAGATGCGCTCGGGCACGCGGATTTCGCCAGTGCCTTGGGCCTCGTGATCGAGATTGGCGAGCGCGCGCAGCAAGGTGCTCTTGCCCGAGCCGCTGCGGCCGAGCAGCGCGACGAACTCGCCGGGCGCGATGTCGAGGTTGACGCCCTCGAGCACGCCCTTGGCGGTGAAGCGGCGGGTGAGGCCGCGGATTCGGACCGCCGCGCTCATCCGGCCAGCGTCCTGCGCCAGCTGAGCGCCCGGGCTTGGAAGAGGCGCACCACCGCGTCCGAGGCGAGGCCGAGCAGCGCGTACACGACGAGCCCGACCAGCATCACATCGGTCTGGGCATAGTTGCGCGCCAGCGTGACCATATAGCCGATGCCGCTGGTGGCATTGAGCTGCTCGACCACCACCAGCGCCAGCCACGACGCCGTCACGCCGAAGCGCAGCCCTAGCAGGAGCCCCGGCAGGGCGCCCGGCAGCACGACGTGGCGGATGAACTGCACATGGCTCAGCCCGAGCGTCTCCGCCAGCTCCACCTGCCGTATGTCGATAGCGCGCAGCGCATTGTGGGTGTGGAGATAGATCGGCACGAAGACCGTGATCGCGATCACGCTGATCTTCATCGTCTCGCCGACGCCAAACCACAGCACCATGAACGGGATCAGCGCTAGCACCGGGACACCGCGTTTCAGCTGCACCAAGCCATCGATCACATAGCCGCCGAGCAGGCTCAGGCCGGAGAGTAAAGCGAGGGCGATACCCGCGACGGTGCCGAGCACCAGTCCCTGTGCGGCGCGCCACGCGGAGACGGCGAGATGCTCCTGCAGCCGGCCCGTACGGACAAGTTCGATCGCGGTCTCGACGGCCACCCAGGGCGAGGGCAGAATCCGACTGTCGAGAAAGCCGGTCTCGGACAGGACCGCCCAGTAGAGCAGCAGCAGGAACGGTCCCAGCGTCCAGCCCCAGCGCGCCGGCTTGTCGAGGCCCAGTCGGATACGGTGGCCCGAGGCCAGGGGCATTGGCCGCCCGGCCTCAGGGATCGTGGCGCCTGCCGGCTCCAGCGCAATCGCGCCGCTCCGGCCGGCGGTGTCGAGAAAGCTATGGGCGTTCATGGCATCGCCTCCTCAGCGCCGGGCAAGCGGCGGACGTACCGTCGCCAGCGGTTCGAAACGGGGATCGAAGAGCGTGGTGGCGTCGAAGCGCGGCCGCCCGGTCTCGGCGGAGAGCAGGTCGATCGCGGCCTGCTGATAGGCACGCGCGTCGTTCCAGTCGGCGGGCAGCGCGATGTCTCCGGCGGCGTCGACGATCAGCTTGGCGTCGGCCGCGTTTAAGCCCTGTTGTTGCTGGTAATAACCACGCGCCAGCTCGGCCTTGTGATCCTGCTGCCACTGCTGCGCCTTGACCCACCAGCCTATGTAGAGCTTCAGCGCGGCTGCCTTGCCGGGGTCCTCCAGCGTGGTGACCGGCACATAGGAGAGCACGAGATCGTCGCGGAACGGCGGATGACGGAGCACCCGGGCGCCGTCGCGGCCGAACTTGCGCAGGTAGCGTTCGGCGACGATCCCACCGCCGATCGGGGCCGCATCGACGACCTTGCTCGCGAGCGCGCTGGTGTAGACGTCGCCACCGATCGAGGAGGGCAGCTCCACCAGCTTCACGTCCTTGGTCGACAGCCCGACCGCCTTCAGCGTCTGGACGACGATCTGGCTCTGCACCTGGCTCGGGCTGAACGCGATCCGCCTGCCCTTCAGGTCCTCGAACCGGGTGATGCCGGAACCGGGTGCGATGCCCCAAACGAAGGACGGGGTGGCGACGGGATCGCGGCGCTGGCGGATCGCGATGATCTTGACCGGCAGCCCGACCCATATCGCGTGGATCGGCGGGACATTGGCGCCAACGCCGACGTCCAGCGCTCTCGCGTGAAACGCTTCGGTCACATCGGGCCCGCCGGTGATCTGCGCCCAGCGGATGCGGAAGGGCAGTTGCTTGTCCCAGCCGTTGTGCTCGAACACCCACTGCGTGACCGGATCGCCGACGACCAGCACCGTGTCCTTGCCGACGCGGTCAGGCAACGGCGCGCTGAGCGCCAGCCCGCCGCCCGCCGGCTCGGCATTCACCGCGCGGTTGGGCGCGAACGCAAACAGGAGGGCGACGCTGACCGCCACGAAGGCGGTCAGGCCGTAGAGCCCCCAGGGCGTGCGCTTGCGCCCGCGCGGCATCAGCCGAGCACGTTGAACAAGTCGCCCTCGAGCGGGCGGCTGCGGAAGCCGTCCGGACCCTCGGGCAAATCGCCGGCCACGGTGATGCGGCGCACCGCGCGCGGCAGGTCGAAGTGCGAATAGTCGATCGGCCCGGCATGGGCGACCGCCTGGTTGTCCCAGACCACCAGAGACTTGGGCCGCCAGTGGAAGCGGACCTGATATTCGGGCCGCGTCGCCTCGTAGAACAGCAGGTCGAGCAGCGCCTGGCTCTCGCGCTCCTTCAGCCCGACGATGTGGCTCACCGTGCCGGGATTGAGGAACAGCAGCTTCTCGCCCGTCTCGGGGTGGATCCGCACCAGCGGGTGAAGCGAGACGAACGGGCCCGTCGAGCGGCCGTCGCGGCGCGGCTTGCGACCTTCATTGTCATAGCCGCTGGTGCGATGCACCGCCTGCAGCCCATCGATCAGCTTCTGGATGCTGGGCGACAGCCCGCGATAGGCCTCGATCAGATTGGTGAACAGCGTGTCGCCGCCATAGGGCGGGATCTCCACGCCGTAGAGGATCGAGTAGCGGTTGGGATTGGCGACGAAGGTGATGTCGATGTGCCAGCCCTTATAATCTCGCGGCGGTTCGCGGCCCGGTGGCAGTGCGTCGTTGCGCTGTCGGCGGGTGCGATATTCGTCGACCGTGCGCTCCCAGATCTCGGGATGGTCTTCCAGCCCCTCGGCGATCGGATGTGCCGGGGTAAGCGGGCCGAAGGCACGGCCGAATGCCTTGAGCTGGTCGTTGTCGATATGCTGGTCGCGGAAGAAGACGACGCGCCAGTCGTGCAGCGCCTTCTGGATGTCGGCGGCAAGCTCCGGGCCGATCGGCTTGCTGAGATCGACGCTACCGATCTCGGCGCCGATCGTGGGCGTGACCGGCTCGACGGTGATATGGTCATAGGTGAAGCGATCACGCGCATCGTCTGCGCGCAGTGCGGTAATGGTCATCCCAATTCTCCTCAGGCAGCGACGGGTTCGGGTGGCACCTGGGCCAGGCGATCGGCCGGATAGCGCGTGCCGACGGTCGAGCCGCGGACATAGACGGCCTCCAGCTCGGCCAGCGTCGCCGCGTCGAGCTCGATCTCGTTGGCCGCCCAATTGGCTTTCAGGTGATGAATGTGCCGGGTGCCCGGGATCGGTACGACGCCCTTCGACAGCAGCCAGGCGAGCGCGATCTGCGCATTGCTGGCGCCGAGCCGTTCCGCGACTTGTTCGATCGCTTCGCGCCGTGCGGCATTGGCGGCGATCGCTTCGGGCTGGAAGCGTGGGTGCTGGCGTCGAACGTCGTTTGCGTCGGAAACCTCGGCACCGGCAAGGAATCCGCGGCCGAGCGGGCTATAGGCGACAAAGCCGATGCCGAGCTCGCGGACGGTAGGCAGGATCTCGACCTCGACGTCACGAGTCCAGAGCGAATATTCGCTCTGCAGCGCGGTCAGCGGAAAGGCGGCGTGCGCGCGGCGGATCTGCTCGGCGCTCGCTTCCGAAACGCCGACCGCGCCGATCTTCCCTTCCTCGACGAGACGGCCGAGCGCCCCCACCGATTCCTCGATCGGGATCTCCTTGTCGACGCGGTGGAGATAATAGAGGTCGATATGATCGACGCCGAGCCGCTCGAGGCTCGCTTCCACCGCCTCGCGCGGCTGGACCACCGCGCCGTCGGGCCCGTCGGGGCGGTGGATGAACTTGCTGGCGATCACCAGCGGGTCGCGCCTCGCGCCGATGGCGCTGCCGAGCAGCTGCTCGTTATGGCCTTTGCCATAGCCAGTGGCGGTGTCGAAGAAGGTGATCCCCAGATCGATCGCGCGATGCAGCGTCTCGATCGAATGCGCGTCCTCCGCACGGCCATAGCTGTGCGACAGGCCCATTGCGCCGAAGCCCTGCGGGCTGACTGTCAGTTTTCCGATTTGCGGCATGCTTAGCTCCCGATGCCGCGGCGCCGTTGGAGGCGACCGCGAACACAAGGCTGCGCGCAAGCCAGGCGATCGGGGAACGTAGAAAAACTATGCCGATCGCCAGAATCCCTATCATTTGAGTAGGAATTGGGATTTCGCCATCCTGCCGACGCATTGGTGGAGGGTCTGGCACGGATCCTGCTATAATATCAGCCGAATTTCTCCGACCTGCGCCTCGCGGACTTCCCCCGATTACCGTCTCCAATAGAAATGCTTGGGGCATTGGGAGGCTTAATTCCCATTGACTCGATAGGAATTTGCCGAGAGCTTCCAGCCCGTTGGTGCATCGCAGCATGCGAGGCGTAATTCGGAGCGGCGGGCAGCTTCGATGCGCGCCGGCACCGCAATCTTTTTTCGTTTCTTGGGGATGGGTTCGATGAAGAACACCTATCGGGTTGCACTGCTGCTTTCGTCCGTCATCGCCTTCGCGAGCCCCGCTCTCGCCAGGGAAGACCGCCATCCCGCACCGGACCCCGAGACTCCCGTGCGCGACGACAAGCGCGACGAGACAAGCGACGGATCGGTGGAGGACAATCCGGAGATCACCGTCACCGCCCGCCGCCTGCAGGAGCGCGCGCAGGACGTGCCGATCGCGCTCTCGGTGGTCAGCGGCGATGCGCTCGAGCGGAGCGGCGGCTATACCCTTCCCGACATCCAGGCGCGGACGCCCAGCCTCACCGCCTTCAATTCAAACCCGCGCAATTCCTCGGTCGGCATCCGCGGCATCGGCGTCTCCTCGGCATCGGACGGCCTCGACACGTCGGTCGGCGTCTATATCGACAATGTCTATCTCGGCCGGCCAGGCATGGCGCTCGCCGACCTGATCGATGTCGACCGGGTGGAGGTGCTGCGCGGCCCGCAGGGCACGCTGTTCGGCCGCAACAACTCCGCTGGCGTGCTCAACATCACCACGCGCCGGCCGGAGTTCGAGTTCGGCGGAACGGCCGAGCTGTCGGTGGGCAATTATGGCTATAACCAGGAGCGCGTCAGCCTCACCGGTCCGATCGTGAAGGACCTGCTCGCCTTCCGTGTCACCGGGTTCAACACGCATCGCGGCGGAGTCCTGGATAACATCAAGACTGGCGTCGACGCGAACAGCGTGGGCCGCTCGGGCTTCCGTGCCCAGCTGCTGTTCACCCCCACTGCTGATCTGACCATCCGGCTGATCGGCGATTACAGCCAGGAGGACGATACCTGCTGCGTCAGCGCGACCAAGCTGGTGCTGCCCGCCACCCTGAGCGCCACGACGGGCCGCACGCTCGCGGCGCTCGCCATGCTCGGCTATGTGCCGACCGGCGACCGCAACGACACCAGCAACAATTCGACCCAGAACATGCTGACCGACCAGAAGGGCGTGTCGCTACAAGCCGACTGGAATCTCGGCTTCGCGACGCTGACCTCGATCTCGGCCTGGCGCTATTGGCATTTCAGCCCGCTCCAGGACAGTGACGGGACGCCGCTCGACATCATCCAGGTCAACGTCGCGCAGACCAAGACCGATCAATATTCGCAGGAGCTGCGGCTGTCCTCCGGGCCTGGCCGGTTCAACTGGCAGATCGGTGGGTTCCTGTTTCACAGCGACCTTACCGACCATTTCATCCTGAACCAGTTCGGCTTCGACGCCAGCAATTTCTACACCACCTATGCCAGGCTCGCGAACCCGAACGCCGCGGCGATCAATATCGCCCCGGGCTCGCAATATCTCGACGATGTCAGAACCAGCGTCGACAGCATCGCCGGCTTCGGCCAGGCGAATTTCGAAGTGACGCCGCGCCTGACCCTGACCGCCGGCGTCCGCTACACCAGCGACAAGCGCTGGGGGCGATCGGATACCTCGACGGTGGGCACGCCCAATCCGGGCACCTCAATCCCGTTCCACTACAATGTCTCGGTGAAGGACGACAATCTGTCCTACCTGTTGAGCGCGTCGTACAAGGTCGCGCCCGACGTCCTGCTCTACGCCTCCTATTCGACCGGCTACAAAGGCTCGGGGCTCAACCTCAATTCGGCGGTCTCCGCGGGCACGCCGCTGGTCCTCGATCCGGAGAAAGTGCGCAACTGGGAGACCGGCCTGAAGTCCGAGCTGTTCGACCGGCGCCTGGTATTCAACGTCAGCGCCTTCTGGACCGAGCTGGAGGGATTGCAGGCGAACATCGTTCCCACGAACGGCAATCGCTCCTATCTCGCCAATGTCGGCGACGTGCGCTCGCGCGGCATCGAGGTGGATGCCAGCTGGCGCGCCGCGGAGGTGCTGACCCTCACCGCCAACGGATCGTATAACGACGCGATCTACACCAGCTATCCGAATGCGCCCTGCCCGGTCGGCGTGACCGGCGTCTGCAACCTCACCGGCCGTCCGCTCTGGCAGGCGCCGACCTGGATCGGCAACGCAATCGTCGACCTGCACACCGATCTCGGCAAGGGCGTGAAGGGCTATGCGATCGGCCAGGTCAGCTATCGGTCAAGCACTTATGGAGCCGCCGATGACGGGCCTTACAGCAGGATTGACGGCTATGCGGTGGCGAATTTCAGGCTGGGCGCAAGCTTCGCGAGCGGCCGATACGACCTGTCCGCCTGGGTGAATAACCTGTTCGACAAGCGCTATTTCCAGAATCTCAGCACCAGCCAGATCGTCGGGGCCACCGCGTTTGCCTATGCCGGTCAGCTCGGCACACCCCGGACCGCGGGTGCCACGCTGCGGGCCCTGTTCTAGCCTGCGCTCCCAGATTGGCGCAGTTTGCGACCTGGTCAGCGGTTCTTCGCCAGGCAAGATCTTCTTACTTCGGCATCCCGCTCAATCCGCTAGCTGCCCGTAACTCCGCGCCCTTCAGTCGGTAGCCATCCAGAAACACCAACTCCACGTGCCGCAAATTGGTAATGTCCTTCGACACATCGCCGTCGACCAGGATGATGTCTGCGTTCTTGCCCTTGGCGATCGAGCCGGCAATGCCGTCCATGCCAGTGATCCGCGCCGGGATGATCGTCGCGGTCTGCAGTGCCTCGGCGTTGGTCAGGCCGGCCTCCTGATACAGCTCGAGTTCGCGGACCAGCTCTAGGCCATAGCCATCAGTGCCCGCGACGATGCGCACGCCGGCATCATGCAGCCGCCCGACCACGTCGACCATCTTGCGGAAGCTCTTGCGGTAATCGTCGCGCGTCAGGCCTTCGGAGAGCGGATAGCCGGCGATCTTCCACCCGCGCACCACCGAGGGCGGCGCGACATCGGCGAACGGCGAATATTCGGGCGAGATGGCGGTGCCGTCCGATGTCATCAGCGGCTCCCACACCGTCAGCGTCGGGTCGATCACGGTGCCGCGCTTGGCGAGCTCGGCATAGAACGCCTTCATCGCAGGCGAATCGAGATCGACATCCTTGCCGTAGCGCGCCGGTCCCTCCAGCCGCGCCGCGGTGTTGGCCTTGTCGACCACGTCCTGGGGCATCGCCTGCATCATGATGAAATTGATGTGGGTGACTTCGTCATAGCCGGCGCGGACCGCATCGAGCGGGCGCATGCCGGCCGGAACGTGGCCATGGACCCACAGGCCGAGCCTGTGCGCCTCGGCGGCGGCGGGCGCGATCCACGCCGGGTTCATCGACGTGTAGAACTTGACGCCCCACATCCCCGCCGCCTTGACCTTGCGGACCGCCTCGATCGCCTCGACTTCGGACGAGACGGTAAGCGCGCCTTGCGCGGCGAGCGGGTCCTTGCGGTCGATGATCACGGAGATCTTGCCGTCGGGCGCGAGCAGGTCGCCGGCGGCGCGGCGCTTGTAGATATCCTGTCCCTCGTCGATCAGCGTGCCGGGGCTGCGATAATTGGTCATGCCGGTGGCGAGGTTCTGGAGCAGGTTCCAGTCGCCGCCGACATGCTGGTGCGCGTCCCACAGACCCGGCAGGAGGGTCTTGCCGCGGCCATCGACCGTGGTTGCGCCCGCCGGGGCCTTGATCGAGCCCGCCCCGCCGACAGCAGCGACCTTGCCGTCGGCGATCAGCACGGCGCGGTTGGGCAAATATTTGCCCGCGACCGAATCGAACAACAGGACATTGTCGACCAGCGTCGGCGAATGGTTGCCCGCGCTCAGGAAACGATGCGCGATGTCGCGTACCATCTCGGCGGTGGCCTTTTCCTGGATCTCCTTGAGCTTCGGACCTGCCGCCTCGAAGCCTTCTGGCAGCAGCGAGATGCCACCGGCATTGCCGAAATAGCGATCATTCTGGTCGAGCCACACCGGCGAAGGCGAGAAGCCATAGCCGGTGATGAAGGCGAGCTTGAGCGTCTTGGCGCCACCGGGGCCGTCGATTTGGACAGACTTGCCGATGGCGATGCTGGCATGGCCGGTAGGGAGCAGGTCGATGCCAGCCGGCCCCGCCGCGACCAGCGCCTCGATATCCTTCTCGCCGGCAAGCCACGGGCCGCCATAGCTATTGTAGCGCTTGCCGGCGGCGGGTGCCGAGCCTGAATCGACCGAGGTCTTCCAATGGCCCACGCCGCCGGCATCCATGCTGAAATTCTCGTCCGCGCCGCCCACATCGGTGAAGCCGCGGATCGCGATCGCGATCGCGCGCTGCTGGGCGTCCAGCGTTGTCACCTGGTCGGTCTCGGTCACCCAGCCGCGCAGCGACATCGACATGCGATAGGCAACGCGCCCGTCCGGCAGCGTCCACGACCAGACATCCCCATGCTTCCCAGCCGTCGAGCTGATCGTGTAATGACGCGCGCCGGCCGGCGCGGTCATTAGTTGCTCCTTGGGCGTCTGCGCCAAGGCGGCGATCGGCGCAGTGGCGGCTAGCAGGGCAGCGAGAATCAGTCGGCGCATGAGGACCCCCTTGGCGATCGCCCACACTCGCAAGGCGGCCGCCCTCGTGCAACGATCAATCTTGTGCAGGCTTCACCATAGATCGGTTGCGGAGGAGGCTCAGGCGCCGTTTCCCCGCGGAACGGTCGCGGTTGCTCGAAGCTCCGCCGTGCTTGCCTGCCCTAGGTTGTGCGCGATCAGTCATTTCCGAAACCGGACGAGCATTCGGTGCGGCGGGTTCACGGCGTTCCGTCCGATGTCGGCTTTTCAAAGCGGCCTCCAAAAGCCGACAGTCAGCTAGAGGCCAACCTCGGCCAGACGCTTTGGCGGGCTCAACGTCCGCAATTGGGGCGCAGTCAGATGTTGCTCGCAACAATGCATCTGCCCAATTTTGACTTCTCGAAGATGTCTCTTGACCGAAGGACGTCCATTGACAGGCGTATTAATGCCATAATACACTCGGATCGATTTGGCTTAGTCGAAAGAGCGAGACGATGCGAACGGCACTAGGGCTCGCACTGGCATGCGCGTTGACGACCCTGGCTGTGCCTGCGCAGGCCGGGAATGGGCCGATCGTGGCAACCGAAGGCGGCAGGCTTGAGGGCGTGGTCGATCCCGGCGCGTCGTCCATTCGCATCTTCCGCGGCATCCCGTTCGCCGCCCCGCCCCTGGGCGACCTGCGCTGGCGGGAACCGCAGCCCGCTTTGCCATGGTCGGGCGTCCGCCAGGCAAGTGCATTCGGTCCGCGCTGCATGCAGCAGCCGCTTTACTCCGACATGATGTTTCGGTCACCGGGAACGAGCGAAGACTGCCTCTACCTCAACGTATGGACGCCGGCGAAGCTGGATCGCCCGCCCGGGCGCAAGTTGCCTGTATTGGTCTACATCTATGGCGGCGGCTTCATGGCGGGCGACAGCTCGGAGAAGCGTTATGACGGTGCCGCGCTGGCTAGGCGCGGCATCGTCGTCGTCACGATGAATTACCGCCTCGGGATCTTCGGCTTCTTTTCTCATCCCGAGCTCACCGCGAGCTCGCCCCATCATGCGTCGGGCAATTACGGACTGCTCGATCAGGTTGCAGCGCTTGGCTGGGTCAAGCGCAATATCGCCGCATTTGGTGGCGACCGTGACCATATCACGATCGGCGGAGAGTCCGCGGGATCCATGGCAGTGAGTGCGCTGATGGCCTCGCCCTTGTCGCGCGGCGACATCGCCGGTGCGATCGGCGAGAGCGGCGCGATGATGCAGAAATGGACGCCGCCTGCGGGCGCGGAGGTCGAGAAGAAAGGAGCGGCGTTCGCGCAAAGCCTCGGCGCGCCGACGATCGCGGCGCTACGCGCGATGCCGGCGGAAAAGCTTCTCGGGACGCAGGGCAATGCCAGGGACATGCCATTCGACGCCGTGATCGACGGATACTTCCTGACCGAAGCGCCATCGGTGACCTTCTCCAATGGCAAGGCCGCCCGCGTCCCGCTCCTGGTCGGCTCCAATTCCCAGGAGGCGCCCGGCTCGGCGGTATTCGGAGAACGCGTCCCGACCCTGGCCAGCTATCGCGCCGGCCTGACCCGGACGTTGGGCGACAATGCGGATGTCATTTTCAACCTCTATCCGGCGAAGACCGACGCCGAGGTGCTGCCGGCCGCGACAGCGGTCGCCAGCGACGACTTTCTCGCGCTGCCGACCTGGAAATGGTTCGACCTGCAGCGCCAGACCGGCGCGCCGACCTATTATTATTACTATGCTCATGTCCGCCCTCGTTTCGTGACGGACACATCGGGCAACCCGCTGCCATGGGGCGCCGTGCACAGCGCCGAGATCGAATACGCGCTCGGCAATCTCGACGCCAATCCGCTTTACGCCTGGACCGAGGGCGACCGGAAGGTGTCGGCAACCATGAGCGGCTATTTCGCCAATTTCATCAAGACCGGGGACCCTAACGGCGGAAGCTTGCCACTTTGGTCGAAGGCGTCCCTCGATCCAGCCAACATCTGGCGCCAGACTATCGACGTCGACACCCGCAGCGTACCGTTCCCAGAACAGCGCCGTTACATCAGCGCTGATCCGCTGCTCTACATGCGTTGAGCTGATCGTCGATCTGCAGGAATGCGCCGGGATACCACTCGGGCGTCAGCTTTCGGAAGACCCTATTTGGCTCCAAGTGACCGAATTGAGCGCAAGGCTGTACTTCCGGAAATGGCCGCTAGCGGTCCGGCAGCTTTCAGGACCAGATCGGCGGAAGCTGCCGTTCATTCATATTGTGCATCCGACTGTTAATCGAATAGCGGAGTTTGGCCGATTCCGGACCGGCGGTTTTTCCGGTTTCGAACGAGTAAAAGGTCCGTTGCCAACTTTATGTGCTCAATCTTCCGGAAGCGGAGTGACTGGTCCCGCAAGTTCGGCGCGAGGAACAAAGCTTTCAGGATTCCGGGCATAGGCTCGCAGAAAAAGCATCGCGGCACGGTGGGCCTGGGCATCCTTTACCTGGTTGCTCGGCTGCACGCTGAGGCCCCACATCCGCTCGAAATGCATCTCCGCGCCGCTGAGCGTGACGAGATCGATGCCTGCCTGCCTGAAGTCGGTCGTCCAGAGGATGTCGGCGAAATTCTCGCGCAGATATTCGCCGATGAGGCGCTGGGTCTCGCGCGGCCCGCGCTCGTAGAAGATTTTGCCCAGGTCCGGCCGCCGATCGGCGATCGGGCCGATCAGTCGGAACATCCCGACGGCCAGGGGTGAAACCGCGCGATCGATGATCGAGCGGCACAGGCGCGTCAGTCGCTCGAGCGGATCGCCCTCACCGACGGGCATATCGATCTGCGCGCGGATGCCCGAAGCGGTGTCGAGCACGACCGCCCCGAACAGCTCCTCCTTGTCGGAGAAGTGGCTCCACAGCGTGCGCTTCGAGCCGCCAAGCTGCGCGGCGATCGCCGACATGCTGGTGTTGTCGAAGCCGTGCTCGAAGAAATGCTGGCGGGCAACCGCGATGATCTGAGCCCGTTTCTCAAAGCGCTGGCTCTCGCGCTTACCGATCTGCATAGTGATCCTATGGTACGGGTTGGGTGCATATTCAAGATGTTTCAGCACCGCGATTCGCGGCAGAGGTGTGGCTATAAACGGTACCACACAGTATGCATTTTTGTCGCATTTTAATCTTACTGGCATTTAACTTATTGATATTAATGTGTAAATTAGTGGTACTAAAAGGTACCATTTAAATTGACAAGCATCTGCAAGAATCGCAAATAGTACAGGTACTCAACAGTACCTTAAAAAAGGATCTTGCATATGTCTGTCACCCGCAATCGCGGGCTGGCCTTGCTGTTGGCCGGCTCCGCGACACTATCCGCTTGCGCCTCGATCCCTGACCTCGGCACGCGTCCTGAGGTTCGTCCCGCCGGGCAGATCGCCTCCACTGAAAGCCTGCGCGGCCCTGTAGCCGAATGGCCGGCCCAGGGCTGGTGGAAATCCTATGGCGATCCGCAACTCGACCAGCTGATGGCGGAAGCCATCGCCGGATCGCCCGACCTCAAGGCGGCCGCCGCACGGCTGCGCACCGCGCAGGGCTATGCCCAGCAGGCCGGCGCGGCATTGCTGCCGTCGGTCGATGCCTCGGCCAGCATCGGTCTTGTCCAGCAGAGCGAGAATGAAGGCGTGCCCGCCGCCTTCGTGCCCAAGGGATGGCAAGACAGCGGCAAGCTGGGTCTCGGCTTCTCGTTCGATCTCGATCTCTGGGGCAAAAACCGCGCGGCGCTCGCCGCCGCCAGGCTGGATGCCGAGGCGGCGCGCTTCGAAGCGGAGGAGGCGCAGCTCGCGTTGACCACCAGCATCGCCGCCGCCTATGCCGATCTTGCCAAGCTCCACGCCCAGCGCGACGTGGTTGCCGCGATCGTCACCAACCGGAACGAAACGCTGCGGCTTGTCGCCGGGCGGACTCAGGCGGGGCTCGATAACCAAGCCGCGCTGAAACAGGCGCAGTCGCGCGTTCCGGCGGCGCGGGCCGAACTCGCCGCCGCCGACGAAGCGATCGCGCTGACCCGCAACGCCATCGCCGCGCTAACCGGCGCCGGCCCCGACCGCGCGCTTGCGATCACCCGGCCGAGCGTGTCGCTTGGCGGCGTCCGCGGCGTGCCAGCCGATGCGTCGATCGACCTGATCGGGCGGCGGCCGGACATCGCCGCGGCCCGTGCCGGCGTCGAAGCCTCGGCCAGCCGCATCAAGGTGGCGCGGGCGAGCTTCTATCCGGACATCAGCATTTCCGGACTGATCGGCCTGCAGGCGCTAGGCGTCGGCAATCTGCTGAAGGGCGGATCGACCTACGGCAATGTCGGCCCTGCGGTGAGCCTGCCGATCTTCCATGGTGGCGCGCTCGCCGGCCAGTATCGCGGAGCCCGCGGCCAATATGACGAGGCGGTCGCACGCTATGATGGCATCGTCGTGCAGGCCCTGCGCGAGGTCTCCGACGCGCTGGTCAGCCGCAACATGCTCGCCGTCCGCCTGGACGAATCGCGGCAGGCGCTGCGCGACGCGGAAGCGGCCTATGCGCTGGCCCGCACGCGCTACGGGCAGGGCTTGTCGAGCTATCTCGACGTGCTCAGCACCGAGGAGAATGTCCTCCAGGCCCGCAGCTCGGTCGCCGAGCTCGAGGTCCGCGCCTTCACCCTCGACATCGCCATGATCCGCTCGCTCGGCGGCGGTTTCGTCCGCGCCTGAGCCCAACCCCAACCCTGAAAGGAATCGACCATGTTCTCTTCCAAGCGCGCCGGATGGCGCGGCGTGCTGCGCTTCTTCGCGCTCAGCCTGTTCCTCAAAGTCGCATTCATCAGCGCCGCATTCCTGTTCGCGGCGGACCGGATCAGCGCGTTCCACCCGCTTTGATTTGAAACAACCAATTACGGATGAGGGATATTTCCAATGACCGAAGTTGCATTCCAGGATACCGAGACCGTCAAGCACATCGAATTCCCCCGCCCCGGGCGACCAGACCTCCGCGCGCGACGCAAGAGGCTGTTCCTCGGGCTGGGCGCCGCGCTCGCGGTTGCCGGAGCCGCTTATTGGGCGCTGGCCGATGGCGATCATGTCGCTACCGACAATGCCTATGTGAACGCCGATGCCGCCCAGGTCACGCCGCTGGTGGCGGGACCCGTGGCGTCGGTCGTGGTAGTCAACACCCAGACGGTCCGGCGCGGCGATATTCTGCTCCGCCTCGACGATACCGACGCCCGGCTCGCGCTGGCGCGCGCCGAAGCCGAATATCAGCGCGTGCGTCGGCAATTCGGCCAGGCGACCGCGACCAGTGGCGCGCTCGCATCGCAGGTCATGGCAGGCGAGGCCGACATCGCCCGGGCGCGCGCCCAGGTCGATATCGCGTCCTCTGCGCTGACCAAGGCACGGGTCGATCTCGATCGCCGCGCATCGGTTGCCGACAGCGGTGCCGTCTCGGGCGAGGAACTGACCTCCGCGCGCAACGGCTTTACGACCGCACAAGGCAATCTCGCCCAGGCACGGGCGGGACTCGCCCAGGCGCTGGCCGCGCGCGGCGCGGCTCAGGGCTCGCTGGCGGCGAACAATGCACTGATCACCGGCGCCTCGGTCGACACGCATCCGGACGTGCTCGCCGCCAAGGCGAAGCTCGATCAGGCGCGGATCGATCTTGCCCGCACCGTGATCCGCGCGCCGATCGACGGCGTCGTCACCAATCGCCAGGTGCAGATCGGCCAGCGGATCAATGCCGGCGCGGCGGTGATGACGATCGTCCCGGTCCGTGCGGTCTATGTCGACGCCAATTTCAAGGAGGGCCAGCTCGGCCGCGTCCGCGCTGGCCAGCCAGTCACGCTGACTTCAGATCTCCATGGTGCGGGCGTCGTCTATCATGGCCGCGTCGCCGGCTTCTCGGGCGGCACCGGTTCGGCCTTCTCGTTGATCCCGGCGCAGAACGCGACCGGCAACTGGATCAAGGTGGTCCAGCGTCTGCCGGTGCGCATCACGCTCGATCCCGCGGAGCTCGCCGCGCATCCGCTGCGCGTCGGCCTCTCGATGGAGGCCGAGATCGATGTCGCGGGCAAGGAGTGAGGCGGCCATGACCACGCATGCATCCGCACCTCAGCCGCTTACCGGCACCACCCTGGTGCTCGCCGGCGTGGTGCTGGCGGTGACCAACTTCATGGTGGTGCTCGACACCACCATCGCCAATGTCTCGGTCGCC
This sequence comes from Sphingomonas sp. JC676, assembly GCF_014489075.1. Taxonomy (GTDB): domain Bacteria; phylum Pseudomonadota; class Alphaproteobacteria; order Sphingomonadales; family Sphingomonadaceae; genus Sphingomonas. The sequence continues at coordinate 415,791 of NZ_JACTGR010000001.1, read as the reverse complement.
CATATCGCCGGCGGGCTGGGCATCTCGTCCAGCGAAGGCACCTGGGTCATCACCTCCTATGCGGTGGCGGAGGCGATCTGCGTGCCGCTCACCGGGTGGCTCTCCAAGCGCTTCGGCACGGTGCGGGTCTTCGCGGGCGGGATGATGGGCTTCGGCGTCTTCTCGTTCCTGTGCGGAACTGCGACCAGCCTGACCGCGCTGGTCGCCTTCCGGATCGGACAGGGGATCTGCGGTGGCCCGCTGATGGCGCTGTCGCAGACCTTGCTGCTGCGGGTATTCCCCAAGGACAAGCACGCCATGACCATGGGCATCTGGGCGATGACCACCCTAACTGCGCCGATCTTCGGCCCGATCCTGGGCGGCACGATCAGCGACAGCTGGGGCTGGCACTGGATCTTCTTCATCAACGTCCCGGTGGCGATCGCCTGCTCTTTGACCGCCTGGGTGGTGCTGCGCCGCGCCGAGACCGACCGGGTGAAGGAACGGATCGACGGCGTCGGTCTCTGCCTGCTCCTCCTCTGGGTGGGCGCGCTGCAGCTGATGCTCGACCTTGGCCGCGAGCATGACTGGTTCGGGTCGACGATGATTACGCACCTCGCGATTGTCGCTGCGGTGGGCTTCGTCATCTTCCTGATCTGGGAGCTTACCGAGCGGCAACCTGTGGTCGACCTGCGCCCCTTCCGTCATCGCGGTTTCACCGTCGCGGTCACGGCCCTGGTCTTCGCTTATGGTACCTTCTTCGCCAGCCTGGTGGTGATCCCGCAATGGCTGCAGGGCGCGATGGGGTACACCGCGACCTGGGCGGGCTATGCCACCGCCTTCAACGGCGTCGCGGCGGTGATCATGGCCCCGGTCGTTGCCAAGCGCATGGTCACGGTCGATCCGCGCCGGTTGGTGTTCGTCGGCATCCTCTGGCTGGGAGGGACCTCGCTGCTTCGCGTCTTCTGGTGGAACAGCGGTTCGGACTTCTGGACGCTGGCGCTACCCCAGTTGATCCAGGGCGCGGGGATGCCCTTCTTCTTCGTACCGCTAACCACCATCGCGCTGGGAGCTGTCGACGAGGAGGAGACAGCGTCGGCGGCGGGCGTCATGAACTTCCTGCGCACCATGGCCGGCGCGGTGGCCGTCGCGATCTCCACCACGCTCTGGTATGACGGCGCGCAGGAGAAGCGCGCGTCGCTGTCGGGCATGCTCAACGGCGCACAAGCGACGATAGACCAGTTCGTGGCGCGCGGCTTCAGTGTCGAACAGGCGCGGCTGATCGTCAGCCAGACGGTCGACAAGGAGAGCGTTGCGCTCGCGACGGGCCAGACATTCGTGCTGGCGTCCGGCATCTTCGTGATCGCCGCGCTGATCATCTGGCTGGCGCCGCGACCGACACGTGCCGTCGACACAAGCGCTGCGCACTGATCGATTGCGAACGTTCTGCTTTCCAGGCGAGCATAGCCCGCCTGGAAAGTTCAAATCTCGGAACGGAGCAGAAGGTGGCTGCAGACTTCTTGCGGTCATTCATGCTCCGCGACGCGGCCTGGATCACCGGGCCGCAGCGGACATTCGCGAATAGCTGCGAGCGCCACCTCGGGATATTTGCCGAAGCTGAGGAGCTTCTCCTTGCCGTCGAATCGATATTTGAGTCGCCACAATTTCGGTCCGTTGGGCTGGACGAGGAGGTACAGGCCGCCGCCGTCCGACAGCTTGAAGGGCCGCTGCCGGCGCTGGGTGTATCTGACCTCGAGTTCCTTCAACGGCACGTGGGGGTATCGCCCGCTTTATCGAACAAGCAAAAAGTACCCCCAATGGTACCCCCCAATTCAAATCGACGTGGCGAAATCGAGTGGGACCCACACGGACGGCGCCGATCGCGATCGGACGCCAGAAATACTTGAATTAAAAGAGAAAAAACATGTCACCGGATGAAATGGGACGATGCTGGACCAAGGGACGGTATGAGTCCCTTGGTAGCGGAGGAGGGACTTGAACCCCCGACCCCAGGATTATGATTCCCGTGCTCTAACCAACTGAGCTACTCCGCCCCGCATAGGGCTCGCCGAAGCGAGGGGGCCACATAGGTCCGGCCCACGCGCCGGTCAAGCGAACATATGCCGCGAATGCGCCTCCCACGGCCCGCCGCGATACCACCAGCTCGCCAGCCCCGCGATCCGCAGCGGCCGGGGTGCGAATCCGGGGCGCAGCGCGTCGAGCAACGCCTTGGCGTCGCGCCGTTCGACCTTGTTCTGGATGGTGACGTGCGGCCGCCAGCCCGCGCGGTCCAGCGGCATCAGCATCGGTGCGAATGCCTCGGCGAGATCGGCGCGCAGCGCCTCCAGCTCCTCCGACACGATCCGGAACGCCGCGCCCGCTCCCAGGTCGATCACCCCCGCCATGGCCGCGGACGGGGCGCGCTGGCCCCGTGTCGCCGCCGACAGCCGCTGCTTGAGCTCGCCCGCCAGTTGCGGAGAGAGGTGATGGAACAACGTGCAATGGGCCGGCACCTGGTTGCGCTCGGCCGGATAGTGCCGACGCCTGAGGCCGTCGAGAAAGGCGAAATCCTCCGCCCCGAACAGCGCCGTCACGATCAGCGGTGCAGGCGGCGGGGCGGACGCGGTCAAATCTCGACCTGGCTCCCCAGCTCGACCACGCGGTTGGTCGGCAGGCGGAAGAATTCCATCGCGCTTTCGGCGTTCCTCAGCATCCAGGCGAACAGCTTCTCCCGCCAGATCATCATCCCCGGCCGCGACGATGCGAGCAACGTCTGGCGCGCCAGGAAGAAGCTGGTCTCCATCATCTTGAACTCGGCGCCGCAGCCGCTGACCTGCTTGAGCGCGGCCGGCACGTCCGCCTCCTGCATGAAGCCATAATACAGCACCATGCGGTGGAAGCCGCGCCCGAGGTCCTCGAGCTTGAGCCGCTTCTCCTCGGGCACATAGGGCACGTCGGCAATCTTCACCGTCAGCAGCACCACGCGCTCGTGCAGCACCTTGTTGTGCTTGAGGTTGTGGAGCAGCGCATGCGGCACGCCGTCGGGCGTCGAGGTCATAAACACCGCCGTGCCAGGCACGCGCGTCGCCGAGGTCGCGGCCGAATCGATGAAGATCTTGATCGGCATCGCGCTCTCGCGCAGCCGCGCGATCATCAGCTTGCGGCCCTTCGACCAGGTGGTGAGCAGGGTGAAGATCACCAGCCCGACCAGCAGCGGGAACCAGCCGCCATCGGGCACCTTGGTCAGGTTCGCCGCGAAATAGGCGAGGTCGACCGTGAAGAACAATGCGAGCAGCGGGATCGCGTAACGCTTCTTCCAGTTCCACAGGTTGAACAGCACCACCGCCAGCAGGCAGTTGTCGATCAGCATCGCGCCGGTGACGGCGATGCCATAGGCCGCGGTCAGGTTCGACGAGGTCTGGAAGGTCAGGACGAGCAGGATGACCATCGTCATCAGCGCCCAGTTGACCAGCGGGATGTAGATCTGCCCGGCGGTCGACGCGCTGGTATGGTCGATGCGCAGCCGCGGCACGAAGCCCAGCTGGATCGCCTGCTGCGTCACCGAGAAGGCGCCGGAAATGACGGCCTGCGACGCGATGATCGCCGCCATGGTCGCCAGCACCACCAGCGGAAGCTGGAGCGCGTCCGGCGCCAGCAGATAGAAGGGGCTGGTGATCGCCGCATGCCCCTCGCGCATCAGCAACGCGCCCTGCCCCATATAGTTGAGGATCAGGGCGGGGAGCACGAAGAACAGCCACGAGATACGGATCGGATTGCGCCCGAAATGGCCCATGTCCGCATAAAGCGCTTCCGCACCGGTCACGGCCAGCACGACCGATCCCAGCGCCAGGAACGCCGGCAGCGGATCCCGGGCGAAGAACTCGACCGCGTGCAGCGGCGATAGCGCCCATAGCACCGTCGGGCTCTGGACGATGCTGAGCACGCCCAAGGTCGCGATCACCGCGAAATAAAGTAGCATGATCGGACCGAAGAGCAGGCCGACGCGCGCCGTGCCAGTACTCTGGATCGAGAAGAGCATCACCAGGATCACTACCGCGATCGGCACCACCAGGCCGCCAAAGCCTGGCGCGGCGACCGCAAGGCCTTCTACCGCCGACAGCACCGACACCGCCGGGGTGATCATCGAATCGCCATAAAAGAGCGCGGTCGCGAACACGCCGAGCAGCACGATCCCCGCCGTCCAGCGCTTCTGCCCGCCGGAGCGGCCCGAGATCAGCGCGAGCAGCGCCAGGCTGCCGCCCTCGCCCTTGTTGTCGGCGCGCATGATCACGCTGACATATTTCAGCGTCACCACCGCCATCATCGACCAGAACATCAGGCTGATCACGCCCATGATGTTCGCTTCGTCGAGCGTCAGGTGATGGTGGCCGTGGAACGTCTCACGGAATGCGTAGAGCGGGCTCGTGCCGATATCGCCGAAGACGATGCCGATCGCGCCGAGCGCGAGCTTCCACGTGGCGTCCTTGGCATGACCATGGCCGTCATGCAGATCGTGCTGGGCGGGAAGCGCATCTGCGCTTCCGCTTGCGGGGATGTTCACTGGCGCGGCGTTCGCGCGCTGGAGGTAACGGACCTGGTCATGGCGACCTGATTTCTTGTCCTGCTCAAAGTCCGCGCGCCGTTAGCACGTGCAACATTGGCTAGCAACGCGCATCGTTACGGCAGACGCGCGACCGGCGTCTGGGTTCCACTATAAGATAGTTATCGCGCACCGCTAAACAATGCATCGGCCTCGCTGCGCGTCGGCACTTCGCGCAGCACGAAACTGCTGTTGATCGTTACAACTCCCGGCAAACGGCCCAGATGTTCACGGTGCAGCCGCTCGTAATCATCGAGGTCGCGGCACAGGATCTTGAGCCGATAATCCTGTCCGCCCGAGACCAGCGCGCACTCGACCACGCCGTCGATCGCTCCGACCGCTGTCTCAAAATGAGCAAGATCCTCTTCCACCTGCGTGCCCAGCGTGATGTCGACCAGCGCCGTCACGCGGAACCCGAGCCGCCGATGGCCGAGTCGCGCGCCGTAGCCGAGTACCTGCCCCGACGCCTCCAGCGCTTGGATCCGTCGCGTGCAGGCCGATTGCGAAAGCCCGGCATACGCGGCGATCTGGCTCACCGAAGCCCTTGCGTCGGCGGCCAGCGCCTTAAGGATTGTCGCATCGATTCTGTCCACGACGCATGAATATCCCGTCCCAATGCCGCTGTCCGCATATTTATGCGTTTTATCCCGCGCCGCCGCCAAACTTTGCAAGGATTCGCGCTGGCCCGTTCGGATAGGATATGTCCAGACAACTTCCAGGAGAGTCCCCATGCGCGTCGGCGTTCCCAAGGAAATCAAGAATCACGAATATCGCGTCGGCCTGACGCCCGCCTCGGTCGCCGAGCTGGTCCATGCCGGCCACGAAGTGCTGGTCGAGACCAAGGCCGGCATGGGCATCGATTTTGACGACGAGGCCTATACCAAGGTCGGCGCCAGGATCGCGCCCGACGCGGCGTCGGTGTTCGCCGGCTCGGACATGATCGTGAAGGTCAAGGAGCCGCAGCCGCAGGAAATCGCGATGCTCGAGCCGCGCCACCTGCTCTTCACCTATCTACACCTCGCCGCCGACAAGCCCCAAGCCGAGGGTCTGATGGCATCGGGTGCGACCTGCATCGCCTATGAGACGGTGACCTCGAACTCGGGCGCCCTGCCCCTGCTGAAGCCGATGAGCGAAGTCGCCGGCCGCATGTCTATCCAGGTCGCCTCGCATTATCTCGAAAAGGAACAGGGCGGCCGCGGCGAACTGCTCGGCGGCGTACCCGGCGTGGCGCCCTGCAAGGTCGCGATCCTCGGCGGCGGCGTCTCGGGCATCAACGCGGCGCAGATGGCAACCGGGCAGCGCGCCGACGTGACGATCTATGATATCAGCAACGAGCGCCTTGCCGAGCTCGACATGCATTTCGGCAGCCAGATCAAGACTGCCTATGCCAGCAAGGCCGCGATCGCCGAGGCAGTGGCCCGCAGCCAAGTCGTGATCGGCGCTGTGCTCGTTCCCGGCGCGGCGGCGCCCAAGCTCGTCACCCGCGACATGCTCAAGACGATGATGCGCGGATCGGTGCTGGTCGATATCGCGATCGACCAGGGCGGCTGCTTCGAGACCAGCCACGCCACCACGCACGACAATCCGGTCTATGAGATCGACGGTATCATCCATTATTGCGTGGCGAACATGCCCGGCGCGGTCGCCCGCACCTCGGCCTTCGCGCTTAACAACGCGACGCTGCCGTTCGTGCTGAAGCTGGCGAACCTCGGCGCCGAGGCGGCGATGAAGGCCGACAAGCACCTTGCCAACGGCCTCAACGTCTACAAGGGCAAGATCGCGTTCAAGGCGGTCGCCGACGATCTCGACCTGCCGTACGAGGCCTGGGCCTAAGGTTTGGCCGGGGTGGGCGCGGGCTGCGGCCCCGCCTGCCCTGCCTTCGCCGCCAGCAGCCGATCAAGCAGGAATAGCCGGAGGACCAGCTCGCCCCGATAGCTCGCCTTTTCCGACGTGAGCTGCACCGCCTTGAGCCAGAACGTCCGCGCCTCGGCATATTTGCCCTCGCGGATCAGCGCCAGCCCATAGAAAAAGGGCGGCCCGGGGTGCTGCGGCCATAGCGTCATCGCCCGTTCGAAAGCGAAGCGCGACGCGGGCGAGACCTGGTTGCCATCATGCTCGGCCAGCGCCAGGCCATACCCGCTCCACAGCGCGACATCGTTCGGCATCTTGCGCACCGCGCCCTGCCAAACCGCAATGGCGAGATCGGGCTTGCCCGAAAGCGTCATCCGATCCGCCGCCATGGCGTAGGACCAGGCATTGGTGCCGAACTTGCCGAAGATCGCCTCTCGCAGCGCAACGAGATCAGGATCGAGCTGGCCCGCTTGTGCTTCCGCCGCCACCGGATGGCCGGCCAATCCGGGGCTCCCCTGCCAGGCATAGCCCGCCGCGCCCAGCATCAGCGCGGTGGCCGGAATCGTCCACAGCTTGCGCGGATAGCCGGTGCGCCACAGCACCAGAACCGTGACCAGCGCGATCGCTAGGAGTAGCAGCCAGCCCATCATGCCCTCCGCCTGCGGAACAGCCGCCGCGCAAGGAACAGCCCCGCCACGATCAGCACGATCGGGGTCAGCCAGAGCGGCGCCGTCACCCAGCTCAGCGGCGGATCATAGGTGACATAGTCGCCATAGCGCTGGACCAGCCATTTGCGGATCGCCTCGGGCTTCTCGCCCTTGGCCACGCGCTCGCGCACCAGTGCGCGCATGTCGCCCGCCATCTCGGCGTCACTGTCGGCGATCGATTGGCCCTGGCACACGAGGCAGCGCAAAGTCTCCATCAGCGCCTTGGCCTTGGCCTCCTGCACCGGATCGGGAAGCTGGCTGTAGGAAAGTGGCGACGGCGGCAGCTTCGAATCCGCCAGCACAGGCGTTGCCGCCAGCAGTGCCAGGCCAAGCGCGAGCAGCCTCACTTCGCCTTCTCCAGCTCGGCGAGCAGCTCGGGCACATTCTCTTCGCGGACGTCGCCGATATGCTGATAGGCGATCCTGCCCCGCGCATCGATCACGAAGGTCTCCGGCACGCCCGACGATCCGAGCGCGAGCTGCGCCGCGCTCGCCTTGTCGTCGCCGATCCGTGTGTAGGGATCGCCGTTCTGCTTCAGGAATGCCTGCACCGCTTCGCCCGTGTCGCGAATGGCGATCGCGTCGATCTCGGCCCCCGCCGCCTTGAGCTTCATCAGCTGCGGCGCCTCGGCGATACACGGGATGCACCAGCTCGCGAAGACGTTGAGCAGCCGCGGCTTGCCCTTGCCGAAATCCATGGTGGCGATGCCGGCCTTACCCGGTACCAGCGCCGGAAGGTTCATCGCCGGCATCGGCTTGCCGACCATTGCCGAATGCACCATCCGCTCGCCCGGCTTCACGAGCCCGCTCGTCACCAGCGCGAAGATCAGCGCGAACAGCGCCAGCGGCAGCCAGATCAACACCCGCCTCATGCGTAATGCTCCGCATGGGCGTCGCGCATCTCGCGGCGCACTCGGCCGATCAGCGCCAGCGCACCGCCCAGTGCGATCAACGCGCCCCCGCCCCAGATCAAGGTCACGAAAGGCTTCCACCAAAGGCGAAGCTGCCAGCGCCCCCCGCCGTCGCCGGCGCCCAGCACAGTGTATAGCTGCCCGTCGAGCAGGGTGCTGATCGCCGCTTCGCTCGTATTGGTCGGCGGATTGGCGAAGAAGCGCTGCTGCGGCATCAGCTCGAACGGCGTGCCATCCCCGCGCTGTACCTTCAGCCGCGCCTCCAGCGCCGACCAGTTCGGTCCAACGATCGGCCGCACTTCGACCAGAGTCACCCGGAACGGCCCCACCGCCAGATTGTCGCCGACATGCACTGCCGCGAGCCGCTCGGTCTTGAACGCGCTATCCGCCGCCATGCCGCACAGGCTCACCGCCACGCCCAGATGCGCGATCACCATGCCCCAGACATGCAGCGGCGTGCGCTTGAGGTTGCGCTTCCACAGCGGCGCCACGCTCGCCGCCGCCAGACCGGCCGCAAAGGCGATCCCGAACACCGAGAGCAGCGACGTGCCGCCCGCCAGCACGAACACCAGCGCGAAGCTGATTCCCGCCACCGCCACGGGGATCGTCACGCGACCGAGCAGCGCATTGAGATTGTCGCGCCGCCAGCGCAGCAGCGGCCCCGCGCCGGTCGCCGCGACCAGCAGCAGCGCGACCGGCCCCACCGCTTTGTCGAAGAACGGCGCGCCGATCGAAAGCTGCACGCCCGCCGCCTGCGCGATCAACGGATAAAGCGTCCCGATAAAGACCACCCCGAGGATAACCGTCAGCAGCAGGTTGTTGAGCACCAGCGCGCCCTCGCGGCTGACGATCTCGAAGGTCGATCCCTGCTTCACCGTGCCCACGCGCGCGCCGAACAGCGCAAGCGCGCCGCCGATATAGATGCCCAGCAGCGCGAGGATGAAGGTGCCGCGCGTCGGATCGACCGCAAAGGCATGGACGCTGACCAGAATGCCCGAGCGCACCAGGAACGTCCCGATCATCGACATTGAGAAGGCGACTACCGCCAGCATCAATGTCCAGGCGCGCAGCCCGTCGCGGGTTGCCAGCACCGTCACCGAATGGAGCAGGGCCGTCGCCGCCAGCCAGGGCATCAGCGATGCGTTCTCGACCGGATCCCAGAACCACCAGCCGCCCCAGCCGAGCTCGTAATAGGCCCAGTAGCTGCCCGCGGTGATCCCGATCGTCAGGAAGATCCACGCCGCCAGCACCCAGGGCCGCATCGCGCGAGCAAAGGCCGGCCCGACGTCGCGCATGAGGAGCGCGCCCACCGCAAAGCTGAAGGCAACCGACAGCCCGACATAGCCGAGGTAGAGCGTCGGCGGATGGAAGGCCAGGCCGGGGTCCTGGAGCAACGGATTGAGCCCCTGCCCATCCGCCGGCGCCGGATTGACGCGCACGAACGGGTTCGAAGCAAAGGCGAGAAAGGCATAGAAGCCCAGCCCGATCGCAGCCTGCGCGCCCAAAGTCGCTGCCAGCGTTCCCGCTGCCAGCCGTCGCTCGAACAGCGCCACGCCCGCCCCGGCAATCGCCAGCACGGTGACCCAGAGCAGCATCGAGCCCTCATGGTTTCCCCAGGTACCCGAGATCTTGTAGAGCAAGGGCTTCATCGAATGGCTGTTCTCGACGACGAGCAGCACGGACATGTCGCTGCGCACGAACACCGCGATCAGCAGTCCGAATGCCAGCACCGCCAACAACCCCTGGACGAGTGCGGTGCGCCTGAGCGCCACCATCAGCTCCTCGCCCCGGCCGACCGCCGCGCCCTTGGCCGCACCCCAGGCGAGCAGGATCTGCACGACCGCGAATGCGCTCGCCATCCAGAGCGCGGCAAGACCCGCCTCGGCGATCATCGTTCGAGCGTCTCGGTCTTGTGCATCTTGCCAGCCATTTGCGGCGGCATGTAGCGCTCGTCATGCTTGGCGAGCAGATTGTCGGCCGCGAAGCTGCCGTCGGGATTGAACTTGCCCTCGGCCACCACGCCCGATCCCTCGCGGAACAGGTCCGGGGTCACGCCGCGAAACGCCACCGGTACCTTGGCTTGGCCGTCGGTGACGGTGAAATGGATCGAGACCCCATCCGCCTCGCGCTTGAGCGATCCGGTCTCGACCATGCCGCCGAGCCGCACGGCCTTGCCCAGAGGCAGCGGCTTCCCGGCCACATCGCCCGGCGCATAGAAGAACGCCGCCTGATCCTTGAGCGCCGACAAGGCGAGCAATCCGGCGCCGACAATCGCGGCGAGCGCGAGCAGGCCCAGCACGAGCCGTTGGTGCTTTGCCTTCACTTGTCGCGCCTCAGCGAATCCGCCGTGGCTTCAGCGCGGCGCATCGCCACGAAGCTCAGCAGCGCCAGCCCGCCCGTGCCGAGCACGGTAACCACATAAGCGGCCGCCACGAACGCCCAATGGTTCATTGCGCCGCCATCCGGCGCATTCGCGCCTCGACCTTCTGCGTCGCGAGCATCGCCCGCATCCGCATCAGCACCACACCCGCGAACAACAGGCTGAACCCACCCAGCGTGAAGAAGAGCGGCCACAGCATCGACTTGTCGATCGACGAGCTGGTGAGGCCGATGCTCTGCCCCTGATGCAGCGTGTTCCACCAGATCACCGAATAGCGGATGATCGGCAGCAGCACCGTCCCCGCGACCCCGAATAGCGCCGGGATTCGGCCGTCGCCGCCGCGATCCGCATCGGCACGGGCGAGCGCGATATAGGCGATATAGACAAAGAACAGCAGCAGCATGCTGGTCAACCGCCCGTCCCATTCCCACCAGGTGCCCCAGGTCGGACGCCCCCAGATCGAACCGGTGATCAGGCAGAGCGCCGCGAACACCGCGCCCGCCGGCGCGATCGCGCGCGCGGCGATGTTCGCAAGCGGATGCCGCCAGACGAGATAGCCCAGACTGGATGCGGCCAGCGCGCTCCATCCGCCCATCCCCAGCCAGGCGGCGGGAACATGGATATAGAGGATCCGCACCGTCTCCTTCTGGAGATAGTCGGGCGGCGTCAGCGTCAGCCCCGCCCAGCCACCGAACACGGCCAGCGCGAGCCCGACCCAGAACAGGATCGGCGTCAGCGGTCGCGCGATCTTCAGGAAGCGCGCGGGATTGGCGAGAGCGTGGAGCACGGGCACGGCGGGGGATTAGCGGGGTTCTTCCGAGGAATCCATGGTGCGGGCGTAACCGTTGTCGCTTGGTCGAATCCTGCTCTCAAAAATCCGATACCTTCTCGTCACCCCGGCACTGCGGCCGGGGTGACGAACGATTAATGTGGCCGCAAATGCTCAAGCTTGTCGGGATTGCGCATCACATAGATCGCCTCGATCCCGTCCTCGCCAATCGCCAGCGCGGTGGTCTGGAGGACGCCGCCCGGCTCGATCGTCACGAAGCCCGGCAACCCGTTGATCATGCCATAGCGCACCACCTGCGACATATCTTTGACGAAGAAGCGCGCGAGCGAGGCGTGGAGCTTGATCATGTCGTCGATGCCGTAGATCGGCTTGAGCCCGGCATGGACCTTGCCGCCGCCGTCCGAATAGAGCGAGACGTCCGCCGCGAGCAGCGAGCGCAGCCCGCCCATGTCCCCGCTGCGCGACGCCGCGAAGAAGGCCTCGGCGATCTCCAGCCCCTTCTCTTTCGAGACCTCGAAGCGCGGCCGCGCACCACGGACATGGCTGCGCGCCCGGCTCGCGAGCTGGCGGCACGCTGCCGGATCGCGCTGGATCGTCTCGGCGATCTCGTCGAAGCTCACCCCGAATACGTCGTGGAGCAGGAAAGCCGCGCGCTCGAGCGGCGAGAGTCGTTCGAGCGCAAGCATCAGCGGCAGCGTGACGTCGTCCGCTTCCTCTTCCTCCTCGACGATCGGCTCGGGCAACCAGGGGCCGACATAGGTCTCGCGACGCGCCCGCGCTGACTTGATCTGGTCAAGACAAAGGCGGGTCACCACGCGGCGCAGGAACGCCTCGGGCTCGCGCACGGCAGTGCGATCGGTGCCCATCCAGCGGACGAACGCCTCCTGCACCACATCCTCCGCATCCGCGACCGAGCCGAGCATGCGATAGGCGATGCGGGTTAGCCGCGGACGCAGCGGATCGAAGCTCGCCGCTGCGTCCTCGGCACTCATGCCGCCTCGCGCACCGGGGCGCGGACGGCGCCATAGAACAGGTCGAAACCCACCGCGAGGCGGTTCCAGCCGTTGATGGCGTTGATCAGCAGCGTCAGTTCCACCTGCTCCTCGTCGGTGAATTCGGCCTTCAGCGCAGCATAAACTGATTCCGGTGCCCGTGCCGTAGAAACCAGCGTCAGCGCATCGGTCCATGCCAGCGCTGCGCGCTCGCGAGCCGAAAATCCGGGCGCGTCCTGCCAGGCGCTCAGCAGATAGATGCGCTGCTCGCTCTCGCCCTCCTTGCGCGCATCGGCGGTGTGCATGTTCAGGCAATTGGCGCAGCCGTTGATCTGCGAGGCGCGGATCTTCACCAGCTCCTTCAGGCTGGTTTCGAGCGACGGGCCGAAAGCGGTGGTCGCGTCGGTCCAGAGCTTCATCTGAGCGGGAGCGGCTTTGAACGGGTCGAGTCGTGCAGTCATTGTCTTCATCCTTTCAAGGGGTTCGATGACATGACGAGGCGCGCACGGCGGATGTGACATGATCCGCAAAATTAATTCGAAAAATCGCGGATAGCGCCGACGCGGCTCCCGTAAGGGAAGCCGCGCCAGTAGTTCTCAGGCGATCGTCGGAACAATCCCGCCTTCTGCCCTAAGCGCCGCGCCGTTGGTCACCGCCGCGAGCGGGCTGGCGAGGAACGCCACCATCGACGCGATTTCCTCGGCTTCGATCAGGCGGCGGATCAGCGATAGCGGCCGCAGCTTGTTGAAGAATTCGGACTCGCGCTCGGCTTCGGGCGCATTCTTGTTGTCCACCACTGAACGGATGAATTCGACGATACCTTCCGAACGGGTCGGCCCCGGCAGGACCGAATTGACGGTGACGCCGGTGCCGCGCGTCTGCTCGGCCATACCGCGCGCGATCGAGAGCTGGGCGGTCTTCGTCATGCCGTAATGGACCATCTCGCCCGGGATCAGCAGCGCGCTCTCGCTCGCGATGAATATCACGCGGCCCCAATTCGCTTCGAGCATCTTGGGAAAATAGTGCCGCGACAGGCGGATACCGCTCATCACATTGGTCTCGAAGAAGCGGAACCAGTCCTCGTCGGTGATCTCGGTGAACGGCTTGGCTTCGTAGATGCCGAGATTGTTCACCAGGATATCGATTGCCGGCACCGCCTCGATCAGCGTGGCCGTGCCTTGCGCCGTGGCCGGATCCGCCAAGGCCGCGCGCACGCGCCCGGCCTTGCCCACCTGGGTGGCGGCGGCGTCGAGCTTGTCCTGGCTGCGGCCGGTGATGACGACTTCCACGCCTTCGGCGGCAAGCCGCTCGGCGATCGCCAGCCCGATGCCGGCGGTCGAGCCCGTGACCAGCGCGGTCTTTCCCTTGAGTTGCAGATCCATTTTCGAAACCTCCTGTTCGTGTTCGAAGGGAGATAAGCGCAGCGGATATTGATGATTAGAGCGCATTCCTGCACAATAGAAGTGATCTACAATCACGAATGGCGCGGCATGGACAATCGCATCGGCGACATGGAGACCTTTCTCGCGGTGACGAAAGGCGGAAGCTTCGCCGCCGCTGCGAAGACGCTGCGGCTCACGCCTTCCGCCGTGAGCCGCAGCATCGCCCGGCTCGAGGCCCGGCTGGGCGTGCGGCTCATCCAGCGCACGACACGCTCGCTCTCGCTCACGCCGGAAGGCGAATCCTATCGCGACCGCATTTCGGGGCTGCTCGCCGAAGTCGATGCGGTGGAGCAAAGCCTGGGGCGCGAACATCGCGGCCCGCGCGGCACGCTGAGGATCAATTCATCGGTGCCCTTTGGCATGCAGTATCTTGTGCCGATCCTGCCACGCTTCCTCGAGGCAAATCGCGCTGTCACGGTCGAGCTCTCGCTTTCGGACGCGCTGGTGGACCTTATCGAGGAGCGCGCCGACATCGCGATCCGGATCGGCCCGCTGCGCGACACGCGGTTGCGCGCGAAGAAACTCGGCCGCAGCGCGATGGCGCTGGTCGCCAGTCCCGACTATCTCGCCAGGCACGGCATGCCGGCCGAACCGGGCGACCTTGCGCGCCATATCTGCCTGCAGTTCAGCTTCCGCCGCAGCGTCGACAGCTGGCCGTTCCGCATCGGCAGCCGCATCGTCCAGCGCCCGGTCGATGGGCCCTTTCTGGGCAATTCGGGCGAGGTTGTCCGGCTGATGGCGGCATCGGGCGGCGGCATCGCCCGACTCGGCCGGTTTCATGTCGCCGCGGATCTCGCGGCCGGCCGGCTGGTCGAGATACTCGCGCCTTTCAACCCCGGCGACGGCGAGGATATCCACGCCTTGTACGACGGCCATGAACGCCTGGCGCTGAGGGTGCGGGCTTTCCTGGACTTTCTGGACGCCAACCTCGTCCTGGCGAGTTGACCTCAGCCCCGCCCGATCAGCCGCTGCGCGATCCGGTCCGCGACCTCGCTCTCGGGATCGCCGGTGCGGTCGCTCTCGTCCCATACCTCGATCAGCCGTAACGGGATCTTGTCGACGCGCGCCATGACCTCGGCCATATTGCCTTGGCCCAGATATTCGAGGCCGACATTGATGATCCCGCCCGCGTTGATCACGTAGTCAGGGGCGTAGAGGATGCCGCGGTCGTGCAGCCGCTGGCCGTCCGCCCGCGTCGCGAGCTGGTTGTTGGCGCCGCCCGCCACGACCTTGCACTTCAGCTCCGCGATCGACTGTTCAGTCAGGATCGCGCCTAGCGCGTTCGGGCTGAACAGATCGGTTTCCTGGGTCAGGATCGCATCGGCGGCGACTGCCTCCGCGCCTAGCTCGGCTGCCAGCGCCTTGGCGCGCTCGGCGTTGACGTCGGCCAGCACCAGCTTCGCGCCGTCCTTGGCGAGCAGCCGCGCGACACCGCCGCCGACCGAGCCCACGCCCTGGATCGCGACGCGCACGCCGGCCATCGATTCGGTCCCCAGCCCGCGCTTCGCCGCCGCCTTGACGCCCAGATAGACGCCGCGCGCGGTCACCGGACCCGGATCGCCCCCGGCACCGCCCGCCGCGACCGGAAGGCCGGAAACATGACGGGTCTGGGTCGCGACCACCTTCATCCGCGCCTCGGACATGCCGACATCCTCGGCCGTCACATAGCGCCCGCCAAGCGATTCGACCGCGCGGCCGAACGCCTCGAGCTGCGCGGTGGTGATCTCGGCGCCCGGCTCGCTCGCTAGCACCACGCCCTTGCCACCGCCGAGCGGCAGATTGGCCATGGCATTCTTGTAGCTCATGCCGCGCGACAGGCGTAGCGCATCGGTGATCGCCGCACGATGATCGGCATAGTGCCAGAAGCGCACGCCACCTGCCGCCGGGCCGAGCTTGCTCGAGTGAACCGCGATGATCGCGCTCAGACCCGATTCGCGGTCGCTGAACAGATGGACGCCCTCATGGTCGTCGAAATCGGGGAAGCCCCAGTCGGTGATCATGGATGGGTCCGCGCTAGAAAAAATGGGGCGACCGACGGGACTTGAACCCGCAACATCCGGCATCACAAGCCGACGCTCTAACCAATTGAACTACGATCGCCGCGAAGCAGGCCGCTTAGCGGTGGTCGGCGGCGAGCGCAAGATAGTTGCGAGCCCTTATCCGCGCGAAATACGCACCGCCTCTTCGGGGGTCGTCACGCCCTCGCGAACCAGTGCGCGCGCGGCCGATCCGAGGTTCGGCGCGCGGACATAGGCGTGGCTGGCCAGGATCGCCTCGTCGCCGCCGTCGTTGATCAGCCTGCGCATCGCCGGATCGGCATGGATCGCCTCGAACACGGCGATTTGCCCGGCATAGCCGCTATCGCTGCACGAGGCGCAGCCGCTCGGCGCGTAGACGATCGCGCCGCGATCGAAGCCGAGCAGCGCGGAGACCGAACCCTGCGCCTGGACAGGCTCGCGGCACTCCGGGCAAAGTCGCCGGACGAGCCGCTGGGCCAGCACTGCGTTCAGCGTCGAAGCGAGCTGGAACGGCTCGATCCGCCATTCGCGCATCCGCCGAATCGCCCCGACCGCGTCGCCCGCGGGAACCGCCGCAAGCACCAGCAACCCTCGCTGCGCCGCCTCGACCGCGGCAGCGGCGGCAGCGCGGTCATCCAGCGCATCGACCATCACGACATCGACATCGTGGCGGAGCGAAGCGCGCAATATATCGGCCATCGTGCACTGCATGCTGGCTTCCACCTGGATCGCGCCCGGCATCGGCGATCCGGCCACCTGCTCCGCCAGCATCAGCCGCCGCGCCTTGCTCCCGGCATGATCGAGCAGCGCGCGCAATGTCGTGCTGCGCCCCGAACCCGGCGGACCGGCCACCAGCACCAGCCCGCTCGCCAGCGCCGGCCGCAGCGCAGCGACCAGGCCTTGGCGCATGCCGAGTGCTTCCAGCCGCCGATCGCGACGGTCGCCGGCATCGAGCTTGAACACCAGCGAGACACCGCCCGTTACGAGAAGCATGGCAACAGCCACGTCGCTGCCCGACCATTGCACGCTGCCATGCTGGGGGCGGTCCCCTGGTGGACCGAGATCGGATACGGCGCAAAGCTCTGCAACAAGCTCGTCCAGCGCCTGCGGGGTTAGCAGGCCACCATCGGCTATCTGTCCGCCGATCCGCAGCGCAATGCCGGCCCCGTGCGGATTCGGATCGACGTGAACATCCGTCGCGCGCCGGCGCGTCGCCTCGGAAAGAAGCGCATGCAAGGGCCCCTGGGCAGCGGAAACGCGCGCCGTTAAGGGCTTGGACTGTGAAGGTCCGGCCGGCAGCACTTCGGCAACCAGGTTCATGCGCCCCCCTTTTTTGCGGACGCGAGATGGCTAGGCAGCGAATGTGACGCCATCCTTGCAATTGTATGACATTTAAATTGCAGACGCTCTCGCGCTGGAAACCGCGCACCGGATTTGGCAAAAGGCGGCATGCAAGAAGCCACCGTCTCCGCCCTGCCCACGGTCCCCGATTTCGGCTCGGGCTACCCCATCGAACCCGTGATCGACCACATCCTGCGCCAGCCTGGAATCCAGCGCGTGCCCAGCCCCAAGGTCGCGCTGTTCATCGCGAAGAATTTCCTGGAGCCCGAGCTTTGCCAGGCGCTGATGCGGCAGATCGACACGCAGCGCCGTCCCTCGACGATCGCCGATCCCAATGACGACTATGCCTTCCGCACCAGCGAGACCTGCGACTTCGATCCGGACCTGCCGACAGTGGCCGACCTCAAGCGCCGCATCATCGCGCTCACCGGGCTTGACCCATCCCGGGGCGAGCCGATGCAGGGCCAGCGCTATGCGGTGGGGCAGGAATTCAAGGCGCACACCGATTATTTCGAGCCGAACGGCGGCGATTTCGAGAAATATTGCAGCGTCTCGGGCCAACGCACCTGGACGGTGATGGTCTATCTCAACGAAGTCGAAGCCGGGGGCGCAACCCGGTTCAAGGCGATCGACAAGATCGTCCAGCCCGAAGTCGGCAAGGTGCTCGCCTGGTCGAACATGCGGCCCGACGGTACGTGCAACCCGTCGACCATCCATCACGCGATGAAGGTGCGCGCCGGCACCAAATACGTCGTCACCCAGTGGTTCCGCGAACGGCCCTGGGGCTGGTGAAATAGAAAGGGCCCCGGGGCCTGTTGGCGCGCCGGAGCCCGATCCCCCTTTTGACCGATTAGAAGGTCGCCGAAATCGACAAGTTGAAGGTCGTGCCGTTCGAATAACGGTTGTAGATTACTGTGTTCGTTCCGTTCGACTGCGTTTCCTTGTACTTCCGGTTGGTAATGTTGCGCGCTTCAGCCTTCAGGTCGAATTGCTGCCCCATCACCGAGATGCCCTGACGCACCACGAAATCCAGGTTGATACCGGGATATTCGTAGACGTCCGGCTGGTTCTGGTTGGCGAGACCGCGGCTCGTGACACGCTTGCTCGCATAGGAAAGAATGAGCGTCTGCTGCGAGAGCTTGGCCCGCTCCTCCACACCCAGCTGAAGATTTACGAGGTGATCCGACTGGCCGGTGAGCGGCGAACCGTCGCGGAAGAAGTCGGTGGCAAGCGTGGACGACGACCCGAACACCGAGACGGGGTCGTTCGCGCTCACCTTCAGCTTGGAATGCGTATAGGTGTAGTTCGCAATCACGATCACGCTGCGATCCGCGAAGAAGCCCGCGTCGAGCCACTCGGACATCGGGAACTTCTTTTGAACCTCGGCTTCGGCACCATACAGATCGGCCTTGGGCGCATTGGCGAAGCTGGTGACGAAATCGCTGCCCGAGATGAAGGTCTCGATCGGATTGTCGATGCGTTTGTAGAAGCCCGCCACCGCGAACCGCTGATCGGGCGCGAAATACCATTCGTAGCGCGCTTCCGCGTTGAACAGCTTGCTGTCCTGAAGGAAGGGATTGCCGCGATACTGACGGTTGGTCTCGGGATCGAAGTAGAACTGGAAGACCAGTTCGCGGAACTGCGGACGGGCAATGGTCTTCGACGCATTGATGCGAAGCTGCATTTCCGGCTGGAACTGCCAGGTCAGCGTCGCCGCGGGCAGCCAGTAATCATTGTCGAGATTGGTCACCGCGGTGCTGGACCCAGGCGTGCTGAAGACCCGGGCGGGCGTCACGGTTTCCTTTGCCGTCTCGTAACGAACACCGGCATCGAGCGAGAGCTCGGGCGTGATCTGATAGTTCACGCGGCCATAGCCGGCATGATTGAGCAGCTTGGCATTGAACGCCGGAGCGCCTTCGTTCGTTTCGATGAGGTTGATATTGAAATAATCGATGATCGCGGTTCCGAGCAGCAGATCGGGCCGCAGCATTGCGACACCGCCGGGGAAGTCGCTCGGCGCGGTGAACTGGAAGTCGCGGCGCGAACTGAACCGGCCCTGGTTCAGGAAGGCATAGCCGGCCGACAGGCTCAGGCCCTGGATCGGACGGAAGGTGAGGTCGGCGCCAGCGGACCACAGATTCTCGTTCAGATAGGAATAGCTGACCGTGGCGTCGCCGCCGTTACCGTTGTTCAGGCGGTTGAGGAAGTAATTGCCGTACGGATCGGCCGCGGCATTGGTGCGGACATATTCGTACGCGAACTCGTCCGGTGCCTCGCGCTTCGAATTGGCATAGCCGCCGCGCAGATCGATGCTCCATTCCGGGCTGAGCTTCAACTCGGCGACCAGCTGGGTGTCGATGAGCTGACGCTCATACCAGGCAGTGTCCTGCTGCAGAAAATCGGTGTTCGTACCGCCACGCTGGCCAAGGCTGAGGCGCGCGCGCTTGAGTGTGTCGCGGACATAGAGGTTGGTCCAGCGGATCTTGCTGTCGCCAAGCTCGAGACCCAGGCCGAGCAAGCCGTTGACGACGATCCGATTATCGGTCGACACGCGCTCGAAGCTGCTCTCCAGCTGGGAAAGGTCGGGCGTCAGCGAGGTCTGCTGGGTCGTGTCGCGGGTCGTCCACTTGTTGGAATAGCCGAGCGTGGCGATCACGCCGAGCGTACCACCGGCGACGTCCTCCGCGGAGGCACCGCCGGAAAGCGTGGCCGACCAGTTCGGACCGATATTCTTCTGCCGCTGAACGAGCGAGTTGTTGCCGTTGACGAGCTGGCCGGCGATCACCTGCGTGTCGACATTGCCCGAGCTGATCCGGTCCCCGCTCGCGAAGAACGCGGCAAGCGCGGGAGCATAATTGCGCGTGCCGTCGTCGAAGCCGGTCCAGTCATGGCCGCCGCCGGCATAGACATAGCCGAAATGACCGGTGGTTACCGTGTTCGCGCCGATGCCGCCGCTGGCGGTGAGGAAGGCTTCCTTCGGCAGCGAATTGGTCGTCAGGTTGATGACGCCGCCGCCGAACTCGCCAGGATAATTGACGGAATAGCTCTTCTGCACCAGCGACGAGGAAACGACGTTGGTCGGAAAGATATCGAGCGGAACGACGCGCTTTAGCGGTTCGGGGCTCGGCAAGGGCGAACCGTTGAGTAGCGCGAGCGAATAGCGGTCGCCCAGGCCGCGGACATACACATAACCGTTGCCCACCACGCTCAGACCGGTCACGCGGCCCAGCGCGCCGGCAATATTGCCGTCGCCCGTACGCGCGATATCCGCGGTGGACAGCACTGACACAACCTGCGCCGTATCGCGCGTTACGTTCACGTGCCGGCCGACCACGACGATGTCGTTGGCACCCGGAGCGGAGATGTCGGGCACCTCTTCCTGCACGTCGGCAGCCTGGTCCTGCGGTGCAGCTGCAGCCGGATCCTGGGGTACGGTCGTGGCTTGGTCCTGCGGTGCGCCGGCAGCGGTGGCCGGGTCCGGCGTCGGAGCGGACGGCTCGGGTGTCGAAGGTGCCGTCTGGGCGCGCACCACGGAAGGCGCGACAAGCGCGGAAGTGAATAGCAACAGGCTCGCAAGCCCCAACGGCTTCGTCATCATGAACCCCTAATACAAATCCTAAGAGGGCGGAGCGCCGTCGGATAGACGCCCCGCCCCCAATCAGGTCAGGCTAGGCCTCAGTTCGTCGGGAGCGAGGTGCAGCTGCGGCTGCTGCCCGAACCGTCGAACGTGATGTAGCCGGAATTGCAGGTCCAACCCTTGTACCAATTGTCGTTCGCATCCTTGACCGCACCCGCGTAGGTGGTGGTGTCGAAGAAGGCGCTGAGCGTCTTGGCATCGAAAGCGGTGATCGCGGTCTCGCTGGCGCCGTTCACGAACGTCGCGGTCAGCGTGTTGGTGAAGGCGTCGTTGTTGCCGTTCGCACCGGTGCCGAATGCCGTCGCGACCTGAGCGGCCGTGTAGCTGCCCGTGCCGATATACTTGGTCGCGTTGCACTGCAGAGCGACCGCGCGCGCCACCAGCGAAGCCGTCGCCGAACCGCCCGAGCTCGAACCATTCATGCGCAGGCACTCGTTGTTCGGGCTGATGACGAGGCCGTTGGCGAGCGTCAGATCGGCGTTGCCGCGCAGCAGGATAGAGGCCTGGTCATTGGCTTCGTTGTTGCTGCTCACCTGGCCCTGGAGGGCAGTGAAGTTGACCACCGCAGTCTTCTGGCGCGGCGTATCGGCTTCGAAGCCGTTGCTGTCGACTTCCATCAGAGCGTCGCCCTGACCCGGACGCTGCACCAGCAAGACGTACTGGAAGAAGCCCTGCAGGCCGGTGTCGATGTCGAGGCTGTCGTCGTCAGCGCCGGTGGAGATATAGTGCTTGAACTGCACGGTGCCGCCGAAGAATTCTGCGCCGTCGTCCGAGCTGTTGTGGCTCTGGACATAGTCAAGCGCGGTTCCGCTGCCGATACCTTCGGTCGTCAGGCCCTGAAGCTCGACGTTCGCACCGAGCACATAGCCCGAATAGCGGATCTGCACATATTTGAACGTGCCGGCGTTGTAGGCATCGTCGGTGCCGCCAAAGGTCGCGGGATCCGCCGAACCTTCGGTCTGACGCTCGCAGGTGCCGGCGCCGGTCGAACCAGTGGTGCAATCGGTGATCTTGGCGCGGCCCATCAGCACGACGCCGCCCCACTGGCCGATCGACGCGTCATTGTTCAGGCCGAGGACGTTGTCCTTGCTGGTGAAGACGATCGGCTGCGTAGCGGTGCCGACGGCGTTGATCTTGTTGCCGCGATTGACCGCCAGCCAGGCCGTGCCGGTGTAGCCGGCGATGATCACGCCCGGATCGATCGTTAGCGTGACGGCGGTGTCGGCGGTGAGCTGGCCGGCGCCGTTGAGCGTGATGCCGTTCGCGGCGGTGCACGACACGGTGCTGCTCGCGCGGGGTGCGGCGGCAGTCGGTGCGGTGATGCCGCCGTCACAGCCAACATCGACGCGGCCGTTGAGCGAATAGATGAGGCCGGGGATCTTGGTCAGCGTCATCGACTTGTTGACCATCGCCGGCAGCTGGCAGACGCGCCACGAACCGATCGGGGTCGCCTGGGTCACGCCCGCGTCCACAAAACCGTTGGCGCCGGCGGGCACCGAGGGGCAGCCCGCGGCCGGAGTCACCAGCGCGGCGGTCGGCGTCGGGGTCGGCGTCGGCGCCGGGGCTGCAGGCGGATTGATGATCACATTGCCGCCGGTGCCCGGCGATGCGATGTCGTTGGCGCCGTCGCAAGCCGAGAGGGCAGCGCCCGCGCAGGTGGTCATCAAGATGAGGCTGAGGCGTTTAAAGCTGGCCATATATTCTCCGTTCCGGGCAAAATGCCGGGTTAGCGCGGGTTCGAAACTGTGCGGGATCGACTCGGCTTTCCCCCCGTCGGCCGCATCGCCGCGCTAGGAGGCCCACGTGACGCGATGGTGGGATTTTGGAGAAAATTCAGAGACTCTATCGTGACGCGATTATGACAATCACTGCCATGCTCAGCGCGTGCGGACGATTTTGCCGCCCTGCATCACGAAGCGGATTCGCCGAAGCGTGGCGATTTCCGCGACGGGATCCCCATCGACCGCCACCAGGTCGGCAATCCGGCCGGGTGCGATAGATCCGATCCGATCTTCCATGCCCAGGATGCGCGCATTGCCGATCGTTGCCGCCAGCAGCGCGTCCGCCGGCGCCAGGCCCCAGGCGGCCATGAGTTCGATCTCACGCGCGTTCTCGCCGTGCGCGAAGACGCCGGTGTCCCCGCCGACGCAAAGTGTGACACCCGATTTGAGCGCCGCGGCATAGCTCGCCCGCTTGCTGCGAATCGTCTCGGTCTCGGGTACCGCGCTGGTCCAGCCACCATAGCGGGTGATCGCATCGGTCGCGGCGAGCGTGGGGCAGAAGGCCACGCCCCGCGCCTTCATCAGCGCGAATAGCTCGGGCGTGCCGTCATTGCCGTGCTCGATCGTATCGGCTCCAGCCAGGATCGCGCGGTGCATGCCCTCGGGCGTGCTGGCATGCACCGCCACCTTGCGCCCGGCATCATGGGCCGCGGCCACACCGGCCTTCAGCTCCTCCAGGCTGAACGTGGCCCGGCTTGGCTCGCCCGGTCCCCAGCGATAATCGGCATAGAATTTCACCCAGTCCGCGCCACGGGCGATCTGGCGACGTACCGCCGCGACCACCTCCTCGCCGCTCACCTCCTCCGCACCCTGCGGGACGTCATAGGCATAGCCCTTGGGCCCATAGGCCCCGGTCGCCACCAGCGCGCGATTGGCGATAAGCAGTCGCGGGCCCGGCACGATCCCCTGCCGGATCGCCGCCTTGAGTCCGGCATCGGCGTCCCCCGCACCTTCGGTGCCCAGGTCGCGCACCGTGGTGAAGCCCGCCATCAGCGTCGCGCGCGCATGGGCCACGGCGCGCACGATACGCAGCGACAGCGGTTCCCGCATCACTTGATCGTCCCAACTCGTCTCGTTGTACGGGTGCAGGAACAGATGGACGTGGAGGTCGATCAGTCCGGGAAGCAGCGTGGTGCCCGGCAGCGCGATCGTCTCGGCGCCCGCCGGAGCCGAAACCTCAGGGCCGACGGCAACGATATGGTCGCCTTGGACCAACACCTTCCAACCGGGATGAACCGTACGATCGGCTGCGGTGAAGACCCGGTCCGGGAGTAGCAGGATTGCCGATGGCGAAGGCTGGGCATGTACCACCACCGCCGCGCAGAAATAGAGGATCGCGAAAAGTCGGAGGCTCAATCTAGCCAATGCCAAGGTTCCTTCAACGCTGCCCCATCCGGCGCTTCCCTGCCCCGGCGCTCCAGAAAGATATGCGCTGAGAATAGGTCCTGAATCGAATTCGAGTAGGCTGTTTTGCCAAAGCTTTCGGCCCAGGGCCGCAATGCGTGGGCCAGGCGCCGCCCTCCCATCACCTTCGAGATTTCGCGCATCGCGGGATAGGCGTGTTGCGCATACTCGGCTGGCATATCCACAGCGACCGCAAGCAGAAAACTGGCGGGAGCCGATCCCCCGCTCCCGAACGCGGCTTCATTCTCCATCCTGATATGGACGTCTGGCGCAATGCGCCGCCGCTCACATTCACTCCAGCTGGGCGCCCAGATCTCGGTGCTCATAAAGGAAGCGACGTCGCTCCTTCCGGCGTGCACCCATTTGGCATGCCCCGCGGGATTCCATCCGATCCTGCCGAATTTCAATTCGCGCTGATTTGCGGACATGGGTTCCGAGCCGACCTGACTCGAACGGACCGCCGCCTTGCCACTCGCGGCCAAAACAAGGGGATCTAGCGCGGCCGCTACCGAACTCCATTGCGGCTCGGCCCATGGCGCGCGGCCGTCGCCGCCGCCAAATGCCGCATACACATGGTATTTGCGATCAAAGAACGCCACGCATTCTCCGTGAGCTTAGCCCGCGAAAAAGCCCGCCGGTCGCGGGACAGGCGGGCTATTCCATGGTGGGCGCGGTAGGGATTGAACCTACGACCCCACCCGTGTGAAGGGTGTGCTCTACCACTGAGCTACGCGCCCATTGGCTTTTTCAGCCGAAACGGGAAGCGGGCCTTTAGGCATTGCGGGGTGCGCTGTCCAGCCCCGGCCCGCGTTCGAATCAGGTCAGTTGACCGAATCCTTGAGGCCCTTGCCCGCCTTGAACTTGGGCTGGTTCGACGCCTTGATCGTCATCTCCTCGCCCGTGCGTGGATTGCGGCCGGTCGATGCCTTGCGCTTGCTGACCGAGAAGGTCCCAAAGCCGACCAGGCGAACCTCGTCGCCCTTCTTGAGCGCCGCCGAAATGGCATCGAAAACGGCCTCTACGGCCTTGCTGGCATCGCCCTTGCCCAGGCCCGAAGTGTCGGCGACCTGTCCGATCAGCTCCTGCTTGTTCATTTCTTCGGTTTCCCCCTTAGTCGTGCAAATCAATAAATTGAGTCGCGGCTTGAAAAAGCCGGTGCGCCAGTCAGCACGCACCAGCCATCGCTGTCAAAACCTTTCAGCCGGTTTTCCGGCCTGTGCGACGAAACGGTTACACTCCGTCAGTGATGCACAGCGTCCCCAATTGGGGCAATTCCGACCGGCGGCTGCGCCGCCAACTCGTCCGCATCGGTCCAGTCGATCGCGGTAAGCGGCTCGGTCAGCGCGAGCCGCAGCACTTCATCGACATGCTTGACCGGGATGATCTCCAGGCCCTCGCGGATGTTTGCCGGGATCTCGGCCAGGTCCTTCTCGTTCTCGTCGGGAATGAGCACGGTTTTGATCCCGCCGCGCAGCGCCGCGAGCAGCTTCTCCTTGAGACCACCGATCGGCAGCACGCGGCCACGCAGCGTCACTTCGCCGGTCATCGCGATGTCGCGGCGTACTGGGACCCCGGTCATCGTCGAGACGATCGCCGTCACCAGGCCGATGCCTGCCGACGGTCCGTCCTTGGGCACCGCGCCCTCGGGCAGGTGGACATGGACGTCCTTGCGCTGGAACAGGCTCGGCTTGATGCCATAGGTCGGCGCGCGCGCCTTGACGAAGCTGAACGCGGCCTCGACCGATTCCTTCATCACATCGCCCAGCTTGCCGGTCGTCTTGATCGCGCCTTTCCCTTGCACGGTCACGCTCTCGATCGTCAGCAATTCGCCGCCGACCTCGGTCCAGGCGAGCCCGGTGACCGCACCGATCTGGTTCTCCTCTTCGCCCAGGCCGTGGCGATACTTCTGCACGCCCGCGAACTCGGCGAGATTGTCGGGCGTGATCGTCACGCTCTCGGCCTTGCCCTCCAGGATTTTCCGTAGCGCCTTGCGCGCCAGCCTGGCGATCTCGCGCTCGAGCGTGCGGACGCCCGCTTCGCGCGTGTATTTCTGGATCAGCGCGCGCAGGCCCTCGGTGGTGAGGGTGAACTCGCCCTCCTTCAGCCCGTGCGCCTCGACCTGCTTGGCGACCAGATGGCGCTCGGCGATCTCGACCTTCTCGTCCTCGGTGTACCCCTCGAGACGGATGATCTCCATGCGGTCGAGCAAAGGCTGCGGCAGGTTCAGCGTGTTCGCGGTAGTCACGAACATCACGTCCGAGAGATCGATGTCGATCTCCAGATAGTGATCGTTGAACTTGTTGTTCTGCTCCGGGTCCAGAACCTCGAGCAAAGCCGATGCGGGATCGCCGCGGAAATCCTGGCCGAGCTTGTCGATCTCGTCGAGCAGGAACAGCGGGTTCGACGTGCCGGCCTTTTTGAGGTTCGACACGATCTTGCCCGGCAGCGACCCGATATAGGTGCGGCGATGGCCGCGGATCTCGGCCTCGTCGCGCACGCCGCCCAGCGACTGGCGGATGAACTCGCGCCCGGTCGCCTTAGCGATGCTCTTGCCGAGCGAGGTCTTGCCCACGCCGGGAGGGCCGACGAGGCACAGGATCGGCCCCTTCAGCTTGTTGGTGCGCGCCTGGACCGCGAGATATTCGACGATCCGGTCCTTCACCTTCTCCAGCGCATAATGGTCTTGATCGAGGACCGACTGCGCCTCGGCGATGTCCTTCTTGAGCTTCGACTTCTTGCCCCAGGGCAGGCCCAGCAGCACGTCGAGATAGTTGCGCACGACCGTCGCCTCGGCGCTCATCGGCGCCATGGTCTTGAGCTTCTTGAGCTCGCCCTGCGCCTTGGTGCGCGCTTCCTTGGAAAGCTTGAGCGTGGCAATCTTCTGGGTCAGCTCGGCGATCTCGTCGCCATCGCCTTCCTCGCCCTCATTGCCCAGTTCGCGCTGGATCGCCTTCAACTGCTCGTTGAGGTAATATTCGCGCTGGGTCTTCTCCATCTGGCGCTTCACGCGGCTGCGGATCTTCTTCTCGACCTGCAGCACGCCCAGCTCGCCCTCCATGAAGGCGAACACCATCTCGAGGCGCTTCTGGGGATCCTTCTCGACCAGCAGCGACTGCTTGTCGGCGACCTTGACGGCGATGTTGGCGGCGACCGCGTCGGCCAGGCGCGACGCATCCTCCAGCTCGGCGAGCTGCACCGCGGTCTCGGCCGGCAGCTTGCGGTTGAGCTTGGCGTAATTCTCGAACTGATCGATCACCGAGCGCATCAGCGCCTGGAGCTCGGGACTGTCGATCTCCTCTTCCGCGACCGGGCTTACGGTCGCGGTGAGATAGGCGCCGGTCTCCTCGACGGTGTCGAGCGTACCACGCTCCTTGCCTGCCACCAGCACGCGCACGGTGCCGTCGGGCAGCTTCAGCAGCTGGAGCACTTCGGCGGAAACGCCGGTATCGTACAGATCCTCGCGGCCGGGATCATCCTCGGCGGGATCGAGCTGCGCGACGAGGAAAATCTCCTTGTCGTCGGCCATCGCGGCTTCCAGCGCCGCCACCGACTTGTCGCGGCCGACGAACAGCGGCACGATCATGTGCGGAAAGACGACAATGTCGCGAAGCGGCAGGACGGGATAAGACTGCTTCATGAATACTCCGGGTCGGCCCTGCGGGGCCCTTGTTTCCACTATATATGGGGCCTGCGCCAGCCGCATCAATCGTCGCATCCATTTCCCGCATTTGACCGTGACCGACCGGTCACAGGCCGCGTCCGTAACAATCCCCGATCTCGCCTGAAGGAGGCTCCTATCACCCCTCGCCTGCTCCTTGCCGCATCCGTGCTGGCGCTCGCCGCTTCCCCCACGCTCGCGCAGGTCAAGCGCGGCGAGCCACCGATCACGGCGATCACCCAGACCTCGGGTGGCCCGATCGAGCCCGCGCGGGCGGCGCTGCACCTCGAGCATGTCGATCTAGCGATCGAGGTCTTTCCCGACACCAATCGGCTGGAGGGGACCGCGACGCTCACGCTGACCACGTCGGACCCGCAGACCCAGCTCCTGATCGATCTCGACAAGAACCTGCCGGTCTCCGCGCTCAGCGTGGACGGCAAGGCGCTCAGGCCAGGCCAATGGTCCAATCCCGAAGGCCGCCTGGCGATCACTCTGCCCCGCCCGCTCAAGGCCGGCGGGCGGGCGGAAGTCCGCATCGTCTATGGCGGTACGCCGCACGTCGCGGTGCGCGCGCCCTGGGACGACGGCATTGTCTGGGCGAAGACGCCAGGCGAGCGCAAGCCCTGGGTCGCGACCACGGCGGAAGGCTATGGCTGCGACCTGTTCTGGCCGTGTCTCGATTTCCCTAAGGGCGAACCCGACACCGTCGACCTGCACATCACCGTGCCCGCCGGGTTGAAGGCGCCCGCCAACGGCACACTCAAAGGGATCGAAAAGCTGGCCGACGGCCGCACCACCTGGAACTGGCACGCGCGCAGCCCGAATCCCTATTCGGTGGCGATCGACGTCGCGCCCTATGAGGAAGTCTCGGGCATCTATCTCAGCCGCTTCGGCCCCAAGATCCCGATGAATTACTGGTACCTGCCGGGCCGCGAGGCCAAGGCCACCGCGCTGTTCCAGGAATTCGCGCCGACCATGGATTTCTACGAAAGCGTGATCGGGCCCTATCCCTGGTACGACGAGAAGGTCGGCGTGGTCGAGACGCCGCATCTCGGCATGGAGCACCAGACGATCAACGCCTATGGCAACAACTACAAGAAGACGCCGAGCGGGTTCGACGAGATCTTCCAGCACGAGCTGGGCCATGAATGGTTCGGCAACCAGATGTCGGCCGCCAACTGGGACGATTACTGGCTCCACGAAGGCTATGCGCAGTACATGCAGCCGCTCTACGGCCGCTGGCGCGAGGGCGAGGCCCGCTACGCCACGATGATGGACGAGTTCCGCCTCCAGATCCGCAACAGCGCCCCGATCGTCTCGGGCCGGATCATGACCGAGGAGGAAGTGTATGAGGAGGCCAATGGCGGCCCCGGCCAGGACATCTACGTCAAGGGCGCCTGGGTGCTCCACACGCTCAGGAACCTGATCGGCGACGACAAGTTCTTCGAGGTCACCCGCCGGCTGGTCTATGGCCGGCCCGATCCCAAGCCGGGCAATTTCAAGCCGCGCTTCAGCTCGACGCCCGAATATATCCAGATCGTCAACCAGGTGACCGGCAAGGACATGAACTGGTTCTTCGATATCTATCTGAAGGAAGCCGCGCTTCCCGAGCTTATCGAGACTCGCACCGGCGACACGCTGTCGCTCAAGTGGAAGACCCCGCACGACAAGCCCTTCCCGCTGCCGATCGAAGTGCAGGTCGACGGCAAGACGCGGTTGGTCGCGATGACCGGGGGCACGGCGACGCTCAACGTCCCTGCCGCCGCGCATGTCGTGGTCGATCCGGACTCGCGCGTGCTCCGGCGCTCCGAGGTGGTCGAGGCGTTCCAGAAACAATCGATGAGGATGTGACGATGATCGCGTTGATCGACCCCCAGCCGACGAGCGTCCTCGCCGTCGGCGCGCTTTTCACCAGCTTGTTCGTCTGGGCGGCCGCCTTGCTCGTGGCGCGGTCCCGGCGCGGCGGGACGAAAGAAGTGGGCGCGCAGCGCGATTCAGGCTCGATGGCCGGCGTGGCGGTTCAGGCGCTCGGTTTCCTCGCAGTGGGTTTCGGCCCGCTCAACCTGATACTCGGCGCGCCCGGCCCATTCGCGATCGGACAATTGATCGCGGTTTTGGCGCTGATGGCGGCGACGATCGGCCTGTTTGTCGCTTCCGCGCGTGCAATGGGCCGCAATTGGGCGATCGTCGCGCGCACCCGCGAAGATCATCAGCTCGTCACTTGGGGACCCTTTGCGACAATCCGGAACCCGATCTACACGGCGCTCTTCATCTGGATACTCACGATGGCGCTCGCGCTGGGCCATTGGCGCGGGCTGATCCTGGGCGTGCCGCTCTACTGGATCGGCACCTGGATGCGGGTCACCCGCGAAGAAAAGCTGCTCCGCGCGCAGTTCGGCGCCGCGTACGACGCTTATGCTGCGCGCGTGAAGCGCTTCGTGCCGGGCCTGATCTAACCCTAGCC
This sequence comes from Sphingomonas sp. JC676, assembly GCF_014489075.1. Lineage (GTDB taxonomy): Bacteria > Pseudomonadota > Alphaproteobacteria > Sphingomonadales > Sphingomonadaceae > Sphingomonas. The sequence goes on along the minus strand of NZ_JACTGR010000001.1, from coordinate 385,837 downwards.
GTCGGGCCTGAGCACCTTCGCCATCACATAGGCAAAGGCGATCTGCCAGGGCGTGTAGATCTTGAGCAGCTGCATCAGCGCACTGATGAACGTATCGCCCCGCGCGCCTGTCGTGAGGTAAAGATAGACGCCCAGGCCACCGACCAGCGAGAGAAGCACGGCACCGAACAGTGCGAAGATCAGCGTCGCCGCGCCGGGCCGCATCAGCCCGAACACCGCGCACAACCCCATCGACACGACCGCGCCGACTGCGCCGCCGACAAAACCCGGCAGCAAGGAAGGCTCGGTGAGTAAACCCTGAGATTCCTGCGCGGATGCGGCAGCCTGCATGCCCAGATAGTGCGCAACCGTGACGCCCACGATCAACGCCAACACCTTCGGCCAGAGCCGATGCCCCCGCCCCTTCCAGACGAGAGGGGCGGCGAACAGCGGCGTCATCCAGATGACGCCGTTCGGGATCTTCAGGAAAAATGCCACCGCCAGGCCGACCACATACACGATGTGACCAAGCACCAGCCATTTGAAAGCTTCTAACGCGGCCCAATCGAGTGCGATGTCGAAGGGCGAATGAAATTCGCGGGGATCTTCGTCCGCGAGGATCGCATCATCAGACATAGGTCATCCCCTAATCCGATTACTGCGACCATCGTGCGCCTCTGCGGTGCCTTGGTCAACCAAAACAGGGCCATCTCGGCCCGAACGGGACGAATCGATGCCCGGAGGCAACACTCCGGACCGTTTCCGTTATAACAGGAGCCTAGCGCGCATAGCTCGCGCGCTAGTTGGTAGCCGCGACGCCCCCGGCGGGATCCCATCCCGACCGGGCCGCCGTAGCGCTTCAGGCGGCGCCGCCGCCCGCCTTTTCCTTCTTCGCATAGACGCGCACGGGATCCTTGCGGCCCTCGACCACGTCCTTGTCGATCATCACTTCGTCGACGCCGTCCATGCCGGGCAGGTCGAACATCGTGTCGAGCAATATGCCTTCCAGGATCGAGCGGAGGCCACGCGCGCCGGTCTTGCGTTCGATCGCCTTCTTGGAGATCGAGACGAGCGCCTCCTCGTTGAAGCCGAGCTTCACCGCCTCCATGTCGAACAGCTTCTGATACTGCTTGACCAGCGCGTTCTTCGGCTCGGTGAGGATCTTGATCAGCGCCGTGACGTCGAGATCCTCGAGCGTCGCGATCACCGGCAGACGGCCGACGAATTCGGGGATCAGGCCGAACTTGAGCAGATCCTCCGGCTCGGTCTGGCGCAGCAGCTCGCCGGTGCGGCGCTCCTCCGGAGCCGCCACATAGGCGCCGAAGCCGATCGACTTGCCCTGCAGGCGATCGCCGATGATCTTCTCGAGGCCGCTGAACGCGCCGCCGCAGATGAACAGGATGTTGGTCGTGTCGACCTGCAGGAATTCCTGCTGCGGATGCTTGCGGCCGCCCTGCGGGGGCACCGAAGCGGTGGTGCCTTCCATCAGCTTGAGCAGCGCCTGCTGCACGCCCTCGCCCGAAACGTCGCGCGTGATCGAGGGATTCTCGGCCTTGCGGCTGATCTTGTCGATCTCGTCGATATAGACGATGCCGCGCTGCGCCCGCTCGACATTATAGTCCGAGGCCTGGAGCAGCTTCAGAATGATGTTCTCGACATCCTCGCCGACATAGCCCGCTTCGGTGAGCGTCGTCGCATCGGCCATCGTGAAGGGCACGTCGAGGATGCGCGCCAGCGTCTGGGCCAGCAGCGTCTTGCCGCAGCCGGTGGGGCCGACGAGCAAGATGTTCGACTTGGCGAGCTCGACGTCCGCGCCCTTGGCGCCGTGGTTGAGCCGCTTGTAATGGTTGTGCACCGCGACCGAGAGGACGCGCTTGGCCTGCTTCTGCCCAATCACATAGTCATCAAGGACGTTGCAGATCTCCTGCGGTGTGGGGACACCGCCGTCCTTCTTGCTGACCAGCGACGACTTGGTCTCTTCGCGGATGATGTCGTTGCACAGCTCGACGCATTCATCGCAGATGAACACGGTCGGCCCGGCAATGAGCTTGCGCACCTCATGCTGCGACTTCCCGCAGAAGGAGCAATAGAGCGTGCTCTTCGAGTCGCCGCCGCTGAGTTTGGTCATTAGTCACTACCTCTTGTCCCGGCTGCGAGGGAAAACCGCCATCGCTGCGGGGCCGTTACGAATTACTCGGCGTCCAATCGCCAAAAAGCGGAGCCGTGTCCCACCGAAGCGCAATATGTCTATCTCGGCGAATGGAAACAAGCCGTTGAGATGCGCAAAGGTAGTTTCCGGAGCCAGGCTCAGGGCACATGCGGCATTTGCTGCCCTGCCGGGCTCCCGATCTTCGCCGCCTTCACACGTCATATAGACCATCTGGGCAGCGAGCAGCCAGACATGCCGACTGACAAATACCGAGATCGGCGCACGGGCAAAACAAGCCGATCATACCGCCTGCGCGGGCAATCGCACATCTATCGAAACCCCGGCGATGCCTCGGGGATATACGTCAGGGCCTGTCCGGCGGTCGTTCGCCGGACAGGCCCAATCATTGCTTACGCGGTAGCGCCGTCTTCGCTCGGCATCGGCCGCTTGTCATACACTTCGTCGACCAAGCCGAATTCCTTGGCCTCGTTGGCCTCGAGGAACGTGTCGCGATCCATCGCCCGCTCGATCCGCTCCAGCGGCTGGCCGGTATATTGCGCATAGAGATCGTTCATCCGCGCGCGGATGCGCAGGATTTCCTTGGCCTGGATCTCGATGTCCGAAGCCATGCCCTGCGCACCGCCCGAAGGCTGGTGGATCATGATCCGGGCATTGGTGAGCGCCACGCGCAGGCCCGGCTCGCCCGATGCCAGCAGGAAGCTGCCCATCGAAGCCGCCTGGCCGACGCAGACCGTGCCGACGCGCGGACGAATATACTGCATGGTGTCGTGGATCGCCATGCCGGCGGTCACCACGCCACCCGGCGAATTGATGTACATCCAGATGTCCTTCTTCGGGTTCTCGGACTCGAGGAAGAGCAGCTGGGCGGTGATCAGCGAGGCCATATGGTCCTCGACACCGCCAGTCACGAAGATGATGCGCTCACGCAGCAGGCGCGAGAAAATGTCGAAGCTGCGCTCGCCGCGGCTCGATTGTTCGATAACGATGGGGACCAGGCCACCGGTGACGGGGTCGATGGTCATCTGATCGGAAAGCGGATGCATGTTCGGGATTCTCTGATTGTTGTGTTTGCCCAGCGCTCAACATCGGCGCTCGGATTGACTGGCGCAAGGGGGCAACACAGTGAACGCTTAGGGTTCGGACCCGAACCCTGGCATTGAAGCGCGGCGGCAAAGCGCCCACAACGTTACGATGGCGACACATACCATTCTGGTCACGGGCGGCTCGGGCTTTGTCGGCGGCCATGTGATCCTCCAGCTCCTGGCGCAGGGCCATCAGGTCCGCACCACCGTCCGCAACCTCAGCCGCGAAGCGGAGGTGCGCGAGACGCTGCGCCGCGCCGGCGCCGATCCGGGGGACCGCCTCAGTTTCTTCGCCGCCGATCTGGAGAAGGACGATGGCTGGGCGCAAGCCGCGCAGGGCTGCGATTACGTCCAGCACGTCGCCTCCCCCTTCCCGCCCGCCCAGCCCAAGGACGAGGACGAACTGATTCGCCCGGCGCGCGAGGGAACGCTGCGCGTGCTGCGCGCCGCGCGCGACGCCCGGGCGAAGCGCGTCGTGGTCACGTCATCGTTCGCTGCGGTCGGCTATGGCCATGGCCAGCGGGCTACACCCTATACCGAGCTGGACTGGACCGATCCCGAGGGTCCCGCCGTCCAGCCCTATATGAAATCCAAGACGCTCGCCGAGCGCGCCGCCTGGGATTTCATCGCGCGCGAAGGCGGCGATCTCGAGCTCGTGGTGGTCAATCCAGTCGGCATCTTCGGGCCCGCGCTCAACGAAGACCTCTCGACGTCGATCTGGCTGATCAAGTCGATGCTCGAAGGCAAGATGCCCGGTACTCCGCGCCTCTATCTCGGCGCGGTCGATGTCCGTGACGTCGCCGATCTCCAGCTTCGCGCGATGACCGATCCGAGGGCCAAAGGCGAACGTTTCCTCGCGGTGGCAGGAGACTCCCTGTCGTTCCACGAAATGGCGATGATACTCCGCGACAATCTGGGGGCTGCCGCGGCGAAGGTGCCCAAGCGCCAGCTTCCCGATCTGCTGATCCGGGCGCTCGCCCTCTTCAATCCGCTGGCGCGCGAGGCGGTGCCCCGGCTTGGCATCAAGGCAAGCGCGAGCAACGAAAAGGCACGCACCGTTCTCGGCTGGACGCCGCGCTCGAACGACGAAGCGATCCTCGCCACCGCGAGGAGCCTATTCGACCTGAAACTGGTCGCCTGAAGGGCGCGAGGCACGCGCATCCGCGAGCGGTAATTTGCCCTTTGACGAAACGCGATCGTTCCGGCGATCATGCGAAAGTCATTTGGGGAAATGAATACAATGCGTAATTTGGGACTGCTGACACTTATCGTGTCGGTGATGGTGGTGATCGACGCGCTTCCAGCGCCATTGATGCTGTTGTCCGTGGTGCTGTTTCCCGAAGCGACTGCAGCAGTGGTCGGGCCTTATTCGGGTGAGATCGACGCCAGCACCGTGGTTTTCAAGTTCATGACGATGATCGTCTTCGCGCGCTGGATCTACTTGGCCGGCAAGAATCTGCTGGACGCCGGTTTCACCGATCTTGAGTTCACTCCTGGGTGGCGGATCTGGTGGTTTGCAGTGCCGATCGCGTGCCTATTCAAGCCGTTTCAAGGCATGCGGGAGCTATGGAATGCGAGCCACTGCAATGAAGCCTATGATCAAGGCAACGGCCTGGTCGCAACCTGGTGGGGCCTTTGGCTGCTCAGCCGGATCGTAGGCTCGCTTGCCGCCGCGGCGTCGAGCGGTCCCGAAGGCGCGAGGATGGCGTTGCTGGTGCAAGGCGTGGTCGACATTGCGCTGGTCGCAGTCGTCATCACGATGATCCGTCGCATCGCGGCTGCGCAGAACCAAATGTCCGGCCCTGCGCTGGAAGAGGTATTCGCCTGAACTTGAACCCTCCGCCGCGATTCCGCGGCGGAGGGTAAAGTCAGGTTCAGGCCTCGGTCTTCTTCTTGGCCGGTGCCTTCTTGGCGGGCTTGGCCTCGCCTTCGTCTGCGGTCTCTGCCTTCGCCGGCGCCTTCTTGGTCGCGGCCTTCTTCACCGGCTCCTCGGCCAGCTCTTCGGCCGGCTTGTCGGCCTTAGACGGTGCTTTCTTGGTCGCGGCCTTCTTGGCCGGCTCCTCGCCCTTGGCTTCTTCGGCGCCCTTCTTGGCCGCCTTCTTCGCCTTGGGCTTGTGGTTGTCGTGATCGTGGCTGTGCGTGCCGGTCGAGAAGCCCTCGTCGCTCTCGATCGCGGCTTCCAGCTCCTCGCGGGTCACTTCGCGCTCGCTGATCTCTGCCTTGTCGAACAGGAAGTCGACGACCTTGTCCTCGAACAGCGGCGCGCGGAGCTGCGCGGCGGCCATCGGCTCGGACTGCAGATACTGGACGAAACGCTGGCGATCCTCGGGGCCGTATTGCTGCGAGGCTTGCGCCACGAGCCGGTTCATTTCCTGCTGCGTCACTTCGATGCCGCTGGCGGTGCCGATCTCGGAGAGCAGCAGGCCCAGGCGCACGCGGCGCTCGGCGATCTTCAGATAGTCCTCGCGCTCGCTCTCGAGCTCGGCCAGCGCCGCGGCAGGATCGGCCTCATGCTCGGTCTCGTGGACGAGCTGGTGCCAGATCTGCTGGAATTCGGCATCGACCATCGACGGCGGCACCGGGAAGTCATGGCCCGCGGCGAGCTGGTCGAGCAGCTTGCGCTTCATATAGGTGCGGGTCAGGCCGTTGAGCTGCTGCTCGATCTGGCCCTTGAGCAAGCCATTGAGCTGCTCGAGGCTCTGCAGGCCCAGTGCCTTGGCGAAATCGTCGTCGATCTTGGTCTCGCCGGCAGTCTTCACCGCGGTGATCTTGAGGTCGAAGGTCGCAGGCTGGCCGGCCAGATCCTTGGCGCCGTAATCGTGCGGGAAGGTGACGTTGATCGTCTTCTCGTCGCCCGCCTTCACGCCGACGAGCTGGTCCTCGAAACCCGGGATCAGACGGCCGGTGCCGATCTCGACCACCATGTCGGTGCCGGTGCCGCCCTCGAATGCGACGCCGTCGGCAGTCTTGCCGACAAAGTCCATCGTCACCTGGTCACCGGTGGCGGCCTTGTGCTTGGCTGGGGCGTCTTCCCAGCTCTTCTGCTGGCTGGCGAGCTGCTGGAGCTGCTCGTTGACAGCTGCGTCATCGGCGGGAACGGTCAGGCGCTCCAGCTTCAGCCCCTCGATCGACGGGGTCGGCACGTCGGGGAGCACTTCCAGCTCGATCTTGATCTCGGCGTCCTTGCCGACTTCATATTCGCCTTCCAGACTCACCGAAGGCTGCATCGCCGGACGCAGCTTGTGCTCGGTCATGAGCTGCTGGATGCCTTCCTGGATCGTGGTGTTGAGCGCATCCTGCGCCAGCGCCTCGCCGTGCATCTTGCGCACGAGGTTGGTGGGCACCTTGCCGGGACGGAAGCCGGGCATCTTCACCTGCGGCGCGACGCGCTTCACTTCGGCATCGACTCGCGAATCGATATCCTTTGCGGTGATCTTCAGCGTGTAGGCGCGCTTCAGGCCCTCGTTCAACGTCTCGACAGTCTGCATTCCAAAGGCCTTCTACAAGAATCGGAAACCGCGGTGTTCCGCACCTCAGCCATAACGAGACTGGTGCGGGCGAAGGGACTCGAACCCCCACATCTTGCGATGCCAGAACCTAAATCTGGTGCGTCTACCAATTTCGCCACGCCCGCAGGGGACACCGCCGGTCGGCGGGCTCTATAGCAGCAAGGGTCCCGGGGGCAAGACCACAAGCAACTTGGACAGCCGATCCAGCGTTAACGCACGGACAAGGAGACATTCATGCCCGTCGAACCCCCGATCCAGCCGACCGTCCCGCCCCCAGAGACGACGCCCGCGCCCTCGCCCGGTCAGCCCGTGGCGCCGCCGCCGGAGGTCCATCCGCCTATGCCGGATATCGACGTGCCCGCTCCCCAGCCAGGCGATCCCGGCATCGCGCCTGGACAACCAATGGCCTGAACAGGCCAAGACAAGAATCGGGCCGGGACGCAGCAAATAAACGGAACATCGACCGTTGCGGACCGGCTGTGCTAACAGCGGGAAGCGGGCGTTTGTATTGTTCGCCGCATTGAGGGCCGATGATCGGGAAACATTTATCGAAGCTTCGTCTGCGCGACGAGATCAACGCGGAAGAGGAAGAGGCAATTCGCAGCTGCATCAGCGAGATTGTCGATTACCCTGCGGATCAGACCATCGTCCATCGCGGCGAGGAACTACATTATTCGACGCTGGTGCTCGAGGGGTTCATCTGCCGCTACAAGGATCTGAGCGACGGTCAGCGCCAGATCACCCATATCCATGTCCCCGGCGATTTCGCCGATCTGCACGGCTTCACGCTCAAGCACCTCGACCATTCGATAATGACGCTCACGCCCTGCAAGATCGCCAAGGCGCCGCACGAGCGTATTCTCAAGATCACCGAGAAATATCCGCACCTCACCCGGGTCTTCTGGTTCTCGACCAATCTCGACGCGTGCATCCATCGCGAATGGGAAGTGTCGCTCGGCCGCCGCCGGGCGCTCGAACGCACCGCGCACCTGTTCTGCGAGCTCCAGGTGCGGCTCCAGATCGTCGGCATGGCCGACGAGACCGGCTATGCCTTTCCGCTCACCCAGACCGAACTGGCCGAATGCCTGGGTCTCACCTCGGTCCATGTGAACCGGGTGCTGCGCGAACTGCGCGAGCGCGGCATGATCGAGTTCCGCGGCGGCCGCGTCTCGATCACCGATTTCAAGGCGCTGAAGGCCGTGGCAGAGTTCGACCCCGCCTATCTCTATATGGAGTTGCGCGACCGCTGAGCGTGCCCACCCGTCGGGCCCCGAACTCATGCAACCACCTAGTGCTCAGCTCGGCACCCGAAAATCATAAATCCGGTAGGCGTCACTTCCCGAACGAAGAACAAATCCATACTCGCCAGGCTTGAGCGCTTCGATCGGCGAGACCGCAAAGACACCGTCGCCAATTTCTTCGACAGAGAATTGAATAGCATCCTTGGGGTCGATTCCAATGCTGCCGCTGAACAGTTTCTGTTTCGCGACAACCATTTCGCGCTGCCCATTCTTCTCCTTAAATCGCATAAGACTGAATTCGGTTGGAGATTGCGCCGAGACCGTGGCCGAGGTGCCGAAATCGCCAACTCTGGGATCGTCCGTTTCGAAATAGAAATAGAATCTTGGACGCGATGCGGTCGCTGCCGTTTGCGCGGAGACACGTGGAATTCCCAGCTTCAACCGGAAAGGAAAGAGCAGGCTGCCATTACCGGTTGTTCGTCCGCCACTAGCGGTAGTCGGACGAATTTTTACCAACTGGTGCGCCGGACCGGAGCCCAGATCGATATACAAGCCCGCGCTCCGCTTCGAAGCCGGATCTGAACCGATGCCGGTCGCGCCCTGCGCTTTCGAAGCGCCTACGCAACGCTCAACCATGGCGGCGATTACCGCATCGGCGACACCGGCGTCCTTCAAGGCAAGGATGCTGGTTGTGGACACATCGTAAGAGCATGGCAGACTTGCGATCTTCGCGAGCAAGACGCTTGGACCGACACCCGCCTTGGTCAGCGTGACAACACCTTGATTTCCGAAATCCTGCGCAAAGGCTGGAGCGGCGCAAAGAAGGGCGAGCCCCACTGCGATGAGCTTGCGTAAGTTCATAGTGTCCCCAGCAATCGATCTCGTCGCCAAGCCCCTGCTCGGCCCGATCCGACTGTCCCCGCGCGAAACTAGCCAACCACTACGGGGCCGCAAGGAATTAGTAGGGATATATCCAATGCGGTTGATTTACCTGGAACCTGTCGGTCCATGCCGAACCGGGGCCCTAGGAAATAACGCGTCGTGCGGTCAGTATCTTCACCGGCGCCACCGGGATCTCGCCCTTGAAGGCGCCCTGCACCGTCTTGTCGGGCGAGACCGGCGCGTCGAAGATCTTGAGGATCACGTCCATCCCCTCGACGACACGGCCGAACGCGGCATAGCCGAGATTGTCGCCCGGCTTGGTGGGATCGGCATCGAACGACGGCTGGTCACCGACGCTGACGGTGAACTCACCCCGCGCGCTGCCCGGGGCGAAGCGCGCGGTCGAGATCGTGCCGTCGAGATGCTTCAGGCCGGTCTGGGTCGTCGGCTCATGCTTGATCGGCGGATAGATTCGTGCCGGTGCGTTCTGCACGCCGAACTGCACGAAGCCGAAATGATCGGCGACCTTCACGGTGCGATAGAATTGCATGCCGTCGAGTCGCTTCGCGTCGACATAGCGCAGGAAATTGCGCGCGGTGATCGGCGCCTTGGCCGTCTCCACCTCGATCACGATCCGGCCCGCATTGGTCTCCAGCGCGACGCGGACGGTAGCCGGTGGCGTGGTAGTCTGCGCTGCAGCAGGGATCGCCAGCAGGCTGAGCAGGAACATAGCTAACCAGCGCATCTTCACACTCCCAAGTCGTCATCCCGGCGAAAGCCGGGATCCAGAGCCAAGAACGGTACCGCCGGTGAACCCGAATCCCGGCCTTCGCCGGAATGATGGCAATCCTAGCCCAGCGCCTTCTTCAGCAGCTCGTTGACCACCGCCGGATTGGCCTTGCCCGCCATCGCCTTCATCGTCTGGCCGACGAAGAACCCGAACAATGCCTCCTTGCCGCCGCGATACTGCTCGAGCTGGTTCGGGTTCTTCGCCAGGACCTCAGCGATCACCGCCTCGATCTCGCCGGTGTCGCTGGTCTGCTTGAGCCCGCGGTCCTCGACGATCTTGGGCGCACTGTCGCCGGTCTCTAGCATGATCTCGAACACCTGCTTGGCGAGCGGGCCCGAAAGCGTGCCATCCGCGGCGAGCGCGAGCAGTTCGGCGCCCTGGATCGGACTCACCGGGCTCTCGTTCACGTCCTTGCCCAGGCGGTTGAGCGCGCCATAAAGGTCGGAGATCAGCCAGTTGGCGGCGGCTCGGGCGACTTCATTCTCACCCCTGGCCTGAACCCGGGCGCTTTCCGCCAGCAGCGCCTCGAACCACCGCGCCGTCTCCACATCCGCGGTCAACACCGCGGCATTGTAGGCGCTCAATCCTAGATCGGTCTCGTAGCGGCGGCGCTTGGCATCGGGCAGTTCGGGCAGGCTCGCTTCGCATGCATCCAGGAAAGCGTCGTCCAGCTCGAGCGGCAACAGGTCGGGATCGGGGAAATAACGATAGTCGTGCGCATCCTCCTTGGAGCGCATCGACCGCGTCTCGTTCCTGTCGGGATCGTAGAGCCGGGTCTCCTGAACGATCTTGCCGCCACTCTCGAGCACCTCGACCTGGCGCCGCGCCTCGATCTCGACGGTCTGCATCACGAAACGCACCGAATTGACGTTCTTGGTCTCGGTCCGCGTGCCGAACTCGTCGCCCGGCTTGCGCACGCTGACATTCACGTCGGCGCGCATCGAGCCCTCTTCCATATTGCCGTCGCACGACCCGACATAGCGCAGAATCGAACGCAGCTTCTTGACGTAAGCCCCTGCTTCGGCGGGAGAACGCATATCCGGGCGGCTGACGATCTCCATCAGCGCCACGCCCGCGCGATTGAGATCGACGTACGAACGCGTCGGATGCTGGTCGTGCATCAGCTTGCCGGCGTCCTGCTCGACATGGATGCGCTCGATGCCGATCGTCTTCACATCGGCGTCGGGATCCTTCTCGTCCAGGCTGATCTCGATCCGTCCTTCGCCCACCAGCGGGTGGTAGAGCTGGCTGATCTGATAGCCCTGCGGCAGATCGGCGTAGAAATAATTCTTGCGGTCGAACCGCGACCATTTGTTGATCACCGCGCCGATCGCCATGCCGGTGCGTACCGCCTGGCGGATGCATTCCCGGTTGGGCGTGGGCAGCATGCCGGGCATCGCCGCGTCGATCAGCGAGACCTGGCTGTTGGGCTCGGCGCCGAACTCGGTCGAGGCGCCGGAGAACAGCTTGGCGTTGGAGGTGACCTGGGCATGCACCTCGAGGCCGATCACGACCTCCCATTCGCCGGTGTCGCCCTGGATGCGGTAGCTGGAGCTAGAAGTTGTCGCCATTGCTCTTCACAAAGATATTGGAACTGGATCGCATTCGCCTATCGCGCGTCGCTCGGGCAAGGTCCAGCGGGCAAATCGGCCCGGACGCCCGCAACCGTTCGTCGTTGCGCAACATCATGGCGTCGATTAGGTCGATTGCCACCTCGGCGCGTTGCCGAAGGCTGGGGGCCGTGAATGTCAGCCGAAGCATTGTCGTTCCTGGACAAGCTCGCATCCTTGCGCATCGCGGTATTGCTGCCCTGCTATAACGAGGAAGTCGCGATCGCGCGCACCGTCGCTGCGTTCCGCGAAAGCCTGCCGAACGCCACCATCTACGTCTATGACAACAATAGCCGCGACGCGACGATCACGGTCGCCCGCGAGGCCGGCGCCGTGGTCCGTTCCGAGCGGATGCAGGGCAAGGGCAATGTCGTCCGCCGCATGTTCGCCGATGTCGATGCCGATATCTATGTCCTGTCCGACGGCGACCTGACCTATGACGCCACCGTCGCCCCCGCGCTGATCCAGCGCCTGCTCGACGAGCAGCTCGACATGGTCGTCGGCGCACGCAAGTCCGAGGTCGAGCTCGCCTATCGCCGCGGCCATCGCTTCGGCAACCGCATGCTCACCGGCATGCTGGCGCGGCTGTTCGGGCGCAGCTTCAGCGACATATTGTCGGGCTATCGCGTCTTCTCGCGCCGCTTCGTCAAGAGCTTCCCGGTGCTCTCCTCGGGCTTCGAGATCGAGACCGAGATCAGCATCCACGCGCTCGAGCTGCGCATGCCGGTGGCGGAGGTGGTCACCGCCTATGCCGCGCGCCCGGAGGGTTCGACCTCGAAGCTCTCCACCTATAGCGACGGCTGGCGGATCCTCAGGACGATCGTCAACCTGTTCCGGCTCGAGCGGCCGATCCTGTTCTTCGGCAGCATCGGCGTGTTCGCGCTGCTGGTCGCGATCATCCTCGCGATCCCGCTGGCGATCACCTACGCGCATACCGGGCTGGTCCCGCGCCTGCCCACCGCGGTGCTGATCACCGGCCTCGGCATCGGCGCGATGCTCTGCTTCTTCACCGGGCTGATTCTCGACACCGTCGTGCGCGGCCGCCGCGAAGTGCGGCGCCTTGCCTATCTGGGCATCCCGATCCTCGCGATGGACGTCGCGGCCGACTGAGGCTCGATTCTGGTCGCCGCAGATTGCGGTTACGACGGTTCGGCTCCGTCCCATGCTAGGTTGCGACACCTGAACTTGCAGCTTTGATTGGGTACGACTAGCAGGATCGCTTCGTTCGACCGGCATGGGGACCGCTATCCGCGGCGCCGGAAGAAGGAGGCGTTACCGCTTGTTGCGGACAGTGCGCACGGCGTGCGCATCTGAGGAGTATTTGATGGACGGCGAAATTGGGCTCTTGAGCGGTGGCGTCCGTAATCTGATCGCAGCCACCGCGACGCCCTCGCTACAGCTCACGGTTATCATCCCGACTTTCAACGAGGCCGAAAACGTCGCGCCTTTGGCTGCCAAGCTCGACAAGGCGCTGTCGGGTCTCAATTGGGAAGCCGTGTATGTCGACGACGATTCGGCCGACGGCACATCCGATCGGGTACGCGAGCTCGCCCGGGTCGACCGGCGCATCCGCGTGATCCAGCGCGTCGGCCGCCGCGGCCTTTCATCGGCGGTGGTCGAAGGCATGCTGAGCAGCGCCGCGCCCGTCGTGGCGGTGATCGATGGCGACATGCAGCATGACGAAACCGTGCTGGTGAAGCTTTACGCCGCGATCGCCGACGAAGGAAACGACCTCGCGATCGGCACGCGCTATACCGAAGGCGGCTCGACCGGCGAATGGGACGAGTCGCGCGTCAAGATCAGTCGGCTCGCCACGCGCCTCTCCAACCTGCTTCTCAAGAACGACGTGAAGGATCCGATGAGCGGCTTCTTCGCGGTGAAGCGCGAAGTGTTCGTCGAGGCGCTGCCGAACCTCTCGATGGTCGGCTTCAAGATCCTGCTCGACATGGTCGCCTCGGTCCCGCGCAAGCTCAGGATCGCTGAGATACCCTACACCTTCCGCTCGCGCATCGCGGGCGAGAGCAAGCTCGACAGCAAGGTGGCGCAGGAATTCGGTGCGCTGCTGCTCGAGAAGATGTTCGGACACATCGTGCCGGTGCGTCTGCTGATGTTCGCGGCGGTCGGCGGGCTCGGCCTGCTCGTCCATCTCGCCACGCTAGGCGCAATCGTGCGCGTGCTCGATATCGATTTCCGCATCGGCCAGTCGATCGCGGTGTTCACCGCGATGACGTTCAATTATATCCTCAACAACAGCTTCACCTATCGCGACATGCGCCTGCGCGGCGCCCGGTTCGTGCGCGGCCTGTTCACTTTCTACGCGGTCTGTCTGATCGGCGCGATCGGCAACATCGGCGTCGGCGAGTTCATCTACAACATGCACTATCGCTGGTGGCTAGCCGGAATCGCGGGCGCGGTCGTAGGCGTCGTCTGGAATTACGCCGCCTCGGCGATGTTCACCTGGAACAGGAAATAGGCTCGCCGGAGCGCCCCGCCTCCCGCGCGGCGCTCCCCGAAATCCGCTAGCGCCGGCTCACCACCAGGCGTCAGGACGCGCCTTGAAGCTGGCACGCTCCTCGATCGCCAGGCCGGCGTTGAGCACGCCCTGCTCGTCGAACGGCTTGCCGATGATCTGGAGGCCCAGCGGCAGCCCGCTCTTGTCGAGCCCGCCCGGCACCGACATCGCCGGAAGCCCTGCGAGCGAGCTCGGCACCGTGAAGACGTCGTTCAGATACATTGCGAGCGGATCGTCGCTCTTCTCGCCGAGCGCGAACGCCGCGCTCGGCGCGGTCGGCGTCAGCAGCAGGTCGCAATAGTCCCACACGCGCTCGAAATCCCGCGCGATCAGCGTCCGCACCTTCTGCGCCTGGGTGTAATAGGCGTCGTAAAAGCCCGCCGAAAGCACATAGGTGCCGATCAGGATGCGCCGCTTCACTTCGTCGCCGAAACCCGCGGCGCGGGTCGCGGCATACATGTCCTGCAGGTTCTGGCCCTCGGCCAGCTCGCGCAGCCCGTAGCGCACGCCGTCATAGCGCGCGAGGTTCGATGAAGCCTCGGCCGGCGCGATGATGTAATAGGCGGGCAGCGCGTATTTGGTGTGCGGCAGCGATACCTCGACGATCTCGGCGCCGGCGTCCTTCACCCAGTCGATACCCTGCTGCCACAAGGCCGCGATCTCGGGCGGCGTGCCTTCCATCAGATATTCGGCGGGAATGCCGATCTTCTTGCCGCGCAGGTCACCCGACAGGCTGTGCTCCCATTTGGGTACCGCCATGTCGAGCGAGGTCGAATCCTTCGGATCGAAGCCCGCCATGTTCTCGAGCAGGATCGCGCAATCGCGCACGTCGCGCGCCATCGGCCCGGCCTGGTCGAGCGACGAGGCAAAGGCCACCACGCCCCAGCGCGAGCAGCGGCCATAGGTCGGCTTGATGCCCGAAATGCCGGTAAAGGCGGCGGGCTGGCGGATCGAACCACCGGTGTCGGTGCCCGTCGCGCCCGGCACGATCCGCGCCGCAATCGCCGCCGAGCTGCCGCCGGACGAGCCGCCCGGCGCCAGCGGGGCATTGTCGCCCGGCCCGCGCCGCCACGGCGAGATCACATTACCGAAATAGCTGGTCTCGTTGGACGAGCCCATCGCGAACTGGTCCATGTTGAGCTTGCCGAGCATGCCCGCGCCCGCGTCCCACAATTTCTGCGAGACGGTCGATTCATAGACCGGCTTGAAGCCCTCCAGGATGTGGCTGGCGGCAGTGGTCTGTACGCCCTTGGTGGCGAACAGGTCCTTCATCCCGATCGGCACGCCGGCGAGCGGCTTGAGCGTCTCGCCCGCCGCGCGGGCGGCATCGGCCTCCTTGGCGGCCGCGATGGCATGGTCGGGCGTCTCGACGATGAACGCGTTGAGCGCCTTGGCGCGGCTCACCTTGACGATGAATGCGTCCGCCACTTCGCGCGCGGAAAAACTGCCCGCGCGAATGCCGTCGCGCAGCGCCGCGATGCCCAGATCGGTGACGTCGGTCATTCGACCACCTTCGGCACGGTGAAGAAGCCATGGTCGCCCTGCGGTGCGTTCGCCAGGATCGCGTCGCGCTGGCCGCCCTCGGTCACCACGTCTTCCCGCAGCCGGAGCGTGTTCGGGATGACGGCGGTCATCGGCTCGACCGACGAAGTGTCGACCTCGCCGAGCTGCTCGATCCAGCCGAGGATGTTGTTGAGCTCAGGGACGAGGCGCTCGGCATCACTATCGCTGATCGCGATGCGCGCCAGGCTCGCCACCTTCTTCACGGTTGCGGTATCTACGGACATGAGGCGCGGCTAGCACCCCGCCGCCGCAGCGCGCAACGCTAATCCGTACATCGCCGACATAGACGGTTGCGTCATCGACAATCGTGCCCCACGGGAACGCGATTGCAACATTGCGGTTTTATGCTGCATTGCACAATGGAGATCGGGATTGGCCCGGAAATTCCTCTATGTCTTTGCGGTTCTGATCATGCTCGCGGTTGCCGCCATGTTTGCGTACCGGTTGTATGGCATCCAGTTGATGCGCCAGTTCATGGTGCCGTCGGCCAATGTCGAATCGCTGCCGCCGCCTGACGCCCTGGCCTATGCCCATGCCGATATGTGGATCGCCCGGCCGGACAAGGCGGACAATCCCGCTCTTTGGACCCCGACCGGCTTCGCGCCCGCCGCCAAGCCCAGGGCTGCGCTCTTCTTCATCCATCCGACCTCGTTCCTCGACACGCATCGCTGGAACGCCCCGCTCGACAATGCCGATGCCAACAACCGCGCCGCTTTGTTCCTCCGCGGCCAGGCGAGCGCGTTCAACGGCGCCGCCGCGATCTGGTCACCGCGCTATCGCCAGGCAACATTCGGCGCCTTTCTGACCAACAGGAAGCAGGCGCAGCAGGCGCTCGACTTCGCTTATCGCGACGTGCTCGCCGCGTTCGACCAGTTCCTGAAGGAAGCCGGCGACCGCCCAATCATCCTCGCCGGGCACAGCCAGGGCGCGCTCCACCTCTCGCGCCTGCTGGTCGATCGAGTCGCCGGCACGCCGCTCGCGAAGCGAGTCGTCGCGGCCTATGTCGTCGGCTGGCCGGTCTCGATCACCGCCGACCTGCCCAAGATGGGCCTGCCCGCCTGTTCCGGCCCGGACCAGACCGGCTGCATCCTTTCTTGGCAGAGCTTTGCGGAGCCCGCCGATCCGTCACTGATCATCGACACGTTCGACGCAACCACCGGCTTCACCGGCAAGCCGCGCGCCGACACCCCGATGATCTGCACCAATCCGATCACCGGCAAGCCCAACGATTCGGCGCCCGCCTCCGCCAATCTCGGCACGCTGATCCCGGACGCGAGCTTCCAGACGGCGCGGATGGAGATCGGCCGCGTGCCCGCCCGCTGCGACGGCCGCGGCTTCCTGATGATCGGCTCGACCCCGCCCGATTTCGGCCAGTACGTCCTGCCCGGGAACAATTATCACGTGTTCGACTACAGCCTGTTCTGGGCGAATGTCCGACGCGACGTCGAACGGCGCACCGCGGCGTTCGCCAAGTCCCGGGTGCTGGCGTTCCTGCGCTGAAGGCTTTCGCCGGGCCGCCTGTTGCAGCTAGAGGAGCGGGGTGATCACCACCGCGCCTTCCGATTTTCGTACCGCACTTCCTTCGGGCGGCCGCCTGCTCGGGCTCGATGTCGGCACCAAGACGATCGGCACGGCCTTGTGCGACGCGGGCTGGAGCTTCGCCAGCCCCGCCCTGCTCGTCCGCCGCACCAAATTTTCCAAGGACAAGGCCGCGCTCGCCACGCTCATCGCCGAGCAGCAGGTGAAGGGCCTGGTCATCGGCCTGCCGCTCAATCTCGACGGCACCGATAGTCCGCGCACCCAATCCACCCGCGCCTTTGCCCGCAACCTGGAGGACATGGCCCTTCCCATTCTCCTCTGGGACGAGCGTTGGTCGACCGTCGCGGTCGAGCGCATAATGATCGAGCAGGATCTCAGTCGCGCCAAACGCTCCGAGCGGATCGACAACATGGCCGCCGCGCACATCCTTCAGGCCGGGATCGACGCCCTGGTCGCCGCCTGACAAGAAAAGGGCGTCCCCAGCCGGAGCCGGGAGCGCCCAAGTTGCGGAAACTTATAAGTTCAGGCGAAGCTGACCGCCGCGCGGCGGCGGCGGATCGTCGCGCCGATCGCGCCGAAGCCGAGCATCAGCATCGCCCAGCTCATCGGCTCGGGCACGCCCGGCGTGGGCGTGATGCGCGGCGTGTACGGCGTCTGGCCGGTCACGTTCGCGTCGCCGATGTTGATATAGCCGTTGACCAGGTTCGATCCGGTCGGGAAGCCGTGCGGATCGAAGCCGTTGGCGATCCCGTCGAGCAGACGGACCTTCAGGCTGCCGCCCTGCAGCGCGAGCTGGTACCAGGAGCCATTATACTGGAAGTCGCCGTTGAAGACGAAACCGTTGAAATGGCCGTTATTGTACTGGATGCCCAGGTTCACCAGCGAGTCGAGATTGTCGCCCGCGTTGAAGCTGAACGGGCCGAAATTGAAGCTGAAGGCGTCGGCATCGGGGATGTTGGCGATATCAGCGAAGTTCGACTGGAAGATGTTCACGAAGCCCGAGCCCGAAGCCGGGATCAGCGCGTTGCTGAACACGAAGCTGCCGGAAAAGGTCATGCCCGGGAACAATCCGCTGCCGACGAAAGGCGCCTTCACATTGGCGTTGCCGCCGTTGATGCCGCCCGAAAAATTGGCTTGGGTGTAAGGCTGTGCGGCTGCGGGCATGGCGCCCAGCGCCAGCGTGAAAACGGCTGCAATGGCCGTCAAAAAGCTACGAATCATGATACTCCCCCTTAAGAAATATTTAACTTTGATTAAGAGCCCCCTACGCTGCGTTTGCGACAAATTGAAGATAAAGCTTTCGCACAGATGCACCGCTTCGGGACAGGGCGGCGGGCTTCCGAGGTGCGATGCACGAGCGATCCCGCGCCCGACCGGCTGGTCGGGCGCGGAATGTTTATCGCAGGCGTCAGAAGCGGTCGGCGCGCTGGCCGAGCAACGTCACTTCGACGCGCCGGTTGAGGCGCATTCCCTGCTGGGTACCGTTGCTGGCGACCGGTTCGCGCTCGCCATGGCCTTCGACACGGAAGCGGGCGCGCGTCACGCCCATATCCTCCAGCGCCGCACGCACGCTCTCGGCGCGCTGTTCCGACAGGGCCTGGTTGTGCGCGTCGGTCCCGCGTGAATCGGTGAAGCCGATGATCGCTACGCGGACGCCTGCATTGTCGCGCAGATATCCGACCAGCGGCCGCAGCTTGTCGAGCGCGCGCGGGAACAGTTCCGCGCTGTCGGTGCGGAACAGCACGTCCTCCTGCAAGGTCAGCGTCGCGCCGAGCTTCGTCTGGCGAAAATGATAGTCGCGCATCGCCTGGCGGTCCCAGCCACCCGCTGCCGCCCCGGGCCGAGCGCCATGATCGCGCGCGTCCCAGTCGAAGCGGTCGCGCCGTGCGCCGGCGATCCCGGCAAAAGCGCGGTTCGCAGCCTCCGCCTCGCGAGGGCTGATCCGGCCATTCTGGTCGCGATCGAAATTGCGAAGTACGAAAGCGCGTCCGCGATTGGTACCGCGCAACTCGGGAAATAACAGGCGCACGCCGGGCCCGAACAGCTGGTATTCGCGCTCACCAGGACGGCCGCCACCCCAGTCCCAACGATCCTGCGCCATTGCCGGACCGGCGCCTGCTGCGATCAGCGTCGCGATCGTCGCCAGATATATCTTGTTCTTACGGGCTATCATCACCGATTTTCTCCTTTGTTTCTTTCCTGGCTCGTCGATGACCTCCGCCGTTTGAACCCTTGGTGACCCGTGCCGACAGGCTGTGTTCACTGTTGGCAAGCGCCTGCGCTATTGCCGAGCGTTCCGCCCGCCGCTAGGCCGCAGCTTTAATGCAAACCTCAGATCATCGCCCCGGTGCCCAGATAAAGGGCAGCGCCGTTTTCCCGCACCGGCATCTGACCGGCATTGCGGGACTTCAGCCGCATGAGATCATGTTCCTGCTCGACGAGTCCGAGCAATGGGTCGAGGCCAACCGCACCCGCGCCAAGAGCGACAAGCGCCTCGAGGGTCTGACCCAGATCAACGCCTTCTTCGAGAATTCGACCCGCACGCTCCTCTCGTTCGAGATCGCGGGCAAGCGCCTCGGCGCCGACGTGGTCAACATGCACGCCGCGCAATCGAGCGTGAAGAAGGGCGAGACGCTGATCGACACCGCGGTCACGCTCAACGCGATGCGCGCCGACGTGATCGTCATCCGCCACGGGAGCTCGGGTGCCGTCGATCTGATCGCCCAGAAGGTCGATTGCCCGGTGCTCAACGCCGGCGATGGCTGGCATGAGCACCCCACCCAGGCGCTGCTCGATGCGCTTACCATCCGCCGCCGCCGCGGCTCGGTCGCGGGCCAACGCGTGGTGATCTGCGGCGATCTGCTCCACAGCCGCGTCGCGCGCTCGAACATGCTGGCGCTGACCGCGCTCGCCGCCGAGGTTCGCGTTGTCGCCCCCTCGACACTGATGCCCGCTGCGATCGAGCGGATGTATGTTCAGCCCTTCACCGATTTCGACGCCGCATTGGACGGCGCCGACGTCGTCATGATGCTCCGCGTCCAGAACGAGCGGATGGACGGCGGCTACATTCCCTCCACCCGCGAATTCCATATGCGCTACGGACTCACCCCCGAGCGGCTCGCCCGCGCCAAGCCCGATGCGCTGGTGATGCATCCCGGCCCGATGAACCGCGGCGTCGAGATCGATTCGATCGTCGCCGACGATCCCGAGCGCTCGGCGATCACCGAACAGGTCGAGATGGGCGTGGCGGTGCGCATGGCCTGTCTCGATGTGCTGACCCGAAGAGCGCGCGGTGTGGAGGGTTGGGCATGACCATCGCCTTCACCAACGCCCGGCTCGTCTGCCCCAAGGGCGGCGTTTCCGAGGGCAACCTGCTCGTCCGGGGCGATACGATCGCGGCTATCGGTGCGATCGACGTGCCCGAAGGCGCCGAAGTCGTGGATCTCGGCGGCAAGATGCTGGCCCCTGCCCTGATCGATCTGGGCGTGTTCGCGGTCGACAAGAAAGCGTGCCGCTTCGGCGGCGTCGCGCGCGTCGGGCTGATGCCCGATCAGTCGCCCGTGCTCGACGATCCCGGCATCGTCCGCCGCGCAGCGCTGTCGGGTAAGCCCGAGCTCTGGGTCCATCCGCTCGCAGCCGCTACGCGCGGGCTGCAGGGCAATGATCTGGGCGAGATCGCGATCAATGCCTCGGCCGGCGCCCGCGCCGTCGCCACTGGCCGCCGCTGGATCGCTTCGGCGGGCATCATGCGCAAGCTGCTGCTCTACGCGCGCGACCTGGACCTTGTCGTGGTCACGCACGCCGAGGATGGCGGGCTTTCCGACGGCACCGTCGCCACCAGCGGCGAGACCGCGACTCGCCTGGGCCTTCCCGCCGCGCCCGCAATCGCCGAGCCGCTTGCCATCGCCCGCGACCTGATGCTCGCCGAAGAAGCCGGCGCCCGCATCCATATCCGCCAGGTGACCACCGCCGCGGGGTTCGACCTGGTCCGCGCCGCCAAGCGCCGCGGCGTCCCGGTCACCTGCGGCATCACCCCCGCGCACCTGTTCCTGTCCGACATCGCGACAAACGACTTCCGCACCTTCGCCCGCCTCTCTCCGCCGCTCCGCGACGAAAGCGACCGCCAGGCGGCGCTTCAGGCGGTGGCAGACGGCACGATCGACGTGATTGCGTCGGGCCACGATCCGCGCGGGCCCGAGGCCAAGCGCCTCCCCTTCGCCGATGCCGAGCCCGGCATGGCCGGCGCCGAGACCTTGCTCGCGCTGTCGCTGGGCCTCGTCCGCGACGGCCAGATCCCGATCGAACGCCTCTTCGCGCTGCTCGCCGCCAATCCCGCCAGGATCCTCGGGCTGGAAACGGGCGCGCTGGCGCCCGGCCTGCCCGCCGACCTGATCGTCCTCGACGCCGATACGCCCTGGCAGATCGACGCCCGCAGGATGAGCGCGCGCGCCGGCAATACGCCGTTCGATGGCCTGCCGGTCCAGGGCAAGGTGCTGCGCCTGTTCAAGGGCGGCACGCCGGTAGAATAAGCAAGAAGAAGGCGCGATTATATCGATCGCAAATGCGATCCTCGAGCGCCGGCCAAAGGTGCGAAAGCGGACCTAAGCTCGCACGCGACGATAGACCCCGTTAAACCGGACATTCGTGCCACCGCACATGTCATTGTCGCTGGCGATCAGAATGTCGCCGATCAGGGCGAGATCAATCTTGCAATAATCCTGATCATGGCGAGCGCGGTTACCGAGCAGCGTGAGTTTGCCGTCAATTTCTCCAGAATGACGGGGGGGCAAGTCTTTCGCGGGTTCTGGCTGCGGCCAATACGCTTCGCCCACCACGTGTAAGGCCCCTCGCTTATCCGAGAGGCGCACGGTCGGATTTCCTTCATCCGACCACCGCCCAAACCAGGAAGAACGCGCTGGCCTGCTAGCGATCGTGAGCGAGCGAAGCCTGGACTTGTCCACCCACCCCGCCGATCCACCGTATCGGAAAAAATAGACGCAAACGTAGTTACCCCTTGTGCGGCCAGTGACGACCCGGTCTCCCGATAAAATGTGACTTGCCCCCTCTTTTTTGCAGTGGGAGGTGTTGGAACAACTGTCCAAGTCGTAAAGATAAGCGCGACTTGCGCCCTTGATCACGGCCAAACCGAAGTCTGTTTTTTGACTTGAAAAGCTGCCGTTGCGACAGTCTCCCGCATCAGCTGCGGCTGAAGCTGGCACAGCAACTAGGAACGCGAGAACAATGGGTAGGCTCGTGAAGACGCGATCTCTCATTTGTGGAACGTAACTGACTCCAGCTGTTGTCTGCAATTGGGTCGTTAGCGGCCGCTCGATCGATTCCGCGCGCATACGCCCGAAAATAGTCGATTAGCGGTTCGGCCCGCGCCGCTGCACGACAGCTCCGGTCGCAAGCCGTCCGTCCGCTTCCAGATGGGATTCGGGCAGCTGAAAGATTGCCGGGACCTAATCCAGGTTGTGGCGAAGCAATTCTGAAGAAACATATTCATGGTTATGAAGTGCTCCGAGCCGGGGGCCGTTTGGAGGCTATCGTGCCAACCGAAGACGACAGGACCTATTTCGAGCGTCGCGCGCGGCAGGAGCGCGCCAGGGCCGAACAGGCGAGCAACCCCATTTCCTACAAGCTGCACACCGAAATGGCGCGCCGATATGAGCAGCGTCTGGAATCGGAAATGCGGCTGCAGGCGTGAGCATTATTGCTGGATTGTTTCTGAAATAGGTCCATAATGGATGGTGAAAGCCCCGACCATTTAGCTCCGGGACTTCCTGGCTGAGCGCTCATACCCCGACAGCTGTGAGCGCTCAGCTACCTGCTAGGCGACACGCGGCGGCGGGAAACCTCCCCGACCACCACGCAACGGCAATAACCGCTGGCAATGTAGGATTTGGCCCGCCAGCCTCCGCCGGCTCTTTCTCATCACTGCTTGCCCAAGACGCTTCGAAATGGGAGCCTAGGATTTTCGACATAGCAGGTGTCAACCGTGTCAACTTCGACCGGTCGCTGGCGGCCCTAGTCGCGGAGCGCGTCGCAATCGCATCGTCGCAAAAAAGAAGGGCCGGGTATCGCTCCCCGGCCCTTCGGTATTAGCATCGATGGGAGTGATGCTTTAGCGTGAAGCCATCTGCATTTCGCGCTTGCTGGCCCAGCTGGCGACGGCATCGCCGGCCTGGGCGCGGACGAAGCACACACCGCCGCCTGCGCGCACCTGGCGGCAGAGCGAATTGGCGTCGCTGCGGGCGAAACCGCCGACCGACAGGCGATAGAAATTGCCGGCCTTGGTCGAGAATTTGGCGCCCTGCGGTGCGTAGCCTGAGAGCTTGGGCAGACGACGCGCGACGCGCGCCCATGAATCCTTGGCCACCGCGGCGCTGTCGAACGCACCGAGCTGGACATAATAATTGCCGCTGACGAGCTTGGCCGATGGCGTAGCTGCCTTGGTCACCGGCTTGGCCGCGGGCTTCACCGATGCGACGCGAACCGGCGCGGGAGCCGGCTTGGCAGAGACCGAGAATGCCTGGACGACTTCAGCACTCGGGCCGAACACGACCTGCGGGCCGGTGACGGCCACCTGCTGCACTACGGGAGCAGCGTCCGGAGCGGCCACGGGTGCGACAGGCGCAGGCGCCGCATCGGCGACCGCCGGGGCGGCTGCCGCCGGACCCGGCATATAGGCATCGACCGGATCGGCGGCGGGCGCGGGCGCCGGAGCAGTGGCAGCAACCGCCACGTTCGGCTGCTGCGCGAGCGCGAGCGCGATCGGCTGGCCGCCATCCTGCACGGCGCGCACGCCGAGCAGCGAGGCGACCTGGTCATAAGCATTGGTCGGGCGCGAGAAGCTCGCCCATTGCATGATCCGCGCATCAAGCTGGTCGGGCGAGACATCGGTCGCGGCAACCGCGCGCGCTTCCGACCAACGGCCGGCGAGCGCGAGGCTCAGCGCCAGGTTCTGGCGGGTCTTGGCATTGGCGGTCGGCTCGCGCACCGCGGGGGTCAGGATCTCGACCGCGGTCACCGGATCGCCGGCCAGCGCGAAGGCCAGGCCGCGATCGCTCGAGGGAATATGGTCGGCATGCGTCTGCAGCGTCGAGCGCGCGCCGGCCCAGTCGCCCTGGGCGATCTTGGCGAGCACGAGGTTCAGCGCGACGCGGCCGTCCTCGGGATTGAGCGTCAGCGAATCGTTCAGCGCCTGGCCCGCCGAGGTGAAGCGGCCCGAAAGCAGATAGGCCTGGCCCAGGATCGAGCGATATTCGGCGTTCTGGGGATCGTTGGCGACGGCCAGTTCGGCGTGCTGCACGGCCTTGTCCGCCTTGCGCTTGGCGATCGCCTTGCGCGCGGCGTCGGCTTCGGAAGCCGCCTTCTTGGCGTTGGGCGCGGACGTCGCAAAGGCATGGCCCTGCGTGACGATCCCGGTGACGGCGGTACCGCCGACCGCGAAGACTGCGGCGCCGATCGAGAGCATGATACGGGCGTTCATGGTCATTCCTTCACCCACGGTCCTTGGAACCGACCTGCCGCGCGAGCGCATCGACTTCGGTCAGCGTATCGAGAAAGGCATCCAGCGCCTCGGTAACCAGCAGCTGCGCCGATCGGTTGGTCAGCGCCGACGCGAGGCGAAGACGCAGGTGACGATCGTGATCGAGGCGCAGCGTGAATGCGGCCTTGCCCTTCTTGTCGATGGCCTCGCGCGCGGCACGGGCAACCATGGCCTTCGCGACCGGCCTGGCCGGGGCGGGCGCGGCAACGGGCGCCGGCGCTTCGGCCAGGTCCTGGGCTTCGGCCTTGGGCTGGCGCACTGCCAGCGGTGACTTTTGGTCGCCGGTCGGCTCGGAAATGGCTTCAGGCTCGGGCTTGGGCTCGGCGATCTGCTGGTCGAGCTCTTCGCGCTGGCGCAGCACCATCGGCTTGGGCACCGGATGCTGGACCTGGACCGGTGCCGGCAAAGGCTGGGGACGCGGTGCGTCCTCACCCATGTCGTTCCAGCCGAGATCGTCATGCGTGGTCGCCGGCGACAGGCCGACGAAACCCTGCGGACGCATGGCCGGACGCGCCTGGCCCTTGCGGGCGAGCAGGTTCGACGAAAGCGAAGCGGTGGGCTTGGGAGTTCCGATCATCGGGCGCCCCTCAGCTCACGACGCGACGGCCAAAGCCGCCAGCTTGCCGGGCGGCGCCGAACTGGCTCGCAGCGACGGCGGGCGCAGTGAACACGGTACGGCGGAAATTCTTCTCCAGCCGATCGGAGATATAGCTCCACAGCGCGACCACTTCGCCGGCAGACCGGCCGCCGGGATCGACTTCCATCACCGTGCGCCCGTCGATCATCGACGAGGCGAAATCGGTGCGCTGGTGAATGGTGATCGGGGCCACCGTGCCGTGCTGCGACAGCGCGACCGCGGCTTCGGAGGTGATCCGCGCCTTGGGCGTGGCGGCGTTGACGACGAAGATCAGCGGCTTGCCGGCGCGCTCGCACAGATCGACCGTGGCGCCGACGGCACGCAAGTCGTGCGGGCTCGGCCGGGTCGGGATCACGATCAACTCGGCGACCTGGATCACGCTCTGGATCGCCATGGTGATGGCGGGCGGCGTATCGATCACCGCCAGGCGGAAGCCCTGCTGACGCAGCACTTCGAGATCCGAGGCGAGCCGCGCCACAGTGGTCTGCGCAAAGGCCGGATATTCGGTCGAGCGCTCATTCCACCAATCCGACAGGGAACCCTGCGGATCGATGTCGATCAGGACGACGGGACCCATACCAGCCAGCTGCGCCTGCACCGCGAGGTGCCCGGACAGCGTGGTCTTGCCGGACCCGCCTTTCTGCGATGCCATCGCCAGGACGCGCATGAACCCCCTCAAACTCAGATAATTAGAGCTGAAGGGATGGCACGGACCGGGATAAGAACAGGTTAACGGCGCGCGAGCTTCGTGATCGACCGGAGCCGGACGTAAGGATTTGTTTCCCAATCGATGGTTAATTGGCATTTATCCATTGGGTCGGGTGCGGAGTCTTTGTCGGATGAAGTCGTTATGGATCGCTGTCGCCACCGGTGCTGCGCTGCTGATGGCGCCCGCATGGGCGCAGCACGCCCCGGCAAAGGAAGACCCGGTCAAGGTCGGCGTCGAAGCCTATGAGCGCGGCGACTATAAGACGGCGGTCGACCTCTGGCGCTCCGCCGCGATCAAGGGCAATGCCGACGCGCAATTCAATCTCGGCCAGGCCTATAAGATGGGCCGCGGCGTTCCTACCGACCTGAAACAGGCCGAGGAATGGTACCGCAAGGCCGCCGCGCAGGGCCATGAGGAGGGCGAGGCCAATTACGGCCTCGCGCTGTTCGAGAATGGCAAGCGTGCCGAGGCGGCGCCGTGGCTCGAGCGCGGCGTCGCACGCGGCAATCCGCGCACTCAATATGTCCTCGGCATCATGCTGTTCAACGCGGACGGCGTCGCGAAGGACTGGGTCCGCGCCTATGCGCTGATGGTCCGCGCCTCGTCGACCGGCCTCGAAGCCGCGACCAAGGCGCTCGCCCAGATGGACCAGTATATCTCGGTCAAGGACCGTCAGGACGGCCTCGCGCTCGCCCGCAAATATGAAGCCGACTATAATCGCGGTGCCGTGCCGGCGGCGCCCGTCGCAGTTGCGTCCGCCAAGCCGAAGTCGACTCCTGCACCTCCCCACACCAAGGCCGCCGCTCCGGCCACGACCGCTCCCGCGCCCGCGCGAGACGGCGGCTGGCGCGTCCAGCTCGGCGCGTTCGGCGACCCCGCCAATGCCCGCAAGCTCTGGGGCCAGGTCGGTGGCCGTTTCCCGGGCCGCCAGCCTTATTATGTAAAGTCCGGCAGCCTCACCAGGCTGCTGGTCGGCCCATTCGGCTCGAAGGCGGAGGCAGCCAAGGCGTGCGGCGGCGTCAACCCCTGCGTGCCGGTCGCGAAGTAAGGCGTTAGCCGACCACCCACTCCGCCCGCGTGATCCCCTGCGCATGAAGCAGCGCCGTCAGGTCGGTATGGTCCACCCGAGCCCCCGCCGCGGCCGCTACGATCGGCTTGGCGCGATAGGCGACGCCCAGCCCAGCCTTGCGGATCATCGCCAGGTCATTGGCGCCATCGCCCACCGCCAGCGACTGTTCCGCCGCCAGTCCGCGCTCGGCGAGCGCGTCCAAAAGCGTCGACTCCTTGGTGGAGCTGTCGACGATCGGCTTGGTCACCGTGCCGGTCAGCTTGGCCTCCGCGATTTCCAGCCGGTTGGCAATCACCCGGTCGAATCCCAGCATTTCGCCCACCGGCTCGGCGAAGCGCGTGAACCCGCCCGAGACGAGGATGGTCAGCGCGCCCCGCGCGCGCATCGTCTTGACCAGCGTCTCGGCACCCGGCGACAGGCGCACGCGCTCGGCCAGGCAGCGGTCGATCGCGCTTTCCTCGAGTCCCTTGAGCAGCGCCACCCGCGCATCCAGCGCCGAAGCGAAATCGAGTTCGCCGCGCATCGCGCGTTCAGTCACTTCGGCAATCTGGGCCTTGATCCCGGCATAATCGGCCAGTTCGTCGATGCATTCGACGGTGATCATCGTCGAATCCATGTCGGCGACGAGCAGCTTCTTCTCGCGCCCCGCCTCGGGCTGGACGATGATGTCGATCCCCGGGAACTCGCTCTCGAGCACCGCGCGTGCATTGCCAGGGTCGTTCGAGAAGGAAATGTCGGCCGCCTTGCCTTCTTCGAGCCAACGCCAGCGATAGTCCGCGCCGCACGCGGTCGTCCGATCTAGCACATCATATGCCTGGTCGAGGTGCCCGTCGGTGAGTCCTTCTGCTATAAGTGTCGCGATGAACATGGGATCCTCTGCCAGCCCGCTTGAACGCCCGAAGGTGGCGCTCATCGCAGGGCCGACCGCGAGCGGCAAGTCCGCGCTCGCGCTGATGCTGGCCGAGAAGCATTGCGGCACCGTGATCAACGCCGACTCGATGCAGGTCTATGCCGATCTGCGTATCCTCACCGCGCGTCCGACCGTGGAGGAGGAAAGCCGCGCGCCGCACCGCCTGTTCGGCCATGTCGACGGTGCCGACGCCTATTCCGCCGCGCGCTGGGCAACCGAGGCACGGGCGGCGATCGCCGAGGCGCATGAAGAGGATCGCTTGCCCATCCTCGTCGGCGGCACCGGCATGTATCTGCGCACGCTGCTGGAAGGCATCGCGCCCGTTCCTGAAGTCGATCCAGAGGTCCGCGCGGCGGTGCGCGCGATGCCGGTCGCCGAGGCCCATGCCGAGCTCGCCCGGCTCGATGCACTTGCCGGTGCGAAGCTCAATCCCACCGACGGCAGCCGCGTCGCCCGCGCGCTGGAGGTGGTTCTCTCCACCGGCCGCACTCTCTCCGAATGGCAGGAGGAACGCCATGGCGGCATCGAGGATGAAATCGAGCTGATCGCCCTGATCCTCCTCCCTGACCGCGCCTGGCTGGGTGAGCGCATCCACCGCCGCTTCGGCCATATGATCCATGTCGCACAGGATGAAGTCGCGGCGTTGCTTGCCCGTACCGACATCCCGGCCGACGCCCCGGTGCTCCGCGCGATCGGGGTGCGCGAGCTGGGCATGGTGCTTCAGGGCGAAAGCGATGTCGCCGCGGCGCATGAGCTGGGCTCGCTGGCGACGCGGCAATATGCCAAGCGGCAGTACACTTGGTTCCGCCGTCAGCCTCCGGGGGGCTGGGAGCGGACGGCGGAGACAGATACATACGTCAATCATGATAAATTTGAAACAAAATTATTATAATGGTGCTTGACGCAGCATTTTCGTACGATTAGCAGCGCCGCTCCGGCAATGCTATCGCACTGCAGCAAGGAGAAAGATCGTGACCGAGAAGAGCGGAGCAGACATCCTGATCGAGGCGTTGACCGACCTCGGTGTGGAGGTCGTGTTCGGCTATCCGGGCGGCGCGGTGCTCCCCATTTACGATGCCTTGTTCAAGCAGGACCGGATCAAGCACATCCTCGTCCGCCACGAGCAGGCGGCGACGCACGCCGCGGAGGGCTACGCCCGCTCGACCGGCAAGCCAGGCGTCGTGCTCGTCACATCGGGCCCCGGCGCGACCAATGCGGTCACCGGCATTACCGACGCGCTGATGGATTCGATCCCGATGGTCGTCATCACCGGGCAGGTCCCCACCGGGCTGATCGGCACCGACGCTTTCCAAGAAGCGGACACGGTCGGCATCACGCGCCACTGCTCCAAGCATAATTATCTGGTGAAGGATCCCGCGCGCCTGTCGAGCGTGATCCACGAGGCCTTCTACATCGCCACCTCGGGCCGCCCCGGCCCGGTCGTGGTCGACATCCCCAAGGACGTCCAGGTCGCCACTGCGCGCTACGAGACGCCCGGTCCGATCCAGCACAAGACCTATCGCCCGCAGACCCAGCCCGATGCGGCGAAGATACAGGAAGCGGTCGACATGCTCGCCGCGGCCGAGCGTCCGATCTTCTATACCGGCGGCGGGATCATCAATTCGGGGCCCGAGGCCTCGCGCCTGCTGCGCGAGCTGGCCGAGCTCACCGGCGCGCCGGTCACGTCGACGCTGATGGGCTTGGGCGCCTTCCCGGCTTCCTCCGAGCGGTGGCTGGGCATGCTTGGCATGCACGGCACCTATGAAGCCAATTGGGCGATGAACCAGGCCGACCTGATCATCGCGCTCGGCGCGCGGTTCGACGACCGCGTCACCGGCCGCCTCGATGCCTTCGCGCCGAACGCCCGCAAGGTGCATATCGATATCGACCGGTCGAGCGTGAACAAGGTCGTCCGCGTCGACCTGCCTATTATAGCTGATGTCGGTATCGCGCTGGCCGAGATGGTCGCGAGCTGGAAGAGCCGCGGCCATCCCCGCCCCGATCTCTCGGAATGGAATGCCCGGATCGAGGGCTGGCGCGCCACGCGCTGCCTCGATTTCCCGGACATGCAGGACGCGATCATGCCCCAGCGTGCGATCCGCGCGCTGTACGACGCGACCAAGGCCCGCGACCCGATCATCACGACCGAAGTGGGTCAGCACCAGATGTGGGCGGCCCAGCATTTCCACTTCGAGGCGCCAAACAAATGGCTGACCTCGGGCGGTCTCGGCACGATGGGCTATGGCCTGCCCGCCGCGATCGGCGCGCAGCTCGGCAATCCGGACGCGCTGGTGATCGACATCGCCGGCGAGGCCTCGATCCAGATGAACATCCAGGAGCTGGCGACGGCGACCCAATATCGCCTGCCGGTCAAGATCTTCATCTTGAACAACGAATATATGGGCATGGTCCGCCAATGGCAGGAGCTGACCTATCAGTCGCGCTATTCAGAGAGCTATAGCGACGCCCTGCCCGATTTCGTGAAGCTCGGCGAAGCCTATGGCTGGAAGGGCATCCGCATCGACAAGCGCGGCGATCTGGAAGACGGCATCCAGGCGATGCTGGCGCATGACGGCCCGGTGATCGTCGATTGCCGCGTGGCCAAGCTCGCCAATTGCTTCCCGATGATTCCGTCCGGTGCCGCCCATACCGATATGATCCTCCAGGCGAACGAAGTCTCGGGCGAGATGGACGACGAAGCCAAGGCACTGGTCTGATCCCATGCACATCAAGGAAGAGCTTCAGGAGCGGCACACGCTCGCCGTGATCGTCGACAACGAGCCGGGTATCCTGGCGCGAATCGCCGGCCTGTTCACCGCGCGCGGCTATAACATCGAGAGTCTGACGGTGAGCGAGATCACCGACGACAATCTGATCAGCCGCATCACAATCGTCACTTCGGCCTCGGCCCCAGTGATGGAGCAGATCATTTCGCAGCTCGAGCGGCTGGTGCCGGTCCACAAGGTGACCGATCTCACCGCCTTCGGTCCGCATGTGGAACGCGAGCTGGCGCTGGTGAAGGTCAAGGGCACGGGCGATCACCGGATCGAGGCGCTGCGCCTCGCCGAGGTGTACCGCGCGCGGGTGGTCGACGCGACGATCGCCAGCTTCGTGTTCGAAGTGACCGGCGGATCCGAAAAGATCGACAAGTTCGTCGAACTCATGCGCGAACTCGGCCTGGTCGAAGTCGCGCGCACGGGAATCGTGGCAATTTCGCGGGGCGCCGAGGCGGCCTGAGACTGAACTAACCAACCACCGTCACCCTGAACTTGTTTCAGGGTCCATCTCTCCACCGGCGATGGCGCCGCTTGTTGCACGTTGGATGCTGAAACAAGTTCAGCATGACGATCAGAAAGGAAAGACGAGAACAATGCGTGTCTATTACGATCGCGACGCCGATCTGAACCTGATCACCGGCAAGAAGATCGCTATCCTCGGCTATGGTTCGCAGGGCCATGCGCATGCGCAGAACCTGCGCGATTCGGGCGTCAAGGATGTCGCGATCGCGCTCCGCGAGGGTTCAGCCACGACGAAGAAGGCGATCGATGCCGGCTTCAAGGTGCTGAGCAACAAGGAAGCGGCACAGTGGGCCGATATCCTGATGATCCTCGCTCCCGACGAGCATCAGGCCGCGATCTGGGAGAGCGATCTCAAGGGCAATATGAAGCCCGGCGCCGCGCTCGCCTTCGCGCACGGCCTCAATGTCCATTTCGGCCTGATCGAGCCCCCCGCGGACATCGACGTGATCATGATCGCGCCCAAGGGCCCGGGCCATACCGTGCGCAGCGAATATGTCCGCGGCGGCGGCGTGCCCTGCCTAATCGCGATCCACCAGGACGCATCGGGCAATGCGCACGACGTCGCGCTCGCTTATGCCTCGGGCGTCGGCGGCGGCCGTTCGGGCATCATCGAGACCAATTTCAAGGAAGAGTGCGAGACCGATCTGTTCGGCGAGCAGGCGGTGCTGTGCGGCGGCATCACCCATCTGATCCAGGCAGGCTTCGAGACTTTGGTGGAGGCCGGCTATGCGCCGGAGATGGCCTATTTCGAATGCCTCCACGAGACCAAGCTGATCGTCGACCTGCTCTATGAGGGCGGCATCGCCAACATGCGCTATTCGATCTCGAACACCGCCGAATATGGTGACATCAAAACCGGCCCGCGCATCATCACCGACGAGACCAAGGCCGAGATGAAGCGCGTCCTCGCGGACATCCAGTCGGGCCGTTTCGTCAAGGATTTCGTGCTCGACAACCGCGCCGGCCAGCCCGAGCTCAAGGCCTCGCGCAAGGCCGCCGCGGCGCACCCGATCGAGCAGGTCGGCACCGAGCTGCGCGCGATGATGCCCTGGATCGGCGCCAACAAGCTGGTCGACAAGGAGCGCAACTGAGCTCGGTCGCCCGGCTTCAATAGGGGCCGGGCGACAATCGCTGCGACAGCCACCAGATATTGCCGGCGGGATCGGCGAGGCCCCCCTGCCGGTCGCCATAGTCGCGGTCGCCGATCTCGCCGAGCTGCGTGCCGCCCGCCGCGACTCCGCGCGCCATCGCCGCGTCGGCATTCGCAACATAGAGATAATAGGTGCCGCGCGTGGCCTCACGCCCCTCGCCCGCCTCGCTCACCATGATCGTCGTGTCTCCGAAGCGCACCTGCGCGTTGCGCACGATGCCGTCCGGCGACGCGTGCACGCCGGCGATTTCGCCGCCCAGCCCATCCGCCAGGAAATCGAGATAGGCGCGCGCGCCATCGACGAAGAAATAGGGGAAGAGCGTCGTGAAGCCCGGCGGGATGTGCATGGCGACCTCGCTTGTGCCGCGTTTCTCCAGGCTAAGCTTCCTGGCCCTCGCAGGGAAGGGTTTTGACGGAATGATTCGTCCCCGCCACAGTCCGCCGAAAAGGGGAAGCACATGAGCGAAGAAACCGAAGGCCGTGGCGGCGTCACCCGGGTCGAGGCATTCTCGGATGGCGTGATCGCGATCATCATCACGATCATGGTGCTGGAGATGCACGCGCCCAAAGAGCCGGGCCTCGCGCATCTCTGGGCGCTCTGGCCGGTCTTCACCGCCTATGCGCTCAGCTTCGCCTATGTGGCGATCTACTGGGTCAATCATCACCGGATGTTCCATTTCGCCAGCCGCGTCACCAACGGTCTGGTCTGGTCGAACATCCTGCTCCTCTTCGCATTGTCGCTGGTGCCTTTCGCCACCGCCTATCTCGGTGAGCACGCCTTCAGCGCCGAGGCGACGCTCCTCTATATGTGCGTGATGATGCTGCCGGCCTGCGCCTATCTCTGGCTGCAGAGCGAGGTGCGCACGACCGGCCGGCAGGACTCGGTCGCGCAGGACTATCACAGGCGCATGTTCCGCAAGGGCGTGGCGACTTCGGCGATCTACGCCGTCGGCATTCCCCTGACCTTTTTGTCCCCCTGGCTCGGCCTCGCCTGCGCGGCGCTCGTCGCCATATTGTGGTTCCTGCCCAAGAGCCCACTCGACGCGCTGTTCGGGACCTGATCGGAGCGCGACCGCTCCCGGAGGAACGAAAAGGGGCGCCCCGGGTGGTCCGGGACGCCCCTTTCAACTCTATCGTAGACCTTAGAAGCCGAAGCGCGCCCGCACGCCGTAGAAGCGCGGATAGCCCGGATAGCCGGCATAATTGCCCGTCTGCTCGGGCACCGCGAAGCCGGTGATGTTGTAATATTGGTTGGTCAGGTTCTCGACGTAGAACTCGCCCTTGATCTTGCCGTCCGCGGTCTGCAGGCCGACGCGCGCGTTGATCAGCGGATAACCAGGATTGCGGACGATCCCGCGGCCCGGAACGGTGCTGGTGCCGGCGATCTCGGTCGCGCTGTTGTAGCGCATGTCGACATGGACCAGGCCCTTCAGATTGTCGGTGACATTGGGCTCCCACGTCACCGCGCTGTTGATCACATGGCGCGGCTGGTTCTGGATCTGCTGGCCTTCCAGCCCCGCCAGCGGCGTGCCGGTGAAGTTGTTCGAGTCGTCATATTTCGCGTCGAGATAGGTGTAGCCGAACCGCACGGTGAAATCCTGCGCCGGGCGGATGATCGCCTCGGCCTCGACGCCTTTCGAAGTCGATGAATCGATGTTCTGCACGACGAAGTTGTTGCCGCTGAACACCAGGTTCTGCAGATCGTGATACTTGCCGTAGAAGCCTGCGATGTTGAACGTGAATTCGCGGCTTGGGCTGAACTTCACGCCCACTTCGTACGAGTCCACCGTCTCGGATCCGAACGCCAGGTCACTGCCCTGCGCGCCGTTGCCGCCGAGCAGCACCGAATCGAAGGTCGCCTGGTCAAGATTGTAGCCGCCCGACTTGTAGCCGCGATCATAGCTTCCATAGACGAGCAAGCGATCGGAGGCCTTGTAGGCGAGCTTCACCGTGCCGGTGATCTTGTCCTCGCTCTGCTTGTGCGCATAGCTGCCGTTGAACTCGGTGTTCACCGCCGGGTTGCAGCTCAACAGGAAGAGGTTGTTGAACAGGCCAGCCTGTTTCAGATAAAAGGCATAGGTTGCCGCCGCCGGATTGCCCGCGCGCACCTGGTTGAAGAAGGCGCAGCTACCCAGATTGTTGTTGATCGTGGCATCGAGCTTCTTCGATTCATGATTCCAACGCGCGCCGAGCGTGAGCGAGAGCCGGTCGGTCACGTGGATGATGTTGTGCGTGAAGAGCGCGAACGCATCGGTCTTGACGCGGAAATCGTCCGGATTGTTGCCCTGGCCGGGTATCGCGCCCGGGAGCGGGCTGGTCACCAGCGCCGCCAATCCCGGCACCGGCGCAGACGGGACGCCGGGGATGACGCAGAGCGACGATGGCGCCACGCCGACATTCGCGCGGAAACAGCCGACCAGCGGCCCGAGCGACGCGCCATAGGCCGCCCGCAGCGCCGCCAGCGAGTTCGGAACCGCCGGATTGAGCAAGGCTGCACCGAACAGCGGGACGCTCGGTCCAAGCGAACCGTAGAATTGCAGCGGCGTTCCGAACCCCGCTGGCGGCGGAGCGCCGAGCGCGCCTGCGAACACCGTGTCGACATAGCGGTTGCCGTCATTGCCGATCTTCACCGTGTCGCGCAGCTTCAGCGTCTCGTTCAGGTAGAAGCCGCCGACGAGCCAATCGAGCTTGTCGTTGAATGCAGAACCCTGGAAGCGCAGTTCCTGGGTGAAATCGGTGAGGTCGGTACGGTAGCCGCTGCGATAGGCGCGGTCGATGCCCGAGAAATCGATGTCCTGGTCGCGGATCGCGCGCCATTTGCGGTACGCGGTGATCGACGTCATCTTGACGTCGCCCAGATCCCAATTGAGCTCGCCCGAGACGCCGTAATCGCGGACCTTCTCCAGATAGTCGCGATTGGGCGATATCGCCTGGATGCGATCCGACGCAGGGCCGGTGTAAAGGCCGGTCAGCCCCTGCGCCGACGCGATCGATGTGATCGCTCCCGTCAGCGGACCTCGCGCAATGCTCACCGCGCCGCAGCAAGCTTCCTTGGTTTCGGCATAGTCCGCGATCAGTCGGAAGGTGATGTCGCCGGTGTCGAGCAGCGCCTGGCCGCGCAGATTATAGCGATCGATATTGTTGATCGAGCGATCGCTGTTGGCGTCCTGGATATATCCGTCGCGCTTGCGATAGCCCCCGTCGAAGCGCAGTGCGAGCTTCTCGCTCACCGGCCCGGTGATCGCGCCTTCGATCTCATAGGCGTTATAATTGCCGTAGCTGCCCTCGATATAGCCGCCCAGCTTGTCGAACTGCGGCAGCGCCGTGAAGATCGACAGCGCGCCCGCGGAGGTGTTGCGTCCGAACAGCGTGCCCTGCGGGCCACGCAGGATCTCGACGCGCTCCAGCTCGGGGAGTTCGGAGAGCGCGACACCCGCACGGGGCCGGAAAACGCCGTCGATGAAGACGCCCACGGCCGGCTCGAAGCCCGGATTGTCGCCTGCGGTGCCGATGCCGCGGATCGACAGCGACGATCCCGTCGCTGCGGACTGGCCGGTCGTGGTCTGAAGGCTCGGCGCGAGCTGCTCGAGCCCGCGGATATCTTGCACGCCGGCATTTTCGAGAAGCTCGGCGCCCACCGCAGTGATCGCGATCGGCACGTCCTGCACCGTCTCGTTGCGGCGGGTGGCCGTGACGACGATGTCGTTCGCCGATTGATAGTCCTGCGAATTGGTATCGGGTTCGCTGGCCCGCGCGGCGTCCTGCGCATAGGCGGGGGCCGCAAGGAACAGCGTAAGTGCCGTTGCCGCGAGCAACTCGAGCTTCTTCATAGGATTCCCCTCTCCTGGCGCCGCGCCGATCTTATGCCGATCGCGGCGTTGCTTTTATAACGGACGCAACTAACGCTGCATTTTTCGAGCCGTCAACGGGAATGAAGGGCGGAACTCCGCGGTTTTGGGCCGATTTTTTCAGGTCCGCGCAGTCGCCCTTTCCCCCTTGTGCCGGCAAAGTGCGGATGCCGTAGCGTAAATGCTTGAAAGGCGAGGAAGGACGAGCGGATGAGCGGATTTCACGGCGACCCTGAGGACGGCGATATCGTTGCGCCGCTGCCCAAGATTCCCGTGCCCGAAGACGTCGCCGAGGCGGTCCGCACGCTGATCCGCTGGGCCGGCGACGACCCCGATCGCGAGGGGCTCCTCGACACCCCGCAGCGCGTCGCCCGCGCCTGGAAGGAATATTGCAGCGGCTATGGCGAGAATCCCGCTCATCATCTCAGCCGGGTGTTCGAGGAAGTCGGGGGCTATGATGATATCGTCCTGTTGAACGGCATCCCGTTCCAGTCGCATTGCGAGCATCACATGGCGCCGATCACCGGCAAGGCCTCGATCGCCTATCTGCCCAAGGACCGCGTCGTTGGCATCTCGAAGCTCGCGCGCGTCCTCCACGGCTTCGCGCGCCGCCTCCAGGTTCAGGAACGCCTCACCGCGCAGATCGCCGACTGCATCTGGGAACAGCTCAAGCCGCAGGGCGTCGCAGTGGTGATCGACGCGACTCATGCCTGCATGACCGCGCGCGGCGTGCGCACGCCAGGTGTCGGCATGGTCACCAGCCGCATGATGGGCGTGTTCCGCGACGACGAGCGCAGCCGGCAGGAAGTGCTCAAACTGATGGGCTATTGATGCGCGTCCTGGTGACCGGCGGAGCACGGCGGATCGGCGCGGGCATCGCGCGCCGCCTGGCCTTGCGCGGCCATGGCGTGGCGATCCATCACCACCATGCCCCCGAGGACGCGGAAGCCCTGCGGCAGACGATCGCCGCGGCGGGTGGCCGCGCCTGTGTCGTTTGCGGCGAGCTTGCCGATCCGGCGACGGCGCCCGCGCTGATCGATGCGGCACGCGAGGGGCTTGGCGGGCCGGTGACCGGACTGGTCAACAACGCCTCGCAATTCGCCTTCGACGCGCTGCCGCTCACCGATTTCGCGCTGCTCGACCAGCATATGCGCGTGAACCTGGGCGCGCCGGTAGCACTGGCCTCCGCGATGGCAGCGCAGGACGATCTCGAGGACGGCGCCGTGGTCAACCTGCTCGACCAGAAGCTCGCTAATCTGAACCCCGATTTCTTCACCTATACCTGCAGCAAGGCCGCGCTCGCCGCCGCGACCGAGATGATGGCGCGCGCACTGGCCCCGAAGATCCGCGTCAACGCGGTCTCCCCCGGCCTCACCCTCCCCAGCCTCGACCAGAGCGAGCAGGAATTCGCCGAGCATGCGCGCCGGAACCTGCTCCAGCACCCGGTCGCGCTCGACGACATCGCCGCGACGGTAGAGCATCTGCTGACCAGCCGCAGCATCACCGGCCAGAACATCTTCGTCGACTGCGGCCAGCGCTTCCTGCCGCGCGACGGCGACGTGATGTTCGAAGGGCGTGGGCGTCCCCATGATTGAATATACGATCCTGCTCGAAGGGCTGGAGGTGACGATGGGCCTCGGCATCCACGCATCCGAGCGCGCCGCCCCACAACGCGTCCGCCTCGATGTCGCGATGGACTGCGCCTACGACCGCGTGCCCGAGGATCGGATCGGCGAAGTGGTAGATTATGATTTTCTGCGAGAGAATATCCGCAAGCTTGTGGAATCACGTCATTTCGAGCTTCAGGAAACGCTCTGCGACGCCGTCGCCGCACTCGCGCTCGCCAATATCGGCGTCCGGAAGGTCCGTGTTCGCTCGATGAAGCTCGACATCTATCCCGATGCCCGAGTCGGCTGCGAAATCGTCCGAGCGCGCGCCTAGATCAACGCCATCGATCGCCCGGCGCGATCAAATAGTTCGCAACGACATAGCGCCACGGCACCCCCAGCCCGCCACCATCACCAGATATATCGCGCAGCAGGTACAGCGCCACAGCGGCACTTCGGTCTTTACGGCTCTCCCTCCGGGGAGAATTCGAGCAGGTCGCCCGGCTGGCATTCGAGCGCCTCGCAGATCGCCTCAAGCGTTGAGAAGCGGATTGCGCGCGCCTTGCCCGTCTTGAGGATCGAAAGATTGGCGAGCGCGATCCCGATCCGGTCGGCCAGTTCGGTGAGCGTCATGCGTCGGTCGTGAAGCACGGCGTCGAGGTTGACGATGATCGCCACGGTCACACCGTCCCTTCGAGGTCATCGCGCATCCGCGCGCCCTCGGCGAAGACCTGGGCGAGGACGAAGAGCAGCAGCACCGCGAGCAGCCCGATCGGCGAGAAGCTCCAGCCGATGTCGATCGGGCTGGCGGCGGAAACCGCGCCGACCAACAGGTGCATCCCCTCAAGTCCGAGCACCGTCCAGGCGCACGCCCTCAGGCGCTCCGCATTGCGCGAGACGAAGGGGTCGCCCGAACCCACCGTGCCGACGATCCCCAGCAGCCGGGTCAGCAGGATGTGCGCGAGCGGGACCGAGGCGAGCCCGATCGCCATGATCAGCCGTCCGCCGAGGATCGGCGCGGGACCGCCGTCGGCGCGCTGCATGCCGAGCCCCTGCACGAAGAAGGGCTCGGCGACGAAACTGGTGACCAGCAGCCCCAGAATGAAGACACCGGCCAGCAGGTTTAGTGCGATGAGAGCGCGCAAAAGGCCGTGCGAAACGGCAAGCATGGGAGGGGCAGATCGAGGCATGACATGTCCTTGAGTCGTGATTGATCACGACTTTCGATATGTCATATATCGATAAACGTCAAATAAATTTATCGATAATCGATAATCAGGCCCGATTCGCTGCACTGAGCACCGCCCGCACCGAAGCGGTCGCGATGTCCGCATCGATGCCCACGCCGAACACCGTGCGCCCGTCGTTCGTCCGGCACTCGACATAGGCCGCCGCCTGCGCATCGGCGCCATGCCCGATCGCGTGCTCGCTGTAATCGACCACGTCGAGCGTCGGCCCGGTCGTGCCGGAAAGCGCGTCGATCACGCCCGAGATCAGGCCGTTGCCGCGCCCGGAGATCGACCGCGTCTCGCCGTCCACCGCGATGCGGCCGACGAAGACGCGGCTCCCAGCGGCGCCGCTCTCTTCATAATCGACCAATGCGATCCGGGCATCGCTGCCGGGCAGGTACGTCCGGTCGAACAGCGCGCCGATATCGGCGGCGTTGAGCTCGCGGCTGGTCTCGTCGGCGAGCGCCTGGACGTGCCGGCTGAAGTCCGCCTGCATCCGCTTGGGAAGCTTGAGGCCCCGGTCCTGCTCGAGCACCCAGGCGATCCCGCCCTTGCCCGACTGCGAGTTGACGCGGATCACCGCTTCGTAATCACGGCCCAGATCCTTGGGATCGATCGGCAGATAGGGCACGTCCCAGAGCTGGTCGTTGCGCGCTTCCTGCGCCGCGAAGCCCTTCTTGATCGCGTCCTGATGGCTGCCCGAAAAGGCCGTGAACACCAGCTCGCCCGCATAGGGATGGCGCGGATGGACCGGCAGCTGGTTACAATATTCGACGGTCTGGATGACCTGGTCGATGTCGGAAAAATTCAATCCCGGATCAACACCTTGCGTGTACATGTTGAGCGCGAGTGTCACGAGATCGACGTTGCCCGTGCGCTCGCCATTGCCGAACAGGCAGCCCTCGACCCGATCCGCGCCGG
Source organism: Sphingomonas sp. JC676 (assembly GCF_014489075.1). Taxonomy (GTDB): domain Bacteria; phylum Pseudomonadota; class Alphaproteobacteria; order Sphingomonadales; family Sphingomonadaceae; genus Sphingomonas. Next base: position 346,029 of record NZ_JACTGR010000001.1, on the reverse strand, counting down.
CAAGCAGCCCCAGCTCGGACGCGGCGACGCCGGTGCCGCGGTCGTTGTGTGTGTGCAGGCTGATCACCACGCAATCCCGGTTGCGGATGTTCCGCCCGAACCATTCGATCTGATCGGCATAGATGTTCGGCGTCGCCGCCTCGACGGTCGCCGGCAGGTTGAGGATCAGCGGACGCTCCGGCGTCGGGCGCAATATCTCCATCACCGCCTCGCAGACCTCGACCGAGAAATCGAGCTCGGCGGTCGAGAAGGTCTCCGGCGAATATTCGAAATGCCAGTCGGTATCAGGCTGCTTCGCCGCCTCGTCGCGCAGCACCTTGGCGCCGGCCACCGCGATCTCGCGGATCTCGTCGCGACTCATCCCGAACACGATCCGCCGCCATGCGGGCGAGACCGCGTTGTAGAGGTGAACGATCGCCTGCCTCGCGCCCTTCAGCGACTGGAAGCTCGTCTCGATCAGATCCCGGCGTGACTGGGTGAGCACCTGAACGATCACGTCGTCGGGGACCTTCCCCCCGCGCACCAGGCCCGAGATGAAGTCGAACTCTGTCGCGCCCGCGCTCGGGAAACCGACCTCGATCTCCTTGACACCCACCTTCACCAGCAGATCGAAGAAGCGCTGCTTCTTCTCGCTGTCCATCGGATCGATCAGCGCCTGGTTGCCGTCGCGCATGTCGGTCGACAGCCAGCGCGGCGGCTTGGTGATCGTTCGGCTCGGCCATTGCCGGTCGGGCAGATCGACCTGGGGAAAGGGACGGTATTTTACACTCGGATCGCGCAACATCAGCGTATCTCTCAAGGGTTCGCGGGCGGCGCATAGCCAAGCCCGGTGGAGCAAAGAAGGTCCGTAAAGCCCTTAGGGGGACGCGCGCGCAGCGACACCTGCCCCTAAGGGCGGATAAGTCGCAGGATAAGGCTGGCGGCGATCGTCACGCCGGCAATCTTGGCCGAACGCCGCGGATTTGTCCACCAAAGACCGATCTCGGAAAACGCGTCGCCATTCCCATCCTATAGACGAAAATGGCGCGGCTCGGCCGCTAGTTGGCGTTTTCGGCTACCGCGGTATCGATATTCGGAACCGCCGCATCGTCCTCGACGACATTGGCGGCCGTGACCTCCTCGCTGGCAGAAGCCTTGGGGCTCGGCGTCGCGACGATCTCGGCCATCGGGGGCGGATCGGAATAATTGGTGCCGGTCGTCCCGCCACCTCCGCAGCCGCTCAGCACCACCAGTCCCGCCAGCACCAGCACCCGCATCGCGCTCTCCCGTGTCCCAACTGCGACGACAGCATGGCGCGGCCCGCCGGATACGCAACCATTTTGCCGGCGCGGCGCTGAAGGACCATGGCGAAGGCCCTCAAAAGTGACAATCATGTTAACTGAAAATCGTACGGAACCGTCGTTCCCGGTCACGTCGTCTCTAGACAGACGCACGATACCAAGATCAAAGGGCATCAGGTGCGTGCATCCGGGCACGAACCACAGTACATCGTCGAGAGCGACAACGGGGGGAGAGCCTCTCAAAATCCCGAGGCGCTGACGAAGGAATAGCCCGAAAAAGGGCACGAACAGGAGAACAGAATATGGCCGAGACGAAAGCACGCGGCGGCATCGCCAAGCCGGTCACTCCTTCGCCTGAATTGGCGAAGATCACCGGCTCCGCCGCGCTTCCGCGGAGCGAGGTTGTCAGCAAGATGTGGGAATACATCAAGAAGAACAACCTCCAGAACCCTGCAAACAAGCGGGAAATTATTGCGGACGCCACGCTTAAGCCGATCTTCGGCGTCGATAAGTGCACCATGTTCGAGATGAACAAGCTTCTCTCGAAGCACATGAGCTAAGCACCTGGGCCGGCACCTGCCGGCCTAGTAGCTGCAAACAAATGGGGCGGGCTTCGCAAGAGGCCCGCCCCATTCGCTTTTGCAGGTTCGCTGGCAGTTTCAGTTGCGCGACTCGGGCATGACTTGTCCAAGACTCGCGGATGCCGGGCTCACGCCGTCGGCTGCCATCCCCCGCCCAGAGCGCGGAACAGATCGACCTGGACGTCGGAGATCTGGGCATCGGCGGTCGCCAGATCGGCTTGCGCATCGGCAAAGGTGCGCTCGGCGTCGAGCAGCGCCAGGGAATCGATGTCCCCCTCGCGCTGGCGGGCACGGGCAATGTTCACCGCCGCCTGGGCCTCGTTGAGCGCCGCCTGCAGCGCCGTGCGCCGATCGAGCGCATGGGCATAGGCCGAAAGCGCCGTCTCGGTCTCCTGCAGCGCGCGCAATACCGTCCCGTCGAACGTCGCCAGCGCTTCCTGGCTGCCGGCCTCGGCCGCCGCGATCCGCGCCCGCGCCGGCTCGGGGTTGATGTTCCAGCTGATCAGTCCGCCGAGCAGCCAGCGCAGCGGTCCCGCGCCGAAAATGTCGCCGAAACCGGTGCCGGTGGAGCCGCCCGATCCGCCCAACGTGATCCGCGGATAGAGATCGGCGGTCGCCACGCCGATCCGCGCCGTCGCGGCCCCAAGCCTGCGCTCGGCCGCGCGCACGTCGGGCCGCCGCGCGAGCAAGGCCGCGCCATCGCCCACCGGAATCGGCTGATCGAGCCGCAGCGTCGTCGTGCGCTCGCGCACCTCGGCGGGGAGATCCGCCGGCGTGCGCCCGGTCAGCGTCGCGATCCGGAACAGCGCCGCGTCGCGCTCGGCGGCAAGCGCGGGCACCTCGGCCTGGCGCTGATTGCGCAGCGCGCCGATCCGCGCGGTGTCGAGCCGCGTGGCGAGGCCCACGGTGCGCCGCCGCTCGGTCAGGTCGATCGACTTGTCGAGCAAGGCGACGATGCGCTGCGCGACGCCAAGCCGCTCGGCCGCCGATACGGCATCGGCATAAGCCTGTGCCGTATCCGCCGCGACGATCACGCGCACTGCGTCGGCATCCGCCTCCGCCGCGCCCAGATCGCCCCGCGCCGCCTCGACGCCGCGGCTCACCCGGCCGAACAGGTCGACTTCGTAGCTGACGTTGAGCCCGGCATCGACCTGCCAGTCCTCACGGTCGGCGCCGGGAGCACGCTGGCTCGCCGGCAGCCGGCCGTAATTGGCGCTCGCGCCCAGGTCCGCCTGGGGCAGCCGGTCGGCGCGTGCGCCGCGCAGGCTGGCCCGCGCCTTGGCGATCCGCGCCACCGCCGCTCGAACATCGGTGTTGGCGGCCAGCGCATCGGTGACGAGCTTGTCGAGCACGGGATCGTTGTAGAGTCGCCACCAATCGCCCTTGATCGGCTCGGGCGTCACCGCCGCGCTGGTCGAGATGAACGATCCCGATGCCGTTTGCGGGTGCGGCGGCGATACATAGTCCGGCCCCGTGGCACAGGCGGCGAGCGCCAGCGCGGAGGCGGTGCTTAGGAAGATACGCATGTGCGTTTGTCCTTATTCAGCGGGCTGGAGCTGCGTCTGCGGCTCCCCGCCCCGGCCCCGCCGCAGGCGGGAGATACGATCTCCCAGCGCGCGGCAGACGACATAGAAGGTCGGCGTGAAGAGCAGGCCGAACGCGGTGACGCCCATCATTCCGAAGAACACGGCCGTACCCAGCGCCTGGCGGAGCTCCGAGCCTGCCCCGGACGCGATCAGCAGCGGCACGGCGCCGAGGATGAACGCGAACGAGGTCATCAGGATCGGCCGCAGGCGGTCGCGGGCGGCGCGAACCGCGGCTTCCACCGGCGACAGGCCGTCCTGATCTTCCGCCTGCCTGGCGAACTCGACCACCAGGATCGCGTTCTTGGCAGCCAGCGCGATCAGCACGACCAGGCCGATCTGGGTCAGGACGTTGTTGTCCATCCCCCTCAGGTTCACGCCCGCCATGGCAGCCAGCAGACACATCGGCACGATCAGGATGATCGCCAGCGGCATCGTCAGGCTCTCATATTGCGCCGCCAGCACCAGGAAGACGAACACCACGGCCAGCGCGAACACCAGTCCGGCGGTGCTGCCGGCGGCCTTTTGCTGATAGGCGATGCCGGTCCATTCGGCGCCGTACCCGGCCGGCAATGTGCTGGCGAGCTTCTCCATCGAGTCCAGCGATTGGCCGGACGAGTATCCGGGCGCCGTGTCGCCATCGACTTCGACCGCGGGGAACAGGTTGTAGCGCACCACGCGATACGGACCCGTCTTGTCCTGGAAGGTCGCGACCGAGCCGAGCGGCACCATCGCTCCCGAATTGGACCGCGTCTTGAGGTTGGCGATGTCGGCTTCGTTCAGGCGGAACGCCGGATCGGCCTGGGCGGTCACGTGATAGGTGCGGCCGAGCAGGTTGAAGTCGTTCACATAGGACGAGCCGAGATAGACGCTAAGCGCTTCGAACACGCGCTCGGGCGGCACGCCGAGCAGATCGGCCTTGGCCCGATCGATATCGGCGAAGATGCGCGGCGTCGCGGTGTTGTAGAAGGTATAGATCTGCTGCAGGCCCTTGGTCTGGTTCGCCTGGCCGATCAGGCCATATGCGACCTTGCCCAGATCCTCATAGCCATGGCCGCCGCGATCCTCGATCATCAGGCGATAGCCGCCGGCCGAACCGATGCCCTGGATGAGCGGCGGCGGCACCATCAGCAGCAGCGCCTCGTTGATGTCGGCGGTGCGCTTGCGTGCTTCGGCCATGATGCTCTGCAGCGTCACGCCCAGCTTCTTGCGCTCCTCGAAGGATTGCAGCGGCACATAGGCGGCGGCCGAATTGGGTGCGAGCGTCTGCGACGGGCCGTCGAAGCCGGCGAGCATCACCGAACCCTTCACGCCCGGGATGGGCAGCAGGCGCTGCACGACCTTGCGCATCACCTCATCGGTGCGTTCGAGCGACGAGCCCGGCGGCAGCTGGATGACCGTGAGGAAATAGCCCTGGTCCTGCGCCGGGATGAAGCCGGTGGGCGTCGCCCAGAGCAGGCCGACCGTCGCGGCGATCAGGCCGACATAGGCGACCATCATCCGCTTCGGCCGCGTTACCAGCGTGTGGGTGAGCCGGGCATAGCCATTGCTTGTCCGCTCGAAGCCGCGGTTGAAGACGTCCCCGGCCCGGCGCAGCGCGCGGAATACAGGGTTCGACGGATGATCCTTGTCGTGCGCACGCAGCAGGATCGCGGCGAGCGCGGGCGACAGGGTCAGCGACAGGATGAGCGAGATCACCGTCGCGGTCGAGATCGTCACCGCGAACTGCTTGTAGAAGGCGCCCGACAGCCCGTTGAGGAACAGGGTCGGCAGGAACACCGCGCAGAGCACGAGCACGATTGCGACCAGCGCCGTGGACACTTCGTCCATCGACTTGCGCGCCGCCTCAAGTGGAGACAGTCCGTGCTCCAGGTTGCGTTCGACATTCTCGACGACGACGATCGCGTCGTCGACGACCACGCCGATCGCCAGCACCAGGCCGAACAGCGAAAGGTTGTTGAGCGAATAGCCGATCATCGCCAGCACCGCGAAGGTGCCGATCAGCGACACGGGGATCGCAACCACCGGGATGATCGCCGCGCGCCATTTCTGGAGGAAGACGATGATCACGAGGACGACGAGAAGGATCGCTTCGCCCAGCGTGTGATAGACCGCGTCGATCGACTGGGCGATGAACTCGGTCGGGTTGTAGATGACCTTATATTCCAAGCCCTTGGGGAAGATCTTGGACATTTCCTTCATTTCGTGCTCGACGGCCTGGGCCGCTGCGAGCGCGTTCGAGCCCGGGCGCTGGAACACGGCGAGAATCACCGTCGGGTCGCCCGAGAGATAGGTGTTGGAATTATAGTCGGCGGCACCCAGCTCGACCCGGCCCACGTCGGACACGCGCACCTGGCGCCCATCGGCATCGGTCCGGATGATGACATCGGCGAACTGGCTGGGATCCTTCAACCGGCCCTGAGTCTCGATGTTGAGCTGGAAGGCCTGGCCGGTCGAGCCCGATCCGGGCTGGCCGAGCGAGCCCGCGGCGACCTGCACGTTCTGCGCGCGGAGCGCCGCGACGATCTCGCCCGCGGTCAGGTTGAGCGCTGCGGCGCGGGCCGGATCGATCCAGACCCGCATCGCATAGTCGCGGCTGCCGAACAGGCGAACGTCGCCCACGCCGTCGATACGCGCAAGGCGATCGCGGACCTGGGTCAGCGCATAGTTCGAGATATAGCCGCGATCGAGCGACTTGTCGGGCGAGATAAGGTTGACGACCAGCAGGAAGTCCGGCGACGTCTTGCGCGTAACCACGCCGGCGCGCTGCACATCCTCGGGCAGGCGCGGGATCGCGACCGCAACGCGGTTCTGGACCAGAACCTGCGCGGCATCGAGATTGGTGCCCTGCTTGAAGGTCACGGTGATCGTGACGAGGCCATCGCCGGTCGATTGCGACGACATGTAGAGCATGTCGTCGACGCCGTTGATTTCCTGTTCGATCGGCGCGGCAACCGTCTCGGCGACCGTTTCGGCCGACGCGCCAGGATAGGCCGCGGTGACCGTGACGGTCGGCGGAACGATGTCCGGATATTGCGATATCGGCAGCGTGACATAGGCAATCGCGCCGAGAATCGTGATGATCACTGCGATCACGGCCGCGAAGATCGGGCGCGTGATGAAGAAGCGTGAGAGGCGCATGGCCGTCTCCTCGTTAAAGGGGCTTCGAGAAGGCCGCTCGTCTGCGAGCAGCTAGGAGAGGTTCCTGCCGCCGAGCCTGGGGTTACTCGGCGGCAGGTCGATCAGCGGGCGAAAGTCGCCTCGCCCGTGACCGGAGCTGAAATCGTCGGTGTCGCGGCAGATGTTACGGGTGCGATCTTGCCGGATTTGACCTGCACCTTGCTGCCCGGGGGCGACATCTGCGCGCCGGCGAGCACCACGCGATCCTGCGGGGTCAGGCCGGAGCGGATGATCCGCAGGCCGTCGACCACCGGGCCCAGCACTACCGGCTTGGGGGCCAATGTGCCGTCGGGCGTGACGGTCATCACCAGCTTGCGCGCCTGGTCGGTCGCGATCGCCGAGTCGGGCACCATCAGCGCCTGTGCCGTTCCGCCGGCCGAGAGCCGCATGTTGCCGAACATGCCGGGGGTCAGGAACAACCCCGGATTAGTCAGCACCGCGCGGCCGCGGATCGTGCCCGACTTGGGATCGAGCCCGTTGTCGGTAAAGTCGATCCGGCCCTTCCAGCGATAATCGGTCTCGTCCTGCAGGCGGATCTCGACCGGGCTTTCCGTCGCACCGGCCTCACGCGCACGCTTGGCCTTGAGGAACAGCGCTTCCGAACCGTCGAAGGTGAAGTAGATCGGATCGAGTGCGTTGATCGTGGTCAGCAGCGAACCACCCTGCCCCTCGCCCGCCGCGACCAGGTTGCCGGCATCGACCTTGCGGTCCGAGATCCGGCCAGCGATCGGGGCGCGAACCTGGGTGAACTCGACGTCCAACGCCCGGCTGCGGACCCGCGCCTGCGCCGCGGCGACCGAGGCACCGCCGGCACGGACGCGCGCCTGGAGCCGCTCGACGTCGCTCTTCGACACTGCCTCGACCGAAACCAGACGCTCGGCGCGGCTAAGATCGGACTGCGCTAGCGCCAGGTCGCTCTGCGCGCTGGCCAGGCCGGCGCGGGCTTCGGCGAGCGCTGCGGTGAACGGGCGCGGATCGATCGTGAAGAGCAATTGGCCCTTCTGGACGATCGCGCCGTCGGTGAAGTGGATCGCCGTCACCGCACCCGAGACGCGCGGACGCACCTCGACCGAGCGGCTCGGCTCGAACCGGCCGACATAGTCGTCCCATTCGTTGATCTGGCGCACCAGCGGCGAGGCGACCGTCACGGTCGGCGGCGGCGGTGCGGCGATCGCGGGTGCGCCGCGGCTGTTGAGGCCCACGCCGCCCGCGACCAGCGCGATCGGCAGTGCGACCAGGCTTACCTTATGCCAGGTCTTGAGTCGCTTCTTGGCGCGCTGTGCGTCGGCGTCTTCGGACTCAATATGCGTAACCATGTTCATGTCGTGTCCCCTGATTCAGGGCCGCGCGGCCGCGGCTGATGCTGGCAAGCAGCGTTTCGAGTTGGTCGGCGGTGTAACCCGCCTCCTGGAAGGCGCGGATCTCGAACTGCGGCAGGCGGAAACCCTTGTGCCAGGCGAGCACCGAGATGCGCCGCAGCGCTTCGAGCTTGGAATCGGCGAGACGCGGGTTGGGCCGCTCGCCACCGAAGAGAACCCCCAGGGCGATCGCCATCCGGCTCGGCTTCTCGAGCGTCGAGAGCCGGTCATGCTGAGCGATCGCCACGACCTGCCATTCCAGCGCGGTAAGGCCGGTGGCGGTCTTGGGCTGCGTGACGGTGAAGTCGCGCGGCATGGCGATCAAGGTGCCCTGCATTTCGGCGAGGTTCAGATAGGCCATGGTTCGTCTCCTATGTCGGACCGGCCGGGCAAAGCCCTTCCCTGGCCGTGCGACCCCATGGCCGCCGGCTTGCCGGTCTTGCTGTCCTGTGATGCGTCAGGCGCGGCTCACCCTAAATCGTGCGTGCCGGCTTTCCGCCCATACATGCGTATGACCTACCTACCCACGGGACCATTTGTCCCGAAGCCAGTCATCCGCTCCTGTACTATTCGGGGTGTTTACCGCCCCCGTCGGTTCAGGGACTCGCCCTGCTTCGTTGCTCTGCAAGCTGGCGCATCGCCGCTTCCCTCATCGCCGATCCATCACCCCAGCGGCGTCGGATCATTTCCATACTGACTGGTATAGAAGTCGTGCTGCGTCGCGTCAAGAGGCTTTCTATACTGGCCGGTATTTTTTGTCCATATTCTGTTAATGGACCGGACAAGTTTTTGTTGGGCAACGCGACGAGTGCGACGAAAATGCGCCCAATCGCCCTTTAGCGCGTCGGCCAGACCGCGAGGCTGGTGTTCACCAGCCGCTCGAGATCGGAGCAGGTCGCCCCCGATCCGCCCTGCACGGCGATGCCCTGCATGATCGCCAGCAGATAATTGGCGAGTCCCTCGGGCTCGATATTGTCGGGCAGGTCGCCATCCGTCTTGGCGCGCTCGAATCGCTCTACCAGCGCGCGCAGTGATGAGGCGCGCCGCGAGATCACTTCGCTGCGGATACATTCGGCTTCGGCGCCGCACGCCACCGAGCTGATCACGCCCAGGCATCCCTTGGGATCCCATTCGTCAGTCTGCATCGCATAGGCGCCGCGCAGCAGCCGCTCGGCGACGCCGCGCGCGGTCGGCGCTTCCAGCGCCCGGCTCATATAATCGAGCTTCTCGCTCTCATAGAGATCGAGCGCCTTGCGGAACAAGGCTTCCTTGTTGCCGAACGCGGCATAGAGACTCGGCCGGGTGATCCCCATCGCTTCGGTGAGGTCGGTCAGCGAGGCGCCTTCATAGCCCTTGCTCCAGAACACGCGCAGCGCAGCCGTCAGCGCCTCGTCCATGTCGAACTCGCGGGGCCGGCCTTTGGTGGGGGAACAGAATGCGGTTTTCATAATGATCGGTACATAAGATGGCTTGACGAAAAAGTCCAATGCCATGTGGAGCTTGCGCCCTCCAACGAGCGCATCGACACATTTTTCCTACCCGAAATGCAACTGCAATCAGCCCCGAACCGGAAGTACCGTACGGGCGGGCGGCCCGATATATTTGCAATCGCTTCGATATTTGCCGGAGCCGGAAAAACGATAACCGGTGGAGGCGTACCTCCACCGGTTCGTCGTGACAGGGCCGGAGGGGGGTGCCGCCCTGTCTATCGGTGCTGGCTCAGCTCTTGATGAAGGCAAGCAGGTCGGGGTTGATGATGTCCGGATGGGTCCCGTGCATGCCGTGGGGGAAGCCCTCGTAGCTCTTCAGCGTCCCGTGCTTCAGCAGCTTGGCCGAGAGCGGGCCCGCATCGGCATAGGGCACGATCTGGTCGTCGGTGCCGTGCATGACGAGCACCGGAACGTCGATCTTTTTCAGGTCATCGGTGAAGTCGGTCTCGGAGAACGCTTTGATGCCGTCGTAATGGGCGATGGCACCGCCGATCATGCCCTGGCGCCACCAATTGTCGATCAGGCCCTGCGAGATCTTCGCGCCCGGGCGGTTGAAGCCGTAGAACGGGCCGGTCGGCAGATCGATGTAGAATTGCGCGCGATTGGCCGCGAGCGCCGCGCGCAGGCCGTCGAACACCGAGATGTCGAGGCCGCCCGGATTGGCTGCCGTCTTGAGCATGAGCGGCGGCACCGCGCTGACCAGCACTGCTTTGGCGACACGGCCGGGCTTGGCGCGCGCGACATAGTGCGCGACTTCGCCGCCACCGGTCGAATGCCCGATATGCACCGCGCCCTTCAGGTCGAGCGCATCGGTCACCGCAGCGGTATCGGCGGCGTAATGGTCCATGTCGTGACCCGACCAAACCTGAGTCGAACGACCATGGCCGCGGCGGTCATGCGCGATCACCCGATAGCCCTTCGACAGGAAGAACAGCATCTGGTTGTCCCAGTCGTCGGCGCTCAGCGGCCAGCCGTGATGGAACACGATCGGCTTGGCGTCCTTGGGACCCCAGTCCTTGTAGAAGATCTCGACGCCGTCGGTTGTCTTGACCGTACCCATGTTACGTTCTCCTGCGATTGTCCCGGCGAATGCCGGAAAGGCGGTGGGGATGGTTGCCAGGCCGGCAATTGCCGTCGCACCCGCGATGAACTCGCGCCGGTTGGCGCCCTGGAAGATGGTGAGGCCCTGTTCGCGCATTGCTTTCGCCCTCTATCGTTGTGGATGCGACTATCGGCTTGACCGTCCTCAGGTGAAATCCCGCGAGCGGGTTATCCACCCACCCTTTCGGATTAATGTGTGCGCGCTTCGGCCATGCTACACCATGCTGTCGGAGGGCATCGACTGGGCGCTGGGCTGTACTGGCACCCGAAAACGCGGCTTTCGTGACAAAGTATTGCTGCACCGCCGCAAATGCTCGCGCCGCGTTGACCGCCCGCCGGAGGGAACCTACCTCCACCCCCGCATGTATTTGACCGAACCTCCGATGATCCAGCCTTCCATCGTCCTGGTCGAAGACGACCCCGCGCTCCGCACCCTCACCACGCGCGCGTTGCAGGAGCACGGCTATACCGTGCGCCCCGCCTCGTCCGCGCCCGAGATGTGGCTCGCGCTCGAGCAGGGCCCGACCGATCTCGTCCTGCTCGACATCATGCTGCCCGGCACCAGCGGCATCGATCTGTGCCGCGCGATCCGCCAGAAGAGCGAGGTGCCAATCATCTTCGTCTCGGCCAAGGGCAGCGAGACCGATCGCGTCGTCGGGCTCGAGCTCGGCGCCGACGATTATATCGCCAAGCCGTTCGGCACGCGCGAGCTCGTCGCCCGCGTCCGCGCCGTGCTCCGCCGCGGCGGCGCCGAGCGCCAGCCGAGCGAGCGCCCGCGCGGCACGCTCCAGTTCGACGGCTGGACCGTCGTCCTGCCCCGCCGCGAACTGCTCTCCCCCACCGGGGCGGTGATCGAGCTGACCGGCGCCGAATTCGATCTGCTGGTGGCGCTGTGCGACCATGCCGGCCGCGTCATCGCCCGCGAACGGCTGATCGAGCTTTCGCGCACCCGGCTGGGCGACAGTTCGGACCGTAGCGTCGACGTCCTGGTCAGCCGTCTGCGCCGCAAGCTCTCCAATGGCGGCAAGGCGGCGCCGATCATCACGGTGCGCGGCGTCGGCTATATGCTCAACGTGCCGGTCACGCGCGATTGAGCGGTCTCTTCCGTGCGCCGCTCGGGCTGATCGGCCGGATCTTCGCGATCCTGCTGCTCACCATCCTGATCGAGTTCGCGGTCAGCACCGTCCTCTACGAGCGCGCCAGCCACTTCTCGGTCCGTGACGACGAGGCGCGACGCCTCGCCGAGCATCTCGTCATCTCGCGCAAGATCATGGCCGAGCAGCCGATCGAGCACAGGCCCGCCATGGCCGGTGAGCTCACCACCGATCGCTACGAGGTGCATTGGAAGGCCGCCCAGCCCCAGCTCCCCCCGATCGCGCCGTCGCTCGACCATATCTACCACCAGGTCGTCACCTGGGAGCCGCAGCTGGCGTCCACCGATCTGCGCCTGCGGCTCACATCGCCCGGGCGCCAGGCGGCGATCGTCGGCGGGCTGCGCCTGCCCGATCGCAGCTGGCTCTATTTCCGCACGCGCGAGCCGGTGCAGCAGCTCAACCTCGCAACCGAACGCGTCCTGCTCGCGCTGATCCCGGCGATGGGCCTGATCCTGATCGGCGGCCTGATGGTCCGCCAGATGCTGCTCCCCCTGCGCCGTCTCGCCGTCGCCGCCGATCATGTCGGCAGCGAGAATGCGGAGGAAGTGCCCGAGGCCGGGCCGGCCGAAGTCCGCCGCGTCGTCCACGCCTTCAACCGGATGCAGGGGCGCATCCGCCGCCTGATCGCGGATCGCACCCAGGCGCTCGCCGCCGTCGGCCACGACATGCGCACGCCCCTCGCCCGCCTGCGCCTGCGCGCCGATGCCATTGCCGATCCTGCGCTCCGCGCCGCGGTCGAGGCCGATGTCGCGGAGATGGAGGCGATGATCGCCTCGGTCCTCGCCTATCTCGGCGGCGAGGGCGATATCGAGAAGCCCGTCCCCGCCGATCTCGCCGTGCTCTGCGCCACCTTGTGCGACGAGCGCGCCGATCTCGGCGATTCGGTAGAATATGACGGCCCTCGCCACCTCGAGATGACGGTCCGCCCGATGGCGATGAAACGCGCGGTCGTGAACCTGGTCGAGAATGCGCTCCACCATGCCGAACATGTCTGCGTCCGCCTGATCGAGGAGGAGAAGCGCGTGCTGATCCGCGTCGAGGATGACGGCCCTGGCATCCCCGAGGAGTCGATGGAGCTGGTGCTCCAGCCCTTCGTCCGACTCGACTCCGCGCGGACGCGCGACACCGTCGGTTTCGGCCTCGGCCTCCCGATCGTCGCCCGCGTCGCGGAAGCCGAAGGCGGCGCGCTCACCCTTTCCAACCGCCCCGAGGGCGGTCTCCGCGCCGAAATCGCCCTGCCGCGCGGCTGAGCGCTCGCAATCATTCCTTACAAACCTGCTGCACTGCGGCAAAATCGCACCCCTAATTTGCTCGTCTAGGCCCCGCGCGTACTCGCGGTGCCGGACAAGGAGCAATTCCCGGTGAACGAACTCATTGGTCGCGTATTCCGCTTCGAAAAGCAGGTCTTCCAGGGCCAGAGCGCCCTTTACGGCAAGCTCGCCGCAGACGGGCAGAGCCCCAAGGCACTGATCATCTCTTGCGCCGATTCGCGTGTCGTGCCCGAGCACATCATGCAGGCCGCTCCGGGCGACCTGTTCGTCTGCCGTAACGCCGGCAACATCGTGCCTCCCTATTCGACCGCAAACGGCGGCGTCACCTCGACGGTGGAATATGCCGTGATGGCCTTGGGCATCCGCGACATCATCGTGTGCGGCCATTCGGACTGCGGCGCGATGAAGGGCCTGGCAGGCGACCCCGCCAAGCTCGCTTCGATGCCGAACGTGGCCGCCTGGCTGCGGCACGGCGTCGCCGCGCGCCAGGTGGTCGATGAGAGCTATCCCGAGCAGGACGAGAATGCACGAATCCGCTCGATCAGCCTTGAGAATGTCGTCGCCCAGCTCGCCCATCTGCGCACGCACCCGTCGGTCGCGGCAGGCATCGCGCGCGGCGAGATCGCCCTGCACGGCTGGTTCGTCGATATCGGCTTGGGCACCATGCTCGGCCTCGACGGCGTGACGGGGCGTTTCATGCCGATCCGCGAGGATCGTCCGCTTCCGGTCGCGCTTCCCGCCGGCCAGCGCCTCGCGACCGATTTCGAGCTTCTGGAGGCGGCGGAATGAGCCTCGCCAGCCTTCTCCCCTCCCCCAAGGTGATCGGACGCGACTTCACCGCGTCGATCGTCGTCTTCCTCGTCGCGATGCCGCTCTGCATGGGCATCGCCGTCGCCTCGGGCATGCCCCCCGAAAAGGGCTTGGTGACCGGCATCATCGGCGGCATCGTCGTCGGCGCGCTCGCAGGCTCGCCGCTCCAGGTCAGCGGCCCCGCCGCGGGCCTGGCGGTCATCGTGTTCGAGCTCGTCCGCGCCCAAGGCCTGTCGGCGCTGGGGCCGATTCTGATCCTCGCCGGGCTGATCCAGCTTGTCGCCGGCATCGCCCGGGTCGGCGGCTGGTTCCGCGCGATCTCGCCCGCCGTGGTCCACGGCATGCTCGCCGGCATCGGCATATTGATCGTCGTCGGCCAGTTCCACGTCCTGTTCGACGCCAAGCCGCTCCCCAGCGGCCTGGAGAATCTCGCCGCCATGCCCGGCCGCCTGCTCGGCATCTCGCCGACCAGCATCGCCGCGGCCGAAACCGCCTTGTTCATCGGCCTGCTCACCATCGGCGTGATGCTGGGCTGGGAGAAGTTCCGCCCGCAATCGCTTCGCCTCGTCCCCGGCGCGCTGCTCGGTGTCGTCTCAGCAACGCTCGTTGCCTGGAGCCTCGGCCTGAGCGTCGCCCATGTCGACGTGCCCGAATCGATCGCCTCGGCGATCACACTGCCGGGCGCCGACATGTTCGCCCGCTGGCTCGATCCTGCCGTGATCGGCGCCGCCATCGCCATCGCCTTCATCGCCAGCGCCGAGACCCTGCTCTCGGCCGCCGCGGTCGACCGCATGCACGACGGCGTGCGCACCAACTACAACAAGGAGCTCCGTGCCCAGGGCATCGGCAATCTGCTGTGCGGCGCGGTCGGCGCGCTGCCGATGACCGGCGTCATCGTCCGCAGCTCGGCCAACGTCCAGGCGGGCGCCACCACCCGTCTCTCGGCGATCCTCCACGGCGTCTGGATCCTCGGCTTCGTCGCTTTGCTGCCCTGGCTGTTGCGCGAGATCCCGATGGCCGCGCTCGGCGCGGTGCTCGTCGTCACCGGCTGGCGGCTGGTCAACATCCACCACGCCACCCACCTGTTCAAACATTACGGGCTGCTCCCCGCCGCGATCTGGGCAGTGACTCTGGTGCTGGTGGTGGCCGAGGACCTGCTCACCGGCGTGCTGGTCGGCATGGCATTGTCGCTCCTTGAGCTGATCCCCAATCTCAAGCGTCTGCGCCTCAAGGTCGATCATCCTACCGACGATGCGGTCCACACGATCCGCCTCGTCGGCACAGCAACCTTCGTCACTTTGCCCAAATTGTCGGACACGCTGGAGGCGGCCCCGCACGGCGCGCCCGTCCGTCTCGAAGTATCACGTCTGGCGTCGATCGATCACAGCTGCGCAGAGCTCATGAAGGACTGGGTCCAGCGCCGCCGCGCGGCAGGCAATGACGTCGAATTCAGCGGTGCCACCGGCAAGGTCGCGGCGCTGGCTGCCTGAGGCAACATTTCCTTACAGAGCCGCAACGCTGCGGCAGAGGCAACCGTCTAGAAAATTCCCAGTCCCGACCGATCGTCCCTTGCCGCGAATTGAGAAGCGCAGCGCCTGGGGGGCGACGGTCGGGACACCCTGTGCCGCCGGCACTCCCCCCGCCCGCGGCATCTTAAGCCACTGGACCTAAACTAAAGGCGCGGGATCTTCCGATCCCGCGCCTTCTTTACGTTGCACGCTTACAGTCGCTGGGCTCAGGCAAAGGCCTGGCCGCTCGCCCGCCGTCGCCGGGCCGCGCGGAGCACGCCGCCCGCAGCGCCGAAGCCGCCGATCATCATTGCCCAGGCCGAAGCCTCGGGCACGGCCGAAGCCGGCGAGACGGTGATGTTCGATGCGTGCCAGATCTTCCCGCCGCCGGTCGAATAGCCGAAACTATCGATGTTCGGATTGGTCGAAACATTCTTCAGGAAGAAGCCGAACCCAGCAGTTGCCGGGCTCAACGTATAGCTGCCGAAGCCGATATTGTTGCCCACGGTCAGCATGTCGTTCATCTTGTTGAACGAAAACAGCGCCGTACCGGCATAGGGGGCGTTGAAGCCGGTGAGGGTCACCGGCGCCGGCGGCGTCAGGAACGCGCCGCTGTTATAGGTGAACTCGAAAATGCCCTTCACCGTGCCGATCGGCGCGCCGCCTTCGAATCCCGATGCGACGATCTGGAGCTTCTTGGTGACGATCTGCGCGTTCGCCTGGGTTGCAGTGCCCGCCAGCAATGCGGCGGCGACCATAAGATACTTCATTGTGTCGTCCCTCAAATGCGGGGTCCCCACCCCTTGATTGGTCAAGCCTTCGATGACGGGCGCACAAGCAGCATCGTTCCGGAAACCGCGCCTCAACGGTCCGGAGGATGCGGGATCGCCGCCGCCCGATCAGAAGGTGAAGGCGCCTTTAAGCAGGTCCGGAATCGTGTCGCGGGCGTTTCGACCGGCCG
Source organism: Sphingomonas sp. JC676 (assembly GCF_014489075.1). Lineage (GTDB taxonomy): Bacteria > Pseudomonadota > Alphaproteobacteria > Sphingomonadales > Sphingomonadaceae > Sphingomonas. The sequence continues at coordinate 329,752 of NZ_JACTGR010000001.1, read as the reverse complement.
GCGACGAAAGCGGACTCTGGCGCGACGAAGCTACGCCCCCCAGCCGTCACCCCGGGCTTGTGCCGGGGTCCACTCGTCCGCGAACGAGCCGTTAGCGCCTTGGGCGTCTCGCCAAGTTGCGCAGTGGCCCCGGCACAAGGCCGGGGTGACGGTGAGGGGAATGGCCGCTGACCACCAATCTCGGACGTTCGCGGTGCCGACCGCCTAAACGACCGCTAACGACCCACTTTCGGACATTCCGGCTACCCGCAGAATCCCGCCAAATGCCCAAAATACGAATAAGTTATTGAGATAAAGCAATTTTACTCGCGATTATGGTGACCCGGAGAGGATTCGAACCTCCGACCTCTCGATTAGGAATCGCTTGCTCTATCCTGCTGAGCTACCGGGCCACGCGGCTGCTGGTACCCAGCGTGGCGCGCGGAATCAATTGCAAGCCTCGGGCGGGACGATCGGCACGAGCAAAGGTGCCACCGGCACGCCTTCTTCGACCAGTTCCCTGGCTTCGTCCGCGGTGGCCTGGCCGTGGATCTGCGCCTGCGGTGCGTCCCCCAGATGCATCGCCCGCGCCGTGTCGGCAAAGGCGGTGCCCACCCATTGCGACTTTTCGAGCATCTTCGACTGGATCTCGGCCACCGCGGCCATTGCCGCCTTCAGCGCCGCGGGCGCGATCGCGGGCGACTGGTTGCCTTTCGCCCCCACGTTCGGCGCCATCACCGCCTTGGCCACATCGCCATCGCCGCACATCGGGCACTGGATCATCCCGCCAGCGCGCTGCGCCTCATAGGCATCGCTCGATCCGAACCACGCCTCGAACACATGGCCGGTACCGCATTTGAGATCGAAGACGATCACAAGATTTCTGCCGCGGGAATCGCGCGGCGATGCTTGAGCACCGGCACCCGCGCCCGCGCCGCCTCGACACGTGCCTGGTCGATCTCGGCAAAGCCCAGCCCGGTGGGCTCGCCCATGTCGAGCAGCACTTCGCCCCAGGGATCGACGACCAGCGAATGGCCATAGGTCGCGCGTCCGTCCTCGTGCTGGCCGGTCTGCGCCGCCGAGATCACGAACGCCGCCGCCTCGATCGCCCGCGCGCGCTGGAGCACATGCCAGTGCGCGGTGCCGGTCGGGCGGGTGAACGCCGCCGGCATCGTCAGGATCGTCGCACCCGCGTCGCTCAGCGTGCGGAACAGGTCCGGGAAGCGCAGATCGTAGCAGATCGCCAGTCCGAGCACCCCCAGCGGCGTCTGCACCGTCACCGCACGCTCGCCCGCGGTATAGCTGTTCGATTCGCGCCAGCTCTCGCCCGTCGGCAGATCGACATCGAACAGATGCATCTTGTCATAGGTCGCGCGGATCGCGCCGCCGTCATCGATCACATAGCCGCGATTGGCGAGCTTGCCGTCGTCGCGCAGCACCGCAAGGCTGCCGATATGCACCCAGATCCCGTGCCCGGCCGCCGCCGCGCGCACCGCGGCGAGCACCCGGTCGTCCTCCTCGCGCATCAGCGAGCCCGCGGCGCGGTTGCGGTCGCCATCGAGCAGCCCCGACATTTCCGGCGTGAACAGCATCGCCGCCCCGCCCGCCTTGGCCTCGGCCACACCCGCCACCAGCGTGCGCGCATTGGCGGCGGGATCGATCCCGCTGGTCATCTGGAGGAGGGCGGCGCGGGTCATGCGGCGAGCAATTCGTCCAGCCCGCCGCGCCGGTCGAGCGCCGCGAGGTCGTCCGATCCGCCGATATGCTGCCCGTCGATGAAGATCTGCGGCACCGTGGTGCGGCCGTTGGCGCGCTGGATCATCTCCTGGCGCTTGGGTCCGCCCATCGTGATGTCGAATTCCTCATAGGCCACGCTTTTGCTGTCGAGGAGATGCTTGGCGCGGCTGCAATAGGGACAGAACGCCTTGGTGTAGATTTCGATTTTAGCCATATCCTCCTCGACTTGTGGTGCGCCCATGCCGCTGTCAACCCGGGGCTAGTCCAGCGCCTCATCCCCAAGAACGCGCGCCCAGCATAGAAGGATCACCGAAGCCGCGCCGCCGCGCTTGAGCACCCGCGCGCAGGCCTCTCCCGTCGCGCCGCTGGTATGGACATCGTCGACCAGCACCACGGTCCTGCCTTTCAGCCTGTCCTTCGCCCCCGGCGCCAGTGCGAACGCCCCCGCGACCGCCTTGGCCCGCCCGCGCGCGTCCAGCCCCCGCAGCACCGGCGTCGCCTTCACGCGCCGCAGCAGTTCGGCATCGGCGGGCACGCCGCTCGCTCTGGACAATCCCTGCGCGATCAGCGCCGCCTGGTTGAAGCCGCGCGACCAGATCCGCCAGCGATGCAGCGGCACCGGCACCAGCAGATCGGCGTTTGTAGGCATCATCCTCGTCATCGCCCGCGCCATCGTCTCGGCGCATGCCAGTCGTCCCGAATATTTGAGCTTGAGCGCTACGCCGCGCGCGACATCGCCATAGGCCACCGCTGCGCGCACCCCGTCATGCACCGGGGGATGCTCCATGCACTGGACGCAGACGGCATCCGAGCCGCGGTCATAGTCGAACGGCGCATGGCATTTCGCGCACCAAGGCGGCCCCAGGAAGCGCAGACTCCCCCAGCACGCCACGCAGAAGCGGTGATCGGCCCCGGTGATCGTGCCGCACCCGGGACAGCGCGGCGGCAGCGCGAGATCGGCGAGCCGGGCAAGGGGTGCGAGCGCATGCATCGCCACCTTGTCCCCAATGCCGCGCCGCTGCACAAGCGCGCCGTGCCCGACCCCGATTCTCCGTCCGAGATCTTTGACCGCGCGCTTCGCCGCAAGCGCCGCGACCGCGCCGCCCGCGACTATGAGAGCTTCGTCCGCGATCATATGCTCGAGGGCATCTACGAACGGCTGGAAGGCGTGAAACGCGATTTCCGCGACGTGCTCGATCTCGGCAGCTTCGACGGCGTCTTCACCCTGCCCGGAGCGACCATCACCCGGCTCGAAGCCGGCACCGCCTTCGCCGCCGCCTCGGGCGCGATCCATGCCGACGAGGATCGCTATCCCTTGCCGGAAGCCAGCTTCGACCTGGTCGTGTCGATCGGCGTGCTCGATTCGATCAACGACGTCCCCGGCGTCCTCGCCCTCGCCCGCCGCGCGCTGCGCCCCGACGGCCTGTTCCTCGGCGCGTTTCTCGGCGCCGGCACGCTCGCGACGCTGCGCGCCGCCTTCCTCGCCGCCGAAGCCGATCGCCCCGCCGCGCGCTTCCATCCCCAGATCGACGTCCGCTCGGCCGGCGACCTGCTCAGCCGCGCCGGCTTCGCGCTGCCGGTCGCCGATGTCGAGACATTGGCAGTGCGCTATGCCGGCCTGCCCAACCTGATCCGCGACCTGCGCGGCATGGCCGCGACCAACCTGCTCCCCGGTGCCCGCCCGCTCACCCGCGCCACGCTGATCGCCGCCGCCCAGCAATTCGCCGAGCGCGCCGATCCCGACGGCCGTACCCCCGAGCGTTTCGAGATCGTCTATCTCACCGGCTGGGCGCCCGATCCCTCGCAGCCCAAGCCAGCCCGCCGCGGCAGCGCCACCGCCTCGCTCGCCGAAGCGCTCAAGCCCAAGTCCTAGACCAGCTTCTCGAGCAGCCCGATCAGCGGCTCGTCCGCCGGCGGCATCGCCAGCCCGCGCAGTTCAGCCGGCCGCAGCCATTGCAGCGCGGTCGCGTGCCGCGCCTCGGGCTCGCCCCGCCATTCGCACGCGAGATAGAGCAGCAGCAACAGGTGCCGGGCGCCCAGCCCTTCACTCGCGAAGATGGCCGGCGTCAGCGCGCCGCGCGCCAGCTCGACGCCCAGTTCCTCGCCGATCTCGCGGATCAGTGCCGCTTCAGGCAGTTCGCCGGGCTCGATCTTGCCGCCCGGGAATTCCCACAGGCCAGCCATCGGCTTGCCCTCGGGCCGTTGCTGGACCAGCACACGCCCTTCGCCGTCGATCAGCGCGACGGCGACAACGAGTAAAAGCGGGGAATCGCTAAGCACTCCGTAATCTCTTTCCTAATATGAAGGCATGTGTCCTGCAGGAGATGAGGCGTCGATGCGAGCCCCGATCCGTTTTTTCCGCACGCTGATCAGCGATCAGCGCGGCGCAACCGTGATCGAGTACGGGCTGATCCTGGCGCTGATCGTGCTCGCGCTGATGAGCGCGCTGATCGCGTTGGCCGGCGTCACCACGGACATGTGGATCAATGTCAGCGACAAGGTCCAGTCCGCACATTGATATCCATAACGTAATCGTAACGTATCGGTTTAGGCGTTTCTTTACTTCCCCTCCTTAGTGTCAGCGATGCCGATCTGGAGAATTCCGGGGTTGGCCGGTGAATGAAGCAATTTCTGGGACGATGGAGACCGGTATGAAGAAGATTCGCAACTTCCTTAAGAATTCCAAGGGCGCCACCGCGATCGAGTACGGCCTGATCGCCGCTCTGATCGCCGTCGCCGCCATCGCAGCGATGCAGGGTCTGGGCAACCAGCTCAACAAGACCTTCGGCAACGTGACGTCGAACATGAAGGCTTCGTAAGCTTTCAAACCTAAGTGACGAAAACGGGGCGGTGGACTTCGGTCTGCCGCCCTTTTTCTTTCGAAGGATACCGATATGGTTAGAAAGTTTCTGACGATGCTGCGCGACACCCGCGCTGCGACCGCAATCGAATATGGCCTGATCGCCGCGCTGATCGCCGTGGCCGCGATCGCCGCGATGCAGGGTCTGGGCAATCAGCTGACGAAGACGTTCACCAACGTGTCGTCGAACATGAAGGCCACCTAAGCCTTTATCAACCGAGTTTGAAAAGGGGTGGCGAGACACGAGTTTCGCCACCCCTTTTTTAAGGAACAAAAAATGGCTCGCAAGTTGTTGACGTTGCTCCGTCAGACGCGCGCGGCGACCGCGATCGAATATGGCCTGATTGCCGCGTTGATTGCCGTCGCCGCCATCGCCGCGATGCAGGGTCTGGGCAATCAGCTCAAAAAGACCTTCACCAACGTGTCGTCGAACATGAAGGCCACCTAAGCCTTTATCGGCTGAAATTCAGAGGGCGGCGGAACTCCGGTTCCGCCGCCCTTTCTATTGCTCAAGCCTTAAGGAGCCAGCGAGCGGCCTGCCCTCAGGCAGGCCATAGCCTGCGGCTTCTTACTTCTCGTCCTTCAGCCCCACACATTGCTTCCAGGCGCCGCCAATCGTGCCGAACGCCTTGCGATATTCGATACGGCTCCCGTCGCCGTCCTTGTAAACCGTGAAAGCGAGAGAAACCGCTCCATACCCATTCTTGAGCAGGACGGTCTTCGATCCGTCATCGCGATCCAATGGCGAAGTGTTGTTCTTGTTCGCCAGACAAAAAGCTACTTCGTTCTGGCTTTTGGCCGAATGGAACACTTCGGTAGGCTCCTTGGCGAGCACCTTCTGCGTCGATGCACAGCCCGCAAGCGCCTGCCCTGCCAATAAAACGAGAATTACCCCCTTCTTCATTCGACTTCCCCCTTCGATGCTTGGTGCATCCGCCTGCAACAAATCAGGGTCGGGTAATCGTGTCAACGCGCGCCGAAGCTAGATTCCAGGGGCTTATCGTCCAATATTGCGACGCCGGAACGCCCGCTCCGCCGGCCTTCTCTTCCTCAGGCCGTGGCGGGATTGTTCGCCGTCCGCGCCGGCCCTAAGCGGAGGCCGATGCCCGTACCTTTCGCAGAGCGCCGCTTCGCCGCCTTCCTGTTCGACATGGATGGGACGATCCTGAGTTCGATCGCCGCCGCCGAGCGCGTCTGGACCGCCTGGGCACTGCGCCACGGCCTCGATGTCGAAACCTTCCTGCCGACGATCCACGGCGTTCAGGCTGTGCAGACGATTCGCAGCCTCGCGCTGCCCGGTATCGACCCCGACACCGAAGCCGCCGCGCTGACCCTGGCCGAGATGGCCGACATGGACGGCGTCGATGCGATCGCCGGCGCCGCCGCCTTTCTCGGCGCGCTGCCCGCCGATCGCTGGGCGATCGTCACCTCGGCGCCGCGCTTGCTCGCGCTGCGCCGGATCGAGGCGGCTGGCCTCCCGACGCCCCATGTTCTGGTAACCGCGGAAGACGTCGCCCATGGCAAGCCCGCGCCGGACTGCTTCCTGCTTGCCGCCAGGCAACTTGGTCAGCCGATCGCAGATTGTCTGGTGTTCGAAGACTCGCCCGCCGGAATCGCCGCTGCGGAGGCTGCGGGCGCCAGCGTGGTCGTCGTCACCGCGACGCACCACAAGCCGCTCGAAACGCCGCATCCGCGCATCGCCGACTATGCCGGGCTCGGCATTGACGCTTCAAACGCCGAAGCGTTGCTGCTCAGTCAGCGGTAACGGGAGGGCTCAGGCCCGGCCCATCGCCAGGAACTTCGCCCGCCGTGCCTGGCGCAGCGATTCGGGCGACAGCCCCTTCAGCGCGTCCAGCGACTCCGCGATTGCATCGCCCAGCGCCTGCACCGCCACGCCCGGTGCGCGATGCGCCCCGCCCAACGGCTCAGGGACGATCCGATCGATCACGCCCAGTTCCTTCAGATGCTGCGCGGTCACCTTCATCGCCTCGGCGGCGTCGGCGGCCTTGTCGGCGGTGCGCCACAGGATCGAGGCGCAGCCCTCGGGCGAGATCACCGAATAGACCGCATGCTCCATCATCAGCACGGTATTGCCCGCCGCCAGCGCCACCGCGCCGCCCGAACCGCCCTCGCCCAGGATCGCCGCGACCAAGGGCACGCCCAAATTGAGGCACTGCTCGGTCGAGCGCGCGATCGCCTCGGCCTGGCCGCGCTCCTCGGCCTGAACGCCCGGGAACGCGCCCGACGTGTCAACCAGGGTGATCACCGGCAGCCCGAACCGGTCGGCGAGCTGCATCAGTCGGATCGCCTTGCGATATCCTTCCGGCTTGCCCATCCCGAAATTATGCTTGAGCCGGCTCGCAGTATCGTCGCCCTTCTCATGGCCGATCACCATCACCCGGCGTCCGCGGAAGCGCCCAAGCCCGCCGATGATCGCGGCGTCGTCGGCAAATGCGCGGTCGCCGCCCAGCGGCATGAAGTCTTCGATCAGCCCGGCGACATAATGCTTGAAATGCGGCCGCTCCGGGTGGCGCGCCACCTGGGTCTTTTGCCACGGCGTCAGCCGGGCATAGGTGTCGAGCAGCAGCTTGTCGGACTTGGCCTGGAGCGGTCCGATCTCCGCGTCGATATTCACTTCGCCGCCCTCGGCGGTGTTGCGCAGCTCGTCGATCCGGCTCTGCAGCTCGGCGATCGGCTTCTCGAAATCGAGGAAGGTCGTCATGGGGCTGCGGGCTACGCCGGGCCGCGCTTCACGTCAACGAGCGCCTCACCCAGAGGATGTCTCGCATTGACCAGCTCGACCAGCCTTTTGCTGTCGACATGAGTGTAGATCTCCGTCGTCGCGATGTCCGCATGGCCCAGCATCGCCTGCAGAGCACGCAGGTCCGCGCCGCCTTCGAGCAGGTGCGTGGCGAAGGCATGGCGCAGCACGTGCGGGCTCACCCGGTCGGGCGGAATCCCCGCCTCGGCGGCGAGCGCGCGGATCAGCTGATAGAGTCGCACCCGCGAGAGGTGTTTCTTGCCCGAGGGGAACAGCCAGGCCCGGTCCGCCGCGACATGGTCGCGCCACACTGCCACCGCCGCCCGGGCGCGGTCGGATATCGGCACCAGCCGCTCGCGCCCGCCCTTGCCCTTCAGGATCAGATAAGGCCGGTCGGGATGGATGGCGTTGCGCGGCAGCGATACCAGTTCGGTCGCGCGCAGCCCGGAACCATAGAGCAGTTCGACCAAAGCGAGCAGCCGCAGGTCGCGCGGATCGGGCGGCACCCGTGCCTGTCGCTCGGCGATCGCCGCGAACAATTGGTCGACATCGCCGGTGCTCAACACCTTGGGTAGCGCCCGTGCCGTCCCCGGCCGTGGCAGCGCGCCGCCCGGATCGTCGCTCCGGAAGCCTTCATCGGCCAGGAACGCGAAGAACCGTCGCAAGGCCGCCGATTTGCGCGCCACCGTCGATCGCGCCAGCGCCAGCCATTCGCCGCCCAGCCGTTCGAGCGCGTCGGCATCTGCCTCGCCCAGCCTGCCGCCCAGCGTCTCGGACGCGATCCTGAGGTCGGCCTCATAGGCTGCGATCGTATTGGCCGCGGCACCCGCCTCAGCCTGCATCATCTCGAGAAAGCGCTCGATCAGCGCGCGATCATCGGCCCCGGCGGCCCCAGGCGGAAAATCAACGGACTCGGTCAAGCCGTCCGCGTGACCGCCTCGATGGCGATCATCCGCGCATAATTGCCCATCCCCGCCGCGCGCATCGCCGCGACGATGTGGAATAGCGCCTCGGGCGTCACATAGTCCCAGTTGGGCGCCTGCATCCCCACAGCGGCGAGCAAGGCGACCGTGCCGGGCTCGCCCCGCCGCCCTGCCGCGTCGATCGCGCGCGTCCAGGCATTGGCGCCGCCGATCCGCACATCCACCGCCTGCGCGCCACTCTGGGCATCGGCGGCTTTCAGCCGGCCCAGCCCCGCCAGCCCGGCGAGCAGCATCTGTGCCTTGCGCGGCGTCGCTGCGCCCCGATAGGTGTCGAAATCGCCGATCGAGACCGGGCTCGTCGCCTGGTCCGCCAGCGCGAGCAGCGCCCAGCCTTCGCTGCCGGGCTTCACCATGCCGCGCCATTCCATCGCCGGGCCGTCATAGCCGGCTGACAGCATCGACGCGATCAGCCGCTCGGGGGTGGCGACATTGTTGTTCGCGGGGATCCACGATGCCGCGCGCGCGGTCAGGATCAGCCGCGCATATTGGGTGCGCGGCGTATTGGCCTGGTCCCACAGCGCCTGGATCGCCTTGACCCGTCCGCCGGCATCGCCATCGGTATAGGCGGTGCGCAGATCGCGCGCGATGCCGGCCTCGGGGCCGGGCGCATCGCTGTCCGCGTCGATATCGCCATAGAGATCGACCAGCCCGGCATTGGAGAAGACCCCCGACGTCGCCGCCAGTTCGGCCGCCTGCGCACGCGCCGCCGGCGCGACCGAAGGTGACAATGCCTGCCAATAGCGGACCTGCGGCCCCGCCGTCGCATAGAGTTCGGACGGCACCTCGACGCCCGTCGCCGTCGCCAGTCCCCAGCGCCACGCTGTCAGCTGGGTGACGCCTGCCCATTCGATCGTAACCGCGCGGCGGCCCTGCGCCCCGGTGCCGAGCACTTTCTCGGCGAGCAGATTGTCGATGTCGCTCGGGCTGGTCCCCTGGCGCGCCGCGCTCAGCAATTGTCCCGCCTCGGTCGGCTTGCCGGCCAGGCCCATGCACATCGCCTGGGCGAGCGCCCAGCTGCGCTGGTGGATAATCCCCGCCGCATCGTCCGCGAGCGGGCAGAAGGCGCCGGGATCGCCCGTCGCCAGCCCCGCCTGCATCGCCACCAGATAGAGCAGGGTCGTGTAATTGTCGGTGTCGACATCGTTGACCACGGCGCGCGCCGCGGTCGCCTCGCCCATCCGCAGCAACACCCAGGCACGCTCGGCGGCGAAGTCCGCGCCGTTGATGTTCGCCGGCGTGTCGAGCGGCGACATCAGCGCACGGCGCAGCACGATCGACGCCCAGCGCGACGCCACCGGCGCGTCGAGACGCCGCAACAAGGTCTTGAGCACCCGTCCGTCGCTCGCCCCGAACGCATTCGCCGGAAACCCAGCATTGCCCGAGGCGAACGCGCCGACCCGCGCCAGCGAGTGCTTGGCATAATCGGGCAGTTCATATTGCGAGAGGTCGATCGGCTCGGCGGCCGCTTCCTGCGCATTGCCCAGAGCGGCTGCGTTGCCCAGCGCCAGATAGTCGGGCAGCGGCTCGGCCGCGATCGGCGGCGGGGTCACGCCATCGGCCGGCCGCGAGGGCGCGGGGCTCGGAGCGGGCGTCGCGGGCTGGTCGAATCCCGGCGGCAGCAGCGATTCGGGCGAATCCTGCTGGCCCACCGCCGGCACCGCGACGCCGGCGAGCAACAATGCCGTCAGTGCGAGCCGCGAGGCTCTAGCGCGTGAGATTTTCAAGCGGGACCACCTTCTCCACGCGGACCGGTTCCTTCTCGGTGCTGCGCCCGGCAAGCAGGAACACGCCTCCCACCAGCACGACTATGACGACGATCAACGCAACGAGCGAACGGGACATGATATGGTCCGTGGAAGAGTGACTGCGCGGGCCTTTTGCCCGAGACCCGACCACGCTGTATAGCCCCCCGCACAATGTTACAAATGCATGCGAGCGCAAGTGGCTGGACGGGCAAGCCGATTGTCCTGATCGGACTGATGGGGGCGGGGAAGTCCACCGTTGGCCGCCGCCTCGCGCATCGCATGGATCTTCCCTTCGTCGATGCCGATACCGAGATCGAGACCGCGGCGGGCATGACGATCGCCGATATCTTCGAGCGTTTCGGCGAACCGCACTTCCGCGACGGCGAACGGAGAGTCATCGCCCGGCTGATCGACGGTACGCCCAAGGTGATCGCCACCGGCGGCGGCGCCTTCCTCAACGAAGCGACCCGCGCACTGATCCTCGACCATGCCATCGCGGTGTGGCTCGATGCCGAACCCGCAGTGCTCGCCGAGCGCGTCCGCAAGCGCGACACCCGTCCGTTGCTGCGCGGCAAGGATCCCGAAGCGGTGCTCGCCGAGCTCGCCCGCATCCGCAATCCCTTCTATGCGCTTGCGCCGATCCGCGTCGTCAGCATAGCAGCGCCGCACGACGCTACCGTCGATGCGATCCTGAAGGCCATTCACCCGTGACAATCGTCCCCGTCGCGCTCGGCGCGCGCAGCTATGACGTCCGCATCGAGGCCAGGCTGCTCGCCCGCGCCGGCGAGCATCTCGCTCCGCTGGCTAAAGGCCGCCGCTTCGTCATCGTCACCGACGAGAATCTCCGCCCCCATCTCGCCACGCTCCAGGCGGGCCTCGGCATCGAGAGCGAGGCGATCATCCTGCCCCCCGGCGAAGCCACCAAGAGCTGGGCGCAGCTCGAATCGCTCACCGACCGGCTGCTGGATCTCGGCGTCGAGCGCAGCGACCATGTCATCGCCTTGGGCGGCGGCGTGATCGGCGATCTGGTCGGCTTCGCGACCTCGATCCTCAAGCGCGGCTGCAACTTCGTCCAGGTGCCCACCACCCTGCTCGCCCAGGTCGACAGCTCGGTCGGCGGCAAGACCGCGATCAACAGCCGCGCCGGCAAGAATCTGGTCGGCGCCTTCCACCAGCCCGCGCTCGTCCTGATCGACCCGCAGGTGCTCGACACGCTCCCGGCCCGGGAGCTCCGCGCCGGCTATGCCGAGGTGGTCAAATACGGCCTGATCGACGATTTCGCCTTCTTCGAGTGGTGCGAGGCAGAAGCCACCGCGCTCCTCGCCGGCGACCCCAAGGCCCGCGAAACCGCCATCGCCCATTCGGTCGCCGCCAAGGCCCGCATCGTCGCGGAGGACGAACGCGAGACCACCGGCAAGCGCGCTTTGCTCAATCTCGGCCACACCTTCGGCCATGCGCTTGAGGCCGAGACCGGCTTCTCCTCGAAGCTCCTCCACGGCGAAGGCGTCGCAGCCGGCATGGCGCTCGCCTTCGCTTACTCCGCGCGACTGGGCCTCTGCCCCGGACAGGACGCGACCCGCGTCGCAACCCATCTCCGCGCCATCGGCCTCCCCGACGGCCTCGCGGCCGCCGGCATCACCGCCACCGGCGCGCGCCTGGTCGAGCATATGCTTCACGACAAGAAGATGGCCGCCGGCACTCTCCCCTTCCTGCTCGCCAAGGGCATCGGGCAGACCTTCCTCGACAAGACCGTCGACCTCGCGGACGTCGCCGCCTTCCTCGACGCCCAGCCCCGTCCCGCCTGAAGGCCGTTCAGGGGCCTATGTCGGGCTTCGGGCAATATTTGATGTTGGAATTGCTGCAATAGCGCCAGGCGACATTGAACCAGCCGGCGGTCCGCTTGGGGCGGCCATCGGGTCCCAGTGCCACCAGAAATGCAGCCCGCCTGAGGATCAGTGGACAAACCGCGTCTGCCAGCACGCTCGTCGTGTTCGAGCGTGTGATCGCGCAATTCTCGGCGCGGCCGAACGTGTTGATCTCGAAGCTGACGCGAACCTTGCCGTCCATCATCTGGTGCGATGCCGCGGCGGGGTAATCGGCATAGGTCACCCATAGCGGCCTCCCGACGGGTATCGCACCACCGAACTGGCTGTTGTCGGTCTTGTGGTTCCAGCGCACGACAAAGGCATAGTCGGAGGCGACTGCCACGCCCCTCTCGACTCGTGGCGGGAAATATCCGCGCTGGGCGACCAGCGCACAGCTCGCGCGCTTGAGCGGTCCGAGCGGGCCGCCAGGAGCCGCCGAACAGCGCAACTCGCCGGTTGGGCTCACCTGGACCTTGATCGGCACCTCGCCTTCCAGCCCCTGGGCTAGCGCATCGGCGGGATAAAGCTCGCGCCCCGCATCGATCGGCAGCGGCTCCGGTGTATCGCCTGCCACCGGCAGCATCGTCGCAGCCGCAAATATCAGACCATAGTGTGGCATCGCATCCCCCGAAACCGATCCTAGATCGGCGCGCCGTTCGAGGGAAGCGGACGCCGCGAAGATGGGCGGCGCCAGTTGCCGTTCAGCCGCGATCGGCTTAGCAACCCGCCATGCGTATCCTCCTCCCGGCCCTTGCCGCGCTCATGACCACCACTTCCGCCATTGCCCAGACCGCGCCCGTCGCCCCGATTCTTACCGCTCCTGAAGCGAAGGATGTCTGGACCCACGCCCAACCCGAAGTCGCCCGCGTCACCCATGTCGCGCTCGACCTCAAGGCCGACTTCGCGAGCAAGACCGTCTCCGGCACCGCGACGCTCGACGTGCTGGCAGCCAAGGGCGCCAAGGAGATCATACTCGATGTCGACGACATCGACGTGGAGAGCGTCACCTGCCCCAAGGGCAAGCCGCTCACCTTCACCGTGGGCCCGCGCGACGCTGACATCGGCTCGGCGCTGACCGTCCGGCTCGACGGCAATGACCGCATCGTCATCCGCTACAGGACCAAGCCCGGCGCCTCCGCGCTGCAATGGCTCGCGCCCGAGCTTACTGCCGGCAAGGCCAAGCCGTACCTTTTCAGCCAGGGCCAGCCGATCAACAACCGCAGCTGGATCCCGACGCAGGACAGTCCCGGCATCCGCCAGACCTGGTCGGCGGCGATCACCGTGCCTTCCGATCTCGTCGCGGTGATGAGCGGCGAGCGGATCGACGGCGCCAAGGGCACGCCTGCCGGCGCCGGCTGGCAGACCTTCCACTTCAAGATGGACAAGCCCGTCCCGCCCTATCTCATCGCGATGGCCGTCGGCGATCTCGCCTTCAAGGCCACCGGGGCCCGCTCGGGCGTGTGGACCGAGCCGTCACAGCTCGATGCCGCGGCGCACGAGGTCGGCGATGTCGAGAAGATGATCGACGCCGCCCAGGCGCTCTACGGCCCCTATCGCTGGGGCCGCTACGACATGCTCGTCCTGCCGCCCAGCTTCCCGTTCGGCGGCATGGAAAACCCCACCCTCACCTTCCTCACCCCCACCATCGTCACCGGCGATCGCTCGAACACCGATGTCGTCGCGCACGAGCTGGCGCATAGCTGGTCGGGCAACCTCGTCACCAACGCGACCTGGTCGGACTCGTGGCTCAACGAGGGCTTCACCACCTATTTCGAGAACCGCATCATGGAGGCGGTCTACGGTCCCGATCGCGCCGCCATCTATGCCGATCTCGACTGGGACGGCCTGAACAAGGACATCCGCGAGGCCGGCGGCCAGGACGCCCCCACCACCCGCCTCCACGGCGATCCCGGCGCCACCGCCGGCCAGCTCGACTATTTCAAGGGCTCGACCTTCCTGCGCACGATCGAGCACGCGGTCGGCCGCGCCAAGTGGGACGCCTATCTCAAATCCTATTTCGATCGCCACGCCTTCCAGCCCCAAACCAGCGCGGGCTTCCTGGCGGACCTGCGCAAGAACCTGATCAAGGGCGACAAGGCGCTCGAGGCGAAGCTTCAGCTCGATCGCTGGGTCTATCAGCCGGGCCTTCCCGACAATGCCGTCCATATCAGCTCGGCCACGCTCGCCGCGGTTGACGCCAAGCTCGCCGCAGTCAAGGCGGGCGGCCCGATCTCCGCCGTCCAGCCCCAGGGCTGGAGCACCCAGCAATGGCTGCGCTTCCTGAACGGCCTCCCCCGCCAGCAGACGCCCGCGCGCCTCAAGGAACTCGACGAGACCCTCGGCCTGTCCGCCTCCGCCAACGCCTATGTCCGCTCGGCCTGGGCCGAGCTGGCGATCGCCAACCGCTACGACCCCGCGCTCCCTTCGATCCGCGCTTTTGCCACCAGCGTCGGCCGGGGCCTGCTCATCTATCCGGTCTATCGCGGGCTGATGGCACAGGGCGACTGGGGCAAGCCGATCGCGCGCCAGCTCTTCGAGCAGGCCAAGGCGGGGTACCACCCGACCATCGCGGCGGGCGTCGCGAAGCTCGTCGCAGGAGAGTGATCTAGCGCGCGACCCGCAACTCGATGGACGCGGGCGTGTCGCCGGCCGCTTCCCCGAGACGGACGCGCAACCGGCGCGTGTCGCCCGGCACGCGCAGCGCAAAGCGAGCGGGCTGGTCAGGCGGGTAGAGCGCGAGCCGCGCGATCGGCTCGCCGCCGCCCTCCGGCGCGACGATCAGCGTCACCGGCTTTCGCGCGACATTGTCGATGTGCGTGATCTCCAGATAGACCACCGTCCGCTCCCCCGGCGGCACCTCCACCAGTGCCTCACGGACGCCCGGCGCGAGGCGCTGCACGGCCCCGGCACGCTCCTGGCGCATCGCCATCTCATTGCCTCCTCCCGGTCCCGTGCACGCCTGGAGCACCGCCATGGCGCATGCGAGACCCGGAGACGCCACTCTCATTTCAACGGCTGCGGCTTTGGCATGCGCGGGATCAGCACCGGCGTCACCGCACCAATCGACAAGGGGGGTATCTGTGCCGCGGCAAGCCGAGGCTTGCCCGCATTCGGCACCGTCACCAGCGTGATCGGCACATTGCCGTCGCCTTGGATCCGGCCTTCCGCCCGCAGGCGCGCAAGGGTCGGCGAGACATCGACGAGGAAGGTCGACCCCACGCCCTCGTGATGTCCCTGGTCGGCGAAGAAGGCGAAAGCGCCCGCATAATAAGGTGAATCGGGCGACGGATCCGTGCCTTCCGGCAGCCCGACGAACACGCGGACATAGAAATTCTCGTCCACCGGCTGCTTCACATCGTCGAGCCGCAGCAAGACGCGTTGCGGCGATTTTTCGTCAAAGCCGATCCGCGCGGCCTCCGCCGCAAGCGACAGCTGGACTCGGGGTGCTCGCGCGCCGCCCAGTTGCACCTCTTGCGCCGCCGGCGGGAACGCCCGCGTCGTCTGGAGCCGAACCCTCGCGCCCTGCTGGAGAAACTTCTTGAGCACCGCCTCGTCGACCTTGGTCGCGAGCTTGGGACAAGCGTGCGGTGCCTCGAAGCGATACGAGATCAGCGGCGCCAGGATCATCGCGCCGACATTATACTCGATCGGAGCGCCATTCTCGTCGCAGAACTGCCCGCTGATCTGCATCCCGGTATAGACGGGGTCGTTCGAGTTGGCGTTGCCGCGGCTGTTCCATTCGAGCCACAGATAATCGAGAATGTTGTGGTGGAGCCAGAAGATCGGGTCGAGCGGCGACATGTAGCTCGCCATCGTTCCGCCCACGAAGCTGCCGTGAATATAGTTGTGCGGTCCCCCTTCCAGCCGCCCCGTGCTCCCGCCCGCGCCGCGCAATGCGGTGGCGAAGCCGCTCGCAAACAGCTCGAAATCGGTTTCGTTCAGGATCGCGGCGATGTTGGCCGGTCCCACGATGCTGGCGTCCGCCTGGTCGCTCGGACCGATCCAACGCGGGGAATGGTTGAGCGGGCTCCCCGCCTGCCAGAACGGCGCGGGGATCGCCCGGTTGCACGACCAGTTCCAGTAAGGCAGCGCGAAGTCTGCCACGCCGGTGAGCTTGCGGATGATCCGCTCGAACGAGAGCAGATATCCCCGATGCCATGGCAGGAAAAACCAGTTGCCGTGCGGGCAGAAATTCTGGTGGATGGATGCCTGCTTGTTCCAATTGCGCGCATCGCCTGCGGGCAGTGCCTGCATCAGGCTTACGCCGTCGCGATACGCCTGCAAGATCGGGTCGTTGGGTCCCAGGGTAGAAACATCGCGCCGTACTGGCCTGTTTTCTATTTTCTTCTTTAACCATTCACACCCGCCCAACGAAACATACATTGCGATGCTGGTGCCACCTGTAAGGATTTCGCGCCTGCTGATGTACATGAGAATCCGCTCCACTGTCGCGACTCGCACGATCGTAGGTTTATTTTCCCACTTCTCTCTGACTACTGCAACAATGCGCAACCATTCTGGTTGCTTACTTACGGGCGCGGGGAATTCCCAAGTGACGTGCCGCGCGAGTCAGGCTCCCGCTCGGTCGCTCATTTCCGAGTTGCGTGCCATGCCAGCCACAGCCAGCCCGCGATCAGCGCCGCGCCGCCCAGCGGGGTCACCGCGCCCAGCCAGCGCGGACATCCCAGCGCCATCAGGTACAGCGTCCCGGCGAACAACGCGCCGCCGACGAGGAACAGCCAGGCCGGCCCCTTCGCTTCCATCCGCACCGCGACCAAAGCCGCCACGGCATGGACGAGCTGGTAATGCCCACCGGTCTTCAGCCACTCGACTGCCTCGCCGCTCGCGCCATGCGCGCCGAACGCGCCTGCCGCTACCGCCAAAGCGCCCGAAAGCGCCGCGAGGATCGTCACTAGCCGCATTAATATACTCCGATCTCGCCTAGGAACGCTGGCCCCGCATCCACCACCATCGCCACGCCGACCAGCAGCGAGGCGAAGCTCATCACCAGCACCGCGCCGGCCAGCATGTCCTTGGCGAGCCCGATCGAAGGATGGATCTCCGGATGCAGCCGGTCGATCACCGCTTCCACCGCCGAATTGACCAGTTCGAGCGCCAGCACCATCGCGCAGCAGAGCGCGATCGCCGCCCACCACACCGACGCCGGGCGCAGCACCAGAAGCGCCGCCAGCGCCAGCCCCGCGAGCCGCACCTGTGCGCGGAAGCTCGCCTCGCCGTGCCAGCACGCGCGGATCCCTGTCACCGCGAAGCCCATCCGCACCCGGAAGGGCCGATTCTTCACTTCGGTTTCCGGCCTGCCAACGCCGCGGCATCCTCCAATGCTTCCTGCCTGAAGATGCGGTCGCGCGCGGCGTAAAGGTCGCCCGTATCCTCCTGGGCCCGGAGGCGGGCGGAATCGCGGCGGCGATATTCGTTCTCGGTCTTGTCGACCTCGGTGCTGTCGACACCCACCGCTTCCATCGCCAGCCGTGCCATCACGATCGCGCTTTCCAGCATCTCGCGGACAATGCCCGCCACCGGCGCGCCCTTCATCTTGATCACCGATCGCCGGTCATAGGCGCGCACGAAGATCGTCGCCTGGGGAAAGGTGTGGTGGATCGCCTCGATCGCCTCGGTATCGAGCTTGTTGCCGTCCTGGCAGAACAGCAGCAGCTCGGCATCGGCGGCGCCGGCCTGGCGCAATATGTCGGTGCGCGTGCCGTCGCCATAATAGACCTTCATGCCGAAATCGCCGGCGGTCTCGATCATCTCGACATCGGTATCCACCAGCGTCACCGAAATGCCCTGCCCGATTAGCATCTGCGCCACCGTCTGGCCGAACCGGCCATAGCCGACGACGACCGCGTTGCTCCCCTCCTGCTGCGGCGCCTCCAGGTGATCACTGCTCCGCTCGGGTTCGGCGCGCAGTTTCTTGGTCGCCATCATCAGGAACGGCGTGGTCGCCATCGACAGCGTCACGATCGCGCCGAACAGGCTCGCCGCGCGGCCTTCGATTAGCATCGCATTCTGCGCCTGGGCGAACAGCACGAAGCCGAACTCACCGCCCTGGCTCAGCAGTACGCCCAGCGCGAAGGCCCCGCGCAGCTTGGCGCCGAACAGCATCGCCATCCCCATGATCAGCGCCGCCTTGATAACGATCAACGCAAACGCCATCCCGGCGACGAACAGCGGGTTCGCGGCGATCGCGTGCAGGTCGAGCGTCATCCCCACTGCGAGGAAGAACAGTCCGAGCAGAATCGAGCGGAACGGGTCGACGTCCGCCTCCAGCTCGTGCCGATAGGGCGAATCCGCCAACATCACGCCCGCAATGAACGCCCCCAACGCCGCGGAAAGGCCGAGCGCCTCCATCAGCGCCGCGCTGGCGATCACCGCGAACAGCCCGGCGAACACGAACATCTCGCGCTCGCCGAGATTGCCGATCAGCCGGAACAGCGGGCTGAGCAGGAAGCGCCCGGCGAGCACCAGCCCCAGGATCGCCGCGACGGTGTAGAGCGCCAGCATCCATCCCGGCGGGCCGCCCATGTCTGCCGGGTTGCGCGAGAGCGCCGCGACGATCGTGATCAGCGGCACGATCGACAGATCCTGGAACAGCAGGATCGCGAAGGCACGCTCGCCGAATGGAGTACGCAGCCGCCCCGCCGATTGCAGCAGCGGCAGCACCTGCGCGGTGGAGGACAAAGCCAGCGGCAGGCCGAGCGCCAGCGCTGCGCCCACCGTCGACTGCGTCGCCAGCCACACCAGCCCCGCCAGCGCCAGCCCGCACAGCGATACCTGCATCAGGCCGAGTCCGAATATGTCGCGCCGCATCCGCCACAGGCGGCTCGGGCTCAGCTCGAGCCCGACCAGGAACAGCAGCAGCGCAATGCCGAGCTCGGCAAAGCCCATCTTGGCCTCGGCCCCGCCGACCAGTCCGAGCACCTGCGGCCCCACCACCGCGCCCGCGACCAGGAAACCCAGCGTCTGGCCCAGTCCGAGCCGTCGAAACAGCAGCACGAAGACGAGCGCGAAGCCCAGCATCGGCACGGCATCTCTCAGCAGCGAGAGTCCGCCATCGCCATGCGCCTCCATCAGCGCGCTCCCGCTTCGGCAGCGGCCTCGGCCGCCGCCTCGAACGCCAGCCGGATCGAGGGATGCCGCGCGCGGTGCGGCAGCGCGGGAATGAAGATGTCGAGCCCGGGCCATTCGGGCGGCGCCGCGCGTTCGCCGGCCAGCCATGCGGTCAGCTGGTTGCGCGCGGTCGCCAGTTCCTCGGCGGTCCGCCCCACGGCGTGCGCCGCCATCAGCGACGCCGAAGCCTGGCCCAGCGCGCACGCCCGCACCAGCATCCCGACGCCGGAGACGTGTCCGTCCACCATGTCGATATCGACTGTCACCCGGCTCCCGCACACCGGCGAGCGTTTCTCGGATGTCGCTGCAGGATCCGGCAGCCGGTCCTGGAACGGAATCGAAGCGGCCAGCCGCAGGATTTGCGTGTTGTAGAGCGGCGCATTCATCCTTCCCGACTTAAGGGAGCGAGCGCCGAGATGCGAGGGGCTAAGTGCCCTGCATCGAATTAGCATGGCTGCTCTTGTTGCCGGTGTCGTCGGCCGGCTTTTCCCCGCCGAACACCGGTTCGCCCTTGCGCCGCCGGTCGACGAAGTCGGCGATCCCCGCGCTGGTCGCGTCGAGCATCGGATAGGTCACCGACTTGGTGATCCAGTCGGGCCGCTGCGAAGGGCCGCCGCCCACCGTGTCGAACACCAGGACGAGCAGCAGGAACGCGATGCTCGCCAGGATCAGCCCCTTGAGTGCCCCGAAGCCCAGCCCCAGCGCGCGGTCGATCGGGCCGAGGAAGCTGTCGCGCATCCGCGATCCTAGGTCGTTGGCGAGCAGCCGCCCGGCGAAATAGGTCACCCCGCCCAGCATCGCGAAGGCGAGCACCGCGCCGCCCTGCGTCGTGCCCACGATCCCGGACAGGAATTGGGCCACCGGCGTGTGGAAGAATTTGAGCGCCACGACGACCAGGATCCAGGCGAGCAGCGCCAGCACCTCGGTCACGAACCCGCGCAGAAAGCCCAATATGGCCGCGCCGCCGATCACGATCAGCACGATGATGTCCAGCCCGGTCAATCCATGTCCTCCCCGCGCTCACATACCATCTCATCCACTTGGCGAAAGCCGCGATTTCCGTCTCGCACGCGGGTCGGAGGCTATCCGCGCCTATTCTTCTGCATGTGCCCCCAGAAGTTTCCGTTTGTTGTTCAGGGCGCGCCTTCGGATCAAGTTCGCGCCCCTGGCGAAGAGAGGCGATCCATGTGAGCATCCTCAGTCCGATATATTCGCTCGCCGGGTTCGCCGTCGGCACGCTGGTCGGGCTCACCGGTGTCGGTGGCGGATCGCTGATGACGCCGCTGCTGGTCCTCGCCTTCAACTTTCATCCGGCAACCGCGGTGGGAACCGATCTGCTCTACGCCTCCGCGACCAAGACCGTGGGCACCGCCGTCCACGGCTTCAGCGGCACCGTCGACTGGAAGGTGGTGCGGCGCCTGGCGACAGGAAGCGTGCCCGCCGCGGCGCTGACACTCCTGCTCCTCTCCTTTTCGGGCCAGCGGCTCGAGGGCGCCACCCACCTGATCACGATCGCCCTGGGGATCGCGCTGATCCTGACTGCAGTCTCGATGACATTCCGGGCCCGCATCGTCGCCCGCTTCGCCGGCCGTTTCGAAGCGGTCTCGCCGCTGCGTGTGGCACGCCTGACGATCGTTTTGGGCGCCATTCTAGGCGTCCTGGTCTCGCTTTCGTCGGTCGGCGCCGGCGCGATCGGCATGACCGCGCTGCTCGTCCTCTATCCCAAGCTCCCGACCAACCGCCTCGTCGGCTCCGACATCGCGCACGCAGTGCCGCTGACCTTCGTGGCGGGCGCGGCGCACTGGTTCATGGGATCGGTCGATGTCGGACTGCTGCTTTCGCTCCTGCTGGGCTCGATCCCCGGCATCATCCTCGGCAGCCTGATCGCGACCCGCGTCTCCGATCGCGCCCTGCAGCCGATCCTCGCGGTGACGCTGGCGATCGTCGGCGGCAAGCTGTTGTTCTAGGACCGTCGCCGCTACCGCCCGAGCAGATGGTCCACGAACGCACCCAGCGTCTTGAACCCGGCGATCTCCAGCCCGCCTTTGTCCTTGGCCTGGGTCACCGGCGCCAGCGCCCGCGCGAAGCCCAGCTTGCCCGCCTCGCGGCACCGCAAGGCCCCATGCGCCACCGGCCGCACCTCGCCCGATAGCGCGATCTCGCCGAACGCCACCGCATCCGCCGGCATCGGCCGCTCGGCCAGCGCCGACACCAAAGCCGCCGCCACCGCCAGGTCGGCCGCCGGATCCTGCACCCGGTATCCGCCGGCGATGTTCAGATAGACCTCGCACGACGAGAAGCTCAGCCCGCACCGCGCCTCGAGCACCGCCAGCACCATCGACAGCCGCGCCGAATCCCAGCCCACCACCGCGCGCCTCGGCGTCGCCCCGCTCGCCAGCCGCACGGTCAGCGCCTGCACCTCGACCAGCACCGGCCGCGTCCCCTCCAGCGCGGGGAATACGATCGTGCCCGTAACGCTCTCGTCGCGCTGCGTGAGGAACAGCGAGGAGGGGTTGGCAACCTCCGAAAGCCCCTCGGTCTCCATCGCGAACACGCCGATCTCGTCGGTCCCGCCAAAGCGGTTCTTCACCGCCCGCAGGATGCGATATTGGTGGCTGCGCTCGCCCTCGAACGCCAGCACGGTATCGACCATATGCTCAAGCACGCGCGGCCCGGCGATGCTGCCGTCCTTGGTGACGTGCCCGACCAGCACCACCGCCGTGCCGCGCTCCTTGGCGAAGCGGATCAGCTCGCCTGCGCTCGCGCGCACCTGGCTCACCGTCCCCGGCGCGCCCTCGATCAGGTCCGAATGCATCGTCTGGATGGAGTCGATCACCAGCAATGCCGGCGGCGCACCTTCTCCCAGCGTGGTCAGGATATCGCGCACCGAAGTCGCCGCGGCGAGCTGCACCGGCGCGCTCCCCAGCCCCAGCCGTCGCGCGCGTAATCTGACCTGGTCCGCAGCCTCCTCGCCCGAGACATAGGCAACCTGAAGCCCGCGCGAGGCGATCTTCGCCGCCGCCTGGAGCAGCAGGGTCGACTTGCCGATCCCCGGATCGCCGCCGATCAGCGTCGCGGACCCTTCGACGAACCCGCCGCCCAGCGCCCGGTCGAGCTCGGCGATCCCGGTCGCCATCCGCTCGGGCAGCGCGATGTCGCTGTTGAGCCCGCTGAGCACGATCGCCCGCCCGCCCGACTGGAGATTGTGCCGCGCCTGGAACGGCGTCACGACCCCGCCGGCATCCTCGACCAAAGTGTTCCAGTCCCCGCAATCGGCGCACTGCCCTGCCCATTTGGACGATACCGACCCGCAGGCCTGGCAGACATAACGCTTCTGGGGTTTCGCCATGCGCGCGGTGATAGCGCGAGAACAGGAAGGGAACAACCCCGATCCGGACCCCCAAAGGTTGCTCCACCTCCCCCTGACCGCTATCGCCGCGGCCAATGCAACCGTCCGACCTTCGCGTCGCCCTCTTCAGCGGCAATTACAACTATGTTCGCGACGGCGCGAACCAGGCGCTGAATCTGCTCGTCGATTATCTGCTGCGCCAGGGCGTGCAGGTCCGCGTCTATTCGCCGACCACCAGCACGCCGGCGTTCGAGCCCATGGGCGACTTGGTCAGCGTGCCTGCGCTTCCTGTCCCGGGCGGTCGCGCCGAATATAAGTTCGCGGTCAATCTGCCCGCGGTGATCCGCCGGGACCTGGAGGCCTTCGCCCCCAACCTCGTCCATGTCTCGGCGCCCGAAATACTCGGTCATCGCGCCGTCGCCTGGGCGCGCAAGCGCGACATCGCCACGGTAGCCTCGCTCCACACCCGGTTCGAGACCTATCCGCGCTATTATCATCTCGGCTTTCTCGAGCCGCTGGTGATCAAGGGCCTCACCCGCTTCTACAATCGCGTCGACCAGGTCGTGACCCCCGGCAACTCCACCGCCGAGATCATCCAGTCCTGGGGCGTGACGACGCCGGTCCGCATCTGGTCGCGCGGCGTCAACCATGACCGCTTCAATCCCCAGATGCGCAGCAACGAATGGCGTCGTTCGCTCGGCATCGACGATGAGGAGTTCGCGATCGGCTTTCTCGGCCGGCTCGTGCTGGAAAAGGGCCTCGATATCTTCGCCGACGTCTGCAACGCGCTCACCGCGCGCGGCGTGCCGCACCGCGTGCTCGTGATCGGCGACGGCCCGGCGCGCGGCTGGTTCGCCGATCGCGTGCCCGAAGCGGCGTTCGCCGGCTTCCAGCGCGGCGAGGCGCTGGGCCAGGCCGTCGCTTCGATGGACGTGCTGTTCAATCCGTCGGTCACCGAGACGTTCGGCAACGTCACGCTGGAGGCGATGGCCTGCGGCGTCCCTGTCGTCGCCGCTAATGCCACCGGCGCGATGGACCTGGTCGAGGACGGCGTGAACGGATTTCTCGTCCCGCCGCGCGACGTGAATGCCTATGCCGATGCGATCGCCCGCCTCGTCCAGGATCCGGGCCTGCGCAAGTCGGCCGGCGCCGCGGGGCACGCCAAGGCCCGGGCGTATAAATGGGACGTGATCAACCAGGCCGTGCTCGACACCTATCTCGAAGTGATGGCGCGCCGCGGCGCCCACTGAGATCCTCCCCAAAAAACGCGTTAACCAGTTTTGAACCTCGCCCTCCCGCCGCGTCACTAACGTTGCGGGTGTCCTGGCAGCGGTCATCCCCCTTTCTCGCTGTCGGGCCACCTGTTGCGGCGTCGCTCGGGGTGACGCCGCGCATCGCAACCCGACGGGAGACACACATGCGTAAGATACTCTACACGCTGACGCTTGCCCCCCTTGCCCTCGCCGCATCGCCCGCCGTCGCCCAGACGGCCAGCGTGACCGACGCAACCGGTGATTTCCTGGCCACCTATGCCGGACCGCACGCAGCCGATCTCGATGTCACCAGCTTCTCGGTCAGTTACGATTCCGTCGCCCAACTCTTCACGCTTGGTGCAACCTTCGCCGGAGCGATCCATGCCGAAACCGGCGGTACCTACATCATCGGTGTCAACACCGGCACCGGAACGATCCATCCCTTCGCTGCGCTGGGCCAGCCCAACGTCCTCTTCAACCAGGCGATCGCCGTCCGCGAGGACGGCACCGGAAACATCGGTGCCACGCCGCTCAATCCCAGCTGGATCGCGATCGCCGGCAATATCCTGACGGTGAAGGTGCCGCTTTCGCTGCTGCCGAGCACCGGCTTCGTGCCAGGGCAATATGGCTTCAACCTGTGGCCGCGCCTGGGCACCGGCAACAACAACCAGATCAGCGATTTCGCACCTGAGAACGCGACGCTGGCGGCTGGCGTGCCCGAGCCAGCGAGTTGGGGCCTGCTCATTCTCGGCATCGGCGCCGGCGGTGCGATGCTGCGCCGGCGCCGCAGTACCCGGGTCGCCTTCGGTTAACCCCCCAGGCACCGCCGCACCTCGGCCTTGTCCCCAAGGAGAGGGCGGCGGATGCCGGTGGGCCGGGCGGTGCAGAGCAAGAGCTGGCCGTCCGGTCCACCCCCCCCCCCCGCGCTGCACCCAAGCCTGACATTCGACATGCGAACTCCCCTCCCTGCTTGCAGGGAGGGAAATCAATGTCGTCCCGTTCCGGCGTGCATGCGCGTCCTCGCGCAAGGAAATGCACTGAATTGCACAGGATCGCGCAAGCGGCCGCACATCCGTCCTAACGCTCGCGCGGATGCCCAAGGCAAAACCGTCGCGAGGTTCGGCTGCCGTCGAACCCGTTTCCCGATGGGCCTCGCAGCGGGCCGCATCGGGATACGGAGGTGAACGTCGCGATGGGCGCTTGTGCAGGAATTGTCGCGAACCCCTTGGCGGCCGACGATCCGGCATCGCTCAGCATGGCGTATCCGGAAGCCTGAGCGATGCGATCGAGCCGACCGCGTTTTATATGTGCCATGCTGGTGTTCGGCGTGCTGGGCCTGTCCCCGGCAGCGGCGCAATCGGTTTCCGAACCGGGACCGAACGAGCGCGCGGACGACGACACGGGCCCCTATGTCCATGTCGGGCCCGGCGCGCTCATCTTCGATGGGAACGCCCAGGTCAAAAGCAGCGGCGCGTTGCTCCCCGGCGCAACGGTAAGCGTCGATTCGAACGTCACGGTCATCACCGAGTTCGGCTATCGCTGGCGGCATTTCGGCGTGTCGCTGACCGGTGGCATCCCGCCCCTCGCGACGGTGAAGGGCGCCGGCACCCTCACGCCGCTCGGGACCCTTGGTCGGATCCGCTATGGCCCGACGGTCCTCACCGCGCATTACCACTTCACCGGCCTCGGGCGCCTCCAGCCCTATATCGGCGGCGGCGCGGTGCTGCTGCTTATCTTCGACAACCAGGACGGAGCGGTGAACCGGCTGAGGGTCAGCAATCACTGGGGCGCGGCGGTGCAGGCCGGCGTGGAATATAAGATCGCGCCCCGCCTCTCGCTCTATCTCGACGTCAAGAAAGCGGCGCTGAAGACCTATGCGACCGGGCTGCTCAGCGGTGCGCCGATCACGGCGAATATCCGGCTGAACCCGACGGTGGTCGGCGGCGGCCTGTCCGTCCGCTTTTAGCCGCGCAGCGCGGAGCCGAGCGATAGCGCCCTAGCGCCAGTCGTATGCCAGCGCGCCCTCGCGGAACGCGAAGCGGTCGACATGGCGCGAGACCGCGCCTTTCAGCCGCTCCAGCTGCTCCTCGGATGAGGCGTCGATCCGCACGTCCAGCCCGTCCTCCACCGCGTTGAACGTCACCACCGCGTCGCCGGGATGGTCCGCGCCGCGCGCGTCCTTGGGAAAGATCACCGTCCCGTTCTCGGGGGTGAATTCCACCTGGAGGTTGTGCTCCCAATGCTTGCAGAGCTGCTGGAGATACCGGCTTGCCTGCGAAGTTTGCACATGCGCCGAAGCGGTCACGGTGGCGATCGTCATGGCCTTCTTCTCCTTGTGGGGCGCCGGCACGATCCCGAGCCGGCGCCGCAAAACCTCGATCCTTGGCACGGCGGCGTCAGAGCCGCTCGATCTTCTGCGCGGCCTCGTCGAGGATCGCCGCGACCTCGTGCAGAGTGTCGCTGTCAACTTCCGAGGATGAAAGACGCTCCTGCAACACCGACCGTAAATTGTGCATCGCCCGTCGAATCGGGCCGCCGCTGGTGCGTGCCTGGCGATCGCCCATCTCGGCGAGCCGCGCGAACAGCGCCTCCACTTCGGCCTCGCGCTCGGTCAGGTGGGCCTGGCCGGCAGTGGTGATGCCGAACTGCTTCTTGGCGCCCTCGGTCTTCTGCTCCTCGATCAGCTCCATGTCGTCGAGCATCGTCAGCGTCGGGTAGATCACGCCGGGGCTCGGCGCATAGGCGCCGCCCGAGCGCTCCTCGATCTCGCGGATCAGGTCATAGCCGTGGCGCGGCTGCTCCTCGATCAGCTTGAGGAGGATGAGCCGCAGCTCGCCCCCGTCGAACATGCGCCGTCCGCGGCCGCCTTCGCGTCCGTAGGTCCATTCGACTTCGAACGGTCCCCAGCTGCGGCGCCCGTGATGGCGCGGACCACAATGCCGCTCGTTGGCGCCGTGGTGATTGTGAAAATGAAAACGCATGTGCGTCTGCTCCTGTCTGAGTCGTGATGCGTCTAAGATATATCTTGAAACAACTTATGCAACCCCGTTCCGCGCAACCTTTGTGAACATGGCCGTAAACTCCTATCTTGCCCCCGATGGCCGACCTCTTCGCCGCAGACCCCCAACCCGTAGCCGTCGAGGCGCCCGCCGGCGGCCCCCTCGCCGATCGCCTGCGCCCCCGCGCGCTGGCCGATGTCGTCGGCCAGGAGCACCTCACCGGCCCCGAGGGCGCGATCGGCCGCATGGTAGCGGCGGGCAAGCTCAGCTCGATCATCCTCTGGGGTCCGCCCGGCACCGGCAAGACCACGATTGCCCGCCTCCTTGCAGACGCGGTGGGCCTGCGCTTCGTCGCGATTTCCGCGGTTTTCTCGGGGGTTGCGGACCTCAAGAAGGTCTTTGCCGAGTCCCGAGAATACGCCCGGCTGGGCCGCAAGACCCTGTTGTTCGTGGACGAGATCCACCGCTTCAACCGCGCCCAGCAGGACGGCTTCCTGCCTTATGTCGAGGACGGCACCGTCACCCTGGTCGGCGCCACGACCGAGAATCCCTCGTTCGAGCTTAACGCCGCTTTGCTCAGCCGCGCCCAGGTCCTCATCCTCCACCGTCTCGACCACAAGGCGCTGAGCAAGCTGCTCGACCGCGCCCAGGAGCTCGAGGAACGCCCCCTCCCCCTGACGCCCGAGGCCCGCGACGCTCTGGTCGCCAGCGCCGACGGCGACGGTCGCTTCCTCCTGAACCAGGCTGAAACGCTGTTCTCGGTCAGCTTCGAGGAGCCCCTCGATCCCGCCGCCTTGGGCGACTTCCTCCAGCGCCGCGTGGCGGTCTATGACAAGGATCGCGAGGGCCATTACAACCTCATCTCCGCGCTCCATAAGTCGATCCGCGGTAGCGATCCCCAGGCCGCACTCTACTATCTCGCCCGCATGCTCACCGCCGGCGAGGAACCCCTGTTCCTGCTCCGCCGCCTGGTCCGCGCCGCGGTCGAGGATGTGGGCCTCGCCGACCCCAATGCGCTGGTCCAGTGCATCGCCGCCAAGGACACCTACGACTTCCTCGGCAGTCCCGAGGGCGAGCTGGCGATCGTCCAGGCCTGCCTCTATCTCGCCACCGCCCCCAAATCGAACGCCGCCTACAAGGCCCAGGGCGCCGCCTGGCGCTCGGCCAAGGAAACCGGCTCGCTGATGCCGCCGCAGAACATCCTCAACGCCCCCACCAAGCTCATGAAGCAGATCGGCTATGGCAAGGGCTATCAGTACGACCATGATGCCGAGGGCGGCTTTTCCGGCGACAATTACTGGCCCGACGAACTCTCGCCCCAGACCTTCTACACCCCCACCGATCGCGGCCATGAGAAGCGCATCGCCGAGCGCATGGCCTGGTGGGACGAGATGCGAGGGAAGCGCCGCGATGAATGATGCGATCCGGAGCTGGGAGGATGCGGTGGCCTATGCGCTGACGCTCCCCGATACCATTCTTTCGACGAGCTACGGCAAGCCCGCGGTCAAGGTCGGCTCGAACGGGCAGACGTTCCTCTACACGGGGCATGAGGACAAGTCCTCGTTCGGCATCGCGATCGACCTCGACACCGTCGAGATCCTCAAGGAAACCGATCCCGATACCTTCTGGCAGACCCCGCATTACGAAGGCTGGCCCGCGGTGCTGATCCGGTTCGACAGCCCCGACCCGGAGCGCGTCCGGGCGATGATCGAGCGGTCGCGCGACTGGTCTGCAGCCAAGAAGCCGGTTCGGCCCCGCAAGAAGAAGTGACCACGCATTTCCGGCATTTCGCCGCAATCGACTGGTCGGGCGCGGCCGGGCCCCGCCAGCGCGGCATCGCGGTGGCCCTTTGCGAACGAGGTTCCGCGGCACCCGTGCTGGTGCGCGCCGGCCATGTCTGGTCGCGCGTCGAGATACGCGAATGGCTGCGCGACGAACTGCCCAGCGACACGGTTGTCGGCCTCGACCTGACCCCCGCCTTCCCATTTCACGACGAGGGCGCCTATTTCCCCGGCTGGCAGGCCTCACCGCCCGACGGTTACGCCCTGTGGCAGATGGTCGACGAGATATGCGCCGAGGATCCCTATCTCTCCGCGACCAGCTTCGTCGCCGATCCCGATGCGCGGCGCCATTTCCGCCAGCAGGGCGATTGCGGCGACCTGTTCCCGCCCGGACGCGGCCGCTTCCGAGTCTGCGAGCATGGCCAGGCGGCGATGCGGCTGGCGCCCTACAGCAATTTCAACCTGGTCGGCGCGAGCCAGGTCGGCAAATCGAGCCTCACCGGCATGCGCGTCCTCAACCGCCTGCGCGGCAAGCTCGGCCTCTGGCCGTTTGATCCGCTGCCGCCCGAGGGTCCGATGCTCGTCGAGATCTACACCTCGCTCGCCGCGCGCCTTGCAGGGATGCGCAAGGGCACCTCCAAGATCCGCGACGCCGTGACGCTCGACGCGATGCTCGCCGCCTTCGGCTCGGAGCCGCACGCGCCGCTCGCCCGCTACGACGATCACGCCACCGACGCGATGCTGAGCGCCGCCTGGCTGCGCGTCGCGGCCGACCGGCCCGAACTATGGTCGCCCGCCGGCCTTACGCCCGAACTTGCCCGCACCGAGGGCTGGACCTTCGGCGTTCCCTGAGCCATGGGAACCGCCACGCCGGTTTAGCTCAGCTGGTAGAGCAGCGGTTTTGTAAACCGAAGGTCGCGGGTTCGATTCCTGCAACCGGCACCATTTCCCCAATTCGGCGCCGGCGCGATCCTCGCTACGGCATCGAAGCTGCGCCGCCTATGGTGAGAGCGCGCAATAAGCGCTAGCTTCTGCCCGGGCGCCTGGGGGCAATCGGCGATGGCGAGCGACTCAACAGCATCCGGCAGCAGGGAACGGCGCCCCACCATATTCCTGAGCTATGCCCGCGCCGATCGCCGGCGCGCGGAAAAACTTGCACAGGCCCTTGGCGCCGCCGGCTTCGAAATTTGGTGGGATGCGCTGATTGAGGGTGGCGCGTCGTTCGCAACCTCGATCCGCGAAGCCCTGGACTCGGCCGACGCGGTGATCGTCCTATGGTCGCAAGCCTCGGTCGCTTCGGATTGGGTGCGAGACGAAGCTTCGCAGGGGCGCGATCGCCACCGCCTGGTACCGGTTTCGCTCGACGGCACCGCGCCGCCGCTCGGCTTTGGCCAATATCATGTCATCGATCTCGCCAAATGGCGCGGCAGGCCGGACGCCCCCCAGATCGCCGCCATCGCCCGCGCGGTTTCGGCAGCGATCGACCAGCCGTTTTCAGCACCTGCCCCGTCCCGACCGGTCTCGCGCCGAACCGCCCTTCGGATCGGCGCTGGCGCGGCGGTGGTCGTAGCAGCGGGCGGCGGCGGGCTCTATGCCTGGCGGCGCGGCCTGTTCGACGCGCGCGATGTCGCGGCCGACAGCATCGTCGTGCTCGCGTTCAAGAATCTCAGCGGCGATCCCGCCCAGGCATTTCTCGCCGACGGGCTGACCGAGGAAGTCCGCGCCGCGCTGGCCCGCAACGACGCGCTGAAGGTACTGGCGGCGACATCGTCCAAGGCGGCGCGAGACGCGGGGGAAGACGCCACCACCGTCGCGCGCAAGCTCGGCGTCGCCTATCTGCTCGAAGGCTCGGTGCAGCGATCGAACGACATCGTCCGCATCTCGACCGATCTGATCGACGGGCGGACCGGCTTCAGCAAATGGTCGAACAGCGTCGATCGCAAGCTGTCCGACATCTTCGCAGTGCAGACCGAAATCGCCGGCACCGTGGCGGAGGCGCTCTCGGTGCAGATTGCGACGTCCAAGCCTGCACCCGGCGGCACACGCAACGTGGCTGCCTATGAGGCCTTTCTGCGCGGCGGTTCGCTGTTCAATGCGGCCACGGACGAAGCGAGCGACCGCGCCGCCCTCGCGCAATATGACATTGCCATCGCGGCTGATGGCGATTTCGCTCTGGCACACGCCGCGCGCTCGCGCTCGCTCGCGGCGATTGCCGCCGAATATGCCAAGGCAAGCGAACTGCGCGGGCTCTACGACGCGGCGATCGCGGCAGCCAGGCGGGCGATCGAGATCGCCCCGGACCTCGCGGAAGCGCATCTCGCGTTGGGCTATGCGCTGTTCACCGGTCGCCTCGACGTGGCCGGCGCCGGTCCGGCCTATGACAAGGCCTATGCGCTCGGGCATGGCGACGCCGATATCCTGCTGCTCTTCGCCCTATATTGTGCCCGCGCCAGGCGTGGCGACGATGCGCGGGCGGCGATCCTGCGCGCGCTGGCGCTCGATCCGCTCAATCCGCGCACGCACCGCGCGGCGGGGTCGATCGACTATTCCGCGCGCCGCTACGACACAGCGATTCCGCCACTCAATCGGGCCCTGGAGCTCAATCCCAAGATATCGAACGCGCGCGGGCTGATCGGCCATTGCCTCTATCAACTCGGCAAGCTTAAGGAGGCGCGCGCCGCCTTTGTCGCCGAGCCACACGCCCTGTTCCGGCTTTCGGGCCTGGCGGTAGTGGAGAACCGCTTGGGCAATACAGCGGCTGCCAAGCAGGCGATGCAGCAACTCGTCACCGAACTGGGCGACAGCGCGCTGTATCAACAGGCCGAAGTGCAGGCCCAATGGGGACAGGCGGACGCGGCGCTGGCAACGCTCGAAAAGGCGCGTGCGGTCGGCGATTCCGGATTGATCTACCTCACCACCGATCCGCTGCTCGACCCGCTCCGCACGCGACCCGAATTCGCCCGCTTGCTCAAGGAATTGAAGCTCGGCTGAGCCACCGCGCTTCGCACTATCCAGCAGGGTGCGTCTGTGAGATGCTCATCGTTCCATTCAAGGAGGACGATATGGTTATCGGTGGACGCCCCGTGACCGACGCCACGGAAGATGAGCCCGAGGAAGAAATCGTCGATGAGCAGGAAGACGGCGACGAAGAGGAAGAAGGCGATGATCGCGGCAGCGGTGATTCACGCGGCAGTGGGGACTCGCGTGGCAGCGGCGATTCACGCGGCAGTGGGGATTCGCGTTAGTTCAGCCGATTGATCGACGGATCGGCGGCCATCGCGCGGTCGATCCAGTCGAGATAGTGCTCGCGGTCGATGCGGACATAGACGCCGGGGCGGGTTTCGTCCGCGCAGCCGTCTCCCCAGCTGACGATCCCGACCAGCACCGGCTCGCCATAGGTCAGCACCAACGGACCCCCGCTGTCGCCCTGACAGGTATCCGCGCCCGGTGCGCTCGCGCAAAGCATGTCGCCGGTGACGCGACCGCGATAGGCCGGGGCGGAATCGCAGTCTCGCGTCGTCAGGTCGACCTGCATCAGCGCCACCGACGAACGGCCATCGGCGCCGGGCTCGGTCTTGCCCCAGCCTGTGGCGGTCACCGCCACATCCGCTTCGACATCGGTGTCGTTGTCCTCGGAGCCGTTGAGCCGGATCATGTCCATATGGCCACCGGCATATGGGTCGCTCTCGTTGTCGCCGACGATGTGCACCAGCGCGATGTCGTTCAGATGCCGCTTCGCGTCATAGCCGGCGTGCTGCACCATGCGATCGATGCGGAAGGTCACGCCGTCCTGTAGCTCGAGGTTGCGCGCGCCCAGCCGCACCCGATAGCCCTTGTTGACCTTGTCCTGATCGATGCAGTGCGCGGCGGTGAGCACCCATTCGTCGGCGATCAGCGCGCCGCCACAGCGATGCGCGAGCTCCCATTGCTCCTTCTTCGCGCGCTCTTCCGGAGTATAGTCCTGGAAGTTCGAATAGATCTCGGCCTGCCAAGGCGCGCCGTTCACCAGCGCACGCTCGGAGTCCTGCGCCCGATAGTTGCCCAGCGCGGACGCCCCCGAAGCACTTGCCGCGAGCGCGATTGTCAGAATCAGGGCCCCGATCCGCATTGCCACTTCCAAGATCGCCATGCTCGAGCGGCAAGAATAGCTGCCGTAACCGCGATTTGGCAAAATAAATGGCGCCCATCCTTTTACCGCAGATATCGCGACAAACATCCTGAGATTAATGTCTTATATTTACGATATCCATCAAATCGGGCGGTTCGTCGTCATGAGCGACGCCATTCCGGTGAACATAGTGCCTTGAGGCCGATGCGCGGCATGCTAGCCATTGCGCGACAGGGGCAGAAGCGAGCGTGCCTGCGTGAATGATGAAACGGGTACCCCGCGGGGGGACGACGCCGAAGCCTGGCTGCCGCAAAGAACCTTGCGGATCGGCGTAACCGGGCATCGGCCGGCGCGGCTCGGATCGTCCGATCTCGACAAATTGCACGTCGAGGTATCGCGCATCCTTGCCGAGATTTGCAGCCTGGTCTCGCTCCATGGACCGACCGAAATCCGGCTGGTAAGCCCATTGGCCGAGGGAGCGGACAGCATCGTCGCCGATGCGGCGCTCGAACGCGGCTGGGCGCTGGACGCCGTGCTGCCCTTCTTCCGCGACGATTACGCCCAGGATTTCGCCCCCGGCCAGGCGCGCGACGCGCATCTGCGCCGCCTGGCGCAAGCCGCGGCGGTGTTCGAGCTGCCGGGCGAGCGAAGCGGCGAAGGCGGGGAAGCCGCTGCCTATGAGCGTGCCGGACGCATCACGTTGGCGCAGAGCGACCTGCTGCTCGCAATCTGGGACAGCGAGCCGATGCGCGGCCGCGGCGGCGCCGCCCAGATCGTTGCCGAGGCGGTGCTCCAGGGAATTCCGGTGATCCATGTCGATCCGGCGGACAAGCACCCGCCGGTGCTGTTATGGGACGGGCTCGAGGAAATTGATCTCGGCCAGCAGACGATCGATACCGTCGCGCGGGGCGATGTGGACAAGCTCGGCGCCCTGCTCGGCCAGTTGCTCGATCTGCCCGTAGAGAAACAGGAAGCCGCGATGCTGGAGCGATTCCGTTCTGGCGCGACCGGCTGGCAGAGGCTTGCGCTGGCCTATCCGCTGCTCCTGGCGGTCGCCGGCGTGCGGCGCCTGCGACGCACCGATTTTGGATGGACCAAACCCGGCGATACCGGCGCGGCCATCCCGACCTGCACGGGCACCCAGGATTTCGCGGATCGGCTGGATCGGGCCGCGCGTCCCAGCTTCGCGCGAGCCGATGCCGCCGCCACACGCTTCGCCCAGCTCTTCCGCAGCGGCTATGTGACCAATTTCATGCTCGCGGCGTTCGCCGTGCTCCTGTCGATGCTGGGGCTGGCGATGCCCGCTTGGGCGAAGCCCGAGCTGATCGTCCTCGAGGTGCTGACCATCGCCACGATCCTGCTGGTGACGCGCATGGGCAATAAGGCGGGCTGGCACCGGCTGTGGCTCGACAATCGCGCACTGGCGGAACGGCTGCGTTGCGTCGCGCTCTCCGCACAGCTCGGTGATCTCGATCTGCGCGGCGCGGGCGAACAAGCGGCCCTCTGGGTCGCGTGGTACACCCGCGCGTCCGCACGCCTTCTCGGGCTGCCGAGCATCCGTGCCGACCGGGCCTATCTCGAATGCGTGCGCAGCGAGTTGCGTCAGTTGATCCAGGGCCAGATCGCCTATCTGAACGCCGAGGCCCGGCGGATGCACCTTCTCGATCACCGGCTGCATCTCACCGGCACGATCCTGTTCGCGATCACTGCCCTGGCCTGTGTCAGCATGCTGATCTTCAAGGGCGCGTACGAGCTGGTCCCCGCGCTGTACGCAATCCAGTATCCCTTCTCGATCGGCGTGACGATCGTCAGCGCCGCATTGCCCGCGATCGGAGCGGCCATCTACGGCATCCGCATGCAGG
Source organism: Sphingomonas sp. JC676 (assembly GCF_014489075.1). Taxonomy (GTDB): domain Bacteria; phylum Pseudomonadota; class Alphaproteobacteria; order Sphingomonadales; family Sphingomonadaceae; genus Sphingomonas. The sequence continues at coordinate 295,342 of NZ_JACTGR010000001.1, read as the reverse complement.
GGGATTTCGCCGGGATCGCCGCCCGAGGAGAGGCGCTCAGGCACGATCTCGAAACGCTCGCCGGCGTCATCGATGCCGATACGCTGAGCTTCGACACCCTGCTCCGCCGCGCCCGTCGCGTCACGGATCTGCTGGCCGGGGACCTGGCAAGCTGGCTAAGGGCCTATCACGCCCGCCCGCTCACGCTGCCGGGCTAGGTCTGCCAGTCACTTCACCAGATCGGCGAGCCATTCCTCGAGATTGGTCCAGCCGTCGCCGTTGCGATCCTTGCCGCCGTCGCCGACGTCGTTCGGGTTCAGCCCATGCGCCTTCTCCCAGGCATCGGGCATGCCGTCCTGATCGCTGTCCCTGGGCGTGGGCAGGCTCTTGAGCTCGGGCCAGCCGCCGACGTCGCGCTGGCTGTCGATCTGCCGGCCCGTCCGGTCCCGAACGCCAGCTATCACGCGCGCATCGACCGGATCGCGCGCCTTGGACGCCCCCGCCTGCGCCAGCACGCTTGCATAGGCCGATGCTGCCGCTTCGGGCTTCACCCGGGCGACATCCACCGGTGCCGCCAGCCGATAGCCTTCGGGCTGCACACCGGTTACCAGGCTCCACGGATCGGTCGGGATCGCGCCATTCATGCTGTTGCCCGCGAACCAGGCCTTGGCCAGCATGTCGGATTCGTCGAACGCGATCGCCTTCTCGGACTGCGGTCCGGCGACATAGGCATTGTCGACGAAATTGTAGCGCGAGAGCGTTGCCTTGTCGGCATTGTAGCCCGAATGGCCCTTGCCCCAATTGTAGAAGACGTTGGAGCGGAAATCGAAGAATGCGCCCAGCGGATCGACCTCCGGCCCGCTGTAATTGCCGGGCCGCGGCATCCGCGCCTCGTGGTTCGCCCAGAGATTGTGGTGGAAGCTTACCTTCGCGCCCCGCCCGGCACGGATCAGGCTGCCATAGCCATGCTCGCCTTTGGCGTGGAGCGAATGGGTGAGCGATTCTGAGATGATCGACCATTGGACGGTCAGGTCGTAGTATCCCTCATCGGGGCTCGTATAATTGGCCGATGCCGACAGCGTCTCGTCCACCGACCAGCTCGCCGAGACATGATCGAGAATGATCCGCCGTCCCTTACTGACCCAGATCGCATCGGATTCGGTCTTCGATTCATCGCCCAGCCGCGAGCGGATGTAGCGGATCACGACATCGTCGGCCGACACCTGGAGCCGCTGGTCGCGCAGCGTGATGCCGTCGCCCGGCGCAGATTGGCCGGCGATCGTCACCCGGCCCTCGCGGACTACCAGCGGCTTCAGCAGCCGGATCGTGCCGGAGATGCGGAACAGGATCGTCCGCGGCCCCTTGGTCTCCACCGCCGCGCGCAGGCTGCCCGGCCCCGAATCCTCGAGATTGGTGACGAACAGCACCGCCCCGCCGCGCCCGCCTCGCGCAACCGCCCCCGCCCCTTCGGCGCCGGGAAAGGCAGTGACCGGCACGGGCGTCCGGTCGCCCGCATGCGCCGGCCACGCGCCGCCGAGCAACAGCCCGGCGGCAAGGATCCCGCGAACCTTCGTCATCTCGTTCCTCACCAAAATGCCCGGACAAGAAAATGCGACGGCGAGAGCCTCGCCGCCGCACCCTCCCCCCAGAAACTAGAAGCTGAGCCGCAGCCCCGCGGTGACGATCCGCCCGGTGCCGGCATAGGTCTGGCTCACCGGGTTCGCCGCATACATGGTGCGGTATTGCGGCTCGTTGGTCATGTTGCGGCCCTCGAGCGATAGCTTGGCGAAGTCGGTCACCGCATAGGAGATCGCGAAGTCGATGTTCAGCTGGTCCTCGTTATAGCCGAAGTCCGCGAACACCGGCGAGTTGCAGGGGCCGCCGCCCACGGTGGTGGTACCCACCGAACAGGTGCCGGTCGCCAGCGGGAAGCGGTTCACATAGCGGGTGCGATAGGCTCCCGAGACGCGCGCCGAGAATTTGCTGTCCTCGTAATAAAGCGTCGCGTTGAACGCGTCGGGCGAGGTGTTGAGGAACGGCCCCTCGGCATAGGTGTTCGCCGCGGTGCCCGAGATAGTCTGGCTGGTGTTGAGCACCGTGCCGGTCAGGTAGCTCAGGCTCGAGTCGATGTGCGTATAGTTTGCGGTCACACCGAAATGCTTGAGGAAGCCGGGCAGGAAGAAGAAGTCGGTCTGCAGATTGATTTCGATGCCCTTGATGTCGCCACCCGGTGCATCCTTGAACTGGCGAATACCCCAGGTACCGCCCGCCCGGGTGTAGTTGAGCAGCGCGGCGTTGGTGATGAAGCTCAGCACCTGCTGGTACACATCGGGCTCGAACACCGCGGAAAGCGGCGCCTCGAGCGCCACCTGCTGCGGGAACGTGTCGATGTTCTTCTTGAACAAATTGACCGCGATCAGGCCGTTGTGCGCGAAATATTTCTCGAAGCTCAGGTCGAGATTGGTCGCACGGAACGGGTTGAGATACGGGTTGCCCACCGTCAGCGTCGGCGCCGTGCCGTTCGAATTCAGGCTGGTCGTGAACGCGGTGGTGCCCGGCGTCAGGCTGGAGAGCTGCGGCCGCGACATCACCTTCGACGCGGCGAAGCGGATCAGGAGGCCGTCCATGACTTCCCAGTTCGCGTTCATCGAGGGCAGCCAGTCCCAATATTCGTTCTGGGCGGTCACCGCGAGACCCGCGACGCCGTCCGCGCCGCCGACATTGCCCGAACCCGAAACGCGGGTGTTGGCGACGCGCATGCCGACATTGCCGCGCAGCGGACGTCCGAGCAGGTCGAAATTATAGTCGACCTGGAAATAGCCCGACACGTCACGCTCGGTCACGCCCGAGCGCTGGCGGCCGTCGACCACGGCACGGAAATCGCCCCACTTGTTCACGCAGTTGCAGTTGATGCCGAACTGATTGATGAACTTGTTGATGTCGGGCGCAAAATAGCTGGTTGGCGTGCCCTGCGACACGGTCAGGCCCTGGCCGAAGCCGATGGTCTGGCCGAGATCGGTGATGTTGAGATGCGATTCCGCGAGCGTCGGGTTGATCGCTTCGATCGACTGGTTGCGGCGGCCCTGGTCGCCCTCATAGGCGAACTCCTTGGCCGTCGCGCCGAACTTGATCGACATCTCGGGCAGCGCTTCATAGGTGAAGTTGACCCGCGCCACCTTGAACTCGTTGTCCACGGTGTTGGTGAAATAGCGGATCGTCGACAGGCCCTTCACCAGCGTCCAGTTGGCCGGGTTCGCCACGTCGAAGCCCGGGTTGAACACCGGCATCTTGCCGTCGCCGCGCTCGTCGAAGACATAGCCGTCCTTGTCGATCGCATTGACCTCGGCGAGCAGGCCATAAGCGCGGAATTCCGATTTGGACCAGCCGCCGGTCGCATCGGCGTAGAAGTTCGGCGCGAACTCCTGATGGACGTTCAGCGTCACCTGCTTGAAGTCGGTCCGGCCGAACTGGGTGTCGGCGAAGCTGCGCCAATCGACATCGTCGAGCACCATGTAGTCGGCCTGGCCGGCGCCGTTGACATGGGCCTCTCGGATCTTGGTGTTCGGGCGGCCGAGCAACTCGTTGTAATAGCCGATCTGGTTCGCCGTCGCGACATAACCCGGCGAGGCCGGATTGTTGTAATAGTCGAACGGGTTGAGGTTGTTCGGATTGAGGCTGTTGAAATAACCCGCCAGCGGCGTCTGGCCGACGCCATTGCCCGCCTGATCGCCATTGCAGTCGATGATCGCGCTCGGCACGCAGTTCGCATAGAGCGCGACGCGGTCGGCATAGCCGTTCGCAGTCCCGATCGCGCGCAGGCCGGCGCTGCCGGTGGAGATCACGCGTGCATTGGTGCCGTTGCGGTTGAGGCCGATCGGCGTGATGCCGGTATTGTTGCTGTTCTGGTCGTAGCGCGAGAAGACGCCGTCGAGCGTGATCTCGGTGCCCGGATTGGGCTTCCATTGCATCGTCGCGGTGGCGCCGATCCGCTCATAATCCAGATATTGGCGGCCGACCGAGGGCAGGCCCGGGATGATGGTGGTCGGCGTCACTGCGGCATAGGCGGCCGGGTCCGAACCGAAGGTCGCGCCGGTGCCCGCCGTGCTGGGACGCGCGAAGCCGAAGGCGTTCGGCGTGACGCCGGCGATCTGCGAGTTGCGATAGGTATATTCGAACACGCCGATGTTGCGGCGATAGGCGTCGATCTGCTGGTCCTGCTTCTGGTACGCGCCGGAGACGAGGATGCCGAAATTGTCGGTCACATGCACCGACGCGAGGCCGGTGAAGCGCGGATTGAAGCTCTTGCCGTTCTCGCGATACTCGGCCTCGCCGCCCAGCGCGAAGCGATTGCCCTTATAGGCAAGCGGGCGACCCGTGGTGAGATCGATGATCGCGCCGAGCGAGCCTTCGTCATTCTCCGCCGCGGTCGATTTAGTCACCTTGATCCCGCCGAACAGCTCGGAAGCGAAGGTGTTGAAGTCGAAGCCGCGCGAGCGGTTCGCGCCGGAGTCGGAGTTGTTGCCGCCTGCGATGTTCTGCGCGTCGGCGCCGTTCAGACGCACCATTTGGAAATCGCCGCCCAGGCCGCGCACGGTGATCGTGCGGCCCTCGCCATTGTCGCGGTCTATCGAGACACCCGGCAGGCGCTGGATCGACTCGGCCAGGTTGGCATCAGGGAACTCAGCGATGTCCTCGGCCGTGATCGCGTCGACGATCTGGTTCGAGTTGCGCTTGATGTTGAGCGAGTTCTGCAGCGAGGCGCGGAAACCGGTCACCACGATGTCGTTCCCGGTCTGGGCGTCCACACCCGAGGCAACCTCGTCCTGAGGCGCCGTCTCTTGTTGGATGCCCTTGTCGCCCGCCACAGTCTGCGTCGGCACGTCGCTCTGCGCAAAGGCAGGCGCCGCCATCAGCATCGCAACACCTAGCGCGCCCAAAGAAGCGCCGCGCAGCGCCAAGCCAATGTTGCGCCGCGAAATACGCGTATCCACAGTATAAGGCATTTGATCCTCCCCCAGCCCAAGTCTCGCAAGCGTCTTCCCGCTTTGCGCCATCGAGCTGGTTTGGGACGCGACAGGTCGTCCGGAATCGCGCGCTTCCGCACGTCCGGTCATTACTGTTCCTGTCGCGACTCGCCTCCCCTACGCCCCGATACGGATCTTTGCGTCCGTCTTGGCGCAAGCGTTGTCGTCACGCTTGTTCGCAGCCTTTCTGTTCCACTCGCGCGGCTCATGTCAACCGGTGTCATAACCACGCCGGACAAATTCGTCAGATGCTGAGACAAAGCTGCAACAGGCCGGGATCCAGGCCCGGCCGACCTCCCAACACGTACCCAGCCTTGCAATGTAGGATTTCAAAGGCGATCGAAGGACCGGCTCTTTCTCATCGTCGAGGTCCCGAAAACTGCATTTTTCGGGAAGGAAGGTTTTTCCGCATACTGGGTGTCAGCTTTCAGCTTCGCGAAGCCGAATCCGCGGGAAGGTGCGGATTCAAGCGGATTTTTCGCCTTCACCTATTCCTCGCGCGGCGGAGCAACCGATGCGCGGTGAATCAGCGTGGACGGGAAAAGCGAAGGCTCCTCTACCGCCAGCTCGTCGCCGAAGAATTCGGTGAGCAGCTTGAGCGCGGCCGAGCGGCCCATCGAGATGATCGGCCAGTGCACCGTCGTCAGCGGCGGCCAGATATGCGAGGCGATCGCGGTATCGTCGAAACCGATGATCGAAAGGTCCTTGGGGATTTCCATCCCCCGCCGCCGCGCCGCATGCATCGCCGCCGCCGCCATCTCGTCGTTCGAGGCGAAGATCGCAGTCGGACGCGGCGAGAGGTCGAGCAGTCGGTCGGCCGCGGCCTGCCCGCTCTCGAAAGTATAATTTCCATCGGCGATGAGGCTGCGCGGCAGCTTGATGTCCGCCGCCGCCAGCGCATTCTCGAAGCCCTTGCGGCGTTCGCGCGCCGAGCGGAAACCGTGCGGCCCCGCGATCAGGCCGATGCGGCGATGCCCCAGCGAAATCAAATGGTTGACTGCTTCGGTCACCACGTCGCAATCGTTCGACGCGACGGTGTGCTCGGGCGTATCGAGCGCGGTCGAGCCCATGCGGACATAGCGGATGTCGAGCTCGCGGCAGAGATCGGCGAGCATCTCGTTCTCGGAAACCGGCGGCAGGATCAGCACGCCGTAGAGCCGCTGGCGCTCGAGGAAATTGCGCACGTCCGCCAGCATGGTGGAGGAACCGCGGTCGATCGGGCGAACGATCAGCTCGAACTCGGTGTCGCGGATCGCCTCCAGGATGCCCGCCTGCACGTTCATCACCATCTGCGCGTTGGGATTGTCGTGGATCAGCCCGAGCAGGAAGTTGCGCCGCAGCGCCAGCGCCCGCGCCTGGACATTGGGGACATAACCCAGGTCCGCGATCACCGCCTCCACCTTGGCACGGGTATCGCTGTTGAGCAGCGGCGATCGGTTGATCACCCGGCTGACGGTCTTCTTGGAAACGCCGGCGAGCCGCGCGACGTCGTTGATGGTTGGCTTGCCCGTATTCTGCATGAGACAAGCTATACCGGCTTACGGGACATAGCGATACTGTCCCGTGGACAGTATCACGGTAACCGGTGGACAGGCGCGATCAGCTGCCCGGCTGGATATAGGGCACCCGGGCGAACAGCTCGCGTTCCCATTTGCGCGGATCGTTCACCACCCGGCTGGTCTTGTCGAACACCATCGTCGCGCGGTTGGGCAAGGTATAGGGCGCCCAGCCTGGCAATCCCTTCGCTGCAGGCTTGCCGGTGCGGGCGAGCGCGGCGAAGGCGCCCATCACCTGCCGGCTGAGCCGCTGGGCCTCCGGGCCGGTACCGGTAAACGACCCCTCCGCCCCGAGCGTCCCGAACGCCAGCGCAATGTCCATCGTATGCGGCGCACCGCGATCGGGCTTAACCGGCGACTGGAAATCGACCTGATAGACCCAGGTCGCTCTGGCCCCCGCTGCGGCCCGGGCATCGGCCTCCAGCACCTGTCCCGGCCAGCTCCGCCCCGCCGTCGTGGCGCGGTAGAAAATCCGCTCGGGCGCATCGTCCGGGAAATGGGCCCGGTATTCGGCCACCACCCATTCGGGAAGGATGTCCATCCGTAGCTCGGGGGCCATGCGCCCGGCGATATTGTCCCAGGTCAGCCCCTTCACCTTGTCCGAATCTGGCGAGATGAACGCCCGCGTCTCGTCATGCGTGTTGCCCAGGATCATCGTGATCGCGTTCGACTGCGGATTGGCGTCGGGCCAGAAGGGATGGCGCACGAGCCATTTCATGTCGAGCACGGGACCGAAATAGACGCTGCCGCCCAAGATCGGATCGGTCGCCTCGGTCGCCTCGATCAGCTTCTCCATCGGCATGTCGAGCAGCGGCTGGAGATTGTCCTCCTTGACGCCCAGCTTCGCCAGATAGGCCTGGGCCCGCTTGGTGGCGTTGAGCGGGCCGGATGCGGTGACCTGCTGGCCGCTCATGGTCGCAGCCGAGTGGAACAGCCCCTTGGCGGCGGGCATCCCCATCAGCGTGGCGATCTTGGCCCCGCCGCCCGACTGGCCGAACACGAACACCCGGCCCGGATCGCCGCCGAACGCCGCAATGTTCGCCTTGATCCAGTGCAGCGCCAGGATCAGGTCGAGCTGCCCGGCATTGCCGCTATCGGCAAAGCGCGGATCGAAGCGCGCGAGATAGAGATAGCCGAATGCGTTGAGCCGGTGGTTGACCGTGACGACCACGACATCCTCGGTCGCCGCCAACGTTGCGCCGTCATTCTGTGGATCGGTGACGCTGCCGTTCGAATAGGCACCGCCGTGGAAATAGACCATCACCGGGCGCTTCCCTGCCTCAGCGCCCGTGGTCCAAATATTGAGGTAGAGGCAGTCCTCGGACTGGGGTTGGCCCAGCCCGCGTTGGGGCGCAACGGGCCCAAACTCGTCCGCATCCATGATCACGCGCGGAACGGGGAACGACGCCGAAAAACGCTCGGCTAGGCCATAGCGAATACCCTTGAACGCCCATGCATCGGAGCCGCTCTCGACATGCCGCGTGCTGGTGAATCGTCCGGAAGGACATTCGATGACGAGACGCGAGGGCCGGGCCAGCGCGGCGGCCGGCACCAGCATGAGCGCCGTACCCGCTCCGATCAGCGCCCTTCGCGAGATCCCGTCATCGGCGGACATCCAGTTCTCCCTCGAGGAACGCATCGATATCGGCCTGGCCGAACAGGCTGGCATCGCCGGGGAGCGAATGCTTGAGCGCGGTCAGCGCCAGCCCGGCCTCCGCCGCGTCCACCGCGTCGCCACCCTGGATGAGGCCGTGCAGTACGCCCGCCGCGAAGGCATCGCCCGCGCCGATCCGGTCGACGATGCCGGCGATCACCACCTCGTCGGTCTGGTGGCCGCCCGCGCGCGTGTCGATCCGCGCGGCGATGCGGTGGCTGTCGGCATCGACGACATGCCGCGCCGTCGATGCGATCAGCTCGAGCTTGGGGAAAGCCTCGAATGCAGCCTCGGCCGCCTCGCGGCGCCGATCCGGCCCGTCTCCCGAGAATTCGCGGCCGAGCAGCAGCGAGATGTCGCGGTGGTTGCCGAACAGGATGTCGGCCTGGCCGATCAGCCTGGTGAGAACTTCGCGGGGATTGCTGTCCCACGCCTCCCACAGCTTCGCCCGGTAATTGCCGTCGAACGAGACCGGGATGCCCTTCGCGGTAGCCGCATCGGCTGCGGCGATCGCGGCGGTGGCGGTGTTGTGCCCCAGCGCGGGCGTGATGCCCGACAGATGCAGCCGCGTTGCGCCCGCCAGCGCCTTGTCCCAGTCCCAGGCATGGGCTGCACGATCCGCGAACACCGAATGGGCGCGATCATAGACGACCTCGGAGGCGCGCAGGCCCGCGCCCGGCGTCAGGAAATACAGTCCCAGCCGGCCCGGTTCGGAGACGATCGTCGAGGTATCGACACCACGCCGCCGGAGCTCGCCGATCGTGGCCGCGCCCAGCGGATTGTCCGCCACCGCGCTCACCATCCGGACGCTGTGCCCCAGACAGGCGAGGCCGGTCGCGACATTGGCTTCGGCGCCGCCGACATTGACTTCGAACTTCGGCGTCTGAAGCAGCAGCTCGCGTCCGGGCGGCGAGAGCCGCAGCATCAGCTCGCCGAAGAAAGCGATCGTCATCGCGCCAGCCACCCGCCGTCGACCGCCAGGATATGGCCCTGGACATAGTCCGAAGCCGAGGAGGCAAGGAACACCGCGGCGCCGCCCATGTCGTCGGGCGAACCCCAGCGTCCCGCCGGAATGCGCTCCATGATCGAGCGGTTGCGGTTCTCGTCGGCCTGGAGCGCCGCGGTGTTGTTGGTCGCGATATAGCCGGGGGCGATCGCGTTGACGTTGATGCCCTTGGCCGCCCATTCATTGGCGAGCAGCTTGGTCAGCCCGCCGATGCCCGATTTGGATGCGGTGTAGCTCGGCACGCGGATGCCGCCCTGGAAGGTCAGCATCGAGGCGATGTTGATGATCTTGCCCCTGCCCTGCCCCACCATGTGCCGAGCCGCCGCCTGGCACAGGAAGAACACCGACTTCAGGTTGGTGTCGACCACCGCGTCCCAATCCTCCTCGGTGAAGTCGAGGCTGTCGGCGCGGCGGATGATGCCGGCATTGTTGACCAGGATGTCGAGCCCGCCGAGCTTTTCCACAGCTTCGTCCACAACCCTGTTCACAGGCTCGATGGTCGAGAGATCGGCAGAGATGATCTCGGCCTTGCGGCCCAGCGCGCGCGCTTTCTCGACGGTCTCCGCGGCAGGCGTGCGGCCCACCGCGGCGATGTCGGCGCCCGCCGCGGCGAGCGCCAGGGCGATGCCCTGGCCGATGCCGGTATTGGCGCCGGTGACGACGGCCACGCGGCCGGTGAGGTCGAACGGGTTCATCGCGCTCACGCCAGCTGGCAGATGTCGAGCACGTTCATGTCGGTATAGTCCTGGTTCTCGCCGGCCATTGCCCAGATAAAGGCATAAGCCTTGGTGCCGGCACCCATATGGATCGACCAGGGCGGTGAGATCACCGCTTCCTCGTTCTGCATCACGATATGCCGGGTGGCCTCGCCTTCGCCCATATAGTGAAAGACGCGGTCCTTGTCGGTGTCGTCGAGCTCGAAGTAGAAATAAATCTCGCTGCGGCGCTCATGAATGTGCGGCGGCATCGTGTTCCACACGCTGCCCGGCTTGAGCACGGTCAGGCCCATGACGAGCTGCGCGCTGTCGCACACGCCGGGGATCACCAGCTGGAAGATCGTCCGCTCGTTCGATTCCGCCAGGCTGCCGCGCTCGAGCGCATTGGCGTCGGCGATCGAAAGCTTGCGGGTCGTGAAGCCCTTATGCGCCGGGCATGAGGCGAGGTAGAAACGCGCGCCGGCGCCCGAGAACTGCACGTCCTTGGCGCCCATCGTCACGTACAGGCAATCCTTGTTGCCCAGCGTGAAGCTCTCGCCATCGACGGTGACAATGCCCTCGGTCCTGCCGACATTGACGACCGCCAGTTCGCGGCGCTCGAGGAACGGATGCCCGGCCGCCGAAGCCGGCTCGGTCTGGTCGGGAAGCTTGACCGGTGCCGAAGTCACCGCAACCCCGCCGATGACGAAGCGATCGGCATGGGTGTAGTTGAGCACGCATTCGCCGTCCCGGAACAGCTCCGAGATTAGATAGCGGTCGCGCAGCTCGTCGTTCGATACGCACTCCATCATGTCAGGGTGCGTGGCGTAATAAGTGCGATCGAACATTACATGCTCCGTGGTTTGAATGTGTTTTTCAGGCCGCCGCGGCGACCGGGGTCGGTGCTTTCGCGTCGAGCTTGTAGGCGCGCCGCACAAGGCCGTTGGTCAGCTCATAAGCCAGCTCAGCCGCTTCCCAGTCGAGCAGGCGCCCTTCGGCGACCAGCTGCGCGAGGAAGCCGCAATCGATGCGCCGGGCAACGTCGTGCCGCGCCGGGATCGAGAGGAACGCGCGCGTATCGTCGTTGAAACCGACGGTGTTGTAGAAGCCCGCCGTCTCGGTGGTCATCTCGCGGAAGCGGCGCATGCCCTCCGGCGAGTCATGGAACCACCAACTCGGGCCCAGCTTCAGGCACGGATAATGGCCCGCCAGCGGCGCCAGCTCGCGCGCATAAACGGTTTCATCCAGCGTGAAGAGGATAATCGACAAGTCGGTATTGGTGCCGAACCGGTCGAGCAGCGGCTTCAACGCATGGACATAGTCGGTCCGCGTCGGGATGTCGGCACCCTTGTCGCGGCCATGGCTCGCGAACAGGCCGCCATTATGGTTGCGGAAAGATCCCGGGTGGATTTGCATGACCATTCCATCGTCCGCCGACATCGCCGCCATTTCGGTCAGCATCTGCGCGCGGAACAGCTCGGCGTCCTGGGGGGTCCAGCTATCCGACAGGATCGTGCGGAACAGTCGCTCGGCCTCGTCATAGGAGAGGTTGGCAGTAGCTGCCGTCGGATGGCCATGATCGGTCGCAGTGGCGCCCGCCGCGCGGAAATCTGCGCGGCGCTTGCGGTGCGCGGCGAGATAGCCGTCCCACGACCAGACATCCTCGCCGGTCTTCTCGGCAAAGATCTTCATCGCGCCGGCGAATTGCTCGTGCTCGACATCGATCACCGCATCGGGGCGATAGGTGGTGACCACCCGGCCCTTCCAGCCCGAGGCGTGGATTTCGTGGTGCGGCGACAGATCGTCCTGCGGCCCCTCGGTGGTCGCGAGGAACTCGATCCCGAAGCGATCGAACAGCGCGCGCGGCTTGAACGCTTCGGTCGCGAGCTTCTCGTTGATCGAGTCGTAGTAGAGATCGGCGGTCGAGGCATCGAGCGCCACGTCGATCCCGAACACCTCGCCGAATACGTGCCCCAGCCACATGCTCGAAGGCGTGCCGCGGAACAGGTAGGTGTGCTCGGCGAAGGTGCGCCATGCGGTGCGCGGGTCGGTCCCCGGTACGCCCGCTTTGCTGGGCACGCAGAGGTCGTCGAGCGAGACGCCCTGCGAGTAGAGCATGCGGTAGAGATAGTGATCAGGCGCCAGCAGCAGCTCGGTGGCGTTCGACCAATTGGCGTTGGTCGAGAACCAGGTCGGATCGGTATGGCCGTGCGGGCTGATGATCGGCAGCCCGGCCACCTGGCCGTACAGCTCCCGCGCGATGGCGCGCGAGCGCTCCTCGGCGGGAAACAGACGATCGGGATCGAGCTTCAGGGGCTTAGGCACGCAAATCTACTCCTCAGACGACTTCGGCGCGCGCGAGGCGCGGTGAAAGCAGCTGCACCGACAACAGGGCCAGGAAATAGGCCGCACCCGCGGCGACGAACAAGGGCGTGTAACTGCCGAGTGCGTCCAGAACGTATCCGACATAGGTGGTGAAAACCATGCCGCCGATTGCGCCAAGCGTGCCGCCGATGCCGATCACCGAGCCCACCGCGTAGCGCGGGACAAGGTCAGACGGCAGCGCATAAAGCGTCGCCGAGAACGCCTGGTGCGCCGCAGCCGCCACGCCGATCACGAACACGCTGAGCCACAGATTGTCGAACTGCGTGGCGAACATCACCGGCAGCACGAAGCAGGCCGCGATCAGCATGGTGAGCTTGCGCGCCTTGTTGACGCTCATGCCCGCGTTCATGAACCGGCCCGACAGCCAGCCGCCAGCGATGCTGCCAACGTCCGAGATCAGGTAGATCGCGGCCAGCGCCAGCGCCGCGGTCGGCGTGTCCCACGAGGTGAGGTTCAGGCCATATTGCTTGCCGATATAGCTGGGCAGCCAGAACAGATAGAACCACCAGATCGGGTCGATGAAAAACTTGCCGAGCGCGAACGCCCAGGTTTCCTTGCGCAGCACCAGCTTGCCCCACAGGTTCTTCACCTTGACGGCGGGGTCTGCAGGGTCCTGGCTGATATGCGCGAGTTCGGTTTCGCTGACCTTGGCATGACCGTGCGGGCTGTCGCGGAAGATCGCGAGCCAGGCGATCAGCCAGGCCACGCCGAACACACCGGTGACGACGAAGGTCATGCGCCATCCGATCGCGGGCACCATCGCCCAGATCAGCAGCGGCGTGCAGATCGCGCCGACATTCGATCCGGCGTTGAACAGCCCGATCGCGAACGCGCGCTCCTTGGCGGGGAACCAGTCGGCCACCGCCTTCACGCCCGCCGGAAAGTTGCCCGATTCGCCGATGCCCAGGCCGAAGCGGGCCATCGCGAACTGGGTGACGCTATGGACGCCGCCATGCGCGACGTGCGCGATCGTCCAGATCACTACCGCTATCGCATAGCCGAAGCGTGCACCGATCGCGTCGACGATCTTGCCGAACCCGAGATAGCCGATCGCGTAGGCAGCCTGGAAATAGAAGACGATGTGCGCATAGTCCGTCTCGGACCAATGCAGCTCCTTGGCGAGATCGGGCTTGAGCACCGCGATCATCTGGCGGTCGATATAGTTGATCGCGGTCGCCGCGAAGAGCAGCCACACGACGACCCAGCGATATCGCCCTACGCGATCCGTCGCCTTGGCGATGATCGCCTCACCAGATGCCGCCATCAACCTCTCCCTATCCCTTTTATCCGGCTCAACCCTGGCGATTGCCGCCGATCGTGCACCGTACCCGCATATCCCGCCCGAACCGAGCCTCGATCGCGGCGCCCGGACGCACTTGATGGACGCCGGTGACAGCGCCTGTCGAGATCCACTGACCGGGAGCCAGCGGCAGATGCCGGCTGGCGGCAAGTTCGAACAGGAAACGGACCGATCCGAACGGACCATCGAGCATCTCGCCCGCGGTGCCCGTGCCGGCCACTTCCCCGTCAATTGTTAGCGCTACCGGCCACTCAAGGAAATCCATATTCGCTGGCACCGCGGCACCGATCACTAGCCCGTTGTTGTTGCCGAAATCGGACACGGTGATCGCCGGGCCATGATCGTTGATCCCCGGGAAGGGCGAGCTGGCGACTTCGATGCCGACATGGATCGCGTCGACGAAACGCGCCGCTTCCTCGTTGGTCCAGGCACGGTCGAAGCTTGTCGGCAGGCTGCCGATACGCAGCAGGAACTCGGCCTCCGCGGCGCCGAAGCCGTCCGCGAAGATCGGCATGACCGGGACGCCGTCCGGAGAATCGATCACGCTGTCCGCGAAGATCGGGCCGGTCAGCCGATTGGTGCCGAAGCGACCGATCAGCGGATCGGGGATACGGCCGACCTTCCATCCGGCGATGCGTCCGCCGAACAGGCCGATCGCGCGCTCCTGGATGCCATAGGCCTGGTCCAGCGTCTCGGGCAGCTCGCCCGGATAATCGGGAAGCGCATTGCCGGCCTGGCGCGCTTCCACGAACGCGTGCGCAATGGCGTCAGCCGGTTCACGTCCTTCGTTCAATTCGATTTCCCTCTATGCACGCTTCGAAATGAGTCTCTCGGCACGCCCGCGAACAAGCGGGTATCCGAACCCCTGCGCTACGCGAGGGGACGATGCGCCCGCCTCCAGGCTGCCATCCCGTCATGCCGCGCACGGAAGTCCGTCTGCCATGTGTCGATTGCCGAGCGGTCTCCATCTCCCTTTGCCTCATCCCCGTCTGATGCGGGCTATGCGGCGTGACGCTGATGCTACCGGTGTCAAGCATTTACGTCAACGCGCCTTGTCTCCGGTTGACAGCGAATTACTGCGGCTATAGCGTCGTGACACCGGTTACCCGTAACTGGCGAGCGAGACCATCGAAGAATGGCCGCTCTACGAGAGGATGGCGATAGTCACAGCTGAAAAGGGCCACACCCTCCTCTCGATTCGAGTCGATCGCGTCGGCACGCCGATGTGGATCGCATCATGATCGGCGTCGCGAAAAGCGGCGTCCTGGGAGGCGTAGGATGAAGATTCAGGTTTCGAAAGCACCCCAATGGGGATTGAAGGCGCTTAGCGGCGCGTCGCTGGGCGCCCTTGCGCTCGGGCTGATGCTCCCGGCGACCGCCTTTGCCGGTGCGGATCCCGACGACAAGGTCGCGGGGAAAGCGGAGAGCGCGGCGGCCGCGCCGCAGGACGTGCCGCCTGCTCCGGAAGCCGCGCCGCAGGAGCAAGCCGGGGACGAGATCGTCGTCACCGGCTTCCGCCAGTCGCTGGGCGCGGCGATCGCAGTGAAGCGCCAGTCCGTCTCCTCGGTCGACGCGATCGTCGCGGAGGACATCGCGAAGTTTCCCGACCAGAACCTGGCGGAATCGCTCCAGCGCATCCCCGGCGTCTCGATCCAGCGCGACGCGGGCGAAGGCCGCTCGATCACCGTCCGCGGCCTCGGCGCGCAGTTCACGCGGGTACGCCTGAACGGCCTCGAGACCGTCGCCACCTCGACTGACGGCGCCAGCGCCAATCGGGACCGCGCCTTCGATTTCAACGTCTTCGCGTCGGAGCTCTTCAGCAGCCTGGTCGTCCACAAGACCGCCGAACCCTCGCTCGACGAAGGATCGCTGGGCGCCGTCGTGGATCTCAACACGGGCAATCCGCTGGGCGGCAAATCGGGCCTGACCGCGGTCGCCAACATCCAGGGCAGCTACAACGATCTCAGCAAGAAGGTCGGGCCGCGCCTCGCCGGCCTGCTCTCGTGGCGCAACGCGGACGGCAGCTTCGGCGTCGCCGTCTCCGCCGCCTATCAGAAGACCAACAATCTCGAGCTGGGCAACAACAGCGTGCGCTGGGCGCAGGCCCGCTTCGACTCGGTCAACGGCACGCCCTGTTTCTACACCACCCAGGCGGGCGCTACCGCGGCACCCAATAGCGGCGGCTTCTACCGCCCCAGCGCGATCTGCGACCAGGCCGCGCTGGCGTTCCACCCGCGCATCCCGCGCTATGGCGAGGTCCGCCACGACCGTGAGCGCCTGGGCATCACCGGCAGCGTCCAATGGGCGCCGACCGAGGCCACCAAGATTTCGCTCGACGGACTCTATTCGCGGTTCAAGGAGACGCGTGAGGAGAAATGGGGCGAGGTGCTGCTCCGCTCCAACGAACGCTCGATCGACCTTAGCAATTTCACCGTTGATTCGAATAACACCATGGTCACCGGCACGCTGAACGATGCCTGGGTCCGCACCGAACATTATCTGCGCAAGTCGAACACCGAATTCTACCAGTTCGGCGGCAGCTGGGATCAGGATCTCGGCGAGGATTTCCGCTTCACCGTGCTTGGCGGCTTCTCGAAATCGAATGCGGACATCCCGGTCGAGACGACCTTCGTGTTCGACGATCGCGATGCGCAGGGATATAGTTTCGACTATACCGACATGCACTTCCCGAAGCTCACCTTCGGGACCAGCGTGACCGATCCGGCCAACTTCCAGCTCGCCGAAATCCGTGACCGCCCGTCGAACGTCACCAACAAGTTCCAGACCGCGCAGGCGCGCTTCGAATGGGACGCGAACGAGATGTTCACGGTCAAGGCGGGCGGCGTCTATCGCAAGTTCACCTTCGATTCCGTCGCCTTCACCCGCGACGCGGTGGTGTGCGGCAATGGCGGGCTCGACGTGGTGCTCAAGCAGATCACCTGCTCGCCCTCGTCCGCCTTCGGGCCGACCGCAGTCTATGGCTTTGCGGCCACCGGCCTCAGCGAGTCCTTCAACATGGGCGATGCCGGCCAGCCGGACGGCAACACCAATAGCTGGATCGTCCCGGATATCGCCAAGTCGGCTGCCTATACCGGCCTCTATAGCCGCACGCCGGCGATCGACGCGGGCAACACCCGCAGCGTCAGCGAGAAGGTGACGGGCGGCTATCTCCAGTTCGACATCAAGACCGACGCGCTGGGCTTCGACGTCGCGTTCAACGGCGGCGTGCGTTACGCCCATACCGATCAGACCTCGAGCGGCCTCAACAGCGGCGTGCTGGTCACGGTCGATCGCAGCTATGACGATTGGCTGCCCTCGATGAACCTCGCGCTCTACCCGACCAAGGACATCATCGTCCGCGCGGCCGTAGCCAAGGTCCTCACCCGGCCGACGCTGGGCAATCTAACCCCCGGCGGCTCGGTCGACGGGTTCAACTACCGGGTCACCTTCGGCAATCCCTTCCTCGATCCGTTCCGCGCGACGGCCTATGACTTCGCGCTCGAATGGTATTTCGCGCCGCAATCGATCGCCTCGATCGCGGTGTTCAAGAAGGATATCGAGAGCTTCCCGGTCACCGCGGTCACCAGCGGCACCTTCGCGTCGACCGGCCTGCCGCTATCCGTGCTGCCGCCGAGTTCCCCGGCCTTCATCAACCCCGAGGGCCAGCTCTGGTCGATCACGGGCAACGTCAACGGCAAGGGCGCAAAGCTGAAGGGCATCGAATTGTCGGTGCAGGCGCCCTTCACCTTCCTGCCGGGCTTCCTGAGCCATTTCGGCGGGATCGTGAACGCGACCTTTGTCGACTCCTCGGCCAATTATACGGTTGCGGGGCCGACGGTCGCGACCTGCGTTCCGCCCGCAAATCCGGCTGCGGCCTGCACCTTCGGGCCCAATGTCGGCGCGTCGCGCACCTCGA
Organism: Sphingomonas sp. JC676; assembly: GCF_014489075.1. Lineage (GTDB taxonomy): Bacteria > Pseudomonadota > Alphaproteobacteria > Sphingomonadales > Sphingomonadaceae > Sphingomonas. Next base: position 277,827 of record NZ_JACTGR010000001.1, on the reverse strand, counting down.
CGCTGTTCGGTCTCTCCAAGACCGCGCTGAACGGCACGCTCTATTATGAGGATTCGAAGTTCAGCGCCCGCGCCTCGGTCAGCTATCGCGGACCCTATGTCGACGCCAATTCGGGCACCGGCAACGTGTTCGAGGGCTATAACGAGGCGGTGAACGTCGACGCATCGGTCCGCTACAAGCTCACCGATTGGGTCGAGCTCTCGGTCGAGGGCGTGAACCTCACCGACGCCTATCGCGATCGCTACACGGATCTCGATGCGAACCGGAACTATGAGTATAATCACTTCGGCCGCACGATCCTGTTCGGCGCGCGCCTGAAGCTCTGAACTTTTCGGAAATGAGGGGCCGCCGCATCCGATCGGACGCGGCGGCCCTTGCTATTGCAGCTTGTCGACGAGCGCGCCGTTGACCCGGACATTCTCCAGGCGCAGCCGCTCGGTGTGGCGGATCACGCTCGGCTCACGCACGCCCTCGAAGCTGCAGTCGCGCAGGGTGATGTTGGTGACGGGCGCCCCCGGCAACCCCTGGCTGTCGATCACCCGCACCGCGTTCCTGGCGCGCAACCGCTCGATCACGACATTGCGCAGCTTGGGGACGAACGGCCCGTTCGCGCCCTCCTCATAGTTGAAGTCGCACGTCACCGCCGCCTTGCCGACCTGGCCGACATCCAAGTCGCGATAATAGAAATTCTCGAGCAGGCCGCCGCGCAGCGCATTGTTCTTGAAGCGGATCGCATACCAGAGATCGGGGCTGTCCATCACGCAGCGCTCAGCGAATATCCAGCGCGCGCCGCCCGAGATCTGCGATCCGACCACGACGCCGCCATGCCCCTGCTTCATCCGGCAGTCGCGGATCAGGATGTTCTGCGACGGCATGGCCAGCCGCCGTCCGTCGGCGTTGCGCCCCGAATTGACCGCGATGCAATCGTCGCCGGTGTCGAACACGCAATGCTCGATCAGTGCGCCGTCGACCGATTCAGGATCACATCCGTCATTGTTCGGCCCGTGTCCCAGGATGTCGACACCGCGCACGGTCAGGTTGCGGCACAGCACCGGGTGGATCTGCCAGAAGGGCGCGCCGCGCAGCTTGACGCCCTCGATCAGGACATTTTCGCAATCATAAGGCTGGACGAACGCCGGCCGCAGATAGGAGCCGTCGCCGAACACGCGCTTCTCCACCGGCACGCCAGCCTCGGCCATCTCGAACAGCCGCGCGCGCGCCGGGCGCTGATCGGGCATGCCTTCGCGCCAGCCATGGTCGGTCGTGCCGCCCCACGGGCCCTTCCATGCCCACCAATGCTCGGCGCTGCCCTGGCCGTCGAGCGTCCCCTCGCCGGTGATCGCGATGTTCTTCTGGCGACGCGCATAAACGAGGGGGGAATAGTTCATGCACTCCATCCCCTCCCAGCGCGTGAAGACGATCGGATACTGCGCCGGGTCGGTCGAGAAGAGCAGGGTCGCTCCGGCCTTCAGGTGCAGGTTGACGTTCGACTTCAGATGCACTGCTCCGGTGAGGAAGCGTCCCGCGGGCACCAATACCCTGCCCCCGCCCGCCGCATTGCAGGCCGCTATCGCTTTGGCGATGGCGTCGGTGTTGAGCGTCGTCCCGTCGCCCTTCGCGCCGAACTGCGTCACGTCGAAATCGCGCGCCGGAAACACCGGCGGCTTGACGCTGCGCGCGATGTCCGCCGCGCGCGCCCAGGGATCGGCGGGTGCGGCTGAAGCGATGCCAGGCAGCATCGAGCAGACGGCGCCCGCTCCTGCATGAAGCAACAGGTCGCGGCGCGACGGGGTGATCAGCATGCGGCAGCTCTCCAGGACTCGGTCTTTTTGACACCGGTTCCCACGAGACTGTCCGGGGCCGGGTGCCAGGTCAAGCGCCGATGCGCGCTCGTCGCATCCCCGTCGTCAGGCCGCCGATCCGTCGCACAAGGGGATGTAGCGCGACCGCCAGGCGCTAATCGCACCGCAACCACCAAACTGGGCCAGAACCGATGCGATACTTGCCAACCCTGCTGCTGCTCGCCGCCACTCCCGTCATCGCGGGCGCCGCTCCCGCCAAGACGCCAGCGCCCCGTACGCACGGCACCTCGGAGATATTCGATCACGTGGCCGCGCAGCGTGCCGCTGGCAACGCCAACGCATCCCGCGCCACGGGACCAGCCCGGCTCGCGCCGGTTCCCGAGCCCGCGATCTGGTCGATGATGATCGCCGGCATCGGCTTCGCCGGCGCCGCGCTCCGGCGCACGGCAAGGCGCCCGCGCACCCTCGCTGCGGGGATAGACGGTCCTTGCCGGCCTAGGCGTTGACGATCTGACGCAACTTCCCGGCGCGCTGGCGGGTGAACGCCAGATCGAATGCCTGGGCCCGGCCGGTCGCGCGCAGGAGCCCGGCATAGTCGCCGGTCCATTGGTCCGCGAACCCCGTCACCTTGCCATAGCTGTTGTCGAGCAGCACGTGCGGGATATCGAGCAGCAGGGACAGGATATGCGCGTGAAGCCGGTCGGTGACCACGACCTCGCCCTGGCTCAGCATCGCCAGCCCCCGGCGAAACCGCCATTCCGCCAGCCGGCGCTGACGCAGCGCGCGCATCGCCATCGGATCGCGAAGGAACAACCGGTGGAGCTTCAGCGACAGGCGCAGATAGCGCTTCTGGGCCGGATCCTCCTCCAGCCAATCGTCCGCGACTGCACTGGGCGGTAGCGGCTCCTCGTCCCCGTCCGCGCGCTCGTGGTCGGTGCGCAGCAGCGCGAAGATCGGATGTCGGGCGATTCCCCGCACCTGGCGGCCGAGCATGAGCGCGGCATCCGGGCACAGTTCGATCCGGCAATCGAAATGCTCGCGGGCAAAGGCAAGCGAGCGCGCGTCGCGGACGAGCAGCGTGAACTTGCCGTGGCGCTTGATCGCCTCGGCCATCTCCGCGGCCGATTCCGGATTCGCATAATGGATCGATTGCGGCATCTGGATGATCGGCCGCCCGCGGTGCCGCCGCAGCAGATGCAGGCGGAACGCTTCGTGCTTGGGCCAGAGCGTGCCCAGATTGCCACCGCCATGGATCAGGATCGGCCCGTCGCCGATCGCATTCCCGCAGGCCTGGTCGTCGAAATCGGCGATCGCCGAGTAATAGGCCGGCAGGCGCCCACGCTCGCGCAGATAGGCCATCTCGCCGAGCCAGATCGCCGAATCGCCGACATTGCTGTGGTCGGGGAAATCGACCAGCGCGAGCTTGCCGGGCGGCAGCACTGAATCGAGCACCTGCGCAAAGTGCTGCGCGAGTTCGCCGACAATCTGATCGGCGGTTTTGCCGTCGCTGTTCATGATCGGCCCTTTCGAAGACGTTTGAGGATGGATTTGCTGCGACCGCGCCATTCGCGCGAGATTGCGAGCAGCACGGCGGCGTAGAAGAGCGAGCCCAGCACGGTGAGGAGCAGGATCGTCCACCAGCCGCCAAGCTCGGGCGAGAGCAGGCGCATCGCCAGCGCGAGGAATATCCCCATCGCGGTGGATGCGAACAACGGAGCCGCGATCGCCCGGAACGTGTCCGACGGACGGATGCCCGATGCGCGCTGGAGCAGCACGATCTGCATCGGCACCGTCACATAGGCGCGCACGACATAGGAGATCGCCACCGCGAATATGCCGAAGGGCAAAGCCGCGAGCGTGAGAATGAATCCGAGCACGAACTGGGTCGTCGACAGAAGAATCAGGCTCCGCGACGCTCCGAGCACGCTGAGCGAAGGCGATGCGAAGAAATTGAGCGTGAAAGGCAGCGCCATGAACGCAAATATCTGCGCCAGATTCCCCGCATCGTGCCACTTCGCGCCGAACAGCCCGGGTACCAGGACCGGCGCCAGCGCACCGAATCCGACAAGCGCCGGGAAGGAAATCGCCGAGGATTGCGAAATCATCCACTGATAGGCGCGGCGGAGCTCAGGCAGCTCGTCCTTGACGCGCGCCAGGGTTTGCACCGCCACCTGGGTAAAGGGCTGGATAGCCCCGCGGCCGATCAGTTCGACGACGCGCCAGGCGGTGCGGTAGACGCCGACCGCGGCGAGCCCGATCCCGGCGCCGATCGCGATCTCCTGCACGCGCACCGTGGCGAGGAAGACGAGCTGGACGTAGATCAGGCTGCCGTTGAGCGCCAGATTGCCACGCAGGATCGCCCATTCGAATGCCCAGCCCGGCTTCCAGTCATAGGAGCCGCGCGACAGGACCACGCCCGCCACTTCGGTGACAATCCGCTGGATCACCATGCTCCACAGGCCCAGCCCGCAAAACGCGGCGACGATCGCGCAGGTGCCGCCGATCAGCCCGCCGACCACCGAGCGCAGCGCGGTGGTGCGGTGGCCGAACTCGCGCAGCCTGAGCGCCATGTGCGTCCCGCCGAACGAGGAGATCGGCAGCACCAGGCTCATCACCGCCAGGGGCAGCGCGATATTCGGCGCGTGCATCGAATCCGCGATCGGCTGGGCAAGCAGCATAATCGTGAAGGCGGAGACAAAGGAGAATGCCTGTTGCGAGCGATAGATGGTGTCGAGAAAGGCCGGCGTAATCTCGCGCCGCCGTGCGATCGTCTGGACTAGCCCCGCGGTCGCGACGATGCGAAACGCCTCAGCGGTGAATGCCATCACCGAAAAGGCGCCGATATCGGCGCGGGTCAGCAGCCGCGCCAGCGCGACGAAGACGATGAAGGAGAATAATTGGTCCGACAGGAACCGCGTCACGGTCCAGCCGATCGAACTGCGGCTGCGCTTGCGCAGATTCGCGTCGAAGCTTCCGGGCGCTTCAGCGTTCAAGGAGCCGCCTCGCCTTCAGCAGGCGCATCCGGGTGCGTTCCAGGCGCCGCCAGGCCTTCTGACGAAGGCTGTGAAAGGCGGGATCGGCTTTCGGCGCGAAGCGCGAAGCACCGATATCGGACGCTACCGTCGCTTCGAGGATCGGCGCCGGAAATAGAGCGAGGTTGCGCACGCCATGCGCCCAGGATCGATCCATCTCGTCGTCGATCGGCCGCTGGACCGTCCGGCAATGCGCGACGAAGCGCTGCGCAGCGTCCAGCGTGATCGCATAGCCCTGCGTGCCGTAGGCGAGCCCGATCAGCTCCACCACGGTGCGCGAATGCTGGAGGAAATCGCCGCGAACCACGCGCTGATAGGTCGGGCGCTTCGCATATAGACGCAGATAATCGATACCGGTCGCGTGGAGATCGGCACGCGCCAGCCGATCGAGATACGCCCAGTCGACCAGCGTATCGTCCTCGAGAATGATCGCCTGGCGCACGCCGCGCGCGACCATGTCGCGCCAGATCGAATAGTGGCTGGCATAACAGCCGATCTCGCCGCGGGTGAGCCCGCGCCCCTTGTTCCGGCTTATGGCAAGCTCATCGAGTTCCATGCCCTCGGCCAGTCCGGTACAGGCATCGAAGAATCGCCAGGGAAGCGCGGCACTACCGGCCCGCGCGGCAAAGGCACTGCGCCGCGCCTCAGCTGTCGCGAGCGAAACCACCCATATCTCGGCGGGGTCGCCCAATTCCGGCACATCTCGTAACACTATTACACGCCTCCTGCTCCCGATCGCGTGTTGCATTTCGCAGTGCAACACGATCGAGGTGGCCGACGCCATTCGTAGCGGCCCCTGCGGCCCGCGCGAACCCGTCTCTAGCTCGGATCGTCGCCCCAACAGGGCGGCTCGCCTTCGCAATCGCAGCATGATGTTGACCTTGCCGCCCAGCAGCCGATGCTAGGACCGGCAACAAGCGAGAAAAGGCGTTCCATGTATCAAATCGCTGTCGTCGTGCCGGTATGGAATGGCCGGGCGATCCTGCGACGTTGCCTGGAGGCAATCGAGCGGCAGACTCTCCCGCGCGAAGCCTTTCAGGTCATCGTCGTCGACAATGCGTCGACGGACGGCACGCCGGAAATAGCCCGCGCCTTCCCGGGCACCCTAGTTCTGGAAGAACCGACGCCCGGCTCCTACGCCGCGCGCAACCGCGCGCTCGCGCATGTCGAGGCGCCGATCACGGCCTTCACCGACGCGGATTGCGTCCCAGATCCCGACTGGCTCGAACGCGTCCTGGCGGCTGCGAGCGCGAACCCGGGCTTCGGCGTGCTGGCCGGCAAGATCGACCTGTTTGACGAAGGCGAGCAGGAGGGAATCGTGTTCGGCGACTATGAGCGCCTGTTCAGCTTTCCCCAGGCCCATGCGGCGCGCGGCAATTGCGCGACGGCCAATTGGGCAAGCGAGACGGAGCTGCTGCGCAGCCTCGGCGGCTTCGATGCGAGCCTCAAGTCGGGCGGCGACCGCCAGATGGCGCTGCGGATCAAGCAGGCGGGACGGCCGCTTGTCTATGTGCCGGCGATGGTCGTGCGCCATCCGGTGCGCGCCAGCCGCGCCGAACTGGTCCGCAAGCGCCAGCGGCTGAGCGGCGGACGCTGGGATCGAACCAGGCGCAGCCTGCGGCTTCCGCGCGTCCTCGCGGTCACCGCGGTCGATACCGTGAGACGGTTGCGGCGCGCGGCGATCTCGCCCGGGCTGTCGCTGAGGCGAAAACTGGCGGTGATGATGCTCACGCTCGAGCTTGCCGGCGTCGCTATCGCTGAATTCCTCCACCTGGCCGTCGGCCGCAAGGCGGCGCGCGACTGATGACCGAACCCCGCTTCTCCCCCCGCTTCTCCGTCGTGATGCCGTTGTTCAACAAGGCATCGCATGTCCGCGCGGCCATCGAGAGCGTGCGTGCCCAGAGCATCGCCGCGCACGAGATCATCGTGGTCGATAATCGCTCGACCGATGGCAGCCGCGCCATCGTCGCGGCAATCGATGATCAGCGTATCCGGCTGCTCGAGCTGATGAAGCCCGGCCCGGGCGGCTATGCGGGCCGCAATCTCGGCGTCCGCGCGGCGGAAGGAAACTGGATTGCCTTCCTCGACGCCGACGACCTCTGGGGGCCCGATCATCTCGCGCTGCTTGCCGAGGCGATCGCGGCCGATCCCGACGTGCACGCGGTAGCCACGCGGTTCGACCATGTGTTCGAGAACCACCGCAAGCCCCAGCGGATCGCGCCCGCACTGGAACAGCCGGTCACGCTCGATCTTGCCGGTTTCCTGCGGGCCTGGCTCGCGGTCCGCGAGTGTCCGATGTGGACCGGCGCTATCGCGATCCGCCGGGACACGCTGATCGGTGCAGGGCTGTTTCCAGAGGACCGCGCCGTGCGCGGCGGCGACAAGGATCTGTGGCTCCGTGTGCTGGCGCATGGCGCGCTCCGCTATGTCCCGCAGGTCAGCGCGGACTTCCATCGCGATTCGGAAAACAAGGTCAGCAAAACGACCACTACGCTCGGCGTGCCCTGCCTCGTCGAGACCGCGCATCGGCTGATGCAGACCGCCACTCCCGAGGAGGTCGTGCTGCTGCGGCGGCTCGTGAACCAGGAGATCGCGCATTATGCGCGCTATTCGATGAAGCATCCGGGGCGCACGGCGATCCGCATGCGCGACATCTGCCTGCCCGAAGGCTTCGGCACGGCGGCACTGGTGCTCGCGGCCCGGATCATCCCCGGAAGTCTGCGGCAGAGCGGCTATGCATTGCGAAACCGGTTAATTGCCCGCGCGTGAAGCCCCTTTCGATCTTTGGATGCCTGCTCATCGCGGCCGGCATAATTGCTGCCTGGGCGGCGGCGCTCGGCATTTTCATGCCGAGCCTGGATGCCTATGCCACGTTCATGCCGCTCTATGCGGTGCCGATCCTGCTCGGCGCGGTGCTTGCCTGGCCCAGCCGGCCCTGGCCGCTGATCGCGGCGGCGATCGCATTGCTCCCGATCGCCGGAACCGTCGCGCCGGAGCTGCTGCGGACGATCCCGAGCGCGCCGCGAGGGGCGCCGCAGGTCCGCATCGTCACCCACAATGTCTGGAAGCGGAACCTCGATCCAGCCCAGACGGCGCAGACGATCCTCGATGCGCATCCCGATATCGTCCTGCTCCAGGAGGCCAGCGGCAATTTCCGGCCGATGCTGGCGGCGCTTCGCCAGCATTTTCCCTATTCCACCGATTGCCCGACACGCTGCGACCTGGCGATCTTCTCGCGCTGGCCGATCGGCGCGCGCGACTATCATTTCCGCGACGCCGAAGGGCGCAGCTTCGGTCCGCCGCTCGTCTGGGCGCGGATCACGCCGCCCGGCATGGCACCCTTCACGGTAGCGACGCTTCACTATGGCCACCCGTCGCCGCCCGGTCCCCAGGCGCGCATGCGCTGGGAGCTCGCCGCCGCAGTCCGTCGGATCGATCCGGCTAGCCTCGTCGTTGCAGGCGACATGAATCTTACCCCCTGGGCCTCCGCGATGCGCGAACAGGACAAGGCTTTGTCTCCGCTGACGCGGATGACTCGCGCGCTGGCGAGCTGGCGCCGATCGGTCCCGCTGCTGCCGATCGATCACCTCTATGCCGGACCCGGCTGGGGACTGGTCGAGGCACGGCGACTGTCGGCCACCGGATCCGATCACTATCCTCTGCTCGTGACCCTGGGGCGCCGATGAAACCTTTATTGGCCTCCGCCTGCATGGCGAGCCTCACGCTCGCATTTCCCGCCCGGGCCCAGCAATCGGACGCGACCGATTCGCTTGGCTCGGTCTCTTCGGAGAACAGCTTCGGCCGCGACCGCAACGTCAGCGTGCTCGAGCGGCCGCGCCCCGACTACACGCCCGAACCCCTCGAGTTCGGTTCGATCGAAGTCATGCCGCGGATCGCCATCGGGGCGGGGTATGACGACAATCTCTACGCGCAGCGGACCGATCGGATCGGCGACGGCTATGTCCGTATCCGCCCGCGCATCTCGATCACGCGCCCCTCGCCCAATCTTCGCCTGTCGCTGAATGGGGAGCTCGACCTGCTGCGCTATTTCGACCGCGCGAGCGAGAACGCCACCCAGTATAATTTCGACGGGCACGCGCTCTACACGATCAGCCGCGACACCAGCCTTTCGCTGGCCGCCTCGCACGGGCGCTACAGCCAGGAACGCGTCTCACCCGATTCGCCCACCAATTCGGTCCGCCCGACCCTGTTCACGATCACCGACGGCAGCGCGACGCTGTCGCACACCTTCAACCGGCTCCGGCTGCGCGGCGTGATCGACATCGAGAATCGCGACTATCGCGACGGCCGCACGCCGACGGATACCGTGGTGGACCAGGACTTTCGCGACCACACGACCGTAACCGCCACCGGGATCAGCGAATATGCGCTCAATCCCAGCATCGCCCTGTTCCTCGCCGGCTCCTACAACGCGCGCGACTACCGTACCCGGATCGGGCCGGTGCCGGCGCGCGATTCGACCGGCTTCGAGCTCGCCGCCGGATCGAGCTTCGAGCTGGGCCGGATGATGCGCGGGTCGCTGCGCCTGGGCTATCTGCAGCAGAATTATAAAGACCCGACGTTCCGCAATATCTCGGGCCTCCTGGTTCGCGGCGAAGTCGCCTATTTCATGACGCCGCTGATCACCGTGACCGGCACGATCGACCGGAGCGTGAGCGAGACGGGCATCCTCGGGGCGACCGGTTATCTCAAGACCACCACGACGCTGCGCGCCGATTACGAGCTGCTGCGCAATCTGATCCTGGGCGCGAGCGCCGAGCTGGAAAAGCGCGACTTCCAGAATCTCGACCGCAAGGACGACCGCTGGACCCTGCGCGCGAGCGCGAGCTATCTGATGAGCAAGCGCATCGCGCTGCGCGGCGACTTCCAGCGCCGCAGCCAGTCGAGCACGGGGGCGCTGCCCGGGCGCGAATTCATCGACAACCGGATCTCGGTCGGCGTCACCTTCTCCGGGTTGTGACGGCCGGGGCGATCAGGCCGATTGCCCGTTTCGGCGCTCGTGCCAGCCATATAGCGCGCCCTCGCATGCGGCGAGCATCTCGGGCGGCACCATCCGGTTGATATAGCCCTCCGAACCCTGGTCCGACAGGAGTTTGGCGGGAATGCCGCCGACCACGCCGCGCGGCGGCACGTCCCTGGTGACCACCGCATTGGCGCCCACCGCCGAGTCTGCGCCGATGTCGATCCCGCCGATCACCTTGGCGCCCGATCCCAGGAAGGTGCGGTCACCGATCACCGGCGCGCCGCGCCGCGCGCCGCGATTCATGAAGCCGAGCACGACGCCGTGGGTGACGTTCACATTGGCGCCGAGCACGGTGTCGCCGTGAAAGTAGAAGCCGCCGAAGCGATTGAGGAACAGGCCGGGCCCGATCTCGGTATATTCAGGGATCGCGAAGCCGTATTTGTAGCGCGCGCGCAGCAGCATCAGCTTGACGATCGGGAACAGCCCGAAGCCCTTCAGCGGCTTGAGCTTCAGCCAGCCGCAAGTGCGCATCAGCACGGTGTATTTATATCCAGGCGTGAAGGCATAATGGCGCACGAAAGCGCCGAAGCTCACCCGCCCGGCATAGCGATAGAGATCGGCCGCCAGCAACGCCTTCAGCTTGGCGAAGCTCACCGGGCAGCCGCGCCGATGCGGCTTGCCGGTCTCGTTGCTGTCCTGATCCGACGCGGACGGTTCGTGCCCCAGCGTTCCGACCACCGCGTCCATCAGAAATATCGCTCGGCAAAGCGGATGGTGTCACCCGGAAGCACCGCGAAGTCGGCGGTCAGCGGATATTCCGTCTCTCCGGCCTCGCCCGCCCGCTTCACAAAGACGCGCTTCTCGTTGGCGCGATAGGTGAACCCGTCGGCCTTGGCCACCGCGCCGCGGATCGTCAGCCCCTGGACATAGGGATATTCGCCCGGCTTGTTGACCTCGCCCAGGATGTAGATCGGGCGGAAATTGGCCACCTGGATCGAGACCTTGGGCTCGAGCAGATAGCCTTCCTTGAGCTTCGCCTCGATCGCGCGGGAGACTTCTTCGGGCTGAAGCCCAGCCGCCTGTATCTCGCCGATCAGGGGGAACGAGATCAGCCCGGCCGGGGTGATCTCGAAGTCGCCGGTCAGCGACGCCTCGCCAAAGGTGGTGACTTTGACCTTGTCGCCCGGGGATAGCTTGAACGCGGCGGCGGGCGGCGGTGTCGAGCCGGCGCCGGCTACCGGGCTCTGGCCTGAACATGCGGTAAGCAGCGTCAGCGACGCTGCCAATGCGATCTGCATTCGCCACTTCATTGCGATACTCCAGAACTCAACACGATTTCTCCATTTCGAACGTCTCCGGTCGCCCACGAGCGGTGCTCGAGCGCCCTTTCGATCCTTGCCCAGTAATTCTCTGCTGCCTGTTCGACGCCATAAGCGAGCGAGCGCTGCCGCGCCGCGACTCCTGCAGTCGTGCGCCGGGGTTCGGCATGTACGGCCCGAAGGGCGGCCGCGAAACGCTTGGGATCGTCGGTCGGTACCAGCGCACCCGCATCCACGTCCATCGGGCCGGCGACCGCTTCGCGCGCCATGTCGGCCAGGATCTCCGACGGACCGGACGCGCAATTGGTCGCCACGACCGGCAGTCCGCATGCCATCGCCTCGACCAGGCCGTTGGGGAAACCCTCGGCATTGGATGGCATGGCGAACAGCTCGGCGCGCGCGAGCAGCGCATAGGGGTTGTCGATAAATCCAGGCATGTCGACCCGGTCGGCAATGCCGAGCGCGCGCGCTCGGGCTTCGAGCGCACCGCGCTCCGGCCCCTCGCCGAGAATGACCAACCGCGCCGGCAGCTGCGCTTCCGCATAGGCGCCGAGCAGCATGGAAAAATTCTTGTTCGGAACGAGCCGCCCGGCCGCGATCACATAGGCGCCCCGCGGCCGGAACGACGGCATTTCGCGCGCCAGCTCGGCAATGCGTCGATGATCGACCGGATTGGCAATCGCAGACACCCGATCCCGGCGAACGCCGAAATTGACGACCAGATCCTCGACAACGCCCTCGGACACCGCGATCACATGGCTTGCGCGCGGATAGCTTGCCCGAACCATTGCTTTGGCAAATTTCGCGCCCGTGCCCGAGCCGAGATGCGCGGAGGTGTTGACGCGCTCGCTGATCAGCCAGGGCTTGCCGCGCCCCGCCATCGCCACCGCATTGGCGACATTCGCGCGGGTGAGGAAGCTGAGAGTCACATCGGGCGCGAGCCGGGCGACAAGGCTGCGGAGCTGGAACAGGCCGGAGACGGGCTTGTGCCGTGCGTCGAGCTGATGGATCTCGATCCAGTCGGGAACCGCATAGACGCGGGGCTCCTGGTCGAGCAGGGCCAGATGCAGCGCATAGCGCTCGCGCCACGGCTCCGACGCCGCCAGCAAGGTGGTGAGTACACGTTCGGCTCCGCCCCCCGCCAGCGAATTGATCGCGAAGAGGACTTTCTTCTTCTTCGGCATCGTCCCTCGCTTACGCCACTATCGGAACTGCTCCCTGACTCCTGACTACCACGGGTTATTGCTGCGACGCACCACATCGAGCCCGCCCCGCCGCCCGGGAAGGGCAGTTCATCGTATGGTGGCGGGATCACGGGATAGCGCCAGGTTCCACGCCGCGCGAAGGGCACGATTGACCGCTTAGGCGGGCGCGCGCGCTTAGCGAATTGCTGCGGTGCAGATACAGCTCCGTCGTCACCAAGGCAAAAAAGGGCCTCCCATGAAGCGAGTCGAATGCCTGGACGGACTACGCGGCCTAGCGGCGCTCTGGGTGCTGCTCGGCCATGCGATGATCCTGACGGGATTTCGCCTGCCTCTGGTGAGCCAGCCCGATCTCGGGGTGGACCTGTTCATCCTGCTCTCGGGCTTCCTGATGGTATTTCAATACCGGCTGCGCACCGAGTTCGAGGATTGGCAGCGGCCCTCGATCTGGGGCGCCTTCTGGGTGCGCCGCTTCTTCCGAATCGCGCCCTTATTCTATGTGCTGCTCGCCGCGGCGCTCATCGCCGGGCCGGCGATCTACGCCGATCGCGTCGCGATCGATACCTTTCTGGGGCAATCGCTACAGCCGCCCGAACGCTATCTCGATCATGGTCCCGCCAATATCGCGGCACATCTCAGCTTCGTCTTCGGACTTCTGCCCAGCTATGCCTATCGCACCGCCCTGCCCGATTGGAGCCTGGGGCTCGAGATGCAATTCTATGCGACCTTCCCCTTCCTCGTCCTGCTCTGCCGCCGGATCGGCTGGGGCTGGGGTGCGCTCGCCATCGGCGCGTGCGGGGCGCTGATCGCAATAGCGGCGAATCGCGCCGGGCTCGCCTATCCTATGCCCGCCTTCCTGCCGTTGAAGCTTCATCTGTTCCTCTGCGGCATGCTGATCGCCGCCGACCATGAGGGACGGCGCGCGCGGCTGCTGCTGCATCTCGTCGTGGCAATGCTGCTCGCGCTTCTCCCCATCGGCGGCGCGCGGGACATGCTGCACCTCGCGGTGCGCGAACTGATCGTCGTCGCGTTCTTCGGCCTTGTCCATCTGCGTGCCGCGGGTCCCGTCGGCGCGGTCTCCCGATTGCTGGGCAGCGCGCCCTTCCATTGGCTGGGAGAGCTTTCCTACGGTACCTACCTCATCCACCTGCTGATCCTGCAGCCGGTCGCGGCCTGGGCGATCGGGGAATTCGGGCGCGGCATCGGGGCTCCCGCGCGCTTCGTGCTGGTCGCCGGAATCACCCTGCCACTCACCTATGGCCTCGCGTTCGTGACGTACAAGCTGGTCGAACTGCCCGGCCAGGCACTGGGCAAGGCACTACTCAGGCGCGCCACCCACAATCGGCAGCGCGCGCGGCAGGTCGTCGCCGAGGAACTGGCCGCGCCCTGATGGGCGCTACCACGGCGGCTGGTCGCTCAGCCGAACGCCCAATCATAGTTCGCGAACGCTTGAACATTCCGGACGTAAAAGGCGCCGGCGTCCATTGGCATCTTGATGCCATCCTCGACGCGATTGAGAGACAATTGACCATAGGCCGCACATAAAGCGCCAAGATAGGATGTCGCGTCCGGACCGAATGTACTGGTGATCGGGCCGAAAGCCGACTGGGGTTCGAACAAGGGCAAGGCCGCTCCACCATTGCCAGATCGAATGGCGTTACCCACCAGGCTGCTATCGCTGCCCCGGTTTCCCGCAAGCATGAGAGCCACCGAACCGGCGGCCGTGGTCACGGGCACATAGGTTTCCGCGCCCGACGAGGAGGCCCCTTGGCCGACCACGATCGTCTCGCTCAACGTGTCGAGACCGGAAAGGCCGGGCAGCGAACTCGATGTATAAAGCAGCGCCTGTTCGGCATGGGTGATCTTGACGCCGTCCAGCACCAGCCTGCCCTCCGACGAAATCACCTTGGTCCGCGTGCCCGCGTCCTCGAAGACGCTGTCGATAACGGTGACATTGGCCGCGCTGTCGAGCCAGAGCTGGTTCTGCTCGGACGAGCCCCCTCGATAGACCGGGTTGCGCCCAACCGCGTCGATAAGCGTCGACGAGCCCCATAGGCGGTAATTGCGTGCATTCTCTTCGCTGAGCGTCCGCAGCAGCGTGGTGTTCTCCGACTTCAGGTCATAGCCGCCATCGCTGTTGCCGCGGGCGACCGTGTCGATGAAGGAGACGTTGTATACGCCGCGCTCGGTCGCGAATCCGTCGCCGTTGAGATAGCCGCCCGAGACGCTCTGCACATTCTCCACCGTCGCGCGCTGGATGGTGACGTCGTGTACCGTGCCGTCGAGATGCACGCCGATCGGAAGATCGTCGCCCACCTGCCCACCCATATCGGCGTGGAGATCCTCGATCACCACGTTGCTTGTGTCATATTGCAGCCGGATCGCATCGCGGGAGAAGCCCTGGACCGCGACGTCGCTGATCCGCAGACCCTTTACTGTGGCGGTCGCACCCGTGGCGCTGGCGAGATCCTCGAAGAAGCGCCGGACATTGTTCGCGTCGACATGCGCGATCGTGAGATCGCTGATATCCGCGGTGGCGCGAAACGCCGCCTGGACGTTGTCGATCTGCAGATTCTCGAACGCCAGGTGATCGGCGCCCGTGCCGAGCTTGAACAGTTCGTTGCCCGCCGCGTCGCCCGCCTTCCAGTCGGCGGGGCGCGTGCCGACGATGTGCGCGTCCATGGCATTGCCGAATGAATCGACCCCGCGGATCGTTACCGGAGCCCCCGCCGCGCCGCCGCGGGTGATTCCGAGAATGCCCGAGACGTTATAGTCGCCCCTATCGGCGAGCATCAGCACTTGCCCGCCGGCGCCGGCCTTTCCGATCAGCGTGTTCAGCGAACCGATCGGCGCTGCATTGTTGATGTCCTTGCCGCTTTTGTCGCCTGCTCCTGTCGGAGAGATGAAGTAGCTACCCATAGTGAAACGCCCCCATACAGATGCACGGTGCCACCTCACCAGCGCACGCGACTCTCTTAGGGAATACGATATTTCCAAGTAGTTACTGATACATAAGTGAAACAACTTAGATGACAATCGGCGATTGAACACCGCGGGCCGATCAATTGGGAGATAATCGATGGATCGTCGGGCTTTTGTCGGCAACGCGCTCGGATCCGTGGCGCTTGGCCTCTCACCGACAGCAGCTGCTGCCGCCGACGCCGGTGGCGACCGCCCTTCTTTCGCCGTCACGCCCGACGGGCTCGATCGCTGGCGGGTCCGCAGCTGGGACTGGCGCGATGGCGCCTGGCGACCCCGCATTGCCCGCCTGATCCGGACGGACAGCCGCTTTCGGCTCGAAGGCCGCGTCGCCGCGGCGGACCGCCCCGCTCTTGCCGAGTGGATCGGGGCGCAATCCGCCTAGTCGAGGGCTTCGGCAGGCTGCGAGGTCGCGGCCGAGGGCGCACGCATGTTCAGCGCGGCCTGATAGACCTTGATCGTGTCGCAAGCCGCCTGATCCCAGGAGAAGCGGCTGCGCATAAGCTCGGCATTGACCGCCAGATCCTCGTAATCCTCGTCGAGACGGCGCGCGAGCGCGTCCACATCTCCGACGGGAAAATAATTGTGCGGGTCGAGGCCGATGTCGCGATTCGCCGCGATATCGCTGAGCAGCATCCGCGCACCGCAACTCCCCGCCTCGAGCGCCGCGATCGGCAATCCTTCATGATGCGACGGCATCACGAACAGTTCGCACCGCTCGTACAGACATTTGAGCGTTGCACGCGACTGGACCCCCGCGAAGATCACCCGATCGCCCGCGCGTGCCATCAGCTCGCGCGCATATTCGCTCTGATGGTCGGCGCCGCCGACAATGACGAGTTGCGCCTCATAATCGCTGCGCTCGAACGCGGCGATCAGATCGTGAAGCCCCTTTTCAGGCACGAGCCTGCCCACCGCGAGCAGGAAGGGTTCTGAAATCCCCAGGCGTTCGAGCACCAGCTCGGGATCGGCCCCGTCGGGAAGCAAGGGGGCGCCATTGGGAATATAGCTGATGTCTTTGGCGCGCTTGGGAAAGTTCTCGCGCAGTTGCGCCGCGAGCGAGGGCGATACTGCGATGATGCGGTGGGCGAAGGTGAGCGCGAGCCATTCGCCGGCGCGCAGCGCGGCGCGCGCGACGCGGCCCCATTTGGCCCGGTTATAGTCGGTGCCATGGTGAGTCACCACGACCTGCATTCCGAGCAGATAGGCCAGTGGCGCCATCAATCCCGGCCCGATCGCATGGATATGGATCACCGCCGCGCCACGCCACCAGGCGGCAAGCACCGCCATGAAGGTCGAGACGATTGCCTCCAGATGCTTCGAGCGCGGGCACGGCACGCCGACGATCTCGACGCCCTTATATTCGCTTTCGCGTTCGGGCAGATAAGGCGCCCTGCCCAGCACGACCGAGCGGTGCTCGGGCCAGATCGCCTTGATCCGTGGCAACAGTTCCTCGCAATGGCTTTCGATGCCACCCATCACGTTAGGGAAACCGCGTAAACCCGTCACGCAAATGGTGGTCGGTTCGCCCGGATTACTCATAAGCCCACTCGTCCGTTGCAGCATTTTTGACTCCAGTCCCCCCGACAGGACCGTTCCCCGATTTTTCAGGCTATCGCTGCCCCAGGCTCTCTCCCGCGTTTCTCGAATGCATTCAGGTATCCGTCGTGAAAGGCCCCGGCGCCCGCCAGGAGAATGGGACCTATCGCGTTCACGCCGCTCGCCTCGACGTGGAAACATCTCCTGTGAGGTCGGCATCGCTCGGCCGGCCGACGCTCACATAGCGGAAGCCCTCCGCCTCCACTTTCTTCGGTGGATAGACGTTGCGTAGATCGACCAGCACGGGCTGCGCCATCACGCCCCTCAGCCGCGGCAGATCGAGGGCGCGGAACGCATCCCACTCGGTCACGATGACCGCGGCATGCGCGCCCTCGGCGGCGTCATAGGCCGAACCGGCATAGTGCACGTCCTTCAGCAGCGGGCGCGCCGCCTCCATGCCCTCGGGATCATAGGCGCGGATCTTGGCGCCGGCGTCCTGCAGCGCCTGGATGATCGCGATCGACGGCGCATCGCGCATGTCGTCGGTGTTGGGCTTGAAGGTCAGACCCAGCACGGCGACTGTCTTGCCGCGCACAGATCCGCCCATCGCAGCGAGGACCTTGCGGCCCATCGCGCGCTTGCGTTGGTCGTTCACGGCAACGGTCGCTTCGATCAGCCGGATCGGCGAGTCATGGTCCTGCGCGGTCTTCATCAGCGCCAGCGTATCCTTGGGGAAGCACGAGCCGCCATAGCCGGGGCCGGCATGGAGGAACTTGGAGCCGATGCGATTGTCGAGGCCGATGCCGCGCGACACCTCCTGCACGTCCGCGCCCACCTTTTCGCACAGGTCCGCGATCTCGTTGATGAAGGTGATCTTCATCGCGAGGAAGGCGTTCGCGGCATATTTGGTCAGCTCGCTGGTGCGTCGACGCGTGAAGAGCAACGGAGCCTTGTTCAGATAGAGCGGGCGATACACCTCCTCCATCGGCGCGCGTGCGCGCTCGTCCTCGATGCCGATCACGATGCGATCGGGGTGCTTGAAGTCCTCGATCGCGGCGCCCTCGCGCAGGAATTCGGGATTCGACGCAACCGCGAACTCGGCGGCGGGATTGGTTTCGCGGATGATCCGCTCAACCTCGTCGCCCGTACCGACCGGCACCGTCGACTTGGTGACGATCACGGTAAAGCCATCGAGCGCAGCCGCGATCTCGCGGGCCGCGCCATACACATAAGAAAGGTCGGCATGGCCATCGCCGCGACGGCTGGGGGTGCCGACGCCGATGAACACCACATCCGCCTTGGAAACCGGTCCGGCTAGATCGGTCGTGAAGGAAAGCCGCCCCGCGGCGGCGTTCTTCGCAACCAACTCGTCAAGCCCCGGCTCATAGATGGGGATGCCCCCCGCCTTCAGCTTGGCGATCTTCTCCGCGTCCTTGTCGACGCAAATCACATCATGCCCGAAATCCGCGAAACAAGCACCGGAGACCAGGCCAACATAGCCCGATCCGATCATCACGATCCGCATACGAAATACTCCCTTTTGCGGCACGCGGCCGCCGATTTTCGTGTTGCGCATGCGAACACTCTATCGCCATCGCCCAAGCGTCAACGCGGGAGCTTCGAGGTGAGGGAAATCGACGGCGAAATGAAATTTTAAGCATTGTTCGCCGCTTGCGTGCCGCATTCGCGAACAAATTCACGCTTCATGGATTATGCATATGATCCGGCAATTTTCGGGTCTCCGACGGGCCGATATCGCGCTCGCAAGTGTCCCAAAAACGGCTCATCGCAAGGTTGCCACGCATCGCCGTTTCGATAGATAGCCGTACCCGGGAGATCTGGATGCTTGAGATACTCGAGCAGCAACGCGCGGCTCATTTTTCTGAACTGCCTGTGCCGCTGGCGATTCGCCAGGATCGGCTTCGCCGCGCCGTGGCGATGATCGAGGAGAATAGCGGCGCTCTGTGTGCGGCGCTCTGCCGGGACCACGCGCATCAAGACCAAGCGGCGGCGATGCGGATGGAGATCACCCCCGCGCTTGCGGATCTGCGCAATTCACTTCGAAACGCTGCGATCTGGATGCGCCCGGAATATGGGCACGGGCTCTGGGGCAGGCTGGCACGTCGCGGCGACTATACCGAGTATCAACCGGTTGGAGTCGTCGGGCTTGCGGCACCCGCGACTCTTGCGCTCCGCCAGACGGTGAGCCTGCTAGCCAACGCGCTGACCGCTGGCGATCGCATAATGGTGCAGTTCGACTCGGCCACGCCGCATCTGGCGCGATTGTTTGCAGAGCTGTCTCCGCGCTATTTCAGTTCGCTCGAACTCCACATTCTCGATGGCCAGGCCGCGGATGCCGGAGCCTTTGCGAAACTGCCATTCGATATGTTCGTAACGGGCGTCCCCGCCGAGGCCGATCTCGCCAACGGTGGAGCCCCGAATACCGGGCTTTCCGGCGCGACAATCCAGCCTTCCGGCAAATCGCCCGTGATCATCGGCCGTTCGGCCGATTTGGCGAAAGCTGCCGAGCAGGTGATCGCAAGCAAGCTCGTAAAGTCGGGCCACATATCCCTGACTCCCGATTACCTTCTTGTGCCGGCCGAGCAGGAGGAAGCCATGGCGTCCTGGCTCTGGCGTGCGGCGATGCATCTCCGTCCGCGCATGGCGGGCCACACCGAGATCGATCTGCCGCTGTCGGATGCCAAGCTTGCCCGCTTCAACCGCTTTATAGAAGACGCGCGCGCGCGCGGAGCCGAGATACTGGTTGCAGAGCCTCCTGATCGTCGCGGTCAGACCGGCGTGCAGCGCATGCCGCTCCACATCGTACGGCATGCCACCGAAGACATGCTCGTCATGCGGGAGGAGATTTGCGGGCCGATTCTGCCGCTGCTCGGCTATGGCGATATCGACGAGGCGATCAGCGCGATCCACCGGCACAAGCCGCCGTTCGCCATCTATTATTTCGGCCGTGACGGCGCTGAACGCAGCCATATCCTTGCGCGGACCATTTCCTCGGCAATCGCCCTCGACGGCCGCTCGCTCGCAATCGCCCAGGCGGGCATTCCACAGCCAGCCGCGGGACTGAATCTCGCCACCGCGCATGGCGAAGCGGGATTTCACGGCTTCAGCCGCGCCCGCCGCATCTATCGTTAGCCCGCGATTCACGCGCTCGCCGCGTGCGTTTCACGGTCCGGCGCAGCGCGCTGGCGCGACGCGCCGGGGGACGCCTAGCCTGATCGGGTGTCCGGTTTAGCTCCACGCCTGTTCCCTCCGGCTTCCCGCATCGCCGCCGACGGCGAGCCGGTCTATGTCGTCCGTTCCGGTGCTGCCTATCGCGGCGTGCACGCCCACGACGTCGGCAACGGGCTTTTCGTCATTCGCAACGACATTGCCGGCCTCCAGCTCGACGACATCGAGGTGACGCGCGGCTATCGCGTGATCGAGAACAAGGCCGACGCGCCAGGCCAGACCGCAAGCTGTGTCGGCCTGCGTCTGCGCGGCGCGCGGGCGACTGAGCTCCGCCGCAGCTTCGGCCGATTCGGTTATGCGAGCCATGACGGGTTGATCCAGGACGTGACGGCAAGCGGCGTGCTGACGACCGGTCCACACGACCTGCCTGTCGGCATCGCCTTCAAGGACGAGGCCCATGATTTTCGGCTGGAGCGCTGCACGATGCGGGGCTTCCGCTGGCAGCGCGAGCCCAAACAATATTGGAACGGCGACGGCTTCTCCGCCGAACGGGGAAATGCACGCCTCACATTCCACCAATGCGCCGCCTGGGACAACAGCGACGGCGGTTTCGACCTCAAATCCACCGAGACGCTGCTCGACGACTGCACCAGCGGGCGCAACGCCCGCAACTACCGGCTTTGGTCGAACATCCGCGCTACGCGACTCACCAGCGTGGATCCCCAGAAGACCGGCGGCATCGGCGATACGGTCCATTTCGCGTTGATGGGTCCGAAAGCACCCGACGCCGAGCCGCTTGTGATCCATATCGAGCACCTGGTCGTCCGCAGCAGCCGGCAATGGCCACTCTTCGACGTCCATGACGGGCGGGTCCGACTCATCATCGATTCGCACGACATCCAGGTACCCGCCGGCACGCCGCTCGTCCGATCGCGCAGCGGCGGCTCGATTCCGGGCGGAATTCAATTCGGTACCGCGCCGCCGCGGCTGTGATCCGGCTACCGGGCGCAGTTTGCACACGTCTTGACGCCATGACGTTGCTGCGACGCAGCGCGATGGCGCACGAGTCCACCGTCAGGCAAGGGAATCGCGTTGTTGCAGTGCCGCGACTGACCAGTTCAAAGCGTAGTGTGCGCGTCAGTGGCGGTGCGGTGGTGCGGATTTCCAGCCTGGCTTTGGCCGGTGGCTCCTTCTTGGGGGCTCACCAAAGAAAGGGCGGAACATGCGAAAGATACGCAAGGCGGTTTTCCCCATCGGGGGACTAGGGACCCGTTTCCTCCCAGCGACCAAGTCGATGCCGAAGGAAATGCTCACGGTAGTCGATCGGCCGCTCATCCAATATGCGGTCGACGAGGCACGCGAGGCCGGGATCGAACAATTCATCTTCGTCACGAGCCGCGGCAAGGGACTGATCGACGATCATTTCGATCACGCCTTCGAACTCGAGGAGACGATGGCGCGCCGCGGCAAGTCGCTCGCGATCCTCGACAGCACGCGCAGCTCGCCGGGCGACATCACCATCGTCCGCCAGCAGGAGCCGCTGGGCCTGGGCCATGCCGTATGGTGCGCGCGGCGCATCGTCGGGGACGAGCCCTTTGCGGTATTGCTTCCGGATGATCTGATGGTGGGCCGACCGGGCTGTCTCAAGCAGATGGTCGACGCCTATGCGGAACTTGGCGGCAATCTGATCTGCGCCGAGGAAGTCGCCCCCGAGGACACCAGCAAATACGGCATCATCACGCCGGGCGGGAGCATGGGGCAGGTGACCGAAGTGCTCGGCCTTGTCGAAAAGCCCGCCCCCGATGTCGCGCCGTCCAATCTCGGCGTGATCGGCCGCTACATCCTGCAGCCGGAAGTGATGGGCATTCTCGCAAGCCAGGAAGAAGGCGCCGGGGGCGAGATCCAGCTCACCGACGCGCTGGCGCAACTGATCGGCCAGCAGCGCTTCCACGGCATCACCTTCGCCGGCAAGCGCTATGACTGCGGCGACAAGAGCGGCTTCGTCACGGCGACGCTCGCGCTCGCGCTCGAGCGGCCCGAGCTTGCCCCGGCGGTCCGCGCATTCATGGCGACGGCCTGATCTTATGGATGCCCTCGCTCAGCGATCCTTCGCCAAGCCCGACCCGTCCGACCCGCAGGTCGATCGCGGCGCGCTGATCGATTTGCGCCGGATCGCCGCCGTCATCCGGCGCAGATGGCTGATCATCTGCGTCGCGCTGGCGACGGCGATCCTGGTTGCGGCGGTGGCCTATTTCGCCGTTCCGCCGCGCTATACGGCGACGGCGCAGGTCGCGCTCGAGCGTTCCGCGGAGAAGGTGGTCAATGTCGACCAGGTTACCCCCACGGTCGATCCGGATTCGGCCGCGGTGGACACCGAGGTCGAGATTCTCCAATCGCCCGAACTGATCGGGCGGGTGGTCGATAAGCTGCGGCTCGATCTCGATCCCGAATTCAACAAGGCAGCGGTTCCCGGCCCGGCCAATGCCAAGCAAGATCCGGTCGGCCGTCAGCGCGCGATCGGTACGGTGCTGGGCGATCTGACGGTCAAGCGCGACGGGCTGTCTTACGCGATCAGCGTCAACGTTGTGGCAGGATCTGCGCCGAAATCGGCGCAGATCGCCAACATGATCATCGACCAATATGTCGCCGGCCAGACCGGCACGAAGTCCGAAGCGACGCAGCGCGCGCGAGTGTTCCTCGATCAGCGGCTGCAGCAGCTCCGCGGACAGGTGCTCGATGCGGAAAAGGCGACTGCCGATTATCGGGCGCAGCATGGCCTGTTCGCGGTCTCCAATTCGAGCACCGTCTCCCAGGAGGAGCTGTCGAACCTCTCGACCCAATTCGCCCAGGCGCAGGCGGAGAATGCCGCGGCGCAGGCGCGTCTCGCCACTGCGCGCGCGCAATTGGCGCGCGGCCGCAGCGGCGAGGAACTCGGCGAATCGCTCGATTCTCCCGTGGTCAGCGCGCTGCGTGGCCAGCGCGCCGAGGCCGCGCGCGAAGTCGCGTCGCTCGAGAAGCGCTATGGACCGCGCTATCCCGATCTGGTCCGTGCCCAGAACGCACTGAAATCCACCGACGCGCAGATCGCTGGCGAAGTGCAGCGCGTCGTCGCCAATGTTTCGAATCAGGCGAACATCGCCAGCCAGCGGGCGGCCTCGCTCGCAGGCTCGATCGCGCAGGCGCGCGGCCGCCTGTCGACCGACACCCAGGCTTCGGTCCGGCTGAACGAGCTCGAGCGCAATGCCGAATCGGCGCGGACGCTCTATCAGACCTTTCTCGATCGCTATCGTCAGACGGTGGCACAGGCCGGTCTCGAGCGCAGCGATTCCTATGTCGTGAGCCGGGCGCGCGTGCCTGGAGCGCCCAGCTCGCCCAACCCATTGGTGTTCGGCGCGCTTGCGATCGTGGGTGGCCTGGGCATGGCGGCGATGCTGGTACTGCTCCTCCAATTGCTCGAGCGCGGGCTGGAGAGCAGTGATTCGATCGAGCGTTCGCTGGCGTTGCCCATGCTCGCCGCGATCCCCGATGCGCGGACCCTGTCCGGTTATCGCAAGTCCGGCCTGCCCGCGCCTCCGGCAGAACTGCCGCTCAAGCGGCCGCAATCGGCGTTTGCCGAAGCATTCCGCTCGCTTCGCACCTCGATCCAATATGCAGGCGGCGGCGCGGTGCGGGTGGTGGCGATCACCTCGGCGGTTCCCGGCGAGGGCAAGACCACCATCGTCCTCGGCCTGGCGCGTGCAGCGGCAATGACGGGCGCACGCGTGCTGCTGATCGATTGCGACGCGCGTCGCCGCGCCTTGACGCGCGAATTTGCCGACCGGGTCCCTATCGGCCTGGACGAAGTGCTGCTGGGCAAGGCCCCGTTCGAGCGGGCTCTCCTGGCGGATAGCCTTTCGACGGCCGTCCTGTTGCCGCAGCGGCTCGATGGCGCGGATATCGGCCGTGCCGACAGCGCGAAGCTCGCCGAGCTGATCGAAGCGGTGCGCGGCCATTACGACCTGGTGCTCCTCGATACCCCGCCGCTGCTGGCGGTGGACGAGGCCCGCGTGCTCGCAAGCGTCGCCGACGGCGTCGTGCTGCTGGTCCGCTGGCGCAAGACCGCAGTCAAGGCCGCGGAGATCGCGCTTCGCCAGCTCTACGATGTCCACGCCAACGTCATCGGTGCCGTGCTGACCCTCGTCGATGTCCGCGAGCAGCAACGGTCCGGCGAAGCCGGCTACCATCTGCGCGAGTATAAGAGCTACCATGCAGGCTGAGCCGCGGCGATGAACGAAGCCGCCCTCCCCTACGGCCCCTCCTTCGGGCTGGGGGTGCTGGTTCCGGTGACCCTGGTGCTGCTGGTGCCGCTGGTCGTCGCCGCGCGCCGGGCCGGGAGCCTGGCGGCGGCCTTCGTCATCGTCGCGCTCTGGTTGCGCTACATCGCCGGCGCGTATCACATCTACATGTTCAAGCCCCTGGCCGCGGGCTTTTCGGGCAACGCCCTGCTTTCGATCGGCCTCACTTTGTTCGGGCTCGTCTTTGTCGTGCGGCCGGCCAATTTTGGCATCAAATGGGTGCTGCCCATCTATCTGGTGGCAGCGCTCGTCCTGTTGAGCGCCGGGCTGAACGGCGACATCGCCGGCGGGATCAACGTCGCGGTCAAATATGCCTATCTGCTGGTGATCACGATCTCGGTATTCCAGGCAATGCGCTGCGATTCCGAAGGGCGCTGGATCGGCTGGGCGATGGTCGCCTTCCTGCCGCTGCTGGTCTTCCAGGTTCTGTCGCTGGCGCTCAACCTGCCCAAGGGTTCGGAGGATGGCAGCGGCATCGTCTGGATCGGGGGCTACAACCATGAAGGCGCCTTCTCGGTCGCGCTCGTCGCCGGGTTCACCGTGGGCTGCTTCGCGCGCACGGCACCCACCGCGGTGCGCGTCCTGTTCCTGCTGGCGACGCTGATCGGCATCCAGCTGGCAGGCTATCGCACCTCTATCCTCGCGCTGACGCCGCTCGCCTTGGCGACCTTCCTCATCGGACTGACGGTGAGCGTGCGGCGCGACCAGCGCGCGCTGATGGCTACCGCCGCGGTGGTGGGCGGCCTGATCATCGTCGCGACCGCCGCCGTCTTCTACAGCGACAAGTTCAGCGACCTCGCCACCTTCCTCTCGGATCCCAGCCAGCTCATCAAGCCGCCGCGCGAATTCAACTATGCCGATCGCCAGGTCATGTCGGCCCGCCCGCTGATCTGGAGCAGCTATCTCTATGCCTGGGTCGACGGCAGCCCGGCCCGGCACCTGTTCGGCTTCGGACCCGAAAGCTGGGAGGGGCTGTTCAAGGTCTATCCGCACAATACGCTCGTCGCGACGCTCTATGAGCTTGGCGTTTTCGGCGTGGCGGCGATGCTGCTGCTCTGGGCGGTGATGTTCTCCGCGGCGCTTTCCAGCCGCACCGAGCGGTTCAAGCTGATCGCCGCGCATTTCGCATTCTTCCTGCTCAACATGGCGACGATGCCCTTCTGGCAGGTGGAGGGGCTGGGGCTCTACGGCTTCCTGTGCGGCTATACGATCTATCAGGCGCGGGCGCACAAAAGGCCGTCACTTGGCGGGATCCCGCGTGGCGCCCCTCTGCGGCTGACGGCGGCTACGCAGCCAGTTCCTTGAGCGGAACCGCGGGATCGGCGAGGCGCGCAGCGTCCACCGCAGTGCCTTCGAGCACGAGCTTGCGGCCCTGGACATAGTCCTTGACCGCGTTGACGCAGTCGAGCGCGATCACCCGCCCCTGCTTCAGATAGGCGACGCTGAAGCTGCGGGTGAGCGGATCGCCACGCACCACGGCCTGGTCAAAGCCGATAGCGAGGCCGACCGTCTGAAGCTTGATGTCGTATTGGTTCGACCAGAACCACGGCACCGCCTCATATTCGGCCGGCTGCCCCAGGATCGCCTTGGCTACGACCGCCGCCTGGTCACTGGCGTTCTGCACCGATTCGACGCGGATTCGCGCGCCCTCGGCGAAGCGATTGGCGTGGAGCGCGCAGTCGCCGATCGCAAAGATATCGGGCAGCGTGGTCCGGCACTGACCGTCCACCGCCACGCCGTTCCCGCCTTCGGCACCCGCCGCCAGCAGTGGTTCTACGGCAGGGATGATGCCGATGCCGACGATCGCCATCTCTGCCTTCAGCACTTCGCCATCGACCAGCCGGACGCCGGTCACGCGATCCTCGCCCAGGATGGAGGCGACCGCCACGCCGAGCCGTACATCGACCCCGTGCGCGCGGTGCTCGGCCTCGAAGAAGCGCGAAAGCGGCTCGCCGGCGACGCGGGCCAGGACACGGTCGAGCGCTTCCAGCAGCACCACCTTCTTGCCGAACTTGGCGAGCACCGCTGCCGCCTCGAGCCCGATATAGCCGCCGCCGATCACGACCACATGCTCGACGTCTGGCAGCTCGGCCATCATCCGGTCGGCATCGGCCCGGGTGCGGACGGTGTGCACACCGGCGAGGTCATGCCCGCCGCAGTCGAGCAGCCGCGGCGCGCCGCCGGTCGCCCAGACGAGGTGGCGATAGCGGATCGTATCGCCCGCATCGGTGGTCACGGCGTGCCCGGCGGCATCGACCGAGACGACCACCGTGCCCAGCCGGAACGCCACCTCGCGATCGGCCCAGAAGGACTCGGGCCGGATCAGCAGGCGCTCGAACGGCTTGTCGCCGGCCAGATATTCCTTGGAGAGCGGCGGGCGTTCGTAGGGAAGCTCGGGTTCGCCGCCGATGACGAGGATGCTGCCCTCGAACTTGCCCTGGCGGAGCGCGATCGCACAGGCCGCGCCGGCATGGCCGCCACCGACGATCAGCACATCCACTTCATCAGGCATCACGACACCCTCAAAGTGGGTGGACCCAGTCGTAACCGGAAATGGTGCCCCTGGCCGGACTCGAACCA
Source organism: Sphingomonas sp. JC676 (assembly GCF_014489075.1). Classification (GTDB taxonomy): domain Bacteria; phylum Pseudomonadota; class Alphaproteobacteria; order Sphingomonadales; family Sphingomonadaceae; genus Sphingomonas. The sequence goes on along the minus strand of NZ_JACTGR010000001.1, from coordinate 250,867 downwards.
GCATGCCTTGCGGCAACCGATTTTGAGTCGGTCGCGTCTACCAATTTCGCCACAGGGGCAGCGGAGGGCGTGGCTAGACGATGGCGGCGGCGGGGGCAAGCCGGGGATGCCGGCGGACCGATCGGTTGACACGGTTGACACCTGCTATGTCGAAAAAGCTTCTTCCCCAGAAAATGGTTTTTCCAGACCTCGACAACGCGAAGCGGCGAGCGCGAGGGTTGCAGACGAAATCCTACATCGCCAGCGATTCGTTTCGCTCAGCTCCGCGGTGCCTGCCGGCGATAGCTCAGCGCCTCGGCGACGTGGATACGCCCCACGCCCTCCGCACCCGACAGATCGGCGATCGTGCGGGCGACACGAAGCACGCGGGTATAGCCGCGCGCCGAAAGCCGCATCGCCTCGGCGGCCTGCGCCAGCAGCTTGCGGCCGGGCTCGTCGGGGGTCGAATGCGCGGTGAGCAGGTCGCCCTCCGCCTCGGCATTGGTGCGGGCCGGTGCATCCCGGTAGCGCGCCGCCTGCACCGCACGCGCTTCGGCCACCCGCGCCGCGACCTGGGGCGACCCTTCCGCGGTCGGCGGCAGTACGAGATCGGCGGCGGTGACCGGCTGGACCTCGACATGCAGGTCGATGCGGTCGAGCAGCGGTCCCGAGACCTTTGCCTGATAGTCCACCGCGCAGCGGGGCGCCCGCGCACAGGCCAAAGCCGGATCGCCGAGATGGCCGCAGCGGCACGGGTTCATCGCCGCGACGAGCTGGACGCGCGCCGGGAAGGTGACATGCGCATTGGCGCGGGCGACACTGACCACCCCTGCCTCGAGCGGCTGGCGTAGCGAATCGAGCACGGCGCGCTGGAATTCGGGCAGTTCGTCGAGGAACAGCACGCCGAGATGCGCCAGGCTGACCTCGCCGGGCTTCACCTTGAGCCCACCGCCGGTGAGCGCAGCCATCGAGGCCGAGTGGTGCGGCGAGCGGAAGGGCCGGGTCCGGGTCAGCCGCCCGCCCATCAAGGTTCCCGCAACCGAGGCCACCATCGAGACCTCGAGCGCCTCGGCGGCGTCGAGCGGCGGCAATATGCCGGGCAGGCATGAGGCGAGCAGCGACTTGCCCGCGCCCGGCGGCCCAACCATCAGCATGTTATGCCCACCCGCCGCCGCAATCTCGAGCGCGCGCTTGGCGGTCTCCTGCCCCTTCACCTGGGCGAGATCGGAAACGCTCACCGCCGCATCGGCCTCTCCCGGCGGTGGCGCTGCGAGCAGTTGGTTGCCCTTGAAGTGATTGAGCAGCGCAATCAGGTCCGGCGCGGCGATGACTTCGGCCTGCCCCGCCCAGGCCGCCTCGGGCCCCTGCGCCACCGGACAGACGAGCCCTTTGCCGATCTCGCCCGCATGCAGCGCCGCGAGCAGCACGCCCGGCGAAGGCGCGACGCGGCCATCCAGCGCCAGTTCCCCCACCACGACATACCCCGCCAGCGTCTCGGCATCGACCACACCCATCGCCCCGAGCAGCGCCAGCGCGATCGGCAGGTCGAAATGCGAGCCTTCCTTGGGAAGATCCGCCGGCGAGAGATTGAGGACGATATGCTTGGGCGGCAGCGCCAGCCCGATCGCGGCCATCGCGGCGCGAACGCGCTCGCGGCTCTCACCCACCGCCTTGTCCGGCAGGCCGACGATGACGAACTTGGGCAGGCCGGCGACGAGGTTGCACTGCACCTCCACCGCACGCGCCTCGAGCCCCAGATACGCAACCGTCGATACGCTCGCGACCAAGTCCGCCTCCCCCAGAGGCCGCGACCATAGCCGCATTTCTCCGTTGCGGAATGCAACGCCTCCGTATTGGAGGCATTCGAGCCGCTGCCTCCCTGTCTTGCACGACCAACACACAAACCCCACATCCTGGACATGACGCGTGCCCGCCCCCGCAGCCCGCTCGTCCGCACGATCCTGTTCGTGACCGGACTGGTGGTGATGGCGGTATCGCCTCTGGTGGGCGTGATCCCCGGGCCGGGTGGAATCTTCGTGTTTGCCGCAGGGCTGGTGCTCGTTCTGCAGAACTCGGTCTGGGCCCGCGGCCGCTTCGTGCGGCTCAAGCGTCGCTTCCCCCGATTCGGCCATTATGCCGACATGGCACTGCGCCGCCGCAGCTTCCGCCGGCGCCAGCAACGCACCAGGGAGCTGGTGCTCGCGCGCGCAGAGGCCGCGACGCTCGGTTTTGGGCAGGACGAGCGTTGACTTTGGCGGCCGACGTCCGTAAGGGCACCCCACACACGGCCGCCCTAGTGGTGGCCATTTTACGTTCTAGATACTCGAGGATGAGCGATGAAGCGGACCTTTCAGCCGAGCAATCTGGTGCGTGCGCGCCGGCACGGCTTCCGCACGCGGATGGCGACCCCCGGCGGTCGCACCGTGATCCGCAACCGCCGCGCCCGCGGCCGCAACAAGCTGTCGGCCTAAAGCCCGTCAGCCTCGTTCGGCTTACCGAGCGCAAGCATTATCTCGCCGCGAACGCGGGGAAACGGGCACCCATGCCCGGTTTCGTCCTGATCGTTCGCGACCGCGAGGATGCCGATTCGACCATGCGTATCGGCATTACGGTTTCCAAGAAAGTCGGCAACGCCGTCATCCGCAACCGCATGAAGCGTCGCTTCCGTGCGCTGGCGCGCGAAGTGCTGCCCGAAGCCGGCCTGCCCGGCGCCGACCATGTCCTGATCGGGCGGAACAGCGGCATCGAGCGCGACTATGCCGATCTAAAGATCGAGCTCGCCAAGGCCCTGGCCAAGGTGAAAAGGTGATCGCCAAGCTCCTCATTCTGATCGCGCGCGGCTGGCAGCTTGGGCCTTCGCTCCTCCTGCCGCCGAGCTGCCGCTACAATCCAAGCTGTTCGGCCTATGCAATCGAGGCGCTTCGCCGCTATGGCGCGCTCAAGGGCGGCTGGCTCGCAACCAAGCGAATCGCACGCTGCCATCCATGGGGCGGGCACGGCTACGATCCCGTGCCATGACGGACCTTCCGGGGAATAATCGGTGAAAGACGACCAAAAGAATTTCGTGCTCTTCGCAGTGCTGGCCGCGCTGATCCTGTTCGGCTGGCCGTCGATCATGCACTTCATCTTCCCCCAGCAGCAGCCCGCACCGACCAAGATGGTCGATGGCAAGCCGAAGCCGGTGCCCAATCCGTCCGCCGATCCGACCGCCGATTCGTCGAAGGCGCTGCGCGACCGCCAGGTCGTGCTGGCCGAGACGCCGCGCGTCCAGATCGAGACACCCGCGCTGCGGGGGTCGATCAACCTCAAGGGCGTTCGGCTCGACGACCTTGTGCTCGCCAAATATGACGAGACTGTCGCGAAGAAATCGCCGCCGATCCGCCTGCTCTCGCCCAGCGGCGCGGCGGGTTCCTATTATGCCCAGTTCGGCTGGCAGGCCTCGGGCGTCGAGGTTCCCGGCCCCGATACGGTGTGGCAGACAAGCGCGCCCAAGCTGACCCCGACGTCGCCGGTGACGCTCACCGCGACCAATTCCACCGGGCAGGTCTTCCGTATCGAGCTGTCGGTCGACCAGAACTACATGTTCACCATCAAGCAGACGGTCGCGAATACCGGCTCGGCACCGGTTTCGGTGACGCCCTATGCTTTGGTCTCGCGGTCCAGCCGCTCGCTCGATGTCGACCAATGGGCCGCGCATGTCGGCCCAATCGCGGTCTATAACGGCGCAGCCGATTATATTAACTGGAAGGACACCGAGGCGGGTCCGAAGCAGTTCGGCACGACCGGAGGCTGGGTCGGCTATTCCGACCATTACTGGCTCACAGCGCTCGTCCCCGATCAGCGCGTGCCTGTCCAGCTCCAGCAGCGCGGCACCGCGGCCCAGGCCTATCAGGCGGACTATCAGCTCGCCGAGCCGCTCGCGCTCGCGCCGGGCAAAAAGAGCAGCTATTCGAGCCGCTTCTTCGCCGGCGCGAAGGAAGTGAAGCTGCTCGACAATTACCAGGACAAGCTCGGCATCGTGCAGTTCGATCGCGCGATCGACTGGGGCTGGTTCGGCATGATCGAACAGCCGATCTTCTATTATCTCGACTGGCTGTTCCGCATGGTCGGAAACTTCGGCGTCGCGATCATCCTGCTGACGATCACGATCCGCGGCCTGCTGTTTCCGATCGCTCAGAAGCAGTTCGCGTCGATGGCGAACATGCGCGCGATCCAGCCTAAGATGAAGGCGCTGCAGGAACGTCACAAGGACGACAAGCAGAAGCAGCAGCAGGAGATCATGAAGCTCTACAAGGAGGAGAAGGTCAATCCGCTCGCGGGCTGCCTGCCACTCCTGCTCCAGATCCCGATCATGTTCGCGCTCTACAAGGTGCTGCTGCTGACGATCGAAATGCGGCACCAGCCGTTCGTGCTATGGATCCGCGATCTCTCGGCGCCCGATCCCGCGAACTTCATCGCCCTGGTGAACTATCTCTTCCACTTCACCCCGCCCGCCTTCCTGGCGATCGGCGTGATCCCGGTGCTGCTCGGCATCTCGATGTACTTCCAGATGAAGCTCAACCCGGCGCCGATGGACGAGATGCAGAAGCAGATCTTCGCGATCATGCCGTGGATGCTGATGTTCCTGATGGCGCCGTTCGCGGTGGGCCTGCAGATTTACTGGATCACCTCCAACTGCATCACCATCCTGCAGCAGCAATGGCTCTATTCGAAGCACCCGGCGCTCAAGGAACCGGTGAAGAAGAAGGAAGTGGCGGCGAAGTGACCAGCTTCGACCCCGAAGCGATCGAGGCCGCGCGGAAGATCTTCGCGGGGCCCGTCGCCTTCCTGAAATCGGCGCCATCGCTCGAATATCTGCCCGATCCCGACGTGCCCGAGGTGACGTTCGCGGGCCGTTCGAACGTCGGCAAGTCGTCGCTGCTCAACGCGCTGACCGGGCGCAACAGCCTGGCGCGCACCTCGGTGACGCCCGGCCGGACGCAGGAGCTCAACTTCTTCGACGTGGGCGAGCCGCTCCGCTTCCGGCTGGTCGACATGCCGGGATATGGCTTCGCCAAGGCGCCCAAGGACATGGTCCGCACGTGGCGCTATCTGGTGAACGACTTCCTGCGCGGGCGACAGGTATTGAAGCGCGCACTGGTGCTGATCGACGCGCGCCACGGCATCAAGGATGTCGACCGCGAGATCCTCGACATGCTCGATGCCGCGGCGGTGAGCTATCGCATCGTCCTGACCAAGGCCGACAAGATCAAGGCCAGCGTGCTTGCCGAAATCACGCTGCAGACCGCCGAAGAAGCGCGCAAGCGGGCCGCGGCGCACCCCGACATCCTCGTCACGTCGAGCGAGAAGGGCATGGGCATCCCCGAGCTGCGCGCCGCCGTGCTGGAAGCGATCGGCTGAGCCCTTACGGTCCGGCGATTGCCCTCCCGCGCGGACCGTTCCATGTTCGGCGCCGGGGAGGATCCATGGCAGACGAACAGACCAAACAGCGCCTCACGGGCCTCGACATCTTCCGCGGCCTCGCCGTTGCGGGGATGATCATCGTCAATACGCCGGGCAGCTGGGACTATGTGTGGTGGCCGCTCGATCATGCCGAATGGCACGGTTTCACGCCGACCGATCTGGTGTTTCCCGCCTTCCTGTTCGCGGTCGGCGTGGCGCTGGGGCTCTCCTTTCCCAAGCGGATCGACGGCGCGGTGTGGCTCAGGATCGCGCGGCGGACGCTGGCGCTGATCGCGATCGGCTGGGCGTTCCAGTTCCTGGTGCATCCGGACATCGCCAATTTCCGCGTGTTCGGCGTGCTCGAGCGGATCGGGCTCTGCTATGCGCTGACCGCGACGCTCGCGATCCTGACCGCCAGACGCGATACTGCTAATCGTTCGCATCTGAATGCCGCCGCGATCCTGGGCATCGCGAGCGCCGGGCTCGCACTCTATTGGGCGCTGATGATGCTGGTGCCGGTGCCCGGCTTCGGTGCGGGGCAGCTCAGCCCCGAGGGCAACCTGGCGGGCTATGTCGACCGCGCGCTGGTCACCACCGCGCATATGTGGCGGGGCGGCACCGATGCGGCGGGGAATGTGGTCTATGATCCAGAGGGCCTGCTCTCGACGATCCCGGCGCTCGCCAATGTGCTGTTCGGGATGCTCGCGGCGATGCTGTGGAAAGCCGCACCCGAGCGCTCGGTCGCGCGCATCGCGCTGGCGGGCCTTGCGCTGACGCTGATCGGCCTCGCCTTCAGCCACGTCTTCCCGCTCAACAAGAAGCTGTGGACCAGCAGCTTCGCGCTATTCACCTCGGGGCTTTCGGCACTGCTGCTCGCGCTGGCGATGGTCGCGACGCGAAGCCCGGCGGTTCGCAAGGCGCTGTTCCCGCTCCACATGTTGGGGATGAACGCGATCCTTGGCTACATCCTGTCGCTGCTGCTCGGCATCGCCGGGTTCAAGCTGTTCGTCGGCAAGGACACGCTCCAGGGCTGGTGCTTCGCGCATCTCCAGCAAGTGATTCCGGACCCCTATCTCGCCTCGTTCGCTTACGCGGTGATCATATTGCTAATCATTATCACGGCCTTGCTGCCGCTGCATCGTCGCGGCATCCATCTGCGCCTATGACACCTGGGCCCGTGACCGAACTGCTCTTCTCCTACGGCACGCTCCAGCTCGAGAGCGTCCAACTTTCCTCGTTCGGGCGGCTGCTCGATGGCGAGGATGATGCGCTCCACGGCTTCGTGGCGATCGAGATCCAGATCCGCGACCCCGCGGTGCTCGACGCCAGCGGCATCGAGACGCACCTCGCGCTGGTCCCCGGTGACGGCCCGCCGATCGCCGGCAAGGTATTCCGCCTGACCGCGGACGAACTCGCCGCCGCCGACATCTATGAGAGCGAGAATTACCGGCGGATCGAAGCGCCGCTGGCCTCGGGCACGCGCGCCTGGGTCTATGTGAAGGCCTGAGCGCTATTCTTGGTAAACGGCTTGTAAACCCTATCGCGCTAAGTAGCGGCGGGGGATTTTCATGACGCGCTCCGCCATTCTGCGGCCTTCAGGCCTAGTCCACGCCTTGTATGGTCGGTGGGTCAGCTTGCCTGTCGAGCTTACGCGCGCGCAGATACTGTCGATCTCCGGCGCCTATCCCATAATTTATGCCGTCACCGTGTTCGTAAGCGTCGCGCTGATGTTCATGATCGACGACACCGTCTATTTGACTTGGCGGATCGGGATGCTCACGCTGCATCTCACCATCGGGACGGTGATGCTGTGGCGCTGGAAGCAGCAACGCGACCGCGACTGGGCGATCACCGATTCGCGCGAGGCGATCAACGCCATCACGTTCCAGGGCGCTCTCAACGCGCTGGGCTGGCTCGGCTTTCTGGGCGCTGCCGGACTGGGGGCGCCCGACAAGGAACTGATTTTCACCACCACGATCATGGCGGGGGTGATCGCCATCGGCGCGCTTCGCTATGCCGCGTCGCCGCCGGCCAGCCTCGCCTTTCTCGGCACCGCGGTGATGGTGTGCATGGTCTATGCGGTGGTCTCGTCGATCCCGCTCGGCGTGTTCGTCTTCCTTGCGGTGTTCGTGGCGTTGCTGGGCCGCACCGTGCTCCAACAGGCCCGACTGGTGACCGACCAGTTCGAATCGGGCCAGGAACTTGCGCGTGCCGCTGCGGAGCGCGACCTGCTGCGCACCAAGGCGCAGCGCGAGGATTGGCAGCGCCAGGCGGCCTCTGCCGAGCAGCGTATCCGGCTGCAGGCCGAAAGCGAGAATACCCGGCGCGGCGAAGTGAAGCGCATCGCCGGTCAGTTCGAGAATGCCTTTGTCCGCAACATCACCGAGCTCGCCGCCGCCGCGAACCAGACGCGCCAATCCGCCGAGATGCTGCTGCTCGGCACGCGCGCCACGCAAGACCAGGTGCGCGGCGTGGTGGGCGCGGTGCACAAGGCGGACACCGGCGCTGCGACGATGCTGGGCGAATCGGAGAATCTCGGCCAGTCGCTCGCCACGGTCGAATCGCGCCTGGCCGAGCAGCAGCAGACCACTGCCTGGCTGCACACGCTTTCCCGCGATGCCGACGAGCGGTTCACCCGCCTCGTGGGCTATGCCAACAGCGCGAGCACGATCACCGATCTGATCGCCGAGGTGGCGGCGCGCACCAATTTGCTGGCGCTCAACGCCTCGATCGAGGCGGCGCGCGCGGGCGAGGCGGGACGCGGCTTCGCGATCGTCGCCTCCGAGGTGAAGGCGCTGGCCGCCCAGACTTCCGATGCGACCAAGGATATCCGCGCGCAGCTCGAACAGATCACCGAAGCGGTGACCTCCACCGCTTCGATCGTCGGCGACATGCGCGGGAGCTTCGACCGGATCAATTCGGTTGCCGCCGCGGTGGAACAGGCGATGGTGCGGCAGGGCGACGTGATCCGGTCGATCCAGCATTATGCCGGCACTGCCGCAGCGCTGACCGCCGATCTGCACGCCAGCGCAGGCAGCGCGGAGAATTCAAGCGAGGCAGCCGCCGAGGTCACCGCCGAACTGGGCGCCGTGACCGATGACCTGGTGAGCCGGACGCAGGACCTGATGCGCGAGATGCGCAGCTTCGTCGCAAGCCTCGAGGCCGCCTGAGCGGTTGCCGGGACCCTGCCCCACCGCTATCCCGCCTGCCATGAAACTGATCATCGGCAACAAGGCCTATTCGTCCTGGTCGCTGCGCGGCTGGCTGGCGTGCAAGCAGTCCGGCATTCCGTTCGAGGAAGTCGTCGTGCCGCTCTACGATCAAGAATGGGAGAAGCGCCGCGAAGGCGACGAGTTCGCGCCCTCGTCTGGCAAGGTACCGATCCTGTGGGATGGCGAGGCGGTCGTGTGGGACAGCCTGGCGATCGTCGAATATCTCAACGACAAGACCGGCAATACCAAGTTCTGGCCCAAGGACGATGCAGCGCGCGCGATGGCGCGATCGATGGCGGCCGAAATGCATTCGAGCTTCGCGGCGCTGCGCCGCAAGCACAGCATGAACATCCGCCAGGTCTATCCGCCGCAGAAGCCCGACGACGACGTGCTCGCCGATCTCTCGCGGATCATGGAGCTATGGGCTCAGGCCCGCGCCCGCTTCGGCGGCGAAGGCGAATTCCTGTTCTGCGAGTTCGGCGCGGTGGACATCATGTTCGCGCCGGTGGTGACGCGCATCGTCACCTATTCGCTCCCCGTCCCGCGCTTCGCCGAAGCCTATATGATGGCGGTGCTCCAGCACCCCTTCATGCAGGACTGGATCGCCGCTGCGCAGGAAGAGGACTGGGTGATCGAGCAGTTCGAGATGGCGCCGGCCTGAGGGTGAGAGCACCCTGCTCCTCCAACCGTCATCCCGGCGAAAGCCGGGATCCAGAGCCCCAAACGACATCGCCCGCGACCCTGGGCCCCGGCTTTCGCCGGGGTGACGATGTAGCTTAGAACTCCGTCCCGTCCTTGCGGCGGAAGCCCGTTCCGGGAACCAGGTGCATGTCGATATCCGGATAGTAGCAGGCCGTGTCCGCCATCCGCCCCACCGCGACATAGACGCAGTCCGCGTCGCCGCGGTTCTGCAGGACATGACCGTTGCCGTCATTCTTGGGAAACGCCGCAACGTCGCCGACGCGCATCACCGTCTCGCCCGAATCATCGACCAGCACCGCCTCGCCGGCGAGCATCACGACGAACTCGTCCTCGCCCTCGTGCCAGTGGCGCTGCGAGGACCAGGCGCCCGGATTCAGCGTCACATGGCTGAAGCCGAAATCGGTGATGCCGCTTGCGGGCGCCAGCCGGCGATACCAGCGTCCCTGCACTTCCCCGGCATATTGCGGCGGATAGCTGGTCGCATTGGTCTGCGGGATTGTATCGAGATCGAGCTTGGGCAATGCCCCCTCCATTAGTTGATGGAGATACTGTGCCCGACGTCGTCGAACTCACCAAGGCGCTGATTGCCGCCGAGAGCGTAACTCCCGCACGGGGCGCCGTATTCGACGTGCTGGAGGCCGCGCTGGTGCCGCTGGGCTTCCAGGTCGAGCGCTTCGTCGAGGGCGAGGCGCCCGAGGGGCCGGTCGAGAATCTACTCGCGGTGCGCGGGACAAGCGGCACGCATTTCGCCTTTGCCGGACATCTCGACGTCGTGCCGCCGGGCGCCGGCTGGACGAGCGGCGCTTTCATGCCCGAGATCCGCGGCGAGCTGCTCTACGGCCGCGGCGCGGTCGACATGAAGGGATCGATCGCGGCTTTCGTCGCCGCCGTGGCGGGCGTCGAGAGCGGCGGCACGATCAGCCTGCTCATCACCGGCGACGAGGAAGGTCCGGCCACCTATGGCACGCCGCGCCTGATCGAGCGGATGGCCGAGCGCGGGGTCAGGCCCGATCTGTGCGTGGTCGGCGAGCCCAGCTCGGCGCATCGCCTGGGCGATACGATCAAGATCGGGCGCCGCGGCTCGACGGTGATCGACATCGAGGTGCCGGGGCAGCAAGGCCATGTCGCCTACCCCCACCTCTCCGACAATCCGGTGCCGCGCCTGATCCGCGCGCTCGCCGAGATCGACGCGATCCAGCTCGATGCCGGCAATGCCTGGTTCCAGCCTTCGAACATCGAGGTGATCGACATTTCGGTCGGCAATCCGGCGACCAACGTCATCCCGGGGCGGGCCGGCGCGCGGATCAGCATCCGCTTCAATGACCTGCAGCGCGGCCCCGATCTGGTCGCGCGGGTCGAGGAGATCGTGCTCCGCCATGCGCCGCGCGCGCAAGTGAAAGGCCGCATCTATGGCGAGGCGTTCCTTACCGAGCCCGGCGCACTTTCGACGCTGGTTTCAGGAGCAGTCGAGGCAGTGCTCGGCGTCACCCCAGAGCTCTCCACCACCGGCGGCACGTCCGACGCGCGCTTTCTCTCGCGGATCTGCCCGGTGGTCGAGTTCGGATTGGTCAATGCGACGATGCACAAGCTTGACGAAGCCGTCGCACTGTCAGACCTGCATGCTCTTACAGAGGTTTATGCCGAAGTCCTGAAGCGCGCGCTCAGGATACCGCGCGCCTAGGCTCAATGGTGCGTGCCCAGGCGAGGAAATCCTCCTCGGCCATCGGCTGCGCGATCGCATAGCCCTGGAGCACGTCGCACCCGATGACGCGGAGCACCGCCGCCTGGGCATCGCTCTCGATGCCTTCGGCGACCGCTTCGCAGCCCAAGCCATGGATCAGCCCGATCACCGCCTGGGCGATCGTGCGTGCCTCCGAATTGACCGCGACATTCTCGATCAGGCTGCGATCGAGCTTGACCCGATCCACGGGCAAGTCGCGTAGGCGCGCCAGGTTCGAATAGCCGGTGCCGAAATCGTCGATCGCCACACTCGCGCCGTCCGCCCGCAAGGTGGCGATGGCATCGATGACTTCCTCGGAACAGTGCATCGCCAGCGTCTCGCTGATCTCGAGCTCGAGCAGATTGGCCGGCGCTCTGGCCGCGAGCATCGCTTCGCGCAGGCGGCGGAAGAAGGTGGCGTGGTCGATCTCGCGCGGGCTGATGTTGACCGCCAGCCGCTGCTCGATGCCGAGCCGTCCCCAGCGCGAGATGGTTTCGGCGACATTCGTCACCACCCATTCGCCGATCTCGACGATCAGCCCGGTCTCCTCGGCGCGCTGCATGAACGCGGCGGGCAGCTTGAGGCCATCCGGGTGGCGCCAGCGCAGCAGCGCTTCCGCAGCGACGATCCGGCCGTCGCTTGCCGCAACCTGCGGCTGGAAGACCAGAGCGAACTGATCCTTTTCGAGCCCAACGCGCAAATCGCTTTCGAGCTGCGCGCGATCGGCCATCTCGGCGGCGAGCATTTCGGTGAAATGCTCGACGCGGCCGCGGCCCTGCGCCTTGGCATGGTACATCGCGGCGTCGGCGGCGCGCATCAGATCGTGGAGCGTCGTGCCGTGCTCTGGCCGCTTGGCGATGCCCACCGACGCGCCGATCGAGACTTCCTGATCGGCCAGGTCGAACGATTCGGAGAGCGCGAACAGGATGCCGCGCCCGATCCGATCGGACTCGCGCGGATCGCGCAGATCGGGGAAGAACATCGTGAACTCGTCGCCGGCCAGGCGCCCGATCAGCGGCGGGCGTGTGTCGCTCTCGGCAGCGAAGCGGTCGGCGACCGCGCGCAGGCGATTGGCAACCATCCCGAGCAGCACGTCGCCCGTGGCATGGCCCAGCGTGTCGTTGACCGCCTTGAACCGGTCGAGATCGATGAAATAGAGCACCGCGACCACACCCTGGGGCAATTCGGCGAGCAGGCGTTCGGCGGTACGGCGGAAATTGGTCCGATTGGCGAGCCCCGTTACGGGATCGAACATGGCAAGGCGCTGGACGCTCTCCATGTTGGCGTGGAGCTGGCGGAACAGCCCGTCCATCGCATTGGCGAGCGGCGGCACGCACTGGCGCACCTCCTCGGGAACTTCACTCTGCAGATCACCATTGGCTGCCGTTGCCAGTCGCGTGATGGCCGCGTCGATCGCGCCCGCGGTGGAAGCGATGGTGCGCTCGGCCGAGGCCCAGCACATGACTCCGCAGACGATCGATGCGATCAGCGCCCGCCCGGCGGTCTCTACGGTGATTTGTGCCGGTTCGGACGCAGCCGCGAGCGCGAGGATGAACGCAACCGCCCCGGCGCATATCGCAAAGGCGATTGCGCGACTCTTGAGCGAAAAGCCTTCCACCTGCCGACTCTATCCCCACACCGTGCCGGGGCCCCGCCCGGGATCAGAAGGAGGGATGCTCGCAGAGAGAGGTTAAGAATTTCGCTGTGCTGCAGGTTTTGGGCGCCGCAGCACGATGTAGAGCGCACCCGTTCCGCCATGGCGCGGATGCGCGGCGCGGACCGCCGCGATCCGATCGGCGTGGCGCGAGGAGGCGAGCCAATCGCCCACCGCCGCGCGAATCGCGCCGCGCGCGTGCGGCCGCTCCGATTCGGGGCGCGGCGGCTTGCCGGTGATCAGCAGCAGCACGCGGTCGCCCCGCGCGACCGCCTGGGCGAGGCCGAAATCGAGCCGGTCATAGGCGGAGGCGAGGTTGTGGCCGTGCAGGTCGATCGAGCTTTCGGGCGAGACGAGCCCGCGCGACAGGCGGCGGTCCCACGATCCGTCGAGGGTATTCTCGCTCGCCTCCTTGCGGACCGGCGCGGGTGGGATGCGCTGAACGGGATGCTTCGGAAGACGCGGCGCGGCTGGCTTTGCCGGCGGCGGAACCGGGGCGGCCTGTTCTTCGACTTGTGCCGCCACCGCGGGCTTGCCGACGGGTGCCGCCTTGGCGCGCACCAAAGGCGTCACCGTCGCGATGACGCGTTGCCAAAGCGCCGCTTCCTCGGGCGCCAATTTGCGCCCGCGCCCCGTCACGGGTTTGCCGGAACCGGCGTAGCCACCGGCGCCAGGCGGGCCAGCGTGCCCTTGGGCAGCAGCAGCCAGGCCGTGCCCCGCGCGGACATGCCCCCCGCGATCGCGCGCGCATCCTCGCCCGCGCCCCAGAAGGTATCGATGCGATTGGGTCCCTTGATCGCGCCGCCGGTATCCTGGGCGACCCAGAGCCCCGTCGCGTCGGTGCGGTCCATCGAGAGGAAGACCGGGGCGCCCAGCGGCACGAACTTCGGGTCCGCCGCGGCGCTGACCCAGCCGGTCACCGGATGCCCCATCGCACCGAGCGGGCCGGCACCTGTCAGTTCCTTGAAGAACACGAAGCTCTTATTCTCGCGCATGATCGCGGCGCCCTCTTCGGGGTGTGCGCGCAGGTAACCCATGATGCCCTGCATCGATGCCTGGCCGGGGCCAAGCAACCCGCGGTCGCGCATCAGCTTGCCGATGCCAGTATAGTCGCGGCCGTTCTGCCCGGCATAGCCGATCCGCATCACGCCGCCGTCGGGCAGATGCAGCCGGCCCGAGCCCTGGACCTGGAGGAAGAAGATTTCGACCGGGTCCGCTGCATAAGCGATCACCGGGGCATGCCCCTGCAGCGCGCCGGCCTCGATTTCGCCACGGTCATAATAGGGCACGAAATTCTTGCCCTTCACACGGCCGCGGATGTGCTTGCCCTTCATGTCGTCGGAGAAAAGACCGAGATCGACATCGACCAGATCGTCGGGAATGCCGTAGACCGGCACTTCATAGCCGTGCCTTTTGTCGCGCGAGCCAGAGATCTCGGGATCGTAATAGCCGGTGGCGAACGCCTTGCCGTCGGCGATCTGCACCGTCTCGAACCAGCGCGCGAAGAAGGCGGGCGCGTCGCGAGAAGACCAGGTTGCCGCCGAAGCGCAGGCATCGGCCCAGTCCGCGCCGCGCGTCAGCCCAGTCGCGTCGGTGCGGCGCTGGAGCGTCGGGCAGGAGATGCGGAAGGCGGCCAGCGCGCGCTCGGCGCCGTCCTGGGTGATCGGCAGCGTATCGACGGCAGGACCGGGCAGGAGCCCGGCGCCGGCGGCGGTCGTCACCCCCGCGGGCACGGCGGACGCCGGAGCGGGCGACAGCGGGATCGCCGGAGTCGGCTGGCGCGCCGGAAGGTTTGCCGGGGTTTCGGGAAGTATTGCGGGCCTGGTCTCCCGGGGCGGGGCGGCTTCGCGCGGCGCTGAGGGACCAGCAGCAGGCGCGGGGCGTTGCCCGGCCGAAGAAGGAACGATGCCGCCCGAACACGCGCCCAGCAGCGCCGCGAGCGCCAATCCCCCCCAGATCCGCATCATGCCTCTCAGGCTTCGTCGGTTTCGACGAGCTTCCAGTTGGGATCGTCGCTGCGCAGGTTGCGCGCGAAGGTCCACACGTCGTGCGTCTCGACGGCGTCGGTCATCGAGCCGGCGACGAGATTGCCATCCTGATCGAGCGTCACGGCAGCGATATCGGCATCGAAGCGCACCGCAATCCGGGCCACCCGGCCCTCGACCGAAGCCTCGGCGATAACGGCGCGCTCGATCGCGATCAGCCGGTTCTCGAGCACATGCCCCGCCGCCTTGCGGTCGGCGATCGCCTGGGTGAAGCCGGCGCGGACATCCTCTTCGACGAGCCAGCTCAGCGTGTCCTCGTCACCCTTCCAATAGGATTCGAGGATCATCTTGTACGCGGACTTGGCGCCTTCGATGAACTGCGCGACGTCGAAGCTCGAATCGGCGCTGACCACGGCGCGAAGCCCGGTCTCGGCACCGGCCTCGATCGTGCGATTGCCGCTTTCACGGACTTCGGGCACGGCATCGATGGTGCGCGGGAGCGGCGCCGCGATGACGCGCTCCTCCGCCGGCTTGGGCAGCGCCTGCTCATGGCCGGTGCGTTTGCCGAGCACCGAATAGAGCCGAAGCGCCAGGAAGCCTGCCACCATCGCGAAAAGAATAACGTAAAACACCGCGCCTCCAAGAGCCTGTACAGGCCTACATAAGCCGTCCCGCCTCGGGATTCAAATCATCGACTAATACCCACCGATTGCACGGCCCGCGCCTGCCTGCTAGGCGCGCGGCTGCGTAACGCGCCGAGCGCGCGAAACTTTCCGGAAAAAAGAGGAAACTTCGAATGGCCGAGAACGACACCGCCGAATTCGGCGAGCCCCAGGCGAACGGCGAAGACACCGCGCCGCAGGTGGGCGTGCTGTCGCAATATGTGAAGGACTTCTCGTTCGAGAATCCCAACGCGCCCGCCATCTATCAGGCACAGACCCCGCCCGCGATCGACGTCCAGTTCAACATCGGCTCGGGCAAGGTTCTCGACGACGTCTATGAGGTCGTGCTCAAGATCGAAGTCCGCGCCCAGGCCGAGAGCCAGGTCGCGTTCCTCGTCGACCTTTCCTATGCAGGCCTGTTCGGGCTGCGCAACATCCCGGCGGACCAGATCGATCCGTTCCTGCTCGGCGAAGCGCCGCGCATTCTGTTCCCCTTCGCTCGCCGCGTGCTCGCCGATGCGGTCCGCGACGGCGGCTTCCCGCCGCTGATGCTCGAGCCGATCGATTTCGGCGGCATCTACATGGCGCAGCGCGCGCAGCAGGCGCTCGAAGCCGGTCAGGAAGCCGGTCAGGCCTGAACGGACTGGAATGGGGAGCAGATGTGCGCCGCGCTGCTCCCCGCCCTTCTGACGCACTGACGCCGCAATGAAACTCGCCCGCGCTCTGGGTTCGGTCGGCGGGCTGACGCTCGCGAGCCGCATCCTCGCACTCGTCCGCGATTCGCTCCAGGCGCGCTATGTCGGCGCCAATTTCGCGTCCGACGCCTTTCTGGTCGCCTTCCGCCTGCCGAACATGTTCCGCGCCTTCTTCGCCGAGGGTGCCTTCTCGGCAGCGTTCATCCCGATGTTCAACCGCAAGCTCGCCGAAGGGGGCGAGCGCGGCCCGGCCCTGGATTTCGCCGAGCGCACGCTGGCGGTGCTGTTCGCCTTCCTGGCCCTGATGACCGTGGTGATGCTTGCCGCCGCCTGGCCACTCACCGCTGCGCTGTCCGGGGGTTTCGCCAAGCAGCATCCGACGCACGACCAGTTCGCCTTCGCGGTCGAGCTGTCGCGGATCACCATCCCCTATCTGATGCTGATCTGCCTCGCCTCGTTGCTCGGCGGCATCCTCAACTCGCTCGACAAATTCTGGGTCAACGCCGCCGCTCCGATCCTGCTCAACATCGCGATGGTCTCGGCGCTGTTCTTCTTCAACGGCACCCCTTACGAGACCGCCCGCGCGCAGGCGATCGCGGTGCCGGTGGGCGGCCTGCTCCAATTGGGCTGGCTGGCGCTCGCCTGCCGCGCCTCGGGGGTATCGCTGCGGCCGCGCCTGCCGCGGCTCGATCCTGAAGTGAAGCGCCTGATGAAGCTGATCCTCCCCGCCGCGCTGGGCGCCGGCGCGGTCCAGCTCAACCTGGTCATCTCCACCGCGCTCTCGGGCTATCTGCTCGGCGCGGGCTCGATCTCGTACATTTATTATGCCGATCGGCTGAACCAGCTTCCGCTCGGGATGATCGGCATCGGCCTGGGCACCATCCTGCTCCCCACCATCTCGCGCCTGCTCGGCGCCGGCAAGGATGTGGAAGCGATGGAGACGCAGAATCGTGGGATGGAGCTGGCGCTCTTCCTGACGCTGCCGGCAATGGTCGCGCTGATCGTCGCCGCCGAACCGATCGTGCGCGGCCTGTTCCAGTACGGCCATTTCACTGCCGTCGACACGGTGAAGTGTGCCTGGGCGCTCGCCGGCTTCTCGATCGGCCTGCCCTCCTATGTCCTCGTGAAGGTGCTGACGCCCGGCTATTATGCACGGCAGGACACCAAAACGCCGGTCCGCTACGCGATGATCTCGGTCGCGGTGAACATCGCCGCCAACCTCGCCTTGATCCCGCTGATCGGCCATGTCGGCCCGCCACTCGCCACAGCGCTGTCGTCCACGGTCAATGTCTGGATGCTCTATCACACGCTGGTGAAGCGCGGGCATTTCGCCGCCGACGCGCAACTCCGTCGCCGCCTGCCCCGGCTCGCGCTCGCCGCGCTGCTGATGGGCGCGGCACTGTACGGGTGCGACCGGCTGCTCGATCCCTGGCTGAACGGCCACGCGGTCGCCCGCTACACTGCGCTGGTGGCGCTCGTCGGCGCCGGCTGTGCGATCTATGCGATCGCCTGTTTCGTCACCCGCGCCTTCCTGATCTCGGACATCAAGGCGCTGGTCGGCCGCCGCCAGCCACGCTAGGGAGCGGCCGTCCCGGACATTGATAGTGCGGCAGCGCCCCCGCCGTCCCGGATCCGCGGCCCGTCCAACGGCCGAACGGTAACCCGGGTGCGCGGAGTGAATAGTCATGCGCGTCGTTTCCGGCATCCAGACCACCGGCAATCTCCACCTCGGCAACTATCTCGGTGCGATCAAGCAATGGGTGACGATGCAGGACCAAGGCGAATGCCTGTTCTTCCTCGCCGATCTCCATGCGCTGACGGGCAATGTGAGCCCGCAGGAGCTCGCTAATTCGACGATCGAGATGGCCGCGACGCTGCTCGCCTCGGGCATCGACGATCGCGCGATCCTGTTCAACCAGGCGCGCGTCCCCGCGCATGCCGAATTGTGCTGGATCCTCCAGGGCACGGCGCGGATGGGCTGGCTGAACCGCATGACCCAGTGGAAGGACAAGGCCGGCAAGAACCGCGAAGGCGCCAGCGTCGGCCTGTTCACCTATCCGGTGCTCCAGGCGGCGGACGTGCTCGTCTACAAGGCGACGCACGTGCCGGTGGGCGAGGACCAGAAGCAGCATCTAGAACTGGCCCGCGACATCGCGGCCAAGTTCAACACCGATTTCGGCGTGGAGCTGTTCCCGCTGCCCGAACCCTTCATCTCGAAGGCGGCGCCGCGGATCATGAGCCTGCGCGACGGCGGCGCGAAGATGTCCAAGTCCGATCCGTCGGACCTGTCGCGGATCAACCTGATCGACGATGACGACACGATCGCCGCCAAGTTCCGCAAGGCCAAGACCGATCCCGAACCGCTGCCCGATTCGTTCGACGCGCTGGCCGAACGGCCCGAGGCGAAGAATCTGGTGACGATCTATGCCGCGCTTGCGGACATCGAACCCCAAGCCGTGGTCGCGCAGTTCGCGGGCCAGGGCTTCGGCGCCTTCAAGCCCGCGCTCGCTGATCTCGCCATCTCGGTGCTCGCGCCGATCCGCGACCGGCTGACACGGCTGCTCGACGACCGCGCCGAAGTCGGAGCCCAGCTCGCCAAGGGTGCCGACCGCGCCAATGCGCTGGCCGCGCCGACGCTGAAAGCGGCACAGCAGGCGGTGGGATTACAGGTCTGAGGTGACGTCGGCCGGGGCACCGGTTAGCCTCGCGACATAACAGTTGGAGGGAAGCATGATGGGATGGAAGCTCGGCGCGGCGCTGGTTGCGCTCGCCACGACCGCAACTGCGCAAAACGCGCCGGATCCGCGCCGTCCCCAGCCGACCTTCGACAGCGTCGCGCCCGCGCTGCCCAAGCTGCGCCATCCGGCGGTGCTGATCTTCAGCAAGACCAACAGCTATCGACACGACAGCATCCCCGACGCGGTGAAGGCGGTCTCGACGCTGGCGCGCAAGCGGAGCTGGAGCGTCTTCGCGACCGAGAATGCCGCGGTGTTCAACCCGCAGCAGCTCGCCCGCTTCGATCTGATCGTCTTCGCCAGCGCGACCGGGGACCCGTTCACGCCGGCGCAGCGCGACGCCTTTCAGGACTATATCGCCAGCGGCCGCGGGTTCGTCGGGCTGCACGGCGCGGGCGACGGCAGCCATCCCGACTGGTACCAGCACCTGCTCGGCTATGGAGGCTATACCGGCCACCCCGGCGGTGCCGACCAGTTCCAGACCAGCGACATTATCGTGCTCGACCGCACCCACCCCGCCACGCGCAAGCTACCCCCGCGCTGGCGCTGGACCGAAGAATATTACGCCTATTCCGAACCCCTGCGCGCCGACACGCACGTCCTCGCGCGACTCGACGAGACCGGCATGCGGCTCGAGCCCCGCCACACCATGGGGGACAAGCACGCGCTGATCTGGTGGCGCTGCGAAGGCCGCGCGCGCATCTTCTACTCAGCGCTGGGCCACAAGCCTCAGGCCTATTCAGACCCGCAGCATCTGAAGCTGATCGATGGCGCCATCGCCTGGGCGGCGCGGAAGGAAGGCCGCGGCTGCGGTTGATCGTCTGTCGGCTGGTCGGGGTGGAGGCGTGACCTGAAAGCGTTGCCCCCGCTCTCGTCTCCTCCACCCCGCCCCTCACCTCTTGGGGTGAGGAATTACCTTGTCAGCCCTCCAGCGTCCGCATCAACGTGCGCACCGCGCCGTCGATCTCGCTGTCCTTGCCGCGCAGATCCTCGATCCGCTTGACCGCGTGGATCACGGTCGAATGGTCGCGATTGCCGAACTTGCGGCCGATCTCGGGCAGCGAGCGCGTGGTCAGGCGCTTGGCGAGGTACATCGCGATCTGACGCGGCCGCGCGATCGCCACCGCGCGGCGCTCCGAGATCAGGTCGATCTGCTTGACCTCGAAATGGGTCGAGACCGCGCGCTGGATCTCGTCGATCGTGATGCGGCGCTGGCTGTTGCGCAGCACTTCGCCCAGCACGGTGGTCGCGAAGTCGATCGTGATCGTCTCGTTCGAGAGATTGGCATAAGCGAGCAGGCGATTGAGCGCGCCTTCGAGCTCCCGGACGTTCGAGGTGATTCGCGCCGCCAGCAGGTCCGCGACTTCGTCGGGCATCGCGACCGCCGGCATGTCGTCGAGCTTGCGCACGATGATCGCGCGGCGAAGCTCGAGCTCGGCAGGCTTGATGTCCGCCACCAGCCCCGAAGCGAGGCGCCCGGCCAGGCGAGTCTCGAAGCCCTCGAGCGCCTGGGGAGCGCGATCGGCGGCGATCACCAGCCGCTTACCGGCACCCATGAACTCGTTGACCGTGTGGAAGAACTCTTCCTGCGTCGCGTCCTTGCCGCCGATGAACTGCAGATCGTCGATCATCAGCAGATCGACCGAGCGCAGCCGCGTCTTGAACGCGTGGGTATCCTTGTTGCGCAGCGCTTGGACGAACTCGAACATGAAGCGCTCGCCGGTCGAATAGATCGCGGTGGCTTCTGGATTCGCCTCAAGGAACGCGTGGCCAATCGCGTGCATCAGGTGCGTCTTGCCCTGCCCGGTGCCCGCATGGAGGTAGAGCGGGTTGAAGCGCGGGCTGCCCGGCTCGGCGACCGTCATCGCCGCGTTGAACGCGACTCGGTTGCTCGCATCAACGACGAATCGATCGAAGGTGAAGCGCGGATCGAAACTGGGACGCTCGGCGGGCGCGGCGTGATTCGCGATCGGGGGCGGATCGACCCTGAGCACCGCCGGTGCCTCGGTCAGCGTCTCGATCGAAACGGTGCGGACGGCGGGCAGCACGGCACGGAACTCGAGCAGCAGGCGCTCGGCATAGTGATTCTTCACCCACTGCGTCATGAACGCAGACGGCAGGCCCAGGCGGACGGCGCTCGTATCGCTTTCCTCGATGAGGACGACAGGCTTCAGCCACTGATCGAACAGGCGCTGGCCCGCAGAGCGGCGCAGATTGCCCCGCACATGCGTCCATGCCTTTGTGACTGCCTCCATATCATCCCGCTCCAAGGCTTTTGCTTGAGTCACAACGACGCACCCCTCCCTCGCGGGAAGCGCATTCCTCCCGCGCGCTCATTCGTTCCGACCTGAGGCTCCATGCAGCCGGACATTGCCCCCGGGCTGGCGATCGAGCTTCGCTAAACCCGGCAAACGAACGTGGCCGGGGGAGTTGTTTTAGGAACCGAAATCCGAGTCGATCAAGTCCTCGGCATGTAAAGATTCTGAAATAGTTTAGTTGACACGCCACAACCCCCGGAATTCCGCCATTTGCGGATTTCACCCCTTAGAAATCAATCGCTTAACGTCCCAAAGCGGATCGAATCGACGCGACTCGTTGAGTTTCCGCGTGTTGCAGGATTCGCGAAGGTGTCTTTGTTCGAGAACGTTTCGCGCACGCGAAAAACCCCGCCGGAGTGTACCGACGGGGCAATCGTTACGGAAAAGTGACGATTATGCGAGAGTTGCGAGACGCTTTGTCAGGCGCGAAAACTTGCGCGAGGCGGTGTTCTTGTGGAGCACGCCCTTAGCCACGCCGCGCGCCATTTCCGGCTGCATCGCAGCCAGTGCGGCGGTCGCTGCGACCTTGTCGCCGGCTTCGAGCGCCGACTCGGCCTTCTTCACGAAGGTGCGAATGCGGCTGACGCGCGCACCGTTGATCTCGGCCCGGCGGTCGTTGCGACGGATGCGCTTCTTCGCTTGCGGCGTATTCGCCATTACGTCTCGTTCCTAGCTCTAATGTAGAAGGGCGCGGGACCACCGCCCACGCCCGGAAAGACGGGCCCCTTACCGCCTGATGCGAGTCGGGTCAACCTTCAGCGCTGGCACTTCGGGCACCAGAAGGTCGATCGGCCGCTGTCCACCCGCCGCTCCACCGTGCCCCCGCACGCGCAGGGTTCGCCTTCGCGGCCATAGACGCGCCATTGCTTGGCGAAATATCCGAGTTCGCCCGAGGGTCGGGCATAGTCCCTGAGCGTCGATCCCCCTGCCTCGATCGCGGCGGCCAGCACTTCGCGAATCGCCGTGACAAGCTTTTCGAGCCGCGGCCTGGTGATCGTGCCCGCCGGGCGCGTGGGCGCTATCCCCGCGAGGTACAGCGCCTCGCAGACATAGATATTGCCGAGGCCCGCCACGACTCGCTGGTCGAGCAGCAGCGCCTTTACCGGCGCGATTCGGTCCTCGAAGACAGCCTTCAGATGTGCGGCGGTGAAATCGGGGCCGAGCGGCTCGGGACCGAGCGCGGCGAAGGCGGGCCAAGCGTCCAGCGAATCGGTCGGCACTAGATCGAGCGAGCCGAATCGCCGCGGGTCGTTGAGCGCGAGGCGGTGCTTCGCCGTCTCGATCACGAAATGGTCGTGCTTGCCCAGCTCCTCGGGATCGATTCGCCAGCGGCCGGACATGCCGAGATGGAAGACCAAAGTGTCGCCGCGATCGGTATCGATCAGACCGTATTTGGCGCGGCGTCCCAGGCTCGTCACTCGCGCGCCGGTCAGCCGCTGGCCGAGATCCTGTGGGAAAGGCCGGCGCAGATCGCCGCGCCGGAGCGTCACCCGCTCGATCACCGCGCCCTCAAGGACGGGTTCGAGCCCGCGCACGGTCGTCTCGACTTCGGGAAGCTCTGGCATGGCAACCCCCTAGCCCCGCCTTCCCTGCCCCGCTAGAGCGCGGTCATGCCCGACACCGTTTCCTTCGGCTATCAGGACGTAGCCCCCGAGGAAAAGACCCGCCGCGTCGGCGAGGTCTTCTCCAGCGTCGCCTCCAAATACGACCTGATGAACGACGCCATGTCCGGCGGTCTGCATCGCCTGTGGAAGGACCATTTCGTCCGCAAGGTGAAGCCGCGCGCAGGCGAGCATATCCTCGACATGGCCGGCGGCACCGGCGATATCGCCTTCCGGATGGAGCCCTCGGGCGCGACGGTCACCGTGGCCGACATCAATCCGGAGATGCTGGCGGTCGGCGTCGAGCGCGCCGCCCAGCGCGGTATCGATTCGATGGTCTGGACCGAGGCCAATGCAGAGGCGCTGCAATTCCCCGACAGGTTCTTCGATGCCTATACGATCGCGTTCGGCATCCGGAACGTCACCGACATTCCCCGCGCGCTGCGCGAGGCCCACCGCGTGCTCAAGCGCGGCGGACGCTTCTTCGTGCTCGAATTCTCGACCACGCAGTGGCCGGGCTTCGCCGAGGTTTATGACGCCTATTCGCACCATATGGTGCCCAAGCTCGGCCAGCTCCTCGCCCAGGATGCCGAAAGCTACCGCTATCTGATCGAGTCGATCCGCCGCTTCCCCGACATGCCGAGCTTCGAGCGGATGATCGGCGAAGCCGGTTTCGTGCAGACCAGGGTCGAGCCGCTGCTCGGCGGGCTGGTGGCGATCCATAGCGGCTGGAAGATCTGAGCCGCCGGTGACCGCGCCTCCCGTCCATCTTTACCGCCTGCTCAAATGGGGCCGCATCCTCGCGCGCCACGGCGCCCTCACGGGCATCGAGCGCGATCCCAATACGCCGAAGCCGGTGCGCCGCCTTGCGCGCATCGCCCGCTTCGGCGCGCGCGTGCCCACCGTGCCGCGCTATGCCGACGCCTTTCAGGCGATCGGCCCCGCCGCGATCAAGCTCGGCCAGACGCTCGCCACGCGCCCCGATCTGGTCGGCGAAGTGGCGGCACGGGACCTGCTCCGTCTCCAGGACGCGTTGCCCCCCGTCCCCTTCGCGGTGATCCGCGAGCGGATCGAGTCCAGCCATGGCAAGCCGCTCGAGGCGATGTTTGCCGAAGTCGAGGAAAAGCCGATCGGGGCCGCCTCGATCGCACAGGTCCACCGCGCGGTGACCACGGAGGGCAAGCGCGTCGCGGTGAAGGTGTTGCGGCCAGGCATCGAAGCCGAGTTCGCCAAGGCGATCGATACCTATGAATGGGCCGCCGCCCAGGTCGAGGGCATGGGCGGCGAGGCCGCGCGGCTCCGGCCCCGGCTGATCATCGAGACCTTCAAGCGCTGGACTGCGCGCGAGCTCGATCTGCGCCGCGAAGCTGCCTCGGCCTCCGAACTCGCCGAGGGGATGACCGCCGAGCCCGATTTCGTCGTGCCGAGCATCGACTGGCAGCGGACCACGGGCAAGGTACTGACGCTCGAATGGGTCGACGGCATCAAGCTTTCGGACGTCGATGCGCTGGTCGCTGCCGGGCACGACACCACCGCGCTTGCCGGCAAGCTGATCCGCGCGTTCCTGCGCCAGGCGATCGCCGAGGGCTTCTTCCACGCCGACATGCACCAGGGGAATCTTTTCGCGCTCCCCGACGGCCGCATCGCCGCGATCGATTTCGGGATCATGGGGCGAATCGATCGGCGCGCCCGAGTCTGGCTCGCCGAGATTCTCTACGGCCTGATCACCGGCAATTATAAGCGCGTCGCCGAGATCCATTTCGAGGCGGGCTATGTTCCCGCGCACCACAATGTCGCCGAGTTCGCCACTGCCTTGCGCGCGGTCGGCGAGCCGATGCGCGGGCTGCCGGTAAAGGACATGTCGGTCGGCGCGATGCTCGACGGGCTGTTCAACATCACCCGCGATTTCGACATGCAGACCCAGCCGCATCTGCTGCTGCTGCAGAAGACGATGGTGATGGTCGAGGGCGTCGCGCGCACGCTCGATCCCGATATCAACCTGTGGGAGACCTCGGCGCCATTCGTGCGCGAATGGATCCGCACCGAACTGGGCCCGGAGGCGGCCGTCGCCGATCGCCTGGTCACCGATTTCCGCACGCTGATGCGGCTGCCCGAGCTGATCCGCAACATCGAGCTGCGCTATCCCGCCCCAGGCGGCGCTCCGCCCTCACCCCCGCTCAGGGAAATCCAGGTCGTCCGCGTCGGCGGCGGCTGGCGTTACGCCGCGGTAGCGATCATCGCGGCGGTGGTGGGTGTGGGGGCGACCCTGTTGCTGACATGACGCAGCGTCGCACCTTCTGGACCGGTGCGCCGAGCCGCTTCGCCGGCCTTGGCCGCAACAAGGCCCGTTTGGCGCTGCTCGCGCTGATCCTGATCCTCGCTGCGTGCCTGACCGCGCTCGGCGTGCCGCAAAGCCCCACCGGCGCCTCCGCCAGCGGAGCGGCGCAGGAGATGACCGATCTTTCGCTGTACGAGCGCATCTCGGCCGGGATGAAGGGCGGCGACAATTACTATGTCTCGGCCGCCACCGCGCTGCGCGCGGGGCATTATCCGCTGCGGCCCTTCCTCACCTTCCGCCTGCCGGCGCTTTCGGTGATCCAGGCCGCGCTTCCTTTGTGGGCGACGCTGGCGATGCTGTTCGCGCTGGTACTCGCCACCGCCATCGCCTGGGGCGCACGGCTGGGCATGGCCCTGCCCCGCATGCTGCCGCGCATCGCGGTGCTGCTGCTGATGCTCGGCTCGCTGATCGCCTTTCTCCAGCCCGAGCTTTCCGCGTTCCACGAGATATGGGCTGGGCTGCTCGTCGCGCTCTCGCTGGCGCTGCGCCGGCCTGGCCGTTGGATCGAGGCGGTCGCGATCGGGCTAGCTGCGATGCTGATCCGTGAGACGGCGTTGCTTTACGTCGTTGTGATGGCGCTGTTCGCCTGGTTCGAGGGCCAGCGGCGCGAGGCGCTGGGCTGGGGCGTGGCGATCCTGATCTTCGCCGTGGTGCTGGGCTTGCATGCCCATGCCGTCGCCGGGGTCACCGGCCCGCTCGACGCCAGGTCGCCCGGCTGGTTCGGCCTCAACGGCTTCGGCTTCTTCGTCAGCTCGCTCGCCACCGCGACCGCGCTTCAGATCCTGCCGCTCTGGCTGGCGGCTTTGCTGGTCGGCCTGCTGCTGTTCGGCTGGGCGAGCTGGAACGACCCGCTGGGCCTGCGTATGTTCGCGCTCCTGGCCGCCTATGCCGTGGCGATCGGGGTGTTCGCGCGGCTCGACACCTTCTACTGGGCGCTGATGATCGCGCCGGTATCGCTGGTGGGGCTGGTCTTCGTGCCCGATGCGCTGCGCGACCTGTTCGTCCGCGCGCTCGATCTCGACAGGCCGCGCATCACGGTTACAAGGGTGACGCGATGAAACGCATCCTGCTCATCGTCGGCGGCGGCATTGCTGCCTACAAGGCCTGCGAACTGGTCCGCCTGTGCCGCAAGGCGGGCATCGGCGTGAAATGCGTGCTGACCGAGGGCGGCCAGCATTTCGTGACGCCGATGACCCTCGCCGCGCTTTCCGAGAGCCAGGTCTACACCACCTTGTGGGACCTGAAGGACGAGACCGAGATGGGTCATATCCAGCTCAGCCGCGAGGCCGATCTGGTCGTGGTCGCCCCCGCCACCGCCGATCTAATGGCCAAGATGGCCGCCGGCATCGCCGACGATCTCGCGACCACCCTGTTGCTAGCGACCGACAAGCCTGTCCTCGCTGCTCCGGCGATGAACGTCCGCATGTGGCAGCATGCCGCCACCCGCCGCAACGTCGCGACGCTGCGCACCGACGGCGTGACCGTGCTAGAGCCCGACGAGGGCCCGATGGCGTGCGGTGAATATGGCCCGGGCCGCCTGCCCGAGCCCGATGCGATCCTCGCGGCTATCCAAAATGCGTTGGAAACCGGGGGACGACTGAAGGGCAAGCATGTGCTCGTCACCGCCGGTCCCACGCACGAGCCGATCGACCCAGTGCGCTACATCGCCAACCGCTCGTCGGGCCGCCAGGGCTTCGCCATCGCCGAGGCACTGGCCCGACTCGGCGCTAAGGTGACTTTGGTGAGCGGACCCGTCGCGCTCGCCACCCCGGCCGGGGTTACCCGCGTCGATGTCGAGACCGCGCAGGAGATGGCGAATGCCGTCGCTTCCGCGCTCCCCGCCGATGCCGCGGTGATGGTCGCCGCAGTCGGCGATTGGCGTGCCGATGCCGCGCCGCAGAAGATCAAGAAGGGCGCAGCGCCGCCCAACCTCCAGCTTTCCGAGAATCCCGACATCCTCGCGTTGCTCGCCAAAAGCCCGCATCGCCCCAAGCTGGTGATCGGCTTCGCCGCCGAGACCGAGCAGGTGATCGAACACGCCACCGCGAAGCGCGCTCGCAAGGGCGCCGACTGGATTGTCGCCAACGATGTTTCGGGCGATGTAATGGGGGGTGATGCCAATACCGTCCATCTGGTCACCGCCCAGGGCGTCGAGCATTGGGAGCGCCTGCCCAAGAGCGAAGTCGCGCGCCGCCTCGCGGATCGGATCGCCGATGCGCTCTAGCCTTGTCTTGTTGCCGCTGCTGCTGGCCGGATGCACCACTGCAACCATGCAGAGCCCGGCGCTCGCGCCGGTGCCGACGGGTCTCTACACCGAGACGTTCGGTCCGGCCTCCGGTCCGGCGGTGAAGACGCTGATCGTCGTCGTGCATGCCGACGACCAGCCGAGCCACTACGCCTTCGCCGCGGCGGTCGCGAAAGCGGTGCCCGAGAGCGCGGCCGTTGCGGTACTGCGACCCGGCTATGCCGATCAGACTGGCCATAGCTCGCCCGGCGACCGCGGCACCGGCCATGGCGACAATTACACCGCCGACCGCATCACCGCGGTGGGCGACGCGATCGTGAACCTGCACGCGCGCTATCCCAATGCCCGCACCATCCTGGTCGGCGATGCCGGCGGCGCTGCGATCGCGGCCAATCTGGCGGGCACCCGGCCGAACCTGCTCGACGGCATCGTCCTCGTCTCCTGCCCCTGCACCCTCCCCGAATGGCGCGCGCGGATGCAGAAGCAGGATCCAGCCTGGGGCAGCGCCGTCACCAGCCTCGATCCGCTGAAGACCTCGGGCGGCGTCCTTCCCACGATCCGCGCCGCCGTGCTGGTCGGTGCCGACGACGCGGTGACGCCGATCCCCTTCTCGCGTGCCTATGCCGAAGCGCTGACGCTGCGCGGCATCGCGACCGATTACCGCATCGTACCTGGCAAGGGACATGCGCTGCTCGACGACCCCGAAGTGCTCGCCGCGACCACCCGGCTGGCCGCAGAACTCGCAAAGAAAAGCTGAGATGTTCCCACCCATTCGTATCGCGCTTCAGCGCCTGCCCCACGGCGCCGACCTTCCGCTTCCCGCCTATGCCACCGATGGCGCCGCCGGAATGGATGTGGTCGCGGCCGAGGACCTGGTGCTCGCGCCGGGCGCGCGCCATGCGGTCGCCACCGGCTTCGCCATGGCGATTCCGCACGGCTTCGAAGTCCAGGTGCGGCCGCGCTCGGGCTTGGCGCTCAAGCACGGCATCACCTGCCTCAACACCCCCGGCACGATCGACAGCGACTATCGCGGCGAAGTGAAGGTGATCTTGGCCAATCTTGGTGACGCGCCCTTTACCGTTACGCGCGGAGATCGGATCGCACAGCTCGTGCCCGCGCCCGTCCAGCGCGCGGAGCTCGAGGAGATCGGGTCGCTCGGTGAAACAGCACGCGGAAGCGGGGGCTTCGGATCGACGGGTACATGATTGGGGGATTTGCCTTGGCGATGGCGGTGCAGACAGCACCGATCGATTGGGACGGTCTGGCGCCCTTCCCCTATCGCGCGCCGCCGATCGTGACCGCGGAAATGCAGGCCTTCGTCCAGCGCGAGGTGGCGACGCACAAATGTTCG
Organism: Sphingomonas sp. JC676; assembly: GCF_014489075.1. Taxonomy (GTDB): domain Bacteria; phylum Pseudomonadota; class Alphaproteobacteria; order Sphingomonadales; family Sphingomonadaceae; genus Sphingomonas. The sequence continues at coordinate 222,228 of NZ_JACTGR010000001.1, read as the reverse complement.
GTCACGCCTGCCGGCACACAATCGATGACGGTCGACGTGGCGGTCCTGGTCGATGCGAATGACGGCATCCGCGTCACCGTGCCCCGCGCGATCCAGTGCCCGACGGTCGAGCAATATGCCGCGGCCCTTGTCGCCGGCTTCGCGCGCAACAATCTCCTGCCTCGCACCGCGGGGAGCGAGCAATGGTACAAGACCAGCCTGACCTTCACCTGGAAATGACGCTCTCCGACGCGGAGCTCGACCGCTATGCCCGCCACATCGTGCTGCGCGAGATCGGCGGTGGCGGGCAGGCACGGCTGCTGGCCAGCCACGTCCTGCTGATCGGTGCCGGCGGCATCGGCTCGCCCGCGATCCAGTATCTGGCGGCGGCGGGCGTCGGAAAGATTACCGCGATCGACGACGACGAGGTCGCGCTTTCCAATCTCCAGCGCCAGACGCTGTATGGCAGCGGCGAAGTGGGCGCGCCCAAGGTGGCGGCGGCGGCCAAGGCCGTTGCCCGGCTCAACCCGGGCGTACGCTTCACCGGCATCCGGGAACGCATCGGCGCGGCAAATGCCGACAGGTTGCTCGGCACGGCGCGTCCCGATGTGATCCTCGACGGCTCGGACAATTTCGCCACGCGGCTGGCCGTCGCCGATGCTGCGTACAGGCTGCGCATCCCGCTCGTCTCCGCCGCGGTGGCCGAATTCGAGGGCCAGCTCGGCGTCTTCCGCGGCTGGGAAGCGGACAAGCCCTGTTACCGCTGCTTCGTCGGCCATGATCCCGAGCGCGCGGAGGTGAGCTGCGCCGAACAGGGCGTGCTCGGCGCACTGACCGGCGTCATGGGCAGCCTCGCCGCACTAGAGGCGATCCGTTGCTGCGCGCCGTTCGGCGAAGACAGTGCGGGCAAGCTGCTGCTGGTCGATGCGCTGGCGCTGCGTTTCCGCACACTCGCCTTGCCCAAAGATTCGGGCTGCACGGCTTGTAGCTGACTGGACTTGGCGCCGGCCTTCTTTCAGTAGGGCACCCATGACTGACAGCAGCCCTCGCGTCCTCGTTACCGGTTCGGCCGGATTCATCGGTTTCCACACCTCGAGCAAGCTGCTCCAGCAGGGCGCCACCGTGATGGGCGTCGACAATTTCTCGAACTATTACGACGTGGCGCTCAAGGAAGCGCGCAACGACATTCTGTCGAACCACGCCAATTTCTCGGTCGAGCGCGTGTCGATCGAGGACATGGACGCGTTCGGCGAGGCCTGGCGTGCATTCAAGCCGGACGTGGTGATCCACCTCGCCGCCCAGGCGGGCGTGCGCTACAGCATTGATGCCCCGGCCAGCTATATCGGCGCCAACGTGATCGGCACGTTCAACCTGCTCGAACTGGCGCGGCATAACCCGGTCAAACACCTGCTCGTCGCCTCGACCAGCTCGGTCTATGGCGCGAACACCGACATGCCGTTCGGCGAGATGCAGCGGACCGCGACTCCCTTGAGCCTCTATGCCGCCACCAAGGGCGCGACCGAGCTGATGGCGCATAGCTACAGCCACCTGTTCAAGACGCCGATGACCTTTTTCCGCTTCTTCACCGTCTACGGTCCGTGGGGCCGACCCGACATGGCGCTGTTCAAGTTCACCAAGGCGATCCTCGCGGGGGAGCCGATCGACGTCTACAACAACGGCAATATGGTCCGCGATTTCACCTATATCGACGACCTCGCCGAATCGATCGTGCGGCTGACCCGGGCGGTGCCCGGCGATACCCCGGTCGAAGGCGACAGCCTCTCGCCCGTCGCCCCCTTTCGTATCGTCAATATCGGCGCTGGCACCCCGACACCGCTGATGGACTATATCGGCGCGGCTGAGAAAGCCTTGGGCAAACAGGCGATCAAGAACTTCCTGCCGATGCAGCAGGGCGATGTGCCCGCCACCGCCGCCTCGGCCGAGCTGCTCGAGCGCCTCACCGGCTACAAGCCGCACACCGCCCCAAGCGAAGGCGTGCCGAAATTCATCGAATGGTATCTGGACCATTATCGAAACTGAAATTCCCGCTGCCGCGTGTGGGAGCCCTTAGGCTTCCGACGAGCGGGGACAGATGACTATCGAATGGTCGGCCCATGGGCTGAAGCTTCAGGCGATCACCTTCTTCTAGAACCCGTCCTGGCAGCGGGTTATCGGGGGTTGCCATGCGGAGGTCACACGATTGGAAGCGTTGGCACCGCAGTCATTGGGACTGAGGCGTATCCTATGGTGGCAACTGGCCGCTCTCAGGCCTGAAGATTCAAACAGGTGCGCCCGTAGTGGCGCTAATTCAGCTTACACTTCCGCGATCGCGGCTTTATGTATTTGCGCGTGGCCGGGAGATCGTACTCGTTAAATCCATTGCTAACCTCAAGGTCTTGGGCGAGTTTTTTAAATTGCTACACCCATGGTTGCCGTTGAGGAGCCTCGTATGAATTTATCCGACAAAGCCAAATTAGCACTAAAGATATTTCCGCTCGTGCCAGCGGCCCAACTGCATAAAGAGAAACTTCTCCCAAGTCGCATTAGACCGATGCTCGCAGAGGTTCAGCTTACCGAGAATTGTAATTCTAGATGCATGACCTGCGACTATTGGAAAGATCATTATCCGCAATCCATCTCGTTTGAAAGGGCGACCCGCTTGCTTAGCGAGTTCAATGAACTTGGAATTCGCAGCCTAAGGTTTGCTGGAGGGGAGCCCCTCATAAGAAAGGACTTTTGGAATATATTGGATTCCTGCAGACCAGAATGGTTCAGTAGAATAGTTCTTGCAACAAATGGACTTCTTCTCGGTAAGAATATTGATGAACTCAACAATTCCATCGTTACTCACGTCACCATTTCGATAGATGGATTTAAGGATGTTAATGATTACATTCGCGGTGTTCCCGGGTATTTTGACAGAGCCGTTGATGCTATAAGCAGAGTAACACGGAAAAAGAGAATTGTTGCAACTATTACTAACAAATTGATTCCTAGCCTGGCGGATTTCATCGATTATTGTCGGGGTTTGGGTGCTGAATTTGACTTCAATATTATTGGTGAAGAACTAAAATTCAATTCCTCTGCGGCTGAAATGCGAAATGTCAGACAATTAATACCCAACCCCGCGGAGATGGAGCATGCTTTTTCGATACTAGAGGAAAAGTCAGTTGGAAATATTGCCTTGATACGAAACGCCAGGAAATATTATTTTACCAAAACGTTCGATTACGAGCATTGCATGCTCGGATTCACGAGTATTAAGATTGATTCTGGTGGAAATGTTAGAACAGGATGTCACTCGTTCGATCCAGTCGCAAATATTAACAGTACAAGTTTATCAGATATACTTGGATCAAAAGAATATAGAGATGATGCAATAAAAATGTTTCGCTTCGATTGCCCAGGCTGCAGTTGCGGTTATTCAATATCTGCGGCAATAAATCATCCACTTGCCTTGTTTCGATATTCCGTCAACCGTATCTCTCAAAGCTAGTCCGCCATGGGACTTTGAGTGCAGCACGCTATCGAAGTCCTGGGATCTACCCGATCTCCATGATTGTGCATCTCGCACTCGTTGACGATCTGTAGTTCATCGGCGCCACAAACTTGGCAGCCAAGCCCTGCCTCCGGCCGATTTCCGATCTGAAAGCAGTGTAAGCACCGACGCTCCGACAGTGGTTCGTGGCGCGGTGAACCTTTGCCGCCGCCGCCGGCACTCATCCTTCAGGAGGAGAAAGATGCGATGCAGCTTTGACGACATCGACAGCGTTGCAGGCGCTGCTGAGAGAGTCCTCACGCTGATTGCATGTCCCCCTCCCTCGAAACGCCTTCAGTTTGCGGAACGGCGCGCCAAGACAACAGGAGACCCTGCATGAGCACTCCCTCTTTGCTGCCCATTCTGGATGTGGAGCGGCGGTTTCGAGATGCGGAGCGGGTCGGGCGGCCCGAGTGGCTCTGGTTCGAGGTTCCTGAGCAGCGCTGGGCCGAAGCGGCGGCATCGATCGAAGGCGTATTACGGGAAGTGCTTGCCGGCGGCCGTAGCGAGTGCAGGCTGATCGACGACCCGGTGGCGCTCAGTATCGCCTGCTATACCTCTGGCACGGGTCCGCTGCTGGGTTCGTGGATCGAACAGGGCAAGCTCGTCACCACACCATCGAACGAGGAAGTCCTCCGCATTCACCTCGCGCATAATCGCGTACGAATGGCGCGGTTGACTGAACGCGCGCGGGAGGCAGCCGAGATGCTGTCCAGAGGAGGGGTAACCCCCATCGTGATGAAGGGGATGTGCACCGCGCATACTTATTTCGACGAACCGGGACAGCGCATCTCGGCCGACATCGATTTGCTGATTCCGCCGGGCAAACTGGCCGACGCCCAAGCAATTCTCGCTGACCTAGGATATGAACCGCAACTTGGCGGCTTCGGTCAGCGGACCTGGAAAATGCCGGACGTTGCCGCCATCCCCGTCACGCTGACTTATGTTCATCGCGACGACCCCTGGTCGATTGACCTTCATGATCGCGCCAAGCGCAAGTTCGCCGGCGGGGCACTTATGGCCGATCTCGACTTGCTCGTTGCCACGACGTCGCTCGAACCGTGGAAGGTCTCAGCAACTGCTGTTGTTTTTTCGCCGCCGCTTCTGCTCGCGCACCTTCTGGTACACGCGAGTTCCTATTTCGATAGCCTGACGCTGCAACGCCAATACGAAATCTGCTTAGTAATCAAACGAGATGAGGACGTTGCGGAGTTCAATTGGCCCGCCTTCACTGCTCTATGCGATCGAACACGCCTTTGGACTTTTATGTATCCTGCGATGCTTTGCGCGCAACGCCTGTCGCCCGGCATTATCCCGGAGCCAATCCTACAGCGGGCCCGAAATGCGGCTCCCCCCGGCGTACGAAACCTGATTGATGTTCACAGCGCCGCCTCGGCGCATCGTGTCGGTCGATGGTCGTGGGCCGAAAAATTCATGTGGGCAGATGGTATTTTTCCCCGCGCAAGACAGTTCTTCGATGATCTGCGGTTCCAGGATCATATGAGCCTCGCCGAAATCTCGAGGCGAGCACTGCTGAGGATCAATCGCCAGATCGCTTTACTACAATCCAAATTCAGGGCGCCGCAGGAAGCAAGTGTCGAAACCTTGCGGGACGATGCCGGATCGTAGTCTAACGTTGATATGCAATAGACGGGGGTTACGCGACGGAAACATGGGCTACCGCCAGGCCACTCACGCCACTACTGCGGAGTGGTGCAGAAGTAAAAGGCTGTGACCCTGCGAGTTCGAAGCAGTGGCTATCGCACGCACCATAGGCCCTCTGGTTCAGTTAGCCCGCCCAGGGCTAGCGGGTCAGCACCAGTTGTGCGGCGTTCAGCGACAACTCGAAGAGTTATTGCCGACCCTCCAACACTTCGATCCTCTCCAGCGCACTTTTCAACGCTGCGACCAGGATCGGAAGCAACTTGCCAGGTGTGGCTTCGAGACGATCCGGATTGCTGTCGTTCACTAATTCCAGCCATTCGGCATTGTGTGTGGCCTGGGCCTCAAGCAAGTCCTGGGCGATAAACCCGATATCACCGCCCTCTCGCTTCACGGGCGTACGCAGATCCCATTCCCAGCGAGCCGGAGCGAGCGATTTGACAAATTCGGCAGCGAACTTGCCATCGATATAATCGACATTGCTCTTATCTCTTCGATCGGAAAGGGCCGTAATTGCCGTTACCGCAGCCCGTATCGATTTAACGCTGGTATTCCCCAGCACAATTTGATCATCCGCCGTACACGCGGCACCATATCCGATTGCGGTAACATTGGTATATTTGGTGGCGCTTTTGAAATTGTTGGCTCCGCTGCCAATACTGACATTGTTGGCGCCGATTAGGTTTACCCCTGCTTCTGAGCCGACCGTAGTGGAATTCGCAGAAGCAATCGCGCCGAAACCGACCGCGCTCCCGGCTGGTCCGGTTGCCTTGGCATTGCCACCTAGTGCCGTACTGCGGATTTCATTGGCGGAAGCGTCTCCACCCAACGCGACGGAGTGTTCCTCAGCGGCAAGGGCCCTGAAGCCAACCGCAGTCGCGGCGGTGGTTATAGCGGTTCCACCGCTATTGGGATCGGAACCGCAGCGCGCCTGACAGCCGACAGCAGTGGTATTATTGCCGTATCCCTTGCTTTCAGAACCGACACAGGTGGAAAAACTGTAGGAAAACGTGGTCGGACCCGGCGTGTACGGCCCGGCAATGGCGCCTAGATATGTGTTTGCAGTGCCGCCGTCGTTCTGCAGGCCAGCCTGCGAGCCAAACGCGGAATTATAATTTCCGCGGCTATTATAATAACCCGCACGGGAACCGAAGGACGAATTATCGCTCCCCGTTTGGTTGTACATGCTCGCCCAGAAACCAACCCCCGTATTGTTGCTTCCAACAGAGTTTCGCCCGAAAGTCTTATACCCCCAGCCAGTATTCTGAGTACCTTTAGTATTGTAACGAAATGCAGAATAGCCGCCAGCGGTGTTGCGATCCGATTGATTATATTCGAGCGCGAAAGTGCCAATCGCAGTATTTTCTTGGCCGTCTATATTTGTGGAAAGCGCGCGCGAACCGAGCGCCACGTTCCAGGCCGCTTCATTGGAGAGTAGGGCACTGGTCAGTCGGTCGCCGATAGCGATGTTCCCTGACATGAACCTCCCGAACTTTATTCCGAAAATGGAATCGAAGTCTTTCTTGTCCGCAGAAATGCCGAAGAAGTCGTAAGGTGCCTCGCGCTGGATCTTTATGACGAGAATACTGCCGATCGATCCGGCCCATTTGGTATCTGAGCGAAGTTCGAAAGGGACTGTTCCATCCGTCGTATAGGAGAACATGGCGAACTGATAGGTGTTGGGTCCCACGGATACGACGCTGCTATCACCGGCAGTGAAGACCGGTTTGTCTTTAAGGAAGAAAGAGATCCCTCCTGCCGTGGTGGTATTCAATGTTACGGATATCAAATAGGTAGTGTACGCGTGGACAGCGACGAGACATTTAGCGCTCGCGATGCTCCCTTCAGCATGTGAAATGCCGGGATTTTTCGATACGAAATTGGAGAGTTCCCAGCCGGTGGAGCGACTGCCCGTGAACTCACTGTTTGCGACGATGTTTTCGTCCCCGACCACCGCATGGTCAAAGGCGTGGACATTACCGCGAGCGGGCCCAAATGGTTGTGCGCCTATAAGATGGACTCCGGCGGTGACTTCCAAAGCCCCTCCATCCGTCAGCGCGGCAGCTGCATTCGTGAAGGCGGCCTTGTCCTGGGTGCGGCCATCGCCGACTGCGCCGTAATCCCTAACCGACGAGACGTCCTGCAATTTCGCGCCGATTGTGCGCGCGACGGCGCTATCGCTGACCTGTGAGAAGGACGTTTCACCCGATGCGGAAACCGATACCGGATCCAGGTCCATCCCCGGTATTGCGACACCGGCGCTCGTCTTGGCCACGAAGCGATAGATAATGGCCGGATCCAGGAACACCGGAGGGAGGATACCCTCGGCATCCGCTCGGACCGGGTTGTCATGCGCCGTGGCCAAAGCAGCATCTCGATAGATTGGGGCAGGCTCTGAGCTTCCCGTGACGTAGGCGTAGAGTCGCGCGCCCGGATAGATCGTGCCGTCAGGACCTTGAGCCCGCGCCTGCGGCAGCGAAAGCAGGTTTGCCGTTCTCTTCTCCACACCCAAGGACAGCGCCATGTTGGCGACTGGCGCTCCGGAAAGGGCAGCCAGCAGGGTTCGGCGGGTTGCCTGGAAGGGGTTGGACAATGGAGTCTCCATCAGGTGCTTGAACCTAACGTTCTAACTTGCTCCAGAGAAACCCGGCATGAAAAGACGGCCGAACGTGCCGAAAGACGGAGGAGCTAGAGGCCCTCGCGCGATGTACTCGAAGATGCCCTCGCGAACCTATCAACCAGCCTGAGCGGTGGGTCACGATTTCAGTCCGAAGCGCGGTTCCCGACCGTTTTAGAATGCGCAAGGATTCAAGCCAGTCGAGTTACTTCGGCCGAACTGTCTTGCGCGTCTGCGCCGCGGCAGCCTCAAAGGGTGAAGTCGCGTTCGCCTGAGGATCGTAATCGCGATCGATGCGGTTACGGATCCGCGACTGCACGCGATTTTGGATTCGGCTCGAGATGCGCGCCATCGGCGCGATGCCCTCAGTCTCATAGCTGGTCTGCCGCTGTCCGACCTCGCCAACCGTTGATTCCGCTACACGCCCAGGTTGTGATGGACCAGTCTGAGACTGCGGAACCGAAGCCGGCCGCGCGAACCCGGGCACAGCTGCCACCAGGCATCCGACGATGACAATAGGCCGATACGTCATCCCGTCGTCTCCAATTCGCCGAGCACCATTACCGCACCCGCACTAGCTCGACGCGGTCGATCCGACCGGACAGCCCGGATACGGCGTCGGAGGGTTGTGCTACAAGCGTTAATGTCTGCAACGGGCAGCCCGAAGGTACGTTGAACGTTGTCGAGAAATTACCGCCGGCCTCGCTCGAATTCGGCAGCGCGAACCGCGCCAGCGGCTGTTGGTCCTTACATGTCAGGGCCCAATAGGGCCGCGCAGCTTGCGTCTGATCGATGCCGTCGCTGTGTCCGCTTAGACGATAGGTGCCGGGCGCCAACAATTGGGCCTGACGCAGCATCGTGCCCCCGACGCCGGAGGGTGCCGCGAAATCGAACATGCCATCCTGAATGGAGGCGGTGACGCCTCCGTCATCCATCGCTACCCAATCGAGCAATGTCGGCACCGCCAAGCTTGCAGTGAAGCGGGGATCGCGCGATCGCTGGCGATCGGTTCCCGGCCGTATCGATGCGTAGTAGGCCCAGGCTTCGTCATAGTAGCCCTTGGCGACCAGCGCATCGACCGTGCTTGCGCGCGACCTTTCCGGCACGGCGACGCCCGCCCGGTGCAAGCTCAGGAAAAAGGCTGCCGTCGTGCGCGGGTCGGGCGCGTTTCCGGGGACGAAGTTGAGAAAATGTTCGCCCCATTGCGGCTTGCGGGCAAGCGTACGGATCAGCTCGGTGCGGATCGCCGGGTCCTCGCTGGCCGAAGCCAGGACGGGAAACAGCAGTTCCCCCATTTCCGGGCTCGTCCGTAGCGTGACGTCGTACCATCTGAGCGCCGCGGGAATGTCACCTTGCGCGACCGAATCTTCGACAGACCAGAGCTGCGTACGGAGGTCGCGGCGCGAAAGCTTCTGCGCATAGGCAAAGAGGCGCCGCGCGCTCGCGGTGTTGCCGCGGACCTGCGTGTTCAGGCCCAGCGACGAGACCGCGATCACCGCCGTCGGATCCTGGCGGAGCGCGAGCCGCGCGAGCTGGTCTGCGCGCGCTCGATCGACCGCGCTCGCTTCAGGACCGGCGAAGGTGGCGGCATAGGCGGCCGTGATACGGCCGTCATAGGGCGCTAGCCGGTGCGCCAGCGCCGGGTTCGCCTTTGCCAGTACCTGGGCAAGCGAGAAGGTCACGCAATAATAGCCCAGCACCGCAACGATCGCGACAAGCACGATTCGCACGCCCCATTCGATGGGCGAACGATGCACCCACATACTCAACCGCGTGGTTGTGTGATTAGGTGTTGGTTTTGTCGTTTCGGCCATAGCCATAGCCATATTCGTAGCCGTAGCCATAATGGGCGCGGCGTGCTTCGAACTTGGTGAGGACGCCGCCGAAGATGCGCGCATTGGCGCTGGCGAGGCGGGCGAGCGCGGTCTTGACCATGCTTGAGCGGATGCCGTGGGATTCGACGGCGTAGACGACGCCTTCGACCCGGCTTGCGATCAGCGGCGCATCGGCGAGGCCCATCACAGGCGGTGAGTCGATCACGACATGGTCATAGGTTTCGAGCAGCCGCTCGATCAGCAGCGACAGGCGGTTGCCCGTGAGCAGCTCGGCGGCGTTGGGCGGGATCGGCCCTGCCGACATTGCCGTGAACCCGAAGTCCTTCATTTCGAAGGTCAGCGACGCGATCTCGTTGTCGCCGGTGAGGAAATTGCTCAACCCGCGATCATGGCTCACGCCGCCCAGATGGTGCACCGAGGGCGAGCGCATGTCGCCGTCGATCAGGATCACCTTGCGGTTTGCCCGCGTCAGCGTCGTCGCCAGCGCCAGCGCCGTCGTCGACTTGCCTTCCGCAGGCCGTGTCGACGTCACCGCCAGCGAGCGCGGCACGCCATGTTCGGTGGTGAAAGCGAGGTTGGTCTGCACCGCCAGATAAGCATCCACCAGCTCGGACTTGCGATCCAGCAATTCGCCCCGCGGCGTCTTGTCGCTCCCCACCTTGGGCACTGAGCCCAGTAGCGGAAGCCCGAGACGTCGTTCCACCTCACCCGGATCGGCGAACGCTTCGTCCATCTGCTCGAGCGCGAACGCCAGAAGCGCGCCCAGCCCGAGCCCCGCGAACAGCGCCACCGCCAGGTTGATCAGCAGCCTCGGGCTCGAGGGCTTTTGCGGCACGTCCGCGGCATCGACCACCGAGATGTTATTGATGCCCACCCCGCCTGCGACACCGATTTCCTTGAAGCGCTGCAGCAGCCCGTCATAGAGCGCACGGTTAGTATCCACTTCCTGCTGGAAGATATTGTACTGAATGCTGCGCCGGCGCGTGTCGAGAAAGCTTACCTTCAACTGATCGACCTTGGCCTGCAGCGCCTTCTCGCGCTCCTGCGCCTCGCGATATTCAGCCAATTGCGAACCCGTCACACGACCTTCCTCGCGCGTGATCGACCGGTCGAGCTGGTCGATTTGCGACTTGAGCACCTTGGCCGCAGGATATTCGGGTTCGAACTGCACCATTAGCCGCTGATAATCCGCCGCGAGTTCGGCCCGCTTCTGGCGCAGATTGTTGATCGCGATATTGCGAAGCGCCTCGGTCGATTCCCCCGCTCGCCCTGCCTGGCGATACTGGGCCTCGGCTTGAATGCGCTCGGTGGTCGCCTGCGCCAGCGCCGCATTGAGCGTAGCGAGATCGTCCGCCACGATCGAGCGCTCCGCCGTCGTCCCGGCACCGCCCGACTGCGCCGGCAAGTTGATGATCTGCTCCTGCGAGGCATAGCTCACCAACTGGCGCTGGGACTCGTCAAGCTTCTGCTTCTGCAGCACCAACTGGCGCTCAAGCAGGTTACGCCCATAAGCGGTCGCCTGCACCTTGCGCTCCAGATTGGTCTGGATGAAGTTCTCCGCCCAGGCATTGGCCACCTGCGCCGACAGCGTCGCATCCGGGCTGTTGAACCCGATGCTCACCAGCCGCGAGAACCGCATCGGATCGACCGACAGATTCTTCAGCAATATCTCGCCGGCAATGCGCTGCCGCTCATCCCGTCCCGCCGCCGGATAGCGCCCGTTGACCAGGCGGAATGCCATGCTCTCGCGCGTATATTTGAAGCGCTCGAAGAATTTCGGATCGTCGACCAGCCGCAGCTTGTTGGCAACACGCTCGGCCAGCGCCCGCGATCGCAGCAGGCCATATTGCGTCTGGTAGAACTCCTGATCGAACGCGGTCGCCTCGCGCTCCACCCCTTCGATTCCGGTCACCTTGCTCGATTCGCGCGCGATCTCCACCGTCGCCATCGCCGTATATTGCGGCGTCATCAGCAGCGTGACGACCAGCCCCAGCAGGAAGCACGACGCCACCGCACTCAGGATCACATAGCGCCAACGCACCGCGATCCGCAGATACTGACGAACCGCCGGCATACGCGCGGCCTCTTCCGGGCGCGGACCAAATGGTCCCGCACTGGGCGCATCAACGCGCCGCGGGGGGATTATCAAATTCATCTGGGCTCTCGAGCCTTATTGAAGGACTGCGATCAGCGGCGCCGCCAGCAATGGCGCCAGCGAAACCACGTCACGGAACAAGCGGCGCTCCGGCGAATCGCCCACCACTATCATATCGTTGGCATAAATCGGCGGATCGTCATACGCCCCCCGCCGAATCGCCGCGATGTTGTACAAACCTGCCATCTTGCGGCCCGAAACCGTCCGCAGGATCACCACATCCTCCTGCCGCGCAAACTCCGACAACCCCTTGGCCGACGCTATCGCACGCATCAACGTCATCTGGTTCGTCACCGGATACAGACCCGGCTCCACCACCTGACCGTCCACCGTCACCACCTGGCTGACCGAACTCTTGATGTTGACCGTCACCTCAGGATTACGAACGTAACGACCCCGCAACGCAGCTTCCACCGCCTCCCCAAGCTCGCTCGCCGTCTTGCCCCGCGCGTCCAACGTCCCCACCAACGGCATCGCTATCCGGCCACTCGCATCCACCTGCAACTCGCGGCTCAAATCCGGCACGTTGAACACATCCACCACAATCGTATCCAACGGTCCAATCAACGCCGGACGATCCCCTGCCGTCAAATCCTCCCGGCTCGGCGCCGGCATCACACCGTTCGTCTCCACCACACTCAACCGATCACTCGGCACCAACACCTCACGATGCACACAGGCCGATGCCATCATAACTATCAGAAGGATGCCATAAATTCTAAGCATTGAGCGGAACGGCTCTCGAATTTTTGAGGAGAAGCGGGGCTGAAGCGGGGCTATAGATGCTAGTTAGAACGCCGTAAAGGCGCGCCTTGCCGGCTCGCAAACGGCCCACTCAGCCAAACAGCGGCGACCACGAGCAGTGCCATTATGACCGGTGTCCGCGCAGGATAATCGAACGCGCTCGCCACCACGATCAACAACACCATGAGCGAGCCCAGCTTGGGAAGCATATCGCCCGATTTCGATCGCCATGCTCGGACGCTTGCCCAAAGCCACCAGATCATACCTGCGCCTAGCAGAAGCCCAGCGGCCAAGCCCCCGTCGAGCACCACCTCAAGAAGGTCGTCGTGAACGCGGTTGAAATAGGTTGGCTTCAGCAGGGCATCGGGCTCATGCATCTGAAAGAGCGTGTCAAACCCGCCAAATCCGGAGCCAAGAGGGAAATATTCCCGAATCATGGTTAGCACGGTCGGCAATGCGCGCTTGCGCATATCCCCTTCGACATCGAGCGCCAGCACTCGGCTGATCGACGAGGCGCGATTCTCTCCTACACTAAGGAGCACCAGCAACGCGATCAGGAGCAGAAAGCAGGCGACTAGTATAGGCGCGGCCCATCGCGAATATCCGCGTACAGCTGTCCGGGCGCTTCCCCAGACCACCGCGAGCCCGCCGAAGAGCGCGATCACACCGACAACCAAGCCTGCTCGCGACCCGCTTGCCAGTATCGTGAGCAGGAACAGCGGAATCGTCGCAAGGGCGGCAAAGGCTCGCCAATTTATACGCGACCTGCCGTCGAAGGCCCAGACAGGAGCGAGCAGACAGCCGAATGCCAGGAACAGTGCGAAGTGGTTTCGATTGGCAAAGGTGCCCGCCGCGAGCCCGTTGCCGTTGACGAAGGGGTTGCTGAACGAGAATCCCGCCATCTGCATTAATCCGAGCATCATAGTCGCGAACACCATGCCCATCAGAAGCATCACCAATCCGCCGTCCTCCGATCGGCGAGAACCTGCCATCAACAAATATGCCACGACCGGAACGACCAGCGCGTAGACGGCATTCAACGCGGATGAGGGAACAATCGCGATTGGCCGCCAGGATGTCGCTTGTGCTGCGTCCGCGGCCGGTCCGAAAACCTCTCGTCCTGGCAATTGGCCCCATATCGCGGGGGGAAGCGGAACTAGCTGCACTACGGCCAGTATCACCGCAGCCAGAAGAAGAAAGAATACCGGCCGCCCACGCCAAGCCTGTGGCATCGAGCCAAACAGCACGAGCGCACCTAGAAAAAGCCACGAGAAAGCGCGAACAAAAACCTGCCCCCAGGCGTCGCTGCGCGAAGCGCCACCTGCAACCCACAAGCAGATCAGAAAGAGCACCATAGCCACAAAAGCCGGGCTCGGGGCGAATCGTCTGTTGCCGAAATAGAAGGACATCGCCCGCCCTTTAGCCGGTCGCCAGTGGGAGCGAAACCCTGCTCGATCCGCCGCAAAACCCGAGCTGCGGTCGCCTCACCTGTCCGTCAAGACCGCTCAGCCGCAGATGGCCCCGTTAGCGCTTGTGGGCCGCGCTCGAAAACGAGATACCCCACGCGCCGATTGTTCGCGCAAATTCAAGCGGACACGCTGACGCTTTCCCGTCTGACGTTGCATGCGAGGCCGATCGCAACTAAGAGCGGCGCCTTCCGAAGGCGCGCTTTTTCGGCGCACATCAGTCATTTCCGACCTGCGGGTTGGGCAAGGGCAATTTCAGTGAGCGGTGTAAGACAGTTACGGCCGATTTTTTGGACGCGCCTGCGATTTCAGCTGCCTATAGGCATCCTTCTCGCCGCGGTGCTTCCCTACATTGTCCGCTACAATAGCCTATCGTCGACTCAAGACTCGGACGTGATCAACATCACATTCGTAGGATTGCTTTTCGCGATTGCGCTAGGGGCGTGGCTGATGCGCAATATCGCCATATATCCCGGATCAGAAGCACTTTCATCTACTTTACCATCGTTTGGCGTATCATTTACAATACTGATAATGGTCTTTATATTTGGTCGCATATCGTACAATCGTGTTACTCTGTTCTCCGGCTTCGCGATATCTTTCCTATGGTTTTTCGTCATGGCCGCGATCGCGCAACGCCGTCGTTTGCTACGCATTGGCTTGGTAGCGTTAGGGGACATGTCGTCGATCGAGGATCTTCCGAACACTTCCATGCGCTTGTTGCATTCGCCTGACGAGCCGATCAACGATTTGGACGCGATTGCCGTGGATTTGCGCATCGATCTTCCGAGCGAGTGGGACCGGCGACTGGCCGACTACGCCTTGGCGCGGGTACCCGTCTACCACATCAAACATCTCGCTGAATCGCTGACCGGGCGCGTCGAGTTGGAGCATTTGTCAGAAAACAGTTTCGGCTCGCTCGCTCCGCGATACGATTACATGATCGTCAAGATCATGATGGACTGGATCATCGCGCTGTTCGTCGGAATCGTGGCGCTGCCTGTCCTGGTCGGGGTTGGCCTATTAGTGCGTTTGAATTCGCCCGGTCCGGCGCTGTTCCGGCAAGTTCGCATGGGATATGAGGGCCGTCCGTTCACGATGTACAAGTTTCGCACGATGAGGGTCGCCGAGATTGCCCCCGGCGAAGAGCGCGTTTCCGCGATAACCCGGGACAGCGACGACCGCATCACCTCGATCGGTCGCTTTCTCCGGAAGACGCGCATCGACGAACTGCCGCAGGTGCTCAACATCCTGCGTGGCGAAATGAGCTGGATTGGCCCTCGCCCCGAAGCGCTAGCGTTGTCCCGCTGGTATGAAGACAAGATACCCTTCTACCGATACCGTCACGTGGTTCGTCCTGGGATCGCGGGCTGGGCACAAGTGTGCCAGGGCCACGTCGCCGAAGTCGATGAGGTCCGCAACAAGCTCCACTACGATTTCTACTACATCAAGCGCTATTCTCCGTGGATCGACCTGCTAATCGTGGTGCGAACCATGTGGACCGTCATCAGCGGACATGGTGCGCGCTGACCCGGCGCCTATGCATTAGGCCTATGCCTTAGATCATTCAACTTTCGACCAGCATCGGCGCAGTCCATGCGCCGGCTGCTTCCCCGACACCGCGCCACGGTCCGGGTTCCGCCTTTGCTTAGCTCCTGCCCTATGGTCGAAGCGGATGCTGTCCGCTGCTGCTGAGCCACGCCTGGAACATGAGGAGGCACCAGAGTTTCGGCAACAATGCGCTTTCCCCTCGCCGGAAACGGCTCCAGGTGGCAGCGACGACTAAAGGGTCGAGGAAGCCCTGCGCTTTTATCTTCGAGGGAGCCAGCAGATCCTCCACCCAGGGACGCAGCGGACCAACCAGCCAGTCGCCGATTGGAATCGCAAAGCCGGCCTTGGGCCGATCGACAAGCGTCTGCGGCACATAGCGATACAACACTTCGCGCAGAATGTGCTTGCCGCGCCCCGCCTTGATCTTGGCGCTGAGCGGGATACGCCAGGAAAGTTCGATCACTCGGTGATCGAGGAAGGGAATCCGCCCTTCGAGGCTTACGGCCATGCCCGCACGATCGACCTTCACGAGAATGTCGTCGGGAAGATAGGTCATGGTGTCCATGAACAACATGGCGTTGCGAAAATCCGAAAAGGAGCCGCTGGCGATTTCGGCGCGTTCATTTTGTCCGCCAATTATAGGATTGCCGCCGTGCGGCCATTTCGAGACGAGCCGCGCGTAGACGTCAGCGGGGTCGTCGGCCCCCATCACCGCGCCGACCTTACTCAGCCTCTCGGTAAGATTGACGACGCCGGAACCGAGACCGGTCAGGCGGGACAGGCCGTGCGCGAAACGCCCAGCAACGGGCGCCGCCAGCGCCGCGCCAACGCCGCGTCGGACAACGCCAGGGAGCCTCTCTGACTTGTTCCATATCTGGGCGCCGATAACGTGCCGGTTGTAACCGGCGAATAGCTCGTCGCCGCCGTCGCCGGACAGCGCGACGGTCACTTCCTTGCGGGCGCGCGCATTCACCAGATAGGTCGGGACCTGCGACGAGTCGGCAAAGGGCTCGTCCCAGATCCGCGGGAGCTCCGGCAACACGGCCTGAACCTCAGCCGGAGTGACGCGCAGCGCATGGTGATCAGTTCCCAGATGCTTGGCGACACCCGACGCAAAGCCCGATTCATCGAAGCTGCGTTCTTCGAAGCCGATCGAGAAGGTCTTGACTGGTCGGCTGGCCTGGGCCTGCATCAGCGCAGTGATGACCGACGAATCGATACCACCCGAGAGAAAAACGCCGAGTGGAACATCGGCCTCCATCCGTAATCGAACTGCGTCGCGCAAGAGCGCGTCGAGTTCATCGACCAGGTCTGGTGTGTCCTCGGTCGGATCCATTGCACCCGCAGCCGCAATGCGCGCGAAATCCCAATAGCATTCCGGCGCGGCGAGCGTCTTGTCACCCGGGCGAATTACGAGGAGATGCGCCGGCGGCAGCTTGTTGATCCCCTTCCAGATGCTAAGAGGAGCGGGCACATAACCCAGCTGCATAAATTGCGCGGCCGCGGCGCGATCGACAACGGCTTCGAACGCAGGATGCGCCGTGATCGCCTTGAGCTCGGACGCAAACAGAATCGCGTTGCCTTGCCGGCCATAATAGAGCGGCTTCTCCCCGGCGCGATCGCGCGCAAGAATCAGCTCGCGTTCACGCAAATCCCACAGCGCGAAGGCGAACATGCCATTGGCTTCCGCGAGCGCGCCGCGCAATCCCCACGCCTCGATGCAGGCGAGGAGCACTTCGGTATCGGATCGCCCGATCCAATCCGGCGCATGGCCTTCGCGCTCGAGCTGCGCCCGCAGCGCGGTGTGATTATAGATCTCGCCATTGTAGACGATGACGTATCGACCCGACGCCGACTTCATCGGTTGGTGACCGGCCGGTGACAGATCGATGATGGCTAACCGCCGGTGGCCGAGCGCAACCCCACGCTCGCGATCCAGCCACGCGCCCGCATCGTCGGGTCCGCGGTGCCCGATCGCCTGGGTCATGGCCGCCAGGCTCGCTTCCGCACTCGCGTCGAGTGAGCCGCTCGCGACGAAACCGGCTATTCCACACATTCTCTAGTCTCCTGCGCGCTCGCCGTACGGGGTCGGCCCGGCGGCTGCAACGGGATATGGCCGGCGGCCGGTAATCGGGCGGGTGAGTCGGCGATTCAGGCGCGAACCCGGGCTTTCCGCCGGGGCGGCCGGCGATGCTTCGTCTTTACACGTGGGTCGCTCCTACGCTAACGGCCCGTCCATCGAGCACCCGGCCGCTGTGCCCTCTTTTCATCGAACTAGGTTGATTCCGCATGTCCTCCCGAGATGTCCGGTCGCGCCCTCTTTTCGAAGAGATATGCGAGCTATTCAGGACACAGCATCGCTTTTCCGCCGACATCGTCGACCGTGCGTTTGCAATGTTTGGCGAAGCTTGGGCGGAAAGGTTCCAGGAAGCACTCCTCCACATGTTCCCAGACGCCGACAGTCGCGCAGCTGCGATCAAGGGATACGCCGCCTTTGCGATGACGTCGCTTCGTTTGCAAGCTCGCTTCGAGATGACGGGGCACTACAAAGCCAAGACATATGCCGAGGCCGCGAGCGAGGTTTATCACAACGAGGCCTATATGCAGGCCGAATATCTGCCCGGCTTGTTCCTGTCGCACTATCTATGGCCGCATCATTATCGGCAGATCCAGTTCTTTGAGACCGCGTTTGTTGATTCTATGCAGGTCGCGGGGATCGATCAATTTGTAGAGGTCGGCGTAGGCACCGGCCTTTATTCGCGCATCGCGCTTCAACGGCTCGCTTCGTCTAGCGGGCGTGGTGTCGATATCAGTCCGTCTTCCCAGCACTTCGCCCAGCGTCAGATGGATGCTTTCGGGTTTGCCGACCGCTACTCCGTCGATCTAGAGGACGTCACGACCGACACTCCCGACGCCTCAGCCGACGCGTTGATCTGCGTCGAGGTGCTGGAGCATCTTGAAGACCCGGTCAGCTTCCTGCGGGCGCTGCGTCGGGTACTGAAACCCGGTGGCAAAGCGTTCGTTACCGCCGCGCTAAACGCCGCGCATACCGATCACATCTACCTCTACCGCCATTCCGGCGAGGTCGAGGCGCAGATTGTGGAAGCGGGGTTCGTCGTCGAGCAATTTTTCGTCGGGCAGGCCTATGCGCCGTCACGCCCCGGCGTGCCGGTTCCGCTGGCAGCGGCGTTCGTGGTATATTGACCGTGCAGGAGACGCACCTGGAGGGCCGCTTTGTCGATCTGCGACCGCTTCTACCCGAAGATGCGCCGCTGACCCATGGCTGGCGCAGCGGCGCGCGGGCGCGGCTGCTCAACCAGGGAGCGGGCACGGTCGCGCAGCAGGAAGCGTGGATCCGCTCGCGTCCCGCCAGCGAGTTGAACTTCATCATCCAGCGCAAGGATGGCCGGCCCGTCGGCATGCTGTCCCTGGTCGGGATCGACCGAGTGAATCGCCACGCCGAACCGGGGCGTTTCCTGATCGGCGACGAGGAGGCCGTGCGCGGCATCCCGGCGGCCGTGGAAGCGATGAAGCTGCTGTACCAATTGGCGTTTGACACCCTCGGCCTGGTTCGTGTTTACGGCACCGTTGCAGCGGACAACGGCCGAATGGCCAAGTGGCAGCGTTATCTCGGCATGCGGGAAGAGGGACGGATGCGGCGCCACTATTTCATCGACGGCCGTTTCCAAGACGCGCTGATGTTCGCGTTGCTGGAGGAAGAATATCGCGCGGAGACACTGCCGCGCATGGAGGCGCTGATCGGCATCGCTCGTGCCGCGCCGGGACAGGAGACCGTATGAACAAGGATGAGGCCCTGCGCATTGTGCTCGATGCGTTGCAAAGACTAAACGAAGAACTCGACGACCCAGTCGAGGTCAGTCCGCACACGCGGCTGTTCGGCGCCGACGCGGTGATCGATTCGTTGTCGCTGGTATCGGTGATCGTCGATGTCGAGGCGGAGGCGTCTGACCTGCTGGGCGTCCCGGTCAGCCTGACCGATGACCGTGCGATCAATCAGCCGGTCTCGCCCTTCACCGACCCCGAAACACTCGCAGCCTATATCGTCACTCTGGCCGGCTGACGGTTCTGGAAACGATGACCTCGTTGGCTGGCAAGATCGCCCTAGTCACGGGCAGCCGCCGTGGCATCGGGCGGCTGGTGGCCGAGCATCTGCTTGAACGCGGGGCGACGGTGGTGGGCTTCGCGCGCGGCGAGGGGACGATCGAGCACGCCGCCTATCGGCATTATCGAGTCGATGTTGCTGATCCGGCAGCCGTGCAGCGTGCGTTCGGCAGCATCGCGAAGGATGTGGGCCCGGTCCAGATCGTGGTCAACAATGCGGCCGTTCTGACCTCGCAATATGCCATGATCATGCCGCCGGCCGCGGCGCAGGAGATGCTCAACGTCAACCTGCTCGGTCCGTTCATGGTGAGCCGCGAGGCCGCCAAAATGATGCGTCGGACGAAGTGGGGTCGGATCGTCAACATCGGGTCGATGGCCGCCAGCTTGGAGCCGATCGGAGACTCTATCTACGCGGCGACCAAGGCAGGTGTCGCGACTCTGGCAAATGTGCTCGCCAAGGAGCTCGGACCGCTCGGGGTCACGTGCAACACGCTGGCGGTCACCGCCATCGACAGCGAGATGCTGGCCCAGCTGCCGCGCGACAAGGTAGAGGCGATCATCCAGCGACTGCCGGTTCCGCGCTTCGCCGAGGCTGACGACATCCTCAACGTGCTCGATTTCCTGGTGTCGGATCGCAGCGGCTACATCACTGCGCAGACGATCTGGCTCGGCGGGATCAACTGACATGCGCGAGGTGGCGGACGGCGTCTGGTCGGTGACCGCGGGGGATTTTCCGGCCAACAGCTATATCGGCCGCGCGGACGTACCGGGCGGCGCGATCCTGATCGATGCCGGGCTCGACCCGCTGCCGATTGATGCCGCCCTCCAGTTGCTCGATCTGCGTCCGGCACATGTCTTCTGTACGCACGGCCATTTCGATCATCTCGGGTCAGCAAACTACTTCCAGGACCGGTACGGCGCCCGCGTTCATCTCCACGCCGCTGATCTCAGGACGGCACGCACCAACAACTTCCTGCTGATGGCGATGAAGATGGCCGCGCGCATCGTCCTGCCAGAGCTGACGCTGGTCGACGACGGCGCCGAATTCGCGTTCGGCGGCACGCACCTGCGCTACCGCTCCACCCCCGGACACACGCCGGGGAGTTGCGTCATAGAGTGGGGATCGAACCTGTTCACCGGCGATACGCTCTACGTGCGAGGAGTGGGCCTGTCGAAGTTGCCCGGCGAGCGTGCCGATCAGTTGCGCGCGAGCATCCAGGCGCTGTGGAGCGACCTCGACAACCTCATCATTCATCCCGGCCATGGGCCGAGCGCGCCGGGCGCAGTCGTCAAGTGCGACAATGCGCCCCTGCGTGCCTTCCTTGCCCAGGGATCCGAACCAGCGAGCTTTTCTACCCATGTTTGACAACGGTATCTGCATTTCGGGCGTCGGCCACCACCTGCCCGAGACGTCGGAGGACAACGAAGCGCTATGCCGCAACCTCGACGTCACGCCGGAGTGGATAGTCGAGAAGACCGGCATCCAGCGCCGCTATATCGCGGCGCCGGAGGACAGCGCCTCGGCCTATGCCGTTGCCGCCGCCCGGCGGGCGGTGACAATGGCAGGGGTGCCGGCGAACGAGATCGACCTGATCATCGTCTGCACCTTTTCCGGTGACTATATCTTTCCCCCCGTCTCGGCGAAGGTGCAGCTTGAGATCGGCGCTGTGAATGCCCAGATCTTCGACCTGCAGGCGAATTGCACCGGTTTCGTGACCGGTCTGACCGCGGCATCGGACCGGATGCGCGTAGACCCAACCGTCCGCAACGCGCTGGTGATCGGCGTCGAGCTGTGCAGCCGCTATATCGACCGGAAGGACGTCAACACCGCCATCTATCTCAGCGACGGTGCCGGTGCCGCGGTGCTCTCACGCACCGCGCCCGAATACGGCATCAAGGCGAGCGCCTTCCACACCGACGCTTCCAATTTCGAAGCGGTGAGGATGCGAGGCGGAGGTTCGAGCCATGGCATGATCGGGCGTGCCTACGATCCCGCCGTCGATCACATGGAGATGAACGGGATCGCGACCTGGAAGCAGGCGATCACCCACATGCCGAAGGTCATCAGGAAGGCATGCGAGAAGAGTTGCGTGGCGCTGGCCGATATTGACTTCATGATCTTCCATCAGGCGAACTACAATCTCATCGAATATATAGTGAGAAAGATGCGTCTCGACATGTCTAAGACCTTCACCAACGTTCGCGAGATCGGCAACACCGGTGCGGCCTCGCTCGCGATCGCACTGAGTGAGGCGGTGGAGAGGAACCTGCTGCGGAACGGCCAGACCGTGCTGTTTGCCGCCGTCGGTGCGGGTTTCAACTTCGGCGCGAGCGTATGGACATGGCATATGCCGTCGGCGGAGACTGCCTGATGTTCGCCGACTTCGATCGGATCGAGGTGGGCGAGACGCGCTCGCTGACTCGCACAATCAACGAGGCGGATGTGCGCCGCTTCGTCGAAATGACGGGCGACGACAATCCTCTCCACATTGACCGTGCCTTCGCCGAAGAGACCTCGTTTAAGGACATCGTCGTCCACGGCATGCTGGGTGCGAGCTTCATCTCGACGGTGATCGGCACCCAGCTACCGGGACACGGCGCGCTGTGGGTGTCGCAGAGCCTGGATTTCCTGCTCCCCGTCCGGCTCGGCGACGTGCTGACGGTCAGCTGCACTGTGACCGCCAAGCACGAGCGCGAACGATTGCTCGATCTCGACACCAGGATCATGAACCAGCATGGACAGGCGGTGCTCACCGGCCGGGGCAAGGTCAAGGTCCTCGCCGGCAAGGTCCGAACGGAAGAACCGGCGTCCGCCGATCGTGTCCACGTGGCAATCGTGACGGGCGCCACCGGGGGCATCGGCTCGGCGATCTGTCGCCGTCTCGCCGAGGCGGGCAACCGCGTCGTCATTAACTACCGCCGTGATCGCGGTAAGGCGGAAGCCTTGGCCGCGAGCCTCAATGCGGATGCACATCGCGCGATCGCGGTCGAGGCGGATATCGCGACCGCGGAGGGTGCCGCGCAGCTTTACGAGGCGGCGGTTAGAGCGTTCGGGGGCGTTGATATCCTCGTCAACAACGCCTCGCCGAGGATCAACCCCAAACCCTTCGCCAAGCTGGATTGGTCCGATTTCCAGACGCATCTCGATGTACAGCTCAAGGGCGCGTTCTTCATGATCCAGCAGTGCGTGCCCGACATGGCGGCGCGCCGATGGGGGCGGATCGTCAACATCAGCTCACAGGTGATCGACGGTCCGCCATCGTCGGGCTGGACGAGCTATGCGGTCGGCAAGTCGGCGGTTGCGATGCTGTCGCGCTATCTTGCGGCAGAACTCGGGCCGCAGGGTGTGACGGTGAACAACGTGTCTCCGGGCATGACCGAGACCTCGCTTATCGGGGACGTGCCGGAGAAGGTGCAACTGATGGTCGCCCGCCAGACTCCGCTCCGCCGCCTCGCAACACCCTCGGACGTCGCCGCCGCGGTGGCGCATCTGGTGTCGGATGATGCCGGCTTCGTCACGGGTCACACGTTGCGGGTTAATGGTGGGCTGGCAATGCAATGACGATGCCGCCTGAGGTGCGTTGCGTGCTGGCCAATGCAGATACCCCGATCGCACAGCTGATAAAGGCCGTGACCGCGGCCGAGCGCGCGTTGGCGGATGCGCCTGAGGTCGCCATCGGGCTATCGTCGAACGCCACGATCGATATGCTCGGCCTGTACCTCCGCCGCGAGGCGGCGTTGGTGGGCGTGCGGGCGCGCATCGTCATGGGCAATTATGACGATCCGATCGGTGATTTCGAGCGGTTCGCGCGCGAGGGGGTAGAGCGCGTTATCTTGGTCCCCATTTTCGACAATGTCCTGCCGGCGTTCGAAGCGCAGGTGGCAACGCTCCCCTCGCAGGCGCTCACCGCCAAGGAAGCGGAACTGCGCGCGCGTTACAGCCTGGCGTTGGAGCGCGGCCGGAGCTTCAGATCGGTTCAGCTTGGCCTCTATCATCGCCTCGGCGTTTCAGCCGTGCCCGACAGTGAAGATGCGGTTACGGCATGGATCCAGCGGTTCAACGCCATGTTGCGCGAGGAAGCCGCGCGCCATGCCAACGTGCAGCTGATCGACATCGCCGCATCGGTGGCGGCGATCGGCCATCGCGTGGCGTTCGATCGACGCTTCTACCTGCGTTCCAAGGCTCCCTATTCCGCGGCGCTCCTGTCTGATCTCGCCACCAGGCTGGCGGCGGGTACGCGCGGGTTCGGCACCCGATTCATCAAGGCTCTGGCGCTCGATTGCGACAATACCCTTTGGGGCGGCGTCGTGGGCGAGGATCTCGTGGCCGGCGTCAAGCTGGATCCTCACGACTATCCTGGCAACGTGTTCTGGCGGACGCAGCAGGCGATCGCCGGGCTGGAAAGGCAGGGACTGCTGCTGTGCCTGTGCACCAAGAACAACCCGGCCGATGTCGAGGAGATGTTCACCCATCATCCCCACATGGTCCTGAAGAACACGCAGATCGCGGCTAGACGCGTCAACTGGACCGATAAGGTGACGAATCTCCGCGAGCTGGCGGCAGAGCTCAACATCGGCCTGGACAGCTTCATCTTCCTAGACGACTCCTCCGTCGAGGCGGAGGCGGTCCGTACGCGCCTGCCGCAGGTGACGATGGTGCAGGTGCCCCAGACCCTGTCCGACTACCCCGCCGTGATCGACGAGATCGCACGCCTCTTCCTAGGCGCGGGCATATCGGAAAGCGGCGGATCCAAGACCGAACAGTATCGGCTGCGCGCAGCGGCGGCCGAGGCCCAGTCCGCCTTTGCCACGCACGAAGACTATCTTGCGTCACTGGAGCTCGAAGCCGCGCTTCACCTCGACCGCCCGACGGAGGCGGCGCGAATCGCCGAGCTGTCGCAGAAGTCGAACCAGTTCAACTTGGCCACCCGCCGCTATACACAGCTCGAGATCGAACAGCTGATGGCCGCACCCGACGCGCAGGTCTTCTCGATCACCGTGCGCAACCGGTTCGGCGATTCCGGTCTGACCGGTGTCCTGGTGCTGCGCTACGAAGACGAAGTCGCACGGGTCGAGAACTTCCTCATGAGCTGCCGCGTACTGGGACAGGGCATCGAATTCTCGCTATGGACCGCGGTGATCGAGCGCGCCCGCGCCGGCGGGGCGGTCCGGATCGAGGCCGACTTCATCGCTTCCGCCAAGAACGCTCAGGTTCGCGATTTCTACGATCGGCTGGGTCTGGAGTTGCTGGATGACAATGCCGGGACGAGGCGTTACAGGCGTGCTCTCACCGGCTTCACGCCGCCCTCTTCTTCCTGGGTAAAGGTTTCGGATGCTTGACGAGGATAAGCTGAAGCAGGTCGTCGCCGATGTGCTCGACGTGGACGTTGCGACGATCGGTGCCGACTTCAGCATGGACACGGTCGAGCAGTGGGACTCGCTTCGCCATATGACTTTGGTGCTGGCGATTGAAGATGCGTTCAGCATCTCGATTCCCGATGACGAGGCTGCGAACATTACCTCTTGGCCGCTGATCAAGGTCGTTGTCGAAGAGCAGCTCCACGAGGCCTGATACCCGGCCGACGTGCGGGTTGTTCCGCGAGGTCCAGCGCGATGAGATCTTCGAAGTCGTGCCTGGCTGAACCGTCAAGCGCAGATCCATACGCCACCTGGCGCCGCGGTCGCCGGCGGTAGGTGAGCTCCAAGAAACCCGGGGTTGAGCCTTAAGCCCGTCGCTTCTTCTGTCGCGCCGTGTAGAGCGGTCCATCGGCAAGGACGACCTTGGCTGGAACCTTGTAATTGGCCAATATCGCACTGCAGGCGCTGCGGATGCGGCGCTTGAGATCGGCAGCGCTTTCCGGTTCGCCGGTCAGCACCTTGGCGACCACCACATTGCCCAGCAGCGGGTGCGGCTCGCCAAACACCGCGACGTCGGAGATATTGTCGAGGGTAAGGATGACGTCCTCAACCTCCGCAGGATAGACCTTCTGTCCGCCCACGTTGATAAGGTCGGTCACACGGCCCAGAATGCGGAAATATTCGCCCTCCACCTCGACGCGATCCTGGGTGTTAAACCAGCCATCCTCATCGAACTCCGACGGCGCGTTGAGATACCCCAGCATCGCATAGTCGGATTTGACCCACAGGACGTCGTCTACGACCTTGGTCTTGAAGCCTTCTCCGCCCACGCGAACCCACAAGGAGCCATCGTCGCGGGATTGGGACCGCATCACGCCCACCTCGGACAGGCCATAGGTCTGCTGGAGCGTCACACCCGGAAACTCGGCGCGCACGCGGTCCAGCGTGCTCTGCGGCATGACCTCGGTGCCGTAGGTGATCCGCTTCAACGACGACAGGTCGTACGAGCGATGCAGATTGGACGCCATCAGCATGGTGAGGAACGACGGCGTGGTCGGCAGAAGCTCGACGCGATGTTTCTCGATAGCCTGGCAGATATTGTCGATGGACCGGTTCGCCACGGTGACCACAGTGCCCAAGCTCGATACGATCGCCAGGATGGTGTTGATCCCGCCGAAATGGTCGATCATGAGGAACGGGATCGCAATCACTGCAATCCGCTGCTTGCAGAACTTGTCCGCAACCCGCTCGAAATCATGGAGGATCGCCTTGGGCTTCCCGGTCGATCCCGACGAGAACAACAGCAATCCAGGCCGGCCGCTTTCGCGCAATCCATCTAGCAGTGCATTCTCGGCCACTATCGCGTGGCGCTCTACGCTGGCGTCGAGCCCGGCCTCGTCGAACTCGATCAGCCAATCGCAACCGGAGATGCCCAGAGCATTGTCCTTCTCCACCACCGCGTCGCGCGACAAGGGGATGACGATATTTCCGTTCAGCGCGAGCGCGAGGATCATGCAGAACATCTCGGGCGAATAGTCACCCAGGACTGCCACGCGGTCGCCAGGCTCAATCCCGTGTTCCGCCAGGCGCGTTCCATACCCAGCGATCCGATCGATCACCGCGCCATAGCTGACCTCACGATCGCGATGAATGAAGGCCGCGCGCGCGGGCTCCGCAGCGAACCGATCCAGCAACCACTGCATATCGTCTCCAATCTTTTGTGGAAGTGACGGCCGGCTCGAACCGACGCGACCGACACCATCAAATTCTCCGCAGGTATTTGTACGAGAGTTTCTTTGCCCAAACCGGAGCTACCCGCACGAGAAACAGGCCCGCATATTTGGGATAGTTTGCGAGCCGCAGTTTACCCATCAAACGCGCATAATGAATGCGCATCCTTATTTCCCTGCTGGCGCGGACGACGCCTGCCCTGCGTGAAAAGAAGTTCCTTTCGATGCGAAACCAGAGCAGGAACTCGGGAACGTTGGCGATGACGAAGCCGGCGGTCACCACACGCGACCAGAGGTCGTAGTCCTGCATCAGCTTCAGCGTGGGATTATATCGATATCCCTGCTCGAAAACCGCGCGGCGGAACATCACGCTCGGATGATTGAATGGGCTGCGATAGAGCATGAAATCGGTCAGTTCGGCGTGGCTTGCCGGCATCCTCTTGTAGAAGGTCGGCACGCCAGGCTGACTGAACTCGACGCACCATGTGCCGACGATCGAGACTTCGGGATGATCTTCCAGAAACCGCACCTGCGTCTCGATGCGCTCGGGCAGCGAAATATCATCGGCATCCATGCGCGCCATGAATGCGATATCGGGCTCGGAAAGCGCATGGGTAATCAGCACGTTCAGTCCGCTGGGCAGGCCCTCGGACCTCACCCCGCGCAGGATGCTATGCTGTCCGTCCTTGACGGGCACCCGCGACGAAAGCACTGCTTCGAGCGCAGGAGTGAGCGGGCCATCGCAATAGACATACAAGCGCAGATCTGGATAGGTTTGCCCGCGCATGCTCGCCAGCGCTTCGTCGAACTGTCCCGGGTCCGCGCCGGCATGCACGCAAAGCAACACCGCTACCGCGCCTGCCGCTGCTCTCTCGTGCGACGTGACGGTGTCCGCACGCCCTAAGTCACGCGACAACGAGCCGGTTACCAAGTTTTCCGTACCGCTCATCGCTTGGTGTCGCTCTTCCGCGGCGCCGGCCACGGGCCGCTGCGGCCGAGCATCGCATCCCAAATTCCGGCAAACGCGAACTGCAGGCGCCGAGACTTCTGGGGCATGAGCGCCGCGATGAGAAGCAATTTTGTCGGTAGCTTGATCATCTGCGATAAACGCCATCTCCACGGCACGTAGGAACGGCCCATCAGCCGCAGAATGTTCCGATACTGGAAATAGTGTCGGACCGGAGACGGATAGCGCACACCCGCGACATCGCCCTCACCAAGCCTGTGCTGAATGGAGGTCGCGCGGCATAGATGCAATGCGATCCCCGCCCGGCGCGCGCGCCAACCCCAATCGAAATCCACTCCATCCACGAACAGGCTTTCGTCGAAAGAACCAACACGTTCGAATATCTCACGCCGGATCAGTGCACCGGAACTCATCATGTCGCGGCACTCAGGCATGTTGCCCGGAACATGACGTGCATTGCTGATCTCACGACCGAGGCTGTCGACCGCGTTGGCACCTACGACGGCGTGCCCGCCCAGCCTCTGGG
This sequence comes from Sphingomonas sp. JC676, assembly GCF_014489075.1. Classification (GTDB taxonomy): domain Bacteria; phylum Pseudomonadota; class Alphaproteobacteria; order Sphingomonadales; family Sphingomonadaceae; genus Sphingomonas. Next base: position 193,978 of record NZ_JACTGR010000001.1, on the reverse strand, counting down.
CGCATATGCGCAAATGATCGATCAGATCGGGAGGGGGAATGCTGTCGTCATCGAGAAGGAGCACTGCCTCTGCTCCCTTTGACCAAGCGAGCGCGATCGCCTTGTTCTGAGCAGCGCCGATACCACGATTGCCGTGCATCGGAATATAGGCGCCACCATCGGTCATCAGGCAGTCTTCGACAGATTGCCTGTCGGCCGGAGCAAGCGAATTGTCGGCGATGATCAAGTAACATTGCTTCGTAAGAACCCGAATTATCTCACGCAGAACCTGCAAGTTCGACTGATATGTCACGATAATGGCGATGATGTTCATCTTCGAAACGATCGTCCTTAGCGAAGGTTTTTATTCGATTCGCGACGAAGCGCTCGCGCTATCCGTCCTTATTATGCTGGACCAAAAGACGGACATTGCTGTGAAGATTATCAAAATATCCAGGATATAGGCTAAAGCGACGGTGGGCTCGATGATCACGAGCACGGCGCGAGACCATAATGTCGCCATCAAGCTAATCAGAAACTTGTTCTTATCCTGGATCGCCTCCGCACGTGCGATGTGGACAGCACGATTGATCCGACCGAGCAAGCAGCCGAGCAATAGCACGAAAAAAGCGCCGCCGACCGGCCCAAAATAGACGTACGAGAACAAGTCAAAATGGCTGGTAGGGCCACCACCGACCTCCGATCCAGGAGCGTAGTGAAGCAACGCCTGACGCCCCACCGAGTAATCTGCGACTTCGTAGCCAAGCATTCCGCTCAAATTGCCATTGCCGACAACAGGAGCCGCAAAACGTGCGAAAATCGAGTCTTTCTCCAAGCTGTCAATTACGTCATTTGGTAGTGTGAGGTAACTGGTGTCTCCGAAAGCGACAAACCTGAATGCCAAACGCGCTGTCAGCAAGTCGGAAGATATTGCCAAAGGCCGGATGCTCTGATCGCTTACGTTATTCTTCTCAAGGTTAATATTGAGAGCGACCACCGAGAATGCCAAACCGACGGCGACTGCCACCACGGCCTGCCATGATGAGATTTTTACTTTAAAGGATGCTATCGACAACGCCATCAGCACGGTCACAAAGCTAAAGATAACCGAGGCCTTCGCACCGTTTAGGATAGCGGCATAAAATATAAATCCTCCGAGTAGGGCGAACTTAATGACCCTGTCTTGCTTTCGTTCAACTATGGTCAACGCGGCATATGATACGATAAAAGGGCTGAGCGTATCTAAGATACGGATCGCACTACCATAGCCTCGCGCAACGTCGAATCGGTTTGTCTCCGCCAGAACGCCAAAGCCAATAGAACTGAAAATCAACAGGCTCAGCGCGACATATGCCATAACGGCAGAATAAAATACGGCACGCCCTAATCGACGTTCGCCGATATACGAGAAGTATCTATATACTACCGGCACGCCCTGCATTGAAGAAAAGCGCCTGAAGCTTAATAACATTAATATACAGTAAAGCGCAACTATTCCAAATAAATACCAACTCAGAAAACCTTCGATCCTAAGGAAAATTACCACCCCATAATTTATGCCAAAGGCAAATACAAAGGACAAGACAAAGGGATCAAATATATTTCCGACCAATTTACGACGAACACTGAACCAAAGTACACCGATGCAGAGAAGCATCAGCAACAGTAACTCAAGCCAATCTTCGACAGCGAGACTGAGGAATTGGAGCTCTGTCACCGATACTTACTCCACCAATACGCGTTCAGGGCCAACCCGCGCACGAATGAGGGAACGGAGCGAGCTCGCAGAAGCCTTAGAATCCCAAGCATGCTGGAAAAGTCACGTCGCCTGAGCGAGATTAGAGTAAAGAACGACAATTTATATGCGATCGCACGCCCGCGGATATGCTTTGGAGCCACGACCTCAAGAACTTGTAAAGTTGTCGCGACTTGACGAAGGATTCTTTGATAGCTGTTATTCCCGTGATGGCGATAATATACGCAGTCGATCGTCGGCAGAAAATCGTAATCGATACCCTTCCTCATATAGCGCAGAAACAGCTTCGAGAAGATTACGTAATCATCAGCCACAATATCCGGAACTACGGCCTCGACATCTCGCAGGGCAGACGCTCGAAAGACGGACGACTGACATAGGAGCGGACTGGAATCCATTAGGAAGATAGATTCAGCAAATTTCTCTTTCGACTGCCTAAAGAGATCATTATGCTTTCGTCCATATATTGGGGTCAAGCGGCCATCAGATAGAACGTTCTTTCCACCGCCAATTATAAATTGCAGAGTACGACTCTCTTCTAATCGGCGAACCAGTTCACATATCCCGTCTGGGATCGCGATATCATCGGAAGAAACAACGTAAATATATTCAGTTTTACATAGATTTAAGAATGTGATCATCGAATCGATCACACCCTTATTCTCACTCTTCCGGATGAAGGTTACGTCCTCCGCATTCACTTCAGCCAAATAAGCACTGATAACCTCTTCGGAATTGTCGATCGAGGCATCATCAATCACGTAGATGTGCTTGCCGGGGACGTCGATCAGACGCGCGCTCGCAATCGCCTCGGTAACATACGGTGCGTGATTGAAAGAAGGGATGAAGATCGATAGCATCAAGTGCCCTCCTGGCGCCGAGGGCGGTTGGCCATAAGGGTCATGGTTACATGCTCCGCCGTCACGCCCGACGCCCTCGGGGAGGCGACGCGTGTCGTCAAGGGTGGGTCATGGGGGAAAAGCATCAATCGCGAGCCGGTAACCAGAAGCGCCTTGTGACCGCGGTCATACATGCAAGATACAGCATATAGTTTGCTGCGTACGCGTATGCCACGCCTTCCAGCCCGTACAGCCGTAGCAGCACATAGGCCAGCCCGACGAAAGTCGCTGAGAAAATCACCTCGGTTATGATGAACGCCCGCGCCATAGCCTTGGCCAGCATAAGATAAGACAACAGCCAGGACGCCATTTTTATTACGTCGCCGACGAGCATCCAGCCGAACAGCCGGAGCATCGGCAAAAAAGCGTCTGTGAAAAGAATCCGGACGATCCATTCCCGCGCGATGTACATGACCAACGCGCTGGTGATCACGATCGGAAGAACGATCATGAAGCCCCCCTTCAACTCGGCGCGGAGTGCCTTGGGATCGTGCGTCGCCGAAAGCTTGGGCAGGTAATAGACAGCGAGGCTGGTCGTCACCACAGTCAGGTAGACGGAGGCGATGTACCACATGGCCTGCCATTGGCCGGCTGCGTCCGGGCCGAGCACGAAGATGACCTGATCGCGCACCAGCATCGCGGTTAGCGGTGAGGCGATCGCGCTCACGGTGGTCATGACGCTGTACTTGAACAGGCGAATCGCGTCTTTGCGATCGAAGCCCCCGCGAAAGTTGGCCCAGCGGATCACGGCATGCCCTCGCAGCGCCCAGAGCAGCACGAACAATACCAGCGATTGATTGGTCACGAGCGCGATCAACGCGCCATCAAGGCCCAGCCAGGCTATCAGGCTGACCGTGAGCAACAGGGTCAACACGCTCTGTGCGATGTTCACGAGAATGTAGGTGCGGATCTGATGCAGACCGTTGATGATAGCGAGGAGAAAGCTGTTGAGGACGAACAGGCATATCGTCACGCCGAACAGGCGTACGATGTATGCATAATTCGGTGTGTGCAGAAAATAGACTGATAGCGGGTTGGCCGCGAGGAGCAATATTAGCGAGATTACCAGGCAAGACGTCGCACAAAGGCGCGCAGCGGTGCTGAACAGCTGGACGCACCGCTCCTTATCTTCGCTGAATTCCGCCGTGTACTTGGTTATCCCGGTGTCGAGGCCGCCCTTGGCGGCGGTAAGCATGATCTGGACGAAATTCTGGAACTGCCCGACGGCGGCCAGCCCTGACGGGCCCGCCACGATCGCCACTGCCTTGCCCACCACCAGGCCTGCCAACATCTTCACCGACGTCGACATCAAGCTCAGCAGAGAGGTCTTGACGAGGTTCATGGCATCGCGGGCGAACTAAAGCGATTGGCAGCCGTCGTTGCAGGTTCAATCACAAAGCGCTCACACATTCGCGCACGATCTGGATCACTTCCTCGGTTTCCCGATCGCTCTGAGTAGGGCCGATCGGCAGGCTCAGCACTTCTGTCTGCAGCCGTTCGGCGATCGGCAACGAGCCCCGAGGGATGCCCAGGCCGGCATATGCCGGTTGGAGGTGCGGCGAGACTGGGTAGTGAATAACGGTGGCCACCCCCGTTTCGGCAAGTCGCTGCGCCAGCAGATCCCGCTGCCGGTGCCGCACCACATACAGGTGCCATACCGGCTCGGCAAAATCGGGTACGGCCGGAAGATGGAGATCAAGTCCGCGCAGGCCCTCGGTATAGGCGTTCGCGATCCGGGCGCGATTGCGGTTGTCGTCGTCGAGCACGGGCAATTTCAGCCGCAGGATCGCGGCCTGGATTTCATCCAGCCGCGAATTCACGCCGAGTTCGTCGTGGTGGTATTTCTGGGTCGAGCCGTAGTTGTGCAGCTTGTACAAGCGAGCAGCGATCGTCGCGTCGTTCGTGGTGATCGCGCCCCCGTCGCCCAGCGCCCCCAGATTCTTCCCGGGGTAGAAGCTCCAGCAAGCGACGTCGCCATGCTTACCGATACGCTCGCCGCGATACCGCGCCCCATGCGCCTGGGCGGCATCCTCGATGACGCGCAGGCCTAGCTCGCGGGCAATTTCGTGAATCGGATCGAGATCTGCCGGCTGACCATAGAGATGCACGGGAATAATAGCCCGGGTGCGGGACGTGACCGCTGCGCGGATACGGGCCGGGTCGATGTTGAAGGTAGCCTCTATCGGCTCGACCGGGACGGGGACGGCGCCCACATGGCTGACGGCCAGCCAGGTGGCGATGAACGTGTTGGATGGAACGAGCACCTCGTCGCCTGGGCCGATATCGAGCGCTCGCAGCGCCAGGGTAAGGGCATCGAGGCCATTCGCGACCGCGATGCAATGACCAGCGTCACAGAAGGCAGCAAATTCCCGCTCGAACGCTTCGCATTCGGCGGCCAAGATGTACCAGCCGGATTGAACGACTTTGTCCATTGCCGAGCGGATGCTCGCATCAAATCGAGCGTTGATTTGCTGCAGATCCAGGAACTTAATCAATCAGCTTACTCCACTGAGAAACTGGTCGTAATCTCTGAAATAATCTTTCTCGTCATACTTTCTCGACGCAAGTACCATGCAAACGGATGCAGAGGAGAAGTCGTGCAGCTCGCGCCACATCATCGGACAGATATAGAGGCCATAGTTGGATCTATTGAGAAAGAATGTTTGCTTGTTTGCCCCATCATCAAGGGTGACGTTGAAACTGCCCGACACGGCAATCATCAATTGATGCAATTGCTTATGCGCATGTGCGCCGCGCTCCGCGCCACCGGGCACGTCATACAAATAATAAACCCGTTCGATCGGAAAGGGGATATGAACGTTGCCTTCGATGAAGGTTAGGTTTCCCCGAGGATCCGATATCTTGGGAAGCTCGATGATCTTGCAATCGCTAAGGCTCATAAATTCTCAAAATTTGGAGGCCTTCGGGCGCTAGAGCGTCCTGGGGTTGTGTGATTAGGTGTTGGTTTTGTCGTTTCGGCCATAGCCATAGCCATATTCGTAGCCGTAGCCATAATGGGCGCGGCGTGCTTCGAACTTGGTGAGGACGCCGCCGAAGATGCGCGCATTGGCGCTGGCGAGGCGGGCGAGCGCGGTCTTGACCATGCTTGAGCGGATGCCGTGGGATTCGACGGCGTAGACGACGCCTTCGACCCGGCTTGCGATCAGCGGCGCATCGGCGAGGCCCATCACAGGCGGTGAGTCGATCACGACATGGTCATAGGTTTCGAGCAGCCGCTCGATCAGCAGCGACAGGCGGTTGCCCGTGAGCAGCTCGGCGGCGTTGGGCGGGATCGGCCCTGCCGACATTGCCGTGAACCCGAAGTCCTTCATTTCGAAGGTCAGCGACGCGATCTCGTTGTCGCCGGTGAGGAAATTGCTCAACCCGCGATCATGGCTCACGCCGCCCAGATGGTGCACCGAGGGCGAGCGCATGTCGCCGTCGATCAGGATCACCTTGCGGTTTGCCCGCGTCAGCGTCGTCGCCAGCGCCAGCGCCGTCGTCGACTTGCCTTCCGCAGGCCGTGTCGACGTCACCGCCAGCGAGCGCGGCACGCCATGTTCGGTGGTGAAAGCGAGGTTGGTCTGCACCGCCAGATAAGCATCCACCAGCTCGGACTTGCGATCCAGCAATTCGCCCCGCGGCGTCTTGTCGCTCCCCACCTTGGGCACTGAGCCCAGTAGCGGAAGCCCGAGACGTCGTTCCACCTCACCCGGATCGGCGAACGCTTCGTCCATCTGCTCGAGCGCGAACGCCAGAAGCGCGCCCAGCCCGAGCCCCGCGAACAGCGCCACCGCCAGGTTGATCAGCAGCCTCGGGCTCGAGGGCTTTTGCGGCACGTCCGCGGCATCGACCACCGAGATGTTATTGATGCCCACCCCGCCTGCGACACCGATTTCCTTGAAGCGCTGCAGCAGCCCGTCATAGAGCGCACGGTTAGTATCCACTTCCTGCTGGAAGATATTGTACTGAATGCTGCGCCGGCGCGTGTCGAGAAAGCTTACCTTCAACTGATCGACCTTGGCCTGCAGCGCCTTCTCGCGCTCCTGCGCCTCGCGATATTCAGCCAATTGCGAACCCGTCACACGACCTTCCTCGCGCGTGATCGACCGGTCGAGCTGGTCGATTTGCGACTTGAGCACCTTGGCCGCAGGATATTCGGGTTCGAACTGCACCATTAGCCGCTGATAATCCGCCGCGAGTTCGGCCCGCTTCTGGCGCAGATTGTTGATCGCGATATTGCGAAGCGCCTCGGTCGATTCCCCCGCTCGCCCTGCCTGGCGATACTGGGCCTCGGCTTGAATGCGCTCGGTGGTCGCCTGCGCCAGCGCCGCATTGAGCGTAGCGAGATCGTCCGCCACGATCGAGCGCTCCGCCGTCGTCCCGGCACCGCCCGACTGCGCCGGCAAGTTGATGATCTGCTCCTGCGAGGCATAGCTCACCAACTGGCGCTGGGACTCGTCAAGCTTCTGCTTCTGCAGCACCAACTGGCGCTCAAGCAGGTTACGCCCATAAGCGGTCGCCTGCACCTTGCGCTCCAGATTGGTCTGGATGAAGTTCTCCGCCCAGGCATTGGCCACCTGCGCCGACAGCGTCGCATCCGGGCTGTTGAACCCGATGCTCACCAGCCGCGAGAACCGCATCGGATCGACCGACAGATTCTTCAGCAATATCTCGCCGGCAATGCGCTGCCGCTCATCCCGTCCCGCCGCCGGATAGCGCCCGTTGACCAGGCGGAATGCCATGCTCTCGCGCGTATATTTGAAGCGCTCGAAGAATTTCGGATCGTCGACCAGCCGCAGCTTGTTGGCAACACGCTCGGCCAGCGCCCGCGATCGCAGCAGGCCATATTGCGTCTGGTAGAACTCCTGATCGAACGCGGTCGCCTCGCGCTCCACCCCTTCGATTCCGGTCACCTTGCTCGATTCGCGCGCGATCTCCACCGTCGCCATCGCCGTATATTGCGGCGTCATCAGCAGCGTGACGACCAGCCCCAGCAGGAAGCACGACGCCACCGCACTCAGGATCACATAGCGCCAACGCACCGCGATCCGCAGATACTGACGAACCGCCGGCATACGCGCGGCCTCTTCCGGGCGCGGACCAAATGGTCCCGCACTGGGCGCATCAACGCGCCGCGGGGGGATTATCAAATTCATCTGGGCTCTCGAGCCTTATTGAAGGACTGCGATCAGCGGCGCCGCCAGCAATGGCGCCAGCGAAACCACGTCACGGAACAAGCGGCGCTCCGGCGAATCGCCCACCACTATCATATCGTTGGCATAAATCGGCGGATCGTCATACGCCCCCCGCCGAATCGCCGCGATGTTGTACAAACCTGCCATCTTGCGGCCCGAAACCGTCCGCAGGATCACCACATCCTCCTGCCGCGCAAACTCCGACAACCCCTTGGCCGACGCTATCGCACGCATCAACGTCATCTGGTTCGTCACCGGATACAGACCCGGCTCCACCACCTGACCGTCCACCGTCACCACCTGGCTGACCGAACTCTTGATGTTGACCGTCACCTCAGGATTACGAACGTAACGACCCCGCAACGCAGCTTCCACCGCCTCCCCAAGCTCGCTCGCCGTCTTGCCCCGCGCGTCCAACGTCCCCACCAACGGCATCGCTATCCGGCCACTCGCATCCACCTGCAACTCGCGGCTCAAATCCGGCACGTTGAACACATCCACCACAATCGTATCCAACGGTCCAATCAACGCCGGACGATCCCCTGCCGTCAAATCCTCCCGGCTCGGCGCCGGCATCACACCGTTCGTCTCCACCACACTCAACCGATCACTCGGCACCAACACCTCACGATGCACACAGGCGCCAAGCAACGTCGCCGTCAAAATGGCTATAACAACTCTATGCATGCTGTCTGGAGTGCTCTCAGTGAGGGAGGGCGGCCTATAACCGCCACCCTCTTGAAGGTAAAGTAAATGTGGGGTGGACGGTTGAAGGCCCCGCGGTCCCGCAAGACGCCCCGGAGAGAGATCATCAGTGGCAGTCTGCTGATCGGCCTGCTGATGCGGAAAGGTAAGGCGATCGACGACGTTTATGAGAAACCGAGCTCGATCGACAGCCCCTCTATACGACCGTCAGACAGCTGATCCATTCCGTCGGGACCGCCCGGGCGCTTCGCCGAGCGGCGTTTCACAAGCGCATTGAACGCGCATTATCGAAACTGAAACCCCCGCTGCCGCATGTGGGAGCCCTAAGGCTTCCGACGAGCGGGGACAGATGACTATCGAATGGCCGGCCCATGGGCTGAAGCTTCAGGCTGCGATCGAGACCGGCAAGGCCAGGATCGGCGTGATCGGCATGGGCTATGTCGGCCTGCCACTGGCAGTCGCGTTCGGTGAGGCGCAGTGCGGCGTGCTCGGCTTCGACCTCGACCCTGAAAAGGTCAATGCTCTCAAGAAGGGCACCAGCTATATCAAGCACATAGCGGGCGATCGCATCGCGCCACTGGCTGCCAACGGCAAGCTCGACGCCACCGCCGATCTTGTGCGCCTCGGCGAGCCGGACGTGCTGCTGATCTGCGTGCCCACTCCCCTTACCCGCCATCTTGAGCCCGATCTCAAATATGTCGAGGCGACGACCGAAGCGATCGCGAAGACGCTGCGCCGCGGCCAGCTCGTGATCCTCGAATCGACCACCTATCCCGGCACCACCCGCGAAGTGATGCAGCCGATCCTCGAGGCCACGGGCCTGGTCGCGGGCAAGGACTTCTTCCTCGCTTACTCCCCCGAGCGCGAGGATCCGGGCAACCCGACCTTCTCGACCACCAAGATCCCGAAGGTCGTCGGCGCCGACGACACCGTCTCTGCCGATCTGGCGCTGGCGCTGTATCGCCACATCGTCCCGCAGACGATCGCCGTGTCCTCCGCGGCGACCGCCGAAGCGGTCAAGATCACCGAGAACGTCTTCCGCGCGGTCAACATCGCTTTGGTCAACGAGCTCAAGCTGATCTTCACGGCGATGGACATCGATATCTGGGAAGTGATCGATGCGGCCAAGTCCAAGCCGTTCGGCTTCATGCCCTTCTATCCTGGCCCGGGCCTGGGCGGGCACTGCATCCCGATCGACCCCTTCTACCTCACCTGGAAGGCGCGCGAGTTCAACCAGCACACCAAGTTCATCGAGCTGGCCGGCCAGATCAATGCGGACATGCCGCAGCACGTCGTCCGCGTAATGTCGGATACGCTCGACGCGCGCTTCGGCCGCGGCCTGCGCGACGCGCGCGTCCTGGTGCTTGGCGTCGCCTACAAGAAGAATGTCGAGGATATCCGCGAGAGCCCGTCGCTCCGCCTGATGGAGATGATCGAGGCCCGGGGCGCCACCGCCGATTTCCACGATCCGCACGTCGCGCAGATCGACAATACACGCGAGCACCCGACGCTCAATTTCCGCCACGGCGTCGCCTGGGATACTGCGAAGATCGCAGAATATGACGCAGTACTGATCGCTACCGACCACGACGATGTCGACTATGCCGCGCTGGTGGCGCACGCGAAGCTGGTGATCGACACGCGCAACGCGTGCGGCAAGGCGGGCGTCACAGGCACGAACATCGTCCGCGCCTGAGCCTGATCGGCCGAGGAGCGACTTCCTCAGCCGAAAGGGCGGGCCCAACGTTGAAAGCGCTTGGTAGGAACGCGGGCAGCGCTGGCGGGCGGCTAGCGAGAGCCGCCCGCGTCCTCGGGCTCAACGCAGCGATCGGAAGCCGGCGCGCATCTCTTCCGTAAGAGCCCTTGGCTGTTCCCAGGCGGCGAAATGACCGCCTTCGGGAAGCCGGTTGTAGTGGATCAGCTTTGGATAAGCCTGCTCCGACCAGCTCCTCGGCGCTTCGTAGAGCTCTTCCGGGAAGACGCTCACGGCCGTCGGGACGGTGACGCCCTTGACGGCGAAGAACGAATCCTTGTTCTCCCAGTAGAGCCGGCCGGAGGATACACCGGTGTTGGTCAGCCAGGTGAGCGTGATGTTGTCGAGAATGTCGTCCCGCGTGATGGCACCGTACGGCGTCCCATCGACGAACAGCGCCGCGATATGCTTCAGGCTGGCCGCGTCATGGTCGAGCAGATAGGTCGCCAGGCCCGTGGGCGTATCCGCCAGCGCGCCCATCGACTGTGGACGTAGCCCCAGCTGGAACCCGTAGCCGATGCCCTTCTTGTAGACGAAGGACAGCTGCTCGCAGGTACGCTTCTCCTCATCCGAAAGATCCGCCGGCAGGGGGCCCCCGTTGAACAGCGCCGCGTCAATGTCACGCGGTATGACGCCCGCCATGTTGACGTGGATGCCGAGCAATTCGGGCGTAGCCTGTACGCCCATCATGTCGGTGACGACGGCGCCCCAGTCGCCGCCCTGCGCCACGAATTTGGTATAGCCGAGCCGCTTCATCAGTTCGGTCCAGGCGCGCGCGATGTGCGGCGGGTCCCAGCCGGTCACCGCCGGCCTGCCCGAGAAGCCATAGCCCGGCATCGAGGGGATCACGACATGGAAGGCATCCTCGGCGGTACCGCCATGGGCCGTCGGATCGGTGAGCGGGTCGATGATCTTGAGCTGCTCGACCACTGAGCCCGGCCAGCCATGGGTGATGATCACCGGCAGTGCGTTCTCATGCTTCGAGCGGACATGGACGAAATGGATGTCGAGCCCGTCGATCTCGGTGATAAAATTGGGCAGCGCGTTCAGCCGGGCTTCGCACTTGCGCCAGTCATAGTCGCTTACCCAATAGCGCGCGACGGCCTGGCTGGTCGCGAGCGGGACGCCCTGGGTCCGATCGTCGACGGTCTCGGGCTCGGGCCACCTGGTGGCGTTGATGCGCTGCCTGAGGTCGGCGAGTTCCTTGTCGGAGGCGTGATATTCGAACGGTCGGATCGACGTATCGCCGGTTGGATTTATGATGAGTGCTTCGGTGAACCCGGCGTCATCTTTGGGCGTTGGCGGGGCTTGGGCAGGCGTGACTGAGGGCTGCGGGGGGGCGGTGGTTCCAGCTTGCGCCATGATCGTCCTCCTCGTCCGAACCAGACGGCATGCATCCGTCTGCGGACAACAAGAGTAGCCGGCCGGCAGGGCCGGCGCTGCTGTCTCGAAAAGGAGCCGAAAGGCGGGCTTTGCTCGGGTCCGTCGAAAGATTCCGACTCGGTCGCGAAGGCGGAAATCTAGGCCTTAAGCGGTCACCTGTCACCGGGATTTGGGCCGGCACGCCGAATATCCGCCCCCGGATCGGAGCGGGAATCCCGCGTTGAAATGTAGGTTTTCGCGTGTTTGGCTGCCGAGCGCCGAGGTTACGGCCGCTCTTTAATACGCGCGCACGCGCAATAAATTACGAGATTGCGCGCGTTCCCGCGAACTTTGTCAATTTTGCCAGCCTGACGGACCAACGGTTGGCGCGAACTTCGTAAACTTCACCCGGTCGTCAGCCGCAGACGCGGGACATGAAGTCTCGAATCGCCGGCGCGATGTCCTCGCGCGCCAGCGCCATCGCAATATTGGCCTGAATGAAACCGGCCTTATCGCCACAGTCATAGCGCGTGCCGTTGAAGGTGACGCCGTGGAACGGCTGGTCGCCGATCATCCGCGCCATAGCGTCGGTGAGCTGGATCTCACCGCCGGCACCCTTTTCCTGGCTGTCGAGCACGCGCATCACTTCGGGCTGGAGGATGTAGCGGCCGATCACCGAGAGGTTGGAGGGCGCCGTGCCCGGCTTGGGCTTCTCGACCAGGCCCATCACCTGGGTCAACGCGCCGTCGCGCATGCCCGGCGTGATGATGCCGTATTTGTCAGTCTGGTCGTCAGGCACTTCCTGCGCGCAGATCAGATTGCCGCCGGTCCGGTTGTACGCCTCGACCATCTGCTTGAGGCAGCCGGGCTGGCCGACCATGAAATCGTCGGCCAGCAGCACCGCGAAGGGCTCGTCGCCGACGATGTCGCGTGCGCACCACACCGCATGGCCGAGTCCCATCGGCTCCTGCTGGCGGACATAGGCGACCGCACCGGGCTTCAGCCGCGTCGCGTCGAGGATGTCGAGCGACTTGCCGCGCGCCGACATCGTCGTCTCGAGCTCATAGGCGATGTCGAAATGGTCCTCGATCGCGGACTTGCCGCGGCCGGTGACGAAGATCATCTGCTCGATCCCCGCCTCCAGCGCCTCGTCGACCGCGTACTGGATCAGCGGCCGATCGACGATCGGAAGCATTTCCTTGGGCAGCGCCTTGGTCGCAGGCAGGAAGCGAGTGCCGAGGCCACCGACAGGAAACACGGCCTTGCGCAGCGGCTTGATCGACATAGGTCCTCGTTTCAGTTGTGACGGGGCCAATAGCTGCGCGATTGGAAAGGCGCAAACACTCGCTCGATTGGCGCACCGTAACCAGATGGTGAGGCACTTCGATTAAAGGGCGGCTCATGACCAATACGCGCAAGCGCATCCTCGTCGTTTTCGGGACGCGTCCGGAGGCGATCAAGCTCTTCCCCGTCGTCCACGCCCTGCAGGCGCGGGACGATCTCGACGTGCGCACCTGCGTGACCGCGCAACATCGCGGGCTGCTCGATCAGGTCCTGTCGATCGCCGGGATCACGCCCGACATCGACCTCGACCTGATGACCCCGGGCCAGTCGCTCGATGCCTTGACCGCGCGATTGCTCACCGGGCTCGGCCAGGCAATGGACGCGGAAAAGCCGGATCGCGTGATCGTCCAGGGCGATACCGCGACCGCGATGGTCGGGGCGCTCACGGCCTATTACCGCAAGATTCCGGTCAGCCATGTCGAGGCCGGGCTACGCTCGGGCAATATCTACCAGCCCTGGCCCGAGGAAGTGAACCGCAGGATCGTCGCGCCGATCGCCGACCAGCACTTCGCACCGACGGATATCGCGGCCGGAGCGCTGCGCCGCGAGAATATCGATCCCGCCACCATTCACGTCACCGGCAACACCGTGATCGACGCGCTGCACGCGACGCGCACCCGGATCGACGCTGACCCGGGTCTGGCCGCCGGACTGGACGAGATCGCCGATCGCTTCGCCGGCAAGCGGCTGATCCTCGTCACCACGCACCGCCGCGAGAATTTCGGCGACGGCATGAAGGGCATCGCCGATGCGATCGCCCGCATCGCCGCGCGGGACGATGTGGCTTTGCTCTTCCCCGTCCATCCCAACCCCAATGTCGTATCGGTGATGGACGCAGTGCTGGGTGATCGGCCCAATGTCGCGCGGATCGAACCACTCGATTATCCGCACTTCATCCGCGCGCTCGGCATGGCCGAGCTGGTGCTCACCGATTCGGGCGGCGTGCAGGAGGAAGCGCCGGCGCTGGGCAAGCCCGTGCTGGTGATGCGCGAGACCACCGAGCGCCCCGAAGGCGTCGCCGCCGGCACCGCCAGGCTGGTCGGGACCGATCCGGACCGCATCGTTTCCGAAATCTCAATGCTCCTCGACGATGATGCCGCCTATTCGGCCATGGCGCGCGCCCACAATCCGTTCGGCGACGGCCAGGCCTCGGCACGGATTGCGGGGATCGTTGCGCATGGTTTCGGATTCTGAGCTCAAGGTCGTCGTACTCGGCCTGGGCTATATCGGTCTGCCCACCGCGGCGGTGATCGCGCGCACGGGCGCCAAGGTGCTCGGCATCGACGTGCACAAGAACGTCGTCGACACGGTCAATTCGGGCAAGGTGCATATCGAGGAGATCGACCTCGACGGTCTGGTTTCGGGTGTGGTGGCGCGCGGCAATCTGCGCGCCTCGCTCGAGATCGAGCCAGCCGACGTGTTCGTCATTGCCGTCCCCACCCCCTTTGGCGAGAACCACGCGCCCGATATCGGCTATGTGCTCAAGGCCGCGACCAGCATCGCCGTGGTGCTCAAGGCTGGCGATGTCGTGGTGCTCGAATCGACTTCGCCGGTCGGCACGACCGAAAAGGTCGCCGAGCTGCTCGCAAGGCTGCGCCCGGACCTCAAGATCCCCGGCCACTGCGCCGGTGTGCCCGATGTCGCGATCGCCTATTGCCCCGAGCGCGTGCTGCCCGGCCGGATCCTGGTCGAGCTGATCGATAATGATCGCGTCATCGGCGGCGTGACGCCGCGCTGCGCGCGCAAGGCGCTGCAATTTTATCGCCGCTTCGTCCGCGGCGCCTGCGTCACCACCTCGGCCAAGGCGGCCGAGATGACCAAGCTCACCGAGAACGCCTTTCGCGACGTCAACATCGCCTTCGCCAACGAACTGTCGATCATCGCCGAGAATATGGACATCGACGTTTGGGAAGTGATCCGGCTCGCCAACCGACATCCGCGCGTCAATATCCTGTCGCCGGGCCCCGGCGTGGGCGGGCATTGCATCGCGGTCGATCCCTGGTTCCTCGTCGCGGCGGACCGCGAGAACACGCCGCTGATCCGCACCGCGCGCGAAGTGAACGACGGCAAGACCGACTATAGCATCGCCCGCGCCGAGGCGCTGATTGCGCAACTGCCGAATGCGCCCGTCGCGTGCCTGGGCCTCGCCTTCAAGGCAAATATCGACGATTTTCGCGAGAGCCCGGCGCTCAAGATCGCCGCGCATCTGGCGCAGGCGCATGGCGAGCGCATTCGAATCGTCGAGCCCTATGCCGATCGCCTGCCCGCCGATTTCGACGGCACCGGTGCCCAGCTGATCGACATCGACACCGCGATCGAGACCTGCCCGATCTTCGTGGTGCTGGTCGATCACGACGTGTTCAAGTCAGTCCCGCTCGACGAGCGCGCCGACAAGCTCGTCTATGACACGCGCGGCGTCTGGCCCGATCAGCCGCGTCCGGTCTCCGGCGAGGCGCTTCGCCTCGCGAGCTGACCGCTTCGTCCGTCAGCGATGACGGACGAGCAGCGACTGCCAATCGCCGTCGAGCGGCTGATCGCGTTCGGCGATCAGCTTCGAGACGTGCGGTCGCGCCGGATCCGCCTGGACCTTCGCGATCTCCGCTTCCAGCGTGGCGATGCGGTCGCGCCAATGCGGATGGGAGCGACTGTTGAATACGCTGCCAGCGTGCTTGGGCCCGAAATCGCGCCAGAAATCCGGCGCCGCCTTGGGATCATAGCCCGCATTGGCGAGCAGATAGATTGACAAGATGTCGGCCTGGATCTCGGTCTGGCGGAAATATTTCACGTTGCCGCCAAAGCCGGCGAGCATCCCGAACGTGACCCCCCGCGCCTCTAGCCGGACGCGGTGATGCAGGATGTTGTGCGAGAATTCATGCGCGATCGCCGCGACCGCACGATCGCCGCGATAGGTATCGAGCAGCTTCGAGCTGACCTGGACCATGCTGCCGTCCGCCGAAGCGCTGAAATCGTCAGCGAGTTCCAGCTCGAATCGTGAGCGGCACGCGGGAATCGGCCGCACCGTGACGGTCAGCGGTGCGCCGTCCCTAATCGCCTGAATCTCGAGCGTCTCGGCGGGCGGCAGCTTCGCGACGGCGAGCTGGACGGCGACAAGACGCTGCGTCGTCCCGGGCTTGCCGGCGCTGGCGGCAATATCGACCGGGCCGATGCGGACCAGCGAATCGTCGGGCCGCAGTCCGGCTTGCGCCGCGGGCCCGCCTGGGATCACGCCTTCTATCGCCACGGCGGTGGAGAATTTGAAATGGCTTCGCGCGCTGGCACGAAGCTGGGGCGCGAACTGATCGAGCGTATGGATCTGCAGCCCCAGTCCGGGCTCGAGCACATCGCACAACGGCGCGTTGGACGAAGCGAGCCGCCAGCCGATCGTCGCCATTTCGAGATCGCTTGCACGAAGCTGCTCGAACAGAGCCGCATCGTCGGACACCGGCTCGGCGGCACCCCCACTCCCGCCCAGAAGCGCGCAACTCGCGAAACATAGGAGAAGCGCCCTGCCGACCGCGAAAATGGTATTCTGACGCTTCCTCATACGATCCTGACCTGTCACGCGAGCGCGGGAATTCGCCCTCTGCGAGCAAGGCCGGTAGCTTGGCAAATGTCAAACTCTGCGGCGTCGCAGCAATGTTGCGACGCCGCATAAGCGCGTGCGCGTTCAACCGTTCTATAAGGAATGTGCAGCAGTCACGGGATGATATTGATCGCTTTGTTAACCCCTTGGCGATATCGCATCGCAACGTTATGACCCCACAGGCCGCGGCATGGGGTCGGCTGTCGCGGGACGAGAGTTCGGAACCAACCGAACCCTGTTGCATTGAAGCAACGACTATATCGGTTATGGTCGTTGCCTGATTTGAGGTGTTGCCGTCGCTTTTGTCCTATGCCATAGGACTGGGAGACGAGAGCACCGGAGCTCAAAGAGGGAGTACAAGAATGTTAACTAAGCTTCTCACGGCCGCTGCCGTCGCCTCGCTGGCGACCGCACCTGTTCTTGCGGCCCCTGTCAGCCCGGCTTCGAAGCTGTCGCTTTCGGGCGTTCGCGCCGCGACCGCTTCCAAGAAGAAGAGCGACCTCGCTCCGGCCGTCATCATCGGCGTCCTGGCGACTGCCGCGATCATCGGTGGCGCGGTTGCTCTGGCCGACAACAACGACGATCCCGACAGCCCGTAAGCTGTTAGGTTAGATTGGATACGAGTGGCGGCCTTTTTGGCCGCCACTTTTGTTTGTGCTATTTGCGATTGCGCCCCCGTTGGGCGCCGGTACCGCTCCGGATGGCGACGGAGAACAGGCCAGCCGACAGGGTCAATCAATGGATCAGACCACGCCGTGCCTGGCCGTATTTTGAGCATAGTTCACGCCGATGATTTCGAGACTTTTCGCCCGCTCTCGCGCTTTCCGTCCGCCAACGGGCGCTGTACCAGCAGGACAGCGCGTCTATGCGATCGGCGATATTCACGGTCGCCTTGACCTGCTCGACCAGCTGCTCGAGACAGTCGAAGCTGACAACGCGTCCCGCCCGAACGCGGATACTCAAATCATCTTTCTCGGCGACCTAATTGATCGCGGTCCCAATTCCGCGCAGGTGATCGAGCGCGCGATCGGGTTGATCGGAAAAGGCAAATTCCGCTTTCTGCTCGGCAATCACGAGGAAGTTTTCCTCAAGGCGCTTAGCGGGGATCTGAAGGCATTGTCGTTCTTCACGCGCATAGGCGGTCGCGAGACGATCCTGAGCTACGATATTTCGGAATCTGAATATCAGGCCAGTGACTATCCGGAGCTGCTGGAAATGCTTCAGAAGCGTGTCCCGGCCGAACATATTTCCTTTCTGGAAGCGTTTGAGGACATGATCATCCTGGGCGACTATGCTTTCGTCCATGCCGGCGTGCGCCCCGACCAGGCGCTGTCTCACCAGCGGGCCAGTGACTTGCGCTGGATACGAGAGGAGTTTCTCGGCCATGACGGCGCGCTGGAGAAGATCATCGTCCACGGCCACACGATCTCGGCGGATGTCGAGTTTCACGAACATCGTATCGGCATCGACACGGGTGCCTATGCCAGCGGCAACCTTACCGCGATGGGATTCGAAAACGATGCGCGCTGGATATTGGATACCGCGAGCTGAGTTCCCGGTTCAGTGATACCCTTCGCCGGCCACCTTCCCACGGAATACCCAATAGGCCCAGCCGGTATAGGTCAGGATGATCGGGATCATGATGCCCGCTCCCACCAGCATGAAGCCCAAGCTCCCGCCCGGCGCTGCAGCCTCCAAGATCGTCACGCGCAGCGGCACGATATAAGGGAAGATGTTCACGCCTAGCCCGACGAAACTGAGCAGAAACAGCCCCAGCGCCAGCAGGAAAGGCGCGATCTCCGCCCTGCGCCGGAGCGCCGCGACGAAGGCGAGCGCCATCCCGGCCACGAGCACCGGTACCGGCGCGACCCAGAGGATCGCCGGCCAGGTCAGCCAGCGCGCGAAATAATTACCCGACAAAGTGAGCGTCGCGAGGCTCACCAGCACGATCGCGAGGATCGTCAGCGCGCCAAAGCGTGCGGCGAGGCGATAGGCGTGGCCCTGGGTGGTGCCGTCGGTGCGCCAGATCAACCAGCATGCTCCGAGCAGCGCATAGCCCCAGACAACGCTGAGCCCGGTCAGGACGCTGAACCAGCTCGCCCAATCGAACCAGCCGCCGGAATAGGCGCGATCGGTGACGCTGATGCCCTGGAGCAGCGCGCCGAGCGCAATCCCCTGGCTTAGCGCCGCGACAAACGATCCGATCGTGAAAGCCCGGTCCCACCATTTGCGGTGGCCGGGATCGCGCCAGCGGAATTCGAACGCGACGCCGCGAAAGACCAGCGCCAGCAGCATCGCGATGATCAGCGGATAGAGCGCCGGCATGATGATGGCATAGGCAAGCGGGAACGCGGCCATCAGCCCTCCGCCGCCCAGCACCAGCCAGGTTTCGTTGCCGTCCCAGACCGGCGCGATGGAGTTCATCGCATTGTCGCGCTCCTTGCCCTCGAAGGCAGGGAAAAGAATGCCGATGCCGAGATCGAACCCGTCCATGACGATATAGGCGAAGACCGCGAAGGCGATCAGGAATGCCCAGATCGTCGCGAGCGTCGGATCGGGGCTCATGGCGCCTTCTCCACCTGCTGGTGCGGACCGGGAACGATGCCCGCGGTGCGGATCGGTGCCGATTCCTCGAGCGGCGGCTCGTGGTGCTCGACGCCCTTGGCGATCAGCTTGAGAATGTACCAGACGCCGAAGCCGAACACGAAGCAGTAGACGAGCACAAACGCGACCAGCGAGGTGCCCACGGCCGGCGCGGCGAGCGGTGAGGCGCTCTGCGTCGTGCGGAGCAGGTTATAGACCGTATAGGGCTGGCGGCCGCATTCCGTAGTGACCCAGCCGGCGATCACCGCGATGAAGCCCGTCGGCCCCATCAGCAGCGCGAAACGGTGGAGCAACGGCCAATCGTAGAGCTTGCCGCGGAAGCGCGCGAACAGGCTCCACAGCCCCAGCACGAGCATCAGCGTGCCGAGCCCGACCATGATGCGGAATGACCAGAAGACGATCGCCACCGGCGGTTCGCGATCGTCGGGGATCGTATCCAGGCCCGCGACGGGCGCGTTGATGTCATGTTTGAGAATCAACGAGCCGAGCTTCGGGATCTCCACCGCATAATCGACGCGCTTCGCCTTCTGGTTCGGCAGCCCGACCAGGATCAGCGGGGCGCCGTGCGGGTGGCTGTCGAAATGGCCCTCCATCGCCAGCACCTTTTGGGGCTGATACTTGAGCGTGTTGAGGCCGTGCTGATCGCCCGCAAGGATCTGGATCGGCGTGACCAAAGCCGCCATCCACATCGCCATCGAGAACATCGTGCGCGCGTGCGGATCGCTCTTGTCGCGCAGCAGGTGCCACGCGGCCGCGGCGCCGACGGCAAGCGCCGTGGTGAGATAGGCCGCGATGACGGTGTGGACGAGGCGATAGGGGAAGCTAGGATTGAAGATCACGTCGATCCACGATCCGGCGGGCACGAACTGGCCGTGCGCGTTGATTGCATAGCCGGTCGGAGTCTGCATCCAACTGTTGGCCGAGAGGATCCAGAAGGCGGAGATGAAGGTGCCTAGCGCGACCATGCAGGTCGCGCCGAAGTGCATGCCCTTGCTCACCCGACCCGCGCCGAACAGCATGACGCCCAGGAAGCCGGCTTCGAGGAAGAAGGCAGTGAGCACCTCATAGGCCATCAGCGGTCCGATCACCGGCCCGGTCTTGTCGGAGAAGACCGACCAGTTGGTGCCGAACTGATAGGACAGCACGATCCCCGAGACGACGCCCATCGCGAAGGCGATCGCGAAGATCTTGAGCCAGAAGCGGTAGAGATTGATGAAGGTCTCGCGGCCGGTGCGCAGCCAGAGCCCCTCCAGCACCATCAAATAGCTGGCCAGGCCGATCGAGAAGGACGGGAAGATGAAGTGGAAACTGACGGTGAACGCGAACTGGATTCGCGCTAATATGACCGGATCGAAACCTTCGAACATGCCCGCCTCCGGATCGGGCTGATGCGCCTCAGCGGCCTACAAGGCAAGTCTTCAAACGGCGTGGCAACCCTAGCCGAAAGGAGAGTTGAATTCCGAGAGCAGCGGCGCGACGCGATCCTTGTCGGACAGCACCGGTGCCGCGCCGGGATCCGGCCATTCGATGCCTAGCGCGGGATCGTTCCACAGGATCGCGCCTTCGCTCTCGCGGGAATAAGGCGCATCTACCTTGTAGAACACTTCGGTGTCCGGGGTCAGCGTCATGAAGCCGTGCGCGAAACCGGCGGGGATCAGCAGCTGGTTCCACCTTTCCGCGGAAATCTCGCAGGTGACCGCCCGACCGTAGCTGGGCGAGCCTTTGCGGATATCCACCGCGACATCGTAGATCGCGCCGCGCAGCACGCGGACAAGCTTGGCCTGGGCGAAAGGCGGCGCCTGGAAATGCAGGCCCCGGACCGTCCCCCGCTCGGCCGAGAGGCTTTGATTGTCCTGGACCCAGTCGATATGGATACCCTCGGCCTCCAGCGCGGAACGCTTGAACACTTCGGAGAAGAAACCGCGATGATCGCCGTGCTTGGGCGGCGTGATCTCGATGACCTCGGGAATGGCCAGTCGGCGGAAACCGGTCATGCCAGGCTCTTCACAAGGCGCTTTAGATAATCGGCATAACCGGTCTTGCCGAGCTGGCCGGCGCGGCGGAGCACCGCCTCGCCATCGAGCCAGCCGAGATCGAGCGCGATCTCCTCGGGACAGGCGATCTTGATCCCCGTACGGTGTTCGATCGTGCGAACATACGCGCTGGCTTCATGCAGGCTCTCGTGCGTCCCCGTGTCCAGCCAGGCATAGCCACGGCCGAGCCGGGTGATGTGGAGGTCGCCGCGCTCCATATAGGTGCGGTTGACGTCGGTGATCTCGAGCTCGCCGCGCGCCGAGGGACGAATCGAGCGGGCGATATCCACGACGTCCTTGTCGTAGAAATAGAGGCCGGTGATCGCCCAGTTGGACTGGGGGCTCAGCGGCTTTTCCTCGACGCTGGTCGCCACTCCGGTTTCGGGATCGAAGGCGACCACGCCGTAGCGCTCGGGATCATCGACATGATAAGCGAAGACGTTGGCGCCGCCCCGTGACGCCTCTTCGGCGGCGACGCGGCATTTCTCGCCCATCTTGTCGCCGTGATAGATATTGTCGCCCAGGATCAGTGCGCTCGGCTGGCCGGCGACGAAATCGGCGCCGATGATGAAGGCTTCCGCCAGGCCGTTGGGCTGGGGCTGCTCGGCATAAGTGAGGTTGATGCCGAAGGCCGAGCCGTCGCCCAGCAATGCCTCGAACAGCGGCAGGTCGCGCGGGGTCGAGATCACCAGGATGTCGCGGATGCCGGCGAGCATCAACACCGACAGCGGATAATAGATCATCGGCTTGTCGAAGACCGGCAGCAGCTGCTTCGAGATCGACAGCGTGGCGGGATAGAGCCGCGTGCCGCTGCCGCCGGCCAGAATAATGCCCTTCACCCCAATCCCCTCCTTAGCCAGATAGCGTGGCCGTACCCAAGGCCCCCACTGCCCGCAACCACTTATCCCTGGGCTCGCGCCGAGCTCAGGCCCGGCAGCAAACGCCGCAGCAGGCGCGTGACGAGGAGCGCGCCCAGAATCGCCACCGTATCGGCCAGCCAATCGCGCCAGTCCGAATCGCGATGCAGCGCCGGTATGGCCTGGACGAACTCGATCAGCGCGCCGAACGCCGAAAGTCCCGGGACGATGTAGAGCAAACGTGTGCGCGGAAATGCCGATATCGCCAGGACCGTCAGCACGACGAACGCGGTGATGTGCTGGATCTTGTCTTGCGGATTGCCTGGGATCCTGGGCGGATGCGGCAGGGTCGCCATGACAAAGGTGAAGGCTACTGCGAGGCAGAAAACGAGCAGGAACAAACGGTTACGCGGCATGCTCGCGCTCATCGATGCGAGGGAATCGAAAGCCGATCAGCGCTCGGAAGGCGGCGGGCCGGCCGCTCCGCCCGCGGGCGGACCACCTTGGGGACCGCCCTGGCCACCGCCCTGCTGCATCATCTGCTGCATCATCATCTGCTGGATGACGGCGGCGGGGACGAGATCCTGCATCTCTACGTCGAAGATCAGCACCTTGTCGGCGAGTTCGTGCTGGCCGCCCGGTTCCGCGCCATAGCCAAGGTTCGGCGGCAGCCAGAAACGGTATTTCGCGCCCTTCTTCATCAGCTTCACGCCTTCGGTGAAGCCGGGAATCATGGGCTGACCGACCTGAAAGCGCATCGGTGCTGCTTCCTGGAAGTCGGATCCGTCGCGCAGGATGCCGTGGATCTTCAACGACACACCGTCCTGTTCGGCGGCGGTCGGACCGCTGCCGGGCTTGATCACCTGATATTGCAGGCCGGACGCCGTCGTCTGGATGCCCGACTGGCCCTTGTGCCAGGCGAGGAACTGGTCGTTCGGCAGTTTTGCCGCCACCGCGCTGCGCGTGCCGACCCATGCCAGACCAAAGGCCAGCGCGATCGCGGCGAGCACACCGATCCACAGCCAGACCTTATACGCCCGCTTGACGGGCTGGAGCGGAACGGCGGTCACGGACATGGATGGGCTCCGACGGGTAACCAGTTACCCTAAAGTCACAAAAGTCGCAGGTTCCTCGTGCGCGCGGGCGCACGAGGCGACGCAGGCTTACCGGGCGCTGTCGCGCTCCACGCGCTTGCGCTCGAGCTTGCGCGCGCGGCGAACCGCGGCGGCGCGCTCGCGGGCGCGCTTCTCGCTGGGCTTCTCGTAGTGACGGCGCAGCTTCATCTCGCGATAGACGCCCTCGCGCTGCAGCTTCTTCTTGAGCGCGCGCAGCGCCTGGTCGACATTGTTGTCGCGGACGATGATTTGCATAAAGCCGTAATGCTCCGATCGCATATTCAATAGAAAAGGGTTCGCCGGAACCGGAGTTGCGGCGTCGTGGCGGGCACCTATCAGTGAAAAGCCCCTTTTTCAAGGGCGGAGGCGTAGGAAAAGCGCGGCCCGCAGGAGAAGGGCTGTGGCCCGCATACCACACCTGCCCCATATTACACCAGATTGCAGCGGTGCAACGCGCCCGATAGGTTCGCCGATCACTTCCCCATGGATGATGCAGCCCGCCCACGCCTTGGATCTGGAAACCCGCCTGTTGATCGTCGACGACGATCCCGGAATCCGCGAGCTGACCGCCGCGTTCCTGTCGCAGCACGGCTATGTCGTCGATACCGCCTCGGGCGGCGTGGAGATGCGGGCGGCGCTGGCCCGGCACGACTATGCGTTGGTGGTGCTCGACCTGATGATGCCCGGCGAGGACGGTCTGACCATATTGCGCGGGCTCGACCGCGAAACGGGACCGGCGGTAATCCTGCATTCGGTGATCGGCGAGGACGTCGACAGGATCGTCGGGCTCGAGATGGGCGCAGACGATTATATCGCCAAGCCGGCCAACCCGCGCGAGTTGCTGGCACGAATCCGATCGGTGCTGCGCAGGAGCCGGAGCGATGCCGGCGCCTCCCGAATCGTCGAGCGCAGCTTCCTGCGCTTCGCGGGCTGGCGGCTCGATCCGGTGGGGCGGCAGCTCTATGATCCGGACGGGGTGCTGATCAACCTGTCCGACGGCGAGTTTCGGCTGTTGCTCGCGCTGGTCGAGCGGCCGCGGCGGGTGCTGACCCGCGATGCGCTGCTCGATTTCTCGCGCGGGCCCATGGCCGAGCAGTTCGACCGCGCGATCGACGTGCAGTTGAGCCGCCTGCGCAAGAAACTCGCGCGGCCAGGCGCCGAGGATCTGATCCGCACGATCCGCAACGAAGGCTATATGTTCGTCGCCGAAGTGAGCGGCAGGTGAGAGCGCCGCGCTCGACCGCGGTGCCGATCGCGCTGCTCGTGATCGCCGCGGTGGCGGTGGCGACGGCGATGCAGTTCGCCATCACCTTTCGCGGCCCCCCGCCCCGCCCCGCCCCCGTTCCGATCGCGGAGATCGCCAGGGTCCTGCGCGGCGAAAGCGGCCATGCCGGAAATTGGCGACGCCTTGACGTCACCGACTCCGCCAATCCGCCGATCGGCGGACCGCGTCAGCAGCCCAATCCGATGCTGGACGGGCAGATCGCCGTCGCGCTGGGCGTGCCGCGGAGCGATGTCGCCGGGCTCTATGACGAACCCACCTTTTTCGAAACCAGCGAGGTGCGGGGCGATTTCACGGTGGGGTGGCATGGCCCGAAAGGCTGGCGCGTCGCACGCTCTATGCGTCCGCCGCCCTTCACCCATTGGCATGTCTTCACGCTGATCGCGGCGCTGCTGACCCTGTTGGCGCTAGCAGTGCCCGCCTGGTTCATCGCGCAGCGCATCTCGCGACCGATCCGCGACCTCGCCGCCGCCGCCAAGCGCGCGCGGCTGGGGGTGCCCGAGCCGATGCCGGGGGGTGGCCCGCGCGAAGTGCGCGAGCTGGCCCAGGCGATCGAGGCGATGCAAGGCCGCATCCTGCACCAGGCGCAGGGCCGCAGCGCGATGCTGGCGGCAATCGCGCACGATCTGGGCACGCCGCTCTCGCGCATCGCCTTCTGGGTCGAGCAACTACCCGAGGCGGCGCGCGAACGCGCTTCGGCGGATATCGACGAGATGCGCGAGATGCTGGGCGCGACGGTGCGCTTCGTCCGCGACGACCGCGCCGGGGCGGCGCATACAAGGCTGGACCTGGGCAGCCTGATCGAGAGTCTGGCCGACGATCTGGGCACGGCTGGAACGCCGGTGGAAGTCGCTACGGGTCCGCGCGCTGTGGTGCGCGGCGATCCTTCGGCGCTCCGGCGGCTGTTCGCCAACCTGATCGAGAATGCGGTGCGCTATGGCGAGCGCGCGCGGATCCGCTGGTCGCTGGAGCCCGGCTGGGTCGAGGCGGTGATCAACGACGACGGCCCCGGCTTCGATCCCGCCCGCACCGAAGCGCTATTCTCCCCGTTCGTGCGCGGCGAGAGCTCGCGCAACCGCGCGACCGGGGGCACTGGGCTGGGGCTGGCGATCGTCCGCTCGATCGCCGAAGCGCATGGCGGCCAGGTGACCTTGGAGAACCGCGCCGAAGGCGGCGGACGTGTCCGCGTGCGGCTGCCCGCCGAATAGCTCAGCTGCAGGCGCCGGTGCGCTTGCCCGTCGCCCGGAGCTTGATCGCGACATAGCCCTGATCGCCCGGCTTGCCGGTCTCTTGAGAGATCATAACGTCGAACGCGGTCTTGCTCATCGTACCCGAGGCGAGGACCGTGGTCGTCCCGGCGCCGTCCTTCGTGCACTGAATGTTCGCGTCGATCTTGCCGTCCTTGGCGACATAGCGCGCGACCGAGCAGGTGCCGGCGACCTGTTCCAGGTTGCGGATGTCGAGCGGCTTGAGCTCGTCGGCCTTGCGGCAGCTGGTGCTCTGGTGTTCCTGGCGCCCAATGGCCTCTTGTTGCGCCGCGCGATCCTCGCCCTTGAAAGCGGAGAGGTCGGACGAAACGACGTGCATCTGTGTCGCCCAGATGCCGGGCTGGAGCTCGGTCTTCGCGCGTGCGGCCTTCATCACCTTCGAAAGCTCGTCGACCGAGACATTGGCGACGTCGACCTCGCCGGTTTCCGCGGCATGCTTCTCGGCGGCAGACTGGCAGCCGGCCAATGCCAACGCGGCCATTCCGGCGAGCAGATAACGATGCATTTGGCCTGAATCCTCGTCTCGATTGGCTTATTCCGCCCGTCCAACCCGATTACGCGGTCGAGCGCAATCCCCGCCGCTGCAACCTGCTGAAACATAGCGCGATGCGGCGAAATCGGCGTGCAGGATGGCGCGGCGACACCAGCTTCCGAAACGGGAGACCGCAATGCAACATCATGACGACCACGATCTGGGCCTCGCCCAGGATCTTAAGGCAATGGAAGCGCTCGCTACCCGGCGGCATGCGCTGCGCTGGTTCACCGGCGCGGGCACCGTAGCGCTGCTCGCCGCGTGCGACAGCGGCGGGTCGGGCAGCGTGGCAACGACCGGCACTGCCACGCCGGTGCCGACACCGACGCCCAGCCCCACCCCGAGCCCTACTTCCACACCAACCCCGAGCAGCGGCACGTGCATCGCCGACCCGACCGAGACTAACGGCCCCTACCCGGCCGACGGCACCAACACGTCGAGCGGGCTCACTTCGAACGCGCTCACCGCGAGCAACGTGGTGCGCAGCGACATCCGCTCGAGCTTCATCGGATCCTCGACCGCCACAGCGGACGGCGTGCAGGTGACGCTGACCATCACGGTGGTGAACGTGAATGCAAGCTGCGCCCCACTGGCGGGCTATGCCGTCTACATCTGGCACTGCGACCGAAGCGGCAAATACTCGCTCTACGACCTGCCGAACGAGAGCTATCTGCGCGGCGTCGGCGTGACCGATGCCAATGGCCAGGTAAGCTTCACCACCATCTTCCCGGGCTGTTATGCCGGGCGCTGGCCGCACATCCATTTCGAGGTCTTCTCCAGCCTCGCGACGGCAACCGGAGGACGCTATGCGGTGCTGGTGTCGCAGTTCGCGATGCCGAGCGCGGTCTGCTCGACGGTGTACAATGGCGCGAGCGGCTATACCTCCAGCATCAGCAACTTCGCCGGCGTCTCGCTCAACGGCGACAATGTCTTCGGCGACAACAGCGCCGCCCAGATCGCGCAGCAGACCCCGGCGATGAGCGGCAGCGTCTCCGCCGGCTACACGGCGACGGCGACGATCGGAATCGCGCGGTAGAGTCTCCCTCGACCGCCACGCGCGTCCCGCTCGCCGTGTCCTGCGTGACTTCCCGGCGGGCGGGGCGTTGCTATAGTACGCCCGATGACGCCATCCACACCCGCGCCCCGCCATCGGCTCCGCTCGATCCTGGGGGGATCGGCGGGCAACCTCGTCGAATGGTATGACTGGTATGCCTATGCCGTGCTCGCCAGCTATCTGGCACCGCATTTCTTCCCGGACAACGCCGCCAAGGACCTGAACGCCTGGGCGGTGTTCGCGGTCGGCTTCTTCATGCGGCCGATCGGAGGTTGGCTGATGGGGGTCTATGGCGACCGGCGCGGGCGCAAGGCCGGGCTGACGCTGTCGGTGACCTTGATGTGTGTCGGATCGCTGATGATCGCGCTGACGCCGGGCTATGCGGAGATCGGCTGGCTGGCGACGGCGTCGCTGATCGCGGCGCGGCTGCTCCAGGGGCTGTCGCTCGGCGGTGAATATGGCGCGAGCGCGACCTATCTCTCGGAGATGGCGGGCAAGCGGCACCGCGGCTTCTTCTCCAGCTTCCAATATGTGACGCTGATATCGGGTCAGCTCGTCGCGCTGGTAGTGCTGCTGGCGCTGCAGTCCGCGCTGCCCGAAGCCGAGCTGAAGGAATGGGGCTGGCGGATTCCCTTCGCGGTGGGCGGCGTGCTCGCGTTGCTCGTCTTCTGGCTCAGGCGGCGGCTCGCCGAGACCGAGAGTTACGAGAAGCGCGACACTGCGCAGAAATCGAGCTTCACTGCCTTGTTCCTCCAGCATCCGCGCGAGGCGGCGGTGGTGATGCTGCTGACCGCAGGCGGCACGCTCGCCTTCTACGCCTATACGATCTACCCGATCGCCTTCCTCAAGAAGACCGCTGGCTTTTCGGACGCGGCGGCGACGCAGGTCAATGCGGCGGCTCTGTTCGTGTTCATGGCGATCCAGCCGCTCGCGGGCGCGCTGTCCGACCGGATCGGGCGCAAGCCGCTGATGGTCGCGTTCGGCGTGCTGGGCGTGCTGCTCACCTATCCGATCTTCGTGGCGCTGGAGGGCGTGCGCGACGGGCTGACCGCGTTCGCGCTGATGACCGGGGCGCTGGTGATCGTCACGGGGTACACGTCGATAAATGCGGTGGTGAAGGCGGAGCTGTTCCCGGCGCATATCCGAACGCTCGGCGTGGCTTTGCCCTATGCGCTCGCCAATGCGATCTTCGGCGGGACCGCGCCTTATGCCGCCTTGTGGTTCAAGGATGCCGGCTGGGAACGCGGCTTCTATTGGTATGTCACCATAATGGTTGGAATTTCGCTGGCAACCTATCTCGGGATGCGCGACACCGCGAAGCATTCGCGGATATTGGAAGACTAAAGGATCATGCCCCCGCCGCCGCGTATCGCAAGAACGCGACCGATCGAATCGAACAGCGCATCCATCGCGACCGGCTTGAACAGCACGTCGTCGGCGCCGATCGCTAGGCAGCGCTCGCGCAGGTCCACCGCGGTGTCCGCCGTCACGACGATGATTGGCAGCTCGGCCTTGGCGTCGCCGCGGGCGCGGATCAGGCGGATCGTCTCGAAGCCGTCGGTGCCGGGCATGCGCAGATCGACCAGGATGACGTCGAAGGTTTCGGCATCGATGCGCGCAAGGCCTTCCTCTGCCCAGGCTGCCTCCGCCATGGTGGCTCCCGCAACGTCGAGCATGTCCTTCACGACCCGACGGTTCATCGGGTCGTCCTCGATGAAGAGAATATTCATCGCCGGCCGCCTGCGCGAACCGTGGATACCTGAGCGACCTTCTTTTTCATTAGGTGTGCTATTGCGCTAAGCCGCTTGAGACACAAGCGGGTCCGCCCCTCCCCCCGCCGAATTTTCCTTGCCCCCTGGAATGAGTGCCTCGACCAGCGCAGCGCTAGCAATGGGCTTTTCTATCACTTGAGTGACCCCTGCGTCCAGAAGCTGTGATTGGATCTCAGCATTTGGCCTCAGCCACAAAATTGCGACCGGAATGCCCTGGGTGACGCCGCAGAGCGTCTTGAGTGCGTCGAAGGGGTCGGTTTCGCCCGCTTTGAGCGTGGCTTCGTCGATCAGCAGCCGGGTGACGCCGCCGGATTCGATCGTCGCAGCCGCCTCTTCGGGGCTCGCTGCGAAGCAGAGCCGGGCGACGCGTGGCTCGAACAGGGTGCGCAACATGCTCCGCGCGATCGGATTGCGATCGAGGATCAGCATCGTCCCGCCGCTCTTCGCCTCGCCCGCCGCTTCGGCGGGGGCTTCGGCGGGGACGAGCGGCAAATCGATGGTGAAGCTCGAGCCTTCGCCGGCGGTGCTCGTCACCGAGATGTCGCCGCCCAGGGCGCGGGCGAGATTGCGGCAGATGGTGAGGCCCAGGCCGGTGCCGCCGAATTGGCGCGTGGTGCTGGCATCGACCTGGCGGAAGGATTCGAATATCTCTTCGAACTTGTCCTCGGGGATGCCGATGCCGGTGTCGCTGATCATCAGCTTGAGCCGGCGCGCATCGCCCTCGCCTTCGTCGACCGCACGCAGAATGACGCCGCCGCGTTCGGTGAACTTGATCGCGTTGGAGAGCAGATTGAAGACGATCTGGCGCAGGCGCCCGGCGTCGCTTTCGATCCAGCAGGGAGCGTGCGTAAGTTCGAGGCGGAAGGAAAGTCCCTTGGCGCGCGCCTGCTCTTCCCAGATGCGTGTGAGCTCGTTGAGCGTCGCGCACAGGTCCATCGGGGCGGCATCGACCGTGAGGTTGCCTGTCTCCATCTTGGCGACGTCGAGAATGTCGTCGACCAGGCTGCGCATCGTGACGCCGGCGCCGTGGACGATGCCGATCCGGTCGCGCATCTCGGGCTTGAGCTTGGGGTCGGCGAGCATCACCTGGGTCATGCCGAGGATGCCGTTGAGCGGGGTGCGGATCTCGTGGCTGGTCGTCGCGAGGAATTCGGTCTTGGCCTTGAGTGCCTTTTCGAGCGCGATGTTGGTCGTGTTGAGCACGACGTTGGCGTCGCGGACCTGGTTGCGGCTGCGGCGGATGGTGATCAGGCCGAAGGTCAGCAGCGCGATCACGACCAGCGTCGCTCCGCCAAGGCTGAGGAGCAGCGTGCGCTGGAACTCGGCGGTCTTGCGCAACTGCTCGCTGGTGAGCTTCTGGATGGTAAGTTCCTGATTCGCATAGTCGAACCTGGCCGCCATCAGCGCCGCACTGTTGGTGGTCGCCACCTTGGAGGCCTCGTCGCTTAACCGCCGCACCGCTTCGAGATGGATCAGCGAGAGCTTGTTCTCGCCGAGCCCGCGAAAGATCCGATAGGCGTAGAGATGGGCCGTCCGAAAATCGATCGACGTGGTGGACAAATCGAGCCCGTCGAAACATTCATGGATCAGCCGGGCCGCGGTTCGATGATCGCCCTGATCCTCGGCGAGGCGGGCGGCGGTCGCCAGCAGCATGCGCCGCGAGCTGATCGTGTTATCGCCATTGGTCAGCGCGAATCCCTGATTGAGCGTGATCCGGGCCGCGTCGAAGTTTCGCGCCTCTACCTCGTTGCGGGCGAGATTGCTGAGCACCCGCACTTCGAGCACCGGCTTCGACAGATCGTGCGCGATTTTGAGCGCGCTGCGGAACTCAGCCTCGGCTTCGCCATAGCGCTCGAGCCCCATCAGCACATTGCCGCGGCTGTTGTGCAGCGACAACGACAGCATCGGATCGCCATCATAGGTGTTGGCTGCCTGACGATAATATTGCTCGGCCCGGCCGTCGTCATGCGCCGAGCTGTAGAGTGCGCCGATATTCTGAAGCGCAATCGCCTGGCTGCGGGGCTCCTTCACGTCGCCGAAGATGCGGTAGGCGGCCTGGAAGCTGCGCAGCGCATCAGCGGCCTTGTCTTCGAGCACGTACAGATTGCCCTGCGACATCAGCAGGTCGCCGCGCAGCTTGAGCGGCGTCTGGATCGGCTCGATCAGCTTGAGACCGTCGGCCAGCAGCCGGCCGGCGAGATCGGCGCGATTGGTGCGCAGCCGCGCCTCGCCCGCTAGCCAACGGGCAGTGGCGATCGCCAGCGTGCGCTGGCGCGGATCGGAAATGCCGGCCGCCAGCGTCTCGGCCTTGCGCGTATAAGCGAGCACGTCGGCCGGCGCTTCCATCATGCTGGACTTCGCACCGACGATGGCGTCTGCAATCGGTTTCGGAAATTCCGGCTCGGTCGCCAGCGCGGGTCCCGCTGCAACCAGACACAAAAGCGCAAGCATTATCCGCGCGAAGCGGCGTGATGCGCGCCTCACGCGCGCTTCCAGAAGCTCTCGGGCCGGACGAATGACGAATGGGCGCCACCGGTCGCCGAGAGATGCCCCTCCTGGGCAAGATAGGCGCGGAACGCGTCGATGGCGATTGGGCGCGATATCAGGAAACCCTGGACCATGTCGCAGCCCATCACGCTGAGCAGTGCCAGTGCGGACGGCGTTTCGACGCCTTCCGCGGTCACCTCCATTTCGAGCGCATGGGCGAGATCGATCGTCGAGCGGACGATCAGCGGATCGCGATTACTGCTCGTGAGCTGCATCACGAACATCTTGTCGATCTTGAGCTCCTTTGCCGGGAGCTGTTTTAGATAGGCGAGCGAGGAAAGCCCTGCGCCATAATCGTCGATCGCGAGGGTGACGCCGCTGTCGGCGAACATCTGGAGATGGCGGATCGCGCTCTCCGGATCGCGGATCACCGCGGTTTCGGTGATTTCGAAGCCGAGCTTGGCGTCACGGTTCTGCGATATGATCTTGCAGGTTTCCTCGACGAAGCCGGCATCGGCGAGCAGCATGCCCGAGATGTTGATGAACAACGGCATGTCATGGCCGTCGGCCGCGAGGATCTTCTGGTCCGCTATGACCTGGCGCAGCGCCCAGATCGTGAGCGCGCCGATCTCGCCCGCCTGTTCGGCGACCGAGATGAAATCGCCCGGCAGAATCAGCCCGCGCACGGGATGCTGCCAGCGCACCAGCGCCTCGGCGCTGGCGATCACCTGGCGGCGGACGTGCACCTTGGGCTGATATTGCAAGAACATTTCGCCATTGGCGATCGCGCGCGGCAATTCACGCATCAAGGTCAGCCTGTCGAACGCCAGATCGGTGCGCGACAGATCGAGCATGATTGTCTTGCCGTCGGTACGCGCCTGCTCGAGTGCCGATTCGGCGGCTTCTGTGAGGCGGACGTCGTCCCGATCGCCCGAAGGCGCGGCGGCGACGCCGAAATGCATCTGGAGTTGATAACGCTCGCCATCGAGATCGAGCGGGCTCTGGAAGGTCTTGCGAAGCTTCTCGACTTCCGCGGCGGCGGCCTCGGGCGTGCTGCATTCGAATTCGAACTCGACCAGCGCGCGGCCTGCCGTGACGATCCGCATGTCCGGGCACAGGCCGACGATGGTCTGGGCGACATCGAGTACCAGCGCGTCGGCGCGAGGCCGGCCCAGATGGCGGCGCAGCGTCGCGAAATTGGCGATCTCGCACTGGCACAGAATGCTCCAGAAACGCTGCTCGACGCGGCGATCGTTGCTGGTGCGGTGCCATGGCACGCGCCGGCGCGTGCGGAGCGGCATGTGGAGGTCGGCGCCATGTTCGGCGCCCAGAGGATCGGCGCGATCGGACACACCCGGCCCGTCGCAGCCGGCGGGTCCATTGGGATCCGCCGGTGCGCGCGAGGCGCCACCCGAGGGCGTCGAAGGCTCGATACGTGCCGACATCATCCATAGCGGTACGCCACAGGGCTCAACGAATGGTAAACAATCGTGTCGTTCCGAGACCATAGCAGCCTCGCCTCCGCAGTTTTCCGGATTGCTCGAGGGTTAATTTTACATTAACTGGTCGGATGCGCATCGCTGCGCACGATGGGAGAATAAAGATGTTCGCGTTCAACATTCTGTTCCGCGACGGCGCGACCGGCGAAGAAATTCGTCCGTTCTAACCGATCGCCACTTCCGGGCCGGCGGTGAGGCGTTCCCGATGTCGGAAACGCGCTGACCGGCCCGGACGGTTTAGTTTTTCCTTTTCCGCCCGCATCTTGCGGGTTTTTTTATGCCCGGCGTCCCGTTCCCCTGACGTCAGGACGGCTTGCCGCGGGGCGCAGTTACGCTAAGAGCCCACCAACCTAGCTACAGGGGATTCTTCGTGCGTATTGCTATGATCGGCACCGGCTATGTCGGCCTGGTTTCCGGCGCCTGCTTCTCGGATTTCGGTCACGAAGTCGTTTGCGTCGACAAGGATTCGCGCAAGATCGAGCTGCTGCACCAAAATGTGATGCCGATCTACGAGCCCGGGCTGGCCGAGCTGGTGGCCAACAATGTGCGTGCCGGCCGCCTGTCGTTCACGACCGATCTGGCCGAGGGCGTCAAGGATGCCGACGCGGTGTTCATCGCGGTCGGCACCCCTAGTCGGCGCGGCGACGGCCATGCCGATCTCTCCTATGTCTTCGCCGCCGCGCGCGAGATCGCCGAGAATCTGACTAGGCCCAGCGTGATCGTCACCAAGTCGACCGTGCCGGTGGGCACCGGCGACGAAGTCGAGCGGATCATCGCCGAAGTGGCTCCCGATAGTGGCGCCAAAGTAGTCTCCAACCCCGAATTCCTGCGCGAAGGCGCGGCGATCGAGGACTTCAAGCGGCCGGATCGCGTCGTGCTCGGGACAGATGACGAGGGCGCGCGCCAGGTGATGCGCGACATTTATCGCCCGCTGTCGCTCAACCAGTCAGCACCTTTGCTGTTTGTCGGCCGCCGCACTTCGGAGCTGATCAAATATGCCGCCAACGCCTTCCTGGCGGTCAAGATCACCTTCATCAACGAGATCGCGGACCTGTGCGAACAGGTGGGCGCCGACGTGCAGGAAGTGTCGCGCGGCATCGGCATGGACAACCGCATCGGCTCCAAGTTCCTCCACGCCGGCCCCGGCTATGGCGGCTCGTGCTTCCCCAAGGACACGCTGGCGCTGATGAAGACGGCGGCGGACAACGAGACGCCGCTCCGGATCGTCGAGGCGACCGTGCAGGTGAACGACGCCCGCAAGCGCGCGATGGGCCGCAAGGTCATCAAGGCGATGGGCGGCGACGTGCGCGGCAAGACCGTCGGCATATTGGGCCTGACCTTCAAGCCCAATACCGACGACATGCGCGACGCGCCGAGCCTGGCGATCATCGCAGCGCTGCAGGATGCCGGCGCGACGGTGAAGGCATATGATCCCGAGGGTTTCGAGCAGGCGCGGCCGCTGCTCACCAATGTCGAATTCTCCGAAAGCGCCTATGCCGCTGCCGACGGCACCGATGCGGTAGTGATCGTGACCGAGTGGGACGCGTTCCGCGCGCTCGATCTCGGCCGCATCGCGGCATCGATGAAGGCGCCGCTGCTGGTCGACCTGCGCAACATCTATCCGCCGGCCGAAGCCGCGCGGGCGGGGCTGAAGCTGGTCGGCGTGGGCAAGCCGGCAAAGCTCTGATCCCGGTGGGTATCCCCCGCTAAACATAAACTAGATCGCCGCGCCTCGCGCACCTTCCTAAATCGCCGTCCATGCTGCATCGAAGCACCATGGACGGCGATAGCGTTGGCATTGAAACAAGGGGCGGCCTTTCAACGCCTTCGTTGACGCACCTCCAGCGGCTCGAAGCCGAGAGTATCCATATCCTGCGCGAAGTGGTCGCCGAGGCCGAGAAGCCGGTGATGCTCTATTCAGTGGGCAAGGACAGCGCCGTGATGCTGCACCTCGCCAAGAAGGCCTTCTATCCGGCGCCCCCGCCCTTCCCGCTGCTCCATGTCGACACGACCTGGAAATTCCGCGCGATGTACGATCTGCGCAACAAGGCGGCGGCGGACGCGGGCATGGACCTGCTCGTCCACCACAATCCCGAGGCGCAGGAAAAAGGCATCAACCCGTTCGACCATGGCGGGCTCCACACCGACATGTGGAAGACCGAGGGGCTCAAGCAGGCGCTCGACAAATATGGCTTCGATGCGGCGTTCGGCGGCGCGCGACGCGACGAGGAAAAGAGCCGGGCGAAGGAGCGGATCTTCAGCTTTCGCACCGCGAGCCACCGCTGGGACCCCAAGCAGCAGCGCCCCGAACTCTGGCATCTCTACAATGCTCGCAAGAACAAGGGCGAGAGTATCCGCGTCTTCCCGCTCTCCAACTGGACCGAGCTCGACATCTGGCAATACATCCTCGCCGAGGGGATCGAGATCGTGCCGCTCTATTTCGCCGCACCGCGCCCGACGGTGGAGCGTGACGGGTTGCTGCTGATGGTCGATGACGATCGCTTCCGGCTGCGCCCGGGCGAGGTGCCGGTCGAGCGATCGATCCGTTTCCGCACCCTCGGCTGTTATCCGCTGACCGGCGCGGTGGAGAGCGCGGCCGACACACTGGAGGCGGTGATCCAGGAGATGTTGCTCACCACCACTTCCGAGCGCCAGGGCCGCGCGATCGATCACGATCAGGCCGCGAGCATGGAGAAGAAGAAGCAGGAGGGCTATTTCTGACCTCTTCCTATCGCCCCGATGCGCTGATCGCGTCCGATATCTCGGCCTATCTCGCCCAGCACCAGAACAAGACGCTGCTGCGTTTCATCACCTGCGGATCGGTGGACGACGGCAAGTCGACGCTGATCGGGCGGCTGCTCTACGATTCGAAGCAAATCTTCGAGGACCAGCTCTCCGCGCTGGAGAATGATTCGAAGCGCGTCGGCACCCAGGGCCAGGAGATCGACTTCGCCCTGCTGGTCGACGGGCTCGCCGCCGAGCGCGAACAGGGCATCACGATCGACGTCGCCTATCGCTTCTTCGCGACCGAGAAACGCAAGTTCATCGTCGCCGACACGCCGGGGCACGAGCAGTACACCCGCAACATGGTGACCGGCGCATCGACCGCCGACCTCGCGGTGATCCTGATCGACGCACGCAAGGGCGTGCTTACCCAGACCCGTCGGCACAGCTTCCTCGCGCACCTGATCGGCATCCGTCACATCGTGCTGGCGGTGAACAAGATGGACCTGATCGGCTATGACCGGGCCAGGTTCGACGCGATCGTCGAGGACTATCGCGCCTTTGCGAGCGAGATCGGCATCGAGGCGTTCACCGCGATCCCGATCTCGGGGTTCAAGGGCGACAACATCACCGCGCTGTCGGCGAACACGCCTTGGTACGTCGGCCCCACGCTGATCGAGCATCTCGAAACGGTGGATGTCGATGCCGAAG
This sequence comes from Sphingomonas sp. JC676, assembly GCF_014489075.1. Classification (GTDB taxonomy): domain Bacteria; phylum Pseudomonadota; class Alphaproteobacteria; order Sphingomonadales; family Sphingomonadaceae; genus Sphingomonas. The sequence goes on along the minus strand of NZ_JACTGR010000001.1, from coordinate 157,461 downwards.
CGGATCGCGCCAAGCCGTTCCGGATGCCGGTGCAATGGGTCAACCGGCCCAATCTCGACTTTCGCGGCTTTGCCGGATTGGTCTCCAGCGGCACGATCCGGCCTGGGGATGCAGTACGCATCCTGCCCTCGGGCAAGACCAGCACCATCTCGCGCATCGTGACGATGGACGGCGATCTGGACGAGGCGGTCGCGGGCCAGTCGGTCACGCTGACATTGGCCGACGAAGTCGATTGCTCACGCGGCGACGTGATCGCCATCGCCGATGCGCCGCCCGAGGCATCCGATCAGTTCAAGGCGACGATCGTCTGGATGGACCAGGCCGAATTGCTGCCCGGTCGCGCATATTGGCTCAAGCTCGGCACCCAGACGGTAAGCGCGCTCGTACGCGCACCCGATTACGCGATCGACATCAACACGCTGGCGCGGACCTCGGTCAAGACGCTCCAGCTGAACGATATCGGCACCGCGGAGATCGCGACCGACCGCACGATTGTGTTCGAGCCCTACGCGGACAATCGCGACCTCGGCGGTTTCGTCGTGGTCGACAAGCTGACCAACGCCACGGTCGCCGCGGGCATGCTGCATTTCGCGCTGCGCCGCGCGCAGAACGTGCATTGGCAGGCGATCGAGATCACCCGCGAGGCGCATGCCCAGCAAAAAGGGCAGAAGGCGCGGCTGCTCTGGTTCACCGGGCTCTCGGGCTCGGGCAAGTCGACGATCGCCAATATGGTCGAGAAGCGGCTCCACGCGCTGGGCAAGCACAGCTTCCTGCTCGACGGCGACAATGTCCGCCACGGGCTCAATCGCGACCTGGGTTTCACGGACCAGGATCGGATCGAGAATATCCGTCGCATCGGCGAGGTCGCCAAGCTGATGACCGATGCTGGGCTGATCGTGCTGACCGCATTCATCTCGCCCTTCCGCGCCGAGCGCGATATGGTGCGATCAATGCTGCCCGAAGGCGAATTCTTCGAGATCTTCGTCGACACGCCGCTGGCGCTGGCGGAGGAGCGCGACGTGAAAGGTCTCTACAAGAAGGCGCGCGCCGGCGAGATCGCCAACTTCACCGGCATCTCCAGCCCCTATGAGGCGCCGGCGAACCCCGAAATCCGCATCGACACGACCAAGGAGACGCCCGAGGCGGCGGCCGAGCGCATCGTCGAGCTGATCATGGGCACCTGGAGTCCGGTGATTTGACCGACGCAGAACTCGCCCGCGATCTGGCCACCGATGCCGGCAAGCTGCTGCTCGTCATCCAGGGCGAATGCGCCGGCGGCGCGCGCGGCGACCGCGAGGCGAATGTACTGATTCTCGACCGGCTGCGCGCCGCGCGGCCCGACGATGCGATCCTTTCGGAGGAATCGGCCGACGATCTGGCGCGGCTGAAGGCGCACCGGGTGTGGATCGTCGATCCGCTCGACGGCACGCGCGAATTCGGCGAGCGGCGCGAGGATTGGGCGGTGCATGTGGCACTGGCGATCGACGGCGCGGCGGCGGTGGGCGCGGTCGCGCTGCCGCGGCTGGGCGTGACCATCTCGAGCGACGCCCCGCCCCCGCTACCGCCCGCGCACGTCCCGCCGCGGATGCTGGTCAGCCGTTCGCGCCCGAGCAAGCTCTGCGAGGACGTCGGCGCCAAGATCGGCGCGATCCATCTCGGCATGGGATCGGCGGGTGCCAAGGCGATGGCGGTGGTACGCGGTGAGGCGGAGATCTACCTCCACTCCGGCGGCCAGCACCAATGGGACAATTGCGCGCCGGTCGCGGTTGCATTGGCTGCCGGGCTCCACGCCTCGCGGATCGACGGATCGCCGATCGTCTATAACCGTGAAGGCACCAGCATCCCGGACCTGCTGATCTGCCGCAAGGAATGGGCGCAGCGCGTGCTGGATACGGTGCGCGCCTGCGGTCCCTGATCGCGCACCCGGGATTTCCCGGAACAGGGATTTCCCGGAATGGGGAACACCTGAATGAACATGCAGCTATGATTTGGCTAAAGGCCGGTTCGCGGGCGCTTCCGTCCTCCCGGAAGCCCTGCCAGTAAAGCGAGCGCCACGCGTCTGTTCCTTCGGAACGGGTTGCGCGCTCGGGGAACGAGCCGAAGCCGCGCAGAAGATCCCTCTAGCGGCTTCGGCTTGAAACCTCCGGCGACGCGCCGCTCGATTGCCTTCCGCAACACCGCTGGTGACCGTTTTGAAAGCCGTTGTTGCTAAGCAATGTTTCGCCGTTGATTTGAAGCACATACCGGCTAGGTAAGGAACAGATGCCTCTCCGAGCGCGCCACGCCCCATGATCGAAACGCAAGCGGGACACGAACCGCTTCCCGTGGGGGAAGACGAGTTCCGCCTGATTGCGGACAGCGCCCCCGTGGCGGTGTGGGTCACGCGGCTCGATCGGCGCCGCAGCTTCGTCAACCGCGCCTATGTCGAGTTTCTGGGCATATCGTACGACGAAGCGCTCGAATTCGATTGGCGCGCGATCATCCACCCCGTGGACGCGCCACGGCTGCTCGCGGAATCGGTCGCGGGCGAGGCCAGCCTCCAGACCTTCGAACTCGAAGGACGCTATCGCAGCAACAAGGGCGAATGGCGCTGGCTGCACTCGACCTCGTCGCCGCGCTGGGACGCGCAGGGGTGCCATATCGGCTTTATCGGCGTTGCCCATGACATCACCGAGGCGAAGGAAGCCGAGCTGTCACTGCGCGAGCGCGAGGCGCAGCTATCGGCGTTCATCAGCCAGGCAACGGCGGGCTTCGGCCAGGTCGATCTCGATGGCCGGTTCACCCTGGTCAACGACCGTTTCTGCGAGATCGCCGGCTGGAGCCGCGAGGAACTGCTGAGCCGCACGATGCAGTCGATCACCCATCCCGACGATCTCGGCCGCAACCTTGGGCTGTTCGAGCGCGCGGTGCGCGACGGCACGCCGTACACCCATGAGAAGCGCTATATCCGCAAGGACGGCAGCCTCGTCTGGGTCAACAATTCGGTGTCGGTGATCCGCCGCCCCGATGGCGAGCCGTTCGGCGTGCTGGCGGTGACGATCGATGTGACGCAGCGGCGCGAGGCCGAGGCGGCGCTGCGCAAGAGCGAGGAGAGCCTGCGGCTCGCGACCGAGGGCGCCGGCATGGCGACCTGGGAACTCGACCTGCAAACCCTCGAAGGCGAATGGTCACCCAATCGCTTCGATCTGCTCGGCATGCCGCGCCGAAAGAAAAGTCAGGGCAGCTTCGACGAATGGCTGGAACGAGTGCATCCCGCCGATCTCGATCGGGTCCGCGAGACCGCGCTGCGCTGCATCCGCGAAGCGGTGCCGTACACGATCGAATATCGCATCTGCCGGGCCGACACCCATCAGGAGCGCTGGCTGCAAAGCCATGGCAGCCGCATCGACTATCTCGACGACCGGCCCAGCCGTTTCGTCGGCGTGTCATTCGACGTGACCGACCGCAAGCGCGCCGAGGACGAGCTGCGCGACAGCGAGACGCGGTTCCGCACGATCTTCGAACAGGCCAACGACTATCTGATCACCACCACACTCGATCAGAAGATCACCTCGGTGAATCCGGCCGTGCTCGCGGCGCTCGGCTATGCCGAGGCGGAGGTCGTCGGGCGATCGATCGCCGATTTCATGGACCCCGACCAGTTTGCCGTGAGCATGGGAGCGTTCAGGCGAAAGCTGGCCGAAGGCGGCACGACGCGCTTCATGGTCAATGTCCGCGCCAGGGACGGCCGCCAGCTTTTCTGGGAGATCAACTCGCAGCTCACCGCCGATGCCGAGGGCAAGCCGGCCGGCCTCCACGCGATCGCCCGCGACATGACCGAGGCGCGGCGCAACGAGGCGCATCTGCGGCTGCTGGTCGACGAGCTCAACCACCGCGTGAAAAACACGCTGGCGATCGTCCAGGGCATTGCCCAGCAGAGCTTCAAGGACGATGCCGATCCGGCCATGTCGCGGCGCGCGTTCGAAGGGCGGCTGGCCGCGCTGTCCGAGGCGCATAACCTGCTCACCCGCGAACATTGGGGCGCCGTCTCGATGACGCAGATCATCGGTGACGCGGTTGCTCCGCATGGTGGTGATACGGGCCGTTTCACGCTCGACGGACCCGATCTCGCGATCCTTCCCAAGACCGCGATCAGCCTGGCGCTGGCGATCCACGAACTGGCAACCAACGCGGTCAAGCATGGCGCGCTTTCGCGACCGCGAGGCCATGTCGCGATCCGCTGGGCTCGCACCTCGCGAGACGGCTCGGCGCGGCTCTCGCTGGTTTGGGAGGAGCGCGGCGGTCCCATGGTTGCGGCGCCGACGCAGCGCGGCTTCGGCACGCGGATGATCGAGCGCGGCCTTGCGGCCGAGCTGGCGGGAACGGTGACGATCGACTTCCAGCCCGAAGGCGTGGTCTGCACGGTCGACGCGCCGCTGCCCGAGGGCGCGGAATGAACGAGTTCGGCCCGCTGCGCGTGCTGGTGGTCGAGGATGAGCCCGTGGTGGCGATGTGCCTCGAAGACATATTGGACGCGTTGGGATGCGTGCCCGTCGGCCCTGCGGGCCGCTTGTCCGAAGGTCTGGCGCTGGCCGAAAACGAAGCACTCGACGCCGCGATCCTTGACATCAACCTGGCCGGCGAGCGCAGCACGCCGATCGCCGAGGCATTGCGCGCGCGCGGCGTGCCCTTCGCCTTCGCCAGCGGCTATGGCGCGACGCCGGAAGGCTTTACCGGCGGAGCGCCGCTGATCGAAAAGCCCTATGGCGAGCGCGATATCGCCACCGTGCTGCGGACGCTGCTCGGCTAGCCGCCTATTCGACCGTCACCGACTTGGCGAGGTTGCGCGGCTGATCGACGTCGGTGCCCTTGGCGACCGCGACGTGATAGGCGAGCAGCTGCACCGGCACCGCGTAGACGAGCGGCGCAATCAGCGGGTGGACCTTGGGCATGGTGATCGTCGCCATGCACCCCTCGCCCGCCGCCTGGACGCCGTCATAATCGGAGATCAGCACGACCTTGCCGCCCCGCGCCTGCACCTCCTGCATGTTCGACACGGTCTTGTCGAACAGCGGACCCGAAGGGGCGATGACGATGACGGGCACATTGTCGTCGATCAGCGCGATCGGCCCGTGCTTCATCTCGCCGGCGGCATAGCCTTCGGCGTGGATATAGCTGATTTCCTTGAGCTTGAGCGCGCCTTCCAGCGCCAGCGGATAATCGGTGCCGCGGCCGAGATAGAGCACGTCGCGCGCGCTGGCGATCGTGTGCGCCATCGCCTCGATCGATTCGTCATAAGCCAGCGCGGCATTAAGCGCCGCCGGCGCCTCAGCGAGATGCTTGACGATCGTCTTCTCCTCGGCGGGGCTCAGCTTGCCCTTGGCGCGCGCGAGATTTGCCGCGAGCGCCGCGAGCACCGCGAGCTGGCAGGTGAACGCCTTGGTCGAAGCGACCCCGATCTCGGGACCGGCATGGGTCGGCAGCAGCAGGTCCGCCTCGCGCGCCATCGAGCTGGTGGGGACATTGACCACCACCGCGATCGTCTGGCCCTCGGCGCGGGCATGGCGCAGCGCCGCGAGCGTGTCTGCGGTCTCGCCCGACTGGCTGATGAAGAGCGCCAGGCCGCCCTCCTCCATCACCGGCTCGCGGTAGCGGAACTCGGAGGCGACATCGAGATCGACCGGCACCCGGGCGAACTGCTCGAACCAGTATTTGGCGACCATGCCGGCATAGAAGCTAGTCCCGCACGCGACGATGGTGACGCGCTTGACGGACGAAAGATCATATTCGGGGATCGGCAGGGTGACGCGATCCTCCATGCGCTGGAGGTAGGAGCGCAAGGTCTGGGCGACGACGATCGGCTGCTCGTAGATCTCCTTGAGCATGTAATGCCGGTGATTGCCCTTGGAGATCAGCTCGCCGGTGACGCCGGAGATGGTGATCGGGCGCTCGACGGGAGTATTGTCCTTGTCGAAGATCTGCGCGCCGTCATGCGTGATGACGACCCAGTCGCCCTCCTCCAGATAGGCGATGCGCTGGGTGAGCGGCGCCAACGCGAGCGCGTCGGAGCCGAGATAGGTCTCGCCCTCGCCATAGCCGACGACCAGAGGCGAGCCGAGCCGCGCGCCGATCAGCAGCTCGGGATGCTCGCGGAACAGGATGGCGAGCGCGAAGGCGCCGTGGAGCCGCGGCAGCACCTCGGCGACGGCTTCGGCGGGCGCCATGCCGTTCTCGACCTTCTCGCTGACGAGATGCGCGACGACTTCGGTATCGGTCTCGCTCTCGAACTTGCGGCCGCGCGCGAGCAACTCGTCCCGCAGCGTCTTGAAGTTCTCGATGATGCCGTTGTGGACGAGGGCGACTTCGCCGGTGGCGTGCGGGTGCGCGTTGTTGGTGGTCGGGCCGCCATGCGTCGCCCAGCGGGTGTGCGCGATGCCGGTGGTGCCGGGCAGCGGATGCGCGGCGAGTTCCTCGCCGAGATGGACGAGCTTGCCCGAGGCACGGCGGCGCTCGATCCGGCCCTCGAAATCGGTGGCGATGCCCGCCGAATCATAGCCGCGATATTCGAGCCGCTTCAGGCCGTCATACAGCCGCTCCGCGACGTCTTCCTTGCCGACGATGCCAACGATGCCACACATTTCAAATATTTCCTCTGCCGCTTCAGTGCGGGAAATTGGTGTCCACGAAGATCTGCGTGAATTCGCCCGGATCGGGCTCGCGTCCGTTGGCGGCGGCGAACTTGCCCCTGCCCTTCTCCCAGACGTCGCGGATGGCACCCTGCATGCCTTGGGGGAACTGCATGCGATCGGCGACGATCGCTCGCCACGCGCCCGTCGCCCCGAAGGTCTCGCGCAACTTCGGCTCCATCGCCGTCAATGCCGCGTCGCTCTCCGCGTCGAGATGCCCGATCGAATCGAGCACATAGCAATCGAGCAGCTTCAGGAACGGCTTTCCGGCATAGCGATCGGTCATTACTTCGCCTTCTTCGCCAGCATCAACTCGCGGAAGCGCTTTGCCCAGCCAGCCTTGATGGTGGTTGACGCGCGGGTGACCCCGAGCGCGTCGGCCTCGACGTCGCTGGTGATCACCGATCCCGCGCCGATGATCGCGCCGTCGCCGATCTTCACCGGAGCGACCAGCGCGCTGTTCGAACCGATAAAAGCGCCCTCGCCGATCTCGGTGCCGTATTTGAAGAAGCCGTCATAGTTGCAGGTGATCGTGCCTGCGCCGATATTCGCACCCGCGCCCACCCGGGTATCGCCCAGATAGGTGAGGTGGTTGGCCTTGGCGCCCTTGCCGAGCACCGCCTTCTTCATCTCGACGAAATTGCCGACGCGCGAGCCTTCTTCGAGTACCGCGCCGGGTCGCAGCCGCGCATAGGGACCGACCGAGACGCCGGTGGCGATCGTGGCGCCCTCGATATGGCTGAAGGCGTGGATCACTACCTTGTCCGCCACCTCGACGCCGGGGCCGAACACGACGTTCGGCTCGATCGTCACGTCGCGGCCCAGCTGCGTGTCATGCGCGAACCATACCGTCTCGGGCGCGATCAGCGTGGCCCCGTCCACCATCGCCTGCTGGCGGCGGGCGTGCTGCCATTCGCTTTCCAGCGCGGCGAGCTCGCCCCGGCTGTTGACCCCGGTGACCTCGGTCGCCTGGGTCTCGATGACGGCCGAGGCGCGCCCGTCCCCCGCGGCGATATTGACGATGTCGACCAGATAATATTCGCCCGCGGCATTGGTGTTGCCGACACGGGCGAGCAGCCCGAACAGATCCGAAGCGCGCGCCGCCATCAGGCCGGAATTGCACAAAGTCTCGGCGCGCTCCTCGGCGCTCGCGTCCTTGAACTCGACCATCTTGACGATGCGGCCTGAGGGATCGGCGATCACGCGGCCATAGGCGCCAGGATCGAGCGGGCGGAAGCCGAGCACGACCACCGCCGGATTGTCGTTGCCGTGGAGCCGCTCCAACATGCGGTGCATCGTCGCGGTCGAGACCAGAGGCACGTCGCCATAGAGGATCAGCACATCGCCATCGAAGCTGGCCAACGCCTCCTTCGCCTGGAGCACGGCATGCCCAGTACCGAGCTGTTCGGCCTGGTGCACAGTCTCGGCGCCGTGGGAGGCAACCGCCGCCTCGACCTGCTCACGGCCGGCGCCGACCACCACCACCTCGCGCGCGGCACCCAGCGCCTTCACGCTGTCGATCAGGTGCAGCAGCATCGGCCGCCCGGCGATCGGGTGCAGGACCTTGTGCGTATCGGATTTCATCCGCGTGCCCTTGCCGGCGGCAAGGATGATCGCGGCGATCGGTGCAGTCACTTGAGGCCTCCGTGGATGGCTCCCCCTGCCACGATAAACTTGCCATTTCCATAGCGATGCTGGCAGGCGGCCCGGCATGTCCGCTTTCCCCTTCGACATGGTCGGATTCGACCTCGACGGCACGCTGCTCGATACCAGCGCCGATCTGGCCGCCGCGCTCAATCACGCGCTGTATCTCGTAGGCCGGGCGCCGCTGAGCGTCGCTCAGGTGATGCCGATGGTCGGGCGCGGCACGCGGTTCATGCTCGAACGTGGGCTGAAGGCGACCGGCGGCAGCGATCCGGAGATGCTGGAGCGGCTCTATCCCGAACTGCTTGCCTATTACGACACGCATATCGCGGACGGTACCCTCCCCTATCCGGGACTCATCGAGGCATTGGATGCACTTGAGGCGCGCGGCGTGACGCTCGCGATCGTCACCAACAAACTGGAGCGCCTGGCGGTGAAGCTGGTCGAGACGATGGGCCTGGCCCAGCGCTTCCGCACCGTGATCGGCGGCGACACGATGGGGCCGGGCAACGCCAAGCCCTCCGCCGCGCCGATCCTCGAGATGATCCGCCGCTGCGGCGGCGGGCGCGCCGCGTTCGTCGGCGATTCGATCTTCGACATGGGCGCCGCGCGAAACGCGGGCATCCCCGCCATCGCGGTCAGCTTCGGGTTCCCGATCCAGCCCTTGGAAGAGTTGGGAGCCGACGCCGTGATCGATCATTTCAACGAGCTCGTTCCGACGCTCGAGCGAATGGGTGCCGATGCCTGAGTTTGCCGTTTAGCTGATCGCAGGATCGGCGATTGCTTGCCGATCGCCATCGGAAGATACTCGCGGAGCATCTCTTTACGGAGGCTGACATGCTTTGGCTCGCCGCACTGCTGACGATGGCGCCGATCCAGACTGCACCTGCTATCGTCCCGACCGTCACGAAGGAAGCCGACGGCACCTCGACGCTGGCAATGGAGATGACGGTCGAGGCACCCGCCGCCGCCGTCTGGCAGGCTGTCGCCACGCCCGAGGGATGGCGGCGCTGGGCCGCGCCCGTGGCGCGGATCGTCCCCGGCGAGGAGGACATGCTCGAGACGAGCTATGCGCCCGACGCCAAGCCGGGCGACGCGACGACGATCCGCCAGCATTTCGTCGCCTGGATTCCCGGCCGCATGCTCGCTTTCCGCACGGTCAAGGCGCCGCAGGGTTTTCCCAACTTCGAGGCCTATCGGAAGGTCATCACCGTCTTAGAGCTCATGCCCGCGGGCCCGGGCCGCACCCGCATCGTGCTGACCGCGGTCAATTATCCGGACACCGAGGCGGGCCGGCAGCTGCTGGACTTCTTCCGCCAGGGCAATGCCGAGGCGATGGCCAAGCTGCGCGAGGCGCTGGCCAAGCCCTAGGCCGGCCGATAGCCCTTGCGCCATTTGGTCCACAGGTGCCGCGCGAGCATCAGCGGCGGCATGCGCAGCCAGTGCGAGCGGATGTAGAACCCAAGCTGGGTGAACTTGCGCGTCGAGCGACCCCAGCCGTCGCGCGCGGTAAGGCGGCGGACGAACAGCGCATCGGAGCGTTGCGATACGAGGCTGACCCTGATCGGGCTCGTATATCCCTTGACCGGCGTGCCGTAGAGCGCGGCGGCGAGACGGAATGCCCGAACCACCGCCGGCAGCAGCCCATGCGGCCAAGCCTCTTCATAGACGTTCAGGCAGAAATCTTCGTCGCGCTCCGAGAATTCGCGAACCAGCCGATCGATGTCCCAGAGGTTCCGCATGCCACCCGCCAGGTCGCCGTCGGCGATCAGATGCGCCACGGCATGGATCACCATGTCCTCCGGGCGTAAAATGCACATGCCCCTTGCAGGCATGTCGCTATCGGCATGGCGATGTTCCCAAACGGGCAGGCCGCTTTCCAGCATGATGCTGGCGGAGATCAGCCCCGCCGCATCCGGGGTGATCCGCGCGGTCAGCGGCAGAATCGTGTGATGGACGTCGATCATCTTGTCGCGGTCGCGGTGGATCAGCGGCGGCAGCTCGTGCATCCATTGCCGGTAATAGGCATCGTCATAGGGATCGGGTTTCACCCATTCCCAGCCAGCGGCGAGCAACGCGGTCTCCGCCTCCTCGATCCGTTCGCGCGGCACCAATATGTCGAGATCGCCGATCGCGCGGCCCTGGCTCGGCGACAGGCCGGCGGCGGCATAGGCGGTGCCCTTGAGCAGAACGACCGGCATGTCGAGCCCAGCGAGCGCCCGGCGCGCCATCTCGGCTTCCCACAAGGCTGCGGTGCGGCCCTGCTCGGCAGAGGCGATAGCGTCCCTGACCAGACGCGCGGCGGCATCCGGCATCGCCAGCCCGTCGATCCGGTGCGCGAGCGTGCCGATCAACTGCTCGGCGCGGGCGACGGCGAAGAGCGCGGTCCATTCCGGCCCGGTCAGGCTCTCCACCCGCACCGGTTCGCGCAATACTGCAGCGAGAAGCAGCGCAGGGTTCATGCCAGCGCCTCCACCATCGCGATGGCGGTCTCGGCATCGGGATAGTCGATCGCCCGCGACGGCACGCTCTGCACCAGCCGGGTCAGCGCATCGAAACCGCGTTCGGCCAGATTGACGTAGTTGGTCGAGGACTGGGTGAGCCGGACGAACGCCTCGCTCGGCAGCACCGGCCGCTCGGCAGCCTCGAAGCCGAAGCGGGGGAACAGCAGCAATGCGGGTTCGGCGGGCTCGGCCATCGCGGCGATGGCGCGGGCATCGGGAACGAGATGGCGCAGAATGCCCTTGGGGGTGCCCAGCAGCATCGGTCCGAACCGGCCCTGCGGCACGGCCTGCTCGGTGACCGGGATCGCCTCGTTCTTCAGGCTGATCAGCCGCGGAAAGGCGTGCGCCAGCCCGGTGGCGGGGTCGATCAGCACGAACTCGTCGCCCATCAGCCGCCAGCCCCGCGCCATCAGCAGCGCCGCCAGCGTCGACTTGCCCGCACCCGAGATGCCGGTCATCAGCACGGCTCGCCCGTCCCGCTCCACCGCCGATGCATGGAGCAGCAGATAACGCCTGAGCCCCAGCGCCATCTGGAGGTTCATCCCCATCTCGGCGGCGAGCAACCCCTGGGCGAGCGGCAGCGGCGCGGCATCGGGGATGACGAAATCGCCGCCAATATCCACCGAGGGCCGCAGTACCCTGCGCCACGGCCGCGCGGCGAAGAGGTGGACGTTGAAATCCGGGATGCCGTCGTCCGGCCTGGGATAATCGGCGTACAGATCGTCGATCGCGGCAATGGGTCCGCGCCAGTCGCTGCCGATACGGAAGCCGATCGGACCGATGCGGACCGCGGTCACATGCCGCATAGCCGCTCCACCAGTCCCGCCGCTACGAGCTCGTCGAGCCGCACGACCAGCGCCATCGGATCGGGATCGCCCAGCTCGAACTGCTCGGCCAGCCGATCGAGCAGAGCCGCCGAAGTCAGCGCCTCGTCGTCCAGGGCCTCGAGGATCTCGGGCACGGGCGCATCGACGATATGGGTGATCCCCGAAGCGCGGTGATAGATCAAAGTCAGCGCATCGAGCGGGACGATGCGCAGCGTCGAAGGCAGCGCGGCACGATAGCGGACGGAGGTCACGGCCTCAGCCGCGCGGCATCTGCAGCGAAGCGAAGCAGGTGAAGCCGCTGGTACCCGATTGCAGGCGGCGGATATAGTTGGTGTAGGCGCGGCTGCTGTCGGCATCGGTACCGGGCAAGGTGCCGCCCGCCAGCGCACGCTTCACGTCCTCGCCCTTGAACGCCACGCCCGGCGGCGCAAAGGCACCCGGCGTGCCCGCCGGGACCAGGGTACCGTCGGCGGCGATATAATTGCCCGCACGGCCGGGATCGGGAACCGGGATCTCGCAGGTCATAACCGATGCGCTGGTCTGCGCCAGCGCCGGACGGATCGAAACGATCGCCGAGACGCCGGCTGCGCCCAGCATCAGCGCGCGGCGGCGCGTGGCGCGCGGTTCCTGGTGTTGTTCGTCCATAGCCCATTGTCCTGCGCCCGGGGACGTTTCGCAATCGTAAATCGGGGCTCGCTATGGGACAGGCTTGCGCTAGAAGGCGGCCATGCCCTCTTCTCACGGCATTCGTGCATTCCTCGCGCTTGGCCTTGCTGCCCTGACCGCGCTGGTGAGCCTGCTCATCGGTGGCGATGTGCAGGTGAGCCTGGTGGTGCTGGTCGGCGCGGTTGCCGCGACGCTGATCGCGGCGAGCAGCGAGACGGACGTGCCAGCGTCGATCGTCGAGCCTGTGCCACAGGCGAGTGGACCGGCGGTCGGCGAAGTGATCGACGCGATCGCCGAACCGGTGCTCGTGATCGATGCCAATCGCGTGATCGAGGCCAATCCGGCGGCGCGCGCGCTGCTGGGCCAGCATATCCTGGGCGAGGATGTGCGGCTGGCGATCCGCCACCCCGCCGCCGCCGAGCGGCTGCTCGATCCGACCGATCAGTCTCCCGCCGCGCCTATCCATCTCGTCGGCCTGGGCACGCGCGATCAGCGCTGGGAGATGCGCGTGCGTACGCTCGAGAACGGCCAGCGCATCGTCCATCTGATCGACCGCACCGGCAGCTACGCCACCGAGCGGATCCGCGTCGATTTCGTTGCCAATGCCAGCCACGAGTTGCGCACGCCGCTCGCCTCGCTGCTCGGCTATGTCGAGACGCTGCAGGACGATGCGGGCGACGACCCCGCGACGCGCCAGCGCTTCCTCAAGATCATGCACGATGAGGCGCGACGGATGCAGCGTCTGATCGACGATCTGATCTCGCTGTCGCGAATCGAGGCCGAGAAATATCGCGCGCCCGCGGACACGATCGCGCTTGGCGACCTGATCGAGGAAGTCTGCATCGAGCTTTCGGGCGCCGCACGCGCTGCCGACCTGGTGACCGAGGTGGAGGAAGTGCCGCCGGTGCGCGGCGACCGCGCGCAACTGAGCCAGCTCGTCCACAATGTCGTCGGCAATGCGATGAAATATGGCAAGCACGGCACGCCGGTGACGATCGTGCTGCGCCGCGAGGGCGATGCGATGGTCCGCCTGACCGTCGTCGATCAGGGCGAGGGCATTCCACCCGAGCATATCCCGCGGCTGACCGAGCGCTTCTATCGGGTCGATTCCGGCCGCAGCCGCTCGCTCGGCGGCACCGGGCTGGGCCTGGCGATCGTCAAGCATATCGTCGAGCGCCATCGCGGGCGGATGGATATCGCCAGCACCGTCGGCAAGGGCACGACGGTGTCGGTACTACTCCCCATCCAGCGGATGTCATGAAGACGTAACGCTGCTGCCGGAAGGGGATATCGTACGGGTGCTGGGCGACCCGGCTTCCTCAGCGTATTCCACGTCCTCTGACAGGAGATGGCGATGCTTGGCCGGTTGGCTCTATTGGCGCTCCCCATGCTCGCACTTTCGGCGTGCGACGGGAGCTCGTCTCGCGAGATTCGCGCGGTAGGTTCCTCGACGGTCTACCCCTTCACCACCGCCGTGGCGGAGGCGTTCGTCAACGCCAAGAATGGCCGCAAGGCCCCGGTGATCGAGTCGATCGGCACGGGCGCGGGCATCAAGCGCTTCTGCGAAGGCGTCGGCTCGCAATTCCCCGATATCGCCAACGCCTCGCGCCGCATCAAGCGCACCGAATATGACAAGTGCCAGGCGAACCATGTCGGCGAGATCATGGAGGTCGTCATCGGGATGGACGGCATCGCGCTGGCCGAATCGAACAACGGCCCGAAGATGTCGCTCACCAAGAAGGACATCTATCTGGCGGTCGCGGCGAACCCGATGGGCAAGCCCAACACCAACAAGACCTGGAAGGACGTCAATCCAGCGCTGCCAGCGATCCCCATCCAGGTGATGGGCCCGCCTTCCACCAGCGGTACGCGCGACGCGTTCGTCGAGCTCATCCTCGAGCCGGGCTGCCTCGAGGCGTTCCCGGAGGCAAAGGACCTGAAGACCGCGAGCGATCCCGCCCAGTTCGACAATGCCTGCCGCCGCATCCGCGACGACGGCCCCTATGTCGACAAGGGCGAGAACGACAATCTGATCGTCCAGGGCCTGTCGCAGAACCCGAATGCGCTCGGCCTGTTCGGCTACAGCTATCTCGAGGAGAATCAGGGCCGCGTGCACGGCGTGCCGATCGACGGCGTCACGCCGAAATACGAGACGATCGCCAACGGCAAGTATCCGGGCGCCCGCCCGCTCTATCTCTACGTCAAGAAGCGGCACCTGAAGGCGGTTTCCGGTCTCCAGGACTTCTTGGCGCTCTACGCGACGATGTGGGTGCACGACGGTCCGCTGGTGAAACGCGGGCTGATCGCTTCGCCGCAAAAGCTGAGCAACCGCATGGCCGAGGTTATCCAGCTCGGCCTTGCGCTCGATCCCGCCGAGTTGCACTGAGCGCGAAGACGAAATTCCGGGGTCGGCCGGAGAATAACATCGAAATGGTCACCGGGTGAATTTCTACGCGCTACTTTTCCTGATTGTCGGGCTGGGGCTGATCGGCTGGCTGACGGCCCGGGCACGGGCCGCGCGTTTCGATCGCGGCATCCACCGCCGCCTCCATTCGCTACCGTCGCAGCATGGCTGGTATGTCGCGATGTGGACAGTGCTGCCGGCTTTGCTGTTCCTCGCGATATGGAGCGCGGTCTCGCCCGGACTGGTGCGCGAGGCGGTGCTGCAGCATCCGGCCGCCGCGCAGCTCTCGAACTTCGAGTTCGAGCGCGACGCCGTGCTCGCCGAGGCGCGCCAGATCTCCGAGGACCCCTATGCCGACGGCGACGCACTGGCCCGGCAGCTCGCCCCGGCGATGGGCGCGGCGCGCGCGCGCTATGGCTGGATGGGCAGCGGGCTGGCGATCCTGCTCGCCTTTGCCGGGGGCGCCTTCGCCTATACCCGCGTCCGCGCCGGATTCCGCGCGCGGAGCCGGGTCGAGCGCGGGGTGATGCTGATCCTGCTCGTCGCGTCGCTGATCGCGATCCTGACGACGCTCGGCATCTTCCTGTCGCTGCTGTGGGAATCGCTGCGTTTCTTCTCGGTGGTATCGCCGGCCGAGTTCCTGTTCGGCACGCATTGGAGCCCGCAGGTGATCGATGCGGTGCATCCCGGCCAGTCGCTGGGCGCCGTGCCTTTGTTCTGGGGCACCTTCTTCATCGGCGCGGTGATCGCGATGATCGTCGCAATCCCGTTCGGGCTGATGAGCGCGATCTACCTCACTCAATATGCCCCGCCGCACGTCCGCGCTTGGATGAAGCCGATCCTCGAGATGCTCGCCGGCGTGCCGACCGTGGTCTATGGCTATTTCGCCGCGCTCACCGTGGCGCCCGCGGTGCGCGATTTCGCGGTGTTCTTCGGCTATACCTATGCTTCTTCCGAAAGCGCGCTCGCCGCGGGGCTGGTGATGGGGGTGATGATCATCCCGTTCGTCTCCTCGATGGCCGACGATTCGATCGCCGCGGTGCCCACCGCGATGCGCGACGGCAGCCTGGCGATGGGCGCGACCACCAGCGAAACGATCAGCCGCGTGCTGCTGCCCGCAGCACTTCCCGGCGTGGTCGCCGGCGTGTTGCTCGCGGTCAGCCGCGCGATCGGCGAGACGATGATCGTGGTGATGGCCGCCTCCGGAGCGGCGAACATCACGCTCAACCCGTTCGAAAGCGCGACCACCGTCACCAAGCAGATCGTCGACCTGCTCACCGGCGACACCGAGTTCGACAGCCCCAAGACCCTCGCGGCCTTCGCGCTGGGCCTGACCCTGTTCGTTATCACCCTGTTGCTCAACGTGGTCGCGCTGCGCGTCGTCAAGCGGTACCGGGAAGCCTATGAGTAAGTTGCCCGCCTCCCCGCTGCCGGCCGAGCGCGCGCCGACCGACTGGAAGACCCAGGCGATGCAGAAGCGCATCCGCCGCCGCTACGGCGCCGAGCGGCGCTTCCGCATGTTCGGCTTTGCCGCGGTGGTACTCTCGGCGGCATTCCTCGCCTTCCTGCTTGCGACGATGGTGACCAATGGCTGGCGCGGGTTCCTGCGTACCGACGTCGCGCTGACGATCGACTTCCCCGCCGCCAAGCTTCCGGTGACGCGGGCCCAGCTCGGCACGCCTGGCGCGGACCTGGCGCTCAGCGGCGCCGGGCTCGAGGACGCGGTGAGCAACGCGGCGATCGCCCAGTTCGGCCCCGGCGGCGACGCGCTGATCGCCGACAGCGGCTGGCTGCACGTGCGCAATGCGCTCAAGCATGATCCCGCGCTGCTCGAACGCAAGGTGACGCTCCACGTCCCCGCCTCCACCGCGCTCGATCAGGGGCTGGGCGGCGACGGTACGCGCGAAATGGCCGCGGCGGCCGAGCGGCTGAAAAAGGCCGGCGCGATCTCGACCAGCTTCAACACCAACTTCCTCACCGAATCGGATTCGACCGATCCGGTGGCGGTGGGCATCTGGGGGGCGCTCAAGGGCTCGCTGCTGACGATGGCGGTGACCTTCCTGATCGCCTTCCCCGTCGGCGTGCTCTCCGCAATCTATCTCGAAGAATATGCCCCGAAGAACCGCTGGACCGACCTGATCGAGGTGTCGATCAACAATCTGGCCGCGGTGCCTTCGATCATCTTCGGCCTGCTCGGCCTCGCGGTGTTCCTCGGCACCTGGCAGATCGGCGGCGCCACGATCGGTCCGCTGCTGCCGCGCTCGGCCGCTTTGGTCGGCGGCCTCACCCTCGCGCTGATGATCATGCCCGTCATCGTCATCGCAAGCCGCAACGCGATCAAGTCGGTGCCGCCTTCGATCCGCGACGCCGCGCTCGGCATCGGCTCGAGCCCGATCCAGGTGGTGTTTCACCACGTTCTGCCGCTGGCCATGCCCGGCATCCTGACCGGTACCATCATCGGCATGGCGCGCGCGCTGGGCGAGACCGCGCCGCTGCTGCTGATCGGCATGCGCGCCTTCATCGTCACCCCGCCCGACGGCTTCACCGATCCCGCCACCGTGCTGCCGGTCCAGATCTTCCTCTGGTCCGACGAAGTCAGCCGCGGCTTCATCGAGAAGACGAGCGCCGCGATCATCGTTCTGCTGGTTTTCCTGCTCGCGATGAACGGACTCGCCATCTATCTCCGCAACAAGTTCGAGACCCGCTGGTAATGACCGACGCCTCCCCCGCCCCCCACAAGATGACAGCGCGCGGCGTAAGCGTCTTCTATGGCAGCAACCAGGCCGTGAAGGACGTGTCGATCGACATCGACATGGACAAGGTGACTGCGTTCATCGGCCCCTCGGGCTGCGGCAAGTCGACCTTCCTGCGCACGCTCAACCGGATGAACGACACCATCCCGAGCGCGCGCGTCGAAGGCGCGATCACGCTCGACGGCGAGAACATCTATTCGTCGGACATGGACGTAGTGCAGCTCCGCGCCCGGGTCGGCATGGTGTTCCAGAAACCCAACCCGTTCCCGAAGACGATCTACGAGAATGTCGCCTATGGCCCGCGCATCCACGGCCTGGCGCCCTCCAGGGCCGATCTGGACGTCATTGTCGAGCAATCGCTCAAGCGCGCGGGTCTGTGGGACGAAGTCAAGGACCGGCTGAGCGACAGCGGCACGGCGCTTTCGGGCGGCCAGCAGCAGCGGCTGTGCATCGCGCGCGCGATCGCGGTCGATCCCGAAGTGATCCTGATGGACGAGCCGGCATCGGCGCTCGATCCGATCGCCACCGCCAAGATCGAGGAGCTGATCCACGAGCTGCGCGGCCGCTATGCGATTGTGATCGTTACGCACAACATGCAGCAGGCGGCGCGCGTCTCACAGCGCACTGCCTTCTTCCATCTTGGCAACCTCGTCGAGTATGGCGAGACCGACAACATCTTCACTGCGCCGCAGCAAGAGCGCACGAAGGACTATATTACCGGAAGGTACGGGTAAAAATGGCTACGGGCCACGAGCATACCGTCAAGGCGTTCGATCAGGACATCAGTCAGCTCCGCGCATTGATCTCGCAGATGGGCGGGCTCGCCGAGCAGGCGATCTATGATTCGATGAAGGCGCTCCAGCGCGGCGACACCGAGCTCGCGAAGGAAGTCCGCCGCAAGGACAAGCAGATCGACGCGATCGAGGCCGAGCTGGAAAAGCTCGTCGTCCGCGTGATCGCGCTGCGTGCGCCGATGGCGGACGATCTGCGCGAGGTGATCGCCGCGCTTAAGATCGCCGCGGTGATCGAGCGGATCGGCGACTATGCCAAGAACATCGCCAAGCGCGTGCCGCTGATCCATGCCGAGGGCGAGGACCGGATCGACGCGATCTCGATCCTGCCGGCGATGGGCCAGCTCGCCGCCGACATGGTGCACGACGTGCTCGATGCCTTTTCGGCGCGCGATGCCGAGGCTGCGGCGATGATCTGCGAGCGCGACAATGCGCTCGACGATTTCTACGACTCGATCTTCCGTACCCTGGTTACCTTCATGGTCGAGAATCCGCGTACGATCAGTCAGGTCGCGCACCTGCTGTTCGTCGCCAAGAATCTGGAGAGGATCGGCGACCACGCGACCAACGTCGCCGAAATGGTCTATTTTGCCGCCACGGGCCGCTATCTCGCAGATCGCGAGCCGGGCGAGGCGAACGGGAGCTGAGTTGATGGCACGAGTGAAGATGCTGCTGGTGGAAGACGATGCGGCGATCGCCGAACTCGTCACCTGGCATTTCAAGCGCGAGGATTACGAGGTCAAGCAGACCCCGGACGGCGAAGAGGCGCTGCTGCTCGCCAAGGAGGCGACGCCCGACATCGTCCTGCTCGACTGGATGGTCGAGGGGCTTTCGGGGATCGAGGTCTGCCGGCGCCTGCGCCGCATGCCCGAGACCGCGAACGTGCCGATCATCATGCTGACGGCGCGCGGCGAAGAGGAGGATCGCGTCCGCGGGCTCGAGACCGGGGCCGACGATTACGTCACCAAGCCCTTCTCCCCGCGCGAGCTTGTCGCGCGCGTCGGCGCGGTGCTGCGCCGCGTGCGCCCGGCGCTGGCCGGCGAAGCGCTGACCTATGCCGATATCGAGATGGACACGGTGGGCCACAAGGTCCGCCGCGGCGGCGAAGTCGTCTCGCTCGGGCCGACCGAGTTCCGCCTGCTCAAGCATTTCCTCGAGCATCCGGGCTGGGTCTTCTCGCGCGAACGGCTGCTCGACGCGGTGTGGGGGCATGATTCGGACATCGAATCGCGCACGGTGGACGTCCATATCCGCCGCCTGCGCAAGGCGATCAACAACGGCAACCGCCCCGACATCATCCGCACGGTCCGCTCCGCGGGCTATGCGCTCGATTCGGGGAACTAGGCTCTACCGGCTTTCGGCCTTTATCAGGGCTTTGGACTCTCATCGTCACCCCGGCCTTGTGCCGGGGTCCATCAGACGTCTGGGCGAGACGATCGAGCCCTGAGCTTGCACCCGGCGCGGTGGACCCCGGCACAGGGCCGGGGTGACGAAAATGAGAGGGGCAAGCAGCCCTTCCCGCTCTCGTTGCTCCCCTGCTCACCTGCTCCCGCGAGGAGAAAAACACCCCCTCCTGCGTTGCCCCGCATGAGCGCGGATTCGTGCTCTGCAGTGTGAATGTCAGGAGACGTTTCATGAAGCTGATTGCCCTCGCGGCCGCGTTCGCCCTCGGCGGCACGGCGATTGCCCAGGACCAGCAGTCGACCACGACGACGACCACCGTCACGACCGATCAGGCCGCGCCCAACCCCCCTGTCGGCGGCTACGCGCCCGCCACGCCGTTGTTCAGCAGCGGCGCCACGCCGCCTGCGGGCGCACGCGTGATGTTCGTGCCCAATCCGCAGACCGCGACCGAGGCCTTCCCGCCGCCCGCGCCGATGGCGCACTATTCGCTCTGCAAGCGCGGCCAGACCGACAATTGCCGCCAGCGCGGCGGCTGAGCGACCAAATCCCCTTTTGATGAGCCAAACCGTGCCGGGCGCGCAACGTTTCGCCCGGTACGGGCGTTCGCATGGCAAGCGGGTTCTTAACGAAGAGGAAGACTCGAATGAAATGGATGATCGTGGCCACCGCGCTGGCCCTTGGCGGGACCGCCATTGCCCAGGACATGCCCCCGGCCAATCCGGCCCAAACCGCGCCGCAAACCGCCCCCACTCCGCCCGATCCGGCAACGCCGCCGACGCCGCCGGAGCCCCCCGCGGATCAGACCACGCCGCCGGCTCCGCCCGCTGAACCGGCCCCTCCCGCACCGCCGGCCGACGCCGCGGCGATGCCGGCCCCGCCCGAGACGCCGCCCGCTCCCCCCGCCGCTCCCGAAGCTGCTCCGGCGGCCACCGCGGCTGCGGCCGCCCCCGCCGCGCCGATGCCTTCGGACCCTGCAAGCTATCCGCCCTGCTCGCGCAAGGTGAAGGATCATTGCCGCCAGCGCGGCGGCCGCTGAACCTTGTCTCCGGCGGGAGTTCGCTCCCGCCGGTTTGCGTCCGGCCGAAGCCGGTCTAGGAAGCGCTCGACCAATTTGGGGAGAGCGTGAATGACCATCAGCTTCGAGAACCGCGTTGCCATCGTCACCGGCGCCGGCGGCGGGATTGGCCGCGGCTATGCGCTGGAGCTGGCACGGCGCGGTGCGAAGGTGGTGGTCAACGACTTGGGCGGCGCGCGCGACGGCACCGGCCATTCCGACGCGGCGCTCGCGGTGGTCCAGGAAATCGAGGCGCTGGGGGGCGAGGCCTTTTCCAATGGCGGCAGCGTCACCGAATATGACCAGATGGTCGCGATGGTCGCGCAGGCCAAGGCGCGCTGGGGCCGAGTCGACATCCTGATCAACAATGCCGGCGTGCTGCGCGACAAGAGCTTCACCAAGATGGAGCCGGCGGATTTCGAGTTCGTCGTGAAGGTGCACCTGCTCGGATCGGCCAATTGCGCCAAGGCGGTGTGGGACACGATGCGCGAGGCCAATTACGGCCGCATCCTGATGACCGCGTCCTCGACCGGGCTCTACGGCAATTTCGGCCAGGCGAATTACGGCGCCGCCAAGCTTGGTCTCGCCGGCCTCGCCAAGACGCTGCACCTCGAGGGCGCCAAATACGGGATCAAGGTCAACACGATCGCACCGGTCGCGGGCACGCGCATGACCGAGGACATTTTCCCAGAAGCCGCGTTCAAGGCCTTCGCGCCCGAGGCGATCGCCCCTGCCGCGCTGTATCTCGTCTCCGAAGACGCGCCGACCAACATGATCGTCGGCGCGGGCGGCGGCGTGGTCCAGGCCGCCTATGTCACCCTCACCCAGGGCGCGAAGCTCACCGAGCTGACCCCCGAGAGCGTCGCCGCGCAATGGGCCGAGATCATCGACCGCAAGGGCGAGATCGTACCCAATTCGGGCGCCGAGCAGACGATGCTGATCATGAACAAGCTGCAGGGCTGAGCGATTGCGGCCTCCGGTTGCTGCGCCTATCCTCGCGCCGGAGGCGGGAATACCCGCACGGGGACCTAGGAGGGGGATTGCAGCCATGTACGGATTCAGCCGGTTTGCGTGCAGGGCCGCAATCGCCATCGTTTTTGCTTCCGCCATTCCCCTGTCAGTGGGGACGAGCGCCCTCGCCCAGGACAGCGCCACCGCACGCGATGGCCAGCGCGATTTCGATTTCGAGATCGGCGACTGGAACACCTCCGTCCGCGTGCTGCGCAATCCGCTTTCGGGCAAGGCGCCGAACTGGGCCGAGTATCGCGGCACCAGCATCATCAAGCCGCTCCTGGATGGCCGGGCGAATACCGTCGAGCTCTCGGTCGCGGGCCCTGCCGGGCGGATCGAGGGCGTTTCGCTGCGCCTCTACGATCCGCAGACGCGGCAATGGGGCCTGAACTATGCCAGCCTGCACGACGGCGCCATGACTCCGCCCGTCCTGGGCCGTTTCGAAAGCGCGGACCGCGCCGTCTTCTACGGCAACGACAAACTCGGCGAGCGGCCGATACGCGTACGCTTCGTGATCACGAAGATCTCGCGCGACGAGGCCCATTTCGAACAAGCCTATTCCGCGGACAATGGCGCGACCTGGGAAGTGAACTGGATCGCGGTGGACAAGCGGCGCTGACGGAGCGGCCTTCGCCACGGCTGGCGTCTTACCGTATTGTTTCACTAATACACTTGTGATAGACCTCCTCTCAGAAGGAGGATTGCCCATGTACAGCGAAAGCGAACTGGCAGGTGCAGTCGAGGCGGGGGTGCTCACTCCCGAGGCGGCTGCGGCGTTTCGGAATCACGTGGCGACGAGCCGCGCGACACCGGCGGTGGACGAAGAACATTTCAAGCTATTGAGCGGCTTCAACGACATTTTCGTCGCGATCGCCGCGGCGCTAATCCTGGTCGCGGCCGCGCGTCTCGGCGGCTTTGTCGGCGAATGGCTGATCGGCATCGGCAACGAGCCGCGCCAGGCCGGCGCCAACATGATCGGCGGCGGTGCGGCGGTCGCCGCGACGAGCTGGATGCTCGCCGAATATTTCACCGCCAAGCGCCGCATGGCCCTGCCCTCGATCCTGCTGCTGCTCGGCTTCGTCGCGGGCGCCGGAGCCACGATCGCCGGGCTGTTCATCGCCAACATTCCCTGGCTCACCGAGACGTTCCACATCACCACTGATGTGCAGCAACAGCGGTTGGCCGGTGTGATCGCGGCCGTCGCGGGCGCACTCACCGCATCTGCGGCCTGGGTCCATTGGCGGCGCTTCATGGTGCCGATCACGGTCGCCGCCGGAGCGCTCGCGGTGGTCGGCGTCGGGATCGCGCTGATCCTGGCGTTCATCCCCACGGCCAAGGACTCGATCAACCCGATCCTGCTCGTCGCGGGCGTGCTCGTCTTCGCCCTGGCGATGCGCTGGGACATGAGCGACCTGCAGCGCCGCACGCGCCGTTCGGATGTCGCGTTCTGGCTCCACCTCGCCGCGGCACCGCTGATCGCGCACCCGGTGTTCCACATGCTCGGCGTGTTCGACGGCAACATCTCGGTGCCGATGGCCGCGCTGGTGATCGCGCTCTACGTCGTCTTCGCCGCGGTGGCGCTGGCGGTCGACCGCCGGGCGCTGCTGGTCTCCAGCCTGATCTACGTGCTCTGGGCGATGTATACTTTGTTCAACCAGAGCGCGACGGTCGAGCTCAGCGCGGCCCTCACCGCTTTGGTGATCGGATCGGCGCTGCTCACGCTCTCCGCCTTCTGGCAACCGATGCGCCGGATGGTGGTCGGACTGCTCGGCGGCATCGGCGATCGCCTGCCGCCCACCCAGCAGATCATACCCGCCTGACTTGTAACCGGGCGTAACTTTCGGCCCCGGAGCGGCGACGCTCCGGGGTCTTTTTATCGCATCGAGCGCACATCAGGATCCAGGGGTAGCGGTCGTGGTGCTGTCACCTGGGAAGTCCCAGTCAGGGATGTCCGATACCGAAGAGGTGGAGAACTTGCTCCCCGCGCTCGCTCAGATCGATAGAGGTGCCCACCAAAACTACCGGATCAGCGACATCGCTTCCAAAAGCGTCGCGCAGCCGCCGTGGCCATTCGTCCTTCGGGATTGGCTCGAAAGGTCCTCGACCTGCCAATAATTCGATGAGGTCGCGCTCGGCCAAGAACAGCAGGCTGTCGGTGAAAGCTTCTCGCTCATAGTGCGAAACCATGTAGCTCAGTTCGAGGAAAGAGTGCGTTCCATCGCTCAGCTCATCCAGAATATGGATGACGGGATTCCAATCGATTTGCACTTACTCCCCGACCAGCTTCATCAGCCGCCGCTCCACGGGTGCGAGCACCGGGCCCAGTTCGTGCCCGCGCTTGAGCACCGCGCCGACTTCGTTGACCAGCGCCCACATGCCCTGGCGGTTGCGCAGCGCCGGGCGCTTCTCGATCCTGAATTCGGGATGCTCGGCCGCGCGGCGGAACGCGGCGAACACCGCCGCCTCCTTGTCGAACTGGATCGCATAATCGCGCCAATGCCCCGCCGCGACCATCCGGCCGTAGAGGTCGAGGATGCGCGTGAGTTCGAGGCGTTCGAAGCCGACCTGGGTGGGGCGGCCGATCGGGAGCGGCGTGACCGTTCCCATCAGGCCCGGTCACGCTCCGGCTTGCGCTCCCCCGATCGCTCGGCGAGCATCGCATCGAGCCGCTTCCTCAGCGTATCGAGTTCGCAGCGCATGATCTCCAGCTTCTGGGTCGAGGGATCGAACAGCTCGCTGCAGGGCGTGCCATAGGGCACGAAATCCTTCTGCCAGGTCGCCGCCTCCACCAAAGTCGGCTTGGCGGGGATGCCGACCATCACCGCGCCCGGGGCCACGTCGCGCGTGACCACCGCGTTGGCGCCGATCCGCGCACGCTCGCCTACCGTCACCGGGCCAAGCACCTGTGCGCCCGATCCGATGATCACACCGTCCAGCACCGTCGGATGGCGCTTGCCCGCCACGCCATTGTCCGGGCTCGTGCCGCCCAGCGTGACGCACTGGTAGATAGTGACGTCGTCGCCGATCTCCGCGGTCTCGCCGATCACGACAAAGCCATGGTCGATGAAGAAGTGGTGGCCGATCTTGGCGCCCGGATGGATGTCGATCGCCGTTGCCCAGCGCGACCAGTGATTGACCGCGCGCGCCAGGAAATACCAGCCGTTGCGATAGAGTCGGTGCGCGATGCGGTGATAGCCAAGCGCCCACACGCCCGGATAGAGCAGGATTTCCGCACGGCTCCGCGGCGCGGGATCGCGCGCGCGGATGGAATCAAGATACGCCGTCAGACGCTGGAACATGGCCGGTTCCCCTTTGTCGCAACCATTTAATACGTACCCGAGCCGATTTCCAGAACACCACGCCTCTTGCTTGCGCCGCCTAAACACGATGTATCTTGTAGGAATTCGCGGGGACCGGCATTTCCCGTGTAACAACCGTGCGGAAAAGGGCCTGAATGATCTTCGGAATCGACCTCACGGTGCTCCTGCCCTTCATCGCGGTGGGATTCGCCGCGCAGATGGTGGACGGTGCGCTGGGCATGGCTTTCGGCGTGATCTCGAACACGCTGCTCCTGAGCCTGGGCGTGCCGCCGGCGGCCGCCTCGGCCGGCGTCCACACGGTCGAGACCTTCACCACCGCCGTTTCCGGCATCAGCCACGCCCTCCACAAGAACGTGAACTGGAAGCTGTTTCTGCGCCTGATGATCCCCGGCGTGATCGGCGGCGCCCTGGGCGCCTATGTCCTCTCGAACATCCATGCCGCCACCGCCAAGCCGTACATCCTCACCTATCTGACTGCGATCGGCCTGTATCTGCTGTGGCGCAGCCGGCACTATCCACCCAAGGAGCGCGCGCCCAAGATCGTCGAGCCGCTCGGGCTCGTCGGCGGCTTCCTCGATGCCGCCGGCGGCGGCGGCTGGGGCCCGGTGGTCACGTCGAACCTGCTCGTCCAGGGCGCCAGCCCGCGCACGACGATCGGCACGGTCAACACCGCGGAGTTCTTCCTCACCGCCACCATCTCGGCGACCTTCATCACCCAGCTCGGCTGGGAGGCGTTCACGCTGGCGACGGTGGGCCTGCTGATCGGCGGCGTGATCGCCGCCCCCTTCGGCGCGCTGCTCGCCAAGCGGGTCGAGCCCAAGATGCTGATGCTGCTTGTCGGCTTGGTGCTGACTGCGACCAGCCTCTACAATCTCTATCTGGCGTTGCGCTGAAGCCTCCCGCCCTATCGTTCGGCTCGATCAATTCCAATTGATTGAGTGACTGAGTCGATCAGCAAGAATGAGGCTTCCAATTTCACAAAGCCTTTGCGCGCCCGTATCTGCCGCATTGCAACATCAACCCTGGAGAAGAAACCACATGGCTCTCATCGGCAGCTCGCTCAAGCCGTTCACCGCGCAGGCTTACAAGGAAGGCAAGTTCGTCACCGTCACCGACGGCGACGTGAAGGGCAAGTGGGCAGTGTTCTTCTTCTATCCGGCGGACTTCACTTTCGTGTGCCCGACCGAACTCGAAGACCTCGCTGACATCTATCCCAATCTCCAGAAGATGGGTGTCGAAGTATATTCGGTTTCGACTGATACGCATTTCAGCCACAAGGCCTGGCACGACACGTCGCCCGCGATCGGCAAGATCAACTATTACATGCTGGGTGACCAGAATCATGCGCTCTCGACCAATTTCGAGGTTCTGCGTGAAGGTCAGGGCCTGGCCGATCGCGGCACGTTCGTGATCGATCCCGAGGGCGTGATCCAGCTCGTCGAGATCACTTCGGAAGGTGTCGGCCGCAACGCGACCGAGCTGCTCCGCAAGATCAAGGCCGCGCAATATATTGCAGCGCACCCCGGCGAAGTCTGCCCGGCGAAGTGGGAAGAGGGTGAAGAGACCCTGGCCCCGTCGCTCGACCTGGTCGGCAAGATCTAAGCACTCGTCGCCCCCTACGAGTGCCCATTGCGGCCCGGGACGGACCCTCCCCCTCCCCGTCCCGGGCCGTTTTGTCTGTAAAAACAGGAGTTTCCTCATGCTCGACGCCAATCTGACGCAGCAGCTCAAGGCCTATCTGGTCAACATCAGGCAGCCGATCGAGCTCGTCGCCAGTCTGGGCGACGATGCCAAGTCGCGCGAGCTGGGCGAACTGCTGAACGAAATCGCGGCTTTGTCCGATCAGATCGCGGTGATCCGGGCGAATGACGACAAGCGCGTCCCCAGCTTCATGATCCGCCGCGCCGGCACCGATATCGGCGTGCGCTTCGCCGGCCTGCCAATGGGTCATGAGTTCACCTCGCTGGTGCTCGCTCTGCTCCAGGTCGGCGGCCACCCGTCCAAGGCCGCGCAGGAGCTGATCCAGCAGGTCAAGGATCTCGACGGCGACTATGCCTTCGAGACCTATTTCTCGCTGACCTGCCAGAATTGCCCGGACGTGGTGCAGGCGCTCAACCTGATGGCGGTGCTCAATCCACGCATCACCCACACCGCAATCGACGGCGGCCTGTTCCCGGCGGAAGTCGAGGAGCGCAAGATCATGGCGGTCCCCACCGTCTTCCTGAACGGCGAGCCGTTCGGCCAGGGCCGGATGGAGCTCGAGCAGATCGTCGCCAAGATCGACAGCGGCGCCACCGCGCGCGCCGCCGAGAAGATCAAGACCAAGGAGCCGTTCGAGGTGCTCGTCATCGGCGGCGGCCCCGCCGGCGCCGCAGCGGCGATCTATGCCGCGCGCAAGGGCATCCGCACCGGCATCGCCGCCGAGCGCTTCGGCGGCCAGGTGCTCGACACGATGGCGATCGAGAATTTCATCTCGGTCTCGCACACCGAAGGGCCCAAGCTGGCCGCGCATCTGGAGCAGCACGTCAAGGAATATGACGTCGACATCATGAACCTCCAGCGTGCCGAGAAGCTGATCCCGTCGCGTATCGAGGGCGGCCTGCACGAGGTGGTGCTGGAGAATGGCGCGACGCTCAAGGCGCGCACGCTGATCCTGTCGACCGGCGCGCGCTGGCGCCAGATGAACGTGCCCGGCGAGGACGATTACAAGAACAAGGGCGTGGCCTATTGCCCGCACTGCGACGGCCCGCTCTACAAGGGCAAGCGCGTCGCGGTGATCGGCGGCGGCAATTCGGGCGTTGAGGCAGCGATCGACCTGGCGGGCCTCGTCGCGCACGTCACGCTGATCGAATATGACAGCCAACTGCGCGCCGATGCGGTGCTCCAGCGCAAGCTCGCCAGCCTGCCCAACGTCAAGATCATCACCTCAGCGCTGACCACCGAAGTGCATGGCGACGGCGAGAAGGTGACCGGGCTCAGCTACAAGGACCGCAATCACGACACGCTGCACCAGGTCGAGCTGGAGGGCATCTTCGTCCAGATCGGCCTCGTCCCCAACACCGAATGGCTGAAGCATGCGGTCGCGCTCACCCCGCGCGGCGAGATCGAGATCGATCATCGCGGCGAGACCTCGCAGCGCGGCATCTTCGCAGCGGGCGATGCGACGACGGTGCCCTACAAGCAGATCGTGATCGCGATGGGCGCCGGCTCCACCGCCGCGCTCTCCGCCTTCGATTATCTGATCCGGTTGCCCGCGGAGCTCGAAGAGGCCGCGTAACTCCTCCTTTCGTCATCCCGGCGAAGGCCGGGATCCAGAGCCCAAAGCGGATCGCCCGTAACTCTGGGCCCCGGCCTTCGCCGGGGTGACGTGAGAGGTAAAATCACTATATAGCAGCCAGACAATCGACGGAGACGATCACTGGCCGCCACCTATCTCCCGACGCTCAAGCAGCTCCAATACCTCGTCGCACTCCACGATTCGGGCCATTTCGGCCGCGCGGCGGAGGCGACCTTCGTCACTCAGTCGACGCTCTCCGCCGGCATCCGCGAACTCGAGACGCTGATCGGCGTGGTGCTGGTCGAGCGCACCCGCCGCGTCGTCCGCTTCACCCCGCTGGGCGAGCGGATCGTCGACAAGGCGCGCCGCGTGCTGCGCGAGGCCGACGAATTGAGCGACCTCGCCCGCGCCGCCGGCCGCCCTTTGTCGGGCGAGATGCGGATGAGCGTGATCCCGACCATCGCCCCCTTCCTGCTCCCGCGCATCCTGCCCAAGCTCCGCAGCGAATATCCCGACCTCAAGCTCTATCTGCGCGAGGAGACCAGCGGCCAGGCCTGTGAGGGGCTGAACCATGGCCGCACCGATTGCGTGCTGCTCGCTTTGCCCTTCGCCTGTGGTGACGTGGAGGCTGCGCCCTTGTTCGACGATCGCCTGTTCGTCGCGTTCCGCGAGGGGGAAATGGACGCCACGCCGATGATCCGCCCCGCCGCGATTGACGAGACGCGCCTGCTGATGCTCGAGGACGGCCATTGCCTGAAGGATCACGCCCTTGCGGCATGCAACCGCCCCGAGCTGCGCGCCGAGGCGACGATGATGGGCACCTCGCTCCACACCATGGTCCAGATGGTCGACAATGGCCTTGGCGTGACGATGCTGCCCGAAATGGCGATCGACGCCGGCATCCTCGATCACACCGATGTCACCGCGCGGCCGCTGGAGGCCGAGAACGCCGCCCGCAACATCGCTTTGGTCTGGCGCAAGGCGTCCCCACGCGAACGCGACTTCCGCCTGTTGGCGGATGTGTTGCGAGACGCGCACTAGTCCGAAAATAGCGTAAGCGGCGCTCGTTATGCCGCGGCCACGCGCAATGCAACCGCATCACCGTTCCGGCGCGAGCGCGCGAATGCGCCCGGCGAGCTGCCGACGCGCCTGCGGAAAGCGGTGCTGAAGGCGCTGGCAGACTCGTACCCGATCTCTTCCGCCAGGCGGTCGAGCAAAGGCGTCCCGCGGCTCAGCGCGTCCTGCGCCAGCACCATCCGCCAGCGCGTGAGATATTCGATCGGTGCGCAGCCCAGCGTCTCACCAAAGCGGGCAGAAAAGGCGGAGCGCGACATGCCGGCAAGCCGCGCGAGCTCGGCCACGGTCCATCCGGCCCGTACGTCGGAATGCATTGCGCGGATCGCCTTTGCCAAAGCTGGATCGCGCATCCCACTCAGCAAACCCGGCGGCAGGACGCCACCGCCGATCCCGCGCCATCGCAGGCACTCCACCAGCATCACTTCCAACAACCGTTCCAGAATCATTTCCCGGCCGGGCCGATCCGCGGCGGATTCGTCTGCGATCAGGTCGATGATCCGCGAGAGGCGCCCGGTATCGCCATCGGCCGCGCGGACATGGATCACCCCCGGCAGTAGCGCGACCAGCAACGGGCCATTGAACGGCTCGACCCGGAAAGCGCCTCCCAGCATCTCGAAATCGGGCGAGCCATCCGGATCGCCGTGCCGGACGGCGCCGTCCCCGGGCTGAGCGGGCACGCACGCGATCCCCGGCCGGCTGAACATCGCGAACGCCGGTGTCGACGGCAGCAGGACGAAGTCCCCGCGCTGGAGCAGCAACGGCTCTTCCCCTTCGACCGCGAGCCAGCATTGCCCGGTCAGGACCATGGCAAAGCCGGGATGCCCATAGGCGGCGTAGCGCACACCCCAATCCCCCCGTGCCGCGATCGGCTTCGAGAGCGCGGCGCTGGGCCGGAGCAGGGCGATGATGTGGCTAAGGGGATCCATTATGGACGATCAGTAATTAATTTCGGATCATTCATTATAGATCATCCAGATGACATGTCTATCCTGGGCGCTGGAAATGGAGACATGAAATGACCAGTACCGTGCTGATAACCGGAACCTCGTCGGGCTATGGCAAGGCGATCGCCCAGCTCTTCCTGGATCGCGGATGGAATGTGCTCGCCACGATGCGACGCCCCGATCCCAACATTTTCCCGCCTTCCGATCGGCTGAAGCTGCTTCCGCTCGACGTCACCGATGCCGCCAGCATCGACAGGGCGATCGCCAAGGGCGTCGCCACATTCGGCGCAATCGACGTGCTGGTGAACAATGCGGGAATCGGCATGGCCTCCGTCGTCGAGGCCACGCCCGACAATATCGTTCGCGACATATTCGAGACCAACACCTTCGGCGTATTCGCGACCTGCCGCGCCATCATCCCCCAGATGCGCAAACAGGGGCGTGGCGTCATCATCAACGTGACCTCGAGCAGCACGATCGGCGTCATGCCGCTGGTGGCGATCTACACCGCCAGCAAATCCGCCGTGGAAGGCTTCACCGAATCCATGTCCTACGAACTGGAGGCGTTCGGGATCAAGGCGCGGCTGGTGGAACCGGGCTATGCGCCGACCACCAACTTCACCGCCAATGGCGGTCCGCGCATGCAAGGCCTGATCCCGGCGGATTATGGCGCGTTCGCGCAAGCCTGTTTCGCGAACATGGCCAACTATCCGACTGCCTATTGCACCGAGGCTGAGGTGGCGGAGTCCACTTTCGCGGCCGCGACCGACGAAGAGCGGAAGCTCCGCTATCTGGCCGGCCCCGATACGAGGCTGCTCGCAGAACTGCGCTGGACGACGTCGGAAGACCGATATCTGGCGAAGATGCGGGACATGTTCGCCCCCGGCATTGCTGCCTAGGCCCAGCGCTCCCCCGCCGCCGCGTCGCTATCCCGCGCCTCTACCCAGATCGCGCTGTCGCCGCGCCGCTCGCGCTTCCAGAAGGGCGCGTCGGTCTTGAGCCGGTCGATCAAATAGGTGCAGGATTCCAGCGCGGCGGCCCGGTGTGCGGCGGCAGTGGCGATGAAGACGATGCGGTCGCCCGGCTCCATCGTGCCGACACGGTGGACCATCGTCACCGCCATCAGGTCCCAGCGCACCATCGCCTCCTCGGCGAGCGCGACCAGCGCGCCTTCGGTCATGCCCGGATAATGTTCGAGCATCAGCTCGGTGACGCCGTCGTCACCGCGTACCGTGCCGGTGAAGCTGGCGATCGCCCCAGCTCCCTTGGCCTCGACCCCGGCGATCTCGGTGCCGAGATCGATCGGCGCAGGCTGGACCGAGACGCGGATCATCCCCCGGTCACCGGCGGGAAGAGCGCAACCTCGCGCGCATCGCCGAGCAGCGCATCGAGCGGCGCGAACCTTTGGTCGATCGCCGCGCGCAGCTTCGTTGGTTCGCGGAGCGCTTCGGCATGGCCCGGGCTCCGCTGCGCCAGCCAGTCGATCAGATCGGCCACATTGCGTACCGCCTCGGGCGGATCGACCTGCTCCTCGCCGCTGCCGACGCCTTCGCGCACCCAGGCGAAATAGAGCATCGTGATCACCTCAGGTGTCCATGTGCTTCAGGCCGACGCGCAGATAGTCCCAGCCGGTGATCAGCGTCAGCCCCGCCGCCACCCACAATGCGGTCAGGCTGACGGTGAGCATCCACGGCCATTCGGGCAGCGCGCGCGAGAGGATCAGCGCCCCGAGCGCGGCAAGCTGCAGCGTCGTCTTCCATTTGGCGAGCCGCGAGACCGGGAGCGACACCTGCAGCCCGCCCAGGAACTCGCGCAGCCCCGAAACCGCGATCTCGCGTACCAGGATCACCAACGCGGCAACCAGGTTCCACTCCACGATCACCTGCTTGCCGCACAGAATCAGGATCACTGCAGCGATCATGATCTTGTCGGCGATCGGATCGAGGAACACGCCGAGCTTCGAGACGGTGCCCTGGGCACGTGCGAGATATCCGTCGAAATAGTCGGTGATGCCCATCAGGCAGTAGATCGCGAAGGCGATGGCATAGCCCTCGCGCCATTCGGGCCACCACAGGAAGCCCGCGAGCAGCGGCACCGCCAGAATACGGGACAATGTCAGGATGTTGGGCAGGGTCAGCATTGAACCGCGTCCTAGCACTCCCCGCCCGGAAGCGGGAGAGGCGAAGGGGCAAGCCGGCGCGACCGACCCAAAGCTGGACATGGCCTCCCCCGCCGCTTGCCGCAAGCGTCAAGGGAATTTCGTTGCCGCACGGCCCGTCGCTCGGCTATGCCGCGCGCTCGTTTGGCGGCAATTTCCGCCGGTTGGGAGCAAGGTTCGCAAATGATAGGTGCGCTCGGCTTGATGAGGGAGCGCCGGTTCCTGCCGTTGTTCGTCACCCAGTTCCTCGGGGCCTTCAACGACAATCTGTTCAAGAACGCGATGATCTTCTTCGCGACGTACCAGATCTTCAATTCGGTGGAGGACGAGACGCGGTTCAGCGCGATCGCCACCGGCATCTTCATCCTGCCCTTCTTCCTGTTCAGCGCGCTCGCCGGCCAATTGGCGGACACGTACGACAAGGCGAAGATCATGCGGATCATCAAGGCCGCCGAGGTGCTGATCATGCTGGTCGGCGCCGTCGGCATCTTCCTGAAGAGCCTGCCGCTGATGCTCGTCGCTTTGGTCGGCATGGGCATCCACTCGACCTTTTTCGGCCCGATCAAATACGCGATCCTGCCTCAGCACCTGGAGGACGACGAGGTCCTCGGCGGCACCGGCATGATCGAGGCCGGCACCTATATCGCGATCCTGGGCGGTACGATCGCCGGCGGTGTGATAAGCGCGCACGGCGCAGCCTTTGCGGTGGTGGGCGTCGCGGTGATCGGCTGGCTCACCTCGCGCCGGATTCCGCCGGCGCCACCGCTGACCAGCTTGAAGATCGATTTCAATATCTTCCGCGCCTCGTGGCGGCTGATCTCGGCGACGATGCACATCCGCCGCCTCTATCTGGCGATCGTCGCGATCAGCGTGTTCTGGACGATCGCCGCGGTGCTCGGCGTGCTCTTCCCACCGCTGGTCAAGAATGTGTTCCACGCCCAGAAGGACGTCGCGAGCGTGTTCCTGGGGATCTTCTCGGTCGGTATCGCGATCGGATCGGTGATCATCAACCGACTGCTCAAGGGCCATGTCTCGGCGAAATATGCCGTGCGCTCGGTGCTCACGATGATGGTGTTCGTGGTCGGCTTCTACTTTATCGCGGCGTTCTGGCCGGTGAGCGACGGGCCGCTGATCAAGACCGCCGAGTTCGTCGCCATGCCGATGGGCTGGATGGTGCTGGGGTTGCTCCTCATGATCGCAATCACCGGGGGCATGTTCGTCGTGCCGCTCTACGCCTTCCTGACCACCACCGTCGAAAAGTCGCAGACCGCGCGCACCGTGGCGGCGAACAACATCGTCAATTCGGGCTTCATGGTGTTCGGGTCGGTCGGTATCTTCGGGATCAGCAACATCCCGAGCGTGAGCGTGGCCGATTGCCTGTGGGTGGTGGTGCTGCTCTGCCTTGCCTCGGCCTGGTGCGGCTACCGACTCTACCGGGCGGAGGATGCCCCCCACGCCCCCGACGTGCTCCCCTGAGGGGAGCAGCGTCGCTCAGGCGATGAAGGTGTAGAAGCAGACGAAGAATGCCGTGAAGCTCAGCACGAACAGCTTGATGTCGCTGTCGTCGCGCAGCTTGCGCTCGACCGCCGAGACACGGCGCATGTGCAGGCGGAACGGGTGGCGGCGGGCGTTGGCCTCGAGGACGAGCTGGCGTTGCATGCGCAGAAGTTAACAACTTGTTTACGATTTGCGCCAGCACAGTTGATGGTTAACCGATGTGCTGCCGCGGGACGCTGTTTGGCTGATAATTGCGGTTAACGCGCAGGCGTTTGCGCGGGCGTGCAGTTTCGGTAAACCGGTGTCATGAGCATCACTCGACGCACCGCGATCGGCACCGCGCTGGCGGCCGGCCTGCCCCTCCCCGCCCTCGCCCAGGGCAAGCCCGCGCCCGACTGGCGGCGCGGCTTCGACAATCAGCGCGTCGCCGATCTGGGCGACGGCCGCTTCCTCAATCCGCTGATCGCCGGCGACCATCCCGACCCCAGCATCCTGAAGGATGGGGCGGATTATTACATGACCTTCTCGACCTTCGATTCCTATCCCGGGCTGGTCATCTGGCATTCGCGTGATCTGGTGAACTGGCGCCCGCTCGGCGCCGCGCTCACCAAGAATATCGGCTCGGTCTGGGCGCCCGAGCTCTGCAAGCATGCTGGCCGCTTCTATCTCTACATCCCCGTCAAATCCTCGCCCAACACGATCCATGTGATCTGGGCGGACAGGATCGAGGGACCGTGGAGCGATCCGATCGACCTCGGCCTGCACGAGCATATCGATCCCGGCCACGCCGTGGGCGAGGACGGATCGCGCTGGCTGTTCCTGTCGGGCGGCGACCGGGTACGGTTGAGCGACGACGGGCTATCGACGATCGGCAAGCCCGAGCACGTCTATGATCCCTGGCGCTATCCGGACAGCTGGGATGTCGAGGGCTTCTCGCCCGAGGGTCCCAAGGTGCTGCGTCATGGCGGTTATTACTACCTGATCACCGCCGTCGGGGGCACCGCAGGCCCGCCCACCGGCCATATGGTGATCGCCGCGCGTTCGAAGTCGCTCGCCGGCCCTTGGGAGGATTGCCCGCACAACCCGCTGGTCCGCACCACCAGCCTGAGCGAGCGCTGGTGGTCGCGCGGGCATGCGACCCTGGTCGAAGGGCCCGACAGGAGCTGGTGGGCGGTCTATCACGGCTATGAAAACGGCTATTGGACGCTCGGCCGCCAGACCCTGCTCGATCCGGTCGAATGGACTGCGGACGGCTGGTTCCGGATGAAGGGTGGCGACCTCTCCCGCCCGATCGCCAAGCCCAAGGGCGGGACGGCCCAGCCGCACGGCCAACCGCTCTCCGACGATTTCTCGACGCTCGCGCTCGGCAGCAAATGGAATTTCTTCAAACCCGGCCCTGACGAGCGCAGCCGGGTGCGGGTGGCGGACCACAGCTTGTTGCTCGACGCACGCGGCAAGGCGCCTAGCGATTCGCCACCGCTGCTGCTGATCGCCGGTGATCAGGCCTATCAGTTCGAATGCGAGATCGAGATCGCGCCCGGTGGCACCGCCGGCCTCCTGCTCTTCTACGACGAGAAGCTCTATGCCGGCCTCGGCTTCGACGAGAAACGCTTCGTCACACACCAATATGGCATCGAGCGTGGGCGCCCTGCAAACCCATATGGACGCACGCTACGGATGCGCGTGACCAACAACCGCCATATCGTCGCCTATCATCTGAGCGGCGATGGTGGCGCGACGTGGAAACGCTTCGATCGCGGCATGGAAGTATCGGGCTATCACCACAATGTCCGCGGCGGCTTCCTGATGTTGCGGCCCGGCCTTTATTCGGCGGGCAGTGGTACCGCGCGCTTCACGGATTTCCGCTTCCGCGCGCTATGATCCCGTCGAGAAAGGCCTGGTGGTTCGCCAGGCTTTCGGCGCGCTGCCGGATGATCGCGCGGATTTGATCGAGCGCACCAGCCAGATCGGCATCGCTCAGCGCATCGGCGAGCGGATGATAGCCCTGCGGCTTCACCTCCTGGCCATAGAGTATCGCGAACCAGTTCACTTCCTTGAACAGGTCCTCCGCAGTGGAGAGCACCTCTCCGCGCGAGCGGAACAGCTCGATCTTGGCAGTCAGGCTGTCGGGAACGGCCATATGCCGGCAATAGCGCCAGAACTCGGTGTCCTCGCGCTCGACGCATTTGTAGTGCGCGATCAGGAAGTCGCGGATGCCCTCGATCAGCGGCGTCATCTCGCCGTTGAAGCGCGCCGCCAGCGCGGGATCGAAATCGCGGGTCGGAAAGAAGGCAAGCAGCTTGAGGATCGCCGCATGGATCAGGTGGATACTCGTCGATTCCAGCGGTTCGAGGAACCCGCTCGACAGCCCGATCGCAACGCAGTTCTTGACCCAGGTCGCCCGGCGCCTGCCGGTGGTGAAGCGCAGGATGCGTGGGTCGCCCTGTGGCTTGCCGTCGAGCCGCGACAGCAGCAATTCGGCCGCACGGTCCTCACTCAGATGCGCTTCCGAAAAGACATAGCCGTTGCCGGTTCGGTGCTGGAGTGGAATGCGCCATTGCCACCCCGCTTCGCGCGCGGTGGCGCGGGTATAGGGCTCTGGCGGCCGGATCCGCTCGCACGGTACCGCCGCGGCGCGATTGGCGGGCAGCCACTGGCTCCATTCCTCATAACCGGCGTGCAGCGCCTCCTCGATCAGCAGACCGCGGAAACCCGAGCAATCGACGAACAGGTCGCCAGCGATCCGGCGCCCGTCTTCCAGTATCACCGCCTCGATGAATCCGGTCTCGCCGTGCTGCGCGACCTCGGTCACGCGCCCTTCGATGCGAACCACGCCCAGCGCCTCCGAAAAGCGGCGGAGGAACACCGCATAAAGCCCGGCGTCGAACTGGTAGGCGTAGAAGATCTTGGGGCCCTTGCCTCCCGCCCCAGCCGTCCGCGCGAAACGCCCGGCATGGGCCGCCTGCGCCTCGGTGCTGAACAGGGTCGGGTCGGGATCGCCGCCGGCCAGCATCCAGCGCAGCCAGAAATGGTTGAACGAGATCTCGTTCATGTCCGCGCCGAGCAGACCGAACGGGTGGATGTAGCGATGTCCGGGCCGCACCCAGTCAACGAACTCGATGCCCAGCTTGAACGTTGCCTGGGTCTCACGGACGAAGGCGTCCTCGTCGATGCCGATAAAGCGGTTGAACTGGACGATCGGCGGGATCGTCGCCTCGCCGACACCCACCGTGCCGATCGTCTCGGATTCGACCAATGTGATCCGCGCCGAATTCCCCAGCCTGCGCGCCAGCGCCGCGGCCGTCATCCAGCCCGCGGTGCCGCCGCCGACGATGACGACGTCGCGGATGGGGTTCATTCCGTTCAGTAGAGGCCCCGGCGCTGCGGCGCGGGCGGCGCGCCGCCGCCGCGCAGATAGGCCTCGACCGTTGGCATCGCGCGCACCTCATCGGCG
Source organism: Sphingomonas sp. JC676 (assembly GCF_014489075.1). Classification (GTDB taxonomy): domain Bacteria; phylum Pseudomonadota; class Alphaproteobacteria; order Sphingomonadales; family Sphingomonadaceae; genus Sphingomonas. The sequence continues at coordinate 120,011 of NZ_JACTGR010000001.1, read as the reverse complement.
ATCAGCCCGAGGAAATTCTGGAATTTCGCCACCGCCTGCTCGCGCGGCACCTCGTCGACGAGCGGCGTATAGTCGCGCGGGATCAGGCCATGGCCGATCAGGATCGACGCCCAGTTCTGATACTCGAACGTCTCTTCGTCATAGAGCGGCACCTGGCCGCGCGCGGCGAACAACGACAGCTTGGCATCGAGGCTCGGCGGTCCCTCGGCATCGCGCGCCCTGTCCCAAAGCGGCTCTCCGACGCGCGCGTTGCACTTATAGTGCGCGATCTGGAAGTCGCGGATGCTGCGGAAGTGATTGACCACCACCTGGTTGTAGCTCTGCGCCTCGGGCATCTCGCCGGCATCGGCCGGAAACAGCGAGATCAGGTGCGAGATGCCGAGATGGACGAGATGGAGCTGCACGCCGTCGAGCGGCTCAAGCCCGACGACCGCCTCGCCCACGCCCACGCAATTGCCGATCCAGGGCCGCGCCTGCGCGCCCGGCCTCAACCGCGACACCAGTGCATCCTGCCCGATCTGGGCACCCACCACGGCCGACGCGGTGCGCACCATTTCCTCGTCGCCCAGGATCCGTGAGTCATAGGCGGCGAGGATCGCGGTGCGATCCTGGAGCGGGAACATGCCCAGCCACCCCGCCTGGAAGGCGGAGATTTGGGGAAAGGGCGGCAACGGATTCAGCCTGGGCGCCGTGGCAACAAGCAGCCGGTCACACGGCAACCAGGTGCTCCAATCTTCCCATCCCGCGCCTGGCTGGCCGCCAAGCAGCAGCGCCTCGGCGCCGCTCGCATCGACGAACAGCTCCGCCTCGATCCGCTCGCCATTGTCGAGCAAAACCGCAGCGATCCGATCGCCTTCGCGCGCCACCTCCACCCGCCGCGCAACATGGCGCGCCACGCCCGCCTGTTGCGCCGCAGACCGGATCAGCGCGACATAGGTGCGCGCATCCAGATGATAGCCGGTCGTGATATCGCCCAGCGCATCCTTGCCCTGATCGGGCGGCGCGAGGCGCCCTTGCTTGGCGGCGGCGGCGGCAACCGAGAATTCCTCGTACGGCACCTGCATGCCCTCTGCCCGCGCCATCACCCAGAATTGCAGGAAGTCGACATCGCCGATCGAGGGGCGCTGTGTATCGTAGCCATGGACGAATTCGGATGCCGGTCCCGACCAGCCCGAGAAGCGCTGGCCGAGCACCGGCACTCCGGCTGTTCGCGGCAGCACATCGGCTTCGCGCAGGCCCAGGATGCGGTGCAGCCCCCCCAGCGACGGCACCGCCGAGAACATGTCGACCGGCTGGAGCAGCGAAGGCAGCTCCACCACCGCCACCTGCACGCCCGAGCCCGCCAGCGCCCGGCGCAGCGCCAGCGCCGTCAGCCATGCGGCGGCGTCGCGGCCGACGATCGCAACCTGTTTCACGCGGGTCATGCTGCGCCCGCCCGCATCACCAGCGGGCTCGCCGCTTCCGACGCGCAATAATCAGCAACGAAGGCGGCGTGATCCGGCATCTGCTCCGCGCGGCGGCGGATCGTCGCGCGGATATCGTCCATTTCGGCGATCATCTTGTCCCATGGCACGGCGTCGGTCATCGGATGATAGCGATCAGGCAGGATCCCCTGCCCGACGAACACCGCAAGCCAGCTTGCCGGTGCGAACAACCCGTTCTTGTACGGCTCCATGTGCCCGCGGTGGCGGAAGATCGCGATCTTCTGTTCCAGGCTCTCCGGCAGTTCCATCGCCTGGCAATAGCGCCACAGCTCGGAATCGGTGCGCGTGGTCGCCGCATAATGCAGGATCAGGAAATCGCGGATGCGCGAATATTCGACATCCATCATCCGGTTATATTCGGCGATCAGAGCCGGATCGATCCGGGCCTGGGGGAACAGCCGGGCCAGGTTGGTGATCGCCACCTGGATCAAATAGATCGAGGTCGATTCGAGTGGCTCGAGGAATCCCGACGCGAGCCCGATCGCCACGCAATTGCCGGTCCATGACTTGAGCCGCCGGCCCGCGGCGAACTTCAGCATGCGCGGATCGGCCTCGGGCGTGCCGTCCAGGCTCCCCATAAGCCGCTCGCGCGCCGCTTCGGCTTCGATGAAGCTCGATGCGAAGACATAGCCATTGCCGCTGCGGTGCTGTAGCGGGATACGCCATTGCCACCCGGCCTCGCGCGCGGTCGATCGCGTATAGGGCGTGAAATCGCCTGCGAGACTACACGGCACCGCCCAGGCGCGGTCGCAGGGCAGCCATCTGGTCCAGTCGTCCCAGGGCGAATCCAGCGCGCCGCCGATCAGCAGCGCGCGGAAGCCCGAGCAATCGATGAACAGGTCGCCGGCGATCTCCTCGCCCGATTCCATCACGATCGCGGCGATATCGCCCGTCTCGGCGTCGAGCTTGACGTCGACCACCTTGCCCTCGGTCCGCACCACGCCGCGCGCCTCTGAAAAGCCGCGCAGGTACCGCGCATAAAGCGTCGCATCGATGTGATAGGCATAGTCGTAGGTCGAATTGATCTGGCTGTGGTCCTTGGCGGGAAAATCGAAGCGGTTCAGCCGGCTGGCGATGATCGGATAGGAGAAATCCTCGATATCATAATCGCGTCCGTTCTGCCGCGCGCGCAGCCACTGGTTGTGGAAGCCCACTCCGCCGCGCGGCGCGCCGTGCACGCCGAACGGGTGGATATAGTTCGCCCCCAGAAAGCCCCAGTCGACGAACTCGATGCCCAGCTTGAAGGTGGCATTGGTCCGCCGCATCATATCGGCTTCGATCACGCCGATCGCGTTGTTGAAATCGCGCAGGTGCGGCAGCGTCGCCTCGCCGACGCCTACGGTGCCGATCTCGTCGGATTCGACCAGGCGGACATTGCAGATCGGATGCTTGAGCGTGCCGATCAGGCCAGCCGCCGTCATCCACCCCGCGGTGCCGCCGCCGACGATCACCACTTCCACCGGCCGCCTCATGCCCCGGCCTCCCCCTTGTAAGATCTAGCCATGCGTTCCCCCGACCATAGCCCGAAACGAAAAGGGCGCCACCATGCCGGCGACGCCCTCCCCCTCCCCCTGCGGTCCGGATCAGTATTTGAACCGTATGCCCGCAACGAAACGTCGATCGTTCTGGAACCAGGCGTTGGGCGTCTTGACCGCGCCGTCTTCCACGCCGCTCACCTGCTGCTCGAGCACCGTCTTGGTATTGAGCAGATTGGTGCCCTGCACGCTCAGTTCGAAATTCTTGGTGATCCCGTAGCGGATCGAAGCGTCGAGGAAGCCCTGGCTCTTCGACCAGACCGGCAGGTAGACGCAGCAATCGACTGCGGTCACCAGATAGCTCGAACGCCAGTTGTACGCGGCGCGGAGCGACAGCCTCTTCCATTCGTACATACCGACCAGGTTGAACGAGTGCTTGGAAAGGCCCTCGAGCGAGTCGACGGTCAGCACGGTACCGCCCGAGCCAGGCTGCGCCGTGCCTGAGCCGGCACCGCCGCTCACCGGCTTCACGTTGCTGTTCGTGATCCCGTGATTCTCGACATAGGTGTAGTTGGCCTGGATACCGAGGCCCTTCAGCGCACCCGGCAGGAAGTCGAAGTAGCGCGTATAGGCCACTTCGCCGCCATAGACCTCGGCGCCGTCCCCGTTCAGCGGCAGGCGTATCTGCACGGTGCGGGTAACGCCGTTGTTGGTCAGCTGCTGGTTGATCGAGCCGTACTGAATATAATTGTCGAAATTCTTGTAGAAGGCGGTGACCGTGAACGATCCGACGCTAGCGAAGTAGTTTTCGATTGCAAAATCGAACTGGGTCGCAGTGGTCGGCTTGAGATAGGGATTATAAGCGTCGCCCTGATAGGTCGGGTTGACGCCGGTCACCTGCCCGTTGGTGATGACGAAGCGCGGATCGGACGTATCGCCATTCGCCGGGAAGCTCGGCGCGCTCACTGACACATAATTCTTGAGCAGGCCGATATCCGGCCGCGACATTGCCTTGGACGCCGCGAAGCGAACCAGCCATTTGTCGTTGATGTCGAAGCGGATGTTGAAGCTCGGCAGCCAATTGGTGTGCTTGGCGCGCGATGCGGTGACATAGCCCGATCCGGAATTGAACGAACGGTCCGCCGCCGACGCGTAGCAATTGGCGGGTGTGGGCGGCGTCGGCTGCGATGGATCCGCGGGTGGGACCGGATGGCACGCGATATAGTCCGGCGATCCGACGGGCGCGTTGATGTTCGGCCAGGTCTGCGACGGGAAGTTCACGCCGCCCTGGGTGCGGTCGAGCGTCTCGACATAGCGCACGCCGATATTGCCGCGGAAGCGCTTGCCGTTGCCACCGAAGCGCAGCATCGCATAGGCCGCCTTGGTCGTTTCCGAGATCTGGTTGAGCTCGGCGGGGCGGAAGCAGCTGCCCGGCAACTCACCGGTGCGCTCGCAGGTCGGACGCCACTGGTCCTGCCCGACCTTGAGTCTGTCATAGCTCAGCAGGTCGGCGGCATGATCCTCCAGCTTGTCCATGTTGAAGAAGGCGAACGACCCCAGATTGCCGCCGAAGAAGTCGCTTCCGAACGAGCGGACGTCGGTGAGTCCCGCCGGATAGCCGGTGAAGCCGGTGACCGCCGAGGGCTGGGTCCGATCGATGTTCCAGAAGGTGTATTGATGGGCGCCAATGTTCCAATTGTTGGCGATGTTGCCCCAATTGTAGTTGCCCCAGCGTACATCCTGGTCGCGATCGGCATAGCGCGCGCCGACCTTGATCGAATCCAGCCAGTCGCTGCCAATGTCATATTCCGCGTCGAAGCGGCCGGTCCATTGCTCGCCATGCGAGTCCTCGAGATGGTCCATCGCATGGTTGTAGCGGTAGTTGTTGGGGTTCGAGAGCCCGCCCGCCGACTGGTTGATACTGTACGGCGCGCTGAACGTCGCCCGCGGCAGCCCGCTCGACTGGTCCAGCGTCAGGTTGGCGAAACTATATTGCCCGATCTCGACGTCATAATTGTCGACGTCCGACGAGACATATTGTGCGTCGAAGTTGAACCGCAGCCGGTCGGTCGGCTCCCATTTGAGGTTGAATGATGCGTCCTGGGTGAACTGGCGGTTCTTGTTGAGGCGCGTGACCGCGTTGAGATCGGGGCCGCGCGCATCGAGGCCGCAGCCACCCGGCGTCGGCGTCGAGCCGTTGCCCCAGCTATAGCAGGGATGCAGCATGTTCTGACCGGTGCTGTTGACGGCAATATCGGCGGCCGTCGCATCAGTATCCCCCCACCACGAGAAGTCGGTTTGCTGGTTCAGGATCGAGCCAGAGACGAAATTGCCGTCATCGTCGAACTTGAACGTCGTTCCCGGCGCCATCAGCGGGATGCGCGTCTGGTTCGCGCTAGTCGGCGAGAACTGGAAATCGACCGGGAAGGCGTAGAGATCGGTGATGTAGCTGATCACCGCGCGCTCGCGCCACGTGTTCTTGTAAAGCGAGCGCTGATACTGGCCGGTGACCGCCAGCGAGCCGTCGTTGCTCTTCCACTGCACCGCCGCCGACAGGCCGTTGCGGGTGCGATCGTAGAGATTGTCGCGGAAGCCGACGCTCGACGGGATATATTTCAGCCCCGCCGGCCCGGCGCGACTGGCGTTGGTGCCGTTCGGCCCAGAAGGATCGAGGAACTGGATCCCGTTGAATACGGCGGTGCGGCCATATTGGATGCCTTGCGACGCCGTCTCGACATGCGAATAGGCATAGTTGAGCAGCACGCCGAACTCGCCGGCGCCGGTCTCCCAGCGATTGCTGTAGATGCCCGAGACGTCCGGTGTGAACTTCTTCGAGATGTCGCCGTAATTGGCGTTGGCCGAAATCTGGATCGTCTGGCCCGCGCTGTCGAACGGCAGGCGGGTGCGCAGATTGACCGTGCCGGCGATGCCGCCTTCGATCATCTCGGCGGTCTGGTTCTTGTAGGTGTCGACGCCGCCCAGCAGCTCGGGCGAGATATCGCCCCAGCCCAGCCCGCGCGAGGAATTGGCGCTGAACACGTCGCGGCCGTTGAACTCGTTGCGGACCTGGTTGAGGCCGCGCACGATCACGCCCGACGGTTCGGCTGAGAAATGGGCAGTATCGTCCGACGCCGCGAAGCGGTTGACGGTGATACCGGCGACGCGCTGCAATGCTTCGGCCACCGATTTGTCGGGGAAGGCGCCGATATCGGTCGCGGTGATCGAATCCACCACGGTATCGGCATCGCGTTTGATCTGTTGCGAGGTCTGGAGGGCCCGGCGCTGGCCGGTGACGATGATCGTATCGTCATCCGATTGGGCGGCGGGATCGGTGTCGGCGCTCTGGGCACTTTGGGCAGCGTCCTGCGCGAGCGCCGCCGATGGCGCGACTGCCGCGAGCATCGCGCTGACGACCAGCATCGACGCGCCCGACCGAAGCAGGCGGGCCTTCGGATTCATCTGGTTCGGTATGTTCATCCACCCCTCCCGCGAAACCCGGATCCGCATCCAGGCGAGCACCCTGTTTTTTGCCCCGGCTCTGCACGCCGGGGTCGTTTTTGCGTCCGTGGGTCGGTCGAGCGACAAAACGTCGCGCGCGTAAACACCTAGCAACAGGGGATTTCTCGGAAGTTGGCAGCGCTGTCACAATCCTGTGGCATTTCACTGTCTAAGGAGCCTGTCCGCGGCTTTTGCCGTCGGACCTGCCGCCGTTCACACCCTCCTCGAACCCGCCCGCATACTCGGACTTGAGCTTTGGGTATGACAGCGCTGGCCGAGGGTCAATCCGCTTTGGACCTAACTGCCGTCATAACATGCAAAATACTGCAATCTTGTGACGAGAAAGGCACAGTTTGCCGCAGAATCAATGCTGGAATCGGTTACAAACGTGCAAATTCGAATGTCGAGTATGTTACTTCGGCGCGGGCCCGGTCGTCGAACGCACCATCAGCTTGTGCTCCAGCGTGATCCTCTGCTCGGGCGCGTTCCCCGAAAGCATGAGCTCGGCAGCCGCATAGGCCAGTTCGCGCACCGGCTGACGGATCGTCGTCAGCGGCGGCCAGACTGCCTTGGCCAGGTCCGAGTCGTCGAAACCGGCGATCGATAGCGCCTCGGGTACCGCGATATCGCTTTCGTGCGCGGTGGCGAGCGCGCCAGCCGCCATATCGTCGTTACCGGCGAAGATCGCAGTCGGCCGTGGGCTGCGCGCCAGCAGCGCGCGGGCCGCATCGCAGCCCGACTGGAAGCTATAGTCCCCCGCCACGACAAGATCGGGATCGAACGCGATGCCATGCGCCTCCAACTCGCTGCGATAGCCCTTGAGGCGATCGCCGGAGGAGACGTGGCTCTCGGGGCCACTGATGAACGCGATCGAACGGTGGCCCAGGTCGATCAGGTGCCGGGTCAGCTCACTCGCGGCGGCGACGTCGTCCATCGTCGCCGACATGCCGTCTTCCTTCCGCACGCCCGGCGCGATCCGCACATAGGGTAGCCCGCGCCGGTCGAGCGCCTCCAACAAAGCCGCAGCCTCGGTCACCGGAGGCGAGAGGATCAGCCCGTCGAGATGCGCCTCGTCGATCAGCGCCATCACATTGGTGATCAGATCGGGCGACTGGCTGTCGATCGGCTGGAGCAGCAGGCGATAGCCCAGCTCGGTGCAGCGCTGCTGCGCCCCGGACTGGACATGGTAGACATAATAGGGGCTGGGATTGTCGTAGAGCAAAGCGACCTGGAACGATCGCCGGCCCGCCAGCGTGCGCGCCGCGTGGCTCGGCCGGAAGTTGAGCCGGGCGACGACTTCCTCGACTCGCCGGCGCGTCTCTTCGCTCACATGCTTTTCGTTGTTGAGCACGCGCGAGACGGTCTTGAACGAGACTCCCGCGATCTTCGAGACTTCCTTGATCGTCGGACGGCTTGACATTGCTTCCCCCGGAGGCGCTTCGTAAGGCGTCTCTAGCACGGTCTCGCGCTACTTTAAGCGTGCAGTTTCAAGCCCCCTCCCGCGAGTGACCGATGAACGAAGCGCTGAAAGCCCCCGCTGCGCTCCCCGAGATGCGCGATGTGACCGCCGAACGGTTCTGGACCGAGATACTTCCCGCGGGCCGGCCGATGGTCTTGCGCGGTGCCGTAAGTGACTGGCCGGTGGTCGCGGCGGGGCGCGAATCTCCCGCCGCGCTCGCGGCCTATCTGCGCCGCTTCGATCGCGGCCTGCCCGTCCGCGCAATGCTCGGCCCGCCCAGCATCGAAGGGCGCTTCTTCTACAATGCCGATCTCAGCGACTTCAATTTCCGCTCGGATCACGTGAAGCTTGCTGCCGCGCTGGACCTGCTGCTCCATTCGATCGGCGACACGCGCCCGACTGCGCTTGCCGTCCAGTCGGTCCCCACTCGCAGCAACCTCCCCGGCTTCGACACCGACAACCGCATGGCGTTGCTACCCGAGGAGCTCGAGCCGCGCATCTGGATCGGCAACCGCGTGACCGTAGCCGCGCATCACGATCCCTCGGAGAACATCGCCTGCGTCGTCGCCGGTCGTCGCCGCTTCACCCTCTTTCCGCCCGATCAGGTCGCCAACCTCTACACCGGCCCATTCGAGCTGACTCCGGCCGGGCCGGTGGTCAGCATGGTCGATTTCCGCGAGCCCGATCTGGAACGCTATCCCCGCTTCGCCGACGCGATTGCGGTTGCGCAAACCGCCGAGCTGGAGCCGGGCGACGCGATCTACATCCCCTATCTCTGGTGGCACCATGTCGAATCGCTCGATGCGATGAACATGCTCGTCAATTACTGGTGGACCCCGCCCGGCGAGCATGAAGGCCACCCGGTCCAGGCGCTGCTCCACGCGATGATCGCGATTAAGAATCTGCCCGAGGCGCATCGCCAGGGCTGGCGCGCGCTGTTCGATCACTATGTCTTCCAAGACCATGGCCCGCCCGCCGCGCACCTGCCGGTCGACCGCCAAGGCATCCAGGGGCCGCTGGATGCCGAGCTGATGCGGCGCGTGCGCAGCGCTATCGCCAGCACGCTGAAGGGCTGAGCCGCGCCGGCGCCACCCTATTGCACCGCCGCGACGTGAATCGGATTGCCGATCAGCAACAGGCGCCCCTGGCCGTCGCGGACGTCAGCGCGGATCCAATGCGCGCGCCCGTCGCTTCGCCATGGCGCGACCGCAACCGGATGGCTCTCGTCGAACGCCGCGCGAAAGCCCGTCTCGGCCTGGCCATCGATCACCAGTTGCACCGCGCCGCTCGGCACGCCCTTGAGCTCGAGGGCGAAGCGAACCTCCTCGCCGGCGTGTGGGCGCAGCGTCTGGCCCATGTCCGCATGCTGCTCTCCGGCGGATGCCGAGAGGTCGAGGAGCCGGTCGCGCGTGCCCTCGACATCGATGAACACGCGACCGGAGCGGATGCCGGCCAGGAAGCCGTGCACCGACAGTTCCTGCATATAGACGACGGTGGTCGGGCTGCCGACGGCGCCGGCCTCGCTCGCCGCCCGGTCGGCGTCATGGCTGTCGCTCCCGCCGATTCCGGTTACGTGTCGGCCCGCATTCAGCAGCTTTGTCCAATAGCCGAACCCCTGGAGCACGCTGTCGGCCGACCGCGTCTCGCGCATCGTGCCGCCGTTCACGACCTCGACCGAATCCACCGCGCCGTTCGGCAGATCGTTGACCCGCCAGCCGCAGCCCATGCAGAGCTCACCCGAGGGCGCGCCGGCATGATTGATCGAAACGACGCCGCCTTCGCGGTGGACAGCGTCCATCCATTTGCGGGCCTGGCTCCAATTGGGGCCGGTCATGCGGAAATCGAGAAAATCGGTGGGGCCGAAGACGTTGCTGTGGCCCCAGAAGGTGGTCACCTCGCGCCCCGGCACCAGCAGCATCCGGTCGAACGCGCCCTGCAACTCGCGCAGTGCGTTGTAATGGGCGGTGGTGTTGTGGTCGCTCAGCGCGATGAAATCGAGACCGCGCGCAGCCGCCGTCTCGACGGTGCGGTAGACGGGACAGGGTATGCTCTTGCCCGACTGGGCCTTGCACTTCCCGTCACTATTGCCGCTGTGCATGTGCAGGTCGCCACGGTACCAGCCGGGCTTGGCCGAGATCGGCGCGTCGGCGAACTCGGTGACGGTCGGCTGGCGCTCGATGAAGATCTGCGCCTCGTAAGGAGCATGCGCGCCTTCGCGGATATTGGGCGCGCCGAGGATCAGGTTCCAGCGTCCCGCGGGCAGCGGCCCCGGCAAATAGCCCGGCGTCGCATCCTCGGTGCTGAGCGTCATATGGTCGCGCGTGCCGCCGCTCCAGCCGCGGAAGCGCTGCGGATCGCGCAGCCCCAGGTCGATGACCGAACGCTGCTCCTTGCCGGCATAGCTGAAGCGGATGGTCACCCGTGTCACCCCCGCCGGCAGGTCGAAGGGGACTTCGGTATAATGTTCGTAGCTGGCGCGGGTCAGCTCGCCCTTGAGCACGCGCCAGGGCGTGCCCGCGCCCTCCCCTTTCGGTGGCGGCCCCGCCGGCCGGTCCTGCGCGAACGCAGGTACGGTCAGGGCGAGGAGCGCGGCGAAAAGGGTGGACGCGGGACGCTTGGTCATGATCAGAACCGATACATCAGGGCTGCGCGGAAATTCCGCCCGATCAGCGGACGCGCGATGAAGGTGTTGGCACCGGCATCGCCGTTCTGCAGCTCGCCGGCGCGGGGGTTGCCCTCGGTCAAGCCCAGCGAGTTGTTGACGTTGTCGACATAGCCATAGAGCGACAGCTTCTGCGAAACATCGAAGCGAGCGCTCAGATTGACCGTGGCATAGGCCGGCAGCCGCACCGAGTTGGCGGTGTCGACATAGCGCTTGCCTTCATATTCCCACGATCCCTGCAGTCGGATGCGGCCGTCGAGCAGGTTGAAGCCCGGTACGAAGCGCAGGCTGACCGTGGGCACGCGGATCAATTGGTTGCCGTCGAAGTCGAAGGTCTTGCCCGCGGCGTCGACATAGGTGAGGCCCTTGTACTTCGGATCCTCAAGCGTCGCCGTGGCCGACACGTCGAACCAGCGGACCGGGTGCAACGTGCCTTCCAGCTCGACGCCGAAGGTCTGGGTATCGGCATAGCGCGTCTCACTGACCGCCGGGCCGTTCAGATCGAAGCGATAGTTGGTGAAGGAGACGTTGTTGTACTTGGTCCAGAAGCCGGTCGCGTAGAGATCGATCAGCGGGCTGGCATATTTCAGGCCGACTTCGCCCAGGTCCATCGTCTGGATGATCGGCTTCGCTGTCGGGCTGGTGATGTAGTTGCCCAGGCTCGGCAGGCGGTTGGCCGAGGTGTAGCGCGCGAACAGGCCGGCATGCTTGCTGAACTGATAGTCGACGCCGGCCGTCCAGGTCGTGTGGCTGAAATTCTGGTCGTAATTGGCATAGACGCCGCTGCCGGTGCTGATCGACGACGTCGCCGGGTTGTTCGGGTTGAGGTTGACCGTCTTCTTGAGAGCCACCGTGCCGCGCGCGCGCATCGTCTCCCAGCGCACGCCGCCATCGATGCGCAGGTTCGGGGTGATTTGCCATTCGTCGGCCAGATAGAGCGCGTTGGTCGTCTGCTCGCCATGCGCATCCTCCCACTCATAGCCGTACTTGTAGATGCCGTGATCGGTGAAGGTCTTGACGACATTGCCCGCGCCATCGACCGCGACCAGGTCGAGCAGCCGGGCATTGTCGCGCACGTCGAGCAGCGCGGTCGAGGAATAGCGGCTGAAGTCCTCGTTGATGTTCGCGAAGTAGTAGCCGAACGTTATGTCGTGCGTGGTCGAGCCCATGTCGAAGCGATGCGAGATGCGCGTGTCGCTCATGAACTCCTTCACCGGCATCGTCACGCCACGCAGGCCGCCGACGATCACCAGGCCGTTGCCGTTCTGGTTGGCATTGTCGAACACTTGGCTGGGCGCCGTCGCATAGCGGAACTGGAGCGCGGCCGCGCCCGGCGCCTGGCCGAGCAGCGCCGCCGACTGGGTCAGTAGGCTGGTCGCGCTCTGCAGCGTGTTGGGGAACACGCCGTTACGCTGCGTAGTCGTGTCATTGTAGCGGGTGGTGTTGGTGATCTTCCAATTGTCCCAGGGCTCGAACTCGAACTTGCCGGTGACCTGGGTGCGCTTCACCTGCGTGCCGACGCTGTTGTCGAAATCATAGAGGCTGCCATCGCCCATGATCATCTTGACGCGCTCGGTCTCGGGACCCGCGACCGTGCCGTAATGGCCGTCGAAGCCGGGCACCGCGCGGATCTTGCCGTCCGAATAGGTGCGCATCGGGATGCCGGTGTAGAAGCCGACGATATCGTCCATTCGCTTCACATCCAGGCTGAACTTGGCACGCTCCCAGTCGCGCGACACGGTGGCGCGGATCTGGCCGCCGTGGTTGGCGGTGAAGCCGGGATCGCGCACGCCGCCTTCCGAACGATAGAAGCCGCCCACCGCGAACTTCCACTCGCCGATCGGCGCGCCGACCCAGAAGTCGGTGCGATACATGCTGTCGGCGCCCAGCGTCGCCTTGACGATGCCTTCGGCATGATCCCCCACTTGGCGCGGGATGAAATTGACCGCACCCGCCGGCGCGTTCGAGTAGAAGAGCGAGGCCGGGCCGCCGCGGACCACTTCGATCCGCTCGATCGTCTCGTCCAGGCGGAAGACTTGGTCGCCGTTCAGATAGCCGAGCGCCGGATCGTGCTGGACGGGGATGCCGTCCTCGAGCAGCTGGATCGAGCCGAAGCCGTCGACCGGCACGCCGCGCGCGCGGACGTTGCCGCTGGCCTCGCCGCCCGATGCCTCGACCCAGAAGCCGGGAACGGATTTCAGCGCTTCGGTGACGCTGGTCGGCGCCTGCAGGCGCAGCGCTTCCTCGTCGATGCGTGTGACCGAATAGCTCATCTCGGCCTTGGTGCGCTGGGCAGTACCGGCGCGGCCGGTGACGATGATGTCGTCGCCCTGGGCGTCCGCCCCAGCAGTGACCGGCTCCTCGTTAGCTTGGGCGAGCGCACTGGTGCTGCAGCCCATGAGCAGCGTGAACAGTGCGATGCGAACCGGATATGCGACCTTCATTTTTAAATTCCCGTCCCTGGATCCGCCGACTGCGGACCGGCCGGGGGCCTAGAGGCCTGTCGTGACGGTTGGATGGCGTTGTTGCTGCAGTGCAATGACGGACGTATGTCTTTGATTGTCATGCATTCTGTCAGGGCAATGACCCATTCATTTGATGCAAGGGTTCGCCCGTCCCGATCTGCGCATCGCGGCCAAAATGCCGATGGCTGCCGCTCACAAACAGGTCGCATGCGCGGCAAAGGTCCTGGATCCGGTCATGGGGCACATGACCGAGCAGATGCGTGCGCGCCGCAAGGGAGGGAAACGCAGCCAGCAGTGTCTCGACCTCGCGTAGCAGCTCGGTGCCGATGAACACGACCCACAGCTCGAGGTTCGGCATGCTTTCGAGAGCCTGCGCCACCGCGCGAACGATAGTGAGGGGATCCTTGTTCGCATTGAGATGCCCGATCCAGAGCAGCGCCGGATCGCCATGGACGCCGATGCGATACCGAGCTTCCTCCCGCTGTCCGGGCACGAAGTCGCTCGAGCACTCGGGGATCGCGAAGACCGGCAGGTCACGGGGCAATTGTCCGGTTTGCAGGAACGGATCGGCCTGGGCCGGCGCGGTGGGGGACGCGGCGGCGATGCGGTCATAACCCCAGCGGCGCAACCGACCCAATCCCCGCCGCCAGGTGTGACTGGCATGGTCCTGCACGAGCACCGGTGCCGAGTGGGCAGAGAGAGCGCGCGCGTGGAGCGGGAATTCGAGACCGTTCAGGTGCACGACATCGGGATTTTCGGCACGAACCGCGCGGGCAAGGTGCCACGGCGCCAGCGCCGCGACCGGCACGAAGTGATAGTGCACGCCCCGACGCGAGAAGCGGACAGGGCATGGCTCGCTTGCACCACCACAACGTCGGCGCCTGCTCTGGCGGTTGCCTCGGCCACTGCGGGAAGCGTCCATCAAGCCTTAAGTAAGGTCTCGGGCTCGCGGCGCTGGGGATCGAGGACGCAATTCACCTGCACTACGCGGGGTTTCACGACACGGCTCTCGACGCCAACATCGGAAGATTCGCGGTCAGGAAGCGGATCGCCTCGGCGGGGTCCAATCCGAGGTTCAGGCGCCACGCTCCATGTCGTGTGAGTCTGTGCAGGGCCAGCATGACATCTTCTGCGAGCAGGTCGAAGCCCGGTTCGAGGGGCCCGAGCGCCACAGCCGCTTCCGACGGTTCGAGTGCGTCGAGGGAAAGGTGGTCGCCGCGCTGGAGCATGAGCAATATCGCGGCGTCAGCCGTTACCGGCTTTGGAGGAGCGGTCAGCGCGATGGCGCGCTTGCGCTTGCCGTTGCGGAGGCGGATCGGCCCGGCCGCATGTTCGGATGCGTCTTCGGGGAAGACATGCACCGGGCGCGGAATGCCCCAGACGCGGAACCTGCGCTGCATCTCGATATAGACGGTATCGTCGGAGAGCAGAGGATAGCCCGCCGAGTACGCCGCGAGCGCAAGGCAGCTCTTGCCCGAGCCGCTACGTCCCGCCAGCAGCATCGCCGTGGAGCCCACGACAAAAGCCGAGGCGTGGAGCGGCGTGCGCCCGCTTCGGGTGACGAGCCACAAGATCAGGCCGTCCAGCACTTGTTCGCGAAAATCCGGATCACGAAACGCGTCGGCGTTGGCTACTCGACACCAGGCGTAGCCATGCTCGGCATCGGCGCCCGCATCTACGTCCGCGTCGCCCTGGATCAAGAGACGAGGCCCATCCGTACGGACGACAGGACCGGTGCCGCTGACCGAAACCGGACCGACCTTCAGCGACAGGCGTAACATCGGCCCGCCAGGATCGGTCGGCGCTTCCCAGCCAAGGCACGCATCGGCGACGGCATGGATCAACTGCGCGTTGCTTGCCGTCACTTGGAGCGTGACGCCAAGCGGCGAAAAATGCGCCGAGACGTAACCTTCGCGCGACGCCATTTCGCGAGCTGGGTCGTTCTCAACGATCGCTGTGTCCATTGCCTGCGCCCTGCTTGCTCCGCTCCATAAGTGGAAGTCGAGCATCTAAAGGTTCAATGGGTCCCGCTGCTTTCCTGGGCGTAGTTTGAACCTTCGCCCCGCGTCCCGCCACTAACCTGGACGATGTACAAGGCAGGGGTGGCAATGTGATTCTGGTCGCTCACTCTTTCTATCTGCGGCGCGACCGCAAACAATTCGAACGATCTAAACCCTATGCGCCGCTGGCCACCCTGCTCGCCGTAGCGATCCTTCGCGAGCGGGGTCATCAAGTCGCGTTGTTCGATGCCACCTTTGAACCCTGCACCGACATGTTCGACCAGTGCCTGGCCGAACTGAAGCCCGCGATCGTCCTGATCATCGAGGATAATTTCAATTATCTCACCAAGATGTGCACCGAGGATCGGCGTGCCGATGCCCTGCACATGGTGGCTGCGGCGCGCAGTGCCGGCGCGCGGGTGGCCGTCAACGGGCCAGATGCCTCGGACAATCCGCGCCAATATCTCGAGGCCGGCGCCGACGCGGTGCTAACGGGCGAGGGAGAACTTGGCGCGAAGGCGATCACCGAGGCGCTTATAGGCGCAACGCCGCTCGAGAAGACGCCCGGGCTGATCCTGCTCGATGCCACGGGGCAGCTGCATTACACGCCACCTCGCCGGCAGGAGCATGCACTGGATGCACTGCCTTTTCCCGCCTGGGATCTGGTCGATGTCGCCGCCTATCGCGATACATGGACGCAGGCTCATGGCCGCTTGTCATGGAACATGGCCGCGTCGCGCGGCTGCCCATATTCTTGCAACTGGTGCGCCAAGCCCACGTTCGGCCGGCGCTACACCCAGCGTTCAGCGGCATCGATCGCCGAGGAAATGGCGCGGCTCAAGCGCGACGTCGCGCCCGACCATATCTGGTTCGCCGATGACATCTTTGGAATGACCGAAGACTGGATCGCCGAATTCGCCGAAGCCGTGATCCGGCGTGACGCGCGCATCCCGTTCATGATGCAATCGCGTACCAATCTGATCACCGAACGAGTGGTGACGGCGCTGGCGGCCGCAGGCGCTGAGGAGGTCTGGCTCGGCGTCGAATCCGGTTCGCAGCGGATTCTCGATGCGATGGACAAGGGCACGCAGGTCGAATCCGTGCGGCATGCTACACGGACGTTGCGTCGGCACGGGATTCGCACGGGCTGGTTCCTCCAGCTCGGCTATCCGCCCGAGGACTGGGAAGACATTCTCCTTACCCGGGATTTGCTGCGCGACGAACGACCCGACGAGATCGGCGTATCGGTTTCCTATCCGCTGCCGGGCACGGTATTTCACGATCGCGTGGTCGCCGAGCTTGGCGTGCGCCGCAACTGGCGCGACACCGATGAGCTCGCGATGCTCTTCCAGGGCACCTTCGACACCGCATTCTATCGCATGGTGCGCGACGCGCTGCACGCGGACGTGGGCGCGGGGATGGTCGATGAGCTGCATTGGCATGACCTTGCCCGTCGCGCGGACGCCCATCGCTCATCGAACCCGGTTCGGATGGAGCTTCGCGCGTGAACGTCCCGCTCTCCGACACGCTTGAGCGCTTTCGCACCGACTATGCCGCCCATCGCGCCCTGGAAGGCCGCGGGCATGGACATGAAGAGCTGCTCAGCCTCCCCTGGCTCAAATACGGGCCCTTGGCGCGGCAATGGGCGGTGCGCGCTCGGACTTTCGAGGCCTTTGTCGAACATGTGGTCGATCCGATGGAGAGGCACCTTCGGCGGCGGCCACGGACGCTCGATCTCGGCGCCGGGAATGGCTGGTTGTCCTATCGGCTTGCGCTGCGCGGGCATGATTGCGCCGCCATCGATATTCGCGACGACAGGGTCGACGGGCTTGGCGCCGCAAAGGCTTTCCTGGAGGAAGTGTCTTTCGATTGCTTCGTCGCCTCGTTCGACGCGCTGCCGGTGGGAGACCGCATCGCCGATCTCACCGTGTTTAATGCCGCGCTCCATTATGCGACCAATCTCGGTACGACCCTGGCGGAGGCCGTGCGCGCGACACAGCGCGGCGGGACGATCGTCATTCTCGATTCCCCTTTCTATGCGCAGGATGCGCAGGGCGCCGCGATGGTCGCCGAGAAGCATGCCCATGCCGCCGAGCGCTTCGGCGATCGGGCGGGGAGCCTGCTCGCGCTGCCGCACATCGAATATCTCACCGCCGCGCGGCTAGGCCGCGCTTCGGCATCGCTGGGCCTCGTCTGGCGACGGCGGCGCGTCACCTATCCGTTCTGGTACGAGCTGCGCCCGCTCACCGCCCGGCTGCGGCGCGCTCGCGTTCCATCGCGCTTCGACATCTGGACTGCCCAAATTCCATGATCCTGCTGATCAACCCCCGCGCCACCCGTGCCAAGAACCGCCGCTTCCCGCTGAGCCTGATGGCAATCGGCGCCGCGCTTCCCGACGGCACCGACTGGGAAATCCTCGACGGCAACCTGCCCGGCATGGATCTGCTCGGCAGCGCCACCGCGATGATCGATGCGCGCGCCGCGTCATCGGATCCGGTACGCGCGATCGCGCTCACGGTGATGCCAGGGCCGCAGCTTGTCAGCGCGGTGCCGCTGTCGAAGGCGCTCAAGCAGCGCTATCCGGACATTCCGATCATCTGGGGCGGCTATTTCGGCAGCCTCTATCCGGCTCCGGTGCTCAATGCGCCCTATGTCGACTGGGTAATCCGCGGCCAGGGCGAGCAAACCTTTCTCGAGCTGCTGGAAGTCATCGAGGGCCGGCGGGATCCCGCCAGCGTGATGGGCCTCGCCTTCCGCCAGGCCGATGGATCGCACTGGATCGGACCCGAACGTAAATGGGTGGGTCCGGACGAACTGCGCGATCCGCCCTTTCACAAGATCGATGTCGCCACCTATCTGCACCCGACCATCATCGGCCAACGCTCGGGCGTCTATCAAGCGTCGATCGGCTGTCCCTTCGGATGCAGCTTTTGCGGCGTAATCTCGGTGTTCGGGCGCAAGGAGAAGGTGCAGGCAGCGGATCGCGTGGCCGCGAACCTTGCCTTCCTGGTGCGCGAGCACGGGATGGATTCGGTCCATTTCTACGACAACAACTTCTTCCTCAACGAAAAGCACGCGCGCGCGATCGGCGAGGCGTTCCTGCCGCTGGGGATACGCTGGTGGTGCGAGGCACGGGTCGACACGCTTTCCCGTTTCTCAGACGACACCTGGGACCTGCTCCGGCGCGCCGGCCTCAAGATGGTATTCTGCGGCGCCGAGTCCGGATCGGACGAAGTGCTCAAGAAAATGTCGAAGGGCACCACGACCGACCAGATCCTGACAGTCGCGGCAAAGACGCGCGAGCACGGGATCATCCCGGAATTCTCCTTCGTCTTCGGCGATCCGGACGAACCGGAGCGCGAGACCGACAACACGCTCCGCTTCATCCGGCGCCTGAAGGCGGTCAATCCCGAGATGGAAATGATCACCTATTTCTACACGCCGACGCCGCAGCGCGCCGCGACCTATGGCGATGTAGATCCGCTCACCGGCACGCCGACCGATCTCGAGGAATGGGTCCAGCCCGACTGGGTCAACTGGATGACGCACGAGGATCCGCATCTTCCGTGGATGGACCGGCGGATCAAGGCGCGGATCGAGAATTTCGAACTGGTGCTCAAGAGCCGCTTTCCGTCGGTGCATGACGGCAAGACGCGCGCCTGGGGCAAGCTGGTCGGCCGGATCCTTGCGCTGCGCAGTTGGGCGCGCGAGGACTATGGCAACCCGGTGCTGCTCCGCAGCATTCGCCGGCTGGCGCAACGCGCGAGCGACGACAGGCAGGCCTATGGCCATCTCCGCCAGGGCGCGGACGAACTGGATGTGGCAGCATGAGCGCGCTGCCCTTCGCGAAGGAAGCCTGATGCGGATCCTGATCCGCACGCCCGATCGCGATATCGCGATCGAGGGAGGCATGCTCGTCGAGCCATCAGGCGATTTCGACATCCGGTTCGACTTCGACCGAGGCCATGTCCGCCCCGGGCTGATCAACGCGCACGACCATCTCCACCGCAATCACTATGGCCGGCTCGGCGAGCCGCCCTATCCGGATGCCTATGCCTGGGCGCGGGATGTCCAGCTTCGGTACAAGGAACTGATCGCCAGGCGCCACGCGCGGCCGCGCCGCGAGGCGTTGCTCGCCGGCGCATGGAAGAACCTGTTCGCCGGCGTCACCACGGTGGTCCACCATGATCGGTGGGAAGCCGATTTCGAGCGCGACTTCCCGCTGCGCGTCGCGCGCATCGCCACCGTCGATTCGCTGGGCACGGCGCCGGATTTCGTCGTTCCTGCAGCCGCGCCGCGCTTCTGCACGCATCTCGCGGAGGGCGTCAGCGCGGCCGCCAAACAAGAGGTCGACACGCTCGACCGCATGGGAATGCTCTCGCCCCGGCTGATCGCCGTGCACGGGGTCGGCATGGATCGCGACGCCATTGCGCGCTTCCGCGCGTCGGGTGCGGCTCTGGTCTGGTGCCCGACGTCCAATCTGTTCCTGCTGGGGCGAACCGCGCCGCGGGCGTTGCTCGAAGGGGTGGACGTGCTGCTCGGCAGTGACTCGCTGCTCTCCGGCGATGGCGATCTGCTCGATGAGATGCGGGTCGCCCGCTCCCTTGGCTTCCTGTCCGACGAACGGCTCACCGACGCCGTCGGCGCGACCGCCGCGCGCCGACTGGGCCTGGCGGCTCCCTCACTCGATCCCGGCGCCGCGGCCGACATTATCGTGCTGACCAAGCCGCCGCTGGAAGCGCGGGCGGAAGATGTTGTGCTGGTGATTGTCGACGGCATCCCGCGCGTCGCGCGGCTCGATCTGGTGCCTGCCCTGGGCACGCTGGCGATCGCCGGACGCATTCGCCGTCGAGCAGGCATCAGCCGGTGGACGGCCGCTTGGGCGGCCGATTCCACTCCCGCCACTCCGCCGCGCGGGGAAAAAACTCTCTCAACAATGGGTATATTTCAATGACTCTTGCTCCCAAGATTTCCATTCTCGCCGCGTTGTTGCTGGCGGGGACAGGCACGGCCTGGGCTCAGGCCGAGACGGCGCCCGCACCCGTGCCCGCACCCACACCTACGCCCGCGCCTCAATCGGTGCCGGTACCCGACGCGACCGCGGCCTCCGAACCAGCGCAGGAAGAGGTGCCCGCCGACACCCCACCACCGCCGACCACGGACATAATTTCGGGCCGCACGCTCTCGATCCTGCTCGACGGCCGGCTGGTGGCCGCCGACGGGCACAAGCGCTTCTCCGACGGCGGAACAAGCATCACGCGCTTCTCCGGCGCGAAGAATGGCGATTTCCGCGTCGAGCCGCTCCCGATCGAAGCCGACCTGATCTGGACGCCCCACTTCACCAGCTCGCTCTCCGGCAACGTCTCGGTGGCATGGCAGCGCGATCAGGAGAACGCCGTCGACGTCATCGAATCGTTTGTTACCTTCCTGCCGCCGCGCTCGGGCAAGGTGAGCATTTCGGCCAAGGCCGGGCTCTACTGGCCCGAGATCTCGCTCGAGCATGCGACCGGTGGCGCCTGGAGCACGGTGCACACGATCACGCCCTCGGCCATCAACAGCTGGGTGGGCGAGGAGACCAAGGTGGTCGGCGCCGAGGCGACGCTAACGGCGAGCCTCGGCAATCACGATATCTCGGCGACCGCGGGTGTGTTCGGTTTCAACGACACGTCGGGGACGTTGCTTTCGTTCCGCGGCTGGGCGCTGCACGATATGAAGGCGACGATGTTCGGCCGCTTCAAGCTGCCGCCGCGCAACCAATTTATGACCGGCGCCCAGGAGGATGTGACGCGATCGACGATCGAGCTCGACAACCGCCCTGGCTTCTATGGACGGATCGAGTGGCGGCCGCCGGCGCCCTTCACGATCAACGCCTTCTATTACGACAATCGCGGCAATCCCGAGGCGTTCACGCCGAACCTGCAATGGGGCTGGCGGACGCGCTTCGCCAATCTGGGCCTGACTTTCGAGCCCGTGCAGGGGACCCGCATCCTCGCGCAGGGAATGTATGGCACCACGCAAATGGGCTTCAAGGACAATGGCGTCTACTGGGTTGATACGATGTATCGCTCCGCCTATCTGCTCGTCGCGCACGAGATCGGGAAGGGCGAGATCAGCGGCCGTGCCGAGTTCTTCAACACGCGCGAGCGTGGCAGCGAGATGGACCATGACCAAGAGAAGCAGGATGGCTGGGCGCTCACGGCGGCCGGGCGCTGGTCGTTCACCAACAATCTGACCGGCTTCCTGGAAGTGCTGCGCGTGAACAGCCAGCGCGGCACGCGCGCCCGGCTCGGCTTGCCGGACGATGAGACTCAGACGGTGATCCAGGCTTCGGCCCGCCTTCGGATCTGATCACGGAAATGCCGTCGCGCCCCGGGGACGGGCGCGGCGGCTCTCCTTTATTGCGCAGCGACAGTCAGGGTGCCGCGCATCCCGGGATGGTAGATGCAATAGAAAGCGATGCTTCCCGCCTTCTTCACTACCATGCTGACGCTCTGACCCTGCTGGACCCGAACGTCGAAGCTCTTGTCGCGGGCAGTGGCGGTGTGGGGCACGGTGTCGCGATTGACCCAGGTGATCGTGTCGCCGACCTTCAAGCCACTGGGGAGCTTGCCGAAGCTCATGCTCCCCATCACCACCGTGTATTTCTGCGGCGGTGCCGGTGAGCGTGCGGTCGCAGTGGTGGCCAGGGCGAATGTCAGTAGCGCCGCAGCGCCCGAGATCCGCAGCAGGCCGCGGCGAGACAGATTGGTTTTTCGTGAATCCAGCATGTGCGGCTCATTCCCTTCGATGGTGCGCCGTCGCGATCGGAGGCCAGTCAAGCAACGGGCGCGAACAGGCACCGACGGCACCCGCGACCTGGGCCGGCATCCGATCGCGCCGACCGTCGTAAGTGTCGTCGACCGGTGACGGGGTTCAAAGCCCGCCAGGCCGTAGGCAAATCCGCTCGGGAAAAGCAGCACTAAAGCGCTGGAAAAAATGTCGGCGCAGCTCCCCCGCCGGGGAAGCTTATCCAAGCATTTTATGATTCACGGGGGAAAATGGTGGAGCCGAGGGCCTTAATTCGCACGTTCGCCTGCGTTCGCCAGTGTTCGTTTTTGTGAATCTTTACAGATACTTGCTTATCACTTATGATCTTGGGTGTTCGCCAATGATCGCCCAAAATCGTGTCACAATGGTGGGACGGTAGGGGTGCTCAAGTTTGGTTCCCAAAGGATCCACCATCGCCATGTTGACCGTCTTCAAAGTGAAGCATGCCAAGCCCGGCAAGTACTGCGATCATCGCGGACTCTATCTGCTCGTACGGCCCACGGGCTCGAAGTTTTGGCTCCTCCGTGTGCAGTATGATGGTCGTCGCCGGGAATTCGGATTGGGGTCAGTCTACGACGTGAGCCTCGAGGAAGCGCGCGAAACAGCCCATGCGCTGCGTCGTAAGATCAAACGAGGTGAGGAGCCCGCCCCGCTTCTGAAGTCCGTGCGACGGGAGCCTCCAAAGAGGCGAGTTCCGACTTTCGAGCAGGCCGCGCGCGATTGCTACAACGCGCTGAAAGATGGCTGGAGGGACAAGCGAAAGAAGAGCTGGCTCGCAGGGTTCGAGACAAACATCTTCCCGCTAATCGGCCCGAAGCCTATCGATGAAATCGACACCGCGGCGATCCGCGACGCCCTAGCGCCTATCTGGCTCAAGATCCCCGATACCGCTCGAAAGATCCTCCAGCGTACCCAGGCAGTGCTCGACTTTGCCCACCTGAAGGGCTGGATCCCGGCCGAGGTCAATCTTCGCCTCGTCCGAAAAGGCCTGCCCAAACATACGGATCGGGCGAACCATTTCGCCGCCATGCCTTACGCGGAGGCGCCTGCGCTTGCCCAAAGGCTTTCGGAAGAGGAGGCAACCGCCGGCCGCGACGCGCTCCGCTTCGTCATGCTCACGGCAGTACGATCGGGCGAAGCGCGCGGTGCCACCTGGGGTGAAATCGACATCGAGAAGATGGTCTGGTCGATCCCGGCTGAGCGAATGAAGGCTCGAGAGCCGCATCAGGTGCCTCTCAGTCTACAGGCGATAGAGATCCTGAAACGCCGCTTTCGGCGTCGCACGTCCAATACCGGCTTCGTCTTCACCAACGATGGGGAGCGGGCGCTGACCGACATGACGATCTCGAAGGTGCTCCGCAGCTCCGGCGTGGAACGCTTCACCGTGCACGGCTTCCGCAGCACCTTCACCGACTGGGCTGCCGAGAAGACCGACTTCCCGAAGGAGGTCGCCGACAAGGCGTTGGCTCACAAGATTCCAGACCCAGTGGAAGCGGCTTATCGAAGGACCGACTTCTTCGAGAAGCGGCGCGCGCTTATGAACCTCTGGGCGGACTTCCTTAACGGACCGGCTTGGAAGGAAGAAGCATCGGAAGGAAACAGCGCCTAAACTCCGCTAACCTGCCGAATCTCCTGACAGCCTCAGGCGTTCTGCCAGTCACCCTCGGCGTCATCGATCGCCTGAAACACGTCGCCGTCGGCCTGCTGCTTCCGCAAATGCGCCCGCACCGCCTCGGGATCGCCATCCTTCGGAAATGTGCGGTCGGCACGCGCGGCCTCGGCGATACCGTCTATCCAGTCGCCGCGTTCGCGCTGGGCCAAAAGCCATCGCCCGAACGACAGGCCCACGGCATCGGTATCCATTTGGTCGATCATCGACTGCACCTCGTTCGACTTGCGGGCAAAAGAATGTTCCCGGTACGTTCTCTACGCTAGTGGCGCGAACATGCAATCGCGGAAGCAATGTGATCGCGGGGGCCCGGTTGATTACTCGAGGCGGGACTTCCCCCCTTTCGCCGTCCCAGAATTCGTTACGCGCCCCGCCCGGCTTCCCCGCCGGCCGGGCGCTTTCGTATCGGGCTGTTTTCCAGCGACTCGCGGATGTTGGTAATGCTTGGCGCGCAATGTAGGTGAGCAGCGCACTCTTGGTATTCAGATCGACGTATGGCCCGCAAGCATTCGAAACACGCTCCGTACCCTGATGCGAATCACGGGGAGGAAGCTCCCGCAGTGGTGGCATGCTGGCTGTGTGGCCGCCCTACCGGGAAGACCATTATCTGGCACCATCCCGTGCCAAAAAGCCGCGGTGGGCGCGACGTCGTGCCCATGCACTCCATCTGCCAACAAACGTTGACTGCGAATTTCGCCAACTCGGAATTGCAGCGTCACGGAATGAACGTGGCGGGCCTTCTCGAAAATCCAAACGTCCGAAAATTTGTCGACTGGGTCGCGAAGAAAGACCCGGACTTCACGGCGACCATCACCAAGAAGCAACGCTGACCAGCTGCCTCACCGGCCAGTTAAGACGGCAAGACCGCTCTGCCGGCTAGCCCGGCAGTCGCTCGACGAGTATTCCGATGCCCTCGCCTTCGAAGCGGTTGGCCAGGGCTCCGTCGATCCGAACCGGATGATCGAGAATGAGGATCGCCCGGGCGCGATGCTCGGGATCCAACTCACGCCAGGCCTGGACCGCTTCGTGCAGGTTCGTCACTTCGGCGATATCGTCACCGCCCCTCACGACGTTTTCGAGTGCCGCGCTCATCGTCCAGTCGATTGGCCGACTCGCGGCGGCGTCGCCCCAGCTTGCTTCGGTCATATCGGTTCCCTATCGATCGAGGTCGCTCTCGCTGATTACGATGGTCGGCCGATCCGGACCGTTGGACAGCGCGGCGAGCCCCGCGTCGCGGATCGTGTCGATATGCTGGCGGAAGCTGCTTTCCGCGTCGCCGTCAGGCTGGTCGCCCGTGAGCGCCGTGAGAACGCTATACTGCACTGCGAACTGATATTCCTCGCCATCGACCTCGCCATCGAATTCGACCTGGCGCTCGTCCACATTGTCGAAGACGGTCGAATTGTCGATTTCCAGTTGCTGCGCAGGCATGCTCTTCTCCATCGGTAGGGTCTGGGCTCGGTATCGAAACTGCATCAGCTTCGGTCCGGTTCCGGATGTCCGACCGGAATTGAGTCGTGTCTGGTCGATAGCAGCGATCAGGTCGGCGTCATCGATAATATGCGCGCCGTGTTCGGGCGATCCTACGCCGCGGAGCCGGACCGGCTGAGCGAGGAATTGCGCGCCGACGAGGCGATCGCTGAGGCCGACACGCTGCTGTTGACGGTCCCCAATCAACTGGGCGTCGAGTACAATGCGCGTGTGCTGGAGAGCATCCTCTTACACGTTGCGCCGGCCCTGGGCTGGCGCTGAGGCGTCGGCTGTGAAGCACTCTCCCGCGCGGGCATTGCGTCATTGGTGAACTGAATCTCTACTGAGCGCGGACGCCTTCAGCCATTTCGAACGGTCTCCCCGACTATAAGCGAGGTGCACGCGCGATATAGGCTTCGAGGGTTTCCCGAAGCACGAGCGTTGCGCGGCCAACCTTGATCGCTTCGATTTCGCCGGCGGCGATCAATTCGTACATCTTCGTCTTGCCGATGCCGAGCAGTTCTATCGCGGTGTTCAGCCTGATGCATATCGGCGAAGTTGCACCGAATACCGAGCCCCCCGCCTCGTGATGGGAGGACAACATCACGACGTCCTCCTTCGCTTGGCGAACTCGCGATCGCTGTCAAGGAATGCGCCGAGCATCGCCGGCACCAGCTCCGCCACCGGCTCGTCGCGCCCATAGGTCTCCGAATATAGCGCAGCATATTCGGAGAGAGCCTGGTGCAGGTCGGGAGTCACTGTGATCGCCAGCTTGATCGGCGTGCGATCGGGCAGTTTCGCTAGCTTCAGATCAGGCATTTCACCGGCTCCCCTCACGCCAGGGCGCGAGCACCAGATCCTTGTGAACGATCAACCACACCTGGGCGCCGGGCCGGATCCTGATCGTCGGTTGGATGTTGAGGTTGCGCTGGGTGATCTGGTCACCGGCGCGCGAGACATTGTCCTGCGGCGATCGGCGCATCGCCTCGACCAGATCTCCATCTCCGGTGAACGCCAGCTCGGAGCTCACGCCGAGCAGGGTCGACAAGACAACGCCCTTGAGCAGCGTCCAGGTGTGAAAATCGACCCTGTCCTGCAGGCCTGCATAGCCCGAGGCATCGGTCGCCGGGACATTGTCGATCCGCAGCGAGCTGCCGTCGGGGAGCATGATGCGCTGCCAGACGATGAGCGCACGCTGCTGGCCGAAGGCCACAACGCTGTCGTACTTGCCGATCAGCCTGCTTCCCTGAGGAACCAGAAGCGCCCGTCCTGTGGCGCTGTCGAATATATTCTCCGTCACCTGGGCCGTGACCAATCCGGGCAGGTCCGAATTCACGCCGGTGATCAGGCTGGCGGCAATGACGCTGCCCGCGCTGAGCATGTTGGGGGAAGCAGCGGACCGAAGCTCGTGCGGATTTACGTCGACCGCATCCTGCGGCGCGGCGAGGAATGCCTCCTTTTGCTGCTGACTTCCCGCGAGGCGCATTGATCCGGCCGGCGATGGCCCGGTCACAGCTCCTATCGACGGCGCCAATGTGCCCGTCTCGCCCTGGGCCCCGGGTGCCTCGCTCGGGGTACGCTGACCGCCGGCCAATTGCATCATCACGCCGGACTGACGGGCGGTACGCCGTTCAGTGATGCGGCGCTCGCGTTCCGCATCCGTGGCCTGCGGACTCACTGTCTGTACCGGTTCCGCTTCGACTGTATCATGCCCGGCAAGCGCACGCTGGCGATCGAGAATGGGCCCACCGAGATCGCCCGGAAGCGGGGCACCTAGCCTCGGCACGTCGCCATAACCCCTGGGCGCGCCAGCCAATGCCTCGGGCGGTCGCCGCGCTTCGCTTTCCACGGACTTGTCGTCCGTCGGCATGATCGGACCCGAAATCGGGCGAAGCGCGAGAGACGCGATTCCGATTACCGCCACGGCCGCAGCGCCCGCACCCGCCATGATCACGCTCCGACGGAAGCGGACCACCCGGCGCGGAGCACCGCGCAGCACGAAATCGGCCGGATCAGCTTTGGGGGGAAGCGAAGCCTGATCCGGCGCGGTGCCCGTTTCCTGAGAGGAAGCTTCGGTCATGCGCCCTTCCCCTTATGCTTGGCGGAGCCCTCGCGGGTGATCCGCACGACCAGCTGGCGCTTGGTGCCAAGCCGGAGCTCGGCCGCGTTGAACAGCCGGTCGACCACGTAGAAGTTACCGCGCTGGCGGTAATTGACGAGCTGGGCGGCGCCATCATCACCGATCACGAACAAGGGCGGCGCCTCCCCCTGCCCCAGCGTCGCCGGGAATTCGATGAATGTCTGCTGGCCATCGTCGAAAGCACGAAGCGGCCGCCAATCGGGTCGATCGCCGTCTATGGTGTAGCCGAAGCGCAGCCTGTCGATCGCTATCCCCGCCGCGACCGGGGTCGACGGCTGGGCATCGCCTGACCGTTGGAAGGCAAGCAACGCGCCGGGAGCGTAGGTCCAGGAGATCGCAGCCATGG
The DNA here is from genome assembly GCF_014489075.1 of Sphingomonas sp. JC676. Taxonomy (GTDB): domain Bacteria; phylum Pseudomonadota; class Alphaproteobacteria; order Sphingomonadales; family Sphingomonadaceae; genus Sphingomonas. Next base: position 92,536 of record NZ_JACTGR010000001.1, on the reverse strand, counting down.
CCGTCGCAGCCGTGCTCTCGAGCTGGAGGTGGTAACTGCGACGGTCGGTCGTCACGACCAAATTCGTCTTCAGCCCGGCCGAGAATGGCTTCACCAGGATATGGGTGCGCTTCCCCGCGCCCGATCCGCTGGTGGTATCGCCCACGGTCCAGCGGACCGTGTCGCCCGCAGCGATCGCCGTCAGCGTCTCGCCAGGCTCCAGGGCGACATCGGTTACGAGCTCGGGCGCGGCATAAAGGCGGTACAGCGAGCCTTCGGTCCAGGGATAGACCTGCACCGCGTTCACATAGCCATGGCTGCTCGGCTCGAGCAGCGCGGCGCGCGTCGCGCTGTCGACCTGCGCAATTGGTGTCCGCGCGCGTGCGTGGCGAACGGTCTGTCGCCGGGGCGTGCGTGATCGCGGCGCCGGCCTTTCCCTGTCGGCCGGCTCGACGGTGTTGCCCTGCGCCCGTGGCGACGCAGCAGGGACAATGGGCCGGTCAGGCGCATGTTGGGCGAGAGCCGGGCTACTCGCCAGGCAGGCGGACGACAAAAGAATGAAGCGGATCATTGGACATTCTCCATCTTAGGCAGGGAGGATTCCCTCGGGGCCGGCCCGACCGCGCCACCAGGGGCGGGAATGGTCGGGCTTTCGGGCGGCGCAAAGGGAGCGGCGCGCAGGTTGGATCGTGGCGCCGGCTCTTCGAGCTCGCGGCTCCAGTCCACCGCATCGACATAGAGACCAAGCGGGTTCCTGCGCAGGACTTCCGCCGACTTGGGTGGCTTCATCACCACTGTCAGGATGGCGGTCCATCGCGCCGTGTTGACGAGGTTGCCACGCTCGTAGCTGGCCTCGCTCCACTTGACCTGAAACGAAGTCGGCGACGCGCGGACGACGCTCGTTACCTGGACCGACACGGTCCTCTCTCCGACACGGGCAAAGGGTGCCGCGACGCGAGCATATTCGCTCAGCGCCTGAGCGCCGCGCTCGCTTGCGAAATCATAGGCGTGAAGCCAGTTCTGGCGCATCAGCACCGGATCGAGCGACACGGAGCGCACATCGCTGATGAACCGCGCCAGGAACCACGTCACTTGCGGGTCGGTCGGCTTATAGTCCGCCTCGGCCGGGCTGACTGCCCGGGCCTCCCCAAGCGAGTCTACCTCGACGACATAGGGCAGGACGCGGCTCTGCATCGACTGCCAGACCAACGCCGAGGACAGGCCCGTCGACAGCAGCAGGCCACCAAAGGCCATCAGCCGCCAATTGCGCGCCTGCACGCGAGCTGAGCCGATACGTTCGTCCCAAACTTGTCCCGCGCGCTGGTACGGCGTCTCCGGCTCCGGCGTCCTGCCGTAGCGCTGCACGCTTCGCCTGAACTTCATGGTTCGTCCCTTTCCTTGATGTCGGGGGTGGCCGAGGCACCACTGCCGTCGCCGTCCTTCAGCGTCTGAAAGGTGGCCTGCCGGTGATGTCGGGCAGATTGCTCGGAGCGGAGCTTGCGCGCCCAGTCGGGCGCCTTGTCCTGGGCGCTATTGCCGGCGGGAGCCGGCGAACCGGATGTCGTGCCGGCATTCCAAGCCATGTCGCGGCCGCGGGAGGCTGCATCGCCAAGCGGCGCGCCGATATGTCGGGCAGCCGCGCCCTTCGCGGCGTTCGCCACGCCGGCAAGGCCGGCTCCGACGGCTTTCGTACCCGAAGTCTCCTGGCCGAGCTGGTAGGCAGTTGATGCCGCCGATCCCATCGTCGTTCCCGCGCGGACCGCGCCGAGCGCGGTTCCGCCCGCCATTCGGCCCGCACCGGCGAGCGCGCCGCCACCGATCGCCGCGCCCCCGACCACGGCGGCGGTGGCACCCACCGCTGCGCCGGCACCGAGCTGCGGCGCGCCCGCGACCAGTCCGGACGCGATGCCGGGTCCAAAGATGGCGAGGCCGATCAATGTCACGCTTGCGAGGACCAGGCTCATCGCTTGGGCAAGATCCGGCTCCTCTCCCTGCAAGGTGCCCACGAAGTCAGCGAAGAAGCCGCTGCCGATGCCGATGATGATGGCCAGCACCATGAGCTTGATGCCGGAGCTGACCACCGAGCCCATCACCCGCTCGGCGAGAAAGCTGGTCCGGTTCCACAGGGCAAAGGGGACCAGCACGAAGCCGGCCAGCGTCGTCAGCTTGAACTCGATGATCGTGATGAAGATCTGGACCGCGAGCACGAAGAAGGCGGCGATGACGACCAGCCAGGCGATCAGCAGCACACAGATCGTCAGGAAATTGTCGAAGAAGCTGGCGAAGCCCATCATCTGCGAGGCCTGGTTGAGCAGCGGCCAGGCAGCCTGATAGCCAAGCCCGGCAAGGCGTCCGGGCTGCATCAGCTGCTTCTCGGTAAAGGCGCCTCCGCCCGCGGTCAGGCCAGCATGGGCAAAGGACGCGAAGATGATGTTCGCGAGCCAGGAGAAGTTGTTCAGGATGTAGGCGAAGGCACCGACATAAAGGATCTTCTTGAGGAAGCGGCCGATCACATCGCCCTCGCCCGCCATCGCCCAGAACAGCCCGGCAAGCGTGATGTCGATGCCGATCATCGCGCTGGTCAGGAAGCCGACATCGCCGCCGAGCAAGCCGAACCCGGAGTCGATGTAGCGGATGAAGGCCGCAAGAAAGCTGTCGATGACATTGAGGTTGTGCACTTCGGACTATCCTGATGTGAAGAGCGGTGGCCGCGGGGCGCCCGGAGAGGCGGCAGACGCCCCGCGGCGGCCGGCGGCGCTGGGGGAGCGCGCGCCGCCGGTAAGGGGGCCTATTGCTGGTAGGCGTAGCCGGTGCCGAGGAACTTGGTCGTAGCTGCGCGCGCATCCCGCTGCGACTGGGCCTGGCGGGCGCGCTCGACGGCATCGGCATGGCCCTGCGCGGCCAGCAATTCCTGGATTTGCATCTGTTGCTTGGCGGTCAGCGCCAGAAGCTGGTTGGTCGCCTGCCCGACCTGCTGCGCGCCGGCGGCATTCTGGCTCGACTCCATGATCTTGGCGAGCGTGCCGGCATCGGCCTGCACCGCCTCGGCAATCTGCGCCTGGACCTGCATCGTGTGGCGGAAACCTGTAATCGCGGTGTCGAGGCGGGCCTGCGCCTGCGCGGCGATGGCGCTCGCGCTCAGCTTCGTGTCGAAATCCGGATAAAGGGCGCGGAACTGCGCCTCCACGTCGCTTGCCTTGAAACCGATCCCCTTCGCCTGGCTGATCAGCGTGTCGATCGCCGACAGGCGCGCGAAGAGCTGCTGCTGGTCGTGGAAGACCGTCAGCGGCGACAAGTTGCGCTCGAAGTCGGTCAGCATCTGCGCTTCGTGCTGGAGCGAGGTGATCTGGTTGTTGATCTGCTCGAGGGCCCGCGCGGCGGTCAGCATGTTCTGCGAATAATTGGTCGGGTCGAAAACGGTCAGCTGCGCGTGCGCGGGTTCTGCCGTCAGCAAGGCACCGGCAAGCGAGACCAGCATGCCTAGGCCCATGGCAGACGAGATCAGGGTCTTCTTGAGGTCTGAAGCGAACATGGAAATCACTCCGAGAACGGGGATGAAACGGGAAAGCCGGCGAGGACCTGCGCTGCCCAGTCCAGGCCGGCGGATGCGAGGAAGCGGGCAGCGAATTGGTCGGTGCCATGCTCGGCGAGCAGCGCATCGATCCGGACTTGGGTGGCGGGGTCGGAGGCGCCGGCAAGCGCCAGCGCGACGGGACCGAGCCCCAGCTCGAACACCCGATTGCCGCGCGCCGACTGGAGGTAATAATGGCGCTTGGGCGTCGCGCGGCTGATCAGTTCGATCTGTCGATCGTTGAGGCCGAAGCGCGCATAGGCGGCCCGGCTCTGCGGCTCGGCCGCGCGGTCGTTGGGAAGCAGGATGCGCTGCGGGCAGCTCTCGATGATGGCGGGCGCTACCGCGCTATCGGCGATATCGGCAAGGCTCTGGGTCGCGAAGACTACCGCGACATTCTTTTTGCGCAGCACCTTCAGCCATTCGCGGATACGCGCGGCAAACAAGGGATGATCGAGAAAGATCCAGGCTTCGTCGAGGACGAGCAGGGTCGGTCGCCCGTCGAACCTCTCCTCCAGACGATGGAACAGATAGCTGAGGACGGGGGCGATGACGCCCGCCAGCCCCATCAGCGTCTCGGTCTCGAAGCACTGGACATCCGCGACCGCGAGATCGTCCTCGCAAGAATCGAGCAACTGCCCGAACGGACCCTCGAGCGTGTATGGCGACAAGGCCGAGCGCAGCGCACCGGATTGGAGCAGCAAGGACAGGCCGGTCAGCGTCCGTTCCTCGAGCGGCGCGCTGGCGAGATTGCCAAGCGCCGACCATAATGCGTCCTTGATCTCGGGCGTGACCGAAACCTTCTCATGGGCGAGCAAGGCAGCGAGCCATTCGGATGCCCAGGCCCGTTCCTCGGCGCGGTCGATATGCCGCAGCGGCTGGAAAGCGATCGTGCCGCCGCTATCGGCGCCGAGCCCGAGCGCGTGATGGGCGCCGCCCATCGCCAGCACCGCCGCGCGTGCGGACAGGCCCTTGTCGAAGAGATAGACTTGGGCGTCCCGATAGCGCCGGAACTGCAATGCGAGGGTCGACAGCAGCACCGACTTGCCGGCGCCGGTCGGACCCACGATCAGCATATGGCCGACATCGCCGACATGAGTGGTCATGCGGAAGGGCGTCGAGCCACTGGTCTCGGCGATCAGGACCGGTGGTCCGTCGAGATGGGCATTGCCCGCCGGACCCGCCCAGACGCTCGACAGCGGCATCAGGTGCGCGAGGTTGAGCGTATGGACGAGCGGCTGGCGGACATTGGCATAGACATGGCCCGGAAGGCTCGACAGCCACGCTTCCACCGCATTCACGCTTTCGCGCATGGCGGTGAAGCCAAGGCCGTTGACGATGCGCTCGACCCTGCGGACCTTGTCCTCGACCGCCACGCGGTCGGCGTCCATCACCGTCATCGTCATGGTCAGATAGCCGAAGGCGACATGATCGCCGCCCAGCGCCTGGAGCGCGAGGTCGCTGTCGACGACCTTGTTGTCGGCATCGCTGTCGAGGAGCGGGCTCGGCTGGTTGTACATGACTTCGCGGAGCAGCGCGGCGACCGACTTGCGCTTGTTGAACCATTGCCGGCGGATCTTGGTCAGCGCCTTGGTCGCATCCGCCTTGTCGAGCGCGAGGAAGCGCGTGACCCAGCGATATTCGAAATCCAGATGATTGAGCGCATCGAGGATCGCGGGGCGGCTGCAATTGGGGAAGCCCAGGATGGTGAGCGTACGCAGATGCTGGTCACCGAGCATCGGCTCGAGCCCGCCTGTCAGCTCGGTATCGACGAGCAGGCCGTCCAGATATATCGGCACCTCCGGCGCGGCGACGAGATGGCGCCGCGTCGAGATGCACCCATGCAGATAGGTCAGCGTTTCGGCATCATCCAGCGCGCGAACCTCGGGCATGAAGCCCGACAGAAGGTCCAGCACGCGGTCGGTCTCGGCGACGAAGCCGGCAAGCGCCAGACGCCAGTCCCGGCCGCCGACCCCGTCGCGCGCGACCAGCACCCGGCCCGCGCTGTCGCTCTGGTCGGCAGCGGGCAACTGCAACAGGGTGAGATGATAGCGGCTCTCGAAATGCGCGGCGCCGCCTTCGAACGCTGCTCGACGTTCCTCGTCGACCAGCCAGGATGCGGCATCGGGAAAGTCGGAACTGGGATATCCAAGCGCCTCGCGTCGCTCGGCCTCGAAAAACAATGCCCAGCCCGATCCCAGGCGCTTGAGGACATTGTTGGCGCGCGCGCAGGCCGAGACCAGTTCGGCTTCGGTCGCGCTTTCCAGATCGGGCCCGCGAAATGCCAGGGTCCGCTGGAAGCTGCCGTCCTTGTTGAGGACTATGCCCGGTGCCACGAGCGCGGCCCAGGGAAGATGGTCGGCCAGCCGGTCGGCCCACGCGCGATATTCACGCAGGTTCAGCATGAAAGACGCCCTTTCTGGCGCAAGTGGCGCAGGGTGACCGCTGCGAAGTCCGGGTCGCGCCTGGCGGCGAACACCGCGAGCGTGTGACCGATCGCCCAGACAAGGAGACCGGCAATCCATTGCTGGAGGCCAAGCCCAAGCGCCGCCGCGAGCGTCCCGTTCAGGATCGCGAGGCCCCTCGGTACGCCGCCGAGCAGGATGGGCTCGGCGAGCGACCGGTGGATCGGCGCCTCGAAGCCTTCGACATGGCCGCCAGGGGCGCCGGTAATGCTCACGAGATCAAGGCTCCGCCGCCAAAGCTGAAGAAGCTCAGGAAGAAGCTCGACGCCGCGAACGCGATCGACAGTCCGAAGACGATCTGGATGAGCTTGCGAAAGCCGCCCGAGGTCTCGCCGAACGCGAGCGCGAGGCCGGTGGTGATGATGATCAGCACCGCAACGATCTTGGCGACCGGACCCTGGACGGATTCGAGCACCTGCTGCAACGGCTCCTCCCAGGGCATGCCCGACCCGGCAGCCTGGGCAGAGCTGGCAAGGGCGACCGCCAGAGCAGCGGCCCCCAGGCGCAGCAGGTCGCGCGAACGCGCGACGGCCTGTGTCTTCATGGTCATTCTTCGTCTCCTTCGTTGAAAAACCGGGGAATCATGCCGACGGCGTAGCTGCCGTCGGGAGCGACGCCGCTGACATGCGCGATGGCTTCGACGCGGCGACCAAGGCCGCGGCCCGCGATGAACACGATCAGGTCGATCGCCTCGGCAATGAGGTGGCGCGGCGCGCTCACGACCGCTTCCTGGGTCAGCTGCTCGAGCCGGTGCAGCGCCGCGACCGCGCTATTCGCGTGGACGGTGGCAATCCCGCCGGGATGACCTGTGTTCCAGGCCTTGAGCATGTCGAGCGCCTCGGCGCCGCGAACCTCGCCGATGACGATCCGGTCGGGGCGCAGGCGCAGCGTCGAGCGGACAAGATCGGCGATACTGACGACGCCGGGCCGGGTCCTCAGCGCCACGGTGTCGGGAGCCGCGCATTGCAACTCGCGCGTGTCCTCGATCAGGATGACCCGTTCATCGAGGGATGCCATTTCCGCAAGCAATGCATTGGCGAGCGTGGTCTTGCCCGAGCTGGTGCCGCCAGCGACGAGAATGTTGCGGCGCGCCAGCACGGCGCCGCGCAGGATCTGCTGGAAGGCCGGCGTCATGATGCCGTCGGCGACATAGTCGTCGAGCGTGTAGACGCGGGCCGCGGGCTTGCGGATCGAGAAGCACGGCGCCTGGCTGACCGGCGGCAGCAGGCCCTCGAACCGCTCGCCCGCCCCGTGCCCGTGCGGCGGCAGCTCGGCGCTGACGATGGGTGCGAGGCCATGCGCCTCGGTGCGGGCATGGCTGGCGACCAGCCGGATGATCCGCTCGACCTGTTCGGCGGCGATCCGAATGCCGGTGTCCACCCTTCCCTCGCCCAGCCGGTCGAGGCGCAGCACACCGTCCGGATTGACCATGATCTCGACGACATGGCTGTCGCCGAGCGCCGCAGCGATCGCCGGCCCCATCGCGGTACGCAGCATCGCCCGCGAGCGATCGGCGGATTCGGAAAGCATCGACCCGCTCATTCGCTCGCCTCCGCCGCCTGCGGCTCGAAGCTTCGCCGCCCATCGGCAATGTGCCGCCCGACCTGGCTCGCGAACTTGAGGAAACGGTCACGGCCGACCGCCCTGCCCGTTTTGTCGCTTTCGGGCAGGGGCGGCGTGACATTGAGCTGGTAGCGTACGAAAAGCGCCAGGCTCTCGAGCAGGATATGGCCATCGCGCTCGATGCGGGTAAGCTGATGGCTGATCCGGTCGAGCCGGACCTTGAGCATGTCGTCGATCTCGCGCGCGCCACGCCGCGCGAAATAACCGCGCAATGCATCCGCCACGATCGCCGACTTGGAGCCGCCGGGCTTGGCCGCGAGCGCGTCGAGCTGCTCGCTCAAGGCCTCGTCGAGATAGAGATGATGGCGGGGCTTCATGGCACGCCCTCAAAAGCTCGGCACCAGATCGTCGTCGCGACCCGATGTCTCGTTGATGGCATGGGCGCGCGAAACTGGGCTCAGCCCGCCCGCTCGATCCATCGTCCGCGCATCGCCCGCAAATTCGAAATCGTCCTCGATCCCGAGCAGATCGAGCTGTTCGGGCGCAGCAATCGGAGCCGCCATCTCTTCGGTGAGGCCAGGGTGACGCTCCTGTTGCACGCCGCCATCGTCCGAGCCCGCCTCTTCCGCGCCGGCCATGAGGCGTGCGTCGACCTGACGCGCGACGCCGCTCCAATCGTCGGCGCGCGGTGCGGGCCGGTCGTTATTCCCATGCGCTGCCAGCACGGGCGGGGGCAAAAGCCGCCCGCTGAGGCGCGCATCCTCATAGTAACGCAGCTTGTCGGCGCGGATCGGCGCGAGTCCGGAGACCAGCACCAGTTCTTCGCTCGCCGGCAGCTGCATGACCTCGCCGGGCGTCAAAAGGGCGCGCGCAGTCTCCTGGCGGCTGACCATGACATGGGCCAGCCAGGGCGCGAGGCGGTGCCCGGCATAGTTGCGCATCGAGCGCTGCTCGGTGGCCGTGCCGAGCGCATCCGAGATGCGTTTGGCGGTACGTTCGTCGTTGGCCGCGAAGGCGATCCGGACATGGCAATTGTCGAGGATGGCGTTGTTCTCGCCATAGGCCTTGGAGATCTGGTTGAGCGACTGCGCGATCAGATAGGCGCGGACGCCGTAGCCGGCCATGAAGGCGAGCGCGGTCTCGAAGAAGTCCAGGCGCCCGAGCGCCGGAAATTCGTCGAGCATCATCAGCAGCCGGTGGCGCCGGTCGTCCTCGAGCCGCTCGGTCAGGCGGCGGCCGATCTGGTTGAGCACGAGCCGGACCAGCGGCTTGGTCCGCGAAATGTCCGATGGCGGAATGACCAGATAGAGCGAGACCGGGTTCGTGCCCTCGACCAGGTCGGCGATCCGAAAATCACAGGACGAGGTTGCCATAGCGACGGTCGGATCGCGATACAGGCCCAAGAACGACATCGCGGTCGAGAGGACGCCCGAGCGTTCATTGTCAGATTTGTTGAGGAGCTCGCGCGCGGCCGATGCGACCACCGGGTGGACCTTGGGCGCCGCCTCGGTTCCCAGATGGTTGGTCGCCATCATGTTCTTGAGCGTGTCGACGAAACTACGCTGCGGGTCGGACAGGAAAGTCGCCACGCGCGACAGCGTCTTCTCCTCCTCGGCATAGAGGATGTGGAGGATGGCGCCGACCAGCAGCGAGTGGCTGGTTTTCTCCCAGTGCGAGCGCCGCTCGAGCGCGCCTTCGGGATCGACCAATATATCCGCGATATTCTGGACGTCGCGCACCTCATCGGCGCCGCGCCGAACCTCCAGCAGCGGATTGTAACGCGCCGAGCGCGGGTCGGTCGGGTTGAAGAGAAGGCAATGCGAGAAGCGCGATCGCCAGCCGGCGGTCAGCTGCCAGTTCTCGCCCTTGATATCGTGAATGACGGCCGAACCCGTCCAGCTGAGCAGCGTCGGCACGACCAGGCCGACGCCCTTGCCCGAACGCGTCGGCGCAAACGCCATGACATGCTCAGGTCCATCATGGCGCAGATAGCGCCCATACATGCGCCCAAGGAACACGCCGGCATTGCGGAAGAGGCCGGCGGCTTCGACCTCCGCCACGCTCGCCCAGCGCGCCGAACCATAGGTCGTGACATTGCGCGCATGGCGCGAGCGCCAGAGCGACCCGACGATCGCGGCCGCGCAGCCCATGAAGCCGCTGGCGCCCGCCAGAGCGCCCGCCTTGTCGAAGACCCGCGGCGCATAGGCGTCGTAGTGGAACCACCAGCCGAACAGCGCCCAGGGCCGATAGAACGGATAGCCGCCAATGCGGAACCAGGGTGCACCCAGCGCGACCTGATAGCCGAGCATCGAGGCCGCCCACTGCGTGGCGGCCCAGACACCTGCCATCATGATCGCGAACACGATCAAGATCTGGCCGATGAGGAGTTTGGTCGGAGTCATCTTCGTCTCGTGCTGCGGCGCGCGGGCGCGCCTGGGTGCGACAAGAGTGATGATCCGAAAGCCGGATTTTCCTTACGGCCCTTATGCTTTCACGAGCAGTCATTCGCCGTCGTTGGGAGCCGGCGCACAAAGATTTTGCCTCGCGCCAATTCGAATCGCGCATTCATTCGCGCGAATCTCGGCTGCACACGATCAGCGCCGTGTGCGCACCTGGTACAATGTAAGACTGGAATCGGGCCGCTAGCAGCCTGCCTGCTTTTGGACGGTGTTGGTGCAAAGTAGTCGCTCTTTTACTGTCTGTGGGACAACCTCAGTTCGCGACGATTCGCCATGGGATACTGACATGTGCTCCGCCCCCGTCGCGGTCGGCGGTGACAGTCTCCCGCCGCTTCACTCTGGCCCCGCCGAGCAGCCACGCTTGCGACTCCCCGGTCGCGACATTGTGCCACATGAGATCCGCCAGGCCATCGCCGTCATAATCTTCGACTTCAGCGATACGAAACGGGAGACCGACAAGGGCCGGTCCGCCGCCGCCCTCTCCCATGATGGTAACCCGGCGCACGATCCGAGCGCCGTTGAGGAGCCAGATCTGGGTCTCGCCTGATGCGGCGTTGTGCCATGCCAGATCCGATTTTCCATCGCCATTGAAGTCGCCGGTGCCAACGATGCTCCACGGCAATCCGACGAAGATCGGCGCGCCGAACTCGTTCACGACCGTGGCGCGCGCGAGCGTGCGGTTGCCGTTCATCAACCAGAACTGCGTCTCGTTGGTGGCGGCGTTATGCCAGACGATATCGGCACGACCGTCACCGTTCATATCGCCCGCGGCGGCGATCGACCAGGGAAGTCCGATGAACACCGGTTTGTTGGTCTCTCCCAGCACGGTGCCGCGATGGTCGGTCTTGTCGCGATCCATGAACCAGATCTGGATCTCGCCGCTCTGGTCGTTGTACCACAGGATGTCGGTCTTCTGATCGCCGTCGAAATCGCGGCTACCGACGATTCGAAAAGGCGGTTCGATCATGACCGGAGCGCCACGCTCGCCCCGCACGGTAGCGCGACCGATCCGTGCAGTCCCGGACATGAACCAGATCTGCGTCTCACCCGTCGTGTCGTTATGCCACAGGATGTCGGCGCGATGGTCGTTGTCGAAGTCGGTCGAGCGCGCCGGCGCCTTTCTGGAGACGGGCGCTACAATCTGATCACGGATGTCGCCAATCGCCGCACTTTCGCAGCTGTCGATGCTACTGACCCAGTCCCAACCCGTGGTGGGCTTGCCTGGTATTCGCGTCGTACCGCAGTTCGAATGGACCCCGATGATCCCCATCGGCACCCCATTTTGTCCGATCAGAATGTCCGGACCCCCGCTGTCGCCACCGGCCGGGACCTGCCCCATCTGATTGGCGTCGAAACTATAGGCACCCGGCGTTGGGTCGTTGAGTGTGAAATCGGCTTGCCGGTAATTGCCGTCGCGCTGGGCTGGAATCGCTGACGCGCCGGTGCCGCTGGCGAGCTGGAAGATACCCCGGCCGTAGGCGGTGACCAAAAGACCGCGCCGGAGCACGTCGTTGCTCATGATCTGAAAATTGGTCGGCCCGAGATCCCCCGCGCCGAGATAGATAAGGGCCACGTCGCGCCCGCCGACATTGCGAATGACCTGGGTGGCCATGCTCGGTCGATCCGACCAGGTCGCGGAGACGCGCATCTCGATGCTTCGTTCGGACAGGCAGTGATTGGCGGTGAGTACCCAAGAGCGATTCAGCATGGTGCCGCTGCAGCTGCCACCACTATCATCGACGAGCGTGACCAGGCCAAGTTGCTTCTGAAGCGGGATATCGACGCTGGCCCCCTTCACCAGTCCCTGCCGCCGCGTGCCGATGTTCTCCTCATCCTGCGCGCGCGCCGGAGCGGCGAGCGTCAGAGCGCAAACAGCGATCAACAGGGCCGCGATCGGGCGATATCCCACGCAATGGTCGGTCATTATTGCCATTCCTCTCAATAGCTTGACCGCGCGAGGCCGATGCCTCGCGCCAATCTGCCCACGGCCGGAAATCAGCGCAGGAGCAGCTTCATCGCCGCGTTGAAGCCGCGCTGCGAAGTCGGATTGAGGGCCTCCCGGATGCCGAGCGAACCCGGACCGGACTGGGTGTTGCCGCGCCCGCCGAGCGCCGGATCGCCGAATATGCCCGCCGCGATGTCGAAGCCGAGCCAATAGCGCGGATCGGGGTCGCTATTCCGGCTTTCCGCAAGGTTCGGATCGGCCTGCGCGATCGCAGCGCCGGCGGTGGCCAGCTGCAAATTGCGGTTGCGATCGAGGGCGAAGGACGTCGCCGTCCGGAAGCCGCGCTGCCCAGACGGGCTCAGGCCATCATAGATCTTCTGCTTGCCGGGCCCCCAGAGCGTCTGACCTTCGGAAGACGCAATGCCCAGGTCGAAGCCCTGCCGGTCGGTCTCCGCCACATAGCTTCGCAGCGCGACCAGCATGGGATCGGCCTTGATCACCGCGCCGGCCCGCCCCGGAATGTCGTCCGCGCGTAACGCGTCGTCGATCGTCGGTTCCGACGGTCGCGACTGGTTTTGGAATGCAAGGCACTGCGCTTCCAGTTTGGGCGCGGTGGGAGCGTTGCGCGCGCGTGCGGCCTTGGCGGCATCGCAGATCGATACGCGCTGCGCAGGTGGAACCTTGTCTCGGTTTATCCGCCCAATGCCAGGACGAATGCGCGGCTCGGCGCAGACAAGTCCGATCGCGTCGAGCCAGGTGCCGGAACGACCATGGATGCCTGTCGCGATCTGGTTTGCCGGACACGCCACCATCTTCTGAGATGATTTGACGAAGTTGTAGGGCAGGCCGACGATGTCAGTGGTATAGTTCGCCGTCGGACCATAAACGACGGCGGACGGGTCCGCCTGCATGATCTGGCCCGGACCCACGACCCCGCAGAAGAGCGCCAGTTGATTGACGACGACGGTTTTTACGCCCTCAGCTTGGACGGCCATTCCGATCACGACCGGCGTGCGCGGCGGGCACATCACTTGCGTCGGCAATCCACCTTGCCCTCCGTGCCAGTCTCCGACCGGCGAATATCGGGCGACCGTGATCGGCCCGGAGAAAACGCCGCAGATCGCCCGTGCCGCATCGACATCGTCCGCCATGCGCAATTCCAGGCCGATAAGATGTTGTCCGTCCGGACAAGGTGCATCGAAGCGTCCACCACCCGGGCCACCCTGCGCTTCGACATAGGCGTCGCCCGCCGCGAAGGCCGGGACCGGCGCGCCAAGAGCGAGGCTCACTGTCGCCATAAGCAGGTTCGCCGCGCGAAGCCTCGCCATTCCTTTTTCACCTGCGTCCATTGGCTGTGCGCCAGATCCGCAAATCCGCGAAATGCACCATGCGCGAGAAATCATGATACTCTCCATGTTCAGCCTGTCATTTGGCACCGCCGAACCCTGGATCTCGCGTCGTCAGAGGTGAATGATGAAGCACCGATCTTTATCCGATGATTTTCCGATGGGATCGCAAGTGGCTGTAATTCATCTAAGAAAAGCCGAAACCGAGGGTGGCGAGGTCGTCCGGTTCCCGAATTCGAACCTCGGCCGGACCATCGTCTGTCCCTCGACTCGGATCGTCAGCGGACCCGGCGGCAGCGTCTCGATCGAACCCAGGGTGATGCAGGTCCTGCTCGAACTGGTCGGGGCACAGGGAGCGGTCGTGACGCGCGACCAGCTCGCGGCGCGGTGCTGGCGCGGTACCACCGTCGGCGACGATGCGATCAACCGAACCATCGCCGCGATCCGGAAGGCCGCCCGGACGATCTCCAGCGACAGCCTCGGCGTCGAAACCATCTCCAAATCGGGATACCGGCTGACGGGTTCGGTCGTCGTCGAGGACTCTCCCGACCAGGATCGGGGCACCGCCGTCGCGAGCGAAGCGCCCGAGCGCACCAAGCCCGTGACGCGCCGGCTGCTGATCGGCACCGGCCTCGTGGTGACCGCGAGCGCGGCGCTCTGGCGGTTCTGGCCCGACGGCAATGCGCGCCAGGCGGGCGAGCTTGTCGATGCCGCCCAGCGCGCGCTTCGCGACGAGCTGCCGGCCTCCGGAACGGAAAGCGTCGGGCTCCTGCGCAAGGCGCTGGACCTGAGGCCGGGCGACCCCGCGATCCTCGGCGGCCTCGCCGTTGCCTGGTATGCAGCATCGGAATTTGCCGAACCGTCGGCCAAGGCATCCGCGGTCGTCGCGAGTGAGGACGCTGCTCGACGCGCGCTCGCAATCGAGCCAAATCAGCCAGATTCCCTGGCCGCCCTTGCGTTGCTCCAGCCGGAGTTCGGCGACTGGCTTGCGGCCGAAAAGCGGCTACGCGCGGTGCTCGCGATCCAGCCTTCGAACGAGACCGCGCTCTCGGCGCTGGCAGCGCTTCTCCAAGGCGTGGGCCGCAGCCGCGAGGCGGCGGCAATCGTCCTGCCGCTCAACCTGCGCTTTCCGCTGGCGCCGAAATATCTGTACCGGCGGACCTATTCGCTATGGAATCTCGGCCGCCTGGGGGAAGCCGACCGCAGCGCCGATAATGCGATGGAGCTGGTGCCACGCCACCCGTCGATCTGGTTCGCCAAGTTTTGGCTTTTCTCGATGACCGGGCGGCCGGCGATCGCGCTCGCCATGCTCGACGATATTGCCGGATATCCGCCGTCATTGACTCCTGCGGACGCCGCCGATCTGCGTGTCTCGATCATCGCACTCTCGACCAAAGCGGAACAGGACGTCGCTGCCGCTGTCAAAACGACCCTCGCCTCGATCGCCAAGACGCCCAGCTGGGCCATCTTTGCAATTCTGATCCTGTCCCAGCTGGGCCAGATGGACACGCTGTTCGACGTGGCGCGCGGTTATCTGTTGCGCCGCGGCCCGCATACGGGACCGCTCCGCCCATCGGGGACGCAACCCGGCATCCGGGATGAGCGACACCGCAAGACCCTGATGCTCTTCATCGGCGCGACGCAACCGATGCGCGACGATCCCCGCTTCCTTCCGCTGTGCGAGGAAATGGGAATGGCCGCCTATTGGCATGCAGCGGGGGTGACGCCCGATTTCCTTGCCGCAAGGGCCCACCGCGTCGGGGCATAGAGACGCGCCATACTCTTTCGAAGAGACGAAGCGCTTCGCGTCAACCCGCTGATTATAAACAAAATCGTTTAATCATCAGCATATCATCGGCTGTCCATCATTCACACTACGTCCGCGATCGAACAGGCCCCGCCAACCAACTCGGCCACCGAAAACGCGGAGCTTTATTCATGGGCAGCATCAAGAACAGCGGACACTGCGCACTGCAGGGCGGGCATCATCGGTTCCCCATTCACGGAAAAACTGCGATGCGCGGTCGATGGATCGCGATATCGGCGTCGATCCCGCTCGCGATGGCGTTGCTGCCGACGGTCGCGCGCGCGCAAACCGCGACGGTGTGTCGTGACGTCACGACCAACACGGGCAATGGGGCGTCTGCTTCTCCGGGCGGCGGATCAGGCGGTACGGCCTGCGGTGCCGCCGCGAATGCCGGTCCTGACGGAACGGCGCTCGGCTCGGGAGCGACCGCTGGCCAGAACGGCGTGGCCATCGGCTCGCAAGCCAAGGCGCCTGACTTTGGAACGGCGGTCGGCGCCGATGCGGAAGCCACCGGAAGCGCCAGCGTTGCAATCGGCGCACAGGCGAAAGCTACGGCCGATGGCAGCGTGGCGATCGGCGTCAACGCCGTCGCCGACCAGCCCTTCACGGTTTCGTTTGGGGCGCCCAATTTCGAGGTGCGCCTCGTAAACGTCGATGACGGCACCGCACCGACCGACGCGGTCAATCTCCGCCAGCTCGATACCGTCAGGAGCCGCACGAGATATGTCGAGATCAATTCGGCCGCGCCGGCCCCCGTGGCGAGCGGGACCGACGCAATCGCGATCGGCGGCTCGGCGATGGCGAGCGGATCCAGGTCGGTCGCGCTCGGCGACGGCGCGAACGCGCAAGGGGCAAACAGCGTTGCGATCGGCCCCGGTGCGTCGGCGACCCGCGCCAACCAGATCGCGTTGGGGACGGCCACTTCGACCTATCAGGCGCCGGGCCTGGGTAGCGCCGCGAGCGCCGCGGCTCAGTCAGGACCAACGCATTTCGTCACCGGCGACAGCGCGGGCAATCTCGCTTACTCATCGTTCGGCCCGTCCGACATTGACGCGCTGCAGGCCCGGACGGGAACCCTGGAAGGACAAGTGGGGCTGCTGACCCGCGACATCCGCCGCAGCTATGGCGGCGTTGCCACTGCGATCGCTTTGGGGGGCACCCTTCTGCCGCCCGACAGCAGGTTGGCGATATCATTCAACCTCGCCAATTTTCGCGGCGAGCAAGCCTTTTCGGTAGCGGGGGTCGTCAAGCTCAGCGACCACGCCTACGCCAATGGTGGTTTTGCCGGCTCCACGGTGAAAGGATCGACAGGTAGCCGGATCGGCGTCACATTCGGTTGGTGATCACTCACTCGATGCTGAGTGAAGGCAACGCGACCTCCAAGGAATATCCGGCCTGGATGCAGCGCCCACGCGACGTTTCGCCGAAGTCGCTGCTACGCTCACCACCGGGCGCGCCGGTTTGAAAGCGGATCAGGCCGCGTGCGCCGGAAACCCAAGACAGGCGCGAATGGCAAACTGATTTCGGCTCCAGGCCGCGCCCGCGGCCATGGCGAGAGCATGCAAAGCCCTGCGTTTCGGAACGCCAGCCGCGCCAAGTCGTTGGAACTTCGAAGGAGTTTACGATGGCCGATCCGATCGACAGCCCCGACCAGAACGTTTCCACCGAGCATCAAGCAGGCGCGCACTCGCCACGCGACAGACTCGACAGCGACCGGGAGACCGAAGGCGGGTTGGAACCAGCCGACGTCGAGGATCGGTCCAATGTTAGCACGGTCAAGCCCGAAGACTATCCCAAGGACCGTCCCGACGCCTGAGCCCCGAACCGAGGCGACGCCTCGCGGATTCTGCGCAACGCAAGGAGAGACCAATGACAGACAGCAAAACCGATGTGAGCTCGCCCGACCGCGACCGGATCAGCCTGGCGGAAGACTATGAGGTTCGCGACTGGAGCAAGAGCCTCGGCGTGAGCGAAGAGCGACTTCGCGAGGCGGTCGCCGCGGTTGGCAACTCGTCCGACAAGGTCCGCGAATATCTGAAGCAATAGGCAGTCCAGCGATCCCCGAGCTCGGGATGGCAATTGTAATGAGACGACAAGATGGCAAACGGTTGGGCGCCTGACGGCGCCGTCCAGGATCAGATCGAAGACAGTATCAACGACGCCCTGTCGAGCGCCCGGGCGCGCTTGCCGAGCGGAGAAGGCCTGGAGGAGTGCGAGGCATGCGGCGAGGAAATTCCGCCCAAGCGCCGCGCAGCGCTTCCCGGCGTGCGCACCTGTGTCCTGTGCCAGGCCGAGCGCGACAGGCGACCGAGCTTCTCGGGCATAAATCGTCGTGGCAGCAAGGACAGCCAGCTGCGCTGATGGCCACCCCCTATCCGGCAACCCCCGATGGCCGCTATTTTGTGGTGGGCGGAAGATTGTGGCGCGCGTCAAATCCTGGGCTGTCTGCGGCAGAACGCGAAACCCTGGTGGCCAAGCTCATGGATGCCCGCCGAGCCGTCGGAGCCGCGAAACGGTCGGGCGATACGACCGCCGAAGCGGGCGCGCGCGAAGCCGTCGATGCGGCCAAGCGAGCTCTTGGCGAACGCGGCGCAGTATGGTGGAGCGACGGCGCGCCGGATCTCAACCGACATATGGCGCGTAACAGCCGCTATGCCGACTGGTACGCCGCCATTGCGGTCGGGGCCGAGGAATGAAGATGCTGCGGCAGGTGACGACGACGGTGGAGGTTGCGACATCGCATCAAGGACTGATCGAAGTCACGCAGTCGATTGCGGCGTGGCTCGATGAAACCGGCTTCGGCGAGGGCCTGCTCACCGTCTTTTGCCAGCACACTTCGGCATCGCTTCTGATCAACGAGAACGCCGCGCCGGAAGTCCGCTCCGATATCGAAGCCTATTTCACGCGTGTCGCGCCCGAGGACCCCGATGCGTATATTCATGACGACGAGGGGCCCGATGACATGCCGGCGCATCTGCGCACCGCCCTCACCCAGGTGCAGCTCTCCATCCCGGTGATCGGGGGCCGGCTCGCACTAGGTACCTGGCAAGGCATCTATCTGTTCGAGCATCGCCGTCGGCCACATCGGCGCAGCCTCGTGCTCCACCTCCTCGGCGACTGATGGAAAGTCCCACCGCTGCTGATCGGACCAAATCCATGCCCAACGACGATGTGCGGAACAACATAGCAGCCAACCGCTACGAACTGGACACCGAGCAGGGAACAGCGTTCTCCGACTATCAACGGCGCGACGGAGCGATCACCTTCACGCATACGGTCGTCCCTAAAGCGCTCCAAGGGCGCGGGATCGCCAGCCGCCTCATTGCCGGTGCGCTCGCCGACGTGCGAGCGAAGCACCTCAAGGTCGTACCGCTCTGCGAATTCGTGGCGGCCTATATTCAGCGGCATCCGGAGGAACAGGATCTCCTGGCCGCCCGGACGTCCGGCTAAGCATGTCTCGACGCAGCGCAGGCCTTCTCCTCTATAATCGCCGCGAGGCTGTCCTGTTGGTGCTGTTGGTCCATCCCGGCGGCCCTTTCTGGCGGAACAAGCAAACGGGCGCATGGCAGATCCCCAAAGGCCTGATCGACCCGGACGAAGATCCCCTCACCGCCGCGCTGCGCGAGGCAAGCGAGGAACTTGGCACCGACTTGGGGAAGCGCGGAGCGGGAGCCTTTCCCCTTGGTGAGGTTCGTCAGGCGGGCGGCAAGCTGGTCGAGGCGTTCGCGCTCGAAGCTGAACTCGACGCAGAAGCTATTGTCAGCAACCGCTTCGAGATCGAATGGCCGCCACGGAGCGGAAGGCGCCAGTCATTTCCGGAAGTCGATGCCGCGCGATGGTTCACAATTGGAGAGGCACGAGCGATGATGCTGCCGAGCCAGCTGCCATTGCTGGACCGCCTTGAAGACCGCGCACCTCAAGCGAGCCCGAAAGCGGCGGACGGTTAGAGGTCAGCTAGCGCGGCCGTCGGGGCTACCGGAACGGGAGCGCAGACACCGCGAAACAGCGGAGGAGGAACCGATTTGTGCAAGCAAATGGAGGGGCCGCCGGCCTTGCACAGGCGCGACGCCTGCCGCCACACCGGGAAGATCCAAGGCGAGCCTCCCCTCCACCTGCGAAACCCGGAAGGTATTGCTGCGTTATAGCTCTACGAGGTCGAGGGGGCACAGGTCGCCTTGGAGGAGACCATGTCCGGCCAGAACAGCATCGAAGACCGGGTGTATTTCGCGCGGCGTGCCCTGCAGGAACTCGCCATGGCCGAAAGATGCACGATGCGATGCGCGGCGCTGGTGCATCTGAAACTCGCCGCGGAATATCAGCGCCGCGCCAAAGGCGCCGAGTCCGTGCCTGTCGAGCGCCGGGGACTGGAATTGGCCTAGGCGTACCTGGTCGAGGCCCCTGCCCGCCCGACGGCTTTGGTCTTTTCAAAACCCGATGCGGGCAAGCTAGCTATTCGATGGCTGTTGGTCGGCGGCCAGCAACTCCTGGGCACGCACGGTCAGCTTGTTCGCCTCCTCGATCAGCTGGGAGGCGAATTCAGCGGAGCGCTCGCGAAACGCGAGCGTCCTGCAATTCGCTGCCTGTCGCATTAGGTTGAGGGCACGGTTACGCGAACGCGGCGAGGACATCATGCCGGCCAAAACGGGCAAGGCAAAATCGGGTTCCTCGCTCTACCGTGTGCAGGAATGCGACTCTCGCGTCCACCTGCCGCACATCGGAGTCGGGGCGGCCACCTCGATTGCGCGAACCGTGGACGTCGCCTATTCGCAGCGCGTGGAAATGATCGAACCGAGGCTGTCTGGAGCCGGCCGGCGCCCCAAGATCGAAAACAGGAAATGAGCGCGCTCGACCGGGTGCGCGCGCTGATAACGCGCCTCGCGCCCGCCCCGATCTGCGACGATTGCGTGACCGAGAAGCTCGACCTGTCGTCGCGCGAATATGCCAATCAGAAAACCCGCGAGCTCGCCGGCTCGGACAGGTTCGAGCGGCGGCGCGACATATGCTCGATCTGCTATGGCGAAAAGCTGGTCACGCGTCGTAACCACCTCTGAGGCCAGCGACGGCCATCGGCCCGGCGCCCTTTGCGACGAGAGCACGGCGCGTGGAAGCGGCGAGGCACAACGATCTCGAACGCCCGGCGACGGCACGGCACGGGCCAGCAGGATCTGAAGGATGCCGCGCTTGCGCACCGTCCGCAACAAGTCGGTCACGTCGGGCATCCTGTCGTGCCGCATGTTCGTCCTGTCGATGGACAGGTTGCCCAGCGCCATGAAGTCGAGTTTCATCTGCTTGCTCCTTAGGGGGTGCCGGTCCCTGCCCCTCCCTCCCCCCGAGACGATGGCGGGACCGGCTAATTCGGCGGCGAACGGCCCACGGAACCAGATTGGACGCCCCTCACCCCATTGTCAGGGACGGCAACGGAACCCACGCAGCGGCGTAAGGCCCCGACGCTCGATCGCGATCGTCGGCCGTTCGATGACGAACGACAAGGCAGCCGGCGCCCGGTCAAGGAACACCAAATTCCTGCAATCGTTGGAATTCCGTATCCACAAGGAGCCCAACAATGCTCGGCACAATCCTCATCATCATTCTCGTCTTGGCGCTGGTCGGCGCGCTTCCCACCTGGGGGCACAGCCGGAGCTGGGGCTATGGGCCCTCGGGCGGTCTTGGACTCATTGTCGTTATCCTCATCATCTTGCTGGTGCTCGGCCGGATCTGAACATCCGGCCCGGGTTTCGCCCGCCGAACGGCGGCACCGCTGCGGCATGGTCCGATATCCAGGCGATGCATGTCACCGAGAGGGCGCAGGAGCGAAGTATGCGTGACCGTTCGGGCGTGCCTGCCGCGGACGATCCATACGCAGACATATGGATTTCATGCAGCTGCCGGAACTACTGGCCCATCCGTTTCAGCTTCGCTTCGTTTACAGCCGAGTTGGGAGTCGACCGCGTCATTCGATTAAGGATCGTCCGCAGTCTGGAGGCGGCGTTGCGGTATGCCTGCCACCGCGTGCGCCGGGCACTGCGCGTACCATAGGATGCCGGCAAATCGAGTTTGAGTTGCTCTCCTGCAATCAGAGCCTCGATGATCGCCCACGCATCACGGACCCCCTCGGCCCGTCCCGCTCGGAATTCGGTACCTTCCATTCTACCCTTTCCACACCGGGGCCGCCGGCGACAGCTTATGATGCGCAGCACCGGTCGTGGCCTTCGGTCAGGCCACCCGGCGCCTATAACCCGCGCCGATCCTGGTGGTTCAGCCGGTTGATCGTGCGGCGTCCTCCGTTCAATGGCTGCGCACACGGCGCTCGGCCTCGGCCTTGCCGCGCAACGCGCCCAGTCTTCCAGGAGCGAGAGCCAAGGTGGCATCGAAGGCCTGCAGCGCCTCCCTGGGCTTCCCGATCGAGAGATAGAGCTCCCCAATTACTCGCGCGCGGGCACGATCGGGCCGGGCGTGAAGGGAAGCTTTTCGAGCCTGTCTTTTCCTTCCGCTGCGACGGTCAACGCGGCGATCGCAGCCGCCTCGTCGCCCATCCCGGCAGAACGCCAGGCCGGTGCGGACTTCAGCAGCGCGTCGGTCTGGGTCGCCCAATAAGCGTCCTGCGCGACAAGCAGGGCGTCGCGGCACGCCTCAAGCTGGCGCTGTCTGCATCGGCCGGGCCCCGTGCATGGGCGCGCCGCGCCGCGGCTTCGGTCAAGATCGGTTTCCTCGCCCGAGAGCTGCTTGGCGAAATCCCCCGACTGTTGATGACGGACTAGACCGCCTCCCCGATTCTCGACGTCTGAGATATCGCCTTCGAAATATGCGTGATGTGGAGGCCGAGTCTGCCTCACCGGACGAGACGACACGCAGGGGGATATTTGCGCGACCCCCGGGCTGCCATTGATGCGACGGGTCCGGGGTTGGTGGGCCCTGGGCCCGCGGCCGCTATCCAGCGCGTCGCATCATCCGCGCTACCTGCGCGCCGGCGAGTAAGACGAGCGGCGCCACGGGCTGTCTCGGCGGAGGGCTGAGCGAGGCGAAGCAGAAAATCGGTCATCGCGTCCCGATCCACCGCTGGCGAAAACAAATAGCCTTGTCCGAGAAGACAGCCAAAGGCGGCGAGCTGGGCCGCCTGGCTCTCGGTCTCGATCCCTTCCGCAACGACACGGATGCCGAGCTTGTTGGCTATGCCCTGAAGCCCCTCGACGATAACACTACTCGGGGTTCCGGGAGAGAGGTTGTCGACAAAGCTCTTGTCGATTTTCAAGATATCGACTGGGACGGTCAGCAGATGCGTCAGCGATGCGAAGCCAGTTCCGAAGTCGTCGAGCGCCACGCGGAGGCCGAGCGCGCGCATCGCCTTGATCTCGCGCGCAATGACATGGTCCCGGCGCCCCATATAGACGTTCTCGGTGATCTCGACGATGAGATGCTTCAGCGGCACATCCGCCGCCGCGAACGCGGCGCTCAGCTGACCGCCGAGTTTGCCGCGGTGAACGTCGGCGTAAGAAACATTCAGCCCGACATGCTGGATGGGTATCCCGAGATCAAGCCAGTTTCGCAGGTCTGCGACGATGCGGCCAAGCATGCACTCGGTAAGCGCGCAGGCGATCTGCGCGTCTGACGTCGCGTCACTGAACGCCGCGGCGGGAATCACGTCGCCGGCAGGTGTGATGATGCGGCACAGCGCCTCGACCCCGACGATCTCGCGCGTGTCGAGACGGACGATCGGCTGATAATATGCCTCGACCCTATCCTCGCGCAGCGCTGCTCCTAGGTCCCGGATGGCGGTGAGTCGTTTGGTGATCGCCGTTCCGATGCCGGGCCAGTAGCGGACAAATCCGCCCCTGCCGGTTTCCTTGGCGTGGTACAGGGCAAAATCGGCATTCTGCCGCACGCTGTCGGGGGTGGCATCGCCATGCGCCAGCACGGCGCCGCCGATGGTTGCCTGAGGCGCGATAAGGTGTCCGGCGCACAAAGCGGGCTCGACCAGGCAGTCGAGGAGTTCTTGGGCGGTACCGAAGATGTCGCGAAGCGCTTCGGGCGCCTGCAGGATGACCGCAAATTCGTCGCCCCCGATCCGGAAGGCCTTGGCCGGCACCGCGTTGATCGCCAGACGAGATGCCACCTCCCGCAGAAGCGCGTCCCCTACATGATGCCCGAAAGTGTCGTTGGTCACTTTCAGATTATCGAGGTCGAGGACCATGATGGCCCAGGCAGCCGGCACGTCGCACGGCAGGCTGGCAAGCGCCCGATTGAAGGAGGCGCGGTTGAGGAGACCGGTAAGCTCGTCAATATTGGCCTTGCGCTCGTGCTCGAGTGCGCGATCGTGGCGCTCCATGGCGATCGCGCAAAGGTGGGTGCACGTGGCAACGACCTCCCTCTCCACGTCGGTGGGGCCGCGCCGCTCCCGATAGTAGAAGGCGAAGGTCCCGAGAACCGTGCCGTTCGCACCGAAAATCGGGCTCGACCAACAGGCTTTCAGTCCCAGCTGCGACGCATGGTGCTTGAACTCCGCCCATTTCGCGTCGTTCGCGATGTCTGTGACGGCGACCGGCGTCCGCAAATAGGCCGAAGTGCCACAGGAACCGACGTCCGGTCCTATCGCAATGCCATCCAGCGCGGCAGAGTAATCGGCCGGCAGACTTGGCGCCGAGAGCGGGTGCAGGAGACGGGCACGATCTACTGTCAGAACCGAGCAGATGACGTCCGGCAGCAAAGCCTCGACCTGAGAGCAGAGCCGGTCGGTGGTCGACGCAAGAGGGCTTCCCTTTGCTATCATCTCCAGAATGATGTTTTGAAGGTCAAGCACGGCAGGCCAATCCGGACGGAGCTATCCTCCAGCTAGACCGAATATCGTGAACACCGGATGATGTGTTTAGGTCAATTTTCAGTAACTATAGCGAAAGGATGCCTGGTGTTTCGACATTCGTCAGGGATTTGTCGTGATGGCCGTCTAAAGGTGAGGTGAACAACGTTTGCGTTATTCGGGCCGACATCGTCCCCGATGTCTTACGCGGAGCGTCTTCTTCATGACGGAATCAGGGAAGGTGCCGCAAGGGCGCGGCGGGAGATGGAGGTGCTATCCAACCGCAGAGCATCCCCTGCATGCGGCGCGCTTGGCGCGACCGAGAGGGTCGCCGATCAGGACGCTGCGGCCTTAGTCAGCAATGCCATGAGCTGGCCCGGCGTGAACGGTTTCGTAAGCACGGGTGCGTCCAGTCCGCGCATCAATGCAGCATCGGGCTCTGCATACCCCGTTATGATCACGGCACGAAGGCCGGGACGAATGTCCCGCAATTGTCGGATCAGCTCAGCGCCCGACAGGCGTGGCATGGCATAGTCACTGAGGATCAGGTCGAATTCGAAAGGCGCCTGGGTGACCATTTCGAGCGCGATCGAACCGTCATTGGCCTGGGCGACACTATGACCCAGATCCTCCAGCATGGCGGCGGTCGTTGCGCGTACGGCGTCATGGTCGTCGACCAGCAGGATGCGCATCCTCACAGCCGGTGCCTCCGCGCCGTCGACCGTCGCTGGGGAAACGGGCGCCTGCGGCGGCTTCTCATCGACGGGCGCGACGGGAAGCCATAGCTCAACCTGCGAACCGACACCCACTTCGCTCCGGATCCGCATCGCGCCACCGGATTGCTGCGCGAATCCATAGACCATGCTCAGACCAAGCCCGGTTCCCTTGCCGATAGCCTTGGTGGTGAAGAAGGGCTCGAGCACCTGATCTAGCAGTTCCGGCGCGATGCCGCAGCCGGTGTCGGCGACGGTGAGCACGACATAGTCGCCGCTCCGGAGCCCACCATCGGGTTCCACTTCGGTGACATGGCGGTCCGCCGCATGCACGCTGACCGCACCGCCTTCCGGCATGGCGTCGCGGGCGTTGATGATGAGATTCATCAGCGCCAGTTCCAGCTGCGCCGCGTCGGCATAGGCTTTGCCAATACCGGGATCGCAGTGCCAGGATAGCTCGACCAGCCCGCCCAAAGTGTGGCTAAGCAAGTTGGAAACCGATATCGCCAGGTCGGCGATATCGACAGGTGCCGGCTCGAGTTTCTGGCGCCGCGAGAATGCAAGCAGATGCTTGACCAGCTCGGCTCCCTGATCGGCGGCGTGCCGGGCCATCTCGAGTACCTTGCGGTTTGCCTCGTCGAGCGGAACGCGCCGCTCGAGCAGGCCGAGGCCACCAAGCACCGCCGCAAGCAGATTGTTGAAGTCGTGCGCGATGCCGCCCGTGAGCTGGCCGATGGCATCCATTTTGCGGATCTGGTTGAGCTGGTCCTCCAGCTCCCTCCGTTCGGAGACGTCCAGCAACGTGCCCGCCAGCTCGACGGGGTTGCCGGCGCTGTCCTGCACGATGACGGCCTGGTCGAGAAAATGGCGATAAGCGCCATCGGCGCACTGCCAGCGATACTCGACCGAAAGGGAGCGGCCGGCGCGCCTTTCGGCGAGTGACCTGACCACACGGTCGCGGTCGTCGGGATGCAAGCGTGTGGCCCAGAGGTCGGGTGACGTCTGGACCGCCTCGAAACTGAAGCCCGTCATTGTCTCGAATGCGCCGCTTACATATTTGGGAACGCGCGGCTCCGCGGTCAGGTCCTCGAGATAGAGGATGATCGGCAGCGATTCGATAATCGCCGCCTGACGCTGCTCGGCGAGGCGCAATTTCTGTTCGACCTGCAGCCGCTCGGCATTGGCGCGCAGATTGGCGTCGAGCAGCCGCTGCTCTTGGAGCGCCTTGCGCTGAATCTCCTTCGTCATGGTGAAGAGGTCGACAAACACGGCGACCTTGGAACGCAGCACCGCCGGCTCGACCGGCTTGAAGACATAGTCGACCGCGCCCATCGCATAGCCGTGCAGCAGGTGCTCGGTCTCCTTGTTGACCGCCGACAGAAAGATGATCGGAACGCGCTTGGTCTGCTCGCGCGCCCGGATCAGGCCCGCGGTTTCGTAGCCGTCGATACCTGGCATGTAGACGTCGAGCAGGATCACCGCGAATTCGTGCTTGAGCAGCTGGCGAAGCGCTTCTTCGCCCGAGTTTGCCACGACGACCTCGGCGACATCCTCGATGACAGTGGTGATCGCGAGGAGATTGCGCTCGTCGTCGTCGACGACGAGCACGCGGGGTCGATCGATGTCGGGTCCGGCAACCGCCGGGGGGACCTGACCCGCCACGGTGGTTTCGGCCTCGGTCAGGATGGCATCGGGATTGGGAGACATCGGCTCAGCTGCGCTCCGCCACGATCACGTCGCCCGAACGCTGAACCTCGCGCGAGCGCCCGATCCAGACGCGCAAGAGAGCGAGCATGAGGTCGATGTCCACTGGCTTGGCGATATAGTCGGATGCGCCGGCATCGAGGCATTTCTGCCGGTCGCCTTTCATCGCCTTTGCCGTGACCGCGATCAGCGGCAGGTCGGTGAGCTCGGGACGCTGCCGGATCTGCTGCATCGTTTCATAGCCGTCCATCTCCGGCATCATAATATCGATCAGCGCGATATCGATGCCGGGCGTCTGCTCCAAGATCAGGATGCCATCCTTGCCGCGCTCGGCGTGGAGCACCTCGACGTCGTAGCTCTCGAGCACGCTGGTCAACGAGTAGATGTTGCGGATATCGTCGTCGACGATGAGGATCTTGGTGCCTGCAAGCTCCGGGACCGCGCGGGCCTGAGGCAGCGGTTCGGCCGCGGGCGGCACGATCTTGACGATGTCGGGCGCCGCGCTCACCCGCTCCGCCAGATCGAGAAAGACGGTCTTGAGCGCAGCGTCGTCCGCCGGTTTTTCCGTCACGCCGAGCGCACCCAGCGCGGTCGCCTGCGCCAGCCTGTCGGCCCCCGAGATCACATGCACCGGAATATGCCTGGTCTGGGGATCATGCTTCAGCAGGTCGAGCAGGACGAACCCATCGATGTCCGACAGCCCGAGGTCCAGCGTTATCGCGCCAGGCTGGAGCTTTCGGGCCATGGCGAGCGTGCCCGCGCCCGCTGACGAGACGACGCCCTTGAGCCCGGCACCGCGCGCGATGTCGAGCAGGATGGGCGCGAAAGTCGGATCGTCCTCGACGATCAGGACGAAGCCATGGCCCTCAAGCGTATCGCGATCGTCGGTCAGATCGAAAGGAGCCGGCAACGCGTTGGGCACGAGCGCCCCATTATTGTCGTACCGAGCGACCGTCCCCTCATTGCCGCTCGACGGCGGCGCGATCGCCTGGAGCGGGACGAAGAGCGTGAAGGTCGAACCCTTGCCGGGCTTCGAGCGAACCTGCAGTTCGCCGCCGAGCAGGCGGGCGATCTCGCGGCTGATCGACAGGCCTAGCCCGGTGCCGCCATATTTGCGGCTGGTCGTGCCGTCGGCCTGCTGGAACGCCTCGAAGATGAGCTTCTGCTTGTCCTGAGGAATGCCGATGCCGGTATCGGTCACCGCGATCTCGATTGCCCGTTCCGCCCCGCGCAGGACCGGATGGTTGGTGCTCCAGCCGCTGTCGGCCGAGCGAACGGCAAGGGTGACGGAACCGTGCGAAGTGAACTTGAACGCGTTCGAAAGCAGGTTGAGTACCACCTGCTGGAGGCGCTTCTCGTCGGTGCGGATCGCCGCGGGAAGCCCGGCATCGAACGCCACGACAAACTCCAGATTCTTGTCGGCCGCGAGCTGGCGGAAGGTGCGCTCCATGTGCTGGCGAAGGCTCTGCATCGGCATCTCGCCGATCTCGATCGACACCGTCCCCGATTCAATCTTCGACAAATCGAGGATATCGTTGATCAGGTTGAGCAGGTCGGACCCGGCCGAGTTGATCGTGCGTGCGAACTCGACCTGCTTGTCGTTGAGATTGCCCTGCGGATTGTCCGACAGGAGCTTCGACAGGATGAGCAGCGAATTGAGCGGCGTGCGCAGCTCATGGCTCATATTGGCGAGGAACTCGGACTTGTACTTCGAGGTCAGCGCGAGCTGCTCAGCCTTTTCCTCCACCGCGCGGCGCGCCATCTCGATCTCGAGATTCTTGGCCTCGACCTGCTTCTTTTCGTTCTCGAGCAGCTGCGCCTTTTCCTGCAGCTCCTCGTTGGTAGCGTGCAGCTCCTCCTGCTTGGTGGTGAGCTCGGTCTGGCGGGCCTGCAGTTCCTGCGTCAACAGCTGCGACTGCTTGAGCAGGCCCTCGGTGCGCATGGTCGCAGCGATCGTGTTGAGCACGATGCCGACCGATTCCATCAGCTGATCCAGAAAGGTCTGGTGGGTCTCGTTGAACTCGCTGAACGAGGCGAGCTCGATCACCGCCTTCACATCGTCCTCGAACAAAGCGGGCAGGATATTGACGTTGGACGGCGCGGCATGGCCGAGACCCGAGCCGATCCGGATGAAGTCCGAAGGCGCATTCTCGAGCAGGATCGGCCGCTTGTCGGCGGCGGCCTGGCCGACCAGGCCTTCGCGCAGGCGGAACTCGGGTTTGAGCGCATCGCGGCTCTCGGCACCGTAACTGGCGGCGAGCTCGAGCACGGTCTCGTCGGCGTCGCGCTTGGTGGCGACATAGAAGACGCCGTACTGTGCGTTCACCAGCGGGGCGAGCTCGGACATGATCAAGTTCGAAACGGTTGTCAGGTCGCGCTCGCCCTGCAGCATGCGCGAGAAGCGGGCGAGATTTGTCTTGAGCCAGTCCTGCTCGGCATTCTTGAGAGTCTGATCCTTCAGGTTTCGGATCATCTCGTTGATATTGTCCTTGAGCGCCGCCATCTCGCCCGACGCCTCCACCGCGATCGAGCGTGTAAGGTCGCCCTTGGTCACCGCCGTCGCCACGTCCGCGATCGAGCGGACCTGGTTGGTGAGGTTCGCCGCGAGCTGGTTGACGTTGTCAGTCAGATCGCGCCACAGGCCCGCGGCGCCGGGCACGCGCGCCTGGCCGCCGAGCCGGCCCTCGATACCGACCTCGCGCGCCATGTTGGTGACCTGGTCGCCGAAGGTCGAAAGCGTGTCGATCATGAAGTTGATTGTCTCGGCGAGCGCCGCGATCTCCCCCTTGGCGTCCACGGTCAGCTTGCGCTTCAGATTGCCCTGGGCAACTGCGGTCACAACGTCGGCGATGCCACGCACCTGGTTGGTGAGGTTGGTCGCCATCAGATTGACGTTGTCGGTGAGATCCTTCCACGTGCCGCCGACCCCCGGCACCTGCGCCTGACCACCCAATTTGCCTTCGGTGCCGACCTCGCGGGCCACGCGGGTGACCTCCGAGGCGAACCCGTTCAGCTGGTCGACCATGACGTTGATGGTGTCCTTGAGCGCGAGGATCTCGCCTTTCACGTCCACGGTGATTTTCTTCGACAGGTCGCCCCGCGCGACCGCGGTCGTCACGTCGGCGATGTTGCGGACCTGGCCGGTGAGGTTGTCGGCCATGAGGTTCACGTTGTCGGTGAGATCCTTCCAGGTGCCGGCGACGTCGCGCACCTGCGCCTGACCGCCCAATTTGCCCTCCGTGCCGACCTCGCGGGCCACGCGGGTCACCTCTGAGGCGAAGGAATTGAGCTGATCGACCATGGTGTTGATCGTGTTCTTCAGCTCGAGAATCTCGCCCTTCACGTCGACGGTGATCTTCTTGGACAGGTCGCCCAATGCGACGGCGGTGGTGACCTCGGCGATATTGCGGACCTGGCCGGTCAGGTTGGCGGCCATGGCGTTCACATTGTCGGTGAGATCCTTCCACGTGCCGCCGACCCCAGGCACCTGCGCCTGTCCGCCGAGCTTGCCTTCCGAACCGACCTCGCGCGCCACGCGCGTCACTTCCGATGCGAACGAATTGAGCTGATCCACCATCACGTTGATGGTGTCCTTCAGCTCGAGAATCTCGCCTTTCACGTCCACGGTGATTTTCTTCGACAAATCGCCGCGTGCCACCGCGGTGGTAACTTCCGCGATGTTGCGGACCTGGCCGGTCAGATTGCCGGCCATCAGATTGACATTGTCGGTAAGGTCCTTCCACGTGCCGGCGACGCCCTCGACCTGCGCCTGGCCGCCAAGCTTGCCCTCCGATCCGACTTCGCGCGCGACCCGGGTCACCTCGGAGGCGAAGCCGTTCAGCTGATCGACCATGACGTTGATCGTGTCCTTCAGCTCCAGGATCTCGCCCTTCACATCGACCGTGATCTTCTTCGATAGGTCGCCGCGCGCGACCGCAGTGGTAACCTCGGCGATGTTGCGCACCTGTCCGGTCAGGTTCGCCGCCATCAGGTTCACATTGTCCGTGAGATCGGCCCAGGTGCCCGCGACGCCGGGCACCTGGGCCTGGCCGCCAAGATTGCCCTCGGTGCCGACCTCGCGTGCCACGCGGGTCACTTCCGAGGCGAAGCCGTTCAGCTGGTCGACCATCGTGTTGATCGTGTTCTTCAGCTCGAGGATCTCGCCCTTCACATCGACCGTGATCTTTTTCGACAGGTCACCCAGCGCCACCGCCGTCGTGACTTCGGCGATGTTGCGGACCTGGCCGGTAAGATTGTCGGCCATGAGATTGACGTTGTCGGTGAGATCCTTCCACGTGCCTCCAACGCCCGGCACCTGCGCCTGGCCGCCCAATTTACCTTCGGTGCCGACCTCGCGCGCCACGCGGGTCACTTCGGAGGCAAAGCCATTGAGCTGGTCGACCATCGTGTTGATCGTGTTCTTGAGCTCGAGAATCTCGCCCTTTACGTCGACCGTAATCTTCTTGGACAGATCGCCGGACGCCACCGCCGTCGTGACCTCGGCGATGTTGCGTACCTGGCCGGTAAGGTTGTCGGCCATCAAATTGACGTTGTCGGTGAGGTCCTTCCATGTGCCGCCGACCCCGGGCACCTGGGCCTGGCCACCCAATTTGCCCTCGGTGCCGACCTCGCGCGCGACCCGCGTCACTTCGGAGGCGAAGGAGTTGAGCTGGTCGACCATCGTGTTGATCGTGTTCTTCAGCTCAAGGATCTCGCCCTTCACCTCGACGGTGATCTTCTTCGAAAGATCGCCAGAGGCGACAGCGGTCGTGACCTCGGCGATGTTGCGGACCTGACCGGTGAGATTGGTCGCCATCGCGTTCACATTGTCCGTCAGATCCTTCCAGGTGCCGGCGACACCGCGCACCTTGGCTTGGCCGCCGAGCTTGCCCTCCGTACCCACCTCGCGCGCCACGCGTGTCACTTCCGACGCGAACGATGCGAGCTGCTCGACCATCGTGTTCACGACCTTGCCGATGCGCAGGAATTCGCCGCGGAGCGCCCGGCCGTCGATCTCGACGGCCATCGACTGGGATAGATTGCCCTTGGCGACCGCACCGATCACGCGCGCGACTTCGGCGGTCGGCTGGACCATGTCCTCGATCAGCTCGTTGAGTGCGCGAAGCTTGGCCTCCCACCCGCCCGTGGCGCCACGGACATGTCCGCGCTCGGTGATCTTGCCTTCCTTGCCGACGACGCGCGACAGCCGTTCGAACTCGTTGGTCATCTGCTCTTCGAGGCTGACCACCTCGTTGAACAGCAACGCAATCTCGCCATCGGTCCCCGCCAGGTCCTCCGGCAGGCGAACCGAAAAGTCGCCGCGCCTCAGGCTACGGAGCGCGGAGACGAGCTGACGGCGATCGAGAGTATCGGGGCTGATGTCGGCCTGCACCAAGGTCTCCTAACATTGTCCCTCCCTGTGTCCGTATGACCCCCCCGGCCTTACGCGCTGACATAGCAAAGCTTTTCGGTCTGTCGCACGAAAAATATCGGTTCGTCGCACGCTGGAAACCGCGTCCGTGTCCCGAACCGGAAGGGATTACGAGCGCGGCGGGCGGCGGGCATAGCGCAATTTGGGAGTCGTGCCGGCGCGTGCCTGGACGGCAGGAGGCCGCGACCTTTATCCGTTCGAGTTTCCTTCGGTATGGTCCTTCGAAGTTGCCGTGCCTTTTGCGCAAACATCAGGATCGATCCTGGACCCGCGAGAATATCATGCCGCCCGCTGCAGGGATGTCAGGTACATGGGCCCTTGTCCGGCGAAAACCGAGGCTGTTGCACTGGTCGGACCTGCACCGCATACAAATTGGCCCCGCAATTCGGCCCATCAGGACCGAATGCGGTAGAGCTCGTCGAGGCTCGTTGCGATGGCAGAAACTTCGGAACCGCGACGCTGTTTCAAGGTTTAAAAGGTAAGAAGATCAACCGCGTGGGAGGCGGAGATGGCGATGCACGTTGTGGACGCTTATCCTGTGGAGGGCTGCCGGATTTTGGTCGTCAAATCCGGTACGAACGTCTGGGTTGCCACAGGTACCTTCATGCGCGAAGACCTCTCGGTGACGGCGCGCTCGGAGCATAGCGCAGTGGCAGAATGGAAGAATTTGGCCGAATTCCGATACGAACTCGGGCGGAGGCGGCGCGTAGGCGCAAATGCGCCCAGAGCGAGTCATGCCCGACGGGGCCGACCTAGTTCCCAGATCGGTAAGCGCTCACAAGTTGCCGGGGCATGAGCGTTCCGCCAGGCGCCGGGCGGGCTTTCACATTCTGTTGTGCGCCGCATTGCTGAGACGGCGATTGTCTAAAGCCGCTAACGGTCGGTGCGCAAAGGCGCCCCAGGCATATCGCGCTGAGACTTCCCACAACCGCGACTTAGGCCATCCCGTCCCAGTGGCTCTTCAGGTGTAGCGAGCCAACCGCACCGTCCCTTTCTATTTAGACTCGACCTTGATGTCTGCATCGATCTTCTTGGTATCGCCGTTAAGCAGGCTCTGCCCGAACAAGAAATATGCGACCACGAGGATGGCAATGATGCCAGCCACCACTGCGATGACGGTGCCCGCGCCGCCACCGGTCTCCACGACCGTTGTCTTATCATCAGCCATTTGACCGTCCCTTACTGGTTGTTGATCCGTAACCCATGCGGGCGCGATGCAGTTCCGCGCCTGATCGCCCTCAACCGCGGATAACTGAACAGTACCGAAATGGGACATGCTTCACCTCAAATAGTCGGAACAAAATGTCCAGTTAAGGGTCTCACGCCAATCCGACGAATAATCAGTCAAACAGGGAGATTTCATATGGTGATGAAGAGCTTTGCGCTGGCACTTGCCGTCGCGGCAAGTGTGACTGTTGTTTCCGCGCCCGCGCACGCGCAGACTTATTTCGGCCCGGCCGACATGAATATCGCGTTCGGGCCGGACGGGTCGATCTCGGCGAGCTTCGGCCAGTCTGGAATCGTCGCCGGCATGTTCCAGCATATCTATCAGTTCACTTTGCCCCAGAACGGGACCGCCAGCGGCTCCATCACCACGAGCGCGGTGACATTCCAGGGCGTGGACGATCTGGATCTGCTCTCGGTCTTCTTCAACGGCGTACAGCTGACCGGGATCACCGAGAGTCTGAACGAAGTAGTCTTCGCCAATGCGGTTCCGATCTTCGCGGGCCAGCTCAACGAGATCGTGATCAACGGCGAATCTCGGGGCAATGGCTCGTACGGCGGCCAGGGCGTGTTCGTTCCGACGGCGGTTCCGGAGCCCGCGGCATGGGGCATGCTTATCGCCGGGTTCGCGTTTGCTGGTTTCGCAACGCGGCGCCGTCCGACTGTCCGCGTTCGCTACAGCTAGACAACCGATATCGCGGGAGTGGGCCGCATGGCCACTCCCGCGATCAGTCGTAACCAAGGCCGCCCGACCGTTTCAAGCAGTTCCGCCGGCCTTCACGCCGCATCGGCATAGGTTCGGTCGAGCAACAGGCGCAGCTCCTCCGCTGGAACTGGCCGGCTAATGAAATAACCCTGTGCCAGATCGCATCCGATGGCCCTCAGGAACGCGAGACATTCGGCATCCTCGATGCCCTCGGCGACCACCTTGAGCCCAAGCTCGTGCGCGAGGTTCACTGTCGATCGGACGAGGACACCGTCACCGCGATTCTGATGGGCGAACTGAACGAAGCTTCGGTCGATCTTGAGCTCGTTCAGCGGCAATTTCTTCAGATAGCTCAACGTCGACTGACCGGTGCCATAGTCGTCCATCGAGATGGAAATCCCGAGCGCCTGGAACGACTCCAGGGCCGCCACTGCTCCTGCCGGATCGATCATCGCTGCGGATTCGGTCACTTCGAACGTCAGAAAGCTTGGCGCTATGTCGCTCGATTGCACCAAGCGCCGCACCTCGGCAATGAAGTCGGGAGCGGACAGCAGCTTGGCCGACAGATTGACCGCGCCCGTGACGGCATGGCCGCATGACTGCCACTGCTTCAGATCCGCGATCGTCTGCGCGAGGACATGCAGAGTCAGGCCTGCAATGCGGTCGTTGCGCTCCGCCAGGGGAATGAAAAGGTCGGGGCGCAGGAAGCCGCGGGTCGGATGCTGCCACCGAACGAGAGCCTCGACGCTGCTGATCCTGTTTGCCTTCAGATCAAGCTTGGGTTGGTAAACGACCTGGATCTCGTTGTTGCCGATGGCTTCGTCGAGTTCGCTGAGCAGCGACAACTCCCGATCGACGGCCTCGTCCTCCTCCGCGTGATGGAAGCGCCAGCTTTCGCCGGCCGCAAGAGCCCGGTCCGCGGCCAGAGCCGCGTTGGCCAGTACATGGCTTGCGCGCTCGCCTTCGTCGGCGAAGCCCATTGCCAGCGCCACATCCACCCGGCGCCCATTCACTTCGAGCGGGCTGAGCATCGCCGCCCGCAGCGCAGCCATCCGCTCCTCCAATTGCTCCCGATCGTAGCAGCGCCACGCCAGCATACGGTCCTCGATCCGATAGATGGTGCTGCCCTCTGCGACCAAAGCGATCCGCTCGGTCACGCGACGGACCAATGCCGCGGTTCCCGCGTCTCCCAGGACAGCGGCAAGCTTGTCGAAGTCCGCAATACGGGCCGCGATCACACCCGCCCCCTCATAGCTGTGGAGCGCGTCGCGAAGCGCCACGCGGTTCGGGAGACCGGTCTCGATATCGTGGGATCGCCGGCGATGCGCCGCGGCGACCAGGCGCATGCCAACGCTTACGACACCGGCATAGAGGATAACGACCATCGCGGGTACGATTGGGAACGACAACCGGAAAGCCGAAGCGCAAAGCGTCGACACCACAAACAGCATCAGGGGTGCTGTGACGATCGCAAGCACGAGACCCAGCCGGGAGCGTTGACGCAGGATCAGCCAGGCAAGGCCCAGCGCAACGCACACCGGAACCGGCCAGCCTCCCTCGTGGGGCATCCCCGCGAGCAGCGTCTCCGCCGCCAGCGCCTGGATGACGACACCCGAAATGACACCGTGTCGCGGCACGCCGTATCGATCGCCCATCTCCACAGCCGTCGCGCCGATGACGATGGTCTTGCCGGCCAATTCGGACTGATTGAACTTGCCGTCTCGAATGTCGACGAAGCTATGCCGAGGTATCGTCTGGGGATCGATTGCAAAGTCGATTGGGAAATCCTGGCCCGCAGCACCATTGAGACCGGCGATCATCGCGGAAAGCGAAGGTCGCGGAAGTCCCCCGGTCATCGTTCCCACGGGCGCGCGCCGAACTGTACCGTCCGTGTCGGGCAAGATGCTCACCGCCGCGAGACTGGAGTGATCGCGCAGTTCGGGAATCGGCAGCGAGTCCGTCCAGCCCTGCTGCCCTCCCCCCGCTTCCTGGCCGAACGTCGGAAGGATGACCTTCCCGTCCGCCCGCTCCAGACCTGCAGCAAACGCCCCATCCTGGTCGGGCGTGGACTGAGATGAAAAATCGACGTCGAATACGATCGAGGCAACACCAGCTGAGCGCAACTGGTCGATCAAGCGCGCGTAATTGCTGCGAGGCCAAGGCCATCTGTCGATCGCCGCAATGCTTCGGGCGTCGATCTCGACGATATGGATCGTCCCGCTGGCCGCATGGCGACGTACGCTCCACTCCGCCTCGGCGAGCGAACGTTCCAGTCCGGCCCCTACGCCGACCGAACCGGCAACAGTCCCGGCAATGGCGCTGACCACCAACGCCGCGGAGCGCCAGCGACGTTGAAGCGCGTCGATGATCTTGGTGCCGCGATCGGTCATTGCGGATCGGTGTAGCGCGCTGAACCTAACAGGCGGTCAATGTCGGCCCTCGCGGTCCGGTCAGTCCTTGTCCTTACCCTTGCCGTTACCGTTCAATTTGCCGATGCCGATATGAAGGCCCACGCCGCCCGGCGAGATCCCTACATCGATGCCCGTACCGTTGCCGATATCGACGCCAATGCTCACGCCCGTTGAGCTTCCGCCAGGATGGCCGTTGCCGTTCGAACCGCTGTTACCGTTGCTGCCGGAATTGCCGTCGCCATTGTCGGCACCGTTGGCGTTCCCGTTCCCGCTCGAGCCGCCGTTCCCGTTGCCCGAGCCGTTACCGTTGCTGCCGGAATTGCCGTTGCCATCATCGACACCGTTGGCGTTGCCGTTCCCGCCCGATCCGCCGTTCCCGTTGCCCGAGCCGTTACCGTTCCCGGAATTGCCGTTGCCATTGTCGGCACCGTTGGCGTTCCCGTTCCCGCTCGAGCCGCCGTTCCCGTTGCCCGAGCCGTTACCGTTGCCGGAATTGCCGTTGCCATTGTCAGCGCCGTTGGCGTTGCCGTTCCCGCTCGAGCCGCCGTTCCCGTTGCCCGAGCCGTTACCGTTGCCGGAATTGCCGTTGCCATTGTCAGCGCCGTTGGCGTTGCCGTTCCCGCCCGATCCGCCGTTCCCGTTGCCCGAGCCGTTACCGTTGCTGCCGGAATTGCCGTTGCCATTGTCGGCGCCGTTGGCGTTGCCGTTCCCGTCCGATCCGCCGTTCCCGTTGCCCGAGCCGTTACCGTTGCCGGAATTGCCGTTGCCATTGTCGGCACCGTTGGCGTTGCCGTTCCCGCCCGATCCGCCGTTCCCGTTGCCCGAGCCGTTACCGTTCCCGGAATTGCCGTTGCCATTGTCAGCACCGTTGGCGTTGCCGTTCCCGCCCGATCCGCCGTTACCGTTGCCCGAGCCGTTACCGTTGCCATTGTCGGCGCCGTTGGCGGTGCCATTCCCGTTGGAGCCGCCGTTACCGGTGCTCGCGCCGTTCCCATTACCGTTGCTGCCGGAGTTACCGCTGCCATTGTCGGCACCGTTGGCGTTGCCGTTCCCGCCCGATCCGCCGTTACCATTGCCCGAGCCGTTCTCATTGCCGCCGGAGTTGCCGGTGTCAGCACCGTTGGCGTTGCCCGCCCCGTTCGAGCCACCGCTACTTGCACCGCTTCCGCTGTCGCTGGTGCCGGAGTTGCCATTCCCGTTGCCATTGCCATGCCCCCTCGAGCTGCCGCTGCCAGTATCGACCCCGCTGCCACTGCTACCGGCATTGTTGCTCGACGTGCCACTTCCGCTAGCGGAGCCCCCATTGCCGGATCCGGAAGAATTGTCGCCTGGAACGCCATTCGAATTCGCGACCTCGGCGCGCACCGCCGCAATATCAACACTTGCGAGTTGCGCGCCGCTATTGCCGCCCACCAGCCCATCGGTCGCTCGCCCAAGATCGATGGGCTTCGCCGAGATCGTCTCGGCGATCATTTGAGCACCCAAAGCGGCGTCGTCTGCTGCTTCGGATGCCGATGGTGTTGGCTGCGCGTCGGCGTCCGGCACGGGCGTAGCCGGCGCCTGGATTGCCGGCGGTGCAGCCGGTGAAGATGGCCGCTCCGGAGAGTCGATGTTGCGCGTGTCCTGGCCCTGAACGGTCAAGCGATAGCGATCGGCCGCCGTGACGGTCGCGACGATGCCGGGACGAATGATCTCGGCAGCACCGCCGTCGAACGTCGAAGTTTGAACCGCGCCTTCCACGACCTGCAGCGAAGCGCCCTCGGTCGTAACGGTGATGGAGAAGGTCGTCCCTTTCACCACGGCCGCGAGATACGGGGTCCGCACCCCGAAATGCGGGATGGGCTTCTTTTCGATCTGGAAGACGGCATTTCCCCATTCCTGGAGGACGTCGAACTTCCCTTGCTTCTGATCCGGTGTCGGAATTCGAATGCGGCTCGAGGCAGCAACCGTGACAAAGTCCTTGCCCCGAACCACCACAGCTCGCGAACCGGGACCGGTGGAGAGTGTGGCGCCGGCCGGGACCACCGTACCGCGCCGCGCAGGATGCGGCCCGCTTGTATCCTGGACAATGACCTTGCCTGCGGCTTCACTTACCGACCAGTTCGCCGTCTGCGCGACAGCAGCGTTCGCGAACAATAACAGCAGCGCCGCGACGGCCAGTTCGTAGACACGATTCATGCGGATTTCCCCGAATTGAATGGCCGGCGATAAGCTTCAGTCATTTCGGCAGTGTTCGTGGAACTGGTTAATTCCTTGAAGAACTTACGATTTCGTAATGGCTTGGTCGCAAGAAGCGGGTTCCTTGTTCAGGTGCCACTATGCGTCCAGCCGTGTTCCTCGTTACTCGAATCCTCCTTGTCGCGGTACTGCTGGCAGGGCAGCCCGCTGTGGCGCAGAACGTGCTGGACAGGGTGGAACCCAGCGCAGCATCTCGCGATCGAGTTCCCGATGAAACGAAAGACACCGAGCCGGCTGCACGCATCGAGGTCGACGCGCCGAGCGGTGCATCGGAATCCAGGGCCACGGTTCTGGCGGGCGCTATTGCCCTCGACGGGTTAAAGAGTCTGGGGCCGGCCGATTTCGCAGACATCGTCGCGGAGCGAGTTGGGGAGAGATTGGGGCCCGCGGATCTTGCGACGCTAGCGACGGCAATAGCGGATCGCATGCGCGCGCGCGGATTTGTCTTCGGGTCGGCCTGGATCCCGGTGCAGCGCATTCAAAATGGAGTCCTTCACGTCAGCATCGATGAAGGCCGAATTGACGAAATTCGGTTCGACGGGGAAAGCAACGCCGCAGTTCGAGCTGCGCTCGATCCGTTGGTCAACGGCAAGGCCGCGCGCCTTGACGATGTCGAACGCAGGCTGTTGATCGCCGGGGACATTGACGGAGTAGTGGTGCGCAGCACGCGATACGTGCGCGAACGCGAACGCGGCATCCTAGTCGTTCGTGTCACCACCGACCAGATTGCCGCGACGGCCACGTTTTCGAACGAGGGCACCAGGCCAATCGGCCCCGAACAGATTCGCTTCGACGTAGACCTGAACAGAGTCCTCTTCTCGAACGATGCCCTAATCCTCACCTATTCCGGGACCCCTGTGGAACCGCGCGAGCTCCAGTTTGGTCGGGCCCGCTACGGCAAGCGTATCGCTGACGATGGTACGGAATTGGCCCTTACCGCCTCCGGCTCGATCGCGCGGCCAGGCGCCTATCTCGACCGGCTTAACCTGGAAAGCCGAAGCTGGTTTGTCGGAGCGAGCGTGCTGCGACCACTCTGGCGCCGCCGCACCGCTAGCCTTTGGCTCGAAAGCGAGCTCGGACTGCGCAATCTCGACCAGTGGCGGGATCAGACTAGGGTCCGCCACGACAGAATCGCAACCGCGCGCGCGACGCTCTACGGCTATGGTAATATTGGCGGCGGCAGGCTTCGCGTCAGCACCACTCTCTCTCAGGGCCTCGGCATCCTGGGCGCGACCCGGGCAAGGGATCCGATGGCGTCGCGCTTCGATGCGGACGGGTCTTTCACCTCTTTCAACGCCTGGGCAGACTGGACGAAGGGTCTAGGGCGCGACTTCAGTTTCCGCGTCGCGGTGCAGAGCCAGCTGGCTACGCGCCCGCTTCTCATTGCCGAGGAAACAGGCCTGGGGGGCACGAGTTTTCTACGCGGATACGATTGGAGCGAGCGAACGGGGGACCAAGGCGCAATGGGCATGGTCGAGATCCGTTACCTCTGGAAAAACCCTCCCGCGATAATCAAGCGAGCGCAGATCTACGCTTTCGCCGACGCGGGCAGTGTGAGCAATCTGAGATCCGGGTTTGGCGGCGGCAGCTTAAGCTCCGCCGGTGCTGGGCAGCGGGCCGATATAGCCAAAAACCTTGGGGTGACGCTGGAAGTGGCAGTCCCGCTCTCGGGTCCGCGCTACGACACAGGCAACAGGTCGCCCAAGCTGAGTTTCCGATTGGTGCGATCGTTCTGAACGCAGCGCTCACCGTCAATTTGAGGAACCCATGACCAACGATTCTGGTTCTGCAGGTGCAAAAAGTCAGAAACAGGGGTCGATTTCGCTGATGGTTACCTTTGCCCTCGGCGATAACGCGTTGAAACCGCGGGGCGCCCCACGGCGCAAGGCGTTTCAGTGCATCACGATCGGAACCGCCGAAGGGGACACCCGGGCGCACATCTTGGATCTTTCT
Source organism: Sphingomonas sp. JC676 (assembly GCF_014489075.1). Taxonomy (GTDB): domain Bacteria; phylum Pseudomonadota; class Alphaproteobacteria; order Sphingomonadales; family Sphingomonadaceae; genus Sphingomonas. The sequence continues at coordinate 52,230 of NZ_JACTGR010000001.1, read as the reverse complement.
CGGTCCGGGGCGCGCATGCACGCCAGCGCACGACTGGAAGTGGGCGCCTCCGTGATGCTTTCTTCGGAGGTATTCCTGATAAAAGGCCGCATAGTTTGGACGAAAAAGCATATATTTGGCGTGCATTTTGAGCAGTCAATCTCAGATAGTGATGTAGGTCGACTGGCCGGCTAGATTCTCCGGGGGAACGCTTGCGGTGGCAAGCCGTTCGTCGTCTCATGAAACGCGTCGCGAAAGGCTGGAAAGCCTCCGCATTGACTGCAGGGTTGCTAGGCCTCGCCGTTCTTAGCGGGGTCGGGCTTGCGAACTATGCCGATTCAGGCGCCTTCTCGTTCTACAAGCAGCAGAAACGGCCCGAGCGGTCTGCGGATCTGCATTCCGAGGCGGCGACAACCCCCGTCGCTGTGTACTCGAGCACGAGCGCCTCCGGATATTCGGTTTGGATGGCACCGCCTCCTGCCCCCATTGAGGATGCATCTATCTCCAACGGCGTGATCGAGGGTGTCGATGCCAATTTGCCTGAAGATGGCCTTGATCAAAACCTGGTTATTCAGCCAATCGCGACAGAAGCGCGGACGGAAGCGCTCGAACCCACGCTAAGCCAGACGCGAGTTGAGACCCCATCTTCGCCCAATGCCTTTGACACGGGCCAGGGCCCAACATCCGCGTTGCCAGTTGATGGATCGGAGTTTGTCCCCTCGACCGGGGACGAGCCAACCCGTCCTGGCGAACCACTCAACTAGATCGCGTCGCCCCCCGAAACGGGATCGCCTCGTTGCCCACAATATTCACCAGCGCACGTCTCCGACCTAGATTTGGATTTCGCACGACGCGCGCCGGATCGGTATCGGGTGCGGGCACCCTTTGCCGAACATTTTCAAATTTGGACGGCGGCGCGGTCGCAAGACACGCAAGCGCATCGCCAAGAAACGTCCCGCCAATAATATGACCATTCCGCGAGGGTTCGAAACGCGGCACGCTGCCCCCCTCACGACCCTGCATTCGCGTCTCTGAACGAAGTCGATACGCAGGAACTCCCCGCGTCACAACACGTTGCGCCTACAACCGGGAAGTCACCGGCAACTCGAGGAGAGATTATGGGAAAAGGTGTTCTGCTGTGGCTATTGGGCATTCCGTTGCCCATCATCATCCTTCTCCTCTTGTTCTGGCATTGATCATGGCAATCCATCCCCAAAGTTCCGTTGATCCCGTCCTTTATCCGATCGGCGCTCCCGAAAACGCGGGCGGCTCGGCACTTTCCTGGTCGGCCATTGCGGCGGGCACCGTTGGCGCGATCGCTCTAACCCTGGCTCTGATGGCGCTCGGCTCGGCATTCGGCCTTGCATCGGTTTCTCCCTGGCCCGGCGTAGGTGCGCGCGCGACCACCTTTACCATCGAAGCTGGAATCTGGCTTATCGCCACGCAGTGGTTTTCCGCAGCTCTGGGCGGGTATCTTGCCGGCAGGCTCCGTGTCCGCTGGCACGGTCTATACAGTGACGAGATACTGTTTCGCGATACAGCCCATGGGTTCCTGACCTGGGCAACTGCGACTGTGCTGATGGCGGCGGTCGCCGTCGCAGCGACAGCATTGTCGAGCCTCGCCGCGAACCCGGTCGACGCGACCGTAACCGCGGAAACTGTCGATGCGGCAAGAAAGGCCGCTGCCGCATTCGCCGGCTTCGGCGGTCTCTCGCTGATCATCGGCGCTTTCGTGGGTAGCGTCGGCGGCGCGATTGGCGGAAGGCTGCGAGACCTGCATCCCTAAGGCCTACAGATCCGACAGCCCGAAAGGCGGTGAGAAAACCTCTCACCGCCTTTCGCACTTTGGAATGACGGTAATGCCCTTCGGGCCGAGTTCGCGCGAAATCTTCCGGCCATTCGCGCAGACGATCGAGCAGACGGCAGCTAACGCCCAGTGGCGGACATTACAAACCTCAGCCCGGTCACTCAGACCGAGACACCACTGCACCATTGCCAACCCAGCTACGGCGACCTCCGAGGCAAGGCCTTCGCGACCGTAGCGATTTCGGTTCTGACGGTGCGGTGCCGGACATCCTGCTTGAACTCCCCAGCTATTCTGCCGCCGCCGCGGCATTGGCTGCCAGCCTAGTAAAGTTCGCTAGGGATCGTCCGGACTCGGATCGCTGTCGGCATGTGGATAGCCATTCCGCCACAGCCGAGAGAATTTTGCTAAGCGCTTTGCCCCGCCCGGTTCAAAAGTGCCGAGATCGCTGTGACGATTTGAGCCACCGCAAATGGCTTTTGGATCAGCGTGCTTTTGGGCACGCCCATCGCAGCCCAGTCGGCAGCGCTATCACCTGTCATATAGACAACGGCAATTTCAGCTTTCATTTCCCGCGCGGTCCGCGCGATTTCCCAGCCATCTATGCCTGAACCGAGACGTATGTCAGTGACCAGCCCGACAACCGCGTCTGCGCGCTCGACCAGCATCGCCATCGCCTCGGCGCCGCTGGCCGCCCACTGGACCTCGTAGCCACCCTCCGTGAGTGCGGCTTGCGCCACTTCTGCTACTAGCGGCTCGTCCTCGACGAGCAGCAACAACGATTTCTCCACGATTGTCTCCGACCGAAGTTCGGACGACAGAGACACTCGCTCCCTGACATCACTGTCAGCAACAACTTGGACACAATGCGAGAGTTCCGCAAGGTCGGAATGATTAGCGTGGACTACCTCGCGCCCTGCATCTCCGCTCGCCGCCTGGACCGCCAGGGACGAACAGCCGCTGCGCTTTCCATGGCCGTGCCTTGCTCGGTCACCAGCCGAACCCGATGGCTTTCTGGATTGAGCCTTGCAGCTCGCCTCGAAGAGCGCGTCTCGCACGCCCGCGATGCACCTTGTCTGGGGCAATGATTGTAATGAGCTTGTGCTGGCTCTGCCGCGGCCCCCGGGGCGCCGATCATTGAGAGCGGTATCGAGGCTGGGCTTGGGCCGTAGCGGATAGAAGTGGTGCGCGTCCTTAATCATAGCGAGCGGACGCCCAAGGTTGCCCGGTTCGTTGGTGGCCTTGCTGAAATCTCCGTCCGGCGCGCGCCGGGCCAGCATCTCGGCCTCGTCGGCCGTGCCGCGAGTTTCACCTCGAGCGCCAGGCATTGCGCTCGCGAGGCCCGGAACGGACCCGAGGGACAAGCGAATTCCTTTCAACTGGTGGCGCTGGAAACGAACGTAGACCGCGAGGTGGCGACGCCGGATCTGGCGCTGCGACGTAACCGCAAACCCGACCCAAGCGGGCTAGACGTTCTGGAAGTCCGGCTGAGTTCCAGATTCCCGCCAATAACGCGCGAGCCCGATCTCCTCGATCAGTCTCGCGAAGCGTGGATCCTTTCGCAATTCTGCCATCTGAGGCTCGAACAGGAGCCGCGTCTGACGCTGATCGGGCGACACGCTGCTGCCCGGCTTGGGAAAGTCGGGAACCGCATAGCCCCGGCTGAAATAGTAAGCATTGGCAATCGCGAAAGCATCATCGAGCCGGCCGAGCGCTCCCGCCAGGCGTATGGCATATTGGGCCTGCCTGGCGGACCGTCGTGCTCCCTCGGCCTGCACCGCCATAAGCGCTTTTGCCTCGCGCGGATCGCGGCTCTCGATGGCCCGGGCCTGTGCGGCCAGTTCCGCCAATTCGCCTTGCGACATATCCGGCCTTCCCTCGGGATTCTGCGCCAACTGCAGGGCGGCGCCGGGCCGGCCACCGAAGAGACAGATGTTGAAATGGGCGAACCATAAGGTTGCCTGGGTCGGGTAGAGCGAGGCAGCGTCTTCGAGCGCCCGTTCCGTTTCCTCGATGCGGCCTGCGCACCAAAGAGCCTGGATATAGTTGTTGTATGTGGCGGGCGTGAAGGGATGCCTCTTAATGCGTTCGTAGAGCGGCACCGCAGCGGAGGACCGGCCGACGAATATCGCCTGCACGGCGCGGTAGAGCAGAACCGTGTCGTCGTCGGGAAGGTCCTGCCGGGCACGATCGAAATGCTGGTCGCGGGCCATCCAGTAGCCGACAAAGGGCACGGCGATGCCAAGCGCGAGTTCGCCATAGGCATTGCCGGGATCGAGCGCGAGCGCCCGGCGCCCAGCGGCCTCCGCTCGGCGGCGCATCTCAAGCGCTTCGGGCCGTTCGCGATAGTGGGAGGGAACCGCATAGGCGATTCCCAGTCTTCCCCACCCTTCCGCATAATCGGGTACCGTGGCCACTACTCGACGCAAAAGGCCGATCGCTTGGTACTGGCCTTCGTCCGTATTCTGTTCGGCCAGCTGCTGCGCTTCGCTCATGAGCCGCTCGAGTTCCGGAGGCGCGCGCGCCGGGATGAGCCGGTCGTAGAGCAACTTGCCGCCAATTGCCGCTATCAGGCCACTTGTCGCGGCAAGCGCGAGCCCGCGTCGGCTCATCGCACCGGATGTTCCTTCCAAGGGGCCTGCTGCTCCCGCCAACTGTCGCGCGGGTGACGGCAACGCGGTTGCATCATCCTCACCCCCTTCCGCGACCAGGCGGTAACCAAGCTTTGTGACCGTCTCCAGCCTGAACGAGCCGGTTCCGACGCCTGAGGCGAGTTTACGCAAACGGAACATCACCCGGTTGATCGCGTCTTCGCTGACGCTTCTTCCGTCCCAGCAGGAAAATGCCAACTCGTCGCGCGTGACGATCGTGCCGCGTGCACGCACCAGCACGATGAGCACCTGCATAACGCGGTGCTCGAGCAGCTCGCGGGCGCCGTCATCGCGGACCAATTCGCGTCGCCAGGGTGAGCCGGTGAGCCGCCCCAGAATGAATTCCGGCTCGTGCGCAAGATCGACCTTGCCGTGTTCGAGCATCGCAATCCCCAAGCGGAAATCTTAGTGCTTTTAGTCCTCTCCAATTTTCTTCGCCAAAGCATAGTTGTCACATCGAATGGCAATTGTGGGTGATGCGTAGTGTTAGATCGACGCGCCCTTCCTGTTTGATCTTCCCAGGATCCAAGGCGGGCGGCGCAAATCTCGTCGCCATCGGTGAAAAGTCAGGAATTCCCCGGGCAGAAATCAGGCCGCGATCCTAGAGCGAAAGGCGAATCGCGAAGACAGTCCTGCCTGCCACAGGCAAGGAGATGAGCCATGACGAGACTGCGTTCGGCGGCGGAAGCCGCGCTCGCGCGGAGAAGCTCGACCAGCAAGGGGGTGGCCATGGCCGCGACCTTTGCGGCGGCCCTGATGCTGTCCCAGCAGGTCCACGCGCAATCGATCGACTATACGAGCGACCCGATACTCTATTGGAACGAGCGAGCCACTGCATTGCTCGCCAATGGACCGCCGGCGCAGACCCGGGTTCTGGCGATGATGAACATCGCGATGCACGACGCTGCCAATTCGCTGCTTGGAAATCCCAACCATTCATACCTGACCGGGGTCAGCGGTTCAGGAGGGGACATGCGCGCCGCGGTGTCCGAGGCAGCCTATGAGGTGCTTGCCGCGAGCGATCCGGCACATATTGCCGACTACCAGACCGCTTTGAATCTGAGCATGTCGCTGGTGACCAATCCCGCCGCGCAAAGCCAGGGCATAGCGACGGGGGCCGCCTTTGCGCAGGCGATCATCGCGCAGCGGACCGGCGACGGGTCGGCCGCGGTGGTGCCCTATGTGCCGACCGGCCTGCCGGGTAACTGGAAGCCGACGTCGCCCGCACCGGCTGCCTTCCCACAATGGGGCGGGGTCACGCCGTTCCTCATCGATTCGGCCGACCAGTTCGAACCAGGACCGCCGCCCGGACTCGACACGCCGGAATATGCCGCTGCGCTCGCCGAGGTGCGCGACCTCGGTTCCGCGACCAGCGCGACCCGTACCGCCGACCAGACCGCAAGCGCCTTGTTCTGGGACACGGCCAACGGCTCGACCTGGGTGAGGATCGGGCTGATCATTGCGGCGGACGAAGGCGATTCGACGATCGACTATGCGCGCGACTTCGCACTGCTCAGTACCGGTCTCGCCGATGCGGCCATTGCAGGCTTCTACGCGAAATATGACTATGCCTTCTGGCGGCCGGTCACGGCGATCCGGGAGGGCTCGATCGATCCCGATCCGACCTGGTCACCGTTGTTCACCACCCCAAATCATCCCAGCTACCCTTCCGCACATTCCTTCCTCTCCGGGGCGGGCGCTACCGTGCTGAGCGCGGTTTTCGGGGACGATGAGGGCTTCACCTTCTCGATCGGCGCGGAGACGCGCAGCTTCACCGGGCTACAGCAGGCCGCGCTCGACGGCGCCAACAGCCGCCTATGGGGCGGCATTCATTTCCGCTTCGACAATGAGGCCGGCCTGCAGTTGGGCCAACAAATCGGCCAATATGTGCTGGCCGGCAGCACGTTCAACGCCGCCGTACCCGAACCGGCCAGCTGGACGATACTGCTCTCAGGCTTCGCCGTCGCTGGAATCGCCATTCGACGCAGGAAAGCACGTCTCGCTCTTGCTTGATGGATGGGCTCCGGGGCAGAGGCAAAGCCGCACCCCGGAGCAGCCTCTCTCGCCTGATCGATCCGACGGGCATACCAGGCCTCTATCGAAGATGAAGAAACGGGACTGCATCGCTTCTCGAAACGCTGGTTTTGGGATGCCCCACTGATTTGCCGAACGGCTGGAATTGGTTCGTTAAGTGACCGGCAGCTTGTGTGCCGGAAGCCGTCATACAGTTGGGTCCCAAGGAATGGCCGCTTTGTCCCAACCTCAGCCATCATCTGCCGCATGAACGAATGGCGGCTTTCAGGTTCGGTCGGGCGGGTTCGGAATGGCCGAAATTGGGGCGCATTGCCGACTGGCGGCTTATTTCGAAACCAGTCCGCAGCTTGTGGGCCGATTGCTGACCGGCAGCTTTCCTGCCGACAAGGCCCGCGCCAAGGTTCTCGCTCGGTGCAACCGGATCGCCGGGCGCGCCCGCCCGCCCGGGCCGGCAATGTCCCGGCGGCTCCGGCGCATCGATCGCCAAGAGGCGGATACGCTCGCCGCCACAGCGCAGCGTGTCGCCGGCGACCATCCGGCATCCGTCGAACGTCCCACCAATATCAAACTGCCGCGCAATCGGCGGCGCCGCAGAAAAGACACCGACCGCAGCGCCGATTACCCCACCCCGCCAAGAAGTGCCGCCGCCTTGACCCATCGGCGAATGCGGTCCCTCCGTCGCTTCGTCTCGTGTAGCCGCCAGCTGCGCTTCCACGACGCGAAAGGGATCAGAATCGCGAGAGGGCATGATCGCAATACTCGTGTGCCCGTGCACCTCCGGCATCTGAAATCGGCAGCATGTCACCAAGCTTAGTCCGTGCCCCTTTTGCCGGAGCCGGTCACGGTGAAATCATAAATCTTGGCCGATAGAGCCCCATTCGCGCCGCTGCCGGCAACCGAATAGATGAAGCCATATTCACCCGGCTCAAGCGGGGCACGCGAGACGGCGCGATAGACGCCGGTCCGAACGAGCTCGTAGTCGAACTCGATGCGATCCTTGTCCATCACGCCGGTCTTCATCCCACCGATGTTTCGGCTTCCCACGCGGGCCTCCCGCCTGCCCTTCTTCTTGTCCAGATGGATTAGGGTGAATTCATTCGGCGAGGTCACCACGCTGGCCGAGCCGGCAAGCCAGGTGCTGCCCTGTGCGGTGCCACCGTTCGACTCATCGAAGAAGAAATAGAAGACGGGCTTTCGGTCCACCGTCGGATAGCGCGAGGTTTCGTTGGATACGGAAGCCTTGACGCTCATCGAGGCAATGCCGCCCGTCAGCGCGAACCCCAGGATTCCCCCGGTCTTCGCCTGGTTCGTCGCCGTGGCGTCCATCCGAAGCATTTTCGACGGCGCGACCAAATACACACCCGCCATATGGGGCGTCATCGGATCAAGCGCGTCCACGGAAATCGTCGGTGCGGGAGCATGGGCGCCCAGCATCGCCGCTATAACGGGGCCGGACACACCTTTACCCTTGAGGGCGATCATGTCGTCGGTCGACAACTTGAACTCCGTCGGCGTTCCCTTGATCTTCGCAATGATCGCCTCATCGCCAAGCCCGACGGATGTCAGCTGGACGATTGTGTCGTTGGTCAGTGTCTCCGCCGATTGCGGCGCGCCGACGAGCAACAAGATGGGCAACAGCGATAGCATGATGGTCTCTCCCCCTGGAGCGAGGAAATCGGCCCGAACCTGCGTCCGCTGTCAAGATCGGCCGTGAGTCCGGTTTGCCGGAAGACTTCGCGGTCACAGCCCGAGACAAGACCGGTAGCCAAAATTTCTGATCCAAAACGGGATAGGTTGTGGCAGAACCTTTGGCCCGGACTTTCCTTCAATATGACTTGGAGACCAGCACCGATTCATCGAGCGCATTGGAGACCGTGACCTGCCTGAATTTGGCGCGGATCGCCGATTGGTTCGTATATTTCACAAAGCTCGATCCGACGGGCGCGAAGGTCACCGCCACCACGACCTTGCGCTGCGGGTTGCGCTGCGCGAACGCCGCCGCGGCGTCTCGCGTCATGCTGATCGGGGGAAGCATCTCGCGGCTCTTGTAGTTCGGCAGGCCACCCATGCCCCTGTCGACATCCCCGAACACGACCCACCATTGCGACATGCGCTCGAACTTATAGACCTTCGTCTTGTCTTTCGTGGGGCATTCCGGAACGCCCAGCGCTGCCTGGAAGTGATTGATCGCCTGCCCGCTCCGGTCGGTCCAGAACTCGACGCGCGCACCGTCGAGATAGGGGCCCATGAAGGTGAGATCCTTGGGCTTCAGGGTCGTGGCGATGCCCCATTGCTGAAGTTGGAAGGCGCCGCTGGCGGCGTCCCATGGGCCGAGAGTGGCCGGGAAATAGAGCGTCATTTCCGGAGGCTGGGTCGCCGCCCATGCCCTAAGCGCGGTACGGGCTTGAGTCAGGGCCGCCTTGCCCCGCTCGCGATCCCCGAACTCGCCGGCAAGGTCGTCGCTCATCTGGATCCCGCGGTCGCAGGAGCGGATCGCCGTGTACCAGACCCAGATAGGCTGGAAAGCCTCGGTCACGAGCGTGTCATGTGCGACTGCCCAGAGCGTGAAGGGAATCGTCGCGAGCTGGTTCTGTCGTGCGCGCAACACCCCTGCCGCATCGAGCGGCCCACCGGAACCGGGATAGACATTCCGATCCCAGTCGGCGGGCATCCAGCTCGGCGGCATCACGAGCGCGGGCCCATGGGACGTATCCATTGGCGGAACGGTGGTGGTGCCAGCAGCCGCGGCGCCTTGACTCGTGGCCGCGACGCCTTGGGCCGGGGAGCCACCTTCGTCGGGCGTGCCGCCGCCGCAGGCCGTGATGAGCAGAGCAGCGCAAACCGATCTCGCGCTCAAAAATGTCGATTTCATCTAGCGTCTCCTTCGACAATGAAGTGGAATTCGACCTTCGTCTGGACCGCCTGCGGTGAAGACACCCAGCGCGGCCAGACAAGAAGGTCGCGGATCCGTCAGGCGCGAGCGGCGAGCGGATTCTTGAGGATTCCGAGGCCGGCAAGGACCAGCGCAATCCCGCACAGCCCGATCAGATAGGTCCCGAAGCCGAGTGAAACGACCGCGCCCATCTGGCGCGAGATCATGCCCCCGATCGATCCCGCCGGGCTGCCGCTGCCGACCAGCACCTCGCGATATTCATACAGGATCGCCGCAGTCACGGCCGCTGCCGCTCCGGTGGCGAGCGCCAGCACTCTCGTGCTCTTCTCCATCCACGCGAAGGCCAGCAACGCAATCGCGCCGATCGGCACCAGCCAGCGGATCACCAGGAGACCGCCAATGGTCGAGGCGAACTGCGCGCGCGAGAGCTGGGCCTGAAGATTGACACGTTCCTTGGCGACCATCCGCAATCCGGCACTATTGTCCATGGGCATGCCGCCGAAGCCGGCGGTATTGGTGCGGAGATCGGTCTCGCGGGCATCGAGCTCCTGGAGGGCCTCGCGCACGCCCGCGACATCGTCATTGGCGAGCAAGGGATTGGCGCTGACCATCTGCGCCAGGCTGCCCATCCCCCATAGCGACGCGCTCGATATCGGGCTGCTGATCGCCGGCAGGAAGGTCGCGATCAGCAGCAGCGCGGCAAGGGGCGCCGCGAGTGTGGTCATGAACAAACCGCGTGCTTTCTGCACCGCCGGCGAAGCCGCCAGCTCGCCGACCTGAATCGGTGCCGCGGCCACTACCGGATAGATTTCCGTCGCGACGCCCGCGACGGGTGCGAAATCGACACTCGCGCCAACAGTGATGGCCTTGTCGCTGCGCCACTGCGCGGCGACGAAGCTGAAGCGCTCGCCATCGGCGCCTGCGATGGCGCCGCTGCCGGCCGATGGGGTGAAGCCCAGTATCTTACCCTTCATCTCATGTCTCCCGAATGGAATGCGCCAGGAGCGCCGCAATAAAACTTGCGTCCCTGCGCAATGCGGAAGATGTTCCCGAGCGGGCTCGGCGTCTTGACGCCACGATGAAGAAGTTCTGAAGGCACGAGAATCCGATGGGGGACCCGGAGACCGACAGATCGACAAACGGCAATCGGCGGCGGCGGCGCCGCTGGACGTTCGGCACGGCCATGTTCGACGAGGCGGGATGGTCGCTGCTGGTGGACGGGCAACCGGTGGCGATCGAATCCAAGCCGCTGGAGCTGCTCCACGAGCTGTGCCTGCGCGCCGGCGAGGTCGTGTCGAAGGATGAGCTGCTCGACACGGTATGGAGCGGTGTTAACGTCGTCGAGAATTCGATCCCCACGGCAGTCGCCAAGCTGCGTCGTCGCCTCGGCCCCCGCAATCAGGACATGATCGAGACCGTGGCCGGCATCGGATATCGGCTCGCCCAGCCAGTGACCGTCGAGACGCTCAGCGGTCAGCCGGCACCGCGTTTCGCTTTTGCCACAGGGGATGCGGTTCCCGGGCGCCCGCAATGGCGCCTGGTCGAGCAGCTCGGCGAGAGCGGCGCCGGAGATGTCTGGCGCGGGCGCCACGAGAAGACCGGCGAGACGCGCGTATTCAAGTTCGCCGACGCGCCCGACCGGTTGCGAGCCCTGAAGCGCGAGGCCGCGCTTTCACGGCTGCTGCTCCAGGCGCTCGGGCCCGACGGTGCGTTCGTCCAGCTGCTCGAATGGAATTTCACCCAGGCGCCCTTCTTCCTCGAATACCGCGACGCCGGGCTCAGCCTTCGCGACTGGGCGGATGCGGCCGGAGGACTTGGCGCGATAGCCATCGGGCAGCGGCTCGACATCGCGGTGCGCAGCGCACGAGCGCTTGCCGCGGTCCATGGCGTCGGCGTGCTTCACAAGGACATCAAGCCCGCCAACATCCTGGTCGATACCCATGACGGCCAATCACGCGTGCGCCTTGCCGATTTCGGCAGCGGCCGCGTGCTCGATGACGAAGCCGTCAGCGCCTATGCGATCACCGACCTTGCCGAGGAGGCGATTGTCGAACACGACGGCGACCGGCTGTCGGGCACGCCCTTCTACCGGGCGCCAGAGCTCGCGGCGGGAGCGGTACCGACCGTCAAATCGGATATCTACTCGCTCGGGCTCGTGCTCTTCCAGCTCGCCGTCGGCGATTTCGGCCGCGTTCCCGCGCCCGGATGGGAGCGCGAGATCGCCGACCCGCTGCTGCGCAGCGATATTGCCGATGCCGCTGCCGGCGATCCCGACCAGCGCATCGGTTCGGCCGCCGAACTGGTCGAGCGGCTCGAAAGCCTGGGTGAGCGCCGTGCGCGTGCCGAAGCGAAAGCACAGGCAACGGCGCGGCTGGAGGCACTTGCCCGGCTCGAGGCACGGCGCCGCGCACGCCGGCCCTGGGTATGGACGGCGACCGCCGCGGCCATACTCGGGATCATCGGCACCTCGGCCGCCGCCATCGTGGCGGTCGGGCAACGCGACGAAGCCCGCAAGCACGAAGCCGTCGCCCGCGCCTCCTACGACTTCCTCGCCAATGACCTGCTCGCCCGCGCCGACCCCTATCGCACGGGCACCGCCGACGAGACGATCACCGCCGCATCCCGCCGCGCGAGCGCGGAGATCGACCGCCGTTTCGCGCATGCCCCGCTGATCGCTGCAGGGCTGCACCACAGCCTCGCCCGCGCCTTCGACCGGCGCACCGATCTCGATGCCGCGCGCGACGAGTATCGCAAGGCCGATCGCGATTTCCAGCGCGCGGGCCCTGCCGGCGCACGCGAGCGCGGCCTGATGCTGTCACAATGGGCGCAGCTGGAAGCGCTGAGCGGCGACCCCGCGCGCCTGCCCACGGCGCGCAAGCTGCTCGCGGCGGCCAGCTCGGTCCTGCCTCGGCCGGACGGCGAGGCCAGCGTCTGGTTCTCGTCCGCCGAAGGTTCGCTGGCACTGGCCGGCGAGGATGTCCGTGCTGCTCAGACCGCGTTCCGCAAGGCCTCCGAGCAGGCTGAGCGGCTGCCCGATACGTTCGACGCGCGTCAGCGCCTCAACCTGCGCCAGCGGGTCGGCTTCACCTATATCCGTCTGGGAGACGGCCCGAGCGCGGAGGCTGCATTCAAGCCGCTCCTCGCCGATTTCACGCGCCTCGAGGGTCAGGACCATCCCGACACGCTCAATATCCGCCTGAACCTCGTCCAGGCGCTGCTCATCCAGCGGCGCAATCGCGAGGTGATCGATGCCGCGACCGCGCTCCTGCCGGTGATGGAAAAGGGCTTCGGTCCCGACCACCGGCGGACGCTCCAGCTCGTCGCCGTCCGCCAGCAGGCGCTGGGCAGCGTGGAACGCTATGCGGAAGCGGCAAGAGATGGCGAGCGCGTTTGGCGCGCCACGGTGGCCCATGAGGGGCCGACAGCGTTCCAGGCCGTCGCCGGGCGGGCCGACACGGCAGAATCGCAGTGCCGCGCCGGCCAGTATGGCGAGGGGCTCGACAATGCCCGCGCCGCGCTGGCGCTTGCGCGCCAGGCGCGGGGACCCGAGACCGCGCTGGCGATGGCGATCCGCACGACGGTCGCGGGCTGCCTGATCGGCGCGGGACGCGAAACCGAGGCGATATCTTTGCTGGCCGATATCGACCGCACCAAGGTGGGCGAACTGGTCGGCGACCCGTCATGGGGCGCCAATGTCGATCTCGCCCTCGCACGGGTGAAACTCGCAAGCGGCGACCAGGCAAGCGCGCGCACGCACCTGGCGGCCGCGCGCATTGGGTTCGCCGATCACGCCGATCCGTTCCAACAACGGCAACTCGACAAGCTCGGGCGCGAATTGCCCGACCGCAACTGATCCGTACGGGAGCTGGAATTGGAAGCATCTCCATGCGGCAGGCGAGACGGCCGGAAAACGCGGATACTGCGCCAAGCGCGACAAAAACCGTGGTTACGATGTTCGCCGGCGACGGCGTGATTTGGCCGGGAACCGAATGGCAGCTTTACTCTGCCCACAGTCGGAAGCTGTCATTTTTCGCGACACCTGCCATTTTTGACTGAGCCCGGCAGCTCGCACGGCTGTTTCCGCGAAAGGGATACCCGAAAAGCTGTTGCTGCCCCTCAACTAGAACGGCGGTTCTGCACAACTACGACCTGATCCCCCAAAGGCTGCGGATGCAGCCTTTGGGGGATCAGGCGTTCCGCAATGGTTGAGACAGCCGAGGCCGGCACGCGCCTTCCGGCATTGACCGGCCTTTGGGCCAGGCCCACAACGGAGCCGCAATAACGGCGGCCGGGCCCGCTCGGGTTCCCCGCACGACCTAGGAGGAACGCGATGCGCATGATCCTGCTCACTCTCGCAGCGGCTATGGTGGCCGCGCCGGTGCTCGCCGCCGATCCCGTAACGCTCAAGGCGACGCTGGCTGGCAGCGCCGATACCGATGCCGATGGGACCGGCGCCGCGACCGTGACGGTCGATACGACGAAGAACGAGGTCTGCTACAAGCTCACCGTATCCGGCATCGACCCCGCGACGATGGCGCATATCCACAAAGGCGCGGCAGGCGCCTCCGGCCCGGTGGTCGTGCCGTTCGATCCCCCGACCAACGGCAGCTCCGAGGGCTGCAAGCCGGTGACGGCCGAGGTCTCCGCCGCGATCGCCGCGAACCCGGGCGACTATTATGTCAACGTCCACAACGCGGCTTTCCCCAAGGGCGCGATCCGCGGACAGCTGGGCAAATAGCGCTCCGAACCCGCCTCGCTGTGGTTCTTGGCATAACCTTCGGATTGCTGAGCAGAGCGGAAGCGTAGCAGTATCGCTGGGGTGCTGTACTCGACAGGCCTGATGACGGCCTGGCATTGAGCCAGGCCGTCGCTGACTCAGACGGCCGGCGTCCCCGTGTAACGGTTACGCTCGTCCGCAACTTCAGATTCTGAATATGCTGGCGCATTGGCATCGAATGATGACCAGCCAGACTGACGATAGTCTGCGCCGCGGGTAGCAGCATCAATCGATTTGTTTCGCTCGAGAACCGCTTCAGCTTCTGCCGCCATGGAATCCTCCACCTTGGCGCTTACAAGCGTGCCACCGCGACGGACGCCCTCCGAATAGACGTTGGCTTCGTCATCGCTATGGCCGGCGTCCTTCAGCGCGCCGACGATACCTCCTGTGGCAGCGCCACCGGCGGCACCGATGCCAGCGCCAACGGCAGTCGACGCAAGCCACCCGGCCGCGACGATCGGACCCAGACCAGGGATTGCAAGCAAGCCGAGTCCCGCCAGCAAACCGCCGACGCCCCCGAGCACGGCACCGGTCGAAGCGCCGCGCGTCACGTCGCCGCCGTCGTTGACGCCATCGCCGTCGCGCGCGCCGCCATGGTCGCGGCCATTGGCAACGATGCTGAGGTCGCCGTGCGGAATGCCCAAGCCCTCAAGCTCGCGCACCGCTTTGGTGGCATCCGAATAATTGTCGAAAAGACGCGTTACAGTTTTTGTCATTTTGGAGATCCTTAGAGTCTGAGTTCAGCGAGTAGTGACGTTGCCCTTGTAGTCGAGCCCGACCGCGACCTTCTTGCGGCCGTGCATAGCCCAGCCGCGCCAGACGCCATTCGGGTCCTTTTTGAGCCGCGAGACGTCGGAATATCCAGCCTTGGCGATGCGCCCACGGGCCTGCGCCTCGGTAAACGAATTGCGGCCCTTTGCCGGCGCCTCCACTCGAGTGACGGTACTGTTCTTCATGGCCGGGTTGTTAGAGTCCCGACTGGTTGTCTGCGCGTGTGCGCCGCCAGAGATCAGCGCGGCAGCGGCCGCGCCGAGGAATAGGTGCTTCACGATGATCTCCGATCTTTGAGGAAGTAGTTCGACGGGCCTTTGCCTGGATGTTCAGCGAACGGTTCCGCGGCGCACCAGGTTCAGGATCGCCAAAAGCACCACCGAACCGAGCAGCGAAATCAGAATGGTTTGCACATTGATGCCGCCATTCATGATGGAGGCGCCGCCGATCAGGGGCGTGATGACGAATCCCGCCAGCAGCGCCCCGACGATGCCGACCACAACGTTGAGGATGATCCCCTGCTGTCCGTCGGTGTTCATGATGAGGCTGGCTACCCAGCCGATAACGCCGCCGACGACGAGAAGAATGATGAGGTTCATGGTTATGCGCTCCACGCTATTTCGAGTGGGTGCAGAACCGGCCTGTTAACGCTGATGTTCCGGATGATCTGTCCAGCGTAATCGCTGGTATTGGTGCTACAGCACCAACACGATTAGTAGTGTGCGGGCATGTACGCCGGAACTTGCGGGCCCCGATTGCGCTGTCGCCGGATGAGATCGTCAGCCACACGCTCAATACCGGGACCGACGCTCCATCATCTGGAGCAGCTCATGGAAAGCCTGCTTGCGGGGGTTATCCTGATGGACCCAACTGGTGTGATCCTGGGCGCCAATGCCGCGGCACTGAAAATGCACGGGATCAACAAGGTCGAGGAGTTGGGCGAGACTGCGGATGAATACGTCCAACGTTTTTGCTTGCGCTATCGCGACCACCGTCGGCTGACTGCCCGCGAATATCCCTTGATGCGCTTGTTGGCCGGAGAAAGCTTCCCTGATCTCGTCGTGGAGGTCGCGCCTCTTGGCAGCAATGAGCCGCGCTGGGTTCATCAGGTTCGCGACGTCGCGATGGACGATGATGGCGGTGAGCCGGACTCCCTTGCCTTGATTATGCATGACGTCTCGGAGCGCTTCGATGCGGAGGATCGCTTCGAAGCGATGTTCCAGGCGAACCCGGCGCCGGCACTGATCGTTCGGGTCGCCGATCAGCGATATGTGCGCGCCAATCAGGGGTTTCTCGATCTGAGCGGCTACAACCGCGGTCAGCTGATCGGCAAGCGACTGTTCGACATCGACATCCTGGCCGATGTCGAACGCCGCGAATTTGTGAAGGAGCAAGTCGCAGCGGGAAAGGTGGTGCCGCAACTGGAAGCCGAACTCCCGCTGGCTAATGGGCAAAGCAAGCTGGTCATTCTTGCCGCGCAGCCGATCGAGGTCGAAAACGACCCTTGCTTGCTCTTCACGTTCGCTGACCTCGAGCCGCGGCGAAGTGCCGAGCGTGCGTTGGAGAACAGCGAGCGCCACTTCGCCGCGGTTTTCGATATGGCGCCCGTAGCGATGGTGGTGACGGCCGGCACCGAGCATCGCATCATCGACGCCAATGACGCCTTCCGGCGAATGACCGGTTATGCCGGCCAGGATGCCATTGGTCGGGTCGCCGACGACCTGCAGCTCTGGAACGACGCCGGCCAACGCGCCGGGCTGGAGGAGCAGATCGAACGACGCGGCGGCTTTCGCGGGCACGATGTTCGCATCCTCGCCAAGGACGGCAGGGAGATCGACTGCATCGTGTCCGCCGAACAGATTAGCCTCCACAGCGACGACTGTGTGCTCTGGCTCTACCAGGACATTACCGAGCGACGGCGCAGCGAGCTCGAACTCGTCGAGGCAATTGAAGCCGTCATGAAGGACGCGAGCTGGCTCAGCAGTTCGATAATGGACAAGCTGGCCACGCTCAGAAATCCGCGCGGAAGGTCTGCGGCGACGAAGCCGCTGGTCGATATTAGTCCGCGCGAACGCGAAGTCCTTGAATTGATCTGCGATGACATCGACGACGCCGGCATCGCTGCGAAGCTCGGTCTCTCGCGCAATACCGTCCGTAATCATGTCGCCCGGCTCTACGCAAAGATCGGCGTCAATCGCCGTAGCGCTGCGGTGGTCTGGGCGCGCGAGCGCGGCGTTGGCGTCAGGCCACCATTTCCCGAAGTTTAACCCCGCGTACGCTGCGAGAGCAATTTTCTGAGTAGCGCTTGAGGAGATATCGAGTGGAGAAGTTCTTTACGAGCATTGCTACGCGCAGTGCTACCGCGATGGGCCAGCCGTCAGCATTCCTCATAGCGACGGGATGCTGTGTCATCTGGGCAATCACAGGCCCGATCTTCCACTATTCCGATACATGGCAACTAGTGATCAACACCGGCACAACAGTGCTCACGTTTCTGGCGGTGTTTCTGATTCAGAACAGTCAGAATCGTGACGGCGCCGCGATCCAGGCAAAGCTCGACGAGTTGATGCGCGCGGTGCCGAAAGCGCGGCCTGAATTTATCGGCATCGAACATCTGACCGATGCGGAGATCTGCGCCATTCGCGGCGCGTTGGAAAAAGAAGCAGGTCGCGGTGACACGGGTGCGGCGTCCGCGGACGCGTCGGTCGATGAACTTCTCGCCCGCCGTTGATGGTTTCGAAAGCGCCTGACGAACTCTATCCACCCAGCGGTGAATGGCAGCTTCCGACGAGCGTTTCCCCATCGCTGAAACGACCGTTATTGGGGCGCATAGCTGTCGCACGGGTCCGAACGCTCTGAACAAGATGGAAGGGGAAATTGCGGCGCCAACATCTCGGGATCATCCGCCGCTTAATGGAAATCATGGCTCCGAACCTTGATGATTCCCTCGGGATCCGCCCCATTCGGGAACGGCGGCGAGTAAAGGTCGCGCGGACCCGGACGCCATCCTGCCTCGCCGCGGTCCGGGCTTCCGGCATGGGTGGCGCCGTCGCCCCGGCCATGGGCAATGGACAAATCCATGTTGCCGATCGACCGCAGCATCTCGTCGCGGTCGACCACGCGATCGACGATGACGTGGATCACCTGCCCTTCCTTCTGCAGCCGCCCGCGCAACGATACCATCGACGCCGACATCACCACGCGCCGCTGCTTCTCGAACCGGTCGGGCCAGAGAATGCCGTTGGCGACGCCGGTCTCGTCCTCGATGGTGATGAAGAGCACGCCCCGCGCCGAACCGGGACGCTGGCGGACCAGGATCACGCCCGCCACCTCCACATGCCGCCCGTCGTGGATGCCGGCGAGATCGCCGCAGCGCACGACGCGTTCTGCGGCAAGCTGCTCGCGCAGGAACGATAATGGGTGCGCCCGCAGCGAAAGCTGCAGCGCGCGATAATCCTCGACCACCTCGCGTCCGTCGGTCAACGGCCTGAGAGTGACCTCGGGCTCGATGCCTTCCGGGCTGAACCCACCTTCCCGCGCATCCGCCGCCTCGAACAGGGGCAAGGGTGCAGCCCCCAGACCGCGGGCGAACCAGAGCCCCTTGCGGCGATCCATTGCGAGCGCACGGAACGCATCGGCCTCGGCCAGACGCTCGATCGCCACGCGCGGCACGCCCGAACGGCGCCACACGGCCTCGACGCTGTCATAGGCAGGCGCCCCCTCGGACACTTCGCCGCGCGCCGCAACGATCGCAGCGCCATGGACATTGGCGAGCCCGCGCACCTGCCGGAACCCGAGCCGCACCGCCAGATAGCGCCCACCTGTCTCCTCGAGCGTGCAGTCCCAGCGGCTCGCATTGATATCGACGGGACGTATCTCGACCCCGTGCGCCTGCGCGTCGCGGACGATCTGGGCAGGTGCGTAGAACCCCATGGGCTGTGCATTGAGCAAAGCGGCACAGAACACGTCCGGATGGTGATGCTTCACCCAACAGGAGGCATAGGCAATCTTGGCGAAGGAGGCGGCATGGCTCTCCGGAAAGCCATAGGAGCCGAACCCCTCGATCTGCTTGAAGGTCCGCTCGGCAAAGTCCTGTGGATAGCCGCGCGCCACCATGCCGCCAACCAGCTTGTCGTAGAAATGGCTGACCCCGCCGGTTAGCTTGAATGTCGCCATGGCACGGCGCAGCTGGTCGGCTTCGGCGGGCGTAAACCCCGCGCCGACGATCGCGACCTTCATCGCCTGCTCCTGGAACAGCGGCACGCCCAAAGTCTTCTCGAGCACCGCGCGCAGCTCAGGCTTGGGATATTCGGGCTTCTCCTTGCCCTCCCGCCGGCGAAGATACGGATGGACCATGTCGCCCTGGATGGGTCCTGGCCGGACGATCGCAACCTCGATGACGAGATCGTAGAAGCGCGCCGGTTTCATGCGCGGCAGCATCGACATCTGCGCGCGGCTCTCGATCTGAAAGACGCCCAGTGTGTCAGCCTTCTGGATCATCGCATAAACGGCCGGATCGTCGTCCTGCAGGTCGGCCATGCCGACCTTCACGCCCTTATGCGCCTCGAGCAGGTTGAAGGCGCGGTTCATGCAGCCGAGCATGCCCAAGCCCAGCACATCGACCTTCATGAAGTGGAGGGCGTCGATATCGTCCTTGTCCCATTCGATGATCTGACGGTCCTCCATCCGCGCCGGCTCGATCGGCACGAGGTCGTCCAATCGGTCCTGGGTCAGCACGAACCCGCCGGGATGCTGGGAGAGATGCCGCGGCGTGCCGATCAGCTGGCGCGCAAGGCGCAGGGTCAGCTTGAGCCGGTGATCGTCGGCATTGAGGTTGAGGCTCTCGATCTGCGCGTCCGAGATACCGTCCATCGACCAGCCCCAGACCAGGCCGGTCAGCATCTTGGTCAGGTCGCGCGGCAGCCCAAGCGCCTTGCCCACTTCGGCAACCGCGCCGCGCGTGCGGTAGCGGGTCACGACCGCGGTCAGCGCTGAATGCCTGCGGCCATAGGTCTCGTAGATCCACTGGATGATTTCCTCGCGGCGCTCATGCTCGAAATCGACATCGATATCGGGCGGCTCCTTGCGCTCACCCGAGACGAAGCGCTCGAAGAGCAGCTCGTGCTGGATGGGATCGATCGAGGTGATGCCGAGCAGGAAGCAGACGCAGCTGTTCGCGGCCGAACCCCGCCCCTGGCAGAGGATGCCGCGCCGCACGCTTTCGGCGACGATGGCGCGGACGGTCAGGAAATAGGGCGCGTAGCCGAGCTGGTCGATCAGCCGCAGCTCATGCGCGATCTGGTCGGCATAGGGCTTGGGCACGCCGTCGGGGAATTTCGCGGCCGCCGCCTCCTCGGTCAGCATCGCCAAAGCCTGCTGGGCTGTCTTGCCCGCCATCACCTGCTCGTACGGATATTGGTAGCGGATCTCGCCAAGATCGAAGGTGCATGTCCGAGCGATATCCGCGCTGGCCGCGATCGCATCCGGAAAGCCCGAGAAGCGCCGCTCCATCTCAGCGGACGACTTGAGATGCCGGTCCATGAAGCGCTCGCGCCGGTAGCCGAGCGCATCGACCACGGTCTTCTCGCGAATGGCGGTCACCACGTCCTGCAACGGCCGCGCCTCGGGCGAATGATACAGGACGTCCCCAGTCGCGACCGCGCGAACCCCCGCGTCACGCGCAAGCCGGTCCAGGCCATGCAGCCGCGCCAGATCGTCGGGCCGCCGCCGGAAGGACAGCGCGCAATAGGCCCGAGCCCCGAAGGCCTCGGCCAATGCCCGCAAATGCTCCCTCGTCTCCTCGCCCGGCATATCCGGCACGAGGATCGCGACGAGCCCTTCGGCATGGAACACGACATCGGCCCAGTCGAGGATGCAGCAGCCCTTGCCGCCCCGCGCCTTGCCGATCGACAGCAGCCGGGTGAGGCGCGACCAGGCAGCTCGATCCTTCGGATAGAGCAACAGCGCCCGGCCATCGGTGAGGTCGACCCGCGCGCCCGCGATCATGCGGACACCTGTCGCCTTCTGCCCTTCCCAGCCCCGCACGACACCGGCGACGCTGCTCCAGTCGGCAAGCCCCAAAGCCGCGTGCCCGAGCAGGCCGGCAGCCGCGAACAGCTCTTCGGGCGCCGACGCGCCGCGCAGGAACGAGAAATGGCTGGTGACCTGAAGCTCGACATAGGTCGTCATCAGCCGAACACCCCGTGGAGATACCAGCTGAGATCGCCGGTCTCGGGCGCCACGCCGTCACCGCGCCGGAAAATCCAGAAGCGTTCCCCGCCCTCCACCTCGACCCGGAAATAGTCCCGCACCGCCCAATGCTCATGGTCCGAGCGCCACCATTCGCCGTGGATCCGCTCGGGACCGTCGCCCGCCACCACGCGGTACGGCTTGCCCCGCCAGGTAAACCGCCGGGGCGGATGGTCGGGCAGCAGCGCCACGACACCCGTCAGGAATTCCGGTCGGCGCAGCATCCGCGCCGGACGCTTCCATGCCGGCCAGCCCCGCACCGGCGCCAGCGGTCCGATGCGCCGGACCGCACGCTCGGGCACGTCGCTTTCCTCGAGCGTCATGCGGAATACCGCCCCTTCCCCGGCCCGCCCGACAAGCTGGTCGATCGCCGGCGCCAGGTCTTGCGGCGCTGCCTCGTCCAGCAGACTGCCCCATGCCACGGCACCCAGAGGGTCGCTGCGCGGCACGGTGAGCCGCATCGCCTCGATGCCGAGGCCCGGCTCGAGCCGATCGACCTTGAGCCCGAACATCCGCACCAGATGCCGCGCATCGCGCGTGGCACGCGATGCGCCGATCGCGATATGCTGCGCGGCGCCGTCGACGCGCTCTGCGGTCAGCACCGCGGTGCGCACGCCGAGACCTTGCTCGCGCAGCAGCTCCACCAGGTCGGCCACGAGATCGGCGATCACCTGTGTGATCGCCTCGGGCGTGGCGATCGGCTCCAGCAGACGACGCACCACCTCGGGCTGCTCGACCAGCACTACCGGCACGATCGGCTCGGCCGCGCGTCCCAGCGCCTGGTCGAGCCGGGTGACGGTCGCCAGGCCGAGGCGGCGGGCCAGCGGTCCGCGCGGCATGGGATACAGATCGCCGACCCGCTCCAGGCCAAAGCGCGCAGCGGCGTCGAGCGCGGTCTCCTCCAACCGAAGCGCGGCGATCGGCAGTGCGGCCAATGCCTGCGCCTCCCGCCCCGGCTCGAGCAGAACGATCTGCCGGCCGCCATAGCGCGCCAGCGCATGCGCGGCGCCCGCCGTGCCGGCGATGGCGATACGCGCGGTCAGCCCCAGCCGCGCGAAGAACCCGGCTACCCGCCGGCAAAAACGCGCCTCCCCGCCGTACAGATGGCTGGTCCCGGTCATGTCGAGCCAAAGCCCGTCCTGTCCCGAGACGGTGGCGATCGGCGTCCAGTGGATCACCGCATGCTGCGCCAACCGCTCGAGCAGCGCTTCATCCGCCGCGATATCCGCGTCCCGCACATCGAGATCACCGACCAGCGCCCGCGCATGCGCCGCCGCCATTCCCGGCCTCAGCCGCAGCGACAGCGCGACCGGACACGCGGCGCTCACTATCTCGCGCTGACCGCTGCGCAGCACCAGCACGGTCGGTCGCCCCCTCGCGGCCTGCACCGACACGAGCGCCGATCCGCGGCCGCCTTCGTCGGGCCGCATCGCCTTGAACGGATGCTGGGCGGACTCGGAACGCCGGCCAAGCTCGCGCATCGGCGGGCGCTGATGCGCGGGCAGTGCCGCGATCCGCTCGGCGTCCGACGGGCTTCCCCGCGCCCAGCGCGCACCCGGCCGCCAGCCACCGCCGCGCGGCACCGAGCAGGCGCCGGGATCGTCGTCGATCGCCAGGGGAAGCGGCGCGGCCGCGCGCTCAGGCGGCGCGAGCTGCCGCTCCGACCGCCACAGCCGCTCGATCGGGAGCTGCGGCAGGTAGAGCGAGGCGACCCGTGTCATCGCAAGCCTCAAGCGTCAGAGAGAATGGATTGCCGCCGCGCTGGCGGGCGATTTCGACCGACCAGCAACCACGCCCGACACCGGGATGCTGAAGCGGTACCGACGGCGCGCAGCCGATCCGCCAGCGCGTGCAGGCCGCCGAGGGCAGCTCGAGCGGATCGCGGCCCATGCGCTTCCAGCGCCGGAGCAACAGCATCGGCGTGTCACCGTCGGCGGCAGCGAGCTGGAGACGGCGCGTCGCGGTCTGGTCGGCCGCCTTCACCTCGGCGACGACCGCCGCAAAAGCACCTTCGCGCAGGCAATCTTCGGCAAGCGCGAGCGCCATCACGTCATCCTTGCCCTGGAGGTAGAGCAACTTGGCCGGCGGCAGCCCGGCCTGTTCGAGGCCGGGCGCATAGAGATCGAACCGGGTCAGCGCCCAGGCAAGCTGCGCGCCCGACGCTACCGCGAACCGCGCCGCCACCCCGGCCACGAACAAGGTGGCCGCGGCATCGTCGCCCAAGGTCGACGAAGCGGCGGCCACCTCGTGCAGGCCGGCGCCCTCGATCCCGCCCTGGGCCAGCCTGCTATCGAGCGCATCGATCCCGAACGGCAGCACGGCCGACACCGTTTCCTTCCGCGAGACGATGCGCGCGCGCAGCTCGTCGAGCAGGCGCGCGCGATCGGACAGAGGAAGGACCTGGCTGGACATACGGGAACATCGACTCACTTGTTCCCTTAATGTTCCGCCCCGATCGGACTTTCGTCAAGCTACTGAAATCAACTCCACCTTCACAGCAATGCAGGCTGACCGGCGGACGGCGGCGCGCCATAGACCTGCTGCGGGATCAGGCTTCCAGCCGGCAAGGTCTGCAGCACGTCACCAGCCGGCACCGTGGGATCGAGCCAATCCGCCCATTGGTCCCGGGTGAGTGGAACGATCTGCCGGCGATGGAAGGGCGCGATATCGGGGCCGGGGTCGAGCGTCAGCATCGTGAACGCCTCCCCCACCTTCTCATGCGCGCGCCAGATGCCCGCGATCGCGAACCAGCGATGGTCGCGCAGCGTGAACAGCCATTTGTTGAGCCGCTTCTGCTTGGGGTCCTCGGGATCGGTGAACTCGTAGAAGCCGTCGGCCAGGATCAGGCAGCGATGCGAGGCGAACGCCCGACCCTCGGCCCGGTAGTTGTAGACCGGCTTGCCGCTCGGCCCCGGCCAGCTCCACCGCCGGTTGACCAGGGCGCCTGCCCCACGCACGCCCTCCACGCTCTTCACGATCGGCGCCACGTCGGTGATCTTGATATCCTCGCGCGCGGCAACGTTGGGCGTGCCCTCGGGCAGGTCGATCTTGATCTTCAGATCGTCGAAATCCTCCATGATCGAGGCGATGTCGACCTCGAGCCGATAGTCATTGCACATGCCGTCCTCCCGATTTGCATGACGCGTTCGTTCGCATTATGTTCTCCTCATGCAAGCGAGTCCCTTCGAGTCGGGAGCACCCTTTGGAAGCCGCCGGGCGATCATCCGGCGGAACCCTAAGGATATGCAAGAGATCGAGATGATCGAAGCGGCCTGGGGCCTGGAGGCATGGGAGAAAGGCGGCAAGCCGTTCCGGTTCGTCCGATCGGAAGGAAAGACCTTCCCCAGGAACCGTTGCCTCGTGCCGGCCAGCGAATTCCAGGTCACCAATGGCGACCGCAAGTTCCGCGTGACGCTCGACGACGGCAATTTCTTCTACCTCGCCGGCGTCTGGCACCCGGCGACCGAAGACCGTGGTGTGAGCTATGCGATCCTGACGATCGAGGCCAATCCCGACATCTTCTTCTACCAGGAACGGCAAGGCGCCGTGCTGCTGCGCCGACAGAATATGGCCTGGCTCGACCGCAAACTTCCGGAAGACGAGATCCTGCAGCCCCTGCCGGCCCGCAGCTTCCTCGTCGAGGAGATCGCGCCGCGCGTCGCCCAGGCCGTGCAACACGAACTGGCATTGTAAGCGAGGCAGCCGATGTTTTTCCAAGCTTCTCCCAAGCCCGCCCGGCGGACCAGCACGAGCACGGCGATCGAGGCGCTCAACGCGCCGCTATTCACCGGCGCCCAGATCGCGGCCGCGTTGGAAGTGCTGGCGATGCTGCCCGAAGCCCACCGCGACAATCCGCACGCCCAGGCGGCGGTGCTCCAGGCCTATGCCAGGGATGCGGGGCTTCGCGACGAGACGATCTCTGCCGTAGCGCTGCATGCCCGCGTCACCGCGCTGGCCAAATGGACCGCTGCGCATGATCCCCAACGGCAATCCGATCCCGAGGCAGTGCTCGAGGCAGCGGCGCGGCATTCGCTCAGCGAGTCGGGCAGCGGCGTCGCATTCGAGCCGACGGGGTTTCAGGAACTGATCCTATTCATCGAAGAGCTGCCTTGGTGAGCCCCATTGTCCGACGACCGATGCTGGGCCGAAAGCAGACCATCGGCTTTCAGCGGCCTGACCGATTGCGAACGTAAAAGAACCCTCTTTGCGGACCGGCGCTTCGCCGCGATCACAATGCCGGATTGCTGCCAAGCGGCAGTGGCCGTTCGTTGTAGAATTCGACCCGCATTCGCATTGCGCCCAAAGGCGTAACCCAGTGAGGCTGGTCGGGCAGCAAAAGCCCCGGTGCAGAGGAAGAAAGCAATTGCTCCGTCCCATCGGGGAAGCTCAGCATCAGCTGTCCTTCGAGCACCCGCACCAGCCCCCACACGCCCGGCTTGGTGCGATGCTCCTTGCGAAGCGCGATCGGGAGGGTTTCGGCATCGAAAATCGAGGTCGAGCGATAAGGGAGAATGGCTTGCATTTTACCTCTCCGATGCCGGGCATGGCGCGCGCGAGCCCGTCTTGTCCCGATAGAAGGCGATCGCGTGTGACAGGCTCTCGGCAATCCTGCCGGCTTTATCCTGCATTGCGGCCGCGGCCGGTGGCGGAAGCAGTGCATCGGTCGTCTCGCGCCAGAGCGACAGCCAGCGCGCAAAGCCTTCGGGAGTGATCCGAGCTTCGTGACGCACATGCGCCGGGACCGGCTGACCCTTGTAACGCCCGCTGGTGAGCATGACGGAGGACCAGAACGCCTCGAGCTTCTCGAGATGCACGGGCCAGTCGTGGATCGCGCCGTTGAAGACCGGGCCGATCATCGGGTCTTCGCGCACGCGGGCGTAGAAGGCATGCACCACCGTGTGGATCTCGTCCTCGGTAATCGCTGCAATGGTCATCTCAGGCCGCCTCCGCCCTACCGAGGATGGCGCGAAGCGCCTGGCTGAGGGCATTGCCGAGCAACGGCTTCTCGACCAGCACCGCTCCCGCGGCCAGTGCGCGTTCACGAAGCCTGCGGGTCGGATTGGTCGCCAGGAGGATCGCCGGGGTGGCGCATCCCGAGCTCCGCAGGTCCGCCAGGAATGCCAGCCCATCGCCTTCGCGAAACCGCTGATCGATGACCAAGCAAGCCGCAACAGCCGGATCGCCATCGCCATTCTCGGCCAGTACGACGTTGAAGGCTTCCAGCTCGAGCGAGAATTTGAGCGACGCGCGGACGGCCGAATCGGGTTCAAACAACAGGATCGGGGCGTTGATGGACATCTGGTGTCTCCAGCGCGGCCGGCGGTAGAGTCCACCGGCCGGCGATCGGTCAGGCTGCCCGCTTCCAGGTCGGCTCGAGCGGGATGTGCGGCGGGCAGGCCGCGACCTCACCCATGGGCAGGCCGGCCAGCTCGTTGGCATAGCCGTGATTGACGTCGCGGTGGTGTGCTTCGTCTGCACGCACCACAAGGACGACGTCGCGCAGGGTCGAGCCCTCGGGCAGACCCCAGTACCGGAGCGCAATCGCCGGCGCGGGCACATTCTCCGAACGACCCTCGTCGATCTCGGCGAGATAGTGGGTGTAGCTGATCACCGCCTCTTCCTCGAAATAGCCGACCACCCGGTGCGCGGTCTTCGAGCTGACGAGATAGAGTGCGAAGAAGAACAGGTAGAAGACCCACTGCACGCCGATGATCACCGCGCGCTCGAACCAGGTCGGCTTCGAGATCTCGATGAAGGTCATCAGGTGCATGCGCTCGTTCTCGGCCTCGTCCATCAGCGTCTTGATCCAGCCCTTGTCGTCGCACATGCGGCGCAGGCAGGTCAGGTGGTTGATTGTGGCGCCGACCATGCCGGGCACCGCCGCCACGGTCTCGAGGACGACGGCGCGGTGGCCGTAGCGCTCGGCAAAGAAAGTGTCGGCGGTCCAGCGAAGCACCTTTGTGAAGCCCAGCGCGATGCGGTCGGACGCGCCCTTGGGCTTGTGATGGATGCTGAGATCGATGCGCGGTGCAGTCATGGAACTTCCTCCGGTAGCTGGCGCGATCTTGTCGACCATCGCCATTGCCCATCTCTACGCACGGTGCGCGACCGCCGGAATTTGGATGATCGCCCTACCGTGACCACCCTAAGGGCTGACGCGGAGGTGCGCCAGGATCGCAGGAACACGCTATGACGGCCGGATGACGCAGGAAGGCGCCTGGAAAATGGGGAGCGGAAGACATCGCCGGCTGGCGCCGCTTGCGGCGGTCGGGCTGGCCGCGCTCGTCCTTGCCGCCGGGGCGGGTCTGCGCATGGGGCTGGCCGGATATCTGGGGGAGCGCGCGACCTTCATCTTCTTCGTGCCGGGGGTGGTCGCCGCGGGCGCGCTTTCGGGGCTTCGGGCCGGGGTCGTGGCCAGCCTCCTCGGGGCGGGCATCGGGTTATGGTGTGACCGGCTCGCCGGTCCGCTGACCACCGGCAGCATCATCGCCGCGAGCATGTTCGTCCTTATCGGCATTGCGGTCGCGATCGGGGGCGAATGGTTCCAGCGCGCGCGTACCGAGACCGAAACCGCCAACGCGGACCTCGCCCGGCGCGAGGCGCATCTGCGATCGATCCTCGAGACGGTGCCCGATGCGATGATCGTGATCGACGAGCATGGCCTGATCCGCGACTTCAGCCCGGCGGCCGAACGGCTGTTCGGCTGGACGCCGGCGCAGGTCTCGGGCCGCAACGTGAGCATGCTGATGCCTGCACCCTATCGCGACTCGCATGACGGCTATCTCGAGCGCTATTACCGAACCGGAGAGCGGCGGATAATCGGCATCGGCCGCGTGGTGGTCGGCGAGCGAAGCGACGGTTCGACCTTTCCTATGGAGCTGTCGGTCGGCGAGATGCGGATGGACGGCGCGCGCTTCTTCACCGGCTTCGTTCGCGACCTCACCGAGCGGCAGCAGACCGAGACGCGATTGCAGGAGCTCCAAAGCGAGCTCGTGCACGTCTCCCGGCTCACCGCTCTCGGCGAGATGGCGTCGGCGCTGGCCCATGAACTCAACCAGCCACTTTCCGCGATCGCCAATTACCTGAAGGGCAGCCGCATGCTGCTCGCGCGCGCGGACGTGCCGCATGACAAAGTGGCCGATGCGGTCGAGCGCGCATCAAACGAAGCGCTGCGTGCAGGCGAGATCATCCGCCGTCTCCGCGACTTCGTCGCGCGCGGCGAGACCGAGCGTAGCGTCGAGAGCCTCCCCAAGCTCATCGAGGAAGCCAGCGCGCTCGCTTTGGTGGGCGCAAAGGAGCACAGCATCCGGGTGCGCTATGCGTTCAGTCCGGAAGTCGATCTCGTGCTGGCCGACAGGGTCCAGGTCCAGCAGGTTGTGCTCAATCTGGTGCGCAACGCCGTCGATTCGATGGCGGCGTCCGCCGCGCCGCGCCGCGAACTCGATATCCGGGTCGAGCCAGAAGGCGACGACATGGCGATGGTCAGCGTCGCCGACACGGGTCCCGGAATCAGCGCCGACATTGCCGGCCAGCTGTTTCAGCCGTTCATCACCACCAAGCGAACCGGGATGGGGGTCGGGCTTTCGATCTCGCGGACGATCATCGAAGCCCATGGCGGCCGAATCTGGGCCGAGGAAAATGAGGGTGGCGGCGCATTGTTCCACTTCACGCTGCAACGGCTCGGCAAGGAGGAGCTATCCGATGGCGACTGACGGTCTCGTCTATGTGATCGATGACGACGAAGGCGCGCGCCATTCGCTCGAGTTCCTCATCGACTGCGCCGGATTCAAGGTGCGCACCTATCCCTCGGCGGACGTTTTTCTCCAGGCTGGCCCGCCGCTCGACCATGCCTGCGTCGTCACCGACGTCCGCATGCCGGGGATGAGCGGGGTGGAACTGGTCGCCGCGCTCAAGCGGCGCGGCGCCGCGGTGCCGGTGATCATGATTACCGGCCATGCCGACGTGCCGCTCGCGATCCAGGCGATGAAGGCTGGGGTCGCAGACTTCATCGAAAAGCCGTTCAACGACGACGCCATCCTGGATGCGATCCGAAGCGCGTTCGCGCAACAGGAAGGCCGGGACGAAGTATCGGCGGAGCGCGACCAAATCGTCGAGCGAATGGCGCTGTTGTCACCACGCGAGCGCGAGGTCGTGGAAGGCCTGGTCGCCGGGCACGCGAACAAGGTGATCGCGTTCGATCTCGATATCAGCGCCCGCACCGTCGAAGTCTACCGGGCCAACGCCATGATGAAGATGCAGGCAAGAAGCCTGTCGGAACTTGTCCGGATGGTGACCATCGCCCGATTGAGCTGAGTGGAATCTGTTTTCTACGATCGATTTTTCGAGCGCGGCTGAACGTCAGCGCGGTAATCAGCAGCTGGTGGAATGGCAGCTTCCGGGCAGACGAAGCTCTACGCTGATCGACTGTTCGTGGGCGCAAAGCCGACAGCTGCATTCGCGAAAATCCGCTCGTCCGCTTCTGGGCCGCTACCGGACTGTCAGCTTTCAAGCGACAAAATGGGCAAAGCTGACAATCGCGCAGGAATCATATCCAGCGGCTAAGCTCCATTATCGTCGGTATCGACCGTGATGCGAAAGGGCGCACAATCGAAGTTCCCCGTATAGTCCCCGGCCATCCCCTCCGGGTCGACCCAGTCCAATATCCTTGGCGGTAAGGTCTTGCATCGTTTGCGGCGAATTTTCGGTATCGACACGTCTATTGGCGGTGGCGATTTGCAAAGGACCGCAAGCGTGCCGCGATTTCCCTCTTCCGGCGCGCCACTCCCGCGGGCGGCAAACTTATCCGTCCGCCCGCAGACGTGACGGCTGTCTCACCTCGTAGATCTCGACGTCGTAGCCATCAGGGTCGATGCACCGGAAGTGACGGCGATCGCCGCGCGTCTGGATCGGCGTTACGATCTCAACCTCGGCGTCCTCGAGACGCTCGAAACAGGCCGCAAGATCGGAGCGCTCGATGTAGAGACGAAAGTTCGACGTGTCGCTTTCCGCCGGTTTGCCGGCCTTAAGCGCGAGCCGCCCGAAACTGATCGAGTCTCGCCCCTCGCGGCTCGCCGCAAGACCGACCAGACCCTGGTAGAATCGTCGCGACCGCGCCAGATCGGCGACCGCGATCCGCAAGCCGACGTTGAAATCGCTCGACGGCTGCTGACGCGCGAAAAGGTCGCGATCGGGGGTCGGCGTGCGACTCGGCTCGCGTGCCGCCGCGCCGGCACGGGAGAAGACCTTGAGGAAATAGGTCTGGCCGTCGTCCGCCCGCAGCCTCCAGCCGGCAGCTTGCGTGCTACTGACTTTCGAGACGATCCCGTCCCACGGTTCGACCGAGGCCGCGACGCCAATCGGCAGCCACGCCCGCCCGCCGTGCGGGACATCTGTGAGACTGCGTGTGAATGCACCGAGCGTTTTACGGTTGACACGGTAAAGTTCGGCGTCCTCACCCTCCCCGCGCAGCAGCGCATGAGCGGAAAGCCTGATCGCCCCCACGTCCTGCAGTGGATCGACATAGCGCTCGATCCAACTCCCCCCGACCGCCGCGCCGAGCAACCCGCAGGTCATCGACGCAAGCGTATCGGTGTCGGCGCCGCGCGCGAGTGCCGCCGCGCGCAACCCTTCGTGCGGATCGGCGGCGTGGCGTGACGCGAGATAGATCGCCCCTGCGGCTGTCACGGTGCCAGCACCGTTGACGCGCGGATCGAAGCAACCGAGTTCGGTAAGCGTCTCCTCGTCGAAGCTTGCAGCCCCCGCGTTGATCGCGCCCGCCGCCTGCTCGAGCAGCCGAACCTGCTCGAGAACGGTCTCGTCCCAAACGCGTTCGACATCGAAACTGCCGTGCGCAACTTCGGCCCAGTCGCGCCACTGCTCGTCTATCGACGGCAACTTGCCCCATTCTTGGCTCGACGAGAGCGCTTCGTGGATCAGCTGTCCGAACTCGAGCGTACCGCGGTGGCGCAGCGCGCTCCACATGGCGAAAGCATAGACGAGCGCGCCAATGAGCGCGCGCGGATGACCGTGGGTGCAGACGCCGTCTGCCATCACGTCGCGCGCAAGAGGCGCGAAACTGTGCTCCCCGGCGCGCCGCACCGCATGCGGCAGGATACGCATCGCCACCCCATTTCCGCCAGCCTCGAAGTAACGGCGAGTCTCCGCGAGTTTGCCGTGCCACGGCTGGGTTCCCTGCGCCCAGCTAGACGCCGCGCGCTTCGTAGCGCCACCGCCGCCTCGCTCGTAGATCGTCCAGAACGGCAGCTCCTGATGCGCCAGCACCTCCCACCACGCCTTGCGGTTCCGGCGCAGCGCACGCGCCACGGCAAGGATTAGCTGCGTATCGTCGCTATAGCTGCCGGCAGCGATCTGCTCCTCATAGCCCTGGAAGCGCCCGCCGCCGCGCTTGATCCAATCCTCGTAGCGCAGCCCCCCGTCGCTCGCCCGCGTCTTGGACCGTCGCGCGCGCATCTCGTGCGGCCAGCCAAGCGCATCGCCGATCGCCGCGCCCAAGAACGCCGCTTCACTGCGCCGCTCGAGCTGCACTGCATTGCGGCGAGATTCGGTGGCATCGATCACAGCGCGAGCACCGTCTCTACCGGCCGCTCGCCGCGGCGGATCGCTGCGCTCTGCGCATATTTGTCGAAAAGGGTCGGGGCGACGACGAAGGTAAGACCCGCGGGGTCGATGCCGCAATATTCGAGACTCAGACGTTCCTCCGCACCTTGCTCGGCATTTTTGACGCCGATCCCGATGATATCCTCGACCGGGATTCGGCCCGGCACAAGAACTTCGGCCTGATCGTCGGTCGGCGAGCAGGCAAGATGATTCGCGCCTCGCTGAAAAACCTTACCGTATGCGCCGCGGCTCGAGGCAGGAAACATCGCGTCGAACCCAACCGGCCCCGGCCGCAGCGCTACCGCACTGGCGGCCGCGTTGCGCGGCGCGAACAGCGCGCCCGGAATCGAAAGCACCGCCGGATTGAGGAACAGCACGACCCAGCGCGGAAACAGAAGCTCTGCCGTGCGGGCGCGGTCCATATACCAGCCGTTGGGATATTCGATCGAACAGCAGACATGGTCGGTGTGCCCGTCGAGCCGGAGCAGGTCGGTCGGATTGTAGAGCCGGCGCTCGTCCTCGCTGAGTTCGCGCGTCGGTCGAATTCCGGACCTTTCCGCCAGAATGTGCGCAAGACTGCGCGACGGTGTGAAGTGGCAGACGCGACTGATGCCTCGCGCTGCGACCCGGTCGGCGAGCACTCCCGTCATCGCGTCACCTTGGTGTAGAGCGATGGTTCGGGCGGAAGCAGCCGCGTGGGCTCACCGGTGTGGGTTAGGATGAGTTCCGAGCGTGCGCGTGTGACGCCAACATAGAGCAGCCGGCCATCGCCCGCCGATGCTTCTTCCAGCCCGTCGGCTTCGACTGCTATCGGGTTGGGGAAGCGGGCATCGGACAGGAACGGCATGATCACTGCGTCGAACTCGAGCCCTTTCCCGCTGTGCAGCGTCCCCGTCGAAACGCCCGGGTTGCTCGACCATGCCCCGAGATCGCGCGTCAGCCGCTGGACCGGGCCCGGTAGCCGCGACGCAATTCGAGTCGCCAGTTCCTTCGTCCGGGCGAGAACCGCGACGCTGCGCCCTTGGCCGAGCGCGGCGGCGCGGCGGACAACGAAGTCGGTTTCCGCGTCCTCGTCCTGGAAGCAGATCAACGTCGGCTTTGGTCCGGCGGCCGTCGGCTGCCGCGGCGAGACGAGATCAGCCGCTTCGGCGTAATAGGGCATGCGCGAAATCGCGAGTGCAAGGTCGGCGATTTCCTTCGTGTTGCGGTAATTCTCCTCGAAGTTCCAGATCTTTGCCGGCCGCAGCCCGGCCGAGCGCCATGACATGCGATGGCCATAGATCTGCTGCGCGATGTCGCCGAAGAAGGTGAGCGAACCGCCCGCCGGTACAGCTTTCGCCAGCGCGCGCAGCATGATCGGGCTGAGGTCCTGGCCCTCGTCAACGATGACATGTTTGTAAAGTCTGGTGTTCGTGTCGACGTCGAATGCTGCGGCGACCGCACCTGCGATATCGTCGAGATCGTACTGAAATCCCTGCGCTGCGCGTAGCGCGAGATACGCCTCATAGACCTGCCACATGACCGGTCGCTGGCTCTTGAGCATGCGCGCTTCGGCGCGTCCGGTGCGCGGCGTGGCATCATACTCAGCCAGGGTAGATATCCCATGTCGCGCAATCCATTCGATCTCGTCTTCGAAGAACCCGACCGGTCGGCTGAGCAGCGCGTCGCCACTCCCGAGCGCCTTTACTTGCGCCATCGCCGCGAGAACGAAGGTCTGTCGGCGATGCGGCTGCAGCAGCCAGCCGTCCGGGAGCAGGCCGCGTGACGCGAGGTAGCCGCGCGCGAAGAGATGGAAATTCTCTACCTTGACGCGGTCGAGCACGTCTTTCGCGATGTGGCGGATATAGGTGCCGAGCGTCTTGTTGAACGTGATGAGCAAAGTTCGCCCATGATCGGGTCGGCGCGGATCGGAAAGATAAGCAGCCCGCAGTATCGCCATCGAGGTCTTGCCGCTCCCGGCAGTGCCGAGCACGACATTATGACCTACCCCGCCGAGGTAGACGACTTCGCGCTGTCTATCGACCGGTGTTGCGAGCGCCACGCTCTTCGTCTCTCCTGCTCAACGTGATTCTTGGTCCGAGCTTAGGTCGCTTTGGTGTGGAAGTAGAGTCGGCTGCAGGACCGGCGTGATGAGCTACTTCGCGGCCGCAATCCCGCGCGAGCAACACCAGCCCGCGCAGCTTACCGGCGAGACGCGAGCTGACTACCTAGCGCGAATCGAACGCGGCCTCCGTCGCCTACCAGGCCCTCTACTCCCCAGCCTGAGGGCCGCCGCGCCCGTCCCCGCTCGCATGAGGCAGAGAGGATCCCCTGAACCGATCCCACGACAGTCGCGGCGCATCAGGCGCCGCCCAAGCGGGAAACGCGGATATAGCGGAGACGAGGGAATGTCCGGTCCTCCGGCATGGAGGGCCAGAGAACCGCGTCATGACACGTGACACAGAAATCATTAAATACCGAAAACATTATTTCTGGATAAACGGAATAACGGCTTTCCCTCTTTCAGTGTAACGTCGCGGATGCTACGGAGACGCTAGGACGCGGGAGGGGCCAGCGTCCGCCGGGGACCGCTAGATGCCAAAGAAGGAAGTCGGCGAACCCCACGCGACAGAGCTGCAGACGCTCAACTTCAAGGTACCCGACGCCTTCAAGCGCTCCTACAAGGTCTATGCCGCGCAACGCGGCATGACTATGCTCGACCTCCTCAAAGAGGGCTTCGAACTCAGCCGCAAGGCGGACCGCAAGTGACCGGCAAGCTTCGCAAGGGCGCGGAACGGGCCGCGTCTACGCCGGTCGATGCAGGCTGGCTGACCCAGTATCCCGCCGGCGACGTGCGTCCCGAGGGGCTGGTCCAGGTCGAGGGTTACGATCCGACCGACCGCCCGCCGCACGAAGTGTCTGCGCTCGAGAAAGCGGCCGGCTACGGCGCCCACGCGGTGTTCTTCGAGGCTGGCACCGACGGCGGCAACGGTGCGCCCCAGGCCTTCGTCTTCGTCGCGAAGGACGCAGATGGCTCTGACGAGCGGTTCGCCGAGATCCATCAGCGTCTCTGGAGCTGGGGAGGCGTGCCCCTCGTCTACCGCCACGTTGCGGGCGCCGTTCAGCTCTTCCGATGCGCGCACCGACCCGACTTTGCCGAGAAGGGCCGTCTCGTCTGTAGACCGTTCGACATCCTCCGTGTCGGTGCCGACGTCGCCAACGCGGAGGCCTGGTGGGACGCCCGACGGCTCAGAACCGGAACGCTCTGGGACGATCCCGCTATCGCTGATGAGCTGCTCTCGTCCGACGACTCCGCGCCCCGCCGGCTCGTCGCTGCCGTCAGGAACCTCCGGGCGAAGCTTCTCGCCGACAGTGCGCTCGAACATGGGCTCCAGCGCCGCCTCCTGATCCTGTCGCTCTTGGTCGCCTATCTCGATCAGCGCGACGCCCTGCCGGACAACTTCTTCCCGAGCTTCCTCGAGGGAGCCAAGACGTTCGCGGCCGTCCTCGCCGACGGTCCGGCCCTGCTGAAAATGCTCGACGCTCTAAAGATCCTGTTCAACGGCGACGTCTTTTCGCTCGACGAGCAGGAACTGGCGACGATCGGCACGACGACGGAGCTCGCCGAGTTCAGCCGTCTGGTGGAGGCGCGTGAGGAGCGGTCCGGCCAGATGAGCCTATGGGCGCTCTACTCGTTCCAGGACCTTCCGGTCGAGGTCATTAGCAACATCTACGAGCTGTTCGTGTCGGATCCCACCGACAGCGTCTACACGCCGCCGGCGCTCGTGCGCCTCATCCTCGACGAGGTGCTCGACGATGCGCGGATCGACCGCATCCTGGATGATGGCGACGTCGCCCTCGACCCGGCCTGCGGATCGGGTATCTTCCTGGTCGAGACCTTCAAGCGAATCGTTATGCGCTGGCGCGCCCGCAACGGCTGGGCGCGACCTAGCGTCGAGACGTTGCGCGACATCCTCAGCCGGGTGCACGGCGTCGACAATGACCCGGGCGCGATCGAACTCGCGACGTTCAGCCTCTGCCTAGCGATGTGCGATAGCCTAACGCCCGAGGAGATCCGGGCCACGCCGGAGTTGTTCCCGAAGTTGCTCGGTTCGAGCCTCACCCACTCCTGCTTCTTCACCGCGAAACACGAGGGGCTCCTCTCGGAGGACGTGGCGGTGCTCGTCGGCAATCCGCCCTTCAAGTCGGGACTCAAGACGAAGGGAGCCAAGACCGCCTACGCGCGATACGTCGAGGACACGGCAGGCTCCCCGACCTTCAGGTCGCCTACCTCTTCCTGCACGAGTCCATGAAGCTGCTCCGGCCCGGCGGCATCCTTGGCATGCTCCAGCAATACAACCTGCTCTACAACGAGAAACCCGACTTTCGCAGACTGTTCTTGGCCAGCTGGAACGTGCGCGAGGTGCTCGACTTCGTGTCCGTTCGCGGGCTCTTCTCCAAGGACACGAAGGTCGTGACCGTCATCGCGGTCGCCGAGCCGCCGTCCCCCGAAGGAAACATCCTGCACGCCGTCTTCCGCAGGACCGCGCGCGCGAACGCCAGCCAGCGCTTCGACATCGACAGCTACGACCTCCACCGCATTCCCAGGATCGCGGCTGCGACCGACCACAGCCCGGACCTGTGGCGGTCGAACCTGCTCGGCGGCGCGCGTACCTACGCGTTCGTCAAGCGGCTGCGGGAGATGCCGTCGCTCGCCGCCTACGCCGAGGCGATGGGTTGGGACTACGGAGAAGGGTTCATCGAAGGCGCACTCGAGCGGGCGACCGAGGCCGAACACCTCCGTGGACAGCGGGTCCTGCCGTCGGAGGCCCTGACGCTGGACGGCGTCGACCGCTCGCGCATCGGCACGGTCGACGACAAGCCCATTGAGCGGCCGCGCAGCCCCTCGCGCTTCACGCCGCCTATGCTGCTTGTGCGCGAGCATGCCGACCTACCCAGCGTGCTGTGGACGGAGAGCTACCTCACCTACCGGACGCAGATCGTCGGCTTTCCCGCCCGTCGCGCGGAGGAACTGGAGCCGGTAGCGAAATGGCTGAGGTCGCAGGCCATCGGCCTGCGGGCCTACGTCGCCGCCATCAGCGTAAAGATGCTATCGCAAAAGGCGACCTCGCTATCCGCCCGCGACGTCTACGACCTACCCTTCGATCCGAATGCGGTCGGCCTCGACCTCAGCGAAAACGAGTTCCGCATCGCGCACGACATCGTCGACTACTATCTCGACTACGTCCGCCTCGGGAACTCCTCGCCGCTCGCGCGCCGGAGGGCGGCGGACGGCATCGAGCAGTTCGCCGCCGCCTTCGCGCAACAGGTCAACGCCCTCTATCCGAAGAATCCGCTCCGACCATCGGGCTTCCTCGACCTCGGCGGCACGGTCATCCAGGCGTTCGCGTTTGGGGACGCCGAACTGGACTGGTCGCAGACAGAGCAGCTCACAGGCCGTCTCGACGCGCTCCTCTATGCCTCGCGAGGATCGTCGCTCACCATGACCCGCGTGGCGAGGGTCTACGACACATCCTTCGTGTTCCTGCTGAAGCCGGACCGCCTGCGCTACTGGCTGCCCTCGGTGGCGCTCAGGGACGCGGACGACGTCTTGGCCGATCTTCGCGAGCAGGGCTTCTAGTGCTCGCCGACGAAACGACCGCCGGACCGGTTGGCAGCCTGTCGCCGACCCTCCACCGTCCGTCGGCCTGGCTCGAGGCGGTCATAGATTTTATATACGGCCAGCTCGCCAGCTGGCGCGACGATTACGGCCGGCCGCCGGCCACCGCAGAGACGCGGCTCACGGCCCAGCTCTGCCAGTTCCTCAACAGCGCGACCCGGACGGCCGGGTTCGACATGATCGTGTTCCAGGGAGAGGTGCCCGACCCCGTCGCCGGGGGGCGCACGCTAGATCTGGTCCCCGGTCCGTGCGGGTGCGTGATATGGATCGATGGCCGCCGACACTCGCTCTACGACCCCATCCTACCAATCGAATGCAAGCGTCTCCCGACACCCGTGGCCAAGGATCGCGAGCGGCGGGAATACCTGCACACGCAGAAGCGGACCACCGGTGGCATGCAGCGCTTCAAGAGCGGCGCCCACGGATCGGCGCACAGCGTCGGCGTCATGATTGGCTACGTCCAGACCGGAAAGCTCGAGGAGTGGCTGGTGCGCATCAACAGGTGGATACTCGTGCTTACCAAGGCAGGGATCGGCGGCTGGTCGCACCGAGACGGTCTGCGGCGCATTGCCGGCGACGCCACGCTGCGCATAGTCCGGCATCGGTCGAAAAACGCGCGGGCTAGCGGCGTGCCGATTGCGCTGCATCATCTCTGGATCGACATGCGGGGAACGTCCGCTCCGGCCGCCGCGACCAGCCGTGCGACCAACAGCACCGAGCGCCATTCCCCGCTCAGCCCATAGGTCCCGCGAGAACCCGATTCACTGCGATCCCGCCGGTTCCGCTAGCCGGAAAATGGACGCGTTCACGCATCCGGCGCGCACGGAGATGATCGCGCACTCGCAGACGAGGGAGACGAGGGAGACGAGGGAGACGAGGGAGACGAGGGAGACGAGGGAGACGAGGGAGACGAGGGAGACGAGGGAGACGAGGGTTAGCGAATGACCGCTCCCGCTGCTGCGATCAAGGTAATGAACGACCGACTTTGGGCGCTAAGCTGACCTTCTCAGATGTTCGTTTGCCGCGACGACGATCGTACCCAAGAGGAAGGCCACCGAGCTATCAAAGTCGCGGCTTGCTTCCGCCGAAGGCGGCAGACCGCTCATGAAGACCGAAAGCTTTTGCTCGATCTCGTGCTCGGGCGCGTTATGCGCCACCGAGTTTCGCAACTCATTGACCCGAGAAAGTGCCTTCACGAGCGGATCAACAATAGCGTCGACTAGAACCAGACTAGCTGCGAACAAGCTTGCTTTCTGCACAAAGCCCATACCACGAAGTCGATCTGCCCGCGGCAGCGCTGCTTGAGCAAACGCATCAAGCTCGCCCTCGATCGTAGCGTGGGCATCAAGGATTTTCGTCGTCAGCGGATGACGTGGACTGATGCTGATCTCAAATCGCTCATGGAATGCACGCTCCCAATCCTTCATCGCCTTGCCCCCTTTCTGCCGAGCTCATTGGATTATTGCTACAAGCTAACTTCAGAGCGCGGTCCGGCTTGTCCTGTTTAAACGACCGACCGCTTTGGGTTGCGCGGGCACTGCGTCGAATGTCTTAGATTGGGGCGAAAAGTCGCCATCGCTTCCTGGCCAAGTTCGGACTCCTAACAGTTCGACAAACATTGCGATTGATAGGTAGGCCCACCGCGAACTTGGTCACGCTCAGATCTGTTACTGCCGGTCGTCGTCCGCAATGCATTCGTCGCAGGCAGCTCGAATGAGATCTTGTAGAACCGTCACCCGCTCGATGAGCCACCCAAGCTCTTCTGCCGTGATCTTGTAGTGGGGGGAGTAGCGCGCATCGACATAGGCGCGGCGGAGCAGCTCGAAGCATCGCTGGGTGAACTTGGTGTCGCGCGGCCATGCAACGATGAGGCGTGGTTCCAGCTCTTCACATAGATCGCGGAGGAAATTCAGCTTGTGCGACTTCGGGCTGTACAGCGTTCGAACGAGCAGCAAGCAATGATAGAGGCGCTCTGCCGATTGATGGAGGAGAAATGCCGCCTCCTTCGGGCGCCCTTCTCCTTTCATGAATTCCGCGCTTCGAAGAAAGGCTTTTCCGCTCGGAAACCACTCTTCGAAATACCCTCGCGCTTCCGCCAGCGCAGTTTCCTCGGAGAGCGGCTCGGGATGCGCGAACGGATGGTCCGGCGCCTCGTACAGCGCGATCCCGTCGCGCACGATGTCGGTGAAGAAGTACCGGCCGTGCTTCAGCTGCCGGTTCACGTCGGTCAGGCTGTGGACGATGAAGCCGACCTGGGTCTTGAGCCGTTTCGTCACGACATAATCGCGGACGAGGTGGTCCTCGGCCGCGGTCCAATATTCCGCGACGTCCGCCAGCTCGTCATGGTTCACGACGACCAGCAGGTCATAATCCGAGAAATAACCGCCGACCGGGTCCTCGACCCAGTCGCCCCGCGCATGGGATCCGAACAGAATTATCTTGAGGATGCGCCCAGCCTTGCGATGCGGCGCATTGCGGCCAGCGAGCGCGTCCTCGAATTCCTCGAACAGGATCTTCACGACCTGCTCCAGCTCACGCCGCTTGCGTTCGGGAAGATGGTCGAGGTCGGTTTTCATAGGCCTAGGTTCGCGTGTTCGCACGCCGATGCAACCCCAAATGGATTCAGATCGGCAGTGCCAGCTGATCCTCAGTCATTGTGTCCGGGATATGCCTAAGCCCATCGACGATCGCGCGCGCCAACGCCTCCGCCGCCTGCTCGCGCATCCGGCTGTCCGGCATGGTGATGCCGACACGCGCCCAGCCGGGCGCGGCGAGGATCGCCGTGGAGATCGCATCGAAGGGCGGTTCGGGCATGAGTCGGTCCATGCCGGAAAACTGGCACAAACCAGGAACATTGCCAAGTCACGAGATCGACTGTCCGCGCCCGCGCCCGATGGTCCAGGAGATGCCGTGCTCGCGCATCACGCCGGCGACCGGTTTGCCGAGCTGACGCTCCAGCACCGGACGCCACGGCACCAGGGTGAATTCCTTGCTCTTCTCGACCACGCCGCAGCGGCCGCTCGCGAGATCGACATGCCGCCGCAGGACACCTTCGACAGGGTCGCCCGGCTTCGCCTCGACGAAGCACAATCCGAGCTCACCTGAAAGCTGCCCGGCGACACGTAACAATTCGCGGCGGCGCAGGACCTCGACGAGGTTGGCCCGGAAAACCGGCGCTCCATCGCCCTGCTCAGCCAATCCTCGGGCCATCAACCAGCGGATGCGCTGGCGCTGCGCATCGCGCGCCGCCGCTCCGAACCCCGCGTCGCCGAGCGGCACCGGATCGGCCGCGGTCAGCTGCCGGTCCAGCCAGGTCGCGCCATCGGTCCCGACCTGCTGCTCGAGCGGCAGCCGGGACAGGATCTCGACGGTGACCGGCCGATCGCGCAGCTGACGCTGCTCGAACGCCTCGGCGCGCTCGAGATGGTCGGGGGCGATGCGCCAGCTCCCGTCCGGGTCGCGATCGACGCTGCCTGTCAGGCGGCGCATCGCTTCCAGCCGCCGGACATGCGTTTCGGCAAAGGCCTGGGTCGCGGAAGCATCGTGGCGCAAGTGGAGGTCGATGCTGTAGCGGCCGCCATGGGCGGCAGCGACCTCGGCGACAACGCGGTCGGCGGCGCGAACCTGTGCCGCGCGTCGTTCGACACGGACGATCGCACCGTCCGGAAGCGGCTCCAGCGTGTCCCCTCGGCCGAGATCGACATAGTGGGTGCGCCCGTCGGTCGCGTCGAGCATGACATAGTGATGGTCGCGCAGTTCGTCGGAGAGGCCGCGCGCGACCAGGCGGCCGACGAGGGGCTGCGGCGCCGCCACCGGCATGAAGATCGACAGATCTTCGTCGGGGGCAACCAACCCGGCCGAACGCTGGGCCAGCTCCCGGTGCATCGTCTTGATGATGTCGCCGCGCTCGCCCATCGCGCGCAGCACGGCCTCGACATGGCGATCGAGCCGCCAGCGCCCGGGTGCAACCTGCTCCGCCAGTCCCATGCGTTCGAGCTTTGCAAGCCGACCGGTCAGCGCCGCCTGCAGGACCGGCGCGTTTCGTGCCGGACTTACCCAGCCGCGCTCGTCGATCGATACCACCAGTTGGCGGTCGAGGCTTGTCCAGCGTTCCTGGTCGACTTCGCGCAGCAGCCGCCGCTGGATTTCGCGATCGGTCCTGGGGCCGAGATCAAGATCGACGATCTCGGCGGCGCGCTCCCGCATACCGGTCGACAGATACTCGCGCGCAAGGATCAGATCCTGGCCGCGATCGTCGCACCCGCGCAGCATGATGTGGGTGTGCGGATGGCCGGTGTTGAAATGGTCCACCGCCACCCAGTCGAGGCGGGTGCCGAGATCCTCCTCCATCTGCGCCATCAGCTGGCGGGTCAGCGGCTTCAGATCCACATATTCCGCGCCGTCCTCGGCGGAGACGATGAACCGGAACTGGTGGCGGTCGTCGGTCGCGCGATCGAGGAACGCCTTGCCGTCCTCGGCATCGCGCTCGGCGCCGTAGAGCCTGCCGGGCTCACCTTCGCGCGTGACTCCGTCCCGCTGGATGTAGCGCAGATGGGCGCGGGCATTCTGCATGCCCCTTCCCGCCAGGCGCACCACGCGGGACTTGATGATCACCCGGCGCTGGCGGAAGCGGCCCAGCGCGTCGCGACTGGCGAGCACGCGGCCCGCCCCCGCCCCGCGTCCGATCCGGCTGCCGTAAAAGGCCCGGCGCGCACCCTTGCCGGTCGCCGCCAGCGCGGCAGCCTGAAGGACCTGGTGCAGATATTTCCGGCCGCGCTTCGAGCCCTTGGCC
Organism: Sphingomonas sp. JC676; assembly: GCF_014489075.1. Classification (GTDB taxonomy): domain Bacteria; phylum Pseudomonadota; class Alphaproteobacteria; order Sphingomonadales; family Sphingomonadaceae; genus Sphingomonas. Next base: position 10,004 of record NZ_JACTGR010000001.1, on the reverse strand, counting down.
CGCATCCTGCCCAGACGGGGCTCGAATTCGTCGTCGTCGGTCACCGGCTGCGCGCTCCGAGGACAGAGCCGAACAGGGAAGGCCCCGGCGTCCCGCGGCCCATGACGCCATGGAAAGGACGGATTTCCGCGACTTCCAAGGGGGATGGCGCCACCGCCATCCGGCATGGCGCCATCCCAGCTTTTCCAAAATCGATGTGCAGACAAGCACTTGCCGCCACCATCGGGGCGGCATGGTGCCATTGCTTTATCTTGCTTTCGCTCTCCTCCCGTCTCTTGCCCTTCCGGCTCGCGAAAACCTGGGCTCCCCATGCCACGGTCTGCCGATCGCCCAAGCTCTGCGCATGCCGCGACCGGGACGCCAAGCGCTGGCCCGGCCGGACACGGATCAACCGCCAAACCCGCCTCATTTCGGGTCGGAATCCCGGGCATGCAGCGGCACGAAAATGCCCGATCCTTGCTCCTTGTCCGTTGCCGCGTCCGCGCCGTCCGACTGGCCGGAGCGCGCAAAAAACACCGTGACCCGAGGCGGCGCGGGCGGCTCGCCGGCCATCTGAGAGGGAGCTTCCGGAGCCCGCGGCAATCTTCGCGAGGTGATCCTAGCCAGATAGGATCGCGTCTCCGCAGGCAGCCCCTGGCGGCCCTGCAGATAGGCCTCGTAGCGCTCGGGACCGCAATTATATGCCGCGAACATCCCCGGAAACCCGAACCGATCGTACATGAGCCGAAGGTAAGCGGTGCCCGCCAGGATGTTGTCGCGGGGCAAATAGGGATCGCCGCCGAGGCCGTGGCGTGAGGCCATGTCGGCATAGGTGGCGGGCATCAGCTGCATCAGGCCCATGGCCCCTTTGGGGCTCGTGATCGGCCGTCCCCGAACCATGGTCCTGCCACCGCTTTCGGCCTGTATGACGCGGTAGATCCAGGCCTCCGGTACGCCGAAACGCTGGGACGCCTCGATCACCATCGCCTCCCAGGGGCTGGCGAAATCGGCGGCTTGCGCCGCGGCGCTTGCCCCTGGCGCAAGGGCCAGCAGAGCGATCAGCGGACCCATAGGGGCATCGCCTTGCCGATGATGGCGGACGCCCGGACCGGCCCGAAATAGCGGCCATCGAACGACGCCGGCGCGGGCATCAGCAGAAAATATTCTCCTGGGCGGAGGACCCTGCACCCGTTCCACCAAGGCATCGGCCGGCCCGCCGCGTCGCGCGGCAGCCGCAGCGCGGCGACCCGCGCGTTGATGCGGATTTCGGGTCCCTTCGCGCAGACGAAGTCGCCCGCCACCGCCGCCACCCGCTTCAACAGCGGGACGTTCGCAGGGACATAGCGGCGCTCGGCGGCGAGCGCTCGGACGGCAAGCGGCGTGCGCACCGCAACGCCGTCGCCGCGCACGAGCGGCGCGGCGGGATGGATCGCATAGAGGCCGATCGGCGCACTTGCCGACGCGTTCCAGAGCAAGCGCGGCAGCGGCGGCGCCACGATCGTCGCGCCGAGCGCGGCGATACCGGCAAGGCCAAGGGCGAGCCGGATCCCGACCTTGCGGCGGGCGCGGCGGGCGCGAAGTTCCGCGCGAAGCCGGAACGGCGGCGTGTCCCGATCGTCGCTCATTTGCGGGTCTTCTCGCTGGCGACGGACATCGACCAGCTATCGAGATCCTCGATATGGTAGCGCACGAACCGGCCATGCTTCCGGAAGCGAGGGCCGTCGCCCCGCGTGCGCATTCTCTGCAGGGTTTGCCGGGTCAACCCGAGGTAGAGCGCCGTCTGGGCGTCGGTCAGGAAGGGGCTCCCCTTCCTCGCCTGGATGGCGCGCAGATGTTCATCTTCCATGTTTGCAGCCCCCGTTTTCATGCCCGCGATGAAGCCAGGCTCATCGTCCCGGGCGGCGTTTGGGCGATCACCGGAAGCGTTCGGAGGCTCGAAATTCGGCCCCCTCGATATTCGATCCTCCTCGCGAGCGGCGCCGGATCGAGCGTTTCTCCATGCCGTTCCGGGTCCAAAACCTCGCCGGCGGAGGCGCATTCCGGGCCGTGTCGAGGGCCCGAGACCCGGCTTGAAGAACCGGGAAAAAGCCCCGCCGCGGTGTTTCCGGGCGGGGCCGTGACGGTTTCAGCGGGACCAGATCAGATTGAATTCGCTGCCCTCGCCCGCGACCAAGGTCGCGTAGATCGGAGCCGGCAGGCTGGGGTCGTCGACCTTGACCGAGAGATAGTCGCGGTCCTCCTTGGAGGTCTTCTGCCAGGCCGCGCCGATCTCGACCTGGCCGACATGGACCCGATAGTCGGGAGCGCGTTCGTGATCCTTGGTCGAGGGTCGGATGCTTGCCTTCACGTTCAGCGAAAGCGTCTTGATGGTGCCCGCGAAATTGCCGTTTTCGTCGCGGGTAAAGGTGCCGATCTGTGCCATGATAGTCTCCTGTCTTGCTGTCGAAGCCGCCCGTTGCGGCCTCGATGGCGTCGACCAGGCGAGGCGGCGGCCGGTCTGCACCCGAAGGGCCGAAGCAAAGCGGAGGACGGCGAAAGCCGGGTTTCTTGCCTCGCGAGGAAGCCGCTTCAGCGGCGGGGAAGAAAGTCGGTGAAGCCGTTGTGGGCATCAGGCCGGGGCACGGCGCAGCCGGGCCCGGACCGCTTTGCCAGACAGCCCAATCGAGAGGCACGGCGGGCCCTGCAGCAGGTCGGCAAACGCGTGGTTCGAACGGCGTGGCGCGGGGAATTCGCGTCAGATCACGGCGCCAGCGATTCAGATTGTATTGGTCCCTCCAGCGTAAGCTGTTGCAATTCCCAGATCGAGCCGATGTCCAGCTACCCAGGCGAATCCTCGGTCATGCGCCCGCAGCGCAATCCGCGCTTGAAATGTAGGAACATAAAGTGAACATGAGCCGACTCCAGAGGACGGAGTCTGTCATGATCATTCTAAACGAAGCGATGCTTCTGGGACTGGCTGCGCTCGTATCGAGCCTGGCCAGCCTGATATGGGCCCTGCGGCGCAAGCGGTGACGAGGAGTCATCAGGCGTTGGGTCGCATCACGACTACCCGATCGCGCGGATTCGTGATTCAGCCCATGAGCGGCACCGTGGCGCCGCATATGCGTTGGACGGTTTGAACGGGCGCAGTTCCGCGGCCGGACGGAGAATTTCGATGAGCGATGCTGGCGCGACCGAAACACCGACCAAGAAGACCGCGCTGACCGACGCGTTCCGCACCCATTTCTCAGGCGACGCTCCGCTGACCGAGAAGGCGAAGAGCTTCGCCAAGGCGCGGCCCTGGACCAGCGCTGCGTTCCTCGGCATCGCCGCGATCGCGCTTGTGAACACGCTGCGCGGGAAGCGCGGCTGATCGCCGAACGCGGTCGGAAACCCGCGGGGCAAAAAATTTTCTCCATGTCGCATACGTACAATCCCCTAGGCGCGCCTTCGGCTAGGGGAACCGGGCGACCCGAGGGGTTCCTTTTTTAACGGGGGGAACTCTTTCACTTTAGTGGCCCGGCAGGTTCGCCTGCCGGGCCATTTTTTGTGCCGTGATCGGCCCTGGCAGAGCAGCGACCGAAGTCATCGCCCTGCCCGGCTCTAGGCGGCAAGCCGCTCGGCAACCGTCTCGATCTGGCTTTCAACCTGAGGCGCTTCTGCGTCTCCCCCGCCATCGCTCCGCATTCCCGGCACATCGGTGCTGGCTGCCTCGAACAGCGTATCGCCATCGCTGCCGAGTGCGGTGGCAAGCCATGTCGCCGGGCCCAGCGGATTGAACAGCTTGAGCAACGGCGCCGGGTCGTCGGGCGGCTCGGCGCCATTGGTGAGCAGCGCTGCCCGCAGCGCATCGGGAAGGAGCGTCATGCCGCCATCTCCGCAAGGCTGGAGGCCCGGATGGCAACGGCGGCAGGCTCGGCAAGGAAGCCGAGCAGATAGTCGGCGGACCTGGCGGCGAGGCTCGCCGCCTTGAAGATCGCGCGATCATCGGCGCGCAGGACCGCCAGCCACGATGCCAGATAGTCGGCATGGCGCACGCTGGGTTCGATCCCGAGGGTCGCGCAGACAAAGGCCGCGCTCAGTTCGGCGACGAGCTCTTCCCGCGCATAGGCCGCCGATCCGAAGGCACCGCTCTGGTCGCGGCCGAGGCGCTTGGCGTTCCCGGTCCAATGGCCCAGCTCGTGCGTGGCGGTGCGGTAATAGTCGACCTGATGGGTGAAGGCCGGTTGCGGTGGCACCTGCACATAATCGAATGCGGGCGAATAATAGGCTTGCGAGCCCCCGATCCGGAAGTCCGCACCGGTCGCGGCAATCAACGCTTCGCCGATGGGCACGATCTCGCGCTCGGGCAAAGGCGGCGGCTCGACCGCGAAGGCGGGAGGTGAATTGTCGCCCCAGTCGATCTGGTCGGTATTGAAGACGGTGAAGCGCTTGAGAAAGGAGACCGAGCCCGGCGCGCTGCCCTCGGCCTCGGCTCGCTCGCGCTCCTTTTCGGGGGTGAACCGGTCGGCATAGCAGATGGTCACCCCGCGCTCGCCCTTGCGCACCCCGCCCCCGCAGCTGAGTGCCTGCCGGAAGGTCAGCCAGCCCTGCCCGGAATAGCCGCGCGCGATCGCCTCGCCCCACAGGATGAGGACATTGATCCCCGAATAGGGTCGCCCGGATGCCGCGTTACGCGGCAGGCAAGGCCGCGTGGCAACCTTGCTCCACGGCTGTACCCATGGGAAACGCCCGGCCTCCAACTCGGCAATGATCCGTGCGGTGACCTCCTCATAGAGACTCCCGCGCATCGGCCCCGACGCCCGGCCCTCGCCGGGCCCCGCAGCCCCGTCTCCCCCGCTCGCCCTTGACCCCAGCCTGTCCCGGGCACGGCTCCGCCTGGCCTGAACCGCCATCCTTCTTCTCCTGATCCTAAAACCACACCGCACCCCGGAATCGGGGTGGGCGGCGAGAGCGACCAGAGAGGCCCGCATCGAGCGGGTGGAGGCACCTGAAAGGCCGGAACGCGAGTGGAGGACCGGCGCGAAGCGCCGGTTGCCGCCGCCCGCGGCGGGCCTAGACGGGAGCGCCGACCATCCCGGTTCCGGGAGCGGCCACGAACAACGCCGCCGCGCCCGCGGCGACCACATCGAAGCCGCGGCGGCAACGCCGCCGTCCACAAGGGCAGGCACCCGGCAGAGCGATCGGATCAGCGGTGTCGAACCGGGCTTCGAGCGACGGGAGGCAGATGTCGTCCGCGCCGAAACCGGGCGCGCCGCCCGATCGAGTCGCCGGAATGCCGAGGGGCCGCAACCAGGCGCTGCACCCTGTCCGCCGACAGGCGGCAGTGTGCGTCCTCAGCCCCTCACCGCTTCAGGGGCGTTGCGGGGCCCGGCCCTGCTGAAGGGGTATGGCGAAACCGCAAGGGTTCGTTCTCCGTCCGATGTATGGGCCCGGCTGCCAGTCGTGAGCCCGCACCTTCATCTACCGGGGAACAGCCACCGTCCTCCATGCCATCGATGGTCAAGGTAGTGCGCTCCCGCGATTACCCCATGTTCATTGATCAGGGCAACGGCAGCTTCCGCCCCAGTTGCGGACATTCCTCGCAGGCGGCTAGCTAGTGCGATGTATCGAACGGCTTTCAAGGTTTTACCCTGGCCATTGATCGGCGCGTTGTTGGCTTGTGCGGTTCAATTCTATTCCAGCTTCCAGAAGAATGCGCACGACAAGGGTTTCAACGCAGACGTACTTCAGCCGCTTCGTGGGCAGGAAAACCTGCCAATCGGCACGATCGTCCCGCAAAATAACCGCTGGAAGTCCAATGCCTTCGTCGCGGAACGGAGTGGCGCAGACAACGCCGTGTTGATTCTCGACGATCACTATCGCGGCAGCGACCCTGCCTACCGTTCCGACAGTGGCGTGATCGGTGACGAGATCAGCCGCACCCTGCTGTGCTCGTTGCCGACGCACGCGAAGATGAAAGCGGTCATCATCGATCCGGTTGTTGCGCACATGATCAGCTCCAAGTGCCCCAATGTCCGCTAACTACCACTTCTCGCCGTTCAGAGGCGGCCAAGCCGACGATCGCCCGCGAATGTCTAAGAATGGTGGTTTGCCGATCGTCTGCTTTTGGCAGGCATAACCTCGAAGCGGACATCCATCGAGAAGAAAGCTTGGCGGCGAGATTGCAAATACCGGCCTAGGCTGATCGGCGAGAACGCCGGGCTCCCAACCAGAGCGCGAGCGCTACAGCGTAGGGAATTCCTAAAAACAGCAGGTAAAAATCCCAGTGCTTGATCAACAAGGAGGGCTGATTGAGCGCTCCCCATATCGGGATGCAGAGTAGAATGGTCGGTGACATGATCAAAGCAACCGCGAGACGCTCACGGATAGTGGCCCCTGCCATTCCGGATCTCTCTGCCAGCTTTGGCTTGATCACTTCACCCATAAACCAAGGCTGGCAGGGAACCCTATTGTCCGCAAGTGGGAAGGCTCGGCTAGACCCTCAACGGCAGGACGTGGGCGCAAGCGGCCGTGAGCGCAAAACGGGCCTGCGTGGTTGCAAACGCCCCACTTGCGGTCGTTCAGTGCCGTCGCGGGGAAGTCTAAAAGCGGTCATTGGCGCGATACTGCTCACACTTCAGCTTCTCGATCTGCAGCTTGAGATGGGCGATCAGTGCCACGGTAGCACTCTCGCGAGCAAGCGCGTTGGCGAGCCTAACACAAAAGATCGGTTGTCAGGGTAAAAATAGTGAAGGCCATCTTCATCTTGAAGCGGTCTGTCCGGTTGATATCGTGTCTGAAATTATCGAGATACTACGCAGTCGAGGGAACTTTAGATGTTTTTCCTCAGGGAATTTGCGATTTTACCGGCGGCACTGGGTTTGCCCGTGTTCGGAACTGCCAACAGCGCGGTTGCGCATCACCAGGACAAGCCGAAAAATCAGGCAACACCGCATCAGAACGATGTATCGGTTTCCGTCCTTTTAAGGTCCGACTTTCACCCTGCAGGCGATGCCGAACTAAAAAACCTCCTACCTCTCGTAGCTGTGAGACCGAAAAGCGACGCTCCATTCCACGAAACAAACTTCGTTATAATATTTAGGCGTGATGGTACCACAATAAGGACCGATATGGAGATTGTACCAACGACAACCTACGGCAAATGGAAAGTATCGGGTGGAAAGCTGTGCATATCTCAATCTCAGGCTACTCTTTGCAGAGTCGCATACCTTTCCAATTCGGGCAGAGCGATTGCACTTGCGAGCGATGAAAATACATCCGGAACGGCGAGAATATACGACCTTATCGCCGCAAAATAATTAGGAATGTAACCGCGGCTTTGATCGATTTATACGCCGCAAATGACCGGAAGTGGGTGGTTTGCAGACCGGCAGCTTATGGGAGCCGAAGGCCTGATACCTGCCGTTCCGGGGCGGACTTACGGGAACGTCCGCTTACGATCCACTAGCGAACATTGGACTTTGAGACGGCAACGGTCAGACAGTCGCCGGGAAACGGCTGGCGTCCGACCTCGACTAGCGCCGAGATCTGCCGACGTCCGGAGAGCCCATCAACAACAAGCCGCTTACCACCGTGGATGAGAACGCAACAAAGATCATAAGATAAGCCAACGGCCATAATAGTCGAAGGATCATCTCAGACCTCTCATCGGGATACCAGAAGATATCGACCGTAAATGTCAAAACGAGGCAGGCCGCGATCGACAGGACGAATGTCGCCAGCGATAAAAATGCAGTCCCGATAACTCTATGTCTGCTGGAATTTGCGCACGTCAACCACAAGATAAAACAAACCAGTGGTCCCAATACCGACGCAACGATGTTCAAAGATGGCGTATACCATTCAGGGATAAGCGACGCGTCGATAAGCTTGCCGTACCATGGCGCAAGCGCGGAAGCGAAGGCGGGAAGCCCGAATATCTGCCATTTGGCAAATGGGCCACTTTTGCTTCCGTCGTGTTGATCCATGATTTATTCCGGCTGTAGGTAATTGATCGGGATGGATCCGATCCTGGTTGTTCCGTCCCCAAGGAATATATCGATCCGAGTAGCCACCAGGCGTATTGCGCGCCCGACCGGAATTTCTATTTTCGCTTCGAATTCCGGATTGGTAATCTCCCAATTACCGACCCCGACCGTGTCGCTGGTACCGAACATCAACCGGTGAAAACCCGGATCTACGATACGCATTCGAAACGGCGGATCGCCCTCCATCCCTTCCTGGTTCGCGGTTCGATAGACGCAGTCATAGGTCAGATTCACCTGGCCATTGCCCGATATGGACTGTGTGCTCGTGAACGCCATGACGAGTTCGGTCAGGCGTTCTGGATGATCTTCGATCTCCTTGATGAGCGTGCGTCGGTCCATGGTTTTTGCCGCAAGGGTCAATGCGGCGGCGTTCATTGGCACGAAGATCTGGATCGCGCTGCGCTGCTCAGCAGAAGGCGACATGTCCGCTGTTGCCGCGACCGGAAGGAACCCGCGCGAAATGTCCCAAAGCATCGCCGGGACCATGGATGATCGCACCGGTCTCGCCGCGGGCACCATGGTCTCGACGTCGATGCGCGTCGGGCGAGCCCCATAGAAGAACGGCGATAGCTCCGCGACGCTGGCAGATTGCTCGCTCGGCAGGATGCTAAACACCGTCTTTCCGGGCGCGACAAAGCCCGAGAGATTCGCCTTGCGCCAGTCGATGAAAAGGCCGCGACGGCCGGAATTCCGAACGCAATTGCCTACCCTGTTCTGATTGCCCACGCGCCAGGTGCGAGACATGTAGCGGAACTCGTAAGCCGGAGGCCTGGAAATCGCGCCCGACAGTTGCGCGGGGCACGGATTATCTTGCGGCGCGCCCGACGAAACTCGATCCGTCGCGAATAAAGCGCAGGCGCCAAATAGAAGCGACAGCAACACCCAGCGGGTTCCTGAGCCAATCCGTCCTGCCGACCGCTGGATCATTCTGTCCCCAATCGCTTGCGCCATTTGACGCTATCATAAGCCTCTATCGAACTCCAACTTGAGGCGATCTGCCGGGTGGCTGTTCTGTTGGTTGCGCCCAAAAGATGTTAGATCGCCGATTGCTGCGCGGGCGCCTTGCGACCCGGCCCATGTTGGAATGGAAATTCCGATGCTTCTCGATCGTCGAACCGCGCTCAGCGCTTTGATTTCGGCAGGTGCCGCGGCCTGGGGTCACTCGGCAAAGTCCAGCCCTGCAGAGGCCGTCTTCACGTCACCGGGCGAAGCCGAAATCGACTATCATATCCTCGAGAGCGGCCAGCGCAGGCTTGGACCGCATTCCATAGCGATTGTTCGCAGCAGATATCTGGCTCGCCATGAAGAAGCGCTGGCCAATTTGGCCGGATCGGCCGGCTACGCCCGCATGCTGTCCTACCGATCCAGCGACAGGAGCAAATTGCGATTTTCAAGAATGGCGATGCGCTATGTCATGCGACAGCCTGATATTTATTTTTCCATGATGTTCGTGCCGCATGCTGCGCATCTGGCGAAGGGCCAATCCTGGCTGGCGCTGATTGACAAAGAGTATGCGGATTTCCTCAAAGCCGTTCCTCAGCGGGCCGGCAACGGGATACTGGCCTGGAAATGCGGCACGCCGAGCCGTGTGCCTTATATAGCCGTCGCTGAGAAGTTGCTCGGGCCGGAATGGAGAGAACGCGTCCACTATGATGTGACCGCTCAAAGTCGCTTCATGCAGGTTTCCTCCTTGATCCTGGGCGCCCTGACCGCAAGCCTGGCTGGTCTTGAAGTGCGCGGGACGAAGGCCATCGTCAGAGCAGCTCTGAAGCAGAGCAGCGGGACGCAGGATCTGAGCAGAGCGGCGCTACATCGCACCGGCAAGTTCCGCATCCACATCGCGGAATTGGGTGCAGCGGCGGCGGGTAGCGAAGCTACAGGATCCGCCGCTGCGCATCGATCATAGCACTTCCGGGTTTGCGGTGCAGCCGTCTCTCGGGTGGCTCGACCCGGTCGGGCGAAAGTCGGCTGAACTGCCAGAACCCCAATCCCGTCACGGCCACGCGAACGCGACAG